>NZ_VJWE01000011.1 GCF_007993815.1 Acidovorax delafieldii
CGCCCCGCTCAACCTTGACTGCTGACATCAGCAGATATACCGATGAAGTTGCGATGATGAAAGGTGGGGCAACGAAACCGATGAAGAGGAATGCAGCAGGAACACACAGCAGCAGCGAAATACCTGTCTTCATCAAGTTCTTCTGAGTTGCCATCCCGTAAGCGATCACTCCGGGATCCTTCGAGTTTCGGCACACCCAAGCAAGTACCAGTAGTAGCAGCAAGTAAAGTGGGCCACTGAACATCGCTTCTGAGCGGCCAGGTTCCATGGGGTTTCCGGCGCTTCCAACGTTAGCCAAGCCTACGTACCCCCAAAAGAAGCCTGCCGCCAATGCTATGCCGAGGAGAGCGGAGGAAATTCGAAGGGCGATTGACATGAGTTTTGGGGAATCTCAAATCCTCAATACATGCGGGACTACCTGTAGCGTACGGGATATTTGGGATACACATTCGTGCGCTGGGGACCATTCAGTTCAGCACCCTAAACACAGGCAGCATGTACCCTCTGTCAACGGCATGTTCCGGCCAAGAGCTGTCGGTGGTGGCAGGTAAAAGCGGAGCTCAACGTTTGAATTCACCCGCCAGCGAGGCTCCCTGCGCAGGTCCGGTGGAATGATGGGTTGGCCGGCACAAAGTCATTCGATCACCACGAAGAAAACGCTCGAACAAGACGCAGTAGTAAAGCACCAACCAGCGTGAGCGCAAGTGCCGATAACCCCCACGAAATGAGGGCGCCATCGATTCCGGGGTGATCGATGCGGAATTGCCTAAGACGGGTAAACAGGTTGTCGGGAGAACCATCATCTGGTTTGCGCAACACGTATTTACCAGGGCGCCAGGCTTCCAGTAGCAAGGGGACGGCAAGGGCCGCGGGAATACATGCTCCCACCGCAGCTTTCAGTTCCCCTTTTACGAAAAGGAAAGCCGCCAAAACCCCGAAAGCGGCGACAAATCCGAATAACAGAACTCTTAGCCAGCTACTCACAAGCTCCTCCAAGTGACGTCCAATGAAATTTAGACCGCAAAACCTGCGAGATAAACTGGATCGTGTGGGATATTCTGGACACTGTTTCCTCCTGGAAGTGGCTTGCAGCATGGGTTTGCAAGGGATGACCTGTTCAAGCATCCAGGTATAAAACGCCGTAAAACCCCGCAAGCGTTAAGCCAGCAAACTATAGCTTGCGGTAGGCAGACACCAGGATTTCCAGCAGCAGCGTGCAGCAAATCAAGGGCAGCTTCCGGGTGGCACTCCCGAAAGACAGCTCAGGGCCCTGAGCAGTCTCTCAGTGCTAGGGCGATTTATGCCCTTTTGCTTGGCTTTCGAGCTCACTGCGGTAGAGCCGCTGAGCGATCACTACAACGATGCTCAGCACAAGCCACACCGCAAACGGCAGACCGAGGGGAGTCCCGGCCGCGAGCAAGGCAAGCATGGTCGCAACAACCATGTAAGAGGTTCCGTACCGCTTAGCAATAGCTGCCCCGTGCGGGAGTGGAGCGTGACTGGCGTCGCGAACCAACTTTAAGTCCCCTAGAAATCGGACGCGCCAACCTATCCAGCCACAGTACAGCGCAACAAACAGCATGTACGCATGCAGCGCAAGCACTAGATAGATTGCACTTCCAAATTTTTCTGTCATTTGGTCTTACAGATGTCCGTTTGTGGCCGCTATGCGAAGTATTGAATTCCCAGCCAAACAAGAAGTGCGCTGAAAGCCGCCACCTGAATACGCTTGCTAATTGCATTCAGACGGTCAATTTCTACATCGAGTTGCGCAGATTTTTCTGAAGACTTTCGCTTGCTTAGCCTGGCGATCTTTACCGCCATGACTAGCTGCACAACGGCAAATATGAGCAGAATTATTGCGACTTGATACTTGGTCATAGCGGCTTCTTCTGGTCGAGTTGAACGGCATCAGCCAGCAGCCGGTAGTGGCCGAATTCTGCCCGACGGCGAAGGACGCTATCAGGCCCACGGCAGACACCAAAGCACCTCCAGATAGTGAGAACTAGATTGCAATTCAATCGTGCTGCTCTCTATGGCCCGTCCTAATGCAACTGATCAAGTTGCTCGCGCATTTCTCGAAGCTCGCGGATGGCCTCTGCTACGGAGTGAGAAGAGTTGGGCGCCCCCTTGCCATAGAACTTGTTTTGGGTCTCTTCATACGCGGCAAGCAAGGTGTGAATCTCCGCGCACAGCAACTTAACTCCTTGACCCGTCGCCTCTACTTCGATGTCACACATAGCGGCGGCCAAGACTTTATCCAAGTGATGTAGATATCCCGCTCCTAAAACAATCGAGGGGCCATCCTGGCCGCGAATCGAGACGATTGCACCATCCTCGCCCTGATCTAGTACTGCGAGTTCTTCATATTGCTGCAACATTGAAACCTCCTTGATCCACGACCTGCGAGCATTACGTGAACTGAGTCGTCTGAGCGACAGCTCCTGGCCGACAGTTGCCTCACCAGCTCGGGCAACTCGAACGGTACTTGCGCAACGGGAAGGTAGGGCAAGACCGCTTGGCTTTTCTACCCAAAAGTCCCCCACAAAGTCCCCCACAACTGGCTTGTGGAAAAACAGCTTATCAGCTCCAGGCAAAGGAAAAAGCCCTGCAAATCATAGACTTGCAGGGCTTACCTGTTGGTGCGGCTGGCAGGAATCGAACCCACGACCCCTTGGTTCGTAGCCAAGTACTCTATCCAGCTGAGCTACAGCCGCTAAGCTTCGAATTATAGCATGATTTCTTGGCAACCCTTGAAATTTGCTTTCTTTCTGATTGCTTTCCTGGATCAGGCCATGCAAACAGACAGTCAATTCAACGCAAGCCGAGATTGTAATGCACGATGAAGGCTCCAAAAACAAACTGAGCGATTTGGATCACAAAACACATCGTTTGTTGATGGATTCACCCTGCGAGCGAGGGTGGTAGGGCGTGTTGGACTTGAACCAACTACCAAAGGATTATGAGTCCCACCAATCCCGTATTTCATGGTGTTGATTTATAATGATAAAATCAATACAAATCAACAACTTATGAGCACATCACTGGACAAGTGAACAGTCTTAGCGTTGATTGAAATTCCTCAGAATTGGGGTTTTTTGGCTACATGGTGGCTACATGGATTGTCTGTGTAGCCAAAACCGCCGGAGCAATCAGCATGGCAAGACCGCGCAAGACCGACGCACCAGACCTATCCGACCGAGTGAATCTGACAGTAGGGGTAATCGAGCGCCTGACCTGCCCCACCGGCAAGCAACAGGCATTCATGCGTGACAGCGAAGCGCCCGGCCTGCGCGTGCGAGTAACTGCCGCTGGTGCCAAATCGTTTGTCTATGAGGCGAAGCTGAACCGGCAAACCATCCGCCGCACCATCGGGGATGTGAAGCTGTGGAGCATTGAACAGGCCCGCACCGAAGCCCGCCGCCTTGCCGTAGTGCTAGACAACGGGCAAGACCCCCGAGAGCTTGAGCGCCAGCAACAGGCTGACAAGGCTGCAGCCAAGACAGCCGCAACCATGCAAGCCGTAATAGTGGGCGAAGCATGGGCCGCCTACGTGACCGAACGCACCCCACACTGGGGCGACCTCCACCGCAAAGACCATGAGCGCCTGACCCGAGCCGGTGGCGAAACTGCCAAGCGCGGCACCCGTGGCCGAGGTGTGACCATTGCCGGGCCATTACATCCGCTGCTGGCCTTGCCCCTGCGTGACCTAACGCCCGCCGTTATCGAGGCATGGGCAGCACGCGAGGCACAGACCCGCCCCACTGCCGCCCGGCTGGCATGGCGACTGCTGAAAGCGTTTTTGGGCTGGTGCGCAGAACAACAGGAATATGCGCTGGTTCTGCCCAGCACGAACCCTGCCAAGACGAAGAGAGCGCGCGAGGCACTGGGCAAGGCGAAGGCGAAAGACGATTCACTATTGAAAGAGCAATTGCCCGCTTGGTTTGCCGCTGTGCGCAGCATCGGCAACCCTGCCGTATCCGCTTACCTGCAAACGCTGCTGCTGACTGGCGCACGCCCCGGCGAGGTACTGGCGATGCGCTGGGACGACCTAAACACCCAATGGAAGGGCTTAACCATCCGCGACAAGGTGGAAGGCGAGCGCGTGATTCCACTGACGCCCTATGTACACAGCCTGCTGGCCGCCCTGCCCCGCCGCAATGAGTGGGTGTTCGCCAGCACCCGCAACAAAGACACCGCACAGACCGAGCCGAACCATGCGCACGACAAGGCGTGCAAGGTGGCCGCCATTGATGGCCTAACCTTGCACGGCCTGCGGCGCAGTTTTGGCACCTTGTCTGAGTGGCTGGAGGTGCCTGCTGGCGTGGTGGCGCAGATTCAAGGCCACAAGCCCAGCGCGACCGCAGAAAAGCATTATCGCGTGCGACCGCTTGACCTGCTGCGCGTACACCATGAGCGCATCGAGGCCTGGATTCTGGAGGAGGCCGGGGTGCAGTTTGATACCCAGGCCGAGCCGCGCAAGCTACACGCTGTGACATGAATCACAAAAGGGAAGATATGCAAGAACGCAAATACCTCAAAGATGTTTTGCCGCGTCTCTACGAAGAAACAAAGAAGTGGCTAGAAACGCTGGAAGATGACTACTTAGCCGAGCAGTTGCCTCACCTCTTCATTACGCGGCGCTGCACTTGCGGGGATTGCTCAGATTTTTCGATGGATTCCGACCTACCGCACCTCTCGCTGGAGGCAGGTAGCAAACTGCTGCAAAGGCCCCTCTATTACGAGATGCCCAACGGCTTCAGCCTAGGCCTTTCTGGCAAAAGCGGATTGACGGTGGGTGAGCATCATGAGAGCTACGTCAGCTCGTTTGAGCTATGCGGCGCGGACTACCCAGACCGATACATCCACAAACAGCTAGAAGCTCACGGATTCACGAGTACGCGCGAAGGAAAAGAAACTTAGACGTGAAAACACGCGAAGCCCTAGCGCTGTATGACCAAGGCACAGAACAAACCAAACCGAAGGAACCGACCATGAACATGACACCCGCAATCTGTAAAGATGACGCCCCCGCAATCTGGGCCGCCGTCGTGGGTCTGAAGTCTGGCTAGACCGTGAAGCAAACCGGAGCCTGACGTACGCCGCCGCGAACAAGACCGCCGACATTGAGGCCGACAAGCTGGTCGCACAAGGTAGGCCCGTGGAGTGGTCCGGAGCCCGCCGTATTGCCTGACACGGACGCACAGCAGCGCGAATAGCCAAGATTCGCCCCAGCTAGGCAGGGCCGCAATCCTGCCGAAAAGCCGGTTCCTCCCGCTGGCCTGCTGGGGCTCCTGCCTGGGGAGGCGCATTCGGGAGGATGCATTGAGCCAACGCTTGTACGACTCGGCCACCGCCGAAGCTTTGAGGAAGTTCGCTTACCCAGAGTATCGGGAGCTGGACCTCAAGCCCTACGAAATAAGAGAGAACGGGGTGTACGCCACCGAGGCATTTCGAGACGTGTGCCAGCCTGGAACTATCTTTAACTGGACGCCTGCCGACGACATGGGATGGCCTGGCAGCCCCAATCCAGATACGGCACCGTTCCTGCCCATCCCGTTCGACGCGAAACAGCTTGCAGCAGCCATGATTGACGGCGCAGGCCAATCCATTGCCTATGCAATGGAGCATCGCCTCGGCTATCCGCTCAACGATGACGCCCTGAACAAGTTTCCAGACCGCATGAGGTGGATGCGCGATGCCCTGACCGAAGCCTACGCAGTGGGCACTGCTGCGCAATCGGTTGTTGGCGAGTTTGACCATGACCAACAAGCACGCGCTCATGCGATGGTTCAACAATTCGAAGAAGCAAACGAACAAGCCAATGACCGCGAGGGCGTGTTTGAGCAGGGAATCACCAGCAATGAAGCGAGTGCGCGCCGTGCGCGTGCTGTAGCGTCAGTGGCCGACCTGAAAGCCCAAGCAGAGAGGGCGCAGGCCACAGTAGCCGAAAAGTGGAAAGCGTGGCGCAAAGCCATGGTGCGCCAGCTATTGCGGGCTGACAGTCGCCGCAGCTACATCGCGCGGAGACTCGAAGAGATGCAAAGCGACGAATACAAAAAGTCGAATTTAGTCGCCGATGCGGTTTTCGAGCGACGGGAGACAGCGCAGTCAAAACTAGCGCTCAGACAAGCAGTTGTGGACGCCGGCCCTCCTTTTTTCGCTCCCACTGATGTTGTCGAAGCCGACGTTGAAAGAGCGAAGCGCGAGGTTGGCCGTTTAGCCACCGTGTCCGCCTACAAACTGCCCGCCGATTGCATCCATGCTGCCCGCGCAGCTGGTTCTCACGGCTGGATTGCCGAGGTTAAGGCCGCCCGTGCTGCATTGCGTGCAAGAGCCCCTGACGCCTACCGCCGCGCCGCTGCGATGAACAAGGCCCACAAGCGCCCCGCACCGCATCCTAGGCAGCAGGGATTGTTTGACGGAGGCACGGCATGAGTGCACCAGTGCATCCGACCATGCAGCAACCGGCCGACAGGGGCAGCGTATTGCGCCGCATGGCATGCAGAAAGGAGGGAAGCCATGGCTAACGCACGCAACGCCAACCGCCGCAAGGGCAATGCAGCGCATCGAGATGCCGGAGGTTTTATCGCGCTGCCATGGGCAGTGATAGATAGTCCAGCCTTTGCCGCCTTGAGCATGCACGCCCGAGCCTTGTTGCTGGAAGTGGCCCGGCAATATGTGCGAGACAACAACGGGCGATTGCTGCTGACCCGCGAACGCATGGCCGCACGCGGCTGGAAGTCGAACGACATGCTGACCAAGGCACGGCGCGAACTGGAGGCAGCGGGGTTCCTCTACCAAACCGTCAAAGGGCACAGACCCAATCGCGCAAGCTGGTTTGCAGTGACGTGGGCGCCGCTTGATGTGCATCCGGGATTCGACCCCGAGGCACTGCCGAACTTCACACGCAGCGCCTACAAAAACGCGAGCCTTAGACCGCCCCACGGTGTAGAGAGCAAGGCTATTGCACCGTCCCACGGTGTAGAGAGAACCGCTACTGCACCGTCCCACGGTGCAATGAAGGGCAGTTTTCAGGGCTCGCCTACACCGCCACACGGACACCTTCTAGAGAAGCCATCTACTGACAGCAAATGGAATGCACCGGCAACGCAGCAAGCGGCACACGAAAGCCTGACTGGGATTTGGCTTGCCATCGGCGGAACCTCCGAACGGCTGTGGCATGTCGGTGCAACTTGCTCGGCCATTGGCGTGGGTCCAGCGCCGCACTGCACAAAGATGCAGAAACAGCAACGGGCAAAAGCTGCCTTGCTGAATGCTGTTCAGCGGCATGTGAGGAGGAAGCAAAACCTCACAAAACCTCACAAAGCAACGGCTGTGCGCAAGGGTGATAACGGACTGACCAGGGAGCGGGATGAACACGCCCACGACACCAGCGCATGGGCAGACTGATGGCAGTGTTCAGCGCCGGGGGACTGCAACGCCGACATTTGCTGGGTAACGAACGCGCAAAAAAACACAACTAGGGCGAAGCCCACACTTCGCCGTGCAGTTCGCGCGCACGCGCGTACTGGTCCCGAAACTCGCTGCTTGGCAGACTTTGCTTCGCACTTCGCGCGCGAGACTGGTATCCAAGCTAGGGTATCCATGAAAACGGTGGTTGCATTCATGAACTGGTTACCAAGCCGGTTACCACAGGAAGTAGGTGATGCGCAGCAGAGCAGGCGCAAGTGAATGAGCCCCACAGCCTCAAATCCTACTCTGACAGCTCGTGCTGCTGCCTGCAGAAAACTCGTGGGCATATTTGAGCGTGCCTTCATACTCTCAGACATGAAGCACGATTTCCCAATCACACCGGCGCTGGTTGAGCTTATCGCTGAACTCATCAAAAAACCAACCGTGCAATCCGTGGCCTTTCCGCACGACGACGAGCGGATATGGCGCATGCTGGTTGACGAGCAAATCAGGCGAGCCAGCGCAACGGGCATGCATCCTCAGCACGCCTTCGGGCTATGTGGGCCGGACAGTGGATTGCCTTTTGACCCTGCCGATTGGGGCGGCTGGGTATACACACCGTATGAGGGTATATGCGCTGCCGACCTGTTCGTTAAGCCAAGCTGGCGAGGGTTCATCCCCAGCCGGGGTATGGGAGAAGACGGAACCCTGGCCGCTGCAAATGTGAACAAGGCATGTCATCACTTGCTCGTCGCTGGGCATCGCCCGGAAATGGACTGTGCCAGCCGTCATTTAGGCGATGGCTGGACTTTGTACACATCCACCAAACCTTACAGCCCGAGCAATCCATTCAGCGAATTTCAGTTTCGACCCGACGAGAGGCCGCCGCGTACAACCTTGCTCAGCGGGTTTGAGGATGACTGATGCGCCCAAATTCCTGACCGAGCACACTCCCGATGACCAGGCCTGCGCCCCAGAAGCGGGGCTTTTTTTGTTTCCGGGAACGGTAGCCACATGCAGGCTACTTGGAACAAAACCCTGCGCCGCTGGCTACATAGTGGCTACATGGCACGGCAAACAAAAAACCCCGCTACCGTATTGATAGCAGGGTTTCCTTTATCTACTTGGTAGGGCGTGTTGGACTTGAACCAACGACCAAAGGATTATGAGTCCTCTGCTCTAACCAACTGAGCTAACGCCCCCAAGCCATGCTCCAGCGCTATACAACGGGGCAAGCGCCGTATTGTAGGGGCTTACTTGCGGTGGCTGAGCGCGTTGGACACCAGCTTGGAGGTGATGTCCACAATCTGGATCATGCGGTCGTATGGCATGCGCGTAGGACCAATCACGCCCAAAGTCCCCACCACCTTGCCATCAACCTCATAGGGGGAGCTGACGATCGAAAGCTCTTCAAAGGGCACAACCTGGCTCTCGCCACCGATGTAGATGCGCACCCCCTCCGCTTGGCTGGAGATGTCCAGAAGGCGAAGGATTTGTGTCTTCTGCTCAAACAAGTCAAATGCCCTACGCAGGTTGCCCATGTCGCTGGAGAAATCACTGACGGACAGCAGGTTGCGCTCTCCAGAAATCACCACCTCGTCCTGCGCCTCGGACAGTGCCTCTGAGCCTACGTTGACTGCCGCCTGCATAAGCGATGCAATCTCTCCGCGCAATACATCGACCTCGGACTTCAAACGTTCTCGCACCTGCTCCATTGCGAGTCCGGCGTAGTGGGCATTCAGGAAGTTGGAGGCCTCTACCAGTTGCGACTGGGAGTGATCCACCTCGGTGAAGATCACGCGATTCTGTACGTCACCTTCCGGCGACACGATGATCACGAGGAAGCGCTTTTCGGAGAGTCGAAGAAACTCTATGTGGCGAAATACCGAGGTACGCCGAGGTGCCATCACCACTCCAACGAACTGGGAGAGGTTGGACAACAGCTGTGCGGCGTTGGCGATGACTTTTTGCGGCTGTTCAGGTGCCAGCTGGGGCGGCATGACAGACTCCCGCTGCACCGTGAGCATCGTGTCCACAAACAAACGGTATCCACGCGCTGTGGGAATACGGCCAGCGGAGGTATGTGGACTCGCAATCAGCCCCAGCTCTTCCAGGTCCGCCATCACGTTTCGTATCGTAGCGGGCGACAAATCCAACCCGGACGCACGGGAAAGGGTACGGGACCCTACGGGCTGCCCATCAGCGATGTAACGCTCGACCAGGGCTTTGAGCAACAACTTGGCACGGTCATCGAGCATGGAATGATTTTAATGATGTAATTTCGCGATGACGTCCAATTTCCGCCATGTCGCACTTATAGGCAAGTACCAGACTTCAGCTTCAGGCGCCCCCGGTGATGGCTCTCGCCGGGCTTTGGAGGATATTGCGCATTTCTTGGAGCGCCAGGGATGTGAGGTGGTGCTGGAAGCGGAGACCGCCAGCAATACCGGATTGACACACTACCCTTCCCTGAATGTAGACCAGATCGGTGCACGGTGCGATTTGGGGCTGGTGGTGGGGGGGGATGGGACGATGCTCGGCATTGGCCGACGCTTGGCGCGTTTTGGAACGCCGCTGATCGGCATCAATCAGGGCCGGCTCGGATTCATCACTGACATTCCCTTCGACACCTATCAGACCACATTGCCACCGATGCTGCGAGGTGCATACGAAGAAGACCAGCGGCCTTTAATGCACGCAACAGTCGTTCGCGATGAACGTGTGGTGTTCGAAGCCTTGGCCATGAACGATGTGGTGGTCAACCGTGGCGCGACATCGGGCATGGTGGAATTGCGTGTCGAAGTTGGTGGGCAGTTTGTAGCCAATCAAAGGGCCGACGGCCTCATCATTGCATCCCCCACCGGATCGACCGCATATTCGTTGTCTGCGGGCGGCCCCATGCTTCACCCATCCATCCCGGGCTGGGTGCTGGTTCCTATAGCGCCACATACCCTGTCCAACCGCCCTATCGTGCTCTCCGATGCGACTGAAGTGGCTGTCGAAGTGGTGAGCGGGCGCGATGTCAGCGCGAACTTTGACATGCAGTCCCTTGCATCCTTGCTGCATGGCGACCGCATCCTCGTCAAACGCTCTGAGCACCGCGTGCGATTTCTACACCCTCAAGGCTGGAACTACTTCGCGACCTTGCGCAAGAAGCTGCGCTGGAACGAAGGGGGCTCATGACCATGGCACTGCGGCGGATAACCCTGCGGGATTTTGTGATCGTTCAAACGCTGGAACTTGACTTGCGCAGCGGCTTTACCGTGTTGACCGGTGAAACCGGGGCGGGCAAGTCTATTCTGATTGACGCATTGCAACTGGCACTGGGAGCACGCGCAGATGCCGGGGTAGTACGGGAAGGATGCAGCAAAACCGACATTTGCGCGGAATTCGACTGCCCTGCCCATGCCCGCCCATGGCTGGAAGAAGCCGGATTTGAAACCGATGACTGGCTGCTACTGCGCCGTACCGTCGACACACAGGGCAAAAGCCGCGGTTGGATCAATGGGACGCCAGCGACAGCTTCACAGTTACGTGCCTTGGGCGAGATGCTTCTCGACATCCATGGTCAGCACGCATGGCAAAGCCTGACCCGCCCAGGGTCGGTGCGCGGCTTGCTGGACGCTTTTGCCGGTGTGAATACCCGCGATACAGCATCACGTTGGACGCAATGGCGCGCTGACCTCAAGGCATTGCAGCAGGCACGCGCAGCACAGGCAACGCTTCAGCAAGAGCGCGAGCGCCTGCAGTGGCAAATCAGCGAAGTGGACAAACTCGCGCCAGGCGACCTGGAGTGGGAGGATCTTGACGCGCAACACAAGCGCCTATCGCATGCGCAAGCGTTGCTGGATGGGGCCCATGGAGCGCTTCAAGCTTTGCAAGAAGACGACGCGGGAGCCGTTTCCGCACTGACCCACGCACATTCGCTGCTTCAGGCGCAAGAACACATTGAGCCAGAGTTCGCCAATCTGGCCGATATCCTGGCGTCGAGTCTGGCGCAGACGACAGACGTGGTGCATTCTCTGCACACCTATTTACGCCATGCGGACATTGACCCCCACCGTTTGGCAGAACTGGACGAACGCATGTCCTTGTGGATGGGACTGGCTCGCAGGTACAAACGCCCTCCTGCAGAACTACCCGCTCTGCTCAAGGACTGGAAAGCGTCCATGCGCCAGCTTGATGCCGCCACCGATTTGGAAAAGCTGCAAGCCAACGAATCCGTCAGCGCCAAGGCGTACCATGCGGCGGCGCGCGCGCTGTCTCTGGCTCGCGCCAAAGCAGCACCAAAGCTCTCTGTGTCCATCTCTCAGGCCATGCAAGGTCTTGGGATGGAGGGCGGCAAATTCGAGGTGTCAGTGACGAAGGCGTCGGAGCCCTCTCCAGACGGGATCGATGATGTCGTGTTTTTGGTGGCAGGACATCCCGGTATGACCCCCAAGGCGGTCGGCAAAGTCGCCTCCGGCGGGGAGTTGTCCCGCATTTCGCTGGCGATCGCAGTCACAACCAGTGAACTAGGCTCCGCCCCCACACTCATTTTTGACGAGGTGGACTCCGGCGTGGGTGGCGCAGTCGCCGAAACCGTGGGACGTTTGATGCAGCAGCTGGGACGCGACCGCCAAGTGCTGGCAGTAACTCACCTGCCCCAAGTAGCAGCATGTGCGCATCACCACCTCAAGGTGGCAAAAAACAAAAGCGCTCAAGGCACAACCAGCACCGTGCTGGTTGTGCAGCAAGACGAGCGTGTGGCAGAAATCGCCCGCATGCTGGGTGGGGAGCGCGCTACCGAGACCACGCTGGCGCACGCGCGCGAAATGCTGGGCACTGCGACACCGGAGTTGGTCGCGGCGCCTACCCCACCCGCTCCCTCCTCTAACGCCGCTAGGAAACGCTGATGGCCCTTGAAATTGTTGTCATCACGGGCATGTCGGGATCTGGAAAATCCGTCGCCTTGCACGCACTGGAAGATGCTGGCTACTACTGCGTAGACAACCTGCCGCCGGAGCTACTGCCAGCCTTCGTAGCGCTCGAACACAAACACCATGGCAACCGCGTAGCCATTGCAGTGGATGTCCGCAGCGCAACGTCCTTGCATCAAGTGCCTCAAGAGTTGAGCCGTTTGCGCAGTCAGGGCGTGGCCGTCAAATCCCTTTTTCTGGATGCCACGATTGATACCCTGGTGCGGCGTTTCTCCGAGACGCGCCGCCGCCATCCCCTGTCGCACGACGACCTCCAGCAAGGACGCAGGGCCTTAGTTCAGATCATTGAGCTGGAGCGTGAGCTGCTGGCTGAACTGCGCGAACAGTCACACGTGATCGACACCAGCACCATCCGCGCCTCCCAGTTGCAAAGTTATGTCAAAGGCCTGATGTCCACGGCGCAAGGGCAATTAACCTTGGTTTTTCAGTCATTTGCTTTCAAACGCGGTATTCCCATGGATGCCGACTACGTCTTCGACGTCCGCATGCTGCCCAACCCACACTATGAGATCGCGCTCCGGGACCTCACAGGACTGGACCAGCCGGTGGCTGACTTTCTGGACCTGCAACCCGAGGTGGACCTGATGCGGGCCCACATTGAAAAATTTCTAGCACACTGGCTGGACATGCTGGATCGCAATCACCGAAGCTACGTCACTGTAGCCATCGGCTGCACCGGTGGACAACACCGCTCTGTCTATCTGGTGGAGAAACTGGCGCAAGCGTTCAGCGACCGATGGACTGCATTGAAGCGGCATCGTGAACTGGATGGGCGCTGACCATTGCCTTCACAAGCGAGCTCTTGGAGCCAAACTTCTGGGGAACAAGTTGTGGAGCTTGGCGCCAACGAAACGAGACGAGCCCCCCGCGACTGAGAGAGCGCCGCCGTTTGGGTTCACCATAGCGAAGATTGCGTGTTGTCCAGCAACTTACGAATGGGCGCCGGCAACCCCACCAAGGACCACTGATCTTGCCCCAGCCACTCTCCGCCCTCCACAGGAGGCACCATTCCGTCGGTCTGTATCAACAACGGGTGAAGATGCAAGTCCCGGTGCGTGAGGACATGCACAAATGGCTGCAACTCTTGCTGCGCATACTGCCCATCGCTACCCAAAGCACTCACAAAGATATCCCGCGACTCCAGGTCAGCGAACACGGGCACGCAGTGCATTCCGGCCCAGATCCCAGTGGGTGGGCGGCGTTGCAGCCAGATGCGCCCCTCACCATCGCGCAGGATCACCAATTGCCAGGATTCAGCCCGGCGTGACAGTTTGCGGGTTCTGACGGGATAGCGTTCAGGATCCCCCTCCTTGAAAGCTGCGCAATCGCCCATCAAAGGGCAATCGGAGCATTTTGGAGAGCGGGGTGTGCACAGGGACGCCCCCAAGTCCATCAGGCCCTGGGTGTAACGGGGCATCGCCACGTCAAGATCGCGCACTGGCAACAGCGCATCGGCATGCTCCCATAGAAGGCGTTCGTTTTTGGCAGAAGCCAGATCTTGGCCAAAGCCCAGCAGGCGCGTGAGCACCCTCCGCACGTTGGCATCCAGAATGGGCACACGCTCTGAAAAACAAAACGCGGCAATAGCGCCTGCGGTTGAACGCCCAATGCCCGGCAAAGACGCCAATAGCGACGCCGTTCGCGGGAAGGCGCCACCATGGTCGGTCATGATCTGCTGAGCGCAGCGATGGAGATTGCGTGCACGACTGTAGTAGCCCAAACCACTCCACAAGCCGAGGACCTCATCTTGAGGGGCTGCCGCCAGTGCGCTCACATCAGGAAATCGGCCCAGAAAGCGGTCGTAGTAGTCCAGCACAGTGGTGACCTGGGTCTGCTGCAACATGATCTCCGACAGCCAAACCCGGTATGGATCGCGGGTCTGTTGCCAGGGCAGATGGTTGCGCCCATGTACAGCTTGCCAAGCGACTACCCGCGCGGCCACACCCTCCCGGGATTCAGCACTCATGCGGAAACCGGATGCGCGTCAGTCAATGCCGGTGCAGCCCCTGGCAGAGCCACCAACTTGGAAGTCAGCTCATGCAACTTGTTCTCCAACTGGCCGAGTTCCTCCTCGCCAGCCTCGATCTCCGAGATGCGTTCCACCAAGCCGCTGGCAGCCTGTTGTATGCGGTCTACGGCCTCCATGCGGCGAGCGAAGCTGCGACGCCGTTCTCGCAGCTGTGCGTCCAATTGCGCAGTGGCTGATTTGCTCCACAGTTCCAGATCATTGGCCGCTGACTCGTACACCGTGCGCAAACGCATGGCCAGCGCGCGCACCAGGCGCTCCGCAAACTCGGGTTGCGCCAACTTGAGAGCATTGCCCATACCCAGGTACTGCAAATGACTCTGCTCGATCTGGTGCAGGTCTTGCGCAAAGTGTTCAAGCTGCGGCGGCGTGGGCACCTGCAAAGAAAAGCCGAACTCTGCATTGAGCTGCCTGAAGGTCCCGCTGAGCATGGCCTGAATCTCGGTACCAGAGGCTTGCGCCTTGTCCAAGGTGCCGCGCAGTTTGTCAAAGGTCTGGACGTATATTTTCTTCACGCCCAGCTTGAGCCCCTTTTGCTGCAGTGTCTGGGCCAGCTCAGCCAGCTCTGCTTTGAGCGCCTTGGCGCCCAACTGCTGAAAAACGTCACGCAGCAACTTGAGGTGAACCGCACGCACCGCCTGGATCTTGGCAGTGCTGAGATCAAACTCACGCTGCTCCTGCTCAATGCGATGGCGCATGGATTCGATCACCGATGCGTTCTTACCCCGCAGACTGCGCAACTCGGCCATTTGGTCATCGAGGTCGCGGCGTCGGATATTGATGACCCGCGACGTTTCTGTACGCAGGCTCGCCACCCCTGCCGCTACCGCAGCGCGCAGTATGGACTGCCGTCTGCCCATGATGCCTTTGGCAAGGGCCTCTTCCAACGCTGGCAGTCCACTGGTTTCCAGCAAAACGTCGTCCGCAGTGATCTTGGCCACCAGGCCTTTTTGCGCAGACACAGGCACCACACGGTCTAGAGACACGCCGAGCATCTCAGCCGAGGTCGCGCACTGCCGCTCCATCTGCGCCTGGACCTGCTCGGCGGTGTTGAGCGTATCCCAGAGGGTGTCGATCTTGTTCAACACCACCAAACGCGCTTCTATGCTCTCGGGCGAGATGGCCAGGTGCTCGCGCCAGATCGACAGGTCCGAGCGCGTCACGCCGGTGTCGGCACTCAGGATGAACACCACTGCATGCGCCTGGGGTATGAGGTTGACCGTCAGCTCGGGCTCTGCACCCACTGCGTTCAGGCCAGGCGTATCCAGAATCACCAAACCCTGCTTCAGGAGCGGATGAGGGATATTGATGATGGCGTGGCGCCACATGGGCACCTCTACCAAGCCCTGCGCGTCAGGCACAGGGTTTTCATCTGTCAGATCGTCATGCCAGAAACCCAGCGCACGCGCATTGTCCAGACTGACCTTGCGAACCTCCGCCACTTTTTCCAGTGCTTTGGCAATCTGGTCGGCGTTGCTAACATCCAGCGGGATCTCCTGCCAACGGTCGGTTTTGACCCGCCACTCCGCTAGGCTCTGCATCTGAAGTCGAGTCTCAATGGGCAATAGCCGCAAGCTGGGTGCAACATTGGCGTCATACCCCAGTTCGGTGGGACACATGGTCGTGCGGCCCGCACTGGCAGGCATGATGCGGCGACCATAGTCAGCAAAAAAGATCGCGTTGATCAGTTCGGATTTTCCACGCGAAAACTCCGCCACAAACGCCACCATGACCTTGTCGCTGCGTACCTGCTCTTCCAGCCGCTGCAGGCGCTCTTGCACTGCTGCATCCATCAGGTCGTGCGTGGCCATCCAATCGGCCAGCCGCTTGAGCTGCTGGGCGAACTCCCGTCGCCAGACGCCATGCTGGTCAAACTGTTCGTTGAATGAAGGTCCCACTTTGCTCCCAGAGATCTATGGATGGCCCGCGAGGCAGGTATATACAAAATATAGCATCGACCGTCCGCCAGCTGTCGCAAACCGTCCATCGGACGGCAGCATCTATGGGTGCTGGCACTGGCGGCAGAAGTAAGTGCTTCTCTGTCCCTGGCGAATCAGCTCGATGGCTGTACCGCACACATGGCAGGGCTGACCATCGCGGCCATACACGTTCGCGGCCGTCTGAAAGTGGCCAGCCATTCCTTCGGCATTCGAAAAATCGCGCAGCGTGCTACCGCCCATCTCCACAGCGCGGGCCAGCACCGAGCGAATGGCCTGATGCAGCTTATGTACTCGTGCCGGACCAATGCGTGATGCAACGGTAGTAGGACGGATGCCAGACAAAAAAAGCACCTCAGAGGCGTAGATATTCCCGACCCCCACGACCACGCGCCCCGCCAGAAGCAACTGTTTGATAGGCATCCGGCTTTTCTTGAGTCCTGCCTGAAAAGTCGGAAGTAGAAACTCTTCAGACAAGGGCTCCATACCTAAGCCGCCCAGCAATTTGGCGGCTACCGGTGAGTTCTCTGATGGCGCATAAACCACCGCGCCAAATCGGCGTGGGTCATGCAGGCGCAGCGTGCCCCGGTCGGTGACAAGGTCAAAGTGGTCATGCGCCCCCGCTTCTGGCATGTCTGAAGCAAAACGCAGGCTACCCGACATCCCCAAATGCAGAAGCAGAACGCCTTGGTTCATATCGAGCAACAGATACTTGCCCCGCCGGCGCAATCCGACCACTTGTTGGCCTCCCAGCAACTGCGGGTCACAACCCAGAGGCCACCGCAGGGGCTTGCCCATCATCACAGCCTCGATCCGGGCTCCAGCGATCGCGGTAGCAAAACTGCGCCGCGTCACTTCCACTTCAGGCAACTCAGGCATACAAACAACCGGGCAACGGCTTAACAGGCATGGATTATTATGGCCCGATGGTGTTATCCCACAGCTTTCGTACCGTTGCCTTGGTCACCGTGATTGCGGCGTCCGCCCACTCAGCTTGGGCCCAAAAGCCCGCCGGTGAAAGCCGCCCCCCGAGCGAGCCCCCACCGGTAGAGTCCAACCCCGCGTTGGACGCAGAGCTGTTCTACGAAATCTTTCTGGGCGAGATCAGTGCACGAACCGGGGACCCAGGCGCAGGCTACGCGTTCATGCTGGAGGCCGCGCGCCGAAGCGCTGACGGGCAGCTCTACCAAAGGGCTGCAGACATTGCCTTGCAATCACGATCAGGCGAATACGCCCTGGCTGCAGCCCGAGCCTGGAAGGAGGCCCTGCCACAGTCGCGCGAGGCCAATCAGTATGTGCTGCAGATCCTGATCGCATTGAACCGCATCGCCGAAACACCGGACTTGCTGCGCCAGGAACTTGCACAAGCCTCTCCTAGGACCAAGGCGTCAACGCTGGCATCTTTGCCACAACTGTATGGACGCGCGAGTGACAAAGCGCTGGCCGCCAAGGTGGTGGAACAGGCCCTGGTCAATGAACTCACCAACCCTGCCACCGGACCCGAGGCCTGGGTGTCGCTGGGTCGATTGAGGCTTGCAGCGGGCGACAAGGCCGGTGCGCTCGACGCAGCACGCAGGGCACAGGGCCTGGACAATGCCAGCGAAAGCGCGGCCCGGCTGGCGCTGGAGCTGATGGACGAAGGCCTGCTAGACGCAGAGCCCATCGTGACGCAAACGCTGTCCAGACAACCCATCCCGGACCTGCGCATGGCGTATGCGAGGGTATTGCTGGGCCTTCAGCGCTATCCAGAGGCCAGTCGCCAGCTGGAGACGGTCACCAAGGAAAAGCCTGACCTGGCAGAGGCATGGTTGGTGGCCGCCACCTTGCAGTACCAGGACAACCGCCTGCCTGCCGCAGAGGCATCGCTGCAACGGTTCATGGAACTGGCATCTGCATCTGGTGACACCGACCTGCGGCGAAAGAGCCTCACGCAAGCGTACCTGCTGCACGCGCAGATTGCCGAGAAAAAGAAAGACTTTGCGGGCGCAGAAGCCTGGCTCGCACGGATCGACAACGCAGAGGAAGTCTTTGGTGCGCAGACGCGCCGCGCATCATTGCTGGCACGCCAGGGCAAGCTCGCCCAGGCGCGGGCCTTGTTGCGCAACCTGCCAGGCAATTCAGCAGACAGCCAACGCATGAAGCTGATGGCCGAAGTGCAACTGTTACGCGACCAGCGCCTGTACCAGGAAGCCTACAAGGTACAAGTCGAACTGGTGGCCCTGGCCCCGGACGACGCCGAGCTGGTCTACGACCAGGCCATGCTGGCAGAAAAGGCGGGCCAGCCGGACACGATGGAGAAGCTGTTGCGTCAGGTGATCGCACGCCAGCCAGAGTACCACCACGCCTACAACGCCCTTGGCTATTCGCTCGCAGACCGCGGAGTGCGGCTGGCCGAGGCCAAACAGCTCATCCTGAAGGCATTGGAATTCGCCCCCAACGATCCCTTCATCCTAGACAGCCTTGGCTGGGTGGAGTTTCGCCTGGGCAACAAGGCAGACGCCCGCAAACACCTCGAAGTAGCCTTCAAGGCACGGCCCGATGTGGAGATTGCTGCACATCTGGGCGAGGTGCTCTGGAGCATGGGCGACAGGGACGGTGCAACACGCGTCTGGAAAGAAGGTCAGCGTGCCAGTCCTGACAACGACACCCTCAAAGAGACCCTGAAACGCCTCGGGGCCTCCCTCTGATGCAAGGCCTTTTCAGCGCCACTTCAAACAGTCGGCCACGGACTCCTCCCCACCGGTGGGCATGGTGGCTGGTGTTGTGGGCGCTGTGGCTCGCAGGTTGTGCGCAGCCGATAGCCAAAGCCCCCCTGGACGAAGACAGCTGGAGTGGGCGCATTGCCCTGCAGATCGACGGGCAGGCCTCGCAGTCTTTTTCTGCCATGTTCGAGCTGCGCGGCACCGCCCAGGCGGGTGGACTCGTTTTGCTCAGCCCCTTCGGCAATCGCATTGCGCAACTCGACTGGAAAGATGGTCACGCGCAGCTGCTTAGCGGTCAGGACACCCGTACCTCCAATTCCCTGGACACTCTGCTCCAGGACGTGACCGGCACTCGCATTCCCGTGACCGCCTTGTTCAGCTGGCTCAAGGGCACCCAGGCCAGTGCGACGGGGTGGCAAGCAGACCTTACCGGCATTGCAGACGGGCGGCTGACGGCACGCCGCAGCGACCCGCAGCCTACCGCCACGCTGCGCATTGCGCTGACTCCCTGACGGCCTGCAAACTGCTGCGGCCAGCAGAGCCGTTCGCACAGCAAAACCTCGCTCCCCACTCTTTCGCCCCATGCAAGCCTTGTATGACGTGCCAGCCCCGGCCAAGCTCAATCTTTTTTTGCACATCACCGGACGGCGTGTTGACGGCTATCACCTGCTGCAGTCCGTGTTCATGCTTGTGGACTGGTGCGACACCCTGCACTTCCAACGCCGCACGGATGGATTGATTTCGCGGGAAGACCTGTCCACAGCGCTACCCGAGGTGGACCTCTCGGTTCGCGCTGCACATGCACTGCAGGCCGCAACGGGCTGCCGTGAGGGCGCTCACATTGGCGTTCTGAAACGCGTGCCAGCGCAGGCAGGCATGGGAGGCGGCTCTTCGGATGCCGCCACCACGCTGCTGGCTTTGAACCGGCTGTGGGGGCTGAACCTGCCAAGACACGCATTGGCAAAGATCGGTTTGCAGTTGGGCGCTGACGTCCCGTTTTTTTTATGCGGCCACAACGCTTGGGTGGAGGGAATTGGTGAGACAATCACGCCGCTTGAGAAAGTGCACCAGCTACCGCAAGCGAGCTTTGTGATCGTGAAGCCCGCAGCAGGTTTGGAGACAAAAGAAATTTTTTCGTCACCAAGTTTGAAACGCGATTCAGATAGTGCTACAATCTTAGGCTTTGCTGCAGCACACTTTGACTTCGGTCGAAACGACTTGCAGCCAGTTGCTCAGGCTCTTTGCCCCGATGTTTTGCAAGCCATTGAATGGCTCAAAGATCGCGACCTCAAAGGCAGAATGACAGGCTCAGGCAGTGCGGTGTTTGCGCAACTATCACACGCAGTTGACTTGAGCGGAGCCCCCGAGGGCTGGCAAGTGAAGGCATGTGAAAATCTGATGGTTCATCCTCTGGCAGGCTGGGCATCAGGAGAAATTTAAGGTTGGTTGCCCTCGGCAATTGACCTGTGTAGGGGAGTCGCCAAGCTGGTTAAGGCACCGGATTTTGATTCCGGCATGCGAAGGTTCGAATCCTTCTTCCCCTGCCAAACGCTTTCCGCGTACGGGCTTTTATTTCAGACTGCTGGGACGCTCATGCAAGCCAACCACCCCGACTTCATGGTTTTCACCGGCAATGCCAATCCTGGCATGGCAGCTGAAATTGCCCAACACCTCGGCACCACCCTCGGTGCGGCTGACGTGGGTCGCTTCTCTGACGGTGAAGTCACCGTCGAAATCAAACAAAACGTGCGCGCACGTGATGTTTTCGTGGTGCAGTCCACCTGCGCACCCACCAACGAAAACCTCATGGAACTGCTGATCATGGTCGATGCGCTCAAGCGCGCGTCGGCTGAGCGCATCAGCGCCGTGATTCCTTATTTCGGTTACGCCCGCCAGGACCGCCGCCCCCGCTCTACCCGTGTGCCCATCACGGCCAAGGTGGTGGCCAACATGCTGCAAGCCGTGGGCGTGGCCCGCGTGCTGACCATGGACCTGCACGCTGACCAGATCCAGGGCTTCTTCGATATTCCCGTGGACAACATCTATGCGTCGCCGGTGCTGCTGGGCGACCTGCGCCAGAAGAACTACGAAGATCTGATCGTCGTCTCCCCCGACGTGGGCGGCGTGGTGCGCGCACGCGCCCTGGCCAAGCAACTGAACTGCGATCTGGCCATCATCGACAAGCGCCGTCCTAAGGCCAACGTGTCGGAAGTGATGCACGTGATCGGCGAGATCGAAGGCCGCAACTGCGTGATCATGGACGACATGATCGACACCGCCGGCACGCTGGTGAAGGCTGCCGAAGTGCTCAAGGAGCGCGGTGCCAAGAAGGTGTACGCCTACTGCACGCACCCCATTTTCTCGGGTCCTGCCATCGAACGCATCGCCAAGGGCACAGCCCTCGATGAAGTCGTGGTGACCAACACCATCCCGCTGAGCGACAACGCCAAGGGATGTTCCAAGATTCGCCAACTCTCCGTGGCCCCGCTGATCGCCGAAACGATCCAGCGCATTGCCAAGGGTGAGTCGGTCATGAGTCTGTTCTCGGACCAGGACAACCTGTTCTGACACGCTCCCCCGGGAGCGTTGCAGTCGGATTGCACGCAGGCCTCCTTCGGGAGGCTTGTCTGTTCGAGAGCAATGCGCAGGCCTGCCGCCATGAAGGCGTCACAGGTCTTTTTTAATCGGGGTACGACTGGTCGCGGTCCACCCTTTTCAGGAGCTAACTATGAACTTCGTCGCTTTTGAGCGCGCCAAGCAGGGTACGGGTGCGAGCCGCCGTCTGCGTAATTCGGGCAAGACGCCTGGCATCGTGTACGGTGGTGCTACCGAGCCACAACTGATCGAGGTGGACCACAACGCGCTGTGGCACGCCCTCAAGAAGGAAGCGTTCCACTCCAGCGTGCTGGACATGGAAGTGGCTGGCGCCACGTCCAAGGTTGTGCTGCGTGACGTGCAATACCACCCCTACAAGCAACTGGTGCTGCACATCGACTTCCAGCGCGTGGACGACAAGACCAAGCTGCACCTGAAGGTGCCACTGCACTACAGCGGTGCAGAAGAGTCCAACGCCGTCAAGGTGGACAAGTGCATGGTCAACCCGATCGTGAACGAACTGGACGTGACCTGCATGCCTTCGGACCTGCCCGAATTCATCGCTGTGGACCTGTCCAAGCTGGAAAAGGGTGCTTCCCTGCACCTGAAGGACATCAAGCTGCCCAAGGGCGTGGTGGCCAAGGTCCGCGGTGGCCAGAACAACAACCCCGTGCTGGTGTCCGTGGTGCCTCCAGTCGTGGTCGTCGAGACCCCTGCGGAAGCCGCTCCTGCTGCCGATGCCAAGGGCAAGGGCAAGGGCAAGAAGTAATTCGCCGGTCCACGACCTCGATCACTTCACCCGGTCAACCCGCTTTGCGGTGTTGACCACGAAACGGCCCACCTTGCGTGGGCCGTTTTCATTGGTGTGGCGCACTTTGCACGCCGCACCCCTCTCTCGCCGACTGCATCGTCATGCAGCGGCAGCAATGCCGACGGCCTTTCCACACCCCAGCCACCGATAATCCCGCACATGATCAAGCTGTTTGTAGGCCTGGGAAACCCCGGGCCAGACTACGAGGACACGCGGCACAACGCCGGCTTCTGGTGGATTGATGCCCTGGCGCGCGAACTCAAGACCACGCTGGTGCCCGAGCGCAGTTACCACGGCCTGGTGGCACGCACCACGGTGCACGGCCAGAACGTGTGGCTGCTGGAGCCGCAGACCTTCATGAACCTCTCCGGCAAGTCCGTGGCCTCGCTGGCGCGCTTTTTCAAGATCCTGCCCGAGGAAATCCTGGTAGTGCACGACGAACTGGACATTGCACCGGGCCAGGTCAAGCTCAAGCGCGGCGGCAGCCATGCCGGGCACAACGGCCTGCGTGACATCCACGGACAGCTGGGCTCGCCCGACTACTGGCGCCTGCGCATAGGCATCGGCCATCCGGGCGTCAAAAGCGAAGTCGCCAACTGGGTGCTCAAGAAGCCGTCGCCAGACCAGCGCACGCTGATCGAGGACAGCATCGCCCACTCGCTCAAGGCCTACCCCGCTCTGTTGGCGGGGGACATGGAAAAAGCCACGCTGCTCATCCACACCACCAAACCGCCCCGCCCCAAGCCCCCTCGGCCTGTGGAGGACTGAGGGGCCACCAGCCCGTCCAGCCGTTGTGCTGTGGATATTGCTATTTATTCAATAGCACCCAAGGCATGACCTACTAGCGCAAGCGGTCGGTTTGGCTCAAATTACGTCGGCGTGGACGCCTGCAGCCGCTGGAACTTCTGCCACAGGGTTTCGCGGCTTTCCACGTGCTGCGGGTTCACGGGAATGCAGGCCACAGGGCAGACCTGCACACACTGGGGCTCGTCGAAATGCCCCACACATTCTGTGCACTTGTTCGGGTCGATTTCGTAGATCTCCTGCCCCAGGTAGATCGCCTGGTTGGGGCACTCGGGCTCGCACACATCGCAGTTGATGCACTCGTCCGTGATCATCAGCGCCATACAGCCTCCCAGTGCACGGGGCCAAAAACAGGGGCAACGGAGCGAGCGGCGCAGTTCATGCTCCGTATTATCCCGCGCCGGTGGCATGTGCCTTGCGTGCCACACTGCAACCCACCACCGCTGACGGGGACGTTTTTACCGTTATGCTGTGTATACACATTAATTTTGACGCCCCTGCGTCTGACCCACCTGCCAACGCACCCCACCCATGGGCCTGTTTTTTCTCAAGCGGTTTGTCACCCTCCTGGCCACGTTGATTGGCGCCTCCATCGTCGTGTTCCTGGTGCTGGAAATCCTGCCGGGCAATGCCGCGCAGATTCTGATGGGTCCCGATGCCTCTCCCGATGCGGTGGCGGCTCTGGCCACCAAGCTGGGTCTGGACCAGCCCGCCAGCCTGCGCTACTGGCAATGGGTGAGCGGCCTGGTGGTGGGCAACATGGGCGACAGCTACGCCTACAGCTCGCCCGTACTCGACCTGGTGCTGGAGCGCCTGGCGCTTACCGTGCCGTTGGCCCTGATGGCCATGGTGATCACCACGGTGCTGGCATTGGCCGCCGGTGTGTACGCCGCGGCGCGCCACAACAAGCTGGGTGACGTGGGCGTGATGGGCCTGGCGCAGATCGGCATTGCCATCCCCAACTTCTGGTTCGCCATCCTGCTGATCCTGCTGTTCTCGGTGAAGCTGCAGTGGTTCTCGGCCGGCGGCTTTCCGGGCTGGACGGAAGACGCTGGCGGCAGCCCGCTAGAAGCCCTCAAAGCCCTGCTGCTGCCCGCCATTGCGCTGGCCGTGGTGCAGGCTGCCATCCTGGCGCGCATCACCCGCTCGGCCGTGCTGGAGGTGCTGCGTGAAGACTTTGTACGCACCGCCCGCGCCAAGGGCCTCACGCAGCGCGCAGCGCTGTGGGGCCATGTGCTGCGCAACGCCATGATCCCGGTGGTCACCGTGATGGGGCTGCAGTTTGCCAACCTGCTGGCGGGCACCATCGTGGTCGAGAACGTGTTCTATCTGCCCGGCCTCGGGCGCCTGATCTTCCAGTCCATCTCCAACCGCGACCTGATCGTGGTGCGCAACTGCGTGATGCTGCTCGCCGCCATGGTGGTGATCGTGAACTTCGTCGTGGACATCCTCTACGCCGTGATCGACCCCCGCGTGAAGGCTTCCGACATCTGATCCCCATGAGCGCCGCTGTATCCCCCCCCTCCTCTTCCACGCCCTCCGCCCCCGGCTGGCTGCACCGCGCGCTGCGCCACCGCAGTTTTATCATCGGTGCGGTGTTGTCGGCGCTGCTGATCCTTGCTGCGCTGCTCTCTTTTGTCTGGACGCCTTGGTCGCCCTACGAGATGGACCTGGCCAACAAGCTGGCGAGTCCCTCCGGCACCCACTGGCTGGGCACGGATGCCTTTGGCCGCGACGTAGCCTCGCTGCTGCTGGTGGGCGCCCGCAACTCCATCCTGGTGGGCGTGATCGCGGTGGGCATCGGCCTGACCCTGGGCACGGCGCTGGGACTGCTGGCCGCCGCCAAGCGCGGCTGGGTGGAAGAACTGATCATGCGGCTGGCAGACTTCACGTTCGCCTTCCCCGCCATCCTCTCGGCCATCATGATGACGGCGGTGTTTGGTGCAGGCATAGTGAATTCCATCATCGCCATCGGCATCTTCAACATCCCGACGTTTGCACGCGTCACGCGCGCATCGGCCAACGCCGTGTGGTCGCGCGAATACATCCTGGCCTCACGTGCCTGCGGCAAAGGCAGCTGGCGCATCACGCTGGAACACGTGCTGCCCAACATCCTGTCGGTGCTCATCGTGCAGGCCACCATCCAGTTCGCCATCGCCATCCTGGCCGAGGCCGCCCTGTCGTACCTGGGCCTGGGCACCCAGCCGCCCCAGCCCTCCTGGGGCCGCATGCTCAGCGAGGCACAGACGCTGATGTTCCAGGCCCCGCTGCTGGCGGTGTGGCCCGGCATGGCGATTGCGCTGGCGGTACTGGGGCTGAATCTGCTGGGCGACGGGCTGCGCGATTTGCTCGACCCCCGCCTCTCCAGAAAAAGATGACACCCCCTGAGTCGCTTCGCGCCTTCCCCCTCTCTCGCATTGCTGCGCAATGCGGGAGGGGGACACCCCCAGTGCGGCGGGACGGCCCTTGCACGGGGGCGCTGGCTTGGGTCGCGCCAGTTTCACAGACCCGTTTAGCTGAGATGAAATTACTGCGAACGATGACGATCCTCTGCCATGCCTTTGCTTGAAGTCTCCAACCTCCGCATCCGCCTGCAGACGCACCGGGGCCCCGCCGATGCCGTGCGCGGCGTGAGCTTTTCGCTGGCGCGCGGTGAAACCCTGGGCCTGATCGGTGAATCAGGCTGCGGCAAGTCCATCACAGCCATGTCGCTCATGGGCCTGCTGCCCGAGAGTGCACAGGTCACTGGCAGCATCCGCTTTGATGGGCAAGAGCTGGTGGGCCGCACCGATGCACAGATGTGCAAGATGCGCGGCAACCGCATTGGCATGGTGTTCCAGGAGCCCATGACGGCCCTGAACCCCGTGCACACCATTGGCCGCCAGGTGGCGGAGCCGCTGCGCCTGCACCGGGGCATGAATGCAGCAGCCGCACGCACCGAAGCGATTGCCTTGCTGGACCGCGTGGGCATCCCCAACGCCGCACAGCGCTTTGACGCCTACCCGCACCAGTTCTCGGGCGGGCAGCGCCAGCGCATCACCATTGCCATGGCGCTGGCCTGCGGGCCCGACCTGCTGATCGCCGACGAGCCCACCACGGCGCTCGACGTGACCATCCAGCAGCAGATCCTGGACCTCATCAGCGACCTGGTGGCCGAGCGCAACATGGCGCTGATCCTCATCTCGCACGACCTGGGGGTGATCTCGCAGAACGTGGACCGCATGATGGTGATGTACGGCGGCAGCGTGGTCGAAAGCGGCTCCACTGCCTCGGTCTTCTCGGCCATGGCCCACCCTTACACACGCGGGCTGTTCGCCGCCCGGCCCCACCTGGGTGCCGTGCACGCGCCCGGGCAACGCCCGCGCCTGTCCACCATTCCGGGCACGGTGCCCGAGCTGGTGGACCTGCCCGCTGGCTGCCCGTTTGCAGGGCGCTGCAGCTACACGGTGGATGACTGCCACCACAAGCAGCCCGAGGCCACGCTGGTGGCCACCGATGCCGACGGCGACCACCTGGTGCGCTGCCTGCGGCGCGAAGCCATTGCCGAGGCGCAGAGTGCGGACGTGGTGAACATCATCGGGGTGGCTGCATGACCCAGGCCCCCCACACCACCGGCGCGCCAGCCACCGCGCCGCTGCTCCAGGTGACCGACCTGGTGCGCGAATACACACTGCCCCGCGAGCACCTGTTTCGCCCCCCGGGCAAGGTGCACGCGCTCAACGGCGTGAACTTCTCGATTGCCTCTGGCCGCAGCCTCGGCATCGTCGGCGAATCGGGCTCGGGCAAGTCCACCCTGGCACGGCTGGTGATGGCGCTCGATGCACCCACCTCCGGCACGGTGGAGCTGCTGGGCCGCAACCTGCACCAGTTGCCAGCCGAGCAGTTGCGCCAGGCGCGGCGCGACTTTCAGATGGTGTTCCAGGACCCGTACGGATCGCTGGACCCGCGCCAGACCGTGGAGCGCATCGTGACCGAACCACTGCAGGCGCAAGGCCAGACCACGCGCGCCGAGCAGCGCGAGCAGGCCGCCCAGGTGCTGTCGCAAGTGGGCCTGCGCACCAACGACCTGGGCAAGTACCCGCACGAATTCTCTGGCGGCCAGCGCCAGCGCATCGCCATTGCGCGCGCCCTCATCACCCGGCCCCGCCTCATCGTGGCCGACGAGCCTGTGAGCGCACTCGACGTGTCGGTACAGGCCCAGGTGCTGAACCTGATGCAGGACCTGCAGCAGCAGTTCGGCATCACCTACATGCTCATCAGCCATGACCTCGCGGTGGTCAACCACCTGTGTGACGAGGTGGTGGTGCTGTACCAGGGCCGCATCGTGGAGCGCGGCTCGCCGGGCGAGCTGTTCCGCAACGCGCAGCACCCGTACACACAGTCGCTGGTGGGCGCCGTGCCGCAGGTGTTGCCCGGCCGCGCGCGGGCGCGCCGTGCGGCAGCCGCTGCGGCAACGGCAAAAACCGCATAACCACATGCAGGTGTGATGGTGTAAAAAGCTTCTTTCCTCCCCGGTAACAAATTGCACCGGGGGTCTTTATGGTTGTTGTCTGGTTTTTTGTCTGGAGAGTCCGAACATGCTGAACCGCCGTACCGTCCTTGCCACTGGCGCCATCGCCGCTGTGCCCTTGACCACCTCGCTTGGCGCCCTGGCGCAAGGCCGCAAAGATGCGGTGACGCTGGCGATGACGCTGGAGCCCCCAGGCCTGGACCCCACCGCCGGTGCGGCATCTGCCATCGCCGAGATCGTTCAGTACAACATCTTCGAGACGCTCACCAAGATCAACCCCGACGGCAGCGTGTCGCCCCTGCTGGCCGAAAGCTGGGAGGTCTCGCCCGACCTCAAGACCTACACCTTCAAGCTGCGCCGTGGCGTGAAGTTCCAGAATGGCGAGCCCTTCACTGCTGCGGCCGTCAAGTTCTCGTACGACCGCGCAGGCGGCGAGAAGAGCACCAATAAGGACAAGCGCACCTTTGCCGGCATCACCACCCAGGTGGTCGACGACTACACCGTGGTGCTGCTCAACAAGGAGATCGACCCCGACCTGCTGTTCGTGCTGGGCCAGGCCACCTCCATCATCGTGGAGCCCAAGAGCGCCGACACCAACGCCAACAAGCCCGTGGGCACCGGCCCCTACCAGCTGCAGGCCTGGAACAAGGGCTCGTCGGTCGTGCTGACCGCCTGGGACGGCTACCGCGACGCCAAGGCCATCAAGATCAAGCGCGCGACCTTCCGCTTCATCTCCGACCCAGCCGCCCAGGTGGCTGCCCTGCTGGCGGGCGACGTGGACGCATTCCCCCGCGTCACGCCGCGCAGCGTGGCGCAGTTCAAGGCCAACCCCAAGTTCCAGGTGGTGGTCAGCGGCTCGCGCGCCAAAACCATCGTGGCCATCAACAACGGCAAGAAGCCGCTGGACGACGTGCGCGTGCGCCGCGCCATTGCCGCAGCCATTGACCGCAAGGCCGTGATCGAAGGCGCGGGCGACGGTTACGGCGCACCCATCGGCAGCCACTACGTGCCCGGCGCGTTTGGCTACGTGGACACCACGGGCGTGAACCCCTACGACCCCGAGAAGGCCAAGAAGCTGCTGGCCGAGGCCGGCATCAAGACGCCGCTGGAGCTGACCATGACGCTGCCCCCCACGCCTTACGCCCGCCAGGGCGGCGAGGTGGTGGCTGCCCAGCTGGCCAAGGTCGGCATCATCGCCAAGATCCAGAACGTGGAATGGGCGCAGTGGCTCAGCGGGACCTACGGCAGCAAGAACTACGACCTGACCATCATCAGCCACGTGGAGCCCTTTGACCTGGGCAACTTTGCCAAGCCCGACTACTACTGGGCCTACAACTCGCCCAAGTTCAACGACCTGTTCAGCCAGATCAAGAACGCCGCCCGCCCCGCCGACCGCGCCAAGCTGCTGGGCGATGCGCAGCGCCTGCTGGCCAACGATGCGGTGCACGCCTTCCTGTACTCCAACCAGTGGATCACGGTGGCCAACAAGAACCTCAAGGGCCTGTGGAAAGACATGCCCGTGTTCGTGAACGACATCTCCGCGCTGTCCTGGTCCTGAAAGCCACGCGCCGCAACGCGGTGCGTGCAGGAGTCAAGACTCCTAAAACAATAGCTGCCAGCGCTTTACCCACTAGCGCTTGCAGCCTTTTTTATTGATAAACATCGCTACGGCGACCACCCACCCCGCCATGACCGAACTGCACGACCTGCCCGCCCACGACCTGATTGCCGCCTACCGCCAGCGCAAGCTGTCACCGGTCGAGGTCACGCAGTCCGTGCTGGCCCACATCGAACGGTGGGAGCCCCATATCAAAGCCACCTACCTGCTGCGCCCCGAGGCCGCCCTGGCCCAGGCCCGTGCCTCCGAGGCCCGCTGGCTGCGCGGCGAGCCCAAGGGGCTGCTCGACGGCGTGCCCAGCACCATCAAGGAAAACATTGCCACCGAAGGCGACCCCACCCCGCTGGGCACGGCCGCCGTCGAGCTGGTGCCCGCCGCAGCTGACGCCCCCCCCGCCGCCCGCATGCGCGAGGCAGGTGCCGTCATCGTCGCCAAGACCACCATGCCCGACTACGGCATGTTGTCATCCGGCCTGTCCACCTTTCACCCGCTGTCGCGCAACCCCTGGGACGTGAGCAAGGGCCCGGGCGGCTCCAGCGCCGGCGGTGGCGCGGCGGCCGCTGCGGGCTACGGCCCGCTGCACATCGGCACCGACATTGGTGGCTCGCTGCGCCTGCCTGCCAGCTGGTGCGGCATCTTCAGCCTCAAGCCCAGCCTGGGCCGCATCCCGATTGACCCGCCCTACACCGGCCGCGCCGCCGGCCCCATGACCCGCACCGTGGCCGACGCCGCGCTGATGATGCAGGTGCTGAGCCAGCCCGACGCGCGCGACAGCATGAGCCTGCCCTACCAGGACATCGCCTGGAGCCAGTTCAACAAGGGCGCCGAGCGCCTGCGCGGCCTGCGCATCGGCCTGCTGCTGGATGCAGGCTGCGGCCTGCCGGTGGAGCCCGAGGTGAAGGCCGCCGTGGAGCGCGCAGCCCAACTCATGGAAGCCGCCGGCGCCACCATCGTGCCCATGGCACCTTTCATGACCCAGGCCATGCTCGACGGCATGGACCACTTCTGGCGCATGCGTTCCCACATCGACCTGCAGGCCCTGCCGGCGGCGCGGCGCGACAAGGTGCTGCCCTACATCCGCACCTGGGCCGACAGTGCCGCCGGCATGAGCGGCACCGAGGTCTTCACCGCCAGCCACCAGTTCCACCTGACGCGCGTGGCCGCCGTCAAGGCCTGCAGCGCGTTCGACTATGTGATCTCGCCCGTGGCGCCCAACGTCGCCTTCCAGGCCGAGCTGCCCTCGCCCACCAACGACCCGCTGCGCCCGCTGGAACACATCGGCTTTACCGTGCCGTTCAACATGTCCGAGCAACCTGCGGCCTCGGTCAACTGCGGCTACACCCGCGCTGGTTTGCCCATCGGCCTGCAGATTGCGGGCGCACGTTTTGACGACCTTGGCGTGCTGCAGGTCGCGCACGCGTTCGAGCTGATCCGCGAACCCCAGCGGGCATGGCCCCAGCCGCCTGCGGCATAACCCTGCATCTGTCGTGCGTTGTTGTTGGTAACCTTGGGGGAATACGCTCTGACGCTGGCACCACCGCTGGAGCCCCCACCTCACAAACCACCATCCCACCACCGCATGGACATCATCATCCTGGCGATCCTCATCGCCACCGGCACCTTCATGCTCAACGCCAAAGAGCAGCGCAAGCGCATTGCGCTGCTGGGCAAACACCTGGCCAACTACCAGATCGAAAAGCTGATGGAGGCGCTGACCGACGGCTACCTGCGCGCCCTGGGTGAAAGCACCGACGAGCGCCGCAGCCAGATCTGGAGCCTGCTGAGCACCACCGAGTCGCAACTGAGCGAGCAGTTCAGCCGCTTTGCCGCCGACTTTGCCAAGGTGGACGAAGCCCACGCCCGCGTCAGCCGGCTCTCCGTGCCGATCCCGTTTGCCGACAAGCTGCTGCCCGCCATGACCTTTGACGTGCGCCGAGCGCTCGCCATCCACGCGCGCGGCATTGCCCATGTGGTGCAGAACACCAGCCACCTGTCGCCCAAGGACCGCGCCTACATGATGACGGCCGAGCTGTTTCTGATGCAGCACACCTGCCACTGGTACTGCAAGTCCAAAACCGTGGCCAGCGCCCGCATGCTGGCGCGGCACCAGACGCCGCATGAACAGCTCGTGGCGTCGGTGTCTGCCGAAACCCGCAACGCCTACCTGACCTTGATCAACGGCGGCTGAGCCCAGCGACCCAACAATGCCCCATGCCATCCTCCACGCACACCCGCATGACCGACAGCCTGGGCAACCCCATCACGCTGCATGACGAGGCCAGCGCGACGGCGCTGAATGACTTTGTAGAAGGCTTCATCGCCTGCGAGGCCCGCGCGGTGAACGTGCTGAACGCGGCGGCCGACACCAGCCCCATCGTTCAGGCCAGCTGCGCCGCACTGCACATGTTTGCCGAGTCGGCCGACGCTCCGCACAACGCCCGCCCCCTCATCGACCAGGCCCTGGCTCGCGCGGCAGAGGCTACCGAGCGTGAACAACGCTTTGTGGCCGCCATCGCCGCCTGGGTGGATGGCGACCTGCCCCGCGCCATTGCGCTGCACGAGGAGCAAGCCCGCCTGCACCCGCGCGACCTCGCCTCCCTCAAGCTCGGCCAATACCATTTGTTCAACCGGGGCGACTCGCCCGGCATGCTGCGCCTGGCGCTGCAGGCCCTGCCCGCAGCGGCCGAGGTGCCCTACCTGCACGGCATGCTGGCCTTTGGCTGGGAGCAATGCCACCGCCTGCAAGAGGCTGAAAGCGCCGCACGCCACGCCATCAGCCTGTGCCGCAAAGAGCCCTGGGCCCACCACGCGCTGGCCCACGTCATGCTGACCCTGGGCCGCATCCGCGAAGGTACCGATTTCATGGCCAGCATGAGCGACACCTGGACGGGCCTGAACTCCTTCATGGTCACGCACAACTGGTGGCACCAGGCGCTGTTTTTGCTGGAGCAGGACCGGCATGCCGAAGTGCTGGCGCTCTACGACCAGCAGGTGTGGGGCGTGGTCAAGGAATACACGCAAGACCAGATCAACGCCGTGTCACTGCTCGCCCGGCTGGAGTTGGCAGGCGTGGATGTCGGCGACCGCTGGACCGACGTGGCCGATCACCTGGCACTGCGCCTGGCCGACCATGTACTGCCCTTTCTGGACCTGCAATACCTCTACGGCCTGGCCCGCGCCGGGCACATGGAGGCCGCGCGCACGCTGCAAAACAACATCACCGCCCACGCGGCCACCCGCACCGAGGCGCAGGAGCGCACCGTGTGGCAACAGGTGTGCGTGCCCGCCGCCCACGGCCTGCTGGCGCATGCGCAGGGCGACTGGGCGACGGCGGTGGAGAAGCTGGGCGTGGCCCTGCCCCGGCTGGTGGAGATTGGCGGCAGCCATGCGCAGCGGGATCTGTTTCACCAGATCTGGCTGGATGCACTGCAGCGCAACGGGCAGTGGGCAGCGGTGCAGAACGTGTTACAGCCGATGGTGAATGGGCAGCCGGAGTCGGTGCGGCTGGCTAGGCAGGTGGGGGTGGTGTGTGCCGCGTTGGAATTACCTGTAGGCTGTGGCCGCAGATAAGACCCGCCGTTTCGCCCACTTGCCCCGGCCATTACATCGGCTTAGCTATGTCTTCCCCCCGCAAATTCATCTCGGAGTTCGGACTACACGTCTGCACAAGTTACTGCTGGCTGCTGCAACAAGACGGACTTAGTCAGCTCGGCGAGCTTCCGGACGATCCTCACATTTACATCGTCGGACGACGACCGAGAATTTCAATTGATCCTCAGTCCGTCGTGTTCACTTCTGACACTATTTCTGGACGCTGCTTCAAACATGTGCGCGACGAGAAGATTGAGATTCCATTTATTGCTATGAACGAGCTAGGGTGCTTGGACTTATCTGTGCAATCGAGCTATCCGTATACGGAAGTGGCATTCGTTGCGTCAGATGGAAAACCACTGCTTTCCGCAAAGTCAGCAATGCTCTTGGGACTTTGCGGGCCAAAGTACTGGGAGCACTTGGATCTTGAAGTGCTTTATGTCGGGCAATCGTACGGCGACGGCGGTTCCAGAACAGCAGTGGAACGGCTTCAGAGTCATTCGACTCTCCAGAGTATTTATGCCGAGGCCATTCGACAATCCCCTGACCAAGAAATCTGGCTAGTTCTACTTTGCTTTGAACGTTACATGCTTGCGAGCTTCGATGGCATCACAAAGAAATATCAGACGACTGAGGAAGAGGATGACCGCCACAGACGTGAAGTAATTTACAACCCGGTGTCGGAACAACAAGAGGTCAATTTCACTGAAGGTGCTCTTATCAAATACTTTCGACCAGAGTTCAACATTAAGTACAAAAACTCATTTCCAAATCCTGCGCACGCCACGTACGAGGAGTGCTATGCGGTCGACCTGAATGCAGTTGCCGTAGAAGTGCAGACCGAGGACTTGATGCTGCGTCTCTGGTCGTCGGCTATTGCTCCGCAGTGGACTCATATTGCTAAGTACCCACTTCACAGCGACCAACAGAGGCGGTCAATGTTTGAGTTAGTTTGAAGATCGCCTTGACTGAAATAGAGACTACTAAGTCTCAACGTCAGCAAATTTAAACCTCACCTCACCACCAGCTTCGTCTGGTCATAAACCGGCTGCTCCGGCAAATCCGCCAGGTGCCGCACATCAGCCCAGTCCAGCACTTCCACCGCTTCTCCACTCACCCGCACGCGGTTGAGACCCGCGTTGGGAATGTCGCTCTGGCGCGGGCCATCCAGCCCCGTGCCGCGTGCAGTGCGCCAGATCATGTCGAGCACGCCGCCATGGGTGACCACCATCACGGTCTGGCCGCTGTGCTGCTGGGCGATGCGGTACACGGCATCCATCACCCGGGAGTGGAACTGGCGGGTGGTCTCGCCGCCGGGCATGCCGTAGTCGGCTTCAAAACGCAGCCACTGGTTCCATGCGTCGGCATGTTCCTGCTTGACGTCGTCCACGCGCTTGCCGTCCACCACGCCAAAGTTTTGCTCGCGCAGGGCGCTGTCGGTGAGGGTGTCGATGCGGGCCTCAGGGAACAGCACCTGCAGGCTGGGTGTGGCGGTCTGCTGGGTGCGGATGAGGTCGCTGCAGATGAGGTGGTGCACCACGGGGCGCTCTGCGGCCAGGCGTTCGGCCAGGCGGCGGGCCTGTTCGTGGCCAGTGGCGTTGAGGGGTACGTCCACATGGCCCTGAAAGCGCAGCTCGCGGTTCCAGTCGGTCTCGCCGTGGCGGATCAGGATGAGTTCGGTCATGCGTGTCATTATCGAATGTACACACACGATTGCAAGGTTTTTTGGCCGCTACCGCCCGTCCAGCATGCCTGAATAGCTATTATTTTTATAACAAAACAACGACAGGCACTACCGCATGGGCACGACCAGCACCTTGCGGCGCGGCTGGCAGCCGGGGCCTTCGTGGGGTGCGCTGTCGCGCTCCCAGCCCGGGCCGGGCGAGGTTTGTGCGCACACACGCTGGCCATCGACCAGGCTGCGCCAGTAATACCAGGGCGCGGGGGCGGCCTGCACCAGCAGCGGGGCCAGCAGGACCAGCGCGAACAAAAGGCGGGGGGCGAAAGGCATGGGCAAACAAAGCATCCAGCGTGTCCCGCCCATGCTACGCAGCCTGCGCCGGGCCGATGCCCTGAAAAGCGGTGGAATGGTCGGTCACGGCTTTTCAGCCGTGATGATCCAGCCTTCCAGCGGATCGAGCCCCGGCGGCAGGCCGTAAAGCGCATCGCCTTCGGCATGGCACTGCTGCGCCCAGGCGGCTTGCAGCAGGCACAGCACGGCGTCCAGGCTGTCGCCGCTGGCGTCATCCACCAGGGTGTCGCGCTGGGCATGGCTGAGCTTGAGGCGCAGGCCGAGGCGGATCTGGCCCAGCTCCAGCGCGTTGACCAGGTCTTTGCGGGCGATGAGGCGGTCGGGGGTCTGCTTGGCGCGGTCGTCGCTTTTGTAGCTGCGCCGCTGCAGCACCTCGCGCGCCAGCAGGCCGGGGTAGGCCTCCAGCGCCACGCGGCGCGGGTCGCCAGTGTGCAGGCCGGGCAGGTGCACACCCGCATCCAGCAGCCGCGGCAGGCCCGCGTGCAGCATGTAGGCCACGGGCGGGTTCACCCATTTCATCGAGGGGCTGGAGCCTGCGGGCCCGTCGGTGGCGCGGTGGGCAAACTTGCCGCCCACGGGGCGGGCATCGCAGAACTCCGCAAACTGCGCGCGGCTCTGCTCGCGGCTGAGGCTGCGGTAGTGCAGCATGCAGGCATGCCAGTCGGTGGGCCAACCCAGCGCCTGCACCAGCTCGCGTGGCAGGCCGAAGGGCAGGTCAAAACCACCCACCCAGTCGCCGGGCTGCGCCAGCCACTGGCCGAACGCGGCCAGGGTGTCGAACGGCTGCAGCGCGGTGAGCGACACGCGCGCGCCCTGGCGCTGGCCCAGCGCAAGCACGATGGGTTTGCGCCGCGTGGGGCTGCTGGAGAAGTCGCAGCCCAGCAGCAGAGGTTGTGGTGCGGCGGCCGTCATCCCAAGGCCAGGGCCGTGACGCCTGCCGCAATGCACAGCGCGCCAAAAATGCGCGCCACGCGGTCACCCTCGCCCAGCAGGTGCCCGCCAATCAGCGCAGCAAACAGCATGGACACCTCGCGCGCCGGGGCCACGTGCGACAGGGGCGCCTGCTGCATGGCATACAGCACCAGCACATAGGCCACCGGGCTCACCACCGCCACGGCCAGGGCAAAACGCCACTGCGCCAGCCACAGCGTGCGGGCGGTGGGCAGGTCGCGCAGCACCACGGGCGCCAGCAGGCCCACACGCACAAAGTTGCCCATGTAGTCCACCAGAATGGGCGACATCAGCAGAAACTTGACCGCATAGCCGTCGACCACCGTGTAGCTGGCAATGAAGGCGCCCGTAAGCAAGCCATACAAAATGCCCTTGTGCACCCGCGCCCGCGCGGCAGGGTCGTGCGCGGCGCGCAGCAGGCCCGGGCCGCCCGCGATCAGAAACACGCCCCCCACCACGCCCACGATGCCCAAGGCACCCAGCGCGGAGATCTGCTCGCCCAGCAGAGTGATGGCCACCAGCGACGACAACAGCGGCCCCGAGCCGCGCGCCAGCGGGTAAACCACGGTGAGGTCTGCCACGCGGTAGCCGCGCAGCAGGATGACGAAGTACGCCACATGCAGCAGCCCGCTGGCGGCCACGAAGCCCCACTCCACCGCGCCCCACTGCAGCACCGCGTCGCGCCCCAGGTACCAGCCCAGCGGCGCCCAGACAACCATCATGATCACCGAGGTGAAGAACGCAAACCGCGAGTCCCCCCCGGCCTTCTTGGCCACGATGTTCCAGCACGCGTGGATGAGGCCGGCGAGGATGATGAGGGCGAAGGCGGTGAAGGTCACGGGCGGGGAAAAGAACGGCCTGAACAGAAAAGCCGCAGCGCCTTCTGGGCGGCTGCGGCTGCGAAACGTGATTGCTGGCTGCGAAGAAAAGTGGGGCGATTTGCGTAGCGAGCCAGCCTAGTCTGGGTCGATGCGCGCAGCCGTACTCTCGTACGGCGAGCACAGCAGGCCCGGAATCGGCTGGCGCAGTAGCAAAGCGCCCCGCTTTTCAGGCTCGGCCGATGATGGAGGCCGTGGCCATCAGCTCTTCAAGCAGCGCAAAAGACACCTTGCCCGACACCGCATACGGATCCAGCTCGGGCTTTTCGGAATATTTGAGCAGGATGGAGTGGTTGATCTTGGACAGGTTGACCTGCCCCATGGTCCAGCCGCCAAAGCGGCGCTCGGCGATTTCTTCGTAGTGCAGCAGCTCCACGTTCTTGTGGCGCGTGTCCTTCTGGATGTGGCCGTACAGCTCGCTCACGGCGGAGCGCCCACCCTCGATGGCTTGCAAAAACACGCCGCCGCCGTAGCACAGCACGCCGGTGATGCCGCTGCCGGGGTTGTGCTGGCGCGACTGCGTCAGGATGGCTTCAATGGCGGCGGGCGAGGTATCGACCGCGCGACTGGCGTAAAGCAGGCGTACCAGCATGGTCAGTTCTTTCCAGGGATGAGAGACAAAAATTCACGGCGCAAGGCGCTGTCCTTGAGGAACACGCCACGCATGACCGAGTTGATCATGCGGCTGTCGTTGTCGCGCACGCCGCGCCAGGACATGCAGAAGTGGCTGGCTTCCATGACGATGGCCAGGCCGTCGGGCTGGGTCTTTTCCATGATCAGGTCGGCCAGCTGCACCACGGCTTCTTCCTGGATCTGGGGGCGGCCCATGATCCAGTCCACCAGGCGCGCGTATTTGCTCAGGCCGATCACGTTGGTGTGCTCGTTGGGCATCACGCCGATCCAGATCTTGCCGATCACGGGGCAGAAGTGGTGGCTGCAGGCACTGCGCACGGTGAGCGGGCCCACGATCATCAGCTCGTTCAAGTGCTCGGCGTTGGGGAACTCGGTGATGGGCGGCTGTGCCACATAGCGGCCGCGGAACACCTCGTTGAGGTACATCTTGGCCACGCGGCGCGCGGTGTTGTTGGTGTTGTGGTCGCCCTGGGTGTTGATCACCAGGCTGTCGAGTACGCCCTGCATCTTGACCTCGACCTCGTCGAGCAGCTTTTCCAGCTCGCCGGGCTCGATGAATTCGGCAATGTTGTCGTTGGCGTGAAAGCGCTTGCGCGCGGCGGCAAGGCGTTCTCGGATCTTGACGGAAACGGGCGTGCCTTCGTCCGGTGAGGTGGGCGTCATATCGGCGGCAGGTTGGCTGGACATGGCTGGCATCGTACCAGCGAACCCAGTTTGATCAATTACAAGGGTTTTAGGCAGCAAGCGCTAGTGGAATATGCCTGAGCAGCTATTAATAATATAGCAAACTCGATAAAAGCGCTCTCAATACCGCTTGCCCGTCACCCACAGCGCCAGGCGCATGAGACCAAACGCCACGCGGTCCAGCACCCGCTGGCGCAGCGGGCGGCCGGCATAGCGCGCAGGGTCCATGCGGCGGCCCGCGTGCTGCATGGCGTGCACCAGGCGCTGGCGCAGGTCGATGGCGAAGGCAGCGTCTTCCACCACCACGTTGGCCTCGCGCGCCAGCAGCAGGGAGAGCGGGTCGAGGTTGGACGAGCCCACCGTGGCCCAGGGCCGGTCGCCCTGTGCATCGATAACGGCCACCTTGGCATGCAGAAAGCTGGGGGCGTACTCGTAGATCTCGACGCCGGCCTCCAGCAGCGCGCCGTACACGGGACGGGCCGCGTGGTACTGCATGAAGTATTCGTACCGCCCCTGCAACAGCAGGCGCACCCGCACACCCCGGCGTGCGGCCATCACCAGCGCGCGGCGCAGCTTGCCGCCGGGCATGAAGTAGGCATTGGCAATGATGACCTCGTGCCGCGCTGCGCCGATGGCGCGGCGGTAGGCCTTCTCGATGCGGCTGCGGTTGCGCACGTTGTCGCGCAGCACCAGGGTGGCGCGCACAGGCGGGCCTGCGCCGGGGTCGCCGCCCTGCTCTGCGTGCCGTGCCGCGCTGGCCGCGCGCAGGGCCTGCAGGGCCTCCGGCAAGCGGCGCTGGCGCGCGTCGCGCACGGCCTGCATGCGCCACCAGAGCTGGTCCATGGTGTCGCTGGCCGATGCCACCAGGCTGCCCGTGGCCCGCACGGCAAAGTCAAAACGGGGTGCCTCCAGCGTGCCGTGGTTGGGGTCGTGAAAGTCGTCCAGCACATTGATGCCGCCGCAAAACAGCACCCGCCCATCCACCACACACAGCTTGCGGTGCAGGCGCCGCCAGCGGTGCGGCAGCAGCAGCCCCAGCGGCCCCAGCGGCGAATACACGCTGCACAGCACCCCGGCGGCCTGCAACTGATCGGCCCAGGCCTTGGGCAACGCGCCCGTGCCCACGCCATCGACCACCAGATGGGTGCGCACGCCGCGCGCTGCAGCGCGCATCAGCGCCTGGGCCACGGTGGCTCCGGCGCCGGTGAAGTCAAAGATATAGGTCTCGAACTGGATGTCCGCCATCGCAGCATCCATGGCCTCGGTGAGCGCCGGAAAGAACTCCTCGGCGCCTTGCAGCAGCCGGACCTGGTGGTCGTCGGCGGGCCCGGTGCCCGGGGCCTGCACAAAGGGCTTGCGCCTCATCCCGTCACCCCGCCACCGCGCACACCCCGGCAGCGCCTCACAGCCGGAACTCCGCGATCAGGGGCAGATGGTCCGACATGCGCCACCAGATGCGCCCACGCGGCACCTGCAGCGACAGCGGCGTGAGCCCGCGCGCATACACATGGTCCAGCTGCGCCAGGGGCAGGCGTGCGGGGTAGGTGAAGGTGCGGGGCGCATCCCATTCATACAGGCCAAAGCCTACCAGCATGCGCTTGAGCAACTGCCCCCAGTCGTTGAAGTCACCAGCCACCACCAGCGGCGTACCGGGGGGCACCTCGCGCTCGATGAAGCCCTGCAGGCGCTCGACCTGGCGGATGCGGCTGCCAGGGATCAGGCCCAGGTGCACCACGATCACGTGCACGTTGCGGCCCTGCACATCCACCTCCACATGCAGCAGCCCGCGCTGCTCGAACCGGTGGTCCGAGATGTCTTCATGCTGGTGCCCGATCACCGGCCAGCGGGTCAGCAACGCGTTGCCATGTTCGCCGTGTTTGGTGACCGCATTGGTGCGGTACACCGCCTCGTAGCCTTCGGGCGCCAGGAACTCGGCCTGCGGCAGATCAGGCCAGCGCTGGAAGTAGGCCGCCTCGCGCCGGTGCAGCTTGCGCACCTCCTGCAGGCAAACGATGTCGGCGTCGAGCTGCTCCACCGCCAGGCCCAGGTTGTGAATCTCCAGCCGCCGCGCGGGCCCGATGCCTTGCACACCCTTGTGGATGTTGTAGGTGGCTACGCGCAGGATGTCGTCGTGTTGCATGGTCCTAGGAGGGGTAATTGAACGCGCTCGCCAGCGCCGCGATGGGTGCGCCAGGCAAGGCGCGAGGACGCGGCGGGCTCATGCCCGCAAGAAGGAGCAACGCCGCATGGCGCGCCCAGCGCGGTGCTGGCAAATGCGTAGCGTGCCCACTCGACAAGCGAACGTCAACGAAGCAGCGAGAGTCAGTATCCATGAGGCGCCCTTGAAAACGGCAAGCGGTCAATTGCCGCTCCTAGGACTGGAGATTGTGTCGCAAGCCGTGGTGGCAAGGGGTTTGCCCGACGCAGGCAGGGGGCGGCAGCGCTTTACACTGGAGACTCCAACATTTTGAGCACGCAGGGACGGCCCCGACCCCCATGGCTACCGAGAGCGGCCCCAATCCCGCCCCACAGACCCAGGCGCTAATCGTGGACAGCAATGCCACATCGCGCAGCATTCTGGTGGGGCAGCTGCGCGAGTACGGCGTGACCCGCATCGTGCAATGCTCCCGTGTGCAGGACGCGCGCGCCCGGCTGGAGCACACGGTGTTCGACTACGTGTTGTGCGACCAGTTTTTTGGCGAATCCAACTACTCGGGCCAGACCCTGCTGGACGACCTGCGGCGCGCGCAGTTGCTGCCGTTTTCCACAGTGTTCTTCATGGTCACGGCCGAGGCGTCGTACGCCGCAGTGGCCGAGGCCGCCGAGTCGGCCCTGGACGGCTACCTGCTCAAGCCCTTCACGCCCAGCGCGCTGTTCGAGCGCCTGAGCCTGGCGCGCCTGCGCAAGATCCACCTCAAGCCCATTTTCGATGCCATCGAAGCCGAGGACTTCGAGCAGGCTGCAGCGCTGTGCGTGGAGCGTTTCGAGGCCCGCAAGCCCTATTGGCTGTACGCCGCCCGCATCGGGTCGGAGCTGCTGCTGCGCTTGGGCCGCCACGACGAGGCGCGCACCCTGTTCGAGGCCGTCATCGCGGCACGGGCCCTGCCCTGGGCCAAGCTGGGCGTGGCCCGCGCACAGATCGAATCAGGCCAGGCCGCTCGCGCCATCACCACCTTGCAGGAGTTGATTGGCGAAGACGCGTCGTTCGCCGACGCCTACGACGTGCTGGGCCGCGCGCAGGTGGAGATGGGCAATTTTTCGCAGGCCATCGAGACCTACCGCACGGCCAGCACCCTCACGCCCGACTCGGTGGTGCGGCTGCAGAAGCTGGGGATGATGTCGTACTACATGGGCGACCGCGCCACTGCCACCAAGGTGCTGGCACGCGCCACAGTGCTGGGCATTGACTCCAAACTGTTCGACTACCAGTCGCTGGTGCTGCTGACGTTTGCGTATTACGCCGAGAACGACCGCAAGGGCATCGAGCGCTGCATGGCCGACTTTGCGCGCATCCTGGAGCGCCACTACGGCAGCGCGCGCATCCGGCGTTTTGCCGAGGTGGCGCGGGCGCTGCAGCTCATCCAGCAGCGGCAGTTTTCGCAAGCGGTTGAATCGGTGCGTGGCATGGCCCGCGAGATCACGTCCAGCACCTTCGACTTTGAGGCTGCTTGCAACCTGGGCAGCCTGCTGGCCGTATTGGCCGTCACGTCTATCGAGCTGCCCGAGGGCGACAGCTGGGTGCTGGCACTGGGCATGCGCTATGCCAACACACGCGGCTTGACCGAGCTGATGGCCAACGCCTGCAACCTGCATGAGCCTTACAGCCAACTGGTGCGAGACTGCCTGCAACGCGTCAACAAGACGGCCGAAGTCGCCATGGCGCAAAGCCTGGGCGGCGACCCTGGCGGTGCCGTGCAAAACCTGCTGGCCGAAGCCGAACGCACCCTCAACTCCAAACTGCTCGATATGGCACAGCAAGTGCTGCTACGCCATGGCGCGCGCATGGCCGCCCCCCAACCGCTGCAAGAGAGCATCGACGCACTGCGCGCACGCATGGGTAGCACCCCGGCGAGGGCCATCCTGGGGCAAGACAGTGAACGCCACCCCGGCGGTGTGGCGCTGAGGGTGCGGGGCAGCAGCGACAACACACCCACGCGCACTCCGCAGCCATCGCCCGACAGCTCGGCCCTCGGCCCGTCGCCCGCAGACGATGCGGACGATCCTGCTGCTGCCCTGCGCTTGCGGCCTCCAGACGCCTCTTGAGGCGACGCCGCCCGGCCTTGCCCCTGTTGCCTCCGGGCCATTCGGAGTCCACTCACCCGAGATGCAAAAACCGGGGGAGTAACAGGCACGCCTCAGCATTGGACGCTGAAAAACACCGGTCAGCGGCCTGCTGCCAGGGCAGCCACTCATAGGCATCGTGCTCACGCGGGCTCAGCACCACGGGCGTGCCTGCGGGCACACGCAGGCCAAACACGCGCTCACGGTTGCGCACCACGCCAGGGGCATAACGGTGCAGCCATTGGGGCCAGATGTCGTACACGTTCTCCAGCGCCCAGTCGGTCAGCAGACAGCCCGGTGCCAGGGTGTCTATCCCGGTTTCTTCGGCCACTTCACGGCGTGCGGTCTCGGCAAAAGGCTCGTCCAGCGCATCCTTGCTACCGGTGACCGACTGCCAATGCCCCTCGCCCCCGGTGCGGCGGATCAGCAGCACCTCCAGCGCGGGGGTGTGGATCACCACCAGCACCGACTCTGGAAGCTTGTAAGGCCGCGGTGGCCCGGCGGCTGCCATGGCCTGTGCCTTCAGCCCCCCTTGGGGCGCTGGGCTGCCGTGGTGGTGGGCACGGGCGGGGGCAGCTCTTTGGCCTGCAACGCACGCGCCTGCACCACCAGCTGGTTGTGCGCGTCCAGAAACGCCGCAGCAATGACCTTGCCTTCGTTGGTATTGCTCCAGCCAGCGCCCGCAGCACCGCCCAGCTTGCCGAACACCAGGCCGCCCACCCCCAGGTCGGTGGTGCGCGCTGAGCCTGTGGCCGCCGCTACCTGTTCGGTGGTTTCGTTGTCGGACAGCAGCAAGGCCGTCTGTGCTTCCTTGAACTTGACCTGCTCCACCAGCCCGGCCAGGCCTGCGATGTCGCGCAGTACCGGGATCATGGCAATCACCCCGGCCAGGCCCCGGCCCGCATCCTGCTCGCTGAACGTGAGGCTGGGCGTGAGCGTGTACTGCGCCTCGTACCCCTTGCCCTTGGCCACGGTGGAGTTGTTCTTGCGCAGGATGCCTGCGTCCTTCAATTCCTGTTCCTGCACAGTGCCCTTCAGGCCCGCTGCCCGGTCCACCACGCGGAAACACCCGCTCTGCTGGGCCAGCAGCTTGACCAGCGGCACCGGCGACGCGGGCAGCTGGTAGCCCGAGCCCATGATGTAGCCATTGGGGTTCTCGGCCAGCGCCAGCGTGGCCACGGGCGCATCGCAACGCACCAGCTCACGGGCCGCGTTCTGCGCGCCCTGGGGCCCGGCCGAGCCCGTGACCACCGAGCCGCCCTGCCCCAGTTCGGTCTTCTTCTCGCCGCATCCGGCCAGGGCGATGCATGCGGCCGCAAGCAGCCAATGGGAGCGTGTCAACAAACGCATGGAAGTACCTCTTTCAGTCCGTGCACGGCAGCCAGTGCCCGATGCGCCGCGCATGAAAAAAGCGGCCAGGGCGCAAGGCCCGAGCCGCTTGGTGTGCGATGCATGGCTGCATGCGCGAAGGACGTGTGCGTCCGGAATCAGGCCGCAGTCTTGACCGCGTCGGGGTTGCGCAGGCGGATGTGCAGCTCGCGCAGCTGCTTTTCGTCCACAGGGCTGGGCGCCTGCGTGAGCAGACACTGGGCGCGCTGGGTCTTGGGGAAGGCGATCACGTCGCGGATCGACTCAGCACCGGTCATCAGCGTCACGATGCGGTCCAGGCCAAAGGCCAGGCCGCCGTGCGGAGGCGCGCCGTACTGCAGCGCATCCAGCAGGAAACCGAACTTGAGCTGGGCTTCTTTGGGCGTGATGTTGAGGGCGTCAAACACCTTCTGCTGCACATCGGCGCGGTGGATACGGACGGAGCCGCCACCCATTTCCCAGCCGTTGAGCACCATGTCGTAGCCCTTGGAGATGCACTTCTCGGGCGCAGTGACCATCCAGTCTTCGTGACCATCCTTGGGGCTGGTGAAGGGGTGGTGCACCGAGTTCCAGCGCTGGTTTTCCTCGTCGTACTCGAACATCGGGAAATCAACCACCCACAGCGGTGCCCAGCGGTTCTCGAACAGGCCGTTCTTCTTGCCGAACTCGCTGTGGCCGATCTTGATACGCAGCGCGCCGATCGCGTCGTTGACGATCTTTTCCTTGTCGGCACCGAAGAAGATCAGGTCGCCATCCTGTGCGCCAGTGCGCTCCAGCACGGCTTGCAGGGCTGCGTCGTGGATGTTCTTCACGATGGGCGACTGCAGACCGTCACGGCCCTTGGCCAGTTCATTGACGCGGATGTAGGCCAGGCCCTTGGCGCCGTAGATCTTGACGAACTCGGTGTAGGCGTCGATTTCTCCACGGCTGATGCCGCCGCCTTCGACCGAGCCACCGGGCACGCGCAGGCCGACCACGCGGCCATTCTTCATGTTGGCGGCGCCCGAGAACACCTTGAAGTCCACGTCCTTCATCACGTCGGTCAGCTCGGTGAATTCGAGCTTCACGCGCAGGTCGGGCTTGTCGGAGCCATACAGGCGCGCAGCGTCCTGGTAGGTCATGACGGGGAACTCGCCCAGGTCCACGCCCAGCGTGTTCTGGAACACCGTCTTGATCATGCCCTGGAACATGTCGCGGATGTCCTGCTCTTCCATGAACGATGTCTCGATATCGATCTGGGTGAACTCAGGCTGGCGGTCAGCACGCAAGTCTTCGTCGCGGAAGCACTTGGTGATCTGGTAGTAGCGGTCGAAGCCCGCCACCATCAGCAGCTGCTTGAACAGCTGGGGCGACTGGGGCAATGCGAAGAAATGGCCGTCGTGCACGCGGCTGGGCACGAGGTAGTCGCGCGCGCCTTCGGGCGTGCTCTTGGTGAGCATGGGGGTTTCGATGTCGATGAAGCCATTCGCATCGAGGAACTTGCGCACCTCCATTGCCACCTTATAGCGCAGCATCAGGTTGTTCTGCATGTACGGGCGGCGCAGGTCCAGCACGCGGTGCGTGAGGCGCGTGGTTTCCGACAGGTTTTCCTCGTCGATCTGGAACGGAGGCGTGACGGAGGGGTTGAGCACGTTCAGCTCATGGCACAGCACTTCGATCTGGCCGGTCTTGAGCTTGTCGTTGGTGGTGCCTGCTGGGCGTGCGCGCACCACACCCTTGACCTGCACGCAGAACTCGTTGCGCACGCCTTCGGCGACCTTGAACATCTCGGCGCGGTCGGGGTCGCACACCACCTGCACGTAGCCTTCGCGGTCGCGCAGGTCGATGAAGATCACGCCCCCATGGTCACGGCGGCGGTTCACCCAGCCCGACAGGGTAACGGTTTGGCCCAACAGGGCTTCGGTCACAAGACCGCAATAGTGGGAACGCATGGCCATGACAAAACTTCCGGCGCCGCAGGGCGCGTTGACGTTGAAAGAGATTGCTTTTCTTACTTGGGTGGGGGCAGCGTGGGGTCCGCTGGAGCCACCACACCCATGGAGACGATGTACTTGAGGGCGCTGTCCACACTCATTTCTAGCTCGACACAGTCGCTCTTGCGAACCATCACAAAATACCCCCCCGTGGGGTTGGGGGTGGTGGGCACGTATACGCTGACGAACTCGTCGCGCAGGTACGCAGCCACTTCACCATTGGGGGCGCCGGTGACGAACGCCACAGTCCATACCCCTTCGCGGGGCCACTGCACGAGCACGGCCTTGCGAAAGGCATTGCCGCTCTCGGAGAACAGCGTGTCCGACACCTGCTTGACGCTGGAGTAGATAGAGCGCACCACCGGAATGCGGTGTACCAGCGCGTCGCCCCACTGCACAAGCTTGCGGCCCGCAAAGTTGCTGGCAATGGCGCCCACCACGAGCAAGATGGCCAGCGTGAGGACTACACCAAAGCCCGGGACATGCACTCCGAGCAGCTTGTCGGGCTGCCACGCGCCGGGCAGGATCTGCAGGGTCTGGTCGAGCGTGCTCACAATCCAGTTGAGCACCCAGGCCGTGATGACACCGGGCACGATGACCAGAAGGCCTGTCAACAGCCATTTGCGCAGGGCAGCCATGCAGGTCCTCAGCTCGAAGAGGAAGAAGTGCCACTGGTACCGGTGGTGCCGGTAGCGCTAGCAGTGCTTGTGCTGGCCGCTTCCTTTTTAGGAGCATCACCGCCACTGGCAGGTGCCGCTGATTCAGTCTTGGACTCCGACTTGGCCTCGGTGGCCGGGGCGGAGTTGCCACCGTTTCCGCCACGGAAATCGGTCACGTACCAGCCCGAGCCCTTGAGCTGAAAACCTGCGGCAGTGACCTGCTTGGAGAAGGCTTCGGCGCCGCAGGCGGGGCACACCGTCAGGGGTGCGTCGGAGATTTTTTGCAGCACATCCTTGGCATGGCCACAGGAGCCGCATTTGTAGGCGTAAATAGGCATGTCAGTGTGTTGAGGGAAAGTGCAAAACCCTCAATTATAGGCGGCATGCCCCTTGACCCCCGCGTTACTCGACCCCAACCATCTTGTGGTGGGAGGCATGGCTGTTGCGGATGGCCTGTGGCCCGAGGGAGCCGATCAGCATGCCCGCCAGCGCGGCCAGCAAACCCGCCAGCTGCGCAGGAAAGATTGCCCCCGCCGGAGTGGACAGGAACAGCAGCCAGGTCACCAGGCCCAGCACGATGGCAAAGATGGCGCCCTGCGTGGTGGCACGCTTCCAGTACAGGCCGAACACCAGCGGCACAAACGCTCCCACCAGCGGCACCTGGTAGGCACCCGACACCAGCTCATAGATGGAAGTACCCTGCATGTAGATGGCATAGGCCAACACGCAGGCGCTGAAAACGAGCGTAGTGATGCGCATGGTGCGCAGATGCTGCTTGTCCGAGCTGTGCGGGCGGAACTGGCGCCAGATGTTTTCGGTGAAAGTGACGCTGGGCGCCAGCAGCGTGGCGGAGGCCGTGGACTTGAGCGCCGACAGCAGGGCCCCAAAGAACAGCACCTGCATCACAAAAGGCATCTTCTCCAGCACCAGCGTGGGCAGCACCTTTTGCGGGTCGTCCTTGAGCAGCGCAGCCGTTTCCGTGGGCATGATGATGAGCGCGCTGGCCACCAGGAACATGGGCACAAAGGCGAACAGGATGTAGCAGATGCCACCGATCACGGGGCCGCGCGTGGCTGCCTGGATGTTGTTGGCCGACATCACACGCTGAAATACGTCCTGCTGCGGGATGGAGCCGAACATCATGGTCACGCCCGCGGCGATGAAGAACACCACGTCATGGAACTTGGGCTCAGGCAGGAACCGGAACAGCTCACGGCTGGACGCGAACTCGATCACCTTGTCCGCCCCCCCCGGCCATGTTGCCCGCAAACACGGCAATGACGGCCAGGCCCACCACCAGGATGATCATCTGAATGAAATCGGTGACCGCCACCGACCACATGCCGCCGAACAGCGTGTACGCCAGGATGGAGACCACACCGATCGTCATGCCCACCGGAATGCTGATGGCACCGCCAGACAGCAGGTTGAACACCAGGCCCAGCGCTGTGACCTGGGCAGAAACCCAGCCCAGGTAGCTCAACATGATGATCAGCGAGCAGACGATTTCCACCGTGCGGCCATAGCGTTCGCGGTAATAGTCGCTGATGGTGAGCAGCGTCATGCGGTACAGCTTGCCGGCAAAGAACAGGCCGACCAGGATCAGGCAGAAGCCCGCGCCGAACGGGTCTTCCACCACATTGCCCAGACCGCCCTCGATGAACTTGGCGGGAATGCCCAGCACGGTCTCCGACCCAAACCAGGTGGCAAACGTGGTGGTGATGATCATGTACAGCGGCAGGTGGCGCCCGGCAATGGCAAAGTCCGCAGCGTTCTTCACACGCCGGGCTGCCAGCAAGCCGATGCCGATGGTGATCAGCAGGTAAACGATAACCAGGGTCAGCAGCACAGCGCGCTCCTCTCTCTTTTTGTCTCGGTCGGTCCAGGGTGAAGAAATCCGACCTGCACCCCGGCGCTCCCCACACCGGGGCACCGGGCATGCAGATCGTCAGAAAAGCCGGATTCTGATCAGCAGTTGGATGAGCAGCAAGCCCAGCACAAACCCGACCCCAGCAAAAATGATGCCTTGCAGCAGCCGGTTGGTGCGTTTTTGCGCTTCCAGCAGTTCACGCAGTGCAGGCTCGTGGTCTGCCGGGCGCTGGCGCAGCGCGTCGTAGATGAGTCGTGGCAGCTCGGGCAGCAGCTTGGCATAGTGCGGCGCCTCGGCCCGCAGCTCGCGCCATAGGCGCTGGGGGCCCATCTGCTCCAGCATCCACTTTTCAAGGAAGGGCTTGGCCGTGCTCCACAGGTCCAGGTCCGGGTCCAGCTCGCGGCCCAGGCCCTCGATGTTGAGCAGGGTCTTTTGCAGCAGCACCAGCTGGGGCTGAATCTCGACATGGAAGCGGCGCGAGGTCTGGAACAGCCGCATCAGCACCAGGCCCAGCGAGATTTCCTTGAGTGGGCGGTCAAAATATGGCTCGCACACGGCGCGGATCGCCGACTCGAGGTCATTGACCCGCGTTTCGGGCGGCACCCAGCCGCTTTCGATGTGCAGCTCTGCCACCCGCTTGTAGTCGCGCCGGAAGAACGCCACAAAGTTCTGCGCCAGGTATTCCTTGTCCACTTCGGTCAGCGTGCCTACGATGCCGAAGTCCAGCGAGATGTAGCGGCCGAACGTGGCAGGCTCCAGACTCACCTGGATGTTGCCCGGGTGCATATCGGCGTGAAAAAAACCGTCGCGAAACACCTGGGTGAAGAAGATGGTGACGCCGTCGCGCGCCAGCTTGGGGATGTCCACACCGGCCTCCCGCAGGCGGTCGATCTGGCTGATGGGCACACCGTTCATGCGCTGCATCACCATGACCTCGGGGTGGCAGAAGTCCCAGAATATCTCGGGGATCAGCACCAGGTCCAGCCCGGTCATGTTGCGGCGCAGCTGCGCAGCGTTGGCAGCCTCGCGCACCAGGTCCAGTTCGTCGTGCAGGTAGTTGTCAAACTCTGCCACCACCTCACGGGGCTTCAGGCGCTTGCCATCGGCAGACAGGCTCTCCACCCATCCCGCCATCATGCGCATGAGGCTCAGGTCCTTCTCGATCACCGGCAGCATGCCAGGCCGCAGTACCTTGACGGCTACCTCGCGCTCAATGCCCTGGCGGTCGCGCAGCGTGGCGAAATGCACCTGGGCGATGGACGCGCTGGCCACCGGTGTGCGGTCGAAAGAGGTGAACACCTCGTCCACCGGACGACGGAAGGCACGCTCGATGGTGGCGATGGCGATGTCAGGGTCGAACGGCGGCACGCGGTCCTGCAGGCGGGCCAGTTCGTCGGCAATGTCGGGCGGAAGCAGGTCGCGGCGGGTGGACAGCACCTGACCGAACTTGACGAAGATAGGTCCCAGGCTTTCCAGCGCCTCGCGCAGGCGTTGCCCACGCGGTGCATCCAGATTGCGCCCGATGGACACGATGCGCGAGATCATGCGCAGCCACGGCTTTTGAAAGCTGTCGAGCAGCAAGCCATCCAGGCCGAACCGGAACACCACCCACAGGATGGCCGCTCCCCGCAAGAAGCGCTTCATGCGTCGGCCCGGTCCGAACCAGCCGAAGGTGACAGCGGCGCCGCCGCCGGCGCGCCGGGCGCCACCGGTGCCGTCGACACGACCACTGCAGAAGACGCCGCGCTGGCGGCAGCCATGCGCGAACCCACAAACTGGCGTAGCGCCTGCGCAGCCCGGCTGGCAAACTGCGCCAGCGTATGCGCAGGGGCATCGCCAATCACGCGGGCCAGGTCTTCCTCCACATCCCAGCGCACATGGTCCACCAGCCAGTTGATCTCGGCCGCCAGTTGCACATCGCCCTCAATGCGGATGGAGGGCTTGTCGCCCCGCAACGCAGCCTGGGCCAGGGTGATGGGGGAGGTATCGGTCACTTCCAGCCGCAGGTCTGGCACCGCGGATTCGGGCGCCAGGTTGAACAGGCCCGCAGGGGTGATCACCAGCGACAGGGAATAGGCCCGCCACTGCACCCTGGCGATGCGGCCCTTTTGGCGCACCAACCGGTCCGTGGCTTCTTTCTCCTGCATCAGCACATGGTTGAGAAACAGCACCAGGCGCTGCTGCACCTCGTGGACCAGCCATTGCGGGGGCTGCGGGCCGGCTGCCAGGCGCTCGAAGAGGCCGTCCAGAAAAGGAAAAGGGGACTGTGGTGTTGCCATAGTCCCCGATTATTCCCTGAACTGGAATGCCCCTGGCACGCAGGGGCCCCGTGGGCGGTGTTTACTGCAGGGCTTGCACGCCTGCCACCAGCCAGCCGGTGTTGCCCGCCTTGGGCTTGGTCATGTTCCAGACCTCACGGAAGGGGCTGGGCCCGGCCGAGGGTTCTTCGCGGATCATGCCCGAGAACTCGACGCTGGCCATGTAGCCGTCGCCCAGGTCTTCGATGCCCAGCAGCTGCGCTTCGATCATGACCACATCGGTGTGATTGGGCTGTGTGCCCCGGTGGGCTTCGCGCTCGGTCAACTGGGTGCGGATCTCATCGAGCATGTTGTCCGTCATCATGGACCGCAGGGTGGCGATGTCCGAGCGGTCCCACGCGCCCTGCAAGGTCACGAAGTTGCGCTTGGCGGCCGCCAGGAAACCCTCGGTGTCGAAATCGGCGGGCACACCCCAGTTCTGCGAACCCGACAGGCCCGAACCGATCACCACACCCGAACCCACGCCACCCTGCCCGGCACGCGAGGCATCAAATGCCATGCTGCTGCGCTCCCAGGGGCGGGCCGATGCGTCGTTGCCCACGTTGTTGGGGCTGTACTGCGGCGGCACCTGGGCAGCGGCGGGCGTTGCAGCCCCTGCGCCCTGAAAGGCGAACGGAGCACCACCTGCAGCATTGCCCGAGCTATTGCTACCGCCGTTGCGCGACCGCATGACCATCTTGAAGATGGCAAACGCCGCCAGCGCCAGCAGCGCAATCATCAGGATGTTGCCAAAGCCCGCGCCCAGGCCCAGCGAGTGCGCCAGCCAGGCCAGGCCCAGACCCGCCGCCAGGCCGCCCAACATGGCACCCCAGGGCTTCTTGGCCGGCGCGGCCGGAGCCGCTGCCGGCGTGGCGGTAGCAGGCTTGGCTGCCGCAGCCGTGTTGGTCGCGCTCTGTGCCGGTGCGCCCGGCGTGGCGGGCGGCGTGGCCGACTCGCGCTGCGTCACATTGCTGGACTGCTTGCCCACCGATTTGCCACCACCCAGTCGCCGCGCGGCGTCGGCATCGGCGTGCGCAAACGCCAGCATCGCGACCAACACCACAGACCACAGTTTCATCATGACTTCTCCGTCTCCGTTATCGACCGAGCAAACCGCTCAGCACTTGATTCCAACATGGAGGGCCACAATGCCCCCCGTCATGTTGTGATAGTCCACATGCCCAAAACCATTTTTCTGCATGAGGCTTTTGAGTTCTTCCTGCCCCGGGTGCATGCGGATGGACTCCGCCAGATACCGGTAGCTCGCGTCGTCGCCCGCCACCAGCTTGCCCAGCTGGGGCAGCACCTTGAACGAGTACCAGTCGTACACCTTGGTCAGCGGCTGCGCCACTTTGGAAAACTCCAGCACCAGCAGCTTGCCGCCGGGCTTGAGCACACGGCACATCTCGGCAATGGCCTGGTCCTTGTGGGTCATGTTGCGCAAGCCAAAAGCCACGCTCACCACGTCGAAATGCGCGTCGGGGAACGGCAGCTTTTCAGCGTCGCAGACCAACGTAGGCAGCACCACGCCCTCGTTGATGAGCCGGTCACGGCCCACACGCAGCATGGCTTCGTTGATGTCGGTGTGCACCACACGGCCCGATGCCCCCACCTTCTTGGAAAACGCCAGTGCCAGGTCACCGGTGCCACCCGCAATGTCCAGCACCTGGCTGCCTTCGCGCAGGTTGGCCACCATCACGGTGTAGGCCTTCCAGGCACGGTGCAGACCCGCCGACATGAGGTCGTTCATCACGTCGTACTTGGATGCCACGGAGTCAAACACACCGCGCACGCGGCGTGCCTTTTCCTGCTCGTCCACCGACTGAAAACCGAAATGCGTGGTGCTCATAAGAATCATGCTAGGCGCGTGAACGCCAGAGGTACAGCGACAACCCCGCACTGAATTGGGGCATCTGTCGCAATTTGGAGAACGCTATTGAAACAAAACCAGCCGCTAGCGCAAGCAAATATTGCGCTGATAGCTATATTTTCAATAGCACCTTGACGCACAGGGACTTGTACGGCTTTTGGCGGCAGGCCCCCTGAACAGGCCTGCCAAGGGCGTCAGTGACTGCCGCAGGCGTGGCCCCCTGCACCACCCTTGGGCGCCATGGGTGCATCTCGGTCGGCCCCCGCCGCAGCCAGCCGCTCGGTGTACTGGGCCCACAGTGCGTCCTGCTTCTGGCCCAGCTCGTAGAGATAGTCCCAGGTGAAGATGCCGCTGTCGTGGCCGTCGGAGAACGTGGGCTTGACCGCGTAGTTGCCCACAGGCTCCAGGTTGATGAGCGCCACATTGCGCTTGCCCGTCTGCAGCACCTCCTGCCCCGGGCCGTGGCCTTGCACCTCGGCCGAGGGCGAGTACACGCGCATCAGCTCGAACGGAATGCGGAACGTGGCGCCATCCGAAAAACCCACCTCCAGCACGCGCGACTGTTCATGCACCGTCAGGGCCTGCGGCGTGGGAGCGCCCGCTTTCAAACCTGCCATGGAATCACCTTGAGAAAACTGTTGTCAGGAACGACGGCTGCCATTGTCCCACCCGCCCGGGCACACGCTGCCAGCAAGGTTACCGGGCGGCCCACTGCGCCAGCTGGGACTGCAGCTGCGCTTCCAGCGCGGGCAACAAGGCCCGCACGGCGGCCTCTTGCGCTGCGGGGCTGGGCCGCTGCGCAGTCGCCCACACAGGGGCCGGGAAGTGACTGTCCCAGTCAAACCGCGCAATCACATGCCAGTGCAGGTGCGGCACCATGTTGCCCAGCGCTGCGATGTTGACCTTGGTGGGCGACAGGTGCTGGCGCAGCGCCTGCTCCACCAGGGTCACGGCTTCCATGCAATGCGCACGGTCAGCGGCGGCCAGGTCCGAGAACTCGGCTACATGCGCGTTCCAGACCACGCGGTAGAAGGCGGGAAACCCCGCCTCCTGCGCACGGATGACACGCAGGCGCTCGCCACGCCAGACCAATGCGCCGCCGTCTTCAGCGCACAAGGGGCAGGTCATCAGACCAGCACCCGCTCAATGCCGCCGTTGTTGGCACGGTGTACGTACTCGGGCATCCAGTTCTCGCCCAGGATCTCGCGCGCCATCTCGACCACGATGTAGTCGGCTTCGAGCAAGCCGTTGTTCAGGTCGCCTTCGTAGCGGTTCAGGCCCTGCAGGCAGCTGGGGCAGCTGGTGAGGATCTTCACGTTGTCCTGCGCGCCGACAGCACCGCTGGCACGCAGCTGGGCTTCGCCCTTCTTGATCTCTTCTTCCTTGCGGAAGCGCACCTGCGTGGACACGTCGGGCCGGGTCACACCCAGCGTGCCCGACTCGCCGCAGCAACGCTCGCTCTTCAAGACCTGCTCGCCCACCAGCGCCTTCACGGTCTTCATCGAGTCCTGCAGCTTCATGGGGTTGTGACAGGGCTCGTGGTACAGGTAGGCGCCCTTGCCTTGCAGCTGAATGCCCTTTTCCAGCAGGTACTCGTGGATGTCGATGATGCGGCTGCCCGGGAAGATCTTGTCAAACTCGTAGCCCTGCAGCTGGTCGTAGCAGGTGCCGCAACTCACCACCACGGTCTTGATATCGAGGTAGTTGAGCGTGTTGGCCACGCGGTGGAAGAGCACACGGTTGTCCGTGATCATCTTCTCGGCCTTGTCGAACTGGCCCGAGCCGCGCTGGGGGTAGCCGCAGCACAGGTACCCAGGCGGCAGCACCGTCTGCACGCCCGCGTGCCACAGCATGGCCTGGGTCGCCAAACCGACCTGCGAGAACAAGCGCTCTGACCCGCAGCCAGGGAAGTAGAACACCGCCTCCGTCTCGGCCGTGGTGGCCTGCGGGTTGCGGATGATCGGCACGTAGTCCTTGTCCTCGATGTCGAGCAGCGCGCGCGCCGTCTTCTTGGGCAGGCCGCCTGGCAGCTTCTTGTTGATGAAATGGATCACCTGCTCCTTGATCGGAGCCGTGCCCACCGTCGCGGGCGGCTTGGCCGTCTGCTTGCGGCCCACCTTGCGCAGCAGGTCCACGGCCATGCGCTGGGCCTTGAAACCCACGTCCACCATGGCCGAGCGCATCAGCTTGATGGTGTCCGGGTTGGTGGCGTTGAGCATGGTCATGGCCAGCGCGTTGCCGGGGCGGAAGGTCTTCTTGCCCATCTTGCGCAGCAGGTTGCGCATGTTCATGGTGACGTCGCCGAAGTCGATCTTCACCGGGCAAGGGCTCTCGCATTTGTGGCACACCGTGCAGTGGTCGGCCACGTCCTCAAACTCCTGCCAGTGCTTGATGCTCACGCCCCGGCGGGTCTGCTCTTCGTACAGGAACGCCTCGACCAGCAGCGAGGTGGCCAGGATCTTGTTGCGCGGGCTGTACAGCAGGTTGGCGCGTGGCACGTGCGTGGAGCACACGGGCTTGCACTTGCCGCAGCGCAGGCAGTCCTTGACAGAATCGGCAATGGCGCCGATGTCGCTCTGCTGCATGATCAGCGACTCATGCCCCATCAGCCCGAAGCTGGGTGTGTAGGCGTTGGTCAAATCGGCATGCAGCGCCGGTTTTGAAGCCAAATCGGCACCAAGCGCTGGTTGAATATGCTCTGAATGCTCCTGATTTCGGAGCAATTTACCTTTGTTGAAGCGGCCTTCCGGGTCCACCTTGCGCTTGTACTCGGCAAAGGGGCGCAGCTCTTCATCGGTCAAAAACTCCAGCTTGGTGATGCCAATGCCGTGTTCGCCCGAGATCACGCCGTTCAAGCTGCGCGCCAGCACCATGATGCGCGCCACGGCCTCGTGCGCCGTCTGCAGCATCTCGTAGTCGTCGCTGTTGACGGGGATGTTGGTGTGCACATTGCCGTCGCCTGCGTGCATGTGCAGCGCCACCCACACGCGGCCCTTGAGCACGCGCTTGTGGATGGCCACGGCCTCGTCCAGGATGGGCTTGAACGCCGCGCCAGTGAAGATGCCTTGCAGCGGCGCCCGCAGCTGGGTCTTCCAGCTAGCGCGCAGGGTGTGATCCTGCAGTTGGGGGAAGAGCGTTTCCACATCGTGCAGCCAGCCCTGCCACAGGGCGCGCACCTCTTCCACCAGCGCGAGGGCCTGGGCCACGCGGTCTTGCAGCAGTTCGGGCGAGGGCACTTCGTCGTCGGCGTCGTGCTTGCCCAGGGGCAGGTTGCCACGCTCGAAGAACTCGGTCAGTGCGTCGCACAGCTTGAGCTTGTTGCGCAGGGAGAGCTCGATGTTGATGCGCTCGATGCCGTCGGTGTACTCGGCCATGCGCGGCAGCGGGATCACCACGTCTTCGTTGATCTTGAACGCGTTGGTGTGGCGGCTGATGGCCGCCGTCTTCTTGCGGTCAGCCCAGAACTTCTTGCGCGCATCGGCCGTGATGGCCACAAAGCCTTCGCCGCTGCGCGTGTTGGCCAGGCGCACCACTTCGCTGGTCACGCGGGCCACGTCGTCGGCGTTGTCGCCCGCGATGTCGCCGATCAGCACCATCTTGGGCAGGCCCCCGTTGCCCTTTTTGCTCTTGGTGGCGTAGCCCACGGCCTTCAGGTAGCGATCGTCCAGGTGCTCCAGCCCCGCCAGCAACACGCCGCTGCGCTTTTGCTCGGCGAACATGAAGTCCTTGATTTCCACAATGGAAGGCACGGCGTCCTTGGCGTTGCCAAAGAACTCCAGGCACACGGTGCGCGTGTGCTCGGGCATGCGGTGCACCACCCAGCGCGCGCTGGTGATGAGGCCGTCGCAGCCCTCTTTCTGGATGCCGGGCAGGCCCGCCAGGAACTTGTCCGTCACGTCCTTGCCCAGGCCTTCCTTGCGGAAGGTGCGGCCGGGGATGGCCAGGCGCTCGGTGCGCACGGGCGTCTTGCCGTCGGCCTCGAAGTACTGCAGCTCGAAGGTGGCGGTTTCCACATCATGGATCTTGCCCATGTTGTGGTCCAGGCGCGTCACTTCGAGCCACTGGGCGTCGGGTGTGACCATGCGCCAGCTGGCCAGGTTGTCCAGCGCCGTGCCCCAGAGCACGGCCTTCTTGCCGCCCGCGTTCATGGCGATGTTGCCGCCAATGCACGATGCCTCGGCGCTCGTCGGGTCCACCGCAAACACAAAGCCCGCACGCTCGGCCGCATCGGCCACACGCTGGGTGACCACGCCGGCTTCGGTCCACACCGTGCCCACCTCGCGGTCCAGGCCCGGCAGGCGGCGCATTTCCACCTCGGTCATGGCTTCGAGCTTTTCGGTGTTGATGACCACGCTCTTCCACGTCAACGGAATGGCGCCGCCGGTGTAGCCGGTGCCGCCCCCGCGCGGGATGATGGTCAGGCCCAGTTCGATGCAGCCCTTCACCAGGCCAGCCATCTCGACCTCGGTATCGGGGGTGAGCACGACGAACGGGTATTCGACGCGCCAGTCGGTCGCGTCGGTCACATGGCTCACGCGGGAGAGGCCGTCGAACTTGATGTTGTCCTTGGCCGTGAGGCGGCCCAGGGTTTTCTGGATCTGGCGGCGCAGTTGCGCGGCCTGCTCGAAGGTGGCGTTGAATTCGGCCACAGCGCGTCGCGCGGCGACGACCAGCTCACCGACCAGACGGTCGCGCTCGGCATCGTCTGCGGGGGTGCGGCGTTTTTCGATCTCGCCCAGGCGGTGCTGCAAGGCATCCACCAGCAGCTTGCGGCGCGAGGGGTTGTCCAGCAGGTCGTCCTGCAGGTAGGGGTTGCGCTGCACGACCCAGATATCGCCCAGCACCTCATACAGCATGCGGGCCGAACGGCCCGTGCGGCGCTCTTTGCGCAGCTGGTCCAGCACCTCCCAGGATGAGGACCCCAGCAGCCGGATCACGATCTCCCGGTCGGAAAACGAGGTGTAGTTATAGGGAATTTCACGCAGTCGGGCAGGCTCGGCGGCCTGCGTCTGCAAGGCCGCCAACGCGATCGGTACATTCATGGGGGTCTACCTGGGGTGGGGGCACGATTTTAAGCCACCGGCCTGCGGCTTGCCGGGCCGGGGCTGTCTGACAGAGCCGGAACCGGCCCCGCAACAGTGTCAGAACAGCACGCGGCTGCGCAGGGTGCCGCTGACCTGGGCCAGCTTGTCCAGCGCCAGGTCGGACGAGGCGGCGTCTATGTCGATGACCACGTAGCCGATCTTCTCGTTGGTCTGCAGGTATTGGGCCGAGATGTTGATCTGGTTGTCCGAGAAGATGCGGTTGATCTCCGACAGCACGCCCGGCACGTTGCGGTGGATGTGCAGCAGACGGTGCTTGCCGGGGTGGGCCGGTAGCGCCACCTCGGGAAAGTTGACCGACGAGGTGCTGGTGCCGTTGTCGCTGTATTTCACCAACTTTTCCGCCACTTCGAGGCCGATGTTGGCCTGTGCCTCCATGGTGGAGCCGCCGATGTGGGGAGTCAGGATCACGTTGTCCAGCCCGCGCAGGGGCGACACAAACTCATCCTTGTTAGTACGCGGCTCGACCGGGAACACGTCGATGGCGGCGCCCAGCAGCTTCTTGGCCTGGAGCGCTGCAGCCAGCGCTTCAATATCCACCACCGTGCCCCGCGCGGCGTTGATGAGGATGCCGCCCGGCTTCATGGCCGCAATTTCGGCGGCGCCGATCATGCCCTCGGTGGACGGCAGCTCGGGCACGTGCAGGCTCACAATGTCGCTCTGGCCCAGCAGATCGTGCAGGTGCTGCACCTGGCGGGCATTGCCCAGGGGCAGCTTGTTGACCACATCAAAGAAGGCCACGTGCATGCCCATGGCCTCGGCCAGCACCGACAGCTGGGTGCCGATGGAGCCGTAGCCCACGATGCCCAGGGTCTTGCCACGGATCTCATACGCGTTGTCGGCGCTCTTGAGCCAGCCGCCCCGGTGGGCCACCGCGTTTTTCTCGGGCACGCCGCGCAGCAGCAGGATGGCTTCGGCCAGGACCAGTTCGGCCACCGAGCGGGTGTTGGAGTACGGCGCGTTGAACACCGCAATGCCGCGCTCGCGCGCAGCGTTCAGGTCCACCTGGTTGGTGCCAATACAAAAGCAGCCCACGGCCACCAGCTTATGGGCCTGGGCAAACACCTCTTCGGTGAGCTGGGTGCGCGAGCGAATGCCCACAAAGTGCACATCGGCGATCTTGCGCTTCAGTTCCTCGTCCGGCAGCGCACCGGACACCGTCTCGATCTGCGTATAGCCTGCCGCCCGGATCACATCCACTGCGGAGGAGTGGATGCCTTCGAGCAGCAGAAACTTGATCTTGTTCTTGTCGAGCGAATTGGTGGCCATGGCGATGAAGGAGAAGGGATAGGAGAAGGAAACGTCCGGCGCGCGACGGCGCGAACGAACCGAGGGTGCCCACGCATGTGAACAGTCACCAGCATGGTGCATTGCACAAAACCTTGCAAGCCTCGGCAAATGCGCCACACCTTGTCACAAAAAGGTCACAATCGCACCCCTCACGGGTACCCCAAGGGGTTTCCCCGGTTGTTGCAGGGCGCGGGCTCATGCGACAACGACATATCAATGTCACAGAGGCTGCATAGCATCCGGCCCTTGTGCTTTTCGTCATCCTCGGAGGAAATATTCATGAAAACGAAGCTTCTGGCGGTCTGCGCTGCTGTTGCCATGTCGGTCTGCGCACCTGCGCAAGCACAGGCACCCATTGAGATCCAATGGTGGCACTCGATGAGTGCAGCGCTGGGCGACTGGGTCAATGACCTGGCCAAGCAATACAACGCCAGCCAATCCCAGTACAAGGTCGTGCCCACGTACAAGGGCCAGTATGACGAATCGATGACCGGCGCCATTGCCGCCTTCCGCGCTGGCAATGCCCCCCACATCCTGCAGGTGTTCGAAGTGGGCACCGCCACCATGATGGCCAGCAAGGGCGCCATCGTGCCTGCGGCCAAGGTGCTGAACGACGCGGGCTTCAAGTTTGAACCCACCGAGTATGTGTCCGCAGTGGCCGGCTACTACACCGCCCCCAACGGCCAGATGCTGAGCTACCCGCTCAACAGCTCGACCACGATCTTCTATTACAACAAGGACGCCTTCAAGAAGGCTGGTCTGGACGCCGACAAGCCGCCCAAGACCTGGCCCGAAGTGTTTGCCGCCGCCTCCAAGCTCAAGGCCAGCGGCCACAGCTGCCCGTTCACCACCAGCTGGGTGAGCTGGACGCAGCTGGAAAGCTTCTCTCTGTGGCACAACACCCTGTTCGCCTCCAAGAACAACGGCTTTGACGGCAACGACGCGCAACTGCAGATCAACACCCCGCTGCACGTTCGCCACTTCGAGAACCTGGCCAAGGCCTCCAAGGAAGGCAGCTTTGTCTACAAGGGCCGCAACAACACCGCCGATGCGTCCTTCCCCTCTGGTGAATGCGCCATGATCACCGGCTCGTCGGGTCTGTACGCCCGCGTGGCCAAGGAAGCCAAGTTCGCCTACGGCATCTCCACCCTGCCTTACTACCCCGATGTGAAGGGTGCCCCACAGAACACCGCCATCGGCGGCGCCAGCCTGTGGGTGATGGCCGGCAAGAAGCCCGAGGAATACAAGGGCGTGGCCAGCTTCCTGAACTTCCTGAACGACACCAAGGTGCAGGCTGCCAGCCACCAGCGCACGGGCTACCTGCCTGTGACCATGGGCGCCTACAAGCTCACCGAGGCGTCTGGCTTCTATGACAAGAACCCCGGCACCGACGTGGCCGTGACGCAGATGATCCGCAAGGCCACTGACAAGTCGCGTGGCATCCGCCTGGGCAACTTCGTGCAGATCCGCTCGATCATCGACGAGGAAACCGAACAGATCTGGTCGGGCAAGAAGTCGCCCAAGGAAGCCCTGGACACCGCCGTGACACGTGGCAACGAGCAGCTGGCCCGCTTCGCACGCGCCAACAAGTAAGCACGGTCCACCATCTGTCGATGTCACCTGGCCACCCGGCTGGGCGGCATCGAAAGCCCGCCGCCCCGTCAACCAACCTGGTTCACGGGGCGGCGGGGTTTTCTTTTTGAGAGTTTCGTCATGGAAAAACGCGTACTTTTCCGCTCTGCGTGGCTACCCTGGGTGCTTCTGGCTCCCCAGCTGGTCATCATCAGCGTGTTCTTCTTCTGGCCCGCAGGCCAGGCCCTGGTGCAGTCGTTCCAGATGCAGGACAGCTTTGGCATGTCCACCGAATGGGTGGGGCTGGACAACTTCAAGGCCCTGTTTGAAGACCCGGGCTATCTCGCCTCGTTCAAGACCACGGCCTTCTTCTCGATCCTGGTGGCGGTGGTGGGCATCGGCCTGTCACTGATCCTCGCGATCTTCGCCGACCGCATCATCAAGGGCGCCATCGTCTACAAGACCGCCCTGCTGCTGCCCTACGCCGTCGCCCCCGCGGTGGCAGGTGTGCTTTGGATGTTCATGTTCTCGCCCTCGCTGGGTGTGGTGGCCTACATGCTGCGCCAGTCGGGCTTTGACTGGAACCACATGCTCAACTCCGACCACGCGATGACGCTGATCGTGATTGCAGCGGTGTGGAAGCAGATCTCCTACAACTTCCTGTTTTTCCTCGCAGGTTTGCAGTCCATCCCCAAGTCGCTGATCGAAGCCGCCGCCATCGACGGTGCGGGCCCCTGGCGCCGGTTCTGGAGCATTCAGTTCCCGCTGCTGTCGCCCACCACGTTCTTCCTGCTGGTGATCAACGTCGTGTACGCGTTCTTCGACACCTTTGCCATCGTGGACTCGACCACCCAGGGCGGCCCCGGGCGCGATACCTCCATCCTGGTCTATAAGGTGTACCACGATGGTTTCAAGGCCATGGACATGGGCGGCTCGGCCGCGCAATCGGTGGTGCTGATGGCCATCGTGGTGGTACTCACCGTCATTCAGTTCCGCTACGTTGAGAAAAAGGTTCAATACTAAAAATGGTCGAACGCAGCCCCTATCTCACCGCGTTCTCGCACCTCATCATGGTGCTGGGCGTGATCATCGTCGGCTTCCCGCTGTACCTGGCCTTCGTGGCCTCCACCCATACCGCACAGGACATCGTTCAGGTGCCCATGCCCATGGTGCCCGGCAGCAACTTCTGGCAGACCTACCACGACGCGCTGTTTGGCGGCGGCGCGGGTGCGGGCTCCACTGCGCCTGTCGCCCGCATGATGTGGGTGAGTTTTGTCACCGCCATGGTCATCACGGTGGGCAAGATCGCCATCTCGCTGCTGTCGGCGTTTGCCATCGTGTACTTCCGCTTCCCCTTCAAGGGCATCTGCTTCTGGCTGATCTTCATCACGCTGATGCTGCCCGTGGAGGTGCGCATCGGGCCTACCTACCAGGTCGTATCCAACCTGGGCATGCTCAACACCTACGCGGGCCTCACGGTGCCGCTGATCGCCTCGGCCACCGCCACCTTCCTGTTCCGCCAGTTCTTCCTGACGGTGCCCGATGAGCTGGTGGAGGCCGCACGTGTGGACGGCGCCGGTCCGATGCGCTTTTTCAAGGACATCCTGGTGCCGCTGTCGCGCACTTCGGTTGCCGCACTGTTCGTGATTCAGTTCATCTACGGCTGGAACCAGTACCTGTGGCCGCTCTTGGTGACCACGTCCGAAGACATGTACCCGGTGGTCATCGGCATCAAGCGCATGCTGGCCGGTGGCGACGCAGGCAACGAATGGAACATCGTGATGGCCACGGCCCTCTTGGCCATGCTGCCGCCTGCCTTTGTGGTGGTCGTCATGCAACGCTGGTTCGTCAAGGGCCTGGTGGACACCGAAAAATAAGACAAAACTCCTGCAAGCGCTTGTTCAATAAGCCCCTGTAGCTATCAAATTCATTGCACATATGGCATCCCTCTCTCTTCGCAACATCGTCAAGCGCTACGGCGTGGGCCCCAAGGCCAACCAGGTCATCCACGGCGTGAACGCCGAGGTCAAGGACGGCGAGTTCGTCGTCATCGTTGGCCCCTCGGGCTGCGGCAAGTCCACCCTGCTGCGCATGGTCGCGGGCCTGGAAGAAATCTCCGGCGGCGAACTGCGCATTGGCGACCGTGTGGTCAACGACCTGGAACCCGCCCAGCGCGACATCGCGATGGTGTTCCAAAACTACGCGCTGTACCCCCACATGACGAACTTCGAGAACATGGCCTATGGCCTGAAGATCGCCAAGGTACCCAAGGAAGAGATCAAGGCGCGCGTCGACAAGGCCGCCAAGATCCTCGAACTGGGCCACCTGCTGGAGCGCAAGCCGCGCGAGCTGTCAGGCGGCCAGCGCCAGCGCGTGGCCATGGGCCGCGCCATCGTGCGCCAGCCCCAGGTGTTCCTGTTTGACGAGCCGCTGTCCAACCTGGACGCCAAGCTGCGCGCCCAGACCCGCCTCGAAATCCAGAAGCTGCACCGCGAACTGGGCATCACCAGCCTGTTCGTGACACACGACCAGGTCGAGGCCATGACGCTGGCCCAGCGCATGATCGTGATGAACGCGGGCAACATGGAGCAGTTCGGCACGCCCGAAGAGGTCTACCACACGCCCGCCTCCACCTTCGTGGCCAGTTTCATCGGCTCGCCGCCGATGAACCTGCTCAAAAACGCACCAGGCGCCAAACCGGGCACCATTTTGGGCATCCGCCCGGAGCATCTGGATGTGCGCAGCGAGGGTTGGGCCGTTACCGTCGAAACTGTGGAGTTGCTGGGTGCCGAGCGCCTGATCTACGGCCGCATCAACGGCGAACAGATCATCGTGCGGGTAGAAGAAGGCACCCACGCGCCGCAGCCGGATGCGGTGATCCACGTCGTGCCCCGTCCCGACCGCCTGCACGCTTTCGATGCCACCACCGGTAAACGCATCCCCGACTGAGCCCGTGCAGCCGCCTGAAGCCGCCCGCGCCGGGCGCGGGGTTCTGGCCACCGTGCCGGTGCTGGCCTCGCTACACTTGGCGGAGACCCGGCAGTTCTACGTCGAGCGACTGGGGTTCACCGCACTGCTGGAGATGGATAACTACCTGATCCTGCAGCGCGATGGCTGCGAGCTGCACTTCTGGCCCTGCACCGAGCGCCACATTGCAGAAAACACTTCGTGCTACGTGCGTGCAGACACTGGGTTGCTGCATGCGGATTTCACGGCACGCGGCCTGCAACTGGCACCTCCCACTGTCCAGCCCTGGGGCATGAAGGAGATGTATGTCATCGACCCCCATGGCAATCTGCTGAAATTTGGTGAACCCGCATGAGCGCACCCTCGTCTACCCTGGCCCCCTGGCCCTACCCCCGCTGGATCGCCCACCGCGGTGCGGGCAAGCTGGCCCCTGAGAACACCTTGGCCGCCTTCCGGCTGGGTGCCCAATACGGCTACCGCATGTTCGAGTGCGACGCCAAGCTCAGCAGCGACGGCGTGCCTTTTCTGATGCACGACGCCACGCTGGAGCGCACGACCAACGGCCACGGCACCGGCGGCGACCTGCCCTGGACCCAGCTCGCCCAGCTGGATGCAGGTGGCTGGCATTCCCGCAGCTACGCGGGCGAGCCCCTTCCCACACTGGAGAACCTGGCGCGCTACTGCATTGCCAACGGGTTTTTTTTGAACATCGAGATCAAGCCCACACCAGGCCAGGAAGAAGTTACCGGCCGCGTGGTGGGCGAATACGCCGCACGGCTATGGCAAGGGCAGGCCGTGCCGCCCTTGTTCTCGTCGTTCAAGCCCGAGGCGCTGGCGGGCGCCATGGCCACCGCGCCCCACCTGCCCCGCGCGCTGCTCATCGACGCGCTGTGGGACGGATGCTTTGACAAGGCGCAGGCGCTCGGCTGTGTGGCCATCGTGTGCAACCACGCGCTGTGGGACCCGGCCCTGGTGGCGCAAGTCCACGGCTTGGGCATGCGCACGCTGAGCTACACGGTGAACGACGACTGGGCGGCGCAGCGCCTCATCGCGCTGGGCACGGACGGCATCATCACCGACCGCGTGGATTTCTTCTCGCCCGCCACGCCGTAGGGCGCATCTTCCAACCAACCCCGCCCCAAGCCAGCGCCACCGGGGACCGGGTTTGCCGGGCCACCGGTGGAGTCCCCCTACAGGGCGAAGGCGCACAGCGCCTCAGGGGGTCAATCGAGTTTCGCGCCAGACTTCTTGACGGCGTCGGCCCAGCGGGGCATCTCCGAGGCCAGGAACTTGGCAAAGTCGTCCGCACCCAGAAACGCCGGATCGGCCCCCTGGCTCACCATGCGGTTGCGCACATCGGGCATCTGCAACACCTGGCCAAAGGCGTCACTGAGCTTGTTGACCACATCCTTGGGCGTGCCTGCGGGCGCCAGAAAGCCATAGAAGCCCACCACCTCAAAGCCCTTGATGCCGCTCTCGATCACCGTGGGCACTTCGGGCAGCGCGGGGTTGCGCTCCTTGCTGGTCACGGCCAGGGCGCGCACCTTGCCTTGCTTGTGGTACGACGCAGCCTGCGGAATGCTCTCGGCCATGAACTGCACCTGCCCGCCCATGAGGTCGGTGAATGCCGGCGCGCTGCCCCGGTAGGGGATGTGCACCATGAACAGGCCCGTGGCGGTCTTGAACATCTCGGGCACCAGGTGGCTGATGCCGCCATTGCCCGCCGAGCCAAAGTTGACCTGACCGGGCCGCGACTTGGCATAGGCCATGAACTCCTGCAGATTCTTGGCGGGCACGCTGGTGTTGACCAGCAAGGCCAGCGGCTGCATGGCCGTGCGCGCCACAGGCACAAAGTCCTTGAGGGTGGCATAGGGCAGGCGGCTGTACAGCGCGGGGTTGATGACCATCACCCCGGTGTTGGCCAGCATGATGGTGTGGCCGTCAGGGGGCGCTTTCATCACCTCCTGCGCGCCCACGGTGCCACCGGCTCCGGCCTTGTAGTCCATCACCACCGGCTGGCCCAGCACGGTCTGCAGCTTGTCGGACAGCAGGCGCGCATGCTGGTCCAGCGGCCCGCCGGCGGGGAAGCCCACCACGATACGGATGGGCTTGGACGGAAACGCCTGCGCTTGCACGGCGGCAGCAAAGGCCAGGCCTGCGGCCAGGGTGATGCAGGTACGCAGCAGCTTCATGGGGTTGTCTCCAGCATTGGTTGTGGGTGTACGGGGGTGTTCGCTAGTTCCGTCAGAGCGGGCCATGGCAACCGTCCTGGAAGGTGTAAAGAGGCTATCAGACACCAGGGCGCGACAGCCCTCCAGATCACCTCTCGCAAACCCTCAAAACACGTGACGGCTTGCTGAAAGCTTCAAGCCTTCCAGCCCCGCACCAGCACCCACTGGCAAGTGGCGCAGGCCACCACCAGCGCGGCATAGGTGAGCATCTTGCCGTCACGTCCCCACAGCACCAGCCCTGCCGCGAGCACCGCCACCCCCACGGCAAACAGAATCGCCCAACGCAGCCACACAGACATCGCAGAGGCACTGCGGGAGCCCACCAGACGGCCCGAAAGCACCAACACCAGCGCCATGGCGGCAGCGGGTGCGACAAAGTTGAGGAGGTGGTTGACGATGTCCAGCGGACCCATGGAATTGACCCAAATCAAGGCTTGAACAAGCAAGGCCGCCTGTTCGGGCCAACAATTTTATAATTGCAGCTTATGGCAGTCTGGGCCCTCGGCATCAACCACACCACCGCGCCGCTCGATCTGCGCGGCCGGTTTGCGTTTGCGCTCGATCAGATCGCCCCCACATTGCACGGTTTGCGCCAGTCGCTGGGCAACTCTGGCGGCACTGCCAGCCGCCACCCCGGGGTGGAAACCGCCATCATCTCCACCTGCAATCGCACCGAAATTTACTGTGCCGGCGACCAGCCCGCAGTGGACCACACGCTGGGCTGGCTGGCCCACAGCGGCGGCGTGAGCCCCGCGCTGCTGCGCTCGCACTCCTACACGCTGGAAGACAGTCTCGTCGCACGCCACGCCTTCCGCGTGGCCAGCGGACTCGATTCCATGGTGCTGGGCGAGGCCCAGATCCTGGGCCAGATGAAAGACGCGGTGCGCGCTGCGGAAACAGCTGGCGCTTTGGGCACCACGCTCAACCAGCTGTTCCAGCGCAGCTTTGCCGTGGCCAAGGAGGTGCGCACCAGCACCGAGATCGGCGCACACAGCATCAGCATGGCCGCCGCCGCCGTGCGCCTGGCCAGCCAGCTGTTTGAAGACCTCTCCAAGATCCGCGTGCTGTTCGTCGGCGCGGGCGAGATGATCGAGCTGTGCGCCACGCACTTTGCCGCCAAGAACCCCAAGCAGATCGCCATTGCCAACCGCACGCTGGAACGCGGCGAAAAGCTCGCCACCCGCTTTGGCGGCGAGGTAATGCGCCTGGCCGACCTGCCCGAGCGCCTGCACGAGTTCGACGCCGTCATCAGCTGCACCGCCAGCAGCCTGCCCATCATCGGCCTGGGTGCCGTGGAGCGCGCCCTCAAGAAGCGCCGCCACCGCCCCATGTTCATGGTCGATCTTGCCGTGCCGCGCGACATCGAGCCCGAGGTCAAGGCCCTGGGCGACGTGTACCTCTACACCGTGGACGACCTGGCCACTGTGGTGCAAACCGCGCAGGCCAACCGCCAGGCCGCCGTGGCGCAGGCCGAGGCCATCATCGACGCGGGCGTGCAAAGCTTCATGCACTGGATGGAGCTGCGCAGCCCCGCAGCCGCCGAGGGTGGCGTGGTGCCGCTGATCCAGCAGCTCAACGCCCAGACGGACGAGTGGCGCGCGCTGGAAATCGCCCGTGCCAAGAAGCTGCTGGCCAAGGGCGAGGACGTGGACGCCGTGCTCGAAGCCCTGTCGCGCGGCCTCACACAGAAAATGCTGCACGGCACCCTGGCCGAGCTGCGCGCGGGCGACGCCGAGATGCGCGCCCAGACGGCCCAGACCGTCTCGCGCCTGTTCCTGCGCTCGCAAAGCAAGACGCCCAACAACAACGGCCTGTAGCGGCGCTCGCCCGCTCCACAGCCGTTCCGATTTGAGCCAAATCGGCCCCAGGCGCATGATTTACATGCTCCAATAGCTACCAAATTTGTAGCAAATCATTTTTCCAGAATTCCATGAAACCCTTTCTCCGAAGCCAGCTGGAGCGCTACGCACAGCGCCTGGGCGAACTCGACTTCCTGCTCTCGCGTGAAGACATCATGAGCGACATGGCGCAGTACCGGCGCATCTCCGTCGAGCATGCCGAGGTCACGCAGGTCGCCGGCCGCTACGCCCGCTACCAGCAGCGCGAGGCCGACCTGGCGGGTGCGCGCGAGATGCTGGCCGACCCCGACATGGCCGAGATGGCACAGGAAGAAATCACCAGTGCCGAGGCCGAGCTGCTGCAACTGGAAGACGAACTGCAGCGCCTGCTTTTACCGAAGGACCCCGACGACGCGCGCAACGCGTTTGTGGAAATCCGCGCGGGCACGGGTGGTGACGAATCCGCCCTGTTCGCGGGCGACCTCACGCGCATGTACACCCGCTACGCCGCCAACGTAGGCTGGAAGGTGGAGGTGGTGAGCGAGAACGCGGCCGAGCTCGGCGGCTACAAGGAAATCGTGCTGCGCATAGAGGGTGACCATGTTTACGGGGCTCTCAAATTCGAATCCGGCGGCCACCGCGTGCAGCGCGTGCCCGCCACCGAAACCCAGGGCCGCATCCATACCAGCGCCTGCACCGTGGCCGTGATGCCCGAGCCCGACGAGCACGAGGCCATCAAGCTCAACCCGGCAGACCTGCGCATTGACACCTTTCGCGCCAGCGGCGCCGGTGGCCAGCACATCAACAAGACCGACTCGGCCGTGCGCGTGGTGCACTTGCCCACCGGCATCGTGGCCGAATGCCAGGACGGCCGCAGCCAGCACAGCAACAAGGCCAAGGCGCTGCAGGTACTGCAGGCGCGCATCCAGGAGAAAGAGCGCAGCGAGCGCGCCGCCAAGGAGGCCGCGCTGCGCAAGGGCCTGATCGGCAGCGGCGACCGCAGCGACCGCATCCGCACCTACAACTTCCCGCAGGGGCGGCTCACGGACCACCGCATCAACCTCACGCTGTACAAGCTGCTGTACGTGATGGAAGGCGACCTGGGCGATGTGCTGCAGGCCCTGCAGCATGCCCGCGAGGCCGAGCAGCTGGAAGAGCTGGAGATGGGCGCCACCGGGTGAGCCAGGCCAGAATTTGAGACAAATTGCCTGGTAGCGCTAGATTCATATGCCTGAACAGCTATCAAAACAATAGTGAACCACACCACCTCTCCCACCCTCGCCCAGGCTTTGGCGCAGGCACACACCCTGGGCCTGGCGCGTATCGACGCGCAACTGCTGCTGCTGCACGCCGTCGGTCGGCCTGATGCCGGCCGCGCCTGGCTGCTGGCGCACGACACCGACGCCATGGACGAAGCCATGCACGCCCAGTTCATCGCCCTGTGCCAGCGCCGCTTGGCGGGCGAGCCGGTGGCCTACCTCACCGGCCGCAAGGAGTTCTACGGCCTGCCGCTGCAGGTGGACGCGCGCGTGCTGGACCCGCGCCCCGACACCGAAACCCTGGTGGACTGGGCGCTGGAGGTGATCGCCCCGCTGGCATCGCCCCGCGTGGTGGACCTGGGCACCGGCAGCGGCGCGATTGCGCTGGCACTGCAAAGCCAGCGCGCCGACGCCCAGATGCTGGCGGTAGATGCAAGTGCCGATGCCCTGGCTGTGGCGCAGGCCAACGCCGAGCGGCTGGGCCTGCCCGTGCAGTTTCGGCAGGCCAACTGGCTGGTGGGAGTGGAGGGGCCATTCGACGCCATCGTCTCCAACCCGCCCTACATCGCCAGCGCAGACCCACACCTGGCCGCGCTGACCCACGAGCCCCTGCAAGCCCTGGCCAGCGGAGCGGACGGCCTCGAAGACATCCGCGCCATCGTCGCCCAGGCGCCCGCCCACCTGCGGCAGGGCGGCTGGCTGCTGCTGGAGCATGGCTACGACCAGGCAGACGCCGTGCAGGCGCTGCTTGCCGCCCAGAGCTTTGTGCGGGTACAAAGCCGCAATGACCTTGCCGACATCGCACGCTGCACAGGCGGGCAATGGCCGACAGTGAAATAATCCCTCCATCGCGGGCCCTCAGCATCCATTCGCCCGCAGCCTCTTTCAAGGAGTTTTCCCATGAGCGACACCCAACAACGCATCGACGGCCTCGTCAAATCCAGCGACATCCTGCTGTTCATGAAGGGCAGCGCCAGCTTCCCCATGTGTGGCTTCTCCGGCCGCGCCATCCAGATCCTCAAGGCCTGTGGCGTGGACCCGAAGAGCGTGGTCACCGTCAACGTGCTTGAGGACGACGAAATTCGCCAGGGCATCAAGGAATACAGCAACTGGCCCACGATCCCGCAGCTGTATGTGAAGGGCGAGTTCATCGGCGGCTCGGACATCATGATGGAGATGTATGAGTCGGGCGAACTCAAGCAAGTGCTGGGCACCGAGGGCTGATCGAAGCGACCCTTGCCTCACCCGCCATCAGGCCGCCTTCGGGCGGCCTTTTTGTTTGCCCGCAACAGAGGCACCAATCAGGGGCTTTTCCGATGGAGCAGCGGGCATGTTGTGTGCTTGAATGATTGCGTGACGTAACCCTCACAGGAGCATGCAATGACCAGCCATAGCCTTGTTCCCCAGCCACCTGCCCTGCGCCTGCCGGTGGCCCAGATGCGCAATGTGTTCCACCCGGGCGATGTCGAGCGCAAGCTCGCTCGCCTGCAGGAGTCCGGCAACCAGAGGGAATACGAAACCCTGCGCACCGTGTACGAGCGCATGCTGGAGCGCGGCCCGGAGCGTTTTCAGGTCAAGCCCTCGGGCATCCCCGACATGGCCACCCTGTACGAGCAGTTGCCCAACTTCACCGAGGTGCTGGACGACGTGAAGCGCCACGTGGCGCTGGCGCAGGACAGCAGCGATGGCCTGGAGGTCACACCCATGCTGCTGCTGGGACCACCCGGCATCGGCAAGACCCACTTCGCGCGCCACCTGGCCGAGATGCTGGGCACGGGCATGAACCTGCTGCCCATGAGTTCCATGACCGCAGGCTGGCTGCTGTCGGGCTCGTCGGCGCAGTGGAAGGGCGCGCGCCCTGGCAAGGTGTTCGAGGCGCTGGTGGAGGGCGAATATGCCAACCCGGTCATCGTGGTGGACGAGATCGACAAGGCCAGCAGCGATGCGCAGTACGACCCGCTGGGTGCGCTGTACAGCTTGCTGGAGTACGACACCGCCCAGAGCTTTACCGATGAGTTTGCCGAGGTGGCCATCGACGCGAGCCAGGTCATCTGGATTACCACTGCGAACGACACACGCGGCATTCCCGATCCCATCCTGAACCGCATGAACGTGTTCGAGGTGGAGGCGCCCACGCTGGAGCAGGCCCGCACCATTGCGCGCAACCTGTACCAGGGCATCCGCGCGGGGCACGACTGGGGCCGCCTGCTGGACCCGGAGCCGACGGACGACGTCCTGGACCACCTGGCACAGATGCCCCCGCGCGAAATGCGGCGGGCGCTGATGACAGGTTTCGGCAATGCGCGGCTGGACCGCCGGTCCACGGTGGAGATCACCGACCTGCCGAAGGCCGCCACGGGGCGCAGCCGGATTGGCTTTGTGCAGTAAATAGCGCGACGCGGTCGCCCGCACGCGCCACCCTTCCCCCTGCCACACCATGCAGTGGCACGGGGCGTCAGGTGGCATGCGTCACAAGGCGCGCCAGCGGGCCCGTGTGCAGGGTGCCCAGATACACTTGGTGGCCCGGTGTACCGCTGTACGCCGGTTCCGCCTTCTTCCCATGACCCTGTCCCAAAGCCTCTTCGTGATCGGGCTGCTGATTGCAGCCAGCGCCTTTTTCTCCATGGCCGAGATTTCGCTCGCGGCCGCCCGCCGCCTGCGCCTGCGCCAAATGGCCGATGAAGGCGACGCACGTGCGGACCGGGTGCTGCGCATGCAGGAGCAGCCGGGCGACTACTTCACGGTGGTGCAGGTAGGGCAGAACGCCGTGGCCATCCTGGGCGGTATCGTGGGCGAAGGTGCGCTGAGCCCGCATTTCAGTGAGCTGTTTGCGCTGTGGATGTCGGGGCCCACGGCCGAGCGGGCGGGGTTCCTGGCGTCTTTCCTCATCATCACCTCGCTGTTCATCCTGTTTGCCGATCTGTTCCCCAAACGCCTGGGCATGGCAGAGCCCGAGCGGCTGGTGGTGCGGCTGGCACAGCCCATGGCCTGGTGCATGACGCTGTTGCGGCCGCTGGTGTGGTTCTACAGCCGGGGGGCCGACGCGCTGTTCCGCCTGTTGGGGTTGTCATCGCTGCGCGATGACCGCATCACGTCAGACGATATCCTGGCCATGATGGAGGCAGGCGCGCGTGCCGGGGTGCTGGCGGCGCGCGAGCAGCAGGTCATCACCAACGTGTTTGAGTTGGACACGCGCACGGTGTCCAGCGCCATGTCGCCGCGCGACCGCATTGCATTTTTTCTGCGCGACGAGCCCGACTCGGTCATCCGCCTGCGCATCGCTGCCGAGCCGTTTTCGACCTACCCGGTGTGCGAAGGCGACATCGACCACGTGGTGGGCTATGTGGATGCCAAGGATCTGTTCCAGCGTGTGCTGAACAACCAGCCGATTTCGCTGGCCGACGACAGCCTGGTGCGCAAGGTGCTGATCGTGCCCGACCGGCTGACCCTGTCGGAGGTGCTGGAGCAGTTCCGCCAAGTCCACGAGGACTTTGCCGTGATCGTGAACGAGTACAGCCTGGTGGTCGGTGTGGTCACGCTCAACGATGTCATGAGCACCGTAATGGGTGACCTGGTGGGCCCGGCGGACGAAGAGCAGATCGTGCGACGGGATGAGAACTCCTGGCTCATCGATGGAGTCACCCCCATTGAGGATGTGCTGCACGCCCTGTCGCTGGACGAGCTGCCGCACACCGGCGAGTACGAAACCCTGGCGGGCTTCCTGATGGTGATGCTGCGCCGCGTGCCACGCCGTACTGACAGCGTGAGCTGGGGCGGCTACAAGTTTGAGGTGCTGGACGTGGACAGCTACCGCATCGATCAGGTCATGGTCTCCAGGCTGGGCGGAGCCCCTGGTGCATCGGCCCCGAGCCCGTCAGCACCGACGGGAACCGCCGTGGAGTGACCAAGGCGCGGCCCGTGTCACCGCCGCGCTGATCGCTCTACGCGGCCGGCGACTGTGGCCGATCGGCAAACAGCCACTTGCGCTGCGCTCCAAAGACCGCATCCGGGTAAGGCGACCGGCCGCGGCTGCCGTTGTAGCGGCCAAGCGCCATGAACAAATCGCCCTGCTCACGATCGATGTAGTGACGCAGGATGACGCAGCCAAAACGCAGGTTGGTCTGCATGTGAAACAGCTTACCCGGGTCGCCATCGCCAATCACGCGCGTCCAGAAAGGCATGACCTGCATATAGCCCCGCGCTCCAACGCTGGACACAGCAAATTTGCGGAACCCACTTTCCACCTGGATCAGCCCCAGGACCAAGGACACATCGAGCCCGGCGCGCTTGGATTCGTACCAGACCGTCTGCAGGAAGTCGCGGCGTACTTCCAGGTCCGGTTTGCGCGGGCGCAGGCGATCACTCTGCGTGCCCAGCCACCGCAGGTAGTGCAGGCGCGCTTCGGTGGTAAAAAACTCCGGCTCGGGCGGCGCTTGGTTGGCAATGGCAGAGCTGAGTGCGGTGCGCACCGAGTCCATCAGAGGCTCCTCCAGCTGCCCGCCAGCGTGCGCCACCTGCGGAGCGCCCAGCCAGGCGGCGGGCGCTGCCAGCGAAGCCAGCGACACCAGGCAGCCGCGCCGCGACAGCCCCGCAGGGCTGCCCGAGGCCGCGGCCGATGGAGCGATGGAGGAGGCGCCGCTCATGCTCATACGGCCATGCGGCCCTTCACATGGGCCAGGATGTCGGCCACGGCCACCTTGGTGGCGGCGGTGTCACGGCGGTGCTGGTACTCGACAACGCCCTCTTTCAAGCTCTTGTCGCCAATCGTCACGCGGTGTGGCACGCCGATCAGTTCCCAGTCGGCAAACATCGCTCCGGGGCGCTCGCCACGGTCGTCCAGGATCACGTCCACGCCCGCGGCCAGCAGGTCGGCATACAGTTGCTCGGCCGTGGCCTTGACGGCCTCGCTGCGGTCCATGCCCACGGGGCAGACCACCACGGTGAACGGCGCAATCGCGTCCGGCCAGATGATGCCGCGCTCGTCGTGGTTTTGTTCAATGGCGGCAGCGGGCAGGCGCGTCACGCCAATGCCGTAGCAACCCATTTCGAAGAACGCAGGCTTGCCGTCGTCGCCCAGGAAGGTCGCGTTCATGCCCTTGCTGTACTTGGTGCCCAGGTAGAACACATGGCCCACTTCGATACCGCGCTCGATCGCCAGCTCGCCCTTGCCGTCGGGGGAGCGGTCGCCCGCCACCACGTTGCGCAGGTCGGCCACCATGTCGGGCTCCGGCAGGTCGCGGCTCCAGTTGACGCCGGTGATGTGAAAGTCCACTTCGTTGGCGCCGCAGATCCAGTCGGCCATCACAGCGACTTCGCGGTCTGCCACGATCTTCAAAGGCTTCTTCAGGCCGATGGGACCCAGGTAACCCGGCTTGCAGCCAAAGTGGTCCTCAATTTCGCCCAGCGTCGCGAAGCGGAAGCCCGCCAGTCCGGGCACCTTGCCAACCTTGATCTCGTTCATATCGTGGTCGCCGCGCAGCAGCAGCAGCCACACCTGGGTCTTGACGATCTCACCCGCTTCGTTGGTTTCGTCCGTGGCCAGCACCAGTGACTTGACCGTGGTGTTCAGCGGAACACCCAGCAGTTCTGCCACATCGGCACAGGTGCTCTTGCCTGGGGTGGCTGTTTTGGTCAGGGCCTGCGTGGCTGCGCCGCGTGGTCCGGCGGGGGCCAGCGCTTCGGCCTTTTCCATGTTGGCGGCGTAGTCGCTCTGCGGACAGTAGACGATAGCGTCTTCACCTGTTGCAGCAATCACCTGGAATTCTTCCGACAGATCCCCCCCGATGGCGCCGCTGTCAGCGGCCACGGCACGATAGGTCAAGCCGAAGCGATCGAAAATCCGCCGGTAGGCTGCGGCCATCACCTGGTAGCTGGCCTTGGCGGCCACTTGGTCGCGGTCAAAGCTATAAGCATCCTTCATGATGAACTCACGTCCGCGCATGAGGCCAAAGCGGGGGCGGCGCTCGTCGCGGAACTTGGTCTGGATCTGGTAGAAGTTCTTCGGCAGCTGCTTGTAACTCTTGAGCTCTTGACGGGCGATGTCAGTGATCACTTCTTCGCTGGTCGGCTGCACCACGAAGTCGCGACCATGGCGATCCTGGATGCGCAGCAGCTCGGGGCCCATTTTCTCAAAGCGCCCGGTTTCCTGCCAGAGCTCAGCGGGCTGCACCACGGGCATGGACAGCTCGACAGCACCCGCGCGGTTCATCTCTTCACGCACGATGGCTTCCACCTTGCGGATCACGCGCAGGCCCAGAGGCATGTAGTTATAGATGCCAGCGCCCAGCTTCTTGATCAGCCCGGCCCGCGTCATGAGTTTGTGGCTGACCACTTCGGCGTCCGCCGGAGCTTCCTTGAGGGTGGAAATGAAGAATTGGGAGGCTTTCATCGGGAATCGATTGCAGGCAGAACGGGGCCGTCCACTTGCTGCGCGCTAGGCGCCGTGCATAATGGACACAGTTTAAAAATTTGGGGTTTGATTATGCTTGACCGGGACGGCTTTCGGCCGAACGTCGGCATCATCCTGCTCAACCAGAAAAACCAGGTGTTTTGGGGCAAGCGCATACGCACCCACAGCTGGCAGTTCCCGCAGGGTGGCATTGACCGGGGCGAGACCCCCGAGCAAGCCATGTTCCGTGAGCTGCATGAGGAGGTGGGATTATTGCCCAACCACGTTCGCGTGGTGGCCCGCACCCGGGACTGGTTGCGCTATGAGGTGCCTGACCGGTACATCCGCCGCGATGCGCGCGGCCACTACAAGGGCCAGAAGCAGATTTGGTACCTGTTGCAATTGATGGGGCACGACTGGGATCTGAACCTGCGTGCGACCAATCACCCGGAGTTTGACGCTTGGCGGTGGAACGACTACTGGGTTCCGCTGGATGTGGTGGTCGAGTTCAAACGCGGTGTTTATGAGATGGCGCTCACCGAACTGGCCCGCTATCTGCCGCGACACGAGCAGCGCAACCGCTATTTGCGCAGCGGTTTACGCACCCGCGAGGGCGAACATGCGGGCGTCGCCAACATGTTCCGCACGGGCTCCATGCTGGTCAACCCTGGCATGGAGCTCCCTCCAGGCGCCAGTTTTGATCCCGATCCTCAAAACAGCATGCCGGGAGAACTCGACGGCATGCCATCGGTATCAGACACACCGCGCTGACCCTGGCATCGCACCATGAAAAAACGCCTGCAGATGCAGGCGTTTTTTTTTGATGGGCGAATCCGCTCAGTCCTGAATCGACAAGGATTGATGCGCGCAGCCAGTCCCTATGCGCCCTGCGCCAACACGAGATTGTCGCGGTGCACCATTTCCGGCTCTGCCACGTAGCCCAGCAGTTTCTCAAACTCCGTCGACGGCTTGCGGCACAGAAGGCGGGCTTCCGCCGCTGCATAGTTGGCCAAGCCGCGTGCAATCTCTGCCCCAGACCCGTCGCGCACGGCAATCACGTCGCCGCGCGAAAAGTCCCCCTCCACTGCCGTCATGCCGATGGGCAGCAGGCTTTTGCCTTCGTCGCGCACCTTGGCAGCAGCCCCAGCGTCCACCACCACAGACCCACGCAGTTGCAAATGGTCCGCCATCCACTGCTTGCGGGCCTGCTTTTTCTGTGTCTGGGCAACCAGCAAAGTACCCAACGCCTCACCACTCACCAAACGGACCAATACGTCGGATTCGCGTCCCCAGGCAATCACGGTCGATGCGCCAGAGCCTGCAGCGCGCTTGGCCGCCAGAATCTTGGTGATCATGCCGCCTTTGCCAATGCTGGAGCCTGCACCGCCCGCCATCGCTTCCAGAGCAACATCACCCGCTTTGGCCTCATGCACAAACTGCGCAGACGGATCACGGCGTGGGTCGGCGGTGTAGAGCCCCTTCTGGTCTGTGAGGATGATCAGGGCGTCCGCTTCCACAAGGTTGGCCACCAGCGCACCCAGCGTGTCGTTGTCGCCAAACTTGATCTCGTCATTGACCACCGTGTCGTTTTCGTTGATCACCGGCACCACACCCAAACGCAGCAGCGTGAGCAAGGTGGAGCGCGCATTGAGATAGCGCTCGCGGTCCGCCAGATCGGCATGGGTAAGCAATACCTGCGCGCTGCCCATCCCCTGCTCGCGCAGCTTGGTTTCGTACATTTGCGCCAATCCCATCTGCCCCACCGCTGCAGCAGCCTGCAACTCGTGGATCTCCTGGGGTCTTGTGGTCCAGCCCAGGCGCTTCATGCCTTCGGCAATGGCACCGCTGGACACCATCACCACCTCGCGTGGGGCACCCCCAACACCGCGCACCAGCGCGGCCAGTTGGCGACTCCACTCACCGATGGCGGTTTCATCCAGTCCACGCCCTTCGTTGGTCACAAGGCTGGAGCCCACCTTCACCACGATGCGGCGGGCATCTCTCAATACGCTGGAAACCATTTTGATGTCTTTGATGCCGATAGCGCTACTGCTTCATGCCTGAGTAGCTATTAAAAATGTAGCAATTCCTATCCTCTGAGCGCCGACGCGTCAGGCTGGCGCATCGCCGGCGAAACGGGGATCCACCTCCACCGGCTCGTTCTCCGTGCGCTGCTCGGACTGCACATGGCGGAAGATGGCGTGAATCAGTGGCTCGCAGCCCTCACGCGTGAGAGCCGAGATCTCAAACACCGGCCCCTTCCATTTGAAGCGCTTCACAAAATCCTTCACGCGCGCCTCACGCTCATCAGCGGGAACCATGTCCAGCTTGTTCAGCACCAGCCAACGCGGCTTGTTGTAAAGCTGCTGGTCGTATTTCTTGAGCTCGTTCACGATGGCCTTGGCCTGAGCCACCGGGTCCACAGCATCGTCAAACGGTGCCAAGTCCACGATGTGCAACAGCAAACGCGTGCGCTGCAGATGGCGCAGGAACTGGTGGCCCAAGCCAGCGCCCTCAGAAGCTCCCTCGATCAGACCGGGGATGTCGGCTACAACAAAGCTCTGCTCAGGCCCCACCCGCACGACGCCCAGGTTGGGGTGCAGCGTGGTGAACGGGTAATCCGCAATCTTCGGTCGCGCATTGGACACGGCCGTGATGAAGGTGGACTTGCCGGCGTTGGGCATGCCCAGCAGCCCCACATCGGCCAGAACCTTCAGCTCCAGCTTCAAATTCTTTTTCTCGCCCGGCCAGCCCGGCGTTTTTTGACGAGGGGCCCGGTTGATCGCGCTCTTGAAACGCATGTTGCCGAAGCCGCCATCACCGCCTTTGGCGATGGTGATGACCTCGCCCGGGGTCAGCAGCTCATACAGAACTTCACCCGTCTCGGCGTCGGTGATGATGGTCCCGACCGGCATCTTGAGTGTGATGTCCGTACCCGCCGCGCCGAACATATCGGAGCCCATGCCATGCTCACCGCGTTTGGCCTCGTGACGGCGCGAGTAGCGATAGTCCACCAGGGTATTCAGGTTGGGATCGGCCACAGCAAACACATGCCCCCCGCGCCCACCGTCACCACCATTGGGACCGCCGAACTCCTTGTACTTTTCGTGCCGGAACGACACGCAGCCATTGCCACCATCACCTGCGGCAATATCAATAAAGGCTTCGTCGACGAACTTCATGGGGTATCCAGTTTACAAAAGAGGCCGTACTGTCGGCTGCTGGCCAATTGTGGCGGAACAGCAGGGGCCATTCCAGGCACCACAGGCCAAAGGCGCACCAGCGACGCGTGCAGACCAAACAACAAAGCCCCGGCAAAGCGGGGCTTCGATGGTTGCCGGAGGAGCGATCCTCAGGCGGGAGTCACATTGACCGTGGACTTGGACAATGCACCCTTGGTACCGAACGACACGTGGCCGTCCACCAGGGCAAACAAGGTGTGATCCTTGCCAACGCCGACATTGGTGCCGGGGTGGAAACGTGTGCCACGCTGGCGCACGATGATCGAACCAGCGCTGATCAGTTCACCACCGAAGGCCTTGACACCCAGCATTTTTGGCTTGGAGTCACGCCCGTTTCGCGTAGAGCCGCCGCCTTTTTTCTGTGCCATGACTAGCTCCTTCGATTAAGCAGCAATCGCACCGATTTGCAGCTCAGTGAACTGCTGGCGATGGCCTTGGCGTTTTTGATAGTGCTTGCGACGGCGCATCTTGAAGATGTGCACTTTGTCGTGCTTGCCGTGGGCCACGACAGTGGCTTTCACGGTTGCGCCGGACACCAGGGGCGTACCAACCTTCAGTTCAGCGCCGTTGCCGACAGCCAGAACCTGGTCGATCACAATTTCCTGGCCTACGTCCGCAGCAATCTGTTCTACTTTAATTTTTTCGCCGGAAGCAACGCGATACTGCTTGCCGCCGGTTTTTATGACCGCGTACATGTTGACCTCTTGATATGAGTTCTGCAGACGAATTTCCGCAGAGCCCGCGAGTATAGCGCATCTGGCATCACCTCGCCAGCCTCACGCGCATCAGTCAATTCGGCGTGACCAACACGCCACCGCACTCGTCAGGCATGTAGCGGGCCTTCCTATAATTCGGGCACTTTCTGTGACCACCATCTTGACTGACCATACCGCCCCTGCAGCTTCCCCCCTCACGCTCGTTGCACAAGACATGCACGAGGTCGACAAGGTCATCGGTCAGCGCCTGACATCGAGCGTCCCCTTGGTGGCCCAGATCTCGCAATACATCATTGCAGCTGGCGGCAAGCGGCTGCGCCCCGCTCTGCTGCTGATGGTGTGCGGAGCCTTGGGCTACCGTGGCACACATCGGCACAGCCTGGCGGCAGTGGTCGAGCTGATTCACACCGCAACACTGCTGCATGACGATGTGGTGGATGCATCCACCCTGCGCCGTGGCCGCCCCACAGCCAACGAAACCTTTGGCAACCCTGCCAGCGTTCTCGTGGGCGACTTTCTGCACACTCGGTCATTCCAGATGATGGTCGAGGCTGGAAGCATGCGCATCATGGAAATCCTCTCCGAGGCCACGAACGTGATTGCAGAAGGCGAAGTGCTCCAGCTGATGAACATGCACGACGCCTCACTGGATGAAGCGGGCTATCTGCGTGTTATCCGCTCCAAAACAGCCAAACTTTTTGAAGCCAGCGCCCGCCTCGGCGCCATACTGGCCAACAGCTCCCCTGATGTGGAAGAGGCATGTGCAACTTATGGACAGGCACTGGGTACCGCATTCCAGATCATTGACGATGTGCTGGACTACGACGGCGACACCGCAGAGATGGGCAAAAATCTGGGTGACGACTTGAGAGAAGGCAAATCCACCCTCCCCCTGATCGCCGCCATGGAACGAGGCACCCCCAGCCAGGCGGAAATCGTCCGCCAAGCCATCGAAAAAGGTTCGACCGAACGATTAGAAGAAGTCGTGGGCATCGTCCGCTCGACAGGCGCCCTGGACGTTACCCGCGCCGCAGCCTTCGCTGAAGCGCACCGCGCCATGGCTGCCGCCCGACGATTACCCGCAAATGCCTACTCGGAGGGTTTGCTAGAATTGGCAGCCCAATTGCTGGGGCGGCGAAATTGAAAGAGGCACTAGATCATTCGCGAGTGCTTTTACAAGCTGCGGGGTGTAGCTTAGCCTGGTAGAGCGCTACGTTCGGGACGTAGAGGCCGGAGGTTCGAATCCTCTCACCCCGACCATATATCGCAGTATGGTCACCTACCAAAATCCCACCCGTTTGTGGCGCCGTTGCCAATATGCGCCGCTGTACAGCCCATGGTTGATCGGTGATGATAGGATGGTTTCTTTTCCACACCTAACACATTCTCGGTTACATGGCCGCTGTTGATACTGCCCTCAAAGAAGCCTCTGCAGTAGCCCTGCCCGGGCTCGGCCGCGCCCTGATGTCTGCGGGCAAGCTGACCCAAAAGTCAGCAGAAGACATTTACAAAAAATCACAAATAAGCCGGACCAGTTTCATTGCCGAGCTGACGGGCTCTGGAGCTGTTTCTGCAGCGGATCTGGCGCACACAGTATCTGCAGTTTTCGGTGCACCCCTGCTCGACTTGGACGCCATTGATCCTTTGCGCCTGCCGAAGGAGCTCCTGGATAACAAGATATGCCAAGCATATCGCGTGGTGGTCCTGAGCAAGCGCAACAACCGGCTGATCGTCGCAACGGCCGATCCGACTGACCAAGAAGCTGCAGAGAAAATCAAATTCACCACCCAAATGGGTGTGGATTGGATTATTGCGGAATATGACAAACTCAGCCGACTCGTAGAAGCCACCACCAAATCCGCCAGCGAATCCATGGATACGCTAATCAGCGGAGGAGGAGACTTCGCTTTTGACGATGTTGCTATTGAAGATGCGCCTGAAGAAGCGGATACAGGAACAACCGAAGTTGAAGATGCGCCGATCGTCAAGTTCCTGCACAAAATGCTGCTCGACGCCTTCAATATGCGCGCCTCCGATTTGCATTTTGAGCCTTACGAACACCAATACCGCGTCCGTTTCCGTATTGACGGAGAGTTGCGCGAAATAGCCTCACCACCGATCGCGATCAAGGACAAGCTCGCGTCTCGTATCAAGGTGATTTCGCGCCTGGATATTTCCGAGAAGCGTGTGCCTCAGGACGGTCGCATGAAGCTCAAGGTGGGGCCGGATCGCGTGATCGATTTTCGGGTAAGCACTTTGCCCACCCTGTTTGGCGAGAAAATTGTGATCCGTATTTTGGATCCGAGCAGCGCCAAGCTCGGGATCGATGCGCTCGGCTATGAACCCGTGGAGAAGGAAAGATTACTCCAGGCGATTGGTCGTCCTTACGGAATGATTCTGGTGACAGGCCCTACGGGCTCTGGCAAGACGGTGTCCTTGTACACCTGTCTCAATCTGCTGAACAAGCCGGGGGTCAATATCGCAACCGCCGAAGACCCTTCTGAAATCAATTTGCCTGGCGTCAATCAGGTGAACGTGAATGAAAAAGCCGGCATGACCTTTGCTGTGGCACTGAAGTCGTTTCTGCGCCAGGATCCCGACATCATCATGGTGGGTGAAATCCGGGATTTGGAAACTGCAGATATTTCCATCAAGGCGGCGCAGACAGGTCACCTTGTGCTTTCCACGCTGCACACGAACGACGCGCCCACGACGCTCACGCGGATGCGCAACATGGGTATTGCGCCGTTCAACATCGCTTCCAGCGTCATTTTGATCACAGCGCAACGTTTGGCGCGTCGATTGTGCCCTGTGTGCAAGGTTCCCGCCGATATCCCCCATGAGGCTCTGGTGGACGCGGGATACGAAGAACACGAAATTGATGGTTCCTGGGTGACCTATCGACCTGTGGGTTGCTCGGCCTGCAATAACGGCTACAAGGGCCGACTCGGCATCTATCAAGTAATGCCTATTTCCGAGGAGATCCAGCGCATCATTTTGCGCGACGGGAGCGCACTGGAGATTGCAGAGCAGGCACGCGCCGAGGGTGTTCGTTCGCTGCGCGAATCCGGGCTCTATAAAGCCAAATTGGGTCTGACTTCCCTTGAGGAAGTTCTGGCCGTCACCAACGAATAGCATCCACGGACGAGGGCACCATGGCGACCGCAGCATCAACCAAAGATATCAAGGATTTTGTCTTCGAGTGGGAGGGCAAGGACCGCAACGGAAAGATCGTTCGTGGCGAAATCCGCGCGGTCGGAGAAAACCAGGTGCAGGCAACGCTGCGTCGCCAAGGGGTTTTCCCCACCAAAATCAAGAAGCGCCGTATGCGTTCGGGCAAAAAAATCAAGCCCAAGGACATTGCGCTGTTTACCCGCCAGCTGGCAACCATGATGAAGGCTGGCGTACCTCTCTTGCAGTCCTTCGACATTGTGGGTCGAGGCAATACCAATGCCAGCGTCACCAAGCTGCTCAATGACATCCGGTCCGATATCGAGACCGGGACATCGCTCAACGGGGCTTTCAGAAAGTACCCGATGTACTTTGACAGTCTCTACTGCAACTTGGTAGAGGCGGGCGAGGCTGCGGGTATTTTGGAAGCCCTGCTGGATCGGCTGGCCACGTACATGGAAAAAACCGAGGCGATCAAATCGAAGATCAAGTCGGCCCTGATGTACCCTATTTCCGTGGTGATTGTGGCTTTCGTGGTGGTGACGGTCATCATGATCTTCGTGATTCCAGCGTTCAAGGAGGTTTTCACGTCTTTCGGAGCCGATCTCCCGGCCCCCACATTGTTTGTAATGGCCATCAGCGAAGTATTTGTCAAATGGTGGTGGCTGATATTTGGCGTCCTCGGTGGAGGCTTTTTCTTTTTCATGCAGGCATGGCGCCGCAATGAAAAGATGCAGATGTTCATGGACCGGCTTCTCTTGCGGATTCCGGTGTTTGGTGCCTTGATCGACAAATCCTGTGTCGCACGCTGGACCCGGACGTTGTCCACCATGTTCGCTGCGGGCGTGCCGCTGGTGGAGGCGCTTGACTCGGTAGGTGGAGCCGCTGGCAACTCTGTGTATTCCTTAGCCACGGACAAGATCCAGCAGGAAGTCTCTACAGGCACCAGCCTCACGGCAGCCATGGGCAATGCCAATATTTTCCCCTCCATGGTGCTACAGATGTGCGCGATTGGCGAAGAATCCGGCTCTATCGACCACATGCTTGGCAAGGCTGCCGACTTCTATGAAGCCGAGGTGGATGACATGGTGGCTGGCCTGTCCAGCCTGATGGAGCCCATCATCATCGTGTTTCTGGGCACGCTCATCGGCGGTATCGTGGTATCGATGTATCTCCCCATCTTCAAGCTCGGTCAGGTCGTGTAATGGCTCTGGAAGCATGGTTGGATGCCGCTATCGGCGGCGTGATTGGTTTGCTTTTCGGCAGTTTTCTGAATGTGGTGATTTACCGCCTTCCCAAAATGATGGAGAGGCAATGGGCCGCAGAGCTCGCGCAAGTCGAGGCATCCAATCAGGGCAAAGAGCTGCCCGAGGACACGCAGCCCACCTTTAACCTCATGACACCTCGGTCCCGCTGCCCGGCTTGTGGGCATGTGGTGCGGTGGCATGAAAACATTCCCGTCTTAAGTTATCTGTTTTTGCGCGGGCGGTGCTCGTCCTGCAAAACACGCATCAGCCCCCGCTACCCGATGGTCGAACTGGCAACGGGAGCGCTGTTCTTTTTCTGCATCCACCGCTGGGGCGCGACGCCTGCGGGGTTGGCATGGTGCGGCTTTTCGGCGGCCCTGATTGCTCTGGCGTTCATTGACTGGGACACCACGCTTTTGCCTGATGACATCACCTTGCCTTTGCTCTGGGCAGGGTTGCTGGCGTCTGCCCTGCAATGGACTAGCGTACCGTTGTTTGCTTCCGTCATGGGCGCTGCCGCAGGTTACCTGTCGCTCTGGCTGGTCTACTGGGGCTTCAAGTTGGCGACAGGCAAAGAAGGCATGGGCTACGGCGACTTCAAGCTGTTTGCAGCATTGGGCGCATGGTTTGGCTGGCAGGCGCTGGTGCCGATCATTTTGATGTCTTCAGTGATTGGCGCCATCATCGGGATCGCAATGAAAATTTTCAGCAGCTTGCGTGAGGGTGGCTACATTCCGTTCGGCCCCTTCCTGGTGGGTGCAGGGCTCACCGCGATGGTGTTCGGCCCCAACGCCATTTTGGGTACAGTGCTCGGTCTTCTGGGGCTCTGACGAACTCTCATGGCAACCCACCGACAGCCCTTGCGCCTGGGTCTGACCGGCGGCATCGGTAGCGGCAAGAGCACCGTAGGCCAGATGATGGCGTCCTTGGGTGCAAGCCTCATCGACGCCGACCAGATATCCAGGGAGGTGACTGGGCCGGGCGGTGCGGCCATGCCTGCCATTCGAACTACCTTTGGTGAAGCATATGTTGATGCATCGGGTGCGCTGGATCGTGCGCGCATGCGGCAACTGGCCTTCAGCCAACCGCAGGCGCGCAGCCAGCTGGAGGCCATCGTGCACCCCTTGGTGGCCTTGCAAAGCCAGCAACGGATTCAACAGGCCATACAGTCTGGCTGCCGATGGATCGTGCACGACATCCCGCTGCTGACGGAATCCGGGCGGTGGGCACGCCAACTCGACGCCGTGGTCGTGGTGGACTGCACAGAGCAGACCCAGATCGCGCGAGTCATGCAGCGCAGCGGTCTGTCTGCCGAAGCCGTGCAAGGCATCATTGCCTCACAAGCTACGCGCCCAGCGCGCAGGGCGGTGGCCGATGTGGTGATTGCCAACGAAGCACGTTGCTCACTGGAGCAGTTACAGGCTGAGGTGCGGCAAGTGGCCACACTGTTCGGGCTATGATGCGTACGAAACCGTTTGTGCTTTCACCCCATGCCGTGCGCCACCGGCGTCAGAATACTCCCTGAGCCTCCAGGAACCCGCCAGCGTGATCCTTTACGAATACCCCTTTAACGAGCGTCTCAGAACCTATCTGCGGCTGGAGCAGCTGTTCCGCCGCTTGGGGGAGTTGATCCCCCGGCCTCACGCGCTGGATCACCATTTCGCCTTGGTGACGATTTTCGAGATCATGGATGTGGCCGCCCGGGCCGATCTGAAGTCGGATGTGCTCAAGGACATCGAAAAGCACAAGCACCAGCTCGACACGTACCGAGGCAACCCCTCCATTTCTGAAGCCGCACTGGACGCGGTGATCAGTCAGTTGGACCGGTGCTTCGTGGCACTCAACACCCAAAGCGGCAAGTCGGGCCATGCACTGACGGAAAACGACTGGCTGATGAGCATCCGCAGCCGCATCGGCATTCCGGGTGGGACCTGTGGCTTTGACCTGCCAGCCTATTACGCGTGGCAACACCACCCCCCGGCGGTGCGTCAGCAGGCCCTGGAGGAATGGGCCTCCACGTTGGCGCCCCTCGCCGAGTCGATCTATGTGCTGCTCAAGCTGCTGCGCGATTCAGGCGTGCCCCAAAAGGTCGCTGCAGAACGCGGGCAGTTTCAGCAAAACCTGCCCCAGGGCCGCACCTTCCAGCTGCTGCGGCTTCGCATCGACCCAGCGCTGAACCTGATACCGGAAATCAGTGGCAACCGTCTGATTGTCTCGGTGCGGCTCATGCGGCTGGAAGGCGATGGACGCCTGCACGCCTGCAACGAAGATGCGGCGTTTGAACTGACCCTGTGCGCGTAGGCCTTAGCCAGCCCAAGCCCAGAGACTGAATCGCGCCAAAGCCCGCTAAAGATCGGGCGGGCCGACTTGAGCAAGAGGATCACCCCAGGATGCCCCACTCCCCAGCCCCTTCCTCGCAGGCACGCATCGTCACCTGCCCCAGCTGCGGCGGAGATAGCGTGTACAGCGCCGCGAATGTGTACCGTCCGTTTTGCAGTGAGCGCTGCAAGCAGATAGACCTTGGCGCGTGGGCCAGCGAAAGCTTTCGCATGCCCACCGAAGCGCCGCCAGACGACGCCCCCCATGGCGACCCGCGCCAGCAGCATTGACCAAGGTCATAGGCGCCATTCAAGAGCGATTTCGCCAAAAACCAGCGGTAGCGCTAGTGCTGCATGCCTGAGGAGCTACTAATTCAATAGCAAATCAGTCCCACACAGGCGGGAGTCTCACTCCACCGCGGACTGCAGACCCCGCTCCTCAGCCAGCCATTGCAACACCGGATAGGCACCGGGCAGCACCGGGGACACCGTGATCGGCATTTGCTGCCAGGCCATGGCCTGGCCTTCACGCATCTCGAATTCGCCAGTCCATTCCCAGACCTTGCACCAGTGCAGCCGCACCAGTGCGTGGGGGTAATCGTGTTCGGTCACTTTCCAGACGCTGGCCGGGCCGATGGTCACTCCCAGCTCCTCGATCAGTTCGCGGCGCAGTGCCTGCTCCACGGTCTCGCCCGCCTCCAGCTTGCCACCCGGAAACTCCCAGTACCCCGCATAGGGCTTGCCCAGCGGGCGGGTGGACAGCAGCATCGCGCCGTCTGCGCGCAGCAGGATGCCCACGGCCACTTCGGTGTGTTTGCGTTCGGCAGTGGCCGGGACGCTGTCTGGAGCGAGATGTTCAGCCGCCATGTCGCCCCGCATAGTCACGCGCAAACTGGTACGCCACACGGCCGCTGCGCGAGCCACGCTCCAGCGCCCAGACCAGGGCCTCAGGCCGCGCCGCCTCAATGGCCTGCGCGGGCACACCGAACGATGACAACCACTGCGCCACGATGGTCAGATACTCCTGCTGGCTGAACGGGTAGAAGCTGACCCACAGGCCAAAACGCTCCGACAGCGAAATCTTCTCCTCCACCACCTCGCCCGGGTGCACCTCGCCGTCTTCGGTGTGGGTGTACGTGAGGTTGTCGGCCATGTACTCCGGCAGCAGGTGGCGCCGGTTGCTGGTGGCGTAGATGAGCACGTTCGGCGTGGCGGCCGCCACCGAGCCGTCCAGGATCGACTTGAGCGCCTTGTAGCCTGGCTCGCCGTCCTCAAAACTCAGGTCATCGCAGAAGACGATGAATTTCTCGGGCCGGTCAGACACTACGTCCACGATGTCCGGCAGGTCGGTCAGGTCGGCCTTGTCCACCTCTATCAGGCGCAGGCCTTCGGCTGCGTAAGCGTTCAAGCAGGCCTTGATCAGCGACGACTTGCCGGTACCACGCGCACCGGTCAGCAGCACGTTGTTGGCGGGCTTGCCCTGCACAAACTGCTGCGTATTGCGTTCGATCTTTTCTTTTTGCGGATCGATTTCCTTGAGGTCTGCCAGCCGCATCGCCCCCACGTGGCGCACGGGTTCCAGCGTGCCATGCCCACTGCTGCGCTTGCGGTAGCGCCAGGCAATGGAGGCGGACCAGTCAGGCGCTCCCAGCGGCTGGGGCAGCACCGACTCGATGCGGGCGATGAGCTGCTCGGCACGTTCGACCAAGCGTTCAAATTTTTCGTTCATTGTGGCGACATGCGCTAGTGGAATATGCCTCAACAGCTATCATAAAGATAGCAAAACCCAACTCACGAGCGGTAGTCGGCGTTGATGGTCACGTACTCGTGGCTGAAGTCGCAGGTCCACACCGTGTCCGCTGCGGTACCGCGCCCCAGTAGCACCCTCACCGTGATCTCGCTCTGCTTCATCACCCGCTGGCCGTCTTCTTCGCGATAGGCAGGATTGCGCCCCCCTTGCAGCGCCACATGCACATCGTCCAGGTACAGGTCGATGCCGGTCTGGTCCAGGTCGTCAATGCCGGCATAGCCCACGGCCGCCAGGATGCGGCCCAGGTTGGGGTCGCTGGCAAAAAAGGCCGTCTTGACCAACGGCGAATGGGCAATGGCGTACGCCACCTTGCGGCACTCGTCGCCAGTCTTGCCGCCTTCGACCCGCACTGTGATGAACTTGGTCGCCCCCTCGCCGTCCCGCACGATCGCCTGCGCCAGCTTTTGTGACACCGAGAGCATCGCAGCCTTGAGGGCCTGGCCGTCCGCGCTGTCGAGCGAGGTCACGGGCGCATGCGCTGCCTTGTTGGTGGCAACGACCACGAACGAATCGTTGGTCGATGTGTCACCGTCAATGGTGACGCGATTGAAAGAGCCGTCAGCCAGATCACGCGCCAGTTGCTGCATGACGGCGGGCGCCACGCAAGCGTCCGTGGCCAGGAAGCCCAGCATGGTGGCCATGTTGGGGCGGATCATGCCCGCGCCCTTGCTGATGCCCGTGATGGACACTGTGGCGCCACCGATCTGCACCTGCGCAGAGAACGCCTTGGGCAGTGTGTCGGTGGTCATGATGCCCTCGGCGGCACGGGCCCAATGGCCGGGCTGCGCATCGGCGATGGCGGTGGGCAGTCCCGCTTCGATGCGGTCGTTGGGCAGCGGCTCCATGATCACGCCGGTCGAGAACGGCAGGATCTGCTCGGGCGCCACGCTCAGCTGACGAGCGAGCGCAATGCAGGTGGCGCGCGCACGCGCCAGGCCGTCAGCCCCGGTACCTGCATTGGCGTTGCCCGTGTTGATGACCATGGCGCGAATGGGCTGGCCGCTGCTCAAGTGCTCGCGGCTGATCTGCACCGGCGCTGCGCAAAAGCGGTTCTGCGTGAACACGCCAGCCACGCTGGCGCCCTCGTCCAGCAGGAACACGGTGAGGTCCTTGCGGTGGGCCTTGCGGACACCAGCTTCGGCAACACCGATGCGCACACCGGCGATGGGGTGCAGATCGGCAGCAACGGGAGCGACTAGATTGACGGGCATGAAGGTCTTTCTCAAAAAACTGCGGCCGATTATCCGGAAAACCGTGGCGCGCCAATGAAAACACGGGCCGAAGCCCGTGTTGTCTGGATCAGGAAATCAAGCCAGCTTGCCGTGGCACTGCTTGTATTTCTTGCCGCTGCCACAGGGACAGGGGTCGTTACGGCCCACACGCATACCTTCGGGCAGCGCTTGCTGGGCCACGGTCTGTGCATCCACCGTGGTCTCCACCTCGCCAGTTTCGGTGGGTGCGGTATAGGTCACGTTGGCAATGCTCTCGGCGCGCTGTTCCATGTCTTGCGCGGCCTGGTCGAGCTGCGCCTGCGACTGCACCTGCACGGTCATGAGGATCTTGGTGACCTCATTCTTGACCTGGTCGATGAGCTGGCGGAACAGCTCGAAGGCCTCGCGCTTGTACTCCTGCTTGGGCTGCTTTTGCGCATAGCCGCGCAGATGGATGCCCTGGCGCAGGTAATCGAGTGCGCTCAGGTGATCGCGCCAGTTGGAGTCAAAGTTCTGCAGCAGCACCACACGCTCAAACTGCGTGAAGTTTTCGCGGCCCACCTGCTCGACCTTGGCATTGAAGGCAGCGTGCGCGGCCTGCAAGACCTTGTCCAGGATCTCGTCGTCGGTGATCGCATTGGCGCCCTGCACTTCCTGCTGCAGCGCGATTGGCACCTGCCATTCTTCTGCGAGTGCCTTTTCCAGCGCGGCCAGATCCCACTGCTCTTCCACCGATTCGGCAGGCACGTACTGGCGCACCAGATCGGTCATGCAGTCTTCGCGCATGGCCGCAATCACATCCGACAGGTCAGACGCGTCCAGGATGTCGTTGCGCTGCTGGTAGATCACCTTGCGCTGATCGTTGGCCACATCGTCGTACTCCAGCAACTGCTTGCGGATGTCGAAGTTGCGGGCCTCCACCTTGCGCTGGGCCGATTCGATGCTGCGCGTCACGATGCCCGCTTCAATGGCTTCGCCATCGGGCATCTTCAGGCGGTCCATGATCGCCTTCACGCGGTCGCCCGCGAAGATGCGCATGAGCGAATCGTCCAGGCTCAGATAGAAACGCGACGAACCTGGGTCGCCCTGGCGGCCCGAACGGCCACGCAGCTGGTTGTCGATGCGGCGCGACTCATGGCGCTCGGTGGCGATGATGCGCAGGCCGCCCAGCGCCTTGACCTTCTCGTGGTCCACCTTCCACTGCTCACGCAGCGCGGCCACCTTGGCGGCACGGTCGGACTCGGACAGGGATTCGTCGGCTTCGATGGCCGCCACATCCTTCTCGATATTGCCGCCCAGCACGATGTCGGTACCACGGCCAGCCATGTTGGTGGCGATGGTGATCATGCCCTCGCGACCGGCCTGGGCCACGATGTCGGCCTCACGGGCGTGCTGCTTGGCATTGAGCACCTGGTGGGGCAGGCCTTCCTTGTTCAGCAGCTGGTCGATGATTTCGGAGTTCTCGATCGACGTCGTGCCCACCAGCACGGGCTGGCCGCGCTCATGGCATTCGCGAATGTCCTTGATGGCGGCTTCGTACTTCTCGCGCGTGGTCTTGTAGACGCGGTCCAGCTGGTCGTCGCGCTTGCTGGGCCGGTTGGGTGGGATGACCGTGGTTTCCAGGCCATAGATTTCCTGGAACTCGTAGGCTTCGGTATCGGCCGTACCCGTCATGCCGGCGAGCTTGTTGTACAGGCGGAAATAGTTCTGGAACGTGATGGAGGCCAGTGTCTGGTTCTCGGCCTGGATGTTCACGCCTTCCTTGGCTTCCACGGCCTGGTGCAGACCTTCACTCCAGCGGCGGCCCGACATCAGGCGGCCGGTGAACTCGTCCACGATCACGATCTCGCCGTTTTGCACCACGTAGTGCTGATCGCGGTGGTACAAGTGATTGGCCCGCAGCGCTGCATACAGGTGGTGCATCAGCGTGATGTTGGCCGGGTCGTACACCGAGGCGCCTTCGGCGATCAGGCCGTGGGACGCCAGAATGCGTTCGGCAGTTTCGTGGCCCTGCTCGGTCAGAAACACCTGGTGGGTTTTTTCGTCCAGCGTGAAGTCGCCGGGCTTGGTCACACCCTCGCCTGTGCGGGGGTCCGCCTCGCCTTCCTGACGCACCAGCAGGGGCACCACTTTGTTCATCGCGATGTACATCGCCGTGTGGTCTTCGGCCTGGCCACTGATGATGAGCGGCGTGCGGGCTTCGTCGATCAGGATCGAGTCCACCTCGTCCACGATGGCAAAGTTCAGGCCCTGTTGCACACGGTCCTGCGCTTCATAGACCATGTTGTCGCGCAGGTAGTCAAAGCCGTATTCGTTGTTGGTGCCGTAGGTGATGTCGGCACGGTACGCAGCCTGCTTTTCTTCACGGGGCATGTTGGGCAGGTTGATACCCACCGTGAGGCCCAGGAAGTTGTACAGGCGCCCCATCCACTGCGCATCGCGGTTGGCGAGGTAGTCATTCACCGTCACCACGTGCACGCCCTTGCCCGAGAGGGCATTGAGGTACACCGGCAGCGTGGCCGTCAGGGTCTTGCCCTCGCCAGTGCGCATTTCGGCGATCTTGCCGAAGTGCAGCGCCATGCCACCGAGCAGCTGCACATCAAAGTGCCGCATCTTCATGATGCGCTTGGAGCCCTCGCGCACCACGGCAAAGGCTTCGGGGAGGATGCTGTCCAGCGACTCGCCCTTGGCCACGCGGTCCTTGAACTCCTGCGTCTTGGCCCGGAGCTGCTCGTCCGACAGCTTCTCGTAATCGGGCTCCATCGCATTGATGCGGGTCACCGTCTTGCGGTACTGCTTGAGGAGCCGGTCATTGCGGCTGCCGAATATTTTGGTGAGGAAGTTGGTGGCCATGCGAACAGGACCGCCTGCCCCGCTGCAATCAGCGCGCCAAGCGACCGAAATCCCTAAGATGAATTGAGTTCAGATGGGTCCTGCGACCGATATTGCAAGCATTGCAACTGCGGGCAGAGAACGCCGGACCCGCGATTTTACCTGCCCGGTGCCGGTGCGGCTGGCTGTCCTGCCAACGTGGAGGACTGAATGGCGGCTACCTGTGCGCCAGTGGCCGTACCGCCCGCATTCAGGAACTTCTGTGGGTCCTGGAAAACCCCCTGGACCAGCACCTCAAAGTGCAGATGCGGCCCCGTCGAGCGGCCGGTGGTACCGATCTCCGCAATCTTTTGCCCGCGGCGCACGATGTCGCCCTGCTTGATCAAGACGCGCGAGGCATGGGCATAGCGCGTCACCAGCTGGTTGCCATGGTCTACCTCGATCATGTTGCCGTAGGCGGGGTGGTACTCCTGGGTAACAACCACGCCTCCGGCGGCCGCCAGGATGGGTGTACCGGTGTCGGCCTGGAAATCCAGCCCGGTGTGCAAGGCCGACTGCCCCGTAATGGGATCGACCCGCCAGCCAAAACCCGACCCGGCAACACGCCCCGTGACGGGCGCATGGGTCGGAATCATCTTCTTGCGGATGTGCTGGTCAAACAGACGGGACTCCAGCACCGTCATCAGATCCACACGCTGATTGGTCAGGCGCTCCAGATCATCCAGGGTGGTTTGCAGCTCTTCCATGGACAGGTTGCGCGCGCTCACGAGGGCGCCGCCGCGGGCATCCGCTTTCTGAATGTCAGCAGGTGCCATGCCCGCAAGGCCCAGCACACGGTCCCCCAGGGACTCCAGCTGCACCATGCGCGCTTGCATTTCACCCACACGCCGGGCCATGGCATCGAGATTGGCGCGCATGAATCGGTCACGCTCGGCAAACTCATCCTTGACCACAAGGCGCACCAGCGAGCCCACGATAGGCCACCCTTCACGCGCCCCTTTCAGAAAAACCCAGTGGTAGAGCCCTGCAGCCACCACCATCAGGCACAGCGACACAGCAAGCCCCGCCAGGACCAAGCGCGTGCCAGACAAATGAATGGCCCGGCTGCGCGCCAGTCTGGCGTCCGTGATAATCAAATGCACTGCCAATACTCCACGCCCGAAGACGCCACACCATGAATCGCCGCCACTACGCCGTCACCCTGCAGCAAGCCAGCGAGGAATCCCCCACGCTGGCAAAGCTTACAGCGCTGACACGCGACTCCAGTGATCGGCTCAAGGCCATTGAATTGCTGATTCCCGCCGCGTTGCGCCCAGCGGTTCAGGCTGGCCCCATTGACGGGGACAGCTGGTGCCTGCTGGTCAAGAGCAATGCTGCGGCGGCAAAAATACGCCAACTGCTGCCTGCTTTGCAGGCGCATCTGCGCAGTCGGGGGTGGGAGGTTAACGCGATTCGCCTGAAAGTTCAAACCTGACGGCCAGGGCGTCAGTGCCAGGGAATGCGAAAAGCAAGAGAAATGGTGCCGGTTGTCGGAATCGAACTGACGACCTACCGCTTACAAGGCGGGTGCTCTACCAACTGAGCTAAACCGGCGAAGGCAGTATTTTATCCTGTAAAAACCGACCGAAATTTGAAACTGCAGCTATTTGATGCGCTTCAGCGAGGGGCGTGCTCCACCTTGAGCAGGCGGCGGCCGAGGAGCGTCGCCCCCATCATCCTTGTGGCCATCTTCCACACCCACCAGCTGCACGACACGGTCTTCGGCAGGCACGGCAGCAGTCGCCTCTTCCGTTTGCATCGGCGCGGGGGACGCAGCAGCAGACAGTGCAGAGGGAGCCCCCTCCGCAGAAGTCAACAGATCCACCGGTGGCGGGAACGCCATACCTTGACCGTTCTCACGGGCATAGATGGCGATCACACGGCCGACTGGCACCAGGATTTCGCGGGGCTTGCCACCAAAACGCGCCTTGAATTCAATGAATTCATTGCCCAATTGCAGCGCGCTGGTCGCATCAAAACTGATGTTCAGAACGATCTCGCCATCCTTCACATACTCGCGCGGCACCTGCACGGAGTCGTCCACACGCACCGCCACGTAAGGCGTGAGCCCGTTGTCGGTACACCATTCGTACAGGGCGCGAATGAGATAGGGGCGCGTGGAGGTCGATTCCTGTGCGGTCATGGATGGCGGTACTACAGCTGCTATGGAGGGAGGGAAGTCTGCAGGCCGCTGCTTACTTGCGCATGACCTTTTCGGACGGCGTCAGCGCTTCAATGTAAGCCGGGCGCGAGAAGATGCGCTCAGCGTACTTGAGCAGCGGGGCCGCATTCTTGGACAGATCAATGCCGTAGTAGTCGAGGCGCCACAGCAGCGGCGCGATGGCCACGTCCAGCATCGAGAAGTTGTCGCCCAGCATGTACTTGTTCTTGAGGAACACCGGGGCCAGCTGCGTCAGGCGGTCACGGATGTGGGCGCGCGCCTTTTCCAACGCTTTCTCATTGCCCTTGGTCGCACGCGATTCGAGCGTGTTCACATGCACGAACAATTCCTTCTCGAAGTTGAGCAGGAACAGGCGCACGCGGGCGCGGTCCACCGGGTCACCAGGCATCAGTTGCGGGTGCGGGAAGCGTTCGTCGATGTACTCATTGATGATGTTCGACTCGTACAGGATCAGGTCGCGCTCGACCAGGATCGGCACCTGGCCGTACGGGTTCATCACGCTGATGTCTTCGGGCTTGTTGTACAGGTCCACATCGCGGATTTCAAAGTCCATGCCTTTTTCAAACAGGACAAAACGGCAGCGGTGGGAGAAGGGACAGGTCGTACCCGAGTAAAGCACCATCATGGTGGGAGGCTCCTAAAAATCAAAAGAGTGGGACGCCAAAAGCGCCCACTCTGTAATAAATCCGACGGCACCCCGCAGGGTGCTAGCGATGGATCTGGCGTTTACTTGACGTCCTTCCAGAACGCAGCGTTCAAGCGCCAGGCAATGATCGTGAACACGCCCAGGAACATCAGCACCCAGACGCCCACGCGCCAACGGGTGTTCTGCGCGGGCTCGCCCATCCACTGCAGATAGTTCACCAGATCACCAATATTCTGATCGAATTGCAAAGGCGTCATCGTGCCTGGCGTGATCTGCTCCCAGCCCTTGAACACATGGGTCTTGTGGCCGTGGCTCTCGTGTTCTTCAAACACGGGACGACGTTCGCCCTGCAACTGCCACAGAACATGGGGCATACCGACGCTGGGGAAAGCCAGGTTGTTCCAGCCAGTGGCTTTGGTGTCGTCGCGATAGAAGGTGCGCAGGAAGGTGTACAGATAGTCAGCCCCCGTGCCGCCGTGGCCTGCACGCGAACGTGCGATCACGGTGAGGTCGGGCGGGTTGGCACCAAACCATTCCTTGGCCTGCTTGGGATCGATCGACGCCTTCATGGTTTCACCCACCTTGTCGGTGGTGAACAGCAGGTTGTCCTTGATCTGCTGCTCGGTCAGGCCGATGTCGCGCAGGCGATTGAACCGCATGTAGGCCGCCGAGTGGCAGCTCAGGCAGTAGTTCACGAACACCTTGGCACCGTTTTGCAGCGAGGCCAGGTCGTTGGTCTTGTTGGGCGCCTTGTCCCAGGCAATGGTGTCGCCACCCGCCGCATGGGCAGCACCGGCGACCAGACCCACAGCGGCGATCAACGTGAGGATGATTTTCTTCATTGTTGTTATCTCCAGGCTCAGTGCGCCACAAAGGTCACGCGGTCAGGCACGGGCTTGGCTTCGCCAATGCGGCTCCACCAGGGCATCAGCAGGAAGAAGCCGAAGTAGAACAGCGTTCCGACTTGCGACACCCGCTCGCCGATCGGCGATGGTGGCTGCACACCCAGGTAGCCCAGGATCAGGAAGATGATCACAAACACGCCGTACAAATACTTGTGCCAGTCAGGACGGTAGCGGATCGACTTGACAGGGCTGTGATCCAGCCAGGGCAGGAAGAACAGGATGATCACAGCACCACCCATGACCACCACACCCCAGAACTTGGCATCGATGGACAGCATCATGGCGATGACCACCACGGCCGCACCGGCGATACCCGCCTTCACGAAGCTGGGCAGCTTGGCCTTGAGCACCCCAAAGCCCGCACCCGCGACCACGCACAGAACGAGCACATACATCATCTCGGTGGTAATGGCACGCAGCATCGAATAGAACGGCGTGAAGTACCAGACCGGAGCAATGTGTGCAGGGGTCTTGAGCGGATCGGCAGGGATGAAGTTGTTGTATTCGAGGAAGTAACCACCGAACTCAGGAGCAAAGAACACCACGGCCGTGAATGCCATCAGGAACATGCTCAGCGCGAAGATGTCATGCACCGTGTAGTAGGGGTGGAAGGGCACGCCATCGAGCGGCTTGCCATTGGCATCCTTGGGAGCCTTGGGGCCCTTGATTTCCACACCATCGGGGTTGTTGGAGCCCACGTCGTGCAGCGCCAGCAAGTGCGCCACCACAAGGCCCAGCAGCACCAGGGGCACGGCAATCACGTGGAAGCTGAAGAAGCGATTCAGCGTCGCATCGCCCACCACATAGTCGCCACGGATCAGCAGAGCCAGATCAGGACCAATGAAGGGGATGGCTGCGAACAGGTTCACGATCACCTGGGCGCCCCAGTAGGACATCTGACCCCAGGGCAGCAGGTAACCCATGAAGGCTTCGGCCATCAGGCACAGGAAGATCGCGCAACCGAAGATCCAGACCAGCTCGCGCGGCTTGCGGTAGCTGCCGTAGATGAGGCCACGGAACATGTGCAGGTACACCACCACAAAGAACGCCGAAGCGCCCGTGGAGTGCATGTAGCGGATCAGCCAGCCCCAGGGCACATCGCGCATGATGTACTCGACCGACGCGAACGCGAGATTGGCGTCCGGCTTGTAGTGCATGACCAGGAAGATGCCGGTCACGATCTGGATCACCAGCACGACCAGCGCCAGCGAGCCGAAGATGTACCAGAAGTTGAAGTTTTTCGGAGCGTAGTACTCCGACATGTGCACCTTGTAGGCGTCAAAGGCCGTCGGGAACCGGTTCTCGAACCAGTTGGTGACCTTGGCGCCTGCGGAGGCGTTCGGCGAGATTTCTTTGAATTCGTGGGCCATGTCGTTCTCCGTCAAGCCTTCTTGTCTTCACCGATCAGCAGGCGCGTATCGGACAGGTACATGTGCGGAGGCACCTCAAGGTTGTCGGGTGCTGGCTTGTTCTTGAAGACGCGGCCCGCCATGTCGAACGTGGAGCCGTGGCAAGGACACAGGAAGCCGCCCTTCCAGTCGTCGGGCAGCGAAGGTTGTGCACCGGTCTGGAACTTGTCCGACGGCGAGCAACCCAAGTGCGAGCAAATGCCCACACCCACAAAAATTTCCGGCTTGATGGAGCGCGCCTCGTTGCGGGCGTACTCGGGCGTGAGTTCAGAGGGCTTGCGCTCCGACTTGGGATCGGCGAGCTGGCCGTCGAGCTTGGGCAGCTCTGCCAGTTGCTCTGGCGTGCGCTTGATGATCCAGACGGGCTTGCCGCGCCACTCCACAGTGACCTTTTCTCCAGGTTTGAGGGCGGAGATATCCACCTCGACAGCAGCACCAGCGGCTTTGGCACGCTCTGAGGGCTGGAAAGTACTCACGAAAGGAACGGCGGTTGCCACGCCGCCCACCGCACCAGCACATGCTGACGTGATGATCCACGTCCGCTTGCTGGAGTCGATTGGAGTGTCACTCATGGGGATCCTCGATGAACATCGCTAGATTGGGGTCAACCGCGAATTGTAGCGGAGTGAAAATGGTTATTTCCAAGTGGTTTGCTGGCTTGACAGGGGTGCGAACCGGGCAATACTCCCCCATCACCGTTTTACAAGGAGCAACAACATGGGGATGATGCAAGAGTTCAGGGAGTTCGCGGTCAAGGGCAATGTGATTGACCTCGCGGTGGGCGTCATCATTGGCGGCGCCTTTGGCAAGATCGTGGATTCGGTGGTAGCGGACCTGATCATGCCGGTGGTGGGGCTGGTCTTTGGCAAGCTCGATTTCTCCAACCTGTTCATCGTGCTGGGCAACGTGCCTCCGGGCACGGGCACCACGCTCGACGCCCTCAAAAAAGCCGGTGTGCCAGTGTTTGCCTATGGCAACTTCCTGACCGTGGCGGTCAACTTTGTGATCCTGGCGTTCATCATCTTCATGATGATCAAGCAGATCAACCGCCTCAAGCGCGAGGCCCCTGCCGCGCCCGCCGCGCCGGTGGCCCCTCCCGAAGACATTGTGTTGCTGCGCGAAATTCGCGACAGCCTGAAGAAGTAAACCCTTGGGCCAGCGGCCTTAGTGGCCGCATAAAACGCCACCGCTGCGCTGCCTCCACCAGCCGCCGGTGGCGTTGGCTTTTTGGGGTCACGCCGCCCGCACGCCCGCGTCCGGGCTGGCACAATTTTCGGCGGTTCATTGATCTCGATCAGCGCTGGGCCCCAAGGCTTCAGCAGCTGACGTCATCCACACAGCGCCCGCGCCATGCGCACCGCCTCGATCAGGCTGGAGGCATCTGCAACGCCCTGCCCTGCAATATCAAACGCCGTGCCATGGTCGGGGCTGGTTCGCACCAGGGGCAGGCCCAGGGTCACGTTCACGCCCTTTTCCACCCCCAGGTATTTCACCGGGATCAGGCCCTGGTCGTGGTACATGGCAACGACCACATCGAACTCGCCCGCGCGCTGCGGGGTGCTGCGCGCGCGCATGAACACCGTGTCAGGCGCAAACGGGCCGTGCACGTCGAGCCCCTGCGCGCGCGCCGCCGCGATGGCCGGTGCGATCACCTCCAGCTCCTCGCGGCCGAACAATCCGCCCTCGCCCGCATGGGGGTTCAACCCTGCCACACCCACGCGGGGCACACGGCCCAGGCTGCGCTGCAAGGCGGTGTGGGTGATTTGCAGCGTCTGCAGCACGTTGTCCTGCGTCACCGCCGCAATCGCGTCGCGCAGCGACACATGGATGCTGACGAGCACGGTGCGCAGCTCGTCATTGGCCAGCATCATGCGCACGGGCATCCGCGCCAGTGGCACCCCCTGGTGCGCAGCAGCCTCTGCCTGCAAGAGCTCCGTATGCCCCGGGAAGTCCACCCCTGCGGCCGACAAGGCCTCCTTGTGCAAAGGGGCTGTAACCAGCGCTGCCACCTCCCCACGCAATGCGGCACGCGCCGCCCAGACCACGCTGTCCGCTGCGGCACGGCCGGCGGCGGCGCTGATCTCGCCCCAAGGCTGGGGCCCCGGGATCCCGGGCAGTTGGAGCACGGGGATGCAGCGGGGCGGAGCATCCGCTGCTTCGCCCGGTGACCCGATCTGCGCGACGGGCACACCGGGCACACCGGGGCGCGTGATGGCGTCCGCAGCGCGTCGCACCGTGGCCAGGTCACCGACGACAAAGCAGTGGCGCAGCGCATCGGGCGCATCGCGAAAGGCCTTGGCCACGATCTCGGGGCCGATGCCGGCGGGATCTCCCTGGGTGATGGCGATGGGTTGCATGGGTTTGGAGCCAAAAGTGCTTGTAGCGCTAGTTGTTCATGCGCTATCAGCTATGAATAAATGAGCAAAATGGACCGGATATCCGCACGATGTGATTGCTTGCCGTGCGGTGTCTTGCCATGGGCTAGGCGGGGTTGTCGATCTCGATGAACTGGTGGCTCAGCCCGCACTGGTCTGCCACATGCGCCGCCACGGCGGGGGCGCCATAGCGCTCCGTGGCATGGTGCCCGGCGGCAATAAAGCCCACCCCCGTCTCGCGCGCCAGGTGCGCCTGGGGCTCGGAGATTTCGCCGGTGATGAAAACATCCGCCCCTGCGGCAATGGCCGACTCGAAATACCCCTGCGCGCCGCCCGTGCACCACGCCACGCGGCGCACGGGGCGCCGTGCAGCGGCACCACCGCCCACGTCACCCGGCGACACCAGGGTCACGGTGCGGCCGAGCGCCTGGGCAACATGGTCGGCCACAGTCTCGACATTATCGAAAGCCGCGGGCGCTGCAAAGCCCAGGTCCTGCTCGCCAAACCGCGCATCGGCGGCAAAACCCAGCACCCGGCCCAGCTGTGCGTTGTTGCCCAGCTCGGCATGGGCATCGAGCGGCAGGTGGTACGCAAACAGGTTGATGTCGTGCGCCAGCAGCAGTTGCAGCCGCTGCTTCATCCAGCCCGTGATGCGGCCATCCTGTCCGCGCCAGAACAGGCCGTGGTGCACAAAAATGGCATCGGCCTGCGCGGCAATGGCGGCTTCGATCAGTGCACGGCTGGCAGTGACGCCACTGACCACTCGCCGGATCACGGCCTTGCCCTCGACCTGCAGGCCATTGGGGCCGTAGTCCTTGAAGCGCTCGGGTTGCAGCAGGCTGTCAAATGCCTGCAAAAGTTGACTGCGGTGAATGCTCATGCCGCTATTGTGGCGCGCCGTTCGCGCCCCCACATTCGGAGACAATCCTGTGTGAGAGGGAGCGCCCAGGCCGCCACGGCAAACCTGCAGCGTCCACCTCCATCGCCCACACCCTGTACTACCACCGGCAAGCACCTTTCATGAAGCGACTCTGGCTGTTGTTTTCCCAGTCCGTGACGGTCCTCGTTGCGGCCTACTTTGTTGTCGCCACGCTCCAGCCTGACTGGCTGGGCCGGGGCACCACGCGCTCCGGGGCCGGTATTGCGCTGCTGGAGGCCCCTGCCACGCCGCCGTCGCAGCCCGCGGCGGGCAGCTTCAGCGGTGCGGCGCGCAAGGCGGCGCCGGCCGTGGTCAGCATCAACACCAGCAAGGAAGTGCGCCACCCGCGCAGCAACGACCCCTGGTTCCAATTTTTCTTTGGTGACCAAGGCAGCCAGGCGCAGGCCGGCCTGGGCAGCGGCGTGATCGTGAGCCCCGAGGGCTACATCCTCACCAACAACCATGTGGTGGAAGGTGCTGACGAGATCGAGGTGACCCTCACCGACAGCCGCCGCGCCCGTGCGCGCGTGATCGGCACCGACCCCGACACCGACCTGGCCATCCTCAAGATCGAACTGGACAAGCTGCCCGTGATCGTGCTGGGCAACTCCGACGCCCTGGATGTGGGCGACCAGGTGCTGGCCATCGGCAACCCCTTCGGCGTGGGGCAGACCGTGACCAGCGGCATCGTGAGCGCGCTGGGCCGCAGCCAGCTGGGCATCAACACGTTTGAAAACTTCATCCAGACCGACGCGGCCATCAACCCCGGCAATTCGGGCGGTGCGCTGGTCGATGTGAACGGCAACCTCATGGGCATCAACACCGCGATCTACTCGCGCTCGGGCGGCAGCATGGGCATCGGGTTTGCCATTCCGGTGTCCACAGCCCGCATGGTGCTCGATGGCATCGTGAAGGACGGCCAGGTCACACGCGGCTGGATTGGCGTGGAGCCCAACGAGCTGTCGCCCGAACTGGCAGAAACCTTTGGCGTCAAAAAGGCCACCGAGGGCGTGATCATCACCGGCGTGCTGCAGGACGGCCCCGCTGCCCAGGCTGGCATGCGCCCGGGGGATGTGATCGTGAGCGTGGACGGCAAGAGCGTGGGCAATGTGTCGCAGCTGCTGACCGCCGTGGCGGCACTCAAGCCGGGCCAGGCTGCGGCGTTTGACGTGCAACGGGCCGATAAGCGCGTGGAGCTGAGCATCAACCCAGGCGTGCGCCCCCGGCCACAGCGCAATGTGAGGCGCTGAGCCCCTTCAGCGAGCCCGGCTCTGCGCGGTAATCGCCGGGCGGGTACAAGCCATCACCACTGCCGATTGGGGGCGAAGCAGGCGAAGGTCGTCGGCTTTGGGGCCCCTCTGGCAGGGCCAAGCCGGGGTGAGGAACAGGCCAATCGGAAGGGGCCAGATGCGGGTGAGCCGTGTCCCTTCCTCTGACGGGCTGCAGTCCTCATACCACTATAAAAAACATAGCTGCCAGCGCATATCACACTAGCGCTTGCAGCTATTTGTATTGTTTTTTCTGTCTCATCGCCCAGGTGGAGCCCCACGGACGCGATCTGTGCATCACCCCCAACGCAACCCCACCAGCCTGCGGGGCTGGCAGGTCAGGATGCAGAAGCGGATTCCCCGGGCTCTTCGGGCGCCTGGGTGTGCTTGATGAAGATCTGCGCGGCCCAGATGCCCACCTCGTACAGCAGGCACATGGGCACGGCCAGCGACAGCTGCGACACCACATCGGGCGGTGTCACGACGGCGGCCACCACAAAGGCCAGCACGATGAAGTAGCCGCGAAACTCGCGCAGCTTTTGCACGCTCACGATGCCCATGCGGGCCAGCACCACCACGGCAATCGGCACTTCAAACGCCATGCCGAACGCCAGGAACATGGACAGCACAAAACTCAGGTAGGCCTCGATGTCAGGCGCGGCCGTGATGCTCTTGGGTGCAAAGCTCTGAATGAACGCGAACACCTGGCCAAACACCAGGTAGTAGCAAAACGCCACCCCGATGAAGAACAGCAGCGTGCTGGACACCACCAGCGGCAGCACCAGCTTTTTCTCGTGCGAATACAGGCCGGGCGCCACAAAAGCCCAGATCTGCCACAGCACAAAAGGCAGCGCGAGCAGGAACGCCGACATCAGCAAGATCTTGAGCGGCACCATGAACGGCGAAATCACCGAAGTGGCGATCAGCGTGGCCCCCTTGGGCAGGTGGGCTACCAGAGGGGCGGCCAGAAAGTCATACAACGCGCCAGGACCCGGGAAGAAGAACAGGATCGCTGCCGCAATGGCGATGGCGATCATGGCCTTGACCAGCCGGTCGCGCAGCTCCATGAGGTGCTGTACGAACGGCTGCTCAGTGCCGGCCAGTTCGTCTTCTTTGGTGGGGGTTTCGGACATGGTGGGTTTTCGTGGGCGTCAGGGCCGCCCATGCAGCGCACAGGGCGCCGCAGGCTGCGTCAGTGGAATTTTTGGGGGCGGTAACGTGCTACGCGGGCTGCGCCAGACTGTGCCTTGGAGCGCACACCACTGCGAGCCTTGTACCACTGGGGCACCGCACCACGCTTGAGGCGCCAGTTCTTGCCGGGGTGCTTGTAGGCAGGCACCACGGCCGCCTGCTCCCGCAGGTCGGCGTTGTTGCTGGAATCGATGGCATCGGTCCAGTCTTTCTCGAACTCGCTGGCGCTGGTCTGGATGGTGTTGTGCACGTCGCGCGCGGCGTTCTCCACCGTGTCCTTCATCTTCTTGAGCTCATCGAGCTCCATGGACCGGTTGACCTCCGCTTTCACGTCGGACACATAACGCTGCGCCTTGCCGAGCAAGGTGCCGACGGTACGGGCCACACGGGGCAGCTTCTCGGGGCCGATGACGATCAACGCCACGGCGCCGATCAGCGCCATTTTGGACAGGCCAATATCAATCATGGATCAGGCGCCAGCGCAATGCAGGCCAAGGCAGCGGGTCGGCAGCACCAGCTCAGCTCTTTTGTTTGGCTTCGACATCGATGGTGGTCTTGTCTGCGGCCTGGCTGTTGGCCACCTGGCCAGCGGGGGGCGTGGCAGCAGCTGGTGCATCAGACGAGCCATCCTTCATGCCGTCCTTGAAGCCCTTGACGGCGCCGCCCAGGTCAGAGCCCATGTTCTTGAGCTTCTTGGTACCGAACACCATCACAACGATCAACAGCACGATCAGCCAGTGCCAGATGGAAAAAGAGCCCATGAAATATCTCCTAACGAATTGCAATCATTTTAGACGGGGGGCGTGACAGGAGTTCAGTGCCGGGGCAAGCCGACACCTCTCAACATGGCACGATCGTCAGCCTGGTTCAGCCTTTGAGCCACGGACGGGGGCCGCCCATGACATGGATATGCAGGTGGTGAATTTCCTGCCCACCTTCAAGCCCCGTGTTTACCACGACGCGAAAGCCACCATTCGGGTACGGGTTGCAGCCCTGCTCCAGTGCCAGCTTTGGCGCCAGCGCCATCATGCGCCCCAACACCCCGGCATGCTCCGGGGTGACCTGTGCCATGGAAGGGATATGCAGCTTGGGCACCATCAAGAAATGCACTGGCGCCCACGGGTGAATGTCGTGGAAGGCGAAGATTTCTTCGTCCTCATAAACCTTCTTGGAAGGGATCTGGCCCGCGATGATTTTGCAGAAAAGGCAGTTCGGATCGTGCATGGGAGGGATCGGAGCAAAGGGAATCAGGGGTACAGGCGCGGATCAACCCTGAGGGTGCCTCGCGCGCAAGCGAGGGATGTCCTGCATAACCCTCGCGAGTCGGTGTAGTGCGGATCGGGATGGGCCGCAAGGCGTCTTTTTGCAGCCAATAGCTGTGCTATTGGCCAAAAAAGCAACGCAGCGGACCGCCCCAGACCGCGCTATCACGGACCGCAGGGAGTTATGCAGGACATCCCTAGGCATTGTCAGCGATCTTGATGCTGGGGCGCACGCCCACGTCCTTGCGGTGCGCGTGCAGCCACTCCTGCCCCGCTGTGCGACCCAGCGCAAACAGCTTGCGCACAAAGGCCAGGTCCGCACGCAGCTTGCTGTCGGCCCCGAAGGGCGCCAGCACCGAGCCACCATCGATGCGGTGCATACGCACGCTCTTGTAGCGGCGGGCGTCGAGCTTGCCCTCGGCGAGCAGGCGGCGAACGAATTCGATGGCGCGCAGCTCGGCCAGCAGGCTGGCGTTGAAGGTGACTTCGTTCATGCGCTCCATGATCTCGGAGGCGCTGCTGGGCACGTCCAGATGCTCCACGGGGTTGATCTGCACCAGCAGGATGTCCGAGGTATCGGTCTGGTAGATCAGCGGGTGCAGCGCGGGGTTGCCGGAATAGCCGCCGTCCCAGTACGCCTCACCCTCGATCTCGACCGCCTTGAACAGCATGGGCAGGCAGGCCGACGCCATCACCGCATCCGCGCTGAGCCGGGGCCCAAAAAAAATCTCGCCCCGGCCGGTGCGCACGTTGGTGGCACACACAAACACCTTGGGGCCGACGACGCCGGTGCGGGCGGAGCACAGCAGGCTGAAATCCACCTCGCGCTCCAGCAGCTTGCGCAGGGGGTTGATCCCCAGCGGATTGGTCTGGTAGGGCGAGAACCACTGCGACATCATGCCCACCAGCGGATTGGCGGCAGACAACGGCGTTCCCCACGTCAGGCTGCCCAGCGCGCCCACCCCTTCCCACAGGCGGGTGAGCGACTCGCGGGCCAGGGTGCAGCCTGCGAGGTGGGCGTCTTCGGGGGCCTTGTGCTGCTGCGCGGCCTGCGCAAACCCGTGCGCCAGGGCCACCGCGTTCATGGCGCCTGCGCTGGTGCCACTGACACCGTCGAACTGCCACTGGCCGTCCTCCAGCAGCGCATCCAGCACGCCCCAGGTGAGCGCGCCGTGCGAGCCGCCGCCCTGCAGCGCCAGGTTCAGACGCGGGCGGGGACGGACTGCTTCATGCATCCACGGTCTGGCTCTTGTTCATGGCGACCATGCCGCGCACGATGCGGTACAGGAACCAGATGGAGATCAGGCCCCAGGCGATCCAGCCGGGCAGGAAGAACAGCAGCCACAGCGGCGCCGTGACGATGTAGAGCACGCCGGCCCAGATCACGGTGCGGATGCGCCATGAGAAATGGTTGGCCTGCCAGGTGCCTTCGGCATCGCCCTTTTTCACCAGGTCGATCACCAGCGCCACGATCAACAGCGCAGCGCCGGGCTGCGCGCCGGGGATGACCGCCCCCAGCGCCACGATCAGGTGCAGCACATAGCTGACCCAGCCGATGGCCTTGAGGTCCTCGGCCTTCTGGTCGTTGGTCTGCACGTCGATGATGTCGCTCACGGTGTGCCTTCTTCGGCAGCGCGTTCCGCCACCTTGCGCAGGGCCTTTTCCTCGATGCCGCTGGTGCCTTCGCGGCGCTCCAGCTCGGCCACCACATCGGCAGGCGTGAGCCCGTAATGGGCCAGCGCCACCATGGTGTGGAACCACAGGTCGGCCACTTCGTAGACGATCTTGGACTTGTCGGCGCCATGGTCCACGTCCTTCGCGGCCATCACCACCTCGGTGGCTTCTTCGCCGATCTTCTTCAGGAAGGAATTCGGCCCCTTGTGCAGCAGGCGCGACACGTAGCTGGTGGCCGGGTCGCCGCCGTTGGCGGGCTTGCGGCTTTCGATGACGGCGGCCAGGCGCGCCAGGGAATCGTGGGAACTCATGCTCTTGTCGTCCATTGCCATTACTTGTAGATGGATTCGGGGTCTTTCAAGACCGGATCGACCGCGTGCCAGGCACCGTCCTTGAGCACGCTGAAAAAGCAGCTGTGGCGGCCCGTGTGGCAGGCGATGCCGGGCTCGTGGCCCTGCTGGGTGACCTTGAGCAGCACCACGTCGTTGTCGCAGTCCAAGCGGATCTCGTGCACCGTCTGCACGTGGCCGGACTCTTCGCCCTTGAACCACAGCTTTTTGCGCGAGCGGCTGAAGTACACGGCGCGGCCCAGTTCAGCGGTTTTCGCCAGGGCCTCGCGGTTCATCCACGCAAACATCAGCACGTCGCCCGTGCCCTGCTCTTGCGCAATCACGGGCACCAGACCCTGCGCATCCCATTTCACTTCGTTGAGCCAGTTCATGGGGGCCATTGTCGGTGATCCGTGTGGCGCGCCAGTGCCAACCAGGGCGCGCACCTGCACTTTTCAAGTGTTTTTGGCTGCTGGCGCACATATCACATGCGCCAGCAGCTATCAAATCAGGAGCAAATGCCGATCACATCCGCACGGGGATGCCACGCTCTGCCATGCGCTGCTTGGCCTGGCCCACCGTGTATTCGCCGTAGTGGAAGATGCTGGCGGCCAGCACCGCGTCGGCGCCGCCGGTCTGGATGCCGTCGGCCAGGTGGTCAAGGTTGCCCACACCGCCCGAGGCGATCACGGGCACGCTGACAGCGTCACTCACCGCGCGGGTCAGTTCCAGGTCAAAACCCGCCTTGGTGCCGTCGCGGTCCATGCTGGTCAGCAGGATCTCGCCCGCACCGCGCTGCGCCATCTCGGTGGCCCAGGCAATGGCGTCCAGGCCGGTGTTCTTGCGCCCACCGTGGCTGTACACGTCCCAGCCCGCACCCACGGGCTGGCCGTTGGCACCCAGGCGCAAGGCGTCTTCGGCCGAGCGGCGCTTGGCGTCGATGGCCACCACAATGCACTGTGCGCCGTACTTGGCCGACACCGCGTTGATCACCTCAGGGTTGGCAATCGCGGCCGAGTTAAAGCTGGTCTTGTCCGCGCCGGCATTGAGCAGGCGGCGCACGTCGTCCACGGTGCGCACGCCCCCCCCCACGGTGAGCGGAATGAACACCTGGCTGGCCACGGCCTCGATGATGTGCAGGATGAGGTCACGGCCATCGCTGGTAGCGGTGATATCGAGGAAGGTCAGCTCGTCAGCGCCTTGTGCGTTGTAGCGCGCAGCAATTTCGACCGGGTCGCCTGCGTCGCGCAGCTCGACGAAATTGACGCCCTTGACCACACGGCCTCCGGTGACGTCCAGGCAAGGGATGATGCGTTTGGCGAGCATGCGGTCCTTAGCCGTTCAGTTCGTCGGCACGTGCTTGTGCCGCCGCAAAGTCCAGGTCGCCGCTGTAGATGGCGCGGCCGCAGATCACGCCCTCCACGCCCTCGTCTTCGACGGCGCACAGCTGCTCGATGTCGGCCATGTTGGACAGGCCGCCCGAGGCGATCACAGGGATGCTCAAAGCCTGGGCCAGCTTCACCGTGGCGTCGATGTTGATGCCCGACAGCATGCCGTCGCGGCCGATGTCGGTGTAGATGATGGATTCGACGCCCCAGTCCTCGAACTTCTTGGCCAGGTCCACGACCTCGTGGCCGGTGAGCTTGCTCCAGCCGTCGGTAGCCACCTTGCCGTCCTTGGCGTCGAGCCCCACGATGATGTGGCCGCCGAACGCGCTGCAGGCGTCTTTGAGGAAGCCGGGGTTCTTCACGGCCGCCGTGCCGATGATCACGTAGCGCAGGCCGCCGTCGATGTATTTCTCGATGGTGTCCAGGTCGCGGATGCCGCCGCCCAGCTGCACGGGGATGTCGTCACCCACCTCTTTCAGGATGGACTTGATGGCGCTGTAGTTCTTGGGCACGCCCGCAAACGCACCGTTCAGGTCCACCAGGTGCAGGCGGCGTGCGCCGGCATCCACCCATTTGCGCGCCATGGCGGCAGGGTCTTCACCAAAGGTGGTGGATTGGTCCATATCGCCTTGCTTGAGGCGTACGCAGTGGCCGTCTTTGAGGTCGATGGCGGGGATGAGCAGCATGGTGGTGAAGTTCGGGTGAAAAAGGGCGAGACGCAGCTCGGCCCGAACGGGTGGGGGTTAAGGGATCAGGGATTCCAGTGCAGAAAATTGCGGTACAGGGCCAGGCCGTGCTCCGCGCTTTTCTCCGGGTGAAACTGGGTGGCAAAAATATTATCGCGTGCAACCGCGGCAGCAAACAAACCGCCGTAGTCGGCCTGCCCGGCGCAATGGGCGGGATTTTGCGGCACAGCGTAGAAACTGTGCACGAAGTAGAAGTAACTGTTGTCGGGCACACCGGCCCACACCGGGTGCACGCCGCCGCCGTGGTGGGCGTGGGGCATCTGCCGCACCTGGTTCCAGCCCATCTGGGGCACCTTGAAGCGGCTGCCATCGGGCTGGGTGCGGCCTGCCAGGTCAAACTTGAGCACATCGCCAGGGATCAGGCCCAGGCCGGGCGTGTTGCCTTCAGCGCTGTGGTCCAGCAGCATCTGCATGCCCACGCACACGCCAAACATCGGCTTGGTGGCAGCGGCTTCGAGCACCGACTCCTGCAGGCCGGACTCGCGCAGCTCGCGCATGCAGTCGGGCATGGCGCCCTGCCCTGGCAGCACTATGCGCTGGGCGGCGCGCACGTCTTCGGGGCGCTGGGTGACGACCACGGTCCAGCCCGTTCCCTCGGCGGCGGCCTGCACGGCCTGCGACACCGAGCGCAGATTGCCCATGCCGTAGTCCACGACCGCCACTGTTTTTGCTTCCATATTCATAGCTGCTAGCGCATACAAATCAAGCGCTTGCGCCTGATTTGACTGAAAAATTCACAGAGAACCCTTGGTGGAGGGGATGACACCGACCGAGCGCGGATCACGCTCCAGCGCCGCACGCAGCGTGCGTCCGAACGCCTTGAAAATGGTTTCGCACTGGTGGTGTGCGTTGACGCCCTTGAGGTTGTCGATGTGCAGCGTCACGCCCGCGTGGTTCACAAAGCCCTGGAAGAACTCGAACACCAGCTGCGTGTCGAGCTGGCCGATGCTCCCGGCCGTGAACTTCACGTCCATGTGCAGCCCGGGGCGGCCCGAAAAATCGACCACCACGCGCGACAGCGCTTCGTCCAGCGGCACGTAGGCGTGGCCGTAGCGGCGGATGCCTTTCTTGTCGCCCACGGCGCGTGCAAAGGCCTGGCCCAGGGTGATGCCCACGTCTTCCACCGTGTGGTGGCCGTCGATGTGCAGGTCGCCTTCGCAGTCGATGTCGAGGTCAATCAGCCCGTGGCGGGCGATCTGGTCGAGCATGTGGTCAAAGAAGCCGATGCCGGTGTGCAGCTTGGCCTGGCCGGTGCCGTCGAGGTTGATGCGCACACTGATGCGCGTCTCGGCGGTGTTGCGGCTGACCTCGGCAATGCGGTCGGCCATCGGGTCGGCCGATGGGGCGGAAGGTACGAGTGCGGAGGAAGTCATAGGGAGGCTTGGAGTGCGGCCAGCATCTGCGCGTTGTCTTCGGCATTGCCTACCGTCAGGCGCAGGCAGTTGGCCAGCAATGGGTGCATTGTAGAAACGTTCTTGACGAGCACCTTGCGGTTTTTCATGCCCTCGTAGGCCTTGGCGGAATCCGCCACACGGATCAGCACCATGTTGGCCTCGCTGTCCCAGCACTTTTCGACTCCCGGCATCTGGCGCAACGCGGCGATGAGCGTGGCGCGTTCGACACGGATCTCGGCGGCCTGGGCGGCAAAAACCTCGGCATGTTCCAGCGCAAACAGGGCGGCTTCGCAGTTGAGCACGCTCACGTTGTAGGGCGGGCGCACCTTGTCGATCTCGCTCACGAACGCCGAGGGCCCGATGAGGTAGCCCAGGCGCACGCCCGCGAGGCCAAACTTGCTGAGCGTGCGCATGAGCAGCACGTGCGCATTGCGCGCAGGCTCGGCACGCATGCGGTCGATCCAGGTGCGGCTGGCAAAGGGCTGGTAGGCCTCGTCCATGACCACGATGCCGCCCTGCGCACCTGCGGCATCGATGATGCGCTGCACCGCGCCCTCGTCCCACAGCGTGGCCGTGGGGTTGTTGGGGTAGGCGATGTAGGTGATGGCCGGGCGGTGCTGTTCGATGGCAGCCAGCATGGCGGGCTCGTCCAGCTCGAAGTCGGGCGTGAGCGGCACGCCGACAAAGTCCAGGCCCTGCAGCTGCGCCGACAGCGGGTACATCACAAAACCGGGCATGGGTGCCAGCATGGTGGCGCGCTGTCCCGTGCCCGGCTGTGCGCAGGCCAGGGCCAGCAGGGTGATGAGTTCGTCCGACCCGTTGCCCAACACGATGCCATAGCCCTCGGGCATGCCCGCGTACTGCGCCAGGGCCGCCTTCAGGTCGGCAATGCGGTCGCCGGGGTAGCGGTTGAGTGCCACCGAACCCAGGCGCTGGCCCAGCGCGGCCTGCAAATGCGCGGGCAGGCGGAAGGGGTTCTCCATCGCGTCCATCTTGAGCATGCCGGTGGAGGGCTGCACGACATAGGAATGCATCGCGCGCACGTCAGGGCGGATGCGGGCCAGGGCCTGGAGGGGGGACGACGCGGGAGTAGTCATTCGGTGGTGTCCAGTTCGTTGGGGGTGACAAGGAAAGGGTTGATGGGGCGCACGGCGTCCATCGGCTGATCGTGCGGCAGTGCCTCGGTCAGCAGGTAGCGGCAGCCTTGCTGGTGGGCGGACGAGAGGATGAGTGCATCCCAGTAGCCCAGGCGGTAGCGGTCCTGCAGGTCCCAGGCGCCGTCCACGGTGTAGGAGTCCAGGTGCGGCGGCAGCCACACGCGCAGGCGGCGCACCTGGGCGCGCACCTGCTGCAGCACGTGGGGGCCATCAAAACGCTGGATGGCCTGGTTGTACAGCTCGTTGAGCACCTGCGAGCTGATGCGGCCGCTGCGCGTCTGCCAGCAAAAGCTGATCCATTCGCGCGCCCGCGCCTGGCGCTCGGCATCGCGGTCGTCCACGCTGGCGAGCAGGATTTCGGTATCGACAAAGATAGGGACGGTGGCCATGCGTTTTGCCCCGTTCAGCGCAGAAACAGGGTCTCGCGCGGCACATAGGGCCCGCTCGAAGCACCCCAGCTTTCAAAACTCAGCGCCTCGCGCATGGCCTGGGCATAGGCGTCTTCCTGGCGCATCTTTTCGGCCAGCCATTCACCGAGCAGGCGGGACACGCTGCTGCCGCGCTTGGCGGCTTCCACGCGCACCCATTCGGCAACGGTGTCGTCCATGGTAACGGTGATGTTTTTCATGGGTTAAATATTACACGAACTTCGTGCTCCACGAATTTCGTGTTGATTAAAACACCACATTCAAGCCGCCTTGCGCTGTGCCCCGCTTTGCAGCATCTGGCACGCCATGTCACCCACGGTGCGCAGCGCCTCCAGGTGGGCGGGCGTCCAGTCGCCTCCCACGCCGATGCGCAGGCAGTTGCGGAACCGTCCGCTGGCGCTGAACACCGTGCCGGGTGCGATCAGGATCTGCCGGGCCAGGCAGGCCTCGTGCAGTTGCACCGAATCGAGCGCGCGCGGCAGCTCCAGCCAAAGCAGCAGGCCGCCGGGCGGGTCACTCACGCGGGTACCCTGCGGGAAGTGCGCGGCAATCACATGGCGCACCTCGTCCATGCGCGCCGCCACGGCCGCGCGCAGCTGGCGCATGGCGGCGGCGTGGCCCGCCTGGGTGATGAGATCGGCCAGGGCCAGTTCCAGCACGGCGGACTGGCCGCCCGCCTGCAGGTCCTTGATGGCGCGCAGCTTGTCGGCCCAGCGGCCGGCCTCCAGCCAGCCCAGGCGCAGGCCCGGCGCCAGCGTCTTGGAGAACGAGTCGCACAGCATCACATGGCCGGTGGTGTCGTAGGACTTGACGGTGCGGCGCATCTCGTCCACCTCGACCAGGTCGTTGTAGATCGCGTCCTCGATCACCGCCATGTCGTACCGCGCCGCCATCTGCACCAAGCGCTTGCGCTCGGCCTGGGGCATGCAGCTGCCCAGCGGGTTGCTGAGCGTGGGCACCACCATCACCGCCTTGACGGGCTGGGTGTCCAACGCCAGTTGCAGCGCATCCAGCGAGAGGCCGTTGCGCGGGTGGGTGGGAATCTCCAGCGCCTTGAGGTGCAGGCCCTGCAGCACCTCCAGAAACGAAAAATGCGTGGGCGACTCCAGAGCCACCACGTCGCCCGGCTGCGTCACCGCGCGCAGGCACAGCGCAATGCTGTCCATGCAGCCTCCGGTGATCACGATGTTCTCGGGGTCCAGGCTGCAGCCCAGGCTGACGGCATAGCGCGCCAGGGCGCGGCGCGCGTCCTCATGGCCCGACGAACCGGGGTAGGTGCACAGCAGGTTGCGGTGGCGCTGCGCGGCTCGCACCACGGCGCGGCGCACGCGGTCAGGGTTGAACAGCTCGGGGCCAGGCGTGCCGCTGCTGTACGAAATGATGTCCACCGGCTGGTTGCGCCCCAGGATGCGCTGGCCCAGCCAATCCACCGACACCTCGCGGGGGCGGCGCATCGGGCGCGGCGTGCTGGGCTCGGGCAGGCTCACCGGCCGCGCCGCCACAAAAAAGCCGGAGCGCGGGCGCGCGGTGATCAGGCGCGCATCTTCGAGCCAGTGGTAGGCCTGCACCACCGTGGTCTGCGCCACGCCGTGCTGGCGCGCCAGCTCACGCACCGAGGGCAGCTTTTCGCCGCGCGCCAGGGTGCCGTTGCGGATCAGCTGCGCAAGCTGTTCGGCGATTTGAAGGTACAGCGGGGGTGCGTCATCGGTGGCCATGCTGCATTCTGTACTGGCATCTTGGCCGGCAGACAGTACAGAGACTGCCCAGTGCGTACAGTACAGATGGGCCGGTTCGCTGTTCTGTACTGGGCCAGATCGCACGCGCCTGTGGCTGGTGGCCCACGGCAGCTGGCCGCACAGTGAAGGCATGAACACGCTGCACACCCCCACCCCACCGTCGCCCACGCTGCCCACCCAGCCTGCGGTGCCCCTCACCCTGCAATGGAAGCGCCAGCCCCTGCCGCCGCTGCAGGCCGTCCAGGTGCTGGACTTCCGCGCGGGCGAGATCGCCCTGCTCGAAGTCGAACAGGGCCGCGTCTGGGTGACCTGTGATGGTCTGCTGGAGGATTATTTTCTGGAGGCTGGACAGCGCCTGTCGTTCGCCGGACCGGTGCGGCTGCGCGTCAGCGCCGAAGGCCACCGGCCAGCACGGCTCAACTGGGCGCAGCACCGGGCAGTGGAAGGCGCCGCGTATCCGCCAGCGCCCTCTACAACCGCAGCGCCGGCCGCACCCCCTCAGCCCAGGACAGCAGCCCCCACGCAGGGCGCCCTGCCCCGGGGTGCCATCAGCGCGGCTTGACGGGCGTGGTAAGCCGCATCTCTGCGGCTTGTGCGTGGGCCTGCAGGCCCTCGCCATAGGCCAGCTCGGCGGCAATGGTACCCAGCACCTGGGCACCGGCCTCGCTCACCTCGATGAGGCTGCTGCGTTTCTGGAAGTCGTACACGCCCAGCGGCGACGAGAAGCGCGCCGTGCCGCTGGTGGGCAGCACGTGGTTGGGGCCTGCGCAGTAGTCGCCCAGGCTTTCGGAGGTGTAGGCCCCCAGGAAGATCGCGCCCGCGTGGCGCAGCAGCGGCTCCCAGCGGTGTGGGTCGGTGCTGCTCACTTCCAGGTGTTCCGGTGCGATGCGGTTGCTGATCGCGCAGGCTTCTTCCATGTCCCTGGTGAGGATCAGCGCGCCGCGGCCGGTGAGGCTCTTGGCGATAATCTCGGCGCGCGGCATGGTAGGCAGCAGGCGGTCGATCTCGCGCTGCACGGCGTCGAGGTAGGCGGCGTCGGGGCACAGCAGGATGCTCTGCGCCAGCTCGTCATGCTCGGCCTGGCTGAAGAGATCCATCGCCACCCAGTCGGGCGGCGTGGTGCCATCGGCCAGCACCAGGATTTCGCTCGGGCCCGCGATCATGTCGATGCCCACGGTGCCGAACACCCGCTTCTTGGCGCTGGCCACGTAGGCGTTGCCGGGGCCGGTGATCTTGTCCACCTTGGGCACGGTCTCCGTTCCATACGCCAGCGCAGCCACGGCCTGGGCGCCGCCGATGGTGAAGGCACGGGTCACACCGGCCACGTAGGCGGCTGCCAGCACCAGCTCGTTGCGCTCGCCCTTCGTCGAGGTGCCCTCGCCCGTTCCGCCGGTTGCCACGCTGCCGCGCACGGGCGTGGGCACAACCATGATGATTTCCTGCACACCCGCCACATGGGCCGGGATGGCGTTCATCAGCAGGCTCGACGGGTAGGCGGCCTTGCCGCCGGGCACGTAGATGCCCACACGGTCCAGCGGCGTGACCTTCTGGCCCAGCAGCGTGCCGTCTTCGTCGCGGTAGCTCCAGCTCTCGCCCGAGGCCTTCTTCTGCGCTTCGTGGTAGCTGCGCACGCGCTTCGCTGCAGCCTGCAGGGCGTCGCGCTGAGCCTGTGGAATGGCGTCGAACGCGGCCTTGAAGTCGGCCTGGGTCAGCTCCAGCGCGGCCATGTTGGGGGCGCTGAGGCCGTCGAAGCGGGCGGTGTACTCCAGCACCGCCGCGTCGCCGCGCTTTTGCACGTCGGCCAGGATGTCGGCCACGCGCTGCTCAATGGCCGCGTCGGTGTCGGCAGACCAATGCAGGCGGGCTGCAAAATCAGCCTCAAAAGTGGCCGCAGAGGTGGACAGACGGGCGGGAGCAGCTACCAAAGTCATAGTGTCAGTCGTTGGGTGGAGGTCAGTTCTTTTCGGCCGGTATGGCCGAGGCAAACGCATCGATGATGCGACGCAGTGGCGCCTGCTTGAGCTTGAGCGCGGCCTGGTTCACGACCAGGTAGGAGCTGATGTCCATGATGCGCTCCACTTCGATGAGGTTGTTGGCCTTGAGGGTGTTGCCGGTGGAGACCAGGTCCACGATCGCATCGGCCAGGCCCGTGAGCGGCGCCAGTTCCATGCTGCCGTAGAGCTTGACCATGTCCACGTGCACGCCCTTGCTGGCAAAAAAGTCGCGCGCAATGCCGGTGTACTTGGTGGCGACCTTGAGGCGCGAGCCCTGCTTGACGGCCTGGGCGTAGTCGAAGTCATTGCGCACGGCCACGCTCACGCGGCACTTGGCAATGCGCAGGTCCAGCGGCTGGTACAGGCCCTGGCCGCCGTGCTCGATGAGCGTGTCCTTGCCAGTCACGCCGATGTCGGCGCCGCCGTATTCCACATAGGTGGGAACGTCGGTGGCGCGCACCAGCACCACGCGCACATTGGGCTGGTTGGTGGGGAGGATGAGCTTGCGCGATTTTTCGGGGTCTTCGAGCACCTCGATGCCTGCAGCGGCCAGCAGCGGCAGGGTTTCGTCAAAGATGCGGCCCTTGGAAAGCGCCAGGGTGATCATGTTGCTGCTGCTCATGCTTTTACTCGTTCGATGTCGGCGCCAATGCCGCGCAGTTTGGCTTCCATGCAGTCGTAGCCGCGGTCCAGGTGGTAGATGCGGTCCACCACGGTTTCGCCGTCGGCCACCAGGCCGGCAATGACTAGGCTGGCCGATGCACGCAGGTCGGTGGCCATCACGGTGGCGCCGGACAGGCGGGGCACTCCTTCGATGACCGCCACCTTGCCATCCACCTGGATTTTGGCGCCCAGGCGAACCAGCTCGTTGACGTGCATGAAACGGTTTTCAAAAATCGTCTCGGTCACCGTGGCCGTGCCCTGGGCGATGCAGTTCAGCGCCATGAATTGGGCCTGCATGTCGGTGGGAAAACCGGGGTACTCCGTGGTGCGAAAGCCCTGGGCCTTGAGCGTGGCGCCGCCGGCGCTTTGCACACGGATGCCGCCCTCGACCGCCTGCACGGTAGCACCGGCCTCGCGCAGCTTTTCGATCACGGCGTCGAGGTGGTCGGCGCGGCCATGGCGCAGCACCACATCACCGCCCGTGGCGGCCACAGCGCACAGGAAGGTGCCGGCCTCGATGCGGTCGGCCACCACGCGGTGGGTGCAGCCGTGCAGTTGGTCCACGCCCTGGATGCGGATGCGGCTGGTGCCGTGGCCTTCGATCTTCGCGCCCATGGCGATCAGCATCTCGGCCAGGTCCGAAATCTCGGGCTCTTGCGCGGCGTTTTCCAGCACCGTCTCGCCCTCGGCCAGCGCGGCGGCCATGAGGAAGTTCTCGGTGCCCGTCACCGTGACCATGTCGGTGGTGATGCGTGCGCCCTTCAGGCGCTTCCAGCCGGCGGGCAGCTTGGCGATCATGTAGCCGTGTTCGACCACGATCTCGGCGCCCATGGCGGCCAGGCCCTTGATGTGCTGGTCCACCGGGCGCGAACCGATGGCGCATCCGCCGGGCAGCGACACCGTGGCCTCGCCAAAGCGAGCCAGCAGCGGGCCCAGGGCCAGCACAGAGGCGCGCATGGTCTTGACCAGTTCGTACGGGGCTTCGGGCGTGCTCAGCGCGCTGGCGTTGATATGCACGGTGCCGTCGTCGGCCCGCTCTGCGGCCACGCCCATGTTGCGAATGAGCTTGAGCATGGTGCTCACGTCCTGCAGCTGGGGCACGTTGAGCAAGGTCACAGGCTCGGCCGTGAGCAGGGCGGCACACAACTCCGGCAAGGCGGCGTTCTTGGCGCCGGAGACCAGCACCTCGCCTTGCAAGCTGCGTCCGCCGCGAATCAGGAGTTTGTCCATCTCAAATCACCAAAATAGGGGTCAAAAGTGCCACTTGCGCCAGTGGAGTATGCGCCAGCAGCTATCAAAAAGTGAGTGCCAGTGGGTGTGGAGGCGCTATGGCGCCTGGGCGGCCCATTCGGCCGGGGTGAAGGTTTTCATCGACAGCGCATGCACTTCATCGGTGTGCATTTTCGCGCCCAGCGTGGCGTACACCCGCTGGTGGCGCTGGATGGCGCGCTTGCCCTCGAACTCGGCCGAGACGATGGTGGCGTACCAGTGGCGTCCATCGCCTTCGAGCGTAATGTGTTCGCAGGCCAGGCCAGCGGTGATGATGTCTTTGAGTTGGTCAGCGGTCATGGTGGGGCGCTCTGGATCAATGAGGACTGACGCAAATCGCGATGCAACAACCGCCTCGCACTGGAGGGGAGCGCTTGCCTGAACCTTGTTTTGCGTAAGTCATGTCAGTTACGGATTTTGTAGCCCGTGCGCAGCAGGTGCACGGCCAGCGCGCTCACGGCCAGCCAGGCGATGCCCACGATGCCCAGGCTGAGCCAGGGCGAGGTGTCGCTCTGGCCGAAGAAGCCGTAGCGGAAGCCGTCGATCATGTAGAAAAACGGGTTGAGGTGGCTCACGGCCTGCCAGAACGGCGGCAGCGACTGGATCGAATAGAACACGCCCGACAGGAAGGTCATGGGCACGATGATGAAGTTCTGGAACGCGGCCATCTGGTCGAATTTGTCGGCCCAGAGCCCCGCAATCAGCCCCAGCGTGGCCAGCAATGCCGCGCCCAGCAAGGCGAAGGCCAGAATCCACAGCGGCGCAGCAAATTCGGGCCGCGCAAACGCTAGCGTGACGATGAACACACCCAGGCCCACCACCAGCCCGCGCACGATGGACGAACCCACGTAGGCGCAGAACCAAGCCCAGTGCGACAGCGGCGTGAGCAACACAAACACCAGGCTGCCCATGATCTTGCTCTGAATGATGCTGGACGAGCTGTTGGCAAAGGCGTTCTGCAGCACGCTCATCATCACGAGGCCCGGCACAAGGAAGGCCGTGTAGCTGATACGGTCGTAGACCTTCACATGGTCTTCGAGCACATGGCCGAAGATCAACAGGTACAGCACGGCCGTGAGCACGGGAGCCGCGACGGTCTGGAAGCTGACCTTCCAGAAGCGCAGCACCTCTTTGTAGAACAGGGTCTGCCAGCCGGTCATAGCGCAACGCCCTCCAGTGGGATGTTGGAAGCCGACGTGCCGGACATCACCTGCAGGAACACATCCTCCAGATCGGGTCGGCGAATCTCCATGTCCTGCACCTCGACCCCGGCCACGCGCAACGCAGCCAGGTGGTTTTCGATCTCTGCCGCGTCGTGCGCGGGTAATTGCACAATGCGACCGGTGACCCGCGCCACGGCGGCCAGTGCGGGCGGCAGGGCCGTGTCGGTCTTGAACTGCAGCACGCTGCCCGAGGCGGCCTTGAGCAACTCGCTGGTGCGGTTGAGCGCCACCACCTGCCCCGCCTTGAGCATGGCGATGCGTCCGCACAGGGCCTCGGCTTCTTCGAGGTAGTGGGTGGTGAGCAGCACGGTGTGCCCCTCTTTGTTCAGGCGGGCGATGAAGTGCCACAGCGTCTGGCGCAGTTCTACATCGACACCGGCCGTGGGTTCATCCAGAACGATGATGGGCGGCTTGTGCACCAGCGCCTGTGCGACCAGTACGCGGCGCTTCATGCCGCCCGACAGCTGGCGCATGTTGGCATTGGCCTTGTCGGCCAGGCCCAGGTTTTCGAGCAGCTCGTCGATCCAGGCATCGTTGTTCTTCACGCCGAAGTAGCCGGACTGGATGCGCAGCGCCTCGCGCACGTTGAAAAAGGGGTCGAACACCAGCTCTTGCGGCACGATGCCCAGCTTGCGGCGGGCATCGGCGTACTGGGCCTGCACATCGCTGCCCTGCACCAGCACTCGGCCGCTGGTGGCACGCGCCAGGCCTGCGAGGATGCTGATCAGGGTGGTCTTGCCGGCACCATTGGGCCCCAGGAGCCCGAAGAACTCGCCCTCCTCAATGTCCAGATTGACCTGGTTCAGTGCCTGAAAAGGGCCTTTGGGCGTGGCAAAGGTCTTGGAGATGGCTTGGAAGGAGACTGCGAGCATGAAGCCTTCGATTTTAAGGCCTCAGCCCTCGGCGGGCGGGGCGGCCGCTTCAATGGCCCCTGGCGGGCGCTGTGGGCCCTCAGCTTCATGGCTTGGGGGCAGAGCCACCCGGGACCATGAAAGCTATTTCATATCAAGGTGCGGCGACCAGCAGCGCATCCACCCCATACAACCCTGCCATGCCCGCCAGACCAGCGGGCATGCCTTGCACGGCAAACTGCTTGCCTTCGGACAGGGCTTCACGCCGGCATTCGAGCAGCACGGCGAGGGCCGATGTGTCGAACACCGTCAGCCCATGGGCATCTACCACCACCGCGCTGTCGCGGTGCACCCGCAACCCCTGCTTGAGCATGTGCAGGCAGGCAGTAGCCTGGCGGTGGGTGAGTTCGGGGGGCAGCACCAGCATGGCGAGGGGGCTGTCAGCCCTTGGCAGTGCCCGCATTGGTCTTGTTGCGGGCGGCCAGTGTCTCGATCAGGCCGTCGATGCCCTTGGCATTGATCTCCTGCGCGAACTGGCCTCGGTAGGTTTCCACCAGCCAGACGCCCAGCACATTCAGGTTGTAGATCTTCCAGCCTGCGCCATCACCAGGAGTCTTTTCGAGGCGGTAGTCGAGCTGGATGGGGTCGCCCCGGCCCACGATTTCGGTGCGCACCAGCACGTCCTTGTCTTCGGCGGCTGCGCGCAGGGGCTTGACCTGGATGCTCTGGTCATTGACCTGGGCCAGCGCGCCGGCATAGGTGCGCACCAGCAGGATCTTGAACTCGTCCTGCAGGCGTTTTTGCTGCTCGGGCGTGGCCTGGCGCCAGCCGGGGCCGACGGCTGCGGCCGTCATGCGGCGGAAGTTGACGTTGGGCATCACCGTTTTATCGACCAGGGCGATCACCTTGCTCAGGTCCCCGGCCTGGATGGCCTTGTCGGACTTCACCGTGTTGAGCACATCGGCGGACAGCCGCTTGATCAGCGCGTCGGGCGCCTCGTCGGCTGCGAGGGCAGACAACGGCAGGCTCAGCACGGCACTGGCTGCAATGCAAAGGGCGGCACCGCCCAGGGAACGTCGGTTCATCATCTTCTCGGCTTTCATCGGTGCGGGCTTGTGCCCGTCAAATCATTGTGGAGGTGCGGGCCCACTGGCATGCGTCGCAGCGGTTGCGGATTGCAAGCGAGTGCAACAGGGCCAGACCCAGGGCGGCGAATCGGAACATGTGCCCCGCCCGGCATGCCATCAGCGCGCAGGAGGTTCCTCGGGCAGCACGCCATTGCTGGCGCCGCCGTCGTCCTTGCCGTCCGCATTCTGTACCTCACCTGCATGGCTGCGTACTTGTAGGTAGACATCACGCGTAAAGCTGTATTTGTCGAGCGCGGCGCTGTCGAGCACCGAGCTGGCGCGCAACAGGTTGGCCCGCGTGTCCACCACGCGCAGGGCATACAACGAGTTGCGGGCGGAGACCGGGTCCACGTAGCTCACCACGTTGCCCTTCATGTCCACCGGCAGCGCGAATGTGTCGCGCACGGTGGAAGGCCCCAGGATGGGCAGCACCAGATAGGGGCCAGTACCCACGCCCCAGCGCCCCAGGGTCAGGCCGAAGTCCTGCTTGTAGCGGTCGATGCCCAGCTCGCTGGCGATGTCCAGCAAACCGCCCAGGCCCATGAACGTGTTCACATTGACCCGCATGAAGCTGGACGCAGCGGCTTCACCGCGCAGCTGCAGCACGTTGTTCACAAACGACCAGACGTCGCCCAGGTTCCCGAAGAAATTGCTGACCCCCGTGCGTACCGGTGCGGGCGTGACCTCCTTGTAGGCCGTCGCCACGGGCTTGAGCACCATGGCATCGACCTGTTCATTGAAGTTGGTCATGCTGCGGTTGTAAGACTCCAGCGGGTCGCGGGGATCAGGGTTGGCCACCGTGGCGCACCCGGTGAGCAGCACAGCCCCCAGCAACAAGGCCAGGCTGGCTGCAAGGCGGGACATCGACAACCTGCCGTCATCAATGCGGGCACGGAGTGTATGGAGTGAATGCATCATTTTTTTCCACCTGTCCCTGCAGGTTTTGCGCCGTCTTCGGCTTTGCTGTAAAGAAATTGTCCGATAAGGTTCTCAAGCACCACCGCCGACTGGGTAGACGTGATCGTGTCTCCCGCCGCCAGATTTTTTTCGTCGGCACCCGCCTCAATTCCGATGTACTGCTCGCCGAGCAGGCCGCTGGTCAGGATCTTGAGGGAGCTGTCCTTGGGGAAGGCGTAGCGGTCTTCCATGGCCAGCGTGACCCGCGCCTGGAAGGTCTTGTCGTCAAAGGTGATGGACTCCACGCGCCCCACCACCACCCCAGCGCTGCGCACCGCCGCCTGGGGCTTGAGACCGCCGATGTTGTCAAACTTGGCGGTGACACGGTAGCCCGAATGGAATTGAAGGCTCAGCAGGTTGGCCGACTGCAGCGCCAGAAACACCAGTGCCACCGCGCCCAGCATCACGAAGAGCCCTACCCACAGATCGTTTTTGGAGCGTTGCATATGTTTGATTCCTAGAACTGCCAGCACCGCCAGCGTCAGATACTGAACATCAGTGCGGTGAGCACGAAGTCCAGTGCCAGCACCGCCAAAGACGCCATGACCACGGTGCGCGTGGTGGCGCGCGACACACCCTCAGGGGTGGGTTTGGCTGCATAGCCCTGCAGCAGCGCCACAAAAGTTACCGTGAAGCCAAAGACCACACTCTTGAGCACGCCGTTGCCCAGGTCTTTCCAGACATCCACCCCGCCCTGCATCTGGCTCCAGAACGCCCCGGGGTCAATGCCGATCATGAGCACCCCGACGATCCAGCCGCCGATGATGCCCACCGCACTGAACACCGCCGCCAGTAGGGGCATGGTGATCACCCCTGCCCAGAAGCGAGGCGCCAGGATGCGCTGCACCGGGTCCACCGCCATCATCTCCATGGCGCTGAGCTGCTCCCCCGCGCGCATGAGGCCAATTTCTGCTGTGAGCGACGTGCCTGCGCGGCCCGCAAACAGCAGCGCCGTGACCACGGGGCCCAGCTCGCGCACAAGACTCAGTGCCACCAGCAAGCCCAGGGCCTCTGACGAGCCATAGCGCTGCAGCGTGTAGTAGCCCTGCAAGCCCAGCACAAACCCCACGAACAGGCCCGACACGGCAATGATGGCCAGCGAATAGTTGCCCAGGAAATGCACCTGGTCGCGCACCAGCGAGGGCCGCGTCAAGGTCGCACCCAGGAGCCGCACCAGCCGCCCAAACAACCGCGCGCCCATGCCAATGTCAGCCAGCTTGTGGCGCACAGCAAAACCGACGTCGGAGGGCTTGTACCAACTCACAGCGCACGTCCTCCTGCAGGTCCGAAATCCTCGGCAACGGCCGGGCCGGGGTAATGGAACGGCACCGGGCCAGTCGGTAGAGCGTTGACAAACTGGTGCACCAGCGGGTCACGGCTGGCGAGGACCTCCTCAGGCGTGCCCTGCGCCGCCACAACGCCTTCGCCCAGGATGATCACATGGTCCGCCAAGCGGAAAGTCTCCTCCAGGTCATGCGACACCACGATGCTGGTGAGGCCCATGGCGTCGTTGAGCTGACGGATCAACTGCGCAGCCGTGCCCAACGAGATGGGGTCCAGGCCCGCAAAGGGTTCGTCGTACATGACCAGTTCTGGGTCCAGCACGATCGCTCGGGCCAGCGCCACGCGGCGCGCCATGCCACCCGATATCTGGCCGGGCATCAGGTCGCGTGCACCACGCAGGCCCACCGCATGCAGCTTCATCAGCACCACATCGCGGATCAGTTCCTCGGACAAATCGGTGTGCTCACGCAGCGGAAAGGCCACGTTCTCAAACACGCTCAGGTCGGTGAACAGCGCCCCGAACTGGAACAACATGCCCATGCGCCGGCGCGCAGCGTACAAGGCCTGCACGTCCATGCGCCCCACTTCCTGACCGTTGACCAACACCTGGCCACTCTGGGCCCTGTGCTGCCCCCCAAGCAGACGCAGCACCGTGGTCTTGCCCCCGCCCGATGCGCCCATCAGCGCCGTGACCTTGCCGCGCGGCACCGCCAGGGTCACGTCGCGCAGGATCACGCGGTCACCGTACGAAAACGTGACGTTGCGCAACTCGGCAAGAAATGTGGACTCGGCCATGCAAGAAATGGATGTCTGATCTGAGGCCTGCCAAAACGACATCCGCCCCCGGAAAATGGAGCGCAGATGGTAGCCGAAGACACAAACATACATTCATGTATGTTTGTAAAGAAAAAGCACAACCGCCAGCGATCCCGACCGAGCGAGACCGAGGCAAGCCCGGATTGACAGAACCCCTGATTGTGCCAACAAAGCGTCCAGAAGGCTGACGCCCGGCCATTGCCCCACCGTCAAAGGCCCCATCAACACAAACGGCGCCCGAAGGCGCCGTTGCTTGGAGGGTGCGAGAAACCGCAGGATCAGCGGGGCAGGTCCGAATATCCCATCAGGAACTCGTCCACCGCACGCGCGGCCTGGCGGCCTTCACGGATGGCCCAAACCACCAGTGACTGACCCCGGCGGATATCGCCCGCCGCAAACACCTTGGGCACGTTGGTGGCATAACCGCCATCAAAGTCCGTGGTGGCGCGGGCATTGCCTCGGGCATCCTTCTCGACACCGAAGGCCTCCAGCACCGGCGCGACCGGGCTCACAAAACCCATGGCCAGCAACACCAGATCGGCCTGGTAGTGTTTTTCGGTGCCAGGAATCTCGACCAGCTTGCCGTCCTTGAACTCGACCTGCACCGTAGTCAGGCTCTTGACCTTGCCCTTTTCGCCCGTGAACTCCTTGGTGGAGATCGCGAACTCACGCACGCAACCTTCTTCGTGGCTGGAGCTGGTGCGCAGCTTGAGCGGCCAGTAAGGCCACGTCAGGGGGCGGTTTTCCACTTCAGGGGGCTGGGGCATCACCTCGAACTGGGTGACGCTGGCTGCACCATGGCGATTGCTGGTACCCACGCAGTCGCTGCCGGTGTCGCCGCCGCCGATCACGATGACATGTTTGCCCGTCGCCATGATCTGGCCCTTGAGCTTGTCGCCCGCGTTGACCTTGTTCTGCTGGGGCAGGAATTCCATGGCGAAGTGAATACCGTCAAGTTCACGGCCTGGCACAGGCAGGTCGCGCGACTGCTCGGCGCCACCGGTGAGCAGCACGGCGTCAAACTCCTTGTTCAGCTGTTCGGGCGTGACGGTTTCCTTGGCCCAGTTGGTGACTTTGGAATCCTTGCCCAGGCCGTCCTTCGCGGCGCCCACGAATACGCCGGTGCGAATCACCACACCTTCGGCTTCGAGCTGCTTCACGCGGCGGTCGATGTGCGACTTCTCCATCTTGAAGTCGGGGATGCCGTAGCGCAGCAGGCCGCCCACACGGTCGTTTTTCTCGAACAGCGTGACGCTGTGGCCAGCGCGGGCCAGTTGCTGCGCAGCCGCCAGACCTGCGGGGCCGGAGCCCACCACAGCCACCTTCTTGCCCGTCTGGTGCTTGGCGGGGCGCGGCTGCACCCAGCCTTCGGCCCAGGCGCGGTCGATGATCGCGTGCTCAATGCTCTTGATGCCCACAGCATCGTCGTTCACGTTGAGCACACAGGCAGCCTCGCAAGGTGCGGGGCAGATGCGGCCGGTGAACTCAGGGAAGTTGTTGGTGCTGTGCAGCACCTCGATCGCGCTCTTCCAGTCCGCGTGGTACACGAGGTCGTTGAAGTCGGGAATGATGTTGTTCACCGGGCAGCCGTTGTTGCAGAACGGCGTGCCGCAGTCCATGCAGCGCGCGCCTTGCACCTTGGCCTGGCTCTCATCGAGCCCGACGACAAATTCCTTGTAATGCTTCAGGCGCTCGGGCACGGGCTTGTAGCCCTCTTCGATGCGCTCGTATTCCATGAAGCCGGTAGTTTTTCCCATGACGATGTCCTTGTCTATGAATGCTGTGCGAAGGGTGTGGCGACGCCTTACTTGGCGGGGGCCACTTCTTTTTTGGTAGCAGCTACCGCTGGTGTAGCGGACTCCTCCAGCACTTTTCGTTCATAAATTTCAGCCAACGCACGCTTGTACTCGGTCGGGAAGACCTTGACGAACTTGCTGCGCGATGCGGCCCAGTTGTCCAGCAGCTCGCGCGCGCGCTTGCTGCCCGTCCAGCGGTTGTGGTCTTCCAGCAGCTTCTTGAGCTGGGCCTCATCCGTCTGGCCGTTGTGCCAGATCGAGCGGGGGACCGTGGCTTCCTGCTCAGTGGCGGGCAGGATGCGCTCCAGCGTCACCATCGACAGGTTGCAGCGCGTGTCGAACTGTCCGTCTTCGTCGTAAACATACGCTACGCCGCCGCTCATGCCTGCTGCAAAGTTGCGGCCGGTCTTGCCGAGCACCACCACCGTACCGCCAGTCATGTACTCGCAGCCATGGTCGCCCGTACCTTCGACGACGGCCGTGGCACCCGACAGACGCACCGCAAAGCGTTCACCGGCCACGCCGCTGAAGAAAGCCTCACCGGTGGTGGCGCCGTACATCACGGTGTTACCCACAATGGTGTTGCGCACCGCCTCACCCCGGAAGTCGATGCTGGGGCGCACGATGACACGGCCACCCGACAGGCCCTTGCCCGTGTAGTCGTTGGCGTCGCCGATCAGGTACAGCGTGATGCCGCGCGTCAGAAACGCGCCGAACGACTGGCCGCCCGTGCCTTCCAGCTGGATGCGGATGGTGTCGTCAGGCAAGCCTTCGGGGTGCACACGGGTGACCGCGCCGGACAGCATCGCGCCGACCGAGCGGTTCACGTTGCGCGCCACCTCGATGAACTGCACGCGCTCACCCTTTTCGATGGCAGGCTTGCTGCGCTCGATGAGCTTGCGGTCCAGTGTGTGCTCGATGTTGTGATCCTGCACGTCCACGTGGAAGCGAGGCACATCGGCGGGCACGTTCGGCTGGGCAAACAGGCGGCTGAAGTCCAGGCCGCGTGCCTTCCAGTGTTCCAGGCCCTGGCGCATGTCGAGCAGGTCGGTGCGGCCGATCAGGTCGTCAAACTTGCGAATGCCCAGCTGGGCCATGATCTGGCGCACTTCTTCGGCGATGAAGAAGAAGTAGTTCACCACATGCTCTGGCTTGCCAGAGAACTTCTTGCGCAGCTCGGGGTCCTGCGTGGCCACGCCCACGGGGCAGGTGTTCAGGTGGCATTTGCGCATCATGATGCAGCCTTCCACCACCAGTGGTGCCGTGGCAAAGCCGAACTCGTCAGCACCCAGCAGTGCGCCGATGGCGACGTCGCGGCCGGTCTTCATCTGGCCGTCGGCCTGCACACGGATGCGGCCGCGCAGGCGGTTCAGCACCAGCGTCTGCTGGGTTTCGGCCAGGCCGATTTCCCATGGGCCGCCCGCGTGCTTGATGGACGACCAGGGCGAAGCGCCCGTGCCGCCGTCGTGCCCAGCGATCACCACGTGGTCGCTCTTGCACTTGGCCACGCCTGCCGCGATAGTGCCCACGCCCACTTCAGACACCAGCTTGACACTGATGCCAGCATGCGGCGCAACGTTCTTCAGATCGTGGATCAGCTGGGCCAGATCTTCGATCGAATAGATGTCGTGGTGCGGCGGTGGCGAAATCAGGCCCACACCCGGCACGCTGTGGCGCAGCTTGCCGATGTAGTTGGACACCTTGCCGCCAGGCAGCTGACCGCCCTCGCCGGGCTTGGCCCCCTGGGCCATCTTGATCTGGATCTGATCGGCGGACGACAGGTACTCCGCCGTCACGCCGAAGCGGCCCGACGCCACCTGCTTGATGCGGCTGCGCAGCGAATCGCCGTCCTGCAGGGGCAGATCGACCTCGACGTTCTCGGCGCCGATCACGCTCTTCAGGGTATCGCCCTTCTTGATCGGGATGCCCTTGAGTTCGTTGCGGTAGCGTGCCGCGTCCTCGCCACCTTCACCGGTGTTGCTCTTGCCGCCAATGCGGTTCATGGCCACCGCCAGTGTGGCGTGCGCCTCGGTGGAGATGGAGCCCAGCGACATGGCGCCCGTGGCGAAACGCTTGACGATTTCCTTGGCAGGTTCGACCTCATCAATCGAGATCGCCTTGGACGGATCGATCTTGAACTCGAACAGGCCGCGCAGCGTCATGTGGCGCTTGCTCTGGTCGTTGATGATCTGGGCGTATTCCTTGTACGTGTTCCAGTTGTTGGCGCGCGTGCTGTGCTGCAGCTTGGCAATCGCGTCAGGTGTCCACATGTGGTCTTCACCACGGGCGCGCCAGGCGTACTCGCCACCGGCGTCCAGCATGGTTTCGAGCACGGGGTCGTCGCCAAACGCGGCCTTGTGCATGCGGATGGCTTCTTCGGCGATCTCGAACACGCCGATGCCTTCCACACGGCTGGCGGTGCCGGTGAAGTACTTGCCCACGGTTTCCGTGTTCAGGCCGATGGCCTCGAACAGCTGGGCGCCGCAGTAGCTCATGTAGGTGCTCACGCCCATCTTGGACATGATCTTGGACAGGCCCTTGCCGATGGCCTTGACGTAGTTGTAGATGGCCTTGTCGGCCGACAAGTCGCCGCCCAGGTCCTTGTGCATTTCGGCCAGGGTTTCCATGGCCAGGTAGGGGTGCACAGCCTCGGCGCCGTAGCCAGCCAGCACGGCGAAGTGGTGCACCTCGCGCGCGGTACCCGTTTCGACCACCAGGCCGGCCGTGGTGCGCAGGCCTGCGCCCACCAGGTGCTGATGGATGGCCGACAGCGCCAGCAGCGCGGGGATGGCCACCTGCGTGGCGCTCACGGCACGGTCGCTGATGATGAGAATGTTGGCACCGCCCTTGATGGCATCAACGGCCTGCGCGCACAGCGAGGCCAGCTTGGCTTCCACGCCCTCACGGCCCCAGCTCAGCGGGTAGGTGATGTCGATGGTGGCGCTCTTGAACTTGCCTTGCGTGTACTTCTCGATGTCGCGCAGCTTGGCCATGTCGGCAAAGTCGAGCACGGGCTGGCTCACTTCGAGCCGCATCGGTGGGTTGACCTGGTTGATGTCCAGCAGGTTGGGCTTGGGGCCGATGAAGCTGTTCAGCGACATCACGATGGCCTCGCGGATCGGGTCGATCGGCGGGTTGGTCACCTGGGCGAACAGCTGCTTGAAGTAGTTGTACAGCGGCTTGTTCTTGCCCGACAGCACGGCCAGCGGGCTGTCGTTGCCCATGGAGCCGATGCCTTCTTCGCCGTTTTTGGCCATGGGCGCCATCAGGAACTTGATGTCTTCCTGGGTGTAACCAAAGGCCTGCTGGCGATCCAGCAACGGCAGGCCGGCAGCCACAGGGACCGCGGCGGCTTCGCCCGTCTCGATGCTGTCCAGCTTGATCCGCAGGTTTTCGATCCACTGCTTGTAGGGCTTGGTGTTGACGATGTTGGCTTTCAGCTCGTCGTCGTCGATCATGCGGCCTTGTTCCAGGTCGATCAGGAACATCTTGCCGGGCTGCAGGCGCCACTTGCGCACGATCTTGTTCTCGGGCACGGGCAGCACGCCCGACTCGGAGCCCATGATGACCAGATCGTCGTCGGTGATGCAGTAGCGCGAGGGGCGCAGGCCGTTGCGGTCCAGCGTGGCGCCGATCTGGCGGCCGTCGGTGAACACGATGGAAGCGGGACCGTCCCAAGGCTCCAGCATGGCGGCGTGGTATTCATAGAAGGCGCGGCGGCGCTCGTCCATGGTGGTGTGCTGCTCCCAGGGCTCTGGGATCATCATCATCACGGCCTGGCTGATGGGGTAGCCGGCCATGGTCAGCAGTTCGAGGCAGTTGTCGAACGTGGCGGTATCGGACTGGTCGGCAAAGCTGATGGGGTAGAGCTTTTGCAGGTCAGCAGCCAGCACGGGCGATGCCATCACGCCTTCGCGGGCCTTCATCCAGTTGTAGTTGCCCTTGACGGTGTTGATTTCGCCGTTGTGCGCCACATAGCGGTACGGGTGGGCCAGCGGCCACTCGGGGAAGGTGTTGGTGGAGAAGCGCTGGTGCACCAGGCCGATGGCCGAGACGCAGCGCTCATCCGACAGGTCTTTGTAGTACACGCCCACCTGGTCGGCCAGCAGCAGGCCCTTGTAGACCACGGTGCGGCTGGACATGGACGGAACGTAGTATTCCTTGCTGTGCTTGAGCTTGAGCGCCTGGATGTTGGCGCTGGCCGTCTTGCGGATCACGTACAGCTTGCGCTCCAGCGCGTCCTGCACGATCACGTCATTGCCACGGCCGATGAACACCTGGCGCAGGATGGGCTCCTTCTTGCGCACTGTGGGGGACATGGGCATATCCACATTCACCGGCACATCGCGCCAGCCCAGCAGTACCTGGCCTTCGGCCTTGATGGCGCGCTCCATCTCCTGCTCGCAAGCCAGGCGCGAGGCATGCTCCTTGGGCAGGAAGATCATGCCCACGCCGTATTCGCCGGCCGCAGGCAAGGTCACGCCTTGCTTGGCCATCTCTTCGCGGTACAGCGCGTCAGGGATCTGGATCAGGATGCCGGCGCCGTCGCCCATCAGCGGGTCGGCACCCACCGCGCCACGGTGGTCGATGTTTTCCAGAATCTTCAGAGCCTGCGTCACGATGTCGTGGCGCTTGATGCCCTTGATGTGGGCCACAAAACCGAGGCCGCAGGCGTCGTGTTCGTTACCCGATGAATACAAACCGTGTTGTTGCAGATGCTGGATCTCGGCAGCCGTGGTCATGGCGCACTCCTATATTTTTCGCAGGGGAGCCGAGGTTAGTGCATTGCAGCATATTTTGGCAAGCAATTTAATTGGGGTCAGATTCCAATTAAACAAACCAGAACTCACACAAGCATATTATTGGGGACATATTAAAATTAATAGCAATGAGGCCAATAATTTCATGCGCCTCCGTCGGTTTTCGCATGATTTTTTGCCATTCGAGGCCTGCCAGGCATTCCTCGAGTCACGCGGCGCAGGGTCTGCTGTTGCAGGCCCGCAAGAAACTCGGTATCGCCCAAAGCCCAACCGCTGAGCGCCGAGTCGGTCAAAGCCGTTTGCACCGACGCCCCCAGGCCCGCCTGAACCAGTGCGGCATAGGCGGCCTCGCGCGCAAACGGGGTGTTGCCCAAAGCCCAATACAGGGCATGGGGCGTCAACCACCGGTCGTTGCGCAAGCCCAACCAATGTGCATGGCTGGACCAGGCGTAGTCAGCGGGCTGCTGCACCAATCCGGCCCGCACAGGGTTGAGGTCCAGGTACACCATGCACGCCAGCAAATACCGTTCCGGCTGCAATACCGTGGAACGGTAGCGCCCCTCCCACAAAGTACCTGTGCGGGCATGTCGGCGGTTGAAGTACTGCACATACCGGCGCCCCACTGCCTGCATCATCTGGGGCAGTCCGTCTTGTGAGGCTGGCGTAACCAGCAGGTGAAAGTGGTTGTCCATCAGCACATAGGCATGGACGGCCACGGCATATTTCTGCGCGTTGTCCATCAACAGCGCCAGCAGCGCGTCGAAATCTTCCACTCCGTGGAAGATCGGCTGGCGGTTGTTGCCCCGCAGGATGACATGGTGCAAATGACCCGGCAGGGTCAGGCGTGGCAAACGGGCCATGGGTCTTGATCAGGAATATGGGAGTTACGATCATAGACCTGTCCCCTATTTCTCATCGATGCAAGCTGGCGACGCCCATCATCCGCCACGAAGATAGCGAGGCGCATGCTTGATTCTGGCCTGCCCTTGCGCGCCTTTTGGGTACGCGTCAATGCGTAGCCAAGTTCTCCACTGGGTCTGCCACCACACCAATGCCAAACCGCGCCCCCATGGCGTGTTCCAGGCCAAATTCGCCGAGAAGCGCCCGCAACCGCTCGGCCGCGCTGCGTTTTTTCTGTCCGGTGTAGCGCGCGATGATGAGTTCATTCTTCATGCTGTGCTCCCATCCCACCAGCTCGGTCACAGTGACCTGGTAGCCATTGGCCTCCAGGTACAGGCAGCGCAGCACATTGGTCACCTGGCTGCCGAGTTCGCGGGTGTGCAAGGGGTGACGCCACAGTTCCGCCAGGGGCGTGCGCGCCAACTGCAAGGCCTTGCCTTGGCGCAGGCAGGCTGCCATCTCCGCTTGGCAACAGGGCACCAGAACCATGGCCCGGGCCTTTTTTTGCAGCCCGAAGGCAATCGCGTCGTCAGTGGCGGTGTCGCAAGCATGCAAGGCGGTGACCACATCGATCTGGTCGGGCAACTCACGGGCCTCCGCAGACTCGGCCACGGATAGATTGAGAAACGACATCCGCTCAAAATGAAGGCGCTGCGCGAGCACCCGCGACTTCTCTACCAGTTCCGCCCGGGTCTCCACCCCGTAGATACGCCCGTGGCCCAGAGCCTTGAAGTACAGGTCGTACAGGATGAAACCCAGATAGGACTTGCCCGCGCCGTGGTCCGCCAACGTGGGCCCACCGCCTTGGGCGGACAGCTCCGTGAGCAGGGGCTCGATGAAGTTGAACAGGTGGTACACCTGCTTGAGCTTGCGGCGTGAGTCCTGATTGAGACGGCCATCCCGCGTGAGGATGTGCAGCTCCTTGAGCAGCTCTACCGATTGGCCAGGGCGCAGTTCCTGCAGCTCAGCACTCTCGTTCTTGGATTTTCCCGCATCGCGAATTCGCTTGTCGGTCGTCACTGCAGATAGGTTCTTTTTATTCATAAACCGGTGCCTTGTGCTGGCGGATTTTCATCGCTGGCGGCAGTGGCGGCCATGTTCGCACCGCCTTTGTCATGAGGGCCCACGTCCAACGCCAGCCAACCGGCCATGCCCATCTCTTCAAGTACTTCCATGTTGCGCTCAAAGATGGTTTCCGCCTCGGGAAAGACCGACACCGCCCGATCAATGCTGGCCTCGCGCAACAAGTGCAGCGTAGGGTATGGAGCGCGATTGGTGCAATTAGTCACGTCGTCCGCATCTGTGCCGGCGAACTGAAACTGCGGGTGAAAGCTTGCGACCTGCAGCGTGCCCGCCAACCCGAGAACGTGCACCACGTCCTCCACGTCACCAAGAAAGTCGTTGAAATCCAGAAAATCCTGCAGGCAATGCGGCATCACCAGCAAGGTGGTGTCCCTGACTTCTGCGGGTGTTTTTGCGAGCGCCTGAAGTTCTTCGCGCAACACCTCCAGCACATCCTCCCCGGTCGTGGCCAAGCTCACCACATAGTGAATTTGCCCTTTGACATGCACCGACTTGGCAAATGGACAGAGATTCAATCCAATGACGGCCCGCTCCAACCACCGGACAGTGTCCTGGACGTAGATATCAGTGGACACAAAATGGGGGGGCGCCTTAGCGGCGTTGGTGGAGGAAGATGTCATGGGTGCGCGCAGAAGCGCAGGGATAGAGGCGGGATTTTATCGGTGTGAGTTGTTGGCAGATCTAGCGATAGCGGCGGTCCAATCTGGAAGCCTCATGGACTCCTCAGTGCACGCTCACATCGGCGGGAGGGCAGTGGAGAAAAAGAATAGATGCGCAAGCCCACACAGCAAACACGCTTCAGGCGGCCACGTCTACCCCAGCCTGAAGTCGCGCTACACCAGCGACGAACCACCCCAAAATCAACGCATCTCGCTCCACCCCGGAACCGGGCGCTATTCCTGCAGCAGTCGGCGCCCTGTCAGGCGCTCATGCTCCCGCACCGCAAAGCGGTCCGTCATCCCAGCAATAAAGTCAGCAACCGTCCGCGCTCGTTCATGCCTATCACCCTCCAAGGCCCGTGCGGCAAACGCTGCTTTCATTTCTTGAGGCTGAGCCATGTATTCCTCGAACAACTCTCGTACGATTTCCTGAGCGTGGCCCGTAGTCTCCATGACCCGGGGATGCCGGTACAGATGCTTGAAGAGGAACCGCTTGAGTACGGTAGAGCGCTCGCGCATCTCACCACTGAAGCTCACCAGAACTGGGAGCTTCCGCACCTCATCGGGATGGGCTGGTGCATGCTCGTGCAGCGCGGCTTTTGTGGTGTCAATGACGTCGTACACCTGCGCACTCAGCATCCTCCGTATCGCCTCGTACAACAAGCGGCGCTGCATTGATGGGGTGGAGAGGTCGGGATGCTCCATCTGAGCTGCCGAACGGTACGCATCAAACAAGGGTACTTCTTGCAGCTGCGTCAGAGTAATCAACCCAGAGCGCACGCCGTCATCAATATCGTGCGCGTTGTACGCAATCTCATCAGCCAAGTTGCACAACTGCGCCTCCAGGCTCGGCCGCTCATTGCGCAGGAAGCGAGCACCGACACCATTGGGCTCCTCACTCTCCAACTGTAAAGCATGAGTGCGCGAGCAGTGTTTGAGAATCCCTTCTCGGGTCTCGAATGTGAGATTGAGTCCGTCATACAACGGGTATCGTTCTTCCAGCTTGTCCACCACTCGCAAGCTCTGCAAGTTGTGTTCAAAGCCTCCAAAGTCGGCCATGCAGCCATTCAAGGCGTCCTGCCCTGCATGCCCGAACGGGGTATGTCCCAAGTCGTGGGCTAAAGAGATGGCCTCAACCAAGTCTTCGTTAATCTGTAGCGACCGTGCGATGGATCGCCCGAGTTGCGCGACTTCTAACGAATGAGTTAGCCGGGTACGAAATAGATCCCCCTCGTGGTTGAGGAAGACTTGTGTCTTGTAGACAAGCCGTCGGAATGCCGTGGAATGGACGATTCGGTCGCGGTCGCGCTGGTATTCGGTCCGGGTAGGTGCCGGATTTTCGGGGTAGCGCCGGCCTCTCGTCGTGTCAGGATGGCAGCCAAATATAGAAAAACCAGATGTTGCTGTCAAAGCAGTCGCTCGTACTTAGCAGACAGCCCAAATAACGATCAAAAGAGACACTTCAACAGATGCGCCTCAGCGGCAACATGCATCAATTACTTCACGCACCAACCGGTCAGGCGCGGAACGGACCACCGCTTTGCCAGGACTTTCTATCAACACAAAACGGATCTCGCCAGCCTCAGATTTCTTGTCACCCCTCATGAGCTGAAGATAACGACCCGCGTTGTCTTTACTATCCAAAATAGGCCCCTTAACAGACAACCCCGCTCTATCGATTATCGACATCAACCGCTTAACAAAAATCTCGTCCACCAATCCGAGCCGGCACGACAGTTCGGCAGCCATTACCATGCCGGCGCCCACTCCCTCGCCGTGTAACCATATGCCATAGCCCAGACCCGCCTCAATAGCATGACCAAAGGTATGGCCAAAGTTTAAAATCGCTCGTAAACCAGACTCACGCTCGTCTAGCCCAACCACCTCGGCCTTGATTTCGCAACTACGGCACACCGCATGCGCCAAGGCCTCAGGGTGTTGCGCCATCACCGCTTCAATGTTGTCTTCCAGCCAAGTAAAGAACTGCATGTCCGCGATAGGGCCGTACTTAATCACCTCGGCTAAACCCGCACTGAACTCTCGCTGCGGTAGCGTGGTTAAAACACTGAGATCGCACACGACTCGCTGTGGTTGATAGAACGCACCCACCATATTTTTACCCAATGGATGATTGATACCGGTCTTGCCTCCGACAGAGGAATCAACTTGGGAGAGCAGCGTCGTTGGCACCTGTACAAATGGTATGCCCCGCATGTAACATGCTGCAGCAAAGCCCGTCATGTCACCCACAACGCCACCACCAAGCGCATAAAGGATGGTCTTGCGATCGCAGCCCTTTTGAAGCAGCACATCAAAGATGGTTTGAAGTGTCTGCCAGTTCTTGAACTCCTCGCCGTCAGGTAATCGCACTTCATGAACCTGCGCGTAGCGACTCGAAATCGCATTGCGCAGTACATCGCTGTATAGAGGCGCTACTGTCGAATTACTGACGATTACTGCGTGGTGGCTTTCTGGAACCCCCTCCCATACGCCGCCATCAGCCAAGAGATTGGCACCGATCAGGATACGATAACTGCGCTCGCCCAGTGATATGGGCACTTCGCTGAATATTTTCGTCGATGATTTAATAATAGAGGACATGACTGCCAAAAAATAACAACGACGCGATCTAGATATGGCCCGCCTTACGAAAGGCACATTCAACGTTCAATTTTTGCCTACTAATACTTAGAATTACCATGCAAAATATCATGACCGCTAACTGACTGCCGTTAAATAGGCTTCATAACGAACGGCGAACACTTCCACGGCCTAAAGTACCGCCTGACTAAAGCACTCTAGCAGGCAAGCTTGACTCGAGTACAAAAAGCAAAATAAAAATCCCCGGGCGCGCCGGGGATTTTAAGCTATGGAATACCAACCGAGGGACCTTTACACACCCTCGAGATCATTCATCAAGGAGCTGCTACACAGGCTACCGTACCTTGAGTAACGGTGATACTGAGCCTCCGGGTCACCGAAGAAGCACCCTTCGTGGCAGTAACGATAAATTCGCTGGTGCCACAATCGCCTGTTACTGGGGTTCCTGTCAGAACGCCTGCAGTACCACTTGTAGCACCAGTGAGCCATGTTGGCAGGGCCACAAACTGATAGCTCACTCCCGTTGTCGAAGAGACAAAAGAGTACGAGTACTTGTTGCCAGTCGTCGCGCCAGGCAACACACACACCGTGTTTGAGTTGCAGCCCCCGATCGCAAAATCTTCCGACAAACCACCGACCACCTTCAAAGTTACAGATCCCGATGCAGATTTCTTATTCTTGTCAGTCACTGTAATCGTTGCGCGATACACGCGCTCTTCAGCATCTTGGGCCACCTTGCCGCCAATCATGCCGGTAGCAGAATCCACCGTCAGGCCCGAAGGCAAGCCGGTCGCAGACCATGAGTAAGGAGGCAAACCACCCGTTACGGAAAGAAGCGATGTGAACTGCACACCCTTGGTCACGTCACCCAGATCAACGTCGGCAAAAACCGGCGGTGCCGTCACTGCTTCCAAGACAGAGATTGGAATGATTGCGGTCATGGGATCGGAGATGCCGTTGGTCACGTTGTTGTCCGACCGATCCGCAGAAAGCTCCAAAAAGATCTGACCAGTTTCGCTCCCACTAAGCAAGGAGAACGTGGCGACGCCACCGATGGATGGCAGCTGCAGCACACTGCCGCTCTGGGATCCAGCCACCAGACGCGCGCCTTGTGCAGCTTCAGTACCTGAAAGAAGACGAACTTGGACGCTACCACCCGTAACGCCTGACGCAGGCTGATTGGCGTCATCGAGCACAAATGCCTGAATCGCCATTTGAGACAGCAGACCATTGACGTTGTTCTTTACGCCCAAGTAGCCTGGTATCGAAGCTTCTAAGCGGACGCTGGCAGGTTTACCCGTTGCTCCGCCAACACTAATATCCACGCTCGCGAACTTTTGCTGTTTATCCCGTGGATCTGTTACGGAACAGACAATGCGCGCAGTACCAGCTTGGTCAGCTGAATGAAAGTGAAACGAATTGCCCCCAGAATTAGAGCCTAGTGTGATACTCCGGTAAGCATTTGGCACCTTAACTTTACCACCGTTACCGTCATCAACTTCGGTTTCGTGCTCCGCTTTGCCATCCAAGTAATATAACGACCCAGTATCCAAACCACCCGAAATATTACAACCAAATATATCTTCGCCACCTGGAATCGGGAAACTACCCTTACGAGCATCAACATACACCGTTGTTGTATATGGACTATACACGCCAATACCAGGCCTTATACCGGCAACATTTAAAGGCAATTGACTCTTTTCGGCCCGTACAGTGATAGTGTAGGCTTCTTGAGTTTCACCTGAACTGCCGCCGCCGCCACCGCAAGCAGCCAAAGCCACAGTCAATGCAGCGGGTATGAATTTAAAATATTTTAACATTGGCCATCCTCAACTATATACTAAATTTACCGATTCGCAGTGCGTTCGTTGATTACCTTAGGACTAATAAAAATCAGCATTTCCCGCTTGGTAGATTCTTTTGTTCTATTCTTGAATAAATTACCCAGAACAGGGACATCCCCAAGCACTGGTATTTTATTTTCTTGATTGGTCTCTTCCATTTCAAAAATACCACCAATAACCACTGTACCGCCATTTTCTATGAGAATTTGAGTTTTCACATGTTTAGTGTCAATGGCGACTCCCTGAGTGGTAGTCTCGCCTCGACTGTCCTTGTTGACATCGAGATCTAAGATGATATTACCCTCGGGAGTAATTTGCGGCGTGACTTCAAGTTTCAGCACAGCCTTTTTGAAGGCCAGAGTAGTCGCTCCGTTGGGTGCCGTAACAGCGTATGGATATTCTGTACCTTGCTCAATAAGCGCTTTGGTCTGATCTGCCGTAATGATACGTGGACTGGAAACAATGCGCCCTTTACCATCAGCCTCCATCGCAGAGAGCTCCAGAGTCAAAAATCGGTTCGCCGCAGAGTTAAATATGGATAGCGCAAAGCTACCAACGCTGCTCACATTCGAAAGACTAGCAGGTAAGTTCACAAAATTGCCGCTGGTACTGGTCGTTCCACCGGCACCACTAGACGCCACAGCATTGCTGTAAGACGTGCCAAAGGCAACACGGTTATCACCTCCAATGCCATATCCACCGTCCCCACCTCTATTGGCTCGCAAGTCCGTTGCTCCCAAACGAACGCCCAGCGATCTGCCAAACGTATCACGAGCCTCAACAATCCGTGCCTCAATCAGCACTTGACGCACAGCAACGTCAAGGCTTGCCAACAAAAGTCGAACCTCTTCGAGCTTCGCAGCAGTATCCGTCACGAATATCTGGTTAGTACGTGGTTCTGAAATCGCGCTTCCACGCTCCGACAGGAAGCGAGTGGCAGTACTCCCTGCTGTCGAGCCAGACGTTGCAGTAAGTTGTGTGACGATATCTGCGGACTTGGCATAGTTAAGCTGAAAAGCTTGGGTCTTGAGAGGCTCTAACTTCTGAATGGCTTGAGCCGCTTCGAAATCCTTTTTGGTACGCGCATCTATTTCATCTTTCGGAGCGATCCATAGAACCGATCCAGTCTTGCGCATTCCCAAGCCCTTTGCATCCATAATGATTTGAAGAGCTTGATCCCAAGGAACATCCTTAAGCCGTAACGTCAGTGCCCCAGTCACCGTATCGGAAGTAACTATATTAAAGTTTGTAAAATCAGCAATAACCTGAAGCAAAGATCTCACTTCGATATTCTGAAAATTCAAAGAAAGCTTTTCACCGGAGTAACCAGGCCCTTGAGTTAGCTTGCTTAGATCAATTTTTTTCTGGCGAATTTCAACCACAAATTGATTATCGCTTTGATAGGCACTGTGCTCCCAATCCCCATTGGATTCAATAAGCATCCTCACTCGCTCACCATTTTGAGTGGCAGTCACAGTTTGGACCGGCGTACCAAAGTCGGTAACATCCAAACGGCGCCGAAGCCCCTCCGGAATAGAAGATTTCATGAAATCCACAACGATTCCTTTTGATTGCTGCTGCAAGTCAACGCCAACCTGATTGCTTGCGAGATTAACAATCACCCTTCCCGCCCCGTCTGCACCACGACGGAAATCGATATCTTTCAATGGCAGAACATCTGCGTTTTGGCTTTCAGAAAAGGCCGCTGGCTGCGCATTCGACGCAGAAGCACTCGAAACAGGTTCTAAAAATAAGAACAATGTTTTGCCCTGCAGATCAGTTCTGTACGACGTGGGTGACTTCAAGTTCAAGACAACACGAGATCGATCTCCCGCTTGAACAATATTGACAGACTTCAAATTCCCCAAATTTGCTTCAAATACTGATTTTCCAGCAGAATTAACAACCCCTTGAAAATCAAGTGCAATGCGGGCGGGAGATTGCGTCGCAAATCCCGTTGGGGGTGTTGCAACAGGGTCTGTGAAGTCAATTTTGAGCGTCTCAACCCCGCTCTGGACGCTAGAAGAGACAGCGCTGATAGCACCTTGAGCGAGAGCACCAAAGGAGATCAAAAGGACTGAAATGCCAACAGCAGCGCTACGGCAGTAATTCAGAAGTTTGCCACTATTTTGTTTCATTTTTTCCCCTCTTGCAGATCAAGCGATGCAGAACGCTCTATCCAATCCCCAGTTGCATCCTGTGCTATCTCGCGCAACTGAATTGAACTCTCAGTAATTCGAATCACCCTTCCGTAATTCTGGCCGAGATAGCTTCCAACCTTTACTTGGTAAATTAAATTATCAACCTTTACCAAAGCTGTCGGCGTTCCAGACTTGTTCAAACTCCCCACCATAGCCATTGAATCCAGTGGAAAAGCTTCCAACGGCTCTTTACGACGAGCCATTTCCGGTGCAATCAGGGCCGCATTTGAGGCCACTTGATTTGAGTCACGCTTTAATGCCTGAGTCAATTTGACTTGATTGAAAGGCTCTATTGCACCCTCTTGAGTGTATGGCTCAGGAATAAATTTTTTGGGCTCAGTCAAAGGTTGCACACTCGGCTTAGTGCTAGCTCGCTGTTCAGCCATCCAAACTCTTAACTCATCCTCACCTGAAGGCCCGCAACCAACAAGAATAAGGGACCAGCCAACCAAAAGTAGCCCAGCATGAGCTTTCATCACTTGCCCCCCCCTGCTTTCTTCTGTGCCTGAATTTCTTCAGGATCCAAATATCTAAAGGTGCGCGCAGTCGCATCCATAGCTAACCCATCGCGAGCCCCGGGGGTAATCGTCATATTATTAATCGTCACAATACGTGACAGGTGTGCAATATCAGACGCAAAGGCCCCAATATCGTGATATTTTCCAGTTACCCGAATGGAAATGGGCAACTCTGCGTAATAATCTCGAGCGACCACCTGCCCTGGCCGGAAGAGCTCAAACTGCAGACTCCGCCCCAAGCCAGATTGATTGATATCAGAAAGCAGTGCTGCCATTTCAGCCTTGCTGGGAAGTTGTTTTTCCAGCTGGATGACATACTGCTGAATTTGCTCTCGCTGCTTTTTCAACGCATCCAAGCTGACGGCCTTTACCAGTTTTTTTTGATAATCCGTGCGCAACGCGAGTTCTTTGGTGCGCTCCGTTTCCAACTGCACTTCATAATCCTGCAAAAATGCGAACCACGATATAGCAGCAACGGCCCCAGCAATAAAGGCACACAGAATTACCTTTGGTAAAATCGGCCAAACCGACGGATCTTTAGTATCTAAGTTCTTAAATTGTCGCTGAACCAACTCCATCCGCTCAGCAAAACTTATCGCTTTTTCTTTTACTTTCGCCATGTTACTTGCCTCCAGGCGAAGACGCTGCAGCATTTGCAGCCGCTATGGTTTTTTGGGCATCGCTGGCGCGCACCAATTGAAACCTCAAATTGAAGGAGGAAACACGGCGTTGATCCCGCTGACTTAGGGCTACTGTACTGGCAGTAATTTCCACCAGCTCAGGTTTCGTCAGCCACGGAGTGTTACCTGCCAAATTGCGCAATAGCTCCGAAACACGCTCATTGGATTGAGCCATCCCCAACATCGTAATCGCTTGTCCAGATTGCCTGATCGCAGTGATATATACCCCGTCAGGCAGTTGCTTTACAAGCTCAGTAAGCAAGTGAACGGGCAGATTTCTATCAGACTGGAGGTCCTCTACGGCCTTCTGGCGCGCACGTAAAGACGCAATTTCGTCTTCAATAGACGCAATTTCCTTGATCTGGCTCTCCAACACCTTGATCTCCCGCTGAAGAAAGGCATTCTGATTTTGCTGATCCGTAATCATGATCTGGAACCACCAATAAATGGCTCCAGCAATGGCGAGACCTAATAACAACGACGCAAACATCGTCGCCTGAAAGGCTTCCTTGCGGCGTTTACGCGCCTCCTCGCGGTGAGGCAAAAGATTGATAAGAATCACTGCAGAAACCTCCGCATAGCAAGACCGCACGAGGTCAGGTACGACGGTGCTTCACGCACCATTTTTTTCAGTCGCACGGAACTTCCGATTTCCATACCGTCAAATGGATTGACAGCGCTGCACGCAAAGCCGGTTTGCTGCGTGACAGCCTCGGTTAGCCCTGGCAGTGGGGCCGAGCCGCCAGCCAGCATGATGTGGTCCACACGGTTGTGGGGCGTGCTGGTGAAGAAGAATTGGAGGGCTCGGCCAATCTCTTGAGCCATGCTGTCGACAAAAGGACGAAGGACCGCTGATTGATAGTCTTCCGGCAAATCACCGCTGCGCTTTTTACTTTCGGCTTCTTCCACGGAGAAACCATATTGCCGAACAATCAGTTGGGTCAGCTGGGCGCCGCCGAAGGCTTGGTCGCGGTCGTACAGAACCTCTTCGTTCCGAATCACCTGCATACTGGTCGTCAAGGCTCCAACCTCGAAAAGCGCCACCATCGCATCAACGCCTTTATTCGGCAGCGCTTCAATGAGACGCCCTGCAGCCAGTCGTGATGCATGGGATTCAATATCGACCACCACAGGCTTTAACCCGGCGGCCTCCGCCAAGCCTTGTCGGTCCTGGACTTTTTCGCGCCGAGACGCAGCAATCAGAACGTCAACGTCCCCCGGCGCGTTTTTACTCGGACCAATAACGCAGAAATCCAAGCTCACCTCGTCGAGCGAAAACGGGATGTACTGATTGGCTTCGGATTCGACCTGAACCTCAAGCTCCTGCTCCGTCATTCCACCCGGCAGCGTAATCTTCTTGGTGATCACAGCGGAGGGGGGCAATGCCAGCGCCACGTTTTTGGTTCGGGTGCCGCTCTTTTTGACTAGGCGACGCAATGCGTCCGCCACTTCGTCAAATTTTTCGATGTTGCCATCGGTGATCCAGCCTCGCTCCAGCGGCTCGATCGCGCAACGCTCTAGGACCAGACTACCTGCCTTATCGCGCCCCAACTCCACCAGCTTGACACTGGAGGAGCTGATGTCGATTCCCAGCAGCGGAGCAGACTGGCGATTGAACAAAGACCCCATTGAGATCAAGATTGGTCCCCTGTAACTTGCCAAAATGAGGCAACAAAACTTAACACTTCACATGAATGCTATCAGTAAGATAGTTCTCCGGCAAAGATTTTTCCCCCTGTAACGCCCGAAGAGCGTTGCCAAAAGCAGACGAAATTTCAGAGCACTGCAATACCGCTTGGCCACTACGGGAAGCCTTTCAGCGACACCTTGCCAAGTACGAAATCGGATTTCCGACCCCAGCGGTGGACATTTTTATAATGGGTGGTCTTACCCCATCGGAGCGATATGCCGCCCTCCCCCTCGAAGTCCTCCGACAAGTCGGACTCCTCTCCTGCTCGCACCCGTCCCAGTTGGCTTCGCTGGTTGGTTCGCATCGCTCTATGGATCACTGGACTGGCGGCGGCCGCGGCTTTGGGCTTGGCGCTCACAATCGCTGTGGCTCTATCAGTGGCCTACCCCAACCTGCCGGACATCTCTGACTTGGCGGACTACCGCCCCAAATTGCCGCTGCGGGTGTACTCTGCGGAAGGGGCCTTATTGGGCGAGTTTGGAGAAGAGCGTCGCAACCTCACGCCCATCGACGAGATTCCGCAGGTCATGAAAGACGCAGTGCTGGCGATCGAAGACTCTCGCTTCTTTCAGCACGGTGGTGTGGACTACAAAGGCGTGCTGCGTGCGGGCCTCGCCAATCTGGGCCGTGTGAAAAGCCAGGGCGCCTCGACGATCACCATGCAGGTTGCGCGAAATGTTTATCTGTCCTCAGAAAAAACATTTACTCGCAAAATTTACGAAATCTTACTGACTTTCAAATTGGAACATTTGCTGACCAAGGATCAGATTCTTGAGATTTACATGAATCAGATTTTCCTTGGCAATCGTGCGTATGGATTTGCGGCAGCCTCCGAGGCTTATTTTGGGAAGCCGCTGAAATCCGTTTCTATTGCTGAAGCAGCAATGCTTGCGGGCTTGCCCAAGGCACCATCTGCATACAACCCCATCAGCAATCCCAAACGTGCCCGCGCTCGACAGCAGTACATCATCGAACGGATGGAAGAGAACGGCTTCATCACTGCGCAACAAGCAGAGCAAGCCAAGAAGGAAGAGTTGAAAATCCGTACGGGACCCGACAACACGCGCATCCACGCGGAATACGTTGCCGAAATGACCCGCCAGCTAATCTTCGCCCAGTACGGCAACGAGGCCTACACACGCGGCCTTAACGTGTACACCACCCTCAATGCGGCGGAGCAAGAGGCCGCCTATGTGGCCCTGCGGCGCGGGATCATGGACTACGAGCGGCGCCAGCAGTATCGGGGACCAGAGAAGTTCGTCGCGTTGCCCACAGCAGCCCAGGAAGTGGAGGACGCCATTGATGACGCCCTTGCCAACCACCCAGACAACGGAGACGTACTCTCCGCTGTGGTGCTGGAAGCATCCACCAAACGCATCCTGGCCGCACGAGCCAATGGGGACTCACTGGAGATCACCGGCGATGGACTCAAACCAGCGCAGTCGGGGCTCAGCGACAAGGCGCCGCCCAATATCAAGATCCGGCGCGGCGCTGTCATCCGAGTGGTCAAGACACCAAAGGGCGCATGGGAGATTACACAGCTGCCCGAAGTGGAGGGGGCTTTTGTAGCCCTTGACCCCCGCAATGGCTCCATCCGGGCATTGGTGGGTGGATTCGACTTTGACAAGAACAAGTTCAACCATGCAGCGCAGGCATGGCGCCAGCCTGGTTCGAGCTTCAAGCCGTTCATCTATTCAGCAGCGCTTGAAAAGGGCTTCACGCCTGCCACCGTGATCAACGATGCTCCGCTGTTCTTTGATGCGGGTATCACCGGCGGTCAGCCTTGGGAACCCAAGAACTACGACGGCAAGTACGACGGCCCCATGAGTATGCGCACGGGCTTGGCGAAGTCCAAAAACATGATCTCCATCCGGATCCTGCAAGCCGTAGGACCCAAAACCGCGCAGGAATGGGTGGGACGATTTGGATTCGACCCAGAAAAGCACCCGGCCTACCTGACCATGGCGCTTGGCGCGGGCTCGGTCACGCCCCTGCAAATGGCATCCGCTTATTCCGTGTTTGCCAACGGGGGCTACCGCGTCAATCCTTGGCTGATTGCCAAGGTGACTGACCACAAGGGGCGAGTGATTTCAGAAATCACGCCACCAGCGCTCAACGAGCAGCCCCGGGCCATCGACGCACGCAATGCCTTTGTGATGAGCAGTCTGTTGCAGGAGGTGACCCGCACCGGCACTGCAGCGCGGGCCCAGGCCACTCTCAAGCGCCCCGATCTTTATGGCAAAACCGGCACTACCAACGATTCGGTGGACGCGTGGTTCGCAGGGTTCCAGCCCACCATTGCGGCTGTCACTTGGATTGGATATGACACGCCACGCAATCTGGGCAGCCGGGAAACCGGTGGCGGGCTCAGCCTGCCCGTGTGGATCAGCTTCATGGAGCGTGCGCTGAAGGGCGTGCCAGTGATGGAGCCTACAGTGCCACCCGGTGTCGTGAATGTGGGCGGTGAGTGGTTCTACGAGGAGTACGCACGCAATGCGGGTGTTTCGAGCGTGGGGGTGGACGACCGGTCCGCGTCTCCCGCAGTAACGCCCCAAGCACCTCCGCCTTCTGAAGAGCGCAGCCGCATCCTGGACTTGTTCCGAAACTGAGCGCCGCATAATCCGCAGCGCCCCTCCTCAACTGGGCGGGCGCGGGGTAAGTTACGGGGCAAACTGCAGCGACATCCCGGACTGTTGCGAGGCATCGCGCGTGAGGCATGCAAAAAATTCTCCGGCGCCCTTGGTGTCCTGCCAATGGCTGCCATCAAAACGATAGTGATAGCCGCCAGAACGGGCGGCCATCCACACCTCGTGCAGCGGTTTTTGCAGGTTGATCACGATCTGGCTGCGGTTGGGAAAGGTCAAGGTCACCATGCCCCCCGAGCGCTGGCTGTCCACATCGGCATCCGAGGTGTCATTGATGCGATCACAACTGCGTTCGACGGCAAGCAGCAGTTGTTCGGCGTGGTCCATGAATTCGAGGTCGGTCATTACAATTTGCGCATGTTGAAAGCTCCCCAAATTCTAGTCAGGACGCTTGTCCTTGCTGCCAGTGCGGCAGCCCTCTTCGGCTGCGGTCAGCGGGGGCCGTTGTATCTGCCCACCGGCCCTGCGGCAAGCCAGCGTGCCACGCTACCGCAAACACTCACCCCGGGCAACGACGCCAGCGGTGCGCCAACGCCCGCTGCCACCTCCTCCCAGCCACGCTGACGCACGCAGCCGCCTGCGCAGGATCGCCAGGCAATGCGGTTTCGCTTGATTTCCATCAAGCACAAAGCTTAGGGGTACTCGTACAGTCTGCGCTTTATTGCACCGCAGGATGGCCATGGCCCTGGAACTCTACCGCGACAAAAATCATGCTTGCCTGATGTTCACCGACCTCATTGAGGAAGATGGACAGGCCGTGCAGGCCAATCAGTTCCTGATCGTGGACGACGACACCGGCGCCATCATCGACCCGGGCGGCAACCTCGCTTTCAACGAGCTGTTCATGGGGATGACCAAACATTTCCCGCCGCACAAGCTGTCGTACCTGATCGCCTCGCACGCAGACCCGGACATCATTGCCTCGCTGGACCGCTGGATGACCAGCACCAAGGCCAACCTGGTGATCTCGCGTGTCTGGGAGCGCTTTGCACCGCACTTCACCAAGGTGGGCAAAACCGAAAACCGCGTGATCGGTGTGCCAGACGGTGGCGGCCACCTGCCCCTGGGACGCCATGAACTGGTGCTGCTGCCTGCGCACTTCATGCACTCCGAGGGCAATTTCCACTTCTACGACCCGGTCAGCCGCATCCTGTTCACAGGCGACCTGGGCGTGTCGATGATGTCGGGGGCCGAGGCCCGTGTGCCGGTGACTGACCTCAAGGCGCACATTCCGCGCATGGAGGGGTTCCACCGCCGCTATATGGTGTCCAACAAAATCCTGCGCCTGTGGGCACGCATGGCCCGGCAGCTCGACATTGCCATGATCGTGCCGCAGCATGGTGCCCCGATCATGGGCAAGGAAGCCATTAGCGACTTCTTTGAATGGATCGAGAACCTGATGTGCGGCATCGACCTGTTCGATGACCGCGCCTACCAGATTCCCACCGCGTACATCGACCCTGTGACCCGGCAGATGCGCCCTGCGCTGCGGGCAGTCAATGGGTAAGTACTGGTCAAATCGACTGCAAGCGCTACAACTATATGCCCAATAAGCTATAAATTTAATAGCATTCAACTTCCCGGAGATCCAGCGGCTGTCCGTCTTGCCGCTGCACCACCCGGTGCAGCCGACCGCTTTTGCAGTCGGTGCCAAAGCCTCCACCCCAGCAGCGCGCCGAGGATGGCGGCATAGATGGCCACTTCACCAAAATTGTTCTTGCCAGCACGCATCCAGAAAAAGTGCAGCACCGCCAACCCTGCCACCGCATACACGGTGCGGTGCAGCGCCTGCCAGCGTTTGCCACCCAGTGCCTTGATCGCACGATTGAATGACGTGGCGGCCAGCAGGGCCAGCAGCACCAGGGCCAATGTACCCACCAGAATGAATGGCCGCTTAGCGATGTCGTGCAGGATGTCCGGGATGTCAAAACCCATGTCGAACCAGCTGTAGCTCAGCAGGTGCAGCACGCCATAAAAAAACACGAACAGCCCCAGCATGCGCCGAAACCGAGCCAGCTGAGGAGTGGAGGTGATGACGCGCAGTGGAGTGATGGCCAGCACCAGGCAGAGCGCCCGCAGTGTCCAGTCACCGGTTGCCCGGATCAATGCCTCTGCAGGGTTGGCTCCCAGCTGGTTCGCCACCGCCGCATAGACCAGCCATGCCAGCGGCAACAGGCACAACACAAACACCGCTGGCTTGGCGACGGGGTGGAGCAGTAGTTTTCGCATCGCGATCAAGAGAAGACCACAGCCTCATACACCGCCAACGATGGCGCCGAGACCAGGGCCATCAGTAGAACTTCTTGAGGTCCATGCCGGCGTAAAGCTGGCCAACCTGGGCTTCGTAGCCGTTGAACATCAACGTCTTGCGCTTCTTGGCAAACAAGCCGTCTTCACCAATGCGCCGCTCGGTCGCCTGGCTCCAGCGGGGGTGGTCCACATTGGGGTTCACGTTGGAATAGAACCCGTACTCCTGCTGGGCCGCCTTGTTCCACGCGGTGCCTGGTTCCTTTTCGACAAAGCGGATCTTCACAATGCTCTTGGCGCTCTTAAAGCCGTACTTCCATGGCACCACCAGACGCACCGGTGCACCGTTCTGGTTGGGCAGCACCTCGCCGTACATGCCAAAGGCCAGCAAAGTCAGAGGGTGCATGGCTTCGTCCATGCGCAGGCCTTCCACATAAGGCCAGTCCAGCACGCGCGAGCCGACGAATGGCATCGTGGCCTTGTCGGCCAGGGTCACGAACTCGACGTACTTGGCGCTGCCCTGGGGCTCCACCCGCTTGATCAGCTCGGCCAGCGAGTACCCCACCCACGGGATGACCATGGACCAGCCTTCCACGCACCGCAAGCGGTAGATGCGTTCTTCCTGCGCGCTGAGCTTGATCAGGTCTTCAATGCCGTATTTGCCGGGCTTCTTGACCAGGCCCTCGACCTCCACCGTCCATGGGCTGGTCTTGAGGGTGTGCGCATTGCGGGCGGGGTCGGCCTTGTCGGTGCCAAATTCGTAGAAGTTGTTGTAGGTGCTCGCGTCCTTGTAGTCCGTGAGCTTCTCCATGGAGACCGCACCTGCCACCGCCGACTTGGCGCCCGCCAGAGGCGCCAGCTTGCCGGGACGCGTGACCGCCACCTGCTGCGCCAGGGCCTCACGGCCCGCACAGGCCGCCATTGCCGCACCTGCGGCACCGCCTGCCATCAGCTTGAGCATCTGACGGCGGTCTTCATAGACCGAGCGGGGGGTGATTTCGGAGGAATGTGGGTGGTGAAAACCCGAATCGCGCGAGGGGATCAGCATGGTGGCTCCGGTGATGTGGGGTGAGACAGCTGCAGCGGTAGAGCAGAACAACTGTTAGTTCGTTCCCTGGACCGCTCAGGTTACACCGAAGACGCAATAGTTGTTGCGCGCCACCGAATGCCCGACATGCCTGCCGCGCCTGCCAACAATCTCGCGGGGAGTCGTTAGCAGGCCTTGAATCATCACAGCGTGCCGTAGCTGTGCAGGCCGCTCAGGAACATATTGACGCCCAGGAACGCAAACGTTGTCACCGCCAGGCCAACCAGCGCCCACCAGGCGGACACGGTACCGCGCAAGCCCTTCATGAGCCGCATGTGCAGCCACGCCGCGTAGTTGAGCCAGACGATCAGCGCCCAGGTCTCCTTCGGATCCCAGCTCCAGTAGCCGCCCCAGGCCTCGGCGGCCCACAGCGCACCCAGCACCGTGGCGATGGTGAAGAACGCAAAGCCCACCGCAATGGACTTGTACATCACGTCATCCAGAATCTCGAACGAAGGCAGACGCGCCGCGATGCGCTTGCGCCCCAGCAGGATGCCCGCAACGATCAGCGCAGAAATGCCGAAGTACACCATCCAGTAGCTGCCGCCATTCTCCGTCGCCCCCTGGCGGAACACGATGGGCTCGAAACACAGCACCACGCCCAGCAGCCACAGCGGCGCCAGCTTGTACCAACGGGTTTCGGTGGCCTGCTGCTTGATCAGGTAGGCAAACGCCACCATGGCCGACAGCGCAAACGTGCCGTAACCGATGAAGTTGGCGGGCACATGCAGCTTCATCCACCAGCTCTTGAGCGCAGGGACCAGCGGCTGGATCTCATGCGCTTCGCGCACCACGGTGTACCAGAGCAGGAAGCCCACCGCCGCGCTCACCACCAGCATCACGAAGCCGCCCAGGGCGCGCGTGTCGTACTGCTCTTCGTAGTACAGGTAGAACGCCGCTGTCATCCAGCAGAACAGCACGAACACTTCGTAGAGGTTGCTCACCGGGATGTGGCCGATGTCCGGGCCGATCAGGTAACTTTCGTACCAGCGCACCAGGGTGCCAATGAGCGCCATGGCCACCGCCACCCACGCAATGCGCGAGCCCAGCATGCTCATGGTCTTGCCTTCGCCACGTGCAAACATCCCCACCCAGTAAAACGCCGTGCTGATGAAAAACAGCATGCTCATCCACAGGATGGCCGACTGGCTGGACAGGAAATACTTGAGGCCGAACACCGTGTCGGCCCGCGTCAGGCTGCCTGCCCCATCTTGCTGGTACAGGCCAATGGCCATGAGCGCCACGGCCGCCACCACCAGCATCAGAACGCGCAGCGGGCGCCAGAACCAGCCCAGCCAGATGGTGCTCGGAATGGCGCCCAGCAAAATGCCTTTTTCGTAGACATCCATGAAGGCCCCGTAGCGCTGCAGCGCATACAACGCCCCCACGGCCACGATGGCGGCAAACAGCCAGTCAAACCAGTTGCGGCGAGCGAAGAACCCCTCGTTCAGGGTGATCGTGGTGACGGTCGAGGAAGAAGTCGCGGTGTTCATGCGGTGCCTTCGCGGGGCGATGCCCCGATCAGTTTCTGTGCGAGCTGGACAAACTCCTGGTCGCCATCCATGGTCTTGCGGTTGGTGGACAGGGCCATGGTGGCGTGGGTGCGGCCATCCTGCGGCGCCACCCAGACCCACACGCGCCGCTCGCGCACGTAGAGCATGGCAAAAACGCCCAGGATCAGCAAGGCGCAGCCCAGATAGACAACATTCTTGCCAGGGGCTCGCGCCACCTGGAACACGCTGGCCTGGACCTGGGTGAAGTCCTTGAGTTCAAACGCCAGGGGTGCAGGGTAGATCTGCGCATCGCTGAGCGAGAGCACGGCCTGTGTCATGAAACCCCGGGTCTGCTCGTCCTGCGCCAATGGCGGAAGCCCCTCGCGCTGGCGCGACAGCTGGGCCAGCTCGAACAACGTGCCATTCAGAATGCGCACCAGGACCTCGCCTGCGCGCGCGCGCTCGGCCTCGGGCACATTGGCTTCCATGAAGTCCGACACGGCCTGCAGCCCGCCCGTGGGCTTGCCATCGACCATGCCCCGCCCCGCAAAGAGCGCCAGCGCACGCACGGCAGACTGCTGCAATTGCTCGGCCAGCTCCGGGCGCGAGGCATCCATGGCCTGGGACACATAGCGGCGCACCGCCTGCTCCCGGGCTTGCGGATCGGCCAGGGCAGCTTTCATGCGCATGAAGCCATCCATGCTGCCCTTGTCGTCGGCTGGCACACGCAGGTAGCGGAAGGGCTCTGCCGGAGACTCGCGCACACCGAGCAGGAACACCGGCACGCCGTCGCCCGTGTCCACCGGCAGCATGTAGTTATGGAACTCGCGGGCCTGGCCAGCCGCATCACGCAGCTTGTAGCTCACGCTGGGGCCCACATTGCGCAGTTCTTTTTTGGTGGCGGTCTTGTTGGCTGCCCCCAGGCGCGACTCCACCGATTCGCGCAGGTTCACCTTGCGCACGTCTGCACCGCTGGCGCCAGGGCCAGCCCCACCAAAATTCTCGACGTTGATGGTGCGCAGCGCCGTGAACTCCAGCGTCAGCGTATCGCTGCCAGGGCCGCCGCCCTTGTTGGTGAGCTGGGTGGAGTTGCCCACCACACCCTCGACGTCGAATGCCTTGGCGCCCGCCACCATGGGCACGGCACGCAGCTTGAGGTGCGAGCCGCCGTCGTCAAAACTCGACTGATAGATCTCGATGCCCTTGTAGCTGGCCGGGTGGTTCACCTCGACGCGCGCGGGTGTCTTCTCTCCCGTGGCCTTGTCGTGGATGATGATCTCGCTGGCGAACAGCTTGGGCATGCCGGTGGAGTAGTGCTCCACGATGAACTTCTTGAGCTCGATCGCAAACGGCAGGTCCTGCAGCAACACGCCGTCGGACTGGCTCAGGATGGCGGTGCTCGACTGTGTGCCCTCTGCCACGAGCAGGTTGCCCCGGAAGGTGGGGTTGCGCTCGGACAGTCGGTGCTCGGGCTTCACATCGGCGATCAGCCCCCCCCCGGTGTAGACCGACTTGCCGCCCAGCAGCATCTGCGCACGCACGATGAGGTCGCCATCCAGCAGGCCGCCCACACACACCAGCACGATGGCGCTGTGCGCTGCGATGTAGCCAATCTTGTTGGCGGCGCCAGCCTTGGCAGCCACCATCCAGCCGGTGCCTGGACCTGCGGCTGTGTCGCGCTGCTGCAGGCGCACCTTCCACCCGCCACCGGTCAGCAGTGTGCCAATGCGGCGTGCCTCGGCCTCGGCCGATCCGGGCAGATCGGCCTGCGCCTTGTGGTGGAACGCCTTGAGGCCCTGCTCGCGGATGTTTTCCTTGTAGGCCTTGAGGTCCACCAGGATCTTGGGCGTGTTGCGGGCAATGCACAGCGAGGTGCTGATCACCAGGAACGCCAGGATCAGCAGAAACCACCAGGCGCTGTACACCGCGTTGAGCTGGATGGCGCCAAACAACTCGGCCCAGAACGGTCCGAACTGGTTGACGTAGTTGGCCGAAGGTTCGTGCTGCTTGAGCACCGTGCCGATGACCGAGGCGATGCAGATCACCGTCAGCAGCGAGATGGCAAAGCGCATGGAAGACAGCAGCTCGACCCCGGCGCGCAGGGCCTGGGAGCCGGACTTCATTCGAAGGCCCTGGGTGTTGTCGGACATGGGTGGGAGCGGTGTCTGCGAGGCGCGAAAGAAAAAGGGCGGGACCATCGCTGCGATGGACCCGCCCTTTTTGGGGTTGTTATTGGCGGTAGGTTCCGTGCCGCCCGGTCAATCAGGCCGGGTCATGACAAATATCAAGCAATCAATCAGCGCAGGCCGGCGATGTAGTCCGCCACGGCCTTGATTTCCTTGTCATTGAGCTTGGCAGCCACCTGGGTCATCTGAATGCTGTTGGCGCGCGAGCCGTCGCGGAACATGTTCAGCTGCGACACCGTGTAGTCGGCGTGCTGGCCCGACAGGCGGGGGTACTGCGCAGGGATGCCAGCGCCATTGGGGCTGTGGCAGCCAGCGCAAGCAGCGATCTGGCGGTCGGCAATGCCGCCACGGTAGATGCGTTCACCCATGGCAACCAGGTCTTTGTCCTTGGCAAAGCCGGCCTTGGCGGGCTTGGACGTGAGCCAGTAGGCGATGTTGCGCATGTCGTCATCCGACAGGGCTGTGGCGAAGCCCTTCATGATGGCGTTGTTGCGCTTGCCGGACTTGAATTCCTGCAGTTGCTTGACCAGGTATTCGGGGTGTTGCTGCGACAGCTTGGGGTTGGCCGCGATGGCCGAGTTGCCGTCGGCGCCGTGGCAGGCCGCACACACCGCAGTGAAGCTGGCCTCGCCCTTGACGAGATCCGGCTTGGCCGCTTTGGGTGCATCACCCGCTGCAAAGGCCGAAAAAACAGGTGCTGCCAGTGCGGCAGCCGTCAGCAATGAGGCGAGCAACTTCATATCGAGGGTGTGTGTTTATGTGCGCAAAACCTCGCGATTCTACAATGATGGTTCTTTCTCTCCCAACTCCCCATGACGACACCCCCCTCCGCGCCAGTTGCTGGCTCTCTCCCGCCCGCACCTGACGCCAAAATCGCCATGGGCTGGATGCACACCGCCAGGTTCCTGACCACCGCGGCGCAACTGCACCACCTGCCGCCCATCGACGTGCCCGAAATCGCTTTCGTGGGCCGTTCCAACGCGGGCAAATCCACCTGCATCAACACCCTCACCCAGCAAAAGCAGCTGGCATTTGCCTCCAAGAAGCCGGGGCGTACCCAGCACATCAATTTGTTCTCGCTGGGCAAACAAGGGGTGATGGACGCCGTGCTGGCCGACCTGCCCGGCTATGGGTATGCCGCCGTATCGCGCTCGGACAAGGTGCGCTGGCAGCAGGTGATGGTGAATTACCTGGTCAGCCGCCCCGGCCTCACGGGCATCGTGCTGTTGTGCGACCCCCGCCTGGGCCTGACCGAGCTGGACGAGGCGCTGCTCGAAGTGGTGCGCCCCCGGGTCGAGGAAGGTCTCAAGTTCCTCATCGTGCTGACCAAGGCCGACAAGCTCACGCGCGCCGAACAGGCCAAGGTGCTGTCGATTACGCGACTGCACGCGGGTGGCGGCGAGGTGAAGATGTTCTCGGCACTCAAAAAGCAAGGGGTGGATGAAGTGGCCCAGCTGCTGTGGCAGTGGGCGCACCCGGTGAAGCCCCTCGCCGAAGAGCCCCCTGTTGCTGCTGACAGCGTCAGCCCCACCCAGCCGTCATCCACCGGCGAATCGGAGTCCAACTAGCCGCAAGCGCAATCGTTTCATGCGCTGGCAGCTACAGAATGCATAGCGCCATGATCCAAGATTGCCCTGTTGACCTCCCCCACGGAATCACCCTGCACTGCCGCGTGAGCGGCATCCCCGGGCGCCCGGTGCTGTTGTTCCTGCACGGATTCCCCGAAGGGGCCTTCATCTGGGATGAACTGCTGCTGCACTTTGCCCGCCCCGAGAACGGCGGCTACCGCTGCGTGGCGCCCTACCTGCGCGGGTTTGGCCCGTCCAGCAGCCCACAGGCGGTGGATGCGTACCGCGCCAAGCACCTGGTGCAGGACCTGGTCGCGCTGATCGCCCACGAATGCCCCGGCAGTGCGCTGGAATGCCTGGTGGCCCATGACTGGGGCGGCGCCGTGGCATGGAACCTGGCCAACCAGCAGCCGCAGCTGATGAAGCGCCTGGCTATCATCAACTCACCCCACCCCGGCGCCTTTGTGCGCGAGCTGTCGCACAACGCCGCCCAGCAGGCGGGCAGCCAGTACATGCATTTTTTGTGCAGGCCCGATGCCGAGGCCCTGCTGGCCGAAGACGACTTCCGCCGCCTGTTTGCCTTTTTCAACGCCCCGGACGGCAGCGCCCCCGCATGGCTGACCGACGAGGTGCGCGCCCAGTACCGGGCCCTGTGGCAACAGGGGTTGCATGGTGCCTGCAACTACTACCGGGCCAGCCCCATCCGCCCGCCGCGCGAGGGCGACCCCGGCGCCCAGGCCATCACCCTGCCCGAGTCGATGTTGACGGTGGACGTGCCCACGCTGGTGCTCTGGGGCATGGACGACCCCGCCCTGCTGCCCGGCTTGCTGGACGGCCTGCCCGGCTGGATCCCCCGGCTGCAGGTGCAGCAGGTGCAGCAGGCATCGCACTGGGTCGTGCACGAGCACCCCGAGCGCGTGGCCGTGGAGCTGCAGCGTTTTTTGCTATCTAAACAATAGCTATCAGCGCATGATGCACTAGCGCATCAAGCCATTTTTGCTGATATTTCAGCGGGAATACACGGAGGGCTCGCCCTCCGGGCGGGTCTTGAAGCGCTTGTGCACCCAGTAGTACTGCTCGGGCATGGTGTCGATCACGGCCTGCAGCTCGCGGTTCATACGGGCCGTGTCGGCCTCAGCGTCGTCGGTGGGGTAGTTGGCCCAAGCGGGCGAAACCTCGGCCACGTACCCGGTGGGCGTCATGCGCGAATACACACCCACCACCTTGGCGCGGCCCAGTCGCGCAAACCGCGACAGCGACGGAATGGTGGCTGCCGTCACGCCATAGAACGGCACAAACACCGAATCATTGCGGCCGTAGTCCATGTCGGGCAGCAGGTACAGCAAGCCCCCCTTGCGCAGGTTGGCGATGATGGGTTTGACGCCGTCCGAACGGTTGAGCATGCGCACATCGCCAAAACGCTGGCGCCCGGCCATGAACCAGGCATCCACCGCCGGATCAGGGTGGGTGGCAAAGATGGACGTGAACGCACGGCCGCTGCGCAGCGGCAAGGCCAGGCCACCCGCGTCCATGCCGTAGAAATGCGGCGCAAACAAGATGGTGGGCGTGTCGCCCTCCAGCTCGTGCACGGCACCCGTCAAACGCACACGCTGCTCCACCACCGAACGCGGCGCGGCCCACAGCCAGCTGCGGTCCAGCCAGGTCTGGCAGAACGCGACAAAGCTGGCCCGCGCCACGGCGCGGCGGCGCGCTTCGGTCCAGTCAGGAAAACACAGCGCCAGATTGCGCAACGCCACCCTGCGGCGGGGCGCCACCAGCACAAAGGCCGCCTGCCCCAGCAGCCAGCCCATGCCGCGCAACACCGGCAGCGGCAGCAGCGCCAGCACCCGCATGAACCACACACCCAAACGCCCTGTGAGGCCCTTCATGCGGCGCCTCCGGCGGCAGGTTCGACCGGAGCAGCCTCGCCACGCGGCTGCTTGTAGCGGCCATAGCCCCACAGATATTGCTCGGGGCATTGGCGAATGAGGTGTTCCATGGCTTGGTTGATTTGCAGCACGGCCTGGTCCATCTGGTCGGACAGCGGCTGGGGCAAGGGCTCGAAATGCGTGACATATCCACGACCCCATGGCAGACGCTCGCAACGCGCCAGCACCACGGTCGCGCCGGTCTGTTGCGCCAGGCGCACGGCCAGGGTCATGGTGTAGGCGTCGCGCCCAAAAAAAGGTGCCCACTGGCCCTGCCCCTCGGGCGGCACCTGGTCAGGCAGCAGGCCCACGGCCTCGCCCCGGCGCAGGGCCTTGATCATCTGGCGCACACCCGCCAGCGTGGTGGGCACGGCCAGCATGCCGGGGCGGTTGCGTGCGGTCTCCATCACCTTGGCCAGCCAGGCCTGGCGTGCCGGGCGGTACAACACCGTGATGGGGCCACGCTCCGCGCTCCAGCGGCGTGCAGCGGCCTGGGCCGACAGTTCAAAACACCCCTGGTGCGGGGTCAGAAATACGATGCCGCGACCGGCTGCATAGGCCTGCTCCACACAGGCTTCGCCCGTGAGTGCGCAGGGCATGGTCGCGCCCATCCAAAGGCGTGGCAGCTCGGCCACCATGCGGCCCGCATGGGCCACGGCGGCGCGCACATCGCCAAAGGCATAGCCCGCCAGCGCTGAGTTGGCGAGAAACCGGCGCCGGTAGGTGGGAGACGCCACAAACGCCACCCAGCCCATGGCCGCGCCCATGATGTGCAGCAACCACAGTGGAAATACGGAAAAGAATCGAAAGACGACTGGCATTAAAATGACGGGGTCGCTGAGTTAAATGAGCAACTTGCAGGGCGACGTTAAAAAAATCTGCTAAAGCGTTCGCCAGATCTCCTTCGGGGTGAGGGCAACGCCCCAAATGCCGGAACACAGGAGTTTATTCAAATGGCGAACGACTTTCTCTTTACCTCGGAATCCGTCTCCGAAGGCCACCCCGACAAGGTGGCCGACCAGATCTCGGACGCGATTCTCGATGCCATCTTCAAGCAAGACCCCCGCAGCCGCGTCGCCGCTGAAACGCTGACCAACACCGGCCTCGTGGTGCTGGCGGGCGAGATCACCACCAACGCGCATGTGGACTACATCCAGGTGGCGCGCGACACCATCAAACGCATCGGCTACGACAACACCGACTACGGCATCGACTACAAGGGTTGCGCCGTGCTCGTGGCGTACGACAAGCAGTCCAACGACATCGCCCAGGGCGTGGACCACGCGTCCGACGACCACCTGAACACCGGCGCTGGCGACCAGGGCCTGATGTTCGGCTACGCCTGCGACGAGACGCCCGAGCTGATGCCCGCGCCCATCTATTACGCGCACCGCCTCGTCGAGCGCCAGGCCCAGCTGCGCAAGGACGGTCGCCTGCCGTTCCTGCGCCCCGACGCCAAGTCGCAAGTGACGATGCGCTATGTGGACGGCAAGCCCCACAGCATCGACACCGTGGTGCTGTCGACCCAGCACCACCCCGACCAGAGCGAAACGCAAACCAAGATGAAGGCCTCGTTCACCGAAGCCATCATCGAAGAGATCATCAAGCCTGTGCTGCCCAAGGAATGGCTGCAGAACACGCGCTACCTGATCAACCCCACCGGCCGCTTCGTCATCGGCGGCCCCCAGGGCGACTGCGGCCTGACCGGCCGCAAGATCATCGTGGACACCTACGGTGGTGCCTGCCCCCACGGCGGCGGCGCATTCAGCGGCAAGGATCCAACGAAGGTGGACCGCTCGGCCGCCTACGCCGCCCGCTACGTGGCCAAGAACATCGTGGCTGCCGGCCTGGCGCGCCAGTGCCAGATCCAGGTGGCCTACGCCATTGGTGTGGCCGAGCCGATGAACATCACCGTCTACACCGAAGGCACCGGCGTGGTGTCGGACGAGCGCTTGGCCGCCCTGGTCCGCGAGCACTTCGACCTGCGCCCCAAGGGCATCATCCAGATGCTGGACCTGCTGCGCCCCATCTACGAAAAGACGGCAGCCTACGGCCACTTCGGCCGCGAAGAACCCGAGTTCAGCTGGGAAAAGACGGACAAGGCTGCTGCGCTGCGCGCAGCGGCGGGCCTGTAAAGGCCCGGAGCGAAGCGAGCTTGTCCGGCTTTCGGCGCAGGCTCATATCGCGCAGCGATGTGAAGGGCCGCAAGGCCCGTGCCGCAGCCAACGTACGGGCAAGGCTGTAAAGCCCGCTGCGCGAATAGCGCGGTATCGGCCTTCGGGCGAAGTTCATATCGCGCAAGCGATGTGAACGCAGGCCAAGGTACGGACAAGGCTGCTGCACTGCGTGCGGCAGCAGGGCTGTAAGCCCTCCGCGCGGCACGCGCGGCTTTCCGTACGTGGACGAAGCTCATATCGCGCCAGCGATGTGAGCGCAGGCCAAAAGACGATCAGGGCAGCCCCCCCCACAAGCCGCAACGCCCCGCGTTGCGGCTTTTCTTTTGGCGCTTCACCACCGCCCGCCAGCGGCGCTCTCCTACACCCGCCGCCCGCTTGCACTGACGGCACACGCCACAGGCCGCGGGTATCGTTCCTGCACACCCTTTCGCAGCCCCGAGCTGCCTCAACATCCACCGCAAGGAGCGACCACCATGCTGAAGTACGCCATCATTTTTGCCCTGATTTCCCTCGTGGCAGGGGCTCTGGGTTTCAGCGGTGTGGCCGCAGGTGCAGCGGGCATTGCCAAGGTGCTGTTTGTGCTGTTCCTGGTGGTTGCCGTGGTGTTTGTGGTGCTGGCGGCCATCGGGGTGGGCGCCGCGCGCAAGGTGCTCAAGTAGTCCTGCACACCTTCGTCACTGCAACACAACACACAGCCCACCATGACCGATACGACCACCATTTTTGAAGCCCTGCGCGAGAGCCACGAGCGCCAGCGCGCGCTGTACGGCGCACTGACGGACACCAGCGGCGACACGCCCGAGCGGCGTGACCTGTTCGATCAACTCAAGAAGGAACTCGCCGCCCACGCCCAGGCCGAGGACCGCCACTTCTATGTGCCGCTGATGGCACACGACGCAGGCATTGATCTGTCGCGCCACGCCATTTCAGAACACCACCAGATCGACGAACTGGTGGAGTCACTGGAAGAGACCGAGCCATCGAGCCCTGCCTGGTTGCCGCTGGCCAAGAAGCTGGCCGAGAAGGTGGAACACCACCTGAAGGAAGAGGAACACCGCTTCTTCCAGATGGCGGGCAAACTGCTGACGGAGAAGCAGAAAACCGCGCTGGCGGCAGACTACCGGGCGGACTATGAGGACGCCAAGGCCGCTACGGCCTGAAACCACGCACCAACGCGAATCAGGCGGCGTCTTCGGCCTGGATCACGCAGTTGCGGCCGCTGGACTTGGCCTTGTACAACGCTGTGTCCGCGCGCTTGATGAGCGCATGGCTGTCTTCCTTGTGGTCCCAGGTGGCCACGCCAAAGCTGGCACTGACATGGCCCACGGCGTCGAATGGCACCCCTGCAATGCGCGCGCGCACCGCCTCGGCCATGGCCATGGCGGCGTCCACCGGGGTTTCCTTGAGCAGGATGATGAACTCCTCGCCCCCAAAACGCGCAGCGCAGTCGGACGACCGCAGCAACTCGCGCACACGCAGCGCGGTGCTCTTGAGCACCACATCGCCAGAGTCATGCCCAAAGGTATCGTTGATGCGTTTGAAAAAGTCGATGTCGAACATCACCACCGACAGACTCCCCTTCCTGATGCGGGTGTCGGCCATCTCAGTCTCCAGCCTCTCAAAAAAGCGCCGGCGGTTGACCAGGTCCGTCAGGAAGTCCTTGGTGGCGAGGTCTTCCAGCTTGCGGTTGAGCCGTGCCATGGGCTCTATCACCAGCGACGACAGCGACAGGTTGAGGCCCACGAACAGCAGCACAAAGCTGCCCACCAGCGCCGTCATCACCGTGTTGAAGGTCTGACGCGCCTTCTCCAGCGGGAAATACATGGGCACCTTCACCACCTGGATGCCGACCGTTTCGTTCATGCCCCAGCCAAAGCCGTTCTTGTCGCCATAGACCTTGAGCATGGTGGGTGGGGCCACGGCGGGCGTGCTGTGGCAGGCCATGCACTGCGGCTGCTTGATGGTGATGGGCCGTGCCACGTACATGGCACGGTGCATGCCCTCGCCCACCTCGCCGGTCACTTCCTTCTTGAGGTCGGCACGGCCTTCGCGAAAGTCGCTGACGATGCGCTCTTCCCACTCGTTGGCACGGTCGCGCAGGTTGGTCGGGTTGAGCACCGCCTCCTTGTATTCGTAACCGGGGAACCGGTTCTGCAGCCGGCGCAGGGTCTCGGTGGCGGCATAGGCGGGCACGGTCTGGGGCAGGAATTTTTCGGCCAGCGTCACGTCCAGGTGGGGCTTGACCAGCTCGGTGGTGTAGTCGCGGATGGCCATGGCGGCGTGCATCATGATCTGCGAGTTGTGCTGCACCTCCTCAATGGCAGACTGCTGCAGGAAGCGGTGCACATAGGCGCCCGCGCCCAGCACCGCCAGCAGCAGCACGCCCGCCAGCACCAGATTGAATTTGAGCCGCAACGACATGGATCTCCCTCGGTGGCCCGCGCACGGCGGGCCTGTTATTGGAGGTGCGGACACGCCATATCGGGCGCAGTCCCCCTGGTTCACACAGGTGGGCTTGCACGCCGCATCACGGGACCACGGCACGAAAAGGACGGATTCGCGCTACAGAAACTTTGCGCGCAGCGTGCAAGCGGCGCATTGTCGCCACGTTTGTACGGCCCGGTCCATCTCTTTTTTGCCACGCTGCCCTGCGCCCCCGCCCCATGCCCGGCATGAACCGCCGGGTCGCACAATAGCAACTTCAGAGGCGGGTGGCAGCGCCGCCCATCTGCCGCCGCCAGGGCGCCCTGCGATGGTCATCCCCCCACCCACGACACTGGCCGGCGGTAAAATCACTACAAAAAAGATAGCTACCAGCATATATACATCCAGCGCGTACAGCCCCATTGCTTGCTCGACCTGCTCCAACGCCGACCCAATGCCCCGGTCAACCCCTGGCATGCGACGGCCACCGCGAGGACATGGGCGGCCCCCAAGCCAGCAACGCGAAGGGCCCTGAAGCGCACCACCAGCCGGAGACACATGGTCGACACCGCCATCTACATCGGACGTTTTGAGCCCGTCCACAGCGGCCACATGGCGCTATTGCAACGTGCACTGGACAGCGCCCCGCAGGTCATCGTGGTGATCGGCTCGGCGTGGCAGGCACGCTCGCCCAAGAACCCTTTCACCTGGCAAGAGCGCGAAGCCATGCTGCGCGCTGCCCTGGCCCCCGCCGACAGCGCCCGGGTGCAGGTGCTGCCCATGCGCGACTACTACAACGAAGCCGTGTGGGTGCAGGCGGTGCGCCGGGGCGTAGCGCGCCTCACTGCCCCGGGCGCACGCATCGGCGTGGTGGGCCACTTCAAGGATGCGACCAGCGGCTACCTCAGCGCCTTTCCAGGCTGGCAGCTCATTCACATAGACCGCCAGGGCCGCATCGACGCCACCGCCATCCGGGACGCGTACTTTGGCGCCACGCCTGCCACCGCGCGCGCCGCCGTGGCGCCGCTGGCCGCAGAGATTCCCGAGAGCACCATCGCCACGCTGGAGCACTTTGCGCAGACCCCACACTACCCCGCGCTGCAGGAGGAGTGGCGCATGCTGCGTGGTTACCGCCAGGCCTGGTCTGCTGCACCCTACCCGCCCGTGTTCGTGACGGTGGACGCCGTGCTGCGCTGCCAGGACCATGTGCTGCTGATCCGCCGCGCGCACGCACCCGGCAAGGGCCAGCTGGCCGTGCCCGGCGGCTTCATCGAGCAGCGAGAAACCGTGTGGCAGTCCTGCCTGCGCGAACTGGTGGAAGAAACCCACTGCCACCTGCCCGAGGCCACCATGCGCGCCGCGCTGCAGTCCGTGGCCGTGTTCGACCACCCCGACCGCAGCCAGCGCGGCCGCACCATCACGCATGCGCACTACTTTGATTTGGGAGATGCGCAGTTTCCAAACGTGCAAGCAGACGACGACGCGCTGCAGGTGCAGTGGACACGCATCGACCAGCTGGCGGGGATGGAAGAGGAATTCTTTGAAGACCACTTCCACATGCTGGATCACTTCCTGGGGCTGACGGAGCTGCACTGACAACGTGCAGCCAGACTTCAAGCAAAAACAGCCGCCAGCGCTTTTCCATCAAGCGCCGACAGCTATTGTTTAAATAGCATCAAGTCCCTGCACGCTCCAGCATGGCATGCAGCAGCACGTTGCAGCCCGCCTCGATGTGCTCGGGCTTGGCGTCCTCGATCTCGTTGTGGCTGATGCCGTCCTTGCACGGGATGAAGATCATGCCGCTGGGTGCGAGCTTGGCCATATACACGGCGTCGTGCCCCGCGCCAGAGACGGCAGGCATGTGGCTGTAGCCCAGCTTGGCGGCGGCGCGGCCCACGGCCTGCACACATTCGGGCTGGAAGAGTTGCGCGGGGTAGCTGGACACCATCTCGATGTGCACCTGCACACCGTGTTCTTGGGCCACCTGGTCGGCAAAGGCCTTGACCTCGGCAGCCATGGCGTCCACCAGTGCGTCCGTGCTGTTGCGCAGGTCGATGCTGAACTTGACCCGGCCGGGGATGACGTTGCGGCTGTTGGGGAAGACTTGCACCATGCCTACGGTGCCGCGCCCGTGCGGCGGGTGGCGGTGGGCGGCGGCGACTACGTCTTGCATGATGTGGGTGGCTGCCAGCATGGCGTCTTTGCGCAGGGCCATGGGGGTGGGGCCTGCGTGGGCTTCCATGCCGGTGACGGTGCAGTCGAACCAGCGGATGCCCAGCACGCCGCTGACCACGCCGATGGTCTTGTTGTTGTCTTCCAGCACGGGGCCTTGTTCGATGTGGGTTTCAAAGTACGCGCCAATGGGGTGGTCTCCCGGTTCCTGGTCTCCGATGTAACCGATGCGCTCGAGTTCGCCCTTCACCGTCTTGCCTTCGATGTCGGTGGCGGCGTAGGCGTGCTCCAGCGTGAAGGCTTTGGCGAACACGCCCGAGCCCATCATCACGGGCACGAAACGCGATCCTTCTTCGTTGGTCCAGAAGGCGACTTCGATGGGGGCTTCGGTTTCGATGCCGTGGTCGTTGAGCGTGCGCACCACTTCGATGCCGGCGAGCACGCCGTAGTTGCCGTCGAACTTGCCGCCGGTGGGCTGGGTGTCGATGTGGCTGCCGGTCATGATGGGTGGCAGGTTGTTGTTGCGCCCGGGGCGGCGCATGAAACCGTTGCCGATCTTGTCGATGGTGACGGTCATGCCTGCTTCGCGCGCCCAGCGGGTGACGAGGTCGCGGCCCTGCTTGTCCAGGTCGGTGAGGGTGAGGCGGCACACGCCGCCCTTGGGGGTGGCGCCGATCTGCGCCAGCTCCATCAACGATGCCCACAGGCGATTGCCGTTGATGCGCAGGTTCTCGATGTCGGGTTTGACTTTCGTGTCCATGGGGTTCTCCAGATGCATTGCAGCGCTTAGCGCGCCACCGCCGAGGGGGCCAGGTCCTGCGCACGCTTTTGCACGGCCTGGAAGTTGGCGCCAAACGCGGGGCGCTTGATGTAGCGGCCCTTGCCTTGCTCGGCGCGCAGGTCACCGTTGGCAAACACCACCCGGCCCTGGCTCACGGTGTGGCTGGGGATGCCGCGCACGGTGCGGCCTTCAAAGATGTTGAAGTCGCCCTTGCTGAACTGCGTTTTGGCCGAGAAGGTCTTGGAGCCCTGCGGGTCCCACAGCACCAGGTCGGCATCGGCACCTTCGCCGATGAAACCCTTGCGCGGATAGATGTTGAACAGCTTGGCCGCGTTGGCCGAGGTGATGGCCACAAACTCGCTGGGCGTGAGGCGCCCGGTGTTCACGCCGCCATCCCACAGCGCGGCCATGCGCTCTTCCACGCCGCCCGTGCCGTTGGGGATCTTGGCGAAGTTCTCTTTGCCCATGGCCTTCTGCGCAGCGCAGAAGGTGCAGTGGTCTGTCGCCGTGGTGTGCAACTGGCCCGATTGCAGGCCGCGCCACAGCGCCTCCTGGTGGCCCTTGGGGCGGAAGGGCGGGCTCATCACATAGGCGGCGGCCTTGGCAAAGTCAGGATCGCGGTACACGCTGTCGTCCACCAGCAGGTGGCCTGCCAGCACCTCGCCGTACACACGCTGGCCGCGCGCACGGGCGCGGGCAATGGCGTCGGCCGATTCCATGCAGCTCACGTGGACCACGTAGATCGGCACGCCCAGCACATCGGCAATGGCGATGGCGCGGTTGGCGGCTTCGGCCTCCACCATCGGTGGGCGCGACAACGGGTGGCCCTCAGGCCCGGTGATGCCCATCTTGGCGACCTCCTGCTGCAGCAGGTACACCAGCTCACCGTTCTCGGCGTGCACCGTGGGCATGGCGCCCAGCTCCAGCGCGCGCTTGAAGCTGTTCACTAGGGTTTCGTCGTCGCACATGATGGCGTTCTTGTAGGCCATGAAGTGCTTGAAGCTGTTCACGCCTTCCTGCTGCACCAGCGTGCCCATGTCGGCGCGGACCTGCTCGCTCCACCAGGTGATGGCGACGTGGAAGGAATAGTCGGCAGCCGACTTCTCCGCCCAGCCCCGCCACTTGCGGTAGGCGTCCAGGATGGGCTCCTGCGGGTCGGGGATCACGAAGTCGATGATGCTCGTGGTGCCGCCCGCCAGCGCGGCGGCCGTGCCGGTGAAGAAGTCGTCCATGGTGACGGTGCCCATGAACGGCAGCTGCATGTGCGTGTGCGGGTCGATGCCGCCGGGCAGCACGTACTGGCCGCTGGCGTTCAGCGTCTCTGCACCCGCAGGGGCCTGGGCCGCAGCGTCGTCCCCCACGGCCACGATGCGGCCATCGACACACAACACATCGGCGCGCTGTTCACGGTCGGCGTTGACCACGGTGCCACCGCGGATCACAAGGGCTTGGGTCATGGGGGTCTCCTTCAGGGATACGGATCAATTCAAAAAAAGGGACCCTGCGCTGGCACCAGGCCCAGGCAGGGTCCAGGGCGTCACTTCTTCTTGGCCGTCAGGTAGTAGTAGGTGCCGGCCACCGCCAGGCTGAAGAACCAGCCCGAGTCGAACAGCGACAGCCAGATGGCAGGCATGCCCGCCTTGTCCACCACACCCGACACCGCCAGGTAGCCAGGCAGGCAGGGCAGCACGCCCAGCGCGAAAGCGATCAGGGCCTGCAGATTCCAGCCGTTGCTGTACTCGTATTCACCGCCACGGCGGTACAGGTCGTCCACCTTCAGCTCGCTCTTGCGCACCAGGTAGTAGTCCACCAGCAGGATGCCCGCGATGGCGCCCAGCAGCGTGCCGTAGCCGCCCAGCCAGGTGAACAGGTAGCCGCCCGAGGTGGCCAGCAGTTTCCAGGGCATGAACAGCAGACCGATGCCTGCAGCGATCAGGCCGCCCATGCGGAAGCTGATCTTGGACGGCGCGCACTGGCTGAAGTCATACGACGGCGAAACCAGGTTGGCGGCCACGTTGGTGGTGAGGTTGGCGAGCAAGATCACCAGCAGGCCCAGGCCTGCGGCCATGCTGCCCATCTGCGTGAGCAGACCATCGGGGAACAGCTGGGCCTTGCCGTACAGGATGGCCGAGGCAGAGAAGCCGATCACGCCCACCATGGAGAACAGCGCCATGGGAATCGGCAGGCCGATGGCCTGCCCCACCACCTGGTCCTTCTGCGACTTGGCAAAGCGGGTGAAGTCCGGAATGTTGAGTGCCAGCGTGGCCCAGAAGCCGACCAGGCCGGTGAGCGCCGCCCAGGTCTTGGGGCCGCCCTCGACCACCTTGGCGGGCAGGTTGAAGAGCTGGCCCGAGGGCACCTTCATCATCAGCACCACAACCAGTGCGATGGACGCAATGATCATCAGCGGCGCCGCAATCACCTCCAGCATGCGGATGGACTCCGGCCCCTTCCAGATGAACCAGATGTGCACCGCCCAAAACGCCAGAAAGCACATGAACTGCGAGGTGCTGATGGTCTGCCCATCGGCCGGTCCCGCGAGCCCCATGCCCAGGATGTTGAGGAACCCGTGCAGCGCCAGCGCGCCAAAGTAGCAGTTGATGGAGAACCAGCCACACGCCACCAGCCCGCGCAGCACGGCGGGCAGGTTGGCGCCTTTCACGCCAAACGATGCACGCGCCAGCACCGGGAACGGCACGCCGTACCGGGGCCCCACGCGCCCGATGAGCACCATGGGCACCAGCACGATGCAGTTGGCCAGGAACACCAGCCACACGGCCATCTGCCAGGTGAAGCCTTGGTCCAGCATGGAGCTGGCCATGGTGTAGGTGGGCACACACACGACCATGCCCACCCAGAGTGCGGCAAAGTCCTTCCACGTCCAGTGTCGCTGCGCGGCGGTGGTGGGGAGCAGATCTTCATTGGCGAGCGTGTTGGATGCATCGCCGGGCATCAGCCCCGCCACATGGGCCGCGCTGCCGGTACTGTTGGTCATGCCTGTACTCCTGTCAAAGACGTCGTTGGGGTTGCACACAACCCGCTGTCTGTTCCAGCGCCCTCACGCTGGCAGATGGCGGGCAAAGGGAAGCGAGCGATGCTAGAGATCACGCAAGAACTGCACCAGATGCAGTGCAGCATGCGTTGCAAATCGGCACCACAACGGGTGCTGCCGCAACGCCTTGCGGGGTCTGTGGCACAAGCTCGCAGGGGCACATGTCAAGCTGCGGCAGACACGCGCTGCGGGTTGTTGGGGTGCGTGGTCCAGTTGGCGTATTCGCCCGTCACCGTCTTGCCGGTGCGCACATCCACCTCGCCGGGCGCGAGCGCACGCATGGTGATGCACTCGGGCACGGGGCAGATCGACACGCACAGGTTGCAGCCCACGCATTCGGCCTCGTTGATCTCGAACTTGCGCACGCCGCCTTCTTTGGTGAAGGTGATGGCCTGGTGCGAGGTGTCTTCGCAGACCACATGGCAGCGGCCGCACTGGATGCAGGCATCCTGGTTGATGACAGCTTTTTCGATGTGGTTGAGGTTGAGGTTCTTCCAGTCCTTCACGGTAGGCACGGCCTGGCCCTTGAAGTCGTCGAGCGTGGCGTAGCCGTGCTCGTCCATGAAGTTGGACAGGCCGTCGCACATGTCCTGCACGATCTTGAAGCCATACACCATGGCGGCCGTGCACACCTGCACCGTGCCGCAGCCCAGCGCGATGTACTCGGCCGCATCGCGCCAGGTGGTGATGCCGCCGATGCCGCTGATGGGCAGGCCCCCCGTCTGCGCGTCGCGTGCGATCTCGGCCACCATGTTCAGCGCAATGGGCTTGACGGCCGGGCCGCAGTAGCCGCCGTGCGAGCCCCAGCCGTCCGTGCTCGGACTCATCACCATGCGGTCCAGGTCCACGCCCATGATGGAGTTGATGGTGTTGATGAGCGACACCGCATCGGCTCCGCCCGCCTTGGCGGCGCGTGCGGGCTGGCGCACGTCGGTGATGTTGGGTGTGAGCTTCACGATCACGGGCAGCTTGCTATAGTGCTTGCACCAGGCCGTGACCATCTGGATGTATTCAGGCACCTGGCCCACGGCCGCGCCCATGCCGCGCTCGCTCATGCCGTGGGGGCAGCCGAAGTTGAGTTCAATGCCGTCGGCGCCGGTGTCTTCCACGAGCGGCAGGATGTTCTTCCAGCTCTGCTCCTCGCACGGCACCATCAGTGAGACGATCATGGCGCGGTCGGGCCAGTTGCGCTTGACGCGTTTGATCTCTTCGAGGTTGGTCTGCAAAGGCCGGTCGGTGATCAGCTCGATGTTGTTCAGGCCGATCACGCGGCGGTCTTGCGACATGAGTGTGGAGTAGCGCGGGCCGTTGACGTTGACCACGGCCGGGTCTTCGCCCAGCGTCTTCCACACCACGCCGCCCCAGCCCGCCTCAAAGGCGCGGGTGACGTTGATCTCTTTGTCGGTGGGCGGTGCGGAGGCCAGCCAGAAGGGGTTAGGGCTTTGGATGCCCAGGAAATTGCTGCGAATGTCTGCCATGGGGTGCTCCCGTGAAAACTGGGGTGAAGGGGTTCAAGCCATCAATGCGGCGTGGATGGACACAGCGGCGACCTTGCCGTGCTCCACCGCCTCCACCGTGAGGTCGCGGCCGCCCACACGGCAGTCGCCACCGGCCCATACACGCGGCAGGCTGGTCTGGCCTTCGGCATCGGTGGCGATGCGCCCGCCCTCCAGTGCAATGCGGTTGCCCACGGGTTCGGCCACAAAGGTCTGGCCAATGGCCTTGAGCACCATGTCGGCGTCCAGCGTGAAGGTTTCGCCCGTTTCCACCAGCTTGCCGCCGCTCAGCGCCGTGGCGGCGAACCGCACACCCGTCACAGCACCGTTTTCGCTCAGCACCTCCTTCGGTGCCGCCCAGTGGCGGATCGTCACACCATTCGTCTGCGCCCACTGCTGCTCCACAGCGGACGCCGACATGGCCTCAGCGCCCCGGCGGTAGACGATGGTCACTTCTTCCGCGCCCAGCTTGCGCGACTGCACAGCGGCATCCACCGCCGTCATGCCGCCACCAATCACCACTACGCGGCGGCCTACAGGCAGGGCGGAGAGGTCGGTGCTCTGGCGCAGCTCGGCGATGAAGTCCACGGCATTGCGCAACCCAGTGGCCGTGGGCTCGGCCACGCCCAGTGCGTTCACACCCTGCAGGCCCAGGCCAAGGAAAACGGCGTCATACGCGCCCAGCAGACTGTCGAGCGTGATGTCACGGCCCAGTTGCTGGCCGGTGCGCACCTCGATACCGCCGATGGACAACAGCCACTCCACTTCCTTTTGCGCGAAGTTGTGCGTGGTCTTGTAGCTGGCCAGGCCATATTCGTTGAGGCCGCCGAGCTTGGGGCGCGCCTCGAACAGCACCACGTCATGCCCACGCACAGCCAGGCCATGCGCGCAGGCCAGGCCCGCCGGCCCGGCGCCCACCACGGCCACGCGCTTGCCGGTGGCGGCTGCACGCTGGAACAGCGGTGCACCGGGCTGGGCAAAGAAGGCGTCGGTGGCGTAGCGCTGCAACGAGCCGATCTCCACCGGCTTGTCCTCGTTGGTGTTGCGCACGCAGGCCTGTTCGCACAGCACCTCGGTGGGGCACACGCGGGCGCACATGCCACCGAGCGGGTTGGCCTCCAGGATGGCGCGGGCAGCCCCCCGGTTGTTGTCCTGCGCAATGCGGTGGATGAACGACGGGATGTCGATGCCGGTGGGGCAGGCCGTGGCGCAGGGAGCGTCGTGGCAGTAATAGCAGCGCTCGGCCTCGATCAGCGCTTGCGGGCGGGTGAGCGGCGGGTGTGCGTCGCTGAAGTTCACGGCGTAGTCGGCCAGGTTCAGGCGTGCGGCATGAATGCCGCAGGCACGGCTTGCGGGTGTGTCCATCAGGTTTCCTCCGAGAGGGTCAGGGTGGGGGTCTGGGCGCCCATGGGGCGTGCAAGCGCACGCCGCGCAGCGTTGGAGCGCCAGCAAGTGGCGCCAACCAATGCGGCACCGGCGTGAATGCTGGTGCCCGCAAACTTCGGAGGTTTCATCGTGGTCCTCGCTGTGGGGTGCAGGTGCCCGCTGCTTTGCGACGGCGGTGCCCTGCGTTGTGGGTCAATTTACCAACCCGTAAAAATTTACCAATTGGTAAAATCCCTACAGCAAACCGCGTGCCAGCCTCCAGCCAGCCAATTGCCAGTTTTCAGGCCCCGGCTTGTTCCACAATGGTGCAATGACTGCAGCCCGCCCGTCCATTGCCCCCCCGCCCCCGCGTCCCCGCAAGGCGGCCCTCCCGCCTCACAACGAGTCCGCCCCCCGCGCCCCCACGGCCTCGCGGCTGCTCAAGGAGCAGGGCATCCTTACCGAGGCCGAGAATCAGTTTGCGCAATTCGGCTTTGAGGGCGCATCGCTGGAGAGCATTGCCGCCGCCATCGGCATCAGCCGCCACAACCTGCTGTATTACTTCCCGAGCAAGGAAGCGCTGTACCAGCGGGTGCTGGACGATGTGCTCACCCAGTGGCTGGCGGGCATGGAAGACCTGTCGCACAGCGATGACCCCCAGCAGGCGCTTCGGCGCTACATCCGCGCCAAGCTGCACTATTCGCGCACCCGCCCCCAGGGCGCTAAGGTGTTCACCAAAGAGGTGATTGCAGGTGCACCACGGTATGGCACGGCCATCACCGAACGCGTGGCGCCGCTGCTCAAGACCGAGGTGCGCACCTTCGAGCGCTGGGCGCGCGAGGGCCGCATTGCCAAGGTCAACTTCACGCACCTGATGTTCATCATCTGGTCGGTCACCCAGGCGTATGCGGAGCAGGAAGCCCAGTTCGCCCTGCTGCTGGGCAAGCCCTCCCTGACCGAGCGCGACTACGAAAAGGCCGAGGAACTGATCGTGCGCATGGTGCTGAGCGCGCTGGCGCCCGATGCGGTGGTCTAAGCCAGCAAGGCGCACCAAACGCTATATAAAAGATAGCTGCCAGCACAATCAACATATGCGCTTGAGGCCAATTTCTTCACTTATTGGCGTCAAGCACCCAATGTTTTCAGCCGCCGGTACAGCGATCGCTCGCTGATGCCCAGCCGCCGCGCCAGGGCTGAACGGCTGCCCTGGTGGGCAGCCACGGCCCGGCGCAGGGCCTCGTCGTCGGGCAAGGGGCGGCGTGATAGCCCCGCTAACGCAACCGATACAGGCAGCACCCCTGCGCCCTGAGCCACCGCACCCGCGAGCGGGGGCAGACCACAGGCAAGCGCTTGCTGCACATGCTCCGCGCCGATGCTGTCGCCATCGCACAGCAAGGCGGTGCGCTCCAGCAGGTTGCGCAGTTCCCGCACATTGCCGTGGTAGGGCTGCGCCTCCAGCAAGGCCAGCGCAGCGCCAGACAACTGCAGCGCACGGGGCTGGGGCGCCACGCGTTCCAGCAGCGCGCGTGCCAGCAAAGCGGTGTCCCCCTGGCGTTCGCGCAGCGGTGGCAGGTGGATGGGGAAGGTGCTCAGGCGGTAATACAGGTCTTCGCGAAAGTGCCCTGCGGCCACCATGTGCTGCAGGTTGCGGTGCGTGGCAGACACCACGCGCAGGTCGGCATGCCTCAGCTCGGTGCTGCCCACGCGGCGGTAGGTGCCGGTCTCCAGCAGGCGCAGCAGCTTGACCTGCAGCGGCAGGGGAATGTCGCCCACTTCGTCCAGAAACAGCGTGCCACCGTTTGCCGCCTCTACCAGCCCCGGCCGGGCCTGGGCCGCGCCGGTGAACGCCCCTTTCTCATGCCCGAACAGCTCGGACTCAAACAGCGCCTCGGGCAGGCTGGAGCAGTCCACGGGTACCAGCGCACGCCGCGCGCGCAGGCTGCCCTGGTGCACGGCATGGGCCACCAGCTCCTTGCCCGTGCCCGACTCGCCCAGCAGCAACACCGCAGCCCGCGAGGGTGCCACCCGCGCCACCAGCCCCAGCATCTTCTGGAACGCGGGCGACCGCCCGATGAGCCCCTGCGCGGACGGCACCGGCTGCGCCGCCACCGGCAAAGGCACCATCTTTTCGACAAAGAACCCCATGGTGCCGTCCGCCCCCGCCACGGGCGCCAGCTCGATCTGCACATATTCCTCACCCTGGGCCGTGTGGTGCACATGCAGCACCCGTTCGCATTGCCCCGAGGCGCGCGCCTGCGCCAGCGGACAGGACTCGCCCGCCTGGTCACAGGGCACGCTGGCGTGGTGGGACACAGCGTGGCAGGTGCGCCCCACCACGCTGCCCCCCGCGCCGCCAGCCGTACCGAACAGGCGGCGATAGGCGCCATTGGCCGCCAGGATGCGATAGCGGTCGTCCACCAGGATGTGCGGATCTGGCAGGCCTTCCAGAAAGGACACCAGTTCTGCGGGTGGTGCGGGGAGGTGGGGCATGGAAAAACCTTCGTACATGCAAGGGCCCTGACGGTGCACCGGTTTCGGCAGCGGGCCTTTGATCTATGCCATGCGGACTGCAATGGATGGCAGTTGGCAGCCGGCTTGGCAGACAGGGTGGCAGTGAATCCGGCCGCTGCCGGGCCTGCGGCGCACCTGCCAACCCGACATCGCGCGCGCAATCCATTGAATTCACGGGCTTTTCATGCAGCACGCGCCATGGCACGCAGGTCTTGCGGGCGATGGCACGCGGTTTGCGGTAAGCCATAGCCGTCCGCAGCGATGCGGGCGGTGGCTGTCACCCCGGCGAGAACCTTTTCTGTACCACAGCCCGTCCCGTCCTCCTTCTCAGAAAGCCCCCATGGCCCTCCACCCCGCTACAACGAATGGCTCCCTTCCAGGCACAGAGGGCGATCCCGCTGCAGAGCGTCGGCAGCTGGTGCTGCTGACGGCGGCCACAGGCTGCGTGGCGGCGGCAGGGGTCGCCGTGCCCCTGGTGTCCAGCCTGGCCCCCAGCGAGCGCGCGCGGGCCATGGGCGCCGGTGTCGAGGTGGACATCAGCGACCTGCCGCCCGGCGGCGTAAAGACGGTGGAATGGCGCGGCAAGCCCGTGTGGATCATGCGGCGTACGCCCGAGATGCTGGCCGCCCTGCCCCAGCAAGACGCCGCGCTGGCCGACCCGGCCTCGCGCAAGGACCAGCAACCCGAGTACGCCCGCAACCCGCAACGCTCCATCCGCCCGGAGGTGTTTGTCACCGTGGGCATATGCACCCACCTTGGCTGCTCCCCCACCGCCGTGCCCGCAGGCACCACCAACCCCAGCGTGGGCGACCAGTGGCAGGGCGGCTTCTTTTGTCCATGCCACGGCTCCACCTTCGACCTGGCGGGCCGCGTCTTCAAGAACAAGCCCGCGCCCACCAACCTGGAGGTACCGCCGCACCGCTACGTGTCCGACACCCGGCTGCTCATCGGGGACGACGCTGCCTGAGCGACAGGCGGCGGCCTGGGGCGGCACATTCCCGGTTCAGCTTCGCGTCACACCTGCTTCTGTTGCCACAGCACATCCAGCACATGCTGGGTGGCGCGCTCCACCGGGCCCGCGCGGTGGGCGATGCCCAGGGGGCGCCACAGCCGGGGCTGCACCGGCAGCATGCGAATGCGCGGGTCCAGCGGCGTGGCGGTGGAGGCCTCGTGCGGCAGCAGCGTGGCTCCGTAGCCCGCAGCCACCAGGCTCTTGATGGCATCGTTGTAGTTGAGCTGGATGCGCGCCTTGGGCTGCTCGCCCGCCAGGGCCAGCCATTCGCTCGTCAGGCGCGACAGGCTGGTGCCGTCGTCATTCAGGATCAACGGCTGCCCTGCCAGCCACTGGGGCGTGACCCTGCGGGGTGCCTCCCAGAACGAGGGGACGAACGCCATCACGGGGTCGCGCCGCCACGGCATCACCGTCACCCCGCGCACCGAGGCCATGGGCAAGGCCACCAGGCCCACATCCAATGCCCCCAGCGCCAGCCGCGACACAGTCTCCTGCGACGTGAGCACCAGCACCTGCACATCGATGCCGGGGTGGTACTGGCCCAGCACTTCCAGCGCCTGGGGCAGCAGGTGCGCGATGGCGCCGGTGGACGCGCCCAGCCGCACCCGCCCCTCCAGCCCCTGCACCTGGCGCCGCACCAGGTCCATGGCCTCGTCGGCATCGGCCAGCAAACGCCGCGCCCGCTCCACCAGAACCTCCCCCGCGCCGGACGGCCGCACCTCGCCCCGCTTGCGCACCAGCAACGGCGCACCGATCAAGGCCTCCAGGTCGGCAATGTGCAGGCTGACCGTGGGCGGCGCCAGGTGCAGCGTGCGGGCAGCTTCAGCGAAAGACCCGAGGTCAGCGATGGTGACCAGGGTACGCAGCCGATCGAGATTGAGTTCGCGCATGACATTCAGTAGAACTGATCTTGATGTTTGTGAAATTCAACTTTTCAAATTTTAGACCGGCGCTGAAGATTCCCACATCCCATCTCCCACCCCTGCCAGGAATCCGCACCATGACCACCCAGCCCCTTGTTTTTATTGACGGCGACCAAGGCACCACCGGCCTGCAAATCCACCAGCGCCTGCACGGCCGCACAGATCTGCAGCTGCTGACACTGCCCGAAGCCGACCGCAAGAACCGCACCCGCCGCGCCGAAGCCATCAACAGCTGCGACATCGCCATCCTGTGCCTGCCCGACGCCGCCGCCCGCGAAGCCGTGGCCGCCATCCACAACCCCTCGGTGCGGGTGATCGACGCCAGCTCGGCCCACCGCACGGACGCGCAATGGGTTTATGGGTTCCCTGAGATGGATGCGGCGCAGGCCGCGCGCATCGCCAACGCGCAACGCGTCAGCAACCCCGGCTGCTACCCCACAGGCGCCATCGCCCTGCTGCGGCCCCTGGTGCAGGCCGGCTTGTTGCCTGCCGACCATGCGCTCACCATCCATGCGGTGTCGGGGTATTCCGGCGGTGGGCGTGCCCGGGTGCAAGCACACGAAGGCCCCGAAGCAGCCAGTGCGCCCGCCTTCCAGGTCTATGGGCTGCAGCTGGAGCACAAACACACGCCCGAGATCGCGCAGCACGCCGGGCTGTCGCAGCGCCCGTTTTTTCTGCCCTCGTACGGCGCCTTCCGCCAGGGCATCGTGCTGACCATCGGGCTGCATCTGCGGCAGCTCGCGCCCGGAGCGCGAGGCGAACACCTGCACGCCTGCCTGCAGCAGCACTATGCCGGCGCCACCTTTGTCGAGGTGATGCCCCCCGCCACCACCGAAGCGGCCGAGCATCTGGACCCGCAAGCCCTGAACGGCACCAACCGGCTGCAGCTGGGGGTGTTCAGCAATGCCCGCCACGGTCAGGTGTTGCTGACCGCCGTGTTTGACAACCTGGGCAAGGGTGCCTCGGGGGCGGCGGTGCAGAACCTGGATCTGATGCTGACAAGTGGAGGTTAAGCCGACCGAGCGTGGCGCGAATGCTGGACATCACCGGTGCGGTGCAGCAATGGCGTCCGTCAATACGCGAACGCGCGCAAGCCCGATGTTTTTAAACACTTTTTCACAGTTCGTCGTACTTTTTGCTCTGCTACACTGACCCGGCACTTTGCCTCCCGCTCGGGTTGGCGCCTCCCACCCTCTCCCTGAAGCCCTTTCATGGCTGAATCCGGCAAAGCACCCTATTTTTTCGCATTGATCGTGTTGTTGGCCGTGTTGGGCGTATACCTGCCAACATTGAGCAACGAGCTGCTGTTTGACGACCTGCGGCTGACCGAAGGCTCCATCTTTGGCGTGTACGGGAGCTTGCTGGATGTCAAGCAACGCATGATTTCGTATGGCAGCTTCGTATGGATAGAGCAGATCTTTGGCGCTGGCTGGTGGAAGCAGCGTATTGTCAACATCGTGCTGCATCTCGGCGTAGTAGCGGCCATGTATGGCTTCTTCAAAGCGCTCCTGAGCCAGACTCGCTTTCCTCAGGACATTGAAGAGCAAACACACTTTGCATCCTCTCAGCGCGCCGCCTTGCGGGTGGGAGTAGCACTGTTTGCCCTGCATCCCATGGCAGCCTATGCGGTGGGCTATCTGATACAGCGGTCTATCCTCATGGCTACGTTGTTCGCGGTGCTCGCTTGCTGGGCATTCGTACGCGGACTGCAAACGCAGCGTGTTGCGTGGTACGGGGGTGCACTGCTGAGCTACCTGCTCGCCGTGTTATCCAAGGAACACGCGGTCATGACCATTGCTCTTGCAGTGCCTCTCTACATTCATATCAAGCGGCCGGGCTGGAAAGAGATCGCGGCTTTGATGGGCGGCACGCTGTTGCTTCTGGCTGTGGTCACAGGAGTTCTCCTGCACTTTTACGGCAACGTTGTCGGCCGACTCTTTGACGAGCAGTCTCTGGCTTTTGCCCAGCAGCTGGAGGCACTGCAACCGGGGGTCACGCAGCGGATGTTTCCGCTGAGCATCCTCAACCAGGCGGCACTCTTCTTTGCTTACGGACTGCTGTGGGTCGTGCCTTATGTGGGATGGATGTCAATTGACCTGCGGCCGGCCTTCCCGCTGGGGTTTGCATCGTCATGGCACATAGTGGGTGGGTTGGGGTACGCAACCCTGCTTGTGGGTACCACGTGGCTGCTGTTGCGACGCACCGGAGCGCTGAGCCTCGTAGCGCTGCTCCTGCTTCTTCCCTTAGTATGGTTTGCCACGGAGTTTTCGACCATTTGGGTGCAGGATCCGTTCGTGCTATACCGCAGCTATCTCTGGGGTGTGGCCCTGCCTGGATTGCTGGCCATAGCGCTCACAGGCTTCAAACCACGCACGATCTACACACTGGGTATCGTGCTTGGATTGGTGTTTGGCGCCCTTGCCCTTGAACGCAACCTCTCGCTGGCTGACGAAGTAACCGCCTGGACTGACGCGGCCGAAAAGACCAACCTCAAGGCCCCCGCCAACGCCGTAGGGCGTAGCCGCCCATTCTTGAATCTGGGCGCCTTTTACATACGCAAAGGCATGCTTGAGCAAGCGGAGCGGAATATTGCCACGGCATCTGCACTGCGCGACCGAGGAGAACTGGGCAGCGGTGCGGTCTTCAATTCGGGCGTCATTCTTCAACTCAAAAAGAAACATGCCGAAGCCCTTCAGGCGTTTTCAACAGCCGAGGAACAAGGCTATTCCGAGCCTGGTTTGTATTTTCACAAAGCCGAATCTCAGGCCGCCTTGGGGCAATTTGTACCCGCACTAGAAAACTTTCGCATTGCACTAGCCAAGGTAGAGAAAGACCCGCAGCAACAGAGCGTAGTACCAACCATTCGTATCCGACTGGTCGAAACAGCTATGGCCGCTCAACGGTACGACGAAGCCATCGGCGGATTCAAAGTGTTGCTTCAAGCCAATCCCAACGACCCCAGGCTACGGCTAGGCCTGGGCATGGCGTTAGTGGGCAAGGGGGAAGCGCAAGCCGCCATTGGAATCTTTGACCAACTCATCGCATCCCATCCGGGAGCCCCTGTCTATTACGGCCGGGCATTGGCACACCATCAAGCGGGTCAAGGTGCCGACAGCCTGAAAGATCTTGATGAAGCGATCAGACTGGATCCGCGGAACGCTCAGTACGGCCAAATGCGGGCAATCATTGCGGCTGCCAAAAGACGATAGTCACTCATAAATCAGGCTGGCATTCTTGTGGCGTTGCGCGTATTGCACATTGGTAAGTTCTATCCCCCGCACCGGGGTGGCATGGAGGTATTCCTTGCCGACCTCGTCAATGAACAACGAGCCTCTGGAATCGAGGCCGTAGCGATTGTGCACGGCTCGCCCGAGCCAGATGATCCGCCGTGGATCAAACGTGTCCCCGTGCAACTCCAGTTTGTCTACGCTCCGCTGGCGATGGGTTTTCGCGCCGCATTGGCCCAGGCCATCAAACAGCACAAGCCTGATGTGCTTCATCTGCACATGCCCAACAACTCGGCGCTATGGGTTTTGACACTGCGCGAGGCACGCTCGATCCCATGGGTGGTGCATTGGCAGTCTGACGTAGTGGTGTCACGCATTCGTGTCGCCATTGCACTGGCTTATAGGCTATACCGCCCTTTTGAACAGGCTGTATTGGGACGTGCGGCGCGCATTATCGCGACTTCGCCGCCTTACCTCGAAGCGAGCGAGCCGCTGCAGGCTTGGCGCGCCAAATGCGCTGTCATCCCATTGGGACTTGAGGCACCGAATGGGCCAATTACAGACGCATCCTTGGTTGCACGCTCCAGTCACTGGGTGGCAGGCAAACTTCGCCTGCTCTCCATCGGGAGGCTAACCTATTACAAAGGCTTCGAAACTCTGATCGCAGCAGCGGTTGGCGTGGCAGATGTGGAGCTACTGATCGTGGGCGACGGCGAGCTCCGTGGTGAGCTGCAAGCTCAAATCGACAAGCTAACTCCTCAGGGCCAAACACCCAACGTACGGCTGCTTGGCAATGTAGACGATGCTGAAAAAATCGTCTTGCTCCAAAGCTGTGACGTGTTCTGCCTCGCGTCTCGTGAACGGACTGAAGCTTTTGGCATGGTCCTGCTGGAAGCCATGCAACACGCCAAGCCGTGCATTGTTTCATCTCTTGCAGGTTCTGGAATGCCCTGGGTTCTACAAACCGCAAATGCGGGGATTCAAGCGCCCCCGGAAGATGTAACGGCATGGGCCACGGCGATCCAACAGATGCAAGCCAATCCTCACCTGCGCCAACAATGGGGGGAGTCGGGGCGACGAGCGTTGCAGAAGCACTTCTCCATAGGAGGCTGCGCGCAGGCCATCTACAACCAATACAGAGTGGCCGCTCCCGAAGCCGTCCTCGACACACCTCCCGGCAAGGACTTGCTCATCGTCATACCGGCGCGCAACGAAGCCGCGACCATTGGCGACCTGCTTCACCGATTGGACGCAGAAGGATGGCGTGATGTTTTGGTGATCAACGATCAAAGCACCGACGATACCCAGGCCATCGCGAGCGCGGCAGGCGCTCAGGTGCTCAGCCCCACCTTGCCCGTGGGTGCTTGGGGAGGAATGCAATTAGGCATCCGATACGCGCTTCGACACGGATATCAGGCCGTAATAACCATGGACGCAGATGGGCAGCATGAGGTCGACGAAATACCCACATTGCTCCAAGCGCGGCAGCAGGCTGACCTCGTTGTAGGAGCCTTCCCCGAAAGAGCCAGCCCATTACGCCAATTGGCCTGGAACTGGTTCAGACATCTCGCTGGCTTCGATCTGCGTGACTTGACATCTGGCTTCCGCCTATACAACCGCCAGGTTCTGGAGGTTCTAGCCTCGCGCGAGGCTACGCTGCTTGACTATCAGGATCTCGGTGCGCTGCTACTTGTGCGCCGCGCTGGCCTCCAGATCACCGAAATCCCTGTCAACATGAACATGCGCACCATAGGGAAATCGCGTATTTTCAATTCATGGCTCAACGTGGCGAAATACATGCTGGCCACCAGCCTGCTCTGCTTGGCGCGCTGGGATCTCCGTTCGCGCAGCACCCCGTAGGACAAGGTCAGGCACAAAAGCTCGCGGGATGGACTGTTGCGCTCCAGCCGCTTTGCACATATTTGTTAACAATACAAAGATTAACCACCATAATCTTTGAAACAGTCTGCTTCTTTGACTCAGAAGTTGGGTTGCACCCACGATCTGCGCGTCTCGCGTTGACTTCATGGCTGTGTGCCGGGAAAAGACAACCAACATGAGAATGAAAAAATAATGCGTCTATCTATCTCAGCATGGCGCTCTTCGATAGCCGTTTTGTCTGTCACCGCGCTGGCAATGTTTTGCGGGCAAGCGTATGCACAGCAAGTAATGCAACTTGTCCCCGGGCAGGCGCCGTCCGATAGAACCGCCCTGGCGGCATTGAGTGTCAAGCCCGGGGAATCACTGCGGATCGAAAACCTCCGCGTCAACGACGCTAGCCCCACCGTAGTGAACCTGGAGTTGAGCCGCTCAGAGGTGGTAAGCGCAGGGACCCAATACACCGTGGTTGATGACAAGGGTCGTCGCGCCTACCCACTGGCCGTCAACGCCCACTTTGTGGGGGTTGTGCAGGGCAAGCCAGACAGCTATGCCTTTGCGACAGTGTCCCCCGATGGTGAAATCCGCACCATCATTCATCAGGACAAGGATACGCTGTTGAACGAGTTGGTGCCGGCACGCAGTAGCGGAGACGGCAAAGCGGTTTCGCGGGCGGTGGACCATCAAAGGGATTTCGTCAACAGAGAGTTTTCTTGCGGCGTGACACCAGCCTTCCTGCAAAGCGACCCGACCCAGCGCAAACTTCTTTTCCAACAAGTTTCGAACACTGGTGAATCAGGCTCTTCGCAAGCCATAAGTGAAAAGGCAGGCACCCAACGCAGGGCAGACATCATTATTGATAGCGACTATGAGTTTTACCAACTCAAAGGAACCGAGGCAGCCGCATTCAACTACGTTGTGGATCTGTTCACCTACGTTGGCACCCGGTACCAAGCTGAAGCCTCTACCCGATTCAATTTGAAGCAGATCATTATTCGGACGACCACAGTCGACCCATGGAACGCCACGAATACGAGTGCCATGCTGACCGAGCTCCGCAATTACGGAAACGGGGGTGCCTATGCACCGCAGACATGGCACCATGTTCACCTACTGAGCGGCAAGCCCGCGGGCGGCGGGATTGCTTACGTCAATACGCTAGGTGCTCCCAGTTACGCGTATGGTGTGAGTGCGGCGCTCGCAGGTAATTTCACGCCCTCAAATCCTCAAGTGATTTGGGACTCGGTGGTAGTAGCCCACGAAATTGGACATGCATTTGGTAGCTCTCACACCCATGATTATGACAACCCCGCCGTAGTACCCTCTCCTAACACAGGCGGAGCTATCGATTGCTGCTACTCAGGTAATGCAACCGGCCAGTGCGGCATCGCTTTGGGTGGGCCTGATCGTTTTGGTTATTTGCCAGGGCTGAGTTCGACCACGGGAGGTGGCGCGGGTCAAAGCAACGGCACCATCATGAGCTACTGTCATCTGCTATCAGGCGGAATGAGCAACATTGCGTGGTCGTTTGGTACAGGGCATCCGTATGGGGTCAACGCTGGGCGAGTGCCCATAGTCATGACTGGACAAGCACAGACCTACCTACCTCTAGACGCTTCCAGCACGTACGATGTATACGTCACAAAAGCAGGTGCTGGTGCAAGCACAGGCACGGTTACCAGCGCACCCGCAGGTATTAACTGCGGTACTGACTGTACAGAAGCTTATTCAGTCGGCACTTCAGTGACCCTATCGGCCACTGCAGGCTCAGGCTATGTTTTTGCCGGCTGGTCAGGGGCTGGTTGTTCTGGCACAGGCACTTGTACCGTCACGGTGGACTCCTACAAGGGCATCACCGCCACTTTCACGATTCCACCTGTCGGCGTGCTCTCCATCGCAAAAATTGGTACCGGGGGAGGTACGGTAACGCGGTCCAGCGGCACTCTTAATTGCGGGTCAACCTGCACGGAGTCTTTTACTCCCGGAGCTACTGTCACGCTTACAGCGACTCCTGCAGCCGGTAGCACTTTTGCCGGATGGAGTGGTGGAACCTGTAGTGGCACGGGTTCTTGCTCTTTCACCATCAACGCCAGTACAACAGTCAATGCCCAGTTCAATCTCACCTCGGGCGGCACAACCACCACCCCCCTCCTCCAAAGCAATTTGTCAGGTAGTGCGGGTTCTACCCAGTATTTTTCCGTAGTTGTACCCGCTGGCGCTACGAACCTTGTTATTCAAATGAATGGCGGGTCCGGGGATGTTGACCTGTATGTCAAGTTTAATCAGGTTCCTACACTCAACTCTTACGACTGCCGCCCTTATCTAGACGGGAACGCAGAAACCTGCACTTTCACAACACCAAGCGCAGGCACTTATCATATTATGCTCAGTGGTTATCAAGCATTCAGCGGGGTCACTCTTGCAGCGAGCTACCAGTATACAAAAAAAATAAACGTTGATCTTACGCCCATTCTTAATCTTTTACTTGACTAACTTTAAAATAGAGGTCTTATGAAAAAATTTTTTAATATAATTTTTACAGCATCGATTCTGACATGCTTCAACTCTGCAAACGCCGGAATTTCCTCTGGAAAGGTTACCAGTGTTTTTATGCACACCCCGGATGTTGTAATGTTTGCAGCTGGACCAATGAGCAACCCTGCAGGCTGCGTAAGCAGTGTTCAACAATGGGCCATTAAACTATCCGACCCAGCCGGAAAAGGCTTTCTCGCAATTTTACTCTCAGCACAAGCGCAGGGAAAATCAGTATATGTCCAAGGCTATACCAATACATGCCGCGACTGGCCAGATCGGGAGTTACCATCTTATATTGTCATTCTCGATTAAAAATACAAGCCACATCAAAAAATATTTATTGGATCAAAATCCAGCTCTCAAAACATCACTACTAAATATTTTCAAAAACTTATTAAAAAACAACCGAATTGCATCCACGATGATTCAAGAGAATTAGATCAATTTCCTCGAAACATCCAGTCAAGTGTGGTCTGCAGTTTTGGCGTATGCCAGTCGCCAATTAGTCCACGCAACTTGGCGCTGTCACCGCTCAATGATCTGACTTCGTTAGCACGCACAAAAGCCGGATCGATCTGTACCTCCAGCGTGTGCCCTGCTATACATTCCAACATCTGTATCAATTCGCGCAATGAATGAGGATGACCGGAACATACATTGACAGTGACTCCCGCAGGACACACCTCAAGCAAACGACGATACGCCCGAGCGACGGCCCGCACATCAGAGAAATCGCGCCACACATCAATGTTACCAAGTTGAATGATATTCGCGTGCCGACGAAAATGAGCCACTATTTTAGGAACCAAAAAGACTTCTGATTGCCCGATGCCGGTGTAGTTAAAGGGCCTTGTTATTACTATAGGCAGTCGACTCATCCATAGCCGAGCCATCTGCTCCATGGCAATTTTACTGACTGCATAATCATTGGCAGGATTCAGAGGGGCATCCTCTGCCAAGACCCCCCCAGAAGAGTTGCCATATACATTTGCACTACTGGCCAACAATATGCATTTTGGCCTATGCATAGAGCTATCAAGTGCCGCCAACAGATTTCGCGTGCCTAAAAGATTCACTTTGTAAAAAGAATCTACGTTATCGTGCCCCACAAAAGCTATCGCAGCAAGGTGAATAACAAAATCGGGCTTCACTTCCGATACAACAGCGTTTACGCCAACGGCGTCGAGCAAATCTACGCAACGATAGCGTAGATCTACTGCATCAGGCTGTGTTCCAAGGCCATAAACCTCCCACCCATGAGCCAGCAACTCTGAAGCAACATAGCGACCAGTGAATCCCTTTATCCCTGTAATCAAAGCTCTGGGCTTTGCTGCGACATTTTCTATTGCCATCAGAATGACCAGCCACCCTGGTTACGCCTCAGATCAGCCTCCACCATCATCTGGCATAACTGCTCCAGGGTGGTTTGAGGCTCCCACCCCAACTTCGCTTTGGCCTTAGCAGGATCTCCCATCAACAGCTCCACCTCTGAGGGCCGATAGAACCTTGGGTTCACTCGCACAACTGTTTTACCTGTAGCGATATCTACTGCTATTTCAGAATCGGTTGCCCCCTTGAACTCCACATCGATGCCCGCTCCTCTAAATGCCATACGCACAAAGTCTCGCACCGTTTCAGTACGATTAGTTGCCAACACAAATGTATCAGGTTCTTCAGCCTGGAGCATACGCCACATACCATCCACATATTCTTGAGCAAAGCCCCAGTCACGCTTGGCATCTAGATTCCCCAACTCCAATGTATTAATTTTACCCAACTTAATTTTCGCGACACCATCTGTAATTTTTCGCGTGACAAACTCTAGCCCACGCAATGGACTTTCGTGGTTAAACAAAATACCACTGCTCCCAAAAATATCATAACTTTCGCGATAATTCACAGTCATCCAATGCGCGTAAAGCTTCGCAACCCCATATGGACTACGGGGGTAGAACGGCGTCTCCTCCACCTGAGGAATCGCTTGCACCTTGCCGAACATCTCGGAAGTACTGGCTTGGTAAAAACGAATCTTTGGATTAACTATACGAATGGCCTCAAGCAAATTGACCACCCCAATACCGGTTATGGCCGCAGTCGTTACAGGTTGTTCAAACGAGACGCCGACGAAGCTCTGAGCTGCCAGATTGTAAATCTCCGAAGCATCGGTATTTTGCAACAGGCGAATACTTGATGATAAATCAGTTAGATCATACTCAACCAAATGCAAATTGGCACACTCACGTATGCCCAATTCTTGGATGCGCCAAAAATTGACTGAACTGGTACGACGAAAAGTACCATATACAACATAACCCTTATCAAGCAGAAATTTAGCCAAATATGCCCCATCTTGGCCCGTAATACCCGTAATAATTGCCTTTTTCATAAATCGATATAAATATGTTATTTAACCCGAAAATCAAGTTAAAAAAATTTGCAAACCATCAACTGCCTATTTTTGAAAATTTCATTATTCAAAATTACACAGATTAGGCAACAACACTCGCAAGAAGCTTCTCTCGTCGTAACGATTTAATTATATTAAATAGTCGCTCAGACAAATATTCCCAGTCATGGGACCTCAACCACTCCTCTTGGCGTTCGAACAACGGGTTGTCTTTTCCTTGAGCATTGAAGAGATGCGACACCGCACTAACAATATCTTGCACCTCTGAGCCATCCATCCTCCAAGTTACATCCGCGAGATCTGAAAATATCTCAAGGGGGCTAACAAGAACTGGTTTAAGAGTAGAAAGTCCAACCGTCACTGCAGCACTGGAGCTTTCTTGGGTATGCTTATAGGGAAAAATTACACAGTCAGCGGCGCCCAATTTTTTTTGCGAATCCTCAATTGGTAAATAATCAGTCATCCAATGAATATTTTTTTCGACTCCAAATTTCTTTGCAATCTTTCGACATTCTTCAATATAAATTGAACTGCGCTTATCCAAGATAGATGTCACAGCAATCAAATGAACTGACCTTTTGGTGACAGAAATTAGTGGTGGTATTGCCTTGATCAAAGTATCAATTCCCTTGTGAGGCAAGGCAAAACCAAAGCAACCCAAAACTAACGCATCTGAAGGAATATTTAATTCAGCTCTCACAGAAGATGAATCAGAGGGCGCTAATGGCGCCACCCCCCCCAATTGGAGCAGCATCACATTCTCAACCAAACCCAATGCAAGCAAATTATTTAAATCTTGAGGCTTGTGCACAATAATTCGATCTACCTTACTCAATGCTTCGATCACAGTCGAGGTCAGTCTCGAATCATGGAGCAAGGGTTGTGTTGAATGCAACTCCAGAACAACTACCACACCCACTTTACTCAAATGAGCTAGTTGCTCGCAAAGAGCCTCCGTAAGAGGGAATAGACTGGGTTGATGCTGCACAAAAACAATATCAGTATTACTCTGATTTATTCGCTCAAGAAGTTTGTGAACACTATCATTTTCGCCAGCCCTCCAAGCTATTTCAGCATCTGGCGGAACATTAACAGTACGATCATCACAATATATTTTTAAAATCATCCGACGTTTATAAACACTCGGTGACAATAAGCTATTAGCATATTCTGCAATCCCGCATCGCGTTGCCCATGGGCTAACCGCAGCAACTCTTAGAGGAGAAGATTCAGAGCGGGATTGGTTTTGCATCCATTGTGCACTCCGTATTAATGAGCTAGCGCAGTTAGCCCAAGTATAAATTTTACGTACGTGCAATGCACCAGACTTAACCCGAGCCTCCAGTTCGGGATCCCTAATAATAACTTTTTCACGCACTCTCCGCATTTCATCTGCCAAATGTAGGGGGTCGGGTTCCACCCAACAGGAATCACTGCTCCGCAAATGACTACGGGACGCTGAAAATTCGAAATTTATCAGCGTAGCAGTCGCGTGTGTACAGAAATCCGCATGGGCGCTATGCCCCGTTGTTATGACTGGTAAGGCCAAAGCCAACGCTTCTGCCGCAGGAAGATTGAAGCCCTCTCCGCGCGACGGCAAGACCATGCAATGCGCAGTTCGATAAAGCCTAAGCATGTTCAAATCATCCAAGGGATTCTCGTCAATAATGACTTTGGGGGGAAACTTCAACCCCTCACTTAAAGACTTCAGCTGTGCATGCACCTTGTTATGTGGATTTGGAAATGTCTTTATGTATAGCTCTACCGAATCAGCAGAAGTAAAAGTATTTAAATATGCCGACAAAAGTACATCAATCCCCTTGCGTTCGAACGCTGACGACACATGGAGGAAGCGAAACACCTGCCCAGCAGACACGGTTAGTTTATCAATAGGCTCTTCACTCTGATCAATCAAATGATCTATCCCGATCGGAATGACAAAAACCTGGATACCACAGCCGGAATTTATTAATGCCCTTTTAACAGAGGTCGCAGCGACCCAAACAATATCAAAATTATTGTTAATATTTCGAACTACATCGATAGGGACAGAAGTTTCTTCCCAGAAGAATAGCACTCCACGCATGCCACATGGCTGCGTATCCGCAATAACTGGATAGTGATGTACTATTGAAATAGTGCCTTGGATCTCCTCAGAAGGAATTTTTCGCCAGAGCGCATCGTGTATAAGTGAGTCCTGCTCAGGGCTAAGCCTCGGCATCTCAGAACACAACTCATTTTCGTACGGTATATAGCTAAACCGTTTCTCATTAATACTTTCCATCCCAACGGCCAATCCACGATTAACTATAGCCAAACTATAGGCTCCTTCCACATGACCAACCAGCCTCACCCAGCAAGATTTAGCAATAACCAGTTCAGGAAGTGACATTGCTTCAGGAAGAACTGGAGTTTCAGGAAGAACTCGAGGATGATTTTTAAAATCTCCACTAATCGGAATTTTGTTAAATTCTACCTTGTGTACATGAGCAAACGGCGTACTCAACAATGCCTCTTTAAGTACATTTCGGCGGATTGCGACACTAACTAATTGGCGATGCAGCTCAGGGTAACGAATGAGCCATCTGCTTAGAATAAAGCGGATCTTTGGATAACTAAAGACTTGTCCAAATAGCCAGCCCAGAAGAGGCTGAGATTTTTCGATTCCGAAGAATAAAAGATAATTTAAAAAATTACGCACTACGAGTACAAAATCAAAGAATTTACCCGCCATCCACCGAAGTGGAGAAGAGATACGCCAAGACAGACTTTGATAAATTCCATTAATTTTCAACTGAAGTTTTAGCGTTTCTTCTTGATAAAAGGTGGCTTTTTTTTTGAATTCACTGATTTCATGCTTCTTCTTTTGAATTTCTGCGTGCAAATCTAAGATTTGCGCACGCCCTGAAGCAGCCTCGCGCGCCAAATCGTCAAAACGTACGTCTTGCTCATCTTGCAATTTTTTTGAAATATCACGAATGCGTTGAGCTAGTAAGGTCTCAGCACGAATCGCCAACTCACGCGCCCGACTTTCGTGCTCGGTTGTTCTTATAAGATCCGAGGATGAAACCATTTCATGCGAAAACGAAGGTCGGTGACGCTCCCGCGCAATCTGGATTGCGCTGAGATCAGCCTCAGTCCAACCACCTTCTATGAGCCACCGATGGACTCTTATCTCAAGAGGTAGAAAAAATTGACTATCTCGTTCTGAGTACCGGCCTTGAGGCACTTCACAGTCAGAGAAATTGATTTCATTGATGCCCATGTTTTTGAGGGCAGCTAGAATTTCCAACTTGTAACAGGAAGAATCACTAAGGCTATCAATATTGATCATCAGATCCGCATGAACCATTCCCTCCCGAAGAGCCAAGCACCAAAGAAGGTAAAAAATGAGATAGCTTTTCTCACTAGTGAGTGCAATATTTTCATAAAATGAAAACAAATTGCTCAAACTCCTTTCCGAGCACGAAGGAATATCAAGCTCTGCCCAGATATTCTTCACAAGCGGAGGTGCTTGAGGAGAACTAACGATTATTAGATTTACAACATCAAAATATGACGTGACCTTATATGACCACCACTGATCCCATGGATTGCGCCATAAATATACGTGACTTCCTTCGAGATGCCTTTTAATAAACTCGATACGACCCGATGTGCGGCACTCTTGGAACACAGGTCGGCCTTTAGCGCCTCGTGCCAGGGTTCTCCAGTACTCAATTTCCGCTTCACTTTCTGGGTCGTAAAAATATTCTTCGTAGATTATTTTTTCGTTAATCGCTTTTTCCCACACAGGCCAAACATCGATTAATTCATCAAAATAAGACTTCTCCAGTTTTGGATGACGGAGCAGCTGCGTCTTAGAATCGAGATCATCAAATCTAAGACTAGATGGATCCGCCCTGTAGTAATAAGCAGCCTCGTGAAGAGGTTCCTGATAACACCAATAGCCCCCGCAACTACGACGAAATACATTGAATATATATGTACTTCCCGCACGAAAGATAGAATGAACGAAGATCGGCGAATTTTGCATAGATTTAATTTCGCAGAATGACTTCACTGCTCACATCTAGTTGAGCTTTCATATCCATCAACCCAGCAACAACGGTTAGCCCCTCTCCAGCAGTGACACGTAGCAGTGCCGAATCAACTCTTCGGCTCAAAAACTCAGCACCATGCTCCCCCTCTATTCTCACACCACAGTTTAGATAATAAATGCCCGGGGCCAATTGATTTTTCAAAGAAAAGCAAACCTGAACAACATCGCCAGATTTATAATCTGTATCAGACAATTCGTCCAAAGTTGAATCAGTCCCGTACAGCGCCACACCTTCACGGGTTTTTAGCATCATGGCAAAAATAGGATTTTTGACATCTTCAATAAATCGGACGCGATAGCACCATTGAAAAGGAATACCAGACTCAACAACATTAATTCGACAGCCATCAGTGTCAGCCAACCAGCAAGCTTCTATATCAGCTTGACCGTTGCCATAGATTATTTCGCAACTCACGGCAAGGGACTGATCGAAGTGAGAAGCTTCTATCGCTGATTTTAAATTAATTTGAAATTCCCGCTTATTTTCCCCACCTACTTTTCGATCACCAAATAAGTACCGCTCATATTCATCACAAACTTGTTTGGACGCACCCGATATGACCAGAGTACCTTGGTTTATAAATAATGCCCGGTTACATATTTTTTTTATCGCGTCGATATCGTGACTCACAAAGAGTAATGTAGTACCTGCCGCGCGAAACGCTTCAATACGTTGAAAGCATTTACGCTGAAATGAAGCGTCACCCACCGACAGCGCCTCATCAACAATGAGCACATCTGGGCGGATTGCCGTGGCCACCGCGAAAGCCAGTCGAACTTGCATACCACTTGAGTACACGCGCACAGGTTGATCAATGTACTTCCCAATATCTGCAAATTTCTCGATTTCGGGTGTAACTAGCGATATTTCTTCAGCTGTATGGCCGAGCAACTGCCCCGCCATGAATATATTTTGTCGACCTGTGAAATCCGAATGGAATCCCATTCCCAATTCAAGCAAAGCAGCAACCTTCCCATTTACATGGACCCCCCCCTCCGTCGATTGAGTAGTACCGGCAATAATTTTTAGCAGTGTGCTTTTACCAGCACCATTTTCCCCCACAATACCAACTGCTTCTCCAGGCTGTAAGCTGAAAGAAATACCACGCAATACCCAAGTTTTTTCGTGACGAGTTTTACCAGTTACCCATTCAACGATTCGTGACCATTTACTTGGATAACGCTTATAAGCTTTACCGACATTTGAAACTACGAGGTTACCCATTACAATTCGTCCACCAACTCACCCACATGTGAAAGAAAGAACCGACCCCCTAATAATAAAAATAACATCGAGAGCAAAGCAAGTGGTATCAGACTAGCAAAGTCTGGCATGCGCTGGTTCAGAAACAAGGTTTGATAGGAAACCATCAAGGGCTGCATTGGGTTGAATCGCAGCACTGCTCGCGCAGCAGTTGGCAAAGAGTCGAACACATAAACAATTGGTGTGAGCCAGAACCAGAACTGCACCACAATGCCCATTAACTGCCCAATGTCCCTGAAAAAGACGTTGAGTGTTCCCAAAAAGATACCAAGGCCCAGAGTAAAAAGCACCTGCAATGCCAGCAAAGGCATAACAGCTAGAAGCGCCCATCCTGGCCAATGACCAATCAAGGCTAAAAAGGCGAGGTACAAGGCAAACACAATCCCAAAGTTGACCAACGCAGAGACTGCAACAATGGCTGGCAGGCAGATGCGTGGAAAGTTAGATTTTTTGATCAGATTGCCATGTTCTAGGAACACGCCGTTCAGACGTCCGAGCATTTCTGAAAACAAGCCCCAGGTCAGGACCCCTGCACACAGGTAGATGCTGAATGCAAACGGCGTTTGCTCGTGACCCGCAAGACTGGGGCGCATGAGTTGGCCGAACACCACGGTGTAAATAATGATCATGGCCAGCGGGTTGGCCACTGACCAGAACGCACCCAGCAAAGATTCGCGGTATTTCCCGTGAAACTCCCGCATGACACTGCTCCAGACAAAGCCGCGGTAGCCCCAAAGGGCTTTAAGCATAGGTAAGCCAGGCATAGAGTCAGCCTTCTTTCGGAGCAGGCACTGCCCGACCGTACGTGTCTTCAAACCGGACTATGTCATCCTCATTCAGATAACTTCCCGATTGCACCTCAATAATTTCTAGAGGTACTTTCCCAGGGTTGGTCAGCCGGTGCACGTGGCCCAACGGGATAAAGGTGGATTCGTTTTCACCCAGTAAAAAGACCTTTTCACCGTTGGTCACCTGGGCTGTGCCCTTGACCACAATCCAGTGTTCGGCCCGATGATGGTGCATTTGCAGGCTCAGGCTGGCGCCGGGGTTGACCACAATGCGCTTAACCTGAAAGCGCTCGCCACTATCGATGCTGTCGTACCAGCCCCAGGGGCGGTGGATCTTTCGGTGCGTCTGGGTCAAGGTGTGCCCTGCTTCGCGCAGCTTGCCCACGATCAGTTTGACGTCCTGGGTTTGGCGTTTGTCTGCTACCAGGATGGCGTCTGCGGTTTCTACCACCACGATGTTGTCCAGCCCCACGCCAGCCACCAGACGGCTGCTGGACAGTAGCAGTGAGTTGGAGCAGCCGTGCTGAATGATGTCACCCACGCGCGCGTTGCCATGCGCGTCTTGCTCCCGCACCTGCCACAGGGCATCCCACGCGCCCAGGTCCGACCAGCCGGCCTGCAGCGGCACCACGCACGCCTGTATGCCCAGCTCGGGCCGGGTTGGCAGGCGCTCCATCACGGCGTAGTCAATGGAGTCGGCAGGGCATGCGTTGAAGGTTTCGGTGGCAGGACGGACAAAGTCCATATCCTTTTGTGCTCCTGCCATGGCGGCTGAGCAGGCGGCAAAGATATCGGGGCGGCAGCTTTGAATGGCCTTGAGCCATACGCTGGTGCGCACCATGAACAAGCCGCTGTTCCACAAGTAGTTGCCAGCGTCCAGGTAGCTTTGGGCACGTGTTGCGTCCGGTTTTTCGGCAAAGCTGGCGATGTGGTGGGCCTCCCCCCCCGGCACTGATTCGCCACACTGGATGTAGCCATACCCTGTCTCTGGCTTGTCGGCCACGATGCCAAAGGTCACCATGGCGCCGCCGTTAGCAATGGCAAACGCTTGCTCGATGGCATGGTGAAACGCGGGTAGGTGGGCTATCACATGGTCAGCGGGCATGGCCAGCAGTACCGGGTCGCCGCCTTCTTCCTCTGACTGCGCTTGCAAGGCCGCAAGGGTCAGCGCGGGTGCTGTATTGCGGCCCGCAGGCTCCAGCACGATGCGCGCGCCGTGTATGCCTGCCTCCATCAGCTGGCTGGCAGCCAAAAAGCGGTGCTCTGCATTGCAGACCAGGATAGGCGCCTTCGCCACAGGGATTTGATTCAGCCCTTGCAAGCGCAGTGCCGTGTCTTGGAGCATGGTGCGCGCACCGGCCAGGGCCAAAAACTGCTTGGGGTAGGTTTCGCGCGACAGCGGCCACAGGCGCGTGCCAGAGCCACCGCACAGAACCACAGGCAACAACAAATTCAAGGATACATTCATAAAACTAGAGCAGGTCTTGATCTTGGGGGCGCTCAGCGGACTTATGCGCAAGATCGGCCTCCAACAAGGCCAAGCGCTGGTTCAACCGGCGAACATCGCGCTCAATACGGGTATTGACCATGTCGCTGTGCAGGGCCTTGATTAGCAAGACCATGCACACCATTAGCAGCAGCAGCGTGGGTGGGTAGGTCACACCCAGCCGCAGGGCCAGCCAGTCGATCAACCCGGGTGAAGCACCTAGCACGGCCGCCACCCCGGCCACCATCACCCAGAACAGGCCATGCATGACATAAAGATGATCTCTACGGATCAAGTACAAAATCAGCGCGGCAAGGCCAATGCCCATCAGCGCGGTTGTGAATTGCAAGGACGCCATCAGATTCCTGAATCGGTAAAGCTCCGCGCGCTCGAGGTCAAGCCTGTGAGTTGGGAGCAAGAAAGAGACGGTTGGACCACTGCAACCCAGAGAGTTGCACATGCGTGCGTTACGCAAATGCCCACCATCGCCACATCCGAAAGATTGTAGGTGCAGGGTAGTTACAAAGCGCCGCAAAGACCTCGCGCCGACCTGCCAACAAGTAAGCAAATATCTCAGACATACCAGTGATGCTCTTGAAATGAAGCGGAATGCCCGTATCATTAGCACTCACTGCAGACGAGTGCTAACACCGCACTCCCTGCTGGCAGTTTGGTAGCCCCGGATGGCCGGGGCTGATTGAGTCCCTCAGCTTTTTTACTGAAAACAGGAGCATTGCAATGAACCTTCGCCCTCTGCACGATCGCGTGATCGTCAAGCGTATTGAAAGCGAAACCACGACCGCTTCCGGCATCGTGATCCCTGACAACGCCGCTGAAAAGCCCGATCAAGGTGAAGTGTTGGCCGTTGGCCCCGGCAAGCGCAACGACAAGGGCGAAGTGCTCGCCCTGAACGTGAAGGTCGGTGACCGCGTTCTGTTCGGCAAGTACTCGGGCCAGACCGTCAAGGTCAAGGGCGACGAGCTGCTGGTCATGAAGGAAGACGACCTGTTTGCAGTGGTTGAGAAGTAATTTCTCTTCCCTCTGAATCACTCATCTTTTCATAGCTGCCAGTGCTTATTGAATAAGCGCCAGCAGCCAATTTGAATCAAATTTTCAGGAGCTCCAAAATGGCAGCAAAAGACGTAGTTTTCGGCGGCGAAGCCCGCGCACGCATGGTTGAAGGCGTGAACATCCTGGCCAACGCGGTCAAGGTGACCCTGGGCCCCAAGGGTCGCAATGTGGTGCTGGAGCGCTCGTTCGGCGCCCCCACCGTGACCAAGGACGGTGTGTCCGTGGCCAAGGAAATCGAACTCAAGGACAAGCTGCAGAACATGGGCGCCCAGCTCGTGAAGGAAGTGGCCTCCAAGACCAGCGACAACGCTGGTGACGGCACCACCACCGCTACGGTGCTGGCACAAGCCATCGTGCGCGAAGGCTTCAAGTACGTGGCCGCCGGCATCAACCCGATGGACCTGAAGCGCGGTATTGACAAGGCTGTGACGGCCCTGGTCGCCGAGCTGAAGAAGGCTTCCAAGCCCACCACCACCTCCAAGGAAATCGCCCAAGTGGGTTCGATCTCCGCCAACTCCGACGAAACCATCGGCAAGCTGATCGCTGACGCCATGGACAAGGTTGGCAAGGAAGGCGTGATCACCGTGGAAGACGGCAAGTCGCTGGACAGCGAACTGGACGTCGTGGAAGGCATGCAGTTTGACCGCGGCTACCTGTCGCCCTACTTCATCAACAACCCCGAAAAGCAATCCGCGATTCTGGACAACCCCTTCGTGCTGCTGTTCGACAAGAAGATCAGCAACATCCGCGACCTGCTGCCTACGCTGGAGCAAGTTGCCAAGGCTGGCCGTCCCCTGCTGATCATTGCCGAAGAAGTCGAAGGCGAAGCCCTGGCTACGCTGGTGGTCAACACGATCCGCGGCATCCTGAAGGTTGTGGCTGTCAAGGCCCCTGGCTTCGGCGACCGCCGCAAGGCCATGCTGGAAGACATCGCCATCCTGACGGGCGGCAAGGTCATCGCTGAAGAAGTCGGTCTGACCCTGGAAAAGGTCACCCTGGCCGACCTGGGCCAAGCCAAGCGCATCGAAGTGGGCAAGGAAAACACCATCATCATCGACGGCGCTGGCGCTGCCGCTGACATCGAAGCCCGCGTCAAGCAAGTGCGCGTGCAGATCGAAGAAGCCACGTCCGACTACGACCGCGAAAAGCTGCAAGAGCGCGTGGCCAAGCTGGCTGGCGGCGTGGCCGTGATCAAGGTGGGCGCTGCCACCGAAGTCGAAATGAAGGAAAAGAAGGCCCGCGTGGAAGACGCACTGCACGCTACCCGTGCAGCTGTGGAAGAAGGCGTTGTGGCTGGCGGCGGCGTGGCTCTGCTGCGTGCCAAGCAAGCTGTGGGCGACTCGATCAAGGGCGACAACGCTGACCAGGACGCCGGTATCAAGCTGGTGCTGAAGGCTGTGGAAGCTCCTCTGCGCGAAATCGTGAACAACGCCGGTGGCGAAGCCTCGGTGGTGGTGAACGCAGTGTTGGCTGGCAAGGGCAACTTTGGCTTCAACGCTGCCAACGACACCTACGGCGACATGCTCGAACTGGGCATTCTGGACCCCACGAAGGTCACCCGCACCGCTCTGCAAAACGCTGCCTCCGTGGCATCGCTGCTGCTGACGACCGAAGCCATGGTGGCAGAGGCTCCGAAGGAAGAAGCCGGCGCTGGCGGCGGCATGCCCGACATGGGCGGCATGGGTGGCATGGGCGGCATGGGCATGTAATTGCCTGGCCCCTGCGCAGCGGCTCCGTGCTGACTGCGCAGCCCACTACACAAAAGCCCGCAGGCCTTACGGTCTGCGGGCTTTTGTTTTTTCTATGGGGCCAATTCGGGACACTGGCCTGCCATGGGTTTACTCCCCGCTGGGTTGCACCCACCAGTAAATCAGCACCAGGGTGCCGATACCGGTGAGGGACAGCAGCTGCCACCAGCCGGAGCGGCCAATATCGTGCAAGCGGCGAGCCCCCACGGCCAGCGCGGGCAACAGCAGGGCCAGCGCGGCAATGCCATACAGCACCTGGCTGATCATGGTGGCAATCACCAGCACCCCGAACTGAAACAACGCAAACCACCAGAACTCGGAGCGTGGCGCACGGCCCGAAAACCCTGCGTACTGCGCGAAGCAGCTTTTGACAGCCGAAACAAAATCCATAGCGAATTCCCTCTCTTGAACAATCATTGCTCGGTCACGGGGTATCCCCGCGTGGCCATGATAGAGGGGCGCTGCGACAAGTCCAGCCAACTCGGCGCGCGCAGCGGAGACACCGTACCGCTGGCGCCACGGTGTCAGCGCCTCCTTTGCTCTCATTTTGATAGCTTTTGGTGCATATTGCACTAGCGCACCAGGCGCTTTTGGCTGCAAACCCAGCGCCCAGAGCCCCTCAAGCCGCCTTGCGCAATGCCTGGGTGTCGCGCGCCAGCTGGGTGATGCGCGCCCAGTCGCCCGCGCGCACCGCATCGGTGGGCGTAAGCCATGAGCCGCCCACGCAGCGCACATTGGGCAGTGCCAGGTAGTTGGAGGCAGTGGCGTTGGTGATGCCACCCGTGGGGCAAAAGCTCACCTGGCCAAACGGACTGGCCCAGGACTTGAGCAGCGGGATGCCGCCCACGGCCTCGGCCGGGAAGAGCTTGAGGAACGAGAACCCATCGGCCAGCGCCGCCATGATCTCGCTGGATGTGGCCACACCGGGCAGCAGCGGCAGGTTCAGGCCCTTGCAGGCGCTGCCCACGGCCGAGGTGTAGCCGGGGCTCACGGCAAACCGCGCACCGGCTTCGCTCGCGCGGCGCGCGTCATCGGCGTTGAGCACCGTGCCCACGCCCACCACGGCCTCGGGCAGGTTGCGGGCGATGGTTTCGATGGCGGGCAGACCGGCAGCGGTGCGCAGCGTCACCTCCAGCACCTTCACGCCACCGGCCAGCAGGGCCTCGGCCAGGGGCAGCGCGTCTTCCACGCGGTCAATCACGATGACAGGGATGACCGGGCCATGGCTGGCGATGTCGAGGGGATTCATGGGGGCGGAAGCAGGGGTTACAGCCATGTACAGGCTCCTTGTTCGGCACCGCCTGCGTGGCGGCGAAAGTTGGTGAAGAGTTCGCGGCCGAAGCCGATGGGTGATGGGGCGCTGCAGGGCTCCGGGGCGCGTGCGGCCCACTCGGCGTCGTCCACCAGCACATCGAGCGTGCCAGCCACCGCATCCACCCGCACGATGTCGCCATCACGCACCTTGGCCAGCGGGCCACCGGCCAGGGCCTCGGGCGTGACGTGGATCGCGGCCGGTACGCGGCCGGAGGCGCCGCTCATGCGGCCGTCGGTGACCAGCGCCACCTGGAAGCCCTGGTTCTGCAGCACTGCCAGCGGGGGCGTGAGCTTGTGCAGCTCTGGCATGCCGTTGGCCTGCGGGCCCTGAAAGCGCACCACGGCCACCATGTCCTGGTTCACCTCGCCAGCGCTGAAGGCTGCGAGCAGGGCTTCTTGCGAGTCAAAAACTCGCGCTGGGGCTTGGACGATGTGGCGGTCTTCGGGCACGGCCGACACCTTGATCACCGCGCGGCCCAGGCGGCCTTGCAGCAGGCGCAACCCGCCGGTGGGTGAGAAGGGTTCGCTCACAGGCCGCAGCACCGAGGTGTCGCCCGACACGGCGGGTGCACTCTTGCCGCCATCGGCAATGCCGCCCGCGTTCACGCTCATCACGTCAGGGTGCATCAAGCCACCCGCCAGCAGCTCGCGCAGGATCCAGGGCGGGCCGCCCGCCGCCTGGAACTGGTTCACATCGGCGTCGCCATTGGGGTACACGCGGGCCAGCAGGGGCACCACCGACGAGAGTTCGTCAAAGTCCGTCCAGTCGATCAGGATGCCCGCGCTGCGCGCAATCGCCACCCAGTGGATCAGGTGGTTGGTGGAGCCGCCCGTGGCCAGCAGGGCCACCATGGCGTTGACGATGCAGCGCTCGTCCACCAGCTTGCCGATGGGGGTGAAGCGGTTGCCCCGCTTGCCGATGTCGAGCACCGTGCGCAGCGCCTGGCGCGTGAAGGCCTCGCGCGCCTCGCTGCCGGGCGACTCGAACGCCGCGCCGGGCACATGCAGGCCCATGGCTTCGAGCAGCATCTGGTTGCTGTTGGCCGTGCCGTAGAACGTGCAGGTGCCAGGGCTGTGGTACGCGGCCGATTCGGCCTTGAGCAGTTCGTCACGGCCCACCAGGCCTTGTGCGTACTGCTCGCGCACCTTGGATTTTTCCTTGTTCGACAGGCCTGTGCCCATGGGGCCTGCGGGCACAAACACGCAGGGCAGATGCCCGTAGTGCAGCGCGCCGATCAGCAGGCCGGGCACGATCTTGTCGCAAACGCCCAGCAGCAGTGCACCATCGAACACATCGTGGGACAGCGCTACCGCAGTGGCCATGGCAATAGCATCGCGGGAGAACAGCGACAGCTCCATGCCGGGCGTACCCTGCGTCACACCATCGCACATGGCGGGCACGCCACCGGCCACTTGCACCGTGGCACCGAGCTGGGCGGCCTCATCACGCAGGATAGCGGGGTAGCTCTGGTACGGCTGGTGCGCCGAGAGCATGTCGTTGTAGGCCGTGACGATGCCGATGTTGGGCGCCTTCTCGACCGTGACCTTGAACTTGTCCGATCCCGGCAATGCCGCGTAGGCGTGGGCCAGGTTCGCGCAGCCCATGCGGTCTTGTGCGGGCTTGCGGGCAATCATGGCGTCAACGCCGGCAAGGTAGGCGCCGCGGGTGTCTGCGCTGCGCTGGACAATGCGCTCGGTCACGCGCGCTACAACTGGATGCATGGAAGTCTCCATCGGTGGGTGGCAGGACCCCGTGCATTGCGCCAGGGTCGTTATCTGAGGCCCTAGAATGTAACTCGATAACCACCCCAATTCAACCCATGTCCCTGCAAACCTTGCCCTTGCCGCCGTCCGAACTGGGTGAATCCCCCTTCTGGCACCCCACGGAAAAATCCCTTTACTGGTGTGACATTCAGGGACAAGCGGTGCACGCATGGCATCCTGACAGCGGCCACCACCGGCAGTGGCACATGCCCAGCGAGCCCGGCTGCTGCGCCCCTGCGGCTGATGGGCGATTGGTAATCGGGTTACGAAACGGTTTCTATCTTCTGGATCCGGCCAAGGACAGCGCAGACCCTACCGCCCTCACCTGCCTGGCCCTGCTGCCGCCCGAGCAGCATGACACCACGGTCCTGCGCTTGAACGACGGCCGCTGCGACACCGCAGGCCGTTTCTGGGCGGGCTCGGTCATCACGCCCCGCACCGCACCGAATGCGGCGCTGTGGTGCCTGCAGGCCGACCCGGCCAGCGCCACAGGCTACCGCGTGCGCCACATGGCGGGCGACAACTTCACCGCGAATGGCCTGGCCTTCAGCCCCGACAACCGCACGATGTACTGGTCCAACACACCGGAGCACCGCATCGACCAGTTCGACTTTGAGGTGGCCACGGGCGATATCGCCAACCGCCGCCCCTGGGTGCAGTTTGACCGCAAGGTGGACGGCCAGCCGTACGGCGGCAGACCCGATGGCGCGGCGGTGGATGTGGAAGGCAACTACTGGGTGGCGATGTACGAAGGCGCTTGTGTATTGCAGCTTTCGCCAGCAGGTGAGGTGCTGCAGCGCATTGCGGTGCCGGTGCAGTGCCCGACCATGGTGTGTCTGGGGGGCGAGAATTTGCGGACGTTGTTCATTACGTCGGCGCGGGCGGGAAGGCCTCTTCAAGAACAGCAGGCAGCGGTTGCAGCGGGGTCGCTGTTCAGCATGCAGGTCGAAGTGGCTGGGCTGCCGGTGAATTTCTTCAAGGTGTGAAGAGCGCCGAGCAACTGGTCACAGTGGGGCACAAAGGCCAGCGCTCCATCACCAGCCCGCCAACGCGCCGATCTCCTCGCGCACGATCCGATAGCTGAGGCGGTCACTGACCAACCTTGCACCCTGGCTCTCGTAAAACGCAATGCCCCGGGCGTTGGACGACTTGACCGACCAATCGATGCGGCCACAGCCGTTGTCCAGCGCGTATCGCGCCACCCATTGCATCAAAGCCAGGCCAATACCTTGGCTCCGATGGTGCGGAGAAACAAACAGCTCCTTAAGTACACACTGCCGCTGGTGGGCGGGCTCGGGCTCCACCAACGAATACACCAGGTAAATGGCGGCAAACCCCAACAACTCGCCGCCGAGTTCTGCCGTCACAAGTCGAATCTGAGAGTCGGGTCCGCACAGGTTGTCCAACAGGTGGTTGCGCACAAGGACCCGGTCGAGCGCACGGCCCGCGTGGTAGTGATCATGCAGCGCAAGCAGCAAGTCCACCATCTGCTCCTGTTGCGCCGGGGTCAGCAAACCGACTTCCATGTTTCCTCTCCTGCTGGACCGGATGGTTCCGATGGGGTGAGCTTACGTCGACAGGGTGACTCGCTGCCGGTTAGCCCTTCTCAGCCCCCAGCCCCAGCGCTCCCAACACGTCATAACACGCCCCCATGTTGTGATAGTCCACCTTCCCCGCGTTGCTCTTCTCGCGGGTGGTGTTGCGGTTGTTGCGGTGCAGGATGCGAAACCACGCGCCATGTTCGTGGTCCACAAAGTGGGCCCAGCAGTAGGCCCATATGCGGTCGTACCACTGCCAGTAGCGAGCATCCCCCGTGCGAACAGCAAGCACCGCTGCAGCTGCCATGCTCTCGGCCTGCACCCAGTGGTATTTGCCGTCGTCGCAGATGCTGCCGTCGGGCGCCATGCCGTAATACAGGCCGCCGTGCGCGGCATCCCAGCCCCGCTCCAAAGCGGTATCGAACAGGCGCTGCGCACAGGGCAGGTGCCAGTCGGCCGGTAGCAAGGCATCCAGCTGCAGCAGCAGCTTGGCCCATTCGGTCTGGTGGCCGATCTGGTAGCCCCAGGGGCGGAAGATGTTACTGCGGTCATGGCGGTTGTAGTCCCAGTCCACGGACCAGTCGGCATGGAAGTGCTCCCACACCCAACCTTCGGCAGCGGGGGCGCTGGCGGCGATGGACAACGCGGCCTGCCGCTGGCAGATGCCTTGCGCGAGTTGTTCGGCACGCTCGATGTAGCGACGCTCGCCCGTGGCGCGGAAGGCCGAAATCATGGCCTCGCAGGCGTGCATGTTGGCGTTCTGGCCTCGGTAGCTGGTCACCTGCCACTCGGGGCTTGCCTCGTCGGCATACAGGCCTGCGGCAGGTTGCCAGAAGTGCTGTTCGGCAGTTTCAAAAGCCTCAGCCAGCCAATCTCGGGCCTCGGGCACTCCGGCCTCGTAAGCGCGGGCATACGCCAGCATCACAAAGGCCATGCCGTAGCAGTGGCGCGTGGCGTCTTGCACGGTGGTGCGGCCATCCTGCCAGTCGATCAGCCAGGCGTAGCCGCCCGTGGCAGGGTCGAGAAACGCGGTGCGCAGGAACGTGAGCGCGTGCCGCATGCCCGCCTGATAACGCGCCTCCCCCGTGGTGCGGTAGAGCACGGCGTGCGTGACCACAAAACGGGTGGCGCTGACGAGATGGCGGGTGTGCGTGTTGTAAACCGTGCCGTCGTCCAGAAAGAAGTGGAACTGCCCGCCGCTCGGATCGGCGGCCACGGGGTCGTAGAACGCCATGGTGTCACGCAGATGCTGGCGCAAAAAGGCTGCGGAGCGGAAGTCCGGATAGGGCGGAATCGCCATGGGGAGTGTCTCCTGATGCGTTAGCTGTCGACCAGAAACTGTGCCGGCTTCTGCCGGCAGGGCGCCCGGTCTTCCGCCAGAGCGACCCCGAGGACTTTGCTGTGCCGTGAAGGTCAGGCAGGGCTGCGTAGCAAGCCCAGCAGGCCAGCGGTGGAGCCATCGAGTCCCGCCACATCACCGCTCTCCAGCCGCGCCTCCAGGTCCTTGGCCAGCACCTTGCCCAGTTCTACGCCCCACTGGTCAAAGCTGTTGATGCCCCACAGGCTGCCGCTCACAAACACGCGGTGCTCCTGCAGTGCAATCAGCGCGCCCAGCGATGTGGGGGTGAGTGATTCGAGCAGCATGAGCGTGCTGGGGCGGTTGCCCGGAAAGTGCCGGTGGCCGTCATCGCTGGCCTTGCCCACCATCAGCGCCTGCGTCTGCGCCAGGGCGTTGGCCAGCAGCTTTTGCTGGTGGCCGGGCAGCGGGTGCGAGGCCTTGCGCACGGCCACGATCTCCAGCGGCAGCACATCGGCGCCTTGGTGCAGCATCTGGAAGAACGCGTGCTGGCCGTTGGTGCCGGGCTCGCCCCACAGCACGGGCGATGTGACGCAGGCCAGCGTGCTGCCGTCTTGCGCCACGCGCTTGCCGTTGCTCTCCATCTCCAGCTGCTGCAGGTAGGCCGAGTAGCGCCCCAGCGCGGCGTGATACGGCGCAATGCAGCGGCTGGTGAAGCCGAGGAAATTGCGGTACCAGACATCGAGCAGACCCAGACGCACCGGCAGGTTCTGCGCCAGCGGTGCGGTGCGGAAATGCTCGTCCATGGCGTACGCGCCCCCAAGGAAATCTCGGAAGCCTTGGGCACCGATCGCGATGGCAATCGGCAGGCCAATGGCCGACCACAGCGAGTAGCGGCCGCCCACCCAGTCCCAGAAGCCGAAGGTGGTGGTGATGCCGAGGGCCGCTGCGGCCTCGATGTTGGTGGTAAGCGCCGCAAAGTGGCGGGCCACATCGCGCCCGCCCTGGGCACCAAACCACGCCAGGGCCGAGCGCGCGTTGGTCATGGTCTCGGCCGTGGTAAACGTCTTGGACGCGACCAGGAACAGCGTGCTCTCGGGCCGCAGGCCCTTGAGCACGTGGTGCAGCTCGTGCCCGTCCACGTTAGACACAAAGTGAAAGCGCTTGCTGGGGATGCGGAACTCTTCGAGCGCGCGCACGGCCATGTGCGGGCCCAGGTCCGACCCGCCGATGCCAATGTTCACCACGTCGGTGATGGCGGCATCGCTGCGCACCTGCTCGGCGTACTGCAGCATGGCATCAAGCGTGTGGTGCACGTCGGCCAGGCGCTGTGCGGTCTCGGGCACATCACCGGGCAGGGCCACGCCTGCAGGGCGGCGCAGCAGCGTGTGCAGCACGGCGCGGTTTTCAGTGGTGTTGGTGGCCTCGCCTGCAAACATCGCATCGCGGTGTTGCACCAGGCCGCAGTCGCGGGCCAGATCCAGCAGCAGCGCTTCGGTATCGCGGTCCCACAGGTTCTTGGACAGGTCAGCAAACACATGCGGAGCCGACTGGCTGAAGGCTGCAAACCGCTGGGCATCCTGCGCAAACGCCTGGCGCATGTCCAGATGCTGGCCGTGGGAGGCGTAGTGGGCGGCCAACTGGGGCCACAGCGCAGACTGGTCGCAACGGAGAGGCATGGTCATCAAACGGGTAAGGTGAAAAAAGCGCCGAGATAGTAACTTGATTACACGACAAAATGGCCTATTAACAGGTTCTTTTGGGTTACAAGCAGTAGATACAAGGCACTCCTCTTTAGAAAATCATGTAACGTGATTACAATCCCACGCAACAAAACGAACCACCCCATCACGGAGACACCATGAGTTTTGACCTCGTCCTGTTCGGCGGCACCGGCGACCTCGCCTGGCGCAAGCTCATGCCCGCATTGTTTCAGGCCTTTCGGCATGGCACGCTGCCTGAGGGGGGACGCATCATCGCGGTGGCACGTGATGACCTGAGCGACGAACAATACCGCAGCCTGATCCAGTCGCGGTTCGACAGCGTGGAGCTGGCCAAGCGCCCCAGCCCGGACGAGTTTGCACGCTTCGCCGCGCTGCTGCACTACCTGCGCATGGACTTGTCCAAAACCCAGGACTACGAACGCCTGGCCGAGACGCTGAAGGCGCGCGGAGCCGACTCGGTGGTGATGTATGTGGCCACTGCGCCCAGCCTGTTCACCAATGTGTGTGAGCAGATCGCCGCCGTGGGCCTGAACGGCCCCACCACCCGCGTGGTGCTGGAAAAACCCCTGGGCCACGACCTGCAGTCCAACCGCGCGATCAACGACACGCTGCGCCGCGTGCTCAAGGAAGAGCAGGTCTTCCGCATCGACCACTACCTGGGCAAGCCGTCCGTCCAGAACCTGTTTGCGCTGCGTTTTGGCAACGCGCTGTTCGAGCCCCTGTGGCGCCGCGAAACCATTGCCAACATCCAGATTACGATTGCCGAGGAGCTGGGCGTGGAGTCGCGCGGCGCGTTCTACGACCAGACCGGCGCACTGCGCGACATGGTGCAGAACCACGCGCTGCAGCTGCTGTGCGCGATCGGCATGGAGCCCCCCATCAACTCCAGCGCCAACGCCATCCGCGACGAAAAGCTCAAGGTGCTGCAGTCGCTCAAGCCCTGGACGCTGGAGACCATCGGCCAGCACGTGATCCGTGGGCAGTACGCGGCCGGCAACCACCAGGGCCAGCCCGTGCCCGGCTACGCGCAAGAGAAAGGCGTGGCCGCCAGCAGCACCACTGAGACCTTTGTGGCGCTGCGCACCGAGATCAGCAACTGGCGCTGGGCGGGCGTGCCGTTTTACATCCGCACCGGCAAGCGGCTGGCGGGGCGCGACGCGCACATCGTCATCAACTTCCGGCCCGTGCCCCACCCCATCTTCAAGACCCCTGCGGGCGCCGCCAACCGCCTGGTGATCAACCTGCAACCCAAGGACGGGCTGGAACTGCACCTGATGGCGCAGGGCGCCGCCCAGCACCAGACCGAACCCGCGCTGTCGCAGGTGCACCTGAACCTGGACTTTGACCAGCGCTTTGGCACCGAACGCGTGGGCGCCTACGAGCGCCTGCTGCTCGATGTGATTGCTGGCCGCCTGAACCTGTTTGTGCGCAGCGACGAGCAGGAGGAAGCCTGGCGCTGGGTAGAGCCCATCCTCCAGTACTGGAAGAACGACCCAGCAGGCCCACGCCCCTACCCCGCCGGCAGCTGGGGCCCGCGTGCCGCGAGCGCAATGATTGCGCGCGACGGGTATTGCTGGAGCGAGGAGATGTGAGAGCCTCGCGTCCGGCGGCTGCAGACCTTCGCAGCCGCGGCCGCCGGGCCTTGTTTTCTTAGGTCTGCGCAGCCTCGCTGTGCAGCCACGACAAAAACGCCTCCACCGCCGGGCGCTTGGCGTGCCGCTCAGGGTACACGGCGAAATGCGCCTTCACCCGCACAGCCTGGTCCATGCCGAACGGGGCCTTCAGTCGGCCATCAGCCAAGTGCCCGCCTGCGTTGACGGCGCTCTCCAAGGCCACGCCCAGGCCCTGTGTGGCGGCGTCCAGGGACATCTGGGCGCGGTCAAACCGCAGGGAGAAACGGTCGGGTGCCCGCAGCTTGGTGAACCGGCCAAACCAGTCGGACCACTGCACGATGCTGACGTTACTTTGGATCAGCGGCAGGTCCAGCAACTGCTCTGCGCGCTTGAGCTTGTGCGCCTTGATGAAGGCCGGGCTGGCCAGCGGCACGATCGCTTCCTCGAACAGCGGCTCCACCACCAGATCGCCCCACTGCGGAATGCCGTAGCGGATGTCGATGTCGGCCTGGCCGAGCGCGAAATCGCTGGGCGTGTGGGCGGCTGAGAGGTTGAGCGATATCTCCGGGTAGGCCTGCGCAAAGCGGTGCAGGCGCGGCATGAGCCACAGGCTGGCGATGCTGGGTGCCGTGTGCACATACAGGCTGTTGCGGATGCCATGCCGCAAATCGTCGGTGGCCGTGGCAATGGCGTTGAGCGCAGCCCCCACGTGCATCAGGTAATGCTCGCCCGCAGGGCTCAGGCGCACCCCGTGGGCGCTGCGCTCGAACAGGCGAATGTCCAGTTGCGCCTCCAGCCGCGAAACCTGGTGGCTGATGGCCGAGGCCGTGAGGTTCAGCTCCGCCGCTGCCAGCGCAAAGCTGCGGCGGCGTGCCACGGCCTCAAAGGCCTGCAGATTGGCAATGGGCGGCAAGGTGGGCATGGGGTGAACCCTGACGTTAGATGACGGAATGTCATCTTACGCTGATGATTCATCGCTTGTCATCATCTTGAGCGGCTTTGAGAATCGGCTCCCAGAACAGGAGACACCGCTTTGACAGCCGCCCTCACGGGCAGCGTACAAGTCTCCTGCACCTTCACACCACAGGAGACAAGACACATGCTGCTAAAGGACCAGGTTGCCATCATTACCGGAGGGGCGGGACTCAACGGCCTCGGGTTTGCCACCGCCCGCCTGATGGCCGAGCAAGGCGCCAAAGTCGCCATCCTCGACCTCGAAGCCGCCGACCCCGCAGGCGCCGCCGCGCGGCTGGGCGAGGGCCACCTGGGCCTGGTGGCCGATGTGACCGACAAAGCATCGTGCGATGCCGCCGCCGCCCAGGTGTATGCCCATTTCGGCCGCATCGACACGCTGGTCAACAACGCGGGCATCACCCAGCCCGTCAAGACGCTGGAGATCACGGGCGCCGACTACGACCGCATTCTCAACGTCAGCCTGCGTGGCACGCTGTACATGTCCCAGGCTGTGCTGCCCACGCTGCGTGCACAGCAAAGCGGCTCCATCATCTGCATCTCGTCGGTGTCGGCCCAGCGCGGCGGCGGCATTCTGGGCGGGCCCCACTACTCGGCCGCCAAAGCAGGTGTGCTGGGCCTGGCCCGCGCCATGGCCCGCGAGTTTGGTCCCGAGAACATCCGCGTCAACTGCATCACCCCCGGCCTGATCGGCACGGACATCATCAAGGGCAAGCTGACCGAAGAGAAAAAGGCCGAGATCGCGGAAACCATTCCACTCGCCCGCCTGGGCCGGGCCGAAGACATTGCCGGAGCCTGCGTGTTTCTCGCCAGCCCGCTTTCGACTTATTGCACCGGCATCACGCTCGATGTGAACGGCGGCATGCTGATCCACTGACCGCCCTCACGACCTCTCAACAAACATAAACCAGGAGACAAACCATGCAACGCAAAACCTTCACCCGCACCCTGCTGACAGCCGCTGCTTTGGCGGTGGCACTGCCCGGGCTCGCGCAGGCGCAGACCATGAAGCTCACGCTGGGCCATGGCGCTGCCCCCGGCAATCCGCGCCACGAGGCCGCTGTCAAATTCGCCGAAACCCTCAAGGCCAAGACCGCAGGCCGCATCGAGGTGCAGGTGGCGCCCTCCGCGCAGCTGGGCGACGACGCCGCCATGGTCACGGCCGTACGCACCGGTGCGCTCGACATGACGGCGAACTCGCAAGGCGCCGTGTCGGTGGCTGTGCCCGAGTACGCCGCCTACGGCATGCCGTTCATGTTCTCCACCCCCGCGCAGGCCTTCAAGCTGCTGGACGGCCCGCTGGGCCAGGAGCTGGCACAGAAGTCGGCCGACAAGGGCATGGTGGTGCTGGGCTATTGGGACAACGGCATCCGCCACATGACCAACAGCAAACGCCCCATCACCAAGGTCGAAGACATGAAGGGCTTGAAGATGCGCACCCCGCCCGACGCAGTGCTGGTGGACATCATGCAGGCGCTGGGTGCCGAGGCACAGCAGATCAAGTTTGCCGAGCTGTACGTGGCGCTGCAGCAGGGCGTGGTCGATGGGCAAGAGAACCCGCTGGTCAACATCCACGCCAGCAAGCTGTACGAAGTGCAAAAGCACCTGGCACTGACGAGCCACATGTTCCAGATGACGCCGTTCCTGATGAGCAAGCGCACCTGGGACCGCCTGTCCGACGCGGACCGCAAGGCCGTGACCGAAGCGGCAGCAGAGGCCACGGCACTGCAGCGCAAGATGTCGCAAGAGGCCGACGACAAGCTGCTGGACGACCTCAAGGCCAAGGGCGTGCAGGTGACCACGGTGGACAAGGCCGCGTTTGCCAAGGCCACGGCTGCGGTGGACGCCAAGTGGCTGACCACGCCCATCGGCCCGTACCTCAAGAAAGTCATCGCCGCCGCGCGCTGATCGTTCGGGGCGCTGCGGCGCCTGTCCTCATTTCCCCCGAAGCCGCTGCACGGGCCCCAGCCCTGCAGCCCAAGGAGTCTCCCGATGAACCTCATCGAATGGGCCGTTGTCGGCGTATGCCGAGTGCTGCTGTGGATCAGCACGTCCGTCATCTTCATCATCCTGGTGGCCAACACCGTGTTGCGCTACGCCACCGGCACCAGCCTGCAATGGGCCAATGAGGTGCCGGAGCTGCTGTTTCCGTGGCTGGTCATGTCTGGCGTAGTGCTGGCGGCAGCGCACGGTGCCCACATCACCACCAGCTTTCTGATGGACGCCGTACCGCCCGCGCTGCGCCGTTGGGCGGCCATCGGCAGCTGGCTGGTGGTGGCAGCGCTGTACGGCACGCTCGCCCGGGCCACCTTTCAGATGCTGGAGATCGTGCACGACGAGAAGTCGCCCATCCTGCAGGTGCCCGGGTCGCTTACCTATGGCTGCGTGATGGGTGGACTGGTGATGCTGGCGTTGCTGGCGCTCAAGTCGGCCTGGAACGCCTGGGCCACCCCGCCGGTGCCCAGCGCCCCCGGTGCCGAGACCGCCGTACCCGAGGCGCACTGGTAAGCCCCGCCACCCCTGCCAAGGAACTCACCATGAGCGCCCTCATTCTTTTTGTCTTTCTCGGTGCGGCCGTGCTGGCCATGCCCATTGCCCATGCGCTGCTGGTCGCGGCCATGGCGGCCGCCGCCACCTCCGACCGCGTGCCGCTCGACCTGCTGGTGCAGCAGATGGTGGCGCAGGTGCAGAGCTTTCCGCTGATCGCGATCCCGTTCTTCATGCTCACCGGCTCGCTCATGATGGGCGGCCGCCTGGGGGCTGCGCTGGTGGGCGTGCTCAGCACGCTGATCGGCCGCTTTCACGGCGGGCCCGCGCAGGTGGGCGTGCTGTCGTCCACGCTGTTCGGTGGCGTGTCGGGTTCGGCCGTGGCCGATGCCTCGGCCATCGGCTCGCTGCTGATTCCCTGGCACAAGCGCCTGGGCTATCCGCCCGCTTTTTCTGCAGCCACGCTGGCTGCAGCGGCCACCATCGACATCCTGATCCCGCCCTCGATCCCGATGATTCTGTTCGCCCTGACGGCCAATGCCTCCATTGCGGCACTGTTTGTCGCGGGCATCCTGCCCGGCATCCTGATGTGCGTGGGCTTTATGTTCATGTGCTGGTGGGTCGGCAAGCGCCGCAACTTCCCACGCGACACCACCCCCATCAACTGGAGTGAATTCCGCGTGCACCTGCTGTACTCGTCGCCCGCGCTGCTGCTGCCGGTGCTGATCGTGTTGTTCCTGCGCTTTGGCATTGCCACACCCACCGAGGTGGCCGTGTTGTCCACGCTGTACGCCGCTGCGGTGTCGGTGGTGGTGTACCGCGACCTGTCGCTCAAGCGCCTGAACGATGCCGTGGTGCATGCGGGCCTGGCGACCGGCGTGGTGCTGCTGGTGATCATGGCCTCTGCCGCAATCGGCTGGCTGCTGACCTATGACCAGATGCCCACAGGTGTGGCCCACTGGATCCAGCAGAACGTGAGCCAGGGCTGGATCGTGATTCTGATCATGAACCTGCTGATGCTGTTCATCGGCATGTTCATCGACCTGCCGGCCGCCGTGCTGCTGCTGACCCCGGTGTTCCTGCCCCTGGCCGAAAGCATTGGCATGGACCCGGTGCAGCTGGGAATCATGATGGTGGTGAACCTGGCTGTAGGCCTCTACACCCCGCCGGTGGGCACCACGCTGTTCATCACCAGCGCACTGGCCAAGGTCAAGGTGGGCCAGACGGTGCGCGAGCTGGGGCCGTTTTACTTCGTGGCCTTCTTGGTGCTGGCGCTGGTGTCTTACGTGCCGGCCTCGATCCTTCGCTGACCGCTTTTCTTCCCCCGCTTTCACACAGGAGAACTCCATGACTTCCGCCGCAGACAAACTGCAGGCGCTGGCCCGGTGCGCCCATCGCATCCGCCGCTACGCCGTTCGCATGGGTGAGGTTCAGGGCCAGGGCTACATCGGCCAGGCCCTGGGCTGGGCCGACGTGCTGGCCGTGGCCTATGGCCATGCGCTGAACCTACAACCCCAAGACCCCACCTGGGAGGGCCGTGACCGCTTTCTGCTCTCGCACGGCCACTACGCCATCGCCCACTACGCAGCGCTGATCGAAGCCGGCGTGATTCCGCAGGAGGAACTCGAAACCTACGGCAGCGACGACAGCCGCCTGCCCATGAGCGGTATGGCCACGTACACACCGGGCATGGAAATCTCGGGCGGCTCTCTGGGCCAGGGCCTGGTGATCGGTGTGGGCATGGCGCTGGGCCTGAAGCAGAAAAAGAATCCCGCGTTCGTCTACAACTCCATGAGCGACGGCGAGCTGGACGAAGGCTCTACCTGGGAGGCCGCCATGTCGGCGGCCCACCACCAGCTCGACAACCTGATCTGCCTGGTGGACATCAACAACCAGCAGGCAGACGGTCCCAGCAGCCAGGTGCTGGGCTTCGAGCCCCTGGCCGACAAATGGCTGGCCTTTGGCTGGCATGTGCAGCGTGTCGATGGCAACGACCTGGCTGCCGTGCTGGCGGCCTTTGACACCGCGCGAAATCTGACAGAGCCCAAGCCGCGCGTGATCCTGTTCAACACGCTCATGGGCAAAGGCGTTCCCTTCCTGGAGACGCGCGACAAGAACCACTTCATCCGCGTCGATCCGCCCGAGTGGCAGCAGGCCCTCGCCATCCTCGACCAGAACGCACCCTAAGGAGCCGCCGCATGAACACCGTCGCCGAGAAAAAACCGCGCCTGACCACCTCCGCCATGATCGCCTCCATCGCGGGCGAGGGGCAGCGCGTCAAGGCCGCACCGTTTGGCAAGGCCTTGGTCGAACTGGCCGCTACCCGCCCCGAGATCGTGGGTATGACCGCCGACCTGGCCAAGTACACCGACCTGCACCTGTTTGCGCAGGCCTACCCCGAGCGCTTCTACCAGATGGGCATGGCCGAACAGCTGCTGATGGGTGCGGCAGGCGGCATGGCCAAGGAAGGGCTGATTCCCTTCGCCACCACCTACGCCGTGTTTGGCACGCGCCGCGCGTACGACTTCATCCACCAGGTGATTGCCGAAGAAAATCTGAACGTGAAGATGTGCTGCGCGCTGCCCGGCCTGACCACCGGCTATGGCCCGAGCCACCAAGCCACTGAAGACATCGCCATGATGCGTGGCATCCCGGGCCTGACCATCATCGACCCCAGCGATGCCCTCGACATCGAGCAGGCCGTGCCGCAAATGGCTGCCCACAACGGCCCCGTCTACATGCGCCTGCTGCGCGGCAATGTGCCGCTGGTACTGGACGAGTACGACTACCAGTTTGAGCTGGGCAAGGCCAAGCGCCTGGTGGATGGCGACGAGGTGCTCATCATCTCCAGCGGCTTCCTGACCATGCGCGCGCTCGAGGTGGCCAAGGCGCTGCAGGCCGACCGCATCGGCGTGGGCGTGCTGCATTGCCCCACCATCAAGCCACTCGATGTAACAACCATCCTGGCCGAGGTGCAGCGCAAGCCGCGCCTGGTGGTGGTGGCCGAGAACCATTCGGTGGTTGGCGGCCTGGGCGAGGCTGTGGCCAGCGCGCTGCTGCAAAACGGCGTACAGCCCGCGCGGTTCCGCCTGGCGGGGCTGCCCGATGCCTACCTGGATGCGGGGGCCCTGCCCACGCTGCACGACCGCTACGGCATCAGTACCGAGGCGCTGTCGGCGCGCGTCAAGGCGTGGTTGAAATAAAACTGAAGCCCTGGGAGGCAGGTCCGCACCCTTAGCGCCTGCGCAATGGCTGCGCAGCGTTGCAGCGATGTGCGGTTTACCGCGCCCTGCCCTCTTCCACCAACTCGATCGGCAACCCGTCCGGGTCGGCAAAAAAGGTGAACAGCGCCCCGGTGAACGGGTCCGTGCGCACCGGCTCCACGGCCACGCCATGGGCGGCCAAGGCAGCTACGCTGGCCGCCATGTCGGCCACGCGCAGGGCCAGGTGGCGCAGGCCACAGGCCTCGGGGTAGGACGGGCGCGCAGGCGGTTCAGGAAAGGAAAACAGCTCCACCTGCGTGCCATCGGGCAGTTGCAGGTCCAGCTTGTACGACTGCCGCTCGGCGCGGTAGTGTTCGTGCACCACCTGCAAACCCAGCACCTCGGTGTAGAAGCGGCGGGAGCGGGCGTAGTCGCTGGCGATGATGGCCACATGGTGCACACCGGTGGGCCGGAGCATGGGCGGTGGTGCGCTGTTGCTGCTCATGCGTCCGAGCCCGCAATGTCCAGCGCGCGCGATGCGCCAAACAGCGCGGGCGTGGCGCCGGGGTCGATGACCCAGCAGGGAATGGTCGCCAGATAGGACTGGAAGCGCCCTTTGGATTCAAACTGCGCGCGGAACGGGGACTGGTCAAACCATGTGCCCAGGCGCGGCACCATGCCGCCGCCCAGGTACACACCACCGCGTGCACCCAGCGTGAGCGCCAGGTTGCCCGCCACACTGCCCAGAAAGCCGCAGAACAGCTCCAGCGCCTCCAGCGCCAGCGAGTCGTTGGCCTGCAGCGCCAGCTCGGTCACCTGTGCGGCGGAGCTGACTTCCTTGCCACCGCGCTGGGCCAGCCGACGCAGCGCGTGGTACAGGTCCACCAGCCCGGCGCCACACACGGCGCGCTCGGCCGATACGTGGCCGTAGCGCTCTTGCAGAATGCCCAGCACATCGAACTCGCGCTGGGTCTGCGCGGCCAGCGTGACATGGCCGCCCTCGCCCGACAGCGGCACCCCCAGGCTCGAGCCGGGCGGAAACACCAGGCCCGACACGCCCAGGCCCGTGCCCGGGCCCAGCAGCGCAATCGCAGCGCCCGGCACGGCCACACCGCCGCCCACGGGGCGCAGCTGCTCGGGCGTGAGCAGGGGCAGCGCCAGCGCGAGTGCGGTGAAGTCGTTGATGACCACCAGCCGCTCAAAACCAAAGGCCTCGCGCACGGCGCGCTGCGAGAAGCTCCAGCTGTGGTTGGTCATGCGGATGGCGTCTCCCGTGACCGGGTTGGCAATGCCAAACGCCGCCTCGCGCGGGGTGGCGATGTTCACTTCGGCCAGGTAGGCCGCCAGTGCGGCGTCCACCGTGGGGAACTGTGCGCAGGGCAGCACACGGGTGTCGTGCAGGGGGCCATCGGGCTGGTCTTGCCAGGCCAGGCGAATGTTGGTGCCGCCAATGTCGGCCAGCAGGCGCAGGGGTGTCATGCGGTGTTTTTAAGCAAAAACAGCTGCCAGCGCTAGTAGAACATGCGCTAGCAGCTATTGTTTCAATAGCAACCAGTGTACTGTCCCGCAAATAGCTGCACGAAATGAAATCGATGACATCGCGCCCAGAGCAAGGCGCAAACCGCAGTGATAGCCGTCGCTATCGCGAGGATTTGCAACGCAGCCCTGGGGGTGAGGACGCGATTTCATGTGCAGCTATTTGCGGGACAGCACACTACATGCAACGATCCGGCGGCGCTTGCGCCGCGCGGCTCACGCCAGCCGATTCTCGCTGCTGGCGTCAAACCAGTGGGCGTTGGCGGGCTCTACCGCCAGGCCCACGGCGTCGCCGGGCTGCACGCGGGTCTGGGCGTCGGTGCGCAGCGTGACGCTGCCTGCGGCCGTGTCCACCATCACATAGGTGTCGGGGCCTGTGGGCTCCACCACGCTGACGCGGCCGCGCCACGGGGCCGTCTCCTGCATCACCAGGTGCTCGGGGCGCACGCCCAGCAGCACCTCGTTGGCACTGGCGGGGGCCGCAAGGTTCAGCGCTGCGCCCTGGATGCCAAACTGCCCCCCCGTGGCCGCACCGCGCAGCAGGTTCATGGTGGGCGAGCCGATGAAGGTGGCCACATAGGTGTTGGCCGGGCGGTTGTAGATGTCGTCCGGCGTGCCCAGCTGCTGCACCACACCGCCCTTCATCACCGCGATGCGCGAGCCCAGGGTCATGGCCTCGACCTGGTCGTGTGTGACGTACACGCTGGTGATGCCGCTGGCCTGGTGGAGGCGCTTGATCTCGGCGCGCATCTCCACGCGCAGCTTGGCGTCCAGGTTGGACAGCGGCTCGTCAAACAGGAACAGTTGCGGCTGGCGCGCCAGCGCCCGCCCCATGGCCACACGCTGGCGCTGGCCGCCCGACAGCTGGCTGGGCCGGCGGTCCAGCAGGTGGCTGATCTGCAGCATGGCGGCCACTTCGTTGATGCGCTTTTGGCGCTCGGCCTTGGGCATCTTGCGCATCTCCAGCGCAAAGCCGATGTTGTCGGCCACGCTCAGCGTGGGGTACAGCGCATAGCTCTGGAACACCATGGCGATGTCGCGGTCGCGCGGGGGCATGCCCACCACGTTTTTGCCACCGATGCGGATCTCGCCCTCGGTGGGTTCATCGAGCCCCGCAATGATGTTGAGCAGCGTGGACTTGCCGCAGCCCGAGGGGCCGACGAGGATGAGGAACTCGCCGGGCGCGACGTGGATGTCCACCTTGCGCAGCACCTCCACGCTTTTGTCGCCTTTGCCAAAGCGCTTGTTGATGCCTGCAATGTCGAGTGATGACGCCATGATTTATCCCTTCACCGCGCCGGCCGTCAGCCCGCGCACAAAAAATTTACCCGCCAGCACATAGATCACCATCGTGGGCAGGCCCGCGATGATGGCGGCCGCCATGTCCACGTTGTAGGCTTTCACACTGCTGCTGGTGTTGGCCAGGTTGTTCAGACCCACGGTGATGGGCTTGGACTCGGTGCCCGAGAACACCACACCGAACAGAAAGTCGTTCCAGATGTTGGTGAACTGCCAGATCAGCGTGACCATCACGATGGGCGTGGACAGCGGCAGCACGATGCGCCAGAAGATCTGCCAGAAGCTTGCGCCGTCCATGCGTGCGGCGTTCACCAGCTCCTTGGGGATGGCCGCGTAGTAGTTGCGAAAGAACAGCGTGGTGCCCGCCAGCCCCGCCAGGCAGTGCACCAGCACCAGCCCGGTGATGGAGCTGGACAACCCCAGCCAGCCCAGCACCTGGCTCATGGGCAGCAGCACGACCTGGAAGGGCATGAACACGCCAAACAGCAGCAGGCCAAACAGCGTGTCGCTGCCGCGAAACTTCCACAGGCTCAGAACATAGCCGTTGAGCGCGCCCCACACGGTAGAGATGAGCACCGCTGGCACGGCCATGGCCACCGAGTTCCAGAAGAAGGGGCGCAAGCCGTTGCAGTCCACCCCCGTGCAGGCGCTGGACCATGCCGTGCCCCAGGCCGACCAGTTGAGCGCAGCGGGCAGTGCCAGCAGCGAGGTGCTGCGGATTTCCTCGGCGTCCTTGAACGACGTGACGAGCATCGCGTACAGCGGCAGCAGAAAGAAGGCGGTGGCCAGGGCCAGCACCGTGTAGACCAGCAGGCGGCCCACAGAAGGGAACAAGGAGGGCTTAGCGGTCATGGGCTTTGGTCCGCAGTTCGCTGTAAAGGTAAGGAATCACCAGGGCCGCGACGGTGGCCAGCATCATGGTGGCGCTGGCCGCGCCCAGACCAATTTGCCCGCGCGAGAACGACATGGTGTACATGAAGGTGGCGGGCACATCGGTGGCAAAACCGGGGCCGCCCGCCGTCAGCGCCATCACCAAATCAAAGCTCTTGATGGCCAGGTGCGACAGCACCATGAGCGTGGAGAAGAACACCGGCCGCAGCGCGGGCAGCACGATGCGCCAGTAGATGCGCGGCAGCGAGGCACCATCGACCTGCGCGGCCTTGATGATGCTGTCGTCAATGCCGCGCAGCCCGGCCAGGAACAGCGCCATGGCAAACCCGGCGCTTTGCCAGATGCCGGCGATTACCACGCAGTAGATCGCCATCTCGGTGTCCACCAGCCAGCCAAATTCAAAGTTCGTGAAGCCCCAGTCGCGCACCATCTTTTCGATGCCCAGGCCGGGGTTCAGCAGCCACTTCCAGGCCGTGCCGGTCACCACGAACGACAGCGCCATGGGGTACAGGTAGATGGTGCGCAGCGCGCCCTCGGCGCGGATCTTCTGGTCCAGCAGCACGGCCAGCACCACACCAATCACCAGCGATCCGCCCACATAGCCCACGCCAAAAATGCCCAGGTTCTTCAGGGCGACCCACCAGCGGTCCATCTCCCACAGGCGCTCGTACTGCGCCAGGCCCGCCCATTCGTAGTTGGGCAGCATGCGCGATGCGGTGAGGCTGAGCACGCCGTTCCACACCATGAGGCCATAGATGAAGGCAAAACCCAGCACAAACGCCGGGGTCACCACCAGCCTGGGCAGCCAGGTTTCAAAGGAATTCTTCATTGCTTGCGAATCTCTCTTGCGTACGCACTGCACACGCTGCGCGCGCGGTAGGCGGTGTCTCGATCAGTCACTGAATCACCGTTTCACTCATTCACTCATTCACTCACCCACTTTGTGTCACATGAAAAAAGGGGGGTGCGCACAGAGCACCCCCCAATGAACAAAGTGTCTACCTCAAACTAACTCGCTACTCACTCTCTCCCTCTTACCACCACACCTCGTACTGCACGCCCACCAGCGTGCGCGAGGTCTTGCCATTGGCGCCAAAGGTGCCTGCGTTGGCCACAGCCGCCGCCTGGTTCCAGTTGGCCTTCGTCACATACAGACGCAGCTCAGGACGCGACCAGAAGTCTTCATTCAGTGCCAGGGCACCCGCCAGCGTGACCTTGGACAGGCGCTGGTCCGGACCACTGCCCTTGCGGGTGGTGGTGGACAACTCCACCAGGCCCTTGAAGTTCTTGGTGAACGCGTACGAGCCACGGCCGCCCAGCGAGAAGTCCTTGGTCTCCACGCCGGTCAGGTCAGCCTTGTTGGTCTGGTAGCCAATGAGGGCCTGGCCGCCAAACGGGCCGCTTTGCCAGTTGATGGAGTCGGCAATGCGGGTGGCGCGCTTGCCTGCCCTGGTGCCCTCGATGGCCTCGAACTCCCCGTCGATGCGGGCATGGCCGCGCGATGTCTGCAAATACAGCGTGTTGCTGATGCTGGGCAGCAGGAACTCCTTTTGCGTGTGCATCAACGAGATGCCGGAGCCGGAGCCGCCGCCCACCTGGTTCTTGCCGCCCACGGCGGTCAGCAACACCCGCAGCTTGCCGCCGGGGTTGGTGTTGATCTCGGACAGGTCGGCGTTGATGCGGTGCGCCTTCACGTTGTTGGGCAGGCCGCCGTCAAACTTGTCGCCGGAGAACACGCCCACGCCCAGCTTCATGCCGCCCACAGGCACGTCGGTCACACCAGCGCCGATGTTGTCGCCGTAGTTCAGCAGGAAGTAGTCGACGATGTGCACGTCCTGGATCCGCAGGCGGCGCTGGCCGACCCAGAACTTGGCTTCGGGCGAGAACGAGAAGCCGCTCATTTCCACAAACGCCTGTTCGGTGCTGATGTCGCCACTGCCCCACTTGGCGGGCATGTAGTTCACCTTCCAGTTGATGCCACCGGCCTCGAAGCCCTTGGCAAAGTTGACTTCGATGCCGTTGTCGCCTTCGTTGCCCAGGCGGTATTTCTGCAGCTCGCCGCCCAGCGTCAGGTTGCCCTTGACGCCGTCGGAGTGGTTGAACACCGGGCCACCGCGGGAGTAGCCGTTGAACTCAAAGCCTGCTACGTCCATAGCAAAGGCGCCATTCGCGCATGCGGCGGCCAAAGCCACCGCCGTGAGGCGGTTTCTTGTCTTCATGATGGGATCCCTCTGGGGTTGGTTTTAGTGCGTGCGGGTGCGTGTGTCGTACACGGCTTACTTGGTCTTCGCGGCGACCGCGATCTTCTTCATGGCGTCGGCGACGCTCACCTTGTCGTCGTTCCAGAACTGGCTGACGACATCCTTGATCGCCCCTTCGGTGGCAGGCGCAATCGCCATGCCATGGGCCACGCTGGGCACCAGGCCACCGCTCTTGGCAGTGTCGGCAAAGTCTTTGCTGGACAGCTTGGCGCAGTCGTCAAACTTGTCCATCTTCTGTCCGGTGCGCACAGGGATCGAGCCCTTGTTGAGGTTGAACACCTCCTGGAACTCAGGGCTCATGATGGAGCTGGCCAAGTCGCTCTGCGCCTTCTGCGCTGCTGCGTCCTTGAGCTTGAACAGGATGAACGAGTCCACGTTGAAGGTGAACGCGTTGGCCGTGCCCGGTGCCGCTGCGCACTGGAAGTCCTTGCCCGGCGCCTTGTTGGCCGCGATGAACTCACCTTTGGCCCAGTCACCCATCAGCTGGAAGCCCGCCTTGCCCTGGATGAGCATGGCCGTGGCCAGGTTCCAGTCGCGGCCGGGAGCGCCCGGGTCGGTGTAGGTTTTGATGCGGCGGAAGGTCTCCAGAGACTTCTTCATGGTGTCGCTGTTGATGGCCTTGTCGTCCAGTTTGACCAGTGCGTCCTGGTAGAACTTGGCACCGCCCACGCCCAGCACCACGGATTCAAAGGTCGTGAAGTCCTGCCAGTTCTGGCCGCCATGGGCAACGGGGACCAGGCCTGCGGCCTTGAGCTTGTCGGCAGCGGCAAAGAACTCGTCCCAGGTCTTGGGCATGCTGGCAACGCCAGCCTTCTTCAGCGCATCGGAGCTGGCCCACAGCCAGTTCACGCGGTGCACGTTGACCGGGGCAGCCACGTAGCTGCCCTTGTACTTCATCACGTCGGCGACCACCTTGGGCAGCACGTCGTCCCACTTCTCGGTCTTGGCCAGCGCATCGACATTGGCCAGCACGCCTTCGGACGCCCATTCCTGGATGGCCGGGCCCTTGACCTGGGCGGCCGAGGGCGGGTTGCCCGAGATCACGCGGCTCTTGAGCACCGTCATGGCGCTGTCGCCACCGCCGCCCGCCACGGCAAAGTCGCGCCAGGTGTGGCCCTTGGACTGCATGATCTTCTTGAGCTCGGCGGCCGACTTGGCCTCGCCGCCCGATGTCCAGTAGTGCAGGACCTCGACCTCCCCCGCGCTGGCAGACATCGCGGCCGCCAGGCCCACCGCCAGTGCGGCGATCTTTGTCATCTTCCACATACCCTTGTCTCCTCGACGTTGTTTTCAGAACCCGTTGCTGCGCCGTGATACCGGTGCCGTTCAGCGCAGTCGGTACTTTAATTACAATAATTAATTTAATTCTCAGGGCTTTCCCTGAGAGTCGCAGCGGCCCCACAGAGGGCCCGTTGCAGGGGCCTTTGTTATGCTCAATCCATGGCCACGATACTGATTGTCGAAGACGACGCCCTCCTGCTCGACGCTCTCACCGGCCAGCTCAAGCAACTCGATTACAGCGTCTGCACCGCCAGCAGCGTGGCGCAGGCCATGGCGCTTTTGCAGACGCAGGCGGTGGACGGCATCATCCTGGACCTGGGCTTGCCCGGCGCCGACGGCATGGAGCTGCTGACCTGGGCCCGCGCGCACATCGCCGGATTGCCAGTGCTGATCCTCACCGCCCGCGACGGCGTCGACGACCGCGTGCTGGGCCTGAACGCCGGGGCCGACGACTACATCACCAAGCCCTTCAACATGCAGGAGCTGCAGGCCCGCCTGCAGGCCATGCTGCGCCGCGCGCGCCAGCCCGCCTTCACCCAGGCCAGCAGCGCGGCGGGCGTTGCCAGCACCACCATCGGCCCGCTGGTGCTGGACCACGCCAGCCATGCCGCTGCCCTGAACGGCGACCTGCTGGAGCTGACCCAGCGCGAGTGGGAGCTGCTGGAACTGCTGGCCCACCGCTGCGGCGAAGTCGTCACCCGCGACGACGTGCTGGCCGCTTGGCGCGCCAGCCCGCCCGAGCCCGGCCAGACCGCCGCCCCGCTGAACTCCAATGCGCTGGAGGTGTATGTGCACCGCCTGCGCAAGAAGCTCGACCAGTCCAACCTGGTGATCCGCAATATCCGGGGGCTGGGGTACATGCTGAATAAACCGTGAGCATCCCCCTGAGCGGCTGCGCCGCTTCCCCCTTCTCTCGCGCTGTGCGCGGGCAGGGGGACGCCGCCAGCGCGGCGGGGCGGCCCTTGCGCGGCGGCCCTCGCATGGGCCGTGCCAGTTTTCAACGCAGCGCCGCCCATTTTTGACTGTTGAAACATGCGCCACGTACCTGGGGTCTCTCTTCAACGCAAGCTGCTGCTGTGGCTGCTGCTGCCGCAGCTGGTGCTGTGGCTGTCGGGTGGGTTTCTGGCGTGGCGCATTGCGCTGCAGAACGGCGAGAAGGGCATTGACCAGACGCTGACCCAGTCAGTGCGGGCGCTGGCGCGGCAGATCAAGCCGATTGGCGATGGGCTGCTGGTGGACTTTCCGAAGGCCGCGCAGGACATCCTGGAACAGGACCCGGCCGACCGCATCACCTACATGGTGTCGTCCCCGCCCGGCCGCTTTTTGCTGGGCAACGCGCAGCTGCCGCCACCGCCCGCGCAGGTTGATGTGGCGGTGGGCGAGGCGTTTTTGTACCAGGCGCGGGTGGATGACAAACCGGTGCGCGTGGCCTTGCTGGATGTGGACTACGGCACCGCCTCCACCCGCCAGCGCCTGCGCGTGCAGGTGGCCCAGAGCCTCACGGTGCGCGAGCGCATTGCGCAGGAACTGCTGGAGCGCATGGTGTTCCCCATGGGCCTGATGGGCCTGGCCCTGAGCGCCGTGGTGTACGCCGGTGTGCTGCGCGGCCTGCAGCCCTTGAAGCGCCTGGAGGCGCAAATTGAACGAGCCGGCGCACAGCCCCACACGGGCACCACGCCGCTGCCGCCCATCGAGCTGACCTCTGCCCCGCAGGAAGTGCATTCGCTGGCCAGCACTATCAACCGCCTGCTGGAGACCGTGGCGCGTGGCCAGCAAAAGGAAAAGCGTTTTCTGAACGACGCTGCCCACCAGCTGCGCACGCCGCTCGCAGGCCTGATCGGCCAGACCGAACTGGCCCTGCACGAAAGCCACGAACCCGCAGTGCAGGCCCGCCTGCAAAAGGTGCTGTCGGCCGCGCAACGCAGCGCGCACCTGGTGCACCAGCTGCTGCAGCTGGCGCGCTCGGAGTCGAACGTGGAGATGCAGTCCATCGACCTCGCCGCCCTGGCCCGCGAGGTGGCCCGCGAATGGGCCGCCCGCGCCCTGGCCCAGGGCATGGACCTGGGCTACGAGGGCGTGGACCACCTGCCCGCGCAGGGCCACCCGCTGCTGCTGCGCGAGGCGTTGAACAACCTCATCGACAACGCGTTGCACTACGCGGGCCCCGGTGCCACGGTGACGGTGCGCGTGGGCCATGAAGAGCCCGGGCATTGGGCGCTGCTGGTGGTGGAGGACGATGGACCGGGCGTGCCGGCTGAGCATCTGGGCGATCTGTTTGCACGGTTCTGGCGTGGGTCGGACAAGGCGGGGGGGTGCGGACTGGGGCTGTCGATCGTGGAAGAGATCGCGCTGCGGCACGGGGGGCGGACGGTGGCGGAAGGGGTGGTGCCGAAGGGGTTGCGGGTGGGGATGCGGCTGCCTGCGGGGTGATTTTTTGGTGTTTTTGGCTGGGTGCGCTAGTGCATCATGCCTTGGTAGCTATGATTTTTATAGTGAACTCCAGCACTTCCGGGTGGGAGATTTCCGGTCGACGTTGACGGTCTAACGGACTGTTGTTGGGCGCAGCGAGTCTGTGGAGGCTTGTGCGCGTATCGGGTTGCTTGCCTGGGATCAGGGCGGAGGCCGGGAGTCGCCCGGCAGGCGAGGTACTTTTCTTTGCTTCGCCAAAGAAAAGTACCCAAAAGAAAGACGACCCCACTGTCTGCGTCCCCTGCGCTTCGCTACGGGGAAACCTGCGGTGCTCGGGTTTGGCGGGGTCTCGCTCAACTCGCGCCGCTGCGCGTCGCTCAGACACACGCGAGCCCTGATCCGCCAAACCCTGCGCTCCTCGGCGCATCCAGAGGGGCACCGGGGTACAGAACAGCCACACGGGCCTTTGCTGCGCTCGGCCCCATCTCGCGGGTGCAAGCGCCACGCGCTGCGCAGCCTGGGCCGAGCGCAGCAATGGCCCGTGGGGCCGTTTGGATGTTCGGCTGTCCCACCCCTGCTGGCTGCGCCTGCGGCGGGGCGGTTGCGGGGTGGCATGGGCGTCGGAGCGCCCATGCCTCGTCAACTGACTCGCCGTGGATGTCTGAGCGGCGCGCGCAGCGCAAAGCGAGTTCCACGGCGCACCCCGCAACCGCCCCGCCGCAGGTTTGCCCCGGAGCGAAGCGCCGGGGTCGCAGACTGGGGGTCGCCTTTTCTTTGGTGACTTTCTTTTGGCGAAGCAAAAGAAAGTTACTCGCACGCCGGGCGACTCCCGGCCTCCACCCTCAACACAAGCATGCTGCGCGATGTGCTCCCCAGAGCCCCCCAAAAACAAAAACGGCCAGCGCCCGCAACCCAGGCACCAGCCGCTCAAAAAAGAAACCCGAGCTCAAGCCGCAAGGATCAGCTTCTCCAGCTTCACAGCGTCCACTGCAAACGCCCGAATCCCCTCAGCCAGCTTCTCGGTCGCCATCGCATCCTCATTCAGCGCAAACCGGAACCCCGCCTCGTCATAGTTCACCGCAGGCAAGTCCATGCCCTTGGCAGCCTCTGCATCCAACGCCCGCTGCAACGGTGCATCACTCGCAGCCAGCTGCGCCAACAGCTCGGGCGCAATGGTCAACAGGTCGCACCCAGCCAGCGCCGTGATCTGCCCCACATTGCGGAAACTCGCGCCCATCACCTCGGTGGCAATGCCAAAACGCTTGTAGTGGTTGTAGATCTGCGTGACAGACTGCACGCCCGGGTCGTTGGCGCCTGCGCGCGCAGCCTCGTCCCAGCTCGCGCCCGCCTGCTTCTTGTACCAGTCGTAAATACGGCCCACAAAGGGCGAGATCAGCTGCACCTTGGCTTGGCCGCAGGCCACGGCTTGGGCAAAAGAGAACAGCAGCGTGAGGTTGGTGTGGATGCCCTTGCGCTCCAGCTGGGCGGCGGCCTGGATGCCTTCCCACGTGGCCGCGATCTTGATGAGCACGCGGTCGATGTGGATGCCTTCGGCCTGATACAGCTCGATGATGCGCTCGGCGCGCGTGACGGTGGCGCTGGTGTCAAAGCTCAGGCGGGCGTCCACTTCGGTGGAAACACGGCCGGGCACGTGGGTCAGGATCTCGCAACCAAAACGCACCAGCAGGCGGTCGATCACCTCGTCCATCGCACGCCCTTGCCACTTGGCGACGGTGTCCTTGAGCAGCGGCGCGTATTCGGGCTTTTGCACCGCCTTGAGAATCAGCGAGGGATTGGTCGTGGCGTCCTGCGGACGGAACTGGGCCAGTTGCAGAAAGTCGCCGGTGTCGGCAACCACGGTGGTGAACTGTTTGAGGGCGTCGAGTTGGTTCGTCATGGCGCCATTATTCCGCATTGGTCCGGGCGCCTTCGGTACTACCAACCACTGATACGCCGTGGGCACCCAGGCTCAGCTGCACCGCGTCGCCCACAGCCAGCACATCGTCCAGGTCGGACGACACCACAAAGATGTGGCCCAGCGCGGTCTCGAAGGTGTATTCGTACACGGCGCCCAGGTAGGCCCGCTTGTCCAGCCGCGCGGGCAGCAGGCCCTCGCCCTGGCGGTGAATGCGCCAGGCCTCCGGCCGCACCGCCACCTTCACCGGGCCGCTCTTCACCGCCATGCGGGGGCGCAGCACCAGTGGGCCGAGCGCCACCGTTCCGTCAGCGTCGGCCACGGCCGGGAACAGCATGGCCTCGCCCATGAAGCCCGCGACGAATTCGCTGTGCGGGGTTTCATACAGCGCGCGGGGCGAGCCCTTTTGCGCAATCAGGCCCTGGTTCATCACGATGATCTGGTCACTCACCGCCATGGCCTCGGCCTGGTCGTGCGTGACGTAGGCCACCGTGAGCGACAGGCGCTGCTGCAGCGCACGGATCTCTTCGCGCATCTCGCGGCGCAGGCGGGCGTCGAGGTTGGACAAGGGCTCGTCAAACAGCAGCACCTCGGGCTCCAGCACCAGCGCACGGGCCAGGGCCACACGCTGCTGCTGCCCGCCCGAGAGTTCACTGGGCAGGCGGTCGTCATAGCCCACCAGGCCCACGCCGCGCAGCGCCTCCACCGCCTTGGTGCGTGCCTGCTCCTTGGGCTGGCCCGACATGCGCAGGCCGTACATCACGTTCTCCACCACATTCATGTGCGGGAACAACGCGTAGCTCTGGAACATCATGCTCACATTGCGTTGCGCGGGGCCCAGCGTGGTCACGTCCTGGCCTGCGATGAAGATCTCGCCCGAAGTGGGCGATTCCAGCCCCGCAATCATGCGCAAGGTGGTGGTCTTGCCGCAGCCCGAGGGGCCGAGGATGGTGGTGAGCGTGCCGCGCGGCACCTCAAAGCTGATGCCCTTGACGGCCAGGGCCGCGCTGCTGTCGCTGCCGTAGCGCTTGGTGATGTTGCGGAACACGATGCCCGCGTCATTGTTGTTCATGGCGTGTTTTCTTTTTTGTCAGAGGGATCAGTGCGCAGCGGGAGCGGCTCCACGGCGGCCCAGTTTGCGGTCACCCACCAGCAGCTGAATGAGTCCGATGGAGGCCGACATAAGGACGATGAGCACCGTGCAGTACGCCAGCGCCACGCCATAGTCGCCATTGCCCACGCGGCCGATGATGTAGGTGGTGGCCAGCTCGTTCTCGGCGGTGACCAGGAAGATCACCGCGCTCACGGTGGTGATGGCACGCACAAAGCTGTAGACCAGTGCAGCCACCAGCGCGGGCTTGAGCAGCGGCAGCACCACGTGGCGCAGCGTCTGTACGCTGCCTGCGCGCAGCATGACGGACGCCTCATCGAGCGACCGGTCCAGCTGCTTGAACGCCGCCGTGCCCGCACGCACGCCCACCGGCAGGTTACGGAACATGAAGCACAGCACGATGATGAGGGCCGTGCCCGTCAGCTCGAACGGCGGCACGTTGAACGCTAGGATGTAGCTCACGCCCAGCACCGTGCCCGGAATGGCAAAAGCCAGCAGCGCTGCAAACTCGAACGCGCCCTGCCCCCGGAACTCGGTGCGCGCCAGCAGCCACGCAATGCCGATGCCCAGCGTGGCCGTGAGCGGCGCCGAGATGGCGGCGAGCTTGAGCGTGGTGAAGAACGAGTTCCACGCTGTGCCCGCCCACACCACACCAAACTCGCCCCATTCCACGCTGAACGCGGTACGGAAATGCGCCAGGGTGATGGTGTAGTCGCGCCCCCAGGTCTGCACAAAGCCACCGGCCAGCGCAAACAGGTACACGATCAGGGTGAACGCCATCCAGGGCAGTGCAATCGAGTGCACCACGCGGCGCACGCCCGTCGGCAGCGGCATGGCGATGCCCGCATCGCCCTTGCCCGATACAGTGGTGAAGTTCTGCTTGCCCAGCAAGCCGCGCTGGATGGCGAACACGGTGAGCGCAAAGAACGTGAGGATCCAGGCCAGCGACGCGGCACGGCCCTGGTCATACTGCGCACCCACGATGGCAAAGAAGATTTCGGTGGACAGCACCGAGAACTGCCCGCCCACCACGATGGGGTTGCCGAAGTCGGCCATGCTTTCGATGAAGCCCACCAGGAACGCGTTGGCCAGGCCCGGCTTGAGCAGCGGCAGGGTCACGGTCATGAAGGTGCGGTGCGGGCTGGCACGCAGCGTTTGCGCGGCCTCTTCCAGACTGGGCGCCACGCCCTGCACCACGCCACGCATGATCATGAAAGCAATGGGTGTGAAGGCAAAGGTCTGCGCCACCCACACGCCCAGCCAGCCGTAGAACCAGCGCGACGGCGTGATACCAAACGCGTATTCCAGAAACTGGTTGAACACGCCTGCGCGGCCAAACAGCAGGATGAGCCCCAGGCCCACCACAAACGGCGGCGTGATGATGGGCAGCAGCGCCACGATGTTCAGCGGCCGCGCATAGCGGCGCGATGCGCGCTCGGCCATCAGGGCCATGAAGGTGCCCAGCAGCGTGGTGCTGGTGGCCGTCATCAAGCCCAGGAACAGCGTGTTCCAGGCCACACCGCAGCGCTGGCCGCCCGCCAGGCACGACAGGCTGAAGTTGCGCTCGTGCGCGATGCGCTCCCACACCACGGCCAGCGAGAACGGGCCGTCCTCCAGAAAAAACGCAGCCGACAGCGCCTTGAGCACCGGGAACACGATGAACAGCGCGAGCAGGCTGCCACAGCCCACCACTGCCGCAGCCACGAACAGATCGCCCTTGAAGAAGCCCCGCCGTGCCACCCCAAAAGACAGCAGCACCAGCAGCGCCGACAGCACCACAAACCCGCCCCAGCCCATGCCGGGCTGGCGCGCGCCCAGTTCGCCCAGGCTGTTGTTCATCCATTCAAACGCCCAGCCGCGCGCGCCAATCGCAAAGCCGCTGAGCAGCAGGGCCGCCAGCCCCAGCGCACCCCCCGCCACCAGCAGGGCACCCTGCTTGCGCCCGGCGGGCAGGCAGGCCCCCAGGCCCGCCACCACCAGCCCGGCGAGGCCCAGCCACAGCCAGGGGCGCCCGAACAAGGCCGCCTGCATCAGCCCGTTGGCCGCCTGCTCGCTGCTGAAGACCTGGCCCACCGCCAGCAGGCCATTGGCGTCCTGCTGTGCATACCAGGGGAACACCAGGTACCCCAGTACGCCCATGGCCAGCCAGACCCACAGGGGCCGGTTGACCGAGGCACCGGGAGTCCTGGTCCGAAGGGTTGCGTGCGCCGCCGCTGCTGCCGACACCACCACCCCTTAGCGCGTTGCGTTTTGCACGTCTTTTTCCCAGCGCGCAATCAGGCGGCGACGCTCGGCGCTGGCGCCGTATTTGGCGTAGTCGTAGTTGATGAGCTTCATCTTGGCCGGATCGGTCATGCGCGGGTCTTTGGGCACCTGCGTGTTGCTGGGCAGCTGGAACTGCTTGGCCGCCAGGCCAAACTGCTGACCACCCGGCGTGAGCGCCCATTCATAGAACTTCTTGGCGGCCTCGGTATTGGGGCCGTTCTTGACGATGCTCATGGAGCCCACCTCGGCGCCGGTACCTTCAGAAGGTGTGACCGAGCCCACGGGGAAGCCGTTGACCGCCTCGGTGGTCACGTCGTGCACGAAGCTCACGGACACCGTGGTCTCGCCGCGTGCAACCGCCTTGACAGGCGCCGTGCCTGAACGGGTGTACGCGCTGATGTTGGGGTGCAGGGCCTTGAGGTATTCAAACGCCTTTTCCTCGCCCATGATCTGCACCAGCGTGGCGATCATGGTGTAGGCGGTGCCGCTAGAGGCCGGGTTGGCCATCTGAACCTCGCCCTTGAATTCTGGCTTGAGCAGGTCGGCCCACGACTGGGGCGGGTTGAGCTTGCGCTTGGCCAGCAGCTCCTTGTTGTAGCCAAAACCCAGCGGGCCCAGGTACACGCCCACGGTGCGGTACTTGGAATCGCCCGCCTGCTTCTGCGCCCAGGGGTACAGCTGCGCCAGCTGGGGCGACTTGTATTCGAGCGTCAGGCCCTGCTCGGCCGCCTGCAGATGCGGGTCGCCTGTGCCGCCAAACCAGATGTCGGTCTTGGGGTTGGCGCGCTCAGCGTTGAGCTGCGCCAGCGCCTCGCCCGAGCCCTTGGCCGTCATGTTGACCTTGGTGCCAGTGGTCTTGGCGTACACCGTGGACATCAGGTTGCACCACTCGGCCTGCACCGAGCAGATGATGTTGACCTGGCCCTGGGCCCAGCTGCCCGATGCAGCGGCCACAAGGGCCGCACCGGCCAGAAGTTTTGTCAGCAAGGGTTTGCGCATGGAAGGCTCCTCAGTATCTGGATAACGTGATGGAGGATGCTATGCGTGCAGGGCCTGCCCGGGCCAGGGGGGAAACGCCCAGGCCCCGTGCAAGCAGGTTGAAAGGCAGGGATTGCGCGGACCCCATACCTTTGGGAACCGAGTTACATTAAACGCAGATGGCCCCACCACCGCGCACACAGCCGGTAGATGAAGCGTCCACCCAAGCCCTTTCCAAGGCCCCCTGCGCAGCCTGCCCTGCCTTCACAGACTGACATGCTCGACCGCATCACCGCCTCCCTGCCCTCGCTGGCCCCCGCCGAACAGCGCGTGGCCAAGCTGGTGCTGACCGACCCCCGCACCTTCGCCCGCCTGCCCGTGCGCGAGCTGGCCGAGCGCGCGCATGTGAGCAAGCCCACCGTGGTGCGCTTTTGCCGCAGCATGGGTTACGACGGGCTGGCGGACTTCAAGCTCAAGCTGGCAGGCAGTGTGAGCGAAGGCGTGCCCTTCATTCACCGCAGCGTGGATGCAGACGACAAGACCGGTGATGTGCTGGTGAAGGTGGTGGACAACGCCGTGGCAGCGTTCCTGCAATACCGCAACGCGGCCAGCACCGTGGCCGTCGAACGTGCGGCCGAGGCCATTGCCGACACGTGGAAGAAAGGCAAACGCATCGAGTTCTACGGCGTGGGCAACTCGGGCATCGTGGCGCAGGACGCGCAGCACAAGTTTTTCCGCCTGGGCGTGACCTCGATTGCCAGCAGCGACGGCCACATGCAGGTGATGAGCGCCACCCTGCTGGGCCCAGGCGACTGCGCCGTGATCATCTCCAACTCGGGCCGCACCCGCGACCTGATGGACGCGGCAGACATCGCCCGCCGCAACGGCGCCACCACCATCGTCATCACCGCCAGCGGCTCGCCCCTGGCCAGCACCTGCCAGATCCATCTGGCGGCCGACCACCCCGAGGGCTACGACCGCTACAGCCCCATGGTGTCGCGCCTCATGCACTTGCTCATCATCGACGTGCTGGCCACCTGCGTGGCGCTGCGCATCGGCAGCTCGCTGCAGCCGATCCTGCAGCAGATGAAGGAAAACCTGCGGGCCAAGCGTTACGCGTAAATCCTGGCCGTCAGGCCAGGCCGGCCCACGCCTTCTCAGTCCAGCGTGACACCCGCTTCGCGAATCACCTTGCCCCACTTGGTCGTTTCGGCCGCAAGAAAAGCGTCGCACGCCTCGGGCGTGGTGCCTTCACCAAAGGTCCCCATGGTGTCGAGTTTGGCCTTGGTTTCATCACTCTGGATGATGGCGTTCACGGCTTCCGACATGCGCTTGACGATGTCGCGCGGCGTCCCTGCGGGTGCAATCATGCTGGCCCAGGTACTGCCCAGCATGCCGGGCACGCCTTGCTCGATGAAGGTCGGCACGTCAGGCAACATGGGCAAGCGCTTTTCGCTGGCCACGCCGATGAGGGTGATGCGGCCTGCCTTGGCGGGCTGGATCAGGTTGGGCGGAGGGTCGAGGAACAGGGGCACCTGGCCGCCGAGCAAGTCCGTCAACGCCGGGGCTGCGCCGCGGTAGGGAATGTGGACCATGAAGGTCTTGGTCAGTGACTTGAGCAGCTCGCTGGTGAGGTGCGCGGCAGAGCCTGTGCCTGATGAGGCAAAACTCACCTTGCCGGGGTTGGCCTTGGCATAGGCCACGAGTTCCTTCACCGTCTTGAACGGTGCATTGGGCGCCACCGCCGCCACCAACGGAGAAACACCCAGCAGCGACACGCCCATCAGGTCCTTGCGCGGGTTGTAGGGCAGCTTGGGGTAGAGCGTGGTGTTGGCGGTAAAGGCCGGAATGACCACACCAAAGGTGTGACCGTCCGGGGCGGACTTGGCGACGGCATCCACGCCGATGATGCTGTTCGCGCCGGGTTTGTTGTCGATGACAACCGACTGACCGAATTGCTTTTGCAGGCCTACCGTCAGCAGACGCGCCATCTGGTCGGTAAACCCGCCCGCCGTGTACGGCACGATGATGCGAATCGGGCGGCTGGGCCAACTGGTTTGGGCCAGTGCTGGCAATGCCGCACTGGCCAGCGCTGCGCCAGTGGCCTGGACAAGCCTGCGACGGGAAAGGAATGTGCTCATGGTTTTGTCTCCTGCTGATTTATAGGTATAAAAAGCAGCCTCAGCGCTCATGCGATAAGCGCTAAAAGCTATATTTTTAGAAGCATCCAGATCCCATCAAATGGGCTGTGCCTGTGATCTGCGGGGCTCAGACGGCCTTGACCAGTTCAGGCACAGCCGTGAACAGATCCGCTTCCAGCCCATAGTCAGCCACACTGAAGATCGGTGCCTCAGGGTCCTTGTTGATCGCCACGATCACCTTGGAGTCCTTCATGCCCGCCAAGTGCTGGATGGCACCCGAGATACCGGCGGCCACATACAGCTGCGGTGCCACGATCTTGCCCGTCTGGCCCACTTGCCAGTCGTTGGGCGCGTAGCCTGCGTCCACCGCCGCGCGGCTGGCACCCAGGGCGGCGCCCAGCTTGTCGGCCAGGGGTGTCATGACTTCGTCGAACTTTTCCTTGCTGCCCAGCGCACGACCACCGGAGACGATGATCTTGGCAGCGGTCAGCTCGGGGCGGTCGCTCTTGGCGATTTCGCTGCCCACGAAGCTGCTCTTGCCTGCGTCGGCCGTGGCGGCGGCGGTTTCAACAGCGGCACAGCCACCGGTGGCGGCTGCGGCGTCAAAGCCGGTGGTGCGCACGGTGATGATCTTGACGGCATCTTGGCTTTGCACGGTGGCAATGGCGTTGCCGGCGTAGATGGGGCGCTCAAACGTATCGGCTGCGATCACTTTGGTGATGTCGCTGATCTGGGCCACGTCGAGCTTGGCCGCAACGCGGGGGGCCACGTTCTTGCCGCTGGCAGTCGCGGGGAACAGGATGTGGCTGTAGTTGGATGCGATGGCGAGCACTTGCGCGGCGACGTTTTCTGCCAGGCCGTGTTCCAGGCCAGGGGCGTCGGCGTGGATGACCTTGACAACACCGGCTATTTGGGAGGCGGCTTGTGCAGCAGCGCCGGCGTTGTGGCCGGCCACCAGCACGTGCACGTCGCCACCGCAGGCGACTGCGGCCGTGACGGTGTTCAGGGTGGCGCCCTTGATGGACGCGTTGTCGTGTTCAGCAATAACGAGGGTGGTCATTTCTTGTTCTCCTTAGATGACTTTTGCTTCGTTCTTGAGCTTGTCGACCAACGTTGCCACGTCAGCGACCTTGATACCTGCGCCGCGCTTGGCGGGCTCGGTCACTTTCAGGGTCTTGAGACGGGGGGCCACGTCCACACCGAGGTCTTCGGGCTTGACGGTGTCCAGCTGCTTTTTCTTGGCCTTCATGATGTTGGGCAAGGTGACGTAGCGGGGCTCGTTCAGGCGCAGGTCGGTGGTGATGACTGCGGGCAGTGAAAGCTGCAGGGTTTCCAGGCCGCCGTCGACTTCGCGGGTCACGCTGACCTTGTCGGCTGCCAGTTCGACCTTGCTGGCGAAAGTGGCCTGGGGCAGGTCGGCCAAAGCAGCCAGCATCTGGCCGGTCTGGTTGGCGTCGTCGTCGATGGCTTGCTTGCCCAGGATGACGAGAGAAGGCTGCTCTTTGTCGACCAGGGCTTTCAAGATCTTGGCCACGGCCAGGGGCTGCAGTTCGACGTCGGTCTCGACCAGGATGGCGCGGTCGGCGCCAATCGCCATGGCGGTGCGAAGGGTTTCCTGGCACTGGGCCACGCCGCAGCACACAGCGATGACTTCGGTCACCAGGCCTTTTTCTTTCAGGCGCACGGCCTCTTCAACGGCGATTTCGTCAAAGGGGTTCATGCTCATCTTCACGTTGGCGATGTCCACACCGGTGTTGTCCGATTTGACGCGGACCTTCACGTTGTAGTCCACCACGCGTTTGACGGGAACGAGAACTTTCATGGTTGGGTCTTTCTGAAAAAACGGGGAATCGGTCACTTCGACAGCGTCTGGTGCAAGTCGCGCAACTCGCGCTTGAGCACCTTGCCAATCGCGCTGCGCGGCAGCTCATCGATGAAATGCAGCGCGGCCAGCCGCTGCGTCTTGCCCGCACGGGCGTTGTACCAGCCCATGATCTGGGCGGTGTCTTCCGTGGCGCCGGGTCGGCGGCACACGAAGGCCACCGGCGTCTCGCCCCACTGTTCGGAGGGCACGCCGGTCACGGCCACGTCCTCCACAGCCGGGTGCTTGCGCAGCTCGGCTTCGAGGTCGCTGGGGTAGATGTTGAAGCCGCCGCTGATGACCATGTCCTTGCGGCGGTCGAGCAGTGTGAGGAACCCCTGCTCGTCGAACCGGCCCACATCACCGGTGCGGATGAAGCGCTTGCCAGTGGCGTCAAACCACTCGGCCTCGCGCGTCTTGTCGGGCTGGCGGTGGTAGCCAGTCATCATGCCGGGCGAGTGACCCACCACCTCGCCGGTGGCACCGGGCGGCAGCTCATGGCCCTCTTCGTCGATCAGGCGGATGTCGCTGGTGGATGCGGGCTGGCCCACAGTGTGCAGCTTGTCGGGATGGTCGTGCGCCGCCAGGATGCAGGTGCCGCCGCCTTCGGTCATGCCGTAGAACTCGTACAGCGCGCCCGGCCAGCGCGCCAGGATGTCGGCCTTCAGCTCGGCACGGAACGGCGCGCTGGTGCAGAACTTGGCGCGAAAGCACGACAGGTCAAACTCGCCAAACTGCGGCAGCGCCAGGATGCGCTGGTACTGCACCGGCACCAGCATGGAGTGCGTGGCGCGAATCTGCTGCGCGGTCTGCAGGTAGCGCAGTGCATCGAACTTTGCCATCAGCCGCACGCTGCCGCCCCAGCACAGGCCGGGGAAGAACGACACCAGCGTGGTGTTGGAATACAGCGGCGTGGCCAGCAGCGTGACACTGTCCGGCCCGTAGCCCTGCGCCAGGCCGCGCACCAGATGCGCCCAGCGCATGCCGTGCGATTGCACGATGCCCTTGGGGTTGCCAGTGGTGCCGGAGGAATAAATGATGTTGAACGGGTGCTCGGGGCCCACATCCACCGGCTGCGGTGCGGCGCCTTCGGGAGCGAGCCACTCAATCCACGGCGTGCCCGCGCCGGTATCGTCCAGCGCCACCAGGGGCAGCGCAACGGCGCCTTTCATCACCGCAGGCGGCACCGCCGCCCTGCCCTGCGCATCGGCAAACAGCAGGCGCGCCTGGGCATCGCCCAGCATGGACGCCATGGCCTCGGGCGTGACGGATGGCGCCAGCGGTGCCACCACCACACCCGCACGCAGGGCGCCCAGGTACACAGAGGCATAACGCACCGACGACGCGGCGCATACGGCCACCACATCGCCCGACTGCAGGCCCGCCTGCTGCAGCGATGCGGCGACGCGGTCTACCAGGGCATCGAGCGCGGCCCAGTTCAACGCGGAGTCGTCATCGGCCAAGGCCTTGGCCTGCGGGCGCTGCCGCGCGTTGTCACGCAGCAGATCGGAGACCCTGCGGAACGGGGGAAAAGGGGCAGAGGCAGTTGCGTTGGTCATGGCCCAACTTACTCGAAGACGATGCCCTTGTCGCGGATCACCTGGCCCCACTTGGCGTAATCGCCACGCACGCGCTGGGCCATCTGGGCCGGGCCCTGGTAGTGGGCGATGGCACCGGCGTTGAGCAGCTTGTCCTGCACCTCCTTGTCGGCCAGGATGGCTTTGACTTCGGTGCTGATGCGATCAACCACATCCTTGGGCGTACCGAGCGGGGCCATCAGGCCGCCCCACGACACGGCATCAAAGCCCTTGAAGCCCTGCTCGGCAATGGTGGGCACGTTGGGGATCACACCCACGCGCTGCGGCGAGCCCACCGCAATGGCGCGCAGCTTGCCCGTCTGGATATGGGGCAGCGCTGCCACGAGGTCGGCATACATCATGGGCACCTGGCCGCCCAGCGTGTCGGTGATGGCGGGCACACCGCCCTTGTAGGGCACATGCTCCATCTCGAATTGACCCAGCTGCTTGAGCAGCTCCATGCTCAGGTGGCCAAAGCTGCCCACGCCCGAGGAGGTGTAGTTGAGCTGACCTGGCCGCGCCTTGGCGTGGGTGATGAGCTTTTGCAGATCGGTCACGGTAGGCATCTGCGCCGGGTTGACCACCACCACGATGGGCAGGTCGTACACGGTAGCCACGGACACGAAATCCTTGGTGGTGTCGTAGCCCGCCTTTTTGTACAGGTGCGGAGCCAACAGCGTGGGCGTGGCCAGCATCATGAGCGTGTAGCCGTCGCCAGGGGTCTTGGCGATCTGCTGCGCGGCAATCGAGCCCGAAGCGCCCGCGCGGTTCTCCACCACCACGGGCTGCTTCAGCCGCTCAGCCAGCTTCTGGCCGACGATGCGCGAGGCCGTATCGGTGGGCCCCCCTGCCGGGAAGGGCACCACGAGCTTGATCATCTTGTTGGGCCAGGCCTGAGCGTGTGCTGGGACCGTGCCCAACAGGCCCATGACCGACACTGCAGCAGCGGCTGACAGCACGGTGCGACGGGAGAAAGCAGCAGGGAAAAGAGATGGTTTGTTCATGGCGAAAACGTCTTGTCTTTCAGTGGTCCTTAGCGCTGCGTAGGCCCACGCCATCCGAAACTGGCGAGGCCGAAGCGAGAGCAGCCGCGCAAGGGCCGCCCCGCCGCGCTGGCTGCGTCCCCCTGCCCGCATGGCGCAGCCATGCGAGAGCGGGGGGAAGCCGCGCAGCGGCTCAGGGGGGTGTTAATCGAGCTTTGCGCCAGACACCTTCACCACGCGCTCCCACACCGGTGCGTCCTTCTTGAACTGGGCGCTGAACTGCTCGGGACTGCTACCCACGGGGATGAAACCCATCTGCTGGATGCGGTCGCGCACTTCGGGCATCGCGATCACGGCCTGCAGCTCAACGCCAAGCCGGGCTACGACTTCGGGCGGCGTCTTGGCGGGTGCGCTCATGCCCACCCAGCCCGTCACCTGGAAGACCTCGTCCTTGATACCCTGCTCAGCCATCGTGGCTACTTTGGGCAACGCGTCCATGCGCTGCGCGCCGGTCACGGCCAGTGGCTTGAGGCGGCCCGATTCGATGTACGGCCGGGCCGACTGCAGGCTGGCAAACGCCATCTGGAACTGCCCGCCCACGAGGTCCTGCAGCATGGGGGCCTCGCCCTTGTAGGCCACATGGTTCATGTCGGCCTTGTGCTTGTCGGACAGCCATGCACCCGCCAGGTGGGCGTACGAACCCATGCCCCACGAGCCATAGGCGATCTTGCCCTTGTTGCGGTCGATGTAGGCCATCAGCTCCGCTGCGTTGTTGACCGGCAGCTGCGGGTTGACCAACAGCACCACCGGCGCCAGCGCGATCTGCGTGATGAGGGCCTGGTCCTTTTGCGGCTGGTATGGCAGGCGGTCGTACAGGAACTGGTTGATGAGCATGGTGGTGCCCAGGGACACCAGCAGGGTGTAGCCGTCGGCTGGCGACTTGAGCGCCTGGTCGGTGCCGGTCACCCCGCCGGCTCCGCCGCGGTTGTCCACCAGCACAGGCTGGCCCAGACGGGCCGAGAGCTTCTCGCCCAGCGCGCGGGCGGTGATGTCGGTGGCGCCACCGGCCTGGTACGGCACGATCAGCTTGATAGGCTTGGCAGGCCAGGCGTCCTTGCCCGCCTGGGCCAGGGCCGAGCCCAGCAGGCCGGTGCTGATGAGGGCGGCCAGGCCCTGCAGCACCCTGCGGCGGGGAATACGGAAGAAGTTCATGTTTGTCTCCGGATGGCAATAGGAAAAGGTCGATAGCGCTTGTTCTGCAAGCGCATTTCGCTATCTTTTTTATAGCTATTAAAGCGGGGGAAGTGTGAGCACCCCCTTGTCGCGCAGGGCCTGAAGCTCGGCCTCTGGCAGTTGCAGCAGCTGCTGCAGCACATCGCGCGTGGCGTCGCCCAGGGTGGGCGGTGCGTTGCGGATGGGCAGGCGCTGGCCATCCAGCCGGTAAGGTGGCGCAAACACATGCGTGGTGCCCGCCACGGGGTGGGGCATTTCCTGCAACAGGCCGCCGCGGCGCGTGCGCTCGCTGGTCAGTGCCTCATGCAGGCCGGCCACGCGGCCGCAAGGGATGCCTGCAGCGGTCAGGCGTTCGAGCAGCACATCACGCGGGAAGCTGGCAATCAACGCCTTCATCTCGGGCAGCAAGGTCAGTCGATTGCGGGCACGCTCGACATTGGTGGCAAAACGGGGGTCTTCCACGATATCCGGGCGCATCACCACCTGACGGCAGAATTTGTCGAACTGGCTGTTGTTGCCCACGGCGATGATGAGCGGACCATCCTGTGCCTCGAACATGCCATAGGGCACGATGGACGGGTGGGCGTTGCCGTAGCGCTGCGGGTCATGGCCCAGCAGCATGGCGTCCAGGCCGTAGTAGCCGGTGATCATCAGACCGCAGTCGTACAGCGCCATCTCGATGTGGCGGCCCTTGCCCGTGCGCTCCCGCCGGAACAGCGCGGCCAGCACGGCCTGCGCCGCATACATGCCGGTCATCATGTCCACCGCGGCCACGCCAAACTTCAGCGGGGGCTGGTTGGCCTCACCGTTGATGGCCATCAGACCCGCCTCGCCCTGGATCACCAGGTCGTAACCGGGGCGCTTGGCCTCGGGGCCGGAGCTGTCGTAGCCCGCCACCGAGCAGTAGATGAGGTCGGACTTGATGGCCTTGAGCTGCTCGTAGCCCAGGCCCAGCTTCTCGGCGCCGCCGGTCTTGAAGTTCTGGACCACCACGTCGCACTGCGGCAGCAGGTCGCGGATGATCCTCACGCCTTCGGGCGTCTGCAAATCCACCGTGATGGACCGCTTGTTGCGGTTCATGCTGTTGTAATAGGTGGTCTCGGTCTTGCCGATGCGCATGCCCCAGTCGCGGGTGTCGTCACCCCGGCCGGGGTGTTCCACCTTGATGACGTCGGCACCAAAGTCGGCCAGTACCTGGCCGCACAGCGGGCCCGCAAACACACGCGAGAGGTCGAGCACGCGCACGCCTTCGAGCGGGAAGTCCATGCCCTCGGGCAATGGGGGTGTGGGGGTGGTGGAGGTCATTGCGTAGTGTCTTGTGTACCCGCGCCAGCGGTATTGACCTGGCGCAGGCGGGCGAAATCGGCCGGGCGTTTTTCCAGAAACGCACCGATGCCTTCGCGGGATTCTTCGGTGGCTTGCGACTGCACCATGAGCTGTGCTTCCAACTCCAGCTGGTCGTCCAGTGGCTGGACGTAGGCACTGCGGCACAGCGCCTTGATGCGGCCCATGGCCAGGTCCGGCCCGGTGGCTACCTGCGCGGCCAATGCCAATGCCTGCGTCAGCGCCTCACCCGGTTCGGCCAGTCGGTTGACCGGGCCCAGCGCATGCAGTCGCTCGCCAGAGATGCGTTCGCCGGTGAGGCACAGCTCGGTCAGAACCTGGCGCGACACGAACTCGGCCAGGAAAGCCGTGGCGCCGCCGTCGGGCGTGAGGCCCACTTTCACATAGGCCACCGAGAACACGGCATTGCGCGCAGCCACCAGCATGTCACAGGCAAGCGCCAGCGACAGGCCCGCACCGGCCGCTGCGCCCTCCACCGCTGCAATCACCGGCTTGCGGCAATCGCGCACGGTGCGGATCAGGTCGTGCAGGCCTTCGAGCTTGGCGCGGCGCTCTTCAATGGGCAGCTCACGTCGCTTGGCCAATTGGCGCAAGTCACCGCCCGCACAAAAGTGCCCGCCTTCGCCCGTGAGCACGATGGCACCCACGGTGGGGTCAGCCTCGGCCTGCGCCAAGGCCTCGGTCAGCGCCGCGTAAAACGCGGGCGACAGCGCATTGCGCGCAGCGGGGTTGTTGTTGGAGAGCACGAGCACCGCGCCCTCGCGGCGTTGCAGCAGAGGCTGTGGCTGCTCCATGGCTTCAGCTCCGGCCAAGCGCGATAAAGCGCGCCAGGTGGTGGTCTTCATCGCCAAACTGGTGGTCCACCATGACGAGGCGCTTGGCGTAGTGGGACAGGGGCAGCTCCCACGTCATGCCAATGCCGCCGTGCAGCTGAATACTTTCCTCCGCCACTAGCGCGCCAATGCGGCCCATCGTGACCTTGGCGGCGGACAGCGCACGCTCGCGCTCGGTGCGGTCGGTGCTGTCCATGGCGGCGGCGGCGTTGATGACGGCCGAGCGTGCCTGCTCCACTTCCAGCAGCAGGTCGGCCATGCGGTGCTGCAGGGCCTGAAAGCTGCCAATGGGTACGCCAAACTGCTTGCGGGTCTGCAGGTATTCCAGCGTATTTTTCTTGGCGACTTCCATCGCGCCTAGCGCCTCGGCACACACGGCCAGAATGCCCCAGCCCACCGCGTGCTCCAACGTCGCGTAGCTCCGCCCTTCAGCGCCCAGCAAAGCCCCTGCGCCGACCTGCACATTCTGTAAGCTGACTTCTGCCACACGGCCACCATCAATGCGCCCCATGCCACGGCGGCTCAGGCCCGCGGCATCGGCGGGCACCAGGAACAGCGAGATACCCTCTTCATCGTCCACGGCGCCCGAGGTGCGGGCACTGACCAACAGCAGTTGAGCCTGGTCGCCATGCAGCACCACGGCTTTGTGGCCGGTGAGCAACCAGCCGTCGCTACTGCGCACGGCGCGGGTGGTGACGCGGTTGAGCGCATAGTGCGCACCGGGCTCTTCATGCGCCGGGGTGGCGACCGTACTCCCGTCGATGATGCTGGCGAGGTGCTCCTTTTGCGCTGCGCTGCCCGCCAGGCCCAGCGCCCGGCCCACCACCAGCGCGCCGACGAAGGGCTCCACCACCAGGCCGCTGCCCAGGGCTTCAAACACCACGGCCACATCAAAGCCTGCGCCGCCGAAGCCGCCATCGGCTTCGGGGAAGAGTGCGCCAATCGCGCCCAGCTCGGCAAAGCGGCTCCACAGCGCCGCGTCCATGCCGTTGTCGCCGTAGGCGATGTGGTTGCGCGTCTCGATCCCGTACTGCTCGGCCACAAAACGATTCAGGGTGTCCGCCAGCATGCGGCGGTCTTCGGTATGTTCAAAGTTCATCGCGGCAACCTCACAGGCCCAAAATCATTTTTGAAATGATGTTCTTCTGGATTTCATTGGAGCCGCCAAAGATCGACAGCTTGCGGTAGTTAAAGTAGTTGGCGGCTGCCGTGGCCGCCTCTTTAGGCCCCACGGGGTCGTCGGCATAGCCTTCGTACTGCGCCTCTTCGATGAAAGGCAGCGCGTACGGGCCCACCGCACGGCGGATGAGCGAGAGGATCTCCTGCCGGATCTCGGTGCCGCGAATCTTGAGCATGGAGCTTTCAGCCCCGGGCACGCCGCCACCGGCCACGGCGGCAATCACGCGCAGGTTGGTGGTCTTCATGTTCTCCAGATCAATCTCGACCTGGGCCATGCGGGCGGCAAACAGCGGGTCCTGGTCCAGCGGATGGCCGTTCTTCATCACCTTGGCGGCCACCACCTTGAGCTTGGCCAGTGCGGCAATGCAAAAGCCCACGCCTGCAATGCCCGTGCGCTCATAGGTCAGCAGGTACTTGGCGTAGGTCCAGCCCTTGTTCTCCTCGCCCACCAGGTTTTCTACCGGCACCTTCACGTCGGTGAAGAACACTTCGTTGACCTCCTTGTCGCCATCGAGCGTGCGGATGGGGCGCAGCTCCACGCCGGGCGATTGCATATCCACCAGCAAGAAGCTGATGCCCGACTGCGCCTTGGCTTCGCGGTCGGTGCGTACCAGGCAGAAGATCATGTTGGCGTGCTGGCCCTGGGTGGTCCAGGTCTTCTGGCCGTTGACGATGTAGTGGTCACCCTGGCGCACCGCCGTGGTCTTGACCGATGCCAGGTCCGAACCCGCGCCGGGTTCGGAGTAGCCCTGGCACCACCAGTCCTCGCCACTCAGGATGCGCGGCAGCCAGTATTTTTTCTGCGCCTCGTTGCCAAACTTGATGAGCACCGGGCCCAGCATGTTCACGCCAAAGGGCACGATGCGCGGGCCACCGGCCAGGGCGCATTCGGTGTCGAAAATGAACTTCTCGACCGCACCCCAGCCGGGGCCGCCGTATTCCTGGGGCCAGTGGTTGGCCAGCCAGCCGCGCTCGTTCAGGATGGCGTGCCACTCGTCCTGGTCCGCCTTGGACAGGCGCTGCCCGGCCTTGACCTTGGTGGCAATGCGTTCGGGCAGCTTGGCTTTCAAGAAAGCCTGCACCTCGGCGCGGAAGGCTTCTTCTTCGGGGGTGAAATTCAGGTCCATATCGGGTCGCTTGCAGTTGCAGAGTTCGGTGGTGTGGCGCGGGGTCAGAAGATTTCAAACAGGCCTGCAGCGCCCATGCCACCGGCTATGCACATCGTCACCACGCCGTATTTCGCCTTGCGACGGCGGCCTTCGAGCAGCAGGTGGCCCACCAGGCGTGCGCCGGTCATGCCGAAGGGGTGGCCAATGGCGATGGCCCCGCCGTTCACGTTCAGCCGCTCGGACGGAATGCCCAGGCGGCGCTGGCAGTACAGGGCCTGCGAAGCAAAGGCCTCGTTCATCTCCCACAGGTCAATGTCCTGCACCGTGAGGCCGTGGCGTGCCAGCAGCTTGGGCACGGCAAACACGGGGCCAATGCCCATTTCGTCGGGCTCGCAGCCCGCCACCGCAAAGCCACGGAAGGCACCCAGCGGCTGCAGGCCACGGCGCTCGGCTTCTTTCGCTTCCATGAGCACGCACGCGCTGGAGCCGTCGGACAGTTGCGAGGCATTGCCTGCGGTGATGAACTGGCCCGGACCTTTCACCGGCTCCAGCTTGGCAAGGCCTTCGAGCGTGGTGCTGGCACGGTTGCAGTTGTCGTGCGTGGCCGTCACTTCACGATAGGTGACCTCGCCGGTCTCCTTGTTCTTTTCCATCATGCGCGTGGTGCAGGGCACGATCTCGTCGGCAAACACGCCGGCCTGCTGTGCGGCGGCGGTGCGTTGCTGGCTTTGCAGCGAAAACAGGTCCTGGTCTTCGCGGCTGATGCCGTAGCGGTGGGCCACGATGTCGGCGGTGTCGATCATGGCCATGTAAAGGTCGGGCTTGTGCTCTTGCAGCCAGGGGTCGATGTCTGCCGGGTTACCTGCGCGGATGGCAGAGATGCTCTCCACCCCGCCAGCCACCATGGCGGGCACGCCTTCGGCCACGATGCGGCCCGCCGCAATTGCTACCGACTGCAGGCCCGACGCGCAAAAGCGGCTGGCCACCATGCCCGCCACCGAAAGGGGCAGGCCCGCGCGCAGCGCGGTCTGGCGGCCAATGTTCTTGCCGGTGATGCCCTCGGGGTAGCCGCAGCCCATCACCAGGTCTTCGATCAGCTCGGGGTCAATGCCCGAGCGCTCGACCGCTGCCTTGACGGAAAAGGCCGCCAGCTGCGGGCCGGGTGTGGCATTGAATTCGCCCCGGTGCGACTTGGTCAATGGGGTGCGGGCGGTGGAAACGATGACGGCTTCACGCATGATTTGCTCCTGATTTGATAGCTTTTTGCGCTTATGCATAAAGCGCTAGAGGCCAATATGACTCGAATACGGTGGGACTGACTGAAAACGCTTCGCGTGCAATGCAGGTCAGGCAGACTCTGCGCTATGCAGCCTTGTTCAGGCTGTCGAAATTGCGCCCCTCGGCTACCAGCTTTTCCAGCAGCGGCGCGGGCTGCCAGAACAGCGGGTCTTCCTGGGCGAACTCGCGGATATCGGCCAGCACCTTGTCCAGCCCCGTCATGTCGGCCCACTTCATCGGGCCGCCCCGGTGGCGCGGAAAGCCGTAGCCCGCGACAAAGGTCACGTCCACATCCAGCGGGCGCAGGGCAATGCCTTCGGCCACCACTTTGGCGCCTTCGTTGACCATGGCGGCCATGTAGCGGCGCATGATCTCGTCGGCGCTGAAGCGGCGGGGCGTGACGCCTTTCTTGGCGCGCTCGGCATCGACAATGGCGAGCACCTCAGGGTCGGGCTGGCCGGTGCGGGCACCGTCGGGGTACAGGTAGAACCCGCGCCCGGTCTTCTGACCAAACCAGCCGCGTTCGCAGATGCGGTCGGCAATCTCCACGTACCGGGCCTTGGGGTCGCGCGTGGCAGCGCGGCGCTTGCGCGTGGCCCAGCCAATGTCGCCACCGGCCAGGTCGGTCACCTGGAACGGGCCCATGGCAAAACCAAAGCCGCGCACGGCAGCGTCGATCTCGTAGGGGCTTGCGCCGTCTTCCAGCAGGTAGTCAGCGGCCTGCTTGTACACGGCCAGGATGCGGTTGCCGATAAAGCCGTCGCACACACCGGCGCGCACGGGCACCTTTTTCAGCTTGCGAGCCAGCTCGAACGCCGTGGCGACCACATCGGGCGCCACCTTCGCGGGCACCACGATCTCCAGCAGCTTCATGATGTTGGCGGGGCTGAAGAAGTGCAGGCCGATCACATCGTGCGGGCGGCCGGTGGCAGCGGCAATGGCGTCGATGTCGAGGTAGGAGGTGTTGGTGGCCAGCACGGCACCGGGCTTGCACACGCGGTCCAGCTCGCGGAACACGGTCTTCTTGACTTCGATGTCTTCAAACGCGGCCTCGATCACCAGGTCCACCTGGGCGATGTCGGCATAGCTGGTGCTGCCGGTGTAGCGCGCCATCACGGCGGCCTGGGCGGCATCGGTCATGCGGCCCTTGGCCACCAGGGCGTTGTAGACCTTTTCGACATTGGCACGGCCCCGGGCAATGGACTCGGCATCGCGCTCGATCATGGTCACCGGCAAGCCCGCATCCAGCGCCGCCACGGCAATGCCCGCGCCCATGGTGCCCCCCCCGATGACGGCAATGCTGGCCACGGGCCGCGGCTGTGCGGCCTGGGCCTCGGGCACCTTGACCACTTCACGCTCGGCAAAAAAGGCGTGGATGAGCCCGGCGCGTTGCGGGCTGTCAATACATTCCATGAACAGCGCACGCTCGCGAGCCATGCCTTCGTCAAAAGGCAGTTGCAGTGCTGCCTGCACGCATTCGATGATCTTGAGGGGAGAGAACAGGCCGCGCGACTTCTTGGCCGTCTCAGCCTTTTGCTCTTCCAGCCAAGCCAGCGCAGCCTGCGGCTCGGCAATGGCCAGGTCACGCGTGCGGCGCACGGGGGCGTTGGCAGCCAGCAGTTCGCGCACGTAGGCCAAGCCTGCGGCCAGCGGGTCGGTGCCTTCCACCAGCTTGTCGACCAAGCCTGCCTGCAGCGCGGCCTGTGCCTTGAGAGGCTGGCCACTGAGCATGAGAGTGGTGGCCGCCTGCACACCCATCAGGCGCGGGGCACGCTGCGTGCCGCCCGAGCCGGGCAGCAGGCCCAGGTTCACCTCGGGCAGGCCCATTGTGGCAGCGGGCAAGGCCAGCCGGTAGTGGGCCGACAAAGCCACCTCCAGCCCGCCGCCCAGAGCAGCACCGTGCAGCACGGCGACCACGGGCTTGTTCAGGTTTTCGATGGCGCGGCAGACCTCGGGCAGGATGGGAGCAACCGGTGGCTTGCCGAATTCGCGGATATCCGCCCCGGCAATAAAGGCCTTGCCGGCGCCCACCAGCAACACGGCGACCACGGCGGCATCGGCCTGCGCCTGCTGCATGGCCGCCAACAGGCCCTGGCGGACGGCGGCGCCCAGGGCATTGACGGGCGGGTTGTCGATGGTGACGACCAGAACATCGCCATGCAGCGCGGTCGTGACAACGGAAGATGCGGCAGCGGCGGCGTGCATACGGGGAAGTCTCCTGGTCAATGGCTGTGCCTGTTGATGACCGGGGGATTGTTGATGCGCGAAGTAATCTTGACAATTACATAGCCCATTGACAGACTGTCAAACTTTCTTTGACAAACTGAGGCAAGCGAGCGTTCAGGCGCCGCCCCACCTATCTCGCCTATGGAACTCACCTCCCTCACCGTGCTGGTCGACATCCTTGATGCTGGCAACCTGAGTCAGGCCGCGCGCAACCTGAAGATGACGCGTGCGAATGTGAGCTACCACCTGCACCAGTTGGAAAAATCGGTGGGTGTGCAGCTGGTGCGCCGTACCACGCGCCGGGTGGAACCCACTGAGGTGGGCCTGCGCCTGTACGCCCATGGCCGCGCCATTCAGAACGAAATGCTGGCCGCGCGCGAGACGATTGCCACGCTGGGCCAAGGCCTGCAGGGCCGCGTGGGCCTGAGCGTGCCCAGTGGCTATGGGCAGATGGTGATGTCGGACTGGCTGATCGACTTCAAGCGGCTGTACCCCGGCATCGTGCTGGATGTGCGCTTCGAAAACCGGGTGGACGACCTCATCCGCGATGAGGTGGACATCGCCATCCGCGTGATGCCCGAGCCCCCGCCCACGCTGGTGGCGCGCGACCTGGGCAGCGTGCGTTACATCGCCTGCGCATCGCGCGAGTACGCCGAGACGCATGGGCTGCCCCAGGACTTCGAAGCTCTGCAGGCCGCGCCGGTGATCACCGCAGGGGTGGTAGGCAAGCAGCTGCGCCTGCGCGGATACCGGGGTGACCAGCGCCAGGAAGCCATGCTGGAGCCCACCCTCATTTCGGAGCACTTTCCGTTTCTGCGCCAGGGCATCCTGGCAGGGCTGGGCGTAGGGCTGGTACCGGATTACGTGGTGCAGGACGCCGTGACCAGCGGCGAAGTGCTGACCACACTCGACGACTGGCGACTGAGCATTTTTGGCACCCAGATGTTCATGCTCTACATGCCCAACCGCCACCAGACCCGGGCAGTGCGCACCTGCATTGACTACCTGCTGGGGCGGGCCCTGCCGGCAGCCGGCCAAGGAGTGACTGCGGAGCCAGGATGAGCATCTTCTGCGCGTTTACAAGCAAAAATAGCCGCAAGCGCAGGTGTTCATTGCGCTAGCAGCTATTTTATTGATAGCAATCGCTACTGTGCCAGTAGCAATGCCGGATGAGTCCCTCCGCCGCGCGTCAGCACACCCGCGTGGCGGCTGGCATCAGATCCGCCCTTCCTCCACCGCATGGCACGCAATGCGAATGCCGCCAATGCTCAGGAGCTGGGGGCGCTCGGTGCGGCAGCGGTCGTTCACATGCGGGCAGCGGGGGTTGAACGCACAACCGGGCGGCGGGTTCAGCGGGTTCGGCACCTCGCCCTGCACGGGGGTGCGGGCCTTGCCGGTGTCGTGCATCTTGGGGATGGCATCGAGCAACATGCGCGTGTAGGGGTGACGCGGCGTATCAAACAGCGTGTGTTTGTCGGCCAGCTCGACCAGCCGGCCCAGGTACATCACGCCGACCTGATCGCTCACGTGGCGCACCACGGCCAGGTTGTGGCTGATGAACAGGTAGGTGAGCTGCCGTTCGCGCTGCAGGTCCTTCATGATGTTGAGGACCTGTGCCTGCACCGACACATCGAGCGCGCTGGTGGGCTCGTCGCACACCAGGAACTCGGGTTCGGTGGCCAGGGCGCGTGCAATCGAGATGCGCTGGCGCTGCCCGCCCGAGAACTGGTGCGGGTACTTGACCATGTCCAGCGGCGACAGCCCCACGGACTTGAGCAACTCGCCCACGCGGGTTTTGAGCTGTTCCTTGTCGGTGATGAGGCCGTGTTCTTTCAGCGGCTCTCCGATGATGTCCTCCACCAGCCAGCGCGGATTCAGGCTGGCGTACGGGTCCTGGAAGATCATCTGGATGCGGCGGCGCATGGCCTTGGCATCGTTGCCCTTGAAGGCGGCGTGCGCGTCCTGGTTGTCGAAGGTGAGGCCGCCGCGGGTGGGCTCGTACAACCCCACCAGCAGGCGGGCCACGGTGCTCTTGCCGCAGCCGGACTCGCCCACCAGGGCCAGCGTCTTGCCCTTCTCGATCTCGAAGCTCACGCCATCCACCGCATGCAACAGGGTGCGGGGCTTGCGTTCGATCACACGGTTGAGCCAGGGAGCGGAGACGTCAAAGGTCTTGGCCAGGTCGTGCGCCTGGACCAGGGCCTTGCTTTTCGTTGCTGTGGCACTCATGCGGTCACCTCGGCTTGGGTCGCGGCACCAGCGTGCAGCCAGCATGCAGCGCGTGTAGCGCCTGCATCCATCAGGTCGGGGCGGTCGGTCATGCAGCGGTCAAAGGTCTTGGGGCAGCGGGGGTTGTAGGCGCAGCCACGGGGAATGGCGTTCAGGCGCGGCATGGCGCCATCGATCTGGTTCAAACGTTCACGGTCCATCGTCATGTCGGGGATGGAGGCCATGAGACCGCTGGTGTAGGGGTGCGATGGCTGGTTGATCACATCGTGCACCGGGCCGATCTCGGCCACGCGACCGGCGTACAGCACGGCCACGCGATCACAGGTTTCGGCAATCACGCCCATGTCGTGGGTGATCAGCATCACAGCTGCACCGCGCGATTTGCAGATGTTCTTGAGCAGCGTGATGATCTGCGCCTGGATGGACACATCCAGCGCCGTGGTGGGCTCGTCGGCCACGATGAGTTTGGGCTCGGCCGCCAGGGCCAAGGCGATCACCACACGCTGGCGCATTCCACCGGAAAACTGGTGCGGATAGTGGTCAATGCGCTCTTCAGCTGCCGGGATGCCGGTGTCCTTGAGCAACTGAATGGCACGCTGGCGCGCTTCAGCGGCGTTGACCGGCAGGTGCGCCAGGATGGTTTCGGTGAGCTGTCGGCCCACCGTGTACAGCGGGTTCAGCGAGGTCAGCGGGTCCTGAAAGATCGCGCCAATGCGGCGGCCGCGGATGTGGCGCATTTCCTCATTGCTGAGGTTGTCGATGCGCTGGCCCTCCAGCAGGATCTGGCCCGAGGCCACACGGCCCGGCGGCTCCAGCAGGCCGATGATGGCCGCGCCGGTGAGTGACTTGCCGGCGCCGGACTCCCCCACCACGCCCAGGATCTCGCCGGGCGCAATGGAGAAGGAAATGTCGTCCAGGGCGCGCAGGGTACCGCGGCGACCCGGGAATTCGACAACGAGGTTTTTGACTTCGAGAAGGCTCATGGAGATATCGCTTTTCTTGTTCTTGTTGTGGCTCAACGCAGGCGCGGGTTCAGGGCATCGCGCAGCCAGTCACCCAGCAGGTTGACCGACAGCGCAATCAGCACCAGCATGGCGCCAGGAAACACGGTGATCCACCATTCGCCCGAGAACAGGTAGTCGTTGCCGATGCGGATCAGCGTGCCCAGCGAGGGCGAAGTGGGCGGAGCGCCCACACCCAGGAAGGACAGCGTGGCTTCGGTGATGATGGCCGTGGCCACCTGGATGGTGGCCAGCACCAGCACGGGCCCCATCACGTTGGGCAGCACATGCTTGCGCATGATGCGCAGCGGCGGGACCCCCGTCACACGGGCCGCCTGCACGTATTCCTTGTTGCGCTCCACCAGCGTGGAGCCGCGCACCGTGCGGGCATATTGCACCCAGCCGGTGAGGGAGATGGAGAGGATCAGCACCCCGAACGCCAGCGACTCGTGCGCATTGGGAAACAGCGCACGGCCCACGCCAGCAATCAGCAGCGCGACCAGGATGGCAGGAAAGGAGAGCATCACATCGCACAGGCGCATGAGCACAGCATCCACCCAGCCGCCCCGGAAACCGGCCAGCAGACCGAAGGCCACACCCACCACCACGGAGAGCAGCACCGAGGCAATGCCGACCACGAGGGAGATGCGCGCACCGTAGATCAGTGCGGACAGGATGTCACGGCCCTGGTCATCGGTGCCCAGGGGGTATTTCATGGAGCCCATTTCGCTCCACGCAGGGGGCAGCCGCGCGTCGCTCAGCTCCAACGTGGTGAGGTCGAACGGGTTGTGGGGCGCCACCCATCCGGCGAACACCGAACAGAACAGGCAAATCAGCGCAATGGCGGCGGCCAGCATGGCGACCGGCGATGTGCGGAAGCTGTAGCCAACGTCGCTGTCGAACCAGCGGGCAAGGGTAGTTTTCATTGTGGGAAACCAATCAACAGGCAACAACACGCGCAACGGGTAGCTGCGGGTGTTGTTGCGGGCTTGAATCAGCCGATGGCGTTGTCGTTGTTGTAGTCGTCGTATCGATCAGGCGGGAACAAGCAGGATTACTTGCTCACGGTGATCCACTTGAAAGGCATGTAGTTGTCGGCCATCTGCACCAGCTTGACCTTCTTGCTCACCCCCCAGGCCAGCGCCTGCTGGTGCAGCGGCAGGTGCCCCACGTCGGCGGTGTGCACATCGAAGGCTTCCTTGATCATGGCATCGCGCTTGGGCTTGTCGGTCTCGACCAGGATCTTCTTGGTCAGTTCGTCCAGCTTGGGGTTGCAATACGCACCCAGGTTGAACTGGCCCGCTCCGGTCTTGTCGTCGGGGCAGATCATCAGCGCATTCAGGGCGTTGTGCGAGTCGTAGGTGGTGGGGGTCCAGCCCAGCATGTAGAAGCTCGTGTCACGGCGCAGCACCTTGGGGAAGTACGTGCCCTTGGTCTCGGCCGCGAGGTTGATCTTGACGTTGATGCGCGACAGGTTGGCAGCCACCGTCTGGCAGATGCGGCCGTCGTTCACGTAGCGATCGTTGGGACAGTTCATGGTGACTTCAAAGCCGTTGGGGTAACCGGCTTCAACCATCAGCTTCTTGGCGGCTTCGACGTCATAGGGCAGGCGCTTGACATCCGGCTGGAAGCCGTTGATGCCGGGGCCCACCATCAGCGCGGAGGGGTTGGAGGCGCCGCGCATCACGGTCTTCTTGATGCCTTCGATGTCGATGGCCTGGTAGAAGGCCTGGCGCACGCGCTTGTCCTTGAAGGGGTTCTTGCCCTTGACGTTGGAGTACAGCAGCTCGTCGCGCTTCTGGTCCATGCCCAGGAAGATGGTGCGCAGCTCAGGGCCAGTGATGGCGCGGGCATTGGCGCTGCCGTTGATACGCTCGATGTCCTGCACGGGCACAGGCTCCATCACGTCCACTTCGCCCGACAGCAGGGCCGCCACGCGCGTGGCATCGTTGCCGATGGGCGTGAACACAACTTCGGTGGCGTTGCCTTCGATCTTGTCCCAGTAAGCGCCATTGCGCACGAACACCGTGCGCACGTTGGGCTGGCGCTCACGCAGGCGGAAGGGGCCGGTGCCATTGGCGCGGAACGACGCCGCGTTCTCGATGCCCTTGCGGCGGTCTACCGGGGTTGTGGCCTGATTGGTCTCGCACCACTTCTTGCTCATGATGTAGGACGTGGTGATCACGTCTGGCAGGATGGGCTGGGGAGCCATGGTGTCGATCTCGACCGTGTGGTCGTCGATCTTGCGCACCTGCTTGATGTCGCTGTTGGTGGCCTTCATGTCAGAGCCATCGCCCTTCATGCGGGCGAAGCTAAACACCACATCGTCGGCCGTGAACGGCGTGCCGTCGTGGAATTGCACACCCTTGCGCAGTTCGAAGCGCCACACGGTGGGGGCAATCTGCTTCCAGCTGGTAGCCAATGCGGGCGCAAGGCTCAGGTCCTTGTTGCGGCCCACCAGCGGTTCGTAAACGTTGCTGGTCACGCTCAGCTGTAGCGACTCGTTGAGTGAGTGCGGGTCCATCGACAGGGCATCGCCCTGGTTGGCGATGCGAACGGTCTGTGCCTGAGCTACCAAACTCGTCGCAGCCAGCGCAGCGAAGAGAGCGGTCACAGCGACTTTTTTCTGGAATTTCATGGAAATCTCCTGGTAGTGAAAGGGTGGGATGGAAGGGTACGAAGACTTCCGGTGGGTGAGCGGTGTGTGCGTGGAGAAGTCAGACGCCCGCGCCTGATCAGAGCGCGGGCAGCGGCATGGCCTGCTCGATCAGGCTGGCATGCAGCGCAGCGCCCAGCGGCAGGATGTCATCGTTAAAGTCATACCGACTGTTGTGCAAGGCGCTGCCGCTCGATCCTGTGCCCTGGCCAATGCGCAGGTAGGCCCCCGGCTTGTTCTGCAGCATGAAAGAGAAGTCTTCAGCGCCCATGCTGGGCTCCAGGTCGCGCACCACGTGGTCGGCCCCCAGCAGCGACTCGGCCACATCGCCCGCGAAGATGGCTTCGCTTTCGCTGTTGATGGTGGCGGGGTAGATGCGTTCGTAGTGCACCGTGGCCGTGGCACCGAAGCCGAGCGCAATGGCGCTGCACAACTCCTTGAGGCGCTTTTCCACCATCTCCTGCACCAGCGGGTCGAAGGTGCGCACGGTGCCCACCAGCGTGGCCGTGCCGGGCAGCACGCTGAAGGCACCCAGGTCGCCTGCCTGCATCGCGCACAGGCTGACCACCGCACTGTCGATGGGCCGCACATTGCGCGAAACGATGCTCTGCGCTGCGGTGATGATGTGGGCCGCGACCAGCACAACGTCCACCGTCTGGTAGGCGTGCGCGCCGTGGCCGCCACGCCCAGTGATCTCGACCGTGAAACGGTCGGCGGCTGCCATCATCGGACCGGCATTGATCCCCACGGTGCCGGGCTTCATTGCGGGCCAGTTGTGCATGGCAAAGATGGACTGCACGGGGAAGCGGTCAAACAACCCGTCTTCCATCATCACGCGGGCACCGGCAAAGCCTTCTTCGCCCGGCTGGAACACCAGCACGGCGGTGCCATCGAAGTTGCGGGTTTCGGCCAGGTAGCGCGCAGCGCCAATCAGCATGGCGGTGTGACCGTCATGGCCGCAGCCGTGCATGAGGCCCTGCTTGCAGGACTTCCAGGCGAAGTCGTTGTGCTCGGTCAGCGGCAGGGCATCCATGTCGGCGCGCAGGCCCACCATGCTACCGCTGGCGCTGCTGCGCCCACGAATGACGCCCACCACACCCGTGCGCCCGATGCCTTCGTGGATCTCATCCACACCGCAGAGCTTCAGCGCTTCCTTGACGCGTTTGCTGGTGTAGATCTCTTCAAAACCCAGCTCCGGATGGGCATGCAGGTCACGCCGCAGTGCCGTCAACTCAGGGTGGTACTGCGCGATGTGAGCGAAGGCGCGGCCACCAGCTTTCAAACGGGGGCCTTGCATCAATGGCCTCCTGCCTTGCCAACGCGCAGTCGAGGATCGACCGCGAAGTACAGCAGGTCCACCACCAGGTTGATCACCACAAAGATCAACGCAATCAGGCACAGGTAAGCGGCCATCACGGGAATGTCAGCGAAGGTCACCGCCTGGATGAACAGCAGGCCCATGCCTGGCCACTGGAACACCGTCTCGGTAATGATGGCAAAGGCGATCAGGCCACCCAGTTGCAGACCTGTGATGGTCAGCACGGGCACGAGAGTGTTCTTGAGGGCGTGGCCAAAATGGATGGCCCGATTGGACAGGCCACGAGCCCGGGCGAACTTGATGTAGTCGGTGCGCAGCACCTCCAACATTTCGGCCCGCACCAGCCGCATGATCAGCGTGAGCTGGAAGATGGCCAGCGTGATCGCAGGCAGGGTGATGTGGTGCCAGCCCTTGGCCTTGAGCAAGCCGGTGCTCCACCAGCCCAGCTGCACGACCTCACCCCGACCAAAGCTGGGGAACCAGCCCAGGTGTACGGCAAACACCAAAATCAACAAGATGCCGATCAGGAAGGTGGGCAGGGACACTCCCAGCAGGGACAGTGTCATGAACAGCTGGCTGGTGAAGGTGCCGCGCTTGAGGGCGGCATACACGCCCATCGGCACACCAATGACCAGGGCGAGAAGGGCCGCTACCAGCGCCAACTCGAGAGTGGCCGGGAAGCGCTCGGCAATCAGGCGCGACACCTTGGCACCTTGGCGCAGGCTCAGTCCAAACTCACCCTGCGCTGCATTCACCAGAAAGTGCCAGAACTGCACAAAGAAGGATTTGTCCAAGCCGAGGGCGCTGCGCAACTCGCGGATCTGCTCGGGGGTGGCGTCCTGGCCCAGCAGGAACACCACGGGGTCTCCCACGTACTGGAACAGCATGAAGGAGATGAAGGCCACCGTGACCATGACAATCACAGCCTGTATCAGGCGGCGCAAAATAAAGGCAAGCATCAGAGAGTCGAGTGAGTGTTCGATGGAAGTGCCGCCGCCACTTTTGGTGGCTGAGGCACTGCGGGTCAATACATCGTCAGATATACCAAAGAAAGCAAGGGCCGCACGGCCCTTGCTTTCAGTCTGTCAAGAATAAATCAGTTCACCTTGACGGTGCGCATGTCCACGCGGTTATCGGCACGGTGCACCAGTTCGATGTTCTTCTTCATGGCCCATGGGATCACCTGGTCATGCAGAGGAATGTGGGACACAGTGTCGTTGGACAGTTGCAGCGCCTCGGTCAGCATGCGGGCGCGCACCGGTGCATCGGTTTCGGCCTTGATGCGGTCCACCAAGTAGTCCATGCGCTGGTTGCTGTAGCGACCCACGTTGTAGTTGCCGTCACCGCCTTGGCCCACGGTGCGCACCAGCGATTGCAGGCTGTACAGCGCGTCGAATGTCGGCACGCCCCAGCCCAGCATGTAGATGCTGGCTTCGTAGCGCTGGATCATCGGGAAGTAGTTGACCAGCGGCAGCGTGCGCAGCTTGGCTTTCACCCCCACGCGCGCCCACATGGCCGTCACGGCCTGGCAGATGGCTTCGTCGTTGATGTAGCGGTTGTTAGGGCAGGCGAAATCCACTTCAAAGCCATCGGGGTAACCCGCCTCGGCCAGCAGCTTCTTGGATGCATCAACGCTGTATGGGAAACGCTTGCCAACAGCCTCTGTGTAGCCAGCCACTTGCGGCGCAACGATGGTGCCCGTGGGCTTGCCCAGACCGCGCATGATGTTGCGCGAGATGGTTTCTGCATCAATCGCCTGGTAGAGCGCCTTGCGCACCCGTACATCCTTGAGCGGGTTCTTGCCCTTGATGTTCGAGCCCGGCAGCTCTTCCCGGAACTGGTCCATGCCGAGGAAAATTGTGCGGTTCTCCACACCATCAATCACCTTCAAGTCAGGGCTGGCGCGCAAGCGACCCAGATCCTGGGGTGACGGGTCGAGCACCAGATCCACTTCACCCGACAACAGTGCAGCAATGCGTGTGGCTGCAGACTTGATGGGTGTGTAGACGATCTCGGTCACATTGCCGTCCATCTTGCCCCACCAGTTGGGGTTGCGCTTGAACACCATCTTCACATCAGGCTGCCACGACTCCAGGGTGTAAGGGCCTGTGCCCATGGCGTTGCGGTGGGCAAAGTTTTCGTCGGTGCCCTTGATGTCTTTGGGCTCTACCGACTTGTTCTTTTCCGCCCAAGCCTTGCTCATGATGCGCAACTCGGTCATCTGACGCAGCAGAACCGGATTGGGCGAGGACAGAATGACGTCAAAGTTCTGCGCATCCACCTTCACCACTTTGCTGATCCCCTGAACGTAGGGGGTGAAGTTGGACGTTTTGGCCATGGCCCGCTGGATGGAGTACACCGCATCGTCGGTGGTCAGCGGCGAACCATCATGGAACTTCACGCCCTGACGCAGCGTGAAGCGCACCTGCGTGGGGCTGATCTCCTTCCAGGCCGTCGCCAGCACGGGTTCCACATCGAACGTCTTGCTGTTGTAGTACACCAGGCTTTCATACACATTGGCATGAAGGCCGTTTTGCAGCGCATTATTTTGGGAGTGAATGTCCCAGGTCGCGATTTCCCCCTGACTGGCCCATTTGAAGGGCTTGGCCTGCAATGATGGCGCAAACAGCAGCGCGGCGGCAGCAGCCACCGACAAAAGACTGTGGTTGAGTTTCATGGAACCCTCTTCATTAAAAGTTTTACTATGCAGTAAAGGTTGCTCTATAGCCAACGGGAAATCCCTGAATCCCCGATGCCATGAAGGGCCTATAACTGCGCTGGCAACGCTTTCGTCATGCAAGGTTGGTGCCAGCTAAAACTTTGCTTTCGCGAGTACCCATTGGCACTCATGCGGTTGCTCACGAGGGCGATATCGCCTCGGCACCTTTTCAATAAATTTTGGGCCGATGTACCGACGTTGGGCCTCCTAACCGCGGTTCTTGAGCCCCTAGTCGCTACGGGAACACCGGGCGCATGGAGGCAATCGGCCGCAAAACACAGCCAAAGCTCCGCATGAGCGTTCCTCCTTGGAACACCAACCAGGGAGTCAATTGGAATCAACCCAAACACACCGACAAAGGCTCTCTCAGGGACAAAACAAACAAGCAACCCGAGAAATGAAAAAAGCCGCCCGAGGGCGGCTTTTGAGCTTGTATATCAACAACTGGCCAAAGCCAGCTGACGATATCAGAAGCTGTGACGGATACCGAAGTCGTAACCGTTGGAGTTGCTGTTCACACCAGTCACAGCGCCGTTCAGAGCTTGTGCAGCGCCGTTCTTGTTGGTCAGGTGAGCGTACGTTGCGTACAGAGCCGTGCGCTTGGACAGGTTGTGCACATAGCCCAGAGCCAGCTTGTTGGAACGGGGATCAGCACCAACGGTGTCGATCTTGTAGGTGGAGTAGGCCAGACGAACTTCGCCAGCGCCCACGGGCACCAGACCACCGATCAGGAAGCCCTTGCCGTCGTTGCCGCCGCTGATCTTGTCTTGGTTGTAGTGAGCCATGATCTTGGCCACGCCCAGGTCGTATTGACCGCCCAGGTTCACAGCCTTGATGTTGCCCGTCAGGAACTTGGTTTCGGAGAAAGCGATAGCGGCGTTGATGGGGCCGTTAGCGTAACCAGCGCGCAGTGCCAGGCCGTTGCCGTCCTTCTTGTTGGCAGCGTTGCTGTTGTTCTCACCCATGTAGTACTGGGCTTGGCCGTAGAAACCACCCAGGTTGCCAGGCAGGAAGTAGCCGATGGAGTTCGACGCGCGGATGGTGGTAGGGCCGCCCAGGCTGGAGTTCAGGGTTTGGGTGGTGCCCACGCCGTTCGTGCCGAACGGATCGAACACGGTCAGGTTCCAGAATTGGGGGGTGTAGTCACGGCCCAGACGCACTTCACCGAAGCCGCCGTTCAGGCTAACCGTCGAGCGACGGTTGAAAGTCAGGCCGCCGCCAGTGCTGGTAGCTGCTTGGTTGTTGGTGTTGGTAACGCCGCCGGTGCCGTTGTCGTTGTTCAGACCAGCTTCGAGCCAGAACGAAGCGGACATGCCGCCACCCAGGTCTTCAACGCCGCGGAAACCCAGACGGCTGCTGTTGTAGCCGGAGTTCGTCAGTTGCGACTTGTTAGAGACGCTGCCGGAACCGTAAGCGTAGGTTGCGTCAACCACGCCGAACAGGGTCACGGAAGATTGAGCCATTGCAGCGCCGGAAGCAGCCAGCACAGCCAGGGCAATCAGGGATTTTTTCATTGCGAGTTACTCCAAGGTTAAACATCGGGCTCCGGTACGGGGGGTCTATGGTGAAAGCACCTGCACAGTCCCGCCGGTTTCCCGGGCCAACCTCCTGGTGGGGAAGTTGCTCTTATTGCACCAGACCCGGCCGGGTTTCGCAAAGGAATTCACCCACAATCGCCCCGAAAGGGGAAATTCGTTGCAGTGTTGCAACATTTCAGTGCGCACGGGCAAAATCACAATTGCTGCATGCAACTCCTGTGCCTTGCCTTGCGGTTTTTTGTATCCAAGTGCAATTTGTGTTTCAACGCCATTGCCATTCGAGAGCTTTCCATGGACGCTTTTTTGACTGCCGCAGACAACGCGCTGCGCACACTGTTTGCCCAACCCCGCGCTTCCGAACAGACACCGGCACACGGCGTGCCCGAGGCGTCGCTGGATCCTGCGCAGAGAAAGCTGGCGGGAGCCCTGATGCGTGTGAACCATGTGGGGGAAGTGTGCGCCCAGGCACTCTACAGTGCGCAGGCGGCCGTCACCCGTGACCCCGCCCTGCGGGACCACCTGCAGGCAGCGGCGCGCGAAGAGACCGACCATTTGGCATGGACACAACAGCGCCTGGACGCACTGGGCGCACGCCCCAGCCTGCTCAACCCTCTGTGGTTCGCAGGGGCTTTTGCGCTCGGGCTGGTGGCTGCCAAGGTCAGCGACCGGGCCAACCTGGGTTTTGTGGTGGAGACGGAAACCCAGGTGGCCGCGCATCTGCAAAGCCACCTCGACAGGCTTCCCGAGCAAGACCAGGCGTCAAGGGCCGTGGTCGCCCGGATGAAGCAGGACGAGGAGCGGCACGCAGACCAGGCCCGCGCCGCCGGTGCGCTGGAATTGCCCGCCCCGGTCCGCCTTGCCATGAAAGGCGCCGCCAAGGTCATGACCACCACGGCGCACTATCTTTGAACCCCAAGCTGGCTCACGCAGGCAGCAGGCGCACCAAAACATACGCGCCGCAACCCGCTCAGCTTGGCAGTCCAGACCACTACACGCGCCCCCTCAGACCTCCAGCACTTCGAAGCCGGTGGTGATTTCGGCTGTCTTGCCCAGCATGATGCTGGCCGAGCAGTACTTGTCGTGGCTCATGGCAATCGCGCGCTCCACGGCGGCTGGGGGTATGCCCTTGCCCGTGACGGTGAAGTGCATGTGGATCTTGGTGAACACCTTCGGGTCGGTCTGCGCACGTTCCGTCGTCAACTTGACGCTGCAGCCGCGCACGTCATGGCGGCCGCGCTTGAGGATCAGCACCACGTCATAGGCGGTGCACCCGCCCGTGCCCGCCAGCACGGTCTCCATGGGCCGGGGCGCCAGGTTCTGGCCGCCGTTGGCGGGGTTGGCGGCATCGGGGGCGCCATCCATGGTCAAAACATGGCCGCTGCCGGTTTCGGCCACAAAACCCATGCCAGAACGGGTTCCCGCCCCGCCGGTCCAACTGACTGTGCATTCCATTTGTGTTTCTCCTGTGTGACACGTGGTTTTTTTCGCACGGAAAACCGAAACGAAAAGAATTTGATGCGAATTTTGCTGCATCGCAACAAGACTCGCGCTAAACTTCGTCCATGCGCTGCCGCTTTCGAACAGAAAGGAACCGGCAGGCGGCAAGAAGCCCGGAACCCGGCACTTGCCTCGCACCGATTGTCTCCTCCATCTCCTCAAAGGATGGATTAGCCCCAGGCCTCACGGCCCGGGGCTTTTTTTTGCCCGCTCGCACCGTCCCACGGCAGGTTGCCGTCCCGGATGCCTCGGCCCCTCGCCAGGGCGACGCCCTATGATGTGGGCCCCCGCCCGCCGCCCTGCGCCGGTGGGGCTCTCCTCCTGCACCTGCCATGACCCAGCACCTCACCCCCGCCGACTACCTCAAGAAAATCCTGACTGCCCGCGTGTACGACGTGGCGGTGGAGTCGGCGCTGGAGCCCGCCAAGAACCTCAGCCGCCGCCTGCACAATAAGGTACTCCTGAAGCGCGAAGACCAGCAGCCCGTGTTCAGCTTCAAGTTGCGGGGCGCTTACAACAAGATGGCGCACCTCACGCCCGAGCAGCTGCAGCGCGGCGTGATCTGCGCCTCGGCCGGCAACCACGCCCAGGGCGTGGCCATGAGCGCCCACCGGCTGGGCACGCGCGCCGTGATCGTGATGCCCACCACCACGCCGCAGCTCAAGATTGATGCCGTGAAGACGCTCGGTGGCGAGGTCGTGCTGTTTGGAGAGAGCTATTCCGACGCCTACGGCCATTCCGTCCAGCTGGAAAAGGAACAGGGCCTGACCTTCGTGCACCCGTTCGACGACCCGGACGTGATTGCCGGCCAGGGCACCATCGCCATGGAGATCCTGCGCCAGCTGCAAAGCCTGGGCAGCAACCAGCTCGATGCCGTGTTCGTGGCCATTGGCGGCGGCGGACTCATCTCGGGTGTGGCCAACTACATCAAGGCCGTGCGCCCCGAGATCAAGGTGATCGGGGTGCAGATGAACGACTCGGACGCCATGATCCAGTCGGTGCAGGCCCATGAGCGCGTGACGCTGGCCGATGTGGGCCTGTTCTCCGACGGCACGGCCGTGAAGCTGGTGGGAGAGGAAACCTTCCGCGTGGCACAGGGCCTGGTGGATGACTACATCACCGTCGATACCGACGCCGTCTGCGCCGCCATCAAGGACATCTTTGTGGACACGCGCAGCATCGTCGAGCCCGCCGGGGCGCTGGCTGTCGCTGCCATCAAGCAGTACGTGGCCCAACGCAAGACCAAGGGCGAGACCTACGCTGCCATCCTGTGCGGCGCCAACATGAACTTCGACCGGCTGCGCTTCGTGGCCGAGCGGGCCGAGGTGGGCGAGGAGCGCGAGGCGCTGCTCGCTGTCACCATTCCGGAAGAGCGCGGCAGCTTCCGCCGCTTCTGCGAGGTGGTCGGCGGCCTGCCCGGCGGCCCGCGCAACGTGACCGAGTTCAACTACCGCATCAGCGACGCCGCCCGCGCCCATGTGTTCGTGGGCCTGACCACCAATGGCAAAGGCGAATCGGAAAAGATCGCCAAGAACTTCAACCGCCACGGTTTCGAGGCGCTGGACCTGACGCACGACGAGCTGGCCAAGGAACACCTGCGCCACCTGGTGGGCGGGCACTCGGCGCTGGCGCAGGACGAGCGCCTGATGCGCTTTACCTTCCCCGAGCGGCCCGGTGCGCTGCTCAAATTTTTGAGCCTGATGCAGCCGACCTGGAACATCAGCCTGTTCCACTACCGCAACCAGGGCGCGGACTATGGCCGCATCCTGGTGGGCATGCAGGTGCCGCCCGAAGACAAGGCGGCCTTCGACGCCTTCCTGGCCACGCTGGGCTACCCCTATGTGGAAGAAACGCTGAACCCGGCCTACCGCCTGTTCCTGCGCTCCAAATAATGTCAAAAATGGCTGCAAGCGCTAGTTGAAAATGCCTTGACAGCTATCAAATCAGAAGCATCGAGCACCAGCTGCACACCATGCAAGCCCTGCGCCACTACCTGCTGGCCGTGCAGTTCTTCACCCGCATCCCCGTCACTGGGCGGCTGGCGAACTGGGTGGGCTACAGCCCGGCCATGCTGCGGGCCAGCGCGGCGCACTTTCCGGGCATCGGCTGGCTGGCGGCGCTTCTGTCCACGGCCGTGTATGCCGCGCTGCACTGGGCGCTGGCGCCCAACCCGCTTGCCCCGGCCGTGGCCGCCGTGTTCTGCACCATCGCCACGGTGCTGATGACCGGCGGCTTTCATGAAGACGGCCTGGCCGACGTGGCCGACGGCCTGGGCGGCAGCTACGACCGCGAACGCGCGCTGGACATCATGAAGGACTCGCGCATCGGCGCCTTCGGGGCCATGGCGCTAGTGCTGGCGTTACTGGCCAAGCTCAGCCTGCTGGCGCTGCTGGGGGCGCACAGCCTGCCGGTGGCACTGGCGGCCCTGGTCGGCGCGCACGTGTTGTCGCGCTTTTGGCCCCTGCTCATCGTGCGCAGCCTGCCGCATGTGGGTGACACGGCGCGCTCCAAAAGCAAGCCGCTGGCCGACCAGATCTCCGGCCAGGCACTGGTTGCGGCACTTTTATGGTGTTTTCCGCCCCTTGCGCTAGTCGGATATGCCCAGACAGCTCTTTTTTTGGTAGCGCCCATCGCTCTCAGCGCGCTCTGCGCGGGCTGGATGGCGCGCTGGTTCGCCCGACGGCTGCAAGGCTTCACCGGCGACTGCCTAGGCGCCACGCAGCAGGTGAGCGAGATCGGGTTCTACCTGGGCGTGGCCATCGCACTGCGATGGCTATGACGCCCCCCCCTGCCGCCACCAGCAGCCGCCTGTGGCTGGTGCGCCATGCAGCCCCGCTGGTTCCCCGGGGTACTTGCTATGGCGCGTGGGACGTGCCTGCCGACGCGCAGGCCACCCGCGCTGCGGCAGAGCGCTTGGCAACGGCCCTTCCCCCCGAGGGGCGCGCTGCGTGCGTGGCGTATTCCACGCTACAAAGATGTGAGCTGCTGGCGCATGAATTACAAGCGCTCAGACCGGATTTGACCTTCACTCCCGACGCCCGGCTGCGCGAGATGGACTTCGGCCGCTGGGAAGGGCAGCCCTGGGACGCCATCGGCAAAAGTGCCATCGACACCTGGGTGGCCGGATTCGCCACCCACACACCCGGCGGGGGCGAAAGCCTGGCCCACATGCTGCACCGCGTGGCAGCAGCCCTGCAGACCGCCCAGGCGTGGCGCACCGAACAGGGCGTGAAGGAGGTGGTGTGGATCACCCACGCCGGAGTGGCCCGCTGCGTGGCCTGGTTGCAGGAGCGGGGTGAGAGCGCCCTGCCCCGCTCAGAGGACTGGCCGGTGGCGGCACCGGGCTGGGGGGAATGGGAAATCAGGGAACTGGCCTGAAGCTGTAGGCCAGCAGGGGCCTAGTTCTTGAGCGGCATGTCCAGCGTCACCGTAGCGGGTCCGCCCATGCTGGTCCCCAGTTGCGCCTGGCGGGGGCCCAGGGCCTGCAACACCAGGCCTTCGTCCACCGCAGCGCCCACACGGAAGGGCTTGGCGGGCTTGCCGTCCACGGCAATCAGTGCCGCACCGCCGCCGCTGCTGCGCCCCGACAGCACCCCGATCAGCGTGAACCGGCTCGCGGTGGGTGCCACCGGCGCTGCCACGCCAGGGGCTGCAGGCGCAGCACCCAGCAAACGCGCCAGCGCCTGCGCGTCCATGGCCACCGGGGCGGGCGCCACTGCCGAGGCGGAGGAAGCGGACGAAGGCGCCGACAGGCGCAGCCCCCAATAGACCACACTGGCGCCGGCTGCTGCCCAGAGCACCAGAGTCCCCAGGCGGACGCCCCATTTGCTGTACGTATTGGTCACCATGCGGGGATTATGATTCACGCGATTCGACCATCCGAGAGACCGCCAGCAGTGAACACTTCTTTCTCCCTCCTCGTGCGTTCCGCCCCCCGCCGCGTTGCCAAGTCCGTGGTCCGTGGTTTCACCCTCATCGAGCTGATGGTGGTTCTGGTGATCATCGGCGTGCTGGCCGCGCTGATCGTACCCAACGTGCTCGAACGTGCCGACGATGCCCGCGTGACGGCCGCCCGCACCGACATCACCAACATCATGCAGGCGCTCAAGCTCTACCGCCTGGACAACCAGCGCTACCCCACGGCCGAGCAGGGCCTGCAGTCGCTGGTCATCAAGCCCACTGCGGGCCCCGTACCCGGCAACTGGAAGCTGTACCTGGAAAAGCTGCCCAACGACCCCTGGGGCCGCCCTTACCAATACCTCAACCCCGGCATCAAGGGCGAGATCGACGTGATGTCGTTCGGCGCCGATGGCCAGTCGGGCGGCGAAGGCAAGGACGCCGATATTGGCAGCTGGCAGTAAAGAGATGTGGTCCCCACGGTCGTGCACTGGCGTGTCACTCCCTGCTCCCCGCAGCAGGCTCGCCCCGCGCTTCGCTGGTGCATGGGGCCGGGCCTTGCTTGGGGCGGCCCGGCGCTGCGGCCGTGCGCCTGGTGGATGCGCCGTCACCGTTGCGACCGCCCATCGCGCAGCTTCATGAACCGCTCGCGCGGATTCACCCTCCTGGAGCTGCTGGTGGTCATCAGCATCATGGCGCTGGCCACGGCGGGCGTGGGGCTGGCGATGCGCGATGGCGGACAGACGCAGCTGGAGCGGGAAGCCGCACGGCTGGCGGCGCTGCTCGAATCCGCGCGTGCACAGTCCCGCGCAGGGGGCATCCCCGTGCGCTGGCGCGCGCTGCCGGGGGGCTTCCGCTTTGAAGGGCTGCCGCGCAGCGCGCAGGCCGCTCTGCCCAACCAGTGGCTGGACCCTGGCACCGTGGTGCGCGGGCCGGCAGTGCTGCTACTGGGCCCCGAGCCCCTGATCGGCCCGCAGCAGGTGCTGATCACCCACCAGTCCTCCCCCGACCGCACCCTGCGCATTGCCACCGACGGTGTGCGCCCGTTTTCCGTGGATGCGGTGCAGTGAGGATGCGCCGCCCTCTCATCGGCCACCGGGGTTTCACGCTGGTGGAAGTGCTGGTGGCGCTGGCCATCGTGGCCATTGCCCTCATGGCGGGGCTGCAGGCCACGACGGCGCTCACGCGCAACGCCCTGCGGCAGTCCGACATCGTGCTCGCGCAGCTGTGCGCGGAGAACGAGCTGGTCAAGGCCCGGCTCTCGCGCCAGATGCCCAGTGTGGGTGACAGCAACCTGACCTGCGAGCAGGCCGGGCGCCAGCTGCAGGTGGTGACCATCGTGCGGCCTACGCCCAACCCGAGTTTTCGGCGCATCGATGCGCAGGTGCTGGACGGGGACAACTCCATCCTGCGCCTCTCCACCATCATTGGAAGGTATTGATGGAACACCCCCCTGAGGCCCTGCGGGCCTTCCCCCCGCTCTCGCATTGCTGTGCAATGCGGGCAGGGGGTCGCCGCCAGCGCGGCGGGGCGACCCTTGCGCGGCGTCCGCTGGCCTGGGCCGCGCCAGTTGCTCAGGCCTCGCGCCGGCGCCTCAGCAGTGGGGGCACGGCCCCGCGCGGCTTCACACTCATCGAGTTGCTGGTCGCGATCAGCGTCATGGCGTTGATCGCCATCCTGAGCTGGCGCGGGCTCGATGGCATGGTGCGGGCGCAGGAGTCCACGCGCCAGCGGGCAGACGAGATGCTGGTGCTGCAGGCTGCGCTGGGGCAGTGGGGTACGGACCTGGACGCCCTGATGCCCGTTGCCAACACCACGCCGCTGGACTGGGACGGCCAGGTGCTGCGCCTCACCCGCCGCAGCAGCGCCGTACCCGACGAGGGTGCGCTGGTGGTGGCCTGGACCCGCCGCAACAACAACCAGGGCGTGGGCCAGTGGCTGCGCTGGCAGTCGCCGCCAGTGCGCACCCGAGCCGACTGGCGGCAGGCCTGGGAGCAGGCCGCCCAGTGGGCGCGTACGCCGGGCGACGCCGAGCGGCGCTACGAGGTGACGCTGCTGCCGCTGGACAACTGGCAGATCTTTTACTACCGGGGTGGCGCGTGGTCCAACCCACAGTCGAGCACGGGCACCCCGACGGGCGACAGCACCTCGGCCATCCCGGACGGCATCCGCCTGCAGATCACCCTGCCCCCGGGCCTGGCGCTGACGGGCCAGCTCACGCGAGACTGGGTCAACCCGGTGCTGGGCGGAGGCAGGACATGAGCACCCACCGGCTCGCGCGTTGGCGGTGCCAGTGGCACAGACGCAAGGAGCACGGCGCCGCCCTGCTCGCCGCCATGCTCACCGTCACGCTGGTCGCCACCTTTGCGGCGGCCGCGATGTGGCAGCAGTGGCGCGCGGTGGAGGTCGAGACGGCCGAGCGCGGCCACGTGCAGTCCACCTGGATTTTGGTCGGTGCGCTCGACTGGTCGCGGCTCATCCTGCGCGAGGATGGGCGCTCCGGCGGGGCCGACCACTTGGCCGAGCCCTGGGCCATCCCTCTGCAGGAGGCCCGGCTGTCCACCTTCCTCGCGGCCGACAAGAACGTGACCCAGGTGGACGATGCCAGCACCGACACCACCGAGGCCTTCCTGTCCGGCCAGATCACCGACCTGCAGGGCCGCCTGAACATCACCAACCTCGCGGAGGGCGGGCAGGTGCAGGCCGTGGCACTGCGGCAGTTCACCCGATTGTTCGAGCGCCTGGGCCTGCCCGGACAACAACTGAGCACCCTGATCGACGGCCTGCGCCGGGCGCAGGCGGGTGCAGGCACCGACAGCGGTTCCGCCCCCCTTCTGCCGCCCAGCGTGACCCAGCTGGGGTGGCTGGGCCTGACCCCGGCCACAGTGGCGGCGCTCGCCCCGCATGTGACGCTGTTGCCTGTGCGCACCCCGGTCAACCTGAACACCGCCGACATCAACGTGCTCATGGCCGCCATCGACGGGCTGGACAGCGCCACGGCCCAGAAGATCGTGCAGACGCGCGAGGCGCGGCACTTCCGCACCCTCAGCGACGTGCGCGACCTGGTGGGCGCCAGCATCGACATCAACGAAAGTGCCCACGCCGTGGCCTCTTCGTACTTCGAAGTGCGGGGCCGCCTGCGCCTGGGCGATGCGATGGTGGACGAGCGCTCTTTGGTGCGCAAACAGGGCATCGACGTGACCACACTGTGGCGCGAACGCGGCGCCTTCGACCGGGAAACCACGCAACTGCTGCCCGGGGCACAGCGCTGAGGGTGTAACAACCCTCACACTGCACCCACCGACACCGCCGCTGCGTCACGCCCGCCCCCTAAAATGGCCCGCAAAACCCGCCCATGAGCACCCTGATCCTTTTCCTGCCGCCGGCCCGCCCGGGACCCGCCTCCGAGTACGCCTACACGCTCACGGCAGACGGCCATTCCGCCCTCCAGCACGCCACCGCACCCGCTGCCCTGCTGCCCGAGCCCACCCGCCCCGGCGGCGAGGTCGTGGCCGTGGTGCCCGCACGGGCGCTGTCGTGGCAGCGCGTGACCATTCCGGCCGGCGTGCCGCTGGGTGCCGGCCAGCAGACGCCCCGGCTGCGATCCGTGCTCGAAGGCCTGCTCGAAGACCGCGTGCTGGACGATGCCAGCCAGCTGCACTTTGCGCTGCAACCCGGCGCACAAAGTCGTGCGCAGGCTGGCGAACCGGTGTGGGTGGCCGTGTGCGACCGCGCCTGGCTGCGCGAACACCTGCAGGCGCTGGAGGCCGCAGGCCGCCGCGTGGCCCGCGTGGTGCCCGAATTTGCGCCGGGCCCCACGGCTAGCGGCCAGCCCGAGCTGTGTGCCCTGGGCACGCCCGAAGAGGCCTATGTGGTGCTCACCGGCCATGGCGCCGACCAAGGCGTGGCGGTGCTGCCGCTGACCCCCATGGCCCTGACCCTGGCACGCGCCGGCTTGCCAGCCGCCGATAGCGGCGACAACCCAGCCCTCACGGTCCGCGCCGAGCCCGCCGTGGCTGCGCTGGCCGAACGCACCCTGGGCCAGCAAGGCCAACGCATTGCCCTGCACACCACCAGCCAGCGCGCGCTCGATGCCGCCCGCGGCGACTGGGACCTGGCGCAGTTCGACCTGTCCAGCACCAGCAGCACCCGCGCGCTGCGCAAAGTGGGCAGCGCGCTGAGCGCGGCGCTGTATGCCCCGCAGTGGCGTGCAGCCCGCTGGGGCGCGGGCGTGCTGGTGGTGGCGCACCTGGTGGGGCTCAATGCCTGGGCCTGGCAAGAACGGCAGGCGCTGACTGCCAAGCAGGCCAGCGTACGCAACACCCTGACCCAGACCTTCCCCAAAGTGCAGGTGGTGGTCGATGCGCCGGTGCAGATGGAGCGCGAACTCGCCCAGCTGCGGCAGGCTGCCGGCAGTGTCTCGGCGCGCGACCTGGAGCCCCTGCTGGCGGCGGCTGGAGCGGCCTTGCCCGATGGCCGCCTGCCCAGCAGCATCGAATACACGCCCGGCGAGCTGCGCCTGCGTGGCGTGACCCTGGCGCCCGATGAAGAATCTGTGGTGTCCGGCCGCCTGCAAGCCGCCGGATACCGCGCCCGCGTGGACGATGGCAGCCTGTTGCTGCGCACCGAGGTGAGCCCATGACCCGATCCTCCGCCCTCCAGGACCGCTGGAAAGCCCTGGCGCCCCGCGAGCAGAACCTGGTGCTGGCCGCCGCCGCGGTGGTGGCGCTGGCCCTGCTGTGGTGGGTGGCCGTCGCCCCAGCACTCGGCACCTTGCGTGCTGCGCCCGCGCGGCACGCCGCACTCGACGCCCAGCTGCAGCGCATGCAAAGCCTGCAGGCGGAGGCCCAGCAGCTGCAGGCCACACCCGCCACCAGCCCAGGCGATGCCGTGGGTGCGCTGCGCACCGCCCTCACGCAGCGCATGGGCAACACGGCACAGCTCAACGTGGCGGGCGACCGCGCCACGGTCACGCTCAAAGGGGCTTCGGCCGACGCGCTGGCCCAATGGCTGGCCCAAGCCCGCAGCAACGCCCGCGCCACGCCGCTGGAAGCGCGGCTGACCCGCAGCGCAGCCCCTGCTGCTGCGGCGCCCACCGGCAATGCGCCCATCACCCTGGGCAGCGCGCCCGTGGCCATGCCCCGCTGGGATGGCACCGTGGTGCTGGCCCTGCCCGTCGCCCCGGCCCGCTGACCCGCGGACTGACCTGAACAACACATTCCCCCCGTGGCCCGCAACCTCCGTCCGACACGTCCAGCCCCCAGCTCCGCCCCCCGCACGGCGTGGGGCTGGGCATGGGCCGGTGCGCTGGCCGGCGTGCTACCCGCCGTGGCAGCCTTTGCGCCCGCGCACTGGCTGGCCGGCGGCGTGGCACGCGCTACCCAGGGACAGGTGCTGTTGCTGCAGCCAAGGGGCACGGTATGGACCGGCTCGGCCCAACTGGTGTTGACTGGTGGCCAGGCCAGCAAAGACAGCGCCGCCCTGCCCGGCCGGGTGGACTGGCAGCTGCGCCCCACCTGGGGCGGGCTAAGCGCCCAACTGCACGCAGGCTGCTGCACGCCCGAGCCCCTGCGGGCCCAGGTGCACCTGCGCTGGGCCGGCCCGCAAATCACTGTGGCCGACGGCCAGAGCCAGTGGCCGGCGGCCTTGCTGGCGGGCCTGGGCACCCCCTGGAACACACTGCAGCCGCAGGGGCAGCTGGCACTGCAAACACGCGCGCTGACGGCGCAATGGGCTGCTGGCCGCATGGTGCTGTCGGGCCAGGCCCAGATGGATGCGCGGGCCATGTCCTCGCGCCTGTCCACCCTGCGCCCCATGGGCAGCTACCGGCTGGTGCTGCAGGGCGGCGAGGTGCCCACGCTTGCCCTCAGCACCCTCGACGGGGCCCTGCAACTGAGCGGCAGCGGCCAGTGGGTGGGCAACCGCCTGCGCTTTGCGGGCGAGGCCAGCGCCACCCCCGAGCGGGAGGCCGCACTGTCCAATCTTCTGAACATCATCGGACGGCGCAATGGCGCGCGCTCCATCATCACCGTGGGTTGAATCTATGACTTTCCTGTTTGCTCCACGTCTGCGTTTCACTCTCAAAACCATAGCAGCCAGCGCAATATTTACCTGCGCCTGTGGCCAGATTGGCGCCCAGACGGCGGTGGACACCCGCACCGGCAGCGTACGCCCCAGCGAACCCGTCACGCTCAACTTTGCCAACGCCGAGATCGAGGCCGTGGCCCGCACCATGGCCACCATCACCGGCCGCAACGTGGTGGTGGACCCACGGGTCAAAGGCCAGCTCAACCTCGTGACCGAGCGCGCGGTGACGCCTGCCGCCGCGTTCCAGCAGTTCCTGGCCGCGCTGCGCCTGCAAGGCTTCACGGTGGTGGAGGCGGCCGGCTTGTACAAGGTGGTGCCCGAGGCCGACGCCAAGCTGCAGGGCGGCAGCGTGAGCGTGGTGCAGGGCAACGCGGGCAGCGCGCCCGGCGGTGGGCAGATCGTCACGCAGATCTTCAAGCTCAACTTCGAAAACGCCGCCAATCTGGTGCCGGTGCTGCGCCCGCTCATCAGCCCCAACAACACCATCAACGTGAACCCCGGCAACAACTCGCTGGTGATCACCGACTATGCCGACAACCTGCAGCGCCTGGCGCGCATCGTGGCGGCCATGGATGTGTCCAACGCCAGCGATGTGGAGGTGATTCCGCTCAAGAACGCGATTGCCAGCGACCTGGCACCGCTGGTGTCGCGCCTGATCGACGGCGGCAGCGCCAACGGGGGTGCCGCAGCCGCGGCCGCGCCCGGCCAGGCCGACACCGCGTTCAAGACCACCCTCATCGCCGAGCCGCGCAGCAACTCGCTGATCCTGCGTGCCGCCAACCCGGCCCGCGTGGCCCAGGTGCGCGCACTGGTGGCCCAGCTGGACCAGGCCCCCGCGCCCGGCAGCAGCGCGGCCAGCGGCAACATCCATGTGGTCTACCTCAAGAACGCCGACGCCACCAAGCTGGCCACCACCCTGCGCGCCGCCATGGCGGCCATGGGTGGCGGCAATGGCGGTGCGGCCAGCAGCGGTGGCGGTGCCAGCTCGCCCGCACCCAGCACCGGGCTGAGCACCGGGGGCATGCTGTCCACCAACGGCAGCTCGTCCGGCAGCAGCACCAGCGGCGGCCTGGGATCCAGCACCAGCGCCATGGGCACCAGCAGCACCAACAACAACCAGCCCTCCACCGGCGGTCAGATCCAGGCCGACCCCACCACCAACTCGCTCATCATCACCGCGCCCGAGCCGCTGTACCGCCAGCTGCGCGACGTGATCGACAAGCTCGACGGCCGCCGCGCGCAGGTGCTGGTCGAGAGCCTGATCGTCGAGGTCTCTGCCAACAAGGTGGCCGAGTTCGGCATCCAGTGGCAGGGCATTCTGGGCAAAAACGGCGATGGCACCGTGGGCGTGATCGGCACCAACTCCGGCGCGGCCGGTGCCAACATTCTGAACGTGACAGCCGCCCTGGCCTCGGGCTCCACCAACTCCATCGCGACGGCGGCCAGTTCGCTGGGCAAGGGCCTGAACCTGGCGCTCGCACCGCGCATCAACGGCCAGTACTACCTGGGCGCGCTGGCGAACTTCCTGCAGAACAGCGGCGATGCCAACGTGCTCTCCACCCCCAACCTGATGACGCTGGACAACGAAGAGGCGCGCATCATCATCGGAAACAACGTGCCCTTCGTGACCGGCTCGTACGCCAACAGCACCGGCAGCAGCACGGTGAACCCGTTCACCACGGTGGAGCGCAAGGACGTGGGCCTGATGCTCAAGGTGCGTCCGCAGATCAGCGAGAACGGCACGGTGAAGATGGCGATCTACCAGGAGGTCTCCAAGATCGACACCGCCACGCTGAGCAACGCCAACGGCCCCACCACCAGCAAGCGCTCCATCGAGTCGAACGTGGTGGTGGACGATGGCAGCATCATCGTGATTGGCGGCCTGCTGGAAGACAGCTACTCGCAAGGCCAGGACAAGGTGCCGGTGATGGGGGACATCCCGGTGCTGGGCAACCTGTTCCGCAGCGAGAACCGCACCCGCAACAAGACCAACCTGATGGTGTTCCTGCGCCCCATTGTGGTGCGTGATAACGCCACCAGCGACGCATTGATGATGGACCGCTACGAGGCCATCCGCGCGCTGCAGCAGACCACCCAGCCCGCGCCCAGCGTGGTGATGAAGTCGGTGTCCGGCGCGCCCATCCTGCCCGCGCTGCCACAGCGCGCAGAGCCCGGCGCAGCCACGGTGCCTGCGCAGCCGCTGGCCCCGCTGCCCGCAGAGACTTCGCCACGCTGAAGAAGAGAAGAGCCGCCACCCATGCGCCACCCCCTGCCCTACGCCTTTGCCCGCACCGCCCAGCTGCTGCTGGAGGACGACGGCCACCAGCTGGTGCTGTGGCACGGCCCCAGCCCCGACGCGGGCGCGCTGTCCGAAGTGCTGCGCAAGCACCCGGTGCAGCAACTGCTTGCGCTCGATGCCCCGGCCCTGGCCCAGCGCATCAGCGCGGCCTATTCGCACAGCGAATCGAGCGCCGCCACCGTGGTGAGCGAGGTCGAGAGCGACGCCGACCTCTCGCGCATGATGCAGGAGCTGCCGGCCGTCGAGGACTTGCTGGAATCAGCCGGCGACGCGCCCATCATCCGCATGCTCAACGCCCTGCTCACGCAGGCCGCGCGCGACGGCGCGAGCGATATCCACATCGAGCCCTACGAGCGCCACAGCAGCGTGCGCTTTCGCGTGGATGGCACGCTGCGCGAAGTGGTGCAGCCCAACCGCGCGCTGCACGCCGCATTGATCTCGCGCCTGAAGATCATGGCCGACCTGGACATCAGCGAAAAACGCCTGCCCCAGGACGGCCGCATCAGCCTGCGCCTGGGCACGCGCGCCATCGACGTGCGCGTCTCCACCCTGCCCAGCGCGCACGGCGAGCGCGCTGTGCTGCGCCTGCTGGACAAGAGTGAAAGCAAGCTCAGCCTGGAGGCCGTGGGCATGCAGGGCGACACCCTGCGCCGCTTTGAGGGCCTGATCGGCCAGCCGCACGGCATCATCCTGGTCACCGGCCCCACGGGCTCGGGCAAGACGACCACGCTGTATGCGGCGCTGGGCCGGCTCGACGCCACGCGCAACAACATCATGACGGTGGAAGACCCCATCGAATACGAGCTGCCGGGCGTGGGCCAGACCCAGGTCAACAGCAAGATCGAGCTGACCTTTGCCAAAGCGCTGCGCGCCATCCTGCGGCAGGACCCGGACATCATCATGATTGGTGAAATCCGCGACTTCGAGACCGCGCAGATTGCCATCCAGGCCTCGCTCACGGGTCACCTGGTGCTGGCCACCCTGCACACCAACGACGCGGCCAGCGCGGTCACGCGCCTGACCGACATGGGTGTGGAGCCCTTCCTGCTGTCGTCGTCGCTACTGGGCGTGCTGGCCCAGCGCCTGGTGCGCAAGTTCTGCAGCCACTGCCACGGCAGCGGGTGTGAGCACTGCGGCCAGACGGGCTACACCGGCCGCACGGGCGTGTTCGAGTTGCTGGTGACCACGGACGCGATCCGGGCACAGATCCACAACCAGGCCTCAGAGGCCGACATCCGCACCGCAGCGCTGGCGGGTGGCATGGCGCTGATGCGGGACGATGGCGAACGCCTGATTGCCGCCGGCATCACCAGCCGCGAAGAAGTGCTGCGGGTGACGCGGGACTGATTTGCTACGTTTTTGATAGCTGCTAGCGCATGAAGCACTAGCGCTACCAGCCAAAAACACTTCAAACTACCGGATCTGCAGCGCGGGCCGGCGCCCCACCTGGGCCATCGCAGGTGCGGCGGGCGTTGCAGGTGCCGAGGTGCTAAACGCCGGGGATGCCGTCGCGCCATCCTGCAGCTTGAACTGGCTGACCGCGCTGTTGAGGTGGTGCGCCTGCTCGCGCAGCGACTCGGACGCTGCGGTGGACTCCTCCACCAGTGCCGCGTTCTGCTGGGTCATCTGGTCGAGCTGCGTGACCGACTGGCTGATCTGGCCGATGTTGTCGCTTTGCTCGGCCGACGAAGCGGTGATCTCCGCAATGATGTCGGACACGCGCCGCACGCTGCTCACGATCTCGGTCATGGTTTGGCCGGCCTGGCTTACCAGGCGCGAGCCGTCTTCGACCCGCTCCACCGACGAACCGATCAGGCCCTTGATCTCCTTGGCCGCTTCGGCGCTGCGCTGCGCCAGGTTGCGCACCTCGCTGGCCACCACCGCAAAGCCACGGCCCTGCTCACCGGCACGGGCGGCTTCCACCGCCGCGTTGAGCGCCAGGATGTTGGTCTGGAACGCAATCGAATCGATCACGCCCGTGATGTCGGCAATCTTGCGCGAGCTGGTGGTGATCTGGTCCATGGTGGTCACCACCTGCGACACCACGGCGCCACCGCGCGCAGCCACCTCGGCGGCGGACGAGGCAAAGTCGCTGGCCTGGCGCGAGGCCTGGGCGCTTTGCTGCACGGTGCTGGTCAGCACCTCCATCGACGAGGCGGTCTCTTCCAGGTTGGCCGCTGTCTGCTCGGTGCGGTGGCTCAGGTCATGGTTGCCGCTGGCGATCTCGGAGCTGGCGGTGGAGATGTTGCCCGCCGCGTCCTGCACCTGGCGCACCAGGTCACGCAACGAGTCCTGCATGCGGCCCATGGCGCCCACCAGCTGGCCCACTTCATCCTGGTTCATGGCTGCCACATCGCGCGACAAATCGCCACTGGCAATGCGTTCGGCCAGCTCCTGTGCCTGTCCGAGGGACTTGGTGATGGAACGCACGCTGAAGAACGTGAGCGGAATCAGCACCGCCAGCGCCAGCACCAGGCCCACACCAATCAGTGCGGCCATGGTGGAGGTGCGCGATTCGACACCCGCGCGGGCCTCGTCCATCTGCGCACGTGCCGAACCCGCCAGGCTGGAGAACAGCTTGTCGGTGGCTTCCATGTGGACCTTCAGGCGGTCGGCGTAGGCGCCGCCCCCTGCGCCGTCGAGCTGCGCGCCCTCGATCTTTTCGAAGATGGGTGAGATGCCGGTTTCGTACTGCTTGATCTCATCGAGCGATTTGTCGATCGAGGCCACAAACTCGGCATCGCCCGACTGCACTTGCCGCACATCGGCCAGGCGCTTGCGCAGGGAGGTCAGGGTTTTGGCCCAGGACTCGCGCAGGGCAGAGACCTCGACCGAGTTGTTGAAGTTGATGATGATGTCTTTTTCGGTCCGGCGCAGGTCACCCAGGGTGGTGCGCAGCTCGGACATGTCGGTCAGCGTCTGCACGCGTTCTGAAAACAGCACCTGCAGCGTGCCGCGCGTTCGGTCCAGGGCCACGTAGCCCATGGCACCAATGACGACCAGAAGGATCAGGGAAAAGACGGTTCCGAAGTAGAGACGCGTGCGGATGGAGAAGCGGCCGAGAGCATTCATGGCTCTTCCTTACATTTTTTAACAGACAGTCCAGCATAGCAAATTTGGTGCCACACACACCCCCCGCCTTCTGGGCCGGGGGTGGGCGGGACTATATGCCGGGCAAGACGGTCCACCGCACAGGGTAAGCACGGCCCCGGGGCCCTGTTTCAGGGAATCCTCGGGGCCAGTAGCTGCGCTTATTGCGCTGCTGTCACACGGGCTTGAGCGGGATGTACAGCTCGCCCCCGCCCTTCTGGAACTCCGCCGCCTTGGTCTGCATGCCCTGGGCCAGGGCGTCAGCCTCGGCCACACCCTTCTGGGCGGCGAAGTCACGCACCTCCTGGGTGATCTTCATCGAGCAGAACTTGGGGCCACACATCGAGCAGAAATGCGCCACCTTGGCCGAGTCCTTGGGCAGGGTCTCGTCGTGGTATTCCTTGGCGGTCTCAGGGTCCAGGCCCAGGTTGAACTGGTCCTGCCAGCGGAAGTCAAAGCGCGCCTGGCTGAGCGCATCATCGCGCGAGCGAGCGCCGGGGTGGCCCTTGGCCACATCGGCCGCGTGGGCGGCGATCTTGTAGGCAATGATCCCCTGCTTCACGTCGTCGCGGTCGGGCAGTCCCAGGTGCTCCTTGGGCGTCACGTAGCACAACATGGCCGTGCCCATCCAGCCGATCATGGCCGCGCCAATGGCCGAGGCAATGTGGTCGTAGCCGGGGGCGATGTCGATGGTCAGCGGGCCCAGGGTGTAGAAAGGCGCCTCGTGGCAGGTCTTGAGCTGCTCGGTCATGTTGGCCTGGATCATGTGCATGGGCACATGGCCCGGGCCTTCGATCATGGTCTGCACGTCGTGCTTCCAGGCCACCTGGGTCAGCTCGCCCAGCGTGTGCAGCTCGGCAAATTGCGCTTCGTCGTTGGCATCGGACGCGCAGCCAGGCCGCAGGCCGTCACCCAGGCTGAACGACACGTCGTACGCCTTCATGATGTCGCAGATGTCTTCGAAGTGCTCGTACAAAAAGCTCTCGCGGTGGTGCGCCATGCACCACTTGGCCATGATGGAGCCGCCGCGCGAGACGATGCCCGTGCGCCGCTGCGCCGTGAGGTGGATGTAAGCGAGGCGCACGCCCGCATGGATGGTGAAGTAATCCACGCCCTGCTCGGCCTGCTCGATGAGCGTGTCGCGGAAGATCGCCCAGGTCAGGTCTTCGGCCACGCCACCCACTTTTTCGAGCGCCTGGTAGATCGGCACCGTGCCGATGGGCACAGGGCTGTTGCGCACGATCCAGTCGCGTGTGGTGTGGATGTTCTTGCCAGTGGACAGGTCCATCACGTTGTCGGCCCCCCAGCGGATGGCCCAGACGAGCTTTTCCACTTCTTCTTCGATGCTGGAGGTGACAGCCGAGTTACCGATGTTGGCGTTGATCTTGACCAGGAAGTTGCGGCCAATCGCCATCGGTTCCACCTCGGGGTGGTTGATGTTGGCGGGGATGATGGCGCGGCCCCGAGCCACTTCGTCGCGCACAAATTCGGGGGTGATGATGCGCGGGATGCTCGCGCCCATCGGGTTGCCCATCAGGCGCTTTTCACGGCCTGCGTCGGCCATGTACTGTTCCATCCACTCACGCTTGCCGTTTTCGCGGATGGCGACGTATTCCATCTCGGGCGTGACGATGCCCTTCTTGGCGTAGTGCATCTGCGTGACATTGGCACCCGCCTTGGCGCGCAGGGGCTTGCGCTGCAAGGCGGCGGCCTCGGCGCGCAGCTGGGCGAGGCGGGTGGCATCTTCGCTCTTTTGGCCGTCGTCCAGCGCTACGGGGGCGCGGCCTTCGTAGTGCTCCACATCGCCACGGCCGGCGATCCAGCTACCGCGCACGCTGGCCAGGCCCTTGCGCACGTCGATCACGGCTTCAGGGTCGGTGTAAGGACCGGAGGTGTCGTATACGCTGACCAGCTCGCCGTTGGTGAGCGCGATGTCGCGAACGGGCACGCGCAGGTCGGTGTGCAGATGGCCGGGGATATAGGCCTTGCGGGATGCGGGGAAGGGTTCGCGGGTGCGTGCGAGCAGCTCGGCGAACTTTTCAGGGGCAGCCAGTGTGGCGTGGGGGTCGGGGGCGTTCATGGGCAGGTCTCCTGGTTCCGGTGGCGGTGGGTCTGCTCCGGAATGGACCTGTGCGCCCCTCGGGTGGCTGCGCATGGCAGCACCTGAGGCAAGGCGTGTCCACAGGGAGTGCGGGCACGGGGACAAGGAGGTCGGCTCTTCTTCCGCCGGTATGAACCGGATCAAGTTCGTCGGGTTCGCAAGCTCGCCTGAATTCCTTCAGGACTCTTGCATCTCAGCGCATCAGCACACCCCGGAGCAGGCGCGAGTATAGGCCAGAGAAAAAACGGCGGTGCAGAGCCCGCGCATCAGGCGAGGCGGCCGATGAGGATCACCGCAAAGAAAAAGACGGCGGCAATCACTGTCCACTTGAGGATGACGAGCCCCAGGCGCTTGTAGCGCGGCTGCCCTGTGCCCGCGTAAAACGCGAACGACACGGCCGCCGCCAGGAGCAGCAGCATGGCCAGCCAGCGAAAGATCAACATGGCAAACGGGCCCTACCAGGCGCGCGCAGGCTGCGCAAAGCCGGTGGGAGCCTGGCGCTCGTCCTCGAACGTGACCACCTCCCAGGCATCACGCTGGGCCAGCAGCTCGCGCAGCAAGAGGTTGTTCATGGCATGGCCCGAGCGGAACGCACTGTAGGCGGCCAGCAGCGGCTTGCCGATGAGGTACAGGTCACCCATGGCATCCAGGATCTTGTGCTTCACGAACTCGTCGTCATAGCGCAGGCCGTCGCTGTTGAGCACCTTGTAGTCGTCCATCACGATGGCGTTGTCCAGCCCGCCGCCCAGCGCCAGGCCGTTGGAGCGCATCATCTCCACATCGCGGGTGAAGCCGAAGGTGCGGGCGCGGGCAATGTCGCGGCTGTAGTTGCCTTGCCCCAGGTCAAACTCCACACGCTGGCCGGTGGAGTCCACGGCCGGGTGGTCGAAGTCGATTTCGAAGCTGAGCTTGTAGCCGTGGTACGGCGTGAGGCGCGCCCACTTGGCGTTGGCGCCCTCGCCCTCGCGCACCTCCACGGGCCGGGTGACGCGGATGAAGCGCTTGGGTGCGTTCTGCAGCTCCACCCCGGCGCTTTGCAACAGGAACACAAACGAGGCCGAAGACCCATCGAGGATGGGGACCTCTTCGGCCGTGATGTCCACGTACAGGTTGTCGATGCCCAGCCCCGCACAGGCCGACATCAGGTGCTCCACCGTGTGCACCTTGGCATTGCCCACCGCGATGGTGGACGCCAGCCTCGTATCCGTCACAGCCTCGGCACGGATGGGAATGTCCACCGGCTGCGGCAGATCCACCCGCCGGAACACGATGCCTGTGTCCGGCTGCGCGGGCCGCAGGGTCAACTCGACCCGTTGGCCGCTGTGCAGACCCACGCCTACGGCGCGGGTCAGGGTCTTGAGGGTGCGTTGCTGGAGCATCTGCGCATTTTAGTTTCTGCGGCACCGCCCCGCACGTGCCGAGGTCTTGTCGCTCCGCAAAGCAACGCGTACGTAGAGCTACCGCCGCGTTTTCACCTACTGTGCAGGCCCCATGGTTCGCCGCACAATTTGGTACAGAGGGCCTTAACAACCACAACATGAACACACGACACCCGCCCCACAGGAGACTCCCATGAGCAAACTCAGTTTCAAGATGAAAGTCATGCTCATGATCGGCACCGCGCTCACGGCGCTGCTGATCATGGCCATCCTGTCACTCCTCCAGGAGCGGCGACTGATCACCGAGTCCCGCAAGGACCTGCTGACCACCGCCGTCCAGTCCGCACACAGCATCGTGGTCGGTTACCAGGCCAAGGCCGCGAGCGGCGCCATGTCGGTGGAAGACGCGCAGAAGGCTGCCAAGGACGCCCTGCGCATTGCACGCTACGGCGGCCCCGAGGGCAAGACCGAATATTTCTACATCTGGACCACCGAGGGCGTGGGCGTGATGCACCCCTTCAAGACCGAGTGGGACGGGCAGGACATGCTCGGCAAGGTCAAGGATGGTTCGGGCGTGGACATCATCGGCCTGCTGGTAAACGGCATGCGCAGCAGCAAGGACGGCAAGGCCTTTGTGCCCACCATGTTCGCGCGCCCCGGCCAGCAGACACCCGTGCCCAAGCTGCAGTACATCGTCAAAGTGGACGGCTGGAACTGGATGGTGGGCTCCGGGCTGTATACGGACGACGTCGATGCCATGCTGCGCCAGGCCCTGTGGTCGAGCCTTGCTCTGGTGGTGGCGGTGTTTGTGGCGGTGGGGGTGATCGGCCTGCTGGTGTCGCGCTCGGTGTTGCGCCAGATTGGTGGCGAACCCACCCACGCCATTGCCATCATGTCCGAAGTGGCCGAAGGCAACCTCGACGCCCAGATCCCTGCCGCCCCACCGGGCTCCATGCTCGATGGCTTGGCCCACATGGTGGCCTCGCTGCGCAAGCTGGTGACCGAGGTACGGTCGGCCACGGACAGCATTGCTACGGCGTCGGGGGAAATTGCCCAGGGCAACAACGACCTGGCCCACCGCACCGAAGACACGGCCAGCAACCTGCAAACCACCGCCAGCAGCATGGAGGAGCTCACCAGCACCGTGAAGCAGACATCGGACTCCGCGCAAACCGCCAACCAGATGGCAACTTCAGCGGCTGCCGTGGCGGCGCGCGGAGGGGAAGTGGTGTCCCGAGTGGTATCCACCATGCAGGACATCAACGCCAGCAGCAACAAGATCAGCGACATCATCGGCGTCATCGACGGGATCGCGTTCCAGACCAACATCCTGGCGCTCAACGCCGCCGTCGAGGCAGCGCGCGCAGGTGAACAGGGTCGCGGTTTCGCGGTGGTCGCCAGCGAAGTACGCAGCCTGGCACAGCGCAGCGCTGCAGCCGCCAAGGAAATCAAGACATTGATCGACGCTTCCGTGGAGAAGGTGGCATCGGGCACACAACTGGTGGGCAATGCAGGCGCCACCATGACCGAGATCGTGGACAGCGTTCAACGCGTGACGGACATCATTGGAGAAATCCGCTCGGCCACCTCGGAGCAGAGCCAGGGCATTGCCCAGGTCAACACCGCCGTGAACCAGCTGGACCAGATGACCCAACAGAACTCAGCGCTGGTGGAGCAGTCGGCTGCAGCAGCAGACAGCCTGCGCGAGCAAGCCATGAAGCTCACCCAGGTGGTGGCGCTGTTCCGCGTGAACGGCAGCACCTCCGCGCCCGCCCCGGCCAGCCGCCCCGCAGCTGCGCCCCGCCCCGCCGTGGCACCTGCCGTGCGTGCGGCAGCGCCCCGCCCGGCCCTGGCCAAGGCGCCGGCAGCCCCTCGTGCTGCTGCGCCTTCACCCGCGCCAGCGGCGGCATTGCCCCCCAAGGCAAGCAGCCCCAAGCCTGCGGCTGACAATAACGATGACTGGGAATCTTTCTGACCACTCAGAGGCCTGGGGCGGCCCAGGCCTGAGAGCCTGCTGACGTTCGCCCAGTCAAAAAGCCCTACCAGCTTGCGCCGGCAGGGCTTTTTGTCTTGCAGCCTCCGGGAGGGGGCCGCAGGGTGCGATCTGCGCGGTTGTCAGTCCGCTTGCTTGCGCAGGAAGGCGGGGATTTCCAGGTCATCCATACCGCCGGACGACAGGGCATCCACGCGGGCTGCGGCCTGCGTGCGGTTGGTACGCCACACGCTGGGTACCGACATGCTGCCATAGTCGGCCTGCGCGCTGCCCGTGTGGCCGCCTTGCACGCCCACGGCACCACCCAGCGTACCCACACCGGCGACAGGCATTTGGTAGGCCATGTTGTCCGTACCAGTGCGCAGGCCACCCTGCACCACCGAGATGGGCTGCCGGCGCGCATTGGCACGCGACAGACCCGTGGCCACCACGGTCACGCGGATCTCGTCGCCCAGGCTTTCGTCATAGGCAGCACCAAAGATCACGTGCGCGTCGGTCGATGCGTAGGCGTTGATGGTGTTCATGGCCTGGCGTGACTCGGACAGCTTGAGGCTGCCCTTGCTGGCCGTGACCAGCACCAGCACACCCTTGGCGCCCGACAGGTCGATGCCTTCGAGCAGCGGGCAGGCGATGGCCTGCTCGGCTGCGATGCGTGCGCGGTCTGGGCCGCTGGCCGTGGCCGTGCCCATCATGGCCTTGCCCGGCTCGCCCATCACGGTGCGCACGTCTTCAAAGTCCACGTTCACCTGGCCGTATTCGTTGATGATCTCAGCGATACCGCCCACAGCGTTCTTGAGCACGTCATTGGCGTGCGCAAAGGCCTCGTCCTGGGTGATGTCGTCGCCCAGCACGTCCAGCAGCTTCTCGTTGAGCACAACAATCAGCGAGTCCACGTTGGCTTCCAGTTCGGCCAGGCCATCGTCCGCATTCTTCATGCGGCGACCGCCTTCCCAGTCGAAAGGCTTGGTGACCACGCCCACCGTCAGGATGCCCATCTCCTTGGCCACGCGCGCGATCACGGGCGCAGCGCCCGTGCCCGTGCCGCCGCCCATGCCCGCCGTGATGAACAGCATGTGGGCGCCAGAGATGGCTTCACGGATATCGGCCACCGCCGCCTCAGCCGCATCGCGGGCCTTCTCGGGCTTGCCCCCAGCACCCAGGCCGCTGTTGCCCAGCTGGATGACGCGGTGCGCCGAGCTGCGCGTGAGCGCCTGTGCATCGGTGTTGGCGCTGACAAACTCCACGCCCTGCACGCTGCGGGCAATCATGTGCTCGACGGCATTGCTGCCGCCACCGCCCACACCGATCACCTTGATCTGGGTGCCCTGGTTGAATTCTTCGGCTTCGATCATTTCGATGGTCATCTTGGAGCTCCTGGTTCTAAATTCGTATGCAATTGCCAATTGAGAGATGGGATCATTTTTCTTGTAGTGCGCGGCGGTCCTGTACATCGCCATCGCTCGCGCGGTATCGGGTGAGGGCTCCCACGCGCTAGCCACAGGGGGTATTTCATGGTCAGAAATTCCCCACGATGAAATCTTTGAAGCGCCCGAATGCGGTCTTCATGGACCCACTCTTCTGAGCCACCTTGAAGCCGCGCAGACGTGCCAGGCGCGCTTCTTCAAGCAGCCCCATCACGGTGGCTGCACGGGGCTGGGCCACCATGTCAGCCAGGGCGCTGGAATACTTCGGCATGCCGCGCCGCACGGGCTTGAGGAAGATGTCCTCGCCCAGTTCGATCATTCCCGGCATGACCGAGCTGCCGCCCGTGAGCACGATGCCCGACGACAGCACTTCTTCGTAGCCCGACTCGCGCACCACCTGCTGCACGAGCGAGAAGATTTCTTCGACACGCGGCTCGATCACACCGGCCAGCGCCTGCTTGCTCAGCATGCGCGGGCTGCGGTCACCCAGGCCGGGCACTTCCACCTGCGCCTCGGGGTCAGCCAACAGTTGCTTGGCGTAGCCGCTTTCCACCTTGATGTCCTCCGCGTCCTTGGTCGGCGTGCGCAGTGCCATGGCGATGTCGCTGGTGATGAGGTCGCCCGCAATCGGAATCACCGCGGTGTGGCGAATCGCGCCGCCAGTGAAGATGGCGACATCGGTCGTGCCCGCGCCGATGTCCACCACCACCACGCCCAGCTCGCGCTCGTCGTCGGTCAGCACCGCCTGGCTGCTGGCCAGCGGATTGAGCATGAGCTGCTCCACTTCCAGGCCGCAGCGGCGCACACACTTGATGATGTTCTCGGCCGCGCTCTGCGCGCCGGTCACGATGTGGATCTTGGCCTCCAGGCGGATGCCGCTCATGCCGATGGGCTCCTTCACATCCTGCCCGTCGATCACGAATTCCTGCGGCTCCACCAGCAACAGGCGCTGGTCGCTGCTGATGTTGATGGCCTTGGCCGTCTCCACCACGCGGGCCACGTCGGCCGACGTGACTTCCTTGTCCTTCACCGCCACCATGCCGCTGGAGTTGAGACCGCGAATGTGGCTGCCCGTGATGCCGGTGTAGACGCGCTGGATCTTGCAGTCCGCCATCAGCTCGGCCTCTTTCAGCGCCTGCTGGATGCTCTGCACGGTGGCATCGATGTTGACCACCACCCCACGCTTGAGACCGTTGCTTGGGGCCACGCCCAAGCCTGCGAGCTTGAGCTCGCCATTGGGCAGAACCTCGGCCACCACAGCCATGACCTTGGCGGTGCCAATGTCCAGCCCCACGACGACGTCTTTGTATTCTCTTGCCATATCAGTCTCTGCCCTTCTCGGTTCTGTCCCGCTGTCCCACCAACCCCTCGCACCGCCCTCTCGGGGCCCGCAGAGTGCTGCGTTTTGCTCTGTCTTGCCTCATGCCATTACCTCTTGCGCACGGCCGTCGCGCCGGTTGCGTCTGCAGTCACTGTGGCCACACCCCGCAGGCGCAGGGCGTAGCCCCCGGCGTGGCGCAGGTCCGCAGACTCCAGCGCGTCCACGCGGCGGCCATACTGCGCGGCCACCTGGGTCAGGGTGCGTACAAAACGCTGCGTGCGCTGCACCACTTCCTGCGGCGTACCGCCTCCCAGCTCCACCACGGCCTCGCTGTCGAGGGTCGCGCGCCAGCCGCCTCGCCCGGTCAACTGCAGCTCTTCCACGTCCAGGCCCAGAGGTTTGAACACTGGCTCCAGCAGCCCATACATCTGCAGCACCTCGGCCGAGCTGCCTGTAGGCCCCTGCAGGCGCGGCAGGCCCTCCTGCTCCACGTCGCCCACATTGGCCTCGAAGACTTCGCCCTGGCTGTTGACCAGCGCTGAGCCGGTGTCCGGCCCCCAGTACGCCACCGCGTCATGCTCCTGCAACTCCACACGCAAGCTGCCGGGGTACACCCGACGCACTTGCGCGCGGCGTACCCAGGGCACCTGCTCGAAGGCCTCGCGGGCAGCACGCAGGTCCACGGTGAAGAAGTTGCCCACCAGATGTGGCGCCACATTGGCCCGCAGGGTCACCGCGTTGTTGTGCACCAGCTCGCCCTGCACCACGATGCGTGCGATGGCAAAGCCGGGGTAGCGCAGCACCCACCCCACCCCCGCCGCCAGCACGGCCAGGGCGCAGCCCACGAACAGGACCGACGCGGTCAGGTTCATGAGCTTGACGTCCAGGGGTGCGGGCAGCGTCTGGGTCATCAGGCGGCCTTTGGTTTTGCGGGCGTGTCGAGGGCCGCATCGGCGAGGATGCGCAGACACAGCTCTTCGTAGCTGATGCCCGAGGCGCGGGCCGACATGGGCACCAGCGAATGCCCCGTCATGCCAGGGGATGTGTTCATCTCCAGCAGGAAGGGCTTGCGGTCACTCGCGCGGATCATCAGGTCGGCACGGCCCCAGCCCCGGCAGCCCAGGGTGCGGTAAGCCTCCAGCACGATGCGCTGGATCTCGCGCTCTTCGGCCTCGGGCAGGCCGCTTGGGCACTGGTACTTCACGTCGTCGGTGAAGTACTTGTTCTGGTAGTCGTAGGCGCCATCGGGCGCCACGATGCGGATCACCGGCAGCGCACGCGCGCTGGCGCCCTGGCCCAGCACGGGGCAGGTCACCTCTTCGCCCTCGATGAACTCTTCGCAGAGCACGTCGGGGTCGTACTGGGCAGAGAGCTGCACGGCCTCCTGCATGTCCGAATAGCCGCGCACCTTGGTCACGCCGATGGACGAGCCTTCGCGCGGCGGCTTGACGATGAGCGGCAGGCCCAGCTCGTCGGGCACGGTGCGCACCACCTCGCGCTGCTGCCGGTCGGGAGCCAGCCACACATAGCGGGGCGTGGGCAGGCCCTCGGCCAGCCACACCCGCTTGGTCATGACCTTGTCCATGGCGATGGCCGAGGCCATCACGCCGGGGCCGGTGTACGGAATGCGCAGCAGCTCCAGCGCGCCCTGCACCGTGCCGTCTTCGCCATGGCGGCCGTGCAGTGCGATGAAGCAGCGGGCGTAGCCGTCGCGCTTCAAGTCGCCCAGCGCGTTCTGTGCGGGGTCAAACGCATGGGCATCCACGCCACGCGAGCGCAGCGCCTGCAGCACGCCGCTGCCCGACATCAGCGACACCTCGCGCTCGGCCGAGTCCCCGCCCATCAGGACGGCAACCTTGCCCAGCGACTTCACATCGATATTCGATTTAGGAAGGGTCATAGTGCGCTCCCTCCATGCGCTTTCAGCTCATTATTTTGTAGCATCTCAACCACCTTGCCGGGCACGGCACCAATGGAGCCGGCTCCCATGCACATCACCACGTCGCCCGCGCGTGCGTTGTCGGCAATGGCCTGGGGCAGATCGGCCACGTTGTCCACAAACACCGGCTCCACGCGCCCTGCCACACGCAGGGCACGGGCTAGCGAGCGTCCATCGGCGGCCACGACTGGCGCCTCGCCTGCGGCATACACCTCGGTGAGCAGCACCGCGTCGGCATGGCCGATCACCTTGACGAAATCTTCAAAGCAATCGCGCGTGCGGGTGTAGCGGTGCGGCTGGAAGGCCAGCACCAGGCGCCGCCCGGGGAACGCGCCGCGTGCGGCCGCCAGCGTGGCAGCCATCTCCACAGGGTGGTGGCCGTAGTCGTCGATGACGGTGAAGGTGCCGCCGTCCTTCGCGGGCAGATCGCCATAGCGCTGGAAGCGTCGGCCCACGCCCTTGAAGCCAGCCAGCGCGCGCTGCGCGGCGTCGTCGGGGATGTTCAGCTCCACCGCCACGGCAATGGCCGACAGCGCGTTGAGCACGTTGTGCTCGCCCGCGAGGTTGAGCACGATCTCCATGTCGGGCAGCGTGACGCCGTTGCGCCGCTGCACGGTGAAGCGCATCTGGCCCGCCTCGGCGCGCACGTTGATGGCGCGCACCTGCGCGTCTTCCGAGAAGCCGTAGCTGGTGATGGGGCAGGTCACGCTCTGCAGGATGTCGCGCACGGCGGGACTATCCACACACAGGATGGCCGTGCCGTAGAACGGCATGCGGTGCAGGAAATCGACAAACGCGCCCTTGAGCCGGCCGAAGTCGTGGCCATAGGTCTCCATGTGGTCGGCGTCGATGTTGGTCACCACGGCCATCACGGGCAGCAGGTTCAAGAACGACGCGTCGGACTCATCGGCCTCGACCACGATGTAGTCGCCGCTGCCCAGCTTGGCATTGGCGCCCGCGCTGTTAAGCCTGCCGCCGATGACGAAGGTCGGATCCAGCCCCGCCTCAGCCAGCACGCTGGTCACGAGGCTGGTGGTGGTGGTCTTTCCGTGCGTGCCCGCGATGGCAATGCCCTGCTTCAGGCGCATCAGCTCGGCCAGCATCAGTGCGCGCGGCACCACGGGGATCTTCTTTTCGCGTGCGGCCAGCACTTCAGGGTTGTCCGAAGTGACGGCTGTGGACGTGACCACGGCATCGGCACCATCGATGTGCGCTGCCGCGTGGCCGAGACAGGTCTTGATGCCGAGGTCTGCCAGGCGGCGCAGCGTGGCACTGTCGGCCAGGTCCGAGCCCGAGATGCGGTAACCCAGGTTGAACAGCACTTCGGCAATGCCACTCATGCCGGCGCCGCCGAGGCCTACGAAATGGATGTGGCGAATCGCATGTTTCATGGTTGGGCCAACTCCTCGCAGGCAGTCACCACCTCGCGGGTGGCGTTGATTTTTTGCATGTTTTTGGCCTTGAGCGCCACATCCACAAGTGTGGGCCGCTCTAATTTCAATAGCATTTCAGACAGCCCTTGCGGCGTCAGGTCGCGCTGCTGCACCAGCCAGCCGCCCCCTGCGTTCACGAGGAACTGCGCGTTGGTGGTCTGGTGGTCGTCCACGGCCGACGGGAAGGGGACAAAGATGGACGCGGCGCCCACGGCCGCGATCTCGGTGACGGTGCTCGCCCCCGCCCGGCAAACGATGATGTCGGCCGCTGCAAACGCGCTGGCGGTGTCGTCGATGAAAGGCGTCAGCTCTGCCTCGACCCCGGCGGCGGCGTAATTGGCGCGCAGCGCATCGATCTGCGCCGCACCGCTTTGGTGGACCACGGTGGGGCGCTGGTCGGCAGGCATCAGCGCGATGGCCTGGGGCACGATCTCGTTGAGCGCACGTGCGCCCAGGCTGCCGCCCACCACCAGCAGGCGCAGCGGGCCGCTGCGGCCCGCAAACCGCTCCGAGGGGCCGGGCTGCTGCGTGAAGGCAGTGCGCAGCGGGTTGCCCACCCACTGCCCCTGTTTGAACACGTTGGGGAAGGCCGTGAACACGCGGTCGGCCACACCGGCCAGGACCTTGTTCGCCATGCCCGCCACCGAATTCTGCTCATGCAGCACCAGGGGCTTGCCCGCGAGCACGCCCATCATCCCGCCCGGAAAGGTGATGTAACCACCCAGGCCCACCACCACGTCGGGCTTCACGCGGCGCACGACCTGCAGCGCCTGCCAGAACGCACGCATCAGGCGCAGCGGCAACAGCGCCAGCGTGACGAGCCCCTTGCCGCGCACACCCGAAAAATCGATGAGTTCCAGCGCAAAGCCGTGCTGCGGCACGATGCGCGACTCCATGCTGCCGGGCGCGCCCAGCCAGTGCACACGCCAGCCGCGTGCGCGCAGTTCCTCGGCCACGGCCAAGCCGGGGAAGATGTGGCCGCCGGTTCCACCAGCCATGATGAGGGCGGTCTTCTGCGTGCTCATACGCGACCTCCCCGCATGAGGAGCTTGTTCTCGTAATCGACCCGCAGCACCACCGCCAGCGCCACCAGATTCATCAAAATCGCCGACCCGCCAAAACTCATCAGTGGCAGCGTGAGCCCCTTGGTCGGCAGCGCGCCCAAATTCACGCCCATGTTGATGAAGGCCTGAAAACCGATCCAGATCGCCACGCCCTGCGCCACCAACCCCGCGAACACGCGGTCCAGCGCAATGGCCTGGCGGCCGATGTGCATGATGCGGCGGGTCATCCACAGGAACAGCACGATGAGCGCGACCACGCCCACCAGGCCAAACTCTTCGCCGATCACGGCCATCAGGAAGTCGGTGTGCGCCTCGGGCAGCCAGTGCAGCTTCTCCACGCTGCCCCCCAGCCCCACGCCAAACACCTCGCCGCGCCCGATGGCAATCAGCGAGTGCGATAGCTGGTAGCCCTTGCCGAGTGCATGCTGTTCGCTGAAGGGATCCAGGTACGCAAACACGCGCTCGCGGCGCCAGGGCGAACTGGCGATCATCAGCGCAAAGGCACCCACCAGCACCCCTGCGATCAGGAAGAACATGCGGGCATTCACACCGCCGAGGAACAGGATGCCCATGGCAATCACGGCCACCACCATGAAGGCGCCCATGTCGGGCTCGGCCAGCAGCAGCACGCCGACGATGGCCACCGCAGCGCCCATGGGCAGCACGGCGCGGAAGAAGCGCTCCTTCACCTCCATCTTGCGCACCATGTAGTCGGCGGCATAGATCAGCACCGCAAACTTGGCCACCTCGGAGGGCTGGAAACCCACGGGGCCGATGGACAGCCAGCGGCGCGCGCCATTGACCACCTTGCCCACGCCGGGGATCAGAACCGCCACCAGCATGAGCAAGGCCACGATGAACAACCAGGGCGCCACCCGCTCCCACAGCGCCATGGGCACCTGGAACGCCAGCAGCGCCGCCACAAACCCTACCACCAGGTACATCATGTGACGGGTCAGGAAATGGGTGGACGCATAGTTGGCAAAGCGCGGGTTGTCCGGCATGGCAATCGACGCCGAATACACCATCACCAACCCCCACGCCAGCAGTGCCACCACCACCCAGAGCAAGGCCTGGTCAAAGCCCAGCACGCTCGCGGGCGTGCTGGACGACTGCCGGTACTCGGTGCCGCCCACGCGCACGGGCAACACGTCGGCCGCCTTGCCGGGCAGGCCACCGAACCAGCCGGTCACGCGTTGCAACAGGGTGCTGGCGGGTGCCGTCATTGCATGCCCTCCACCGACTGGCCCGCATCGTCGGCCATCGCCCGCACGGTCTCGCAAAAGACCTGGGCGCGGTGCTCGTAGCCCTTGAACATGTCGAAACTGGCGCAGGCGGGCGACATCAGCACCGCATCGCCAGAGTGGGCGCGCTGCGCGGCCAGTGCAACGGCCTCAGGCAAGGTGTCCGCATCGAGCAACGGTACGCCAGCGTCCTGGAGCGCAGCGCGGATTAGCGGTGCGTCGCGGCCAATCAGCACCACCGCACGTGCATAACGTGCGACGGGGGCTGCCAAGGGCGCAAAGTCCTGCCCCTTGCCTTCTCCGCCCAGAATGACCACCAAACGCCGCTCCGTGCCCAGCCCCACCAGCGCAGCCGCCGTGGCGCCCACGTTGGTGCCCTTGCTGTCGTCAAAATATTCCACGCCGTGGATGATGGCCACGGGCTCCACACGGTGCGGCTCGCCCCGGTACTCGCGCAGGCCGTACAGCATGGGCGCCAGCGGGCAACCCGCCGCCGTGGCCAGCGCCAGCGCGGCCAATGCGTTGGTGGCGTTGTGGCGGCCCCGGATGCGCAGGGCATCCGCCGGCATGAGCCGCTGGATGTGCAGGTCCTCTTCGACCTCGTTGCGGCCACGCTTGCGGGTTTCGTCCGCGTCCATGGCGCGCACCAGCCAGGGCATGCCGCTCACCACCTCAATACCAAAGTCACCCGGACGCCGGGGCATGTCGCCACCAAAGGTGAGGTGCGCGCGCACCTGCGGCTTTTGCAGCTTGACCTTGACGGGTGGCGGCAGCATGGCCATCACCACAGCGTCTTCGCGGTTCAGGATCATCAAGCCCGTCTGGCCAAAGATGCGCGCCTTGGCCGCAGCGTAAGCCTCGATGCTGCCGTGCCAGTCCAGGTGGTCCTGCGTGATGTTGAGCACCGTGGCGGCCGTGGGCTCGAAGCCCCCTTCACCCCCATTCACGCCATCCAGCTGAAAGCTCGATAGTTCCAGCACCCACACGTCGGGCAAGGTGTCTGCATCCAGGTGTTCTGCCAGTGTGTCGAGCAGGGTCGGACCGATGTTGCCGGCCACGGCCACGCGTTTGCCAGAGCGCTCCACCAACTGTCCGGTGAGCGAGGTCACGGTGGTCTTGCCGTTGGTCCCGGTGATAGCCAGCACGGCCGGGGCATACGCGTGCGATTCGCGCAGCGCTGTCAGGGCCATGGCATAAAGACTCAGCTCACCGCCAGCGCTGATGTTGTTTGCACGAGCCGCTTCGAAAACAGGAGCAACTGCCTCGGGGCTCAACCCTGGCGAACGATAGACCGCGTGCAGATTCTGCCCTTGTACCAAGCTGGCATCGAATGCGCCCGACACAAAGCGGACCAGGGGCAGCTCTCGCTGCAGTGCGGGCAGTTGCGGCGGGGCGGCGCGCGTGTCGGCCACAGTGACTTGCGCGCCGCAACGTACGCACCAGCGTGCCATCGCCATGCCCGAGGCGCCCAGGCCCAGGATCAGGATGTGCTGGCCTTGCAGCAGGTTCGCAACGCCCTCGCGCGCCGGGCCTGCAGGCACGTCCGGCGTCGCAGGCTCGTCGACCTCTGCGGTGTCTGCGGCGCCCGCACTGTCAGCGGCTACCGACTCAGGAGCCGCCACCTCGGCAAAGATCTGCGCCACAAAATCCGCTGCGGCCTTCGCGGCGGAGACAGCAGGCACGGCCTCGGGGTTCCAGGCAGTGCTGGTGCTCTTTCCTGCCGGCGCACCTGGGGCCGCCTCAGTGACCTCTGCGGGAGGCATGCCGTCTGGCACCTCGCTGCCCGATGCCGCAGTGTCCTGCCCTGGATTCACATCGGGCACCGCGGGCGCAGCATCCTGCCTGCCAGGGTCGACCTCTGGAGCACCGGCAGCATCCACCCCAGCCCCTGCCAACGGGGGCATGGCCTCGGACGTGCCGAGGGGGTCAGGGACAAGAGGATCGTTCGGGTTCATCGCAGTTTCAGCGTGGACAGGCCAATCAGGCACAGCAGCATGGTGATGATCCAGAAGCGCACGACCACCTGCGTTTCTTTCCAGCCGCTCTTTTCAAAGTGGTGGTGCAGGGGCGCCATCTTGAGCAGGCGGCGGCCTTCGCCATAGCGCTTCTTGGTGAACTTGAACCAGGTGACCTGCAGCATCACCGACAGGGCCTCGACCACAAAGATGCCGCCCATGATGGCCAGCACGATCTCCTGGCGTACGATGATGGCGATGGTGCCCAGGGCTCCGCCCAGCGCCAGCGCCCCCACGTCGCCCATGAAAACCTGGGCGGGGTGCGCGTTGAACCAGAGGAAAGCCAGGCCCGCGCCCGCCATGGCAGCGCAGAAGATCAGCAACTCGCCCGAACCCGGAATGTGCGGGAAGAACAGGTACTTGGAATACACCGAGCTGCCGGTGACATAAGCAAACACGCCCAGCGCCGAGCCCACCATCACCACGGGCATGATGGCCAGGCCGTCCAGGCCGTCGGTCAGGTTCACCGCGTTGCTGGAGCCCACGATGACAAGATAGGTGAGGATCACGAAGCCGAGCACGCCCAGCGGGTAACTCACTTCCTTGAAGAAGGGCAACTGCAGCCCCGCCTTGGGCGGCAGGTCCAGCGAAAAGCCCGACTGCACCCAGCCCACGAACAGTTCCCACACCTTGGCGTTGGAGCTTTCAGAAATGCTGAACACCAGGTACAGCGCGGCCATGAGGCCGATCACCGACTGCCAGAAGTACTTCTCGCGCGAACGCATGCCTTCGGGGTCCTTGTTGACCACCTTGCGCCAGTCGTCCACCCAGCCGATGGCGCCAAAACCCAGCGTGACGATGAGCACGATCCACACAAAGCGGTTGGACAGGTCAAACCACAGCAGGGTGGAAATGGCGATCGACAACAGGATCAACACACCGCCCATGGTGGGCGTGCCGCTCTTGGACAGGTGCGACTGCATCGCATAGCCGCGGATGGGCTGGCCGATCTTGAGCGAGGTGAGGATGCGAATCACCTTGGGGCCGGCCACCAGCCCGATGAGCAGCGCCGTCATGGCGGCCATCACTGCACGGAACGTGAGGTACTGGAACACCCGAAAGAAGCCGAACTCGGGCGACAGGCCCTGCAGCCATTGCGAGAGCATCAGCAGCATGTGGCACCTCCGGCATGGGCTGACACCGTACGGGCAATATCAATGCGTTGCGCCATGGTGTCCCTCCCGTGGGTTGATCGGCTTTTGTTGTTGTTCTGGGGGCAGTGCGGCGGCGCTGATCGCCTCGACCACCTGTTCCATCTTCATGAATCGCGATCCCTTGACCAGCACGCTGCCCACCGTGGGCAGGGCGTTGCGCACCGCATCCTGCAGTGCGCTCATATCGTTGAAATGCCGGGCAACACCACCCTGCCCGTCGCCGTACGCCGACGCGGCGTGCACCGACTGCGCGCCCAGCGCAAACATCGTGGGGATACCAGCCTCACGGGCCAGTGCGCCGGCCTCGGTGTGGAACTGTGGCCCCTGGTCGCCCACCTCGCCCATGTCGCCCATCACCAGCAGTTGCGGGCCTGGCAGTTCGGCCAGCACCTGGATGGCAGCGTGCATGGAGTCGGGGTTCGCGTTGTACGTGTCGTCCACCACCGTGATGTCGCGGCCCGCGACGGTCACACTGAAAGCGCGCGAGCGGCCCTTGACCGGTGTGAAGTCGCGCAGCCCCTGGGCAATGGCCGCGACGGGTGCACCCGCTGCCAGCGTGCACGCCGTGGCCGCCAGCGCGTTGGTGACGTTGTGGCGGCCAGCGATGTGCAGGCGGGTCGTGATCTCGCCGCGTGGTGTAGTCAGGGTGACCGCCCAGGCGCCGCGCTCCCACGTGGCCTGCGCACAGCGAACATCGCCGCCATCACCAAAGGTCACCGTGCGGCGGCCGGGCCGCCCCAGAGCCAGTGACTGCCAGAGGCCCGTGTAGGAATCCCCTGAGGGGAACACGGCTACGCCATCGGCCGGCAAGCTGGCAAACACCGAGCCGTTCTCGCGGGCCACCGCCTCGACGGTATGCATGAACTCCAGATGCTCCCGCTGCGCGTTGTTGACCAAGGCCACCGTGGGCTGGGCCATGGCGGCCAGCGTGGCGATCTCGCCAGGGTGGTTCATGCCCATCTCGATCACGGCGGCGCGGTGGCTGGCGCGCAGGCGCATCAGCATCAGCGGCACACCGATGTCGTTGTTGAAATTGCCCTGCGTGGCAAACGCAGCTTCACCCTGCCAGGCACGCAGGATGGACGCGATCATCTGCGTCACCGTGGTCTTGCCATTGCTGCCCGTCACGCCGATCAGCGGCAGGTGGAACTGCGTACGCCAGCCGGTGGCAAGTGCGCCCAGCGCAGCCAGGCTGTCGGGCACTTCGATGCCGGGCAAACCGGCTGCCTCCAGGCCACCGTGTGCAATGGCTGCAGCGGCGCCGCCAGCACGGGCATCGGCCAGGAAGGCGTTGGCATCAAAACGCTCCCCCTTGAGCGCCACAAACAGATCGCCCGGCTGCAGGGTGCGCGTGTCGGTATGCACACGCGCCAGCGGCGTGGCGCCATCGCCCACCAAGCGGGCGGCGGGAATGCGCGGCTGCAGCAGTGCCCAGGCTTGCTGCAGTGTCATGACGGGTGCAATGGTGTTCATGCCCATGTGTGGGCTCCTCGGGCCTGCAGCGCAGCCTGCGCGTGGGCCATGTCGGAGAACGGCACGCGCACGCCTGCCGTCTCCTGGGTGTCTTCGTGGCCCTTGCCGGCAATCAGCACCACGTCGGCAGGTGCGGCTTCGGCAATGGCTTGGGCGATGGCGGCCGCACGGTCAGGCTCAGCACGCACGGTGCCACCGGCAATCGTGCCCTGCAGGATCTGGTGCAGGACGGCGGCCGGGTCTTCGCTGCGGGGGTTGTCGCTGGTCACCAGCACCTGGTCGGCCTGCTGCTGGGCTACGGCACCCATCAGCGGGCGTTTGCCCGCGTCGCGGTCGCCGCCGCAGCCGAACACACACCACAGCCGCCCGCCACGCTCGGTGGCCAGGGGGCGCAGGGCTTGCAGGGCCTTGTCCAAAGCGTCGGGAGTGTGGGCGTAGTCCACGGCCACCAGGGGTTGGCCCACCGCCACCAGCCGCTGCATGCGGCCCGGCACGGGCTGCAGGCTTGCGCAGGCGCGCACAGCGCGGCCCAGCGGCACACCCAGGCTGCGCAGCGTGGCCAGCACCCCCAGTAGGTTCAGCACGTTGTACTGGCCGATCACGCGGGTTTGCAGCAGCTGCCGGTCAGAGCCCTCGGCCACCGTGAAACACAGCCCCTGGTCGCCCAGGGTGATGTCCTGCGCAGCCAAGCGCGCAGCCCCCTGGGCCGAGACGCTCCACAGATCCAGGGCACTGCCGTTCAGCTCGCCATGCAATTGGGCGCCTGCGGGGTCGTCCACATTGATGATGGCAGCCTGCAGGCCCGGCCAGTCGAACAGCGCCCGCTTGGCCAGCCAGTAATCGGCCATGCTGCCGTGGTAGTCCAGGTGGTCTTGCGTGAAGTTGGTGAAGATGGCCGCGTGGATGTGCGTGCCGTCAAGCCGGGCCTCGGCCAATCCAATCGACGAAGCCTCGATAGCGCAGGCACCGAGGCCCTGCGCCACAAACTGGGCAAACGCGCGCTGCAACCGCACCGGGTCGGGCGTGGTCATGCCGGTGGAGGTGAGCGCGGGTGGCAGTCCCATGCCCAAAGTGCCCACCAGCGCACATTGATCTTGCCCTGATTGCTCCTCATTCGATAGCGCATTCAGAGCACCTGCGAGCCACCACGCCGTGCTGGTCTTGCCGTTGGTTCCCGTCACCGCCAGCACCTTCAGCTGCTGCGTGGGTTGTGCAAACCATTCGGCGGCGATGGGCCCTGTGGCGGCCTTGAGACCTTGCAGCGCCGCCATGTGGTCGCCCGCAAAAGCGAAGGCCTCGACCCCCGCCTGTTCGACGAGGCAGGCCGTGGCGCCACGCACCATGGCGTCGGCCACATGCGCGCGGCCGTCTGTGGCGGCACCGGGCCAGGCAATAAAGCCGTCGCCGGGCGTGATCTGGCGGCTGTCGGTGTGCAGGGCGCCGGTGACGCGCGTGCGCAGCCATTGCACCGCGTCGCTGGCAGTCTGGAGGGTGTGGAGCGGCGCTTGCATCACAGCGACTCCTCCACGGCATTGGCCACGATCTGCGGCTTGACGGCCATGTCGGGCTGCACACCCATCATGCGCAGGGTCTGCTGCACCACCTCGCTGAACACCGGCGCGGCCACGGCACCGCCGTAGAACACGCCGTTGCTGGGCTCGTCGATCATCACGGCCACGATGATGCGGGGCTTGTCGATGGGTGCCATGCCGGTGAACCACGCGCGGTACTTGCCCGAGGCGTAGTTCTTGCCCACCTGCTTGCGTGCCGTGCCCGACTTGCCGCCCACGGAGTAGCCCACGGTCTGCGCCTTCTGGCCCGTGCCGCCGGGGCCTGCGGCCATCTGCAGCATCTTGCGCACCTGGTCGGCCGTGCGCTCGGAAAAAACAGGCACGCCCACGGCGGGCTCGGCCGTCTTGAGCATGGTGGCGGGAATCACCCGACCGCCATTGGCAAACACGGTGTACGACCGTGCCATCTGGAACAGGCTGGCCGAGAGGCCGTAGCCGTACGACATGGTGGCCTGCTCCACGGGGCGCCAGCTCTTGTAGGGGCGCAGGCGGCCCGTCACCACGCCCGGGAAGTGCAATTGGGGCTTCTGACCAAAACCGGCGGCCGAGAAGGTCTCCCACATCTCGCGCGCGGGCATCTGCATGGCCAGCTTGGTGGTGCCCACGTTGCTGGACTTCTGGATCACGCCTTCGACCGTGAGCACGCCGTAGTTGTGCGTGTCCGAGATCGTGGAGCCTGTGATGGTGATGCGTCCGGGGTTGGTATCCACCACGGTCTCGGGGCGCACGCGCCCGGTCTCCAGCGCCAGGCCGATGGTGAACGGCTTCATGGTCGAGCCGGGCTCGAACACGTCGGTCAGCGCACGGTTGCGCAACTGCTCGCCAGTCAGGTTCTGGCGCTTGTCGGGCACGTAGCTCGGGTAGTTGGCCAGCGCCAGCAGCTCACCCGTGTGGGCATCGAGCACCACCACGCTGCCCGCCTTGGCCTTGTGCGCGGCGACCTGGTCGCGCAGCTTCTGGTACGCAAAGAACTGCACCTTGCTGTCGATGGACAACTGCATGTCCTTGCCATCGACCGGGGGCACGGTTTCGCCCACGCTTTCGACCACACGACCCAATCGGTCCTTGATCACGCGGCGCGAACCGGGCTTGCCCGCCAGCTCCTTATCGAACGCCAGCTCCATGCCTTCCTGGCCGTGGTCTTCCACGTTGGTGAAGCCCACCACGTGTGCGGCAGCCTCGCCCTCGGGATACTGGCGCTTGTATTCCTTGCGCTGGTAGATGCCCTTGATGTCCAGGGCTGCGATCTGCTGGCCCACATCCCAGTCAAGCTGACGCTTGATCCAGACGAAGGTCTTGTCCTCATCCGCCAGTTTTTTCAGCAGGTCGGCCTGCGGCATGTCCAGCAGCTTGGCCAGCTGCTTGAGCTTGGCGCGAACCTCGGGCTTGTCCTGGTCCACGTCTTCGGGGATCGCCCAGATGCTGGCAGCCGGCACGCTGGACGCGAGGATCAGGCCATTGCGGTCCACGATCTTGCCGCGGTTGGCAGGTAACTCCAGCGTGCGCGCAAAACGCACCTCGCCCTGACGCTGGAAGAACGCGTTGCCAAACACCTGCACATAGGCCGCCCGCCCAGCCAGCCCCAGAAAGCCCAGCCCAATCACCGCCACGATGAACTTGCTGCGCCAGACCGGCGTCTTGCTGGCCAGCAAAGGGCTGGATGTATAGAGCACGCTGCGGCTCATGGCTGCACCCCGGCGGGTTGCGAAGCGGCGGCTGTTGCCGCTGCGGTGGCAGTTGCGACGCCTTGCGGGTCAGACACGTACTGGGTGATCGCTGGGGTGGCGGTGCGCATGTTCAGCTGCGCACGCGCGATCTTCTCCACCCGCAGCGGCGTGGCCTGGGCGCGCTTTTCCACCTGCAGGCGCTGGTGCTCCGTCTCCAGACGGCGGGCCTCGGCCACGGCGCGGTCCAGCTCGGTGAACAGGCGGCGCGATTCGTACTGGGTGTGCACCAGATAGATCGCACTGGCCAGCACCGCCAGCAACAGGACCACGTTGAGCCGCGTCATGTCAGACGACTGCCGTGCGCTCGGCCACGCGCATGATGGCGCTGCGCGAGCGGGGATTGGCCTCGACCTCGGCCGCACTGGGCTTGATGCGGTCGAGCGCGATGAGCTTCATGGCCTGCGGCGCAGCAAACGGTGCGCGGCGGTCGTAGACCTCCTTGGAATGTTTGGCGATGAACTGCTTGACGATGCGGTCTTCGAGCGAATGGAAGCTGATGACCACCAGCCGCCCACCGGGCTGCAGCACCGAGAGGCTGGCCTCTAGCGCCTGTTGCAGCTCTTCAAGCTCGGCGTTGATGAAAATCCGAAGAGCTTGAAATGTGCGCGTTGCAGGGTTCTGGCCCGGCTCGCGGGTTTTGACCGCGCCAGCCACGAGGTCGGCCAATTCTGCGGTGGTTGCAAGAGGACCCCGTTCTTCGCGCCGAGCAACAATCGCCTTTGCAATGGGGCCAGCAAACCGTTCTTCACCGTAGTCACGTATCACCTCCGCAATCTGACCGACTTCGGCCGTGGCCAACCAATCGGCCACGCTTTCGCCGCGCGTGGTATCCATGCGCATGTCCAGCGGACCGTCAAAACGGAAACTGAAGCCCCGCTCGGGGCTGTCGATCTGGGGCGAGCTCACGCCCAGGTCCATCAGAACGCCCGCAGCACTGGCGGGCGGCAGGTCGGCCAGATGGCGAAAACCTTCGTGCCGAATGGAAAAACGCGCATCGGTGATGCGCGTTGCTTCGGCGATGGCTTCGGGGTCCTTGTCAAAGGCCACCAGGCGCCCCTGGGGGCCTAGCCGGAGCAGGATGAGGCGGGAGTGCCCGCCGCGCCCGAAGGTCGCATCGATCCAGGTGCCGGAAGGCTCCGTGCCTGCGCCGCCCAGGAGAGAGTCCACGGCCTCATTCAGCAGGACGGTGGTGTGTTGCAAGGGGGATGTCACAGCGCGCCTTAAAAGGAGAAGTCCTTGAAGACATCCGGCATCTCACCCTGCATGGCCTTGGCTTCCTGCTCGTCGTAGGTGGCCTTGTCCCAGAGTTCGAAATGGTTGCCCATGCCCAGCAGCATGGTGTCTTTGGAAATACCGGCGGCTTCGCGCAGCTCGGGGGAGATCAGCACACGGCCGGTGGCGTCCATGTCCACATCCATGGCATTGCCCAGGAAGATGCGCTTCCACCACTGGGCGGACATGGGCAGCTGGGCGATGCGCTCGCGGAACTTCTCCCATTCAGGGCGGGGGAAGACCATGAGGCAGCCGTGCGGGTGCTTGGTGATGGTGAGCTGACCGGATGCCGTGGCCGCGAGGACGTCACGATGCCGGGTCGGCACGGACAGCCGACCCTTCGCATCGAGACTCAGCGACGAGGCACCTTGAAACACGGACAGATTCCCAGTTCGGTTTTGCGCCTCGCAGGTCCAGAAACGGACCTTGAGGGCACTTTTCACCACTTAATTGCACTTTTTTGCACTGTAGCAGGAAAAGCACACCGAACAAGGGGGTTGTCCCACAAACTTTTCAATGAAATCAACGACTTAGATGCGTTTTTTCAGACACCAGAACGCCAAAAGTCGTTGAAAAAGAAGCACTTAGAGAGGCCTATGAAAGTGACCTCTCAAGGCTTGACCGAGTGGTCACAGGATGTAGCGCGACAGGTCCTCGTCCTGGCTCAGGGTCTGCAGGCGGGTATCGACGTAGGCGGCGTCGATGGTGATGGTCTGGCCGGCCAGGCGGGTGGCGTCAAAGCTCACCTCGTCCAGCAGGCGCTCCATCACCGTGGACAGGCGGCGCGCGCCGATGTTCTCGGTGCGTTCGTTCACCTCAAAGGCGATGTGCGCCAGGCGGGTGATGCCCTCGGGCGCGAACTCCAGCGTGACGCCCTCGGTGGCCAGCAACGCTTGGTACTGCTTGACCAGCGACGCATGGGTCTGGGTGAGGATGGCTTCGAAGTCCTTGACCGACAGCGATTCCAGCTCCACCCGGATCGGGAACCGTCCCTGCAGCTCCGGGATCAGGTCGCTGGGTTTGGACAGGTGGAACGCCCCCGAGGCGATGAACAGGATGTGGTCCGTCTTGATCATGCCGTACTTGGTGGACACCGTGGTGCCCTCCACCAGCGGCAGCAGGTCGCGCTGCACGCCCTGGCGCGATACGTCGGCGCCACTGCTTTCCTGCCGCGCGGCCACCTTGTCGATCTCATCGATGAAGACGATACCGTTTTGCTCGGCGCTGACCACCGCGCGGGTCTTGATGTCCTCTTCGTTGACCAGCTTGGCCGCCTCTTCATCGGCGATGAGCTTCAGGGCCTCGGCAATCTTGAGTTTGCGGGTCTTGCGCTTGTCCTGCCCCAGCTGGCTGAACATGCCACGCAGCTGCTCGGTCATCTCTTCCATGCCCTGGGGGCCCATGATTTCGAGCTGGGGGCGGCCTTCGGCCACGTCGATCTCGATCTCCTTGTCATCCAGTGCACCTTCGCGCAGCTTCTTGCGAAAGACCTGGCGGGCCGTGTTGTCAGCGGCGGGTTCGCTGCCTGCCGCTGCGCGGGCCGGGGGGATCAGCACGTCCAGGATGCGTTCCTCGGCGGCATCTTCGGCGCGGGTGCGCACCTTCTTCATCTCGGCCTCGCGCGTCTGCTTCACAGCCATCTCGGCCAGGTCGCGGATGATGGAATCCACGTCCTTGCCCACGTAGCCCACCTCGGTGAACTTGGTGGCCTCGACCTTGATGAAGGGCGCATCGGCGAGTCTTGCAAGGCGGCGTGCAATCTCGGTCTTGCCCACGCCGGTGGGGCCGATCATGAGGATGTTCTTGGGCGTGATCTCCTGGCGCAGGCTGCCTTCCACCTGCTGGCGGCGCCAGCGGTTGCGCAGAGCGATGGCCACGGCACGCTTGGCGCTGGCCTGGCCCACGATGTGGTGGTCCAGCTCGGAGACGATTTCCTGGGGGGTCATGGACGACATACAGGTCTTCCTGGTATCAAATGGGACTGTAGCGCTAGTGAATCATGCACCAGCAGCTATAAAAAACAGAGCATTTAGCCCCCGATGCGCTGACCGTGAGGCCAGCGCGGGGCCTGTTCCACCGTCGCACGCTCAGAGCGTCTCGATGGTGTGGTTCATGTTGGTGTAGATGCAGAGTTCGCCCGCAATTTCGAGCGACTTTTTCACGATCTCTTGGGCAGACAACTCGGTATTCACCAGCAGCGCCTTGGCCGCCGAGTGCGCATAAGCGCCCCCCGAGCCAATCGCCACGATGCCTTGCTCGGGCTCCAGCACGTCGCCATTGCCGGTGATGATGAGCGACGCACTGGCGTCGGCCACGGCCAGCATGGCTTCGAGGCGGCGCAAGACCCGGTCGGTACGCCAGTCCTTGGTGAGTTCGATGGCAGCGCGCGTCAGGTGGCCCTGGTGCTTTTCCAGCTTCGCCTCGAAGCGCTCGAACAGCGTGAACGCATCGGCCGTGGCGCCCGCAAAGCCCGCCAGCACCTTGCCGTGGTAGAGCTTGCGCACCTTGCGCGCCGTGCCCTTGACCACGATGTTGCCCAGCGTGACCTGCCCATCGCCGCCGATGGCGACCTGGATGCCGGAAGGCGTCTGACGACGCACACTGAGGATGGTGGTGCCGTGGAACACCGGATGGTTGTCTTGAGATGAATCCATAGCTGCGGCAGATGGGGATCACCAGGCATTTTGCAAGCCGCCCTCGGGACGGATGCCGCACACGCAGCCTGGCTAACCACGCGACACGCCATTACCCAACGCCCGCAAGACTGGAATCTGGACCGGAACAGCCCCCCCCCCCCCAGGAGAGGTGCTGCTAGTTCTTCCGGGGGACCACCCAGGCGTGCTCGTTGATTCCGATCACGTTGAAGAAGATCGCCACCAGCCGCTGCAAGTTGTGGAACTGGATCACATGGCCGTGGCCCTGTTGCTCGGCCGCCCAGTTGAGCACGGAGCCTGCAGCCGCAAAGTCCACCCGGATCAGCTTGTCGCAGGCAATGGTCAGCGGCACGCCGGGCTTGAAGTGCGCCTCGAACGGCTGCAGCAGGGGCGTGGCATCGCCGTCGATATGGCCGCTGAGCTGTGCGACGGGTCCGGTCTCCAAGGGAGCGGGGACCGACGACTCACCGAGATCGGACGCCATGAAGTCGCTGTCAGCGGCCAGAGGCGCAGAGCCCGAAGACACACCCTCGTTGTCCGAGTATCCGCAACGTGGCGACACCCAGGAGGGCGGAGAGACTTCGTAGGTCACGCAGTAGTCGAGCGCCACCAGTTCAAACTCGTCGGGCTTGCCCATGAGGCGCATGGCTGCCATGCGCAAACGCCACCACTCGGGGCTGTTCGAGCGGTCGCCCGACTGGGTCTTGGCATCGAGCAGGGCATGGAGCTTTTCAACCCCCGAAAACACGATCTGGACATCGCGGTCGGCCCAAAGGCTGAACTGGTCAGCCAACAGGGGCACTGCCGCCTCGTCAATCGAAGCAAGGCGTGACCAGGACAGCGTCCAGGGGGACGCCGCACGGGCCAGCGAGGCCTGCAGTGCGGCCACCGAAGAAACCGCCACGGTGGGCGGAGCGTTCCAGCTGAAATCACGGCGCATGGCGGCGGCAGGCTCGGCAGCGGGAGCCACTTCAACGGCCAGGCCCAGTTGCGCCGGGATGGAAAACCACAGCGGCGCCGAGCGGCCATATTGCGCGGCAAAGTCGATGGCCAGGGTGTCAAAACGGTCGTGCTGCCCGGTGGCCCGGTAAAGGTCGAACAGCGTCATCCAGATTTCCAGCTGCTGCGCTGGATCGTCCTGCTGGTGCTGGGCCAGCACCTCCAGCAGGCCAGACTCGGCCCCTGCATGGTCACCATTGGCAAACCGGATGGCGGCTTCTTCAAGATCGGGTTCGTGCACGAATTCCTCCGGTTCGAATGCGGGCGCGGGCGCAGCCGTGGGAGCCGCAGGGCTGAAGGATGCTTCGACGTGTGGGGTGCTGCCGGGCAGCATGGTGGCGTCCGTGCCACCAAAGCGGCCAATGGCCATGCTGTCATCAGCGAACAGAGGCTGAACGGCGGGTTTGGTATCCAGCGGGGCAGACAGGCTCCCGGGCACCGTGGGCGCATAGGCACGGGCTTGCTCTTCCGCAGACGCCTCCGTGCTGGAATCCGGCATCACCCCTGGTTGGGTGGGTGCGTCGGCGCCCTGCTTGCTCTTCCACCACTGCTGGGACATCTGCGCTTCGATCTCGTCGATCTTCTTGAGCGTCACGGCCCGCTCGTCGGGCGATGCCATGCTGCTCTGGAAAAACGAGGGGCGCCCTGCGGCATCTTCCACCCGCTGCCCGTGCAAGACCTCGCGCTGGCGCAGCTTGCGCAGCTGATCGAACTCGCGGCGCCGCACAAAATCGTTGCGGCGCTTGCGCTCGATCATCTCCTTGAGCATCTGCTTGCTGTACTGGCTCTCCCGGTCGTCCTGGAGGGAGTCCAGCTCCGTCCAATTGACGGTCGGATTCTTCACGAACCGCACAACCTTCGATAGCAGGCCGCCAGGGGTCGATTCTTCCTTGCTCATGGCTCAGGGTGCAGAGTGCGCTCGTTGATCAACAGGCGGCTGCCTGCTCAATCCCCAAACATCTTCTGCTTGAGTTCGCGGCGTTGCTGCGCTTCGAGCGACAGCGTGGCGGTGGGACGTGCGATCAGGCGGCCCACACCAATGGGCTCACCGGTTTCGTCGCAGTAACCGTAGTCACCTGCATCAATGCGGGCAATGGATTGTTCGATCTTCTTGAGCAACTTGCGCTCCCGGTCGCGGGTGCGCAACTCCAGTGCGTGCTCTTCTTCGATGGTGGCGCGGTCGGCCGGGTCGGGCACCACCACGGTGTCCTCACGCAGATGCTCAGTGGTTTCGCCGGCGCTGTTGTGGATGTCCTGCTTGAGCTGAACGAGCTTGAGGCGGAAGAACGCCATCTGCTTTTCGTTCATGTACTCGCTGTCGGGCATGGCCATGACTTCAGCGTCGGTCAGCTCGGCGACGGACTTGGTTTTCCAGTTGTTCGCCAGCTTGGGGTCTTTTTTGGCAGCCGTGTAAGTGGGCTGCGCTTGCGCGGTCGTGGGCATGGTGTGTTGATAACTGGCTTTGGCAGCTGTCGAAGCCACCGTCTGTGCCATGGATGGTACGGTCAATTGGGCCAATCGGGAAGAAGGCCGGGTTGTGCGCACGGGTACCTGCGAGCCCGCTTGCAGTGCGGGCGCCGGAGCGGGTGCCGCCACGGCCGGGGGCGCGACCACCTTGGGTGCCGCAGCAGCCTTGGTAGTGGCCTTCGCAGCAACTTTGGGTGCCGCTGGGGCGGCGGCGCTTTTCGCCGCGGCAGGGGGTGCCTTGGTGGCCCCCTTGGATTTGCTGGTGTCGGCTTTCACTTCCTGGTCTCCTCGCAGTACGGGCGGGCCCCAGCTGCATTCGCAGCCAAGGGCGTGTGGCAAGCCTTCCGGGGTCTAGAACCTGTTCACAGGTTCTTGCCGGGGCGCGATTGTATCGACCTGGGCTGACGCAAACGGAAACGTTGCAGATACAACACAAATCGGGCTCCATCGCCCCCTCGGAACCGGCGAACAGGTCAAACCAGGCTTTGCTCCAGCCCCTGCAGGAAGATGTCCTTGGGCAGGTCAATGCCAATAAAGACCATCTTGCTGGTACGCGCCTCGCCCTCGGCCCACTGGGGGCCCAGGTCGCTGCCCATGAGCTGGTGCACGCCCTGGAATATGACCTTGCGTTCAGTGCCCTTCATATTCAGCACCCCTTTGTAGCGCAGCATGCGCGGGCCGTAAATATTGACGATGGCGCCAAGGAAGTCTTCGAGCTTGGCCGGATCGAACGGGCGGTCCGATCGGTACACAAAACTCTTCACATCGTCATCGTGGTGATGGTGATGGCCATGGCCGTGCTCATGCTGGTGGGAGGGGTGGCTGCAGTGTTCGCCATGTTCGTGGTCATGGTCGTGGTGGTCATGCCCATCCCCTTCTTCCTTGAGGAAGTCCGGGTCGATGTCCAACTTGGCATTGAGGTTGAAGCCGCGCAGGTCCAGCACCTCCTTGAGCGGCACTTCGCCAAAATGCACGGCCTTGATGGGCGCGCGCGGGTTCATGTGCTTCAGGCGATGGATCAGCGCTTCGGTCTCGTCCTTGGACACCAGGTCGGTCTTGGACAGGAAGATCTGGTCCGCAAACCCCACCTGGCGGCGCGCCTCCTGCCGGTCGTTGAGCTGCTGTGGCGCATGCTTGGCGTCCACCAGCGTGATGATCGAGTCGATGAGGTAGGTTTCGGCGATCTCTTCGTCCATGAAGAAGGTCTGTGCGACGGGGCCCGGGTCGGCCACGCCGGTGGTCTCGATCACGATGCGGTCAAAGTCAAGCAAGCCCTTGCGCTTCTTGGCCGCCAGCAGTTGCAGCGTCTCGCGCAGGTCTTCGCGGATGGTGCAGCAGATGCAGCCATTGCTCATCTGTACGATCTGCTCCTTGGACTCGGTCACCAGGATGTCGTTGTCGATGTTTTCTTCGCCGAATTCGTTCTCGATCACGGCGATCTTCTGGCCATGGGCTTCGCTCAAGAGGCGCTTGAGCAACGTCGTTTTGCCCGAGCCCAGGAAGCCGGTGAGGATGGTGACGGGGATCAGTGCCATAAATCTGTCTTTCAAGGGAATCAAATACTTGCGCTGCGCGGCGCAGTGCCCCACCCAGGGGCATCTTTTTCAGTGTACCGAGGCTGTCAAGCCCCTGCTGGCACCGGAAAGCTCACCCCTTGCGCATCACCACCAGCCCCTTGAGGTACTCGCCCTCCGGAAACTCCAGCGTCATCGGGTGGTCGGGCGCGCCGCCCAGGCGCTCCAGGATGTAGCCGTCCACCCCTGCATCCGCTCCGGCCGAGGCCACGATCTTGTGGAACAGGTCGGCGCTGATGCCGCCCGAGCACGAGAAGGTGAACAGCACCCCGCCGGGCGACAGCAACTGCAGCGCCAGCCGGTTGATGTCCTTGTAGGCGCGCGCGGCCCGCTCGGCGTGGGCCGCCGTGGGGGCGAACTTGGGCGGGTCCAGGATGATGGCGTCAAAACGCTGGCCTTCCTTGAGGAACTGGCGCAGCGAGGCATTCACGTCGGCATCGAGGAAGGTGGCCCGGTTCGGATCGAACCCGTTGAGCGCCACATGGGCGCGGGCGCGCTCCAGGGCCGGGCCCGAGGAATCGATGGAGGTCACGTGCCCGTCGGCCACGGTGCCCGCTGCACGCATACCCGCCAGTGCCGCCACGCTGAAGCCGCCGGTGTAGCAAAAGCAGTTGAGCACATGCTTGAAACCCAGGCGCTGGGTGTAGTCAGCAAACCGCTGGCGGCTGTCGCGCTGGTCCAGATAGAAGCCGGTCTTGTGGCCCTCAGCGATGTTGAGCGTCAGACGCCACTGGTGTTCACGGATCGTGAGTTCGAGCGGCGGCCCCTCGCCATCACCTGCAGCACCCGTGGGCCCGCCGCGCAGCCAGCCGGTGGCGGGCTCCAAGCCCTCCAGCGAACGCACGCTGGCATCCGAGCGCTCGTAGAGCTTGGTCAGCCCCGTTTCGCGCAGCAGCGCATCGGCAATCACGCCCTTCCAGCGCTCGGTGCCCGCGCTGGTGAACTGCGCCACCAGCGTATCGCCATAGCGGTCCACGATGAGCCCCGGCAGACCGTCGGATTCGCCGTGCACCAGGCGCACGCCATCACTTTGCACATCAAAACGGGCTCTGGCGATGATGGAACGTGCGCAAGCAGCTATAAAAAACGGAGCATCAATGCGCTGCGCCTCGTCAAAGCTCCACACCCGCGCGCGGATGCGCGAGCTGGGGCTGTACGCAGCCCAGGCCAGAAACTGGCCTTCGTGCGATTCCACGCGCACGGTCTCGCCGCTGTCGCCGCCGCCCTTGGCGATGGCCGATTCAAAGATCCAGGGATGGCGGCGCAACAGCGAGCGCTCTTTGCCCGCGCGGAGTCGAAGGGTTTTCATGACCCGGATTGTGCGTGCTGGCGGGCACGGGTGAGCCACCCGCCGATGGAAAACTGCGCGCAAAAGCTACCCACGCCCCTGGTCACACCCCCATCAGGCAGGCCCAGCCAGCCCTTCCCAGCCCGGCAGGAACGCAGCCGATCTGCCGCATTGAAATCGCATATTTGACAAATATGATTTTTAATCGATAGAATTGCTTAAATTATCATTTTTATCACAAACACTCCGATGACCACCTCTGCCACACGCCCCAGCATCACCCGCCTAGCCCCCGCGCCCGGCACGGCCCAGGCCGTGATGACCGACCTTCGCGAATTTCTGGCCTTCAAGATAGGCAACGAGGAATACGGGGTGGACATCCTGCGCGTGCAGGAGATCCGGTCGTACGAGAAGCCCACCACCATCGCCAACGCGACCGGTGAGCTTTTGGGCGTGATGAACCTGCGCGGCGTGATCGTGCCCATCCTCGACCTGCGCCTGAAGCTGGGCCAGACCGCTGTGCAGTACGACCACCTGAAGGTGGTGATCGTGCTGCACATCGGCCAGCGGACGGTGGGTGTGGTGGTGGACGGCGTGTCCGACGTGCTCACGCTGGAGCGCGAACAGCTGCGCCCCGTGCCCGCCCTGCGCGGCAACGTCAAGCCCGAACACCTGCTGGCCATCGGCTCGGTCGGCCCGCGCATGCTGATCCTGCTCGATATCGAGAAATTTCTTGCCAAATCGGTAGCGAGTGATACACCTGCCACCAGCCACTGAACGGCTGCATCACCCACAAGGAACTGCTAATCATGAACTTCAATGACCTGAAGATTTCTACCCGCCTGTCTCTGCTGCTGGCCGTACTTTGCGTGCTGACCGTTGTGATCGGCAGCGCAGGCCTCACCGGCATGCAGCGCGCCAACGCGGGGCTCAATACCGTGTACCAGGACCGCGTGGTGCCACTCAAACAGATCAAGCTGGTGTCAGACGCGTACGCCGTGAACGTAGTGGATACCGCACACAAGGTGCGCGACGGCGCGCTCACCCCGCAGCAAGGGTTGGATTCGATCGCCAGAGCCAAGAAGGACATCAGTGACAACTGGAACGCCTATCTGGCAACCGAGCTGGTGGCCGACGAAGTGCGCCTGGCAGCCCAATTCAAAGAGCTGCAGCCCAAAGCCGATGGCGCCGTCCAAGCGCTGGAAAACCTGATCGGTAACAAGGATCTGCCGGGCCTGACCGACTATGCCGCACGAGAGATGTACCCCGCACTCGATCCGCTGCAAGACGTGCTCGGCGCTCTGGTGCAGGTGCAACTGGACACTGCGCGCAAGGAGTATGACCAAGCGGTCGAGTCCTATGCCCATACGCGATGGTTCGTGGCGCTGGCTATTGCCAGTGGTGTGCTATTCGCCCTGGGCTTTGGCTACCTTGTGACCCGCAGCATCGTGGGCCAGTTGGGCACCGAGCCGGGCACTGCTGCCGCACTGGCGCGCAGCGTGGCGCACGGCGACCTGACCGTGGCCATTGACCTCAGGCCCGGCGACACCTCCAGCCTGATGGCGCAACTCAAGCGCATGCAGGACAGCCTTGCCACCATGGTAGCCATGGTGCGCCAGAGCTCCATCAACGTAGCCAGCGCTTCGGAACAAATCGCACAGGGCAACAACGACCTGTCTTCGCGCACCGAAGAGCAAGCCAGCGCGCTCGAAGAGACCGCCGCCTCCATGGAGCAGCTCAACGCCACTGTGCGCCAGAACGCCGAGAACTCCCGCCAGGCCAACCAGCTGGCCCAGACCGCCACCTCGATCGCAGTGCAGGGTGGCGAGGTGGTGGCTGACGTGGTGCGCACCATGAGGGACATCAACGACAGCAGCAACAAGATCTCCGAGATCATTGGCGTCATCGACTCCATCGCATTCCAGACCAATATCCTGGCTCTGAACGCGGCGGTGGAGGCCGCACGCGCTGGCGACCAGGGCCGGGGCTTTGCCGTGGTGGCCACCGAGGTGCGCGTGCTGGCGAGCCGCTCGGCCGAGGCCTCCCGCGAGATCAAGGGCCTGATCGGGACCAGTGTGGAGCGCGTGGAAGCCGGGTCGGCCCTGGTGGACCGCGCCGGTCAAACCATGAGTGAGGTCGTTGCCTCCATCCGCCGTGTCACCGACATCATGGGCGAGATCAGCGCCGCCAGCACCGAACAAAGCCAAGGAGTGGATCAGATCAACGAAGCGGTAACGCAGATGGACCACGCCACCCAACAAAACGCCGCCCTGGTGGAAGAAATGGCCGCAGCCGCTGCCAGCCTGAACCAGCAGGCGGGCGAACTGGTCCAGTCGGTCGCCACCTTCAAGCTGCCTGATGGCCAGGACCAAGCCCAGGTCCCCGTGCAAGAGCCACGCGCTGTCGTGCAACACCGGCCGGTACGCCGCCCCCTGCTGGGTCACGCCCATCTGCCGATGGCGGCCGCCTGAGCCGCGCGGCCAGGCGTGCCGGCCGCGCCCCTGATGAACTGGAGGGACTACAGCGCCTTGCCAAAGCGCTCCAGGCGCGGCGCCCAGTGGCCCAGCACATCGGCCGACAGCAGCACGCGGTGCGCCTGCCCGATGAGCAGATGGCGTGGCACCAGGCCGATGTAGCGCGAGTCGGCACTGTTGTCCCGGTTGTCACCCAGCACCAGGTATTCGCCCTCGGGCACCTGCACCGGATCGAAGCTGCTGCGCGCAGTCACGCCCTGCAGCCACTGCACGCGGCGCTCATGCCCCAGCAGGCGCTCTGTCCAGCGCGTGGCCGTGAGCGTGTGGCCTGGCAGCACCGGCTCCTGCACAGAATCGGGCATCTCGTATTCGGCCGCCTGGCCGTTGATGTAGAGCACCTCGTTGCGCATCTCAACCGTGTCTCCGGGCAAGGCCGCAATGCGCTTGATCAGGCGGGTGCCATCCAGTGGAGAGGAGAAGGTGACCACATCGCCGCGCTGCGGATCATCAATGTGCGCCAGGATCATGTCCGTGAGCGGCAGCTTGAGGTCGTAGGCCAGGCGATTGACCAGCACCACGTCCCCCTCCAGCAGCGTGGGCCGCATCGAGCCCGAAGGGATGGGATTCCAGTCGGCCACTGCAGTGCGAAAAACGCCAAAGCACAACAGCAACACGATGAACCACCGGTTCGATTGGATCCATTTCAGCAGCATGAGGACAACTCCAGGGCGCTCCACAGCGGGCGCCACGTTGCTCGGAGGCGCCTGGTTGTCACTTGGTTCCGCCAGGCCAGCAGGCGCGCCGCCCTTTGGAGGGACGCCGCACGGCAACTCAGGGGGACTTCTTTCGCGCGCGCGGGTGGGCCGCGTCATACACCTTGGCCAGGTGCTGAAAGTCGAGCCGCGTGTACACCTGCGTGGTCGTGATGTTGGCGTGGCCCAGCAGCTCCTGCACCGCACGCAGGTCGCCACTGCTCTGCAGCAGGTGGCTGGCAAACGAGTGGCGTAGCATGTGCGGGTGCACCGGCGTGGTCAGCCCCGCCTGCTGGCTGCGCTGGCGCAGGCGTAGCCAGATGGACTGGGCCGTGAGCCGTTTGCCACGCTGGCCCACAAACAGGGCGGTGTCCAGCCGCACAGAGCCCTCGCCCCCAAACGGTGTGGCCCGCAGCTGCAGCCAGGCCTGCAGCGCGGCCGTGGCAGCCGCGCCCACCGGCACGCTGCGCCGCTTGCTGCCCTTGCCGAACACATGGGCCTCGCCCGCTTGCAGGTCCACCCAGCCACGACCCTGGCGCTGGGTGTCGGCGTTGGGGATGGCATCGAGCCCCGCCAGTTCGCCCACGCGCAGCCCGCAGCCGTACAGCAGCTCTACCATGGCTGCATCGCGCGCCTCCAGCCAGGGGTCGGCGCCAGTGTTGTCGAACTCGGCCAGCCGCACGGCGTCGTCCACCCCCAGCGCCTTGGGCAAAGGCTTGGGCGCCTTGGGGGCACGCACGTCCTGCACCGGGTTGTGCGGGATCAGCCCCTGCCGCCCCGCCCAGATGAAAAAGCCGCGCCAGCCCGACAGGATGAGCGCGATGCCCCGCCCGCTGCGGCCGCCGCTGTGCATCTGCGCGACAAAGCGGCGAATGTGAGCGGTCTGCAACTGCAGCATCGGCACATTCACGCCGGCCGCAAACTGCGCCAGTTTTTCGAGGTCGAGGGTGTAGAGCGTGAGCGTGCGCGCGGCCAGCCGCTTTTCGACGCGCACATGTTCCAGATACCGCAGGACATGGGGGTCGAGCGTGGTAGGTGCCGCGGGCGTTTCAGGCATGGGGGCCGTGGCTGAGACGCCGCTGGGTTGGCAATGGCGGCGGGGCTTGCGACTGCTTACTGAAGCCGCAGAAGGGCTGCGCTCGCCAGCTCTGCCATGCGCGACAAAAAGTCGGTGCCCATCGTGGCATCAAAACGCTGTGGATCGTGCGACCCCAGCACCAGCAGGCCAAACGCAGGCGTGGCGCTGTCGATGGCGCCAGCGCGCAGCGGCAGCAGGGCCAGCGACTGTGCAGGCTCACCGGCCTCTTGCGCCAGCCAGCCCGCAGGCTCAAAACCCAGGTTGGGCCCGCAGAACGGCATGGTCAGCGACGACGCAAAGGCCCGCGCGTCCTCGCTCGCGCCCTGGGTGAAGTCGGCGTCGATATAAGGCGCTGCCACCTCCCATACACGCACCGCCGCCTGGGGCACGTCGAAGAGGGTGCGCACGCCATCGACCACGGCCTGGGGCAGGTCGAACGGGTCGCGCACCTGCAGCAGGCTGCCAGTCCATTGGTGCACCTTCTGGGCAATGGCCGCGTTTTCGGTGCTGTTGCGCACCATTTCCATGATGCGGTGCTCCAGACCCTTGATCTTCTCGCGCAGCATCTCGGCCTGGCGCTCCTGCAGGCTCACCGCACGCGCGCCGTGCGGGCTGGTGATCTGCACACTGGCCAGCACCTCGGCATGGCGCTCGAAGAAGCCGGGCGTGTTGGTGAGGAACTGGGCGATGTCGTCTTCGGTGATCGGTGGGATGTGGGTAGTCATACGAGCGTGTCGGGAATGTCGATCTGGCCCTCGAACACCGTGGTGGCGGGGCCTGTCATGAAAACGGAATCGGTGTCGGCACCGCTCCACGCAATGGTGAGGCGGCCGCCGCGCGTGTCCACCTGCACCTCGGGGTCGAGCAGCCCCAGGCGGATGCCGCTGGCCACTGCCGCGCAGGCGCCGGTGCCACAGGCCAGGGTCTCGCCTGCGCCGCGCTCGAACACGCGCAGGCGCACATGGGAGCGGTCCACGATCTGCAGGTAGCCGGCGTTCACCCGCTGGGGGAAGCGCGCATGGCGCTCGATCAGCGGCCCGGTCTGCGCGACCGGAGCGGTGTCCACGTTGTCCACCAACTGCACCGCATGCGGGTTGCCCATGGAGGTAACAGCTATCAAAACAGAAGCACCAGGGGCATATTCTTCTAGCGCCAGCGGCCATTTTTGCCCCAAACCCTGCTGCACGGGCGTGAGACCGGTGGTGTCGAACGGCACCTGGGCGGGGTCGAACTCGGGACGCCCCATGTCCACCGTGACGCGGCCGTCGCCCGCGAGGCGGGGCGCGATCACGCCGCTTTTGGTCTGCACGCGAATGGTGTCCTTGCCCGACAGGCCCCGGTCATGCACAAAGCGCGCAAAGCAGCGCGCGCCGTTGCCACACTGCTCCACCTCGCCGCCGTCGGCGTTGTGGATCACGTATTCGAAGTCAATGCCGTCACCAGGAGAAGGCCGCACGGTGAGAATCTGGTCGGCCCCGACACCGAAGTGTCGATCTGCCAGGAAGCGGTATTGGGCCGTGTTCAGCCCCAGGCGGCCCTGGGTCTCGTCGAGCACCACAAAATCGTTGCCCGCGCCCTGCATTTTGGTGAAGCGAATCTGCATGGGATGGGATTATGGCCCCGCCCCTGCGCCAAACCACGTGCGGGCTTACGCTTGGCAGCTTCTCTCGATTCCACCGGCTTTTTCAGGAACCTCGCATGACCGATCTTTCCGCTTTTGCCATCACCCGCAAATGGCCCGCCCGGCACCCCAACCGCATCCAGCTGTATTCCCTGCCCACGCCCAACGGCGTGAAGGTGTCGATTGCACTGGAAGAACTGGGCCTGCCCTACGAGCCCCACCTGGTGAGCTTTGAGACCAACGACCAGACCTCCCCCGAGTTTCTCTCGCTCAACCCCAACAACAAGATCCCGGCCATCCTGGACCCGAACGGCCCGGACGGCCAGCCGCTGGCGCTGTTCGAGTCCGGCGCCATCCTGGTGTACCTGGCCAGCAAGACCGGCCAGCTGATGCCGCAGGACACCGCCGGGCGCTACGAGACCCTGCAGTGGGTGATGTGGCAGATGGGCGGCGTGGGCCCCATGTTTGGCCAGCTCGGGTTCTTCCACAAGTTTGCGGGCAAAGACTACGAAGACAAACGCCCGCGCGACCGGTATGTCGCTGAGTCGAAGCGCCTGCTCAAGGTGCTGGACGAGCGCCTGGCAGGTCGCCCATGGGTGATGGGCGACCAGTACACCATCGCCGACATTGCCATCCTGCCCTGGGTGCGCAACCTCATCGGCTTCTATGGCGCGGGCGACCTGGTGGAGTTTGGCCAGTTCAAGGAAGTGCAGCGCGTGCTCGATGCGTTTGCGGCCCGCCCGGCGGTGGCCAGGGGCCTGGCGATTCCGGCACGCGGCTGACGGCGGGCGCCAGTGCGCCTGGGTTTCTCATCGGCCCTTGATCTTGATCATGCCGCGCAGCCCGGCACCCGGCCGCCACGCACCTACCATGGGCCTCCTCAAAAAAACAGGGAGTGCCCCATGGGATTGACCGTTGATGTTCTTCAGGAACTGGACCTGCACGACCTCCAGGCTGCCGCCCGTGCAGCGCTGCAGGAAACGAACGCCATCGCCTTGATCGAGTTGCTGGAAATGCTGTGGAGCTGCGATGTGGAGGGTGCCAATGCCGTCATCGACGCGGTGCTGCTTCGCCTGCAGCAGCTGCGCGCATTGCGCTAACGGCGGGCCTGCAAGGCAGGCCTGCTCAGCCCAGACGCTCCTGCAGAAAATCCAGAAAACACGCGATGCGTGCCGCCAGCTGCGTGTTGCGGTAGTACACCGCGCTGATGGGCTGGCGCACCTCCACCGTGTCCTTGGCCAGCACCTGCACCAGGTGGCCACGCGCACGGTCACCGGCCGTCATGAAATCGGACAGGCACACGATGCCCACCCCCTGCAGCGCAAGCTGGCGCAACGTTTCGCCGTTCGACGCGGTGAGGCTGGGCACGATGGGCCAGGCATCGCCATGCTCGCCCCGCAGCGGCCAGTGGTTGAGTGACTCAGGCTGGTGAAAGCCCAACAGCGTGTGCCGCGCCAGGTCCGCCACGCTCTTGGGCCTGCCCGTCCGCGCCAGGTAGTCGGGTCTGGCCAGCACCCGCAGGCGGCTGGTGCACAGGGGGCGCGCATGCAGGCTGGAGTCCTGGAGTTGTCCGATGCGAATGGCCACGTCCGTGCGCCGCTCCAGCAGGTCGATGTACGTTTCGTCCGTGTCCAGTTGCAGCGTGATCTGCGGATACGCCTCGCGAAACGCTGGCACCAGGGGCACCACGGCATGCAGCATGAAAGGCGTGGCGGCATTCACCCGCAGGCGGCCTGCGGGCTGCTGGCGGCGCGCAGCCATGTGCTCCTCGGCGTCGTCGATGGAGGCCAGGATGGCGCGCGTGCGCTGCAAAAAGGCCTGGCCCTCCTCGGTCAGCTCAGTGCGGCGCGTGGTGCGGCGAAGCAGCGTGGTGTCCAGCTTTTTCTCCAGCCGCGCCAGTGCCCGGCTGATGCCAGAGACAGTCTGGCCCAGTGCGTCGGCTGCGGCCGTGATCGAACCGCCATCCACCACGGCGACAAAGGCCTGCAGTTCTTCCAGCGTGGTTTTCATGGGTGCTCCTGGCGCTTTGATTGTTGATTTTCAGTCAATTATCAATGGCGCCTCACCCTCTTTTTCTGCAATACCCAAACCCCCACACTCCAGAGCCCGAAAGCCTGAAAACTGGAGTGTTCCCATGCCCATTGCCTTGCTCGCGCTGACGCTCAGCGCTTTTGCCATCGGCACGACCGAGTTCGTGATCGTTGGCCTGCTGCCCACCGTGGCGGCAGACCTTTCCATCAGCATCCCCTCGGCGGGCCTGCTGGTCAGCCTGTACGCCCTCGGGGTCGCCGTCGGCGCCCCGGTGCTCACCGCACTCACCGGCAAGCTGCCGCGCAAGGCGCTGCTGCTGGCGCTGATGGCCTTGTTCACCGCCGGCAACCTGCTGGCCTGGCAGGCCCCCAGCTACGAGACACTGGTGGCCGCGCGCATCCTCACCGGGCTGGCGCATGGCGTGTTCTTCTCGATCGGCTCGACCATCGCCACCGGCCTGGTGCCGCGCGAAAAGGCCGCGAGTGCGATTGCCATCATGTTCACCGGCCTTACGGTGGCCCTGGTCACGGGCGTGCCGCTGGGTACCTTCATCGGCCAGCACTTTGGCTGGCGCGATACCTTCCTGGCCGTGTCAACCCTGGGCGCGGCAGCCTTCATCGGCAGCGCCCTCTTCGTGCCGCGCAACCTGGCGCATACCCCGCCCGCCTCGCTGCTGCAGCAGGCCAAGGTGCTGGCCGAGCCGCGCCTGCTGCTGGTATATGCCAAGACGGCCGTCGGCTACGGCGGCACCTTCATTCCGTTCACCTTTCTCGCGCCCATCCTCACCGACATCTCGGGGTTCAGCGCGGGTTCGGTGGGCTGGGTGATGCTGGTGTACGGCGTGTCCGTGGCCGTGGGCAACCTCTGGGGCGGCAAGCTGGCCGACCGGCTGGGCCCCATCCCGGCGCTGCACATCATCTTTGCGCTGCTGGCGGCCGTGTTGCTGCTGCTGCAGTTCACCGCGCCCCACCCCTGGCTGGCTGTGGGCACCGTGCTGCTGTGGGGTGCCGTGGCATTCGGCAATGTGCCGGGGCTGCAGGTGTATGTGGTCAAGCAGGCCGAGCGCTTCACGCCGCAGGCGGTGGACGTGGCATCGGGCCTGAACATCGCAGCGTTCAACCTGGGCATCGCCGGCGCCGCGTGGGCCGGGGGCCTGATCGTCACGCACCTGGGCCTGCAGCACACGCCGTGGATCGGTGCGCTGGTGGTGCTGGTGTCGCTGGCCCTCACGCACTGGAGCGGTGTGCTGGACCGGCGCAGCGGCATCCCCGTGCGTGCCGCTGGTGTGGTGCCTGTGGGGCACTGAGCCCACGTCAGCCCGCCATCACCCGCACGAAAGCCGGCACCACGCCCAGCAGGTCGTCGCGCCGCTGCACCGCATGCACATCGGCGCGCGGCGCTTTGGCGCCCAGGGGCTTGAACACCACGCGCGGCCCGAACAGCATGCCCAGGGACGACGGCACCAGGGCCACGCCCAGCCCGGCCGCCACCAGGCTCAGCACGGCGGCCAGCTCCACCGTGGTCTGCGCCACCCGGGGCGCAAAGCCGGCCTGCACGCAGCACTGCACCATGTGCTCAGCATGGGCCGACGAGTCGCGGCGCAGCATCACGAAGGCCTCGCTGCGCAGGTCCTTCAAGGCCAGTGCCTTGCGCGCCGCCAGCGGGTGGCCGGGCGGCAAAGCCGCCACCACAGGGTCGGGCCACAGCAGGGTGCTGGCGAGTTGGTCGTCGTTGACGGCCGTGCGCGAGATGCCCACATCGATGCGTTTGTCGCGCAGGGCAGCCTGCTGCAGCGAAGGCTGCATCTCGTGCAGCACCACATCCACGCCCGGATGGCTTTGTCGGTAGCGCGCCAGCGCCGCCGGAAACGGCCCGAGGAAGTGCGAGCCCGACAGCCCCACTTCAATGCGCCCCGCCTGCCCCTGGCCGATGGCCGCCACACGCTGGCGCGCCGTGTCCAGCCGCTCCAGCACAGCGCGTGCATCCACCAGATAGGCCTGGCCTGCCAGCGTCAGCTCCACGCGCCGGCTGGTGCGCACGAAGAGCTGGGCGCCCAGTTCTTGTTCCAGCTGGGCGATCTGCAGGCTCAGCGGCGGCTGCGAGACATGCAGGCGCTGCGCGGCGCGTGTGAAGCTCAGCTCTTCCGCCAGGGCGACGAAGTAACGCAGATGGCGCAGTTCCATTGATACTTTTCAGGTCTTGATCAAGACCAACAATATATTGGACTGCTGATTCGCTTGTTTCCACAATACCTTCACTACAACATCTGGTGGAGACGAACATGACGATCAAGCACAGCCTGCTGGCCGCCACGCTGGCCCTCTCGGGCCTGGCCATGGCGCAAGACAACTACCCCAGCAAAGCCATCACGCTCACCGTGCCCAACCCGCCCGGCGGTGTGGTGGACACCTCGGCCCGCCTGCTCAACGAGCCGCTGGCCCGTGTGATCGGCCAGCCCGTGGTGATCGACAACAAGGCAGGCGGCAGTGGCAACGTGGCCTATGGCGCCGTGGCCCGCGCCAAGGCCGATGGCTACAACCTGCTGATCTCGTACTCGGCCTACCACGTGGGCAACCCGGCGCTCACCCCCAGCCTGCCCTGGGAGGCCAAGGACTTTGCCCCCGTCGCGCTGCTCACCGTGGCGACGAATGTGATTGCAGCCCACCCCTCGGTGCCAGCCAGCAACCTCAAGGAATTCATCGCGTACCTCAAGGCCAACCCGGGCAAGGTGAACTACGCCTCGCAGGGCAACGGCTCGCTGTCGCACATCGGCACCGAGATCTTCAAGCAGCAGAGCGGCACCTTCATGACCCACATCCCCTACCGTGGCTCGGGCCCTGCGGTGGCCGATGTGCTGGCGGGCCAGGTGCAGGTGTTCATCACCACGCCACCGTCGGTCATGCAGCATGTGCTGAGTGGCAAGCTCAAGGCCTTTGCCGTGACCGGCACCAAGCGCCACCCCGGTCTTCCCAACGTGCCCACCGTGGCCGAGGCCGGCATGCCCGACTTCAAGCTCGAAGCCTGGGTGGGCCTGTTCGCCCCGGCCGCCACGCCACCCGCCGTGGTGGCCAAGCTCACGGCCGATGTGAAGAAGGCGCTCGACATGCCCGAGACGCGCCAGCGCGCCGACGCGGCGGGCATCGAACTGCGCTACCTGCCGCCCGACGCCCTCGGTGAGCTGGTGAAGACCGAAACCGCCTACTGGGCCAAGACCATCAAGGCCGCCGGTATCAAGGCCGACTGACCGGCCCACAGACATCCCCTGCGCGATCCCATTTCCGGCGCTCCGCGCGCCGGGCGGGCAGCGCTTTGCCCATTGACTCCTGAAAGACCACCATGCAACGCACCTACCGCATCGGGCAGATCGTGCCCAGCTCCAACACCACCATGGAGACCGAGATCCCGGCCATGCTGCGCGCCCGCGAGCAGATCCTGCCCGAGCGCTTCAGCTTCCACGCCAGCCGCATGCGCATGCAGAAGGTCACCAAGGAAGAGCTGGCCGCGATGGACCGCGACTCCGACCGCTGCGCACTGGAGCTGTCGGACGGCAAGATGGACGTGATGGGCTATGCCTGCCTCGTGGCCATCATGAGCATGGGCCTGGGCTACCACCGCGCATCCGAAAAGCGGCTGCATGAGGTCACCGTGGCCAATGGCAAGCCAGCGCCCGTGGTGTCCAGCGCAGGCGCGCTGGTCGAAGGGCTCGAGGCCATGGGCGCGAAGAAGGTCTCGGTGCTCACGCCCTATATGAAGCCGCTGACCCAGCTGGTGGTGGACTACATCGAGCACGAGGGCATTGCCGTGCACGACAGCCTGTCGCTGGAAATTGCCGACAACCTGCAGGTGGGCGCGCAGGACCCCGCCGCCCCGGCCCAGCTGGTGCAACGGCTGGACACGCGCGGCGTGGATGTGGTGGTGATCTCGGCCTGCGTGCAGATGCCCTCGCTGGCGTCCGTGCAGATGGCACAGGACCAGTTGGGCATTCCTGTCGTGTCCGCTGCAGCCTGCACCACCTGGGCGATGCTCAAGCGCCTGGGGCTGGAAACGCGGGTACCCAACGCAGGGGCCCTGCTCTCTGGCGCCTACTGACCTCCCCAAGGGCAAGAGGCCGGTCCGTTGACGAAAGCAGCTGGCGGGCAGGCTGCAGGGCAACGCCGGATAATGGCCCGATGCCCCGCTCCAGCCAACAACTCCACCCCCACCGAGAACCGGTAGCCACCCGCCCCGCTGCCACCGTGCTGCTGCTGCGCGATGTGCCTGGCGGCGGCGGGCTCGAAGTCCTCATGACCCGGCGCTCGGCCACGGCCAGTTTTGCGCCTGGCGCGTATGTGTTCCCCGGCGGTGGCATTGATGCGCTGGATGCAGCACCCGCGACGCACGCCGCCGCCGACCGCCGCCCCACCCAAAGCGACCTGCACCTCACCCAGGCGATTGCCGCCATCCGCGAGAGTTTTGAAGAGCTGGGCGTATTGCTGGCGCGCCATGCAGAAGGCCCCCGCCAAGGGCAGATGGCCGATGCGCAGGACATTGCCGCCATCGACCGCCACCAGCCGTTTGCCGCACAGTGCGCCGCACGCGGACTGCGCCTGGCGGCAGATGGGGTGTATCTGCTGGCCCACTGGACGGCCGATCGTGATCTGGCGCGCCGCTTTGAAGTGCCCTTTCTGGTGGCCCGCATGCCCGAGGGCCAGGAGCCCGTGGCCGACGAGGCAGAGCAGTTCGAGCCCGTGTGGGTGCGCCCTGCCGACGCGCTGGCGCGGCACGAGGCGGGGCAGTTCTTCATGATCTTCCCGACCATCCGCACGCTGCAGCGCCTGGCCCAATTTGCCAGCACCCAGGCAGTGCTGGACGCCGTGGCGCACGAGCAGCCCCTGTGGGTCAGCTGCCCGCGCGCCGGCCTGCTGGCAGGCAAGGAAGCGCGCTACATGGAGGACGACATGCCGTTTGGCGAGCTGGCGCTGGTCTGCCCCGACGGGCAGATCGTGCACCCACTGGACTGGCAGACTGAGCGCCCCGTGCCGCTGCTGCGCAACGTGATGCGCCTGACCGCCCCCAACCCCGGCGTGATGACCGGCCCTGGCACCAACAGCTATCTGGTGGGCGACCCGGCCACGGGCTTCATCGCCATCGACCCTGGCCCGGCCGACGCCGAGCACCTGGACAAGCTCTGGCGTGCAGCGGGGGGCGACATCCGCATGATTGTGTGCACCCACTCGCACGCCGACCATTCTCCCGGCGCGGCGCCGCTGCAGGCGATGTGTGTGCAGGCCGGCAAGGCGCGCCCGCCCGTTCTGGGCCTGCCGTCGGCCCCCACGGCCCGCGCGGCCAGCCAGTTCACTCCCGACCGGGCGCTACAAAATAATGAGCTACTCGTGCTTGAGGGACTAGCACCTGAAGGCAAAATCACCCATACCCTGCAGGTCATCCACACCCCAGGCCATGCGGCCAACCACCTGTGCCTGCTGCTGGTGGAAGACGCGCTGCTGTTCAGTGGTGACCACATCCTGAACGGCAGCACCACGGTGATCGACCCGCCGGACGGCAACATGGCCGACTACCTGGATTCGCTGGACCGGCTGGATGCGGTCTGCGCCGAGCACAGCGTGGAGTTCATCCTGCCCGCGCATGGCTACGTGCTGGGGGGCCCGGTCCTCGGTGCCCGCAATGCCATCGCCAAGCTCAGGGCCCACCGCCTGGCGCGCGAGGCCAAGGTGCTGGCCGCCATGCAGGCGCTGCCCCAGGGCAGCATGGACGACTGGGTGCGCCACGCGTACGACGACGTACCGCAGCGCATGTGGCCCGTGGCCCAGCGCTCGCTGCTGGCGCATGTGGAGCGCATTCGCTCGCTGCAACCCGGCAACAACTGAGCCACAAGAACACCAAGACCGCCTTCATTCAATGACCGACAAGAACCCTGACCCCACCCACATCCGCCTGGCCAAACGCGTGGCCGAACAGCTGAGCTGCTCGCGCAGCACGGCCGAGCAATTCATCGAGGGCGGCTTTGTGAGCGTGGACGGCCAGATCGAGGAAGCCCCCGGCGCGCGCGTGCGCCCCGATCAGGCCGTGACGGTTGCACCCGATGCCAGCCTGCTGGAGCTGACCCCAGTGACCTTGCTGCTGCACAAGCCCGCAGGGTTTGAAGCAGGCCTGGGCCTGCCTGGCTCACCCACAGGGCAGGCGGCCCACGCCAGCCGCAGTCAGGGTGCGCAACAGGCGCTCACGCTGCTCAGCGCGGCGTCCCACCTGCCGGAAGACGCCTCGGGCATCCGCGTGCTGCAGCGCCACTTCAAGCAGCTCGAATGCTTCACCCCGCTACCCACCGAGGCCAGCGGCCTCGTGGTGTACACGCAAGACAAGCGCATCGCGCGCAAGCTGGCCGAAGACATCGAGTCGCTGGAGCAGGAGTGCATCGTCGAGGTCAAGGGCGACATCGCGCCCAATGGCCTGCAGCGCCTGTGCCATGGCCTCACGTTCAATGGCCGCCCCCTGCCCCCCATCAAGGTGAGCTGGCAGAACGAAACCAAGCTGCGCTTTGCGCTCAAGGGCATCCGCCCCGGCCAGATCCCGGCCATGTGCGAAGCGGTGGGCCTGACGGTGGTGGGCATGAAGCGCATCCGCATCGGCCGCGTGCCGCTGGCCAAGGTGCCCGAGGGGCAGTGGCGCTACCTGCAGCCTTGGGAGAAGTTCTAAGGCAACGCTGAATAAGTCCCCGCAGTGGCGCGCGCCCTGATTTGGGATGGGATGCAAGGCGCAAACCACAGCGATAGCCGTAGCTATCGCGAGGATTTGCAACGCGGCAGACCGCCCAAAGCAGGGGTGCGCGGTGCGCGAGGGACTTGTTCAGCGTTGCCCTAAGGGCTTGCGGGCCCAGCCGCACCCTGCCGATGCGCACCGGACAAGTCAAGCACATATGCTCCTGAAAACATAGCTACCAGCGCTTTTACAACAAGCGCTTCAAGCCTTTTTCATTTGAATTCCTTCGATCCGCACCGCTGCTACACTGCGCAGCACTCTGGAGGGAGTTCATGAACACAAACCAATCGTCTGGCGGCGCTGCGGGGCCGATGTCCACCTTCATGCCGATGAACATCGATGCCCACCCGCTCGAGTTCACGGGTAGCGGGGGCGAGTATTTCCGGGTCTGGATCGTCAACGTGCTGCTGTCCATCGTCACGCTGGGCATCTACACGCCCTGGGCGCGCCGCCGCACCGCCCAGTATTTCTACAGCCACACGCTGGTGGCCGGCAGCCCCCTCGAATTCACCGCGCAGCAGCGCAAGATGGTGATGGGCTTTGTGCTGCTGATGCTGCTGACCATTGCCTACAACCTGGCCGCCAACACCGGGCAGGACACGGCGGTGGGCCTGTTCCTGCTGGCGGGCGCGGCGCTGGCGCCCTTCATCTGGGCCAGCGCCATGCGGTTTCGCCTGGGCGCCACGCGCTGGCGCGGGCTGCGACTACAGTTCACGGCCAGCTGGAAAGAGGTCTACATCGCCAGCTGGCCTGTGTTTGCGCTGGCGCTGGTGTGGTTTGGCGTGTTTTATGGTCTGCAGCTGCTGTCGCCCGACCTGGCCCAGGCGCTGGAGGCCATCGAAGAAGAGGGCAAGAAACAACCCATGCCCCGCTTCACGCCCGCCATGGGCGGCCTGGTACTGCTGGGCCTGGTGCTGTCGGTGCTGTGCGTGATCCGCACCGAATACAACTTCAAGAGCCTCTTGGTGCTCAAGGCCCAGGTGGGTGCCGAGCGAGGCCGCTGGAAACCCGTGTACATGGACTTCGTCAAGGTGTGGATGGCCACCGTGGCTGTGTTCATCCTGTGCGTGGTGGGGTTCTCGGCGCTGATCGGCATCCTCGCAGGCAGCTCCATCGCCCTGGTGGCCAGCCAGAGCGACCGCCTGGGCCTGTGGATGTTTGTGGTGATCATCGTGTCCATCATCGCGGGCATCTTCATGCTGATCCTGGCGTCGGCACCGGCCCGCGCATACCGCGAGGCGCGCATGTTCCAGCTGATGTGGAACAACATCGGCGTGAGCCACGTGGCCCGCTTCAAGTGCCACCTGAAAAGCGGCCGCTACGTGTGGCGGCGCATCAAGAACATGCTGCTTACCCTGCTGACGCTGGGGCTGTACCGCCCGTTTGCGCGGGTCAGCGAGTACCGCATGAAGTGCGAGTCCGTCACCCTGCACGTCAAGGGCGGCGTGGAGCAGGTGACCGGTGCCATGGTGCGCCAGCAGCAGGGGGGCCTGGGCGATGCGCTGGCGGATGCGGCTGGCCTCGACCTTATCGGTTGAACATGTCGGCATCTGCGCACCCAGCCCTCGTCCCCGGGCGCTGGTTCGATGGCCAGAGCAGCAAGGCCCGGCCCGTGGTGGTGAGCCTGCGGCCCACGCCGCAAGGCCCCTCCTTGGTGCTGCACCTGCTCTCACAGCCCGGGGCCGAGCCTGTCGTCTTTGCCTGGAAACAGGTGGGCTGGCCCGAGGCCTGGAACGAGCGCAAACCGCAGCCCCGCGTGGTCGTCGATCTGCGCGACCATGGCAGCGTGGAGATCGATGCCGTGGCCGAATGGCGCGCCGCACTGGCCGTGGCGGGCGAGCGCCCCGGCATCGCACAACGCATGCAGACCCGCTGGCCCGTGCTGCTGGGCGTGACGGCCGCCGCCGTCATTGGCCTCACGCTGTTCTACCGCTACGGCACACCCTGGGCGGCAACGCAGCTCACGCGGTTTGTGCCCATCAGCTGGGAGACCAGCGTGGCCGAGAACGTGCTCCAGCAGATGGACAACGGCACCCTGAAGCCCAGCAAGCTGCCTTCGGCCCGACAAGACCAGCTCAAGGCGCGTTTTGATGCCCTGGTGCAGCAAACGCCCCCTGGCCTGCAGCGTTACTCCGGCTACCGGCCGCCTTTGTCCCTGGAGTTCCGATCCGGCATGGGCGCCAATGCCTTTGCGCTGCCCGGCGGCAAAATCGTGATGACCGACGGCATCGTGAAGGCAGCCGCCGACAAGGGCCTGGACGACAACGCCTTGATGGGCGTGCTGGCCCACGAGGTCGGCCACGTTGTGCAGCGCCACACCACGCGCATGGTGGTGCAGCAGGGCGTGCTCAACATGGGCCTGGGGCTGGCGCTGGGCGATGTGTCTGGCATCGTCTCTACGGGTGCATCCTTGCTGACCGGCCTGGCCTACAGCCGCAGCCATGAGCGCGAGGCCGACTGCTACGCCATCGCCGTCATGCGCCACGCCGCACTGCCCACAGCGCCCATGGGCCAGCTGCTGCTGGCGATTGCGCGCGATGAGGACAACGAAGAGGCCCAGAAAAAGGACCAGGGCAAGGGCCCGACCGCCGCAGCATCGGCGCCCTCCTCCGGGGCCAGCACACCCGATGCAGCACGCCAGCGCAAGGTGGCTCAGGAGATCGGCTCGCACCCTGTCTGGTCGCTGCTGAGCAGCCACCCCGACACGGTGGAGCGTGCGACAGAGCTGGAGCGGGGGCAAGCACCCCATTGCGCAAAAAACTGAACACAGCCGCGCCACAGGGGCTGCGTGGTCACCACACGACCCTTGGCGAGTCGGGGTGGAAATAAAGTGTGAAGCGCGCCGATAAGCCGGATTCTGTGCACCACGGTTGCCCGCAGTGTGACCGCCATTAATCTGGGCCGGGTGTCGCCACCACGGCTCGGTGCTACCTACCCGCCAGCTCTGCGGAACCACATCAACGCTGGCCTACTTGGTATTGCTGCGCGTAGAGATTGCCCGTTTCACCCCCGGTGGTTTGCCTTGCGGCACTCCCCCGGGACTCGTCTCTGTTGCTCTGATCCTCACCTCACGGTGGGCAGCCGTTAGCTGCTACGCTGTCCTGTGCAGTCCGGACGTTCCTCCAGTGCCTGGTTTCCCAGATTGCACCAGCGGCGGTCTGGCGTGCTTCACGGGTAGGATTATCGCCCAGCGGCCGCGACGCGATCCCAGTCCAGACCAAAGCGCACAAGATACTTGCGCAGCCGGTCCGCGTCATTGACCACCGTGCGCTGCGTGCGCGAGGCCTGGAACAGCAGGCGCCCCGCGTCCGACAGCGTGCGCGACTGGCGGCAGACCTGTAGCACCGCCGCCAGTTGGAGCTGGTCGAAGAGGTCCATGGATTCCACCGCCTCGGCGCCCAGCAGGGCCGCGAGTTCGTCGCGTCCCACCGTCCCTGTTGCAGATGCCAGCCCGCTGCGCGCATCGCTGGCGGGCTGCCACAGCCAGCGCAAACGGGCGATCTCGGCCTCGACCAGGGGCAGGCCGATGCGACCGCTGTCAGCCAGCGTGGCCAGGCGTGTCACGCTGGCCGAGAGGTCGCGAAAGTTGCCGGTCCACAACGCTTCAGGCGACTGGGCATAGCGCAGGTAGGCGGCGCGCGCTTCGTTGGAAAAGCGCACGCTGCGTCCCAGTTCCGTGCCCGCACGCACCAGCAGGTGCTCCACGTTGGGCTCGATGTCTTCGGGTCGCTGGGCCAGGCCCGGCAGCACATAGCTCCAGAGGTTGATACGCGCAAACAGGTCCTCACGAAAGCGCCCTGCCGCCACCTCGGTGCGCAGGTCACGGTTGGTGCCAGCCACCAGTTGAAAGTCGCTCTCCACCTCGCGGTCGCTGCCCAGGGGGTAGAAGCGTTTTTCCTCCACGGCCTTGAGCAGCATGGCCTGCTCGTCCGGGCCCAGCTCACCAATCTCGTCGAGGAACAACACCCCCTTGTGCGCAGTACGCAGCAAACCCGCACGGTCGGCCGCAGCGCCGGTGAAGGCGCCCTTTTTGTGGCCGAACAGCGTGGACGCCGCACCGTCGCCATGCAGCGTGGCGCAGTTCACCTCCACAAATTCGCCCTCGACCTGGTGGCGGGATTTTTTCAGCTCATACATGCGCCGCGCCAGGTGCGACTTGCCTGCGCCCGTGGGCCCGGTGAACAGGATGGGCGCGCGCGAGCGCACCGCCACCCGCTCCACCTCGTCGATCAGCGCGTTGAAGCGCGCATTGCGCGTGGCAATGCCGCTTTTGAGGAACTGCACCGCATCCTGCTGCTCCGCTCCGAAGCGCTGCGCGATCCCGTCGTAGCGCGAGAGGTCCAGGTCGATCAGCGTGTAGCTGCCAGGGTTGCCCATCTGCTGGCGCTTGGGCGGAGAGGTCTGCACCAGCACACCCGGAATGCGGCGCGACTCCACCAGCAGGAACAGGCAGATCTGCGCGACGTGCGTGCCGGTGGTGATGTGCGTCCAGTACTCCTCGCGCTCGGTGTCAAAGCGGTAGGCCTGCGTCCAGTCGTACAGCTGGGCATAGACCTCGCCAAAGTCCCACGGGTCGGCAATGGGCAGCGGCACCAGGTTCACCGTGGTCTCGGGCGAGGCAGTCGCCATGTCAGTGCGCACCTGGTGGGCCAGCTCGCGGTGCGGTGGTGTGTAGAGCAGCTCCAGCCGCTCGATCACCACGTCCTCATGCTGCACCAGCGATACGGTGGGGCGCCACTTCTCCCACCGCCCGGCGCCCCGGCCGGAATCGAGCTGGGTGCCAAGGAACCCCATGACCACCTTGTTTTTGCGCATTTATTTTGTCTATTTAACTAGCTTTCATTCTAATTATTCCGACAAACGCACACCACACCAATTTCGTAAAACAAAAATATCACCATACAAATCAACAGCTTGGGCAAGTTGAATACCACTCACCACAAGCTGGCACACATCTGGCAATAGAAGAAGCATCCAGCGCAAGCGGTGACCGCTCACAGGCTGGGGTTAGGACAAATGTTCGCCCCACCGGTGCAGGGCGTCCGGGGCCTTCGGGTTCTGTTGATGTTCTGCATGCCGCACATCGCCAACGCTGGGTAGCGGCACGGTCGTGGTGACCACTCCGAAAGGAAGTGTCTGGTTCGACTCCAGGCGTGCCACCACTGGTAGCTCAGTCTGGTAGAGCCCCGCCGAAAGGCGGTTGTCGCAGGTTCGATTCCTGCCCACGGTCGCAAGACCTTGTTTGGAAGTACCGGTCGAAAGACCACCCGCCGAACGCGGGGAGAGGCCCCGAGGTTGCGCAGCGACCGCAAGGGATTCACCCCGTCAGCCGGTGGCGGTTTGTGCCAGCACCCGGCACAGCCCGCGCCCGCAGCCAGCCGCGCTGCCGCCATTCCCGCTGGGGATGGGGGCAGCCACCACGGCGCACTGCACGGCCCAGGCTGCACCCCCTGGCACCCCGCCATCGCTGTAACGGCAACCCGATACGACAACGAAGAAGAGAGAGGAAAAAGAGATGCTGACGAAGATGTTCCAACGCGCCACCGTCAAGAAGAACGAACGCGCCCTACTGCTGCGCAACGGCAGCTTTGACCGCGTGCTGCGCAGCGGCACCTACTGGCTGTTTGCGGGCACCGACCAGTTGCGCGTGGAGACCTTCGCCCTGGAACAACCCGCCTTCACCCACGGCCTGGCCGAGTACCTGATGGCGCAGGAGCCCGCCGTGGTGGCCGCCGAGTTTGTGCAGGTCAACCTGTCGGAAACCGACGTGGGCCTGCGCAGCGAAAACGGCGTGCTGGTCGAGATCCTGCCCCCCGGCACCCGCCGCCTTTATTGGAAAGGTTTGGTGGAGGTGAGCGTGCAAGTGGTGGACCTGCAAGCGGGCGCTGAGTTACCCACCGCATTGGTGGCGCGATTGACGCAAACCCAGCTGCGCCAGCGCAGCGTGACCGGATTGACCGGTGTGCTGCAGGTGCAGGTGCCCGAGGGCCAGTGCGCGCTGTTGACGGTGGACGGCAAGGTGGAGCGCCTGCTCACGGCTGGCACCTACGCCTTCTGGAAGTACGGCCGCACCGTGGCCGTGGAGATGGTGGATTTGCGCCTGCAAGCCGTGGAAGTATCGGGCCAAGACATCATGACCCGCGACAAGGTTAGCCTGCGCCTGAACCTGTGCGCCACCTACCGCTACACCGATGTGCTGCGCGCTTTTGCCCAATTGCAAAAGCCTGCCGACCACCTGTACCGCGAGCTGCAGTTTGCGCTGCGCGCCGCCGTGGGCACCCGCACGCTCGACGAGCTGCTGGAAAACAAAACGGTGATCGACGACGTGGTGACCGCACACATGGCCGCCAAGCTGTTGCCCTACGGCATGCAACTGGAGAGCGTGGGCGTGAAGGACATCGTGCTGCCGGGCGAGATGAAGACCATCCTGACCCAGGTGGTGCAGGCACAGAAGCAGGCCGAGGCCAACGTGATCCGCCGCCGCGAGGAAACTGCCGCCACGCGCTCGCTGCTCAACACCGCGAAAGTGATGGAGGACAACCCTGTCGCCCTGCGCATGAAGGAGCTGGAGACGCTGGAGCGCGTGGCTGAACGCATCGACAAGATCTCGGTTTTTGGCGGCCTGGACCAGGTGCTCAATGGCCTGGTGAAGATGAGATGAAAGAACCCTATGAAGAAGCAACCGACACCTGTAACCACACCGCTGGAAGCAGCCACACAGGCGGTCTACCAGGCATTTGCCAAATACAGCGCACCAGAGGTGGGCACCCTGGATGTCTGCACTGCCTGCTGCATGGATGCTGACCTGGCACTGCAAATGAGCCACCTGCCGCTGCCCCAACTGACCGAGAAGCACTTCTACCAATACAACGATTCGGCCAAGAGCCAGGTGCAGCCTGCGGATGAAATCAAATACCTGGCCCCACGGCTGCTGGAACTGCTGGCCGAAGGCGCCCGGTTGCACCACTCCACCGAGCTGTATCTGGACCGGTTGGGCCGCTGCGAGCCCGGCTCCTTTTCAGCAACAGAACAGGCTGCGCTGCAGGGCTTTGCGCTGGCGTACTTTGTACAAGGCTTGGAGCAATGGCCTGCGGGCAGCGATTCGCTTTTCCAGGGGGATAACGCCTTCACCATCTTGCTCATGTGGGCCTATGCCCGCGTGCCGCTGGAGACCTTGCTACAGCACTGGCTCGATAGCGACAGCGACGCATCGACCCTGCACTTTGTGGACGCGTGCTATTGGGACTATGTGTGGAATGCCAACCAGATGGGCAATGCGTTTGCCGCTGACCAAGCCGAATACAAACGCACCATGGAGGAATGGCTGAACAGGCCCGCCACCAAGGCACGTTGGGCGGAAAAGCTCATGCGCCTGGTGGACACAGGCCCCACCAGTTCCTGGTTGCCAGCGGGGGCCGTGGACCATCAGCGCTACCCGCTCCCGGAGCGGATCAGCGCAGTTTTTGACGCAATGACCGCATAACGCCCGTCGCCCTAAAAACGAACAACACAACGAAGAAACAACGAGAAAAGAACCATGGCCAATAACTACGAACAACTCGAAATACCAAACGGCGTTCCCGTGAAGATGTGGACCAACGGAGTACCCGTGGAGGAAGACGCGAAGAACCAGCTGCGCAACATCGCGCGCCTGCCCGTCGTGTTCAAGCACGTGGCGGTGATGCCCGACGTGCACCTGGGAATCGGCGCGACCATCGGCTCGGTGGTTCCCACACTCAAGGCCATCATCCCCGCAGCGGTGGGGGTGGACCTGGGATGCGGAATGATGGCGTGCAAGACCACGCTCACGGCCAGCGACCTGCCCGACAACCTGTCAGGCGTGCGAGCCGCCATCGAGCGCGCCGTTCCAGTAGGCATGACGCCCAAGCGCTTTGGCCGCGACAAGGGGAGCTGGGATACGCCGCCCGCTGAAACCGACCGCGCCTGGGCGGGGCTGGTGGATGAGTTCGAGGAAATTTGCGAGGCGCACCCGCGCATCAAGAACACGAACAACTACAAGCACCTGGGAACGCTGGGAACGGGTAACCACTTCATCGAGATCTGCCTGGACGATCACCAGAGCGTGTGGGTGATGCTGCACTCGGGCTCGCGCGGGGTGGGGAACGCCATCGGCACCCACTTCATCGAGCTGGCCAAGAAGGACGCCGAGATGAACCAGCGCAACCTGCCGGACAAGGACCTAGCGTACTTCGAGGAAGGCGCGCAGTACTTCGGCGACTACGTGAAGGCCGTGGGGTGGGCGCAAAAGTTTGCCGCCGCCAACCGCGAGGTGATGATGGGCCGCGTGATTGCCGCGCTGCGCAAGGTGATCACCAAGCCATTCGAGACGCACGTGGAAGCCGTGAACTGCCACCACAACTACGTGCAGCGCGAAACGCACTTCGGGCAAGACGTGTTCGTGACCCGCAAGGGCGCGGTGAGTGCCGAGCAAGGCAAGCTGGGGATCATCCCTGGGAGCATGGGGGCAAAGAGCTTCATCGTGCGCGGAAAGGGTAACCCCGAGAGCTTCAACAGCTGCAGCCACGGCGCAGGCCGCACCATGAGCCGCACCAAGGCCAAGAAGCTGTTCACGGTCGAAGATCAGATCAAGGCCACCGAGGGCGTGGAATGCCGCAAGGACGCCGACGTGATCGACGAGATTCCGATGGCGTACAAGGACATTGACGCGGTGATGGCGGCGCAGGAAGACCTGGTGGAGGTGGTTTACACGCTCAAGCAAGTCGTATGCGTGAAGGGATGAACGTGCAGCAACTGGACTTAGACGGCTCCACCGGCGAAGGCGGCGGCCAGATCCTGCGCACCGGCCTGGCCCTGTCCATGGTCACCGGCCGCCCACTGCACATCACGCGCATCCGTGTGGGGCGGCCCAAGCCGGGGCTGATGCGCCAGCACCTGGCCTGCGTGCAAGCGGCGGTGGCCGTGTGCGGCGGGCAGGCCGAAGGCGCGGAGCTGAATTCGCAAACGCTGGTGTTCACACCCGGCAACGTGCGTGCAGGTGATTACCGTTTTCAGATCGCGACGGCAGGCAGTTGCCTGCTGGTGCTGCAGACGGTGCTGCCCGCGCTGATGCTGGCCGATGGCCCGAGCAAGGTCGAGCTGGCGGGTGGCACGCACAACCCGATGGCGCCGCCGTTTGACTTTCTGGAACGCGCCTTTGCGCCGCTGGTGCGGCGGCTGGGTGTGGGGCTGGAGTTGCAATTGCAGCGGCGGGGCTTCTACCCCGCCGGGGGCGGCGAGCTGGTGGCGCACATCGTGCCCGCCACCGCCACCACGCAGCCGCTGGCGCCGGTGGATGTGCTGGAGCGCGGCCCGCTGCAAAACGGCTGGGGCGAGGCACTGGCACCCGGCCTGGCGCGCCACATAGCGACGCGGGAGCTGGAGGCGCTGGGCCAGCGCATGGGGTGGACGTTCGAGTCCGGCCAACTGCGCCAGCCATCCACACGCCAGAACGAGGGCCCGGGCAATGCGCTGATCGCCACGCTGGAGTATGCGCAGGTGACCGAGGTGTTTTGCCAGTTGGGCGAGCGCAGCCTGTCGGCCGAGCAGGTAGCCAAGCGGCTGGTGGACGAGGTGCGCGCCTACCAGCGCAGCACCGGCGCGCTGGGCCCGCACCTGGCGGACCAGTGGATGCTGCCGCTGGCCCTGTCTGTGTGGCGCAGTGGGCAGGCCGCGCGCTACACCTGCACCAAGGTAACGCAGCACACGGTTACCAATGCGCAGACCATCGCGCTAGGCTTGCCGGTTCAGGTTCAGATCACCCCCTCAGAGGATGCCATGCGCGTTGAGATATCTCCCGTGCCCTGAACGGCCAGCGCGGCATGGACCCATACCCTGGCTATATCCATATGACCAGGGCCGTAGAACAAGTGGTTCAGAATGCGCACCACACCCCTTCCCTTTGACCCATCCGACACCTCACAGGAGACGCCATGAAAGTTGACAACATTCTTCAGACCATTGGCAACACGCCCCACGTGCGCATCAACCGCCTGTTCGGCCCTGGCGCCAATGTGTGGGTGAAGTCGGAGCGCAGTAACCCCGGCGGCTCCATCAAGGACCGCATTGCGCTGGCGATGGTGGAAGACGCTGAAAAGTCCGGCGCGCTGAAGCCGGGCGGCACCATCATCGAGCCCACCAGCGGCAACACCGGCATTGGCCTGGCGCTGGTGGCGGCCGTCAAGGGCTACAAGCTCGTCCTCGTGATGCCCGACAGCATGAGCATCGAACGCCGCCGCCTGATGCTGGCCTATGGCGCGCAGTTCGACCTGACCCCGCGCGAAAAAGGCATGAAGGGTGCCATCGCCCGCGCGCAAGAGCTGCAGGCGCAGACGCCCGGCTCGTGGATTCCGCAGCAGTTCGAGAACCCCGCCAACATCGACATCCATGTGCGCACCACGGCGCAGGAGATCCTGGCAGATTTCCCCGACGGCATTGATGTGCTGATCACGGGGGTGGGCACGGGTGGTCACATCACGGGCGTGGCGCGGGTGCTCAAAGCCAAGTTCCCCCAACTCAAGGTGTTTGCGGTGGAGCCCACGGCCTCGCCGGTGATCTCGGGCGGCGCGCCGTCGCCCCACCCCATCCAGGGCATTGGCGCGGGGTTCATCCCCAAGAACCTCGACACCAGCCTGCTCGACGGAGTGATCCAGGTCGATGCCGAACCGGCCCGCGAATACGCCCGCCGCTCTGCGCGCGAAGAGGGCATCCTGGTGGGCATCTCGTCCGGCGCCACCTTGGCCGCCATTGCCCAGAAGCTGCCCGAGCTGCCCGCAGGCGCCAAGGTGCTGGGCTTCAACTACGACACGGGCGAGCGCTACCTGTCGGTGGAAGGTTTCCTGCCGGCCTGATGGCCGCTGGCACGCAGCGCACTCACACCAGGGCCCTTCGGGGCCCTTTTTTTTTGGGCTGCGCAGCACAAAGCCACGGCCAGCCGTCCTACAGCGGCGGGGCACGCAGGCCAGAACAATCAGTGTTCGCACCGGCCCACCTCTGCGGTGATTTCGCCGGAGCCCCTCCCAACGATTGCAACTGCCCATGGCCCCGAACTCCGCGACAGACTCCCAGCCTATTGCGTTCAAGGTGCTCACCGTGAACGTGCACAAGGGCTTCACCACCTTCAACCGGCGCTTCATGCTGCACGAGCTGCGCGAGGCCGTGCGGGGCGTGGCGGCCGACCTGGTGTTCTTGCAGGAGGTGCTGGGCACGCACCACCGGCACGCCAGCCGGTTCGCCAACTTTCCGCAGGTGCCGCACTACGAGTTTCTGGCCGACACAATCTGGTCGCAATACGCCTACGGCCGCAATGCGGTGTATGACAACGGCGACCACGGCAATGCGCTGTTGTCCAAGTTTCCGATCACGCATTACGAGAACCACGACATCTCGGTGAGCGGGCCCGAACGGCGCGGCATGCTGCACTGCATGCTGCAGCCCCCCGGGCACCACCTGCCGGTGCATGCCGTATGTGTGCACCTGGGCCTGCAGGAGTCGCACCGGCAGCACCAGCTGCGCCGCGTGTGCGACCTGGTCAACAGCTTTCCCGCCCACGAGCCCGTGGTGCTGGCGGGCGACTTCAACGACTGGCGCCACCGTGCCCACCGGGTGCTTCAGCACGAGGCGGGATTGCAGGAAGTGTTTGTGCAGGCCTTTGGCCGGGCGGTGCGCACGTTTCCGGCGGCCATGCCGCTGCTGGCGCTGGACCGCATTTATGTGCGCAACGCGACGGTTCACTCGCCACTGGCATTGCCCAAGAAACCCTGGGACAAGCTCTCGGACCATGCGCCCCTGGCTGCGGAGATCCTGCTATGAAACGCCCTACCTTCCGCGCGCCACGCTCGTCCCGCTGGGTGCCCGGCAACCATTTCGAGTTGCTCGAAAACGGCGAGGAGTTCTTTCCCCGCGTGTTCCAGGCCATTGCCGAAGCCCGGCGCGAGGTCATGCTGGAAACCTTCATCCTGTTCGAGGACAAGATCGGCCAGCAGCTGCACGCCGCTTTACTGGCGGCCGCCCGGCGGGGCGTGGAGGTGCATGTGCTGGTGGACGGCTTTGGCTCGCCCGATCTGTCGGACCAGTTTGTCGGCAGCCTGGTGGAGGCCGGCGTGCACTTTCGCATCTTTGACCCGGGCCGCCGTTTCCTGGGCCAGCGGCTGAACCTGCTGCGCCGCATGCATCGCAAGATCGTGGTGGTGGACGGGCACCTGGGGTTCATTGGTGGCATCAACTACTCGGCCGACCATGTGGCCGACTTTGGCCCCGAAGCCAAGCAGGACTATGCCGTGCAGGTGCGCGGCCCCATCGTGGCGCAGATGCACCACTTCACCCGCGAGGCCGTGCTCAGCCGCCAGGACCGCAAGCGCCACCAGGCCGCAGGCATCACAGGGCGCCCGCACGCGGGCACGGCGCACGCGATGTTCGTGACACGCGACAACCAGCAGCACACCAACGACATCGAGCGCCACTACCGCGTGGCCCTGCGCGCAGCGCGCAGCCGGGTGGTGATTGCCAACGCCTACTTCTTCCCGGGTTACCGGTTCATCCGCGAGATGCGGCGCGCCGCGAAACGGGGGGTGGATGTGCGCATCATCCTGCAAGGCCAGCCCGACATGCCCATCGTGAAGACGGCAGCCAGCCTGCTGTACGACCACCTGCAGCGCGCAGGCGTGCGGGTGTACGAATACTGCGACCGCCCGCTGCACGGCAAGGTGGCGCTGGTGGACGAGGACTGGTCCACCGTGGGCTCCAGCAACCTTGACCCGCTGAGCCTGTCGCTGAACCTCGAGGCCAACGTGATCATCCAGGACCGTGCCTTCAACGCCCATCTGCACCGCCGCCTGTCGCACCTCATGGAGCACAGCTGCAAGCAGGTGGAAGCCACAGCCCCCAGCCGCTGGAACGGTCTGCGCCTGCTGCGCAGCTATGCGGTGTTCCACTTGCTGCGCTGGTTCCCCGCATGGGCGGGCTGGCTGCCCCGGCACGAGCCCCACATCACGCTCGCGAACCCGGGGGCGGATGCGGCAGAGCCCGCCGGCAGCCCCGCCACCTGAACTGGCAGGCGCCCACCATGGCCACCCCCACGCTGCACGCGGACACCCAGGCGGGCGGCGCCACCGACGCCCTGCAGGCGCCATCCCGCAGAAGCAGCAACCGCCACACCGCCAGCGGCTGGCGCCACTGGCCGCAGCAGGCCTGGTGGCCCTGGCTCACCCGGGGGCTCGCCCTCGCCTTCTTTGCGGTGGTGGCCGGACTGATCTTTCGGCAGGCGCGCTCGGTGGACTGGCCCGCCGTGCTGCAGGCGCTGCGCGACCTGCCCACCACTGCACTGGCGCTGGGCGGCGCGCTGGCGCTGCTGAGCCACTTCACCTACGGCAGCTTTGACTGGGTGGGGCGCCATTGCAGCGGCCACCGCCTGACGCGCGGCACCACGCTGGCGATTGCCATGACGAGCTATCCGTTCACGCTCAACCTGGGCTCGCTGATTGGCGGCGTGGGCGTGCGCTACCGGCTGTACGACCGGCGCGGTGTGGACCCCGGCACCATCGGCCAGGTGGTGGGCACCAGCATCGTGACCAACTGGGTGGGCTACCTGATGCTGGCAGGCGTGCTGTCATGGTTGTGGCAGCCACCAGCAGTGGCCGGGTGGACGGTAGCGCCCTGGCAATGGCACTTGGGCGGCACGGTACTGGGCGGCCTGCCGCTGGCCTACCTGGCACTGTGCGCGGTGCGCAGGGGCCGCGCGCTCACGCTGCGCGGCCATGCGTTTCCGCTACCGCACTGGCCCGTGGCGCTGTGGCAAATCGCGGCATCGGCCACCAACTGGATGCTTATGGGCGCCGCACTGTGGACGGTGCTGCAACACCAGGTGGCCTACCCCGCCGCCCTGGCCACAGTGCTGCTGGGCGCCGTGGCCGGGCTGGTGCTGCGCGTGCCTGCGGGCCTGGGCGTGCTGGAGGCCGTGGGCGTGGCGCTGCTGGCCACCGACGCATTGGGGCAAGAACAGGTGCTGGCGGCACTGCTGGCCTACCGGGCGCTGTACTACTTTGGGCCGTTGGTGCTGGCCGCCGTGGCACTGGGTGTGGCCGAGCTGCGCTGGCGCCAGGGGCCTGCGCAAGGCATGCAGCGCACTCTGCAGTGAGAATTTCAGCCAAAAGTGCCAGATGCGCTAGTGCATATTGGCCTTGTTGCTATCATTTTTATATAGCCCTGCCGCCCGATACCCCGGTAACTCGGTCCGACAGGGGTTCCGCCCGCTGCGCGGACCCCGTATCATCCCGGCCCCACGCTATTGCTTTTCGCCCGATCGACACGGGCCCGCAAGACCATGATCCGACTCTCCGAAATCCGGCTGCCGTTCACCGTGGCCGAAGCCCCCGAGGCGCCCCTGCGCGCCGCTGCCGCCCACATTCTGGGCCTGGCAGACGCCGACATTGCCCACCTGCACGTCTTCAAGCGCAGCTTTGACGCACGCAAGGCCGACCTGCTGGCGGTCTACATCGTGGACATCACGCTCGCCCAGCCTGAACGCGAAGCCGCGCTGCTCGCAAAGTTTGCAGGCAACCCGCACATCCAGCCCACGCCCGACATGGCCTGGCACCCCGTGGGCCAGGCGCCTGCCGACCTGCCCCTGCGCCCCGTGGTGGTGGGCTTTGGCCCCTGCGGCATCTTTGCGGCACTGGTGCTGGCTCAGATGGGCTTCAAGCCCATCGTGCTGGAGCGCGGCAAGACCGTGCGTGAACGCACCAAGGACACCTGGGGCCTGTGGCGCAAGCGCGAGCTGCATGCCGAAAGCAACGTGCAGTTTGGCGAGGGCGGCGCAGGTACCTTCAGCGACGGCAAGCTCTACAGCCAGATCAAGGACCCGCGTCACCTGGGCCGCAAGGTGATGAACGAGTTCGTCAAAGCCGGTGCGCCCGAAGAAATCCTGTATGTCGCCCACCCGCACATCGGTACCTTCAAGCTGGTGAAGGTGGTGGAAAACCTGCGCGAGCAGATCATTGCGCTGGGCGGCGAGATCCGCTTTGAGCAGCGCGTGACGGACGTGGTCATCGAAGGCACAGGCGGTGCGCGCCACCTGCGCGGCCTGAAGGTGCTCAACCAGGCCACGGGCGAGACCACCGAGCTGCGCGCCGACCACGTCGTGATGGCGCTGGGCCACAGCTCGCGCGACACCTTTGCCATGCTGTACCAGCGCGGCGTGGCCATGGAGGCCAAGCCGTTTTCCATCGGTTTCCGCATCGAGCACCCGCAGGGCGTGATCGACCGCGCCCGCTGGGGCCGCCACGCAGGCCACCCGCTGCTGGGCGCAGCCGACTACAAGCTGGTGCACCACGCCGCCAATGGCCGCGCGGTGTACAGCTTTTGCATGTGCCCCGGTGGGACGGTGGTGGCCGCCACCAGCGAGCCCCACCGCGTGGTGACCAACGGCATGAGCCAATATTCACGCAACGAGCGCAATGCCAACGCGGGCATGGTGGTGGGCATCGATCCGCGCGACTACCCGCAGGACGCGCAGGCGTTTGAAACCCACCTGGGCCAGACCTACGGCGTGGAGGCCCTGCCTGCCGGGCAGTTCCACCCCCTGTCGGGCAGCGTGCTGCAGCGCCAGCTCGAATCGAATGCGTTTGTGCTGGGCGGCCGTGACTACAGCGCACCGGGCCAACTGGTGGGCGAGTTCATTGCGGGCAAGCCTTCGACCCAGCTGGGCAGCGTGGAGCCCTCGTACAAGCCCGGCGTGGCCCTGGGCGACCTGCACGCTGCCCTGCCCGGCTATGCCATCGAGGCGCTGCGCGAGGCGCTGCCCGTGTTCGGCCGCAAGATCAAGGGCTTTGATATGCACGACGCGGTGCTGACGGGCGTGGAGACACGCACCTCGTCGCCGCTCAAGATTGGCCGTGGCGACAACTTGCAAAGCCTGAACACGCCGGGCCTGTACCCGGCGGGCGAAGGCGCCAGCTACGCGGGCGGCATTCTGTCCGCCGGCGTGGATGGCATCAAGGTCGGCGAGGCCGTGGCCCGGAGCCTGCTGGGCGCAACGGGCTGACCTGCCTCCTGGCGGTGCCGGCCCGGGGCACCGCTTACTTGCGCTGCAAAAAGTCCACGGCCAGCGCCGCCAGCGAGCGGGCGCCCACGGGCAACTGGTCTTCGTCGATGTCGAACAGCGCAGAGTGGTTGGGCGGGGCCTTGGCAAAATCCTTGCCCTTGGGTGGCGCACCCAGGAAGTAGAAGAAGCCCGGCACGACCTTCTGGAACTCCGAGAAGTCCTCCGACCCTGCCACCTTCGGGATCACCATGGTCTTGCCGCCCATGGCCAGGTTCAGCGCGGGCAGCGAGGCCTGCGTGAGCGGCGCGGGGTTAGTGGTCACGGGGTAGGCCACGGGGCCAAAACGCACGCTGGCCTTGGCACCGCTGGCGGCGGCAATCGACTCGGCCGTGGTGGTGATGCGCTTGAGCGCTTCCTGGCGCATGTCTTCGTCAAAGGTGCGCAGCGTGCCCATCATCTCCACCTTGTCGGGGATGATGTTGTAGCGGGTGCCGCCTTGGATCTGGCCGATGGTGACCACGGCCGGCTCCTGGCTGATGTTGAGCTGGCGGCTCACCACGGTCTGCAGGCCCATCACCACCTGGCTGGCGGCCACGATGGGGTCGATGGTGGCCCACGGCGACGAGCCATGGCCGCCACGCCCTTCCACATGGATGGTGATGTTGTCCGACCCGGCCATCAGCGGGCCGCTGCGGTAGCCCACCACGCCGCCAGGCAGGTTGGAGGTGATGTGCAGCCCATAGATGGCCTGCACGTCCTTGAGCGCACCGGCTTCGATCATGGCCTTGGCGCCGAAGCTGGGCACCTTGCCGTTGGCGTCGGGCTCCACGGGCGCGCCCTCTTCGGCGGGCTGGAAGATGAACCTGATCGTGCCCGGCAGCTGCGCCTTCATGCCCGCCAGCACCTCGGCCGCGCCCATCAGCATGGCGGTGTGGGCGTCATGGCCACAGGCGTGCATCACGGGCACTTCCTTGCCCAGGTAGTTGGCCTTGGCCTTGCTCGCAAACGGCAGGCCGGTGTTCTCGGGCACGGGCAGGGCATCCATGTCAGCGCGCAGGGCCACCACCTTGCCGGGCAGGCCTCCCTTGAGCGTGCCCACCACGCCGGTGCCGCCCACGCCGGTCTGCACGTCCATGCCCAGCTTCTTCAGGTGCTCGGCCACGAGCTTGGCCGTGCGCACTTCCTGGCCCGAGAGTTCGGGGTGGGCATGGATGTCGCGGCGCCAGTTGACCATCTTGGGCGCCACGGCCGTCACGGCGGCATCGATGGCCTGCAGGCCGGCGGCGTCCAGGGCCTGGGCCTGGGCGGACGATGCGAACGTCAGCCCGCTGAGAAGCAGGCCGGTGGCCAGCGAGATGGCAGAGAGGGGTTTGTGCATGAGACAGATCCGTGCAGGAAGTGAAAACAAAAAGGAACGCGGCAAAAAAACGCACGTTCATGCTAAGAGCCCACCCCACGCTGCAGACAAGCGAAAATGGCCATCCACAGAGCCAATATCGCCATGCCCCGTTCTTCTGTCCCATCTGCGACGGCGCCGGTTTTTCGCATCGACATCCCGCTGCTGCCCGAATCGGCGGTGGGCAACGCACTGCAGTTCATCGACCTCTTGCGCAGCGCCAATCTGCTGGCCGGCTTGCGGGGCGGCGTCGGCTCGCCCCGCCTGGCCTGGCGGCTGCTGGACGCCCAAGGCCAGCCGCTGGCGCACCAGCCGGGCCCGCTGGCGGCCTACACGCAGCCCACGGCGGCACCTGCCGAGGGGCCGGCATTCGCCTGGTTCATTCCCTCCTTCCACGCCGCCGACATCCCCGCCATCCGCAGCGTGGCGTCGCGCCACCGCGCCCTCTCGCGCCAGATCGGCATTGCGCTGGATGCCGGGCACAAGGTGCTCACCGTCGGCAACGGGGCCTGGCTGGCGGCGCAGAGCGGGCGCCTGCAGGGCCGCCGCTGCGGCCTGCCGTGGTTCTACCTGGCCGGGTTTGAGCGCGACTTTCCCGACATCGACCTCGATGCAGGCCACGACCTCACCGATGACGGCCCCTGGCTGAGCTGTGCGCTGCCCCACAGCCTGGGAGAAATGGCCATCGCCCTGGTGCGCCACGCACTGGGCGACGCGCTGGCCCAGACCTGCGCCAGCGTGCTGCGGCCCGACCACGAACGCGCCCGGGCTGCGCTGCAGGCCAATGCGCAGCAACACATCCCCGCGACGCGCGACAGCACCCTGGCCCGCGCCATGGCCTGGATGGAGACCCATCTGGACGAGCCCTATTCGCTGGCCCGGCTGGCAGAGGCGGCGGCGGTGAGCCCGCGCACTTTGCTGCGGCACTTTCAGCTGGAGCTGTCGCAGTCGCCGCTGGACCACCTGCACAGCCTGCGCTGCGCACGCGCCAAGGTGCTGCTGGAGGTGACGCTGGAGAGCGTGCCCAGCATTGCGACGGCCTGCGGCTATGCCGACCCGGCGGCGTTCCGGCGCATCTTTGTGCGCTACACCGGCATGGCACCGGCCGAGTACCGCAAGCGCCATGCACTGCGCGCGCCGCGCAGGCGCTGGCGGGTGGATCTGACGTGAAAGCCCGGTGTACTCTCGCCTAGTGTGCTGTCCCGCAAATAGCTACACGAAATGAAATCGATGGCATCGCGCCCAGGGCAAGGAGCAAACCGCAGTGATAGCCGTAGCTATCGCGAGGATTTGCAACGCAGCCCTGGGGGTGAGGACGCGACTTCATGTGCAGTTATTTGCGGGATAGCACACTAGCGAGGCAGCGCGTTGCCCGAAGGCAGGCGAAACGCCTCCACCAGCTCGGCCAGCTGCTGCGCCTGCACCCGCAGCCCCTGCGCGGCGGCCGAGGACTCCTCCACCAGCGCGGCGTTCTGCTGCGTCATCTGGTCGAGCTGCGAGACCGCCTCACCCACCTGGCTCAGGCCCGTGGTCTGCTCGCGCGCCGCAGTGCTGATCTCGCCAATGATGGTGGCCACCTGCTGCACCGAGTTCACGATCTCGCCCATGGTGCCGCCTGCCGCGTGGACCAGCTGAGTGCCCTCGTCCACCTGCCGCACGCTGTCGCTGATCAGGCTCCCGATCTCCTTGGCCGCCGTGGCGGAACGCTGCGCCAGGCTCCGCACTTCGCTGGCCACCACCGCAAAGCCCCGGCCTTGTTCGCCAGCACGGGCTGCTTCCACGGCCGCATTCAGCGCAAGGATGTTGGTCTGGAAGGCGATGCCATCGATCACGCTGGTGATGTCGGCAATGCGGCGCGACGACAGCGCAATGCCGTCCATGGTGCCCACCACGCGGTCCACCGCCTCGCGCCCGCGCTGGGCAACGCTGCTGGCGCCAGTGGCCAGGGTGCTGGCCTGCGCAGCCGCGTCGGCGCTGTGGCGCACGGTGGCCAGCAGCTCCTCCATGCTGGCGGCGATCTCTTCGAGGTTGGAGGCGGTCTGCTCGGTGCGGGCCGACAGGTCGCTGTTGCCTGCCGCGATCTCGCTGCTGGCACCGGCCACCGAGGTGCTGGCCTGGCGCATGCCCACCACCAGCTCGGCCAGCCGTGCCTGCATGCCGCCCAGGCGCGCCAGCAGGGCCTGCAGTTCGTCGCGGTTGCCCGCCTGCGGCGCGGGCACGGGGGAAGTGAGGTCGCCTTCGGCAATGCGGTCGGTCACCTCGGACGCATGGGCCAGGGGCTGCAGGATGGAGCGCGACAGCAGCCAGGCGCAGGCCAAGCTCAGCAGCAAGCCCACCAACGAGCCCGCCGCCAGCAGCGTGATGCCCTGGCTTTCGCTGCGGGCGGCAGCGGCACGCGCTTCGGCCACACGCTGGCGCTGGTATTCGGCCAGCTTGTCTACAGCAGCGGCGTAGGCGTCTGCCGCAGGACGCAGCTGCTTGGCAATGGCGTCGGGCGGCAAGGCCTCGCCCGCCTTGCGGCGCTTGACGAGGTCGTCCCGCACCGTGCGAAAACCGTTGCCGGCCTTGTCAATGGCATCGAACAAGGCCTGCGATTCCGGGTCCGCCGCCAGCTCGTCCAGGCGCTTGCGCACTTCGGACGAGCGGGCTGATGTGGTCTTGCGGTCGGCGTCGATGCGTGCCGCATAGGTGGGGTTGTTGTCGATCTCCAGCAGCGTTTCGGCGCGGGCGGAGCTGAGCACCACGATGGCGTGCAGCTCGCGCGCCAGCAACGCGCGCTCGGACGATGCGCCCCCCAGGTCGTCCGCAATGTCCTGCAGCCCGGCCAGCCGCCAGATGCCCACCGCCGCCGACAGGGACATGACGAGGCAGACCACACCAAAGGCCAGGGCCAGGCGGACAGCAACACGTGCGTGGGAGATGGACATGGGAGGCTCTCGTGAGGGTGAATGGGGCAACGCGGGACAGCCGCTGGGGGTGGCAGGCGTTGGGAATGTATCGACAAAAGGTTACAAGTCCTTGAGCCGGCCCACAACAGGCCACACCCTGCCGGAGCGCCAAAGCAACAGCCGCAACGCACCATCAAAAAGGCCGCCACAGTGCAAGACTGTGGCGGCCCTCGGGGCTGATCAGGCGTTGCGCCTGAGGCGGTTCGGTTTATTGCTGCTGTGCGTTTTGCAGCGCAGCAATGCGCTCTTCAATGGGCGGGTGGGTGCTGAACAGCTTGCCAATGCCACCGGCGATGCCCATGGCCGCCACGCTCTTGGGCAGCTCGCCGGGGTGCATGCCACCCAGGCGGGCCAGCGCGTTGATCATGGGCTGGCGGCGGCCCATCAGCTGGGCAGCGCCCGCGTCGGCGCGGAACTCGCGCTGGCGGCTGAACCAGGCCACGATCATCGCGGCCACAAAGCCCAGCACGATGTCGAGCACGATGGTGGTCACGTAGTAGCCGATGCCGGGGCCCGAGCTGTTCTCGTCGTTCTTGCGCAGGAAGCTGTCCACCGCGTAGCCGATGACGCGCGACAGGAACACCACGAAGGTGTTCATCACACCCTGGATCAGCGTCATGGTCACCATGTCGCCGTTGGCGATGTGGGCCACTTCGTGGCCGATCACGGCCTCGACCTCGTCGCGGGTCATGCCCTGCAGCAGGCCGGTGGACACCGCCACCAGGGCGGAGTTCTTGAACGCGCCCGTGGCAAAGGCATTGGGGTCGCCTTCAAAGATGCCGACTTCGGGCATGCCGATCTGGGCCTGGTCGGCGAACTTGCGCACGGTCTCGACGATCCAGCGCTCGTCCGGCGAGCCGGAGCCGTCGATCACGCGCACACCCGAGGTCCACTTGGCCATGGGCTTGCTGATGAGCAGCGAGATGATCGCACCGCCAAAACCCATGATGAGCGCAAAGCCCAGCAGCGCGCCCAGATTGAGCCCGTTGGCCGTGAGGTAGCGGTTCACGCCCAGCAGGCTGGCCACCACCCCCAGCACGACAACGACGGCCAGGTTGGTCATCACAAACAAAAGGATCCGCTTCATGGAATGGTTTCTCCGTGGGGTAAACAACAACGAGTGTTTGCTGGCTCAGATGGGGGCCGGGGGCGCCGCTTCAAGCGCCAGTCTCCAGGCGGCGAGGCCGTGGCAGCCCCCCATGGCCGCGATTTCATCGCGCTATGGTAGGTGCAAACCCCGGCCGGGGCCTTATCACACAAGCCTTGGCGGGAATTACGAAACCGCCGCAGCCCGCAAGGGCCGGAACACCTGCGCATCGGCATAGAAGCCCGGCGCTGCATTGGCCGGCCACCAGCCGGGCACGCCCAGCACGGGCAGCGGCGTGAAGGGCTTGCTGGACCATGCCGAGGCCTCCACCTGCCCTGCCAGCCACGCATCCACCTCCGCTATGGAATCAATAGCTGCCGGCGCATGAAATACGTGCGCCACCATGGGTTTTCGCGGAAAAACCAGCTTTTCGAGCAGTGCGTGCCCGAACAGCACCAGCCGGGCCTGGCCCCACAGCGGGCGCAAGTCGGTGAACAGGCGCTGCCAGTCCCTCGCCCGGAGCGCATCCCACAGGGCATCCGGCGCCTGCAACAGCGCTCCGTTTTCATCAAACACCGTGAGTGCATCGCGCAGCGGTCCGCGCACGGCCTGCACGCCATCGGCGGCGATGGCCTGGGCCTGCAGCTGGTTCAGACGCCGCTTGGTGTGCGGAAACCGCAGCCAGACCAGGCCGTTGAAAAAGTCGTGCAGGTTGTCGCGCGTGGGAACGCGGCGGGTGTCCCAGATGTACTGCTCGTAGGCGGTGCCTTCGGGCAGCGCGGACTGGGGCACAAAGACCACGGGAGCACCCTGCGGCGCTGCGGTCTGCAATGCCTGGTGCACCGATGGGTCATCCTGCAACAGCTGCTGGGCCAGGGGTTGGCCCAGGCCGCGCCACGGCGCCAGCCAGGGAGCACTCCAGTCGATGGCGTCGAAGGGCGGACTTACACCAGCCGCCACGGCAGGGCTTCACCGGCGCGCAGGGGCTTGAGTTCGGCTTCGCCAAACGCAAAGCTGTCGGGCGGTGTCCACGACTCGCGGCGCAGGGTGATGGTGGTGGTGTTGCGCGGCAGGCTGTAGAAGTCCGGGCCGTGAAAGCTGGCGAAGCCTTCGAGCTGGTCGAGCGCCCCGGCATTGTCGAACGCCTCGGCATACATCTCGATGGCCGCGTGGGCGGTGTAGCAGCCCGCGCAGCCGGTGGCGTGCTCCTTGAGGTGCGCCGGGTGCGGTGCACTGTCGGTGCCCAAAAAGAACTTGCTGCTGCCGCTGGTGGCGGCCTGCACCAGGGCCACGCGATGGGTCTCGCGCTTGAGCACTGGCAGGCAGTAGTAATGGGGGCGCACACCGCCGATGAAGATGGCGTTGCGGTTGTACAGCAGGTGGTGCGCGGTGATGGTGGCGGCGGTAAAACGGTCGGATGCCTGCACGTAGTCGGCCGCGTCCTTGGTGGTGATGTGCTCGAAGACGATCTTCAGCTCGGGGAAGTCGCGGCGCAGCGGGATGAGCTGCTGCTCGATGAACACGGCCTCGCGGTCGAACAGGTCGATGTCGCTGCTGGTCACTTCGCCGTGCACCAGCAGCAGCATGCCGGCCTTCTGCATGGCTTCCAGCGTTTTATAGGTTTTGCGCAGGTCGGTCACACCCGCGTCGCTGTTGGTAGTGGCGCCTGCGGGGTAGAGCTTGCAGGCCACCACGCCTGCGGCCTTGGCACGCACGATTTCTTCGGGCGGGAGGTTGTCGGTCAGGTACAGCGTCATCAGCGGCTCAAAGCTCATGCCTGCGGGCACGGCGGCCAGGATGCGCTGCTTGTAGGCCAGGGCCTGCTCGGCCGTGGTGACCGGCGGGCGCAGGTTGGGCATGATGATCGCGCGCCCGAACTGGGCGGCGGTGTGGGGCACGACGGTGTGCAAAGGCTCGCCGTCGCGCACGTGCAGGTGCCAGTCGTCGGGGCGGGTGATGGTGAGGGTTTGGGGGGCTGCAGTCATGGGCGTCATTGTCCCATTGCGGACATGCCGCCTCCAAATGCTCTCGTTTTCATAGCTAGCGAGGCATATGTTCGTAGCGCTACCGCATGAAACGGCTCATCACGGTAGCGCCAGGGGCAGATCTGCCGGTTTATTCGGCGGTGATCCCTGCGCGTTTGACGACCGCGCCGAACTTCACCATCCGGTCCGCCATCATTTTTTCGAACGCGGCGGGCGACATCTCTTCCGGCACGATCACGCCACGGTCCCTGAGGTTGGCCATCATGGCGGGCGATGTGGCCACTTGGCGCGCGGCCTTGTACAGCGTCTGCACCACCGCATCGGGTGTGCCCGCAGGCGCGGCCAGGCCTGTCCAGGAGGTGAGGTTGAGCTCGGGGTGGCCCACCTCGGCCATGGTGGGCACATCGGGCAGCTGCGGCAGGCGCTGGTCGGCCGCCACGGCCAGGGCGCGCACCTTGCCCGCCTGGATGTGCGGCAGCATGATGACCAGGTTGTCGAGGATGAACTGCACCTCGTTGCCCAGCACACCCGTGATCAGCGGCGTGCCCCCACGGTAGGGAATGTGCGTGGTGAACACGCCCGTGGACACCTTGAGCATTTCCACATTGAGCTGGCCCATGCTGCCCACGCCGCCGCTGCCGTAGTTGAGCTTGCCCGGGTTCTTCTTGGCGTAGTCGATGAACTCCTTGAAGGTCTTGAACGGCAGGCTGCTGTGCACCACCAGCGCGTTGGGCTGGCGGCCCAGGATGGCGATGTTCTCAAAATCCTTGACCGGGTCGTAGCCGATCTTGGGCTGGGTCAGCGGGTTGGCCAGGTGGCTGCTTTGCGACGACACGACCAGGGTGTAGCCATCGGCCTTGGAGCGCGCCACATACTGCGCGCCCACCGAGCCACCCGCGCCGGCGCGGTTTTCCACCACGATGGGCACGCCCAGCACGCGCGACAGCGGCTCGGAATACTGGCGCGCCATGATGTCCACCGACCCACCCGGCGGGAAGGGCACCACCAGCGTGATCGGGCGCGAAGGGAACTTGTCTTGCGCCATGGCGGGCAGCGCGGCGAGGCCGGCAAGGCCCAGTCCGGTGGTCAGAAGGTGGCGGCGGGAAGGTGTGGTGTGCATGACGATCAAAGAACTCAAAAATGGGGCGGGAAGGTACAAAAAATCAGGGGTGTGCCAGCACGGCCAGCGCCACGGCCTGCGCGCGTGGCACAAAGGTGGACAGCTCGCAGTACTCGCGTTCGGTGTGTGCGTGGCCGCCCACCGGGCCCGTGGCGCACAGCGTGGGCACGCCCACCGATGCGGTCAGGCCGCTGTCGGCCGCGCCGCCGGTGAACTCGCCTTGCACCTCAAAGCCCAGCGACCGCGCGCCTTGCTGGTACAGCGCCAGCAGGTCGTCCGGGGTGGGCTTCATGGGCAGGGTGCGGCGCGTGGTGGTGATGCGGCCCTGGGTGCGGGGCACGGACTCTTCTTCGACGATGGCACGCACGCGCTCCAGCAGTTCGTCGGGGTTGGTGTCGGCGGTAAAGCGCAGGTCCACCTCAGCGCGGGCGTGGGGGGCCACCATGTTGGGCACGATGCCCCCTTGCACCACGCCCACATTGCAGGTGACGCCCGTAGCCGGGTCGGTCAGCGCATGCAGCGCAAGGGTCTTGCGAGCCAGGGCTTCGATGGCACTGGCGCCAGCGGCGTGGTTGATGCCTGCATGCGCAGCCACGCCCTGCACCTCGAACTCCACCACCATCGAGCCCTTGCGGCTGGTGACCACGTTGCCGCTGACACGGCCCGGCTCGGCGTTGAACACCACACGCGCCCCCCGCACGCGGGCCATGATGAGGTCACGCGTGGCGGGCGAACCGATCTCTTCATCGCACGAGAAGAACAGGTGCAGCGGCGCCTGCAGGCCGCCGCAGCGCGCAAAGGCCTCGGCCACAAACACGTTGAGCACCAGGCCGGACTTCATGTCGGCCACGCCGGGGCCGTAGGCGCGCCCCGCTTCTTCGCGGTAAGGGCGCTTGGCCACGGTGCCATCGGGAAACACCGTGTCCATGTGCCCCATGAGGATGATGGGCGCTCCACCGGCTGCAGCGCCCTCTGCCGGGTTGACCTGCGCATGCAGCAGCACGCCATAGCCAGGCACGGGCTCAAACTGCACCGGCACACCGGCCGCCTGCAGGCGCTCGGCCAGGGCATGGGCCACGGCTGTCACACCCGCCTCATTGCGGCTGCCGCTCTCGATATTGACCACTTTTTGCAACAGGTCTTGCATGGACTGCTGCTGTCTGGCCAGCCAGTCCAGGACCTGCGCACGCACCGGCAGCAGACCTTCGTTCAGGGTATTGAGCATCGTTGTCCTTGGGCAAGCCCCAGGTAGGGGCAAAATTTGGCTCGCAGTGTTGCACGCGACCCGGGGTTCTGCAACGTATTTTGCACGAATGAGAATTTTATGAAATCATCATTGCACGAATCCAGCGCCTTGCTGACCGAGCGGCTGGCCCGCCAGGACGCCGACCTGACCGCCAGCGAACGGGCGCTGGCCGAGGCCCTGGGGCGCGACTACCCCCACGCCCTGCTGGAGTCCGCCACCGCCCTCGCTGCGCGCACTGGCACCAGTGCATCGACCGTGGTGCGGCTGTTTGCCAAGCTGGGCTACGGCAGCTATGCCGAGGCCCAGCGCGAGGCGCGGGCCGAGGTCACCGCCCTGCTGCAAACGGCGGGGCAGCGCGCGCCGGTCACCATCGGCACCCGGCGCAGCCTGCAGCAGTGCGTGGATGACGCGCTGCTGCACGACCAGCACAACCTCACCACCACGCGCGACGGACTGGACATGGCGGCCTTCGAGGCCATGGCGGCACGTATCGCACAGGGCAAGGGACGCATCTTTGTGCTGGCGCAGATCAACAGCGCCCCGGTGGCCGCCTGGCTGGCGCTGCACCTGAACATGTGCCGCCCGGGCGTGCACGAACTGGGGGCTGGCGCGGTGGACGCCACCGACCAGCTGCTGTGGATCCAGCCCGAAGATGCCTTGCTGGTCTTCAGCATCCGCCGCTACGCCAGCGGGCCGGTGAAAGTGGCGCAGCGCTTTCGCGACGCAGGGGCCCAGGTGCTGGCCATCACCGACAGCGCCGCTGCGCCCTTGGCCGCGCTGTCCCACCACCGGCTGCAGGTGCGCACATCCAATGCGTCGCCGTTCGACTCCTACACCGCCGCGTTCTTCCTGTGCAATGCGCTGGTGTCGGCCGTGGCCCAGCTGCGGCACAAGGCGGTGTCCGAGGCACTGAAGCGGCGCGACGATCTGTGGACGGATTTCGAGTCGCAACTCATCGTAGAAAGCCCCTCGCCAGCCGGTCGGCGGAGCAAGCGCTAGCCTGCGCACAGCAGACGTTCAGCCCTGGGTGGCCCCATGAAAAAAGCGCTCCGGAGAGCGCTTTTTTTGTAGCCCCCAACCCTTGCGGCACGGGAGTGCAAGCATTGTTCAGTGCTGCAGGATCTTGTTGAGGAAGTCCTTGGTACGCGGCTGGCGTGCATCGGGGTTGTTGAAGAAGTCGTCCTTGGAGCAGTCTTCCAGGATCTTGCCGCCCACGTCCATGAAGATCACGCGGTTGCTCACCTTGCGGGCAAAGCCCATTTCGTGGGTCACGCACATCATGGTCATGCCTTCGTTGGCCAGGCCCACCATCACGTCCAGCACTTCACCGACCATTTCGGGGTCAAGCGCGGATGTGGGTTCGTCGAACAGCATCACGATGGGGTCCATGCTCAGCGCGCGCGCAATGGCCACACGCTGCTGCTGACCGCCCGAGAGCTGGCCGGGGAACTTGTCCTTGTGGGCGATCAGGCCCACGCGCTCCAGCATCTTGAGGCCGCGCTTCTTGGCGTCGTCCGCGCTGCGGCCCAGCACCTTGATCTGCGCAATGGTCAGGTTGTCCGTCACCGACAGGTGAGGGAACAGCTCGAAGTGCTGGAACACCATGCCCACGCGGCTGCGCAGCTTGGGCAGGTTGGTGCTGGGGTCATGCAGCTTCACGCCATCGACCGTGATCTCGCCCTTCTGGAAGGGTTCGAGCGCGTTGATGGTCTTGATGAGTGTGGACTTGCCGGAGCCCGAGGGCCCGCAGACCACGACCACTTCACCCTTGTTGATGGTGGCCGAGCACTCGTTGAGCACCTGCACCGGGCCATACCACTTGGATACGTTTTTGAGTTCGATCATTTCTTTTTCCTCAATCCAATCTCTTTTGCACCAGCCTCGATCAGCGGATGATCGCGATCTTCTGGTGCAGGCGCTTGACCGCCCAGGACAGCGCATAGCACATGATGAAGTACAGAACCGCAGCGGCCAGGTACGCCTCGATCGGACGACCAAAGTTCTTGCCCGCCACTTCAAAGCCCTTGAGCATGTCGTAGGCGCCAATGGCGTAAACCAGCGACGTGTCCTGGAACAGGATGATGGTCTGGGTGAGCAGCACGGGCAGCATGTTGCGGAACGCCTGGGGCAGCACCACCAGCTTCATGTTCTGGCCGTAGGTCATGCCCAATGCCTGGCCGGCGTACACCTGGCCGCGTGGGATGGACTGGATGCCAGCGCGCATGATTTCGCTGAAGTACGCTGCCTCAAAGGCAATGAAGGTGATGACTGCCGACACTTCCGCGCCAATGGGGCGGCCGATGATGGCGGGCACCAGCAGGAAGAACCACAGGATCACCATCACCAGCGGAATGGAGCGCATGCCGTTGACGTAGATGGTGGCGGGCACATCCAGCCACTTCTTGCCCGACAGGCGCATGAGTGCCAGCACGGTGCCGAACAGCACGCCCCCGATGGTGGCCACCAGCGTGAGGATCAGGCTGAAGTACAGCCCCTTGAGCACGAAGTTGGAGATCAGGTCCCAGTTGTAGAAGGAGAAATCGAGATTCATATCAATGCCCCCCTCCGGCCGCGCCACTCACGACCATGCCAGGGATGCGTGCGCGCTTTTCAATGAAGGCCATGATGCGGTTGATCGCAAACGCCGAGATGATGTACAGCGTGGTCACCGCCAGATAGACCTCGATGCCGCGCGAGGTTTCTTCCTGCGCCTGCATGGCGAACATGGTGAGTTCGGCCACCGACACGGCAAACGCCACGGACGAGTTCTTGAAGATGTTCATCGTCTCGCTGGTCAGCGGCGGAATGATGATGCGAAACGCCATGGGCAGCAGCACATAGCGGTAGGTCTGGAAGGTGGTGAAACCCATGGCCATGCCGGCATATCGCTGGCCGCGTGGCAGGGCCTGAATGCCCGAGCGCACCTGCTCGGCAATACGTGCCGAGGTGAAAAAGCCCAGCGCCAGCACCACCAGCGCAAAACCGGGCACGCCCCGCAGCACAGGGAACAGGCTGGGCAGCACGTGGTACCAGAGGAAAATCTGGACCAGCAGCGGAATATTGCGAAACAGCTCGACCCAGGCATTGCCCAGGCGAACGATCATCGGGCGGTCCTGCAAGGTGCGCAGCGTACCGATGAATGAACCCAACACAAGCGCCAGCAGCAAGGCCAGCAGCGAAACGGACACCGTCCAGCCCCAGGCCGACAGCATCCAGTCCAGGTAGGTGATCTCGCCGCCTTTGCCAAAGCAGCTCTGCACAACTTCCCGGTCCATGGTGTCCTGGCAGAACACCTGCCAATCCCAACTCATAGGAGCACCCCTTTAATTTTTGGTTTTGCGCTGGGGGCCACCCTTGGCCGACCCAACAAAAAAGCCCCTTCAAACCGGCTGGCCGAAGGGGCACAAGCGTTGCAGAGCTTACTTCTTGGCGTAGTCTTCCATGGGCTTGTCGTTAGGCGATGCCCAAGCTGCCTTGGTAGCGTCGGACATCGGCAGGCCGATCTTGGTGTTGGTCGGTGGCACGGGTTGCATGAACCACTTGTCGTACAGCTTGGCCAGCGAGCCGTCGGCGATCTGGCGCTTGATGGAGTCGTCCACGGCCTTCTTGAACGCAGGGTCGTCCTTGCGCAACATGCAGGCGATGGGTTCCACCGACAGCACTTCGCCCACGATCTTGTAATCGGCAGGGTTCTTGGACTTGGAGACGTTGGCAGCCAGGATGGAGCCGTCCATCACGAACGCGTCAGCACGGCCGGTTTCCAGCATCAGGAAGCTGTCGGCGTGGTCCTTGCCGAACACTTCCTTGAAGTCGATGCCGCCAGCACGTTCGTGCTTGCGCAGGGTCTGCACGGAGGTCGTGCCGGTGGTGGTGGCCACGGTCTTGCCGTTCAGGTCCTTGATCGAGGTGATGCCCGAGTTGGCCTTCACCACGGTGCGCACTTCTTCCACATAGGTGGTCACGGCAAACGCCACGTCCTTTTGGCGAGCAGCGTTGTTGGTGGTGGAGCCGCACTCCAGGTCCACGGTGCCGTTGGTCACCAGCGGAATACGGTTTTGCGAGGTCACGGGCTGGTACTTGATATCCAGCTTGGGCAAGCCCAGTTGCTTCTGGATGTCGTGCAGAACGATCTCGCCCATTTCGGTGTGGAAACCCACGTACTTGCCGTTGCCCAGCGTGTACGAAAGACCTGAAGACTCGCGCACGCCCAGCGTCACGCTGCCGGAGGCCTTGATCTTGGCCAGAGTGTCATTGGCCTGGGCAAATACGCTGCCTGCAGCCAAGGCGGTCACGGCAACCGCGAGCAAATGTTTCTTCATAGGGATCTCCTTGTGTTGAAAACGAAAAAGGGGGGGATTTTAGAGACAGGGGCCAGCCGGGGGTAACCGGTCAGGACCGCACTCCAAAAAGGGGTAGCACGCAACCAGGGATATTAGTCAGAACGGGACCTGGTCGGTAGGGTATTTCCAGAAGTCGCGCAACAAGTAACTGACCGGCAGGCTCAGCACGGTGTTGTTGGGCGGAATGGCCTTGTTGAACCACTTGTCGTAAATCGGGTAAATCTCGCGGCTGGTAATCAGGCGGCGCATTTCCTCGTCCACCAGCTTTTTGAACTCAGGGTCGTTCTTGGGCAGCATGATGGCCAGTGGCTCGGTGGTCATGAAGCGGCCCACCACCTTGAGCGCTTTGGGGTCGGGCCGCCCGGCCGCCAGGCCGTACAGCAGCACGTCGTCCATCACAAACGCATCGGCCTCACCCTTCTCGACCATCTCGACCGCCTTGGCATGGTCGGGGGCTTCGACGATGGTGATGCCCATCAGGCGCTCGCGGTTGGCCTGGTCGGCCGCCTTCAGGGGCGTCGTGCCCTTGGTGGACACCAGCTTCTTGCCGTTGAGATCCTCCACCCTGTCGATGGTGCTGGAGGACTTGACCAGCAGCCGCGCGCCGGTGATGAAGTGGGGGATGGTGAAGGCCACCTTCTGGCGCCGCTCGGCGTTGTTGGTGGTGGAGCCACACTCCATGTCGGCCTTGCCCTGCTCGATCATGGCGATGCGGTTGGCCGGCGTGACAGGCACCAGCTCGATCTCCATGTCCTTCTTGCCGGTCTTCTTGCGCACCAGCTCGGCCATGCGCAGGCACAGGTCCAGCGCATAGCCCACAGGCTTGCCCGACTGGCTGTCGACGTACGAGAAAGGCACCGAGGATTCACGGTAGGCAATGACCAGCTTGCCACCGCCAGCCACGCGCTCCAGCACGCTGGCCTGCGCAGACGCACCGACCGCACAGCACAGTGCTGCGAGGCCCCAGGCCAATCCCCAATGCTGAACTTTCATACGATGCCTCTGTGAAGGAATGAACCGGGTTTGCAATCTTCGTGCCACCGTGGGGCCCTGCCAAGGCACACGCTGCTATCCACCGATCCGGCGATGGCGCAGACTGTACGTGTCGTTACGGTGAAATTCCAATGCCGTTTGCGCGCACAACTATGCAAAGTGTTTATGTCCGTATTTACCCTTAGCATGAGGCCGCTTGGGCCTGCAGGTAGGTCCACAGCGCCTGCGCCGTGCCTTTGGGGGTGTCCTTGCCATTGGGCTTTTCGCGGTAGGCACGCACATCCATGGTCATCTGCAGGCCTTCGGTATCGGGGGGCGCGGCGCTGACCAGGCGGCGCGAGCGCAGCTCCTTCTTCACGGCGCTGTGGGGCAAGAAGGCCACGCCATGCCCTTCCAGCGCCATGGCCTTGAGACCTTCGGCCATATCGGTCTCGTACACGCGCTCCAGGTGAATGGGCGTCTGCGATTGTTTGAGGATGAGTTCGGTCACCCGCCCCAGGTAGGCGCCGGGCGCATAGCCCAGGTAGGGCAGCGGCTGGCCTGCGCGGCCGGGCAGGCGGTGCACGGGCTGGCCATCGGCGTCGGCCTTGCTGTAGGGCGACAACACTTCCTGACCCAGGCTGACCATCTCATACCGATCGGCATCGAGCTGAAAGGGCTGCGAGGGGTGGTGGTAGGCGATCAGCAAGTCGCACCCGCCTTCGACCAGGCGCATCACCGCGTCGTGCACATTCAGCGCAATCAGGCGGCTTTTGAACGGGCCGAACTTGTCGTGCAGGCTGGACACCCAGGCCGGGAAGAACGTGAACGCCAGCGTGTGGGGCACGGCGAACTCGATCATGTCCTTGCCTGCGCTGGTGTGCGCGCGCAGCATGGCACGCGTGTTCTGCAGCGACTGGAGCATTTCCAGGGCCTGGTCGTACAGGGTCTTGCCGGCCGGGGTCAGCCGGGTGGGGTAGGAGCTGCGGTCCACCAGGTCGGTGCCGGCCCAGGCCTCCAGCGCCTGGATGCGCCGCGAGAACGCTGGCTGGGTCACATGCCGCAGCTGCGCTGACCGGCTGAAGCTGCGGGTTTCCGCAAGACTGACGAAATCTTCAAGCCACTTGGTTTCCATCGGTGCATTATCCGCGCGCGGGCTACACCGTGCTGGCCGCTGGCATGAGGGTTTACACAGTGCTGACGCGGCGCACCAATGGTGTGCATGCATAGCAACCCATCGCATAATAGAAAGCGGCGCCTACAGCGCTCCGCGTCGAGGCCCCTGGTGCACAACACTGCCGGGCAGGGCGACCCGCATGCTCCCGTGTTCGTTCTCCTCCTTCCCCTGCCCCATGTCCTCCTCCTCCCCCCAAGGGCCTGCGACCGACGCACTGCCCGGCGCCGCGAGTCCCGAGGCCGAGCCCCGCTCGCTGCGCCTTGAAGACTGGCTCACCGTCATCGTCATGGCGGCCCTCGCACTCATCACCTTTGCCAACGTGCTGGTGCGTTACTTCACCAACTCCTCGTTCGCCTGGACCGAAGAAATCTCGGTGTTCCTGATGATCGCGCTGGCGCTCATCGCAGGCTCAGCCGCCGTGGCACGTGACCAGCACATCCGCATCGAGTACTTTGCCGAGGGCGGCTCTGCCCTGCGCAGCAAGCGCCTGTCCATGCTGGGCGCGGCCACCGTGGCCCTGCTGTTTGGCGTCATCGCCGTCCTGAGCGTGCGCGTGGTGTGGGACGACTACAGCTTTGGCGAAACCTCCCCCGGCATCGGCGTGCCGCAGTGGTGGTATTCGATCTGGCTGCCTGTGTTCTCCGCGCTCATCACGGCACGCGCCATCGGGCTGTTCATCCGCCGCAGCCGCGGGACAGTCAGCGATGCCGCCCCGGCGCACAAGGATGCGCAACCATGATCGCCACGCTGCTGTTTGTGGCCTTTCTGGGCCTGATGTTTGTGGGCGTGCCGATTGGCGCCGCGCTGGGCCTGGCCGGTGCCGCCGCCATCGCGCTGGCCAACGCCGACAGCCAGTGGTTCGGCCTGCTGGCCGTGCCGCAGAACTTCTACGCCGGGCTGGGCAAATACCCGCTGCTGGCCATCCCGATGTTCGTGCTGGTCGGCTCCATCTTCGACCGCTCGGGCGTGGCGCTGCGCCTCGTGAACTTTGCCGTGGCCATCGTCGGGCGTGGACCGGGCATGCTGCCGCTGGTGGCCATTGCGGTGGCCATGTTCCTGGGCGGCATCTCGGGCTCGGGCCCGGCCAATGCCGCTGCTGTGGGCGGGGTGATGATCGCGGCCATGTCGCGCGCGGGCTACCCGCCCTCGTTCTCGGCCAGCGTGGTGGGGGCTGCTGCGGCCACGGACATCCTGATCCCGCCCTCGGTCGCGTTCATCATCTACTCGGTGCTCGTGCCCGGCGCCTCGGTGCCCGCGCTGTTTGCGGCCGGCATGATCCCGGGCATCCTGGCGGGCGTGGCGCTGATCGTGCCCGCCGTGTGGATGGCGCGCAAGCACAAGATGGGCGCGCTCGAAGCCACCATGCCCCGCCCCCCATTCTGGAAGAGCCTGCGCGAGGCCACCTGGGGCCTGGCCGCGCCAGTGCTGATCCTGGGCGGCATGCGTGCCGGTTGGTTCACGCCGACGGAAGCCGCCGTGGTCGCGGTGTTCTACGGCCTGTTCGTGGGCATGGTGATCCACCGCACGATTTCTGTGCGCGACCTGTTCCCCATCTTGCGCGAATCGGGGGAGCTGTCGGCGGTGATCCTCATCGTGGTCTCGCTCGCGGGCATCTTTGCCTACTCGCTGTCCACGCTGGGCGTGATCGACCCGGTGGCCAACGCCATCGTGAACTCGGGCCTGGGCGAATACGGCGTGCTGGCACTGCTCATCGTGCTGCTGATCACGGTGGGCATGTTCCTTGACGGCATCTCGATCTTCCTGATCTTTGTGCCGCTGCTGCTGCCCATCATGCAGCACTACAAATGGGACCCCGTCTGGTTCGGCGTCATTCTGACCCTGAAGGTCGCTCTGGGCCAGTTCACCCCTCCACTGGCCGTGAACCTGATGGTGTCTTGCCGCATTGCCGGTGTGCGCATGGAATCGACCGTGCGCTGGGTGGGCTGGATGCTGTTCGCCATGTTCCTTGTGATGGTGGCCGTGATCGCCTTCCCGCAACTGGCCCTGTGGCTGCCCGCCAAACTGGGCTACTGACCCCTTGCCGACGAATTTCTAACCAGGAGACTGAAACAATGAAACTGCGCACCTTCCTCACTTCCGCCGTGGCCGCTGCCGCCGCCCTGGCGTTCACCGCCCCTGCCGCCATCGCGCAGACCGCGTACAAGAGCGAGTACCGCATGTCGCTGGTGCTGGGCACGGCCTTTCCCTGGGGCAAGGGCGGCGAGCTGTGGGCCAACAAGGTGCGCGAGCGCACCCAGGGCCGCATCAACATCAAGCTCTACCCCGGCGTGTCGCTGATCCAGGGCGACCAGACGCGCGAGTTCAGTGCCCTGCGCCAGGGCGTGATCGACATGGCCGTGGGCTCCACCATCAACTGGTCGCCCCAGGTCAAGCAGCTCAACCTTTTCTCGCTGCCCTTCCTGTTCCCCGACTACGCTGCGGTCGATGCAGTGACGCAAGGCGACGTGGGCAAGCAGATCTTCACCACGCTGGAGAAGGCAGGTGTCGTGCCGCTCGCCTGGGGTGAGAACGGCTACCGCGAAATCTCCAACTCCAAGCTGGCCATCAAGAGCCCCGCCGACCTCAAGGGGCTGAAGATCCGTGTGGTGGGCTCGCCCCTGTTCCTGGACACCTTCACCGCGCTGGGCGCCAACCCCACACAAATGAGCTGGGCCGACGCACAGCCCGCCTTTGCCAGCGGCGCGGTGGACGGCCAGGAGAACCCCATCGCCGTGTACCAGGCCGCCAAGCTGCATACCGTGGCGCAGAAGCACATCACCATGTGGGGCTACGTGAACGACCCGCTGGTGTTCGTGGTGAACAAGGACATCTGGGCTTCGTGGACCCCTGCGGACCGAGAGATCGTGAAGCAGGCCGCCATCGACGCTGGCAAGGAAGAAATCGCCATCGCCCGCAAGGGCATGGTCGAGGCCGACAAGCCCCTGCTCAAGGAAATCGCCGCCAACGGCGTGACCGTCACGCAGCTGTCCGCCGCCGAGCGCGACGCGTTCGTGAAGGCCACGCGCCCCGTGTACGAAAAGTGGAAGGGCCAGATCGGCGCCGACCTCGTGGGCTCTGCCGAGAAGGCCATTGCTGCACGCAAGAAGTGACCCTTGAGTGGGCCCGTCCGTCACCGGTGCGAGCAATCGCCCGGTGTTTGCCAAAGCCCCGCCATGGCGGGGCTTTTTGCTGGGCGTGCGCGAAAGCGACAGCTGGGGACGCGCCCGCGATTTCACTATCTATTTGATAGCATCAAAGGCATATTGCACTAGCGCTACCAGCCACTTTCACTTCAAACCATCAGGAACTGGGTGCTTGACCGCGTTTTTGCGCAGCTTGTGCTCCACGGCCTCCGCCAGGTCCACGCCCGCATGGTCCGCGAGCTGCAGCAGGTACAGCAGCACGTCGGCCACCTCATCGGCAATGGGCTCCTTCAGCGCCGGGTCCTCACGCACGGCGAGCGACTGTTCCGGCGTCATCCACTGGAAGATCTCGGCCATCTCGGCCGCCTCGACCATCAGCGCCATCGCCAGGTTCTTGGGGGTGTGGAACGGCTGCCACTGCCGCTCCGCCGCAAACGCGCGCAACCGGGTCTGCAGCGCCGTCAGATCGACAGACATTCCATTGCTCCTGATTCAATAGCTAACAGCGCATATTCCACTAGCGCTATCGACCTGTACAACCCCAAACCGGTCACACCGGCGTGACCGGCGCCTCACCTGCCAGATGGCGCCGGGCGTTCTCCATGAACCGGTCCACCGAGGCCTGCACGGCTTCGGGCGACCAGCCTGCCACATGGGGCGTGAGTACCACGTTGTCCAGGTCCAGCAGCTCGGCCGGAGGGGCGGGCTCGCTCTCGTACACATCCAGCCCTGCGGCGGCAATGCGGCCGTCGCGCAGCGCTGCGGCCAGGGCGGTGGTGTCGATCACACTGCCGCGTGCGATGTTGACCACCACGCCCCGCGCGCCGAGCGCCTTCAGCACGTCTGCGTTGACCAGGTGCCTGGTGCCCGCACCGCCCGGCGTGGCGACCACGAGGAAGTCCGCCCATTCGGCCAGCGCGGTGACATCGGCAAAGTAGCGGTAAGGCACATCGGTGCGTGCACTGCGGTTGTGGTAGCCCACCTCGATCTCGAAGCCCAGCGCGCGCTGGGCAATCTTCTTGCCGATGGTCCCCAGGCCGATGATGCCCAGCCGCTTGTGCGACACGTTGGGCGGCAGCGGCAAGGCCGTGCGCCAGATGCCGGCGCGGGTGGCCTTGTCCAGCGGCAGGATGCGGCGCTGCGCCGCGATCAGCAGGCCCCAGGTGTGGTCGGCCACGCAGTCGTCGTTGGTGCCTGCACCGGTGGCCACCACAATGCCGCGCGCCTTGGCATGGGCCACCGCCACGTTCTCGTAGCCTGCGCCCAGTGCGCAGATGGGTGTGAGCGCGGGCAGCGCATCGATCTGCGCCGGGCTCAGGCCCACCGCACCGATGGTGAGCACCACACGCACGCGGCTGCCGTGCTGCGCGATGGCGGTGGCGGCCTGCGGTGCATCAGGGGCGTAGATCACTTCAAAGGTCTGGGCCATCTGCGCGATGTGCTCTTCAGACAAAAACATGAGGGCAAGAAGGACGGGCTTCATGGATCAAAAATCGCGAAACAAATAAAAGAGAGAGGGATGCCGCTCAGGCGGCAGCATCGCTTTGCTGGAGCGACCACATGCTGGCGTAGCGGCCACCGAGGGCCAGCAGCTGCGCGTGCGTGCCGCGCTCGATGATGCGGCCCGCGTCCATGACCAGGATCTCGTGCGCGTCCACCACCGTGGACAGGCGATGGGCAATCACCAGCGTGGTCTTGTTCTGCGCCACGCCCTGCAGCTCGGCCTGGATGGCGCGCTCGTTGGCGGAGTCCAGCGCGCTGGTGGCCTCGTCAAAGATCAGGATGGGCGGGTTCTTGAGCAAGGTGCGGGCAATCGCCACGCGCTGCTTTTCACCGCCCGAAAGCTTGAGCCCCCGCTCGCCGACCATGGTGGCGTAGCCCTTGGGTGTGCTGGCGATGAAGTCGTGGATGCGCGCGGCGCGGGCGGCGGATTCGATCTCGTCCTGCGTGGCGCCAGGGCGGCCATAGGCGATGTTGTAGGCCACGGTGTCGTTGAACAGCACGGTGTCCTGCGGCACGATGCCAATGGCCTGGCGCACGCTGGCCTGCGTCACGCTGCGGATCTCCTGCCCCGCAATGGTGATGCGCCCCTGCTGGATGTCGTAGAAGCGGAACAGCAGCCGCGCCAGCGTGCTCTTGCCCGAGCCCGAGGGCCCCACCACCGCCACCGTCTTGCCCGCCGGGATCTCGAAACTGATGCCTTGCAGGATGGTGCGCCCGCCCTTGGCGTCATAGGCAAACACCACGTCCTCGAAACGCACGGTGGGCTGATCCAGCCCCGCCAGCGACTGGGCGCCCGGGGCGTCAGCCACCTCGCGCTCCTTGTCCATCAGCGTGAACATCTTGTCCAAGTCGGTGAGGCTTTGCTTGATCTCGCGGTAGATCACGCCCAGGAAGTTGAGCGGGATGTACAGCTGGATCATGAAGGCATTGACCATGACCAGGTCGCCCAGCGTCATGCGGCCATCGACCACGCCCTGCGTTGCGCGCCAGAGCATGGCCACCAGGCCCACGGCAATGATGAGCTGCTGGCCGGTGTTGAGCAGCGACAGCGTGGTCTGGCTTTTCAGCCGCGCGCGGCGCAGGCGCTCCAGGCTTTCGTCATAGCGGCGGGCCTCGAAGCCTTCGTTGTTGAAGTACTTCACCGTCTCGTAGTTGAGCAGCGAATCCACGGCCTTGGAATGCGCGGCCGAGTCGAACTCATTGGCCTCGCGGCGGAACTGGGTGCGCCACTCGGTCACCAGCACCGTGAAGAGGATGTACAGCGCCAGCGCCGCCAGCGTGATCCACGCAAACCAGGCGTCGAACTTGATGGCCAGCACCGAGAGCACCAGCACCACCTCGACCAGGGTGGCGACCACGTTGAACAGCGTGAACGAGATCAGCGACTCGATGCCGCGCACACCGCGCTCGATGTCACGCGTCATGCCACCCGTCTGGCGCTCCAGGTGAAACCGCAGGCTCAGGGCGTGCAGGTGCTCAAAGGTCTGCAGCGCAATCGAGCGCGCTGCGCCCTGCGTGGCCTTGGCAAACACCAGCTCGCGCAGCTCGGTGAACAGCGAGGTGGACAGCCGCAGCGCGCCGTAGGCCACCAGCAGCCCCACCGGCACCACCAGCAGCGCGGCGGGGTCGCCCGGCTTCAGGCTCATGGCATCGACCAGCGTCTTGAGCAGGATGGGCACGCCCACGTTGGCGAACTTGGCGCCCACCATGAAGACGATGGCGGCTATCACGCGCCATTTGTATTGCCACAGGTAGGGCAGCAATCGGTGCAGGGTGGCCCAGTCCGACTGGACCGGTGCGGGACTGGCGGCCGTGCCACTGACGGTGGCACCGGGCGCGTTGGCGGCGGCAGGGGGGGAGGTTTCGCCGTGGTGGCGCATGAGGGACAATTCCGGTTGTTGTTTTTCCCGACCTGGCTGCTGCCCAGGTGGCTTTTTCAGGGCGCGAGGCCTTGTGAAACCACCGGTTTCCCCAAGGATTGGCTCAGCCCCAACCGAGATTGTGCCCATGTCTGCCGTTTTCAGCCCACCACCCGCCGCATTGCCCACCGACAAAGAGCTGGTGCTCAAGGTCATCCCCATGCCCGCCGACACCAACGGCAATGGCGACATATTTGGCGGATGGGTGATGGCGCAGGTCGACCTGGCGGGCTCCGTGCTGCCCGCGCGCTACATCCAGGGCCGCATGGCCACGGTGGCGGTCAATGAATTCATCTTCAAACAGCCCGTACGCGTGGGCGATATCCTGTCGTTCTTCTCGGCCATCACGCGCGTGGGCAACACCTCGGTCACCGTGGAGGTGGAGGTGTATGCCGAGCGTTTTTCTGCCCAGGGGCAGTATGTTAAAGTGACGGAGGCGCGCCTGACCTATGTGGCCATCGACCACCAGGGCAGGCCGCGCCCGGTGCCCAAGCACAACGCGCCTGCGTGAGCCGCCGAACGGAATCGAACGGACTGACCGCGCCTATCGGGGCGCGGCTGTGAGTGCAGGTCAGGCTGCCAGCGCGGCTGGCTCAGCCCTCAAGGGGGCTGCTGCCCGCTGTGTGCTGCTGGACGACGATGCGGAAAAACCGGCCTCGATCTCTCCCGCCAGCTGTCCACCCTCTTCCACCACCAGCTTGCCGTAGCGGATCTTGCCGTTGACCTTGCCGGTGCTGTAGATCACCAGCTTTTGCCGCACGGTGAGCGTGCCGTTGAACTCGCCGTGGATCTCGGCAATGTCGATTTCAGCCGAGCCCTTGAAGGCGCCGTGCTCCGAGATCTGGATCACGCGCGAATCCATCGTGGCCTCGACCGTGCCTTCGACCACGAGCGTGTCGCAGTCGGTGATCTCTACGCCCTTGAGCTTGATGTTCGGGCCCACCGTGAGCTTGCTGCCCGAGCTGTCGCTGGCACTGGCCGACTTGGGGGCAGCCGGAGCAGGCACCGGCTGCGCAGATGCGGCGCTGCTGGCCGCCGTGCCGCCCAATACGGAGCCTGAGGTGGTGCTGCTGCGGGGTTGGAACGACTCGGGTTCACGCTTGCCAAAGAAAGGGTTTTGCACGGCCATCAGATCTCCTTGAAAAGAGAGTCATCGTAGGTTTCGTGCCCCTGGAAAGATGCCTTCGTTACGCAAGAACGGTAACCAAACGGTTCTCTCGTAGCATGCGCTTGCAAGGCTTGCGGGATCACACATCCCGCGCACGGCAGCACGCCCGGATCAAGAAACGATGTACGCCGCAGCCCCCGCCGACATGATCTGCCCGTCCGGCCCCAGAAACTCCATGCGTGTCGTGGCGACACGCGAGCCCAGCCGCAACACCTGCGCGCGCAGCTCAAAGTGGCTGCCAATGCCCGGGCGCAGGTAGTCGATGCGCAGGTCGATGGTGCCCAGCTTGGCAAAGCGGTGCAGGCGCTGCTCGGGCGGCTCGTCCAGGTGCTTGGCGCCAATCGCAGCCATCACGGCCAGGCCGCCCATGGCGTCGAGCCCCGCACTGATCACGCCACCGTGGATGCGGTTGTAGGCGTAGTGACCCACCAGGTCGGGCTTCATGTCGATGCGTCCCACCACGCCGTCAGGCGCCAGGGCGGTGACCTTGAGCCCCAGGACCTGGTTGAACACGATCTTTTCTTCAAAGATGGACTTGAGCCCGGCGATGAACTCGGGCTCAAAAGCCTGTGGCTGGGGGGAAATGGTTTTGCTCATGGTGTGCTGTGTGCGGACCTGCAGCGCGCTGCGCCCACCGGTCCGATGACTCCTGTTTTTATAGCTGCTGGCGCTTGATACACCAGCACCTGGAGGCATTTTGACTTAAAACTGTCCGTGGCGTCCCTGCCCAGCCGCAAACCGCGAGGCGCCACGCAGCGCGTCGGCCAGGCATTCGCGGCCACCCGCCCACTCCTGCAGCAAGGCCTGCTGCAAAGGCAAGCCCTCGGCGGCCAGCGCGCTGGCGCGGTCTGCACGCAGGGTGGCCTGCGGGAAGGCGGCCAACTGATGTGCCAGGGCCAGGGCTGCCTCCAGTGCCTGCCCGGCAGGCACCACGCGGTTGCACAGCCCCATGCGCAGGGCTTCGGCAGACTCCACCTTGCGCCCGGTCAGGATCAGGTCGAGCGCGTGCGACAGCCCGACAAGGCGCGGCAGGCGCACGGTGCCGCCATCGATCAGCGGCACGCCAAAACGGCGGCAGAACACGCCCATGTAGGCGTCCTCCGCCATCACGCGCAGGTCGCACCACAGTGCCAGCTCCATGCCGCCGGCCACAGCGGCACCTTCGATCGCCGCAATCACCGGCTTGGACAGATGCAGGCGACTCGGCCCCATGGGCCCAGGTGGGTGGACCGCATCGGCCGTGAAGTCCAGCGTCTCTGCCAGCGCCTCGGGCGTGACGCCGGCGGCCAGCAGACGCGCGCCCGACTGCAGATCCCAGCCCGCACAAAAATGCCCGCCAGCGCCCTGGAACACCGCCACATTGGCGCTTTCATCGCGCTCAAAGGCCAGAAAGGCCGCATGCAGCGCGCGGGCGGTGTGGGCGTCCACCGCGTTGCGCACATCAGGCCGGCGCAATGTCACCAGCGTGACACCGCCTTGCGTTTCAACCTCTACGGACATGCGGCTCTCCTGTGGTCCGGTGCTCAGAACCTGTTCACCCACCCGACGTTACTCCTATTGCGCAGGGTGCAGCGCTGCGTCAATATCCGCCGCTACCCGCTCGCCCACCCCATCAGGGTTAGCCCCGAGTGCGGTATGCACAGCACGCGTGCACCATTATTTATACAAAGCAATCGCTTTGTATAAATATTCTGCAGGACCTGCGCAAGCGACGATGCGGCCATCCCATGCCCACGAGGCATCCACCCCGCATTTACCCGCTTTGCGTATCACTTATTCTGGAGAGCCAGTGTGCAATTTGTGCAACTGTTGATCAGCGGTGTCTCGCAGGGGTGCATCTACGGGCTGATCGCGCTCGGGTTCGTGCTTATCTACAAAGCCACGGAGACCGTGAGCTTTGCCCAGGGCGAACTCATGATGCTCGGCGCTTTCTGTGGCCTAGCGCTCATGACCGTGCTGGGCTTTCCCTTCTGGGTGGCGGTGCTCGCCAGCATCCTGGCCATGGGGCTGTTTGGCACGGTGCTAGAGCGTGCAGTGATCCGCCCCATCCTGGGCCAGCCCGCGTTCTCCATCGTCATGCTCACCATCGGCATCGGCTACGTGCTGCGTGGGCTGGTGACCATGATCCCCAACATCGGCACGGAAACTCACACGCTGCCCGTGCCCTACAAGGACCTGTCGTTTCGCCTCGGTGCGCTGGTGCTCAACGCCGAGCAGCTGGTGGTGATCGGCGCCACGGGCGTGTTGTGCGTGCTGCTGTTTGCCATGTTCCGCTACAGCAAGCTGGGCATCGCCATGCAGGCGTCATCGCAGAACCAGCTGGCCGCCTACTACATGGGCATTCCGGTGCAGCGGCTCAACGGCCTGGCCTGGGGCCTTGCCGCCGCTGTGGCGGCGGTGGCAGGCCTGCTGCTGGCGCCCATTACCTTTGTGCACGCCAACATGGGGCTGATCGGCCTCAAGGCATTTCCGGCCGCTGTGGTGGGCGGCTTTGGCAGCCTGCCGGGCGCCATCGTCGGCGGACTGGTGATCGGCATCGTCGAATCGCTCTCGGGCTTCTATCTGCCCGATGGGTTCAAGGACACGGCCGCGTACATCGTGGTGCTGATCATGCTGATGGTCAAACCCAACGGACTGTTCGGCGAGAAGCTGAGAAAGAAAGTCTGACCCATGCGCTTTCTCTTCAAGACCTCGTACGAGCAAGACATTCGCCTCGCCAAGCATGGCGGGCATGTGTTCTGGTACAGCCTGCTGTGCCTGGCGCTGGTCGCCGCGCCCTGGGTGGCGCCGGAGTATTGGCTGGCGCAGCTCACCTTTGTGCTCATCTACGCCATCGTGGGCCTGGGGCTGATGCTGCTGGCGGGCTTCACCGGCTTGTTCTCGCTGGGGCACGCAGCGTTTCTGGGCGTGGGGGCGTATACGCAGGCCGTGCTCACGGAAATGGGCTGGCCGTTTGCGCTGTCTCTGGCCTGCGCGGCGGGGCTGTCGGCCGCTGTGGGCGTGGTGGTGGGCCTGCCCGCATTGCGCGTCAAGGGCATCTACCTCGGCATGGCCACGCTGTCGTTCGGGTTCATTGTGGAAGAAGTTTTTGCGCGCTGGGAGTCGGTGACCGGCGGCAACTCCGGCAAGCACCTGGTACCGCCACAAATCGCGGGCTACTCGTTCGAGACCACGGAGTCGTTCTACTTTCTGTGCCTCGTGATTGCGGTGGTCAGCACGCTGGCCATCCTGAACCTGCTGCGCTCGCCCACGGGCCGCGCGTTTGTCGCCATCCGTGATTCAGAGATCTCCGCACAGAGCATGGGCATCCACCTCGCGCGCTACAAGACGCTGTCGTTCTCCATATCGGCCGCACTGGCAGGCGTCGGCGGTGCGTTGTACGCGCACAAGCTGCAGTTCATCTCGCCCGACCAGTTCAACATCCTGCAGTCCATCGACCTGCTGCTGATGATCGTGATCGGCGGGCTGGGCTCGGTGCATGGCGCCTTTCTGGGCGCAATTTTCCTGATCTCCATGCCACAGCTCATCTCCCTGGGCAAGGACTGGCTGCCGGACTCCATCGGCCAGTCACCCGGCCTGCAGGCGGTGGTGTACGGCGTCGTGCTGATCGCGTTTGTGCTGTTCGAGCCCATGGGGCTGTATGGCCGCTGGCTCAAGGTGCGCACCTGGCTGCAGATGTTCCCGTTCTACCGCAAGGGCTTGTTCAAGCGGCAGAAGTCGTTCCAGAAATCGGATCGCTTGAAATGAGCGCGGCGACCACTATGAACCAAGACGTGCTGCTTTCGGCGCAGAACCTCAGCGTCCGCTTCGGCGGCGTGCTGGCGGTCAACAACGTGAGCTTTGACGTGCGGCGCGGCGAGGTGTTCACCCTCATCGGCCCCAACGGCGCGGGCAAGACGACGGTGTTCAACCTCATCAGCCGCATCTACACGCCCACCACCGGCACCATCGCCTACGCGGGCCCGGGCGGGTCCCTGCTGCCACTGACCGACCAGCCGCCGCACAAGGTAGCAGGCCTGGGCATTGCACGCACCTTCCAGAACATCGAACTCTTCGAGTACGCGAGTGTGCTGCACAACCTGCTGATCGGCCGCCACACCCGACAGCACAGCAGCCTGTGGGCCGAGATGTTCTTCACGCACAAGGTGCGCGAAGGGGAAATTCAGGCCCGGGAGAAGGCCGAGCAGGTCATCGATTTTCTCGACTTGCAGCACTACCGCGACACCATGGTCGCCGGCCTGCCCTACGGCGTGCGCAAGGTGGTGGAGCTGGCCCGCGCGCTGTGCACCGAGCCGCAGTTGCTGCTGCTCGACGAGCCCTCGTCGGGCCTGAACGTGGAGGAGACTGACGACATGGCCTTCTGGATCCAGGACATCCAGCACGAGCTGGGCATCACCGTGCTGATGGTGGAGCACGACATGTCGCTGGTCTCCAAGGTGTCCGACCGCGTGCTGGCCATGAACCAGGGCGAGGTCGTTGCCATGGGCACGCCGCGCGAGGTGCAGTCGCACCCCGGGGTGATCGAAGCGTACCTGGGCACCATCGACGATGTGAGCAACCTGCGCCGCCCGGCGGGTTCCAACCTGGGGGTTCGGGCATGAGCGCCGTACTTGCCGCCACCAGCACACCAGTTGCTGCAGCCGCTGACCAACCCCTGCTGCGCCTGCAGAACGTGGAGAGCGCCTACGGCCCCATCAAGGCCATCCGCGGCGTGAGCCTGCAGGTGCGGCGCGGCGAGATCGCCGCCGTGCTGGGCAGCAACGGCGCGGGCAAGACGACGATCCTCAAAACCATCAGCGGCATCATCGACCCCCGCAAGGGCTCCATCGAATTCCAGGGTGCCGACATCACCGCCAACGATCCGGCGGCCATCGTGCGCCGGGGCCTCATGCATGTGCCCGAGGGGCGCGAGGTGTTTGCGCTGCTCTCGGTGCGCGACAACCTGCTCATGGGTGCCTACACGCGCAGCGATGCGGACGCCGTGGCCCGCGACATCGAAACGGTGTATGGCTACTTCCCCATCCTGAAGGAGCGCGCCGCGCAGGATGCTGGTTTGCTCTCGGGTGGGCAGCAGCAGATGCTGGCGATCTCGCGCGCGTTGATGGCCAACCCCGAGCTCATCCTGCTGGACGAGCCCAGCCTGGGCCTGTCCCCCAAGCTCACCAAGGAGATCTTCGAGATCGTGGTGCGCATCAACCGTGAGCGCGGCACCACCATCCTGCTGGTGGAGCAGAACGCCAACATGGCGCTCAACGCATCGGACTACGGCTATGTGCTGGAGAACGGCCGCATCGTGATGGAAGACAGCTGCGAGCGCCTGCGCGAGAAGGACGACATCAAGGAGTTCTACCTTGGGATGAAAGATGTCGGCGTGCGCGGAGAGCGGCGCTGGAAGAAAAAGAAGACCTGGAGATAAGCGCAAATGTCTAACCTCTGGGACCTCGATCACATCCAGCCCGCAGGCACCGACGTGCTCGCGGGCGACACCATCGCCGCCATGTTCTGGAACGCCGTGGCCGAGCGCGGCCCGCGCGTGTGGATGCGCCAGAAGGAGCTGGGCATCTGGAAGAGCTGGACCTGGGACCAGACGGCCGAAGCCGTGCGGGAGATTGCGGGCGGCCTGATGTCGCTGGGGTTTGCGCCTGGCGAATGCGCATCCATCCTGTCCAACACCAACATCGAATGGGTGCTGGCCGATCTGGCCGTGCTGAGCTGCGGCGGCGTGGCCAACGGCATCTACCCCACCGACGCAGCGGCGCAGGTGCACTACCTGAGCGAAGACTCCCGCACCACCGTGCTGTTTGTGGAAGACGATGAACAGCTCGACAAGGCCCTGGAAGTGCGCAGCAGCCTGCCCCTGCTGCGCAAGGTGGTGGTGTTCGACATGGAAGGCCTGCGCAGCCTGAACGACCCCGATGTGCTGAGCCTTGCGGGCCTGCGCGAGCTGGGCAGGGCCTGGAATGCACAACACCCCGACGCGCTGATGCAGCGCGTCAAGGCCTGCCGACCCGAAGACTTGGCCATCCTGGTCTACACCTCGGGCACCACCGGCAAGCCCAAGGGTGCCATGCACACGCACGCCGCGCTCACCTACACCGTGCGCGGCTACAACACGCTGATCTCGCGCAGCGAGGCGGATGAGACCATGTGTTTTCTGCCCCTGTGCCACATCGCCGAGCGCATGGGGGGCGAATACTTCTCGCTCTACACCGGCGCGCGCCTGAACTTTGTGGAGAACCCCGACACCGTGCCCGAGAACGTGCGCGAGATCGCGCCCACGGTGTTCACCGCCGTGCCGCGGGTATGGGAGAAGTTCTATTCGGGCGTGATGATCGCACTCAAGGAATCCACACGCATGCAGCAGGCGGCCTATGCCTGGTCGATTGGCGTGGGCACCCGCATCGCAGATCGGGTGCTGGCCGGACAGCCGGTGGGCGGGATGCTGAAGGCGCAGTTCATGCTGGCGCGCTTTCTGGCGCTCAACAATGTGCGCAAGCTCATCGGCATCCACCGTGCGCGCTTTCTGGTCACGGGCGCAGCGCCCATTTCGCCCGATCTGGTGAAGTGGTATCTGGCGCTGGGCGTTCCCATGCTGGAGGTGTGGGGCATGACCGAGACCTGCGGCGCCTCTACTGGTGTGCCGGCCAGCCGCATCAAACCCGGCTCCATCGGCCCCGCGGCCAGCTACAACGAGGTGCGCATCGACCCCGCCACGGGCGAGATCCTGGTGCGTGGCCCCAATGTGTTCAAGGGCTACCTCAACCAGCCCGAGAAAACCGCTGAAACCATCGACCCCGAAGGTTGGCTGCACACGGGCGATGTGGGCCTGATCGACGCTGATGGCTACCTGCGCATCACCGACCGCATGAAGGACATCATCATCACGGCGGGCGGCAAGAACATCACGCCGAGCGAGCTGGAGAACGAACTCAAGTTCAGCCCCTACATCACCGATGCGGTGGTCATCGGCGACAAGCTGCCCTACCTCACGGTGATCATCATGATCGACCAGGAGAACGTGGAGAAGTACGCACAGGACAACGACGTGCCGTTCTCCAACTACGCCAGCCTGACCCGCACGCGCGAGGTGCAGGAGCTGATCCAGGCCGAGATTGACCGCGTCAATGCCAAGTTCGCCCGCGTGGAGCAGATCAAGAAGTTCTTCCTGCTCGACACCCAGCTCACGGCCGAGGATGAAGAGCTGACACCCACCATGAAGCTCAAGCGCAAGCTGGTGCAGCAGAAGTACGCACCGCAGATTGAGGCGATGTACCGGTAGGTGCGCACGTCACGCAACCACAGGCCACGCCCATCAGGATAGGGAAAGTGCTGGTGCCCCACCCCGGGCATCGTTCTATAACGAGCAACCGAGTTCGATCCAACCAAAGGAGACGTGCCATGAAACTTCATCACATTGCCGCGCTGGCCATCGTGGCCATGGCCGGAGGTGCTGCACAGGCGCAGCCCAGCCAGGGCGTGAGCAAGGACACCATCACGCTGGGTTCCATCCAGGATCTGTCCGGCCCGCTGGCGGGCTTTGGCAAGCAGGTGCGGCTGGGCATGATGCTGCGCGTGGACGAGGCCAACGAGCAAGGCGGCGTCAATGGCCGCAAGCTCGACCTGAAGGTGGAGGACTCGGGCTACGACCCCAAGAAAGCCGTGCTGGCCGCGCAAAAGCTCGTGAACCAGGACAAGATCTTCATGATGGTGGCGCACATCGGTACGGCGCAAAACCTGGCCGCCATGCCCGTGCAATTCAGCAAGAACGTGATCAACTTCTTCCCGGTGACGGCCGCGCGGGAAATGTACGAGCCCTTCCACAAGCTCAAGTATTCGTTTGCCGCCACCTACTACGACCAGATCCGCCTTGCCGCCCCCAAGCTCATCAAGGAAAAGGGCGCCAAGAAGATCTGCACCATCTACCAGGACGATGAATTTGGCCTGGAGGTGATGCGCGGGGGCGAGGCGGCACTCAAGTCCATGGGCATGGACTTCACCGAGAAGACCTCTTACAAGCGCGGCGCCACCGACTTCTCTTCACAGGTCGCCAAGATGAAGTCGTCCGAATGCGACTTCGTGATCCTGGGCACCATCATCCGCGAGACCATCGGCACGATTGGCGAGGCGCGCAAGACGGGCTTCAACCCCACCTTCCTGGGCTCCAGCGCCGCCTACACCGACCTCATCCACAAGCTGGGCGGCAAGCCCATGGACGGGCTGTACGCCACCATGACGGTGCAACACCCCTACCTGGATGAAGCCAGCCAGCCCATCCGTTTCTGGGCCAACAAGTACAAGACCAAGTTCAACGAAGACCCCACCGTGTTCTCGGTCTACGGCTACAACGCCATTGACGCCTTCATCAAGGCGGCCCAGAAGGCAGGTCCCAACCTGAGCACCGACAGCTTCATCAAGGCCATGGACACCATGGTGATTCCGCCCGACATGTTCGGCAGCGCCGAGGGCACCTTTGGGCCGCAAAAGCGCCTGGGCAGCGATCTTTCTCGCCTGTCGCAGATCACCGATGGCAAGTGGAAGGTGGTCTCCGACTACGTCAAGCCATGAGCGCCTGACCCGCCTCCTTCAAGCCGCCTTCGGGCGGCTTTTGCGTTTCAGGGGGTGCATCCGGGCTCAGTCGGTGGCAGAATTTAACCAAGCAGTAACTTTGCATAAATAACCTGGTTGCCCCACCATGATCGAACGCACCCTCTTCCAGCCCGACCACCAGGCCTTTGCCGACAGCTTTCGCCGCTTCATCGACAAGGAAGTGACGCCCCACCACGCCGCCTGGGAAGACCAGGGCTATGTGGCGCGCGAGGTGTGGAGCCAGGCGGGCGCCAACGGTTTTCTGTGCATGAGCCTGCCCGAGGAATACGGTGGCGCCGGGGCCGACAAGCTGTATTCGGTGGCGCAGATGGAAGAGCTGGCGCGTGCAGGCACCACCGGCATCGGCTTTGGTCTGCACAGCGAGATCGTGGCGCCGTACATCCTTCACTACGGCACTGAAGCCCAGAAACAGAAGTACCTGCCGCAGATGGCCAGCGGCGCCGTGGTGGGTGCCATCGCCATGAGCGAGCCGGCTGCGGGCAGCGACCTGCAAGGCATCAAGACCACGGCCATCAAAAGTGCGGACGGATCACACTATGTGCTGAACGGCAGCAAGACCTTCATCACCAACGGCTGGCATGCCGACCTGGTGATCGTGGTCGCCAAGACCGACCCGGCGGCCGGGGCCAAGGGCACCAGCCTGTTATTGGTGGAACGCGGCATGCCCGGTTTTGAAAAAGGCCAGCGCCTCAAGAAGATGGGCATGAAGGCGCAGGACACGTCTGAGCTGTTCTTCAACGACGTGCAGGTGCCTGTGGACAACCTGCTGGGCGGCCCCGCCATGGAAGGGCGCGGCTTTATCTGCCTGATGGAGCAGTTGCCGTGGGAGCGCCTGCAGATCGCCATCACCGCCGTGGCGGCCGCGCAGGCCGCCATCGACTGGACGGTGGACTACGTCAAGCAGCGCAAGGTCTTTGGCCAGAGCGTGGCGTCATTTCAGAACACCCGCCACACCCTGGCCGAGCTGCAAACGCAGGTGCAGGTGGCCCGCGTGTTCGTGGACAAATGCTGTGAGCTGATCGTGCGCGATCAGCTCGACACCGAAACCGCCAGCATGGCCAAGTACTGGACGACCGACCTGCAGTGCAAGGTGATGGACGAATGCGTGCAGCTGTTTGGAGGCTACGGCTACATGTGGGAATACCCCATCACCCGCGCCTATGCCGACGCACGCGTGCAGCGCATTTATGGCGGCACCAACGAGATCATGAAAGAAGTGATTGCACGGGCCATGGGCCTGGGCAAATAGCCGCATGCACCGCGCCATGAACAACGCAGTGCATGACGCCCTGCACCACGCCGCAGTGGACGCCGAATGCCGCTACAGGTACCAGGCGGCGCGGGCTTCTTCGGGGCTCAGCGGCGCACCGGGGCGGCGGTCGGTGACATTCAGCCAGGAGCGAACACCCTGGCTGCCACTCAGCGCGCGCATCAGCAGCAAGCCTGCGCCAATGCCGCGAATGGCCGCCGAGCTGCGGCTGGGCGCCATGAAGGCCGCCACCGCCAGCGCGCTGGAAGCGGCGAGAACCACATGGTGCTCCAGCGCAAACCCTTCGCGCGTGTCGTCGTATTCGATGGCGCTGCGAGCGATGCGCTGCAATGCAGGGGATGTATTTCGTTCCATAGCCAGAAATGTAGATACCAACCGCCGAAAGATAGTGCAAAAACCACTGCACCCGCGTCAGAAAGCACCTTGTAGTGGCGTGGGCCAGCCCAGCTGCTTCACCACGATACCCGCTTGAAGTTTAGAGAAACCACCGGAGACCATTCATGACCGAAGCCTATGTATTCGATGCGCTGCGCACCCCGCGCGGCAAGGGCAAGAAGGACGGCACCCTGCACGAGGTCAAGCCCATCGACCTGCTGGCAGGCCTGCTGACGGAGCTGCAAGCGCGCCACCGCTTCGACACGGCGGCGGTGGACGACGTGGTCATGGGCATCGTCTCGCCCGTGGGCGAACAGGGCTCGGTGCTGCCCAAGGTCGCGGCGCTCAAGGCCGGGTGGGACTTTCGCTGCGCGGGTGTGCAGGTCAACCGTTTCTGCGCCTCGGGCCTGGAAGCCGTGAACCTGGCCGCGCAAAAGGTGCGCAGCGGCTGGGAGGACCTGGTGGTGGCCGGCGGCGTGGAAAGCATGAGCCGCGTGCCCATTGGCTCCGACGGTGGCGCCTGGGCGCAAGACCCCGCCACCAACTCCGCCACGCTGTTCGTGCCCCAGGGCATCGGCGCCGACCTGATCGCCACGCTGGACGGCTACACCCGTGCCGATGTGGACGCCTTCGCGCTCGAATCGCAGCGCCGCGCCACCGCCGCGCGCGCAGCGGGCTACTTCAAGAATTCGGTCGTGCCCGTGCGCGACTTCATCGGCCAGACCATCCTGGAGGAAGACGAATTCATCAAGCCCAAGACCACGCTGGAAGGCCTGGGTGCGCTCAAGGCATCGTTCGAGCAACTGGGCGGCATGGGCTTTGATGCCGTGGCGCTGCAGCGCTACCCGCAGGTGGAGCGTATCCACCACGTTCACCACGCGGGCAACTCGTCGGGCATTGTGGACGGCGCCGCCGCCGTGCTCATCGGCAACGAGGCTGCCGCCAAGGCCCACGGCCTCACGCCGCGCGCACGCATCGTGGCCACGGCGCTCAGCGGCGCCGACCCCACCATCATGCTCACCGGCCCCGTGCCCGCTGCCAAGAAGGCGCTGGCCCGCGCGGGCATGACCATCGACCAGATCGACCTGTTCGAAGTGAACGAGGCCTTTGCCGCCGTGCCCATGCGATTCATGCGCGAGCTTGGCGTACCGCACGACAAGGTCAACGTGAACGGCGGCGCCATCGCCATGGGCCACCCGCTGGGCGCCACGGGCGCCATGATCCTCGGCACCCTGATTGACGAGCTGCACCGCCGGGGCCAGCGCTATGGCCTGGCCACGCTGTGCGTGGGCGGCGGTATGGGCATTGCCACCATCGTCGAGCGAATCTGATTGACTGGGAAGGAGACAAGAACATGCAAACCATCCGCTACGAACTCATCCCCGCCCAGGGCACCGAAGGCCAGGTCGCCGTCATCACGTTTGACGAAACCAATTCCCCCGTCAACACCATGTGCCGCCAGTGGCAGCAAGAGCTGGGCGAGGTCACCGCCCAGGTGCTGGGCGACCGCGAACGCCTGGGCACTGCGCTCAAAGGCATCGTGCTCGCATCGGCCAAGACCAGCTTTTTTGCGGGCGCCGACCTCAGGGCCACCATGCGCCTCACACCCGCCGATGCGCCCAACGTGTTTGGCGAGATCGAGCGCATGAAGAAGCACTTCCGCACGCTCGAAACGCTGGGTATCCCCGTGGTGGCCTGCCTCAATGGCGCAGCGCTGGGCGGTGGGTGGGAGGTGGCGCTGGTCGCCCACTACCGCATCGCCGTGGCCGACCCCAAGATCCAGTTCGGCCTGCCCGAAGTCACGCTGGGCCTGATGCCTGGCGCCAGCGGCGTGACCAAGATGACGCGCCTGCTGGGCCTGATGGGCGCGCAGCCCTACATCCTGGAGGGCAAGCTCTTCAACCCCGCCGAAGCGCTGGAGCTGCAACTGGTGCACGAGCTGGTGGCCACGCGGGAGCAGCTGCTGCCTGCAGCCCTGGCCCACATCGCCACCCACCCACACGCCGTGCAGCCGTGGGACGACAAGAACTACAAGATGCCCGGCGGCACACCCGCCAACCCCAAGATTGCAGGCGCCCTCACCGTCGCGCCCGCGATGCTCAAGAAGACCACGCGCGGCCGCTACCCCGCACCCGAGGCTGCGCTGGCCGCCATGGTCGAAGGCGCCATGGTGGACTACGACACCGCCCTGCGCATCGAAAGCCGCTACCTCGCCCGCCTGATGACCGGCCCCGTGGCGCGCAACATGATCAACACGTTCTTCTTCGACATGAACGCGATCAAGAGCGGCAAGTCGCGCCCGGGCTCGGCACCACGCTACAAACCCCAAAAGGTCGGCATCCTGGGCGCCGGCATGATGGGCGCTGGCATCGCCTGGGCCCAGGCCAGCCGGGGCATCGCTACCGTGCTCAAGGACGTGAGCGCGGAGAAGGCCGAGGCCGGCAAGGCCTACAGCGCCAAACTCACCCAGGCCCGCGTGGACAAGGGCCACATGACGGCCGATGCGCAGCAGGCACTGCTGGACCGCATCACGCCCACCGCCAGCGCGGCCGATCTGACAGGCTGCGACCTCATCATCGAAGCCGTGTTTGAAAGCCGCGACCTCAAGGCCAAGGTCACACAAGAAGCCGAGCCGCAACTCGCGCCCGGCGGCTTCTTTGCCAGCAACACCTCCACCCTGCCCATCAGTGGCCTGGCCACGGCCAGCAGCAAGCCCGAGAAGTTTGTCGGCATCCACTTCTTCAGCCCCGTGGACAAGATGAAGCTGGTGGAAATCATCCGCGGCAAACAAACGGATGACGAAACCGTGGCCCGCGCCTTCGACTACGTGCAGGCCCTGGGCAAGGTGCCCATCGTGGTCAACGACTCACGCGGCTTCTACACCAGCCGCACTTTCGGCACCTTTGTGATGGAAGGCGCCGCCATGCTGGGCGAAGGCATCCCCGCCGCCGCCATTGAAAACGCCGCCATGCAGGCGGGCCTGCCCGTGGGCCCGCTGGCCGTGCTGGATGAAACCGCGCTGACCCTGAGCGTGCACGTGCTGGACCAGACCCGCGCCGACTACGCCGCCGAAGGCCAGACCTACACCGCCACACCCGGCGAGCTGCTGGTGGAGCGCATGGTCAAGGAACTGAAGCGCCCCGGCCGCGCGGGTGGTGGCGGCTTTTACGACTACCCCGCAGGCGCCAAGAAGCACCTGTGGCCGGAGCTGAAACCTCTGTTCGAAAAGCCCGGCGTGGAATGGAGCGTGCAGGAGATCCAGGACCGTTTGCTCTACCGCCAAGCCATCGAAACCGCGCGCTGTCTGGCCGAGGGCGTACTGACCAGCGTGCATGACGCGAACATCGGGTCGATTTTTGGGATTGGGTTTCCGGCGTGGACGGGAGGGGCCGCGCAGTTCATCTACGGAACTGGCATCGGCACCTTCGCCGCGAAGGCCAAGGAACTGGCTGGACGCCACGGCCCGGGTTTTGAGATCACCGAGCCAGTGCGAGCCGTGATCGAGAAATTCAAATCGTCCTACTGAAGGACTAGCGGTGTAGGGTCGCCATTCACTCGGTGACCTCACCCCTAGGCTCCCGCCAGAGCCCAGAGCGTATTACGGCGAGATCTTCGCTCGGTGCCTAACGTACCGCAATCATCCGAACACCCAGCGCGACGAACACGGTACCGGCCAGGCGGTCGAGCCATTTGCCCACCTTCGGCTTGCGGTTGATCCACCCGCCGACGCTGCCGGAGAAGTAGCCGAGGAGGCCAAACAGCACAGCCGCCTGCGCAGTGAACAGCAGGCCCAGCAGCCCTAGTTGCAACTCCATGCTGCCGCGCGACGCATCAACGAACTGGGGCAGGAACGACAGGAAGAACAGCACAACCTTGGGGTTGATCGCGTTGGCGACCAAACCCTTGGAGAAGGTGTGGCGCAGCGAATCGACCGGTGCCGGACTGTTGCTGCTTCCCTCAATGCGTACAGCGCCTGCGTGGCGCAGGGCCTGGATGCCGAGCCAGATCAGGTACGCACCGCCCGCCCATTTCAGCGCGGTGAAGGCCAGGGGCGATGCGGCCAGGATGGCGCCCACGCCGACGACCGCCAGCACAGTGTGGCTAAGGCAGCCCAGCGCGCAGCCCAATCCAAACACGATGCCAGAGCGTCGCCCTTTGGACATACCGACGCTCAGCACCATGAGGTTGTCGGGGCCGGGCGTGGCGGTCAGCATCACGGCGGTGAGCAGAAAGGCAAGAATTTGGGTGGTGGTCAACATGGGCCGGGTTTGCTAGCCCAGGCGTCGCGAAGAGACGGGGATGCCCGGAGCGGAAGGACTCTGTGCAGTAGCACCGCCGAAGCTGACCTGGCGATGCAATTGCTATCTTATTAATAGCTATTGGCGCTTATTGAACAAGCACCTGAAAGCGAAATCACCCTAATTCTAGGAGATGTGAAGGCGCACACCGTGTACCTCACGCTCCGGCGCGAGTAGCTGCACATCACGCCCGAGGGGCAAGCCCACAGACCTAAGAGACCTTCAGCCCCAACATCCCCCGCGCCTCCTGCGGCGAAGCCACCTCCCGCCCCGCGTTGCGCGCGTACTCCGCCAGCTTCTCAATCAGCGGCCCGTTCGAATCCGCCTTGGTCCCATCCGGCAGATAGAACGTGTCTTCCAGCCCCGTGCGCAGGTGCCCACCCAGCTCAGCCACGCGCTGATGCACGGGCCAGATCTCGCTGCGGCCGATGACGGTGGCTTGCCAGGGGGCGTCCTTGATTTTCAGCTTGAGCAGGATGGGCAGCAGGTCCGGGTCCGCAGGCATGCCGGATTCGACGCCCATCACAAAGTTGTATTCGGGCAGGCGCTCGGTGTACATGCCGGTCTGCACATACATCTCCACGCAGCGCACGATGCCCACGTCGAAGCATTCGAACTCGGGCAGCGTGCCGGTTTCCAGCATCACGTCGATGAAGTCCTTGACCTTGGCGGGCTGGTTGTCGAACAGCATGGGCGGCCAGGCCCAGGTGCCGTTGCTGCGCACCTTCAGGTAGTTGAGCGAGCCAGCGTTGCACGCTGCCATCTCGGGTCGAGTGGCGCGCAGGCAGTCGAGCGGGCCCTGGTAATTGGGGCCGACCACGCCGGTGGTCTGGTTGATGATCAGGCCGGGGCAGGCCTCGCGCATGGCCTGCACGCAGTCGCGCGCCACCTGAGGGTCCCAGCTGGGCAGGTGGCCCTTGCCGGGCTCTTGGTCGCGAAAGTGCACGTGGACCACGGCGGCGCCTGCGTCGCAGGCGCGGCGGGCCTCTTGGGCCAGCTGCTCGGGCGTGACGGGCACATGGTGCTGGCCGGGGTCCGTCAGCACGCCGGTGATGGCGCAGGTGATGATGGCTTTGTTGCCGTGGTCGGTGGTGTGCATGATGCCTGTCTCCTTCAAATGCCGAGCTGGCGTGCAGCCAGGTCCTTCATGATTTCTTCCGCACCGCCGCCGATCATCATGACCTTGACCTCGCGGTAGATGCGCTCGCTGACGGTGCCACGCATGAAGCCCATGCCGCCCAGGATCTGCACGGCTTGGTCGGCGCAGAACTGCATGGTTTGGGTGGCGTGGTTCTTGAGCAGGCACACACTCGCTACCCATTCCGGTCCGGTGCGGCCCGCGTCGGCCTGCGCGGCCACGGACTCGCACCACGCGGCGGTGGACTGGATGCGCATCTGCATGTCCACCAGCTTGTGGCGGATGACCTGGTGTTCCACCAGCGCGGCGCCAAAGGTCTTGCGCTGGCGGGCCCAGGCCAGGGCCTCGTCGTAGCAGGCCTCGGCAAAGCCCAGGGCCGACGCGGCGAGGCCAAAGCGCTCGCCGTTGAAGTTGGCCATGATGATGCGAAAGCCCGCGCCCTCTTCGCCCAGCAGGTAGCGGGCGGGCACGCGCACGTTGTCAAAGCGCAGGTGGGCGGTGTCGGAGCAGAGCCAGCCCATCTTGTCGAGCTTGCTGCGCGACAGGCCTGCGCTGTGGCCGGGGATGAGCAGCATGGAGATGCCGCCACTGCCCTTGCTTCCAGCCTCTCCCGTTCTGACAGCGACCGTGATCCAGTCCGCACGCATGCCGGAGGTGATGAACACCTTTTCGCCGTTGACGATGTACTCATCGCCCTCGCGCCGCGCTGTGGTCTTGAGTTGGGCCACGTCGGACCCGCCACCGGGTTCGGTGATCGCCAGTGCGGCAATCTGCTCGCCCGCCAGCACCGGTGGAATGACCTCGGCACGCACCGCGTCGCTGCCATGGGCCAACACGGGCGGCAGGCCGATGTTGTGCGACAGCAAGCTGGCCAGCACACCGCCGCTGGCACCGTGGCGGCTGAGCGCGCGCCACAGCGGCAGGCGCAGCAGGTAGCTGGCGGGTGTGCCGCCGTACTGCTCTGGGTAGCCCAGGCCCAGCAGGCCCAGGTCGGCCGCGCGGCGGTACAGGCTGCGGGGGAATTCACCGGCGGCATCCCACGCGTCCACATGCGGCGCGATCTCGGTGCGGGCAAAGCGGGTGACGGTGTCGGTGAGGGCGGTGCGGTCTTCGTCGCTCACAGGGGTTGCGTCGGATGTGGCGGTCATGCGGGCGCTCCTTGCGTGGCGGGTGCAAAGCGGGCCAGCACCTGGCCGGGCGACACCTGCTGGCCGGGGGCCACCAGCAGCTCGGCCACGGTGGCGGCGGCGGGGCTGGCCAGGCTGTGTTCGAGCTTCATGGATTCGATGACCACCACCGTATCGCCCGCCGCCAGCGCCTGGCCTGCTGCCACAGGCAGCGCAACCACCTTGCCGTTGAAGGGGGCGCGCAACTCCGTCGCACCGCCCGCCGCACCCGCGCGCGCAGCGGGCTCCCACGATGCGTCTTCCACCCAGCCGTCCACGCCGCCGGTTTGCCAGTGCCAGCGCCGGGGGCCCACCGCCACGCAATGCACACCGCGCTGGGGCAGCTGCAAAGTCACAGGCTCTGCCCCGGCCTGTTCCACCAGCAGCCGCCCACCGCCCAGCTCGCGCACGGCGACGGAGTGCACCTCGCCCTGGTGGCGCAGCCGCAGGGGCCTGGCCATCGCACAAGGCAGGTCCGACGGCGTATTTGAAGCAAAAATGGCCGATAGCGCCGAAGGAATATGCACTAATAGCTCATTATTTAATAGCAACCGCTGCAGCTCCTGGGCATGCTCCGCCAGGAACGGCACCAGCGCATGGCCGCTGGCAAACACGGGGTGCTGCAGGCAGGCCGCCAGAAACGCGCGGTTGGTGGACAGGCCCAGCACGCGGGTGCCCTGCAGCGCACGCACCAGCGCGGCGATGGCCTCGGCCCGCGTGGGCGCGTGCACGATGAGCTTGCCCAGCATGGCGTCGTAGTGGGGTGTGACTTCGGCGCCCTCTTCCAGCGCATGGTCAAAGCGCAGCGCGCCCGGCGCAGCCCGTTCAAACGCGGTGGCCGGTGGCGCGCTGAACTGCAGCACGCGGCCGGTGTGGGGACGGAAGTGCGCGTCTTCGGCACACAGGCGCACTTCGATGGCGTGGCCTTGCAGATGCACCTCATCTTGCGTGAGCGGCAGCGGCTCGCCACGTGCCACGCGGATTTGCCATTCCACCAGGTCCAGCCCCGTGAGCGCTTCGGTCACCGGGTGCTCCACCTGCAGGCGGGTGTTCATCTCCATCAAGAAGAATTCAGCCCCATCCAGAAGGAATTCCACCGTGCCCGCACCCACATAGCCAGCGGCCTGTGCCAGCGCCACGGCGCAGGCACCCATGCGCTCGCGCAGCGCGGCGTCCACGGCGGGGCTGGGGGACTCTTCGATGATCTTCTGGTGGCGGCGCTGTACCGAGCAATCGCGCTCGCCCAGGTGGATGCATCCGCCGTGAGCGTCGGCAAAGATCTGCACCTCCACATGGCGCGGCTGCAACAGTGCGCGTTCGATGAGCAGGTCGCTACAGCCAAAGCCCGCTAGCGCCTCCGACCGGGCACTGGCCAGTGCGGCGGGCAACTGCGCCAGGTCGGTGACGAGGCGCATGCCGCGCCCTCCCCCACCCGCCACGGCCTTGACCATAAGGGGCGTGCCGATGCGCGCAGCCTCGGCGGCAAAGCGTTCATCGCTCTGGTCGTCGCCGGAGTACCCGGGCAAGCAGGGCACGCCGTGCGCATGGGCCAGGGCCTTGGCTCCCGCCTTGCTGCCCAATGTGCGGATGGCGGCGGGCGGCGGGCCAATCCAGGTCAGGCCCGCATCGACCACGGCCCGCGCGAAGTCGGCGTTCTCGCTGAGGAAGCCATAGCCGGGGTGCACGGCATCGGCGCCGGTGGCACGGGCGGCGGCCAGCAGCTTGTCGGTGCGCAGGTAGGTGTCGGCGCTGGCCGCGCCACCCAGCGCCACGGCCTGGTTGGCTTCACGCACGTGCAGGGCGTTGGTATCGGGGTCGGAGTAAACCGCGACGGTTTCGATGCCCATGCGGTGGGCGGTGTGAATCACCCGGCGAGTGATCTCGCCGCGATTGGCGATCAGTATCTTTTTCATAGGCTGTGCCCTCGCGGCTCCATCGCCCGCCAGCACGCTGCGCGTGCACGGGCAATCTGCTTCGCCATGCCTGCGGCATGAACAGCCCGATTGGCAATGAGGATTTTCTTCATGAGTTCGCACTCCACGGCGGCGCCTTGCGCGCAGCAAACGCTGCCAGCCCTTGCGGCGCCTCGGGGCCACGCAGCGCTTGCGCAAAGGCGAGGGCGGCGTCATCGAGCAGCGCGGGCAACGCCGTCTCGGGCTGTGCCAGCAACAAACGTTTGGTGGCGGCCACTGCCTGCGGCGCTGCGGCAGCGTGGCGTGCAATGGCGGCCTGCAAAGCAGCATTCATGTCGCCCTCCACCAGGTCATCGACCAGGCCCAAGCGCTGGGCGGCAGCGGCATCCCAGCGCTCGCCGGTCAGCAAACACCGCCGCGCAGCAGACGGGCCAAGGCGCCGCACCACAAAGGGCGCGATCTGCGCAGGCACGATGCCCAGCGTGACCTCGGGCGTGGCGAACTGCGCGCTGGTGTGGGCCAGCACATGGTCGGCGCAGCACACCAGACCAAAGCCGCCACCCATGGCCGCCCCTTCCACCGCCACGATGAGCCACTGCGGCAGCGCGCACAGGGCCTGCAGCAGCGTGCCGAATCGGCGGTTCAGCGGTACCAGCGGGTCAGCCTCGCCCTCAGCCAGGGGCTGGCCAATGGTCTTGGCAAAGCCGCCCAGGCTGCCACCCGCGCAGAAATGCCCACCGGCACCCCGCAGCACCACGCCGCGCAGGTCGGCATCGGCCGCAGCCCGCTCACACGCGGCTAGCAGGGCGTCCACCATGGCTTCTGACAGCGCATTGCGGCTGGCCGGGTCATCGAGCGTCCAGGTTTCCACACAGCCGCAGGCCAGCGGCGCGCGGTCGATCAACAGCGAATCGGCCATGTCAGTGCGCGGGCCGCTTGGCGATGCCCATGAGCTTTGCGAGGATGCCCAGCATCACTTCGTCCGCCCCGCCGCCGATGGACGCCAGCCGCCCGTCGCGGTACATGCGCGAGACCTTGTTCTCCAGCGTGAAGCCCATGCCGCCCCAGAACTGCAGGCAGGTGTCGGGCACCTCGCGGTTCAGGCGGCCAGCCTTGAGCTTGGCCATGCTGGCCAGCTCCAGCACGTCCTGCCCGTTCACGTACAGGTCGCAGGCGCGGTAGGTGAGTGCACGCAGCGCTTCGACCTCGGTCTTGAGTTCGGCCAGCTTGAACTGCACCCACTGCTGGTCGGCCAGCGTGGCGCCAAACAGCTTGCGCTCCTGCGCGTAGTCGATGGTCCACTGGATGCAGTTGGTCAGCGATTCGAGCGTGCTGGCGGCGCACCACAGGCGCTCTTCCTGGAACTGCTGCATCTGGTAGATGAAGCCCTGCCCCTCCGCACCGATGCGGTAGCGCTGCGGCACACGCACCTCGTCAAAGTAGATCAAGCCGGTGTCGCTGCTGTGCATGCCGATCTTGCGGATCTTCTGCGCCACCTCGATGCCCTTGGTGAGCTTGCCGCCGGGCCCGTCGCGCATGGGCACCATCACCAGGCTCTTGTTCTTGTGCACAGGGCCTTCGCCCGTGTTCACCAGCATGCACATCCAGTCGGCCTGCAGGCTGTTGGTGATCCACATCTTCTGGCCGGTGATCACGTAGTCGTCGCCGTCCTTGCGCGCCACGCTCTTGATGCCCGACACATCGCTGCCCGCCGCAGGCTCGCTCACGCCGATGCAGCCCACCATGTCGCCCGCAATCGCAGGGGCCAGAAAGTTGCGCTTGAGTTCTTCGCTACCGTAGCGCGCCAGCGCCGGGGTGCACATGTCGGTCTGCACACCAATGGCCATGGGCACGCCGCCGCAGTGGATGTGGCCCAGTGCCTCGGCCATGGCCAGGCTGTACGAATAGTCCAGCCCCTGACCGCCGTATTCCTCCGGCTTGCACAAGCCCAGCAGGCCCAGGTTGCCCATCTTCTTGAAGACCTCGTGCGCGGGGAAGATCTCGGCCGCTTCCCACTCGTCCACGTGGGGGTTGATCTCTTCGTCGATGAAACGCTTGAGGGTCTTCTGGATCTCGCGGTGCTCGTGTGTGAACTGCATGGTGCTTGTCTCCTGCTGTTGCGTTTGTATGTTTGTCTGCCTGCAAACCTCGATCACGAAAGCTGAAACTGCCCCAGCGGCTGTGGCCGCCCGTTGAGCACCAGCTCCACCTGGTGCGCGCCGGGGTAGTGGGTGCGTGTGGTCATCTGCTGCAGCGACAGCGTCTTGCCCACCGCCACGGTGGCGCCGGGGGCGATGTCCAGCGTCTGCAGCTTGAACACCTTGGGCGCCGCGCCGCCGTGGGCCTTGACGTAGTGCACCTTCAGGTCCGCAAGCACGCGCTGGGGCAGGGGTGTGGGGTTGTGCAGTTCGGCCTCGATGCGCACCTTGTCGCCGATACGTGCGCGGGCGGGAAGCACGCGCGCGGACCGCACGTCCAGCGCCACGGCATGGCCCACGCCCAGGGCATCGAGCGCAGCGGCGTCGCCGCGTTTGATGAGAAAGCGCAGGCCGTGACGCACCAGGGCCTCGCGCGGGGCGGGTGCGCCCTGCAGCCAGGTGCGCGCGGTGCCTACGGCGAGGTCGGAGTGGTCCTTGGCGATATCGCCCAGGTGGTTGGCCACGGAGCGACGCACGTACGACGATGGGTCGTCCTTGAGTGCATCGAGCAATGGCAGGGCCAGTTGCGGGTTGTTCTGGAATGCAGGCAAACGCGGCGCCCAGGGCAGGCGGGGCCGCGTGCCTTCGCTCACCAGGCGGCGCACATGGGCGTTGTCATCCTGCGCCCAGTCGCGCAGCCGCGCTAGCGTGGCGCCCTGGTGGTGCAGCAGGTAGGGGCGGATGCAGAACTCGGCGGTAAAGCGCTGGGTGAGTGCATGCTGCGCAGCCATCGCTGCCTCGAAATGCTGCAGGCCGTGTGCGCCGATGTACATGCTGTGCGGCAGGTACAGGAAGGCGCTGTACGGGCGGTCACCCGCATCGGGCTCACCCGCCGCATCGAGGCCCATGGGTGGGTCCATCGAATCGACCAGCACACCCAGCGCGCGTGGCACGTCTTGCGGCAGGTGGGTCTGCAGGGCCTGCGCAATGCGCTGACCGCGCGCCATCAACTCCAGCGATTCGTAGCCGGGCTCGATCTGGCGCAAGAAGGCTTTTGAGTCGAAGGACCGCCACGCGCGCCGCACCATGGCCGCAATGCGCGGCGGCACGGTGTCGTTCAGCAGGTGTTTGAGAGGCTCGGCCATTGTGGAAGTTGCGCGCGAAGCGCTTACATCCGCGCCACGCCAAAGCTCAAGGGCCGCAGCGTGCGGGCCTGTGCCTCGGCGCAGGTGTCCAGGCAAAACGCCAGAACGGCGCGCGTGTCGCGCGGGTCGATCACACCGTCGTCCAGCAGCAGGCCGCTGGTGTAGAACGCATCGGCCTGGGCCTCGAACATGGCGACGATCTTGTCGAACTGGGCTTGCGACTCGGCCGGGTCGGGCGTGATGCCTTTGCGCGCCAGCGCCGCCTCGGTCACGATCTGCATGGTGCGCGCGGCCTGCTCGCCGCCCATCACCGCCGTCTTGGCACCCGGCCAGCTGAACAGGAAGCGCGGCGCATAACCCCGCCCGCACATGCCGTAGTTGCCCGCGCCAAAGCTGGCGCCGCACTGGATGGTGATCTGCGGCACGGTGGCGTTGGTCACGGCCTGGATCATCTTGCTGCCGTGTTTGATCATGCCGCCCTGCTCGCTGTCCTTGCCCACCATGTAGCCCGTGGTGTTCTGCAGGTAGATGATGGGGTGGCCCAGCTGGCACATCCACTGGATGAAGTGCGTGGCCTTGTTGGCGCCCGCCACGTCGATGGGGCCGTTGTTGCCAATGAAGCCCACGGCATGGCCGCCAATGCGGCCTTGCGCGCACAGGGTGGCCATGCCGTAGCGGGCCTTGAACTCCAGCAGCTCCGAGCCATCGACCAGCCGCGCCATCACCTCGCGCATGTCCACGGGCTGGCGCAGGTCGGCAGACATCAGGGACAGCAGGTCCTCGGCGGGCAAGGTGGGCCCGGGTGCGCTGGGTCGCGGCGCTACGCCCCACCCCAACTGCGCCACCACATCGCGCGCCAGGCCGATGGCCTCACGGTCGTCCTGCGCCAGGTATTCACCCAGACCCGAGACGGCGGTATGCATCTCGGCACCGCCCAGTTCCTCTTCCGTCGCAATCTCGCCCGTCGCAGCCATGAGCAGCGGCGGCCCGGCCAGAAAGGCGCGCGAGCGGCCCTGCACCATGATCACCACATCCGACAAGCCGGGCATGTAGGCGCCGCCCGCGGTGCCCGAGCCGTGCTGCACAGTGATCACCGGAATGCCCGCCGCCGACAGCCGCGCAAGGTTGCGGAACAGCGTGCCACCGTGCACGAAGCCCTCCACCCGGTAGCGCATGAGGTTGGCGCCCGCGCTCTCCACCAGGTGGATGAACGGCAAGCGGTTTTGCAGCGCGATTTCCTGCACGCGCAAGATCTTTTCCAGGCCCATGGGCTGGATGGCGCCGGCCTCGATGCCCGAATCGCTGGCCACCACCATGCAACGCACGCCACTGACAAAGCCGATGCCCGCGACCATGCCGCCACCGGGCACGGACTTCTCGGGGTCCTTCACGTCCTGCAGGTAGCCCGCCAGGGTGCACAGCGGCAGCCAGGGTGCACCCGCATCCAGCAGCAGCGCCACCCGCTGGCGCGGCAGCAGCTGGCCGCGTTTTTCAAACTGGGGGAGCGAGCGGGCCGAGGCGGCGGCGGCACGCTCTTCCAACGCGCGCAGGGCATGAAGGCGGACCTGCAGCGCCGCGCGGCGCTGGGTGGATTCGGCGCTGCCTGGGTTGAATCGGGAAGTGAAGACGGCGGTCATGCGGCCTCGGTCTTGGGGGTATGGGAAGGTGCAAACACCTGCGGCACCTGCGCGCGGTGAAAGCCGTCAAACGGCCGCACGGCCGGGTGTGCTGCGGCGGTGGCACCAGGCGGGCGCTGCGGCCAGCCCATGCGCACCTGGGGCCGTGCGCCGTCCACCCGCAGCGTGGCGCCGCTGATGAAGCTGGCTGCCGGGCTGAGCAAAAAGGTGATGGCCGCCGACACCTCGGCCTCGTTGCCAAAGCGCCCGAGCGGCACCGTGCGCGGCATGGCACGCAGCATGTCTGCCGCCTCGGGCGGGTAGTTGTCCATGCCGCTGGAGGCGATGTAGCCCGGCGCCACGGCGTTCACGCGCACACCGCTGTGTGCCCATTCCAGCGCAGCGGTTTCGGTGAAGCTGACCATGCCCGCACGGGCAGCGCCACTGTGCCCCATGCCAGGCATGGAGCCCCACATGTCGGCCACGATGTTGACTACTGAGCCGCCGTGCTGCGCCATCCACTGCCGGTAGCACTCTCGCGCCATCAAAAAGCCGCCGGTGAGGTTGGTGTGCAGCACGGCCTCCCAGCCCTTGGCGCTGATGGATTCGAGCGGCGACATGAACTGCCCGCCCGCGTTGTTGACCAGCGCATCGATGCGCCCCTGCGCAGCAAGGACCTGCTGCACCAGCGCGACCACGGCTTCTTCAGAGCGGATGTCGCACACCTGGCACGACACGTGGCCGCCATCGGCGGTGATCTCTTCGGCCACGGCCAGCAGCTTTTCTGGCTTTCGCCCCACCAGCACCACATGCGCGCCCAGGTGCGCCAGTTCGTGTGCCGTGCACCGGCCAATGCCGGACCCACCGCCGGTGACCACCACCACCTGGCCCAGGAACAGGCCCGGAGCAAACACAGACTGGTAGGCGTTGCGCGCAGTGGGGGCCATGGTGACTCTGCCTTGATGGGGTTGTTTGTTATGAACGGATAAACAAGGCGAGTGCCTCGTCGGTGAGCGCGTCGAGCGACTTGCCCTTCTTGGGCGAGAACCATTGCACCGCCCAGTTGAGCGCCCCAAAGATGAACAGCCGCGCCACACCGGGCTCAGCCTGCAGCGCACGCTGCTTTGCCAGCGCTTCCAGCACAGGCATCCAGGTGGCCTCGTAGCTGTCCTTGATGCGGGCAATGCCCTTGCGCTGCGCAGGCGTGAGCGAGCGCCATTCGTAGAGCATCACCGGGATGAAGCTGCTGCGGGGCCCGAGCAGGATCTCGAAATGGTGGCGAATGAGCGTGCGCAGCTGCTCGCGCGGTGTGGCCGTGGCGGGTAGTGCATCGAGTGCCTGCTGCTGGCTTTGCGTGGCCATGGTCATGCCTTCGCTCATCACGGCGTAGAGCAGCGCGCTTTTGCTTTCGAAGTGGTAGAAGGGCGAGCCACTGTGCATGCCTGCCGCCGCAGCAATGTCGCGCGTGCTGGTGGCGGCAAAGCCCTGGGTGCGAAAGAGCTTGGCCGCGCCGTCCATGAGCTTGCGACGGCGGTTGCCGTCGTCGAGTTCTTCGGCGGTCTTGCGGGGGCGGCCGCGGGGGCGGCGGGTGGGGGTTGCCTCTGCAGCGACTGCGTTGGCGTCGGAGGAAGCTACCGCCTTGCTGCCAGTGCGGGCCGGTGGTTTCTTGGGAGCGGGGGCGATGGCGCTGGTGCGCGGCACGGGTGAATCCATGCAGGCACGATAGCAAAACTGTTTATTTTTAGCAAGCAAGTGCTTTGTAAAAATAGATAGCTTGTCTGATCGCGATTGCTACGGGTGCTTTTTGAGGTGAAACGCCGGTATTCACTGCCTGATTTGCTGCTCATTTCGAAGCAGATCGCGTGCCTATGCGAAGGACGGAGGCCGGGAGTCGCCCGGCGTGCGAGTAACTTTCTTTCGCGTCGCCGAAAGAAAGTCACCAAAGAAAGGGCGACCCTACTGCGCGCGTCCCTTCGCTGCGCTACGGGCAACCTGCGATGCTCGCACAGAGGGTGCGCCGCAGAACTCACTGCGCGCTACGCGCTCCGTTCAAACAACTGCGGCAAGTCAGTGCACGAAGTGCGTGTGTCCTTCGGCACACGCACACACCCCCTGCCTTGCGCTTCTCGGCACGCGCAGAAGGGAACCCGAGGGACATCCACTCGGGCCATTGCTGCGCTCGGCCCCGTCTCGCGGGCGCAAGCGCCACGCGCTGCGGAAGCTGGGCCGAGCGCAGCGATGGCCCGTGTGGTTTTTCGGCTGTTCGGCTGTTGGATGTTGGATGTTCGGCTCCTCACCCCTGCTGGCTGCGCCTGCGGCGGGGCGGTTGCGGGGTGGCATGGGCGTCGGAGCGCCCATGCTTCGTGCTCTGACTCGCCGTGGATGTCTGAGCGGCGCGCGGCAGCGCAAAGCGAGTTCCACGGCACACCCCGCAACCGCACGGACGCAGGTTTGCCCCGGAGCGAAGCGCAGGGGTCGCAGACTGGGGGTCGCCTTTTCTTTGGTGACTTTCTTTTGGCGAAGCAAAAGAAAGTTACTCGCACGCCGGGCGACTCCCGGCTCCCGCACTTCACACGGGCATGCAGTAGCCACCGCCAAAACAAACTTCGCTAAGCTCAACCCGAACGGATGGGGCGAGAACGAACTATAAAAACAATAGCAGCCAGCGCTTTATGTACAAGCGCCAGCAGCCCAAAATACCTCAGAACTAGCGAATCAAACCGCGCTGAAATCAGGCTTTCTCTTCTCCATAAAAGCGGAGAACGCTTCCCGCGCTGCAGGCTCACGCAACATGCGCCCAAAGCTCTCGCCCTCTTCCGCCATCACCTCCAGCACCTTCGCCGTCTGCCCGCCCTTCATCAACCGCTTGGTTTCGATGAGCGACGACAACGGCTTGGCAGCCAGCTTCTTCGCCTGCGCCTGCGCCACCCCATTGCACTCGGTGGGCGGCACCACACGGTTCACCAGGCCGACTTCCAACGCGGCCTCGGCCATGAAAGGCTCGCCCAGCAGCAAGGCTTCCGCAGCGCGGTGGTACCCCAGCATCTGCGGCACCAGTAGGCTCGATGCGGCCTCGGGGCACAGGCCCAGGTTGACGAACGGCATGGAGAACGCCGCGTTGTCGCCCGCATAGACCAGGTCGCAGTGGAACAGCATGGTTGTGCCAATGCCCACGGCCGGGCCACACACCGAGGCGATCACGGGCTTGGGGAAGGTGGTGATGCCGCGCAGAAAACGGAACACGGGCGAGTCCTGCGTGGCAGGCGGCTGCTGCAAAAAATCGCCAATGTCATTGCCCGCGCTGAAGATCGCCACGTCGCCCTGGAACACCACCACGCGCACGCTGGCATCCGCCTTGGCGGCGTCGAGCGCATCAGCCATGGCGGCGTACATGTCGCGCGTGATGGAGTTCTTCTTGTCCACGCGGTTGAAGGTGATGGTGGTCACGCCCGCTTCGGAGTGGACGAGGATGTCTTGGGTGGCTTCGGTCATGGTGGTGAAGGTTCCGGGTCGGATGGATTGGGACGAGAGGAATGCGGTACGGCACAGGGCGACAGGCCGACTTCCTATTCCTTGTAGTAAACGATCTGATGGCTGGTGGCCAGCATGGTGCCAGCCTCGTTCCACAGCTGCACGGTCTGGTCAAAGAAACCGTTGCGGAACTCCTGCCCGCGCGCCTGGCCGAGCAGGAAGCCAGTGCCCGTGGCCTGCAGCTGCTCTGCCGTGGCGTGGAAGTACACGGTGATCGACACCGTGCCCGCAGGCACCTGGCGCGCACGGCGCAGCCACACGCGGGGAAAGAACACATCGGCCAATGCGGACAGCGCCACGAAGTCGAGCGGCCGCGGTGGTGTGTCGCGCATCCACAGCTGCGTCAGGCTGTGGTCGCCGCTGCCGTCCCAGGTGCGCGGGATGAAGCCAGCGATGGGGCGCATCTCATAGCGGTTGAGCCACTCCACAGCGCCCAAGGGGGCAACGATGGCTTTTTGCTCTGCAGGTGGGGGCACCTGCGGCATGGGCACATCGCCCACGCTCCAGGTCTCGCGGCGCACGGCCGTGACGGCGGTGGCCGTAGTGGTGACCACCTGCGCGCCGTCGGCACCGGCCTGCAGGATCGACAGCGTCCAGTGCTGGGTGGAGCGATTGGTGCGAACAGGAGTTGCCTGCACCGTTAACGCACCAGCGGTCAAAGCGCCCGCATAGTTGACAGTGAGCGACAGCGGATCGCCCAGCCGGTCGGGGTGCTTCAGGATGGCCTGTAGCAGCGTGGCAGCGGTGATGCCGCCAAACGGGCCGACCATGTTCCAGTAGCCGGGGTGGGTCTGCCCTTCGTACTGGCCCGTCGCAGCGGACGAAGCCGTCAGTTGCAGCGCCTCGTCCAGCGGGTGTGTAGCGGAGGACGAAGACGCAGACGAAGAAGTGGATGAAGAGGAAGTCATGCTGCAAGTGTGCCGCGAAACGACCGCTCAGGCCGTCGTACCGGAGACTTCGCCATGGGGCATTCCGCCACCGCCCAGTGCGGCCAGCGCAGCCGCTGCGCGCGGCCACAGGCTTTGGCGGAACTGGTCGCGAAAGAAGCCAAAGTGCCCAATGCGCCGCACCTGCAGGTCGGCCGGTGTGATGCTCTCCACCCGGCGCTCGGTGTTGGCGTACAGGTTCACCAGGTTGTGCGTGCCACGCAAGGTCATCAGCTCGTCGTCCGCCATCGACAGCGCCAGCACCGGGAACCGCACCGCGCCATAACTCTGCGCCACCGCAGGCCCCTCAGCCCCCACGCTGTAAGCGGGGTCCAGACACCAGCGCCGCCACTGCAGGATCACCCCCGCAGGCAGATCGCCCACCTTCTTGAGCGTGCGCCCCGGAAAGTACCCGCACAGCCGTGTGGCCAGCGGCACCAGCACCCACCAGAAATACGGAACGATGCGCTTGAGCTGCGGCGCGTTGTCACGCCAGTAGCCGCTGCCTGCGGCCACGCTCAGCAGGCCCGCCACCTGCTCGGGCTTTTTCAGCAAGCCCGGCAACTGCGCGCCCAGGCTGTGGCCCAGCAAGTACAGCGGCTGCGCAGGCAGCGCGGCCTTGGCGGCAGAAATCACCGCCTCGTAGTCCTGCGCCCAATCAAACAGATCCGCCTTCACATCGCGCATGGCGCCCTGCAGAGAGTCGCCATGGCCCCGGTAGTCGAACGTGGTGACCCGAAACCCCTGCTGCGCCATCCACAGCGCAAAGGCCTCGTAGAACGACTGCCGCACCCCCATCGCGCCACCGATGACAACGCTGGCGCGCGGTGCGCCCTCAGGTTCGTAGACACGCAGCGCCAAAGACACTGCCCCGTTGACCTGCAAGGTTTGCTTGTTCATGTCTGTCTCCTAGGTTCAATGCCGATCTGCGCCAGCTTGAATGGAAAAGAAAAACAGGCAGTGCACTTCCCCCTGCCTTCACACCCCGCCCTCAAGGGCGTAGCGAGCGGCTTTCAGGCTAGGCGGACGGAGCGCAGCAACCGGAACGTACTTGCGGTACGTGAGGATTGCGAGCACCGCCCAACGACGCATGAAAGCCGCGCAGTAGCCAGCTAACTCACAAAGCTTCGATGATGCCGGCGGCGCCTTGGCCGGTACCTACGCACATCGTGACCATGCCGTACTTCAGCTTGTGCCGACGCAGCGCATGCACCACCGTCGCCGCACGGATCGCACCGGTGGCGCCCAGCGGATGCCCCAGCGCAATGGCACCGCCCATGGGGTTCACGTTCGCAGGGTTCAGGCCCAGCGTATTGATCACCGCCAGCGACTGGGCCGCAAACGCTTCGTTCAGCTCGTACCAGCCAATGTCATCGCTCTTGAGACCCGCATAACGCAGGGCCGCAGGAATCGCTTCGATCGGTCCAATGCCCATGATCTCTGGCGGCACGCCGCGCGCGGCGTAGCTCACAAAACGCGCCAGCGGCGTCAGGCCAAACTGCTTCACCGCCTTTTCGCTGGCCACGATGAGGGCACCGGCACCGTCGCTGGTCTGCGAGCTGTTGCCCGCCGTGACGCTGCCGCGCGCCGCAAACACGGGCTTGAGCTTGGCCAGGCCTTCCAGGGACGTATCAGGACGAGGGCCTTCGTCCAGGCTCACGGTGCGGCGCTTTTCCACCACTTCGCCGGTAGCGAGGTTGGGCGAACGCTCCACGATTTCGAAGGGCGTGATTTCGTCGCTGAACTCACCAGCCTTTTGCGCCTTGATGGCACGCAGGTGGGATTCGAGGGCAAACGCGTCTTGCGCTTCGCGGCTCACCTTCCACTGCTGGGCCACCTTTTCGGCGGTCAGGCCCATGCCGTAGGCGATGCCTACGTTTTCGTCCTTGGCAAAAATCTCGGCGTTGAACGAGGGCTTGTTGCCGCCCATGGGCACCAGGCTCATGGACTCGGCGCCGCCAGCAATCAGCACGTCGGCCTCGCCCACGCGGATGCGGTCGGCCGCCATCTGCAGCGCGGTGATGCCCGATGCGCAAAAGCGGTTCACGGTCACGCCGCCCACGGGGTGGTCGAACGCCAGGCCCACGGCAATGCGGGCCATGTTCATGCCCTGCTCACCTTCGGGGAAGGAGCAGCCAATGATGGCGTCTTCAATCGCCTTGGGGTCCAGCGTGGGCACCTGCAGCATGGCGCTCTTGATGGCGGCGACCAGCAGGTCGTCAGGCCGGGTGTTCTTGAAATAGCCGCGGCCCGAGCGCCCAATGGGCGTGCGCGTGGCGGCGACGATGTAGGCGTCCTGGACTTGTTTTTGAGCCATGGTGAAACTCCTTCAATTCTTGGGGGGGCGGCTGGAAGGAACCCAGGCCCACGTAAATACACATTCGACCGGCTCCACACCGGCTTCGTCGGTCACGGTGACTTTCACCTGCACCTCGCCCTTGTCGCTGGCCAACATGGCGGCGCGCTGCTCGGCGGTGAGCGTGGCCACGGCTTTGAGGCCGCCCGTGGCGCGCTTCTTGAATGCCATGGAGAGCTCCTTGGCCAGCGGCAGGCAGTCGTCGCGCACGTTCATGCCCACGACCATGCCGGTGGCCGTTTCGGCCAGCAGGTTCATGGCCGAGGCGTGCACACCACCAATGTGGTTTTGCACACGGTGCTCGTTGGCAAGATGCACTTCGACCCGCTCAGGCGTGAGCGACACGAACTTCACCCCGGCCGCGCCGGTAAAGGGCACAGCCCGGCGCAAGATGATGTTCTGCACGAACCCGCGCATGAAGGCGGGGGCCTCGTCCAGGCGCATCAGCGAGCGCTGCAATTTGTTGGGGGCGTGTTCGCTCATGTCGGTCTACCGGTATCCATCGACGTCCGGATCAGTTGCGAACCGGCTTGCCGGTGGACAACATGCCCAGGATGCGCTCATGCGTCTTGGGCTGGGCGATCAGGTGGCAGAACACCTTGCGCTCCAGCGTGAGCAGGTATTCCTCGCTCACCATCGAGCCAGCATCCACATCGCCGCCACAGACCACCTCGGCGATCATGGCGCCGATCTTGAAGTCGTAGGCGCTGATGAAGCCGCCGTCGCGCATGTTCACCAGCTGGGCCTTGATGGTGGCCAGACCGCTGCGGCCCGCCACGGGGAACAGGCGCTTGTGCGGTGCACGCCAGCCGCTGGCAGCCATGGACTTGGCTTCGTTGATGGCCACAAACAGCAGCTCGTCCTTGTGGGGCACGATGATGTCGCTGTCCAGCAGGTAGCCCAGCTTGCGCGATTCGAGTGCGCTGGTACCCACCTTGGCCATCGCGGCGGCGGTGAAGCCTTCGGTCAGGAAGGGCAGCAGGTCTTTGCTGGTGGAAGCGGCCATGTTCTCGGCCGCGCGGCGGGCGATATAGGTCAGGCCACCCGCGCCGGGCACCAAGCCCACGCCCACTTCGACCAGGCCGATGTAGCTTTCCATGTGCGCCACGCGCTTGGCCGAATACACAGCCAGCTCGCAGCCGCCGCCCAGCGCCATGCCGTGGATGGCAGCGACCACGGGCACCTGCGCGTAACGGATGCGCATCATCAGGTTTTGCAACTCTTGCTCGATGCTTTCCACCGCATCGGCGCCGCCGACCATGAAGGCGGGCATCGTGGCTTCCAGGTCCGCACCCACGCTGAAAGGCGCGTCGCCGGACCAGATGACCATGCCTTGGTACTCAGACTCGGCCAGTTCCAGCGCTTCCATCAGCGCTTCCATCACCTCGGGGCTGATGGCGTGCATCTTGTTCTTGATGCTGGCGATGAGCACTTGGCCGTCCAGCGTCCAGGTGCGCAGGGCCTTCGACTCAGCAATGGTGGTGCCAGCGGTGCGCCAGTCGGGCAGGCCGGTTTCGCCCAGCAGGGCCTCGGGGAAGATCTGGCGCTCGTACACGGGCAGCTGGCGGCGGGGCACAAACTTGTTCTGCGATGCACTCCACGAACCTTGCGCGGTGTGCACGCCACCGGCGTCGGCCACGGGGCCCTTGAACACCCACTCAGGCAGCGGTGCCTTGCACAGCGCTTTGCCAGCGTCAATGTCTTCCTGGATCATCTTCGCGACTTCGAGCCAACCGGCTTCCTGCCACAGCTCGAAGGGGCCTTGCTTCATACCAAAGCCCCAGCGCATGGCCTGGTCCACATCGCGGGCGTTGTCGGCAATCGTGGCCAGGTGCACGGCGGCGTAGTGGAAGCTGTTGCGCAGAATGGCCCACAGGAACTGGCCGGGCGCGCCTTCGGCGTTGCGCAGCAGGCGCAGGCGCTCGGCAGCGGGCTTCTTGAGCATGCGGGCATACACCTCGTCGGCCTTCTGGCCGGCGGGCACGTACTCTTCGCTTTCCAGCTCGAAGCGCATCACATCACGGCCGACCTTCTTGAAGAAACCGGATTTGGTCTTCTGCCCCAGGTTGCCCAGCTCCAGCAGCTTTTTCAGCACGGCAGGCGTGCCAAAGCTTTCGTAGAAGGGGTCGGTCTCAATGCTCAGGTTGTCCTGCAGCGTCTTGATCACGTGGGCCATGGTGTCCAGGCCCACCACGTCGGCAGTGCGGAAGGTGCCGCTGGATGCACGGCCGAGCTTCTTGCCCGTGAGGTCGTCCACCACATCGTAGGTCAGGCCGAAGTTCTCGACTTCCTTCATCGTGGCCAGCATGCCGGCGATGCCGACGCGGTTGGCCACAAAGTTGGGGGTGTCGTGCGCGCGCACCACGCCCTTGCCCAGGCCGCTGGTGACGAAGGCTTCGAGCTGGTCGAGCACTTCAGGCTGGGTGGTGGGCGTGTTGATCAGCTCCACCAGCGTCATGTAGCGCGGGGGGTTGAAGAAGTGGATGCCGCAGAAACGGGGCTTGATGCTCTCGGGCAGCACTTCGGACAGTTTGGTGATCGACAGGCCCGAGGTGTTGGACGCCAGGATGGCGTGCTTGGCCACGTGGGGAGCGATCTTGGTGTAGAGGTCGAGCTTCCAGTCCATGCGCTCGGCAATGGCCTCGATCACGAGGTCGCATTCCTTGAGCAGGTGCATGTGCTCTTCGTAGTTGGCCTGCTGGATCAGCGCCGCGTCGTCGGCCACGCCCAGGGGCGAGGGCTTGAGCTTTTTCAGGCCTTCGACTGCCTTGGTGACGATGCCGTTCTTGGGGCCTTCCTTGGCGGGCAGGTCGAACAGCACCACGGGCACCTTCACGTTGACGAGGTGGGCGGCAATCTGCGCGCCCATCACGCCTGCGCCGAGTACGGCGACTTTTTTCACTTGGAATCGGGACATGGGTTGGGTTCCTGGTTGGGGCGTTGCGCGACACCGCTGGGGTGCGCGCGGCCACGGGAATGGGGTTTACTGGACGCGGATCCAGGTTTGCGTGCGGCCGAACGGGCCGATCGAGCCGCGCACTTCGAGCTTCTTGCCGCCCTCGACGGGAGTCATGCGCAGGGTGTAGTTGCGGCCGTTCTCAGGGTCGAGAATCTTGCCGCCCTCCCACACCTCTTTGCCGTCGGCCTTCTTGGCGCCACGGATGATCTCCAAGCCCACCAAGGGCTTGCCCTTGCGGTCGTCGGAGCACTCCTCGCAGACATCCTCGGGCTTGGCGTCCTTGGACAGGCGCTTTTCCAGCGCTCCGTGCAGCACGCCGCCACCAATGTCGCGGATGCGGATCTCGGCCTTGGCCTCGCCGGTCTTGTCATCGATGTTGCGCCACAGGCCTTCGGGCGTCATCTGCGCCCAGGCCGGCAGCGCACCCGCTACCAAAACAATAGCTGCTACCGCTTTGAACATCTGCGCTCCCTGGCAAAAAGGCTTGAAATCCGCATCCGGCACCGATCAGGCCAGGGCCAGATCGGTGTCCATCAGCACCTTGCTGCCGGCGCGGGCGGTGCGCATCAGCGTGGCGGTTTCGGGGAACAGCTTGGCGAAGTAGAAGCGCGCGGTCTGCAGCTTGGCGCCGTAGAACGGGTCGGTGTTGCCGGCGGCGATCTCGCGCAGGGCGACCTGGGCCATGCGGGCGAACAGGTAGCCGAACACCAGGTGGCCGGCCACGCGCAGGTAGTCCACCGCAGCAGCGCCCACTTCGTCGGGGTTTTGCATGCCCTTGAAGCCGATCTCGGTGGTGAACTTGGTCATCTGGTCGCCCAGCATGGCCACGGGGTTGATGAACTCGGCCATGCGCTCGTTCACGCCCTCTTCTTCCACCAGCTGGCCAATCAGCTTGCCCAGCTTTTTCAGCGTGGCACCGTTGTTGCCCAGCACCTTGCGGCCCAGCAGGTCCAGCGACTGGATGGTGTTGGTGCCTTCATAGATCATGTTGATGCGGTTGTCCCGCACGTACTGTTCCATGCCCCATTCCTTGATGAAGCCGTGGCCGCCGAAGACCTGCATGCACGCGTTGGTGCTGATGTGGCCGTTGTCGGTGATGAAGGCCTTGACGATGGGGGTCAGCAGGGCCACGAGTTCTTCGGAATCCTTGCGCACCTTTTCATCGGGGTGGCTGTGCACCTTGTCCAGCAACAGCGTGCAGAAGATCTGCAGGGCGCGGCCACCTTCGGCGTAGGCCTTGGCGGTGAGCAACATCTTGCGCACATCGGGGTGCACGATGATGGGGTCGGCGTCCTTGTCCTTGGCCTTGGGGCCCGACAGGCTGCGCGACTGGATGCGGTCCTTGGCATAGGCCAGCGCGTTCTGGTAAGCCACTTCCGTCAGGCCCAGCGACTGGTTGCCCACACCCAGGCGGGCGGCGTTCATCATCACGAACATGGCAGCCAGGCCCTTGTTGGGCTGGCCCACCATGGTGCCGATGGCGCCGTCCAGTGCGATCTGCGCGGTGGCGTTGCCGTGGATGCCCATCTTGTGCTCCAGGCCCGTGCAGAAGATCGGGTTGCGCTCGCCCAGCGAGCCGTCGGCATTCACGTTGAACTTGGGCACCACAAACAGGCTGATGCCCTTGCTGCCCTTGGGCGCATCGGGCAGGCGGGCCAGCACCAGGTGAACGATGTTGGCGGCCATGTCGTGCTCGCCGGCGCTGATGAAGATCTTGTTGCCGGTGATCTTGTAGGTGCCGTCAGGCAGAGGCTCGGCCTTGGTGCGCATCAGGCCCAGGTCGGTACCGCAGTGGGGTTCGGTCAGGCACATGGTGCCGGTCCATTCGCCGCTGGTCAGCTTGGGCAGGTACAGGGCCTTCTGGGCGTCGGTGCCATGGGCGTGCAGGGCTTCGTAGGCGCCGTGCGACAGGCCGGGGTACATCGTCCAGGCCTGGTTGGCCGAGTTCAGCATCTCGTACAGGCACTGGTTCAGCACGAAGGGCAGGCCCTGGCCGCCGTAGGTGGGGTCGCAGCTCAGCGCCGCCCAGCCACCCTCGACGTACTTAGCATAGGCGTCCTTGAAGCCGGTGGGGGTCTTCACTTCGTGCGTGGTCTTGTTCAGCACGCAGCCTTCGGTGTCGCCGCTGATGTTGAGCGGGAAGGCGACTTCGGCAGCAAACTTGCCGGCCTCTTCGATCACGGCATTGATGGTGTCCACATCCACTTCGGCGTGGGGTGGCATCGCCTTGAATTCATCACTGACCTTGAGCACTTCGTGCATGACGAATTGCATGTCGCGCAGGGGCGGCGTATAGGTAGGCATGGGTTTACTCCTTGGATGTGGTGGTTTGGTTGGAAACTTTGCGGCGCGCCACTGTGGGTGCCTTGGCTGCCACTGTCGGCGCGCTGTAACGCGCCAGAATGTTGTGAAAGCCCACGACAGCCCGGTCGATGGAGCCCGGGGTCTGCAGGAACCGCGCCTCGTAGTGCAGCGCGAGGATCAGGCCGTGGATCTCGAAGAGCATCTGCTCTTCCTTGGTGTCGGCACGCAGCTCGCCCAGTTCCTTGCACTGCTCGATGGCGCGGCGCATGGCGGCATGCCAGGTCAGCACCGAACTGGCCAGCGCATCGCGCACGGGGCCGGTACGGTCATCGAACTCGACCGCGCCGCTGATGTAAATGCAGCCCGAGTCGATTTCGATGGAGGTGCGCTTCATCCAGTTGTCGAACAGCGCCGACAAACGCGCCACGCCACGGGGGGCGGACATGGCGGGGTAGAACACTTCCTGTTCGAAGCGGGTGTGGTATTCGCGGATGACGGAGATCTGCAGCTCTTCGCGGGAGCCAAAGTGGGCGAAAACGCCCGACTTGCTCATGCCGGTGACGTCTGCCAGCGCCCCGATGGACAGGCCTTCCAGCCCGATGTGCGTGGCCAGGCCCAGCGCGGCCTCGACGATGGCCGCCTTGGTCTGCTGGCCTTTTTGCAAGGCACGGCCGGTACCACTGCGAGCGCGCGGGATGCGGGTGACCTGGCGGGATTCGGGGATGGAGGACATAGGCACGAATAAAAACGAACGTTCGTTCTATTCTGCAGCAAATTCCCTGCAGCCCCCAAGCCCCCGGAAAAAATAGGGAGACCCATCCAAACCACCCGTTGCAGCCGCGCCACCCCCGCCGTGATGCGCCGCCTCAACAACGCGGACCGCTACAACATCAGCGCAAGGCTGGCTTCCAGGTGCTCGGTGGGCTGGCGCCGAAACCCCGAGCGGGCGTAGCACTGCAGGCGCCCGACCACAAAGGCCGTCAACACGCTGGCCGCCACCTGGGCATCGACTGTGGGCGTGCTGGATGCGGCGGTGCTAGCACGCAGACACTGGCGCAGGGTGGATTCGATGCGGTCAAAGAACTGGTTCATGCGCTGCTGCAAGCGCTCGTGCTCGAACACCAGTGCGTCGCCCACCATGACCCGCACCATGCCCGGGTTGCGCTCGCCAAACTGCAGCACCAGCGCCACGATGCGCGCCGCCTGGCGCGCGCCCATGTCGGCAGGCTGTGTGGGGTCAGGCACGTCGCGCCCCGTGATCTGCTGCACCAGTGTGAACACCGACTGCTCGATGAAATCGATCAAGCCCTCGAACATTTGCGCCTTGCTGGCGAAATGACGGTACAGCGCCGCCTCGCTGACCGACAGGCGCGCGGCCAGTGCGGCAGTGGTGATGCGCTCGGCCCCAGGCTGCTCCAGCATAGCGGCCAGGGCCTGCAGGATCTGGACGCGCCGTTCCCCGGGCTTGGGCCGCTTGCGTGCAGCCGCAACATCACCCGCTTCGGCGGTACTGGCAGGCTCGGGGAGGGGCGAGATTTCAGACATGCAGGACAGGGACTCCGGTGGGGCCCTGCTCCCGGTGCGCATGCCACTGGGCATGGTCGGATCACGGCAGGGCGTGGATCACGATGTCACATCTTGCCGCAGCCAGGAGGGGCGTGGCCGCCACCTGTTTGCACAAGTCAATCGTGTGTGGAAATGATTCTCGCACAGGCCCCTTGTCGGTCCGGACGGCCCGGGGACCCCGCACGACTACAGCGGAAACACCACCGTCACCAGCAGCCCGCGCCCCTGGGGGCCCGTGCCCAGCGTCAGTGCGGCACGGTGTACCCGGGCAATCTCGTCCGCAATGGCCAGGCCCAGGCCCGTGCCCTCGCCTCCCGCGCCGGGCACGCGGTAGAACCGCTGCAACACGCGCGTACGCTCAGACTCCGGCACGCCAGGGCCGTCGTCCTCCACCTCCACGTAGGGCCGGGGCGGGCCCGCGCGCCCCTGGCGCAGTCCGCAGCGGATGGTCACCACGCCCCCCGCAGGTGTGTATTTGATGGCGTTGTCCACCAGGTTGGACAGCAGCTCGCGCAGCAGCCAGCCATGGCCTGTCACATGCACCAGCTGGACATCGAGCCCGAGGTCCAGGCCCTTGCCGGTTGCTGCGTCCAAAAATGTTTCCAGCAGCGACTCGCACAGATCCTTGAGGTCAACCCGCTGCGGCGGCTGCGCGTCCAGGCTGCGGGCGTCCGCGCGAGACAACGCCAGCAGCTGGTGCGCCAGCTGCGAGGTGCGGCGCGTGGCGTTGCGCAGCTTCTCGATTTGATCCGCTCCCAAAACAATAGCGCCTTGTGCACGATCTTCATGCGCTAGCGGCATTTTTCGGTCGAAATCCGGGAAAGACGTGCGTGGCGGCGCTGCCGCCTTGGCCATCATGGCCCAGGCCTCCACCTGGGCCTGCAAGCCCGCCAGCGGCGTGCGCAACTGGTGCGCCGCGTCGGCCACAAAACGCCGCTGCCCTTCGGCCTGTGCGTTGACCAGCGCAAACAGGCGGTTGAGCGAGTGCACCAAGGGCCGCACCTCGTCGGGCGAGGCGGCCTCGTCGATGGGACTGAGATCGCGGGGAGAGCGGCGCTCCACCGCCTCCGCAAGCCCCACCAGGGGTTTGAAGGCCTGCCGCACCGCCCAATGGATCGCAAAACCCGCGGCAATCAGCAATACGAGGTTGGGCAACAACACCCTGAGGAGCAGTTGCTGCGCCCATTTCTGGCGAGGGTCCGACCCGTCGGCGAGGGCCACGACCAGTTCGCCCGCCCCCGTGCGCCCGCGTTGCGCCGCCACCCGGTACGTCACGCCGCCGAACTCCACGCTGTGGAACTCCGGGGCCTGTGTGGTGGGCACGGCGCCGTGTACCCAGCCCTCTCCGAGCAACAGGCGCCCCGAGGTATCGCGCACGCTGTAGGCCGCAAAGCCCGCGTTCTGGCGCAAAAACTCTTCGATGGGCGGCGCCAGCAGCAGCAGCGGTGGGTCGTTGTCGTGGATGGGCGGCGCCAGCACCGAATCGGCCAGCGCGGGCAGCAGCCGCACCAGACGCTGGTCGTGCTGGCCAGCTGCCTCATCGGCCGACCGGTAGTCCAGCCAGACCCCCGCCAGCACCAGCACACACAGGGGCAGTACCAGCATCAGCAGCAGCCGGGTGCGCAGGTCTGATGTCATGGCGCGCAGGCCGGGCCGCCGGGAGGAGTTTTTCCAAAGCATGGCGAGGCGGCGAACTGGGCGCGGAAAACACCTGCTCAGGTTGCCTGCAGTTCGAGCCGGTAGCCAAAGCCCCGTATGGACCGCAGCGCCACACCGTGGGGTTCCAGCTTGCCTCGCAAGCGCGAGACATACACCTCCACCGCGTTGGGGGTGATCTCCTTGTCCCACCCCGTCAGCGCTTGCAGCAGCTTGTCTTTGCTAGCAGGCTTGGGGGCGTTGATGAGCAGGTATTCGAGCACCGTCCACTCGCGCGGGCCCAGTTCGATGACCTGCTCTCCAGCCGGTGTGCGCATGCTGGCCCGGCGCCCGGCCGTGTCCAGCTCCAGCGGGCCAAAACTCAGCACGGCCGTGGTCGCGGCCTGGGAACGGCGCAACAGCGCACGCAGGCGCGCCAGCAGCTCGGGCAGCTCGAACGGCTTGACCATGTAGTCATCCGCCCCCAGATCCAGCCCCTGCACCCGGTCATGCAGAGCGTCACGCGCCGTCAGGATCAAAACTGGCATCGCGGGGCTTGCCATGTCAGGGCGGCGCAGGCGGCGTGTCAGCTCCAGGCCGTCCATGGCGGGCAACCCGATGTCGATGATGGCTGCATCAAACGACTCGGCGCGCAGCACCTCTTCGGCCCGCTCGCCACTGCCCACCCAGTCCACCGCATAACCCGCATCGGTGAGCCCCAGCTTGATGCCGCTGGCCACCATCACATCGTCTTCGACCAACAGCAGACGCATGGAGACCTCACGCTGGGTCAGTGAGAGCGGATCATGGTGCCGTAGGCCTGGTCAGTCAGGATCTCCAGCAGCATGGCATGGGGCACACGCCCGTCAATGATGTGCACCGCATTTACACCCGCCTTGGCGGCATCCAGCGCACCGGCAATCTTGGGCAGCATGCCGCCCGAGATAGTGCCGTCGGCAAACAGCTCGTCGATGCGGCGGGCTGTCAGGTCGGTCAACAGGTTGCCGGCCTTGTCGAGCACACCGGGGGTGTTGGTCAGCAGCATCAGTTTTTCAGCCTGCAACACCGTGGCCAGTTTGCTGGCCACCACATCCGCATTGATGTTGTAGCTTTCGTTGTTCTCGCCAAAGCCAATCGGGCTGATGACGGGAATGAACGCATCGTCTTGCAGCGCCTTCACCACGCTGGGGTCGATGGAAACGATGTCACCCACCTGGCCCACGTCGTGTTCGATGGTGGGATCCTTGCTGTCCACCATCTTGAGCTTTTGTGCGCGAATCATGCCGCCGTCACGGCCGGTCAAGCCCACGGCCTTGCCACCGGCCTGGTTGATCAGTCCCACGATGTCCTGCTGCACCTCGCCGGCCAGCACCCATTCGACCACTTCCATGGTCTCGGCATCGGTCACACGCATGCCCTGGATGAACTCGCCCTTCTTGCCCAGTCGGTTGAGCGCGGTTTCGATTTGCGGGCCGCCACCGTGCACCACCACCGGGTTCATGCCCACCAGCTTGAGCAGCACCACGTCCTCGGCAAAGTCGGCCTGCAGGGCCGGGTCCGTCATGGCGTTGCCGCCGTACTTGATCACCATGGTCTTGCCATGGAACTTGCGGATGTAGGGCAGCGCCTGGGCCAGGATTTCAGCCTTGTCGCGTGGGGCAATCGAAAGAAGGTCGGTCATGGAGGCGTGCCATCCGGAGAAAACTGTGAGGCGCAAATTGTGCCGCATTCGCCAGGCACGCGAACACAAGAAGGCTTCAGTGGCGCAGCCAGTTCGGCACTTTGAACCGCACGATGGCCAGATAGGCCATGACATAGCTGACCACAAAAAGCCCGCAAAACGCCATGAGCAGGGGCGTGTTGTTCCAGAACAGCACTGCAGGCACCACCGTCAGAAGCGTAAAACCCCACAGATAGGGCGACGTACGGTTGTTGCGCATCAGCACCCGGCGGGACTCATCATCGTGAAACACCCCACGAACAATGCGGCGGTAGATGAGCTGGTGAAAATGCAGCGCATCGGCCACGCCCGGTGAAACGCCCCGCACCGCCTTGCGGTAAATGGAGAAAATCGTCTCCCACACCGGGTAGATCAACAGGAGCATCGGGAACCAAGGCGATACGTCCGCATTGCGCTGCACCAGAGAGATGCTGGCCAGCGCAATCACGCCACCCCATACGTAAGCGCCGCCATCGCCGGCAAACAACATGCCGCGCGGATAGTTCCAGACGAGAAACCCCCCCGTAGCAGCGGCCGTTGACACCAACAAGGCGGCCAGCGCACGATCACCCACCTGCAATGCTACGTGAGCCAGAGCCAAGCAGACAATAAGTGCAACCATGCCGGCTAGACCGTTGTATCCATCGATGATGTTGAAGGCGTGTGGAAGCCCAGAAACAGCAAGAACCACAATCGCAATGCTTAACCAAGGAGCAGCTATCAGCACCGAGTCCAACCAGGGCCAGCCTGAACGTGGCAAGCTGAGGCCCAGAAGAATGACAGCGAGAACGCCAGAAGCACCCGTCAGGCTCAAGCGATAGCGTACCGAGAGACGCTGGGTCATGTCTTCAGCAATACCTCCGACGACCGCCGGTAGCAAAGCCACCAACCACCCGCCGACCCACGCGCCCAACTTGAGCGAACCCGGATCTCCCCAATGAGTCGATTGCAGAACTCCCAGCCCCCAACTGCAACCAATCCCAATAAACAGCGCAGCACCGCCGAGTCTGGGTATATCCCCCAGATGAAAACGTTGTGGCATGCCATCGCCATACACAAGAGCATGGCTACGCATCCACCGCACGATGAACCCTGCTGCCAACGCAGCCACGATAAATGCCACCACGGATAACCAAATCATGAGCGGCCGATGGTACCCGCACTCGCCAGAGGTACCTGCAAGAAACCGTTGTCAGCAGCGCCAAGGACACTCGAACGAAGACAATCCGTGCGAAAAATCGGGCCTCGGCACCCTCGTCGCCTGGACACGGCGCAATGCACGCGAGCAAATTGACACCACTCGCTTCGTGACGACATAACGCGACTCACAGTACGGCTCACTCATTCGCCCACTTAGCCACTACCGAAGCAGGCCACGGTAAAAGCGCATCACTTTCTCAACATACTGCTGCGTTTCAGGATAAGGCGGAATCCGTCGGCCATACTTGATCACCGCACCCTCCCCCGCGTTGTAGGCCGCCAGTGCCAATTCCTTGTCACCGTCGAACATACGCAGCAGATCTGCCAGATATCGCGTACCAATTTGGGCATTTACCTTAGGCTCCATGGCCGCATGCTCTCCACCAGAGGACAGGCGAGCTGCCACCCCATAGCGCTCAGCGGTGGCGGGCATGACTTGCATCAATCCAAGGGCCCCCTTGCGTGATATGGCCTTCGCATTAAAGGCCGACTCCGCTGCGGCGACCGCAATGACAAATGCGGGGTCCAACGATTGAGCTGCGGCCGCTTCCTCTAGGTGTAATTTGGCATCTTCATAACCGGGCAATTGCAAAGCGGAAGCACCGCGCTCTTTGCCTTTCAGCTCCGACGCGGGCGGCACTCGGTTGAGCCAGATCACCCCGCGCGACTGCGCCGATGGGGGTACATTGCCTATATGGGTTACGCCGTCCTTGTCCACGAACTCCCAGATCTGATTTGCCCGGGGGGCAGACTGCAAGCCCACGAACAGCACCACGAGCAACACCACACCACGGCAAGAGAAAAATCCAGAGCGGATGCGCCCGCCCACACCGCCAAGCACAGTGGCTTTCATCGTCATATCCTCTTGCCTGCGATAGACAAGATAGTTTTCAGTGTTGAGGCGAACTTGCCGTGCCATGGAATTGGGGCAGGCGAGGAGCTAGGCCAAGCCGCACCCCGCCTGGAACGGATCAAACGCGCAGGCATGCCCGCTGCGACCATTCCCGCAGGCACGTCCTGCCGCACCAAGGCCCCAGCCGCAACAACCGCTCCGCGACCAATAGTCACCCCCTCAAGAACAATGGCCCCGGCACCAATCCAGGCACCATCCTCAATAACGATTCGCGCCCGGGTAATACGGTTACGTGCGATGACGACATCCCCCTCATCAATCGCATGCCCCGCCGACAAGAGCTTGGCATGCGGCCCGATCAGAACATCCTCACCAATTTCCAACCCGCCCTCTCCCGACAGGTAGCTACCGACGTTCACGATGGTGCGGGCGCCAATATGCATGCCTACGCAAGGATCAGCACCCACATCTCCGAGCACAAGTCGCGTCTGGGCGTAGAGACTGACCCCATCAGCTAGGCACAGCACGTTGGAGCGCTGCCCAAAACGCATTACAGAGACAGACGAATCAATCCGACATCCTTCACCCATCGTGTCCACACCGGCGTGTGACGTCACAAAGTCTGGAATTCCCAGCAGCATTTTTCTAGCGCTCAACGGCTAAGGTACGAACCCATGAACCTGCGCCAGCGGCTTCGCCATGCGCGATCGCTCAGCTCCATAGTCCTCGCCTGCAGCTCGACGCGCGCTGTCACCAGCTCAGAGTCCAACCTGATCTTCTCGGAGCGCAGCAAGTCCACATTCTTTCGCAACTCACCGACCTCCTGTTGTAGCTTCGCAATGAGTTCTTTGGCTTCCGCAAAGGCTTTCTGGTGCTCTAGCAACGAGGCTCGTTCACGCTGGTGAACCAGAGTCAGTGCCTGAAGCTCGTCACGCAAACCGTCCACCATTCCCCGAGCCTCTTTCAGCTCCCAGATAGGTGCTTCGACACTGGGAGTGACAACCACCATCCATTGGTAAACGTCAAAGTCTTGCCAACCTGCCAACAATGCCTGGCGTTGATCACCAGAAAGTGCACGCCAATACCCGGCAAATTCGCTGCATTCCACGGGCACGCGGTTGGCCTCCCATACTCGCGGCGCCCATCCCGCATCAAGCAGCACCTTCTCGATACTGCGCTTGGTAAAAAATCGAACATGCGTCCTGTCCAATTGCCCCTTGTCCGAATAATCGAAGACGCCACCGCGCATGGCAGCCAGGACACCGGCGTAGGCGATGTTCGGCACGGAAATCAGTAGCTGCCCCATTGGGGCCAGCAACCCGCTCAACCGCTGCAGCACATCCTCGGGTTTTCGCAAGTGCTCCAGCACATCACAAGCCAGCACCATGTCAAAACGGCGCCCGTCAATTGCATCTTGCCAATCCGTGCTGTCAAGGTTTCCGGGGATGACTTCCACATCCATTGTCTTGAGGACTTCAAGGGCCTGAGGGTCGTTCTCCACCACAGTGACGCGGTGACCACGGTCCAACAAGACACGCGTCATGGCACCTGGGCCAGGCCCCAACTCCAGAACAGAGCCTTGGCCAGGCGGAACACGACGCAGCAACCGTGCTGCCCACTCCCCACCGTCAGGGTCGAATGCGTAGTCGTAACGCTCAATTTTGCTCATATCGCCTCGGCGGACGAAGGTGTCCACATTTGCTCCCATTGCCCCCAGTGCCACCAGGCCCACGGACGGCTACGGACATCCCGCTCCAAACGCCGGATCACCGAATCAATAGCCAGCCTAGCATTATCCGGCAATGTCTCAACTTCGACTCTGAGACGCGTCGCACCATCGGAGTACGTCACCGCATGCAGCATGGGAACCCCAGCGGACTCCGCCATGCGTTCGATCCCGGTGGGCAAATGCAGTTGCCCACCGAGAAAGGGGTGACTGCGTAACCTTGTGAATTCAGGAGCCCAGGCGTCGGCAAGTATTCCCCATGCCTGGCCTGCCTTCAAGGACGCATAAACGGGGCGCATCCCCTGATCTGTTGTGCGCCATTCGCCTCTAGCTATCTCAGAAAAACTCTTTACCTTACGAACCAGGAAATCTCTTTGAACGGCAGTGAGCCCAGGATTCCCCAACACGGGCATGGTCAATGTGTTCAGCGACAGGCCTCTCAGGGCCAACGCCAATGCTGATGTCAACAGTCGGTCATAGTGGTTAAGCACAAGGATGAACCCTTGCTTGCGACGGATCAGCGTATCGACATGCTCCCATCCCTGCACATCGATCTCTGGACCGCCTGATCGACCCAATCGGTGAAGGGCTGACGCGTCCATCATTTCCCGCGCCAGCATCGACAAATGCGTACGTGCCCACTGGCGACGTTCAATCGCAGTTGCGCTCGGAAACACCTGTTCGAAACGCCTGACGAGGAACTGCTCTGTCAGTCGGCGTGCAGCATATGGCTCACGTCCCACTGCCGCAGCCAGGTACCACGGCACGGTAGTCGGCATGCGGCTCAAGGCCGGGAACGCGTAGCGCAAGCGCCATTCGTTCATCATGCCGCCAACAACATCTCATGGTCGAGCCACACCAATCCCACCTCACGGTTCTTTTGATTCAAAACCGTAAAGGGTTGAATTAATTCCGCCATGTCCAACACCTGCAGCCCGGAATCATCGAGCACGTAAACATTCCAGAGATATTCCCCCGAGAGGAGTGGAAGAGAAGGAAATCTAACGCGCAAGCTATGCGTCCCAACCCCACTCAACGGTGTTGGCGGATCTTGAAATTGGGTGCTGGTCCCGAACACGTTGTCCTTGTCTGGCCTGACCAAGGCAAAACCTATGTGAAACTTGTCTTTACAGTACGATTCGACCTGAATTTCGACAGTCAGATCTTGGAAGGAATCCACCTGCGCGGGATTGATGCCATCGCTGGTCTCAGTGATCAGATGCGAAATTTTGACCAGTGGTGCTGTTGTGGGAGCCTCTGCAGCGGAAGGCTCTGGGGCATTTAGCACATTCTCGGCAACCTCGACCCTCAGGTGTGCGTACCGGCGGCGTTCATGTGCCTCGTAAGCTGTTACTACACCTTCCGTTGCGCCGATCGCTTGGACTCGGCCATTGTGAATCCATGCGGCGCGCTGGCATAAGCTTCGAACCTGATATAGATTGTGTGAGCAAAAAAGAACTGTGGCACCGCGTTCGCGCAATTCCAAAATGCGATTCAAGCTCTTTTTCTGGAAATGCAAATCGCCGACCGAAAGCGCCTCGTCCACAATGAGAACGTCGGGATCGATAGCCGTAGCGGCAGCAAATGCCAAGCGCATAAACATGCCTGATGAGTAAGTTTTCACCGGGCGTTCTAACGTCTCACGGGTAAGTTCCGAAAACGCAGTCGCTCTGACGGTGAATTCCTCCATCGTCTCACCCTCCAGACCATGCAAGGCGGCCATGAAGCGAATATTGTCGTAGCCCGACTCTTCGGGGTGAAATCCAGCGCCCAATTCCAAAAGCGCCGCGACGCGCCCTTCCCGAGACACCCGCCCCTGAGTCGGTCCGATCGTACCTGCTGCAATTTTCAATAACGTACTTTTACCTGCCCCGTTCTCGCCGATGAGACCAAAGGTCTCACCCGCCTTGACTTCGAAGTCCACACCAGTCAGCGCTACATGCACGCGGTGACGGGGCTTGCGGGTGACCCACTCCCATAGCCGATCCTGAGGGCGGCCATATACCGTGTATGTTTTTTCGATACCCTCGAAGCGGATCGTCATGGCGTTACAGGGCCTCACCCAAGGCAGATTTCATCGAACGGAAAAACCACCAACCGCCTCCGCCCAGCAACACAACCCAAATCACCAATGCCAAGGGCGTACCTGCCGGCACCGGCATGTGCAATACCGAGCTCTGCACCATCAACACCAAACATGCCAAGGGATTCAAAAGAAACAACCCATGGAACTTTTCAGGCACCTGGGACAGCGGATACACGACTGGCGTTAGGTAAAACCAAAGCTGCAGCGCAAAGGCAACCATCGATCCGACGTCGCGCCAGAGGAAGTGCGCCATGCTGAGCAATAGCGTCAGACCAAACGTGAGGACAATCTGCGCCAAAACCAGTACGGGCAGCCAGGCCAAAGACATAAACGGCCCTACACCTTGCGCTATCGACAGAGCAAGCAGCAATCCGTAGCCTATACCCAAGACCAGTAGGCTCCCCCCCACAGACACAGCCGGGAGTATTTCAGCTGGCATGGGCTGCTTGCGTAGAAAGTCCTCATATGCAGCAAGACTCCCGACACCACGACCAATTGCATCGGTGAATGGAAGCCACACGGCCAGCCCCGCCAACAGGTGCAACAGATAACCGTTGTCCACATCCAGTCCGGGCACACGCACTGCCAGTACCAGACCAAACAAGACATAAAAAATTGCCAGAGTAGCTACGGGCTGGACAAATGCCCAAGCAAATCCGAGCACTGAACCGGCATAACGGGTCTTGAACTCACGCGCCATCCAATAGCGCCAAAGCACCCACACTTGACGTGTATTGCGAGACGATGCCGACGAAATGGCATGGGAACGGGATGTCGGGTCCGTCATGCCACTGTCCGCAGCCAATCGACCGCCTTAGCTACGCCCTCTCCAAAAGCCATCTCAGGCTTCCATTTCAGCTCATCTTGGGCACGCCGAATATCCAGCACGTTGACCGGGGGGTCAAATGACCGCGCAGGAAACACGCGGCGCTCTACCGTGCGCCCTAGCAATCGCTCCAGGGTGACCAGAATGTCGTTGACACTGGTTCCCAAGCCGCCACCCACGTTGAAGATGCGTGATTCCCCTTGATGACGTGCTGCAGCCACAAATGCACGCCCCACATCTGCAGCATAAACAAAATCTCGCACGACAGACCCATCCCCCCACACATCCACCGGCGTGGAATGGAGCGCACGGTGCGCAAAAACAGCAATGACCCCTTGCACACCATGAGGTTGCTGCCATTCGCCGTAGGGATTGCTCAAGCGCAGGATCCGTATGGGCAGGCCATACTGCGCCTCTTCGATGCGCAGGTGATGCTCGATGGCCAGCTTGGTGGCCCCGTACGCACCCATCGGCATTGTCGGATGTAACTCGCTCAAGGGTACCGACAAGGGGCGGCCATAAACGGCGCCACCAGAAGATGCAAACAGCAACCTCGGACGCGCCGCTTTGCCACGCAAGTCATGGAGTAGCCTCAGCGTCCCCACAAGGTTGGCCTGGACATCACCAATAGGGTCTTCACTCGCCGTTGCGGGCACCGTTGAGGACGCCAAATGGACAATCACGTCCGCCCCCCCCACCATATCCCACCAAGTAGACAGATCAAAACAATCCGCTTGAACCTCACCGGCAAGCCATGGAGCAATCCTAGCCGCCAGCAAGGACCGGTCAACGGACCATACCTCAGCACCTTCTCCGGCCATAGCACGTCCAATATGACGCCCCAGAAAGCCTCCCCCGCCCAAGATAACACAGCGCATCAGGAAAGGCCCTTCTTATGCACCTGAGCCCGCGCATCCAGCAAAGCCACCTCAAACTCTTGCGCCACCATTTCCCAAGTGTGCGCACGCGCAAAAGCTTCCGCCCTGGCACTGAGGGCATGACGTCGCTCGTCATCCTCAAGCAAGCCGCATATGGCTGCGGTCAGACCTTCGGGCGAAGTCTCTGCAAGCACCGCAACGTCCTCGTGCAGCAGCCACTCTACATTTGGGCCCCGATTAGACACCACGGCACACCCGCTGGCCATTAATTCAAGTGGTAGCAGTGACGCATTGGTCAACGACAACACCAGAGCCACATCGCATTGACTGTAAAGATCCGGCAAATCATCCAACGCAACCGTGCCGCAAGGAAGATGAGGAAATGGGATGTGATAACCAGCGGTATCCCAACCCGCCAGTACGAACTGCGTGTCCGGCATGCGCTGCCAAACGGCATTGAGCACGAGGAGTCCCAACTCGAATGCACGCCGTGGCGTGGGCGGGCGCGCATAGAAGAAAACACGGCGGATCTCTGGCTCTCTACGTGGCAATCGGCGGTAGCGCTCAAGCTCCACACCAAAGCCCACCGGGCGAGTGGCCATCCCATACTCTTTGGCAAGTTTTTCTGCAAGCCAAGCACCCGCAGTGATCCCAAAGAAGCCGAAATGGTAAGTATTCTGTGCAAGCACCGACTCCGAGCCCACAGGATAAAAGTGTGGCTCGTAGTCCTGCACGAAATAAAGTTTGGATCGAGCGCCGGCAAATGCGCGCACTGTGTACGCGGTATCCCAGCCCGTCGCGACTGCAAACTCGCAAGGTGGAAGCTTGTCCTGCCCAAGTAACACGGCCGCCTCCAACGGGAAGAAGTGCTTGCGGATGGCATTGCGCGCTTCATGGGCGTCGTGGTGCATGACAGGATTTGCGATCACGATGCAAGAAACATACCCCATCTGCTCGAGATGCCAAATCGTGCGAAAGATATTCAGATGGCCACCTGAACCCACATTGAAATCCGGGATAAACCACAGAAGCGTCCCCTGCTTAGCCTCACCTGGCCGAGCGGGCAGCACGTAGGGCATTGCAAATCCGTAGTGGCGGAACACATCGACATGGCGGCCAGGCCCTTGCCTCAGACGACGCACTACAGCCCGCAGTGCTGCAAGCAGGCCCTCTTTGCGCGCCATCTCTTTAACGCGCCATACTTTTTTTGCAAGATTCAACGCCATGATCAAGCAGTCCCAGCACGCTGTAATTGCTCATCGCGCGATACCGAACGCAGCAGCCAAGGGGGTAATTGGTCGTGCCTGGTACCAAGGTATTGCCCGGCAACACGAGCCATTTCTATGAACCCCATGTATGCGGCATTCTTCAACAGGCGCCGCCCCCTCAGCCCCCCATCACGAAGCCAGCCAAGATCCCGTCTTGCCAAGTAAAAACCCGATTTGATGGCCTGCACAAGGTTATCTTGAATTCGATAGCCAAAGTACAGGTTAAACGACCGCGCCTCATCAAAATTGCGCTGAAGTGTTTCCCATATACCGAAGTCGTGCGAATGGTAGACAACCGCATCCGGCACGAAGGCCTTCGCATAGCCCGCCTCAATCGCACGCAAAGCCCAGGTCTGATCCTCGGCAAACGCGACTTCTGGCAACGGAAGTTGCTGCCAAACCGAGCGACGAATACAGGCATTGTTGCTCGAGAAAAAATGCAACCACTGACGGTAGCCGACGTCTGCGGCAAAACGAGCACGGTCGTCAAGCCGGACCACAGCCAACTCGCAACCGAAGCCCGCGAAGTGCTGACTCAGTTCACAATGCGTAACATGGCGGGCTTCGGGATGAGCACGATGCGGCCCAAATGCACCTGCCACAGCAGGCTCGGCATCACACCCTTTTACCATGTTGTATAGCCAGTCCGTGGTTGCGGGCTTGGCGTCCTGAGTAATGAACACCAAAAACTCTCCCACCGACAAAGAAGCTAGATAGTTGCGTGTGCGCCCATGACCAAATTCTTGTGGAGAAATCTCTTCACAACGAACCCCCTTCGTGCGCACCAGTGCTACGGAGTCATCCGTTGAGCCAGAATCAACAACGATGACCTCAAAGGGCCATGGAGTTTGCTGCTGCAGGATCGCATCAATCACCTCGCCAAGCAGTGGGCCGCCGTTTTTGACAGGAATTAATACGGAAGCGCGAACGTGGGTCATTCAGTGAGGCGGCGAAGCAATCGCTCGAAAAGAAAAATCTGCTGCATCGCCCATCGCCCCCAAGAATCATCTGAGCATCCAAAGCGGAAAGCAATATCTAGGCAACCGTACATTGTACCGTCGCCTACTGGCACCGCAAGAAGCGCTGTAACAGGCCGCTACAACAATCCAGACACCTCTACTTTGATTGCGCCTTTTCGAACAGCCCACTGATGGCAGCCGAGTTCATCACCACGCCGTACTTCGCGAGGAGGTCTTGCTCCAGCTTTTTTGTGGCAGTCTGCCGGCAATAGTTCACAGCTCTAGCCGCAGCCGAAACCGCCACTTCATCCCATGCCAGCTGACGACTATCACGCTTGTCGTCAATGGAGAAAAGGTACACAAAATCCCCTTCACGCACGGGACCCACCATATCGCCTTGCTTCGCCGCAGCGAGGGTACGCAAAATTACATTCTCATCAACCAGAACTGCCCAACCGATGTCACCTTGCGCTTCCAGGCGATAGATTCCTTCAACACGCTTAGCCATGACCTCGAAAGGCTGGGCACCTGACGCAATCACTTTGGCTTGCGCCATCATCCAATCCATAGCAGCCATGCCATCCACCGTTTCCGAGGCTGGCAGCATCACGCGATTCAAACGTGCCATGGGCGGAACTCTGAACGCCTGCGGATTTTCGTCAAAAAACTTTCTTGCCGCTGTGGCATCTGCGGGCGGATCGCAAGGTGGCATCAGCTTGCGAAATACCGACATTGCATACGCATCATCAAATCGGTCGCCTTCTTTCCCGGGCTGCCGTTTTTCACCCAGACGCTCTCCCTCTTGCACAAGCGCCCTTCCCATCGCCATCTCGCGCAGTACTTGCTCCACACCCCACTTGCTACGGGAGCTGGCGCGCAGGTCAACCCGGCGCTCAAGATATTGAGACAGATCAGACGACGTTATGACCTCTCCACTCTTTAACTGAACCAGATCTGCTGCGGTAGCCACGGGCGCCCCCCCAATCATCAGAGCAGATAAAAGGCAAACACCCAAAAATCGACCCGCACCCACAGAACGTCCACGCATTGCCCATACTCCTTTATTGTGCTCGCTGCTTCAACAACCTATTCTGACTCGCACGATCCCACAAAGGGCCGTAAACAACGTCGATCACCTCACCGCCCGAGTTGAACGCGACTACGTCACGCTCGCCGTCTCCATCTATGTCCAACAATTGCAAACTCGTCGCAAAACCACTCACTGCATGCCAGCGTGTTTCTACAACCATGCCTTTCTCATCCAAGCGCTGCAAATACAGCTCTCGGTCCTCTCCCCAAATGACGACATGCTCATCCAGCGGCGCCACCGACACACTGCCAGTGAGAGGCGATGCAATCATCTGGAGTTCCCCCGTCTCCGCATTCACACGGGCATTCCGCCCCCCAGTCTCCAGAGACACGTAAACCCAGTTCCCTTGCGGCGAAGGACGGGCATTCCGAGATACCGCAGAGAACCTCGCCACAACAACAGGTGCAGAGAGCAAATTTGATTCCGGAACCGCCACCAACTGCTTGTCGTCCAAGCATGCCGCGGCGATAGCCGAGCCGTTGATACCTACGACCTTTTTCAGTCTCGTCGGGTGCCATGCCACCTCACACCAAGACACCTTCTTGACGTTAGGCGCCTGCTGATCATCAACCGCCCAGTCCAGAACCCAGGCCACTTCTTTACCGTTGTACGGACTGACCAAAAGCGTGTAACGCCCCCCATCAGCCTTCACCACCATGACGTCGCGCGGAGAAAATCCGACCTTGATCTGCTGCAACCGATCAAGCTTTGAACCTCTGACACGGAAAACATCCAGGCTCGCAGTACCCTCCACAGCCGCAACCAACAAATCATCGGCAAGCCACGCGGCAGAGTCTGGGTGGTAACCGACCTGTACGCGATCCAAAAGAGTGGACTTGCGGCCATCAATGCGATGCAGAGCAAGCATATTATTTTCGTGCTCGACAGCAGCCAACAGACACCCAGCCGCCCCGCAACGCACTTCTCCTCCCCATGCAAAAGGGACAGGCACCGCCATTTGCGAAGACGCTGGCACGGGAGCAACGCCTCCAGTCCCCTCGAGCAAGGACTGGGATTGGCATCCCGATATTGCCGCCATGACGACAAGCATGGGCGCAAAGAATGTGGAGAAGCGAATTTTCAAAGTCATGTTGCCAATCTCACAAAGCAAAAAAATAGCGCCTTGCGGCGCTATTTTTTTTACCGCCTGATCGGCGATAGTAATTTGTAATTTATTCGACTGATGAGCGTCCAAACACCCATCAAATCGAATGATTACTTGTACGAACCCAGAACGGTTTGCACAGCACCGAAAGCGGTGGAGCTGATAGCCGAGTACGTGAACACGGAGCCGCCGAGTGTGTACAGCGTGGTGCCCAGAGCTGCAGTTGCATCAGAAGGAGCAGCCAAACCTGGTTGCCATTCGATGAAACCGTCGGTGAACGTAGCAGGCAGACCAGCGATGCCTTCAGGATCGAACCAGTCCAACTCAGCCTTCACCAGCTTGAAGTTCACAGACTTGCGGTTTTGCTTGTCATCATAAATGTTGACAGTGTGCGTACCGCTGTGGTTGCCAGTAGACCACACCACCACGGCAGTGTCCGTACCGCCAGCGGCTTGGTCGATAGCGTAACGCATGCTGAAGGTTGGCTGAGGAGCTGCACCGGAAGCGCCAACTTGAGCAGCGCCAGCAACGGACACCAAGCTCACGTTGTTCATCTTGGTGATATCAACGCCAGAAGCGATCGTCAGAGCACCGTCGATAACGGGCACGAAAGCCACATCCTTAGCAACGCTGTTCACTTGAAATGCATTGCCAGAGATTGCGGAAGCGGTGGATGCCAGGAAAGCAGCGCCGCCGCAAGCGGTTTGTGCTGTGCCGCCTTCGGTGGTAGCACCAACGGCGAACACCAGGTAACCACGGGTGCCGGACAGACCGCCACCGGACTGCGAAGACCAGATGAAGGGCTCATAGTCCTTGTTGGTCATAGCAAAGCAGCCGTCAGTGATGTGAGTGGAGTTCTGATCGAAGAACGTCCAGTACACAGCAACGCTTTGGCCGGTTTGGTTGATCAGGCCAACAGCAGTGGTGTCGGTTGGGCCGTTGTGAATCACGTTAGGAACCACGAAACCGTTGCTGAACGTACCCACGGTGTACGCCTGCGCCACACCAGCACTCAGCGCAGCGGCTGCAACGGCTGCCATTGCAAATTTTTTCATCTTCTCAGTCCTTAGATAATTGAAGGAAGCTTTCCCACCCTGTGCGGGATCTGCAACCCATCCGTACTCCGTTTGGGTTGATGCAATCTTATACTGATACCTTTGAATTTTTCAACCTATTTCCGCCAGAAACTCGGCATGCGTTGGTTTGTTGCACTCAAACAACGAACTTATTTGGCATCCTTGGAGAACATCACGCTGCGGCGCAGCACATGGTGCCAGACACCATCGATACGGCGCCACTCGTCTTCCGCAACCGCCTCTTGTCTTTTGATGCGCAGGATGGGGACCGAATAGCGCATCCACACATTCACGATGGCGCGGTCGCCTTCAACACTACGCACGTCCCGCACTTCCAGCGCCTCGTAGGCAACACCACCTCGCTTGAGGTATTCCTCCAAAGTGGCCTTCGGGTCTTTGGATGCCTCTTCATACTTCCAGGCGCCTACATTGTCACCACTGCGCACCAACGCCCAGTACGCCTGGGCGCGCTGCAGCAAAGTGGCTTGGTCATCATCTGACGACCCCGCCCCACCGCCGTTTACAGCACATCCCGCAAGCAAGAGGGTAACTACCGGCACCGCAAAGCCAGCGACCCACTGGCGGCGACCCATGAATTTTGTCATGCTCGAAATCTCCTGTGGACTAAATACGATACGAAAAGCAGGCAGCAAGGAGCAAACTGCGCAACATCATTGCCTTGGCACAGCAGGCACATCATCAGCACGCAGCTTGAAGGGCTGCGACTCCAAAGACATGCTGCGCATGCGCTGACGCATTTCGGCACTTGCAGAGCGCAATTGATCATCATCCTCAAGCGCACGAGGCGTCATCAGGACAAGCAGTTCTGTGCGATTGCGCAAGTTTGACGTCGTGGAGAACAGTGCACCCAGCAAAGGGATATCGGCAAACCCCGGCACACCACTGCGAGTATTGGTGTCGTTTTCACGAATCAAACCACCCAGGACGATTGGCTCCCCAGAACGCACCGCTACTCGCGTTTGGATCTGACGAGTTTGAAAGGCGCGCTGCCCTGTTGCAGTGTCCCGCTCGCCAACATCGGTTACTTGCTGAGAAATGTCCATCGTGATCAACCCTCCCGCATTGACAGAAGGCGTGACAGATAGCATCACCCCCGTGTCCTTGTAGGTGATTGACTCGGTCACAAGGTTGCCAGTAGTTACTGCGGTAGACGACTTGATGGGTTGCTGCTGACCGACCTGTATGGTTGCATTGTGATTGTTGAGAACCAGCACCGACGGACTGGACAACAAACGCACCTGAGACTTCTCTGCCAGAGCGTTCAGCGTCGCACGCACTACATTCGCCTTGTTGACGATCGTGTAAGAGAACCCGGGCTGCCTGGCGCTAATGCCCCCCGATGTGTTCATGTTCAGTGATGCCTGCCCTTCACGACCATTGCTGAGACCATTCTGCAAATACCACTCCACCCCATACTCCAGATTGCCCGTCAGCGTTACCTCCACGATGCTTGCCTCGATCAGCACCTGAGACGGAGCCTTGTCAAGTTCACGGAGAGCCTGCTCAATCCGACGGTATTCAGTACGCGGAGCGCGGATCAGTAGCGCATTCCGCTTTTCATCTGCTACGACGCGTACATTGCCATCCAGCTGACTGGTCGACGTCAAGGATGTGTTGTTAGCAGATGTCTTGCCCGCACCTCCCAATGCCGACCCCATTGCTCCTCCGCTTAAGCCCAAAGTACCAGCGCTACTGCCATAAGCCCCTGAGCTACCCGTACTTGCGCTCGCCCCGAGACCGGTTCCCTGAGAAAACTGCGTGGGTGCAGAACCCGCGGCCACACCAGCTGTCTTGCCTTGCCCCGCCTGCCCACTGAACAAGCCGTTGAGCATTTCCGCCAATTGCAACGCAGATCCGTTCTGCACAGGGTAAACAAACAGGCTGGCCTCCAGAGTATCCGTAGGGCGATCCAGTCGGCGAATCCAGGTTTCGACCTGGGCCAACAAATGGCTGCGCGGCGTTACAACCACCAATGCATTCAGACGCTCCACGGGGAATACTCGAATCAAGCCGCCCAAGGGTGTTGCCATCTGCGCGCCCGCGCCGCTCGCTCCAGCGCCGCCGGACGTCGAACCAGCCGCGCTACTGCCTGCTGTTGCACTCGGCGCACCACCAGGAGATGCCACAGCACCGGTTCCGCCATAAGGGTCGGAGGATTTCTCGGTGCCAAGCATCGCCTGCAGCGCGTCTCGCACCACATTCACGTTCGCGTTCTCCAACACGAACACCCCCAGCGACATGCCAGAGAGAAAGTCCACGTCAAACGCCTCAACCATCTCCAGCCAACCACCAAGCTGTGCTTTGCTGCCCTGCAGCACGAGCAGATTACGCATGGAATCCACGTATACGATCGCCTCACGAGGCGCGAGAGGCGCAAGGATCTTGGCCATCTCGGCCGCAGCAATGTGGTTCAGTGGAACTATGACCGTCCCTGCGCCTGAGAGATCCTTGAATTTTGACGAACCCACTACTGGGCGAGCCCCTAACGTGACAGTGCGCTTCGTCACGTGATACACGCCAGCGTTATCCCGAACAATCGCGAGGTCATGTGGTAGCAATACCGCATCCAGTACATCCAGTACTTGGTTTCGCATCAAGGGCTGGCGCGTATTGAGGCTCACCACCGTATCGCCCCCTGCGTCAATCGTGTAGTTGAGCTTAAGCAGGTCTCCCAGCAATGCCACTGCGAGGTTACTCACAGTGACATTTTCAAAATTGAGCGCAACCTTGTCCCCTGTGGCGAGGACTGGATCCACACGCGGCGACACATCGCGCTTAATGAACTGATCATTGCCGGGAAACAGCTTCGTACTCGAAGACGTTTCCTTTTGCCCCTGCGCTTTGGGCACCGAAACGGCAGGCGTTGGCGCTGTGGTGGCTACCGCAGGCATGACAACAGGGACTACAGCAACCGCCGGTGTAGGCTCCGCCGGTTTGGGTGCGGCAGGAGCGCCTTGCGTGCTAGCGCAACCTGACGCTAGCAACGCCAGCAAAAGGACGGATGGCCGAATGTTCATATAGATAGCTCCAATATTGGGGTAGGCCGCAGTGGCTCAGTGATTTGCAGGGGATCTGCGCAGACGATCACCAACGGGCGCTCCTGGCCGCGCCGCAGCCACACTTCCTGCCTCTAGAGGACGCTCCACTCGTTGATCGTCCGAAGATATGAAGAAGGCCCTACGTCCATCAAAGGACTCGATACGCCAGGGTTTGGTTTCCCCGGTGATCTTGAGGGTGCTGCCATCCGCACGCAGCAAGATCGCCACACGCTCAGGCCCGGACTCGAAGACGGCCGTCAAGCGCGACTGCATCAACTCTGAGACAAGACTGCTCTTCTTTTCATCTACCACTACAGGTCGCCTGGAGGTCCAGAACAATGGGTGCTCAATCGCTTGCCTAGCCCGTATCGGAACGACTGACGGCATAGGCTCCACCTTGGGAAGATCAGGTTTTCGAGGGGGCGGAGGAGTCCAGCGCTCCTTCTCAACATCCCACCAATACGCACTGGCCGCCAACGCTGCAGCCCCCAGCAATGGCCCAAGATACCAAGCTTTCATCATGGGTTGGCCTTTTCCGGAACCAGAGGTGCCTCCAGTTGCAAGGTCAGTCGGGCATTCTGGGGGCCAGGGCCTGAGCTCATCCCTTCGCGGGTAACGTTGGCGGTACGCACCCAGAAAGGGGGACGGTGAACTTGGAGGCTTTCCATAAAGTTCACCAACTTGACCCATTCGCCACTGACCGTAGCAGTCAAGCGGATTCGCGGGATCTTGTCGTCCGCACCAGGCTCCAACGCAACCTGCAGCGAGACGAGCGTACTGCCCGAAGCCATGATCATCTGGCGCAACTTCTGCTGCACTTCGTTCTGTGCAGCCTCCCCTCCCGAATGCAACAAGGGGGCTACCGTAGAGCTGGCTACTCCGAGCAGCTCTTCGATTTGGCTGCCGGCGTTGACCACGCCCTCCAGGCGCTCGCTACGAGGCTCAAGTTGCAGTAAGGCATTGTCATAACGTACCCACAGAGCCCGGTAGACCAAAGCAGTCCCTGCCATGGCACCGATCAGCACTACCAACATGAGGGTCAAAGATCGAGCTCGCCATATATTCATTTTCATGGCTTGACTCCTTCACCCCGCCAGCGCATTTCAAAAGTAAAGCGCTCTTTATTCAGTGTGCCGTCACGCACGTTCGCCCCTGTTGACCGAACGTCAACCAGTCCCGGCGCACGCGCAATCGAGGAGGTGAGCTCGGTCGCATTGGCCGTAAGACCCGTTATCCGAATTTCGCTGCCATTGACCTCGATACGATCGAGCCACGTATCGGCGGGGATAGCGCCTGACAGTGCATCAATCACGCTGGCGAGCGGGACATCCGCGCTGACGTTCTTGCGCAGCTCTTCGGCCAGCAGGGCTTGCCGACGCAACTCGTCCATCTTTTGGCGCAAGGGTGCCGCCTGGGGCTCCAAAGCGCTGACATGCGATACGGCGCGCACCACCGCTTGACGCTTGAGCACCAGCGGCATGAGGGCTGGCAGGGCCAACGCAGCTAGCAAAATCAACAGTACAACAACACCTGCACAATCCATCAATCCCTGACGTCGGTCCTGCTTTCGCCAGGCATCGCCTCGCACGGGAAAGACAGCTCCGTTGCGCATTAGATATACCTGCGCCGTCTCGGAAAGCCCCTGCCGCCCCAAGTGCTCCAGCAGGGTATTGCGCCGGCACATTCCCCACTGCACAGACCACCCACCCTGCGCAAGAGGCTCCGCCTGCCAGGCTGCAACAATCTGGTCGGGAGGTAAGGGCGACACTCGCCAGAGTGTCTCCTCTACGCCGTTCGGCAAAGACCGCCGCGGCATATCAGGAAGTTGCACATTGCCCCAAAGGCATTCGGGCTCCGGAACCAGCAAAGCACTGGCCCTGCGGTCGCCCTTCAGTCGGCGGGCACGTGTCCCAGTGACGGACCAGCGACTACCATCCAGCGCAATCGCCGTGCACGACGTCGCCGGCCACCCTCCGCGCTCCATAAGTGCACGCTTAAGGTCTCCCAGACCCCAAGCCAATCGGTCCAGCGCCGCGTGCGCACGAAGAGATAACTGCCTCCAAGCTGTCATGGCTTCAATTCCTGTTCTTGCGTGTTGAGACGGCGTGTGGGCTCCAGAGAGAGCATGGTCCAAGGCGTCAGGTTACCCGGGCGCTCACTCAGATCAACCCACGCTTCCCGCTGCCACCAGCGCTCACCCTCCAGCCTTACCGCGGCTTTCAGGCGCACCGTCGTTCCGCCGCCGCGCGCAGGCGAAAAAAAATCGGCTGCGGGCCCGGTCATGAGCACACTGCCCCTCGTTTCTGGTGGAGAGTTGTGAATGCGCGCTCCCAATCCCGGCTGTCCCGTCAGCGCGTCAATCAGTGCGGGGGGAGCTGAATCGATTTCGATGCGTTGCTGCCCATTGATACCCAAATGGGGCGCGATTATCTCATAGAGGCCAGAGGTCATTCCAAGGACCGAACGCAGCTCGGAGAGATCATCCAGAGCCCCATTGCGAGGCATGGACGGCCAGCCTGCAGCTCGGTACTGAGGTGCTTCTGCTCCTCCTACGCCACCTGGCGAATCGTCCGGGTCGAGATAATCACGCACTCTCGACGTCAGAATCAACGCTTCGCCGGCAGACAACCCTCCAGCTCGCTGGAACAAGGTCTGCAGCAGAGCATCGCTGGCAACGTTGACATCAACAAGCCCCCCAGAAGGCGTGATCTCCACCCACACGTCCCCCCCCCCCATAGACAGACGCTGAAAGCGATAAGCATTCCCAGCATTTCTATCGGCGAGCATCTGCTGAGCAGTCAACTCGATCGCGGAGTCCAACACCGACTCAACGCGCATGCGCTCAAGATCCAGCCCTACCCGCTGTGTCTGCTGGCGAACACTCCGTGCACTCGCCATGACGACGAGCGATAACGCTGCCACCAGCCACAGCACTAGGATCAACGCGGCCCCCCGACCACCCTTTAGAGCCGGTATCATCATTTCGCTCTCACCAGCGGGAACACCAGGGAAGGCCAATCTCCGAGGGTGTCTCCTATTTCAAGGCGGATGCGTGCGGGGTACTGACCCTTGGACGCGTCCCAGTCCTGAGTCCATTGGCCGGTACGACCATCCTGGTAGTGCCACTGCAGAGTACGAACGTTCGAAATGAGCGTTTCGCGCAAGGCACGACTCCAGTCCATAGCCATCAAAGCACCATCATAGGGAATGGCCTCCACAGTCAAATCCACCCGGCCGTCTGAATGGCGCAAAGGGGTCGTGCGGAAAACATAAAGCCCCCCGGCATCGCCGCGCTCGGGCAGGGGTGCAACCCAAATAGCACCTGCGGCATTTCCACTGAAAAAATTGACGAAGACACTGCCTTCGCGACGACTCAGCAAGCGCAGCGTATCGAATTTACGGCCCAACCATTGGCTCACGACCAACATGCGCTCGGCCCGCTCGCCCACACGCTGATTGCGCTCCTCGGTGCGGCCAATCAATCCTACGGCTGCAAAAATCAAAGCCACCACTGCAGCGGTCACTGCCAGACCAATCAATAACTCCAGCAGCGTGAAGCCCTGGGTCAATTTGCGAGGCGCACGACTCATGGTGCAGACCTGTAGGGCTTCCAGGTGATCCAGGTCATGGCCGTGACGCCATCCCTGCTGACCTGCACCGTGACTTTGGCCGCACGCAGCGGACCCGAGGGTGCAGGACGCCCTGCCTCATCGCTCAGAAAAATCGGCTCTGGCGTTACGTCGACTCGCCAGTTCCACCCACCTGCCTCACCAGAATCTTGTCGCATGAGGTCTTCAGCAAAAATACCCGCAGCCAGCACGGACTTCGCCACCAATGCGGCCTCCACACGCGCTTGCACCCCCATCACGCTTTGCGAGCTCTGCCCCACACTGCGGTACAGACTTGCCAGTGCGATGGCAGCGATCGCCATCGCGACCAATGCCTCCAGCAGACTGAAGCCTAAAGGCTTTGCGAGACAGCGCCGCTGCCAAACAAAGCTCGCGCAAGGGGCACGCAACCGGTTAATCGGCCGCATCATGGCTGCGCCACGGCCACAGATTGTTCAACCGTTCCGAGGAGCCAATTGACGCGAAAGGCAACACCGCTGCTACCCCTCAGTACAGAGATACGTCCTCCGCGAGCACCACCATCCGGATTGAAGATAAACAAAAGCTCGCCAGCCGGAACGACGGATTTTCCTGACCGCCCATCACCGCGCATTGCTTCCCACTGGATATTGACGGCTTCGTGAAGGTCCAGAAACAGCTTTCCGTCCACCGCAAGCCTACGCGCGTCCGGCAGGTAGGTCACCGATACAGGCCTCCCCTCCTGCACACTGAGCACACGCGCCTTGTTGAGCTGAGTTGCCACGTCTCGCACTGCTTGGGTGTAGCGCGCGCGCTCCAGAAATGCTTGACCACCCGCACCCACGACCGCCGTGGTGATGCCCGCGAGCACCAGTACTACCAGCAATTCCAGCAGGGTGAACCCGTAGGCTCCGCGACGCATGACTACGACGCGCGCACTAAGGCAGGAAATACCGCCAATCAACACAAATGGACCCCAGGCATCCACCGAAACGTCAGTTGTAAACGTCTGCGTTTTCGCCATCACCACCTGGCTTGCCATCAGATCCCAGAGTGAAAACATCGGGGCTGCCATTGCGGCCGGGATTTTTGTACAGGTAAGCAGCGCCCCACGGGTCCGCTGGCAATCCCTTCTTCAGATACGGGCCGTTCCAGCCTTGCGCCGTCGCAGGGCGCTCAGCTAGTGCACGCAAGCCCTCTGCATCGTTGGGATACCGACCCACGTCCAGTTTGAACAAATCCAGACTCTGTTCAATTTCAGAAATTTGGATGCGTGCCGTCTTGGATTTGGCACCACCAAGCTGATCAAGGACTTTCGGGCCCACTAAACCCGCCAACAAAGTCAAGATCACCAACACCACCAGCAATTCAATGAGAGTGAAACCGGAGTTATTACGCGCTCGCGCATGGAATGGACTTTGCAGCTCTTTCATATTCATTTCAATATCTTCCAGAGGATTCAGAATCAAATAGTGTCATTGATAGACAAAACACCGCCCAAGATCGCAATAATGATGAACGCGACCAAGGCGCCTAAAACGATAATAATCAAGGGTTCCATGGCAGCCAGCACGCGCCCCATAGTGCGTCGACCTTCATCCTCATAGCGATCAGCCAACCCCAACAGGGTTGCATCCAGCTGACCTGTCTCTTCCGCCACCCGGATCAGCTGGGGAGTGCTTGATCTGCCCAGATACGGGGAAACAAATCCGGACGAGAGTCGCTTACCCGCCTTCACAATCCCGACCAGGGGCTCGATATCCTTGCGCAAGGCCGTATTGGTCAAGGTATCCACGGCAATGCGCAAGGCGTCTACCATTGGAACGCCTCTCTGCAACAAAATGCCGAATGTACGAAAGTAAATGGCGAACTGAAGGTTGCGCAGTACTTTGCCGAATAAAGGCAGATCCAGCAGAATACTGTCCAAGCGCAACCTCCCCGATGGGGTGGCACTCCAGCGCGAGCCCAGAAACAAAATGACGGCCAAGACCAGGAGAATTGCCATCCAATGCAGGCGAATCATGTCGCTGAGATCAACGACAAGTCTGGTGGAAGATGGCAGCTTGTCACCCATGGAATCGAAGATTTCACGAAACTGAGGAACCACGAACGCCAACAGCAGAACCACCGAAAGCACGGCGACTATCAGCAAAATGACGGGATAGGTCATGGACGAGATGACATAGTTGCGCAGCTTGTCTTCTGCCTCCAGTTGCACGGTGAGCTCCTTGAGAACCACATGCAATGAGCCAGAGGTTTCGCCCGCACGGATCAGGACCAGATACTGCCGTCCCAGATCACGCTCAAATGGCAGTAACGACTGGTAGAGCGACTTCCCCCCCCTTACGCCCTCCTCCACCTTCCCGACAAAGGCTCTCAGCCGATCTGTATTGGCAGTTTCCTTGAGCATGACCAGCGCCCTGTCCAAGGGCATGTTCGCCTGCTTGAGATGAGCCATCTCGCGGCTGAACAGCAGGATCTCGCTGCGCCGCAGCTTGCTGCCCCGGGCCTGCGGATCAGCCTGCACAGCCGCAGCCAAACTATCGGTAATGCGCACTGGCGTCACCCCCTGGCCAATCAGCCTCAATCGGGCGGCTTCGACATTCTGCGCGCGCATCACACCCCGACAGGGCTTACCGTCCGACGCAATACCGTCATATTGAAATTCAATCATTTTGACGTGCAACGCGTAAGACTTCTTCAGCGGTCGTCAGTCCCTGGAATACCTTGGTAGCTCCATCCTGCAACAAGTTCCCGCCAGCATAAGAGCCATCGCCGCCCCCCAGAGAAGAGCCTCGCTCCAGTACGCCTTTTTTGACATCTTCCGTCATCAGCAGCAGTTCGTGGACCGCGAGGCGGCCACGATACCCTGTGCCCCGGCATGCAGGACAACCTACCGCCCTGTATAGGGTTTGGCCTTTATCGAGGATCACCCCAAGCGAAGCCGCTGCCGCATCCGCCTGCTCGGCAGGTAGCGCCTGCTTGCACTGTTCGCACAGCTTTCGCACCAGCCGTTGGGCGAGTACGCCGATTACCGAGGCAGTAATCAGATATGGCTCGACACCCATATTGATCAACCGCACGATGGCCCCCAGCGCACTGTTGGTGTGGAGCGTGGACATCACCAAGTGTCCCGTCAGCGCGGCCTGGACAGCGATCTCTGCCGTTTCACCGTCACGCATTTCCCCGATCATGATGACATCAGGGTCCTGACGCAGAAAGGAACGAAGCACCTTGGCAAAGGTAAGTCCAATCTGCGGCTGTACCTGGACCTGATTGAGCCATTGCAGCCGGTATTCGACAGGGTCCTCCACTGTGAGGATCTTGAGGTTCTCGCCTTCCAACTCCTGCATAGACGCATACAGCGTAGTGGACTTGCCCGAACCCGTGGGACCCGTCACTAAGAATATCCCGTGCGGCACGCTCAAAAGCTGTCGCATGGCCTTCAGAGTCGCCGGAGTGAAGTGCAGACTTTCCAACGAGAGCAGGTCAAAATTCTTCTCCAGCAAGCGCATCACCACCGATTCGCCGAACATGGTGGGAATGGTGGAGACGCGGGAGTCCATTTCTTTGCCGTGCACCCGCAGCTTGGTACGCCCGTCCTGCGGCATACGGCGCTCAGCAATATCAAGCTGAGACAGGATCTTGATGCGAGAAACGACAGCAGGTGCGTCCTTGTTGTCGATCTCATCGATCGGGTAGAGCTCGCCATCCACGCGGATGCGAACGACCGACTTTTCCTCGTACGTCTCAATGTGGATGTCCGAAGCCTGCGCTGCCACGGCCTGGGAGAGGATCTGGCTCACGCGTTGGATAATGGGCGCCTCGGACGCCATGTCCCGCAGGTGTTCGATGAATTCAGACGCCTCGAACTGGTCGGCTACGCCGTCACCCTGAGCTTCGGGATCCTCCACATACCAGGCATTGAGCTGGGCAGCGATCTCCGACTCCAAGCCGAAAGAAATCCTGGGTACCTCGCCAAATACAAGCCGAAGCGCGTCGCGCAAAGCACCGCTTTGAGGGTCCACCGAAGCGAAATCTGGCACCGAATCCGCATCGCCCGCTTCGCCCAGAGGCAACAGGTTGTTGACGAGCAAAAAGCTGGTGTTCATCCGCGAGGTGGCGGGCTTCTCCTTGGGAAAGGCGTCCTGACGGACAAGAGGCAAACCCGCTTGCCTTGCCAAAGCGGCATAGACATCCACTTCAGATACTAGACCCAGGCTGATGAGCAGCCGCCCCAGGCGCCCTCCCATGGAGCGCTGGACTTCCAGCGCCCGCTCCAAGTCATTGCGCGACAACTTCTGCTCTGCGAGCAACATTTCTCCCAGCCGGGGCGCAGCGACGTCAACGCTTTCCACTTCACCTACTTCCGCCGAGAACTTCATGACCAACGCCTTTGAACAATTTCCCACCCAACAGTGCTTGGCTGCGCTTCGCGCCACCCGGCACAACCGTCATCTGCACCACAGCAGACAACGGCTCAACCGATCCAGCTCAGGGCCGATGTAATAACTGCGGTACCCCAGGAGCCTGCTCCGGAGGGGCGCGCCGCGCCAAGCAAGGTATTCTGACACGTAGCCCCCGGGATAGCCTCGGCTATCCAGACGCGATTGCAGGGCCTCAGCTTGGGCTTTTGTTGCACGGCCGAGGTTGAGCACGCGCCGCAGCACTCCGCGCCCATTCGTGACAAGGCGTAAAAGACGCATCTTCAGCCTTCGATCCTTGGCACCGAGCTGGTTGAATCCATGCTGCCGGTAGAGGATCAGCTGTTCGTCAAGGAAGGTGCGGCGCCCGCTGCTGCTCAACAGAGCGCACCACCAGTCATGCATGACGGTCTGATCAGGCAGAGGCAGCGACATCTCCAACAGCGCGCGGTTGATCATCATCGTACAACCCGTGACCTGATTGATACTGAGTAGCGCGGTAGGAGAACATGCCGCTGGATCCATGCGCTGGTGCTGCGAAAAAGAAGGCGCAATGACGTTCAGCTCTTCGTCCACAACGGTCAGATCGGAATGCACCAAGCAAGGTTGATGGACGCCCGTGGCTTGCTCCAACTGCATCAATACATGCAGGCAGCGCTCAACTTTTTCTGGCAGCCAGACGTCGTCCTGGTCGGAGAAAGCGATCCAGTGCGCATGGCAGCCTTGCAGGCTGGCTCGCATCAAATTTTCAAAGTTCTTGACAACCCCTTGACCCATCCCAGGATGGGGCACCACGACCAAACGATCCCCGAGACGGGAACGATACGTCTCTAGCAGGGCCAGGGTGCCGTCTGTAGAACCATCGTCGCTAACCAGCAGACGAAAATTCTGATGCGTCTGCGCCAACAGAGAATCTAACTGGTCAGCCAGATACTTTGCGCCGTTGTATGTGGCCATAAGGATATCGACCAAGGGCTGCCCCGCTAGGGGCTGCAGCCCCTCGCTAGGTCGTACAGGATCGCGCGCTCCCCACACAGCCGTCACAGGCCCTCCGCCGGATGGGGCAACGCAGCGGAGGACCGGCACTGCGCATACATCAACGTTTCATAGGCGTCGGTGATGCGCTCCCATGTGTAATATGTATCTACGATGTCCCGGGCACGTCGACTGCGCTCAGGGTAAGCCAGTTGCCACTGGCCGACCAATTGGTCCAAACGGCGCGCCAGCTCCTCCGGCGATCCGAAATAGTCTGCAGCATCGCGTGCCACTTCTCGGTTGAACGGATTGTCGTGGGCCACCACCCAGTTGCCGCAGGCCATGGCCTCTAGCAAAGAGGGGTTGGTACCGCCGACCGAATGGCCATGGATGTAGCAGGCCGCATGCGCGCGCACGCACGCCAGTTGCCGGGGATCGTAAATGCCGCCGACGAACCGTACGCATTCACTGGCGTACTGAAGCAAGCGCTGCTGATAAGGGGTGGCACCGGAGACGTCTCCCACGATCACCAGGGGCCACTCGCCGCCATGCAAGATATAGCCCTGAATGATCTCCAGGAGGTGGTTCTCCGGCTCGGGACGCGCCACTACGACCATATACTGAAACGGCACCAGCCCCCAAGCCGAGAGCGCTGAAGAATCCAGCGAGCCCTCGCGCACGGGCTCAGCGCCATAGGCAATAAAACTGGAAGGCGCGCCCTTTGGATAAACGTTCTGCAGCCTCTGCGCAATAGCGTTGGCATCGGCAATCAGGCGTGTAGCAGTCAATGTCGCCACCCATTCCATGCAGCGCAGATACGCGCGCGCCGCCCAGCCCCACTTACTGCGGGCCCATTCCAGGCCATCCATATTGATCCACACAGGGGTCCCGCTGACCCGGGGCCACCAACAAGCCCAAGCGGCACCGTAGCCCAACATGTAAACCAGATCGTATCCGTGGCGGGCATCCCAAAGGCATGCACAGTCGTAGGCTAACACGGAGGCGGGCCCCCATTGCGGGCGACGCCGATAACGCACCCGAACGCCTTGGAACTGGCTATCCGCCACAGCATCCTGATCGGACTCGGCATACACCGTAACCGAGTGTCCCCGCTCTGCGAGGCGAACGGACAGCTGTTCGGCAAACGTCTCAAACCCCCCGTAGCTCGCCGGTATCCCTTTTGCCCCCAGAACGGCAATGCGCAGCGGGGCTGGACGCCCCTCCGAGCTACCTGCCTCCAACAACAATGTCAAAGGTCGGCCTCGGCGAGCAGACGGCCGGACTGGTCCTTGGCCGACAGCTGAATCTGCACGTCCAGCGTGGGCCACGCAATCGCAAGCCTGGGATCATCCCAACGGATACAGCGCTCGTGTTCGGGGCTGTAGTAGTCCGTGGTTTTGTACAGGAAATCGGCAGACTCGGAGAGCACTAAAAAACCGTGTGCCAGGCCTGGGGGAACCCAGAGTTGACGATGGTTGTCCTCCGTCAGCAGCGCCCCCACCCATTGACCAAAGGTCTGTGAGTCTTTGCGGATATCAACCGCCACATCAAATACAGCCCCGCGCACCACACGCACCAGCTTGCCCTGAGCGCGGGGCGGCAGCTGGTAGTGCATGCCGCGCAGCACGCCCTGGCTGCTGCGGCTGTGGTTGTCCTGCACGAACGCGTCCTGCACGCCGGTGGCCTCGCGAAAGGCCTTCTCGTTGAAACTCTCGTAGAAAAATCCGCGGCTGTCACCGAACACCTTGGGTTCGATCAGTACCACGTCTGGGATGGATTGCCGTATAGCTTGCATGGCAGATCAATAAACCTTGTCGTTCAGCAGGCGCTGAAGGTACTGGCCGTAGCCATTCTTGGCCAGAGGCTTGGCCAGACGCTCCAGCTGCGCACTGTTGATCCACTGTGACCGCCAGGCAATTTCTTCCGGGCACGCAATCTTGAGGCCCTGACGGTGCTCCAGCGTGGCGATGAACTGGCTGGCCTCCAGCAGGCTTTCGTGGGTACCTGTGTCCAGCCACGCGTAGCCGCGGCCCATGATCTCTACATTCAGCTGCCCCTGTTCCAGGTAGAGCCGGTTCAGGTCGGTGATTTCCAACTCGCCGCGCGGAGACGGTTTGAGGCTCCTGGCCATCTGCGCCACCTGGCTATCGTAGAAGTACAAGCCGGTAACGGCATAGCTGCTCTTGGGATGTGCGGGCTTTTCCTCCAGCGACAGCACCTTGCCGCTGGCATCGAACTCGGCCACGCCGTAGCGCTCCGGGTCATGCACGTGATAGGCGAATACGCTGGCGCCATCGGTGCGCTGCTGCGCGTTGCCCAGCAGTTCGTGGAAGTCGTGGCCGTAGAAGATGTTGTCGCCCAGCACCAGCGCACTGGGCGCACCGGCCAGGAAAGCCTCTCCGATGATGAATGCCTGCGCCAGGCCATCCGGACTGGGCTGCACGGCATATTGCAGGTTCAGGCCCCATTGGCTGCCGTCGCCCAGCAGCTGCTCAAACCGCGGCGTGTCCTGCGGCGTGCTGATGACCAGGATGTCGCGGATGCCCGCGAGCATCAGGGTGCTCAGCGGGTAGTAGATCATGGGCTTGTCGTACACCGGCAGCAGTTGCTTGCTGATGGCCAGGGTGGCCGGATGCAGCCGGGTACCGGAGCCTCCGGCAAGGATGATGCCTTTGCGTTGCGTCATGTGAGGGTGCCGATCAGAGGATTTCAGCCAGCATGCGCGCCACACCCGCTTGCCAGTGGGGCATCTGCAGGCCGAAGGTGGCTTGCAGCTTGCCGGTATGAAGGCGCGAGTTGTGCGGGCGCACGGCAGGAGTGGGAAATGCGCTCGTCGGGACGGGCGCAACTTCATTTGCTTTTATTTTGATAGCAGGCTGCGCTTGCTGCGCCTTCGCAATCACGAATTTTGCGTACTCGTTCCAGTTCGCTTCACCAGCTGCGACACAGTGGTACAGGCCTGCGTCCTGCGGGCGTTGCTGCAGGTGACGCAGCGCATGCGCCGTCACGTCGGCCAGCAGGTCAGCCCCCGTGGGCGCCCCCCACTGGTCGTCGATCACGGTCAGGCGATCGCGCTCCTGCGCCAGGCGCAGCATGGTCTTGGCGAAGTTGCCGCCGCGCGCCGCATAGACCCAGCTGGTGCGCAGAATGAGGTGCTTGGGGCACGCCTGCGCGATGAGCTGCTCGCCCTCGAGCTTGGTGCGGCCGTACACGCTCAAGGGAGCAGGCATGTCGGTCTCGACCCAGGGGCGGCTGCCGCTGCCGTCAAAGACGTAGTCGGTGCTGTAGTGCACCAGCCATGCGCCGAGCTTCGCCGCCTCCAGCGCGATAGCGCCGGGAGTGGTGGCATTCAGCGTGCGAGCGAAATCGGCCTCGCTCTCGGCCTTGTCCACGGCAGTGTGGGCTGCGGCGTTGACAATGACGTCGGGGCGCAGGGTGCGCACCGTCTCAGCCACACCCGCAGTGTTGGCAAAGTCGCCACAGTGTTCCGTGCTGTCGTGGTCCAGCGCCGTGATCGTGCCCAGCACCGACAGGCTGCGCTGCAGCTCCCAGCCGACCTGACCGCCCTTGCCAAAAAGCAAAATGTTCATGCAGCAACGTCCGTGACGACTGCAGTGGCGGCCTCCTGCGCATACTGAGTCTGCACCCAGGCGCGGTAAGCCCCCGTCTGCACGCTGGCCACCCAGTCAGCATGGTCCAGATACCACTGCACAGTCTTGCGAATGCCGGTATCGAAGGTCTCGGCGGGCTTCCAGCCCAGATCCCGCTCGATCTTGCGCGCATCGATGGCATAGCGGCGGTCATGACCAGGACGGTCCTTCACGTAGGTGATCTGCGTGCGGTAGCTCTGGCCGTCAGCGCGGGGGCGCAGCTCGTCGAGCAGGCCGCACACCATGTTCACGATCTCGATGTTGGGCTTCTCGTTCCAGCCGCCCACGTTGTAGGTCTCGCCAGGGGCACCGGCTTCCAGCACGCGGCGGATGGCGCTGCAGTGGTCCTTCACATAAAGCCAGTCGCGCACCTGCATGCCGTCCCCGTAAACCGGCAGGTTCTTGCCGGCCAGGGCGTTGACGATCATCAGCGGGATCAGCTTCTCGGGGAAGTGGTAGGGCCCGTAGTTGTTGCTGCAGTTGGTGGTGAGCACCGGCAGGCCATAGGTGTGGTGCCAGGCGCGCACCAGGTGGTCGCTGGCCGCCTTGCTGGCGCTGTAGGGGCTGTTGGGCTCGAACCCGCGCGTCTCCGCGAAGGCCGGGTCGGTGGGCGCCAGCGACCCGTACACCTCGTCGGTGGACACGTGCAGGAAACGGAAGGCCGCGCGCTCGCCCTCAGGCATCGCGCTCCAGTAGGCACGCACGGCTTCGAGCAGGCGGAACGAGCCGACGATGTTGGTCTGGATGAAGTCTTCGGGCCCGTGGATGGAGCGGTCCACATGCGACTCGGCCGCGAAGTTCACCACCGCGCGGGGCCGGTGCTCTGCCAGCAGTCGCTCCAGCAGGGCCGTGTCGCCGATATCGCCCTGCACGAAGATGTGGCGGGGGTCGCCCTGGATGCCGTCCAGGTTGTGCAGGTTGCCCGCGTAGGTGAGCTTGTCGAGGTTGACGACGGGCTCGCTGGAGGCAGCAAGCCAGTCAAGAACGAAGTTGGCGCCGATGAAACCCGCGCCGCCAGTAACCAGAATCATAGGGAGGGCCGTGTGAAATGCCAGCTCGGCAGAACCCATGATTATCCCACCCCGCCCGGCCCCCGGGTAACAGAGTTCAACGCGGGTATTTCTGTCTGGGCCGGCGGGTCATCAGAAGTGGATGCCACGCATCATTTGCTGCAGCGCTACCGCCTCGGCGGACAACTGCGGCTTGGCATCCTTGGCGCCCTTGGCGGCGGTGGAATCCGGAAACATGCGGAAGCTGGTGTTCATGGTGATCTGGGCCACCCGTGGCACCAGCGCGTGCAGCAACTGGCCGGTGATGCCCAGGCGTGTGGCGATGCGCACCGGCTTGAAGATGCAGGCCTGGGCAATCATGTCGGCCGCCTCTTCCGGCGCCAAGGTGGGTACGTTGTTGTAGATCTTGGTGGGCGCGATCATGGGCGTGCGCACCAGGGGCATGTTGATGGTGGTGAAGGTGATGCCCTGGTCCGCGAACTCGCTGGAGGCACAACGCGTCCAGGCATCCAGCGCCGCCTTGCTGGCCACATAGGCCGAAAAGCGGGGCGCGTTGGTCAGCACGCCGATGGAGCTGATGTTGACCACATGGCCCTTGCGCTTAGCCACCATGCCGGGCAGAAAGCCCATGGTCACGCGCAGGCAGCCGAAATAGTTGAGCTGCATGGTGCGCTCGTAGTCGTGGAAGCGGTCGTAGCTCGACTCGATGGCGCGGCGGATGGAGCGGCCCGCGTTGTTGATGAGGAAGTCCACACCGCCGTGGTTGTCGATGAGCAACTGCACAAAACGGTCGCAGTCGGTCATGTCGGCAATGTCTGCCGAATAGGCGATGAACTGGTAACCCTTGGCCTTGGCTTCGGCACAGGCCTCGTCCAGCTTGTCCTGGTCGCGCCCGCAAATGATGGTGGTGGCGCCCGCCTCGGCAAACTTGTGCGCCGCCGCCAGGCCGATGCCAGACGATCCACCGGTGATCAGCACCACCTTGCCCGCTACCGTGCCTTTGAGGGTGCGGTCGATGAAAAGCTCAGGATCCAGATTGCGCTCCCAGTAGTCCCACAGGCGCCAGGCGTAGTCCTTGAGGTTGGGGCAGGCCACCCCCGAACCCTTGAGAGCTGCCATGGTCTCGCGGCAGTCGAAGCGGGTGGGGTAGTTCACGAAGGTCAGCATGTCCTCAGGCAAGCCCAGGTCTTTCATGACGGCATTGCGCACGCGGCGCACGGGCGCCAGTGCCATCAGACTCTTCTTCACACTCTTGGGGATGAAGCCCAGCAGCGCGGCGTTGACGAACAGATTCATGCGCGGCGCATGGGCGGCGCGGCTGAAGATGTCGAGCACATCCCCCACGCGGTAACCCACTGGGTCCACCAGGTGATAACACTTCTTGGTGATGTCTTTTTGGTGGCTGATGACGTTCAGTGCGTTCACCACAAAGTCCACCGGCACGATGTTCACGCGCCCTCCTTCCAGGCCCACGGTGGGCATCCAGGGCGGCAGCAGTTGGCGCAGGCGCTGGATGAGCTTGAAGAAGTAGTAGGGCCCATCGATCTTGTCCATCTCGCCGGTCTGGCTGTCTCCCACCACCATGGCCGGACGGTACACCGTCCAGGGCACCTTGCAGTCCTGGCGCACGATCTTTTCGCTCTCGTGTTTGGTCTGGAAGTACGGGTGGTCCAGGCCCTCGGCTTCCTCGAACATGTCTTCGCGGAACACACCTTCATACAGACCTGCGGCGGCGATGGAGGAGACATGGTGGAAGTGCCCGGCATCAATCGCCTTGACCAAGTCCACCGTGTTGCGCGTGCCCTCGATGTTCACGGCCACCTGGGTTTCCTCATCGGCAGCCAGGTCATACACCGCGGCCAGGTGGTAGAAGTGGTCGATCTGGCCCTTGAGCTTCTTCACGTCGTCTGCCGAGACGCCCAGCTTCTTGGCGGTGAGGTCGCCAAACACGGGGACGGCGCGTGCAGGGCCTACGCCCCAGAAGCTGCGCAGGTCGGCCACCTTGTCCGCACTTTCCTTGCGGATCAGGAAATGCACCACCGCCCCCTTGCGCTCCAGCAGCTTCTTGACCAGCCGCTTGCCAATGAACCCTGTTGCCCCCGTCACGAAATACTGCATGGATAACTCCTCTGAGATAGCTTCATTCTTGCCCAAGGCCTGCACACCCCGATTCAGCAGAAACCCGCGCCGATGCTAGGCGCCCAGCCGGCAGGCGGGCTAGATGGCACGCTCTACATTTTTAGGAGCGCGCGCCTACACCTTGCGCACCGTGCGGCGTACAGTGCGACCATGCGTCGAAGGCAAAATCGCCCCGGCAACCCCAACCAACCGCACCATGGAGGCCTTATGGTCAAGAAACTGCAGAAACTCAGCGCTGACAAGAAGAAGAGCAACGCCCAACTGTCCAGCACCGTCAAGGACTCCGCCCAGCAGATCTGGCTGGCCGGTCTGGGTGCCTTCTCCAAGGCACAGGAAGAAGGTGGCAAGGTGTTTGAAGCCCTGGTCAAGGAAGGCCTGACCATCCAGCGCAAGACCCAGGCCGTGGCCGAAGAAAAGATCACCGAAGCCACCAGCCGCGTGACCACCATGGCCAGCGACATCGGCTCCAAGGCCCAGGGCCAGTGGGACAAGCTCGAAAACATCTTTGAAGACCGCGTGGCCAAGGCCCTGGCCAAGCTGGGCGTGCCCTCGGCCCGCGACCTGGAAGCCCTGAGCGCCCGTGTGGACGCCCTGGCCAAGGGCAGCAAGGCTGCCCCCGCCAAAGCTGCTGCCAAGGCAGCCGCCAAGCCTGTTGCCAAGGCCCCTGCCAAGAAGGCGGCTGCAAAGAAGGCCGCGCCCGCCAAGGCAGCGGCAAAGCCTGCAGCCAAGGCCACCGCCAAGAAGGCTGTGGCAAAGAAGACCGCAACACGTGCGGCTGCCGACGCAGCCACCAGCACGCCATCGGCCAGCTGATCACGGCTTGCCAGCGGCAAGCACCCAGCCCGCACCAAGCGGTCCGCGCGCCACGGCGTCTGGACCGCTTTTCTTTTTTTGGTGAAACCCGTGAAGTGCGCTAAAAGCGATACGGGAAAGACACGCGCGCCCTCTTCTCATGTCGCACTGCAGCATGACTGCGTGGGTTAGAGTAGCCATCAGAGACAACGCAACAACGACACACAACGACGCGAAGGGGCCCACACACATGGTGAAGAAAGCGCCACGCCGCACCGCAGAACGCATTCTGGAAGTGACGCTGGACCTGTTCAACCGGTTCGGTGAACCCAACGTCTCCACCACCCTGATCTCGGCCGAGTTGCGCATCAGCCCTGGCAATCTCTACTACCACTACCCCGCCAAGGACGAGCTGATCAACGCGCTGTTTGATCGCTACGAAGGCTCGCTCACCGAGCTGCTGGCCGCAGCAGATGGCGTGCGCAATGTGGAGGACGCCTGGTTCTTCATGCACTCCCTGTTCGAGCTGATCTGGCAGTACCGCTTTCTGTACCGCGATCTCAACGACCTGCTGTCCAAGAACCGGCGCCTGGAAACCCACTTCCAGGCCATCCTCAAAAACAAGACCCGCGCCGTGCGCGCCATGCTCGATGGCATGGGACGCGCAGACGCGCTGCACATCGACTCGCGCGAGCTGGAGGCCACCGCCACCAGCATGGTCGTGGTGCTCACCTACTGGCTCAGCTTTGAATACGTGCGCGACCCGCGCCGCGCGCTCGAGCCTGAAAGCGCCCAGGCCGCGCTGCTGCGCGGAGCCCACCATGTGCTGAACCTGCTCATGCCCTACCTCGAAAGCGGCCAGCGGGCCCACTTGCTGGAGCTGGTCGGCGCCTACGCCGCAGTGCCTGGCTGATACAGAGACGGCCCACCACAGACACCCAACCACAAGAACTTCCGGAGACACACACCATGGCCAAATGGACCCCATTCCCCCACGCCGGCGACTACCAGTTCGACGCTGCGAGCGTCACGAAGCAATGGGCACGACTGCATGGCGGTGATGCCGAACCCTGCCCCAAGGACGCAGCCGCGCTGGAAGCGTGGGCGCTGTTCCACAACGGCGACTTTGAGAAAGCGGCGGCTGCAGGCCTGGCGGCCGGTGGAGCGGGCATTACCGCAGCCAACAAAGCCACCTCCATCTACGCCAACTACCTGGAGCCCAAGGAAAAGACGCGGCTGGACCTGTTCATGCAGGTGGCCGAAAGGGCCGAGGCCCAGGCAACCGCAGAACCGAACAACGCCAACGCCTGGTACTGGCATGCGTATGCGCTGGGCCGCTACAGCCAGGGCATCAGCGTGGCCAAGGCGCTGGCACAGGGCCTGGGCGGCAAGGTGAAGGAGTCGCTGGAAAAAGCCATCGCCCTGTCGCCCAAACACGCCGATGCGCGCATTGCGCTGGGTGCCTTCCATGCGGAGGTGATCGACAAGGTGGGTTCGCTGATTGGCGGCATGACCTATGGCGCCAAGAAGGACACGGGCCTCAAGCTGTTCCAGGAGGCCCTCAAGCTCAACCCGGGATCGGCCATCGCCATGATTGAGTACGCCAATGCCCTCGTCATGCTGGAGGGCGACAAGAAGATGAAGGAAGCCACTGCGCTCTACGAAAAGGCCGCCACCGCAGAACCCATGGATGCCATGGAGCGGCTGGATGTGGAGATGGCACGGGCGGAACTGGAAGAAGAGTAAGAGGCAGCCCCCTGAGCGGCTTTGCCGCTTCCCCCTTCTCTCGACTGGCTACGCCATTCGGGAAGGGGGACGACACCCTCGCTGCGGGACGGCCCTTGCTCGGTGTCTCTGGCTTGCGCAGCGCCAGTTTTGCACAGAGGTTTGCAGTAGATTGCCGTGTCGCGCTGCTATGGATGCGGAGCTCAAAAGCCCTCAGCCCCCAAACCGCTGCGCTGCAATCTCCAGAAGTCCGTCAAAAATCAGGTTGTCCACCAGCTCAAACGGCCGTGTCATGCTGGGCGCCATCTTCCAGCCGGCGCCGCCGGTCATGATGCAGGCAGGCTCCTGGCCGCAGTGCTGCAACAGGTGCTGGTACATGCGCTCCACGGCCCCCGCGATGGCGTAGGTGCCTCCACTGGTCAGCGCATCGCTGGTGTTGGTAGGGAACGGACGCACTTCGCCCGTAGGCACGTGCAGGCCGGCGGTGCCGGATTCAAGCGCACGCAGCATGATGCCGTGGCCGGGCAGGATCAGGCCGCCCATGAAGCGGCCCTCGGTGTCGATGCACTCCACCGTCACGGCCGTGCCCACCATCACCACCACCAGCGGCCGTGCAGGGCCACTTGCCAGCACATGGTGGCGTGCGCCGATCATGGCCACCCACCGGTCCGAGCCCAGGCGCGAGGGGTGGTCGTAGCCATTGGTCAACCCCGCCTCTTGCGCCGATGACACCACCCACGAGGGGGTGACGTCCCAGATTTCCATCTGTTCCTGTACGCGGCGTTTGACGGCATCTCCCGCCACCACACAGCCCAGCATGCGTGTCGGATGGGGTAGCGAGGCCCAGCTGCCTTCGGCCAGGCGGTCGATGTGGTCGAGAAACTCGGCGCCATGCGCAATGAGCGCAGCCCCGGGGCGGGGAGCGTCGTACAACGCCCATTTGAGACGGGTGTTACCGACGTCGATGGCCAGAAAAGTCATGCGGCGGATTATCCCGAGTTTTGCGATGCGCCCCTGCCCGAGGGCGACAGCCACTGCAGCACCAACCCTCCCCGGCCCCCAAATTGTGAAAAATCGTGTCGCGCCCCTGTCCGACACGACGCAGCCGCCCGTACCCGCTACAGTGGTCCTTCCTGTTTCTGCAACATTAGGAGGTACGACATGGGTCTTTTCAGTTTCATCAAGGAAGCCGGCGAAAAGCTGTTCGGCGGCAAAGAAGCGCAGGCCGCCACGGCCGCCGCCCCCACGCAGGATGAACTCAACGCCAAGGCATCCAAGGCCATCGAGACCTACATCGCGTCCCAAAACCTGGGCGCCAGCAACGTACAGGTGGCATTCGACGGCACGCAAGGCAAGGTCACCGTCAAAGGCACCGCGCCCACCCAGGCCGCCAAGGAAAAAGTCACCCTGTGCTGCGGCAACGTGGCCAGCGTGACCAGCGTCGAGAACCTGATGGAGGTGACCAACCCCGAGCCCGAGGCCCAATACCACGACGTGGTGCGCGGCGACACGCTGAGCGCCATTGCCAAGAAGTTCTATGGCGACGCCAACAAGTACCCCGTGATCTTCGAGGCCAACAAGCCCATGCTGAGCCACCCCGACAAGATCTATCCCGGCCAGAAGCTGCGGATTCCGCCACTGACCAAGTAATCTCTCGCAGATTCAAGCCCTCTGAGCTGCCAGCGCTAGTAGAAAAAGCGCTGGCAGCTCTTTTTTTGATAGCGAATCAGCCCTGCTTCCACGGCAGGCCATGAAAGCGCCAGCCACCACGTTTGCCGCGCTGGCCTTGCGCATCCGCATCGCCCTCGAACCCTTCGAGGATGTTGTAAGCGGTGATACCCAACTCGGTGGCGCGGCGCGCGGCGGCGATGGAGCGCACGCCACTGCGGCACAGCAGCACGGCCCGCGCGCCCTCGGGCACGGCGGCGCGCATCTGGGCATCGAAGTCGGCGTTCATCGCCATGCCCGGCCATTGCTTCCAGGCGACCGCTGCGGCGCCGGGCACGTGGCCCACCCACTCGCGTTCGGCGTCGCTGCGCACGTCCACCAGCACGGCCTGCCCCGCCTGCACCCATTGCCAGGCCTGTTGGGGCGTCACGTCACCGGCATAGCCTTCGGCGGGAGTAACGGAGGAGAGCGTATTTGTCATGGTTTCGATCCTTTCTGGGCACTAGGCAAAACGTTTGGACTGGGCGCGACCGGCGCGAGGGACGCAAGCCAAGGGCCGCCCCGCAGCGAGGGCGTCGTCCCCCTTGAGGGAAGGCGCCGAAGGCGACTCAGGGGGGATTCACCATAGAGGGGCGGGTTCATCACGGAGATGGCTGCGCAGCTGCGCGTAGTCCGGCACCACGGTGGCCACGGTGTCCCAGAAGCGGGGACTGTGGTCCATCACGCGCAGGTGGGCCAGTTCGTGCGCCACCACGTAGTCGATGATGGCCGGGCGGTAGTGCAGCAGGCGCCAGTTCAGGCGGATGGAGCCGTCGGCCTTGGCGCTGCCCCAGCGGGTATTGGCGCTCGACAGGCGCAGGCTGGCCCAGCGCACGCCCAGCAGCGGGGCAAAGTGGTCCAGCCGCTCGGTGAAGTGGCGGCGCGCGTCGCGCATCAACCAGGCCTGGACGGCATCGCGGACCTGTGCGGGGCTGGCGCTGTGCGGCAGGCCAATGTGCAGGCTGGGCGTCGTGGCTGCGCCGCCCGGCTCCACCGCCGCCACCAGCGCTCCGCCTTTGCCCGCAAAGCCGTGGCTCGGGTCCAGCACCAGCCTCAGTGGCTCACCCAGGTAGGGCAGCTCTGCGCCATGGGCCCAGACGATACGACCGCCTTCCATGCGCTGCTGGCGCTCGCGCGCCTCCGACAGCTTGCGCAGGATCCAGTCGGACTTCTCGCGCAGCGCGGCATCCACTGCGCCCAGTGTCACCCAGCTCGGGGCCCGCACCGACAGGCCATCGGCCCCCACGGTAAAGCCGATGCTACGGCGGCGCGCGCGCTGCAGCGCATAGGCCACGACGGCATCTCCCAGCAGGACCTCGCGGCTGGCCTGGGGGTGGCGGAATTCGGCGGGCGACAACAGCGAGGGCAGCGGCACCGCTGGCGCCGAAGGCCGGCTCACTATAGTTTTAGGAGCTACCGGCGCTTGATCCACTAGCGCTTGTGGCTGATTGGGCTTGAAACCTGCAGCCACAGGACTGGGGCCTGCTGCGGGGGTCCCGGGCGGGTCAAACAGGTCCAGCGCCAGTTGCACAAGCCGCTGCATCACGGTCGGTTTACTTCCCGCTGGGGGCTGCGGTGTTGGCCGCAGGGGCTGGGTAAGCCTCTGGGTCCAGGCGACGCATCTCGGCCTCGATCCAGGCCTCCACCTCACGCATCAGTTCGTCGGGCTGGCGCCCCACGCTGGAGATGGGCTTGCCAATCGACACATCCACCACGCCGGGGCGCTTGACGAACGCCTTGCGCGGCCACACTTTGGCCGAGGTCACTGCGATCGGAATCACCGGCGCACCGGTGTCAATCGCCAGGCGCGTCCCCCCGGTCTTGTAGTTGCCCTTTTGCCCCCGCTCGATGCGCGTGCCCTCGGGGAACATGATGATCCAGATGCCCTTGGCCAGCAGGTCCTTGCCCTGCTGCACCACCTTGTTGAAGGCCTGCGTGCGCTGGTTGCGGTCGATGTGGATCATGTCCAGCCGCCCGATGGCCCAGCCGAAGAAGGGCACATGCAGCAGTTCCTTCTTGAACACGTAGGCCAGAGGGTGCGGCATGATCACCGGCATCAGGAAAGTCTCGTACGTGGACTGGTGCTTGACCAGCAGGATGGCGCCTTCGTTGGCGCCCTGCGGCAGGTTCTCCATGCCGGTCACCTCGGCGCGGATGCCCAGAACCACCCGGGCGCCGCTGATGCACAGCGACAGCCAGGCCCGGGCGATGCGGTACAGGGGCACACCCCGCACGCCCAGCAGCGTGCCCAGCATGATGGCCAGCGCGTAAGGCACCACGGTGATGCCCATCCAGAGAAGGTGAATGACAGAACGGATAAGAGCCATTGGGATGTCTTTTTGGCCGCAAGCGCTAGTGAAATATGCGCCAACAGCTATTAATTAAATAGCATCAAGATGCTGCTGCGCCCTGTCACGACAGCGGCAAGGGCGCTGCGGCCACGGCGGCTGCGGCGCTTGGCACCACCGGCAGCAACTGGTCCACAAAATCTCCGAGGCTGGCGTGCAACTGCGTACCCGCCGGCAACCCCGCAGGCAACGCCCCGCCCGGCCGCAACGCGGCAGACCGGCCGGTGCACACCAGGTGCAACTGGGCCCCCAGGGCGGCACCCGCCTGCAGGTGGGCCTCGCAGCTGCCGACCACGCGGACCTCGTTACGCTCCATGCCGTAGCGGTCGCAAATCTGCTCCAGCAGGCCCGGGGCGGGCTTGCGGCAGCTGCAGTCCTCGTCGGCCGCATGGGGGCAATAGAACACCGCGTCGATGCGCCCGCCCACCGCCGCCACCTGCCGGTGCATCTTGGCGTGGATGGCGTTGAGCGCCACCACGTCAAACAGGCCCCGGCCCAATCCCGGCTGGTTGGTGGCGACCACCACATGCCAGCCGGCATGGTTGAGGCGGGCAATGGCTTCGAGCGCGCCCGGCACCGCCGCCCACTCGTCGGCCGAAGTGATGTATTCATCCCCCATCGGGTTGAGGGTGCCGTCGCGGTCGAGGATGGCGAGTTTCATAGGAGGGGTTTGCCTTGTGAGAACCACCAGCCTACCAGCACCAGGGGTCAGGCCGCCAGACGGGACAAATCGGCCACGCGGTTCATGGCTTCGTGCAACGTCTTGAGCAGGCCCTGGCGGTTCAGGCGCAGGTCCAGCTGCTCGGCGTTCACCATCACGTCGTCAAAGAACGCATCCACGGGCGCGCGCAGCACGGCCAGGGTCTGCAGGCTGGCGGTGTAGTCGCCCGCGTCGAACTGGGCATTGGCCTCGGGCACAAAGCGCTGCAGCGCGGCGTACAGGTCCTGCTCGGCCTTTTCCTGCAGGAGCTCTGGGTTCACATGGGCATCCACGGGGCCCTCTGCTTCCGCCTTTTTGAGAATATTGCCGACGCGTTTGTTGGCTGCTGCTAGGGCGGGGCTTTCCGGCAAGGCCGCGAAGGCACGCACGGCTGCGAGGCGCTGCGGAATGCTGGCCCACTGTCCCAACTGGCGCGCGTAAATGGCAGCATCCACCTCCGCTGGGGAGAAGCCGCCATCCCGAAGATAGCCCTTGAGGCGCTCAACCAAGAATTCGTCCAACTCAACAGCCTTGTCTTGAACCAAGCCCGATGGGAAGGCAGCAAAAGCCAGCCGCGTTAGCTCGTAAAAATGCAAAGGCAGGCGCTGTTCAATCAGCATGCGGATCACCCCCAGTGCATGGCGGCGCAGCGCGAACGGATCGCGGTCGCCCGTGGGTAGGTTTCCGATGCCGAACATGCCGACCAGGGTTTCCAGTTTGTCGGCCAGGGCCACCACCACACCAGCGGTATTGCGCGGCAGTGCATCGCCTGCAAAGCGGGGCTTGTAGTGGTCTTCGATCGCGTTCGCCACGGTCTCGCCCAGGCCGTCGTTCAGGGCGTAGTAGCCGCCCATGATGCCCTGCAGCTCAGGGAATTCGCCCACCATATCGGTCACGAGGTCGGTCTTGGCCAGTTGCGCGGCCAGATCGGCATCCTGCACCAGTTGCGCGTCGCCCAGCTGGGATGCCATCGCCTTGGCAATGGCGCGCACGCGCTCCACGCGCTCACCCTGCGTGCCCAACTTGTTGTGATAGACCACCTTGCCCAGGCCCTCGACACGCGAGGCCAGGGTCTTCTTGCGGTCCTGGTCAAAGAAGAACTTGGCATCGGCCAGGCGGGGGCGCACCACGCGCTCGTTGCCGCCGGTCACAAAGCTCGTGTCTTCGGGGCTGATGTTGCTGACCACCAGGAACTTGTTGGTGAGCTTGCCCGCGGCGTCCAGCAGCGGGAAGTACTTCTGATTGGCCTTCATCGTGAGGATGAGGCACTCTTGTGGCACGCCCAGGAACTGCTCTTCAAACTGGCAGATGACCACGTTGGGGCGCTCCACCAGCGCGGTCACTTCGTCCAGCAGGGCTTCGTCTTCGATGGGGCGGGCGCCGTTGCCCACCTTCGCAGCAGCCGCAGCCAGCTGGCGCGCGATCTCGGCCTTGCGCTCGGCAAAGCTGGCGATCACGGCGCCGCCCTTCTTCAGCGTGGCGGCGTAGCTGTCGGCATCGGCCAGCACCACGGGCGACACGGCGGCTTCAAAGCGGTGGCCGGTGGTGCTGTTGCCAGCGGTCAGGCCCAGCGCCTTCACGGGCACCACGGTGCTGCCATGCAGCGCCACCAGGCCGTGTGCGGGGCGCACAAAGTTCACGCTGGTCCAGCCGGGCAGCTCGCAGTCGGTTTCGAGCTGGTAGCTCATCACCTTGGGGATAGGGAGCTTGGCAATGGCTTCGTCCAGCGCCTTTTGCAAGCCCGCTTGCAACGTAGCACCGGGCACCACGCTGTCGTAGAACAGGGCTTCGGCCTTGCCGTCCTGCGCGCGCTTCAAAGCAGCCACAGCGGCTGCGGGGTTGGACACATCGGCGCCCAGCGCCTGCAGCTTTTTCAGCAGCGCAGGCGTGGCGTTGCCGTCCGCTTGAAGGCCCACGGTCACGGGCATCAGCTTTTGCTGCACGGCCTTGTCGGCGGCCTTGTCGGCCACGGCGGTCACATGCGCAGCCAGGCGGCGGGGCGAGGCAAAGGGCGTGACCACCGCGGCAGCCGTCGCCAGGCCCAGGGCCTTGAGCTGGTCGCCCAGCACGGTGGCGAAAGCATCGCCCAGCTTCTGCAGCGCCTTGGGCGGCAGCTCTTCGACAAACAGTTCAACGAGGAGGTTTTGGGTTGTCATGTTCTTGTTCTTTCGCTCGTTCACGCTGCCTTTTTGACCATCTGTTCCACCCACTCGCGCGGCGCCATGGGGAAGCCCAGGCGCTCGCGGCTTTCGTAGTAGCTCTGCGCCACGGCGCGGGCCAGGTTGCGGATGCGGCCGATATAAGCAGCGCGCTCAGTCACGCTGATCGCGCCGCGCGCATCCAGCAGGTTGAAGCTGTGTGCGGCCTTGAGCACCTGCTCATACGCAGGCAACGCCAGCTGCTGCTCCATCAGGTACTTGGCCTGCTTTTCGTGCGCGTTGAAGGCCGTGAACAGGAAGTCCGCGTCACTGTGCTCGAAGTTGTAGGTGGACTGCTCCACCTCGTTTTGCTTGTACACGTCACCGTAGCTCAGGGTGTCGGTCCACTTCAGGTTGTAGACGTTGTCCACGCCCTGCAGGTACATGGCCAGGCGCTCCAGGCCGTAGGTGATCTCGCCCGTGGCAGGCTTGCAGTCAATGCCGCCGACCTGCTGGAAATAGGTGAACTGCGTGACTTCCATGCCGTTGAGCCACACCTCCCAGCCCAGGCCCCAGGCGCCGAGCGTGGGGTTCTCCCAGTCGTCTTCGACAAAGCGGATGTCGTTCTTTTTCAGGTCGAAGCCCAGGGCTTCGAGCGAGCCCAGGTACAGCTCCAGGATGTTGGCCGGTGCGGGCTTGAGCACCACCTGGTACTGGTAGTAGTGCTGCAGGCGGTTGGGGTTCTCGCCGTAGCGGCCGTCCTTGGGGCGGCGGCTGGGCTGCACGTAGGCGGCCTTCCAGGGCTCGGGGCCGATGGCGCGCAGGAAGGTGGCAGTGTGCGAGGTGCCGGCGCCCACTTCCATGTCATAGGGTTGCAGAAGGGCGCAACCCTGCGCGTCCCAGTAGGACTGCAGCTTCAAAATGATTTGCTGGAATGTCAACATGGCGTCTGTGGCTTAGGCACTGGCAAGCCAGGGCCTGGCAAGTAAGGGGAAAAGAAGAAAACGCGGTGCGCGAGCCAAACCCAGCGCCCGCCGCCCCATGGGCAACAAGGACGGGCATCGCGCGCGCAAACCGGTGATTTTACGGCGCGCAGCCGCGCGTGCTGCGGCAGCGCCAGCAACACCGGCCCGCGCCCATGAAAAAAGGCCGGAGCCCTTTTGGAGCCCCAGCCTTCCCAACCAGTCACGCGAGCTATAAGCCGGTGCGTACCGGTAGCCACACGGGTGTGGCCGTCAACGCATGCATCGCGTCAAAGCATGGCGTTCAAACCTCGAAAACAGGGATCAATACTCCCAGAAAATGCGCTGCAATTCCTTGCTGTCATTGGTCTTGGTGAGGGCCACCATGGCCAGGATGCGAGCCTTTTGGGGGCGCAGGTCATGGGCCACCACCCAGTCGTACTTGTCGTCGGGCTGCTCGGCATTGCGCAGCACAAAACCATCGGGCACGCGGGCTGAACGGATGATCTGCACGCCCTGGCCACGCAAGGCCTTGAGCGAATCGACCGCCTGTGCGGCCACCGAGCCGTTGCCGGTGCCAGCATGGATCAGCGCCTTGACGCCGGCCTTGCCGTAGGCCTCGATGCCCGTGGTGTTCATGTTGCCGTAGCCGTACACGATGTCCACGGCGGGCAGCGCCTTGATGTCGTCGATGTTGAACTCGGAGTTGGTCGTGTGGCGCTTGACCGGGGCGCGGAACCAGTAGTTCTTGCCTTCCACCACCATGCCCAGCGGGCCCCACTGGCTCTTGAAGGCCTCGGTCTTGATGTTGATGGTCTTGCTCACGTCGCGACCGCTCTGGATCTCGTCGTTCATCGTGACCAGCACGCCCTTGCCGGCGGCGTCCTTGCTGGCGGCCACGGTCACGGCGTCGTACAGGTTCAGCGCGCCGTCGGCCGACAGGGCCGTGCCGGGACGCATGGAGCCGACCACGACGATGGGCTTGTTGGTGCGCACGGTGAGGCTCAGGAAGTACGCGGTTTCTTCCAGGGTGTCCGTGCCGTGGGTGATCACGATGCCGTCCACATCGGCCTGCTTGGCCAGGGCCGACACGCGCTGGCCGAGGCGCAGCAGGTGCTCGTTGGTGAAGCTCTCGGAGGCGATCTGGAACACCTGCTCACCCGACACCTTGGCCACATTGGCCAGCTCAGGCAGGCCTGCCAGGAGCTTGTCCACCGGCACCTTGGCGGCGGCATAGGTTGCGCTGTTGGCGGCCGAGGCGCCCGCACCGGCAATGGTGCCGCCCGTGGCCAGCACCACCACATTGGGCTTGGCAGCCTGGGCCATGGCAACGGCGGAGGCAGCAGACAACAGCAAACCCGCGAGCCAGCGGCTGGCGGTGGGGGAGGAAGAAATGCGCATGAAGAGGTCTCCTGATTTTTTTGGGTGGCAGCACGCGTTGCGCCGCTTTATTCAAAACCGCCGGTGAAGCGGTGCCGCATCCTATGAGAAACCAGAACACAGTCATGCGGAATAATTGACCCACCCTTATGAATTCAGCTCACACCCCTGAGCTGCCGTTCGAAGGCCATGAAGAGCCCCTCGGCCACCGCCACAAGACAACTCCGCCATGAATTTGAGACAACTGGAAGTTTTTCAGGCCGTGCTGCAAACCGGCAACATGAGCGCTGCGGCGCGGTTGCTGTGCATCACCCCCTCAGCAATCAGCAAGGCCGTGGCGCACACCGAGCTGCAGCTGGGCTACCGGCTGTTCAACCGCTCGCCCGCAGGCCTGACCCCGACGCCCGAGGCCCAGGTGCTGGCCACCGAGTCCACCGGCATCTACCGGCAGCTGGATGCGCTCAAGCGCACCGCGCGCAACCTGGCCACCAGTGATTCGGGCGATGTGCGGCTGGGCGCCATACCGTCCATCACGCACGAATTTCTGCCGCGCCTGCTGCAGCACCATGCCGAGCAGCATCCGCAGGTGGGTGTGGAGGTGCGCACCATCCACCAGGACCAGATGACGCAGGCCCTGCTCACGCGCAGCGTGGACTTTTGCCTGGGTTTCTACAAGCACCCCCACCCACAAATCGCGAGCGACCTGCTGGTCAGTGGTCGCTTGTACCTGGCGGTCGCGACCAGCGTGTGGGCGCGTGCTCCCCGTGCCGCCAGCCCCGGTGCGCGGCTGGCGCAGGTGCCCGTGATCCGCCTGGTGGGCGACGACCCCATGCGCCAGGCGATTGACGAAATCGCACACCGCCTCGGTTCCCCCGCCGGGCCCGGCATCCAGGTGCAGACATCACGCCTCGCTTTGGAGCTGGTGCGCCGGGGCATGGGCTGGACGGTGGTGGACTTTCTCACCGCCAAGGGGCTGGACCCTGCACAGATGGTGGCGCAGGAGCTGCACGAGCTGGCCCCCATGTCGCTGTACAGCTATCACGCGCGCGCCTTTCCGCCCGGTCTGCAGGCCACCCGCATGCTGGGCATGTTGCCAGCCTTGCTGCACGAGGCCCTGCAGCCCAACCCCAAGGCCCGTCAGGCGCTGACGGGCCGATAGAGCCCATGAAAAACGGCCTGCATGTCCAGAGACAGGCAGGCCGTTGCGGTGGGGAGTCCGCGGTCAGTGGTTCCAGCGGCGCAGCACCAGGCTGGCGTTGGTGCCACCAAAGCCGAAGCTGTTGGACAACACCGTGTTCAGCTGCGCATCACGCGTTTGCGTGACCAGAGGCATGTCGCCCAGGGCCGGGTCAGGTGTCTCGACATTGGCAGAGCCAGCGATGAAGCCCTTGTTCAGCATGATCATGCAGTAGATGGCCTCCTGCACGCCCGTGGCGCCCAGCGAGTGGCCGGTGAGCGACTTGGTGGACGAGAACGGTGGCACCTTGTCGCCAAACAGGGCACGCATGGCGCGCACTTCCTGCATGTCGCCCACGGGGGTGGAGGTGCCGTGGGTGTTGATGTAGTCGATGGGGGCGTCCAGACCTTCCATGGCTTGCTGCATGCAGGCAATGGCACCGTCGCCCGACGGGGCCACCATGTCTTCACCGTCGCTGGTGGCGCCAAAGCCCACCACTTCGGCCAGGATGGTCGCGCCACGGGCCTGGGCGTGCTCCAGGCTCTCCAGCACCACGGCACCGCCGCCGCCAGCGATCACGAAGCCGTCGCGGTTCGCGTCGTAGGCGCGTGAGGCCTTCTCGGGCGTTTCGTTGTACTTGCTGGACATGGCGCCCATGCCATCAAACAGCAGCGACATGCCCCAGCTCAGCTCTTCGCCACCGCCCGCAAACATCACATCCTGCACACCCCAGGCGATCTGCTGCGCGGCCGCGCCGATGCAGTGGGCGGACGTGGAACAGGCCGATGTGATGGAGTAGTTGATGCCCTTGACCTTGAAGTTGGTGGCCAGGCACGCAGAAACCGTGGAGCTCATGCAGCGCGTGACCTGATAGGGCCCCACGCGGCGGATGCCTTTTTCGCGCAGCGTGTCGGCCGCTTCGATCTGGTTGGCGGGCGAGCCACCGCCCGAACCCATGATGAGGCCGGTGCGCGGGTGGCTGACCTGCTCGGGCGTGAGGCCTGCTTGCTGGATAGCGTCTTCCAGCGCGATCTGCGCATAGGCCGCCGCATCGCCCATGAAGCGCAGCTGCTTGCGGTCAATGCGCGCTTCGATATCGATCTCCGGGGCGCCGCCCACCTGGCTGCGCAGACCCAGTTCCTTGAACTTCTCCACGGCCTTGATGCCGCTGGTGCCCGCACGCAGCGAAGCTTCCACGGAGGCCAGGTCGTTGCCAATGCACGAGACGATGCCCGCGCCGGTGATGACTACGCGCTTCTTGGTGGTCATGCTGCGTCCTTACCGTCTTCCTCGCGCTTGAACAGACCCACGCGAAGGTCGTTGGCCACATAGATTTCCTTACCGTCGGCCAGCAGACGGGCATCGCCAATGGCCATGACCAGCTTGCGCTTGATGACGCGCTTGATATCGATTTCGTAGGTGACCAGTTTCACATCAGGGCCGACCTCGCCGGTGAACTTGACCTCGCCCGCACCCAGCGCACGACCCCTGCCCGGCAGTTGCAGCCAGGTCAAGTAAAAACCGATGAGCTGCCACATGGCGTCGAGCCCCAGGCAGCCCGGCATGACCGGGTCGCCCTGGAAGTGGCAGGCAAAGAACCACAGGTCGGGCTTGACATCGAGCTCGGCGCGGATCTTTCCCAGCCCGTGCGCGCCACCATCGCTGTCGATGTGCGTGATGCGGTCAAACATCAGCATGGGTGGCAGCGGCAGACGCCCGCTGTCAGCGCCGAACAGCCGGCCCTCGCCCGAGGCGATCAGTTGTTCGTAGGAAAAGGAATCTGCCATTTTCAGTCGTGCTCCAGAACGGCGGATGGCCCGCCTCAAATCATCGTTTTACGCAACACCAGCCCCCGGTTGCGGGCCTCTATTATCAAGGCATAGGGAGCCGCCTCTAAACACGGGGGTGCGCAGGCCCCTGCGCCGCCGGGCGCAATGCCTGACCTGGATCAATTGCCACGCGGCCTGCGGCTCCCCCTGGCGACCATGGCCCCCACCAGCGCCAGAGCCCCCAGCGCCCACAGCGGCCACAGCCCCCAGCGGGACACCCACCACGCGTAAGGCGTGATGGCCCAGCCACTTTGTGCGTCCAGCCCCCGGCCCTGCACCTCGCCCTTGAGCACGCCGCGCGTGTAGCGGGCCAGCTGGTGCGTAACCACGCCCCGGTGGTCGATGATGACGGTGGCTCCCGTGTTGGTGGCGCGCACCATCGGGCGCTCGAATTCGAGCGCACGCATGCGGCTGATGTGCAGATGCTGGTCGATGGCCAGGGTGTCGCCAAACCAGCCGATGTTGCTGAAGTTGACAAACACCGTGGGGGCCTGGGCGGGGTCGATGAATCGCGCCCCCAGCTCCTCGCCGAACAAGTCTTCGTAGCAGATGTTCGGCGCGATGCGCTGCCCCGCCACGGCAAACGACGCCTGGCCCACGGTCCCCCGGTTGAAATCGCCCAGAGGGATGTTCATCATGGCCGTGAACCACTTGAAAAACGGCGGAATGAACTCTCCAAACGGCACGAGGTGGTGCTTGTCGTAGCGGTAGGGCTCGGCTTGTGTGGCAGCACTCATGCCCAGTACGGAGTTGGTGTAGCCCTGCGCTTCATCGCCCAGCGGAATGCCCACCATGGCGGCCTGGGTGCCTTGCGCATAGCGTTGCTGGATGCCCTCCAGATACCCTGGGATGAGCTGCTGGGGCAGCAGCGGAATGGCGGTCTCGGGCGCCACCACCAGGTCAGCCTGGGAGTTGCGCAGGACCTCGGCATACCACTGCAGGGCCACGGGCACGCCGCTGCCGGATTGGAACTTTTCGTCCTGCGGGATATTGCCCTGCAGCAGCTCCAGGCTCAGGGCGGGCGCTGCGCGCCGTGCCGGGGTGTGGCACAGATTGACCGCGCACAGTCGGTCCACCGTGGCCCAGGCCAGCAGGCCGCCCGCCGCCAGCACCAGCGCCCACCAGCGCACCTTGCGCAGATCGGTGGCACGCACCTGCACCACGCCCATCGCCAACGCCGCAGCCACCGCGCTGATGCCATACACCCCCATGTGGCGGGCCAGCACGGCGAGCGGCCCATCCACATGCGCGTAGCCGCCAGCACCCCACGGGAACCCCGTCCACCAGACGCCCCGTGCCAGTTCGGCCAGCAGCCACAGCGCTCCGAAAAGAAGAGCACTCCCGGCACGATTCATCGGCGCATACCGGCAAAACAAGGCCAAAGCCGCCGAATAGTAGCTGGCAAGAAAGGCAGCGAGCCCCAGCACCGCTGCCACGGCCAAAGGCGCGGGCAGGCCACCATAAGAATGCATGGAAATGAACAGCCACCAGAAAGTGCCTGCCAGCCAGGCGGTGGCAAACAAACCACCCACGAGCGCACCGCGCCGCCAGGGCGCAGCGACGCGCGGGTGCTCCACAGCGAAAGGCCGCACCATCCAGGCGAGCGCAGCCATCGAAGCCAGCTGCAGCCACCACAAGGGTTGGCCGCTGCCCGGCCAGGCCAGCGAGGCCGCCTGGGCCAGGCCCGCCGCCAGTGCCAGCAGCAGTTGCGGCAGCAGCGGCCCGCCCGCCATCCGAGAGCGCCGCGACATCAGCCGTCGGAGGGCGTGTCTTCGACCCTGGACACCTTGAACCAGCGCACCGCCCCGCCCTTGGTGTGCAGCACCACAAAATGCAGGCCGCTGAGCTGCAGATGCTCACCGCGCTTGGGCACATGGCCCATTTCGTGGGCAATCAGGCCGCCGATGGTGTCGAAATGCTCGTTGGGGTCGCTACCCACGATGGCCACCTCAAAGGCCTCGGCCACACGCTCGATGGGGGTGTCACCACTCACACGGTAGGTCCGGTCGGCCAAGCCAAAGATGTCGCCATCGTCTTCGGGGATGTCGAACTCATCCTCAATCTCACCGACGATCTGCTCCAGCACGTCTTCGATGGTGATGAGCCCGGCCACGCGGCCAAACTCGTCGATCACGATGGCCAGGTGGTTGCGGTTGCCACGGAACTCGCGCAGCAGGTCGTTCAGGCCTTTGCTTTCGGGCACAAACGCTGCCGGGCGCAGCAACGCACGGATGTTCAGCTCGGGCGCCCGCTGCAGCTTGAGCAGGTCCTTGGCCATCAGGATGCCGATGATGTTCTCGCGCTCGCCCTGGTAGACCGGAAACCGTGAATGCGCGGTGCTGATCACCAGGTGCAGCAGCTCATCGAAAGGCGCGTCAATGTTGACGAGGTCCATGCGCGGTGCTGCCACCATCACATCGCCCGCCGTCATGTCGGCCATGCGGATCACGCGCTCCAGCATCACGCGCGATTCGGCGCCGATGACCTCGTTGTCCTCGGCCTCGGCCAGGGTTTCGATGAGTTCTTCCGTGGAGTCCGGCCCAGGATGGATGAACTCGGCCACTTTCTGCAGGAAGGTGCGCTTGTCTTCCCTCTCGGGCGGTCGCCCGGGGTGCGCGGGGTGCGGGTCAGACACTGTCTGGAGTGCAGGACGTGCGGTAGTGAATCAGGCCCCTAGGATAGCGGATTGCCGTGACAACCGGCCACCACCGGCGTCACTGCCGCGGGTGCGACCGCAACGGATCACTCGGCCGACTGGTGGCGCGCGTGTTGCACGCCGCTGCGCACTTCCTGCACATTGGCCAGAAAGTCCCAGAACTGCTTGGCCTGCTTTTTGAGCTGGTAGTCCACCTCGGCGAACTGCTGCTCGACCATCTCGGTCATGCGCGTGTCGAGGCTGGCGGGTGGTATCTGCAGATAAGCCTCGGACTCGGACCCGTCGCGGCGCACGGTGGCACCGGCGTTGCGCGCGATCTTGAGCATGGCGGTGTTTTCAGACAACGCATGGATGAACACCATGTTCACGCCCTCATTGCGCGCATGCATCACGGCACGCTCGAACAGGCGCGCGCCAAAGCCTCGACCCCGTGCTTGCTTGAGCACGGACACACCGAATTCAGCACACGGCTTGTGTTCGGGGTTTTCCGAAAACGCCAGGTGGGCCATGGCGATGAGCTCAAGGCGGCGGTTGTAGATGCCAAAGATTTCATCGCGCTCGAAGTTGAGCTGCTCGGCGTAGCGGCGGATCTGTTCGTCGTTGGCGGCATAGCCAAAGCGCAGGTAGCGGTCTGCAGGCTCCAGCTGCAGCAGGTGCTGGGTGATCCGCTCCCGGTAGGAGGGGCCCAGGGAGCGGATAGGAACCATCACGGGCGTCTCCTGCTGGTGGATGTGAATGTCAGAGGCAGAAGAGCCGCTGGTTACCGGGCGCAGCAGGTCCCGGCCTGCGTACCAGGATGCCTTGAGCCAGTCTTTGGTTGCGAACATGTCGCCAAATATAAGGGTTTTCCCTCATCTTTTCCAGTCCAAATTGCTGCGCCGCAACAAAATAGTGATCCTACTCAAAATGCGGAAAAATCGGCTCCAAGCGCTGGAAGATCATGCCTCAATAGCTATCAATTTGAGAGTATTCATGCCCCGGATCTCCTCAGCATGGGTCGCAGACGCGACGGCTGGGGTGGCTGCACCCCCGTCTGCGCCAAGCCTTCTCCGCACGGGCCAGAGCGTAAAGCGCGGACCGCCTAACAGCAACCTCCGCCGCACCGCCAGACGCCACAGGGAGTCACGCCTGTGACGTGCCCCATCCCAGCCAAGGGCGAAGGCCCGCGCTGGACTACACCGGCACAGCCGTCGTCGCCTTCACGCGGTCGAGCACAAAACTGGTCTTGCAGTCCTGCACGCTGGGATGCTTGAGCAGCGTGTCCATGATGAAGCGGCTGTAGTGCGCCATGTCGGCCACCACCACGCGCAGCAGGTAGTCCATTTCGCCGGTGAGCGATGCGCACTCCACCACCTCGGGCCAGGTCTGCACGCTGGCGCGGAACAGGTCCATGGGGTTGCGCTTGTGGCTTTCCGTGTGTTTTTCCAGCCGCACGTTCAGGTACGCCGTGAGCCCCAGCCCCACCGCTTCGGGCTGCACCAGGGCCACGTAGCGGTGGATCACGCCGCTGTCTTCCAGCCGCTTGACGCGGCGCAGCACCGCGCTGGGCGACAGGCCCACCTGTTCTCCGATGACGTCGTACGTCTCGCGGCCGTTGTCCTGCAGGCGGCGCAGGATGGCGCGGTCCAGCTTGTCGAGTGCGTCAAAGGCTTTCATGGCGCAGGATTTTACGAACAACTGCGTGATTTCTGCATGGTGCGGCGCACACACGGGTATGTCCCGATAGTGACTCTATGGCCCGAATACAAAAATTGATCTCGCAAAAAAGAACGGTCGTTCGTTTTTGCGAGCATAAGAAACCATACCAACGGAGACAAACACATGACCGGATTTTTCAGCTGCTTTTTGCGGCGACTGGTGCTGGCAGCAACGGCGGGGTTGCTGCTGCTGGGCGTGGGCGCGCAGGCGCAGACGGGCTACACCCAGACGCGCTACCCCATCGTGCTGGTGCATGGCCTGTTCGGCTTTGACTCGGCCCTTGGGATCGACTACTTCTACGGCATCCCCGACGCACTGCGCCAGGGCGGCGCCAAGGTCTACGTCGCCCAGGTCTCGGCCGCCAACAGCACCGAGGTGCGCGGCGAGCAATTGCTGGCACAGGTCAAGACCATCCTGGCGCTGACCGGTGCCCCCAAGGTGAACCTGGTAGGCCATTCGCACGGCGGCCCCACCACCCGCTATGTGGCGGGCGTGGCGCCGCAGCTGGTGGCATCGGTCACCTCGATCGGCGGCGTGAACCGGGGTTCGCGCGTAGCCGACATCCTGCGCGGCGTAGCGCCCGCGGGCTCGGTGTCCGAAGCCGTGGCCAGCGCCGCCGCCAAGGCGCTGGTGGGCCTGATCAACCTGACCTCCGGCGGCACCGGCCTGCCCCAGATGCCTACGGCGGCGCTGGACTCGCTGACCACCGCGGGCTCGGCCAAGTTCAACGGCCGCTTCCCCCCAGGCGTTCCCACCTCCGGCTGCGGCAGCGGGGCCGAGCTGGTGAACGGCGTTCGCTACTACTCCTGGACCGGCACCCTGCCCCTGACCAACGTGCTCGACGCCAGCGACGCGCTGCTGGCCACGCTGAGCCTGACCTTTGGCGAAGCCAACGACGGCCTGGTGTCAGCCTGCTCGTCGCGCCTGGGCAAACACCTGGGCGACTACCGCCAGAACCACCTCGACGAGGTGAACCAGCTGCTGGGCCTGCGCGACTGGTTCTCCACCGACCCGGTGACGCTCTACCGCCAGCACGCCAACCGCCTGAAGCAACAAGGCCTGTAAACCATGGCCCAACTCTCGCGCACCTTGGCGGTTGCCGCCACAGTCCTGGCTCTCACCACGGCCGCCGTGGTCTGGTGGCAGGGAGGCCCTGCCGGGTTGGGCGCGGGGGATACGCATCAACCACCCGTGGGGGCGGTCGCCGCCTCCGCCGGTGCCCAGGTACAACCGTCGCCAGCACAGGGCGTGGACCACAGTTTTTTTGCACGCCGCCGCGCCACTACCGCCGACGGCCCGGCCGACCCGCTGCTGGTGCACGGCCTGCGCGACACGCTGGAAGCGCTGCTGATGGAAGCGGGCGACGCCAGCGACCCGGCCACGCTCAAGCAGCGCCTGGCCGCCTTGGTGAATCAACATTTCCCCGCCTCCCTGGCCACGCGGGCGCTGGCCCTGGCCGAGCGCTATGTGGACTATCGCGTGGCCCTGGGCAGCCTGCGCGCGCCACAGGATTTGACCGACCCACGCGCCCTGCGCGATGCCCTGGAAGCGCGCCACAAGGTACGCCTGCAGTTTTTTGACGACGCCGAATACGACGCCCTGTTTGCGCGCGAGGCAGACCTGGACCGCTACACCCTGGCGCGCCTGGAGATTGAGCGCAACACCCAGCTCAGCCCCGAGCAGCGCGCCCAGGCGCGGCAGGCGGCCGACAACGAACTCTCCGCCGAGCGCCGCGCCGAACGCAGCGCCGCCACCGAACACATGACCGCCGCCGCGCAGACGGCCGCCTTTAACGCCAGCAACACCGACGAGCGCAGCCGCTACGCCACCCGCAGCGCGCAGTACGGCCCGGCAGCCGCCCAGGCCATGGCGCAGCTGGACAGGGACGAACAGCACTGGAACCAGCGCCTCGACCAGTACAGCCAAGCCCGCACCCAGCAGGGCGAGGGCCCCGGCCTGCAGCAACTGCGCCAGCAGCTGTTCTCGCCCGAAGAGCAACAACGCATTGACGCCGCCCTGGCGCTGCGCCAGCTCAACGCGGGCACCTCGGGCTCATAGGGACCTTCTGCCGACCGCGCAGCGCTGCGGCGGCCAACCTCGCCCAACGCGCCGTCAGACTGCGCAAAATTTTGACCATTCACAAGATTCCTGCAAATCAAAGGCCAAAGCCTCTTGATTTCGCCAGAAACATGAGGCAGGCCGCGCCTACAGTCCATGACATTCATCAACGAATGCCGGAGACACCCCATGAATGCCGCCTTGCCGCAAGAAACCACCGCCCAGCTCGCTGCCTGGGACAACCCCATGGGCCTGATGGGCTTCGAGTTCGTCGAATTCACCTCGCCCCAGCCCGGCGTGCTGGAGGCGGTGTTTGAAAAGCTCGGTTTCACCCTGGTCGCCAAGCACCGGTCCAAGGATGTGGTGCTGTACCGCCAGAACGGCATCAACTTCATCCTGAACCGCGAGCCCCACAGCCAGGCCGCCTACTTTGGTGCCGAGCATGGCCCCTCCGCCTGTGGCCTGGCCTTCCGTGTGAAGGATGCGCACAAGGCTTACAACCGCGCGCTGGAGTTGGGCGCCCAGCCCATCGAGATCCCCACCGGCCCCATGGAGCTGCGCCTGCCCGCCATCAAGGGCATTGGCGGCGCACCGCTGTATTTGATTGATCGCTTTGAAGACGGCAAGTCCATCTACGACATCGACTTCGAATTCATCGAAGGCGTGGACCGCCGCCCCGTGGGCCACGGCCTGAACCTCATCGACCACCTCACGCACAACGTGTACCGCGGCCGCATGGGCTTCTGGGCCAACTTCTACGAGAAGCTGTTCAACTTCCGCGAGATCCGCTACTTCGACATCCAGGGCGAATACACGGGCCTCACGTCCAAGGCCATGACCGCGCCCGACGGCAAGATCCGCATCCCGCTGAACGAAGAGTCCAAGCAGGGCGGCGGCCAGATCGAAGAATTCCTGATGCAGTTCAACGGCGAGGGCATTCAGCACATCGCGCTGATCTGCGACAACCTGCTGGACGTGGTGGACAAGCTGGGCATGGCCGGCGTGCAGCTGGCCACCGCGCCCAACGAGGTCTATTACGAAATGCTGGACACCCGCCTGCCCGGCCACGGCCAGCCGGTGCCCGAGCTGCAGTCGCGCGGCATCTTGCTGGACGGCACCACGGCCGACGGCACGCCCCGCCTGCTGCTGCAGATCTTCTCCACGCCCATGCTGGGCCCGGTGTTCTTCGAATTCATCCAGCGCGAGGGCGACTACCGCGACGGGTTTGGCGAAGGCAACTTCAAGGCGCTGTTCGAGTCGCTGGAACGCGACCAGATCCGCCGTGGTGTGCTGAACACGTAAGACATCGGACATCCAGGGTTAACCCTGCACAGGTGCCTATACTGCGCGCTCCCCGGAACTCAAAAGGATCCCGATGTCGCTCCGTAGCACCCTGTTCAGCACCCTTCTGGCCGGCGCGGCCACTGCCGCGCTGGCGCAGAACCCGTCTGCCCCGCTCACCATCGTGGTGCCCTACCCCGCTGGTGGTCCGCTGGACACCTCGGCCCGCATCGTGGCCGATGGTGCTGCAGCCCAGTTGGGCTCCATTACCGTGGAGAACAAACCGGGGGCAGGTGGCAATACCGGCGCCGACCAGGTCGCCAAGGCCGGGAAGACCAGCAACCAGGTGCTGATGGGCGCCGTGGCCACGCACGCGGTGAACCCCTGGCTGTACAAGAACTTCCCCTACAACGCACTCAAGGACTTCAAACCCCTCGTCCTCGTGGCGCGCACGCCCAATGTGCTGGTGGTGAACGCGGAGCAGGCGGCCAAGCTGGGCATCAAGACCACGCCCGACCTGGTGCAGTACCTCAAGAAGAACCCGGACCAGGCCAAGTACGGCTCGGGCGGCAACGGCAGCATCGGCCACATCTCGGCCGAGATGTTCAAGTCGCTCACCAACACCCGGATGGGCCACACGCCGTTCCAGGGCTCCAAGCCCGCGCTCGCCGCGCTGGAATCCGGCCAGGTGCTGATGGTGTTTGACAACCTGGCCTCGGCGCTGCCGCAGATCCAGTCGGGCAAGCTGCTGGCGCTGGGTGTGACCACCCTCAGCCGCAACGAGGCGCTACCGAAAGTGCCCAGCATCAACGACAGCGTGCAGGGCTTCAACGTGTCCACCTGGTTCGGCCTGTTCGCGCCGGCCTCGCTGCCCGATGCGGATGCACGCCGCTATGCCAACGCGTTCAGCGCCGCGATGCACTCGCCTGCGGGCAAGGAGAAGTTCAAGAAGATGGGTATCACGCCCGAAGAGCTGACGCTCGACGGATTTGCGCAGCTTGTGCGCTCGGAAAACAGCAAGTACGAGTTCTTGATCCGGGCCGCAAAGATCAAGATCGATTAGCAGCCGCGTGGGCTGGTGCGCACCCCCGTCGCGGTGCGCCGACCATGGCGGCAAAGGAGAAAAAAATGGGACAAGCCCCTGTCGTCTATGGCCAATCCACCCGCCCACCGCGTGGCGACTACTCGCGTGCCAACGCGGACTACACCTGCCCGCAGGACTACGCGGCCTACACCGCCGCCGACCACGACACCTACCGCCGTCTGTACGAGCGCCAGCGCGCCCTGCTGCCGGGCCTGGCCAGCCAGGCGTTCATCGACGCCCTGCCCTCTCTGGGCGCGAGCGACCGCATCCCGCGCTTTGAAGAGGTGAACGAGCGCCTCTACAAAGCGACCGGCTGGGAGCTGGTGGGCGTGCCCGGGCTGATCCCGGAGGTGCCCTTCTTCACCCTGCTGGCCAACCGCAAATTCCCGGTGACGGACTGGATCCGCAAGCCCGAAGAGTTCGAATACATCGTCGAGCCCGACATCTTTCATGACCTGTTCGGGCATGTGCCGCTGCTGTTCAACCCGGTGTTTGCCGACTATGTGCAGCGCTACGGCCAGGGCGGGCTGAAGGCGCAGGGGCTGGGGTCGTGCGAGATGCTGAGCCGCTTGTACTGGTACACGATCGAGTTCGGGCTGATCCGTGAGGCGGGGCAGTTGCGGGCCTACGGCGCTGGCATTCTGAGTTCGTCGGGCGAACTGGCGTACTCGGTGCAGAGCCCAGAGCCGCAGCGCATTCCGCTGCAACTGGAGCGCACCATGCGCACGCGCTACAAGATCGATACGTACCAGCAGACGTATTTTGTGATCGACAGTTTTGAGCAGCTGTTTGAGATGACGGCGGCGGACTTTGCGCCGATTTATGAGCGGCTGCGGGGGTTGCCAGAGTTTGCAGCGGATGAGCGGGAGGCTGTGGCGGCTTGATTTCTGGTGGTATTGGCTGCTAGCGCTAGTGAATCATTCCTTGACAGCTACATATTTAATAGCAATTCTTCTGCATTCAGCAATACCTGACTGAGGTTATTGGAGCTTGTGGATGAATCGGTCTCTGTGCCTGGTTTGAGGGCGGAGGCCGGGAGTCGCCCGGCATGCGAGTCCCTTTCTTTCGCGTCGCCGAAAGAAAGGAACCAAAAAAAGGGCGACCCCACTGTCTGCGTCCCCTGCGCTTCGCTACGGGGCAACCTGCGGTGCTCGGGTTTGGCGGGGTCTCGCTCAACTCGCGCCGCTGCGCGTCGCTCAGACACACGCGAGCCCTGATCCGCCAAACCCTGCGCTCCTCGGCGCATCCAGAGGGGCTCGGGGAGCAGAACATCCACACGGGCCATCGCTGCGCTCGGCCCCGAATCGCGGGCGCAAGCGCCACGCGCCACGCGCTGCGCAGCCTGGGCCGAGCGAAGCAATGGCCCGTGGGGCCGTTGGGATGTTCGGCTGTCCCACCCCTGCTGGCTGCGCCTGCGGCGGGGCGGTTGTGGGGTGAGCATGGGCGTCGAAGCGCACATGCCTCGTGCTCTGACTCGCCGTGGATGTCTGAACGAAGCTGCACCGCAGCGCAGTGAGTTCCACGGCGCACCCCACAACCGCCCCGCCGCAGGTTTGCCCCTTCGCACAGCGAAGGGGTCGCAGACTGGGGGTCGCCTTTTCTTTGGTGACTTTCTTTTGGCGAAGCAAAAGAAAGTTACTCGCACGCCGGGCGACTCCCGGCTCCCGCCCTCAACAAAGGCACGCCACCCAATCAGCGCACAAGAACCAACACTGCAAAATCAATAGCTACCCACCCATATCCCACTAGCGCATCCAGCCCAAAAACCAAAACATTACCCCCGCCCAACCTCCTCCAGACAAGCCTTCATCACCCCGGGGTCAAACGCCATCTGCACATGCGCAACCCCTTCCACCAACCTGTGTTCTGCCCCCGCCAACGCCGCTGTGGTCGCCGGAAACACGATGTTGTCGCAGTTCGAATACCAGCAGGTAAACAACGCTGCCCGCCCCGCAGGCTCCGCCCGCTGCAAGGCCACCACCCAGTCCCCCGCCAAGCTCATCTGCCGCCCATTCACCGCCCGGCTGAAACGCCCCAGCCATGTGCCCCCATGCGGCGTGCCCAGCGTCAACACCCGGTGCACCCGCCCATCCGCCTGGTGCGCCCGCAGCCACGCCCGCACCGCCAAGCCACCCATGCTATGGCACAACAGCACCGGCGCCTGGCCCGTGGCCGCCGTCACTTGGCGCACAGCGTCTTCAATGATGTCCGCGTACTCGTCAATCGAGCCCATCACCGGCTCCAGATTCACCGCCACATAGGCATGCCCCCGCGCCTGCAAAGGCGCAAACCACGGCAGCCAGAGCCCCCGGTTGCACATGAATCCATGCACCAGCACCACGCCCCGCTTTCCGGTCGGCTGCACAGGCAGCCAATCGGGCAATGACTGGTGGCGAAACGGCTGGCGCCAGCAAAACACCATCAGCGCCACCCACCCCTCGGCCCACCAGGCACCCACCACCTGCGACAGGCGGGCACGTGGCGCAGCGTCGGTGCGGTTGGTGATGTGCATCAGCACAAACTCCAGCGCCATCACCACCAGGTACAGACACAGCGGTACCAAGGCCCCCAGCACGGCACGCCAGGGTGAATGGGGCCACTGCCACACCAGCCAGGCGGCCATGGTCAGCAGGATGAACAGAAGCAGGGTTCGTTGCCAGCGCGCGATCATGGTGGTGATGGGCAGATGTTGTAATTGACCAGCCGCATTGTGCGGTCTGACCACCGCCCGACACCGCACCCCGCAGAACGCAGAAAGGACCCCGCCCCATGGATGCCGCCCAGACCATCCGCGACTGCATCGCCGACGTGACCGCCCTGCGCCTGCACCGCACGGGCGACCCGGCGCTGGGGGCGGCGGTGGGCAGCGTCAAAAGCCTGCAGGCCCGGCGCTTTCGCGGCACCTATGCGGACCTGATGGGCTCGCCCGCGTTCGGGCCCGCAGCACAGTTCTTTTTGGAAGAGCTGTACAGCGACACCGACTACACCGACCGCGATCTGCAGTTTGGCCGCATCGCCGGCACGCTGCAGACCATGTTCCCCCAACCGGTCGTGAACACCGCCGTGGCCCTGGCGGTGCTGCACGCACAGACCGAGGGACTGGACCAGGACATGGGCCGCGCGTGGTTGCTGCACGAAGCCGATGCGGCCAACGTTGCCGCCCGCTACACCGCCGCCTGGCGCACTGTGGGCCAGCGCCATGCGCGCCAGCAGCAGCTGCAGCGCGTGCTGGCCATGGGGAATGACCTGGCGCGCCTCACGCGCACCCCCGGCCTGCGGATGATGCTGCGCATGATGCGCGGCCCGGCCAACGCCGCGGGCATGGGCGCGTTGCAGAAGTTTCTGGAGGCGGGGTTTGACACCTTCGGCCAGCTTGCGCGCCAGCGCGGCGGGGTGGAGCAGTTTCTGGCCACCATCGAGCAACGGGAGCGGGCGCTGATGGAGCAACTGTTCGATGCCGATCCTGTCACCTGCGGGACCCAGCTCGCCAGCACACTAGGACAAGCCCGATAGCCCGCAACGCGCCCGCCTTCCACAATCTGTGCCCACCTATCAATGGCATTTGGCGAGCACAAGGAAACAAGCGCATGGAAAAGATCTGGCTCAAGAGCTACCCCCCGGGCGTCCCACACGACGTGAAGCCCGAGCAATACCGCTCTGTGGCCCACCTGCTGGAAGAGTCGTTCCGCAAACACGCATCGAGCCCGTTTTCGGTCTGCATGGACCAGTGGATGACCTACGGCGAGCTGGATCGCCGCTCGGCCGCTTTGGGTGCCTATCTGCAAAGCCTGGGCCTGGAGCCCGGTGCGCGCGTGGCCATCATGCTGCCCAACATCCCCCAGTTTGGCGTGACCATGGCCGCCGTGCTGCGCGCAGGCTATACCTGCGTGAACGTGAACCCGCTGTACACCGCCCGTGAGCTGGAGCACCAGCTCAAGGACTCTGGCGCCACGGCCATCGTGATCCTGGAGAACTTTGCCCACACGCTGGCTGAGGTCATTGACCACACGGCCGTCAAGCATGTGGTGATGGCCTCCATGGGCGACCTGCTGGGCTTCTGGTTTGGCAAATGGATCACCTTCGCCGTGCGCCACCTGGCCAAGATGGTGCCTGCGTATGACCTGCCGCTGTCGAATGGCCGCAAGGTCGTCACGTTCAAGAAGGCACTGTCGCTGGGCGAGCACAAGTCGCTCGCGCCCAGCCAGGCCACGCTGGATTCGATTGCCTTTCTGCAGTACACCGGCGGCACCACAGGCCTGTCGAAAGGCGCGGTGCTGACCCACCGCAACATCGTGGCCGCCACGCTGCAGGCCGAGGCCTGGTTCACGCCCGCGCTGTCCAAAGTGGGCGACCTGAGCAAAGCCAACAGCATTGCCGCACTGCCGCTGTACCACATCTTCGCGCTCACGCTGTGCCTGCTGGCCATCCGCCAGGGCTCCAGCCTCACGCTGATCCCCAACCCGCGCGACATTCCGAAGTTCGTGGCCGAACTCAAGAAGCGCCCCTTCCACATGCTGCCTGCGGTGAACACGCTGTTCAACGCGCTGCTGCAAAACCCGCAGTTCAAGACGCTGGACTTCTCCCACCTGTGCGTGTCGCAGGCCGGGGGCATGGCGGCCAGCGAGGGCACCGCCAAGCAATGGCAGAAGGTGACTGGCAGCACGATGATCGAAGGCTGGGGCATGAGCGAGACCTGCGCCATCGGCACCAACAACCCGGTGATCAGCACCACCTTCAGCGGCAACATCGGCCTGCCCTTGCCGGGCATCGACATCGCCATCAAGGACGACGAAGGCAACAGCCTGCCCCAGGGCGAGTCGGGCGAGATCTGCATCCGCGGCCCCAACGTGATGGTGGGCTACTACAACCAGCCCGAAGAAAACGCCAAGGCCTTCACGCCCGACGGCTTCATGCGCACGGGCGACATCGGCATCATGGACCCGCAGGGCTACACCCGCATCATCGACCGCAAGAAGGACATGATCCTGGTGAGCGGCTTCAACGTGTTCCCCAACGAGCTGGAGCAGGTCATCAGCCTGTGCCCCGGCGTGGTCGAATGCGCAGCCATTGGCGTTCCCGATGAGAAGCAGGGCGAGGCCATCAAGGTGTTCATCATCAAGAACGACCCGGCCCTGACCGAGGACGAGGTGGCCAACTACTGCCACCAGAACCTCACCGGCTACAAGCGCCCCAAGTACATCGAGTTCCGCGACGAGCTGCCCAAGAGCAACGTGGGCAAGATCCTGCGCCGAGAGCTGCGCAAGGCCTGAGGCCGTTGTTCCGAAGGGCAGAGCGACAAACGCTGCCCTCCATCACCTCCCCCAGGGCGCTTCGGCGCCCTTTTTCTTGGGCGTAAACCCTGCAGATCGCCCCACTGCGCCGGTAGTCCAATGTCTGCATCTTCGGGTTTTTACTGATTAGCAAACGTTTGCGCAAACGTTTGCTTTCGTTATCATCCCGATCGCGACAAGGCACCGGGCATCCGTAGCCGCTCCTTTTTGGGGGCGCTGCCGGGGATTTCCCTCCACGCTGTCGGTCGCCTTAGGGCGACGCTGAATAAGCCTCCGCGATGCGGCGAGCCCTGGATCGGGATGGACTGCAAGGCGCAAACCAGAGTGATAGCCGTAGTTATCGCGAGGATTTGCAACGCTGCAGACCGTCCTGAGCCAGGGATGCGCCGGGCGCGAGAGGCTTGTTCAGCGTTGCCTCAGTCCACATTCCAACCTGGAGACAACACCCATGCAGTTCACCCGCCGTTCCGTTCAGACCGCCGCCGCCCTCGCCGTTGTGGGCAGCCTGCTGGCCAGCCCTGCGTTTGCGCAGGACAAGCCGAAGATCGCGCTCATCATGAAGTCGCTGGCCAACGAGTTCTTCCGCACCATGGAAGACGGTGCCAAGGCGCACCAGAAGGCCCATGCCAAGGAATACACGCTGGTGGCCAATGGCATCAAGAACGAGACCGACACGGCAGCCCAGATCAAGATGATCGAGCAGGCCGTGGCCCAAAAGGTCAGCGCCATCGTGCTGGCCCCCGCCGACTCCAAGGCGCTGGTGCCCGTGGTCAAGACGGCCATCGACAAGGGCATCCTCGTGGTCAACATCGACAACCAGCTAGATGCCGACGCGCTGAAGGAAAAGAACATCACCGTGCCGTTTGTGGGCCCTGACAACCGTGCAGGCGCCAAGCTGGTGGGCGACCACCTGGCCAAGACGCTGAAGGCCGGCGACAAGGTCGGCATCATCGAAGGCGTGTCCACCACCTTCAATGCGCAGCAGCGCACCCTGGGCTACCAGGACGCCATGAAAGCCGCCAACATCACCGTGGTGGGCGTGCAGTCCGGCAACTGGGAGATCGAAAAGGGCAACACCGTGGCCGCCGGCATGATGCGCGAGCACCCTGACCTGGTGGCCCTGCTGGCCGGCAACGACAGCATGGCCCTGGGCGCCGTGGCCGCCGTGAAGGCAGCCGGCAAGACCGGCAAGGTGCAGGTGGTGGGCTACGACAACATCGGCGCCATCAAGCCCATGCTGGCCGACGGCCGCGTGCTGGCCACCGCCGACCAGTACGCCGCCAAGCAGGCCGTGTTTGGTATCGAACTGACACAGAAGGCCCTGGCCGCCAAGACGCCGCAGAACCAGCTGCCCGCCACGGTGAAGACGGATGTGGTGCTGGTGACGAAAGACAGCAAGTAAGCCTCGGAGCGGAGAACAAAGCTCTTCTGGCGTTGTTCACCGCTCAAAACATAAAGCCCGCTCTGCAGTCGCCCCCATCACACCACCATGCTCAGCCCTTCCGCCGCCCGACAAGCCACGCCCCTGCTCGCCATCCAGGCCGTGGGCAAGGACTACACCGCCACCGTGCTCGATGGCGTGAACGTGGAGCTGTTTGCGGGCGAGGTGCTGGCGCTGACCGGGGAAAACGGCGCGGGCAAGAGCACGCTGTCCAAGATCCTCTGCGGGCTGGAACAGCCCACGCGCGGCGGCATGCAGCTGGCGGGGCAGGCCTACGCCCCCACGTCGCGCCGCGATGCCGAGCGCCAGGGCGTGCGCATGGTGATGCAGGAGCTGGGCCTGGTGCCCACGCTCACCGTGGCCGAGAATTTGTTGATGGGCCGCCTGCCGCACCGGCTGGGCTGGCTGCAGCGCGATGTGCTGCACGCCGCCGCCCGTGCGCAGCTGGCCAAGATCGGGCTCGACAACATCGACCCCGCCACCCCGGTCTCGCAGCTGGGCATCGGCCAGCAGCAGATGGTGGAGATTGCGCGCAACCTGCAGGACGATACACGCATCCTGGTGCTCGACGAGCCCACGGCCATGCTCACGCCGCGCGAGACCAATTACCTGTTTGAGCAGATCGCGCACCTCACCGCGCGCGGCGTGGCCATCATCTATGTGTCGCACCGGCTCGAAGAACTGCGCCGCATTGCCGACCGCGTGGCCGTGCTGCGCGATGGCCGCCTGGTAGACGTGCGCCCCATGGCGGGCATGAGCGAAGACGACCTGGTGCAGCGCATGGTGGGCCGCGTGGTGAGCGACCTGGACCACCGCCCGCGCCGCCCCGTCGGCCCCGTGGTGATGAGCGCTGAAAACCTGGGCCGGGGCACCGCCGTGCAGGACGTGAGCCTGGAGCTGCGCGCGGGCGAGATCTTCGGCATTGCCGGTCTGGTTGGATCGGGCCGCACCGAACTGGTCCGCCTGCTGTTTGGCGCCGACCGGGCAGACCGTGGCAGCGTGACACTGCACCCGAATTCAGAGCAAAAACAGCCGCAAGCGCTAGTAGATCATGCGCCAGCAGCTACACAAAACATAGCAAAACCATCCACTACAGCACCCACCGCCCCCCGCACCTGGCAGCGGGGTTTCGCATCGCCGCTGCAGGCCATCGCCGCCGGCGTGGGCCTGGTCACCGAAGACCGCAAATCCCAGGGCCTGCTGCTGTCGCAGCCTATCCGCATCAACGCCACACTGTCCGACCTGTCGGCCGTGTCGCGCGGCGGCTGGCTGCAGCGCGGGCTCGAAAGCCGCCTGGTGCAGGGATTCATCCGCACCCTGCGCGTGCGCTGCCACGGCCCGGAACAGCCCGTGGGGCAACTCTCGGGCGGCAACCAGCAAAAGGTGGTGTTTGCCCGCTGGCTGCACCGCGAAGGCCGCGTGCTGCTGCTCGACGAACCCACGCGCGGCGTGGACGTGGGCGCACGCGCCGAGCTGTATGGCGAGCTGGACCGCATGGCCGCCGAGGGCCGCGCGCTGCTCATGGTGTCGTCCGACCTGCGCGAGCTGATGGCCATGGCCGACCGCATCGGCGTGATGAGCGCAGGCCGCCTGGTGGCCGTGTTCGAGCGCGGCGAGTGGTCCGAGCAATCCCTGCTGGCGGCCGCGTTTTCCGAGCCCGGCGGACGCCCCAGCACCACCCCTTCAACCCCTTCTCCTGTCACAGCATGAACGCCCCACCACATCTGCCGCGCCCGCTGCGGCGCCTTCCTCCGCTTCGGTCTGGCGCAGCCAGCTGGGCACCTACCTGGGCCTGCTGGCCGTTTTGGCGGGCATGGTGGCGTTGTTCTCGTCGTTGTCCGAATATTTCTGGAGCGCCGAGACCTTTATCACCATCGCCAACGAAATCTCGGCCCTGGCCGTGATGGCGGTGGGCATGACCTTTGTGCTCATCATTGCGGGCATCGATCTGTCGGTGGGCTCGGTGATGGCGCTGGCCGCTGCGACCTCGGCCGCCGCCATCCTGCAATGGGGCTGGACGGTGCCCGCCGCCGCCGTGCTGGCACTGGCCACGGGCCTTGTGTGCGGCACCATCACCGGCATGATTTCCGTCGCATGGCGGCTGCCCTCGTTCATCGTGTCGCTGGGCATGCTCGAAGCCGTGCGTGGCAGCGCGTATGTGGTGACCGACTCGCGCACGCAGTACGTGGGCGATGCGATCTCGTGGCTGTCGGCACCCTTCTTTGGCGGCATCTCGTTCGCGTTCTTGCTGGCCGTGGTGCTGGTGGTGGTGGCACAACTGGTGCTGTCGCGCACCGTGTTTGGCCGCTGCGTGGTGGGCATTGGCACCAATGAAGAAGCCATGCGCCTGGCCGGTGTGGACCCGCGCCCCATCCGCGTCATCGTGTTTGCCATGACCGGCCTGCTGGCGGGCCTGGCGGGCCTGATGCAGTCGGCCCGGCTGGAAGCGGCCGACCCCAACGCCGGAACCGGCATGGAGCTGCAGGTGATTGCGGCCGTGGTGATTGGCGGCACCAGCCTCATGGGCGGGCGCGGCTCGGTGATCAACACCGCGTTTGGCGTGCTCATCATCGCGGTGCTGGAGGCGGGCCTGGCCCAGGTGGGCGCCAGCGAGCCCAGCAAGCGCATCATTACGGGTTTTGTGATCGTGGCGGCCGTCATTGTGGACACGCTGCGCCAGCGCCGCGCCGCCCGCTGAACCTGTTTCAACACACCGATTTTTCTTCTTCCTGCATGGCTACTATCAAGGACGTTGCGCGCCACGCCGAGGTGTCGGTCACCACGGTGTCGCACGTGGTCAACGGCACACGCCGCGTGAGCCCCGAGGGGCGCGAGCGGGTCGAGGCCGCCATCCGCGCCCTGGGCTATGTGCCCAGCGCCATTGCGCGCAGCCTCAAGAGCAACAACACGCGCACGCTGGGCATGCTGATCCCCAACAGCTCCAACCCCTACTTTGCCGAGATCGTGCACAGCGTGGAAGACCGCTGCTTTGGCGCGGGCTACAACGTCATCCTGTGCAACACCAACGACGAGGCACACCGCCAGGGCACTTACCTGCAGGTGCTGGCCGAGCGGCTCATCGACGGGCTCATCGTGGTCTCTACCGGGCATGACGCCACGCTGGCCACGCAGCTCGCGGGCCTGTCCATCCCCACCGTGCTGGTGGACCGCGAAATCGACATCGCCGAGCAGCAGCCCTGTGACCTGGTGGAAACCGCCCACATGCAGGGCGGCCTGCTGGCCACGCGCCACCTGCTGTCGCTGGGCCACTGCCGCATTGCCTGCATAGGCGGCCCCGAAGGCATTACCCCCAGCGAGCAGCGCATTGCCGGCTGGCGCACAGCGCTGGCCGATGCGGGCTGCGGCACGGGTGACGGCCTGCTGTGGCACGGCAACTTCACCAGCCAGGGCGGCTACGAAGCCATGCACGCGGTGCTGCGCGCGCCCGAGCCGCCCACTGCCGTCTTCGTGTGTAACGACCTCATGGCCATGGGCGCGCTGTGCGCCGCGCACGAGCGCGACCTGCGCGTGCCCGAGGCACTGTCCATCGTCGGCTTTGACGACATCGAACTCACGGCCTTCACCAGCCCACCGCTCACCACCGTGGCGCAGCCCAAGCAGCGCATCGGCGCGCTGGCGGTGGACATGCTGCTGGAGCGCATCGACGGCAAGCGCCAGGACGCGCGCAAGGTGATGCTGCAGCCCGAGCTGCGCGTGCGCGCCTCCACGGCCCATGCGCCCGGAGGTGCGGCATGAGCCCGACCCACACGCCCCGCATCGCCGTCGTCGGCAGCCTGAACATGGACCTGGTGCTGCAGGTGCAACACGCACCGGGCCCTGGCGAGACCGTGTTGGCCGACGCCCTGCATCTGGTGCCCGGCGGCAAGGGCGGCAACCAGGCCGTGGCCTGCGCGCGCCAGGGCGCCCAGGTGGCTTTGTTTGGCCGCGTGGGCGACGATGGCTACGGCCACACGCTGCGCGCCGGGCTCGACGCCGACGCCATCGACCACAGCGGCGTACAGACCGACACCGAAACCACCACCGGCGTGGCCGCCATCACGGTGGAAGCGACAGGGCAGAACCGCATCGTGGTCGTGCCCGGCGCCAATGGCCGCTTCGTGCTGGATGCCGCCGCGCTGGGCGCTGCGCTGCAAGGCGCAGGCAGCCTGGTGCTGCAGTTCGAAACCCCCCTGCCCCAGGTACTGGCCGCCGCCGAGATGGCCCATGCGGCGGGCTGTCCGGTGGTGCTGAACCCCTCACCTATCCAGCCCCTGCCCGATGCGATGTGGCCGCTGGTGCACACGCTGGTGGTGAACGAGGTGGAAGCCGCCGCGCTGGCGGGCCAGAGCGTGGCCACGCCCACTGATGCCGCGCAGGCCGCACAGGCGCTGCGCGCCAAGGGCCCCGCCCAGGTGGTGGTGACCCTGGGCGCTGCAGGCGCCGTGGCCGCCGATGCGGCAGGCAACCGCTACCACCCCGGCCTGGTCGTGAAAGCCGTGGACACCACGGCCGCTGGTGACACTTTCCTGGGGGCACTGGCCGTGGCGCTGGCACGCGGCGAGCCGCTGGACGCCGCCGTGCGCGAAGGCATCCGCGCATCGGCGCTGTGCGTCACCCAGCCGGGCGCCCAGCCCTCCATCCCCACCCGCGCCGCCGTGGCGCACAGCCCCCAACCGCCCGCCTGGAGCCCCCTGTGAAACGCACCGCCCTGCTGCACGCCGAACTCTCCCACGCCATCGCCACCCTGGGCCACGGCGACATGCTGGTGATCGGCGACGTAGGCTTGCCCATCCCCAACGGCCCGCGCCGCATCGACCTGGCCCTCACGCCCGGCATCCCAGCCGTGGCCGATGTGCTGCGGGTGGTGCTGGAAGAAATGCAGGTCGAGAAAGCGGTGATCGCCACCGAAGCCATGGAGCGCAACAGTGGCCAGTTGCCCACGTGGTGCCAGCTTCCGGTGGTCCCTGGCACCGTATCGCACGAGGAGTTCAAGCGCCTGACCCAGCAGGCCCGCGTGATGGTGCGCACAGGCGAGTGCACGCCGTACGCCAACGTGATCCTGGTGGCGGGCGTGACTTTCTGATGCCCTCTATCGACCCCAGGCTGTGACAAGCGATCAACCCAGCAGATCCGCGCAGCACTTTGTCGCTGCCCACAACCTTCTTAGAACCACAAAGCGCCAGATCCGACTTGCAACGGATTGAAACGCCGGCCGTGTGTCTTTGGGTGCTTACGCATAATCATTTCTCATATGAAGCACCATATTGGTGCAAATTGCTTACACCACATAGGGAGATTCCGTCCATGACACCCTTGCTGCAGCAGCGCCCGCCGAGTCGTGCGTGGCTGACCTTTCTTTTGGGCGCATCTGTTCTGGCCACATCGTGCGGCAGCGGAAGCGATCCTGAGACGGCGGCGCCTCCACCCGCAGCCCAGGCTTCGCTCAGCCTGCTCGCTGGGACCACCAGCGGTTCTGGCTATTTAGATGGCCTCGCTGCGGATGCCCTGTTCGCCGGTCCTCCTGCGCTGGCGCTCTCCCCTGCGGGCGACTTGCTGATGGCAGACACAGGCAACCACGCCATCCGCAAGTTGACAGCCTCCGGCATAGTCAGCACGGTGGCGGGCGACAAGAGCCCCGAACCATCCCCTTCCATACAAGGACAATACGCAGATGGACCGGGTACTGCAGCCCGCTTTTACTATCCATCGGCGATCGTCTCGGACGCAGCAGGCAACACCTACATAGCAGATACCGCCAACCACTTGGTGCGCAAGATCGACAACACAGGCGCAGTCTCCACCTTCGCGGGCAAGCCGGGAGTGTGCGGCAATACAGACGGTACGCCACAGAACTCGACAGTCTGCGCCCCTCAGGTTCTGAAGCTAGACATCGCCGGAAATCTCTATGTCGGCCAGGGTTCCTACACCTATCCGAAAATTCGCAGAATAACGCCCGCAGGCCTGATGAGTACGCTGGGTGCGGCATTGCCCATACCGGAGCGTTCCAGCTTCGCCGTGGATACCTCAGGCACCATCTACGTCACGGATGGCAGTTCCATCAAGAAATACGCACCGACTGGTGAACTGACACACGTCTCCGGCGACACAGACATCCAAGGAACAACCGATGGCGATGCAACAACGGCCCGGTTCGGCATCCTCAAGGACCTGGCAATCGATGCTGCCAACGAGCTCTACGCGCTGGATGGGCTCGGCTCCGCCACCATTCGCCACATTGCCAAGAACGGGACAGCGTCCACCGTAGCCACCACGGCTCCTGGGGCGCTGGGCGGCACGAGCCTGGTGATTGATCGCAACGGCGACTTCATCGCCAGCCTCTCCAACGGTCTATCCACGTGGATCCAGAAGTATCAGCGCGACGGCGCCCGCACCATCCTTGCCGGTAAGCCAACACCACCAGATATCGAAGGCCCCCCGCCCGATGGACCAGGCGTGGATGCACGGTTCAGGGCGCCTCTGGCCCTGGCATTGGCGAAGTCCGGCTCCTTGTATGTGAGCGGCGGCTACGACGTATCGAGAATACGCATCGTCAATCCTGATGGCGTCACAAAGACCCGCGCGCTTCAATGGCCCGCACACCCAGAAGACCCCTCCTGGCGAGCCATGGCGGTGGACGGACAAGACAACATCTACGTTGCGTCGACGACCAGCAAACGAGAGTCACCCCATCTCATTTATCGGTTCAATCCCGCAGGCCAGGGCGCTGTATTGGCAGATGTGTCCACATGGATCGCCCCCTTTGTATCGGGCGGTCGGACCTATAGTTACTTTGCAGGCATCAATGGGATTGCTGCCGACGATGCTGGCAACGTGTACGCAACTGGCGTTAATGGCGTCGTCCTCAAGATCACTGCGGCGGGCTCGGTCAGTGTGCTGGCCGGCAGCCCCGGCACTTTGGGCCATGTAGATGGTCCGGGCGGCAACGCACGCTTTGCCATCCTGGGGAACATGGCCCTGGATCGGGGAGGAAACCTGTACGTGGTAGATGGACTCAACGACGCGTTCACTGGCATTGGCCCCACTATCCGGAAGATCACACCCGCAGGCATGGTGAGCACCGTCGCTGGTCGGGCAGACCTGCCTGCGGGCCTGGAGGATGGCCCCGCCACCAACGCACGATTTGCTGTCGCCAGTTACGGCAGCTACACGGCGGGCGGGGTCTACCTGGGCCAGGACTTCGGCTCCAGCCATGGTGAGAATGGCGCAACGGCCAGTCTTACCGTGGATGCCAGGGGCCACCTATACCTTACCGACCCCGTCAACAGTGTGATCCGCAAGATCTCTGCAGAGGGCCAGGTGACGACCTTGGTGGGTCAAGCAGGACAAAGAGGGTTCGTGGGCGGAGATCTCCCAGGGGTGGTCCACACACCTGTGGGCATCGCGGTGCGCGACTCAAAGCTGTACTTCACCACACGGAATGCCGTGGCACAGGTGAGCCTGCCGCAGTAGCTGCGTGCAGCCGGCTGCGACCGCCCGGTCTCAGCCACCGTCGCTGGCGCAGGCTGCGGGTTTTGGAGGACTTCGGGCAGGTGCGACCTGCGGTACGCTGGGCAGCAGCCCACGGCGCGGCGTTGAAGCCCGCCACCGAAGCCCCGAATTCCTGCACCCATGCCCACCACAGCGCCCCACGATCTCCTGCCCCCTGAAATCACCGTTCTCGAACGCGGCTGGCTGTCGGCCAACAACATCCTCTTCATCGGCCAGCACGACACAGCCATCGTGGACACCGGCTATTGCAGCCATGCCGAGCAAACCGTGGAGCTGGTGCGCGATGCTCTCGCGGGCCGCAGGCTGGATCGCCTGCTCAACACCCACCTGCACAGCGACCACTGCGGCGGCAATGCCGCGCTGCAAAGGGCCTGGCCCGGCGTGCTCACGGCCATTCCACCCGGCCAGGCCGACCATGTGCGCCAGTGGGATGCCTATGCGCTCAGCTACACCCCCACCGGGCAGGAGTGCCCACCCTTTCGGGCCGACACGCTGCTGGTGCCGGACTCGTGCGTGCTGCTGGGCGACAAGCCGTGGCAGGTGCATGCCGCGCCGGGGCACGACCCGCACTCGGTGGTGTTGTTCGAACCCCAGGGCCGAGTGCTGATCTCGGCCGATGCGCTGTGGGAGAACGGCTTTGGCGTGGTGTTCCCGGAGCTGGAGGGCGACGATGCCTTCGCCCAGGTGGGGGCCACGCTGGACCTGATTGAAACGCTGTCGCCCCAGGTCGTGATCCCGGGCCACGGGCCGGTGTTTGCCGATGCGCCCCGCGCCATCGACGGCGCCCGTCGCCGCCTGGACGGTTTTGTGCGCAACCCGGGCAAGCACGCGCTTTATGCGGCCAAGGTGCTGCTCAAGTACAAGCTGCTCGAATGGCAGCAGATCGGGATTGCCGACCTCACGGCCTGGGCGCAGACCACGCCGTATTTCGGCATGCTGCGTGCACGGCACTTTGCCACGCAGACCGAGGCCGAATGGCTGCAGAGCCTGGCAGATGAACTGGTGCGGTCAGGCGCCGCTGCGCGCCAGGGCGAGGTGCTGCACAACGTGTGAGGCCTGGCGCCTCGGCATGGCTGGGTGCCAGTGCGTGCCCTGACGGAGGGACCCCACCACTGGCGCAAAGCGCCTGGGCGGATCAGCACAACGCCCTCAGTGTTTGTATTGCTTGTCGCAGCCCGTCACGTGGTTCTTGCTGCTGGACATGCACTGGTAAAACGACTTCTTGTTGCCCGAGGCGCCCTGACAGTCCGACACGCTGTACTTGCCCTTGGCCTCGCGGATTTTGGGGGCGGCGGAATCAAACGCTGCCTGCGTCATGTAGCCATCGCGCACGTTCTTCTGGCCCACCTCCAGCATCAGGTCAGCTTGGTAGTGGATGTTGTCAACGGCCACGGCGCAGTTCAGGGGCACCTGCTGGCTGTCCACGGTGCCCAGCGATTTCTTGAGCCCTTCGCCAAACTCCTCCACGTCCTTGGAGACCTTTTTGGTGCCATCGGGGTTGTACTGCTGGCCCGCCTTGGCGCTGGCGCCCTTGTTGCCGGATGAGGTGCTGCCGCCACTGGTGCCGTTGTTGCTTTGCAGCTTCAGCGGCTCGGCGTCCTGTTTGGCGGGCGGGGGCTGCGAGCCATAGTGGGTCTTGCCATCGGCATCCACCCACTTGTACACGGGTTGCGCCTGAGCACCCGCGCCCCACGCCCACACTGCGACCACACAGGCCATCCATGCCAGTTTGCCCATCACACCCTCTCTCTTTTAATTAAAACCCACTGAAGCGCCAGTTGAATATGCGCCTTCAGCTCCTCTATTGATAGCAATCCAGATACCTCTCGCCCCCGCCTGGCGAGCAACAGGGCCTCAGGGCAAGTCCTTGTTCACCTCGGGCAGGTTCGCGTCGCGGGGGCCAATGGTGCCCAGGCGGCTCTTGAGCGACTGGGGCAGGCCGGTGAGGATGGCTGCGTAATTGGTGGTGTTGGAGAGCACCTTCTTCACGTAGTCGCGCGTCTCGGCAAAGGGCACGTTCTCGGCCCAGATGGCGGCGTCCAGCACCGGGCCGTTGCGCCAGCTGCGCGGGCGGCCGGGGCCCGCGTTGTAGGCGGCCGCAGCCATGGGCATGGAGCCCGCAAAGTCGTCCAGTGCCAGCTTGAGGTAGGCCGTGCCGATGGTGATGTTGGTGTCGCGGTCGGTGATCTGGTCGGGCGTGAAGTTGGTGAGGCCAATCTTCTTGGCCGTCCAGCGGGCCGTGGCGGGCATCACCTGCATGAGGCCCGAGGCACCGACATGCGAGCGGGCATCCATCACAAAACGGCTTTCCTGGCGGATCAGGCCGTACACATAGGCCGGGTCGATGCCGATGCCTTGGGCACGCTCCACCACGGTGCTGCGAAACGGCATGGGAAAGCGCTGCGTGACGTCCACCACGCCCTTGGTGCGTTCGCTGGTGTTGATGCAGCGGTCCCACACCTCGCGCTGGCAGGCGAAGTCGGCGGCGGCCAGCAGTTCGCGGTCGGGCATGCCGCCGCTCTGGTGCAGGTTGGTGGTGTAGTTCCACTCGCGCACGCCTTCGCTGCGCAGGCCCAGCAGGATGGCGTACAGGGCGCGGTTGAGCCCCGGGTTGGCGCGGGCGGCAGCCTTTTCTTCGGCGGTGAGGGGCGCGGGAGCGGGGGGTGTGGTGATGCGCTGGCCCAGCTCTTCGAGCGCCAGCTGCTCATAGAAGCCGCGCGTTCCGGCAATGCCTTCGAGCAGTTGCCGGGCTTCGGCGCGTTCGGCATCGCTCACGCGGCCCGCCAGCAGCGAGCGCGCCTTCCAGTACACCCAGGTGCTGTCCTGGCGGCCTTCAGGGCCCATGGCATCCACCGCCTTGCCCACGGCCTTCCACTGGCCGGCGCGCAAGGCGGCACGCACCTTCCAGCCCAGCAGGTCGTCGTTGAGGTCGCTGTCCTTGGTCACATTGGCGAAGTAGCCGTGGGCGTTGCTGGCCAGCTTCTGCGCAGCGGTCTTGCCGATCACGCCCCAGGCCCAGTTGCGCTCTTCGGCCGAGAGGTGCACGCCCCATTTGTTCTCCAGCTGATAGGCCGCGCCGTCCGGGTCGCTGGTGGCCAGCTTCAACAGGGCGAGCAGCACCAACTCTTGCCGGGCCTTGCCGGCCGCCGTGGCGCGCGAGAGCAGGTATTTGCTGGGCGCATCGAGCACATCCTTGAGCTGCGGTAGCGATTCGGGCGAAACGATCTCGACCGCCGAGCGCACCACGCGGGGGCGGTTGGCCTCCACGCCCAGGCGGGCCTTGCGCCACACGTCCAGGGCCGAGAGCTTCTTGTAACCATACAGCTCGCGCGCGGCGTGGGTGCAGCCATCGTCGGCGTCGCGGATCGCATACCAGTTGCTGCGCACGTCCTCGGCCACGGTGGCCAGTGCCGTGCCCTTGATCTGGTCGATCAGCAGCGCGTAGCAGCGCACCTCGCGGTCGTCCGACATACGGTAGCTGGGGTGCTGCTCGGCAAACTGGCCCCAGTCGCGCCGCTGGCCCAGCAGCAGCAGCCAGTCGTTGCGCAGGCGGTCTTCCTGGTAGGTGCCGGCGTAGCGCTGCATGAACGACTGAATCTCCTGTGGCGAGGCCTCGCCCAGACGCACGCGCAACTCCCAGTAGGCGGCCCAAGGCTCCAGCGCATGGCCGCGTGCCGCAGGCAGCAGCTGCGCGAGCTTGTTGCGGTCGCCCTTGCGGAACGCCTGCTGCATCTCCAGCAGGGTATCGTCACCACGGTTTTGCGCCATGACAAGGGGCGCGGTGGCGGCCAGCAGGGTGGCGGCCACAAGGGGTGTCAGAATCGCTCTGAGAAATTGCATGGGGGAATTATCTGATGGACAAAGCAGCCCTTCGGCGCACATTGATAGAAGAACGCCTCAACCTGCCCGACCGCCTACAGCGGGCCGACCTGTTACAGCAGGTGATGCGCATCTGGCTGGTGAACCGGCCGGACACGGTGATCGGCGCCTACTGGCCCATCAAGGGCGAGTTCGACCCCCTGCCCGCCCTGCACCGCTGGAAGGAAGACGGCGAGCTGCTGGACGAACCCCTGCGCCGCCGCATCGGCCTGCCGGTGGTCAACAAGCAGCACAAGACCCTCACCTTCCACGCGTGGTACCCCGGCTGCCCCATGGAAGAAGACGCCTACGGCATCCCCAAGCCCAAGGACACCGAGGTCATCGTACCCACGCTGCTGTTTGTGCCCTGTGTGGGCTACGCCGCCGGAGGCTACCGGCTGGGCTACGGCGGCGGCTTTTACGACCGCACGCTGGCAACGCTGCAGCCCAAGCCCTTCACGGTGGGCCTGGGCTTTACCAACGGCTACCTGGACGAGTTCGAGCCCGAAGAGTTCGACCTGCCACTCGATGCCATCCTGAACGACAACGGCGTGGTCTGGCCGGTCTGACCCTTCGGAGCCTGTGGGCGACCGCGCAGCAGGTCGCCCCCGGGCACTTGCCGGTCGGCACGAAGGCCTGTGATGCCTGCCGCGCATCATTCGGACCGGTTTTTCGCATCGCTCGTACGCGCTGCAGCGGCTAGCATGGCGGGCTGACCTCTTCACTTCAGGTGCCCACCATGCTCAAGCTCTATATCGGCAACAAGAACTACTCGTCCTGGTCCATGCGCCCCTGGGTGCTGCTCAAGCAGGCGGGCATCGTCTTTGAAGAAGTGCGCGTGCGCTTTGACAGCTTTGACGCGCAATCGGAGTTCAAGCGCACCATCGGCGCCGTGAGCCCGACTGCCAAGGTGCCCGTGCTGGTCGACGGCGACCTGGTGGTGTGGGACACGCTGGCGATTGCCGAATACGTGGCCGAAACCTATCCCGACAAAAAGCTCTGGCCCACAGACACCAAGGCCCGCGCACGCGCCCGCAGCGTCTGCGCCGAGATGCACAGCGGTTTCACCGCCCTGCGCAGCCACTGCCCCATGAACATCGAAGCGAACCTTGCCGACACCGGCGCCCTGATCTGGCGCGACCAGGCCGGCGTGCGCGCCGACGTGCAGCGCCTGGTGGAGATGTGGGGTGCGCTGCTGCAAGAGCATGGCGGCCCCCTGCTGTTTGGTGAATTCACCGTGGCCGACGCCTACTTTTCCCCCGTCTGCATGCGCCTGCATACCTACGCCCTGCCCGTGCCTGCGACCATCCAGGCCTATGTGGATCGCGTGCGCACCCTGCCCGGCGTGCAGGCCTGGATCGACGAGGCACTGGCCGAGAAGGACTTCCTGGACTTCGAAGAGCCCTACCGCCTGCGCCATACCGAAAGCTGAGCACTACCATGGCCGTCACCATCTACCTGCGCTATGTGCTCAACACCAGCAAGCTGAAAGAGTTTGAGCACTACGGAAAACTGTGGATTCCGCTGGTCGAGAAGTTCGGCGGCCAGCACCACGGCTACTTTATGCCCAGCGAGGGCGCCAACAACATTGCGCTGGCGCTGTTCACGTTCGAGAGCCTCGCAGCCTACGAGCGCTACCGCGAGGCGTCGATGCAGGATGCGGACTGCCAAGCGGCTTTCCGCTATGCCGAAGAGACGGGGTGCATCGTGAGTTATGAGCGGAGTTTTTTCCGCCCCGTGTTCAAGTGAGAGTTCAGGGCCAATCGATCGGGAGCCCAGCGCGCGCCCCGGCTATTCGCGCTGGATCAGCTTCCCCTCTTTGTCGTACTCGTTAGCCCAGCCAATGTGTATCGCTATCTGGCCCAACCCCACCAGCGCAACAATGGCCGCCATCACCAACACAAATGCCCGGCCGCTGTAAATGTCATCGTAGGGGTGAATGACTCTTTCCTTGTCAGCGATTTGGAGAACGCGCGCGCCATCGTGCCACACGGTGAGCTGCGCTTGACGCGCCTCCATTCGAACCAAGTGTTCTATAGGGCATCCCCCCGATTTGTGTCCACGCGAGCAGGACACCTGCGCGCCCGACGCTGTCCGAAAGACGGCCTCGCGCGCCACCGGCCCCGGGTGCTTTACTTCGACAGTGGCACTCTCCACCGTCAGTGTTTCAAGCGGGGTAGCGTACGGCCATAGAGCCATTCCCGTCAGCAAAGCCGCCAAGGCAAAAGTAGACACCGTCACACGTTTTTTCATCGCCCGCTCTACCTAAACTGCTTGCGTAAGAACGCCTTGTGCCGCGCGATGTGGGCCAACTGGGCGGGGGCGATGGTGCCGCCCAGGTCTTCGTCCTCGGTGTTGAGCACCTGGTTCGCGTAGGCCATGGCGCGGGCCACCACCTCTTCCTCGCTCACGCCCTGGGTGGATGCAAGGTCCATCGCCACGCGGCGCATGGCGCGCTGCGACAGCATCCACATCGCGCCGAACGAATCCCATGCGGCCGCCACCTCCTTGAACTTGTCGTGTTCAGCCAGGATGTCGTTGAGCGGCTTGGCCAGGATCTCCTGCAGGGCCTCCACCTGGGCCTTCAGGGCCTCGAACTGCGCCTCGCGCTGCAGTGCCTCGGCGGCCGCATTGGCAGCGGCGTCTGGCGCCTGGGGCACGGGCACGCTGCCGTCGGGGTTGAGCTTGGCAATGGTGAGGTCGGACGATAGGGACATGGTGGCGGGACTATACGACCCTCGTCCTAAACTACGCCGATGCAAATCTATATGGTGGGCGGCGCCGTCCGCGACAAGCTGCTGGGTCGACCGGTGAATGACCACGACTGGGTGGTGGTGGGCGCGACGCCTGAGCAGATGCTGGCGCAAGGCTACCTGCCCGTGGGGCGCGACTTCCCCGTCTTTTTGCACCCCGAAACTCGCGAGGAATACGCGCTGGCCCGCACCGAGCGCAAGAGCGGGCGCGGCTACCGGGGCTTTGTGGTGCAGAGCTCGCCCGATGTGACGCTGGAGGAAGACCTCTCGCGCCGCGACCTCACTATCAATTCAATAGCATCCAGCACAGATGAATCAGGCGCCACCCGCCTTTTTGACCCCTACCGCGGCGAAAAAGACCTCCGTGCGCGCGTGCTGCGCCATGTGACCGATGCCTTCCGCGAAGACCCGGTACGCATCCTGCGCGTGGCGCGGTTTGCTGCGCGCTTCACCGACTTCACGGTGGCGCCCGAAACGATGCAGCTGATGCGCGAGATGGTCGCGCATGGCGAGGTGGACCACCTGGTGGCAGAGCGCGTGTGGCAAGAGCTGGCGCGCGGGCTGATGGAAGCGCAACCCTCGCGCATGTTCGAGGTGCTGCGCGAGTGTGGCGCGCTGGCCGTACTGCTGCCCGAGGTGGCGCGCCTGTGGGGCGTGCCCCAGCGGGCCGAGTACCACCCCGAGGTGGACACCGGCGTGCACCTGATGATGGTGCTGGACATGGCCGCGCGGCTGCAGGCGCCACTCACCGTGCGCTTTGCCTGCCTGGCGCACGACCTGGGCAAGGGCACCACGGCCGCCGATGTGCTACCGCGCCACATCGGGCATGAGGAGCGCAGTGCCGAGCTGCTGAAAAACGTGGCCGAGCGCCTGCGCGTGCCCGTGGACTGCCGCGAGACTGCCGAAGTGGTAGCGCGCGAACACGGGCACATCCACCGCAGCGCCGACCTGTCTGCCGCTGCCCTGGTGCGCCTGCTGGAGCGCTGCGACGCCATCCGCAAGCCCGAGCGGTTTGCCGAGGTGCTGTTGGCCTGCGAGTGCGATGCGCGCGGGCGGCTGGGGTTTGAAGAGTCCGCGTATCCGCAGCGCCCTCGCCTGCTGGCCGTGCTGGCCGCCGTCCAATCGGTCGTCACACGCGAGATTGCGGCACAGGCCGCCGCCAAGGGACAAAGCGGCCCGCAGGTGGGTGCGCTGATCCACCAGGCACGGGTCGAAGCCGTGGCGCAGTGGCTGCACACCCAGGCGCACGGTACCACCACCTGACCGCGTGCGCTACGTCGCCAAGATCGGTCCAACCCTCCCTACAATCCGCGTCCGCTCGCACCCTGAAAAGGGTGCGTCTTTTGGCTTTTTTGCGATCACGACGCATCCATGACCTCTGTGCACATCCGCCCCGCCACCCCGGCAGACGCCGACACCATCGCGCCGCTGTTGGATGCCTACCGGCAGTTCTACGAACAGGCACCAGACCTGTCCGGAGCGCGGGCCTTCATTGCAGAGCGGTTGGAGCGCGAGGAGTCCGTGATCTTGCTTGCGATGGATGGGGCACAGGCAGCGGTGGGCTTTTGCCAGCTCTACCCCACGTTCTGCTCGGTGGAGGCAGCGCCCATCTACACGCTCTACGACCTGTTCGTGGCGCCCGCAGCGCGCAAGACAGGGGCCGGGCGCAGCTTGCTGCTGGCGGCAGAAGCGACGGCCCGCGCCCATGGCAAGGTGCGCATGGACCTGACCACGGCACACACCAACACCACGGCGCAAAAGCTCTACGAATCGCTGGGCTGGACGCTGGACACAGTGTTCCGCGCGTACAACAAGCGTGTCAGCGCCTGACGCTCCATTCCCCCACCAGCGCTACCAGCGCAGCAGACGCGGCCCCAGCACAGCCCCCAAAGCAGTCGGTATGGCCATGCCCGCCAGATACCACACCGCCAAAAACGGGGTGGCCATCTCGGGGCAATGCAGGGCATACACCAGCGCCCCCAGCGCGCCCGCCAGCAAGCCAGCGCCCGCTCCTGCCCACGCCAGCCGCGTGGGCGCAGCGCCCTTGAGCGCCCAGAAGCCTCCAACGAACGCCGGGACCGACAGCAAGGCGATATTGAAGGGACAAGTCCGCCAGGTGCTGCCCAGAATCAGCGGCACACGCTCCGCCGCAGGCACCTGCCACAGAGCCCCCAGGGCCATGGCCCACAGCACCAGCGGCGGCACCGCCAGCCACAGGGCTGCGAGGCCCAGCGGCATGCCCGGGCGGGCCATGCGGCGCAGCAGCGCCAGGCCAGCGGCTGCCAGGGCGGCCGCAAACACCAGCTTGCCCCAGAACATGGGCAACGCCATGGTCGCCAGCAGGTCAGGGCGCAGACCGAACAGGGCCAGCATCAGCACCCCGGCACCGGCAATGCCCACGGCGCTGGCGACAGCAAACCGTCGCTCAATAGCGGCGGGCTGCACCGGCCGGTCATCGGTGGCCAGCAGGTGGATCAATTCATCGGTTTTCATGCCATTCCCCTGATCTTGGCGGCCAGGGCCTTGAGCCCCCGGTGCACGCCGACTTTGACGGCCGACTCCGACAACCCCGTGAGGCGCGCCGTCTCGACCACCGACAACCCTTCCAGCTTCACATACTCAATGGGCAGCCGCTGCTTGTCTGGCAGCGTGCGCAAAAGCTGCCCCAGGTCCCGCCGAGCTTCGGCGGCCTCGCTGTCGCTGGTGGCAAACAACTCGTCGGCATCGTCCAGCGGGTCGTTGCGGCCCTCCTTCACGGCATGCGAGCGCAGCCAGTCGATGAGCTTGTAGCGCGCAATCGCGTGCGCCCAGGCCGTCACCGGCATCTCGGGCCGGTAGGTGTGGCGCTGGTTGTGCACGGCCAGCAGCGTCTCCTGCACCAGGTCTTCCACCTCATCGGGCCGCTGCGCAAGGCGGCGGCGAAGGAAGGCGCGCAGGTGGGCGCTCAGCTCCTTCAAAAAACGCTGGTAAGCGGCTGCATCGGCATCCAGCCCCTGCATCAGCAAGCCGCGCAAGCGCTCTTCCACTATCTCCATGGTGTCTCCCTGCAAGGAATTCGTATGCCGGGGCCAATGGGTTACAGGCAACACAAAAAATATTTGCGCAACGCCGCCACGATTTTTTGAGCAGTGCTGTAACCCGCCTGCTGCACAGCCCGAATTACAACGCAGATCGGGCTACTCAATGCGACCTCTGTGCCGCCACCCGGTCGGATTCAACCTTTATCCAACCCTCGGAGAACCGTACCATGACCACTCGCACCCTCAGCCTCGGCGCCCTCGCACTTGTTGCCCTGACCTCTGGCGCCGCCATGGCCCAAACCAACGCCGCCCCCATGGACGGCGCCAAGCCTGCCATGGAGAAGTGCTACGGCGTCTCGATGGCTGGCAAGAACGACTGCGCTGCAGGTCCCGGCACCACCTGCGCGGGCACGTCCAAGATGGACTACCAGGGCAACGCCTGGAAGTTTGTGCCCGCAGGCACCTGCACCACCATCAAGACGCCCAAGGGCATGGGCATGCTGACGCCCATGAAGAGCTGACCATGGCATCCCCTCTCACCGCCGGCCTGGGTCTCAAGCCCCAGCACTACGACGAGGCGCTGCGGTGCACTGCCCCCGGCCTGTGGTGGGAGGTGCACCCCGAGAACTACCTGGCCGACGGCGGCCCGCGCCTGGCCTGGCTCGAAGCCATCCGCTCGCGCCATCCGGTGGCACTGCATGGAGTGTCACTGTCGCTTGCGGCCGATGCACCGCCCGATGCCACCCACCTGGCACGGCTGACCACCCTCGCAAGGCGCGTGGAGCCCGCCATCATTTCGGAGCACCTGGCCTGGTCCACCTGGCGCGGGCAATACCTGCCCGACCTGTTGCCGTTTCCGCGCACGCACGCGGCACTGAACCGCATCGCCGGCAACATCGCCCGCACGCAGGACGTGCTGCAGCGCCCCATCGCCATCGAGAACCCCACGCATTACCTGCACATCGACGGCCACGACTGGGCGGAAACCGATTTTCTGGCCGAGCTGGTGCGGCGCACTGGTTGCACCCTGCTGCTGGACGTGAACAACGTGTACATCAGCGCCAACAACCTGGGATTTAGCGCGCAAGCCTACCTCGAAGCTTTCCCCCTGCACGCTGTGGCAGAGATCCACCTGGCAGGCCACCATGCCGACCCGGTGCATGGCAATGCTCTGCTGATCGATAGCCACGATGCGCCCATCGCGCCAGCGGTGTGGGCGCTGTACGAGCAGGTGATGGCGCGCACCGGCCCCGTGCCCACCCTGATCGAACGCGACGACCAGTTGCCTACCTTCAATGAACTGCTGGCCGAGCGGGAGCAGGCCCACCGCGCGCTCGCCCATGCACAGCCCCGGGAGGTTGCATGCAGCTGAGCACCTTTCAGGATGGCTTCTCTGCCGCGCTGCTCGGCGATGCTACAGATGCACCGTGGCTGTCCGCATTGGAAGCTCAGCCCGGTTTTGCCGTGTACCGCAACACCGTGCTCAAGGGCTGTATCGATGCGCTGCAGGCCAATTACCCCACGGTGTGCCGGCTGGTGGGCGAAGACTGGTTCCGCGCCGCTGCGGCTGTGTTTGCCCGCGCGCAGCCGCCGCGTGACGGCCTGCTGGTGGACTATGGCGCGGGGTTTGACAACTTTCTGGCCGGTTTTGCACCGGCCACCGAGCTGCCCTACCTGAGCGCCGTGGCGCACCTGGACCGCTGCTGGACCGCATGCCATCTGGCGGCAGACGCCACCGCCGTGGACCGCCACTGGCTGGCACAGCAGGCCCCTGACACTTTGCCCCTGGTGCATCTGCGGCCTCACCCCGCCGCACGCTGGGCTTGGTGTGACGAGCATCCGGCTTATGCCCTGTGGCAGAGCCACCGTGAAGGTCTGCATCCCAATGAGGCGCTGGAGTGGACGGGCGATGGCGCCTTGCTGACCCGGCCCCATGCCGAAGTGGTGTGGCACCCCTTGTCGCGGGCAGGCACGGCTTTTTTGGACGCCTGCGCTGATGGCCGCACGCTGGAAGCCGCCGCCACATCGGCCCTGAATGCCGAACCCACCGCCGACTTCGCCGCCCTAATCAGCACATTGCTGGACGCAGGCGCATTGATACTCACCGAATCACGCACAGGCTGAGGAGCCCTTCATGACCACCAGCACACACTTCCCTTCGGCCCCTGCCAAAGGCCCACGCTTGCTCTTGGCGCGCCTGGCCGACACCGCCACCTGGCTCACCCCGCACAGCTTGCTGGCACTGGTCAACCGGGTGGCCATTGCGGGCATCTTCTGGATGTCGGCACGCACCAAGGTCGAGGGCTGGTTCACCATCTCCGACAGCGCGTATGCGCTGTTCCGCGACGAGTACAAGCTGCCCGTGCTGCCGCCCGAGCTGGCAGCGCAGATGGCCACCGCGGCAGAGCACCTGTTTCCGGTGCTGCTGGTGCTGGGCCTGTTCACACGTCTGTCGGCCCTGGCGCTGCTGGGCATGACGCTGACAATTCAGCTGTTTGTCTACCCGGACGCCTGGCCCACCCACCTGTCATGGGCGGGGCTGATGCTGTACCTGGTGGGGCGCGGTGCAGGCAACGTGTCGCTGGACCGCGCGTTCGGAGTCCGTTGATCCGTTGAAGCGATAGTCTCTTCAACCACCGGCCGTACGCACCCACCGCACGATGTCTGCCGCCCCCAGCGCGCCCGAAATGCGCGCCACCTCACGCCCTTGCTGGAACAGGATCATGGTCGGAATGCTGCGGATGGCGTAGCGCGCCGCAATGGCCTGCTGGTCTTCGGTGTTGAGCTTGGCCAGGCGCACGCGGGGTTCCAGCTCACGGGCAGCCTGCGCAAAAGCAGGCGCCATCTGGCGGCAGGGACCGCACCACGGGGCCCAAAAATCCACCAGCACCGGGATGTGGCTGCGCACCACATGCTTGTCAAAGCTGGTGGCATCCAGCTCCAGCGGCGCCCCAGCAAACAGGGGCTGATGGCATTGGCCACAGTCGGGCGCGCTGCCCAAGTCGGCGCTCTGCACGCGGTTGGTGGTGTGGCAATGGGGGCAGACGATGTGCAGGGCTTCGGTCATGGCGTGGCGGGGGCATCGGGGTCTCTGAACACATTGCGGCACTGGCTCTCCGTTTCAAGAGGTCGCAAACCTTGCGCGCGTTTACCAGCCCAGAATCCCCCTGGTCGCCATATCTGCATTGCAGCGTCTGCTATGGTTTCGTGCATGCAGCTGCTCCCCACACTGACAACTGCCCATGCGCTTTTTCTCGACTTCGATGGCACGCTCACCGAGCTGGCACCGCGCCCCGAGGCGGTGCGCATCGCGTCGGGGCTGATTCCCACGCTGTCATCGCTGCATACCCAGCTGGGCGGCGCGCTGGCCATCGTGACTGGCAGGCCCGAGGCCGACATCGACGGATTTCTGGCGCCACTGCGCCTGCCACTGGCGAGCGAACATGGGGCCCAATACCGTCTGGGCGAGACTTCCGTTCCCGCCACTGAGCCACCCGCCCTCGAGCCCGTGTTACAGGCCGCCCAAGACCTTGCAGCACGGCACCCCGGCCTGCTGGTGGAGACCAAGCGTGTGAGCGTGGCCCTGCACTACCGCCTGGCCCCCCACCTCGAATCCCTGTGCCACGACACGCTGGTGCGGGCCATGCGCGAGGTGGAAGGTGTGGAACTGCTGCGTGGCAAATGCGTCTTTGAAGTGAAACCCCGTGGCGTTCACAAAGGCCAGGCCATCGTCGACTTCATGACACAGCCACCCTTTGTGGGCCGCACGCCGGTCTTTGTGGGCGATGACGTCACCGACGAGGCCGGCTTTGCCGCTGTGCAGACGCTCGGCGGCTGGGGCATCAAGGTGGGCGAAGGGCCCACCATGGCACAACACCGCTGCATGACATCGGCCGCACTGCGGGGCTGGTTGTCGTCTGCACGCACAACGCTGGAGCGCGAACGATGAACACAGCCGCCACACACCCCCAGACGGGCTCGCTCAACCTCGGGATGATCGGCAACTGCGCCATCAGCGCGCTCATAGACGACCACGCCCGTATGGTGTGGTGCTGCCTGCCGCGCTTTGATGGCGACCCGGTGTTCAACGCCCTGCTGCAGCCCGGGGATGAGGGCAGCCACTTTGCGATCGAGCTGGAAGACCTGGCATCGGCCCACCAGTGGTACGAACCGAACACCGCCATCCTGCGCACGCAGTTGTTCGACAAGGCGGGCCACGGCATCGAGATCACCGACTTTGCGCCGCGCTTTTACAGCCGCTCGCGCTACTTCCGGCCCATGACGCTGGTGCGCCGGGTGCGGCCCATCCAGGGGTCGCCGCGCATCCGGGTGGCGCTCAAGGTGCGCTATGACTGGGGCCAGACCACCCCCGAGATCACGCGCGGCAGCAACCACATCCGCTACGTGGGCGAGAGCATGACGCTGCGCCTGTCCACCGATGCGCCGGTGTCGCATGTGCTCTCGGGCCAGGCGTTTGTGCTCACGCGCGAACACAACTTTTTGCTGGGAGCCGACGAGACGCTAGTGGACGGCATTGCCGACACCGCCCGCCACTTCGAGCAGGAGACCACGGCCTACTGGCGCAGCTGGAGCCGCGCGCTGGCCATTCCGCTGGAGTGGCAGGACGCAGTGATCCGCGCAGCCATCACGCTCAAGCTGTCGCTGTACGAAGAAACCGGCGCCATCGTGGCCGCCATGACCACCAGCATCCCCGAATCCGCCCACAGCGGCCGCAACTGGGACTACCGCTACTGCTGGCTGCGTGACGCGTTTTTTGTGGTGCGCGCACTCAACAGCATCTCCGAGGTGGGCACCATGGAGGACTACCTGCGCTGGCTGAGCAACGTGGTGGTCGAAGGCGGCGACGGCCATATCCAGCCGCTGTATGGCATTGGGCTGGAGAAAGACCTGCCCGAAAGTTTCGTACCCCAGCTGTCGGGCTACCGGGGCATGGGCCCGGTGCGCGTGGGCAACCAGGCGGCGGAGCATTTTCAGCACGACGTGTACGGCAACATCGTGCTGGGCGCGGCCCAGGCCTTTCACGACCACCGCCTGCTGCACCGCGCGGGCCTGGCCGAATTCAAGCGGCTGGAACAGGTGGGCGACAACGCCGTACGCGTGTACGGCCAGCCCGACGCGGGCATGTGGGAGCTGCGCACGCGCGCCCGGGTGCACACCTCGTCGGCCCTGATGAGCTGGGCCGCCTGCGACCGGCTGGCCAAGATCGCCGCCACCCTGCAGCTGGCCGACCGTGCCAGCCACTGGCAACAGCATGCCGACCGCATGCGCACAGAGATCCTCGACAAGTCATGGTGCGAAGAACGCCAGGCGTTTGCCGAGAGTTTTGGCGGGCATGAGCTGGACGCCAGCGTGCTGCTGATGGCCGAGGTGGGACTCATCGACCCGAAAGACCCGCGTTTTGTGAGCACCGTGGAGGCCATGGAAAAGAGCCTTTGCGATGGCCCCTACATGCGCCGCTACGAGGCGGCCGACGACTTTGGCAAGCCCGAAACGGCCTTCAACATCTGCACCTTCTGGCGCATCGACGCGCTGGCGCGCATTGGCCGCAAGGCCGAGGCGCGGGCCATCTTCGAGACCATGCTGGCCGCCCGCAACCCGCTGGGCCTGCTGTCGGAAGACACGCATCCCGACACCCGCGAGATGTGGGGCAACTTCCCGCAGACCTATTCGATGGTGGGCGTGATCAACGCCGCTGTGCGCCTGTCCGCGCCCTGGGACAGCGTGATTTGAGGCGCTGTCCGACAGATCACCACCCCCTGTTACAAGGAAGATCGACGGATGAGCAGACTTGTTGTTGTTTCCAACCGCCTTGCTGATCCTCGCAAGCCCGCCGCCGGGGGCCTAGCTGTGGCCCTGGGCGAAGCACTGAACCGGACCGGGGGACTCTGGTTTGGCTGGAGCGGCACCGTGGTCGAAGGTGGCACACCCGGCGAGGGCGAAATGCACACCCGCCAGGCAGGCGCCGTCACCCTGGCCACCGTGGACCTGTGCCGCGAAGACCACGACAGCTACTACCACGGCTACAGCAACAGCGTGCTGTGGCCGGTGTTTCATTACCGGCTGGACCTGGCCGACTTCAACGCCAGCTACATCGCAGGCTACCGGCGCGTGAACCAGATGTTTGCGCGCAAGCTGCTGCCGCTGCTGCGCGACGACGATGTGATCTGGGTGCACGACTACCACCTGATCCCGCTGGCCGCCGAGCTGCGCGCCATGGGCTGCAAGCAGCGCATCGGGTTCTTTCTGCACATCCCCATGCCGCCGCCGCTCATCATGGCGGCCATCCCGCAGCACGAGTGGCTGATGCGTTCACTGTTTGCCTACGACCTGGTGGGCCTGCAGAGCGAGGCCGATGTGGCGCATTTCACGCGCTATGTGCGCAACGAAGGCAGCGCCGAAGCGGTGGACGAAAGGCGCGTGCGCGCCTTCGGCGCGACGGTGGTGGTGCAGTCGTTTCCCATCGGTATCGATGTGGACGAGTTCACGCGCCTCACGCACGCCCCCGACGCGGTGGAGACCTACGAGAACATGCGCGACGAGTATTCGCGCAGACGCCTGCTGCTGGGCATTGACCGGCTCGACTACTCCAAGGGCATCCCGCACCGCGTACGGGCCTTCCGCGAGCTACTGGACCGCTACCCGGAAAACCGGGGCAGCGCGACCATGATCATGATTGCCTCGCCCAGCCGTGACGACGTGCATGCCTATGCAGACTTGCGCCAAGAGTTGGAGGGCCTGTGCGGCTCGGTCAACGGCGACTATGGCGAGCTGGACTGGATGCCCGTGCGCTATATCCACCGCATGGTGGCGCGCAAACGTGTGCCCGGCCTGTGCCGCGCCGCCGCCGTAGGGCTGGTCACACCGCTGCGCGACGGCATGAACCTGGTGGCCAAGGAATACGTGGTGGCGCAAGACCCGGAAAACCCCGGCGTGCTGGTGCTGTCACGCTTTGCCGGTGCGGCAGAGCAGCTGAAAGAGGCGCTGCTGGTGAACCCCTACGACCCCCAGGGCATGGCCGACAGCATCCAGCAGGCGCTGCAGATGCCACTGGCCGAACGGCAGACGCGCCACCAGAGGCTCATGGCGCGCATCAAGGAACACGACGTGCACTGGTGGCGCAAGGCGTTTCTGGATGCGCTGCAGACGGCGGGCTAATTTGAGATAGCAGGGCCGCAGCGGCGGCCGCTGCACTACAACAGCTTGGTGATCAGACTGACCACAAAGCTCAGCAGCAGCGTGGATGCCAGCGGCACATCCCAGTCCCGCCCCAGCCACCGAAACCGGAAGTCCCCGGGCAACCGCCCAAAGCCCATGCGGCGCAGCAGCGGCGACAGCCAGCTGATGAACATCAGGGCCAGGAGAATGACGAGGAGCCAGCGGAACATGGTGCGCCCAGTGTAGGCGCCACCGCATTCGACTAGGCGATGGCGGTTTCGGCCAGTTGGGCCAGCGCCTGGGCATGCAAATGTGGCGTGGCAGCGGCTACCACCCGCCCATCTGATGCCGCCGTGAGCGCGCGGCCCTGCCAGTCGGTAATGCGCCCGCCCGCGCCCTCGACCAGGCAGACCAGCGAGAGGTAATCGTACGGCTGCAGCCCTGCCTCCACCACCAGGTCCACGTGCCCCCCCGCCAGCTGGGCATAGGCATAGCAGTCGCCGCCAAACCGGCGCAGCGCGCACTGGCGGCTCAGCGCGTCAAAACGCTGCCAGTCGGCCGCACCAAAGGCGTCCGGAGAGGTGGTGTAGATGCGGGCCTGCGCCAGTTGCTCGCACCGGCTGGCCCGCACGGGCTGGCCATTGCACTGCGTCAGCTGGCCTGCCAGCCCCGTCCAGCGCTCACCCAGCACCGGCAAATCCATGAGCCCCAGCACGGGCCGCCCCTGGTGCAGCAGTGCAACGAGCGTGCCCCACAGCGGCGATCCGGTGATGAAGCTCTTGGTGCCGTCGATGGGATCGATCACCCACACGTACTCGGCGTCCAGCCGCTCGCGGCCATGCTCCTCGCCCAGGATGCCGTGCGTGGGTGCCTGCGCCCTCAGAACCGCGCGCATCGCAGCCTCGGCCTCGCGGTCGGCAATGGTGACCGGGCTCTCGTCCGCTTTGGTCAGCACATCCAGCGGGGTGCGGAAGTACCGCAGCGAGTGGACGCGGGCCGCATCGGCCAGGGCGTGCGCCAGGTCCAGGAAGGGGGAAACGGGGGTTGGCAAAGTGTTCATGGGAATGTGCAAGGAAAGAGGTGCGGGCAGTGGTTGGGCAATGGGGAAGGGCCTACCGCTCGGCATGAACGGGTTGGCATATTTAGTGCTTGTGTATTTTCGTGCAAAAACAATAATTTGCACAAGTGCAATAAAACGCACACATTTGGTGAACAAATTCCCTGGCCTGCGGCGACCCCGCACTGTTTTTTGGCAACACACCGTTCTGGAGAAATTCATGCGCACTCGCTCCTCCCTCTTTGCCGCCCTGCGCCTGCTGCCCGTGTTGGGCGCCTTGGCCTGCGGGCTGACCGCCGCCCGGGCGGGCACCGTCACGGCCTACACCGCGCTCGAAGAAGACGAGATCAAGGAATACCTGGCCGCCGCCAAAAAGGACTTGCCCGATGTGGATGTCAAAGTGCTGCGCCTGTCCACCGGCGACCTGGGCGCGCGCATCCTGGCCGAAGCTGCCAACCCGCAGCACGACGTGATCTGGGGCTGGGCGCTGACCAACACGCTGGACCCGCGCATCACCGCCCTGCTGGAGCCCTATAGCCCCAAGGGTAGCGACAAGCTGGCTGCCAAGGACAAGGCCGCCGATGGCAAATGGTTCACCACCACCGGCTACATGGCCGCGTTCTGTGTGAACACCGAGGTGCTCAAGGCAAAGAAGCTGCCCATGCCCACGTCGTGGAAGGACCTCACCAACCCCGTCTACAAGGGCGAGGTCGTCATGCCCAACCCGGTGTCCTCGGGCACAGGCTACCTGCAGATTGCCGCGCTGATCCAGTCGCGCGGCAATGACGAGGGCTGGAAGCTCATCAAGGCCATGGACGGCAACGTGGCGCAATACATCAAGTCGGGCTCGCGCCCCTGCAAGGCGGCGCGGGCGGGTGAGTTTGCGATTGGCACCTCGCTGGCGTTTGCGGCCATGCAGTCGGTGGACGAGGGCTACCCGGTCAAGATGGTGATCCCCACCGACGGCGCGGGCTATGAGCTGGAAGCCTCGGGCCTGATGGCCAGCTCCAAGAACAAGGCCGACGCCAAGCGTTTTCTGGACTGGACGCTGTCTCCCGGCGCAGCGCAGCTCTACACCAAGTACAAGGAAATCGTGACCGTGCCCGGCGTGCCGCAATCCAAGGCCGCTGCGGCGGCAGGCCTGCCCGCCGACCTCTCCAAGGTGCTCTACCCCATGGACTTTGCCAAGTCCGCCAAGGAACGCGACGCGATCCTGGGCGCCTGGCAAAAGACCATCGGCCGCTGAACCGCTGTACCGAATCGCTGCACTGAACCGCACTCCCCGAGGACCACACACCATGTCCCTGCAGATCACCGACCTGCACAAGAGCTTTGACGGCCAGGTCGCGCTCGAACGCATCCACCTCGCCGTGGGCGCCTCGGAGTTTGTATGCCTGCTCGGCCCCAGCGGATGCGGCAAGACCGCGCTGCTGCGCATCATCGCGGGGCTGCTGCCTTCCGATGGCGGCCGCATCACGCTGGGCGGCCGTGACCTGGCCACGCTGCCGGCGCGCGACCGGGGCTTTGGCATCGTGTTCCAGTCGTACTCGCTGTTCCCGCACATGACGGTGGCGCAGAACGTGGGCTACGGCCTGGCCATCCACCGCACACCGCCCGACGTGGTGCAGGCGCGCACGGCCGAGCTGCTGGACATGGTGAAGCTGGCCGACTATGGCGGGCGCTACCCGGCGCAGCTGTCGGGCGGCCAGCAACAGCGCGTGGCCATCGCGCGGGCACTGGCGGTGAACCCTTCGCTGCTGCTGCTCGACGAGCCCCTGTCGGCGCTGGATGCACGCGTGCGCGCTGACCTGCGCCATGAGCTGCGCGAGGTGCAGCGCCGCCTGGGCATTCCCACCATCATGGTCACGCACGACCAGGAAGAGGCCCTGGCCATGGCCGACCGCATCGTCTGCATGCAGGGCGGGCGCATTGCACAGGCGGGCTCGCCGCGCGAGCTGTACCTGGCGCCGCGCACCCGCTTTGTGGCCAACTTCATGGGGCACAGCAACCTGCTGCCGCCCGCCCAGGCACGGCTGCTGCAGCCCGCGCTGGGCGGGGCCCCCGAAGGCATGGCGCCCGAATCGGCCCTGCTGTGCATCCGCCCCGAACGCCTGCAGCTGCAAGCCAGCGCGCAGGGCGCGGGCCGCGTCACCGGCACCACCTTCCTGGGCAGCATCCAGCGGGTGCAGCTGCGCTGGAACGACATGGACCTGCTGGCCGAATCCAGCAGCGCCAGCACCTGGGAGGCTGGCCAGAACGTGGACATCTCGGTGAGCGCGAAGGACTGCGCCTGGGTGCACGCATGAACACCACCGCAGCCCTCCACCTGCCGCCCATGCATGCCAGCGAGCGCTGGCTGCTGCGTGCCTGCCTGCTGCTGCCGCTGGCCGCGCTGGTGCTGTTCTTTGGCGTGCCCATGCTGGCCATTGCCTGGCGCAGCCTGGTGCAGGACACGGGCGGCATCGGCTGGGGCAACTACGCCGCGCTGCTCGACACCCCCGGCGTGTGGCGGGCCCTGGCCAACAGCCTGCTGCTGGGCGCGGTGACCACGGCCGTCACGCTGGTGCTGGCCTTCGTGGTGGCGTTTGGACTGGAGCGCACCGGCATGCCGGGTCGCCGTTTTGTGACCGGGGCGCTGGCGCTGCCCATGCTGGCACCCTCGCTGGTGCTGGGGCTGGGCTTGATCTTCCTGCTGGGGCGCAACGGCATCGTAGGCAAGATGCTGGGCGTACGACCCGAAATCTATGGTTTTTGGGGCCTGTTGATTGCGGACGTGCTCTATGCGCTGCCGCAGGCCGTGCTCATCATGCGCACCGCGCTGCGCCAGGGCGATGCCCGGCAGTACGACGCCGCCGAGGTGCTCGGCGCCACGCCCTGGCGGCAGTTTTGCGACATCACGCTGCCGCAGGCCCGCTACGGCCTGCTGAGCGCAGGGTTTGTAGTGTTCACCATCACCATCACCGACTTTGGCAATGCCGTGGTCATTGGCGGCAACTTTGCCGTGCTGGCCACCGAGATCTACAACCAGGTCAGCGGGCAGATGAAGTTTGGCATGGGCGCGGTGGTGGGCATGCTGCTGCTGGCGCCCGCCGCGTTGTCGGTGTTCATCGAACGCATGGCCGCACAGCGCGCCGGGGCGGGGGCCGAATCAGCCCTGCCGCCCACGCCCACGCACCGCCCGGGGCGCGATACCGCATTCTTCATCGCCTGCATGGGCATTGCGGGCAGCATCGTGGCCCTGGTGCTCACGGTGGTGGTGGCCAGCTTCATTCGGCTGTGGCCCTACCGGCTGGACCTCACACTCAAGCACTACGACATCACCATTGCGGGGGGCTATGCGCCGCTGTGGACCTCGGTGTGGGTGTCGGCGCTGGCCGCCAGCGTGGGCACGGTGATGCTGTTTGTGCTGTGTTTTGGCATCCGCCGCCTGCCGGGGCGGCTGGCGCAGGTGGCCACGGCGCTGTCGGCCTTGCCGGTGGGCGTGCCCGGGCTGGTGCTGGGGCTGGCCTATGTGTTCACCTTCAACACCGCCACCTGGCCCTGGGGCATGCTGTATGGCACGGCCATCTTGCTGGCGCTGTGCAACTACTACCACTACCACACGCAGGGCTTCATGACCATGATGACCGGCATGCGCAACGTGCCCACCACGCTGGAAGACGCCACCACCGTGCTGGGCGGTAGCACCGCCCGCGTGCTGCGCGATGTGTACCTGCCCGCGCTGCTGCCTACGCTGCTGGCGGTGCTGGTGTTCTTGTTCATGCGCTCCATGGTCACGCTGTCGGCGGTGATCTTCCTCATCACGCCCTCGCTGCCCATGGGGGCGGTGACGGTGATGCGGCTGGACGAAGCAGGGCTGACCTCGCAGGCGGCAGCGTTCTCTACCTGCATCATGGCGGTGGTGGGGTCGCTGGCGCTGCTGCTGCACTTTGGAGCGCAGCGCCGAAAACCAGGTTCCAAGGCCGCCTAACATCGCCACCATGCTGCAAGAAGAACGTTTCCTCCGCATCCGCACCCTGCTGTCCACGCTCTCGCGCGTGAGCACGGAGCGCATTGCGCAAGACCTGGACGTGTCCCGCGAAACCGTGCGTCGCGACATCCTCGCGCTGGAGTCGCAGGGCATTTTGCGGCGCGTGCACGGGGGCGTGGTGGCCCAGGGGCCAGAGCCAGAACCCCCACTGGCCGTGCGCCAGGCCGTGCGCGCGCGTGAAAAGCGCGCCATCGCCCGCGCCGCCCTACAGCTGCTGCAGCCGGGGCAAACGCTGTTCATTGATGCGGGCAGCACCACCACCCTGCTGGCCGAAGCACTGTCCAGCCTGTCGGGCCTGACCATCATCACCAACGGGCTGAACGTGGCGCTCAAGCTCGCTGCGGCCGACGCAGGGCGCAACACGCGCAACGACGTGATCCTGCTCGGTGGCCGCACCGACCCTGCCGTGCAGGCCACGCACGGCGACACCACCGTGGCCGAAATCCACCGCTACCGCGCCGATGTGGCCCTGCTCTCGCCCGTGGGCATCAGCGTGCACAGCGGCGCCACCAGCTTTGAACACCACGAGGCCGCCGTGGCCCGCGCCATGGCCGCGCAGGCCAAAGAGCTGATCCTGCTGGCCGACCACAGCAAGGTGGGGCAAGCCAGCCGCGTGACCTATGCCAGCCTGGCCGACGTGGGCTCGCTGGTCACCGACGCAGGCGCCCGCGCCCTGCCCGCCTTCTCGGCACTGCAGGCAGCGGGCTGTCACATCGTAGTGGCCTGAGGCATTCACAGGGGGCAGAGCACACCATGGCCTACCAGCACACCATTGGCGGCGAGCGCTGGCAGTTCAGCGACCTGCGCGAGGTGATGGCCAAGGCCACGCCGCTGCGCTCGGGCGACGCCCTGGCAGGCGTGGCAGCCACATCGGCTGTGGAGCGCATGGCCGCGCGCCTGTGCCTGGCCGACATCCCCCTGACGCGCTTTCTGAGCGAGGCGCTCATCCCCTACGAAAGCGACGAGGTCACGCGCCTCATCCTCGACACCCACAACGCCGACGCGTTCGCGCCCCTCGCCCACCTCACCGTGGGGGACTTCCGCAACTGGCTGCTGGCCCACGGCACCGACAGCGCCATGCTCGCCGCCGTGGCACCCGGCATCACGCCCGAGATGGCGGCGGCCGTGAGCAAGCTCATGCGCAACCAGGACTTGATCGCCGTGGCGCGCAAGTGCCGCGTGGTCACGCGGTTTCGCAACACCATCGGCCTGCCGGGCCACCTGGCCGTGCGGCTGCAGCCCAACCACCCTACGGACGACCTGCGCGGCATTGCGGCGTCGATGATCGACGGCCTGCTGTATGGCGCGGGCGACGCGGTGATTGGCGTGAACCCCGCCACCGACAGCATCGCCGCCCTGACCGGGCTGGTGCACATGCTGGGCGATGTGATCGAGCGGCTGCAGATCCCCACCCAGTCGTGTGTGCTCACGCATGTGACCAACACCATCCAGATGGTGGAGCAAGGCGCGCCAGTGGACCTGGTCTTCCAGTCGATTGCGGGCACCGAAGCGGCCAACGCGAGCTTTGGCATTTCGCTGGCGCTGCTCCAAGAAGCGCGCGAGGCGGCACTGTCCCTGCGGCGCGGAAAAAACTTTGGCGATGGAGTGGGCGACAACGTGATGTACTTTGAAACCGGCCAGGGCAGTGCCCTGTCGGCCAACGCGCACCACGGCGTGGACCAACAGACCTGCGAGGCGCGGGCCTATGGCGTGGCCCGCGCGTTTGCGCCGCTGCTCACCAACACGGTGGTCGGCTTCATCGGCCCCGAGTACCTGTACGACGGCAAGCAGATCATCCGCGCGGGCCTGGAAGACCACTTCTGCGGCAAGCTGCTGGGCGTGCCGCTGGGCTGCGACGTGTGCTACACCAACCACGCCGAGGCCGACTCGGACGACATGGACACGCTGATGACGCTGCTGGGCACGGCGGGCCTGACTTTCATCATGGGCGTGCCGGGGGCGGACGACATCATGCTCAACTACCAGAGTACTTCGTTCCACGACGCGCTGTATCTGCGCGAGGTGCTGGGCCTGCAGTGCGCACCCGAGTTTGGCGCCTGGCTGCAGCGCATGCACATCACCGATGCAGGCGGACGCCTGCTGCCTGCCCACGACCAACATCCGGCGCTGGCACAAATGCGGCAATGGAGGCTGGGCGCGTGACACACGAACCAGCGCCACACGGCATCCCTCCCGACCCTTGGGACGACCTGCGCGCCCACACCCAGGCGCGCCTGGCCCTGGGGCGTGCGGGCGCAGCCCTGCCCACGGCCGAGCTGCTGCGTTTTGGCCTGGCCCACGCGCAGGCGCGCGATGCCGTGCACATCCCGCTGGCCGCAGAAGCGCTGGCCGCCCAACTGCAGGCCCAGGGCTGTGCGACGCTCCCCGTGCACAGCGCCGCCCCCGACCGCGCCACCTACCTGCTGCGCCCCGACCTGGGCCGCCGCCTGTGCGACGCCGATGCGCAGGCGCTGCGCGTCCTGGGCGATCAGCACAGCGGCGGCCGCCCCGTGGACCTGCTGCTGGTGGTGGCCGACGGCCTCTCGTCCCTGGCCGTGGCGCGGCAGGCGCCACCGCTCATCGACGCGATTTGCCAACAGGCGCCCGCCGGCTGGCAGCTGGGCCCCGTGGTGATTGCCCAACAGGCCCGCGTGGCACTGGGTGACGAGGTGGGCGCGCTGTTGGGCGTGCGCCTGGTGGCGGTGCTGATCGGCGAGCGGCCAGGCCTCAGCTCGCCCGACAGCCTGGGCATCTACCTCACCTGTCACCCGCAGGTGGGGCGCAACGATGCGCAGCGCAACTGCATCTCCAACGTGCGGCCCGAGGGTCTGCCCCCCGCCGCCGCCGCTGCGCGCCTGTGGTGGCTGTGCCAGGAGGCGCGGCAACTGGGGCTGACGGGGGTGGGACTCAAGGACCGCAGCGATGGGATAACGCTGGTGGCGGGGAGCTCCCACAAGATCTCCGACCGTTCAGGCTGAACCGGTCAAAGCCAAGGAAACTTCAAGCCAAATTCGGCTCTAGCGCTTGCCCACCAAGCGCCTGCAGCTATCTTTCTCGAAGCACACGAATACCTGGATCACAACCGGTGCGACCGGTCCCCGTGCGCAAACCCCACGGGTTCCCAGGGCTCGCCTGCCCCCACGGCCAGCACCTTGAACAGCTCGCCCATCTCGTGTTCCATGATCAATTTGGCCGCTGTCGCCCGCTGGACTTGCGGTTGTTGCTCCATTTTGGGGAGCAACCCACAGTTGATGAGGAAATGCGCCTGCGTGGTGTAGCCCAGCACGTTCAGGCCCGCCTCCTGCGCGGCCAGCGCCATGGCGGTGAAGTTGACGTGGGCGGTGATGTCCTTGAGCCCCACCGCCACCAGCGGGTCGCCATCGGCCAGGTGGCCCTGGTGGCACATCACGGTGCCCATGTGGCGCTGGGGGTGGTAGTACTCGTCTTCGCCAAATCCATAGTCCAGCAAGAAGGCTGCACCGCGCGTGAGCCGGTCGGCCAGCATGCGCATGAAGCCTTCGCCCTGGGCGTGGATCTCGGTCAGGTAATCCTGCGGGCCTTCGATGTCGATGGGCGGGCGCAGGTCGGTGGGGCGGTCGGCCCAGGCAAAGTGGCCGTCTTCGGCCACCACCACGCCGCGTTCGTGCCACACACCGCCCTGCTGGCCGCCGTGGCGGGCGAGCAGCTGCACGGGCATGGCATCGAGCACCTCGTTGCCCACCACCACGCCGCTGAATTTCTCAGGCAAGGCATCCACCCAGCGCAGCTTGTGGGCGTGCGCCACCAGCTTGGCCTGCTGGCGCGCGCGCAGGCTGCCCGACAGGTCGACGATGGTGTAGCGCTGCACCTGATCGCCCAGCGTTTCCAACAGTTGCAGCGCCAGCGCGCCGGAGCCCGCGCCAAACTCCCACACCTCGTCGGTGGCGGTGTGCGCCAGGGCTTCACCCACCTGCACGGCCAGCGTCTGGCCGAACAGTGGGGTCATCTCGGGCGCGGTCACAAAGTCGCTGCCGGACTCGGGCATGGCGCCGAACTTGGTGGAATCGTTGGCGTAGTAGCCCAGGCCGGGCGTGTACAAGGCCAAGGCCATGAAGCGGTCAAAACCCAGCCATCCGCCCTCGGCGGCAATGGCCTGGGTGATGTGCTGGTGCAGGGCGGTCGTTAAACTGTCGGGTCTTTGGGTCACGGCCCGCATTGTCTCCCAGCCCACATGCTTACTCCCTCCCACCCACGCACCGTTCTGGTCACAGGCGCCGCCAAGCGCCTGGGCCGCAACATTGCGCTGGCCCTGGCGGCGGGTGGCTGGCAGGTGGCGGTGCACTATCGCTCATCGCAGCAGGATGCTATCGATACCGTAGCTGCTTGCGCACGACTGACAAGCGCTAGCGCCCATTTTGATGCTGATTTTGAGGATGAGGCCGCCGTGCGCGGCTTGTTGCCCCGCGTGGTGGCGCACTTTGGCCGTGTGGATGCGGTGGTCAACAGCGCCTCGTTGTTCGAGCATGACAACGCCGCCACCTTTGGTTTTGCCGCGCTCGAAAAGCACCTGCGCAGCAACACCGCTGCCCCCGTGCTGCTGGCCCAGGCGCTGCACCAGCATGTGGCCGACCGCGCGGCCCAGGGCGAGGCCGATGCACAGGGCGCCGTGGTAAACCTGCTCGACCAAAAGCTCTGGAACCAGAACCCCGATTTTGTAAGCTACACGCTCTCCAAGGCTGCACTCGAAGCTGCGGGCACCATGCTGTCCATCGCCCTGGCGCCGCGCGTGCGTGTGGTGGGCGTGGCACCGGGCCTCACGCTGACCAGCCACATGCTCAGCGACGAAAAGTTTGCCCAGTTGCATGCCCTCTCCCCGCTGGGCCGCTCATCCACCGCCGAGGACGTGGCGAGTGCGGTGAAGTTTGCGCTGGAGAACCGGTCGATGACCGGCACCACACTGCTGGTCGACGGTGGCCAGCATCTGATGAAGTTTGACCGCGATTTCTCTTTGATGTGAGCGCCCGCTCACTCCAGGACCTATTCATGACCACCGCTGCAGGCACCCAGATCCTCACGCTCACCGGTTTGCGCTTTGACGCCAACCTGGGCATCCTCGACCACGAAAAGACCGACCCCCAGCCCATCCAGGTCGATGCCGAACTGAGCCTGGGCGTGCAGCCGCTGGCCCCGCGCGACGACGACATCGGCCATGTGCTGGACTACCGGCGTGTGCGCCAGATCATCATCGACGAGTGCACGGCCGAGCATGTGAACCTGCTGGAGAGCCTGATCGGCAAGCTGGCCAACCGCCTGATGCAACTGCCCGGCGTGCTGGGCGTGCGGGTGAAGATTGCCAAACTCGAAATTTTTGACGACTGCGAAGTGGCCATTCGCGTCGAGACAGGACAGTGGTGACCCCATGAGCGCAGTATTGAACGAAGCCCCCACATCCAACCCCGGCTCCGCCCAATCCACTGGCTGGACGGAGGAAAGCACCGAAGCCGCCAGCGGCGCCGCTCGCATGAAGATCGAGCGTGAAACCCACAAGCTGGAAAAGCGCCTGTGCCGCGAAGTCGGCAAGGCCATCGTCGACTTCAACATGATTGAAGAAGGCGACAAGGTGATGGTGTGCATGTCGGGTGGCAAGGACAGCTATGCGCTGCTGGACATCCTGCTCAAGCTCAAGGCCCGCGCGCCCATCCACTTTGACCTGGTGGCGGTGAACCTGGACCAGAAGCAGCCGGGCTTCCCCGAGCATGTGCTGCCCGAATACCTGGCCAGCACCGGCGTGCCGTTCCACATCGAGAACGAGGACACCTACAGCATCGTCAAGAAGCTGATCCCCGAGGGCAAGACCACCTGCAGCCTCTGCAGCCGCCTGCGCCGGGGCATTCTGTACCGCGTGGCCGACGAACTGGGCTGCACCAAGATCGCGCTGGGGCACCACCGGGACGACATCCTGCAGACGTTGCTGCTCAACATGTTCTTTGGCGGCAAGATGAAGAGCATGCCCCCCAAGCTGGTCAGCGACGACGGCAGGCATGTGGTGATCCGCCCGCTGGCCTACGTGGCCGAGAAGGACACCACCCGCTGGGCGGCGCACCGCAACTTCCCCATCATCCCGTGCAACCTGTGCGGCAGCCAGGAGAACCTTCAGCGCAAGCAGGTGGGCGAGATGCTGCGCGAATGGGAAAAGCGCTTCCCCGGCCGCGTGGAGAACATGTTCAACGCCCTGCAGAACGTGGTGCCCTCGCACCTGCTGGACGGCAGCCTGTACGACTTCAAGAACGCCAAGGCCACCGGCATCGCCAGCGAAGACGGCGACAAGGCCTTTGACAAGGAAGAGTTTGCGGCGCCATCGCCATCGCTGCCCGGCGTGCAGGTGGTGCAACTGTCGTGAACTGCCGGGGCCAGCGGCACTCTCACGGAGATCCTTGTTTCAGGACACTCTGACCATGACACAGCGCCGATGGATTCCCGCCCTGCTCCTGGGCCTCACCGTCACCCTGCTCGCAGGCTGCAGCACCACCCGCGTGGTGGAGGGCCAGGTGCAGAGCTTCTCAACGCTGGCGGCCGTGCCCGCACCTGCCACGTACCGCATTGAGCGCCTGCCTTCGCAGCAGGCCCCTTCGTTCGACACCATCACCACACTGGCCGAACAGGCCCTGGCGCGCGCGGGCCTGCAGCGCGACGATGCTGCGCCCCGCCTGCTGGTGCAGCTGGGCGTGCAGGCCGACGCCGTGCCGCGCTATGACCCGTTCCGCCCTTACGGCCCCGGCCCCTGGGGCATGGGCGGCCGGTATGGACGGGGCTGGGGAGTGCATGGCATGTGGCGTTTTGGCGAGCCCACGCCCCTGCACCGCCGCGCGGTCAGCATCGTGATGCGCGACGCCAGCACCCAGGCCGTCGTGTACGAAACCTCCGCCGTGCACGAAGATGTGTGGGTGAGCGATCCGGCCGTCTATGGCGTGCTGTTCGACGCCGCACTCAACGGCTTTCCGAAGCCGCCCGAGGGGCCACGGCAAGTACGCCTGCCATTGGTTCCGCCCTCACACTGATTCCCTATACGCCTGTCTATTGCATGCACGCCACCCGCATCGTTGCCATCCGCCACGGCGAAACCGCCTGGAACGTGGACACCCGCATCCAGGGCCACCTGGACATCCCGCTCAACGACACCGGCCTGTGGCAGGCCGCCCAGGTCGCGCAGGCCCTCGTGGGCGAGCCGATTGCAGCCATCTACTCCAGCGACCTGCAACGCGCGCACGCCACCGCCCAGGCCGTGGCCCACACCACAGGCGCCCCGTTGAAGACTGAGCCGGGATTGCGCGAACGCAGCTTCGGGCACTTTCAGGGCCGCACGTTTGCCGAGATCGAGGCAGAACTGCCCGAGGACGCCTTGCGCTGGCGCAAGCGCGACCCGCACTACACGCCCGAGGGCGGCGAGTCCCTTGTCACCTTGCGTGACCGCATCGAACGCACCGTGACCGCGCTGGCGCAGCAGCATGTGGGCGAGCAGGTGGTGATGGTGGCGCACGGCGGCGTGCTCGACGTGCTGTACCGCCTGGCCACGCGCCAGGACATCCAGGCGCCGCGCACCTGGCAACTCTCCAACGCCGCCATCAACCGCCTGCTGTGGACGCCTGACGGCCTCACCCTCGTCGGCTGGGCGGACACCCAACACCTTGACCAGATTGTCCTGCGCGATGAAAACCACGCCTGAATTGCAATCCACCATCGGCCAGCGGGTGGACGCTATCGACACCCCCGCCCTGGTGGTGGACCTGGATGCCATGGACCGCAACATCCAGCGCATGGCCGACTTCGCGCGAAAGCACCACGTGCGCTGGCGCCCCCATGCCAAGCTGCACAAGAGCGCCGAACTCGCGCTGCTGCAGCAACGCGCTGGCGCCCAGGGCGTGTGCGTGCAGAAGGTCGCTGAGGCCGAGGCGCTGGCCGCTGGCGGGGTGGATGACATCACCATCACCAACCAGGTCATTGCCATGCCCAAGCTGCACCGCGTGGCGCGGCTGGCGGCGCTGCTTGCGGCACGCGGCGGTCGCCTGGGCGTGGCCGTGGACCACATCGACGGCATCGAACGCCTGGCCGAAGCCATGGCGCAGTACGGCAGCGACGCGGGCATTGATGTGCTGGTCGAGATCGACGTGGGCCAGGGCCGCTGCGGCGTGCCGCCGGGCGAGGCCGCCGTGCCTCTCGCACTGGCTGTGTCGCGCAGCCCCCGCCTGCGGTTTGCGGGGCTGCAGGCCTACCATGGGCGCGCCCAGCACTTGGCCAGCAGCGTGGGTCGGCGCGAGACCATCGCCGCTGTCGTTCGCGCGGCGGATCACACGCGCCAGCTCATCGAAGCCGCAGGGCTGCCCGTTCCGCTGATCACCGGATCAGGCACAGGTACCCTGGTTCATGAGGCCGCCAGCGGCGTGTTTGGCGAGTTGCAGGCGGGCTCGTTTCTGTTCATGGACACAGATTACGCGCGCAACGAACGCGATCCTGCGCAGCCCGCGTTTGAACATGCGCTGTACGTCAAGACCCAGGTGGTGTCGGTGCGCGACACCCACGCCGTATGCGACGCCGGTCACAAGAGCCACGCCATTGACTCCGGCCTGCCCACGGTGGCCCTGCTGCCCGCCGACCGCACCCTGCGCTATGCCAACGGGGGCGACGAGCATGGCTTGCTCTACGCGGACGCTCCCGATGCCCGCCTGCCCAGCCTGGGACACATGCTCTGGCTCATCCCTGGCCATTGCGACCCCACGGTCAATCTGCATGACTTTTTGATCGGCGTGCGCGGCGGTTTGGCGGCCGGCACGGTGGAGCGCATCATCCGGGTGGATGCACGGGGAGCGCTGACATAGGCGCAGCCCTCTAAACACCGGCGCTATAGGGGTTCACCTGCCCCGGTGTGAGCTGGCTGCTGGACCACAATCCGGCAACATGAGCCCCAGCCAGATCATCGTCCTTGCCACACCCGTCTTCTTCCTGCTGATCGCCATTGAGCTGGCCATTGGCTTCAAGCGCCAGCGCAACACCTACCGTCTGGCCGATGCCGTCAGCAGCATCAGCCTGGGCATGCTGAGCCAGACCAGCGCAGTGTTCACGCGGCTGCTGCGCATCGGCATCTACACGGCCCTGTTCGAGCACGTGGCGCTGTGGCGCAACGATGCGTTCTGGACCAGCCTGCCCGGCTGGCTGCTGGCGCTGGTGTTCTACGACTTCTGCTACTACTGGCTCCACCGCATGGGGCATGAATCGGCGGTGCTGTGGGCCGCGCACGCGGTACACCACCAGAGCCAGGACTACAACCTCAGCACCGCCCTGCGCCAGACCAGCTCGGGCGCGCTGCTGGGCTGGATCTTTTATGTGCCCATGGCACTGGCGGGCGTTCCGCCGCTGGTGTTCGGCGTGGTGGCGCTGATTGACCTGCTCTACCAGTTCTGGGTGCACACCGAGCAGGTGGGACGCCTGGGCTGGTTCGACCGCTGGTTTTGCAGCCCCAGCAACCACCGCGTGCACCATGCCGTCAACGATGCCTATCTGGACAAGAACTACGGCGGCATCCTGATCGTATGGGACCGGATGTTCGGCACCTTCAAGGATGAAGACGCGCAGGAGAAATGTGTTTACGGCACGCGCGGCCTGCTCAACAGCTGGGACCCGCTGTGGGCCAACGCCCAGGTGTACGCCGGGCTGGCGCACGACAGCTGGCACGCATGCAGCTGGCTCGACAAGCTCAAGGTCTGGATCAAGCCGCCGGGCTGGCGGCCTGCGGACGTGGCGGAGCGCTTTCCCAAGCCGGCCTTCAGCATGGCGCAGATGGCGCTCTACCACCCACCGATGTCGCGCGCCGTGCAATGGTTTGCACTGGTGCAGTTTGTGCTGCTGCTCGGGGGCGTGGCGGCCTTTTTGTGGCAGGCCGATACGGCGCCGCTGGCGCGCAACGCCGTCTGGTTCGCCGTGCTGCTGACAGTGCAATGGTCGCTGGGCGCTGTGATGCAGGGGCGCCTTCGCATGCTGATGGCGCTGATGCTGCAAAGCGCGGCACTGGCCACGGCCACCAGTGCGCTGGGGTTCACACAATGGCATTGGCTGTTCAAACCGCTGACCATGGCGATTGCTATTATTTTGGTAGCTGCCAGTGCATATTCGACTAGCGCAAGAGGTGCACCAGGTGCAAAAACTCCCTGGGCCTTGCTGATCGCGGCCCTGGGCGGGTCATTGGCGGGGGATGTGTTCCTCATGTTCCAGGGCTTCTTCATCCCCGGCCTGGTGAGCTTTCTGGTAGCGCATCTGTTTTATGTGGCGCTGTTCAAAAGTGGACAGGCATGGTTTCCGCACCGGGGTGCGCTGGTGGCCACGCTGGGCATCGGCGTGGCCATGTACGCCTTTCTGTGGGCGGGCGGCCTGCCGCCTGCATTGCGCGCCCCCGTCGCGGCCTATGTGCTGGTGATTGCGCTGATGGCGGCCCAGGCCATTGGCCGCGCCACCGTGTTGCGCGACGCCGCTTCGCTGTGTGTCGCCATCGGCGCCGGGTTTTTCATGCTCAGCGACTCGCTGCTGGCCACCAACCGGTTTGTGACGCCCCTGCCCATGGCGCAGGTCTGGGTGCTGGCGACGTATTACGCTGCGCAGGCGCTGATCGTGGCAGGCATGCTGCGGGGCACAGCCCGCGCAGAGCCCAGCTCTGCCACGCCCCTCACACCCCAAACAGATCTTGCCCGCTCGCCTTCGGCGGCGTGACCCCCAGGTGGCGGAACGCCGCCAGCGTGGCAATGCGTCCACGCGGCGTGCGCTGCAGGAAGCCCTGCTGGATCAGATAGGGCTCGATCACGTCCTCGATGGTGCCGGCCTCTTCGCCAATGCTGGCCGCGATGTTGTCCAGCCCCACGGGGCCGCCATCGAAGCGGTGGATCACGGCTTCGAGCAGCTTGCGGTCCATCACGTCAAAGCCTTGCGGGTCCACATCGAGCATGGCCAGCGCCTTGTCGGCAATGGGTTTGGTAATGCGCCCATCGCCCTTGACCTCTGCATAGTCGCGCACCCGGCGCAGCAGCCGGTTGGCAATGCGCGGTGTGCCGCGCGAGCGGCGGGCGATCTCGAAGCCACCTTCCTCATCCATCGGTGCATGGAGCAACCCGGCACTGCGCTGGACAATGCGCGCCAGCTCCTCGGCCGTGTAGAACTCCAGCCGCGCCACGATGCCGAAGCGGTCGCGCAACGGGTTGGTCAGCATGCCCGCACGCGTGGTGGCACCCACCAGGGTGAAGGGCTGAAGGTCCAGCTTGATGCTGCGCGCCGCCGGCCCCTCGCCGATCATGATGTCGATCTGGTAGTCCTCCAGCGCGGGGTAGAGGATTTCCTCCACCACGGGTGACAAGCGGTGGATCTCGTCGATGAAGAGAACGTCGTTCTTTTCCAGGTTGGTCAGCAGCGCCGCCAGGTCCTTGGGCTTTTCCAGCACCGGGCCGCTGGTCTGGCGCAGGTTCACGCCCAACTCCGCCGCGATGATGTGCGACAGCGTGGTCTTGCCCAAGCCGGGCGGGCCGAACAGCAGCACATGGTCCAGCGCCTCACCCCGCTTCCTCGCCGCGCCGATGAAGATTTCCAACTGCTCCCTGGCCTTAGCCTGGCCCACATACTCCTGCAAGAGTTTGGGGCGCAGGGCACGTTCGATGGCCTCCTCTTGGGGGGAAACGGGAACTGCGGAGATGACGCGTTTGGCGGGGGCGGGGGTGAAATCGTCGGTCTGGATGGTCATTGCCGTAGCTTACTTACTGGTTCGCCCAGGCGTAGTAAGCGACTCCTTCGTAGCGGTAGTCAGGCATGCTGGCCTGGATGAAATCCCGCTCTGAGGGGCTGGTCGTATAGAAATGCACGCCTTTCGAGAGACGGTAGAACCGATAGACAGGAATCCCACCTCCTGCTGCACTGGGCATTGCGTACCAAGCGATGCCCTCCAGCTGGAAATCCGGGTTGCTGCGTTGCACGCTATCCCGCTCTGCAGGATTGATGGTGTAAAAATGTGCCCCGCCGGTGAGGCCATAAAAGCGGTACACCGCACTGTTACCCGACTGCAGCGCCGCTTGGGCATAGAACGCAATGCCTTCGTAATTGAACACCGGAAAATTCACGATGGTGTTGTCGCGCTCTGCTGCGCTGGTGGTGAAGAAGTGGGCCCCCGTGGTGCCGTTAAAAAAACGGTAGACGGGCACACGCACTCCGGACGACGGTGTCTGCGGCTGGCCAGACGACAGCCAGTTTTTCAGCGCAGTGTTATATGCGACATCAAAGCGGCCATAGAACTCGGGAGACGAGATGGAGGTGCAGCTTGCGCTGCCACCGTACAGTGTCCCAATGACCTGGGTGCCGCCTTTGAACAGAGCTGAACCGCTGCTACCGCCTTCGGTGGTACCTTGGCTCCAGTTGACACGATAGAAATTGCCCGACGAACCCACGCACTGGAATTGGGTTCCACTGGTGGCCGTGCAGGAAGTCAAGCTGTTCAATGCGCCAATACTCACCTTGAGCAAATCACCCCGGGGATGATGCAGGCCCACCACCGACGCGCCCGTGGCCTGCGTGCTGGCATCCCACCCGGCAAAGAAGGCCCCCGCTGGCGGCGTGTCGTTGAGCTTGAGCAACGCCGTGTCGGTAACGTCCGTCGCGTAGAGCAACACCGCACCATTCAGGCGCTTGGTGGTTGCGCTGGAAAGGGTGCGGCTGTTGCATGTCGGAGCACGGTAAAACCAGTCGGTCTGCAGCGAAGACGCCTCTGTCTGGGTGGATATGCAATGGTTGGCCGTCAGAAAGTACGGTGTGCCAGAAGACTGCGCGTCATTGAGCAGCGTACCGGTACATACATAGGTCCCACCACCGGACGTAAAGATCATGCGGGCAACGGCGTTGCGCTGGTTGGCATAGGCCTCATAGCAACTGGCGTCCAACTGGCACGAAGCCGATTCGTTGATCTTGGCAGTCAGTTCACCTTCTGTGGGAATCGACAGATTTTCGAAGATGTGGGAGACGCGTGGCACCGAGATATCCACGGCGTCCGGGGCTACGCCAGCGGGCAACTCCAACTCCAGGGTCACCTCGTGCGAACCCAGGTCCGGGGACCACCAGGTCTGGCCGTCGATCGAGGTGTCGCCCGCCTGCGCATTACGTTCAATGCGCTGCATCACTTCATGCCCGGCAATCTGAAAAACTGAGGCTGCATCTGCTTGGCTGTACACACGCAGTACAGCGCCTGGAGGCAGCTTTCGGGCGACCACCCCCAGGCGCAGGCCATAGGCCCCCTCGGCGGAGAAGCTGATGGCGGCCACCTGACCGCCGCTGGAAGTGGGGGTCCAACGGAACTGCTGCAATGTTTGCGGTGCGGCTCGGGTAGCTGCTACGTCACGCGCAACGCCCACTTGGCGCGGACCGATGCCACCGCCTGCGGGAGTTGCCTTGGCCTCGGCCAAAGCGCCCAGGCTCACCAATGAGGGTACAGGCGGGGACGCCAGCATACTGCGCGACTTGACGTTGGACACCCCCTGGTCGGCACTGACAGGCTGCACCCACCCATCTACTTGCAGCACGGCAGAGGAAGTCTGTGCAAGGCCTTCCTGGCCCCCGCCGCCACACCCCGCCAGCAGCGCAGCCGCTGCCGCAAACCCCCACCCCAACCGAGCGAACATATTAGATTTCATTTTTTCCCCTGGCCCCAAACAAATCATCATTGAACACTGAAATGCGCCGCGACGAAAGCCAACCGTGACTACTTTGCCAGCGCCTTCAGCGCCAGCTTGATCCCCTCACTCACCCCCACCTCCGCTGGCAGCGCCTTGAGCGCCGCAGCCGCCTCCTTGTCGCTGTAGCCCAAAGCCAACAGCGCCTGCAGAATGTCGGCTTGCGCATCGCTGGTGGCCGCGCCGTGCACGGCGCCCATGTCTGCACCCAGCTTGCCCTTGAGCTCCAGCAACAAACGTTCGGCCGTCTTTTTGCCGATGCCTGGCACCTTCACCAGCCGCCCCGCCTCCTGCAGAGAAATCGCCTGCGCCAGGTCACTGACGCCCATGCCGCTCAGGATGGACAAGGCCGTGCGCGGCCCCACACCCGAAATCTTGATCAGCTCACGAAACGCCTGGCGCTCAGAGGCGGTTGCAAAGCCGTACAGCAGCTGCGCATCCTCACGCACGATGAACTGTGTCAGCAGGCTCACACGCTCGCCCACGGCGGGCAGGTTGTAGAAGGTGCTCATGGGCACATTCACCTCGTAGCCCACGCCGTGGCAGTCCAGCAGCACCTCAGGGGGATTCTTCTCCAGCAGGGTGCCGGTCAATTTGCCTATCATTGATGTCCTTTGACGACGCGGGCATGACATGCCGCGCCGCCGTTCTTGCTGTTTTCCGTTGCCTGACTGGAATTATCCGCGTGATCCTGCGCCACACCTTCACCCCCCACAACAACACCCGGCTCACCCACCTGTGTGGCCCGGCCGATGCGCACCTGCGCACCATCGAGGTGGCCTTGCAGGTGAGCATTGCGCACCGGCACGAGCAGTTCAAGGTCGACGGCCCCAAGGCCAAGGCCACGCAGGCGATGGAGCTGCTGCAGGCCCTGTATGAAATGGCCGAGCGCCCCATTGGCGAGGACTATATCCAGCTGATGCTGGCGGGCGACAGCGAACTGCTGGAGGCCCCGGACGACGCCATCATCCTCAACACCCGCCGTGCGGACCTGCGCGGGCGCACCCCCACGCAGAACCTGTACCTGCAGAACATCGCCACGCACGACATCACCTTCGGCATCGGCCCTGCCGGCACCGGCAAGACGTATCTCGCCGTAGCCAGTGCGGTGGATGCATTGGAGCGCAGCAGCGTGCAGCGGATCGTGCTGACCCGCCCGGCGGTGGAGGCTGGAGAGCGCCTGGGCTTTTTGCCCGGCGATCTGGCGCAGAAGGTGGACCCTTATCTGCGCCCGCTGTACGACGCGCTGTACGAGCTGATGGGACACGACAAGGTGCAAAAGGCGTTTGAGCGCAACGCCATCGAGATTGCGCCGCTGGCCTTCATGCGCGGTCGCACGCTGAACAACGCGTTCGTCATCCTCGACGAGGCACAGAACACCACGCCCGAGCAGATGAAGATGTTCCTCACCCGTATCGGCTTTGGCGCCAAGGCCGTGGTGACCGGTGACGTCAGCCAGATCGACCTGCCCAAGGGGACGCTGAGCGGCCTGATCGACGCCGAGCGCGTATTGAAGCGCGTCAAGGGCATCTCGATCACCCACTTCACCAGCGCCGACGTGGTGCGCCATCCGCTGGTGGCCCGCATCGTGGACGCCTACGACGCCCCCCGCCGTTCCGCAGCGACCCGTACCCGCGACTGAACTCCTAATTTGATAGCTACTTACGCTTATAAATTGGGCGCCGGTAGCCTAAAACACCTCAAATGTCTTTAAACCAACTCTCCTTGTCGCTGCAGTTCGGCCCGTTCGACGGAGCCGCCGCCCACCGCGCCGTACTGCCACGCCACAAGGTCACCCGCTGGATTCGCCACGCGCTGGCCACCGATGCCGAGATCACCGTGCGCATCGTGGGCACCGAAGAAGGCCAGCAGCTCAACCGCGAGTACCGCAAGAAGGACTACGCCACCAACGTGCTTACCTTCGACTACACCCAGGAACCCGTGGTGACCGCCGACCTGGTGCTGTGCGCCCCCGTGATCGAGCGCGAGGCGAAGGAGCAAAACAAGAGCCTGGAAGAATACTACGCCCACATGCTCGTGCACGGCACGCTGCACGCCCAGGGCTGGGACCACGAGACGAGCGAGGCCGACGCCGAGGAGATGGAGGCGTACGAGACCGACATCCTGCGCGAGCTGGGCTTTGCTGATCCTTACGCGACCTCCTGAACGCCATTCCGACTGCCGAGGGCAGTGGCGAAATTTTTACCATTTGGTACAAAATGCTCGCATCTGCCGGGGCCAGGCGGTACCTTGATAAGCGACGATTGACTCCTCCAGCGGGCGTCTCGCAGACCTGCCGGCACTCCCGCCGCGCGCAGCGCCTGTCCCCCCCTTTTCTTTGAGGAGTCTTCTCTGTGATGCATTTCCAGCGACCCCCTGCGCCCGCGGCGAATTCGGGCCTGCCCTACTTGTATCGCGCTTTACTGCTGGCGGCGCCACTCGTTCTGGCGGCCTGCGGGGGCAGCAGTGGCGAATCAACGCCCGCCGGACTCCCGGCCCCTTCCGGCTTCAGCGTGGCGAGCTACGGCCCCAAGACCTACAACTTCGGCTGGGCCGTCACCCCGGGCGCAACGCGCTACGAACTGTTCGAGGACCCTGATGGCGCAGCAGGCCCCCAGCCTGAGGCGCTCGAAAGCACCGGCGCCGCCAATAACGTCACCAGCGACACTGTGCGGATTCAGGTGCCACTGCACGAGCGGGTGAACGCCAGCTACCGGCTGCGCGCCTGCGACGCGAGCGGCTGCGGCCCGTTCACTGCCGCGGTAACACCCGACATCACCCAGGCCATAGGACGGTTCGACCTTGCTGGCGGCGATCTGACCAAGCGATTTGGAGCCTACGAGAACACCATTGCCCTTTCGGCCGACGGTTTAACGCTGGCCGTCGGTTCGCCCCGCGAGGGCAGTTCAGGTGACCTGGCAGGGGCGGGCGCGGTGTACGTCTTCAGCCGCAGCCAGTCAGGTATTGGCATGCCAGCCCCTGCCTGGGGTCTGCGGGCACGGCTGGAAGGCAGTAGTCCCGCCGCAAAGATGGCCTTTGGCGCCAGCCTGGCGCTGTCGGCCAACGGTCACACGCTGGCAGTGGGTGCGCCCGAAGAAAGAAGCAATGCACGCGGCATCAACGGCGATGCGACCAACCGCGACGCGTATGGCGCGGGGGCCGCGTATATCTTCACCGACAACGGCAGCACCTGGATCCAACGGGCCTATATCAAAGCCCGCAACACGGCAGCGAAAGTCGAGACCTGCAGCCGAGGGGACATCACGGGCACAGCTGTATTTCCATGCACCCCCCAACACTTTGGCTTCAGCGTGGCGCTGTCAGCCGACGGGAACCTGTTGGCTGTGGGGGCCCCAGAGGAAGGGGCCAACTTCACCACAAACCCATGGGGGGGCGTCAACAGTGGAGCGCTCTCTTACATGGGTGAAACCATATTTGGTGGTGGCGCAGGCGCTGTTCATACTTTTACCCGCAATAAAGACGGAGCCTGGGTCGAACAGGCGCATCTACCAGGGAGCGGAGCCGATGCCAGCTTGGTCCGCTTTGGGGCGGTTGTAGCCCTGTCCAGCGACGGCACCGTGCTTGCGGCGAACACCGACAAGAACGTCTCGGTCCTGACACAGCTCGGCGATACCTGGAGTGCACCTGCACAGGTGTGGCGCGTACCTGTCACCAGTTGGGGGCAAGGTTCGCACAACCCCTTTGCAATGTCCAGGGACGGAAGCACACTGGCGGTCTTGGACCGCTCTGCAGGTCCTGACATTCAGCTGCGAACATTCACACGCACGGGGGACGTCTGGACGCAGCAGCCCGCACTGCCGGTCAAAATGGCCGACCAGGGCTTTTCCAACAATGTGATGCTGTCGCTTTCTGCGGACGGCCGCACGCTCGCCTTGGGCGACTTCAACGAAGCGAGCAACGCCTCTGGCATCAATGGCAACCCCAACAACGAAGCCTTACCTTTAGCTGGATCCGTCAATGTCTACCGCCGCGACGGCACCACGTGGGGCCATCGCGCCTACCTCAAGGCTCCCCAATCGGAAACACTTGCGCGCTTCGGTGCCAGCGTCGCCTTGTCCAGTGATGCCCGCACCCTGGCCGTAGGTACCGGCCGTGCCACGTACGGCGTGGCCCCCATCAAAGCCGACACCGCTTATTTGTACTGATGGCATCGGTGGTGGGAGCCTCGCTGGCGAGGGGGGCGAACCCCTGACGAGGTTCATTGCAGGCAAAGGTGTTGCACCTAGGCTGTTGCCAACGGCGTCCACGCCACCGCCTACCATTGATGAATGTTTGACACCTCTTTGCTGCTCACCGCCGCCTTCGTCGCCGGCGCCCTCAATGCCGTTGCCGGGGGCGGCAGTTTTCTGACCCTGCCCGCCCTCGTCTTCACTGGCGTGCCGCCTGTGGTGGCCAATGCCACGGGCACGGTAGCCCTGCTGCCGGGGTACATGGCCGGCGCATGGGGTTTCCGCGAAGACACGGCCCCGCCGCCGGGGCTGTCGATGCGCCTGTTGGTGGTGCTCTCACTCATCGGGGGCGCGGCCGGGGCCGCGCTGCTGCTGGTCACGCCCGACGCCACCTTCCGCCGCGCGGTTCCCTGGCTGCTGCTGGCGGCCACGGCGCTGTTTGCATTCGGGCCGCAGCTGCGCCGGATGCTGGCGGGCGGCAAACCCTCCACCGCCAAGGCCACGGTGGGCGTGCTGGCGGTGGCTGCCTATGGCGGCTATTTCAACGGCGGGCTGGGCATCCTTCTGCTGGCGCTGTTCGGCCTGCTGGGGCAGACGAACCTGAACGCTATGAACGGCCTCAAGAACTGGGTGTCGGCCCTGCTTACCGCCATTGCCGTGGCCATCTACGCCGCTGGCGGCGTGGTGCTGTGGCCGCAGGCGCTGATGATGATGGTGGCCGCCACAGCAGGGGGCTACGGCGGGGCACGCTTGGCCCGCAAGCTGCCCCCGGCGGTGTTACGCTTGGGAGTCGTAGCCACCGGCCTGGCGATGTCGCTGGTTTTTTTTGCGCGGCAGTAAAAGTCGGACGTCCGCGCGGCAACGTGGTTGCTGCTGCCTCTACCGAGGCGCGAGCGGGGGCTCGTCAACACGGGCTTGCGCCGCACCGCCCCTTCAACGATGCATCCATCCGCCCAGGCAGTTATCCGCCCACTGAGGAGATCTCATGTCTAACGTCACACCTTTGCTCAGTTCCGTCACCGCCAACGCGGCCCTGCGCAGCCTCGGTGGCCTTGCCACGCCACGCTGGCGCGCGGCAGGCATCAGCACCAGCCTGATGTTGTCGCTGCTTCTTTCCGCCTGTGGCGGCGGCAGTGGAGACAACGCCAGCGAACCACCGCCGCCTGCCCCTACACCTACCTCCGTGCCGGTTCCCGGGACGCCCAACGGAGCATTCGACACCATCGGCACAGCGGAATTCAGCCTGCGCTACGGGGTGGAGCGCTACGACTTCGTCTGGAGCCCCTCGGCCCCAGCCACGCACTACGAGCTCTGGGAGGACCCGGACGGCCCGGGTCCGCTGCCCGAGGCGCAGGCCGGCTCTGCGATCACCGGCACACGGCACACCTTTGAAATCAAGCAGCTGCACCAACGGGTAAACGCCACCTACCGGCTGCGCGAGTGCAATGGCACCAGCTGCTCCTTCCGGGCCACCACGCTCGCGCCGGACGCGCTGCGCGCGCACTTCCTCTTTGACCGCCAGGGCAGCAGCGTGCTGGCACCGTTCAACCCCACCGCTGGCACCCCGGTGCTCGTCGCGGCGGACCTCAAGACGCTGGTGATCGGAGCGCCCGACCCGGTGAGCACCACCACCTTGCCCCGGCCAACGCCCGCCGTTGACGACAGCGCCGTCCACGTGTTCGTGCGCAGCGCCGTGGGCGTGGCCTGGCAGCCGCAGGCCCGACTGCAGGCGAGCAATCGGCGTGCGCCGGCCTGCAACAACGTGGCCCAGGATTACTGCCACTCGTCCTCCTTCGGCGCCCAGCTGGCGCTGTCCGCCGATGGGAACACGCTGGCAGTCAGCGCTACCGGAGAGACCGCCAACGCCCGGGGCGTCAACGGCGATCAGGCCAACACCGACAGCATGGCCGCGGGCGCGGTGTATGTCTTCGCCCGCACTGGCGGCAGCTGGAGCCAGCAGGCCTATGTCAAGGCCAGCAACACGCCGGCACGCAACAACACCTGGTGCAACCTTTCTTATTGGGCCACACAGCCCTGCGACGGGCAGAACTTCGGCGCCAGCGTGGCCCTGTCCGCCGACGGCAATCTGCTGGCCGTGGGCGCCATCGGTGACGACAGCAAGTCCACCGGCGTCAACGGCGATGCGAACGACACCTCGGCGGTCTTTGCGGGCGCCGTTCACACCTATGCCCGCACCGGCTCCACCTGGGCGCCGCAGGCTTACCTCAAGGCCAGCAACACGGATGCTGGCGACGGGTTCGGTACGTCGGTGTCCCTTTCGGCCGATGGCTCGACCCTGGCCGTCGGCGCCATCTTCGAGCGCAGCAGCGCCACCGGCGTCGGTGGCAATCAATCAGACAACGCGCAATCGCCCTTTGGAGCCGTCTATGTCTTCAGCCAGGACCGCGGCAGCTGGAGCCAGCAGGCTTATGTGAAGGCCCCCGTGAACACGGTCGTCGGCGGCACCGAGCCAATGAGCTACTTCGGCGGACGCACAGCCCTGTCCGCCCATGGCGAAACCCTGGCGGTGGGCTCTGTGCGGGGCATGGCTTTCGTTTATGCACGAACCCAGAACACATGGCAAGCCCAGGCCCACATGTTCCCGGCCGGACCCAACGTCATTCGATTCGGAGAGGCGGTGGGTGTGTCGGCGGACGGAAACAGCGTGGTCACTGCGGCGCAGGATGTGGGGAGCGAAGCCTCCGCATTTACGCTTTACTTCTTCAGCCGCACCGCCGGCACCTGGAGCCAGTAGGCACCACGGAGTCAGGCGGCACCACGCCCCAGCAACGGCGACCGCGGCAAGAAGCGAAACGCAGTCGAGGCCGCCGCCAGCATGCACGCGATGCTGACCATGACCGCCTGGTAGGGCTCGTGGCCATGGCGCTGCGCCCACGCGGCCAACAGCCCCGTGAGCGATTGCATCAGCGCCACGCCCAGGAACATGGACATGGTGTACAGCGACAACGCGCGGCCCGTCATCTCAGCGGGGTAGGACGAACGCACGTCCGCGTACTGCAGCACGCCGTAGCCGGACAGCAGCCCCATGAGGAAGATCAGCGCCACGTTGGCGGTGGCGTGGTGCCAGAAGGCCAGCAGCAGGAACAGGCTGCCCATAAGCAGGGAAAAGTGGGTGATCCAGCGCCGCCGCCGTGTGGGCCCCGGGTCAATGCGGCCAAACGCGGCGGGCACGAACAGCGCAAGCATCGACAGCACCAGGGCCACGTTGCCGCTGTCGATGAGCGAAAACCCATACCGCCCCATCAGCAGGGGCCCCAGCCACAAGCCGCGCAGAGTCAGGAAGGCGGCGTAGCAGGTCATGCCCAGGATCAGGATGCCCCAGGTGTGCGGCACCTTGAGCAAGCTGCCAAACCGGCCCGCCGCTTGCGCCCACGACTCGCGCGGACCCTGGGGTGCTTGCGCCAATGCCGGCTCGTGCACACGCAGAAAGATCAGCAGCCACGACAGAAGCGAAAACACCGCCAGCACCGCGAACCCCGCGCGCCAGCCCCCGTGCTGCACCATCCAGGCCAGCGGTGTGCCGGTGAACAACAGCCCCAGCCCGCCCACCCCCATGCCCACGCCCGAGAAAAAGGCGAAGCGCTGCGCAGGAAAGTGGCGCGAAACGAAGACGGTACAAGCCAGGAAGGCGGGAGAGCAGCCCACACCGATCAGCAGCTGGCCCACCATCAGCCAGCCATAGCCGGGCGCGAGGGCTGATACCGCGGCCCCCAGCCCCGCCAACGGGAAAGCCACCAGCACCGTGCGGCGCAGGCCGTACAGGTCCATGCCGATGCCCATGAGGAGCTGGGTCACGCCAAACGACAGGCCAAACAGGCCGGCAAACGCGCCCAGCGAGTCCGGCGAAATGCCAAAGTCCGCCTGCAGCCCTGCGGCGATGATGCTCGTCACGGTGCGGTAAGCCTGGCTGAGCGCAAAGGCCGACAACAGGCACAGGTACATCACCCAAAGGGCGCGGCGTGGCGAGGGCGGATCAGGCAGGACAGCGGGGGCGGCTTGGGTCACGGGTGAAACAGGGCTGGCAGTGGGCGCGCGGCGGGTATACGGCGGAGTGCGCACCGCATCACAAGAACAGAAGAACGGAACGCACGTGCCCGAGCCTACAGAATTTGCCACCCGCGCGTCGTCGCCGTGCGGACAACCCCACGGCCAGCTGCGGGCCGAGGCCAGCGCACGCGTTCAGCCAGCCGCCGCTGTCGCCAGCGAAGGCGCCATCCGCAGCGGGATGGTCACCGGGCCGTCATTGATGAGGTGCACCTGCATATCGGCGGCAAACTGGCCCGTGGCCACCTTGGGGTGCACCTTGCGCGCCTGGGCAACCACATAGTCGTACAGCCGCTGCCCTTCATCGGGTGCCGCAGCCTGGGTGAAGCTGGGGCGGTTGCCGCCGGTGGTGTCTGCCGCCAGCGTGAACTGGCTGACCAGCAGCAGGCCGCCACCGATGTCCTGCACGCTCTGGTTCATCTTGCCTGCGGCGTCCGAAAAGATGCGCAGCTTGAGGATTTTGGCCAGCAGCCTGTCGGCTTCAGCCTCGGTGTCTCCACGCTCCGCACACACCAGCACCAGCAGTCCCGCGCGGATGGCGCCCACGGTCTGCCCGTCCACATCCACACGCGCTTCACGCACACGTTGCAATACGCTGATCACTTCACGGCATCCTTCACATCGTCACGGGGGTCGTCGAAATGCGCCTCCACGTCGCTAGGCAGCAGCTCGATGGTGGCACGCAGGCCGGGCACGGCGGTCATCAGCGCGCGCTCGACCTGGCCGCGCAGCTCGGCGGCGTGGCGCAGGGTCCAGTCGGCGGGCATGTGCAGGTGCATGTCTACAAACTGGCGCTGGCCCGCGCGGCGGGTGGAGACATGGTCGAACCGCACAGCGCCCGGCGCCTGGGCGGCCACAAACTGCTGCAGCGTGGTGTCGATGGTGGACTGAACCTCGGGCTCCACCGCCGAATCCATGAGTCCCTGGGACGACCGCCACACCAGCTCCACGCCCTCTTTCAGGATGTTCAGCGCCACAGCAATGGCCGCCACCGCATCCAGCCACAACCACCCGGTCAGGGCAGCGCCCGCAATGCCCACCAGCACACCGGCCGAGGTCCACACGTCGGTGACCAGGTGGCGTGCATCGGCCTCCAGCGCGATGGAGCGGTGCTCGCGCGCCGAGCGGAACATCACCCAGGCCAGCAGCCCGTTCAGGGCCGAGCTGAGCACCGACAGTCCCAGGCCCCAGCCCACCTGCTCGATGGGCTGTGGGTCAAACAAGCGGTGCCCGGCCGCCCACAGAATGCCCGCCGACACGCCCACGATGAGGATGCCCTCAAAGCCCGAGGAAAAGTATTCGGCCTTGTGGTGGCCGTAGGGGTGGTCGTCATCGGCTGGCCGTGCCGCCACCGTCACCATGGCCAGCGCAAACATGGCGCTGGCCAGATTCACAAACGACTCCATCGCGTCAGACAACAGACCCACCGAGCCCGTGACCACCCAGGCCAGCGTCTTGAGCGCAATGGTGACCACCGCCACGGCCACCGAGGCCCACAGTAGGTTGCGGGGTGAAAGCCAGGGGTGGGATGCGGGAGAAGGTGCAGACATGGTGGGTAGGCGAAGGAGCGGAAACAGGCAAGTCTGAAATTACACCAGAGCCACCTTAAGAACCTGTTCAGAATCTGAGCGCTTCAACAGCAGGCCCCAGCTAAGAGCCTGTTCAACGTCTTTTTGGAGTCGCACAACGCCCTTGCCGGGATGGGATGCAAGGCGCGGGGCGCAATGGATAGCCCCGCTATCCACAAGCGCCGCAACGCCGCAGACCGTCCGGCAAGGCACTTGCCCGAAGGGTTGGAGTGAAATCGGGCCGATGAACTCGGAGTTTTGGCGCCCCGGCTGCTTGCATGGGCACGAGCCCATGCGGCGCATCCGAAGCATCCACTCCTCCCGATTGCACTCCAATGCGATCTCCAAAAAGACGTTGAACAGGCTCTAAGGCCCCCATGCCAGAATCCGCGCATGCTCCCCGCCTGGCGCCGCCTTTTGCCCCGACACGCCCTGCACCTGCCCAGCCTGCTGTTGTGGGTGGCAGTGGCCTGCATCGGTTGCGGCTGGCTGGTGGTGGACCGCCTGCAGCAGCTGCACGCGGCGTTTGAGACCGACGCGCGGATCGTGCACCGGCTGCTGAGCCAGCGCGTGGTGCAGCACGACGCCATCATGGCCACGCTGGCGCTGCTGCAGCCAGCCGCTGCGGTGGATGACCTGCACAACGCGGCATCGCCCCTGCCCCGCCTCACGTCGGTGTATCCGCAGATCCTGGCGGTGCTGCAGCGCTCGGCCCACAGCGACTGGCCGCCCGCACTGCAGGCCGAGCTGACAGCCGCCGAGGCCACCTCACGGCGCACCGGCCACGCCGCTACGGCAGGCCTGAACCTGCCCGCAGGCCGTTACTACCTGGTGCTGGCGGGCACGCCAGCCAGTTATGCGCTGCACATCGACCTGCGCACCACCATCCCCACTGACGAGTGGCCCATGGACATGGCCGCCAGCCCGGTGCGCGTGACGCTGGAGCATGGCGGCACGGCCTTTGTGGTGCAGCCCGGCCAGGCCGACCAGGGCAGCGGCATCCGCACCTACGACTTTCACAAACTGCTGGCCGCCGCCAGCCAGCCGCTGGACGTGGTGGCCCGCCGCACCGTGGGCCTGCACGAACTGCCCTGGTGGCGCATGTTGGGCTGGTGCCTGCTGACCGCAGCGCTGTGGGCCGCAGGCCGCGCACTGTGGCGCCAGCGCGTGGCGCGCCAGCGGGCCGAAGAGCTGCTGCGCCTGGGCCAGGTGGCGCGGCTGAACACATTGGGCGAATTGGCCGCTGGCATGGCCCACGAGCTGAACCAGCCGCTGACCGCCCTGCTGTCCAGCACCCAGGCCGCCCAGCGCCTGCTGGCCGACGACCCACCCGACCTCGACACCGCACAGACCGCCATGGCCCGCGCCGTGGAGCAGGCGCGCCGCGCATCCACCGTGGTGGGCCGCCTGCGCCGCCTGGTGGAGCGGCCCGACCTGGCCGGTCAGGCCCAGCCCCTGGCACTGCCCACCGCCGTGCAGGACGTGCTGCACCTGCTGGAGCCCGAGCTGGCACAGCGCGGCGTGGTGCCCGAGGTGTTGGCCGCCGCAGACCTGCCCCCGGTGCTGGCCGAACCCGTGGCCCTGCAACAGATCATCCACAACCTGCTGATGAACGCGCTGCAGGCGCTGGAGCAAGTGCCCCCCGCTGAACGCCGGCTGCACCTTGCCATGGCGCAGGCTGGTGCCGGACAGGTGGCGCTTTCGGTGCGCGACCACGGCCCCGGCATCCCGCCCGAAGCACGCCAGCACCTGTTCGAGCCCTTCTACACCACACGCAACGGCGGCCTGGGCCTGGGCCTCACGCTGTGCGAGAGCCTGGCGCAGGCCATGGGCGCGCAGCTGAGCCTGGCGCCCGAGGCCACGCCCTCATCCGCCGCCCAACGGGGGGCAGAGTTTGTGCTGACCCTCAACGTCGCACCACCCACCGATGACCGATAGCGCCCCCTCCCTCTCGCCCCTGATCCACCTGGTGGACGACGATGCTGCCGTGCGCGAGGGCCTCTCCCTGCTCATCAGCACCGTGGGCCTGCGCGTGCAGACATGGGCCGACCCGCAGTCCTTCATGGCCGGGTTTGACCGCGCCAGCATCGGCGCCATCGTGCTGGATGTGCGCATGCCGGGCATCAGCGGCCTCACGGTGCTGGAGCAACTGCTGGCCCAGGGCGTGGACCAGCCCGTGATCCTGCTCACCGGCCACGGCACGGTGGAGATGTGCCGCCGCGCGTTCAAGACCGGCGCGGCCGAGTTTCTGGAAAAGCCGGTGGACGACGAAGTGCTGATCGAAGCCCTGCAAAACGCCGTGCGCCAGCATGTGCGCTCGCGCGAACGCCACCAGGCCGACCAGCAGGCGCGCGAGCGTTTTGCGCAGCTCTCGGCCCGCGAGCGCGAGGTGCTGGGACTGATCGTGGAGGGTCTGACCAACAAGGAAATCGGCCGCGCGCTCGAACTCTCGCCCCGCACGGTGGAAACACACCGCGCCAACCTGTTTGCCAAGCTGGGGGCCGAGTCGCTGGCGCAGCTGATCCGGCGCTACGCGGCGCTGGTGGACGCGGCCGCGTGAGCTGCCCCTTGGCCGGCTTTCCGTAGTTCTACGGAGGCCCGCGCGTAGCCGCCCGAATGGCCGAAAACGGCGGCCATTTCTACAGTTCTCCCACGGCGCCACAACGGGTGGCACCGACCCAGAAACACCGGAGAACACCATGCAAAACCGCCTCGCCACTGTCGCCGCCCTCACCCTGTCCCTGATCGCCACCGCCGCCAGCGCCGAAGGCGTGCGCACAGAAAAGAACATGTCGCTGGACCTGGCCACGCAGATCGCCGCGCAAACCGTGGCCACCTGCACCGCCAACGGCTACGCCGTCACGGCCACCGTGGTGGACCGCGCAGGCACCGTGCGCGCGGTGCAGCGCGCCGACAACGCTGGCCCCCACACGCTGGAGGCCAGCCGCCTCAAGGCCTACACCTCGGCATCGGCCAAGAACACCACGCTGGCCATGATGGAAGGCGCACAGAAGAACCCCGCTGCGGCCAACCTGGTGAACATCCCCGGCTACCTGCTGCTGGGCGGCGGCGTGCCGGTGAAGGTGGGCAACGAGGTGATCGGCGCTGTGGGCGTGGGCGGTGCACCCGGCGGCCACCTGGACGAGCAGTGCGCGGTGGCGGGCATCGCCAAGGTGCAGGATTTGCTGAAATAAGCCAGCCCCACCACAGGCAACTGAGCATTCAACAGAGGCCCCCATGAAGCCGTGGAATCTTGTTTTCGCCCTGGCCGCCGCACTGGCCTGTGCCACCCCGGCCCAGGCCCAGGTGCCACCCACGGCGGCCGAAACAGCGGCCTACCAGGGCCTGCATGCCGCTGCGGCGCGGGGCGATGTGCCCAGGCTCACCCAGCTGATCGCAGCGCGGGCCAACGTGAATGCCCGCGATGGCTACGGCCGCACGCCACTGCATGTGGCCACCTATGCGCGGCAGGCCGATGCCATCCGCGCCCTTGCCCAGGCTGGGGCCGACCTGAATGCGCTGGAGAACGACCGCTACGACGCCGTGACCATCGCCGCCGTGGCCGACGACGAGGCCACGCTGCGCGTGCTGCTACAGCTGGGCGCCAGCGCCAAACAGGTGACCAGCCGCTATGACGGCACGGCCCTGATCGCCGCCGCCCACCTGGGGCATGACGGCGTGGTGCGTCAGTTGATCGCCGCCGGGGCGCCGCTGGACCATGTGAACAACCTGCACTGGACGGCGCTCATCGAGTCCATCGTGCTGGGCAACGGCGGCCCGCGCCACCAGGCCACACTGCAAGCCTTGCTACAGGCGGGGGCCAGCCAGGCACTGACCGACCGGCAGGGCAACACGCCCCTGCAGCTGGCGCGCCAGCGGGGCTTTGGAGAGATGGTGCGGATGCTGGAGGCTGCCGCAGCACGGCGCTGATGCCGCCAGTGCAGGACGCGCACTTACTATCAAATTGATAGCTTTTGGCGCATGATTGACTAGCGCATCCGGCGCTTTTTACTCAAAGTCCTGGGTTCCCGTCACCAGGCGGGCCTTCACGGTCTTGCCCTTCACCCGGCCCTGGTTCAGGCGCTGGGCAGCTTGGGCGCCGATGGCACGGTCCACCGCCACATAGGTGGAGAAGTCGTTCACGTTGATCTTGCCGATCTGCTCTCGGGTGTAGCCCATCTCGCCGGTCAGCGCGCCCAGCACGTCGCCCGCACGGATCTTCTCCTTGCGGCCACCGATGATCTGGATGGTGACCATGGGCGGCACCAGCGGGCCGTTGCCGGTCGGTGTCAGGTCGGCCACAGGGAACCAGCGCGACTCTCGGCCCTGCAGTTGTTCGATCTTGCCCACGCTGCCCATCTCGTCCAGGCTGGCCAGGTTCAGCGCCAGCCCTTCGGCATCGCCCCGGCCCGTGCGGCCGATGCGGTGGATGTGCACCTCGGGGTCGGGCGTCACGTCCACGTTGATCACGGCGGCCAGGTTGGCAATGTCCAGCCCGCGCGCGGCCACGTCGGTGGCCACCAGCACCGAGCAACTCTTGTTGGCAAACTGCACCAGCACCTGGTCGCGCTCGCGCTGCTCCAGCTCGCCAAACAGCGCCAGCGCGCTGAAGCCCTGGGCCTGCAGCACGGCCACCAGGTCGCGGCACTGCTGCTTGGTGTTGCAGAACGCGATGGACGAATCGGGCCGGAAGTGGTTGAGCAGCAGCGACACGGCATGCAGGCGCTCGCTGTTCTTCACCTCGTACCAGCGCTGCTCGATCTTGCCCTCGGCATGCTGCGCCTGCACGGTGATCTGCTCGGGCGACTTCATGAACTGGGCGCTCAGCTTGGCGATGCCCTCGGGGTAAGTGGCCGAGAACAGCAGGGTCTGGCGCTCTTTGGGACACTGCTTGGCCACCACGACGATGTCGTCGAAGAAGCCCATGTCGAGCATACGGTCGGCCTCGTCGAGCACCAGGGTGTTGAGCGCCTCCAGCGTCAGGTGCTGGCGCTCCAGGTGGTCCATCACCCGGCCGGGTGTGCCCACCACGATGTGCGCGCCATGCTCCAGGCTCAGCATCTGGCCGCGCAGCGGCACGCCGCCGCACAAGGTCACGACCTTGATGTTTTCTTCGGCGCGCGCCAGGCGGCGGATTTCAGTGGTCACCTGGTCGGCCAGCTCGCGCGTGGGGCACAGCACCAGGGCCTGTACCGCAAAGCGGCGGGGGTTGAGGTTGGCCAGCAGCGCCAGCGCAAACGCGGCGGTCTTGCCGCTGCCGGTGCTGGCCTGGGCGATCAGGTCCTTGCCCAGCAGGGCGGGCGGCAGGCTGGCCGCCTGAATGGGCGTCATCGTGGTGTAGCCCAGCTGCTGCAGGTTGGCCAGCATGGCGGGGCTCAGGGCCAGCGCGCTGAAATCAGCGCGGGCTTGGTTTTCTTTGGAGGTCATGGGCCGATTATCCGGTGCGGGGTATCCGGGCAACTACCTTACGCCCCCGTCAGGTGTATCGGCTATAACAAACAGATACGTACCGAGCGGTCCATGCCAGACTCATCCAACGCAGCCAACACGCCAGGTCAAGGGGGTTCCAGCGACTCGCTGCTGCGCCTGATCGCCGACTCGGTCCCGGCCCTGATGGCTTACTACGACCTGCCGGGACTGCGCTGCCAGTTCGCCAACCAGGGCTACGCCGCCTACAACGGCCACAGCACAGAATCCATCCTGGGCCTGACCGTGCAGGAGGCGATTGGCGACAAGGCCTGGCAGGCCATCCAGCCGTACGTGGAGCGCTGCTCGCACGGTGAGCGCGTGAAATACACGCGCGAGCAAACCCTGCCCAACGGCGAGGTGCGGATGATCGAGGTCAACCTGATCCCGCATTTTGGCAACGCGGGGCTGCAGCTCGGCTCCTTTGTGCTGATCACCGACATCACCGAGCGTTGGCGCGCCGAGCGCGAGGTGCGCCAGAGCGAAGAACGCATGCGCAAGTTCACCGAGGCCACGGACGAGGCCATCGTGTTCCATCGCGACGGCATCATCACCGACGGCAACGAGGCACTGTACCGCTTGACGGGATTTGCGCTGCACGAAGTGCTGGGCCTGTCGATCTTCAACTTCATCAGCCCCGAGTGGCGCGCCACCGCGCTGGAATACACCCGCAGCGGACGGGAGGATCCGTACGAAGTCACCATCCGCCACAAGGATGGGCATGCCATCCCCGTCGAGGTCGTCGGCAAGACCATGCCCCTGCACCATGCCGACTACCGCATCGTGGTGGTGCGCGACATCACAGCCCGCAAACAGGCGCAGGAGCGCGAAGCCTTCATCGCACTGCACGACCCCCTCACACAATTGCCCAACCGGCACTTCCTGATGGAGCAGCTGTCGCAGGTGCTGTCGCTGGCCCGCCGGCGGCATGGCCGTGTGGCGGTGCTGTTCATGAACCTGGACCATTTCAAGACAGTGAACGACTCGCTCGGCCACCATGCGGGCGACCAGCTGCTGTGCAACGTCGCCGAGCGACTGCGCCAGGGTGTGCGCGATGCCGACGTGGTCGCGCGCATCGGCGGCGACGAGTTTGTGGTGGTGCTGACCGACGTGCAGACGCCCGATGACGCGGCCATGGTGGCCGACAAGCTGCTGGAGTCCATGCACGGCGTTTTCACGGTCGATCAGCTGCCGCTCACCATCTCCCCGTCCATCGGCATCAGCCTGTACCCGGACCACGGCGGCAGCGCCGACATGCTGCTGCGCTGCGCCGATGCGGCCATGCAGCATGCCAAGGACAGCGGGCGCGGCAACCGCCAGTTCTACGCCACCAGCATGGAGGCCAGTGCCCTCGATGTGCTGCACCAGGAGCGCCTGCTGCGCGACGCCATTGCACGCAACGACTTCGTGCTGCATTACCAGCCGCAAATTTGCCTGGCCGACGGCTCGCTGCAAGGCCTGGAAGCGCTGGTGCGATGGCGCCACCCCGAGCGTGGGCTGGTGGGGCCCGACGAGTTCATCACGTTCTCGGAGTCACGGGGCCTCATCACGCCCATCGGCCGCTGGGTGATGCGCGAAGCCTGCCGCCAGCTCAAAGCCTGGCAGGACCAGGGCCTGGCCAAGGTGCCCGTGGCAGTCAACCTCTCGGCCCTCGAATTCCGCCAGCGCGATGTGGCCGCTGAAATCGCGGCCGTCCTCCAGGAAACAGGGCTGGCACCGCAATACCTGGAGATCGAACTGACCGAGTCCGTGCTAATGCACCAGACTGGCCAGACCCTGAACACCCTGCACGCCGTCAAGGCGTTGGGCGTCGGCATCTCCATCGATGACTTCGGCACCGGGTACTCCTCCCTGGCATATCTGAAGCGCTACCCCATCGACAAGCTCAAGATCGACCGGTCATTTGTCACCGACACCCCCGGCAGTGCCGACGACGTCGCCATCGTCACCGCCATCATCCAGATGGCCCGCAGCCTGCAGCTCAAGACGGTGGCGGAAGGGGTGGAGACGCAAGGGCAGATCGCATTGCTCAAGGAACTGGGGTGCGATGTGATCCAGGGGTTTGTGGTGTCGGTACCCATGGATGCCCTGGCCACCGGCAGCTGGCTGGAACGCCAGCCACCGCAATAGCGGCAAGTTGTCCGCTGGCCCCCCTGGCTTGTGGACAATAGCGGCATGCCCCTCATCCCCGACTTCATCGCCCCCACCCGCCACACCGACCCGGCCGACGCCCTGGCCCAGGTGCAGCGCATATACCAGCAACAAATTGGCCACCTGCGCGACGCCATGCAGCGTTTTGTGGCGGGCGAGACGCCCGAGGGCCCGGTGCGCGCGTTCTACCCGTTTGTGCGGGTACACACCACCACCGTGGCGCGGGCCGACACCAAGCTGGCCTACGGTTTTGTGGAGGGCCCGGGGCGCTATGAGACGACGCTGACCCGGCCCGACCTGTTTGCCAACTACTACGCCGAGCAGTTCCGCCTGCTGCGCGCCAGCCACAACGTGGAGCTGGAAGTGGGAACCAGCACCCACCCGATTCCCATCCATTTCTCGTTTGCAGAGCACGACCACATCGAGGGCACGCTGACCCAGGCCCGCCGCATGCTGATGCGCGACGTGTTCGACCTGCCCGACCTGGCCGCCATGGACGATGGCATCGCCAACGGCACCTGGCAGGCCGCCCCCGGGGAGGCGCAGCCGCTGTCGCTGTTCACCGCGCCGCGCGTGGACTACTCGCTGCACCGCCTGCGCCACTACACAGGCACTGCGCCCGAGTGGTTCCAGAACTTCGTGCTGTTCACCAATTACCAGTTCTACATCGACGAGTTCGTACGCCTGGGCCACGCCGAGATGGCCAAACCCGACAGCGAATACATTGCCTTCATCGAACCCGGCAACGTGGTCACGCGCCGCGTGGGCCTGAGCGCCGAGGCAGGCGACGACCTGGGCGCCGCTCCACCCCGCCTGCCGCAGATGCCCGCCTACCACCTGGTGCGCAAGGACGCGAGCGGCATCACCATGGTCAACATCGGCGTGGGCCCGGCCAACGCCAAGACCATCACCGACCACATCGCCGTGCTGCGCCCCCATGCCTGGATGATGCTGGGCCACTGCGCAGGCCTGCGCAACAGCCAGCAGCTGGGCGACTACGTGCTGGCCCACGCCTATGTGCGCGAGGACCATGTGCTGGACGAAGACCTGCCGCTGTGGGTGCCCATCCCGGCGCTGGCCGAAATCCAGCTGGCGCTGCAGCAGGCGGTGGCCGATGTCACGCAGATCAGCGGCGCGGACCTGAAACGTGTGATGCGCACCGGCACCGTGGCCAGCACCGACAACCGCAACTGGGAGCTGCTGCCCGACAACACGCCGCAGCGCCGCTTCAGCCAGAGCCGCGCCGTGGCGCTGGACATGGAAAGCGCCACCATCGCCGCCAATGGTTTTCGCTTTCGCGTGCCCTACGGCACCCTGCTGTGCGTGAGCGACAAGCCCCTGCACGGCGAAATCAAGCTGCCCGGCATGGCCAACCACTTCTACCGCGAGCGGGTGGACCAGCACCTGCGCATCGGCATGCGCGCCATCGAGATCCTGCGCAACGGCGGCGTGGACCGCCTGCACAGCCGCAAGCTGCGCAGCTTTGCCGAGGTCGCTTTTCAGTAAACGAGGGCCCCGGGGCCGCTGCGTATGCCACTGGATTTCCTCACGCTGATGACGGTCATGGCGGCCAACCTGTTCATGATCTCGGCCGCGCTGCCGCTGATCATGGGCCGGGACGTGAGCCGCGCGGCACGCCATGTGCAGGCCAGCATGCTGCTGCAGGCCGTGGCCTGGGCGGCCATCATTGCCTCATCCACCCTGTGGGACCAGGCCCTCTCCACCCTGTCGATTGCCTGCAACGCGGCCGCGCAGTGGACGCTGTACCGGGCGCTGGAGGAGTGGCTGGGCCCCCGCCCCTTGCGCCGCGTGCTGCTGGTGTTGGTGATTGCCGCCCCGCTGGGCTACACCCTGGGTTTTGGGCACTACGCCTGGCGCGTGGGCTGGGCCAACTTTTTGATGGCCACTATTTTGTGCATCGTTGCGCGCGCCACCCTGGCGCCCGTGGTGGAGGCCAACCTGCGCTGGCGCAGCCTGCTGATGGGCTGCCTGCTGACGTCGGCCGCTTTCACGCTGGCGCGGGGCATGCTGGGCGCCTTCACCGACCAGTATCCGAGCTTTCGCACGCCCCATCCCGTCAACCTGGCAGCTGCTGTGGCCACCAATGTGAGCCTGGTGCTGGGCACCGTCGCCCTGCTGGTGGCGTGGCGGTCGGAGGCCGAACACAAGCTGCGCACGCTGGCGATGACCGATGGCCTCACCGGCGTGCTCAACCGGCGAGGCTTCACCACCCAAGGCAGCAGCCTGCTGGCACACGCCGCACGCCACCAGTTGCCCATGACGGCAATGATGCTGGACCTGGACCACTTCAAGCAGGTCAACGACACCCACGGCCACGAGGCCGGAGACCGCGCCCTGCAACTGTTTGCCCGCCTGCTGGGTGACACCTGCCGCAGCGGCGACCTGGTCGGGCGCCTGGGTGGCGAGGAGTTTGGCGTGCTGCTGTTGCACAACAGCGCACCCGCTGGGCTGGCCCTGGACCGGCGACTGCGCAGGCGTCTGCATGCCGCCAGCGTGGCAGAGCTGGGCTTTGCGCTGGACTACAGCGCCGGGATGGCCGTGCTGCAGCCGGGCGAAGCTGGCTTGGCCGAACTGATGGCCCGTGCCGACGGTGCCCTCTATGCAGCCAAGACGGCGGGCCGGGGGCGGCTGGTCGCGGCGGACTGAGGCAAGCAGTCCTGTTTTGATAGCATCAGGCGCAATACCCACTAGCGCCTGCGGCAGATTCTGGCAAAAATTCGCCCCAAAGCACCACGGACGCACTCGTCGCACACAATCCCTCCATGACCGCACTTTTTGAAGCCCTGCACCTGCGCAAACGTTATGGCGAGACCACGGTGGTGGACGACGTGTCCTTCGCCATTGCTCCCGGCGAATGCCTGGGGGTCATCGGCCCCAACGGCGCGGGCAAGACCACCACCATCCGCATATGCCTGGGCCTGGCGTCGCCAGACGGGGGCGAAGTGCACTTCACGCCCCAGCCCGGCACGGCCCCGCTGCTGATGCCCCGCGATGCACTGGCCATCAAGGCGCAGCTGGGTGTGGTCACGCAGTTCGACACCCTCGACCCGGACTTCACCTGCGCCGAAAACCTGCGCGTGTTCGGCCGCTACTTCGGCCTGAAGGGCCCGGTAATGGACGAGCGTGTGCCCCAGTTGCTGGAGTTTGCCGCCCTCACCCACAAGGCCGACGCCAAGCCGGGCGAGCTGTCGGGCGGCATGAAGCGGCGCCTGTCGCTAGCGCGCGCCCTGGTCAACAACCCGCGCCTGCTGCTGCTGGACGAGCCCACCACCGGCCTGGACCCGCAAGCCCGCCACCTGATGTGGGAGCGCCTGCAACTGCTGCTGCAGCAAGGCAAGTCGATCCTGCTGACCACCCACTTCATGGACGAGGCCGAGCGCCTGTGCTCGCGCCTGCTGGTGCTGGACCACGGCCGCAAGATTGCGGAAGGCCGCCCGCGCGAGCTAATCGCCCAGCACCTGGAGCCGGATGTGGTGGAGGTGTTCGGCGTGGGGGCCGTCCAGATGGCCGAAGACGCCGCGCTCCGCACCCTGGCCACCCGCGTGGAAATCAGCGGCGAGACCGTGTTTTTCTACACCCAGAACGCCCAGCCACTGCTGCAGGCCTTGGCCGCACACGGCCACCTGCGCACGCTGCACCGGCCGGCCAATCTGGAAGACCTGTTCCTCAAGCTCACGGGGCGGCAGATCCGGGAGTGAGGCCGGCGGGAGGGCCCGCCATCCGGCCCTGCCACCAGTTTTCAAGGTCTTGTGGCGCGCAAGGCTGGGAGAAGAGGTAACCCTGCAGTTCGTCGCAGCCCAGCCGGGCTAGCCACTGGGCTTGGTGGTCGGTTTCCACGCCCTCGGCCACCGTGCGCAGGCCCAGCTTTTGCGCCAGGGCCACGATGGCGTCCACCAGCATTTCGCCCCGGTCGTTGCTCCCCAGGTCGTTGACGAAAGAGCGGTCGATTTTGAGCTTGCGCACCGGAAACCGCTTGAGCTGGCTGAGTGACGAATAGCCGGTGCCGAAGTCGTCGATGGCCAGCTGCACGCCCAGAGCGGTGAGGCGCTGCATGGTCTGCAGGGCCTCCTCCACGGGCTCCATGATCGAACTTTCAGTGATCTCCAATTGCAGCAACCGGGGTGGGCATCCGGTGCTTTGCAAGGCGCGGGCCACCACCTGGTCCAGCTCGGGCTCCTGGAACTGACGGGCCGAGAGGTTCACCGCCACCGGGATCTCCCCCCACCCAGCATCCAACCACCGCCGTGCCTGCGCGCAGGCCTCGTTCAGCACCCATTCGCCCAGTGGCACGATCAGCCCCGTTTCTTCCGCAATGCCGATGAACTGCAGCGGAGACACCAGCCCACGCTCCGGGTCCGCCCACCGCACCAGCGCCTCCACCGACGACACCCGACCCGTCCGCGCATCCATGATGGGCTGATAGTGCAGGCGCAGCCCGTCGTGCTCGATGGCATGGCGCAGGCCCGCCTCCACCCGCAGGCGCTCCGTCAACACCTCCGTCATGTGCGGGCTGAAGAAAGCCAGCCGGTTCCCACCCAGGTCCTTGGCGTCGTACATGGCCACGTCTGCATTGCGCAACAACAGGTCGCCAGAGTCCCCATCCTGTGGAAAGACCGCAATGCCCAGGCTGGTGCCCAGCAACCAGCTGGATGTGCCGGTCTCCACAGGCAGGGTCAGCGCCCGCACAATGCGCCGCGCCATGGGCTCCACCACGGCCGGGTCCGGCAGGTCAGGCAGCACCACCACAAACTCATCCCCTCCCGGGCGGGCCACTACGTCGCCAGGGCGTACACAACCCTGCAACCGGACCGCCACCTCCTTGAGCAAGGCATCGCCCCGGGCATGTCCCAGGCTGTCATTCACCCCTTTGAACCGGTCCAGGTCCATGGCCAGAACGGCCACGCAGTGGCCCTGCTCCCGCGCCCGGTCCAACGCCGCATCCAGCCGCTCCGTGAGGCTGTAGCGGTTGGCCAAGTCGGTCAGGGGGTCTCGCCGCGCCTGGCGCTCCAGCGTCTCCGTGTGCAGCGCGATGGACTGCTGCTGGCGCAGCAGGGACTCCGCCATCCGGTCCAGTGCCCGGGCCACCTGCCCCAGCTCTCCCGGTGGATAGGGTGTACCAATGGGTTCGGCGTAGTTGCCAGCATCCATGCGGCCAATGGCACGTATGGCGCGCATGGCATGGCGGCGCACCGCAAATTCCACCAACAGAAAAGCAGCAACGAACACGATAACCGCCAGCGCCAGCACCCCCAGCAGTGCGCGCCGGAACTGGCGCTCCACCGGGCCACGCAGGTCGTCCTCGGGCACGGCCAGGGCCAGACGCAGATCCGAGCCCTGTGCGCGCGGCAACTGGGCGCGCACCCAGACGCGACGCACGCCATCGGCCCCCTCCATCACGGCATGCCCTTCGACTGCTTGCAACATGAAAGTGCGTTCGGCGTCCCCCAGGGTCAGCGGCGCCACCTCCGGCCGCCGGAAGTCCATGACCACCGAACCGTCGGCATTCCATACCTGCAGATGCATGCGCTCATAGCGCTGTGCATGCACCGTGGCCTGCCCGTAGTCCTGCATGTCGAGCGAGGCCAGAAGGATGAAGCGCAACGCGCCTCCCGCATCGCGCACCGGGTAGGCCACCTGCAGCACCCCTTTGCCCGTCAGGCGGCCTATGACCGCTTCCAGCACCGGCCCGGAGGCCGTCAGCGCACGCTGAAAGTAACTGCGGTCCCGGAGGTCCAGGGTACGGCCACTGCGCAGCGAATCACAGAACAGGGAGCCATCGGGCTGGATGGTGAGGATGCCGGTGTACTGAGGATGTTCCTTGAGGACATCTGCCAGGAAATCAGAGCAGGCGGCCTTGTCGCCCGCCGCCAGCAGGGGTACGCGCCCAAGGCCAAACAGGAGTTGCCCGGTACCAGCGATCTTGTCGTCCAGGTCGCTGGCAATGATGCCTGCCCTGGCCACCAGTCGGTCGCGCGCCTGTCCGGTGGTGGCCACCCGGAACTCCAAAAGCAGCCACACCAGGGCCGGCACAGGCAACAAAGAGGCTGCCAGCACCAGCCACAGGATCCGCGCACTCAGGCTCACAGGGGTTCTCCTTCACAGAAGCGCCGTCGTCGCACCGGCCCGCCGCAACTGCGGCCGCAGGCTATCAGGCCACGCGGGGCCTGACCTTGCTCGCCGCCAGCTTGGCGTTCGCGCGCGCCGTGTCCACATTCTCAGCCCGCGCCAGCGCCACGCCCATGCGGCGCTTCACAAAACTCTCGGGCTTGCCGAACAGGCGCAGATCGGTGCCCGGCACACGCAGGGCTTCTTCCACACCATCGAACACGATGCCTTGGGCTTCCACGCCGCCGTAGATGACGGCACTGGCGCCGGGGTTGCGCAGGCTGGTGTCCACGGGCAGGCCCAGGATGGCGCGGGCGTGCAGCTCAAACTCGCTCTGGTGCTGGGTGCACAGCGTGACCAGGCCCGTGTCGTGCGGGCGGGGGCTGACTTCGCTGAACCAGACCTCCTGGCCCTTGACGAACAGCTCCACGCCAAACAATCCCTGGCCGCCCAGGTTGTCGGTGACCGCCTTGGCGATCTGGCGCGACTTTTCGAGTGCGGCCGGGTGCATGGGGTGGGGCTGCCAGCTTTCCACATAGTCGCCACTCACCTGCACATGGCCGATGGGGTCGCAGAAGCTGGTGGTGATTTGGCCGTCGGTGCCCACCGACCGCACAGTGAGCTGGGTGATCTCGTAGTCAAAGTCGATGAAGCCCTCGACGATCACACGGCCGTGGCTCACCCGGCCACCGGCCATGGCGTAGTCCCAGGCCTTCTTCACGTCGTCTGGGCCGTCGATCTTGCTCTGGCCCTTGCCCGAGCTGCTCATCACCGGCTTGACGATGCAGGGGTAGCCGATACCTGCGTCAATCGCAGCCTGCAGTTCTTCCAGCGAATTGCAGAACTTGTACGGGCTGGTGGGCAGGCCCAGCGTCTCGGCGGCCAGCACGCGGATGCCTTCACGGTCCATGGTCAGGCGCGCAGCGCGGGCCGTGGGGATCACGCGCACGGTGCCCGCGGCTTCCAGCTCTTCGAGCATGGGGGTGGCGATGGCTTCGATCTCGGGCACCACCAGGTGGGGCCGTTCGGCTTCGATCAGCGCCTTGAGCTGGGCCGGGTCGCTCATGGTGATGGTGCGCGCGTGGTGGGCCACCTGCTGGCCGGGGGCGTTGTCGTAGCGGTCCACGGCAATGGTTTCCACCCCCAGGCGCTGCAGCGCGATCAGCACCTCCTTGCCCAGCTCGCCCGAGCCCAGCAGCATGACTTTGGTGGCATGGGGGGACAGAGGGGTTCCGAGGGTGGTCATGGTGGGGGCTTTCGAGAGGGTTGAAAAGTCGGGAAATGGCTGGACGCAGGCGACTTTAATGCACCCGGGCGCAGAACTTGCAATCGCCCTGACATGCCCCCACCGCCCATGCCCTCCCCTTCCAGCACGGCCCGCTCGCACAGCCCCACCGACTGGCACGCCCAGGAGCTGCTGCTGATGCGTGAGGTGATGCGCCTCATCGGCCGCAGCCTGGCGCCCGGCCTGGTGCTGCGCGAGATGCTGCACCTGATGAGCGAACTGCTGGGCCTGAACCGGGGGCGCATCGTGCTGGTGGACGACGCTCCCTCCTCCCCGGCCGGCGCGCCGCGCACCGCCTCCATCCAGCATGCCTACGGCCTCACCCAGGCCGAGGTGCAGCGCGGGCGGTACGCCTGGGGCGAGGGCATCACAGGCCGCGTGCTGGCCACCGGGCAGCCCGCCATCGTGCAGGACATTGATGCCGAACCGTTGTTTCTGGCACGCGCGGTAGAGCGCAACCAGCTGCCGCCCGAGACGGTGGCCTTCATCGCCCTGCCCATCGAGGTCAACAACGCGCCCATCGGCGTGCTGGCCTGCCACCGCATCCGCAGCCGCCAGCGCCACCTGAACGACGACCTGGCGGTGCTGCGCGTGCTGGCCACGCTGGTCGGGCAGCTGCTGCAGCTCGAAGCCCTGGTGGCCGAGCAGACGCGGCAGCTGGAGGCGCGCAATGCCGTGCTGGCCAACGCCCTCAACACCAAAAGCGCGCGCTACGGGCTCATTGGCAGCTCGCCGCCGCTGCTGCAGGCCTTGAGCGAGCTGGAGCGTGTGTCGCAAACCCAGGCCACCGTGCTGCTGCTGGGCCAGTCGGGCACGGGCAAGGAGCTGTTCGCACGCGCCGTGCACCTGGCCAGCGGGCGGCGCGACCGGCCCTTCATCAAGGTCAACTGCTCGGCCATTCCGGACGCGCTGTTCGAATCCGAACTGTTTGGCTACGAGAAAGGCGCGTTCACCGGCGCCAGCACAGCCCGCGCGGGCTGGTTTGAGCAGGCCGACAGCGGCACCATCTTTCTGGACGAGATTGGCGAGCTGCCGTTGGCCCTGCAATCGAAGCTGCTGCGCACGCTGCAGGAGGGCACACTGGTGCGCCTGGGCGGGCAGCGCGAGGTCAAGGTCAACGTGCGCCTGGTGGCGGCCACCCACCGCGACCTGGCGGCCGATGTGGAGGCCGGGCGCTTTCGGCAGGACTTGTATTACCGCCTGCATGTGATTCCGATCCATCTGCCCTCGCTGGCCGAGCGGCGCGAGGACATCCGCGCGCTGGCGCTGCACTTTGTGAGCCGCGCCAACCAGGCGCACCAGCGCAACGTGAACCTCTCGCCCGACGCGCTGGCGCGGCTGGAAGAACACCCCTGGCCCGGCAACATCCGCGAGCTGGGCAATGTGATCGAACGCCTGGTGCTGCTGACCAATGACACGCTGGTGGCGCGGGCGGAGCTGGACCGGTTTCTGCCGGCTGCGTCCGTGCCTTTGCCTTCGCCTCCCGCACCACGGCCTCCTGCAGCCACCACGGCAGCAGAACGCCCGGCCATTGCCCCGGCGCCGCTGGTGCGTGACTACGCACCGGCCCAATCGCACAGCGTGTTGGTGCTGCAGACAGCACTGGCCGAGCACCACGGCAACCAGTCGCGTGCAGCGCAGAGCCTGGGGCTGACGCTGCGGCAGTTCAGCTACCGGCTGCGCAAGGCGGGTCTGAAGTGACGACGGACACTGTGTCGACAATTTGTAGACACAGTGTCTGGCGCGGTCTGCTCCACCTTGGCTACCGACACATGGCCACACCCCATTCACTATCAAATCAATAGCTGCCAGCGCATATTTCACTTGCGCTTCCAGCCATTTCTATTCAAATTTCCATATCTCCACCCGCTCTGGCACACCTGTTGCGATAAGGAAGGCAGGCATCCCGCCCACCACCGCACCGAAAGGTTTTCCATGAGCACCGTGACCGCCACCGCCTCCGACGCCGTCCTCATCTCGCCCACCCAGTTGCAGGCCCTGCAAGCCGCAGAGCCTGTGGTGCTGATCGACACCCGCGACGCCGACACCTACGCCCTGGGGCACATCCCCGGCGCGGTGAACCTGCGCGAAACCTTCACGTACCTGGCCACCTCCACGCCCCAAGGCCTGCAGGAGCTGAAAGACACCTTTGCCGCGCACCTGGGCGCCATCGGCCTGTCGGGCGCCGAGACGGCCGTGTTCTATGAAGATGCGCTCAACAGCGGCTACGGCCAGTCGTGCCGGGGCTACTACCTGCTGACCTGGCTGGGCTACCCCAAGGTCAAGGTATTGAATGGCGGCTACTCGGCCTGGAAGGCGGCAGAGCTGCCCGTCTCCACCGAGGCGGTGGTGCCCACGCCCGCCATCTTCCCCACCCAGCTGGCCACCACCGATGTGATGCTGACCAAGGAGGATGTGATCGAGGCCCTGGGCACCGACACCGTGCTGCTGGACGTGCGCGATGTGGACGAGTGGATTGGCGACAGCTCCAGCCCCTATGGCAAGGACTTTGCGCCGCGCAAAGGCCGCCTGCCGGGCGCCAAGTGGCTGGAGTGGTACCGCTTCATGAAGCCCTCGCCCCAGGGTCCGGTGTTCAAGTCGCCCGACGAAGTGCGCGCCGAATGCGCCACGGCGGGCATCAGCCCGGCGGACACGGTGTACCTGTATTGCTTCAAGGGCGCACGCGCGTCCAACACCTTCCTGGCGCTCAAGCAGGCGGGCTTTGCCGATGTGCGCATGTACTTCGGCTCGTGGAACGAATGGTCGCGCGACGACAAGTTGCCGATCGAAAGCGGGCTGCCGCTGGTCAAGTTCCCCAAAAAGCCTGCGCTGGCGCTGGCGGCCTGAGCCCCGTGCGTTGTTGCAGCGGGCATGGCCCGCGGCGAACCCTGTCCTTCTTTTTTGCATTCCCTTCTCTTTCTCCAAGGAACACCATGTCCACCGATCTGCTGGAACCCTCTGCCCCTGTCACCACCGTGCACACACACCTGCGCCCCATCGACCGCGACGGGCTGATGGCCTTTGCCGACAAGGGCCGTAACAATCCTGCCAGCCGGGGCACCAACAAGGTCCACACGGTGATGGAGGGGCAGTACCGCTCGCTGAGCTATGTGGGCAACCATGCGCCGGTGGTGGTGGACGAGCCCCTGCACCTGTTCGGGCAGGACACGGCGCCTGCGCCCGGCGAGATCGTGCTGTCGGGCCTGGGCGGCTGCCTGGCCGTGGGCATCACGGCCGTGGCCACCTGGAAGCAGGTCAAGCTCAGCAAGATCGAGGTGTTCATGGAAGGCGACATCGGCAACCCCGCCGCCTGGGGTGCGGGTGGCGCATTGCAGAAGACGCCGCCGGAGATGGGCTTTCAGGCGATCCGCGTGAAGGTGCTGGTGGAAGGCGATGCACCGCGCGAGGTGCTGGACGAGATCGTGCAGCACGCCAACTTCTACTCGCCCGTGGCCAACAGCATGCGCAACCCCATCCCCTTCGAGATCAGCCTCGCGGACTAAACAGCCCCGCAACCGAGCCCGCCCTGCGCACCCAAGGAGCCCCATGAACCCCGCCGACCTCCCCCCCCCAACTCCACCTGGACGGCGCCCTGCGGGGCGATGCGCTGCTGGCCGCCGTGCGTCAGATCGCGCAGGGCCCGCTGGCCGCGCAGGTGGAGGCAATTGACCGCACCGGCTACTACCCCTGCGCGGAGCTGCAGCAGCTGGCCGCCGTGGGCGCGATGAGCGCGCACCTGGACAGCACGGCCGGCCCGGCCGACTACGGCCTGGCCATCCGCGCCATGGCCGAGGCCTCGCGCGTGTGCGGCGCCACGGGCTTCATGATGTGGTGCCAGGCGGTGTGCGGGCTGTACCTGCAGCAGTCGGGCAACCCCGCGCTGATGGGCGATGTGTTGCAGCGCCACGCCAGCGGCGCAGGCATGGGCGGCACGGCGCTGTCCAACCCCATGAAGAGCTACGCGCAGATCGAAAGCCTGCTGCTCAAGGCCACGCCAGTGGAGGGGGGCTACCTCATCAACGGCACCCTGCCCTGGGTGAGCAACCTGGGGCCCGACCACTACTGCGGCGCGATTGCGGCGGTGGTGGAGGCCGACGGCACGGCCAGCCAGCGCGAGGTAATGTTCCTGCTGCGCTGCGACGCACCGGGCGTGGAGATGCGCGAATGCCCCAGCTTCTCCGCCATGGAGGGCACGGGCACCTATGCGCTGCGGCTCAAGGACCATTTCATCGGCACGGCCGACATCATGGCCGACCCCACCCGCCCCTTTATTGCCCGCATCCGCGCTGCGTTCGTGATGCTGCAATGTGGCATGGCGGTGGGCATCACCCAGGGCGCCATCGACTCGATGTGGGCGGTGGAGGCCCAACTGGGCCACGTCAACCAGTTCCTGGAAGACCGGCCCGACGCCCTGCAGGCCGAACTGGATGCACTGACCGCACGCGTAATGCAACTGGCCCAGACGCCGTTCGACACAAGCACCGACTTCTTCATCGATGTGCTGGACGCCCGTGCCCATGGCGCGGAGCTGTGCCTGCGCGCCGCCCAGTCGGCCCTGATGCACCAGGGTGCGCGCGGCTACCTGATGAGCTCGGACGTGCAGCGGCGCGTGCGCGAGTCGCACTTTGTGGCCATCGTCACGCCCGCCATCAAGCACCTGCGCAAGGAGATCGCCCGGCTCAGCACCGAGGAGATGCCTGCATGACGCGCGCCCTCCCCACCGCCACCACGCCATCGGTTACCTCCGAGTTCGTGTTGAGCGCGGCATCGCAGGCGCTGTGCGATGCGTTTGCCGACGCGGCCGCCCAGGCGCCCTGGCAAAGCTACATCTGCAACGCCTGCGGCTACGTCTACCACGAGGCCGACGGCGACCCCGATGGCGGCCTGCCGCCGGGCACGCGGCTGGCGGACATACCCGACGACTGGGCCTGCCCGCTGTGCGGCGTGACCAAGGCCGATTTTTCTCCGTACGAAGCCCCCACGCTGGAGGCGCTGCGGGCGCAGGCCAGCGCAGCGCCAGCCGCCTCCCTCCGCGTGCGTGGCGAGCCGGGAGTGGTCATCGTCGGCGCGGGCCGTGCAGGCTGGCAACTGGCCGAAACCCTGCGCCAACACAGCGCCACGCTGCCCATCACCCTGGTGACGGCCTGTGCGGGCGACCGGTACGACAAGCCTTTGCTGTCGGTGGCCATGGCGCGCCAGCTGGACCCGCTGGCCCTGGTGTCCGAAACCGGTCGCGATGCGGCGCACCGCCTGGGCGTCACCCTGCTGGCCCACACCCATGCCGTGCGCATCTGCGCCGACACCCGCCAATTGCGCACCACGCGGGGCGTGCTACGCTACGGCCACCTGGTGCTGGCCCACGGTGCGCAGGCCGCCTTGCCTCAGGGCTTGCCCGCCAGCCTGTGCTGGCGCATCAACCACCTGGACGCCTACCAGCGCCTGCGCCAGCACCTGGGCGACCAGCCCAAGGACGTGCTCATCATCGGCGCGGGCCTGGTCGGCAGTGAGCTGGCCAACGACCTGGCACTGGGCGGCCACCACATCACGCTGCTGGACACGGCCACCGAACCACTGGCGCGCTGGCACGACCAGCAGGCGGGCCCGCAGCTGCTGGACGCCTGGAAAGACCTGTCCATCCGCTTTGAAGGCGGTCTGCAGGTGGAGCAGGTGGAACGCGTGGGCTCGCGCTACCGCGTCTCCACCACCAGCGGGCGGCGTTTTGCGGCGGACGAAGTGGTGGTGGCTGCAGGCCTGCTGCCCCCCCACCGCCTGGCGCAGAGTGCAGGGCTTGACTGGACCCATGGCATTGCGGTGGACGCAGGCACGCTGCAAACCAGCGTATCCCGCATCCATGCACTGGGCGATTGCATCAGCATCGACGGGCAGTGCAGCCGCTACATCGAACCGATTGCCCGGCAGGCGCGCACGCTGGCGGCCGCCATCCTGGGCCAACCGGTGACCCCCTATGAGCACCGGGCGGCCGTGGTGCGGGTCAAGACCACCACCCAGCCGCTGACCCTGCATTGAGGCAGCCTCGGGCCCGGGCGGCAATCTTGCCCGGGCCGGCACCGGCAAAAAATTTTTGGCATCCACTGCATCCAAACGGCGTTTTCGTGGGTAGTACCTACAGCAGCGCAACTTGCTGCTGTCCTATCAACCCATAGACCAGAGAGAAACGCCATGACCGTTCACACGTCCCCCATCTCCCGCCTGCTGCCCCTGACGGGTGCCATTGCCGCCGCCGTGCTGCTGAGCGCCTGCGGTTCGATGATGTCGTCGCCTTCCAAATCCATGTATTCGCAGGACAGCCTGCCCGACAGCATCAAGGTACCGACTGGCAACAAGGTGGCAATGGAAACCGTGGGCGTGGGCGAGATCACCTACGAATGCCGCGACAAGGCCAACATGCCCGGCCAGACCGAATGGGTGTTCGTGGGCCCCAAGGCCGTGCTGAATGACCGCAGCGGCAAACAAGTGGGCACCTACTACGGCCCACCGGCCACCTGGGAGTCGAGCGATGGGTCCAAGCTGACGGCTACCCAGCTGGCCGTGGCACCCTCGGGTACGGGCAACCTGCCCTACCAGCTCGTCAAGGCCAACCCCGCCATGGGTTCGGGCGCCATGACCGGCGTGACGTTCATCCAGCGCGTGGCCCTCAAGGGCGGCGTGGCACCCGCTGCTGCCTGTACCACCGCCAACAAGGGCGAGCGCCAGATCGTGAAGTACCAGGCCGACTACATCTTCTGGAAGGCCGCGTAAACCACGCACACGCAATCCCCTGCCCAGCGGGGGCTACCGCCAGGCGGTGGCGGGTTTGCGGCTACGATGCGCCCACCCTTTAGCCGCGGCCCCGCTGCCTGCACACCGTGCCCGACACCCCTGGCGATTTTGACTACGAAGCCGCTCTGGCCGCCTGCGCAGCCGGCGACCGGCAGGCCATGCACCGCCTATATGAACAGGAGGGCGCGCGGCTGCTGGGTGTGGCGCTGCGCATCGTGCGCCAGCGCGCGCTGGCCGAGGACATCGTGCACGATGCGTGCGTGAACATCTGGACGCGCGCCACCAGCTACGACGCGCGCCGGGGCAGCGCACGCGGCTGGATCTACAGCGTGGTGCGCAACCTGGCCCTGAACGCCGTGCGCGACGCGGGCCGCCACGTTGATGTGGACGACACCACCACCCAAGCCCTGGAGGCCGACATGTTTGTGCAGGCCCACCACGAGGTCGAGGAAACCTTTGCGCTGAACGCCAGCCTGGGCCGCCTGCAGCATTGCCTGGAGGCCCTGGACCCCGCGCGCCGCAACTGCGTGTTGCACGCCTACGTGGACGGCTGCTCGCACGGCGAAATTGCGGAGCGCCTCGGCGCGCCGCTGGGCACCGTCAAGGCGTGGATTCGGCGCAGCCTGGTATCGCTGCGGGAGTGCATGGCATGACCGACCAGCGCAACACACCGCCTACGCCCTTGCCGGAAGACCTGAGCGTGCTGGCTGGTGAGTACGTGCTGGGCACCCTGCCCGCCGCCGAACGCCAGGGCGTGCAGCAACGCCTGCCAGGTGACAAGGCATTGCAACAGGCGGTGGCCGAATGGGAAGCCCGCCTGCTGCCGCTGACCCAGCTGGCGGAGCCCATCGCGCCGCCCGCTGCCTTGTGGGCGCGCATCGACCAGTCGCTGCAGGCCACCAGCGCACAGCCGGCTGCGACGTCCGTTACCTCCCAACCCCGCGCAAAAACCGAGCGCAAGCCATCCGTGCGCTGGTGGGACCACCTGGGCCTGTGGCGTGCCCTCGCCGGCTCGGGCTTTGCCATGGCAGCGGTACTCGCGGCAGTGCTGGTCACCCGCACCGCCCCAGTGGCCGCGCCGCCACAGTTCATGGTGGTGCTGGTCGCGCCGCAGGACAAGGCCCCGGGCTGGGTGGTGCAAGCCAGCTCGCCCCGGCAGATCAGCCTGATTCCGCTGGGTGTGGCCGAAGTACCGGCCGACAAGGCCCTGGAGTTCTGGACCAAGGCCGACGGCTGGAGCGGCCCCGTGTCGCTGGGCCTGGTGCAGCCCGGTCAGCCGCTGCAGATCCCGCTGGACAAGCTGCCGCCGCTGCAGCCCAACCAGCTGTTCGAGTTGACGCTGGAGCCGCCGACAGGCTCGCCGATTGGCAAACCCACGGGGCCCATCCAGTTCATCGGTCGCGCCGTCAAGGTGCTCTGACCGTCTTGGTTACCCCACTCGGTGCAATGTCTAGACCCACGCCGGCATAACGAGCACGGCCTATACCTGCGACCGCCGCGCAAGGGCCGCCCCGCCGCGCTGGCGGTGTCCCCTTCCCGAATTGCGCAGCAATTCGAGAGAAAGGGGGAAGGCGCGAAGCGACTCAGGGGGTTAGTACTGTTTATACGGCAGGAACTTGCCCGACAGGACCACATTCACGCGGTCGCCATTGGGATTGGCTTCGCGCTGGATGTCCATGCTGAAGTCGATGGCGCTCATGATGCCGTCGCCAAACTCCTCGTGGATCAGCTCCTTGATGGTGGTGCCGTACACACTCACCACCTCGTACCAGCGGTAGATCAGCGGATCGGTGGGCACGGGCGTGGGCAGCGAGCCCTTGTAGGGCACCACCTGCAGCCACTTCTGCTCTTCGGCGGTGAGGCCGAAGATCTTGCCGACGATCTTGGCCTGCTCGGGTGTGGCCGTCATCTGGCCCAGGCACAGGGCCGTGGTCCATTCCTTGGACTGGCCGACCTTCTTGGCAATGGCCTCCCATTGCAGGCCCTTGGCGACCTTGGTGCTGATGATCTTTTCGGTAACGTCGTTGCGGTTCATGGTGATGGCTCCTTCGGTTGGATGGGTTTTGGAACAGGGAACAGGAACTTCAGGGTGCAGCACTCCCTGCCACCCCAAGGGGCAACACGACAGTGCTGGGTTATTCAGGAAATCAGTGGGCTTTGGCTCGGGTGACGAGAAAGTCCACGATGTGGTTGCGCAGCGCGTAGTGGCCGTCCAGGTGGTGCAGGCTGGTACGCGTGCGTTCGCGTGGCAGCGGGTTGACCACCACCTCGGCGATGCCTCCGGGGCGGTAGCCCTCGGGCGTCTCGTTGCCGTTGCTCATCAGCAGGATGCGGTCGGCCAACAAAATGGCCTCGTCCACATCGTGCGTGATCATGAACACCGTCTGCTGCGTCTGGCGCACGATGGTCATCAGCTCGTCCTGGATGGTGCCGCGTGTGAGCGCATCGAGCGCGCCAAAGGGCTCATCCAGCAGCAGCATCTTGGGCTGGATGGAGAACGCGCGCGCAATGCCCACGCGCTGCTTCATGCCGCCCGAGAGCTGCGAAGGCTTCTTGTCGATGGCAGGGCTCAGGCCCACCAGCGCCACGAACTTCTCCACATGCGCATCGACCTGGCTCTTCTTCCAGTCGGGCCAGCGCGACTTCACAGCGAACGCGATGTTCTGGCGCACCGTGAGCCAGGGCATGAGCGCGTGGCTCTGGAACACCACGCCCCGATCCAGACTGGGGCCGGCCACTTCTCGCCCGTCCATGATGACGGTGCCCGAGGTGGCGGTGTCCAGCCCCGCCAGCACGTTCAGGATGGTGGTCTTGCCGCAGCCCGAGTGGCCGATGATGCAGACGAATTCGCCCTTGTCGAGCGTGAACGACACATCGGCAAACACGGGCTTGGCGGGCACAAAGGCTTTGCTCAGCCGGTCGATCTGGAGGAAGCCTTGGGTCACGGCAGAGGCCTTTCGTTGCGGGGCGTCAGTGGCAAGAGGGGCTGGAACAGCCGGGCGCTGGGCGACATCACTCCACATAGGTCACCACCTTCTGCAGCTGGCCGAAGGCCAGGTCGAGCAACATGCCCACCACGCCAATCACCAGGATGGCAAAGATCACGTTGGTGAGCGACAGGTTGTTCCACTCGTTCCACACGAAGTAGCCAATCCCCGTGCCGCCCACCAGCATCTCGGCCGCCACGATCACCAGCCAGGCGATGCCCATGCTGATGCGCATGCCCGTGAGGATGGTGGGCGCTGCGGCGGGCAAGATCACCAGGAAGGCCTTGCGCAGCGGGTTGACCTGCAGCGTGGCCGACACGTTGAGCCACTCGCGCTTGACCGATGCCACGCCAAACGCCGTGTTCACCAGCATGGGCCACACCGAGCAGATGAAGATCACGAAAATGCCCGAGATCGATGAGTCCTTGATGGTGTAGAGCGCAAGCGGCATCCACGCCAGCGGGCTGATGGGCTTGAGCACCTGAATGAACGGGTCGAACGCACGGCGCAGCAGCGGCGACATGCCGATGACGAAACCGAGCGGTATCGCCACCAAGCAGGCCAGGCCGAACCCTAGCGCGACCCGGCCCAGCGAATGCGCGAGCTGGATGGCGATGCCCTTGTCGTTGGGGCCGTTGTCATAGAACGGGTTGGACACGTGCCCCCACACGGTACGGCCCATCTCTGCCAGTGAGGGGAAGCCGCTGCCCTTGGCGCTGGCGCCTGGGTCCTTGCCCATCATCTTGGCGTACTCGATCTGCTCGGCGGTCATGCCGGCCGTGCTGTTGCCCGCGCCCGAAGAAGCGGTGGCGATGTACCAGATTCCCAGCAGGGCCAGGAAGATGAGCACGGACAACAGGCCCGCGCGCAGGTTGAGGTTCTTGGCGGGAGTCATGTCATGCCGCCTTGCGGATGGGGAAGCTCTTTGCGTACTCGCTCGCCTTGGCGGCATCGAATTCGCGCCCCATGATCTTGAACTTGGGGTACGCGCCTTCGGGCACCTTCTGGTCCAGCGCCTTCATCTGCTTTTTCGCATCGGTGATGAGGAACACCTTTTCGGCGATCTGCTTGTAGTCCACATCGCCCTTGATGTAGCCCCAGCGCTGCATCTGCGTGAGCATCCACACGGCCATGCTCTGCCACGGCATGGGGTCGAAGTCCGCGCGGTCCGGCACGTTCTGGATCTTGCCCAGGCCGTCGGCGAACTTTCCGGTGAGCACCTGGTTGAGCACGGCCTCGGGCTGGTTCAGGTAGGCCTGGGGCGCAATCACCTTGGCGATGAGCTCGCGGTTGGCCGGGTCGCGCGCCATCGCGGCCGAGGTGAGCACCGCGCGGTACAGCGCGGCAAAGGTGTTGGGGTTCTTCTGGATGAACTCGGTGCTGGTGCCGAAGGCGCAACAGGGGTGGCCGTTCCACAGGTCCTTGGTGAGCAGGTGGATGAAGCCGACTTCCTCGAACACGGCACGCTGGTTGAAAGGATCGGGGCCGAGGAAGCCGTCGATATTGCCCGCACGCAGATTGGCAACCATCTCAGCGGGTGGCACCACGCGCAGCTGCACGTCGGTGTCGGGGTTCAAACCCGCCTCGGCCAGGTAGTAGCGCAACAGGAAGTTGTGCATGCTGTACTCGAAGGGGATCGCGAACTTGAAGCCCTTCCAGTTTTTGGGGTCGCGGTTGTCCTTGTGCTTGAGGCTGAGCGTGATGGCCTGGCCGTTCACGTTCTGGATGGTGGCCACGTTCATCGGCGTGGCGTTGGAGCCCAGGCCCATGGAGATTGCGAGCGGCATGGGGCTCAGGAAGTGCGTGGCGTCGTACTCCTTGTTGATCATCTTGTCGCGGATCAGTGCCCAGCCGGCCGTCTTGGTGACTTCGACGCTCAGGCCCTGCTTGCTGTAGAAGCCCAGCGGGTGGGCCATGATCAGCGGGGTGGCGCAGGTGATCGGGATGAAGCCGATCTTGAGGTTGGTCTTCTCCAGCGCGCCCTGCTTCTCTTGCGCCATGGCCTGCATGCTGGCCACTGGCAACACGCTCGCGATGGCCGCCATGGCCGTGCCCTTGCCCACCGCCTTGATGAAGCGGCGGCGCACTGCGTCTTGCGGAAACAGCGCCTTGACCAGCGTGGCTTCGATGAACTCGTTGCTGTAGAGCTCGAACTCACGGGTCTCGCTGCGCTGGCGCAGGGTGGCTGCGGCGGCATCGGCCGACACCTCGGTGTGGTGGTCGGCCACCGTGTGGTCGCGGCCACAGCTGCATTTCAGCATCAACGGGCGGTCGGCATCGTAGGGCGAGAAGAATTCGGACATGGCACACCTCGAAGAAGTTGGTGCCAGGCGTTACGCAAAGCGCGGGCCAGTTTTTGCCGGTGTCGGCCCGCTGTCATGAATTCGTGGGTGTGGTGTCTACAGCGTGTAGGGCCAGCACTACAAATCGGTCGTGCAACGCACCGAATTCACTCTGCCGGTGCGCCACGCGCCAGCAGCGCAAGCTCCACATCGTTGCGCGCGCCGGTCTTTTCGAGGATGCGGGCGCGGTAGGTGCTCACCGTGTTGGGCGCGAGCTTGAGCTGCGCACCAATTTCGCTCACGCTCTGCCCGGCAGTGAGCAGGCGGAACACTTGGTGCTCCCGATAGGAGAGCGCGTCCACCCCGGCGGGCGTGCCCTGCTGTGCGGTACGCACCACCCCGGTGCGTTCTAGTGCACCTGCCAGGGCTTGCGCGGTCGCCTCCGTCAGGTAGCGCCCGCCAGCGGCCACCTTGCGCACGGCGGCCACCATGTCGTCGGGATCGGCGCTTTTGTGCAGGTAGCCCGCCGCGCCCATCTGGATGCAGCGCACCGCGTATTGCCGCTCGGGGTAGGTGCTGAGCATCAGCACCGGCAATGCAGGCCAGGCCTTGCGCAGCGCCTGCAGCACTTCGAGGCCGTCCATGCCCGGCATCGCGATGTCCAGCAGCACCAGGTCCAGCCCCGGTGTTCCCGTGGGCCCTTGCAGGGCGGCGACCAGCTCCAGCACCTCGCTGCCCTGGGTGGCCTCGGCGACCACAGTGATCTCGGGCACGCCATTGGCCGGGTCGCCCAGCACCTGCTTGAGCCCCTCCCGCACGATGCGGTGGTCATCACCGATCAACACTCGAACCACGGAATTCATGACAGCTCCAGAGGAATCAGCAATTGCAGGCACGAGCCCTGCCCCGGCTCGCTGGTGATGCTCAACCGGCCCCCAAGCTGCCGTGCCCGCTCGCGCATGCCCATCACGCCATAGGCGGTGGGCGCCTCCAAGGCCTGGCGGGTAGCGCCCACGCCGTTGTCGCGCACGCGCAGTTGCAGCATCTCGTCCTGCACGTCGATGGCAATGTCGATGGCGCTGGCCTGCGCGTGGCGGCCCACATTGCTCAGAATCTCCTGGAAGATGCGGAACACAGCGATGGCTGCAGGCTCGGGCAAGTGCAAGGTGGCAGGCACCTCCATCTGCCACGCCAGCTCCAGTTCGGCCGACTGCACGAACTCCTGTGCCTGCCACTCCAGCGCCGCCCATAGCCCCTGGTGGTCCAGGATGCTGGGGCGCAGGTCGGTGATGATGCGGCCCACGTTGTCCACGGCGTTTTCGATCAGGCGGCTCATGTTCTGGCACTTGCAGCGCATCTGGGTGCGCATGTCGCCCGCGGCCTCGGGCGTGCGCTCGCCCTGCTCGCCCAGGCGCTTGTGCAGCCAGTTCACATCCATCTTCAGCGCCACCAGCAGGCTGCCCAGCTCGTCGTGCACTTCGCGGGCGATGCGGGTGCGTTCGTCTTCGCGCACCTGCTCCGAGTAGGCCGACAGCTCGCGCAACTGCGCCAGCGCCTGCGACAGCTCTTGTGTGCGCGCGGCCACTCGGCGCTCCAACTCGTCATTGGCGCGGGCCAGCTCATCGTGCGCGCGCTGCAGCTCGTCGGCGGCGCGTTTGCGGCTGGTGATGTCCACAAAAGCGATCACAGCTCCCTGCACCTGATCGCCTTCCAAAATGGGGTGACTGGAATACTCCACGGCAAACGCCGAGCCATCGCGGCGCCAGAACACCTCGGTGTCCACACGACAGGGCAGACCCTGGCGGAACGCATTGAAGATGGGGCAGTCGCCGTCCGCATACGGGCTGCCGTCGGGGTGGCTGTGGTGGGTGAGCGCGTGCATGTTGCGCCCTATCACCTCATCGGCCGCAAAGCCCAGCATCTGCGCGCCCACCCGGTTGATGAACACGCAGTTGCCCGCCAGATCAATGCCAAACACCCCCTCGCCCGTGGACTCCAGCAGCAGCCCCAGGCGGTTCTGCCAGAGGGCACTGGCACCGGCGGGCAGGTTCAGGACGTGGGTGGACATAGGGGTACCCAAGCAATGGCCGTGCCCAGGTGGCGAAGATGAACACATCGGGGACTGTGCGCCCGCCCGCCAACATCGCACAATAAGCGGATGCAAACCGCTCACCCGCCCTCTGTGGCCACTGTGGCCCCGCCCCCGCCGTCGGTATGGCGCCCGCCCAGCCTGTCCGTGCGCTGGTGGCCCGTGTTCATGCGCAACCTGCTGGTCTGGCGCAAGCTGGCCATCCCCAGCCTGGTGGGCAACATTGCCGAACCGCTGATGTGGCTGGTGGCCTTTGGCTACGGCATGGGGGCCCTGGTGGGGCAGGTGAACGTGGGCGGCGCGGCGGGCGACACCAAGGTGCCCTACATCCTGTTCCTGGCCAGCGGCTCCATCTGCATGAGCGCCATGAACGCGGCCAGCTTCGAGGCGCTGTACTCGGCCTTCTCGCGCATGCATGTGCAAAAGACCTGGGACGGCATCATGAACGCGCCGGTCAGCCTGGACGACGTGGTGCTGGCCGAAATGCTGTGGGCGGCGTTCAAGGCGCTATTCACCGTCACCGCCATCCTGGGCGTCATGCTGGCCCTCTCCATCAGCCACAGCCCCAAGCTGTTGGTGGCCTGGCCGGTGCTGCTGTTCGTGGGGGTGATGTTCTCCAGCATCGCGCTCATCTTCAATGCGCTGGCCAAGGGGTATGACTTTTTTACCTACTACTTCACGCTGGTGCTCACGCCCATGATGTTTCTCTCGGGCGTGTTCTTCCCGCGCGAGCAGCTGCCTCCCATCGTGCGCACCATCTCCGACTGGCTGCCGCTGACCAACGCGGTCGAGCTGGTACGCCCGCTGTTCATGGACCAGTGGCCCGCCCACCCCCTGCGCCATGGCCTGGTGCTGGTGGTGACCACCGTGGTGGCCTTCTGGGTGGCTCTGGCCCTGACCCGCAAACGCTTCAAGGCATGACCGCGCTACTCGGCCCCAGCCATATCGCCATGGTGGCCAAAGGCGTGTCGGCCATCGTGGCGTCACGCGACGCGGCCCTGCGCCCTAGCATCATGCGCGCCGTGGGCAGCCACATCAGCGGCGATGGGCAGGAGGTCACGGTGTACCTGCGGCGCAGCCAGTCCGAACAATTGCTGCAGGACATCGCGCACACCGGCGAGATTGCCGTGGTGTTCAGCGTGCCGTCCACCCACCAGACGCTGCAGCTCAAAGCCCGCCGGGCCACGCAGCGCCCGGCCACTGATGGCGACCTGCCGGTGTTGCAGGCCTACCTGCAGTCCATGGTGCAGGAGGTGGGCCGGGTGGGTTATGGGCCGCAGTATGTGGGCGCCATGCTGGCAGCACCGCTGCAGGATGTGGTCGCAGTGACCTTCACCCCCACCAGCGCGTTCGACCAGACCCCAGGCCCGCGCGCGGGCGCGGAGTTGTGTGCGCCGCCCGCACCACCCACACCACCCGTACTGCAGCCATGAGCTCCGCAGCGCCGTCCCTGCACAGCATCCGCCCCTGCCTGGAGGGGGCGATTCCCGCCATCATGGCGACCTGCGACCCTGACGGCACACCCAACGTGGCCTACATCTCGCAGGTGGTCTATGTGGATGCGGCGCATGTGGCGCTGTCGTTCCAGTTCTTCAACAAGACCCGCCAGAACATCCTGCGCAACCCGCGTGCGTCCGTGCTGGTGCTGGACCCGCTCACCGCCCATTTCTACCGCCTGCACCTGCTGTACGAACGCACCGAGGACAGTGGCCCGGTGTTCGAGAGCATGCGCGCGCAGCTGGCGGGCATTGCGTCGCATGCGGGCATGGCCGAGGTGTTTGAACTCAAGGGGGCCGACATCTATGCTGTGGAGCGCATCGAATCGGTGGCGGGCGAAGGCCTGCCGGCACCGGCGCCACGTTCTGGCTTGCTGCACACGCTGCGCCTGTGCAGCGAAAGCATCGCGCGCTGCTCGGGGCTGGATGAATTGCTGCAAGGCGCGCTGCAGGGCCTGCAGGACAAGCTGGGCATCCAGCACGCCATGGTGCTGATGCTGGATGCCAGCGCCCAGCAGCTTTACACGGTGGCCAGCTGCGGCTATGCCACATCGGGTGTGGGTTCAGAAATCCGGCTGGGCCAGGGAGTGATCGGCATGGCCGCGCGCGAGCGCACGCCGGTGCGCATCAGCCACATGACGCACGCTGCCCTGTACAGCCATGCCATCCGCGAAAGCATGGACGCGCATGCCACACCCGATGCGCCCCCGTTGCGCGGCCTGGACATCCCCTACCCCGGCCTGCCAGAGCCGCACAGCCAGGTGGCGGTGCCACTGCTGTCGGCCGGGCGCCTGCTGGGTGTGCTGTTTGCCGAGAGCCCCGAGGACATGCGCTTTGGTTTCGAGGATGAGGACCTGCTGGTGGCCATTGCGGGCCAGCTGGCCGCCGCCATCGACCTGCTGCAGGCCGCGCCCGATGCGCCCGAGCCGCTGCCTACTCCGACAGCGGCACCGCCGGTGAGCGGCAGCGCGCTGCGGGTGCGCCACTTTGCGGCCAACGACAGTGTGTTCATCAACGACGACTATTTGATCAAGGGCGTGGCGGGCGCCATTGTCTGGAAGCTGCTGCGCGACCACCAGCACACCGGGCGTGTGGACCTCACCAACCGCGAACTGCGACTGGACCCCGCCCTGCGCCTGCCCGATGTGGCCGACAACCTGGAGGCCCGCCTGCTATTGCTGCAGCGCCGCCTGCAGGAGAACTGCCCGCACATACACATCGAAAAGACGGGGCGCGGGCGCTTTCGGCTGTGCGTGCTGCGCCCGGTGGTGCTGGAAGACGCTTGAGCCTCAGAAGGTGTGAATGAGTCCGGCGAGCCCGAGCAGGCCGCCAAAACGAGCCCGATCGAGACACAAAGCGCAGCCATAGCTCGGGCTATGGCGAGCATTTGTAACGACGAACGGGTGTGTTTTGGCGGGATGAGCGGGCATGGCGGGTTCGTTTACACCTTCTCAGTGCACCAGACCCGGCACCACCGGCAGGCCCAGGCCGCGCATCAGCTTGGTCCACTCAGGCTGCGTGAGGTGCGGCTGCACTTGCGCCAGCACCGCTGCCAGCACAGGGGCAGGCGCATGTTGTTTCATGTCCGACAGCATGGCCGTGCGCTCGGCCGGTGACATGTAGGGCACCATCCAGCGGGCCACCACCATCATTTCCTGCGGCGGGATCGAGGCCACCAGCGCATCGTGCACGCCTGCCAGTTCTGCATCGGTGTAGCACTGCCAGAGCACGCGGTTGTGCGCAGTCTCTTCCTCGTGCATGTGCTCGAAGTTGTGCGCCACAAACAGCGCCAGCTGGCGGTACAGGGCCTGGGTGGCTGCGGGGCGTGCGGGCTTGGCACAGGCCATCAGGTGGTTCACCCCGTCTGCCAGGGCCGTGATGGCCTCTTCGTGCTCCACATGTTCACCGGCAATGCTCTGGCTGGATCCGGGCTGGCGCGCCTCCATGGCGGCGTGCACGAACTGGTTCTCGTGGTGCAGGTGGGCGCGGCACAGGTCCAGCAACTGCATCACGCGGTCGCAGGTGTGGGCAAACTCCAGGTCGTCCTCGACATCCATGCGGCCCAGGCCCAGCAGCGTGTCGGCCATGAAGGCGCGCAGCGCCTTGTGGATGCTGGCGTACATATCCATGCGGGGGGCGGCGGGCTGGGCTTGTGTCAGTGCGGCAATTTCGCGGGCATCAATCTTCATCACGTTCTTTCATGGCCCCGGTGGGCTCTTTCAGCGCCTTTTTTTTGGCGCCGGGCCGGGTGCACCATGCACCCGTTTCCATGCAAAGAAGTCTAGAAATTCGCCGCGCTTTTGCCTGTTAAAAACTCCTTAAACAGACCCTTTGAAAACCTTAAAAATCGCGTTCCGGGCGCCAAACGTGAAATCGTTCACGGCGCGGCGCGCAGCAGGTCCACCGCTTTTTCAGCAATCATCACCGTGGGCGCATTGGTGTTGCCGCTCACTATGCGCGGCATGATGGACGCGTCCACCACACGCAGGCCCGCGAGGCCATGCACACGCAGTTCGGCATCCACCACATCCAGCGGCCCGGGCCCCATGCGGCAGGTGCCCACGGGGTGGTAGATGGTGTCGGCGTACTGGCGGATGAACTGCTCGATCTCCGCATCGCTGCGCGCACTGGCCGAGGCCGCCAGCTCCTTGGCGCCGAACTTCGCGAGCGCCGGTTGCATGAGGATCTCCCGCGTGCGTTTGAAGCCACGCACCATGCGCGCCATGTCATCGGGATCGGCCAGGAAGTTCGGGTCCACCAAAGGCAAGGCCATGGGGTCGCGGCTGGCCAGCGTGACCGCGCCCCGGCTTTTGGGCTGCAGCAGGCACACGTGGGCCGAGTAACCATGGCCGAACACGGTCTTGCGCCCGTGGTCCACCAGCTTGCCGATCACAAAGTGCAGCTGCAGGTCGGGCGCGGGCTCGGACGGGTCGCTTTTGATGAAGCCCCCCGCCTCGGCAAAGTTCGTGGTCAACATGCCCGTGCGGTGCTTGCGCCATTCGGCTATGCCGCGCAGCGTCTGCGCCATGCCCGACAGTGACAGGCCGAACAGGTCCTTGAGCTCGGGTGCGTCCAGCACCTGCACCACGTCGGGGTGGTCGTGCAGATGCTGGCCCACGCCCGGCAGGTCGTGCAGCACCGGGATGCCGTGTTGCTGCAAATGCGCGGCAGGCCCCACGCCCGACAGCATCAGCAACTGCGGCGACAGCAGCGCGCCCGCACTCAGCAGCACCTCGCGGCCCGCTCGCACCTGCTTGATCGCGCCGCCCTGGCGGTATTCGACACCCACCGCGCGCGTGCCGTCGAACAGGATGCGCGTGGCATGCGCCCCGGTGATGACCTGCAGGTTGAGTCGCGCCAGGTGCGGCGTGAGGTAGCCCTTGGCTGCGCTGTGGCGCTCGCCGTTCTTGTGCGTGACCTGGTACAGGCCCACACCTTCCTGCGTGGCGCCGTTGAAGTCGGTGTTGTGCGGGTGCCCGGCCTGCACACCTGCGTCGGTGAAATATTGGCTGAACCGGTTGGGTGCACGCAGGTCTGCCACGTTGAAGGGGCCGCCCCGGCCATGCCAAGCGTTGGCGCCGCGTTCGTTGTTCTCGGCACGCACGAAGTAAGGCTTCACATCCTCCCAGCCCCAGCCCGGGTTGCCCTGCGCGGCCCAGTGGTCATAGTCGGCGTGCTGGCCCCGGATGTAGACCATGGCGTTGATGGAGCTGGAGCCCCCCAGCACCTTGCCGCGTGGCTGGTAGCCGCGCCGGTTATTCAGCGCGGCCTGCGGCGTGGTGTTGAAGCCCCAGCCGTTCAGTTCGAACTTGGCCATCACGGCCAGCCCAGCCGGGCAGTGGATGAGCACGCTTTTGTCGGCAGGCCCTGCCTCCAGCAGGCAGACGCGTACGGAGGGGTTCTCAGTCAGACGGCCGGCCAGCACGGAGCCCGCCGATCCGCCACCGATCACGATGTAGTCAAACATGTTTTGTGTCTCCTCCGCCATGCTGCGCAGCGGCTTGTTGGTTCAGGTTTGACGCACGATAACCGAACGGTCGTGCGATTCGCCTTACCATTCCGTCCATCCGTTTCACTTTGAAGAGGGCTCTCTATATGACGATTCAGACCGTAGGCATCATCGGCGCAGGCACCATGGGCAACGGCATTGCACAGGCCTGTGCGGTGTCGGGCATCAACGTGGTGATGGTCGATATCTCGGATGCTGCAGTGCAAAAAGGCCTGGCCACCGTGGCTGGCAGCCTGGACCGCTTGATCAAGAAGGAGAAGATCAGCGCCGCCGACAAGGACGCAGCCTTGGCGCGCATCAAGACCTCCACCAGCTACGACGACCTCAAGGCCGCGCAGCTGGTGATCGAAGCCGCCACCGAGAACTACGAGCTCAAGCTCAAGATCTTGAAGCAGGTCGATGCACTGGTGGGCCCCGAGGTGCTGATTGCATCGAACACGTCCTCGATCTCCATCACCAAGCTGGCCGCCGCCACCAGCCGCGCCGACCGCTTCATTGGCATGCACTTCTTCAACCCCGTACCCATGATGGCGCTGGTGGAGATCATCCGTGGCCTGCAGACCAGCGACGCCACGCACGACGCCGTGAAGGCGCTGGCCGAAGCCCTGGGCAAGAGCCCTATCACCGTGAAGAACGCGCCCGGTTTTGTGGTCAACCGCATCCTGGTGCCCATGATCAACGAGGCCTTCTTCGTGCTGGCGGAAGGCCTGGCCACACCCGAGGACATCGACGCGGGCATGAAACTGGGCTGCAACCAGCCCATCGGCCCGCTGGCGCTGGCGGACATGATCGGCCTGGATGTGTGCCTGGCCGTGATGGACGTGTACCTCACCGAGTTCGGCGACAGCAAGTACCGCCCCTGCCCGCTGCTCAAGGAAATGGTGGCGGCGGGCCGCCTGGGCCGCAAGACGGGCCAGGGCGTGTATTCCTATTAACCCCCTGAGGCGCTTCGCGCCTTCACCCTGAGGGGGACGCACCCGGCGCACGGAGTGAAGACGACATTCACATGTCGTGGCGGCCCTTGCGCGGGTGCACTGGTAAGGCACCGCGCCGGTTTGGAGGCCGCTTGCGTTAATCGGCTGCGCTGTCTCGATTGAGACGGCGCACAACGCTTGAAGCGTTTTCAATCATGGGCCAGGAGACCCGCGCCCATGACAAACATCCCCCCCACCACGCCCCCGCCCGAGGGCAACATCGACACCCTGGTGCTCGGCCACGTGCTGCTGATCGGCATCAACCGCCCGGCCAAGCGCAACGGCTGGACGCCGCCCATGTTCCGCCAGCTGGCCGAGGCTTACACCCGCCTCGACGATGACCCCGAGTTGCGCGTCGGTGTGCTGCATGCCATGGGCGACCACTTCACGGCCGGACTGGACCTGCCCGCCGTGAGCGCCTACATGCAGCGCGGCGAAAAAGCCATCCCCGAAGGCCTGGTGGAGCCCCATGACTACGGCCTGCCCGGCTACCGGCGCCGCACCAAGCCCATGGTGGTGGCGGTCAAGGGCATCTGCTTCACAGTGGGCATCGAGCTGATGCTGGGCGCCGACATCGTGGTGGCGGCCGACAACTGCCGCTTCTCGCAGATGGAGGTGCAGCGCGGCATCATGGCCACAGGCGGCGCCACGCTGCGCATGGCCGAGCGCGCGGGCACGGGCAATGCGCTGCTGCACCTGCTGACGGCCGACGAGTTTGGCAGCGCCGAGGCGTACCGCCTGAACTTTGTGCAGAAAGTGGTGCCGGCTGGCCAGGAGCTGGACGAAGCCTTGGCGATTGCCCAGCGCATTGCCGCACAGGCGCCGCGCGCGGTGGTCGCCACTCGCCTGAATGTGCTCAAAGCCATCGAGCAAGGCCAGGCGGCTGCGGTGGCGGACTTCATCCCGGTGCAGAAGGAACTGGCCAACAGCGAGGATGCGGCCGAAGGCGTGCGCGCTTTTGTCGAGCGCCGGCCCGGGCAGTTCAGCGGGCGCTGAGGGCCTGGTGGTTCGTCGTCGTCCGAGCCACTACATGCCAAATTGCAAGCCCAATCGACTGCTAGCGCATATGAATCATGCGCTAGCAGCTCTGCTATTGATAGCAATTTCCCGAGGGTGAAGGGGGCACAGCTCCCCCACCTGCGCAAGCGGTACGCGCGAGTAGCACCGATGGCGCGGCGCCGCTCCCCCACCCACACAATCCCATCCATTAACAAAGTTTTTCACAATTCAATTGCACACAATTGAATTTGCACCCACAATTCACTCCATGCCCAGCCACAGCACACCCCACACTCCCAGCCCCGCCATCCTGCGGCTGGACAACCAGGTCTGCTTTGCGCTGTATTCCGCCTCGCTGGCGATGACCAAGCTGTACAAACCGCTGCTCGACCAGATCGGCCTGACCTACCCCCAGTACCTCGTGATGCTGGTGCTGTGGGAGCAGGATGGCGTGACCGTCTCCGAGCTGGGCGAGCGCCTGTTCCTCGACTCCGGCACGCTCACGCCGTTGCTCAAGCGCCTGGAGGCGCAGGGCCACATTGCCCGGTTGCGCGATGTGCAGGACGAGCGCCGCGTGCGCATCACCCTCACGTCGCAAGGCCGCGCACTGCGCGACCAGGCCGAGGCCATCCCGCCCTGTGTGCTGCAAAGCAGCCAGTGCTCGATTGCCGAGCTGACCACCTTGACCACCGAACTCAAGCAGCTGCGAGACCGGCTCAGCGAGCAACGCTGACGGCCTGCAGACAACGCAAGAACCGATTCCCTCCACCGCCCGCCAGTGGGCAACAACCGCAAGGAAGACACCATGACCAAGCTCGAAAAAGTCCTGTACACCGCCAAGTCGCACGTGACCGGTGGCCGCGATGGCGCCGCCAAGACCGATGACGGCCGCCTGGAAGTCAAGCTGTCCTCGCCCGGCACGTCCGGCACCGGCACCAACCCCGAGCAGCTGTTTGCCTCCGGCTACGCAGCCTGCTTCATCGGCGCGATGAAGGCCGTCGGCGGCAAGATCGGCATTCCTGTGCCCCAGGACGTGTCCATCGACGCCGAAGTGGACCTGGGCCCCATCCCGAACGCCTACGGCATCGCCGCCCGCCTGACCATCAGCCTGCCCGGCCTGGAAAAGGAAACCGCCCAGAAGCTGGTGGACGCAGCCCACCAGGTCTGCCCCTACTCCAACGCCACGCGCGGCAACATCGACGTGACCATCACGATCGTCTAAGACCATGGGCCGCCTGCTGATTGCCCGCATCGCGGTGGCCCTGGTGGCCATCGAGCATGTGTACATCCTCGTGCTCGAAATGTTCTTCTGGAACAAGCCCCTGGGCATGAAAACCTTCAGCCTGACCCAGGAGCTGGCCGACGCCACCACCACGCTGGCGGCCAACCAGGGGCTGTACAACGGTTTTCTGGCGGCAGGCCTGTTCTGGGGGCTGTTCACCGGCAACCGGGTGTTCAAGATCTTCTTCCTGGCCTGCGTGATCGTGGCCGGGGTATTTGGCGCCGCCACCGCAGCGCCCAAGATCTTCTTCAGCCAGGCGCTGCCCGCGATCATTGCGCTGGGCCTGGTGCTGGCGCTGGACAAAAAACCCACCGCCCAGCGCAGCCTCTGAGCTACCAAAACCATAGCTGCCAGCGCTTGATCAACAAGCGCTGGCAGCTATTTTTTCTTTGAATCCACGCAGGTGCTGCCGCCTGCAAGCTGCCATTCAGCCATGCGCGCGATGATGGGGTTGGAGACAACAACATGAAAATCGCCCTGCTGTCCGACATCCACGCCAACCGCCAGGCCCTGGACGCCTGCCTGCAACACGCCCGCGCACAGGGCGCCGAACAATTTGCGCTGCTGGGCGACCTGGTGGGGTACGGCGGCGAGCCCGTGGCCGTGGTGGAGCAGGTGCGCGACCTGGCCCAGCAAGGTGCCCTGTGTGTGCTGGGCAACCATGACGCCATGGCCCTGGCCCCGCCTGCCAACCCACGCAACCGCAGCGAGCTGGGAGCGCAATGGACGCACGACCAGCTCGGCAACAGCCACATCGCCTTTTTGCAGTCGCTGCCGCTCACGGCGCGGCTGGGCAGCAGCGCCTTGCTGGTGCACGCCAGTGCCGACATGCCCGCGCAGTGGCGGTATGTGGAGGACTCCAACGCCGCCGAGCGCAGCATGACTGCGGCCCAGGCCCTCGACCCCGCCATCCGCTACGTGTTCAGCGGCCATGTGCACGAGCAGGTGCTGTACTTCCTCACGCCCACCGCCAAGCTGATGCGCTTTGCGCCCGAGCCCGGCGTGCCCGTGCCCGTGCCGACACACCGCCAGTGGCTGGGCATTGTGGGCTCGGTGGGCCAGCCGCGCGACGGCGATGCACGCGCCATGTACGCGCTGTTCGACGACATCGCCAAGCAGATCACGTTCTACCGCGTGCCCTACGACCACCTGGCCGCCGCCGCCGCCATCCGCGCGGCGGGCCTGCCCGGCTTCTACGCCGATCGGCTCGAAAAAGGCCAGTGACATGAAACTGCTGGAACCCGGCACCGAGATCGACGGCTTCCGCGTGGTGGACTGCATCCACGCGGGCGGCATGGCCCACATCTACGCCGTGGAATACGCGCAGGCCGACCGCAGCCCCGGCTTTGCCATGGCGATGAAGATCCCGCGCATGACGGCGGGCGACGGGGCCGAGAACATCGTGAGCTTCGAGGTCGAGCTGCAGATCCTGCCCGTGCTCAGCGGCCCGCATGTGCCGCGTTTTGTGGCGGCGGGCGACCTGGTGCGTCTGCCCTACCTGGTCATGGAATACATCCCCGGCCAGACGCTGCAGCACTGGCTGGACGAAGGGCCTGGCCGCTGCGACACAGCAACCATCGCACGCCTGGGCGCGGCCACCGCGCGCGCGGCGCACAGCCTGCACCAGCAGAACGTGTGCCACCTCGACCTCAAACCTGCCAACGTGCTCATCAAGGAAGATGGCACGGCCGTGCTGCTGGACTTTGGCCTGTCGTGCCACGCGCACTACCCCGACCTGCTGGCCGAGGAAATGCGCCAGGCCGTGGGCTCGCCCGCGTGGATCGCCCCCGAGCAGGTGGTGGGTGTGCGTGGCGACCCGCGCAGCGACATCTTTGCCATCGGCGTGATGCTGTACGAGCTGGCCACGGGCGAGCTGCCCTTTGGCGCGCCCACCACCAACGGCGGCATGCGACAGCGCCTGTGGATGACGCCTGCCCCGCCGCGCAAACACCGCGCCGACATCCCGCCCTGGCTGCAGGAGGTCATCCTGCGCTGCCTGGAGCCTGAGGCAGGGAGCCGCTACCCGTCGGCCGCGCACCTGGCCTTCGACCTGTCGAACCCCGAACAGGTGCTGGTTACCGAACGCGGCGAACGCACCGAGCGCACTCCACTGCGCACGCACGTGCGGCGCTGGTTGCGTGCTGCGGGCATGCACTACACGCCCAGCCCCCTGCCCTCGCAGCAGATCGAGGACACGCCCATCCTGATGGTCGCCGTGCCCCATGCCGATGTGAGCGATGCCACGCTGTACTCGCTGCGCCAGGCCGTGGCCCGCTCGCTGGGCATCCGCCCCGGCGCGCGGCTGGCCTGCGTGACGGTGATCTCGCCCGGCGCCAGCAGCACCAGCGACAGCAACCGCAGCGAAACCACGCTGCACCGCCAGCACATGGCACGCCTGCGCCAGTGGGCCCAGGGTCTGGACCTGACCGGGCATGCCGTGAGCTACCACGTGCTCGAAGCGGGCGACGTGGCCCAGGCGCTGGTGCGCTATGCGGCCAGCAACCACGTGAGCATGATGATCCTGGGCGCCGCCACCCACGGGCTGCAAACCCAGCGCTTTTTTGCCACGGTGCCCATGCGCGTGGCGCGCGATGCGCCCTGCACCGTCATCCTGGTCAAGCAGGCGCTGCCTTTCGAGCAACTGGCCCAGCCCACGGCGGACTGAGCCCGTCAGCATTCCGGCGCACCGCCACGCCGCACACCTGTCGCCCAGGCGGCGCGCGCCGCTTGAGCGCGGGCACGCTTTGGTTTAGCGTCGCGGCATGAGCACCACCACCCTTCTCGTGCGCCAGGACCAGCTGGCCACCACCCGCCTGTTGACCACCGACGACACCCCGCTGGCCGAGGGCCAGGTCCGCGTGCGGGTCGAGTCCTTTGCCCTCACGGCCAACAACATCACCTATGCCGCGCTGGGCGACATGCTGAACTACTGGCAGTTCTTCCCCACCGGCGAGGCCGGCTGGGGCATCGTGCCCGTGTGGGGCTTCGGCACCGTGGTGCAGTCGCTGCACCCGGCCGTGGCGGTGGGCGAGCGGCTGTATGGCTACTGGCCCACGGCCAGCCAGGCCGTGCTGTCGCCCCAGCGTGTCAACCCCACGGGCTTCAGCGACGGCGCCCCGCACCGCGCGGGCCTGCATGCGGTCTACAACCACTACCTGCGCACCAGCACCGACGGGCTGTACCGCGCCGACAACGAGGACGTGCAGGCACTGCTGCGGCCGCTGTTCATCACCTCGTGGCTCATCGACGATTTTCTGGCCGACCAGCAGTTCTTTGGCGCCAAGCGCATGCTGCTGTCCAGCGCGTCGAGCAAAACGGCCTACGGCACCGCCTTCCAGCTTGCACAGCGGGAGGGCATCGAGGTCATTGGCCTCACCTCGCCGGGCAATGTGGCGTTTTGCGAAAGCCTGGGCTGCTACAGCCGCGTGGTCACCTACGACACACTGGACCAGATCGACGGCGCGACGCCCAGTGTCTACATCGACTTTGCGGGCAGCGTGGGCCTGCGCCAGCGCATCCACGCCCACTTCACGGGCCTGGCCTACAGCTGCTCGGTGGGCGCCAGCCACGTGCAGGACCTGGGCGGAGCCGGCCAGCTGCCCGGCCCGCGCCCGGTGATGTTCTTTGCGCCCGCCCAGGTCAAGAAGCGCCACGCCGACTGGGGCGCCCAGGGCCTGAACGACCGCCTGGTAGCGGCCTGGAACCAGTTCAGCGCCGCCGTGTCGTCGGGGCCGCAGCCCTGGCTGGTGGTGCAGCGCCATGCGGGCCCCCAGGCCACGCAAACCCTGTTTGCGAGCGTCCTGGCGGGCAGCGGCGACCCGCGCGCGGGGCATATCGCGACGATGCTGCCCGCTTAAAGCACTCAACCCGGCGGCCAAGGGCATGGCGGCGACAATGGGGCATGACCCCATTGCCCCCCGATACCGCTACCAACCCCGCCAACGACCAGCACCCCTACGCCCGCCTCACCCCCGACCAGGTGCTGGACGCACTGGCTGGCGTGGGCCTGTACGGCGATGGCCGCCTCATGGCCCTGTCGTCGTACGAGAACCGGGTGTACCAGGTCACGCTGGAAGACGGCGAGCGCGTGGTGGCCAAGTTCTACCGCCCAGGCCGCTGGAGCGGAGCGCAGATCCTCGAAGAACACGCCTTTGCCGCCGAGCTGATGGCCGCCGAGGTGCCCGCCGTGGGCCCGCTGGTGCTGAACGGCGCCACCCTGCACCAGCACGATGGCTTTGCGTTCTCCGTCAGCCCCTGGCGCGGCGGGCGCCAGCCCGAGCTGGACGACTTTGAAGTGCTGGAATGGATCGGCCGCTTTCTGGCCCGCATCCACACCGTGGGCGCCGCCCAGCCCTTTGCACACCGGCCCACGCTGGACCTGGCCACCTTCGGCACGGCATCGCGCGACTGGCTGCTGATGAACGAGATCATCCCGCTCGACATGCAAGCCGCCTGGAAGGCCCAGTGCGACAAAGCTCTTGATTTGATAGCTGCCAGCGCATATTCCACTGGCGCTACAGGCCAATTTGGCTTGAACAATGCCACCATGATCCGCCTGCACGGCGACTGCCACCCCGGCAACATCCTCTGGACCCCGCTGGATGAATGGGGCCGCGGCGGTCCGCACTTTGTGGACCTGGACGACGCGCGCATGGGTCCGGCCGTGCAGGATCTGTGGATGCTGCTGTCGGGAGACCGGCGCCAGCGCACCCACCAGCTCGGCGCCCTGATCGACGGCTACGAGCAGTTCCGCAGCTTCGACCGCCGCGAGCTGGCACTCATCGAGCCGCTGCGCACCTTGCGCCTGATCCACTACAGCGCCTGGCTCGCGCGTCGCTGGCAAGACCCGATCTTCCCGGTGAACTTTCCCTGGTTTGGCACCAGCGACTACTGGCGCGGGCAGGTGGACATGCTGATCGAGCAGATCGAGGCGATGGAGGAAGAACCGCTGGTGGCCTGACAAGGCGGATCGGGCGGGGACAGGCCCCACCAGCGCAGGCTCGGCCATTGCAAACGATTGTCAACCCGCGCGCACGGCGGGCAGATGTGGGGCAACATCAAAGCGCTCCCCAATTGGGGGTGTTTTGTTGATTCCAACGGGGTGCCAACCCCCAGAGCCCATCCCCATGCGCATCGCAGTCCTTGACGACGACCCGCTCCTGCTGGAGCAGATCAAGGGCACCCTGGAATGCCACCAGCACGTGTGCCACACCTTTGCCGACGGCACCAGCCTGCTGCAGGCGCTGCGCAACGACACCTTCGACCTGCTGATCGTGGACTGGCACCTGCCCGACATGGAGGGCACCGACGTGGTACAGACCGTGCGCAACACCCACGGCATGCAGCCGCCCATCCTGTTCATCACCCGCCGCAGCGATGAACGCGACGTGGTCGAGGCCCTGTCGCGGGGTGCCGACGACTTCATGAGCAAGCCCCTGCGCATGGGGGAACTGGTGGCCCGCGCCACCGCCCTGCTGCGCCGCGCCTTTCCCCAGTCCATGGGCGCCCGGCTGGAGTTTGGCGTGTACCGCTTTGACGCGGAACAACGCACCCTGCACATCCAGGGCCAAGCCATCGGGCTCAAACACCGCGAATACGAACTCGCGCTGTTCCTGTTCCGCAACGCGGGCCGCCTGCTGTCGCGCTCACACCTGCGCGAAGCGGTATGGAGCGACGCCACCGACACCCCTTCGCGCTCCCTGGACACCCACATGTCGCGGCTGCGCAGCAAGCTGCAGTTGACGGAGGCCAACGGCTACACGATCACGGCGGTGTATGGGGTGGGGTACCGGCTGGATGCGGTGTCGCTACCGCAGAAAAGTGAAACTACAGCACCCGCTACCGAGCCATTGCCAGAGCGCAGCGACCTCCAGCCGCAACTGGCAACAAGCTGATGGCATTGCGGGCGACGCTGGGCTATGCTGCCAGGCATCCCACCCCGTACGCAGTGCCCCCATGAAAGACTGGATCCGCAACGCCCTATCGATCCGCCAACCGCGTCGGCCAGCGCCTGTGGGCTCGCTGCCTGTTGTGGGGGTGTTCATCGTGCGGGGAACGGTGAAGATGCTGGTCACCCACCCTGTGTCCACTGAGTTGTGGGACTGGCTGGTGCTATCGGGCTGGCGCAACATGCCGGTCAAGGCCGATCGCCGCAAAGGCCTGCTGCTGCCCGACGGTGCACTCAAGATGCTGATCGACGCCGACCCGGCGGAGCGCAACCAGGCGCATGCACGCATCCTGGAACTGGCCGAGTCCCAGGACTGACGAGCCATACGCACCCTCGCCACCAGGGGCAAAAAGCCCAGCCGCAGCGTCTGCCACCGTCCGTCGGTAAGAAAAAATCCCGGTGATGCCTGGCACCACCGGGATTCAAATTTGATAGCAGCCAGCGCATATGGAACTAGCGCCCGCTGCCGCTTTACCGGCAAAACGTCCAGGGTCAGACCAGCAAGGCGTTCACACGCTTCACATAGGCCGCTGGGTCTTCTGGCAAGCCGCCTTCGGCCAGCAGGGCCTGATCGAACAGGATGTGCGCCAGGTCATGAAAGTGCACGCTGCCGTCGAGCTTCTTGACCAGCGCGTGCTCGGCATTCACCTCCAGCACAGGCTTGGTCTCGGGCGCCTGCTGGCCGGCCTGCTTGAGCATGCGCGCCAGCTGGGTGCTCATGCCGTCGTCCTGCACCACCAGGCAGGCGGGCGAGTCGACGAGGCGGGTGGTCACGCGCACGTCTTCGGCCTTGTCCTTCAGGGCTTCCTTGAGCTTGGCGAGCACGGGCTTGAACGCCTCGGCAGCCTCTTCAGCGGCCTTCTTCTCGGCCTCGTCCTGCAACTTGCCCAGGTCCACAGCGCCCTTGGCCACGCTTTGCAGCGGGGTGCCGTCAAACTCGTGCAGGTAGTTCAGTGCCCACTCGTCCACGCGGTCGGTCATCAGCAGGACCTCGATGCCCTTTTTCTTGAAAACTTCGAGCTGTGGACTGTTCTTGGCAGCAGCCAGGGTGTCGGCAGTGATGTAGTAGATCGCCTCCTGGCCTTCCTTCATGCGGGCCTTGTAATCGGCAAAACCGACCGTCACGGCGTCGCTGGTGGTGGATGCAAAACGCAGCAGCTTGGCCAAGCGCTCGCGGTTGCCAAAATCTTCGCCCAGGCCTTCTTTCAGCACGGCGCCAAACTCGCTGTAGAACTGCGTGTACTTGCCTTCCTTGGCCTTGTCGTCGGCATCCACCACGTCGGTCACGCCGTCGGCGCCCGCTGCGGTGTCGTGCTTGTCGTGCTTGGCCAGGTCTTCCAGCATCGAGAGCACGCGCTTGGTCGAGCCTTCGCGGATGGCACGCACATCACGGCTTTCCTGCAGCAGTTCACGACTCACATTCAGCGGCAAGTCGGCCGAGTCGATCACGCCCTTGACGAAGCGCAGGTAGGTGGGCATCAACGCCTCGGCGTCGTCCATGATGAACACACGCTTCACGTACAGCTTCACGCCCGCCTTCTTGTCGCGGTTCCACAGGTCAAACGGCGCCTTGGCAGGGATGTACAGCAGCTGCGTGTACTCGGTATTGCCCTCGACGCGGTTGTGCGCCCAGGTCAGCGGGGCCTCGTGGTCGTGGCTGATGGTTTTGTAGAATTCGGCGTACTGCTCTTCGGTGATGTCCTTCTTGGGGCGCGTCCACAGGGCGCTGGCCTTGTTGATGGTTTCCCACTCGCCGGTTTTGACCATGCCGCCGGGCTGGCGGCCGCCGTTTTCGTCATTGGGGTTGATCAGCTCGCCGTCTTTCCACTCTTCCTTTTCCATCAGGATGGGCAGGCTGATATGGTCGGAGTATTTGGCGATGACCTGCTTGAGCTTCCAGGCGTTGAGGTATTCCTCGGCGTCGTCGCGCAGGTGCAGGATGATGCTGGTGCCGCGCGGGGCGCGGGTGATGGTTTCCACCTCGAAGTCGCCCGTGCCGCCACTGATCCAGCGCACGCCTTCTTCGGCCTTCAGGCCCGCACGGCGGGATTCCACCGTGATCTTGTCGGCCACGATGAAGCCGGAGTAGAAGCCCACGCCGAACTGGCCGATGAGCTGGGCGTCCGCCTTCTGGTCGCCGCTGAGCTTGCCCATGAAGTCCTTGGTGCCGCTCTTGGCGATGGTGCCCAGGTGGTCGATGGCCTCCTGCTGGCTCATGCCTATGCCGTTGTCGGTGATGGTGAGCGTCTTGGCGGCCTTGTCGAACGTCACGCGCACTTCAAGGTTGGGCGCGTCTTCGTACAGGTCGGGCTTGTCCAGCGCCTCAAAACGCAGCTTGTCGCAGGCGTCCGACGCGTTGGAGATCAACTCGCGCAGGAAGATTTCCTGGTTGGAATACAGCGAATGGGTAACCAGGTGCAGCAGCTGGGCCACTTCGGCCTGGAACGACAGGGTTTGCTTGCTCATGGAGGGGTTCTCTCTATGGAAATCGGTCTGAACGAATACGAATAGGATCGGCACAAAAAATCACGCCTGCCGAACCAGCAGGCGTGATGTAGGGGCGTGCGCCCGTTTTTCAAGGGCCAGGCATGGCGATCGTTGACCGCCCGGCCGGGCCTCTGTGCTCAGCCGTCGGTGGTGATGCGCTCGATCAGCGTCTTGAGCATGGTGTCGGCCTTGTCGTTGGCCACCTGGCAGGTGCCCGCCGCCGCGTGGCCGCCGCCGCCAAACTCCAGCATCAGGTTACCCACGTGGGTCTTGCTGCTGCGGTCCAGAATGGACTTGCCGGTGGCAAACACCGTGTTCTGCTTCTGCAGGCCCCACATCACGTGGATGGAGATGTTGCACTGTGGAAACAACGCATAGATCATGAACCGGTTGGTGGCCCAGATGGTTTCCTCGTCGCGCAGGTCCAGCACCACCAGATTGCCGATGCGAATGGCACAGCTTTGCAGCTGGGCCTGGGCCTTGGGGGCGTGCTCGCGGTACAGATTGACGCGCTCTTGCACATCGGGCAGCGCCAGGATCTCGTCGATGGTGTGGTCGCGGCAATACTGGATCAGGTCCATCATCAGCGCATAGTTGCTGATGCGGAACTCCCGAAAACGCCCCAGGCCCGTGCGCGAGTCCATGAGGTAGTTCAGCAACACCCAGCCCTGGGGGTTGAGGATGTCGTCGCGTGAATACTGCGCCGAGTCGGCCTGGTCCACGGCGGCCATCATCTCGTCGGTGATGCGCGGGAACGCGGCCTTGCCGCCATAGTGGTTGTAGACCACGCGCGCTGCCGAGGGGGCGTGGGCCTCGATGATGTGGTTCTCGTCGCGGCGACCCGAGTTGCGGATGGTTTCGGACTCGTGGTGGTCGAACACCAGGTGCGCACCCGGCACGTAGGGCAGGTTGGTGGTGATATCGCGGCTGGTGATAGGCACCTTGCCGTCCTGCATGTCCTTGGGGTGAACAAAAGTGATCTCGTCGATCAGGTTCAGCTCATTGAGCAGCACCGCGCAGACCAGGCCGTCAAAGTCACTGCGGGTCACCAGGCGGTATTTCGCATCACTCACTAAATTCTCCTTGTTACGTAGCGCACCGCGACATGGTAGCCGCGCCCCGGCCCCTGGCAAGCGCCGCCTGCGTCAAAAAGCAGGCCGCCCAGGTACTCATACCTGCATCCATTCCTGCAGCTGCCGGGCCACGCCCGCATCTGCCAGCAGGTCCAGGTGGCCCAGGCGATAGAACACCGCCTGCCGGGCCTTGGCAAAGCCCAGCGTCCTTTGGGGATCATCGTGGATGCCCAGCGCACTGTGCAAGGGCACCAACCCGTCCCCCACCAACCGCTCGCCCACCGGGCTGCGCCGCGCAGCCAGGGTGGCCGCCACCGCGTGGCACGCCACGGCGGAAGGCAGCGGCACCGGGGTGCGCTGGTCGGGGCTTTTGCGAAAGCGATCGCGCCCCTGCCAGTCCGTATCGAGCACATGGCCATAGCGCAGGTCGGTGATGCCCGCACTGCGCAACTGGGCCAGGCGGGCAAAGGGGCGTGAGTACGCGGTGCTGCCCAGCAGCACATCCACCCAGTGGCCCGCGCGCTCCAGGGGCGCGCCGTGGTGCGGGGTGCCCAGAAAAACCAGGTGGCGCAGCCGGGGCAGCCAGCCGCCGGAACCTGCCGGGGCCTGCGCGGCATGGTGACAGGCGCTGCGCGCCACCAGCCCACCCATGCTGTGGGCCAGGATGGACAGCTCCGTCACCGGCACGGGCCACGAAGCCACCAGGGATGCAAGCAGGGCCGATAACTCGGCCCCGTTGGTGGATGTGTGCTGGCCGGTGTTGTAGCGCAGGTAGACAGGGGTGTAGCCCAAGGCCTCGGCCAGATGGGCGCCATGGTCGTGGCCATGGCGCAGCCACTGCAGGTCGTTCATGCACAGGCCATGCACCAGCACCAGGAGCTTGCCTGTGGCGGCGCCCGGTGCAGCCAGCGCGCGCAAGTCCAGGGGCAGACCGTGCTGGTACCAGCCCATCTGCGTGCACAGCGGGTTGCCGTCGCGTTGCAGGCGGTCGCCCATCACGCCATTGAGCGCGGCGATGACCGCCTCGCGCTCCCAATGCACTGCGTCGGATGACATGGCCGGAGCAAAAAACGGTTCCAGCCGCGCCAGCCCGGCTTGCAGGCCCGCTTCCACCAGCTGCGTTACCCCCCGGATGCTTTGGTACACCAACCCGGTCAGCCCCCGCGTACGACCCGGCTGGTCACCGCCCGGCAGCCCCAGCGTGCCCAGCACCGACTGGTGCACCCCCTCGGCCACCCGGCTGATGCCGGTGGTAGCCTGCGCGGCCAGGCGCGCGACACCGCGCAGGTCGGACGCCCGCAACTGGCGCAGCGGGTTGGCCTTCGCCGCAGTGGCGCCGTCGACCGGAGGGGCAGAAGCAGCAGGCTTGCGCAGCCGGGGTGTGGACGGTGGGGGCATGAAAGGGCTCCGTTTAAAAAATGTCAGGGAGCCCGGGGCTCTCAGAACCGCTCGTTGGGCGAAAGATAACGCCACTGCCCCACAGGCAGGTTGCCCAAGGTCACGCGGCCGATGCGGATGCGCTTGAGACCCACCACCTTGAGCCCCACCAATTCGCACATGCGGCGGATCTGGCGTTTTTTGCCCTCGGTGAGCACAAACCGCAGCTGCTCGGGGTTTTGCCAATCGACCTTGGCGGGCTTGAGCGGTTCGCCGTCCAGGCTCAGGCCATGGCGCAGGCGTTCCAGCAACTCTCGGGGAAACACCGCCTGCACATTGGTGCTGACCGGGTCACGCTCGTCGATTTCCTGCAGCGGCGCGGAGCGCTCGCCGGGGTGGCGTGGCACCGCCTGACCGGGGGCCTGGTAGACCACGCGCACCAGGTACTCCTTTTCCATCTCGGAGTCCTCGCCAATGATCTGCCGGGCCACGCGGCCGTCCTGGGTCAGCACCAAGAGGCCCACCGAGTCGATATCGAGCCGCCCGCAAGGTGCCAGGCCCCGCAGCTGCGGCGGGGAGAAGCGGTTGCGGCTGGGGTCATCGCGCCAGTGGGTGCGGGGGTTGATCAGCGCCACGGCGGGCGTGTGACCGTCCTCGGCCTGGCCGCTCACATAGCCAATGGGCTTGTTCAGCAGGATGGTGACGCGCTGCTCCTGGAAACCCTGGGCAATCTTGTCCACCTCGATGCGGTCGGCCGCCGTGACCTGCTGGCCCATGGTCGCCACCACGCCGTTGACCTTGACCCAGCCCTGCTCTACCCAGTCGTCGGCCTCGCGGCGCGAGCACAGACCCAGCTCGGCCATGCGCTTGTTCAGGCGCGAGGTGGGCAAGCCCCCCACGGTGCTGGTGGCCGGCGCAGGCACCTGGCGCACGGGCGCCACAAAGGCGCCTGACGCGACGCGGTAGCTGGGCTGCGCTGGAGCGCGGGAGGGACGGGGGGCCCTGGGTGGCGGCGCAGGCCGTGCAGGCGCAGGCTTGGCCGCCAGGGTCGGGCGGCGCAGCACGGGACGCGCGGCAGGCGCAGAGGAAGAAGCAGGCGTGGAGCCGCCAGCGTCAGAGGCTGGGGCAGCAGCGGAGCCCGCAGGCGGGGGAGAGGAGGAGGAAGACATTGCGTGTATTTTCGCCTGTGAACTGCTTTGAACAGGTTCTTCGCCCCCAAACTGAGATGCAACGGCCTGGCGCCAGCTACCCCTGGCGGGCCTGCCAGGCCAGGAAATCATCCACCGGCAGGGGCCGCGCAATGTGATACCCCTGCGCCTCGTCGCAGGCCAGGAGGCGCAGGCGCTCCAGGATGGCGGCGGTCTCCACGCCTTCGGCCACCACGGTGAGCCCGAGGTTGTGCGCCAGGTCGATGGTCGAGCGCACGATCATCGCGTCGTCTTCGCCCGTCTCCATGCCCATCACAAACGACTTGTCGATCTTGAGCTCATCGACCGGCAGGCGCTTGAGGTAGGCCAGCGACGAATAGCCCGTGCCGAAATCGTCGATGGACAGCTTGAAACCCTGCTCCGACAAGCGGTTGAGCATGGCCTCGGCGCGCTGCGGATCGTCCATGATCGCGCTTTCGGTGATCTCCAGGCAAAAGGCACTGGCCGCCACTCCGTGGCGCCCCAGGATGTCAGCGAGCCGGTGGCTCAGCTCGGGGTCAAGAAGGTCGCGGGTGGAGAGGTTGACCGACACCCTGAGCGGCAGGCCCTGCGTGCGCGGGTCGGCCAGCAGGCGCGCGACTTCTTCAAACATCCACAGCGTGAGGTGGCGCACAAACCCGGTCTGCTCGGCAAACGGGATGAACTGCATGGGCGGCACCAGCCCGCGCTGCGGGTGCTGCCAGCGCACCAGCGCCTCGGCCGCCAGGCCCGGCTGCCCGTGCAAGGGCACCTTGGGCTGCAGGTACAGGCGCAACTCATGGTGCTCCACGGCGTGGCGCAGCTCGGTCAGCAGCGACAGGGTCTGCGCACTGGACGAATCAAAGGCTGCGTCGTACTGCAGGGCTCCGCTGAGCTTGCGCTTAGCGGCATACATGGCGATTTCAGAGCGGCTGAGCAGCGTGTCGGCGTCACCCGCATTGCCCGGCCAGCAGGCAAAACCAATGCCTGCGCTCAGGTCCACCGTCTGGTCCTCAAAGGCCAGCGGTTGCTCGAACGACTGGTTGATGCGCTGGGCAATCTCGTGTGCCGCAGCGGCATCGGCGCGCTGCAGCAGGATGGCGAACTCATTGCCCCCCAGGCGCGCCACCATGTCATCGGGCGAACGCACCTGCTGGCTCAGACGCTCGGCCACGGCCTGCAGCAGGCGGTCGCCAAAGGCGTAGCCCAGCACGTCGTTGACATGCTTGAAGCGGTCCAGGTCCAGCGTGAGCACGGCCAGCGGCTGCGCAGGATCGGCACTTGCGGCGATGGCCTGCACCACGGCGTCACGAAAGCGCTCCCGGTTGGGCAGGCCCGTCAGGCGGTCCCAGTAGGCGAGGCGGCGGATTTCGGTTTGCTGCGCGCCGATGTCCACGCGCATGTGATCGAACGAACGCGCCAGGTTGCCGATCTCGTCCGTGCGGTCGGTGTGCTCCAGCGGAACATCGTATTCACCGCGTGAGAGCCGCTGCGTGGCCGCCAGCAGCGAGCGCAGGGGCGTGGTGAGCCGTTGCGCCACCAGGCCCGTGCCTGCCGCAAACAGCAGCACACCCGCCACGGTGATGATGGCCAGCAACACCTGCAGCTGGCGATAAGGCGCCACCACCTCGTCCACCGAACGCAGCAGCAGCGAGTGCACCTCCCCCCCCACGCTGTCGAGCTTGCTGGAGCGCGCGAGCAAGGTGCCCTCGGCTGTCTGCAGCTCGCCTGCCGCGCCACCGGTGCTCAGCAGCAAGGCCCGCGCATCTGCGGGCAAGGTGCTGACCGACAGGGTCATCGCCCCCTCCGGGGACTTGATCATCAGGGCCACATGCACCGATAAGAGCTGCCGCATTTCGTCGGCACGCGACTGGTCAATGCGAAAACCCATCAACACCCAGCCAATGACCACCGGCGCACGCATGGGCACCATCACGAACTGGTAGGGCACGCCATCCATCACCGCGATCTGGCTGCCCTGGGGCTGCTGCGCCAGGCGCGGCACCACCTGCCGCAGCGTGGCCGGGAATTGCTCCATGCTGTCGGACAGGCTGACCGCGCGCAGCTCCAGGTCCGTTCCGAGCAGCGCAGTCACGGCTGCGCCGATGCGGCTGCCATGGTTCTCCAGCACCGACTGAATGGTTTCCTCGTCCCCCGAGTTGACCGCCGAGCGAAAGCCATAGTCAGCCGCGAGCAGGGCCGATCCCTGGCGCAGCTGCTCGGCATTCTGGTCGAGCAGGCGGCGCCAGATGTTTTCGTCCAGGTCCAGGGCCCGCGCGATCTGGGCGCGGGCATTGCGGTCGATGGAGGCCCGCACCACGGCAAACCCTGCCGCCTGCACGATGAGCAGCAGCAGCAGCGACAACCCCACCAACCGCAGGATCAGGCTGCGCCGGGCCAGGCGCAGCCGCTTCAAGGTTGCAACCCCGTCATGCGCACAGACGCCGTGGCGGAGCCTGTAGCGGGCACGGTCAGCGCCTGCTCCAGGGCTGGGGCACCCACCGGCAGGCGGGTGTGCCAGGTGCGCAGCGTGTAGGTGCCGGGCGGCACATTGTCGAGCTGCGCCTTGCCCGTGGCGGCGGGGGTACGGGCGTAGTACGGCGTGTCCACCACCAGCACCCAGCCCACCATCTGGTCATGGATGTTGCAGCCCAGGGCCACCACACCGGCCTTGTCAAACAGCACCGGGTTGGATGGCGTGCCGCTGTAGAGCTTGAGTTCGAACTTCTTGGCCGGCGAGAAGGAGTACACATGGTGCCGCACCGAGTCGCGGTTGGGGAACAGCACCTCGGTGCCCACCGGCACCACCAGCAGGCCGGGCACAAACTGCCGTTTCTCCTGCGCCATCTCCACACCGGTCAGCGGTTTGACCTGCTTGCGCGCCTCGGCCGAGTCCAGGAACACCACCGCATCGGCCACAGGCTTGCCCGCAGCGTCGGACACATCCACCTGCACGGTGCCTGCCTGCGCGCCGCCGGCCACCAACGCCAGCGCAGCGAGTGCCGCTGACGAGGTACGCATGGCGTGACGCAAGGCTTGGCGCACCGCGCGCGGCCGCAGCGTCGGCAGGCCGTCCGGCCTCATGGTTCGATCGCCAGGCCCACCAGGGGCGCGCCATCGCCCACCGGGCCCAGGGGGCGGGTGGCGCCGGTTGCCAGGTCCACCTGGTGCAGCCGGGTCTGGGTATCGGCGGCGGTGCGCACGGCGATGAGGGCGGTGTTGCCCACGTCGGCGATGTCAAAACCCACGTCCGTGAGCGGCCCCAGCCCCAGGGGGCCCACGGTGCGCAGCTGCCCGGCGTTGGGCGACACCACGGGCTGGGTGCCCTCGCGCGAGCCCTGCATCACCAGCACGCCCAGCGCACGGTCGATGGCGTAGTTGGTGGTGATCTTGCTGTCGTTGGGGTTGTAGGTGTAGGCGGCACCGGCAATGTCGGGCCTGCGGCGGGCGTTGACGTCGCCCCAGGCGTAGCGCAGGCTGGGGTCGGGCTGCACCCCTTCCACCGCAGTGTCGCCATCGACCACCGCCCCGGTGTCGGGGTGCAGACGCAGGTTCTGTCCGGTGTTGGACACCACCCGGATACGGTCGGCTGCCGGGTTGAAATCAAAGCCGAAGACTGCGCCTTGCAGCGCCAGCGCGGCGGGTGCAGGGCCCACCGGGCGCAGCGCACCGGTGGGGATGTCGAGCGTGTACAGGCGGCCCGCCTGCGACAGCGCATAGAGCACGCCCTTGGCCACGCGGAAGTCGATGCCCACCAGCCGCTCGCCGGGCGCCAGGCCCGTCACGGGGCGCCGCTCCAGGATGCGCTCGGGCTGCGCGGCCTGGAAGGTAATGAGCTCATGCGAGGCCGTCACGGCCACCAGGGTATCGCGCAAACCGGTGTCGTGCCGGGGTGCCGCACAGCCGGCCAGCAAGGCCAGGGCGGCTGCAGCGAGGGTGGTGCGCAGCGTGGAGGAGGGAAAAAACGGATGCATGAAAGACCTCGCAAGTGTTACAGGTTTATACCTGATCGGTAGCGCCCGTGGCGTGGGCAAGGGCAAACCCCAAGCCCCACATTCACTTTGTTTTTGATAGCAAAACAGGTATTAATTACAGGCGCCCGCGATGGTTTTGCGAATAATTTCAGCGCCACCTTCTGTTGCACTTTGGCGCCATTGCACCAGGGTCGTGCGGCGCGGTATTTGTAACAAACAAAGCTATGCAGATCGGGCATGGGACCATCCTCAACGCTCATGACACATTTTGTTGTTATTGCCTACACTGCACCGACTCCGGCGCCCGTTCAACGGGCGCGCGGCGGCCGGTGGGCACCGTTATTGCTTTGCGCAGAGGCCCCCCGTTTGATCACGCTTTGATCCTTTCGATACCCAAGGACCCCCATGCCGGCTGCTTCCACCTTCAAATCCCTGTCGATTTCCAGCCGGCTCAGCCTGGGGTTCGGCTGCATGCTGGTACTCCTGGTGGCGGTGGCGGCAGTGGGCCAGCTGTCCGTGGGCAAAGTGCACGATCAGATGACGCAGATCACCGGCGTAGGCGCCAACAAAGCCAAGCTGGTCAACGGCATGCTGGAAAGCGTGAGCGCCATCGGCATCCAGAGCCGCTCCGCCGCCATGCTCAACGACATCGACCCCAAGCAGGCGCGCGAGCAGATCGTGGCCGTGGGCAAGACGCTCAAGGAATACGCCACGCAAGAAGCCGCTTTGACCCAACTGCTCACCCCTGCCACGGCCACCCCCGCAGAACTCAAGCTGCTGACCGAGGTGCAGGCCCTGGGCGGCAAGACCCGCCCCGAACTGGACAGCGCCATCAAGGCCGCTGACGACGGCGACACCGTGAGCGCCACGCTGGCGCTGATGACCCGCGTGGCCCCCGCAGAAACCGCCTGGCGCGCCAAGCTGCGCGAACTGATCGAGCTGCAAAACACCTTGAATGCCGAGGCCACGGTCTCAGCAGAGCAAACCCAGAGCAGTGCCCGCGTGGTGGGTGGGCTGCTGGTGCTGCTGGCCATCGGGCTGGGCGCGCTGATTGCCTGGCGCATCACGGCCAGCATCATCGCCCCCATTGGCCGCGCGGTCGTGGTGGCCGAGCGCATTGCACGCGGCGACCTCACCTCGCAGGTCGAAGTGCGCATCCACGACGAAACCGGCCGCCTGCTCGAAGCCATTGCCGCCATGCAGGAGCGCCTGCGCGCCCTGGTGGGCGAAATCGGCCAGACCGCCGACTCCATCCTGGTGGCCAGCTCCGAGGTGGCCTCTGGCAACCTGGACCTGAGCCAGCGCACCGAACAGACCTCGCACAACCTGCAGGGCGCCGCGACAGCGCTGGTGGACCTGACCGGCACGGTGTCGCAAAGCGCCGACTCGGCCCGCCAGGCCAACCAGCTCGCGTCCACCGCGTCCGATGCGGCCACACGCGGCGGCGAAGTGGTGGGCCAGGTGGTGCGCACCATGGACACCATCAGCGCCAGCTCGCGCAAGATCGCCGACATCATCAGCGTGATCGATGGCATCGCGTTCCAGACCAACATCCTCGCGCTGAACGCGGCGGTGGAAGCCGCCCGTGCGGGCGAGCAGGGCCGCGGCTTTGCGGTGGTGGCGGGCGAGGTGCGCAACCTGGCGGGGCGCTCGGCCCAGGCCGCGCGCGAAATCAAGGCGCTGATCGGAACCAGCGTGGACCAGGTGCAAGAGGGCAGCACGCTCGTCAACCACGCCGGCAAGACGATTGAAGAACTGGTGCAGTCGGTGCGCCGCGTCTCCGACATCATGGGCGAGATCACGGCGGCCACGCAGGAGCAAAGCCAGCGCATCGGGCATGTGAGCCAGTCGGTGGGTGCGCTGGAAGAAATGACCCAGCAGAACGCCGCCCTGGTGGAGGAAGGCGCAGCCGCTGCCGACAGCCTCAAGGACCAGGCCGGACGCCTGACACAGATGGTGGGTACCTTCCGCCTGACGCGCGACGGCGGCGACGAAAACAGCTGGGGCACGGCCAGCGCCTCCGCATCGCCCACCGCAGTGCCAGCGCCCACGCGCACGGCAGCCCCGCGCCACCTGGCCTCAGCCCCATCATCCCGCGCTCCCGCACTGCCACGTAGCTGACGGGACTTTCAATCGGGCGCACTCCACGCCAGGGGCGCCAAGCAAGGACCGCACTGCAGCGAGGGCATCGCCCCCTCAGGGGGAAGGCGCACAGCGCCTCAGGGGGGAGTCACACTCGATCGCAGCGCCGCCAGGTCCAGCACCCGCAGGCCGCCGTACTCCACCCGGATCGCCCCCTGCGCCTCCAGCGCCGCCAGCGCCTCGTTCACCCGCTGACGCGACAGCCCCACCAGATAGGCCAGCTCTTGCTGCGTGATACGCAGCACCTCGCCCACGCCCGGGTACAGCACGGGGTTGAACAGCGACGCCAGGCTGCGCGCCACACGCACATCGGGGTTGTTCAGGCGGTCGATCTCGCGGGCTGCAATGAACTGGCCCAGGCGCTCGTTGAGCTGGTTCATCACAAAGCGGTTGAAGCCGATGGAGTGGTCCAGCAGCCAGTGAAAGCTGTCAATCGGCAGCCCGGCCACCACGCTCTTGCGCAGGGCCTGGATGTTGTAGCGGTAGGGCTCGCGCTTGATGGTGGTGCCCTCGCCAAACCAGCCGCCGGGCGGCAGGCCCGCATAGGTCATGGTCTGGCCCTGGGCGTTGTCGGTGCTCATCTTGAGCAGGCCCTCCACCACCCCAAACCAGTAGGTCACCGGGCGCCCCACGCGGCACACATAGTCGCCCGCTTTGGCGTCCCCCACCAGCAACGAGGCCACGGCGCGCTCTCGCTCGGCGGGCAGCAGCAAGTCGAGCCACGGAATACCGTCAAGCTCCTGCGGCGTGGGCGAACGGCGCCGCTGGTGCAGCGACAGGTCCTGGTGGGTGCGTGGGTCCATGGCGCAAAGGTTCTCACGAAAAAGGGCGCCCCGCGGCCGCCTCGGCATGCGGGAATACCACGATCTCAATTGTCGCCAGACCGACAAAAAATGCCAATCGTGACGGGATGATGTCGCCTCGCGCCCCGCCCGTACAGGGCCGGAGCCCCCGAGGAGACAAGCACCATGACCCAACACCCTTCCATCACCGCACACACCGTCCCACCCGCGCCCACCGCGCCGCGCCCCCTGGCCCGCCGCCAGGTGCTGGCCGCCGCAGCCGCCACCGCAGCGGCCGTCGGCCTGCCCGGGCTTGGCTGGAGCGGCGCGGCCCGCGCGCAGGAGGGCGCAATCAAGATCGCGCAATCCACCGCCCTCACCGGCCCGCTGGGCGACCTGGGCTCGGCCATGCACCAGGGCGCCAAGGCCGCATTTGCGGGCATCAACGCGCGCGGCGGCGTGCATGGCAAGGCCATCGAACTCGTCACGCAGGATGACACCTACGACGTGCCCAAGGCGCTGGCCAATGTGGAGCAGTTTCTGGCCGACCCTGGGTACTTTGCGCTGTTCAACTGCATGGGCACGCCCATGATCGACGCCATGCTGCCCAAGGTGATCGAAAGCGGCATCCCTTTTTTTGCACCCTTCACCGGCGCACAGCTCAGCCGCACCAAGAACGCCCGCAACGTGTTCAACATCCGCGCCAGCTACGCCGACGAGGCCGAGAAGCTGGTGCAGCACCTGTCCACCATCGGCATGCAGCGCATTGGCATCGTCTACCAGAACAACTCGTTCGGCAAAGAGGTGTTCAACGCCGCCAAGCAGTCGATGGACCGGCTCAAGCTGCCTGAGGCCGTCACGGTGACCGTGGAGAACAATGCCTCGGACGCGGGCAGCGCCGCAGCCAAACTGGCGGGCGGCAACCTGGAGGCCATCGTGATTGGCCTGGCGGGCAAGCCCACGCTGGAGTTCGTGAAGGCGTTCCGCGCGCTCAAGCGGGGCGTGACGCTGTACGCGCTGTCGGTCATGGGCACCCCGGCGACCGTCAAGGCCCTGGGCGCGGACGCCACGGGCATGGCGATTTCGCAGGTGGTGCCCCTGCCCTCCAACGTGGTGATGCCCGTGGTGCGCGAATTCCAGGCCGCCTGGAAGGCATCTGGCGCCACGGCCGAGCCCTCGCACCTGGCGCTGGAGGGCTACATCAACGCCCGCGTGTTTGCCGAGGCCCTGCAGCGCGCAGGCCGCAACCCCACGCGCGCGGCCTTCATCGACGCCACCTGGAACCTGAAAAAATGGGACCTGGGCGGGTTCGAGATCAGCGCCAGCACGCCCGACCGCAACGCCTCGCGCTTTGTGGAGCTCACGCTGGTGGGGCGCGACGGGCGGTTCTTGCGATAGCCCTGGGTCCCCCCAGTTCTCAGCGAATGTGAGCGGCACAGGTGGCTCAGCGCATGCCCACACAATTGCTATCAATTAAATAGCTGCCAGCGCATATTGCACTAGCGCTACCGGCCAATTTTGCCCAAATACTGCTATTGCGAAGCCAATCCGTACCGGTAGCCCTTGAACGACCAGATGGTGCGGCCGGGCTCGATCTTCTCCAGCAGCAGGCCCGGCCCGGCCGGGTCGCCCTCGTGCAGCACCTGGCCGTTGACGATGGCCATGCGGTACACCGGGTTGCTGGAATAGGTGACCCCAGAAATCTTGAGCGACGGCAGCTGTGCCCGCACAGCCTCGGGCAGATCGGCCTGGGCAAACACGGTGCCCGTAGCCGCCGGTGCTGCTGAAGGAGCTGGACTGGCCGCAGCCATGTCGGGTACACGCGGCGCTGGGGCCGCAGGCACACGCTCACGGGGGGCAAGCTCTGCAGGGCGTGACCGTTCGGAGTCTGTGGCGGGGGAGCGTGGTGCGACCGGGCTGCTGGACACCGGCGCGGGCCGCTCCCGCTGCGGTGCCGCCGCGCGGGGCGCGGCTGCCGGAGGGGGCGTCACCGCCGCCACCACCGCAGGGGCCGCTTCGGGGGCTGCTGGCAGAGCTGCAGGCGCTGCCGGCGGCGCCGTGGACGCTACCGCCGGCATGGACGGCGCCACAGCGGCGGATGTGGCGGGCGCGGCAGCAACAACGACGGTGCCCGCAGGCACCGGCCGCTGCATAAACCACCAGGTACCACCGGCCGCCACAGCAGCCACAACCACCACCGCCACGGCCACCAGCACCGGGCTGATGGCCGATCGCCCTGCCACCGGCACGGCACCGGGGACAGGCACCGCCGGGGTATGGATGCCGGGCACAGCGCCACGGCCGCGCTCAGCTTCTGCGCGCCGCAGCGCATCAAGGATGTAAGACACTGGGTTCAGCCTCCGGTGCGCAAGCGCGGTTCGCTCACGCCGTTGACACGGTTGAGCAGCATGAGGGTCAAGGGGCCCGCCCGGCCGTCCGGGGTTACCCCCTGGGCCAGCTGGAAGCGCTGGATGCGGGACTGGCGCTGGGCCGGCGTGGTCGCGCGGCCGGCTGCAGGTACGGCAGCCCGCGTGCCCCCTGCTGCAGCCGTGGCCAGTTGCTGGTCCAGCCAGGCGGCGCCAGCGGGCGTCTCCGCCAGGTCGCCCTTGTCGGGCATGTCGGGCGGCGTGCGCCACAGCGTGGCAATGTCGCCGCGCCACACCTGGGCCAGCTCGGCCACGGGCACGCGCACCGTGCGGCCCCCGCCTTCCAGCGTGGCCGTGTCGCCGTCCAGGCGGCGCAGCACGGCCGACACGGCCACGTCGCCCTCTTCGGACGGGAACAGCGTGAGCAGCACCGGACGATCGATCTGCCGCACCAGGTTCAGGCCCGCGCGGCGGTTGCGGTAGCAACGCAGGCCGTCGCGCGGCAAGGTGGCGCAGGCATCGGCACCGTCGGCCACGCTGGCCCCCCAGGCCGAGGCCAGCGTCTGCCAGGCCGCGTTGTCGCTGGCGGGCAGTGCGGCCAAAAACTGCTGCAGGTCCGACATGGCCACCGGCGCAGCACCGCGGGGGGCCGAAGCCCCTGCCGTTGGCGCCGTGGGCGTTGTAACCGCTCCCGCGCTGGCAGTACTGCTGGGCGGGGCGCTGGATGATGGCGCGCTGGCAGATGTTTTGCCGGCCAGGGCGCCCGCAGGCGCGGCGGATGAAACGACGCCTTGCCGAGACCATTGCGGCCAGGCCCCCAGGGCCCAGCCGCCCGCCACCAGCGCGGCACCCGCCGCCACGCCCAGGCCCGCCACCGCCCAGCGGGGCCACTGGCCCCGGGCGCTGCGCGCCGCAGCGGCCGACGCGGGTGCATCAAACACCTCAGCCGCCGCACGCTGCACGATGCGGGCGCTGACCTCGCGCACCCCGGCCGCGTAGGCGCCCAGCAGCGCCCGGTCGCACAGCAGGTTGATGCGCCGGGGAATGCCGCGCGACAGCGCATGCACCCGCCGCAGGGCGCTGCGGCTGAAGGGCAGCGGGCCTTGCAGGCCCGCCACGGCCAGGCGGTGGGCGATGTATTGCTGGGTCTCCTGCGCGCTCAGCGCATCGAGGTGAAAGCGCGCAATCACGCGCTGAGCCAGTTGCTCCAGCGCGGGGCTGGCAACCATGGTGCGCAGCTCGGGCTGGCCGATCAGGATGATCTGCAGCAGCTTGCGCTCGCTGGTTTCCAGGTTGGTCAAGAGGCGCAGCTGCTCCAGCACGTCGGCCGACAGGTTCTGCGCCTCGTCAATGATGAGCACGGTGTTGCGCCCGGCCCCATGCGCCGCCAGCAGCGAGGCATTGAGCGGGTCGATGTAATCCTTGACCGTTTCCACCCCAGCCACCGAGGGCTGGTGCGGCACACCAAATTCGTCGCAAATGGAGCGCAGCAGCTCACCCACCGTGAGCTTGGGGTTGAAGATGTAGGCCACATTGCAGTGCGACGGGATCTGCTCCAGAAAGCAGCGGCACACCGTGGTCTTGCCCGCCCCCACCTCGCCCGTCAGCAGCACAAAGCCGCCGCCTGCATCCAGGCCGTACAGCAGATGCGCCAGCGCCTCGCGGTGCCGCTCGCTCATGAACAGGTAGCGGGGGTCGGGGGCGATGGAGAACGGCGGGTGCTGAAGGCCGAAGAACGGGGCGTACATGCCCCGGAGGATACCGCCCGCCCGTGGGCAGGGTTTTACCCACCCGGGAGTTACCCCTAAATTGTCGTCGGCAAGACAAGATGACGTCAAAGTGGGTCCTAGCATTCCCCCATCGCGCAATCACAAGCTTGCGCGCCCGGCAGTCACCGGGCTGACACCTTCTCACTTTCAGGAACCTGCAATGTTGACCACGTTCCCGCAACTGCTGCTCAAGCACGCCGCCGAGCGCCCCGAGGCCCCGGCCCTGCGCGAAAAAGAATATGGCATCTGGCAAACCCACAGCTGGGCCGACCTGGTGCGCCTGGTGGAACAGGTAGCGGCCGGCCTGCACCTGGCGGGCCTGAAGCGCCATGAACACATGGTGGTGGTGGGCGCGAATCGCCCCCGCCTGTACGCCACCATGCTGGCCGCTCAGTCGCTGGGCGCCATCCCCGTGCCGCTGTACCAGGACGCGGTGGCGGCCGAATGCATCTTCCCGCTCAACAACGCCGAGGTGCGCTTTTGCCTGGTGGAAGACCAGGAGCAGGTGGACAAGCTGCTCGAAATCCGCGAGCAATGCCCGCAGATCTCCAACATCTTCTTTGACGACCCCCGCGGCCTGCGCAATTACGCAGAGCCCGGACTGGCATCGCTGGATGCCCTGATCGAATCCGGCAAGGCCTTTGCAGCAAAGAACCCCGGCTGGTTCAAGGCCGAGGTGGCCAAAGCCCAGCCCGGCGACGTGGCTGCAATGTTCTTCACCTCCGGCACCACGGGCAACCCCAAGGGCGTGGTCCACACCCACAGCACGCTGCTGGACCGCGCCAGCGCGGGCGCCGAGTTCGACAAGCTCACCAGCAGCGAAGAAGTGCTGGCCTACCTGCCACCCGCCTGGATCGGCCAGAACATCTTCAGCTATGCCCAGTGGCTGGCCTGCGGCTACGTGGTCAACTGCCCCGAGTCGGCCAGCACGGTGACCATCGATCTGAAGGAAGTGGGCCCCACCTACTACTTTGCGCCACCGCGCATCTTTGAAGGTCTGCTCACCAGCGTGATGATCCGCATGGAAGACGCGGGCGCCTTGAAGCGCAAGATGTTCGAGGCCTGCATGCGCGTCGCCAAACGCGTGGGCCCCGCCCTCATGGATGGCGAGCCCGTGGGCACCCTCGACCGCATCAAGTACGCCTTAGGCAATGTGCTGGTGTACGGCCCGCTGCGCAACAACCTGGGTTTCAGCCGCGTGCGCGTGGCCTACACGGCGGGTGAGGCTATTGGCCCTGACCTTTTCACCTTCTACCGCTCCATCGGCATCAACTTGAAGCAACTGTACGGCTCCACCGAAACCGCCGTGTTTGTGTGCCTGCAGCCCGACAACCAGGCGCGCGCCGACACGGTGGGCGTGCCGATTCGCGGTGTGGAAATCAAGGTGGCCGACAACGGCGAGATCCTGGTCAAGTCGGCCGGGCTGCTCAAGGAGTACTACAAGAACCCGGCCGCCACGGCCGAGGTGCTGACGGCCGACGGCTGGTACCACACCAGCGACGCAGGCTTTCTGGATGCGCATGGCCACCTCAAGATCATCGACCGCGTCAAGGACGTGGGCCGCATCATGGGCGGCGCCAACGACGGCGCCATGTTTGCGCCCAAGTACGTGGAGAACAAGCTCAAGTTCTTCCCGCACATCAAGGAAGTGGTGGCCCTGGGCGACAAGCGCGAGAAGGTCTGCGTGATGGTCAACATCGACTTCGACGCCGTGGGCAACTGGGCCGAGCGCCGCAACCTGCCCTACGCTGGCTACACCGACCTGGCCCAAAAACCCGAGGTGTACGAACTGATCCGCGAGTGCATCGAGAAGGTCAACGCCGACCTGGCCACCGACACCATGCTGGCTGGCAGCCAGGTGAGCCGATTCCTGGTGCTGCACAAGGAGCTGGACGCCGACGACGGCGAACTCACCCGCACCAACAAGGTCCGCCGGGGCTTCATTGCCGACAAGTATGGCGTGCTGGTCGATGCACTGTACGCAGGCCGCACCGAGCAGTACATCGAGACCCAGGTCAAGTTCGAGGACGGCCGCACCGGCAGCGTGAGCGCCACGCTCAAGCTGTCGGACACGAAGACATTTGCGCCTGTGAAGAGTGCCGCATGAAGCCCGCGCTCTACCCGCTGGAGAAGCCCCCCACCATGACCACTAAAAAGATCGGCGACGTCATCCTCGACGTCAAGAACATCAGCCTCCGGTTTGGCGGCGTGAAGGCGCTCACCGACATCTCCTTCAATGTCAAGGAGCATGAGATCCGCGCCATCATCGGCCCCAACGGCGCAGGCAAAAGCTCCATGCTCAACTGCATCAACGGCGTGTACACGCCGTCCGAGGGCTCCATCACCTTCCGGGGCAAGACGTTTGACCACATGAACTCGCGCCAGGTGGCCGAGATGGGCGTGGCGCGCACGTTCCAGAACCTGGCGCTGTTCAAGGGCATGAGCGTGATCGACAACATCATGACCGGCCGCAACCTCAAGATCAAAAGCAACCTGCTGATGCAGGCGCTGCGCATCGGCCCAGCCGAGCGCGAGGAAATCCGCCACCGCGAATACGTCGAGCACATCATCGACTTCCTGGAAATCCAGGCCTACCGCAAGACACCCGTGGGCCAGCTGCCCTACGGCCTGCAAAAGCGCGTGGACCTGGGCCGCGCCCTGGCCATGGAGCCGCAGGTACTGCTGCTGGACGAGCCCATGGCCGGCATGAACGTGGAAGAAAAGCAGGACATGTGCCGCTTCATCCTGGACGTGAACGACGAGTTCGGCACCACCATCGTGCTGATCGAACACGACATGGGCGTGGTGATGGACATCAGCGACCGTGTGGTGGTGCTGGACTACGGCAAGAAGATCGGCGACGGCAGCCCCGACGAAGTGCGCAGCAACGAAGACGTGATCAGTGCCTATCTCGGCACCTCGCACTGATCAGGAGAAGACAACATGGCATTTTTTCTTGAAACACTGATCGGCGGCCTGATGGCCGGCATGCTGTATTCGCTGGTGGCGTTGGGCTTTGTGCTGATCTACAAGGCCTCGGGCGTGTTCAACTTTGCGCAGGGCGCCATGGTGCTGTTCGCAGCGCTGGCCATGGCCCGTTTTGCCGAGTGGATCCCCAAGTGGACGGGCATCAGCAGCCCCATCGTGGCCAACCTGGCGGCCTTTGTGATCGCAGGCGCCATCATGTTTGTGGTGGCCTGGCTGATCGAGAAGCTGGTGCTGCGCCACCTCGTGAACCAGGAGGGCGCCACGCTGCTCATGGCCACGCTGGGCATTACCTACTTCATGGAAGGCCTGGGCCAGACGCTGTTCGGCAGCGACATCTACAAGATCGATGTGGGCATGCCCAAGGAACCGATCTTCATGCTCGACAGCCTCTTTCAGGGCGGCATCCTGATCAACAAGGAAGACGTGATTGCCGCCGCCATTGCCGCCGCACTGGTGGCCCTGCTGTCGGTGTTCTTCCAGAAGACTTCCACCGGCCGCGCGCTGCGCGCCGTGGCCGACGACCACCAGGCCGCCCAGTCCATCGGCATTCCGCTCAACCGCATCTGGGTGATCGTGTGGTGCGTGGCCGGTGTCGTGGCCCTGGTGGCCGGGATGATCTGGGGCAGCAAGCTGGGTGTGCAGTTCTCACTGACCACGGTGGCGCTGCGTGCGCTGCCCGTGGTGATCCTGGGCGGCCTCACTTCGGTGCCCGGCGCCATCATCGGCGGGCTGATCATCGGCGTGGGCGAGAAGCTCTCCGAGGTGTACCTGGGCCCCTTCGTGGGCGGCGGCATCGAGATCTGGTTTGCGTATGTGCTGGCGCTGGTGTTCCTTCTGTTCAGACCGCAAGGTTTGTTCGGGGAGAAGATCATTGACCGCGTGTAACCCATAACAACAAGAACAGGAGACTTCCATGCTCTACCGCGAAAACGGCCAGTTCAAGACGAGCTACCGCGCTGATCAGCAGATATTCCCGATCGCGCAGGATCGCATTGCCATCGGCATCATCCTGGCCATTGCCTTCATCGCCGTGCCCATGCTGGCCAGCGACTACATCTTCCGCGCCATCCTGATCCCCTTCGTCATCATGGCGCTGGCGGCCCTGGGGGTGAACATCCTGGTGGGCTACTGCGGGCAGATCTCGCTGGGCTCGGGCGCCTTCATGGCCGTGGGAGCCTACGGCGCCTACAACTTCTTCGTGCGTTTTCCAGGCATGCCGCTGATCCCGGCACTGATCCTGGGCGGCCTGTGCGCCACGTTCTTCGGCATCCTGTTCGGGCTGCCCAGCCTGCGCGTCAAGGGGCTGTACCTGGCCGTGGCGACGCTAGCGGCGCAGTTCTTCAGCGACTGGATGTTCCTGCGCATCAAGTGGTTCACCAACAACTCCGACTCGGGCTCGGTGTCGGTCAACAACCTGCAGGTGCTGGGCATGCCCATCGAAAGCGCCACCAGCAAATACCTTTTCTGCCTGGCGTTGCTGGTCATCGTGGCCCTGCTGGCCAAGAACCTGGTGCGTGGCGCCATTGGCCGCGAGTGGATGGCGATTCGCGACATGGACGTGGCCGCGGCCGTGATCGGCATCCGCCCCATGTACGCCAAGCTCAGCGCGTTTGCGGTCAGCTCGTTCATTGTGGGCATGGCCGGTGCACTGTGGGCCTTTGTGCACCTGGGCGCGTGGGAGCCAGCAGCCTTCTCGGTGGAAATATCGTTCCGCCTGCTGTTCATGGTGATCATCGGCGGGCTGGGCTCGATCATGGGTGGCTTCTTTGGTGCGGCCTTCATCGTGGTGCTGCCCATCGTGCTCAACCAGTTCCTGCCGGCCTTCATGGGGCTCTTTGGCATCGAGGTGTCCACGGCGGGCGTCTCGCATGCCGAGCTGATGATCTTCGGTGCGCTGATCGTGTGGTTCCTCATCGTCGAGCCCCACGGCCTGGCCAAGCTGTGGTCCACCGCCAAGCAGAAGCTGCGCCTGTGGCCCTTCCCCCATTGACCGGACGGCATTGCAGGAAACCCCTTACTCGCAAGTCCCGATACGTGCCTGTCGCATTGCCGCGTTAACTGTCTATCTGTCCTGTTTTTTCCCGTGCTTCAACACATTCATCCAAAGGAGACATCCATGAAGCTTTCGAAAATCGTGATCGCCGCTGCGGTGGTTGCTGCCGGTGCATCGTCCATCGCGACGAGCGCTTTCGCACAAGCCAAGGAGCAGTTCTTCCCGCTGCTGTCGTACCGCACAGGCCCCTACGCGCCCAACGGCGTGCCATGGGCCAACGGCAAGCAGGATTACATCAAGATGATCAATGCCCGCGACGGCGGCATCAATGGTGTGAAGCTGACTTTTGAAGAATGTGAAACGGGCTACGCCACGGACCGTGGCGTGGAATGCTATGAGCGCCTCAAGAGCCGCCCCGGCGTGTCGCTGTTCGACCCCCAGGCCACCGGCATCACCTTTGCGCTGACCGAAAAAGCCCCCGTGGACAAGATTCCGCTGATGACGCTGGGCTACGGCCTGTCGGTGGCGCAGGACGGCCAGGCGTTCAAGTGGAACTTCCCGTTCATGGGCAGCTACTGGACCGGCGCCGACATCCTGATCCAGCACATTGGCAAGGCCAACGGCGGTCTGGACAAGCTCAAGGGCAAGAAGATTGCGCTGGTGTACCACGACAGCCCTTTCGGCAAGGAGCCTATCCCGCTGCTGCAGGAGCGCGCCAAGATGCACGGCTTTGAGCTGCAGATGCTGCCTGTGACAGCCCCTGGCGTGGAGCAGAAGGCCACCTGGCTGCAAGTGCGCCAGAGCCGCCCCGACTACGTGCTGCTGTGGGGCTGGGGCGTGATGAACTCCACCGCCCTGAAGGAAGCCCAGGCCACCGGCTACCCCCGCGACAAGATGTATGGCGTGTGGTGGGCTGGTGCCGAGCCCGATGTGCGTGACGTGGGCGAAGGCGCCAAGGGCTACAACGCGCTGGCCCTGAACACCTCGGGCCAGCAGCCCAAGGTGATCCAGGACATCCTGAAGAACGTGCACGACAAGGGCCAGGGCACGGGACCCAAGGACGAAGTGGGCTCGGTGCTGTACACCCGTGGCGTGATCATCCAGATGCTGGCCGTCGAATCGGTGCGCCGCGCGCAGGAGCGTTTTGGCAAGGGCAAGGTCATGACTGGCGAACAAGTGCGCTGGGGCATGGAAAACCTGGCCCTGGACCAGAAGAAGCTGGACGCGCTGGGCTTTGGCGGCGTGATGCGTCCGCTGTCCACCAGCTGCGCCGACCACATGGGCTCCACCTGGGCGCGCGTGCACACCTGGGATGGCAGCAAGTGGAACTTCTCGTCCGACTGGTACCAGGCCGATGAGCAGATCCTGAAGCCCATGGTCAAGGCCGGTGCGGACAAGTACCTGGCCGACAAGAAGATGACGCGCCGGGATGCGGCGGATTGCCAGAGCTAAGCACATCCCCCTGAGCGGCTTTGCCGCTTCCCCCTTCTCTCTTAGCGCTGCGCGCTGCGGGAAGGGGGGCGCCGCCAGCGCGGCGGGGCGGCCCCTGCGCGGTGGCACTGGCCGGGGCAGCGACCGTTTCAAGGGCCAATGAACAGCGGTTGCCTCTTTGGCAGCCGCCAATCCAAAGGGTTGTGCAACAACCCTTTGGATTGGTACAGGAAGGCAACACCATGGACTCCAACAGCAATATCGTTCTCAACGTCAACGGCATCGAGGTCATCTACAACCACGTGATCCTGGTGCTCAAGGGCGTCTCGCTGCAGGTGCGCGAGGGCTCCATCGTGGCCATTCTGGGCGGCAATGGCGCAGGCAAGACCACCACACTGCGGGCCATCTCCAACCTGCTGCAGGGGGAGCGCGGCGCGGTCACCAAGGGCTCCATCGAGCTGCGTGGCGAGCGCATCGAGAACCTGTCGCCCGCCGACCTGGTGCAGCGTGGCGTGGTGCAGGTGATGGAGGGGCGGCACTGCTTTGCCCACCTGACGATCGAAGAGAACCTGATGACAGGCTCCTACACCCGCACCAGCAAGGCCGAAATCGCGGCCAACCTGGAGAAGGTCTACAACTACTTTCCGCGTCTCAAGACGCGCCGCACCTCGCAGGCGGCGTACACCTCGGGTGGCGAGCAGCAGATGTGCGCCATCGGCCGCGCGCTCATGGCCAACCCCAGCATGGTGCTGCTGGACGAGCCCTCCATGGGCCTCGCACCACAGATCGTGGAGGAGGTGTTCAACATCGTGAAGGACCTGAACACCAAGGAAAAGGTCACCTTCCTGCTGGCCGAGCAGAACACCAACATGGCCCTCAAGTATTCGGACTACGGCTACATCATGGAAAGCGGCCGCGTGGTGATGGACGGCGCCGCGAGCGACTTGGCCAACAACGAGGACGTCAAGGAGTTCTACCTGGGCGTGGGCGGCGGCGAGCGCAAGAGTTTCAAGGATGTCAAAAGCTACAAGCGGCGCAAGCGCTGGTTGGCCTGACATGCCCCCTGTGTCGCCTTCAGCGCCTTCCCCCTCAGGGGGACGCCACCAGCGCGGCGGGGCGGCCCTTGCGCGGTGGCGCTGGCCTCGGGCGCGCCAGTTTTCAAGGCAACACCCTTCTCGAACCCAGTTTCAATAACTCCTGTTTTTATAGCTACTTACGCTTGATGGAAAAGCGCTAGAGGCATATTTCACTCAAACAACCTCACAAGGAAACCCAGGCATGAGCACGTTCTATGACGCCCTGGAAACGCGCAGCCCCGCCGAGCGCGAAGCGGCCTTGATGGCGGCGCTGCCGCAGCAGATCGCCCATGCCCAGAAGGCGTCACCCGCCTTTGCCAGCATCCTGGCGGGCGTGGATGCTTCGACTGTCACCAGCCGCGCCGCGCTGGCGCAATTACCCGTCACGCGCAAATACGAGCTGCTGGAGCGGCAGCAGGCGGGCCGCGCGGCCAATGTGTTTGGTGGCTTCAGCGCGCTGAACTTCGGGCCCGGCATGACCCGCGTGTTCGCCAGCCCCGGCACCATCTACGAGCCCGAGGGCACACGGCGTGACTACTGGCGCATGGCGCGCGCGATCCACGCAGCGGGCTTTCGCAGCGGCGAGCTGATCCACAACAGCTTCAGCTACCACTTTGTGCCTGCGGGTTCGATGATGGAGACCGGCGCCCACGCGCTGGGCTGCACCGTCTTCCCCGGTGGCACGGGCCAGACCGAGCAGCAGGTGCAGGCCATGGCCGAGCTGAAGCCTGCGGGCTACATCGGCACGCCCAGTTTTCTGAAAATCATCGTCGAGAAGGCTGCAGAGATGGGCGTGGCGCTGCCCACCGTCACCAAGGCCCTGGTGTCGGGCGAGGCCTTCCCGCCCTCGCTGCGCGACTGGTTTGCCGAGCGTGGCATCGCGGGCTACCAGTGCTATGCCACCGCCGACCTGGGCCTGATTGCGTATGAAACCTCGGCCCGCGAAGGCCTGGTGCTGGATGAAGGCGTGATCGTCGAGATCGTGCGTCCCGGCACGGGCGACCCCGTGCCCGAGGGTGAGGTGGGCGAGCTGGTCATCACCACGCTCAACCCTGACTACCCGCTGATCCGCTTTGGTACTGGCGACCTGTCGGCGGTGCTGCCGGGCCAGTGCCCCACCGGCCGCACCAACACCCGCATCAAGGGCTGGATGGGCCGGGCCGACCAGACCACCAAGGTGCGCGGAATGTTCGTGCACCCCGGCCAGATCGCCACCATCGCGCGGCGCTTTCCACAGGTGCAGCGCGCTCGGCTCGTGGTCAGCGGCGAGATGGCCAACGACCAGATGGTGCTGCAGGTGGAGACCACCGAAACCGCCGAGGGCCTGGCCCACCAGCTCAGCGACGCCATCCGCGAAGTGACCAAGCTGCGCGGCGAGGTGCAGATGGTGCCGCCGGGCACACTGCCCAACGATGGCAAGGTCATCGAAGACGCGCGCAGCTACAAGTAGCCCCTGAGAGCCCGCTGACGTTCTCGCAGGGGCCGCAGGAGCGTTGCGTGAGCCGGTGCTGGCAGCGCCGGCAACGCATGCTGGCGCCCAAAAGATGTGCATGCACATCAACGGCCAGGACATCGCGCCTGCCCTTGCGACAGCGCAAAACATGTCCACTTTGCGCGCCGGGGTACCGCAGTGTTTACCCTTACAAATGCTATCTTTTGAATAGCATTTAAGCCAATAAATATCTACGCTAGAGGCCTCTTTGGCTTAAAGACCATATGGCTTGTGTGCTACGTACTATCCGCAATGTTGCCGGAAATACCCCTCGCTATCATGGCCCGTCATTTACAGGAGCACCCATGAAAACAACGCTGAAACTCGCCCTCGTCGCTGCCGCTGCAGTGGCCGCCTTTGGCGCCCATGCGCAGGATTTCCCCGCCAAGGACAAGACAGTCACCCTGGTGGTGCCCTTTGCGGCGGGTGGCCCCACCGACCGTGTGGCGCGCGACCTGGCCGAGGCGCTGCGCAAGCCTTTGGGCGCGACCGTTGTGGTGGACAACACCGCCGGCGCAGGCAGCTCGATCGGTGCCGCCCGTGTAGCCCGCGCCACACCCGATGGCTACACGCTGCTGCTCAACCACATCGGCATGTCCACCATGCCTGCGCTGTACCGCAAGCTGTCGTTCAGCGTACCCAACGACTTTGAATACCTGGGCATGGTCAACGAAGTGCCCATGACGCTGATCGCTCGCCCCACCATGCCCGCCAACAACTTCAAGGAGTTGACCGCCTGGATCCAGCAGAACAAGGGCAAGATCAACCTGGGCAACGCGGGCCTGGGCGCGGCCTCGCACCTGTGCGGACTGATGTTCAAGTCCGCCCTGCAGACGGACATGACGGATGTGCCTTACAAGGGCACGGCCCCTGCCATCACCGACCTGATCGGCGGCCAGATCGACCTGCTGTGCGACCAGACCACCAACACCACCAGCCAGATCGAAGGCAAGAAGGTCAAGGCCTATGCCGTGACCACCGCCAAGCGCCTGACCACGCCCGCGCTCAAGGACCTGCCCACCCTGGCCGAATCCGGTCTGAAGGACTTCAACGTGAGCATCTGGCACGGCCTGTACGCCCCCAAGGGCACGCCAGCCGATGTGCAGAAGAAGATCAACGAAGCCCTCAAGGTCGCGCTGAAGGACCCTGAGTTCATCAAGAAGCAGGAAGCCCTGGGCGCCGTGGTCATCACCGACAAGCGCATCGATGGCCCGGAACACAAGAAGTTTGTGGCGGCTGAGATCGACAAGTGGGGAGCCGTCATCAAGGCCGCTGGCACCTACGCGGACTGATGCTTTCCCACCCGGCAGAGCTCTGAACGCAGCCCTGTCAGCCCCCAAAAAAGCCGCCGAGTTGCGGCTTTTTTTCATGGGTGTGTGGTGGGGTGTTACTCGCACCATGCGCAAGACATAGCACCTGGCAAATCCCATGCGCCGACAGGATTGGGGTTATCCATCTGCCCCCACTGCGCCAACGCGCGTAGAACCAGGGCAGACCTTTCTCCTCCCCCCCGACATCAAGGATCGATCTCCATGGCACGCACTCCCCCCCACGCACCCACTCGCCCATCCGGTGCGACAGTCGCCGTGCACCCACTTCGTGCGCGACGTCGCCAGGCGCTGACCCTGGCGGCCAGTGCGCTGGCACTGGCCTGCGCGGCGGCGCTGCTGCCCACCATGGCGCGCGCCCAGGGGGCATGGCCCACCAAGCCGGTGCGCATCGTCGTGCCCTTTGCGCCCGGTGGCACGACCGACATCCTGGCCCGCGCCATGGCGCCCGAGCTGTCCAAGGCCTTCGGCCAGCAGTTCATCGTGGACAACCGTGCCGGCGCCGGCGGCAATGTGGGCGCGGAGATCGTCGCCAAGTCGCCCGGCGACGGCTACACGCTGTTGATGGGCACCGTGGGCACCCACGGCATCAACCGTGCGCTGTACGCGAAGCTGCCGTACGACCCCATCAAGGACTTTGTGCCCATCACCATGGTGGCGGCTGTTCCCAATGTGATGGTGATGAATGCCGACAAGGCCAAGGCCCAGGGCATTCACAACGTGCAGGATTTCATCCGGGTGGCCAAGGCCAACCCCGGCAAGATGAACATGGCCTCCAGCGGCAACGGCACGTCGATCCATCTGGCTGGCGAGCTGTTCAAAAGCATGACCGGCACCTTCATGCTGCACCTGCCCTACCGTGGCTCGGGCCCGGCGCTCATGGACATGGTGGCGGGCAATGCGGACGTGATGTTCGACAACCTGCCCTCGTCCATGGCGCAGATCAAGGCCGGCAAGCTCACCGCGCTGGCCGTGACCAGCTCCGAGCGCTCGGGCGCACTGCCCGATGTGCCCACCGTGGAGCAGGCGGGCGGCCCCACACTCAAGGGCTACGAGGCCAGCTCCTGGTTCGGCCTGCTGGCCCCGGCGGGCACACCCGCCGACATCGTCAACCGCATTCAGCAGGAAGTCGCCAAGTCACTGGCCACGCCCGCCATGAAGGAGCGGCTTCTGGCACAAGGCGCCATCCCCGGCGGCAACACGCCGGCCGAATTTGCCAAGCACATCGACAACGAGCACAAGAAGTGGGCGCAGGTGGTGAAGACGTCGGGGGCCAAGGTGGATTAAAGGTTGGCGCCACCGCATCAGCCGTTGCGCGAGCATGGGCTGCGGCGTCTGCGGACCGCACGCAGCCAAGCCTGACAACGGCTGGTGAGCGGCAGGCGCACTCGCGATCAGGTCACACACCCCACACCACATCCACATCCGCCGCAGCACTGCGCTTGAGCATCTCGATGAACGGCGCAGCGCGCTGGCGCAGGCGCACGGCCTCGTTGATTTCTTCAGCCGCGGCCTCATCGTTTTCCTGGGCTTCGGGCTGGGCTTCGTCGGCGATCACGGCCGCCTCCAGCGCGGCAATGGCGCCGGGGATCTGGGCAGCGGTCACGATGCCGCTGGCGCCAGGGGTCTTGCCGATGATGGTCACGATCTGGCGCCCCTGGGGTTCGAGCATGATCAGGTCGGCGGTGGCGCGGGATTTGAACTTGTAGAGCATGGTCAAGGCCTATCGGAAGAGGTTGCCAGGGTCCGCATACATGTAGTCGCGGGTGAACGGATAGCTCGATTGTGCGCCGGGCAAAAGGCCTCTGGCCGTGTCGCCATCCGGCTTGATGGCCAGCATCTGATGCAGCGCCATCCAGCCACGTTCAAAACCCAGGGCGCTGCCCGCAAGGTACAGGCGGTACGCACGCAAGACCTTATCACCCTGCTCCTCCCCTCCTTGTGCGACCAGCACCTCACGGGCTGCAGGCAATCGGGCTTCGAGCCCGTCGGACCACGCCCACAGCGTGCGCGCATAGTGCGGGCGCAGGTTCTCGGTGTCTACCATCTCCAGGCCCGCGCGCGCCAAGTCGTGCAACACCGCGCTCACATGCAAAAGCTCGCCGCCGGGGAAGATGTACTGCTCGATAAAGTCACCCATGCCTGCGCCCAGCTGCGCGTTGTCTGCGCCCCCGGCCGTGATGCCGTGGTTCAGCACCAGCCCGCCCGGGCGCAGCAGGCGGGCCACGGTTTCAAAGTAACGCAGCATCTGTGCGCGGCCCACATGCTCGAACATGCCCACCGACGCGATCTTGCCGAAGGGCTGCTCCACCTGCAGCTCGCGGTAATCCACCAATTGCATGCGCACGCGCCCCTGCAGCCCACGCTCTTCAATGCGCCGCTGCACATGCGCATGCTGGTTGCGCGACAGCGTGATGCCCGTGGCATCCACGCCGTAGTGTTCGGCCGCCCACAGCAGCAAGCCACCCCAGCCCGCGCCAATGTCCAGGAACCGGTCGCCGGGCTGCAGCTGCAGCTTGCGGCAGATGTGGTCGAGCTTGGCCTCCTGGGCCTGGGCGAGCGTCAGGTCCGGTGAACGGTAATAGGCGCACGAGTAGACGCGGCGCGGATCCAGCCACAGCGCGTAGAAGTCGTCCGACAGGTCGTAGTGAAACTGCACATGGCGCGCGTCGTGCGCCAGCGTATGCGCAGCCATGGACCGCGCCCTTGCCAGCACCCTCTGCCACCAACCATGGTGCTGGTCGCGGGCCGGGTCGCGGGTCAGCAGGCCTGCAGCGGCGGCCATCAGGTCGCGCATGCCGCCTTCCAGCGCCACGCGCCCCTCGACGATGGCAGCCCCCACATTGCCGATCTCGCCCGTGGCCAGCGCCACCAGTGCCATGCGGTCACGAAAGCGCAAGGTGACGGCGGGCTCGGGCGCGCCCAGTTGCTGGCCCGCAGGCAACTGGACTGCCATCGGCACCGGCAAGGCCGCCAGCCGCCCCTCCAAGGTGTGCAGCAAGTGCTTCATGCGGCGCATCTTGAAAAATTTGCTGCACTGCGTCAACACCCCGCAATGGCATCAGGGGTTTCGCCGGGAAGGCCCCATTGACAGCGTTTTGTTTAAACCTAAACTATTTTGGCATGAACATCCTCTGCATTGGCGGTGGGCCCGCCGGTCTCTACTTCGCCCTGCTCATGAAGCAGCAAAACCCCGCGCACCGCGTCACGGTGGTCGAACGCAACCGGCCGTTCGACACCTTCGGATGGGGGGTGGTACTGTCGGACCAGACGCTAGCCAACCTGCAGGCGGCCGACGCGCCCACGGCAGCCCTGATCGGCGACGCGTTCAACCACTGGGACGATATTGAAGTGTTCTTCAAGGGGCGCAGCGTGCGCTCCACCGGCCACGGCTTCTGCGGCATTGGCCGCAAGCGCCTGCTCAACATCCTGCAGGACCGGTGCCTGGCGGTGGGCGTGGAGCTGGTGTTCGAAACCGACGTGACCGACGACCAGGCGCTGGCTGCGCAGTACAACGCCGACCTGGTCATCGCCAGCGACGGCCTCAACAGCCGCATCCGCACCCGCTACGCAGCCACCTACCAGCCAGACATCGATCTGCGCCAGTGCCGCTTCGTATGGCTGGGCACCAAGAAAAAGTTCGACGCTTTTACGTTTGCTTTCGAGCAGACCGAGCATGGCTGGTTCCAGGCCCACGCCTACCAGTTTGACGCCGACACCTCCACCTTCATCGTCGAAACGCCCGAGGCCGTGTGGAAGGCCCACGGCCTGGACCAGATGGAGCAGCCCGAGGCCATTGCATTCTGCGAAAAGCTGTTTGCCCAATACCTGGACGGCAACGCGCTCATCAGCAACGCCACGCACCTGCGCGGTTCGGCCAACTGGATCCGTTTTCCGCGCGTGATCTGCAACACCTGGGTGCACCGCGAGACCGTTGGCGGCAAGCGTGTGCCCATCGTGCTGATGGGCGACGCAGCGCACACGGCACATTTCTCGATTGGCAGCGGCACCAAGCTCGCGCTCGAAGACGCCATTGACCTGGCCAACGAATTCGCCACGGGTTTGCCGATTGACGAGGTGCTGCAGCACTATGAAGCGCGCCGCAGCGTGGAGGTGCTGAAGATCCAGAACGCCGCGCGCAACAGCACCGAGTGGTTTGAGAACGTGGCGCGCTACGCCGGCATGCCCGTGGAGCAGTTCACGTACTCGCTGCTCACTCGCAGCCAGCGCATCAGTCACGAGAACCTGCGGCTGCGCGATGCCGCGTGGCTGGAGGGCTATGAGGCCTGGCTCGCGGGTGGCAAGGCAGCGATTCCCCCCATGCTCACGCCGTTCACTTTGAAGGGCCTCACGCTCAAGAACCGCATCGTTGTCTCGCCCATGGCCACCTACAGCGCAGTCGAGGGCGTACCGCAGGAATTTCACCTGGTGCACCTGGGCGCTAGGGCCCTGGGTGGCGCCGCGCTGGTGATGGTGGAGATGACCAGCCCCACGCCCGAGGGCCGCATCACCCCTGCCTGCCCCGGTCTGTGGAACGACGCACAGCAAGCCGCCTTTGCGCGCGTCGTCAACTTTGTGCACGGCAGCAGCACGGCCAAGATCGGCCTGCAGTTGGGCCACAGCGGTCCCAAAGGCTCCACGCGTGTCGGCTGGGAAGGTACCGACGAGCCCCTGGAGGCCGGCAACTGGCCCCTGCTGGCCGCCAGCCCCATCGCCTATGGCGCTCAGAACCAGACACCTGCCGCCATGACCCGCGCCGACATGGACCGCGTGACCGCCGCTTTTGTGGACAGCGCCCGCCGGGCCATGGCCTGCGGCTTTGACTGGCTGGAGCTGCACTGCGCACACGGCTACCTGCTGGCCAGCTTTTTGAGCCCCGCCACCAACCAGCGTACCGATGCATACGGCGGCAGCCTGGAGAACCGCTGCCGCTACCCGCAGGAGGTGCTGACCGCGCTGCGCGCCGTGTGGCCGGCCGACAAGCTGCTCTCCGTGCGTATCTCGGCCCACGACTGGCTCCCTGACGGAAATACTGCCGACGACGCCATCGCCATTGCGCGCTTGTTCAAGGCGGCAGGCGCAGACCTGATCGACGTGTCCTCCGGCCAGACCACACGCGACTCGCGCCCGGTGTATGGACGCATGTACCAGACGCCGTTTGCCGACCGCATCCGCAACGAGGTGGGTATTGCCACCATGGCGGTGGGCGCGATCACCGAGGCCGACCACGCGAACAGCATCATCGCGGCCGGCCGCGCCGACCTGTGTGCCATTGCCCGCCCCCACCTGGCCGACCCGGCCTGGACGCTGCACGCCGCCGCGCAGTTGAGCCCCGTGGCCGCAGCGCACACCGACTGGCCGGTGCAGTATCACAGCGGCCGCGACCAGATGCTGCGCGAAATTTCCAAGCAAAAGCAGGCACAAGCGCTAGTGAATCAAGCGCCAGCAGCTACAAAAATAGAAGCAATCGAGTAAACCATCATGGACCTCGAAGCCCGCCTGCACGGCGCCGCCCCCAGCGAACATCCCGAAGCCCTGCGTCTGTGGCTGCGCCTGCTCACCTGCACCCAGCTCATCGAAAAGCAGGTGCGCAGCCATCTGCGCGCGCAGTTCGACACCACCTTGCCTCGCTTCGACCTGATGGCGCAGCTGGAGCGGGCGCCGGACGGCATGAAGATGAAGGAACTCTCGCGCCGCATGATGGTGACGAGCGGCAACATCACCGGCATCACCGACCAGCTCGTAGTCGAAGGCCTGGTGGAGCGCCTGGACGTGGAAGGCGACCGCCGCGCGTACCTGGTGCGCCTTACGCCGCAGGGCCGCGAGCAGTTCAACACCATGGCGCGCCAGCACGAGCAATGGATCGTCGAGGCCTTCGCCACGCTGGGCGAGCGCGACATCGCCACCTTGTACCGCCTGCTGGGCAAGGTGAAAGAGCACACACAAAACAATTCTTTGGAGACAGCCGAATGAAACACTTCATCGGGGCGAGCAACCCCATGCGCGAGCAGTTCAACCCAGAGGCCCGCTACGTGGCCGAGCATTTCGCATGGAGCTTTGATGCTGGCGTGGGCACCGTCACGCTCAACCGGCCCGACCGCAAGAACCCGCTCACCTTCCAGAGCTATGCCGAGCTGCGCGACTTCTTCTACGCGCTGCGCTTTGCCACCGACGTGAAAGCCATCGTGGTCACCGGTGCGGGCGGCAACTTTTGCTCGGGCGGCGACGTGCACGAGATCATCGGCCCGCTGACCACCATGACCATGCCCGAACTGCTGGAGTTCACGCGCATGACGGGCGACCTGGTGAAAGCCATGCGTGCCTGCCCGCAGCCCGTGCTGGGCGCCATCGACGGCATCTGCGCCGGTGCGGGCGCGATGATGGCGCTGGCCTGCGACATGCGCTACGGCACCGAGGCCACCAAGACCGCCTTTTTGTTCACCCGCGTGGGCCTGGCCGGTGCCGACATGGGCGCCTGCGCACTGCTGCCGCGCATGATCGGCCAGGGCCGCGCCAGCGAACTGCTGTTCACAGGCCGCGCGATGACGGCGCACGAGGGTCTCGCCTGGGGCTTCTTCAACGATTTGTATGAGAGCGCTGACCTGCTGGCCAACGTGCAGGCCACGGCGCGCACGCTGGCCGACGGTCCCACCTTCGCCCACGGCATGACCAAGACCATGCTGAGCCAGGAGTGGAGCATGACCATCGAGCAGGCCATCGAAGCCGAAGCGCAGGCCCAGGCCATCTGCATGCAGACCGAAGACTTCCGCCGCGCCTACGAAGCGTTCGCCGCCAAGCAAAAGCCCGTGTTCCAGGGAGATTGAACCCATGCACGTTGCAACGCCCCCGGCCCCCCGCCCGCCCTCGACGGCGCACCTGGCCCTGCCCTTCTTCGACGACGCCCACCGCGCGCTGGCCGAGGGCCTGGTGCCCTGGGCTGCCGCACAGCAGGTCGATGAAACCGACGACCGCGCCGCCTGCCGCGACTGGGTGCAGCGCTTGGGCGCGGGCGGCTGGCTGCGCTACTGCGTGCCCGCCGCACACGGCGGCGCGCTGCCTGCGCTCGACTCGCGCGCGCTGGTGCTGCTGCGCGAGACGCTGGCCTACCACTCGCCGCTGGCGGACTTTGCGTTTGCGATGCAAGGACTGGGCAGCGGTGCGATCACGCTGGCGGGCAGCCCCGCGCAGCAGGCGCGCTACCTGCAAGGCGTGGCGCGTGGCGAACTGATTGCTGCGTTTGCGCTGAGCGAGCCCGAGGCGGGGTCAGATGTGGGCGCTATGCAAACCATAGCTGCCAGCACAGATTCGACTAGCGCTAGAGGCACTTTTTGCTTGAACGGCACCAAAACCTGGATCAGCAACGGCGGCATCGCCGACTTCTACTGCGTGTTCGCCAAGACCAACCCGAGCGGCGGCACGCGCGGCATCAGCGCCTTCATCGTCGATGCGAACACGCCGGGCCTGGACGCCTCGCGCCACATCCATGTGATGGCTCCCCACCCGCTGGCCACGCTGCAGTTCACCAACTGCAACGTGCCCGCCACCGCGCTGCTGGGCGACGAGAACGGCGGCTTCAAGCTGGCCATGCGCACGCTCGACATCTTCCGCGCATCGGTGGCCGCCGCCGCACTGGGCATGGCGCGCCGCGCACTGGCCGAGGCCGTGCACCACGCCCGCCAGCGCCGCATGTTCGGCCAGACGCTGGCGGACTTCCAGCTCACCCAAGCCAAGATCGGCGAGATGGCCGCGCTGGTGGACAGCGCCGCGCTGCTCACCTACCGCGCGGCCTGGCTGCGCGACACGGGCCAGGCGCGCGTGACTGCCGAAGCGGCGATGGCCAAGATGACCGCCACTGAAAACGCCCAGCGCGTCATCGACATGGCGCTGCAGCTGCACGGCGGGCGCGGCGTGGAAGTGGGCAGCAAGGTCGAATCGCTGTACCGCGACATCCGCTCGCTGCGCATCTACGAAGGCGCGACCGAGGTGCAGCAACTGATCATCGGCAAGGCCGTTCTGCAGGAGTAAACGCATGAAAGCCCCCTCCGCCCAGCCCGACCACTTCGTGCACGACCGCTTGCTGCCGCCCGAGGCCTGGCCCACACTGCGCTACGACCTGCCTGAGCTGCAGATCGCCAACCAGGCCAACCTGGTGCAGGCGCTGTTCGACCAGGCCGAGCGCGCTGGCCACATCGACCGCCCCCTGTTGCGCGGCCCGCACCGCACGTACACCTACCGCGACGCCCGCGCCGAGGCCGCGCGCATTGCCGAGGTGCTGACGCAAGACCACGGCCTGGTGCCCGGCAACCGCGTGCTGCTGCGCGGCGGCAACACGGTGGAGATGGCGCTGGCTTGGCTGGGTACCGTCTACGCCGGTCTGATTGCGGTGGCCACCATGCCCCTGCTGCGCGCGGTAGAGCTGGGCAGCATCATCGACCGCGCCCAGCCTACGCTGGCGCTGTGCGACGGCCGCCTGCTGGCCGAACTGCAGACGGTGCAAACACAGCACCCGGTGCTGGCTACCGTCGTGCCGTTTCACACCGCGCCCGATGCGGCAGACCTGCTGCAGCGTGCGCAGGGCAAGCCCGGCACCACGCCGCCCTGCCCCACGTCGGCGGACGACATCGCGCTGATGGCGTTCACCTCGGGCACCACAGGCTCCCCCAAGGCGGCCGTGCACACGCACCGCGATGTGCTGGCAGGCTGCGAGGCCTGGCCGCGCCATGTGCTCAAGGCCAAGCCCGACGACATCGTGGCGGGTTCTCCTCCGCTGGCGTTCACCTTCGGCCTGGGCGGCTTGCTGGTGTTTCCGATGTGGGCCGGGGCCAGCGTCTACTTTCCGGACCAGCCCTACACCCCCGAAACCATGGTGCGGCTGATGCGCGACGCGGGCGTGACCATCTGCTACACCGCCCCCACCTTCTATCGGCAGATGGCACCGTTCGCCAAACAGATCGGCCTGCCCCAGCTGCGCACCAGCGTGAGCGCGGGCGAAGGCCTGCCGGACGCGACGCGCCAGCTGTGGAAGGAGGCGACCGGCCTCGACATGACGGACGGTATCGGCGCCACCGAGATGTTCCACATCTTCATCTCTTCGCCCGGCAGTGAGAGCCGGCGCGGCGCCATCGGCAAGGTGGTGCCCGGCTACACCGCCAAGGTGGTGGACGACGATGGCAATGAGCTGCCACGCGGCACCGTGGGCAAGCTCGCGGTGATCGGCCCCACGGGCTGCAAGTACCTCGACGACCCGCGCCAGGCCAAGTACGTGAAGGACGGCTGGAACTACCCGGGCGATGCGTTCACGCAAGACGCCGACGGCTACTTTTTCTACCAGGCGCGCGACGACGACATGATCATCACCGCCGGCTACAACGTGGGCGGCCCCGAGGTGGAAGACGCCCTGCTGCGCCACCCAGCAGTGGCCGAGTGCGGCGTGATCGGCGTGCCCGACGAGGAGCGCGGCATGGTGGTCAAGGCCATCTGTGTGCTCAAGCCCGGGCACACGGGCGATGCCGCCATGGTCAAGACCTTGCAGGACCATGTGAAAGCCACCATCGCCCCGTTCAAATACCCGCGCGTGGTGGAGTTTGTGACCGCCCTGCCGCGCACCGAAACCGGCAAACTGCAGCGCTTCAAGCTGCGCCAGGGTGCGGCCGCATCACCCTCCGCCGGATCGCCCACTGCAACAAAAACAACATGACGATGAAAAACACCCTTTTGCAGCCCGAGGGCTGGGTCACACCCAAGGGCTACGCCAACGGCGTGGCCGCACGCGGCACCATGGTCTTTACCGGCGGCCAGATCGGCTGGAATGCGCAGCAGCAGTTTGAGAGCGACGACTTCATCGACCAGACGAGGCAGACGCTGCTGAACGTGCGGGCGGTGTTGGAGGCTGGCGGCGCAGGCCCCGAGCACCTGGTACGGCTGACCTGGTACGTGACCGACCGCAACGAATACAACAGCCGCTTGAAGGAGCTGGGCGCGGTCTACCGCGAGGTGCTGGGCAAGAACTTTCCGGCGATGGCGTGTGTGCAGGTGGCGGGGCTTATGGAAGAGCGCGCGAAGATCGAGATTGAAGCAACCGCTGTAATCCCGGACTGAGCTTTTCCAGCCACCGCTGCAGCGCTTGCCCGTACAGAATGAACGCCAGCGCCGCCCCAATCAACGGCAGCGCGGCAAACACCCAGCCGGTGAGCAGCTCGCCCCCCAGCGCCACGCCCACCAGCAAAGCCACCGCAGGGTTCACAAACGAATAGCTGCCCGCCAGCGCGGCCGACGTGTTCTGCAGCAGCCACAGGTACGCATTGAGCGCCACCAAGGTGCCAAACACCAGCAGATAGACCCACGCCGCCCACGACTTGGCAGTGACGTGGCCCAGGGCGCTCAACGGCTCAAACCACAACGCTACCACCAGCCCCATGGCGCCCCCCGCAAACCACTGCGCGGCCGATGCCATGGCGGGCGCGGGTAGCGACAGCTTGCGCGATGCATACGAGCCCACGCTCCAGCACAGAGGAGCACCAAAGGCCAGTAGCGCACCGAGCCAGGTGGCTGAAAAGTCGCCCTCCAGCGCCAGCAGCAGCGCACCCACCACGCCCAGGGCCAGGCCGATCCAGCTGGTGAACGGCACGCGCTCGCCGCCCCAGCGCGACCACAACGCCAGCCACATGGGCATGGTGGTGACCACTGTGGCCATCAGGCCCGAGCCAATGCCCAGCTTTTGCGCAAAACCCATCAGGTTCATGGCCAAAAACACCATGCAGCCGCCCACCACCGCCGAGTTGCGCCATTGCACCCACGTGGGCAATGCATGGCCTTGCCACAACGCAATCAGCAGCATCACCCCCCCTGCACACAGGAAGCGGATCGCATTCATCAGCAGTGGCGGCATGCTCTGCAGCGCAATACCAATGGCGAAATAGGTAGTGCCCCAGACGATGTAGACCAACAGCAGTGCCATGGCCACCGCCCCTTTGCGCTGTGCGCGGGCTTGCGCATTGAAAATTGCCGGCATATTCTTCACCTGACCGAATAATTTATGGAAACCGCAAGGTTTTCGGAATTTTTACCAAAATCGAGCGGCTATGCAAGCAAATATTCAGACAGATGACATGGACGCCAGAATTATTTCGGCGCTAGGCGCCGATGGGCGACGTTCCTATGCCGATGTGGGGGCCGAAGTGGGACTGTCCACCGCCGCCGTGCACGAGCGCGTGAAGAAGCTTCTGGACAAGGGCGTGATTCGCCGGTTTTCGATCAGCGTGGACCCGGAACGCGTGGGGCTGAACTTCACCGCGTTTGTGGCGATCCGCAACGATGGCGGCGCGCACTGCCGCGACATTGCGCCGCGCCTGCGCGGTATCCCCCAGGTGGAGGAGTTGCACAGCGTGGCTGGCGAGCACGACTTCCTGGCCAAGATCCGCACCACACACGCACGCGGGCTGGAGGACGTGCTCTACCAGATCAAGGCGATTCCCGGCGTGGCGCGCACCACGAGCACCGTGGTCCTGAACACCGAATTCGAGGACCGGCCGCTGGACCTGGGCTGGGTGAATGGCGACAAGGGAGGTTGATGCGCAGGGGGGCCTCGGCTTGGTCGCGCGGCTTTTTACGCAGCCACCGGGGCGAGTTCAGCCGCAGCAGCAACAGTCGCCGGAACTGGCACCAGACGCTGCACCAGCGCCATGTAGTAGCCCAGCGGGGGCGTGACCAACCCCGGCACCTTGGCGTGGTCGTCATAGCGGCGCAGGCGGATGGCCTCCTGCGCAAAAGGCTGGGCCGCAAACTGCATCGCCTCTTTGGGCGTGAAGGGCCCGCCCTGCAGCACTAGGCTGTGCTGCGATGCGGGCGACAGTGTCTCCCAGTACCCCGGCTCCATGGTGCACAGGTAGCGCTTGGCATCCACATGCAGGCGGATGGGCTCCAGCACCGCGTCGGGCAGTAGGCCCCGCAAGAACGGGATGGCCATGTACTGGTGCAGGTCGTCCTGCTCGGCCGTGTCGCCCCCGGGTGCCAGCAGGTGTCCCAGGTCGTGCAGCAGGGCCGCGACGACAGTGGCCGGGGTTTCACCCGATTTTTCGGCCCACTGTGCACACTGCAGCGCATGCTCCAGCTGGCTGACCGCCTCGCGGCCGTACTGGTTCACGCCCCGGGTAGCGAGCAGGCGGGCAATGTCTTCAAGGTTCAATGCCATGGCGTACCCCTTGTCAAACCAGTGCCTTGCGGATGCGGGCCGACACCAGGTCGATGACGCTCACCGTGACCACGATGATGAGCATCACGGCGCAGGTTTCGGCGTATTGGAAGCCCCGGATGATTTCCCACAGCACCACCCCAATGCCTCCAGCGCCGACCATGCCCACCACTGAGGCCGAGCGCACGTTGGCCTCGAAGCGGTACAGCGTGTACGAGATCCACAGCGGCATGACCTGCGGGATCACGCCATAGATGATTTCGTGCAGTGCGCTCGCACCGGTGGAGCGGATGCCTTCCACGGGCTGCGGGTCAATCGCCTCCACGGCTTCGGAAAACAGCTTGGCCAGGGTTCCCGAGGTGTGGATCCACAGGGCCAGGACACCCGCAAAAGGCCCCAGGCCCACGGCCACCACAAACAACATGGCAAACACCATTTCGTTGATGGCGCGGCACGCGTCCAGCACGCGGCGCACCGGCTGGTAGACCCACCAGGGCACGATGTTGGACGAGGCCAGCAGTGCCAGCGGCACGGCGGTGACCACCGCCAGCGCCGTGCCCCACAGCGCGATCTGCAGCGTGACCAGCATCTCCTGCACATAGATCTGCCACTGCGCAAAATTGGGCGGAAAGAACTCCGCCGCATAGCTGACCATGTTGCCCGAGTCGTTCCACAGATCGAGCGGGCGCATGTCGGCGCCCTTCCAGGACGCCGCCAGCAACACCAGCAGGATGCCCCACGACAGGTACCAGGCCAGGCTGCGCTTGGGCGACGAGGTGCTGGCCAGTGTGGCCAGCGAGGGATTCAAAGCAGAGGACATGGAGACACCCGGGCCGCAACAAGAAACCTACGGATTACTTCAACGACGCCAGCTGCTGGTCGATCTCGGCCAGGCGGGTCTTCTTGTCGGCATCGGCCAGCGTCGCGTCGGCCTCGATCTTGTTGCGCTTGCCGAAGAGGTCTAGCTGGCGGATGGGGGTGAGCTGGGCATTGGTCGATGGTTTGAAGCCCGAGAGCTTGGAGATCTTCATCACGATCTCCTTCTCGCGCGCATCGGTCTTGGCGTAGTTGTAGAAGAAGTCGCGGATCTTGGTCTTGGTGGCCTCGGGCAAGTCCTTGCGCATCACCAGAGGGTCCAGCGGAATGAGGGGCGAGGTCCAGACGATCTTGATGTCCTTGAACTTCTCGGGCTGGCGCTCCTTGATCTTCTCCAGGTTCTCGCTGTTGTTGGTGGCAACATCCACCTGCTTGTTGGCCACGGCCAGCGCGTTGGTCTCGTGGTTGGCACTGCGCGTGATCTTGAAGTGCGTCTTCGCGTCGATCTTGTTCTGTGCAAAGGCGTAGTAGCCGGGCACCAGGAAGCCCGAGGTGGAGTTGGGGTCGCCGTTGCCAAAGCTCAGCGACTTGCCGTTCTTGAGCACGTCATCCAGGGTGGCCAGGGGGCTGTCCTTGTGCACGATGAGGTGCGAGTAGTAGCCCTGCGTGCCGTCTGCGTTCACCATCTGCGCAAAGACTTCGCCATTGGCGCGGTCCACGGCTTCCATGGCCGACTTGTTGCCCAGCCAGGCCACCTGCATTTTGTTGAAGCGCATGGCTTCGATGAGGCCTGCGTAGTCGGATGCAAAGAAGGCGTTGATCTTCAGACCGGTCTGCTTGGCCATGTCATCCAGCAGGGGCTGCCAGTCGGCCTTGAGGTTTTGCGAGGCCTCGGTCGAGATCATGCCGAAGTTGATGTCCTGGGCCAACGCGCCCGTGGTCAAACCCAGCCCGATCGTCAGGGCGGCACACAGTTTCTTGAACATGTTGAAAACTCCAGAGAAAGGAATTGAAAAGAAACAAAAAGACCGTTCAGGCGGCCTGGACCATGGCGGGCGCCCACTGTGGGACGGGTGTTGGGGCGTGCACGGGTGCTGTGGGGGCACCCGCTGCATCCGACAGAATTTCGTCGGCGTGCACGCCATAGAGGCTGCGCAGCAGTGCGGGCGTGAGGGCCGCCGACGGGCCGTCGTACACCACCTGGCCGTGGTGCAACGCCACCACGCGGGGGCAGTATTTGATGGCCACATCCACCTGGTGCAGCGACACGATGACGGTGCAGCGGTCCTCGCGGTTGATGCGGGCCAGGATGTCCATGACCTTGCGCGAGGATTCGGGGTCCAGCGAGGCGATGGGCTCGTCGGCCAGCACCACCTTGGCGCCCTGCACCAGCGTGCGGGCAATGGCCGCGCGCTGCTGCTGCCCGCCGGACAGGGTGGAAGCACGTTGTGCATGGCATTCGGCAATGCCCACGCGGTGGAGCGCTTCCAGCGCCAGCGCGCGCTCCTGCGGCTTGAACATGCGCAGCCAGCCGCGCCACCAGGGCGTGCGGTGCAGCAGGCCCACCAGCACGTTCATCAACACCGGCAAGCGGTCCACCAGGTTGAACTGCTGGAACACAAAGCCCACCTGCGAACGCACCTTGCGGATGTCGCTGTGGATGCGCCCGCCCTGCTGCACGCAGCGACCATCGACTTCGATCAGCGAATCGCTGGCCGCATCGGCTACCACCAGGCCCGCCACGTGGCGCAGCAGGGTGGACTTGCCCGAGCCCGAGGCACCAATCAGCGCCACCATCTCGCCGCGCTGCACGGTGATGTTGATGTCGCGCAGGGCGTGTTTGCCGTTGGCGAAATGCTTGTTCAGTTGGTGGATGTGCAGTGCGGCATTCATGGCAGCTTCCTGGGGGTTAAGTCGTCTAGACAACCGGAGTGTGGTTGTGGGGCGTGACAGTGCTTTGACAGTTGGGAGAAGTTTGGATGTCAGGAAAAGACCTGCACGCGCTCTACAGCACCCTCTGCCCTTCGCGCCACACTCCACGCACCACGGCCTGGCGGCCGCCATCGGGCAGCTCGGCCATGTGCACCTGCACCAGGTCGGCGCGCAGGCCGGGCGCCAGCGCGCCCCGGTCCAGCATGCCCGCCGCCTTGGCCGGGTTGTGGGTGACGGTGGCCACGGCCTGTGGCAGAGGCAGGATGTCGTCCTGCACCAGCCGCATCACCGCGCTCAGCAGGCTGCCGGGCACATAGTCGGAAGAGAGGATGTCCAAGAGCCCCCTGCGCGCCAGGTCGGCCGCGGCCACGTTGCCCGAATGCGAACCACCGCGCACGACGTTGGGCCCGCCCATCACGGTGAGCAAGCCACGTTCGTGCGCGGCCTGGGCTGCGGCCAGTGTGGTCGGGAACTCCGACATTGCGGCCCCTTCGGCATGGGCCTGCTCCACATGGGCCACCGTGGTGTCGTCGTGGCTGGCCAGCGAGATGCCGTGCGTGCGGCAGTAATCCACGAAGTACGCGCGGTGGGGCTCGGCGTACTGCGCCTGCAGCGTGGCCGCGTGCGCCACCTGGCGCTCGAATTTCTCGGCGCTCCAGCCCTTCTTGCCGGTGTAGTAGGTGCGTGCCTGCTCGATGTTCTCCCACTGGCGCTGGCCTGGGGTGTGGTCCATCAGCGAAATCAGCGACAGGCGTGGGTGCCCGTGGAAGGGCTCGAACAGGTCGATGGTGTTGGGCGCAGGCAGCTCGCAGCGCACATGCAGGTGGTGGTCGGCCCGCAGCAGGTTGCGCTCGGTGCAGGTATCGATGGTGTCGAGCACGCGGTTCCAGGCGCTGCCGCGCAGGCTGTCCACGTCGGCCTCGCCCACGCCCAGCGCGTCGAGTACCGTCGTGATGCCTGCGGCCGCAATCTCGGCGTCGTGCGCCAGCAGTGCGGGCATTTCGGCCCATTGCACCTTGGGGCGCGGCATCAGGTGGCGCTCAAAGTTGTCGGTGTGGATTTCGACCAGCCCGGGCAGCAGGTAGTCGCCCCTCAGGTCGATGCCTTGCAAAGCTGAGGTGGCCCCGCTGTCCAGCGACGCAATGCGCCCGCCATCCACGTGCAGGCTGCCCAACACCACTTCGCCTGGCAGCACCATACGGGCGTTCTTGAACACGGTTGTATTCATGCCGATGCTCCCCGGAAGTCACCCACGTTCACGCGGCGCGTGGCCACGGCAGTGCCGACCTGTGCGTCATGAAAAATGCCCACCAGGGCCGCGCCGCGCGCCACCGCCTCGCGGATCATGGCGATCACGGTCTCGGTGTTGGCTGCATCGAGCGATGCGGTGGGCTCGTCCAGCAACAGCAGGGGTTTGGGCTTGATCATGTTGCGGGCAATGTTGATGCGCTGCTGCTCCCCGCCCGAGAAGGTGGCGGGTGGAAGGTGCCACAGCCGCTCGGGGATGCGCAGGCGGGTCAGCCACTGCCGGGCGGTCTCGCGTGCGGCCTCGATGCCCGCTGGGTCGTCGCCGGCGTCTTCCGCCAGTGGCTCGGCCACCACGTCCAGCGCCGACACGCGCGGGATGACCCGCAGGAACTGGCTCACGTAGCCCACGGTGTCGCGCCGCAGCTGCACCAGCGCACGCGGCGTGGCCTGCGTCACATCCACCACTGCGCCATCGGCCGAGCGCACGGTGATGCTCCCTGCATTGACCCGGTAGTTGGCGTAGATCATCTTGAGCAGCGTGCTCTTGCCCATGCCCGAGGGGCCGTCCAGCACCACACATTCACCGGGCTGCACGGCCAGGTCCACGTGGGCGAGCACGGGCAGTTCAATGCCGTTCTGGTGGTGCAGGGTGAAGCGCTTGGCCACCCCTTGCATCTGGAGAATGGGCGCAATGGAAGGCTGGTTCATGGCTGCAGTACCGAAGAAACGAGGAGCTGGGTGTAGGGGTGTTGCGGGTCGTCGAGCACCTGGTCGGTCAGGCCCGCCTCCACCACGCGGCCGCGTTGCATGACCACCATGCGGTGGGCCAGCAGGCGTGCCACGGCCAGGTCGTGCGTGACCACAATGGCCGCCAACTGCATCTGCCGCGTGAGCTGGCGCAGCAGGTCCAGCAGGCGCGCCTGCACTGATACATCGAGGCCCGAGGTGGGCTCGTCCATGAACACCAGGCGAGGCTGGGTGACCAGGTTGCGCGCAATCTGCAGGCGCTGGCGCATGCCGCCCGAAAACGTGCGCGGTGCATCGTCGATGCGCGCCGCATCGATCTCGACACGCTGCAGCCATTCCGTGGCCGTGGCGCGCAGGCGGCCGTAGTGGCGCTCGCCCAGGCCCATCAGGCGCTCACCCACATTGGCACCGGCGGACACATCCATGCGCAGGCCGTCCGCCGCGTTCTGGTGCACAAAGCCCCAGTCGGTGCGGGCCAGCAGGCGCTGCTGCGCTTCGGTCATGGCGTAGATGTTCTGCAGCTCGCCGCTGCGCTGGCGGAACTGCACCGTGCCTTCGTCCGGGGCGCTGCGTGCTGCAATGGCGTTGAGCAGCGTGGACTTGCCGGAGCCCGACTCGCCCACCACGGCCAGCACCTCGCCGGGCCACAGGTCAAAGGACGCGCCTTGCAGCGCCACGCGGTCGCCATAGCGCTTGCTGACGTTGCGCACGCTCAGCAGCGGCGCAGAAGGTTCGGGGTGATTCATGTGAGGGTCTCGACAACAAAGCTCAGGCCATGCTGCGCAAAGCCCAGGGATTCATAGAAGGCATGCGCGCCCTTGCGGCGGGCGTTGGACGAGAGCGCGAGCTTGTAGCAGCCCGCGTCGCGCGCCTGCTGCATGGCGTGGGCCATCATCTGGCGGCCAATGCCTCGGCCCTGCTGGTCCTGTGCCACCACCACGTCTTCCACGATGGCCGAGGGCGTGCCCCGGTGCGCCAGGTTGTGCATGACGATCAGCGCATAGGTGCCCACCACGGCGCCGTGCTGCGCGGGGTCGCAGGCCACCCACAGGCGGTAGCTGGGGTAGCGGGCGAACTGGGCCCACACGGCCTGGGCTTCTTCCAGGGTCAGCACGTCGGCCGGGCTGTCTTCAATGGCGGCATACAGCGCCAGCACGCTCTCCAGGTCGGCCTGCCGGGCTTCGCGAATGTGCACGGCGCTCATGCCGCGCCGCCTTCCACCTGCGCCGTTTCGGCCTGCTGCGCCTGGCGCTCGTGGCAGTAGTCCGAATCGGAACAGACATGCATGCGCCCGCCCTGGTCGTCGGTGATGACCTCGTCGAGAAAGCTGTCGGTGGCGCCGCACAGCGCGCAGGCAGCATCCCAGCGCTGCACCTCGAACGGGTGGTCCTCAAAACCCAGGCTCTCCACCGGTGTATAGGGCGGCACGGCGTAGATGCGCTTTTCGCGGCCCGCGCCAAACAGCTGCAGCGCGGGGTTCATGTGCATCTTGGGGTTGTCGAACTTGGGGATGGGCGACGGCGCCATCACATAGCGGCCGTTGACCAGCACGGGGTAGTCGTAGGTGGTGGCAATGTGGCCGTAGCGCGCGATGTCTTCGTAGAGCTTGACGTGCATGAGCCCGTACTCGGCCAGGCCATGCAGAGTGCGCGTTTCGGTCTCCCGCGGCTCCAGGCGCTGCATGGGCTCGGGCACTGGCACCTGGTAGACGATGACCTGGCCTTCGGCCAGCGGTGTCTCGGGGATGCGGTGGCGCGTCTGGATCAGCGTGGCCTCGCGCGTGCGGGTGGTGGTCGCCACGGCCGTGGTGCGCTCGAAGAAGCGGCGGATGTTGACCGCGTTGACCGTGTCGTCCGATCCCTGGTCGATGACCTTGAGGCAGTCCTGCGGGCCGATGATGGACGCGGTGACCTGGATGCCGCCCGTGCCCCAGCCATAGGGCAGCGGCATTTCGCGGGAGCCAAACGGCACCTGGTAGCCGGGGATGGCCACGGCCTTGAGGATGGCGCGGCGGATCATGCGCTTGGTGCGCTCGTCCAGGTAGGCAAAGTTGAAGTGGCCGTCCACCGGTGCGGCGTCGGCGGGCAGGCCCATCACGGCGGGTTCCATGGGCGCGTTCATGCGGCATCCTCCTCGGCGGGGGTGGTGGGGTGGGCGGCAGCGGCGCGCATCTTGCGCACCAGCTCCAGCTCGGACTGAAAGTCCACGTAGTGCGGCAACTTCAGGTGCTGCACGAAGCCAGACGCCTCCAGGCTGTCGCTGTGGCCCAGCACAAATTCCTGCATCTGCGCGGGCGACTCCACCGGTTCACCCAGCTCATCGGCACGTAGGGCTCGGTCCACCAAGCTCATGGCCATCGCCTTGCGCTCGCTGTGGCCAAAAGCCAGACCGTAGCCGCGCGTGAACTGCGGGGGCTGGCTCTTGCTGCCCGCAAACTGGTTCACCATTTCGCATTCGGTGATCTCGATGTCACCGATCTCGATGGCAAAGCCCAGCTCTTCGGGTACGACCTCCACCGCTACCGTGCCCAGGCGCACCTCACCCACAAACGGGTGCGAGTGCGAATAGCCGCGCTGCGTGGAATACGCCATGGCGAGCAGGAAGCCCTCGTCGCCGCGCGCCAGGTTTTGCAGGCGCGTGGCCCGGTTGGCGGGGAAGCGCAGCGGCTCGCGGGTCAGGTCCGTGGGCGCGGGGTCGCCCGGGGGCACGGGGCGGGTTTCGATCAGGCCTTCCTGGTTGAGCAGGTCCACCACACGGGGTGTGGGGCTGGGCGACACCACAGCTGCTGCAGCGGCAGGCGGCGTCACCGTGCCTTCGGCTAGCAGCTTGAAGTCCAGCAGGCGCTGCGTGTAGTCGTAGGTGGGGCCCAGCACCTGGCCACCAGGCAGGTCCTTGAAGGTGGCGGAGATGCGGCGGTCCAGCGCCATGCGGCTGGTGTCCAGCGCGCAGGTGGTGCCCAGGCGTGGCAGCGTGGCGCGGTAGGCGCGCAGCAAAAAGATGGCTTCCACCAGGTCGCCTGCTGCCTGCTTGATGGCCAGGGCCGCCAGCTCAGGGTCGTACACCGATCCCTCGGTCATCACCCGGTCCACGGCCAGCTTGAGCTGCTGGCGGATCTGCGTTACCGAGAGTTCGGGCTGCGAGACATCGCCCCGGCGCTGGCGGGCCAACAACTGGTAGCTTTTGAGAATGGCGGCTTCTCCGCCTTTGACGGCTACGTACATGCTCAGGCCTCCTGAAGGGCTGTGGCGCTGCGCGTCGCCCGCGTGGTGCGGGGCAGGCCCACGATGTGGTCCGCAGTGGCCAGCAGCAGATCCACACCGCGTGGAAACACCCCATGGTTGGCCGCCCACTGGGCCTCGAAGTCCTCAGGCAAGCCATCCACCTGCAAGTCCGCCACCTCCTGGATGCCGGGGCCGCGCAAGTGCCATGCCTCACTTGCGTCCGCCGTGGTGACGGCGGCACGCGATACATCGACCACGCAAGTCGCTGATTGGTTGGGGTAGATGTCGGTGCCCAGGGCCAGACGGTTCAGGGCAGGCAGCGCATCACCCTGCGCCACCCACACAAAACGGGCTTGCGCGGCGTCGGCCACCACAGTGCAGCCTGTGTGAAAGCGCAGCCAGGCACCGGCATCACTGGCTGCCAGCTTGGGCGAGAGCCACAACGTGCAGTCGCTGTCGAGCAGCGCCAGCAGCACGGCAGCCGATACGGCATGCCCCACGGCAGGAGCTTGCGCGTCGTGTTCTACCGCCACCGTGCGGCCGGGGTGCGACAGCGCCTGCAGCACCGCGCGGAACACCGCCTGGCTGCCAAAGGCTTCGTTCGAAAATCCGGCACCCAGCGATGCCAAGGAGGTCGTGCTCATTCGGTGTCCTCGTCGTTGTCGGCACCGCTCTCGCGCGCCACGGTGAAAAAGTCCACCTTGGTGCTGGCAGCCCGCGCCTGGCGCTCAGCCTGCATATTGCGCAGGTGGTTGCGGATGGGGTCGAGCAGTTGTGCGTCCAGCACCGGTTGCTGAACAGGGTCTTGCAGCAGCGCATCGGCCAAGGCCGCCAGCTGCACCTGGCGGTGCGAACGGCCCAGCACGTAGGCCACGCCCACGGTGGCCTCAGAAGTGTCCGATGCGTCGGCCACGCGCAGCGCGCAGCGGGTGACGGTGACCTCACCCAGGTTGAAGCGCTCGCCCGTGCCACCGGCGCGGCCCTGCACCATCATCAGACCGGTCTCTGGCGCACGCAGCCAGCGCGCGGGGCGCGTGGCATGCTCATGCAAGGCAGATTCGAGCAGCCCCAGCGGCGCCCGGGCCAGCAGCGCCATCCACTGCGCGCGGCCCAGTGGGCGGCCCGGTCCCGGGTTGTCAAAGGCTTGAAACATGGAAGTGGTACCCTGAAAGTTGTATAGACAAATTGAACAACTGGCGCCAGCTTAAAGAGCGCGCATGTAGGTTTCATGACAGCCAGCACCACCTCTCTCACGACCCCGTTGCAGGTCCCGCAAGCACCACCACTGCGCCCTGCGCGCGACAGCTTCTGGACGCGCATAGCCGCCGAGCTGGCCGAGGCCATCGGCAGCGGCGTCTATCCGCCGGGCCAGCGACTGCCCTCGGAACACGCGCTGGCCGAGCAGTTCGGCGTGAACCGCCACACCATCCGCCGTTCGCTCGCCAGCCTGTGCAGCCAGGGGCTGGTGCGCATCACGCAGGGCAGCGGCACCTATGTGGAAGACTTTGCGGTGGACCTGGTGCTGGGCAAGCGCACGCGCCACCAGCAGGGCCTGGCACAGGCCGGTCTGCGCGGCAGCCTGGTGGTGCTGCAGGCCCAGACCACGCGCGCCACGGCGGCGCTGGCCAAGGCGCTGCAAGTGCCCGCGCGCAGCCCGCTGCTGGCGCTGCGCGTTCGGGGCGACGCCGAGGGCCAGCCCCTGCACATCAGCGAGCGCTACTTTCCCCTGCCCCGCTTCGAAAACCTGGCGGCCGTGGTGCGCGAAACGGGCTCCATCACCGCAGGCTTCACTGCCCACGGCGTTGCTGACTACACGCGCCGCGAAAGCCGCATCACCGCCGAGCTGCCGAGCGCCGAAGTGGCCGCCCAGTTGCGCCAGCCCACCTCACGCCCCGTGCTGCAGGTAGAGAGCCTGAACGTGGACCTGGCAGGCACGCCCATCGAATGGGCCCGCGCCTGGTTTGCGGGCGACCGCGTGAAACTGACCATTGACCACGATGAACACGCCTGACATGCCACCCACCCACCACCGCTATGCGGTCTATTTCGCACCCAACCCGGGCAGCCTGGGCTGGCTGGCCGGCAGCCACTGGCTGGGGCGCTGCGCCGCGCTGCTGCAGCCGCTGCAGCAGCTCGCCATCGACAGCGTGGCGGCGGACGATCTGCACCGCCTGACCGCAGCACCCCGCCGCTACGGCTGGCACGCCACACTCAAGGCGCCGTTTGCGCTGGCGCCCGGCGCCGACTGGATCACGCTGCACCAGGCCGTGCAGTCCGTGGCGCGCGGGCTGCAACCCTTTGTGCTGCCGCCCCTGCAGGTGCAACGCATCGACGACTTTCTGGCACTGGTGCCCCCGGCGTTGCACCTCGCCAATGCGCAGATCCAGGAGACCGCCGCCACCTGCGTGACGGCGCTCCAGCCCTTGGCCGCTCCCTTGTCCGACGCCGACCTCGCCCGGCGCCGCTCGGCGGGGCTCACTGCCCGGCAAGACGCGCTGCTGCAGCAATGGGGCTACCCCTTTGTGCTGGACGAGTTCCGCTTTCACCTGTCGCTCACCGGCAGCCTGGCGCAGGTGGACACACAGACGCAGGCGCTGGTGTTCGAGGCCGCGCAGGAGTTCTTCTCGGACCTGCCCATCCTCAAGTTCAACAGCCTGGCCTTGTTCGCAGAGCCCACACCCGGCGCCGACTTTGTGCTGCTGGATCACCTGGAGATGGGCGCATGACCGCGGGCCGGCTGGTCTACTGCATGGGCCCCTCGGGTGCGGGCAAGGACAGCCTGCTGGACTGGCTGCGCGCCCACCTGCCCCAGCCCTGCCCCGTGCACTGGGCGCAGCGCACCATCAGCCGTGCCGCGACGTCTGCCGGCGAAGTGCATGAAAGCGTTTCGCCCCAAACGTTTGTTGCGCTGTGCAGCGACCACGCATTTGCCCTGCACTGGCAGGCCAACGGCCTGGGTTACGGCGTGCGGCATGCGCAACTGGCGCCGCTGGCGCAGGGCCACTGGGTGCTGCTCAATGGCTCGCGCGCCTACCTGCCCGAGGCCCTGGCGCGCTTCCCGGACCTGGTGGCCGTGCACATCACCGCCAGCCCGCAGGTGCTGCGCGGACGTCTGCTGGCGCGCGGCCGCGAGACGCGCGAAGAGGTGGAGGCCCGGGTGCAGCGCGCGCTGGCCTACAGCCCGCCGCCGGGCGCGGCCAGCCTGGAGGTGCACAACGACGGAGCGCTGGGCGATGCGGGCCTGCGGCTGCTGAACGCGTTGGAAAATTTACCGGGCTGGCCCCAGCGCAGTGGCAAACTTTCGCCCATTGTTTCCGTACTTTCCAGCACGCCATGACCACCATCACGATCTATCACAACCCCAAGTGCGGCACGTCCCGCAACACCCTCGCCATGATCCGCAACAGCGGCATGGAGCCCGAGGTCATCGAATACCTCCAAACCCCGCCCGACCGTGCCACGCTGGTGGCGCTGATTGCAGCGACAGGCGAGCCGGTGATCAACGCCGTGCGCACCAAGGAGGCGATCTTCACCGAGCTGCAACTGGACGCACCGGGCGTCACCGACGCGCAGCTCATCGACGCGATGCTGCAGCACCCCATCCTCATCAACCGCCCCATCGTGGTCACGCCCCTGGGCACGCGGCTGTGCCGCCCGTCCGAGAAAGTGCTGGACATCCTGCCCGCACCGCAGCAAGGTGCCTTCACCAAGGAGGATGGCGAAGTCGTCATCAACGCGCAGGGCCAGCGTGTCTGAGGCAACCTCGCGCGCCCCCGCCATGGCCCACCGCGCGGAATGAGCGCCGCCTCGCAACGCTGGACCGTGGCGCGCCTGGGCACGGCCCAGACGCTGGCCTGGGCCTCGTCCTACTACCTGCCTGCCATGCTGGCCGCGCCCATGGCGCGCGACCTGGGTGTGGCCACCCCCACGGTGTTCGCCGCGTTTTCCGTGGCGCTCATCGTGTCGGCGCTGCTCGGGCCTTTCGCGGGTCGCGCCATTGACCGCCATGGCGGCCGCCCGGTGCTGATGGGCACCAACCTGTTGTTTGCAGCTGCTCTGGCGGGCATGGCCCTGGCGCAAGGCCCGGTGGGCCTGTTTGCCGCGTGGGTGCTGATGGGCGTGGCCATGGGGTCGGGCCTTTACGAGGCGGCGTTTGCCACGCTGGTGCGGCTGTACGGCCAGGGCGCGCGCAGCGCCATCACCGGCATCACGCTGATCGCGGGGTTCGCCAGCACCGTGGGCTGGCCGCTGTCGGCCTGGATGGAGACGCAGTGGGGTTGGCGCGGCGCGTGTGCGGGCTGGGCCGCATTGCACCTGCTGGTGGGCGTGCCGCTCAATGGCTGGCTGCCGCGCGCCGACGCCGCAGACAAGGCCCCCGAACCATCGACGGACGCCATCGCAGCGCCCGCCACAGAAACGGCCGTATCCGCCCCGCCCACTCCAGCACACCCGCTGCGCACCACCGTGCTGCTGTCCTTTGTGTTTGCGGTCACGTGGTTCACCAGCACCGCCATGGCAGCCCACCTGCCGCGCCTGCTGCAGGCCAGCGGTACGTCGCTGCATGCGGCAGTGGCCCTGGCGGCACTGGTGGGCCCTGCGCAGGTGGCGGCACGCCTGCTGGAGTTTGGTTTTCTGCGCCGCCTGCACCCGCTGCTATCGGCCCAGCTGGCAGCCGCCGCACACCCTGTGGGCGCGGGCCTGCTGATGGTGCTGGGCGGGCCTGCGGCAGCGGTGTTCACCGTGCTGCACGGGGCAGGTAACGGGATACTGACCATTGCCAAGGGCACGCTGCCACTGGTGCTGTTTGGGCCAGCAGGCTACGGCGCGCGCCAGGGCCTGATGATGGTGCCCGCCCGCGTGGCGCAGGCGTTTGCACCGGTGCTGTTTGGCATGCTGCTGGACAGCGCCGGGGCAGCGGCCCTGTGGCTCACCACACTGCTGGGCCTCGCCGCGTTGGGAGCGCTGTGGCTACTGCGTCCCGTGGCGCGGGTCTGAGCAATCAACCGCGCGGCACCACAAACGCCTTGCGCGCAGCGAGCGCTGCGGGGCGCGAGTGGCAGCCTTCCAGGTGGTCATTGACCAGCCCCATCGCCTGCATGAAGGCGTACACCGTGGTCGGGCCCACAAAGCTCCAGCCGCGCTTTTTCAGGTCCTTGGACATGGCAATGGAAGCCGGCGATGTGGACAGGGTGCGCGCCACTTCGCGCGTGATGCGCTCGGGCCGGTCGGTGGCAGCGGGCTCGTAGCGCCAGGCGTAGTGCGCCAGCGAACCAAACTCGCGCCGCAGCTCCAGCACACGGTGGGCATTGTTGATGGTGGACTCGATCTTGCCCCGGTGGCGCACGATGGCCGCGTCCTGCACCAGGCGCTCGACCTCGGCCGGGCCGAAGGCTGCGACCTGCTCGGCGTCGAAGTTCGCGAACGCCGCGCGAAAGCCCTCGCGCTTGTTCAGGATGGTGAGCCAGCTCAGGCCCGATTGAAAACCCTCCAGGCAGATCTTCTCGAACAGCCTGCGGTCGTCGGCCACCGGAAAGCCCCACTCGGTGTCGTGGTAGTGGCGGTACAGCGGCGTGGACTGGCACCAGGTGCAGCGCGGGCAACCGGCCTCGTCGGCGAACAGGCCGTCGGCCAGCGCGGGTTGGCGAGCAGGATCGGGAGCGGTCAAAGGGGTCATGCGCGGCATTCTAGAAAGCGCAACAGCCAGGCTGCTGACAGGGCGAGCGCAAAGGGTTCGATCTGCCCATAAACTGCCCCCATGCGCCAGCCACTTTCCCGCCTGCGGGCCACTTTCAGCCTGATGTTTTGCCTGGTGCTGGCCGGCTGCGCCAGCACCACCGGTCCCTCCAACGCGCTGGGCTACTACTGGCAGTCGCTGCGCGGGCACATGCAGATCATGCATGCCGCAGAACCGATTGACGAATGGGTGGCGCGCAAGGACATCTCGCCCGCCCTGCGCGAGCGCTTGCAGCTGGCGCAACGTGCGCGGGCCTTTGCGGTGGCAGAACTCGGCCTGCCCGACAACGCCAGCTACCGCCGCTATGCCGACCTGAAGCGCCCCGCCGCCGTGTGGAACGTGGTCGCAGCGCCGCCCTATTCGCTGACGCTGCACACCTGGTGCTTTCCGGTCACGGGCTGCATCGGCTACCGTGGCTATTTCACCGAAGCTGCGGCACAGGCCGAGGCCGCCGAGCTGTCCGCACAGGGCCTGGAGGTGGAGGTGTACGGCGTGCCCGCCTACTCCACGCTGGGCTACATGAACTGGGCGGGCGGCGACCCGCTGCTGTCCACCTTCATCGCCTGGCCCGAGGGAGACTTTGTGCGCCTGCTGTTCCACGAGCTGGCGCACCAGGTGGTCTATGCCAAGAACGACACCTTGTTCAACGAATCCTTTGCCACCGCGGTGGAACGCATTGGCGTGGCGCGGTGGCTGGCCACGCAGTCCACCCCCGCCGCGCGCGAGGCCTACGCCACCAGCGAAGCGCGGCGCAGCGCCTTCCGCATGCTCACCCGGGCCACGCGCACCCGCCTGGCGGCCATTTATGAGCAGAAGGAGCTTCAAGCGATAGAAGATCATGCCTTGAGTGCTATGAAAAAAGAAGCAATGCAAGCGTTTCGAGACGACTATGCCGCACTGCGCGCACGCTGGCTGGACGCCCCCGGCGGCACGCCCCCCCGGGCCACCACTGCCCAGGTGGCAGGCTACGACCGCTGGGTGGCCCAGGCCAACAACGCCAGTTTTGCCGCCCAGGCCGCCTACGACGAACTGGTGCCCGCGTTCGAGGCCTTGTTTGAACGCGAGGGGCGCAACTGGCCCCGGTTTTATGATGCCGTACGACAACTGACGCAGCAGCCCCTGCCCGAGCGGCACGACACACTGCGCGCCCTTTTACCTGACCCCCAACACCTCAAGGAGACAGCCGGTGCCTGACATTCATATCCACCGCGAACACCACCTGGGCTTCAAGGAAGCCCGCAAGGTCGCCTTCTCCTGGGCCGAAAAGGCCGAAGAAAAATTCGACATGGAATGCACCTACGAAGAAGGGGACAAGGAAGACCTGCTCACCTTCTCCCGCTCGGGCGTCAAGGGCACGCTGCTGGTGGATGCGCACCAGTTCGAGATGAAGGCACAGCTAGGCTTTCTGTTCGGCGCGTTCAAGGACCGCATCGAGGCCGAAATAGGCGAGCAGCTGGACGCCCTGCTCAACGCGCCCCACCCCGGCGCCAAGAAGCCCGCCGCAGACAAGAAGAAACATGCAGCAGACGCGGATGCTGACAAGCCGGCCCCCAAGTCAGCGGCCAAGCCTGCCGCCAAGGCCAAGAAGGCCTAGCCACCGCCATGACATCCACCGCGAACGGGACCGCCGCCCACAGCCCGGCGTTTGACACCCTCTCCACGCTGCTCCACACCCGCTACAGCTGCCGCGCTTTTCTGCCCGAGCCGTTGCCGCGCGGCACCATCGAAGCCATCCTGGTCACCGCGCAGCGCACGGCCTCGTGGTGCAACGCGCAGCCCTGGCAGCTCACCATAGCCAGCGGCACCACGCTGGAGCGCCTGCGCAGCGCACTGCAGTCGCACATGACCACCGCAGCCCCCAACCCCGACCTGCCCTGGCCCCGCGAATACCGGGGCGTGTACCAGGAACGGCGGCGCGAATGCGGCTGGGGCCTGTACGAAGCCCTGGGCATTGCCAAGGGTGACCGCGAAGCCTCGGCCCGCCAGGCGGCGCAGAACTTCACGATGTTCGGCGCACCGCATGTGGCCATCGTCACCAGCGACGAGGCACTGGGCGTCTATGGTGCGGTGGACTGTGGCGCGTATGTGAGCAACTTCATGCTGGCCGCGCACAGCCTGGGCGTGGGCTCCATCGCACAGGCGGCGCTGGCGTCCTACCCCGGCGTGCTGCGCGAGGTGCTGGGCATTGGCAATGACCGCAGCATCGTCTGCGGCATCTCCTTTGGCATGGCGGACCCAGCCCACCCGGCCAACCATTTCCGCACCACACGCGCCGACTCCGCCAGCAGCGTGGTCTGGAGGGACTGAGAAGGGGTGACCGGACAGGCGTCAGGCCACAGCGCGCAGCAGGGGGTTGTGCGTGCGCAGCAGCCCAAACAGGTTCTTGGGGTCTGACAGCTGGGGGATGAGTTCGATGGGTTGGCCCATGCCCAGCTCGGCGGCCGTATCGCGCAAGAAGCGCAGCGCAGAAAAGTCCTCCAGCGCAAAGCCTACGGAGTCAAACACCGTTATTGCGGCATCGCTGGCCCGGCCGGTGTGTTGGCCTGCCAGCACTTCCCACAGCTCGGTCACCCCAAAGTCGGCAGGCAGCTGCTGGATGTCGCCTTCGATGCGCGTCTGCGGCGCGTATTCCACAAACACCTGGGCCTGGCGCAGCACGTCGGCATGCAGCTCGGTCTTGCCGGGGCAGTCGCCGCCCACGGCGTTGATGTGCATACCGGGCGCCAGCATGCCGGGCGTGAGGATGGTGGCGTTGGTCTTGTCGGCCGTCACCGTGGTCACGACGTCGGCGCCGCGCACGGCCTCGGCCGTGCTGTTGCAGGCCACGGTGCGCAGGCCTGTGCCTTGCAGGTTGGCCTGCAGCTTGGCGGTGGCGGTCGGGTCCGTGTCAAACAGCCGCAGCGCGGTGATGCCCAGCAGGTGGTGGAAGGCCAGTGCCTGGAACTCGCTTTGGGCGCCGTTGCCGATCAGCGCCATGGTGCGGCTGCCAGGCCGCGCCAGGGCGCGGGCGGCCACGGCCGACATGGCGGCGGTGCGCAGGGCGGTGGTGAGCGTGAGTTCGCTCAGCAGCAGCGGCGCGCCCGTGGCCACATCGGCCAGCACGCCAAACGCCATCACCGTAGGCAGCCCCCAGCGCGTGTTCTTGGGGTGGCCGTTGACGTACTTGAACGCATAGGTCTGGTCATCGGCAATGGGCATGAGTTCGATCACGCCGTCGCGCGAGTGGCTGGCCACACGTGCGGATTTGTCGAACGCGCCCCAGCGCAGAAAGTCGGCCTGGATGTAGTCGGCAATGCCGCGCAGGCAGGCCTCGACGCCTTTGCGCTGCACCATGTCGATGACATCGGTGGCACTGAGGTAGCGGGTGGAAAAAGGATGGTGTGAGGGCATGGCGCTTGTCTCCGAATGGGAATGGATAGGGCTCCAAGCAGTGTCCCGAAGCGCCAAAACAATGGGAATCGCCCAATCTGCTGCATATTGCTGGGCTGTTTGCCGGTATGGCATCACAAATTGCCACTTTGTTCAAAACCCCCAGGGCACCTTCTGGCAGCGCCAGCGCGCTATCCTCGGCGGCATCCTCCGTCCAGCACCATGACGCAACCCCAAGTACTCATCAGCGAAGTCGGCCCGCGCGATGGCCTGCAGTCCGTCAAAGCCACCATGCCCACGGCCGACAAGCTGCGCTGGATCGACGCCCTGGTGGCGGCCGGCCTGCGCGAGATCGAAGTCGGCTCCTTCGTGCCCGCCCGCCTGCTGCCCCAGATGGCCGATGTGGCCGAAGTGGTGCAGCACGCGCTCACCCACCCTGGCATCACCGTGATGGCCCTGGCCCCCAACCTCCGCGGCGCCGAGGCGGCGCTGGCAGCAGGGGTGCACAAGGTCACCCTTCCGGTATCGGCCAGTGCTGCCCATTCGCTGGCCAATGTGCGCAAGACGCGCGAGGCCATGGTCGAGGAGGTGCGCGCCGTGGCACAGCTGCGTAACGCGCAGGCGCCCGGCGTGCTGGTGGAGGTGGGGTTGTCCACCGCCTTTGGCTGCACGCTGCAGGGCTTGGTGCCCGAGGACGATGTGATCTGGCTCGCAGGCTTGTGCGCCGAGGCCGGTGCCGACGAGGTGGGCCTGTCGGACACCACCGGCATGGCCAACCCGGCGCAGGTGCGCCGCCTGTTCACGCGCCTGCGCGCCGAGCTGGGTGCCAAGGCCGGTGCGGCCCACATGCACAACACCCGCGGCCTGGGCCTGGCCAACTGCCTGGCGGCCTACGACGTGGGGGTGCGCACCTTTGATGCGTCGCTGGGCGGCCTGGGCGGCTGCCCCTATGCGCCGGGCGCGTCGGGCAACGTGGTGACCGAAGACCTGGTGTTCATGTTCGAAGCCATGGGCATTGCCACGGGGGTGGACCTGGAGCGCCTGATGGCCGCCCGCGTGCCGCTGCAGGCGGGGCTGCCGGGCGAGCCGGTCTACGGCATGACGCCGGAAGTGGGGCTGCCCAAGGGGTGGGTCCAGCGTTAGGCGCCTCTGCCCCCAAAGAAAAAGGCGACCGAGGTCGCCTTTTTCTTTGGAAGGAGCTCCGTATCAGCTCAGCGACGTGATCAGGTCCACATACTGCTGCTTGGCCTCATCGGCGCCCGTGCCCTTGAGCTTTTCCCAGGCGTCCCACTTGGCACGGCCCACCATGTCGGAGAAGCTGGGCTTCTTCTCGGTGTTGTCGCCGGCGGTGGCTTGCTTGTACAGCGCGTAGATCTTGAGCAGCGTGGCGTTGTCGGGACGCTCGCTCAGGTTCTTGGAATTGGCCACGGCGGCTTCGAAGGTGGCATTGAGGTCGGCCATGTGGGTGTGCTCCTTGGGATGTGTGGGGGGAGGGAAAGAACGGTGTCGGCAAGGGTTTGCTGCGTTGTATCTTACGGGCTGAGCACGGCCCGGGGCCGCTCAATCCATAGAGGCAAGCCCCCAAAAATCAAACAATAGGTGTACATCTGATGGTGACCCGCATTCCAGCCCCCCGCAAAGCCGCCCCCGGCCTCAGCACGAGCCCCCTGCGCACCATGCGCGACCAGGCGCCTGAGGTGGCACGCAAGGCCGCCCAGGCCCTGCCCCCCGCAGCCCGCAAGGCCGCCACCGTGGTGCAGAAGAACGTGCGCCGCGCGGCCACCGGCATGCTGGGCCTGTCGGGCGAACGCATGAGCAAGGTCGATACCGCCTGGCTGCGCATGGATTCGCACAGCAACCTGATGATGATCAACGGCGTGTGGACCCTGTCACCCGGCATCACCTGGGAGGCCTTGTGCGAACGCGTACAGCAGCGCCTGCTGCAGTACCCGCGCTTTCGCCAGCGGGTGGTGGAAGATGCCGCAGGCGCCACCTGGGTGGAGGACCGCAACTTCGACATCGCTGCGCATGTGCTGCGCGAAAAGCTGCCCCACCGCACAGGCCACAGCATGCAGCGCGCACTGCAGGACCGCGTGGGCGAACTCGCCATGCAGCCGCTCGATACACGCCGCCCGCTGTGGCAAATGCACCTGATCGAAGACTTTGTGGGTGATGACGGCGCGAAAGGCAGCGCGCTCATCGTGCGCATCCACCACTGCATTGCCGACGGCATTGCACTCATCTCGGTGACCATGTCGCTGGTGGACGGCGGCTCGGAGCCCCCCAAGCGCAAGGCGCGGGCAGACAAGGAAGCCGCCACCGCCGAGGACTGGATCGCCGACGCACTCATCAAGCCCTTCACCGGCCTCACCGTCAAGGCCCTGGACCTGGCGGGCGACAGCGCCGCCAAGTCGTTGCAGATGCTGGGAGACCCGGAAAAGGCCATGCACCACGGGCTGACCGGCACCATGGACATGGCCCGCGTGGCCTACCAGCTCGTCAGCGATGCGGCAGCATTGGCGCTGATGCCTGACGACTCCCCCACGCGCCTGAAGGGCCAGCCCGGTAGCGCCAAGCGCGTGGCCTGGTGCCCACCGATTCCGCTCGAAGAGGTCAAGGCCATCGGCAAAGCACTCAACTGCTCCATCAACGATGTGTTGCTGTCGTGCGTGGCGGGCGCCATCGGCGGCTACCTGCGCAGCCAGGGCGACGACCCCACGGGCCAGGAGATCCGCGCCATGATTCCGGTCAACCTACGCCCCATGGAAGAGGCCTGGAAGCTGGGCAACCGCTTTGGCCTGGTGCCGCTGGTGCTGCCCATCGGCGTGGCCAACCCAGTCGAGCGCGTGTACGAAGTGCGCAAGCGCATGAACGCGCTCAAGGGCAGCACCCAGCCCATCCTGGCGTTTGCCATGCTCGCCGTGGCAGGCCTGATGATCAAGCCCGCGCAGGACGCACTGCTCAACCTGTTTGGCCGCAAGACCACGGCGGTGATGACCAACGTGCCCGGCCCCAAGGAGCAGCTCACGCTGTGCGGCGCACGCGTCACGCAGTGCATGTTCTGGGTACCGCAGTCGGGTGACATCGGCCTGGGGGTCTCCATCCTCAGCTACGGCGGCGGCGTACAGTTTGGCGTGATCACCGACACCACCCTGTGCCCCGAGCCGCAGCAGATCATTGATGCCTTTGCGCCCGAGTTCGACCAGCTGTCGCTGCTCACGCTGATGCTGCCGTGGGGCGACTGAACGCATCTGCGTTGCCAGAGCCACCACGCTGCGTGCGTCTCGGGTGGGTGGTGGCCTTGCTGCTGTCTGCGGGTGGGGCACACGCGGCCGTGGAGGAAGAAAGCACCCAGCGGCCCTACGTGGTGCGCGCCCAGCCCGGAGAGACACTGCGCGATGCCCTGCATGCTGCAACCCCCATTTCGGTGGGTGGACAGCGCTTTCATGGCTACACCCGCTGGAACGTGCGCTGGACCTTCCGCTGGTGGCGCGAGGCCTCGGGCCGCTGTGCGATCACCGAAGTCAACACCCGGCTGCGCACCGAAGTGCAGCTGCCCGACCTGCAGGCCGCCAGCCCTTCGCAGCAGGCGGTTTTTGACCGCTATTTGCAGGCGCTGTCCCACCACGAGCAAGGCCATGTGCAGATCGGGCGCGACGCAGCGCAGGCCATTGACCAGGCCATCCGCCAGATGCCCGCAGCGCCCGACTGCGCCACGCTGGAGCGCGAAGCCAACGCCTTGGGCCACCGGCTGCTGCAGGACCACGTGGCGCGCGAGAAGCAGTACGACCAGCGCACCCGCCACGGAGCCACACAAGGCGCGCGACTGGACTGACCGCCCGGTCGACCACCAGGAGCGTTCCCATCTTTTCTATCGACCGACAGGCTCACCCCTTGCGCTGAGGAGGCGCCGCCACCAACGCATCCGTCAGGCGGGACACTGCGGCCACCACCGCGGCGACAGGTTCGCCCATCTGCGCACGCACGATGGCGCCCTCCACCACCAGGGTGAGCGCCTGCGCGTCCTGCGCACGGTGGGAAGGCGCTGGCAACAAGGCAGCCAGCAACGCCGTCATGTCGCGCTTGTGGCGCTGCGCAATCTCCAGCACCTCCGGCACGGTGTCTCCCAGCTCGCTCACGCTGTTGATGAAGGCACAGCCCCGAAAGTGCTTGCTGCCCAACCATTCCGCCAGGGCAGGCGCCAATGCCCGCGTGCGATCCGCCCCTGAGGGCAGCGCGTGCGCATGGCGCTGCAGCGCGTCGGCGAACCAGCCCATCCAGCCCGCGTGCCGGTACTCCAGATACGCACAGATGAGCGCGTTCTTGCTCGGGAAATGCCGGTAGAAGGTCACCTTGGTCACGCCAGACTCCGCAATCACCCGGTCGATGCCCGTGGCGCGGATGCCATCCCGGTAGAACAGCGCGTGCGCCGTGTGCAGCAGGCGGTCTCGGGCGGGCAGGTCTTGCCAGCCGACAGGGAGAGGATCAAAGGTCATTCGCTCATTGTAGACAAGTCTGTCTACATGGCTTTATGATGGCACGTAGACAGACCTGTCTACATCAATCCTTCACCGTCGAGGTTCCCATGGAAACACGCCCGCCTTTGCCCCCCTTTACCCAACACACCGCCGTCCAGAAAGTGCGCCTAGCCGAAGACGGCTGGAACTCGCGCGACCCTGCACGCGTGGCCCTGGCCTACACAGAGGACACGCGCTGGCGCAACCGCACCGAGTTCCCCGTGGGCCGCGAGGCCGCCCGGCTGTTGCTGGAGCGCAAGTGGGCACGCGAACTGGACTACCGCCTCATCAAGGAGCTGTGGGCGTTCAGCGGCCACCGCATCGCCGTGCGGTTTGCCTACGAATGGCATGACGACGCAGGCCAGTGGTACCGCAGCTATGGCAACGAGAACTGGGAGTTCAACGACGCAGGCCTGATGGCCGTGCGCCACGCCAGCATCAACGACCACCCCATCCAGGCCGCGGACCGGCTGTTCTTCTGGCCGCTGGGGCGCCGGCCGGACGACCATCCGGGGCTGAGCGACCTGGGCCTTTAAGAATCGGCTGCCAGCCAGGGGAACGGCAAGCGCTCAGGCCTGCGGTGCCACCTGCGCCACCGCCAGTTCCCACAAGGACTCGGCCACTGGCGACATCTCGGCGCGCTGGCGGTACAGGCGGATCTGCACCGGCACGTTCCAGTCGGCGCCACCGGCAGCCACCAGCGTGCCGGCGCGCAACTCGTCGGCAATCAGGCTTTCGGGCAGCCAGGCCACGCCCCGCCCTTCCTGGGCAAGGGTCTTGAGCAACACCGCGTGGTGCGCGGTGAACACCACCGCCACCGGGCCGTCAGCACCGTCAGCAAACACCCCGCGCATGCGGGCCCGCATGATGCGGCCCAGGCCCGACGCCTCGCTGTAGGCCAGCACGGGCACCGGGGCCTGCTGGCCCAGCGCATGCAGCGCCTGGCCTGCTGCGCCGCCGGGCTGTGGCGCACTGACTGGCAGCAGCCGGTCGTCCGCCAGGCGGCACATCGGGTACTGCGCCTCGTCCAGGCGCCCCGGCACCTCGGCGTGGCCATGGCACAGCACAAACTGCACACGCCGCTGGAGCATCAGGTCTTCGCAGGCCTGCGAGCTGTCGGACATGGTCTGGATAGGCCCCAGCCGCAGCCGGGCCTCCATGCCCACCAGCCAGCGCGGAAAGAACGTGAGCGAAAGCACGTGCGTGGCCGCAAAGCGCAGGCTGGCAGCCGCCAGGTCGTGTGCAGCACGGGCCTTGATGCGGGCAGCCTCCAGATTGGCCAAGATGGTTTCGAGCAGCGGCAGAAAGCGCTGGCCTGCCGCCGTGAGCGCCGCGGGATGGGCACTGCGGTCGAACAGCTCCACGCCCACCCAGTCTTCCAGTGCGCGGATATGGCGGCTGAAGGCGGGCTGGGCAATGGCGCGGGCCTCCGCCGCGCGCGAGAAATTGCCCGTCTCGGCCAGGGCGAGGAAATCCTCCAGCCATTCCAGGTCCAGGGGTCGATTGCCGGGTCCCATGTGTCTCCGCGATGGATCGGTAGATAGTTGTATGCGATTCGAGTATTGGACCGCTGCAGCATGGCGCGGAATGATCCACCCCGTTGTTCACCAGCTTTTCCAACGGAGACAAGAAAGCATGCCTGCCATCTCGAATTATCGCGGGATCACCCCCGCCATCTCGTGCCCCTTCACCCCCGACCACCGCATCGACGAGCCCGCGCTGCGCAAGCTCGCCGCCTGGCTGGCGGGCCACGAGGGCGTGGTGGCCGTCATGACCAACGGCCACACCGGCGAGGTGTTCTCCCTCACACCGGCTGAACGCGCCGAGGTCACCCGCATCGTGGCCGACGAACTCAAGGGGCGCATGCCTGTCATTTCGTCCATCGTCTGCGAAGGCCTGGCCGACGCGGCCGACCATGCCCGCGCTGCCGTCGAGGCTGGTGCCGTGGCGCTGGACGTGATGCCCCCGCACCACTGGCTGCGCTTTGGCTTCACGCCCGGCCACGCACTGCAGTACTTCGAGGCCATCCACAAGGCGGCGCCCAACGCCGATCTGGTCTGCCACGTCTACCCGGCCTGGACGCGTGCCTCGTACTCGTCGCAGCTGCTGGCCGACCTGGCCCGGTTGCCCTACCTGCAGGCCTTCAAGGTGGGCCAGCGCGACATGAACAAGTACGCCCGCGACATCCAGGCGATCCGCGAGGCCGACGCGTCCAAGGCCATCCTGACCTGCCACGACGAGTACCTGCTGGCCTCGATGGTGCAGGGCGTGGACGGCGCGCTGGTGGGCTTTGCCACCTTCATCCACCAGCTCATCATCGATCTGTGGAATGCGGTGAAGGCCGGCGACTTGAAGAAAGCCATGGCGGTGCAGGCTGTCATCACGCCCCTGAAGGACGCGGTGTATGGCGGCGGCGAGCCCACTGGCGAGGCCCACGCCCGCATGAAGGGTGGCATGTACCTGGCAGGCGTGATCGACGACGCCACCGTGCGCCCACCGACCGAGGCGCCCAACGCCAAGGAGTTCGAAGCGCTGCGCGCTGCGGTGAAGCAGGCCGGCCTGCTCAAGCGCTGAGCGGTCCCTGCGAGGCGCGGGGGATTTTGAGTCCCCCGCGCCTCATTGCACACAAGAAAACCGACAAGGAGACAAGACACCATGCAACGCCACCTTTTCATTCGCGCCGCCCTGGGTTTAGCCACACTCGCGATGGCGGCCAGCAGCTTTGCGCAGGCTTACCCCGCCAAGCCCATCCGGATGGTCATCCCCTTTCCGCCAGGCGGCACGCTCGACACCGTGGGCCGCATGCTCGCGCAAAAGCTGGGCGACCAGATGGGCCAGAACTTCATCGTCGAGAACAAGGCGGGCGGCAACGGCGTGATCGGCGGCGACGTGGTGGCCAAGGCACCGGCCGACGGCTACACGCTGCTGTTCAACGCATCCACCTTCACCACGGCGCCCATGACCATGAAGTCCGTGCCCTACGGCGTGGTCAAGGACTTCACGCCCGTGGCGCTGGTGGCCAAGGCCCCGTTGTCGGTGGCCATCAACAAGAACCTGCCGGTCACCGACATCAAGTCGCTGATGGCCTACGCCAAAGCCAACCCCGGCAAGATGACCTTCGCCGTGGGCTCCATCGGGTCGGCCGGGCACCTCTCGACCGAACTGCTCAAGCGCGCAGGCAACCTCGACTACCTGATCGTGCCCTACAAGGGCACGGCGCCTGCGTTCCAGGACCTGATCGGCGGGCAGATCGACGGGTTCATCGACCCCATCCTGGGATCTCTGCAGTACCACAAGAGCGGCATGCTGCGCGTGGTGGCCGTCACCTCCGCCCAGCGCGCCGCGAGCTTGCCCGACGTGCCCACGGTGGGCGAGACGATTCCGGGCTACGAGTTCTACAGCTGGTATGGCCTGTGGGGCCCGGCCAAGCTGCCGGCGGACATCACCCAGCGGCTGAACACCGAGGTGAACAAGGCACTGGCCGAGATGACGCCCAAGCTCAAGGAGCAAGGGCTGCTGACCACACCGGGCAGCGTGGAGGATTTTGCGAAGTTCCAGCGCAGCGACATGGAGCGCTCGCAGAAGATCGTCACCGAAGGGAACATCCGTGTCGAGTAATACCCGCCACGCCATCGTCACCGGTAGCAGCAGCGGCATAGGCCGCAGCATCGTCGAGTCGCTGCTGGCCGGCGGCTGGCGCGTGACGGGCCTGGATGTGGCCCAGGCGACGGTCGTTCACCCCTCGTTCACCCATACACCGGCCAACCTGGCCGATGGCGCAGACATTGCCCGCGTGGCCGCTGCACTGCCCGGCGTGGACGCGCTGGTCCATGCGGCCGGCGTGCTGCGCGTGGGGCCGCTGGGCCAGCTCGACCATGCGGGCGGCGAGCTGATGTGGCGCCTGCATGTGGATGCCGCCACCCGGCTGGCCGATGCCATCGTGCCCGGCATGGCCCAGTGCGGTCAGGGGCGCGTGGTGTTCATTGGCAGCCGCGTGGCGCAGGGCATGGCCGGGCGCGGTCAGTACGCCGCGACCAAGGCCGCGCTGATTGCACTGGCGCGCAGCTGGGCCGCCGAGGTGGCCGCGCAGGGCGTGACGGTGAATGTCGTCTCGCCCGCAGCCACCGCCACCGGCATGCTGAACGACCCCGCCCGCCAGGGCAGTGCACCGCGCCTGCCGCCCATCGGCCGCCTGATCGAGCCTGCCGAGATTGCCGCACTGGTGGGCTTTCTTCTGTCTGAATCTGCCGCCGCCATCACGGGGCAGGACATCGCGATCTGCGGGGGCTCTTCGCTCGCCCGCTGATCTTTCCTTTTGATCCCGCCCCTTTCCCTCTTTGCCAACCAACGCGACCACCATGAAGATCGTCAACATCCTCGAATCGACCCGTCCCATCAAGTCGGACATCCGCAACGCCTACATCGACTTCTCGAAGATGACGCTGAGCCTCGTGGCCGTGGTCACCGACGTGATCCGCGATGGCAAGCCGGTGATCGGCTACGGCTTCAACTCCAACGGCCGCTACGGCCAGGGCGCGCTGATGCGCGACCGATTCATCCCCCGCGTGCTGGAGGCTGAGCCGGCCAGCCTGCTGGACGAGACGGGCGAGAACCTGGACCCGCACAAGGTCTGGGCCCGCATGATGATCAACGAAAAACCCGGCGGCCACGGCGAGCGCTCGGTGGCCGTGGGCACCATCGACATGGCCGTGTGGGACGCCACGGCCAAGATTGCGGGCAAGCCGCTGTTCCAGCTGCTGGCCGAGCGCTATGGCAACGGCACACCCAACCCGCGCGTGTTTGTCTACGCCGCCGGGGGCTACTACTACCCCGGCAAGGGCCTGGACGGCCTCAAGAAGGAAATGGAAAGCTACCTGGCGCGCGGCTACTCGGTGGTCAAGATGAAGATCGGCGGGGCCACGCTGGCCGAAGACTGCGAGCGCATCGAGTCAGTGCTCAAGATCCTGGGCCCGGGACAGCAACTGGCAGTGGACGCCAACGGCCGCTTCGACCTGAAGACCGCCATCGACTACGGCAAGGCCCTGTCGCAGTACCCGCTGTTCTGGTACGAAGAAGCGGGCGACCCGCTGGACTACGAGCTGCAGGCGAAGCTGGGCGAGGTTTACAAGGGCCCCATGGCCACGGGCGAGAACCTGTTCTCGATGCAGGACGCGCGCAACCTGATCCGCCACGGCGGCATGCACAAGGACCGCGACTGGCTGCAGTTTGACTGCGCGCTCAGCTACGGCCTGGTGGAGTACCTGCGCACGCTCGACATGCTCAAGGAATACGGCTGGTCCCCCAGCCGCTGCATTCCACACGGGGGCCACCAGATGTCGCTGGCGATCGCGGCAGGCCTGGGCCTGGGCGGCAACGAGAGCTACCCCGATCTGTTCCAGCCCTACGGTGGCTTCCCCGATGGCGTGAAGGTCGAGAACGGCTACGTGACGCTGCCGCCGCTGCCGGGCATCGGCTTCGAAGGCAAGTCGGACCTGATCGCAGAGATGCGCGCGCTGGCATCCTGACGACTGGACACAAAAAAAAAGCACGCCCAGGGGCGTGCCTTTTTGCATCCAGCGCCGCGTTCAGGTCGCAGAGCAGGTAAAGCTCTCGGCCTTGGCCGGATCGCCCGTGCCGTTGTAGCGCGGGAACTTGGGGTACTCGCACACCGGGCGCTGCGCCACGGGGGTGCTGGTGCCGGGGGCGAACTTCGTGGCGACCAGCTTGTCAGGCGCCGCGCCCTTTTCCACCCAGGCGTCCATGGCGGCGAGCAGGTCGATGGAGCGCGGCTCGGTGCCCGCGCCGTCCAGGTCATGCCCGTTGGAGGGCGAGGTGACCATGCGCGCAAAGCCCTGCACCTTGCTGGCGCCCAGGCGCTGCTTCACCGTGTCGAAGTATTCCGCCGTGCGGTACAGCGACACGCAGGTGTCGCCCAGGCCGTACCAGATCAGCAGCTTGCCGCCGTTGTCGGCAAAGGCGGAGATGTCGGGGTCCGTGCCATCGATCATCTCGGCCAGCCGCGCGTACTGCGCCTGGTATTGCGTGGGGTCGTGGCTCAGGATGTTGGCGTTGAGGTTGCCCTCCACCAGGCGCGCAGCTTCCGTCACGGCCATGTGGTTGAACGAATCGGGCGCGTCAAAGCTGGTGCCGAACATGTACGACTGCCAGTCCGACGTGGACGCCCCGCCCCGGCCATAGCGCGGGTAGCCCACGGCACCGCGCGACAGGGTCACGGGTGTCTTGTGGTCGCTGTAGATGAGGCGGATGGATTCGATCTGGCCGGCCGTGAGGCAGCTGTCGTTGTCCGCACCCTGGCACAGCAGCTCGGTGGGCACGTAGTTGCACGCCTCGATGTTGCCGATGATGCCGTCCTTCAGGCCATCGAGGCCATCACACGCCGCCACCTCGGCTTTGGCATACAGCGCGATCTTGGCGGGGCTCATCCAGTTGTCGCGGCTCTTGAAGATGTGGCGCAGCACCGTGGGCCCCAGGTTGACCTGGTGCGCCTGCTGGCTGATGGCGGGCTCCATGGCCACCACGCCGTCGTAGTCCTTGGGGTACTTCTGCGTGGAGATGAGCCCCGACCGACCGCCGTTGGAATGGCCCATGTGGTAGCGCCGCACGGGGCGCTTGCCATAGAACTCGGTGGCGATGGAAGTGCCCACCTCCAGGACGAAATGGTTGGCGTCGAACGCGTGGTTGCGCAGCGCCACGTCGCTCTTGCCCCAGGCAAAGCCGCGGATCTGGTGGCCGGAGTCGGAGCTGATCTTCACGTACGGGTTGGCCGACGCGCCCACCAGCTGCTGGTACCACGGGTCGTCGGTGGGGATGAAGCCGTCAAAGCCGCCACCACCAATGGTCAGCGTCTTGCCGTTCCACTGGGCCAGCGTGGGCAGCTCCACCGCCCAGTTGATGGTGGACTCGGGCGACGAGACGATCTGCCCGCGCACGATGCACACGTCGGGCAACGTGCCCTCGGCCCTGCGCAGCTCGGTACGGGTGACCTTGGCGCCATGGGGCAAGGCGGTGGATGCGTAGGCGGCGCAGGCCTCAGCCAGGGGCTTGCTGGCCAGCGGGGGATTGGCGTCGCTGCCGCCGCCGCCGCAGGCGGTCAGGGCCAGGGCTGCCACAGCACCCAGGGTGCAGGCAGCGGTCCGTCGCCCTGCGCGTGCCAGGGGGTGAGGGTGGCGTCGGGGCGCCACGGCGAAGGGGTGGGGGTTCGGGAACATGCAAGGGTCTCCTGTTATGACGGTTCTTCAGGAGCCCAGGCCGGGCGGCGGTCTGGCCCGCACCGGTGTCTGGACTCCGGTGCGGACGATAGGAAAAGGCGGCACGGTTGCAGCCTCTGCAAATGCAGAGGGAGCGGGAAACTACCGAGCCCCGCAAACCCGCGCGCGGCACCCCGCCGCTGATCGCTACTGGTGGCGCAGCGCGGCCACCAGCTCCAGCTTGTTGCTCACGCCCAGCGCGGCATAGGCCGTGCGCAGGTAGGTGCGCACCGTGGCGGGCGTGAGGCCCAGCGTGGCCGCAATGTCTTTGTGCGAGCGGCCCTGGGCGTACAGCATGGCGGCGCTCAGCTCGCGCGGTGCCAGGGCTTGCTTGTGCTGGCGCGACGCCAGGCTCACGGCCACCAGTGGCCCGCAGGGCTCCAAGCGCAGGCGGCAGGCCTTGCCCACCGACAGGGTGCAGGGCGCGCCGGCCAGCGCCTGCGCCACCACCGGCGGCAGGTGGGTGCCGTGCCAGCCGGGGCTGGCTTCGCCCAACGCCCGGCTGATGCGCAGCCCGGCAAACAGCAGTTCGCCCGACGGCCGGGCCAGGGCAAAGCTGTCCCAGGGGCGGCCGGGCGTGTCGCTTTGCAGGCGCTGCAGACGGTGGTGCCATTGCTGCAGCAGGTGCAGGACGAATTCACCGAACAGCACGGTCTCTCCATCCGAGAATTCCGGCCGCGTTGGCGGGCGGTAGATGGAGACAAAAAACATGAGCCCGCTGTGGGGCAGCTCGGCCGTGAGGGCCATGCAGTGATACAGGCCGTGGCGCTGGCTGAAGGCGGCCACCTCCGGGTGCTCGGGTAACGGGCCCACCACGTCACGCTCACGGATCACCACCCCCAGCTGCTGCATGGACTGCAGCCCAAACAGGTCCACCGCCGCCAGCGCATTCCACTCCTCGGCAAAGCTGCGGCTCAGGCCAATGCTGCCGTGCAGCCAGTTGCGAGGTGCCACCTGCACATCGCCCGCCGAGACCTCGCCCCACCAGGCGGAATCAAAAGGCACCAGCCCCTGCAAGGTCTGCATGGCCTGGTGCAGCAAGTCCTGCGGGGCCACCTGCTGGGCTTGCTCCGACAGCCGAAGCAGGCTGCGGCTCAGCGCGCGCAGAGGGTCAGAGGCCATGGTGTCTCCTGGTTTTTGGCGCGATGGTAGCCGCCCCACGGTGGCAACCCCAACCCTCCTGAACCCGTACTACCCGCCAAACCCCTGCGCACCAACTACCATATTGATAGCATCTCAGGCATATAGCACTAGCGCCTGAGGCCTCTGGAACACAAAATCAGGCCGTCAACCCGTCCACTGCCTGGAACATCGACTGCCGTGCCTGGCTGATGATCTGGCCCTTCCACGCGTCCGTGTCGGTGTAGAAGGCCGCCAGCATTTGCGCCTTGATCTGGGCAGCCTTGTCAGCCGGAGTTTCGGGGTGCAGTTGGAGCCATTGCTCGGCACGGATGGCGTTCATCACGTCGAGCACGGGCACGGTGCCGTACTCCATGGCAATGCCGGTGTACTCGGCGTGGGGGCACTCGTCGTAGATCGAGGTCCACATCAGGCCGGTGAGGAAGGCCGAGGTGGACGAGCCGTCGTAGATCGACGTGACCGGCGTGGCGCCGCCGCCGTCCCACCAGGCGCGCGCGCGGGCCACGGCCACGGCGTTGTCATTGCCCGCATAGATGCGCTCGCCATGGCCGCTGGGGCCCAGGCCCGTGTGCAGGTCGATCCAGGCGATCTTCGACGCGGCCGCACCGTGCTGGCGCAGCACCTGGCGCAGCGTGCGGTTGCTCCAGGTGGGCTCGGTGCCCCCAAAGAACACGCCCTGCGGAAACTCGTGCTGCCCTTGCGAGATGGCGGCCTGCCACGCGGCCTCGCCCTTGGTGGCGATGTACTCCGCCACCGCTGCCTGGTTCTCAGGGCCGGGTGGCCACTGCTCGGGCAGCAGCAGGGGCTGCACCTCGCGGTAGGCCGTGTTCACGGGCAGGGGCTTGCTGAAGTCCTGGAAGTTGCGGTTCAGGTCCACGTTCTCGTGTGTGAAGCGGCGCACGTGCGAGAAGCCATAGGGGTTGAGCGCGTGGATGTAGAGCGTGGCCACACCGGCATCGCGCGCCTTGGCGCGCCACTCGGCATCGTGCAGCGCAAACACCTGCACGCCGCTGCCGCAGTAGCCCTCGACGCCATGGCAGGCGCTGCTCACGATGAGCAGCTTTTTGGCATCGGCCGGGCCGTCGCGCACCACGTCCATGGCCAGGTCTTCGCCGTCGCGGCCCTTGAGCGGGTGGGCGTGCGATTCGATGGACAGGCCCGCGGCTGCGGCGGCCTCCAGAAACTTTGTGCGCGCCTGGGCGTAGCTGGGCGAGAAGGCTTCAACGATTCCGGTCATGGGCAGGGCTTTCAGGAGTCAGTGGGAAGACAAAAAGAAAACCCGGGCACGCGCGCTGCGCACGCCCGGGTGGAGGAGGATCAACGGCGCGTCAAGCTGCTTCAGGCCGCTTTGGCGGGCTGGGCCAGCCATTCCTCGGCCAGCTTGACCCAGTAGGTCGCGCCCAGCGGGATCAGGTCATCGTTGAAGTCGTAGCTGGGGTTGTGCAGCATGCAGGGGCCGCCGCCGTGGCCCATCTCGCGGTGGGCGCCGTCGCCGTTGGCAATGAAGCAATACGCACCGGGCTTGGCCTGCAGCATGTAGGCAAAGTCTTCAGCACCCATGGTGGGCTCCTGAACCACCACACGCTCTTCCCCCACGATGCCGGTCATGACCTTGCGGGCAAATTCGGCCTCGGCGGGCGAGTTGACGGTGGGCGGGTAGTTGCGCACGAACTCGAACTCGCAGCTGGCATCGTGCGCAGCACAGTGGTTCTCGGCGATCTGGCGCATGCGCTTTTCAATGAGGTCCGTCACTTCGGTGGTGAAGGTGCGCACCGTGCCCTGCAGCTCGACGCTGTCGGGAATCACGTTGGTGGCCTCGCCCGCGTGGATCATGGTGACCGAGATCACGCCGGCGTCCACGGGCTTCTTGTTGCGGCTGATGATGGTCTGGAAGGACTGCACCATGCCGCAGGCAATCGGCACCGGGTCGATGCCGGTGTGCGGCAGCGCCGCATGGCCGCCCTTGCCACGCAGGGTGATCTTGAACTCGCTGGTCGATGCCATCACCGGGCCGGGGCTCACGGCAAAGGTGCCCACCGGCATGCCTGGCCAGTTGTGCATGCCGTACACGGCTTCCATGGGGAACTGCTCGAACAGGCCGTCCTCTATCATCACGCGGGCCCCGCCGCCGCCCTCTTCGGCGGGCTGGAAGATCAGGTACACGGTGCCGTCAAAGTTGCGGTGCTTGGCAAAGTGCTGGGCCGCCGCCAGCAGCATGGCCACATGGCCGTCGTGGCCGCAGGCGTGCATCTTGCCCTGGTGTTTGCTGGCGTGGGCGAAGGTGTTGAACTCCTGCATGGGCAGTGCGTCCATGTCGGCGCGCAGGCCAATCGCGCGGCCACTGGCGCCACCGTCGCGCCCCTTGACGATGCCCACCACGCCCGTTTTGCCCATACCCCGGTGGATGGGAATGCCCCACTCGGTGAGCTTTTGCGCCACCACGTCGGCGGTGCGCACCTCTTCGAAGCACAGCTCGGGGTGGGCGTGAATGTCCCGGCGCACCGCTGCAATACTGGCCGCCTGGGTGACGATGGAGTCAATAACGTTCATGATATGTGTCCTTACGATCTCACAGTCTAGCCCGACAGCAACACACGTGCCAACCCGGGTTATTCGCTAGCCACCCATGATTTCTGCCCACGCCCTCGAACTTGCGCAAACCCTGGTGCGCATGAACACCGTCAGCCATAACTCCAATCTGGAGCTGATCCATTTCATCCGCGACCACCTAGCCAAGCTGGGCGTGAAAAGCCGCCTGACCTTCAACGACGACAAGACCAAGGCCAACCTGTTCGCCACCCTGGGCGAGGGCAAGCCGGCGGGCGTGATCCTTTCGGGCCATACCGACACGGTGCCGTGGGATGGACAGGACTGGACCATGGACCCGCTGAGTGCCCTGGTCAAGGACGGCAACCTGTACGGGCGCGGCAGTGCCGACATGAAGGCCTTCATTGGCATTGCCGTCTCGCACGCAGAGCAGTTCCTGAACAGCGACGCGCCTTTTGCGGTCCATCTGGCGTTCAGCTACGAAGAGGAGATCGGCTGCTTTGGCGTGAAGGAACTCATCGCCGACCTGCGCGACGCGAACATCAAGCCCCTGGCCTGCATCGTGGGCGAGCCCACCAGCATGATCCCCGCCATCGCGCACAAGGGTGTGTACCGCTACAAGTGCTGCGTGCGTGGCAAGGAGGCGCATTCGTCCCTCACGCCGCATTCGGTCAACGCCATCGAGATGGCCGCCCGCGTGGTGGGCCGGGTGCGCGACATGGCGGAAGACTTTGAAAAGAACGAGCCCCGCTTTGAGGGCTTTGACGTGCCGTTCTCCACCAGCAGCGTGGGCCAGTTCCATGGTGGCATTGCCGACAATGTGGTGCCGCGCGACGCCGAGTTCCGCTACGAGTTCCGCGACCTGCCCACGGCCAACGCCGCGCAGATGCAGTCCGAGGTGGTGGCCTACGCCAAATCGCTGGAGCCCGCCATGAAGAAGGTGGCGCCTGCAGCGGGTTTTGAATTCGAAACCATCTGCGAAATCCCGAGCTTCCTGGGCAGCAAGGACGACCCGGTGACGCGCCTGGCGCAGGAGCTGTCGGGCGAAAAAGGCACCACCCTGGTGGCCTTTGGCACCGAAGCGGGGCTGTTCAAGAACGCGGGCATCTCCACCGTGGTGTGTGGCCCCGGCAGCATCCAGCAGGCCCACCAGCCCGACGAGTACGTGAGCCTGGAGCAGCTGGGACGCTGCGAGGCGTTCATGCAGGGGCTGGCGCGCACGCGCACGCTGGGCTAATCGCTTCGGAGCGGCGGGGGCCGGCGCGCGCGCCCCACGTTCGGGATCAGGTCCTGACCCGGCCGTCCCCGGTCAGCATCGACATCTCGACAAACTTCGAGGCTGCGTGGCTGGTGCCACTGAACGACACCGGAAAGCCCGAGATCACCTGGTTGCCGATGGACTCGGTGCCCGTGATGAAGCTCTCGCGCGTGATCTTTCCGCCGGCCTGGGCCTGGCGCAGGCCCTCGGCGAACACGCGTGCAGCCAGATAGCCTTCCATGCTGGAGTAGTTGGGTTGCACCTTGTCGCCGCCCTTCTTGATGGCCTCCAGAAACTCGCGCGTGATCTGGCGCGAGGGCTGGTAGGGCGAGGGCACCACCTGCGACACCACCACACCCGCACCGTCCTTGCCCAGCTCGTCGGCCAGCGCCTGGGTGCCCACAAACGACACGTTGTAGAACGTGCCGCCAAAGCCCGCCTTGCGCGCCGCACGCACAAACGCGGCGGCCGACGCATAGGCCGTGATCTGCACCACGGCATCGGGCGTGGCGGGCACCAGCTTGTCCACGGCCGCTTTCACGTCCGTGGAGTTGCGCTCCACGGTGGCCGTCGCCACGGGTGTCAGCTTCAGCTCGGCCAGCGCGCGGTTCACGCCATCGAGCCCCGCCTTGCCATAGGCGTCGTTCTGGTAGAACACCGCAATCTTCTTGAGCCCCAGGTTGGTGAGCTGGCGCACGATGAGTGCGGTTTCGTCGTAGTAGGAAGCACGCACATGAAAGATCAGCCGGTTGAACGGCTGGCGCAGCGCCTCGGCACCGGTAAAGGGGCCAAAAAACGGCACCTTCTCCTTGGTGAACAGTGGCAGCGCCGCCAGGCTGGTGGGAGTGCCGATGTAGCCAAACAGGGCAAACACCTCGTCGGCAATCAGCTTGCGGGTGTTCTCGGCGCACCGGTCGGGCTCATAGCCGTCGTCCATGGTGCGGATTTCCACCATGCGCTTGCCCACGCCGCCCTGGGCGTTGAGCTGGTCAAAAAAGAGCTTGGCACCCTGGTTGAACTGCACGCCCAGCTGCGCCGCCGGGCCGGTGAAGGCGGCCGACTGCCCCAGCACGATGCGCCCCTCGCCCTGCGCACGCGCCAGGCCGAACCCGCCCAGCGCCACGGCGCCCATGCCCACCGAAAACTGCCTGCGCCCCAATACTGTCTGGTTCATGGTGAAATCTCTGCTCTTGTAAGAAGAAAGAAGGGGCATGCCCCTCTGCACTGCCGGTAGGCAGCCCCTTGGAAACGGGGGACCCATATGCACGCCCGTTCCAACCCTGACAGCCAGTTTAACGATCCAGCCCCCGAATGCCCACGCCTTCTGACGCTAATTCCCCTCCATCGGCACTGATTCAGGTGCGCGGCGCTTGCCCCCACGACTGCCCCGACACCTGCGCCCTGCTCACCACCGTGGACGAGCACGGCGTGGCCACCCGCGTGCAGGGCAACCCCGATCACCGCCACACCGATGGCGCGCTGTGCGCCAAGGTGAGCAAGTACACCGAGCGCAGCTACCACCCCGAGCGCGTGCTCACGCCGCTCAAGCGCACGGGCGCCAAGGGGGCCGGCCAGTTCGTGCCTGTGACCTGGGACGAGGCGCTGGCCGACATCGCCAAGCGCCTGCAGACCATCGCCGCGCGCGCGCCCGAAGCCATCCTGCCCTACAGCTACGCGGGCACCATGGGCATGGTGCAGGGCGAGAGCATGGACCGACGCTTCTTCCACAAGCTGGGCGCCTCGCAACTGGACCGCACCATCTGCGCATCGGCCGGGGCCGAGGCCTTGGTGCAGACCCTGGGTGGCAAGGTGGGCATGAAGGTGGAGTTCTTTGCCGAGTCGCAGCTCATCCTCATCTGGGGCAGCAACTCCATCGGCAGCAACCTGCACTTCTGGCGCTACGCCCAGCAGGCCAAGCGCAATGGCGCCAAGCTGGTGTGCATCGACCCGCGCAAGAGCGAGACGGCCGACAAATGCCACGAGCACATTGCCCTGCGCCCCGGCACCGACGCCGCGCTGGCCCTGGCGCTAATGCACGAGCTGATCGCGAACGACTGGCTGGACCACGACTACATCGCCCGCCACACGCTGGGCTGGGACCCGCTGCGCGAACGCGCACTGCAGTGGCCGCCCGAGCGCGCGGCCGAGGTGTGCGGCATTCCGGTGGAGCAGATTCGCCAGCTGGCCCAGGACTACGGCACGACGAAGCCCGCCGCCATCCGCCTGAACTACGGCATGCAGCGCGTGCGCGGCGGCGGCAATGCGGTGCGCGCCGTGGCCTGCCTGCCTGCGCTCACGGGCGCCTGGCGCCACCGCGCGGGCGGTGTGCTGCTGTCCAGCTCGGGACAGTTCCCGGCGCAGCGCGCCGTGCTGCAGCGGCCCGACCTGATGCCCGCCCAGACACCGCGCACCATCAACATGTCCACCATTGGCGACGACCTGCTGCGCGAGGCATCACCCACCTTCGGTGCGAAGGTGGAGGCCATCGTGGTCTACAACAGCAATCCCGTGGCCGTGGCGCCTGACTCCAGCAAGGTGGTGCAGGGCTTTGCGCGCGAGGACCTGTTCACCGTGGTGCTGGAGCACTTCAAGACCGACACGGCCGACTACGCCGACTACATCCTGCCCGCCACCACGCAGCTGGAGCACTGGGACATCCACCTGAGCTACGGCCACACCGACGTGCTGCTCAACCGTCCCGCCATTGCGCCCCAGGGCCAGGCGCGCAGCAATGCGCAGATCTTCCGCGAACTGGCGGCGCGCATGGGCTTTGCCGAGCCCTGTTTTGCCGAGAGCGACGAGGCCCTGTGCCGCCAGGCGTTTGGCGATGCAGTGGACTACGCAATGCTTGAAAGCCAAGGCTTTGCCACGCTGGCGCTGCCCGATGCGCCGTTCGCCGAAGGCAACTTCCCATCACCCTCTGGAAAGTGCGAGTTCTACAGCGCACGCCTGGCCGCCCAGGGCCTGGACGGCCTACCCGACCACCTGCCCAACTACGAACTGCAGGGCACGGACGCCCGCTACCCGCTGGCCATGATCTCGCCGCCCGCGCGCAACTTCTTGAACTCCACCTTCGTGAATGTGCAGAGCCTGCGCAACATCGAGGGCCGCCCCGTGCTGGAGATCCACCCCGACGATGCCGAAGCACGCGGCATTGCCAATGACGCCGTGGTGCGCGTGTTCAACGACCGGGGCAGCTACCTATGCCACGCCACCGTCTCGCGCCGCGCACGGCCCGGCGTGGTCAACGGCCTGGGCATCTGGTGGCGCAAGCTGGGGCTGAACGGCACCAACGTGAACGAGGTGACCAGCCAGGCGCTGACCGACCTGGGCCGCGCGCCCACGTTTTATGACTGTCTGGTGGAAGTGGAGGCCACAGGCGCCGCCGATGCCGGCATGGATGCCGGGGCCCGCGTCGGCACCACGGCCTGAGGGCAGCTTGAGATGCCGGGTTTGCTATTTATTCAATAGCTTCTCGCGCAATATCCACTAGCGCTTGCAGCCATTTTTACCCTTAACCTGCGCAAACACCCGTTCTGCGCAGGATCTGCGGCTTTGCAGGGTTCCTTCGCGGCCCCTTACCCCAACAGCTTCAGCAACGCATGGGCGCCCTGCTCGGACGATGCCGGATTCTGCCCCGTGATCAGCGTGCCGTCGGTCAGCACATAGGGCGCCCAGTCGGGGCCTTTGGAATACACGCCGCCGTTGGCCTTGAGCATGTCCTCCACCAGGAACGGCACGATCTGGGTCAGCTGCACCGCGTCTTCTTCGCTGTTGGTAAACCCCGTGACCTTCTTGCCCTTGACCAGCGGCGACCCGTCGGGCGCCTTGGCGTGGCGCAGCACGCCGGGTGCGTGGCACACCAGCGCCAGCGGCTTGCCTGCTGCAAAGGTCTTTTCGATGAGGGCAATGGACTGCGCGTCTTCGGCCAGGTCCCACAGCGGGCCGTGGCCGCCGGGGTAGAACACGGCATCAAAGTCCTCGGCCTTCACGCTGGACAGAGGCACGGTGCTGGCCAGCTGCTGCTTCGCTGAAGCATCGGCCTTGAAGCGGCGCGTGGCATCGGTCTGGGCGTTTTCGTCGTCGCTTTTGGGGTCCAGGGGCGGCTGGCCGCCCTGGGGCGATGCGAGCGTGATCTGCACGCCTGCATCCTTGAACACGTAGTACGGTGCAGCAAACTCTTCCAGCCAGAAGCCCGTCTTTTTGCCGGTGTCGCCCAGTTGGTCGTGGGACGTCAGAACCATGAGAATGTGTGCCATGGAAGTCGCTTTCGGTGTGGGGAGGGGTTGATCGGAAAAACCAAACCACCACCGTACCAGCCATCGGGCCCGTTGTCCCGCGATGCGGGCAGGTTTGCGGCATTGGCTTACAGCACGGCGCTGCCGCGCCTGCGGGCCCTCAACCTGTCAACGCAGCTGCCTGGCCAGAAACTCCGCCACCTCGTTCTCCAGCGTGGCGTGATAGGCCACCCGGTCAAAGCCTTCGGGGTTGGCGGCGGCGTCGCCCGCCTCGGACGCCAGCGGCCAGACAGACTGGGCCATGAAGGCGAAGTGGCCTGCACCCGGCACCGTACTGGCCTGTGCAGACGGCAAATTCGCTGCCACATAGCCGCCATGGTAGGGGCCCACAAGCACGGCATCGCGCTCGGCCACCATCAGCCGCACGGGCACGCTGATGGCCTTCAGGCTGTCTGGCGTGAACACCACGGCCATGGGCGCCATGGCCACCACGGCGCGGATGCGGGGGTCTGCCACCGAGACCAGCGGGCCATCGAGCACGGGGGCGCCAGCCTGCGTGGGTGCCGCTGTGGCGGCCGCAGGTGCCTCCTTGGAAGTCTGAGCGGCCTGGCCACGGGCGGGCAGCTTGCCCAGGCTGCAAAAGCCGGGGTCGTCCGACACGCTGCGGCAGTGCTGTGCCGCACGGGCCGGTTCGGCCTGCGCACCGGCCAGGGCCAGCACGGTATAGCCACCTGCCGAATGCCCCACGGCACCAATGCGCCCGGCCGGAATGCGGGGGCCCCATTCGGGGCTGGCCAGCAGCGCGTCCAGCACGCGGCTTACCTGGCGGGGGCGCTCGCGGAAGTAGCGGCCCGAGGTAATCATCGACCGGTCTTCCCAGTTGTCGCCCGGGTGGCGCAACGCCGCCACCAGATAGCCGTCGGCCGCCAGGCGCGTGGCCAGGTTGTGGTGGCCCAGTTCATGGCCGCCCGTGCCGTGCGAGATGAGGATCAGGCCCTTGAGGGGCGCGGTTGCCACCGGGGCGCCCGGCGTGACCACGGGCCGCCAGGGCCCCATGGGCTGGGTGCGCGCCACCACCGGCGTGGGGTAGAACAGCGCCACGGTCACGGGCTCTGCGCCCGGTACCACCAGGGTGCGCAGGCCGGCGTGCTGGGCCGATGCCGGCGCGGCCCAGGCCAGCATGGCCACAAAAGCTGCCAGCAACGGGGCTCGGGCGTTGCGCCACGCGGAGCGGAGGGCCAGGATGAGGATGAGGGTCACGGTGCGCCTTTCGTCAAATGCCACCCAAGGAGGTGGCTTGACGGCACTGTAGGCGGCGCAAGGGGCGGGCTCCAGCGCCCTGCGACGAAACGCTGCTGCGCGGCGCGAAATGCAGCGCAGGCGGGGCAAGCAGGAGAGAGGGCCTGGGACCCCGCCCTCCCCGTCCACCTCCATTTACAGCGCCGCTTCGAGGATGCGGCGGCTCACCGCCGGGGTGATCTCGCGCTGTTCGCCCAGCGTCACCATGCCGTGCGCTTCCAGCTGCGTCACCACGGTGTTCACCACCTCGCTGCCCAGGCCGTAGCCCGACAGGCGGGTGGCGATGCCCATGCTCTCAAAGAAATCGCGCGTGCGCTCGATGGCGGCAGTGATGCGTTCGTCCTCGCTGCCGGTGGTGATGCCCCACACGCGCTCGCCGTACTGCAGCAGCTTGGCGCGCTTGGCCACCCGGCGCTCGTTCAGCAGCGCGGGCAGCACGATGGCCAGGGTGCGCGCGTGGTCGATGCCATGCAGCGCCGTCAGCTCGTGGCCGATCATGTGCGTGGCCCAGTCCTGCGGCACGCCCGCGCCGATCAGGCCGTTGAGCGCCATGGTGGCGGCCCACATCAGGTTGGCGCGGTCGTCGTACACCGGCTCGGGGGCAGTCAGCAGGCGCGGGCCGATCTCGATCAGCGTCTGCAGGATGCCTTCTGCAAACCTGTCCTGCACGGGTGCGTTGACCGGGTAGGTCAGGTACTGCTCGACCGTGTGCACAAACGCATCCACCACGCCATTGGCCAGTTGCTGGGGTGGCAGGGTGTAGGTCTTGGTGGGGTCGAGCACCGAGAACACCGGGTAGGTGTGCACGCTGCCAAACGACAGCTTGGCGCCCTTGGCGCGGTGGGTGATGACGCCGCCGTTGTTCATCTCCGAGCCTGTGGCGGGCAGCGTGAGCACGGAACCAAACGGCATGGCGCCCTTGACGTTGCGGCCGTGCTTTTCGAGGATGGCCCAGGGGTCATCGCCTTCAAAACGGACAGCGGCCGCGATGAACTTGGTGGCGTCGATCACCGAACCGCCCCCCACGGCCAGCAAGAAGTCAAACCCGCCTTCGCGGATCTGCGCCACGGCCTTCATGGAGGTCTCGTAGCTCGGGTTGGGCTCGATGCCGCTGAAGGTGGCGTGCTGGCGCTCGCCCAGCGCGGCGCGCACCTCGGCCAGGGTGCCGGTCTTTTCGGCGCTGGCACCGCCCACCAGGATCAGCACCTTGGCGGCAGCGGGCACGAGCTTGGCCAGGTCGGCAATGCGGCCTTGGCCGAAGGCGATGTGGGTGGGGTTGTGGAAGTCGAAATTCAGCATGTTGGTCTTTCTCCGTCAAAGGCCGTCGCTGCATCACCAGGAACCCGGCCGCGCGGGTGGGCGCAGGGGGCGCGCCGCCCTGGGTTGCAACAGCAAGGGCGCGATTGTGCGGCGCACGGGGGCCGGGTGCCGGTCGCGCGTGCGATAGCCCTGCCGCCAGCAGAGCCTCATGCAGCAGGTCGGGCGCTGCGCATGCGACTGCTGCTAGCGCTGGGAGCGTGTTGACGATCCAGCGGGTGTCGTCAACAGGCACTCAGTGCGGCGCCCGCTCCATCAGCGCCTGCAGCCGCTCGGCCATGAAGTCGCGCAGCGCCCGCACCAGCGGCGTGAACTGGCGGCGGCTGGGCGCCACCAGGAAGAGCGGCACGGCCTCGGTGGTCCAGCCGGGGCACAGCGGCACCAGGCGCCCGGCGGCGAGGTCGTCGGCCACATCAAAGTACGACTTGTACGCAATGCCCCGGCCCAGCACCGCCCAGCGGTGCACCGCGTCGCCGTCGTTGGCCACGTTGCGGCTGCGCACGCGGACCACCACTTCCTGGCCCGATGCGTCCCAGAAGCGCCAGCGGTCGTGCACGTCCTCGCCCAGCATGAAGCACAGGCCATCGTGCGCAGCCAAGGCGTGGGGCGTATCGGGCGTGCCGTGCGCTGCCAGGTAGGAGGGGGCGGCGCAGAGCACGCGCCGGTGTTCGGCGACCAGCGGCAGCGCCACCAGGCTCGAATCCTGCGGCTTGCCGTAGCGGAAGGCGGCATCCACCGGTTCGCCGTAGACATTGGCCATGCGGTCCGACAGCTGCAGGCGGATGTCGATGCCGGGGTGCAGTGCCTGGAAGGCATCCAGCCAGGGCAGCAGCACATTGCGCCCCAGGTCGGACGGGGCCGCCAGCTGCAGCATGCCACGCAGCTCGCCCGCCCGGCCGCTGGCGAGCTGGCCCTGCACCTGCTGCAGCGCGGCGAGTGCGGGGCGGCAGTGCTCCAGAAACAGCGCGCCCTCCTGCGTTAGCCGCAGGCTGCGCGTGGAGCGCACGAACAGCGCCACGCCCAGCTCGGCCTCCAGCCGCTTGAGCGCGGCGCTCGTGGCGGCGGGGGTGAGGTCCAGTGCACGGGCCGTGGCCGAAAGACTGCCGCTGTCCACGGTGCGCACAAAGATGTCGAGGTCTTGCAGGCTTTTCATGGCGAGGGTGGATGGGAAAGGGAAGACGACGGCGATGGAACGACACCACCACCAGGGGCTGATGTTCAAATTTTCTTTGAATATTCTTTCAATCAACCGCCGATTTAAAAACTATTGCAGAAAGCCCACCATTCACATCATGTTCCACACCGGCCTGCCGCCGACCCGAGCCCCTGCCATGACCACCACCCCACACACCGCCCTACCCGCTTTGTTCCGCCCGCTGCAGATGGGGCCGCTGGCACTGCCCCACCGCATCGTGATGGCGCCCATGACGCGCGCCCGCAGCAGCCAGCCGGGCGACGTGCCCAACGCGCTCATGGCCGACTACTACGCCCAGCGCGCCAGTGCGGGCCTGATCGTCAGCGAGGCCAGCCAGGTGTCTCGCCAAGGCCAGGGCTACAGCTTCACGCCCGGCATCCACAGCGACGCGCAGGTGCAAGGCTGGCGCCGCGTGACCGAAGCAGTGCACGCCGCGGGCGGGCGCATGGTGCTGCAGCTGTGGCACGTGGGCCGCATGTCGCACGCCAGCTTCCATGCCGATGGGCTGCCCGTGGCGCCCTCGGCCCTGGCCCCGGCGGCACGGGTATGGGTGGCAGGCGAAGACGGCGTGGGCCGCATGCTCGACTGCCCCGTGCCCCGCGCACTGGAGGCCGCCGAGATTCCTGGCGTGGTGGACGACTTCCGCCGTGCCGCCGCCAACGCCATGCGCGCAGGGTTCGACGGCGTGGAGATCCACGGCGCCAACGGCTATCTCCTCGACCAGTTTCTGCGCACGACCTCCAACCACCGCACCGACGCCTATGGCGGCCCGGTGGAAAACCGCACCCGCTTCGCCCGCGAAGTGGCCGCTGCCGTGGCCAGCGAGGCCGGCGCCGAACGCACGGGCATGCGCCTGGCCCCGTTCATCACGCAGCGCGGCATGGACTGCCTGGAGATCATCCCCACCATCCTGCACCTGGCGCGCGAGCTGGACACGCTGGGCCTGGCCTATATCCACCTGGCAGAGGCCGACTGGGACGACGCCCCCCGCATTCCAGATGAATTCCGCCAGGCTCTACGCACCGCATTCAGCGGCCGAGTGATGGTGGCGGGCCAGTACACACCCGAACGCGCGCAACAGATCCTCGCGTCCGGCATGGCCGACCTGGTGGCGTTTGGCCGCCCGTTCATTGCCAACCCCGATCTGCCTGCGCGCTATGCCGCCGGGCTGCCACTGGCCCCGTTCGATGCGGCCACGCTGTTTGGCGGCGACGCACATGGCTACAGCGACTACACACCGGCCCCGCTGGCTGCGCCCAAGGCCCGGGCTGGCGCGGCTGAAGTGGCCTGAAAACGGCACCACGCGCCCTTCCGAACTTCGCATATCCCCCGCTTCAACTCCCTTTGCACCTCAAGGACCCATCATGAAATCCGTTGGCTACCAAACCGCCCACCCCATCGACCACCCCGAGTCGCTGCTCGACATCACCCTGCCCGACCCGGTGGCCACGGGCCGCGATCTGCTGGTGGAAGTGCACGCCGTTTCGGTCAACCCCGTGGACACGAAAGTGCGCAAAAGCAGCTCACGCAGCGGCGACGGGCCCGACTACAAGGTGCTGGGCTGGGACGCCAGCGGCATCGTCCGCGCCGTGGGCCCCGATGTGACGCTGTTCCAGCCCGGCGACCGCGTCTGGTACGCGGGCTCCATCGCACGCCAGGGCACTAACAGCGAACTGCACCTGGTGGATGAACGCATCGTGGGCCATGCCCCCCAATCGCTCGACTTTGCCGAAGCCGCCGCGCTGCCGCTGACCACCATCACCGCGTGGGAGCTGCTGTTTGACCGCCTGGGTGTGGCCCCTGGCAAGCAGCCCACCCACAAGACCCTGCTCATCATTGGCGCGAGCGGCGGCGTGGGCTCCATCCTCACGCAGCTGGCGGCGCGGCTCACCAGCCTCACGATCATCGGCACCGCATCGCGCCCCGAAACGCAGCAGTGGGTGCGCGACCTGGGCGCCCACCACGTCATCGACCACAGCCAGCCGCTCACACAAGAGCTGGCCCGCATCGGCCACCCCACGGTGGACATCGTCGTGAGCCTCACGCAGACCGACGCGCACTTCGACCAGATCGTTGAGGTCATCGCGCCGCAGGGCCAGTTCGCGCTGATCGATGACCCGGTGTCGCTCGACGTGACGAAGTTCAAGCGCAAGTCGGTGTCGGTGCACTGGGAGCTGATGTTCACCCGCGCACTGTTCGGCACCGCCGACATGATCGGCCAGCACCGGCTGCTGACCGAGGTGGCGCAGCTGGTGGATGCGGGGCTGATTCGCACGACGCTGGACCAGCGCTTTGGAACGATCAATGCCGAGAATCTGAAGCGCGCACATGCGCTGATCGAGAGCGGCAAGGCGCGGGGCAAGCTGGTGCTGGAGGGGTGGGCCTGAAGACCTGCGGGCCACGCAGGGGGCGTAGCACCACCCGCGCGGCAGATTGTGTGTCGGGCTGAAAAATACTGTATTTATAAACAGTCTTTCAGGTATAAATCAGGGCACCACAACCCGAGGAGACCTCCCATGCTGGACCACATGACCTTCCGTGTCACCGACATCGCCCGCACCAAGGCGTTCTACACCGCTGCCCTCGCGCCTTTGGGCTACAGCCTGTGTTTTGAAGGCAACTACGGCTCGAACATGCTGGGCTATGCCTACCCGGCTCCGTCCGAGCCCGACGGCAAGAAGGCGGATGTGTGGTTCATCGACGGCCCCTCGCCCTACGGCGGCCCGCCCGCCACCACGGGCTGCCACCTGGCGTGGCGGGCCACCACGCGGGCCCAGGTCGATGCCTTCTACCGCGCCGCCATCGAAGCCGGGGGCCAAGACAACGGCGCCCCGGGCCTGCGGCCCGACTACCACCCCCACTATTACGGCGCGTTTGTCATCGACCCCGAGGGCAACAACATCGAGGCGGTGTGCCACCTGCCGGAGTAAGAAACACCGCTGCACCCTCCGCAGAGGGCGCGCCGCCAAGCGAGTGCCCCCGTGGAACTGGCTTTGCCAGGCCACCGGGTGCGTCCCCCTGGGGGGAAGCGGCGCAGCCGCTCAGGGGGGTCAGTCGAGTTTCACGCCTGCCGCTTTGATGATCTCGCCCCAGCGCTTGGACTCGGAGCGTGCCATGGCGCGGAACTGCTCGGGCGTGCCGGGCAGGGCTTCCATGCCGAAGTCGGCCATGCGCTTGACCACGGCGGGGTTGAGCAGGGCCTTGTTCAGGTCGCCGTTCAGGCGCGCCGTGATCGCAGCGGGCAGACCGGCGGGCGCCAGGATGCCCTGGAACGCAAACACTTCGGTGTTGGGCACACCGGCTTCGGCCAAGGTGGGCACGTCGGGCAGCGCGGCCACGCGCTTGGCCGAGCCAATCGCCAGCGCACGCACCTTGCCCGAGGTGATGACGGGAAGCCCAGCGGCCAGGTCCAGGAACATGCAGGGCACCTGGCCACCCATCACGTCCTGCAGCGCGGGCGCCGCGCCGCGGTAGGGGATGTGGGTGAGGAAGGTCTTGGTGCGGTTCTTGAACATCTCCATCGCCAGGTGGTGTGGCGAACCATTGCCCGGCGATGCGTAGTTGAGCTTGCCGGGGTTGGCGCGCGCGTAGGCGAGGAATTCCTTCACCGTCCTGGCTTCAAACGCCGGGTGCACCACCAGCGCCAGCGGAAAGCGGCTGATGCCGCCCACGTAGGTGAAGTCCTTTTCAGGGTTGAACGGCAGCTTGGTGAACAGGTGTTCGTTGTAGGCCAGGATGGCGTTGTCGGCCGACATGAAGGTGTTGCCGTCGGGCTTGGCCGTGGCCACCATCTGGCCGCCGATGTTGGTGGAGGCGCCAGGGCGGTTGTCCACCACGATCTGCTGGCCCAGCGTCTGGCGCATGGCTTCGGCCACGGTGCGGGCCAGCACGTCGGTGCCGCCACCGGCGGGGTATGGCACCACCCAGCGCAGGGGCTGGTCGGGCCAGGCGGACTGGGCGGCGGCCCAGGGCGCGGCGGTAGTAGCGCCTGCGGCGGCCAGGGCGGACAAGAGGGTACGGCGTTGCATGGGGTTGTCTCCTTGATACTATTAATTTGATAGCTGCAAGCGCATGTTCCTCTAGCGCATACAGCCGTTTTTATTCAAATTTTGCTCTGCGGGGCCTCAGGCGGCCGGTGCGGCAATGGTCTGGTCGATGGCACCAAAAATGCTGGCGCCGTCCTTGCCCTTGACCTCGATGCGGATGGTGTCGCCAAACTTCATGAAGTCGGTGCTGGGCTTGCCGTCCTGGATGGTTTCGATGCAGCGCTTTTCGGCGATGCAACTGTAGCCCTTGGGCCATTCCATGCGGCCGTTCTGCTCCACGCCTTTGTTGCTGACGGTGCCGCTGCCCACGATGGAGCCGGCGCGCACGTTGCGCGTCTTGGCGATGTGGGCAATGAGCTGGCCGAAGTGGAAGGTCATTTCGGGGCCCGCGTCGCACATGCCGACCTTGCGGCCGTTCCAGGTGGACTGCACGGTGAGGTTGACGCGGCCGTGGTCCCAGGCGTCGCCCAGCTCGTCCAGTGTGACGGCCACGGGGCCGAAGGCGGTGGCGGGCTTGCTCTGGAAGAAACCGAAACCCTTGGCCAGCTCGGCCGGGATCAGGTTGCGCAGGCTCACGTCGTTGGCAATCATCACCAGGCGGATGCCGTCCAGCGCCTGGTCGGCGGTGGTGCCCATCTTCACGTCGCCGGTGATGACGGCGATCTCGGCCTCGAAGTCGATGCCCATGGCTTCGCTGGGCACCACGACATCGTCGCAGGGGCCGATGAAGTCGTCGCTGCCGCCCTGGTACATCAGGGGGTCGGTGTAGAAGCTTTCGGGCACTTCGGAGTTGCGCGCTTTTCGCACCAGTTCAACGTGGTTGATGTAGGCCGAGCCGTCGGCCCACTGGTAGGCGCGGGGCAACGGGGCCATGCACTGGGCGGGGTCGAAGGGGAAGGCGTGGCGCGCGCGGCCGCTGTTGAGCTGGTCGTACAGGTCCTGCAGCTGGGGCGAGATGAAGCCCCAGTCGTCCAGCACCTGCTGCATCTTGCTGGCAATGCCGGTCGCATAATGGGCCGTGCCCAGGTCGCGGGAGACGACAACCAGTTGGCCGTCGCGCGAGCCGTCTTTGTAGGTAGCGAGTTTCATGGTGGCAGGACCTTTGTCTCAGAAGGGTTGATGGGCACCGCTAGCGAAAATTACGCTTGGGTAAATTGATTTAACTAAACAAAACTCGCAAATTTTAGTGCACATGGACAAAGAACGTGCAGGAATTCAATCGGTCGAGGTCGGTTTTGCCCTGCTGGAGGGGCTGACCCGCTCGCGCGGACCGCTGATGCTCAAGGATGTGGCCGCCTCGGCGGGCATGAGCGCGGCCAAGGCGCACCGGTATCTGGTGAGCTTTCAGCGCCTGGGCCTAGTCTCGCAAGACCCCCGCACCGCGCGCTATGACCTGGGCCCGGCTGCACTCAAGCTGGGGCTGGCCTCGCTGACACGGCTCGATGGCGTGCGCCTGGCCCGCGAACGCATGCCCGCGCTCATGGAAACCATCGGCCACACGCTGGCGCTGGCCGTGTGGGGCAACCACGGCCCCACCATCGTGCACTGGGAGGAATCGCCCCAGGCCGTCACCGCCAATCTGCGCCTGGGCGACGTGATGCCGCTGCTGTCGTCGGCCACGGGCCGGTGTTTTGCGGCCTTCATGTCGCCCGAGGTGGTGGCGCCGCTGCTCAAAGAGGAGCTGGCCCGCGCCGTGAAGATGCGCCGCACCGACCTGCCCGCGACCATGGCCGAAGTGAACGCACTGCTCGCTAAGGTGCGCGAGCGCGGCGCGGCGCGCGTGGTGGACACGCTGCTGCCGGGCATCGTCGCCTTCTGCGCGCCGGTTTTCGATGCCGACGGTCACCTGGAGCTGGGCATCACCACGCTGGGATCCATCGCCACCTTTGACCCCGAATGGGGCGGCGCCATTGATGCGCCGCTGCGCGCGGCCGCAGCCCAGCTGTCCAGCGACCTGGGCGCAGGCACCGCCTGACGGCCCCGTACCCGCACACACAAGCAGCGAGCAGATGCCACGGCGCGCGCTGGTTTTCATCACGGCCCTGGTGCTGGCCCTGCACTGGCTGGTGCTCAGCGGCGTGCCCCTGGCCTGGGACAGCCCTGCACAGCCGTCCAGCCAGGTGTTCAGCACGCGCAGCATCGCGCCCGCACCGCCCCCACCAGCCGTTGCGCCCTCCGGCGTGACCGCCGCGCCCGTCGCCGCACCGCAGCCCCCGGCCCGTAAAAAGGCGCCCACCCCCAAGCGCCCACCAACCCCTGTCGCTCCAGACCGTCCCGAGGCGCCACTGGCGGCCGCCCCTGTCACGGAAGCCGGCGCGCCTGCGGACCCTGGTGCCGCAACCACCGTGGCCAGCGCAACCCCTGAGACGCCTGCCAACGACGCCGCCCCGGCGCCCGCGCCTGCGGCATCGGCACCGGCCGCCCCCCCAGAGCCCCCGGCTGAAGACGCCCAGCCCGGCACGGGCGTGGACATCCGCCCGCCCGGAGGCACCGGCCGCAGTGCCAGCGCCCCACCGCCGCCCGTGCGCATGCCTGCCCCCACGCGCCTCGCGTTTGATGTGAGCGGCCAGGCCAAAAAGTTCGCCTACAGCGCCCGGGCCGAACTGCTGTGGCAGCACGACGGCAATCGCTACGAAGCGCGCCAGGAGATCAGTGCCTTCCTGGTGGGTACCCGCACGCAGCGCAGCGTGGGCACGGTCACAGCGCAGGGGCTGCTGCCCGAAAAGTTCTCTGACAAATCCCGCAGCGAGCAGGCCGCCCATTTCGACTACGCCAAGGGCCGTGTCACCTTCAGCGCCAACACGCCCGACGCGGCGGCAGGGCCGGGCGTGCAGGACCGCCTGAGCCTGTTCATCCAGCTGGGCGCCCTACTGGCTGCAGACCCAGGCCGCTTTGTGCCCGGCACCCAGATCACGCTGACCACGGTGAGCGCCCGCAGCGCCGACCGCTGGACCTTCACCGTGGAAGGCCCCGAAACCCTGGACCTGCCCGCCGGGCCCACGCCTGCCCTCAAGCTGCTGCGCCTGCCCCGCAAGGACTACGACCAGAAGGCCGAACTCTGGGTGGCGCCGGGGCTGGGTTATCTGCCCGTGCGCATCAAGCTCACCCAGGCCAACGGCGATTTCGCCGACCTGCTGCTGCGCGCCAGCAGCCCACCCTGAGAACCTGTTCAAAGCACTGCCTCCGATGGCTCGCGCCGCACGGAGTGTTGCGCCCATACGCCATCCGGGCAAAAAAGCCCCGCGAACCCGGCGTGCTCCGTTTTTCATGAAATACTGCAACGCAGCAGGGGACAAAAGCCGTGGCTTGGCCCGGGGCCCTTGAACTCTGCGCACCCGCTGTCATCTGACATCTATATCGACAAGGGGAACACGATGCACATGCTCTACGACTCAGAATCCTTCGTGGTGGTCCATATGCTGCCCGATGCCGTGGAGAAAAAGAGCGCCCAGGTGCTCAACGACACCGCCCCCGCCGTTCCCCAGCTTGCGCGCCATGGTTTTGAAATCGTGGACAAGCGCTCCGGCAAAGAGGTCTACCTGGACGGTTCCTGGGCCGAGATGTTCCAGGAACAGATCCTGGCCTGGCAGCGCGACACGCCCACCCAGGAAGAAGTGGAAGACGCACTGGACCGCTACGCGGGCCTGGCGCAGAACCCGGTGGTGGTGCACTGAAAGCTGGAGCTTCGAGTCCCGCCCCCGTCGCTCGGGGGCGGCTACCAGCCACTCATATCTCGATGTGATCGGGACGCAGGCCTTGCACACAACGCGCGTGCATTGCCAGATACGCCGCCTCAATGTCACTCGCAAACTGTTTTGCGTTGAATAGCGGGGCTTGGTTTTTTTCCGCATCCAGTTTGTCGCGCAGCGCCTGCAACCGGACAGGGTCCTGCGCCAGCGCAATGGCGAGCGCTTCATATTCCTCTGCAGTGTGGGTCACCAACTCCGGCATTCCTACCGCCTGCAGCAGACTGGCGGCCACTCGCGCCGCGAACGATTGGCCTGCCCGCGTCAGGACTGGCAGGCCTGCCCAGAGCGCGTCACTCGCAGTGGTGTGGGCGTTGTACGGCAAGGTATCAAGGAACAGGTCGGCCAAGCGGTGCCGCGCCAAGTGATCGTCCAACGGCATGCGCGGGGCAAACACCAGGCGATCACCGGCTATACCCCTGGACTGCGCCTCTGCGCGCAGGTTGTCCATGACGCTGGCATTGCCTTCGAAGAGCCACAAGACACTGCCCGGCACCGCTTGCAGGATGCGCATCCAGCTGTCGAAAACCGGGGGACGAATCTTGTAATTGTTGTTGAAGCAACAAAATACGAAACCACTGCTTGGAAGCCCCAGTTCCTCACGCGTGAACACCCTGTCACTGATTCTGCGCTTCGCGTCATTGACTTGGTAGCTGTGCGGCAGGTACACCACCTTCTCGGTAAAGAACTCTCTCTCCTTTTCCGGAATGACCACCCTGTCGGCCACGACGTAGTCCATATAAGGCGCCCCTGTCGTTCCCGGATATCCCAGGTAACTGACCTGCACGGGAGCACAGCGATGGGAAAAAATTCCAAAGCGCTGGTCTGTTGTGAAGCCCTTCAGATCGACGGCGATATCTATGCCCAACTCTCTGGACATGCGGGCAACATCAATGTCTCTGTGCTCACGCACGTCGATAAAGTGATCGAAGCTGGCGGCCAGGCGTTCTCGCATTGAGTCCTGGACATTCGGCCCGTAGGAAAACGCGAACCACTCAAAACGCTGCCGGTCGTGCTTTTCAAAAAGCTCCGCCATGAGGAATGCAGTCGCATGGCCGTAAAAATCTGCGGAATAGTAGCCCACGCGGATTTTTTGAGAGGGCGCACGTTGAGAAATGGCGCCCAGAGAATGGTTTTCCGGGAAGTCTGCCGCTACGCGATTGATAGCAGCCTGCATCTGCAATGCGGGGGCGTCAAACAACGACAACGCCACAAAAGGCGGCACATTGTTTTCCCCAGCACGAATACTTTCTTCGCAGCGCTTCAAATCGGCAGACAGCCCGCTCCAGTCGCACGCGTGAACACGGCTGTTCGCAATCCAGCCGAACAAATGCTGGTTGTCCGGCTGCATATCGGACGCCGCCATGAAGTCTGCCAGCGCCTGCGCATGTCTGTTAAATCGTACGTGGAGACCCGCGCGGTTGAAGTACAAGCCAGGCCTGTCCGGGGCCATCCAGATGGCCAAGTCGTATGTGCCAAGCGCGTCGGCAAACTGCCCTGCATCGGTCTGCGCGACGGCCAGCAAGGCAAGGATGTCCAGGTCATCGGGTTGCAGCTCTGCAGCCTTTCGCAATACAGGCACGGCCTGGGCATACTGGGCCAGCGCATGCAATGCCTGCCCCAGATTCTTGTGTGCTGACACCAGCTTCTCGTCCGACTGAATGGCGGCCTGGAAGTGCGGTACCGCCAACGCCCACTGCTCCTTCTGCGCCAGGATCGCGCCCTTGCCGTTGTGGGCTTGGGCGTGTTGAGGTTGCAGCGCGAGCAACTGGTCGAAGCCAGCCAGCGCCTCATCTGCCTGGCCAAGTGCCGCGTGCAGCGTTGCCATGTTCAGCAGCGCATCAACATAGTTGCCATCCAGCGCACACGCCCGCTGGTAGCACTCCAAGGCCTCATCCAACCGCTCCAGCGTCCGAAGCGCGGTTCCCTTGTTGTTGTGGGCGGCTGCCATCCGGGGTTGGGTTGCGATGGCCAGATCGTAACTCTGGAGGGCCTCTGGAACCCGCCCCAACTCCACCAGTGTCTTTCCGCGGTTGACATGGGCCTCGGCGAAATCAGCGCGCAGGGCAATGGCACGATCAAAATGCGCCAGCGCCTCCTCGCGCAGTCCCAATGCACCCAAAGCAAGCCCGCGATTGACATGGGGCGCGGGGTCCTTTGGCTGCTGTGCAATCGCTTGCGCCATCAAGTCACATGCAGCCTGGTGGTGCCCCGTCTGGTACGCCAGAACGCCGAGCATGTGCAAGGCGCCAAAATGGCGCGAATTGGCCTGCAGGATAGCGTTGTAAATTTGATTGGCTTGTGCCAACTGCCCCTGCTGGTGCAAGCGCAGAGCCTGTTCGAACAATGCCGATTGCTGGGTCTGAAGACTCTGTGGAGGGCGGCCGCCCAAGTTGTACTTGATGCTCATGGTCAGGATATGCAGCCGTCCAGGGCCGCGCGCAAGATGGTTGTATGGGCGAACGCATCGCCATGGACCCTGATTGTGCGGGAGGCCGTGGCCCCACCCACCACAATCGGCCGCTGCGAGGCATCAGGTCCCGGGAGGCGGGTAAATTTTTCGGTACAGCGGGTCCACCAGCATCAGCACCGCAATCAGCCGGCACACCTGGAACGCCGTCACCACGGGCACCCCCAGCTGCAGCACCTTGGCCGTGATGGCCATCTCGGTGATGCCGCCGGGCGAAGTGCCCAGCAGCAAGGTGACCCAGGGCAGCCCCGTCGCCCAGGCCAGGGCACCGGCAAACAGTGCGCACACGCCCATCAACGCCACCGTGCCCAGCGCCACCGACGCCAGCCAACGCGGCGCGGTGTGCAAGAACTCCGCGCGAAACCGCACGCCCAGGCTCACCCCGATCACGAGCTGCGCTGCATTGACCATGCCCTGGGGCACTGCTGACAGGCTCTGGCCCGCCATGGTCAGGCCCATGGACACCAGCATCGCCCCCATGAACCAGGGGTTGGCGCGGCCCAGCCGGTCCATCAGCAGCGCCCCCGCACCGGTCAGCAGCGCCATCAGCGCCAGCCCCGACCAGTTCACCACCCGCAGCGTGGGCGGCAGGATATCGAGGCCGTGCAGGCCGCTGAACTGCAGCGCGAACGGAATGGTCACCGTAACGATCAGCAGCCGCAGGCTGTGGCTGGCGGCCACCAGGTCGGTGCGTGCGTTTTCGCGCTCGGACAACAAGGTCATCTCGGACGCTGCCCCAATCGCGCCGGCAAAGTAGCTGGTGGCGCGCAGCATCGGCGCAGGAACACCGTGCATGCGGGGCGCGTGCACACGGTAGAGCCAGGCGCCAAACAGCCAGCCCAAGAACAGCGCCCACGCAATGCCCAGCACGATGGCCCACCACAGGCCGCCGATCAGCGCGACCACCTGGGGCGTGAAATACAGGCCCAGCGCGGCGCCAATGGTCCATTGCCCGGCGTTGCGCAGCGGGCCCCAGCTTTCGGTGGGGCCGCCGGCCATCGACACGACAGAAGTAGCCAGCAGTGGGCCGATCATCCAGGGCAGCGGGGTCTGCAGGGCCACACAGGCAGCGGCAGCGGCACACGCCAAGGCCAGGGTGGCCAGGGTGCGAACAATAAAGAGGGGGCGCATACGGGAAACGGCAGGCAGGCAAGCAAACAGGCGCGGCGGGTCGCGCAACCCCGCAGTATCGCGCGAGCCGCTGGCCCTGCAGCCGCCAAGGCGCTGCCCAGACGGAACGGCTGGCATCGCCACCGGGCAACGGCCGCGTGGCACCGTGCGCCAAGCAGTCCCTGGGGGCAGCTGGCGCCAAATTTCAGCCCTAGCGGCCTCTTGCGCTAGTCGAATATGCGCTTTCAGCTATATTTTTAATAGCAATCAGATCGCACCCCGCCGCGCAGCCATCTCCTGCCCCATCGCCGCAAGGGACGCGGGCGGCAGCAAAGCGGCAGCAGCAGGATAGGCCACGCCTTCTTCGGCGGCGATGTGGGCGTCATACCGCATGGCAAAACGGTCCAGCGCGGCCTCGTCCTGGGGCGTGAAGCCGGTGGCGCTTTCATCCAGCAACCCTTGCAGCCCGGCCCGGGCCGCTGCCCAGTCGGTGGTCATGGCCACGTGGTCGTGCAGCAGGCGCGTGACCAGCGCCCGGACCTCGGGCGTGGCCTGGGCGAGCAGCAGGGGGAACACATGCAGTTCTTCGTCCTGGTGGTGCAGCGGTGCTGCGATGTCGAAATAACGCAGTACATCCCGCGCGGCCTGGCGGGCATCGTTGTCAACGCCCTGCTTTCGCACATGCTCACGCAAGCGGCCCAGCAAACCCAGCGTGCGTTGCACGCGCTCGTGGCAGGCCTCCAGCATGGCAAAAGGCTGCTCAAAGCCCACGGCCGGTGCGCTGAAGCCGGGCAGATGCTTTGGCGCAGCAACAGATGTGGATGCGGACGCAGGTACGGACGCCTGTGCCATGGCAGGCCTCAGCCAAACCGCACAGGGTGGCCCTGGCGGTCAAACGGAATGAACGCCCCATGCGCCCCACCCTTGATCGCATCCACCATGCGCTGCAAGGGCGCCTCGGCATCGGCGCTGCTGGGCGCCTGGTTCAGCGTGCCGGACATCGCCGCCGCAAACACGATGGCCCAGTCGTGGCCGGGGGCGGTGAACTGGCGGGCCTCGGTCACCAGTGCGTCGAACGATGGCAGTTCCTGCGGCGTCTTGTCCACACACATCAGCGGCACCAGGGCACCGCCCTGCCCGGCCTCGAAGCGCGCGCGCTGCGCCGGGGTGGCGTCGTCGGGCAGCTCCACCGCCGCGAAGACGAACAGCAGGCGCTGCGGCTCGGGTTGCATGCGCGCAGCCTGCAGCAGGTCGTCAAAACTGGAAATATCCATGAAAAGGTCTCGCAATCAATGAAAGGTGGGGGCCACCAGCGCGCTTCAAAATCCAGGCACCACGCCCCGCTTGGCATCCAGTGTGCTCACATAGGCGCCTGCCGCAGGGCGTGCGCGCACCGCCTTGCGCGACAACACGGTGCCGATGCTGATGAAACACAAGGCCTGCTCGGAGGCCGCCAGTTGAAACAAGGCCCGCAGGCTCGGCGCCTTCAGCGCCTTGCCGCTGGTCAGTGCCGAACCGTAGCCCTGCGCGGTGGCCATCAGTAGCATGTTCTGCACGGCACAGCCGGCAGAGACGGTGCGCTCGGCCAGATCAATCTCGGCGTCGCCTCGCTCGGCATCTACCACCGCCAAAAGCAACACCGGGGAGCGGTACGCCTTCTCGCGTGCCTGCTCGGCCTGCTCGGGGGTGGCGGCAGAGTCGCGCTCCAGCAGGGCCTGCGCAAACACATCGGCCAGCGACGGACGCGCGGCCTGCGGCACCAGGATGAAGCGCCAGGGCAGCAGCTGGCCATGGTCTGGCGCGTGGGCTGCGGCCTGGAGGATCTGCGCCAGCTCGGCCGCATTGGGGCCGGGCCCGCCCAGGCGCTTGGGCAGGATGGTCTGGCGTGACTGGATCAACGCCGCCGCCAGCCCGGCCACATCGTCAGGCGCACTGGCCCGCGCCGCAGCAGGCTGCGCGCGAGACGAAGGGTTCAACGGCCAGGGAATGACAGACATGGGGAATCCTTCCAATGCTTACCGTGTGTGCCGGGAAGGCCGATGCCGAGCCCGACCATTCATCCACAGCTCCCCAGGTGCCCACACTGCGTGCAGTAGTCGCAGCCGTCCTTGCGGATGACCGCATGGGCGCCACATTCGCTGCACTTCTTGCCCGCCATGGCCTGGGGCACGGCCACGGGCAGCGGGGCGGGCTCGTCCAGCGGCAGTTGCTGCTGCACCGGGTCGGCCACGCGGCGCGCCAGGATGTTCTGGATGGCATAGGCCATGGCCGCCACTTCGGAGTCGTGCCACATGGGCACCAGCGTGCCGTCGTCCTTGCGGTGGGTGCCCAGGCGCACCGGGCCACGGTCCCAGGCGACCTTGCGCATGTCGGACAGCGCCCGCTCCAGAAAACCGCCGCGCGCTGCGAGCGACAGCATGCGCATGCTGGACGTGATCCACTGCTGCGACTCGCCGCTCTGGCCCACCGGCATGAAGAACTCGATGGCGCGGTCCACCGTACCGTTGCCCACGCCCGTGGGCACGGGCAGGAAGGACACGATGAGGTACAGGGTCTTGTGGCCTTCCTGCGTCCAGTATTCAAGCTTCTCAGCCACCGCTGAAAGGCCCCCTTGCGGACGGCTTTCGATCACGGTGCGCATGGGGTCCACCGGGGGTGCGGGTGGCACCACAGGCGCCGCAGCGGGTGCAGGCGCAGGTTCCGCATGGGTTTCGAGCACCGAACCCAGAATGCTGTTGGGCCGGTAGGTGGCCAGGCCCTTGAGCTTGGCGCGCCAGGCCTGCAGGTACAGGTCCTTGAACCCTTCGTAGGGGTAGTCCGCGGGAATGTTGACGGTCTTGGAGATGGCCGTGTCCACAAAAGGCTGCACGGCTTCCATCATGGCGATGTGGCCTTCGGCCGGCATGGCCAGGGCCGAGACGAAGTAGTCCGGCAACGCCTCCACATCCCCGCCCAGCTCGCGGTACAGGCGCCAGGCATGGTCTTCCACAGCGTATTCGGTGGTGCTGCCGTCGGACTCGCGCTTCTTGCGCTTGTACATCCACGAGAACGGCGGCTCGATGCCATTGGAGGCATTGTCGGCGAAGGCCAGGCTCACGGTGCCGGTGGGCGCGATGGACAACAGGTGGCTGTTGCGGATGCCGTGCTGGTGGATCGCGGTCTTGAGCGATTCGGGCAGCCGGCTCGCAAACGTGCCTTCCGCCAGGTAGCCCCGCGCATCGAACTTTGGAAACGCACCTTTCTCGCGCGCCAGATCCACCGATGCGGCATACGCTGCGTCGCGCATGCACTCGGCAATGCGCGCGGCCATGGTGCGGCCCTCGGGCAAGTCGTAGCGCAGGCACAACATGGCCAGCGTGTTGCCCATGCCGGTAAAGCCCACGCCAATACGGCGCTTGGCCATGGCCTCGTCGCGCTGCTGCGGCAGCGGCCAGTAGGTCACATCGAGCACATTGTCGAGTGCGCGCACCTGCAGTGCCACGGCTTGGGTGAATGCGTCAAAGTCAAACGCGGCCACACCGCCAAAACCAAAGGGGTGCCGCACAAAGCGGGTGAGGATGATGGGGCCCAGGTCACAGCAGCCATAGGACGGCAGCGGCTGCTCTCCGCAGGGGTTGGTCGCCGCAATGTCTTCGCAGTAATGCAGGTTGTTGTCTTCGTTGATGCGCCCCAGGAACAGGATGCCAGGCTCGGCAAAGTCGTAGGCCGACTTCATGATCGTGTCCCACAGCTCGCGCGCGGCCACGGTGACGTAGACCCACAGGCCATCGGCGCGCTGGCGAGCGCCCTGGGCCAGCAGGGCGGTGCCGGGGCGGGCCTTGTGCACCAGCTCCCACGGTGCGTTGTTCTGCACGGCCTGGATGAACTCGTCCGACACACCCACCGACACATTGAAATTGTTCCAGCGGCCTGGCGTGCGCTTGGCGGTGATGAACTCGTGCACATCGGGGTGGTCGATGCGCAGCACGCCCATCTGCGCACCCCGGCGTGCGCCAGCGCTCTCCACGGTGGAGCAGGACTGGTCGAACACGTTCATGTAGCTGCACGGCCCCGATGCCATGGAGGCGGTGGCCTTCACCTGTGCGCCCTTGGGACGGATGCGGGAGAAATCGTAGCCCACGCCCCCGCCACGGCGCATGGTCTCGGCCGCCTCGCGCAGCGCTTCGTAGATGCCCGGAAAGCCTTCGTCATCCACGCCCTGGATGCAGTCACCCACGGGCTGCACAAAGCAGTTGATGAGGGTGGCCTGGATGTCGGTGCCCGCTGCGCTCATGATGCGGCCTGCGCCGATGGCGCCCGCCTTCAGGTTGGCGAGGAACAGGGCCTCGTACTTTTCGCGCAGCTCGGGTTTTTCGACCGAGGCCAGGGCCCGTGCCACGCGCTGGTACAGCTCGTCGGCCGTGGTTTCGCCGGGTTTGAGGTATTTCTCCCGCAACACATCCAGGCTGATGGGCTGCAGGGACGAGGTGGGGTTGAGTGGGGGCTGGGGTTCGCGTTTCATGGGGGCCGATGATTTGGGTTTCAGGCTGAAACGGGGTTGCGTTCCGTCAAGGAGCGCTCATTCCACTCCGAATGCAGCGCCATGGCAAGTCGGTAGCCGCTCACTCGTCCACCAGCACCTGCCCATCATGCTCCACGTAGGGCTGGTAGGGGCCGGTGCCGCTGTGGTCCGACTGCGAAGCGGGCACAAATCCACCGGTCTGGACATCGAACACATGCACTTCGCCGTCCTCGATCACATAGTGCCAACCGTGCAGGCTGATCTGGCCCGACTGCACCCGGCTGCGCACCATGGGGTACTCCATGAGGCGCTCCAGCTGCAGCACCACCGCGCGCTGCTCGGTGCGGCGCAATACTTCGGGACCCGGCTGCATGGGCAACAGTGCCTCGCGCCCCAGGTCCAGCCAGCGGTTGAGGTTGGGGGCCTCGGGCGACACCTCACCATACATCGCCTTGATGGCCCCACAGTGACTGTGGCCGCACACCACGATGCGGCGCACCTGCAGGTTGAGCACCGCGAACTCGATGGCCGCCGTGGTGCCATGGTGGCCATGCGACCCGTCGTACGGCGGGATGAACGCCCCCACATTGCGCACCAGAAACAGCTCGCCCGGCCCCGCACCAGTCAGCAGATAGGGCACCAGGCGGGAGTCGGAACACCCGATGAACAAGGTGGTGGGATGCTGCCCTTCGTCCACCAGCGCCTGGAACTGCTGGCGATACTGGGGGAAAGCGTCGTCATGGAAGCGGCGCAAGCGGTCCAGCAACTCGTCGGGCATGGGCAGGCAATCAGATAACGGTGGTGTGTGGAGCAACTACTGTACGAGCGGAGTGTCGGCCGCGTCCAGCGCCACCCCTTCGACCACGGCGGCGCCCGCCAGCAGCTGCAAATATTGGCGCAACGCATTCACCCAGGCCTGCTGGCGCAGGGTGAGCGCAATGGCCTGGCGCACTTCCTCAAACGAGGGCTGCTGCCCGGGGTCACGGGCCACCACCTCCACCACATGCAGGCCAAAGCGGCTGTGCACCAGGCGCGCCAGCACGCCGATCTCGGCGCCGCCAAACACCTCGCGGGCGAACTCGGGGGCGCAATCGGCGCGGGTGAGCCAGCCCAGGTCGCCGCCCTGCTGGCCACTGGGGCAGTTGGACCACTGGGCTGCTGCCTTGGCAAATTGGGCACCGCCATCGTCCGCGCAGCGCAGCTCAATCAGCAAGGCCTCGGCCCGCAGGCGCAACTGCTTCACATCTATCCCCGGCGTCACGGCAAAGAGCACATGGCGCAGCTGGGCACGCTCTCCCTGGGCGTGTGCCGCAGGGTGGGCGTCGTGGTAACGGCGGCAGGCTTCTTCTGAAGGGTCAGGGAGGTCCAGCTCACGCTCCAGCAACTGCTCAATGGCATTGGAGGCCTGGACGCTGATAGCCCCCTCAACACCCGGCACATCGCTCGCGGGCAGAAGGCCCGCCTGTTGCGCCGCCTGGCGCAGCAGCTCGGTACACGCACGCTGGCGCAGGGCCTCTTCGTCCAGCGACTCGTGCGGGGCATTGAGGGCCACGCCATTGACACGTGCCACCTCGGCCGCCACCGAGCCACCGCCCCCCATGGCGCCAGCTTGTGGTGCCAGGGTGGCTTGCAGGGGCACATCGTCCATCGTTGCCACCAGGGCCTCGTAGGCCGCAGCCTGCGTCGGGGTCAGCGTGCTGGCAGGTGCTGCCGCCACGCCGCTGTCAGTGGAGCCGCATCCGCAGCTCCCGGTTCCACATCCGCTCATGGTGTGCTCCTTGATAGTCGGTGGATTTCAGGCGCGGCGGTCTTGCGACTGCATGTGGCCTGGGGGCAGGTTCAAGCGGCGCGCACGCACCACCTGGTAGGGGCGCAGCACATAGGCCAGCGTGCCAAATCCACTCCACACATGCACCAGACGGGTGAAGGGGAAGACCAGGAAGATGCTCATGCCCAGGAACATGTGGGCCTTGAAAATCCAGCCCGCCTCGGCCAGCAGCTCCACCCCGCCGCTGCGGAAGGTCACCACCCGTTGCCCCCACTCGGCCAGCTTCATCATCATGGAGCCATCCAGATGCTGCGCCGACAGCGGAATGGTGGCCAGGCCCAGTGCCAGTTGCAGCCACAGCAGCACCAGAATCAGGATGTCGCTGGTCTTGGACGTGGCACGGATGCGAGGGTCCGACAGGCGGCGGTGCAGCAGGATGGACAGGCCGATGAAGCCCAGCGTGCCCGCGATCCCGCCGGAGACCATGGCCATGAGCTGCTTGGCGCCTGCACTCATGAAATGCTCATACAGAAAGTGCGGCGTGAGCATGCCCACCGTGTGGCCGAAGAACAGGAACAGCACGCCGATGTGGAACAGGTTGCTGCCCCAGCGCAGACTGCCGGTGCGCAGCAGCTGCGACGAGTCACTCTTCCAGGTGTACTGGTCACGGTCAAACCGCGTCCAGCTGCCGATGAAGAACACGGCCAGGCAAATGTAGGGATAGATGCCAAACAGCAGGGTGTCAAGCCAGGTGGTCATGCTGAGACTCCTTCGGGTGCCCGCTCGGCGCGGGGGGTACGAACAAAATGCAGGGGCTGCGGCTGGTCGGGCTTGGACTGGCCCTGGGTGCTGCAACCGCCAAACGCTTCGGGCTCGGCCCAGACCTCGTCCATGGGCGGCTCGGGCGTGAGCGCCACCGACTGCACACGCTGGCCCGAGACTTCGAGCACGGCGGCAATCACACTGGCGTAGGGGCTGTTGCGCGCCACGAGGGCGCTGAACAGCGCATTGAGGATGTGGGCCATTTCGCCCAGAAACTCCCTGGCCACTTCGGGCGGCTGGGTAGAGGCGAACTCCAGCACCACCGGCAGGTGGTCGGGCAGCTCCTCTGCCTGGAACTGCAGGCCTGCCTTCTCGTAGGTCTGCAACAGGTCGATGAGCGCCGGGCCCCGGTCACGCGAATCGCCGTGCACATGCTCGAACAGGTGCAGCGAGGTCTGGCGGCCTCGATCAAAGTTGTCCACGTAGCGGGCTTCGGCTTCCAGCGGGTCGAGTGCAGCCAGGTGCTCGCACACCACCTTCAACTCCTCCATGCGCTCGGCCGTCAGGGCTTGCTCGGCCTGCAGAGCGTCGATGAGCTGCGGCATCACGCTGCGCAGCTGCGCATCGGGGTAGCTCAGCAGGTAGCCCAGGGCGCGCAGGGTCAGGCGCACGGAGGTCGGGTTCTTCTTGAACATGGTGATTCCTTCCGTGTCGCTCAAACAGTCGCTTTGATGGGGATGGTCCGCGGCTTCTTGCCACCGAACATACTGGTCTCGGTGGCGCCGTCGGAGCAACCGTTGCCAAACGAGAAGCCGCAGCCGCCCCGGATGTCGAACGCGTTTTCGGCGTATTCGCGGTGGGCAGATGGGATGACGAAGCGGTCCTCGTAGTTGGCAATCGCCATCACGTGGTACATCTCCTCCACCTCCGCCATCGACAGGCCCGCCTGCTTGAGCACCGACAGGTTCTGGCGCTGCTCCACATGCTTGTCGCGCTGGTAGGTGCGCATGGCCAGCATGCGCTCCAGCGCCCGCACCACAGGGCCTGTATCACCGGCGGTGAGCAGGTTGGCCAGGTACTGCACGGGGATGCGCAGCTGCGACACGTCGGGGATCTCGCCATTCACGCCCACATGGCCCGCATTGGCGGCAGCCGTGATGGGCGACAGGGGCGGTACATACCAGACCATGGGCAGCGTGCGGTACTCGGGGTGCAGCGGCAGGGCCACCTTCCAGTCCACCGCCATCTTGTAGACGGGGCTGTTGCGGGCGGCGTCCATCCAGCTGTCCGGGATGCCGTCGATGCGGGCCTGCTTGATGACATCGGGGTCGTTCGGGTTCAGGAAGATGTCGAGCTGGGCCTGGTACAGGTCGCGGTCGCGCTCCACGCTGGCGGCTTCCTGGATGCGGTCTGCGTCATACAGCAGCACACCCAGGTAGCGGATGCGGCCCACGCAGGTTTCCGAGCACACCGTGGGCTGGCCCGCCTCGATGCGGGGGTAGCAGAAGATGCACTTCTCGGCCTTGCCCGACTGCCAGTTGTAGTAGATCTTCTTGTAGGGGCAGCCTGAGACGCACATGCGCCAGCCACGGCACTTGTCCTGGTCGATCAGCACGATGCCGTCTTCCTCGCGCTTGTAGATCGAGCCGCTGGGGCACGATGCCACACACGCCGGGTTCAGGCAGTGCTCGCACAGGCGCGGCAGGTACATCATGAAGGTGTTTTCGAACTGGCCGTAGATGTCCTTTTGCACATCGTCGAAGTTCTTGTCCTTGCTGCGCTTGCTGAACTCACCGCCCAGGATTTCTTCCCAGTTCGGGCCCCACTCGATCTTCTCCATGCGCTTGCCGGTGATCAGGCTGCGCGGGCGGGCCGTGGGTGCGGCCTTGGTTTCAGGCGCGGACTGCAGGTGGTCGTAGTCGAACGTGAAGGGCTCGTAGTAGTCGTCGATCTGCGGCAGGTTGGGGTTGGCGAAGATGCGCATGAGCAGCTTCCACTTGCCGCCCTGGCGGGGCGCGATGGAGCCGTCGGGGCTGCGCACCCAGCCGCCATTCCACTTGTCCTGGTTTTCCCATTCCTTGGGGTAGCCGATGCCGGGTTTGGTTTCGACGTTGTTGAACCAGGCGTATTCCACCCCGGGGCGGCTGGTCCAGACGTTCTTGCAGGTGACGGAACAGGTGTGGCAACCAATGCACTTGTCCAGGTTCAGCACCATGCCGATTTGTGCGCGAATTTTCATCGTGTTTCTCCTTGGCTTCAGGCGTGGGCTGCGGTGCTGGACACAGGCTCATCGTCGAGCCAGTCCACGCGGTCCATCTTGCGCACCAGCACGAACTCGTCGCGGTTGGTGCCGATGGTTCCGTAGTAGTTGAAGCCGTAGCTGTACTGTGCGTAGCCGCCAATCATGTGGGTGGGCTTGAGCACGATGCGCGTGACCGAGTTGTGGATACCGCCACGGGTGCCGGTGATCTCGGAGCCAGGGGTGTTGATGATCTTCTCTTGCGAGTGGTACATCATCACCATGCCGGGGTTCACGCGCTGGCTCACCACCGCGCGGGCCGCAATGGCGCCGTTGGCGTTGAAAAGTTCAACCCAGTCGTTGTCCACGATGCCCGCAACCTTGGCGTCGTCTTCGCTCAGCCACACCACGGAGCCACCCCGGTTGAGCGTGAGCATCATCAGGTTGTCGCTGTACGTGCTGTGGATGCCCCACTTCTGGTGCGGGGTGATGAAGTTCAACGCGATCTCGCGGTTGCCGTTGGGCTTCTTGCCCTCGACTTCTTCCAGCGTCTTGAGGTGTACCGGTGGGCGGTAGCTCACAAAGCCTTCGCCGAAGTCACGCATCCACGGGTGGTCCTGGTAGAACTGCTGGCGGCCCGTGAGCGTGCGCCATGGGATGTACTCGTGCACGTTGGTGTAGCCCGCGTTGTAGCTGACCTTCTCGCTTTCCAGGCCCGACCAGGTGGGCGAGCTGATGATCTTGCGCGGCTGCGCCTGGATATCGCGGAAGCGGATCTTCTCGTCTTCGCGGTGCAGCGCCAGGTGCACGTGGTCGCGGCCCGTCTGCTTGCCCAGGGCTTCCCAGGCCTTGCAGGCCACATGGCCGTTGGTTTCGGGTGCCAGCATCATCACCACTTCGGTGGCGTCGATGTCGGTCACGATGCGGGGCATGCCTTGCGTCACGCCCTCTTCCTTCACACGGCCGTTCAGGTCGCCCAATTGGCCGACTTCGGTCTGCGTGTTCCAGCCGATGCCCTTGCCGCCGTTGCCTGCCTTGTCCATCAAGGGGCCCAGGGCGGTGAAGCGCTTGTAGAGGTTGGGGTAGTCGCGCTCGACCACGGTGACCTGCGGCGCCGTCTTGCCGGGGATCAGTTCGCACTCGCCCCGCTTCCAGTCGCGCACGCCGTAGGGCTGGGCCATTTCACCCGCCGTGTCGTGCATGATGGGCGTGAGCACCACGTCCTTCTCCACACCCAGATGGCCCACGCTGACCTCGCTCACGGCCTTGGCGAAACCCTTGTAGATCTCCCAGTCGCTCTTGGCCTGCCAGGCAGGGTCCACCGCCGTGGACAGGGGGTGGATGAAGGGGTGCATGTCGCTGGTGTTGAGGTCGTTCTTTTCATACCAGGTGGCCGTGGGCAGCACGATGTCCGAATACAGGCAGGTCGTGCTCATGCGGAAGTCGAGCGTGACCAGCAGGTCCAGCTTGCCTTCGGGCGCGTTGGTGTGCCACTGCACTTCCTCGGGCTTAGCTTCGTCTTTACCCAGGTCCTTGCCCTGCACGCCGTGGGTGGTGCCCAGCAGGTGCTTGAGGAAGTATTCATGCCCCTTGCCCGACGAGCCCAGGATGTTGGAGCGCCACACGAACATGTTGCGCGGCCAGTTGGACGGATGGTCCGGATCCTCGCAGCTCATCGTGAGCGTGCTGTCCTTCAGAGACTTGACGACGTAATCCTTCGCGTCCATACCCGCTGCAGCGGCATCCTTGGCCACCTGCATGGGGTTGGTCTTGAGCTGGGGCGCTGATGGCAGCCAGCCCATGCGCTCGGCGCGCACGTTGTAGTCGATCTGCGCGCCGTGGTAGGCCTTCTTGTCAGCCAGGGGCGAGAGGATTTCCTCCATGCCCAGCTTCTCGTAGCGCCACTGGTCGGTGTGGGCGTAGAAGAAACTCGTGCTGTTCATCTGGCGCGGTGGGCGGATCCAGTCCAGCGCAAAGGCCAGCGCCGTCCAGCCCGTCTGTGGGCGCAGTTTTTCCTGGCCCACATAGTGCGCCCAGCCGCCACCGCTTTGGCCAATACAGCCGCACAGCATCAGCATGTTGATGATGCCCCGGTAGTTCATGTCACTGTGGTACCAGTGGTTCATGGCCGCGCCGATGATCACCATGGACTTGCCATGCGTCTTGTCGGCGTTGTCGGCAAACTGGCGCGCCACGGTGATGATCTGATCGCGCGGCACACCGGTGATCTTTTCTTGCCAGGCGGGCGTGTAGGGGCGGTCGCTGTCGTAGGTGACGCCCTGCTCTTCGCCGGGCAGACCCCGGTCAATTCCGTAGTTGCCAGCCAGCAGGTCGAACACGGTGGCTACCATCACCCGGCCCTGGGCTTCGTGCCCGGCCAGCTCCAGGTGGGACACCGGCACGCGGCGCACCATCACGTCGCCGCCTTGTTCGTTGGCCGTGAAGTTGGGCGTTGCCACGCCGCCGAAGTACGGGAAGGCCACATCAGCCACTTCATGGGCCTGCGCGCCGTCCTCGATCACCGAAAGCTTGAGCTTGACAGTGTTGCCGGTGCGCGCTTCCTTGTCCTCCAGGTTCCACAGGCCCTGGTCGGCACGTCCGTCGGCCCCCCAGCGGAAGCCGATGGAGCCATTGGGCAGCGTGACCTGGCCCAGTTCGTCGTAGCCCACGGTCTTCCAGTCGGGGTTGTTGGACTGGTCGAGCTTGTTCGGAAAGTCGCTGGCGCGCACATAGCGGTCGGGCACCATCACCGTGCGGCCATCGGGCAGCGTCTTTTCCTTCAGCACCACCAGGAGCGGCAGGTCGGTGTAGCGGCGTGCGTAGTCATCAAAGTACGCCGAGCGGCCCTTGCCGCCGTCCTTGAAGTAGAACTCCTTCAGGATCACATGGCCCATGGCCATCGCCACGGCAGCGTCGGTGCCCTGCTTGGGATGCATCCACAGATCGCCCAGCTTGGCGACTTCGGAGTAGTCGGGCGTGATGGACACCACCTTGGTGCCCTTGTAGCGCACCTCGGTCAAGAAGTGCGCATCCGGCGTGCGCGTCTGGGGCACGTTGGAGCCCCAGGCAATGATGTACGAGCTGTTGTACCAGTCGGCCGACTCGGGCACGTCGGTCTGCTCGCCCCAGGTCTGCGGGCTGCTGGGGGGCAGGTCGCAGTACCAGTCGTAAAAACTCATGCACACGCCGCCGATGAGGCTCAGGTAACGCGAACCCGCCGCATACGAAATCATCGACATCGCCGGGATGGGCGAGAAGCCGATGATGCGGTCCGGGCCGTGCTTCTTGATGGTGTACACGTTGGCCGCAGCGATCATCTGGTTGACTTCGTCCCAGGTGCTGCGCACAAAGCCGCCCAGGCCGCGCTGCTTTTGCCATTCGCGCTTGGAGGCATCGTTCTCGACGATGCTGGCCCAGGCGTCCACCGGGCTCTTGGCCAGGGCGATGGCGGCGCGCCAGTGCTTGAGCAGGCGGCCGCGCACCATGGGGTACTTCACGCGGTTGGCGCTGTACAGGTACCAGCTGTAGCTGGCGCCGCGTGCGCAGCCACGGGGTTCGTGATTGGGCAGGTCGGGCCGGGTGCGGGGGTAGTCGGTCTGCTGGGTTTCCCAGGTCACGATGCCGCCCTTGACGTAGATCTTCCACGAGCAGGAGCCCGTGCAGTTCACGCCGTGGGTGCTGCGCACGATCTTGTCGTGTGCCCAGCGGTCACGGTAGGCGTCTTCCCAGGTGCGGTCTTCACCATTGGTTTCGCCATGGCCCTGGGCAAAGGTCTCGCGGGGCTGCGAGAAGTACGAAAGGCGGTCGAGGAAATGGCTCATCGGGGGCTCCTTGTTCTGTTCTGTTCAGGGGTCATCAGCAAGGCATGGCGGCGTTCTTGCGCGCGTAGTGCCACCAGGTGATCACGATGCAAACGAGGTAGAAGGCGAAGAACGTCCACAGCGCTGCGTGGGGACTGCCGGTCAGCGCGATGGAGCTGCCATAGCTCTTGGGAATGAAGAACCCGCCGTAGGCCGCCATGGCGGCCGTGAAGCCCAGCGTGGCGGCGCCCAGGGTGTTGCCTTCCTTGTTGGCCTGGGCCACGGCCGCAGTGTTGCGGGGGTCCACACCGCGCATGGCTTCGGTCAGGAAGATCACGGGGATCATCCGGAAGGTGGAGCCATTGCCGATACCGGTGGTGAGGAACAGCACCAGGAAGCACACGAAGAAGCCTGCAAACTGACCTTCATTGCCTGCGGATGGCAGGAACACCGTGACGCCCACCACGGCAGTCGCCATGACGATGAAGTTCCACAGCGTGACGCGCGCGCCGCCGAGCTTGTCGGCCAGCCACCCGCCAAACGGCCGGACCACCGCGCCCACCAGCGGCCCCAGCCATGCGTAGGCCAGGGGGTTGATGTTAGGAAACTGGCTCTTGATGAGCAGCGGAAAGCCTGCGGCATAGCCGATGAACGACCCGAAGGTGCCGAGGTACAGCACACACATCAGCCAGTTGTGCTTGCGCTTGAAGATGGCGGCCTGCGCAGCGAACGAGGCACGCGCATCGGCAATGTCGTTCATGCCGAACCAGGCGGCCAGCGCCGTCAGCGCAATCCATGGCACCCAGATGAAGGCGGCGTTCTGCGTCCACACCTGCGCGGTCTGGCCGTTCTTCACAATGGTCTGTGCATCGCCACCAAAGACCCCAAAGATACCGGCCGTAACGACCAGAGGGCTGAGGAACTGCACCACCGACACGCCCAGGTTACCGAGGCCCGCATTCACACCCAGCGCGGAGCCCTTGCGCTCCTTCGGAAAGAAGAAGCTGATGTTGGCCATGCTGGAGCTGAAGTTGCCGCCGCCCAGGCCACACAGCAGCGCGAGGATGAGCATGGTGGGGTAGGCCGTGGTGTTGTCCTGCACCGCAAAGCCGATGCCGATGGCCGGGATCAGCAGCGAGGCGGTGGAGATCGCCGTCCAGCGGCGGCCACCGACCAGCGGCACCATGAACGAGTAGAAGATGCGCAGCGTGGCGCCCGAGAGCGCGGGTGCCGCCGCCAGCCAGAACAGCTGGTTGGTCGAATACTTGAAGCCCAGGCCCGGCAGGCTCACGGCGACTACGCTCCAGACCTGCCAGATGGCAAAGGCCAGGAACAGCGCGGGCACCGAGATCCACAGGTTGAGCTTGGCGATGGCTTCGCCTTCGCGCTCCCAGAACGATTTGTCCTCCGGGGCCCAGAGGGTGAGCAGACGCCCCTGGCGCCCGCTGGTGGTAGTGGCAGACATGGTGAGTTTTCCTTGAAAGATCAACGGGTGGCAGGTTGCGCAACAGCGCCCTGCGAACCCATGAGACGGGTGTTGCGCACTTCGGTGAAGTACATCCAGATGAGCGAGACCCACACCACGCCGTACATCAGCATGAAAGCGCTGGAGCGGATGCCGGTAAGGTCCATCAGCGCACCGAACAGGATCGGCAGCACGAACCCGCCCAGGCCACCAGCCAGACCCACGATGCCGCTGATGGCGCCGATGTTGTGGGGGTAGTCGTCGCTGATGTACTTGAAGACACTGGCCTTGCCGAAGGCCCAGCAAATGCCCAGCAGAAACATGAGACCGGTGAACAGGTACACGTTCAGGCCGATGTGGAAGGTCTTGGGGCCGTTGACGGTGACGATGGTGAAATCGGTCTGGGGGTAGCTCAGCAGGAACAGGCAGATCCAGCTCACCCACATCACCCACCAGGTCACGCTGTGGGCGCCGTACTTGTCGGACAGCATGCCTCCAATGGCGCGCAGCACACCGCCGGGCAGCGAGAAGCACGCGGCCAGCAGTGCCGCCACGCGGATGTCGAGGCCAAACTCGCCCACGTAGTACTGCACCATCCACAGCGACAGCGCCACATAGCCGCCAAACACGATGCTGTAGTACTGGCAGTACTTGAGGACCTTGGGGTCCTTGAGCGCCTTGAGCTGGTCGGTGAACTTAACGTTGCTGGGCACTAGGTGGGCCGGGTCGCTGTAGCTGAACAACCAGAACAGCACCAGCGTGCCGAGCATGATGGCCGCATACACCTGCGGCACCATGGTCCAGCCGAAGGCCACCAGCAGCACCGGCGCCACGAACTTGTTCACGGCTGCACCCGAGTTGCCCGCGCCATACACACCCATGGCCGTGCCCTGGCGATGCTTGGGGAACCAGCGCGCCACATAGGGCGTGCCCACTGAGAACGAGCCCCCCGCCAAGCCCACGAACAGGCCGATCGTCAGGAAGTGCCAGTACTCCGTGGCATAGCTCATGAGCCAGATGGCAGGCACGGTGGTAGCCATGACGGCCGCCATCACGATGCGGCCACCGAACTTGTCGGTCCAGATACCCAGGGGCACCCGCACCAACGAGCCCGTGAGCACGGGCATGGACATCAGCAGCCCGAACTGCGTGGAGTTCAGGTTCAGCATCTTCTTGATGGGGATGCCGATGACGCCAAACATCATCCACACCATGAAGCAGACCGTGAAGGCGAAGGTGCTGACGATCAGCACCGACCAAGCCTGGCGAGTGCGCTGCGGGCTGTCGCCCGGGGGCAGGGTTGCGTTGGCCATTGCGCGATTCCTCTCTTTTTGCATGAGAGGAATGGTCGCGTTTGTGGCGACCTTTGCACATCCTTCACTCGACCAGCCGGGGCGCGGCAGAAGGACTAGGCCGCGCTGCGGGGCACATCATCCGAAAGAACTACTCCCTGCGGCAAGCATCCCGGGCAGGCAAGCGAGCAAACGCAGGCTGCGGAGCGCCGTGCCATCAGCCAAACGCGTGACAGTGCGTTATTCAGTCGACACCTTTGAACTTGAAGCAGCCGTTCTGGCTGAGCCCTTCGACAGGCTCAGGACAGGCTTGTCGACGCCTTGCGCGGCGCTTCGACTGCGCTCAGTGAACGGCTCCAGTGGGAACCCCACTCACCGAAACAGGCCGTGGCTTCTCCAGGCTCAGCCCGAACGGTGGATAAACCGGCGGCGCTGGGTGGTCCACCAACCCATGCCAGCCAGTGCACACGCCAGGCACAGCACCGCCCAATCACCCAGCGCGGGAACGGCCTTGGCGGCCACGGGGCCAAGGCCCGTGACAGTCCACGCCCCAGGGGTGCCAGGCGCTGAAAGAGTGACCCGGCTGCTGGCCGCATCGAAATCCACGTGTTGGCACACGTCTCGACCACTGGGCGACTGGAATACGACGCCTTGGCACTGGCTATTCTTGCGCGCCAAAAGGCGCAGGATCATCACGCCCATGCGGCTGCCCAGCACATGGGGGCTGTTGTCTGCCCAATGTTGAAAGCTGAGCTCTATCGCCAACACATCCCCGCTGGCATTGGTGGATGCCTGGGCGCCGACCAAGGTGGTGTCGGGGTCAGCGCTGTTGTACTGGATCAACCCATCGCTGAATGAAAAGCTGGTGATCAGCGAAGCGATGTCGGCGTTGTTCAAATTAGCGGGTAACGGGGCCGCGGTGGTGAACGACCCCGATTGCGCCATCGCCGCCGTGAAGTTGCCACAGGCTCCAGCCGTGCAGCTGCTGTAGTTGGTGATGGCTGCGGCTGTGTACGGAACACCCGCGTAGGTGTAAGTGGCCGACCAGGCGCCCGCCTGCACCAGGGCTGCGGCCAGAAATACAAGGTACTTTTTCACGGGGATGGGTCGCCAGGTGCGCGAAGTGGAAGTGAGGGTGGTTTGATGAAAAAACTACTTCTAGCGCTTATCTGGCAAGCGCAAACAGCTATTTTTTGGATAGCAGACTTGATGGTGAATGCCTGCAGGCCGCTGGGCAGAATTCGCACTCACATACGGCGCCGGCCCACCGCCATCCAGCCCGCCCCGACCATCAGAGAGGCCAGCAGCAACAGGCCCCATTCGCCCAGCGTGGGAACTGCGGTGGAGGCCACGGGCGGAAGGCCGGAGGCTACCCAAATGCCGTTCACCAAAGCGTCATTCCGCCAACTGGAAAACACGTCGCCCGCACTAGAGGCATAGCACTGATCCCCTTGCGGATTCAGCCCAACATCACTGCACACAGCGTTGTGCTGACCGCCTTGGCTCAGCGAAATCCGGTCGAGATGGTCTCCACTCGCATGGGGGGCAGACGTTTGCCAGCGCAGCAGCGTCACAGAGAACTGAAGCACGCCGCCTGTGGTGGTAGCCACCACGCTCATGAGCGTGACCTGGGGGTCACCGCTGGCGTAAACAGTCAGCCCGTCAGAGAAGGAAAACGAAGTGACTTGCGACGTGATGTCTTCACTATTGAGATTGGCGGCCACAGGGACGGCCGTGGTGAACGAGCCAGTCTCCGCCATTGCCGTGGTGTAGGCCCCGCAATTGCCCGTACCTGGGGGGCAAGCCGTGAAATTGTGCAGTTCTGAAGCGTTGTAGGCAGGGCCCGTGTAGGTATAAGTGGCAGCCCAGGCGCCCGCCTGAAGAAGGGCCGCAGCCAGGAGTACAAGATATTTTTTCATGGTGCTCTATCGCCAAATACGCGAACTGGGTGGATGGACGGGTGGATGCAAAAATCGCCTTCAGCACTTATCAGAAAAGCACAAGCAGCTATGTTTTGAAGAGCAGCTTCTGCCGCGCGCGCAATGCCAGGCCCAGCAAGCCGGCGGCGGTCAGCGCCAGGGCAAACGGGTTGTCAACGGGCACGGACTGCGGCCCGCCCGGCGCCACCACGGGGACATCGCTCGTCCAGCCGTCACTACCTTCGGCAAAGTGGGCAAAGCCGTGGCTGGCGGCGCTGTCGTCACCGAAGGTATTGCAGACGTCGGGGCTTTCAAGAGACGTGCAGGTCCGATTGAAGTAGCTGGCAAAGTTGACCGACATGTAGCTCAACCGGTCGCCCACACCATGGCTGCCGGTTTGCCACCACTGGAAAACGATGTCGGTATCGACAATCTGGCCCGCTGCGTCGGTGGATACCTTGGCCATTGCCAGCCGGGTGTTGAGCCCGTTCATGGTGTAACTCGTCACACCATCATTGAAGTCGTACCAGGTGATGAGGGGCGCAATGTCCAGGCTGCTCTGGTTGGGTGGCAGCGGCTGGCTGGTGGTGAAGTGGCCCGTTTGCTGCATGGCCGCGTTGAAGTTGGCGCAGGTGCCGACAGCGCAAGGCGCTGAGTAGTCTTGCAGGCTGGTGTAGGTGGGGCCGGCAAAGGTGTAGGTGGCGGCCCAGGCTCCGGTCTGGAGAAGGGCCGCAGCCAGGAGTGCGAGGTATTTTTTCATGAAGCGTCTGTCTGAAAATTTCAATAAAAGCAGGCGCGAACGCCCGTATGCAAACCGCATCAAGCTATCACTTGGATAGCAAACCAGACCAACTGCGCAGTGCGATGTGTGTGCAAAGAGCACAAGCAGCCTCGCCCCAGCGGAGTCCGGCGCGGGCGCTACCACCGCTGCTGGACGTGTTTGCACGCTCATGCCGCGGGCCAGCGCGACGTGGCACGGCGCCGCACCTGCCACCAGCCTGCGCCACCCACCAGACAGGCCATCAGCAGCAAGCCCCATTCGCTGAGCGTGGGCACCGAGGTCGCGGCGGCGGGGGCGGGGGCGATGGCCATCATGAATGTCTGCACCGTGCTGGGCATCACACCGTTGTTGGCAGTGATGGTCACACCTTGGTTGACCACACTGGTGGGCGTGCCGGTGATGACACCTGTGTTGGGGTCGATAACAAGCCCTGGCGGCAGGGTTCCTGCGTCGGTGAAGGCGATGGGAGCCGTGCCCGTGGCCACCACCGTGAAGTGGTAGGGGGCGCCCACGGTGCCACCGGGTGGTGTGGCGCTGGTGATGGTGGGGGCCACCTGTGGCGGAGATGCGGAAGTAACCCACCCACCTGCCCCAATGTAGGCCAAAGTCCTGCTGGTAGAAGCATCTGTGCCGAATAGCGTGCAAGCGCCGGAGCCATTCAGGGCTTGGCAGTACCCGTTGAAATAGCTGCTCAAGTTGACCCTGAACACGTCTATCCGTTCATTGACACCGTGGCTTGCGGTTTGCCAATGAAAAATTGCAATGTTTTCGTTCAGGATGTTGCCGGCCGCATCCGTGGAGACGAAGGCAAAGTTCAACCGAGTGGCGGAGTCCCCGCTGTTGTATTGCATGAGCCCATCGTCGAAGGAAAACGACTGGACCAAGCTAGTGATATTTGTATTGACCAGGTTGGGCGCCAACGGTGCGGCGGTGGCAAAGCTGCCCGTTTGCCGCATGGCCGTGGAGAAGTCGGCGCAGGTGGGCGTGGCGCACGGGGTGGTGAACGGGGTCAGATTGGTGTAGAGAGGGCCCGTGAAGGTGTAAGTGGCAGCACAAGCGCTGGCCTGAAGAAGGACTGAAGCCAGGAGTACAAGGTATTTCTTCATGGGAGGTCTGCCTGAAAATTTCATAAAAATGGGCTCTAGTGCTTATCCAGCAAGCGCTAAAAGCTATCTTTCAATGAGCAAATAGAGTCTGCAAAGACAGACGATTCACCGCCCACGCGGCCCCCTGCGCAGACCTTGTGGCAGGCCGGAGCGCGGAAAACAGCGGTTCTTTTCATGGCATGGTCTGCGATGGCTGGCTTTTCAGGCCCGCTATTCAAAAGAGAGCACGAAAGCCCTCGATAGAAGGGGTTGGGCTGCAACAAAGTTTATGGAGCCCCCCCGCGCGGCGCCCCACCCCCAAGGGTTGGGCAACAACACATTCGATGTGCTACGTTGCGATATACGCATTGCATTGATGCGCTGCAGCAAACTTTTCAGTCACGTCCATGCCCCTCACCCGCATTCAGCAGCGGGCCATTGCGCGCCTGCAGCAGATGGCTTGCCTTGATTTCAACGGGCCTCAGCTCATCGAGCCCGTGTTGCACGAGCTGCACTACCTCATCAGCTTTGACTCGGGCGCGTACTTCTATCCGGGCGGCAATGGGGGGATGGATGCATATCTGGAGCCGTCTATGGGGCGGGACACGATCCACACCTACTTTGACCCGCAGGTGATGGCCAGCGAGCGCAAGGTGATGCGCCGCAGTGCCCACCAGTTTGCCGACGCGGTGCGCTTTGACCACGGGGCGCAGGGGCTGGAGCAGCTGTTGGCGGTGCCAATCAGCGAACTGCTGCGCAGCGACTTCTACAACGTGACGCTGCGGCCGGTGGAGGTGTTTGATTTGCTGAGCCTGGTGCTGCGCACGCCGCAGGGCGAGGGCCTGGGCACGATCAAGCTGTACCGCAGCATGGCTGCGTCGCGCTTTGGGGTGCGGGACCTGGCCATGCTAGGGCGGCTGGAGCCGTGGCTGGCGCGGATTCTGCAGCCGGGGGAGCTGGACACGCAGGACAGCGTGGTGCACGACAGTGCCATGCTGGTGACCACGCCCCAGGGACGGTTGCTGTGGACGTCACAAAAATCCAATCAGCTGCTGGCGCAGGCCTTTGGTCCCAGTTGGCACCGCCGCTCTGAGCTGCCCCCCGCGCTGCAGGCTCTGCTGCAGCGCCTGCATTTTGCGGGGCGGCATGGTGACAGCCGCAATGGCCCTGCGGCAGCGTTGCCCCAGCTGGACCTGCACAACGCCAGCGGCTGGTTCAGCCTGCGCGCCACGCAGATGGCCGCCGCAGCGGGCGAAGGACAGGCGGTGGGCATTCAGATCACCCACCGGGTGCCGCGCGTGGCGCACCTGCTGCCCGCACTGCGTGCGCTGGGCCTGCCGCAGCGCCAGCACGAACTGGCCTACTGGCTGGCGCGGGGCTTGCCGGAAGCGCAGATTGCCGAACGCATGGGGATCAGCGCCAACACCGCCACCTACCACCGCCGCCAGATTTACACGCGGCTGGGCGTGCAAAACCGGCTGGAGCTGCAAGCCCGTCTGCTGGCGCCCCGTTGAGGAGCCTCTGGTGGGGCGAGGGTAAGAGCCCGTTCAAAAGGGGCTTCATGAAGAAACACACGGGCTTCGCTCCTTTCGGCTTTTTTTTCAGCCCGACCAGGGCAAGTCCTTCCAGGCCAGGCAAGCGCCACTACGGCACCGGCACAACACGCACCGCTGGTGTGTAGGGCTCCACACGCAGGCTGTCGTGCGCCAGCACGCTGATCTTGGCCCGAGGGGCCATTTCCAGTGCGCCGTCGGCTGCCTTGCGTGTGGCGTATTGCCAGAGGGTGAGCGCGCCTTTGGCGGCCAGAGCCTGGCCAATGGCGGCGGCTTCGGGGCGCGGGGCACCGGCCTCGTCCGGCGGCACGGCAACGATGACATCGTCCTTGACCGTAACGATCTTGAACAGCAGCGGCTTGGTGGTGTCGGCCACGACAGTGACAGAGGCGAAGACGGTAGCAAGGGAGACTGCTGCCATGGTTGCGGCTGCGCCGAAGCGGCGCAAGGAGGTGATTTTCATGCGTTGTTGCTCCTGTATCGATGGGGGCCAGCGCCCCGGCACCAGGTGCTGGCGAAAGCATCATGCCCCGGGGCGTGCAACCAGACAAGGATCGGTCACCCGGGCAAGCAAACCGCCCGCCGCTGCAATGCTACGCCCCTGCGGCCCCCGCCCGCATGGTGGTGCCCACGTGGGCATACAAGGCGCCCCATGCCTCGCGCGTGGCGGGGTTGAAGGCGCCGCCAAGTGCTTCGGCCAGTGTGTCGAGCAGCGCCGCACCCACCGTGTCGTAGTGCGCGGCCTCTACGCCATAGCCCGCGTGCCGTTTGCCAAGTGCGCGCAGTGCGGCGTCCAGCTGCTCGGGTTGGCCGAGCATGCGCACGGCGCTGCCGATCATGTCCAGCAGCTTGCGCGCCTGTTCGTTCATGTCGGACGAGGCGAACAGCCCGCTGATAGCGGCATCGCGCGCGAACAGCTTGGCGTAGAACAGCGCACCCGCCTTCGCGGCGACAGGAGCAACCTGCGCAAAGCTCTGGCGAACCAGATGGATTTGTTCGGGGGACATCAAAGGCTTCCTCAGCAATGCGGCCGTTGGCCAGTGGCAGGTAGAACACTGGAAAGAAGTCTATGAAGTTCCCCCGCGCTGCGCCCCACCCCCAGGGGTTGCATGACGGCAGGCGCTATGGGCGACGCGCTATGTGCGATTGGCGATGTAACGGGCGCGATGGCTTCATGCGCCGGGCCTTGCGCAGCGCGCGCTTGCGCAGGTGCACCGGCTTGCCCGCAGAGTGGTCAGCGGCAAATCCCTGGCCGACCACGGCGGTTGCACTGCCGCGCTACTCTGCGCGCTGCCGGTCTGACGCGTAGACGGCCGCCTGAACGCGCGAACTCAGGCCCAGCTTGCGCAGGATGTGCTGCACGTGGATCTTCACCGTGGTCTCGGCGATGTCGAGCGTGCGCGCGATCTCCTTGTTGCTTGCGCCGCGTGCAATCTCGCGCAGCACGTCTTCCTCGCGCGGTGAGAGGGGTGTGAAGCCGCTGGCGGCGCCTGCAGCGACCGCAGCGGCATCGGCGGGTATGGACGCGACGGGCGTTATCTCGGGCGCACCCTGCGACCGGAACGCCGCCACCAGCTTGCCCATGAGTTCGGGGCTTACCACGGGCTCACCCCGGGCGGCACGGCGAATGGCCTGGGCCAACAGGTCGCCGTCGATGGTCTTGAGCAGGTAGCCCTGCGCGCCGTTGCGCAGCGCGGTGGCCAGGTCCTGCGCGTCCTCGCTCACGGTGAGCATGAGCACGCGCGAGGCGGGCGAGACTTCGCGCAGGCCCTGGATGGCATCCACGCCCATCACCCCGGGCAGGTGGTTGTCGAGCAGGATCACCTGCGGCTGCAGCTGGGGCACAAGCCGCAGGGCCTGCGCGGCATCCCCCGCCTCGCCCACCACGGACAGGCCCTCATACTGGCTCAGCAGCGCGATCAGCCCGCGACGGAACAGCGTGTGGTCGTCCACCACCAGCAGCGTGACCGGCGGTGTCGTCGGCGCTGACGCGGGGGTTGTGGCAACGGGCAATACGGAGGTCGTCATGGCATGGTGGCTTGTTGGGGGGCTACGGCGTATATCGAACCCGCTGAATGGGTGGATGCGGCGGGCTGGTGAGGCTGGGTGGGTGCGACCGAGGGAAGCTCGATGCACACGCGGGTGCCCTGCCCCGGAGCGGACTCCACCTGGACCACTGCGCCAATGCGCTGGGCCCGCTCGCGCATGATGCCCAGGCCTACATGCAGCGAGTCCGGTGGCACGGAGGCCACCTCAAAGCCAGTTCCGTTGTCCTGCACCTCAAAGCGCCAGCGTGGATGGCGGTGCACCAGCACATCCACCCGCGTGGCGCCCGAATGTTTGCGCACGTTCGACAAGGCCTCCTGCACCATGTGCAGCACCTGGATCTGCACGTCCTGCGCCAGCGGCAAGCCGTGGCCCACCATGCCCAGCGTGGTGGCCATGCCGGTCTGGTGCTCAAACTTGGACAAGGTGGCGCGCAGCGCTGACTCGATGTCTTCCTCGCTGGTTCGGGTGCGGAAGTGCACCAGCAGCTCGCGCACATCGGAATAGCACTCGCGCACACCCACATCCAGCTCGCCGATGCTGCGGTCGCGCTTGGCCTCATCGCCGCGCGCCACGGCATCGCGCAGCAGCTGGGTCTGGATCTTGAGGAAGGCCAGCGACTGGGCGATGGAGTCGTGCAGCTCCCGCGCCAGCAGGCTGCGCTCCTCGGCCACCGCCGCCTCGCGCTCCAGCGCGGTGGCACGCAGGCCCTCCATGGCACTGGCCAGGTGGCGCGTCATGGCTTCGAGCAGGTCGCGCAGTTCATCGGTCAGCTCCACTGGCGAGCGGAAGAACAGATCCACCTCGCCCAGCAGGCGCTGCAGCATCTGCACCGGGATGGTGACCATGGTCTGGAACCCCGCCTCGCGGCAATGGGGCAAGGCAACGGTGGTCGACGGTGTGATGGGAATGACCCGCGTGCGCGCCTGGGCCTGCGGCTGGCCACACAGGCAGGTGCCCGTGTGCAGGCAGTGTTCGCCTTCGGCCATGGTGCGCGGCAGGCCGTCGCCCGCCAGCAGCACATAGCGTTCGTTGGCCTCATTGGACCAGCGCACGGCAGCTGCGTCGGCCCCCGCCACGCGGCGGATCTGCTGCACAAAACCCTGGGCCAGCAGCTCCAGGCTGCCCGCCGTGCTGGCCAGCGCGCTCACCTCATACAACGCGGCCAGGCGCTGGTTCTGCACAGCGATGCTGGCGGTCTTTTCGCGCACCTTGTGCTCCAGCTCGTCGTGCGATGCCTGCAGTGCATGCGCCATGAGGTTGAAGCCCGCCGACAGCTGACCGAACTCGTCATCCGTATCCACCGGCAGCCGCGTGCCCAGCTCGCCCTGGCGCAGTCGGGCCTGGGCCTGCTGCAGACGTGCCACGGGATTGATGACCAGCAGATAGCTCACCGCCATGAAGGTCACGGCAGCCACGATGGCCAGCGCCATCATGAACAGCTGGAACAGGTGCAGCGCGGCGGTCCAGCCCGCGATCTGGATCTCGATGGCATCCACAAAACCATCGACCTGCTGCACAAAGGCATCGGCCTCTGCCAGGTTCCGGGCGCGGTCCGGGGGCGATGCGCTGACCCACCCGGTGCGGGCCTCGGCCCACCGGGCGCGGATGCCATCGAACCGCGTACGTGTCTCATCGCTCCACGGCACAAACAGCGGGCGCGACGGATCGCCCGTGCGCAGCAACTCCAGGCTGGCGTCGAACTGGCGGGCGCGTTCTTGAACGGCCTCGGGTGGCTCGGTCTGCAGCACCAGCACCATGCGCAACATGTTCATGCGCAGGCGGCCGGCCTCGTTGACCGCCGCTGCGCCGCCCTCGAGCTTCCAGGTCACCCACAGGGTCAGGCCGATGGAAGCGAGCGCCACCAACAAGAAGCCCGCGCCCATGGCAAGGAGTTTGGTGGAGAGCGTGGGACGGGAGCGCATGGCGCAGTGTAGGGAAGGGGCATGGCCACAACCTTGACCTGGGTCAAGAGCGGCCCGCGTAGCATGGAGCCATGCAACGACTGCCCCTCCCTCTCCTGCGCACCTGGCTGGTGCTGGGAAGCGTCACCGTGGCGCTGGCTGGCTGCGCCTACGCCCCTGCCCCGGGCACGCCGCCCTCCCCCCTCTGGACCGACCGCTTGCAGAGCCTGCTTCCCGCCGATGTACTGCTGTTGGGCGAGCAGCACGATGCCCCCGACCACCAGCGCCTGCAGCGCGAGGCCGTGGCGTGGTTGTCCTCGCGCGGGCAGCTGGCGGCCGTGGTGATGGAGATGGCCGAGCGGGGCCAAAGCACACGGGGCCTGCCGCGCGATGCCAGCGAAGCGCAGGCCCAGGCCGCCCTGCAATGGGACAACGCCGCCTGGCCATGGCAGGCCTATGGTCCGGTGGTGATGGCGGCCGTGGGCGCCGGCGTGCCCGTGTTGGGAGGCAACCTGCCTCGCGCCCGCATGCGGGCCGCCATGGCGGAGACCGCGTGGGACCGGCACCTGCCCGCCCCCGCGCTGGCGCAGCAATACCAGGCGCTGCGCGACGGCCACTGCGGGCTGCTGCCGGAGCCACAAATTGCGCCCATGGCCCGCATCCAGATCGCCCGCGACGCCAGCATGGCCCGGACGGCCCAGGAGGCGTTGCGCTCCGGCCAGACAGTGCTGCTGGTGGCTGGCGGCGGCCATGTGCTGCGCCACCTGGGCGTGCCAACCCATTGGCCGGCAAATCTGGTGTCAAAAGTAGTGATAGCGCAGGTGGAGCATGCGCCAGCCGCTATCAAATCAGGTGCACAAGCAGATGCCGTGGTCCAGACCCCGGCGCTGCCCCCGCGTGATGTGTGCGCAGAGTTGCGCGAGCAGTGGCGCCCTGCGCCCCCCGGACAGAAGGTCTGAGCGCGCCTTTTAGCCCTGCGCGGCGGCTGCAGTCTCCGCCTGCGCGCGCAGCAGCGCCACAAAATCGTCGGCAGGCACAGGGCGGCTGCACAGGTAGCCCTGGTAGGCGTCGCAGCCCCGTTCGCGCAGGAAGGCCAACTGGCCCTCGGTCTCCACCCCCTCGGCCAGCACCGACAGGCCCATGCTGTGCCCCATGGCGATGATGGCGGCGCTGATGGCCATGTCGTCCTCGCTTTGCGGAATATCGCGGATGAATCCCTGGTCGATCTTGAGCACGTCGATGGGAAACCGCTTGAGCTGCGCCAGCGACGAATAGCCGGTGCCAAAGTCATCCACCGCGATGCGCACCCCCAGCTCGCGCAGGCGCACCAGCACCTGGCGGGCTTCTTCGGTACGTTCGGCCAGGGCGCTTTCGGTGATCTCCAGCTCCAGCAGTGCCGCGGGGAACCCGCTGGCCTGCAGCGCGGCCGCCGTGCAACCGGCCAAGTCGGTCAGGTGGAACTGGCGCGGTGACACATTCAGCGCCAGGGTCAGCGGGGGCAGCCCGGCATCACGCCATTGCTGGCCCTGACGGCAGACCTCGCGCACCACCCATTCCCCCAGCGGGCCGATGACGCCCGAGGTCTCGGCCACGGGAATGAAGCGCGCGGGGGAGATCAGCCCCTCTTGCGGGTCGTTCCAGCGCACCAGGGCTTCGGCGCCCTGGATGCGACCGGTGGCAATGTCGATCTGGGGCTGGTAGTACATCTGCAGATGGCCCTGGGCCAGCGCCAGGCGCAGGCGCGACTCCAGCTCCAGCCGCTCGCGGGCCGCCTGGGTCATGGCCTCGTGGAAGAAGCACCACGCCCCCCGGCCGCGCGCCTTGGCGCCATAGACTGCCGCGTGGGCGCCCTGCAGCAGCAGTTCGGTGGTGCCAGCGTGCTCAGGGAACATGCAGATGCCCACACTGACGCCCGCCACCACCTCGAGCCCGTCGGGCGAACGCCAGGGCTCGGCCACGGCGCGGATCAGGTGGCGCGCCACGGCGGCGGCACCATCGGCATGGCGCAGGTTGCGCGCCACCACGGCCAGCTCGTCGCCCGCCATGCGCCCCAGCACGTCTCCGGGCCGCAGGGCGGACTGCACCTGCCGCGCAATGTGTTTGAGCACCTCGTCGCCCGTGGCATGGCCGTAGCTGTCGTTCACGTCCTTGAAGCGGTCCAGGTTGAGCAGCAGCACGGCGATGTGCTCGCCACTGCCTTGCGCCTCCTGCACCGCCAGCTCCAGCTGGTGTCCGAACCAGGTGCGGTTGGACAAGCCCGTGAGCGGGTCGTTGTGCGCCAGGTATTCCAGTTGCCGCTGCTGGGCCTTTTCTTCGGAGATGTCGGTGAACATGCACACGTAGTGCGTGATCTCGCCCGCCGGGTCGCGCACGGCCGACAGGGACATGTGCTCCGGGAAGATCTCGCCGTTCTTGCGGCGGTTCCAGATCTCGCCCTGCCAGTACCCGGTTTCGGTCAGCGCCGACCACATCGCCTCATAAAAAGCCTTGTCGTGGCGGCCCGACTTGAAGACGCGCGGGGTCTTGCCCAGCAGCTCCTCCTCGGTATAGCCCAGCAGGCGGGTGAACGCCGCGTTGACCGACAGGATGCGGCTGTGGGCGTCGGTCACCACCACGCCCTCCATGGTGTTGTCCACCACCGTGGCCGCCAGGCGCTGGCGGGCCTCGCTGCGCTGCAGCGCGGCCCGCGCGGCCTTGATCTCGTCGAGGTCCTGCACCACACACACGAGGTGCGCGGGCTCATCGCCCACTTCGGGCGCCAGCGTCACGGTGCACAGCACAGGCGCCCGGCGGCCGTTGTCCAGCCGCAGGCAGTGGCGCTCGCCCACATAGTGGTCGATCTCGCCAGCCAGCAGGCGCTCCAGTTGCGACGCCGCCCAGTCAGGGTCCTGGGCGATCATCACATCGCGAAAATTGAGGCCCAGCGTCTGCGCGGGCGTGGCCCCCAGCAGGTCGCACAGGCGGGCGTTGGCCCACAGAAAGCTGCCGTCCAGCGCCACCCGCGCAAACCCGGCCGGCGCATGGCGCACGATCTGCGTCAGCTCCTGCGCCATGGCCATGCGCACCTTTTCGGCGCGGCGCATGCGCCGCAGCAGCCACCAGGCCAGGCCGCTGGTCAGCGCCACATAGCCCCAGCCCTTCCAGGTCTGAAAACGGGTCAGCAGGGCCGGGTCGGTCACCCAGTGGGCCAGCAACACATCGCCCGCAAACACCCAGGCCACCCCCAGCACCAGGTACAGCAGCATGCCCCGCCAGGGGACCAGTGATGAGGCATAGCCCTCGTTGCCCATTGCGCTTCTTGCGCTCCTTGTTGATTTCACGGTTTCACGGCCTTTGGCCCTTGCTGCGACAATTGCACAGCTATGACCAACGCCTACATCCTTACCCTGTCCTGCCCCGACCGCCTGGGGCTGGTGCACGCCGTCTCCGGCTTTTTGCTGGAGCATGGCGGCAACATCGAAGAAGCCGCGCAGTACAACGACCACGCCACGGGCCTGTTCTTCATGCGGGTGCAGTTTGCCTGCGACCAGCACGACCACCCCACCCTCAAAGCGCGCCTGACCAGCTTTGCCGAGCCCTACAACATGCACTGGAGCCTGCACGCCACGGCAGCCCCCATGAAAACCGTGCTCATGGTCAGCAAGGAAGGCCACTGCCTCAACGACCTGCTGTTCCGCTGGAAGAGTGGCCTGCTGCCCATCGACATCCGCGCCATCATCAGCAACCACCGCGACTTCTACCAGCTGGCGGCCAGCTACAACGTGCCGTTTCATCACATCCCGATGACGGGCAGCACCAAAGCCCAGGCCGAAGCCAAACAGTTTGAGATTATCGAGGGCGAAGGGGCCGAGTTGGTGGTATTGGCCCGTTACATGCAGATACTTTCTCTTGACCTATGTCAAAAGTTGGCCGGTCGGGCCATCAACATCCACCACAGCTTCCTGCCCAGCTTCAAGGGCGCCAAGCCTTACTACCAGGCCCATGACCGGGGCGTGAAGCTGATCGGCGCCACGGCCCACTATGTGACGGCCGACCTGGACGAAGGCCCGATCATCGAGCAGGACGTGGCCCGCGCCGACCACACCGACACCGTGGAAGACCTCACGGCCCGCGGCCGCGACACCGAAAGCCAGGTGCTGGCCCGCGCTGTGAAGTGGCACAGCGAGCACCGCGTGATCCTGAACGGCCACAAGACAGTCATCTTCCGCTAGTCCAGCTTTCCCATGGCCACGGCAGCCCCGTCCTCCTTCCTCAGCAGCGCGGCCCGGCGCATCCCGCCCATCCAGTGCCTGCTGACGTTCGAGGCCCTGGCTCGCCTGCGCAGCGTGACGCAGACGGCCGACGAGCTGTGCGTGACGCCCAGCGCCGTGAGCCACCGCGTCAAGCAGCTGGAGCAGATCCTGGGCGTGCGGCTGTTTGGCCGGGCCGATTTTTCGCTGACCACCGAGGGCAGCGCCTACCTGGCCCATGTGCGCGAGGGGCTGGGCGCGCTGCAGCGGTTCCCCGGCCAGGCGGCAGCACCCGGGCGGCGGCGGCTCAAGCTGGCCGTGACGCCCACGTTTGCGCGCACCATCCTCATCCCCCGCCTGCGCCAGTTCACCGAGGCCTATCCCGAGATCGACCTGGCGCTGCAGGTCTCCATCCCGCTGCTGGACGTGGTGGCCGAAGACGCCGACCTGATGGTGCGCTTTGGCCCTGGCCACTATGCCGACGTGGAGCATGTGGAGCTGGCGCGCGACGTGGTCACGCCCCTGGCCTCGCCCGCGTTCGTGCGCGAGCACGGGCCCTTTGACCGCCCCGAAGACCTGGAGGGCGTGCCCCTGCTGCGCAGCCCACTGGAGCCCTGGCGCACCTGGTTTGCTGCCACGGGTCTCGACTGGGCCGAGCCCAGCGAGGGCTCGCAGTTCAACGACATCGGCCTGATGTGCGACGGCGCCGCTGCCGGCATGGGCGTGGCGCTGGTACGCCTGAAGCTGGGCGCGCCCTGGCTGGAGAACGGCACACTGGTGCGCCTGTTTGACACCGACACCGCCAGCCCCCACGCGCACTACCTGTGCTGGCGCACGGGCACCATGGACCGGTGGGAATGCGCGGCGTTTGCCGAGTGGCTGCGCAAAACCATGGCGTAGTAGAGGTATCTCCCTGAGTCGCCTTGGGCGCCTTCTCCCTTCTCCCTTCTCTCCGCTGCGCCGGGAAGGGGGACGCAGCCCTTGCTGCGGGGCGGCCCTTGCTCGGCTGCCCTCGCCCGAGCCGCGCCCGCCTCCATCAGGCTCAGGCAGATTTGCCTCCAGCACTTGCCCAACAGACATCAGCAGCTATCAATTGATGAGCAATCCGGTGTTTTTCACAATCCCCTGAAGAAAAGCTCAAGCCCGGGCACCGAGCCATCCCCTACAGTGACAGCCATGAACACTGCCGCCGACCCCACCGTAGCCCTGTCCGAACGCGCCGCACGCCAGGCCGAGGTTGTCCAGGCCCTGGGCCGCGTGCTGCCCGCCCACGCCCTGCTCTGGCACAACGAGGACACCACGCCCTACGAATGCGACGGCCTCACCGCCTACCGCCAGCGCCCCCTGGTGGTGTGCCTGCCCGAAACGTATGACGAAGTGCAGGCCGTGCTGCAGGTCTGCCACCGGCTGCAGGTGCCCGTGGTGGCGCGCGGCGCAGGCACGGGCTTGTCGGGCGGCGCCATGCCCCACGCCATGGGCGTGACGATGTCGCTGGCCAAGTTCAACCGCATCCTCGACATCAACCCCGAAAGCCGCACGGCCGTGGTGCAGTGTGGCGTGCGCAACCTCGCCATCAGCGAGGCGGCAGCGCCCTACAACCTGTACTACGCCCCCGACCCCAGCAGCCAGATCGCCTGCACCATCGGCGGCAACGTGGCCGAAAACTCGGGCGGCGTGCACTGCCTCAAATACGGCCTCACCGTGCACAACGTGCTCAAGGTGAAAGGCTTCACGGTGGAGGGCGAACCGGTGGAATTCGGCAGCGAGGCGCTCGACGCCCCCGGCTACGACCTGCTGGCCGCCGTGATCGGCAGCGAAGGCATGCTGGCCGTGACCACCGAAGTGACGGTCAAGCTCATCCCCAAGCCCCAACTGGCGCGCTGCATCATGGCCAGCTTTGACGACGTGCGCAAAGCGGGCGACGCGGTGGCTGCCGTCATCGCGGCGGGCATCATCCCTGCGGGCCTGGAGATGATGGACAAGCCCATGACTGCCGCCGTCGAAGACTTTGTGCATGCGGGCTACGACCTGACTGCGGAAGCCATCCTGCTGTGCGAGAGCGACGGCACACCCGAAGAGGTAGAGGAAGAAATTGGCCGCATGAGCGACGTGCTGCGCGCTGCAGGCGCCACCGCAATCTCGGTCAGCAACGACGAAGCCGAGCGCCTGCGCTTCTGGAGCGGCCGCAAGAACGCCTTCCCCGCCAGCGGCCGCATCAGCCCCGACTACATGTGCATGGACTCGACCATCCCGCGCAAGCGCCTGGCGGACATCCTGCTCGCCATCCAGGAGATGGAAAAAAAATACCAACTGCGCTGCGCCAACGTGTTCCACGCGGGCGACGGCAACCTGCATCCGCTGATCCTGTTCGATGCGAACGATGCCGACCAGCTGCACCGCTGCGAGCTGTTTGGCGCCGACATCCTGGAGACCAGCGTCGCCATGGGCGGCACGGTGACGGGCGAGCATGGCGTGGGCGTGGAGAAGCTCAACAGCATGTGCGTGCAGTTCTCCGCGGCAGAGAACGCACAGATGTTCGGGCTCAAGCACGCGTTTGATCCGGCAGGGTTGCTGAACCCCGGCAAGGTAATCCCCACGCTGAACCGGTGCGCGGAGTACGGGAAGATGCTGGTGCGTGGGGGGCAGATCAAGCACCCCGACCTGCCGCGTTTCTGATAGCCATGAAGGCGCTGCAAGGGCTGGCCTTTCTTCTGCTCATGCAGTCGGGGGGCGAGGCGCTGTCTCACTTTTTGAAGCTCCCGGTCCCAGGGCCGGTGGTCGGCATGGTGCTGCTCTTGCTGGCCTTGCGTTGGCAGCCCGTGCGGGATGCCGTAGCCCCGGCGGCGGGCTTCTTGCTCCAGCACCTGTCGCTGCTGTTTGTGCCGGTGGGCGTGGGGGTGATGACCCACCTGGCGCTGCTGAGCACCTATGGCCTGCAGCTGGTGGCGGTGATTGTGCTGTCCACCTGGGTCGGTATGGCCGTGACGGCGCTGGTGCTGCGTCTTTTGCAGCCCAAGGAGACCCATGGCGAACTTCGTTGAGCTGTGGGTGTACCTGGCATCGGCCCCACTGTTCGGGCTGACCGCAACGCTGGCGGTGTATGTGCTGGCGCAGGCGCTGTCGGTGCGCTCGGGGCACGCGCCCTGGGCCAACCCGGTGATGCTGTCAGTGGCCATTCTGGCCACGGTCATGCTGGCCACCGGCACGGCCTATCCCACGTACTTTGCGGGCGCGCAGTTCATCCACTTCTTGCTGGGCCCTGCGGTGGTGGCGCTGGGCTGGCCCCTGTGGCAGCGCCGCGCGGCCTTGCGCTCGCGTTGGGGCCGGCTGGTGCTGGCCTCGCTGGCGGGTGGCAGCGCGGCGGCCGCCAGCGCTGTAGGCCTGGGCTGGGCACTGGGCCTGCCGGGTGATGTGCTGATGTCGCTGGCCCCCAAATCCGTCACAGCCCCGGTCGCCATGGGTATCGCCGCACAGATCGGCGGCGTGCCCGCCCTGGCCGCCGTGTTCGCGGCGCTGACGGGCATGGTGGGGGCGCTGTCTGCGCGCTGGTTGTTTGGCTTGATGCGCCTGCCCACCGACGCGCAAGGCATGGCACTGCGGGGCTTTGCGCTGGGCACGGCGTCACATGGCATCGGCGCGGCGCATGCGCTGCAGGTGCATGCCGAAGCGGGGGCGTATGCAGGGTTGGCGCTGGGGCTGCAGGTGGTGCTGGCGGCGGTGCTGATCCCGCTGGTGTTCCGGTTGTTGTGAGGGGTGCGGCAAGGGCATCACCTCTTGCCCCACACTGCGCCGCGCTCAGCGGCCCTCACCCGCCCCACAAAGCCCGCCCCATCTCCCCCACATGCGACACAGCAAACAGCACCAGCCCGATGAGCCCGCCCACCACGGTGCCATTGATGCGGATGTACTGCAGGTCCTTGCCAATGTTCAGCTCGATCAGCTGCGTCATCTCTTCCGTATCCCACCGCCGCACCGTGTCCTCGATGTGCTGCGCAATGAACGCCGACACATCCGGCGCCAGACCCTCCACCCAACGCTCCAGCCTGTCATTGAACGACTGCCGCAGCGCCGCGTCCCCCGCCAGCGACTCGCCCAGCCATAACCCCAGCTTGCCCACCTGCCGCGCCAGCACCGAGTTGGCATCGGCCAGGTCGCGTTGCAGAGCGCCGCGCAGATCCAGCCACAAGGTCTGCACATAATCTGCCACCGTGGCGTCGGTCTGCAACCAGGTGCGTATCTCCTCGCCCTTGCGCTCCCATTCCGGGTCGCTGCGCAGGCGCTCGATAAAGCGCTGCACCGCCACATCAAACTGCGCACGCAGCGCATGCTGCGGGTTGGCGGCCACATCGGCCATCACACTCTCCAGCGCGCGGGCCAGCAGGGCCGAGCCCTTGTCGCCCAGCCAGTCGCTGGGCAGCAACTTCTCGGCGCGCGGGTGGTCCTTCTTGAGCCAGGCCACGATGGACTGCGCGACCCAGGTGCGGGTTTGCTCGTTCTGCAGCAGTTCGATGAGCTTGGCCAGCACGTCGTCCAGCAGCGCCTGGTGGCGGCCGTTGTGCGTGAGGGTGTCGAGCACTGCCGCCAGGGCACGCGACATATCCACCTGCCCGATCAAGGCACGCGCGGCCTTGTGGATGAAGCGCTCCACCTGCGCGTCCTGCACCGTCTCCAGCGCAGCCGATGCCAGGCGCGTGGCCTGGTGGCCCAGCAGCGCGGCGTTGCCGGGGGCAGTCAGCCACTGCGCCAACCGCTCGGCGGGGTCGTGCCGGCGGATCAGCGACACCAGCGAGGGCACATCCAGGAACTTGTCGCGCACAAAGGTGGCGAGGTTGCGGCCAATGCGCGCCTGGTTGCGCGCAATGACCGCCGTGTGCGGAATGGGCAGGCCCAGCGGGCGCCGGAACAGCGCCACCACCGCAAACCAGTCCGCCAGCGCACCCACCATGGCGGCCTCAGCCATGGCCTTCACACCGTTGAGCCACAGGCCGCGTTCGACCACGCTGGTGGCGATGAACACGGCCGTCACGAGCAACAACAGGTCCAGTGCCTGGCGCTTGGCCCGGCGCAAGGCGAGGGTTGCGCTTTCAGTCTCGGCGTTCATCCGAGCAAGCCCGCCGACCTGGACCGCAACCTGTCAGGCCGCCGCCGCAATCTGGTCCAGCGCCTTTGACAAGTGGCCCACGGTGCGGTCCACGTTGTGCCACTTCTCCAGGCCAAACAGGCCAATGCGGAAGGTCTTGAAGTCCGGCCCCTCATCGCACTGCAGCGGCACACCCGCAGCCGTCTGCAGGCCCACTTCCATGAACTTCTTGCCGTTCTGGATGCCGGGGTCGGTGGTGTAGCTCACCACCACGCCAGGCGCCTTGAAGCCGTCGGCTGCCACGCTGGGAAAGCCGCGCGATTCGAGCAGCGCGCGCACCTTGGCGCCCAATTCGATCTGCTCGTCACGCACCTTGGCAAATCCATATTCACGCGTCTCGGCCATCACCTCGCGCAGGCGCACCAGCGCATCCGTGGGCATGGTGGTGTGGTACGCGTGCTGGCCCTTTTCGTAGCCCTCGGCAATCTGCATCCACTTCTTGAGGTCGCACGAAAAGCTGCTGCTCGTGGTGCCCTCGATGGCTTCGCGCGCACGCTCGGACAGCATCACCATGGCGCAGCAAGGCGATCCGCTCCAGCCCTTTTGCGGCGCGCTGATGAGCACATCCACGCCCGTGGCCTGCATGTCCACCCACATCGCGCCCGACGCCACGCAGTCCAGCACAAACAGCGCGCCCACCTCATGCGCAGCTGCCGTCAGCGTGCGGATGTAGTCGTCGGACAGGATGATGCCGCTGGCCGTTTCCACATGGGGCGCAAACACCACCTTGGGCTTTTCTGCGCGGATGGTGGCGGCGACTTCTTCAGCGGGGCATGGTGCCCAGGGCGCCCGCGGGCCACTGCCCTGCTGGCGCGCCTTGCACACCACGGAACCACCGCCCAAGCCCTTGTCGGCATCAAAGATCTGCGTCCAGCGGTAGCTGAACCAGCCGTTGCGCACGATGAGCACCTTTTCCTTGTTGGCAAACTGGCGCGCCACGGCCTCCATGCCGAAGGTGCCGCTGCCGGGCACCAGCACGGCGGTGTGGGCGTGGTAGACCTCTTTGAGCGTGCCCAGGATGTCCTGCACCACGCCGGTGAAGCGCTTGGACATGTGGTTGAGCGCGCGGTCGGTGTAGACCACCGAAAATTCGAGCAAACCATCGGGGTCGATATCGGGCAAAAGGCCGGGCATAGCATCTCCGTGTTCAATGGGGGTACAGCATACTGCGAGGCCACTCAATATTTGAAAGCATGCTTACATGCCTATGCTGACGCCTCACAAATCATGCAACGACTCATAAGTTGGTTCAAAGAGGTGTTTTCGTTTCGCGGCTTCACCATTTTGACCAGCACAACGGTCATCGTCCTTGTACTAGCGAAGCTAGGGGGCGCAGCTGCTACGTTCAACCCAATGACGACGATGGGCCGTCAATGGAGCGCCCCGTTATGGGCCAACCTGCTCGTGCTGGCAGCGATCCTGCTGCCGTATGCGTCAAGCAAAAGCATGGCGTCAGCTGGCAGCAAGCGCGCACTGCAGATCTTGAGTACTTCCTATGCAATTGGCGGCTTCGCCTGTGCGGCGCTGTGGGATCCGGGCCTGGGGCTACTGTTCATTGCACTCGGAAATTGCCTGCGACAGGTGACCAAGGAATCGCAAAAACGATCCCGGCCTTGATCCAGCCCCCGCCTCACCAGGTGTCCACAAACCGGTGCCCCAGCGGCGCCAACTGCGCCGATGCCAACCCGCGCGCCAGCCACGCCCGCGTGTCCGCCGGGTCGATCACCGCGTCGATCTCCAGCGTGGCGGCCATGTGCATCGCCTCGCCGTTGGCGTACGACTTGGCCAGCAGCTTGGCAAACAGCGCGTCGCGCTCGGCGCCCTCGGGCAGCGCCTCGAGCTCCTTGCGAAAGCCCAGGCGCACGGCGCCTTCGAGCCCCATGGCGCCGAACTCGCCCGTGGGCCAGGCGACAGTGAACACGGGCGCATGGAAGCCCCCGGCCGTCATGCCCATGGCGCCCAGGCCGTAACCCTTGCGCAGCACCACGCTGAAGGTGGGTACGCGCAGGCTGGCTGCGGTGACGAACAGGCGGCTCACGTGGCGCACCTGGGCCGTGGCTTCGACCTCGGGGCCGACCATGAAGCCGGGCGTGTCCACCAGGCTCACGATGGGCAGACCATGCGCGTTGCACAGCTGCATGAAGCGCGCGCCTTTGTCGGCCGCATCGGCGTCGATGGCGCCACCCAGGTGCTGCGGGTTGTTGGCCAGCAGGCCCACTGGGCGGCCTTCGATGCGCGCGAGTGCGGTGTGGATGCCCGCACCAAAGCCGGTGCGCAGCAGCAGCAGGCTGCCGTCGTCCACCAGGCCCGCCATCGCCGTGCGGGTGTCGTACACGCGCAGGCGGTTCTCGGGCACCACGGCGCGCAGCAGGCGTTGGTCGGGTGCAGACCACTGCGATGTGCGGCCCTGGAAGAACGACAGGTAGTGGCGCGCGGCCTGCACCGCCCCGGCCTCGTCATCGACCAGCACGTCGATCACGCCGTTGGCATGCTGCACGCGGCTCGGTCCGATCTGCTCTGGCTTGAAGATGCCCAGACCACCACCTTCGATCATGGCCGGGCCGCCCATGCCGATGTTGCTGCCGCGCGTGGCGATGATCACGTCGCTGCAGCCCAGCAGCGCCGCGTTGCCCGCAAAGCAGCGGCCGGCGGCGATGCCGATCACCGGCAACTGGCCCGACAGCGCCGCGTAGCTGGCAAAGGTGTGCACATGCAGCCCCGCCACCACGGGCATGTCGGTGTCGCCCGGGCGGCCTCCGCCGCCTTCGGCGAACAGCACCACGGGCAGCTTCTGCGCCAGCGCGATGCCGAGCATGCGGTCGGTCTTGGCGTGGTTGCGTGCGCCCTGGGTGCCCGCGAGCACGGTGGCGTCGTACGACATGACCACGGCGCGGGATTTCTCGTCGCCAAACAGAGCGCCATTGATGCCGCCAATGCCCGTGACCATGCCGTCGGCGGGCGTGTTGGCAATCAGGTCTTCCTTGCTGCGACGGCGCGTTTGCGCGGCGATGGCGAGAGCACCATATTCGATGAAGCTGCCTTCGTCGCACAGGTCGGCAATGTTCTCGCGCGCGGAGCGGCCGCCTTGCGCGTGGCGCTTGGCCATGGCCTCGGGGCGCGCGGCGTCGAGCGTGAAGGCGTGGCGGTCGATCACGCGTTGCAGGTCGGCGCGGATGTGGTCCGGGTCATGTACCGTACCGCCCTGCACTTCGACATCGGCCCCCTCATCCACCGCGTCCAGCACCAGCAGCGGCTGCCCCTGCGCGACGTAGCCACCGGCCACGGCCAGCAGCGCGCCCACGCGGCCTGCGTGCGGGGCCAGCAGCACATGCTCCATCTTCATGGCTTCAAGCACGGCCAGCTCGGCGCCGGCGGCGACCACGTCGCCCTCGGCCACGCTCAGCTGCACCAGGCGGGCGGGCATGGGGGCCAGCACTGCGCCGTCAGGGGTGTCAGAGGCAATATGTGGGTCATTTTGCCCTGTAGCGCTAGTCGAATCTGCCTTGATAGCTATATTTTTAGCAGCAACCAGAAGCTCTGGCAGCACCGACTCCAGCCAGCGCGTGTGCACCTGCTGGCTCTCCATTTCGGGCCGTGTTGCCAGCGCCTGCAGCAGCGCGAGGTTGGTGGCCACACCGTCGATGCGGCACTCGGCCAGCGCGCGCTGCGAGCGGCGCAGCGCATCGGCAAAACGCGGGCTGCGCGTGTGCACGATGAGCTTGGCCAGCAGCGTGTCGTAGTGCGGCGACGGCGTGGCGCCTGCTGCGCCGTGCGTGTCCACGCGCACGCCTGGGCCTGCGGGCAGGTCAAAGTGGCTGAGCGTGCCGCTGCCGGGGGTGGCGTTGCCCTGTGCGTCCAGCGTCTCGGCGTTGATGCGCCACTGCACGGCAAAGCCCAACACCGCAGGCGGTGCGGCAGGGTCGAGGCCGATGTCCTGCAACGTGCGGCCCGTGGCCAGCGCAATCTGCGCCTGCACCAGGTCCACGCCGGTGACCTCTTCGGTGATGGTGTGCTCCACCTGCAGGCGCGGGTTGCATTCGATGAACACAAACGGCAGGTCGTTCGAGGCCAGGTCCACCAGAAACTCGAACGTGCCCAGGCCCTCGTAGGCCACGACCCGCGCCATCGACAAGGCAGCGGTGGTGATCCGCTCGCGCAGCGCTGCGGGCAGCGAAGGACTGGGCGCGATCTCCACCACCTTCTGAAAGCGCCGCTGCAGCGTGCACTCGCGCTCGCCCAGCGCGATCACCTCGCGCCCGTCGCCCAGCACCTGCACCTCGATGTGGCGGGCGTTGCCCATCAGGCGCTCCACGTACACGCCGTCCACACCAAAGGCGGCCTGCGCCTCGCTGCGGCAGCGCGCGTAGGCCGCAGGCAAGTCATCGGCCGACGCCACCGCGCGCATGCCACGCCCACCGCCGCCGCCGATGGCCTTGATGACGATGCCTGCATGGGCGTGCTGCGCGAAGAAGGCCTGCGCCTCCTGCAGCGTCACCGCCGTCTGCGTGCCGGGCATGAGCGGCACGCCCTGCTGCTGCGCCAGCGCACGGGCCTGCGCCTTGTCGCCGAACAACGCGAGCTGCGCAGGCGTGGGGCCGATGAAGCGCAGCCCCGCTTCGTCGCAGGCCCCGGCAAAGTCGGCCCGCTCGCTCAAGAAGCCGTAGCCCGGGTGCACGGCATCGCAGCCCTGCGCCTTCGCAATGGCGATGAGGCGCGCACCGTCCAGGTACGCCGCCGGGCCGGTGGCGCCCAGTGCCACGGCCGCACTGGCTGCGTGCACATGGGGGCTGGCGGCGTCATCGTCGGCATACACGGCCACGCTGGCAATGCCGAGGTCGTGCAGGGCGCGCACAGTGCGCAGTGCGATTTCGCCCCGATTGGCAACCAGCACTTTGGTGAACAGAACAGAAGATGGCATGGGGCAGTCGCTCTATTTTTTATAGCTGCCAGCGCATATTCATCAGGCGCCAGCAGCCGATTTCTCGTCAGATCACGCAATATCCCGCAGCAGGCGGCGCAGCACCTTGCCCGCGCCCGTGGCGGGCAGCGCGTCGATGAAACGCACCTCGCGGGGAGCCTTGTAGGGCGCCATGTTCTCGCGGCACCAGGCCACCAGGCCGGCGGCGTCCACCTCCTGGCCAGACTTCTTGACGATGAAGGCGCGCACCACCTCGCCCTTTTCCGCATCGGGCACGCCAATCACGGCGGCCTGGGCCACGGCGGGGTGCTTGATGAGCAGGGTCTCGACCTCTTCGGGAAACACGCTGTAGCCCGACACCTTGATCATTTCCTTGAAACGGCCGATGAAGGTGACATAGCCGTCCGCATCGATCTTGCCCATGTCGCCGGTGTAGACCCAGCCATCCCGCAGCGTCTTGGCCGTGGCCTCGGGCTTGTTCCAGTAGCCCTTGAAGTTGCCGGGGCCGTGGATGGTGATCTCGCCCACCTCGCCGGTGGGCAGCGGCGCGCCAGTGTCGGGGTCGACGATGCGGATGGTGTTGCCCGGCACGGGCTTGCCCTGAGTGCCCCAGCGGATGGCGTCCACCGGCATGGCGGTGTCCACGGTGTGCGTTTCGGACAGCCCGTAGGCCGCCTCGTGGGAGATGCAGTTCGGCGCGAACTGCTGCCACTGCAGGGCCAGCGCCTCGGTGAAGGTGATGCCGAAGCTGGTGACTGGGTTGCGGCGCAGCGCGCTCCAGTCCATCTCGCGTGCGCCGGGCACCTGCATAAGCGCGCCATTCATGGGCGCGATGCTGTACCACCAGGTCACGCGGTGGCGCTCCAGCGCCTGGGCCACACCCAGCGGGTCAAAACGGTACAGCAGCACGGCCGTGGCGCCGGTGTAGACCGGCAGGTTCACGCCCATCACCATGCCGGCAATGTGGTACAGCGGCGCCACCGCCAGCAGCGTTTCGTGCGGTGTCATGCCATTGCAGTCCGCCGATGCAGCGGTCTTGAACGTGGCATTGCCGTAGCTCAGCATCGCGCCCTTCGGCAACCCGGTGGTGCCCGAGGTGTAGGTCATGAGCGAGATTTCATCCATCGACAAGGCCACGGGCGCAGGCCGCGCACCGGTGCGGGTGGCGGCCAGGAAGTCTTCGCAGCCCGCAGGCACCGGCACCATGGCGGCGCGCATGGCCAGCAGCTCGGCGGGTACGTCGATGCTGGGCGAGCCCTCGGGCAGCAGCTCGGCATAACGCACCACAAACACCTGCTGCAGCGCGGTCTTGGCGCGCACCTTGTCCACCACGGGCAGCAGCACATCGGCCGCGACGATCACGCGCGCCTGCAGGTCGGTGAGCTGGTATTCCAGCTCATGCTCCTTGTTTAGCGGCCCGCAAGGGCAGACGATGGCGCCGATCTTCTGGATGCCGTAGTGCGCCATCACGTACTGCGGGCAGTTGTTCATGAACAGTGCCACGGGCTCGCCCTTGGCCACACCCAGCGCCTGCAGGCGCGCGGCAAATGCATCACTGGCCGCATCAAGCTGCGCCCACGTTAGGGGCTGGCCGTACCAGAGGTAGGCGATGTGGTCGGGCGTTTCGCGCGCGTGGTGGCGCAGGTGTTCGTGCAGCGGCAGCTGCGGTGCGGCAGAAGGCATGGCGTTGTCTCCGAGGTGTCTGGAATCGCTGGTTCTTGGCGGCCACTCAGGGTTTTCTCTGAGCACCCTCACCCGCCAGCGTCTTGCCAATATATACCGCTCGGTAGAACAATGCTACCCATGGGTATAACTCCAACGTCGCGCAAAGGACACCGATGAACCAGCAGCCCCACGTGCAGGCCAGCGGCCGCCAGAAGGCCGCCACGGCCGGGTCGGACGAGAAGCGCGAACGCATCTTGCGCGCGGCCGAGGCGCTGTTCGATGCGCAGGGCTACGCCAACACCACCATTGAGCAGATCGTGCAGCAGCTGGGCGTGACCAAGCCCTTTGTGTACTACTACTTTCGCAACAAGCAGGAGATCTTCGAGACGCTGTCGTGGGCGCCTGCCGTGGCGTGTTTCACTGCGATGGACTTTGCGGCGGACGATGACCGGCCTGCCCATGTGAAGGTGACGGAAGGCATCGAGCGGCTGATCCGCGCCACGCTGGAGCACCACCCCTCGGCCTTCTTCCCGTACCGCGAGCCGCAGGTGTACCGGCCCGAGTACCTGGCGGCGCAAAAGGATTTGGCGAACCACTTCTACGACCGGCTGTGTGCACTGCTCGAACAGGGCCGCCAGGACGGCATGTTCGAGTTCAACGACACCAAGATCACCGCCCTGGCCGCCTGCAGCCTGCCCGGCTTTCTCTACAACTGGTACCGCCCTGACGGCCGCCTGTCGCAAGACGAGGTGGCGCAGGAGCTGGCGCAGCTGGCCTGGCGTGTGCTGGGGCTGCGGCGAATCCGCAAGCGCAACTCAGCCTGACGCGCACCGCAGCCCCCCTACACCAAGCACAACAACCACCGGAGACAAAACCCATGAAAACCGTGTTCCTCACCCCCCTGGCCGCTGCGGCGGCCCTGCTGATCGGTACAGCCGCCAGCGCGCAGGAGACCTTCAAGGTCGCCTACATCGATCCGCTGTCGGGCCCGTTCGCCAATGTGGGCGAGCTGATGCTCACCCACACGCAGTACGCCATCGAGGACATCAACGCCAAGGGCGGCGTGCTCAAGGGCACCAAGCTGCAGCTGCTGCAGTTCGACAGCAAGCTCTCGGCGCAAGAGAGCCAGAGCGCGCTGCAGGCCGCCATTGACCAGGGAGCCAAGGCCATCGTGACGGGCGGCTCGGGCTCCTCCGTGGTCACGGCGCTGGTGCAGGCGGCAGCGCGCCACAACCAGCGCAACCCGGGCAAGGAGATCCTGGTGCTGAACCACTCCTCCATCGACCCCGAGCTGACGGGCAAGGCGTGCAACTTCTGGCACTTCCAGTTCGAGGCCAACACGGCCATGAAGATGAAGGCGATTGCCAACTACATCAAGAAGCAGCCGGACATCAAAAAGGTGTACCTGCTGAACCAGGACTACGCGCACGGCAAGCAGTGGGCGCACTATGGCCGCGAGATGGTGGGCCTGGCGCGGCCCGACATCCAGTTTGTGGGCGAGGCGCTGCACCCCATCGGCCGCGTGAAGGACTTTGCGCCCTACCTCGCCAAGGTCAAGAGCACGGAGGCCGACTCGGTCATCACCGGTAACTGGGGGCAGGACATGACGCTGCTGCTCAAGGCGGCGGGCGATGCGGGCTACAACCTGCGCTACTTCAACCACAGCGCGGGCTCCATCCCCGGCACGGTGCTGGCGGTATCGCAGGCCAAGCAAGGCCAGTTGACCTGGGTGGCCGAATGGCACCCCGGCCAGGCCGACACCCCCAAGGTGGATGCGCTGGCCAAGACCTACAAGACCAAGACGGGCAAGGACTTTCTCGCGCCACGCATCGAGATGACGCCGCGCTTCCTCGCCGCCGCCATCAACAAGGCCCAGTCCACCGACCCGGTGAAGGTGGCCCGCGCGCTGGAAGACCTGACCATCGATTCGGTGGTGGGCCCGGTGCGCATGCGCGGCGAAGACCACCAGCTGCTGCTGCCCCAGGTGGTCAACACCATCGCGCCGGTGGACGGCAAGGCCGTGAAGGTGGGCTGGGAAGGCACCAACTATGGCTTTCGCACCGATGCGGCCTACACCGGCAATGAAATAGCCCAAGGCACCGAGTGCAAGATGACGCGGCCTTGATGCCACGGCGCCGAAGGGCGCCGAAATCCCCACAGCGGCAACCGCCACAGGCCGCCGCTACCATGGCCGGTCATTGCATTCATTGACCCGACCCACAAGGACCGCGCCCATGCCCGACTTTCGCAGCGACACCGTCACCCAGCCCACGCCCGCCATGCGCGAGGCCATGTTCAAGGCCCCGCTGGGCGACGATGTGTTTGCCGACGACCCCTCGGTGAACGCACTGCAGGACCATGCCGCCGAGCTGCTGGGTTTCGAGGCTGCGCTGTTCGCCCCCTCAGGCACGCAGACCAACCTGATCGCACTGTGGGGCCACTGCCAGCGCGGCGACGAGGCCATCGTGGGCCAGAGCTGGCACACCTATCGCTGGGAGGCAGGCGGCATGGCCGTGCTGGGCTCCATCCAGCCCCAGCCGGTCGAGACCCAGCCTGACGGCACCCTGCGCGTGGCCGACATCGCGGCAGCCATCAAACCGGACGACCCGCACTTTGCGCGCACCCGCCTGGTGGTGCTGGAGAACACGACCGGCGGCCAGGTGCTGCCGCCCGCCTACATCGCCGAGGTGGCCCAACTGGCGCGCAGCCGGGGGTTGGCGATGCACCTGGACGGCGCACGCATGTTCAACGCTGCCACGGCCAATGCCGCGCGCAACGGCACCGATGTGTATGCGGAAGCGCGCGCGCTGTGCAGCCACTTTGATTCCGCATCGCTGTGCCTGAGCAAGGGCCTGGGCGCGCCCGTGGGCTCGCTGGTGCTGGGCTCGCGCGACTTCATCCGGCAGGCGCGCCGCACCCGCAAGATCCTGGGCGGTGGCATGCGGCAGGCAGGTGTCCTGGCGGCTGCCGGCCACTACGCGCTGCAGCACCATGTGCGGCGCCTGGCGGAAGACCACGCCCGCCTGGACCGTCTGGCCCAAGGCCTGGCCGAAGCCAACCGCAGCCACCCTATGCTGCAGGGCAAGCTCACCGTGCTGCCATGGCAGACCAACATCCTGTTCACCGACCTGCATGCGGAGGTTGCGCCCGCCTTCACCGCCTGGCTGGCGCAGCATGGCGTGCGCGTGACCAGCAGCCTGTATGGCGGCGCCACCCGGCTGCGCTGGGTGACGCACCTGGATGTGAGCGAGGCGGATGTGACAGCGGCGCTGGACTGCGTGGCGCGCTTCACGCTGCCGGGCTGAACCCGCTCAGGCGGCGGGATAGGTCCGTCCACCAAACACGCCGGTGCCCACGCGCACCAGCGTGCTGCCTGCCTGAATGGCGGCCTCCAGATCGGCCGTCATGCCCAGGGACAGGGTGTCAAACTGCCCCAGGCCTGGCTCTCCCACTGCCGATATCTCGTCAAATAGCCTTCTGGCGCTAGTGTGGATTGCCAATTGCGCTTCAAATTCAGGAGCATGGTCCGGAATGCTCATGAGTCCTCGCACCACCAGCCGTGGCAGTTTTGCGACAGCGCGCACCAGGTCCAGGGCTTCGGACGGGGCCACGCCCGACTTGGTGGGCCCACCGTCGATGTTGACCTGGATACATACCTGCAGCGGCGGCAGGTGATCGGGCCGCTGGGCCGACAGGCGCTCGGCGATCTTGAGCCGGTCCACCGTGTGCACCCAGTCAAAGTGCTCGGCCACCAGGCGGGTCTTGTTGCTCTGGATAGGGCCAATGCAGTGCCACTGCAGCGCCACGCCGGGCAAGGCAGCCCGCACGGCGGCAATCTTGTCCACGCCCTCCTGGATGTAGTTCTCGCCAAAGGCGCGCTGGCCTGCTGCCACCGCCTCCAACACTGCATCGGCGCCAAAGGTCTTGGAAACGGCCAGCAGGCCCACCTGGCCCGGGTCGCGCCCGGCAGTCCGGCACGCCTGGGCGATCCGGCCCATAACCTGTTGGAGGTTGTTAGCAATCGTGGTCATAATGTTTGGCAAGCGTACCAAACGATAGAGGGACTCCGTGGACATTACCCAATTGCTCGCGTTCAGCGTGAAGAACAAGGCCTCCGACCTGCACCTCTCCGCCGGTCTGCCGCCCATGATCCGGGTCCACGGCGACGTGCGGCGTATCAACGTCGATGCGCTGGACCACAAGACGGTGCATGCCATGGTGTACGACATCATGAGCGACGCGCAGCGCAAGACGTATGAAGAGTTCCTGGAGGTGGACTTTTCCTTCGAGATCGAAGGCCTGGCCCGCTTCCGCGTCAACGCCTTCAACCAGAACCGGGGCGCGGCCGCCGTGTTCCGGACGATTCCGAGCAAGATCCTGACGCTGGAACAGCTCAACGCCCCCAAGATCTTCGGCGACCTGGCCTTGAAGCCACGGGGCCTGGTGCTGGTGACCGGCCCCACGGGCTCGGGCAAGTCCACCACGCTGGCCGCCATGGTCAACTACCTCAACGAATCCGAATACGGCCACATCCTCACGGTGGAAGACCCGATCGAATTCGTGCACGAGTCCAAGAAGTGCCTGATCAACCAGCGTGAAGTCGGCCCGATGACGCTGTCCTTCGCGGCGGCACTGAAGTCCGCACTGCGCGAAGACCCGGACGCCATTCTGGTGGGCGAAATGCGCGACCTGGAAACCATCCGCCTGGCCATGACGGCTGCTGAAACGGGCCACTTGGTGTTCGGTACGCTGCACACCTCGAGCGCCGCCAAGACCATCGACCGGATCATCGACGTGTTCCCCGCCGAAGAAAAGGAAATGGTCCGTGCGATGTTGTCCGAATCGCTGCAGGCCGTGATCTCGCAAACGCTGTGCAAGACCAAGGACGGCTCCGGCCGCGTGGCTGCGCACGAGATCATGCTGGGCACCAGCGCCATCCGCAACCTGATCCGCGAGGCCAAGGTGGCGCAGATGTACTCCACCATCCAGACCAGCAACAGCGTGGGCATGCAGACGCTGGACCAGAACCTGACCGACCTCGTGCGCCGCAACATCATCAGTCCGGCCGAAGCACGCAGCAAGGCCAAGATCCCCGAGAACTTCCCCGGCTGAGCCCCCGACAGCACACCCCCATGAACGACTTTGCGGCCCCTGCAGGCGCCGCATACCGGAGCGCGATATGAAAGGCATTTTGAGCCTTCTGAAAATGAAAGCCCGCAGCGGCAAGCCATCGGACGACCACACGGATTCCGTGCTGTTTTCCACCGCGTTTGCGGGCCAGGGTGTGGACGACTCCATGCTGGTGCCCTGGGAGGCACGCGCCGTGGAAGTGGGCGCCAAGCGCCTGCCTACCAGCCGGGGCGGCAAACTGCTGCAAGGCCTGTGGGCCAAGGACAAGTACATGGCGCACCTGGACAAGGACGCCGTGGAGCGCATGGAGCGCTTTTTTGAATTTGCGGCCGTCCCGTCCAATCGCGACGTGATTCGCCAGGATGAGTACGGCAACTTCATGGTGGTGCTGCTCACCGGCACCATCGCCGTGGACCGCGTGCAGCCTTGGGGCGAACAATTGCGTCTGGCCGAGACACGCCCTGGGGACATCCTGGGCGAGATGTCGCTGCTGGACAGCGGCATCCGCTTTTCGGCCTGCACCACACTCACCGACTGCGAGATCGCCGTGCTCTCCGCCGAGGCCATGGACGACATGATGACCAAGGATCCGCAACTGGCCGCCAGCCTGATTGCCCTGCTGGCGCGCAAGCTGTCGCTGCGCCTGCGCGTGGTGAGCGCACGCCTGAGCGACAACCAGAAATGATGCACCTATCCACGACACAAGATCGTCCGGCAGACGACCACCCCCGGGAGAACTTCTGATGGAACGCGATCAGGCCAGTAAATTCATCAATGACCTGCTCAAGCTGATGGTGAGCCGCAACGGCAGCGACTTGTTCATCACGGCAGAGTTTCCACCCGCCATCAAGGTCGATGGCAAGGTGACCAAGGTGTCGCCGCAACCCCTCACGTCCAACCACACGCTCACGCTGGCGCGCGCGATCATGAGCGACAAGCAGGTGGCGGACTTCGAGCGCACCAAGGAGTGCAACTTCGCCATCTCGCCCGCTGGCATCGGGCGCTTCCGCGTCAACGCTTTCATCCAGCAGGGCAAGGTCGGCATGGTGCTGCGGACCATTCCACTCACGCTGCCCACCATCGACGGCCTGGGTGTGCCGCAGGTGCTCAAGGAAGTGACGATGACCAAACGCGGCCTGTGCATCCTGGTGGGTGCCACGGGCTCGGGCAAGTCCACCACGCTGGCCGCCATGGTGGACTGGCGCAACGAGAACTCGTTCGGCCACATCATCACGGTGGAGGACCCCATCGAATTTGTGCACCCACACAAGAACTGCGTGGTGACGCAGCGTGAAGTGGGCCTGGATACCGACAGCTGGGAAGCAGCGCTGAAGAACACGCTGCGGCAGGCGCCCGACGTGATCCTGATGGGCGAAATCCGCGATCGCGAGACCATGGAACATGCGGTGGCGTTTGCCGAAACCGGGCACTTGTGCCTGGCCACGCTGCACGCCAACAGCGCCAACCAGGCGCTGGACCGGATCATCAACTTCTTTCCCGAAGAGCGCCGTGCCCAGTTGTTGATGGACCTGTCGCTCAACCTGCGCGCCATGGTGTCGCAGCGCCTGATCCCCAAGCAGGACGGCAAGGGCCGCGCCGCAGCGGTGGAGGTGATGCTCAACACCCCGCTGATCTCCGACCTGATCTTCAAGGGCGAGGTCTCCGAGATCAAGGAGATCATGAAGAAGAGCCGCAACCTGGGCATGCAGACCTTCGACCAGGCGCTGTTCGATGCCTACGAGGCCAATGTCATCAGCTACGAAGACGCGCTGCGCAATGCCGACTCGCTCAACGACTTGCGCCTGCAGATCAAGCTCAACAGCCAGCGCGCCAAGTCACCCGACCTGGCTCAGGGCACCGAGCATTTTGCGATCGTTTGACCCCAGAGCCAGGTCCACACGCCTTCGCACCGCTTCACCCGCCCTCCTGGGCGGGTTTTCGTTTTCACGCATACTTTTGCATCATCTTGCCGTCACACCATGCCAAGCACTAACCCCCGCAACTACGACACCACCCCCTCCCGCAAAGTCGCCTTTCTGGGCCTGGGCGTGATGGGCTATCCCATGGCAGGCCACCTGGCGCTGGCTGGTCATGAAGTCACTGTGTACAACCGGACCGCTACCAAATCCGTAGCGTGGTGCGCAGAGTATGCGGGCACCAAGGCCCCCCAGCATGCAGCCACGCCCCGCGAGGCGGCGGCAAGCGCCGACATCGTGTTCTGCTGTGTGGGCAATGACGATGACCTGCGCTCGGTCACCCTGGGTGCGGACGGTGCCTTCGCAGGCATGAAGCCCGGCGCGATTTTTGTGGACCACACCACGGCCTCGGCCGAGGTGGCCCGCGAGCTGTATGCGGCCGCCCAGGCGCTCGGCCTGCAGTTTGTGGATGCGCCCGTGTCCGGCGGCCAAGCCGGCGCTCAGAACGGCCTGCTGACCGTGATGTGCGGCGGCGATGCAGCAGCCTTCGAGGCTGCTCAGCCCGTGGCCATGGCGTTCTCGCGCGCCTTCACGCTGCTGGGTGCCAGCGGCTCGGGCCAGTTGGCCAAGATGGTCAACCAGATCTGCATCGCCGGGCTGGTGCAGGCCCTGTCGGAAGCCGTGGCGTTTGGCCAGAACGCCGGGCTGGACATGAAGCAGGTGCTGGAAGTGATCGGCAAGGGCGCTGCCCAGAGCTGGCAGATGGACAACCGTGGCAAGACCATGGTGGACGGCAAGTTCGACTTTGGTTTTGCCGTGGACTGGATGCGCAAGGACCTGGGACTGGTGCTGGACGAAGCCAAGCGCAACGGATCACGCGTGCCGGTGACGGCACTGGTGGACCAGTTCTATGCCGATGTGCAGAAGATGGGCGGCAACCGCTGGGATACGTCCAGCCTGATTCAGCGCTTGAAGTAACCCCCTCAGCCGCCTGCGGTGTCTACCCTGACAAAGGGCAGACCCGGCGGTCGGGCAAAGCAGGCGTCGTCGCAGCCTCACCCCCGGGCGCAACGCCGGCGACGTGTGGCAGCGTTGCGGAGCCCCAGCGCTGCGCTGCAAGAAAAATGTCCCAGACCACGCGCTGCGGTGTGGGACATTGACCCTCCGGTCTGAACCCCGTCCTCAGCCGCCGGCCGGCTTGGTGTCCGTGGTAACCGGCGCAGGTTGCGGCGCGATGCGGCGCAGCTCTTCCTCCGAAACGATCTCGAACACACGCACCACCTTGCGCACGTCACTCACGCCCCGGGCGATGTCCGTGGCACGGTTGGCCTCGCGCTGCGAGACACGGCCCATCAGATAGACGGTGTTGCGCTCGGTCACCACCTTGAAGGAATTGGCCGAGATGTCCTGCGCGTCCACCAGGCTCGCACGCACCTTGCCGGTGATGAAGGTGTCCGTGGACCGCTGGCTCAGGGTGGAGCTGGGCATCACGGCCAGATCGTTGACCACGGAGCGCACGTTCTCCACCTGCGACACCATCTGCTCCACCGCCTGGCGGTCCTGGGCTGTGGCGACTTCACCGGTCAGCAGGGCCTGGCGGTTGTAGCTGGTCACATTGACATGGGCCCGGTCGCCCAGGGCTTCGCGGATGCGGTTGGCCGCGCGCAGCTCAATGCCTTCGTCTTCGATCTGGGTGCCGGCCGTGCGGCGGTCCACCGCCATCACGCCGCCGACCACAGCGCCGCCCACGATCAGGGGCGCGCAGGCCGATAGTGCAGCGGCCAGCGTGGCAGCAGCCAGGGCAGTGCCCACCACGCGGCGGGTGCGATTCAGGGTTGTCGGGTTCATAGTGGGATCTCCTGTTCACCAAGTAACTGTGCGTCCACGCCGTCGCTGATGCAGTGCAGTACCAGCGTATGGACTTCGCGCACGCGTGCCGCACGGTCATGGGGCACGCTGATCAAGACGTCGGTCTCCCGCAGCATGGCGGCCAGTTTGCCGCCGGTGCGGCCCGCCAACACCACCACGGTCATGTCGCGCTCGTGCGCGGCCTCGGCGGCAGCCAGCAGGTTGGGGTCGTTGCCGTGCACCGTCAGGGCCAGCAGCACATCGCCCGCCTGGCCCAGGGCGCGCACCTGGCGCGCAAACTGCTGGGTGGCATCGTTGCTTCCCGCAGCCGCCGTGAGCAGGGTGTTGTCGGATGTGAGCGCCAGCGCGGCCAGCTCGGGACGTTCGCGTTCAAAGCCCGCCACGCAAAAGGCGGCAAACTGCTGCGCTTCGGCGGCGGACGGGCCGTTGCCACAGGCCAGCACCTTGCCGCCGCTGGTCACGCAGGCCAGCACCGCCTGTACGGCAGCGGCAATGGGGTGGCTCAGGGTCTGCGCGGCCTGGTACTTCAGGTCGGCGCTGTCAATGAAATGCTGTTGGATGCGTTGCTCAAGCATGAGGGCCCGATGATACCCGCCGCGTGTTACAGCTTTTGTAGCAAAGGGTAGCCACCCGCATTGCGCTGGCGACCGGTACGGCGCCCGCCGCTACTGCGCATCGAACGCCGCCTTGAGCCACTGCACCCCCTCCTCCACCAGCACCACGTCAAAACGGCAGGGCGGTGGCGACGGCAAGCGCATCAGGTAGTGCCGTGCGGCAAAGATGATGCGCTGCTGCTTGGTCGCGCTGATGCTGGCACCGGCGCCGCCAAAGCCGCCATGCGCGCGGCTACGCACCTCCACAAACACCAGGGTGCCATCCCGGTCACGCATCACCAGATCAATCTCGCCCCCGCCGCGTCCGGGCGTCCGATAATTGCGTACCGCCAGTTGCAGTCCCGCTGCCTGCAGATGGGCCAATGCCTGGTCCTCGGCAGCGTTGCCCCGCTCACGCGTGGTGGCTTTTTTGGCAGCCCCCGGGGTGGCAAGGGCCGGTGGTCTTTTTCCAAGGAAATTCATTGAGCGCATCTTTCGCTTCAGCCCAGGGCGCGGCGCACGACGCCGCCGCTGCGCAGCATTATCCGCAGGGCGCGCTGTACGTGGTGGCCACGCCCATCGGCAACCTGGCCGACATCACCTTGCGCGCACTGCATGTGCTGCAACTGGCCGACACGGTGGCCTGCGAAGACACGCGCCATACGCAGTCGATGCTGCGCGCCTACGGCATCGACAAGGGCGCCAGCCAGCTGCTGGCTGTGCACCAGCACAACGAGGCCGAAGCCGCGCAGAACGTGGTGCACCGGCTGCAGCAGGGCCAGCGCGTGGCCTATGTGAGCGACGCAGGCACCCCCGGCGTGAGCGACCCCGGCGCACGTCTGGTGGCTGCCGTGCAGGCGGCGGGCCTGCGTGCCGTGCCACTGCCGGGCGCCAGCAGCATCACCACCGCATTGAGCGTGGCCGGTGCCGTGGCCCACAGCACCGAACACGGCGGCTTTGTGTTTGCAGGATTCCTGCCCGTCAAGAACGCGGAGCGTGCCAACGTGATCGCCCAGCAACTGGCCCAGGAGCCCCGGTGCGTGGTGCTGCTCGAAGCGCCCCACCGCATCGGCGAGCTGGCCCAGGCCCTGGCCGTATTGGGCGAGCGCCCCGTCACCCTGGCGCGCGAGCTGACCAAACAGTTTGAAGAAGTCACCACCCAGCCCGCGCGGGCGCTGACGGCGTGGCTGGATGGGTCGCCCCAGCGCTCGCGCGGCGAATTCGTGGTGCTGCTGCACCCGGTCCCTGTGGTCAGCGACGCGGGCGACAGCCACCGCGTGCTGCGCCTGTTGCTGGCCGAGCTGCCCCTGAAGACCGCCGTGCGCCTGGCCGCCGAGATCACGGGCGCGTCACGCAACGTGCTGTACGACACCGCGCTGGAGTGGAAGCGCGAGGATGGCGTACAGGACTGACTCCAGGTGCTCCCGGGCCGTGTTTGCGATGTTTTCGGGCGGTAGCGCTAGTGCAATATGCCGCACAAGCTATCCAATTAATAGCAAACTGGATGGCATGACTACCGCGAAACCGCCAGGCCCGCAGCCACCCCGCCGAACAGATCACCCTCCACTTGCGGAGTTGCCGGGAAGGCCGTGCGCAGTGCCTGGCGCAGGGGCCGCAATGCCGACGAGCCCCCAGTCAGGTAGATCGCATCCACACCCCCATCGCCCAGTCCCGCCATCTGCAGGCAGTCGCGCGCGCAGGCCACCACCTGTTCCAGCGGCTGCGCCAGGGACTGCGCCAATCCGGGCGGCGTGATGGCGGCGCCGAGCCCAGCCTCGACCCAGTCCAGCGGCATGGGCGCCTCGGCATCGGCCAGAGAAGCCGCGATCTTGGCCTGCTCCACCGTGTTGGCCAGGCGGTGGCCCAGCCGCTCGTTCAACACCCGAATCAGCCGGGCATGCAGCGCGGCATCGGCATAGTCGGTGCGCAGGTTCTGCGCATCACGCAGTGCGCGCGGCGAATACAGCCACTGGATCAGGTGCCAGGTCGAGAGGTCGAAAAACACGCGGCTGGGCACCTCGCGCCCCGACGGACCAATGTGGCGAAAGCCCAGCAGCGGCATGAGCAGGTCCAGGCTGAGGCGCCGGTCAAAGTCCGTGCCGCCGATGTGCACGCCAGTGGTGGCCAGCACATCGCTGCTGCGGTCCGCGCGGGCCATGCGCTCGGGGCCCAGGCGCACCACCGTGAAGTCCGATGTACCGCCGCCAATGTCCACCACCAGCACCAGCGACTCCCGGTCGATGCGCTGCTCGTAGTCCAGCGCGGCCGCAATGGGCTCGAACTGGAAGCTCACGTTCTCGAACCCTGCAGACAGCGCGGCCTGGCGCAGCGCGTCCTCGGCCTGCTGATCCCGCTCGGCATCGCCGTCCACAAAATGCACCGGCCGCCCCATCACCACCCGCCCGGGCATGCCACCGAGTTCGTCGCGGGCCTTCTGCGCCAGCATCCGCAAGAAGAGGCCGATGATGTCCTGGTAGCTGACCAGCTGGTTGTGCACTGCAGTCTTGTCCTGCAGCAGCGCACTGCCCAGCAGGCTCTTGAGCGAGCGCATCAGCCGCCCTTCCGTGCCCGCGAGGTACTGCGCCACCGCATCGCGCCCAAAGTGCGTGCGCTGGTCTTCGGCGTTGAAGAACAGCGCCGTGGGCAGCGTGTGTGCATCCCCCTCCAGCGCCACCATTCGCGACAGGCCCGCGCCCTGCCGCACCGCCATCGCGGAGTTGGAAGTGCCGAAGTCGATACCAAGGGTGGTGTCCTGCAGAAGGGGCATGGGGAACGTGGGGAGAAACAACAAGGAACGCAATGCGCGGTACGGGCAGCAACCAGCACCAAGGCAACGCAGGATTTCGACATGCGCACCTGCCCAGCTGGGTGTGGCCCTGCTTCGGCGGTACGAAATTGAAAAAGCCCTTGATTCTTGCAAATCAAGGGCTTTTGTTTGGTGGCCTGGGGCGGAATCGAACCACCGACACAAGGATTTTCAATCCTCTGCTCTACCGACTGAGCTACCGGGCCTGAGCCTCAAATTATAGCCAGAAAAATCAGCGCTTCCGGCAAAAGGCACAAATTAATTGATCAGCCGCGCTTGCCGCGCCCCAGATCCACGCCCAGCTGGCGCAGCTTGCGGTACAGGTGGGTGCGCTCCAGACCCGTCTTTTCGGCCACGCGCGTCATGGAGCCGCCTTCGCGGGCCAGGTGAAACTCGAAGTAGGCTTTCTCGAAACCATCGCGCGCTTCGCGCAGGGGACGATCCAGGTCAAACCCCTGGTGGGCGTGGGGGCCGGGGTCCACCCCCGCCATCACCGCAGAAACGGCAGGCAGCTGCGAGAACGTCGGATCGGCCGGAGCGGCAGCGGGTGCGGACACGGCAGCCACGGGTGCAGCCTGGTGGGCCGCGTTGCGGGCCAGGCCCTGCTCCACGGCCTTGAGCAGCTTTTGCAGGGTGATGGGTTTTTCGAGGAACGAGAAAGCGCCGATGCGCGTGGCCTCCACCGCCGTGTCGATGGTGGCGTGGCCGCTCATCATGATGACCGGCATGGTGAGCACGCCCGCCGTCGCCCACTCTTTGAGCAACGAGACGCCGTCGGTGTCGGGCATCCAGATGTCCAGCAGCACCAGGTCATAGCTGTTGCCTGCCCGGGCGGCTCGGGCCTGGGTCGCATTTTCTGCGAGGTCTACGCTGTGACCTTCGTCGTTCAGGATTTCCGACAGCAGATCACGAATGCCGAGCTCATCGTCGACCACCAGAATGTTTGCCATGTGTGTTGAAGCGCCTTGGGGAGGTACTGCGGGGCGGTGTTGTTATGACGCCACCGCTGGTTCAGGGGCGAATGATAACGACACTTGGGCGCCGCGCACCACGCCTTCTTCGGTGCGGTTGGACAGTTCGATGCGCGCTCCGTGCTCATCTGCGATCTTTTTGACGACGGCCAAACCCAGGCCGGTGCCGCGCGGTTTGGTGGTGACATAGGGTTCGAAAGCGCGCTGCAGGATGTGGGACGGAAAGCCCCCGCCGCTGTCCGATACCGTGAGCCGCACACGGCGTGACGATTCGCTCCAGCGGGTGCTGATGCGCACCGGCGGCACGGGCTCGGAGGCCCCGGCGCGGGCCTGCTCGGTCGAGTCCTGGGCGTTCTGCAGCAGGTTGTGTACGACCTGGCGCAACTGCTGCGCATCGCCCGCAATCCAGGGGCAGCGCGGGTCCAGCTCGGCTTCTACAGGCACGGTGGCGTTTTCTGCCCCATACAAATGGAGCACGTCGGCGACCAGGGCATTGAGGTCCAGCGCATGCAGTTCGGCGGCAGGCAAGCGCGCGTAATCGCGGAACTCGTTGACCAGTCGCTTCATCGCATCGACCTGGTCCACGATGGTCTTGACGGACTTGGCGAGGATGGCTTGTTCAGGGTCCGGCAGCTTGCCCGACAGCTTCATTTCAAGGCGCTCGGCCGACAGCTGGATGGGGGTCAGCGGGTTCTTGATTTCGTGCGCCAGCCGGCGCGCTACCTCGCCCCAGGCCTGCGCACGCTGGGCCGAAACGATTTCCGAAATGTCGTCAAAAACCAACAGTCGGGTGGCATCGGGCAGCTCTGCGCCACGCGCAACTAGGCTCGTGGCGTGTTGTCCGGCGCCGCCTGAGGAGGCATGCAGCTCGAACGGCTGCTGCCAATGGTCCAGGCCATGGCGTTCATGGTCCCCCAAAAACGCATCGAAATGGCCCTGGACCGAAGCGGCAAACTCCGCGAGGCCCGGCACTTCGGACAGCGGCCGCCCCTCATAAGCGGCCATGGGAGCGCGCAGGATGCGGGTGGCGCCCGGGTTGGACGAACGGATCAGTCCCTGCGCATCCAGCACGATGACACCCGCCGTAAGGTTGTCCAGAATGGTCTGCAGGTTGGCGCGGGAGGCATCGACCTCGCCCATGCTCTGCTCCACCGCCTGGCGCGCGTCTGCCAGTTGCTGGGTCATGAGCGCGAACGAGCGCGTCAGCCCACCCAACTCATCTTTGCTTTGCAGCGCGGCCTTGGGACTCAGATTGCCCGCAGCCACCTCGCGCACCCCCTCTGCAAGCACCAACAAAGGCCGCGCCAGCTGGTTGCCCAGCAGCACCGCCAGTAGCACAGCGCCGAACACCGCCAGGAACAGACTCAGCGTGAGCGTGCCCACATACATGCGCCGCAGCCCGCCCCGGGCCAGCGCACGCTCCTGGTATTCACGATTGGCCTCCTGCACGGCGATGGCGTTGGCCACCAAGGCTGGCGGTAGGGGCAAGGTGGCCTGCAGATAGCGCGGCTCCATCAACAGGCCCACGCTGGGGCTGCTGACCAAGGCCAGCACCTTGACCCGCGCGTTCTGCGCCGCAGCCGGGTCGGCAATGTCGTCCAGCCCTTCGATCTGCGCCGTGGCGCGCTGCTGGCGCGCCGTGCGCAGCAAGGCAGCGCCGGGCCGCTCGGGGTTGAGGCTGAACCGCGACTGCCCCGCGCTGGCCACCGCCTGACCGGACGCGTTCCAGAGCACCACGTCGGTCGCGCCGAGCTGGTCGCGAATACGCTCCAGCACCAGGCCTGCAGCGGCGTCGGGCACCTGGGCCACCTGGGCGCTGGCATTGCGGGTCTTGGCGGCCATGTCCGTGGCCAGCGAGTCCAGCGACACGCGGGCCAGGTTGACGCCCGCAGACAGAGCTCCCTCCACCTTCACGTCGAACCAGCTTTCGATGGAGCGCGTGACGAACTGGTAGGACACCACATAGATCAGCAACCCCGGCATGAGCCCCACCAGCGCAAAAATGGCTGCGAGTTTGACCAGCAGGCGGCTGCCAAAACGCCCCTTGCGCAGGCGCAAGCCCAATCGCACCGCCACCCAGCCCAGCACCAGCAGCAGTAGCAGCGCCACAAATACGTTGACGCCGAAGAGCCAGGCGTAGTTGCGCTCGTACAGCACGCGGTTGTTGGTGGCCAGCGTCAGCAAGAACAGCAGTACCAGACCGATGGCCGACATGATGGCGGCACCCACGCCCACGGCCCAGCGCACTGCGCGGGACTGGCGGGCGGTGGCGTGGGTCGATGCCGAAACGCCGGTGGATGGGGGGGACGTGCTCACTTGGCTGGCTCTGCGCCCAGGCGCTGGCTGCGGGAGACCAGCAGGTTCCAGCCCGACCGGCCGACCGCGCCGATCTGGAAAGGACGGGGCAGCTGGGACATATCGAGGCGGAAGCGGAAGTTCACCGTATGCACGGCATCGGACTCGATCACATCGCGTTCGGCGATCTTCCAACGTGAAAAACGCTGAATCGACGACAAGGCATCGGCGTAATTGTCAAAATTCTGACCCAGCACCACGCCCAGCCCGCTGTTGGTGAAAGGCGTGGAGGAGATGTTGAGACGCCAACGGCGGGTGAGCGGCTGGTAGCTCAGGCGGAAGTACCGGGTGGTCTCGGCCACCTGCCGGTCGGACCAGTACCAGCGGTCGCGCAGCACCTGGGCGTCGGCCACGAAGAACATGGGAATGCCTTTTTGCAAGGCGTCTTCGGCCAGCTCGGGCAGTTCAAATTGCAGGTTGGCACTCAGGTACAGACCGTCGTCCCCGCGTTCGAGGCGCAGGTCACCCACCTCGGAGGAGGCCGCCTGTGCCGCTACGGCCTGCGGCACCCAGCAGAGCACCGTCCCCCAAAACAGCACAAACCATGCGCACACCAGCCACCAGCGCATGCTCCGGGGCTCATTGCGCCGATTTTTGCAACAGTGCGTAAAAAAAGCCGTCGTGGTCACCGGTCAGATTGTCCGGGACAGCCCCGACCTTGTCCGCGTTGCCGGGAATTAAATGCCCCGGCGACGGCAGCATTTGCGCATCGGTGTTGTGTGCAAGAAACGTTTGCACCTGGGCATCACCCTCTGCCCGGAAGACGGAACAAGTGCAATACAGCAGGCGCCCGCCGGGACGCAACAGCGGCCACAGGGCCTTGAGCAGGGCCGCCTGCAGGGTTGCCAGCTGGGCAATGTCGGATTCACGGCGCAGCCAGCGCACGTCTGGATGGCGACGCACAATGCCGGACGCGGTGCACGGTGCGTCGAGCAGGATGGCGTCGAACGGCACGCCGCCGCACTGCGACTGCCACCAGTCTTGCGGGCGGGCAGCATCGGCCACCAGGACCTGGGCCGTCAGCCCCAGGCGCTGCAGGGTTTCACCAATGCGGACGCTGCGTGTGGCATCGATCTCCAGCGCCGTGACCTGCAAGGGAGACTGCGGACCCGCCATCTCCAGCAGGTGCGCCGTCTTGCCGCCGGGGGCGGCGCAGGCGTCGAGCACGCGCAAGGGCTGACTCAGATCCAGCCCTTGCAGCAGCAAAGGAGCCGCCTGCTGGGCGGCGGCGTCCTGCACGGACACCCAGCCCTCCGCAAAGTGTGGCAGCGACTGAACGGGCACCGCCTGACGCAGCGCGACGCCATGCTGGCCCACCGCAATCGCTCCTAAACCAATAGCATCCAAGGCATGTAAATACTGCGCTACCGTGCATTTTTGTTCGTTGACCCGCAACACCATGGGTGCGTGGGCATTGTTGGCCTGCAGGATCTGCTCCCAGTACTGGGGGTGGTCCTTGCGCAGGCGCTGCACCCACCACGCCGGATGGTTCCAGCGCGCCACGGGATCGTTGTCGGTGGCGGCCACTAGGGCGTCGCGCTCGCGCAGAAAACGGCGCAGGCAGCCGTTGATGAACGAGGCCTGCGCGCGGGTGGCCGGGTGGTGCTTGGCCGCCTCCACCGCCTGGTTCACCAGGGTGAAGGGTTCATAGGGCGAGGCCTGCGGCTCCCAGCACAGCGCCAGCGCGCTGCACAGCAGCGCATCGGCGGCGGGTGCGGGGGCACGGGCGGCCAGCTGTCGGCGCAGGGCCTCGGCCCGCCCGGCCTGTCGCAATACCTGGAACAGCAGGGCCTGCGCGCCAGGGCGCAACGCGATCTCTATGGCGGTCAGCGCTGTCGTGCCGGACTGCCCGCCCCGGATCGCCTGCAAGGCGCCAGCCACCGCTGTCAGCAACCGCCACAGAGGAACCGTCGTGGCACTCGACGAAGTCGCCCTATCGGGTGAGACCGCAGCAGAACCCGCCTGCGGAGACTGCTGGCCGGAGCTTGCGCGCACGGGACGCGGCGCGTTGCCACCGGTGCGGCGGGGACGTTGGTGGGGAGGTGGAGTCATCGTGATCCTGAAAGCGGGTTACAGCGCACGTGCAGCCTTGAACCCGAACACCCAGGCCAGCAGGCTGGCCGGAAACTGGGCAATGGCACTGTTGTACTGCACCACGGCCTCATTGAACACGCGAATCGCTTGCTCGTTCTGCACGGCGTGTTCCTCCCAGCGCACCTGCCACACGGACAGGACCACGGGCGCAGACCCTGGGGTCACCGTAGCGGTATCTGCAGCCGAGACCAATGATGTTGGCTGTGCAGGGTCGGCCAGCAACTTCTGCAAGGCGGTGGCCCAGGTCGCTCGCAGCACTTCGCGGGCGGCGGTCAATGCTGCCACCGCGTCACCCTGCAGCGGGCGGGCGCGTGCCACGGCCAGCGAGGCACTCAATTGCGTCACGGCACCCTGCAGCGCGGCCAACTCTTGCGCACCTGCATCGGCCAGCAAGCTGCCGCGCTGTACAGCCTGCGCCGCACCGAACTCGCCGAGCAAGGCCACCAGCCGCACCATGTGTGCGTCAAAACTGCCGAACGACTGAACGACAGCCGAGCGCAGGCGCATCAGACGGTTGTAGGCCCCCAGGGCCCAGAACAGAAAGACGGCAAAAGCAATCCAGAAGAGGGGCGACGACCACAGCATGCACAGTTGCCGGAGCGGATGCTGCTGCACCCGTCGCGGCCCGAAAAACAGAAAGTTGAAACAAACGACGGGCGGTGAAAAGACACACGTCCATCAAAAACGCCCCCGGCCTGCCTGGGACAGGACGGGGGCGCTGTGGCGACCGCAGCAAGGCCAGAGGGAGGCCTTGCTGTTTTCTATCAGTCTGCCGCTGCGTCGGTGGCAGTGACGCTGCCACTGTCCACATCCGAGGCGTCCGACTGGGCTGCCATTTCGGCGGCTTCGGCTTCGGCGATGGCGCGGCGCTCGGCGTCGTCCATGGCGTCCTTGGCCTTGCGTGCCTGGTGGTAGGCCAGACCCGTACCGGCAGGGATCAGGCGACCCACGATCACGTTTTCCTTCAGGCCACGCAACTCGTCGCGCTTGCCCATGATGGCAGCCTCGGTAAGCACACGGGTCGTTTCCTGGAAGGAAGCGGCCGAGATGAACGAGTCGGTAGACAGAGATGCCTTCGTGATACCCAGCAACAGGTTGCTGTAGGTCGCAGGGATCTTGCCCTCGGCCTGCAGTGCCTCGTTGGTGTTGAGGATCTCGGAGCGCTCGACCTGCTCGCCGGCAATGTAGTTCGACTCGCCGACGTTCTCGACCACGACGCGGCGCAGCATCTGGCGAACGATCACCTCGATGTGCTTGTCGTTGATCTTCACGCCCTGCAAGCGGTACACGTCCTGCACTTCATCGACGATGTAGCGCGAGAGTTCTTCGATACCCAGCAAACGCAGAATGTCTTGTGGGTCGGCCGGGCCGTCCACAATCGATTCGCCCTTGTTCACCACCTGGCCTTCGTGCACCAGGATGTTCTTTTCCTTGGGCACGAGCTCTTCGAACACGCGACCTTCAGGGTCAGTGATCTGCAGGCGAACCTTGCCCTTGGTTTCCTTGCCGAACGACACGGTACCGGTCATTTCAGCCAGGGTGCCCTTGTCCTTCGGTGTACGGGCTTCGAACAGCTCGGCCACGCGGGGCAGACCGCCGGTAATGTCGCGGGTCTTCTGGCCTTCGACCGGAATACGCGCCAGCACTTCGCCGGGGCCCACGTCCTGGCCATCGCGCACCTGGATCAGAGCACCGACCTGGAAGCCGATGGTCACCGAGTGGTCGGTACCAGGGATCTTCACTTCGTTGCCTTGGGCGTCAATCAGCTTCACCTGCGGACGCACCACCTTGGCGGCACCACGGCGCTTCGGATCGATCACCACCAGTGTGGACAGACCGGTCACTTCATCGACCTGCTTGGCCACCGTCAGGCCTTCTTCGACGTTCTCGAACTTGGTCTGACCGGCGAACTCGGTGATGATGGGGCGCGTCAGCGGGTCCCAGTTGGCCAGGATCGTGCCGGCCTTGATCTGCTGGTCGGCCTTCACCGTCAGCGTGGCGCCGTAAGGCACCTTGTGGCGCTCGCGCTCGCGGCCATGCTCGTCCTGGATGATGATTTCACCCGAACGCGCAATCACCACCAGCTCGCCCTTGGTGTTGCTCACGTAGCGCATCGTGGCGTTGAAGCCGATCACGCCGTTGGACTTGGCTTCCACGCTCGACGCGATGGCTGCACGCGAAGCGGCTCCACCGATGTGGAACGTACGCATGGTCAGCTGCGTGCCGGGCTCGCCGATGGACTGGGCAGCGATCACACCCACGGCTTCGCCGAGGTTGATCAGGCCACCGCGGCCCAGGTCGCGGCCGTAGCACTTGGCGCACAGGCCGTAGCGGGTTTCGCAGGTCAGGGCCGTGCGCACCTTCACTTCGTCCACGCCAGCGGCTTCGAGCTCTTCGATCAGGTCTTCGTCCAGCATCACACCAGCTTCGACCAGCACCGCGCGGTTCTCGGGGTGCAGTACGTCCTCAGCCGCAGTGCGGCCCAGGATACGCTCGCGCAGCGATTCGATCACTTCACCGCCTTCGACGATGGCGCGCATCAGCGAACCATTGGCCGTGCCGCAATCCTCTTCGGTCACAACCAGGTCCTGCGTCACGTCCACCAGACGGCGGGTGAGGTAACCGGAGTTCGCCGTCTTCAGCGCCGTGTCGGCCAGACCCTTACGGGCACCGTGGGTGGAGATGAAGTACTCCAGCACGTTCAGACCTTCGCGGAAGTTCGCGGTAATGGGCGTCTCGATGATCGAGCCGTCTGGCTTGGCCATCAGACCCCGCATACCCGCCACCTGACGGATCTGGGCAGCAGAGCCGCGGGCACCGGAGTCGGCCATCATGTAGATGGAGTTGAAAGACTCCTGGTCCACTTCCTTGCCGTGGCGGTCGGTGACCTTTTGCTTGGACAGCTGGGCCATCATCACCTTGGACACTTCGTCACCGGCCTTGCCCCAGATATCCACCACCTTGTTGTAGCGCTCGCCAGACGTCACCAGACCGGACACGTACTGCTGTTCGATCTCTTTGACTTCCTTCTCGGAGCGCTCAATGATGCCGGCCTTCTGCGGAGGCACCAGCATGTCGTCGATGGCAATGGAGATACCGGCGCGCGTAGCCAGGCGGAAACCGTTTTGCAGCAGCTTGTCTGCAAACACCACGGTTTCCTTCAGGCCGCACTTGCGGAAGCTCACGTTGATGAGCTTGGAGATTTCCTTCTTCTTCAGCGCCTTGTTCATGTTGCTGAACGGCAGGCCCTTGGGCAGGATCTCGGACAGCAGTGCGCGGCCTGCAGTGGTTTCCACCAGCGAGGTCGAGGGCACAAACTCGCCCGTGGCCTTGTCCTTGGTCCACTCGGTCATGCGCACCGTGATCTTGGCAGCCAGTTCGACCTGGCCAGCGTCCAGGGCACGCTGCACTTCGCCGGTGTCAGCGAACACCAGGCCTTCACCCTTGCCGTTGATACGGTCACGGGTGGCGTAGTACAGACCCAGCACCACGTCCTGCGAAGGCACGATGGAGGGTTCGCCCGAGGCGGGGAACAGCACGTTGTTGGAGGCCAGCATCAGCGTGCGGGCTTCCATTTGTGCTTCCACCGACAGCGGGACGTGCACAGCCATCTGGTCACCGTCGAAGTCGGCGTTGAATGCCGCGCAGACGAGGGGGTGCAGCTGGATGGCCTTGCCTTCGATCAGGATGGGTTCAAAGGCCTGGATGCCCAAACGGTGCAGCGTAGGTGCACGGTTCAGCATCACGGGGTGTTCCTTGATGACCTCTTCCAGGATGTCCCACACCACGGGGGTGCCGGATTCGACTTCCTTCTTGGCGGCCTTGATCGTCGTCGCGATGCCCATGGCTTCGAGGCGCGAGAAGATGAAAGGCTTGAACAGCTCCAGCGCCATCAGCTTGGGCAGACCGCACTGATGCAACTTGAGCGTTGGGCCCACGGTGATCACGGAACGACCAGAGTAGTCCACGCGCTTGCCCAGCAAGTTCTGGCGGAAACGGCCGGACTTGCCCTTGATCATGTCGGCCAGCGACTTCAGCGCACGCTTGTTGGCGCCCGTCATGGCCTTGCCACGGCGGCCGTTGTCCAGCAGCGAGTCGACGGCTTCCTGCAGCATCCGCTTTTCGTTGCGGGCGATGATTTCAGGGGCCTTCAGCTCCAGCAGGCGGCGCAGACGCGAGTTGCGGTTGATGACCCGGCGATACAGGTCATTCAGGTCGGAGGTCGCGAAGCGGCCGCCGTCCAGCGGCACCAGCGGACGCAGGTCCGGTGGCAGCACTGGCAGCACTTCGAGCACCATCCACTCGGGCTTGATGCCCGACTTCTTGAAGGCTTCGAGCACCTTCAGGCGCTTGGCGTTCTTCTTGACCTTGACTTCGGAGCCGGTCAGGTCACCCCGCAGGCGTTCGATCGACAGGTCGATGTCGATGGATTCCAGCAGGTCCTTGATGCCTTCAGCGCCCATTTTGGCGATGAACTCGTCGCCGTATTCCTTGCGCTTGGCGTCGTAGTCGTCCTCGGACATGATGCTGAACTTCTTCAGCGGGGTCATGCCGGGGTCGGTCACCACGTAGGCTTCAAAGTACAGCACGCGTTCGATGTCGCGCAGCGTCATGTCGAGCACCAGGCCCAGACGCGAAGGCAGCGACTTCAGGAACCAGATGTGAGCGCAAGGTGCGGCCAGATCAATGTGGCCCATGCGCTCGCGACGCACCTTGGTCTGCGTGACTTCAACGCCGCACTTCTCGCAGATCACACCGCGGTGCTTGAGGCGCTTGTACTTGCCGCACAGGCATTCGTAGTCCTTGATAGGACCAAAAATCTTGGCGCAGAACAGACCGTCACGCTCGGGCTTGAATGTGCGGTAGTTGATGGTTTCGGGCTTCTTCACTTCGCCGAAAGACCACGAACGGATCTTTTCGGGCGAAGCCATGCCGATGCGGATGGCATCGAAATGCTCGTCCGGCGTGAATTGCTTGAACAGGTCGAGTAGCGATTTCATAGTGACTCTTTCCTTTTCTGCTTAGGAGCGTTCCAGCTCGATGTCCAGGCCCAGCGAACGGATTTCCTTGACCAGCACGTTGAACGATTCCGGCATGCCGGCTTCGATGGCGTGTTCGCCCTTGACGATGGACTCGTACACCTTTGTACGGCCCACGACGTCGTCGGACTTCACGGTCAGCATTTCCTGCAGCACGTAGGCGGCGCCGTAAGCTTCCAGCGCCCACACTTCCATTTCCCCGAAACGCTGGCCACCGAACTGCGCCTTACCACCCAGCGGCTGCTGCGTGACGAGCGAGTAAGGACCGGTCGAGCGGGCGTGCATCTTGTCGTCCACCAAGTGGTGCAGCTTCAGGTAGTGCATGTAGCCGATGGTGGTCGGGCGCTCAAAGCGCTCGCCCGTGCGGCCATCAAACAGATAAGCCTGTGTGCGGGTCGGTGTCAGGCCCTTGCGCTCAGCAATATCGTCCGGGTAGGCGATCTTGAGCATGTCCTTGATTTCTTCTTCCGAAGCACCATCAAACACGGGGGTAGCGTAAGGCACACCACTCGTCAGGTTTTCCGCCATGGCCATCAGGTCGTCGTCGCTCAGTTGCGACAGGTCTTCCTTGCGGCCGCGCGAGTTGTACACCTCTTCGAGGAAGGTGCGCAGCTCGGACGCCTTGGCCTGCTCCTGGAGCATGTTGCCAATGCGCTGACCAATGCCCTTGCCAGCCCAGCCCAGGTGGACTTCCAGCACTTGGCCGATGTTCATCCGCGAGGGCACGCCCAGCGGGTTCAGAACGATGTCGGCAGGGGTGCCGTCGGCCATGTAGGGCATGTCTTCGACCGGAACGATCTTGGACACCACACCCTTGTTACCGTGGCGGCCGGCCATTTTGTCGCCAGGCTGCAGACGGCGCTTGACGGCCAGGTACACCTTGACCATCTTGAGCACGCCAGCAGGCAGCTCGTCGCCTTGCGTGAGCTTCTTGCGCTTTTCTTCAAAGGCCAGGTCGAAGCTGTGGCGCGTTTGCTCCAACGCGTTCTTGATGGATTCGAGCTGGGTGGCGACTTCGTCTTCCGCAGGGCGGATGTCGAACCAGTGGAACTTTTCGACGGAAGCCAGATAGGCCTTGTCGATCTTCGTGCCCTTGGCGAGCTTCTGTGGGCCGCCGTTGGCCACGCGGCCGGTCAGCAGCTTCTCGATACGATCAAAGGCGTCGGCCTCCACGATGCGCAGCTGGTCGTTCAGGTCCAGACGGAAGCGCTTGAGTTCATCGTCGATGATCTGCTGGGCGCGCTTGTCGCGCTGGATGCCTTCGCGGGTGAACACCTGCACGTCGATCACGGTGCCGGACGACCCCTGGTCCACGCGCAGCGACGTGTCCTTCACGTCGGAAGCCTTCTCGCCGAAGATGGCGCGCAGCAACTTCTCTTCAGGCGTGAGGGTGGTTTCGCCCTTGGGCGTGACCTTGCCGACCAGCGTGTCGCCGGGTTGCACTTCGGCGCCCACGTAGATGATGCCGGACTCGTCCAGACGGTTCAGTTGCTGTTCCGACAGGTTCGGAATGTCGCGTGTGATTTCTTCTGCACCCAGCTTCGTGTCGCGAGCCATGACCACCAACTCTTCGATGTGGATCGAGGTGTAGCGGTCTTCGGACACCACGCGTTCGGAGATCAGGATCGAGTCTTCGAAGTTGTAGCCGTTCCAGGGCATGAACGCGATCAGCATGTTCTGGCCGATGGCGATTTCGCCAAAGTCCGTCGATGCACCGTCGGCCACGACGTCACCCTTGACCAGCTTGTCACCCTTCTTGACGATAGGACGCTGGTGGATGTTGGTGTTCTGGTTGGAACGCTGGTACTTGATGAGGTTGTAGATGTCCACACCCACTTCACCGGCCACGGCTTCGTCGTCGTTCACGCGGACCACGATACGGGTGGCATCCACGTAATCCACGATACCACCACGTGTAGCGGTCACCACGGTGCCCGAGTCCACAGCGGCCACGCGTTCAATGCCCGTACCGACCAGGGGCTTTTCAGGACGCAGCACAGGCACGGCCTGGCGCGACATGTTGGCGCCCATCAACGCGCGGTTCGCGTCATCGTGCTCCAGGAATGGCACCAGCGAGGCTGCCACCGACACGATCTGCGCGGGCGACACGTCCATGTACTGCACGCGATCTGCGCCGCACAGAATCGACTCACCCTTTTCACGGGCTGAGACCAGTTCGCCCGTCAGACGACCGTCCTTGTCGAGCTGCGCATTAGCCTGCGCAATCACGTATTTGCCTTCTTCGATCGCCGACAGATAGTCGATGTCGTTGGTCACCTTGCCGTCCACCACACGACGGTACGGGGTCTCAATGAAACCGTACTCGTTCAGGCGGGCGTACAGAGCCAGCGAGTTGATCAGACCAATGTTGGGACCTTCAGGCGTTTCGATAGGGCAGACGCGACCGTAGTGGGTCACGTGCACGTCACGCACTTCGAAGCCTGCACGTTCACGGGTCAGACCGCCTGGGCCGAGGGCAGATACACGACGCTTGTGCGTGATTTCCGCCAGCGGGTTGGTCTGGTCCATGAACTGTGACAGCTGCGACGCGCCGAAGAATTCCTTCAGCGCTGCCGAGATCGGCTTGCTGTTGATCAGGTCGTGGGGCATCAGCGGCTCTTGCTCGGCCTGACCCAGACGCTCCTTGACAGCCTTTTCGATACGCGCCAGGCCTGTGCGGTACTGGTTTTCGGCCAATTCGCCCACGCAGCGCACGCGGCGGTTGCCCAGGTGATCGATGTCATCGACTTCGCCGTTGCCGTTGCGCAGGTCCACCAGGATCTTGACCACGGCCAGGATGTCTTCGTTGGACAGCACCATAGGGCCGGTGGATTCGTCGCGGCCAATCTTGGCGTTGAACTTCATGCGGCCCACGCGCGACAGGTCGTACGTGTCGGGGTTGTAGAACAGGCGCTGGAACAAGGCCTGCACGGCGTCTTCTGTCGGCGGCTCGCCGGGGCGCATCATGCGGTAGATGGCCACGCGGGCAGCGAACTCGTCCACCGTTTCATCGATACGCAGGGTCTGCGAGATGTAGGCGCCTTGGTCCAGTTCGTTCGTGTAGATGACCTGCAGGTCTTGCACGCCGGCAGTACGCAGCTTCTTGAGCAGCGCTTCGGTCAGTTCTTCATTGGCCTTGGCGATGATTTCGCCCGTGTCGGCGTCCACAATGTTACGAGCGACCACACGGCCAATCAGGAAGTCTTCTGGCACGCTGATGTGCGTGGTGCCAGACTGCTCCAGTTCGCGGGTGTGACGGGCCGTGACGCGCTTGTCCTTGGCCACAACCACCTTGCCCGACTTGTCGGTGATGTCGAAACGTGCCACTTCGCCACGCAGGCGCTCGGAGACAAACTCCATCTGCGCACCGCTGTCCATCAGACGGAAGTTGTCGTTGACGAAGAAGTTCGCCAGGATGGATTCGGGGTTCAGGCCGATGGCCTTGAGCAAAATCGTGACCGGCATCTTGCGGCGACGGTCCACGCGGAAGTACAGGATGTCCTTGGGGTCGAACTCGAAGTCGAGCCAGGAGCCGCGGTACGGGATGATCCGAGCCGAGAACAGCAGCTTGCCCGAGCTGTGGGTCTTGCCCTTGTCATGCTCGAAAAACACGCCTGGCGAACGGTGCAGCTGCGACACGATCACGCGCTCCGTGCCGTTGATGATGAACGAGCCCTTGTCGGTCATCAGGGGCACTTCACCCATGTAGACCTCTTGCTCCTTCACTTCCTTGACCACCTTGGACTGCGACGTCGAGGACTCGCGGTCATAGATGATCAGTTGCACCTTGGCGCGCACGGCCGAGGCGAACGTCAGACCACGGGTCTGGCATTCACGCACATCGAAGGCAGGCTTTGCCAGGTTGTACTCAATGAACTTCATCTCCACAAAACCGTTGTGGGAGACGATGGGGAAGGCAGCGTCGAATGCAGCCTGAAGGCCTTCGATGGTTCTTTTCTGGGGTGCTGTATCTGCCTGCAGGAAAGCGGTGTATGCGTCCTTCTGCATCTGCAGCAGATAAGGAACTTCGAGCACGCTATCGCGGGTGCCGAAACTTTTGCGAATTCGCTTGCGTTCGGTGTAGGAATAGGCCATGAGATCTCCGGGCAAAGACATGAGTCCTGGGTCTTCGACGACTGACCCGCAAGGAGCGTGGTCCTTACGGGCTTGGCGGTTGGCCACTACCAACCATGGCGGACGGTGATGCGTTGCACATCACCCGAACCAAGGCGTCTTCTGCTGTCGGGGTTGTCAGAAGACACTCGAAAGCCTCGTTGCAGACGGGGCTTACGGGTGCTCTCTGAAAGCACCAAAGGCTGGAGGCCCTTTGAGGAGCACTCCAGCCCTTGAGCAAGACCGAATTACTTGAGCTCGGCCTTGGCGCCGGCTTCCACCAGCTTCTTGACGGCTGCTTCGGCGTCGGCCTTGGCAATGCCTTCCTTGACGTTCTTAGGAGCGCCGTCCACCAGGTCCTTGGCTTCCTTGAGGCCCAGGCCGGTGATTTCGCGCACTGCCTTGATGACGGACACCTTGTTGGCGCCGGCTTCGGTCAGCACCACGTTGAATTCCGTCTTTTCTTCAGCAGCAGCGGCGCCAGCACCACCACCAGCGGCAGCAGGAGCAGCCATAGCTGCAGCGCTCACGCCAAACTTCTCTTCAATGGCCTTCACCAGGTCATTGAGTTCCAGAACCGTCATGCTGTCCAGCGCGGTCAAAAATGCGTCTTTATCGAATGCCATTTTGATTTCCTAACAATTGTGTTGGTTGACTGCCCAGCTATCAAGCTGCTGCAGGTTCGGCGGCCGGTGCGGCTGCGCCTTCGCCTTTTTTCGCCGCCAGTGCGCCCAGCACAACGGCTGTACGCGACATGGGGGACATAAGCAAGCCACAAATCTGAGCCAGCAGAACTTCCTTGGAAGGAATGTTGGCCAGTTGCTTCACGCCGTTGACGTCCAGGGCTTTACCACCGAAAGCGCCACCGCGAATCACCAACTTGTCGTTGGTCTTCGCAAAGTCAGCCACCACTTTCGCGGCAGCCACGGCGTCTTCGGAGAAGCCATAGATCAGGGGACCGGTCATCTGGTCTGCCACCACGTCAAACTGGCTGCCTGCCACAGCACGGCGGGCCAGGGTGTTCTTCAGAACACTCAGGCTCACACCCTTGCTGCGAGCATCAACGCGCAGTTTGGTCATGTCGGCGACCGTGATGCCACGGTATTCCGCGATCACAAGCGTTTGAGCTTTAGCGGCGAGGCTGGTCACTTCACTGATGACCGCTTCTTTCTCACTGCGATTAAGACTCAAGGTCTACTCCTTAAATTGCGCACTCAGGCTTGCACCCTCCTGCGCGCTCTTGTTGCAGCGACCAACTGTTTCGGAACGAATTCCATCTGCAGCGGGATCGCCATCTGCGTTGGCCCCGCAAGGGGATTAAGTGCGGCGAACCACACACCAACGGTCTTGGATGGCCTGCAGGCAGGTATTGCACCACCCACAGCCCACCACATCAGGCCCTTTGAAAAAGGCCCGAAGATTTCAATCGCAATTACGCTGCGATGGATTGCGTATCCACGCGGACGCCAACGCCCATCGTGGAGGACACAGCGACCTTGCGCAGGTACAGACCCTTGCTCGAAGCTGGCTTGGCCTTGTTCAGTGCATCGATCAGCGCAGCCAGGTTGCCTTGCAGCTTTTCGTTGTCGAACGAACGGCGGCCAATGGTGCTGTGCACGATACCGGCCTTGTCCACGCGGAATTGCACCTGACCAGCCTTGGCGTTCTTCACAGCCGTGGCAACGTCAGGAGTCACGGTGCCAACCTTGGGGTTAGGCATCAGACCACGAGGGCCCAGAATCTGGCCCAGCGTACCCACAACGCGCATAGCGTCGGGGGCAGCAATCACCACGTCGAAAGGCATGTCACCAGCCTTGACCATGGCAGCCAGGTCGTCCATGCCAACGATGTCAGCACCCGCAGCCTTGGCTTCTTCCGCTTTGGCGCCTTGTGCAAACACAGCGACACGGGTCGTCTTGCCAGTGCCATTGGGCAGCACCACGGCGCCACGCACCACTTGGTCCGACTTCTTGGCATCGATGCCCAGTTGCACTGCCACGTCGATGGATTCATCGAACTTGGCCGTTGCACCTTCTTTCACGAGCGCCACTGCGTCTGCAAAAGCGTACAGCTTGGTGCTGTCAACCTTGCCCTGCAGGGCCTTTTGCTTTTTCGTCAACTTGGCCATTTACAAACCCTCCACCGTCACGCCCATCGAGCGTGCGGAACCAGCCAGCGTACGGACAGCAGCGTCAACGTTGGCGGCGTTCATGTCCTTCATCTTGGTCTTGGCGATCTCTTCGAGCTGTTCGCGCGTGATCTTGCCAACCTTGGTCTTCAGAGCATTGGAAGAACCCTTTTCGAGCTTGATGGCCTTCTTGATCAGAGTCGTCGCAGGCGGCGTCTTGATGATGAAGGTAAAGCTCTTGTCTGCAAACGCCGTGATGACCACGGGCAGTGGCAGACCTGGCTCCACACCTTGGGTCTGCGCATTGAATGCCTTGCAGAACTCCATGATGTTGAGGCCACGTTGACCCAGTGCTGGGCCGATCGGTGGGGATGGATTGGCCTTACCAGCTGGAACTTGCAGCTTGATAAAACCGACGATTTTTTTCGCCATGCTTTACTCCTGACGGGTCATAACGCTTGTGTTGCACCATGCAACCACCAGCTCCCCGGGTTAACGACTCACTGTGACGACATCCGCACCGAGCCGAAAAGTGCGGCGTCCAAAATCATTGCCCTGACTGCCGAGGCAGTCAGGCTTGTGATCGACAGATTTATGTCTTTTCGACCTGTCCGAACTCCAACTCCACAGGGGTCGAGCGACCGAAAATCATCACAGAGACGCGCACGCGACTCTTTTCGTAATTGACTTCCTCGACAGAGCCATTGAAGTCCGTGAAAGGACCTTCCTTGACGCGCACCAACTCGCCCACCATGAACTCGATCTTGTGGCGTGGTTTGTCGGTGCCTTCCTGCATCTGGCTGACGATCTTTTGTACTTCGTCTTCCGAGATGGGTGCAGGCCTGTTCTTGGCGCCGCCCACGAAACCTGTGACCTTGTTGGTGTGCTTCACCAAGTGCCAGGTATCGTCATCCATCACCATCTCAACGAACACATAGCCAGGGAACAAGCGACGCTCCGTCGTCTTGCGTTGACCGTTCTTCATTTCCACGACTTCTTCGGTCGGCACCAAGATCCGACCAAATTTGTCTTGCATGCCAGAACGGCCGATGCGCTCCTGAATGTTGCGTTCGACCGCTTTTTCCATGCCTGAATAGGCATGGACAATGTACCAGCGCAGGTCTGGATTGGCCGAGGCAGAAGCGCCTGCAGGAGCTTGTGCTCCCGTGATTTCCGCAGCGGTCGTCATGACTTTCTCCAACCCAAAATCAAGTCGTACAAGACCCACTCCAGCGTCTTGTCCGTGAACCACAGAAAAAGCGCCATGATGACCACAAAGGCAAACACATAGGCCGTCATCTGCAAGGTTTCCTTGCGCGTAGGCCAGACCACCTTTTTCACTTCGCGCCATGCGTCTTTGGCAAACGCGACGAATTGACGCCCCGATTCCGACACCAAAAACACCGCCGCAGCCGCAACCAGCCCGACGATCAATGCCGCCCACTGCACGACAGCGCCTTGCTTGCTCAACAAATAAAAGCCCGCAACGGAGGCAATGACCAACGCCACTACCGCTGCGAGCTTGGCCTTGTCTGCGCCTGTATTGACTGTTTCAACCTGTGAAGTGGCCATCTTTGAGTATTTCCTGCTTCCTAGTCACGGCATCACTTAAGACACCGAAGCCCGCCAGGGTCTGGCGGGCTTGTTGGGGGCCACATTCAAGTGGCAGGGGCAGTAGGAATCGAACCTACAACCTTCGGTTTTGGAGACCGACGCTCTGCCAATTGAGCTATACCCCTGTATACCTTGCTTGATTAAGCAATGATCTTGGCCACGACGCCAGCGCCCACGGTACGGCCGCCTTCGCGGATAGCGAAGCGCAGACCTTCTTCCATGGCGATGGGGTTGATCAGCTTCACAGTGATCGACACGTTGTCACCAGGCATGACCATTTCCTTGTCGGCTGGCAGCTCGATGGCGCCAGTCACGTCGGTCGTGCGGAAGTAGAACTGGGGACGGTAGTTGTTGAAGAAAGGAGTGTGGCGACCGCCTTCGTCCTTGCTCAGCACATACACCTCAGCCGTGAAGTGGGTGTGGGGCTTGATCGAGCCGGGCTTGCACAGCACTTGGCCACGCTCCACGTCTTCGCGCTTGGTACCGCGCAGCAGCAGGCCGACGTTGTCGCCAGCTTGGCCTTGGTCCAGCAGCTTGCGGAACATTTCCACACCGGTGCAGGTGGTCTTTTGCGTGTCGCGGATACCCACGATTTCGATTTCTTCGCCGACCTTGATGATGCCGCGTTCCACGCGACCGGTCACCACGGTGCCACGGCCGGAGATGGAGAACACGTCTTCCACAGGCATCAGGAAGGCACCGTCCACAGCGCGCTCTGGCGTGGGGATGTAGGTGTCCAGGGCTTCGGCCAGCTTCATGATGGCTTCTTCACCCAGCTTGCCCTTGTCGCCTTCCAGGGCGAGCTTGGCAGAGCCACGGATGATGGGGGTGTCGTCGCCTGGGAAGTCGTACTTGTCCAGGAGTTCGCGCACTTCCATTTCGACGAGTTCCAGGAGTTCTTCGTCGTCCACCATGTCGCACTTGTTCAGGAACACGATGATGTAAGGCACGCCCACTTGGCGAGCCAGCAGGATGTGCTCGCGGGTCTGGGGCATGGGGCCGTCAGCAGCGGAGCAGACCAGGATAGCGCCGTCCATCTGGGCAGCGCCGGTGATCATGTTCTTCACATAGTCGGCGTGACCAGGGCAGTCCACGTGAGCGTAGTGGCGGTTGGCCGTTTCGTATTCCACGTGGGCGGTGTTGATCGTGATACCGCGGGCCTTTTCTTCGGGCGCAGCGTCGATCTGGTCGTAGGCCTTGGCTTCGCCGCCGAACTTGGCGGACAGCACGGTAGCGATCGCTGCCGTCAGCGTCGTCTTGCCATGGTCCACGTGACCGATCGTGCCCACGTTCACGTGGGGCTTGGTGCGTTCAAACTTACCTTTTGCCATTTCAATTCTCCAAAGAGCAATCCCTGTGTAGTGGTTTTACGTCTGCATCTGGTTGCTGATTCACTCCGCACAGGGAACAGAGTGGCACCGGATCGCAGACAAAACAAAGCCCGGACCAAAAGGGCCCGGGCGAAGTGCTTACTTACTTGGCGCGCGCTGCCATGATGGCTTCAGACACGTTGCGAGGGGCTTCGCTGTAGTGCTTGAATTCCATCGTGTAGGTAGCGCGACCTTGCGACATGGAGCGCAGGGTCGTGGAGTAGCCGAACATTTCGGACAGGGGCACTTCGGCCTTGATGGCCTTGCCACCGCCTGGGATGTCGTCCATGCCCTGCACCATGCCGCGGCGGCTGGACAGGTCGCCCATCACGTTGCCGGCGTAGTCTTCAGGCGTTTCCACTTCCACGGCCATCATGGGTTCCAGAATGACCGGACCGGCCTTCTTGCAGCCTTCCTTGAAGCCGAAGATGGCAGCCATCTTGAACGCCAGTTCGTTCGAGTCCACATCGTGGTACGAACCGAAGTGCAGCGTGACCTTGACGTCCACCACGGGGTAACCGGCCAGCACGCCTTGCGTGACGGCTTCGTTGAAACCCTTTTCCACGGCCGGGATGAATTCACGAGGCACCACACCGCCCTTGATGGCATCGACGAACTCGTTGCCCTTGCCGGCTTCGTTGGGTTCGATCTTGAGCACAACGTGGCCGTATTGGCCCTTACCGCCAGACTGGCGCACGAACTTGCCTTCGGCTTCTTCCACCGTCTTGCGGATGGTTTCGCGGTAAGCAACCTGGGGCTTGCCCACGTTGGCTTCCACGCCGAATTCACGCTTCATGCGGTCCACGATGATTTCCAGGTGCAGCTCGCCCATGCCGGCGATCAGCGTCTGGCCCGATTCTTCATCGGTCTTCACGCGGAACGATGGATCTTCTGCAGCCAGGCGCTGCAGAGCGATGCCCATCTTTTCCTGGTCGGCCTTGGTCTTGGGTTCCACGGCCTGGGTGATCACAGGCTCAGGGAACACCATGCGCTCCAGAATGATCTGGGAATCGAGATCACTCAGCGTTTCACCGGTGGTCACGTCCTTCAGGCCCACACAGGCAGCAATGTCGCCAGCGCGGATTTCTTCGACTTCCTGACGCTCGTTGGCGTGCATCTGCACGATACGGCCGATACGTTCTTTCTTGCCCTTGATCGGGTTGTAAACGGTGTCACCCTTGCTCAGCACGCCGGAGTACACGCGCACGAAGGTCAACTGGCCCACGAAGGGGTCAGTCATCAGCTTGAATGCCAGGGCCGAGAACTTCTCGTTGTCATCCGCCTTGCGGGTGACTGGGTTTTCGTCTTCGTCCGTGCCCGTCACATCAGGAATGTCCGTCGGTGCTGGCAGGTAGTCAATCACGGCGTCCAGCATGCGCTGCACGCCCTTGTTCTTGAACGCGGTGCCACACAGCATGGGATGGATTTCCGTGGCGATGGTGCGCGTACGCAGGCCGAACTTGATTTCGGCTTCGGAGAGGTCGCCCTCTTCCAGGTACTTGTTCATCAGCTCTTCAGAGGCTTCGGCAGCAGCTTCCACCATCTTTTCACGCCATTCCTTGGCGGATTCCACCAGGTCAGCCGGGATTTCTTCGTAGCTGAACTTCATGCCCTGCGACGCTTCATCCCACAGGATGGCCTTCATCTTGAGCAGATCGACCACGCCGGTGAACTTGTCTTCGGCACCGATCGGGATCACCACGGGCACGGGGTTGGCCTTCAGGCGCAGCTTCATCTGGTCATAGACCTTGAAGAAGTTGGCACCGGTACGGTCCATCTTGTTCACAAAGGCCAGACGAGGCACCTTGTACTTGTTGGCCTGGCGCCAAACGGTTTCCGACTGGGGCTGCACGCCACCCACAGCGCAATACACCATGCAGGCGCCGTCGAGCACGCGCATCGAACGCTCCACTTCGATCGTGAAGTCCACGTGGCCGGGGGTGTCGATGATGTTGAAGCGGTGCTCTTCGTAAGAGTTGTCCATGCCTTTCCAGAAGCAGGTCGTGGCAGCGGACGTGATCGTGATGCCACGCTCTTGTTCCTGCTCCATCCAGTCCATGGTGGCAGCGCCATCGTGCACTTCACCAATCTTGTGGCTCACGCCCGTGTAGAACAGGATACGTTCGGTGGTCGTGGTCTTGCCAGCGTCAATGTGGGCCGAGATACCGATATTGCGGTAGCGCTCGATGGGAGTCTTGCGAGCCATGGTGGATCCTTGGATGGGTCGTGTTATTCGGGGGACGGGGCGACCATTGTGGCGCTGCAACCCGTCAATTTTGTGACCACCTCAATCGCCACAAGGCTGCAGGCAAAAATGCTTGCAGCCTTGCGTCTGGCGACGAGGAAAGGTCGTCGATTTAGAAGCGGAAGTGGCTGAATGCCTTGTTGGCTTCGGCCATACGGTGCACTTCGTCACGCTTCTTCATGGCGCCGCCACGGCCTTCGGTGGCTTCCAGCAGTTCGTTGGCCAGGCGTTGGGCCATCGACTTTTCACCACGCTTGCGGGCGGCTTCCTTGATCCAGCGCATGGACAGGGCCAAACGACGGACAGGGCGCACTTCCACGGGCACTTGGTAGTTGGCACCGCCCACGCGGCGGGACTTCACTTCCACCATGGGCTTCACGTTGTTGATGGCAACGGTAAAGGCTTCCAGAGGGTCCTTATCGGGGTGCTTCTTCTCGATCAGTTCCAGGGCGCCGTAAATGATGCGCTCTGCAACTGCCTTCTTGCCGCCTTCCATGATCACGTTCATGAATTTGGACAGCTCTACATTGCCGAACTTGGGATCCGGCAGGATTTCACGTTTGGGGACTTCGCGACGACGTGGCATTTTTTACCTCTATCTTTGCTTCAGTTGGCATCTTTTCAGACACCGCGAGAGCCAATCTCTGGACTCCCACTTACTCGACCCGCGCAGAACACCTGCGTTTGGGGTCACTACGCTGCACTTCCGCGCCACGCGGAAAAACAGCACCGAAAATTCTTCAGACCGAAAGGGCCAGGGCTTACTTGGCCTTTGGCTTCTTCGCGCCGTACTTGGAGCGGGCTTGCTTGCGGTCTTTCACGCCTTGCAAGTCCAGCGAGCCACGCACGATGTGGTAACGCACACCGGGCAAGTCCTTCACACGACCGCCGCGAACCAGCACCACGCTGTGTTCCTGCAGGTTGTGGCCTTCACCGCCGATGTAGGAGATCACCTCAAAACCGTTGGTCAGGCGCACCTTGGCGACCTTACGCAGAGCGGAGTTAGGCTTCTTAGGCGTCGTGGTGTACACACGGGTGCACACGCCACGGCGCTGTGGAGAGTTTTCCATCGCAGGGCTCTTGGACTTGGTCTTTTCGACCTCGCGCCCCTGACGGACCAGTTGATTAATGGTTGGCATGAAATACGTCCCTAAACGTGAATTTGCTTCGTGAAAGCGAAAACGTGAATCCCTTCGGAAATTCCGAAAAGCCTTCTAATGTAGCAGGATGCCCCCTGAAAGGCAAGCCCACTGCGGCTTGCAGCAGTTTCTGACACCTGCAGCCATCCCGGTGATCTGACAGGAACTGGCCGCAAAAGGAGCGAAAAACAGGCCCGACATATGCCGGACCTGCGCAGCCAGCTATGGTTTCAGAAGTGGTTCGCCACCTTCTGCAAGGCAGCGTCACTTGATCCAGAGGCGAATGGCATCCCAGGCACGGCCCAGGATGCCGGCCTGCTCCACCGCCTCCAGCGCCACCAGGGGCACTTCGCCGATGGACTGGTCGCCCAGCATGACCTTGAGGGTGCCAATGGCCTGACCCTTGGTGTAAGGCGCCACCAACGGGTCGGGGCGGGCGATCTGGGTGGTGACCTTGCCAGCGCTGCCGGCGGGCACGGCGACCACGATGGCCTCCTCGCGGCCGATCTTCAGCACGCTGTCCTTGCCCTTCCAGACGGCAGGGGTCGCCACCGGCTTGCCTGCGTCAAACAACTTGACCGCCTCGAACGCGGTGTAACCCCAGTTCAGCAGCTTCTGGCTTTCGTTCGCGCGCGCGTTTTCGCTCGCGGCACCCAGCACGATGGACAGCAGACGGCGCTGGCCCACGCCGGGGAATTCACGCTTGGACGTGGCCACCAGGCAGTAGCCCGCCGCAGCGGTGTGGCCGGTCTTGAGGCCATCCACCGTGGGGTCGCGGAACAGCAGCGAATTGCGGTTGCTGCCGTTCGATGCCGGAGTGCCCGGGTAGCTGTACTGCTTGGTGGAGTAGTAGTGCATGTACTCCGGGAAGTCCTTCATCAGCCGCATGGCCAGCACGGAGAGGTCGCGCGCCGTGGTGGTGTGACCGGGCTCCGTCAGGCCTTCGGGGTTCTTGTAGCTCGTGCCCTTCATGCCCAGCGCCTGCGCCTGGTCGTTCATGAGCTTGACGAAGTTCTCGGCCGTGCCGCCCACGCCTTCGGCCAGGGCCATGGTGGCGTCGTTGCCGGACTGCACGATCATGCCCTTGATGAGGTCTTCGACCGGCACCTGCATCTTGGGGTCGATGAACATGCGCGAGCCGGGCATCTTCCAGGCGCGCACGCTCACGGGCAGCTTCTGGTCCAGCGCGATCTTCTTGGAGCGCAGGGCGTCGAACACCAGGTAGCCCGTCATGAGCTTGGTGAGCGAGGCCTGCTCCACCGGCGCGTCGATGTCCTTGGCGGCCAGCACCTGGTTGGCGGTGACATCCACCAGCAGGTAGGTGCGCGCGGCGATTTCGGGGGGCTGGGGTGCCTGGGCCAGGGCGCCAAAGGCAGCCGGGGCCACCGCAGCAAAGACGGCCAGGGATCGCAACGCAGACAGGATTCGTTTCATGGGGCAGGAGGGGGCTGGAGAGGCTCGAAAAAAGGGTGGGAGAGACGGCGGGAGAGGGAAGACGACGGACGGCCGGAGCCGGTCCGGGCGGCGCCCCTCAGGCGCCCGATTGCAGGTGGCGGACCACCAGGTTCTTCAGAAGCGGCAATTGTCCGTGAAAGAAATGACCGCCTGCGGGGACGACTGTGACAGGCAGTATCTGGGGCCGGGCCCAGTCCATCACGGCGGACAGCGGCACGGTGTCGTCCTGCTCGCCGTGCACGACCAGCGTGCGCAGGTGGGCATCGGGCGGCACAGGGGCCACCGTGAAGCGGCTGGCGGCCGTGCCGACCAGCACGGCCTTCTGCACGCGCTGCGTGGGCCACAGTGCCTCCAGCGCATGGCTGGTGACAAACGCACCGAAAGAAAACCCCGCCAGCGCCAGGGGTTGCCCCTCGGCGGCGGGAGCCACCTGCTCCACCACCGCCAGCAGGTCCTGCAACTCACCCCGGCCTTCGTCGTACACGCCGGCCGTGGCGCCCACGCCGCGGAAGTTGAAGCGCACCGCCGTCCAGCCACACTGCACAAATGCGCGCGCCAGGGTCTGCACCACCTTGTTGTCCATGGTGCCGCCAAACAGCGGATGCGGGTGGGCGATGATGGCGACGCCACGGGGCGCCGCGCCATCGGCCAGGGTGGCGCAGTCGCGCACGGCCTCGATGGCGCCTGCGGGGCCGGACAGGGTCAGGCGTTCGGTCTGGGCATTCACGGATTTGCTACTCAATCAATAGCAACAGGGGCATGATCCACTAGCGCCTGCTGCCAAAATCGTTCCAAGACAGGGATGGAGCCGCGCTCAGCGGCCAAGTTCCGCTGGCGTGACCAGACGCTCCACCACCTGGCCGTTCTTGAGGTGCGATTCGACGATTTCGTCGATGTCCGCCGCGTCCACATAGGTGTACCAGGTGCCCTCGGGGTAGACCACGGCCACGGGGCCACCCGCGCAACGGTCCAGGCAACCGGCCTTGTTCACACGCACCTTGCCGGCACCCGCCAGCCCGGCGGCCTTGACCTGGGCCTTGCAGCGGTCAAAACCCGCCTGTGCGTTGTGGTGCGCGCAGCTGTCTTCCCCGTTGGTGCGCTCGTTGAGGCAGAAGAAGATGTGGCGCTGGTAGTAACCGGGCGCTGCGGCCGGTGCGGAAGGGGTGTCGCTCATCCCTGCATTTTAAGGACCCCTGCCTCTCCCAGCGGGCGAGGCCACGCCCCAAGCCCCTGCCCGGCCACACAGAAAGCCGGAGGCCATCGCCCTGCGACTCAGGCACCGCCCTCTCGCCGGGACACCCGAAACACCACATACAGCAGCGTCAGGTAGGGCCACAGCCAGCCCAGCCACTGGCCCAGACCATAAAAGCGGATGAAACGGCCCTGCTCCCAGATCTGCAGCGTCTGGGCAAAGTAGGCACTGGTGGGCGCCTGGTTTAACAGTGCCAGGTGCCAGGTGAGCGCCAGCAGCAGCACGGCAGCGCAGGCACGGCGCGGCAGGGCCAGCATCAGCAGGGTCAACGCCAGCGCCGCCCACACGCCCACGCGCACGGGCAGGTCCATCCACTCCCAGGCGTGCACGGGGCCCCAGCTCAGTGCGGCGGACAGCGCGGTCAGCACAATGCCCACCCCCACCACCGCGAGCGCAAACAGGGCGCGCCGCCCCATCTGGCGGATCACGCAATACCCCAGCAGACAGGGGATGAGCAGCCCCAGGGTGACGCACAGCAGCTCGCCGCTGGGTGACAGCGGGTCCAGCTCGGTCTCGCGCAGCGGCAGCCACTCCAGGAACGGCGTATCGGCCAGCAGGTCGATGAGCGCGGCCTCCAGCCGCTCCAGCACCTGGCCCAGGCCAAAGGGCACCGCGGCCGGAAACAGCAGCGCCAGCGGCCACAGCGCCAGCAGCACCATGCCGCCCGAAGCGTCGGACACAAACCAGCGCGCCCGGAAGTCGCTCCAGCGGTCCAGCGCCCCCAGCCGCTCCAGCAGCGCGGCGCTCAGCGCACCGGCCAGCGTGCCCAGCGCGTTGAGCGCCAAGTCCAGGTTGGAGGGCACGCGCCGGGGCAGGTAGATCTGCAGAAACTCCATGCACAGCGACAGCAGCGTGCCCACCAGCGTGGCCAGCGCCACCGCCCACAGCACACGCCGCCAGCCCGAGCGCAACAGGCCCAGCACCAGCAAAAAGCCCAGGGGCGCGTACCCCACGAGGTTGGTGACCACGTCAAACCCCGTCCAGTACGGGGGGGGCAACCGGGCCAGCAGGAAGACCAGGGGGTCGATCCCCTGCTCGCGCCACCCGTCAAACGGGAACAGGCTGGCAAAAACGATCAGCGCCGTATACGTCAGCGCGAGCGGCCAGGCAGAGGTTTTGTGCATGCGCCCTCTGCGTCTCCGTCAAAAGGGTTTGACCACCACCAGCACCACGGCCACCAGCAGCAGCAGCACCGGTGCTTCGTTGAACCAGCGGAACCACACATGGCTGCGGCGGCTGGTGCCGTCGGCCAGCTTGCGCAGCAGCACGCTGCACGCATGGTGGTAGCCGATGACCAGCACCACCACAGCCAGCTTGGCATGCATCCAGCCATTGCCCGGGCCCCGGCCAATGCCGTAGCCCAGCCACAGCCACAGCCCCAGCGCAATGGCGGGCACAGCCAGCAGGGTGGTGAAGCGCATCAGCTTGCGTGCCATGAGCAGCAGGCGGTCGCGCTCGGCGGCCGAGCCGGGCGCCACCATTGCCAGGTTGACGAAGATGCGCGGCAGATAGAACAGGCCCGCAAACCAGCTGGCCACGAAAACGATGTGAAAGGCTTTGACCCAGAGCATGGGGGCAGTTTACGGGCCTACGCCACTCCGACGGGACAACCCCAAAAAAAAGCCCGGCAGATCCGCCGGGCCGGGAAAGCCTGTGCCGCATCGCTGCAGCCCAGGTCCCGCTCAGGGAGGAAAAGCGGGGGGCGGCAAGCCGCCCGGCACCAATCTAGCACTGGGCATGGGCGGTTACAAGCGGCTTTTCCACAGAGCGCAGGAGCGCCAACCACCGCCACCGACCCCTGCCAGTGCCACCGTGGATCCGGCTTTTCCGGACCAGGGGTGGCGTCCCCCCAGGGGGAAGGCGCGCAGCGCCACAGGGGGGCTTCATAATCCGATGATGCACCTCCAAAGCCCTGCCCCATTCCCCCAGAACCGCCCCCGCCGCCTGCGCCGCGATGCATTCACCCGCCGCCTGGTGCGCGAGAACGTGGTCACCGCGGACGACCTGATCTACCCCGTGTTCGTGCACGAGGGCACGAACCGCAGCGAGGCCGTGACCTCCATGCCCGGCGTGGACCGCCTGAGCCTGGACCTGTTGCTGCCCGTGGCCGAAGACTGCGTGAAACTGGGCATCCCGGTGCTGGCGCTGTTCCCGGCGATTGACCCGTCGCTCAAGACACCGGACGGCAAGGAAGCCCTGAACCCCGACGGCCTGATCCCGCGCGTGGTGCAGGCGCTGAAGAAGGAGTTTCCCGACCTGGGCGTGATGACCGACGTGGCGCTGGACCCTTACACCAGCCACGGCCAGGACGGCGTGCTCGACGAGACCGGCTACATCATCAACGACGAGACGGTGGAGATCCTCACTGGCCAGGCGCTCACGCATGCCGAGGCGGGCGTGGACATCGTCGCCCCCAGCGACATGATGGACGGGCGCATCGGTGCGATCCGCGAGGCGCTGGAGGTGCAGGGCCACATCCACACCCGCATCATGGCCTACAGCGCCAAATACGCCAGCGCCTTCTACGGCCCCTTCCGCGACGCGGTGGGCACGCGCGGCGCCCTGGGCAAGGCCGACAAGAACGTGTACCAGATGGACCCCGGCAACAGCGACGAGGCCCTGCGCGAAGTGGCCATCGACATCGCCGAAGGCGCCGACATGGTGATGGTGAAACCCGGCATGCCCTACCTGGACATCGTGCGCCGGGTGAAGGACGAGTTCCACGTGCCCACCTTTGCCTACCAGGTGAGCGGCGAGTACGCCATGATCAAGGCCGCTGCCGCCAACGGCTGGCTGGACCACGACGCCGTGATGATGGAAAGCCTGCTGGCCTTCAAGCGCGCAGGCGCCGACGGCGTGCTGACCTACTTTGCGCGCGACGTGGTACGCAAGCTACAAAAATAATAGCTGTCAGCGCATATTCCACTAGCGCCACCGGCGCTTTTGAATGAAACCACGGTGTCCATGCGCATCTTTCACATCCACAGCAGCGGCGTGCAGGAGCTCACCGCCCTGCCCGCCCAGATGCCGGCGCAGGGCTTTCTCTGGGTGGCCTGCGCCCGTCCGGCCTTTCAGGCACGGCTCGCCGAGATCCAGGGCCGCCTGCAGGCGCTGATCGGGCTGCAGCTGGTGGACCTGCATGTGTCCGACCTGCTCAACGCCCAGCTGCCCTCGCACTACGACTACACCTCGCAGTACGACCTGCTGGTGTTCCGCCGCCTGGCCACGGTGCAGGGCGATGCTGCGCAGGCCGGGCCTGCTGCCCCCGCCACACCGGCCGTTGCCGCCGAGCCTGACAATAACCCCAACGCCCCGGTCAAGCGCAGCGGCCCGCCCGTGCTGCGGCGCATCGACACCAGCCCCGTGGGGTTTGCGGTGTTCGACCAGCTGCTGCTGACCGTGCACCCCACCGACTGCGCGGTGCGCGATGCCTACGCGACGCGGCTGCTGGCGGCCACCCCGGCCAACAGCAATGGAATCGGCAACGGAACCAGCAGCGCCAACAATGCCAGCCACGCTCACGGCAACGCCCACGCCAGCCCCGGCATGGGCGAGGGCCGCAGCAGCCCGATCTCGGGCGCACGCCTGCCCACCAGTCCCGCCGACCTGATGCTGCGCGTGGTCAACCAGATGGTGGACGGCTACCTGGACCTGCGCCGCGAGCTCACCCGCCAGCTGGACCACTGGCAGACCGAACTGCTCAAGCCCCGCGCGCGGTACGTGAACTGGACCTCGCTGCTCGAAGCGCGCCTGTCGCTGCACATGCTCGACGAGATCTGCGAAGACCAGCGCACCGCCGCGCAGGACTGGATCGACGCGCTGGAAACCTGGGCCCTGCCCGACACGCCGGCGGGCCTGCGCGAGCTGGACCTGCTCAAGGTGCGCAGCCGCGACGTGCTGGAGCACATCGAGCGCGTGGTGCACCACGTGCGGCGCCTGGAGCAGAGCACCGAAACCGCCGTGCAGATGCACTTTTCGGTGCAGAGCAACCGCACCAACGACATCATGCGCACCCTCACGGCGCTCACGGCCGTGTTTTTGCCGCTGAACCTGATCGCGGGCATTTTCGGGATGAACTTCGAGTTCATTCCACTGGTGCACAAGGCCGATGGCTTCTGGTGGGCCATGGGGTCGATGGTGTTCATCGCGGTGTCGCTGGTGCTGCTGTTCTGGCGCAAGCGGTATCTGGCGAGGACAAGATAGGAACATCCCCCTGAGGCCCTTCGGGCCTTCCCCCTTCTCTCGGCTTCGCCGGGAAGGGGGACGATGCCCTCGCTGCGGGGCGGCCCTTGCTTGGCATCCCTGGCTTGGGTCAGCGCCCGTATCAGCGTGCGTCACCCAAAAACAGGAAGGGTCATGCGTTCCAGTGCCTTATGGCCTGGCCACCCCAAACAGCCCCGCCGCGTTATCCCACGCCACCTTGCGCGCCACATCGGCGGGCAGGCCGCCCAGCCACTGGCGGTAGCCCTGCATCAGGCTTTCGTAGTGTTGCCAGCGCTGGTTGACCCAGGTGTCCGAGCCGATCACGAAGCGCGTGGGGTACTTGAGCAGCAGCACTCGCCAGGCGGGGCACAGCTGGTTGTCGTCGCACACCAGGCCGGGACGGTACGAGAGTTCGCCCACCAGGCCCGGGTAGCGGGCCATCAGGGCGTCCACCCGCTCCACAGGCGCGCCGCCAATGCCGGTGTGGGCCCAGATCAGCCGGGCCTTCTGGCCTTGGGACGGGGTGTTGGCCATCAGCAGGTCGATGGCGGTGTCGTCCACATGGGCCAGCACCATCAGGTCCCGCTGCTCGGCCAGGGCCATGAGCTTTTTGGCGACGGGGCCGTTGGCGTTGGCGCTGTCGTACAGGTGGAATTCGCCCAGGCCCCGGTACGGGCCGGCCGGTGTGCCCCGGGCCAGTTCCGTCTGCACCATGTCGTAGATGGTGTCGTCGGCAAACCAGCCGGTGTAGTCGGCGCGGTTGCGGTACAGCCGCACAAACGGCACCACAGCCACACCGGCCTCACGGGTCTGCGGCAGGCCCGCCAGGGTGAGCGACCCGGCATTGGGCCGCGAGTTGGCCACGATGGCGCGCACGCCGCTGGCCTTCATGCGCGCCAGCACATCGGCGGGTGGGTGCGGGCCTGAGCGGCCGTCCCACGCTTCTTCGTTGTAGTGCAGGTGGGCGTCAAACAGGGGGCCGGTGTAGTCGGCCGCGTGGGTGGTGGCGCATAGCGCTATCAAAATAGTAGCTGCCAGCACATGACGGAATAGCGCTTGAGGCCGAAATTGCCTGAAATCCGCCATGACCACCCCCGTTTGGTTGTTCGCTACCGTGTCGCCGTGCTGTCGCTGTCTCAGCCCAGGTGCTTGGCAAAGAAGGCCAAGGTGCGCTCGCGCGCCGTGTTGGCGGCGGCCTCGTCATAGCTGCCGCGCTGGTCGCAGTTGAAGCCGTGGTCGGCGGCGTACACATGCACTTCGACCTCCGGGTGGGCCTTGCCGAAGGCCTGCACGCTATCGAGCGGAATCCAGTGGTCGCGCTCGCCAAAGTGGGCCAGCACCGGCACCTTGGGCGTGCGGGCCACTTCTTCCGGCGTGGTCACGCCACCGCCGTAGTACGGCACGGCGGCCGACAGGCCCTGCAGCAGGCAGGCCGAGCGCCAGGTCAGCAGGCCGCCCCAGCAGTAGCCCACGATGCCCACCTTGCCGCCGCTTTGCTGCGCGGCGTAGTCGATGGCGGCCTGGATGTCGGGCAGCACGCCCGGGGCAGGCAGGGCCTCGACCGCGGCCTTCAGACCCATGCCGGCCTGCATGTCGTCACCGGTGTAGCCCAGCTCCACCCCTTGCTTGACGCGGTGAAAGGTGGACGGCGCCACGGCCAGGTAGCCACTGGCGGCGTAGCGGTCGGCCACCGAACGAATGTGCGAGTTCACGCCAAAAATTTCTTGCAGCACCACCACGGCGCCACGGGGCGTGCCCTCGGGACTGACGACCCAGGCGGGGGCCACAAAACCGTCACTCGACGTCAGATCGACAAACTGTCCCATGCTGAATGCTCCTTGGATTTGGTACGTATGGTGCGCAGAGGGTCCGCGCTATGGGTGCGGGCGCTGCGCTGCGGGGGGCAGAACCTGTTCCAATGCGCCATTCTTGCAGGAGACCCCACCCCATGGAGAAGATCGCACTAATCACTGGCGCCAGCCGGGGCATTGGCGCCGCCACCGCACGGCTGGCCGCAAAACATGGCTGGGCTGTGGCCGTCAACTACCTCGCCAACGAGGCCGCTGCGCAGAGCGTGGTCGATGCCATCCGTGCAGAAGGCGGCACCGCCATCGCGGTGCAGGGTGACGTGGCGAGCGAGGCCGACATCCTGGCCATGTTCCAGGCCGTGGACACCCAGCTGGGCCGCATCAGCGCCCTGGTCAACAACGCCGGCGTGGTGGACGTGACCGCCCGGGTGGACGCAATGAGCACCGAACGCCTGCGCCGCATGTTCGACACCAACGTGATCGGCAGCATCGTCTGCGCCCGCGAGGCCGTGCGGCGCATGAGCACGCGCCACGGCGGCAGCGGCGGTGCCATCGTCAATGTGTCCAGCGCCGCCTCGCGACTGGGCTCGGCCCACCAGTATGTGGACTACGCGGCCGCCAAGGGCGCCATCGACACCTTCACCATCGGCCTGGCGCGCGAAGTGGCGGCCGAGGGCATCCGCGTGAACGCCGTGCGCCCGGGCCTGATCGAGACCGACATCCACGCCAGCGGCGGGCTGCCCGACCGCGTGCGCGACCTCTCGCACCAGGTGCCCATGCAGCGCGGCGGCACGGCCGACGAGGTGGCCGAGGCCATCGTCTGGCTGATGTCCCCTGCAGCGAGCTACACCACCGCCACCTTGATGGATGTGTCGGGCGGGCGCTAGGAGAGAAGGCCCGGAGCCACCCGTGGCAGGCACGCTGCAATGCAGCATGCTTGGCCGCCAAACGGCGCAGAAAACACCGCATACTCGCGCACAGCCCGGGCTGCGCCACCCTCATCCGCCGTTGGCCTGAGCCCCCCGAAGAACCACCCTGCCCACTTGCCCTTGGGAGCGCCCTGATGGACCTCAAACCCCTGATCACCCTGCTGGCCATCGTGAACCCGCTGGCCATCGTGCCGTTCTTCATCCACTACACGCAGGGCTTCTCGTACCCGCAGCGGCGCCGCACCATCCAGGTGGCCAGCTTCAGCGTGTTCTGCGTAATTGCAGCCTGTGCGCTGCTGGGCCTGCAGATCCTCGACTTCTTCAACATCTCGCTGCAGAGCTTCCAGGTGGGCGGCGGCATGCTGCTGCTCATCAGCGCGATGAACATGCTCAACGCCCAGCCCGCCGAGGCCAAGCCCAGCACCAACGAATACGAAGAAGGCGCCGAAAAGGCCGCCGCCGGCAGCAGCATTGCCGTGGTGCCGCTCACCATTCCGCTGCTCACCGGCCCGGCCAGCATGTCCACCGTGGTGATTTATGCCGACCGCGCCCAGACCTTCTGGCAGCACGCCGCGCTGGTGGGCTACGGCGTGGTCATCGCACTGGCCACGGCCGTGTGCTTTGCGCTGGCCGACCCCATTGCGCGCGTGCTGGGCAAGACCGGCATCAATGTGATGACCCGCCTCATGGGCCTCATTCTGGCTGCGCTGGCCGTGGAAGTGATGGCCGACGGGCTGGGCAAGCTGTTCCCCATCCTCGTCGCACGCTGACCCTCCATGTCCGCCCGCCTGCTGCTGCTCGAAGACGACCCCGCCATCGCCCGCACCGTGGCCTATGCGCTGGAGCGCGATGGCCTGACCGTCACGCACAGCCTGCTGGTGCACGACGCGCGCCAGCAGCTGCAGAGCGCGCGGTTTGACCTGCTGGTGCTGGACGTGGGCCTGCCCGACGGCAGCGGCCTGGACCTGCTGCGCGATGTGCGCAACACCGCGCCCACCGCCGCTCTGCCCGTGCTGATGCTCAGCGCCCACGGCGAAGAAATCGACCGCGTGCTGGGCCTGGAGCTGGGTGCCGACGACTACCTCACCAAACCCTTCAGTCCGCGCGAACTGGCTGCGCGCGTGAAGGCGCTGCTGCGCCGTGCGGGCCACGGCCACGGCAATGGCAACGGCCACCCGGCAGCGCCCGCCGCCACGGCCGCCGCGCTGTTCCACGACGACGAGACGGGCCAGCGCATCAGCCTGCGCGGCCAGGCCCTGGCGCTGACCCGGCGCGAGTACCGCCTGCTGGCCCACCTGCTGCGCGGCGCAGGCCGCATCCATTCGCGCGACGCCTTGCTGGCCGCCGCCTGGGGCGACGACAGCGAAAGCACCGACCGCACGGTGGACACCCACATCAAAACCCTGCGCGCCAAGCTGCGCGAGCTGGACCCGGCGCGCGAGTACATCAGTACCCACCGGGGCATGGGTTACTGCCTGGACATCTGAAGCCAAATTGGCTGCCAGCGCCCATCCGAAAAGCGCTGACAGCTATTGTTTTTGAAGTAACGCACCATGCGCCTCGGCATCCGCCTGCTGTTCGCCTTCTTCCTCATCAACGGCATCGCCGCGTTCTTTGTGCTGCGCGTGTTCATGGCCGAGATCAAGCCCAGCGTGCGCGAGGTGATGGAAGACATGATGGTGGACACGGCCAACATCCTGGCCGAGCTGGCCAGCGAAGACCTGGCCGCCGGGCGGCTGGCAGCACAGGCCAACAACAGCAGCACCAGTCCGTTTGCCCAGCACGTGCGCCGCTACGCCACGCGGCCCATCGACGCGGCGATCTGGGGCTTTTCCAAGCAGTCGCTCGACTACCGCATCTATGTGACCGACACCACGGGGCGCGTGCTGTTCGACTCCGAAAACCGCGCCATCGGTGCCGATTATTCGCAGTGGCGCGACGTAGCCCGCACGCTGCGCGGCGAGTACGGCGCGCGCTCTACGCGCGATGTGGAAGATGACGACACCAGCGGCGTGATGCATGTGGCCGCGCCCATCTACGTCAAAAGCCAGATCGCGGGTGTACTCACCGTGGCCAAGCCCACGCGCACGGTGCAGCGCTTCATCGACCGGGCCGAGCGCAAGGTGTTCATGGGCGGGCTGTTGCTGCTGGCGCTGTCGGCCGCCGTGGGGGTGGCAGTGACGCTGTGGATGGTGTGGAATGTGCGCCGCCTGCGCGACTACGCGCTGAGCGTGCAGGGCCCGGCCGACGGCGAACGCCACGACCCAACTCTTCCGCCCCCCACGGCCCTGGCCGTTCCCGAGGTGCCCGGCGAGCTGGGCGACCTGGCCCGCGCCATGGACCGCATGCGCGCGCGGCTGGAGGGGCGCGACTACATCGAGGGCTATGTACGCGCGCTCACGCACGAACTCAAAAGCCCCGTGGCCGCCATCCGGGGCGCGGGCGAGCTGCTGCAGGACGAGCTGCCCGCCGCCGACCGCGCCGAGTTTGCGACCCAGGTGGTGCAGCAAAGCGAACGCCTGCAGCGCATCATCGACCGGCTGCTGGAGCTGTCCAAGCTGGAGCAGCGCCAGCACGCCGAAGGCCGCGCGCCCGTGGCGCTGCACGACTGCGCCGAGGCCGCCATTGCCCAGACCCGCGCCCGCGCGGGGCAGCGCGGCATCACGCTGGCATTGCAAGGGCACGGCACCAGCGGCCCGTGGGAGGCCGAACTGGTGACGCTGGCGCTGACCAACCTGCTGGACAACGCGATCGACTTTGCGCCCGCAGGCAGCACGGTGCGGGTGGAACTGGACGGCGCCACGGTGGCCGTGCAAGACAGCGGCCCCGGCGTGCCGGACTATGCGCTGCCGCGCCTGGGCGAGCGCTTCTTCACCACCGCACGACCGGGCGGCGAGCGCAGCGGATCGGGCCTGGGGCTGGCGATTGTGCAGCGCGTGATGGCGCTGCATGGGGGGCAGATGGTGGCGCGCAATACGGCGCCGGGGCTGCGGGTGGCGCTGGAGTTCCGCAGAGCCTAAACCGCGCTGTTCGTGAGGCGGGGCTGAGCCTGGAGAAATTCGACCAGATCGCCCACCGTGGTCACTTTGCCGAACAGGGGGTTGGCCGATGTGTCGACCAGGCTGCGGCGGGACCGCTGGGCCATGTCTACGACCAAGTCGTCCAGATCGTCAGCATCGAGGCGCAGGTCGCGCTGCAGGTGATCGGTCACGCGCAAGGGCACTGCCACCGCTACAGACAAGCTGCGCTGCAGTTCCTCGTACACCGCGCGCACCACCCAGGTGTCCACACGGCGGCAGTCAATGGAGCGGGCGAACTGGCAGATAGACTCGCCCGCCCGGCTTTGCGCCATGCGGGCCAGGCGCAGGGCCTCGTGCCGGCTCAGGACGGCCACCAGACTGCCGAGCGCCAGGAGCGAGCCGCCCACCGCCACGGGGTGCGTTCAGAACACGGCCATGAAGGCCACCGCCATCACGACCAGAACACAGCGCGCCGACCAGCGCAATGGCGGGTGGACAGCCACCGGGGGCATGAAGCGGGACGCTGTTTTTCGCATGGCACTCCTCGGTCATATGACGCAGGCGATCGATTCTGCCAGCGCCTCACTTCGCACGTCACCCACTCCACTTCACACTGGCCTCACAAACTTCATAGCGCCCTCACAGCGCGCCATAACACTGCCTCCACAACAGTCACTTGTGGAGGATCTTTTGTTCAAACACCCCTTGTTCACCAAGCTGGCGGCGCTGACCGCCATCACCGTGTTGCTGCTCTTTGGCCTGGGCCTGATCGAAGACGTGGTGCGCGACCGTCTGCGCTACCGCAGCATCACCGCGCAGAGCGTGGCCGAGAGCCTGGCCGGGCCGCAGACGCTGATGGGCCCCATGATCCACAGCGCCTGCGTGGAAAGCTGGGATGAAGAAGTCGGCAAGGGCGAGGAGCGCCGCATGGTCGAAAGGCGCCGCGAGTTCATCCTGACCGCCATGCCCGAGCAGCTCAAGCTCACCACCGGCGCCGCGATGGAGGAACGCGCGCGCGGGCTGCACAAGGTGAACACCTACAACCTCAAGGCCAACGTGACGGCGCAATGGGGTTCGCTGGCCAGCCTGCTGCCGCAGAGCAGCATGAAGAATTCGCGCATGCACTGCGGCGCACCCATCGTGATGATGGCCGTGGGCGACGCGCGCGGCATCCGCACTGCGCAGTTCACCATGGGCAGCCAGGCGCTGGCGCTCAAGCCTGGCACCTTCCACCCCACCTACAGCCGGGGCCTACACGCGGTGCTGCCCGAATCCGTGCGCGGCAAGGCCGATGGCCTGACCGCCACGCTGGACCTGGAACTGGTGGGCACCGAGCGCCTGGCCATCGTGCCGCTGGGCGGCAACACCGAGGTGCTGATGACCAGCAGCTGGCCCCACCCGTCGTTTGCCGGGCGCTTTCTGCCATCGGAACGTGAGGTCAAGAAGACCGGCTTTTCGGCCCAGTGGCGCCTGTCGTCGCTGGCCACCACGGCGCAGGCCGACATTGCGAACGGCAAGCGCATCTGCCTGGGTGCGGATGAGGGCAGCGACTATGCACACAGCGGGGCCACGCCGGGCGACTGCGCCGACAGCTTCAGCGTGGCCTTCATCGACCCGGTGAATCCCTATTCCCTGTCGGACCGCGCGACCAAGTACGGTGTGCTGTTCATCGCCCTCACCTTCGTGGCCGTGGGCCTGTTCGAGCTGATGAAGAAGCTGCGCGTGCACCCGGTGCAGTACCTGCTGGTGGGCAGCGCGCTGTGCAGCTTCTTCCTGCTGCTGGTGAGCCTGTCGGAGCACCTGCCGTTTGGCATTTCGTACGCGGTGGCCGCGAGCGCGTGTGTGCTGCTGCTGGCCTACTACGCCAGCCACATGCTGGGCGGGCTCACGCGCGGTGTGCCACTGGGGGCGGGCATTGCGCTGCTGTATGGCCTGCTGTACGTGCTGCTGCAGCTGGAGCAGACGGCGCTGGTGGTAGGTGCGATTGCGCTCTTCCTGGTGCTGGCAGCGGTGATGGTGTTGACGCGCAAGGTGAACTGGTACGGCCTGTCGCAAGGCGGCACGCCCCCGCGCCCCACCATGCCGCCCATGCAGCGCCCCGCAGCCCCCCGCGCGGAGGCTGCATGAACGCCGCCCCGCAGACCACCCGCTGGGCCCAGTACCTGGCGCAGGCCCAGGCACTGACGCCGCCCGCCAGCACCGGCCCCGCAAGGGGCCCTGCGCTGACCGCCGCCGAAGCGGCCCGCGTGCAGCGCCACCGCGACCAGTTGATGGCGGCGCTGCGGTCGCAGGACCGGCTGGCCTTGCACTGCGCCAAGCAGCAGGTGCTGGACGCAGCCTTTTGCCCCCACCGTACCGAGGCGGACCACAGCCACGGAGGGCCTGCAAGCGGCGCTGCAGATTCGCCCGCCCTGCGCCGGGCGCTGCGCGACCTGGCGTGGCGCACAGCGGCCTTGCTGTTGCCGCGCCGCCCGGAGTTCTGAAGGTGTCCCGGGGGCCGTGCGCAGGCCCCTGGGACACAATTTTTAGTAAAAACGGGTGGTAGCGCTAGTGCAATATGCGCCAGCAGCTATCAAAAGCAGAGCATTTACACCACCACGGTGCGGCTGCGCCCCTCGCGCTTGGCGGTATAGAGCGCAGAGTCCAGCAGGCGCAGGGTGATGTCCAGCGGCCGCAGCGGGTCGAACAGGGTGAGCCCCATGCTGACCGACAGCACCAGCGCCGGCTCGATGCCGGGCAGCGGGTGGGCGGCCAGCGTCGCATGCACACGCTCGGCCACCACCTGTGCCTGGTCGAGACCGGTGGCGGGCAACAGGGCCAGAAACTCCTCGCCCCCCCAGCGCCCCAGCACATCGGCCGCGCGGAAGGCGTCGCGGCACAGGGTGGCAAACAGCTGCAGGGCCTGGTCACCCACATGGTGGCCGTACACGTCGTTCACGCGCTTGAAGTGGTCCAGGTCCATCATCAGCAGGCAGGCCGGCTCGTGGCCCCGCTGCAGCAGTGCCCATTCCTGGCGCAGGCGATCGGTGAACGAGCGGCGGTTGGCTAACCCGGTCAGCACATCGGTGTGGGCCAGCACCGCCATCTGGTGGCGCGCCGCCTCCAGCTCCATCAGCATCTGGCCCTGGCGGTCGTTGGCACTCTTGAGCTCCAGCAGCCGGATCACCTGGCGCGCCAGGGCGGACAGCAGGTCCTGCACCTTGGCTGACAGCTCACGCGGCCGGTGGTCCAGCACGCACAGCGTGCCCAGCACAAAACCATCGGGCGTGACCAGCGGCGCCCCGGCGTAAAAGCGCAGGGGGTTCTTCTGCGTGACGATCGCATAGTGCGCAAAGCGCGGGTCTTGTGCCAGGTCGGGCACGATGAAGACGCCGGACTGGCGGATGGCATAGCGGCACACCGACTCGCTCAGCGGGGTTTCCCGCAGCGCAAACCCACGGGCGGCCTTGAACCACTGGCGCTGGCTGTCCAGCAGGCTGATCAATGCCACGGGCGCTTCGCACACGTAGCCCGCCAGGTCGGCCAGCTCGTCGTAGGCGGGCTCCATGGGCGTGTCGAGAATGCCGTAGCGCTGCAGGGCCTGGAGACGGGCCGTGTCGTCGCAGGGGTCGTCGGGAGGGGTGGTGTCGGCCATGATGCGAAGCGGCCGCGCCGCCCCCAATTGCCTTGAGATGGGGCAGCATGCCACACAAGCAGGACGGCTGCACGGGTGGAAGCCCGATGGCCCCTGGGTCACGCCAGAGTGGTGCTCTGGCCCTGCAGTGCCTGCCTCTCGTTTGTTCGTTCAGCGTCTGCTGACGCTTGCCGCTGCGGACAGACAGCGCAGCTGCGTCGCTGTCAGGCGGCCACAGCGGGCGCGATATCGCGTTGGGCAGCGGGCTCGCTGGCACCCGGGGCGTCGGCATCCGAACACATGGCCCCACCGCAACCGTGAATCAACGCACCCGGCAACGCACCGGGAGCGTGCACCACGCCGGTCACAGGGTCAAACCCCACACGGCGCAGGTGCAGGGCCAGCGAGGCATCCATGCTCTGCGCATGCTGCGGAAACCACAGCGCCAGCTCGCTGGCCATGACGCGCAGCACCTTCAGGTCGCCCTGTTCGGCGCGGGCCGTGCCTTCACGCATCACCTGCAGCACCACCTTGTGCTGCATGCTGTGGCAGTTGCCCGATGCAAATCGGGTGGAGGCCATCCAGTCGTCTTCCTGCCCGAAATGCTGCTCGGTATGCTCCACCAGCGTGCACCAGCGGGGCAGCAGGTCGGCGTCACCGGCCTGGTCCACAGCGGCCAGCAAGTCGACGAACTCCCGGTGGGTGTCATCCATCAGGGGCAGGTCGAGGTTCAACGCATCAGACCATTCGAGGTGGGCCATGGGACTCCTTGGGCGGGCAGATCAAACGAAGGTGCGAGCTTAGAAGCCCCGGCCCAGCCGGGTGTTGATGCAGGTCATGGCCACGCCATACGCAGCCAGGCCCTGCACCGCGCGTGGCGGGCAGGGCCTGGTAGTGCAAGGGATTCGGGCGCCCAGCGCCCGCCCCATCAGCTCTGGCCGTACATGCGCTTGGCGTCGTCCACACACTTGGACTTGAGGTCGCCAGTCATCGTCTCGCAGCGCTCCTTGGCAGTCTTGTAGTTGGCTTCATTCTTCTCGGCGGTGGCGTCCTTGCGGGCCTCGGCCACGTTGGCGGCCTTCTCGGCCGCTGTGTCTGCAGGCTTGGCCTGGGCGGCGGCCACCTTGGCGTTTTCCTTGGCCTTCACATGCTCAGCCTTGGCATCCTTCACGCACACGTCCTTGGCGTTGCCGGTCAGGTCGTCGCACTTTTCCTTGGCGACAGCGTAGGCGGCGTCGGCACGGGCTTCAGCCACCTTCTGGCTGGCCTTGGCGCTGGGCTTGTACTGGGCTTCGAGCTCGGCCTTAGCCACGTCTTCGGTGCCCTTGGCTTCCTTCATACAGATGTCCTTGGCGTTGGCCTTGAGAGCATCGCATTTTTGCTTGTTCATCTTGTAGTCCGCCGAGATGCTGTCCTTGGCGGCCTTGTGCTCTGCGGGGGTCATGGCAAAAGCGGTGGTGGCCATCAAACCGGCGGCGCAGGCCGCGATCAGGGTGCGTTGGAATGTCATGGTTTTCTCCTCAATGAAATTGAATGCAATGGGTGTGAATCTTGTAGGGGCGGTGCGCCAGGGGTGGCCTGGCGGGGGCGGGGCGAAAGCCCCGCAGCGCGGTCGCGCTATCAGTCGTTGAAGCGGAAGTCGGGGTGGCGGTCTTGCCATTCCTTGAGCTGCTTTTCGGCCACGTCGCGGGCGATGCCCTGGCGCTCTTGCAGCTTGCCCAGGAACTGTTCGCGCTTGCCGTCGATGACATCGAAGTCGTCGTTCGTGAGCTTGCCCCACTGCTCGATCATCTTGCCCTTGAACTGCTTCCAGTTGCCCTTGATGGTGTCTTCATTCATGGTGTGACTCCTCAAAAAACTTCGCTTCAGCCATCCACTCGGAGTGCGTGGAACCTTTGCGTGATGCGATGGAATTCACTGTAAAAATGATCTGGCGACGGCGCCGTAGTCCATGCCACGCAGCACACGTCAGCACAGGACTACGGGCGTGACGGACATCGCCGATGCAACGGTGCCCGCCCTCTGGCGGATGCCCAACAAGGGCTCACCAGGGGTACAAAGTGTTGCAACCGCCCATCACCAGATGCCCTGCTTCTCAAGGAACCTCCAGCAATGTTTCGCTTGGTAACACTTGTGTTTGCAAGTGGTCGCGGCATGTGATTAAGTGGTGCCTGCGCACTCTGCTTTGCGCGGGTTTCCATCTCAATCACCATGACCAATTCATACGCGGAAACTCTGACGACCGAGGTCGCAGAGATAACAGAGGGCGCCGCCTTCATCCCCGATTCCGTTCCTGCCCAGCGTCCAGGTAGTTCGGCGCCGTTTTTAGCGGCACTAGCGACAGCCAGCGCAGTGACCGCCTGCGGAGGCGGAAGTGCCGACAACAACACCACGCGCGCGCTGGACGGAGGGGTCATGCCACGGCCCATATCCGATGGGTTTTCTTATCCCGCTCCGACCACCGACAGCGAGGCTGCCCGGTTTCTCCTGCAGGCCCAGTTTTCGGCATCCACGGAAGAGATAGCGGCGCTGCGCTCGAGCACATACGCCGATTGGCTGAGCAGACAATTCAATGGACACCCGGGCGCCAGCGGCTGGGACTGGCTGAATGATCGCGGCTATGCAGCTGTCAGCAACGACACGGCTTACTACGACAACTCCTACCCCGCCGATTACATGATCTGGTATCAGCTCATGAAGTCAACCGATGGCCTGCGAAAGCGCGTTGCGCTCGCACTCTCGGAGATCTGCGTGGTCTCCACCAATGGCGTGGATATCAATTGGCGCTGCCATGCAATGGCCTGGTACTGGGACCAGTTGGTGAACAACGCGTTTGGCAACTACCGCTCCGTGCTGGAAAACGTGACGCTGAACGCCGCCATGGGCTACTACCTCAACACCCGGGGCAACCAGAAGGAAAACGCTGCCACCGGCCGACAGCCCGACGAGAACTACGCGCGTGAGGTGATGCAGCTCATGTCCATCGGGCTGGTAGAGCTGAATCTTGATGGCACGCCCAGACTGGACGGCAACGGCAAACCCATCGATAGCTACACCATGAATGACGTGACCAACCTGGCACGGGTGTTCACAGGCTACGACTACGACCAGTCACAAAACGTTCCGATCACGGTTCCAGGTACGACGCGCGTGGTCCCCAACACTACCTACACGCGCCTTCCGATGGCGCTCAATGCTTCTCGCCACTCCACCCTGGCGGCCACTTTCCTGGGCGCCACCATACCCGCCAACACGCCGGGCGCAGCCGCCCTCAAGAGCGCGCTGGATACGCTTTTCAACCACCCCAACGTGGGCCCGTTCATTGGCAAGCAGCTCATCCAGCGCCTGGTCACCAGCAACCCATCGCCTGGCTATGTGGCGCGAGTGGCATCAGTGTTCAACAACAACGGGGCGGGGGTGCGCGGCGACATGCGTGCGGTGATCATGGCCATCCTGCTGGACGACGAGGCCCGCTCACCGGCAGGGCTTACTCAGCCGACCTTCGGCAAGCTGCGCGAGCCCATGCTGCGTTTTGTGCAATGGGGCCGCACCTTTGGATTGAACTCCGCCCGAGGCACCTGGAAGATTGGCGACCTGAGCGATCTGGGGTCCCGTTTGGGCCAAAGCCCACTGCGATCTCCCTCCGTGTTCAATTTCTTCCGGCCCGGCTATGTGCCGCCGTCCACGGCATTGGCTACCGCAGGCGCTGTAGCCCCCGAATTCCAGCTGGTCAATGAGAGCAGCGTGGGGGGCTACCTCAACTACATGCAGGGCGTAATCCGCAACGGCATCTTTGTGAATGCCCCGGAGCTGCCCAACAATGCCAGTAGTTCCAACAACGGGTACGACATCAAGGCCAGCTACGCCAACGAGCTGGCCATCGCGGCGGATGCGGACGCACTGCTCGCACGCATCAACCTGCTGATGTGCGCAGGCCAGCTGTCCGCAGCCACCGTCAAGCTCATTGCGGACGCGCTGAAAGCAACGCCCGTCACCGCCGCCAGCACCGACGCCGTCAAGCTCGACCGCGTGGCGGCCGCCGTCTTCCTGGTCATGGCTTCGGCCGAATACCTCGTTCAAAAGTAAGCCCTGCCATGCACCTGCTTCAACCCGAACTCCACACCCGCCGCGCGTTTCTGCGCCGCTCCACCCAGCTGGGCCTTGCGGGCACAGCCCTGCCCTTTGCGCTCAACCTGGCTGCCATTGGAGAGGCGGCAGCCTTCAACGCCACGGACTACAAGGCGCTGGTCTGCGTATTCCTGTACGGCGGCAACGACTATGCCAACACCGTCATCACCTATGACGACGACAGCTACACACGCTACAGCGCCATCCGGGGCGGTGGGGCGGGTCAGAGCGCTGGCGGAATCGCGCTCGCCAAAGCGGACCTCACCCCCACGCTGCTGACGCCCACCGTCCCCCTGCCCGGCGGCCGCCAGTACGCGCTGCACCCGGCCATGACGGGGCTGGCCGGCCTGTTCAACAGCGGCAAGGCGGCCGTGCAGCTCAACGTGGGCCCGCTGGTGGTACCGCTGACGCGCGCCCAGTACAACAGTGCCGACCGCACCACCTACCCGGTGCCGCCCAAGCTGTTCTCGCACAACGACCAGCAGTCGGTATGGCAATCGTCCTCGCCCGAGGGCTCCACCGTGGGCTGGGGTGGCAACATCGGCGACCTGGCGCTGTCCTCCAACGGCAATTCGCTGTTCACCTGCATCTCGGTCACGGGCAATGCGGTGTTCCTGTCGGGCGACTCGGCGCTGCAGTACCAGGTCAGCACCAATGGGGCCGTGGCCATCAATGGTGTGAAGAACCGGGTCTACGGGTCATCTGCCGTGCAGAGCGCACTGACTTCGCTGATCCAGCAGCCACGCGCGCAGACGCTGGAGAACGAGTACAACCGCGTGACCACCCGCGCCGTGGCGGCCGAAAGCCAGATCACCAACGGTCTCGCTGGCGTGACGCTGGCTACCACCTTCCCCAGCAACAACTCCCTGGCCAACCAGCTCAAGATGGTGGCGCGCCTCATTGGTGCGCGCAGCACCCTGGGCAGCAAGCGGCAAGTGTTTATGGTGTCACTGGGCGGCTTTGACCTGCACGACAACCTCATCGCGCAACAGCCCGGCCTGCTGCAGCGTGTGAGCGAGGCCATGACGGCGTTCTACAACGCCACCGTGGAGTTGGGAGTGGCCGATAAAGTCACGGCTTTCACCGCCTCCGACTTTGGCCGCACGCTCAGCTCCAATGGCGACGGCTCAGACCACGGTTGGGGCAGCCACCACCTGATGGTGGGCGGCGCGGTCAAGGGCAAGGCCTTTTACGGCAGCGCGCCGCCGGTGAGTGTGGGCAGCACCGCAGCCCCAGAAGACCAGTGGCACGTGGGCCAGGGCCGCCTGCTGCCGTCCACCTCGGTGGACCAGTACGCCGCCACCCTGGCCAAGTGGTTTGGCGTGGCCGACAACGAAATGGCGGGAGTGCTGCCCAACATCACGCACTTTGGCGCAGCGGCGGGGCGGCCGGACTACCCGGTGGACCTGGGGTTCCTGTGACTCGATGGAGCCCCCGTGACCCGGGGGCCTGCAGGTCGCGACCACGGCAAGGGCCTGGGGCCTCCACGGCTCCCCAATAATGGCAGCATGACGACTCCCTCTGCTGCCCCGCTTCGCCCCCGCGTGGTCATCATCGGTTGCGGATTCGGCGGCCTTGAAGCCGCCCGGGCCCTCCAAGGCTCGGCGGTGGATGTGACCCTGGTCGACAAGACCAACCACCACCTCTTCCAGCCCCTGCTCTACCAGGTGGCCACGGCCGGGCTGTCGGCCCCGGCCATTGCGGCGCCCATTCGGCACCTGTTCCGGCAGCAGCGCAACGTGACCACCTTGCTGGGCGAGGTCATCCGCATCGACGTGGGCCAGCAGTCCGTGCATCTGGCAGACGGCGCCACGCTGCCGTATGACCACCTCATCGTGGCCGCCGGCGCCACGCACAGCTACTTTGGCCGCGACGAGTGGGCGGCCTACGCGCCCGGGCTCAAGACGCTGGACGACGCGTTCGAGATCCGCCGCCGCGTCCTGCTGGCGTTCGAGGCGGCCGAGAAGGAGCCCGACCCCGCACGCCGCGCAGACTGGCTCAACTTTGTGGTCGTGGGCGCAGGCCCCACGGGCGTGGAGATGGCCGGCACGCTGGCAGAGATTGCGCGCCACACGCTGCCTGGCGAGTTCCGCCACATCGACCCCGCGAGCGCGAAGATCATCCTGCTCGAAGGCGGTGCACGCGTGCTGCAGGCCATGCCCGAGGCCCTGAGTCAGCGCGCCAAGGAACAACTGGAAAAGCTGGGCGTGGACGTGCGCCTGGGCGCCCGCGTCACCGCCATCGACAGCGATGGCTTGAAGGTCGAATCGCCTGCAAGCGCTAGTACATCAAGCGCAAACAGCTATCAAATAAATAGCAAATGCATTGTATGGGCAGCGGGTGTGGCTGCGTCACCCCTGGGCCGCCACCTGGCGGATGCCACCGGTGCCAGCACCGACCGCGCGGGCCGCGTGGTGGTGGAGCCCGACCTGACGCTGCCGGGCCACCCCGAGATCAGCGTGATCGGCGACCTGGCGGCAGCCAAGAGCCACGTGGCAGGCCATGAGCCCACGCCCGTGCCCGGCGTGTCGCCGGGCGCCAAGCAGATGGGCCGCGCCACGGCGGCCAACATCCTGCGCCGCCTGGCGGGCCAGCCCACCCAACCGTTTCGCTACCGCGACTACGGCAACCTGGCCACCATCGGCCGCAACTCCGCCGTGGTGGACCTCACATCGCCCGCCGGGCCAGTGCGGTTCTCAGGCTACTTTGCATGGCTGTTCTGGCTGTTTGCGCACGTGTACTTTTTGATCGGCTTTCGCAACCGGCTGGTGGTGCTGCTGGACTGGGCCTGGGCGTACTGGAGCTTTGCACGTTATGCGCGGGTGGTGACGGGCATTGAACGCCATGAGACCGCGCCCCCGTCCCCGACACCGCCGGGCACCTGACGGCCACGCGCGCTGCGTGGCGCAACGGCCAAAGCCAGCGCCTTGCCTACAGGCTCTCGCCACAAAGACCTGTTGCGTTACTGCCCCACCTGCTCCACCCACGCCGCCAGCTCACTGGCCAGCTGGCCCGACGCCGCTGCCAGAGCGGCCACGCCGCCCGCCGCATCGGCCGACTTGGCGGGCTGCTGCACGATGAACACGCGCTGGCCGCGCAGCGATTCGCCCGCCGGGGTCAGCTCGACCACCGTGGCGCGCAGGCGCACCACCCCGGCGCTGTCGCTGGGGCTGGTGAACAGGTGGCTGAACTCCTCCAGCTCGGTGCGCAGCACCAGGGGCAACTTGTTGCCCTGGGCGGACTCGCGGGCCTGGGCGGCGCCGTCGTCGGCCTTGAGCACGGCGCGGCGCTGGCCCAGTTGCTCGCGCAGGCGCTGCTGCAGCAGCTGTGCAGGCGGCTGGCTCCAGCGGGCCTGGCTGTAGGGGCGCAGCTGCTGGGCGTCGGCATAGGCCAGGCGGTACAGCACGGCGTTCCCCCCCTCGGGCAGGCCGGGGGCATCCATATCGGCCATCGCCAGCGGAGGCAGGGGCGCACGGCGGTCGGTAGGCACGGTGGCCAGCGGGCCGGGGCCAAAGTCATACAGCACGGGGCGGGCCGGAGGCGCTGGCAGGGCTGAGCAGCCCGTGAGCAGCAGCACCGCCGCCAAACCACAGCCCCACAGCGCAGTAGCGCTAGATGAATATGCCTTGGTTGCTATATTTTTAATAGTATTCATGTTCACTCCTCACAGAGGGCCTGCGCCACCAATGCAGCGCGGGAGGGGGTCCAGCTCACGGGGCGCCGCCAAACCCTGGCTCACCCGGCCCGGGCGGGATGCGCCCCGAGCCATAGATGAACAACTGCGGGTTGTCGCTGATGCCCCCCGCAGCGCGGCCCATCTGGCGGGCGGCGCGGGCCGTGTCGTCAGCGGCGCGGTTCACTCGGGGCAGGGTCGCGGTGCTGAACTGGTCCGCTGCGCGCGCCAGCGACTGGGTGCCAGCGGTGATCTGGTCGATGGCGCCGCCCTCGGCGTTGAGCCGCTGGTTGGTCTTGCCCAGGTCCACCGCCAGGGCCGAGACACTGGCGCCCGCCTGCTGCAATGACTGCAGGGTCTGGCGCGCATCGCTGGCCAGGGGCGGCAGCGCGGCCAGGGCCGGGTCCAGGCGCTGGGCCACGGTGGCATCGAGCCGCTGGGTCAGGGTGTTGACGCTGCCGGCGGCCTGGCCGATGCTGGACAGCGCCTCGGTGAGCTTTTGCTGGTTGTTGTCGCCCAGCAGCTGGTTGATGCGGCGCGTGGCCTCTTCGACTTGGCCGAGGATGGCGGGCGCCTGTTCGGCCAGCTTGCCAAACGGCGAGGGCTTGAGCGGCAGGCGCGGCAGGCCGCTGGGGCCGGGGGGCAGCTCGGGGTAGGGCTTCTCGGCATCGTCCAGTTGCACGTGTGCCAGGCCGGTGACGCCCTGGTAGCCCAGCACCGCAAAGGTGGTGGGGCTGATGGGCGCCTGTTCGTTGACCGCAATACGGATCAGCACGTTGCCGCTCACCTGGGGGTCGAACCCGATGCGCGTGACCTTGCCCACGGCCACGCCCTTGTAGCGCACGGTGGCCTGGGGCTGCAGGCCACTCACGCCGTCGCGGGTGGAGAGTTCGTACTGCTCGTAGTTGGCGTTGTCGCGCGTGAGCCAGATGGCCAGGCCTGCCAGCATGGCGGCCACCACCAGCACAAAGATGCCTGCGGCGAGGGCGTGGGATTTGTTTTCCATCAGGGATGTTCCTTGTCGGGCGCAGGCACGGCGGCGGTCTGCACCGGGGCCTGCTGCACAGGGGGCACGGGGGCCATGGCGCGTTGGCCACGTTCGCCCATGAAGAAGTGCTCGATGAACGGATGCGAATAGTGCGCCACCTCGTGCGGCGGACCAGTGACGATGACCTTCTTGTCCGCCAGCACCGCCACGCGGGTGCTGAGCGCGAACAGCGTATCCAGATCATGCGTGACCATGATGACCGTGAGCCCCAGCGCCGCGCGCAGCTCGCGCAGCAGCGCGCAGAAGTCGTCAGAGCTGCTCGGGTCCAGGCCCGCCGTGGGTTCGTCGAGCAGTAGCAGCGGTGGGTCCATGATGAGCGCGCGGGCGAGCGCCACGCGCTTGACCATGCCCCCCGACAGGTCGGCCGGCATGCGCGTGGCGTGTTCGGGCTGCAGGCCCACCATCTGCAGCTTGACCAGCGCGGCATCGCGCACCAGCTCGGGCGGCAGCGTGCCCTGCTCGCGCAGCGCAAAGGCCACGTTGTCGAGCACGTTGAAGGCCGAAAACAGCGCGCCGTGCTGGAACAGCATGCCCACCCGGCTGGCAGCCCCCTCGCGCCCCATCTCGGACGCGGGCCGGCCCAGCACGGTGACCTGCCCGCGCGTGGGCCGAGCCAGGCCCAGGATCTGGCGCAGCAACACCGTCTTGCCCGTGCCCGACCCGCCCACCAGCGACAGCATCTCGCCGCGCTGCACGGTGAAGTTCAGGTCCTGGTGCACGGTGAAGGTTTCGTCGCCCTTGCCAAACTGCGTCCAGAGGCCTTGCACGTCCACGATGGGCGGCTCGCCGGGCGCGACGGCGATGTGTTCGGGCTTGGCGATGCGCTCAGTCATATGCCGATGTTCTTGAACGCTATGGCAAACAGCGCGTCCACAATGATCACCATGGTGATGGACGACACCACCGACGCCGTCGTGCCTTCGCCCAGGCTCTGGGTGTTGGGCTTGACGCGCAGGCCCCAGTGGCAACCGATCAGCGCAATGAACGCGCCAAACACCACCGACTTGGCCATGGCCAGGCCCAGGTTGCCGATCTTTACCGCTGCGGGCAGTGCCTGCACAAAGTACGACGGCGAGATGTCCATGGAGATGTCGGCCGCCAGCATGCCGCCCGCCAACGCCGCCAGCGTGGTCCACACGCTGATGAGCGGCATCGCCAGCGCCAGCGCCAAGGTGCGTGGCATCACCAGCCGGAACCCGTGCGGGATACCCATCACGCGCATGGCGTCCAGCTCCTCGGTCACCCGCATCACACCGATCTGTGCGGTGATGGACGAGCCGGAGCGGCCCGCCACCAGGATGGCCGCCAGCATGGGCCCCAGCTCGCGGATCAGCGAAATGCCCAGGATGTTGACGATGAATGACTCGGCACCAAACTGCCGCAGCTGCAGGCTCATCAGGTAGGCCAGCACCACACCGATGAGGAACCCCACCAGCGCCGTGATGGGCAGCGCCGTGGCGCCCATGCGGTACAAATGGCCGGACACATCACGCCATGGCCCCTTGCGCGGTGCGCGTGCCAGGCGCCCCAGGTCCAGCACTAGCTGGCCCACCATCTCCAGCAGGTGGCGGGCATGGTCCACACCGTGCAGCACCAGCACGCCCAGGTGATCGACCTGTTCGCCCAGGCGCCAAGGCTCAGGCGGCGGTGCAACACAGGTGAACTGAGCCACCCGTGCCAGCATGGTGCGCTGGCTGTCGGTGCAGGCCAGCTCTGCGGGCCAGGCGTGCTGCCAGTGGTTCCACAGCAGCTGCGCGCCCACATGGTCCAGCCACTGCAGCTCCCGCAGGTCCCAGCCCAGCGTGGGGGCGGGGGGTGCGCCGCGCAGCTGGTCCGACACGGCCTCCCATTGCGCCGCGTTGCCCAGCTCGGCCGCACCCCAGCGCCCACGCAGCTGCGCACACGGCCCTTGGGGCGTATCGGCGCGGACGATGTGGGGAGCGTGGTCGGTCATGGGTCTGGCCGCCAGGGCAGCCGCAGGGGTGGGGTCGTCAAGAAGCAGCAAGGAAGAGCGTGCATGGTAGCGGAGCGAATCCTGCACGCGCTGTCGGACACGAGCCTGTCAAGCACAGACAGGCGGCGAAGCGTGTAATTATTATCAAATCAGCGCCAAGCGCAATCAATTCAAGCATTAGCAGCTACCAAAAGTGTAGCAATAGGCACACACCCTATCGACAGGGCCTGCCCCATCCGCACAATGGCCCACCGTTACCACCTTTGATCGGCACCGCCCCTCCTCCATGAGCGACACCACGTTTGACACCATCATCATCGGCGGAGGCACAGCCGGTGCCTTGCTCGCCAACCGCCTGAGCGCCGACGGCCGCCACCGCGTGCTGCTGATCGAGGCCGGCCGCAAGGACGACTACCACTGGATCCACATCCCCGTGGGCTACCTGTACTGCATCGGCAACCCACGCACCGACTGGCTCTACAACACCGAGCCCGACGCGGGCCTGAACGGCCGCACCCTGCGCTACCCACGCGGCAAGACGCTGGGCGGCTGCAGCAGCATCAACGGCATGATCTACATGCGCGGCCAGGCGCGCGACTATGACCAGTGGGCCGAGCTGACGGGCGACGCCAGCTGGCGCTGGGACAACGCCCTGCCCTACTTCCGCCGCCACGAAGACCACTGGCGCCTGGACCAGCCCGGAGGCGTGAACGAAAATTTCAAACGCCTGCACGGCAACAAGGCCACCGGCAGCACCGGCGAGTGGCGGGTGGAGAAGCAACGCCTGCGCTGGGACGTGCTCGACGCCTTTGCCCACGCCGCGCAGCAGGCCGGCATCCCCGCCACCGACGACTTCAACAGCGGCAGCAACGAAGGCGTGGGCTATTTCGAGGTCAACCAGAAAAGCGGCTGGCGCTGGAACACCGCCAAGGCCTTTTTGCGTCCCACCTGCTATGGCCGGCCCAACTTCGAGATGTGGACCAGCGCGCAGGCGTCCAAGCTCCTCATCGAGACCCAGCCCGATGGCAGCCAGCGCTGCACCGGCGTGCTGGTGTGGGACGGCCACGAGATGGTCACGGCCCGCGCGGCGGGCGAGGTGATCCTGAGCGCAGGCGCCGTCAACTCGCCCCAGCTGCTGCAGCTGTCGGGCATCGGCCCCGCCGCACTGCTGCGCCAGCATGGCATCGATGTGGCGGTGGACCTGCCCGGCGTGGGCGCCAACCTGCAGGACCATCTGCAGATCCGCGCGGTGTTCAAGGTGCAAGGGGTGCAGACGCTCAACACCATGGCCAACTCGCTGGTCGGCAAGGCCAAGATCGGGCTCGAATATGCGCTCAAGCGCAGCGGGCCCATGAGCATGGCGCCTTCGCAGCTCGGTGCGTTCACCCGCAGCAGCCCAGACCAGCCCTATCCCAACATCGAGTACCACGTGCAGCCCCTGTCGCTCGATGCGTTTGGCGAGCCGCTGCACAGCTTTCCGGCCTTCACCGCCAGCGTGTGCAACCTCAACCCCACCAGCCGGGGCACGGTGAACATCAAGAGCGCCGACTTCAAGGCCGCGCCCGCCATCGCGCCCAACTACCTCAGCACGCCCGAAGACCGCCAGGTGGCCGCCGACAGCCTGCGCGTCACGCGCCGCATCGTGGCCCAGCCCGCGCTGGCCAAATACCAGCCGCAGGAGTGGAAGCCCGGCGTGCAGTTTGAAAGCGACGAAGACCTGGCGCGCCTGGCGGGTGACATTGCCACCACCATCTTCCACCCCGTGGGCACCACCAAGATGGGCCGCGACGGCGACCCGATGGCCGTGCTGGACGCGCAACTGCGCGTGCGCAATGGGCGCGGCGGCGTGGTGGCCGGCCTGCGCGTGGTGGATGCGGGCGCCATGCCCACCATCACCAGCGGCAACACCAACTCGCCCACGCTGATGATGGCGGAGAAGGCGGCGGAGTGGATCATCCAGGCAAGGCGGGCGGCGTGAGTACCATCGCGCCGATGTACTCCTCCACTTTCATTTTTGCGACCAAACAGTTCGACGACGCCTTTCACCGCCTGGACGAGGCGATCGCCACCGCCGCCCGTTCCATCGACGGCTACCTGGGCGAGGAGTCCTGGACGGACACGGGCAACGGCCTGGTGTCCAACGTGTACTACTGGCAGTCGCTGGAAGCGCTGCAAACGCTGATGCAACACCCCGCGCACCTGAAGGCCAAGGCCGCGCAGGCGCAGTGGCTCAATGGCTACCAGGTGGTGATTGCGCAGGTGCTGCGCACCTACGGCGACAACCAGCTGACCGGGCTGCTGCCCACGGCCGGGCTGTTCACACAGGGCACTGCGCCCCACTGATCTTTGCAAGCCCCGGCGCCCAGGTCGCTGCAGCGTTCAGCGGATGCCGCCCACATAGCGCGGCACCTCGGGCGCGGGCTCGGGGGGCGATGCGGGGCGCGAGCGCACAGCCTGCGCCGCCACATCCAGCAGCGGACGGCGCGGCGCTGCAAGGGGAGTGGCGTGCAGGGCGTGCTCCAGGCGGTCGGCCCACTCGGCCAGATCGGGCGCGTTGTCATCCACAGCGCGCTGGCGCGCGAACCGCACGATCTCCTGCGCATAGTCGGCGTTGACCGCCATCCATTCGGTATCGGTCACGCGACCCGTTTTGCGCCGCAACAGCACATGCAGGTGGGCGGCAATTGCCAGCTTGTCGGAATCGGACATGGTCGGCTCCTTAATGCATTGGGGTCATCCATCGGACAGCACCTGCTTGCCCGCGTTGCGCAACGATGCGAGAGCGGGGAAGGCCTGCCGGGTCTCTCCGGGGCTCATTCAGCCGCCCAGGCGCTCGCGGTGCTGGGCAATGTCCAGCCCCGTCTGTTCGCTCTGTTCGTCCACCCGCAGGCCCATCGCAAAGTTGATGACCCACAGCAGCGCGGCCGTCACCACCAGGCTGTAGGCCGCCACGGCGCCCACGCCGATGGCCTGGGTCAGCAGACTGCCCGCCACCCCGCCCACAGTCTTGCTGGCCAGCACACCGGTGAGCAGTGACCCCACGATGCCGCCAACGCCATGCACGCCAAATACGTCGAGCGAGTCATCCACCCGCAGCAGCCGCTTGAGCCCCGTCGCGCCCCAGTAGCAGGCCAGCCCGGCCACCAGCCCAATCACCACGGCCGAGCGCAGCGTGACAAAACCGGCGGCAGGTGTGATGGCCACCAGCCCCGCCACCAGGCCGGAGCACAGCCCCAGCAGCGACGGGCGCCCGCGCACCACCCACTCACCCAGCATCCACGACAGCGCACCGGCCGCAGCGGCCAGGTGCGTCACTGCCATGGCCAGCCCGGCGCGCCCATCGGCCGCGACCGCAGAGCCCGCGTTGAAGCCAAACCAGCCCACCCACAGCATGCCCGCGCCCGCCATGGTGAGCCCCAGGTTGTAGGGCTCAAACGGCTCACGCCCATACCCCGCGCGGCGGCCCAGAAACCAGGCGCACACCAGCCCCGCGACGCCCGCATTCACGTGCACCACCGAGCCGCCCGCAAAATCCAGCGCGCCCATCTGCGCCAGCCAGCCACCCGGCTCCCACACCCAGTGCGCCACGGGCGCATAGACCACCAGTGTCCACAGGCTGATGAAGACGAGCATGGCCGAAAACCGCATGCGTTCCACAAACGCGCCCACCAGCAGCGCGGCCGTGATGATGGCAAAGGTGAGCTGGAACATCGCGTACACCGACTCCGGGATCAGCGGCGCAATGTGACTCACAGCCAGCTTGCCCGCCTCCAGCTGAAAGTCGAGCCCGGCAAAGCCAGCACGGTCCCAGCCGCCGAGCCAGGCGCTGCCCGGTGTGAAGGCCAGTGAATACCCCGCCGCAAACCACAGCAGGCTGACCAGCGCTGCAATGGCCACCACGCTGGCCATGGTGTTGAGCACGTTCTTCCTGCGCACCATGCCTGCGTAAAACAGCGCAATGCCTGGCAGCGTCATCAGCAGCACCAGGGCGGTGGAGGTCATCATCCAGCCGGTATGGGCTGCATTCACCGTGTCCTGGGCCACCAAGGCGGGGCGCGTGAGGGGCGCCGCGACTGCAGGAGCCTCTGGCACGCCCTGGGCCAGCGCGCAGGTGCAAAGCCCCAGACACAACGACACGACCGCAAACACCCGGTGGTTGACTGCACGCATGCACGCTCCCTTTCGCAATTTGTTACAAGCGCATTGCACGAGCCATGCCAGCCAGATGCCACCGAATCGGGGCACCGGGCGCCCCCACAAGCCGTCCGGCGCCCAACAACGGGGGGCGGGAAACCCCCAATGCACCAGCAGGGTGCAGCCGTTACAGTCACGGCACTCGAAAGCGCGCTTCGGTGTGCCAAGCGAGGGGCCCGAGGAGACAACCTTTCTACCAAGAACCACATTCAAAACACCCAACGAGGTGTGAACCCTTTCAGGCGCTGGCGATCCCAGCGCCTTTTTCTTGCCCGCTCGATCCAGAGCGGTCCTGAATCGATAGCAGGCCCGGTGCGACAATCCTGCGATGGAATGGATTTTGATGACCCTGGCCTCGCTGCTCGCGGGCTTTGTGGATGCGATCGTGGGAGGCGGTGGACTGGTGATGGTGCCCGCGCTGTTTGCAGCTTTTCCGGGGGCGCCCCCAGCCACCCTGCTGGGCACCAACAAGGCGGCCTCGGTCTGGGGCACCGCCATGGCCACCTGGCAATACAGCCGCAAGGTGCAGATCCGCTGGTCGGCCATGCTGCCTGCTGCTGCCGCCGGTTTTGCGGGCTCGTTCGTGGGCGCCTGGGCCGTGACCGTGGTGTCGGCCGACTTCCTGCGCAAGCTGCTGCCCCTGGTGCTGCTGGGCGTGTTGCTCTACACCCTGGCCAAGAAGGAGCTGGGGCGGCACCACACCCCCCGGTTTGCGGGCCGGGCCGAGGTGATCGCCGCCTGCCTGATTGGTGTGCTCATCGGCTTTTACGACGGGTTCTTTGGCCCGGGTACCGGCAGCTTCTTCGTCTTTTTGTTCGTGCGACTGCTGGGCTATGACTTTCTGAATGCGTCGGCGTCGGCCAAGCTGCTCAACTGCGCCACCAACATCGCCGCGATTGCGCTGTTTGCCGCCAAGGGCCATGTGTGGTGGCACTTTGCGGTGACGCTGGCCGTGGCCAACGTGCTGGGCAGCCTGCTCGGCACCCACATGGCGCTCAAGCATGGCACCGGCTTTGTGCGGGGCATCTTCATCGTGGTGGTGAGCACCCTGATCCTGAAGACGGGGTACGACGCCTTTCTGCGGTAGGCCTGCTCTTCACGCACCGGGTGTCGGTCGCCAGGGTGGCACCCAACTTGCAACGCCCCGCAAGGCCTACCACCAGGGCGCCCCGAGGTCATCGGGGTTGCCCTGCATGGCCCGAATGTGAACGCGCGTCCTATAATTTCCGCACGTTTCCGTTTGATGACGAGGCCCATCGCCAATGGCGATGTCCGCATCCACCCGCTCCGGCCTGCCTACCCGCAGGCCGGATTTTTTGTACCTGAACCACCCCCACAGGAACCTGTCATGCAATTTTTCAAGTCTGCCGTTGTCACCGCCGTGGCGCTGTGCGCTGCCCTCGCCGTCCAGGCCCGCACGCTGGACGAAGTCAAGAAGGACGGCAAGATCATCGTGGCCACCGAGGGCCAGTTCGCTCCCTTCAACTATTTCGAAGGCACCAAGCTGACGGGTTTTGAGGTGGAAGTGGCGGAGCTGGTGGTCAAGAAGATGGGCCTGAAGCTCGAATGGAAGACCCTGGGCTTTGACGCCCTGCTGACCGGCCTGGGCCAGAACCGCTGGGACGCCGTGATCGCCTCGCACGGTGTGACCGACGAGCGCTCCAAGGCCGTGACCTTTGCCAACCCCCATTACTGCTCGGGCGGCATCATCGTGGCCATGGACGACAAGATCCGCAACGCCAAGGACCTGACCGGCAAGGTCGTGGCCGTGCAAACCGGCACCAGCTACCTGGAGCAGGTCAAGAAGGTCAGCGGCGTGAAGGAAGTGAAGAACTTCCCGCAAGACACCGACGCCCAGCGTGCCCTGATCTCCAAGCGCGTGGACGCCTGGGTCAGCGACAAGTTCGTGGCCAAGGAAGCCGCTGCCAAGAACGCCAAGGCCGGCTTCAAGCTGGGCGACATGCTGTTCATCGAGCGCATCGCCCCCGCCATGGCCAAGGGCAACACCGGCCTGGCCGATGCCTGGAACAAGGCGTTCACCGAAGTGCTGGCCGATGGCAGCTACGCCGCCGTCTCCAAGAAGTATTTCAACGAAGACGTGCGCTGCAATTGATATGACGGCACATGGGGTGCGCAGAAGGCCGGGAGCCTCTGCGCACCTTTTGCCTTTTGTGGCGGCGCAGGCCAATGTCCCTGCCGCCCACCCGATTTCCAACCAAGACCTTCTGGTCGTCTGATCCATGCTTCTCGCTCTTTGGCCACAAAGCTGGTCCCGACAGCAGCGCAGCAATGCCACGCTGGTCGCTGCACTGGTGGTGATGGTGCTGGCCCTCTCGTTGCTGGGCCAATTGCTGTCGTTCTTCCCTGACCCCATCGGACCCAATGCCCAGGCGTTTTCTGAAGGTGCGCGCACCACGCTGTGGCTCACGCTGGTCAGCGGTGCCGTGGGCCTGGTGCTGGGCACAGCTGCGGCGCTGGCCCGCACCGCCCGCTGGACGCCCGTGCGCTGGATTGCTGGCGTGTACATCTGGGCCATTCGCGGCACACCGCTCTTGGTGCAGATCCTGTTTGTGTACTTTGCGCTGCCGGTGCTGGTGCCAGGGCTGAACCTGCCCGACTTTGCCGCCGCCGTCGTGGCGTTGGGACTCAATGTGGGCGCCTACAACGCCGAAGCGCTGCGCGCGGGCCTACTGGCCGTGCCACGCGGTCAGACCGAGGCCGCCCGGGCGCTGGGCCTGGGCCGCATGCATGTGTTCATGGACGTGGTGTTTCCGCAGGCGTTCAAGATCTCATTGCCGCCGCTGGTGAGCAACTTTGTGGCGCTGCTCAAGGACTCTTCGCTGGCCTACGCGATCGGCGTGGTGGAGCTGACCAACGTGGGCAACCGCATCCAGTCGGCCACGTTCCAGCCCATCGCCACGCTGACCACGGTGGCCATCACCTACCTGCTGCTGACCACACTGGTCACACAGATCTCCAACGCCGTCGAGTACCGCTTTGACGTGGAGGGCCGCAACCAATGAACTCCAACGTTCCACCCAAGCCCTACATCGTGGCCGAGCGCGTGTGCAAGTCGTTTGGCGCGCACCAGGTGCTCAAGGACGTGTCCACCGTGTTCCACACCGGCGAGGTGACGGTGATCATTGGCGCCTCGGGCTCGGGCAAGAGCACCCTGCTGCGCGCCATCAACCGCCTGGAGCCCCACGACAGCGGGCGCATCACCATCGATGGCGTGGAGGTGTGTGACGACCTCACCACCCTGCAGCGCCAGCGCTGCGAGGTGGGCATGGTGTTTCAGCAGTTCAACCTGTTCGGCCACATGAGCGTGCTGGACAACGTGACGCTGGCGCCCCGCCGCATTCGCCGCACCCCGCGCACCCAGGCCAACGACGAGGCCATGCAGCTGCTGCGCCGCGTGGGCATGCAGGACCATTCGCACAAGTACCCCTGGCAGCTGTCGGGCGGGCAGCAGCAGCGGGTGGCCATTGCACGGGCGCTGGCCATGGCTCCGAAGGTGATGCTGTTTGACGAGCCCACATCGGCCCTCGACCCCGAGATGGTCAAGGAAGTGCTGGACGTGATGCGCGGCCTGGCCCGTGGCGGCATGACCATGATCGTGGTGACCCACGAGATGGGCTTTGCGCGCGAGGTGGCCGACCGGGTGATGTTCTTCGACCAGGGTCGTATCGCGCACGATGCGCCGCCGCAGGAGTTCTTCAGCAACCCGGCCAACGACCGCATCCGCGCGTTCCTGGGCCAGGTCAGCCACTGAACGGGCACGCTGCACACTCTGCAAAGCAGAGGCCACCGGGCAACCGGTGGCCCTTTTTCTTTGAACACGTTCTTGTTGGTTTGGAGAATTCTTCCAATGCGTACTGAACGCTGGGGCCTGATGGCCCTGCTGGCTGTGACCGTGGTGTGGGGCACCACCTTCCCGGCGATGAAACTGCTCTCGGCGCACCTCGACGCACTGCAGATCATCTGGCTGCGGTTTGTGATCGCACTGCTGGTGCTGGCGCCGCTGTGGCGCGGCATGCTGCGCCACGAGCGGCGCTGGGGCTGCGCGCTGGGGTTGCTGCTGTTCCTGGCGTTCTGGCTGCAGATCGAGGGCCTCGCACGCACCAGCAGCAACCGCAATGCCTTTGTCACCGGGCTCAACGTGCTGGTGGTGCCGCTGATCGCGATGGCAGCGCTGGGGCGGCGCTACGGCTGGCGGTTGTGGGGCGCCTGCGTGATGGCGCTGGCAGGCATGGCGCTGATGTTCCACGAGAACGAGCCCTGGAACCTGGGCGATACGCTGACGCTGGCCAGCACCGTGTTCTATGCGCTGTACATCCTGGCGCTGGAGGAATGCGCGCGCCGCACGGCCGCACAGCCCCTGCGTGCCACCCGCATGGCCGCCGCGCAGGCCACAGTGATGGCACTGGCCTCCACTGCGCTGTTGCTGGTGCAAAGCGGCAACATGGAGTGGCTGCACTCTGCCGCCCAGCTGCCGGTGGACGCCTTGCTGGCCTTGCTGTACCTGGGCCTGCTGGCCAGCGTGGTGGTGGTGACGCTGCAGGCCTGGGGCCAGCAGCGCGTGGACGCCATGCGCAGCGCCATCGTGTTCGGGCTGGAGCCGGTGTTTGCCGCACTCACGGCGTGGATGTTGCTGGGCGAGCAGCTGGGCTGGGCCGGGCTGAGCGGGGCGGCGCTGATTGTGGCGGCGCTGGTGTTCAGCCAGCTTCAGCCGTCACCGCGCGCCGCCGGTGCCTAGCAGGCGCTTTTGAAGCAAAAACAGCTTGTAGCGCTAGTCGATATTGCGTCAACAGCTATCAATTTAAGAGCAATCCAGTGCCAGATCAAGGAGTGACCAACGGCACCTCGCTGGCCTTGCGGGGCTTGCCCATGGGCGCACTGGCCAGGCCCTTTTGTACGGCGGCGATGTCTTCTTCGCTGGGGTACTCGCCCAGCAGCCAATAGTCAAACACGCGCCGCGCAATCGGGGCGGCGTGGGCAGCCCCAAAGCCTGCGTTCTCCACAATGGCGGCCAGGGCGATGGTGGGGTTCTCGGCCGGGGCAAAGGCCGCAAACAGCGAGTGATCGCGCTGGTGCTCCTCCAGCGCCTTGGCGTTGTACTTCACGTTCTGGCCCATGGTCACGGCCTGGGCGGTGCCCGTCTTGCCGGCCGAGGTGTAGGGCGCGCCCATGAACACCCGCGTGCCCGTGCCGCCTTTGTTCACCGCCACCAGGGCATTGCGCACCAGCTCCACGTTTTTGGCCTGGTAACCCAGGTTGATGCCAGGGGGCTGCACGATCTCGGTGATGGCGCCGGTGACCGCATTCTTCACTGCCTTGGCCATGTGGGGGCGATAGCGGATGCCCCCGTTGGCCAGCGTGGCCTCGGCCAGTGCCAGCTGCAGCATCGTGAAATTGTTGTAGCCCTGCCCAATGCCCAGCGACACCGTTTCGCCCGGGAACCAGCGTTTCATGTCGGCGCGTTTGTAGGTGTTGCGCTTCCACTCGGTGCTGGGCAGCGTGCCCCGCACTTCGCCGTTGAGGTCGATGCCCGTGGACTGGCCGAAGCCCAGCGGCTTCATGAAGTCGTGGATGGCATCCACACCCATGTCCACGGCCAGCGAATAAAAGTAGGTGTTGCTGGAGAACTGGATGGCGCGGTGCATGTCCACGCCCCCCAGCCCGCCCTCGTGGCTGCGGAAGGTGTGGCCGCCAAAGGTGTAAAAGCCGGGGTCGTTCACCACCAGGCTGGGCGAGCGCTTGTTCAGCTGCAACGCCGCCAGCGCCATGAAGGGCTTGTAGGTGGAGCCGGGCGGGTAGGTGCCGCGCAGGGCGCGGTTGAGCAGCGGCTTGTCGATGGACTCATTGAGCGCGGCCCAGTTTTCGGCGTCAATGCCTTCGACAAACAGATTGGGGTCGAAGGTGGGCTTGCTCACCAGCGCCAGGATCTCGCCATTGCGCGGGTCGATCGCCACCAGCGCTCCGCGGCGGCTGCCATAAAGCTCTTCAATGAGTTTTTGCAGCTTGATGTCGATGGACAGCATCACGCTGTCGCCGGGGGTGGCGGCGTGGCTGGAGAGCTTGCGCACGGCGCGGCCACCCGCCGAGGTTTCCATCTGCTCCACACCTGTCGCGCCATGCAGGGCCGACTCGAAACTGTGCTCGATGCCGAGCTTGCCGATGTACTCCGTGCCCCGGTAGTTGGCCTCGTCCTCCGAGTCCTGGATACGGGCCTTCTCGGTCTGGTTGATGCGCCCGATGTAGCCAATCGCATGGCTGGCCACGTCGCCCAGCGGGTAGTTGCGAAACAGCCGCGCCTTGATGTCCACACCCGGAAAGCGGTAGCGCTGGGCGGTGAAACGCGCCACCTCCTGATCCGTCAGGCGGGTGCGGATGGGCAGGGATTCGAAGTTACGCGACTCTTCCATGAGCCGCTTGAAGCGGCGGCGGTCACGCGCCTGGATGTCCACCACCTTGGCCAGGGCATCGATGGTCTCGTCCAGCACGCCGGCACGCGAGGGCGTGATCTCCAGCGTATAGGCCGAATAGTTGGTGGCCAGCACCACGCCGTTGCGGTCCAGGATGAGCCCCCGGTTGGGCACGATGGGCACCACGGCCGTGCGGTTGCTCTCCGCCTGGGCTGCCAGGTCCTCATGGCGCACTACCTGCAGGTACACCAGACGCGCCGCCACCAGGCAGAACGCCGCCATCACCACCAGGCCCACCACCACGGCGCGCACCCGGAACCGCGAGGCGTCGGCTTCGCTGCTGCGCACCTCGGTCATGGCCTCACCCCTGAAAACACGGCCCAGAAGCTGGCTGCCTGCGTGACTGGCGCGGCCCAGGCCAGGGGACGCCGAGCAAGGGTCGCCCCGCCGCGAGCGCGTCGCCGCCCTTCCCGCAGTGCGCAGCGCTGCGAGAGAAGGGGGAGGCAGCGCTGCCGCTCAGGGGGTTGTTGCCTCATGTTCACAACGGCCGGTTCTGGTCTTTGTCGGGCGGGCGGCGCTGGGGCGCCAGCAGCACCCAACTGGCCAGGGGCCACAGCAGCGCCTCCAGGAACGGTGCCAGAAAGCTCCAGAACCCTGGGAAAATTCCGCCCGCCGCCATGCGCAGCAGCAGCTCGATGGCATGGGCAACGGCAAACAGCGGAAACACCTGCAGCGCTTGCGACGGCACACTGAACCACAGCAAACGGCGGTGGATGGCGATGGCTCCGAACGACAGCACGGTGTAGGACAGCGCATGCTGGCCCAGCAGCGCAGACTGGCTCACGTCCATGCACAGGCCCAGCACAAAGGCCGCCCCCATGCCAATGCGCAGCGGCTGGTGCACGCCCCAGAACACCAGCAACACCATCAGCAGATCAGGCATCCACACCACGCGGCCCAGCGGCAGCATGTTGATGGCCAGACCCGCAGCCAGACTGGCCCAGATGAACACCGGGTTCACCGGCATCAGCAGGGGCTCACCCCGCGGCATGATCATCGCGAGCCTCCTTGTGTCGGGGTCATCGGGGCAAGGCGGCGGCTCATTTGCGGCCCCCGCGTTTGTTCGCGGGCGCGGCGGGGGCCGCATCCGGGCGGGGCAATTCGTTGTCGGCCAGGGGCTTGAGCACCACCACATGGCGCGCACCCTGCACCTGCGCCAAAGGCACGCAGTAGATGCGCGCAAACGCGGAGTCGGCACGGCGCTCCACCTTCACCACGCGCGCCACGGGCAGGCCCGGCGCATACAGGCCGTCCACGCCGCTGGTGGTCAGCAGGTCGTCTTCGCGGATGTCGGCGTTGGCGGGCATGAAGCGCAGCTCCATGCCACCACCATGGCCCGCCACCGGGTCGCCATAGGCCACGCCGCGCACGCCGGTGCGGATGTTCAGCACCGGAATCGCCTGGTCACGGTCCACCAGCAGCGTGACTTCGCTGACCAGAGGAAACACACGGGTGACCTGGCCCAGCACGCCGGCCTCGTCCATCACCGGAGCGCCCAGCTCCACGCCGCCCAGCTGCCCCCGGTCCAGCACCACACGGCGCGTGTAGGGGTCTGCGGTGTCGTAGATGACTTCGGCCGCCTGTGCGGGGGTCTGGAGCCGGTCGCGCAGCTCCAGCAGTTTGCGCAGCCGCTGGTTTTCCATGGCCAGCTGGTCGGCCTGGTTGGCGCGCTGGCCCATCACGGTCATCTTCTTGCGGGCGGCATCCAGGTCTTCTTGCGCGGTTTGCAGCGACTGGAAATAGCTGCGCCCGTGGCTGGCGAACTCCACCGGCTGCAGCATGAGCCACTGCACCGGGTACAGCACCGTGGCCACGGCCTGACGGAAGGGGCCGGTAATCTGAAAGCGTGCGTCGGCCACCATGAGGAACAGCGCCAGCGCACTGAACACGGCCAAACGCGACAGGGCCGAAGGGCCCTGTTTGAAGAAAGGGGGAGCGCTGCGCTCCAGAGTACCCAAGGGCATGGTGCGCAGCGGTCAGGATCTGCCGCGGGGAGCGGGCTCCACGGGCGGGTGCTCAGAAACAAGCATTGGAGCAGGTGCAGTCATGCAATTCAGAGCGCAAAAAAAGTGCCTGCAGCATACAGGCCTGCCGACTTACTCGCTCGTGAAAATGCTGCCCAGGCGGTCCATGCGCTCCAGGGCGATACCGCAGCCGCGCACCACGCAGGTCAGCGGGTCTTCGGCCACCAGCACGGGCAGGCCGGTTTCTTCGGCCAGCAGGCGGTCCAGGTCGCGCAGCAACGCGCCGCCGCCGGTGAGCATCATGCCGCGGTCGGCAATGTCGGCACCCAACTCGGGGGGGGTTTGTTCCAGCGCGTTCTTCACGGCCGAGACGATCTGGTTCAGCGGGTCGGTCAGGGCTTCCAGCACTTCGTTAGAAGAAATGGTGAAGCTGCGTGGCACGCCTTCGGACAGATTGCGGCCCTTGACTTCCATCTCGCGCACTTCAGAGCCCGGGAAGGCCGAGCCGATGTTCTTCTTGATGGCTTCGGCGGTGGGCTCGCCAATCAGCATGCCGTAGTTGCGGCGGATGTAGCTGATGATGGCTTCGTCGAACTTGTCGCCACCGACGCGCACACTGCCCTTGTAGACCATGCCGCCCAGCGAGATCACGCCGACTTCGGTGGTGCCGCCGCCGATGTCCACGACCATGGAGCCGCTGGCTTCCGACACCGGCAGGCCCGCGCCAATACCGGCGGCCATGGGCTCTTCGATCAGGTAGACCGCCGTGGCGCCTGCGGCCTCGGCCGCATCCTTGATGGCGCGGCGCTCGACCTGGGTGGAGCCGCAGGGCACGCAGATGATGATGCGCGGGCTGGGGGTGAACAGCGTGCGCGGGTGCACCATCTTGATGAACTGCTTGATCATCTGCTCGGTGATCACGAAGTCGGCGATCACGCCGTCCTTCATCGGGCGGATGGCTTCGATGTTGCCGGGCACCTTGCCCAGCATGGCCTTGGCCTCGTGGCCTACGGCCTGGATGACTTTCTTGCCATGGGGCCCGCCTTCGTGGCGGATGGCGACAACGGAGGGCTCGTCGAGCACGATGCCTTTGTCGCGGGCGAAGATGAGGGTGTTGGCTGTGCCAAGGTCAATGGCCAGGTCGGTGGAGAAATACCGACGGAAAGCTCCGAACATTCAAAAATCCTCTCGGGCACGGCATGCGCGTCGGCCTGCCATCGCCAGGTATTCAGGGGGGTGTTTATGGGCTTTTTTCACGCAATTGACTCCCATTCCAGGAGCTTTGCGGCAAAGCCGGGATAATACCCCATCCCCTGTGAATAACTCCCTCCGGCGCAGCCCGGATCACAGCTTTACTTCTGGTTTCTCTAGATTCTCCTCCCTATGGCACTGACCCCCCAGGACATCGGCCGCATTGCCAACTTGGCGCGGCTTGAGCTGACGCCCTCCGAAAGTGAGCGCATGCTCACGCAGCTCAATGGCTTCTTTGACATCGTGGAACAGATGCGGGCTGTGGATACCTCGGGCGTCACGCCCCTGGCCCACCCCGTCGCAGCTATCCAGGACGTGGCCCTGCGGCTGCGCGAGGACGTGGCCAGCGAGCCCAACCAGCGTGAAGCCAACCAGCAAAGCGCCCCCGCCGTCGAACGAGGCCTGTTCCTCGTGCCCAAAGTGATCGAGTAAGAGCCCCGCCGCATGACTTCCACCGCATTGCATGACCTGGGCGTGGCCCAGCTGGCCACCGAGCTGCGCGAGCGCCGCGTCTCGGCCGTCGAGGCCGCCCAGCATTTCCTCGCCCGCGCGCAGGCCCACCAGAACCTGGGCGCCTACGTGGCCGTGAACCCGGACATCACCCTGGCCCAGGCCCGCGCCCAGGACGCCGCCATTGCCGCAGGCACCGCCGGCCCGCTGGCGGGCGTGCCAATCGCGCACAAGGACATCTTTGTCACCAAAGGTTTCCCCAGCACCGCAGGCTCGAAGATGCTCGCGGGTTACCAGTCGCCCTTTGATGCCACCGTGGTCACCAAGCTGGCCGACTCTGGCGCCGTGACGCTGGGCAAGCTCAACTGCGACGAGTTCGCCATGGGCTCGGCCAACGAGAACTCCGCCGTCGCCCCCATGGGCTTTGACGCCCCCGCCCCGGTGCGCAACCCCTGGGCCACAGACCGTATCCCCGGCGGCTCGTCCGGCGGCAGCGCCGTGGCCGTGGCCGCGCGCCTGGCCCCGGCCGTCACCGGCACCGACACCGGCGGCTCCATCCGCCAGCCCGCGTCGTTCTGTGGCATCACCGGCATCAAGCCCACCTATGGCCGCGCCAGTCGTTACGGGATGATCGCGTTTGCCTCCAGCCTCGACCAGGCCGGCCCCATGGCCCGCTCGGCCGAAGACTGCGCGCTGTTGCTGTCCGCCATGTGCGGCCCGGACCCGGACCGCGACTCCACCAGCCTGGACGTGCCCGCAGAGAACTTCAGCGCCAAGCTCAACGACAGCATCGATGGCCTGCGCATCGGCGTCCCGGCCGAGTTCTTTGGCGAAGGCCTGGCGCCCGATGTGCGCGCCGCCGTAGATGGTGCCCTGAAGGAATACGAGAAGCTCGGCGCCAAGCTCGTGCCCATCAGCCTGCCGCGCACGCAGCTGTCCATTCCGGTCTACTACATCATTGCTCCGGCCGAGGCGTCGTCCAACCTCTCCCGCTTTGACGGCGTGAAGTTTGGCCACCGCGCCAAGGACTACACCGACCTGGTGGACATGTACAAGAAGACTCGCGCCGAAGGTTTTGGCGACGAGGTCAAGCGCCGCATCATGATCGGTGCCTATGTGCTGAGCCATGGCTACTACGACGCCTACTACCTGCAGGCGCAGAAGATCCGCCGCATGATCGCCGACGACTTCCAGAACGCGTTCAAGAGCTGTGACGTCATCGCCGGCCCCGTGGCCCCCACGGTGGCCTGGAAGCTGGGCGACCACGGCAACGACCCGCTGGCAGACTACCTAGCCGACATCTTCACCCTGCCCGGCTCGCTGGCCGGCCTGCCCGGCATGAGCGTGCCCGCCGGTTTTGGCGAGGGCGGCATGCCCGTCGGCCTGCAGCTGCTGGGCAACTACTTCCAGGAAGCCCGCCTTCTGAACGCTGCGCACCGCCTGCAGCAAGCCACCGACTTCCACCTCCGCCGTCCGGAGGGCTTCTGACATGACCGCCAAACTGATCCATGGCTACGAAGTCGTCATCGGCTTCGAAACCCACACCCAGCTCGCAACCCAGAGCAAGATCTTCAGCCGTGCTCCCACCGCCTTTGGCGCCGAGCCCAACACGCAAGCTTGCGCAGTGGACCTGGCCCTGCCCGGCACCTTGCCGGTGATGAACCGCGAAGCCGTGGCCTGCGCTATCAAATTGGGACTGGCCCTCGGCTCCCACATTGCGCCCGTGAGCATTTTCGCGCGCAAGAACTACTTCTACCCCGATCTGCCCAAGGGTTACCAGATCAGCCAGTTCGAGATCCCGGTGGTGCAGGGCGGCGAGGTCGAGTTCTTTCTGGGCGACGAGAAGAAGACCGTGCGACTGGTGCGCGCCCACCTCGAAGAAGACGCCGGCAAATCGCTGCATGAAGACTTCATCGGCCAGAGTGGTATCGACCTGAACCGCGCGGGCACGCCGCTCCTGGAGATCGTGACCGAACCCGACATGCGCTCGTCCGAAGAGGCCGTCGCGTATGCCAAGGAGCTGCACAAGATCGTCACCTGGATCGGCATCTGCGACGGCAACATGCAGGAGGGCAGCTTCCGCTGCGATGCCAACGTGTCCGTGCGCAAGCCCGGCCAGCCGCTGGGCACGCGCCGCGAGATCAAGAACCTGAACTCGTTCAAGTTCATGCAGCAGGCCATCGACTACGAAATCCGCTGGCAGATCGAGCAGATCGAAGACGGCCACACGATCCAGCAGGCCACTGTGCTGTTCGACCCCGACACGGGCGAAACGCGCGCGATGCGCACCAAGGAAGACGCGGCGGACTACCGCTACTTTCCGGACCCCGACCTGCCTCCGCTACACATTTCAGAGCAGTGGGTGCAGGATGAACGTGCGCAAATGGCCGAATTGCCTCGTACCATGGCCGCACGTTTTGTGGCGGACTATGCCCTGCCCGAGTACGACGCCACCACGCTCACGCAGAGCAAAGCCATGGCGGCATACTTTGAAGCAGCCGCCAAAGCCTGCAGCCAGCCCAAGCTGGCCAGTAACTGGATCATGGGAGAGGTGTCGCGCCGCCTGAATATGGCGGAGACCGGTATCGAGCAAGCTCCTGTGACTGCAGCGCAGCTGGCCGCATTGATCGGCCGCATTGCCGACGGCACGATCTCCAACAACGCCGCCAAGCAGGTGTTTGATGCGCTGTGGACCGGAGAGTCGACCGAAGTGGATGCCGTCATCGAATCCAAGGGCCTCAAGCAGATGAACGACTCCGGCGCGCTGGAGAAGATCATCGACGAGGTGATTGCGGCCAACCCCGACAACGTGGCGCAGTTCCGTGCGGGCAAGGACAAGGCCTTCAACGCGCTGGTCGGCCAGATCATGAAGGCCAGCAAGGGCAAGGCCAATCCGACGCAGGTCAACGAACTGTTGCGCGCCAAGCTGGCGGGCTGACGCGCAAGCCGACTGGCAACAACACCAACAACAAAGGGCCGCGAGGCCCTTTGTTGTTTAGATCGTCTCAAATGGGGTGGTGGACGTCGTAGGCCAAGGGCAAGGGAATTGCGCCCCGCCCGCGCGGCCCTCACCGCGTGGCGGCTGGAGCGGAGGCGTCGCTGGCAGGCGTTGTGCCCGGCAGCGGCATGCGCTGCGCATCCCACAGCTTGCGCAGCTGGGCCAGCTCCACGTCAAAGCGCTGGTGCACGCGGCGCTTTTCCTGGTCCTGCCCGGCAATGAAGCGCTGCTGCTCGGCAATGCTGTCTTCGTTCTCGGCAATCTTGCGGCGCAGCGCCATGGGGGCTTTGTTGGGGTCCTTCTTGTAGAACTCCATCTCCACATCGAAGGCTTTGCGCTGCTGGGCCAGTTCGACCAGGCGCTTTTCGGCGGTGGCGGTCACGTCATCGACGAGCTGAATGGCCGCAGCGCGCTCCACATCGTGCGTGGCCTTGTCGGGATAGCGGGCCGTCAGCGCGCGCTCGCGGCGGCGTTCTTCCAGCTCGCGGGCACGGGCTTCGGCCTCCTTGCGGCGCTGCGCCTCTTGCGCGGCGCGTTCCTGCTCGGTCAGCGAGGGGCCAATTTGCCGCCGCACGATGCCCGAGGGCCCGAGTTCCCGCTGCTCGCGGTCGAGGCATTCGGCGATCGGACGGTCGGCCGTCAGACGCCGGCCATTGCGGTCCACGCAGGTGTAGATGCCGCCGGATGTCCCGGGGGCTTGCGCCCGCGCCCAATCAGCGCCCAGGGTGGCCAACAGAACCCCGCCCATGATCCACGCCGATTTGCTCAAACCATCTACCCCTCGTTGACGCCGTAACGCTGGCGGTAGGCCAGCACCTTTTCGTGGTGGGAACGCATCCCCTCTTCCCCATTTTTCTCAAGAAAGAGCAATAAGTCTGCCAGCCGTGAAATGGCACACACCTGCATGCCCAGTTGGTTGCGCACGTACTGCACGGCGCTGTGGTCCACGTCCTCGCCATTCTCGGTGGCTTTCTCCTGGCGGTCCAGCGCAATGGCCACTGCGTGGGGCGTGGCGCCGGCGGCGCGGATGATGGCGATGGACTCGCGGGCGGCCGTGCCGGCCGACATCACATCGTCCACGATGAGCACCCGGCCCTTGAGAGGCGCTCCCACCAGGGTCCCACCCTCGCCGTGGTCCTTGGCCTCCTTGCGGTTGTAGGCAAAGGGCACGTTGCGGCCCAGGCGCGCCAACTCCACCGCCACGGTGGCAGCCAGCGGAATGCCCTTGTACGCGGGGCCAAACACCATGTCGAATTCGATGCCGCTGGCCAGCAGGGCTTTTGCATAGAATTCCGCGAGCCGGCCGATCTTGCGGCCGTCGTCAAACAGTCCGGCGTTGAAAAAATAGGGGCTCAGGCGCCCGGCTTTGGTCTTGAATTCACCAAACCGCAGCACGCCCGACTCGACGGCAAAACGGACGAAATCCTGCGCCAGCTGGCCCTGTTCGGGGGTTTGCACGCCAACATCCACCATGGGGAAATCCTTGTTCAAGTTAACCAGCCTCAATCTCAATGGCATCCGCTCGGCCACCAGCAAAGGCGTGGAAAGCTGGATGGCAGCCACGCGGCCGGATTGTATTTGTGTGCAGGAAGTGAAGGCCCAGGCCGCCGACATGGCCAACCGCTTCGAGCGCCTGGCCGACCTGCAAGGGCACTTCCACTTTGCCCAGAAAAAAGGCTATTCGGGCGTCGGCATCTACACGCGGCACGTGCCGTCGGATGTAGTCATTGGCTATGGATCGACCGAGTTCGATGCAGAAGGCCGATACGTCGAGCTGCGTTTTGACACGCCCGCCCGCAAGCTGTCGATCATCAGTGCGTACTTTCCCAGCGGCTCGTCGGGCGAAGAGCGGCAACAGGCCAAATTCCGCTTTCTGGCGGAGTTCCACCCCCACCTCATGCGCCTGAAGGCCGAGCGCGACTTCATCCTGTGTGGCGACATCAACATTGCGCACCAGCAAATCGACCTCAAAAACTGGCGCAGCAACCAGAAGAACAGTGGTTTTTTGCCCGAAGAACGCGCCTGGATGACAAAGTTGTTGCACACAACTGATGAAGGCGGCGGCATCATAGACGTTTACCGTCAGTTACAACCTACCGCCACCGACACCGCCTACACCTGGTGGAGCAACCGCGGCCAGGCCTATGCCAACAACGTGGGTTGGCGGCTGGACTACCACCTGGCCACCCCTGCGATCGCGGCGCTGGCGCGTGCTGAACATATCTACAAGGGCGAAAAGTTCTCGGACCACGCACCCATCACGGTGGACTACGCACTGACCCTCTGAGCCCTGCCCCAGCCCCTCTGCCCCGATGACCGACGCCAGCACCTCCGCCCCGCCTCCCGCCCACAGTTTTCGCCCCCAGAGCGCCGAGGCGCTGTGGCGTCAGATCTCCACCCCCCACCCCACGGTGGGCAAGGCCCGGCACCTGGGCGAGGCGCTGGTCCACGCGGGGCTGCTGTCCACGCCGGACCTGGCAGAGGGCCTGCAGGCGCAGCAGGAGGAGCGCGGCAATGGCGTGCAGCGGCCCATCGGCCAGATTCTGGTGGACCGGGGGGCACTCACCCAGGACCAGTTGCGCAGCGTGATTGCCACCTGGCTGGGTGAATACACCGTGCACCCCGGCGACATCACGCCCGAAGCGCCGGCCCTGGCACTCATCCCCCGTGCCGTGGCCGAGCGCGAATCCGTGCTGCCCCTGATCGCACGCGAGGACGCGCTGGTGCTGCTGATGGCGGACCCCTGGGACCGCGTGCTGATCGACGAGATCCGCTTTCTGACCCAGCGGCGGCTGATCCCGCTGCGCGCAGCGCCCGGCACGCTGATGCCCGCCATCCACAAGGCCTACCGCACCCGCCCTGCCGACGCGGGCGGCGCGGCAGCCGGCGCACGCGCCACCTCGCAGGAGTTGCTGACCAACCTGGCCACTGCGTCGCCAGACGCAGACACCGAGCAGGCCGACGTGATCAGCGAGTCGGACAACACCCTGGTGCGGCTCATCAACTCGGTGATTGACGAAGCCATCAGCCACCGTGCGTCGGACATCCACATTGAGACCGAGCCCGCCCCGCACAACGTGCGCGTGCGCCTGCGCATCGATGGCGACCTGGTGCCCTACCTGGAACTGCCCGCGCGCTACCGCTTTGCGATGGTGGCACGCATCAAGATCATGGCCAGCATGGACATCTCGGAGCACCGCAAACCGCAGGACGGCAAGATCGACTTTGCCCGCTTTGGTGGCCCTCCGGTGGAGCTGCGCGTGGTCACGGTGCCCACCTCGCGCGGGCTGGAGGACGTGGTGCTGCGCCTGCTGGCAGGCGCCAAGCCTCTGCCGCTGGAGAACATCGGCCTGAGCCAGTCCAACCTGCTGGCGCTGCGCGCGGTGGTGCAAAAAAGCTATGGCCTGGTGCTGGTGTGTGGCCCCACGGGCTGCGGCAAGACGACCACGCTGCACTCGGTGGTGCGCGACATCAACACCGCAGGCCGCAAGATCTGGACGGCCGAAGACCCCATCGAGATCACGCAGGAGGGCCTGCGCCAGGTGCAGGTGAACCCACGCATCGGCTGGACCTTTGCCGCCGCCATGCGCACCTTTTTGCGCGCTGATCCGGACGTGATCATGATCGGCGAGATGCGCGACGAGGAGACGGCACGCATCGCCATCGAAGCCTCGCTCACCGGGCACCTGGTGTTGTCCACCCTGCACACCAACTCCGCGCCCGAGAGCATTGCGCGCCTGCTCGAAATTGGCCTCGACCCGTTCAACTTCTCGGACTCGCTGCTGGCCATCCTGGCGCAGCGCCTGGTGCGGCGCCTGTGCACCGCCTGCCGCGAGCCGCGTGTGGCCGACGACGACATGCTGGCGGGCCTGGCGTCGCAGTACCTGGAGAGTGGCACCCACAACACAGCTGAGGCGCGCCAGGCGCAGATCGGACGCTGGCGCCAGCAATACGGCGGCGCCCAGGGCGAGCTGCGGATGTGGCGCCCCGTGGGGTGCGCCAAATGCGAAGGCCACGGCTACCACGGTCGCCTGGGCATCCACGAGCTGATGATGAGTGACGAAGCCATTCGCCAGCACATCCGCCACCGGGCCCCGGCTTCGGACATCCGGCACTCTGCGCTCACCGCCGGCATGCTCACCCTGCGCCAGGACGGCATCGAAAAGGTGTTGCAGGGCCTGACCGACATGAGCGAAGTGGTGGCGGCGACCAACCTGTAGCCTTCAGCCCCGGCAGTCACCCACAAGCCCCCCAAAAACCGTCAACAATTGTCAAAACCACCCATCTCGCGGCAATTTTCCGTTGGACGGCAGTCGGTTTTCCTGCTTTCACGGGCATAGTCAAGCCGTGCCAGCTGCCGCACCTGGAGCCATTCCAGTCCCCGGCGCGCTGGCTGGATGTGAAAGTGGTGACGATGTTGTTCCGATTCCTGGCTGCCCTGCGGGCCCGCACAGACGCCACCCTGGTGGCCCTGCTCGGACCTTTGAGCCTGTGCCTGCCGCTGTGGGCCCACCCCGCCCCGCTGTGCCCAGCCCCCCAGGGCCGCAGCGTGTTGCAACTGCAGCCTGCCGGCGACGGCCAGGCGCAGGCCTGCGACCTGCAGGCCCTGGAGCGACTGCCAGCGCAAGACATCACCACCGCCCTGCCCGCCGCGCTGGGCATGGCGGGTACACACCGCTGGACCGGTGTGCCGCTGCGCCACCTGGTGGAGCAGCTCGGGGGCGGCGAACGCAGCCGCATCGTGCTGATGGCCCTGAACGACTATGCCGTCGTGATCCCCTGGAGCGACCTGCTTCGCTACAACCCCGTGCTGGCCTACCGGCGCGACGGCCAGCGCATGGGCATCCGCGACAAGGGGCCACTGATCCTGATCTACCCGTTTGATGCCCACCCCGCTCTGCAGCAGGGCCAGGACTACGTCAACCGCACCATCTGGCAGGTCCATGCTGTCTCCATCCGCTAAGCAGCAGCCCGCCGCCAGCAACACACGCACCACCCACCGGCTGCTGGCCCTGGTGGTGGCCATGGCTTTGGGCACCTCTGCGGCCCTGTGGTGGACGCTGCGCCAGGCCCAGGACCTTGCGCAGCCCCACCAGCAAAACGACCTCTGGTACATCGCCAGCGTGCACAACGAACTGGCGCGGGTGAGTCTGCTGGCGCGCCAGCTGCGGGCCCGGGAGGCCAGCGCGCAAGACCTGGTCGACCGGCTGGACGTGCTGTACAGCACCCTCGACACCAGCGGTCGCGGACCGCGCGTGAGCACCCAGCTGCGCGAGGCACTGCCGGACACCGCACAGGGCCTGGACGGGTTGCGCACTCAGGTGGAGCGCTGGTCGTCGCAGGCCAGCGGCAGCGCCAACGAGCCCGGCAGCACCGCGGCGCGGCGCACGCAGGCGACGGCCGCACCCACCCAGGCGCTGCGCGTGGCCGAAGACATCACCCGCCAGTCCGACGCGCTGCTGGAGCGCCTGCGCCAGGCGGTGGCCACCGTGCACCTGTTCAGCACCCAGCAGACAGACCAGGCGCGCCAGCAGTTGCACCAACGCTTCATCGTGCTCAGCGTGGTGCTGAGCGCTCTGCTCGTGGGCACCACGCTGCTGATTGCCCGGCTGGTGCAGGATGCACGCGCCGCCAAAGCCGCATCGCGGCAGCTGGCGCAAACCAACCGGGAGCTGGAAGACCGCGTGGCCCGGCGCACGCGCAAGCTCGAAGAAAGCCGCGCGCTGCTGGGCTTCATCCTGGACACCAGCCCCAGCGACGTGCTGCTGGCCGAGGTCGAGAGCGGTCGCGTGCACTTCATCAACCACCGGCTGACCGAGCGCCTGGGGCTCAGAACCGCTCCTCAGACCCTGTTTCTGCCCGACCTGCTGCACGACCCCGACACACGCCAGCGCTTCATGCAGACCCTGGACCAGTACGGGCAGGTCGATGCCATGGAGGCGCAGATCGGCACCCATGCCCCGCGCTGGAGTTCACTGTCGGCCCGCCTCATCGACGTCGAGGGCCAGCTGGCCCACCTGCTGTGGGGCTTTGACATCAGCACCCACAAGGCCCTGGAGGCCCAGCTGCGCGAACTGGCCACGCGCGATGCGCTCAGCGGCCTGCTGAACCGCCGGGCCTTCATGGAGCGCAGCACCGCCCTGTTCGACCACTGCCGCCGCCATGGACAACCTTGCACCGTGCTGATGATCGACATCGACCACTTCAAGCGCATCAATGACCGGTATGGCCACCAGATGGGCGACACCGCCATCCGCGCCTGTGCCGAGGCCATCGGCCAGGCCCTGCGCGAGGCCGACCTGCTCGGCCGCCTGGGCGGGGAGGAATTTGCCGCGCTGCTGCCCCATGCCAGCGCCGACAGCGCACGCCAAGTGGCCGAGCGCATCCGGGGCGCCATCGCACAGCTGGGCCTGGCGTCGCCTGCAGGGCACCCGGTCACGTTCACCATTTCCATCGGCATGGCTGCCAGCGAGCGGCACCACACAGGCATCGAGCCGCTGATGGCCGATGCCGACGCGGCGCTCTACCGCGCCAAGGCCGCCGGCCGCAACCGGGTTCTGACCCACGATGCGGCGCACCCCGCACTCTGACCTTAACCAACGACACAACAACCATGAGCCTGCGCCTTTTGATTGTGGATGACAGCCGCATGTCCCGCCTGATCCTGCAGGGCCTGGTGCAACAAGCCCACCCCGACTGGACCATCGTGCATGCCAGCAGCGGCGAAGAAGCCTTGCAGCTGGCGCGCGAGAACCCCGTGGACCTGGTTTCCATGGACTTCAACATGCACGGCATGAACGGTCTGGATGCCGCACTGGCGTTGCGCCAGTTGCTGCCCCGGGTGCCCATTGCCATCCTCACGGCCAATGTGCAGAACGCCGTGCAGGAGCGCATCGAGGAAGCGGGTATGGTGTTCATTGCCAAGCCCATCACCGCCCAAGCCGCCCAACAGCTCATCGCCCTCGCAGGAGCCTGACATGCCCATCCAGCTAGACGCCGAACAGATCGATGCACTGAGCGAGATCTTCAACATCGGCGTGGGCAAGGCCGCCGCCGCCATGGGCAGCCTGCTGCGCGACGAGGTGCTGCTGTCGGTGCCGCATGTCAGCGTGTTCACCGTGAGCGAGGCGGCGCAGCAACTGGGCACCCAGGGCCACCCCATGTATGGCGTGCGCCAGCCGTTTCGCGGCGTGCTCAACGGCGATGCCCTGCTGATCTTTCCAGGCCACCGCAGCCTGGAGATCGTGCGCATCGTCGCCGGGCAGAACGTGCCCAGCGAAGACCTGAGCGCCATCGAGCAGGATGCGCTGACCGAGGTGGGCAACGTGATGCTCAACGCCTGCATCGCCGCCTTGTCCGACCTGCTGGGCCACGAGTTCGAGCTGAGCCCGCCACGGTTCGACATGGGCGACAGCCGCACCATCCTGGGCACCCGCATCCAGAACCACCTGGTGGTGTTCCTGCACATCCGCTTTGAGCTGCTGAGCAGCCAGATCGAGGGCTTTGTGGTGTTCGTGCTCAACACCACGTCGCTCGAGGGCCTGCGCACCGCCGTGAACCGGCTGCTGGGCCGGCCTGTGGACGCAGACTGAGGCCCCAAGCGGCCGCCAAGGGACGGCGGGCGCTGCACAGGCCCTGTGCGAAACTCACGGCTGTTGCCTTCCGGCCCTGCCGCCGCCGCGCCAGCCCGCTATCGCCCTCTGGGAGAAAACGGCCCCAGCGCGATGGGCGATGGGTTTACTGCCTCCATCCCATGCTCCGCTACCTCACCGTCCCCGTCACTCCTTTCCAGCAGAACGCCTCCATCGTCTGGTGCGACGCCACCCGGCAGGCTGCCGTGATCGACCCAGGCGGAGACCTGGACACCTTGCTGGCAGCGGTGGAAGAACACGGGCTGACGCTGTCCCAGATCTGGCTCACCCACGCGCACATTGACCACGCCGGCGGCACGGGCGAGCTGGCCCAGCGCCTGTCGCTGCCCATCGTCGGCCCCCACCCGGGCGACCAGTTCTGGATCGACGGGCTGCCGCAGCAAAGCGCAATGTTCGGCTTTCCGCCCGCGCAGCACTTCACCCCAACGCGCTGGCTGCACGACGGCGACACCGTGCAGATCGGCAACGAGACGCTGGCCGTGCGCCACTGCCCCGGCCACACGCCCGGCCATGTGGTGTTCCACGCGCCGCAGATCGACCGAGCGTTTGTGGGCGACGTGCTGTTTGCGGGCAGCATTGGCCGCACGGACTTTCCCCAGGGCAACCACCAGCAGCTCATCGACAGCATCACGCAGCGGCTGTGGCCCATGGGCAACCAGACGGTGTTCATTCCTGGCCACGGGCCCGAGAGCACCTTCGGGCGCGAGCGGCAAAGCAATCCCTACGTGGGCGGGACCTGAGCGCAGACCATCAATGCTCTCTTATTCATAGCACGCCAGGTATATTCCACTAGCGCATCCAGCTGATTGGGCTTGAAATGGGTTGCCGGAGGCCGTCACAGGCCCTGGTCGCGTGCTCCGCGCCGCCGGGTGCCCAGCGGCGATCAGACCCCGGGATACCAGCCAGTTCGCCGCACCCCCGACACCGCCGGGGGCTACGATGGAGCGGTTTGCCACCTCTGCAGGCCGCCCGTGCCCCCGTGCCATGACCCCATCCAACGCGCCGCGCCCCCCGCTTGAACCCCAGCGCGGCTCCAGCCTCGCGGGCAAGGCCTACTGGGCCATGGTGCAGCGGGTCGCGCTGACGGCCGCTGCCATCGACGCGGGCTACATCCTGCTGTTTCTGTGGCTGGGCTCGATGCCGCTGGCGGCCGTGAATGTGCTGAGCATCGCCATGTACCTGGGCGCCTACCGGCTCATCCAGAAGCGCTACAACACCGCTGCACTGGCCCTGATCTGGCTGGAGGTGATCGGGCACTCGGCCCTGGGCTCGCTGCTCATCGGCTGGGAGAGCGGCTTTCACTACTACCTGCTGATGTTCATCCCCGCCATCGTGATCGCCAACACGCGCGGCTATGCCGCGCCCATGGTGCTGGCCCTGCTGGCCTACTACCTGGGCCTGCACATGCTGAGCGACGCCGTGGGGCCGCTGGACCCGCTGCCCGCGCACAGCGTGAAGATCGTGAACTGGGTGCACATCTGCGTGGTGTTTGCCATGTCGGCAGCGCTGTCGGCGTTCTACCGCCGCACCATCCTCATTGCCGAGGCGCGCCTGCGCAAGCAGGCCACGCGCGACCCGCTGACCGGCCTGGCCAACCGCAGCCACTTTGACGCGCAGGCCACCGAGGCGCTGGAGCGCAGCCGGCGCAGCGGCGTGCCGGTGACGCTGCTGCTGTGCGATGTGGACCACTTCAAGCGCGTGAACGACCAGTACGGCCACGCCGTGGGCGACCAGGTGCTGGTGGCCATGGGCCAGGTGCTGGCCGACAACCTGCGCGAGGGCGATGTGCTGGCGCGCTGGGGTGGCGAAGAGTTTCTGGCACTGATGCCCGCCAGCCCGCTGGACGCCGCCAGCGCCACGGCCGAGCGCATCCGTGCCGCTGTGGCCCGGGCACCGCTGCCCGTCCGCCCCGAGCCGTTGGCCCTGACGCTGTCGTTTGGCGTGGCTCTGGTGCACGGGCCCGACGACCTGCAGGCCGCCATTGCCCGCGCAGACCAGGCGCTGTATGTCGCCAAACACGCGGGGCGCAACCGGGTGCAGCTGGCGGGTGAAGACGCCACCGATGCAGTGGCGGCCAGCGCTTAAATACGCTGGCTCGGCGGTTCAACCGTTGCGGCGCGCGGCCTCGTACAGGCCTTGCACCTTGGGCACGTTCTGCTCCAGCTCGCGAATGCGCGCGGGGCCCGATGGGTGGGTGGACAAAAACGCCAGCCCGCCTTGTTTGCTGCCGCTGGCATTGCCCATCTTCTGCCACAGGCTCACGGCGGCCGACGGCTGGTAGCCCGCGCGCGCGGCCAGCTCCAGCCCCACCAGGTCGGCTTCGCTTTCGTCCGAGCGGCTGAACTGCAGCGTGAGCAATTGCCCACCCAGGCCCGCAGCCGCCTGCCCCAGGTCGCCCAGCCCCAGCAGCTGCGAGCCCAGGCGCAGCGCCAGGTTGGTGCCCTGCGTCTTGGCAATGCGCTCGCGTGCGTGCTCACGCAGCGCATGGGCCATCTCGTGGCCCATGATCATCGCGGCCTCGTCGTCCGTGAGCTTGAGCTGGTCGAGGATGCCGGTGTAGAACGCAATCTTGCCGCCGGGCATGCAAAACGCATTGATCTGCGAGCTGCCGATCAGGTTGACCTCCCACCGCCACTGGCGGGCGCGGTCGTTCCAGGGCGTGGCGTACGGGATCAGCCGCTTGGCGATGGCGTGCAGGCGCTGCAGCTGGGGGTGGTTGTCGGGCGCCAGCGCGCGCTTGGCGCGGGCCTGCTCCAGCATCTGGCGGTACTGCTGGGCGGCAGACTGCTCCAGCGTCTCGGCGGGCACGAGCTTGCGCAGGCTGGATGCCGAACCCACGTCCACCTGCGCCAGCACCGGCGTGGCCGCAGCGGCGCCCGCCGCCAGCAGGAACGCGCGGCGTGCGGACCAGGGGGACGACGGCGCGATGGAGGGAGCGGGGCAGAAAAGACACATACAAGGCAATCCCAGAAGGAATAATGAGCAGCGCTGGCACACAACACACCAGAGCCTGCCGCGCAGATGGAGGCTGACAGGATGGCTACAAGGGTGCGTCGGCGATGATAGACAAAACCCCCGCTCGCCCATGTCAGACACCTCCACATCTTCCACCCCCAGCCTCGCTCCCACCACCGCCCCGGACAAGCCCCCGCGCACCCCCTGGCTGCAAACCCTGCGCGTGTACCTGGAGCCCGCCAGCCTGCGCATGCTGACGCTGGGTTTTTCGGCCGGGGTGCCGCTGCTGCTGGTGCTGGGCACGCTGAGCTTTCGCCTGCGCGAGGCGGGCATCGACCGCAGCACCATCGGCTACCTGAGCTGGGTGGGCCTGGCCTACGGCTTCAAGTGGGTGTGGGCGCCGCTGGTGGACCGCATGCCCATCCCGGTGCTCACGCGGCTGCTCGGGCGGCGGCGCAGCTGGCTGCTGCTGGCACAGCTGGTGGTGGTGGCGGGACTCATCGGCATGGCGCTGGCCGACCCGCGTCTCACACTGGGCCCCATCGTGTGGTGCGCGCTGGCCGTGGCGTTTGGCTCGGCCACGCAGGACATTGCGCTCGATGCCTTCCGCATCGAATCGGCCGACGCCAACCACCAGGCCGCGCTGGCGGCGTCGTACCAGACGGGTTACCGCCTCGCGATGATCTGGGCCGGAGCCGGTGTGCTGTGGATTGCCGCGCGCTCCGAGGTCGCGCCCGCGGCCGGCCAGGCCGTGGCCCTGGGTGCCGCCGCGTACCAGAACGGCGCCTGGCAGGCGGCCTATCTGGCCATGGCGGCGTCGATGGCCGTGGGCGTGGTCACCGTGTTGTTTTCGCGTGAGCCCGCGCCCGTGGCGCTGCCTCCCGCCAAGAACGCTGCCGAGTGGATCCAGGGCGCACTGGTGGCCCCGTTTGCCGACTTCCTGCGCCGCTACGGCTGGCATGCGGCGCTCATCCTGGCGCTGATTGCCGTATACCGCATCAGCGATGTGGTGATGGGCATCATGGCCAACCCGTTCTACGTGGACATGGGCTACACCAAGGACGAAGTGGCCGCCGTGACCAAGATCTACGGTGTGATCATGACGCTCGCTGGCGCCTTCGTGGGCGGCGTGTTGTCCATGCGCTTTGGCGTGATGCGCATCCTGATGCTGGGAGCCATCCTGAGCGCCGCCAGCAACCTGCTGTTTGCCTGGCTGGCGGGCCACGGGCACGACGTGACGGCGCTGATTGCCGTGGTGTCTGCCGACAACCTGGCCAGCGGCATTGCATCGGCCGCGTTCATCGCCTACCTGTCGAGCCTGACCAACGTGAGCTACTCGGCCACGCAGTACGCGCTGTTCAGCTCGATGATGCTGCTGCTGCCGAAGTTCGTGGCGGGCTTCTCGGGCGACTATGTGGATGCGTTTGGGTACGCCCAGTTCTTCACCTCCACGGCACTGCTGGGGCTGCCGGTGCTGGTGCTGGTGTGGCTGGCATCGCGCATCCAGAAGGTCGGTGGCGCCTGATTCATATGCCCAGACAGCTACCAAATCAATAGCAGCTTCTGAAGCCTCTCGCCACCCGGTTTACCGGAACTTTACGGGGGCTTCAACACGGGGAGACGGCTGGGCCGGACCATGAAGACAGTTTCAAAGCCTCGCTACTACACTGCCCCCATGAGCTCCCAACTGCTGATGATCGAAGACGACGCCCGCCTCGCGCAGATGGTGGGCGAGTATCTGGGCCAGTCGGGCCTGCAGGTCACGCACCGTGCCGATGGCAAGAGTGGCCTGGCGCAGCTACAGGGCCCTGATGCCGGGCCGCTGCCCGACCTGGTGATCCTGGACCTGATGTTGCCCGACATGGATGGACTGGAAGTGTGCCGCCGCATCCGCTCGCTGCAGGGCAACGCGGCGCAGGTGCCGGTGCTCATGCTCACCGCCAAGGGCGACCCCATGGACCGCATTATCGGGCTGGAGCTGGGTGCTGACGATTACCTGCCCAAGCCCTTTGAGCCCCGCGAGCTGCTGGCCCGCATCCGCGCCATCCTGCGCCGGCGCACGGATGGTGGCGGCGCGGCAGCCGCCACCCAGGTGCTGCGCTTTGGCACGCTGGAGATCGACCGCGACGCGCGCACTGTGACCGTGGCGGGGCAGCTGGCGGACCTCACCTCCTACCAGTTCGACCTGCTGGTGGCATTGGCCGAGCGCGCGGGCCGGGTGCTCACGCGCGACCAGATCATGGAGGCCGTGCGCGGCCGCGAGCTGGAGGCGTTTGACCGCTCCATCGACGTGCACATGGGCCGCATCCGCGCGGCCATCGAGGCCGACGCCAAGAACCCGCGCCGCATCCTCACGGTGCGCGGTGTCGGTTATGTGTTTGCCAAGCAGCAAGATTGACCGCTGACGCAGCCCCCGCTGCCTGCGCTGTCGCCCCACGCATGTCCTTGACCAACCCTTTTTCCCGCCGCCTTTATCTGCGCATCTGGCTCGCCGTGGTCGGTGGCATGGCGGTGCTGACGCTCACCGTGGGCTGGGCCTGGCGCATTGCCGAGGAACAAAAGGCCCAGAACAACCAGCCGTTTGTGCCGCCCTCGCGCGAGATGGCGGTGCGCGACCCAGGGGGCAACCTGGTGCTGCGCGGCATGGCAACGCGCCAACCGTCCGAGCCTGGCGAGGTGGTGGAATTCCACATCGAGGCAGAAAACGGCCAGATCTTTACCCTACAGATGGCGCCGCGCCAGCCGCGCATGGGCCGCAATGGCGGCCGGCCCGGGGGTCCCGGCCAGGACGAGGCGGCTTTCTGGACCCGCCCGCCCTTCGGCTTCTTGTGGCTGCTGGGCATCGTGGGTCTGGCGGTGGCGGTGGGGGTGTACCCCATCATCCGCCGCCTCACGCAGCGGCTGGAGGCCTTGCAGCGCAGCGTGAAGAAGTTTGGCGAAGGCGACCTGTCGGTGCGGGTGCCCGAGCAGGGCCAGGACGAAGTAGCCGACCTGGCGCGCCAGTTCAACGCAGCGGCAGAGCGTGTGGAAACCCTGGTCAAGTCGCACAAGTCGCTGCTGGCCAATGCCTCGCACGAGCTGCGCTCGCCCCTGACCCGCATCCGCATGGGGCTGGAGCTGATGGGTGGCCAGCAGCCTTCCCCCGCCTTCCGCGAAGAAATCCTGCGCAACATCGCCGAGCTGGACCAGCTGGTGGACGAGATCCTCCTGGCCAGCCGGCTCGACGCGCGCGAAGCCGACGTGGGCACCGTGGAACTGGTGGACCTGATTGGCCTGGCCGCCGAGGAATGTGCGCGCGTGGACGCCGACCTGGACGTGAGCGCGAGCCCCGATTCGCTGGAGGTGCGCGGCGTGGCCAAGCTGCTGCGCCGGGCGATCCGCAACCTGCTGGAAAACGCACGCCGCTACAGCACCGGCGAGATCACCGTGGTGGTGCACCGCCGCCAGGGCCGCGCCGAGGTGCATGTGTGCGACCACGGCCCGGGCGTGCCGCACAGCCAGCGCGAGCGCATCTTCGAGCCCTTCTACCGGCTGCCGGGCGCCAGCGAGCGCGCGGGCGGCGTGGGCCTGGGGCTGGCGCTGGTGCGGTCGATTGCCGGCCGCCACAACGGCACCGTGCACTGCCAGGACCGTGCTGACGGCGACAGCGGCGCGTGTTTTGTGCTGGCGCTGCCGCTGGCACCATCCACGCACTGATCGGCGCCTGCATTCGCGTGCGCTCAGCGCGCTGCCGCGCGGGGCGCCAGGGGCCAGCGCCAGGCCATGGCGGCATACAGCACCGCCCCCACCCCGAGCGCTGCGGCGGCCACAGCCAGCCCGTAGACAAAGCCCTGCCCCTGCGTGGCCGCGTGGTGCAGCATCCACGCCACCATGGGCGGGCCCACGATCTGACCAATGCCGTAGGCCGCCGTGAGCAACCCCGGAAAACTGTCGCCCGCCGCAGGCCACACGCGCCGCGCCTCCTGCAGGGCATAAAAGGTGATGGCAGTGAACGGCAAGCCCAGCAGCAGGCTGCCCAGTGCAAACCCCGCAGGCCCCGGCCACACCAGGCTGAGCGCGATGGCCCCGGCCTGCACCACGTAGGCTGCCATCAGCAGCCAGCGCCGGTCCCACGCGGCCGGGGTGCGGGTGGACAACGCCGCGCCCAGCGCCACGCCAGCACCAAACAGCGGCCAGAACAGGTCAGGCCAAGGCGACCCCGCAGGCAAGGCAGCGCGCGCAATCACGGGCAAAAAGGTGGCCGTGACGATGTAGCCCAGCCCTGCGAGCCCATAGGCCAGCGTGAGCCCCGTGCGCGCCCAGAACCCGTGGCCGGGGGTGGAGCCGTCCACCACCGGGCCGGAGGCTGCGGCCGACCCGGGCATCGCCACACCCCGCAGCACGGGCCAGATGGCAGCGCACAACCCCACACTCAGCAGCCCGAACACCGCCCAGCCCGCTGCGGCGGGCCACTGCAGCGCCACCATGGCACTGGCCGACAGGCCGGTGAGCACGATGCCCAGCCCCGGGCCACAAAAGATCAACCCGCCCAGCGCGGGCTGGCCCAGCGCCACCAGCCGCAGCATGCACCACACCGAGACGTTCAAGAACACCAGCGCACTGGCAACCCCGGCCGCAAACCGCAGCGCGGGCCAGGAGCCCGGCAGCGGCAGCGCCATGCCCAGGGTGAGCAGCACCGTGGCCGCGAGCCCCCAGCGCGCCAGCCGCGCCGCATGCCACCGCTGCCGCGCACGGGGCGCCACCCAGGGCAGCGCCATGCAGGCCAGCGCCCCGATCAGGTACCCGAGGTAGTTGGCTGTGGCCAGCCAGCTGCCGCCGGCCAGCGTGACCACGCCGTCGTGCAGCATCATGGGCAGCAGCGGGGTGAAGGCAAACCGGCCCACGCCCATCGCCACCGCCAGTGCGGCCATGCCCGCCAGTGCTACAGCCAGGGGACGGTCTTGGGGGGCGGTGCGCGGTTCCATGCAGGCGGTTTCCAGTCTATGATTCTGTTTTGAGATTTATTTTCTATTAATCATCTCATAGCAAGAATATCTATGGATCTGGCAGCGCTCGAAATATTCCGCGCCGTCGCGCAGGAAGGCAGCGTGACCCGCGCGGCCGAACGGTTGGGCCGCGTGCAGTCCAACGTGACCACGCGCGTGCAACAGCTGGAAGAGCAACTGGGCGCCACGCTGTTCCTGCGCGAGGGCAAACGCATGGTGCTGACGCCTGCCGGGGAGGCGCTGCGCGGCTATGCCGACCGCCTGCTGGCGTTGGCCGAAGAGGCCCGCCAGTCGGTGCACCCCGGCCAGCCCGGCGGCCGGTTGCGCCTGGGCGCCATGGAAAGCACGGCCGCCGCACGCCTGCCGCAGCCGCTGGCCCGGCTGCATGCGCAATGGCCGGGGCTGGTGCTGGAACTGTCCACCGCCCCCTCGCGCCAGTTGGTGGAGCAGGTGCTGGCCCACACCATCGACTGCGCACTGGTGGCCTGGCCGCCGCCGGGCATCGACGCCGAGGCGCCGGTGGAGCGCACCGCCGTGTTTGCCGAGGCCCTGCTGCTGGCCCTGCCCGCCGACCACCCGCCCGTGCACACGCCCCAGGACCTGCAGCTGGACACCCTGGCCGCCTTCAGCCCCGGCTGCACCTACCGCCGCATGGGCGAGGCCTTCATGCAGCAAAAGGACGGCAGCCCGCCGCGCGTGCTGGAGCTGGCCTCGTACCACGCCATCCTGGCTTGTGTGGCCACCGGTCGCTGCGCGGGCGTGGTGCCCCAGGCCGTGATCGACCTGATGCGCGAGCCGCCTGCGCTCCGCCTGGTGCCCCTGGCCACCTGCGACACGGTGCTGGTGCACCGGCGCAGCTACCAGTCGCCGGCGCTGGACGCGCTGCGGACCGTACTGACCTCCGGCGAAGCACACCGCCCCGCCGCATCGACCTGACCCCTCCCCCACAGATCGCACAAGGAGCCCCCATGCCCGCCGCCTTCACCACCCACCTGCGCCTTGCGCTGCCCATCATCCAGGGCCCGATGACCGGGTCGGACACGCCCGCGCTGGCCGCCGCCGTGTCCGAGGCCGGCGGCCTGGGCATGCTGGGCTGCGGCATGCGCTCGCCCGCTGCCATGGCCGAGGCCGCCGCCGAGGTGCGCCGGCGCACCGACCGGCCCTTTGGCATGAACCTGTTTGTGCAGGCCACGCCCACACCCGACGACGCCACGGTGCAAGCTGCGCTGCAGCGCCTGGCGCCGTTCTATGCCGAGTTCGGCCTGGTGCCCGAGCGGCCCACCCAGTGGTGCGAGGACTTTGCCGCGCAGTTCGAAGCCCTCGTCGCCGCACGTCCCGCCGTGGCCAGCTTCACCTTCGGCATCCTCACGGCGGCGCAGGTGGCCAGGCTGCAGGCGGCGGGCAGCTACGTGATCGGCACCGCCACCACGCTGGCCGAGGCACAGGCCTGGGCCAGCGTGGGCGCGGATGCCGTCTGCGCCTCCGGCATGGAAGCCGGGGGGCACCGGGGCACCTTTCTCACCCCTACGCAGCCCGGCGCCACCGGTGCGGCGCCGTCGCTGGCCGACTTTGCGGCCAGCATGGTGGGCACGCTGCCGCTGGTGGCGCAGTGCGTGCAGGCCCTGTCCATCCCGGTGATCGCTGCGGGCGGCATCATGGACGGGCGCGGCATTGCGGGTGCGCTGGCGCTGGGCGCCCAGGCGGTGCAGATGGGCACGGCCTTCCTGACCTGCCCCGAGTCGGCGATTGGCCCGGCATACCGCGAGGCCCTGGCACGCGCCCAGGCCACCGACACGCGCACCACCCGCATCTTCTCGGGCCGGCCAGCACGCGGCATCGTCAACCGCATGATGCAAGCCCTGCAGGCCGACGAGGCCAACGTGCCGCCCTACCCCGTGCAGAACGCGCTGACCGGTGCGCTGCGTCGCGCGGCCGCCCAGGCGGGCGAGGCCGACTGCCTGTCGCTGTGGGCAGGCCAGGGGGTGGCCCAGGTGCGGCCCATGCCAGCGGCGCAGCTGGTGGCGTTGCTGGCCCAGGAGTGGCAGCAGGCCACCGCGCCGCGTGGCGACTCCACTATCGGCTGTCAATAACTATCATTTGTATAGCAGCAGGGGCATATTGAACTAGCGCTTGGGGCCAAAAACGCCCCAGAACCTGCGCAGTAGCCTCCCCGATATGAGCAGGGCGTTAAAAACTAACGCGCCGTGAAACCCGTGCCACCGTGGAGCTGGCTTTGCCAGGCCACGGGTGGCGTCCTCCTCCCGCAGGAGAGGGGGAAGGTGCGAAGCACCTCAGGGGGTGCCTCACTGCCTCCAGGGCAGTTCGCGCGCAGGGCCCTGGATCACGGGAGGCTGGGCATTGAGGGTTTCGCCCGCCAGCACCCGCTCGTACATGCGCAGGTAGTTGCGCGCCATGCGCTCGGCGCCAAAGTGCTCCACCACATGCTGGTGGCAGGCGCGCGGGTCAAAGCGGTTGCCCCGCACCGCCTCGGCCAGCACCGAGGCCTGGTCTGACAGCACACCGCAGTGCACGGGCACCAGCTCGGGCAAGGCGCCGTAGGGGGTGGAAAACACCGGGCAGCCGAAGTACAGGCTCTCGATCACCGCCAACCCGAACGGCTCGTGCCAGCGCACCGGAAAGATCAGCCCGCGCGAGGCGTTGAGCAGGCCCGTCTTCTGCGTGCCGCCCACCATGCCGTGAAAGTGGATCTTGCGCGACAGCGTCCAGCGAAAGCCTCGCTTGAAGTTGATGCGGTTGCCGCCCAGCACGTCCAGTTCCACCCCGGCCATCTTGGCCACCTTGATAGCACCGCGCACGTTCTTCACGCCCCAGGCCGCCTTGCCCAGGAAGTGGTAGTGCGAGCGCGGGCGGTCAAAGTCCACCGGGCCATAACCCGCCCAGTCCAGCCCGTTGTAGACGAATTCGCTGGAGCCGTAGCGCGCCGCATGGTCGCGCGACAGGAACACCGTGTTGCGGGGCAACGGCTTGGGCTTGCGGGCGTTGCCGTGTTCGGTCACCAGGTAGGGCTTGGACAGCTCGGAGCGTGGGTTGAACTGGAAATGCGTGATGTCCACGTCGGCCGGGATCTGCCCCTCCCAGGGCTCGTCAGGCAGGATGGGCAGCACCTGGCCGAAGTCGCAGGTCGAGCCCTCGGGCACCAGGTAGCTCACGCGGTGGCCCTGCTGCACCAGCGTCTTGCCCAGGTCCCAGATCACGCGCTCGGTGCCGCCGTAGCCATACACAGGGATGGGGGAGTTGTTGACCAGCAGGATGTGCATGGCAGAGGTCCTTCAGGAAAGAGCGGCGGCCTGCCCCGGCGCCTGCAGCCGCTGGCGCTCGCGGCCTTGCAGGATGGCCAGCACCAGCATGCCCATGAACAGGTAGAACATGGTGCCGCTGTTGTGCCCCAAAAACACCTGGGTGGTGCCAAAGCCCATGTAGGACACGGGCAGCAGCACCCCGATCATGCGCAGGCACAGCCCTTCAGCATCGAGCACGCCCGCACCACCCGGGAACACGCGGCGCCGCGTGGGCCAGAACAGCACCAGGGGCACACCATAAAAAACCAGCAAGACCACCACGCCTGGGATGCCGCGCTTGGCAAAGATGTCCAGCAGCTCGTTGTGGGCGTGGCTGAACTGCAAAACAATCGGGTGCGCCTCGCCGGCAGCCACGCGGCGCTGCTTTTCGGCCTCGTAGCCGTAGCGTCCCCAGCCGGTCAGGGGGCGGTCCAGGCCCATGCGCCAGGCCAGCCCCCAGTGCGCCAGACGCTGGCCGACCGAACTGGCCGCATCGCCCCGCGACTCGTACTGTGTGATCTCCTGCCGCGCCTCATCCACGCGCAGGCGCACCTCGTTGGCCTTGAAGGCCATCAGGCCCACAGCCCCCAACACAACCAGCACGGCACCGACGATGGCCCTGCGGGGTTGGCCGGAGCGCCCCTGGAGCCAGACGCACAGCAGCAGCGCCATGGGCAACACCACCCAGCCCCCGCGCGACTCGGACAGCAGCGACCCCTCCAGGCCCAGCAGAATGCCCACCGCCCAGCCCGCACGTTGCCAGGGCTTCCAGCGGTCCCACAGCACCAGCAGCGCCACCGAGCACATCAACCCCAGCAGCAGGCTGAGCCCGCCGTACTGGATCGCATTGGTAAAGCCGTTGGCGCGTGGTAAGTGCAGCACCAGAGCCTGGTACAGGCCGATCAGGCCCGCCCCGCAAGCGCCCACGGCAATACCGGCCCAGAGCCAGCGCACCCGCGGGGGATAGGCCAGCACGTACAGCAGACAGGGCAGCGCCAGCAGGTACTTGGCGGGCCGGTCCAGGTTGGACCAGCTGCCCTGGGCCGGGTCAAAGTCCAGGGCCCAGACCGTGCCCATCGCCACGATGGAGCCAAAAAGCGGCCAGGCATCGCGCCCCGGCCGGCGCTGCAGCCACACCCCGGCGGTGGCCAGGCTGCACAACAGCAGCACCACCGCCCCCCAGGAGTAGCCCGAGCGCACCCACAGCGCCAGGCCCGGCACCATGAACGCCGCCACGCCCGACAGGCGCACAAAAAGATCGTCAGCTTTGGTCAACGGCGCACGCTCTCACTCAGTTGCTGGTGGTCGTACTCCAGGGCGGCGTACCGGAAGAACGCCTCCAGCGCCACAAACAGGCAATACAAAAAACCGGCCCCGCCACACAGAAAACCCAGGCGGAACACATACAGGCGCAGGAACATGCTGGTGCCCGAGGCCAGGCCGCGCACTACGCCGCCCTTTTTGCCCGCCGCAGCGCGCTTGGCAGCGCCGAGCATCGCGTACTGCGTGAGCTTCTCCAGGCTGCCGCGCACGGTGGTGCGCGAGTAGTGCAGCAGCCGCGCTTCGATCGGGCGGCGCGGCACGGCACCACCGCCCGGCGGTGGCAACAGTTCGGCCTGCTCGTGCACCACGCCTGTGAACTCGCGGACCATGGCGCGCACAAACAGGCGCTCGATCTGCGATTGCGAGCGAAAGTACTTGAGTTCGTGCCCGTAGGCCACCATGCGCCAGCGGATGGTCCACACGGCCTGCGCGCCAGAGCGCACGATGGCCTGCAGCTCCTGGGCGAACGCCGGTGTCATCACCTCGTCGGCGTCCAGAAATAAGATGTAGTCGCCCCGCGCGTGGGCCAGCAGCCGGTTGCGCTGCACGGCAAAGCCCTGCCAGTCGGGGTAGTTGTGGACTTCGGCGCCCAGGCGCTGGGCGATGGCCACGGTGTCATCGGTGCTACCGCTGTCCACCACCAGCAACTGGTCGGCAAACGCAGCGCTTTGCAGGCAGGCTTCGATGCGGTGCGCCTCGTTGAGGGTCAGCACCGCCACGGTCAACGTGGGCGGCGGCGTAGCGCCGCCGACTGCAACCGGCATCAATCAGTGACCAGCGTGTACGTGCTCACCGGCCTTCAGGCGGTACACCGTGCCACAGTAAGGGCACTTGGCTTCACCCGTGCGGGCCACGTCCAGGTACACCTTGGGGTGGCTGTTCCACAGCTTCATGTCGGCCTTGGGGCTGGGACAGAAAACGCCGCCTTGGGCGTTCAGGTCTTTGGCCAGGAGTTCAACGGTTGCTTGCGACATGTTCTTCAGACCTTGCTCAGCCAGTGGGCGTATTTCGGATTGCGGCCACCGACGATGTCGAAGAAGGCGCTTTGGATTTTTTCGGTGATCGGGCCGCGCGATCCGCTGCCCAGCTCGATGCGGTCGAGTTCGCGGATGGGCGTGACTTCAGCGGCCGTGCCGGTGAAGAAGGCCTCATCGGCGATGTACACCTCGTCGCGCGTGATGCGCTTTTGCACGATCTCCAGGCCCAGGTCCTTGGCGATGTGGAACACGGTGTTGCGGGTGATGCCGTTCAGGGCACCGGCCGACAGGTCGGGCGTGTAGATCACGCCGTTCTTGATCACAAAGATGTTTTCGCCCGCGCCTTCAGACACAAAACCCGAGCTGTCCAGCAGCAGGGCTTCGTCGTAGCCGTCGTCCGTGGCTTCCATATTGGCGAGGATGGAGTTGGTGTAGTTGCTCACCGCCTTCGCCTGCGTCATGGTGATGTTGACGTGGTGGCGGGTGTAGCTGCTGGTCTTGACGCGGATGCCGCGCTTGAGGCCTTCCTCGCCCAGATAGGCACCCCAGGCCCAGGCAGCGACCATCAGATGAATCTGGTTGCCCTTGGGCGAAACACCCAGCTTTTGCGAGCCGATCCAGGTCAATGGACGCAGATAGCAGGATTCGAGCTTGTTTTCGCGCACCACGGCTTTCTGGGCCTCATTCACCTCTTCCTTGGTGAACGGGATCTTCATGCGCAGGATCTTGGCGCTGTTGAAGAGGCGGTCGGTGTGCTCTTCCAGGCGGAAGATCGCCGTGCCATTGGCGGTGTTGTAGGCGCGCACGCCTTCGAAGGCGCCGCAGCCGTAATGCAGGGTGTGGGTCAGCACGTGGATCTTGGCGTCGCGCCAATCGACCATCTGGCCGTCCATCCAGATCTTGCCGTCACGGTCGGCCATCGAGGGAACTACGGGGCTCATGGGTGTCCTTTGGTTGCTGTGGGTCGCAAAACCAGGATTTTACGGGGCGGCGGGCGGCGCGCCTTCTCCATCAGCGGCAGGGTTGTCCTGGGGGCGGACCAGGGTCCACACCACCAGCTTGCCCTGCTGGAACTCGCAGGTCACGTACGAGCGGGTGCCGTCGGTCCAGCGGTAGACCTCGGGCTGCACGTTTTCGGCCGAAACGCGCTCTCCCAGCGCCTGGGTCATGGCCACCACGTGCATGAGGTTCACGCCCTTCGTCAGCCGGGCGTTGAGCATCACGGCGCTGCCCACATACCCGATGGGGCGCTTGGCGGCCTTTTGCATCACGCTCATCAGCCGCGTGAAGTGCAGCAGGCCCCACATGAGCATTCCACCGGCCACGGCAGCCACCCCGGCCCAGCCGTAGGCATAAAAACCAAACCCGATCAGGGCCACCGCCCCCAGGGGCACCAGGATATTGCGCAAGTTCATAGGTCGAGATTGTCTTATGGCGCCACGGACATGGCGCTGTGGGCATTGCTTACAGACCGCGCACCACGTTCATGGCCTCTTCCACCCGCTCGACGGCGTGGATGGTGAGCCCTTCGATGGGTTTTTTGGGCGCATTGGCCTTGGGCACCACGGCCACGCTGAAACCCAGCTTGGCGGCTTCCTTCAGGCGCTCCTGCCCCCGGGGCGCAGGCCGCACCTCACCGGCCAGCCCCACTTCGCCAAACGCCAGAAAGCCGCGCGGCAGCGCCTTGCCCCGCAGGCTGGAGGTGATGGACAACATCACCGCCAGGTCGGCGGCCGGTTCGCTGATGCGCACACCGCCCACCGCATTCACAAACACGTCCTGGTCCATGCAGGCCACCCCCGCATGGCGGTGCAGCACGGCCAGCAGCATGGCCAGGCGGTCCTTGTCCAGGCCCACCGACAGGCGCCGGGGGCTGGGGCCGCCACTGTCCACCAGGGCCTGGATCTCCACCAGCAGCGGGCGTGTGCCCTCCAACGTCACCATCACGCAGCTGCCGGGCACGGGCTCGGAATGCTGGCTCAAGAAGATGGCGCTCGGGTTGCTCACGCCCTTGAGGCCCTTCTCAGTCATGGCGAACACGCCGATCTCGTTGACCGCGCCGAAGCGGTTCTTGATGGCCCGCACCAGGCGGAACTGGCTGTGCGTGTCGCCTTCGAAGTACAGCACCGTGTCCACCATGTGTTCCAGCACACGCGGCCCCGCAAGGGCGCCCTCCTTGGTGACGTGGCCCACCAGAATGACAGCAATGCCCGTGCCCTTGGCCATGCGCGTGAGGTGCGCTGCGCATTCCCGCACCTGGGCGACGGAGCCCGGCGCGCTGGTGAGCTGGTCGGAGTAGGTGGTCTGGATGGAGTCGATGACCACCACGGCGGGCTGCGTGGCCTCCACGGTCGCCAGAATCTTTTCGAGCTGGATCTCGGCCAGCAGCTGCACCTGGCTGCCGTCGATGCCCAGGCGCCGCGAACGCAGCGCCACCTGCGCTCCGCTCTCCTCACCCGTCACATACAGCGTGGGCAGGCCCGCGCGCTGCAGCGCGTCCATGGCCTGCAGCAGCAGGGTCGATTTGCCGATGCCCGGATCGCCCCCGATGAGCACCACGCCCCCTTCCACAATGCCGCCGCCCAGCACACGGTCCAGCTCGTCGATGCCGCTGGGGGTGCGGGCCACGTCCTGGGCCTCGATGGCGGCCAGCGGCAGGACGGGCTGCGCGTTGGCCAGGCCCGCGTAGCCTTGCGGCGTGCTCAGGCGGTTCTTGCCCGGCCCGGCCTCGGCCACCTGCTCGATCAGCGTGTTCCAGGCGCCGCATGACGAGCATTTGCCCAGCCAGCGCGGGCTGGTGCCGCCGCACTCGGTGCAGGTGAACGTAGTTTTTTCTTTGGCCATGGCAGGTGTCGGTGAGGCGCCCCGATGCAGGGGCAGCCGACTATAGCGGCCATGCCCACATCGATCCGCCGCAGCCCGTACGATGGCGGGCTTGGCACCGCACGGAGTTGACATTGCAGACACCCACCAACCGCTTCAAACAGGCCATGGCCCAAGGCCAGGCGCAAATCGGCCTCTGGCTCGGGCTGGCCAACGCCTACAGCGCCGAAATCCTCGCAGGCACCGGCTACGACTGGCTGCTGGTCGATGGCGAACATGCGCCCAACGACCTGCGCTCCATCCTGCACCAGCTGCAGGCCATCGCCAGTGCCACCAGCGCCCTGCCGCCAGGCGTGCAGGCGCCCCACCCCATCGCCCGGGTGCCGGTGGGTGACACGGCATTGATCAAGCAGTACCTGGACATCGGCGCACAGACCTTATTAGTTCCCATGGTCGATACGCCCGAGCAGGCCCAGCAACTGGTGCGCGCCACGCGCTATGCGCCCGAGGGCGTGCGCGGCATGGGCAGCGCGCTGGCCCGTTCGTCGCGCTGGCAGGCGTACCCGCAGTATGTGCACGAGGCCAACCAGCAGATCTGCCTGCTGGTACAGGCCGAGACGGTAGAAGCAATGGCGAACCTCGACGCGATTGCCGCCACGCCCGGCGTGGACGGCGTGTTCATCGGCCCGGCCGACCTGTCGGCCTCGATGGGCCACCCGGGCAACCCGGGGCACCCTGACGTGCAGGCCGCCATCCACGACGGCATCGCGCGCATCCTGCGCGCAGGCAAGGCGCCGGGCATCCTGGCCACCACCGAATCACAGGCGCGCCAGTGGCTGGCAGCGGGCGCGCTGTTTGTGGCCGTAGGCGTGGACACCATGCTGCTGGTGAGTGCTGCGCAGGAGCTGCTGGCACGCTACCGCAGCGCGACCGACGCCGCCCCCACCCGGCCCGCAGGCTACTGAACTTTTCTTCTTTCAGACTCAAGGACAGACATCCATGAAAGCATGTATCTACGGCGCAGGCGCGATCGGCGGCTGGCTGGGCGTGGCCCTGGCGCAAGCGGGCCACACCGTCAGCATGGTGGCGCGGGGTGACACGCTGCGCGCCCTGCAGGCCGAGGGGCTGCGCATGCGGCGCGCCGACGGCTCGCTGGCGCAGGTGCCCGTCACGGCCCACAGCGACCCGGCCGCACTCGGCGTGCAGGACCTGGTGGTGGTGGCCGTCAAGGCCCCGGGCCTGCCCGACGTGGCGCGTGCCATGGCGCCGCTGATCGGGCCCGACACCATCGTGCTCACCGCCATGAACGGCGTGCCGTGGTGGTTCCTCGACGGCTTTGGCGGTGCGGCGCAGGGGCATGCCCTTGAATCCGTGGACGCGGGGGGGCGTGATTGCCCAGGCCGTCCCGGCGCGCAACGTGGTGGGCAGTGTGGTGCACACCAGCTGCTCGCTGGAGGCTCCGGGTTTCGTCCGCCAGCACTTTGGCAACCGCCTCATCGTGGGCGAACCGGACGGCAGCCGCAGCCCGCGCCTGCAAGCACTGGCCGACACGCTGCAGCGCGGCGGCATCGATGTGGAAGTGAGCGACTGCATCCAGAAGGACATCTGGTTCAAGCTCTGGGGCAACCTCACCATGAACCCCATCAGCGCCCTCACCGGCGCCACCACCGACCGCATCCTGGACGACGAGCTGGTGCGCGGCTTTGTCAGCGCGGTGATGCTGGAAGCAAAGGCCATCGGCGACCAGTTGGGCCTGCCCATCGACCAGCAGCCCGAGGACCGCCACGCCGTCACGCGCAAGCTGGGTGCATTCAAGACCTCGATGCTGCAGGATGTGGAGGCGGGCAAGCCCATGGAGATCGACGCCCTGGTGGGCGCGGTGCGCGAGCTGGGGCAGATCACCCACACGCCCACGCCGCACACAGACGCCCTGCTGGGCCTCACGCGGCTGATGGCGCGCACGCGGGGCCTGTACTGATTCATTTCAAGCAAAATCGACTGCAGGCGCTAGTGGAATATGCGCCAGCAGCTATTTAATTTATAGCAAACCAACCATGACCCAACTCACGCTGTACTACACCCCCGGCACCTGCGCGCAGGCCGTTCGCATCGCTCTGGAAGAAGCGGGCGCCCCCTACGACCTGGTGCGCGTGGACTTCGCCGCCGGCCAGCAACGCACGCCCGAGTACCTGGCGGTGAACCCCAAGGGCCGCGTGCCCGCGCTGGCCACGCCGCACGGCACGCTGACGGAGACCCCTGCCCTGCTGGCCTACGTGGCGCAGAGCTTTCCAGAGGCGCGCCTGGCGCCCGCCGACGCGCATGGCTTTGCGCGCCTGCAAGAATTCCACAGCTACCTCGCGTCCACCGTGCACATCGCCCATGCGCACCGCCCCCGCGCCAGCCGCTGGGCCGACGAGCCCGAAGCCCAGGCGGCGATGCAGCGCAAGGTGCCGCAGAACATGACCGAGTGCTTTCACCTCATCGAAACCCACTACCTGCCGCAGGCGGACCAGGGCCCCTGGGTGATGGGCGAGCAGTACACCGTGGCCGACGGCTACCTGTTCACTATCGGCACTTGGCTGAAGAGCGATGGCGTGGACATCGCCCAGTTCCCGAAGGTGTTTGCACACACGCAGCGCATGCTGCAGCGCCCCGCCGTGCAGCGCGCGCTGGCCTGATACGCCACCTGCGGACGCAAAAAAGCCCCGGTGCTTCTGGCTCGAAGCACCGGGGCTTTTTGCTGGCTACCGGGATCAGTTCACCTTCAGATACCGCCAGTCGATGCGGTTGTCGGCGCGGTGGATGATGTCCACCTTCTTGGTGCCCGCCCACGGAATCACCTGGTTGTACAGCGGGATGTGCGACACCAACTCATGCTCCTTGATCAGCGCCTGCTCGATCAGGCCGTTGCGCGTGGCGGTGTCCGTTTCCTTCTTCACGCGCTCGATCAGCGCATCCATCTGCGGGTCGGAGAACCGGCCCAGGTTGAAGTTGCCGTCCCCACCCGCGCCCGTCGTACGCACCAGCGACTGCAGGCTGTAGAACGCATCGAACGTGGGCACACCCCAGCCCAGCAGGTAGATGCTGGCTTCGTTGCGCTGGATCATCGGAAAGTAGGTGGCAAACGGCAGCGAGCGCAGCTTGGCCTTCACGCCCACCTTGGCCCAGTGTGAGGTGATGGCCTGGCACAGCTGCTCGTCGTTGATGTAGCGGCCCGCGCTGCAGGCAAAGTCCACCTCAAACCCGTTGGGGTAGCCCGCATCGGCCAGCAGCTTTTGCGCGGCCTTGGGGTCGTAGGGGTAGCGCACGTCGGCCTTCTTGGTCCAGCCGTTGACCTGGTTGGCGATGAGTGTGCCCGTGGGCTGGGCCAGGCCACGCAGCACCACGCGCTGGATGGACTGGATGTCGATGGCCTGGTACAGCGCCTTGCGCACGCGCAGGTCCTTCAGCGGGTTCTTGCCCTTCACGTCCGAGCCGGGCAGCTCGTCGCGGAACTGGTCCAGCCCCAGGAAGATGGTGCGGTACTCGGGCCCTTCGAGCACCTGCAGGTTGGGCGTCTGCTTGATGCGCGCCAGGTCCTGCAGGCTCGGGTCGATCACAAAATCCACCTCACCCGACAGCAGCGCCGCTGTGCGCGTGGCGTCGGCCTTGATGGGGGTGTAGACGATCTCGGTCAAGTTGGTGGGGTACTTGCCCTTGCCCCACCAGTGGGGGTTGGGCTCCAGCACCACGCGCTGGTCGGGCGTCCACTGCTTGAGCTGGTAGGGGCCGGTGCCCAGCGCATTGCGGTGGGCAAAGTTCTCGTCCTTGGTCTTGATGTCCTTGGGCTCGACCGACTTGTTCTTTTCGGCCCAGGCCTTGCTCATGATGCGCAGCTCGGTCAGCTGGTTCACTAGCACCGGGTTGGGCAGGTCGGAGTGGATGTCGATGGTGTATGCATCGACTTTTTCCACACGGTCAATGCCCTGGGTGTAGACGGCGAAGTTGGAGCTTTTGGCCTTGGCGCGCTCCAGCGAGAACTTGGCGTCGTCGGCCGTGAACTCACTGCCGTCGCTGAACTTCACGCCCTTGCGCAAGGTCAGGCGCAGCTGCGTGGGCTTGATGAGCTTCCACTCGGTGGCGAGCGACGGCTCGGGCTTGAAGGTCTTGCTGTTGTATTCGACCAGCGTGTCGTACACCGCGCCGTGCATGGTGTTGTTCACACCCACGTTCTGGGTGTGGATGTCCCAGGTGGAAATGTCCACCGAGCGGGACCAGCGGAATGTGGCGGACTGTGCGGCCAGGGGCAGGGCCGCAACAACGGCGGCGGCCAGGAGAAGGTGTTTGAAGCGCATGGACGGGAGGATAGGCATAAACGCCAAAAAATGCTGAATGGCCAGACTATCCCCCAAGCGGCGCTTTTAGAAAACGAACTTATTCTTCTTAGCTTAGAGCCATCACCCCTGCCAGCACCAGCATGGTGGTGGCCGTCACCCCATCCAGCACCCGCCAGGCACCGGGTGTGGCAAACAACGGGGCCAGCCAGCGGGCGCCCAGGCCGATCAGCAAGAACCACAGCGCGCTGGCCAGCGAGCCACCCGCCGCAAACAGCGCACGCCCCCAGGCCGGGTATGGCGTGGCCATGGTGCCCAGCAGCACCACGGTGTCCAGGTACACATGCGGGTTGAGCCAGGTGAGCGCCACCACCGTGGCCAGCGTGCTGCGCAGGCTGGTGCCCGGGCCGCTGGTAGCCACCAGCAACTGGCCGGGGCGCAAGGCGCGGGCGGCGGTCTGCGCGGCGTAGACCAGCAAAAACAACGCGCCCGCCCAGCGCATGAGCTGCGCCCATTCGGGCCGGGCCAGTAGCACGCCGCCCATGCCCCACACGCCCACCTGCAGCAGTAGCGCGTCCGACAGCGCACACACCATCACCACGGGCATCACATGCTCGCGCCGCAGACCCTGGCGCAGCACAAATGCGTTTTGCGCGCCAATGGCCATGATGAGCATGGCAGTGGAAGTGAAACCGTGAACGAAGGCAGTGGAGACCATGGGCAGGGATTCTGGCCAAGGGCCTGCGTTGACGCCAGCTATACTTTTTAACGATCCGTCAGAATGGCTAACCACCCATGCAACTCGACTCCGCCCAGCTCAACGCCTTTGCCACGGTGATCGATGAAGGCAGCTTCGAGCGGGCGGCGGCCGTGCTGCATGTCACGCGCTCGGCGGTGTCGCAGCGCATCAAGCTGCTGGAAGAGCGCGTGGGCCAGGTGCTGGTACGCCGCGCCACGCCCTGCACGCCCACCGAGGCCGGGCAGGCGCTGTACCGCCATGCGCGTGAGGTGGCGCTGAGCGAGGCCGACGCGCTGGCCACCATTGGCGGCGGGCAGCACAGCACCACGCGGCTGGCGATTGGCGTGAATGCCGACTCGCTGGCCACCTGGTTCCCCCAGGCCATGGCGCAGGCGGCCGAGGGGCAGGCCATCACTTTCGACATCCATGTGGAAGACCAGGACCACTCGGCCAACCTGCTGCGCGAGGGCCGCGTGATGGCCGCCGTGACGGCCGACCCGCAGCCCGTGCAGGGCTGCCAGGTGCTGCCGCTGGGCACGCTGCGCTACCGCGCGCTCGCAAGCCCTGCGTTCATGGAGCGCCACTTTGCGCAGGGCGTGAACGCCACCACACTGGCGCAGGCACCCATGCTGGTGTTCAACCGCAAGGATGCGCTGCAGGCGCGTTTTGTGAGCCGCATCACGCGCCGCAAGCTCGCACCGCCCGTGCACTGGCTGCCCGAGGCGCATGCCTTCGTCAAAGCCACGCGCGCCAGCCTGGGCTGGGGCATGACCCCCGACCCGCTGGTGGAGGACGACCTGGCAACCGGTGCCCTGGTCGAGCTGATTGCGAACAAGCCCGTTGATGTGCCGCTGTACTGGCAGTGCTGGCGCCTGAATGTGCAGGCGCTGCAGCACGTGACGCAGGCGGTGCAAAAGGCGGCGGCGCTGACGCTGCTGCGCTGAGAGGAAAGTCGAGAGTGATGTAGCAAGCAAGGGCCGACTACGCAGCGCTCGCCAGGTCCTCGTGGTGGTCCGCAGCGCCGCGCTTCCAGTAGGCGGAGATGCGCATGCGTTTCGGGTCCACGCCCGGCTTGGCCAGCACGGCGCGGCGCACGGCGGCCATGTCGCTGTGTTCGCCCGCAGCCCAGACAAAGCCCGCGCCGGGCGGCAGCGACAGCGCCTCCACAGCGGCAGGCAGCGCGCTCACCCATTGGAGATCCACCTGCGCCGCGCTCGCCAGCGTGCGCTGGTCGGCCGGGTTGCTCAGCTGGATACGCACGGTGGCCACCGCACGGGCGGGCAGCTCGGCCAGGCGGCGGGCGATGGCAGGCAGCGCGGTTTCGTCGCCCAGCAGCCAGTGCCAGTCAAACCCGGTGGGCACCACCATGCTGCCGCGCGGCCCGGCAATGCCCACCCACTGGCCCACGGTGGCGCTGGCGGCCCAGTCGGTGGCGGGGCCGGCGTCGTGCAGGGCGACCTCGATGTCCAGCTCGCCCGCTGCGGCGTCAAAACGCGCGGGGGTGTAGTCGCGCAGCACGGGGCGTGGGCCGTCAAACACGGGGCGGCCGTCCTGCAGGGTGGGCAAGGTGGGGCGGTCTTGCCCGGGCGAGGGAAGGATGAGCTTGAGGTGGTCGTCGAACCCGGCGCTCACAAAGCCCGCCAGCTCGGGGCCAGCCAGGGTCAGCCGCACAAAGCCGGGGCTGACCTGGGTGCGGCGCACCACCTGGAGATGGCGGCCCTGCAAAGGGTGGCGAATGCGCTCGATGGCGAGGGAGGGGGCCGCGGCGGCCAGGGGCAAGGAAGCGTTCATGGCGTAAAATGTTGATTTAATCAACCAAATCATCCGCCATTCAGTTGACTTTGTCAACCGATAGCCACGCCATGCCCCCACGTGCCCGCCCCGATGTGTTTGAAGCCCTGCACGACCTGATGCACGCCTACCGGGCGCGCATGGTGCGCGCGATGACCTCCGTGCATCCGGACCTGACCTTCAATGAAGTGCGCGCGCTGAACTTCATTGGCCGCCACCCCGGCGCCACGCAGAAAGAGCTGGTGCGCCACAGCGGCGCCGACAAGGCCCAGGTGGCGCGCATGCTGGGCCTGTTGCAGGACAAGGGGTGGCTGGAACGCCAGCCGCACGCCGAAGACCGGCGCAGCCTGTGCCTCACGCTGAGCGCCGAGGGCCAGGCGCTTTACCAGGCGCTGCAGGCCGCGCGGCAGACCCTGTCGGCCCAGGTGCTGGCGGGCTGCGACGACGACACCCAGGCGCAGTTGCTGGCCCTGCTGGCGCAGGTGCGGGCCAACCTGGATGCGCTGCCGCCCCTGGAGACTGGCGAGGACTGTGGCCATGGCAAGGGCCGGTCCTCCCGTTAAGGGCCCCACAGGGGGTTTCCAACGCTTTTGAAGGGATTTTTGCCCCAAGCGCTAGTGCAATATACCCTGGCAGCTATCAAATAAAGAGCAAATCAGCGCCCCTGGATCACGCGCAGCGCCTCGGGCAGCGAATGCACATGGGGCAGGAAGTGGTCGATGGTGGCGCCCAGCAGCACGGCGCAGACCAGCGCGCCCAGCAGCGGCTTCCAGGTCAGCCGCACGGCGGCGCTGAGCCAGCCCTCGCGCTCCACCCCCACGGCGGCGCGGGCCGTGGCCACCGAGAAGGCAATCTCCACCGCCACCGTGAGCAGCACATCCCAGCCAAAGAACAGCATGGCGAGCGAGCCCGCGCCCAGGATCAGCGCCGCACCGATGAGAAAGATGGCCACCACGGGCACGACCACCACGGCGCCCTCGTCGGCGCTGCCCAGCGCATCGGCCGCGCCCCCGGCAATATCGCCCAGCACGCTGGAGTCGCTGCCGGAGCCCCCGCTGGACAGGCCCTGCGTCCACCCGCCCCCAAAGTCCCCCGATGCGCCACCGCCGCCAAAGTTGCCACCGCCGGTGCGCGGCAAGGGCACCTGGCCGCCCCCGGAGGGGCCATTGCCACTGGGCCAGGAGATGTCGGGCAATTCCACACTGCTGCCGTCGCCCGCCGACCCGTCCCGACGCACCAGCCGTGCCGCCCAGGCGCGCAGCACCAGCAGATAACCGACATAGCCCACCGACAGCGTGACCAGGTACCGCAGCGCCAGCGAATCCACGCCCAGCACCATTTGCACGTGCGAGGTGGCCCACATCAGCAGCAGCGTGAAGCTGCCGATCAGCAGCCCATGCCAGCGCAGGCTGTAGCGCTGCTGCAGGCTGCGCGCCACCGCGCCGTGGTGCGGCATGCGCACCGAGCGCCAGGTGGAGCTGCTTTTTTTCTTGGAGCCAGAGGAGTTGCTGCGGGGTGTGGCCATGGAAGGAGCGCGCTGCGCGTGGTGGCAAACAGACGGCGCCATTTCACACCAGTTTCAGGCCGCGCCCCACACCGGCGGGCCCTGCGGCGTGAACTTGTGCGCGAACCGCGCCCTGCCGCACGCCAATGAAGGGGGCTTCAGGCCCCGGCGTCCACCACCACCGGCACGCGCTGCGCCAGGGCGCACATCAGCTCGTAGCCCACGGTGCCTGCCGCCTGCGCCACCTCGTCGATGGGCAACACCACGCCATTGCTGGCGCGGCCCCAGAGCGTGACCTCGCTGCCAAAGCCCACCTCCACACCCGCCTGCTGCAGGGGCGTGAGGTCCACGGTCACCATGTCCATGCTCACCCGCCCCACCAGGCGCGTGCGCACGCCGTTCACCAGCACCGGCGTGCCGGTGTCGCAGTGGCGGGGGTAGCCGTCGGCGTAGCCACAGGCGGCGATGCCAATGGTGAGCGGGCCGTCGGCCGTGAAGCGCGAGCCATAGCCCACGGTGTCGCCCGCCTGCAGTTGCTGGGTGGCGATGAGGCGCGTGGACAGCGTCATGGTGGGTTGCAACCCCCAGTGGCCGGCATGGTGCTCGGGGAAGTCCGGCGCGCTGCCATAGACCACGATGCCCGCGCGCACCCAGTCGGCGCGCACGCCCGCATCCTGCGCGTGGCGCAGCGTGGCGGCACTGTTGCTCAGGCTGCGCTCGCCAGGCAGGTCCTGCGCGGCGGCGTTGAAGGCCGCCATCTGGTGCGCAATGCCACGGGGGCCGTCGGCGTCGCTGAAGTGGGTCATGAACGAAATCTCGTCCACCTGCGGCAGCGCATTGAGCCGGGCCCACGCGGCGCGGTAGCGCTCGGGCGTGAAGCCCAGGCGGTTCATGCCCGAATTCATCTTGAGGAACACCCGGTGCGGCACCTGGGTCTTGTGCGCGGCCAGCATGTCGATCTGCTCGTCGCAATGCACCGCATGCCACAGGCCCAGGCGCGAGCACAGCTCCAGGTCGCGCGGCTCGAACACGCCTTCGAGCAGCAGGATGGGCCCGCGCCAGCCCAGGTGGCGCACGCGCTCGGCCTCGGCCAGGTCCAGCAGCGCAAAACCGTCGGCGCCGCGCAGGCCCTCGTACACCCGCTCGATGCCATGGCCATAGGCATTGGCCTTGACCACCGCCCACACCTTGGCGTCAGGCACCGACTGGCGCACGCGCGCGAGGTTGTGGTGCAGGGCCGTGGTGTGGATGGTGGCAGCAATGGGACGGGGCATGGGACAGACCTGATGGAGCGAGGGATTTACCGGGGGACCAGCGCCGGATTCTGGCACTGTGGCCGTTTATCCGCGTGATATAACCGCCTGTCCCTCGCTACGATTCTTCACATTTACCAGGGCATCAGCCCAACTGATGCTCTCACCAGCCATTCGATGAAGCGCGGTTTTTACACCATCATGTCGGCGCAGTTTTTCAGCTCGCTGGCCGACAACGCACTCTTCGTAGCCGCTGTGGAACTCCTGCGCACCGGAGGCGCCCCCGAGTGGCAGCGCGCGGCCCTGGTGCCCATGTTCGCATTGTTCTATGTGGTGCTGGCGCCCTTCGTCGGCGCCTTTGCCGATGCGCTGCCCAAGGGCAAGGTCATGTTTGTCAGCAACGCCATCAAGGTGGCGGGTTGCCTGATGATGCTGTTTGGCTCGCACCCGCTCATGGCCTACGCCGTGGTGGGGCTGGGTGCTGCGGCCTACTCGCCCGCCAAGTACGGCATCCTGACCGAACTGCTGCCCGCGTCCCAGCTCGTCAAGGCCAACGGCTGGATCGAGGGCCTGACCATTGCATCGATCATCCTGGGCGTGCTGCTGGGCGGCCAGCTGGTGGGGCAGCAGCTGTCGGGCATGCTGCTGGGCTTTGACTTTCCCGTGATCGACACCGGCGTGGACACCCCCGCCGAGGCCGCCATTGCAGCGCTGATCGCTGTCTATGCGCTGGCTGCCTGGTTCAACACCCGCATCCCGCACACCGGGGTGGAGATGCGCCCCCTGCGCGCCGACCCGTCGCGCAGCGTGGTGGCCAACGCGCTCAACCTGCTGCCTGACTTCTGGGCCTGCAACAGCCGCCTGTGGCGCGACAAGCTGGGCCAGATCTCGCTGGCTACCACCACCCTGTTCTGGGGCGCCGGTGGCAACCTCAAGTTCATCGTGCTGGCCTGGGCCGCCGTGGCCCTGGGCTACAACACCACCCAGGCCTCGGCCCTGACCGGCGTGGTGGCCATCGGCACCGCCGTGGGTGCCGTGGTGGCATCGATGCGCATGCGCCTGGACATGGCCACCCGCGTGATCCCGCTGGGGATTGCGATGGGCTTGCTGCTGATCCTGATGGTGTTCATCAGCAACATCTGGCTGGCCATTCCGTTCCTCATCGTGCTGGGTGGCCTGGGCGGCTATCTGGTAGTGCCCATGAACGCCCTGCTGCAGCACCGGGGCCACAACCTCATGGGCGCAGGCCGGTCGATTGCCGTGCAGAACTTCAACGAGCAGGCCTGCATCCTGGGCCTGGGGGCGTTCTACAGCCTGTCGCTCAAGCTGGGCCTGTCGGTGTTTGGTGCCATCACCACCTTCGGGCTGGTGGTGGCGGGCATCATGTGGGTCATCCGCCGCTGGCACCAGCGCAACTGCGTGAACCACCGCGACGAAGTGAACCACCTGTTGGACATCGCGCGGCACGATACGCACCATTGACTCCTGATTGCGAAGCCCCCCTGTGCGGCTTCGCCGCTTCCCCCGGAGGGGGACGCACCCGGTGGCCTGGAGCTATTGAAGGCTCCCCCTGAGCCGCTACGCGTCTTCCCCCTCTCTCGCTGCGCGGGAGGGTGACGCACCCAGTGGCCTGGCAAAGCCAGTTCCACGGGTGCACTGGCCTTGAAGCGTGCCAGTTTTAGCTGGCTATGCAGCATGGAACCACCCGCTACATAATTTATAGCTTTCAGCGCATATTCCACTAGCGCTATCGCCTGTTTTTCCCTTCAATGCACTCTCCCCTCCCCTTCGCCGCACTCTTATTCAACGCCTTTGTCTGGGGCCTGGCGTGGTGGCCGTTCCAGCACATGCACCAGGCGGGGCTGCACCCCTTGTGGGCCACGGCCTGCATGTATGCGGTGGTGCTACTGGCCCTGCTGGCGTGGCGCCCCGGCATCCTGCAGCAGGTGCGCGCGCATCCGCAGCTGTGGCTGCTGGCGCTGGCCTCGGGGCTGAACAACGTGGCCTTCAACTGGGCCGTGACCATTGGCGACGTGGTGCGCGTGATCCTGCTGTTCTATCTGATGCCCGCCTGGGCCGTGCTGCTGGCCTGGAAGGTGCTGGGCGAGCGCCCTACCCCTGCGGCGCTGCTGCGCCTGGCGCTGGCTTTCTGCGGCGTGGTGCTGGTGCTGCTGCCCGAGGGCGCGCCTGCATCGCGCCTGCTGCAGAACCTGTCGCTGGCCGACGCTCTGGCGTTGCTGGGCGGTTTCATGTTCGCGCTGACCAACGTCACGCTGCGCCGCCTGCACACCGTGCCGGGGCCCGCGCGCATGTTCTCGATGTTTGGCGGCTGCATGCTCATGGCGCTGGCCGTGGCCAGCATTGGCCTGCAAGTGGGCGTGGTGGAACCCTTCCCTGCCGTCAATGCCACCTGGGTCGTCACCGGCCTGCTGCTGGCCGGGGTGCTGATGCTGGGCAACTGGGCGCTGCAATTTGGCGCCGCCCGCCTGGCGGCGGGCACCACCGCGCTGGTCATGCTGTCGGAGGTGATGTTCGCCAGCGTGTCGTCGGCCTTGCTAGGCGCGGCCACGCTGAACACGCGCACCGTGCTGGGCGGGGCGCTGATCCTGCTGGCTTCGCTGCTGGCGGCGCTGCAGTTCCGCCGACCGGGTGCTGCGGGCCCTCATTGATGGATTGACCCGCCTGCGCACAGGCTTGGGCCGCTGGGGCTACGATGGCCCGTCATCCCCACCCGGAGAACCCGCATGTCCACCAGCATCTACGACTTTGAAGCCCTGCAGATGAACGGCCAGGCCGTGCCCCTGTCGCAATACCGCGGCAAGGTATTGCTCATCGTGAACACCGCCAGCGCCTGCGGCTTCACGCCCCAGTTCGGCGGGCTGGAAGAACTGCACAAGGAATACGCAGACAAAGGCCTCGTCGTGCTGGGCTTCCCCTGCAATCAGTTCGGCGCCCAGGACCCCGGCAGCAACGACGAGATCGCCAGCTTCTGCCAGCTCAACTACGGCGTGAGCTTTCCCATGATGGCCAAGATCGACGTGAACGGCGCCAACGCCTCGCCCCTGTACCAGTGGCTCACCGCCGAAGCCCCAGGCCTGCTGGGCAGCAAGGCCATCAAATGGAACTTCACCAAGTTCCTCGTCGGCAAGGACGGCCGCGTGATCCGCCGCTATGCACCACAGGACGCGCCGAAGAAGCTGGCGGGGGATATTGAGGCGGCGCTGGCAGGCTAAGAGGGCGCCCCCTTGGCGCCCTCATTGAATCGGAAAAATAGGTCGTATGGCGCCTTGGGATTCACATTGCTCGCGGAAATCCTCGGAGTGCTGACATTCGAGGCTTTCCAGTTAGAAGGGACTCCCCGACATCGGGTTGAGGCCAGGCCTCCAAGCTCTGGTTGTCCCGTTGGCCCCGCCCCTGTCAGTTCACGGGCAACCAATTCTGGAGTGACCCGGTTGATCGAACTTTTCAGGATTTGTCTGGCAGGCTGCCTTCCGGCGAGCTTCTTTTTGGGAAACCTCTGAAAGAGCTTACCCAGCAAGGAGTGATTCTTGGCGCCTCTGCGGACGCAGCACCACACTCGGCGCGCCTCGATAATTTTCCGATCATCCAATCTCCGCCTGGATGCGAGGAGCGATAGCGGGACACATTCGGCGTTCAAGGGCGTGGTATCAGCGAGTTGCCTCAGGAATTTGGCGCAGATTTGGTTACAGTATGTGTCATTCCGCTTCAGCCCCCTATAACTGTCGAGGCATTGGCATGACGAATATCAATCGGCTCGGAAGCGCACACCACGGTCCCTTGCAGCGGCGGCGCCCATGGAACACCATCGTCGCGTACTGGGTCGGTCTGGTGATGTGGCTCGGAACCTCCGCCGCGTGGGCTCAGTTTCTTCCTCTTGATCCGACCCAGATGGTGATCAACGCGGCGGGCGGCCAGACGGCTGTGGATGGGCTGCGCATTCACTTGGGCAATCTTGGAGGTATCCAGGTCGTCCGCGCCGCGGCTGGGCAATATTACGGCGACACGCCCACCGGCCCGCAGGGCGTCAACAACGGTTTTTTCATGGCAGTCGGTCCCGCAGGATCGTCCACGGTGTATGGGCCACAACTCGACATTGCTTGGACAGCCACGGCCTGGACTCCCGTTTCGCAAACCCCGGTGACCGGGCAAGGCACCGCCGCGGACCCGTACCAGGCCGTCACCACCGTTGCAGCAGGTGGGTTTCGTCTCTTACAGACCGTTCGCTACGTCGTTCCCAACGTATATTTCGAAGTGCGATTGACGTTGGTGCCGCCAGCCGGCAATACCCAAAACGTCCGCATCTACCACTGGATCGACACCTACCTGGCCGGTGGAGACTTCGGCTCCGCCTTCTGGCAGCCGACCACCAATCCCACGGTCGTGGGCGTAGAAAAATCCGGTCAATACGACGTGCTGATCCAAGGCAACCGCGCTTGGAACGCCTATTTTTCTGGACGCTACTACCGTCCAGGGGCACTGATGGAGTTGGGCGGCGCCCTGGACAACACGCTCGACGTCGACCCGTCCACAGACAACGGAATTGCGGCGCAGTGGGACTTCGCCGCACCTTCCAGCCCCGTCACTTGGACCTATCGCCTCGCCACGGGACAAAGTGGCGCTTCGACCTCCGGCGATGGTGTGATCTCGGGCTACGAGAGCTGTGACGACGGCAATACGAACAACAATGACGGCTGTAGCAGCATCGGTCAGGTCGAAGTCGGCTACACCTGCGTCGGTACGCCCAGCGTCTGCAGTGTGGCCGCTCCGCCGACCATCACCTCTGCCAACGTGACAACGTTCACCGTGGGAGCAGCCAGCACCTTCTCCGTCACAACCTCCAGCGCCCAGATCGCCGCCATCACCACGGCGAGCACGCTGCCAGCGGGCATCACGCTGGTCGATAACGGCAATGGCACGGCGACGCTCTCTGGCACACCAGCGTCGGGAACGGCCGGGACCTACCCGCTCACCGTCACCGCAAGCAGCGGCGTGTCGCCCAATGCGGACCAGAGCTTTACCTTGAGCGTGAATCAGGCGCCAGCGATCACATCGGCCAACGCGACGACTTTCACCGTGGGAACGGCCGGCGCGTTCACCATCACGACCTCCGGTACCTCCACCGCGGCAATCAGCACGGCGAGCCCGCTGCCATCGGGCATCACGCTGGTCGATAACGGCAATGGCACAGCGATGCTCGCCGGCACGCCAGCGGCGGGGATGGCCGGGACCTACCCGCTCACCATCACCGCAAATAGCGGCGTGCTGCCGAATGCGAACCAAAACTTCACCTTGCTCGTGAACCCGGCGCCCGCGATCACCTCGGCCAACGCGACGACGTTCACCGTGGGAACAGCTGGCACCTTCACCGTCACGACGTCCGGTACCCCGATCGCGGCAATCAGCACGGCGAGCCCGCTGCCACCGGGCATCACGCTGGTCGATAACGGCAATGGCACGGCGACCCTCTCCGGGACAGCCGCGTACGGCCTGGGTGGCGTCTACACCCTGGCAATCACTGCCACTAACGGCGCGAGCCAGACGTTCACCCTGACGATCGCCAGCGTGACCCGCTTTTCCAGCCCGACCGCGACTGGAACAGGCACCGCAACCGCCCAAATCACCGGCGGTGGCTTGGCGTGCACGTTCCTCGGCGACGCCGCGTTCATCAACGCGAGCGGCGTCGGCACCCCTGTGCCGCTGCAGTTCCCCCACGGCCTGTTCTCCTTTACGCTGCGAGGCTGAACGGGCTCGGTGACCTTAACGATCACGTACCCCTCGGTGCTGCCGCCCGCCTCGGCCTACTGGAAGTACGGCCCGCAGCAAAAGGGGGCGCCCTCGACGTGGTACAAGTTCGTGGCAGCGCCGAACCCCGCCAGCGCGGTCTACACGCTGACGCTCGCAGACAATGCGCTGGGCGATGACGACTGGGACGCGACGACAGACATCGTGGACCAGGGCGGCCCAGCAGCATCACCGGTTGCGGCGGTTCCCACAGTCGGTGCCACTAAGCTGGCTCTCCTCGCGTGCTTGCTGGCGATCACCGGCCTGCTGATGCTGCGGCGGATGGACACCTAACCCAGACCAGCTTCTTCAAGGGGCATCGCAGGGGCGCTGACACAGGCTAGTGATTGCGCGTGAGCAGAGCACTTGTCGCGCGGACTTCTCTTGCCTTTCAATGCAAAGGGGACAGCGCCGTAGGTGGGGTTGGTGGCCGTACGGTCAGCCCAATATCCAATCCAAATGATTAAAGCAGTCTGTTTGAGTCGCTTTAATCGAATTCATTTGTAAGACATGTCGACCGACATGCGTACTCGATGGCCTTGCGGCGCGGCTTCACGCATGAGAGTGTTCAACAGGAGGGTTCTGGGAAGCTGGATTTGCGGGGACTTCAGTCACCTCAGTAACCGAACTGGACAGATGACCACAAACATGCCAGAACGACGTTGGCGTAGTGCAAGTTGCTGGGTGATGAGGACTCCAAAACAAACCTGTCCGGAGGCTGGTGCATTCAGGTAGCTGCGGTTGGCGCATTGAGACCGTGAAGATCCGCAGTGAGTCCAGCCCTGTCTTCCGCCACTTCATCACTCCCTCAGAAATTTAGCGCGGCCCCGGCGCAGCCGCCCCCTCCACCGCTCGCCCCTCCATCTCCCCCTCCACCTTGCGCAGCAAGTCCGCCAGGGTCTTGCCGGGCTCCTGCCGGAACTGCTCGTCCAGCACGGTGATGGAAGAAATGCGGTCGATGCGAAAACCCCGAAAGTCATTGCGCAGCTCGCACCAGGCCGACAGCGTCCAGACCTTGCCCCAGTAAAAGCAGCCCAGCGGGCGCAGGCGGCGCAGGCTGGGGCGGCCGTTGACGTCGGCGTAGTCCACCTGCACCACGTGGCGGCTGTGCACTGCCTCGCGCAGGGCTTGCAGGGTGGCCTGGGCGCGCGGGTCCAAACCGACGGGCGGGGCATACAGGGCCTGGGCCTCGGCCGCCACGCGCGCGGCGGGGGGCAGCACGGACAGGATCTTGCCCAGGGCGCCTTCCACCTCTCGGGCCAGCCCGGCATCCAGCCAGGTCTGGGCCAGACGGGCGGCAGCTACCAGCGCATTGGCTTCACCCTGGCTGAACATCAGCGGCGGCAGATCGAAGCCCGCGCCCAGGCGGTAGCCCACACCGGCTTCGCCCTCAATGGGCACGCCCTGGTGCTGGAGGTCCGCCACGTCGCGGTAGATGGTGCGGGCCGAGACTTCAAGCCGCTCGGCCAGGAAGGCGGCGGTGGACAGGCGCCGCCCCCGGATGAGCTGGACGATCTGGAACAGGCGGTCAGCGCGGCGCATGAACGTGCCCCCCGGGGCGAGCTGCAGCCGACCAGATGGGCAGTGTCAGGACGCAGAACTCAGCCATGGCCTTTGCTCTGCTGCGCCAGCGCGTCGTCGATCTGGGAGGCGCGCACAAACGCGGAGCGCTGCCTGAACGGCTGCACAAACTGCTCGAACGCGGGGCGGCGTTCGATGGTGCCGAACTGCATGCCCCAGATCAGGTGCGCGCCCACATACAGGTCCAAGGCCGTGAAGTGGTCGCCGCACAGATGCGGGCCCTGGCGCACGGCTTGCTCCAGGGTGTTCATCACATCGGCGTAGCTGCCGTAGCCCACCATGGCCGCCCGTTCGGCGGGTGCCAGCAGGTTCAGCGCCTTGGCAGTGGCGGCGCTCTCCAGCGGGCCGGCGCAAAAGAACAGCCAGCGGTAATACGCAGCGCGTGCAGGCGTGCCCACAGGGGGCGCCAACGATTTGTCTGGGAACAGGTCGGCCAAGTAGGCGCAGATGGCCGCCACCTCGGTAACCACCACCTGTCCGTGCCGCAGTGCAGGCACCTTGCCCATGGGGTTGATGGCCAGGTAGTCGGGAGCCTTCATGGTGGTGCCGTATTCAAGCAGCACGGTGTCGTAGGGCACACCACACTCTTCCAGCATCCAGCGCGCGGTACGGCCTCGGGACATGGGGTGGGTGTAGAACGTCAGGGCGGCAGAAGATGTGTTCATGGAGGCTCCTGGTTCGTTCAGGTCATGCGCGGGGCGCACTGGGGGCGATGCCGATATGGATGGCCACGCGGTCCGGGCCTTCATACAGCTCGAAATCGGTGCCAAAGCGCCGTGGCACTTGCGGGTGGGCCGCAAAGTAGCGCCAGACCTCGCCCCAGGCATCGATCACCATCTGCGGCATTGTGCCGTGGCCGTGGAACACCAGATAGTCGCCCGCCTGCACCGCGATCTGCACAGCCCCTGGCACCGAGGTGACGGGCGGTGGCACGGCCACGCCAGCGGTGACATCAAAGGCGCCATGTTCGTCGGATTCGTAGCCGCTGTAGACGCCGAAGATGCGGCCATCCTCACCACGGCCGGGCAGGTTGCGCTCCCAGCTCTGGCTGAAAAAGCGGTCCCAGAGACCTCCAATGCGGGCGGTGGCGGGGTCCATCTCGTCGCGGTTGCGGGTGCGTACCGTCAGTCCAGTGACATGAAACGCGGCAACCGGGGTCATGGTAGGGGTTGTTGTCATGGTCAAGCTCCTCTCTGCGTCAGGCCCGGCATGGTGCAGCCCGGCTGCTGACAACATAGTGTCAGTAGCCTGTCTGCAGCGTTGCAACAAGCCGTGACACGCGCCGACGCAGACGGAGCCACGCCGCAGGGCCCCATCTCGGCCGACGAGAAGATGACGGAAGCCGCTGCCAGCACGCCATGACCAGCGAGGGCAGAGGGAGCGTTGCGCCGCCCCCCGCTCAGCTCAGCTCAGCTCAGCTCAGCTCAGCTCAGCTCAGCTCAGCTCAGCTCAGCTCAGCTCAGCTCAGCTCGGGCCGGTCAGGCTGCGGCGGCGGATTCGCCAGGCTCCACGGCGGGAGCAGCAGATACCGCAGCCGCTGCAGCAGCCGCCCGCCGGCGGGCGCGCTCCAGCTGCTGCCCCACCGTGCGCGGCACCATGCCGTACATATCGGCAAAGGCGTCCAGGGTCTGGCCGCTGGCCTCAAAGGCGCGCAGCAGGGCTTCATCCTTGGCGTTGCGGGCCGACCATTCGGCAAAGGCTTCTTCGAGGATGGCGTTGGCGGCTTCGTCGCGGCTCAACACCAGTTGGGTATATGCCTCGCGCGTGAGGCCCGAGGCCTCGAACGCAGCCATCATGCGGTTGCGCAGCTTGGGCAGCAGGTCTTCGGTGGCACGCGCCTTCTTGCGGCGGTAGACCTCCAGCAGCGCATGGTGCACATGCTCGGGGGCCATGTCTTCCACAGGCTGGCCCTGCAGGTCGTGGCGCTTATCGCCTGCCGCCACGCTTTGCAGATAGCGCGTGGAGCGGGTGTGCAGGCCCAGCGCCACCTTGAGCGCCTCGCGCTCGAACAGTTCGGGGTGGGCCGCCAGGATGTCCTGGAAGATGCCGCGCTTGAGCGGACGGAACACGGCGCCAAACAGGTGGGGGTAGAGCCCTGCCAGCTGCTCCAGCGCGGGGTGCACGCGCTGCGGCGCGCGCGTGCCTGCGCCCGGGCCACCTGCGGGCGCTGCAGCGTCTGCCGCACCGTCGGCGCTTGCACGGCCCTGCGGCGCCTGGCGCCCTTCGGGTTTGCGGCGGTTGCGGCCACTCCGACGCGAGCCGTCCTGGCGCCGCTGGGGCGCGCCGGCTTCGGCCAACGCAGCAGGTTCAGAGGCCGCCACAGCGACCGCAGCAGCCTCGGTCGGCACAGGCGCTGCCTGGGGAGCGGCAGGCGCTACGGGTGCGGTTTGGGGTTGTTCTTGTGCGGACACGGAGTCGGTCATGGCGGTGCAGTTCGGGGGCAAATGAGAGGCGACAAAACCCTCGATCATGCCAGCCTCGGGGCTACAGGCACCAAATGGGCCGGATTCCTGCGCACGCCGGGAGGGTTCGGCATCCCGCCCAACGCGCCCTCAACCCGTGCGCAGCGCCTCGTCCAGCACCTCCACCCAGTGCCGCACAGGCGTCCCCGTGCCGCTTTGCAGATGGGTGATGCAGCCGATGTTGGCCGACAGGATCATGTCGGGCGGCTGGTTGCCGAAGGCCTCGCCGAGCACGCCGAGCTTGCGGTCGCGCAGCTGGTAGGACAGGTCGGGGTTGAGCACCGAATAGGTGCCTGCCGAGCCACAGCACAGGTGGGCATCGTTGCGTGCGGTGCGCAGCTTGAAGCCCAGCTGGTTCAGGTGCACCTCCACCCCGCCGCGCAGCTTCTGACCGTGCTGGAGCGTGCAAGGAGGGTGGTAGGCGTACAGGGTGTCCGGCTGGTTCACACGGCCCTGCAGCTTGGCGGCCAGCTCGGGCAGCACGGCGGGCAGCAGCTCCGACAGGTCGCGCGTGAGGGCGCTGATGCGCTCGGCCTTGGTCGCGTATGCCGCATCGTCCTTCAGGATGTGGCCGTATTCCTTGACGGTGACGCCGCAGCCCGAGGCGTTCATGACGATGGCCTCGACCCCACCTGCGTCCACCAGCGGCCACCAGGCGTCGATGTTGGCGCGCATCTCTGCCATGCCGCCAGCCTGGTCGTTGAGGTGGAATTTGACGGCGCCGCAGCAGCCCGCCTTGGATGCGATCACGGTCTGGATGCCTACCGCGTCGAGCACGCGGGCGGTGGCCGTGTTGATGTTCGGCATCATGGCCGGTTGCACGCAGCCCGCCAGCATGAGCACCTTGCGCGCATGTTCACGCGTGGGCCAGGCGCCGGCGTCCTGCGGTGCGGGCACCTTGGCCTTCAGCGCCTTGGGCAGCAGGCCGCGCACCATTTGCCCTGCCTTCATGGCAGGGGCGAACAGCGGCGAAGGCAGGCCCTCCTTCAGCGCCCAACGCAGGGCTTTTTCGCCCACGGGGCGGGGCACTTTTTCATCGACGATCTTGCGACCGATGTCCACCAGGTGGCCGTATTGCACGCCGCTCGGGCAGGTGCTTTCGCAGTTGCGGCAGGTGAGGCACCGGTCCAGGTGCATCTGGGTCTTGCGCGTGGGCTCGGCGCCTTCGAGCACCTGCTTGATGAGGTAGATGCGGCCGCGCGGGCCATCCAGCTCGTCACCCAGCAGCTGGTAGGTGGGGCAGGTGGCGGTACAAAAGCCGCAGTGCACACATTTGCGCAGGATGGATTCGGCCTCCAGGCCATCGGCGCGGGCGCGGTATTCGGGGGAGAGCTGGGTTTGCATGGGGTGCAGCCTGGGCGAAGAGACAAAAATTTCGGCGGAGGTTGGTCAGCGCGCGGCCGGTGGGCCCGCCGGCGGGGCCAGGCTGGGGTCGCCCGGCGCGGCGGGCGCCGAGGGCTTGCGCAAGGGGCGGCGCAGCCTGGCGCGGTCGGCCCACAGCGGTGGCAACGACAAGGCCAGCAGCACCAGCGCCAGCGGCACCACAAACACAAAGCCCACGTGCTTAAAGCCCGCAGCCCCCGCAATGCCGCCCACCAGAAACATGCCCACCAGCCCGGCAAACAGCCGCAGCCGGGCCTGGTTGGCACGCACCTGCGATTCGGGCGCAGTGCCCGTGCGATTCCAGTAGAGCATCTTGCCCATCTCGATGCCCAGGTCGGTCACCACGCCCGTCATGTGGGTGGTGCGGATCTGGGACGAGGACATCTTGGTCACCGTGGCGTTCTGCAGGCCCATGATGAAGGACAGCAGCAGCACCGTGAGTGGCACCGCAAAAGGCGTGGGCCAGCTGAGGGTGATGGCGCCCACCAGGCCAAACAGCAGCATGAGCACGGACTCCAGCAGCAGCGGCAGCGCGTAGGTGCTGCGCAGCCTGCGCTGGCGCGCCCAGTTGACCATGATGGCCGTGGTGCCCGCCCCCGACATGAAGGCCCAGAGCGCGCCCACGGCGCCCAGCACCAGCTTCATCTGCCCCAGCACCAGGTTGTCGGCCAGCGACGACAGGAAACCCGTCATGTGCGAGGTGTAGAGGTGCACCACCAGAAACCCCCCGGCATTCACCGCCCCGGCGTTGAACGCCAGCAGCAGGCCCAGCACCTGGTTGCTCGCAACCGTGCGGTGGTGTCCGGTGAGGTGAAAAAGGCGTCGCATGGCCAGGGTGGCGGTGGTGGCTGTGAGGGGGGGTTGGCTTGCCTACCAGGCCCGCGCCATGCGGCCGGGGTTGAAGATGCCGGCAGGGTCAAAGCTGTGCTTGAGGCGGGCGTGGATTTGCTCCAGCGCCTTGGATTGCAAGTCAAAAGCACCGCTAGCGCCGGATTTATTTGCCTCGGCAGCTACAAAAAGAGAAGCACCCCCACCCACTGCCCGGGCGGCTTCGCGCAGCGCGTCGCCGGCGGACTCGGGGGCCTGCACCCAGCGCAACGCCCCATGCCATTCCACCAGGGGCTGCACGCCGCCGGGCAAAGCCAGCACCGGCGCGGTGGCGGGCACCGACAGGCGCCACAGGGCGTGGTCGGGGCGCGTGGCCCGGTCGGTGAACCACGGCAGGGTCTGCTCGCGGCAGGCGGTCCAGTCAGCGGCCACGGTGGCGTTGTCCATGCGCGTGCCACCCATGGTTTTGCACGCGGCCTCCACCGCCGCCACGGCGCCGCGCAGGCGCACATACAGGGTGCCTGCGCCTTCGTCCTGCACCCAACAGCTGGCGTTGAGGGGTAGCGGCTGGCCGCCCCAGGCGTGCAGCTTGCGCAACGCATCGACCTGGTTGATGCCCTCGAACCGGAGCGTGGCCTCGCCGGGCGCCACGGGCAGCACCTTGAGGCTCACTTCGGTCAGCAGGCCCAGCGTGCCCCAGGCACCGGCCATGAGGCGCGCCACGTCATAGCCCGCCACGTTCTTCATGACCTGGCCGCCGAAGGTGAGCAGCTCGGCCTTGCCGTTGAGCAGGGTCACGCCCAATAGATAGTCACGCACCGCCCCCACGCTGGCGCGCGCCGGACCCGACAGGCCGGCCGCCACCATGCCGCCCACGGTGGCAGCGCCCGAAGGGGGCTTGGCGAAATGCGGGGGTTCAAAAGGCAGGCACTGGCCCTGCTCGGCGAGCGCGGCCTCCAGCTCGGCCAGCGGGGTGCCGGCCCGCACGGTGACGACCAGCTCGCTGGGCTCGTAGCTCACGATGCCACGCAGCACCCGGGTGTCCAGCACCTCGCCGTGCAGCGCCAGGCCATGGAAGTCCTTGGTGCCCCCGCCACGGATGCGCAACGGGGTCTGGTCGGCGGCGGCAGCGCGCACGCGCTCAGTGATCGGGGCGAGGGAAAAGTCCATCCGTGCATCGTAGCGGCAGCGGTCCGCCGCACGGCATGCAGGGGGCGTGAATTTTTTGAACAGCGGACGTGCAAAGGACTGGCGGATGCCATGGGGCCTTTGGCCCCCTGGCGCGCCAGTCCCACACGCGTCACCCACCGGTACGAAAAAAGCCCGCCGGTGGTCGGCGGGCTGAAGTAACCAGAGGAGTAACTCGCTTGTTCTTATTGCGACGTCACGGTGCCACCAGACACCGCGGCGCGTAGGGCGCAGAGCGATCAGCGGTTGTACGCCGTTTCGCCGTGCGAGGTGATGTCCAGACCTTCGCGTTCGTCTTCTTCCGAGACACGCAGGCCCACCGTCAGGTCAACCACCTTGTAGGCCACGAAGGACACCACGCCTGACCACACGATGGTCAGCAGCACGGCCTTGGCCTGTGTCCACACCTGGGCAGCGATGGAGTAGTCAGCAGCCGTCACACCGGTCGCCGTCACCCAGTCCGCCACGAAGCCGGGGCCACCCAGGCTGGGGGAGTTGAACACGCCGGTCAGCAGCGCACCCACGATACCGCCGATGCCGTGCACGCCGAACACATCGAGCGAGTCGTCTGCACCCAGCAGCTTCTTGAGGCCGTTGACACCCCACAGGCAGGCAAAACCACCCACCAGACCGATGACCAGCGCACCGCCGATACCGACGTTGCCGGCAGCCGGCGTAATGGCCACCAGGCCCGCCACAGCACCCGACGCTGCACCCAGCATCGAAGCCTTGCCGCGCATCAGCGCTTCACCCATGCACCATGCCAGCACGGCAGCAGCGGTAGCCACCAGCGTGTTGATGAAGGCCAGGGCTGCAAAACCGTTGGCTTCCAGGGCAGAGCCGGCGTTGAAGCCGAACCAGCCCACCCACAGCAGCGAGGCACCGACCATGGTCAGCGTCAGGCTGTGAGGCGCCATGGCTTCCTTGCCGTAACCAATGCGCTTGCCCACCATGAACGCACCCACCAGGCCCGCCACAGCGGCGTTGATGTGCACCACGGTACCGCCAGCGAAGTCCAGAGCACCCCACTGCCAGATCTGGCCGGCCTTGCTGGTCATGGCGTCGGCCACTTCCTTGGAGGCGTAGGCATCAGGACCCATCCAGAACCACACCATGTGGGCGATCGGCAGGTAGCTGAACGTGAACCACAGGACCATGAACAGCATGACGGCGCTGAACTTGATGCGCTCTGCGAACGCACCGACGATCAGGGCGCAGGTGATGCCGGCGAACGTGGCCTGGAAGGCGGCAAACACCACTTCCGGAATCACGACACCCTTGCTGAACGTGGCAGCGTTGGCAAACGTGCCTGCGGCGTTGTCCCAGATGCCCTTCATGAACAGCCGGTCGAAACCACCGATGAAGGCACCGCCTTCGGTGAAGGCCAGGCTGTAGCCGTAGATGAACCACAGCACCACGATCAGCGAGAACGTGACCATCACCTGCATCAGCACCGACAGCATGTTCTTGCTGCGCACCAGGCCGCCGTAGAACAGCGCCAGGCCAGGCAAGACCATCAGGATCACGAGGATGGTGGAAGTCATCATCCACGCGGTGTCACCCTTGTTGGGGACAGGAGCAGGCGCTTCTGCGGCGGGCGCTGCAGGCGCAGCGGCGGCAGCAGCAGCCGGTGCAGCCGCTGCGGCAGAGGCAGCAGGGGCTTCAGCCGCTGGTGCAGCCGCAGCGGGTGCCGAGGCCTCTGCCGTGGCGGGCGCCTGGGCGAGGACAGCCGATCCGCCGGATAGCAGACTCAGCCCCAGAATGAAGGAAGCAAGCAGTTTTTTCATGGCGTTTCTCTTCTTGGATGGGATGCGGCCTCGCCCTTACAGGGCTTCCTTGCCGGTTTCGCCAGTGCGGATGCGCACCACCTGCTCCAGGTGGGTCACGAAAATCTTGCCGTCACCGATCTTGCCGGTGCGCGCTGCGGTCTCGATGGACTCGATCACGCGGTCCACCAGGTCGTCGGCCACGGCGGCCTCGATCTTGACCTTGGGAAGAAAGTCCACCACGTACTCTGCACCGCGGTACAGCTCGGTGTGGCCCTTTTGGCGGCCAAAGCCCTTGACTTCGGTCACCGTGATGCCTTGCACGCCGATGTCGGAGAGCGCTTCGCGCACTTCGTCGAGCTTGAAGGGCTTGATGATGGCTGTCACCATTTTCATTTTCAGTTCCTCCGGAATGGGCGCCACCGGCGCCCATTGAGACTTACAGGGTTTTGGTGAGCGTGACGATCACGCGCGACTTGTTGACCGGGCCGTAGAAGGCCTTCTTGGTGGCGCCAACCACGGCAGCGCCGAGGGACACGCCGCCGCCGAAGTCGTACGAACCGCCCAGGCTGTAGTCCATGAAGTTGGGGGCCGTGATGTCACCACCAAAGCGGGTGAAGCCGACCGACGCCTTCAGCGTGGTGCTGGGGGCCACTTCCTGGGCAAACGCCAGGTTCAGGTAGCCGGTGTTGCGGCCCTTCATGCCAGGACCTGCGTAGGCAAAGTAATCCTTGGACAGGGTGTGCGAGTACTTGGCCGTCACGGGGCCGAAGGTGGCAGCGCCATAGACTTCGGTGGTGTTGCCCGCGCTGTTGCCGGGGTAGATGTAGGTCAGCAGGCCCACGTCCAGGTCCACGTCACCGGCCTTGAACTTGTAGCCGCCGTAGATGTCGGATTCGAGCGAGTTGCCGGACAGCCAGTTGACGCTGGAGTTCCAGTTGCCCACGTAGAAGCCGGTTTCGCCGAAGGTGTAGTCAAAGCCGCCTTGCAGTGCGGGCTTGACGGCCTTGACCTTGGACGTGTCCTGGTCCTGGCCACGGAACTTGTAGTTCGTGGTCAGGCTGACGTTGGCGGTGAGCTGGGCGCTGGCCAGCATGGGAAGGGTTGCAACAAGGGCAACGCCCAGGGTCTTGATGATGGCGCGGGTCATGTTTCCTCCGGTTGGACAAAGTAGGGACAAGCGCTTTAAGCACGGACCGTGCCACACCAAGGTGCACGGCGCGCTGCACGGTTGCGTTGCGTTACAACAATCCCCAGTACAGTGGCGGTGACCGCGTCCGGCATGTTGCACCCAACTGGTGCAGACACCCAACGGGCCGCGCTAAAAAACCACAAAACGCACCCATCTGGGGAGAAATCGCTTCATGAGTCTTGCTTTGGTGCAAAGCCGCGCCCTTCTGGGGCTGCAGGCGCCTGCAGTCACCGTCGAAGTGCATCTGGCCAACGGTTTGCCCAGCTTCACGCTGGTCGGGCTGGCCGAGGTGGAGGTGAAAGAAGCCCGCGAGCGCGTGCGCTCCGCGCTGCAGAACGCGGGCCTGGAGTTCCCGTCGAACAAGCGCATCACCGTCAACCTGGCCCCCGCCGACCTGCCCAAGGATTCGGGCCGCTTCGATCTGCCGATTGCGCTGGGCATCCTCGCCGCCAGCGGTCAGGTGGACGCCAGCCGACTGGCAGGCTACGAGTTTGCAGGCGAGCTGTCGCTGTCCGGCGAGCTGCGCCCCGTGCGCGGCGCGCTGGCCACCAGCCTGGCCCTGCAGACCCAGCAGATTGACGCACAGCTGGTGCTGCCGCCCGGCAGCGCCGAAGAGGCCGCCCTGGTGCCCGCCGCGCGCGTGGTGCGTGCGCGGCACCTGCTCGATGTGGTGCGGGCGTTCCTGCCACCCGGCAGCACGGCCGGTGGCGATGCCGATGTGGCCAACGACGGCTGGACCCGCCTGCAGGCCACCGCGCTCACCGCCAGCACCACCGGGCCCGACATGGCCGACGTGAAGGGCCAGGCGGGCGCCAAGCGCGCGCTGGAGATTGCAGCGGCTGGCGGCCACAGCCTGCTGATGGCCGGGCCACCTGGCTCGGGCAAGTCGATGCTGGCGCAGCGTTTTGCCGGGCTGCTGCCCGCAATGACGGTGGACGAAGCGCTGGAGAGCGCTGCCATTGCCAGCCTGGCAGGGCGCTTTCGGCCCGAGGCTTTCGGCGTGCGCCCGACCGGCCAGCCCCATCACACGGCCAGCGCGGTGGCGCTGGTGGGCGGTGGCTCGCCACCCCGGCCGGGCGAGATCTCGCTGGCCCACCAGGGCGTGCTCTTCCTCGATGAACTCCCGGAATTCCCCCGCGCTGCGCTGGAGGCTCTGCGCGAGCCGCTGGAGACTGGCCACATCACCATCGCCCGGGCAGCGCAACGCGCGGAGTTTCCGGCCCGGTTCCAGATGATCGCGGCGATGAATCCGTGCCCCTGCGGCTTTCTGGGCTCCACGCAGCGCGCCTGCCGCTGCACGCCCGACCAGGTGCACCGCTACCAGGCCAAGCTCAGCGGCCCGCTGCTGGACCGCATCGACCTGCATGTGGAGGTGCCCGCCCTGCCCGCCGAGCAGCTGGTGCAGGCGGCTGCGGGCGAGTCCACCGCCAGCATCCGCGCCCGGGTGGAGCAGGCCCGCGCCAAGGCGCTGGCGCGCCAGGGCAGCACCAACCAGGCGCTGCAGGGGCAGGCCATCGACGCCCACCTGCACCTGGACGAAGCGGCCGCCAAGTTCCTCAACACCGCTGCCGCGCGCCTGGGCTGGTCGGCACGCAGCACGCACCGGGCGCTGAAGGTGGCGCGCACCATCGCCGACCTGGCGGGCGCGCCCACCACCGAGGTCAGCCATGTCGCCGAGGCCGTGCAATACCGCCGCGTACTGCGCAGCCCGGTGTAAGTAGCGCTGGCGGCCCTTGAGGCACATCAGCACCTTGACCGAGGCAGATATCAAATTGATAGCACCTGGCGCATGTATCACTAGCGCCTGCGGCTGATTTTGATCAAAAAGAGGGTGCACAACACCCAGCGGGCGCTGCGCACCGGCCGCAGGGGCCCGGGCGCCCGGCACAATCTCCCCCCATGTCCAGCGTCCGCTCCCCCAAGAAATCCCCGTCGGTCCCCGCCCCCACAGACACCGCAGCCCCCGCCAACGAGCCCGTGGACACCGGCTTTTTGCGCACGCTGGTGGGCTACAACACGCGGCGCGCGGCGCTGTCCATCATTGCCGTGTTCATGGAACGCATGGCCGTGTACGACCTGAAGGTGGTGGATTTCTCGGTGCTGTCGCTGGTGGCGCACAACCCGGGCATCACCTCGCGCCAGCTGTGCGCCACGCTCAGCGTGCTGCCGCCCAACATGGTGGGCTTGATTGCGGCGCTGGAACGGCGCGGCCTGATCGAGCGGCGCCCACACCCGAGCGATGGGCGCGCCATGGGCGTGCACCTGACGCCCGCCGGGGTGGAACTGACGGCGCAGGCCGAACAGACGGCCGCGCAACTGGAAGAAGACGCCACCAACCGCCTGACGGCGGCCGAGCGCAAGACGCTGATCCGGCTGCTGCAAAAAGTCTACGACTGATCCAGCGGCCGCTCAGCCGGCCACAAGAGGCCTGGATGCGTATCAGGCGGCCGGCGCTGCCGGGCCCTTGTCCAGCCCCAGCAAGCGCACCGCATTGCCCTTCAGGATGCCGGGCATCACCTCGGGCTTAAATCCAGCTTCCTGGAAGTCCTTCATCCAGCGCTCGGGGGTGATCAGCGGGTAGTCGCTGCCGAACAGCACGCGGTCCTTCAACAGCGTGTTGGCGTACTGCACCAGCTGCTTCGGAAAATACTTGGGGCTCCAGCCCGACAGGTCGATCCAGACATTGGGCTTGTGCGTGGCGACCGACAGCGCCTCGTCCTGCCACGGAAAGCTGGGGTGGGCCATCACGATCTGCATGTCGGGGAAGTCAATCGCCACGTCGTCCAGGTGCATGGGGTTGCTGTACTCCAGCCGCAGGCCGCCGCCGCAGCGCATGCCGCTGCCGATGCCGCTGTGACCGGTGTGAAAGATGGCGGGCATGCCGTACTCGGCGATCACCTCATAGATAGGCCAGGCCATCTTGTCGTAGGGGTGGTAGGCCTGCACCGTGGGATGGAACTTGAAACCCTTGATGCCGAACTCCTCGATCAGGCGGCGGGCCTCGCGCGCGCCCATCTTGCCCTTGTGGGGGTCGATGCTGGCGAAGGCCGTCATCATGTCGCTATTGGCCTTGGCGGCCTCGGCGATCTCTTCGTTGGGGATGCGGCGGCGGCCCATCTTGGACTCGGCGTCCACGGTGAACATCACCAGGCCAATCTTCTGCTCGCGGTAGTAGGCCACCGTCTCGGCAATGGTGGGGCGGCGGCCGTTCTTGAAGTATTTGTCGGCGGCGCGGTCGTACTCCTCGCCGTAGTTGTCAAACGGGTTCCAGCAGCTCACCTCGGCGTGGGTGTGGATGTCGATGGCGATCAGATTGGCGTGGTCCATGCGTGTCTCCTGGGTTGGCGCCCGCCGGTGCAGCGTCAAACCCCCAGCATGCGCCACGGCGCGTGACGCAGATCAAGGGTAAACACCAATAAAAAACGGGCTTGGCTTGCTTGAATTGGTTATGAACTATAACCACAATTCAACCAACACGAAAGCCTCTATGACCCATCCAGACATCCATTTCGAGCTGCGCGGCGACCACCAGGAAGTGGCCGTGATCCGCCTGACCCGCGCGGCCAAGCGCAACGCGCTGAACGACGGCCTGATCCTCGCGCTGCGCGACCTGTTCGAGAAAATGCCCAGCACCGTGCGCGCGGCCGTCATCGATGGCGACGGCCCCCATTTCTGCGCCGGCCTGGACCTGTCGGAGCTCAAAGAGCGCGACGCCGGCCAGGGCCTGCACCACTCGCGCATGTGGCACGCCGCGCTGGAGCGTGTGCAGTACGGCCCCGTGCCGGTCATCGCTGCGCTGCATGGCGCCGTGGTGGGCGGCGGGCTGGAGCTGGCCAGCGCCTGCCACATCCGCGTGGCCGACGAGTCCACCTTCTACGCGCTGCCCGAAGGCTCGCGCGGCATCTTCGTGGGCGGCGGCGGCGCGGTGCGCATCCCCAAGCTCATCGGCGCCGCACGCATGACGGACATGATGCTCACCGGCCGCGTCTACAACGCGCAGGACGGCGAGAAGGTCGGCTTTGCCCAGTACCTCGTGCCCGAAGGCCAGGCCTTTGACAAGGCCTTCGAACTGGCCGTGCGCGTGGCGCAGAACGCGCCGCTGACCAACTACGCGCTGATGCACGCCCTGCCCCGCATTGCCGAGCAGCCCGCCGACCAGGGCTTCTTCACCGAAGCCATGATGGCCGCCATCGCCCAGAGCGCCCCTGAAGCCAAGTCCCGCCTCGCCGACTTCCTGGAAGGCCGCGCCGCCAAGGTCCGCAAGGACTGAGCCCGCCCCCAGTCACCCCTTGCCCCTGCTGGAACCCCCTATGAGCGACCTCTCCACCCCCCTCGCCCCGGCCCGCTACCGCCCCGTGACCTTCGGCGTGACCCGCGTCAGCCTGCGTGACGGTGCACCGGGCGTGCGTTACCTGCAGGCGGACCTGCCCCTGGGCGCCTTTGCCCGCCGCGTGACGGACTACCTGGTGCACTGGGCGGAGACCACGCCCGACCACAGCTTTCTGGCACGCCGCGAGCAGCTGCCCGGTGGCAAGACGGGTGACTGGCAGCATGTGAGCTACGCCCAGGCGCTGGATGCCGCGCGCAGCATCGGCCAGGCCCTGCTGGATCGGGGCCTGAACGCAGAGCGCCCGGTGGTGGTGCTGAGCGAGAACACTGTCGAGCACGCCCTGCTGGCACTGGGCTGCATCTACGCCGGTGTGCCCTACTGCCCCGTGTCGCCCGCCTACGCCACCGTGAGCCAGGACTACGACAAGCTGCGCCACGTCATCGACACCCTCACCCCCGGCTTGGTGTTTGCCGCCGACGGCGCACGCTACGGCAAGGCCATCGCAGCCACCGTGGCGGCCGATGTCGAAGTGATCCTGGCCCAGGGCGCGCTGGAGGGCCGCAAGGCGGGCACCTTCCAGAGCCTGCGCCACACCACCGCCACCCCGGCGGTGGACGCGGCCATGCACTCCACCGGCCCCGGCACCATCGTGAAGTTCCTGTTCACCAGCGGCTCCACCAAGATGCCCAAGCCGGTCATCAACACCCAGCGCATGTGGTGCGCCAACCTGCAGCAGATCTCGCTGTCGCTGCCGGTGCTGGCCGAGGCCCCGCCCGTGCTGGTGGACTGGCTGCCGTGGAACCACACCTTCGGCAGCAACCACAACTTCGGCCTCACGATGATGCATGGCGGCACGCTGTACATCGACGACGGCAAGCCGACGGCCGCACTGATTGGCGAGACCCTGCGCAACCTGCGCGAGATCGCACCCACGGTGTACTTCAACGTGCCCACCGGCTTTGAAATGATTGCCGAGGCCATGAAGACCGACGCGCAACTGCGCGCCAACCTGCTGTCGCGCGTGCGCCTGTTCTTCTACTCGGGCGCCGGCCTGGCCCAGCCCGTGTGGGACAGCCTGCACGCCACGCAGGAAGCCGCCATTGGCGAGCGCATCGTGATGTGCACGGGCCTGGGGATGACGGAATCCGCCCCCTCGGCCATGTTCTGCAACAGCCCCGACGTGCGCTCCGGCCACATCGGCGCGCCCGTGCCCGGCATGGTGCTCAAACTGGTGGAGGTGGACGGCAAGACCGAGGTGCGCTACCGCGGCCCCAACGTCACGCCCGGCTACTGGCGCTCCGACGCCGCCACGCGCGACGCGTTTGACGACGAAGGCTACCTGTGCACCGGCGACGCCGTGAAGTGGATCGACGAGAACAACATCCACCGGGGCCTGGCGTTTGACGGCCGCATTGCCGAAGACTTCAAGCTCTCCACCGGCACCTTCGTGAGCGTGGGCCCCATGCGCGCCAAGATCATCGTGGCGGGCGCGCCCTACATCCAGGACGTGGTGCTCACCGGCCTGAACATGAAAGAAGTCGGCGCCCTGCTGTTCCCCTCCCCCGCCTGCCGCGAAGTGGCGGGCCTGGGCCCGGACGCCCCCTGGGCCGACGTGGTGGCCCACCCCGCCGTGCGCCAGCGCATCGAGGCGGTGCTGGACGGGCTGGCCCGCGAAGCCACCGGCAGCGCCAGCCGCGTGGCCCGTGCGCTGCTGATGGCAGAGCCGCCCTCCATCGACAAGGGCGAAATCACCGACAAGGGCTCCGTCAACCAGCGTGCCGTGCTCAAGCACCGCGATGCGCTCGTCACGGCCTTGCACGACGACACGGCACCGGGCATCCTGAAGCCCGGCGCCTGAACCCCACCCCGAACAGGACAGACCCACCATGCAGATTCAAGGACAAGCCGCCCTCGTGACCGGCGGCGCATCGGGCCTCGGCGAGGCCACCGCACGCGAACTGGCCCGCCTGGGCGCCAAGGTGGCCGTGCTCGACCGCAATGCCGAGCTGGCCGAAAAGGTCGCCGCCGACATTGGCGGCGTTGCCTGCCCCTGCGACATCACCGACGCCGCCAGCGTGACCGCCGCGCTGGAGAAGGCTGCCGCCGCCCACGGCCCCGCCCGCATCCTCATGAACGTGGCCGGCATTGGCAGCGCCAAGCGCGTGGTGCAACGCGACGGCAGCGCCGCGCCGCTGGAAGACTTCGTGCGCGTGATCAACATCAACCTCATCGGCAGCTACAACGTGAGCCGCCTGTTTGCCGCCGCCTGCAGCAAGCTGCCCGTGCTGGACAACGGCGAGCGCGGTGTGATGATGTTCACCGCATCCGTCGCCGCCTTTGATGGCCAGGTGGGCCAGCAGGCCTACAGCGCCTCCAAGGCAGGTCTGGCCGGCATGACACTGCCCATGGCGCGCGACCTGGCGCAGCACGCCATCCGCGTGTGCACCGTGGCGCCCGGCCTGTTTGCCACGCCGCTGATGAAGGAGCTGCCCGAAGCCGTGCAACAGTCGCTGGCGGCCAGCATCCCCTTCCCGCCACGCCTGGGCAAACCCGAAGAGTTTGCCGAGCTGGCTTGCCATATCGTGACCAACGGCCACCTGAACGGCGAAGTCATTCGCCTGGATGGCGCCCTGCGCATGGCGCCCCGGTAAACGATCAGCGCCACACATCAGTAAATAACAAGAGGGCGCGAAAGCGCTCCAGCTTGACCCCCGAGATTTCCGTCAGACACACACCAGGAGACATCAGCATGACCACCACCCGCCGTCAATTCGTTCAGGCCCTTGGCGCCAGCGCCGCGCTGGGCGCCTTCCACCCCTTTGCCGCCCATGCCCAGGTGGACCAGGTGAAGGTGTACTTCGGCTTCCCCGCCGGCAGCTCGGGCGACACCGTGGCGCGCCGCGTGGCCGAGAAGTGGGCTGGCAGCGCGTTCAGCAAGAACCCTGGCGTGGTGGAAAACAAGCCCGGCGCGGGCGGCCGCATTGCGCTGGAGACGCTCAAAGCTGCGCCCGCAGACGGCTCGGTGCTGGCCGTGGCACAGGTGTCGGCCCTGGCCAACTACCCGCACATCTACAGCAAGATGAACTACACCGACAAGGACTTCGCGCCCGTGTCGATCGCAGCCATCATGCACCACGGCCTGGCCGTGGGCCCCATGGTGCCCGCCAGCGTGAAGAACGTGAAGGACTTCCTGGCCTGGGCCAAGGCCAACCCCAAGGACGCCAGCTACGGCTCGCCCGGCGCGGGCTCCACGCCCCACTTCCTGGGTGCGCTGCTGGGCATCAACAGCGGTGTGGACCTGCGCCATGTGCCCTACCGTGGCTCCATCCCTGGCGTGACGGACGTGGTGGGCGGCCAGGTGGCTGCCATGGTCACGCCGCACGGTGACTTCATCGCCAATTACAAGGCCGGCAAGCTGCGCATCCTGGCCACCTCGGGCCCCAAGCGCTCCATCTACGTGCCGGATGTGCCCACGTTTGCCGAACAGGGCTTCCCTGAGCTGACCACCGAAGAATGGTTTGGCTTCTACGCCCCGGCCGCCACGCCCAAGCCGGTGATTGCCGCTGCCAACGCCGCCATCAACGCTGCGCTGAAGGAAAAGTCGGTCATCGACAGCCTGGCCATCGTGGGCCTGATGCCCCATGGCTCCACCCCTGAAGAACAGGCCCGCTGGCAAAAGGCCGAGTACGACAGCTGGGGCCCGCTGATCAAGAAGATCGGCTTTACCGCAGAGTCCTGATTTCCCCTGCGCCGCAGGTCCGGACTGGCACCCCAGTCCGGGCCGCCGCATGGCAAAAAATAGAAGAAACAGCCGCTAGCGCCCAACCATCAAGCGCAAACAGCTACTAATAAGAGAGCAAACCATGCAAGCCCGCCAGACCCTTGCCGACATCCAGCACCTGCTGACCACCGTGCTGAAGGCGCCCACGCGCTGGCAGGGCCTGGCGCCGTTTGCGGATACCGACGGCGACCTGGCGGCCCAGGTGCTCGACGAGGCGGCCAAGTTTGTGGACAGCGCCATCGCCCCGCTGCAGCGCAGCGGCGACGAAGAAGGCTGCCGCTTTGACGGTGGACGCGTGCACACCCCCGCAGGTTTTCGCGATGCGTACCAGGCCTTCTGGCAGGCGGGCTGGCCGTCGCTGTCTTGCGCGCCCGACGATGGCGGCCAGGGCCTGCCTGCGGTGCTGGAGTGTGTGCTGTTTGAATGGCTGGCCGGTGCCAACCACGGCTGGACCATGGCGCCCGGCCTGCTGCACGGCGCGTACGAATGCATCAAGCACCACGCCAGCAATGCCCTGAAGGCGCAGTACCTGGAGAAGGTCGCCACCGGCGAATGGCTGGCCACCATGTGCCTGACCGAAGCCCATGCGGGCAGCGACCTGGGAATGGTGCGCACACGCGGTGTGCCCCAGCCCGACGGCAGCGCGCGGGTGAACGGCAGCAAGATTTTTATCTCTGGCGGCGAACACGACCTGACGGACAACATCGTGCACCTGGTGCTGGCGCGCCTGCCCGATGCACCTGCGGGGCCCAAGGGCCTGTCGCTGTTCCTGGTGCCCAAGATTCTTCAGGATGGAAGCCACAACGCCGTGGTCTGCGAGCGCATCGAAGAAAAGATGGGCTTGCACGGCAGCCCCACCTGCGTGATGCGCTTTGACGACGCCACCGGCTGGCTGGTGGGCGAGCCGAACAAGGGCCTGAACGCCATGTTCGTGATGATGAACGCTGCCCGCCTGCACGTGGGCCTGCAAGGCATTGGCCTGCTGGAAGCCGCGTGGCAAAAGGCCAGCGCCTACGCCGCAGAGCGCCGCCAGATGCGCGCGCCCGGCGCCAAGGACACCAGCCTCATTCAAGACCACCCCGCCATCCGCCGCATCCTGCACACACAGCGCGCCTGGATCGACGGCGGCCGCGTGCTGGCCTACCACACGGCCCTGCAGCTCGATGTGGCCAAGCACAGCACCGACGCGGGTGAACGCGCCGCCGCGCAGCGCTGGTGCGCGCTGGTCACGCCGGTGCTCAAGGCCGCGCTCACCGACCAGGCCTTCCACGGCGCGAGTGCCTGCCTGCAGGTGTTCGGCGGCCACGGCTATGTGCGTGAATGGGGCATCGAGCAGATCGTGCGCGACGCGCGCGTGGCCATGATCTACGAGGGCACCAACGAGATCCAGGCCATCGACCTGCTGGTGCGCAAGGTGCTGGCCGATGGCGGCCAAGGCCTGGCAACGCTGCTGACCACACTGCCCGGCGCAGCCCCCAGCGCCGCCGCCAGCGCGCGCCGCCATGCCCTGGTGGAGATCACACAAACCCTGGCGATTGCCGCCCAGTCCGACCCCGAACTGCCCTACTGGGTGGCCGACGACTACCTGCGCGCCGTGGCACTGGTGCTGCTGGAATGGGCCTGGGCCCAGATCGGCGCCGCCCGCCCCCACCGCACCGAGCAGTCAACCGCCGCTACAGACCGCTGGACCCCACCCGCCCAGGCCTTCGCCCAGTGGGTGCTGCCCGAGTTCGATCTGCGCACCACCATCCTGCGCCAGCGCATTGCCCAGGCATTTGAATTCAGACCCCAGGAGGCCGCAAGCGCATGATTCATATGCACTAGCAGCTCCTGATTCAGTAGCAAAACACAAGCTTCATCCATCTCCCACCCACAGCGTGTTGAGGCCACGTTGCGGGGTTCCTTGCGCCTCAAAAAAACCACTGGAGACAACACCATGCGCTTGAAGATGAGAAGAAACCGGATGCGTGCCCACCACCCCCTGGCGCTCTCGGCCGCAGCCGCTGCCTTGCTCATGGGCTGCGGCGGCTCGTCCGATGCTGCCCTGCCCCAGCTCTCCGCGGCCACACCGGCCACCCTGCAGTCGTGCGCCACGCTGGCCAGCAGCCTCGCGCTGCCCGACACGCGCATCACCTCGGCCGAGCAGGTGCCCGCCGGCCCGCTCACGCTGCAGGGCGTGGTCACGCAGGCGCCCGCGCACTGCCTCGTCAAAGGCAAGATGAAAGAGCGCACCGGCCCCGTGGACGGCGCCGCCTACGCCATCGGCTTTGAAATGCGCCTGCCCGTGGAGTGGAACGGCCGCTTTCTGCACCAGGCCAACGGCGGCCTGGACGGCAGCGTGGTCACCGCGCTGGGCTCGGTGAGCGGCGGCGCCCCCGTGGCGCCCGCCCTGGTGCAGGGCTTTGCGGTGCTCAGCTCTGACGCAGGCCACAGCGCACCCACGCCCTTCTTTGGCGTGGACCCGCAGGCCCGGCTGGACTACGGCTACCAGGCCGTGGGCACCCTCACCCCCATGGCCAAGAACCTCATCAAGAGCGCCTACGGCAAGGCGCCCGACCGCTCGTACCTGGCCGGCTGCTCCAACGGCGGCCGCCACGCCATGGTGGGCGCATCGCGCTATGCCGACCAATACGACGGCATCCTGGCGGGCAACCCCGGCTTTCACCTGCCCAAGGCCGCCACCACGCAGCTGTGGAAGGCCCAGCAATACGCCAAGGTGTCCACCAAGGACGCCACCACCGGCCTGCCCGACCTGACCACCGCCGTGAGCCCGGCCGAGTTCAAGCTCATCAGCAGCAAGATCGTCGCCAAGTGCGACGCGCTGGACGGCGTGGCCGACGGCCAGGTCAACGACGTGGCCGCCTGCCAGGCCGCCTTCAACCTGCAGACCGACGTGCCCACCTGCACCGGCGCACGCGACGGCAGCTGCATCACCGGCGAGCAAAAGGGCGTGCTGGCCAGCATCTTTGCAGGCCCCAAGAACAGCAAGGGCGAAGCGCTGTACACCGGCACCTGGTTCGACCCCGGCGTTGCGGGCGCCAACTTTGCGTCGTGGCACTTTGGCTCGCCCGCCACGCGTGACGCCGGTGCGGTGGCCTTCATCTTCACCTCGCCCCCATCCACCGTGGCAGCGTTCACCGCCATCCCCGGCATGCAGTACGCGCTGAACTTCAGCATGGAGACGGACTACCCCAAGATGTTCGCCACCACGGCGCAATACGCCGAGTCGCCCTGGTCGTACATGACTCCGCCCAACGAAGCTGACCTGAGCGCCCTGAAGAACCGGGGCGCCAAGATGATCGTCTTCCACGGCGTGGCCGACGGCGTGTTCTCACCCATGGACACCGCCAACTGGATGGACCGCCTGCAGGCCAACCACAGCGGCAAGGCCGACGCCTTTGCCCGCCTGTTCCTGGTGCCCGGCATGAACCACTGCTCCGGCGGCCCCGCCACCGACCAGTTCGACATGCTGGCCCCGCTGGTCGCCTGGGTGGAACAAGGCAAGGCACCCGACAGCGTGACGGCGAAAGTGCGCGGCGCGGGCGCCAATGTGGTCAACGCCGAGCTGCCCGCCAGCTGGTCCGCCAACCGCACCCGGCCACTGTGCGTGTACCCCAAGGTGGCCCGCTACAACGGCACGGGGGATGTGGAGAGCGCAAGCAGTTTCAGCTGCAAGTGATCAGCGCTTGAAAAGCGGGAAGTCCGGCGCAAGCCGGGCTTCCCTTTTTCTTTTTACGCCTTGGCGCGAGGCTTCATGCGAAAGCTGACGCCCATGCGGTTGATGGCGTTCATGGTGGCAATCGTGAGCGTTAGGTCCACCAGGTCCTTCTCGCCAAACACGGCCAGCGCGGCCGCATAGGCCTCATCAGAGGCATGGGTCTCGCTCACGCGGGTCACCTCCTCGGCCCAGGCCAGCGCAGCGCGCTCCTGCGCAGAGAACAAATACGCCGCCTCATGCCACACAGGGACCAGCACCACCTTCTCCACCGACATGCCTTCGGCCAGCAGGTCGCGCGTGTGGATGTCGATGCAGTGCGCGCACCCGTTGATCTGCGACACGCGCAGAAAGACCAGGTGCGTCAGCAAGCTGGGCAGAACTGTGCCTTGGGTGACAAAGTGGTGCAGCGTCCCGATGGCCTTGGCCCCCTCGGGCGATACGTTGAACCAAATAGCGCGATTCATACAGCAGTTCCTTCACATTGAATGTTGGGCGGAGGCCGGTATCGACCTCCTGCTCACCAGACGTTTGGCGTGAAGGCGCTGTGACAGATGCGAGAGAAATGGGTGCGAAGCCGACCATGCCCACACCCACGCCGCTACGCGCCGGAACCGGCGACAGCGGGAAGCATGGAGCCGCTGCGCCTGCGTCCCAAGGTGGCACGCTTCAACATCACGGCTGCAGGAAACGCTGGACCAGCAAAGACCAGTAGGCGGCACCGACCGCGACATTCTCGTCGTTGAAGTCATAGCCTGGGTTGTGCACCATGCAGGCGCCGTGACTCCCCTCGCCTTCTCCATTGCCGATGAACAAGTAGCAGCCCGGCACTTCTGCGAGGAAGAAGGCGAAGTCTTCGCTGCCGGTCAATGCCTTGCCCTGGCGGGTTACGCGATGAGCGCCTGCGAGCTCTTCAGCCACCTCCCGCGCAAAGTCGGTTTCGCACAGATGGTTGACCAGCACCGGATACCCGCGCTTGTATTCGACCTGCGCCCGCACCCCATAGCTCTGGGCCTGGGCCTGGGCGAGTTCGGTGATGCGCTTTTCGAGCAGTTCGCGCACTTGCGGATTCAGTGAGCGCACGCTCAGGCTGAGCGTGGCTTTTTGGGGGATGACGTTGTTGGCCACGCCCGCGTTGAATGCACCCACCGTGATGACTGCCGTCTCTTGCGGGTCCACATTGCGCGCCACGATAGCTTGCAGACCCAGCACGATGGCCGAGCCGGCCACCACAGGGTCGGCCGCCAGATGCGGCATGGCACCGTGGCCGCCCTTGCCGTCCAGCGTGATGGTGACGTAGTCGGACGACGCCATGGTCGGGCCGTCGCGCAGCACCAGATGGCCCTGCGGGTGGCCCGGCATGTTGTGGATGGCAAACACCGCATCGCACGGAAACCGGGTGAAAAGGCCGTCCTCCATCATCTTCCTGGCACCGCCCAGACTCTCTTCGGCAGGCTGGAAGATCAGGTTGAGCGTGCCCGAAAACTCTACGTTCTGTGCAATGTGCTTCGCTGCGGCCAGCAGCATGGCGGTGTGACCGTCATGCCCGCAGGCGTGCATGATGCCCACGTTGCAGCTGGCGTACGGCAGGCCCGTGTTTTCCTCGATGGGCAACGCGTCCATGTCGGCGCGCAAGCCCAGGGTTTTGCTGCCATTGCCTCGCCGCAGCTGCCCGACCACGCCGGTGCCACCCAGGCCCCGGGTGACCTGGTAGCCCCATTTTTCGAGCTGCTCGCCCACGAGGTCGCTCGTGCGGTACTCCTGGTAGCCCATCTCGGGATGCTTGTGAATATCGCGGCGCACCGCAATGAACTCGGCGGCCTGCGCCTGTAGGGCCTCGATGATGTGGTGCGCAAAAGCTTCGCGTGGGGCGTTCATGAAGGGCCTCTCTGTCATCACTGCGGCTGCAGGTTGATGCTGCGTGCGATGCCGCGATAGAGTTCAATCTCGGCGTGGTAGATTTTTGCCAGCTCTGCGGGGCTGCGCGCACTGATCACGACATTGCCACTGGCTTCGAAAGCCTTGCGGGTTTCCGGAATTTCCGCCGCCGCATAGAAGGCCTTGTTCAGCGTGTTGATCACATTCTCAGGGGTGCTCTTGTGTACCTGCACACCGCTCCAGATGTTGAATTCCATGGATTCCAGCCCTTTCATGGTCGCCATGGCCGGGAACTGTTTGAACAACGGGTGCGGCGCTTTGGCAGTCACGGCCAGGCCCTGGATTTTCCCGTCCATGATGGTTTGCGGAATCGAGCCCGCCATGGGCAGGAAAGCCATGTCGATCTGGCCACCCATCAGGTCCGTGAGCAGGGGCGCAATGCCCTTGTAGGGCACATGCAGCATCTCGACTTTGGTCAGCTGCGAAAACCTCTCGCCGATGAGGTGGTACAGCGAACCAGGGCCCACGCTGCCGTAGCTCAACGGGTTGCCGCTTTTCTTGCGCGCCAGAGCCAGCAGTTCGTCCAGGTTCTTCACGTTGAGTGAATTGCGCACCGCCAGTATGGTGGTCGTGTTGGCGAACTGGGCCACCAGCGTGAAGTCCTCGGCCTTGTATTTCACGCCCTGAATGGCCATGGGCGCCAGGACCAGTTCCATCGGACTGCCCAGGGCCAGCATGTAGCCGTCGGCGGGCGCGTTGACCACCCGGGCCAGGCCAATGGAGCCGCCAGCGCCACCGACGTTTTCGATGACCATGGTCTGCCCCAGCCGGGCGGATGCCTCGGGCTGCAACTTGCGGGCAAAAAAGTCAGAGGGTCCGCCGGCCGGGTAAGGCACGATGAGACTGATGGGTTTGCTGGGCCAGCTCTGCGCCCAGGCTGTGCCCATGGCGCTGGCGGCCATGATCAGTGCGCCCACAAAGGTTTTGAAGTTCATCCGAATCTCCATGAAATTGGTGTTGTGGATTCAAGTGCCAGCTGCATCGTAAAAAACGATTTTTGTTGCGTCCAATGACTTCTTTTCTCAATTTGCATTCGTAAAATGAATAGGTGAACCTCAGGCATCTGGAACACTTTCTGGCGCTGTCCGATATGGGCTCTTTCAGCCGTGCGGCCGAGAAACTGCACATCACCCAATCCGCTCTCAGCCGCAGCATCCAGTCCCTCGAAGAAGAACTGGGCGGGCCGCTGCTGGATCGCATCGGAAAACGCAATGAACTGACCCCGCTGGGCCAGTCAGTGCTGGAGCGGGCGCGGGGCATCGTCAAAGAGGCCGCCGAATTGAAACGGGGCGCCGCCCTGCTTCAACAAGGCGGACTGGGGAGCCTGCGGCTCGGATTGGGGTCCGGCCCGGGTGCCTTGCTGATGACGCCGTGGCTCGTGTACATGGCGACGCATCACCCCGGAGTGAAAGTGTCGGTGACGCGCGGCCCGACAGAGGTGCAATTGCGGCAGCTGCGCGATCGCTCGCTTGATGCCCTCGTCGTGGATATACGCCGCATCGTGCCTGCTGCGGACCTGAGCATTGGGCCGACCTTTGACATGCCTGCTGGCATGGTTTGCCGTGCCGGACATCCCTTGCTGGCGCAGTACCCCAACGGCGTGCCCTTCGAAGCCCTGCTGTCTTACCCCGTGGCCTCGATCCCCTTGTCAGAGGAGATAGCGCGGATCCTTGTAGCCCGCTATGGCCCCAGAGCCGACCCCGCCGAGATGACCACGTTGCAGTGTGAAGAGATTTCCAGCCTGCTGCAAACCGTGCAGCAATCGGACGCGATTTACCTGGGCATTCTGGCAGCGGCGCGCCAGGAGATGTCGAGGGGTGACCTGGTGCAACTGTCGGTAGTCCCCCACCTGGATCAGGGCGCCGTGCTCGGTGTGGTTACGCTGGCCGGACGCACCGAGCAGCCTGTGATGCGGGTGTTCCGCGATTTTGTAGTCCGCATGCTGAACCCCAGTGATGACACCCACCGCGATGTTTCCTGAGGGAAGCTACTCCGCCACGCCCGGCTTGCGTTCAGCCGGCGCCTGCGATCGGTTGGCCTCTTCTTTCGCCTTCTTCCCTTGGTCGTGGTGCCACTTGATGGCGTAGAACATGCAGGTGCCAAACACGAGCACCTTGAAGGTGATAAAGACTATGGGGACCCAATCCATTGTTGATGGCTTTCCTGGTTGTTGATGGGCACCCACTAACGTCAAGTGCACTGCCTCAAAACGCTGCGTCAGCAGCTTCATCGTGTTCAAGCCATCGTCGAATCACACATCGACAGCACGGGGCACATGATCTGAAAACTTGGTGTGATGCTATCGGGCCTGGTATGCGGGCGTAAGCATCAGTTCCGCCTAAATTTTGCGTAGCAGATGGAGATTGCTGTGCAGGGCGGTTGCATGGAAAGCGGCTTTGTCATTGGGTCGCGCAAGGGGGCCGCAGTGCGCAGGCCGTAGGGCGCGCCGCGTGAGCAGACGGAGCGCCGGTTGCACGCAACGCCTACCGGGCACACACAAAAGAAGAAGCCTGCATGAGAGAACCCCATGCAGGCCTTTGATTGGGTGTCAGTGCTATTGCTGGGTGACTAGAACGGCAACCCCACATAGTTCTCCGCCAACGACCCCAGCGCCTTCTCGGACGAGAACAGGTACGCCAGGTCCGTGTCCTGAAGCTTCTGGTCGTAGGCAATCGAATCCGGGAAGGTGTGCAGCATGGTCGTCATCCACCAAGAGAAGCGCTGGGCCTTCCACACGCGGGCCAGGGCCTTTTCGGAGTACTTGTCGAGGCCGGTGCTGTCGCCATCCTTGTAGTGCGCGACCATGGCGTGGTACAGGTAGTAGATGTCGGATGCCGCGCTGTTCAGGCCCCGTGCGCCGGTGGGCGGCACGATGTGGGCGGCGTCGCCCGCCAGGAACAGGTTGCCGTAGCGCATGGGCTCGGCCACAAATGAGCGCAGGGGGGCGATGGACTTTTCGATAGATGCGCCCGTAATCAGCTTGTCGGCCACTTCGACAGGCAGGCGGCGCTTGAGTTCAGCCCAGAAGGCTTCGTCGGACCAGTCTTCCACGGTGTCCGTCAGCGGCACCTGGATGTAGTAGCGGCTCAGCACCTGCGAGCGCAGCGAGCACAGCGCAAAGCCGCGTTCGTGCTTGGCGTAGATCAGCTCGGGCGAGACGGGCTTGGTGCGCGAGAGCACGCCCAGCCAGCCGAAGGGGTAGACCTTTTCATACTCCTTGAGCACGTCGCGCGGGATGGACTTGCGGCTCACGCCGTGGAAGCCGTCGGCGCCGATGACGAAGTCGCAGTCGATGCGCACCACCTCGTCGCCACTGCGGTAGGTCACATACGGGTTGGCGCTTTTCAGGTCGTGCGGCTGCACGTCTTCGGCGTTGTGAATGACGACGCCCTTCATGCGGTCGCGCGCTTCGTACAGGTCGCGTGTCAGTTCGGTCTGGCCGTAGACCACTACGGAGCTGCCGCCGCTGTACTTGTGCAAATCGACCCGGTCCATTTGGCCGTCGTGGGCAATGATGAAGCCGTCGTGGATCTCGCCTTCCTTGTCCATGCGCTCGCCGCACTGGGCCTCGCGCATGAGTGCGGCAAAGCCATGCTCCAGCACGCCGGCGCGGATGCGGCCCAGCACGTATTCGCGGCTTTGGCGCTCCAGCACGATGGTGTCGATGCCCTTGAGGTGCAAGAGCTGCGAGAGCATGAGGCCCGAGGGGCCTCCGCCGATGATGCAAACCTGGGTTTTCATGGTGTCTCCTTTGTGGCGAGCGGCTCACAAAACTCCCCTGGCGTTGTTGTCCCGCCTTGCCGTACTGCTTGTACTGTCTGCGGCGGGACGCCTGGCCAGGGCCGCTTCGCTGAGTTGTGTGAGCCGCTCTGTTGGGTTGATGACATGGGTCAAAACGACCACCCAAAGATACGTGGCACAGTCGCCGCGTTGAATGGACGGATGGAGCCAGAACATGCACTTTTCGAACATCGGAACCATCCACTCGTACAGCCTGTTCGGCGAGTCGCAGCACCTGCCCGATGTGCTGCACTGCGAGACGATTGCCGAGCGATCGGCGCTGCACGACTGGGAGCTGGCACCGCACCGGCACACGCGGCTGCACCAGGTGCTGCTGATCACCTCGGGCGGGGGCGTGGCGCACCTGGATGGCGAGCGGATTGCGCTGTTTGCAGGCGCGCTCATCAACGTGCCGCAGGGGCATGTGCACGCATTCCGCTTCACGCAGCACACGCAGGGCTGGGTGGCCACGCTGGCGGATGAATTGATGGACGAGATTTTTGTGCGCGTGGGCGATGTGCGCCGCGACCTGGCGCGACCCGCCGTGGCGCCTGCGCCGCCACAGCTGCACCAGGCCATGGGCCAGGTCTGGCAGGAGTTCTCGGGCCGTGCCAAGGCGCGTGCGCTGGTGCTGCGGGGCCTGAGCGCCACGCTGCTGGGCTGGGTGGCGCGCGCGATGGAAGACCACAGCCCGGACGACACCCACGCGCCAGAGTCCAGCCTGGTGCAGCGGCTGGAGGCGCTGATCGAGGCGCATTTTCTGGAGCACTGGCAGGTGGCCGACTACGCGCGGGCGCTGGCCGTGTCGCCCACGCACCTGAGCCGCGTGGCGCGTGCTGCCACGGGCGTGTCGGCCCAGCGGCTGATTGAGGCGCGCCTGATGCGCGAGGCGCGGCGCAACCTGGCCTACACGCATCTGGGCGTGGCCACCATTGCCTACACGCTGGGCTATGCCGACCCGGCGTACTTCACCCGCGCCTTCACGCGCGATGCGGGGCTGTCGCCGCGTGCGTTTCGGGCGCAGGTGGCGGCGTCTGCGCCCGCTCCGGCAATGTGATGCGGGGTGACAGGCTGCTGACACTCCGCTGTCAGCAGCCCCCGCTCACCATCGGGGCTTCTTACTTTCATTCTTTCTTTCACACACAAGGAGCCCCCATGAAAAACGCCATCGCCTGGTTTGAGATCCCCACCACCCAGCTGGACCGCGCCCAGGCCTTTTACGAGGCCGTGCTGGGCCAGCCCATGCGCCGCGAGAACATGGGCCCGAGCGAAGGCGCCGTGTTTGCCTACGACCCCGAAGCCGATGGTGCAGGCGGCGCGCTGATGATGGGCCCCACGGCGCCCCAGGTGTCGGGCAGCGGCACGCTGGTGTACCTGGACGCATCGCCCTCGCTGGACGCCGCGCTGGACCGCGCGGTGGCCCAGGGCGGCCGCGTGGCCCTGCCGCGCCAGGCGCTGCCGCCGGGCATGGGCTTCTTTGCGCACATCCACGACCTGGATGGCAACCGCGTGGGTCTGCACGCGCTGGATTGAAGCCACAACGCACCGACGGTCTACGAAAGGAGCACAGCATGGAAGCGCAAGAAATCCACCGGGGCAGGCTGTTTGACCATGTGCAACTGGTCGTGCGCGACCTGGCGGCCAGCCAGGCCTTCTACACGGCGGTGCTGCAGGCCCTGCAGGTGCCCATGGGCGGGGCGGACGAGGGCTACTTCTGGGCGGACGAGCTGTTTGTGTCGTCGGCCGACAGCCCTGCAGCGCAGGGCCATCTCACCGGCCGCCACCACCTGGCCTTTCAGGCGCAGGACCGGGCGATGGTGGATGCGTTCTACCAAGCTGCGCTGGCCCACGGCGGCACCGACAACGGCGCGCCGGGCGAGCGAAGAGCCTGTTCAAAGTCTTTTTGGAGATCGCATTGGAGTGCAATCGGGATGAGTGGATGCTCCGGATGCGCCGCATGGGCTCGTGCCCATGCAAGCAGCTGGGGCGTCCAATCGCCCGATTTCACTCCAACCCTTCGGGCAAGTGCCTTGCCGGGCGGTCTGCGGCGTTGCGGCGCTTGCCGATAGCACGGGCTATCGGCCGCGCCCCGCGCCTTGCATCCCATCCCGGCAAGGTACTTGTGCGACTTCAAAAAGACTTGGAAAAGGCTCTTACCACCCCGGCTACTACGCCGCCTTTGTGTGGGACCCGGATGGAAACAACAATGAAGCGGTGTTCCATGGCGACGCCCAGCGCAGTGCAGCGTCGGTGAAGATCACGTTCTGAGCGTGTGAGTCAGCCCGCCTCCGGGCGGGCCAGGCCACGCAGCGGGATGGGCGTGGAGAACACGATGGACGTGCGCGTTTCACCATAGCCGTTGATGTCGCCCAGAAAGCGCTCCAGATCGGGCAGGTCGCGCGCCACGACCTGCATCACATACGAGTCGTTGCCGCTCACATGGTGGCATTCGAGCACCTGGGGCGACTGGCGCAGCTTGTCGATCAGCGCCTTCTTGCCGGGCTGCGGCACGTTGATGCCCACCACGGCGCGCACGCCGTAGCCGACCTTGGCGGGATCGATGTCAGCATGCACGCCGCGCACCACGCCCGCCTCCTGCAGGCGGCGCAGGCGCTCCAGCGTGGCGGGCACCGACAGACCCACGGCCTCGGCCAGTTCCTTGAGCGAGGCGCGGCCATCGGCCTGCAGCGCGCTGATCAGGCGCCAGGCTTTGTCATCGACTTCCATAAAAGCCTTTATCGATTGGCACAGAAAAAACCGAAACCAATTTCTGGATTCGCCGAATTTTCTGCATTCTCCACCGCCCGCCTCCGCCCTAGCATCGGTGCATGGACTTGACCTCAATCACCGTGTTTCTGCAAGCCGCCGTCATCGGCGTGCTCATCGCGGCCCCTGTGGGCCCCATTGGCCTGCTGACCATGCAACGCACCCTGGAGCGGGGCCTGGCAGCCGGGCTGGCCACGGGCCTGGGCGCGGCTGCGGCCGATGCGGTGTATGGCGCCGTGGGTGCCTTCAGCGTGCACTGGCTCATCGATGGGCTGACCCAGGCCAAGACGCCGCTGGCGCTGGGCGGCGGCGCGCTGCTGCTGGTGCTGGCCTGGCGCACCTGGCACGCGCCGGTGGCCCACACCGCCGCACCAGCCCGCGATGCGCGGGGGCTGCTGGGCCTGGCGGCCGGCACGTTTGCGCTGACGCTGGCTAACCCGGCCACCATCGTGTCGTTCATTGCGGTGTTTGGCTCGCTGGGCGGCGGCCGGCCCAGCCTGCCATCGCCGCTGTGGATGGTGGCGGGCGTGCTGGTGGGCTCTGCCGCCTGGTGGCTGCTGCTGACCGGCGCGATTGCCTACCAGCGGCAGCGCTTTACGATCGCCTGGCGCCAGCGCATCAACCGGGCGTCGGCCCTGCTGCTGGGCGGGTTTGCACTGTGGCAGTGGGGGCAGTTGGTCTGAGGGGTCGTGCGGCGCCGACAGGGATGCTGCAAAGGTACTGACACTGCGGTGTCAGCAGCACGCCCGCACCATCGGTGGCTTCTTTGACCAGGAGCTTTCTCATGACCGACGCCGTGCTGCAACACCCTCTTTGGCCGGATGCCGCGCCTGCGCGCAGCGACATGCCTGTGCCGGCAGCGACCTCTGCGGCCGCCACGCGCCGCAACTGGATCGCCGTGGCCTGCGCCCAGCACGCTCGCCGGGGCTGCGCCACGCCGGGCGCGGGCTACATGCAGGTGTGCCATGGCAAGGTGGCGCCGCTGCAGCGCATACACCCCGGCGACCGCGTGGCGTACTACGCGCCGACGGTGACCATGGGGGGCAAGGACCGGCTGCAGGCGTTTGTCTCCATCGGCATCGTGTTGCCGGGCGCGCCGTATGCGTTTGACATGGGCGGCGGGTTTGTGCCGTCGCGGCGGGATGTGGCCTATGTGCCTGCGCGTGAGGCGGCGATTGCGCCGCTGCTGGACGCGCTGGAGTTTGTGGACGACCGCCAGCGCTGGGGCAGCAAGTTCCGCTTTGGGCTGTTGGCCGTCAGCGACCGCGACATGCGCCTGATTGCGCAGGCGATGCAGGCCGAGCTGCAGTTACTACATTTTTGATAGCTATTCAGGCAATCAGCACTAGCGCATCCGGCCCAAAAGGCTTCAAACGGATCGCAAAAAGCCCCGTGGGGCCCTCGAACAGCCGCAGGCAGGCGTCAGCACACCGCCATCAGCGTGTCCACCACCCGGCGTTGGGCGGCGGTCAGGGCCGTATAGCCTTCGCGCAGCAGTCGCAGCACGATCGCGTGGATTTCAATTTCGCTAGCGGGCATGGTCTTCTCCTTGAACGGCAACAGTGGGCGGCCGCCGCAGGGGCTGGCCGATGACATGGGCGCCAGCCACGACAAAAAGAGGCGGGCGACCGGGCCTGCCCCACCATGGACCAAGCCCCGATGCCACTGTGCCGAGGAGGCGGCGCAGGCGGTGGCGCGATAAACGGGGAAGTTCGCGGGCTTTTTTCGCGCGCCGCTCTGCAACCAAGGGGCTTATGGAGAGGTGGCCCCAGGCACGTAGGCGTCGATGACCGGCGGCTCGGTGTCCCCCGCAGCGGTGCGGGCCAGCTTGAGCCAGGTCCAGGTCTCCACATCGGGCGCATCGTAGCTGCCGTAGGACTGCCCGCCCCACGAGAAGTACGAGCCCTTGTTGCCCGTGCTGAGGGTGCGCTTGCCCACGGCCAGCCCGCCATCCTTGAGCAGCGCCAGCCTGAACCCCTGCAGCACGCCCGGGGCCCCAGGCTCCTTGTCCGGCGACACGGTCTGCGGAGCCAAGTCGAGCATGCCGGAGCTACAGCGAGCATGCGTACCGCTGTAGGTGACCAGACTCCACTGCCGGGTGAGCGAGGTACGCACGTTGCGTGCGCGGTTGGCGGTGCGCGTGCGCAGCGTGGTTTCGCCGCGCTGCTGCTGCACCCAGACCTGCATCTCGGCCGAGCCGGTAAAAAACGGCAGGCTGCCCCGCACGCCAGCGGGCTCGACCGGCGGCCAGGCGTACACCCCTTGCAGGGATGGGCAGCCGAACCAGCTGCTCTGCACCGGGCCAAACGCCGGGGGCGGCTTGGGCGACCCCTGCACATCCGGCCCGCAGGCCGTGAGGGCCAGGCAACACAGGGCCAGCGTTGCGGCGCCGCCTATGCGCTGCACGCGCCGGTGCGGGGTAAGTATGGCGCTGTGCGATTGCAGGGGAGCGGCAGGTGTCATGGTGTCTGGGCGGTGGTGCAGCCCGATTGTCGGGCCGAACACGGAGCCTGCGATTGCTCCAATTTTGATAACTGCCTGCACTTACCCCACAGGCGCCAGAGCCCCAGAAAGCTCAAAAAAACCTGCTCTAAGGATGCGCAGGCCCCGCCCGCACACGGGCCAGCGCCTCGGGCACGTCACGCCACGCCGGGCGTCCGGGGGCGTAGCGCTGGCGCATATAGCCCGCCAGCTCGGTGATCTGTGCGTCGCTGAGCGCGTAGCCGAAGCCGGGCATGAAGCCGATGTCCCGCGCGGCGGGCTCGTGGATGCCGTGCACGATGACCTGCAGCAGGTTGTCGGGCCGGTCGCTGTGCAGGTTGCTGTTGAGCGCCAGGGGCACGTTCACGCCCAGCAGGCGCGGGCCGTCGCCGTCGTGGTGGCAGGCGGCGCAGGCGCCGTCGAACAGGCGCTGGGCCTGGCCGGGCTGCGGGGCCAGCGCGGCGGCCTGGGCCACGGCGGTTTGGGCGCGCTGCTGCGGGTCAGGCACAGGCTGGGTGGATGGCTGGGTAGCCGCGTCCGTAGCGGTGAACGAGGCCAGGTAGCCCGCCATGGCGCGGATGTCTTCGTCCGGCAAGTGGGCCAGCTCGCGCACCACGGGCGCCATGGGGCCGGAGGCGCTGCCGTGCTGCGGGCTGTGGCCGTGGCGCAGGTAGCCATACAACGCATCGGCCGTCCAGGGCACGGGCGCCTTCGACAGGCCGGTGAGCGCAGGTGCCTCCCAGCCATCCACCATGGCGCCCGAGAGGAACGCAGCCCCGCCCAACTCGGCCCCAAGCGCATTGCGCGGCGTATGGCAGGCGCCGCAGTGGCCCACGCCCTGCACCAGGTAGGCGCCCCGATTCCATTCGGGCGGGCGGGTCGGGTCTGGCTTGAACGGGGTGGCGTCGTGGAACAGCGTGTTCCAGCCCGCCATGAGCGGGCGCACGCTGAACGGGAAGGTCAACTCGGTCTTCGGCACCTCGGCCCGCACGGCGGGCTGGGCCATGAGGTAGGCGTACAGCGCGGTCAGGTCGTCGTCGCTCATCTTGGCGAACGATGTGTAGGGGAACGCGGGGTACAGGTGCTTGCCGTCACGCGAGATGCCTTCGCGCATGGCGCGCTGGAAGGCGCTGAAGGACCACTGGCCGATGCCGGTCTCGGCGTCGGGCGTGAGGTTGGTGGTGTAGACCTTGCCGAATGGCGTGTCCATGGCGCGGCCGCCCGTGTTGGGCGTGCCGCCCGGTGCTGTGTGGCACACCACGCAGTCGCCCGCAGCGGCCAGCAGGCGGCCCCGCTCGATGGTGGCGGCGTTGTAGACCGAGGCACCCGCCGTCTGCACCACGGGCGCGATGGAGGGGCGCCAGCCCAGCAGTGCGGCGCCCATGGCGATGCCACCGGCGACCAGAGCCAAGGCGCGTGCCCAGGGGCTGCGTGTGCGGGGCCACGTGGCGCTGGCAGGTACGGCGGGTGCAGGAAGTTCCAGCGTGGGCAGCACCTCGGCTTGCTCGGGAGATGGGGTGCTGCCCGCAGCCGCTTGACCTGTGCCGCCGGGCAAGCGGTTGAGCCCTGCGCGCACCACCTCGGGCGTGAACGGCGGCGCGCGAAAGCGCACACCCGTCGCATCAAAGATCGCGTTGGCAATCGCCGCAGTGCCCGGCACGGACGACGACTCGCCGGAGCCCAGCGGCGCCTCGTCCTGCCGGGGCATGTGCATGACCTCGATGACCGGCACCTCGCGGAAGCTCAGGATGGGGTAACTGCCCCATTCGCTGTTGTCCACGGCCTGCTTGACGGGCTCGAACGTCACCTGCTCCTTGAGCGCGCGGCTGGTGGTCTGCAGCACGTTGCCGTGCACCTGCTGCTCCACACCGGCGGGGTTGACCATCAGGCCCGCGTCGTGCCCCACGACCACGCGGCGCACGTGCACCTCGCCGGTCCTTTTGTTGACCTCCACATCGGCCACCCAGGCAGCCCAGGCGGCGCCAAAGCCGGGCCATTTGCTGTGGATATAGCGGGCGTAGGCAAAGCCCTGGCCTTGGACCCACTCACCTTTGTTGTCACCCTCCAAGGGGCGCTGCTGCGGGCCGGTGCGGCGAATCCAGCCCGCCTTTTCGGCCGTGGCCTGCACCAGCTCGGCGGCGCGCGGGTCGTTCAGCAACTGCAGGCGGAAAGCGACCGGGTCCACACCCGCCGCCGTCGCCAGTTCGTCCACATAGGATTCGTGCGCGAAGGAATTGGGCAGGGCCGACACGCCGCGCAGCCACGATGCGCGCACGATGGGCGGCATGTCGTTGACGGCCACGCGCAGGTTGTCGTACTGGTAGGGCGGGCGCGCCGTGCGGTCGCCCATCTCGTAGGCCTGGGCCACGGGCTCGATGGTGCGGGTGAGCAGCAGGGCCAGCGTGGGCGCACCGTTGGAGGGGTAGGAAGTTTCGAAGTCGTACGCCGCCACGGTGCCATCGGCCTTGAGACCGCCGCGCACCTGCATGAGCTGCGCCGTGCCCTTGGGCTCCCACAAATGTTCCTGCTCGCGCGTGAGCTGCACGCGCACCGGGGCGCCCACGGCGCGTGAGAGCAGTGCGGCATCGGCGGCCACGTCGTCTGCACCGTTGCGGCCATAGCAACCGGCTGCCTCCATGCGGATGAGGTCGATGTCCACATCGGCCAGGCCCATCAGGCGGGCCAGGTCGGCACGCAGCACATGGGGGTTCTGCGTGCCTGCCCACACCGCCATGCGTGGGCGGCCCGTGCTGTCATCGCTGCGCCATTCGGCCACCGCGCACGATGGGCCGATGGAGCCATGCATCTGGTAGGGCCACACATAGGTGCGCGGCATGGGCTGGCCGTCGGCAGACAGCGCGGCCAGGGCGCCATCCACATCGCCCTCGTCCACCAGGCGGCGCTGGGTGGCGGGGTTGGCGCGGATGGCTTGTTCCAGCGCCTCGGCGCTGTCCTGGCGCGGGAAGCCGGGCCAGTCCTTCCAGCGCACTTTCAGATCGCGCAGCGCCTGCTCGGCCTGTTCCTCGCGCTCGGCGACGATGCCTACAAAGTCACGGATCACCACCACGGCGCGGATGCCGGGAATATGCGCGATGGACTGCTGGTCCACCGATTCGAGCGTGTTGCCGATGAAGTCGCCATGGTCCGCCCCCGCATACGGCGGGCGCACCACGCGGCCGTGCAGCATGCCGGGCACGCGCATGTCGTGCACAAACACCAGCTCGCCACTGACCTTGGCGGGGATGTCCACGCGCGGCACGGACTGGCCGACCACGGTGTAGTCGGCGGCGGCCTTGGTGGTCGTGGCATCCACCAGCTCCAGCGTGGTGTGCGCGCCCGCCAGCAGCGCGCCGTAGGCCAGCTGGCGCGCCGGGTCTGCAGTGACCTGCACCACACCCGCGCGCACCTGCAGGGCTTCCACCGGCACGCCCAGCCGCTCTGCGGCCTGCGCCACCAGCCAGTGGCGCGCCTGCGCGGCAGCCGTGCGCAGGGGCTTGGCGTGGATCTGGATGGATGCACTCGCGATGGTGGCGCCCTGGTTGGGCGCGCGTGTGGTGTCGCCCAGCACCATGTTCACCTGGGCCAGCGGCACGTCGAGTTCTTCGGCCACGATCTGCGCGAGTGCGGTGCGGATGCCGGTGCCCAGGTCCACATGGCCGTTGAGTCCGGTCACGCTGCCGTCGTCCCACACGGCGATCAGTATCTCCACGCCCTCGGCCGGGTTGCCCGCCACCAGGGCGGGCTGGCCCTTGACGGGCGGTGGCGCGGGCGGTGGGTTGCGCACCACCAGCAGCACGCCCTGGGCGGCATGGAAGTCGGCGCGGGTGAGCGGGCTGTGGGCGCGCAGTGGCGCGGCGTTGTCAGGTGTGGCGCTCATGCCTGGGCCTCGCGCATCAGCACCGCCGCGCGCAGCACGGCGCGGATGATTTCGACATGCGTGCCGCAGCGGCACAGGTTGCCCGACAGCTCGCGGCGCACGGCGGCTTCATCGGGGTCAGGATTGCGCTCCAGCAAGGCCACGGCCATCATCACCATGCCGTTGAGGCAGTAGCCGCACTGCGCGGCCTGCTCATCCACAAAGGCCTGCTGCACCGGGTGAAGTCCTTCGGTGCGGCTGCAGCGCCCGGGCAGCCCTTCCAGCGTGGTCACCTCGCGGCCTGCCACGCCCTGCGCCGGGATCACGCAGGCCCGCGCGGCAATACCATCCACCAGCACCGTACATGCACCACACTGCCCCAGGCCACAGCCGTACTTGGGGCCGTTGAGCGACAGGTCGTTGCGCAGCACGTGCAGCAGCGTGGCGCTGGCCAAGGTGCTCTGCGGCAGGGCAAACGGCTGGCCATTGACGACGACCGGGGAGAGTGAAGCGGGCGCGTGCATGTCTCGGTGGGTTGTTCTCAGTCAACGTCGCAGCGAGCCGCTGCGCGTGTACATCTCCAGGTCCACAAAGTTGGAGCCATTGTGGTTGCCCGGGCCGTACACCAGCGGAAAGTCGCCGATCTTGGTGGTGCCCATGTCTTCCATGGCCTTGATGAAGCCTTCACGCGTGAGCGCTTTGCCTGCGCGCTTGAGGCCCTCCACAAACACACGCGCGGCGATATAGCCCTCCAGCATGGTGTAGCTGTCGATCTTTTCGCCCGCGTCCGCGCGGTCCTTGCGGTAGTCGGCCACGATGGCCAGGCGGCTGGCCTGCGGCGACGGCACGATGCTGGCCGTGACCAGCCCTTCGATGCCGCCGTTCAGGCGCTGGGCAGACCCCGGTGCGTCAGTGATACCCACCGAGATGGTGTACAGCGGCGACGCCGCGCCCGCCGCCCGGTAGTCACGCAGGAACACCTCCACCATCTTGCCCGCCATGATCATCACCACCGCGCCCGGCTGGGCCTTGGTGAGCTGCGCCACCTGGGGCTTGGCGTCGGTGGCGGCGATCTCCATGGGCACGGAATCGACCACCTTGACCTTCAGGCCCTGGGCGATCTGCAGGCAGGTGTCGAGGTTGGATTTGCCAAACGCGCTGTTCTGGTAAATGACGGCGATGTTGTTGATGCCCAGCGTGGCGAGGTGGCCCACGATCTTGCGCAGCTCGGTCTCGTAGCTGGCGCGCACGTGGAACAGGTAGCGGTTGTGTGTGGTGCGAAACGAGGTGGTGCCCACCAGCGGCGCGAACATGGGCACGCCCGCCTTCTCTGCCAGGGGCATGGCGGCGATAAGGTTGCCGGTGGCCACATAGCCGATCAGGGCGAAGACCTTGTCTTCGTCAATGAGCTTGGCCGTGTTCTCGGCGGTCTTCTTGGGCTCGTACGCGTCATCGTGCGACACCAGCTCCAGCGTGCGCCCCTGCACGCCGCCGGTCTTGTTCACCTTGTCGAACGCCAGCGCAATGCCCGCCTTGTAGTCCACCCCGAAATCCTTGGCCGGACCGGTGAACACGGCCGACTGCCCCACCTTGATGCGGGTGTCGGTCACCCCGGTCTCGGCAGCAGCCGGGCCCGCGGCCCCCAGAGCAGCGGCGGCCAGGGCCGTCAGCACCACACGGCGGTCGATGCTGCCCTCCTCCATCCCACGACATTTCATGAAACGCTCCTTACATCAAAGGCGCAAGTTTCCCTGCAAGCGGAGCGGCTGCGCAACCATTTCTGCGGGGTGTTGTGAATCCGTCAAACCCCGGCGCCGAAGCACCGGGGCGGTGCGCCGTCAGGCGACATCGATGTCGCTGGACTGGATGCGTTTGACACCCTTGGCCTTCATGTTTTTCCAGGCCGCGTCGAGCGATCCGTTGAGGTCGATGGCGCGGGTCGCATCTTCGACCACATAGGTTTCGAAGCCCAGGCGTTTGGCGTCGAGCGCCGTCCACGCCACGCAGAAGTCGGTGGCCAGGCCCGTGACAAACACGGTCTTGATGCCACGCTGCTTGAGGTAGCCCGCCAGGCCGGTAGAGGTCTTGCGGTCGGCCTCTTCAAAGGCCGAGTAGCTGTCCACATGCTGGTGAAAGCCCTTGCGCAGGATCACCTGGGCCTTGGGCACCTGGAGGTCCTTGTGCAGGGCGGCATCGTCGGTGCCCTGCACGCAATGGTCGGGCCACAGCACCTGCTGGCCGTAACTCAGCTTGGTGGTTTCAAACGGCTTCTTGCCCGCGTGAGCACTGGCAAAAGAGGCGTGGCCCTGGGTGTGCCAGTCCTGCGTGACCACCACGTTTTCAAACGCTGTGGCAATGCGGTTGATGACGGGCACCACCTCATCCCCCTTGGCCACGGGCAGCGTGCCGCCGGGGACAAAACAGTTCTGCACATCGACCACGATGAGCGCCGCTCGCTCACCGGGTTTGATCTTGCCTGCCGCCCAGCTGGCGGGGAAGCTGGCCCCGGCCACGGTAAGCGCGGCCGATTGAAGAAGAAAGCGACGACGTTGCGCAGTTTGCATGGTGAACACTCCGGTTGGGAACGCACTGACACATCGGCCATGGCCCGGTAAGGCCAGGGCCGGGGAACTTCTGCTTCACACGCTGAGGTAGGCGCGGCGCACCTCTTCGTTGGCGGCCAGCTCTTCCATGCTGGCCTGGTAACGGATCTGGCCCTTTTCGAGCACGTAGGCGCGATCGGAGACCAACTCGGCAAAGTGCATGTTCTGCTCGGACAGCAGGATGCTCACGCCCTGCTCTTTCAGTTCCAGGATCATGTGCGCCATCTGCTCCACGATGACGGGCGCCACACCTTCAGAGGGCTCGTCCAGAAGCACCAGATAGGGGTTGCCCATGAGCGTGCGGGCCACGGTCAGCATTTGCTGTTCGCCACCGCTCATGCGACCGCCCGGGCGCTGGGGCATCTCGCCCAGGTTGGGAAAGAGCTTGAACAGGCGCTCGGGCGTCCACACCGGGGCGGCTGTGCCATCGGGCCAGGTGCGGGCGGGTTGGCGGCCCACTTCCAGGTTCTCCATCACCGTGAGGTCGGTGAACACGCGGCGGTCTTCGGGCACAAAGCCCAGGCCCAGGCGGGCAGCGTCGTGCGGGTCGGTTTTGGACAGGTCCTTGCCCATGAACTGGATACTGCCCTTGCGCTTGGCCAGCATGCCCATCAGCGTCTTGAGCGTGGTGGATTTGCCTGCGCCGTTGCGGCCCATCAGCGCAACCACTTCGCCCCGGCGCACGTCCAGGTCCACGTCGTACAGGATTTGCGCGGCACCGTACCAGGCCTGCAGGCCCTTGGCCTGGAGCAGCAGTTCTTTGGGGTTGTGGGTCGTCATGGTCATGCCGCCTCCGCATTGGCTGCGGCTTTCTTCTCAAACGTCTTGCCGGTGCCGAAGTAGACCTCCTGCACCTTGGGGTGGTCGCGCAGCTCCAGCGGCTTGCCCTCGGCAATCAGCCGCCCGCGCGCCAGCACGATCATGCGGTCCGCATAGGCAAACACCACGTCCATGCTGTGCTCGGTGAAGAGCACGGCCATATTGCGGTCGATCACCAGCTGTTTGGTCAGCGCCATAAGTTCGTTGCGCTCCTTGGGCGCCATGCCGGCGGTGGGCTCGTCCATGAGCAGCAGCTTGGGAGCGTTGGCCATGGCAATCGCCAGCTCCACACGCTTCACATCGCCATAGGCCAGCACGCTGCAGGGCCGATCGGCCTGCGACTTCATGCCCACCTGGTCGAGCAACGCCAAGGCTTCTTCGCGTTTGTGATCGGCAGCCCTGCGCCACATGGAGAACAGCAGGCCGTCGTTGGAGATCAGTGCCATCTGCACGTTCTCCACCACCGTCAGCGATGCAAAGGTTTCGGCGATCTGAAAGGTGCGGCCCACCCCCATGCGCCAGATGTCGCGGGGCTTGCGGCCCACCAGCTCCTGGCCGTTGAGTTGGATGGAGCCCGCATCGGCAGGCAGCTGGCCGTTGACCATGTTGAAGGTGGTGGACTTGCCCGCGCCGTTGGGGCCAATCAGCGCCAGCAGCTCGCCAGCCGCCAGTTCGAAGTGGATGCCATCCACCGCCTTGACGCCGCCAAACGATTTGCCCAGACCGGTGACTTTGAGGAGGCTCATGCTGCGCCCTCCTTGGTGTTCTTGGCGTCGCGCATGTTGTCAAAAATCTGTTTGATGGTGCCAGCGATGCCCTGCGGAAACAGCAGCACCAGGATGAGGATGATGGCGCCCAGCATGGCGCGCCAGTAGTCGGTGTTGCGCGCCACGGTGTCGTGCAGCCAGGTGAAGGTGACCGCACCCACCACGGGGCCCGCCAGCGTCTGGATGCCGCCGAGCAGCACCATCACCAACCCGTCCACCGATTTGCCCACGGCCAGCGACTCCGGCGAAATGCTGCCCTTGGAGAACGCATACAGCGCCCCCGCCAGCCCTGCAGCCGTGCCCGCCACCACAAACGCCGCCCACTGCATGCGCTTGACGTCGATGCCGATGGCGTCGGCGCGCAGCACAGAGTCGCGCCCCGCGCGCAGCGCATAGCCAAACGGCGAGAACAGCACGCGGCGCAGCCACCACACCCCTGCCCCCACCAGTGCCAGCGTGAGCCAGTAATACATGCGCTTGTCTGCCAGCCACGCCGCAGGCCAGACACCGGTCAGGCCGTTGCTGCCACCCGTGAAACTGTCCCACTGGTACGTGATGGCCCAGGTGATCTGGGCGAAGGCCAGCGTCAGCATGGCCAGGTACACACCCGACAGCCGCACTGCGAACCACCCGTAGACAAACGCCCCGGCCGCCGCCACCAGCGGCGCCACCACCAGTGCGACCTCCATCGGTAGCCCGAGCGAGCGCACCAGCAGGGCCGCGCCATAGGCGCCCAGCCCGAAGTAGGCGGCATGGCCGAAGGAGTGCATGCCCGCAGGCCCCATGATGAAGTGAAGGCTGGCCGCAAACAGCGCTGCGATCAGCAGGTCAATCAGCAACACCGTGGTGTACGGCGACTGCGCGGTCAGCAGCGGGGCTGCCGCCAGCAGCAGGCCCAGCACGGCGGCCGCCACCAGGTAGGCCCTGCCAGGCCGACGCAGCGGCTCCTCCTGCATGCCCACGTAGCGGCTGGGCGCCTGCGGCCTGCCGAACAAGCCCCACGGGCGCCAGACCAGCACCACCGCCATCACCAGAAAATCCACCACCAGGGTCAGCTTGGAAAACGACACACTCAGGCCAAACACATCGACCACACCCAGCCAGATGCAGATGGCCTTGATCTCGGAGATCAGCAGAGCGGCGGCGTACGCGCCCGGAATGGAGCCCATGCCACCCACCACTACCACCACGAAGGCGGCACCGATGGTGTGCAGGTCCATCTCCAGCGTCGCGGGCTCACGCGGCAGTTGCAGTGCGCCACCCAGCCCGGCCAGCATCGCGCCCAGCGCAAACACGGCCGTGAACAACCAGGCCTGGTTGACGCCCAGGGCGCTCACCATCTCGCGGTCTTGTGTAGCGGCACGCACCAGCGTGCCAAACCGGGTGCGCGTGAGGAGCAGCCAGACCGCACCCAGCACCAGCGGACCGACCACGATGAGGAACAGGTCGTAGCTGGGAAACTGCCGCCCGAGCAGGCTCACGGAGCCTGAAAGGCCCGGCGCGCGCGGGCCCAGCAGTTCGTCAGGGCCCCAGAGCCACAGCACGGCGTCCTTGATGACCAGCACCAGTGCAAACGTGGCCAGCAGCTGGAACAGCTCGGGCGCCTTGTAGATGCGGCGCAGCAGCACCACCTCGATCAGCGCCCCCAGCACGCCGACGATCAGCGCGGCCAGCGGCAAGGCCACCCAGAAGCCCAGGGCACCGCTCAGGCGCTCGACCAGCGAGTACGCGACGTAGATGCCCACCATGAAGAACGAGCCATGGGCAAAGTTCACGATGCGGGTGACGCCAAAGATCAGCGACAGACCCGCCGCCACAAGGAACAGCGACGACGCGCTCGCCAGCCCGTTGATGAGCTGGACGATGAAACCCGAAAAACTCATGTTCGAAAAACCCTCAAGTCATCACCACCCGTGTTGCGCATCGCTCGCAGCACATGAAAGAAGCCAGGCGCGCCCCCGCCAGCGCCACCAGAAATCCGGCTGTGCCGGACTGCCGGTAGCGTCTGCTGGGACCGAGGCGCGGCAGGCGCCTCAGACCTCAGAGGGAATCAATCAGCGCTTCGTGACTTCTTCACGTCGGCAGCGGACGGCTGGTACTTGGCATCGGCGCCATCCAGGTAGACATAGTCGACCATCACGCCCTTGCCGCCTTCGTTCTTGGTGCGACCGACAAACGCGCCCATGGTGGCCTGATGGTCTTCAGGACGGTAGGTGATCTTGCCGAACGGGGTGTCCACCTGCAGCCCCTTGAAGGCAGCGACCAGCTTGTCGGTGTCGGTGCTCTTGGCCTTGGCAATACCAGCCGCAGCCGACTTGATCATGCTGTAGCCCACCACCGAGCCCAGACGCGGGTAGTCCTTGAACTTGGCCTGGTACGCCTGCTCGAACGCCTTGTGTGCGGGGGTGTTGATGCCGTACCAGGGATAGCCGGTCACCAGCCAGCCGTTGGGGGCCTCGTCTTTCAGGGGGTCCATGTATTCGGGCTCGCCCGTCAACACGCTGACCACCTCGATGCCCTTGAACAGGCCGCGCGTGTTGCCTTCGCGCACGAACTTCGACAGGTCCGCGCCAAACAGCACATTGAAAACGGCGTCGGGCTTGGCATCGGACAGCGCTTGCACGACACTGCCGGCGTCCACCCGGCCCAGTGGCGTGGCTTGCTCGGCCACAAACTCCACGTCGGGCTGGGCGGCCTTGAGCAGTTGCTTGAACGCCGCCACGGCAGACTGCCCGTATTCGTAGTTGGGGTAGACCACGGCCCAGCGCTTTTTCTTCATCTTGGCGGCCTCGGGTACCAGCATGGCGGCCTGCATGTAGGTGCCGGGACGCAGGCGGAAGGTGTACTGGTTGCCACCCTGCCAGGTCATCTTGTCCGTCAGAGGCTCGCCTGCGAGAAAGAAGAACTTCTTCTGCTTGGCAAAGTCGGCCACTGCGAGGCCGGTGTTCGACAGGAAGGTGCCAGCCAGCACATCGACCTTCTCGCGCGACACCAGCTCTTCGGCCACACGAACGGCGTCGCCGGGGTTGGCGTTGTCGTCGCGCGTGATCAGTTCGATCTTCTTGCCATTGACGCCGCCCGCAGCGTTGATCTCATCGACCGCCAGCTCCATGCCCTTCTTGTAGGGCTCCAGGAAAGCGGGCTGCGCCTTGTAGCTGTTGACCTCGCCAATCTTGATCACGCCCTGGGCAAAAACAGGGGCCAGGGTAAGGGCCAATGCAGCCGCAGCCGTGGCACGCATGAGGTTTCGTCGCATCGTCATGGGGAGACTCCTGAAGGATGGTTGGAGAGAGATCGAACGGGGGTGAGACAGGACAGGTGTGTGTTGTACGCGCGCCGGGCTCAGCGCAGGCCGTCAACGCCTTTTATCTCAGAGGCCGTGAGGCCGCCGACACGTGGCAATGGCCGCCCGCTGTCGGTCACGACGACGGCCACCACGATTTCATTGGCCCGCGGTGCATCGGCTACACGGGCTTCCATGGCGTCGAAATGGCTGCGCACGTAAGCCGCATCCTTGTGGCCCAGGGGCACGTCGATGGCCGTGCCGAGGCCGCCCATCTTCTTGCTGGATGGGACCAACGCGGCGCCCTTCTCGACAGCCACACGCAGTGGTGCGCCCAGCTTGGGGTGGAGGATGGCGGCGGCGTGCTCCAGCTCGCCCGCCTCGCCCACGATGGCGGCCTTTCCGTAGCTGTGCGCATCGCCCGGGGCAATGCCCAGGGCCTGCACGCAGCGGGCGCCCAGAAGGCCTCCCAGCTCCTCACCGATGGCGATGAGTTCGTCGAGGTTTTCCACATAACGTCCGGCAAAGGGGTTCTCGATCACGGCCATGGCCAGCGCCTTGCGCACCGGGGGCTGAACGTCACGCCCCATTTCAACGCGGACCTCGTCGGTCTGGACGATGATCTTTCGAATCTTGGCTGGCATTTTTTGGCTCCTTGGGATCTTGTCTTGTTCGATGGTGTGCGGGTCGGCGGGCGGCTCAGCGCAGGCCGTTCCACTGGCTGATGTCTGCCGCCTTGAGCCCTCCGACGCGGGCGTGGATGCGCGGGCCCGTGGTCATGGCAAGTATGAACACGATCTCATCAGCGGATGGCGCGCCGGGAACACGCACTTCGATCGCGTCGAAATGGCTGCGTACGTAGCTGGCGTTGATATGGGTGAGCGGCACATCCAGCGCTGCACCGGGGCCGCCCACTTTCTTGGTGGAGGGCACGATGGACAGCGCATTCGCGGGCTGCCCGGTCTTCTCTTCGGCCTGGCCCTTGGCGTAGGCGTTGCGGTCGCCCTTCCAGCCCAGCAGTTCGCGCATGGCGTAGCCGCCGGGCACATGCCACAGCGCGCCGTGTTCCAGCTCACCCGCCGCGCCCACGATGGCGCCTTTGCCATAGGTCTCGATGCGCTCGGCAGGCACCGCCATGGCCTTCAGGAGGCGCTGGGCCATGTCCAGCCCCACGTCCTGCAGCGCGTCCATCATGGGGAGGATGTCGGGCTCGTACCGCCCCGCAAACGGGTTTGTCAGCACCGCGCCGATGGCACCGCGCAGCAGCGGCACGTCGGCCACCGGCCCGAATTCGTGCCGGATTTCCTCAAGATGGGTGAAAACGCTTCGTATCTGGATCATTCTGGAGACCTGTGCATTTCGTTAAGCAAATACTGAACCAACTTCCGATGCCACCGCCGGATCCCGGGGCCATACCGCATCCGCCAGCGCCTGGGGCGCCGAGGTCGCCACGAACTGCCCCTGGCACGCCAGCAGCGCAAACCACAGCAGGCCGCTGGACTGCAATTCTTGCGCTTTTTGCAGCCCCTGGTGCAATGCCCGGGCCACCAGCTCCCTGGGCAAGGCAGGGACATCCACGGTGACAGGAATGGCCCCCAGGTCACTGTCGTCCCGCACCTGCCACGCGGGCCTGCGCACAATCCGCGCATCGGCCACATCCACCGCGTTGGCCACGATGGTTGCGGCCGTATCGGCCTGCGCCGCCGAACGCGCCAGCACCGTGACGCTGTCCGCAATGCCCAGCGACTGGCTGCGCCCGCGCCACCCACTGGTGGCCACACCGCGCACCGGCATGTCGCTGTCGATGCGGATCTGCCCATCCAGCACCAAGCCGTTGCGCATCTGTGCAGCGTTGAGTGCAGCGATATCAGCGTACACCCCCACCGTGACCGACTGGCCCGGCGCCAGGTGCAGCGCAATGTCGCCCCCATTGTTGACCCAGGCCCGGTCTATGCCCTGCTGGTCGTAGCACGCCAGAATTTCCTGGGCCACCGCACCCGCCACCGCAGCCATCGACGTGATGAAGCCTGCGCGGTAGGGGCTGCAGGCCGCCCACATGCGACGCGCCACCACGCCCTGCAAAGTGCAGTGCGCACCCACCGGCGCCCGCAGGCCAGGGAGTTCACTCACCAGCTCCTGCAGCAGCCCTTCAAAACGTTGCCAGGCGCGCTCGTGCGCGTGGGCCACGGCGTCGCGCGCCCCTTCGGCCTGAAGGATGAGGTCCATCGGGCCATGCTGGAAATGCCAGCGGCCGTCGGAAAGGAGTTTGCGGCAAGCGTTCACAGCGCGGCTCACTCAGCCTAGCAGGGGTGGGCGGCCCAGCGGCCACGGATTGGCCGCGGGCAAGGTCTGCCACACGCGCGCCTGCGGCGCCCCGTCGTTGTGCCACGCACCGCGCTCCAGCACTTCGCGCAGGCTGCGAATTTGTTCGGTGTGCCCGCCCAGCGCTTCGTAGTCCGCGCGGCGCATGCTGAACTCGATGGGTGCCACGATGGCGGGCGTGGGCACGGTGCCAAAGCTGTTGTCCGGCATGCGCAGCACGTCGGCCATCACGGTGATACCGCCGCCCGGCCATACATAGGCAGGGGCACCGCCACAGGTCACGTTGACCAGCGCGTTTTTGATGGAGCGCGTGAGCAGCACCGGGTTCTCGGTGACCCCCGCGCGCAGGCTGCCGCCGGCTCCGCCAAGGAACAGCACAGACGCCAGCGAGGGCTCGCAGTTTTCGCCGATGCGGTCCACGATGCGGCGCACCTCGGCCGGCATTTCGGCTTCGACCGGATGGAGTTGCTCGTCCAGCACGTACCAGGAGGCATGCTCCCCGGTGGTGGAGGTCATCAACAAGCGCAGCCCCGGCCAGGCCACGGATTCGTCCCAGCCCTCGATGATGGACAGCGGGTCGGCAATGTCGGTGCCGCCCCAGCCGGTGCCCGGGTTGGCCACCTGAAAGTAACGGCCCGGTGTGGACTTGCGCCCGCGCATCTGAATGCCCGAAGGCTTCATGTCGAGGCAACGGCCCGCCTGGTGCTCGGTGAGCACGCCGGTGATGTGGTCGTCCACCACCACCACCTCGTCCGCATGGCCGAAGAACTGGCGCGCAAAGATGCCAATGGCCGCCGAGCCGCAGCCCACGCGCATGCGCTGCTCGGCCACACCGTTGACGATGGGCGCACGCCCCGCCTGGATCACGAGCTGCGAGCCGCCGTCGATGGTGAACTCCACCGCCTGCTTGTTGCCCAGCGCCTGCATCATCTCGGCGGTGATGCGGCCTTCCTTCTTGGTGCCACCCGTGAGGTGGTGCACGCCGCCCAGCGACAGCATCTGCGAGCCGTATTCGGCCGTGGTCACATGGCCCACCACCTCGCCCTTGCAGCGCACGTTGGCCTGCTCCGAGCCGAGGAAGCGGTCGGTATCGATCTTCACCTTGAAGCTGCAGTAGCTGAAGATGCCCTCAGTGACCACGGTGACCATGTCCGCGCCATCGGTTTTGGAGCCCACGATGAAGGGCGCGGGCTTGTAGTCAGGGTAGGTGGTGGATGAGCCCACGCCTGTCACGAACACTTCTTCCGACAGCAGCAGATCGCCGTTCCATGCGGGTTCAGGAGCCACTTCGGTCCCAGCATCTTCTGCAGCCTCAGCGCGGCCCGCAAATGGCACCAGCGTGGCCTCACCCGCCTCCAGCGTCTTGCGCAGCAACACCACCGGGTCCAGCCGCACCAGCACGCCCGCCTGGTTGGCGTAGCGGTCGCAAGCGCCTGCGCGGCCTTCGGAAATCTGGCACAGCACCGGACACGCATTGCACTCGACCTTGGCGGCGTTCATGCGCTCGTTGCGCGGCCGGGCGCGCTCCAGCACCTGCGGCAACTCTGGCGCATCCATACCCGGCAGCCCATCGGTCTTGGTGTGTTCAGTCATCGTGGCGACCCATTCATTGCTTTGTTGCAAGCGCTTGTACACGCATTGCATTTTGTGTAGCATTCACTTAACTTAAATGTTGTGAACACTACATTCGATGTCAATGTAGCGGAATCGATCAGACTCTGCAATGGTGTTTTTGCGCCCCCAAAAATGGTGCATGAGGAGCCCCAAAATGACGCACGTTGTGACAGACGCCTGCATTCGGTGCAAGTACACCGACTGCGTCGATGTGTGCCCTGTCGATTGCTTCAAGGAAGGGCCGGAATACCTGGTCATTGACCCGGACGAATGCATCGACTGCGCGGTGTGCATTCCGGAGTGCCCGGCCAACGCCATCTATGCCGAAGACGACCTGCCCGAGGGCATGGAAATCTTCCTGCAGTTCAACAAAAAGCTGGCGCCCACGCTCCCCACAATCACCAAAAGAAAAGCGGCTTTGCCAGATGCGGAACAATGGAGGGTTGTGAGCCACAAGCTTTCAGGCCTGAACATTGCGCTGTAGAGCGCATGGGGCCCTGCTCTTCAGCCAAATTCCTTATTTGCTTCCAACTTTTCCATCTAACGCACCATGAGCGCCTTTCTTGACGAACGCGTCCTGACGGTCCACCACTGGACGGACCGCCTTTTCTCCTTCACCACCACGCGCGACACCGCGCTGCGCTTCTCCAACGGCCATTTCACGATGATTGGCCTGCGCGGCGAAAACGGCAAACCCCTGCTGCGCGCCTACAGCATCGTGAGCCCCAACTACGAAGAGCACCTGGAGTTCCTCTCCATCAAGGTGCCCGACGGCCCGCTGACCTCGCGCCTGCAGCACATCAAGGTGGGCGACACCATCGTGGTCGGCAAGAAGCCCACAGGCACCCTGCTGATCGACTACCTGCTGCCCGCCAAGCGGCTGTACATGCTCTCCACCGGCACGGGCGTGGCCCCGTTCCTGAGCTTGATCCGCGACCCCGAGACTTATGAGAAGTTCGAGGAAGTCATCCTGGTGCACGGCGTGCGCGAGGTGAAGGAGCTGGCCTACCACGACTACATCACGCAGGAGCTGCCACAACACGAGTTCCTGGGCGAGATGGTCACCAAGCAGCTCAAGTACTACCCCACCGTGACGCGCGAGCCTTTCAAGCACCAGGGCCGTGTGACCACCGTGATCGAAAACGGCCAGATGGCCCGCGACCTGGGCCTGCCCGCACTCAACCCCACCGAAGATCGCGTGATGATCTGCGGCAGCCCCGAAATGCTGCGCGACCTCAAGCACATGATGGAAGAGCGTGGCTTCAAGGAAGGCAACACCACGAAGCCCGGCGACTTCGTGATCGAGCGCGCGTTCGCAGAGCAGTGATCCCCCGGCGGCCCCCTTACCGGGGCCCGCCTCATCCACCAGGACCCGCCATGTCTGCCACTCCCACCAAGACCCGGACCGCGTCCCCCCGCGCAGCCTCTGCCCGCAAGACGGGCGTGCGCGAGCAGGCCGCACAGACCACGCGCGACAACATCCTGAAGGCGGCGACCAAGGTGTTCGCCCGCTACGGCTACGAAGGCGGCAGCGTGGAGAAGATCTCCAAGGCGGCCAAGTCCTTCGACCGGATGATCTATTACTACTTCGGCAGCAAGGAAGGCCTGTTCATCGAAGTGCTGGAGGAAACCTACCGGCGCATGAACGACGCGGAATCCAAACTGGACCTGGACACCGCCAAGCCGGTCGAGGCGCTGCATGCGGTGATCCGCTTTGTGGTGGGCTACTACCGCGAGAACCCCGAGTTCATCACGCTGCTCAACACCGAGAACCTGCACAAGGGCAAGCACATCTCCAAGTCGATGCGCGCCCGCGAATACTCGTCACCCGCCATCGAGGTGATCCGCCGCGTGCTGGAGAGCGGCCAGGCGCAAGGGCTGTTCCGCAAGGACGTGTCGGCGCGCGACGTGTACCTGCTGATCGCCGCCACGGGCTACTTCTACATGTCCAACCGGCACACGCTGTCGGCCTTTCTGGGCGAAGACCTGGAGACGCCCGACGCGCTGGCGCACTGGGAATCGTTTGTCATCGACAGCGTGCTGCGCACCGTGGCACCCGGCCCCAGCCTGCCCAAGGGCAGGGCAGCGGCCTGAATCAACAAGAGATTTTTCCCTGCGGGGTGCCGCGTGGTGCCCCGCCCACCACCCCACGAGGAGAATCCATGGCAGAAGCAGCAGCAGGCGGCAAATCGGGCAAGGTCGTCATCCAGAACATCGGTCTTTTGTTGTCGGGCGACCTGGACCACCCCATCCTCGACGCCGACACCATCGTGGTGAATGACGGCCTCATCGTGGCCGTGGGCCGCTACAAGGACTGCGATACCGACCACGCCAACACCGTGATCGACGCACGCCAGACCTGTGTGGCGCCGGGCCTGATCGACAGCCATGTGCACCCCGTGTTTGGCGACTGGACGCCGCGCCAGAACCAGATCGGCTGGATCGACTCGACCATGAACGGCGGCGTGACCACCATGGTCTCGGCCGGTGAAGTGCACCTGCCCGGCCGGCCCAAGGACATCGTGGGCCTGAAGGCGCTGGCCATCACCGCGCAGCGCTCGTTCGACAACTTCCGCCCCGGCGGCGTGAAGGTGATTGCAGGCGCCCCGGTGATCGAGAAAGGCATGACCGAGCAGGACTTCAAGGACCTCGCCGACGCCGGCGTGACCCTGCTGGGTGAAGTGGGCCTGGGCTCCGTCAAGGCGGGCTACGAAGCCCAGCAGATGGTGGCCTGGGCGCGCAAGCACGGCATCCAGAGCACCATCCATACGGGCGGCCCGTCCATCCCGGGCTCGGGCCTGATCGACAAGGACGTGGTGCTGGAGGCTGATGCCGACGTGATCGGCCACATCAACGGCGGCCACACCTCGCTGCCCTGGAAGCATGTGTGCGAGCTGTGCGAGAAGTCGTCCCGCGCGATCGAGCTGGTGCACAACGGCAACGAGAAAATCGCCATCCAGGCCGCGCGGGCGGCCATCGAGCTCAAGTGCCCGCACCGCGTGATTTTGGGCACAGACGGTCCGGCCGGCTCGGGCGTGCAGCCGCTGGGCATGCTGCGCATGATTGCGCTGATCTCCAGCTTTGCCGACATCCCCGCCGAACTGGTGTTCTGCTTTGCCACGGGCAACACGGCGCGCATCCGCAACCTGAACTGCGGCCTGATCGAGGTGGGCCGCGCGGCCGACTTCGTCTTCATGGACCGCGCCCAGCACACCGCCGGTGCCACGCTACTGGAGAGCGTGCAGCTGGGCGACATCCCGGGCATTGGCATGGTGATGATCGACGGCCTGGTGCGCTGCGGGCGCAGCCGCAATACGCCGCCTGCCACTGAAATCCCTGTGGTGCTGTAGCCCGCGCCGCACACAAAAAGCAAAGCCCGCTTTCGCGGGCTTTGCTTTTTCCCTACCTGACTCAGTAGGTGTCCGACACCCGCACCGCACCTGGCTGGGGCTGTGGCTGCGCATAGGGGTCTGCCGCCCGGGCCGAGCCGCCCTGATCCACGCGGAAGCCCTTGCCCTGCAGTACCACGGGCGTGCCCACTGCCGTGGGTTCTGCGCGCTGGAAGTGGCGCAGCGAGCCGTCTTCCATGCGCACCGCCACCTGGTACACCGTGTGGGTGCGGGTGCGCTCCTCGACCTTGTGGCCCACATAACCACCGCCCACGGCACCTAGCACGGTGGCAGCGGTGCGGCCGCTGCCCTTGCCGATCTGGTTGCCCACCACGGCGCCCAGCACACCGCCGGCCACGGCGCCCACGCCCGTGGCGGGGGCAGCTTGTTGAACCGCCTGCACCGATTCGACACGGCCGCAGCTGCGGCACACGGGGGCTGCCGCACGCACAGGCTGGGCAGCGCCCCCGGGGGCCATGCCACCCGCCATGTCACCGGACCGGCCTGCGCTGCCGCCGGACTGCGGACGGTAGTTTGCTCCGCTATTCATAGCATTCTGGGCGGGTACAACCGGCGCTTGGGCTCGTTTTTCTTCAATGATTTCGGATTCGGGCGTGCGGGGGGCCGCCGCCAGGGTGGCGGGGGCTGTCGCATCGGCTGCTGCCGAGGGCGTACGGTTTTGCATCACCAGGGTGGCGCCCAAGGCCAGCACGCTCACGCCCAGCGCGCCAATGGCCGCCCACATCCATTTCAGGGCTGGTCCGGCGGGGGCTGCTGCGGGTACGGGCGAGGCAGGAGAAGAAACAGTCAGGTTCATGGTCATGTCCTTGTTCATGTCGGAGAAATCCGCACAGGGCGGCAGGTAGATGTGCGCTGCACGCCCGCTACGGAATGGGGCCGTGGTGTTTCAACGGCCTGGATGGTGCAAAGGTACACAGCGGGGGGCGCTGCGGTGTGGCCGGTTTGTAAGCGGCAGTAAGCAGCGGTAAACCAGCTTGGCCAGCACTTGCGGCGCCAGGCCCCGCATATAGGCCCTGCCCGCACGGCCCGGCAGCGCAACGGGCACCATCGCAGCGGCCCGAACGATCCGGGCGCCGCGCTGGCCCCAGCTTGTTGTGCGCTGTTGCCAACATTTACAGCTCCTGCACCCGCGCGCGGGCCGCAGCCGTCCATCGGGCCCAGCCCACCGGCCGGCGTGGCCCGGGGTGCAAGGCCTGCTCCAGCGCCTGCGCACAGCTGGCAGAAAACAGCAGGATGGCCGATGAAAAATAGATCCACATGAGCAGCACCACCAGCGAGCCCGCCGCACCATAGGCCGACACCACGGCTGCTGTGGACAGGTACCACGCCAGCAGCTGCTTGCCCACCGTGAACAGCGTGGCCCCCACCACAGCGCCCATCACCAGGTAGCGCAGCGATGGCTTGGGGCCCGCGCCGATGCGCATGAGCCCCACAAACAGGGCCACCGCAAACCCGAAGGCAATGGCTTCGTTGACGACCTGCAGCAACGGTGCCAGGGGCGCCAAGGTGGGCAGGTGTGCCACGGTCAGCCGCTCTCCCGCCCAGCCCGCCAACAGGTGGATCAGCGTGGACAGCGCCAGCGACACCATGAGCAAAAAGCCCAGCGCCAGCACATAGGCCAGCCCCCGCAGCCGCAGCGACGCCATGCGCCACCACGCGGCCCGCTGGGGCGGGGTGTAGCCATCCCGGCGCCACAGCCGCTCCAGCGCCGACTGCAACTCCACAAACACGCCGGTGGCGCCCGAGACCAGCACCACAAACCCGATGGCCGATGCCAGTCGCCCCTCGGACGGGGCCTGGGCGCTGGCCATGGCCTGGCGCACCACATCGGCCACCTGCTGGCCCATCACCGACTGCACCTGGGCGACCAGGCTGCTCTCCAGGTAGCTGCGGTCCACCCACCAGCCCAGCACGCCCACCAACAGCAGCAGCAGGGGCGCCAGGCTGAGCATGCCGTAGAACGACATGGCCGCGCTCATGCGCAGCCCATCGGCGTCCAGCCACATCTGCGCGGCGCGCCAGAACGGCTGCACCAGGCGCCACAGGGGCAACAGGGGCTGGGCGATGCGGGCAAGCGAAGTCGCCATCAGGGACGGAGGGGGCGCGGTCATCCCCGCGAGCGTAAGGCCTGGCGGCGGCCCCATCCATCCGCCACAGCCGCGAGGCGGGGTAGGCGCTGTCCCACACGCACCGTGCCGGATGCATCGCACAGAGTTTCAAAGGTGACAGCACCGGTTTTACACGGTGCCTGGGCAGGGCTAGCATGGGTCGCTGTCGGTTGACTCGACCGCCATTGACACAGCGGCCACCGCCGCCCCAGCCTCACCTCCTCCCCCCCCTGCGGGCCACAAGCCGTCGGGCCGGTCTTGGCATTCATTCACCTTCACCCCTCTCTGCACGAAAGCGTTTTTTCCATGAGCGTCAAGCAACTCTTCGATCTCACCGGCCAGGTCGCCCTGGTCACCGGCGGCTCGCGCGGCCTGGGCCTGCAGATGGCCGAGGCCCTGGGCGAAATGGGCGCCAAACTCGCCATCACCGCGCGCAAGGCCGATGAGCTGGCCGAGGCCAAGAAGCACCTGGAAGGCATGGGCTACGAGGTGCTGACCGTGGTGAACGACCTGCAAAAGACCGAGGACATCCCCGGCCTGGTGGACCAGGTGGTCGAGCGCTTTGGCACCATCGACATCCTGGTCAACAACGCCGGCGCCACCTGGGGTGCCAAGGCCGAGGACTACCCAGACGCCGCCTGGCACAAGGTGATGGACCTGAACGTGAGCGCGCCGTTCTTCCTGTCGCGCGAAGTGGGCAAGCGCTGCATGATCCCGCGCGGCAAGGGCTCGATCATCGTCACGGCCTCGGTGGCCGCGCTCAAGGGCACGCCCCCGGGCATGAACACCATTGCCTACAACACCTCCAAGGCCGCCGCGCTGCACTTTGCGCGCACGCTGGCGTCCGAATGGGGGCACTACGGCGTTCGCGTCAATGCGATCTGCCCCGGCTTCTTCCCGAGCAAGATGGCCAGCGGCCTGATTGAAAAGCTGGGCCCTGCGATGATCGAGCGCACGCCCCTGCGCCGCATTGGCGGCGAAGAGGACCTCAAGGGCGCGGTGGTGTTCCTGGCGTCCAATGCCTCGCGGCACATCACGGGTGAAAGCATCGTGGTGGACGGTGGCGCCAGTTTGATTTGAGACACCCCCCTAAGCCGCTGCGCGGCTTCCCCCCGCTCTCGCTGCGCTGCGCTTGCTTGGCGTCCCGCGCCTGGGCCGCGCCAGTTGCATCGCGCTATGCCCGAATCCGACCCACTGAGAAGATAGGCCCACCCCATGTCCGACCGCCACCTCGCCCATTGGCCGCCCGGCCTGTCGCGCCACCTCACGCTGCCGCAGACCCATCTGTTCCACAACGCCGAGGTGTCGGCCGCGCGTTACCCGGACAAGCCTTTTCTGGTGTTCTACGACACGCTGGTGACCTTCCGGCAGTTCCAGCAGCAGGCGGAGCACATTGCGGGCTTCTTGCAGCAGGTGTGTGGCGTGAAGGCGGGCGACCGCGTGCTGCTGTACATGCAGAACAGCCCGCAGTGGATCCTGGCGTTCTACGGCATCCTGCGCGCCAACGCGGTGGTGGTGCCGGTGAACCCCATGAACCGCACCGACGAGCTGCGCCACTATGTGCACGACAGCGGTGCCACCGTGGCCTTTGTGCCGCAGGACCTGCATGCGCAGGCCCAGCCGTTGGTGGATGTGGCGGGGGGCGAAGGCAAGCTGAAGCACCTCATCGTGGCCGCCTACAGCGACTACCTGCAGGTGCCCACCGACCTGCAGGTACCCGCGTTCGTCTCCGCTTCGCGCCAGACCATTGATGCGCCGGGCGTCACGCTGTGGAGCGACATGCTGGCGCAGCAGCACACCCCGGGCCCCATCACCACCGGGCCCGACGACCTGTGCGTGATGCCCTACACCTCGGGCACCACGGGCCACCCCAAGGGCTGCATGCACACGCACCGCAGCGCCATGAGCACACTGGTGGGCGGCGTGCAGTGGTTTGCGCGCACGCAGGATTCAACCTACCTCGCGGTGCTGCCGCTGTTCCACGTCACCGGCCTGTCGGGCAGCATGAACGGGCCGCTGTTTGTGGGCGCCACCGTGGTCGTGCTGCCGCGCTGGGACCGTGACGCGGCCGCCCAGCTCATCCAGCGCTACCGAGTCACCATCTGGCAGGCCATCTCGACCATGGTGGTGGACTTTCTGGCCAATCCGCGCATTGCCGACTACGACATCAGCAGCATCCAGGCCATACGCGGCGGCGGCGCGGCCATGCCCAAGGCCGTGGCGCAGCAGCTGAAGGACCTGACCGGACTGGACTACGTGGAGGGCTACGGCATGTCTGAAACCATGGCCGCTACCCACATCAACCCGCCGCACCGCCCCAAGCCGCAGTGCCTGGGCATCCCGGTGTTTGACGTGGATGCGCGCGTGGTGGACCCGGCCACGTTCGCCGAACTGCCACCGGGCGAGATTGGCGAGATCGTGGTGCACGGCCCGCAGGTCATGCTGGGCTACTGGAACAACCCGCAGGCCACGGCCGACAGCTTTATCACGCTGGACGGCAAGCGTTTTCTGCGCACGGGCGACCTGGCGCAGGTGGACGAGGACGGTTACTTCTTCATGGTGGACCGGCTCAAACGCATGATCAACGCCTCGGGCTTCAAGGTCTGGCCCGCCGAGGTCGAGGCCATGATGTACGCCCACCCTGCGATCCAGGAGGTGTGCGTGATCGCCGCCCACGACGAGCGCCGGGGCGAGACGGTGAAGGCCCTGGTCGTGCTGCGCGACGCCTTCAAGGGCCAGGTGAGCGAGCAGTCCATCATCGACTGGAGCCACGAACACATGGCCGCCTACAAAAGCCCGCGCATCGTCCAGCTGGTGGACAGCCTGCCCAAGTCCGGCACGGGCAAGGTGCAATGGCGCGAGCTGCAAGAGCAGGAACGCAGCCGTGCCGCTGGCACGGCGTCCTGAGCCCCATTAACGGCCTACCCCATACGCTCTTTTTTTGATAGCTGCCAGCGCAATATGCACTAGCGCTACCGGCCCAAATTGCCTCAAAACCCGCCTCCATCTGCCATGAACCCCTCTGCCATCGCCCGCCTGCGCTCCGTGCTGCAAACCCATGTGGACCAGGGCCTGCTACCCGGTGCCGTGGCCCTGGTCCATCACCAGGGCCACACCGTGCTGCACACGGCGGTGGGCCACCAGCGCCCGCCCAGCGCCGAGTCGGCGGTGCCCGCGATGGCGCCCGACACGGTGTTCCGCATCTACTCCATGACCAAGCCCATCGCCTCGCTGGTGGCGATGATGCTCATGGAAGAAGGCCGCCTGCTGCTGTCGCACCCCGTGTCGCACTACCTGCCCGCGTTTGCTGGCCAGCGCGTGTACGACGAAACCACCGGCACCACCGCCCCCGTGCAGCGCGAGGCCACGGTGCACGACCTGCTGCGCCACACCGCCGGCCTGAGCTACGCGTGGGAGGCTGGTACGGTGCCCGACGCCTACCGCGCCGCCCGCGTCGGCTCGCGCCGCCATAGCAATGCGGATCTGGTCGCGGCGCTGGGCCCCCTGCCCCTGGTCCACCAGCCCGGCACCCGCTGGGAATACAGCCGCGCCACCGACGTGCTGGGCGCGGTGCTGGAGGTGATTGAGGGCGAAAGCCTGGGCGCCATCCTGCAGCGCCGCGTGTTTGGCCCGCTGGGCATGCACGACACGGGCTTTTCGGTGCCTCCCGCGCAGCAGCACCGCTTGGCCGAGGCCTTTGAGCGCGACCCGCAGACCGGCATCGGCATGCCACTGATCGACGTGACCGCGCCGCCCGTGTTCGAATCGGCCGGTGGCGGGCTGGTGTCCACCGCCAGCGACTACGCGCGCTTCTTGCAGCTCATGCTGGGCCGGGGCACCGCCCCCGGGCCCGATTGCCCGGTGCGCTTGCTGGGCCGCGCCACGGTGGACTTCATGACCGCCGACCACCTGGGCGCCCTGCCCGTGGCGGGTGACATCCTGCCCACCGGCTACGGCTTTGGCCTGGGCGTGGCCGTGCGCACCGCCACCGGCCAGGCCACGCGCCCCGGATCGGCCGGGCACTACAGCTGGAGCGGCCTGGGCGGCACCTTCTTTTTTGTGGACCCCGCGGAAGACCTGTTCGCCATCCTGCTCACGCAGGCGCCCGGCCAGCTGCGGTACCTGTGCGAGCTGTACCCGGCGCTGGTGTATGCCGCTCTTCAATAAGACACCCCCCTGAGGAGCTTTGCTCCTTCACCCCCGCTCTCGCGCTGCGCGCGGGCATGGGGACAACGCCCTCGCTGCGGGGCGGCCCTTGCTCGGCGTCTCTGGCGGGGGGAGCGCCAGTTCCAACCGCTGCGCATGGCAACAGAGGTCCCGGCTTACACTCGGCGTCCAGTCACGGCACGCAGTGGCCTCCCATACCCGCTGGCAAACCCGTCCCCCAGATCTCTTTCTTGAACCTATGCAGATTCGCTGCGCACTGGTCGGCATGCCCGGCTCGGGAAAATCCACCGTTGGCCGGCAACTGGCCCACCGGGCGGGTGTGCCCTTCATCGACCTGGACCACCGGCTGGAACAGACCCTGGGCACCACCATCCGCAGCTTCTTCGAGGCCGAAGGCGAAGCCCGCTTTCGCGACATCGAATCCCAGGTGCTGGCCGACGTGGCCCAGCAGCCCGGCGGCATGGTGCTGTCCACCGGCGGCGGCGCCGTGCTGCGCCCCGAGAACCGCGAGGTGCTGCGCCAGTTCGGCAACGTGCTGTACCTGCGCGCCTCGCCCGAAGAAATCTTCAAGCGCGTCAAACACGACAAGACCCGCCCCCTGCTGCAAGGCGGCAACCCCATGGACAAGCTGCGCGACCTCTACGCCCAGCGCGATCACCTGTACCGCGAGACCGCCCACTACGTGATCGAAACCGGGCGGCCTTCGGTGCACACGCTGGTCAACATGGTGATGATGCAGTTGGAGATGGCGGAGAGTGCGGGTGGGACGGGGTCGCGCTGAAGGGCAAGACAATTTGCGGCTCCAAGCACGGTTAAAGGCCTATCGGTTCAGACAACCAACGGCAGACAACGGCCAAGAGCCGTCGGTTGCATCACGGATAAGCATTCACTCAGCAATTGATGCTCAGGGGGCCGGCGCCGCACGGCGTAGCTCTTCGCGAAGCAGCTCAAACTGGCGCACGTAGTAGGAGCGTGGAAGCTCTTGCTGAATGTCAAAGGCCGGTGAATTTAGACGTTGCTCAGCTTCTTGAAGCACGCTCTCAACTAAATTTGGCGCTGCAAATGCCTTGATCAAACTCTGTGCATAGAAGAGCAGTGGTTGCGGACTAAACGGATCAAGCAAAGCCGCTTCTCGGTACAGCTGGTGTGCTTTGTCAGGGTAACCAGCACGAGCCTCCACTTCGCCAAGGTTGTGTAGCAGGAACCCCAAAGATTCGTTGTCGCCTGCATCTCGCGATTGAGCGATGAGCTTCTCAAAGCCTACTCTGGCAGCAGCGTAATCGTTGGCTGTTGCTGCGAAGACAGCCGCGCGGTAATCGGGGTTGTTCATTGACGCATTTTTATAGTAACTCTCAGTTGCGGTTGATTTACAAGGCAACCTGAATCACAGACCGCTTTGGGGAACCAAAGCCCACCGTCGGCTTCGGGCCCATTCCATCCCAATCTCAAAGAGCTATTCGACACCGCACAAACTGCCAAAATCTCGGCTCCATCCCGCTCAGCCCGATCATCCTCCGGTTCCCAACAGGAGCACCCCATGTCCCCCAAAACCACCCTCTGCCTCTGGTTCAACGGCACGGCACTGGAGGCGGCGACGTTCTACGCAGCCACCTTTCCCGACAGCGCCGTGGGGCGGGTGATGCATGCGCCCGGCGACTACCCCGCAGGCCAGCAGGGTGACGTACTGACGGTGGAGTTCACGGTGCTGGGCATCCCATGCCTGGGGCTGAATGGCGGCCCGGCCTTCACGCACAGCGAGGCGTTTTCGTTCCAGATCGCGACGGACGATCAGGCTGAAACCGACCGGCTGTGGAACGCGATTGTGGGGAACGGCGGGCAGGAGAGCGCCTGCGGCTGGTGCAAGGACCGGTGGGGGCTGTCGTGGCAAATTACGCCACGGGTGCTGACGCAGGCCATCAACGACCCGGACCGCGCGGCAGCCAAGCGGGCCTTTGAAGCGATGATGGGCATGCGCAAGATTGACGTGGCGGCAATTGAGGCGGCGTGGCGTGGGTGACGTGGGTGATGGCGGTGCCGCAGATTTTTCACTTGGTGTGGTGAATTTTTGACTCAAAACCCTGTCTTGCGCCTGTCCAGCAATCTCTCTTAGCTATTTATTCAATAGCACTTACCTGCTGCGCCCCATCACCGGCGCATGCAGCGCCATCAACCTCGCCACCCATTCAATGAACACCCGCACCTTGGCGCTCACATGCCGTTGAGGTGGGTAGGCCACGTACAGCGGCATCGGCTCCAGCGTCCAGTCCTGCAGCAGGGGCACCAGCTCGCCTGTGGCCACGTGGGGGCGGGCCATGTAGTCGGGCAGCCAGAGCACGCCCAGGCCCGCCAGGCCTGCGGCCAGGTAGGCGTTGCCGTCGTCCACAGCGCAGATGTCGTGGCCCTGGGCGTGCACATGTTCGGTGCCGCGGCGCATCTCGAAAGGCAGAGGCTGGCCGGTGCGCGCCCACAGAAAACCCACGGTGCGATGGTGAGGTCCTTCCAGCGCCTGCGGGTGCTCGGGCGTGCCCGCGCGCTGCAGGTAGCTGGGGGCGGCGTACACGCGCAATTGCAGGTCGCCCACATGGCGTGCGACGAGCGCCGGGTTGGTGAGGGCGCCGCCGCGCACCACGCAGTCCACGTTGTCGCCCACCATGTCCACTGGGCGGTCGCTCACGCCCATGTGCAGGAGGATGTCGGGGTACTGCGCGTGGAACGCGGGCAGCGCGGGGATGAGGACCAGGCGCGCCAAGGGGCTGGGCACGTCCACCCGCAGGCGGCCCCGGGGCGCGGCGGCGGCGGTGGAAACGCTGGCATCGGCATCGTCCAGGTCGGCCAGCAGGCGCACCACACGCTCGTAGTAGGCAGCACCATCGGGCGTGACCTGCACGCGCCGGGTGGTGCGGTGCAGGAGCTTCACGCGCAGGCGCGCTTCGAGCTGCTGCACCAGCTGCGTGACGGTGGTGCGGCTCAGGTGCAGGGTGAGGGCAGCCTTGGTGAAGCTGCCGGATTCCACAACGCGGGCAAAGGCCTGCAGGGCGTCAAAACGGTCCATGGCGTACAGGTAGTTGAGGCGTGCCGAAAGGGCGGCGTGCCCGTCATTGTTTGGTGATCAGGAACAGTGGTGCGCAGATTAGCCGGTTTATCAAAACAACGCGCGCTTCTACAGTGCCTTTTCATCGCAATCATCTGCCCTGCAGAACGAAAGGAATCCCATGCCCCACCGTGATGTTGTCTTCCCCGCAGGCCGCCAGGCGCTGTACGAGCGCAACCGCTATTCGCCCGCCGTGCGCGCCAACGGTTTTTTGTTTGTCTCGGGCCAGGTGGGCAGCCGCGAGGACGGCTCGCCCGAGCCCGACCTGAAAGCCCAGGTGCGCCTGGCGTTCAGCAACCTCAACGCCGTGCTGCACGCTGCAGGCTGCACGTTTGATGACGTGGTGGACGTGACGATGTTTGTGGTCAACCCGGAGGCGAACTTCGAGACCGTCTGGGGCGTCGTGCCCGAGTTTTGGGGGGAGGCGCCCTACCCCACGCTCACCGGCATCGGGGTGACCTGGCTGTACGGGTTCCAGTTCGAGATCAAGGTGATCGCGAAGCTGCCTGGCTATAAGGGCTGATGGGCCGGGACATTTGAATCAAACAGGCTTCCAGCGCTTATCGAACAAGCGCCGGAAGCTATTCAATTCATAGCATCACAGGTTCGGCGCCAGCAGCCGCTCCAGCACCTTCTCGTCCATGCCCCGGCGCTGGGCCATGTCGTGCAGTTGGTCTTCGCCAATCTTGCCGACGTTGAAGTACACGCTGTCGGGGTGGCCGATGTAGAAGCCGCTCACGCTGGCGGCGGGCATCATGGCCAGGCTTTCGGTGAGCGACATGCCGATCTCGCCAGCCTGCAGCACGCGGAACAGGTCGGTCTTGGCGCTGTGGTCGGGGCAGGCGGGGTAGCCGGGCGCGGGGCGGATGCCCTGGTACTTCTCGGCAATCATGTCGTCGTTACTGAGCGCTTCACCGGCAGCGTAGCCCCACAGGTCGGTGCGCACGCGGTGGTGCAGGGCTTCGGCAAAGGCTTCGGCCAGGCGGTCGGCCAGGCTCTTGAACATGATGGCGGAGTAGTCGTCCAGCGCGTCGATGAAAGCCTTTTCTTTCTTCTCAATGCCCAGGCCCGCCGTCACGGCAAACATACCGGCGTAGTCGGCAATGCCGCTGGACTTAGGGGCCACAAAGTCGGCCAGGCAGCGGCTGGGGCGGGTCACGCCGTCGATGGTGTGTTTCTCGGCCTGCTGGCGCAGGCCGTACCAGGTCATGGCCACTTCGGTGCGGGTGTCGTCGGTATAGAACTCGATGTCGTCATCGTTCACGCTGTTGGCGGGCAGCAGGGCCATCACGCCGCTGGCCGTGAGCCACCGGCCTTCGATGATCTTCTTGAGCATGGCCTGCCCATCGGCAAACACACGCGTGGCTTCCACGCCCACGATCTCGTCGGTGAGGATGGCGGGGTACGGGCCGGCCAGGTCCCAGGTCTGGAAGAACGGGCCCCAGTCGATGTACTTGGCCAGCTCGGCCAGGTCAAAGTTCTTAAACACGCGGCGGCCCAGCGCACGGGGCACGGCGGGCTGGTAGGCCGACCAGTCCACGGGTGTCTTGTTGGCGCGGATCTTGGCCAGGGGCCACAGGGGTGTGGCCTTTTTGTTGGCGTGCTGGGTGCGCACCTTGTCGTAGTCGGCGTTCAGCTCATCCACGTAGCTCTGCACGCCGTCGCCCAGCAGGCTTTGCGCCACGCTCACGCTGCGGGACGCATCGGGCACGTAGACCACGGGGCCTTCGTAATGCGGAGCGATCTTGACGGCGGTGTGCACGCGGCTGGTGGTGGCGCCACCGATGAGCAGCGGGATCTTCTTGATGCGGAAGTGGTCGTCCTTCTGCATCTCGCCGGCCACGTACTGCATCTCTTCGAGGCTGGGGGTGATCAGGCCCGACAGGCCCACGATGTCGGCCCCCTCGACCTTGGCGCGCGCCAAAATTTCGTGGCAGGGCACCATCACGCCCATGTTCACCACCTCAAAGTTGTTGCACTGCAGGACCACGGTGACGATGTTCTTGCCGATATCGTGCACGTCGCCCTTGACGGTGGCGATGATGATCTTGCCCTTGCTGCGCACATCGCGCCCAGCCAGTTCGTCCTGGCGCTTTTCTTCTTCGATGTAGGGGATCAGGTGGGCCACGGCTTGCTTCATCACGCGCGCGCTTTTCACCACCTGGGGCAGGAACATCTTGCCCGCGCCGAACAGGTCGCCCACCACGTTCATGCCGTCCATGAGCGGGCCTTCGATCACGTGCAGCGGGCGCCCACCCTTGGCCAGGATGGCGCGGTAGGCCTCTTCCGTGTCTTCGGTGATGAAGTCGGTGATGCCATGCACCAGGGCGTGGCTCAAGCGTTCGCCCACGGTCTTGGGGTTATCCGGCGTGCCGCGCCATTCGAGCTTCTTGCTCTCGTCCTTGGCGCCGCTCTTGGCGGTTTCGGCGATCTCCACCAGGCGCTCGCCCGCGTCGGGGCGGCGGTTGAGCACCACGTCTTCCACACGCTCACGCAGCACGGGCTCCAGGTCGTCGTACACGCCCACCATGCCCGCGTTGACGATGCCCATGTCCATGCCCGCCTGGATGGCGTGGTACAGGAACACCGTGTGGATGGCCTCGCGCACCGGGTCGTTGCCGCGGAAGCTGAACGACACATTCGACACACCGCCCGACACCTTGGCGCCCGGCAGGTTCTGCTTGATCCAACGCACGGCCTCGATGAAGTCGACCGCGTAGTTGTTGTGCTCCTCGATACCGGTGGCCACCGCAAAGATGTTGGGGTCGAAGATGATGTCCTCGGGTGGGAAGCCCACTTCATCGACTAGCACGCGGTAGGCACGTTCGCAGATCTCGATCTTGCGCGCGTAGGTGTCGGCCTGGCCCACTTCGTCAAACGCCATCACCACGGCCGCAGCGCCATAGCGCTTGACCAGGCGCGCCTCGTGCTTGAACTTCTCCACGCCCTCTTTCATGCTGATGGAGTTGACGATGCCCTTGCCCTGGATGCAGCGCAGACCGGCTTCGATCACCTCCCACTTGGAGGAGTCCACCATGATGGGCACACGGGCGATGTCGGGCTCGGACGCGATGAGCTGCAGAAAGCGCACCATGGCCGCCTTGCTGTCGAGCATGGCCTCGTCCATGTTGATGTCGATGACCTGCGCGCCGTTCTCTACCTGCTGGCGCGCCACGGCCAGGGCCTCTTCGTACTGGCCGTTCAAGATCATGCGCGCAAACGCCTTGGAGCCGGTGACGTTGGTGCGCTCGCCGATGTTGACGAACAGCGTGCCCTCGCCGATGGAGACGGGCTCCAGGCCGGACAGCTTCATGGGGGGGATGGACAAATCGGACATAAGGCTCACCTGCGCGGCACAAGGGGTTCAGGTGAGCGTCGTTGTCGATGGAAGGCGGGGGCATGCGCGGCCCAAGCCTGACGGGCCGCCCTACCCCATGAAAGGCACGGCGGGCCGCTGCAACGCTCCTTGGACCAACGAGCGATTGTAGTTGCCAGCCCGGGGATCAGCGCAGCATGCGACGGCTGCGTGCCGCTGCCAGCAGCACCAGGCCCGCGAGCGCCAGCAGCGCCCATTCGGACAATGTCGGGATGGCGCTGGGCGCCGCTGTGATGGTGTCCGTGTCGGTGGCGCTGTTGTTGCCCGGCGTGGGGTCCGACACGCCGCCAGGGACCGACACCGTAGCTGTATTGCTCAGCATGCCTGTGGCCGAAGCGCTGACCGTGGCGGTGACGGTGTAGGTCACCGAGCCGCCGACGGGCAGATTGACCGAGTCACTGATATTGCCGCTGCCGGAGGCCGTGCAGGTGCCACCGCCCGCGCCCACGCAGGTCCATGTGCCGCCGGTGAGCGCAGCGGGCAGGGTGTCCGAAACCGTCGCGCCCGCCACACCGGAGGGGCCGGCGTTGCTCGCGGTGATGGTGTAGGTCACAGTCCCGCCGGCCGTGACGGTGGTCACTCCATCGGTCTTGGTGATCGCCAGATCGGCCACCGGCGTGATGGTGTCGGTGTCCGTGGCGCTGTTGTTGCCCGGGGTGGGGTCGGTCACGCCTGCCGGCGCCGCCACCGTCGCTGTGTTGCTCAGCGTGCCTGTTGCGGCCGCGCTCACCGTGGCGCTCACCGTATAGGTCACCGAGCCGCCCGCAGGCAGGTTGACCGTGTCATTGATGTTGCCACTGCCCGAGGCCGTGCAGGTGCCGCCACCGGCCCCCACGCAGGTCCAGGTGCCGGTGAGCGATGCCGGGAAGGTGTCGGCCACCGTGGCGCCCGGGGCGTTGGACGGCCCGGCATTGCTGGCGACGATGGTGTAGGTGACCGAGCCGCCTGCCGTGACGGTGGTCACGCCGTCGGTCTTGGTAATGGCCAAGTCGGCCTGGGGCGTGAGGGTGTCGGAGTCCGTGGCGCTGTTGTTGCCTGGGGTGGGGTCGGTCACGCCCGCCGGCGCCGCCACCGTCGCCGTGTTGCTCAGCGTGCCTGTTGCGGCCGCGCTCACCGTGGCGCTCACCGTATAGGTCACCGAGCCGCCCGCAGGCAGGTTGACCGTGTCGCTGATGTTGCCACTGCCCGAGGCCGTGCAGGTGGCGCCGCCCGCGCCCACACAGGTCCAGGTGGCCGTCAGTGCGGCCGGGAAGGTGTCGGCCACCGTTGCGCCCGGGGCGTCGGACGGCCCGGCGTTGCTGGCGACGATGGTGTAAGTGACAGACCCCCCCGGCACTGCGGTGGTCACGCCGTCAGTCTTGGTGATGGCCAGGTCGGCCTGCGGATCGAGCGTATCGGTATCCGTGGCGCTTTCATTGCCCGGATTGGGGTCGGTCACGCCTCCTGGCGGTGCCACCGTCGCCGTGTTGGACAAACTTCCCGTGGCCGCCGCACTGATCGACGCCGTGGCGGTGTAGGTCACCGACCCGCCGACCGGCAGATCGACCGTGTCGTTGATGTTGCCGCTGCCCGAGGCTGTGCAGGTGCCGCCGCCCGCGCCCACGCAGGTCCAGGTGGCGGTCAGCACGGCTGGGAAGGTGTCTGCCACCGTCGCGCCAGTCACGGGATCCGGCCCCGCATTGCTGGCGGTGATGGTGTAGGTGACCGAACCACCCGGCACTGCGGTGGTCACGCCGTCCGTCTTGGTGATGGCCAGGTCGGAAGACTGCGCATGTGCGGCCGTGGCCCCCATCATCATCATGAAAAAGACCACAGACACCCAGGACACAGCACGTTGCAGCATGGCGAGATCCCCTCAGGTTTGAATAGGAATAGCGCCGCAGTGTAACGGGATGTTGTGCATTCGCATACACCCCGCGGCAGGCCAGCAGCGGGGCCTGGTATCGGCTCAACGCACCGGCAGGAATTGCAAAAAGGTGCCGCCCACAATGCCCTGCACATAGCTGATGGCGGCACGGCGGTACTTTTCGGTGGTGAACGCGGCCAGCAGGTCCAGCCGCGCGATGATCTTGCCGAACTCGCGCTCGAAGCTCAGGTTGCGGCCCTGCTGGCCGATCTCGTCGGCCAGCAGCAGGGGCTGGCCCTGGGCGTTGCGGCGCTGCGCCAGCAGCCACACTGCGGTCTCGACGTTGCGCGCGGCGTTGTAGAGGTGCTGGGCATCCATGCCGTCGAGCAAGAAGAACTCGGTCTTGCCGCCGTGGGCCGTGACGATCATGTCGGCCGTGGCGTAAATGAAGGCCGCCACGCGGTCGCCTGAGAACTCGGGCGCCAGGGCCAGCGCCATGGCGGCGATGTCGCGGCGGCCCTGCAGTGGGGCCCAGGGCTGGCGCTGCAGCACGGCGGTGCGCAGCTGCTCCAGCGCCTGCTCGCGGCCGGTGGCGGCGCCCTTGCGCCATTCGGCGGGGTTGCGGCGGTAGAGCTTGTCGGCCAGGCGCATCAGGCCGTCCAGGTTCTCCTGCATGGCCAGGGTGGCCATGCGGTTGGCATCGGACTGGGCCAGTTCGGCGGCATGGGTGGGTGCACCCTTCACCTCGCCGCGCGGAGTGGGGGCGTTGCTGGCACAGCCTGCCAGCACGCAGCAGACCGCCACGCCAGCCCACCGACCCCGCAAACCCCGCAGCAGCAATAAAAACGGCCCTCGCATGGGGCCGATTATGGGTGGCCGCTTAGCGCCCCAGCCCGCCGGCGAACGGCGGTTGACATTGTTTGAAGAAGCGCGCCCTGGGCTGTTGCTACGACGCCGCCATGGCCGATGCGGGCAGGCCGAACAGGTGGTCAAACACCCAGTTGAAGACAAAGGTGTAGCAAAGGAAGAACACGATGAGTCCCAGGTCCATCACAAACGCGTGCCACAGGCTCACGCCAAACCACCAGGCAAACAGCGGCACCAGTGTGAACACCAGGCCGCCCTCAAACCCGATGGCGTGCGCCACGCGCCGCGCCACGCTGCGCCCGCGCACGGGCTGGCGTGCCTCCCAGCGCTCGAACGCCCAGTTGAAGACGATGTTCCAGACGATGGCGATCACCGAGGCTGCCACCGCCACCACGCTCGAATGCCCCGCGCCCTGGCCCGTGAGCAGCGCCAGGCCCACCGTGGCGGCGCCGATGGCAATCAGCTCGTACAGGGTCACGTAGATCACGCGGCGCTTGACGCCTTGCAGGCCAAAAAGAGTGGGTGTCTTGTCCATGGGTGGTACTTTATATTCGCCACACTGACATATAAAGTCAGCTTATTTCAGTTTTACTGATAGATAAAACCACCATGGCCTTCAACTCTGACAGCGTGCAGGTGTTTCTGACCGTGCTCGACCACGGCTCGTTCTCGGCCGCCGCGCGGGCCTTGTCGCGTGTGCCGTCGGCCGTGAGCATGACCATTGCGCACCTGGAGGCCGAGTTGGATGTGCAGCTGTTTGACCGCAGCGGGCGCGAGCCCCGGCCCACCGCCGCCGCCCGCGCGCTGGAGCCCCAGGCCCGGCTGCTGGCGGGCCAGCTGCAGCAGCTCAACGCCCAGGCGCTTGCGCTCACCCAGGGGCTGGAGGAGCGGCTCACGCTGGCCATTGCACCCGAGTTGCTGGCCTCGCGCTGGACGGAGGCGCTGGCGGCATTGGCGCAAGAGCACCCGCTGCTCCAGATCGAGGTGCTGGCCGCGCCGCAGGTGGATGCGCTGGCGCTGCTGCACAGCGGCCGCGCGCAGCTGGCGCTGGTGTTCGAGCGGCCCAGCATCGACGGGCGCGAGGGCTTTCAGGAAGTGGGCACCGAAACCCTGGTGGCGGTGATGGCGCCGCAGCACCCGGTGCTGGTGGCCGCCCGCGCTGCCGCCCAAGCGCGCGGCGCACCATCAGAAGACGCCATGCTGCGCGAGGAGCACCTGACCACCACGCGCCAGATCGTGGTGGCCAGCCGCGACCTGGCACAGACCGACCCGCGCTTTGTATTTGCCCGCCACCACTGGCGCACCGACAACCACCTGGCCGCGCTGGGCCTCATCGAAGCCGGCCTGGGCTGGGGCTGGCAGCCGCGCGCGCTGGTGCAGTCGCGCATCGAGGCAGGGCGGCTGGTGGAGATGCCGTTCGAAAACCTGAGCAACGGCACCGCTCTGTGGGTGGACGTGGTGTGGTCCAAGGAGCGGCCGCTGGGCCTGGGCGCCGCGCGGTTTGTGGCGCTGATGCGCGACCAGCGGGCGCTGGAGGCCGAACTGGCGTGATTTATGGCTCTTTTGGGCAGTAGCGCTAGTCGATCATGCCGTTGCAGCTACTAAATTCATAGCATTTCTTTGGACGATGCGTCCGGGGTATTCCCGGCACTCGCCGTCCTCGGGCACCCACAGGCGGTGCGCCCACCCGCCGCGCTGCGCCAGGGCGCGCACCTGGGCACGGGTGGTGGGGCAGTGGTCCAGCGCCTCCAGGTGGTTGACGACCACGGCGCCCGTCGTCAGTGCGGCAGCCTGTGCGACCTCGGCGGCGTCCATCAGGATGTCCGCGCCCAGGTCAAACCGGGCGCCACCCGCCGGCAGCACGGCCACACCGGGCTGCAGATGCTGCAGGCAGTCGCGCACCGGGGGCGTCAGCACCGTGTCGCCCGCCAGGTACACGCTGGGCTCGCCCGGCAGCTCCAGCAGGTAGCCGTGGCCGTGCTCCATGAAGCGCGCCACCCAGCCCCGGCCGTGGGTGCAAGCCACGGGCGTGACCTGCCCGCCCAGCGCAAAGGGCTGGCGGCCCTCGCCCGCCAGCGGCAGCACCTGCAGGCCGCGCTGCGCCAGGTAGGCGGCGTCGTGTGGCATGCACAGGACGGGAATCTGGCGCTCGCGCAAAAACTGCTTGCCCGCGCGGTCCAGGTGGTCAAAGTGCCCACGCTGGCAATGGGTGATGAGCGTGTGGGTCACGCGCTGCAGCGCCGTGTCGGCCTCGGCGGGCAAATCCACCAGGGGGTTGCGCTGGCGCCGGGTGCCCAGGTAGCGCAGCGCGGGCAGGCTGCCCCGGGGCGCGAGCATGGGGTCCACCAGCAGGCCGACCGGGCGGCCCGCGTGCTGAAACTCGAGCAGAACGGTGGCGTTGCGTAGTTGGGTGATGAGCATGGGGGGCTTTCAGTGGGAAGGGGTGTTGCCATTGTTGAAAAGCAGGCCTCCCCTGAAAATGGCGCAAATTGACAATTTCTTGCGCTTTTGTGCCACCCATGGTTTCTCCGTCCTCTGCACCCCAGCTGCCTTTGCGCGTGGCGCTGCTGCTCTACCCGGGCTGCATGCCCGCCGGCCTGTTTGCGGCGGCGGACATGGCACGCGCCGCCAACCTGCGCGCGCAGGCCAGCGTGATGGACATCTGCTGGGTGGGGGTGGACCTGCTGCCGGTGCCCACCTGGCAAGGCCCCGCGCTGACCCCCACCGTGGCGCTGCAGCATGCCGAGGCCGATGTGGTGCTGGTGCCGGGCCTGTGGCTCTCGTCGCCCGACCAGCTGCGGGGGCCGCTGCTGCAGCTGGCCCCGGTGGTACAGGCCTTGCGCGCGCTGCCCCGGCGCACCCAGCTGTGGAGCTACTGCGCGGGCGTGGTGCTGGCGGCTGCCAGCGGGCGGCTACGCGGCCAGGGCGCCACAGCCACCTGGTGGTTGCGTGCGGCGCTGGAGCAGCAGTTTGCGCCGGTGGACTGGCGCTTTGACGAGCCGCTGGTGGCCGGCCCCACTGCCACCACGGCCGCCGGGGCCAACGGCTATCTGCCGCTGATGCTGCACGCGCTGTCCGCCCGCCTGCCGCCCCAGGCATTGACCGACCTGCAGGAGCTGCTGATGCTGCCCCGCCCCCGCACGGCGCACCCCGCATTTGCCGGGCATGACCTGATGACGCTGGCCGACGCCGACCTGCGCCGCGCCATGCTGTGGGTGCAGCGCAGCCCCGCCGCCGATCTGCGGCTGCCTGCGCTGGCCCAGGCGCTGGGGCTTTCGCCCCGCACGCTCGCGCGGCGGGTGCAGGCCCACACGGGCCTGACGGCGGCCTTGTGGATGCGCCGCATCAAGCTGCGCCAGGCCAGCGAGGCGCTGTGCGACACGCCGCTGCCGCTCAAGCGCATTGCCGAAGACCTGGGCTTTGCCAGCGAGGCCGGGCTGCACCGCACGTTCCGCCAGGCCACGGGGCAGACGCCGCTGGCCTACCGCATGGCACATGGCGTGCGCTAAGGGGTCCTCTGCACGAATCGAGCGGCAAGTGGGCGCTGCGGATCGGGATGGGCTGCAAGGCGCAAAACGCAGCAATAGCCGCAGCTATTGCGAGTATTTGCAACGCCGCAGACCGCCCGAGACCGCAGCGGCACACGGCGCGGTGATTTGTGCAGAGGGTCCCTCAACGGCTCCCGCGGCAATTTTCAAGCCCAATCTGCTCCAAGCGCTAGTGAATCATGCGCAATCAGCTATCAACTTGATAGCATCATGTTTTCGTAGAAGAGGAGACCGCGCCCCCACTGCTGACGTACGATGGCCCATCGAGGAGCCCGCATGAACCACCCGTTTCACAGCAGCAACAAAGACGTGGCCCAGCGCTGGTCGCAGTGGCAGCCGGACGCGCCGCAGCACGACGACGAGAAGCGGCCCGACGGCCAGCCCGAGCGGCGCAAGGCCGGCAAACACCGCCGCACGGTGGCGCTCAAGGACTTTGATCCGTCGGCCAAGCCGTTTTCGCTGGGCGACAAGCTCAAGGACAAGGCCGCCACCGAGTCGATTGCGCAGGAGCTGGACACGCTGCAGAACCTGTTCTACGCCGACAAGCGCTACAAGCTGCTGGTGATCCTGCAGGGCACGGACACGGCCGGCAAGGACGGCACCATCCGGGGCGTGTTTGGCCGCATGAGCGCGCTGGGCGTGCACGCCGTGGGCTGGAGCGCCCCCACCGAGGCCGAACGTGCCCACGACTACCTGTGGCGCATCCACCAGAAGGTGCCCGGCGCGGGCGAGATCACGGTGTTCAACCGCAGCCACTACGAGGACGTGCTGGTGCCCGCCGTGAACGGATGGATCACCCCCGAGCAGCACCACCAGCGCTTTGGCCACATCAACGACTTCGAGCGCATGCTCACGCACACCGGCACCATCGTGCTCAAGTTCATGCTGCACATCAGCGCTGACGAGCAGCGTGAACGCCTGCAGGAGCGCCTGGACGACCCGGCCAAGCACTGGAAGTTCTCGATGAGCGACATCGAGGCACGCAAGCAGTGGAGCCAGTACCAGAAGGCCTACGAAATGTTGCTGGCCGCCACGCACACGCCCTGGGCGCCGTGGACCATCGTGCCTGCCAACTCCAAGACCCACCGCAACCTGATGATCGCCACGCTGGTGCGCGAAGTGCTCACCGGCCTGGACCTGCGCTACCCGCCGGGCGACCCGGCGCTGCAGAAGATCCGCATCGAATAGGCTCCGCACCGCTGCGGACACGGCAGCGGGCGGCGCGGAGACAGGCTGCGCATGCCATCACTGGCCAGGCGGGCATTCGGGGATGCGGCCCCAGGCGTCGCCGCAGAAGTTCTGCCGTGTGCGGGTGAGGCAGCTTGCGCGCGACAGCTCGTTGCTCATGGCCGCGCACTGGGCCAGCGCACCCCGCAAGCGGGCCAGGCTGTCGCCGGGCGACGGCGCGTGCGCTGCGGGCGGCGGCCACGGCGCGTTGTCGGCCGGTGCCACTGTGCGTGGCTTGCCGGTGGCAGGCAGCGATGCCGCATCGGCCACACGGGGCGCGGTGACAGGCGTGAAGGGCGGCGCAGAGGCCGCAGATGCAGACGACGGTGCAGCAGCGGTACTGCCCGGTGCGGACGCAGCGGCTGCAGGGCGTGCGCGTTCGGATTCAATGATTTCCTCCACCGGCTCGGGGCGGGCAGGTGCAGACTCCGCTGTGCCCGCGGTGCCGGGCACGGCGGCTGGGGCCTGCTGCGGGGGCGGCACGGCATCGGGCCGACCCAGCAGGTACCAGGCCGCGGCGCCCGCCACCACCAGCAGGGCCACTGCGGCGCCTGCGTAGGCCATGGCCGGTCGCTGGCGCGCCGGCACCGCAGCAGGGTGCTCGTCGTCATCGAACACAAACTCCATCGGCGCCGGGGCAGCGGGGGTGGCGAGGTTGGCCTCTGCCGCCAGGGGGTGGGCGCACTTCACGCACCAGCGCGCCGTAGGGTGGTTGGGCGCCTGGCACTGCGGGCAGGCGGTGTAGGTCACGCTCATGGGATTTCCCTCTCTTTTTTCATGGTCCCGGCGGTCCGGTGTGTGCCCGGTGCAGCGCCTGGTTCTGCGCCGGGCTGGCCGAGTCTAGGCGCAAAGGGCCGCCCGGCAAGGTCCGGGCCCACGGGCCGCTACCCCGCCGGTAGATTGCCGCACTGCAGCATGGGATGGGGCTGCACCAAACCATGCATCAAATGCATAACCCACAAACACACCGGCCTTGGACAGTACCCGAGCCGAGGCATAAGCTTCGCAGCCTGAACTGATCCCACAAGGAAATTCACCATGTCAAACCCCGTCGGCGCCCCCGCCGCACAATCCCACCCCCTGCCCTCGTACCTGCAGGCCGACCACCTCGGCCCCTGGGGCAACTACCTGCAGCAGGTAGACCGCGTCACCCCTTACCTGGGCAGCCTGGCGCGTTGGGTGGAAACGCTCAAGCGCCCCAAGCGCATCCTGATCGTGGACGTGCCGATCGAGCTGGACAACGGCACCATCGCCCACTACGAAGGCTACCGCGTGCAGCACAACCTGAGCCGCGGCCCCGGCAAGGGTGGCGTGCGTTTTCACCAGGACGTGACGCTGTCGGAAGTGATGGCCTTGTCGGCCTGGATGTCGGTGAAGAACGCCGCGGTGAACGTGCCCTACGGCGGTGCCAAGGGTGGTATCCGCGTGGACCCCAAGAAGCTGTCGATGGGTGAGCTGGAGCGCCTGACGCGCCGCTACACCAGCGAAATCGGCCTGCTGATCGGCCCATCCAAGGACATCCCCGCACCCGACGTGAACACCAACGGCCAGATCATGGCCTGGATGATGGACACCTACTCCATGAACGTGGGCGCCACCGCCACCGGCGTGGTCACCGGCAAGCCCGTGGACCTGGGTGGCTCGCTGGGCCGTGTGGAAGCCACCGGCCGCGGCGTGTTCACCGTGGGCGTGGAAGCCGCCAAGCTGACCGGCCTGGCGCTCGACGGTGCCCGCGTGGCCGTGCAGGGCTTTGGCAATGTGGGCGGCATTGCCGCCAAGCTGTTTGCCGAAGCGGGTGCCAAGGTGGTGGCGGTGCAAGACCACACCGGCACCATCTTCAACAGCAAGGGCGTGGATGTGCCCGCACTGCTGGCGCATGTAAAGACCCGTGGTGGCGTGGGCGGCTTTGCCGGCGCCGATGTGATGAAGGCCGAAGAGTTCTGGGGCGTGGATTGCGAGATCCTGATCCCTGCCGCGCTGGAAGGCCAGATCACCAAGGACAACGCGGGCCAGATCAAGGCCAAGCTCGTGATCGAAGGCGCCAACGGCCCCACGACCACCGAGGCCGACGACATCCTGCACGACAAGGGCGTGCTGGTGCTGCCCGACGTGATCGCCAATGCCGGTGGCGTGACGGTGAGCTATTTCGAGTGGGTGCAGGATTTTTCCAGCTTCTTCTGGAGCGAGGACGAGATCAACGCCCGCCTGGTGCGCATCATGCAAGAGGCCTTTGCGGGCATCTGGCAAGTGGCGCAAGAGCACAAGGTGAGCCTGCGCACTGCCACCTTCATCGTGGCCTGCCAGCGCATCCTGCACGCCCGCGAAATGCGCGGCCTGTATCCATAAGCCCTCGCCCGCCCCATCGGCCCGCCCCTTACCCGGGGCAGGCCGCCACACCACCGCCAGCTGCTGCGATCCAGCCCTGGCGGTTTTTCTTTGCCCAGGCCTTGCGCAGCCACCTTGGCTGTTGCGCCCTGGCGACGCAGCAAGTGCGCGCAACGGCCGTTCAAGGCCCCAGAACGACCGCGCAGCCGCCGCAGAAACCAAAAGATACGCACACATACAAATGGTGATCTTTCCCCCGGACCTTGCGTGAAAAACTGCCTGGACTTTGCACTCACGCCGTCTTCGGGAGATTCTGGTGGCCCTTCCATCCCTGCGCAGCCTGCTGGCGCGCTTTCTGCTCAGCCGCCTGCGCACCGCGCGCTCCGTGGCCCGTCTGGCGTACCGCCTGAATCCCCACAAACCCGCGCTCATCGACCGGCGCGGCACCCTCACCTACGCGCAGTTGCAGGATCGCGTGTACCGCCTGCAGGCCTGGATGCAGGCCCAGGGCGTAAAAAAAGGGGACGTGGTCTTTACCTGGCTGCCCGAGACCGGAGAGCAGTACGAGACCCGCCTGGCCACGTTCGAGAACGGCACCATCTTTGCCAGCTTTCACAAGCACCTGCCGGCCGAGGCAGCGCTCACGACCATGGGCCGCGTCAAGCCCACCGTCTTCATCCACGACCCGCTGCTGAGCGCGCCCATCCTGCAGGCCGTGCGCGAGCAGCTGCCCGGCTTGCGCGTGCTGGCGCTGGGGGATGAATACGAGCGAGCCCTGGCGCAGCAGACCCCCTCTGCGGGAACGGCCGATGTGCACGAAGACGATGTGTTTGCGCTGCACATGACCTCGGGCACCACGGGCCTGCCCAAGTCCATCGGCTACAGCAACCGCAAGTACCTGGACAGCGTGCGGTTGATCTCGCGCGCCATCGACTTCAAGCCGCCCGCCAACGGGCCGGACGTGAACATGCTGGGCCTGCCGCTCACCGGCCCGGGCTCGGGCCTGGTGCTGCCTACGCTGCTGGCGGGTGCGGCGCTGGTGATGCCCGAGGACTTTCGTGCCACCACGCTGGCCGGGCTGATCCAGAAGCACCGCGTGTCGCGCGCTTTCCTGTCGCCCTCGGCCATCATCGACCTGCTGGACGAGCCCACGCTGGGCCAGTACGACCTGTCGTCGCTGACCCATGTGCCCTACGGCTCGGAGATGATGCCCGCGCCCAAGATCGCCGAGGCCATCCGCCGCTTCGGGCCCATCTTCCAGCAGGGCTACGGCTGCCTGGAGGCCCTGCCCCCCATCACCTGGCTGCTGCCCCACGAGCATGTGGACGCGCAAGGCAACCCGCTGGGCAACGACATCCTCTCCACCGTGGGCCGCGTGATGCCGGGCGTGGACGTGGTCATCCGCGACGAGCAGTTTGCGCCGCTGCCGCTGGGCCAGATGGGCCTGATCACCGTGCAGACACCGGTGCGGTTTGATGGCTACTGGCTGGACCCGGAAAAGACCAGCGAAACCCTGCGCGACGGCTGGGTGGTGATGGGCGACCTGGGCTATTTCGATGCTGCGGGCTATCTGCATGTGCTGGGTCGCAGCGCCGACCGCGTGGTGCGCCACGGCCAGGCACTCAACCCGCGCGAGATCGAGGAAGTGGCGCACTGCCACCCGGCCGTCAAGGAAGCCTGCCTGGTGCAGCATGGCGCCGCCGCCGTGCTGGTGGCCAGCTTGCGGCAGAGCTGGCGCAACGACCGGGGCACCCAGGCCCTGGAGCACGACCTGGCGGAGTTCCTGGTGCAACACCTGCCACCCGAGATGCGGCCCGACGATGTGCGCCTGGTCACCGAGATTCCGCGCAGCTTCCTCAACAAGATGCTGCGGCGCGAGGTGCGCCTGATGCTGGAGGCCATGCCGCCGCGCAGCAGCGCGGCGCACATGGCGCACGCAGAGCCTGTGGCGGGCTCGATGGCGACGGCTCCCCAGGCCGAAGCAATGGCATCCGCGCACCCATGACAGTCCCCATGAACATGCAGCACACCCCACACATCCGGCTGAGCCTGGGCACCAAGCTCGGCTACGCGGTGGGCAACGTCGGCCTGCAGATGCTGATTGCGGCCATGAGCTTCCTGCTCATGATCTTCTACACCGATGTGGCCCTGGTGCCTCCGGCCGTAGCCGGTGCGGCGCTGCTGGTGGGCAAGGTGTGGGACACCATCAACGACCCGCTGTTTGGCTGGCTGACCGACCGCACGCGCTCGCGCCACGGCCGCCACCGCGTGTACCTGATCTACGGCGCCCTGCCCCTGGCGGTGGTGGCTGCCGCCGTGTGGATGGTGCCGCCGGGCCTGAGCCCCTGGGCAGCGTTTGTGTGGATCGCCGTCACCTACACCTTGTTCGACACCGTGATGACGCTGGTGCAGCTGCCCTACCAGGCCATGGCCGCCAACATGACGCAGGACTACGACGAGCGCACCAGCCTCACGGCTTTTGCATCCATGGGTGCCCTGCTGGGGTTTTTTGCGGGCAGCGTGTTCATGCCCCTGCTGGTACGGGCCGCGCCCGATGCACGCACGGGCTACGCACTGGCCGGCGCCTGTTTCGGGCTGGCCGCCGGGGTCGCTGTGGCCGTGGTGGCCTGGCGCGTGCGCGAGCCCGCCACCACCGGCGACTTATCGCCTACGGCCCCAAACCCTCCAGCAGCCACACCCGGCTGGACATCGGTACGCAGTACCCTGCTGGCCACGCTGCGCAACCGCCCGTTTGTGATGCTGGTGAGCGCAGCCGGGCTGGTGCGGCTGGGCCTCACGCTGGTGCAGGCCTCGCTCGCTTATTTCGTCATCTACCAGCTGCAGGGCGACAAGGGCGACCTGCCACGCTTCATGGGCATCCTGCTCGCGGTGGTGGGCGTCTCGCTGTTCGTGTGGAAGCGCGTGGTGGACCGGTGGGAGAAGAACCTGGCCTACATCCTCGGGCTGGTGTTTTGCTGCGCGGGGCTGGTAGCGCTGTACTGGGTGGGCCCAGGCCAGCAGGCCCTGGTGACGGGCATTCTGGTGGTGGTGGGCATTGGCATGGGTGCGCACTGGATCGTGCCGTTTGCCATGGTGCCCGACACCATCGACCACGGTCACATGCAGGCGGGCGAGCGCCAGACCGGCATGTACTACGGCCTGTATGGCCTGGTCGACAAGCTGGCTCGCACCCTGGCCACGGTGCTGGTGGCCGGCATGCTGGAGCTGACCGGTTATGTGCCCAACGTAGCCCAGTCTGCCCAGGCGCTGCAAGGCATCACGGCCATGACGGGCCTGCTGCCAGCGCTGTGCCTGGTGCTGGCCATCCCGCTGCTGATGGCCTACCCCATCACCCGCGCCCGCCATGCAGACCTGGTGCGCAGCGTGGGCGCCGCCGCCCCGGCGGAGACGGCCAGTGCGGCAGCAGTGGCCGCAACCCCTGTACGCCAGAGCGAACACACCACCCGCCCTGCGTGGGAGCCCTCACGCACCCTGCCCGGTGGTGGGCACGACTTCGCACACAGTCGTTAGAGAACATCCGAGAGCGCCCTCAGGCAGACGGCGCTGGCCCGACCGGTTCGGGCGGCAACACGCCGCGCAGCGCCAGACAGAAGGGCTGCGCACACTCTGCGCGCGCTGCATACGGGCAGCCCACGGTCTCGCACAGGCCCGAATCCCCGTTGCGCGCCCGCGCGTCCTCGCGCGGCACCTGGCCGCTGGCCTGCAGCACGGCCATCTGGGTCCAGGGGTCCAGGCGCCCTGTGGCCTGCTGCAGCATGTCGCGGCCATACACGGTGGCGGCCAGTTGCGGTTGCAGGTCCAGCACCAGCAGCGCGCTGGTGCGCGGCGCGGCAGCATCCATGCCCTGCAACACCAAGGCCATGACCCCCGATTGCAACGCCTGGCCGCCGCCCGCAAAAGGCACCTGCAGCGCGCCGCCCGCAGCGGTGGCGCCCGCGCCCAGGCTTGCGCTGACTTGCGCCGCCGCCGCGCCCGCAGCGGCAGGTGACGCCTGGGCCGCCAGCCACGGCACCGGGGCACGCAAGGTGAGCGCCAGCCCACGCGGCCCCTCGGGGGTCGACACCACGCCCTGGCGCACCAGCCAGGTTTGCAGCGGCGGCTGGTCGGCATCCAGCGCGCCGCTCTCCAGCGCCTGCGCCATGCCAATCGGCCAGGGCTGCGCGGCCACCACGCGCTGCGGCACTCCGGCCTGGGCGGTGACCTGTGCCACCAGGGCACTCACCATCCGCAGCAACGGTGCGCTGAGGCCCGACGCGGGCCAGGCCGTGCCACTTGTGGCGGAGGCAGCGGAGGTTGCCGCATTGGCCTGCGCCGCCATGGTTGCGCCACGGGGCAGCGCCGATGCCCCCGGTGGCGAGGCCCGCGCGGCGCCCTCACCCCTTGCGCCCTGCAAGCGGCCATCGACCCCGCCCGCCCGGCGCGGGTCGAAGCCCGCCGCCAACTGTTCGCGCGCCTGGGGCGAGATGCTGGCCTGGTCTGCCGGCGTAGGCAGCGGCCCGCCGGGCGGGCTGGGTGATGTGACCGAGGGCGGCGGCGCGCTGGGGTCTGCCGTGGGCAACGGCGAGGGTGCGGCGGGTACAGCAGGTTTGGGCTTGTCCAGCCCCAGCAACGCCGTCTGCCGCTGCAGCGCCGCCTCGGCCAGGAACTGGGCCACGGGCGGCAGTGCCGTGCGGGACGGATCGATCGGGAGGGTCATGCCGGGTTGCCTGGGGAATGGATGCCCGATTCTGTAGTGATTCGTCCAGCGTGAACAGGCCATGGTGCGGGCAAACCTGTCGCCCGCATCAGCTATCAACTACATAGCAAAAGGTGCAATAAAGTCCAGCGCTACCGGCACTTTTTGCCCACAATCCGGTTCCACCGCCCGCCGCGCTGCCTCTCAGCGTGCGGCCACCTCCCCGCCATGCACCCGCACACCACCGCCCGCTCGCGCCTTGTTGATCGCCACACCACACCCCACACCGGGGTTGCGCCTGCACTGCTGATGGCCGTGCTGGGCTTCCTGCTGTTCAGTGGGTGGATGTATGCGCCGCAGTGGGAGCGCGCCTTCCGCTCAGACGGCTCGCCGGTGTCGTGGCTGTCGAGTGCGCTGCTGCTGGCGCTCAGCATCACGGCCCTGCGGATGGTGGGGGACCGCGCCCTGCCCCGGCTGCTGGGTGCTTGGCTGGCGCTTGCGTTTTTTGTGCTGGCGCTGGACGAGCAGTTCATGCTGCACGAGCTGTGGAAGTTCCGCTGCCATGAATGGACGGACGCCTGCCGCTGGGCCCCCGTGCGCGAAGCCCCCATGCTCGCCGTGGCGGTGGTGGGCCTGCTCACCATGGCCTGGCTGCACCGCGCCTTGCTACACACCGGCACACGCGCCCTGCTGTGGGCGGGCCTGGCTGTGGGCTGGCTGGCGATTGGTGTGGACCAATGGCCCGAAGTGCAAGCGCGCTGGCCCCGACTGCCCGAGTTGCCATCCCTTCTGGCCACGCTGGAAGAAGGGCTGGAAGTGTTGGCCGAGGCGCTGGTGTTGGGGGCGTTGTTGCGTCAGCCAGGGCAGTGATAAGAGGGAGACGCCGTGCAGATCCGCTGGCAGACGGATGAGAGCCATGCCCGACGTTCAGCAGTACTCAGCAGTACTCAGCTGAACTCAGCTGAACTCAGCTGAACTGCTCATAAAACACATCAATCGGGCTCGTAGCGACCTTGGCCTGGAGCTGAAAAATCTCCCAGGGAGTTTCAACGCTCATGTCATCAAGGCGAGCCAACAATTGATCCCGCACAGCCGCTTTCACTTCCTGTCGCCAGTTCAAGACCTGGCCCCAGGTTGAACTCCCATTCAAATGCAATGGAAACCGCACAGCTTGCACTGATGCGCTATAGGCCAGAGGAAAGAGCCGCCTGTAGGCGTGAAGGTTGTAGAGCCACGAAACGCCACGCACTGTTGTAGCCATTGGCGCACTTCGCTGAACATGTGCAAACAAGTCGCGCAGGTCTGACATCCTAGCGCCGACGTTCTCAACGGCCAATGGACTGGACTTGAGTCCACTTGGCGGTAGAAAGTGGATGCGCAAGGTACCGGTGGCATCGGGCGGGTCGTACGAGAAGCAGCCAAACGACCGTTCGAGTTCGGGGTAGGAGTGGGGCCGCTGGTACTCGGCGCACGAGGCGAGTTGGGCAGCATGGTCACTGCCTGTGCTTTGAACTCTGGCCAAGAAGCGATGCCATTGAGTCTCGCCGGCGTTGCCCCAAAGGTTCAGCCTGCGTCGCAGGTTAGTACAACGGTCAATGGCCACGTCAATTGGAACCGCCGCTTTCACCGCATAGTGCGCGGCAAACTTCAATTGAAGAGAAAAATAACATTCAAGCATTGAATTGGACGGTGACACTGGCTCGCCGACTGCTGCTCCCAGCCGAACGTTGTCCAGCAGCCTCCCCTCACGTGCACTCCTGATCCACCCAATACCCCGCCGGAAACCACTGGCCGTTGATATTGAGGTACCAGCGCCATTCAAAGATGGGCTCAAAGCTCATGCCGCCCGGCGAGGGGGTGTCGATGCGCAGAATGTCCGCCACGCCGTCGCGGTCGAGGTCAATCTCGTGCACCGTCACCGCCGTTTTCTTGCGCTCGGGCTGGGGCCGGTAGGGCGGATCGGCGGGCATCATCCAGCTGGTGGCATAGCGCCTGGAGCGCACCTTCACCGCATCGGGCGGCAGCCTGCCGGGCACCACCAGGCGCACCAGCACGTCGGCCGACTCTGACACTTTGGCATAGCCGCGCACGGCAGTGGTCTCGTCGTTGCGCGGGTCGTCAAAGCCCTTGCCCGGGTAGTGGCCGCCGCAATAGTGGTCTGCATTGCTGATGTCCCAATACCGCCGCCCCATGGTGCGGGCGCCCACCAGGCCCTGGTGCGTGATCGCGTACAGCGTGAGCGCCGGTGCAAAGGCCAGATCGGCACCGCCCACGTCCCAGAAGCCGGTCACGAACTCGATCTCGGGCCCGCTGTGGCGGTTGAAGTTGCCATAGGGCACAGCGGTGGGCTCCACGGCAATACGGCTGCCCGCCACGGCCGCGATGCCGTCGGCCTCGGTCTCGTGCAGCAGGGCCACGCTGGTGTGGCTGCGGAAGTACGACGGAGCAATGGCAGGCAGCGTGGGGGCGGATGCCAGGGGCGCCACGGCCGGGCTATGGTCCGCGGCGCGGGTGGCCAGCTTCAAGTTGTCCAGCGGGTTGACGGGGCGGCCCCGATCGATCTCCTGCTCGGGCCGCAGCAACACGCCGCCGCGCATGAGCTTTTTGGCAGCCTCCCATTCGGGGCGCAGGGGGTACTGCACGGGCATCCGGGGCGTGTGGCTTTGAGCCAACGCGGGCAACTGCAATGCAGCGGGGCGCGGCAGGGCGTTGCCATAGGCTCGCATGCGGTTGGCGGACGGCGCCACCCAGAAGGCGCGGGCGGCGTCCTTACCCGCCTGGGCCAGGGTGAGGGGCTGGTCGGCCAGCAGGTTGCAGGCCACATGGGCTTGCAGGGGCTCAGGCAAAGGCGGGCCCAGGCGCGCATCGCCCGCGTAGAGCACGGTGCACCAGCCGTCGCGCTCGGAGAGCTGCTGCAGCACAGTGTTGGCAGGCACCTGGGCCACGATGCGGGCCTGCGACTGGGCAGCATCGCGCAGGTTGACCCAGGAGCCCTGCACATAACGCTGCTTGGCAGGCGCCACAGCCGGCGTCTGGGCATTGGCCGGGCCCACGAGTGCTACGCCCAGCAAAGCAGCCATGGTCCAGTGGCGAGGCCGTGTGGCGTGCACCAAAGTCTTCATGCTCCAGCCCCTGCGAGAGAGTTACACCGCCAATGCAGGCTCTGCCGCTGCAGCAGGCGGTTGCGATTCAATCACCCGCGCCAGCAGCGCGCCGCTGTAGCGCCCGGGCAGCGGGATCCACACGCGCACCGGGCTGCCCTGGGCGACCTGTACGGGCTGGCCTTCCACATTGCGCATCTCTTGCAGGCGCACGGTGGTGTTGCCGCTGGGGTGCACGACCTCGACCAGGTCGCCCACGGCAAAGTGGTTCTTGGTTTCGACCTGTACCCAATCTCCTGACAGGCCCACATTGGCCTGTCCTTCGGCACCCAGCACCTCGCCCACATACTGGCTGCGCTGCGTGGCCGAGTGGCCGCTGAGGTAGTTCTGGTAATCGTTGCTGGGGCGGCGCTCCAGCAGGCCACCGGTGTAGCCCCGGTTGGACAGGCCTTCCAGCTCGATGAGCAGCTCGGGGTTGAAGGGGCGGCCCGCCACGGCATCGTCGATCGCGCGGCGGTACACCTGGGCGGTGCGGGCCACGTAGTACAGGCTCTTGGTGCGGCCTTCGATCTTGAGCGAATCGACGCCAATCTGCGCCAGGCGCGCCACGTGCTCCACCGCACGCAGGTCCTTGCTGTTCATGATGTACGTGCCGTGCTCGTCTTCCATGATGGGCATCATCTGCCCAGGGCGGCCCGCTTCTTCGATCAGGTAGACCTTGTCGGCCTTGGGATGACGCTCGCCGTTGCCGGTGGTCGATGCAAAGGACTGTTCGGCCTTCTGCTGCGCGGCCTCGAAGTTGAAGTCACCTTCCATCTTCTGGGCAATGGCTTCGCCGGTGGTGGGGTCGATGTCGGCGTCGTGCGTGGCGTAGTTCCAGCGGCAGGCGTTGGTGCAGGTGCCCTGGTTGGGGTCGCGGTGGTTGAAGTAGCCGCTGAGCAAACAGCGGCCCGAGTACGCAATGCACAGCGCGCCGTGCACGAACACTTCCAGCTCCATGTCGGGGCATTCCTGGCGGATTTTCTCGATCTCGTCCAGGCTCAGCTCGCGCGAGAGGATGACGCGCTCCACGCCCATCTTCTGCCAGAACTTCACCGCCGCCCAGTTGGTGGTGTTGGCCTGCACCGAGAGGTGAACCACCTGCTCGGGCCACTTCTCCTTGACCATCATGATCAGGCCCGCGTCGGCCATGATGAGGGCGTCGGGTTGGCAGTCGATCACGGGCTCGATGTCGCGCAGGTAGGTGCGGATCTTGTCGTTGTGCGCAATGAGGTTGCTGGTGACGAAGAACTTCTTGCCGCGTGCGTGGGCCTCGCTGATGCCTTGGCGGATCTGCTCGAGCTTGAATTCGTTGTTGCGCGCGCGCAGGGAGTAGCGCGGCTGGCCGGCGTACACGGCGTCGGCGCCGAAGTCGTAGGCGGCGCGCATCTTGTCGAGCGAGCCGGCAGGCAGGAGCAGTTCGGGGGCTTTGAGCGTGGTCATGGGGTGGCCCAATCTAAAAATCGTCGGGGGTCGGGTTCAGCGGGGCATCAGGGGCAGGCCCGCGAGCATGCCCACGGCCTGCGCAGGCAGTTCTTCGGCATCAAAGGCCTTGTCACCATCGGCGTCGGCCACGCCGTTGGGTACCAGCCCCTTGAAGTCAAACTGGCGCGTGTCCATGAAGTGCGAAGGCACCAGGTTGCGCAGCGCCACGGCCATGTTTTCGATGCGGCCGGGGTAGAGCTGCTGCCAGTCGCGCAGCATCTGGCCGATCTGCTTGCGCTGCAGGTTCTCCTGGCTGCCGCACAGGGTGCAAGGAATGATGGGAAAGTTGCGAACCTCGGCCCAGCGGGTGAGGTCATCCTCGGCCACATAGGCCAGCGGGCGGATGATGAGGTGGTCGCCCCGGTCGCTCTGCACCTTGGGCGGCATGCCCTTGAGCTTGCCGCCGAAGAACATGTTCAAAAAGAAGGTCTGCAGCATGTCGTCGCGGTGGTGGCCCAACGCGATCTTGGTGCACCCCAGCTCGTCGGCCACGCGGTACAGGATGCCCCGGCGCAGGCGGCTGCACAGGCTGCACATGGTCTTGCCTTCGGGGATGTGCTCCTTGACGACGCTGTAGGTGTCCTGCGTTTCGATATGAAAGGGCACGCCGACCTGCGTCAGATACTCCGGCAGCACATGGGCCGGAAAACCCGGCTGCTTCTGGTCGAGGTTGACGGCGATCAGCTCGAACCTGTGGCCGTTGCGCTGCTGCAGCAAACGCAGCACGTCCAGCATGGCGTAGCTGTCCTTGCCACCGGAGACGCACACCATGACCTTGTCGCCGTCTTCGATCAGACCAAAGTCGGTGATGGCCTGGGCCACCTGGCGCACCAGGCGCTTTTCGAGCTTGAGCGCGGCGTGGGCGGCGGCTTTGGCAGCCGCTGCGGCAGCGTCGTCGTCGCCCTCCACAAAGGAAGAGGCGGGCGGGGTGGCGGTATCAAGCATGGAATGGACGGACCAGACGGCGAAACGGGAAGGCGCAATGAAGGGGGGATTGCAAGGTTGCCGCACCCAGCGGCGCCTTGCAATGGGCTGCCGCACTGCGCTGGTACGGCATTGACTACTATTTTTATAGCTACCAGCGCATATGGAACAGACGCTAGCAGCCAATTCGACTCAAATTCAGGCTTCTGCGGGGTAGAACATCTTGCGAGTGGGCACATCGGCCACCGCCTTGGCAATGGCGCCAATGTGGTCCGGCGTGGTGCCGCAGCAGCCGCCCAGGATGTTGACCAGCCCCTCGGCCGCAAACTCGTGCACCAGGCGGCTGGTGATCTCAGGCGTTTCGTCAAAGCCGGTGTCGCTCATGGGGTTGGGCAGGCCGGCGTTGGGGTAGCAGCTGATGAAGGTGTCCTCGGCCACCCGGTTCAGCTCCTGGATGTAGGGGCGCATCAGCGTGGCGCCCAGGGCACAGTTCAGACCAATGGCCAGCGGGCGCGAGTGGCGCACGCTGTGCCAGAAGGCGGTGACGGTCTGGCCGGAGAGGATGCGGCCCGAGGCGTCGGTCACGGTACCGCTGATGATGAGCGGCAGGCGCTCGCCGCTCTTTTCAAAGAACTCGTCAATCGCGAACAGCGCCGCCTTGGCGTTCAGGGTGTCGAAGATGGTCTCGACCAGCAGCACGTCGGCGCCGCCTTCGACCAGCGCCTCGGTCTGCTCGTAGTAGGCAGCGCGCAGGGTTTCAAAGTCGATGTTGCGCGCACCGGGGTCGTTCACGTCGGGGCTGATGCTGGCCGTCTTGGGCGTGGGGCCGAGGGCGCCGGCCACGAAGCGGGGCTTGTCGGGCGTGCTGTATTTGTCGCAAGCGGCGCGCGCCAGCTGGGCCGAGCGCAGGTTCATCTCGCGCGCCAGCTCGGCCATGTGGTAGTCCTCCTGCGCCACAGTGGTTGCGCCGAAGGTGTTGGTCTCGATGAGGTCGGCGCCAGCGGCCAGATACCGCTCGTGGATATCGCGAATCACGTCGGGCCGGGTGATGCTGAGCAGCTCGTTGTTGCCCTTCACGTCGTACGCAAAATCCTTGAACCGGTCCCCCGCGCCGTCCGGCCCGGTGTAGCCCTCGCCCCGGTACTGCGCTTCACCCAGCTTGAAGCGCTGGATCATGGTGCCCATGGCGCCGTCGAGGATGACGATGCGTTGGGCGAGGATGTCGGGCAGTTGCGCGGCGCGGGTGTAGTGGAGGGCTTGCATAGGCCCCTATTGTAGAAAGTGCGGCCCCTAAGCCCTTGCAGCGCACAATATGCGCCTGCCGCGCTCAGGGCCAAGCCCTGGCGCGCCAGAAAATACTGGCCTTATCGGCACCAAGCGCTTGATTTATATGCGCTCGCAGCTATCCATTTCAGAGTATCCGCTTGTCCTCTCGCCCGTCTCCCGCGCTGTCCCCTGCCCATGCCGTTTTGCAGGACGTTTTTGGCTACGAGCAGTTTCGCGGCCCGCAGCAGGCCATTGTTGAGCATGTGATCGCCGGTGGCGATGCGCTGGTGCTCATGCCCACCGGCGGCGGCAAGAGCCTGTGTTACCAGGTGCCGGCCATCGTGCGCCAGCGGCAGGGGCGCGGGGTGACCATCGTGGTGTCTCCGCTGATCGCGCTGATGCACGACCAGGTGGGGGCACTGCACGAGGCGGGGGTGGATGCGGCCTTTTTGAACTCCACGCTGAGTTTTGATGAGGCACAGGATGTGGAGCTGCGCCTGCAGACCGGCGACATCACCCTGCTGTACGCCGCGCCCGAGCGGCTGAACACGCCGCGTTTTCTGGGCCTGCTCGATAGCCTGTACGAAGGCGGCCACCTCTCGCTGTTTGCCATCGACGAGGCGCACTGCGTGAGCCAGTGGGGCCACGACTTCCGCCCCGAATACCGCGCGCTCACGGTGCTGCACGAACGCTATGCGGGCGTGCCACGCATTGCGCTCACGGCCACGGCCGACGACCTCACACGCGCCGACATCATCGAGCGGCTTCAGCTGGAAGACGCACGCCTGTTCATCAGCAGCTTTGACCGGCCCAACATCCGCTACACCATCGTCGAGAAGAAGGACGCCACCACTCAGCTGCTGCGCTTCATCGAGCGCGAGCACGCGGGCGAGGCGGGCGTGGTGTATTGCCAGTCGCGCAAGCGCGTGGAGGAGCTGGCTTCCACCCTGAGCGACGCGGGCATCACCGCCCTGCCCTATCACGCGGGGCTGGACACCAAGGTGCGCCAGAAGAACCAGGACCGCTTTCTGCGCGAGGAGGGCATCGTGATGGTGGCCACCATCGCTTTCGGCATGGGCATCGACAAGCCCGATGTGCGTTTTGTGGCGCACGTGGACATGCCCAAGAACATCGAGGGCTACTACCAGGAGACCGGCCGCGCGGGCCGCGACGGCCTGAACGCCGATGCCTGGATGGCCTACGGCCTGAACGACGTGGTCAACCAGCGCCGCATGATCGACGAGAGCCCGGCGGGCGAGGAGTTCAAGCAGGCGCTGCGCGGCAAGCTCGATGCGCTGCTGGCGCTGGCCGAGGCCACCGACTGCCGCCGCGTGCGGCTGCTGGCCTATTTCGGCGAGCAGTCCACGCCCTGCGGCAACTGCGACAACTGCCTGACGCCACCCGCGATCTGGGACGCGACCGACGCGGCGCGCAAGCTGCTGTCCACCATCTACCGCGTGAACCAGGCCAGCGGCATCAGCTTTGGCACGGGGCACATCATGGACATCCTGCGTGGCAAGAAGACCGAGAAGGTCGCGCAGTTCGGGCACGAGAAGATCTCCACCTTCGGCATTGGCGCGGACCTGACCGAGCCCCAGCTGCGCGGCGTGCTGCGCCAGCTCATCGCCACGGGCGCGCTCGGCCTGCAGAAGGTCATGCTGGACAGCGGCCACAGCTTTGACACCCTGTGCCTCACCGAGGGCTCGCGTGCGGTGCTCAAGGGCGAGGTGCCGGTACAGCTGCGCGAATCGGTGTCGTCGGCCCCCGCCGCCAAGCGCACGCGCAAGAGCAGCGCACCGCCCGCCGCTGCCGCCAACCTGGGGCCCGACGCACAGGTGCGCTTCATCAACCTCAAGGCCTGGCGCGCCGAAGTGGCACGCGAGCACAACCTGCCCGCGTATGTGATCTTTCATGACGCCACCCTGGCGGCGATTGCCGAGCGCAACCCAGGGTCGCTGGATGACTTGCAAGGCATCAGCGGCATGGGAGCGAAGAAGCTGGAGGCGTATGGGGCGGAGGTGTTGAGGGTGTGCACAAGCACCTAGCCCGGCTGGGTGGGGTAGCCGGGGGAGAGCAGTTTGTATGCCTTGCCGTGGAGGCCCCAAAACACCAGCGCAACACGCGCCCGCCGTGCTTGATATGCATCAATCATTGGGCGCAATATCAGCACCAATGGCGCACCAGTGTGTCCCGTATTGCCTGATTTATTAACAAATTCTCGACCAATACACTGACCTCACCTTCTGTACGAACGGGGTTGCCAGGCAAAGGCCCAAAAGGTTTCGCCGCCTCGCACGTGGAAGGTGCACCGTTGTCGAGGTAGGTCATCATGTCATCGCTTCCACTCACTGCTTCCTCGTTCGCCTCCCGTGAGGCGAACGATCCCCTGATGCGCGTCCTGCGCATGCTTGTGGGCTTTTTCTACCTGCCCCATGTGCTGTCCAAGATCGTCGGCTTTGCAGGCACCGTGGTGTTCTTCGGCAAGGCCGGCTTCCAGCCGCCGGAGGTGTTTGTGGTGTTGTCCGGTTGCATGGAACTGGCGGTGGGGGTGGCGCTGCTTGTGGGCGTGTTCACCAAGTACGCGGCGCTCCTGTCCGCCGGCCTGATGGTGGTGGCTGCGGGCGCGATCATGATCGTCAACGGTGTGGGCTGGTACTGGAACAAGTCCGGGGTGGAATACCTGGTGTTCTGGGCCGTGGCCTCCCTGGTGGTTTTTGCCGATGCATGGCGCGAGGAACCGGGCCTGCTCGGCTGGGTGCCCGGCCGCAGCTGAAACCAGCGCTGAACCCACGCGACCAGGGCGGCCTACGACACGACGTGGCTGCCCTGTTCGCTTTTCTGCGGGCGCGCCGCCGTGGGGTCACCCCCAACGTTGCAGGGCTGCACCTTCCACCGCACGGCCCCCGCGTTGGCCAGCGTGTTGCCCAGCACCTGCAGTTCCTCGGTCGGGAACAGCCCGGCATGCCAGGTGGTGCGGCACTCGTGCGCCACGCCACTGGCCACCAGAAGACCCAGCGACTCCCATGCACGGCCCCCGCTGCCCGGCACACCCGTGATGGCGTCGTACCGATGTTGGGGCCCCTTGATGTCCAGCCCCACCCAATCCAGCAACGGCAGCAAACCGGCCAGTCGTTCGGGGTACATGCCCCCGGTGTGCAGACCGGTAGCAAAACCCATGGCGCGAACTTCCGCCAGGGCTGCGGGCAGCGCGGCCTGCAAGGTGGGCTCGCCGCCGGAAAACACCACACCGTCGAGCAGGCCCCGGCGGCTTTCGAGAAACACCCGCACCTGCGGCCACGGCATCGCGGCGGGTGCCGTGGCGTCCAGCAGTTCGGGGTTGTGGCAGTAGCTGCAGCGCCAGGGACAGCCCTGGCAATACACCACCGCCGCGAGCCGGCCCGGGAAGTCGATGGTGGTGAGCGGCGTGAGGCCGCCCACGCGCAGCGCCTCAGCGGATGTTGCTGCAACCACGCGACTGCTCAGAGAAAAAACGGCGCTCGTGGTGCTCGCCCTGCTTGCCGACGTTGAAGCTCGCCACCGGACGGTGGTAGCCCATCACGCGGGTCCAGACCTCGCAGGGCTGGCGCTCGGTGTCGGTGAGCTGGATGTCAGCAACGGCGGTGTGTTCGGTGGCGGAAAAGTGGCTCATGGGTGTGTGCTCCTTGGGGTCAATAAACGGGCGTGCCGCAGCGGGTGCTGCGCCGCCGAAGGCAACGGGGCAAAGGTTGAACGCGGTTCTGCCTGCCCCATTGATTCACTATGAAATCAATAGCTGTCTGTGCTTATAAAATCGGCACCAACGGGCTGTTTGACGTCAATGCGCGGCAACCCTGCGTTCAGGCCGCCCGTGCCGCACGCTTGGCGGCCAGGCGTTCTTCATCGCAGCGCGGGCAAAACGGGTGCTCGCCCGCCAGATAGCCGTGGCTGGGGCAGATGGAGAACGTCGGCGTGACGGTGATGTAGGGCAGGCGAAACCGTGTGAGCGCGCGCCGCACCAGGTCGCGGCAGGCCGCCCCGCTGGACAAGCGCTCGCCCATGTACAGATGCAGCACGGTGCCGCCGGTGTATTTGGCTTGCAGCGCCTCCTGGCGCGTCAGGGCCTCGAACGGGTCGTCCGTGAAGCCCACGGGCAGCTGCGACGAGTTGGTGTAGTACGGCTGCTCGGCCGTGCCCGCCTGCAGGATGCCGGGCCAGCGCTTTTTGTCTTCCTTGGCGAAGCGGTAGGTGGTGCCTTCGGCGGGTGTGGCCTCCAGGTTGTAGAGGTGGCCGGTTTCTTCCTGAAACTGCGTCATGCGCTCGCGCACATGGTCGAGCAGGCGCACCGCGAAGGCGTGGCCCCAGTCGCTGGTGATGTCGTGCTGGTCCGCTGTGAAGTTGCGGATCATCTCGTTGATGCCGTTCACGCCCAGCGTGGAAAAGTGGTTGCGCAGCGTGCCCAGATACCGCTTGGTGTAGGGGAAGAGGCCCTGGTCCATCAGGCGCTGGATCAGCTTGCGCTTGGTCTCCAGGCTTTGTTTGCCCAGTTCCAGCAGGCGGTCTAGCGCGGCGAGCAAGCCCGCTTCATCGCCGGCATGCTGGTAGCCCAGCCGCGCGCAGTTGATGGTGACCACGCCCAGGCTGCCCGTCTGCTCGGCGCTGCCGAACAGGCCGTTGCCGCGTTTTAAGAGCTCGCGCAAATCGAGCTGCAGGCGGCAGCACATGGAGCGCACCATGTTGGGCTCCAGCTCGGAGTTGATGAAGTTCTGGAAGTACGGCAGACCGTACTTGGCCGTCATGTCGAACAGCAGCTGCGCGTTCTCGCTCTCCCAGGGGAAGTCCTTGGTGATGTTGTACGTGGGGATGGGGAAGGTGAACACCCGGCCCTTGGCATCGCCCGTGGTCATCACGTCGATGTAGGCGCGGTTGATGAGATCCATCTCAGTCTGCAGGTCGCCATAGCAAAACGGCGTCTCTTTGCCAGCGATCACGGGCACCTGCTCGCGCAGGTCTTCGGGGCAGGTCCAGTCAAAGGTGAGGTTGGTGAACGGCGTCTGCGTGCCCCAGCGCGAGGGCACGTTGAGGTTGTAGACCAGCTCCTGGATGCACTGGCGCACGGCGGCGTAGTCCATGGCATCGATGCGCACAAACGGCGCCATGTAGGTGTCGAACGACGAGAACGCCTGCGCGCCCGCCCACTCGTTCTGCAGCGTGCCCAGAAAGTTCACGATCTGCCCCACGGCGGAACTCATGTGTTTGGACGGCCCCGCCTCCACCTTGCCCGGCACGCCGTTGAGCCCCTCGTGCAGCAGCGTGCGCAGCGACCAGCCCGCGCAGTAGCCGCTGAGCATGTCGAGGTCGTGGATGTGCAGGTCGCCGCTCCTGTGCGCCTCGCCGATCTCGGGCGTGTAGACGTGCGACAGCCAGTAGTTGGCCGTGACCTTCCCTGCCACGTTCAGGATCAGCCCGCCCAGCGAGTAGCCCTGGTTGGCGTTGGCGTTCACGCGCCAGTCGGCGCGCGTGAGGTATTCGTTGATGGAGCTTTCCACATCGACAAGCGTCTGTTTGTCGGCGCGCAGTGTGGCGTGTTGCTCGCGGTAGACGATGTAGGCCCGTGCCGTGGCCAGGTGGTTGGCGGCGATGAGGGTCTGCTCGGCCACGTCCTGGATCTGTTCGACCGTGGGCGCCTCGCCATGGAAGCGGTGGATCAGCACCTTGGTGACCTGCGCGGTGAGCAACGCCGCTTCTTCGGCGCCATATTCGCCCGAGGCCTGGCCCGCACTGGCCAGCGCAGCGCGGATGCGTTCGGCATCAAAAGGAACGCGCTGGCCGCTGCGCAACACAACATCGCGGGGCAGGGTGACAAGGGTGGGCGCCATGGGTTCGACCAATCTATGGAACGGGTTAAAACACTACCTATGGTGTCCACGATACCCATCAAACACTATAGGTAGTTTGACCCAACACAATCGAGGCGGTAAGCAGGGGTAAAAAAATGCCGGCACAAAGGCCGGCAAAAGGAAGGTGCCGTCAGGCCCTACCGATGGATGGGGGTGCGTGCGGAGGCACGCTGGCGCACCAGGGGTGCGTAAGAAAAGGGTGGGTTGTTTCTCTTGGGGGGTTGTGGGCCGTGGGGGCCACACCGCTGCGGCCGGGCTGCGCTCTCGTTGGCGCTCAATGGCAGGCGGCGGTTTCTTCCTCCTCGATGCGGGGATAGAAGTCATGGTCCTCGCGCTGCATGCGCTCGAACACACGGCGCAGCACCACGTTGGCCTCGTTGCGGAAATCCTGCGCATCGCGGCGCACGTTCTCGGCCGTGTTCCAGCGGCGCGCGAAGGCGTCGTAGGCGCTGGCAATCGAGGCCATCTCGCTCTGGTACTGGCGGCCCAGGCGCGCCAGTTCCACATTGCCGCCACGCTGCAGCGCGGGGTAGAGCACCTGGTCTTCCACGGCCAGGTGCAGCTTGATGGTGCCGCTCATGGCCACGATGCCCTGCGCGATGGCGCGGGCATTGCCTTCCACGCCCGCCTGGGCCAGGGCGCGCAAGGTGGCGATGCTGCGCAGGATGTCGGTGTGCTGGTGCTTGAATTTTTCGAGGTTCATGCTCACTCCTTGTGGGATGAATGAAGGGCCTGCGCTGCCGCCGAGGGGGGTGGCGCGCGGCGCAGGTCGGTGGCGTATCAGCGGCGGGTCTCCGCGAGGTAGGCGCCAGCGTTGGCAACAGTGGCCCGCGAGCCAAACACGCCGCTCACCACCTGCCAGGCCATGGCCAGCGCGCCGACAATGAAGACCACGTCGCCGAAGGTGCGCACCCAGCGCAGCGTCTGGATGAAAGGCTGCTGCATGAAGGCCTCACCCCGGGCGTACCACAGGCCTTCGCTCACGCTGGCGTGGAACTGGAACAAGCCGATGGGCAGCAGGCTGGTGGCAATCATCAGCACCAAGCCGGCATTGAGCCACCAGAAGCCCGTCGTCATGAGCCGCTCACTGAACACCAGCTGCGGCCGGATGTAGCGCAGCACCAGCAGCGTGAAGCCCAGCGCCAGGAAGCCATACACCCCGAACAGCGCGGCGTGGGCATGCACCGGCGTGGTGTTCAGGCCCTGCACGTAGTACAGCGAGATGGGCGGGTTGATCATGAAGCCGAAGACACCCGCGCCCAGCATGTTCCAGAAGGCCACGGCCACGAAACACATCAGCGGCCAGCGCAGGCGGGCCATCCAGGGCGTGCGGTGCTGCAGCCGCCAGTGTTCCCAGGCCTCGTGGCCCAGCACGACCAGCGGCACCACTTCGAGCGCGCTGAAGGCTGCGCCCACCGCCATCACCGGGGTGGTGGTGCCTGCAAAGTACAGGTGGTGGAAGGTGCCGGGCACACCACCCAGCATGAACAGCGAGGCCGAGGCCAGGCTGGCCGTGGTGGCCATGCGCACCGACACGAGCCCCAGCGTCGAGAAGATGAAGGCCAGCGCCGTGGTGGCGAAGACCTCGAAGAAGCCCTCCACCCACAGGTGCACCACCCACCAGCGCCAGTACTCCATCACCGACAGGTGGGTGCGTTCGCCGTAGAAGAAACCCGCGCCATAGAACAGGCCGATGGCCACCACCGAAGCCGTCAGCAGCGCCAGCAGGTTCTTGTCGCCGCCGGGAGTGCGCAGCGCCGGCACGATGCCGCGCAGCATGAGCACCAGCCAGAAGGCGATGCCGGTGAACTTGCCGATCTGCCACAGGCGGCCCAGGTCCACGTATTCATAGCCCTGGTGGCCCAACCAGAAGTTCCACTCGGGCGGCATGATCTGCGCGATGGCCAGGTAGTTGCCCGTGAACGAGCCCACGACCACCACGACCAGCGCCCAGAACAGGATGTCCACACCGAGCTTCTGGTAAGCCGGGTCCTTGCCACCGTTGATGAGCGGCGCAAGGAACAGGCCGGCGGCCAGGAAGCCCGTGGCGATCCAGAACAGCGCGCTCTGGATGTGCCAGGTGCGCACCAGCGAATACGGGAACCACTGCGACACGTTGATGCCGTAGAACTGCTGGCCCTCCACCGTGTAGTGGGCTGTGAAGCCACCCAGCAGCACCTGGAAGCTGAACAGCGCCACGATGAGGAACAGGTACTTGCCCAGAGCGCGCTGCGACGGCGTGAGCGGCACGCGCGAGAGCGGGTCGTGCTGGGGTGGCGTGGGCTCCACCTCGTCATGCTTGCGCAGGAAAGACCAGCTCCACACGAGGAAGCCCACGCCCGCCATCATCACGACCACGCTCATCACCGACCAGACCATGTTCTCTGCGGTGGGTTGGTTGCCGATGAGTGGCTCGTGCGGCCAGTTGTTGGTGTAGGTGGCTGTGGTGCCGGGGCGCTCGGTGGCGGCGGCCCAGGCCGTCCAGAAGAAGAAGCCCATCATCTGCGCGCGCCGCTCGGCGCTGGGCAGGGTGTTCTCCTTCATGGCGAAATGCTCGCGGGTCTTGTGCAGCGCGGGCGCGTCGCTGAAGAGCTGGTCGTAGTACAGCGCGGTCATCGCGATCGCGTCGGCCCGCGTGGACGACACCGTCGCCACACCTGTTGCGGGGTGGAAGGTATTGGTGCGGTACTCGGTCTTCATGCGGTCGCGCAGCACAGCCTGCGCGGCGGCGTCGAGCTCGGCAAAGGGCTTGCCGTGCGCACGCTCGGCGGCGACGTCAAGCCAGTTGAGCAGCTCGCGGTGCAGCCAGTCGGCTGTCCAGTCGGGGGCCTGGTAGGCGCCGTGGCCCCAGATGGAACCCAGCTGCATGCCGCCCACCGACTGCCAGGCGGTCTGGCCGTCGAGGATGCTGTCGTGGGTGTAGAGAACTTCGCCTCCGGCCGTCGCGATCTTGTCGGGAATGGGCGGCGCGGTGCGGTAGACCTCGGCGCCGTAGTAGCCCAGCAGGCTGAAGGTGAGGATGAGCACGCCGATCAGCGTGAACCAGAGCTTGCGGTAGTTACCCATGGCGGGCCTCCTGCCTCAACAGAACAACAACGAAGGGGCGGCGCCAGCGGGCGCTGGCGGCATGGGGTCGGGGTCTTGTGGTCATGGCTTTTCGGAACGAGTGAATCGGTGTCACTGCCCACATCGCAAGCGCCGGGCCAGGGGCAGAGGCCTATCAAATCAACCACTTACGCCGTTCATGGTCTTTTTAACCGCCTTCAGATAGGGTCTAATTAACCCATTAAAGGTAAATATCACCATGGACCACCGCCCCCTGCTGGCCGACCTGGCCACCGATCTGCCCCAGGCTGTGCGCCTGCAGCGGCTGGTCGCCCACTTGCGGGAGCGCTTTCATTCCGGCGCGGTGGCACTGCTGCAGCTGGAGGAAGACCACCTGCGCCCCGTGGCCGTGGAAGGCCTGGTGCGCGAGGCGCTGGGCCGGCGCTTTGTGGTCAGCCAGCACCCCCGGCTCGCGGCCATCCTGGCGCGGCGCGAGGTGACCTGCTTTGACCACGACAGCACCCTGCCCGACCCCTACGACGGCCTGCTCGACACCCTGGTGGGCGAGCCCCTGCCCGTGCACGACTGCATGGGCGTGAGCCTGTGGGTGGACGGCCAGCCCTGGGGCGTGCTGACGCTGGACGCACTGCAGACCGGCACCTTCGGCGACGCCGCACGCGCCGCGCTGGCCGACTGCAAGGTGCTGGTGGAGGCGGCCGTGCGCATCTCGCGGCTGGAGCGCGAGGTGCAGGCGCTGCGCAGCGCCCCCCACACCCGCAGCGCCGACGACGAGCGCACCACCCGCGCGGGCGATGGCGACATGGAGATCGTCGGCCAGAGCGAGCCCCTGCTGCGCCTGCTGCACGAGCTGGAGGTGGTGGCGGGCTCGGACCTGCCCGTGTTGCTGCTGGGTGAGACCGGCGTGGGCAAGGAGCTGTTCGCGCGCCTGCTGCACCGCCAGTCCACGCGCCGCACCAAGCCCTTGGTGCACGTGAACTGCGCGGCGCTGCCCGAGTCGCTGGCCGAGAGCGAGCTCTTCGGCCACGTGCGCGGCGCGTTCTCTGGCGCGGTGACCGACCGGCCGGGGCGCTTCGAGGCGGCCGAGGGCGGCACGCTGTTCCTTGATGAGGTGGGCGAGTTGCCGCTGGCCGTGCAGGCAAAACTGCTGCGCACGCTGCAGAACGGCGAAATCCAGCGCCTGGGCGCCGACCGCCCGCGCCGTGTGGACGTGCGCGTGATCGCCGCCACCAACCGCAACCTGCGCGAGCAGGTGCGCGACGGCGCGTTCCGCGCCGACCTGTACCACCGGCTGTCGGTGTACCCCGTGCCCATCCCGCCGCTGCGCGAACGGGGCAACGATGTGCTGCTGCTGGCAGGTCGTTTTCTGGAACTGAACCGCGCGCGCCTGGGCCTGCGCAGCCTGCGGCTGTCGGCCAGCGCGCAGGATGCACTGCGCCGCTACCCCTGGCCGGGCAACATCCGCGAGCTGGAGCATGTGGTCAGCCGCGCGGCGCTCAAGGCCCTGAGCCGGGGCGTTAGCCGCGCCGACATCGTGACGCTGGAGCCCGCGCTGCTCGACCTGGACGCCGACGCGGCCAGCGCGGCCCATGCCCCGCTGAACACCAGCGCCTCCACCCCGGCGGCAGAGCTGCCCGCGACCGCCACCACCTCAAACACCGCCGAGGGCCCGCTGCGCGACGCAGTGGATGCCTGCCAGCGGCACGCCATCACGCAGGCCCTGGCGCGCCACCAGGGCAACTGGGCCCAGGCCGCGCGTGCGCTGGAGGTGGACGCGAGCAACCTGCACAAACTGGCGCGCAGGCTGGGCCTCAAATAAAGAATCAAAATTGATAGCAATCAGCGCATGAATTTCTAGCGCTTGCGGCACTTTTCATTCAATTTCTTGCCCGGCACCCGCCACGGTGCTCCACCGGCTCGCGTTGCGCCACAATCGGCCCATGCTGACCCTCCAAGACATCCGCGACGCCGCCACCCGCCTGCAAGGCCAGGTGCTGGACACCCCCTGTGTGGAATCCAAGACGCTCTCGCAGATCGTGGGCGCGCAGGTCTTCCTCAAGTTCGAGAACCTGCAGTTCACCGCGTCCTTCAAGGAGCGCGGCGCCTGCAACCGGCTCACGCTGCTGACGGACGAGGAGCGTGCGCGGGGTGTGGTGGCCATGAGCGCCGGCAACCATGCCCAGGGCGTGGCCTACCACGCGCAGCGCCTGGGCCTGCGCGCAGTTATCGTGATGCCGCGCTTCACGCCCGGCGTGAAGGTGGAGCGCACGCGCGGGTTTGGTGCCGAGGTGGTGTTGCATGGCGACACGCTGGAAGAAGCCCGCGCCCACGCCTACGCGCTGGCCGATGCGCAAGGCCTGACCTTTGTCCACCCCTACGACGACGAGGGCGTGGCTGCGGGCCAGGGCACGCTGGGCCTGGAGATGCTGCAGGCCGTGCCCGACCTGGACACCCTGGTGATTGCCGTGGGCGGCGGCGGGCTGATCTCGGGTGTGGCGACGGCGGCCAAGGCGATCAAGCCCGGCATCGAGGTCATCGGCGTGCAGACCATGCGCTTCCCGGCCATGGTCAACGCGGTCAAGGGCACGCACCACCCGCAGGGTACATCAACCATCGCCGAGGGCATTGCGGTGGGCACACCGGGCAAGATCACGCAGGAGATCGTCAAGCGCCTGGTGGACGACTTGGTGCTGGTGGACGAGGGCGACATCGAGCAGGCGGTGCTGATGCTGCTGGAGATCGAAAAGACCCTGGTCGAAGGCGCAGGCGCCGCCGGCCTGGCGGCGCTGGTGCGCTACCCCGAACGCTTTCAGGGCAAGCGCGTGGGCCTGGTGCTGTGTGGCGGCAACATCGACCCGCTGCTGCTGGCGGCCATCATCGAGCGCGGCATGGTGCGCTCGGGGCGCCTGGCGCGCATCAAGGTCAGCGCACGCGATGTGCCCGGCGTGCTGGCGCGCATCACCGCCACCGTGGCCGACGCGGGCGCCAACATCGAGGAAGTGCACCACCAGCGCGCCTTCACCATGCTGGCCGCGCAGAACGTGGAGATCGAACTGGTACTGCAAACCCGGGGCAAGCCCCATGTGGATGAGGTGCTGGGACAGCTCCGCACAGCGGGCATGCAGGCCGACCTGATCTGAGACCACAGGGTTTTGCGCCCCACGCAGGTTCTCGCGGCTAGAATTGCGCAAGTTTTAAGCATCTGGAGCCCACCATGTCTGACCACAACACCTCGCACGCCCCCGCAACACCATCGAACGACCCTGTGGAAAACGTCGTTCACGTGGTCCCCGTGGTGCTGCCTGTGGTGGGCGGCATCATGATGTTCCTGCTGGCGTTCATCGCCGTGATGATGGCCTGACCGCTCCGGCAGGCCTCCACCACAGCCCCGCAGTGCGGGGCTTTTTTTCGTCCAGCCCCCACTCCCATCCTCGTTTGACCTGGAGAACCCCCATGAGACCCGGACACGCACTCGTCCTCTTTTCCGGAGGCCAAGACTCCACCACCTGCCTGGCCTGGGCTCTGGAGAACTTTGCCCATGTCGAAACCATCGGCTTTGACTATGGCCAGCGCCACCATATCGAACTGCAGGCGCGGCAGACGGTGCTGTCATCGCTGCGCGCGCAGTTTCCACAGTGGAACGCCCGGCTGGGCGATGACCACATGCTGGACCTGGCGGTCCTGGGCCACATCAGCGACACGGCGCTGACGAGCGACACCGAGATCCAGATGACCGCCGCCGGCCTGCCCAACACTTTTGTGCCAGGGCGCAACCTGCTGTTCTTCCAGCTGGCGGCCGCCGTGGGCTACCGGCGTGGCCTGCACACCCTGGTGGGCGGCATGTGCGAGACCGACTTTTCGGGCTACCCCGACTGCCGTGACGACACGCTCAAGGCGCTGCAGGTGGCCGTGTCGCTGGGCATGGGACAGCGTTTCACCTTCGATACCCCACTCATGTGGCTGGACAAGGCCGAGACCTGGGAACTGGCCCGGGCCCTCGGTGGGAAGGCACTGGTCGATCTGATCGTGAACGACTCGCACACCTGCTACCACGGCGTGCGCGACACGCTGCATGCGTGGGGCTACGGCTGCGGCACCTGCCCTGCCTGCGCGCTGCGCAAAAGCGGCTATGAGCGCTGGAGCGGTGCCACGACCGCCTAGTCCCAAAGTCCACGAAGATGGGGGCAAGAACCATGCATAAACCTATGTTATTTTTGCATGGTTTTGACCCCTGTCTGACAGACAAACCGGCGGCAGATTCATAAAATTGACATCCCAGCCGACCCGCGGAATCCGTGGAACTAGCCTCCACCCGTGGGGCTGACACACGCTCCCGCCCGCCGACTGAGCACGAAAGCCGTTTTTTCAAAGGCAGCGCTCAGCACCGCAACTGCGCCAGGCCTCGCCGTGACCCGCCCGGTCCGCTTCCTTTGAAAAAACGTTTTTTCAACTTAGGAAGCTCCCCGATGAACGCACCCACGATGCAGGGCCTGAATCTCAACGCCCCCGCTTACGTCAAAAACGCCCGGCTGCTCGCCTGGGTGGCCGACATGGCCGCCCTGTGCAAACCCGACACCATTTACTGGTGCGACGGCTCCCAGGAAGAGTACGACCGCCTGTGCCAGCAGCTGGTCGATGCTGGCACCTTCAAGAAGCTGAACCCCGCCAAGCGCCCCGGCAGCTTCCTGGCCTGGTCCGATCCATCGGACGTGGCCCGTGTGGAAGACCGCACCTACATCTGCTCGGCCGCCAAGGAAGACGCCGGCCCCACCAACAACTGGATGGCTCCCGCTGAAATGCGCGCCACGCTGCAGCCACTGTTTGACGGCTGCATGAAGGGCCGCACCATGTACGTGGTGCCGTTCAGCATGGGCCCACTGGGCAGCCACATCGCCCACATCGGCGTGGAGCTGACCGACAGCGCCTACGTGGCCGTGAACCAGCGCCTGATGACCCGCATGGGCAAGGCCGTGTACGACGTGCTGGGTGTGGAAGGCGAGTTCGTGCCTTGCATGCACACCGTGGGCGCGCCCCTGGCCGAAGGCGAGAAGGACACGACGAGCTGGCCTTGCAACCCCAAGGTCAAGTACATCGTCCACTACCCAGAAACGCGCGAAATCTGGTCCTACGGCTCGGGCTACGGCGGCAACGCGCTGCTGGGCAAGAAGTGCCTGGCCCTGCGCATCGCGTCCACCATGGGCCGCGACCAAGGCTGGCTGGCCGAACACATGCTCATCCTGGGCGTGACCAACCCCCAAGGCAAGAAATACCACGTGGCAGCGGCCTTCCCCAGCGCCTGCGGCAAGACCAACTTCTCGATGCTGGTGCCGCCCGAGGCGGGCTTTGCCGGCTGGAAGGTCACCACCATCGGTGACGATATCGCCTGGATCAAGCCCCATGCCGACGGCAAGATGTACGCCATCAACCCTGAGGCCGGCTACTTCGGCGTGGCCCCCGGCACCAACATGCACACCAACCCCAACTGCATGCGCAGCCTGGACAAGGACGTGATCTTCACCAACGTGGCCCTGACGGACGACGGCGACGTTTGGTGGGAAGGCATGGAAAAGGACACCGGCAAGCTGCCGGACCACCTGATCGACTGGCAAGGCAAGGACTGGACGCCCCAGATCGCCAAGGAAACCGGCGCCAAGGCTGCCCACCCCAACTCGCGCTTCACGGTGGCTGCCACCAACAACCCTGCGCTCGACCCCCAGTGGGACGATGCCAATGGCGTGCCAATTGATGCCTTCATCTTCGGCGGCCGCCGCTCCACCACCGTGCCGCTGGTGACCGAAGCCCGCACCTGGACGGAAGGCGTGTACATGGCTGCCACCATGGGCTCTGAAACCACCGCTGCAGCCTTTGGTGCCCAAGGCGTGGTGCGCCGCGACCCCTTCGCCATGCTGCCGTTCTGCGGCTACAACATGAGTGACTACTTCCAGCACTGGCTAAACATGGAAGGCCAAATCGCCGCCACCGGCAAGGCGCTGCCCAAGGTGTTCTGCGTGAACTGGTTCCGCAAGGACGAGGCTGGCAAGTTCGTCTGGCCCGGTTATGGCGACAACATGCGCGTGCTCAAGTGGATGATTGACCGCATCGAAGGCCAGGCCCAAGGCCAGGAAACCATGTTCGGCGTGGCCCCGCAGTACGCAGAGATCAACTGGACGGGCCTGGACTTCAGCGCCCACAAGTTTGACGCCGTGACCAGCATCGACAAGGCGGCCTGGGCCGAAGAGTTCAAGCTGCACGATGCACACTTCGAACAGCTGGCCTACCACCTGCCAAAGGCGCTGCTCGATACCAAGGCGCAACTGCAAAAGCGTTTGGCAGCCTGACGCTGCGACATTCAGTCAAGGAAGCTGACCATTCAAAGCCGTCCCGCCCTTGCGGGGCGGCTTTTTTTCGTGCGGACACTGCAAGAACAGACTGCACGCGGGGCGCAACGGGGCATAAAAAAAGCCGTGGCGTTGGCCACGGCTTTGAATGGGAGTCTCTGCGCAGCGTGCGCCGCGCAAAATGCTTCAGTAGTACTTGCGGATGCTGTTCACAGTGGGAATACCCATGGCATGGTTCAGTTCAGCCATGATCCGTGGGTCCTTCAGGGCGACTTGCCAGGTGCGCTGATCTTCAGCAGCGCGGCGACGGCTTTCAGCCCATGCCAGCGCAGTGTCGCGCAGCGCAACACCGGCGCGGCGGGCGGGGCTGGTCAGGAGCGCCAGGGCCGCAAAGGCCACGAGCCACAGCACCATCCAGGCAGCCAGCAGGTGGCCTTCGGTCCAGGTGTCGATGACTTGGTTGGCCACCACCAGCAGCGCGGAGACCACGGCGGCCAACAGCAGGGAGGCTGCGCCACGCGCGCCGTCAAAATGGGCGGCAGCGCTCTTCAGAGCGGCGGCTGCGTTTTCGGCCCGGACAACGCCGGGGTGTTCGGTGGGGTACTCAACGTGTGCAAAGGCGGTCATTTCGGTTTCCCTTTTCTAACGCTTGTGGCGAGATTGCCGGGCGATGGGGTGATATTAGGGTTTACCCTTTGCATGTTCAAGTTTATATTTTGAATCATTGATATTCATATCAGTGATGAATATGCTCTCGGGTGACCATGACTCCCCTGAACTTCCGCTCCCTGGACCTGAACCTGCTGCGCGTCTTTGACGAGGTGATGGCAGAGCGCAGCCTCACCCGGGCTGCGCACAAGCTGTCTATCACCCAGCCGGCCGTCAGCAATGCCATGCGGCGCCTGCGCGATGTGGTGGGCGATGAACTGGTGGTGCGCAGCGGCCAGGGGGTGGAGCCCACGCCACGTGCGCTGGCCCTGTGGCCGCCCGTGCGCGAGGCCCTGGCCCATTTGCAGGAGTCCCTGGCGCCGGGGCACTTTGACCCGGCAACGGCGGAGTCCACCTTTGTGCTGGCGATGGCCGATGCCACGGCGGCGACGCTGGTGCCGGCCCTGGTGGAGATCATCGAGCGCGAAGCCCCCGGCATCTCCATCCGCGTGCTGCCGCTGACCACGCGCGACCCCCGGCGTCTGCTCGAAGAAGAGGCGGCCGACATGGCTGTGGGTTACTTTCCAGCGGCACTGGCCGACCTCACCGCGCGGGCGCAATCAGGCGGCGTGGTCGCCTTTGAAAGCCGCCGGCTGTACGACGGCGAATACGTGTGCGTGATGCGCCAGGGCCACCCTCTGGCCGACGCGCCCCTGACGCTGGACACCTACTGTGCAGCGCGGCACATGCTGGTGAGTTTTTCGGGCCGGCCCTTTGGTTTCATCGACGAAGCCCTGGCGTCGCTGGGCCGCGAGCGCAAGGTGGTGATCACGGTCAACCAATTCTTCACGGCCGGTCGGGTGGTGTCGGGCTCGGACCTGCTGACCGTGCTGCCGCGCCACTTTGTGCCAGTGACCGGCATCGCCGACGCCTTGGTGCAACGGGCTTTGCCGCTGGACGTGCCCGCCGTGCACGTGGATGCCCTGTGGCGCCGGCGCGGCCCCCAGCAGGCTGCAATGACCTGGCTGCTGCAGGCGCTTGCACGGTCAGCACGGCGCACCTTTCCGGGGCAGGACCTGCACGGCACGCCTTAGACTGCACGGCTGATGAATATCCAGCTTTTGTCCGACCTCCATCTGGAGGCACACCCCTACTTTGTGCCCGAGCCCGCCCTTGGCGCGGATGTGCTGGTGCTGGCGGGGGACGTGGGCTCCTACCAGCAGGGCTCTCAACTGGACGACGACGACTTCGGCCTGGCCCGGTTTTCGCCGTTGTCCCAATATGCAGGCTGGCCGACCCCCGTGCTGTTTGTGCCCGGCAACCATGAGTACGACGCCCAGGACTTCGATGCCGCGCACCTGCGGCTGCGCCGGACCTGCGACCGCCTGGGCATTGCGTGGCTCGAACGTGAAACCCTGGTGCTGCAAGGCGTGCGCTTTGTCGGCACGACGCTCTGGAGCGATTTCGACGCGCTGGCCGACCACGAAGGCACCACCGACCTCACGCGCCGGCTCAAGCTGCGCGACAAGGCTTTTCGCGCGGCCAACTTCTACCTGCGCAAGACCGGTGGCACGCGCCACGCGGAGCCGTTTCTGGCCGAACCCATGCGCGATCAGGCGCTGGTCTGCCAGCAGTGGCTGCGCGATGCGCTGCAGCAGCCATTTGACGGTGCCACCGTGGTTGTCACCCACTTTGCGCCCAGCCTGCGCAGCGCCGACCCCCGCTACGGCCTGGTGCCTGGCACGGCGGGGTTTTGCAACGCGCTGGACGACCTGCTGATGTACACCCCGCTGTGGCTACACGGCCACCTGCATGCGCCCAGCGACTACACCGCCCAGGGCACGCACAGCGATGGCTCCGCCTGGCAGTGCCGGGTGGTGGCCAACCCGCTGGGTTATGCGCGCAAGGGCGAGCAGATAGCGTTTCAGCCGCGCTGCATGGTCACCGTATGATCGGTGCGCGGTTCGTACGAATCCGCCACGCGCCGAACAGAACAACATGACCCAGGTCAAGACAACAGGCACCCGCGCAGAGTAGTCTGCTTCATCCTTTTTCGGAGAACACCATGAACATCCTGCTTGCTGTCGATGGCAGCGCCTACACCAAGAAAATGCTGGCCTACCTGGCCACCCACGAAGAACTGCTGGGCGGCACCCACACCTACACCGTGCTGACGGTGCAGGCCCCGCTGCCTCCCCGCGCACGCGCCGCGCTGGGCAAGGAAGTGGTCGACAACTACCACGCGGAAGAAGCCGAAAAAATCCTCGCCCCGGTGTGCAAGTTCCTGGGCCGCCACGGGGTGGATGCCAAGCGCAGCGTCAAGGTCGGCGCGGTGGGCGAGACCATTGCCAAGGTGGCAGACACCGGCAAGTTCGACCTGCTGGTCATGGGCTCGCACGGCCATGGCGCCATCGCCACGCTGGTGATGGGCTCGGTGACCACCCAGGTGCTGGCCCACAGCAAGGTGCCGCTGCTGATCGTTCGCTGAACGCACAGGTCCACAGCGCACAACGGCGCAACGCCCACCCCAAAGCCCTGCCTTGCAGGGCTTTTTTTCATCTCGTTACGACCAAAGGGTTATTGAATAACCAATCAGTTTACTTTTGTACCAAATGGTTATACATTCGCGCCACGCCCATCTTGGCGTGTCATTTCCATCGAAACCGAGAGGAACGACCCATGAAGAAGACCCTGATTGCACTCGCTTTGACCGCTGGCGCCACCTTCAGCGCCATGGCGCAAGACATCGTCGATACCGCCGTGAAGGCGGGCAACTTCAAGACCCTGGTGGCCGCCGTGCAGGCCGCCGGTCTGGTGGAAACCCTCAAGGGCCCCGGCCCGTTCACAGTGTTTGCCCCCACCGACGAAGCGTTCGCCAAGATCCCCAAGGCCACGCTGGACGGCCTGCTGGCTGACAAGGCCGCACTGACCAAGGTGCTGACCTACCACGTGGTGCCCGGCAAGGTCATGGCCAAGGATGTGAAGGCGGGCAAGGTCAAGACCGTGCAAGGCCAGGAACTCACCGTCACCACCAACATGGGCGTGATGGTGGACCAGTCCAAGGTCATCGCCGCCGACGTGGCCGCCAGCAACGGCGTGATCCATGCGATCGACACGGTGCTGATGCCCAAGTAAGCCACAGGCACCACCGCTCTTTTCACCCACCATCCATTCACGAGGAGAAGCCGCCATGAACACCGTATTCAATCGCCGCACCGTCCTGATGGCCGCCGCCCTGGGCGCCAGCACCACCCTGTTGCAGGCCTGCGGGGGCAGCGACGACGAACCCCAGCGCAACATCGTCGAGCTGGCGCAAAACACCCCCGAGCTGAGCATCCTGGTCGAAGCCGTGGTCGCAGCTGGCCTGGCGCCCACGCTGAGCACAGGCACGCTCACCGTGTTCGCGCCCACCAACGCGGCGTTTGCGGCGTTGCTGACCGAACTGGGCGTGACCAAGGAAGCGCTGCTGGCCAACAAGCCCCTGCTGACCGCCGTGCTGACCTACCACGTGCTGGGCAGCAAGGTGATGCGGGCTGATGTGCCTCTGGGCAAGGCGATCACGCCGGTGTCGGGCGGCTTCTTCAAGGTCGAGTCGAACAACGGCCTGAAGATCACCGATGGCCGCAACCGCGTGAGCACCATCACCAGCACCGACATCCAGGCCAGCAACGGCGTGGTGCATCTGGTGGACAAGGTGCTGCTGCCCGCCGACAAGGACATCGTGGCCACGGCCTCGGCCCTGCCGGACTTCAGCATCCTCGTCGAGGCCGTAGTGGCCGCGGGCCTGGTGAGCACACTGCAAGGCGCGGGCCCTTTCACCGTGTTTGCCCCCACCAACGCCGCGTTTGCGGCGCTGCTGACCGAGCTGGGCGTGACCAAGGACGCGTTGCTGGCCAACAAGACCCTGCTGACCCAGGTGCTGACCTACCACGTGGTGCCCGCGCGCGTGCTCAAGGCCGAAGTGCCTGTGAACACCGCCATCACCACCGTGCAGGGCCAGACCTTCAGCATCAATTCCAGCTTGGTGATCACCGACCAGAACATGCGCACCAGCAATATTGTGGCGACCGACGTATTCACCAGCAACGGCGTGATCCACGTGGTGGACAAGGTGATCCTGCCGAAGTGACAGGGCCCCAGGTGCTGCGCGGCTCCACCGGCGCAGCACCCACACAGCAAAAAGCCCGGCGTGCCGGGCTTTTTGCTGTGTGGCCTATGAAGCCGCCCGGCTCAACGCGCCGCCAGGCCGTCAAAACAGGTGCGCACCACCAGGTCCACGATTTCGGCGTCCGAGTACTGCCCGCCTTCCTTGAGGAAGCTCACCACCGGGTCGCACGCACGCGCATACAGGGTGTACAGCACGACCAGCGGTGGCAGCGTGGGGCTGATCACCCCCTGGGCCTGGGCCTGGGTGATCCATTCGCCGATCTGGTCGCTCACGGCCACCAGTCCGTTCAGGTAGTCCTTGTTGGCCATGAGCACCGCACGCAGCGTGGAGTTGCGGCTGGGCAGCAGGGGCATCTCGTTGGTCAGCAGCCGCTCCAGCGACCAGCGCACCAGCGCATGCAGCTTTTCCAGCGGCGGCATGTCGGCCGGCAACCCTGCCAGATAAGCCTGTACGCGCCCCAGGATCTGCACCATGGCGGCGCTGCACAGCTCTTCCTTGCTGCAGAAATGCTTGTACAGGCTGGCCTTGGCGATACCGACGGCGTTGGCCACGTCGTCCATGGTCATGGCGTCGAAGGCTTTTTCGCCCAGCAGGCGGCAGGCGGACTGGAGGATGGCATCCTCGCGGGCCTGATGCATCTGCTCCTTGAAAGAGACTTTGGGTTGCGGCGTTTGCATGGCGTCCATTTTATACATTGCAGTAAAAAAATAAATGACTAAGTTGCAATGCAACTACGTCGTTCACGTTTTTGACAGCACAAACCGTGCCTTGCGCCCCGCATGTGGCGAACAGCAAGGCCGTGTCAGGACACCAGCGCCTGGGCCGCGGCGCCCGTCAGCGCTGCCGACAATGCATCCAGCAGCTCGGATTCCAGGTTCCAGCAATGCCAATAGAGCTGGATCGGCAGTGAGCGGCCTGGGGCCAGGTCCACCATGCTGCCGTCGGCCAGCGCCTGCCGCGCCATCAGCTCGGGCATCACCCCCACGGCCCAGCCAGCGGCCACCGCACGCATCTGCGCCTCAGAGCCCGGCACAAACAGGTGGTTGAGCGCCACGCGCTTGAGCCCGAACGCACGGGCCACAAACTCGGCCGCCATGTCGTCCTTGCGGTTGAACGACAAAAAAGACACGTCGCGGAAGTTGTGGGGCGTCAGCCCCTGCGGCAGGTACTGCTGCGCGTAACTGGCCGACGCCACCGCCACATAGGGCATGGCGCCGAGCGGCACCATCTTGCAACCACGCAGCGCCTGCTTGAGCGTGGTCACACAGCCCAGCACCTGGCCCGAGCGCAGCCATTCCTGCGTGAAGTCCTGGTCGTCCACGATGATTTCGAGCGGCAGGCGCTGGCGCACCAGATCGTGCAGCGCACCCATGGCCCAGGTGGCGATGCTGTCGGCGTTGATGGCGATCGAGATGCGCTCGTCTTCGCGCGAGCCCCCCGGCGCGCTGGGCGCCAGCTCCTGCAGGTCGCGCTCCAGGTCGGCGCGCAACAGGCGCATTTGCTTGGTGTGCTTGAGCAGCAGCTGCCCGGCCGACGTGGGCCGCAGCGGGCGGCTGCGCACGATGAGCACCGAGCCCACCTGCGCCTCCAGCGCGCGCAGGCGCTGCGAGACGGCCGACTGCGTGACGTTCAGGCGCTGCGCGGCGCGCTCGAAGCCGCCCTCTTCAACGATGGCGGCAAGGCATTCCAGGGCGGCGGGATCGTAGGTGCTCATGGTCTCTGGCTCGAACAAAAGAGGGTTGTCTCCGCAGCGCCATTCATTAGGTGCGCTGATGTTTTTGGAGTAAGTTTAATTTTGCTTTTAGTTGAATGCAATGTCGCGCACACTGCGCCCCATCGTGTCCCGCACTGGGGCGTGTGGCACGCACAGGCTCACAAGGCATTCCGCATATGAAAACCATTGTTCTCGGCGCCGGCATCATCGGCATCAGCACGGCGTGGCACCTGCTGGAACGCGGTCACGAAGTCATCGTGATCGACCGCCAGCCCGATGCCGCGCTCGAAACCAGCTTTGCCAATGCGGCACAGATCTCGGTGAGCTACTGCGAGCCCTGGGCCAACCGCGAGGCGCCTCTCAAGGCGCTCAAGTGGATGTTCGACAAGGAAGCGCCGCTGCTGTTTCGCCCGCAGATGGACTGGCAGCAATGGCGCTGGGGCCTGCAGTTCCTGGCACAGTGCAACGACGCGGCGTTCGAGCGCAATGTGCAGCAGATTGTGGCGCTGGGCGCCTACAGCCATGCCGCGCTGAAGGACCTGGTGAAAACCACGGGCATCGAATACAACCGGCTCGAACGCGGCATTGCCCACTTCTACACCGACCAGAAATCGTTTGACGCCGCAGGCCATGCCGTGGAGCTGATGCGCAAGCATGGCGTGCAGCGCCGCCTGGTGAGCCGCGACGAGCTGCTGCAGATCGAACCGGCCTTCAAGGCCTACGGCGACAAGATCACCGGCGGCACCTACACCAGCACTGACGAAAGCGGCGATGCACGGGTCTTCACCCAGGAACTGGCCCGCCGCTGCGCAGCGCGCGGCGTGCAGTTCCTGTACGGCCACGATGTGCTGCGGCTGAACAAGATTGGCAATGCTATTGATTCAGTAGCAGTCATGCCAAATTCCACTAGCGCAAGCGGCAAAAAAGACTTCATATTGAAGGCGGACGCCATCGTGGTGGCCTGCGGCTCGTACAGCGCTCCGCTGCTGCGCAGTGTGGGCGTGGACCTGCCGATCTACCCTGGCAAGGGCTACAGCGCGACCTTCCCGCTGCTCAAGCCCGAGGGTGCGCCCATGGTCTCCACCATCGACGACGGCAAGAAGATCGCCATGAGCCGCCTGGGCAACCACCTGCGCGTGGCAGGCACCATCGAGCTCAACGGCTGGGACCTGACACTCGACAGCTCCCTGGCCCGCGCGCGCTGCCACATGCTCTCGCGCCGCATCGAGGCCATCCTGCCCGGCGTGTGCGACACGCGCACGCCCGAGGAAGGCGGCAACCCGCAGTACTGGACCGGCCTGCGCCCCGCCACGCCCACCAACATCCCGTTCATCGGTCGCACCCGCGTGGGCAAACTCTGGGTCAACGCGGGCCACGGCACGCTGGGCTGGACGCACGGTGCGGGCTCGGGCAAGGCCCTGGCCGAGCTGATCAGTGGCGAACAGCCTGCGATGAACTTTGGTTTTCTGGGTGCCGAAGCCGTGCGCGCGCCCCGCGCTGTGGTCCCGGCCTGAGGGACGGCGCCCACCCTGCGCCTGCAGACACGGGCCGGTGCCGCTACGATGCCGGCCATGTCTGCACCCCATTACCTCTTCCTCACCACCTCCACCCGCGAACCCGGCCACCTCGGCAACACCGAATGGCTGGCGCGGCAGGCCGCAGCGGCCCTGCCTGCGGGCACGGAGCAAACCTGGCACCACCTCGCACGCATGCAGTTGCCGCCCTTTGTGGACCAGCGCCACACCAGCGGCACCTACGCACCGCCTGAGGGCGACATGAAAACCCTTCTGGACGCCACGCTGGCCGCCAGCCACATTGTTTGGGTGGCGCCGGTGTACTGGTACAGCATCCCCTCGCCGCTCAAAACCTACCTCGACCACTGGAGCGCCTGGATGCGCGTGCCCGGCCTGGACTTCAAGGACGCCATGGGCCGCAAGACGCTGTCGCTCATCACCACCAGCGGCGATCGCACCAAGGCCCAGCCCATGATCGATTCGGTGGCGCTGTGTGCTCAGTTCCTGTCCATGACCTGGGGCGGCGCCCTGTGGGGCAAGGGCGGACCCCCGGGCGCCGTGCAGGCCGATGCGCAGGCGGTGGAAGCCGCCAGCCGCTTCCTGGTCACACCCGCCGCAGGCTGATCTGAGAGCCTGTGGACGATCTCGCAGGGGATCGTCAACGAGCTCTCAGCGGTCCAGCGAAGCACGCTGGGCCACTATGCCCAGCCATTCATGCAGCGCCAGGCTGCTGTCGGACAGGGCCGAGGCGCGGGGCAGCACGCGATAGAGCTTGCGCGACTGCCCCCCTTTGAAGCCCATGGGCGCAGGCAGCACCTGCAGCCCGGCGTGTTCAAAGTCCTTCGCCGCCCGAACCATGTGCCAGCCGTGGGTGACAAGCGCAATGCGCTCGATGCCCGAGGCCTTGAGCAGCACAGCCGATTTTTCGGCGTTGTTGCGGGTGTCGAGGGACTCCACTTCGGTCCAGCGCACGCGGCCCTTGAACTCCCGCTCCACCACGTCCTTCATCACCAGGGCCTCGGCCCGTGTGCCGCCCGTGGAGCCCCCCGTGGCCAGAATGGGCAGGCCGGTCTGCTGCTGCAGGTAGGCGGCATAGCGAACCCGCTCGCGTGCGCCCCGGCTGAGCACGTCCACCCCGTATTCGGGCGCCACGGTGTCGGCGCCGCCACCCAGCACCACGATGGCCTGCACCTTCGCCTCGGGCAACTGGCGCGGCGTGACGGCGGGGTAGCGCTCGAGGCTGCGCACCAGCGCGTCCGACACCGGCGGCCAGGACAACACCAGCACCGACAACAGCGACAGCACCACCAGCGTGTTGCCAGTGCGACGGTGGTACCGCGCCAGCCACAGACCAAACAGCGCCAGCACGATGCTGGACACCGGCGGCAACAGCAGCGCAGACAGAATTTTCTTGAGGGCAAACAACATGGAGAAAGAAGGCAGCGTTCATGCCCGGGCGCGGCGGCCGGGCGAGCCAAGATCAAAAGGGTCAGTGCAGCGTGCGCCGGTGGGCCAGAAAATCGAGCAGCGCAGCGTCAAACCCCTCGGGGTCTTCCAGCTGGGGCCAATGCCCCACATGCGGCAGCAGCACCGTCTGCGCATCGGGCAACACCTGGGCCAGCGCCTGCAAGGCTGCGGGGGGAGTGCACCGGTCCTGATCACCGCCCACCAGCAGCACCGGCATGGCCAAATGCGCCAGCGCGGCGGCACCCCGGTCAAACGTGGGCAGGGCCTCCAGGGCGCGGCGGTAAGCGCCCGGGAACACCTGGCCCAGTGCATGGCCCGCCAGCCGTACGCCTTCGGGCAGGGCGCCGGTGCCGATGCACTGCGGCACCAGGGTCTGTGCCAGTTGTTCCATGCTGCCGCCCGCATCCAGGGCCTTGAGGGCCTGCTCGCGCGGTGCCACCCAGTCTTGCACGGCCTGGGCATCCAGCGCCGGGCCGCCTGCGCACAGCACCATGCGGCGCACCTTGGACGCATCGCGCACGGCGGCCTCCAGCGCCACCATGGCGCCCATGCCGTGGCCGACGAGGGTGACGGGGCCACAGCGCAGCGCGTCGATCAACGCCAGGCAGCTTTGTGCCAGCGCCTTGAAGGTGTAGGGCTCCACGGGCGCACTGCGGCCATAACCTGGCATGTCCCAGGCCACGGCCCGGTAGCCTGCAGTGGCCAGGGTCTCCACCTGGGGCGCAAAGGTAAGGTGGTCGCCATCGGCATCGTGCAGCATGAGCACGGTAGGGCCGGAGCCGAGGGTGGTGAAGGTAGGGAGCAGTGCAGCCATGCGGTGAAAAGCAGAAGTAAACCCCGCAACAGCGCAGCGGAGGGTGGCGCCTGATAATAGGTCCTGTTGCTTGCCTCCACGCCGCCACCGCTGGCGCCGCTTTTGTGAACCCATCGCTCCCCCGCCCCGCCCTCGCCCTACCGCCGAGCTTTTCGACCCGCGAATTCCGCAATGCGCTGGGCATGTTCGCCACGGGTGTGACCATCGTGACCGCCCGCAATGCCGCGGATGAACTGGTGGGGCTCACGGCCAGCTCGTTCAATTCGGTGTCGCTGGAGCCCCCGCTGGTGCTGTGGAGCCTGTCGCATGGCGCCAGCACCATGCCGGCGTTTGCCAACGGCTCACACTACGCCATCCATGTGCTGGCAGCGGACCAGAAAGACCTGGCCGAACGGTTCGCCACCCGCGGCATCGACCGCTGGGCCGGCCTGGAGCACCGCCCCGGTATCAGCGGCGCGCCGCTGCTGGCCGGTGCCGCCGCCACGTTCGAGTGCTTCAACCGCAGCCAGTACAAGGAGGGTGACCACACCATCTTCGTGGGCGAGGTGGAGCGCTGCGAGCACCGCGAGGGCGCGTCGCCCCTGCTGTACCACGGCGGCAAGTTCTACACCGAGCACCCGCTGTGACGGCGCCCTTCATCGTCGTACGCCACGTGAATGTCGGCTCCGCCCGCCGCCTGAAGGTGGGCGAGCGGTCGGTGCTCACCGCTATCGGCAAAACATCCGTCACCGACCCCGTGTCTGTGGGCCCACTGGGGCTGGCGGGCGACGAGCAGGCCGACCTGAGCGTGCACGGCGGTCTGGCCAAGGCGGTGTATGCCTACCCCGCAGCGCACTATGCGTTCTGGCAGGCCCAACGCCGCGAGCGGGGCGTGAGCCTGTTCGACGAGGCGCTGCCACCAGGCTTCATGGGCGAGAACCTCACCATTGACGGACCGCTGGAGCATGAGGTGTTTGTGGGCGACGAGTGGCATTTCCCGGACTGCGTGCTGCGCGTGACGGCCCCCCGCGAGCCCTGCTTCAAGTTCAATGCCGTGATGGGTTTTGCCCAAGCCGGCCGCGCCATGGCGGTGGCGGGATGCTGCGGCTACTACCTGGCGGTGGACCGGCCCGGCACCATCGCCGCCGGGCAGACCGCCACGCTGGTCGCGGGGCAACGCGGGCTGAGCATTGCCCAGGCATTTGCGGGCAAGTTCGCCAAGCACGCACGCTGACCCGGCTGCGGCAGCATTCGCGCGCCGCACTCCACCCAGGTTATTCCGTGATCACCAGCTGGCGCGCCTGCGCCTGCAGCTGTGGGAACACCTTGCCCACCAGCTGCAGCTGCGCCGCCATGAGGCTGTGCGCACAGGGCGCTGCCGGTACCGTGCCCCACTCGCGCAGCACCTGTGCCACTGCCGGGGCGCTGTGGGACTTACGCACCCGGCCTGACTGCTGCGCGCGCTCCAGCTCCAGCGCCAATTGCTGCAGGGACGCCAGCAGGCTTTGCGCCAGTTCACGCGTGGCCTCGTCCATGGGCTGGGCCGCCGCACCACCGCGCTGGGCACCCAGGGCCGACAGGTAGTTGAGCTGGGTGTGCGACAGGCACAGGAAATGCCCCACCACCTCGGCGTTGCCACGTACATGCAAGGGCTCCTTGAGCATGGCGCTGTACGAGTTGGACAGTGCGGCATCCGCATTGTGGGCATTGCGCCGGGCCAGGCGGTAGGCCAGGTGGTCGCACTTGCCGCCCTGGTACTGCGCCAGGATCTCCCGCAGGTACAACGCCTGGGTCTGCAGCACCTGGGCGGCCAGCCGGGGCCAGTGGCGCGACTGCCACGACGGCAGCACCAGCCATGAGGCGACGGCGGCGATCACGCAGCCGACCACGGTATCGAGCAGGCGCGCGGAGATCACGCCGCTGGCCGCGCCCATCTGGTGAAAGCTGAGCAGCAACAAGGTGGTGACAGCCGCCGTAGCCAGGGTATAGCGGGTGTGCCGCGCCCCAAAAAACACCGCGCCCCCAAGCACCAGCAAGGCGGCCTGCACCAGCTCGCCCGGAAACAGCTGGATCACCGCCCACCCCAGCGCAAGCCCCATGGCAGTGCCCTTGGCGCGCTCCATCAGCCGCGTCTGCGTGGCCGCGTACTGCGGCTGGCTCACGAACACGATGGTCAGCAAGATCCAGTACCCGTGCGGATCGGCCGTGGCCTGCATCAGGGCAAAGCCCACCATGAGGGACAGGCTCAGCCGCAGGCTGTGGCGCAGCCAGGGAGACTGCAGCTGCCAGTGCGATCGCAGGCGTGTCCAGGCATCGCGCAGGCTGCGGGGCTCGCGGTCAAACAGTGCGTAGTCCACCGCCGCTTCGGCGTTGCCAGCTGGCAGCGCCAGCGCACCGGCAAACACCCCGGCCAGCGCGGTCAGGTTGTCGGCCAACGCATGCAGCGACCGCAACGCCCGGGACTGGGCGGGAAGGGACGCGGCACCGGCGGACTGCGCCTGGGACTCCAGGTGCGCCACGGCGGCCTGCATGTCCTCGATGGCACGGGCCGTCACGCCCCAGTGCTTGGGCACCGACTGCGCCTCGATGGCCACTGACAGCTTGAGCGCCTGTTCGCCCAGCAGCGTGAGCACGCGCTGGCAGCGGTACAGCACGTCGCTGTGAAAGAACGACTGGGCAAGCAGGTCGTAATGCTCGTGGGACGAACTCACGCGCTCGTGCACGTCCTGCGCCGCCAGGTACTGGTGCATGGCCGTTTGCAGCCACAGCGGGGGTGCGCCCGCACCCATGCGGCTGATCAGGCTCTCCTTGGTGGCGTTCAGGGCGTCCACCACGCGGCCGTTGTGCAGCGCCAGCGCCATGCGGCGGCGCTCCAGGTCCACATCCCGCACCGGCTCCAGCAACAGCGCCTTCAGGCGCAGGTATTCGCCCAGCATGGCGTAGAGCTTGGCGAGGCGGTAGCGCACCGGTGCACGCGGCAGCACGGCATGCCACAGCACCGACACCACCCCGTACCAGGCAGCACCGGCCAGCATGCGGGGAATGGCATCACCCGCGCCCGCTCGGCTGCTGTGGGCGGCCAGCCCCGCATAGATGAACAGGATGAGCGAACCAAAGGCAATGGCGCGGTAGCGCTCGCTCAGCGCCCCCAGCATGGTGATGCCGAAGGCCAGCAGCGCCATCACCCCCATCAGCACCCAGGGCCAGGACACCGCCGCCCAGACTGCCCCCGCCATGAGGCCAAAACACGCCAACGCCAGGCACTGCGCACGCAGCCGCCCGCGCCAGCTGTCGTCGGTTTCGGTGAGCGCGCTGGCGATCACGCCCAGCAGCACCGGCATCAACTCGGCCTGCCAGTCGGCCCACCAGCCATAGGCCAGCACGGCGGCCAAGGCCACCAAGGCACGCGCGCCGCGCGTAACGCCTTCGTGGTTGCGTGCACGCTGCCAGCTGAGTTTCCAGGTTGTGTCCACAGGAGCCTTGTTGCCGAAAGATTAGGGATTACCCTAGTACATCTAGCAATTGTCAGGCCAAATCAGGCCACGCCGGCCCAAAAAGAAACCCTGCCGCGCAGGGTTGCGGGGCAGGGTCTGGGGCGATACCGGGGCACGATGGGATTGCGTGGCCCGGTGGCATTGGCTGCCTATCGCACGGTATCGGGCAGCTCGATCTTGACTTCCAGCACTTCCAGGTTGTCCTGGCGTTCCAGGTGCACCTTGAGGTCGTCGGGATTGATCTTGACGTACTTGGAGATCACCGCCACCAGCTCGCGCTGCAGCGCGGGCAGGTAGTCGGGCTCAGACGCATTGCGGCCGTTGCGCTCGTGCGCCAGGATGATCTGCAGCCGCTCCTTGGCAACGCTGGCGGTTTTTTTCTTCTCGCCGAGCAGGAAGGACAGAAAAGAAGCCATAGCTATTTGCTCCCGAACAGGCGTTTGAAGAAGCCGGGCTTTTCGGCGTCAATGAAACGCAGCGGCTTGTCCTGCCCCAGGAAGCGGTCGATCACGTCCTTGTATGCCTCGCTCACATCGCTGCCCTGCGCATGGATGGCGGGCGTGCCCTGGTTGGACGACTGCAACACCACTTCCGACTCGGGAATCACGCCGATCAGTTTGATGCGCAGGATGTCCTGGATGTCTTCCAGGCTCAGCATCTGGCCGTCCTGCACGCGGCTGGGGTTGTAGCGCGTGATGAGCAGGTGTTCCTTGATGGGCTCGCCGCCGTCAATCGCACGCTTGGTCTTGCTGCCCAGCATGCCCAGGATACGGTCGGAGTCGCGCACCGAAGACACTTCGGGGTTCGTCACCAGCAGCGCCTCGTCGGCGAAGTGCATGGCCATCAGGGCGCCGCTTTCAATGCCGGCAGGCGAGTCGCAGACGATGTATTCAAAGTCCATCGCGGCCAGGTCCTTGAGGACCTTCTCGACGCCATCTTGCGTGAGCGCATCCTTGTCGCGTGTCTGGCTGGCGGCCAGCACAAACAGGTTGTCGCACTGCTTGTCCTTGATGAGCGCCTGGTTCAGGTTGGCCTCGCCATGGATGACGTTGATGAGGTCGTACACCACGCGGCGTTCGCAGCCCATGATGAGGTCCAGGTTGCGCAAGCCGACGTCAAAGTCGATCACGGCGGTCTTGTGGCCGCGCAGGGCGAGGCCGGTGGCAAAGCTGGCGCTGGTGGTGGTCTTGCCCACGCCACCTTTGCCGGAGGTCACGACGACGATTTTGGCCATGTGTTGCTGATTCTCTGTGGGGTTGGTACGAATGGGGAATGAAGGGCTCAGGCCAGCGGCTCGATGAGGAGCTTCTCGCCTTCCAGCCGCACCTGGGCCGGCTTGCCGCGCACATCGGCAGGCAGCTCGGTCTCGGTGGTGCGGTAGATGCCTGCGATGGAGACCAGTTGCGGCTCCAGGCAGGTCGAAAAGATGCGGGCTTCCGTGTTGCCCCGCGCACCGGCAATTGCGCGGCCACGCAGCGGGGCATAAACGTGGATGTTGCCGTCGGCAATCACCTCGGCGCCAAAGCTCACCACCGCCATCACCACCAGGTCGGCGCCGCGCGCATAGACCTGCTGGCCAGAACGCAAGGGCTTGTCCACCACCACGGTGCCGGGGCCGGGCATGGGCACTTCGCGTACCACTTCCACCTCGACTTCGCGGATCACCTCACGCACCACCTCCTGCACCGGCGCTGGCGCCTCGGCACGCGCGGGAGGCGCGTCGGGTGCTGCGGCCAGGCCCGCGGCGCGCGCAGCCTCCATCTGGGCAGTGCTGCCGCCACGCACGGCCACGGGCAGGGTGTTGTGCTGGCGCAGCGCTGCTGCGATGGCGGCAAAGTCGATGGGTGCTTCGGCCTCACGCACGGGCGCCAGGTCGATCAATACGGGGTCGTTGTCAAAAAATCCCGGGGCGTCGGCCACGCGCTCGGCCAGATCGGCTACGAACTGGGCGGCGTCGGTGGTCTTGAGCAACACCGCCACCACTGGCAGCGAGGCGCTCTTGAGGTCAAAGCTGGAGCGGGACTGCGCCGCCGTCGTAAGGGCCATGAGGGGGATGGGAAAAAGGAGCGCGGTAACCTGTTTCAGAAGGCGCAAAGTGTACCGTGGGCCTGTGTAAGCGTCCGTATGCGCTTTTTCGGCATTCACAGCGGACTGCAAGAAGGCCAGCGGATGCACCCAGGAGACCGGCAGACCCAGCGCGCCCTTTGATAATGCGCCGATGCCTTCCACCCTCAAAACACACATCGACGCCCTGGCTATCTCCCTGCTGCTCGCCTGCTGCATGTTCTGGGGCTTCCAGCAGGTGCTAGTCAAGGCCACAGTGGCTGAGGTGGCGCCCGTGTTCCAGGCCTTTGTGCGCTTTGCGCTGGCCACGGTCGCGGTGGCGGCCTGGTGCTTGTGGCGTGGTGTAGGCCTTTCCGGCGCGGGCGAGCCCGCCGGGGCCACGCGTGCCGGACTGCTGGCGGGGGCGTTGTTTGCCGGCGAGTTTGCGTGCATCTATCTGGGGCTGCAGTACACCACCGCCTCGCGGCTCACGGTGTTCTTGTATGCGTCGCCCTTCTGGGTGGCACTGCTGCTGCCGCGTTTCATCCCCGGTGAGCGCCTGCAGGGCTGGCAGTGGCTGGGCCTGGCGGCGGCATTTGTGGGCGTGGGGCTGGCACTGGGCGACGGGCTGCTGGGCCATGCCAGCACGGCGCTGCCCAAAGGCTGGCTGGGAGATTTGCTAGGACTGGCCGCAGGCCTGATGTGGGCGCTGACCACGGTGGTCATCCGCACCACGCCGCTGGCGCGTGTGGCCCCCGCCAAGCAGCTTTTCTATCAAGTGGCGGTGAGCACGGCGGTATTGCCAGTGCTATCGCTGGGCCTGGGTGAGGCCTGGGTCTGGCAGTTCAGCGGCTTTGCATGGGGCTCGCTGCTGGTGCAGGCGCTGGTGGGTGCGTTTGTGAGCTACCTCGCCTGGATGTGGATGCTGGCGCACTACCCGGCCACCAAGATCTCGGTGTTTGTGTTCCTCACGCCGGTGTTTGCGCTGCTGTTTGGCGCGCTGTGGCTGGGTGAGCCCGTGACGCCCGGGCTGGTGGCGGCGCTGGTGCTGGTGGCGGCAGGCATCGTGCTGGTGAACAGACGGCCGGGTTGAGATTTGTATCAAATGGTGCCCAAGGGCTACCTGCACAGTACTGGCAGCTATCATTTTCCCGACACTCGCTGTCGAAGATTCCTGGTCCAGGTGTTTGGGAAGAACACACTGGGACGGTCTGAATCGCCACTGCAAAGTACCGCCACCGGTACCCGAGCACCATTTCACGCTTTCTTCAAAAAGGTATCCATGCGTCACGACACACTGACCTTTGCACCCGAAGCCGTTCACCAGCGGGCCCCCCGGGCCTTGCCGACCTTGCGAGCCACGCTGGCCCTGGGCTGTGCCGCACTGGCCTTGGCAGGCTGCGGCGGCGGCTCCGGCTCCGCAGAGCCTGGCCAGCCCCCCGTCACCAGCACGCTGCCCGCCCCCGAGAACTTTGAGAACAGCGGGGCTCTGAGTTTTGCGTGGAGCGCCACGCCGGGCGCCACGCGCTATGAGCTCTTTGCCGACTTGGATGGCCCAGGGCCGCAGACCGAAGTGCAGATGGGCGCGGCGCAGGGCCTGAGTTTCTACTCCACGACGCAACGACAGTTCGGCAACCTGAGCCTCGCCCGAATCCCTGATTTCATCAACGCAACCTTCCGCCTGCGGGCTTGTAACAGCGATGGATGTGGAGCCTTCACCGCAGCGAAGGCACTAGACCTTCCCAGCCGCATCAGCTACGAATTCTCCTCGGGACGCGCGCCCCTCAAATCCTCATCGGGCAATTTCGACCCCATATCCCAAGACGGCCTGACCCTGGTCCTTCGTGGCTCCAACGGTTCGACAAGCACCTTGCTGGTGTTCACGCGCACTGCAGCCGGCCAGCCATGGCAACAGCAGGCGGAGATCCCCACCAGTGCGTACCGGATCGCGCTTTCAGCGGACGGCAACACGCTGGCCGCCAGCGAAGAGTCCAAGGTACAGATCTACCAACGCAGCAGCGGCACCTGGAGCCAGCCAACCACGATTGCCTCGACCCAGACGCCCGCAGCCTGCCCCCAGCCCTGCCAGATAGTCCCTGACCGGCTCGCGCTGTCGGCCAACGGCAACCTGCTGGCGGTCACGGGGCGCTTTGGGGCGGCAGCCAGCGACTCCAACGCCGTTTTCACCTATGTGCGCACGGGTACCACCTGGGCTGCGCAAAGCCATTTCGCGCCAGGCGACAGCATCGTGGGCACTGCCCTCGCCCTGTCGGGCGACGGCAGTACGCTGGCACTGAACAGCGGCGCCATCACCCGCAGCGAGAACTTCACGCCACCGCACGTGCATATCTACGCGCAGAAAGGGGTCGACGGATGGACAGAGCAAGCGCGGCTGCCGGTGGGCATCGTGAATTTCCTGGACATCGCCGCATCGCGGTACAGCGCGATGACGCTCTCCCACGACGGCAACACCCTGGCGGTGGAAGCCCAATACTTGCCAGGCAGATTGCCCTCAGAATTCACCATCGTCGCAGCAGATCTGACTTGCGGCAGCAAGAGCCCCTGGATTACAGAACCTCTGGCCAACGGAGCGTATAGCACGACCCCCGGGTGGCATATTGCGCTTTTCGGACGCGATGGCACCACATGGCGTAGGCAGGCCGTCATGGCGCGCGATACCGTGGCTTGGGCGCTAGCCCCTGACGGCAATGGTCTTTTCTACGGCAGCGAGCTTTTCAATCGCCGCAACGGGGCCTGGACCTGCCCCTGACCCTTGGCACTCGGCCCATGCAGCCCGTGGGCCGGGGTCACCACTTCGGCATCTAATCTAGAGGGGTCGGCAACGGCCCCGACACCACAGCATCGGCGACCACAGGCGCAGCGTGCCGCCGCTGACCAGCGGCTTGGCAAACCACCGTCTCCCGGCAGACGATTTGGCGGCGACGCACGCGTGTGAAAATTCCGCGCATGCCACCCCGCCTGCCCCCGCTGAATGCCGTCCGCGCCTTTGCAGCAGCGGCGCGCCACCAGAGCTTTACCCGCGCCGCGCTGGAGCTGCACGTCACCCATAGCGCCATCAGTCGCCAGATCAAGGCGCTGGAGGCACACCTGGGCGTGGACCTGTTCGAGCGCAAGACCCGGCAGGTGCTGCTCACCGCGGCGGGCCACCAGTTCCATGCACAGGTCGGGCCGGCGCTCGCGCAGATCGGCGCTGCCGCCCAGTCGCTGCGGGGCGATGCCGGGCTGCGCAGCGTGAAGATCAATGTGCGGCCCAGCTTTGCGGTGCGGTGGCTGATCCCCCGGCTGCCGGGTTTTGTGGCCCAGCATCCGGACATTGAGCCCCAGGTCATCACCAGCACGCTGGCGCCGGACCATGCCACCGAGACCTTCGACCTGGCCCTGCGGCGCGGCCCACGCGGTTGGCCGCCGGGCATGCAGGTGCAGCCGTTTCTGGAGGATGAGGCGCTGGTGGTGGGGTCGCCGGCGCTGTTCGCCCAGCGCCCGGTGACGCAGCCCGAGGCGCTGTCGGCCCATGTGTTGCTGCTGTCCAAATCGCGCAGCAAGGACTGGGAAAGCTGGAAGAAGCTGGTGAACGCGCCAAGGCTCCAGCCCGCCAGCTGCCTGCAGTTTGACCACCTGCACTTTGTGCTGCAGGCCGCCGTGGATGGGCTGGGTTTTGCGGTGGCCCCGGTGTCGTTGATCACCCACGACCTGGCCTCGGGGCGGCTGGTGTCACCGCTGCCCAGCTTGCGCCTGCCGCTGACGCGGCACTACCTGGGCATGGCGCCGGACCCATCGGCGGAGACGCTGCGTTTTGTGCAGTGGCTCCAGGACGAGATCAGCGCCTGAGCGGGAGGCCGGGCGCACAGAGCCCCACGTGCTCGGCTTGCCCGCTTTCTGCACAAATCGGGCGGTAGCGCTAGTGAATCATGCGCTAGCAGCTATATTTTCAATAGCAAAAATCATTCGCCATCGCCCATCCACCGCGCCGTTCCCGACACGCGGATGGAGCTGCCAGCCACCGGCCCGATCTCGGCCCGCAGGCGCGAGCGCATGCCCATGTCTTCGCCCTGCACCACGTCAATGGCACCGCCGTGCGGCCAGCCCAGGTCGCGCAGGTAGCCCGCCAACGCGGCCGTGGCGGCACCCGTGGCCGGGTCTTCCAGCACGCCGCCCGACGCAAAGGCATTGCGGGTGTGCAGCAGGCGGTCTGACTCCACAAACGCCAGCACGATGGTGACCAGCCCGGCGCTCACCATCAGCGTGCGGCCGGCATCTAGCGCGTAGTGCATGGCCGCCAGCGCCGCGCGGCCGCGCAGGGCCAGCACCAGGTGGTCCGCACCGCCGTGGATGAGCGCGGGCGGAATGCGCGGGTTCAGATCGACCGCGCTGAGGCCAAACAGGGCCAGCGCATCGGCCAGCAGCGCCGCTGGCACAGGCCCGCTGCGCGTGGGGGGCGACTGCAGCGCCGCCTGCACCAGATCGCCCGCGCGGCGGCCTTCGACCGTGATCTCGGCCTGGCTCAGCGACAGCGCAAACACGCCGTCGCCCTCGCGCTTCGCGAGCGCGGCGCCCAGGGCAATCGTGGCGTGGCCACAGAAGGGCACCTCGCTCTCGGGCGCAAAGTAGCGCACCCGCCACCGGCCATCGCCCAGCGGGGCGGCAAACGCAGTTTCAGAAAAACCGACTTCAGCGGCAATGCGCTGCATATCTGCGGGGCTGGGCAGCGCGTCACCGATCCACACACCGGCGGGGTTGCCGCCCTGGGGGCCGTCGGAGAACGCTGCGATTTTTTGGAGTGCCATGGTGTTCAACATCCACAAAGAAAGGACGCGCTAGCCAGCGGCTCAGAGCTTCGGAATGCGAATCCGGCTGATCATCAGCGACCCCGACACCGCAAACAGCAGCACCAGCGGGTGCAGCGTGAAGCCGCCGATGAGCAGCTTGCCAAACCACAGGTTCTCGCGCACTGCTCCCAGCCAGGCGGCCAGGGCCAGCAGGCCCACCAGCACGATGGAGGTGGGGATGGGGGTGCCCTCGAAGTATTTGACCTTGCCATCGTCGCCCGACAGGGTTTCGGCCGTGACGTTGTAGCGCGCCAGGCGCGACACGCCGCAGGCCACAAAGTAGGCCAGCACGATGCGGTCGTACAGGCCCTGCATGCCGCACCCATAGGCAATGATCGCCGGGGCCACGCCGAACGAGATCACGTCGGCCAGCGAGTCCAGCTCGCGGCCCATGGCCGAGCTTTTCTGGCGCCAGCGCGCGATGCGGCCGTCCAGCACATCAAAGATCAGCGCGGCCAGCACCAGGGCACATGCAAAGTACACATGCACCACATTGCTGGTCTCCAGGTACGACATGACCGAGAACAGCGCGCCCACGCCGCAGACCGCGTTGCCCAGCGTGAACCAGTCGGCCAGGTGGAACTCACGGATCATCGAAAAACGTTTGGGCGGCTGCGGTGTGTTCATGAAGTAAAGGCGCGCAGCGGGGCGCGCAGTGGCAATCAACAAGGTCCATTATGGGTGTGCTGCAGCGCCACCGGCGCGTCAAGAGCCTGTTGTCCATCGCGCAGCGGATCGCCTGTATGCCCTGAAGACCTGCCCTGACATCTGCGTGACTGCTTTTGCGCTGGCACACGGACAGACTGTGGGCAAGCGGCGACGGCCGCCAGGTAGGACGACGCCGCATATGTGCACCGTCGGTGACCGACCTGATTCCCCACAAGACCCGAGACAACCCCATGCGCCACCCCTCGTTGCCCCCACTGCACAGTCCTTTTGCCCCGGGTGCCCCGGTGCGCAGCCTGCAGGATGTGGAACGGCTCGAAGCCCGCCCCCTGGCCGAGGCGCTACCGGTGCAAAGCACCTACGAAATTTTTGTGAATTCGGCGGCGGCGTTTGGCGACAAGACGGCGCTGGCCTTTTTGCCCGCCGCCGACCCGGCTGCCGAACCCATCCGCTGGTCGTATGCGCAGCTGCTCACCGGCATCCACCAGACAGCCAACCTGCTGCACCACCTGGGCGTGGGCCCGCAGGACGCCGTGGCCGTGCTGCTGCCCGGCTGCCTGGAATACCACCTGGCCCTGTGGGGTGGCGAGGCGGCGGGCATCGTGCAGCCGCTCAATCCCATGCTCACCGACGAGAAGATCGCGGCCATGATGACCTTGGCCCGGGCCAAGGTGCTGATTGCCTACGGCGGCGAGGGCGACCTGGGCTACTGGAGCAAGGCCCTGCGCCTGCGCGCCCTGGTACCCACCCTGACCACAGTGCTGCGCGTAGCCCCATACGACGAGGCAGCGGGCGCAACAACCGCCCTGCCCCCAGGCATGCTCGATCTGGCCGCGCGCCACCAGCACCCGGGCGACCACCTAGTAAGCGGCCGCCGCATTGTGGCCAGCGACATCGCCGCGTACTTCCACACCGGCGGCACCACCGGTGCGCCCAAGCTGGCCCGCCACAGCCACGGCGCGCAGGTGTTCACCGCCTGGGGCAGCGTGCAGATGCAGGGCATACGGCCCGAGGACGTGGGCATCAACGGCTACCCGCTGTTCCATGTGGCGGGAGTGCTGCCCGGCTCGCTGGCGGCGCTGTCGGCAGGGGTGGAGACCATCATCCCCACCACCGGCCTGTTCCGCAACCGCGAGGTGATTGCGAACTACTGGCGGCTGGTAGAGCGCTACCGCTGCACCTACCTGTCGGCCGTGCCCACAGCGCTGGCGGCGCTGGCCAACGTGCCGCTGGACGGGGCCGACATTGCCACGCTGCGCTACTGCCGCACCGGCGCGGCCATCCTAGCGCCCGAGCTGGCGGCGCGGTTTGAGCGCCTGTTTGGCCTGCACATCCACGAAAGCCTGGGCATGACGGAGATGGCGGGCATCTCCACCATCACCCCACCGGGCGTCAACGCGCCCGCAGGCTGCGTGGGCTGGCGGCTGCCGTACACCCAGCTGCGAGTGGTGGCGCTGGATGCGCAGGGCAATGCGTCCGACCAGGACCTGCCGCCCGGCCAGCCGGGCATGGTGCTGTTCCAGTCGCCCAACCTGTTCTCCGGCTTTCTCGATGCAGCCGACACGGCCAAGGCCTTCACGCCCTATGGCTGGCTGGCCACGGGCGACCTGGGCTTTGTGGATGAGCAGGGCCGCCTGCACCTGAGTGGTCGCTCCAAGGACCTCATCATCCGCAGCGGCCACAACATCGACCCCAAGGTGATCGAAGACGCGCTGGGCGCCCACCCCGCCGTGCAGCTGTCCGCCGCCGTGGGCGCGCCCGATGCTTATGCGGGCGAGCTGCCCGTGGTCTACGCCACGCTGGTGCCCGGTGCACCGGCTGTGACCGAGGCCGAACTGCTGGCCTTCACCGCCGAACGCGTGGACGAGGCCGTGGCCCGCCCGCGCTGGGTGCAGGTGCTGCAGACCATGCCCGTGACCAACGTGGGCAAGATCTACAAGCCCGATCTGCGCCAGCGCGCGGCCTGCCACACGGTGCAAGCGCTGGTCGATGGGGTGTGCGGACAAGCCACGGACGGCCTCCGTCCCCAGGTACAGCCCGAGGGCGACAACGCCGTGCGCGTGACCGTGGCTCCGGGCCCCGACGCCGACGCGCTGCAGGCCCGCCTGCGCGAAGTGCTCGCGCCCCTGCCCCTCACCGTGCGCGTCACCACCGGCCCCGCCCCAGGGAGCCCCCAGACCGCATAAGCCCATGGCGTGACAGCCAGGCCCCGGCCCACCACCATGTCTGGTGGAGCCCGTTCGATTTCTCATTGCTAATAACCACGACAGGAGACAACGCATGCCCTTCCCCCTGACCCGCCGTTCATGGCTCGGCGCTGCCGCGCTGGCCGCTGCCACCGCCTGCACCGGCACCGCCGCCTGGGCGCAGGCTGCCTACCCCAACAAGCCCATCAAGGTGGTGGTGCCCTTCGCCCCCGGCGGCGCCACCGACGTGCTGGCGCGCGTGCTGGCCGAGAAGATGGCCGTGGGCCTGGGCCAGCCCATGGTCATCGACAACAAGCCCGGCGCGGCCGGCATCATCGGCACCGACGCGGTGGCCAAGGCCGCACCGGACGGCTACACCCTGCTGCTGGCGCTGAGCAATTCGATGCTCACCAACCAGTTCCTGTACACCAAGCTGCCCTACAGCCCCGAGAAGGACATCGCGCCCATCTACCAGATCGCCATCGCGCCCCTGGTGCTGGTGGCCCACCCCAGCGTGCCGGTGGCCACGGGGCCTGAGCTGCTGAAATACATCGCCGCCAACAAAGGCAAGGTGGCCTATGGTTCTTACGGCACGGGTGCCTACCCGCATCTGGCCGGCGCGTACATGAGCCAGTCGCAGAACGCCGACATGAGCCACGTGGCCTACCGGGGTGAGGCGCCTATGGTGCAGGACCTGCTGGGCGGGCAGATCCAGATTGCTTTTGCGAGTGCACTGCAAGTCAAGGCGCACATCGACGCCGGCAAGCTCAAGGCCATTGGCGTGAGCGGCGAGCGCCGCATGGGCACGCTGCCCAACGTGCCCACACTGGGCGAACAGGGCCTGAACGACGAGGCCTACCGCGTGGCGGGCTGGCTGGCGTTTGGAGCCCCCGCAGGCACACCGCCCGCCATCCTGGAGCGCGTTGCGGCCGAGGTGCGCAAAGCCACCGAGCATCCCGATGTGGCGCAGCGCATCACGGCCATGGGCTTTGACGTGCAAAAGAGCTCACCGGCTTTGTTCACCGCGGCCATGAACAAGGAACGCCCGGTGTGGGAGCGGCTGATCAAGGCATCGGGCGCGAAGCTGGACTGACCCCCTGAGGCGCAGCGCGCCTCGGTGCCGCACGAACCCTTGCATTCAAACAGGGCGATAGCGCTTATTCAATAAGCACTAGCAGCTATTATTTTTGGAGCACATTCGCCCGCTGCGCCGCAAACGCCACATACCAGTCCAGACACCCCGGGTTGGCCATCGCGTCCTTGTTGACCACCTTTTCGATGGGCTGGCCCAGCAGCAGTTTCTTGATGGGCAGCTCCTGCTTCTTGCCGCTCAGCGTGCGCGGCACCTCGGCCACGGCAAAGATGTCGTCGGGCACAAAGCGTGGGCTCAGGGCCGTGCGCACGGCGCCGTTGATGCGCGCGCGCAGGCCATCGTCCAGCGCGTAGCCGGGGCGCAGCACCACAAACAGCGGCATGTAGCTCTCGCGGCCCAGGTATTCCAGGTCCACCACCAGGCTGTCGAGCACTTCGGGCAGCGATTCGACCGCGCTGTAGATCTCGCTCGTGCCCATGCGCAGACCGTGGCGGTTGATGGTGGCGTCAGAGCGGCCATAGATCACGCAGCCGCCGTTGGCGCCGATCTTGAGCCAGTCGCCATGCCGCCACACCGCGCCCATGCTCGCGGGGCCGTCGCCACCGCCGGGCTGGCGGCCGTGGCCTGCGGGGTACATGTCGAAGTAGCTCGAAAGGTAACGCGAACCATCCTTGTCGCCCCACAGGTAGAGCGGCATCGACGGAATCGGCTGCGCGCAGACCAGTTCGCCCACCGCGTCCTGCACGGGGCGGCCCTCGGCGTCCCAGGACTCCACGGCCGCGCCCAGCATGCGGCATTGCATCTCGCCGGGCACCTGGGGCATCTCGCGGTTGCCACCGATGAAGGCGCCGCAAAAGTCAGTCCCGCCCGAAATGTTGTTCCACCAGATGTCATGGGTGCCCAAGGCCTCGAACTGGGCCGTGCCCCATTCCTGCACCTCGGGCGACAGCGGCGATCCGGTGGTGCCCAGCGCGCGGATGCGCCCCAGGTCGCCATGGTCGCTGAGCGCAATGCCCGCCTTCATGCAGTTGGCAAAGAACGCCGCGCCCGCACCGAAGAAGGTCACGCCCGTCTCGGCCGCAAAGCGCCACAGCACGCCCCAGTCCGGGTGCTCCTTGCTGCCACCGGGGTTGCCGTCGTAGATCACGCAGGTGGTGCCCGACAGCAGGCCGCTGAGCTGCGCATTCCACATCACCCAGCCGGTGGAGCTGTACCAGTGGTAGCGCTCGCCAAAGCTGTTGGGCTCGTAGCTGCAGCCGATGTCGTTGTGCAGCACCTTGAGCTGCAGCGCCACCAGCACCGTGCCGCCATGGCCATGCACAATGGGCTTGGGCAGGCCGGTGGTGCCGCTGGAGTAGACGATCCACAGGGGGTAGTCAAACGGCAGCCACATCGGCTCGAAGGCAGCCGTTTCTGCATCGTTTTGGGCGGTAGCGCTAGTCCAGCTTGCCCAGCCAGCTATCGAAACCGAAGCATCCAGATTGCCCAGCAGCACCGCGTGCTGCACGCTGGGCAGGGCCTCGCGCAGCTCGGCCAGCACGGGGCGGCGGTCGTGGTCACGGCCGCCATAGCTCACTCCGTCCACGCCGATCAGCACCTTGGGCTCGATCTGGCGAAAGCGGTCGAGCACCGCATGCGTGCCCATGTCCGGCGCGCAGATGCTCCACACGCCGCCGATGCTCACCGTGGCCAGGAAGGCGATCATGGCCTCGGGCACGTTGGGCAGGTAGGCCGCAACGCGGTCGCCGGGCAACACGCCCTGGGCCTTGAGGTGCAGCGCCAGCGACGCGACCTGGCGGCGCAGCTCGGGCCAGCTCAGCTCGCGGTGCTGGCCCTTTTCGTTGCGGCTGATGATGGCGGGCAGGCCCGCCGCGTGGGCGGCATCCACATGCCGCAGCGCCTGGCGTGCGTAATTGACCTGGGCGCCAGGAAACCACACCGCGCCGGGCATGGTGTTCTTCGCCAGCACGGCCGTGTGGGGGGTGGGCGACTGCAGGTCAAAGTAGTCCCACACGCTTTGCCAGAAGGCGTCGAGTTCGGTAGTGGACCAGCGCCACAGCGCGTCGTAGCTGTCGAACTGCAGGCCGCGCTGGTCGCGCAGCCAGTTCTGGTACAGGCGGATCTGGGGGATGTAAGGCGGGGTTGTGTGTGTTGTCTCCATGGCGACGCAGCGTACCAGCGGCGCCCGGCAGAGGCCAGCCGCGTCCGTCGCCCGGTTGACAGCGCGGGGGATTGCGCTATTTCGCACAATCGTGCTAAATTGCAGCCATGGACGCCAAAACCCAGAAAGCCGAACTCACCCGCGCCGCCATCGTCGGCGCGGCGCTGGACCTGGCTGCGGCCGAGGGGCTGGAATCGATCACGCTGCAGGCCGTGGCCGACCGCGTGGGCCTGTCCAAGAGCGGCGTGTTCTCGCGGGCCGGCTCGCGCGAGGCGCTGCAAAAAGCGGTGATCGAGGAGTTTGGCCGCCGCTTTCTGGCCGATGTGTTCGTACCCGCCATGCAGCAGCCCAAGGGCCTGCCGCGCCTGCAGGAGATCCTGCGCCGCTGGATTGCCCGCACGCGCGACGTGGAGGCATTCACGGGCTGCATCTACACCGCCGGCGCCTTCGAGCTGGACGACCGCGAGGGCGAACTGCGCGACCTGCTGCACGCTGAAATCACCCGCTGGCGCGCCGCATTGCGCCGCACAGTGATCCAGTCCATCGAGGCCGGGCACCTGGCGGCCGACACATCCCCCGACCAGCTGGTGGGCGAGATCTATGGCCTGATCATGGGCTTGTTGCACGACGTTCGCTTCCTGCGCGATCCGCAGGCAGTGGCACGCACTGAGGCGTCCTGGGCGCGCCTCGTCAAGAGTTACCTCCCCTCCCCCGCTTGATACGCGGTGGTGTGCCAGGGAGTGCTCTTGTTTTTTTATGTCCCAATTTCGCACAACCGTGCGAAGAAAGGAACCACCATGTTGATCATCCTGGGCATTGCCGCCATTGCGGCCGCAGTGGGCGCCATCCGGTCGCTACGCAGCACCCTCACCAGCCTCCCGCGCAGCAACCGGGACTGGATCTTTTACTGACCGTCCACCCGGTCCACCTCCCCCATCTACCCCCATCTCCCTCCTGGAGTCCCACCATGAACACCTCCCCATCCGCCGCGCTGCAGGCCACGTCCAGCTTCTACGGCGAGCACCCCGGCATGCGCCTGCTGCGTGTGGCGCTGGGCACGGCCGAACGCCTGTGGCCCACCTTGGCCGTGCGCGCGGCCTACCGCTTGTTTGGCACGCCCCTACCCCTGCGCAAACCGGGCCGCAGCGCCGTGCCACCGGGCCACTGGCGCACGGAGCGCCTGGCGTTTGAAGACGCCGAGATCACGCTGTACCTGCCCCAGGCCCAGCCGCACGGCCCCACGGTGCTGCTGCTGCACGGCTGGGGCGGGCATGCGCGCCAGATGCTGCCGCTGGCCGACGCCCTGGCCGCCCGCGGCCTGCGCCCGGTGCTGGTGGACCTGCCCGCACACGGCGGCAGCCGGGGCCGCGTGAGCAACCTGCCGCAGTTCGCCCGTGCCATCGAATACGCCACCGCCCGCCTGCACGCGCAGGACTCGGCGCCCCACGCCGTGGTGGCCCATTCGCTGGCGGCCAACGCAGCGGCCCATGCGGCCAGCCGGGGCCTGGCCACCGAGCGGCTGGTGCTGCTGGCGCCGCCCGCCTCGCCGCACGAATACACGCGCCTGTTCGCGCAGGTGTTTGGCCTGTCCGAGCGCACCCGCGCCGCCATGCAGCGGCGCATCGAGGCGCGCGAGGGCATCCTGATGCGACAGTTTGAGCCCCCCGCCGTGGGCCCGCGCATTGCACTGCCCACGCTGGTGGTGCACGACCGGGGCGACCGCATCAACCGCTTTGCTGACGGCGAGGCCTACCGCGACCACATTCAGGGTGCCGCGCTGCTGGCCACCGAGGGGCTGGGGCACCGCAAGATCCTGCAGCAGGCGGAAGTGCTGCAGGCCGTGGCCGACTTTGTGGCGGCGTAAGCGCCGGCCGGCGGTGGCAGACGGGTCGCGCGACCCGCCGGAATCAGCCGGCGACAGGCAGCCTCTATCATCCGCACTCGACCGCCTTCCTGGAGGCGCCTTGCCGATGAATCGCTGGTGCCCGCACCAGCGGCCCCTGCTGCCTGTTGCTACCTGCCGTGTCTCCCATGTCCACTCTCCTGTCCGCCTGGCCCGCCCTGGTCCTGTTGTTGCCCGCGCTGTGGCTGGTGTCGGCCATCGTGTTCCTGGCCAAGGGCAACCGGCGGGCGTTTGCACAGCTGATGGCCCTGCTGGCCTGTTTTCTGATCGGCGCGCTGCTGATGGAGTTCTTCACCTTCATGGGCGCCCTCATGGCCCGCTCGGGCAGCCAGCACGCCACGCCCACGCTGGGCACCGGCACGCGCCAGTTGCTGGAGACCATTGCCAACCCGCGCTCCGTCACCGCACCACCACTGTCGCTGGCGGCTTTTGCGGCGTACAGCATCCCGGCGGGCTACCTGTGGCTGCTGGTCACCTGGGTGCTGCACCTGCGCGGCAAGAAGGCAGGCCCGGCCAAAAAGAAGTCCAGCAAAACCCCGCGCAAGGCAGCCAGAGACTGAGTTTCGATTGTTTTAGCCCCCAGGCGCTAGAACCATATGCCTGAACAGCTATCAATTGGATAGCGTCACCACGCCATGGCTTGACGCAGGGCAAAGCGTGCCCAGACCCGCCCGCCCACAATGGCGCGCGGCCTCCCCGACCCGGGGCGGGCACCTTGTCACCCTGTATTCATCCCGCCATGACCACCCACCACAGCGACGTGCTCATCGTCGGCGCAGGCCCGGCGGGCCTGTCGCTGGCCATCTCCCTGGCGCAGGCCGGGTTCACCGCCACCGTCGTGGAGCAGCAGGGCGACCGCGCGCTGGCCCAGCCCGCACCTGACGGCCGCGAAATCGCCCTCACCCACCCCAGCCAGGCAACGTTGCAGCGGCTGGGCAGCTGGGCGCACCTGGCCGACCACGAGGTGGGCCAGATTGCCGAGGCCCAGGTGCACGACGGCCCGCTGGGCCGCCACAGCGCGCTACAACTGAACGCGGCCAGCGGCACCCACGGCGATGTGTCAGCTCACGGCGCCCTGGGCTTCATCGTGCCCAACCACGCTCTGCGGCGCACAGCCCACGCGGTGGCTGCGAGCACCCCGGGCGTGCGCCTGCTCACCGGCACCCAGGTCACCCGCGTGGCCGCGCTGCCCGGCCATGCCGAGCTGGACTGCGTGCCCTCCCACACGGGCCCTGGCGACCACGCCACGCCCCAGCGCCTCACCGCCCCGTTGCTGGTGGCCGCCGACAGCCGCTTCTCGGCCACGCGCCGCCAACTGGGCCTTGGCGCAGACATGACCGACTTTGGCCGCACCGTCATCGTCTGCCGCATGCGCCACGCCCTGCCCCACGGCAACGTGGCGCACGAATGTTTTGGCTACGACCGCACACTGGCCGTGCTGCCCCTGCCCGATGACCCACAGACGGGACAAGCGCTGTGCTCGGTGGTGGTCACGGCGGGCGCGGCCGACGCCGCCGCGCTGATGGCCCAAAGCCCCGAGGCTTTTGCCACCCAGGTGCAGGCCCAGTTCAACGACCGGCTGGGACCCATGGCGCTGGTGGGCGAGCGCCATGCCTACCCGCTGGTGGCCGTGTATGCCCAGCGCTTTGCGGGCCACCGCTGCGCGCTGCTGGGCGACGCCGCCGTGGGCATGCACCCGGTCACGGCGCATGGCTACAACCTGGGGCTGGCGGGGGTGGAGCGGCTCACGGCCGCGCTGGTCAGCGCCCGCCAGCGCGGGCAGGACATTGGCAGCGCCGACGCCCTGGCCCCCTACGCCCAGGGCCACCACCGCCACGCCTGGCCCATCTACCAGGGCACCAACGCCATCGTGCGCCTGTACACCGACGCCCGCCCGGTGCCCCGCCTGCTGCGGCAACTGGTGCTGCAGGGCGCGCGGCGCCTGCCACCGCTGCAGGCGGCCATCGTGGGGCAGCTGACGGGCAAGGCGCCCCAATGGATGCGCGCACTGACGCTCAGGCCGTAGCCAACCTCTGCAACGGGCGCGCCCCACGCCAGCGCCACCGTGGAACTGGCTTTGCCAGGCCACCGGTGGCGTCCCCCTCAGGGGGAAGACGCGAAGCGGCTCAGGGAGAGCCGTCCCTCACCCCCAGCGTGGCCAGACCATACAGCGGCGCACCGAGCCAGGGGCGCCACCACATGTCCATGGCAATACCGGCCCAGCCGTAGCCTTCCGCCACGCTTTGCTCGCGCAGCAGGTGCAGGCGCGGGTGCACAGCCGCCAGCTCTGCAATGCGGCCGACCCCCCACCGAAACTCCGCGCCCGTAGGCCCCACGCTGGCGTGGCGGGCTGCGCAACCCACGGCCTGGCGCGTCATCACATCCAACACCATGCGCGAGCCCGGCGGAGCGTGCTGCGCAAACTCGGCCAGCACGGCATGCACCTGCGCGGGTGGCAGGTACATCAACACGCCCTCACACACCAGCAGCACCGGGGGGTCGGTGCGCTGCGCGGGCAGCCCGAGCCGCTGCCACCAGCCGGGTTGCGACAGGTCCAGATCGGCACGGCGCATGCGCGGGCACTGCGGCGGCAACAGGGGCTTGCGCAGCGCCATCACCGCAGGCAGGTCCGCATCAAGCCACTGGTTGGCCCCCGTGTCCAGCCACTGAAAGTGGTGCGTGAGGCCACACCCCAGGTTGACGCCCAGGGCCTGCGGGTGCTCGGCAAAAAAGGCGCGCCCCGCCTCCTTGATGGCGCGGGTGCGCCACAGCACATGCAGCACCGTGGGCAGGTCGTCCAGGGTGCTGTTCACATCGGCATCCAACTGCGTCAGCAAGGCCTGGGCCACGGCATCGTGGCAGTCGAGCCAGGGGAAATAGCGCCCGCCGTGGGCACGCGCGGCCAAAGGGATGAGCAAGGTGCTGGGCACGGGGGGCAGCTGCGCGCGCTGCAGCAGGCTGCCGGTGCGGTGAAGCGCACGCGCCGGTGGCGCAGGGCTGCGCGGCGATCGGGCAGGGCGTCTGGTGGGGGACTGCGGCACGGGGCGCTCCTCCAGTGGCTGCGGGCGCCACGGTTGCGTGGGATGCGGTGTGGCCCAGGGCAAGGGCATTAGAGCCTGTTCAACAGGTTCTTGGGCCATTCTGAACGGTCTGCCCCAGTCTGTCGTGAATGACCGCAGCGCGTGCTGCGGTATGTCAGTGCACTGGCGGGGCTTGCGGCCAGCGCGACGCTGAATCCCTAGTCCTTCACCAGCGCCCACACCAGCGCCACCCCGGCGGCCAGCAGGTCCCCGGTGAACGAGCTGTCATTGGCGTCGCTGCTGGCCGTGGTGAACGCCCGCTTCTGGCGCTCCCGCTCGGCCCGGGTGCGGTCGCGCTCCAGGGCCACCAGGGCGTCGCCAATGTCCACGGGCGATACCGGCGCCGCCGGTGCCTTGGCGCTCGCGGCGGCATAGCCCTCCATGGCGCGCACCACGGCCTGGGGGTCGATGAGGGAGAACGCGGCACGGCAATAGGGGCAGGCGTGGTCCTTGCGGATGTCCACAGGGGCGCCGCAACTGGTGCAGTAGATGGCGCCCACGCGCTTGGCGAGGTCGTCGATCTCGGGGCGCGTCATGTGGCGCACAAAGCCTTTTTCGACCATGAAGGACGAGAAGGTGCTGAAGCGCCCATGCTGTCGCCCGCAGCGGTACACCATGTAGCGGCCGCTGCGCACCACGTCGTAACCCTTGGCCAGGCTGGTGTTGCAGCGCGGGCAGGCCATGCTCTCGGCCAGGGCCTGGTGCTGGTCCACACGGTGCTCGTGCAGCAGCCGAAACAGCTCGACCACGGACTGGGGCGTGAGCTTGAGGTTCTCGTGCCGGTCAAACCACATGCCCTGGCAGGCAAAGCAGATGTCCAGCTCCAGCGAATCGCCCAGGTTGCTGGCAAAGCGGTGTGCCTGCATGGGTTGGCGGCACGAGGGGCAAGTGGGTGCAGGAAACATGGCAGTGAGGGTCTTGGCAACGGTGCGGGGTGCCTCGCGGGGGCGGGGGCATCGTAACCCGCCTGGGATGCTCGTCCCCCACCCTGGCCGCATCCACTAGCATTCGCGCCTCAACCACAAGGAACAACCACATGGGATTCATGAACTGGCGTGTGAAAAGCGCTGATGTGTTGCAACAAGGCGGCGTGATCGCGCCGGACGAGCGGCTGCCCTGGCCGCAGACGGCTGTGATGGGCGTGCAGCACGTGATTGCAATGTTTGGCGCCACGGTGCTGGCGCCCATCCTGATGGGCTTTGACCCGAACGTGGCCATCCTGATGAGCGGCATCGGCACGCTGATCTTCTTCCTCGTCACCGGCGGCAAGGTGCCCAGCTACCTGGGCTCCAGCTTTGCGTTCATTGGCGTGGTGATTGCGGCCACGGGCTATGCGGGCCAAGGGGCCAATGCCAACATCGGCGTGGCGCTGGGCGGCATCATTGCGTGTGGCCTCGTCTACACGCTCATCGGCGCGCTGGTGCAGGCGATTGGCACGGGCTGGATCGAGCGCTTCATGCCGCCCGTGGTCACGGGCTCGGTGGTGGCGGTGATCGGGCTGAACCTCGCGGGCATTCCCATCAAGAACATGGCGGCCAGCAACTTTGACAGCTGGATGCAGGTGGTGACTTTTGTGAGCGTGGGCCTGGTGGCCGTGCTCACGCGCGGCATGGTGCAGCGCCTGTTGATCCTGGTCGGGCTGATCGTGGCCAGCATCATCTATGCAGTGCTGACCAACGGCCTGGGCCTGGGCAAGCCGATGGACCTGACTGCACTGGCCAACGCTGCGTGGTTTGGCCTGCCGAGCTTTGCGGCCCCGCAGTTCAGCGGCAATGCCATGCTGCTGATTGCGCCCGTGGCCATCATCCTGGTGGCCGAGAACCTGGGCCACGTGAAGGCCGTGACGGCCATGACCGGCCAGAACCTGGACCGCTACATGGGCCGCGCGTTCATTGGTGACGGCATTGCCACCATGGTGAGTGGCAGCGCAGGCGGCACGGGCGTGACCACCTATGCCGAGAACATCGGCGTGATGGCGGCGACCAAGATCTATTCCACCGCCGTGTTCCTGCTGGCGGGTGTGTTTGCGCTGGTGCTGGGCTTTTCCCCCAAGTTCGGCGCACTGATCCAGACCATTCCGCTGCCGGTGATGGGCGGCGTGTCCATCGTGGTGTTTGGCCTGATCGCGGTGGCGGGCGCCAAGATCTGGGTGGACAACAAGGTGGATTTTTCGCAGAACAAGAACCTCATCGTGGCGGCCATCACCCTCATCCTGGGCACGGGCGACTTCACACTCAAGTTCGGCCAGTTCGCGCTGGGCGGCATCGGCACCGCCACGTTCGGGGCGATCCTGCTGTACGCGCTGCTCAACCGCAAAGCGGCGTAATCTGTGGATGTGGCCGGGCTGAACCTCATATGTAAGGGTTAACCCTTAATTTGTAAGGAACGAAGGCTAGCATCCAGGGTTTTGTCCACAGGGCCATCCGCTCACCGGGCGGGTGGCCTTTTTCTTTTTGCGGAGTTTGTTCATGTCCCTGGCCGATCGGGTGCTGTACCCCGACTTTCTCTCCCGCACCATGACCGCCGACGAGGCGGCCGCCCTGATCCCTGCCGGTGCCCATGTGGGCATGAGCGGATTCACTGGCGCGGGCTACCCCAAGGCCGTGCCCGGCGCGCTGGCGCGCCGCATCGAGAGCCTGAACGCGCAGGGCCATGGCTTCAAGATCGGGCTGTGGACAGGCGCCAGCACCGCACCCGAATTGGACGGCGCGCTGGCCCAGGTGGACGGCATCGAGATGCGCCTGCCCTACCAGTCCGACCCCACGGTGCGCCGCCAGATCAATGCGGGGCAGATGCAGTATGTGGACATCCACCTGTCGCACGTGGCGCAGTTTGTGTGGTTCGGGTTTCTGGGCAAGCTGGATGTGGCGGTGGTCGAGGTGGCGGGCGTGTTGCCCGACGGGCGTCTGATCCCCTCGTCCTCGGTGGGCAACAACAAGACCTGGCTGGACCAGGCCGACAAGGTCATCCTGGAAGTGAATGCCTGGCACAACCCGCAGCTGGAGGGCATGCACGACATCTACTACGGCACCGATGTACCGCCGCACCGCAAGCCCATCCCCATGACACGGCCCGACGAACGCATTGGCGAGCCCTACCTGCGCTGCGACCCGAGCAAGGTGATCGCCGTGGTGATGACCAACCAGCCCGACCGCAACAGCGTGTACGCCGCGCCCGACGACACCTCCAACCGCATCGCGGGCCACATCATCGAGTTCCTGCAGCACGAGGTGAAAAAGGGCCGCCTGCCCGCAGACCTGCTGCCTCTGCAGTCGGGCGTGGGCAACATCGCCAACGCAGTGCTGGCAGGGCTGAACAACGGCCCGTTCGACAACCTCACGGCCTACACCGAGGTGCTGCAGGACGGCATGCTGGACATGCTGCGCTCGGGCAAGCTGGCCAGCGCCTCGGCCACGGCGCTGTCGCTGAGCCCGGCGGCGATGCAGGACTTCAACGACCGCATCGACTACTACAAGCAGCGCATCGTGCTGCGCCCGCAGGAGATCAGCAACCACCCCGAGCTGATCCGCCGCATGGGCCTGATCGCGATGAACGGCATGATCGAAGCCGACATCTATGGCAACGTGAACTCCACGCACGTGATGGGCTCGGCCATCATGAATGGCATTGGCGGCTCGGGCGACTTTGCGCGCAATGCCTACCTGTCGATCTTCATGACGCCGTCGCTGGCCAAGAACGGCAGCATCTCATGCATCGTGCCCATGGCCTCGCATGTGGACCACACCGAGCACGATGTGCAGATCCTCGTCACCGAACAAGGCCTGGCCGACCTGCGCGGCCATTCGCCCACGCAGCGCGCCGAGATCATCATCGACCGCTGCGCGCACCCCGACTTCCGCCCCGCCCTGCACGACTACGTGGCCCGCGCCAAGCGCAACGCCGTGGGCCAGCACACGCCACACCTGCTGAATGAGGCGCTGTCGTGGCACCAGCGGTATGTGGAAACGGGGAGCATGCGCCGGCCCGCAGATCCGGTCGGCGCAGCGTAGAGGCGCGGCGCCCGCTTGTCGACAGGGTCCGCAGGGCCATCGGCTTCTGACAGCCAACTGCCAGCCTGGCCCGGTAAAATCAGGGTTAACCCTAGGTCTATCGACCTCCCCCTCTGTCTGTCCACATCCCCCTCCACCCGCCCCTGTCCGGGGCTGGTGGCTTTTTGTCTGCGAGATTTTTTTGACCATGCAACGCCGTCAGTTCACCCAATCCCTTGTGGCCGCCAGCACCGGCCTGCTGTTTGCCACCGCGTCGCGCGCCGTGGGCGTGCAGGACCCCATGGACGCGAAGAGCGTGACCATTGGCTGCTCGCTGGGAACGACTGGTGCGCTGGCCAGCCTGGGCAAGGAACTCAAGCAGGGGCTGGATGCAGGCTTTGCCCAGGCCAACGCCAAGGGCATCCACGGCCGCGAAATCAAGCTGCTGGCGCTGGACGACGGCTACGACGCTGCCCGCTCCGAAGACAACGTGCGCAAGCTGATTGCCGATGCCAACGTGGTGTCGCTGATCTCCTGCATGGGCACGGCCAACAACCAGCGCATCCTGCCGCTGGTGGACGAGGCGCAGATCCCCTACGTGGCCCCGCAAAGCGGCGCCACATCGCTGCGCAAGGCCGAGTACCGCTCGGTGTTCCACGTGCGTGCCAGCTACGCCGACGAGGCCCAGCGCCTGACCCAAAAGCTGGTGTCCATGGGCATCACCGAGCTGGCCGTCGTGTACCAGGACACCGCCTTTGGCCGCGAGTTTCTGGCCGATGTGACCAAGGCCATGGCCGCCGCCAAGCAGCCCGCACCCAAAGCCTTCAAGCTCGACGCCCAGGGCGCCCAGGTGGCGGATGTGGTGGGCAAGGCCGTGGCTGCCAAGCCCAACGCCGTGCTGCTGGGCACGGCGGGCGACATCACCGCCACGCTGGTCAATGAGTTCAAAAAGGTCTCGCCCAGCACGCCGCTGGCCGCCACCAGCGTGGCGCTGTCGGGCGACAACCTGCGCCAGCTCGGTGGCAAGGCCTCGGGCATTGCGCTGTCGCTGGTGCTGCCCGACGCGGCCCGCACCAGCTTTGCCGTGGTGCGCGACTACCAGAAGGCCATGCGCGCACTGGGCTACCAGGAGTTCTCGGCCCGCAGCTTTGAAGGCTATGTGAACGCCCGCGTGCTGGCCGAGGGCCTGGAGCGCGCCGGCCGCGACCTGACCCGCGCCAAGCTGCGCAACGCCCTCGCAGGCATCCGCAGCAACGACCTGGGTGGCCTGTCCATCGACTACGCCAGCGGCGCGCCGTATGTGGGCTCGCGTTTTCTGGACCTGGGGGTGATGGGCGCCAACGGAAAGTTTGTGGGCTGAGGCCAGGCACCTGCGGCACAGGGCGGGACCACAGGCATTGGCACAATCAGCGGCTTGCACTGACTTGGCCCTGCCCCGTGACCACCATGCCCATCTGGAAAAAACCCATCGACCTGGCCCTGCTGAAGGCCGCCAACCGCAACACCGCCGTAGAGCACCTGGGCATTGAGTTTGTCGAGGTGGGTGACGACTTTCTGCGCGCCCGCGTGCCGGTAGACCACCGCACCATCCAGCCCTTTGGCCTGCTGCACGGCGGTGTCAGCGTGGTGCTGGCCGAGTCCATGGGCTCCACCGGCGCCTACTACACCCTGCCGGAGGGCTACCGCGCCGTGGGCCTGGACATCAACGCCAACCACCTGCGCTCTGCCACCAGCGGCTGGGTGACCGGCACGGCAAAGCCGGTGCACATCGGCCGCACCACACACGTGTGGCACATCGATCTGCACAACGAAGCGGGTGAGCTGACCTGTGTGTCGCGGCTGACGATGGCGATCCTCGCACCGAGATAAAGTGCATCCCCCTGAGGCGCTTCGCGCCTTCCCCCTTCTCTCGCATCGCTAGCGCGATCCGGGATGGGGGGCACCGCCAGCGCGGCGGGGCGGCCCTTGCGCGGCGGTCTTGGCCTGGGGACGCGCCCGTGGCAAAGGCTGGGGGGTATTTTTGATGAAATCGGCCCCAAGCGCTAGAAGAATATGCGCTGGTAGCTATCTATTCTGTAGCGTTTTGCTGGGCTAGGCGCTCGCTTTTCCAGTACACGTCATCACCGCCATCCATGCGGTTGAGCACGCGGGCGAGCACGAACATCAGGTCGGAGAGGCGGTTGAGGTACTGGCGTGGCGCATCGTTCAGCGCCTCTTCGTTGCCCAGGGCAACCACGGCGCGTTCGGCGCGGCGGGCCACGGTGCGGCACACGTGGGCCTGTGACGCGGCGCGGGTGCCCGCGGGCAGGATGAACTCCTGCAGGCGCGGCAGCGCGGCGTTGTGGTGGGCCAGGGCTTCGTCCAATGCCAAGACGGCGTCGGCCTTGAGCAGCTCGAAGCCCGGGATCGACAGCTCGCCTCCCAGGTTGAACAACTGGTGCTGCACCTCGACCAGCAAGGTGCGGACTTCATCGGGCAGCGGCTCGCACAGCAACAGGCCGATGTGCGAGTTGAGTTCATCCACATCGCCCATGGCATGGATGCGAAGGCTGTTCTTGGAGACGCGCTGGTTGTTGCCCAGGCCGGTGGTGCCGGCGTCGCCGGTACGGGTTGCGATTTCTGTGAGTCGGTTGCCCATGGGGTGCCTTGATGAGGAAACGGGAGGATGGATGCCAGCTTCTGCGCGGCACAAGCCACCGCAGTGAATCTGCCCGGATTCTCCGCCACCGCCACGCGGGTGCAAGCGTTTCGCCTCCAATCCCCCTACGCACTGCGCCCTGAGCACTGACCGCCCACCACACGCAGCATGCCCGCTACGCGAACCCACGCCCTGTGGCACACAACATGGTGTGCCACAGGGCGACGGCGCAGCGCTATCAAGGCGCTGCGTACGGCGAGATCAATGCGCAGCGGGGGCACGGTTGAGCTTGTCGATGTCGGCTGTGGATACGCCAGCGTTGGTGGGCTTCATGGTGTCCCATGCATGTGCGTGGTAGGTGTCCCACTCCTGGCGCGACACCATGCCGTCGCCGTTGGTGTCCATCAGGCGTGCATTGACGCGTGCATCGGCCTTGGCTGCGGCCTTGCCGCCTGAAGCGCTGGGGTTGATCTCGGCCACCGGCGCCGCACGTCCGTCGCCAGCTGCGGGGTTGGCAGGCATGGCGCTGCTGTTGGCGCTGCGCGTGTCCACCTTGTTTTGTGCCTTGGACGCCGCCGCACCACTGGATGCAGAAGGGTTCACCTCGGACGGAGGGCGCGCATTGCTGTTGGCGGGGGTCTGGGCCAGCGCAGCGGTGCATGCCAGTGCGGCCAGAGCGGCGAAGACGGTTTGCTTTTGCATGGAGAGCTCCTTCGGAAAAACGTGCGATCAAGCGAAATGCTTGGATGCATTGTTTTGCCGCGCCCCGACCCCGCTTGTAGGACGTTCACGGGCTTGCAGGTCAGGCCAAGCGCCTGAGCAGGTGGGGTGTGAATGCGCACCAGGGGACGCTTGCGTCTGGCTACACACTGTGCGGACATCTACACACAACCGGCGTGCCGCGTTACACCGCGCTGGCAAATGTAGAGTGAGGCAACAGCAGGCAAGAGTGCTGGCGCAGCACGCTTTGCTGCGGTGCAATGCAAGCCTGTTCAACTTCAAAGGAGCCAGGCTCACCATGAAAGCACTGCAACGACGCCACTACTCGTTCGACACACGCAGCGTGATGCTCTTCGCCGCCCTCTCTCTGGGTGGTGTGGGTGCCTTGCAGGCACAGACCGCCTCACCTGGAAAAACCGCCTCTCCGTCAGAGGTCCCCTATTCGTACGGCCCAGGCACTGGCAATCCTTCCAAGGCGGCTACCACCGCATTCCAGCGCGCAGACACTGACAAGGACGGCAAGCTCAGCGAGAAGGAAGCCGCCCAATTGCCTGCGATCAGCCAACGATTCAAGGAACTGGACGCTGACCACAACGGCACCCTCTCGCCCACCGAGTTCGAGAAAGGCTTGCTGTCCTGACACCCAGCCTCCAGGTTGCGGCTTGGGTACTCAAACCTATCAGCCCCATGGTTTGACATAGCCGCCCATCGTTCCCGCGCCCGCCCGTACTGGAGCCTCCAGACCACGGGCGGGATTTTTGCGCAGTCGGTCAGGTCAGTCGTGCAGCGAGGACAAAAACTGCTGCAGCTCAGGCGTCTGCGGACTTCCAAACAGCTGGGCAGGCGTGCCCTGCTCATGCACCCGCCCCTGGTGCATGAAGATCACACGGTCGCTCACCTTGCGGGCGAACGCCATTTCGTGCGTGACCATCATCAGCGTCATGCCTTCTTGCGCCAGCGATTCGACCACGCGCAGCACCTCGCCTACCAGTTCAGGGTCCAGCGCCGAGGTGATCTCGTCGCACAGGAGCACCTGCGGCTCCATGGCCAGTGCGCGCGCAATGGCCACGCGCTGTTGCTGTCCGCCCGAGAGCTGGTCGGGCATGGCGTCAAACTTTTCGGCCAACCCCACGCGCGCCAAAAGCTGGCGCGCCTGCGCCTCGGCGGTTTTGGCATCGCGCGCCTTCACCAGCGTGGGCGCCAGCATGATATTGCGGCCCACAGAGAGGTGCGGAAACAGATTGAAGCTCTGGAAGATCATGCCCACCTGCTGGCGCAGCGCGCGCATGGCGGCGGGGCTGTCGTGCAGCAGCTTCTGGCCGTTGACGCTGAGCGCGCCTTCCTGGAACTCCTCCAGCCCATTCACGCAGCGCAGCAACGTGCTCTTGCCCGAGCCACTCTTGCCGATGATGGCGATGACCTCGCCGCGCTGCACTTTCAGGTCGATGCCCTTGAGCACTTCGTTGCTGCCGTAGGACTTGCGCAGCGCAGTGATGTCCACAATGGGTGGCTCACCCACCACGATGCCGTCGTGCGCAGGGGTGGGTTTGGTTGCAGAGGCTTCAGCGGCGATGGCCATGGAGTTTCCTTTCAAGGGACTGCGCCACCAGGCTCACCGGGAAGCACAAAACGAAATACAGCAGCGCTACGCAGGCGTAGACGAGGAAGGGCTTGTAGGTGGCGTTGGAGATCATGCTGCCCGCCTTGGTCAGCTCCACAAAGCCGATGACCGAAGCCAGCGCCGTGCCCTTGATCACCTGCACCAGAAAGCCCACCGTGGGCGGCACCGCGATGCGCAGCGCCTGCGGCAGCACCACATGGCGCAGCTGTTCGCCGAAGTTGAGCGCCAGGCTCTGCGCCGCCTCCCACTGCCCCTTGGGGATGGAGGCCACACAGCCGCGCCAGATCTCTGTGAGGTAGGCACTGGTGTAGAGCGTGAGCGCCACCGCAGCGGCCGTCCACGGCGAGGTCTTGATACCGAACAGCGCAATGCCGAAGTAGGCCAGGAACAGCTGCATCAGCAGCGGCGTGCCCTGGAACACCTGCACATAAGCGCCCACGGCGCGATCCACGCCACGCACTTTGGACAGGCGCAGTACCAGCAGCACCAGGCCCACCAGGCCACCACCGATGAAGGCGATGAGGGACAGGGACACCGTCCAGCGCGCTGCCAGCAGCAGGTTGCGCAGGATGTCCCACAGGGAAAATTCAACCATCTCGATTACCTCCCCACCAAGAATCGGGTCCCCACCCACACCAGCAGACGACGAGTCAACATCGACAGCACCAGGTACACAGCAGTGGCCAGGATGAAGGCCTCGAAGGCGCGGAAGGTGTTGCTGGAGATGAGGTTGGCGGCGTAGCTCAGCTCGGGTGTGGAGATCTGCCCGCACACGGCCGACCCCAGCATCACGATGATGATCTGGCTGACCATGGCGGGCCATACCTTTTGCAGCGCCGGCGGCAGCACCACACGGCGGAAGGTCTGGCCTGGCGTCAGCGCCAGGCTGTGCGCGGCTTCGATCTGGCCGCGTGGCGTGGCCTCGATGCCTGCGCGGACGATTTCGGCGGAATACGCGCCCAGGTTGATCACCATGGCCAGCACCGACGCGAACTCGGGCGAGAGCTTGAGCCCCAGCGCGGGCAGCCCGAAGAACAGGAAGAACAGCTGCACGATGAAAGGCGTGTTGCGCACCAGCTCCACATAGCTGGCCACGGCCCAGCGCAGCGCAGTGGGCCGGTGGCCCAGATTGCGTGCACGCGCCCAGGCGCAGACCGTGCCCAGCAGCAGGCCCAGCACGGTGCCCACGATGGTGAGGGCTATGGTCCAGACCACGCCACGCACCAGCAACGGCCACGACGCGAAGACGGCAGAAAAATCGAGCGCAATCAGCATGCTTGTGCCCTGCGCCGCTTGTCGCGCCGCAGGCCCTTGGGTTTCAGCAATTCATCCTGTGCGCCGCATCACAGGGGCAGGTCACCCGCAGGACGACCCAGCCACTTGTTGGACAGCTTGTCGATGTCGCCCGACTTGCGGGCCTCGGCAATGATTTCGTTCACGCGCAAGCGCAGCTTGTCTTCGCCTTTGGCCACACCGATGAAGTTCGGGCTGTCCTTGAGGAGCAGCTTGTATTCGGTGGCCAGGTTGGGGTTCTTGACCATGATGGTGCCCGCCGTCGATGCGCTGGTCGCAATGGCCTGCGTCTGGCCCGACACAAAGGCCGCAATGCTGGCGGCGTGGTCTTCAAAGCGCTTCACATCCACGCCGGGGGGCGCGACTTTGGCCAGCTCCTGGTCTTCCATGGCGCCGCGCGTCACGGCCACCGTCTTGCCCGCCAAGTCGGCAAAGCTCTTGATGTTCAGGCTCTTGCTCGCAAACACGGCCTGGAAGAACGGTGCGTAGGCCGCAGTGAAGTCGATCACTTTCTCGCGCTCGGGGTTTTTGCCCAGCGTGGAGATCACGAGGTCGGCCTTCTGCGTTTGCAGGTACGGGATGCGGTTGGCGCTGGTCACGGGAATCAGCTCGACCTTGACGCCCAGCTTGGTGCCGATGTAGTTGGCCATCTCCACGTCCAGCCCCTGGGGTTTGAGGTCCGTGCCGACAAAGCCGTAGGGCGGGTAGTCGGTGGGAATGGCGATCTTGATTTCCTTGGCCTTGAGGATGTTGTCCAGAGCGTTCTGCGCGTGGGCTGCAGGTGCCATCAGGGCCGCTGCGAGGCCGGTGGCGGCAAGCACGCCCAGGGTCAGGCGGCGGGTGGACGAAGTGACGGTGCGGACGGTGGTCATAGCAGGGCTCCTAGGTAGGTGGATGCGTCGGCAGGTGCGTCTGGGTCAGACGCTGGGGGGATGGAACTGGTGGCGGCGCGGGGCTTGCGCGCGCGGGCTGTTGGGGTGGCCTGAGCGGGGCTTTTGCGCACCGGCGCCAGCGCATCGCGTAGCCCGGCCAGCGGGTCACTGCTGGCCTGCAGGCGCAGGGCCGACTGCACGGTGCCGATGTGCTCGGACATGAGTGCCTCGGCGCCGGCAATGTCTCCCGCTTCCAGCGCCTCGACGATGCGCACATGGTCGGCACAGCTCTGCGCCGCATCGTGCGATGACTGGTAGAGCATGGCAATGAGCGTGGTGCGCGCCGTGAAGTCGCGCAGCGTGTCGGCCAGCAGGCTGTTGCCCAGGCATTCAGCCAGGCACACATGGAAGTCTCCCAGCAAGAAGCTGCGCATGCCTACATCGGTGCCCGCCAGCGCGGCCTTTTCGCGTTGCAGATGGCTCTTGAGCTGGCGCAGCGCCGTCTTGTCCACCACCTTGAGCTGGTGCAGCAGGCCCAGCTCGATCACGCGGCGCGCCTCAAAGGCCTCGCGCGCTTCGTCCTGAGACGGCTCGATCACATACCAGCCGCGCCGGGCACTGACGGTGACGATGCCCCGTGTGGCCAGCCGCGTGAGCGCCTCGCGCACGATGGTGCGGCTGCAGTCGAACAGCATGGCCAGCTGCTGCTCGCCCAGGCGGGAGCCGGGCGCGAGCTTTTGCGCCATCACAGCTTCGATGATGCGGTTGCTGATCTCGGTGGCGGTGGTCATTGCCTGCGGTATCGCAGGTTCCGTGCCAACTGGTATACAAGCTGAATGCACCAGCCTGGCGCACGGAGGCTGTGCACCATGGGGCAGTCTGCCCCGCAACGATGCGTGGGGCTGCGCTAACCTGACCCAAGGGGATGCTGGTGCATGGATGTGGTGCAGGCGCTGGCGTTGGCGGGCCACCGGCTGCGCAGGGCACTCAGACGGCCATAGAAGGCGGTCGCCTCACGAAGAGGTAAGTACCAGGACCCAAGGACCCAACGAGCGGCTACACCAGCCCGGCCAGGCGCGAGAGCCAGGACAGCACCAACCCGCTGCCCAACACGACAAACACTGCCGGGTGCCACCAGGGCCAGCGCGCCACGCGGCGGCGGCCCTGAGCGCCTTCGACCACCGCCTGGCCCGCCAGCAGCGACAGCCACAGCAGCAACACCAGCGCACCCGGGTTGGCCGCCCAGGCGGCCGCCCAATCGCCCTGGACCAGGGCCGCACACGCGTGCGTGCCGCCGCACAGCGGGCAGGGTATGCCCGTCAGCGCAAGAAACGCGCAACCCAGACCCAGCCCGCCCTGACCCAGCCCCCAGGGCGTGGCCGCCATGGCCAGCGGCCAGCCCAGGCCCAACGCCAGCCGCTGCCGCCGATCGCCCCCGCCCAGCGGCTGCCAGGCGGGTGGGCTGCCCACCGGCACCACTGCGGGGCCGGGGTCAGAGGGGAGGAAGGGCCACCGGCTCATCGCCCACCAGCTGGCGTGCCATGTAGTAGGAGCCGATGGTGGAAAGCGGCAGCGTCAGCAGCGCGCCCACCCAGCACAGCAGGAAACCCAGCGAGCCCACGATGCCCAGCACCAGCGAGCAGAAGAACGCCGAGCCCAGGTTCTTGGTCACGATGGTCCAGGCCTGGCTGAAAGCCGCGACGCCATCGCGCTCGCCGCGCGCTACGAGGAACAGTGCCACCGGGGGCAGCGCCATGACCAGCAAGCCGGGGATGAAACACAGCATGAAGCCCAACGACACCACCAGCGAACTGATGAGCCCCGCCACAAAGGCGGGCACAAAGTCATCAAAGCCCCGAAAGACGTCGCCGATCTGCACCGCTTCGCCGCGCGTCTCGCGCTCGATCATGCGCATGTAGCCCACCACCATGGGCCCGGCCAGCAGGCCGGCGCTGATGCCGGCGACCACCATCACCAGCAAGGTGCACACCACATGGGTGAGGACGTTTTTCTTGAAGGTGCCCCAGGCACCCGACAGGCAATCTCCCACACTGGCTGAAGCCATGGCAATCCCTCTCTCTGTAGTTGGTCAGTCGCGCGCAAGCGCTGGCTCAGTGTAGCGAGCCAACGGCCGCTGTGGTACCCCTGACGGGTGAGCCCTGAGAGCGGATCGCTACAGAACTCGCTCCCACAGCGCAAACCGCTCCGGCTGCGTGTGGGGCGCACAAAACAGCGTTTCGCCCACATGCTGGACCGGTGGCTGTGCACCGGCATACGGCACCCATCCAGGGTTGCCATCCCGCGCAAACGCCACCCAGCGCTGCTGAAGTGCCTCGGCCAGCGCAGCGGGCGGCGTCGGCCCCGTGAGTTCCTGCCCTGTGGGCGTGTGGAGATTGCCGAACACAAACGGCAGCTCCACCCCATGCGCTGCGCCCAAGCGCCCACGCCACTGCGGCGAGGGCCAGGTGAACTCATAACCATGGGCGCTGCGGGCCCAGCGGTGGGCCAGCGCGACAATGCGCTGCGCGGGCACGCGGTAGTAGTAGTCGGATTGCAGAGCGCACAGCCACTCGCCAGGCGTTTGCTGCGCGGGTGGCAGCATGTTTCTTAGGGCCTGTGCGGCGGAGGCATTCAAGCCCACGTCCTGCGCAAAGGCATGGACCTGCGCCTCCGTCACCCGGTCAATGGCACCGCCGGGCACGTGGTACAGGCGCATCTCCTGCGCGTTGCTGCCCACCAGCACCTGCAGGTCGAGCGGCTGGGCCGCCCACTGCTGCGCAAGCGCCTCCAACGGCGGTGCGGTAAGCACCTGGCCATCCACCACGGGCCGCAAGGGAAAGAAGTTGCGTCCGCCCAGCCCGTGTTGTTGCCGCAGGGCAGGCTCGGAGGCCAGCCGGTGTACGGCGTGCAGCACAGCAGCCTGCTGCGCCGCGCCCAGCGCAGCCAGGGTGGACTCCACACCGGCCAGCACGGCCACGGCGCGGCGGGCCGCAGCGGCCTCCTGCAAGGTCTGGCAGGCGACGCTGGGGCTTTGCAAAATGGCGCGCTGGAACAACCCCCGCGAAGCGGGCATGCCCATCAGACAGGCCAAGGCCCCGGCACCGGCCGACTGGCCGAACACCGTGGTGCGCGCTGCATCTCCGCCCCAGGCGTGGATATGGTCGCGCACCCACTGCAGTGCCATCAGCAGATCCAGCAGGCCGCGATTGGCGGGCGCAGCGTGCTCCTCGCCTTCGAAGTGCAAAAACCCGTCAATGCCCAAACGGTACTGCACCGACACCAGCACCACGCCCCGTCGCGCCAGCGACGCCCCGTCGTACAGCGGCTCGCTGGCCGCGCCGCGAAAGAAGCCTCCGCCATGCACCCAGACCATGACGGGCAGGTGGGCTCCTGGCTCGGCGGTTGGCGCCCACACATTGACCGCCAGGCAGTCGTCGCCCCCCAGCATGGGCGCATCGGCACGCGCGCTGCGGGCCAGCTGCGGTGCCATGGGCGCAAACGCGGTGGCATCGCGCACGCCGGACCACGGCGAAACAGGCAACGGCGCCGCAAACCGCAGCGCGCCGCGTGGCGCTTGCGCGTACGGCATGCCACGGAACACACGCACGCCCTCCTCCCACAGGCCGCGCAGTTGCCCACCGTGGGCCAGCGTGACCTGAGGCTCTGCAGTGCCCGTCGTCATTCCGTGGCCAGGCCCAGCTTGTCGATCAGCGGGCGCCACACGGCCGCATCACGCGCCGCCCAGGTGCGCGCATCGGCAGGTGCGGTGGCAGTGAGCGTGACGTTCATGGCTTCAAGGCGAGCCTTGTACTGCGAATCGCCACCCCGACACTTCTCAGTGACCGCATTGAGCCGGTTCAGCAACTCGGGGGGCGTGCCGGCCTTGGCCACCACGGCAATCCACGCGGGCCGCGCCAGGTCGCTGGCAGCGGGCAAGGCTTCGGCGATGGTCGGCACATCGGGCAGCAACGGCGAGCGCTGCGCACCAAACAGCGCCAGCGGCACCAGCTTGCCCGCCTTGACCTGTGGTGCTGCCGTGCCAATCACCAGCGTCATCGCGTGAATCTGCTGGCCCATGAGCGCGGTGAGGCCCGCGCCCTCACCCACAAAAGGCACATGGGTGCCGGGCACACCCAGCTTTTCTATCAACGCCGAGGTCAGCAGGTGCGCTGGGCTGCCCTTGCCCGGCGACCCGAAGTTGACCCCGCCCGGCGTGGACCGCGCCAGCTTTTGCAGATCGGCCAGGCTGGCAATGCCCTGCCCTGCGGGCACTGCCAGCACCAGCGGCGACGTGCCCAGCACCGCCACGCCGTCAAAGTCGCGCAGCGGATCGTAGGGCTGCTGTTTGTAGACGTAGGGCGTGATGGTCATCTGCGACATGCCGATGCTCAGCAGGTTATAGCCATCTGCAGGCTGGGCCTTGAGGTAGTTGACGGCCAGGATGCCGTTGGCCCCGGGCTTGTTCTGCACCACGACGGGCTGACCCAACTCGCGCGCGGCGCAGTCGGCCCACACGCGGGTCATCGCGTCCGAGCCACTGCCGGGCGGCTGCTGGGCGATGAGCTGGATGGGTTTGGCCGGGTAGGCAGCAGGCTGCTGCGCCTGGGCGCGACCGGCCAGGCAGGCGAGTGCGGCCAGCGCGACCATGCTTGGAACGCGCGTAAAAGCTGAGGTCATGGTGTGTCTCCTGGTAATGTTTTCTTCGATGGATGTCCGCGATACGTGGCGTGCAGGCGGGAGATGCCGCACGACAAGCAGGCAGACAAAAGGGGTCAGCGACGGCGTGTACGTGCCTTGGTGGGCACAGCGGCGGCCGTTGATGGCGCAGCCGCTTCGCACCGGGCGGCAATCCAGTCGGCCAGGCAGGCCAGTTGCGCCTGCTGTGCGGCATCAGGCGCGGTGGGCTGGGCGGGCGCAAACAGCTGCAGCAGCCCCAGCCCGCGCAGCGACGACAGCACTAGGCCCAGCAGTCCATCGCGGTCGGGTTCTGCTGCCAGCTCGGGGAAGGCCGTGAAGAAGCCTTCGTGCATGCGCATCTGCACACTCTGGCGCAGCTCGGCAATGTGGCCCAGCACCTCGGGCTGATTGCGGCAGCCCAGGTAGATGTTCCAGGCCACGATGAAGCGCGGCTGCGCATAGACCAGGCGCCACACCGCCTGCACAAACTTCGCCGCCCGTTCGCGCGCTGGCAGTTCCGCGCTGGGCCAGAGTTCGCCCGAGCGCACGGTGGACTCGATCAGCTCGCTCAGCACGTTCATCATCAGCACCGCCTTCGACTCGAAGTGGTGCTGCACCGCGCCCGAGGTCATGCCCGCCGACTTGGCCAGCTCGTGGATGGACATCTCCTCCAGGCTGCGGTGCTGGATCACGTCGATGGCCGTGGCGATCAGGTGCTGGCGGGTGGCGGCGCTGCGCTCCGCATGGGTGCGGCGCGCCCCGGCCTTGGGGGAAACACGGTGGTTCATGGCGTTTTCACAATATACATTTCGAACGTAATGTATTTACGCCACCGCTGACCAGCAAGCTCGTGAATACCCGCATCCCCACCCGGGCCCAAGGTGGATCACCCAGGGCCCAGCCACGGGGCCGAACCTAGAATGCTTCTCACTGACCGCACCCACCGGAGACACACACCATGAACGCCCCCACCGCTGCCGCCCACCTGCTGCCCGAAATCCAACTGCGCGACGTGCCCCAGGCCCTCATCGATGCGCTGCAGGCCCGCTTTGGCGCGCAGTGCTCGCTGGCCCAGGCTGTGCGCGAGCAGCACGGGCGTGACGAAGGTTCGCTGCAGGCTCCGCCGCCCAGCGCCGTGGTGTTTGCCGAAAGCACGCAGGACGTGGCCGAGGCGGTCAAGCTGGCCAGCCAGTACGAAGTGCCCATGATCCCCTACGGCGCGGGTTCGTCGCTCGAAGGCCACCTGCTGGCCGTGCAGGGCGGCATCAGCATTGACGTGAGCCGCATGAACCAGGTGCTCAGCATCAACGCCGAAGACCTCACTGTGACGGTGCAACCCGGTATCACACGCAAGGCACTGAACGAAGCCATCAAGGACACCGGCCTGTTCTTCCCCATCGACCCCGGCGCCGACGCCAGCATCGGCGGCATGAGCGCCACGCGCGCCAGCGGCACCAATGCCGTGCGCTACGGCACCATGCGCGAAAACGTGCTGGCGCTGGAGGTGGTCACTGCCAGCGGCGAGGTCATCCACACCGGCACCCGCGCCAAGAAGAGCAGCGCGGGCTACGACCTCACGCGCCTGATGGTGGGCAGCGAAGGCACGCTGGGCATCATGACCGAGATCACCGTGCGCCTGTACCCGCTGCCCGAAGCCGTGAGCGCAGCCATCTGCTCCTTCCCCAGCATCGAAGCGGCTGTGCGCACCACCATCCAGATCATCCAGATCGGTGTGCCGATTGCGCGTGTGGAACTCATCGACCACCACACCGTGCGCATGGTGAACGCACACAGCAAGCTGACCCTGCGCGAGGAACCCATGCTGCTTATGGAGTTCCACGGCTCACCCGCCAGCGTGAAGGAGCAAGCCGAGATGGTGCAAGACATTGCCAGCGAATTCGGTGGCCAGGCCTTTGAATGGGCCAGCACGCCCGAAGAGCGCACGCGCCTGTGGACCGCGCGGCACAACGCCTACTTCGCGGCCGTACAAAGCCGCCCCGGCTGCCGCGCCATCAGCACCGACACCTGTGTGCCCATCAGCCGCCTGGCCGATTGCCTGCTCGAATCGGTGGACGAGGTCGAAGCCAGCGGCATCCCCTACTTCCTCGTCGGCCACGTGGGCGACGGCAACTTCCACTTTGGCTACCTCATCGACCCCAACAGCGCCGAAGAACGCACCAAGGCCGAAGCCATGAACCACACCCTGGTTGCCCGCGCCCTCAGCATGGGCGGCACCTGCACCGGAGAGCATGGCGTGGGCATCCACAAGATGGGCTTTTTGCTGGACGAAACCGGCACCGGCGCAGTGGACATGATGCGCGCCATCAAACGCGCGCTGGACCCGAAGAACATCCTGAACCCGGGCAAGATCTTTGCGCTGTAGCCGCATTGGGCGATGGCGACACCTGGCACCTAGAATGGCCGGATGATCAAGTACAACATCCCCGCAGTGCCGGTGCAGACCACATACCGCCCTGCCACGCCTCCGCCGGCAGCCATGGCGGGTGAACTGATCGACTACCTGGCCTGTCCGCTGTGCGAAAGCAAAGCATTCGGGCCGCTGTGCAGTGCTGATTGCTCCCACCATCCGCGTTATAGCCCCGAGCTCTCCCGCACCATGCACTGGCGTCAGTGCTCGGCTTGCCGGCACGTGTTCCGTAGCGGCTACTATTCCGATGCAGCACTGAATATCGTTTTTCGTGGCACGAATGAGTCGCAGGTGGTGGGCTACGACTTGGAGCGGCAACGCTATGTGTCCGCACAAATGATCGAAAAGGTCCTTACCTACCAGACCCACGGCACCTGGCTGGATGTGGGCTTTGGCAATGCGTCGCTGCTGTTAACGGCACAAGAATATGGTTTCGAGCCAGTGGGCCTGGACCTGCGATCGCAATCCGTGAACGAGTTGCGCAAATGGGGTGTAGCCGCACACTGCCAGGACGTTGCCGAATTCCAGTTGTCCCACCCAGCCAGTGTGATCAGCATGGCGGATGTGCTGGAACACATGCCATTTCCCAAGGTCGGTCTGCACGCAGCCCACCGGCTCCTTCACCCTGGCGGAGTCCTGCTAATTTCGTTGCCCAACATGGGGTCGCCGGTCTGGAAAGCGCTGGATGCAAACAACGCGAACCCTTACTGGGGAGAAATTGAGCACTATCACAATTTTGAACGTGACAGACTCTATGCACTTCTCACTGAGTCGGGCTTCCAACCCGTGCGTTATGGCATCAGTCAGCGCTACCGCGTCTGCATGGAGTTGATTGCGGTCAAGGCATAGCCTCCCCGGCGATAGTGCCGCCAACACATGACGGTGCGGGCGGGCTCGAAGCCTCTGGGGCCTCCAGCAGCCAGCAGCAGCTGAAACGACGGCAACATAGGGACAGTGACTGTTGTCCCGTCGAGCGGGATTTTCCCCTCCCCGTTGAAGGTGATGAGGCGGCGAAGTCGAAGGCCGTGAGACAGGTATCTTGGTTCGGACAACGTCGCATGTGCGAACCCCTCGCCTGCATCGCACTGGCAGACGCTGAGGCAAACTACCGTCGGCAGTTCACCCACCAGGCCTCAGCCAGTTTCGCGCCACTACAACAAACAAATTCCGCGATCTCAAGGGCCATCCATCCACCCGAATCATCCCGTCAATGGGGTCGGTGATGACATAAGAAGACATGCATGCAAATCAAGTCACGGCAAACGCTCACGAATGCGCTAGTTCGTTGGGGAGAGCACGAGGCCCAAGGTCGGCTTGCAGGAAAAATCCAGGTTGACACCACAAATCCCATGGTGTGCACAGAATTCGCACTCCTGTCCAGATCACCGTACATAGCGCGAATACTGTTGCGCGAACCGCAGGCTGTCTTTGAGGTTGAAATGAACGCGGTCGATATCGGAAATCTCGTTCTTGCAGACGGGAGATCCGTCGAATCCTGGCAAGCCGGTACGGCGCAGGACGACAGCGAATCAGCCGCCCATATTCAGCGGCTGATCCATGACCCAGGGGAAGGGGCGAGCAAGGGATATCTCCTCTGCGCCGCAACACTGGTTTCGGACAATCCATCGCAGCAGCTCAGCGATATCGTTCTCTACGACGGCTGGCACAGGGCTGCAGCCTTTATGGAGAGGGTGCGTTTAGCCCGTGCCAAGAGTATTCCCGGCTATCTGGTGATCACTCGCACGGCAGATCGCTTCCTCCCGATGGGTCTGAGATGACTTCAGAACACCCAACTTGCCCATGGCCCTGAGTCCTGCGGGCAACATCTTTCAGATGTGGTCACATCCATGCCCGCCAGCACGTACCACGTCGCGAAATGACAGAGCCTCGCAGTTCTGATCACTTTCACGCTCACTCCCGTCGGCCTCCGCAAGGAGGTGGAGCGCCATGTCCGGGCTCAGGCGGCTGCGTCACCGTGCGGGCAGGCCCAGCGTGCCTTCCACGGCCAGGGTGAAGGTGCGCTCCTCCCTCAGGATGAAGCGCCTGTCCTGCGCCAGCGCAAAGTTGGCGCGGCCTTCGGGGTCAGCGCGCAGGCGGGCGCGGTAGGCCTCGTAGGCGGCCAGAGACTCAAAGCCGATCAGGCCCCAGGCCTCGTAGTTGCTGCCTTCATGCGGCAGAAAGTAGCCCAGCAGATGGCCACCGCAGCGTGGAATGATCTGGCCCCAGCGGCGCGCGTATTCGGCAAACGACTCGCGCTGGAAGGGGTCGATCTCGTAGCGGATGAAGCAGGTGATCATGAAGCTCTGGAAAGGTTGGTGGACAAGGGCTTCACGATAGGCGGTTGACGGCACTCGATGGTTCGCCCAAGATCGAACCATGAAAGACGGCCCCCACATCGCGCGCATTGCCGCGCTCATCGGCGACAGCGCACGCGCCGAAGTCCTCACCGCCCTGATGGCGGACCGCGCGCTCACGGCCACCGAACTGGCCGACATCGCAGGTGTGACCAAGCAGACCATCAGCGCCCACCTCGCCAAGCTGCTGGATGCTGGCCTGGTCGCGGTGGAAAGCCAGGGCAGGCACCGCTACTTCCGGCTGGCGAACCGCGATGTGGCGCACTTGCTGGAATCACTGATGAACGTGGCGTTTCGCGCTGGTGCCGTGCGGCTGCGCGCCAGCCCGCGGGAGCCTGCGTTGCGCCGCGCGCGCATGTGCTACGACCACTTGGCGGGCGAGGTGGGCGTGCAGTTTTATGAAGCGCTGGTGCGCCAGGGCATGCTGCAGGCCACGCCCCAAGGGGCGGCCATCACGCCCGCTGGCGCGCGGTGGTTTGCGCACGTGGGTATCGACACGTCCACACTGGCGCAGCAGCGACGCATGGTGTGCCGCCCCTGCCTGGACTGGAGCGAGCGCCGCCACCACCTGGGCGGCGCCCTGGGCGCGGCGCTGCTGCAGCGCCTCTTCGACTGGGGATGGGCCCAACGCGCTCAGGACTCACGCGTGGTGCACTTCACCCCCAAGGGCGAGCTGGCGCTGCGCCAGTGGCTGGCCACCCACCCGGATGCCCCGAACTCCAGTGCCGCACAAGGCCCCGCACCATGCTGAATACCCTGCTGCTTTTCATCGCTACGGCCCTCGCCGAAATCGTGGGCTGCTACCTGCCCTGGCTCTGGCTCAAGCACGGCAAGCCCGCGTGGCTCCTGTTGCCTGCTGCCGCAAGCCTGGCCCTGTTTGCCTGGCTCTTGACGCTGCACGACACCGCAGGCGCAGGCCGCGTGTATGCAGCCTACGGCGGGGTCTATATCGGGGTGGCACTGGCCTGGCTGTGGGCGGTGGATGGCATCCGCCCCACGCCATGGGATGTAGCGGGCGTGCTGGTGGCGCTGGCAGGCATGGCGATCATCATGCTGCAACCTGCGCGCTGACGCCGACATGCGCCGTGGGCAAGGCGCTGACCAGCACCTCAGGAAGCGACTCAGTTCACCTTGATCAACCGCCAATCGATGCGGTTGTCCGGCCGCTGCACCAGCTCCACGTTTTTCTTCATGGCCCAGGCCAGCATCTGGTTGTGTAGGGGGATATGGGCCACGGTGTCGTTCTGTAGCTGCAGGCCTTCGGTGAGCAGCCGGTTGCGCACGGGCAGGTCGGTCTCGGTCTTCACGCGGTCCACGATGTAGTCCATGCGCTCGTTGCTGTAGCGGCCCAGGTTGTAGTTGCCGTCGCCGCCCGTGGTCTTGGTGCGGGTGAGCGACTGCAGCGTGTACAGCGCATCAAACGTGGGCACGCCCCAGCTCAGCAGCGCGATGCTGGCCTCGTGCCGCTGGGCCATGGGGTAGTAGCTCACGGCGGGCATGGTGCGCAGCTTGGCCTTGATGCCGATGCGCGACCACATGGCTGTGATGGCCTGGCACAGTTGCTCGTCCTGCACGATGGCGTTGTTGCTGCAGGCAAAGTCCACCTCAAAGCCGTCGCTGTAGCCGGCTTGCGTCAGCAGTTCTTTGGCGGCATTGGGGTCATAGGGCAGACGCTTGTCCACCGCCTCGGTCCACCCGTTGACCAGGGGCGACACCATCGCGCCCGTGGGTTTGGACATGCCGCGCATGGTCACGCGCTGCAGTGTTGCGCCATCGATGGCCTGGTACAGCGCCTTGCGCACGCGCAGGTCTTTCAGCGGATTCTTGCCCTTGATGTTGCTGCCCGCCAGTTCGTCGCGGAACTGGTCCATGGCCAGGTACACGGTGCGGTTTTCCACCATCTCCATGACCTTGAGGTTCGGGTTGGCCTTGATACGGCTCAGGTCCTGGATGCTGGTGTCGCGCACCATGTCCACCTCGCCGGACAGCAACGCGGCAATGCGCGTCGCCTCGGACTTGATGGGCAGGTAGGTGATCTCGGTCACGTTGCCCTCTACCTTGCCTGCGTTCCACCAGCCCGGATTGGCAGCGAACACAATCTTCTGGTCGGGCACCCATTCCTTGAGCACGTACGGGCCTGTCCCCATGGCGTTGCGGTGCGAATAGGTTTCGTCCTTGGCCTTGATGTCCTTGGGCTCCACCGCGTTGTTCTTCTCGGCCCAGGCCTTGCTCATCACGCGCAGCTCGGTCAGCTGGTTGAGCAGCACCGGGTTGGGGTTCTTCAGAAAGATGTCGATGGTCTCGCCATCCACCTTGGCAATGCGGTCCATGCCCTGGGTGTAGATGGCGTAGGTAGAGGTCTTGCTCATCGCACGCTGCAGCGAATACACGACGTCGTCCGCCGTCATGGCAGAGCCGTCACTGAACTTCACGCCCTGGCGCAGCTTGAAACGCATTTGCGTGGGGCTGACCTGCTGCCACGACGTGGCCAGCAGCGGCTCCACCCTGAGCGTGCGGCTGTTGAACATGACCAGCGACTCGTACACCGCCGCATGGATGCCGTTGCCCAGAGCGCTGTTCTGCGAATGGATGTCCATGGTCTGGATGTCGCTGGAGCCGGACCACTTGAAGGGTTTGGCCCAGGCATAGTTGGGCAGCAGGCAGGGGAGCAGTGCCACAGCGGCGATGGACACGGCTGGCAGGTATCTAGATAAAAGCGGGGAAGACAGCAGCTGCACAGATAACTCCTTGTGAATGAAAGGCAACACTTTGCAGCACATGAATGGGTCTGGAGACCATGGAAATCCCGGTAGGACACGTTGCTCAGCACCACAATCCGGTGCCCAACGATCTGCCCTATGAGCCGCACCTCCATCCGAACCGTGATCCTGTCCCTGGCGGGTGTAGCCTTCGCCGCCCTGTGTGGCCTGCTCATCACCATCGGCTACATATTTTCTATGGAGGATTTCGTGGCGCAGCCCGGATCTCCTGTTTACTACGCGGGCATATCGCGATTGATTCGAAGCCTGGGAGTACCGGAGGGTGCAGAGGATCAGGAATACTTCGGATCGGTGGGCGATGGCAACAAGCCGCCGCAATCGCAGCTTGGCTTCACCACGGCAGCTGGCGCAGGCGAGCGGGTCTGGAATGCCTTGGATGCTCAACTCTTGGGCCAGGGGCTGCAGCACTCCACAGCATCCCGTGACGGCACGGACCCCACACCCGCATACAACACCAACCTGAGTACGGTGGTGCCTACCCTCCGTGAAGTGCAATACCGGTCGGCACGAGGAGACTTGGTTGTATTGGGCATGCATGCACTGCCTAAGAACAACGGCCAGGCGAGTGTGCGTTTCTCAATCACCCATTTCGACTGAAGCGCAGCCTGCCCTTGTTCAGGGCGCCGTCAAGGTCTGAGCAACGGGTACCGCGCCGCCGCCGCATCCGTCCCCACCTGCAGCAGGTTGATCACTCCCATCACATCGTCTACCAGCCACACAGCCTTCTCCAGCGCATCAGACTGCGCTTGCGACTGCACGCAGCCCTTGAGCGTCACCAGCCGCCGCTCGCCCAGCACCCACACGCTGGTGTCGTCAAAGCGGCCGTCCTGCTGGATGTAGCGCTGCACGCGCGGGATGATCTCGGCGTCGTACAGGTAGGAGTTGGGCAGGCGACAGCGCCCCACGCGGTGGCAGCTGCCGCCATGCTGAGAGCGCACATGCGCCAGTTCGCGCACCTCGGCCTCGGTGTACAGGGGCCCTTCGGGAACGGGGCATTGCGGGATGGCTTGGGTGACCTGGACGAAGGGGTCGTTGAAGGCGTTGGTGCGCGGCGCGGCGCCCGAAGGGGCCTGGGCAGCGGCTGATGCGGCCACGAGGCCCAAAACCGGGCCGTAGAGCACGACAAAAAGCGACCGATACGACGGATACAAGCGCATGGATGAGTCCCTGGCTGCGGGTCTGGGCCGCAGGCGACCGCCATCGTACGGGCGTGGTTTTCTGCCGTAAAGACAGCCGACCACGCGCAGAACGCGGCGCAGTCCTGCAGACGGCGCAACCGATGGCGGGATGATGGGCAAGGACGCGCCTTCAGCGGCACGGCCCAACAGCTCAATATGCTTCATTATTGATAGCAAGTGAGACATAAAACACCGGCGCTTGTGGCAGATTGGACGTCAAAATTGCCTGCAACACCCCACCGGGCAAACCCGGGCAGCCCCACCGGCTTTGCCTTGCCGCCTACGATGCCACACGCATGTCCTGCAACGAATTGATCGTTCACCGCCCCGAAGGCCTGTACTGCCCGCCCGGCGACTTCTACATCGACCCCTGGCGGCCGGTGGAGCGGGCCGTGATCACGCACGCCCATTCAGACCATGCGCGCATGGGTTCGGCCCACTACCTGGCGCACCACGACAGCGCGGGCACGCTGCGCAACCGGCTGGGGGCGGACATCGCGCTGCAGACGCTGGCCTACGGCGAGGTCATCGACCACCATGGCGTGCGCGTTTCGCTGCACCCGGCCGGGCACGTGCTGGGGTCGGCCCAGGTGCGCGTCGAACAAGGTGGCCAGGTGTGGGTGGCCTCGGGCGACTACAAACTGGAAGACGATGGCACCTGTCCGCCGTTCGAGCCGGTGCGCTGCCACACCTTCATCACCGAATCCACCTTCGGCCTGCCCATCTACCGCTGGCCGTCGCAGCCCGCGCTGTTTGCCGACATCAATGCCTGGTGGGCTGCCAATGCAGCGGCGGGCAAGGCCAGCGTGCTGTATGCCTACGCCTTCGGCAAGGCGCAGCGTCTGCTGCACGGGGTGGATGCCAGCATCGGGCCCATCGTGGTGCATGGGGCGGTGGAGCCGCTCAACGCCGTGTATCGCGCGGCGGGCGTGGACCTGCCGCCCACGCTGCGCGTGACGGACCCTGGCCTCACCAAGGCCGACCTGAAACGCGCGCTCGTGCTGGCCCCGCCCTCGGCTGCGGACACACCCTGGCTCAAGCGGTTTGGCGAACACTCCGACGCGTTTGCCAGCGGCTGGATGCTGGTGCGCGGCGCACGCCGACGCCGGGGGGTGGACCGGGGCTTTGTGATGAGCGACCACGCCGACTGGCCCAGCTTGCAAAAAGCCATTGGCGCCACGGGCGCGGAGCGCGTCATCGTGACGCACGGCAGCACGGCCGTGATGGTGCGCTGGCTGTGCGAGCAAGGGCTGGACGCCCAGGTGTTCGCCACCGAATACGGCGCCGATGACAACGAGGACGATGCAGGAGCAGCGCCTGAGGTGCCAGGCGGCACACCCACACCTGAGGCAGCCGCATGAAGGCCTTTGCCCAGCTGTTCCAGGCGCTCGACGCCACCACCGCGCAGTCGGCCAAACTCACAGCGCTGGTGGCGTACCTTCGTGCTGCACCGCCCGCTGATGCGGCCTGGGCCACCTACTTTCTCGCAGGCGGCAAACCCCGCCAGATGGTGCCCACCAAGCGCCTGAAAGCGCTGGCTCAAGAGGCCGCTGGCCTGCCCGAGTGGCTGTTTGAAGAAAGCTACCAAGCCGTGGGCGACCTGGCCGAAACGCTGGCGCTGCTGCTGCCCCCGCCCACCCAACCCACCGAACTGACACTGGCCGAATGGATGGCCCAGCTGCTGCCCCTGCGCGCCCTGCCGCCCGATGAGGCCGATACCCGTCTGCGCACGCAATGGGACAGGCTGGCACCTGAGCAGCGCTTTGTGTACTTCAAGCTCATCACCGGCAACTTCCGCGTGGGGGCGTCGCGCCTGCAGGTCACGCAGGCGCTGGCCACGGTGAGCGCGCTGGACCCCAAGCGCATCGCCCACCGCCTGATGGGCTACACGCAGATCGGCCGGCAGCCGCAGGCCAGCGACTACCAGGCGCTGATCGCGCCGGTGGACGACGATGCCGGTACGCATGATGCTGCCGATGCGGGCCAGCCCTACCCGTTCTTCCTGGCCCACCCGTTCAACCAGACCGTGGCCGAAATGCCCGCACTGCTGGGCACGCCCGGCGACTGGTTGGTGGAGTGGAAGTGGGACGGCATCCGCGCGCAGATCGTGCGGCGGGCGGGCGCGGTGTGGATCTGGTCGCGCGGCGAGGAACTGGTGACCGACCGCTTCCCTGAACTGGCCGAGGCTGCGATGGCGCAGCTGGCCGATGGCACGGTGGTCGATGGCGAGATCCTCGTGTGGCTGCCGGGCGAGCCCCAACCCCGCCCCTTTGCCGATCTGCAAAAGCGCCTGGGCCGCAAGACGCTGACCCCCAAACTGCTGCGCGAGCTGCCCGTGGTGCTGGTGGCCTACGACCTGCTCGAACACGCCGGGCAGGACCTGCGCCAAGAGCCGCAGCAGGCCCGCCGTGCGCTGCTGGAGGCCACGCTGCAACAGCCTGATGAAACCACCATCGCACCCGCACCGCACCAGGCCCTGCGCCTGAGCGATTTGCTGCATGGCGCCGACTGGCACAACCTGGCACGCCAGCGCGAGGCCGCGCGCAGTATGGGCACCGAGGGTTTCATGCTCAAGCACCGCAGCGCGCAGTACGGTGTGGGCCGCACCAAGGATGTGGGCGTGTGGTGGAAGTGGAAGATCGACCCCATGAGCGTGGATGCGGTGCTCATCTACGCCCAGCGTGGGCATGGCCGCCGCGCAAGCCTCTACACCGACTACACCTTTGCCGTGTGGACCGGGCCGCAGGACGACCCAGACCGGCAGCTGGTGCCTTTTGCCAAGGCCTATTCGGGCCTGACGGATGCCGAGATTGCGCAGGTGGACGCCATCATCCGCAAGACCACGCGCGAGAGCTTCGGGCCCGTGCGCAGCGTGGACGCGACGCTGGTGTTTGAGCTGGGCTTCGAAGGCATTGCGCGCAGCCCGCGCCACAAGAGCGGCATTGCGGTGCGCTTTCCGCGCATGCTGCGCTGGCGGCAAGACAAACCCGTGGCCGAGGCCGATACCTTGCAAACGCTGATGGCACTGCTGCCGGGGCAGGACGCGGCCGCATGAGCACGACGCGCCGCCCGCGCAAGCCCCTGCCCCCGGTGGCACCGAGTGCCGCAGCCGCCTGGATGGCGGCGCGCGGGTGGCAGCCCTTCGGCTTCCAGCAAGACGTGTGGCGCGCGATGGGCGAGGGCCGCTCGGGCCTGCTGCACGCCACCACGGGCGCGGGCAAGACCTATGCGGTGTGGCTGGGCGCGCTGCAGCACTTGGCGCAGGCCGATGCTGCACCTGCGCCTGCAGAAGCATCCAACGCCCGCACCGCCCTGCGCACGCGCCGCGCTGCGGCACCGCCCCTCACCGTGCTGTGGATCACGCCCATGCGTGCACTCGCTGCCGATTCGCTGCGCGCCCTGCAGACACCTCTGCCCGAACTGGCCCCCACCTGGACCAGCGGCCTGCGCACCGGCGACACCGCCAGCGGCGAACGCGCCGCGCAAGACCGCCGCCTGCCCACGCTGCTGGTGACCACGCCCGAAAGCGTGTCGCTGCTGCTGGCCCGCGCCGATGCGCGTGAGCGCCTGGCCAGCGTGCGCCTGGTGGTGGTGGATGAGTGGCACGAGCTGGTGGGCAACAAGCGCGGCGTGCAGGTGCAGCTGGCGCTGGCGCGCCTGTCGGGCTGGAACCCGGCGCTGCAGGTGTGGGGCATGTCGGCCACGCTGGGCAACCTGGATGAGGCGCTGCACACCTTGCTGCCGCAGCCCGTGCCGGACGGGTCACAGCCACCGCCCGCCGTGCTGGTGCAGGGCCGTATCGACAAGCGGCTGGAGGTGCAGGTGATGCTGCCTGCGCGTGCCGACCGCTTTGCGTGGGCGGGCCACATGGGGCTGAGCCTGCTGCCGCAGGTGGTGCAGTCGATCGAAGCGGCAGCGTCCACCTTGGTGTTCACCAACACCCGGTCTCAGGCGGAGCGCTGGTACCAGGCGCTGCTGGAGGCACGGCCCGACTGGGCCGGCACCATTGCGCTGCACCATGGGTCGCTGGGGCATGAGGTGCGCGACTGGGTGGAGCAAGGCCTCAAAGCCGGGCAGCTCAAGGCCGTGGTGTGCACATCGAGCCTGGACCTGGGCGTGGACTTTTTGCCGGTGGAGCAGGTGCTGCAGATCGGTTCGGCCAAGGGCGTGGCGCGGCTGGTGCAGCGTGCGGGCCGCTCGGGCCATGCGCCGGGGCGCAGCTCCAGCATCACGCTGGTGCCCACGCACAGCCTGGAGCTGGTGGAGGCCGCCGCCGCGCGCCACGCCCTGGCGCAGGGCCGTATTGAAGACCGGCACACTCCGCGTGCGCCGCTCGACGTGCTGGTGCAGCACCTGGTCACCGTGGCGCTGGGCGGCGGCTTTGTGCCCGATGCGCTGCTGGCCGAGGTGCGCCGCACACCCGCCTACGCCGCCTTGGCTGACAACGACTGGCAGTGGGCGCTGCAGTTCGTGCGCCAGGGCGGCGCATCGCTGGCCACCTACCCGGACTTTCACCGCGTGGTGCCCGACGACGAAGGTATCTGGCGCGTGCCCGATGCCCGCCTGGCGCGCCGCCACCGCAGCAACATCGGCACCATCGTGAGCGATGCCAGCATGCAGGTGCAGTTCGTGAGCGGCGGGCGCCTGGGCTCGGTGGAAGAGAGCTTCATCGCCCGGCTGCGCAAGGGCGATGTGTTCATGTTTGCAGGCCGGCTGCTGGAGCTGGTGCGCACCCAGCAGATGACGGCCTATGTGCGCATCGCCCCCAGGGGCAGCGCTGCGCTGCCGCGCTGGAGCGGCGGGCGCATGCCGCTGTCGAACACGCTGGCCGATGCGATGCTGGAACAGCTGGCGCAGGCGGAGCGCGGCCAGTTCACCACGCCCGAGATGCGCTGCGTCCGGCCGCTGCTGGAGCTGCAGCAGGCCTGGTCGGCCCTGCCCACCCCGGGCCGCCTGGTGGCCGAAACCCTGCACACGCGCGAGGGCTGGCACCTGTACCTGTACCCGCTGGCGGGGCGCCTGGTGCACCTGGGCCTGGCCGGGCTGCTGGGCTGGCGCGCATCGCAGCAGGTGCCCAACACCTTCTCCATCGCGGTCAACGACTATGGGCTGGAGCTGCTGTCGGCCAAGCCGGTGGACTGGGCCACGCTGCTTCCGCGGCTGATTGGCGAAGGCACTCACACCACCATCGGTCGCGGGCTCGAAGACGAAGTGCTGGCCAGCCTGAACGCCACCGAGATGGCGCGCAGGCGCTTTCGCGAGATCGCGCGCATCGCGGGCCTGATCTTTCAGAGCCACCCGGGCGAGCAGCGCAGCAGCCGCCAGCTGCAGGCCTCGTCGTCGCTGTACTACGACGTGTTTGCGCAGTACGACCCCGACAACCTGCTGCTGGCCCAAGCACGCGCCGAGCTGCTGACGAACGAGCTGGACATGGACCGGCTGGCCCGCACGCTGCGCGGCATGCAGGCGCAGACCCTGTCCATCCACGCCCTGGAGCGCCCCACCCCGTTTGCCCTGCCGCTGATGGTGGAACGCTTTCGCGAGCGCCTGAGCACCGAGACCCTGGCCGACCGTCTGGCGCGCATGGTGCAGGCGCTGGAGCAGGCGGCCGACGCGACCACGGGCACCCACCTGGCGCAGCACGCGGTGCAGTCCACAGATATGGCGTGGGACCTGCCCGATAGCTCCGGCGCCCGCACACAACGCGCGCGCCGTGCAGCGGGCGCCCCCCCCCCCCCCCGCCGCACCCGCAGACGCCACGGATTCTGAGCACGATGACCACGCTCCCCCTTCACACAGCAGCCCTCGGAACGCCGGCTGTCCCTACGCCCCCCATCGGTGCGCACGCCATTACCCTGCCCTGCGGCACCGCACTGCAACTGCTGCCCCAGCGCGCCCTGTGGTGGCCCGCCGCGCACATGGTGCTGGTGGCGGATGTGCATTTCGGCAAGGCTGCCACCTTCCGCCGCGCAGGCCAGCCGGTGCCCCACGGCACCACGGCCGACAACCTGGCGCGGCTGGACGCGGTGCTCGCTGCCACCGGCGCCGATCACCTGGTGTTTCTAGGTGACTTCCTGCACGCGCGCAGCGGCGCGGCCGATGCGCTGTGGCATCAGCTGCTGCCCTGGCGCCAGCGCCATGCCCGTGTGGCGATGACCCTGGTGCGCGGCAACCATGACCAACACGCGGGCGATCCGCCGGCAGCGCTGGCAATGGCGCTGGTCAATGAGCCCTGGTTGCCTTCGACCGATGCGCCCGTGCTGGCCTGCCACCACCCGCAGGCCGTGGCAGGCCACACGGTGCTCGCCGGGCATCTGCACCCCACGCTGCGGCTGCGCGGCCCGGCGCGCGATGCGCTGCGGGCGCCTTGCTTTGGCTGGGGCGACGGGCAGTTGATCCTGCCCGCCTTCGGGGCTTTCACCGGCACGGCACCCGACACCCTGCCAGCGCACTGGACGCAGTTTGCCGTCCTGCCTGGCCGCGTGTTGGCGGTTCCTGGGGGGAGTTCCTAGGGTCTGCGGGGGGTGGCGCGCGAGCGCCAACGGGGTCAAACTGCAGAAGGCCGCAGGGTGATTACCACCTATTTGGTGAAAAAAAGTGCCCTGGGCTTATGATAATTTTGCATTGTGAGATTCGATTGCAAAAACAGCGGGCAGTGACAGCCCCGAGCAAGGAGAATCAGAGAGCATCCGCGTTTGGCCCCGCTGCGACGCAGCCGGGGGCATCTACCTACTCTGTTTCGTGAGACAAGCCATGACGACCCAGCAACCTTCCATCATCTACACCCTGACCGACGAAGCACCCCGTCTGGCCACGGCTTCCTTCCTGCCCATCATTCGCACGTTTGCGGCACCGGCAGGCATCAACGTGCTGGAGAGCGACATCTCGGTGGCAGCGCGCATCCTGGGTGAGTTCTCCGACTACCTGACCGAAGAACAGCGCGTGCCCAACAACCTGGCCGAGCTGGGCAAGAAGACGCTGCAGCCCGATGCCAACATCATCAAGCTGCCCAACATCTCCGCGTCCGTGTCGCAGCTCAAGGCAGCCATCGCCGAGCTGCAGGCCAAGGGCTACGCCCTGCCCGACTACCCGGACCAGCCCAAGGACGACAAAGAGAAAGAAATCAAGGCCCGCTACAGCAAGTGCACCGGCTCGGCCGTGAACCCCGTGCTGCGCGAAGGCAACTCCGACCGCCGTGCGCCCAAGGCCGTGAAGGAATACGCCCGCAAGAACCCGCACAGCATGGCCGAGTGGAGCCAGGCCTCGCGTTCGCATGTGTCGCACATGCACGCCGGCGACTTCTACCACGGCGAAAAGTCCATGACGCTGGACCGCGCCCGTGACGTGAAGATGGAGCTGATCACCAAGAGCGGCAAGGCCATCGTTCTGAAGCCCAAGGTCAGCCTGCTCGACCGCGAAGTGATCGACAGCATGTTCATGAGCAAGAAGGCGCTGCTGGAGTTCTACGAGAAGGAAATCGAAGACGCGCGCAAGACCGGCGTGATGTTCTCGCTGCACGTGAAGGCCACGATGATGAAGGTGTCCCACCCCATCGTGTTCGGCCACTGCGTGCGCATCTTCTACAAGGACGCGTTCGCCAAACACGCCAAGACCTTTGAAGAGCTGGGCGTGAACGTGAACAACGGCATGGTGGACCTGTACACCAAGATCGAAACCCTGCCGCAAAGCCAGCGCGACGAGATCAAGCGCGACCTGCACGCCTGCCACGAGCACCGTCCCGAGCTGGCCATGGTCGACTCGGCCAAGGGCATCACCAACTTCCACTCGCCCAACGACATCATCGTGGACGCCTCCATGCCCGCCATGATCCGCAACGGCGGCAAGATGTGGGACGCCAACGGCCGCCTGAAGGACGTGAAGGCCGTGATGCCTGAATCGACCTTCGCTCGCATCTACCAGGAGATCATCAACTTCTGCAAATGGCACGGCGCGTTCGACCCCAAGACCATGGGCACGGTGCCCAACGTGGGCCTGATGGCCCAGCAGGCCGAGGAATACGGCAGCCACGACAAGACCTTCGAGATCCCCGAAGACGGCGTGGCCAACATCACCGACCTGGCCACCGGCGAAGTGCTGCTGAGCCAGAACGTGGAGCAAGGCGACATCTGGCGCATGTGCCAGGTGAAGGACGCCGCGATCCGCGACTGGGTGAAGCTGGCCGTGAACCGCGCCCGCAACTCCGGCATGCCCGTGGTGTTCTGGCTCGACTCGTACCGTCCGCACGAAGCGCAGCTGATCACCAAGGTCAAGATGTACCTGCACGAGCACAACACCACCGGCCTGGACATCCAGATCATGAGCCAGGTGCGTGCGATGCGCTACACGCTGGAGCGCGTGATCCGTGGCCTGGACACCATCAGCGCCACCGGCAACATCCTGCGCGATTACCTGACCGACCTGTTCCCCATCATGGAACTGGGCACCTCGGCCAAGATGCTGTCCATCGTGCCTTTGATGGCCGGCGGCGGCATGTACGAAACCGGCGCGGGCGGCTCGGCCCCCAAGCACGTGCAGCAGCTGGTGGAAGAAAACCACCTGCGCTGGGATTCGCTGGGTGAATTCCTGGCGCTGGCCGTGTCGCTGGAAGACCTGGGCCTGAAGACCGGCAACGGCAAGGCCAAGATCCTGGCCCAGACGCTGGACGCCGCCACAGGCAAGCTGCTGGACAACAACAAGAACCCCTCGCCCAAGACCGGCCAGCTGGACAACCGTGGCAGCCAGTTCTACCTGGCCCTGTACTGGGCGCAAGAGCTGGCCACGCAAACGGCCGATGCCGAACTGGCCCAACTGTTCGCCCCACTGGCCAAGCAACTGGCCGACAACGAGCAGACCATCGTGGCCGAACTGGCTGCCGTGCAGGGTGCACCCGCCGACATCGGTGGCTACTACCTGCCCGACGTGGCCAAGCTGGACGCCGTGATGCGCCCCAGCAAGACGCTGAATGAAGCCCTCAAGGCCGTGGCGGCCTGAGTCCGGCCCCACCGCTGCTGCGGCCCTGTGCTGCAGCGGCAAATGAAAAAGGCCCCGCTCTGCGGGGCCTTTTTTTATGGCGCGGCGGGAACCGCAAGAGAAAACAATCTACGGCCGCTCGCGGTCGGCCACGCGGGTGTTCAGCGCCGCCGGCACATAGCCAGGCAGGAAGGCGCAGCCCTTGCCGAACGTGGCCTCCATGCCTGCGCACTGCTGCGCAATGCCCTCGGGCGTGGGCTTGTCGCCCGCGTCCACCCAGCGCAGCAGCGCGGTCATGAGCGTGGGGTAGGTGGGGTCGCTCAGGTAGCTGTGGGTGTTGTGCTGGGTAAAGGTCTGCACCAGGCGCGCCGCGCTGCCGCCTTGCGCCATGGTGGCCCGGAAGGCTGCGTCCAGCTCGACAAAGGCCGTGGGGTCGTCCACGCCCTTGACGGTGAGCACGGGCACGGGGATGCGGCCGGTCAGGTCGGTGTCCTGCGCAAAGCGGGCCACAGCGGCAGGGTCTGCACGGTAGCGCAGCACGGCGGCGTTCAGAGCGGCATCGTCGGGCGAACCTCGGTATTGCACACCCCGGTTGCCAAACGGACTGGCGCCGCCCGTGCGGTGCTGCACCACGTCGCGGAAGTGGAAGGTGGCCCAGTTCATGTGGCCCTGGATGGAGCTGGCCGGGATGCGGATCACATCCACGATGGTTTTGACTTTGCGCTGCTGCTCGGGCGTGCGCTCGGCCACCGGCTTGTTCAGCGCCAGGCATTCGTTCACGCGCGCGGTCAGGTCCGCCTGCGTCATCGCCGCATCGGCAGGCAGGCCGATGTTCAGCGGGTACTGCACCTCGGTGGGCCGGGGGTGGTTGTTGCACAGGTACTGGTAGACCACGCGCAGGTCGGTGCGAAAGTCGTAAGAGCGCGTTCCGCCCGCCAGCACGCCGCTGGTGAGCAGCACGGCGTCGTAGGGGCGCTTGCCATCGGCCGTGGTCTGGAACATCTCGGCCCCCTTGGCCGCCACGCTGGCGCCCCAGGACTGGCCGTGCAGGATGGTGCGCTGCGGCTGGGCGACGTGGCGCACGAAGATCTGGCGCAGCCGCTCGGTGTCCTCGGCCGCGGCACGCACCTCCACACCGCCCTGGCGGAAGGTGCTGCCCGCCCAGGCGTACCCCGCGCGGACCATGATGGCCCAGCGCTCCAGGTCCTCCACCGACCGCTCCATCTTCGGCGCGCCCAGTGCCGGGCCACCGTGGGCGTGCAGCACCAGGTGGCCGTTCCACTGCTGCGGCACCGCCACCAGGTAGTACGCACCGGCCGAGTCCTTGCCCGACAGGCAGCGGGCGATGGGCGCCAGGTCCTTGGGGCACGGGGTGGCCGTGGGCGCGGCCTCGGCCGTGGCACTCACCGGCGCCGAAGCTAGTGGTTGTGTGGGCCCCGGCGCGCAGGCAGAAAGCAGGCAGGTCACGCCGGCCAGCGCCAGGGCTGGCAGGGTGCGTGGTGTGGCACGGGGGGTGGGCATGGGTCGGGTCTCCGTTGTCTTTTTTATCCGCACTAGGCGTCGTGTTCAATACTACAAATTTGATAGCGCATCAGGCATGTTTCACTAGCGCTACGGGCCATTTTTTGCCCATATCTGCATGCCTGGCCCCACACGGCAGCACCCGGGGCACCTTGGCGCCCCAGGACAGGGCCCAGGGTCAGAACTTGCCCATGTAGTCGCGCTTGCCCAGTTCCACGCCGTTGTGGCGCGCGATGGCGTAGGTCGCGTTCACGTGGAAGAAGAACTGGGGCAGGCCGTAGTGCAGCAGGTAGTGTTCACCCACAAACTGCTTTTCGCGCGGCGTGCCGGGCTGGATGGTGATCTGGCGCGTGGCGGCCTCGGCAAAGGCTGCCTGCGGTAAGCCTTCGATGAACGCCAGCACCGTGCGGATGCGCTCGGCCAGGTCGGCAAAACCGGGGCGCTCGGCGTCGGGCAGCGAAGGCACCTCCACACCGGCCAGGCGCGCGGCCACGCCCTTGGCAAAGTCGCAGGCGATCAGCACCTGGCGGGCCATGGGGAACATGTCGGGGAACAAGCGGGCCTGCAGCAATGCGTCCGGCTCGATCTTGCGGGCCATGGCATGGGCCTCGGTCTTGGCCAGGATGTCCTGGAGCGAGCCCAGCATCTGGCGAAAGACAGGGATGCTAGCGTTGTACATGGGGTTCGTCATGGGCGGTGTCCTGGAAGTGCGTTGAAAACAAAGGGCGCCGTTGCGAACCCTGCCAAACAGGGCCCCGGCGCCACCGACCGCGATTGCAACACAGGCCCGCGCGGCGTGCTGGGCGCCGTACAGAGCCCCCGCCCCGTGGCCCCTTCAGGCCGCTGCAGGCACGGGCCGTGCCGCCCGCGCTGCCACGCCCACCCCCACGAGCGCGGCCGACACCACGCTCAGGCCCAGCGTCACGGCCGAGCCGTAGAAAATGCCCGCCGTCATGCCGTGGTCCAGCATGGCGCCAAACACCGGTGCCGCCAGGCAAAAGCCCAGGTCCAGCCCCGAGTACACCGTGCCATACACGCGGCCCGTGGCACCGGGGGGCGCGGCGCGCTTGATCAGCATGTCGCGCGAGGGGCCCGCCAGGCCCGTGCCCAGCCCCGCCACCGAGGCCACCACCAGCGCCGCCATGCCGGGCAGCAGCCCCGAGGCCACCACCACCAGCAGCGCGGCCGAGCCCAGCAGGCACACGGAGATGATCTTCTCCAGCCGCTGCACACGCCCCACCAGAAAGCCGCCCACCAGCATGCCCGCCGCGCCACACAGCATGTAGCCCGTGACCACCATGGCCGTCACGCTCAACGGCAGGCCGTACATGGACTGCAGCGCCGGGCTGGCAAAGCTCTGGATGGCGCTGAGTGCGCAGGTGCTCCAGAAGAAGAACGAGAAACACAGCCACACCGAAGGCAGCCTGAGGAAGGCCATGGGGTGCTCGGGCTTCGCCGCCGCCGCGCCGCCCTTGGCCTGGTGGGCCCAGGCTCCCTGGCGGTCATCAATGGCATCGCGGTTCCACACCATGATGGCCAGCACCGTGAGGGCCAGCAGCGCGCCGCACAGGCAGGCCGTGCGCCACGAGCCCGTAGCGGTAGCAATGCCCGCCATGAACACCGGGGCCGTCGCCCAGCCCAGGTTGCCGCTGATGCCGTGCACCGAGAAGCCATGCCCCAGGCGCTGGGGCGACACGCGCTTGTTGAGGATGGTGAAGTCCACCGGGTGGAACGGTGCATTGCCCAGCCCCGCCAAAGCCGCCGCGAGCAGCAGGCCCGTGTAGCCCTGCGCCGTGCCCGCCGCCAGCCCCGCCGCGGCAAAGCTGGACAGCGCAAAAAACATCACAGGTCGCGCGCCCACCCGGTCCACCAGGAAACCCGACAGCGCCTGGCCCACGCCCGAGATCACGAAGAACACCGACACCAGCAGGCCCAGCTCGGAATAGCTGAAGCCGAACTCCCCGATCAGCCACGGAAACAGCGGCGGCAGCAGCATGTGAAAGAAGTGCGAGCTGCCGTGGGCCAGGCCGATCAGGCCGATGGTGCGGGCGTCCTGCCGCAGGGGGACGGGGTTGGCAGTGGTGGCGGTAGCGCCGGAGGTGGAAGCAGTCATGGGTTGGATCTTAGGCAGCATGCCCTCGGCAGGTTTACGATAGACGGCCAATTTCTATCGCAAACATGCCAAACCCACCCACCAGGCCCCCCACCCCTACCGAACCGGTGGTGGAACACTTCGCCGCCGAGGTCGTGCCTCGCGCCCAGGCCGGCAAGCCGCGCGGGATGTCGTACGTGGACTCGCTCACGCCCGAGCTGTTTGTGCCCACCGCCGCCCGCCCGGTGCGCGCCAAGCTGCGCTGGCTGGCCGCCGACACGCAGGTGATGCCCCACAGCCACCCCTGGGCGCAGGTGGCAATATCGACCACGGGCGTGATCAGGCTCACGGTGAACCACGGCACCTACATCGTGCCGCCCTCGCGCGCGCTGTGGATTCCGCCCGGTGTGGAACATGCCGTGACCATGGTGGAAGACGCCGACCTGCGCACGCTGTACTTTCACCAGCCCCGGGGGCGCTGCGGCCCCGGCGTGCCGCGCGACCAGGAAGACGCATGGCGCCAGTGCCGCGTGCTGGAGGTGTCCGACCTGCTGCGCGCCCTGGTGCGCGAGATGCCCACCGCACCCGATGGCGGCGCCGCGATCAGCCCCGCCGACCTGCGACGCGAGCAGCACCTGAGCGCCCTGGTGCGCGACGAACTGGCCCGTGCCGCCGCCGTGAAGCTGGGCGTGGACCTGCCCCAGGACAAGCGCCTGCGCCACCTGTGCGAGGCCGTGTTGGCCGACCCCACGCGCCACGACACCCTGGCCGACTGGGCGCAGGACACGGGCGCCAGCCCCCGCACGGTGGCACGCCTGTTCCGCTCCGAACTGGGCAGCACCTTCACCCAATGGCGCCAGCAGGTGATCCTGGCCAAGGCCGTGTCGCTGGCCGCCGGCCGCATGCCCATGGGCCAGATCGCCGCCGAGCTGGGCTACAGCGCGAGCGCCTTCAGCGCCATGGTGCGCAAGTCGGTGGGGCAGCCGCCGGGACGGTTTTTGGGGCAGCAGCAGCCGGCAGCCGTGGTCCCGTAGCCCCGTGCGGTGCGTGCTACCGAGGCTGCCGGGCGTTACGGCATGACCACGCCGTGCTGAGCCTTAACCAGGGCATACGGGAGCTCTGTAGGCCGATATCTGCCTCCTGTTGCCCCTGTGCGCTAGAACCATATGCCCGGACAGCTATGAAAAAGTGAGCATGCAGATACCCCGATGACTGCAGCGCGCCGCGTCTGCCGCTAAGGTGTCCGCTTGTTCGCCCCACCCTGCCGAGCCCCATGACCACTCCACAGCCCCCACGCACCTTCCACAGCTACGAACCCCGCCTGGGCCACGGCCTGCCGCACGACCCGTTCAACGCCATCGTGGGGCCCCGCCCCATCGGCTGGATCTCCACGCAAAGCGCCACGGGAGCGACCAACCTCGCGCCCTACAGCTTTTTCAACGCCTTCAACTACGTGCCCCCCATCGTGGGCTTTGCCAGCATTGGCTACAAGGACACCGTACGCAACGTGCAGGCCACGGGCGAGTTTGTGTGGAACCTCGCCACCCGCGACCTGGCCGAGGTGATGAACCAGAGCTGCGCGGCCGTGCCACCTGAAGTGAGCGAGTTCAACCTGACCGGTCTGACCCCCCTGCCCTCCACCCGCGTGCGCCCCCCGCGCGTGGCCGAAAGCCCGGTCACCTTTGAATGCCGCAGCACGCAGATCCTGCAGCTGCAGGGGGTGGACGGGGCCCTGGTGGATACCTGGCTGGTGCTGGGCGAGGTGGTGGCCGTGCACATCGATCAGGCGCTGCTGAAGGACGGCGTGTACGACACCGCGAACGCGGGGCACATCCTGCGCGGCGGCGGGCCGGCGGACTATTTCACTGTGGGGCCAGAGCAGCTGTTCAGGATGTATCGGCCCCGGCCCTGACTGCGGCCAGCAGGTAACAGGCTGTCACGCGATAGCCCTGGCATCCCCTGGAGGTTTGCGCTATACCCGCCTGTCGGGAGGCTGTTGCCCTCCCCCCTCGGCCGGAGACCCTATGAAGTTCGTACGTGCAACCCTTGCCTGCCTGTCGGCCGCCCTGGTGCCGCTGGCCATGGCTGGACCACCGCTCATCGGCAACTGCCCGGTGCTACCGCCAGACCACCTCTTCAATACGCCCATCGACAACTTTCCGGTGCACCCTCAGTCGGCAGCTTTCCTGCAGACCATCAGCAGTACCCCACGACGCCTGCACCTGGACCTGGGCCAGAGCGAGGACATGCGCAGCCCCGAGTACTGGGGCATCCCGTACAACGTGGTCCAAGGCCGCAGCTTCGGGTGGCCGACGGTGCACTTTGATGGCGATGGAGCCCCCGACGAGAGCGACTGCGCGCGGGGTGACGAAAGCCTTGTGCGGCCTTGCACAGGCCTGCGCGAGCCCGCACGCTTGCCCATTCCGCCGCAGCCCCTGGTGGAGGGCGGCATCAGCGGCAACAAGGCGGTCTACAACGACCACCATATCCTGACCGTGGACACCGACACCTGCACGCTGTGGGAAAGCTACCTGAGCTACACCCGGCCCGATGGGGGCTGGGACATCTACGGCAGCGCCGCCTTCGACCTGCGGTCCAACGCGCTGCGGCCTGCGGGATGGACTTCAGCAGACGCGGCCGGGTTTCCGATACTGCCCCTGCTGCTCAAGGCCGACGAGGCGAGCGCTGGCGACATCCGCCATGCGCTTCGCTTCACCATCCAGAGTCACAAGATCCGAACCAGCTACACCTGGCCCGCACGGCACCTCACCCGCAATGGGGACGCCTCGGCCAGCAAGCCCCCCATGGGCCAGCTGTTCCGGCTGCGTGCGGACTACCCCGTGCCTCAGAACTACAGCGTGCAGGCCCGGGCCATCCTGCAGGCACTCAAGACCTACGGCATGTACATCGCCGATGGTGGTTCGGACATGTACATCACCGGCGACCCCAGCCGCCTGTGGAGCGATGCCACCATCTCGCAGGTCCAGTCCGTGCCGCACACGGCTTTCGAGGCGGTGGACCTCAGTCCGGTCATGGCCCAACCCGGCTTTGACAGCGACAGTGCGCGGGTACCGTACACCAGTGCCACCCCTGTGTTTTCAGCCTCCACATCGGGTCCACTGCAGCAGCTGAACCTGTGGGCGGCGATCCAGGTTTCGGCACCCGACGCCGGGCGCGCCGGAGGCCTGTACGTGGCAGCCCTGGTGCCAGGCGCGGGACTGTTTGCGCTGTCGCCCGGAGGCTGGGTGCCTGTAGCGGACGGGAACCTGCCCGCAGCCAGCCCCGCCACGCTGGGCAGCCACATGGTGCCCATCCTGGCAGCTGCCGATGTGTCGGGCTTACGCGGCACGCAGGTATTTGCGGGCTATGGCACCTCACCCAGCGAGATGCTGGAGCGCGGAACGTTTGGGCAAATCTACGCCGTGCCTTGAGCAACCGCCGACAGAGTCTCAGGCCCGTTCAGGGTAGGTGACCTGGCCGGGCGAGGCAGGCGTCACTGCGCAGGCTTGATGACGCCCTGGGCGCCGAGCAGCGAAGCACACAGACCTGCTGTGGGGGCCCGCGCCCACTGCTCCGTCCAGGCCCACACCTGCTGCACACCATCCTCTGTGCCCTCGCTGGCATGGCGGCGTTGCAGTCCATGGTCGGCGCCGTCGATGCGCCGCGCACAATAGGGCTCAGTACGGGCGGATGCCAGCACCGCAAAGCGTTCGTACGCCACCTGCGGCACCAGGGCATCGTCCCCGCCCCACACCTGCAGGAGCGGCCAGGGACTTTGCACCAGCGGCAGGGCCAGTGGCCAGTTCCACAGGTCACGCCAGTAGCCCAGGCTGCGGCCTTGCAGCACGGTGCTGTCGGGCATGCGCCCCCGCTGAAAACGTCCCAGCGCGTCCCAATCGGCCTGGGCACCCAGGCGTTGCGCCTGCAGCGCGCCCGCTTCCTGCGGGTCCAGGCCGCTGGAAGCCAGCACCACCAGGCCAGCGAGCCCCGGCACCTCGGGCGCCAGGGCCGTCAACAGCTCCGCACCTTCCGAAATGCCCACCAGCAATTGCGGCAGCGCCGGGGCACCATCGCGTTCGCGCTGCAGGGCATCGGCCTGCAGCGCGACGCGGGCGTGCGCAACCCACGCCGACAACCGGTCTTGCTGCACAAAGTCGGGCCCGCAGTCTGCAGATGCCGTGCGGGTCTGAGGGTCTACGCCGGGCTTGTGCAGCACCAGCACCTGGGCATGCAGCAATCCCGCAAAGTAGCGCTCCGCAATGGGCCCCATGCCTGCACAGCCGGAGCCCGGGATCACGATCACCCGGTAGCGCAGCGGCGGCGTGCGCCCGTTGCGTTGCAGTGCCTGCAGCATGGCCCCTTGTGCACCCGGCAGAGGCCGGGAAGTGAAAGTGGAGGGCGACATGGCATCCGGGTCCGGCGCTACGGTTCGCGCTGCTACAGCACCTGACGGATCGTTGCCATACACCTGGGCCAGCGATTCAGAGGCCGCAGCCGCATAGAAGGTCTGGGGCGGTTGCGTGCACCCGGCCAGCACACCCGCCATACCCATCAGCACAGGCATAAAAAAAGCCAGCACATGGCTGGCCTGGGCGGACCGAGGCGCCCTGTTTGCCGCAGCAATGTGCGGCGCAGGGGCCAAGCAGTGCGTCATCCTCAAGAGGTTGTCAAAAATCTCGGCTACTTGAGGATCAGCACCTGCTCGGGCTGCTGCGGTTGCGGCACGGGCATGGGCTGGCCGCCTTGCTGGTACACCACCGGTGGGCGCACACCGCGCGCCAGGTTGGCGTCGGTGTAGCCCAGTTGCACCGCGAGCTGCTGGTACACGTCCTGCGCCAGCGACAGCGAGGTTTCGCGCATCACCTTGGCCCGGTTGGGGGGCGCAATGTCGCCGCGGATCGACAGGATCTTGGTGTCGTTGCCTTCGCCCTGGGCGGAGAACGCGGCCTTGATCTCGTAGGTCTTGGTGTTGATGAGCGAGAAGTCGGCCAGCAGCTGCAGGCCGTACTGGCGCGTGGCGCTGGTGGTGCCCTGCAGGGGCGAGAGCGCGTCGGTGAACTCGATGCTGGACACCACGCCGAACAGCACGTAGTCGGCGCCGTTGAACTCGCCCTTCTTGATCCGGGTGATCACGTCATTGACCTGGGGCTGTGCCTGGGGCGTGGCCATCTTGCCGCCCTGCACCTGGTTGAGCACCTGCTCGGCCTTGCTGGGCTGGGGCTTGCCAGCGTCAAAGCCCTTGCCCTGCACCAGGCGGAAGTACGTGCCCTGCAGGATGGCGCCCTTGATGTCGTTGGTATAGCCGCCCAGCTCGCGCTGCTCGATGTAGCTGTAGCGCCCGGCCACATAGGTGCCGCTGGCCTGCTCGGACGCCTGCATGGACTGCTGGCCGGAGTACGAGCCCCCGCCGCCGTACATGCCATGGCTGTGGCTGCCGCCCTGGCTGCCCTGGGCGCTCATCTGGCTGCTGCGCTGGTAGGTGCCGGCCAGGAAGTATTCGGACACGCGCTGGGCATAGGCCAGGTCGGTCACGGCGATCTTGGGCGCGGCGCCGGGCTGCTGCGCCTGCGCGCCCGTGCCCCAGGCCAGCGTGGTGGCCGCGATCACGGCCAGGGCCGTGTGGAGGGTGATTCTGCGTTGCATGGTGTGCTCCTTGGGGCAGATCAGCGCTTGCTGGTCTTTCTGATTTCTTTCTCGTCCTGCCACTCGATCGTGCCTTCCTGCACATCAAACAGCTTCAGCGTGAACTTGTAGTACACGTCCTTGGTGCTGTTGTTCTGCTTGACGATGCTGGTCAGCTCGCCTTCCATGCTGTACTTGGCGGCGGTCATCTGACCGACCTTGGCGGTGGTGCCCTGCTTGTACAGGCCGCTCTGGTTCTGGCGCTGCAGCTCGTCCACACCGGCCTGCATCTCGTTGATGGAGCGCACAAAACGCACCTTGCCGGACTTGACCAGCGCGGTCTGGATGGAGTTCATCACGTTGGTGGTGTCGATGTACTCGCTGGTCTTGTTCTTCACGGTGGAGATCGTCACCGTGGGGCGGCCCTGGAAGATGCCGGTTTCGAGCAAACCGCCGGTCATCTTCTCGGCAATCATCTGCAGGTCGGTGGAACCGAACTCGTTGGTCACCAGCTCGACGGCCTTGGCGTCGCCGTAGTTGACCTGGCGGTCAAAACGCACGGTGGGGGACGACAGGTTCTGGCAGGCCGACAGGGCCAGGGTGCTGGCCGCAAAGGCCAGGATCAGCGCGCTGCGCTGGATGCGGTTCTTGGTGTTCATGTTGGTTTACTCCTCACTCAAACAGGGATTGGTGCGGCGCGATCAGCGCGGCTCCACATTCATTTCCAGGCGCAGATCGACAGCCGCAGAGGTAGGCGCCACGCTCTTGACAGTCTGCTGGCCCAAGCCCAGCACGCTCATCTGCTTCCAGGACTCGCCATCGCCCACCTGGTTGCCCACGTTGTCCAGCCACTTGAAGCGGTAGAACACGGTGCGGTCGGTGCGGCCCATGTTGGCCATGTCGGCCTGCACCACCAGGATGTCGTTCTTGCGCACGATGCGCATCTCGCGCACGGCGATGCTGTTGGCCTCGCCTCGCAGCGCCACCTTGGCCGCCACGGCCAGCGGCGTGGCGGGGTCATGCAACTGGGCGCTGGCGTTGCCAGCCAGGGTCATCAGGGCCGCGCACAGCACTGCAGGGATCGCGGCGGGGACAAAACGGGTTCTCATGCCAGAGGCTCCTTGAATGGGGTCAGAAACAGGGGTCAGTTCTTGGCAGCCGCTGCAGGCTGGGCGGCCGTGGGCTTGACGGTGGACGAGGGCACGGTGCGGGCGCGGTTGTTGTTGGTGGTGCGCACCGGGGCCGCGGGTGCCGCTGCTGCGGCGGGAGCCGGCTGGGGTGCGGCCGCCACCGTGGGCAGCTGGCCCAGCATGGCCACGTCGCCGATCAGCACGCTGTTGTCATACATGCGCAGGGGCACCAGAGCATACTGGCCGTCGATCTTGATCGGCTGTGGCAACTGGCGGCCATTGATGGTGACGGTGTGCTCGCCAGGAGGCAAGTAGCCACGGGCCACATACACGCGGCCGGGCAGCATGCGCCACAGGCGGTCGTCGGCCTGCTCGGTGGCTACCGAGGCAGCGGCACCGATGATGCCGCCGATCAGACCGCCACGCTTTTGCAGCTCGTTCTGCAGCACGCCCTTGGCCACGGCGCGGGTGAAGCCACGCAGCACCATGCCCGGCATTTCGTCCTTGAGGGCACGGCGGGCCATCACGTTCACGTCCACCACTTTTTCGAGCTTGAGGTCGGTACCAGCGGCCGACACCACCGTCAGGGGCGCATCCTTGGAAGGCTCGATCACGGGGTACGAAATGCTGGCGGTGACCAGGCCACGGCCGGTGGGAACGGGGATGGTGAAGGCCTTGGGCTTGCGTGCAGGCGCGTCACCGGCCTCGACGATGAAGAGCACATCGGTCATGCGCTGGCGGCGCTTCCAAGTGAAGCCGGTGCGGTTGTCCAGGCCGCGCAGGCCTTCCTCCAGCACGGGGGTGTCGGGCTTGAGCTCGATGGCCTTGCGGTAGCCGGGCGCGGCCAGGCCGGGCTCGTTGAGCATTTCGTACAGGAAGCCGGCCAGGTAGTGGCTCAGCGCGTTGGAGTAGCCGTTCTTGAGCGCCAGCACCTCGGGGTCGTTGAGGGTCTCGACGGGGTAGCCATTCAGCTCCTTGCCACCCGATGTGGCGCCCTTGGACTTGGCTTCCTCTTCAGCGGCCAGCGTTTCCTTGGCGCGGAATTCGGCAATGATGGCTTCGCGCTCGTGGGTGCGCTTGATGTCCACGCGGGCGTTTTCAAAATCACCCACGGCCATGCGGTTGAGCGCCAGGCGCGTGGTCAGCCATACCTTTTCGTAATCCTGGCCTTCATAGACCTTCAGGCGCTCGCTCACCAGGGCGGCGCCCACGGTGCCCATCAGCTTGGAGGGGTTGGTCTTGGCGGTTTCTTCCCATTCCTTGACCTTGTTGTCAGCCAGCAGGAAGGCGTTGGTGCTGTCGGGGTAGCGGCGGTCCATGCGCAGCAGTTCGCCGCGTTCCATGTTGTAGAGCAGCGCCGTTTTTTCTTCTTCAGTCTTGGCCGTGCTCTCCAGGCTGGCCAGCGCGGCGGGGATGCCGCCACTGCGCCCGGCGGTTTGCATGTCGGTGGCCAGCTTGTCATGGCTCTGCATGGTGGCGCAGCCGGTGAGGGCCGCGCTCAGTGCCAGGGCCCATAGCAGGCGCGGACGGAAACGGGGTGGGTGGGCGGTCATGGATGCTCCTTGCAGATCGGTCGGTTGCTCACCAGAAACACCCCGCGCTTACCACGCGCAGCCGTGCAACAGCCCCGCCAGAGGGAGGGTGCTGTGAATACGGCGTGCGTGGTGGAAGTCCGGTCAAGGCGGGTGCTGGCAGCCCGTGCGCCCCCTCCCGGCGCGGATACGTGCTGTGTGCGGCCCCCTCTGGCTGTGAGTTTCTTGGTTGTTGTGTATGGGGTTGTAGCCAGCCGCGCAATGTAGCAAAAGCTTGTATCTTTTCTGTAACCGTGTGGGGCCGGTGACGCAGACGGACACAGGGACCGGCACAGTGGAGCATGGTGTGCATGTCATCCCTCCTGCTGCTGGCGCGGCATGCGGTACAGCCACACCACCCGCCCGCCGGGCGCACGCAGCTGGGCGCTGGGCAGCCAGCCCGGCACCGCAAACTCCAGGCTCACCAGCCACGCGCCAGGCGCCAGCTCAGCCTGGGCCTTGGCGGCCGCGCGGGCCATGCTCTCGGGCCGTTGGAACAGGTACACCATCTGGTAGGCGCTCCAGTCGGCCTTCCACATGTCGGCACGCTGCACCCGCGCCCAGGGGCAGCGCAGGGCGCACAGCAGGCGCAGCGGCCAGCTCCACTCCAGCCCGTCGAGCTGGGCGGCAGGGTAGGCATGGCGCAGGGCCTTGAGGCCATCGCCCAGGCCACAGCCTGCGTCGAGCACCCGCGCGCCCAAAGGCAGCGGCGCCTGCACGGCCAGAGACTGCAACGCGTGGCGCGGAGTGGGGAACAGGGGCGCATCGCGCCACGCATTGAGCGGATAGACCAGCAACAACAACGACAGCGGCACCAGCCACGCCCACGTGGGCAGGCTGGCCGCCCCCAGCAGCGCCAGTGACAAAGGAAACCCGGCGGCAATCAGCCCGCGCCGCCACCAGCTGTCGCCCAGCACACTGGCAGCCGTGCCCAGCAGGCAGGCCACCAGCAACGCGGCCACCGGCGGAACCGCCCGCTGCAGCGCTACAAAAATTAGCCACGCGCACGCCCACGCCGCCAGTGCAGGCAGGGGCCAGGGCATGCGCAGGGCCAGCATGGTTCCGTTCTCAGCGGCCAAAAATGCCGCGCAGCAGATTGACGGGGTTGACCACGTTGCCCGCGTCCGTGCCGCCGTCGCCCGCAGGTGGCTGGCCTGCGGGTGCACCGCCCATGCCGCTGGAGTAAGCGCCTGTGCCGCCCGACGGTGCGCCGGGTGCCGTGCCCATGCCACCACGGCGCCCCTGCATCTCTTCACCCAGCATGGCCATGGTGTGTGACTTCACCCGCACACGCACCGACCATTCAGGCTCCCACGCAGCCTTGGGGTCGGCCGGGCGGGGTGGGTACACGATGTGGCTCTCGCCACCGTAGGCCATCATGCGTAACATGGGCGTGGCATCGCGCCCGCCACCCGCAAAGATGCCCTGCGGGATGGCGCATTGGGTGGTCTCGGGCTGCAGCAGCACGCGCTCCTTGAGCCAGCGGTCGATGGTGGCGGGCGAGAGGTAGTCGAACAGGCCCATGCCGGTGTCCGGCGTCTCGGCGCTGGACCACATGATGAGATCGTCCCCGCTCTGTGACATGGCATGCAGGTAGTAGGCACGCGCATTGCGCACGGGCTGCCAGCTGGTGCCCATGCTGTCCTGCGGCTTGCCGGTGGTGCGCAGGTCGATGGCGGGCATCAGGTCCTGCGCCGCGCCCAGGGTAAATTTCATGGAGGCAGGCACGCCATCGCCACGCACCTGGTGCTCGCCCACCACCGAGCTGTCCCGCGACAGGCTGACCTGGTTGCGTTCGTTGGGGTACAGCGCATAGACCGGGCCCACGCGCGGGCCCCGGTCCGGCACGGCACGGCCCGCGAAGGCCTGGGCGTAGTCGGAGGGCTTGGCACGTGCCAGATCGATCACGCGGGGCTGGCCCGCACGCACCGCGCTACCGCAGCCCCAGTACAGCAGGATGCGGCCCTTGAGCTGCTGTTGCTGGTACTCACGCGGCACTTCGCCCGGCTCGGTCTGGGTGGGCTGGGCACGCGGCGGGATCAGCGGCAGGGACTCGCCCATGCGCATGCCGGGCGGGATGGACTGGCTGGCCTCAACGCCGGGGCGCAGGCTGTTGTGCAAGGCGATATCGATGACGCGCGGCGGCATGATGGACATGGCGCGGGCGTTGCCATACGACGTGTTGCTGCCGCCCCCCATGCCCGGCGCAGCGCCGCCGCCCATGCCCCCCATGAGGCCGCTGAGCATGCCGCCACCACCGGGCAGGCTGTCCATCTCGGGCATGCCGGCCATGGTGCCGGTGGACAGGTCCATCCACAGCTGCACCTTGGGAGCCTTGGTGTTTTGGGCCTGGGCGCCCAGGCTGGCAATGCACAGGCCAGCGGCCAGGCAGGCGGGGGTCAGGTAGCGCAAAGGGGTTGTCATCAGGTCTGCTCCAGGAGATACATGGATCACCCGGCAAACCATCATGGGCCGCAAAGCAGCGTCGTCGCCGCCCTGTGAAGAGGCCTTGCGGTCAACCCGGGTGTGTTGAACGCAGCGCAGTGTAGGCCCCGCAAGGACGCATTTTGCCCCTGCAAGTTACTTGTGGAAACCGTTTGTGTGCGCTATTTCACGCCATCTTGCGCGGCAACAACCCCGCACCCCGGAGCGATGAGAGGGTCAGCCGCGCAGGCGGTCGATCAGGCCGTTCAAAGCCTCCAGCGACCCGAACTGGATCGCCAGCTCGCCCATGTCCTCCACCCGGCCGTTGCGCTTGACGCGTTTCTTGACGCGCACTTCGACCTCGGCCATGAGCAGGTCCGACAGTTCTTCTTCCACGCGCTTGAGGTCGCGCGACTTTTCCTTCTGGGGCTTTTGCGGCACCAGGCTGAACTCGGCGCCGATCTTTTTGACCAGGGCCTCGGCCTCGCGCACCGATAGCTTCTTGGCCGCGATCTGGTTACCCGCCGTGATCTGCGCGGCGCGATCCAGCGACAGCAGTGCACGCGCATGGCCCATGTCGATGTCGCCCGCCATCAGCATGGTCTGCACGGGCTCGGCCAGATTCAACAGGCGCAGCAGGTTGCTGGCGGCGCTGCGCGAGCGGCCCACGGCCTGGGCTGCCAGCTCATGCGTCAGGCCAAACTCCTTGACCAGGCGCTGCAGGCCCTGGGCTTCTTCCAGCGGGTTGAGGTCTTCGCGCTGAATGTTTTCGATGAGCGCCATGGCGGCGGCCGACTCGTCCGGCACATCGCGCACCAGCACCGGCACCTCGGCCAGGCCCGCCAGGCGGGAGGCCCGAAAACGCCGCTCGCCCGCAATGATTTCGTACTTACCTGCGTGTTCACCCCCCGCGAGGCGCCGCACCAGGATAGGCTGCATGACGCCCTGGACCTTGATGGACTCGGCCAGCTCGTACAGCGCGCCCTCGTCCATGCGCGTGCGCGGCTGGTACACACCCGGCACCAGCTCGGAGAGCGGCAGGCTGCTGGGCAGGCCCGCGTCGGCGGCCTGGGCCTGCTCCACTTTGTCTTCGACCTTGGGGCCCAGCAGGGCTTCCAGGCCTCGGCCGAGGCCCTTGGGTTTTTTGGTGACCATGAAATGCGTCTCGCGAAAGGAAAAAGGGAAAGGGGGAAAGAATCAGCGGTCGATGATGACCAGCGTGCCGTGGCTGCCGGGCGCCACGGCGTGGGGCACGCCAGCGGGCACGATGAACACCTCGCCCGCGTTCACCTCGGTGACCTGCCCTTGCAGGGCGAGACGCATGCAGCCGTCCAGCACCAGCAGGGCTTCGTCAAAGTCGTGCGATTCATCGGGGTAGGCCGCGTCGTCCATGCGCAGCACCTTGACGTTGGCGCCCGCAGCCTGGCCCACCACCGTGGAGTTCCAGGCGCGGGGCAGTTGGTCGGCAATGGCGGGCAGGCTGATCTTGGTCATGGGTCGGCAACAAGGGTTCAAAACATCAACGCGCAGAGCGGCTCGCCACGCGGCGCCGCTTGCGACTGCGCCACAGGCGCAGCCACACACCGAACCCGATGGCCAGCAGCACCAGGGCCAGCATGAACTGCCCCAGCGCGCCCACCACCACCGCCCCGCTGGGCAGCAGCCAGGCCAACACCACTTGCAGCGCATCGAGCGGCCAGTAGAGCGCCGCAGGACGCTGCACCATCGTGGGTAATTGGCTCTGTGCAGCACCCGCCGTATCCGGGCGCTTGCGCCAAAAGGCCCAGCGGTTCATGCCGGGGTGGCGAGCTGCATCAGCCAGCCGCGCCCCTCATCCCAGTCGCCCAGCCCGGATTCGGCATTGATATGCCCGCGCTCGCCATAGTCCACACACCGCGCACCCCAGGCCTGGGCCAGACCTTCGGCGCGCTCGAAGCTGCAGTACGGGTCGTTGCGGCTGCCCACCAGCACGGCCGGAAACGGCAGCGGCTGGCGCGCAATGGGCGCCCAGCCGTGGATCTGCGCAGCCAGGTCGGGCCGCTCCACATCGCCCGGCGCCACCAGCAGCGCGCCGCGTACCTTGGCCGCGTGGCGGGTGTGCGCCGCCCACCAGGCGGTGAGGATGCAACCGAGGCTGTGCGCCGCCAGCACCACGGGGCCATCCACATCGGCCACGGTTTCTTCCAGGCGCGCAGACCAGTCGCCGCGCAGCGGGCGCATCCAGTCGTGCTGCTCCACGCGCTGGTAGCCGTGCGCGGCCTCCCAGCGGCTTTGCCAGTGGTCGGGGCCAGAGTTCTGCCAGCCAGGCAGCAGCAGGATGTTGGAGGCCTTCATTACTATCAAATTAATAGCTGCCACCGCATAATCTTCAAGCGCCTGCGGCCATTTTGGCCATGGAAGAGGCTGCAGGAGGCATGGTTTGCACACGCTCGACCATCTCCTGCGCAAACTCCACAAAGGCCTGGCTGCCCTTGGCGGCCGGGTCAAACACCACACCGGGCAGGCCATAGCTGGGCGCCTCGGCCAGGCGCACGTTGCGCGGAATCACGCTGTTGAACACCTTGTCGCCAAAGTGGCCCTTGAGCTGGTCGCTCACCTGCTGCTGCAGCGTGATGCGCGGGTCGAACATCACGCGCAGCAGGCCGATGATCTGCAGGTCGGCATTGAGGTTGGCGTGCACCTGCTTGATGGTGTTGACCAGGTCGGTCAGGCCTTCCAGCGCGAAGTATTCGCACTGCATGGGCACGATCACGCCGTGGGCACTGCACAGGCCGTTGAGGGTGAGCATCGACAGCGACGGAGGGCAGTCGATCAGCACGAAGTCATAGTCACCATCGGCCTCGGCCAGCGCAGATTTGAGGCGCTTTTCGCGGTGCTCCAGCGCCACCAGTTCCACCTCGGCCCCGGCCAGTTCGCGGTTGGCGCCCAGCACCCAGTAGCCACATTTGTCCGACAGCACGGCCGCCTCTTTGACGGAGGCGGATTCGAGCAGCACGTCGTACACCGTGAGGTCGAGGCTGCGCTTGTCCACGCCCGAGCCCATGGTGGCGTTGCCCTGCGGGTCCAGGTCCACCATCAGCACGCGCTGGCCGATCTTGGCCAGGCCGGCGGCGAGGTTGACGGTGGTGGTGGTCTTGCCCACCCCACCCTTTTGATTGGCAACGCAAAAGATCTTGGCCATGTGGGTGCTGCAGTTCGTGTGGTGTTATTTGGAGATGGCCAGCTTGATGCCAAAGCCGATCAGGAAGACGCCTGCCACTTTCTCTAGCACGCGGCCGATGCGCGGGTTGGCGCGCATGCGCTCGGCCAGGTGGTGCGTGAGCAGCACGGCAGTCAGGCCATAGAGAAACGTCAACGCGGCCACCGTGGCCGCCATCACGCCAAAGGTCAGCATGCCCTGGTGGCGCGCAGGATCGACGAACAGCGGAAAGAACGCCATGTAGAAAACGATGGCCTTGGGGTTGAGCAAGGTGATGAGCCCGGCCTGCTTGAAATAGTGGCGTGGCTCGATGTTCAGGATGGGCTGGGCGCCCGGCTTGGCCGTGACCATCTTGAAACCCAGCCACGCCAGATAGGCGGCCCCCAGCCACTGCACCGCGTGGAAGGCCGTGGGGTAGGTGGCAAGCAACGCAGCCACACCGGCCACTGCCGCCCACATCAGCACCTGGTCGCCCGCAATCACGCCCATGGTGGCCGCCATGCCGCCGCGAATACCGCCCTTGCTGGTGGAGGTGATGAGCGCCAGATTGCCAGGGCCCGGAATGAGCAGGAACAACACGATGGCGGCGACAAAGGCGCCGTAGTCTGCGATGCCGAACATGGTTTCTCCTGGTGCGCGGGTAGGGTGCGACCGAAAGATGCACCCGGGTGAGGAGCCGAGTTTACGCGAGCCCCCTGCCCCACCCGTCGAAAAGTCGGCGCACTGAGGACAGAGCCATCAGGCGGGCTTCATCCAAATGATGCAGCGCTCCGCGTCCAGACCCGGCACCGTGAGCTGTTCCACGTGAAACACTGCCACATCCCCAGGCAGCGCAGCGATTTCCTCATGGGGATGTTTGCCCTTCATGGCCAGCCATACGCCATGGGGCGCGGCCAGTGCGCTGCGCGACCAGGTCACAAAGTCTGGCAACGAGGCAAACGCGCGGCAGCTGATGACATCGAACGGCGTGCTCAGCGTCTCGACCCGTGCGTGCACACCATGCAGGTTGCGCAGCTTGAGCGCCACCGCCGCCTGCTGGATGAAGGCTGCCTTCTTGCCCACGGTGTCCACGCAGCTCACGTCCACATCCGGGCAGCAGATGGCAAACACCACACCGGGCAGCCCACCGCCCGACCCGACATCCAGCAGCTTCACCGCCGCCACCCCACCCTGCTGCAGGCCCGCCACATGCCGCCGCAACGGCGCCACGGCGGCCAGGCTGTCCAGCAGGTGGTGCGTCATCATCTCCTGCGGGTCACGCACGGCGGTCAGGTTGTAGACCTTGTTCCACTTCTGCAGCAGCGCCAGGAAGTCCATCAGCAGGGAAACCTGCGCATCGCTCAGGCCCAGCGCCAGGGCGTCGACCCCGGCTTGCAATTGTTGGCGCAGGCTGTCGTGGTTGCTGTTCACCGCCATCGTCATGCCGCCACTTCGCCTTCTGCCTTGGATGGCATGGCGGGTGCCACGGCGAACTCCTTGAACCCACCCTTCTTCAAATGGACCATCAGCAGCGAGATCGACGCAGGCGTAATGCCCGTGATGCGCGAGGCATGGCCCAGGGTCTCGGGCCGGTGGCGGGTGAGCACCTGACGCGCCTCGATGCTCAGTGCGGTGACCTGCATGTAGTCCAGATCGGGCGGCAGGCGCAGCTTCTCGAAGTGCGCAGCGCGCTCCACCTCACCCTTCTGGCGGTCGATGTAGCCTGCATACTTGGCGGCAATCTCCACCTGCTCCAGCACAGGGTCGCTCAGGTCACCCAGGGTTTCACGTGAAACATCGGCCGATACGTACTTACCGCCGTCCATCGACACCAGGTTGGCGTAGCTCACATCGGGGCGGCGCAGCAGTTCGAACAGGTTGTATTCGTGCTCGATGCTCTTGCCCAGCACCCGCTCCGATTCGGCGGCAGGCAGATTGCGCGGGTTCACCCAGGTGGCCTTCAAGCGCTCTGTTTCACGTGAAACCGCATCGCGCTTGCGGCTGAAGGCATCCCAGCGCGCATCGTCCACCAGGCCCATCTGGCGCCCCACTTCCATCAGGCGCATGTCCGCATTGTCCTCGCGCAGCTGCAGGCGGAACTCGGCCCGGCTGGTGAACATGCGGTAGGGCTCGGTCACGCCCTTGGTGATCAGGTCGTCCACCAGCACGCCCAGGTAGGCCTCGTCGCGGCCAGGCAGCCAGGGCGCGTCACCCCGGCACTGCAGCGCGGCGTTGATGCCTGCGAACAGCCCCTGGGCCGCCGCCTCTTCATAACCGGTGGTGCCGTTGATCTGCCCGGCGAAGAACAGGCCCTGGATCTGGCGTGTCTCGAAACTGCTCTTGAGCGAGCGCGGGTCGAAGTAGTCGTATTCGATGGCGTAGCCGGGGCGCAGGATGTGCGCGTTCTCCAGCCCCGGCATGCTGCGTACCAGGTCGTACTGGATGTCGAACGGCAGGCTGGTGCTGATGCCGTTGGGGTAGAACTCGTGCGTGGTCAGGCCTTCGGGCTCCAGAAAGATCTGGTGGCTGTCCTTGTCGGCAAAGCGGTTGATCTTGTCTTCCACGCTGGGGCAGTAGCGCGGGCCCACGCCCTCAATCTTGCCGGTGAACATGGGGCTGCGGTCGAAGCCGCTGCGGATGATCTCGTGCGTGCGCTCGTTGGTGTGGGTGATCCAGCAGGGCACCTGCTGGGGGTGCATTTGTGCATTGCCCATGAAGCTGAACACAGGCACCGTGCCCTCGTTCACGCCGCCGGGCATGCCGTCGCCGGGTTGTTCGGTGCACTTCGAGAAGTCGATGCTGCGCCCGTCGATGCGGGGCGGCGTGCCGGTTTTGAGGCGCCCTTGCGGCAGCTTCAGCTCCTTGAGGCGCGCCGACAGCGACACCGCCGGCGGGTCCCCTGCCCGGCCAGCCGCGTAGTTGTTCAGGCCCACATGGATCTTTCCGTCCAGAAAGGTGCCCGCCGTGAGCACCACGGTGCGGCTGCGGAAGCGGATGCCCACCTGCGTCACGGCGCCCACCACGCGGTCGCCTTCCACCATCAGGTCGTCCACCGCCTGCTGGAACAGCCACAGGTTGGGCTGGTTCTCCAGCATGCGGCGGATGGCGGCCTTGTACAGAATGCGATCGGCCTGGGCGCGCGTGGCCCGCACGGCCGGGCCCTTGGAGCTATTGAGGATGCGGAACTGGATGCCACCCTCGTCCGTGGCCAGCGCCATGGCCCCGCCCAGCGCATCCACCTCTTTCACCAGGTGGCCCTTGCCGATGCCCCCAATGCTCGGGTTGCAGCTCATCTGCCCCAAGGTCTCGATGTTGTGGGTCAGCAGCAGCGTTTTGCTGCCCATACGGGCAGCGGCCAGCGCGGCCTCGGTGCCTGCATGGCCACCGCCGACAACGATCACATCAAATTCCTGGGGGTACAACATGGGGGGTGCTCCGGGGCCCGGGGGGCCCGACATTCAAAACCGCCCGCCAGCCTGCGACGGCCCAACGGGGGGGGGGCGCACTGCGGCGGGATGCATCATTCACCAGCCCATCGGGGCGGCAAGGGTGCAAGGGGAAACCCACGATTTTCCCACCTTTGCATGCTTTTTGTGCAAAGCCCTGGTGACAGCGGTAGCGCCACCCATCCGCAGCGCTACCAGCGCCTGCGGCCTTGGGCAGGTGTTTCACGTGAAACAAACGCCCGCCCCCACACGCCGGAGGGCGGCAGCTTGCAGTATTCCTGCCGCGGCTTTGTGCTCCAATGGCCCGCATGACTACCCAACTTCTCATCTTCGCGGGCAGCACCCGCCAGCAATCCTTCAACCGCAAACTGGCCCACGCCACCGCTGCCATCGCGCGCGATGCAGGGGCCAGCGTCACGCTGATGGAGCTGTCGGACTTCAACATCCCGCTGTACAACGCCGACCTCGAAGCCCAGGGCACGCCTGCCGACGTGATCCGGCTGAAGGAAATCCTCTGGCAGCACCCGGCCTGGATCATCTGCTCGCCCGAGTACAACGGCAGCTACACCGCCCTGCTCAAGAACACCATCGACTGGGCCTCCAGCCCCGTCAAGGGCAACCCCGACTGGCAGGACGGTGGCAAGAGTTTTCGCGGCAAGGTCGTGGGCATGCTGAGTGCCTCGCCAGGCGCCCTGGGTGGCCTGCGCTCGCAAAGCCACCTGGCACCCCTGCTGATCAATGCCGAATGCTGGCTGGCGCCCAAGGCATTTGCCCTGGGCTCGGCAGGCAGCGCGTTTGACGACAGCGGCGCCCTCGTCCAGCCAGCCCACCGCGACCGCGTGCGTGCCGTGGTGGACCAGGTGCTGTGGGGCGCCAGCCGCCTGCAGCCCGCTGGCGGCCAATAAGGCGGCGCGCCCGTGGACTGCCGCCCCGGTTGCGGCGCCTGCTGCACCGCCCCCTCCATCAGCTCGCCCATCCCCGGCATGCCACTGGGCAAGCCGGCCGGGGTGCGGTGCATTCAGCTGGCGGACGATGCGCGCTGCCGCATCTTTGGCCAACCCGAACGCCCAGCGGTGTGCGCGGGGCTGACGCCCTCTGCCGAGATGTGCGGCAGCAGCCAGGCACACGCCATGCACTACCTGTCCCGGCTGGAATCGCTCACGCAGCCGGCCGCGCGCCCGTAGTCTGTTTCGCGGGGCCACGGAGGGACACTGCAGGCGTTTCAAGCCCCAAAGTGAACTCAAGCGCTAGTGCCACATGCACTAGCAGCTATAAAAACGATAGTTCCAAGCCAGGCTGTCACAAACTGCAGGTGTGCGCCGTCTGTGCTTCACTGAAAGCACTCCACCGCCGCCATTGCCATGACCACCACCACCGACCCCTTCACCACCCTGCGCCCTCGCCTCTTTGGCATTGCCTACCGCATGCTGGGCGTGCGGGCCGATGCCGAGGATGTGCTGCAGGACGCCTGGCTGCGCTGGAGCCGCACCGACGCCAGCACTCTGCAGTCGGCCGAGGCCTGGCTGGTGACCATCGTCACGCGGCTGTCCATCGACCGGCTGCGGGCGGCCAAGGCCGAGCGCGAGGCCTATGTGGGCTGGTGGCTGCCCGAGCCGCTGGTGGAGCTGGACACCTACACGCCCGAATCGGCGGCGGAACTGGCGGGCGAGCTGTCGGTGGCGTTCATGTATGTGCTGGAGCGGCTGGGGCCCGAGGAGCGCGCGGCCTTTTTGCTGCGCCAGGTGTTCGACTACGACTACCCCGAGATCGCCGCCCAGCTGGGCAAGACCGAGGCCAGCTGCCGCCAGATGGTGCACCGCGCCAGCGAGCGCGTGCAGCAGGCGCGCACCCGCTTTGAGGTGCCGCAGGCGGTGCACCACCAGCTGCTGCAACGCTTCATGAATGCCGCCCAGAGCGGGGACCGCCACGCCATCGAGGCGCTGCTGAGCGAAGACGCCCAGCTCATCGGCGATGGCGGTGGCATCGTGCCCTCGTTTCCCAAGCCGCTGGTGGGGCCGTTTCGCATCACCAACCTGTACTGGGCGGTGTTCCGGCGCCTGGGCACGCAGGTGGTGTATCGCATGGCGCTCATCAACGGCGAGCCGGGCCTGCTGCGCTATGTGGACGGGCGCATCGAGTCGGCCCAGGCGTTTGTGACCGATGGCGAGCGCATCGTGGCCATCTACGCCGTGCGCAACCCGGACAAGCTGGCCGGCATCCCGGCCATGCTGCCGCTGTAAAGACACGGGCATAGCGCCGTCTGCGCAGACCATCACGCGGGCAGCTCCGGCGAGTGCGCCAGGGCAGAAAAAACGCAGGCCACCTGTCACAACCTGGCACGGTGCAGCGTCTTGAAGGGTATGGAAGACGGCAGTGTGGCCATACGGTAGCAAGGCCACAAGGCTACACACGAGCGCCGTCTTTCACCGCCGTTATCAACACCCTTTCACACCAGGAGTTTTCCATGTCGCAACACAGCGCCCGCCTGCCCTACCACCAACTGTCGTCCAAGGCCTTCATGGGCCTGGTCAACGTCTCTGAAACCATCAAGAAAGGCCCACTGGGCACCCGGCTGGCCGAGCTGGTGTTCCTGCGCATCTCGCAGATCAACGGCTGCGCCTACTGCATGGACATGCACTGGAGCGCGCTCGTCAAGGACGGCGCCGATCCGCGCCACCTCAACGCTGTGGCTGGCTGGCGCGAGGCACCGTTCTTCAGCGAGCGCGAACGCGCTGCGTTTCGCTGGGCAGAGATCATCACCGCCACCCCCCACAGCGACGCGAGCGATGACGAGTACGCCAAGCTGAAGGCCCTGTTCACCGACGCCGAGATTTCCGACCTGGGCTTTGCCATCGCCATCATCAACGCCTGGAACCTGCTGAACGCGGGCATGCGCGCACCGATTCCAGGAGCAGCCTGACCGCGCTCGGCAGGGCGGCAAAGCGGCGGCGCGCTCGGCGAGAACGCACCCGCCAACCCGCCCGCATGATGTATCACAAAAACAACAATCACCCTCGCGCATTTCTCGATTGACGCATCAGCACTGGTCATTCAGACTCAATTTGTTTCTACGAGTAACCAACGGCAAGCACGCGGCGAACATGCCACCCTGACCGTGTCGGTGCTCCTGGTAGCCCTTCTCCGCCCGCGCTTTCGAGAACACCGCCATGAACCTTCTGCACCGAGCCTCGATGGCCCTGGTGGCGAGCCTGATCGCCACCACCTGCGCTGCCCAGAGCGCTGCCCCTTCCATCGCCACCACCCGCCAGGCCGATCGCATCACCTGGACCCCCAACACAGCCCACGGTGCGGCCAAGCTGCGGCTGGCGCGCCCCGACGGCAGTACCACCGATCTGGCGTTCGCGCGCGCGCCCATCGTGCTGGAACCCCGCAGCGCGGGCCTGGCCGACGGACGCTACTTTTATGAACTGAGCCTGGACCCGCCTCCGCTCATGGATCCCGCCCTGGCCCAGGCCACGCTGTCCCAGCGCATCGTGTCAGGCTCCTTTGTCGTGGCCCAGGGTCAGTTGCAGGTGGGCGGCACCGAATACAGCGTGCCGGCGCCACGCACCAAGGCGGCAGCCACGTTCTCCACCAAGGACCAAGTTGTTGCCGACGACCTGATCGTGCAGGGCAGCCTCTGCGCCGGGCTCGACTGCGTGAACAACGAGTCCTTCGGCTTCGACACGGTGCGGCTCAAGGGCGCCAACCCCATCATCCATTTTGAGGACACCAGCACCGGCGCCTTCCCCACCAACGACTGGCGCATTCGGGCCAACGACGCCGCCTCGGGCGGCGCCTCCTACCTCGCCATCGAGGATGCGGCCACTGGCAACCAGGTTTTCAGCGTCAGTGCCGGGGCCCCCACCAACAGCCTCTACGTCAGCTCCGGCGGCGACCTGGGCTTGCGCACCGCCACACCGGTGCTGGACGTACATGCCCTGACGGGTGACACGCCAGGGGTCCGCCTGGAGCAGTCCTCAGCGGGCGGCTTCACGGCGCAGACCTGGGATATCGCTTCCAACGAGGCCAATTTCTTCGTGCGCGACGTCACAGGTGGCTCACGCCTACCGCTGCGCATACGCCCTGGAGCACCCACCAGCAGCCTGGACATCGCGGCATCGGGCAATGTCGGCCTGGGCACTGCGTCGCCAGCCGCTGCACTGCATGTGTTGCGCACCGACGGCACGGCCCAAGTCCTGGTCCAGGAAACCAGCGGCACAGCCGCACAGCGCACCCTGCTGAACCTGACCAACAACGGCCCGGCCACGCTGCGCTTCACCACGGCAGCGGCCACCGGTTGGGACATGACAGCCGGCACCACGCTCACGCTGGCCACACAGGGCGCGGGTACCCCCCAGCTCACGCTGGCGGCCAACGGCAACCTGGCCATCACCGGAACGTTGAGCACCGGCTCCAGCCGCTCGCTCAAGACGGGCATCGAGCCCATCAACGGCAGCAGCCTGCTGGCCAAAGTGCTGAGCCTGCCGCTGTACCACTGGCGCTACACCGCGAGCCCCGCACAGGAACGCCACGTCGGCCCCATGGCCGAAGACTTCCGCAAGATCTTCCAGCTCGGCCAGGATGACAAGAGCCTGGCGCCCGGCGACCTCGCGGGCGTGACCCTGGGGGCCGTGCAGGAACTGGCTCGCAAGGTGACAGAGCGCGAGGCCGACATTGCGGCGATCCGGGCCCGCATCTCCCTGCTCGAAGCCCAGATGGCGGTCCCCGCCAAGCCCGTACGCTGAAGGGGTCGCTAGCCATGCACCACCACAACCCCTCGCAGAGCCGGCCAAAACCGCGCACTGCCGCCCTGCTGATGATGGCCACGGCACTCGCAGCGTCGCTGCTGTGCCAGAACGTGCAGGCACAACAACCGGAGGCCGCCGCCAGCGCCGCCGCTGTCACAGTCCGCCTGCTGGCCCAGCGGCTGGAGTGGACACCCGCCGCGCCCCATGGCCGTGCCGTGCTGCGCGTCGCGCGCGACGGCGGCACGCCCCAGGACTTCGTGCTGCGCAGCCCGCTGGTGTTCTCCCTGCAGGACACCCCTCTGCCCGACGGGCGCTACGTCTACGAACTGACACTCGCACCTGCCACCAACGCAGTGCGGCGTGACGATGCCGCTGTAGCTCCAGCAGCGCCCGCAGCCAGCCCCATAGGTGCCCAGTTCAGCGGCTACGTGACCGTGGCCGGTGGCTCTTTCGTGCTGCCGCCTCAGGCACCGCCGCGTGGCGAGGTCGGTGCGGCCGACAGCACCACCACGGCACCTGCCGCCATCCGGGCCAGCACGCGCATGACCACCAAGGACCAAGTGGTCGCCGACGACCACATCGTCCAGGGCAGCGTCTGCACAGGACTCGACTGCGTCAACAACGAGGTTTTTGGCGATGACACCCTGCGGCTGAAGGAGAACAACACCCGCATCGGTTTCTGGGACACCCGGCTCACGCCATTTCCCAACAACAGATGGACCCTGGTCGCCAATGACACCTCCAGTGGTGGGGCCAGCTACATGGCCATCGAGGATGCCACGGGCGCCAAACTTCCCGCACGCTGGATGGCCGGCGCACCGGCACACAGTCTTCACGTGAGCCCACAGGGGCGCGTGGGCATCCGAACGGCCGTGCCCGCGCTGGACCTGCACATGCTGACCACCGATACCCCAGGGGTACGGCTCGAGCAAAGCAACACCAGCGGCTTCACAGCCCAGACCTGGGACATTGCCGGCAACGAGGCCAATTTCTTCGTGCGCGACGTCACGGGCGGCTCGCGCCTGCCCCTGCGCATCCGGCCTGGGGCACCGCACTCCAGCCTTGACATCGCCGGCAGCGGCAACGTCGGCCTGGGGACTCCCCGCCCCGTGGCGTCGCTGAACCTGCGCCGAAGCGACGGCACCGGCACCTTGCTGATTGACAACAGCGCGGCGGCCCCCGCCACGCGCGTGCAGATGGAGTTACAGAACAACGGCTCCATCGCAGCGCGCCTGGCGCATGGCACGGGCACAGCGTACTGGACCCAGCACACCACTACGTCCAGTGTCAGCCTGGCACCGAGCGGCAGCGGCAGCAACGCGTTGTCGGTACAGTCGAGCGGCGGCCTGGTGATCGCCGGTACGCTCAGCCAGGGCTCCAGCCGCACGCTCAAGCACGACATCACAGCGGCGCCGGTCCATGTCATTCTGGGCGAGGTGGCGCAGCTGCCGCTGTATGCCTGGCGCTACCTGAGCGACCTCAACGCCAGCCTGCACCTGGGCCCCATGGCCGAAGACGTGCACCACCGCTTCCAGCTGGGCGCTAGCCCGCAGACGCTTGCACCCAGCGATGTCGCGGGTCTGGCCGCCGCGACAGTCCAGGCTTTGCACCAGAAGCTGGCTGCCAAGGATGAGGAACTCCTGGCCTTGGCGGAACGCCTCTCAGTCCTGGAACGGCAGCTCCAACGCAAGCGCGGAGGTGCGCAATGATGGCCCGCGCAGCCCGGGCTGCGGCCACCTGGTGCCGACAACTCCTGGCAGGAGCAGGGACCGCAGGCCTCTTGCTGTGGAGCGCTACCGCCGCAGCCCAGAGCATCAACGTCACGCCCTCCTCCATTCCCGTCCCGGTGCAGGGTGTGCCTTATAGCGTGACCTTCGTGGGCAGCAATGGTGTGGCGCCGTACCAGTTCCTGGTCAGCACCGGTGTGCTACCCGTCGGCCTGAGCCTGTCGGCCAGTGGCGCCCTCACGGGAACCCCTACTACCGCAGCGGCCTACAGCTTCACCATCACGGTGTCCGACTTCCTGGGCCGCGAACTGGACCTGACAGGCACGGGCGCCGTGACCAGCACGCTGGTCATCACCCCGCCCCCCGCACTCCTTGTCAACATTCCCTACAGCGGACAGATACAGGTGACTGGCGGCACAGGTCCCTACACCTTTGCCATCAACTCGGGCACGCTGCCACCAGGCATGTCGCTCAGCGCCAGCGGCATGCTGGTCGGCACACCCACGGCTCCCGGCAGCTACGTGCTGGTCATCCAGGTCACAGATGCCAATGGCCTGTCCTCGGTCATCACGCTGAACATCAATGTGACGGCCCTAGCCACGGGGATTCCTGTCAATGAGCCCTGGATGCTGGCTCTGGCGGCGCTGGGACTGGGCTGGCTCGGGCGGCGGCAACTTCGGCAGCGTCAGCAGTACTGACGCGCTGACGCTGAACGCACAGGCGGTCAGACTGCAGTGTGGCTGCTCCTGGACCACAGGGGCGACCATTCCGTCCGTTGTGCGTCAGGTGTAGCCTGCCTGACAGACCCTCGGGCAAGACCGCCCTACAGTGGCGTTTCCCACCTCTACAAAAAGCGGAGACACCACCCATGCTCAACATCCCCTCGCTGCAAGGCAGCGTCAGCCCTGAAGAATGGCAGCTGCGCTGCGACCTGGCCGCGTGCTACCGGCTCGTCGCGCTGTACGGCTGGAGCGACCTGGTCTTCACCCACATCAGCGCCAAGCTGCCCGAGTCGGTGTCAGGCCCTGGCGAGCACCACTTCCTGATCAACCCCTATGGCCTCATGTTCGACGAGATCACGGCGTCGAGCCTGATCAAGGTGGACATGTTGTGCAACAAGCTGCACGACTCGCCCTTCCCTGTGAACCCTGCCGGGTTCGTGATCCACAGCGCCGTGCACGAGGCCCGGCCCGAGGCGGGCTGCGTGCTGCACACCCACACGCGCGCCGGCGTGGCCGTGAGCGCGCAAAAGGGCGGCGTGCTGCCCATCAGCCAGCAAAGCACCTTTGTGCTGGGCTCGCTGGCGTACCACGAGTACGAAGGCGTGGCCTTCCGCGACGAAGAAAAGCCGCGCCTGCAGGCCGACCTGGGCGAAGCCAACTTCCTCATGCTGCGCAACCACGGGCTGCTCACCGTGGGCAAGACCATTGCCGACGCCTTCCTGTCCATGTACACCTTCGAGAACACCTGCCGCATCCAGATCGACGCGCAGGCCGGCGGCGAACTGACGCAGGTGAACCCGCAGATCGTGAGCGGCGTGGCCCAGGCCATGCGCGTGCAGACCGGCGGCCTGGGCGGCGCCTTTGCCTGGCCCGCGCTGCTGCGCAAGGTGCAGCGCGACCTGCCTGGATACGACAGCTGACGCGACCCCTCCCCGCTGCACCACGCAGCAGGCGCCGGGGTTGCGCCCCGGCGCCTGCAAGAATCCGGCACAGCGCATAGGATCGGCGGTTTCCGACCGTTTTCAAGGACCGATCCATGAAGCTTTACTACTCCCCCGGCGCCTGCTCCCTGTCCCCCCACATCGCCTTGCAAGAGGCCGGCTTGGCCTACACCCCCGTGCTGGCCAGCACCAAGAGCCACAAGCTGCAGGACGGCACCGACTACTACACCATCAATGCGCTGGGCTACGTGCCCGTGCTGGAGCTGGACAACGGCGAGCGCCTGCGCGAAGGCCCGGCCATCGTGCAATACATCGCCGACCAGGTGCCCGACAAGCAACTCGCCCCCGCCAACGGCACCCTGGCGCGCTACCGCCTGCAAGAGTGGCTGACCTTCATCGGCACCGAGCTGCACAAGGGCTTCAGCCCCCTGTTCAACCCCGCCACCCCCGAGGAGTACAAGCCCATGGTGCGCGAGCGCCTGCTGCAACGCCTGCAGTGGGTGGATGGCCAGCTCGCCGGCAAGCAGTACCTGATGGGCGACCAGTTCACCGTGGCCGACGGCTACCTGTTCACCGTGACCAACTGGACCCAGCCCACCAAGCTCGACATCTCCGGCCTGGCCAACCTGGCGGCCTACCGTGAACGCGTGGGTGCCCGCCCCGCAGTGCAAGCCGCGATGAAGGCCGAAGGCCTGCTGAAATAGGGACACCCCCCTGAGGCGCTGCGCGCCTTCCCCCCGCTCTCGCTACGCGGGCAGGGGGACAACGCCCTCGCTGCGGGACGGCCCTTGCTCGGCGTTCCTGGCCTAGGCCCCGCCAGTATCGATTGGGAGCACGTAGCTCGACGCGCGGGCAAAACTCCAGTTGTGCTACAGCGGCTTCTGCCGCCACGCTACCAGCGCCCCCACCCACAGCGCGCAGGCCGAGAACACCAGCCCGCGCGCCAGGCCTCCAGGGCCATCGGCAATCCAGCCTACCACCGTGGGCCCCACGATCTGCCCCGCCGCAAACACGATGGTGAACGCGCTGATGCCGCTGGCCCACAGCGCCTGCGGCAGGTTGTGCCGCACCAGCGCCGTGGTCGATGCCACCACCGACAGGAACACCCCGCCAAACAGCAGCCCCGAGGCCAGCACCACCGGCCACGCGCCCGTGACGGCGGGCAGGATGGTGGCCACGCCCAGCAGCGCATTGAGCCGCGCCAGTGCCTCTCCGCCACGGCTGCGGTCCAGTAGCCCGGCCCAGATGCGTGAAGACAGCACTACGGCCAGCCCCAGCAAGGCGTAGAACAACGTCACCTCGCCCGCACCCCGGCCCTGCTCGCGCAGCAGCGCCACCACAAAGGTCATGTAGCCGATATAGCCCACGCCAAACAGGCCGTAACCCAGCAGCGCAGGGGCCAGGGCCCGCCAGCGCACGCGGTCGGGCACTGCAGCCTCCGGTGGGGTTCCGGATGCGGCGGCCACGGGTGCAGCCAGCCCGTTCAACACCCGCGCCGGCCACAGCAATGCCACCGTGGCCGCCACACAGGCCAGCGCCAAGGCCCACCAGGCCCAGGTCCAGCCATGCGGCGCGGGCGCCACACCCAGCACGGCTGGCACCAGCAAAGCCGACAGGCTGATGCCCCAGCCCGTGCCGCCGTAGTACAGGCCCAGCAGCAAACCGCTGCGCCCCGGCACCTGGGCACCCAGCCGCGCCGCCAGCAGCCCCCCGGCAATGAACACCAGCGCACTGGCCCCACCGGCCAGCAGGCGCTGCACCAGGAGGGGTGCCGCCTGCGTGAAAAAGCCGCTCAGACCCATGAACACCGTGGCCATCACCGCACCTGCCACCAGCACTGCGCCCGGGGCCGCGCGCCGCAACAGCCAGGGCGTGGCCAGAGCGCCCAACAGATAGCCCAGCGCGTTCGCCGTGTTCATGCCCCCGGCCAGCGTGTACGACCAGCCCAGGTCTTCGCGCATGGGCGGCAGCAACAGGGCATAGGCAAACCGCGTGATGCCCAGCGAGATGGCGGCGCCCATCGACAAGGCCACGGCGAGCCACAGGCTGCGCAACGGGGAGATGGAAAGCGGTGCGAAGGGCGGTGGCGAAGGCATGGCGGTCCATTCTCATGCAACAGCACCCGCGCCGCTTGCGCCGCCTGGACAGCACGGGGCTAACACAAAACCGGTGCCCTTGTTGACGCCAGTGCGCTGCACGTTTTGCGCTGCAGCATTAAGCTCCAAGAGCCTGTTGGCGATCTCGCAGGGGATCGCGTTGGAGCGCAATCGGGATGAGTGGATGCTTCGGATGCGCCGCATGGGCTCATGCCCATGCAAGCAGCTGGGGCGTCCAATCACCCGATTTCGCTCCAACCCTTCGGGCAGTGGCCTTTGCGGGCGGTCTGCGGCGTTGCGGCGCTTGTGGATAGCGGGGCTATCCACTGCGCACCGCGCCTTGCATCCCCTCCCGCAAAGACCGCTGCGCGACCCCTGGGAGATCGTCAACAGGCTCTTTGCTGCTTTTTTTGCACTGAGCTTTTCAGGACCACTCACCATGACCTCATTGTTTGAACCCACCCGCGCGGGCGACCTACAGCTGGCCAACCGCATTGCCATGGCGCCGCTCACGCGCAACCGCTCGCCCGAGGCCATCCCGACCGACCTGGTCGCCACCTACTACGCGCAGCGCGCCAGTGCCGGTCTCATCATTTCCGAGGCCACAGCCATCAGCCCGCAAGCCCAGGGCTATGCCGATGTGCCCGGCCTGTACGGCACCGAGCAGCTGGACGGCTGGAAGAAGGTGACCCGCGCCGTGCACGATGCCGGCGGCAAGATCGTGGTGCAGCTGTGGCATGTGGGCCGCGTCTCGCACACCGACTTGCAACCCGGCAACGCCGCCCCCGTCGCACCCTCGGCCGTGCAGGCCAACACCAAGACCGTGCTCATCAAAGACGGCGTGCCCACCTTTACCCCCACCTCCATGCCCCGCGCACTCGATGCCGAAGAGATCCCCGGCATCGTGCAGGACTACCGCCACGCCGCGCGCAACGCCATTGCGTCAGGTTTTGACGGTGTGGAAATCCACGCGGCCAACGGTTATCTGATCGACCAGTTCCTCAAGACCGGTGCCAACCAGCGCACCGACGACTACGGCGGCAGCATCGCCAACCGCGCCCGTCTGCTGCTCGAAGTGACCCGCGCCATCGTTGAGGAAATCGGCGGTGGCCGCACCGGCATCCGCCTGTCGCCCGTCACGCCCGCCAACGACATCGTGGACGCCGATCCGCAGCCGCTGTTCGACCACGTGGTGCGCCACCTGGGCCCGCTGGGCCTGGCCTACATCCACGTCATCGAAGGCGCCACCGGCGGCCCGCGCGAGGTGGAAGGCCGCCCCTTCGACTACGCCGCGCTCAAGGCCGCCTACCGTGCAGCGGGCGGCAAGGGTGCGTGGATGGTCAACAACGCCTACACCCGCGAGCTGGCCGATGCCGCCCTGGCCAAGGGCGCCGACATCGTGGCCTTTGGCCGCCCCTTCATCGCCAACCCCGACCTGGTAGCGCGCCTGAAAGCCAACGCACCGCTCAACGAGGTGAACCGCGCCACGCTGTACGGCGGCGGGGCCGAGGGGTACACGGACTACCCGGCGCTCAGCGCCTGAGTCCGCACCGCGCCGGAACGGCCCCATGGGGCCGCACCGGTTGCAGCTGGCGCTGCACGAGCCAGCAGTCGCCTGCCGCAGTCAGCACCAAACGGCGCAGTCGCTCAGGAGGGTGAGCCGAGCCCGATCGGACTGGGCGCCCGCATGACGATGCGGGTGAAGAGCCGGTCATAGGCCGCGTCGCGCGGCTTGCCCGGGGCCAGCGGGTTGGTGTTGCTGGCAAAGGCCGCGTCGATGGCGGTCCAGTCGCCCGGCTGCAGGGCCTCCTGCGCGGCGGGCAGCACCACGGTTTCTTCCAGGCGCATGTGCTCCAGATAAAAGCGGATGTAGCGCTCCAGCGCCAGCGCAAACGCCTCGCGGCGCGCGTCGCCCATCAGCTCCCAGCCCAGCAGCAGGTGCTGCAGTTCGCGCACCGCAGCCTCGCCGCCCTCGTGGTCACGCTCCAGCTGGGCGATGGCCTCGGCCGCCTGGGGTGAGCGCTCAGCCACCTTGGGGAACAGCCACTGCGACTCCTTGGGGTGGTGCTGGCGCTCGGGAAACTCGTCGATGTAGAACAGCATGGCCCGCATCACGTCAAAGAACGCGGCGGGCTCGTCGCCCGGGCCCTGGTCCAGCATCAGGCGCAGCGAGTGCAGCACCGCCGCGAGCGACGCATGCTCCTCGCGAATGGTTCGCAGACTGATCGACGGCATGGCGCACTCCCCAGGTTCAACAAGGCCCCAAGGGTGCCACGCGTGCACGGGTGCGCCCATGACGCAGGTCAATAAACCGCCGGGCAGCTCTGCCCACAAAAAAGCCCCGCAGACCAAGCCTGCGGGGCTCATCGGAAGAAAAGGCCTGGTGCGGTCAGTGCGTCAGGCGCGCCTGCGCGGCGCCTGTTGCCAGCGCCTGGGTTTGATGCCCTGCATACGGTGCGGCCACCGCACCGCCGTGGCCGTAGCCGGCTGCAGATTCGGCCAGGCGGAACTGCTGCACCACATGCGACAGGCGCGCGGCCTGCTCGCGCAGCGACTCGGCGGCTGCGGCGGATTCCTCCACCAGCGCCGCGTTCTGCTGCGTCATGCGGTCGATCTCGCCCACCGAACTGTTCACCTGGCCGATGCCAGCCGACTGCTCGGACGCAGCCGCCGTGATCTCGCCAATGATGTCGCCCACGCGCTGCACGCTGCTCACGATGTCCTTCATGGCCGTACCGGCTTCTTCCACATGGCGCACGCCGCCGTCCACGGCCGTCACGCTGCTCTGGATCAGGCCCTTGATGTCGCTGGCCGCCGCTGCGCTGCGCTGCGCCAGGCTGCGCACCTCGCTGGCCACCACGGCAAAGCCCCGGCCCTGCTCGCCTGCACGGGCAGCTTCCACGGCCGCGTTCAGCGCCAGGATGTTGGTCTGGAAGGCAATGGAGTCGATCAGGCCGATGATGTCGCCGATCTTGCGGCTCGATGTCGAAATCTCATGCATGCTGGCCACGGCCTGCTGCACCACGCCGCCACCGTGTGTGGCCATCTGCGAGGCCGACGCGGCCAGCTGGTTTGCCATCTGCGACGACGATGCCGTCTGCTGCACCGTGGACGTGAGCTGCGACAGCGAGGACACGGCCTCCTGCGCGTTGCTGGCCGTCTGCTCGGTGCGCTGCGACAGGTCCTGGTTGCCCGTGGCGATCTCCTGGCTGGCCGTGGCGATGTTGCCGCTGGCATCCCGCACCTGCGCCACCAGCGCACTCAGGCCCTGCTGCATGTCGCGCAGCGCGCGCTGCAAATCGGCCACTTCGTCCTTGCCCTCGGCAGCAATGTGCTGCGACAGGTCGCCGCCCGCAATCGCCTGGGCCATCTTGCGTGCGTCTTCCAGCGGCTTGCAAATGGAGTTCATGTTCATCAGCGTGGTGGGCACCACCACCACCACGGTGATCAGCACCGCCAGCACAAACAGCCACTTGGTCTGGTTGGACACTTCGCTTTGCTGCGCCACCGACTTGGCCACCTCCGCGCGCAGCACCGAGTCCAGCTCGGCCATCAGCTTGTCGGCCTCGGCAAACTCCGCCACGGCCTTGCCGCTCATGCGGTTGGCAATGGTGGCGGTGTCATAGCCACCTGCCTCCAGCTGGCGCGCCACGTGCGCAAACAGCTCGCGGTAGCTGTCCAGGCGCTTGACGATGTTGCGCACCACCGGGTTGTCAGAGTCCTCCTCGCCTTCCAGGAACTTGTTGGCAATCTTCTTGGCCTTGTCCTGGCTCTCCACCCACTTGGCATACGCGGCCTTCACGGCTTCGGGCTTCTCGTAGCCAATGATCATGTCCTTCTCGAACTGGCGGATGGCACCCATTTCGCCCCGCAGCTCGGCCATGTAACCCACCTCGGCGAACGAGTGGTCCATGAAGTCCTGGCTCATGTTGTGGATGCGGAACATGCCCAGCATGCCCGCGCCCCCCAGCAGCCCCAGCAGGCCCAGCACCACGCCAATGGCACCCAGCATGCGCAAACGTATGGTGAACTGCCGCATGAGCGAGAAGAGATTCATGATCTGTCGTCCTTGATATAGCTATGCCAATGCGGTCGCCGCACCTCCCCCGAGGCGACGGATTCGCAACAAATCGTTGCAGTTTGCCAGACATCGATGACCGTGCTGTACGTATTTATCACATGCGCCACCGCTTGAGTAGGAGGGCATTCGCCATCACGCTGACCGAGCTGAGCGCCATGGCCGCGCCCGCCACCACCGGGTTCAGGTAGCCCAGCGCCGCCAGCGGAATGCCCGCCACGTTGTATGCAAATGCCCAGAACAGGTTCTGGCGGATCTTCATCACCGTGCGGTGCGAAATATCCAGTGCCGCCGCCACCAGCATCGGGTCGCCGCGCATCAGCGTGATGCCCGCTGCGTGCATGGCCACATCAGTCCCGTTGCCCATGGCCATGCCCACATCGGCCGCCGCCAGCGCGGGGGCATCGTTAACGCCGTCGCCCACCATCGCCACATGATGGTGCTTGCCATCGGTGCCCTGTTGCAACGCAGCCACCTTGGCCGCCTTGTCGCCCGGCAGCACCTCGGCCATCACCTCGCCCGCGGCCGGGTCCAGCCCCAGGCGCCGGGCCATGGCCTCGGCCGCGCCCCGGTTGTCGCCCGACACCATCACCGTGCGGATGCCCCGCGCCTTCAGCGCCGCCAAAGCTTCGCGCGCACCCGGTTTGGGCTCGTCGCCAAAGGCCATCAATGCCCGCAGCGCCAACCCTTCTGTGACCCGCTGGGCCACGGCGGACACCGTGGCGCCTTCCCGTTGCAATGCCTCCGCGCGGTCTGACAACGGGCCCAGGCCCACCCCCAGCTCCTGCATCCAGCGCAGGCTGCCCACCAAGTAGCTCTGGCCGTCCACCTCGCCCTCGGTGCCGCGCCCGGGCACGGCGCGCACGTCCTGCGCGGTGGCCACGTGGATCTGCCGCTCGCCCGCAGCCGCCACCACCGCGCGCGCCAGGGGGTGTTCGCTACCGCTTTGCACTGCGGCCACGGCCGCCATCACCGCCGTATCGTCCAGACCCGGCACCACCTCAAACGCCGTGAGCCGGGGCTGGCCCACGGTCAGCGTGCCGGTCTTGTCAAAGGCCACCGTGTCCACCTTGTGCGCCAGCTCCAGCGCCTGCACGTCCTTGATCAGGATGCCGTGTTTGGCCGCCACGCCCGTACCCGCCATGATGGCCGCGGGCGTGGCCAGCCCCAGCGCACAGGGGCAGGCAATCACCATCACGGCCACGGCGTGGATCAGCGCCGCCTCCAGCCCCGCGCCCATGGCCAGCCAGCCCGCCAGGGTCACCAGCGCCACCACCAGCACCACCGGCACAAAAATAGCCGACACCTGGTCCACCAGCCGCTGGATGGGCGCCTTGGCCGCCTGCGCGTCTTCCACCAGCCGGATGATCTGGGCCAGCACCGTCTCGGCGCCCACGGCCGTCACCGCCATCACGATGCGGCCATCGCCATTGATCGATCCACCCGTGAGCGCTGCACCCACATCGCGCGCCACCGGCAGGGGCTCACCGGTCAGCATGGATTCGTCCACCTGCGTGTGGCCCTCGTGCACCGTGCCATCGACGGGGATGCGCTCGCCAGGCCGCACCACCAATTGATCGCCCACCAGCACCTCAGACACCGGCACATCCACCTCGCCCTGCTTGGTCAGCAAATGCACCACATCGGGCCGCAGCGCATGCAGCGCACGGATGGCCGCCGTGGTCTGGCGCTTGGCGCGCGCCTCCAGCCACTTGCCCAGCAGCACCAGCGTGACCACCACGGCCGACGCCTCGAAGTACAGGTGCGGCACATGCCCCGGGTGGTCCGTGGGCGCCGTGAGCCACAGCCACATCGACAGGCCCCAGCCCGCACTGGTGCCCAGCGCCACCAGCAAGTCCATGTTGCCGCTCAGCGCCTTGGCCGCATGCCAGCCCGCCTTGTAAAACCGTGCCCCCAGGATGAACTGCACCGGCGTGGCCAGCACAAACTGCACCCAGGCGGGCAGCATCCAGTGCTGGCCGAACAGGTCACCGATCATGGGCAGCACCAGCGGCGCCGACAGCAGCAGGCCAATACCCACGGGTAAAAAGCCGGCCCAGGGCGACAAGTCCTCCGGAGCATCCTCCTGCCCCGCCGCACGCGGCTCGTAGCCCGCATTGCGCACCGCGCGGCGCAGGACCGCCTCCATGGCCGCGGCGTCAGCGCCTACCTGCGTGACAAAGGCAATGCGCGCAGACTCGGTCGCCAGATTGACCGAGGCCTCCTGCACGCCCGGCACCTTGCGCAGCGCGCGCTCCACACGGCCCACGCAGCTTGCGCAGGTCATGCCAGAAATGCCCAGGTCCAGCGAGTGCACAGACCCGGGCGCGGTGTTGAGGGGGGTGGTGATGGTGTTCATGGCCGGGATGCTGATCCTTGACGTGATGGCAAGGTCAAGCATTGATATTGATCAACCCTCACATCATGAGTGTCTTGAGCGGTGTTTGACTCTGCCACGATGTCAAGCTTCAACATTCGCTTCGGTCGCATCCACGGCCACATTTCCAAACCCAACAAGGACACCCCATGGCAACCACCACCACGACTTTCCAAGTGCAGGGCATGACCTGCGGCCACTGCGAACGCGCCGTCACCCAGGCCGTGCAGCAGGTAGATCCCAACGCCCAGGTGCGCATCGACCGCGCCAGCGGCAAGGTGGACGTGGACAGCACCGCCCCCCGCGAAGCCCTGGCCGCCGCCATTGCCGAAGAAGGCTACACCGTCGCGGCCTGAGCGCCGCGCCACCACGCACCCAGCGAGGGCCACACCATGACCACGCCCCATTCCCCAGATGCCGCGCCAACCACGCGCGCCAAGGCCGCAGCACCCCGCCCCATCGCCTGGCCTGTGCCCATCGGCGTCGCTGCCAAGCGCGCAGGCATCTCGGCGCGCATGGTGCGGCACTACGAATCGCTGGGCCTCATCAACGGCGTGGCGCGCACCGACAGCGGCTACCGCCAGTACACCGAGGCCGACGTGCACGCCCTGCACTTCATCCGCCGCAGCCGCGACCTGGGCTTTTCGATGGAAGAAATCGCCGAACTGCTGGGCCTGTGGCACGACCGCAGCCGCGCCAGCAGCCAGGTCAAGCGCATCGCGCAGCAGCATATTGACGACCTGAGCGAACGCATCGCCCAGATGCAGGCCATGCAGCGCAGCCTGCAAACGCTGGTGTCCTGCTGCCAAGGCAACGACCGGCCGGACTGCCCCATCCTGGACGATCTGGCAGCGGGGCAGGCAGAACACCACGTACCCCGAGCCTCGCGCAAAACGCTATCAAATCAATAGCTACTTGCGCATGTTCGACTGGCGCTTGGAGCGGTTTTTCTTTGAAATCTGTGTGGGCAGGCCCGTCAGGCACCACCCAAACGCGCTGGAGCCTTGACCTTGCCAACTGCCGTTTTGCGGCGGGGTGCGGTCGCTGGCGCGGCCCCCGTGTCCGCGGCTGAAACCGGGGCCTGCGCAGGCCGCCGCAGCACCCCATCACACAGCGTCGCAATGCACTGCTGCGCCACCTGCTCGGGCGTGTATTCGCCATCGGGCTGGTACCAGCGGCCGATCCAGCTCAGGGCGCCGGCAATCACAAAGGCTGTCATCTTCGGGTCGCAGGGCTGCAGCGATCCTTCGGCCACACCCTCGGCCACGAGGCGGCGGAACTCCTGGTCGATGGCGGACTTGAGGCGGCGCAGCTCCTTGCGGCTTTCGGGGGGCAGCTGCTCGTCCCCTACGCGGATCAGGCACATGCCGAAGTCCATGGTGACGATGCGCGCATACACCTGCATGCAGGTCATGAGCTGGTCAATGGCCTTGCCACCCGCAGCGCGCGAGGCGTCAATCCCCTCCAGCATCATCGTGAGCCCCTTGCTCACGCACTGCAGCAGGATCTCGTCCTTGTTTTTCACGTAGTAATACAGCGTGGGCTTGGTCACGTTCAGGCGCGCGGCGATGTCGTCGAGCGAGGTGGCGTGAAAGCCGCGTTCGTTGAACAGCTGGGCCGCCGCCTGCAGCACGGCATTGCGTTTGGCCTCGCGCTGGCGCTCGCGGTGCGACACCGGGGGCCAGGGAGAAGCGGCTGCGGCCTGGGCGGGCGTGGCCTTGGCCTGCTTGGCCGCTTTGACCGGCGTGGCTCGCTTGGCTGTGGATGGCGAAGACGGGGCTGCGGCGGTGGCGGTGGCGCTGCGGCGGCGGGGTGCCACTTTGGCGTGGGGCATGGATGGCAGTTCCTCGGGAAAGTACGGATGCTGATGAGGGTCGCGGCTTCCAGAATCTACTTGCGAGTAAACAGTTTACGCACAAGTAGGAAATTTCTGCTGGGTTCCATCGAAATTTCTGTCAAAAGCTGCAGTCAACCCGTATTAGAAAGCCAATGGAGACAACCCCTTCCGGCCCCGCTGCTGCCACGCCCCTGCTGCAGGTGCAGGGCGTGACCCTGGCGTTCGGTGGCGTGAAGGCGCTGACCGGCGTACGCTTTGACGTGCAGCCCGGCTCCATCACCGCCGTCATCGGCCCCAACGGTGCGGGCAAGACCTCGCTGTTCAACACCATCTCGGGCTTTTACCGGCCCAGCCAGGGCTCCATCCGCTTTCAGGGGCAGGACATCACCCGCGTGCCCGCGCCCCAGCGCGCCAAGCTGGGCCTGGGCCGCAGCTTTCAGAACATCGCGCTGTTTCGCGGCATGACGGTGCTCGACAACATCAAGCTGGGCCGCCACGCGCACCTCAAAACCAACGTGCTCGACGCGCTGCTGTACTTCGGCCGCGCCCGACGCGAAGAGGCCGAACTGCGCCGCGACATCGAGGAGCGCATCATCGACTTTCTCGAAATCGACCACATTCGCCATGCGCCGGTCTCGGCCCTGCCCTACGGCCTGCAAAAGCGCGTGGAAATGGCCCGCGCGCTGGCCATGCAGCCGCAGATCCTGATGCTGGACGAGCCCGTGGCTGGCATGAACCGCGAAGAGACCGAAGACATGGCGCGCTTCATCCTGGACGTGCGCGAGGAGTGGGGCGTGACGGTGCTCATGGTCGAACACGACATGGGCATGGTGATGGACCTGTCGGACCACGTGGTAGTGCTCAACTTCGGCCAGGTCATCGCGCAGGGCACGCCCGCGCAGGTGCAGGCGGACCCCGAGGTCATCCGCGCCTACCTGGGCGCCGGTGATGTGGGCGACCTGCGCGCCAAGCTGCAGGGGGTGACCACCGCATGACCGGCAACTTCGACTGGGCCTACCTGTTTGAGATCAGCCTCACCGGCATCGCCGGTGGCGGTCTCTACGCGCTGGCCGCACTGGCTTTCGTCATGGTCTACAAGGCCACCCGCGTGGTCAACATTGCCATTGGCGAACTGCTGATGGTGGGCGCGTACCTGTTCTTCACCTTTGCATCAATGTTTGCGCTGCCGCTGTGGCTGGCCATCCCCGCCGCCGTGCTGGGCACGGGGCTGCTGGGCGCGGTGATCGAGCGCACCATGATCCGCCCGCTGCTGGGCGAGCCACCCATCTCCGTCTTCATGGTCACCGTGGGCCTGGCCTCGGTGCTCGTGGGCCTGGTCGAGATGATCTGGACGGCCGACCAGCGCCGCCTGCCCGACTTCATGCCCACGCAGCCCATCATGGTCGGCGACGCGTTCCTGGCGCCCAAGGTGTTCTGGGGCGCGGTGATTGCCATCGTGTTCATCGCGGCGGTGCTGGTGGTGTTCCGCTTCTGGCGCGGTGGCGTGGCCCTGCGTGCCACGGCCAGCGACCAGGCTGCCGCGTACTCGGTGGGGATCAACGTGCCGCGTGTGTTCTCGCTGGCCTGGGTGGCCTCGGCCATGCTGGCAGCCATCTCCGGGATCATCGTGGGCTCGATTGGCGGCATCTCGTCCAGCATGGGCGTGTTCGGTCTGTCAGTGCTGGTGGTCGTCATCGTGGGCGGGCTCGACAGCGTGCTGGGCGCACTCATCGGCGGCATCCTCATCGGCCTGATCGAGGCGCTGGCCGGGGCTTACCTGGGCGGTGAATACAAGCTGCTGGCCACCTTCATCGTGCTGGTCGCCGTGTTGCTGGTGCGGCCCTACGGCCTGTTCGGCACCCACGAGATAGAGAGACTCTGATGCGCATCGGGACCCTCAAGGAAACCTACATCGCCGACGCGGCGCTGTTCGACTCGCGCACGCAAACGGTGTGGCTGGCCGTGGGAGCCGCGCTGCTGGTGCTGTTCCCGTTCATGGCCAGCGACTACTGGCTGTACCTGGCCTGCCTGGTCAGCATCAATGTGGCCAGTGCCACAGGCCTCAACATCCTCACGGGCTACACGGGGCTGGTCAGCCTGGGGCAGGCCGCCTTCATGGGCCTGGGGGCCTACACCGTGGCCGTGCTGGAAACCAAGGTGGGCACGCCCTTTGTGCTCAACCTGCTGGCCGGTGGCTTTGTCGCCATGCTGGGCGGCATCGTCGTGGGCATCCCTTCGCTGCGCGTGAAGGGGCTGTACCTGGCGATTGCCACCATTGCCGCGTCGTTCATCGCGCACTTCATCTTTGCCAACTGGAAGTTCACCGGCGGCACTGGGGGCCTGAGCGTGCCACCCGCCAAGCTGTTCGGTATGGCGCTCGATACGTCATTCAGGCTGTACTGGCTCATCGTACCCGTCACCCTTCTCATGCTGCTGGGCGCGGCCAACCTGTTTCGCACGCGCGTGGGCCGTGCGTTCATCGCGATTCGCGACCGCGACATCTCGGCCGAGGTGCTGGGCATACCGCTGCTGCGCTACAAGCTGCTGTCGTTTGGCCTGTCATCGTTCTATGCGGGTGTGGCAGGCGGGCTGTGGGCGTACTTCTTTCGTGTGGTCACACCCGAGAGCTTTCCGCTGCTCATGTCCATCTTCTTCCTGGCGGCCATCATAGTCGGCGGCATGGGTTCCATCCTGGGCGGCATCCTGGGCGCGGTGTTCATGACCATGGTGCCCGAGCTGCTCAAGCTCGTGGTGGACCTGATGCCCGGCGGCAGCGAACTCACCGTGTTCCTCTCGCCCGTGCGCACGGTCATCTTTGGCCTGCTCATCATCGGTTTTCTCGTCTTCGAGCCCCATGGCCTGGCCGAAGTGTGGCGGCGCGTCCGTCGTTTCTTCCATCTCTGGCCTTTCCGAAACTGAGAGCCTATTGATAGCCATTTCATGGGGTACGCATGACAACACACAGTCACGATCTAGGCGCCCGTCGCAGCGCATGCTGGCGGCCTGGGCAAGGCGGGGAACGACGAGCGTGGCAGTGTGCTGTCATGCCCGAAGGGTTGCCCCGAAGAGGTAGCGTCTGCAGCGTTGCCCATCCTCGCTGCACATCAGTGCAGCTTGCGGTGGGCGCCTTGCATCCACTGCCTCTGCGGGGCAACGTACCCCATGAAATGGCTATCAATAGGCTCTAACCCACAGGAGACAACCATGGACACACAACGCACTTCCTTCCAGCGCCGCCAACTCTTGCTCGGAGCCGCTGGCGCCGCTGCCCTCGCCAGCCCGCTGTCGGTGCTGGCCCAAGGCGCTGAAGAGATCGTGATCGGCGGCTCCATCCCGCTCACCGGCGTGTTCGCGTTTGCGGGCGTGGGCATCAACGCGGGCATGGGCGACTACGTGAAGATGCTCAACGACGCGGGTGGCATCAAGGGCCGCAAGGTCAAGTACGTGCCCGAAGACACGGGCTACAAGGTCGATGTGTCAGTGGCTGCGTTCAAGAAGATCACCAGCCAGAACAAGGTCAACCTCTACTACGGTGACTCCACAGGCTTCTCCAAAACCATCAACCCAGAGCTGGACCGTAACGGCAACATCCTGATGGCGGGCGCGTCGTTTGCCACCGAACTCAACGACCCCAAGAAGTACCCCAACCAGTTCCTCGTGGGCCCCGACTACACCGAGATGTTCGGCATCCTGCTCAAGCACATCGCCAAGGAAAAGCCCGGTGCCAAGGTGGCCTTCGTGTACTCCGATTCTGAATTCGGCCGCGACCCCATCGAGTCCAGCGAAGCCATGGCCAAGCAGCTGGGCCTGTCGGTGCCCATCAAGATCATGACGCCCGCCGGCAGCGTGGACGTCTCCACCGAAGTCATCAAGCTGCGCCGCGCGGCGCCCGACTACACCATCTTCCACGGCTACATCCTCGCGCCCATCCCTGAGTTCATCACCCAGGGCAAGCAGCAGGGCATGACCAGCAAGTGGATGGGCACCTTCTGGACCATGGACAGCTCCACCGTCATGAAGATGGGCGACGCCGCCGACGGCTTCATGGGTGTGATGCCGTATCGCTACTACTACGACACCGAGAAGGCGCCCATGCTGGAGAAGATCCGCGCCCTGCGGCCCGAGTACCAGAGCACGGCCTACATCCAGGGCTTCCTGGCCGCGATGCTGTTCACCGAGGCAGCCAAGCGCACGCTGGATGCAGGCAAGCCCCTCACCGGCCCCAGCCTGAAGGCAGCGCTCAACTCCATCAAGGACTTCGACACCGGCGGGCTGATCGGCGTGCCGATCACCATCAGCGGCAATTCGATCCCCGTGGGCCGTGTGTACCGCGCCGATATGAAGGCGCAAAAAATGGTCGCGGCATCGGACTGGATCAAACTCTGACACTGCCTGCGCCATGACCCAGCCAACCCCGGCCCACGTCCTCGAAGTCAACAACATCGAGGTCATCTACAACAAGGTGGTGCAGGCCCTGCGCGGCCTGTCGCTGGCCGTGCCGCGTGGACAGATCGTGGCGTTGCTGGGCAGCAATGGGGCGGGCAAAAGCACCACGCTCAAGGCCATCTCGGGCCTGCTGGCGCTGGAGGATGGCGTGGTCGAAAGCGGCAGCATCCACTTCAACGGCCAGCCCACGGCCGCCGTAGCCCCGCAGCAACTGGTGCGCAACGGGTTGAGCCATGTGATGGAAGGCCGCCGCGTGTTCGAAGACCTCACGGTCGAGGAAAACCTGGTGGCCGCCACCTATGCGCTCACAGGGCGCAAGGATGCGACGCCCGACTTCGATCTGGTCTACAGCTACTTTCCGCGCCTGCATGAGCGGCGCAAGGGCCTGGCAGGCTACCTGTCGGGCGGTGAGCAGCAGATGCTGGCCATTGGCCGTGCGCTCATCGCACAGCCCCAGCTCATCCTGCTCGACGAGCCCTCGCTGGGCCTTTCTCCGAAGCTGGTCGAAGACATCTTCACCATCATTGCGCGCATCAACGCCGAGCGCGGCACCAGCATGCTGCTGGTGGAGCAGAACGCCACCGTGGCCCTGGCCGTGGCGCACCGGGGCTACATCATGGAGAACGGCAAGATCGTGATCGATGGCACGGCCGAGCGCCTGGCCAACGACCCCGATGTGCGCGAGTTCTATCTGGGCATGGGCGGTGGTGGCGAGGCCAAGAGCTTCAAGGACATCAAGCACTACAAGCGTCGCAAACGCTGGCTGTCATGAGCACACTTCCCGACCTCCCCCCGCCCCAGATGCTGCGCGAGCGCGCACGCACCGACGCGCAGCGCATAGCCATCCGGCAAAAGGACTTCGGCATCTGGAAGCCGTTCAGCTGGGCGCAGTACCACCAGCGTGCCAGTCACTTCGGCCTGGGCCTGCGGGCACTGGGCCTGCCTGCGGGCGGGCATGTGGGCGTGATCTCCGAGAACCGCATCGAATGGGTGCTGGCGCAGATGGGCGCGGGCCTGGTGGGCGCCGTGACGGTGGGCGTGTACCCCACCAGCCCCACCAACGAGGTGGCTTATGTGGTGGGCCATGCCGACATCGAGATCATGGTCTGCGAAGACCAGGAGCAGACCGACAAGCTGCTGGCCGCGCTGCCCGATCTGCCACGCCTGAAAAAGATCGTGGTCATGGAGACCAAGGGCCTGCGCAGCTTTGCGTCCGAGGTGCGGCAGTTCATCACCACGTTTGACGAGGTCGAGCAGCTGGGCGCAGCGTCGAGCCAACAAACCATCATCGACGACGCTCTGGCACGCCAGCGGCTCGACGACGTGGGCTTGATGATCTACACCTCAGGCTCCACCGGCAAGCCCAAGGGCGCGATGATTTCGTACCGCAACATCCGGGGCGTGGTGCCTGGCATCGTGGACCGGCTGGAACTGTCGCGCGAGACCACCCACCTGTCGTACCTGCCGCTGTGCCACGTGGCCGAGCAGATGCTGACCAGCTTTGTGCCCGTGTACATCGGCTCGCAAGTGAACTTTGGCGAGTCCATCCGCACCGTGCAGGAGGACCTGCGCGAGGTCGCTCCCACCATGTTCCTGGGCGTGCCCCGCATCTGGGAGAAGCTGCACGCCGCCATCCACATCAAGCTGCAGGAAACGGGCGGCCTGCGCCGTGCGCTGTTCCACAAAGCCTACAACGCCTGCAAGCCGTTGGCCGACAAGCCGCGCAGTGCCTGGAGCGTGGGCGACAAGCTCACTTATGCCGCGAGCTACTGGCTCGTCTTCCGCGCGCTGCAGAACTTCATCGGCCTGCGCAATGCCCATGTGGCGCTCACCGGCGCCGCGCCCATTCCGCCCGACGTGGTGCGCTTCTTCCGCGTGCTGGGTGTGCCGCTCATCGAGGTGTATGGCCTGACCGAATCCACCGGCATGGTCACGGGCCACCGGCTCGATCATGTGGTGGTGGGCACCGTGGGCGTGCCCACGCAGGGCGTGGAGCACCGCATTGCGGACAACGGTGAGCTGCAATTGCGAGGCGACATGGTGTTTGCGGGTTATTACAAGAACCCCGAGGCCACGGCCAGCAGCATCGTGGATGGCTGGCTGCACACGGGCGACGTGGTGCGTGAATCGCAAGGCCAGATCCAGATCGTGGACCGCCTCAAGGACATCATGATCACGGCGGGTGGCAAGAACCTCACGCCGTCCGAGATCGAGAACACGATGAAGGGCAGCCCCTTCATCAAGGAATGCATCATCGTGGCCGAGGCGCGCAAGTTCGTCGGCGCGCTGGTGATGATCGACTACGAGACCGTGGGCAAATGGGCCGAGGCGCGGCGCATTCCGTTCACGCACTTTCGCTCGCTGGTGGAGCACCCCGAGGTGCGTGGCCTCATCGACGCCGAAATCAACCAGGGCAACCAGCGCCTCGCGCAGGTCTCGCAGATCCGCAAGTTCCACCTGCTGACCAAGGAGCTGGACCACGACGACGGCGAGGTGACCGCGACGATGAAGGTGCGCCGCGCAAGCATCTACAAAACCTATGCGGCCGAGATCGAGGCGCTGTACCAATAGCCCAGGGCTCGGCGCATTGGAACCCACTTACTATCAAAACAGGAGCTGATAGCGCAATATCCACTAGCGCTTGAAGCGGATTTGACATGAAAAATACCGCGACAGACCCTGCAGCAGCCGCTACCGCACCGTCCGCGCCCGCCCCACAGCCGCCCCTGCTGCTGGAGCGCCACGGCGCCATCGCCACGCTGCGCTTCAACCGGCCCGAGGCACTCAACGCCATCGACGTGCCCATGGCCAATGCCTTCCTCGCCGCCGTGCAGTCCATCGCTGCCGACCCCGGTGTGCGGGCCGTGGTGCTGCGTGGCAACGGCCGGGGCTTCATGGCCGGGGGCGACCTGGCCACGCTGCGCGCGGACCCGGTGCAGGGCGCCATCGACATCCTCACGCCGCTGAACCAGGCACTGCTGCTGCTGGCGCAGATGAACGCGCCCGTCATCGCGCAGGTGCACGGTGCGGCCGCCGGCGCGGGCTTGAGCCTGGTGCTGATGGCCGACTACGTGATCGCTGCCGAAGGCACACGCTTCAACTTGGCCTACATCAACCTCGGCACCAGCTGCGATGTGGGTGCATCGTGGGCGCTTCCGCGCATCGTGGGCGTGCGCCAAGCGCTGGAGATTGCGCTGCTGGGCGAGGCCTTCACCGCGGACGATGCGCTGCGCCTGGGCCTCGTCAACCGCGTGGTGCCCGGCGCCGAGCTGGACAGTGCCACCACCGCCCTCGCCCAGCGCCTGGCCAGCGGTCCCACACTGGCCTACGGTGCAATGAAGCGCCTGATGCGCGCGTCGATGGACCACACGCTGCCCGAGCAACTGGCCGCTGAAAAAGACGCCTTTGTGCACTGCGCGGGCACCGAGGACTTCCGCGCGGGGGTGGAGGCGTTTCACCAGCGCCAGAGCCCGCAGTTTGTGGGGCGGTAGTCCGACACTCCTTCTCCACAACCCCTGTTGCGCCACGGCCGCCCTGCGCAGGCATTGGTCACGATTCCAGAACACTCCGTTTGCCCGCCCCGGGTTTATGCCGGCGCCGAGGCCGTCTACAGTTCACGCAGTGTCACCACTGGGTGCGCAAAAGACAAATCCCCATGATCACCGTCCGCCCCTCCTCCGAACGGGGCCGGTCCTCCACCGGCTGGCTGTACAGCGCCCACAGCTTTTCGTTTGGCGACTACTTCGACCTGCGCCACCAGGGCCATGGCAACCTGCTGGTGCTCAACGATGACACAGTGGCGCCCGGCAAAGGCTTTGGCACGCATGGGCACCGCGACATGGAGATCGTGAGCTACGTACTCGACGGCGCCCTGGCCCACCAGGACAACCTGCACGAACGCACCGGCCAACAACCTGGCGGCCCAGCGGCCTCGGGGGCGCCAGGGGCTGATTCGGCGGAGGCCCCTACCGGCATCCTGCACCCGGGCGACGTACAGCGCATGAGCGCCGGCTGGGGCGTGCGCCACAGCGAATTCAATGCGCTGCCCGACCAGCCCACCCATTTCCTGCAGATCTGGATCAAGCCCCTGTTCACAGGCATCCGCCCCAGCTACGCACAAAAACACTTCCCGCCCGCAGACCGCCGGGGCCGCCTGGTGCGCATTGCCTCGCGCCGGGGAGAGGACGGCTCGGTGACCATGAACGCCGACGCCTCCATCTGGGCAGGCCTGCTGGATGGCAGCGAAACCGCCACCCAAGTGCTGAACCCTGAACGCCTGGCCTATGTGCACGTGGCGCGGGGGGCGGTGCAGGTCAACGGCATCGCGCTGTCTGGTGGCGATGGCGCCTCGCTGGACGGCGAAAACACGCTGACCCTGCACGACGGCCACCACGCCGAGGTGCTGGTGTTTGACCTGGCGCGGCGTTGAAACGCGTCACCCCAGCGCATGGAACTGGCACTATGACCCCCGACGAAGCCTTCCTTCACCTGCCTGAGCTGCAAGGCCGGCTGACCCCCGCCCATGCCTCAGGCCTGCGCCTCACCGACGAGGTGCTGGCCGAGTGGGACGCCCAGGCGCGCTGCCAGGGCCTGCCCGCCCACTGGCGCCTGCCAGATAACGAGGTTGAGCAATCCCGCCGCGAGGTGCTTTCCACCATCACCTCCGAGCAGCAGGATCTGTGGGTGTTTGCCTATGGCTCGCTGATGTGGAACCCAGGCTTTCACTTTGGCGAAGTGCGCCGCGCCTGCCTGCCCGGCTTTGCACGCCGCTTTGCCCTGAGCACCACCATCGGCCGGGGCACTCCCGATTGCCCGGGCCTGGTGCTGACCTTGCAGCGCACGGGCGACGAAGAGCCACAGGGCTGCGAGGGCCTGGCATTCCGCATCCCGGCGCCTCTGGTGGAGGACGAGTCCCGCATGCTGTGGCGGCGCGAGATGATCACCGGCGCCTACTGCCCGCAACTGCTGCCCCTGCCAACGCCCCAGGGCGAGGTGCAGGCGCTGGTGCTGGTCGCCAACACGGCCCATACCCATTACCGGGCTAATCTGTCGCTGCAGGCCACGGCCGCGATCATTGCCACCGCCTGCGGGCGCATCGGCAGCAACCGGGACTACCTGGAGCAGCTGGTGCGGCAGTGTGGGGTGCTGGGAATCACCGATCCCTACGTACACAGGCTATCCGCCATGGTGCGGGCCGCACACTGAAAGCCCCCCGCTGACCGGTCTTTGCAAGGGAGCCATCGCGGCCGTGTGTGCCCCAGGCCGGCCAGCAGTTCATGGAACAATGGAAAAATCGCCCCGGTTGACCAGAATGCCTGGCTCAACCGACGGACTCCTCTCTCCGGGTCCCACGCGGCCACCAAAGCGCCCGGGTCCTTTCGCCAGTGATTCCATGAAAAAAATCCTTCGTACCGCAGCCGTCCTGTTTTCTCTGGTTGCCTCGGTCTGCCATGCGGCTCCGGCATCTCCCGTGTCCAGCATCATCGTGATGCCGTGGGACCTGAACCAGAACAAGAACCTGCCCAGTGAACTCAAGGCCCAGGGTGTGAGCCATGCAACGGTGTATCTCAACTGGTCCGACATCGAGAGCCGCAAGGGACAGTACGACTTTGCCCACTACCACCGCTATGTGGATGCCATCGTCCAGGGCGGACTGTCGCTGCTGCTGGTGATAGACATGGGCGGACGCCCCTACAAGGACGAAACCGGGCAGATCGTCCCCAACCTGTCCACCGTGCCCCGATGGATTGTTGCGGCACACCCGGACATGGCCATGCGCAATTTCTCAGGCGAGGCAAGCTGGCAGCCCGACTTCGCAGATCCTGCGGTCAGAAAGTACGCTGACCCGTTCATCGCGCAAACGGTAGAGCATTTTTCCAAACGCTACCCAGGCAAGGTGCTGGGCTACGCCATCGGCCTTCAGGAAGAACACGAAATCAAGTACGGCCAGATGGGCTACCAGTGGAGAGACTACAAAGACTCCACACAGCAAGCGTTCGCCAAAAAATACAACGCCAAGCAACCGGTCATCAACTACAACAACAACATAGCCGCAGGCGTGCCGAAGGCAGAGCCACTGCTGCATGCCCACAAGGAATTCCGAGAGGCCCGCCTGCAGGAAGCCACCTGCGCCTATGCCAACGTGATCCGCAGCAAAGGCGCAGAGGCCATCGGCTATTTTGCTGAAACCTTCACATCGCACGACGCCATCTACGCCACCGGCATCGTGGAAAAACTGGCCCCCTGCATCGACATCGCCGTCATCGATTTCAATTTCTACGATGGCTATGGCCTGGTGGCCGATTCCGACGTATTGCCGACGCTGGCCAACTACATGGGTTCGCTGGGCTACAAGAAAGTCATGGTCGGCGCCTATGCAGAACGCTGGGAGGCCGCCAAGAAAACCCAAGAGCTGATGCCCGTCATCCGACGCTCTATTGCCCAGTCGCTATCGCAAGCCCACGTGATAGGGTATGAGATCGGGGGATTCCAGCACCAGGCAAATGGCGGCGCGCTGGCCAGTCTGGAGATGGTCAAGCTCAATGCTTCCACTCCCAAGCCCCTCCCCGCCACATCCGGCAAGCCCGTCGGGCAAATCAAGATCGGCATCCTCGGCTCCACCACCAACTTCCATGTGTGGCACGGAGAACGAAGCGCTGGCAGAAACCCCCACCGCGATGCGCTGTTCGCGTCCTACAAAATCCTGAGCCAAGAGCCAGGGATGGACGTTCACATCATCGGCGAAAAGAACCTGTTGCAGGACGACCCCATCATCCAGCAACTCGACGCCATCCTGGTCCCCCACCAAGCGGCCATGCCACAGAGCATCAAGGCCAAACTCACCACTTACTGGAAAAATGGCGGAGCACTCATTCAGGACATGCGTCTGGGTGAGTTTGACGAAAATGGCAAACCCACCTTTGACTGGATGCATGAGGTGTTTGGGATTGCCAATGTTGAGTGGAAAAAGCGGGGGAGTATCTTTCTTATCGATGGAAAGGTTTACCGGCTCAAAACTTCGAAGACTCTGTACACCAGCTATGCGTCCATTACTCCGCGCGCTGGCTACACGCTGGTCGCTACGGAGCTTCTGCAGAAAGAGCAGGGGATCATGGTGAAAGGTGAAAGAACTTTGGCCTTCGGCTTCATGCCACAGTTGGTGGAAGACGAAACCCGGGATGTTTGGAGAAAATTGTTTGTACGCGAAATCAACAAGACAGTGAAATCAGGGTCTTCCGCGTCAAAGTAAATACACATCTAATACCGTCAAATTGATGTGCAATCGGGTTGATTGCACATTCTTTTTAAGCGACCTTCTCAGTGCGCCGCTTTGCCATTCTTATAAAAGGCTGCTCAATAAATCGATGGCTTAGATAAGCAAGCACAACGGTAATCACAACAGAAATAATTACCACCATTGATCTCTTTTCGACCACCTGCGCTACAGAGACTATAACTGGATAGTGAATCAGGTAAAACGAATAGGAAATATCAGACAGAACATTGACAAATTTCGGATTCTGATAATTTGTATCCTTAAGTATCAGAAACAGCGCCGTTACCCCAAAACCAGTGATGAACACCGGATCCGGAAAATGCTGCTTCCAGGATGATGACAAAACCACGGTGATCAAGAAGACTGCAAACAATCCTGCCTTGTCGAACTTCGGCTTCTTGATGGCAATATAGGCACCGAAGAAGAAAAACGGCAACTGGCTGATGAAGCTGTTGTTAACGAAGAAGAACCTGGCGTTCGAATCCAGCCCTTTGTAGATCGACAGGTCGGACCATCCCAGAAAAAGCCATCCATATGAAATTGCCATGAACAGGAATGTCATTTTCAAAGGGTGCTTCGCGAAATTTGCAGCGCATAGGAAGGCGATGACATACCACGCCAACTCTATGGTCAGTGTCCAGCTAACAAACAGCGCATTGTATTTGTAGTAATAATCAGGAAACAGGTGCTGCAGGAAGCTCAGATGCGCCAACAGCGCTTTGATATCAAGCCCCTCCAGCGTCAACTGATTGAATACCAAAGAAAACACCAAAAACCAAAAAATATACGCCGGATAAATTCTAAAAAATCTGTGAATAAAATAATCTCTTGCCGAATACCGGATAGCACTGAGAATAATTAAATATCCACTGATGACAAAAAATATCTGCACCCCCAGCCACCCACCAAGATGTGCAAAAAAAGGCAGGAAGGTTATGTTAGCGCCCGAGTGAAGATGGTGCACAAAAACCAAAGCGACAGCTAAAGCTCTTAGCGTCTCTATGGAAGAATTTTTCTGATATTGAGAATTATCCATTTTTAATTAATCTTCTGGCATTAATACCTACGCCAATGGCCTAAACGATAGGCGGATCAGCTGGATGTTTGTCAAAAGGGCGCCGCATCTGGATCTGAATCCACCGGCGCCTGTTCCGGCCCAGTTATCACGCCGCCGCCCTTGCGTGACGGTGTTGACGCCGCAGTTCGCACAACTGCCCGAGGCGCATGTACGGCTTCCCCTTCCGACGCAACCGCCTGCGCCGCACCAGCCACTCCACTCTCGGTCTCCCCCCCCAGCGCCTCGATCAGGTCCGGAATCAGCTTGACCAGCTCGCCCGTGGCAATCGCCACGTCAGTGTCAAACCCGCCCTCGTCCGCCTTGGTGCCTTCAAACACCGTGTCCAGGAACGACACCTTCTTGATCTGCAGGCCTTCGGTGAGCATGAAGCTCACGCGGTCGTCCCAGGTGAGGGCGAGCTTGGTGGGCAGCTTGCCGGCGTCGATGTGGGCCTGCACCTCCTCGATGTCCAATGGGTGGCGGGCGTAGCGCACCACGGCTTTTTCCTCGTTGGCGCTTTTGAGTTCGCACTCGCGGTCCACCGTGAAGCCCACGGGTGGCTCCTGCTCCTTGAGCCAGTGGGCCATGGCGGCCTGAGGGCTGGTCTGGGTGTCGAGCAGCGACACCGACAGACCCGGCAGCGATTCGACCAGCAAGGTCACCACTTCATCGGCACGGCCTTGGGCTGACGTGTCCAGCACCAGCAGGCGCGAGGCTGTATCGATCCAGATCCACATCGAGCCCTGCTTGGTGAAGGCCATGGGCAGCAGGTCCAGCTTGGCCTCGTCTTTCAGCTCCTTGCTCTCCTTCTTGCCGGGCTTGCGGCCGGTTTCCTTTTCGATGCGTTCGGCCTTTTCCTTGACCTTGCGCGCCAGCACGCTGCCGGGCAACACCTTGGTCTCGACCATGAAACGCAGGATCCACTGCCCGCCCACCGATTCGACCAAGGGGCCATGTAGTTCACCCCGGGGGGGCACCCAGCCCAGCGACTTCTCTTGCGTGGCGCCACATTCCTGGAACGGGGCCTTGGCCAGGGCGTCCTCTACTTGCGTCAGCTCGACCTGCCATTGCGGAGCAATGCGGTACACGATCATGTTCTTGAACACGGAAAACCTTTGGTTGGGGTCGCTGCGGACAACGACACGGACACGGAACCCGCCATTGTCGGCGGTCGCCACCCAGGCGCCGGGCCGCTAGGGCACAGGCATCCCTTGAGGGACTAAAAACGCTACACAATCAATAGCAAACAAGGCATATGCCACTGGCGCATCGCCGACTATTTGCTCAAAATTATCTCGGAGGCCACTTTGCAAGCGTTCGCTGCAACTTTACACAGCCTCACCCAACGCGCACCGTGGCGATACGTGGGCGGCAGACACTGGACTCCAATCGCTGAAACGGTCGTTGCAGCGAGCTCACCACCGCGAAAGGACTCCCACCATGGCATCCCGTTTCTCCCACCACATCTCTCACCGCATTGCCGCCACCGCCCTGCTCGCCGCCATGGCGTTGCCTGTGCTGGCCCAGCAGCCCCCAGCTGCGCCTGCGGCATCCCCCACAGCCCCCGCCAAGGCCGCCGAAGGCCGCCATGAACGCCACCATGGCGACATGGCCCAGCGCCATGCCAAGCGGCTGGCAGACCTCAAGGCCCAGCTCAAGCTGACGCCTGCACAGGAATCCGCTTGGACCACCTTCACCACCGCCATGCAACCCGGCGAACGCCCCGCCCGCCTGGACCGCCAGGACATGGACAAGCTGACCACGCCGGAACGCATCGACCGCATGCGGGCCCTGCGCGCTCAGCACGCTGCCGAAGCCGACCGCCGTGGCGAGGCCACCAAGGCCTTCTATGCGACGCTGACGCCCGAGCAGCAAAAGACCTTTGACGCCCAGGCCCACCGGGGCCACCCCATGGGTGGCATGCGGGGTGGCGAGGGCCGCCACGGGCACGGCGACCACCACGGCGGCATGCGCGGGGGCGAAGGCCGTCCGGCCCCCGCTCCGGCCAAATAAGGCCCCCCGGCCAGGCTGACAGGCGCTAAGGCGCACACCCGCCAACCCGGCGTTCTTCACAGAACGCCGGGTTTTTTTGTTGTGGTGGCCAGCCCATGGGGAGCAGCGAATGGCAGCATGCGACGCAGCTGTGGATAACTCTGGGCACAGTTCTGGCACAACCGGGCAGTTATCCACACAAAAATCCGACACCCGAAAGTTGTTGTCGGTGAGCCCCGCACTTTGTGCGAGCCGCCCCACACACTTTGCAGCGACGCAAGTACGCGCCAGCATTGAAGAAAAGACGCTTGTCCACACAAACAGGCGTTCTCTACTACTACTGCTATTTATATATAAAGCTATTAAAGAATAACCAGAACTCCAACTCCGGGGTACCCATCACACGCCTGCGACGTGCGGTTCTGCTTGTGGGGGCCTGTCTGCACGGACATCACCACCAGGCCGTGGTGACGACAGCTCAGCCTGCCCTGCGGATCACTCAGGTCCTCTTGGGAACCCACAGGCGGTCGTTGACTGCACGAAACGGCTTTGCGGCCTGGTACGAGGGATGTGCTGTGCCAAGGTCCTGTGCGCTACATCGACCATCGTCTGGGCAGGTTCTGACCGCCTCACTGGCGCCCCCCAAGCCCCTGCAGCACCGGAAGCGGAGCGTCACATCTGCCTCAATGCTATCAATTAGAGAGCAAAAAAGGCATACGGCCGTAGCGCTACGGGTCGTTTTGATTGAACTTCTTGCTGCCCACGCGCCCGGTGCGTAAAACTGGGGATAGTTTTGGCACAACCGGGGGCTTATCCACAGAAAAGTGCGATGCGCCGCTTTTGTCCCCGCTCGGGCGACAACGGGAGCAGGGCTGGGTGCACAGGGTTGGCAGCGGGCTAAGTGCTTGCCAGCGCTGGCAAAAATACAGTTGTCCACACGCCAGGCCGCCCTCTACTACTACGACTATGTATTTATAAAAGAAATAAGAAGAAGACAGAGAACAACTGGGGCCACGCACACGGCGGGGGTGAATGGAGGGGCACCGACATACCGGGTGTACCCGCCCCAACCGGGATGAACGAGGGGATCTGGAGACGTCCAGAAGGCCGTGGAGGGCCTTAGGCGCAAAAGCAGGCCCAGGGGGCCGAAACGTACCCACAGGTTCCTCACGGAGCTTCTGGGGCCCTCAGGAGGGAGTTAGGAATTAAGGGCGCCTTGGATGTGGACAAGAGCCAGGAACACCTGGCGGGCGCCGCTTATGCCTGCGAGGTGCGCAGGAAGCTGTCCAGAACGTCCACCGACAGCGCCTTGCTGAACAGGTAGCCCTGGTAGAGCTGGCAGCCCGCGCGGGCCAGCAGCGCGCATTGCTCGGGGGTTTCCACGCCTTCGGCGATCACTTCCAGCCCCAGGCTGCGCGACAAGCCGATGATGGTGTCCACGATCGCAGCGTCGTTGGGGTCAGTCAGCAGGTCGCGCACAAAGCTCTGGTCGATCTTGAGCTGATCGAGTGGCATGCGCTTCAAGTAGCTCAGGCTGGAGTAGCCCGTGCCAAAGTCGTCCAGCGAGAAGCCCACCCCGTACGACCGCAGCGCGGTCATGGTGGCGATGGTGGTCTCCATGTCTTCCACCAGCAGGCTTTCGGTCAGCTCCAGCTTGAGCTGGGCCGAGGGCGCGCCGGTGATGGCGAGTACGCGGGCCACGTCGTCCACAAAACTGGCATGGCGGAACTGGCGCGAACTCACGTTGACGGCCATGGTCAGGTGCGACAGGGCCGGGTCGCTCTGCCAGCTGGCCAGCAGCTTGCATGCGGTGTGTAACACCCAGCGGCCCAGCGGCAGGATGAGGCCCGTCTCTTCAGCGAGCGGGATGAACTGCGCGGGCGACACCATGCCGCGCTGCGGGTGGGCCCAGCGCACCAGCGCCTCCACCCCCACACAGCGGCCCGACTGGTGGATTTGCGGCTGAAAGTGCAGCAGGAACTCTTCCTGCATCAGCGCGGAGCGCAGGTCGGTTTCCAGCCCCGCGCGCGCCGTGACCACGGCCTGCATGTCGGGGTCAAAAAAGCGCAAAGTGTTGCGGCCGGCCGTCTTGGCCTGGTACATGGCCAGGTCGGCCTGTTTGAGCAGCTCGCCCACTGTGGTGTGTTCGCCGGTGAACGGCGCAATGCCGATGCTGGGCGTGCTGCGGTACTGGTAGCCCTGCAGCGCATAGGGCACGGCCAGCATGGCCAGGATCTTTTCACCCACGCCCCGGGCGTGCAGCGCGAGCTCGTGCGGCTTGGGGCTGAGTTCTTCCAGCATGACCACAAACTCGTCACCCCCCAGCCGGGCCACCGTGTCCACGCTGCGCACGCAGGTGTTCAGGCGCTGCGCCACCTGTTGCAGCAGCAGGTCGCCCTGGTCGTGGCCCAGGGTGTCGTTCAGGGTCTTGAAGTTGTCGAGGTCAATGAACAGCAACGCCCCGCCCTGCTGGCGCCGCTGCGCGGTGGCCAGGGCCTGGTGCATGCGGTCCATGAGCAGCATGCGGTTGGGCAGGCCGGTGAGCGCATCGTAGAACGCCAGGCGCTGGATCTCGCGCTCGCTGGCCTTGCGCTGGCGGATATCGGTGTTGATGGCCAGGATGGACTGTGGCTGGCCGTCATCGCCCCGCACCAGCGTCCAGCGGCCTTCCACCTCGATGGTGCTGCCATCGCGGTGGCGCTGTACGATCTCGCCGGTCCACTCGCCCTGCTCCAGCACCGTCTGCGTGGCGTGCCGGAAGTGCGTGGGGTCTTCGTAGAGCAGCGTCTCGATGGACTGCCCCAGCGCCTGCAGCTGCGACCAGCCGTACAGACGCTCTGCGCTCTTGTTCCAGAAGATGATGCGGTGGTCCAGGTCCCGCACCAGGATAGCGTCCTGGGCCTTGTCCAGCAGCGAGGCCTGGTGGCGGATGCGGATATCGGCCAGCTGCCGCTCGATCTCGGCCGACGCGCGCGAGGCAAAGATCTGCAGCGTGGAGGTGATGAAGTCCGTGTCGGCAATCGCGTGGCGGAACAGCACAAAGACGATGCCCACCACCTCGCCGTCGGCATTGCACAGCTGCTGGCCCACATACGCCTGGGCACCCACCGCGCGCAGCACGGGGGCTTCGGGGTACAGCTGCTGCACCTTGTCGGTCACCACATGGGTACGCTGCGACATCAGCAACAGGCTGGGCGTGCCGGTCAGGCTGTATTCGTCGTTGGGCAGCATCTGGCCGTCTAGCACGGCGGCCAGCGTGACCACCCGGGGCGCCTGGTCTTGCGAATGCGGCAGCAGCCGCACCACGCAGCCGCCCTGGGCATCCAGCGCATCGGCCATGTTGCGCACCAACTGCACAAAAAATTCGGTGCCGGTGCTGGCCGACACGGCCGCCGCCACCTTGAGCACCGAAGCCTGCAGCCGCTGCTGCGCCTTGTGCGCGCGCAGGCTGGTGATGCCGATGGCCAGGTCGTTGGACAGCTCCTGCAGCAGTGCAGCTTCTTCGGGGCTGATCTGCAACACGTCGGGTGCGTACAGGTACAACAAGCCAAAACTGCGGTCCTGGGCGTGGTCGCGCGCATGCTCGCGCAACGGTAGGCAGATCACCCCGTGAAAGCCATGCTCCAGCATGCGCTCGGTCCAGTCGGCAAAGTCGCCTTCGGTGCGGATGTCCTGCACGATCACTGGCTGGCCGGTGCGCACCGCAATGCCCGCCGGGCCCCGGCCGTAGGGGTCGTCGGCCGACCAGCTCAGTTGCAGGTTTTCCAGATAGTTCTGGTTGTAGCCCGCATGGGCCACAGGGCGGATGGATTTGCGCTCGTCGTCCAGCGCAAACCCCACCCAGCCCATGCGGTAGCCACCGATGTCCACCGCAATCTGGCAGATGGCCTGCAGCAGTGCGGCCTCGGACGTGGCGCGCACCAGGGTTTCGTTGCATGCGCTCAGCAGGCGCTGGGCACGGCCCATGCGCGCCAGCTCGCGCTCGGTGCGCAGGCGTTCGGTCACGTCGGTGGCCAGTACCTGGCGGGCCGGGCGTCCGTTGAAGCTGATGCTGCCCGCCGTGATCTCCACATCCATGAAGCTGCCGTCCTTCTTGATGTGGCGGCTGATGACAGGAGTGTTGCGCTGCTCCATCGGAACGGCGCGGATGTTAGCCTCGACGTTGGGGCGACGCTCAGCGGGCCACAGGTCGAGCATCGACATGTTCAGCAGCTCGGCTTCGGTGTAGCCGTAGTGGCGCTCCATTGACCGGTTGACGGCCTGCAGCTGCAGGGTTTCACGGTCATACACCCACATGGGATGCGGGTGCTCGTCAAACAGCATGCGGTATTGCTGCTCGGACGCATGCAGCTGCCCCGCCACATGCCGCAACTGCACCATGGCACCCAGGGACTCGGTCAGTATCTCCAGGTGCGCCACATCGCGGCGCGAAAATGCATTGACCTTGTCCGACGTGACCTTGAGCGACCCGACGATGGCGTCGCCACTGCGCAGCGGAACCGCCATGACCGACCGTACGCCGTGGCGGTGGGGCATCGAAGCCATGTCCCAGCCCTCGGCCTCGGTGTCGTTGCACACCACGGTCTGGCCCTTGCTGAGCGCAGGCCAGAGCAGGCTCTGGTCCACTGGCAGCAGGTTGCCCACCGGGCGCACGTGGTCACCGGCCGCGGCTTGCGCCACCAGCTGGCGGCCTTGCAGCAGCTCCACCATGGCGCCGCGCGCTTCGGTCTGGCGCAGCACGGTGCTGGCCACCAGCTGCAGCACCTCGGGCAGCGGCATGTCCAGCGACGAAATGCGCTGCTGCACCTGCAGCAGCTCGGCATGGTTCTGTGCGTCGCGCTGGGCGTCCAGGTCGGCCAGCTTTTGCGCGCTGATGTCGGTCATGCCGCCCACCATGCGCACGGCCTTGCCCTGCAGGTCGCGGATCAGGAAGCCCCGGTCCAGCACCCAGGCATAGCTGCCGTCCTGGCGGCGAAAGCGGTATTCGTCCGACCAGTGGTTGGCCGTGCCGTCGATGGCTGCATGGATGCCTTCGAGCACTTCTTCGCTGTCATCGGGGTGCAGCCGCAAGGTCCACGAGGTGCTGTCGGGCGGCAACTGGTCGAGTGGCACACCGAACAGGGTCTGCATGCCTTCGTTCCACCACATGGCATCGGTGTGCAGGTTCCAGTCCCACACCGCGTCGGCGGTGGCGCGTGAGACCAGGTGAAAGCGCTCTTCGCTTTCACGGCGGGCCTGCCGGGCCTGGTGCTGGGCCGAGATGTCCTGAAACGCCCCCTGTATCCGCACGATGCGGCCCTCGGCGTCGCGCACCGCCTGCCCGGTGGTGCGCACCCAGAAGTGCCGACCCGCCAGTGTGACAAGTTCTGCCTCCAGGTCAAACGGTGTGCCGTGGCGGATGCAACTCTCAAACGCTGCCAACATGGCCTGCCGGTGCGGGGGCAGGTACAGCTCCATGATCTGTTCCACCGAGCCCATGCGTCCCGCAATGCCGAAGGCGGCGGCGATCTCCTGCGACCAGTTCAGCTGCAGGCTGGGCAGCTCCACGATCCACCCGCCAATGCGGGCCATCTGCCCGGCCACGCGCAGGGTCTCGCTCTGGGCCAGCAGTTCGGCATGCATCTTGTCGCGCTGCTGCACCAGGTCGGCCAGCACCTGCTTTTGGCGGCGCAGCTCCAGCTGCACCATGGCCTGCTCGGCCAGTATGCGCAGGCCCTCCAGCTGCTCGGCCTCGATGTGCCGGGGGATGGAGTCCAGCACCGCCAGCGTGCCCAGCGCCTGCCCCTCGGGGGTGACCAGCGGCACACAGGCGTAAAAGCGCACATGGGGGTCCTGCGTGACCAGCGGGTTGTGGGCAAAAACCGGGTGCTTGTGGGTGTCGTTGACCACCATGGGCTCGCGGCTGCCGCTCAGTGCATGCGCGCAGAACGCAATCGCGCGCTCGGTCTCCTTGAACGGTACACCCACTGCGGCCTTGAACCACTGCCGGTCGCTGTCCACGAAGTTGACCACCGCCATGGGGCACTGGCATACACGCGCAGCCAGCGTGGCCAGCTGGTCAAAGCTGTCTTCCGCCGGGGTGTCGAGGATCGCGTAAGACTGCAGTGCCTGGAGCCGGGCGGCCTCTGCGGTGGCTTGCGCTGGTGGCATGGTCAGTCCACCGCGGCGCCGCTGCGCACGCAGCTGCCCAGCCTGGTCGGTGCGACCAAGCCATGGGTGGCGGGGCGGAGTAGCGTCGGCAAGGCAATCGGGCAGTAGAGGGAGCGTGCAATGCGGCCGCACCGCGCGCTCAGGTTCACAGCGCCACAAGCACTGTGGCAAAGAGTGTGAATGCTACACCGCACAGTCCTCGCTGGCGACGTGCGCCCATGGGGGTTTGTCCCAAAAAACACAGTGTTTTGACCTCGGGCAGTCACCCAGGCAACCTTCGCGCAGCACGAGGCTTGCTAACGTGGCCCCATGCAGATTTCCGAACTCGCGCAACAGGCCTCGGTGTCCGTCCACGCGCTGCGCCACTACGAGCGGCTGGGGCTCATCCACCCCGACCGCCGGGCCAACGGCTACCGCGACTATCCGGCCCGCATGCGGCGCGAGGTGGTGTTCATCGCCATGTCCCGCCAGCTGGGCTTCAGCCTGCCGCAGATTGCCCTTCGCCTGGATGAATACCGCGCTGGCACCCTCGGCATTGACGACATGGTGCAGGCCTTGCAGGCGCGTGTGGACGCGATCGACCAGCAGATCGCTGCGCTGCAGTCCCAAAAATCCACCGTGCAGGCTCACCAGGCCTGGTTGCGTGGCCAGTTGCTCAAGAAGCAGCGATCAAAAACCCAGGGTCGGCAAACACCCTCGGGCGCAGCCACTGCATCTACCAAGCCCTGGCCGCGTGTGCGTGCCCCGTCGGCCCGCAAACCCTAGACCCCTCGCAGCACCCAAACACCCCATCCCCAGGAGACCCCCACCATGACAGCCCCACTCACACCCGCGCCCTGCGATGCTTTGTCCAGCGGACCCCGTAGCACCATGGAAACCCTGCAGGCCGTGGTGCTGGCCATGCCGATGGCCCGCACGCTGGGGCTGCGCTTTGTCCATGCCGAGCCCGGCCGGGTGGAGGTGGAGATACCGGTGAGCGAGGCCTTCAGCTTTCGCCCGGGCCAGTTGCAGGCCACGGCCGTGTTTGCGGTGGCTGACTTTGCGGCGGTGGCGGCAGCAGGCAGCGTGTTGCCACCCGGCTGGACCAACGCCACAGTGGACACCACCTTGAAAATTGTGGCCCCTGCCCAGGGCGAGTGCCTGCGGGCGCGGGGACGCGTGGTGGATGCCGGGCGCCTGCTCACCGTCTGTGCCGCCGACGTGTGGGCAGTGGGTGCCGCCGGCCAGCAGCGGCTGTGCGCTACGCTGCTGGCCACGGCGCGCAACATCGACATGGGGGCCGCGAGACCGCCCCAGGGCTGATAGCGCAGCCTGACGCCAGGCGTGCCAGCCGAGCACAAGGTGCGTCGGGTGTGTCAGGCCTTCTGGCGCCGCGCCCGCACTGCTGCTGCCAGTCCTTCAAGGACCGGCACGGTTTGCGCCATGCTGATGCAGGCATCCGTCACCGACACGCCATGCGCCAGCGGCTGGCCGGGCACGATGTCCTGGCGGCCTTCCTGCAGGTGGCTCTCGATCATCAGGCCGGTGATGCGTGTGTCGCCTGCGGCAATCTGCTGCGCCACTTCTGCCGCCACGGTGATCTGGCGCTGGTGCTGCTTGCTGCTGTTGGCGTGGCTCACGTCAATCATCACCTGCTCGCGCAGGCCGGCGGCCTTGAGCACGGCGCAGGTCGCATCCACATCGGCGGCGCTGTAGTTGGGCTGCTTGCCGCCGCGCAGGATCACGTGGCAGTCCTGGTTGCCGCGCGTTTCAAAGATCGCGGCCTGGCCCATCTTGGTCATGCCCATGAAGGCGTGCGCGGCACTGGCCGCCAGGATGGCGTCGCTCGCCACCTTCACGCCACCATCGGTGCCGTTCTTGAAACCCACGGGGCACGACAGGCCGCTGGCCAGCTGCCGGTGACTCTGGCTCTCGGTCGTGCGCGCGCCGATGGCGCCCCAGCTCACCAGGTCGCTGATGAACTGCGGCGAGAGCAGGTCCAGGAACTCGGTGCCCACGGGCAGGCCCAGCGCCAGCACGTCCAGCAGCAGCTGGCGGGCCAGCTCCAGCCCCTCGTTGATGGCAAAGCTGCCATCGAGATGCGGGTCGTTGATGTAGCCCTTCCAGCCCACAGTGGTGCGCGGCTTTTCAAAGTACACCCGCATCACGATGAGCAGGTCGTCCTGCAGTGCATCGGCCTGTGCTTTCAGCTGGCGTGCATAGTCCATGGTCTGGCCATGGTCGTGGATGGAGCAAGGCCCCACCACCACGATCAGCCGGTCGTCCTGCCCATGCAGGATGCGCGAAATGGCAGCGCGGCTGGATTCGACCAGGGTCAGTGCCGCATCGGGCGTGGGCAGCCATTCCTGCAGCAGCGCCGGTGTGATCAGTGGGCGCACGGCCTTGATGCGCGTGTCATCAATGCGGGTGGTGTCGTGGGTGGAGATGGGGGTGGCGGAGCGGTGTGCGTGGGTCATGGTGGCCCCGATTGTCGCGGAGCTGGATTCCAGCCCCTTTTGGCGACCGAACCAGTGCATGGCCGTCGGCACTGGCGCGGCCCAGCGCGAGAGACGCAGAGCAAGGGCCGCCCCGCAGCGAATGCGTCGTCCCCTTGGGGGAAGGCGCGCAGCGCCTCAGGGGGAGCCTCTACGGCCTGCGGAACGCCGCATTCTGCCGCGCCCAGTGGCGCGACTGCAGGTGGTCCAGCCGCACCGTGCCGCCGGTGGACGGCGCATGCACGAACCGCCCTTCGCCCACATAGATGCCCGCGTGGCTGGGCTGGCGGCCCGTGCCAAACACCACCAGGTCGCCTGCACGCAGCTCGCTGCCGTCGATGGGATAGCCCCAAGTGTTGAGCTGGGCCACCGTGCGCGGCGGTGGTGTACCCACCTGGTTGCGGTACACATAGCCGATCAGGCCGCTGCAATCAAAGCCGGAGTCCGGGGTGTTGCCGCCGTAGCGATACGGCGTGCCCACCAGGCCCAGCGCGTGGATGGCAATGTCGTGTGCCTGCTCCGGCGTGAGCGGCGGCGCCGTGCGTGTGGAAGCCTGCGGTGGCGACGAGGGGGACGGAGGCCGCGATGTACTGCAACCGGCCAGCACCAGCAGGGCGGCGGTGCAGGCGGCAAGGCTCAGGCTGTGAAAGGCGCGCATGGGCCCGAGGTTACTGGACTTACGCGGCTCCCTGCACTTTACCCAGGCTCCCCAAGGTCTTTGCGCGCCAAGCCTTGCGCAGGCCGTTGGCAGTGCCTGAGAAAACCCCCTGTCGATCCCCGTCAGAACGGGGTATTCCCTGCGGCCTGTTTGTACGCCATGCTGGATGCATCGCTGGCGCGCCGCATCGGAATGAATGCAACCCCGCGGGTCTCCACCCTGGGACCCGTTGCCAAAAACCCCATGCGCTCATAGAAGCCCCGGGCATGGGGTGTCGCGTTGACTGTGATGCCCGGTGCAGGGCCGGTAGCGATATGGGACAGGGCGTGTTGCCACAGTTGCTGCCCGTAGCCAAGTCCCTGGAAAGCCTCGGCCACAAACAGATGGAACAGGTGGCTGTCCTCCCGCACCACCACGACGCCCGCCAAGGTGTTGTTGCGTGTCCACCCCACCCAGGTCTTGAACGATGGACTCTGCAGCCGTAGCGCCACCGCATCGGGCTGCAGGGTCTGTAAAAACGCCTCCGCACCACGCCCGTCTTTGTCCAGCGTGAAGAAGTGCGCCACCGACAACGCAAGCGCGCTGATGGCGGGCGCATCCCGGGTCGATGCGGTAAGAATTTCCATGCGGGTTTCGGTCACTCGGCCAGGGAAGTTGCTTCTGGATGCAACGCAGGCCGCCGCGCCATCAACCGGTTGGCCACGCTCACAATCGCTTGCACCGAGGCAGTCACGATGTTGTGGCTGGCGCCTGCCCCAAAGGTGGAACCTGCCACGCCGTCCATGGCTGCTTCCACAATGGCCATCGCCTGCGCGTTGGCGCCCGTGCCGGTGGCGCGTTCCTCGTAGTGGTCCACCCGCAGTGGCAGACCGAGCGCGTCCACCGTAGCTGCAATCGGCCCGTTGCCCTGGCCGCGCAGGGTCTGGCGCGTGCCGTCGATGGTCACGTCCAGCTCGATGCCCTGGCCGTCTTCATCGATGCGGTGGCTGTGGCAGGTGATGGCGGCCTGTACTGTGGCGTGTACGGGTGCCTGCAGGTAAGTGGCCTGGAACAGGCTCCACAACGCGTCGCCCGTCATCTCGCTTTCGCTCGCGTCCGTCTGGCGCTGCACCACGGCGCTGAACTCCACCTGCATGCGGCGCGGCATCACCACGCCATGTTCACGTTCGAGCAAGAACGCGATGCCGCCCTTGCCCGACTGGCTGTTCACCCGGATCACGCTGTCATACGTGCGGCCGAGGTCGGCCGGGTCGATGGGCAGGTAGGGCACTTCCCACAAGGCGTTCGGGTCTTGCGCAGCAAAACCCTTCTTGATCGCGTCCTGGTGCGAGCCCGAAAACGCGGTGAACACCAGGTCGCCCGCATACGGGTGGCGGGGATGCACGGGCAGCGAGGTGCATTCTTCGGCAATGCGCGCGACCGAGGTGATGTCCGAGAAGTCAAGGTTCGGGTGTACGCCCTGCGTGTACATGTTGAGCGCCAAGGTCACGATGTCCACGTTGCCGCAGCGCTCACCGTTGCCAAAGAGGCAGCCTTCCACACGGTCGGCACCGGCCATCATGGCCAACTCGGCCGCCGCCACGCCCGTGCCCCGGTCGTTGTGCGGGTGCACCGACAAGACGATGTGCTCGCGTGGCGACAAGTGGCGATCCATCCACTCGATCTGGTCGGCAAACACGTTGGGCGTGGCGTTTTCCACGGTGGTGGGCAGGTTGATGATGATGGGGCGGCCAGGGCCCGCATTCCATGCTGCAACCGCCGTCTGGCAGGCCTTGAGGGACACGCTGAGTTCGGTGGCGCTGAAGGTTTCGGGCGAGTACTGCAGGGTCCACTGCGTTTCGGGCTGTGCGTCGGTGAGCTGCTTGAGGTAGCCCACATGGTGCGCGATGAGCTGCATCACCTGCGTCACGTTCATGCCAAAAACGATGCGGCGCCACGCGGGCGCGGTGGCGTTGTACAAGTGGACGATGGCACGGGGTGCGCCTTTCACGGCCTCCACGGTGCGTGCGATCAGGTCCTCGCGCGACTGGGTCATGACCATGATGGTGACATCGTCGGGGATGAGGTTTTCGTCGATGAGGCGGCGCACAAAGTCGAAATCGATTTGCGACGCGGCCGGAAAGCCGACTTCGATCTCCTTGAAGCCGATACGCACCAGCTCGTGAAAGAGCTTCATCTTGCGCTCGCCGTTCATCGGCTCGAACAAGGCTTGGTTGCCATCGCGCAGGTCGGTGGAGAGCCACACGGGCGCCTGGGTGATGCTGCGGTTGGGCCATTGGCGGTCGGCGAGCGCAATGGGGGCGATGGGTTGGTATTTGGTGGCGGGCTTGGCAATCATGAGGGGCTCCACGAACGGTGTGTGCGGTGTGCCAATCAGGCACGGTGCACGGGTCAATCGGAATCGAAAGAAATCAAAACGAATGACATCCCCTGCAGCCCTTTGCGTGTGCAAAGGCTGGTTCGCGGGCCGGGGTCAGGGGGAAATCAGGTGTTGCGCAAAACGGCAACGGTGGCGAACGCAGGCAGACCCCGGCCAGACACTAGGCCTAGCGATAGGGTGGATAGGAACATGCTGCGTTGCATAGGGAACCAAAGATAGCACAGCGATGCTGCGGTGCGCAACCATTTGCATGAAATCTGCCTATGGCGCTGGTTGTACATGCCTAGTTAGCTATTAAATATATAGCAAATGAGGCTGGTAGCATGACGCTCTTGAATGTCTCCAGCTCTGCCACTGCCCATGGCGGCTGGCACGATTGGCCCCGATTCAGGAGATACCATGCCTTACCTGTTGCTCATCATGGAACCCCACGGCCAGCGCGCCGAGCGGGGCCTGGCCGGTGGCCAGGAGGCCTATGCCCGCATGCAGCGTTTTGGTGCTGGTCTGCAGGCCCGCGGCCTGTTGCGCGCCAGCGAGTCGCTGGCCTCGACCGAGCAGGCGGTGCGGCTGCAGGTGCGCGAAGGGCAGACCCGCCTGACCGACGGGCCGTTTGCCGAGACCAAGGAAATGGTGGGCGGCTTCTTTCTGATCGACTGCGCCACGCGCGACGAGGCCGTTGCCATTGCCCGCGAATGCCCGGCCGCCGAGTGGGCCACCATGGAGGTGCGCGAACTGGCACCCTGCTACCACGGCGCGGTGGATTGAATCAAGCCGAAGCGCCTGCCTGCAGCGCCAGGAACTGCGGCGCTGGCATGGGGCGTGCAAACACATAGCCCTGCAGCACATCACAGCCTTGCCGCACCAGGTAGTCGGCCTGCTCCTGGGTTTCCACGCCCTCAGCGGTCACCTGCAGCCCCAGGCCATGCGCCAGCGCCACAATGGCGGTGACGATGGCACGGCTGTGCTCCTGCCCCGGCAGGTCTTTGACAAAGCTGCGGTCGATCTTCAGGCGCCGCATGGGCAACTGGCGCAGATATGCCAGTGACGAGTAGCCGGTGCCAAAGTCATCGATGGCCAGGTGAATGCCCAGCTGGCTCAACCGGTGCAGCGTGTGGGCGCCGGCCTCCATGTTTTCCATCAGCACGGTTTCGGTCAGCTCGATTTCCAGCAGGTGCGCGGGCAGGCCCTCTTCGCGCAGGATGTCCATCACGCGTTCCAGAAACTGTGGGTCACCCAGCTGCCGCGCCGAGATGTTCACGGCCACGCGCAGGGGCGGGCCCCCTTTCCACTGCGCGGCGTCGCGGCAGGCAGTGCGCATCACCCAGTAGCCCAGCGGGGCAATGAGTCCGCAGTCCTCGGCCACCGACACGGCCTCGAGCGGCGACACGGAGCCCAGCTCCGCATGCGTCCACCGCAGCAAGGCCTCGGCGCCGACCAGGGCCCGGTCGCTGGCGGCAAACAGGGGCTGGTAGTGCAGCGCCAAACCGGTGCCCTGCTCCAGCTCGGCACGCAGAGCCTGTTCAATGGCCTGGCGCCGCACCACGGCCAGGTTCATCGACGCATCAAACCGCACGCAGCGGTTCTTGCCCATCTCCTTGGCGCGGTACATGGCGGTGTCGGCGTTGCTCACCAGCGCGTCCATGTCCATCGCATCGTCGGGAAACGTGGCAATGCCTGCGCTGCAGGTCACGTTGACCTGCTGGCCGACCTCGGTGTAAGCAGCCTGGAAGACGCTGACGATGCGCTGCGCGTATTTCTCCAGCGCCGCGTCATCCATGTCCAACCGCAGGATCAGCGCAAACTCGTCGCCCCCCAGGCGCGAGATGGTGTCGGTGCTGCGCACCACGGATTGCAGGCGCCGGGCCACCTGGCGCAACAGGCCGTCCCCCGCCGCATGGCCGAAGGTGTCGTTGAGTGTCTTGAAGTTGTCCAGGTCGATGTACACCAGTGCCACCCGGTAGCCCGCACTGCGTGCGCCCTGCAGCTCGGCGGCCAGCCGCTCGTTGAACGCGTGCCGGTTGCCCGTGCCGGTGACGGCGTCGGTGTGGGCCAGCGCGTGCAAGCGGTTCTCGGCCTCGCGCACAGCAGCGCGGCTGCGCAGCACCATGGCGGTGGCCATGGCCATCACGCAAATGGCGATCAACAAGGCGGTGCCAAATCGGATGCCCAGCCGCATGTACACCGCTGCCATCGACTTGCGGATGTACAGCGTGCCCCAGCTGGTGCCAGACGCCTCGACGGGCCGGGCGATCTCCAGCATGCGCCAGCCTGCGCGCTCTGCGGCGCCGTCCAGTCCCGTGGCACGCAGCGTGGTGGGAAAGTCCGGGTCGCGGTCGCGCGCGTAATGCGCAAACAGCACGCCATCCTTGTCGTACACCGTGGCGCTGATCACCATGGACGATGACCGCAGCGCGCCCAGCATTTCGTTGGCGGTGCTGGTGTCGCGGAACACCACGGCCGCAGAGATGTTGTCGGCCACGATGGCGGCTTCCACCCGGCTGTCTTGCAGCATGGACGCGCGGGTGCTCCAATAGTCCACGCCGGTGAGCGCCAGCACCACGGTCAGCAGCGCCAGGCCTGCGGCCAGGATGCCCGTGACCACCAGGCGCGATGAAAGCAGGGCATGTGTCGCCGGGCTTGCGGGCGCTGCGGTGTCGGCTTCAGCGGGGCGTGTTTTCACCGGCCTCCCCTGGCCAGCCGCAGCAGCCGTGAGCTGATGATGAGGCCAGCCTTGCTGGCGGCGTCGGGGCTGATGCCGAACACCACGCGCCCTTCCTGCTGGGCCAGGGCGATGACGATTTCTGGATTCACAAAGGTGATTTCATCCGACACGGTGAGGATGCCGTGGGACGGCGGCAGGGTACGCAGCAGTCGCAGAACAGGCTCCACTTCGGCGTTGTGGATGATGAGCACGCGGCAGCCACGAATCGCCGGCAGATCCAGCAACCGCACGCGCACGGTGCGGCCCTTGGTGGCCTGTTTGCCATCGAGCGCAGTCAGGGCGCGCTTGAGCGGGCTGAAGGCAGACACGCACACCGTGACCTCATTGCCGGGCGCGCCATCGCTGTCGGGCCAGTCGATGAACTGGATGAAGTTGAAGATGTAGGCGGCCTTGAGGTCCAGGTCTGCCACGGGCTCGTTGGCACTGGCTGCACTGGTGCCCACGCCACACACCGTCCACAGGCAGATCGCCAGCAGCGTGCGCAATCGCAGGGAATAGGCCATGGCTCAGAACGCGTACGTCAGCTTGATGCGGTAGGTACGCCCGTCCTGCCGGATCGCATCTTCGCGCACCTCGAACGAAGCGGGGTCTGCGTAGCGGCGGTTGAACAGGTTGTACACCCCCAGCGATACATCCACATCCGCGATGCGCGTGGAATAGGTCAGATGGGTCAGCACATGCCCGGGCAGGCGGGCGTTGAGCACGGTGTTGCGCGGGCCGATGCCGATGGCTTCGATGGCGTAGCGGCCCGGGTTCCAACCCCAGTGCGCAGGCGTGTGCAATACGTCGGACCACTGGAGCTTGAGCAGGTGCCGGGGCGAGTTGGTCAGCGCGCCGTCCGTTGACGGGTCCCGCGCCTTTTGCCACCCATAGGCCACGCGCAGGCGCCGCCCGCCCGCCCAGCGTTGTTCGGCCTCGGCTTCCAGGCCATGCACTTTGACGGTGCGGGTGTTGTTGAAGGTGAGCCGGTCCGAGTGGCCCAGGCTGTCCAGCGAGATCAGGTCGCTCACCCCCGACCGGAACGCCGTCAACAGCAGGCGCGTGGCCCCGGTCGGGGCATGCTCCACGGCCAGTTCGGTGGTGCGTACACGCTCGGACCGGATGCTGGTGGTGTCCACCACGCCGCCAGGCAGGTTCACGCGGTAGTCGCGTTCATAGGCATTGGCCGGACGGTAGGCCGTGCCGTGCAGCAGCTTGACAGCGGTGGCCGCGTCCCACCAGTACACCAGCCCCAGGCGGGGGTGCAAGGCGCCCGCGCTGCCCGACTGCTGCCCCCAGCGCAGGCCGGTGTGCAGCGTGAGGTCGGGGCGCAGTGCAAACTCATCCTGCACATAGACGCCCAGCACATTGCCGTTGCGGCGTGTGTCAAGGTACTGCGCGGGCGGGTCCAGGTCGTCATTGCGCTGCGCGATGCGGGTGTCGCGCCGGTAGTCCAGCCCCCACGACAGCTTGTGCCGCGCCAAGGCCGTGCTCACCCATTGCCATTCGGTGCCCCACCACTGGCCGGTGCCGACGTCGCGGTTCACCGTCACGGGCGGGTAGTCGTACACGTAGTCGCCCACGTACTGGTAGCGCCCGGCGTGCAGGCGCGCAGTGAAGGCCAGCGTCGGCTGCCATTGCGCGGTGTATTCGGCGGCCACGCGCGTGCTGGTGTCGATGTACCGCGAGCGCGGGTCGTTGAAAACCTGCGAGAACGCTGCGGTCGGGATGCCCTTGGTGCGCTCGCCGTGGGCCAGGGTCAGCGTCAGCCCATCGCGTCGCATGCGGGCGAACAGCTGGGTGCTGCGGTCATAGTCCAGGCCGTGCGCCACGCCCTGGTGGCTGGCGGGCGCATCGAACGCGGGGTAGTACTGGTCGGCCCCGCGTGCGGTGGAGCGCGTGGCCGCGATCAGCCAGTCGCCTCCCTGCGCATCGACGGCGCCTACCGAAAACCGCAGCTTGGCGTAGCCATGGCTGCCGGCCTCGGTGCTCACCTGGGGCCCGCCCAGCTGGCGACCATCGCGGGTGATGACATTGACCACGCCAAAAAACGCATTGGCCCCATACACCGCCGACCCGGGGCCAGGCACAAATTCCACCCGTTCCACCAGATCCAGGTCGATGGGAAAGTCCGTGCCGATGCTCGCCTGGTCGTAGAGGTTGTCGTTGAAGCGTACGCCGTTGACCAGCAGCAGCACCCGCGTGTTGTAGTCGCCCGGCGTGGCAAAACCCCGTGTGCCCAGATAGTGGTAGCTGCGGTCGTAGGACACGTACAGCCCGCGCATGCTGGCCAGCACATCGGCCAGCGTGCGGTAGCCAAACAGCTGGATGTCATCGGCGGTCACCACGCTCACGGCCGCCGGGGCCTCCAGGGCCGTCTGTGCATACCGGCTGGCCGTGGTGACCTGCATCTGCATGAGCTGCTCCAGCGGCAGGTCGGCCATGGCGGCGATGTCGGACTGCGCGTGGGCTGCCGCCATGCCAGCGCACAGCCCCAATACCACCCATGGGCGGTGTGGCCGCTGTCGATAGGTCGATCCTCGTTTCATGGCAAAGGCACTGCGTGTGGCTGGCGGTTGTCCCCCCGTGGGGACCTCGCTGGCGGGCGGGCGGGAGGATGCGGGGCGAAGTCTCAGGATCGATGAATCAGTCTTTACAAATTGTATCGACCAGGGGTTGCAAAACCCAGTGCGGGCGCTCAGTAGTCTCCCTATGGCGGCCCCTCACCCGCCCCGCGCGCCAACCGGCCAGGATAGGTGTTAACCCTGGTTCCGCCCGGGCTTGCACATCCGGATGTCGATTTCGGGCGCTCCCATTCGTCGTCACTGTGAAGCACCTGGCAAGGACCGTCAGCGCTTCCGCATTTTTTATTACCTTGAGGAGAACCCCATGCGCTTCATGATCATCATCCAGGCCACCGCCGAATCCGAACAGGGCTGCCAGCCGACCCCAGCCCTGATGACCGCGATGGCCCGCTACCACGAAGAACTCGCGCGGGCCGGCGTGCTGCTGGATGCCAGTGGCCTGCAGCCCTCCGCCAAGGGCTGGCGCGTGGGCTATGCCGCCAGCGGCACCCGCACCGTCATCGACGGCCCGTTCACCGAGACCAAGGAGCTGATCGCGGGCTACACACTCATCCAGGTGCGCAGCCGCGACGAAGCGCTGGAATGGACCCGCCGCTTTCCCAATCCACGCGGCGAGGGCCTGGATGCCGAGATCGAAGTGCGCCAGCTCTATGAGATGGAGGACTTTGCCGGGGTGGATGGCGTCGAGCAGTTCCGCGACCTCGAAGCCCTGCGCGGCTGATGCCCAGCGTGAAGGACAACATCCCCATGATCAAGACCATCGCCCTCGTGCTGCTGGCGGCCCTGGCGCTGCTGCTGGCGTTTGCCGCCACCCGCCCCGACACCTTCCGCGTGGAGCGCAGCCGCGTGATTGCGGCACCGCCCGAGCGGGTGTACGGGCTCATCCACGACCTGCGCCAGTTCAACACCTGGAACCCGTATGAACGCAAAGACCCGGCCATCCAGGGCCAGTACAGCGCCGCCACCAGCGGCCCCGGTGCCCGCTACGCCTGGCAGAGCGAGAAGGTGGGCGTGGGCAGCATGGAGATCGTCGAGGCCACCGCACCCCGCCGCGTGGGCATGAAGCTCGACTTTGTGAAGCCCTTTGAAGCGCACAACCAGGTCGAGTTCACGCTGTTGCCCGAAGGCGCAGAGGCCACCCGCGTCACCTGGGCCATGCAGGGCCCCGTGCCCTACCTGGCCAAGATCGCCCACCTGGTGTTCAACATGGACCGCATGGTGGGGCAGGACTTCGAGGATGGCTTGGCCAACCTGCAGGCCGCGGCGCAAAAGCCCGCAACGTGAATGTCGTCCACCGCCCCTCCACCTTTGCCAAACCCTTCGTTTCCCATTACCGTCCTCACCCTTCAGGAGCCCGTCATGCACCAACAGATTTTTGTGAACCTGCCCATCGAGAACATGGCCCGCTCGCAGGCGTTTTTCCGCGCCCTGGGCTATGAATTCAACCCCCAGTTCACCAACGACCAGGGCGCCTGCCTGGTGGTGGGCGAGAACCTCTTCGTGATGCTGCTGGTCAAGAGCTTTTATCAAACCTTCACCGACAAAACGATTGCCGACGCACGCACCACGTCGGAGGTGCTGGTGTGCTTCTCGTGCAGCAGTCGCGAAGAGGTCGATGCGCTGGTGGACAAGGCCGTGGCTGCAGGCGGCACCACACCGCGCCCGGCGCAAGACCTGGGCTTCATGTACTCGCGCAGCTTTGACGACCCGGACGGTCACACCTGGGAGTTTGTGCATATGGTGGATGCCAGCAAGGCGCTGGGCTGAGAACGTGTGAATGAATGCGCCGGATTCATTCACACCTTTTGATCGCGTGAAACCTTCTGCACTGCCCGACCGCGATGCCCTGCACCGCAGCATCGACTCGGTGTGGCGCATCGAGGCCGCGCGCATCATTGCCAGCGTGGCGCGCATGACGCGCGACGTGGGCCGGGCCGAGGAACTGGCGCAAGACGCCCTGGTGGCCGCGCTGGAGCACTGGCCCACCACCGGCCTGCCCGCCAACCCGGCCGCGTGGCTCATGACGACCGCCAAGCGCCGCGCCATCGACCACCTGCGCCAGCAGGCCCTGCACCAGCGCGAGCACGAGGCCCTGGGCCATGACCTCGAAGCGCTTGAAGCCCAGTACGCGTCCGATGTGGTGGACACCCTGATGCACGCCGAGCAGGACGACATTGGCGACGACCTGCTGCGCCTCATCTTCACCGCCTGCCACCCCGTGTTGCCCACCGAGGCGCGGGTGGCCCTCACGCTGCGGCTGCTGGGCGGCCTCACCACGGCCGAGATCGCGCGCGCTTTCCTGGTGCCCGAGCCCACCGTGGCCCAGCGCATCGTGCGCGCCAAGCGCAGCCTCACGGCCGCGCATGTGCCGTTTGAAGTGCCCGGCGCGGCCGAGCGCGCGCCGCGCCTGGCCTCGGTGCTGGAGGTGATCTACCTCATCTTCAACGAAGGTTATGCCGCTACCGCAGGCGACGACTGGATGCGCCCCGCGCTGTGCGGCGAGGCCCAGCGCTTGGCGCGGGTGCTGGCCAGCCTGGCGCCCGACGAGCCCGAAGTGCAAGGCCTGGTGGCGCTGCTCGAAATCCAGGCCTCGCGCCTGCCCGCGCGCACCGATGCACAAGGCCAGCCCGTGCTGCTCATGGACCAGGACCGTGCACGCTGGGACCACCTGCTGGTGCGCCGGGGCCTGGCCGCGCTGGACAAGGCCGAGCAGCTCGCGCGCACCGGCAAGCCCTGGGGGCCGTACGCCCTGCAGGGCGCCATTGCCGCCTGCCACGCACGCGCCCGGCAGGCGCAAGACACGGACTGGCCCCATATCGTGGCGCTGTACGACGCACTGCTGCAGGTGGCGCCCTCGCCCGTCGTAGCGCTCAACCGCGCCGTGGCCGTGGGCATGGCCGAAGGGCCCGCAGCCGCGCTGGCGCTGGTCGATGCGCTGGCGGGCGACCCCCTGCTGCGCCACTACCACTGGCTGCCCAGCGTGCGCGGCGACCTGCTGGTCAAGTTGGGCCGGGGGGATGAAGCCCGCATCGAGTTCGAGCGCGCAGCCAGCCTCACCCGCAACGCGCAGGAAAAGGCGCTGCTGCTGGCCCGTGCCTGCGGCTGAAGGCCGGTGTTGCGCCCACCCTCACCCCGCTGCAAGGACACCATCGCTATGCCCCACCCTGCCCCTGAATACCCGCTGGACGGCGGCTGCACATGCCGCCATGTGCGCTACCGCCTGCTCACGCCCCCGCTGTTTGTGCACTGCTGCCACTGCCGCTGGTGCCAGCGCGAAAGCGGCGCGGCCTTTGCGCTGAACGCCATGATCGAGGCCGACCGCGTGGAGTTGCTCGCAGGCATCCCAGCGATGGTGCACACCCCGTCAGAAAGCGGCCTGGGCCAAAAGATTGCGCGGTGCCCGCACTGCCAGGTGGCAGTGTGGAGCCACTACGCAGGTGCCGGCCCCGTGATGGCGTTTGTGCGCGTGGGCACGCTGGATGTTCCGGACCACCTGCGGCCCGACATCCACATCTTCACGGCCTCCAAGCAGCCCTGGGTGGTGCTGTCGCCAGGGACACCCGCCGTGGCGGAATACTACGAACGCGAGGGGTTGTGGCCTGCGCAAAGCATCGCCCGTCGCCAGGCGGTGCTGCCGCGCATCCAGGCCTACCGTGCGGCTGCGGGGCTCGACCCGACCTGATGGCGTGTGCAGAGCGGGGGCTCAGCGCCTGCGGCGCTTTTTGAGCGTCTGCCCCTGTGGCGTAGCGGCCTTGGGTGCCAGCCCCAGGGCGGCGCGCGCCAGCGTATCGGCCGCGCCATTGCGGTGGCGGGGAATCCACTGCACCTCGGCTTGTGGGAACTGCCGCAGTGCCTGGCGTGCTTCGTCAAACAGCGTTGCCAGCCGCCCAATCGGTGCCTTGGGATGGCTGCCCAACTGCTCCACCAGCACACTGTTGTCGCTGAACACCTGCACCGGTGTTGAGTTTGCGATGCCCTGCTGCGCCAGCCACTGCAGCGCCAACATCAGCGCGCGCAACTCGGCCTCGTTGTTGCAGCCGGTGAAGGTGGTGGCTTCGGAGATCTCGTGCTGCACGGTCCCGTCGGGGCCCGTCAGCACCGCCCCCAGGCCCATGCGCCCAGGGTTGGGCCAGGCACTGCCGTCACAGTGGATTACCCAGGCACCAGGGGCGAGCGGCGCAGCCGCCCTTGCAGCGGTCACTTGTAGAACGCTTCGACCGTGCCCTTGATCTTGATGAGCAGCGGCTGGCCCTTGCGGTCCACGGTCTTGCCGGCGGGCACCTTCACCCAGCCTTCGCTGATGCAGTACTCCTCCACATCAAAACGCTCCTTGCCGTTCAGGCGGATGCCGATGTCGTGCTCGAACACGGCGGCCACATGGTGGGGGCTGCGGGGGTTGACCGACAGGTGGTCGGGCAGGGGCGGCAGGGCGGGGGTGTTGGGGGTGGTGGCTTCGGTCATAGAGGTCTCGGCGAGAAAGGAGAAAACGCAAAGCGCGGATTCTCCGGCATTTGGGGTGCTGGCCTTCCCAGCGTTCGATCATCGCCCCAGCGGCGCCACGCCGATCAGCCACGCATGGCCCCAGAACGCAAAGCCCGCCCAGGCCACTGCACCCACCACCACAGCCGCCGCCGTGCCTGCAGCGCTGCCTGCCGCGTACACGGTGCCCTGCGCCCGGTCGCGCTGGCGCGCGGCGCGAAAGCTCAGCACCGCCCACAGCAAGAAGCTGCCAAACAGCAGCACGTCGGCCAGGTTGCCGTTGGACAGCAAATGCGCCAGCGCCCACACCTTCACGCCCAGCACCATGGGGTGGTGCAGCCGCGCCTTGAGGGCATTGCGCGGCACATAGGTGGCGGCGAGCAGCACAAAGGCGATCAGCGTCAGCAGCGCTGCGGCGTGCCGCATGCCGATGGGCGGCACCCACAGCACCACCGGCTGCTGCCGCGCCAGGCCGTAACCCCAGACGATGAATGCCAGGCCCACGGCCGACACCAGCGAATACAGCCCTTTCCACGGCATCTCGCCCAGGCGCGCCCGCGTCTGCGTGCGCCAGCCATCGGCCACGATGCGCACCGAGTGCACGCCCAGAAACAACACCAGTCCCAGTACCAGATACCCCATGGCCAAGCCTTTCTTGTCGTCTGAATCAACAGGGGCTGGCGCGCCGCCATCTGGCGGCGTGGCCCCTCGGTCTTGCTTGGGCGGATTATCGGCAGTGCGTGCCTGTGCCCTCGTCGTGTGGGGGCTTGCCGTGCCGGCTCCGCGCCGCCATCATGCCGCCCATGTCTGTCCGCCCGTTGCCCGACGCCTTTGAGCTACGCGCCCTGCCCAACCTGGGCCCGGCGTCTGAACGCATGCTGCACGCGGCGGGCATCCACACCCCCGCAGCGTTGCGTGCACTGGGCTCCGTGCCCGCTTTTGTGGCTGTGCGTCAGGCGGGGCAGCAACCCAGCCTCAACCTGCTGTGGGCGCTGGAGGGCGCGCTGAGCGGCCGGGACTGGAAAAGTGTGGCCCAGCAGGAGCGCACCGCGCTGCTGATGCAGCTGGACGATCTGGAGAGCGGTCGCCAGCCCTGATTTCGAGCGAAAACTGCCCCAAGCGCTAGTGAATCAAGCGCTGATAGCTATCAATTTGGTAGTCGTTTTGCTGCTGCATTGCCTGCACGCAGGTCGTGTCAGATCCCCGCATGCTGCGCCAGCAGCGCCCCCACCTTGGGCTTGGCGCAGCGCTGCAGCGTTTGCAGCAAGGCGTAGCTGGGCTCGGCCACCCGCCAGCGGGTGCGCAGGTCGTGCTGCATGCGGGCCAGCAGCGCAGCGGCCATCTCGGCATCGGCCAGCGCCCGGTGGGCCTGGCCTGTGCGCGGCAGGCCGTGGTAGTCCACCAGCGTGCCCAGCTTGTGGCTGGGCGCCTGCGGGTACAGGCGCCGCGACAGCAGCACCGTACACGCAAACGGCTGCGGCGCGGGCAGTCCGGCCAGGGCCAGTTCGGCCTGCCAGAACTTGCTGTCGAACGATGCGTTGTGCGCCACCATGGGCGCATCGCCCACAAAACGCGCGGCATCCTGCATCACCTGCGCCGCGTCGGGCGCGGCGTTCACCATCGCGTTGGTGATGCCGGTGAGCTGGGTGATGAAGGACGGAATCCACACCCCGGTTTTCATCAGGCTCTGGAACCGGTCCACTACCTGGCCGCCTTCCAGCAGCACGATGGCCACCTCGGTCGCGCGCGCGCCCTGGCCGGGCGAGACGCCGGTGGTTTCAAAGTCGATGACGGCGATGGGGGGCATGGGCTTGCGTGCGAAAAGGAAGGATTGTGCCGCCGCACCTGCCCGCCATCCTGTGCGTCCTGCGGGCCTGTGTGTCCAACTGCCTATCCAGGAGTGTGGCCTACACTGCCCCACCCCGTTTCTGGATGCATGGAGCCGAGCAACCCATGAAGAACCACACCACCCAACCCGCCTGGCTCCACGCCGCCCTGGACTACCTGCCGCAGTGGCTGGACCTGCAACTGGAGCGCTACCGCCAGCCCGGGTGTTCCGTGGCCATTGCACGCGGCGGCGAGACCGTGGCCGAGCTGGCCCTGGGCGTGGCCGACATGCGCACCCACCAACCCCTCACGCCCCGGCACCGCCTGCGCATCGCGTCGCACTCCAAGAGCTTTACGGCAGCGGGCGTCATGCTGCTGCGCGAGCAGGGGAAGGTCGGGCTCGACGACCCCATTGGCCGCTATGTCGATGGCCTGCACAAGGACCTGGCCCGGGCGCGCATTGGCGAGCTGCTCTCGCACAGCGCGGGCGTGACGCGCGACGGGCCCGATGCCGGCCAGTTCCTCGACCGGCGGCCGTATCTCTCCCGCGCCGAGCTGCTGGCGGATCTGCGCCACAAGCCGCCGCTGGAGACGGGGGTGCAGCTCAAGTACTCGAACCACGGCTACGGCCTGCTGGGGCTGATGATGGAGCAGGTCACCGGCACGGAGTACGCCAGCTGGATGGTGCGCCACGTGATCGATGCTGCGGGCCTGCAGGAAACCGTGCCCGACATGCCGCGCCTGGCCCGGGGCGCCCCGATGGCCGTGGGCCACAGCAGCGAGTTTCCGTTCGGCCAGCGCCTGATCGTGCCGGGCGACAACCGTTGCGACGCCATGGCCCCGGCGGCCGGGTTTGTGTCCACCGCGTCGGATGTGGCCCGCTTCTTTTCGCAGCTGGCGCCAGACAGCCAGCGCAGCATCCTGTCGCCCGCCAGCCGCCGCGAGATGGCGCAGCGCCGCTGGCGCGACCCCTGCAACCTGTTCGAGTCCCACTACGGCCTGGGCACCATGCTCAGCGCGCCGGGCCCGCGTGAATGGATGGGCCACACCGGCAGCCTGCAAGGGTTCCTGTCACGCACCGCGCGCTACCCCGCGCTCGACTTGACGGTGACGGTGCTCACCAACGCGCAGGACGGCCTGTCCACCGAGTGGGTGGAAGGCATTGCCAGCATCCTGTTTGCGTTCCAGCAGCATGGTGCGCCGGGCAAAAAGGAAGCCGCCTGGGCGGGGCGCTGGTGGAGCCTGTGGGGCGCCAGCGACATGGTGCCCATGGGCAAGGTGGTGTGCCAGGTGGTGCCCGCCATGTTCGTGCCGTTCAACGCCGCCACCACGGAGCTGGCCATCACCGGGCGCGACAGCGGCGTGGTCCAGAAAGCCTCGGCCTATGCCAGCCCCGGCCAGCCGGTGCGCCGCGTGCGCGATGCCAGCGGCACCGCCACCGAGCTGTGGGTGGGCGGCACCCAGCTGTTGCCCAAGGACGCCATGGTGGCTGAGGCCACCCGTCGCTATCGCAAGGCGCGCCCGCGTCGCAGTGATCCATCAAAGTGACGGATGCACTCGGGGCATGTGCTTGGTAACAGGCACGCAGTGCCGATGAATACAACGCTATGAGAATTTCACAGATCGCCCTGCGCCTGGGGCAAAGCCTGCTGCGCATCACCGGGGCCCTCGCCACCGTGTTGGGCCTGCTGCTGGCGGCCATCCTGGCAGTCACCACCATGCCCGGCAGTTCGCACCGCGGCGCGCTCCTGCCCGCCACCGCAGAGCAGCAGGTGCTGGCACAGCAATTGCGCCAGCATGTGGCCGTGATTGCAGCGCAGGAACACAACACCCAGCACCCTGCCGCCCTGGAGGCCGTGGCGACCTATCTGGAGTCGGAACTGGCGTCGTACGGCTACCGAGTCCGGCGCGACGAGTTCAAGGCGCGCGGTGTGGCGGTGCGTAACCTGGAGGTCACGGTGCCCAGCCAGAGCGCACCGGGGCAGCGGCTGGTGGTGGTTGGCGCCCACTACGATTCGGCGCACGAAACGCCCGGCGCCAACGACAACGCCACGGGCACCGCCGCCGTGCTGGCGCTGGCCAAAAGCCTCAAGCACCTGGGCGCCTCCGCGCAGGCGGACGTGATGTTTGTGCTCTACACCAACGAAGAGCCGCCCTTTTTCAAGACCCCGCTGATGGGCAGCCAGGTGCACGCCCAGGCCTTGTTGGCTCGTGGGGCGCCCGTGGTTGCGATGCTGTCGCTGGAGACCATGGGGTACTTTTCCAGCGCCGAAGGGTCGCAGAAGTACCCCTGGCCCCTGAACCAGTTCTACCCCACGCAGGGTGATTTCATCGCTTTTGTGGCGACGCCTGGCGACCTGGGGTTGGTGCGAAAGGTGGTGCGGTCCTTTCGGTCCCACGCGGCGCTTCCGTCCGAGGGCATTGCGGCGCCCCGCTTCATCCCCGGCGTGGACTATTCAGACCATGCGGCCTATCTCGACGCGGGCTATCCCGCGTTGATGGTGACCGACACCGCCCCTTATCGCTATCCCCACTATCACACCGGCCAGGACACTCCTGACCAGGTGGATTTCGACCACCTGGCTCGCGTGGTTCAGGGGCTAGAAGGTGTTGTGCGCGATCTTGCACACCGGCCTTAGCGCGTCGAAGACCGAGCGGACGCGTGTGGAGAGTCAATGCCTCGCAGCGCGCGGATGCTCCAGAAAAAACCGCAGCATCTCCTGCGTGGCGTCCACGCCGCACGGGTCGGTGTGGCTGCCGCCCGCGTGCCCACCGGCCCACGCGTGCCCTGCGCCGTGCAGTACCCAGTGTTCTGCCACCACCGTGCCAGTCAGTGCGCTGGCCGACGGGGCGCTACCCGCCACGGTGTACACCTTGCGGGTGTAGCTCTGGCCACCACGGGACTGGCCCTGGTGCACGGTCTCCACCGTCGTCTGGCCGTCACCTGGAGCCGTGGCCAGTGCTGACAGCGTTGCCTCGATGAGCTGTTCACCGTTGTGTGCATGTACGGTGGTGTCGGCGTCGCCGTGGAACACGATCACCGGTGGGGGTGGCAGGGCTGGGGCGTCAGCGGCATGGTGGGTCGCCGCACCGGGTTTGGCCCCGTTCTTCATCGCCGACAGTGCGCCCATCACGTTGTGCGCGGCACCCGCCTGCAGGCCGGAGTGCACGCCCACGGCCGCAAACAGGTCGGGGTATTCGCGGCCCAGCAGTGCGGCCATGGCGCCGCCGGCCGACAGGCCCGCCACGTAGACGCGTTGCGCATCCACCGGGTGGCGCGCCATCACATCCCGCAGCATGGCCACGATCAGCGCGGGCTCGCCGCCGCCCCGGTGCTGGTCGCCGGGGCGAAACCAGTTCCAGCAGCCGTTGGGGTTGGCGCTGTGGGGTTGCTCGGGGTACAGCACCAGAGCGTTGGCGGGCGCGGCTGCGTCGTTCATGCCCGTGCCGGTCGCAAAGTCCACCGGGTTCTGCGTGCAGCCGTGCAGCATCAGCACCAGGGACATGGGGGTGCCTGCCGTGGCGCCCGGGGGCACGTACAGGTGGTAGTGGTGCGGGTTGTGCCGAGCGCCCGGGGGGGTGAAGGCCACGCGGGAGAAGCTGTCGGGCGACTCCGCCAGCGGGTGGTGGCTGGAGGCGGGGCGTGGTGTGGCCGGGGGCTGTGCCTCTGCGGGCGGAGCGTGGGTGCTGCGGTCGATGACCACGGCGTCTTCCACCTCTTGCGCGGTGTGGGCACTGCGCCAGCGGGGGGCGTTCCCTGCCGTGGGTTCGGGCTCGGGCGCGTGCAGCGGGGGGGCGCTTGTGCTGGCGGGTGCGGGAGGGGGGCCATGGCGCGCCACGGCCTCGCCCAGGGTTTGCTGGATGGCCCGCGTGGCGTCGGCCAGTTGGCCGCTGCGCACCAGCTGGGTGGCTTCGCCCATCAGGCGCTTGAGGTTCAGGTTCCAGTCCATGGGGACTCCTTGGTGGTGGGTGCGGGCACGGGCGACGCTCTGCGGTCTGTGTACGGATTCAATGCATGCGCCCGGCCAGCGCGGCCTTGACGGCTGCACTGGCGTGGAATGCGCCCAAGACCGTCACCGAGGCGATCGTGGCCTGCGCCAGTGCGGGCGGCACGTCGTCGTCGATGCTGGCCAGGCCCAGCACACGGATCTCCAGCGCCTGGCCTGCTGCCAACACGGCCTCCAGCTCGGCCCGGCCAAAACGCTGCAGTCCCAGCACAAGCATCTTGCGGGCCACCACCTGGCGCACCGCGTCGTTCTGGGCGGTCAGCTGGTTGCGGATGGCGGTGCGGATGAAGTCGGTGCGGTTGGCGTAAAAGCCCTCGGACACCAGCAGGTCAATGTGGCCCAGGTCCACAAAACCGAGGTTGATGGTGACCTTCTCGGACTCGGGCACCTTGCTGCGTGCGGGGGCGGTGGGAACCAGGTTGCTCATCAAGCACACTCCAAAAAACATCCAAACAGATGGTTTATGGATGGAATATGGATGGTGGTTGGCTGCTTTGCAAGAGCTGCCCAAAAAGAATGGGGCCTACGGGCCCCAGGAGGTACTGCATGCGCTCACTACCAAAATGGTAGCAAACAAGCCATGTTTCTGTAGCGCTAGCGCCCGGTTTTGCCTGAAATTTGCCCCGGAGACCCGCAGGATGGCGGTGCAGATGCTGCACCGCCCTGGGGAAAGGGGCTCCACTCACACCCTGCAGGCCGATCCCGAGGGATCGTCCACAGGCGCTCAGAACAGCGTGAGTTCCTTGTGTTCACCCAGGCTGCGCGGCGGCTCGCCAGTGAAGGCGGCCTTGGCCATCTGGAACAGCTGCACCATCTTGCTCTCGTCCACGTTCCAGTATTCGGCGTGGCGAACGCGCACCACCAGCAGTGCCAGGTCCGGGTCGGTCGCTCCGCCGGGGAACCACGCCTTGGCCAGGGGCGACCACAGGGCTTCCTTGAGCGCGCGGTCGTCCACAAAACGCGCCTGGCCTGACACAGACACATAGCGGTCCTCGCCCGGGTCGGCGTACGACACATTCACCTCCCCATCGGTCAAAAGGCGTTCGTACAGCTCGCCCGACTGGGAGATGAAGAAGTACAGCTCGGCCTGTTCATCGAGCTGCCGGTTTTGCGTGGTGAGCGGGTGCGCGTGCAGCATGCCTGTGGACGTGCGGTGCGTGAGCATGCCAAAACGGATGTCCTTGATGAGCTTCCACAAGGTGTCGTGGGCGGGGGAATTGGGGTGCATGGGGCCTCCAGCAGGTGGTAGGGAATCAATCGAAGAGTGCGGGCACTGCAATCGATTGACTCTAGGCACCATGGGGCGGCCAGGGCGTCGGCGGGGAACGCCGATGCCTGTGGGCGGTTGTCTGACACAGGGGCGCCGCCCTCCTCCATCAGGCCTTCTTCAAGAACTCCGACTTCAGCAGCATGCTGCCCAGGTCCGTCTTGCAGTCCACGTTGTGGCCATCGGCACCATCCACCAGGCGGATGCTCTTGATCTTGGTGCCCTTCTTGAGGGTGGACGACGAACCCTTGACCTTGAGGTCTTTCACCAGGATCACCGCGTCGCCGTCGGCGAGTGGATTGCCATTGGCATCCCGGACGATGCCGTCGCCTGCATCGGCGTCGGCGTCCGCTGCATCGGCCACCTGCGGCCATTCAAAGGCGCAGTCGGGGCACACATAGTTGCTGCCATCCGGGTAGGTGTTCTCCTGGCCGCACTGGGGGCAGGCGGGAGCGGTGTGGGGCATGGTGGGGTCCTCTCTGTCGTTGTTGTAGTGGTTGTGAAATGGGTGCGCAAAGTGTCGCCGCTTCACAGCGGCGCGCGTTGCTCCAGCGCAAACGGCGGCAGCCCTTTGAGCAGCCGCTGGCCGTAGCTGGTGCGCGTCAGGCGCTTGTCGTAGCAGTACACATGCGCCATGTCTTCTTCGGTGCGGATCGCGCGGCCTACCCATTGCGCCAGGCGGATGGCGGTGGCGGGCACCACCAGCTCGCTGAAGGGGTCGCGCCCCACGGCGCGCAGCCATTCGGCGCGGGCTTCGCCCACGGGGTCGTCGGGCGGGGCAAAGGGCAGCTTGGTGATGAAGACCGACTCGCACAGGCGCCCCGGCAAATCCAGCCCCTCGCCAAACGACTGCATGCCGAAGATGACCGAGGGCTCGCCGTTTTCCACCCGCTCGCGGTGGCGGCGCAGCAGCTGTGTGCGCGGCAGCGCGTTCTGCACCAGCACCACGCTGCGCATGGCGGTGGGCAATGCATCCACGGCCTGGCGCATCTGCTCGCGCGAGGTGAACAGCACCAGTGCGCCGTATTCCACGCGGGCAATGTCGTGCAGCAGCGCGTCCACCATCTCGGTGGTGAACTGCGCGGCGTTCTTGGGGTCGGCGCGGGTCTCGGCGGCAATCAGCGTGCCCTGCGCGGCGTAGTTGAAGGGGCTGGGCACTTCGAGCGTGGTGGTGGCTTCATCGCCATGCAAGCCCGCCTCGCGCAAGAAGAAGTCGAAGTGCCCACAACTGGTGAGCGTGGCCGAGGTCAGCACCGCGCCGCGCACGGCGCTCCACAGGTGGTTGCGCAGCGTGGTGCCGGGCAGGATGGGGCTGGCATGCGCCTTGACCACGATGAAGTCGCCATCCACCTCCAGCGTGAACCATTTCGCGGCGGGTACCGCGCCCTCGGGCGCATCCTGCAGCAGCAATTGTGCGGTGGCATGCAGCGCTTCCAGGCGCGGGGCCAGCATGCCGATCTGCGCGTACAGCGTGGACAGGCGCTTGGCCTCGTCGGGCTTGTCGCGCATCTCGGCGCGCAGGGCTTTGCTGATGGCGCGCAGGGCGTCGAGGAAGCCCTCAGCGCTGGCGGCCAGCAGGCCCAGCGGCGCAATGAGCTGTTCGGGCAATTCGCCGCGTGGCACCCGCACGCGCGCCGGACCCCAGGCGCTGGGCTGGCTCTTGAGCTGGGCGCCGTACACATCCATCACGATGCGCGCCAGGTCCTGCAGCGTCTGCCGCAGCTGGGCCGAATGTTTGGGGATGTCGGCAATTTCTTCGACCTCCAGCAATGCCCCAATGCGCAGGCCCCGGCTGGCAAGCCGCTCGATCCAGGTGATGCGCGACAGGTCCATGCTACACGCAAACTGGTCGAGCGCCGTGGCGGGCAGGTGGTGGGCTTCGTCCAGCACCAGGAGGCAGTTGTCCAGCTCGGGCAACACGCGCGCGCCCAGCGATGAAAGCAGCAAATCGTGGTTGGCCACGATCACCTGCGCACCCACCAGCTCCTTGCGCTTGTCGTAGTAGGTGCACTGGCTGAAAGCCGGGCAGTGTTTGCCGGTGCACGATGCGCCCTCGGCCGCCACGGGGCTCCACACCTCGGGCTCGGGCGGTGTGTCCAGGCTGTCGCGGTCACCATCCCAGGCGCCTTTCGACAAGGTTTGTGCCATCGTCGAATAGAACTGGATGCGCGCCTCGGTTTCGTGCCGGGGGCGCTTGGCGCGGGCGGCCGCTTCCTCCTCGGCAAACAGGTCGTCTTCGCCCTCTTCCTCCGCCTCGCCCGTGCCCGCCAGGCGGTCGAGCTTGAGCTTGCACACATAGCGCCCGCGCCCCTTGGCCAGCGCAAACTTGAAGGGCTGGGGCAGCATCGCGGCCAGTGCGGGCAGGTCCTTGTTGACCAGCTGTTCTTGCAACGCCACCGTGGCGGTAGAGATCAACACCCGCGTGCCGCGCGACAGCGCCAGCGCAATGGCGGGTGCGCAGTACGCCAGCGACTTGCCCACGCCCGTACCCGCCTGGATGACGGCAATGGAGCGCGTGGGCGCGGCCTCGCCACTTTCTTCATCCACCTTGCCCAGCGTGGCGCTGCTGAACGTGCGTGCCACCTGCTGCGCCATCAGCCGCTGGCCAGCGCGGCTGCGAAAACCCTCGGTGGCCGACACCACCGCATCGAAAGATTCAAGGGCCTGTGCGGCCCACACCTGTTGAGACATACAGTAGTGTCGCATGGCTTGGGGGGCCCGCCGCGCCAAGGGCGTGCTGCGCCGTCTCCATCGCCCGTCGGTTAGATGGCCTCCGGGCCTACACGGCGACGAGGGGGGCGTTTTTACGATCCACAGGACGGGACCCGCTGCGGTCCCCATCCAGGAGACCCCATGCCCCGCAACACCAACCCCGACGAACCCACCCCCGCCCCCACCGGCCCAGAACCTTCCATCGACACCACCAAACGCCAAGCCCCCGGCCCCGACACGCAGGGACCGCTGAAGGCAGGGCAGTCTGCCGCGAAGGAAGAAAAGCCCAAGCTGCCCCACGAGCGTGATGAGTCGGTGGACATGACCCATGGCAAGCCCGACGCACAAATCGAGCAGGCCTACCGTGACGTGCAGCGTGGGTTGCAAGACACCGATCGGGGGCCACCGGCCGACAAGGCTTACCAGAAGCAAAAGCGTTGATAGCCTTGTGAATGCTTCGCTATTGATAGCTATCAGCGCTTATACAGAAAGCGCTAGCGGCCATTTTCTTTGAAGGTGGTAGCTGTATCGCCTGTTGCATTCACCCCCGCTCGCGCAGCGCGCGCTCGATCCGGTCACGTCGCACCGTCGTCTTGGGCACCTTGAACGGGAACCACGTGCGTACGTCTTCTTCCAGACCGATGCCGTGCATGTAGTTGTAGATGGCCTTCTTGAGCGCGCCGCCCAGCGCGTCGTGGTCGACGCCCGTAGGGTCGATGAAGGCCACGTCGTTCTTGGCGAAGTCGCCCGGGGGCAGGGGCGCCAGGGTCACACCGTACTCCTCGGGGTTCTTGCCGACGGGCGAGTGCACGGTGCAGGCAAAGCGGTGGAAGAACCCGCTCTGAATGCAGCCGTTGGCGAACAGCTGGCGCACGTACTCCAGCGCGTCCACCGTATCCTGCACGGTCTGGGTGGGAAAGCCGTACATCAGGTACGCATGCACCAGGATGCCCGCGTCGGTGAAGGCTCGGGTCACGCGCGCCACCTGGTCCACCGACACGCCTTTTTTCATCAGCGTGAGCAGCCGGTCTGACGCGACTTCGAGCCCGCCCGAGATCGCAATGCAGCCGCTGTCGGCCAGCAGCTCGGCCAGGTCGGGGGTAAAGGTTTTTTCAAACCGCACATTGCCCCACCAGCTGATGCCTGCGTTGCGCGCGATCAGTTCGGTAGCCAGCGCCTTGAGTGCCTTGGGCGGTGCGGCTTCGTCCACAAAGTGAAAGCCGGTCTGTCCCGTCTCGTGCACGATCTGCTCGATGCGGTCGGCCAGCACGGCGGCGCTGGCGCCCTCGTAGCGGCTGATGTAGTCCAGGCTCACGTCGCAGAAGCTGCACTTCTTCCAGTAGCAGCCGTGCGCCACGGTGAGCTTGTTCCAGCGCCCGTCGCTCCACAGGCGGTGCATGGGGTTGAGCATGTCCAGCAGCGACAGATAACGGTCCAGCGGCAGGCCGTCCCAGGTGGGGGTGCCCACCTCGGCGAAGGCGATGTCGGCTTCCATCATGTTGATGTACTGCACCGCGCCATCGCCGCCTTCTCCATCATGGCGCACAAAGGTGCGCACCAAGCGCTGGCGGCCGCGCTCGCCGCGCAGGTGTTCCAGCAGCGCCAGCAATGGGCGCTCGCCCGCGTCCAGCGTCACATAGTCAAAAAAGTCGAACACACGCGGGTCGGCCAGTTCGCGCAGCTCGGTGTTCACAAAGCCGCCGCCCAGCACGGTGGCGATGTGTGGGTAGCGCGCCTTGATGGCCTGGGCGATGCGGAACGCCGCATACACGGACCCCGGGAACGGCACGGACAGCAGCACCACGGTGGGCTGGTGCTTGGCAATCGCCTCGTGCGTGAGCTGCTCCAGCAGCGCGTCCACCAGCGTGGGTGTTGCCGCCAGCGCGTTGGCCAGTGGGTCAAATGTGGGCTGGCTGCCCGCCAGCGATTCGGCATAGCGCACAAACTCAAAGCGCTCGTCCACCGCGTCGCGCAGCACATCGGCCAGGTCGTTCAGGTACAGCGTGGCCAGGTGCTTGGCCTTGTCCGTCAGGCCCAGCGCGCCAAAGGCCCAGCCCAGCGGGTCGCCACCCTCGTCATCCACATACACGTCCAGCGTGGCAAAGCGCGGCCCCTCGGGCAGGTAGTTGCGGCCAACGATGCGGTGCGCCAGCGTGCTGTCGCGGCCTTGCAAGAAGGCAATGGCGGGGCCGATGGTGGCGAGGTAACGGTCCTTTTGCGCCGCAAAACTTTGCACAGCGGGGCTCTGCTTTTTGGCGGGCAGCGCATCCACCTGGGCGGCCACCGCGCGCAGCCCTTCGGGCGAGAGCAGGCGCAGCACCAGTGCCAATGCCAGGTCTTCCTGGAACGCTGTCACCCCCCGCGAACGCAGAAAGCCCGTGAGGTAGGCGGTGGAGGGGTATGGCGTGTTCAGCTGCGTCATCGGGGGGATGACGGAGAGAACGCGCTGGGCGGGTGAGGCGGGGGCGACGGCAGACATGGTGGAAACAGGCAATGGGGCGATGCGGTGCCGCCGCAGGGGTCGTGGAACCCCCGATTATCCCGGCCCGGCTTTATCCCTGGTGGGCGGGGGGCGCCGGGGGCACTGCAGCCGCGTGGGGTGTGCCGCTAGGGATGTCCTGCATCACCCTCGCGAGTCGGTGGTAGTGCGGATCAGGACAGGCCGCAAGGCGTCTTTTTGCAGCCAATAGCGGGCTATTGGCAAGAAAAGCAACGCAGCGGACTGCCAGAGACCGCGCTATCACAGACCGCAGGGAGTGATGCAGGTCATCCCTGGTAGTTGTTCTTCACCCGCACATAGTGCTCGGCCGAGTACTTGAGGTACGCAATCTCTGCATCCGTGAGCGCGCGCTGGCGCACCGCAGGGCGGCCGATGTAGAGGCACCCGCTCTCCAGCACCTTGCCGGGCGAGACCAGGCTGCCCGCGCCCAGCATCACGCGGTCTTCGATGATGGCGTCATCCATCACGATGGAGCCCATGCCGATGAGGCATTCGTTGCCGATGCGGCAGCCGTGCAGGATCACCGAGTGGCCCACCGTGACGTAGTCGCCGATGACCAGCGGCGAGCCTTCGGGCTTGCTGGCGTTGCGGTGCGACACATGGCCCATGGTCAGGTCTTGCACGTTGCTGCACACGCCCACGGTGATGCGGTTCACATCGCCGCGCAGCACGGCGTTGCACCACACCGAGCTATCGCGGCCCAGCGTGACGTCGCCGATGACCTGGGCAGAGTCGTGGATGAAAACGCCGGTGTCCAGGACCGGGGCGGTGTCGAGGTAGGGAGCGAGGGGCATCTTGGTGTCAGGCTGCGTGGAAAGAACGGGCGAGCGTAGTGCAAATCGCACCTCACGCCGGTTTGCTGGACAGGGTGGTGGCGTGGGTCAGCGCGCTGGGGCGCGGCGAGGGGCAGGTTTCGCAGAGGTGGCAACAGGGGCTGCCGCTGCCTTGCCCGTGCTTCCAGCCGGGGCCTTTTTTACGGGGGCCTTGGCCTTCTGGGTGGGCGCCGCGTAGAACCCCAGAAACATGTCCACCGCATCCCCTACCACTTGCGCTTGCTGTGCGGCGCTCAAGGGAGGCTGGCCCATGGCCAGCTGGGGCCAGAACGCAAAGGCCTTGACCATGCCCTGCAGTTGCTGCGCGGCGTAGGGCACATCCATGGTGGCGCGCAGGCGGCCATCCTGCTGGGCCGCGCGCAGCCAGCGCGGCAGGCCCTCTTCCTTGGCCGAGAGCTTGGCGGTGATGCCGCGCGCGCGCTCGGGGGTGTGCATCATGTCGGCCATGGCCACGCGGCTCAGGTCGATGAAGCTCGCGTCGTTGAGCAGGCGCATCTTTTGTGCCAGCAGCTCCAGCAGCTGGTCGCGCAGCGGGCGCGTGGGGGTGTAGGCCAGTTCGTCGGGTGACTGGCTGCGCTCCCACATCAGCAGCAGGATGGCTTCGAACAGTTCTTCCTTGCTCGGGAAGTGGTTGTACACCGTGCGTTTGGACACATCCGCCGCTGCGGCCACGCGGTCCATGCTGGTGCCGTTAAAGCCGTGTTCGCGGAACTCGCCGATGGCGGCCTGCACGATGGCATCGCGCTTGCGGTCGGTCAGGCGAGGGGTGGGCTGGGAGGCGATCATGCGCAAATTTTACACCGGGTAGTTTACTTTTCTAAAAAGTGAACTACACTGTGCAGTGTAATTTCTATGTCGCAGATCCGGTGTCACTCTCCATCGCCCGCCGCCGCCGTCTGCTCCCGGCACTTTGTGTCGCCTTCGTTGTACTGATCGCCATGGCCTACAGCCTCTTTTCCCGCGCCGCCCAGCCGGTGGCCGCCTATGAACAGTCGCCGCAGTTTGCGGGTGGCAAATTTCGCAACGTGGCACCCCGCCATGAGCTGGGCGCCCTCAAGACGCTGCAGGTGATGTGGCGCTTTGCCACCGGCAAGCCCGACGACTCGGTGCCGCGCCAGCCCGTGCCGGTGTACGCCGTGATGCGGTCAGACCTGCTGGCCGCGCCCGACCTGAGCCTGTGGCGCCTGGGGCACTCCACCCTGCTGTTCAAGATCAACGGCCAGTTCTGGCTGACCGACCCGGTGTTTTCCGAGCGCGCCTCGCCGTTCCAGTTCCTGGGCCCCAAGCGCTTTCACGCGCCGCCCATCACGATTGACGAGCTGCCGCCCATCACTGGCGTGATCCTGTCGCACGACCATTACGACCACCTGGACTACGCAGCCATCCAGAAGCTCGCGCCCAAGGTGGAGCACTTCATCACGCCGCTGGGCGTGGGCGACCGGCTCATCGGCTGGGGCGTGCCTGCGGCCAAGGTGCAGCAGTTTGACTGGTGGCAGGGCACCACCATCGGCGGGCTGCAGCTGGTGGCCACGCCTGCGCAGCATTTCTCGGGCCGGGGCCTGTCGGACGGCAACAGCACGCTGTGGGCCTCGTGGGTGCTGATCGCGGGTCAAGGCGCCGACCAAGTCCGCGTCTTCTTCAGTGGCGACACGGGCTACTTCGACGGCTTCAAGGCCATTGGTGAGCGGTTCGGCCCCTTCGATCTGGCGCTGATCGAAACGGGCGCCTACAACGCCGACTGGCCCGACATCCACATGCACCCCGAGGAGAGCCTGCAGGCCCATCTGGACGTGAAGGGGCGCCATCTGTTCCCCATCCACAACGGCACGTTCGACCTGTCGCTGCACCCGTGGGTGGAGCCGTTCGAGCGCATCACCGCCCTCGCGGCGGCAGCGCAGGTGCCGCTGGTGGCGCCCATCATGGGCGAGCGTCTGGACATCCGCGCGCCCGCGCTGTCCACGCACTGGTGGCGCAAGGTGCAGCCGCAGGCTGTGGTTCAGACGGAGGGCCTTGGCACGGCCCTGGCCCCTCAGCCCGGCGCGTGGTGAAGCACCAGCGCCCGCATCACCGCTGACGCACGAGGCCGCCCACCACGCGAGCGGCCGCGCGGATCTCTGCATCGTCAAACCCCGCATAGCCCAGCAGCCAGCCCCTGCGCGCCGACTGCATCGCATAGCGCGACAGCGGCGCCAGCATCACGCCCGCCGCCAGCGCCCGGCGGCTCAGGGTTTCGTCGTCGGTGCCGGGTGCTATCTCGTGCAGCAGGTGCATGCCACGATCGCTGGCGGCCAGTTGCCAGGCGCCGTTGCTGGCCTCGGCCAGTGCGGCGCGCAGCGTGTGTTGCCGCTGCAGGTACAGCTCGCGCATCTGCCGCAGGTGCCGCAGCAGGTGGCCTTCGGCAATGAAGCGCGCCAGCACCGCCTGAGCGTCGCCGGGTGCGTGCCGGTCGGTGATGGCGCGGGCCATGGCAAAGGCCTCCACCAGCGCGGGGGGCACCACCACAAAGCCCAGGCGCAGGCCGGGGTGCAGCGTCTTGCTGAAGGTGCCCACGTACAGCACGCGCTCCGAGCCCGGCAGGCTGCACAGCGCCGGTACCCGCTGGGCAGCGCCGCCGTACTGGAACTCGCCGTCGTAGTCGTCCTCGACCACCCAGGCGTCGTGCGTGCGCGCCCACTGCAGCAGCGCCTGCCGTCGCGCCAGGCCCATGCACACGCCGGTGGGGAACTGGTGCGTGGGTGTGACGACGGCCATGCGCGCGTTCGGCCATTGCGCCGCAGCGGTGTCGATGCGCAGGCCGTCTCCATCCATGTCCACCGGCCGCACCAGCGCGCCGTGGCCCAGCAGGCTGGCGCGAATTCCGGGGTAGCCGGGGTCTTCCACCAGCACCTCGTCGCCCACGTCCAGCAGCAGCCGCGCAATCAGGTCAATGCCCTGCTGCGAGCCCGAGCACACCACCACCTGCGCCGCATCGCAGCGGATGCCGCGCGAGGCCCACAGCCATTGCGCCACGGCCTGGCGCAGGTCGGGGTCGCCAGCCGGGTCCAGGTACTGCGCGCGGTGGCTGCGCTGGCCTGAACTGGCCTGGCGTGTCAGGCGGTCCCACAGCGCAAACGGAAAGGTGGCGACCTCGGGCGCGCCAATGCGAAACGCCTTGGCCGCCGCCAGGGGCGGGCGCCAGCGCGCCGCCGTGTCGGCTATCAGCTGCCCCCGGCGCGACAGGCCCCGGGGCGGCGCCACCAGGCCTTGCGGGGCCGGCAATGTGGCGGCCACGGCCTGCGACACATAGGTGCCGTCGCCCACGCGGGCTTCCACATAACCCTCGGCCTGCAGGCGCTGCACGGCCCACAGCACGGTGTTGCGCGACACGCCCAGGCTGGCCGCGTGCTCGCGTGAGGGTGGCAGGCGGGTGCCTGCGCGCAGGCTGCCCTGCTCGATGGCGCGGCGCAGTTGCGCATACACCTGCTGGCGCAGGGTGGCGGTGGTTCGATTGGCTCCGGGGCTGGGCACAAATTGGCCCTTTCAATGGGGTGACGCACTCATAAACTGAAGAACCATTGTAGAAACCCGGGGCCCCTAACGGGTCCGATCCTCTTGAAAGCACCCCATGGCCGAGCACACCGCCACCATCACCTGGACCCGTGGCACCGACGACTTTCTGGATAAGCGCTACCACCGTGCCCACACCTGGCAGTTTGACGGCGGCGCCACCGTGGCCGCGTCGTCGTCGCCCCATGTGGTGCCGCTGCCGTACTCCGACGCGGCGGCGGTGGACCCGGAAGAAGCCTATGTCGCCGCGCTGTCGAGCTGCCACATGCTGTGGTTCATGGACTTCGCCAGCCGTGCGGGCTATCGGCTCAACCGCTACACCGACGCGGTCGTGGGCACCATGGCCAAGAACGCAGAGGGCCAGCTGGTCGTCACCCACGTGCAGCTGAGGCCCGTCACGCGCTTTGACGCAGCGCACGCGCCCAGCGCTGCCCAGCTGGAAGACCTGCACCACCGCGCCCACGCATCGTGTTTTCTGGCCAACTCGGTCAAGACGCAGATCGACTGCGCCCCGGTGCTTGAAGTGGAAGGGGGCTGACATGGCCAACCCCAACCGGCAGTTTCAGGTGGCCGATGCCGCTGCCCAGCAAGCCCTGGTACGTGCCCAGCCTTTGGCCACACTGGTCATTGCGCACGAAGGCGCGCAACACGTCAATCACATCCCGCTGTACCTGGACCCGGCGCGCGGCCCGCAGGGCACGCTCATCGGCCATGTGGCGCGCGCCAACGCGCTGTGGCCGCTGTTGCCCCAGCAGGCGGTGGCGGTGTTCCACGGCCCGCAGGCCTATGTGTCGCCCTCGTGGTATCCATCGAAAGCCCTGGACGGCAAGCAGGTGCCCACCTGGAACTACGCCACCGTGCACGCCCACGGCGCTTTGAGCGCGTTTGACGACCCCACACGCCTGCGCGGCATCCTGCACACCCTGAGCGAGCAGCACGAGGCCCACCGCCCCGACCCCTGGCGCATCGACGACGCGCCGCCCGACTACATCGACAAGCTGCTGCGCGCCATCGTGGGCATCGAGCTGGCGGTGGAGCGCTGGGAGGGCATCTGGAAGGTGAGCCAGAACCGCACCGATACCGACCGCGCCGGCGTGGTGCAGGGCCTGATGGCGGAAGGCACCAGCGCGGCCGAGGACATGGCCGCGCTGGTGCTGGGACGTTTGATGGGCTGAGGGGTGCGATTGGCAGGGGCTATCAAAATTGATAGCATCCCAGTCTTGATGCACTAGCGCTACTGCCCGTTTTTGCTCCAAAACCTCGTGCCAAAGCGTTTTCAGGCGCCATTCACCCCTCCAGCGTCTCCACCCGCAGCGTGACCACCGGCCCGGCCACCGCCGGGAGCGCTGCCAACGCTTGCACGGCCAGGTCCACGGTGGACTGCGCGACGGCATCGGTCAGCACCAGCACCTGAGGGCCGCTGCCGGGGGGCAAGGCCTTGTCGTGCGCCAGCGCCACCTGCAGCACGGGCACATGCTGCGCAGCCAGCCAGGCGCCCACGGCCTCGATCTGCTGCGCGCTGTGCACCGGCACGCGCAGGTAGTGGCGGGTGTGCACGGCTGCGCGGGGCAGTACCGCCAGTTGCTCGTCCACGGCCTGGGGGTGGAAGCCCAGGTGTGGCACGCGCTGGCCCGCGTGGGTGCCATCGAGCCGCGCCACATCCACCAGGTCCGCAATCACGGCCGACGCGGTCTGCTCCGACCCCGCACCCGCGCCGTAGTACATCGTCACGCCCGACGCATCGCCCTTGACCATCACTGCGTTCATCGACCCGTTCACATGCGCCAGCAAATGTGTGGCGGGCACCAGCGCGGGCTGCACGCGCAGCTCTACCCCTTCCACATTGCCTTCCGCGTCACCCGCCTTGCGCCGCTTGGCCACGCCCAGCAGCTTGATGCGAAAGCCCAGTTGCTCGGCACAGGCCACGTCCAGCCCCTGCAGTGCGGTGATGCCCTCCACCTGCGCATCGGCAAACCGCACCGGCATGCCAAACGCATTGGCCGCCAGCAGCGAGATCTTGTGCGCGGCGTCCGTGCCTTCGATGTCAAACGTCGGATCGGCTTCGGCGTAGCCCAGCGCCTGGGCCTGGGCCAGCGCTTCGGCAAAGCCCACACCCTCGTCGCGCATCTTGGTCAGGATGAAGTTGGTAGTGCCGTTGATGATGCCCGCCACCCATTCGATGCGGTTGGCCGTGAGGCCCTCGCGCAGCGCCTTCACGATGGGGATGCTCACGGCCACCGCGCCTTCGTAGGCCACGGCCACGCCGTGCTGGCGTGCTGCTGCAAAGATCTCGTTGCCATGCTCGGCCAGCAGCGCCTTATTGGCCGTGACCACATGTTTGCCCGCACGGATGGCGGCCAGCACCCAGTCGCGAGCGGGGCCGGTGCCGCCAGCGGCCTCCACCAGCACATCCACGTCGGGGTGGGTGGCGACCTGCATGGGGTCGTTGGTCAGCGCCACGTCCTTGCCCACCACGCTCATGGCGCGGGCCAGGCTGCGGGCGCAGACCACCACCAGCTTGATGCCGCGGCCCGCACGGCCCGCAATCAGCGCCTGGTTGCGCGCCAGCACGCGGAAGGTGCCTGCGCCCACAGTGCCAATGCCAATCATGCCCACGCGCAGGGGGCGCATGGCCGTGGCGGACGACGGCAACAACGGGGCTTCGAGGGACTGGACGGGATCGCGGTACATGGACTTCTCCGGCTAACGAACAAACAAAAAAACCCAGCTGCCAGAGCTGGGTTTCGTGCATTCGTCTTGGGGGAGAAGAGAGCGATCACCAGGTGGCTGCCGAAACGGCCACCTGCGCGTGCTCAGGTGGCCGCGGTGGTAATGGTGGTAATCATTCGTGCACCCAGTGCCCGCTGTTCACCACTGGCCCGCGTGAGTGCGGGCGGCATCATGCCCATGCCTTGGAAGGCAGCGGCGCGTGCGGTGGTGATGGGGAGAGAGGTGAACGACATGAAGGGCGCAGTGTACCGGATGCAGGCCGGGGCCTGTCAACCCGCCTGTACGCGCCTATGCGCACCTGTGTGCGCCTGTGGGCAACGGCCTCACCGGGCCTGGGTGGCCGCCACCCGCACCATGCGGATCGCATCGAATGGGCAGCGCACCGCACACAGCGCGCACCCGGTGCAGCCGGGCGCGTCGTGCAGGGTGGAGCACTTGGGGCCCCAGGGCCCCGCGCCCAACACCTGCAGTGACAGCACATGCGGTGGGCACACCGCAATGCACCAGCCGCAGCCGGTGCAGCGCTGGGGGTCGATGGTGGGCAGGGCCTTGGGGGTGGTGGTGGTCATGGGGTGCGGTGGTGCTGGCAGTGTGCCCCTGGAGCGGGCTCCCCACAAGGAGCGCGCTACAGTGCCCCCCATGAACGCAGAACCCCACTCCACCATCACCCGCCATCTGTTGATCACCGGCCAGGTGCAGGGCGTGGGCTACCGCTGGTCCATGGTGCAGGCCGCCAATCGACTGGGCGTGACGGGCTGGGTGCGCAACCGCGAGGATGGCCGCGTGGAGGCCTGCGCCTGGGGCCCGGAACCCGCCGTGCTGGCGCTGATCGACTGGGCGCACCAGGGGCCAGCACATGCGCGGGTGGACCGCGTGGTGGTAGGCAATGTGCCCGATGGCGGCGAGGCCCCGCAGGGCTTCACGCAGCGCGAGACGGTGTAGCGCCCAGCTGCCTGAGCAACTCCATCGCCCCTGCCGGCGCCCGCTCTTTGGCGCCGTTGATGAAGTACACAAACACATCGCGTGGCCGGTCGCCGCTGGTCCAGGTGCGCACGCCCTGTGCCCACTGCGCAATGGCATCGGCGGTGTAGCCCGTGGGCACATCGGCCTGGCCACGCATCAGCCGCAGGTAGGCAAAGTCGGCCTCTGCATCCGCGATGGCCGGAAATCGGTCGGAGTCGGTGTACACAGGCACGCAGCCATACCGGCGCGCCAGCGCCACAAACGCTGGCGTCGCAAAACTCGGGTGGCGCACATCCAGCGCGTGGCGCAGCTGCAGGCCATCCACCTGCTGCGGCAGCAGGGCCAGAAAGGCCTCGAAGTCGCCCGGCTCAAACGCCTTGGTCGGCATGAACTGCCACACGATGGGCCCGAGCTTGCCCTTCAGTTCCGAGATGCCACTGTCGACAAACCGCGCGATCGAATCGCCCGCCTCGGCCAGCACGCGCCGGTGCGTGGCAAAGCGGTTGGCCTTGAGTGAGAACACAAAGCCTTCGGGCGTTTCATCGCGCCATTTGGCAAAGGTGGGTGGTTTGAAGGTGCTGTAGTAGGTGCCGTTGACCTCGATCGCCGTGAGCTGTCGGCTGGCGTATTGCAGCTCCTTGCTGTGCGCCAGCCCAGCGGGGTAGAAGCTGCCGCGCCAGGGCTCGAAGGTCCAGCCGCCGATGCCGACGCGGATGCGTGGGTTGCTGGCGCTGATCTCGCTCTGCGGGGTGCTGACAGGTGTGTCCACGGCGTTGCCCTTTTGAGAGTCCACGGAGCGGCCACTGTAGCAGCGGCGCTGGTGCGCATGCCTATGCCGGTAGCGCTTCTGGCAGCTCTACCCGCGCCTCCAGCCCCTGCGCGCCGTCCGCGCGTGGCCCCAGCACCAGGCGGCCGCCCAGGGCCTTGGCCAGCTCGCTGGCAATGGCCAGGCCCAGACCGGTGCCACCGGTGCCCCGGTTGCGCGAATCTTCCAGCCGCACATAGGGCTGCAGCACGGCGGCGAGGTCCGCTGGAGGGATGCCGGGCCCGTGATCCAGCACGCGCACCAGCCACTGGCCTGGCCTTTCTGCCTCCAGCGTCAGCTCGGCGGCGCCTGCAAACTTGAGCGCGTTGTCCACCAGGTTGCACAGCAGGCGGCGCAGGGCCTGGGGGCGGGTGTCGCAGGTCACATCCACTGCCTGCAGCACTTGTACCGGCAGGCCGGCATCGGCGTAGTCGCGCGCAATGCTCTCCACCAGCGCGCGCAGGTCCACACGCTGCGGGGGCTCGCGCACGGCCTGCGATGAGCGCGCGTAGGCAATGCCCTCTTCCACCAGCGACTGCATCTCGGCCAGGTCGACGTGCAGCTTGTCGCGCAGCGTGGTGTCGTCCAGCAGATCCGCGCGCAGGCGCAGCCGGGTGATGGGTGTTTGCAGGTCGTGCGAGACGGCGGCCAGGATTTGCATGCGTTCCTGAAGATGCGCCTGGATGCGCTGCTGCATATGGTTGAAGGCAACGGCGGCGCGCACCACTTCGCGCGGGCCGTCTTCAGCCAGCGGCACGGTGGGGCGGTCGGCGCCCAGCGCATCGGCCGCATCGGCCAGCGTGCTCAGGGGCCGCGTGGCTGCACGCACGGCCCACGCGCACAGGCCCACCAGCAGCGCCAGCTGCAGTGCCAGCGCGCCCAGCACCCAGGGCGATATCTGCAGCCGGGGCTCGTCCATGTCCACGGCCAGGGGCGTACCGTCGGCCAGGCGCAGTTGCAGCCGCAGCTCGATGCCCGGCACATGGGGGTCGATCACCTGCACCGGGCGGTCAGGGGGCAGAGTGGCCGCCACAGCGCTGGCAACGAGGCGGGCCAGCTGGGACGGGTCGGCAGGTGCGTCCAGGGGTTCGGCCAGTGCAAAGCGGTAGTTGCGGCGCGCCAGCCGGTCCACCCACTGTGCGCGCTCGGTGGCAGGCAGGCGTTCCAGCATGGCGACCGAGCTGGCCACGTCGCTGGCGAAATACGACACCATGGCCCGCCGCATGGTCATGCTGCGCTCGGTGAACGCCAGCACAAACGTCAGCGCATGCGCCAACGCCAGGCCCAGTGCCATCACCAGCAGAATGCGCCCGAACAAAGAGCGTGGCCACCAGCGCGACGTCATGGTGCAGCTCCTGCGGCAGCTGCCGCAGTTTGCACATCGGCGCAGAACACATAGCCCTCGTTGCGCACCGTCTTGATGTAGCGCGAGCCGCGCGCGCCATCGCCCAGCCGCTGGCGCACACGGCTCACCAGCAGGTCGATGGAGCGGTCGAACACGTCGGCATCGCGCCCCTGTGTGAGCTGCAGCAGCTGGTCGCGTGTGAGGATGCGCTGCGGGTGGTCCAGCAGCACACGCAGCAGACGGTATTCGGCGCCCGACAGCGCCGCCACTGCGCCCGTGGCATCGAGCAGGTGGCGTGCGGTGGTGTCCAGCCGCCAGTCGCCAAACGTGAGGTGGCGCGCGGGCTCGGCCTTGGCCAGATTGGGCGGCAGCATGCGCGTGCGCCGCAGCACCGCGTGGATGCGTGCCAGCAGCTCGCGCGCGGCGAAGGGTTTGGTCAGGTAGTCGTCCGCACCCAGCTCCAGGCCCAGGATGCGGTCCGCTTCGTCGCTGCGTGCGGTGAGCATGATGATGGGCAGCGGCGGCGCGCCCGGGCTGCGCAGCTCGCGGCACAGTGCGATGCCGTCGGTGCCTGGCAGCATCAGGTCCAGCACCAGCAGGTCGATGCGCTGCGTGGCCATCACCTCGCGCATTTGCCGCCCGTCGGCGGCCACGCTCACCTGCAGGCCCTGGCGCTGCAGGTACTCGGCAGCCAGTTCGCGGATGCCGGCGTCGTCATCGACGATCAGGATGTGGTCGGGAGCGGGCGTCGTCATGGCGGCCATTGTCCGGGCTTTGGTGGTGCAGCGGTGCGGGCTGGGTGGGCAGATATGTATCTCAACTTGTCTGCCTGGTGCATCGACAAGCGCGCATACCAAAAGCCCCTGGCCAGACAAATCGCCGATACCTGCGCTGGCTTCAATGAGGTCTTCCTGAACTTCACGAGGACCTTGCCATGAAACCATCCATCGCCGTGACCGCCCTGCTGACCCTGGGCCTGGCGCAGGCAGCCAGCGCGCAAGAGGCCGCCGCAGCGCCGCCAGCCGCTGCGGCGCATGCACCGGGTGCAACCCACCCCAAAGCCCCCTTGGGCCGCTGGATCACCGAGAGCGGCAATCTGGAAGTGAACATCGCCCCCTGCAACCCCGCTGGCGGCAACGCCCTGTGCGGCAAGGTGGTGCGCGTGCTGGCCAACCGCTCCATGAGCGCGCCGGGCGCCGACATGGCGGCGGCCGACGCGCGGCCTGCGCTGGGCATGACCCTGCTGTCGGGCCTGCGCCCGGCGGAGGGCGGCAGCAGCGAGTACCAGGGAGAAATCTACAACCGCGAGAACGCCAAGACCTACCGCGTCAACCTGACGCCAGCCGAGCCGGAGCAACTGCTGGTGCACGCGTATGTGGGCATTCCGCTGTTCGGCAAGACCCAGGTGTGGCGCCGCCCAGCGGCCGAGCAGGGGAGCGGGCAATGACCATGGCCACCACCTCGCCCTGGCTGGCCGTGGCCGCCGGCATGCTCACGGTGGGCGCGCCCTGCGTGTTGCCCATGCTGCCCGTGGTGCTGGGCGCCTCGGTGAGCGGTGCCGACTCAGCGCAGCGCACACGCCCACTGTTCATTGCCCTGGGCTTTGCGCTGTCGTTCGCGGCCGTGGCGCTGTTGTTCAGCAGCTTCACGCAGGTGCTGGGTGTGTCTCAGGAAGGCCTGCGCCGGTTTGCCGCTGTGATGCTGCTGGTGTTTGGCGTGCTCACGGTGTGGCCCCGGCCGTTCCAGTGGCTCAGCCAACATGCGGGCGGCGTGCTCAACCGCATGGCCAGCCTGGGGATGGGCAGCGGGGGCGGCAACTGGGGCGGACTGCTGCTGGGCCTGAGCCTCGGCGCGGTCTGGACACCCTGCGCCGGGCCCGTGCTCGCCTCCATCCTCACCCTCATCGCCACGGAGCCTGCGGGCGTAGGCACCGCCGTTTTGCTGCTCGCGTATTCCACCGGTGCCGCGCTGCCCATGCTGGCGATTGCCTACGGCGGTCAGGCTGCCGCCACCCATGTGCGCCGCATTGCCCGCCACGCGCACCGCGTGCAGCAGGTGTTTGGGGCGGTGGTCATTGCCATCGCGCTGGCCATGCTGTGGGAGGTGGATGGGCAGATCACCGCCTGGCTCACGCAGTTTTATCCCTCGGGCTGGGGCGGCCTGTAAGGGGCGACGCCTCACCGATTGCAAGGAGCTTTCACCATGACATTGCACCCCTCTTCATCGCGCTTTTCCGAGCGCCGCGCTTTCCTGGCGTCGATGGCCGCTGCACTGGCGGCCCCTGGCTTGGCGTATGCAGCGGGCCCCGCCAGCCCCGCCGCAGCGTTGCCCGACTTGGGCGCTGCGCCCGAGTTCACCGGCATCGAGCGCTGGCTCAACTCCGAACCGCTGAGCCTGGCGCAGTTGCGCGGCCGCGTGGTGCTGGTGGATTTCTGGACGTACGCCTGCATCAACTGCATCCGCACCCTGCCCCATGTGAACCGCTGGGCCGAACGGTACACGCCCCAGGGGCTCACCGTGGTGGGCGTGCACACGCCAGAGTTTCCGTTTGAGCGCCCGACCGCCAACGTGGAAGCCGCCATGCGCCGCCATGGCGTGAAGCACCCCGTGGCACAGGACAACCGCTACGGCACCTGGAAGGCCTACAGCAACCAGTACTGGCCCGCCACCTACCTCATCGATGCGCAAGGCCGCATTCGCTACAAGCACTTTGGCGAAGGCGAGTACGAGCGCACCGAGGGCGTGATCCGCACCTTGCTGGCCGCGCGGGGCTGATCGGCCCGACCGATTCCGTGTCCTTTTTTGTTCTTCCCCATCCCATGTTTCTTGACCGAGGCCTTCTCACCATGCGCTCTTTTCATCGCCACCTCACCCCTTCCTTCACCGCCGTCGCCTTGGCCTGCACCCTGCTGGTGGCCGCTCCTGACAGCCAGGCCCAGGCTCCGCAGCTGCCGCCGCCAGACGCCACCAACCCTGTGACCCTGCAGCTGATGCAGGGCTTCCCCCCGGCGCCCGACAAGGTGGTGCGTTTGGCCAACATCCTCAAGTACCCCAACGTGCGCTGGGCCGCGCAGCACCTGCGCGAACTGGGGCCCACGGCCACCATCTGGCGGGGCGCCGCTGCGCCCAGCGCACTGCCCGCAGCGCCGCGCGCGTTGCCCGATACCCTGGCGTTTGCCGACGACAAGGGTGCGTCCACCACGCTGGCCGACTGGCAGAAGGCCACCTACACCGACGCCCTGTTGGTGCTGCACCGGGGCCGTGTGGTGTATGAGCGTTATCACATCGGCATGCAGCCGCAGCAACCGCATGTGCTGTGGTCCATGAGCAAATCGCTGGTGGGGCTGCTGGTGACCGAACTCATCCAGGAAGGCGCCATCGACCCCAGTGCGCGCATCGTGCGTTACCTGCCCGAGCTGGCCAACAGCGCCTGGGCCGATGCCACCGTGCAGCAGACCCTGGACATGACCACCGGCGTCAAATACGCCGAAGACTTTGCGGACCCCACCTCCGGTGTCTTTCAGTACCTGGCCGCTGCGGGCCTGCAGCCTGCGCGCCCCGGCAGCAATGGGGCCAAGAGCATGGCCGAGCACCTGCCCACCGTGCAGAAGGACGGCGAGCACGGCACCGCGTTTGCCTACAAGTCGGTGGACACGGAAGTGTTGGGCTGGCTGCTGCAGCGCGTGACTGGCAAGAGCTACGCCACGCTGTTGTCCGAGCGCATCTGGTCCAAGCTGGGCACGCAGGAGGACGCGTATGTGTTTGCCGATGCCAACGGCGGCCAGGCCACCAGCGTGGGCGTGAACGCCACTTTGCGTGACCTGGGCCGTCTGGGCGAGATGCTGCGATCCAACGGCCGCTTCAACGGCCAGCAGATCGTCTCGCCCGCCACCATTGCCGAGCTGCGCAAAGGGGCCGACCCCGCCCAGTTCAGCAAGGCCCCGGGCACGGCCATGCGCGCGGGCTACTCGTACCACAACCAGTGGTGGATACCCCACGATGCCGATGGCACCTTTGAAGCCAAGGGCCTGATGGGCCAGCACATCCACATCAACCCGGCAGCCGAGCTGGTGGTGGTGAAGTTCTCCACGCACCCCGTGCCCAACACCGCCTTCACCCACGCGCTGGACCGGCAAGCCTTCGCCGCACTGGCCAAGGCCGTGCGCTGAGCCTGCCCGCACATTGTTGCTCCACCCTCATCGAGGACCGATTCACCATGTCCCCCCAACCCTGGCTGGCCAGCTATGGCGCTATCCCTGCCCACATCGATCCCGACAGCCATCCCAGCATCGTGCACCTGCTGTGTGCCGCCATGCAGCGGTACGCGCACCGGCCCGCATTCACCTGCCTGGGCCAGACGCTGACCTATGCGCATGTGGACCAGCAATCCCGCGCGTTTGCGGCCTACCTGCAGAACGTGCTGCGCGTGCGCAAGGGCGACCGCATTGCCGTGATGTGCCCGAACCTGATGGCGTTTCCTATCGCCATGCTCGGCATTGCGCGCGCGGGCTGTGTGCAGGTGAACGTGAATCCGCTGTACACCCCGCGGGAGCTGGAGCACCAGCTACAGGACGCGGGAGCCAGGGTGATGGTGATCTATGCAGGGTCTACTGCGACCCTGGCTGCCATCCAGGATCGTGTGGAACTGCACAGCATCATCACCGTGGCGCCCGGCGACGGCACCGCAGCCGACCTGCCTGGGCCGCCGGTGGATGCCCACCTGCACACCACCACCTCGTTTGCGCGCGCCCTGGCCGAGGGCGCCACCCTGCCTTTTGCGCCACCTGTGCTGGAGGGGGGCGACCTGCTGTTCCTGCAGTACACCGGGGGTACCACAGGCCTGTCCAAGGGCGCCATGCTCACGCACCGCAACCTGGTAGCCAACGTGGAGCAGTTCAAGGCCTTCGTGCCCGATGCCCTGCGCCCCGCACAGGAGGTCGTCGTCACGGCCATTCCGCTGCATCACATCTTCGCGCTCATGGTGAACCTGATCAGCTACTTTGCGGTGGGTGCGCGCAACTGGCTGGTGCCCAATCCGCGTGACCTGGACGGGTTGATCGACGTGCTGAATGCCGCGCGCCCCAGCGTGTTCATGGGTGTCAACACGTTGTATGCGGGGCTGGCAGCGCACCCAGGCACGCAAGGGGTGGACTTCTCCAACCTGCGGCTGGCGGGCGGCGGCGGCGCAGCCATCCTGCCCTCGGTCTCTGCCCGCTGGCAGGCCATCACCGGCCAGTTCATCCGCGAAGGCTACGGCCTGAGCGAGACCAGCCCTGTGGTGGCCTTCAACCCCGCATCGGTCACGGCTTTCAGCGGCAGCACCGGCCTGCCCCTGCCTTCCACCGACGTGCTGCTGCTGGACGACCAGGGCCACCCCGTGCCCCTGGGCCAGCCCGGCGAGGTCTGCGTGAAAGGCCCCCAGGTCATGGGCGGCTACTGGCAGCAGCCCGAGGCCAACGCTGCCGCCTTCACCCCCGACGGCTACTTCCGCACCGGCGACATCGGCCAGCTGGACGAGCGTGGTTTTCTCAAGATCGTGGACCGCAAGAAGGACATGGTCATCGTCTCAGGCTTCAACGTCTTTCCCAACGAAGTCGAAGCCGTGGCCACCGCCTGCCCCGGCGTGCTGGAGTGCGCCTGCATCGGCGTGCCAGACGAGAAGACGGGCGAGGCGCTGCGGCTGTATGTGGTGCGCGCGGCGGGCACTGCGCCGCAGGTGGATGCAGACCACATCGCCGCCCATTGCCGCGCAGCGCTCACTGCTTACAAGGTGCCCCGGCAGATCGTGTTTGTGGAGGCCTTGCCCAAGTCCAGCGTCGGCAAGATCCTGCGCCGCGAGCTGCGCGACATGGCGTGAGTGTGCGGGGTGGCGGTTTCAGAAGACGGCGGGCTTGCGCAGACATGGCGCGCTGACGCCTCTGCGCTTGTCAGCCCCGCCGCTGCAGATCCCGCGCCCCGTAAGCACAGTAGCCCGGCTTGGGGCTCTTCTTCTGCGGGTGCAGGCGGCAGGTCTCGGGCCGCTTGTCATACACCGTGCACAGCCGCGTCTTGGGGTCCAGAAAATTGCAGTCCCCACTCGCCCGCCGCGCCATCGTGAAGATCGCGTTCTTGTGGTTGAAGTGGTCAATCAGCCGCGCCTTTTGCAGCCGCTTGGCAATGTGGCGGATTTCTTCATGCTCGGCCTCGAACGGGTCCACCAGTTCAAGCCGCACCAGGTCCGAGAGCTGCACTTCCAGCGGCATGGTGCAGCAGTTGGCCGCGCAGGTGTCGCACAGGCCAGCGCGGTAGCGGGTCCAGGTGTCCAGGCGGTCTACGTCAACGATGGCAATGGGGGAGCGCATGGGGTGGGATTGTGCCTGCGTGCAATACAGGGCGCTGCACTTGGTAACACTTGGGCCATACTCGCAAGGCAGCCAACACCCTGCTGTCCACCCATCCCACCACAAGGTCCGACGAGTGAGCGCATCGCCCAAAAGCCATCTCAGCGAAACCGACATCTGCGACCGTTTCATCACACCCGCACTGGAGCAAGCGGGCTGGACGCTGGAACAACACATCCTGCGCGAATACACCCTGCGCCCCGGCCGCGTGGTGGTGCGCGGCCAGGCATCGCACCGCGACAAGGCCTCGATGCTGCGGGCCGACTACGTGCTGTTCCACAAGCCCAACGTGCCGCTGGCAGTGGTGGAGGCCAAAGACGCCAAGCACTCCGTTGGCGCGGGCATGCCCCAGGCCTTTCAATACGCCGAGCTGCTGGGCGTGCCCTTCAGCTTTGCCAGCAATGGCGATGGCTTTGTGTTCCGCGATGCCACTTTGTCCGATGGCGTGCTGGAGCGCGACCTCACGCTAGACCAATTCCCCACCCCCGCCGAGCTGTGGGCCAAGTACTGCGCCTGGAAGGGCTGGACGCCAGCGGTTGAGCACATTGCCGCCACCGACTACGCCCCTAGCAAAACCCCTCGCTACTACCAGCTCGGGGCCATCAACCGCACCGTCGAGGCCATTGCCGCAGGCCAGAACCGCGTGCTGCTCGTCATGGCCACGGGCACCGGCAAAACCTACACTGCATTCCAAATCATCCACCGGCTCTGGAAGTCGCCTTGGCGTTCAGACAAGCCTAGCGGCCAAAAACGCATCCTCTTTCTGGCCGACCGCAACATCCTCATCGACCAGACCATGGTCAACGACTTCCGTCCCTTCAAGGGCGCGATGGCCAAGCTCAGCCCCCACGCCAAGGGCGTGGAACGGGTGGACGCCCAGGGCCAGGTAACCGTCGAAGACCTCGACCTGGCCGTGAACAAAACCACCAAGGTGGTCGACAAAAGCTACGAGATTTACCTCTCGCTCTACCAGGCTGTCACCGGCACGCAAGAAGAGCGCAATATCTACAAGCAGTTCAGCCCCGACTTTTTTGACCTCATCGTCGTGGACGAATGCCACCGGGGCAGCGCGGCAGAAGACTCCGCCTGGCGCGACATCCTGACCTACTTTGCCAGCGCCACACAGATCGGCCTCACGGCCACGCCCAAGGAGACGGAAGACGTCTCCAACATCGACTACTTTGGTAAGCCGCTCTACATCTACAGCTTGAAGCAAGGCATTGAAGACGGCTACCTCGCGCCCTACAAAGTGGTGCGCGTGGACCTGGACAAAGACACCTTCGGCTGGCGCCCCACCGAAGGCCAGCGCGACAAGTTCGGCCACCTCATCGAAGACCGCATCTACACCGGCGCCGACATGAACCGCAAGCTCGTCATGGAGCAGCGCGACGCCGTGGTGGCCGCCAAGGTCACCGAATACCTGAAGGCCACCGACCGCTACGCCAAGACGATCGTCTTTTGCGAAGACATTGAGCACGCTGAGCGCATGCGCAAGGCACTCAGCAACGCCAATGCCGACCTGTGCGCAACCCAGCCCAAATACGTGGTGCAGATCACCGGCGACAACACCGAAGGCAAGCGCGAGCTAGACAACTTCATCGACCCCGAAAAGACCTATCCCGTCATCGCCGTCACCTCCAAGCTCATGAGCACTGGGGTGGATGCCCAAACCTGCAAGCTCATCGTGCTGGACCAGACCATCAAGTCCATGACGCTGTTCAAGCAGATCATTGGCCGGGGCACCCGCCTGCGCGAAGACCTGGGCAAGAGCTGGTTCACCATCCTCGACTTCAAGCGCGCCACCGAACTCTTTGCCGACAAAGACTTCGATGGCGAACCCGTGCAGGTGTACGAACCCCAGCCCGGCGAGCCCATGGCCCCGCCCCCGCCGGTGGACTTACCCCCCACCGCCCAGCCCGGTGGTGCGGGCCCTGACGCCTGGCCGCCCACCACCGCAGGCCCTGGCGAGGGCCGCGCAGGCACCGACGAACCCCGCAAATACACCCTCGGCAACAACGTCACTGTGGCCGTGGCGCGCGAGCGGGTGCAGTACCTCAATGCAGACGGCAAGCTCATCACCGAAAGCCTGCGCGACTACACCCGCATCAACCTGCTCAAAAAGTACGACTCGCTCGACCAGTTTCTGCAAACCTGGCAGCAGGCCGACCGCAAGGCCGCCCTGCTGGCCGAGCTGGAGTCCGAGGGGGTTCTGCTGGACGCCCTGGCCGCTGAAGTTGGCAAAGACCTCGACCCGTTCGACCTGCTGCTGCACGTCGCCTACGACCAGCCACCGCTCACCCGCCGCGAGCGCGCCCAGCGCGTCAAAAAGCGCAACGTCTTCACCCAATACGGCTCCGTGGCCCGCAAGGTTCTCGACGCCCTGCTCGACAAATACGCCGACGAAGGCATTGCCACCATCGAGAGCAACGAAGTCTTCAAGCTCCAGCCCTTCACCGACCTGGGCAGCCCCGTGGAACTGGTGCGCAGCTTTGGCGGCCGCCCCCAATACCTCAGCGCACTGCAGGCGCTGGAGCAAGCGCTGTACGCTACGCACCCGGCCCACTAGCTGTGTGCCGCCAAATACTCCTGTTTTGATAGCTGCTAGCGCTTACCTATCAGGCGCAAGGGCCTGTTTTTGTTCTGAGTTTTCACCCCATGTCCAACCTCACCCCCGTCATCAAATCCATCCAAGACATCATGCGCCAGGACTCCGGCGTGGATGGCGACGCCCAGCGCATCAGCCAGCTCACCTGGCTGCTGTTCCTCAAGGTGTTTGACGCGCTGGAAGAAGAACTCGAACTCACCCGCGACGACTACAAAAGCCCCATCGCCGAGCACCTGCGCTGGCGCCACTGGGCGGCCGATGCCGAGGGCATGACCGGCGACGCCCTGCTCGACTTTGTGGACAAGCAACTCTTCCCCGCCCTCAAGGGCCTGAGCGCCGACCCGCAGCGCAACCCGCGCGGCTATGTGGTGCGCGGCGTGTTTGAAGACGCCTACAACTACATGAAAAGCGGCCACCTGCTGCGCCAGGTGGTCAACAAACTCAACGCCATCGACTTCAACCGCCAGGCCGAGCGCCACCAGTTCAACGACCTGTACGAAAAAATCCTGCGCGACCTGCAAAGCGCAGGCAACGCGGGCGAGTTCTACACCCCCCGCGCCGTCACCCAGTTCATGGTGGACGTGACCAACCCCCAGTTGGGCGAAAGCGTCATGGACCCGGCCACCGGCACCGGCGGCTTCCTCGTCTGCGCCATCGAGCACCTGCGCAAACAGGTGCACAACGCAGAGCAAGAGGCCGTGCTGCAAAACAGCATTCGGGGCGTAGAGAAAAAACAGCTGCCGCACATGCTGTGCGTCACCAACCTGCTGCTGCACGGCATCGAAGTGCCCAGCCAGATCGTGCACGACAACACCCTGGCCCGCCCCCTGCGCGACTACACGGCGGCAGACCGCGTCAACGTCATCCTCACCAACCCGCCCTTTGGCGGCATTGAAGAGCCGGGCATCGAGGCGGGCTTTCCGGCCGACGTGCGCACCAAGGAAACCGCCGACCTCTTCCTCGTGCTCATCCAGCACCTGCTCAAACCCGGCGGCCGCGCCGCCGTGGTGCTGCCCGATGGCTTTTTGTTTGGCGAAGGCGTCAAGGCCCGCATCAAAGAACAGCTGCTGCAGCACTGCAACCTGCACACCATCGTGCGCCTGCCCAACGGCGTGTTTGCGCCCTACACCGGCATCAAGACCAACCTGCTGTTCTTCACCAAAGGCCAGCCCACCCAGCACATCTGGTACTACGAACACCCCTACCCACCGGGCGTGAAGAACTACAACAAGACCAAGCCCATCCGCATCGAAGAGTTCGACCTTGAGAAAGCCTGGTGGGGCACCGAGGCCGATGGCTTTGCCGCCCGCGTGGAAAACGAACGGGCCTGGAAGGTTGGCATCGACCAGATCAAGGCCGCAGGCTACAACCTGGACCAGAAGAACCCCCACATCGGCGAACAGCACAGCCACGACCCCGACGAGCTGCTGGCCGACTACGCCCGCCTGCAGGCCGAAGCCCAGGCCCTGCGCGATGAGCTCAAGGGCATCCTTGCCCAGTCTTTGGCCAAAACAGCCGCTAGCGCTTGAGGAATAAGCGCATGCTGCTATCAAATATGGAGCTTCTTGCCACCGCCCCCGGTGGCGTCGCCAAGTTGCGCGAACTCATCCTCACCCTGGCCGTGCAAGGCAAGCTGGTGCCGCAAGACACCGCCGATGAACCGGCGGGTGTGCTGCTGCAGAAGATTCGGGCGGAGAAGGATCGCTTGATTGCGGAAGGCAAGATCAAGCGGGACAAGGCGCTGGCGGAGATTGCGGAGGAGGAAAAGCCGTTTGAGTTGCCGCAGGGGTGGGAGTGGGTGCGTGCCCTTGATATTTGTGCGTTGATTACCGATGGAGATCATCAGCCTCCGCCCAAAGCCGATACCGGCGTGCCGTTTCTTGTTATCGGAGACGTACGTACTGGGGCAGTACTTCTCCAAGGTGCTTCTCGCTTTGTTCCTGATAGCTATTTTGACGAGCTTGATTGGGGCAAAAAGCCTTTTCCTGGTGATGTGCTGTATACCACCGTCGGCAGTTTCGGAATTCCTGTTCCAGTAGTTCAACAACAGCGGTTCTGCTTTCAGCGACACATTGCACTGTTGCGTCCAGCCGTTGTGGACTTGCAAAGCTACTTGGCTCTGGCATTGCGGACTACGTTGGCTTTCGCCCAAGCTGAAAAAGGCGCAACTGGGACAGCGCAGAAAACCGTCCCTTTGTCGGTTCTCCGGAACCTGATCCTGCCTCTCCCACCCCTCGCCGAACAATCCCGCATCGTCACCCGCGTCGAAGCCCTCATGCGCCTGTGCGATGCGCTGGAGGCCAAGTGCCAGCTGGAGGCCACGCAACACGCCCAACTGGTCAACACCCTGCTGGGCACCCTCACCGCCAGCACCACGCCCGACGAGCTGGCCGCCCACTGGCAGCGCGTGGCCCAGCACTTCGACCTGCTGCTCGACCGCCCCGAAGCCATCGACGCCCTGGAGCAAACCCTGCTGCAACTGGCCGTGCGCGGCCTGCTCGTGCCCCAAGACCCCACCGACGAACCCGCCAGCGCCCTGCTGCAAAAGATCCGCGCCGAAAAAGACCGCCTCATCGCCACCGGCCAGATCAAACGCGACAAACCCCTGCCGCCCATCACCGACGAGGAAAAGCCGTTTGAGTTGCCGGTGGGGTGGGAGTGGGCGAGGTTTGGCGATGCATCAATCAACCGAGACGGTGAGCGCGTCCCTGTTTCATCATCTGAGCGCGAGAACCGAGCAAAAGTCTATGACTACTACGGTGCTTCTGGCGTAATCGACAAGATCGATGGATTCCTATTCGATAAGACATTGCTGTTGATTGGGGAAGACGGTGCAAACCTTATTAACCGCTCAACTCCAATTGCGTTTCTGGCACACGGTAAGTACTGGGTCAACAACCATGCGCACGTTATCGATACGACGCATCCAGAGTTAATGACCTATTTAGCGCTGTTCATCAACGCGATTTCTCTTGAGCCGTATGTCACAGGTACAGCGCAGCCTAAGATGAATCAGGCAAAGCTCAACAGTATCGTTGTCGCGCTCCCACCCCTCGCCGAACAATCCCGCATCGTCACCCGCGTCACCGCCCTGCGCCGCCTGTGCGCCGACCTGCGCCAGCGCCTGGCCGAACGCAAGTCCGTGCAGGCCCGTCTGGCCGAGGCGCTGGTGGAGACCGCTAGCTTTTCTTCGGAGCAATGCTGATGAATCCCACCGCCCTGCGAGCCATGTTGGAGTCCTTGCGGAGCCTGCCGCGCGAGCAGGCGGTGGTGGAGTTCAAGTCGAATTTGGCCGATCCCGAGAAGATCGGTGCCTACATTTCCGGGTTGGCCAACACGGCTGCATTGCAAGGCCGCGACCGTGCCTGGCTGGTGTGGGGCGTGGAAGATGGCAGCCATCGGGTGCTGGGTACGGTGTTCGATCCGTTCGGGCAGAAGATTGGCAATCAGTCTTTGCAGATGTGGCTGCAGGTGATGACGCAGCCCCGTGCCGACTTTGCCTTCCATGAGCTGAACTGTGACGGTCTGCGTGTGGTGATGCTGGAAATTCATCCCGCACGTGCTGCGCCCATGGCCTTTCAACACACACGCTACATCCGCGTGGACAGCCACCTGGTGAAACTGGCGGACTATCCCAGTCATGAAGCGCGCTTGTGGAATGCTCTGGGCACGTCAGAAGACTGGACGGGCGTGGTGGTGCCTGACGCAACGCTGGATGATCTGGACCCTCAGGCCGTTGCTGCCGCACGGGTGCGCTACGCCGAGTACTTGGTGCGCGGTGAGCCCGACGCTTCGAAACACGAGGCGATCCGTACTGAAGTGGCGGCATTGACGGTGCCCACCTTGTTGAACAAGGCCCGTGTGACCAAGCAGGGACGGGTGACCCGGGCGGCCCTGCTGCTGTTGGGCAAGGATGAGTCATCGCACTTCCTGGCTCCTGCGGACGCGAAGATGACCTGGGTGCTGCGCAATGCGGGCAACGATACGGTCACGTCACAGCCGTTTGGCATTCCCTTCCTGCTGGCGACGGAGCAGTTGTGCGCCCGCATCCGCAATGTGACGCTGGACCATATGCCCGATGGTTCGTTATTTCCCACGCCCGTGCCGCAGTACGACAACTGGGTGCTGCGCGAGGCGCTGCACAACTGCGTGGCGCACCAGGACTATGTGCTGGGCGGCAAGATCAATGTGGTGGAACACCCGGATCGGCTGGTGTTCAGTAATCTGGGGCAGTTCATACCGGAGAGCGTGGCGTGGATGCTGGAGCACCAGTCGCCGCCAGAGCACTATCGCAACCAGTGGCTTGTCGACGCGATGATTCGTCTGCGCATGATTGAGCAAGCGGGCAGCGGAATACGGCGGATGTTTACCACCCAGCGCCAGCGGCTGTTTCCGTTGCCCGACTACGAGTTTGGTCAGACCCCACAGGGGTTTCCGCGCGTGGAATTGACTTTGCAGGGACGGATGCTTGATTCCAAGTTCGCGCGGGTGTTGATGACGCGCTCTGATTTGGGCTTGGGTCAGGTTCTGCTGCTGGACAGGGTGCAGAAGAGTCTGCCTCTCTCAGCTGCAGAGGCCAAGAGCTTGCGCGATCTTGGTCTCATTGAAGGGCGAGCCCCCAGCTATTTCATCTCGGCCAAGATGGCGGATGCCTTGGGGCAGAAGGCGAAATACATCCACCAGCGGGGTCTGGATGACCGGTACTACCAAAAATTGGTGCTGGACTATCTGCAGCAATACGGCCAGGCCACTAGAACGGACCTGGACGCTTTGTTGCTTCGCAAGCTGCCAGATGTTTTGACTGACGTGCAGAAGGCCAACAAGGTCAAAAACTTGATGCAAAGCATGAAGCGGGCTGGGCTGATACAGCCGCATGGGGCTCGCTCCGCTGCGGTTTGGCGGTTGTGTTGACCCGTAGCTAGCTAGACAACAACCACGGTTGTTTAACCATGATTGTTGTCCTAAGTTGTTGATTTATATATTGTCTAGCGCGTTTTTGAGGCGCTATCTAGACAAGAAAATCGATGTCTTTAGACGTCGATATTTCCAGCCCGCAGCGCATTCGTCTCAATGAAATCCCGGCGCGGCTCGACCTCATCGCCCATCAGCATCGTGAACACGCGATCCGCCTCGATCGCGTCGTCGATCTGCACGCGCAGCAGGCGGCGCACGTTCGGGTCCATCGTCGTTTCCCACAGCTGCTCGGGGTTCATTTCGCCCAGGCCCTTGTAGCGCTGGCGGCTGGTGGTGCGTTCGGCTTCGGCAATCAGCCACTTCATGGCCTGGCGGAAGTCGCTGACCTTTTCTTCCTTTTGCTTCTCACCCTCGCCGCGCATCGCTTTGGCGCCTTCGGCCAGCAGGCCGCGGAAGGTTTCGGCGGCTTCGGCCAGGGCGGCGTAGTCGGCGCCGTGCACAAAGTCTTGCGTGATGACGCTGCTCTTGATGTTGCCGTGGTGGCGGCGGCTGATGCGCAGCAGGGGCTTGTCGGTGCGGGCGTCGAATTCGCCGGCCACTTCGGCGGGGGCGCCGGTGGTGTTCAGTTCGCGCAGCTTGGCCTGCAGGGCCACGGCGCTGGCTTCGGCTTCGGCCACGGTGTCCAGCTTCAGGCTCACGCCGTCGGCAATGGCGCGCAGGGCTTCGGCGTCCATGAAGTTGCCCAGGCGGGCGATCACGCTTTCAGCGATCTGGTGCTTGCGCGCCAGTTCGGCCAGGGTCTCGCCCGTCAGGGTTTGCGGGTTGGCGCCGCCGGTGGTCACGCTGGCGTGGTTCAGCGCAATGCGCAGCAGGAAGCCGTCGAGCGCGGGGGCGTCCTTCAGGTACAGCTCTTCCTTGCCGGCCTTGACCTTGTACAGCGGCGGCTGCGCGATGTAGATGTGGCCGCGCTCCACCAGTTCGGGCATCTGGCGGTAGAAGAAGGTGAGCAGCAGGGTGCGGATGTGGGCGCCGTCCACGTCGGCGTCGGTCATGATGATGATGCGGTGGTAGCGCAGCTTGGCTACGTCAAAGTCGTCGCCGCCGGTGGTGCCGCCGGCCTTGCCGATGCCGGTGCCCAGGGCCGTGATCAGCGTGAGGATTTCGTTGCTGGTCAGCAGCTTTTCGTAGCGGGCTTTTTCCACGTTCAGGATCTTGCCGCGCAGGGGCAGGATGGCCTGGAACTTGCGGTCGCGGCCCTGTTTGGCAGAGCCGCCGGCGGAGTCACCCTCCACGATGTAGATCTCGCACAGGGCGGGGTCTTTTTCCTGGCAGTCGGCCAGCTTGCCGGGCAGGCCCATGCCGTCCAGCACGCCCTTGCGGCGGGTCATTTCGCGGGCCTTGCGGGCGGCTTCGCGGGCACGGGCGGCCTCCACGATCTTGCCGCAGATGATCTTGGCGTCGTTGGGCTTTTCTTGCAGGTAGTCGGTGAGCAGCTTGCCCACGATGTCTTCCACCGGCGCGCGCACTTCGCTCGACACCAGCTTGTCCTTGGTCTGGCTGCTGAACTTGGGCTCGGGCACCTTCACGCTGAGCACGCAGCACAGGCCTTCGCGCATGTCGTCGCCGGTGACTTCGACCTTGGCCTTCTTGGCCAGCTCGTTTTCTTCGATGTACTTGTTGATGACGCGGGTCATCGCGGCGCGCAGGCCGGTCAGGTGGGTGCCGCCGTCACGCTGGGGGATGTTGTTGGTGAAGCACAGCACTTGCTCGGTGTACGCGCTGTTCCACTGCATGGCCACTTCCACGCCAATGTGCGTGCCAGGGATGCCACCATACGTTTCTGCCGGGCGCTCGCCTGCGGCGTAGAACGAGGTGGGGTGCAACACCGTCTTGCCCTTGTTGATGAACTCGACAAAGCCGCGCACGCCACCGGCGCCCGAGAAGTCGTCTTCCTTGCCGCTGCGTTCGTCCTTCAAACGAATGCGCACGCCGTTGTTCAAAAACGAGAGTTCGCGCAGGCGCTTGGCCAGGATCTCGTAGTGAAAGTCGTTGTTCTCTTTGAAGATCTCGGTGTCGGGCAAGAAATGCACTTCGGTGCCGCGCTTTTCGGTCTCGCCGGTCACCTTCATGGGGCTGACTTCAAAGCCGTCCACGGTGGACAGCAGGCGGTCTTGCACAAAGCCACGTGCGAATTCGATCTGGTGCACCTTGCCTTCGCGGCGCACGGTTAGGCGCAGCCATTTGCTCAATGCGTTCACGCAGCTCACGCCCACGCCGTGCAGGCCGCCCGAGACCTTGTAGCTGTTCTGGTTGAACTTGCCGCCTGCGTGCAGTTCGGTCAGGGCGATTTCTGCGGCACTGCGCTTGGGCTCGTGCTTGTCGTCCATCTTCACGCCGGTGGGAATGCCGCGGCCGTTGTCGGTCACGCTGATGGAGTTGTCGGTGTGGATGGTGACGACGATGTCGTCGCAGTGGCCGGCCAGGGCCTCGTCGATGGAGTTGTCTACCACCTCGAACACCAGGTGGTGCAGGCCGGTGCCGTCACTGGTGTCGCCGATGTACATGCCGGGGCGCTTGCGCACGGCTTCCAGGCCTTCGAGGATGGTGATGGCGCCTTCGCCATAGCTTTCGCTGGCGCCGGCCTGGTTGGTGTCGATCTTGTTGACGGTGGGCTCCACATGGCCGGAGACGCCGGAGGATTCGGGCTCGGAGGGAATGTTGTTGTCAACGGTCATGGTGGGCCTTGGGATCCGTGGAAACCGAGGTTTCCAATATGTTCAATGGTCTAATTGGGCGCAAGCGCATATTGAATATGCGCTTGCAGCTATCAATAAAGTAGCGTTCGCGGTGTGGCGCTGCGACTGTGGTGCACGGCGGGTGTCACGCAGCCTCAGATGCGCATGGGCATCACGACGTACTTGAAGCTGTCGTTGTCGGGGATGGTCAGCAGCGCAGAGCTGTTGCCATCCGAAAGCTCCACCTTCACCATGTCCTGGCCCATGTTGGCCAGGGCGTCGATGAGGTAGGTCACGTTGAAGCCGATCTCGATGGTGTCGCCACCGTAGTCGATGTCGAGCTCGTCCACGGCCTCTTCCTGCTCGGCGTTGTTGGACGCCACGCGCAGGGTGCCGGGCTCCAGGTTCAGGCGCACGCCCTTGAACTTGTCGCTGGTCATGATGGCCGTGCGCTGCAGGCTGGCCAGCAGCGGGGCGCGACCCAGGGTGATGCTGTTCTTGTGGTTCTTGGGGATCACGCGGTTGTAGTCGGGGAACTTGCCCTCGACCAGCTTGGTCACGAACTCCATGCCGCCAAAGGTGAACTTGGCCTGGTTGTTGGCGAACTGCATCTCGATGTGCGGCTGGTTCTCGCCACCCGCATCAGACAACAGGCGCTGCAGCTCGATCACGGTCTTGCGCGGCAGGATGACTTCCTGCTTGGGCACTTCGACGTCCAGCGTGGCGCTGGCAAAGGCCAGGCGGTGGCCGTCGGTGGCGACCAGGCTCAGGGTCTTGCCCTCGGCCACGAACAGGATGCCGTTGAGGTAGTAGCGGATGTCCTGCACCGCCATGGCGAACGACACCTGGCCGAGCAGGTCCTTCAGCGTCTTTTGGGGCACGGCGAACACGGGGCCAAAGGCGGCGGATTCCTGCACCAGCGGGAAGTCTTCGGCCGGCAGGCTTTGCAGCGTGAAGCGGCTCTTGCCGCCCTTGAGGATGAGCTTGGACTGGGCCGATTCGAGGCTGACCGTCTGGTCGCCCGGCATGGTGCGCAGGATGTCGATGAGCTTGCGCGCCCCCACGGTGGTGGTGAAGTCGCCGGTGTCGCCACCCAGTTCGGCCGTGGTGCGGATCTGGATTTCGAGGTCGCTGGTCGTCAGCTGCAGGGCATTGCCCGTCTTGCGGATCAGCACATTGGCCAGGATGGGCAGCGTGTGGCGGCGCTCCACGATGCCAGCCACGGACTGCAGAACCGCGAGAACCTTGTCTTGTGTTGCCTTCAGGACGATCATGTCATCAACCTCTTGTGGTTTTGGGACGGTGCGTGGACAGCGGCACAGGTCATGCCTCCCCCTGCTATCTATAACCCGCCATTTTGCCCCTTAACGGGGTCGCTTCTTCGTGGGGCTGCCCGACGGGCGTTTCCCGCTGGTTATCTACCCTTGGCGCTACCCTTTGAGCGTCTGCTCCAGCACGTGCAGCTGCTGGTTCAACTCGGTCAGCTGCTGGCGTTCGCCCGCAATCTTGCGCACAGCATGCAAAACCGTGGTGTGGTCGCGCCCGCCAAACAATTCTCCGATCTCGGGAAGGCTCTTTTGCGTCAGCTCCTTGGCCAGGTACATCGCAATCTGGCGCGGGCGGGCAATGCTGGCCGGGCGCTTCTTGCTGTACATGTCGGCGACCTTGATCTTGTAGTAGTCGGCCACCGTCTTCTGGATGTTTTCCACAGAAATCTGCCGGTTCTGGATGGACAGCAGATCACGCAGCGCCTCGCGGGCGAGCTGGATCGAAATCTCTTTCTGGTTGAAACGCGAGTACGCCAGGATCTTGCGCAGCGCGCCTTCGAGCTCGCGCACGTTGGAGCGCACGTTCTTGGCCACGAAGAAGGCGACTTCCTCGGGCATTTCGGTGCCTTCGACGCGGGCCTTGTTGATCAGGATGGCCACGCGCATTTCGAGTTCGGGCGGCTCGATGGCCACCGTCAGGCCCGAGTCGAAGCGCGACACCAGCCGCTCGTGGATGTTGGCCAGGCCCTTGGGGTAGGTGTCCGACGTCATCACGATGTGCGACTTCTTGGCCAGCAGGGCCTCGAACGCATTGAAGAACTCTTCCTGCGTGCGGTCCTTGTTGGCGAAGAACTGCACATCGTCGATCAGCAGCAGGTCGAGCGAGTGATAGCGCTCCTTGAACTCATCGAAGGTGCGGCGCTGGTAGGCCTTAACCACATCCGACACAAACTGCTCGGCATGGATGTAGAGAACTTTGGCGTCGGGCTTGTCCTGCAGCAGGCGGTTGCCCACAGCGTGCACCAGGTGGGTCTTGCCCAGGCCGACACCGCCGTAGATGAACAGCGGGTTGTACAGATGGCCGGGCATGCCCGCCACGTGCATGGCCGCAGAGCGCGCCATGCGGTTGGCCGTGCCCTCCACCAGGGTCTCGAAGGTGAGGGCGGCGTTGAGGCGGTTGCGGAACGCGCCCGCTGAGGCCTCATCGTTGCTGCTGGAGGGGGTTTCGGCTGGCGCTGCGGGGCTGGAGGGCTCCTGCGATGTGGGCCGTACATAAGTCCTGGCAACGGATTCACGCTGAGCGAGTGCTAACTCCAGTGTGACCGGTTGGCCATACAGGCCTTCGAGCAGCGCGGCAATGCGGCCGGCGTACTGGGCGCGGATCCAGTCGAGCTTGAAGCGGTTGCCCACGAGCAGCGTGACTTTGGAGAAGTCTTCGGCCACTTGGGCAATCAGGGGCTTGATCCAGGTGTTGAATTGTTGTTCTGGCAGGTCTTGTGCCAGTTGCTCAACGCAGGCTTGCCACAGGCCCTGACCGGCATCTGAGCCGGGCGAATTGATAGGGCTGCGGGTGGGTTCCTCGGTCATTTCTGGGGAATTCTTATTGTGGATAGGAGGAACGGGGTAAGGCGGTGGATTGTAGCTTGTCAAGGAGTTATCCACAATTTGAAGGCAGCTGTCATCCGGGGGAATCCGGGGTTGCCATGCGGGGAAGAAGTGTCCTGAAAGGGTCGGGCGCTGCAGCCTCTGCGACGCGCTGGTAAAGGCCTGCCCATCGAAAGGCATTGCCAGTCGGCCACAAGCCTGCGATAATTTTGGGTTTCCCTGAATGTGTTCAGGGTGATTTGACCCGGCGCGCCGTTATTTCTGCCCCATGGGTCTGCCTCCAGGCGATGTTTCATACATTGTGTGGGTGTGCAGATTGCAGGGGGTTCAAGAGCAGCAGTCCGGAACTGAACCTCAAGGAATAGCACCATGAAACGTACTTACCAGCCCTCCAAGACGCGCCGCGCGCGCACCCACGGTTTCCTCGTCCGCATGAAGACCCGCGGCGGCCGTGCCGTTATCAACGCACGCCGCGCCAAGGGCCGCAAGCGCCTGGCCGTCTAAGGCCGATACGGTCTACGGCCTGCTCCCCGCCTGTTCCCGGTTTGTACCGCCAGGTTCCAAACGGGGCGCTTGCATGCACAGGCTAAAAACCCGGCCGCAGTTCCAGGCTGCCATGGCGGGGGGCACTGTCTCCCGCACGGCGCATTTTGCGTTGCACCGTTTGGCACTGGACGCCAACAGCACCGCAGTTGCCAGCCAAGCCGCCGCTGTTGCACCTACAGGGCCCGGCTCCTTGCCGCACACGCAAGGGCCGCAGGCCCTGTTTGTCGTTCAGGGCGTCTGGATGGGTGCCATGGTACCCAAGCGCTGGGCGCGCCGCGCCGTGACGCGCAACACCATCAAACGGCAGATCTACACCGTGGGCGCCACGTTTGAGGCGCGTTTGCCGCAGGCCGCCCATGTGGTGCGCCTGCGCTCGGCGTTTGATCGCAAGCAGTTCGTGAGCGCCACGTCCGACCAGCTCAAGCAGGCGGTACGCGCGGAGCTGCTGCAGCTGTTCGGATACGCCACCCGGCATTCGGGCGCAGCGGTTGCTGCGCCTGTGCCGCCGGTGGCAGAGCCGGTGACTGCCCCATGATGCAGCGCCTGCTGATCGGCGTGGTCAAAGGCTATCGGCTGTTTCTCAGCCCCTGGCTGGGTTCGGCCTGCCGCTTTGAGCCGACCTGCTCGGTCTATTCGCTGCAGGCGCTGGAGCAGCACGGCGCTGCGGCAGGCAGTTATCTGACGGTGCGCAGGCTGGTACGCTGCCACCCCTGGTGTGACGGGGGCCATGATCCGGTCCCGCAAGATCTGCCGCGCAGCCTGCGGCTTTTCTCCAGGCTCACCCCTTCCACCACTCCCCCATCCTCACCAAAGAAGTCTTCATGAACGACATTCGCCGCACCATCCTGTGGGTGATTTTTGGCTTTTCCATGGTTCTGCTGTGGGACAAGTGGCAGCTGCACAATGGCAACAAGGCCACTTTTTTCCCGACCACGCCCGCAGTGACAGCCCCTGCTGCTGCCGCAGGCGCGGCCTCCGGTGCGACCGGGGCTGCCAGCGTGCCCGCCACCAGCGTGCCCGCAGCCACAACGGCCGCGCAAGGCGCGGCAGCCGTGCCCGGGCAGCCTGCCGCAGCGGCTGCGCCTGCCAAACGCGAACGCATTGAGGTCAAGACCGACCTGTATCGCCTGGTGTTCGACAGCGAAGGCGGCTCGCTCACGCAGGCCGAGCTGCTCAAGCACGCCGACATGACCGACAAGGCCCGCAACTTCCTGTTGCTGGATGAAAGCGCGCAGCGCGTCTACGTGGCGCAGACCGGCCTGGTGGGCGGCACTTTCCCCACGCACAAGACGGTGATGACGGCCGTTCCCGGCCCGCGCGAACTCAAGGACGGTGAAGACTCCATGAGCATCCGCTTCGAGTCGCCCGACCAGGGCGGCGTGAAGCTGGTCAAGACCTGGACCATCAAACGCGGCGCTTATGACATCGCCGTCAAGCACGACATCGTCAACACGGGCAGCGCCGCTGTATCGCCCCAGCTGTACCTGCAACTGGTGCGTGACGGCAACAAGCCGCCAGGCGAGTCGTCGTTCTACTCCACCTTCACCGGCCCGGCGGTTTTCACCGAAGCCAAGAAGTACCAGAAGATCGAGTTCAAGGACATCGAAAGCGGCAAGGTCGACATTCCCAAGGACTCGGCCAATGGCTACGTCGCCATGGTGCAGCACTATTTCGCCACTGCATGGCTGCTGGCCGACGGCGTGCAGCGCGAACCCTTCACCCGCAAGGTGGACACCAACCTGTACTCCGTGGGCATGCTGACCTCCCTCGGCACCATCGAGCCGGGCGCGACCAAGACCATCGACGCGCGCCTGTTCGCCGGCCCGCAGGTCGAGACCATGATGGAAAAGCTGTACCCCGGCCTGGAACTGGTCAAGGACTACGGCTGGCTGACCATCCTGTCCAAGCCCCTGTACTGGCTGCTCGACAACCTGCACAAGCTCCTGAACAACTGGGGCTGGTCCATCGTTGCGCTGGTGCTGCTGCTCAAGATCGCGTTCTACTGGCTCAATGCCAAGGCCTACGCCAGCATGGCCAAGATGAAGGCTATCAATCCCAAGATCATGGAGATGCGCGAACGCCTGAAGGACAAGCCGCAGCAGATGCAGCAGGAGATGATGCGCATCTACCGCGAGGAAAAGGTCAACCCGATGGGCGGCTGCTTCCCCATCATGATCCAGATCCCTGTGTTCATTGCGCTGTACTGGGTGCTGCTGTCCAGCGTCGAGATGCGCAATGCGCCCTGGATCGGCTGGATCCACGACCTCTCCGCGCCTGACCCATTCTTCATCCTGCCCTTGCTGATGACGGCCAGCTCGCTGCTGCAGACCGCCCTGAACCCCGCGCCACCAGACCCGATGCAGGCCAAGATGATGTGGTTCATGCCGCTGATCTTCAGCGTGATGTTCTTCTTCTTCCCAGCCGGCCTCGTGCTGTACTGGCTGACGAACAACATCCTGTCGATTGCGCAGCAGTGGATCATCAACACCCGCATGGGCGTGCCACCGCAGTTCAATCTGCCCAAGTTCAAGTGATGCGGCAGCGGCAACGCTGACATCCACGAACTGACCCCCAAAGGCCGCGCAAGCGGCCTTTTTTCTGTCACCTTGTAAAGTCCCTGCCCATGCTTGCACGCCACCACGACCCCATCGTTGCCATCGCCACTGCCCCCGGGCGCGGGGCCGTCGGCATCGTACGGGTGTCGGGCAAAGGGCTGGAGGCCCTGGTGCAGGCGCTGTGCGGCCGCACCCTCAAGCCCCGCGAGGCGACGTACCTGCCCTTTCGGGATGCACAGGGCCAGGCCATCGACCAGGGGCTCGCGCTGTACTTCCCCGGTCCGCACAGCTACACCGGCGAAGACGTGCTGGAGCTGCAGGCGCATGGGGGCCCGGTGGTGCTGCAGCTGCTGCTGGCGCGCTGCCTGGAGGCGGGGGCTGCTACCCAACCGGCGACCGGCCAGCCCTGTCTGCCGGGCCTGCGCGTGGCCCAACCCGGGGAGTTCACCGAACGGGCTTTCCTGAACGACAAGATCGACCTGGCCCAGGCCGAGGCGATTGCCGACCTGATCGACGCCAGCACGGAAGCCGCAGCCCGCAGCGCCAGCCGCTCGCTGACCGGCGCGTTTTCTGCAGAAATCCACAGCCTGCGCGACGCACTCATCCATCTGCGCATGCTGGTGGAGGCCACGCTGGACTTTCCTGAAGAAGAAATCGACTTCTTGCGCAAGGCCGATGCGCATGGCCAGCTATCGAACTTGCAGCAAACGTTGGCCTCGGTGATGCAGCGCGCGCGCCAGGGCGCTTTGCTGCGCGAGGGCATCAAGGTGGTCATCGCCGGGCAGCCCAATGCCGGCAAAAGCTCGCTGCTCAATGCGCTGGCAGGGGCCGAGCTGGCCATCGTCACGCCCATTGCCGGCACCACGCGCGACAAGGTCCAGCAGACCATCCAGATCGAAGGGGTGCCGCTGCACATCATCGACACCGCCGGCCTGCGCGACAGCAGCGATGAGGTCGAGCGCATCGGCATCGCCCGCGCCTGGGACGAGATTGCCGGGGCAGACGCCGTGCTGTTCCTGCACGACCTGTCGCGGCAAAGTGCTCCTGAATATGTAGCTGCCGACGCAGATATCGAAAGCGCCTTGGGGCAAAAATTGCCGAAAAACATCCCCGTGATCGATGTCTGGAACAAGCTGGACTGCGCGGCCGGTGTTGCCCCTACAGCCAACCCCGGGCGCCCTGCGGTGCATCTGTCGGCCCGCACCGGTCAGGGGCTGGACGGCCTGCGACGGCTGCTACTGGACGTGGCGGGCTGGCAGTCGGCACCCGAGGGCATCTACATTGCCCGGGCGCGGCATGTGCAGGCGCTGCAGGCCGTGTCGTTGCACCTGCAGGAAGCTGCCGACCAACTGCAGGCCCAGGGCCCGGCGCTGGACCTGCTGGCCGAGGAGCTGCGGCTGGCGCAGAACGCCCTGAGCGCCATCACTGGCGAGTTCACCTCCGACGACCTGCTCGGCGTGATCTTCTCCAGCTTCTGCATCGGTAAATAGCGACCGTTGGTCGCCCTATCTTGTAAACGGACGTAAACAGCGCTTGTGTCCGATCTGTAACAGGGTTACTTTCGGCGGACCATGAATGTTCCCATGCCCGTTGCCTCCAAGGTGGACCTCAAAGGTCTGATCGACGCCATTGCCCAGACCACGGCGGAGGACAGCATGACCAACCCGCTGACGGCCGCCCAGTGGGAGGTGCTGTCGTCCTACCTGCTCCCGGTGGTGTTGCCCGCGGGCCAAGTGCTTTTCAGCCAGGGTGCTACGGACCGCACCCTGTACCTGGTCGAAAGTGGCAGCCTGAGCGTGCACTACCAGGACGAAAAGGAACGCCTGCGTCTGGCGATTGTGGGCGCCGGGTCGGTGGTGGGTGAAGGCGCTTTCTTCTCGCACCGCGCACGCAGCGCCACGGTGCAGGCCAGCGCGCCGTGCAAACTGTGGAGCCTCACGGCCATCCGCTTCACCGAGCTGACCAACCGCCAGCCCGCGATTGCCCTGGGTCTGGCCATGGCGGCAGGGGCTGTGCTGGCCAAGCGCCTGGGCAACCGCCGCCGCCGCGTTGCGGCCACCTGACAGGCGGGGCCTGTCGGGGGTTTCCCTCGGGCTTCTTCCGCCTTCTGCGGGGGGATGGCGCGTTACACTCGATTTGGATTTTGTCCAGGCACCATCCGAAGAAAGCAAGCCATGTCCCTGTTCAGTTGGTTCAGCCGCAAACCCGCTCCCGCCAAGCCCCGCGCAGCGGCCGAGCCCTCCGGCCTGTTCAACGCCGACGCCACCGTGCCCCTGCAACCCGGGCGCCAGGGCAAGCCGCTCGTGGAGCCCCAGCCCCCAGAGCACGCCGCCAATCGCAAGAACGAGCGCATGGAGCGCCGTGAGCTGCTCTATACCGTGGTGCGCGACGCCATGGTGCGCGCTGGCGTGCTGTCGGCCAGCTACAAGTTCAAGGTGCTGTCGCTCGACCAGCGCGGCCGCCAGTTCCTGGTGATGATGGACCTGGCCCGGGAATACGGCGGCGAGACGGTGCGCCTGAGCGAGATCGAGGCGCTCATCGCCCAGACCGCCAAAACCCGTTACGACATCCTGGTGACGGCCGTGTACTGGCGCATCAACGACCATGTGGCGGTGGGTATTCCACAAAAGGGCGTGGCGCCCCAAGGCGCTGCGCTGCCGTTGCAGGCGGCTTCTACGGCAGTGCGCCGTCCGCCAGCAGCAGCGGCCACTGCCCCGGCACCCCTGGCCCCGTCGCCTGCACCGCAGGTGGGCGCACGCCCTGCCGCGGCTGCCGCGGCACCTGTTTCCCCTGCTCCTTTGGCGCCCGCTGCGGCCCCGCTGGCTGCGCGCCGCCCGCTCGGTGCGGTGTCGGCCCCCGCACCCCTTGTGTCTGCACCCGCACCGCTGGCTGCCACGCGGCCTGCCTCTTCTGCCCGCTTCGAACCCATCGAGGCCGACGAGGTGGCCGCGTTCAAGCGCGCGCTGGCCAACGCCGCAGGGTCATCGGCTGCCACGGCTGCGGCCGCCAAGCCAGGCGTGCCGGTGCGCTCCGGTCCGCTGCTGCCACCGTCCCAGCCCACAGGGTTTGAGGACACCGAAATGCCCGGTGCCGACGGTCCCGCTCCCGACCTCAGCAGCACCCAGTACGGCGAACTCAACTGATCCAGGGGTCATGTGGTGCACGCCCACAGGGGGCTGTGCACCCATGCCATGGCCCTCGGGTCAGTGGCCTGCAAAGTCCACCAGGGTGTACAGCGGCAGGCCGGCATCGCGCAGGCGCTGCGATCCGCCCAGCTCGGGCAAATCGACAATGGCGGCGCCTTCGGTGACGGTGGCCCCCAGTTTTTCCAACAGCTTCTTGCCGGCCATCATGGTGCCGCCGGTGGCGATCAGGTCGTCGATCAGCAGCACGCGGTCGCCGGCCTTCACGGCGTCGGTGTGCAGCTCCACGGTGGCGCTGCCGTATTCGAGTTCGTAGGTTTCCTCTACCGTGGTGAAGGGCAACTTGCCTTTCTTGCGGATGGGCACGAAGCCCACGTTCAGCTCGTAGGCCACCACGGCGCCCAGGATGAAGCCCCGCGCATCCAGGCCCGCCACAACATCGGGGCGCAGCGCCTTGTCCATGTAGCGGTGCACGAAGGCATCGATCAGCACACGGAACACTTTCGGGTCCTGCAGCAGTGGCGTGATGTCGCGGAACTGCACGCCAGGCGCGGGCCAGTCGGGGACGGTGCGGATGTGCTGGCGAAGGTACTGGTTGACGCTGAGGGGCTGCATGGGCGGGTGGGGAGTAATGACGCGGGGGAGGCCCGGGCAGGGCCAATGCCTGGGTGTGCGCCAGGGGCTGACCAGTGGCGCGAGGCACGGAAAGTGCGAGAGTGTAAACAGCCCGGCGGTCCCCGCGCGCGCCTGCACCAGACGCCATAATGTGTTTCACTGGCGTTACAAACTCGCGCCGCCTGCGGCGGACGGTGCCCCAACCCCCACGACGATCGGCCCATGCCCATCTCCGTCCTGCTGATCGAGAGTGATCACCCCCACGCACAGGCCGTGGCGGGGGCGCTGGCCGACCCCTGGTCGGGCTGGCGCGTGGACGTGGTGGATTCGATCGCCCAGGCGCGCGACCACCTGCTGCGCCACCGCCCCGACATCGTGCTGGCCGCCCAGCGCACCCTGGACGGTTCGGCCTTTGACCTGCTGCAGCTGCTCGACGGCGTTCCGGCCATCATCATCGTGCGCATGGGGGCAGAAACCCACGCGGCGCAGGCCATGCGCCACGGGTTTGACGATTTCACCGTGCAAGACCCGGGGCTCGATTACCTGCTCACCCTGCCCGCGCAGATCGAGGCGGTGCTGGAGCGCAGCTCCAGCGCCCGTGCCCGCCGCGCTGCCGAGGCCATGCTGGCGCGCCAGCACCGGCTGCTGCAGGCCATCTCGAGGGCCCAGGGCATGTTCATTGCCAGCTCAGGTCCCCGTGCAGCGTTCGAGGCGCTGCTGAACGAGCTGATGACCCTGACCCAGAGCGCCTTCGGCCTGGTGGGCCAGGTGCAGCGTGCTGACGATGGACACCCCTATCTGCGCGTGCACGCGATGACCGACATCAGCTGGGACGAGGCCTCGCGCCAGCGCTACGCCCAGCATGCCGAGGATGGCATGGTGTTCGACAACCTGCACTCGCTGGTGGGCGCTGCGCTGGTGACGGGCGAGCCGGTCCTCAGCAACGATGCCAACCACGATGCCCGCAGCGCGGGCACGCCGCCCGGCCACCCCACGCTGCGCACCTACCTGGGCCTGCCCATTCATGCGGCGGGCGAGCTGGTGGCCATGGTGGGGCTGGCCAACCGCAGCGGCGGTTACACCAACGCCGATGTGCAGTTTCTGCAGCCCTTGCTGAACACCATTGGCCAGCTGGAGACCGCCCGCCGCGCCGAGCTGGCCCGCAGCCATGTGGAGGCCGAACTGGCCCGCACCAGCGCCCTGCTGGCCGAGAAGACCCGAGCCCTCGAAGGCACCCTGGACAACATTTCGCAGGGCATCACCAACGTGGACGCCGAGGGCCGCATCCGCGTCTACAACCAGCGCTACCTGGAGCTGCTGGACCTGCCCGAGTCCCTGCTGGCCACGCAGCCGCTTGTGGAAGAGGTGGTGCGCTTTCAGACCGAGCGGGGCGACTTCGGGCCCGAGTTCCAGCTCATCGAGCCCATGGCCCGCAACTATGTGGCGTCGGAATACGCGGCGCATGGCGGCCGCATGAACATGCCGCAGAGCTACGTGCGGCGCACCCGGCAGGGCCGCTACATCGAGGTGCGCACCCGTGCCCTGGAGCCCGGCGGGCGCGTGCGCACGTTCACCGATGTCACCGACTACCTGAGCACGCTGGAGGCCCTGCGCCAGAGCGAGGCGCGCTGGCGCAGCCTGACGGACCTGTCGTCCGACTGGTACTGGGAGCAGGACGACCAGTTTCGTTTTGTGCGGCTGGACGGCAACCCGTACCACACGGAGGGCGTGCCCGATGAGATGCACTACGGCCTGACCCGCTGGGAGTTGCCCGACACCTTCGTCAACGAAGGGCAATGGCGCGAGCACCGCGAGCAGCTGGAGGCGCACCAGGTCTTTCACGACTTCGAGATGCAGCGCCTGTCCCAGGACGACAAGCCCGTGTGGGTGTCGATCAGTGGCGAGCCCATCTTTGACGAAGAGGGCCGCTTTACCGGCTACCGGGGCGTGGCGCGCGACATCACCGAGCGCAAGCTGGCCGAGGCCGAGATCCAGCGCCTGGCGTTCTACGACGAACTCACCGGCCTGCCCAACCGCCGGCTGCTGATGGACCGGCTGGAGCGCGCGGTGGCCACCACCCAGCGCGACGGCCGCCATGGCGCCCTGCTGTTCCTCGACCTGGACAACTTCAAGGGCATCAACGACACCATGGGCCACGAGTGGGGCGACCGCCTGCTGGTGCAGGTGGCCGCGCGCATCGGGGCCAGCGTGCGGGCCACCGACACCGTGGCGCGGCTGGGTGGCGATGAGTTTGTGGTCGTGGTGCAGGGCCTGCACGGCCATGAGGTCGAAGCCGCGGCCGAGGCCGAGGCCGTGGCCCAGAAGGTGCTGCTGGCGCTGAACCAGCCCTATGTGGTGGATGGCTGCGACATGCACAGCACCCCCAGCATCGGCATTGCGCTATTCCAGGACGCGCAGCAGCCGGTGCAAGAGCTGCTCAAGCGCGCCGACCTGGCCATGTACCAGGCCAAGGCGCAGGGGCGCAACACCCTGTGCTTTTTCGACCCCGCCATGCAGGCTGCCGCGTCGGCGCGTTCGGCGCTGGAGGGCGACATCCGCCAGGGCCTGGCGCGCAACGAGTTCCTGCTGCACTACCAGCCGGTGGTGGACGCCAGCGGCCACCTGCTGGGGGCCGAGGCGCTGGTGCGCTGGCAACACCCGCAGCGCGGCATGGTCTCGCCCGCCGATTTCATCCCGCTGGCCGAGCAGACGGGGCTCATCCTGCCCCTGGGGCGCCAGGTGCTGGCCCTGGCCTGCCGCCAGCTGGCCCAGTGGGCCACCGCCCCGGGGAAAGCCGCGTGGACGCTGGCCGTGAACGTGAGTGCCCAGGAGTTCCGCCAGCCCGATTTTGTGGAGCAGGTGCTGGCAGCGCTGCGTGATGCGGCCGCCAACCCGCGCCTGCTCAAGCTCGAACTCACCGAAAGCCTGCTGCTGCACGATGTGGAGGACAGCATCCTCAAGATGCAGGCGCTGCGCACGCTGGGGGTGGGCTTTTCGCTCGACGACTTTGGTACGGGTTACTCATCGCTCAGCTACCTCAAGCGCCTGCCGCTGGACCAGCTCAAGATCGACCAGAGCTTTGTGCGCGACGTGCTCACCGACCCTAACGACGCCACCATTGCCTGCACCATCATCACGCTGGCCCGCAGCCTGGGCCTGGACGTGGTGGCCGAGGGCGTGGAAACCGAAGGGCAGCGCAGCTTCCTGCTGCGCAACGGCTGCCGCCAGTTCCAGGGCTACCTGTTCGGGCGGCCTGGGCCTGAAGAGCTGCTGTAGTTTGCTATCAATTATGTAGCTGTCAGCGCATATTGCACTAGCGCTACAGGCCGATTGCATTCAAATGTTGTGCCCAACCACCCGCTGAGCTGCCAGTGGCGGGCCCCGGGGCTGGTCAGCCTTTCAGCAGCTTGTCTTCCGCCAGCGCCAGCGCGGCCGGATGGCCCGACAGCACCAGCGTGTCGCCTTCGGCCAGCAGGGCCTCGTCCACTGCCGCGCTCACATGGCCATTGCCGCGCCGCAGGTTGACCACGCGCACACCCATGGCGGGCAGGGCCAGCTGGCCCAGGCTGCGGCCCAGGGCGGTGGAGCCCGGGGGCAGGTTGATGGTGGACAGGCGCTCCTGGTCGCGTTCGTTCACCGTGTCGTCGTCCGCGCCATGGAAGTAGCCGCGCAGCAGGTTGTAGCGCGCATCGCGCTGGTCCTGCACCAGCCGCAGCACGCGGCGCATGGGCACGCCCACCAGGGCCAGGGCGTGGCTGGCGAGCATGAGCGAGCCTTCGATGGCCTCGGGCACCACCTCGGTCGCACCGGCCTCCTGCAGCTTGTCCAGGTACAGGTCGTCCTGCGTGCGCACCACCACCGGCACCTGCGGCGCGTGCGACCGAGCATTGGCCAGCACCTTCAGCGCGGCGGGCACGTCGATGTAGGTCACGGCCACGGCGCTGGCGCGCACCAGGCCCGCCGCCATCAGCGCCTGCAGACGGGTGGCGTCGCCATACACCACCGAGTCGCCGGCCGCAGCGGCCTGGCGCACGCGGTCCGGGTCCAGGTCCAGCGCCATGTAGGGGATGCCCTCGTGCTCCAGCATGCGCGCCAGGTTCTGTCCGCAGCGGCCGTAGCCGCAGATGATCACGTGCTTGCTGGTGTTGATGGACTTGCGCGCAATCGATGTCATCTGCAGCGACTGCTGCAGCCAGTCGCTGGCCACCAGCTTCATCACGATGCGGTTGCTGTACATGATGAGGAAGGGCGTGGCCAGCATCGACAGCACCATGGCCGCGAGGATGGGGTTCATCAGCGCTGGCTGCACCAGCCCGTTGTTCTGCGTGAGCGACAGCAGCACAAAGCCGAACTCGCCCGCCTGCGCCAGGTACAGCCCGGTGCGCAGCGCCACACCAGTGGTCGCGCCCATGCCCCGCGCCAGCACCAGGATGATCCCCAGCTTGAGCACCAGCGGCACCGTGAGCAGCATCAACACCAGCGCCCAGCGGTCCACCAGGATGTGCCAGTCCAGCATCATGCCGATGGTGATGAAGAACAGGCCCAGCAGCACATCGTGAAAGGGCCGGATGTCCGTGCCCACCTGGTGGCGGTACTCGGTCTCGGACACCAGCACGCCCGCAATGAAGGCGCCCAGCGCCAGGCTCAGGCCCGCCAGCTCGGTCAGCCAGGCCAGGCCCAGCGTGATCAGCAGCAGGTTCAGCATGAAAAGCTCGTCGCTCTTGCGCCGCGCGACCAGCGTGAGCCACCAGCGCATCAGCCGCTGGCCGCCCGTGAGCAGCAGGCCCACCAGCACCGTGGCCTTGATCAGCGCACAGCCCAGCGAGGTCAGCAGCTGGTCGGGCGACGACCCCAGCGCCGGAATCAGCACCAGCAGCGGCACCACTGCAAGGTCCTGGAACAGCAGGATGCCCATCACCCGCCGGCCGTGCTCACTCTCCAGCTCGGCCCGCTCGGCCATCAGCTTGACCACAATCGCCGTGCTGCTCATGGCCATCACGCCCGACAGCGCCAGCGCCGTCTGCCAGCCCATGTCCCACGCCCCACCCGCCCAGCGCGACAACGCCAGTGCCATGCCGGACACGACCGCCATTGTCAGCACCACCTGCATCAGCCCCAGGCCAAACACCTGCTTGCGCATGGCACGCAGCTTGGGCAGGCTGAACTCCAGCCCGATGGCGAACATCAGGAACACCACGCCAAACTCGCCCAGGTGGCGCACCCCTTCGGAGTTTTGCGCCAGTGCCAGCGCGTGCGGGCCAATGAGCACCCCGGCGGCCAGGTAGCCCAGCATGGGCGGCAGCTTGAGGCTGCGGCAGGTCACCACGCCCAGCACCGCGGCCAGCAGGTAAAGCAGTGTGAGGGCGAGTGAAGACATGGGTTCGATGCTATCCGAGGCTTGCGTTGTGTAACACAGGATTCAAGCAAGCCATTGGCCGGGGCTGCAGGCCGCTGCTGCCTCCCTGTTTGTGCAAGTCTGGCAAGCCTTGTGGGCCGGGCAAGGGCCTTTCTACCCGGATGCACGGACCGTGCCAGTGGACTTGGCCCATGCGGCGGCCCGGCAGGCATGCCCGGTCGATAGAATCCTTGCATGACTCCCGCCCCCGCCGCGTTGCCCCCTTTTGATGCCGACCAGGCCCTGCGCCTGGCCCGCGAGACCTTCCACATCGAGGTGGAGGCCCTGAATGGCCTGGCGGCCCGCGTGGATGGTGTGTTTGCCCAAGCGGTGTTGATGGTGCTGCAGGCCCGGGGCCGCGTGGTGGTGATGGGCATGGGCAAAAGTGGCCACGTGGGGCGCAAGATCGCCGCCACACTGGCCTCCACCGGCACCCCCGCGTTTTTTGTGCACCCTGCCGAGGCCAGCCACGGCGACCTGGGCATGGTCACCGGCGACGATCTGGTGCTGGCCATCTCCAACAGCGGCGAAAGTGGCGAACTCACGGCCATCCTGCCGGTGCTGCGGCGCCTGGGCGCGCCCATGATCGCCATGACGGGCGGCCTGCAGTCCACCCTGGCGCGTTATGCCGACCTGGTCCTCGACTGCAGCGTGGCGCGCGAAGCCTGCCCGCTGAACCTTGCCCCCACCGCCAGCACCACGGCCCAGCTGGCCATGGGCGACGCGCTGGCCGTGGCCCTGCTGGACGCCCGGGGCTTCCGCCCCGAAGACTTTGCCCGCTCGCACCCCGGCGGTGCGCTGGGCCGCAAGCTGCTCACCCATGTGGGCGACGTGATGCGCTCGGGCACCGAGGTGCCGCGCGTGGCCCCCGATGCCTCGTTCAGCGACCTCATGCGCGAGATGAGCGCCAAGGGCCTGGGCGCCTCGGCCATCGTCGATGCCGACGGGCAGCTGTTGGGCATCTTCACCGACGGCGACCTGCGCCGCCGCATCGAGGCCGGGGCGGACCTGCGGTCCACCACCGCAGCCCAGGTCATGCACGCCAACCCGCGCCGCATTGCCCCCGACGCCCTGGCCGTGGACGCCGCCGAAATGATGGAAGCCCACGCCATCACCAGCGTGCTGGTGGTGGACGCTGCGGGCGCCCTGGTGGGCGTGGTGCACATCGGCGATCTGATGCGGGCGAAGGTGATCTGACGATGGCGCTGGTTCCTCAGACCTCTCCCTCTCCTGCCCTGCAGATTGACCCTGAGCTGCTGCTGCGCGCCCAGGGCGTGCGCGTGGCCTTTTTCGACGTGGACGGTGTGCTCACCGACGGCGGCCTGTACTTCAGCGAAACGGGCGAGACCCTCAAGCGCTTCAACACCCTGGACGGCCACGGCCTCAAGCTGCTGCAAAAGGCAGGCATCACCCCCGCCGTCATCACCGGTCGCGACTCTGCCCCATTGCGCGTGCGCCTCAAGGCCTTGGGCGTGGAGCACGCCGTGTTTGGCACCGAAGACAAGCGCCCCGCCGCGGAGCAGATTCTGGCCACCCTGGGCCTGACCTGGGCGCAGGCGGCTGCCATGGGCGACGACTGGCCCGACCTGCCCGTGATGCGCCGCAGCGCATTTGCCTGCGCGCCCGCAAACGCCCAGACCGAGGTGCGCCACGCGGCCCACTTCGTCACCCAGGCGCGCGGGGGCGACGGTGCGGCGCGCGAGCTGTGCGACCTGCTGCTGGTGGCCACGGGCCGCTATGCGGCGCTGCTAGCGGACTACACCGCATGATCCGCGTGATCCGTCAGGGCTGGGACCAGCTCTCGATCTACCTGCCCGTGGTGCTGATGGGCCTGCTGGCCCTGGGCACCTGGTGGCTGGTGCGTAACGCGCCCATGCCCCAGTTGCCTGCGATTGACCGGCCAGTGCAGCACCAGCCGGACTATTTCATGAAGTCCTTTTCGGTGAAGACATTCGATGCCACGGGCCGCCTGCAGAGCGAGGTGCAAGGTGACGAGGCGCGCCATTACCCCGACACCGACACGCTGGAGATCGATCAGGTCCGCATGCGGTCGGTCAGCCTCGATGGCCGGGTCACCGTGGCCACGGCCAACCGGGCCCTGAGCAACGCCGATGGCTCCGAAGTGCAGTTGTTCGGCAACGCCATCGTCAAGCGTGAACCGCTGCCCGCCAAGCCCGGGGCGGCAGCGCAGCCCCCCATGGAGTTCCGTGGTGAGTTTCTGCATGCCTTCACCAACACCGAGCGGGTGCGCTCTGATCAGCCGGTCACGCTCACCCGTGGCAACGACCGCTTCACCGCCGACAGCATGGATTACGACAACCTCGACCAGGTGCTGCAACTGCGCGGGCGCGTGCGCGGCATGATCCTGCCGGGCACCACGCGGTAGCCTCCACTTATCCTGCCTAGCCGCCCCCTGTCGGAATGCACATGACCACTCCCCTTGTCTTCATCACCGGCGCATCCAGTGGCATCGGCCAAGCCCTGGCCCAGCGCTATCACCAAGCGGGGTTTCGCCTGGCTCTGGTGGCGCGGCGCACTTCCGAAGTCAAAACATGGGCAAGCGCTCAAGGAATAAGCCCTGAAAGCTATGAAATTTATAGTGCTGATGTGTCGGTGACTGACAGCATCGTGGCTGCAGGGCGCGATTGCATCGCACGCCAGGGTGTGCCGGATGTGGTGATCGCCAATGCCGGCATCAGCGTGGGCATGGACACAGCGGTGCGGGACGATATCGACGTCATGGCCCGCACCTTTGCCACCAACAACATCGGCATGGCGGCCACCTTCCAGCCGTTTGTAGACGCCATGGTGCAGCGCGGCAGCGGCACCCTGGTGGGCATCGGCAGCGTGGCCGGCATCCGGGGGCTGCCCGGCCATGGCGCCTACTGCGCCAGCAAGGCGGCTGTCATCAGCTACTGCGAAAGCCTGCGCGGTGAATTGCGCCCCCACGGCGTGCGCGTGGTGACGGTGTCGCCGGGCTACATCGACACCCCCCTCACGCAGCAAAACCGCTACAGCATGCCGTTTTTGATGCAGCCCGCCGATTTTGCCGACCAGGCGTTTCGCACCATTCAGGCGGGCGTGAGCTACCGGGTCATCCCCTGGCAAATGGGCGTGGTCGCCAAGCTGCTGCGCATGCTGCCGAACCCATTGTTTGACAAAGTGCTGGCGGGCCGCCCACGCAAGCGCCGCCAGAGCGAAATGCAGTAGGGGCGGGATTGCACAAGGCGCTCCAAGGCGCCGGGGGCGATGAGATTGCTATCTCGACGTGCAGCTGCCATGAAAAAGGGCCCTGAAGGGCCCTTGTGACACAAAAACGGGTGTGGTTCAGTAGCCGCCGTTGCCGCCGCCACCGTAGCCACCACCGCCGCCATTGCGGCCGCCGCCACCACCGTTGCGCGAACCCGAGCCGTACGGGCTGCGAAAGCCACCTTCGCTGCGGCCACCGCCGCCATAGCCCCCGCCACCACCTTCGCGGCCGCCGCCGTATCCACCGCCGCCGCCCTCGCGGCCACCACCATAGCCACCGCCGCCTTCACGGCCGCCGCCATATCCGCCACCACCGCTGCGGCCGCCGCCGTAGCCACCACCACCACCGCCACCGCCGAAACCACCGCTACGGGGTGGGCGTGGTTCCATGGGGCGGGCTTCGTTCACCACAATGCTGCGACCGCCGAGGGGCTGGCCGTTCATGCCGTTGATGGCGGCCTGGGCTTCTGCGTCGCTGCCCATCTCCACAAAGCCAAAGCCTTTGGAGCGACCCGTGTCGCGCTCCATCATGACCTTGGCGCTGGTCACGGCACCGAACTGGCCAAAGGCCTGTTCCAGATCACCGTCGCGCACCGAGTAAGGCAGGTTGCCGACGTACAGTTTGTTGCCCATCGAGGGACTCCTCAAAAACACATGGATAAAGCGATGGAGTCCCCAAAACGCAGCCAGCTAATCTCAATGACGCTCTCAGCGCGAAACTGACGGATCACCGCAAACTTGAAATGCGGGCCAAACCCGCCAGACCATTATGCGCCACACTTTTGGGGAAAAAGCAAGGGGCTTTGCGCGCTGTGGTGTCCGTGCCGCGCCAGAACGCAAAAAGGAGCCCGAAGGCTCCTTTTTTTGCCGTCGGCAGGCCCTGAGGACTGCCGAGAAGGACTTTTTAGTAGCTGCTACGGCCACCGCCGTAACCACCACCGCCGCCACCGCCGTAGCCGCCGCCACCGCTACGGCCACCGCCGTAACCGCCGCCGCCGCCATTGCCGCCACCGAAGCCACCGCTACGGGGAGCGCGGGGCTCCATAGGGCGGGCTTCGTTGACCACGAGGTCACGGCCACCGAAGTTTTGACCATGCACGCCTTGGATGGCGGCTTGGGCTTCAGCATCGCTGCCCATTTCGACAAAGCCGAAACCCTTGGAGCGGCCGGTGTCACGTTCCATCATGACCTTGGCGCTGCCAACCGAGCCGTACTGGCTGAAGGTCTGCTGCAGATCTTCGTCGCGGAAAGAGTAGGGCAGGTTGCCCACGTAAAGTTTGTTGCCCATGAAGGACTCCTGAAAAAACACAAAAACGCGATGGAGCCCGACGCAATCAACAAACCTGTGACGACTTCAAAGACGCGAAACTGACCATTCACCGCTAAGCTAACTGCCCTTCTGCAAGCAGAAAAGCGAATCCATTATTAATCACTTTATGGGGCCCGTGGGGTTTTATTTCTGGGCAGATGGGCTCAAAACCCCGGGGCAGCGTGGTTTTTCGGGGAATTTCAGGGCAAACCATAGGGTAAAATCCGTGGGTCTTTGGGGAGTAGCCCGCCCGGCCGCGCAATGCGCCGGGGGCATGCGTCAACACACTTGGGTTCTTTGAGACCTATGGCGTATGCGGCTTTTGAGCTGGGCGAGACCATTGACTGCAAACCGATCCACATGGCCGGAGTCGGGGTGCAGTCAATGCGTTTTCCACCCATCCGGCCGGATAGGACCCCCTCCCCCATGGAAGCCTTCTTCATTTCCACCGACATCGTCGCGCTCGCCGAGATGGGCGACAAGACGCAGCTGCTCGCTCTGGTGCTCGCGGCACGCTTTCGCAAACCCTGGCCCATCGTGCTGGGTATCCTGGTGGCCACGCTAGTCAACCACGGCCTGGCCGGCGCTGTCGGTGCCTGGGTGACCACCTTCCTGGGCCCCCAGGTGCTGCGCTGGATTTTGGGCGCCTCGTTCATCGCCATGGCGGTCTGGATGCTGATCCCCGACAAGCTGGACGAAGGCGAAGCCGACGGATCGCCACGCTGGGGTGTGTTTGGCACCACCGTGGTCGCATTCTTCCTGGCTGAGATGGGCGACAAGACCCAGATTGCGACGGTCATGCTTGCTGCCAAATACAACGCTTACCTCTGGGTGGTGGCGGGCACCACGTTGGGCATGATGCTGGCCAATGCGCCCGTGGTCTGGCTGGGCGAGCGCATCACGCGCAAGGTGCCGATTCGCGCGGTGCATCTGGTGTCTGCCGCCATCTTTCTGGTGTTGGGGCTTCTGGCGATTTTTTCGTCCGCAGGCTGACCTGATCGGTGCGACGGGCTGGGCGACGCGGCGCTGCTTTGGTATATTTGCCAGACGCGCCGATTTGCCACAGCTTGCGGGCGCTTTATAAATTCTGCTAAAGACCCGTCCGACACACCTGCCCGGCCTCGTTTTTAGCGACGCCGGGTATTTTTTTGCCGAGGTTTTGCCCTCGGTGACAGCGGCTCCTCGAGGGGCTTGCGGCGTGTGCAAGCGGTGGAACGTGAGGGCTTACCAGTTCCAACTATGTCGTTCATCGCCACACCCCAGTCCATGCATTTCCCGGATGCGCTGCCGCTGCAAAGCGGCGCGTCCATCCGCGACTACCACCTGGCCTTTGAGACCTACGGCACGCTCAATGCCGACTGCTCGAACGCCGTGCTCGTGTGCCACGCCCTCAACGCCTCGCACCATGTGGCGGGCGTGTACGCCGGGCAGGACAAGAGCGAGGGCTGGTGGGACAACATGATCGGCCCCGGCAAGCCCGTGGACACCGACCGCTTCTTCGTCATCGGCGTGAACAACCTGGGCTCGTGTTTTGGCTCCACCGGGCCCATGCACCACCACCCGGACACCGGCGAGGTTTATGGAGCGGACTTCCCTGTGGTCACGGTGGAAGACTGGGTCAACGCCCAGGCGCGGTTGCTGGACCGTCTGGGCATCCAGCAACTGGCGGCCGTGCTGGGCGGCAGCCTGGGCGGCATGCAGGCGCTCAGCTGGACGCTGCAGTACCCCGAGCGCATGCGCCACGCGGTGGTGGTGGCCAGTGCGCCCAACCTCACGGCCGAGAACATCGCCTTCAACGAAGTCGCCCGCCGCGCCATCGTGACCGACCCGGACTTCCACGGCGGCCACTTTTACCGCCACGGCGTGATCCCCAAGCGTGGCCTGCGCATTGCCCGCATGATCGGCCACATCACGTACCTCAGTGACGACGTGATGAACGAGAAGTTCGGGCGTCAGCTGCGTGAAGGCATCGATCTGAAATACAGCACGCAGGACATCGAGTTCCAGATCGAAAGCTACCTGCGCTACCAGGGCGACAAGTTCAGCGACTACTTCGACGCCAACACCTACCTGCTCATCACCCGGGCGCTGGACTACTTCGACCCCGCGCGCACCCATGCCGGCAACCTCACGCGGGCCCTGGCCCGGGCGCAGGCCAGGTTTCTGCTGGTGAGCTTCACCACCGACTGGCGCTTCTCACCCAAGCGCAGCCGTGAGATCGTGAAGGCCCTGCTCGACAACCGCCGCAGCGTGAGCTACGCCGAGATCGATGCGCCCCACGGGCACGATGCCTTTTTGCTCGATGATGCCCGGTACATGGGCGTGATGCGCTCTTACTTCGATAGCATTGCCAAGGAGTTGCAACCATGACCGAAAAAGCGGCGATGCAAGCCCTGGCGCGCCTGGTGCCCCCCGGCTCGCGCGTGCTCGACCTGGGCTGTGGCAACGGCGCCATGCTCGACTACCTGCAGCGCGAGCGCGGCTGCAGCGGCTATGGTGTGGAGATCGACGACGCCAACGTGCTGGCCTGCGTGCAGCGCGGGGTGGATGTGATCCAGCTCAACCTCGACGAGGGGCTGGCCATGTTCGACGACAACAGCTTTGACGTGGTGCTGCAGATCGACACGCTGCAGCACCTGCGCAATGCCGAAACCATGCTGCGCGAGACGGCGCGCGTAGGCCGCACGGGTGTGGTGGCGTTTCCCAACTTTGCCCACTGGCCCAACCGCCTGTCCATCCTGCGCGGACGCATGCCCGTGACGCGGCGCCTGCCCTACCAGTGGTACGACACGCCCAACATCCGCGTGGGCACCTACAAGGACTTCGAAGTGCTGGCCACCAAGAACAGCCTGCGCATCCTGGATGCCTTCGGCCTGCAGGATGGACAGGAAGTGCGCTGGCTGCCCAACGCACGCGCGGGCACCGCCGTCTTCCACTTCGAACACGCGTAGCGCTTACCGGGGTGTACGCCCCGGCGACACGCCGCTGTCAAGCGCATCGGCTAAGGTGCGGGCTCCGTTTGTAGGAGACCCGCATGAAACGCATTGCACTGCGCGCAGTGACCGCTGCCGCGCTGTTGACCACCTGGGCGCTGGGCGCCGTCGCCCAGGCCTGGCCGCCCACCCCCACCGTCATTGCCCACCGGGGCGCCTCGGCGCTGCGGCCCGAGCACACGCTGGCCGCGTACCAAAAGGCCATTGACGACGGTGCCGACATCATCGAGCCCGACTTGGTCATCACCAAGGACGGCGTGCTGGTGGCGCGGCACGAGAACGCCATCGCCATCCTGGGCGCCGATGGCTCTGTGAAGGAAGCCACCACCGACGTGGTGGACCGCCCCGAGTTCGCGGGCCGTAAAACCACCAAGACCATCGACGGCCAGGCCATCACCGGCTGGTTCACCGAAGACTTCACGCTGGCCGAGCTCAAAACCCTGCGCGCCCGCGAGCGCATCCCTGCACAGCGCCCGGCCAACGTGGCCTATAACGGCCAGTTCGAGGTGCCCACCTTGCAGGAAGTGATCGACCTGGCCAAGGCGGCCACGGCCAAGACCGGTCGCACCATCGGCATCTACCCCGAGACCAAACACCCCACCTATTTCCAGTCCATCGGCCTGCCGCTGGAGGCGCCGCTGCTGGCCGTGCTGGAGAAGAACGGCTGGAACCACAAGGACGCGCCCGTGTTCGTGCAGTCGTTCGAGGTCAGCAACCTGCAGGCGATCCGCAAGCTCAGCAGCGTGCGCCTGGTGCAGCTGGTCGCCCCTTCGGGCCGGCCCTATGACTTTTTGGCCCAGGGCGCGGCCAACACGCGCGCTTATGCCGACCTGATCACGCCCGAGGGCCTGAAGCAGGTGGCCAATTACGCCAACGCCGTTGGGCCATTCAAGACCCTGGTGGTGCCGGTGAAGGACGGTGTGCCCGGCGAGCCCACGCCGCTGGTCGCGCAGGCCCATGCCGCCGGGCTGGCAGTGCATATCTGGACGCTGCGTCCCGAAAACGCCTTCCTGCCCGCCGGTCTGAAGAAGGCGCCGATCACTGATGGCATCGTGCGCGGCGACAGCGTGGCCGAGATCACGGCCCATCTGCGCGCGGGCATCGACGGTTTCTTCACCGACGACTCGGCGGTGGGCCGTGCTGCAGTGCAGGCCTTCACGGCGAAGGCGACGAAGTAACAGATGCCGGGCGCGGCTTGCCCGGTGCGGAACGCGCCCCCTGGCGCAACCCCAGTTGCCGCGCCTTCTCCACCCACAGCGCCAACCGGTCGGCGCTGGCTCTGCGCACGGGGCCAAAGCTGTGCACCTGCACGGGCCGGATGCCGCAGAACTCCAGGATGGCCTTCTTCATCTGGTGGTGCCCCGGCATGCGCGTGACCCAGCGGAAGTACCAGGGCGGCGAGTCCATGGTCACCAGCAGCTCGGCCGATCGGCCGGTCAGCAGCTTGTCCCACAGCGATGAGCCTTTGCGGTACTTGAAGGCATAGCCGGGCAGCAGCACGCGGTCGATAAAACCCTTGAGCAGCGCGGGCATGGCGCCCCACCAGATGGGGTACACCCACACTAGGTGGTGCGCCCAGCTGATGTCGGCCTGTGCGGCCAGCAGGTCGGGTTCCAGCGGCTGGGCAGCGCCATAGCCCTGGAACAGGGGGTTGAAGGCCAGCTGGCCCACGTCCAGAAAGCGCACCTGCGCCCCGGCGTGCCGGGCGCCCTCGGCATAGGCACGTGCCATGCCCGCGCACAGGCTCCCGGCGGCGGGGTGGCCCAGGATGACCAGAATGTTGTGCTGCTCTGCCACAGACGCTCCATCTCGGTGTTGTTGATGGCGCCATGGTCACCTTGCCCCACGGGGCAGAGTCAAGCGGTCAGGTCAAGTCGCGGTGGATCTCGCAGCGCCCGCTGTGGTCGCTGCACCAAATTGCGCGGGGTTGTGCGCTGGAGGTGCCACCGCCAGTGTGGAGGGTGCAGCGCAGGCTTCGGGTGCTACGGGCACGGCCAGCGTGTCGCAGGTGTGCAGCTCGGCTTCCAGTGCGGCCAGTTGTGCGTCCAGCGCTGCCAGGCGCGCCAGCTCCTGCGCCACGGCGGCCCGCCGCCCGGCCACCAGTTGGGCCATGCGGTCCCAGCCTGCAGCGGTGTCGATGTGGGGCAGGCCATCCAGCTCTGACAGCCGAAAACCCAGCGCCTGGGCCCGGCGAATCAGCAACACGCGGGCCATATCGGCCTTGCCATAGTGGCGGTAGCTGCCCGCGCGCGCCACCGTGCCCAGCAGGCCCCGCGACTCATACAGCCGGATGGCCTTGGGCGTGGTGCCGGTGCGTTGGGCGAGTTCTCCGATGCGCATGGGTGATCCTGAGATTGCTATAAAATGTATAGCTGTAAAGGCTTATGAAAATAGCGCTAGAAGCGAATTTGGCACAAATTCAGGCTCCACGGCGCTCTGGGCGGGCAATGGGCTCGTTGGCTACACGATAAGCTGCGGCGCTTTGAAGTTGCCTCTTCGCACTGCCCCATGCCCCAGTTTGCCGCCCACCTGAGCCTGATGTACACAGAGCTGCCCTTGCTCGACCGTTTTGCGGCTGCGGCGCACGACGGGTTCCGGGCGGTGGAACTGCACTTCCCCTACGCTTTCGATCCCCGCGAGATCGCTGCCCGGCTACAGGACAACGGCCTGCAGCTGGTGCTGTTCAACGCCCCGGCGGGCGGGTTCAAGCCCACCGACATGGCCTACGCCTGGGACCAGGGCGCACGGGGCCTCGCCGCGCAGCCGGGTCGGGAGGCGGAGTTTCGCGCCGGAGTGCTGGAGGCCCTGCGGTATGCCGAGCAACTGCGCTGCCCGTTCATCAACCTGCTGTGCGGCACCGTGCCGCCGGGGGTGGAGCGCGAGTCGCTCAAGGCCCTGTGCGTGGGCAACCTGCGCTGGGCGGCAGAGCAGGCCGCGCGTGCAGGGTGTGACATCCTCATCGAGCCCACCAACCTGCGCGACGTGCCGCGTTATTTTCTGAACCGGCAGGACCATGCGCACGAGCTGCTCGACGCGGCCCAGGTGCCCCACCTGAAGGTGCTGATGGACCTGTACCACTGCCAGCTGGTGGAGGGCGACCTGCACGGCAAGCTGCAGCGTTACCTGCCCACGGGCCGCGTGGCCCACATCCAGGTGGCGGGTGTGCCCGCGCGCAACGAGCCCGACCGGGGCGAGCTGCACTACCCGTTCCTGCTCGACACCCTCGACGCCCTGGGCTACACGGGCTGGGTGGGTTGCGAATACAGCCCGTCGGCAGGGACATCGCAGGGGCTTGGCTGGCGGGACCTTGCCCTGCGCAACGGCCCCCAGCACCCGGCCTAAATCGTTTCGCGGGCCAGCTCCAGTACGCGCGAATGCGTAAGGGAATGCGTGAATAAATGTAACAAGGTGCTGGGCTTAGAGTGAATGCAGAGCGGCCCAGCCGGCTTTTCGCATTCCATTCCAGGAGACACCCCGCATGCCCGCATCCCTTGCCAACAACCGATCCGTCGCGCGCCAGGTCACGTTGACCGCCATTGCGCTGGTGGCCTTGGTGCTGGTGCTGGTGGGGCTAGCGATTGCCGTGCTGACCGAGCGCAGCACCCGCGCCCAGGTGGTGGCCAGCGTGGGCGACACGGCGCAGAGCGTGGCGCAGTCGCTGGACGCGGCCGACAACACCAACCGCGAGCTGGTGCAGCTGACCATGAAGGGCTTTCAGCGCTACTTCGAGGCCGCCATGCAGCTCGACGAAGCCTCGGGCGAGCTGCGCAGCTACGGCGCGCTGGTCAACGAGGACTACGGCTCGGTCGACAAATTCGCCAGCGAAACGGGCGGCATTGCCACCGTGTTCGCCAAGAAGGGCGACGATTTCATCCGCATCACCACCTCGGTCAAGAACGACAAGGGCGAGCGCCAGATGGGCACGCCGCTTGGCCGCACCGACCCGGCCTACGCCACGGTGTCCAAGGGCGAGCCCTTTACGGGCGTCACGGTGGTGAACGGCAAGCCCTTCATGGGCCACTACCTGCCCGCCAAGGACGCCTCGGGCAAGGTCATTGCGCTGCTGTTCATCGGCAATGACATCAGCGTGTTCCACGCCATGCTGCAAAAACAGGTGGCGCAGACGAAGTTCTTCGAACACGGCGGCACCTATGTGATCAACCCTGGCACCTCGCTGGACCAGGCCGTGTTTGTGTACCACCCCACCGCGCGCGGCAAGCGCGTGCTGGAGGCCTACCCGCAGGCGCGCCCCTTCTTTGAAGCGCTGGCCGCATCGCAGGACGGCTTTGTGCGCGGGGCCGCGGACGTGCTGGGCACCGGCGCCGAGAACCCCTGGGCCCTGGTGCGCAAGACCGGTGGCGGCTGGTGGGTGGTGGCGGAGGTGGCCGACGGTGAGGCCATGGCCAGCCAGCGGCGCGTCACGCTGGCAGTCTGGGGCCTGATGGCCGTGGCCGTGGTGCTGCTGGCCATCGGCCTGTTCGTCATGCTGCGCCGGGGCGTGAGCCGCCCGCTGCAGGACCTGACCCAGGCCATCACGCTGGTCGCGCAGGGCGACCTGACCGAGGCCTTCCACACCACGCGGCGCGACGAGATCGGCGCGCTGGTGCAGGAGGTGGAGGGCATGCGCCAGCGCTATACGCAAATGCTGCAGCAGGTGCGCAATGCCGTGGACAGCATCACCACCGCCAGCGCCGAGATTGCCAGCGGCAACCAGGACCTGTCGGCCCGCACCGAGGCCACGGCCAGTAGCCTGGCGCAGACCGCACAAAGCATGGAGCATCTGACCTCCACCGTGCGCCAGTCGGCCGACGCCGCCCGCCAGGCCAACCAGCTGGCCAGCACCGCCGCCGAAGTGGCTGCGCGGGGCGGCCAGGTGGTGGGCGAGGTGGTCACCACCATGGGCGACATCAACCAGAGCTCGCGCAAGATCGCCGACATCATCGGCGTGATTGATTCGATCGCGTTCCAGACCAACATCCTCGCGCTCAACGCTGCGGTGGAAGCCGCCCGTGCGGGTGAGCAGGGCCGGGGTTTTGCCGTGGTGGCCAGCGAAGTGCGCAACCTGGCCGGGCGCAGCGCCGAGGCGGCGCGCGAGATCAAGGCGCTGATTGGTGCGTCCGTAGAGCGGGTGGAATCGGGCGCGCGCCTGGTGCAGAACGCGGGCAGCACCATGGACGAGATCGTGGGTTCGGTCAAACGGGTGGGCGACATCATTGGCGAGATCACCGCAGCGTCGACCGAACAGTCCGACGGCATCGGCCAGGTCAACACCGCCGTCAACCAGCTCGACCAGATGACGCAGCAGAACGCCGCGCTGGTGGAGCAATCGGCCGCCGCTGCGCAAAGCCTGCGCGAGCAGGCCACGCGGCTGGCCGGGGCGGTACAGGTGTTCAAACTCTCGCGGGGCGACGGCACGGCGACCCACGGTGGCCTGGGTTACTCGGCGCGCGAGGCCCTGGCTGCGCCCATGGCGCAGACCGGCGACGGCGAGGGACAGCACGCGCCCGGCAGCGGAGCCCGGGCGCCCGCCCAGCTGCAATAGGGCGCACGAACGGTGGGGGTGGTCATCCGGCGGTTTGCGGTCTGTGGCCCTTGGTTTATGCTGGTCTGATTCCTTCCACTCCCCCGCCCACCTGCATTCATGGCCGCCCACGTCCCCACCATGCTGGCAATGATCATTGCCAGCTCCCTCATGATGGCGGCCTCCATGGCCGTGGTGGGCTGGGGCCGACGGCGCGATGGCCTGGGCCGCTGGGCGGCGGCCCTGCTGGTCAACGCCATCGGCCACTTGCTCATCATGCTGCGCGGCCTGATCCCCGATGTGTTGTCCATCGTGGTCGGCAACCTGATGTTGTCCAGTGTGTTCGTGGGGATGATTGCTGCGGTCTATCAGTTCCAGGGGCGCCCCGTGCGCTGGCCCCTGCTGCTGGCACCACCGCTGCTGGTGCTGGTTTTTGTCTCGGTGTTCATCGACAACTTTCCGGCGCGGGTGAGTTTTGTGGGCCTGGTCATCGGGCTGCAGGCCGTGTGGGCGTTGCTGGCGGCACTGTCGCACCGGCACGCCACCGTGGGGCGCGGGCAGTGGCTGCTGGTGGCGGGTCTGTCGCTGGAGGCAGTGGTGCTGGGGGGGCGTGCGCTGGTGGCCATCAGCACCCATTCCGAGGCCACCAACATCCTGCAAAGCAGTGCGCTGCAGACGCTGACTTTTCTGGCCACCTTCTCGGTGGTACTCGTCAGCTCGGTGGGTTTTGTGTTCATGTCGCGCGACCGGGCCGACGAAAACAACCGCGTGCTGGCCGCGCTGGACCCGCTTACCGGCGTGGCCAACCGCCGCTCGCTGATCGCGGCGCTGGACCGCGACGTGGCCCGCGCGCAGCGCATGCGCGAGCCCATGGCGCTGATGATGGTGGACATCGATCACTTCAAGGACGTGAACGATCAGTACGGCCACCCCGCCGGTGACCGCGTGTTGTGCAGCGTGGTCAATGTGCTGCGCCAGCGCGTGCGTGCGCAGGACCTGGTGGGCCGCTACGGGGGCGAGGAGTTCATGGTGCTGCTGCCCGACACCGGCCTCACGGGCGCCGAGCAGCTGGCGCGCGAGCTGTGCAAGGCGGTCGAGGAGTCCCGCTGCCCCGCCGATGGCGTGCCCGGCCCCGGCATTGCGGTCACGGTGAGCATTGGCGTGTTTGGCGGGCGGCTGGAGTCGGGTGACAGCTGGGACATGCTGATTGCTGCCGCCGACCGCGCGCTGTACCAGGCCAAGAACAACGGCCGCAACCGCGTCGAGGTGGCCACGGGCTTGCGCCGCCCCAGCGCCCAGCTGGCGGCCCAGGCCAATCCCGAGACCCTGCCCGAGTCTCTGTATTGATCGATGGCGCCCGGCGGGGGGTTGTGTTGGAATGGCGGATTGATCACCTTCCGCCTTCAGGAGCCCCACCATGAACGCCCGAGTGCCCTCCCAAGTCCTTCAGCCTGAGCTTGCCCTGCAGCGTGTCAGCCAGGCCTGGGACAGCGACATTGTTCGCCAGCTCACCGACTACATCGCCATCCCTGCCAAGTCCCCCACGTTCGCGGCCGACTGGGCCGAGTTGGGCCTGCTCGACACCGTGGTGCGCAACGCCGCCGCCTGGGTGGAGTCGCAAAAGGTCGAGGGCCTGACGCTCGAAATCGTGCGCCTGGAAGGCCGCACCCCCGTGCTGTTCTTCGAGATCGCCGCCACCCAGCCCAATGCCACCGACACCGTGCTCATGTACGGCCATCTGGACAAGCAACCCGAGTTCTCTGGCTGGCGCAGCGACCTGGGCCCTTGGACGCCCAAGTACGAAGACGGCAAGCTCTACGGCCGGGGCGGCGCCGATGACGGCTATGCGGTGTACGCCAGCATCGCTGCGGTGCAGGAACTCAAGCGCCAGAACGTGCCGCACCCGCGCATCGTGGGTCTGATTGAAACCTGCGAGGAAAGCGGCTCGCGCGACCTGCTGCCCTACATCGATGCACTGAAGCCCCGCATGGGCAACGTGGCGCTGGTCGTGTGCCTGGACTCGGGCGCCGGCAACTACGACCAGCTGTGGCTCACCACCAGCCTGCGCGGCATGGCCAGCGGCACGCTGAAGGTCGAGATCCTCACCGAGGGCATCCACTCGGGCGACGCCTCGGGCCTGGTGCCCTCGTCGTTCCGCATCATGCGGCAGGTGCTGGACCGGCTGGAAGACAGCGCCACTGGCCGCCTGCTGCCCGCCAGCTTCCATTGCGAAGTGCCCGCCGACCGGCTGGCCCAGGCCCGCGCCACGGCGGCCATCCTGGGCGAAGAGGTGTACCGCCGCTTCCCCTGGGCGCACTACGACTGCGGCGGCTCCACCACGTTTGCACTGCCCACCACCACCGACCCGGTGCAGGCATTGCTCAAGCGCACCTGGGAGCCCACGCTCAGCGTCACCGGGGCCGAAGGCTTTCCGGCGCTGCAGGACGCTGGCAACGTGCTGCGACCCTACACCGCCTTCAAGCTCAGCCTGCGCCTGCCCCCGCTGGTGGACGCAGCGCAAGCCGTGCAGGACCTGAAGGCGCTGCTGGAAGACAACGCGCCCTACCAGGCCAAGGTCACCTTCCAGAGCGGCGGCGGTGCCACGGGCTGGAATGCCCCGGCCACCACACCCTGGTTCGAGCAGGCGCTCAACGAGGCTTCGCAGGCGCACTTTGGCGCGCCCTGCGGCTACATTGGCCAGGGCGGCACCATTCCGCTCATGAACATGCTCAGCGAAGGCTTTCCCACCGCGCAGATGATGGTGTGTGGCGTGCTGGGCCCCAAGAGCAACGCGCATGGCCCCAACGAGTTTTTGCACGTGCCCTATGCCAAGCGCCTCACCGCCTCCGTGGCACACGTGATGGCGGCCATGGCCCAGCAGGCAGCCGCTGCGGCCACGGCCCCCTGACACCAGAGGGCGCCACACCAGGCGCCCTGGGTGCTCTTCCTCACGCTTCCATCACCGGGTCACACCATGGAAAAACGCGTATTTCTCCACGCCTGCTCTGCAGCTGCCCTTGCCACTCTCGCGCCGGCGTCCGGTACGGCCCAGACCCCGGCTGGCGGCAGCACACCGGGCCCGCTTCACACGCTGACCGGTACCAACAGCGAAGGCAAACCGGTCATGCTGACGGACTATGCGGGCAAGGTGTGTCTGGTGAGCTTTTTCACCGCTGGCTGCGCTCTGTGCACCAACGAGTTGCGCCTCATGCGCGAGTTTTACACCGCCAATCGCCAGCGCGACTTTGTGCTGCTGGGCGTGAACATGGATGAGAAGGCTTCTGACTTCATGCAGTACATCGAGCTGCTCAAGGTATCAGTGCCCGCCGAGCAGCGTTTTCCCATTGCCTGGCGAAACGCCGAGGGGCACAAGGACAGTTTTGGCGCCATTTCGCGACGTCCCACGCACTTCGTGCTCAACCGCAAGCACCAGCAAGTGCTGCGGCGCGAAGGCAATTTCCTGCCCACCGACTGGGATGACCTCTGGGTATCTCTGGCTTGAAAACCCCGAGCAGCTTCGCCCGATCAGGGGTCACGCTCTCTGGGTCTTGCCGGCAGTACAAGCCTGACCATTTAGTGCATCGGGTATTTGGGTGCGCCGGGTATGCTGTCCCATCGCGTCTCGAATGCCCTGCTTTCCATGACTTCTGACGAACTGCTTCCTTCGACCCTGACCACCTTCACCGCCAGCGATGGCGAGAACCTCGCCGTGCAGGACTGGCCCCTGCCGCAGGGCGAGCCCTGCCGGGGGACGGTGCTGCTGGTGCACGGCCTGGGCGAGCATGTGGGCCGCTATGACGCGCTGGCCCGCCGCCTCAACGACTGGGGGTTTGCGGTGCGGGGCTATGACCAATACGGCCACGGCGAATCGGCCGGGCCGCGTGGCGGGCTCACGTCGGACATGCGCCTGCTGGACGATCTGGCAGACCTGGTGGACGCCACCCGCGCCCGCATGCCTGCGGGCCAGCCCCTGGTGCTGCTGGGCCACAGCATGGGCGGCTTGGTGGCCTCGCGGTTTGTGTCCCTGCACCTGCGCCCGGTGGATGCGCTGGTGTTGTCCTCCCCCGCACTTGATGCCGGCCTGGACGCCGTGCAAAAACTGCTGCTGGCCACGCTGCCGCGCATTGCGCCCAACCTGCGCGTGGGCAACGGGCTGGACGCGCAATACCTCTCGCACGACAGCGCCGTGGTGGCGGCCTACCTGGCCGACCCGCTGTGCCACGACCGCATCAGCGCCCGCCTGGCCCGCTTCATTGCCGAGGGTGGCCCCGCCACCGTGGCCCGCGCTGCGCACTGGAGCGTGCCCACGCTGCTGATGTGGGCGGGCAGCGATAAGCTGGTCAACCCCGCCGGCAGCCGTGCGTTTGCGGCTGCCGCACCCAAGGCCGTGGTGCATTCGCATTGCTTTGAACCCCTGTTCCACGAGCTGTTCAACGAAAGCCCCGAGCTGGCTGAGCCGGTGTTCGACCTGCTGCGGCAGTGGCTGGTGCGGCGCTGCGCGGTGCCTGCAAGGCCGTAGGCAGGCACCGGGTGGCCTGATTTCAGAGAAAACGGCTGGTTGCGCTAGTGCAATATGACCCGGTTGCTATTATTTTTGAAGTAGGCCGCCGAGCATCCCCAGCAGGTCGTTGGCATTGCCAAACCCGCCATGGGGCGCCTGGCCCTGGGGGCTCAGGTGGTCGACCAGGCCCGGCAACACCTGGGCCAGCTGCCCGGCGGCTGCACCGGGGGCCACACCCAGTTGCGCGGCCATCTGCGACAGGGGGCCGCTGCCCAACACCTGCGACAGCTGCTCACCCGAGATCGCCTGGTTGGGCCCGGCGCTCAGCCACGACGCAATCACGTTGCCCAGCCCGGCTTGCTGAAACTTGGCCATCAGCCCCGGCAGGCCGCCCACCGGTCCATCGTTGCTGATCAGGGACATCACGGCCTGCACCAACTGCGGGTTTTGTGCGGCCAGGCTCAGCAGGCCACCCAGGCCACCACCGGCCCCACCCGCCGCAGCGGCGCCACTGCCGCCTTGCGACGCGTTGTTGATGACGGCACCCAGAACGGAATCGAGCAAACCCATGGTGTTCTCCTGCAGAGGAATGAAGGGCGGCAGTGCGCCAGCCCGGACGGAACCATCCATGGTACGCACCTCGGCGGCGCCTTCGTGTCAACAATCGTGAACGGGGTGACGCCGCTGGGGTGCCACGCCACTACTTGGTGCGGGGTGGGCGCTTGTCGAGCAGCGGCGCACTCACACCTTGTACCCCCACCAGCCCCAGCACCGTGACCAGCGAGGTCTGGGCGCCTTTCCAGGCATCCGTCAGGTCGATCCACTCCGACAGCGCGTGGAACCCGCCCGTCTTGCCGCCGCCCCCGATCACGATGGCGGGGATGCCCAGCGCCATGGGCACGTTGGCATCGGTGCTGGCACCGGCCAGCACCGTCTTGCGGCCAAAGGCGGTGTTGGCGCGCACGGCAGCCTCGACGATCAACGCGTCGGCGGCGGTGCGACCACCGGGCCGGTCGCCGATGAGCTTGGTCGATGCGCTCAGGGTGTTCACGCCCCAGCGTGCGTTCTCTTCGGTCACGGCGCTGTCCACGGCGGCCAGCACCTGCTTTTCGGTGGCCAGCAGCGGGGCCATCTCGTCGGAGCGGATGTCCACCGCCATGCGCGCATCCGGCGCGATGGTGTTGACGGACGTGCCGCCGCCCACCGTGCCCACGGTGAAGGTGGTCTTGGGGCTCTTGGGCGTGCGGATCTCGGCGATCTTGGCAATGGCGCGGCCCATGCCGTGGATGGCGCTGGGCACCTCGCCGAACGCGGCGTAGCTGTGGCCGCCCGGGCCCTTGAAGGTCACCTCGTGGCGGTGGCTGCCCGTGCCCAGCACCAGCACCGTGCCATCGGGCGCTGGCTCCAGCGCCACCATGCCGTCGATGTCGAGGTGTTCCTTGAACAGGTGCTTCATGCCGCGCAGGTTGCCCAGCTCTTCCTCGCCCACATTGCCCACAAACACCAGGTCGCCCACGGTGGCGATCTTCTGGTCGTTCAGCACCTTGAGCCACGACAGCAGCACGGCCAGTCCGCGCGTGTTGTCGGAGATGCCGGGCGCATACAGCTTGCCGTCGCGCTCCTTCACCTTCACGTCGGTGCCGGAGGGGAACACGGTGTCCAGGTGGGCCGAGATGACCAGCTTGGGCCCGTTGCCCGTGCCCTTGCGCACCCCCACCACATTGCCTTCGGCATCGATGGCGGCATTGGTCAGGCCCAGGGCCTGGAGCCGGGCCAGGAAGGCTTCGGCACGCTTTTGTTCCTTGAACGGCGGCGCCTCGATCTCGGTGAGCATGCGCAGGTCTTCGGTGGCGCGGTCGTGGTCGGCCTTCACGGCGTCGAGCAGCTGCAGGATCTGGGGTGCGGCCATCAGCTGGCCATAGGCCTTGTCCACGGCAGGGCGCAGCACGGTGGGCGTGGGCGCCACGGCGCCGAACTGCGCATGGGCGGCACCGGGCAGCAAGGCGGCGCAGGCGAGGGCCATGGCACCCGCAAGGGCTGTGGCACGGAAGGTATGGAGAGGGAGAGTCATGGTGATCCAGCGAAACACGAACACAAACGGAAGGAGTGACCGGCCTGTCCAGCCATCGTGGATGGAGCCGTGGGCCGGCATGCATTGCCATGCAATTGTTGGACCGAACCCCGCCCCTGGGCTCTGCTTTAATCTGCCGAGCCGACAGTTTTTCTTACATGCGCAAACACATCCCCAGCACCCGTGCCCTGCTTGTTTTTGATGCTGTGGCGCGCCACCACGGCGTGAGCAAGGCCGCCGAAGAACTCTGCCTCACCCACAGCGCCGTGAGCCAGCAGCTGCGCCTGCTGGAGGGGCAGCTGGGCCTGCAACTGGTGCAGCGCGGCGCGCGGGGCTCCACCCTCACCGACGTGGGCCGCCGCTACCACGCGCAGATCGTGGGCGACCTGCTGCGGCTGCAAAACCACACCCTCGAAGCCATGGCCCAGCGGCCCGATGGCGCGCGCCTGCTGGTGGGTTGCGTGCCGGTGTTTGCCGAGCGCTGGCTGCTGCCCCGGCTGCCGGCCTTCCTTGCACAGCACAAAGGCTGCAGCCTGCACCTGCAGGTGTATCCCACGCAGATCTACATGGCGGAGATCCCGTTCGACGTGGCCGTGCAGTACGACGACGCGGCCTGGCCCGGCGTGGTGCCAGCGCCCCTGATGCCCGAGGTTTGCGTGGCCGTGTGTGCACCGCAGTCGCGCCACCGGCGTGCGACAGAGCGCGGCGACTTCCGGGCCGTGCCGCTGTTGCAGCTCAGCTCCCGCCTGGGGGCGTGGGACGACTGGCTGGGCCGCGCTGGCATCACGCGCGTGCCGGCCCACACCCTGGGCGGCCACCGCTTTGATCTGTTCTCGATGCTGGTGGAGGCGGTGCGCGCCGATCTGGGTATTGGCCTGGTGCCCCGGTATTTTGTGGAGCGCGAACTGCAATCGGGCGAGTTGGTGCTGGCCCACCCGCACCACGACAGCGGTGCGCGGGGCTACAGCCTCTTTGTGGCGCCGCGGCGCCTGGAAGACCCTGCGGTGGCGGCCTTTGCGCAGTGGCTGCGCACCACGGTGGCCGCAGAAGGCGCTGTGGCGGAGGTGCCTTCAGACGCCGCGTGAAACGCGCTTGCGCTGCAGACCCAGCCAGGCCAGCGCCAGCCCCGTCACCACAATGGGCACCAGCGACCCGGCGTTGAGCAGCGTCCAGCCCTGGGTGGTGACCAGCACACCCGACGAGAACGCGCTCAGCGCCAGCGTGGCGTACACGCAGAAGTTGATGGCCGCCTGGGCGCGGTCTTTTTCTTCAGGGCGGTAGGCCGTCATGGCCAGTGTGGTGGAGCCGGTGAACAGGAAGTTCCAGCCCACCCCCAGGAAGAACAGCGCAATGCCGAAGTGGTACAGCTCCACGCCCATCAGCGCCACGGCTACGCAGGCGAAGTTGAGCAACACCCCCGTGCCCATGATGGGCAGCACGCCAAACCGCTTGATGAGGTGGCCGGTGACAAAGCCGGGAGCGAACATGCCAATCACATGCCACTCCAGCACCAGCGCCGAGGCGTCAAAGTCAAAGCCACACACCTGCATGGCCAGCGGCGTGGCCGCCATCAGCAGGTTCATCACCCCATAGCCCAGCGCAGCGCCCACAATGGCCACGATGAAGGCAGGCTGGCGCATCAGTACAGAGAGGGGGCGCCCCTGCTCGCGTTGGCCCGCAGCGTTGAGCACCACGGGTTGCGCTTCGAACCGGATGGCTGCCATGCACAGCATGGACAACAGCGCCACGCCGATCAGCGCGATGTAGGCGCCCGCAAACGGCACCGGGAACAGCGTGCGCGTGGCGCTGGCCAGGTTGGGGCCCGCCACTGCACCCAGCAAGCCACCGGCCAGCACCAGCGACACGGCCTTCTCGCGGTAGTCCGGTGGGGCCAGCTCGGCGGCCGCAAAGCGGTACAGGCCACCGTTGGCGCTGTAGTAGCCCGCCACCAGCGTAGCGGTGCACAGCAGCCAGAAGCTGCCGCTGAACGCCGCCCAGGCACACAGCGCGGCCGATGCCACGGCCACGGCCAGCCCGATCTGGAACGACACCTTGCGCCCCCAGCGCGATTGCGTGCGCGCCACCAGCGGGGTGGACAGCGCCCCGCCTACCACGTAGCCCATCACCGGCAGCGTGGCCATCCAGCCAAAGGGCGCCAGCTGCAGGCCCACCAGGCCATTGATGGCAATGAAGACAACGTTGTTGGTGAGGAAAAGGCCTTGGCACAGCGCCAGCAGCCACAGGTTCTTGTTCATGACAGGGCAGCGCCCGGGTTGGGCAAAAGGAAGGAACGAAAAGTGGGACAGCGTAGACGCAAGTCAAGGCCTGGCGGCTATGGGGTGCGCTGCGGAGGCGGGCCACATCAAAACCCGACTGGTTTGCTCCGGAATTGTGCACCGCCGTTGATGAAGATCAGCGGATGCGTGGGGTGTCCTCATTATGGTGGCGCCCAGTGCTGTGGCCCGGCCCGGGGCCCGCGTTTGAATGTTTGTGATGGAACCCCTGAAATCGATGGAGGCGGTGCTGCCTGAAGCTGCAACCCCCGGACTGGAACTTGTCTGCCCCGCAGGCAGCCTGCCCGCCCTGAAGGCCGCCGTGGACCATGGCGCCAACTGCGTCTACCTGGGCCTGCGCGACGCCACCAATGCGCGCAATTTTGCAGGCCTCAACTTTGACGAGGCGGCCATTGCGCAGGGCATTGGCCATGCCCATGCGCGTGGCTGCAAGGTCTTCATGGCGCTCAACACCTACCCGCAGGCCGCCAACCCGGGGCCGTGGCGCAGCGCACTGGACAAGGCGGTCGACCTGGGCGTGGACGCGGTCATCCTGGCCGACCCGGGCCTCATGCAATACGCGGTGCAGCACCATCCCCGGCTGCGGCTGCACCTGTCGGTGCAGGGCTCGGCCACCAACTACGAGGCCATCAACTTCTACCGCGAGCAGTTCGGCATCGTGCGCGCCGTGCTCCCGCGTGTGCTGTCGATGGAGCAGGTGCGCCAGGTCATCGACCGTACGCCGGTCGAGATCGAAGTCTTCGGCTTTGGCAGCCTGTGCGTGATGGTCGAGGGGCGCTGTGCGCTGTCGTCGTACGCGACGGGCGAATCGCCCAACACGCACGGCGTGTGTTCACCGCCGAAGGCCGTGCGCTGGGTGGAGACGCCGCAGGGCCGCGAGTCGCGCCTGAACGGCGTGCTCATCGACCGCTATGCGCCCGGCGAGAACGCGGGCTACCCCACGCTGTGCAAGGGGCGTTTCGACGTGGGGGACGATGAGAACTACTACGCCATCGAAGAGCCCACCAGCCTCAACACGCTGGAGCTGCTGCCCCAGCTGCTCAAGATGGGTGTGCGCGCCATCAAGATCGAAGGCCGCCAGCGCAGCCCCGCCTATGTGGCGCAGGTCACCCAGGTCTGGCGCGAGGCCATGGACCAGTGCCTGGCCTACCCGCACCGCTATGCGCCCAAGACGCGCTGGATGGCCAGCCTGGACCAGGTGGCAGAAGGCCAGCAGCACACCCTGGGTGCTTACCACCGCCCCTGGAAATGAAATGATCAGGCGACAACCCCCTGAGCCGCTGCGCGGCTTCCCCTGGCCTGGATCGCGCCAGATCGAAGGTCGGTGCGCCGCTTTGAATCCGAAATATCACGATGAAACCCCGGAGATCGCCCCATGAAACTCTCTCTCGGCCCGCTGCTGTACTACTGGCCCCGCGACACCGTGTTCGCGTTCTACGAAGCCATGGCCGCCACGCCCGTGGACGTGGTGTACCTGGGCGAGACGGTGTGCTCGCGCCGCCATGAGCTGCGCCTGGCCGATTGGCTGGCGCTGGCGCGCATGCTGCGGGACGCGGGCAAGGAAGCGGTCTTGTCCAGCCAGGTGCTCATCGAGTCCAGCGCCGACGTGGGCGTGATGCACAAGATCACAGGCAACGGCGAATTTCTGGTCGAGGCCAATGACATGGGGGCCGTGAGCTGCCTTGCGCGTGCACCCGTCGGGCCGCAGGCCTTTGTGGCCGGGCCGCACCTGAACCTGTACAACGCGCCCTCGTTGCAATGGATGGCGCAACGGGGCGCCACGCGCTGGGTGATGCCGCTGGAGATGTCGCAGGATGCGCTCGCTGCTGTGCTGGCGCAGCGGCCCGCAGGCATCGAGACCGAGGTGTTTGCCTACGGCCGCATGCCCCTGGCCTATTCGGCGCGGTGCTTCACCGCCCGCCACCGCAACCTGCCCAAGGACGACTGCCAGTTCCGCTGCCTGCAACACGCCGACGGCCTGCCGCTGCGCACGCGCGAGGGCGAGGGTTTTCTGGTGCTCAACGGCACACAAACGCAATCGGCGCGCGTCTATAACCTGGCCAACGAACTGGCGACGATGCAGGCCCTGGGCGTGGACGTGGTGCGGCTGAGCCCGCAGGCGCAGCACATGGCGCAGGTGATCGCCGCGTTTGACGAAGCCCGCCACGCAGTGCTTGCGCAAGAGACTGCTGAAGAGACCCCCGACTTTGTGGAGCGCATGCAGCCCTTCATGCCCGATCTGCCCTGCAACGGTTACTGGTTCGCTCGCCCAGGCCTGGAGCAGGGGCTGCAAGGGGCAGCGCGTGGTGCTGCCGCGCGGCCTGCGATGCACCCATAACGCGAAGCGAATCACCGCATGTACCCCGGAGAACGTTTCAACAGCATCAGCCACCTGGTGGGTGCCCTGCTCGCCACGGCAGGCACGGCCGTGCTCATCACCCTCGCGGCACGCCTGGGCGACCCGTGGAAGGTGGTGGCGTTCAGCATCTACGGCGCCATGCTGGTGGCGCTGTACGCGGCCTCCACCGCGTACCACAGCGTGCGTCGGCGCACCATCAAGGCCGTGCTGCAAAAGCTGGACCACTGCAGCATCTACCTGCTGATCGCCGGCAGCTACACGCCGTTTGCGCTGGTGTCGCTGCGCGGCGCCTGGGGTTGGTCGCTGCTGGGCGTGGTGTGGGGGCTGGCCCTGCTGGGCATTGCGCAGGAGATCTGGTGGGCACGGGGTGCACGCGTGCTGTCGCTGGTCATTTATGTGCTCATGGGCTGGCTGGCGCTGGTGGCCGTGGTGCCGCTGTGGCAGGCGCTCACGCCAGCCGGGTTTGCCTGGCTGCTGGCGGGTGGGGCCTGCTACACGCTGGGCATCGTCTTCTATGCGCTGGACCACCGCGTGCGCCACGGCCACGGGCTGTGGCACCTGTTTGTGCTGGGCGGCAGCGTCTGCCACTTTTTCACCGTGTTTTTCTACGTGGCCTGAGGGCCCTTCTGTCTCATGGCGGCTTCTCCCCTTCCTTTCCCCCTGGTCGTTCCTGCGCCCGTGGGCGCTGTGCTGGCGCGCCTGCCCGCCTACCCTGGCTCGCAGCTGCTGGTAACCGCGCTCAACCTGGCGCTCGCGCGGCACTTGCCTGCGGACGTGGGCCAGGTGCTGCTGCACAAGAAGATGCGGGTGCAGGTGCGCGATGCGCGCGTGGCGTTCGACTTTGCCTGGACGGGCCAGCGCTTCGCCCCCCATGCACCGCTGGTGCCGCCGCAGGTGGCCGATGTCACGCTGAGCGCTACGGCCCATGATTTTTTGCTGCTGGCCCAGCGCCAGCAAGACCCCGACACGCTGTTCTTCAGCCGCCGTCTGTCGATGGAGGGCGACACCGAGCTAAGCCTGGTGGTGAAGAACGCGCTTGATGCGATCGAGCTGCCCGTGCTGGACCCGCGCCAGTGGGTCCACAAGCTGGCGCCGCGCCAGGTGCTGGGCCACCTGCGCCGCCGCCTCGACCCCACTCCACGCAACGGAGGGTGAGCATGACCACCGACACCCATCCCCAGAACCACCCCTTGGTCTATTCCTGCTCCGGCTGCTCCAGCGCCGCGCAGCTGGCCAACCATGTGGCGCTGCAGCTCGACCGGCGCGGCGTGGCCGAGATGTCGTGCATTGCGGGCGTGGGGGGCGATGTGCCGCACCTGATGAAGACCGTGCGCTCGGGCCGGCCCATCATCGCGCTCGACGGCTGTCCGCTGGTCTGCGTGAAAAGCACGCTGGCGCGCCATGGCATCGTGGCCGACCGGCATTACCAGCTGCAGCAATACGGCGTGAAAAAGCGCACCCACGAAGACTTTGACCCCGTGCAGGCCGCGCTGGTGTTGGAGCAGGTGGAGGTCGACCAGCAGGCCCAGCCCCTGCGGCGCCCTTCTGTGGTGGAGCCCTCGCATGGCTGATGCTGCCCACACCCGCCGCATCATCGTCGCGATCTCGGGCGCCAGCGGCGCCGTGTACGGCGCGCGCCTGCTGCAGGTGCTGCAAGGCCAAAGCGGCATCGAGACCCACCTGGTCGTCTCCGACGCCGGCTGGCGCAACCTGCAGCACGAGCTGGACATGGACCGCCCCGCCGTCGAGGCCCTGGCCCACCGCGCGCACGACGTGGCCAACGTGGGCGCGGCCATCGCCAGCGGTTCGTTCCAGTGCCATGCCATGGTGGTCGCGCCCTGCTCCATGCGCACGCTGGCTGCCATAGCGCATGGGCTGGCCGACAACCTGCTCACGCGTGCGGCCGACGTGGCCCTCAAGGAGCGCCGCCGCCTGGTGCTGATGGTGCGCGAGTCGCCCCTGCACCTCACGCACCTGCGCAACATGGTGGCCGTGACCGAGATGGGCGGCATCATCTGCCCGCCGCTGCCCGCCTTCTACCTGCGCCCGCAGACCGTGGGCGAGGTGGTGGACTACAGCGTGGCGCGCGTGCTCGACCTCATGGATGTGCCGCACGCCCTGGCGCCCCGGTGGCAGGGCCTGGAGCTGAATGCTCCTTAATTTATAGCTGTTAGCGCAATCAATACCTGCGCTATCGGCCGATTTCATTCAAATCCTGAACCTGACATGGCCTACAGCGACCTGCGCGACTTCATGGCCCAGCTCGAAGCCACGGGCGACCTGCGCCGTGTGGCGGAGCCCGTGTCGCCCCACCTGGAGATGACTGCGCTCAGCGACCGCGTGCTGCGCGCAGGCGGCCCGGCGCTGTTGTTCACCCAGCCCACGGGCCACCGCATGCCGGTGCTCACCAACCTGTTTGGCACCACAGACCGCGTGGCCCGCGCCATGGGCGTGGCCGACCTGCACGGCGTGCGCGCCCTGGGCGAACTGCTGGCCACCCTCAAGGAGCCCGAGGCGCCGAAAGGCTTCAAGGACATGCTGGGCATGGGCCAGCTGCTCAAGACCCTGTGGAACATGGCGCCGCACACCGTGGCGCGCGGCGCACCCTGCCAGCAGGAGGTGTGGGAAGGGCCCGACGTAGACCTGGCCCGCCTGCCCGTGCAGCACTGCTGGCCCGGCGACGTGGCCCCGCTCATCACCTGGGGCCTGACCATCACGCGTGGCCCGCGCAAGGCGCGGCAGAACCTGGGCATCTACCGCCAGCAGGTGCTCTCACGCAACCAGGTCATCGTGCGCTGGCTGGCCCACCGGGGCGGGGCGCTGGACTTTGCCGACCACTGCGCTGCCCACCCCGGTCAGCCCTACCCCGTGGCCGTGGCGCTGGGGGCGGACCCGGCCACGCTGCTGGGGGCCGTCACGCCCGTGCCGGATTCTTTAAGCGAATACCAGTTCGCAGGTCTGCTGCGCGGCGCGCGCACCGAAGTCACGCCCGCTCTGGGCGTGCCCCTGCAGGTGCCCGCCACCGCCGAGATCGTGCTTGAAGGCCACATCCAGCCCGATGCCCATCACGCGAGCGGCTGGCAGCATGCGCTGGAAGGGCCGTACGGCGACCACACCGGCTACTACAACGAATGCGCCGAGTTCCCCGTGCTCACCGTGGACCGCATCACCCTGCGCAAGGACCCGATCTACCACAGCACCTACACCGGCAAGCCGCCCGACGAACCCGCCGTGCTGGGCCTGGCGATGAACGAGCTGTTCATCCCGCTGTTGCAAAAGCAGTTCCCCGAGATCGTGGACTTCTACCTGCCGCCGGAAGGCTGCAGCTACCGGATGGCGGTGGTCAGCATCCGCAAGGCCTACGCCGGCCACGCACGGCGCGTGATGATGGGCGTGTGGAGCCACTTGCGCCAGTTCATGTACACCAAGTTCATCGTGGTGGTGGATGCCGATGTGGACGTGCGCGATTGGAAAGACGTGATCTGGGCCATCACCACCCGCATGGACCCGGCGCGCGACACGCTGCTGGTGGAGCACACCCCCATTGATTACCTGGACTTCGCCTCGCCTGTCAGCGGCCTGGGCAGCAAGATGGGGATGGACGCCACCAACAAGTGGCCGGGGGAGACCCAGCGCGAATGGGGCCGCCCCATGGCCATGGACGCCGCCGTGCAGGCGCGCGTGGACGGGCTTTTCACAGCGCTGGGCCTGTGACCCGTCCGTGCACCACGGCGGTGCTGCGCTCTCCAGTCACGTAGAAGACAAGCACGCCCCGCGTTGTTTGCGACGATGCGCCAGCCCCGGCAAAGAGGGCTCTGCACCGGCATCCCACGGATGCCGCGATGCAGCACCGCGCACACCACAAGGAGACGACAGCAATGCAGCAGCCCGGCAGCATGATGGATCGGCCGTTACTGGTCTCGGCCATCCTCGAGCACGGTGAGAACCAGTACGGCGACCAGCAGATCGTCTCGCGCGACACCAATGGCAGCCTGCACCGCTACCGCTTTGCCGACCTGGCCCGGCGCGCCCGGCAGCTGGCCAACGCACTGCAGGCGCTGGGCCTGCGCCCTGGCAGCGTGGTGGGGTCACTGGCCTGGAACAACCACCGCCACCTGGAGGCGTACTACGCCTTGTCCGGCAGCGGCATGGTCATGCACACCTGCAACCCGCGCCTGCACCCCGAGCAGCTGGCCTACATCGTCAACCACGCCGACGACGAGGTGGTGCTGTTTGACACCACCTTCGCACCACTGGTGCGCGCCATTGCGGGGTCGTGCCCCCGCGTACGGCACTGGGTGGCGCTGTGTGATGCCGACACGCTGGGCAGCATCGACCTGCAAGGGGTGCCCGGGGTCGAGGCCTACGAGACCCTGGTGGCCGGCCAGCATGACCGCTTTGAGTGGCCCGAATGTGATGAAAAGACCGGCGCAGCGCTGTGCTACACATCGGGCACCACCGGCAACCCCAAGGGCGTGCTGTATTCGCACCGGGCGCTGGCGCTCAGTGCCCTGTCGGCCTGCATGCCGGGTGTGCTCAGCATCAGCGCGCGGGAGACCATCCTGCCCGTGGTGCCCATGTTCCACATCAACGCCTGGTGCCTGCCCTATGCGGCCCTGATTGGCGGGGCCAAGCTGGTGCTGCCCGGCCCACGCCTGGACGCCGCCAGCCTGTACGAGCTGATGGAGACCGAGCGCGTCACCGTCAGCGCGGGCGTGCCCACCATCTGGATGGGCCTCATCCAGCATGTGGAGCAGCACGGGCTGCGCTTTAGCACCATGCGCCGCACGGGCGTGGGCGGCTCGGCCATGCCCAAGGCGCTGATCGCCAAGTTCAACGACCTGTACGACGTGGAGGTGCGCCACGGCTGGGGCATGACCGAGACCACCGCCATCGCCACCATGAGCGTGCTGGGCGCGGCCGATGCCGAACTGCCGCCCGAGGAGCGCCACGCGCTGGTCGCCAAGCAGGGCAAGTCGGTGTTCGGCATCGAGCTCAAGCTGGTGGATGAAAACGGCGCCCGCCTGCCGCGCGACGGCGTGGCGCAGGGCGAGCTGATGGTGCGCGGCCAGTGGATCGTGGACCGGTACCACAAGGCCGAGCGTTCGGCGCTGGCCGATGGCTGGTTCCCCACCGGCGACATCGCCACCATCAGCCCGCAGGGCGTGGTGCAGATTCGCGACCGCACCAAGGACGTGATCAAGTCGGGCGGCGAGTGGATCAGCTCCATCGACCTGGAGAACGCCGCCGTGGCGCATCCGGCGGTGGCCATGGCCGCTGTCATCGGCGTCAAGCACCCCAAGTGGGACGAACGCCCGCTGCTCTTCATCGTGCGCAAGCCCGGCCAGTCGCTCGACAAGGCGCAGATCCTGGACTTCCTCGCAGAGCGTGTTGCCAAGTGGTGGCTGCCCGACGAGGTGCTGTTTGTCGAAAGCCTGCCGCTGGGCGGCACCGGCAAGGTCCAGAAAAACGAGCTGCGGCAACGCCATGGCTCGGTGTTCGTCGGCGACTGACATCGCCCCGCATTGACGCAGTTCCTACCCACCCACCCCACGGAGACTCACATGAACATGGTTCCCAGGAAATGGCCTCATCAATGGCTCAAGGCCGGCGCATGCGCCGCAGCGCTGGTGATGGCTGCGCACGCCGGGGCTGCCGAGACGGTGAAGATCGGCTTCATCGACCTGCTGTCCGGCCCGTTTGCGCTCACCGGCCAAAGCTCGCTCAACCAGCTGCGCGAGGTGGTGGCGCAGGTCAACGCCAAGGCCGGGCCGAACGAGCCCAAGTTCGAGGTGATGGACTTTGACAACAAGGGCACGCCGCAGGAGAGCTTGAACGCGCTCAAGGCTGCCACTGACCGGGGCGTGCGCTACATCACCCAGGGTGGTGGCTCGGGCGTGGCGCTGGCGCTGGTGGATGCGCTGAACAAGCTCGCCGAGCGCGACCCCGAGCGCGCGACCGTGTACCTCAACTACGCCGCCATGGACCCGCAGCTCACCAACGAGCGCTGCAGCTTCTGGCACTTTCGCTTCTATCCGTCGAGCGAGATGAAGATGGAGGCGCTGACCACCTACCTGCAAGGCCGCAAGGACGTGAAGCGCGTGTACCTGCTCAACCAGGACTACACCCACGGCCGCCAGGTCTCCAAGGCTGCCAAGGAATACCTGGCCCGCAAGCGGCCTGACATCGAGGTTGTGGGCGATGACTTCATCCCCATCGCCCAGACGCGCGACTTCGCCTCGTACGTGGCCAAGATTGCCGCCACCAAGGCCGACACCGTCATCACCTCCAACTGGGGCAGCGACCTCACGCTGCTGTTCAAGTCCTCGCGCGACTATGGCCTGAACATCAACTACTTCACGCTCAATGCCAACAACCCCGGCACGCCCGCGCAGATCGGGCCCTGGGGCGAGGGTAAGGTCGGGGTGATCTGGAACTGGGTGCACAACGCCCCCACCCCCGAGCTGGAAAAGATCTACGTGGACTACAAGAAGAAGACTGGTGAAGACTTTGTGTTTGCCGCCCACTGGAACAGCGTGCACATGCTGCGAGAAGCCATGCGCAAGGCCCAGTCCACCGACGCCAAGAAGGTGGCCCTGGCGCTGGAAGGCATGACCTACAAGAGCCCCATGGGCGAGGTGCGCATGCGCAAGACCGACCACCAGCTTGAAGCCCCGCTGTACCTGGGCATCTGGGCCAAGCAGGGCAGCAAGGGCGTGAAGTACGACGCGGAGAAAACCGGCTACGGCTTCCGCTCTGAAGTGGCGTGGGACAACTACATCAGCGCCCAGCCCACGTCGTGCCAGATGAAGCGGCCGTCCTGAGCGCCCCCGCAGCGCCGCTTCGGCGGTGCGGGCTTCAACCCAGCCAGCCCTTGGGCACCTTGTCGGCCCTTTTCTCCACGGGATTGGCGGTGAGTTTTTCTGCCGCGTACTGGCGCATGAACTCCTTGGCCTTGTCGGGCCGGGCCGTAAGCCAGGCGTCGTAGGCGCCTTCGTTCAGGATGGCGGGCATGCTTTTTTCGCTGCCGGGCTGGCCGTAGCGGTGCAGCAGCGCGTGGTTGTTGGCGTTCACCGTGAGCAGGCAGTAGCTGATGATCACCTCGCCGTCAGCGCCCTGCCAGCGCGCCCACAGGCCCGCCACGCCCATGGGTTTGCCGTCAACACGTGCCACGCGGGTGGGCACGGCCTTGCCGCTGCGCAGGTCGTCTTCATAGAACGCCACCATGGGCACGATGCAGCGCTGGCCGTTCAGCCACGCGTCGCGAAACGCGGTGCCTGTGGAGGCCAGGTCGGACTTGGCGTTTACCAGCTTGGGCGCGCGCAGCTTGGCGTCGGATGCCGACTTGACCCAGTGCGGCACCAGGCCCCATTGCGCGGGCACCAGCACCCGGGTGGAGGCGGCGTCGCTCGGGGTGTCTGAAGCCGTTGTGGGGGCAGCTTCTTCAACCGCGCCAGCCGTGCTGGCCGGCCCTTGGGCCAAGGCGGTGGCCGTTGCTGCATGCACGATGAAAAAGCCCGGCTTGCGGGGCCACAGGTGGCGTTCACCCAGCGCCGCAGGGGGCTCGACCGCAAACGCCTCGCGGTAGGTGTCGGCGTGTTGCAGGGTTTCGTAGTGGGTACTCATGGAGCCATGGTACCTGCGTGGTGATGGGTGTCAGGCCATGTTTGAAGCAAAACGGGTTGGTAGCGCTAGTGCAATATGCCTGACTAGCTATCAATAGCGTAGCAAATGGGATGCCGTCACCGAAGGCTCCCATGCAGGCCGTGATGTGCGTCAAGCCCGTTGTCGCCTGCGTTGTGACGTGTGCTGGCGCGGTTTTCACAATGGCCGCATGGACTTCGCACTCTCCCCCCTGGCCCTTGCACTGCGTGATCGCCTGCTGGCTTTCATGGACCGCTACCTGCTGCCCTACAACGCCGCCTGGCACGCGGCCGTGGCGGCGGGCGACTATCCGCCGCCGTTTGTCGAAGACCTCAAGGCGCTGGCGCGCGAAGAGGGCCTGTGGAACCTGTTCCTACCCACGCTGCGCGAAGACGAGCCGGGCACGCGCCTGAACAACCTTGACTACGCGCCGCTGGCCGAGGCCATGGGCCGCCTGCCCTGGGCGGCCGAGGTGTTCAACTGCCAGGCGCCAGACACCGGCAACATCGAGCTGCTGCACCGCTTTGCCACGCCCGCCCAGCGCACCCGCTGGCTGGTGCCGCTGCTGCACGGCCAGATGCGATCGGCCTTTGCGATGAGCGAGCCCGATGTGGCCTCGTCCGACCCCACCAATCTGCAGACCACGGTGCGGCGCGAGGGCGATGACCTGGTGCTCAGCGGCCGCAAGTGGTTCATCACCGGCGCGGCGCACCCGCATTGCCAGCTGCTCATCGTGTTGTGCCGCAATGCCGACGCCGACAGTGAAGACGGCCACCACCGCCACAGCATGGTGCTGGTGCCGGTGAACACACCGGGTGTGCAGATCGTGCGCAACATCCCCGTGCTGCACCACCACGCGCCGGAGGGGCATTGCGAGATTTTGCTGCGCAGCGTGCGCGTGCCTGCGGACCACCTGCTGGGCGACTGGGGCGCAGGCTTTGCCATGGCCCAGGCGCGCCTCGGGCCCGGCCGCGTGCACCACTGCATGCGCAGCATCGGCCAGTGCGAGCTGGCGCTGCGCCTGGCCACCGAGCGCGCGCTGGAGCGCACGGCCTTTGGCAAGCCGCTGGCCGAACAGGCCAATGTGCAGGAGTGGCTGGCCGAGTCGCGCATCGAGATCGACCAGGCGCGCCTTCTGGTGCTGCACGCCGCGTGGCTGCTGGACCAGGGCGACGCTGTGGATGCGCGCAGCGTGCGTGCCCAGGTCGCCGCCATCAAGCTCGTGGCCGCGCGCCTGCAGCAGCGCGTGGTGGACCGCGCCATGCAGGTCTTTGGCGCCATGGGCATGTCGCCCGACACGCCGCTGGCCGCTTTCTGGACTTGGGGCCGCGCGCTGCGGCTGATGGACGGGCCCGACGAGGTGCACCTGCGCACCGTGGCGCGGCATGAGCTGGCGCAGGCGCGCGCGGGGCTGGGGGCATCGGCAGCCTACTTCACCACCCCCGAGCAGCTGCGCGCGCCGCCGCACCTGAGCGCCTGAGGACGGAGACCCACGGAGACCGCGTGCCCGTGCGCGCGGGCCGCAGCCGCTGCTTCTCACCTTCCACCGTGCACTTGGTACTTGGCAGCAACGGCCGGTGTGTCGATACTGCTGGCTCCACCGCCAGCACCGAGGCCTGACCACCATGCACACCCCCATCCCCCGCGCTCTCGCCGTTGTCCTCTCCGCCACCGTGCTCGGACCCGGGCTCTGGGCCACGGCCCATGCCCAGACGCAGAAGCTGCGGCCCGGCCTGTGGGAGAACAGCGTGACCATGAAAAGCCAGAGCGGCCAGCTGGAGGCCGCGATGGCGCAGATGCAGAAGTCCATGGCCAGCCTGACGCCTGCGCAGCGCAAGCAGATGGAACAGGCCATGGCCCAGCAGGGTGTGAGCATGGGCCCCAGCGGCAACACCGTGAAGGTCTGCATCAGCCCCGAGCAGGCCGACCTGGACCGCATTCCGGCGCAGGAAGGCTGCACACAGAACGTGCAACGCACGGGCCCCAATGCGGTGGCCATGACGTTCAGCTGCAAGGGCACCCAAGGCCAGCCGCCCACCACGGGCGAGGGCGCGATGACCTTCCAGGGGCCCACCGCCTACACGGGCAATTTCAAGGTCAAGACCACGTCGAACGGCAAGCCCGAGCAGATCGACATGGTGCAAAACGGCAAGTGGCTGGCCGCGGACTGCGGCGCGATCAAGCCCGTGCGCTAGTCCCAGAGGCCACGGGGCGGTGGGTGGCCGGCGCCACCACCACGCGGTTGCGGCCCAGGGCCTTGGCGTGGTACAGCGCCTGGTCGGCGCGTTCCAGCGTGTGCTCCACCGTGTCGCCCGGCAGGTGCTGGGCCAGGCCGATGGACACGGTGAGCTGCAGCGAGCCTGCGCTGTGGGCAATCTCCAGCGCCTGCACGGCCTGGCGGATGCGTTCGAGCAGTTCGCGCGCATGGTCTGCCGAGGTGTCGGTGAGCATCAGCACAAACTCCTCGCCACCCCAGCGGGCCAGCACGTCGGTGTCGCGCACGCTGGCGCGCACCGTGCCCGCAAAGGCCTGCAGCGCGCGGTCGCCGGCAGCGTGGCCGTGCTGGTCGTTGATGGGCTTGAAGTGGTCGATGTCCAGCTGCGCCAGCAGCAGCGGGCGGCCGCTGCGCAGGCTGCGGCGGTGCTCCAGCGCCATCAGGTCGAGCATGGCGCGGCGGTTGATAAGGCCCGTCAGTTCGTCGCGGGTGGCCAGTTCGCGGTTGACTTCGAGCGCCTGGGCCAGTGCCTCGCGCTGCTGCTGCAGTTTGGCGCGGATGCGCTGGATGCGCAGGTTCAGCGCAATGCAGCCGCTGAGCACGATGAGCACCATCAGCGCGTAGGCGGTGTCCAGGTAGCCCGAGGCATTGGCGTTGAAGCGTGAGCTGACGCCGATGGCGCTGGCAAAGGCCAGCAGCGCATACACGCCAATGCCGATCACCTCAGCCACCGTGAGGCCGAAGGTGCCGAAGAACAGGATCATCGCCAGCACGCTGGGCACCAGCCCCCGCGCATCGCCCGCCAGCACATAGGCCACCGCACCGCTGGTGATGGTCCAGACCATTTGCGGGATGGTGAGCGAGGGGTCGCGCAGGCGGGCGGTTTCGCCCGAGCGGATGAAGGCCGTCATGACCACCAGGCCGCCCACTGACAGGGCGGCCCACCATTGCACGGCGGTCTGGTCCACGGAGGTGCTGGAATGCGCCACCAGCAGCATCACGCCGGCGCTGCCTGCCATCAGCGTGAGCGCCAGCAAGGCCATGCCCACCAGCGTGCGCCGCCGGGGGTCGGTGGAGAGGATCACATCCTTGAGGCGCTGCCAGCGGGCGGGTGGGCGCAAGGTGGGGGGGCTCCGGCCAGGAGGGAGGGCCGCGCGGTGCGCGGGCGAGGTGGCATGAAACCCTTGGGATTGGGGGTTACCGGCCAGTCAGCGATTTTACGGTGAGGTAATGCTGGGCGTATAGCCCCCAGGCCTGTGCCATGCCTTGACCGGGCTTCGTCCGGGTGTGCAGCCCGGGTGGCGAGTCTGCTCTGCGGCGCGGGCGCTGCGCTACAGCGTGAGCGCGGCCAAGGCGGCCAGCGGGGCCGTCTCGGCACGCAGCACACGCGGACCCAGCGTGACGGGGGCGAAGCCGTGTTGCAGCGCCAGGTCCTCTTCCGCAGCGCTCAGCCCGCCCTCGGGGCCCGAGAGGAACAGCACGGGGCGCTGGCCATTCGCGCTGCCCGTGGCCTCGCGCAGCGGCGCGGTACCGGCCCGCAGCGACAGCAGCAGGCGCTGGGGGGTGTCCCGTGTCTCGGGAGACGCCAGGCCCTGCCCTGGTGAACGCAGCCAGCCCGCCAGGTCGATGGCGGCGTGCACCACCGGCACGCGGTTGCGGCCGCACTGCTCGCAGGCGGCCACGGCCACGGCCTGCCAGTGGGCGATCTTCTTGTCGGCGCGCTCGCCCTTGAGCTTGAGCACGCTGCGCTCGGCCACCAGTGGGGTGATGCTGGCCACGCCCAGTTCGGTGGCTTTCTCGACCAGCCAGTCCATGCGCTCGTTGGCGGTGATACCCGCCAGCAGGTGCACGGCGCGGGGCGCCTCGCGCTCGATGGCGTGGTGCGCCCCCACCAGCACGCGCACATCGCTGCGGCCCATCTTGACCACGGTGGCATCGAACTCGCCGCCCGGGTCGGCCGCGCTCTGGCCGCCGTGGAACAGCGTGATGCCGTCACCAGGCTGCAGGCGCAGCACCTGCACATGGCGTGCAGCGCCCGGGGGCAGGTCCAGCTCGGCGCCGGTGGCCAGGGGGGCCGGGCAATGGAAACGGGGCATTTGCTATCTTTGTAATAGCTGCTAGCGCATAATTTGTGTGCGCTTGAGCCGGTTTTTGCTTGATTTATGGGGGTGTGCCGTGCGTGCAGGCGGCCAGGGCTACATCCGGCCGTACGCAAAGCCCACCACGGGCTCGGTGCCTTCGATCTGGTCCAGCATCTTGAGCAGGGGCCCCAGCTGGCGGTAGCGGTTGGCGGTGGCGCGGATGTAGGCGATGAAGCGGGGCGCATCGGCCAGGTACTTGGGCTTGCCGTCGCGCAAGGTCAGGCGCGCAAAAATGCCCGCGACCTTGAGGTGCCGCTGCAGGCCCATCCACTCCACCGCGCGGTAGAACTCGCCAAAGTCATCGCCCCAGCCGCTGGCGCTGGTGGCTCCAAGCAGTCCGGCCTTGCGCGCCTTTTCCCAGTAACGCACGGTAATGTCGATGACGAATTCTTCTTCCCAGCTGATGAACGCATCGCGCAGCAGGCTGGCAATGTCGTAGGTGATGGGGCCGTAGACCGCGTCCTGGAAGTCCAGCACGCCCAAGGGGGCGCCCTGTTCGGCAGGTGCCATCAGGTTGCGGGTCATGAAGTCGCGGTGCACATACACCTGCGGGGCGGCCAGGTTGTGCGCCACGATGGCGTCAAAGGCGCTGCTCAAGGTGGCCTGTTGCTTGTCATCCAGCGTGACGCTGCGGTGCTGGGCGAGGTACCAGTCGGGGAACAGCGCCAGCTCGCGGCGCAGCAACGCCTCGTCGTATGCGGGCAGCACGCCGGGGGTGGACGCCTTTTGCCACTGCAGCAGCACATCGGTGGCCTGCTGGTACCAGGCGTAGGCGTCCCGGGGATTTTCGGGGTTCAGCCGCTCGATCACCGTCTGGTGGCCCAGATCGGACAGCAGCATGAAGCCGGTGGGCGCATCAAACGCCAGGATCTGCGGCACGTTCAGCCCGGCGGCGGCCATCAGGCCTTGCACCTGCACAAACGGCTGGCAGTTTTCCTTGTCGGGCGGTGCGTCCATGACGATGCGGCTGGCGCCCGTGGCTGTGTCGATGCGCAGGTAGCGGCGGAAGCTGGCATCGGCCGAGGCGGGGCGCAGCGTGGCAGGCAGCAGCTGGTGGGGGCCCACGAGAGGCGCCAACCAGGCTTCGAAGGCGGCGCGGCGGGCTGCATCAGGCCAGCTGACAGGGGTGGAGGCGGCGGGCGCAGCAGGTGCGGCTACGGTGGCGCCCAGGGGCTGGCCGGCGGGCGATGGGGGGATGGGGTGGCTCATGGATAATCCGATTTTACAAACCGGTCGTGGCTGGCGCCGTGCGCGCTGGCCAGGACCGGTCCCTTTGTCCGCTACCGCCCCTCAACACCCCACGTGCCACGCTGCCAGCCCCTTACCGTGCAGAACCTCACCTCCCTTCGCGCCCGGCCCGCCACGGCGAAGTCTGCACGGCTGCGGCCCCCCGTGCCCCGCGTGCTGGCCCTGGGCGTTGCGCTGGCCTGGTGTGGCCTGCCGCTGGCGGTTCTGGCCCAGGACGGAGCCGCGCCCAGCGCCTGGGATGCGCCGCCGGTGCTGCGCACGTCACCCCTGCTGCAGGAAAAGATTCCCGACGCCGTGCGCTCGCAATTGCCCGTCTTTGTGAAGGGCGACCACATCAGCGGCCAGACCGACCTGAACGCACTGATTGAAGGCAACGCCGAGCTGCGCCGGGGCGACACGGTCATCCGCGCCGACCGCCTCGACTACAACGTGCCCGAGGACCTGGCCAAGGCCAACGGCAAGGTGCGCATCAACCGCGCAGGCAACGTCTACGAAGGCACGGCGCTGGAGCTGCGGGTGGAGGCCTTCGAGGGCTTTTTCAGCGACGCGCGCTACCGCTTCCTGGCCACGCAGGCGCATGGAGATGCGACGCGGGTGGACTTTGTGGACCGCTACCGCGCCGTGGTGCACAACGGCACCTACACCACCTGCGAGCGTGGCAACGAGGAGAGCTGGCAGCCCGACTGGGTGCTGCGCGCCGCCACCATCCGCATTGACAACGAGGAAGAGGTGGGCACCGCCGAAGATGCGGTGCTGGAGTTCAAGGGCATCTCGGTGCTGCCCATTCCGTACATCAGCTTCCCGCTGTCGGAAAAGCGCAAGTCCGGCCTGCTGCCGCCCACCGTCGGGCTCGACAGTCGGGATGGCGTGACCTACATGCAGCCTTACTACTGGAACATCGCGCCCAACCGCGATGCCACCTTGCGCGCCGCGCTCATGACCAAACGAGGCGCCAACGTGGGCGGCGAGTTCCGCTACCTGGAGCCAACCTACAAAGGCCAGATCAGCGCCGACGTGATGCCCACCGACCGTCTGCGCGACCGTGTGCGCTGGAGCTTTAGCGGCAAACACGAAGGCGCGTTCGACACCGGCATCGGCGGGCTGGGGCTGAACCTCAACCTCAACCGCGTGAGTGATGACAACTACTGGCGCGACTTCAGCCGTGCTACGGATCAACTGCGCCAGCGCCTGCTGCCCAACGATGCGATCCTGTCCTGGGGCCGCAACGACATGTCGGCCACCGTGCGCACGCTCAAGTGGCAGACGCTGCAAGACGTGAGCTCGCCTATCGTGCCTCCGTATGACCGCATGCCGCAGGTGCAATGGCGCTACAACCCCTCGCAGCTGGGCGGTGGATTCGATGCCAGCGTGGAGCTGGACACCACGCGCTTTGAAGCGGCTCGTGCGCTCACGGGCCAGCCCAATGCCGATCGCAGTTACGCCATGGCGCAGATCAGCCGCCCCTTCCTGTCGCCGGGTGGCTTCATCACCCCGCGCCTGCAGCTGCACGCCACGCAGTACCAGTTTGACTCGGCCCTGTCCAACGGCCAGCGCTCGGCCAGCCGCACGCTGCCTACCTTCAGCCTGGACAGCGGCCTGGTGTTCGAGCGCGACACCGCCTACTTTGGTCGCGCCTTCCTGCAGACACTGGAGCCCCGGGCGTTCTACACCTACACGCCCTACCGCGACCAGAGCATGCTGCCGGTGTATGACACAGCGGCCAATGACTTCAACTTCGCCACCATCTACACAGAGAACGCGTTTGGCGGCAATGACCGGCTGGCCGACAACAACCTGCTGACCTTGGGCGTGACCACACGCCTGCTGGACCCCGACACCGGTGCCCAGGCAGCGCGCTTCGGCATTGCCCAGCGGGTGCGTTTCTCGGACCAGAAGGTCACCCTGCCCGGGGGCACGCCGGTGAGCGAGCGCCTGTCGGACCTGCTGCTGGGCGCGGGCATTAACTGGACACCGCAGTGGGGCTTTGACTCCACCGTGCAGTACAACCCCAAGACCGGGCAGTCCATCCGTTCGACCATCGGTGCGCGCTACAGCCCCAGCAACTACCGCACCGTGAGCGCGGCCTACCGCCTGCAACGTGGCACCAGCGAGCAGATCGACATCGGCTGGCAGTGGCCGCTGAACGACCTGTGGGGCGACAAGGGCAAGGACCTGGGCCCCGGCCGCGGCCAGGGCGGCGGGCGCTGGTACAGCGTGGGCCGCCTGAACTACAGCATGAAGGACCGCAAACTCGTGGACACCGTGGTGGGCTTCGAGTACGACAGCTGCTGCTGGATTGGCCGCGTGGTGCTGGAGCGCCTGCAAAGCAGCGTGACCAGCTCCAACACGCGCCTGCTGTTCCAGATCGAATTCGTGGGCTTCTCCCGCCTGAGCCTGGGCTCCAGCCCGCTCGACTCCTTCAAGCAAAATGTGCCGCGTTACCAGAACCTGCGCGAGCAGGTCTCCACGCCCAGCCGCTTCAGCAACTACGACTAGACCATGAACCACCGTGTATTCGCACTGGCCTTGACGGCCGCGTTGGCATCCCTCGTGGCGCAAGGCGCTGCGGCCCAGGGCCTGCGCCCCTCGGGGACCTCGTCCTCGGGCAAGACAGGGTTGTCTTCCTCGCCGTCTTCGCTGAATGCGCGCCCTGCTGCCGTGCCCTCCATCACGCTGCCCGCGCCCTCCGCCAGCACGGCCCCGCGCTCGGCCGATTTCATCGTGGCGGTGGTCAACTCCGAGCCCGTGACCAACTACGAGGTGCGCTCGCGCCTGGCACGTGCCGAGGCGCAGATCGCCAAGCAGGGCGGTGCCATGCCACCGCGCGATGCGCTGGCGCGCGAAGTCCTCGAACGCATCATCCTGGAGAAGGTGCAGCTGCAGCAGGCCCGCGAATCGGGCATCAAGGTCGATGACTACGCCGTGTCGCAGGCCGAGCAGGGCGTGGCCCGCCAGAACGACATGACGGTGGACGAGCTGTATGCGCGCCTGGCCCGCGATGGAATGAGCAAGGACCGTTTTCGCGAAGAGCTGCGCAACCAGTTGCTGCAGCAGCGCCTGCGCGAGCGCGAAGTCGAAGCGCGGGTGAAGGTGAGCGATCTGGACGTGGACCAGTTCCTGCGTGAAGAGCAAAAGGGCACGGATGTCGCCGCCATGGAGATCAACCTCGGCCATGTGCTGGTGCTGGTGCCTGAAAACGCCACCCCCACGCAGGTGGCCGAGCGGCAGGCACGGGCACAGCGAGCGGCCGACAAGGTGCGCGCGGGCGAAGACTTTGCAGCGGTGGCCCGCGAGTTCTCCGATGCGCCCGAAGGCCAGCGGGCCGGTGGATTGCTGGGCTTGCGGCCTGCGGATCGTTATCCAGAATTGTTTGTGAACTCCACCCTCGGCCTGCCGGTGGGCTCCATCGTGGGCCCGGTGCGCTCGCCAGCGGGTTTTCACGTGCTCAAGGTGGTGGAACGTGTGACGGCGGGTATGCCGACCACCGTAGTGCAAAACCATGCGCGCCACATTTTGCTGCGCACGGGCCCCCAGTTGTCCGAAGCCGCTGCCGCCGCGCGCCTGGCCGACTACCGCCGCCGCGTGCTGGCGGGGCAGGCCGACTTTGCAGCCCTGGCGCGCGAGCATTCGCAGGACGGCAGTTCCAAGGAGGGTGGTGACCTCGGCTGGGCCAACCCGGGCCGGTATGTCCCCGAGTTCGAGCAAGCGCTGGACGCCCTCAAGCCCGGTGACATCAGCGAACCCCTGGTTTCGCGTTTTGGCGTGCACCTGATCCAGCTGCTCGAACGCCGCGAGGCCAAGCTCACCCAGCGCGAGCAGCGCGACATGGCACGCAACGTGGTGCGCGAGAAGAAACTCGACGAGGCCTATGCCACCTGGGCGCAGGAGTTGCGCGGGCGCGCGTATGTCGAGTACCGCGAGCCACCCCAGTGAGTGCAGCGCACACGAGCTCCAAGCACTCTCAGACACGACAACAGGTAAGGCCGCGTTGAAACACATTCCCCGCAAGCGCTTCGGACAGCATTTCCTGTCCGACCAGGGCATCATCGACGGCATCGTGCAGGCCATTGCGCCGATGCCCGGTCAACCCATGGTCGAGATCGGGCCCGGTCTGGCCGCGCTGACGCAGCCCCTGGTGGAACGCCTGGGGGGCCTCACGGTCATCGAACTGGACCGCGACCTGGCGCTGCGCCTGCGCCTGCATGGCCAGCTCGACGTGATTGAGTCGGATGTGCTCAAAGTGGACTTCACCGCATTGGCGCAGACCCTGCGTGACAAGGCAGGACAGCCCGGTTTGCGGTTGCGCGTGGTGGGCAACCTGCCCTACAACATCTCCACACCCATCCTGTTCCATCTGCTGGACCATGTGCAGGTCATCGAAGACCAGCACTTCATGCTGCAAAAGGAAGTGATCGACCGCATGGTGGCCAGCCCCGCCACGGGCGACTACGGTCGCCTGTCGGTGATGCTGCAATGGCGCTACGCCATGGAAAACGTGCTGTTCGTGCCGCCCGAGAGCTTCGACCCGCCGCCCCGCGTGGACAGCGCCGTGGTGCGCATGGTGCCGCATGCAGAGCCTGCGGCCTTGTCTGTGCCGCTGCTGGAAGAGCTGGTGCAGGTCGCCTTCAGCCAGCGCCGCAAGCTGCTGCGCCACACGCTGGGCCGCTGGCTCGAAGCCCGCCAGTTTGCTGGTGAATTCGACACCCAGCGCCGCGCCGAGGAAGTGCCCGTGGCCGAATACGTGGCCCTGGCACAGAATTGCTCTTGAATTGATAGCTGGCGGCGCTTGCTGAATAGGCGCTGGCGGTCTATGGGGGCAAAAAATGGGGTGCAGTGCACCCGTATCATCCGCATCAATGGCAGGAAAAGAGGCCTGCCTCGGGTATGGCAGGCGCTTGATTCAACTCTGCCCTCGACGATGGGCGAGATACCATGCCAGAGACACCGCGCAAGGGCCGCCCCGCCGCGCTGGTGTCGTCCCCCTTCCCGGCGAAGCCGAGAGAAGGGGGAAGCGGCGTAGCCGCTCAGGGGGATGTACCGAGTTATGCGGCGCTGAGCCAATACCCGGCATTGAAAGGGCTGCTCATGCGCAGCGCCATGGGCGACACGTCCACAAGCTTGTCGGTGGGCATCTTTTCAGCGGGTTCACCGTTGATCTCGATGCCTTCCACGGCCTGGGTGTCGCTAGCCTCGTTCGCCCGTTCTGCTTGGCTGGTGGATGCAGAACGGGCTACAGAAAAGAATAGAAACACCGGAAGGGGATCTTGCGATCACCCCAGTAGTCGGCAGCATCGCGGAAGATGTCGAGCAACTGCTCGCGCGCTTCCTTGTCGAACTTGCCCGTGGCAGGAATCTGCTCCAGCACCACGATGAAACCAGGCTGCGGGCCTGATTTGTGCAAGGGGTCTGTCATGCAGTCGTACAACGCATCGAAGTTCTTGCCGAAGTGCGACGGGAACGTGAATTGGGCGGCAATCAGGTCCAGCACATCCTGCTTGGACTGCGCGTGAGCCAGATTGGCGTACAAGAAATGGTGACCCATGGAGGTGGCCGCATCTTGCAGGTCCTGCACGCGGAAGGCGCGAATGGACTGCACGATGTTGGTGCGCACGCCACGCAGTGGCGTTTCCAGGTCTTTACGAAGTGGCGTCTGCATCTCCGCTACTCTTTCTTTATAAAGTCCACAAACTTCTGGCATCTCACAGGCTGCAGGATGCGGCCTGTGAATGGGGAATTCAATGGGGCGCGGCGTACGCTTTCAGGGATGGGCTGGCTGGCGTACGACGCATTGGGGTTACTCGACGATCTCGCGAAAACTGGCGTAGTGGTCGCTGGTGTAGTAGCAGGCATCCGGCATCCGGGGCTTGCCGCCACACACGATGCGCCGGGCTCCCCGGTCGCGCGATCCTGGTGTTCTGACGGTGTATTCACGGTAGTAGCCCCGCTTTTGGGCGGGCAACAGCCGCTCGCGATTGCCAAAAACCGATCCGTCCTTGTCGTACGGAAACGGCCCGCCCTCACGGATCAGCGCATACGTTGTCCGCCCTTGAGGCGGCAACTCGGCCAGTGCGATGGGGGTGATGGACCCGTCGGTGGACGGGGATTTCCGGGCATGTCCCGCGACCGGAGACAGCACGAAAGCAACACCCAAAACACACAATAACCCTGCCTTGCGCGCCCGGGTGGCTACAGCCTTCAGCATCAACGAACCTTTCAGAAACTACGGGTTAACCCGAAATTTCGACCCGCTAGTGTCGCTCAACGGTCCCCAAAAAGCAAGCGTCTGCACAAAGATTGGGCAGACGCTGAAGGGTTTTGCAAGGGATTTAAGTTAGCGCTTGCTATTCTTTTAAGGCTTACCGCAGGGCGTTGGCATCGGCCACGGTGAGGGCTGTCATGTTCACAATACGACGCACGGTGGCACTGGGTGTCAGGATATGAACCGGCTTGGCAGCGCCCAGCAGCACGGGGCCGATGGCAATGCCGCCACCTGCTGCGGTCTTGAGCAGGTTGTAGGCAATGTTGGCGGCGTCGATGTTGGGGAACACCAGCAAGTTGGCGTCGCCGGTCAGCTCGCTGCTGGGCATGAGCGCCGAGCGGGCCTTGCCGTCCAGCGCCACGTCGCCATGCATTTCACCGTCCACTTCCAGCCAGGGGGCCTGCTGGCGCAGCAGTTCCAGCGTCCGGCGCATTTTTACGGCGCTGGGGCTGTTGCTGGTGCCGAAGTTGGAGTGCGACAGCAGCGCCGCCTTGGGCTTGATGCCAAAGCGCATCATTTCCTCGGCGGCCAGGGCGGTGATCTCGGCCAGCTCCTGTGGCGTGGGGTCGTAGTTGACGTGCGTGTCCACCAGGAACACCTGGCGGCCTGGCAGCATCAGGCCGTTCATGCAGGCGTACACCGGCACATCCTGCTCGGTGCTGTCGGCGCCGCCTGCATGCTTGCCGATGACCTGGTCGATGTACATCAGGTGGTTGGCGGTGGTGCCCCAAGTACCGCAGATCAGGCCGTCCACTTCGCCCTTGTGCAGCATCATCGAACCGATGAGCGTGAGGCGGCGGCGCATCTCGATCTTGGCAACCTGCTGGGTGATGCCCTTGCGCTCGGTCATGCGGTGGTAGGTCTGCCAGAAGTCGCGGTAGCGGTGGTCGAAGTCGGTGTTGACCACGTCGTAGTCCACGCCTTCCTTCAGGCGCAGGCCAAACTTTTCGATGCGCTGGGCGATGATGGCGGGGCGGCCGATCAGCGTGGGGCGCGCCACCTTCTCGTCCACCACGATCTGCGCAGCACGCAGCACGCGTTCTTCTTCGCCCTCGGCATAGGCCACCCGCTTCTTGGCGGCATTGCGGGCCGCGTCGAAGATGGGCTTCATCGTCGTGCCCGAGGCATACACAAAGGTCTGCAGCCGGTCGCGGTACGCGTCCATGTCGGCGATGGGGCGCTGTGCCACGCCGCTGTCCATGGCGGCCTGGGCCACGGCGGGCGCGATCTTCATCATCAGGCGCGGGTCGAACGGCTTGGGGATCAGGTATTCGGGGCCGAAGGTCAGCTTCTCGCCCACGTAGGCGGCGGCCACCACCTCGCTTTGTTCGGCCTGTGCCAGCTCGGCAATCGCGTGCACCGCGGCAATCTCCATCTCATCGGTGATGGTGGTGGCACCGCAGTCCAGTGCTCCACGGAAGATGTATGGGAAGCACAGGACGTTGTTCACCTGGTTCGGATAGTCCGAGCGGCCCGTGGCCATGATGATGTCGTTGCGCACGCTGTGCGCGAGCTCGGGCGTGATCTCGGGATTGGGGTTGGCCAGCGCGAAGATCACCGGGCGTTCGGCCATGGTGGCCACCATCTCGGGCTTGAGCACGTTGCCGGCCGACAGGCCCAGGAACACGTCCGCCCCCACCATCACCTCGGCCAGCTTGCGCGCGTCGGTCTTCTGCATGAACTGGCGCTTGTCGTCGTCCATCAGCTCTTCGCGGCCTTCATACACCACACCAGCCAGGTCGGTGACGAACACGTTCTTGCGCTGCACGCCCACCTTGAGCAGCAGGTTCAGGCAGGCCAGGGCCGCCGCACCCGCGCCGCTGGTGACCAGCTTCACGTCTTCGATCTTCTTGTTGGCGACCTTGAGCGCATTCACGACGGCAGCCGCCACCGTGATCGCCGTGCCGTGCTGGTCGTCGTGGAAGACCGGGATCTTCATGCGCTTGCGCAGCTCGCGCTCCACATAGAAGCAGTCGGGGGCCTTGATGTCTTCGAGGTTCACGGCGCCAAAGGTCGGCTCCAGTGCCGCAATCACCTCCACCAGCTTGGCGGGGTCCTTCTCGTCGATCTCGATGTCGAACACGTCCACGCCTGCGAACTTCTTGAACAGGACGGCCTTGCCTTCCATCACTGGCTTGGAGGCCAGCGCACCAATGTCGCCCAGGCCCAGCACGGCCGTGCCGTTGCTGATCACGGCGACTAGGTTGCCGCGCGAGGTGTAGCGGAAGGCGTTGGCCGGGTCCTTGACGATCTCTTCGCAGGGCGCGGCCACGCCGGGCGAGTAGGCCAGCGCGAGATCGTGCTGGTTGATCATCTGCTTGGTCGCGGCAATCGCCAGCTTGCCGGGCTTGGGAAACTCGTGGTACTCGAGAGCGGCACGGCGCAACTGGGCACGCTTGTCGGAATCGTTGTTGTTCTGGGCCGTGGTGTTCTCGGGCATTCAGTGTCTCCAACTCAGGGGTGAGGGGCCAAAACCGTACTCCAGCGGGTCTGCAGCAGGCTGTCAGCTTTGTAAGGGTCTGCGATTGTAGGGGGATGTGCGTAAAAACCCTAGTAAGCGAATCTGCTTACAGAGGGGCTGTTTGCCCATTGATTGTGTCGTGCGGGCAGGGTTTTGAGACCTCCGTATCCATGCACAAAAGCTATGAAGTGTTTTGCTTTTTGAGGGGTAAGACCTCGGCATCCGAAAACGGGTCGCTTCATGGGCTCTTCTTGCGCTAAAAGACGGCATGCCACGCCAGCCATGCGCATTTACATGGCTCGCCTTCAAACACCCTGGCACGGCACAGAACGAAAAAAGGCCCCACGTGGGGCCTTTTCGTCGAAAAGTGGATGCTGGTGCGTCAGCGGCTGCTCGGGAAGCTGAACACCGCCCCCTCGCGCACGCCCGCCGAGGGCCAACGCTGCGTGATGGTCTTGCGCTTGGTGTAGAAGCGCACGGCGTCGGGACCGTAGGCGTGCAGGTCGCCGAACAGGCTTCGCTTCCAGCCGCCGAACGAGTGGTACGCAACCGGCACGGGCAGGGGCACGTTCACGCCCACCATGCCGACCTGGATGTGGTCGGTGAAGTAGCGGGCGGCCTCGCCGTCGCGGGTGAAGATGCAGGTGCCGTTGCCGTATTCGTGGTCGTTGATGAGCTGCATGGCTTCCTGCAGCGTCTTCACGCGCACCACACCGAGCACGGGGCCGAAGATTTCTTCCTGGTAGATCTTCATGCCGGGCTTGACGTTGTCAAACAGGCAGGCGCCCAGGAAATAGCCGTTCTCGTGGCCTGCCGCCACCTTCACGCCACGGCCGTCCACCACCAGCGTGGCGCCTTCGGCCACGCCGCTGTCCACATAGGCCTTCACCTTCTCGAAGTGCGGCTTGGTGACCAGCGGGCCCATGTCGTTGCTGTTGTCGGTGCCGGGGCCGACCTTCATCTTGGCGATCTCGGTCTTGAGGCCCGCGATCACGGCGTCACCCACTTCGTCGCCCACGGCCACCAGCAGCGGGATGGCCATGCAGCGCTCGCCACACGAGCCGTAGGCCGCGCCCATCAGCGCGCTCACGGCGTTGCCTACGTCGGCGTCGGGCATCAGCACGGCGTGGTTCTTGGCGCCGCCCAGGGCCTGCACGCGCTTGCCGTGCTTGCAACCTTCGCTGTAGATGTATTCGGCAATCGGGGTGGAGCCCACAAAGCTCACGGCCTTGACGCGGGGGTCTTGCAGCAGGGTGTCTACGGCCAGCTTGTCGCCGTTGACCACGTTGAGCACGCCGGGCGGCAGGCCCGCTTCCAGCGCCAGCTGGGCGATGAACAGCGTGGAGGAGGGATCGCGCTCCGAAGGCTTGAGCACAAAGGTGTTGCCGCAGGCCACGGCCATGGGCCACATCCACAGCGGCACCATGGCCGGGAAGTTGAAGGGCGTGATGCCAGCGGTGACGCCCAGCGCCTGGAACTCGGACCATGAGTCGATGCTGGGGCCCACGTTGCGGCTGTGCTCGCCCTTGAGCAGCTCGGGCGCGTAGCTCGCGTATTCGACGTTTTCAATGCCACGCTGCAGCTCACCGTGTGCATCGGCCAGCACCTTGCCGTGTTCGGCGGTGATCAGGGCGGCGATCTTGTCGGCGTTTTCTTCGAGCAGGACTTTCAGCTTGCTCATCACGCGCGCACGCTTGAGCGGCGGCGTGTTGCGCCAGGCCGGAAACGCGGCCTCGGCCGAGGCAATGGCCGCCTCGACCGTGGCCTGGCTTGCCAGGGCCACGCTGGTGGTGGACAGGCCGGTGGCGGGGTCAAACACGGGCTGCGTACGGGCGGTGTCGGCGACGATCTGGCCGTCGATCAGGTGGCCGATGGTGGTGGTGACGTTTTTGTCGTGGTTCATGGTGATTTCAAGTAAAAGGTGCCACAAGCGCTAGTGAAACATGCGCTGATAGCTATCAAATTTATAGTATTCAAGCCGCAGCAGCCTGGGGCTCCAGCGCGGGCAGCACATGCCCCAAGGCGCGGTCGATGAACTCCTGCTTCTCGCCCACCGGGGCAAAGTAGTGCAGCACTTCGCGCGCGGCGTCCAGTCCCTTGAGGCGGGCGATCAGCCACGCCACCAGGTACTGCGAGGCCAGGCACCCGCCCGCCGTGGCCACGTTGCCGTGGGCCGCAAACGCGCGCGGCACCACTTCCACGCCCGACTCCACCACCCACGGCTTGCTGGTCAGGTCCGTGCAGGCGGGCGTGCCGCTCAGCAGGCCCAAGCGGCTGAGCAGGAAGGTGCCAGAGCACTGCGCCGCCAGCAACTGGCGGGCGGGGTTCAGCACCCTTAGCTGTTCCATCAGCGCAGGGGTGTTGGCCACCTCACGCGTCTTCATGCCGCTGCCCACCAGCACCGCGTCGGCCTCAGCCAGCTGGCTCAGGTTTTCGTGCGCATCGATGGTCAGCCCGTTCATGGACGTGATGCGGGGCGTGGGGCTCGCAATGCGCACCTGCCAGTCCTTGACGCCCAGCAGGGCGATGCGATTGAGCATGCCAAACGCCACCAGCGAATCCAGGTCGTTGAAGGCATCGAAGGTGAGGATGGAGATGCGCATGGAGGGGCAGGCTGGCTGGCGAAGGAAGCTCAGGCGGTTTCTTGCAGGGCGTCGCCCAGGGCGCTGATCAGGCGGTCGATTTCGGCCTGGGTGCTGATGAAGGGCGGTGCCAGCTGGATGGTGTCGCCACCGTAGCGCACGTAAAAGCCCTTCTTCCAGCAGTTCATGGCGATCTCATAGGGGCGCTTGGCAGGCTCGCCGGGCAGCGCCGCAATGGTGAAGCCGGCCGCCAGGCCAAAGTTGCGGATGTCGGCCACATGCTTGGCGCCCTTGAGGCTGTGCACAGCCTGCTCGAAGTACGGGGCCAGCGCCTTCACGCGGCCGATCATGTCTTCGTTTTGCAGGATGTCGAGCGCCGCAATGCCCGCCGCGCAGGCCACGGGGTGGGCCGAGTAGGTGTAGCCGTGCGGGAATTCGAGCATGTACTCGGGACCGCCCGCGGCCATGAAGGTGTCGTAGATTTCCTTGGTAGCCACCACGCCGCCCAGCGGCTGCGCGCCGTTGGTGACCTGCTTGGCAAAATTCAGGATGTCGGGCGTCACGCCAAAGGCCTCGGCACCGGTCCAGGCGCCGCTGCGGCCAAAACCGCTGATCACTTCGTCAAAAATCAACAAGATGTTGTTTTGTGTGCAGATCTCGCGCAGGCGCTGCAGGTAGCCCACGGGCGGGATCACCACACCGGCCGAGCCCGAGAAGGGCTCGACGATGACGGCCGCGATGTTGCTGGCATCGTGCAGCGCAATCACTTCCAGCAAGCGGTCGGCCAGCTCCTTGCCCGTAGGCGGCATGCCCTTGTGGAACGAGCCTGCGGGTGGCTGGGTGTGGGGCAGGTGGTCGGCCTCCACGCCCTGGCCAAACAGCTTGCGGTTGGCGACGATGCCGCCCACCGAGATGCCGCCAAAGTTAACGCCGTGGTAGCCCTTTTCGCGGCCGATCAGGCGCGTCTTGGTGCCCTGGCCCTTGGCGCGCCAGTAGGCGCGGGCCATCTTCAGAGACGTGTCGGCCGACTCGGAGCCCGAACCGGTGAAGAACACATAGTCCAGCCCTGCAGGCGTCAGTTCCTTCACGCGGTTGGCCAGCTCGAACGACAGCGGGTGGCCAAACTGGAAGGCGGGCGCGTAGTCCAGCTTCATCGCCTGCTTGCCGATGGCTTCGGCGATCTCGCGGCGGCCATGGCCCAGGCCCGCGCACCACAGGCCCGAGAGGCCGTCAAAAATCTTGCGGCCCTCGGAGTCGGTGTAGTAGGCACCGCTGCCCTCCACGATCATGCGCGGGTTGGCCTTGAACTGGCGGTTGCCGGTGTAGGGCATCCAGTGCGCGTCCAGCCATTCGGCGTCCATGCGGGGGCCTTCGGCACCGGCGGCGGGTTTTTCGATGTTGACGAAGCTCATGGGGTTCTCCAGTGCAAGGCGGCAAAAAAATGCAGGCAACCCCAGCGGGCTGGGGCTTGACGTAGGGCATTGTTGCGCCGCCTGTTAATCTCTCAAATAATCCAATATCAATGTTTACTTGACGATTTATGCAAGTAAAGGACCCCGCTCCACCCCCACCAATCTCCGCGCCTGCCGGACCTGGAAAACACCGCGCCGTGCTGGGCCAGCTCAGCGACATGGACCTGCGCCTTTTGCAGGTCTTCAAGAGCGTGGTGGAGTGCGGCGGCATGTCGGCCGCGGAGCTGGAGCTGAACATCGGCACCAGCACTGTGAGCCGCCACATCAAGGACCTGGAAGCCCGCCTGGGCCTCACGCTGTGCCGCCGGGGGCGGGCGGGGTTTGCGCTGACGGCCGAGGGGCAGCGGGTGTATGACGAAACCCTGCGCCTGCTGGCCTCGGTGCGCAGCTTTCGCGACAGCGTGGACGACATCCACTCGCGCATGGGCGGGCAGCTCGCCGTGGCGGTGTTCGACAAGACCGCCAGCAACCCGGCCGCCCGCATTGGCGAGGCGATTGCCGCCTTCACCGCCCAAGCCCCCGATGTGCAACTGCAACTGCATGTGGGCTCCATCAACGCCATCGAGCGCGGTGTGATCGACGGCAGCTACCAGGTGGGCATCATCCCCGCGCACCGCAGCTCGCAAAGCCTGGCCTACGCCGACCTGTTTGGCGAGACCATGCTGCTGTACTGCGGCGCGGGCCACCCGCTGTTTGGGGCGTCATCGCCTCCGGCCGACTGGCATGCCGTGCGCGGCTACCAGTTTGCGGGGCTGGGCTACCACTCGCCCAATATGGAGTTGAGCCACCAGGCCCGGCTGCAGCGTGCGGCCACGGGGTTTGACCAGGAGTCCATCGCCACGCTGATCCTGTCGGGCCGCTTTCTCGGGTTCTTGCCCGACCACTACGCCGAGGCCTTCGAGCGCCAGGGCCGCATGCAGGCGGTGAACCCGTCGCTGTTCCACTACCACTGCCAGTTTGTGAGCCTGATGCGCCGCTCCCCCGCCCCCGCCCGCGCGGCGCAGGCGTTTGCGCAATGCCTGGAGGATGCGCACCGGCCCGGTCGCTGACAGGGGTATTGCGGGGCTGCGGCTTGCCAGCTGCCGCGGCGCGGCGGACAATTCGCCTTCTTTGCAACATTGTGTGACATCGGGAGCAGCGCCCATGGCCAGCATTTCCTCCATCGGCAGTTCAGGCCTCCAGGCCGCCCAGTTGCGGCTGGACGCGTCGGCCAACAACGTGGCCAACATGAACACCCCCGGCTACCGCCGCGAGTTGGTTGCACAAGAGGAAGTGGCCGAAAGCGCCGGCGTGCGAGCCACCGTGCAGCGCGAACAGGACGCCAAGGGCGTGGCGCTGGAGCAAGAGGCGGTGGAGCAGATGTCGGCCACTTACGCGTTCAAGGCGAATCTGCAGACCATCAAGACGCAGGACGAAATGATGGGCTCCTTGCTGGATGTGAAAGCCTGAGCGCTGCCCATTCCGCGCCTGTTTGTGTTCTAACCCTCATGCCCCGCTGGCCGGGGCATGTTCGTTTCTGGCGCAGATTGAGAGGACTGCCCGTTATCAGTTGGTATCGGCCAGCCCCGCCAGGCGCTGGACCAGCCAGCGTTGAAACGCCAAGCCCGTGGCGGTGCGGCTGCGCAGTGGAATGGCGTACATGGCGGTGCTCCTTGTCGTGAGTTTGTTCAGGCGCCCTGGATGGCGGGATTGCTGTGGGGCGATGGGGTAGCGCTTTGGCGAGCGGTGCGCCGGCCAGCCCGGTCCCACGCCTTTTCATGGAAGAAGAAGGCCACCGCCTGCACCGTGGGCTCCAGCAGGCTCAGTGTGAGCGAGGCCCACAGGTTGCCGGTGACGGCATAGGCCACCAGGGCGGCCACGCAGATGTGGATGAGGTAGTAGCTGCCCGTCTTCATCAGCATGGTTTGGTTCTGGCGGGCAACGCGGCGGATGAGGGACATGGCGGACTCCTTGGTTCAACAGAGCCTGCGGCGGTGCAGCAGGGATGGTTGAATGGTAGTGATTCGCAATAGCGAAAGCCAATTGATCATCGCTAAGGCGCAGATAGCCGCTATCCAATGACGCCTTGCGAAGCGCCACAGCGCCTATCCCAAACAGACTGGTTCTGCGCGTGAACTAGTTCACGTTCCGCCACTGAAAAAAGCCGCTGCCACCAAAGCCCCCGTTGCTATGATGGCCGCTCTTTTCAACCCCCTCTTTTGCTTTGGGAGCACACATGGCCCTCATGGACTTCATCAAGAAACAGTTCATTGACATCATTCAGTGGACCGAAGAGGGGGACGGCACGCTGGCCTGGCGCTTCCCCATGCGCGACATGGAAATCCAGAACGGCGGCACGCTGGTGGTGCGCGAGTCGCAGATGGCCATCTTCGTGAACGAAGGCCAGGTGGCCGACGTGTTTGGCCCCGGCACCTACAAGCTCACCACGCAGACGCTGCCGGTGCTCACGTACCTGAAGAACTGGGACAAGCTCTTTGAGTCCCCCTTCAAGAGCGATGTGTACTTCTTCAGCACACGCCAGCAGATCGACCAGAAGTGGGGCACGCCCCAGCCCATCACGATCCGCGACAAGGACTTTGGCGCCGTGCGCCTGCGCGCGTTCGGCAACTACGCCTTCCGTATCGCTGACCCCAAGCTGTTCCACACCGAAATCTCGGGCACGCGCGAGTCCTACCCCGTGGCCGACCTTGAAGGCCAGCTGCGTGGCCTGGTGTTGCAGAACATCAGCAACGCCATTGCCGGTAGCGGCCTGCCGTTCCTGGACCTGGCGGCCAACCAGGTCATGTTTGCCGATGCGCTGACCAAGGAGCTGGCGCCCATCTTCGCCAAGCTGGGCATCTTGATCGAGTCCCTCACGGTGCAGAACGTCTCGCTGCCCGAAGAGCTGCAGAAGATCCTCGACCAGAAGATCGGCATGGGCATGGTTGGCAACGACATGGCCAAATTCATGCAGTACCAGACGGCGCAGGCCATACCCAAATTTGCCGAGGGCGCGGGCAACGGTGGCGGAGTGGCGGGGGACGCCATGGGTCTGGGCGCGGGTGTGGCGCTGGGCCAGGTGCTCGCGCAGAACCTGCAGCAGGGCCTGCAAGGCGGCGGCGCAGCTGCCCAGGCAGCGCCCGCAGCGGCGGCCGCTGCAGTGGGCGTCAAGCCTGAAGACGTGATGGCCACGCTGGAGAAGCTGGGCGAGCTCAAGTCCAAGGGCATCCTCACGCAGGAAGAGTTCGACGCCAAGAAGGCCGAACTGCTCAAGAAGCTCGTCTGATCGATCGGATCGATTGCTATCATAAAGATAGCTGCTTGCGCTGGAGGGATAGGCGCTAGAGGCCAATAGGGCTTCAAAGCCGTTTAGCGCGGCGCGGGCAGAACACTCCACACGATGGCCACCGACCCCACCCAGCGCTATTACCGCGCGCCCTGCCCCGGCTGTGGCGCGCCGGTGGAGTTCAAGAGCGCGCAGTCCACCCATGCCGTCTGCGGCTACTGCCAGAGCACCGTCGTGCGCAGTGGCGATGTGCTCACGCGCCTGGGCAAGATGGCCGAGCTGTTCGACGACCACAGCCCGCTGCAGCTCATGGCCAGCGGGCGCATCCAGCTCGACGGCAAGGACGTTCCCTTTACCCTCATCGGCCGCCTGCAATACAAGGGCGACGCGGGCGTGTGGACCGAATGGGCGGCCTTCCTGAATGACGGCACGCTGGCCACGCTGGGCGAAGACAACGGTGCCTATGTCTTCACCCGGCCCATCGACCCCGGCCGCGAGATGCCTGCGCCCGAGCGCTTTCGCATCGGCACCACCACGGCCATCAACGGCAAACCCTACAGCGTGGCCTACACCGGCCAGGCACAGCTGATCTCGGCCCAGGGCGAGCTGCCCAAACTACCGCCGCTGGGCCAGCCCTTCGGCATGGTCGAGTTGCGCAGTGCCGACGGCGAAGTGGTCAGCATCGACTACGGCCACACCCCGCCCAATGTGGAGCGTGGCAAGGCAGTGCTCCTGGAAGACCTGCAGCTGCAGGGTCTGAAGGACGAATCGGCCAAGGACGAAAAAGGCCGCCAGTTCAACTGCCCGCACTGCGGTGCGCCGGTGCAGGTACAGCTGTCCACCTCCAAGAGCATCACCTGCGGCTCGTGCGCCAGCATCATCAGCCTGGACAGTGGCGTGGGCGGAGAGTTGCGCTCGGCGGAGCAGGACGAACCCGTCCAGCCCCTGATCCCGCTGGGCAGCAAGGGGCAGCTGCAGGGCGTGCACTGGCAGGTGGTGGGCTTTCAGCACCGGATGGGCGTGGAGCCCGGCGATGACGAGCACTTTGGCTGGAGCGAATACCTTCTCTACAACCAGAAGCGTGGCTTCGTGTTCCTGGTCGATTCCGAAGAAGGCTGGAGCATGGTGCGCCCCACCACCGGCGCGCCGCAGATGGCAGCCACGGGTCGCTCCGCCACGTACATGGGCACCAAGTACGACCTCAAGTACACCTACGAGGCCGAGACCACCTATGTGCTGGGCGAGTTCTACTGGCAGGTCACGCGCGGCCAGAAGACCACCAACCGCGACTTTGCGAGCGCCAAGGGCCTGCTGTCGATGGAGCAGAGCCCGAACGAGATCACCTGGTCTGCGGGGGACAAGCTGTCCAGCGACACGGTGGCCAAGGCGTTCAAGCTGGACGACAAGAAAGATGTGCTCCAGCGCGACGACCCTGGCCCGTTCGTGGCCAAATCCGGCCTGGGCTGCGGCACCATCATCATCATCGCCGTGGTGATCCTGATCCTGCTCATCTTGCTCAGCCGTTGCTCCAGCTGCGATCCCCGGGTCGAAAACTGTTCCTCGTCCTCCAGCTACCGAAGCTCGGGGGGCTCGTACGGCGGATATTCGTCGGGCGGCAGCCACAAGTAGTGCGGCGCTTGCTTCTGTTCATCCGCCAGCCACACTCACCGACACCACGTTTCAAGGAGATCACACCATGATGGGATTCGAATGGCTCAAACCCGCGGCATTTCTCGGGTCCATCCTCTACGCCATCATTGGCGTCATCATCTTCTGGCTGGCCTTTGTCATCGTGGACAAGATCACGCCCTATGACCTGTGGCGCGAGATCGTCGAAAAGCAGAACCAGGCCCTGGGCCTGGTGGTGGCCGCGATGTGCCTGGGCATCAGCATCATCGTGGCGGCTGCCATCCATTGACGCATTGACGCGTTTTCGAGCCCCTACCGCCTGAATGAACGAAGCGGCGCACCCGGCAGGGTGCGCTGACCGCTGCCTTGTCGTCTCCCACCCCGTCTCCCGTCGCGCCCGCGCCTGCGGTGCCGCCCCCATCCTCTGGCCCCCGCCCCATCGACATCGCGCTGCTCATCAGCGTGTTTGTGGTGGCAGCCTGCGGCCTGCTGTACGAGCTGGCCGCCGGGGCGCTGGCCTCCTATGTGCTGGGCGACTCGGTGCTGCAGTTCAGCACCATCATCGGCACCTACCTGTTTGCCATGGGCCTGGGGTCGTGGCTGTCGCGTTACTTCGAGCGGCAGCTGCCCGCGCACTTCCTGCGCATCGAGCTGCTGGTGGCGCTGATCGGCGGCGCGCTGCCAGCCACGCTGTTCCTCGCCAATGCGTATGCGCCGGGTGCGTTCCGGTTCCTGCTGTACGGCATGGTGCTGATGGTGGGCACGCTGGTGGGGTTGGAGATTCCGCTGGTCATGCGCATCCTCAAACGCAACGTGGTGCTCAAGGACCTTGTCTCGCAGGTGCTCACGTTCGACTACCTGGGCGCGCTGGCGGTGTCGCTGGCGTTTCCGCTGCTGCTGGTGCCGCACCTGGGGCTCATCCGCACGGGGTTGTTGTTCGGGCTGATGAATGCCGCAGTGGCGCTGTGGGCGGTGTGGCTGTTCCGGCATGAGCTGCGGCGCCTCCAAGCCCATTTGTTCGCCTGCCTGATGGTGGTGGGCCTGCTGCTGGCGGGACTGGCGGGGTCTGAGCAGATCACGAGCTTTGCCGAAGACAAGTTCTACCAGGACCGCATCATCTTCACCACGGCCACGCCCTACCAGCGCATTGTGGTCACGCAGGGCCGCTATGGCCACCGGCTGTACCTCAACGGCAACCTGCAGTTCTCCGAGTCCGACGAATACCGCTACCACGAGGCTCTGGTGCACCCCGCCATGGCCGCGCATGGGGCGCCCAAGCGGGTGGCGGTGCTGGGCGGCGGCGACGGCATGGCGGTGCGCGAGATCCTCAAGTACCCCTCGGTCGAGTCCGTCACCCTGGTCGAGCTGGACCCGGCCATGACGCGCATCTTCAGCGAGAACCCCACGCTGGCAAAGCTCAACGGCCACGCGCTGCAAAACCCCAAGGTGACCATCGTCAACACCGATGCCTTTGGGTGGCTGCAGCAGGGGACGGACCTTTTTGACGTGATCGTGGTGGACTTCCCCGATCCCACCAACTTCTCCATCGGCAAGCTATACACCAACAGCTTTTATGCGTTGCTGGACAAGCGGCTGGCGGCCAGTGGCTACGCCGTGGTGCAGACCACCTCGCCGCTGGTGGCGCGCCAGAGCTTCTGGACGGTGGTGCAGACCATCGAATCCGTGGGCCTCTCGACAGCGCCGTACCACGCCCATGTGCCCAGCTTTGGCGAATGGGGCTATGTCATCGCCAGCCGCAGGCCGTGGCGCCTGCCCGACGCCCTGCCACCCGGGCTCCGGTTCCTGAGCGCCCCGTCGCTGCCCCTGCTGTTCGACTTTCCGCTCGACATGGCGCGGGTGCCGGCCGACGTGAACCGCCTGTCCAACCAGGCGCTGGTGCACAGCTACGAGCGCGAATGGGGCAAGGTGGTGGCGCATTGAGTCGCCGTTTGCCAGGGCCCCAACAGGCATTCGCCGAGCAATTTGCAGGGGTTCTGCCCGCTGGCATGGGCAGCACAATCGGCTACAAAGCTGTCAAGACCTGATCGCCGTGGGCGCCCCCGATGCTGGACCTTTTTTTCCTTTCTGACGCACAGCCCTATCCGCTGCTTTGGGCGCAGCACGATCCCTGGCTGGTGACGCTGTCGGTGGGCATGGCGGTGCTGGCCTCCGTGCTGGCGCTGCAGATGGCGGGTCTGGCCCGCCGCGCCGACACCCGGTTCATGCGCCAGATGGCGCGGGGGTCCGGGGCGATGGCGCTGGGCGGCGGCATCTGGTCCATGCACTTCATCGGCATGCTGGCTTTCACGGTGTGCGCGCGGGGCCAGTTTGATGCGTGGACCACCGTGCTGTCCCTGCTGCCCAGCGTGGGCGCGTCGTGGGTGGCGCTGGGCTTGCTGATGCGCCGCGAGATCAGCCGCTCCGCCCTGGTGGTGGGTGGGGTGCTGGTGGGCGCTGGCATTGGCGCCATGCACTACATCGGCATGGCAGCATCGCAGTGGGCGCCTGTCATGCGGTACGACCCTTGGGGGTTTGCCGCCTCGGTGCTGGTGGCCGTGTTGCTGGCCATCGTGGCCCTGTGGGTGCGGTTTGGGCTGGAGCGCGTGGTGCGTTGGCGCGCCCGGTGGCTCAATGCGGTGGCCGGTGTGGTCATGGGGCTGGCGATTGCGGGCATGCACTACACCGGCATGGCGGCCTTGCGTTTCATTGACGCCCCCAACGAGCTGGAACTGCTGACTGCGGCCGATGGCGCGCCCCTGGCACTGGCCGTTGCTGCAGTGGCGTCGGGTATCGGGCTGCTGGTGATCGCCATCAACGCGGGCTTGCGTTACCGGCAGATGTTCCTGCAGATGCGCCAGAGCGAGTCCCGCTTGCGCGCCATTGCCGACACCGCCGTGGACGGCATGGTGATGATCGATGCGCAGGGCCGTGTGCAGTCCTTCAACGCAGCGGCCGAGCGCATCCTGGGCTGGCGTCCCGACGAAGTGGTGGGCCAGAACGTGTCCATGCTCATGCCCGAGCCCGACCGCTCGCGCCACGACACCTACCTGCAGCGCTACCTGCAAGGCCAGGGCGGTGGCGTGGTCGGCGCCAACAGCCGCGAGGTGCTGGCTTTGCGGCCGGATGGCAGTACCGTGCCCATTCGCATCTCCATAGGCCGCGTGCCGCTGGATGGCGCGCCGGTGTTCGTGGGCTTCATCAGCGACCTGACACAGCGCCGCGCCATGGAGCAGGAGCTGCAGGCCAGCGAGCAGCGCCTGCGCTCGCTCATGGCCAACATTCCGGGCGTCACTTTCCGATGCCGGCACGATGCCGACTGGACCATGCTGTTCATCAGCGATGCGGTGACCGCACTCACGGGCTGGTTGCCGCAGGACTTTCTGGACGGCCGTATCAACTTCACCCAGCTCACGCTGCCCGAAGAGGTGGACCGCCTGTGGGCGGAAGTCTCCATGGCCATCCAGGAGCACCGGCCCTACCACGTGGAGTTTGGCCTGCGGGACCGTGATGGGCGCCTGCGCTGGGTGTCGGAAAGCGGCCGCCCCGTGGTCGGCGATGACGGCCAGGTGCTGTGGATCGACGGCGTCATCATGGACATGACCGTCTTTCGCGAGCGCAACGCCGAGTTCGAGAGCACGGTGCGTGCCATCAACCGTGCGCTCTCGGTGGTGGAGTTCGACATGCAGGGCCATGTGCTCAACGCCAACGCCAACTTTCGAGAACTCATGGGCTACCGGCTGGAAGAGATCGTGGGCCAGCACCACCGCATGTTCTGCGAGCCCGCCTACGCGCAGACCGAGGCGTACGCGCAGTTCTGGGCGCAACTGCGAGCTGGCCAGCTCGATGGCGGTGAATATCAGCGACTGGGCAAGGACGGGCGGCGCATCTGGATCCAGGCCACCTACAACCCCATCTTCGACGCGCAAGGCCAGCCGTTCAAGGTCGTCAAGTTTGCGACCGACCTCACCCAGCGCCGTGCCATGGAGCAAGAGCTGCGCGCCGCCAAGGAGCGTGCCGAGCAAGCCGCCGCCGCGCGCAGCACCTTCCTGGCCAACATGAGCCACGAGATCCGCACGCCCATGAACGCCATCATCGGCTTCACCGAGGCCCTGCTCGACACCCCCATGGACGCGCAGCAGCGCCGCCACCTGGGCACGGTGCAGCATGCGGCGCGCTCCATGCTGCGCTTGCTCAATGACATCCTGGACACTGCCAAGCTGGAAAAAGGCGCGGTGGAACTGGAGATTGCGGACTTCTCGCTGCAAGAGGTGTGCGACCAGATCCTTGCCTCGCTGCGCATCCATGCGGGCAAGAAGGGGCTCGCGCTGCAGTGCCTGACGGACGACCGGGTGCCGCCTTACCTGCGGGGCGATGCGCTGCGCCTGCAGCAGGTGCTGCTCAACCTGCTGGGCAACGCGCTCAAGTTCACCGAGCGCGGCCATGTGCTGCTGCGGCTGGACTACCACGACGGCACGCTGGTGATGGAGGTGGAGGACACGGGCATCGGCATCGCGGCGCAGCACCTTGAGCGCATCTTCGACCCCTTTGCGCAGGCCGACGCATCCACCACCCGGCAGTTCGGCGGCACCGGCCTGGGCACCACCATCTCGCGCCAGCTGGTGGAGCTGATGGGTGGCAGCATCAGCGTGCGCAGCACCCTGGGTGTGGGCACCACGTTCACCGTGTGTGTACCTTTGCCGGTGGGCCAGGCGACGGCGGCAGTGGCCACCGTGAGCCATGCGGTGCAGTTGCCGCCGCTGCGCATGCTGGTGGTGGACGATGTGCCGGCCAACATCGAGCTGCTGCAGATCCACCTGGACCGGGGGCGCCACCAGGTGACCGTGGCGCGGGATGGCGAAAGCGCTGTCGCCGCCTACGAGGCCGGGCGCTTCGATGTGGTGCTGATGGACTTGCAGATGCCCGGCATGGACGGCCTGGAGGCCACGCGCCGCATCCGCGCGTTCGAGCAGGCGCAACGGCGCAAGCCGGTGCCGGTGATCGCCCTGTCGGCCAGCGTGCTGGAGCAGGACCGGCGCAACGCACGCGCTGCGGGCATGGACGGTTTTGCAAGCAAGCCGCTGGAGCCCGCCCGCCTGTTCCGCGAGATCGCCCGCGTGCTGCACCTGCAGCCCGACACCTCCACATCGGGGTGGAGCAGTCTGCAGACCTTGACGCGCGCCACCGACTTGCCACCGGTCCCCCACGCCACCGTCGCCGCGGTGGACTGGGAGCGTGGCACCCGCCTCTGGGGCCAGCGTGCGCTGCTGCGCGATGCCGTGGCGCGCCTGCTGACCGACCATGCCGCCACCCCCGCCACCTTGCAGGCCCTGGTGGCGCAGCCCGACATGGACGCTGCCCGTGCGCTGGCCCACCGCCTGCGTGGTGCGGCAGGCAACCTGGCGCTGGGGCCGCTGCAAACGCTGGCGCAGCGCATCGAGGAAGCCGCCCACAGCCTGGACCGCACGGCTCTGCAGCCGCTGGTGGCCGCCCTGCCCGCCGCGTTGCAGGCCGTGGAGCAGGCCCTGGCCCACGAGGCCGTGGCCGCCGCAGCGCCCGCCCCCGGCGTGGGCCAGCACGCACCGCTGACCGCCGACCAACGCCAGCAGGCCCGGGACGCCGCGCAGGCGCTGCAGCAGGCCCTGGCACAGTCCGAGCTGGCCCAGCCGCCGCTGGACCTGCTGGTGCAGATGCTGCCTGCAGATGCCACCGAGCGCCTGCAAGAGGCCATCGACCGCTTTGACTTTGACCAGGCCGGGGTGCAGTTGCAGCAGCTGCGCACGCACTGGCTGGACGAACCCCTGGAGAACCCCGCATGACACCGGCCCCTGACCAGCGGCCCCGCCTGTTGCTGGTGGACGACGAGCCCACCAACCTGCAGGTGCTGCGCCACATCCTGCAGTCCGACTACCGCCTGCTGTTTGCCACCGACGGTGAACGTGCGCTGCAGGTGGCGCGCGAGCAGCGGCCCGACCTGGTGCTGCTCGACATCATGATGCCGAACCTGGACGGCTATGCCGTGTGCCGCGCGCTCAAGGCCGATGCCGCCACGGCCTCCATCCCGGTGATCTTCATCACCGCCCTCACCGACAGCCAGGACGAAACTGCCGGGTTTGACGCGGGCGCGGTGGACTACATCACCAAGCCCGTCAGCCCGCCCGTGGTGCGAGCGCGGGTGCGCACCCACCTGTCGCTGGTGCGCATGGACGAGCTGCGCGAAACCCGCCTGCAGATCGTGCAGCGCCTGGGCCGTGCTGCCGAGTACAAGGACAACGAAACCGGCATGCATGTGATCCGCATGAGCCACTTTGCCCAGCTGCTGGCGCTGGCCGCAGGCCACAGCCCGGCCTGGGCCGAAGACCTGCTCAACGCCGCGCCCATGCACGACGTGGGCAAGATCGGCATCCCCGACGCCGTGCTGCGCAAGCCCGGCCCGCTGGACGCCGCTGAGTGGGACACCATGCGCCGCCACCCCGAGATTGGCGCGGAGATCATCGGCGAGCACCCGTCCGGCGTGCTGCAGCTGGCCCGTGAGATTGCGCTGGCCCACCACGAAAAGTGGGACGGCAGCGGCTACCCGCGCGGCCTGGCGGGCGAGGCCATCCCGGTGTCGGCGCGCATCGTGGCCGTGGCCGATGTGTTCGATGCGCTCACCACCCGCCGCCCCTACAAGGAACCCTGGCCCGTGCAGGATGCGCTGGACCACATTGCAGCGCAGGCGGGCAAACACTTTGACCCCGCCCTGGTGGCGCTGTTTGCCCCGCTGGTGCCGCAGCTGCTTGAGATCCGCGCACGCTGGGCCGATTGAGGCGTGACCGCATGACCCCCTGGACCCTGCAGCGCCGCCAGTTTGTGGCGGGCGCCGCCGCCCTGGCCACAGCCGCGCTGGGCGGATGCGACCGCGCCGTGCCGCCGCTGGAAGGCGGCTTCACCGGCATCGACATGGCGCGCGGCCACCAGCTGCGCGAGTGGCTGGCACGCGGTACCTGGCCCGAGCCCGCCGTGGTGCGGCGCGCACAAGTCATCATCGCGGGCGGTGGTGTGGCGGGGCTCGCCGCCGCGCGCGCGCTGCGCCTGGCGGGCGTGCAGGACTTTGCGCTGCTGGAGCTGGAAGACACTGCAGGCGGCAACAGCCGAGGCACCGCCGTCAACGGCCTGGCCTGCCCGCAGGGCGCGCACTACCTGCCCGTGCCCGGCGACGACGCGCGCGAGGTGCAGGACCTGCTGGAAGAACTGGGCCTGCGCCAGCGCGTGGCCGGGCGCTGGCAGTACGACGAACGCCACCTGTGCCACAGCCCGCAGGAGCGCCTGTACTTCGAGGGCGAGTGGCAGGAGGGCCTGCTGCCCGTGCAAGGCGTGGGCGAGGCCACGCTGGCGCAGTACCGCCGCTTTGCGCAGGCGGTGGAGCGTGAGTCGAAGGCCGCGCGGTTTGCCATGCCCGCACTCAAGCTGTGGACCGCCAAGCGCCCGCTGGCGCCCAGCCAGCAGGCGCTGGACGCCATGACGTTTGCCGCCTGGCTGGCGCAGGAAGGGCTGGACGATGCCCACCTGCGCTGGTACCTGGACTACTGTTGCCGCGACGACTACGGCGCCGGGGCCGACCGTGTCTCGGCCTGGGCGGGCATCCACTACTTTGCCAGCCGCCATGGCTTTCATGCGCCCGGCGAGGCCGTGGACGAAGCCCGCGAAAGCGTGCTCACCTGGCCCGAGGGCAATGGCTGGATCACCCGGCGCCTGGCCGAGCCGCTGGCCAACACGTCCCACGGCGGCGGCCAGCTGCGCACCGGCACCAGCGTGCTGCGCATTACCGAAGGCCGCCACGGCGTGGAGGTGGATGCGTTCAATCACGCCACCGACAGCGTGAAGCGCTGGCAGGCGCCACGCTGCATCGTGGCGCTGCCCGTCTTCGTGGCGGCGCGCGTGGTGCAGAACCCGCCTGCCTTCCTCACCGGGGCGGCCCAGCGTCTGTCGTGGGCGCCCTGGCTGGTGGCCAACATCCACATCCACAGCCCTCTCACCGACCGCCCCGGCGCTGCGCCGGCCTGGGACAACGTCCTGTATGCCGACCCCACGGCGGGGGGCCTGGGCTATGTGAACGCCGGCCACCAGCGCCTGGACACCCGCGCCACGCTGGCCGGCCCCACCGTGCTCACCTACTACCAGGCGCTGGGCGACCGGGCGGACGGCCGCCAGCAACTGGCCACCCAGCCCTGGCAGCACTGGGCCGACGCCGCCCTGGCCGCCTTGGCCGTGCCCCACCCCGACCTGCGCCAGCGCGCCACGCGCGTGGACATCACCCGCTACGGGCACGCCATGTCCATCCCCACACCGGGTTTGCAGCAGTTTTTGAGTCAAATCGGCCTGGAGCGCAGGTCTTTCATGCCCAAGGCGCTATCAAATGGTGAGCGTTCCGCCTGGCTGCCCACGCCCACCACCGCACGGCTGGCGTTTGCGCATGCCGACTGGTCGGGGTATTCGGTGTTTGAAGAGGCCTTCACGCGCGGGCACGGTGCGGGGCTGGTGGCCGCCGCCGGCTGAGGCCCGCGACGATTGGTTCAGAGGGCCACTAACCGCGCTGCCCGTCCCACCACATCCCCAGGCACAGCGCAACGCCCACGGCATACAGCAGCCAGGTGGCCGAGACCACGTAGGGATAAAACATCAACGCCACGCCCCACCAGCGGGTGCGCGGCTGCTGCGCACGCTTGCCGTGCCAGTACGCCGCCATGCCGATCAGGCCAAACAGGATGGCCCCCACGATGTAGGCGGGGCTGGGCAGCTCCAGGCCGAGGGATTGCAGTGCAGAGAGGGTTTCCATGGCGGGGTGTGCAGGCTGTGCGGGTGGGGTGAGGTGGGTGTGACTCCTGCCGGCGATAAAAGGTCCCTGGCCAGGTCCCTGGTGTGTGCCCGATCCGGCGTTGCCTGGTGGGGGCGTTGGAGAACGGCCTTTCATGGCGGTGTCACAGGGCGGCGGCATCGTCCACGGTTTTGGCTCTTTTCACCTTGACCACCATGTCCCGACTGTCCCTGATTGCCGCCTGCGCCGCGCTGCTGTGCGCCACCCCCGCCATCGCCCAGCAGGCCTACCCCGCCACCCTGGCTGGCCACGCCGTGCTGCCCGCCCTCACCGTGGTTGCCGCGCCCAAGGATGCGCCGCAAGACCTGCAGGTGGCCGGCAAGTTCACCACCCCCCGCCGTGTGGACGCCGTGGGCAGCGTGATGGGCCAGTCGGGCGGCCGTGACACAGGCGTGTCGCTGCCCTTCCAGGGCCAACCCCTTCAGGGCCACTCGGGCATCAAGCGCATGGCCGACGGGTCGTTCTGGATCCTCACCGACAACGGCGCCGGTTCCAAAGCCAACTCGCCCGACTTCATGCTGCACCTGAGCCACTACACCGTGGACTTCAAGTCGGGCCAGTTCAACCGCCTCAAGACCATCTTCCTGCACGACCCCGACAAGAAGATCCCCTTCCGCATCACCCACGAAGGCACCGACAAGCGCTACCTGACCGGCGCCGACTTCGACCCCGAGAGCTTCCAGTTCGCCGGTGGCGCGCTGTGGATCGGCGAAGAATTCGGCCCCTTCCTCATCAAGGCCGACCTGAACGGCAAGGTGCTGGCCGTGTTCGAGACGCAGGTGGACGGCAAGGTCGTGCGCTCGCCCGATGCGCCCGGCGTGCTCATGCCCGGCGCCCCCGATGCCAAGCCCACGCCCTTTGAAGTCAAGCGCTCCAAGGGCTACGAAGGCATGGCCTCCAGCAAGGACGGCAGCAAGCTCTACGCGCTGCTCGAAGGCGCGCTGTGGAACGACAGCACCAAGTCCTATGAAAACGTGGGCGGCAAGCAGTACCTGCGTGTGCTCGAATTTGACGTGAAGACCGAGCAGTGGACGGGTCGCCACTGGAAGTACGTGCTGGAGGCCAACCACCACGCGATTGGCGACTTCAACATGATCGACGGCACCACCGGTTTGATCATCGAGCGCGACAACGGCGAAGGCACGGCCGACAAGGCCTGCCCCGAAGGCACCAAGCGCACGGACTGCTTCCACGACCTCGCCAAGTTCAAGCGCGTCTACAAGGTGGAGATGAGCGACGCCAACGTGGGCGGCGAGATCCGCAAGGTGGGCTACATCGATCTCATGAACATCCAGGACCCTCAGCGCCTGGCGCGCAAGCCGCTGAACAGCGGCGTGCTCACCTTCCCGTTCTTCACCATCGAGAACGTGGACATCGTGGACAGCACGCACATCGTGGTGGGCAACGACAACAACCTGCCCTTCAGCAGCAGCCGCGACCCCAACAAGGCGGATGACAACGAGCTGGTGCTGCTGGAGGTGGGCGGGCTACTGCAAGCCAAGTAACCCGGCGCCAGCGCGCGGTGGGGGCCGGGTGGCAAAATTCCCGGTTCCCGTTCCAACGTACCCGGAAGCCGCGCCACCATGTTCACAGGCATCGTCCAAGCCACGGCAGGCATTGCCGCCATCCACGACCGCGCAGGGCTGCGCACCTTCACGCTCGATTTCCCCGAGGGCTTCTGCCAGGACCTGGCCATTGGCGCCAGCGTGGCCACCGATGGCGTGTGCCTCACGGTGACCGAGATCCTGTCGCCCACGCAGGCCAACTTCGACGTGATGCTGCAGAGCCTGAACATCACCACGCTGGGCAGCTACGCGCAGGGCGACCGTGTGAACGTGGAGCGCGCTGCCAAGGACGGCGCCGAGATCGGCGGCCACCCGCTGTCGGGCCATGTGGACTTCACTGGCACGCTCATCGAGCGCCGCGAGTTCGACAACAACCTGGTCTGGCGCGTGGCCGTGCCCGAGGCGTTTCGCCGCTACATCTTTGCCAAGGGCTACATCGCCATCCACGGCGCCAGCCTCACGGTGGCCGAGGTGAACCGGCAAGAGGGCTGGTTCGAGATCTGGATGATCCCCGAGACCCGCCGCGCCACGGTGTTTGAGCACAAGAAGGTGGGTGACCGCCTGAACATCGAGATCGAGCGCAGCACGCAGGTGGTGGTGGACACGGTGCGCGAGGCGGTGCAAGAGAGCCTGGGCCGCCTGCAGCCCGTGCTGGAGGCGTTGTTGAAGGAAAAGGGCCTGTCGCTGGACGACTTTGTGCAGGCGCCCGTCCTGCCGCACTGACCCAGCGAAGCTCTCCCATGTCCGTGGTGGTGCGCCCGCTGGCGCTGAGCGATCTGGCCGACCTGCTGGCCGTGCAACTGGCCTGTTATGGCGAAGGGTTTGTGGAGAGTGGTGAGGTGTTTGCCCGCCGCCTCGCCAGCCCCGCCAATTGCTCGCTGGTGCTGGAGCAAGGCGGCGCGGTGTGTGCCTACCTGGCGGCTTACCGCAGCGTGCGTGGCAAGGTCACCCCGCTGCACGGCGATTTTGAAGCCACAGCCCAGCCCGACACGCTGTACCTGCACGACATGGCCGTGCTGCCCGCCCATGCAGGGCAAGGCCTGGCCCATGCATTGCTGCAGCCCCTGTGGGCGCAGGCCCGCGCAGAAGGGCTGCGGCACAGTGCGCTGGTCTCGGTGCAGGGCTCGCAGGCCTACTGGCAGCGGCAGGGCTATGCACTGCACCCCTTGCAGGACGCCGCCCAGCAGGCCCGCCTGGCCAGCTACGGCGAAGGCGCCGTGTACATGGCGCGAGCGCTGTAGACCTTGTAGGCGCGCTGTCACCGGCCCTCGTCATAATGCCCGCCATGCCCCACCGCTGGAAACCCAACGTCACCGTGGCCGCCCTCATCGAGCGCGATGGCCGCTTTCTGCTGGTCGAGGAAGAAACCACCGACGGCCTCAAGCTCAACAACCCCGCCGGCCACCTGGACCCGGGCGAGTCGCCCATCCAGGCCTGCGCGCGCGAGGTGCTGGAAGAAACCGCCCACGACTTCGAGCCCACGGCGCTGATCGGCGTGTACCTCAACCGCTTCACCAAGACGCGCACGGGCGACGACACCACCTACCTGCGTTTTGCATTTGCAGGCACGCTGGGCACGCACCACGACTGGCGCACGCTCGACACCGGCATCGTGCGCACGCTGTGGCTCACGCCCGACGAGATCCGCGCCTGCCCCGAGCGCCACCGCAGCCCGCTGCTGCTGCGCTGCCTGGAGGACTACCTGGCGGGCCAGCGTTTTCCGCTGACGCTGGTGCACACCGATATTTCGGTCACCGAGCCCGCTGCGCAATAGCTCTGCGCGGGCTGGGTGACGCGAGGTCTTGTGACCTCAGTCCGCGGTCAGCTTGCGTTCCTTGATGATGGTGGCCCACTGGGTCGATTCCTTCTTCATGAAGGCCGTCAGCTCGGCGCGTGTGGTGGGTTGTGGCGTGAGGCCGTGTTTGTTCAGTGCCTCCTTCACGCCCGGGTCGTTCAGCACCTTCACGATCTCCTGGTTCCAGCGGTCCAGCAGCGGCGCAGGCGTTTTGCCGGGGGCCACAAAGGCGTACCAGTTGAGCGCTTCAAACCCCGGGTAGCCCGCCTCGGCCACGGTGGGGATGTTGGGCATGTACGAGGGCCGTGTGAGCCCGGTGGTGGCCAGGGGGATGAGCTTGCCGGCCTCGATGTGCGGCAGCGCGGTGGGCGGCGCGGCAAAGTACGAGGTGACGCGCTCCCCCAGCAGGTCTTGCAACGCCGGGGCGCCGCCCTTGTAGGGCACATGGGTCATGTCGATGCCGGCTCGCTGGTTGAACAGTTCACCCGCCAGGTGCGATGCCGAGCCCGCGCCGGTGGAGGCAAAGTCCACGCTGCCGGGCTTCTTCTTGGACAGCTGCACAAACTCGGCCAGCGTCTTCACGCCCGCGCCCTTGTGCACCACCAGCACGTTCGGAAAGTTCACCCCGCCCGACACGGCGGCCAGGTCCTTGAAGGGGTCGTAGGCCACCTTCATCAGGTGGGGCGCAATGGTGAGCGGTCCCACCGACCCGAGCAGCAGCACCGAGCCATCGGCGGGCGCATTGACCACAAACTGGTGCGCGATGTTGCCGCCTGCGCCACCCTTGTTGTCCACCACCACCGACTGGCCGATGTTCTCGCCCAGCTTCTTGGCGATGAGCCGTGCCGCCGCATCGGCCGCGCCGCCTGCGGCAAAGCCCACGACCAGCGTGACGGGCTTCTTGGGCGGAAAGTCTTGCGCCGCAGCGCCCAAGGCGAGAGGCAGGGTGGCCAGCGCCAAGGCGCAACGCAGCAGGGTTCTTTTGGGGTTCATGGGGGTCTCCTTCATTGTGGGTTGTTGGGGGGCTGGGGATCAGTCGGCGCCCAGGCCGATGGGGTTGGGCTGTCGCTTCTCCACGGCATGGCGCAGCAGCGACGCGGTGCGGAAGATGCCGTGCGCAAACTTGCCGTAGGGCATGGTGGCGAACAGCGCCATCACCGCGCCCAGGTGCAGGCACAGCAGCAGCGGCAGGCCTGCGGTGCCACGCACCGCCCACAGCGCCAGGCCGCTGGTGGCGGTGAGGAACAGCAGGGCGATGAAGGCGCGGTCCATGGGCTTTTGTGCGGCATCGCCGTGTTGCGGGTGGCGGCGCAGGTTCAGCCGCCACAGGCCGGCCGTGCCAACGGCCAGGCTGACACCGCCAATGCCGCCCAGCAGCTTGGGCAGGCTGGGCAGGTCGTACGGTGCGGGTGCGCCCAGCAGGTAGTGGTACAGCGTCGCCACGCTGGTGGCGGCAAAACACAGCATGAAGCCGTAGAACGTGAGGTGGTGAAACCGCCTGCGCGACAGGGTGTAGGCATCGTCCTCGTTGTGGCAGCCATCGCCATGGCCGCCGTCCAGGTACTTGAGGCGCAGCACGGCATCGGTGGCCTCGGCCGTGGCGGGCGCGCTCAGCGGCGCGCCGCTGGTAGCGGGCGTCACGTCGCGCCAGAAGCGGCGCACGCCGAGGCCCAGCGCCAGCACGGCGAACAGGAACACGGGCGCAAACAGGCCCACCAGCAGGTTGTGCGGGAAGATGCCGTAGAAGCCGCCCACAGGGGCCTGCCACAGCGCGGCGATGCCCTGGCCATGCAGCACCACGGCCAGCAGCAGGAACAGCGTGAGCCCGGCCACCAGTGCCAGGGCCAGGGTCAGGCCGTTGCGCTGGTACAGCTGGCCCAGCGCGGGTGGCCAGGCGTAGTCGGCATAGGTCTGGCCGCGCACCTGGGCCATGGCCTGCGGAATGTTCACCGCAAACTCGTGCGGCGGCGCGTACTGGCAGGCGTGCAGGCAGGCGCCGCAGTTGTGGCACAGGTTCGCAAGGAAGTGGATGTCGGCCTTGCCAAACTCCAGCCGCCGCGTCATGGCCGGAAACACCGCGCAAAAGCCTTCGCAGTAGCGGCAGGCATTGCAGATCTGCAGCTGGCGCGCCACCTCGGTCTCGGGCGCAGACAGCACGATGTCGCCATTTGCCAGCGCCCGGGCGTCGCGCGTCAGGGCCTCAAGCGTTTGCATGGTTTGCTCCTTGTTTTGTAGCGTTTGAGGCATGTTCGACTAGCGCTACCGGGCGTTTGGAGGCCAAAGCTGCCTGCGTGCCCGCAATGCGGCCAAACGCAGTGCCAATGCTCATGCCCACGCCGGCGGTGTAGCCTTTGCCCAGCACGTTGCCGGCCATCATTTCGCCGGCCACAAACAGGTTGGGGCTGGGCTGGTTGTTAAAGCGCACCGCAGCCGTGTCGTCGGTGTGCAGACCCAGGTAGGTAAAGGTGACGCCAGGCTTGAGCGCATAGCCGTAGAACGGGCCGGTGTCGATGGGCCGGGCCCAGTGTGTCTTGGCGGGTGCCACGCCTTCGGTATGGCAGTCGTCCAGCGTGGTGTGGTCGAACTGGCCCACGCGGCAGGCGGCGTTGTAGGTATCGAGCGTGCGGGTGAAGGTGTCCACGGGCAGGCCGAGCTTTTGCGCCAGCTCGGGCAGCGTGTCGGCCTTTACGCCCGGGAACACGGGCGGCATGAAGCGGCCAATGGCCTTGCTGTCGATGATGGAGTAGCCGATCTGCCCCGGCTGCTGCGCCACCAGGCGGCCCCAGATGGCATAGCGCTTGGGCCAGAAGTCCTCGCCCTCGTCGTAGAAGCGTTCGCCCGCGCGGTTGACCACCACGCCCAGCGACACGCAGTCGATGCGCGTGCAGATGCCGCCGTCGTACAGCGGCGCGCGCGCGTCGATGGCCACCATGTGCGCCTGCGTGGGGTCGCCGATGCGGTCGGCGCCGTGGTCGTCGAGCAGGTGCTTGAGCAGCACGCCCTTGTTGTAGGCCGTGCCGCGGATCAGGAAGTTGTCGGCCGGCCACTCGCCGCGCTCGTTCTGGCCCCAGGCTTCGCGCAGCCATTCGCGGTTCGATTCAAAGCCGCCCGCGGCCAGCACGCAGCTCTTGGCGGCAATGCGCTCGCCGTTGGCCAGGTGGGCTGCGACGAAGCGGGGGCCCTCCATCTCGATGCGCTCCACGGGCGCTTCGTAGCGGATCTGCACGCCCAGCTGCTCCGCGCTGCGGTAGTAGGCATTGACCAGCGCCTTGCCGCCGCCCATGAAGAACGCGTTGGTGCGCGCCACATGCAGCGTGCCCGCCAGCGCGGGCTGGAAGTGCACGCCGTGGCGGCGCATCCAGGGCCGGCAGGTGCTCGACTCGCGGATCACCAAGCGCGCCAGGTGTTCGTTGGTCAGCCCGCCTGTCACCTTGAGCAGGTCTTGCCAGAACTCTTCCTCGGGGTAGGCATCGACCAGCACATCCTGCGGCGCATCGTGCATGCAGCGCAGGTTGCGCGTGTGGGCCGAGTTGCCGCCGCGCCAGGCGCGCGGGGCGGATTCCAGCAACAGCACGCTGGCGCCGGCCTCGCGCGCCATCAGGGCGGCGCACAGTGCAGCGTTGCCGCCACCGATGACCAGCACATCGACCACAGCATCGCCGCTCATGGCTGGTGGCTCCCGGCGGTGTGCTGCGAGCGGGGGAAAGAAGAAGGGGGTGTGGGGCCCATGGGGTGTCTCCTGGCGTGGTCGCCGTGTCGTTCATCGGGGTGATGGCGACTGTAGGGAGACGCAGGCCCGCCGTGCAGCGGGTTCAGGTCATGGGGGTATCACGGATCGTGATGGCTGCGGGGTGGCCGCTCAGGCGTTGGTGCTGGTGCCTTGTTCGCCGATCCACGTCGTACCGAACCACTGGCCAGTCGTCACCAGTTCGCGCACGCAGTCCGCCAGCACCACCCGCGCGGCCAGTGCAGCGGGCGAGAGCTCCTCGTCGGGCAGGCTGCACAGCAGGTTGACGCGGCGCGCGGGCGCGTCGGTGAGGCGTGCGCACTGAAAGCGCTCGGCCGCATCGGGGTAGCGGCCCATGGCGGCCCAGGGCTGCACGGTTGAGCCCAGACCTGCATCCACGGCGGCCATCACCATGGCGAGCGAGTCCACCTCCAGCACCACATGCGGCACCACGCGGTCGCGGGCAAAGGCCGTGTCCAGGGTGCTGCGCAGGCCGTGTGGGCCGGTGGGCAGGATCAGCGGCTCTTGCCCCAGCTCGGCGACGGTGATGGTTTCCGGCAGCTGCCGGCCACAGGGGTTGCCGGGACCGCTGCGGGCACAGATGAGGAACAGGTCTTCCTCCAGCAGCGGCGCCATGTCCCAGCGGCGCGTGCCGGTGGCCTGCTGCGCCTGGTGCAGGCGGGTGTCGAACAGCACGGCCAGGTCCAGCTCGCGCGCATGCAGCATGGCTGTGAGGTGGCCCGACATGCTCTCCACCATGTGCAGCCGCACGTCGGGGTAGCGCGTGCGCATGGCCTGCATCAGCGGCAGGCCCAGCACGCCCGACGTGGTGGGCGCCAGGCCCACGGTGACGGTGCCCGACAGCCGCGCCTGCTGCGCCGCGCGCACAGCCTGGTCGGCATGGCGCAGGGTGAGCTGCGCCTCGCGAAAGAACGCCAGCCCTGCCTCGGTGGGGGTCACGCCGCGCGGCGTGCGCTGCAGCAGGCGCGTGGACAGCTCGCTCTCCAGCCGCGTGATCTGCTGGCTGAGTGCGGACTGCACCACGTCGAGGTCCAGCGCGGCGCGGCTCATGGAGCCTTGCTCCACCACGCGCACGAAATAGCGCAGTTGTCTCAGTTCCATAGCGCCCTTTTTGCCATGCGGAACTGTACCCCGGAGCGTCTATTGCCCCTCCCGGGGGCGCGAATACACCGGTGCTGCCGCGCCGCCCTGACTTGTTGGCGACTGCGTGCGGAGCGCGCAACGCGCCACTTGCAACAGGCTGACGCCGTTGCTCCGGGTAAACGCGCAGTCCGAGCCCCGGTGACCCGTCAATTCCCTAGGGAGGCTGGGGACTTGAAATTAATTACACCGCCGGTGGATCGCATTTCAAGAGAGACACAGGCGCTTTCCCGAAGAATCCGCTGGCGAACCTGGCACCGGCGACTGCTGCGCCAGCATTTTTTCACTTCAACCCTTTCCGAACGGAGACAGGCCATGATCTGGCAACAAATCTACAACCCGGCGGGCAATATGGTTGCGTCCACCGCGCTGGCCGCGATCCCGGTGATCATCATGCTGGCCGCCCTGGGGTTCTTTCACATCAAGGCCCACATCGCTGCCGGCATGGGGCTCATCGCAGCGCTGGTGGTGGCCATATTCGCTTATGGCATGCCCGCCGAGATGGCGGGTCGCGCTGCCTTGTATGGCGGTTTTGTGGGGCTGCTGCCAATCGGCTGGATCGTGCTGAACATCATTTTCCTGCACCAGCTGACTGAGCAGAACGGTAGCTTCAAGGTGCTGCAGGACTCGCTGTCCAACATCACGGAAGACCGCCGCATCCAGCTGCTGCTGATCGCATTTTGCTTTGGCGCATTCTTTGAAGGGGCCGCCGGTTTTGGCACGCCCGTGGCAGTCACTGCCGCGATCCTGATCGGGCTGGGGTTCTCGCCACTCGCTGCCTCGGGGCTGTCGTTGATCGCCAATACCGCCCCCGTGGCGTTTGGTGCACTGGGCACGCCAGTGATCACGCTGGCCAAGGTGCACGGCTACGACCTGATGGAGGTGACGGCCATGATCGGCCGCCAGCTGCCCTTCTTCTCGGTGCTGGTGCCGTTCTGGCTGATCTGGGCGTTTGCCGGGCGCAAGGCCATGTGGGAGATCTGGCCTGCCATTCTGGTGGCCGGTGTGTCGTTTGCCATTCCGCAGTTCCTGGTCTCCAACTACATCGGCCCTGAGCTGGTGGACATCATTGCAGCCATCATCTCCATGGCGAGTCTGATCGCGTTCCTGCGCGTGTGGCAGCCCAAGAAGATCTGGACCTCGCCTTCGATGCGCGGCCACGACCCCAGTGCCGGCGAAACCAAGCCCGCCCAGGCCCCGGTGCGCTATTCACGCGCCCAGCTGATCAATGCCTGGATGCCCTGGGTGATCCTGTCGGTGTGTGTGTTTGTCTGGGGGCTGCCATCGGTCAAGGCATGGCTCAATGGCATTTTCTCGCCAGCCTTCCCAATGGACGGGCTGCACAACCTCATCGAGAAGATGCCGCCTGTGGTGCCCAAGCCCACCAAGGAAGGCGCGGTCTACACGCTGAACCTGCTGTCGGCCACCGGCACGGGCATCTTGCTGTCTGCGCTGGTCAGCGCCCTGCTCATGCGCTACAGCCCCGTCGCTATCGTTGGTACGTTCTTCCGCACCGTCTGGCTGGTGCGCTATTCGCTGCTGACCATCGTGCTCATGCTGGCACTGGGCACGCTCACCCGCTACTCGGGCACGGACACCACCCTGGGTCTGGCGTTTGCCAACACCGGTGTGCTGTACCCCTTCTTTGGCACCCTCATGGGGTGGCTGGGTGTGGCGCTGACCGGCTCGGACACGGCCTCCAACGTGCTGTTCGGGGGCATGCAGAAGGTGGCGGCCGAACAGCTGGGCCTTTCGCCCAACCTCATGGGCGCCGCCAACAGCTCGGGCGGCGTGATGGGCAAGATGATCGATGCGCAGTCGATTGTTGTGGCCTCTACCGCCACCCGCTGGTTCAACCATGAAGGGGACATCCTGCGCTTCGTCTTCTTCCACTCGATAGCGCTGGCCTGCCTGGTGGGGCTGTTGGTGAGCCTGCAGGCTTATGTGTGGCCCTTCACGTCCATGGTGGTGCGATAGCGGGTCGACAGAGTCTCCCTTCCCGCCCCCTGCGGCGGGTGTGCTCCGCGCCACCGGGGGCTTCGGGGCACAAGCCTCCGAGAGACCTGTGCCCAGCGCCCGCCGTATCGGCCTACAGGGCTCAGAACGTGTGCACCACACCGGCCGAGATGCCGGTGGCCGTGGCCTTGTTCGCCGCACCCTGGAAGCCGTTGCGCCAGCGGGTGTTGTCCAGCTCGGCATACACCTTGGTGCGGCGCGAGAGCTTGTATTCGGCAAACGCCACCAGGCGGCCGTAGCCATCGTCGGCGGCGGCGGTGCGCGAGCGGTCCACCTTGTAGTAGGCCGCTGTCAGGTCCACCCACGGCGTGGCCGCCCAGGTGCCGCCGGCGGACAACACGCGCTGCACGGTGAAGCGGCCTGCAGCTGTCTCGGCCTTGTTGCGGCCGGCGTTGGCAGCCAGGCGCACGCTGCCCCATTGGTACGCGGCGCCCACGGTGGTGCCGTCGAGTGATCGCTTGTTGGTGTCGTTGAAGCTCTGATAAGCGCTGGACACCACCAAGCCGTCCGCAGCCCACGCCAGTCCCACACCGCGTGACGACAGAGCCGAGGCCTGCGATGCGACTTCGCCAATGCCCCACATGGCACGTGCGGTGAAGCCGCCGAAACGGCCCGTGTACTTCAGTGAATTGTCCAGCCGGTACGAGCCCGAATTGGCGCCTGCGCTGCCGTACTCGATGCCCAGTCCATGCTGGCTCAGCGCCGTCACGCCGATGTTGGGGTTGAAGCTGGCAAAGCGCATGGCCAGCGGATCCACGGGCGAGATGGCATCGGCCAGCGTCGTGGTCTGGCGGCCCAGGGCCAGCGTGCCCCAGCTGCCCTGCAGGCCCACCCAGGATGCGCGGTCGAAGTATTTGGTGGCGTTGGCCGGGGCACCCGTGTCGGCGTTGAGGCCGCTCTCCAGGTTGAACAGTGCCTTGGCGCCGCCGCCCAGGTCTTCACTGCCCCGCAGGCCCCATCGGCTGGTGGTGTGGATGCCACTGCCCAGGCTGCGACTGGAGCCGGCCGTGGGCGCGTTGGATGCGGTGAGGCCGCTGCCGTTGCGCAGGCCCAGGTCCACCACGCCGTACAGCGTCACATCAGTGCCTTGTGCCATCGCGCAGTGGCCGACCAATGCAGCGCATGCCGCTGCCATCTTCGTTTTCATGGTTGTCTCCTCTTGTTGAAATGCGGGCATGTGTGCCGCTGAGGGGCGGTGGCGCCCCTCTCCCTCTATTTCCCAGAGCCTTCTTCGCAGGGGCTCAATCGGGTGTGAGCTGGGCCTTGACCACCACACCCTTCCACTTGGCGAGTTCCTGCTTCACCGTCAGGGCCAGTTGCTCGGGCGTGCTGGTGTCCACCACCGCGCCTTGCTCCTCGATGCGGCGCACCACGTCCTTGTCGGCCAGTGCGGTGTTCAAGGTCTTGTTGAGCAGGTCGATCACCGGGCGGGGCGTCTTGCCGGGCGCGAACAGGGCGTACCACTGGGTGATCTCCACACCCTTGATGCCTGCCTCCTCCAGCGTGGGCACATCGGGCAGCAGCGACGAGCGCTTGGGCCCGGCCAGCGCCAGGGCGCGCAGCTTGCCGCCCTTCACGTGCGGGTAGGCTGAGAACAGGCTGGGAAACATCACCTGCGTCTGCCCGGCCATGGTGTCGTTCATGGCGGGTGCTGCGCCCCGGTAGGGCACATGGGCCATCTGGGCGCCACTTTCGAGCTTGAAGATTTCCGCCGAGAAGTGTGGGGCCGTGCCGTTGCCGGCCGATGCGTAGTTGAAGTCGTGGGGCTTGGCCTTGCTCAGCGCCACCAGCTCGCTCACGGTCTTGGCGGGCACCTTGGGATTCACCACCATCAGCGTGGGCGAATAGCTCACCATACCGATGGGCTCGAACTGCGTGATGGGGTCGTAGCGCAGCTTCTGCAGCGCGGGGCTCATGCCGTGGGTGCCGATGTAGCCGAACAAGATGGTGTGCCCGTCGGGTGCCGCACGGGCCACGTATTCGGCCGCAATGGCGCCATTGGCCCCCGCCTTGTTCTCCACGATGACCTGCTGGCCCAGCAGGGTGGAGAGCTTGATGGCCACCACGCGTGCCATGCCGTCGTTGCCGCCCCCGGCGGCGGTGGGCACGACCAGCGTGATGGGCTTGTCGGGATAGGCCGCGTGGGCGGGACCGGCGGCCCAGAAGGCGCTGGACGCAAGCGCCAGCGCAGCCGTGGCCAGCGCCGTGCGGCGCGTGGTGGAGTGAATGGAACGGGTCATGGTTTGTCTCCTGTCGTAATGGTTGGAATCGTTGGAAGGGCGCTGCGCAAGCGGCGCCCTGAAGAGCGCTCAGTGCGCGGGGGCGCTTTCGGGCACGAACAGCGTGCCTTCCAGAATCTTTCGGGCGGTGCGTACCAGCGCGGCCTGCACCAGCTTGAACTGGCCATCCACCTCGCTGAGCTCCACCTCCACCTGGATGCGGCCTGCCGGGTGCTGCACTTCCACGCGGCGCAGCCCGGCGGCGGGTGCATGCCGTTCGTCGGTGGCCACGGTGCCCGGCAGTACCGAGGCCGCCGCCACGCCAATTGCGCCCGTCACGGCATGCGAGCGGTGGCACTGGTGGGGGGTGAAGTAGCGCGACACCACGCTGCCTGGTGATGTGCCCGGCGACACGATCACCGGCTTGGGCAGCACGCTGTGTGTCACATCGCCCATGCCCATGCGCTGGCCTGCTTCGAGGCGCAGGGCCTCGATGCGGGTGAGCAAGGCGGTGTTGGCGTCCAGCTCGGAAGGTGTCTCGTCGCCGCGCAGGCCCAGGTCGGCGGCGCGCAATAGCACCATTACCTGCGCCGCGTCGATGCAGGTGACCTGCAGGCCCTGGATGGTGTCGATGCGCTGGCCGGTGGGAAAGATCTGCCCGGTGACGGCGCCCCAGGCGTCCAGGAAGTTCATCAGCACGGGGGCTGCCGTGCCCTGCACGCCGTCGATGCGCACATCGCCGTCGTAGTGCACCTGGCCGCCCGCCGTGCACACCTGCACGTCGATGCGGGAGCGGGTGTTGACGTTGTAGACCCGCACGGTGGTGGTCTGGCCTTCGCGGTCTGCTGGGACCAGCCCCTGCTCGATGGCAAAGGGCCCCACACCGGCCAGCATGTTGCCGCAGTTGGGGCGTGTGTCCACGCGGGCCTCCTGCACGCTGACCTGGGCAAACAGGTAGTCCACATCGCAGTCGGGCTGCGTGGAGCGCGAGACGATGGCGACCTTGCTGGTCAGCGAGTTGCCGCCGCCCAGGCCGTCGATCTGCAGCTCATGGGGCGATCCCAGGGCCGCAATCAGCGTGCGGTCGCGGGCTTCGGGGTCGCGCGGCAGCCAGTCGGCCAGGAAGAACGGCCCCCGGGAAGTGCCGCCACGCATCAGAACGCAAGGAATGTTGGTGCTCATGGGTCGGCATGGTGCGACGCCTTCGATGATCTGTGAATTGCATTGTTGGCAACGATTGATGCATGCTGTGCAATAGGCTAACGCGGCTTGTACATGCTCCAATCACGGCCGTGAATTGCAATGTTCTGATCGTTTGATGCACGGCTTGCAACGCTGAAAACACCCCGAAGCGCACTGGAAGGACGCCGCGATGAACAACAAATTCGACCTTGCCGACATCCAGGCCTTTGCGGCCGTGGCCGAGCTGCAGAGCTTTCGTGCGGCCGCCGAGGCCATCCACCTGTCGCAGCCCGCTTTCAGCCGCCGCATCGACAAGCTCGAAGAAGCCCTGGGTGTGCGCCTGCTCGACCGCACCACGCGCCGCGTCACGCTCACGGCCGTAGGTCGCGACTTTGCGCGCAAGACCCGCGTGTGGCTGGATGACCTGGACGGCATGCTCATGGGCCTGGGCGATGTGGCCGCGCGGCGCATGGGCGAGGTCACGATTGCCTGCGTGCCGTCGGCCGTGTATTACTTCCTGCCTCAGGTGGTCAAGCGCTACCACGAGCGGTTTCCGAAGATCCGCGTCAAGGTGCACGACGCCAGCGCCAACGAGGTGCTGGTGGCCGTGGCGCAGGGCGATGCGGACTTCGGCCTGAACTTCATCGGCAGCCAGGAGGCCGAGATCGAGTTCAAACCCGTGCTGGCCGAGCGTTTTGTGGCCGCCTGCCGGCGCGACCATGTGCTGGCGCGCCGCAAGAAGGTGACCTGGGCCGAGCTGGGCCAGCACGACTTCATGTCGGTGGGCAAGACCTCGGGCAACCGCCTGCTGATGGACCTGGCGCTGGCCAACGTGCCCGACCGGCCCCAGTGCCTGTACGAGGCCAAGCACGTGACCACGCTGCTCGGCCTGGTGGAGGCGGGCCTGGGCGTGGCGGCCGTGCCCAGCCTGGCCATGCCGGGCAAGGACCACCCCACGCTGGTCAGCATTCCGCTGGTGGAGCCCATCGTCACGCGGCAGATGGGGCTGATCAAGCGCCGGGGCAAAACCCTGTCGCCTGCCGCGCAGCAGCTGTATGACCTGCTCGTGGCTACGCGTTCTGCGCGCCCGCGCAGTGCCCCGGCGGCATCAAAAATACAATCGGGGCAATGACTTCCCCTACCAAACAGCGCGTTGTCGTCGGCCTTTCCGGCGGCGTGGACTCGGCCGTGACCGCCTACCTGCTCAAAAAGCAGGGCCATGAGGTGGTCGGCATCTTCATGAAAAACTGGGAAGACGATGACGACAGCGAGTACTGCTCGTCCAACATCGACTTCGTGGATGCCGCCGCTGTGGCCGATGTGATCGGCATCGAGATCGAGCATGTGAACTTCGCGGCCGACTACAAAGACCGGGTGTTTGCCGAGTTCCTGCGCGAGTACCAGGCCGGCCGCACACCCAACCCCGATGTGCTGTGCAACGCCGAGATCAAGTTCAAGGCCTTCCTGGACCACGCGATGCGCCTGGGTGCGGAGAAGATCGCCACCGGCCACTATGCCCGCGTGCGACACAACCCGGCCACGGGCCTGCATGAATTGCTCAAGGGCCTGGACCCGAGCAAGGACCAGAGCTACTTTCTGCACCGCCTGAACCAGGCGCAGCTGTCCAAGACCCTTTTCCCCGTGGGTGAGCTGCACAAGACCGAAGTGCGCCGCATCGCCGAGGAGATCGGTCTGCCGAACGCCAAGAAGAAGGATTCCACCGGCATCTGCTTCATCGGTGAGCGGCCCTTCCGCGAGTTTCTGAACCGCTACATCAGCCATGCGCCCGGGCCCATTCTGGACGACCGGGGACGCAAGTTGGGCCAGCATGTGGGTCTGAGTTTCTACACGCTGGGCCAGCGCCAGGGCCTGGGCATTGGGGGCGTGAAGGAAAAAGGCGCCCAGCGCGGTGGCGGTGCGCACGAGCCCTGGTTCGTGGCCCGCAAGGACCTGGAGAAAAACACGCTGCGGGTGGTGCAAGGTCACGACCACCCCTGGCTGTTGTCGCACCGCCTGGTGGCGCAGGACGTGAGCTGGTGCGCTGGGCAGGCTCCGGCGCTCGGCGCCTACGCTGCCAAGACGCGCTACCGCCAGCAGGACGCAGCGTGCGCGCTGGAGACCGTGCCCGATGGCTTTGCGCTGCAGTTTCCGGACGCCCAATGGGCCGTGACGCCCGGGCAGAGCGCGGTGCTGTACGACGGTGATGTCTGCCTGGGCGGTGGCGTGATTGCTGCCGTGGAGGGGCTGCCGCAGCCCATCGGCCATGCGCCGGCGGTGCAGCCAGCCATGGCCCGTTGATGCTTCAAAATTAATAGCTGTCAGGGCAATGGAATCTAGCGCTTGCGCCTGATTTGTCTTGAAACTCTCTTTCCAGATGCAAAAAAGCCGGGGCGGTGATCGCTCCGGCTTTTTTGTGGGGCGGTGCCCTGGCGTGTCAGTCGTCGTTCGTGGCCAGGCTGATCAGGATGCGCAGCACGTACCAGAGCATGAGCGCAATCGATGCGAACAGGTGCAGCGCTGCGCCGGCGGGGCGGTCTGCAGGGTAGTCGTGGATGATGCGCGAGGTGTCGTACAGCACACAGGCGCCCGCAAACAGCACCATGAGCCCTGAGAACCAGATGCCCAGCTTGAAGCCGAAGATGGCGCCCGCGATGATGGTGCCCAGTGCCACCAGGCCCGCCACCTTCAGGATGCCGCCCAGGAACGAAAAGTCGGTCTTGCTGCTGAACGCCGTCCAGGTGAGCGCCGCCACCAGCAGCAGCGTGATGAAGGCGGCAGCGCCGATGGCGCCGGGCACCAAAAGCTGGGCAATGCCGAACATCGGGGCAAAGATGAGCCCTTCCGCCAGCACGTAGAGGCCCAGGCCCATCAGCTGTGTCTGAGGGTTGTCCGAGTTGTCGGCCAGGTGCGATGCCAGCCAGCCCACGAGCATGAAAGCGCCCATGACCCCCAGCCACAGGAATTTGCTACCGCTGGCCATGAGCATCTTGGCCGCGGCGGTGGAAAGTCCGCTCACCATCAGCACCGCCGACAGCACGACAAAGGCCAGAATGGCCACGCCCAGGTGCTTGTAGGTGGAGACGATGAAATCGCGCCGCTCCATCGGAGCGCCCGCAGGGGTTTGTGGCGAAAGTGCGTTGGGGTTCATGGTGTGGTCCTCCGTAGTGAGCGCGCAGGTTGGCGCAAACGATGGGAGGAGCGCGCCCCGGGCGCTGCCCCTCCCTCCCTCTCTCTTTTTATGGGGTATGGCCGTCAGGCGGCGGCCAGCTGGTGTGCTTCGTCGGCGGCGCGCAGCTTGCGGTTGGACCACACGCCTGCCGCTCCCACCAGCGTGAGCAAAATGGCAAAGATCCAGGTGCCTGCACCGCTGAAGGACTGCGCGGAAGAGGCGGCTTCGGCCTGCAGCCGCTGTTTGGTGGTGTCGTAGCTGATGACGGTCGCGCCGTCTGCCGAGACTTCATAGACCAGGTCGCTGTCGTTGCCATCGACCAAGGCGGTGACTTTTTCGTCGATCAGGTTGCCCACCAGCTGCTGCGGTGTGCTGTGGTCGATGCGCAGCTTGCGCGCCTCGGCACCAGCGGTGTCGGGCTGGACCGTGATTTCGTAGTACTTCTTGGTCGTACGACGCTTGCGCTTGACGGTGACTTCAGAGGCCTGCGTCACGGTACCGGACACGGTCTGCAGGCTTTCGCGCGCCACGTAGGCGTGGCCGTCTTCCGCCTTCCAGCCGCTGTACACCGACAGCCCGATGAGCCCCGGGCCCGCCAGCAGCAGGAGCCACGCGTAGCCAGTGACAAATATCAAAATCTTTCGGACGAACCCTGGCATCACAACCCTCTCTCTTTTCAGTTTGGAATATTGATTTTGGTAACTGCTGGCCGCCGGGTTTTGCACCTCTTTGGCGAGCCAGACCGCGATGATCTTTGATATTTCCGTATCGAATGTAAGGAATTGTTGGTTTGTCGCGGTGGTGCCGAACTGGACAAAACTGAGAAGCGGCGCCCGTGAGCGCCGTTGTAAAAGCCATCGCTCCATGGCCGCGCTGGCGCTTGTGAGTCGGGTGGGCTCCAGCACCTCCTGTTGCGAGTTGCTACGTTTTGACGCCCACAGGCGACGTTTTCCGTGGGGTTGGGCATGCCTTGCGCACAGGCAAAAAAAAGCCCACACCTTGCGGGTGCGGGCTGGGGACTGAGTCCGGTGCCAGAAGCTGTCAGAACGGAATGTCGTCGTCCATGTCGTCAAATCCGGAGGCCGCGCGCGGTGCCTGTGCCACAGGAGCGGGTGCAGGGCGCTGTGCGGGGGCGGCCATGGGGCGCGGCGCTGGCGCTGCACGGCGCGGGGCCTGGTCGTAGCCACCCTGGTCGCCACCGTAACCGTCGTCGTATCCACCGCCTTGCTGTCCGCCGCCCTGTCCGCCACCGCCCATGCCCTGGCGGCTGCCCAGCATCTGCATCTGGTCGGCGCGGATTTCGGTGCTGTACTTTTCAACGCCGCTCTGGTCGGTCCACTTGCGGGTGCGCAGGCTGCCCTCTACATACACCTGCGAGCCTTTGCGCAGGTACTGGCCGGCGATTTCGGCGAGGCGGCCGTTGAAGACCACGCGGTGCCATTCGGTGGCTTCCTTCATTTCGCCAGACTGCTTGTCTTTCCACTTGTCGGTGGTGGCAATCGTCACGTTGGCCACCTGATCGCCACTGGGGAAGGTGCGCATTTCAGGGTCGCGGCCCAGGTTGCCGACGATGATGACTTTGTTTACGGATGCCATGGTGCTGTCTTTGCCTTTAAGGGATAAAAGCGCCGGATTTGGAGAGAGATTCCAGGCGCCAAACGCTCCATTGTGCCGCAACCGGGGGGCAATGGAAGCCCTGACGGCGTGGCACGGCTTGGCGGTTCAGTGCCCGCCACGCCCCACGGGCCGCAGCGGCCAGGTCAGCACCAGCCACAGAGCCGTGAGCGCCGTGGTCACGGCAAACAGGCCTGGAGCCCCAGCCCATTTCACCAGCGCGCCACCCATCGCACCGCCCGCAAACAGGCCCAGAGACTGCAGGGTGTTGTAGCTGCCCAGCGCGGCGCCGCGTAGCTGGGCTGGCGCCATGCGCGACACCAGGCTGGGCTGGCTGGCCTCCAGCGCATTGAATCCGCAGAAAAAGACGAACAGCAAAGGCCCCAGCACCCACAGCGTGGCAGGCACACCGCTGGCCGCCAGCAGGCCCAGCCCCGCCTGCACCACCAGCACCAGGGCAATGGCTCCGAGCAGGGCTGCGCGCAGTCGGCCCGCACGCTCCAGCGCAAACAGCCCGCCCATGGCGGCAAACGACAGCACCACGGCAGGCAGGTACACCTGCCAGTGGTGGTCTTTGGTGAGTCCTGCCTGTACCAGCATCGCGGGCACGGCCACCCACATGGACAGCTGTACGGTGTGCAGCACAAACACGCCGAGGTTCAGGCGCAGCAGGTCAGGGTGTCCCCACACATCGGCCAGGCGGCCCCGGGGGGCGTTCCGATGCAGCGCAGGCTCTGGCGGCACCCACCACACCACCACGGCCACACCGGCCAGAGCCAGCGCACAGGTCAGGCCAAACAGCCCCGCCAGGCCGATATGGGCAGCCAACATCGGTGCCGCCACCAGCGCCACAGCAAACATCAGCCCGATGCTGCCGCCCACCAGCGCCATCGCCTTGGTGCGCACGCTGTCGCGTGTCTGGTCGGCCAGCAGCGCGGTCACGGCTGCCGACACAGCCCCTGCGCCCTGCAGCGCCCGGCCCAGCAGCAGTCCGGTCAGAGAATCCGCCAGCGCAGCCATCAGACTGCCGCCTGCGAAGACGAGCAGGCCGAGCACGATCACCCGCTTGCGCCCGAAGCGGTCGGAAGCGATGCCCAGCGGCAGCTGCAGGACTGCCTGCGTCAGGCCGTAGATACCCATGGCCAGACCCACCAGTGCAGGGTCGTCGCCACCGGGGTACTTGCGTGCCTCCAGGGCAAACACGGGCAGCACCAGGAACAGGCCCAGCATGCGTAGCGCAAAAATGAGGGCCAGGCTTACGCTGGAGCGACGCTCCAGCGCGGTCATTGCGGTGCCAAATGAAGGTGACGACAAGGGGGGCAGGGCAGCGCCCCGTAATGAAGAAGGAGATTCCGGCACGGTGGTGCCCTGTAGGGCAGATAAAGCGGGGATTTTCGCCCATGGCGCAGAAACCTGGATGCGACCTGGGCACCAAGCCATCTCGCCAAGGCAGGGCGGACAGGCGTTGTCAACTCAAATAGTCACAGCAGACGGCAGATTTTTTGCACACATTCCTGCGGCGTGATCTGCGCTGTTGCCAGCACAAGCTCTGGCGCCAGCGGGGGTTCATAGGGCGAATCAATGCCCGTGAACTGGCGAAGTTGCCCCGCCCGCGCTTTGCGGTACAGGCCCTTTGGATCGCGCTCCTCGGCAACAGCCAAGGGTACGTCCACGAATATCTCAAGAAAGTCCCCTGGCGAAAACAAAGCCCGGGCGGTCTCGCGCTCAGCGCGGAAGGGTGAAATAAACGCCACCACCACAATCACGCCAGCTTCGACAAACAGGCGGGCTACATGAGCAATGCGCCGGATATTCTCTGCCCGGTCGGCGTCGGAGAACCCCAGATCCTGATTCAACCCTTGACGGATATTGTCTCCGTCAAGGATGTAGGTGCGCTTGCCCTGGTGATGGAGTTCTAGCTCCAGCGCATTCGCGATGGTCGATTTTCCGGCACCCGATAGTCCGGTGAGCCACACGACCCGGCCCGCATGACCGCCTAGTTGCTCCCGTTCCGCGCGACTCACTGTGAGCACCTGTGAATGGAGATGAGGGGTGTGGGGGCTGGTCAGATGGGGCATTTTGGCGCTGGCGAAGATACTGGGCATGTAATGGTAATGGGGTGGCGGCACAGACGGTTTCACGCAGGCTTTGGTGAGCAAAGCTGTAGGGGTTGACCTATCATGGTCGGTTTCCCTGCTGTTTACTTCATTCCGTGACAGACTCTCACTCCCCCATTGATGCCCAAGCCGCCGACAGCGGCCTCTACCTCGCCCGCGCCCTGCGCGAGCAGCGCATCAGCATCCGGGGGGCGCGCACGCACAACCTCAAGAACATCGACCTGGACATACCGCGCAATCAGCTGGTGGTGATCACCGGGCTGTCGGGCTCGGGCAAGTCCAGTCTGGCGTTCGACACGCTGTATGCCGAGGGCCAGCGGCGCTATGTGGAGAGCCTGTCTGCCTATGCTCGGCAGTTTCTGGGGCGGCTGGACAAGCCGGATGTGGACCTGATCGAAGGCCTGTCGCCCGCCATCAGCATTGAGCAGAAGGCGACCAGCCACAACCCGCGCTCCACTGTGGGCACGGTGACCGAGATCCACGACTACCTGCGCCTGCTGTATGCCCGCGCTGGCACGCCGTTCTGCCCTGACCACGGTCTGCCGCTGGCCGCGCAGACGGTGAGCCAGATGGTGGACGCCGTGCTGGCGCTGCCTGAGGACACCAAGCTGATGATCCTCGCGCCCGTGGCGCGCGAGAAAAAGGGCGAGTTCACCGAGCTGTTTGCGCAGATGCAGGCGCTGGGCTACATCCGCTTTCGCGTGGATGGGCAGATCTACGAGCACGAGAACCTGCCGCCGCTCAAGAAGACCGAGAAGCACGACATTGACGTGGTGATCGACCGGGTGAAGGTGCGCGCTGACCTGCAGCAGCGCCTGGCCGAGAGCATTGAGGCGGCCCTGCGCGTGGGCGGCAACGAGGGCAATGGCCGCGTGCTGGCGCTGGAGATGGACACGGGCCAGGAGCACCTGTTCAGCAGCAAGTTTGCGTGTCCGGTGTGCAGCTACTCGCTGGCCGAGCTGGAGCCGCGCCTGTTCTCGTTCAACTCGCCGATGGGCGCCTGCCCGGCGTGCGACGGCATTGGCCAGCGCGAGGTGTTCGACCCGGCGCGTGTGGTGGCCTTCCCGTCCCTCAGCTTGGCCAGCGGGGCCATCAAGGGCTGGGACCGGCGCAATGGCTACTACTTTGCGATGCTGGAGAGCCTGGCGCGGCACTACACCTTCGATATCGAGGCGCCGTTTGAGTCACTGCCCGCGCCGGTGCAGCACGCCATCCTGCACGGCTCGGGCGATGAAGAAATCGCCTTCAGCTACATAATGGACAGCGGGGCCTCCAAGGGCAAGGTGCACACCAAAAAGCACCCGTTTGAAGGCATCCTGCCCAACATGGCGCGCCGCTACCGCGAGACGGATTCGGTGGTGGTGCGCGAAGACCTGGCACGCTTTCGCAGCACCCAGCCCTGCCCCGAATGCCACGGCGTTCGCCTGCGCCGCGAGGCCCGCCATGTGAAGGTGGGCGAAGGCACACAGGCCCGTGCCATCTACGAAGTGAGCCACGCCACGCTGAGCGACGCGCACGCGTGGTTCAGCGCCCTGCAGCTCACCGGCGCCAAGGCCGAGATCGCCGACAAGGTGGTGCGCGAGATCGCCACGCGCCTGCAGTTCCTGAACGACGTGGGCCTGAGCTACCTGAGCCTGGACCGCAGCGCCGAGACCCTCTCCGGGGGCGAGGCGCAGCGCATTCGCCTGGCCTCCCAAATTGGATCGGGCCTGACGGGCGTGATGTATGTGCTCGACGAGCCCAGCATCGGCCTGCACCAGCGCGACAACGACCGGTTGATTGCCACGCTGCAGCACCTGCGCGACATCGGCAACAGCGTGATCGTGGTCGAACACGACGAAGACATGATGCGCGCCGCCGACCATGTGATCGACATGGGCCCCGGCGCGGGCGTGCACGGCGGGCGGGTGATGGCGCAGGGCTCGTACGACGAAGTGCGCGCCAATGCGCAGTCGCTCACGGGCCAGTACCTGTCGGGCACGCGCACCATTGCCGTGCCCCAGCGCCGCACGCCTTGGTTGCCGGTGCTGGACCAGCCTGCGCCCGTGGTGGAGGCCAAAGCCAAATCGCGCTTTCCGCAGACCGAGGCGAGCAAGCGCCGCGCCGAGCGCATGGCCGAGCACCATGCGCGCCAGGGCGCCGTGCAGGCGCTGCGGGTGGTGGGTGCCACGGGCAACAATTTGAAGGGCGTGACGGTGGACTTCCCGGTGGGGCTGCTCACCTGCGTGACGGGCGTGTCGGGCTCGGGCAAAAGCACTTTGGTCAACGACACGCTCTATGCCGCCGTGGCGCGGCAGGTGCACCGTGCGCACGAAGAGCCGGCCGAGCACGAAGAGATCGTGGGCATCGAGTATTTCGACAAGGTCATCAACGTCGACCAGAGCCCCATTGGCCGCACGCCGCGCAGCAACCCGGCGACCTACACGGGCCTGTTTACCCCCATCCGCGAGCTGATGGCCGAGACCAACACCGCCAAGGAACGCGGCTACGGCCCGGGGCGCTTCAGCTTCAACGTGTCGCAGTCATCGGGCGGCGGCCGCTGCGAGGCCTGCCAGGGCGACGGCGTGGTGAAGGTGGAGATGCACTTTCTGCCCGACGTGTACGTGCCCTGCGACATCTGCCACGGCCAGCGCTACAACCGCGAGACGCTGGAAGTGCTGTGGAAGGGCAAGAACATCGCCCAGATCCTGGAACTGACGGTGGAAGACGCTGCGGCGTACTTCAAGGACGTGCCCACCATCGCACGCAAGCTGCAGACGCTGCTGGATGTGGGCTTGAGCTATATCCGCCTGGGCCAGGCCGCCACCACGCTCTCGGGCGGCGAGGCGCAGCGGGTGAAGCTGGCGCAGGAGCTGAGCAAGCGCGACACCGGCCGCACGCTCTACATCCTGGACGAGCCCACCACCGGCCTGCACTTTGCCGACATCGACCTGCTGCTCAAGGTGCTGCACCAGTTGCGCGACGCGGGCAACACCATCGTCATCATCGAGCACAACCTGGACGTGATCAAAACCGCCGACTGGCTCATCGACATGGGGCCCGAGGGCGGTGCCGGCGGCGGCACCGTGGTGGGCGTGGGCACGCCCGAGGAGCTGGCGGCCAACCCGGCCAGCCATACGGGGCGGTATCTGGCGCCTTACTTGAAAAAATCGCCCGCCTGAGCCCTGTTGCCCGTCAGGGCGTCTTGCTCATAAACGCCACGGTCAGCCCCTTGGCCGTCACGGTGATGGGTCCTGGCTGCAGGCCCAGGCCGTCAAACACCGCCGTGTCTTGCGGGCGCAGTTGGTGCAAAGTGACCTCGCGCAGCGACTGTTCGGCCAGCAGCGGGCCGTAGGCATTGAGCAGTTCGGTCACCGCCGGGCGCAGGCTGGGAAACTCCATGCGCCCCAGCTGGATCTGGTGGGCGCGCAGCGTGCGGTCGCTGGCCTCGTAGCGCAGCGCAAACTCCACCTCCAGGCTGCCCTGGTGGCTGCGCCGCAGCGCCGGGCCGGCCACATCCAGCGCCATGGCTGCGCCCAGCCGGTTCACTTCGGGCAGCAGGCGCAGGTGGGGCGCCTGCACGCTCAGGTTGAACAGGCCTTGTACCGGCACGTTGCGCGGAAACTTGGGGTCCACCATGGCCTGCAGTTGGGCCAGGGGCACGGTGTAGCTGGGCTGTGCCAGCGCGCCCCGCGCCACCAGCAGCACCGCGCCGCCCAGAGCGAGGCCCCGGGTGGCGTGGGTCAGGAATCGTCGGCGATGCAGCATGGGTGCTTTCCGTCAAAACCGTTGTGACACCGCGGTAGCAAAAAGGTGCCCAAGGCTTGCTGCAGGCGTTGTTACCAGAAGTTTGTGGATTTTGGGGCGATAGCGCTAGTGCTATATGCCTTGGGTGCTATCAAAATAGTTGCATTTACACGTGGGCTGAGGGATGGCGGTGGCGGGGCTCGGCCGCCACCGGTGTGACCTGCGCCGCGCTCAGCGCCCCACGACCGACCAGCCCGCCCGCTGGTTGTTCTTGTCGTTCTCGTACTCCCACGCGGTGCCGCAGCGGTCGCACACGTAGCGGGTGATGGTGACGGTGCCGTCCTCACGGTCTTCCTTGCGGTTGCCGCGCTGCACCAGCTCGGCATGGCCCGGCGCCTTGCGCCAGTTGCGCTGAATGCCCTGGCAGGGCTCGCACAGGGCCATGGGTTTGAGTTCGTTCTGTCGGGCCAGGTCTTTGGTCATGGGGTGGCAGCCGTTGTGGCTGGTATGTGGGTGGGTTTGTGTGTGCGGGGCGGCTACTGTAAGGCACCCGCAGGTGCAGGGGCACAGCGCTGTGGTTTCATTTCAAGCCAAATTGACCTCTGGCGCTTGATTGATAAGCGCAACCAGCTATCAAATCAGGACTGATCCCTCAGGCGGGCCGCCAAGGCCTTGGCCATGCGCGCGTTGTGCAGCACCACGCCCGCACGCTCCACCTGCTGGCGCGCTTCCACCACGAAGCCCTGGGCGGCAAAAAAGGACTCGGCGCTCAGGCTGACGTGTGCGTGCAACTGGGTGATGCCGCGCTGCGCCGCTTGCGCGTGAATGTGCGCCATCAGCGCCCGGGCCACGCCCTGTCGTGCGAACGCCGGGGCCACAAAGAACATGTCGATATAGCCGTTGGCCTGCAGGTCGGCAAACCCGGCGATGGCTCCACCTTCCTGTGCCTGCGCGATGAAGGGCTGGTTGGCACGCATGCGCTCTGCCCACTGTGGGGCGTCATGGTGCAGTGGAGCCCAGGCGGCGAGTTGTTCGGCGGTGTAGTTCTTGCAACCCAACCCATGCACCGAGGCATGGAAAACTGCGCGCAATGCAGGTTCGTCGCCGGGGCGGAAGTTACGGATGTGGACGGACAGCATGGCGGGCAAGCGGCTCAGAAAAAGGCTGCGATGGTGCCACAGCCCTGCGCGGATGGGGAAGACGTCAGCCCGCCGCCATGCGCAGCCTGCGCGCTGCATCTTCGTCGCGCGCGTCGTCAATCTCGCGCAGCACGGCCTGCATGTCCACATCGGCATGCGTGGGCGCATAGATGCCGGTGAGCGGCGTCTCGTTGCTCAGCAGCCCGCTCTGGTACAGGCTCCAGATTTCGGGGCCGTATTGGGTGGTGCGCAGCTCGGGGGCAAACTGGCCGAAGAAGTCGCGCAGGTTGGCCACGTCGCGCAGCAGCATGCGCTGGGCGTGGTTGTTGCCCGCAGCGTCCACGGCCTGGGGCAGGTCGATGATGACGGGGCCGTCGTGGCCCACCTCTTCACCTTCTGTGCCCGGCAGGTGGGCCAGCAGGATGTTGAACTCCGACAAGTCCCCATGCACCACGCCCGCACACAGCATGCGCACCACCTCGGCCACCAGCGTGGCGTGGTGGGTGCGCGCGTCTTCGGGGGTGAAGCTCACATCGTTCAGGCGCGGGGCCGCATCGCCGTGGGCATCGGTCACCAGCTCCATCAGCAGCACGCCGTCGTGAAAGTTGTAGGGCTGCGGCACACGCACGCCGGCGGCGGCCAGGCGATAGAGCGCATCGACCTCGGCGCTTTGCCAGGCGGCCTCTTGCTCTTGCCGGCCAAATTTGCTGCCTTTGGCCATGGCACGGGCCGAGCGCGAGTTCTTGACCTTGCGGTTCTCGGTGTAATCCACGGCTTGGCGAAAGCTGCGGTTGTTCGCTTCTTTGTAGATCTTGGCGCAGCGGGTTTCGTCACCGCAGCGCACCACGTAGACCATGGCCTCCTTGCCGCTCATGAGTTGCCGGACCACGGTGTCGATCAGGCCTTCCTCAATGAGGGACTGCAGGCGGGGGGGAGCTTTCATCGGTGCATTTTGCCCGTGTCGCGCAATCCCCCGGCGGACCGTGTGCCAAAGTGCGTTTTGCTCAGCCCGTGCTGCACACACCGCGCAGCCGCAGGTGCGTGGCATCGTCCGCAGCCACCGGCAACTGGTGCTTGGCCTGCAGGTAGTGGTGGGTGAACACGTCCAGGTATGCCTCCAGCGCCTGTGCGGCCTGCAGCTCGCCCGCCAGTTCCAGGCACAGCGCGCCGACCTCGGACGTACAGAAGTGGTCCATGCGGGTGGATCGGCGCAGGTGGTAGCGCGAGAGCTGCTCGGGCTGCAGGCTCAGCACGGGCAGGTGGTTGAGGTAGGGGCTCTTGCGGAACATCTTGCGCGCCTCGGGCCAGGTGGCGTCGAGCAGCACGAAAAGCGGGCGTTTGCCCTCGGCCTGGGCCACCTGCGTGACCACGCGCTCGGGCGCCACGAACTCGCCGGGGAACACCACATACGGCTGCCACTGCGGGTCGGCCAGCAGCGCCAGCAGGTCGGGGTGCACTTCGGTGCGCGCCCAGCCAAACGCATAGGTGTCGGCCACCACATCGGCGATCAGCCAGCCGGTGTTGCTGGGCTTGAGGGGCTCGATGTCCGCCATCAGCAGGCACATGCCTGCGCGCGTGGGCAGCACGGGCCGCAGCGCGCAGATGCAGTGGCTGGGCACCAGGCGGCAGCCCGCACAGCGTTCGCCCTTGGGGCCGCCCCGGGCCAGAAAGGGCTTGGCACTGCGGGCCAGGCGCTCGGCGCGCAGGCGTGCCACCGCATGCGGTGGGACAGGTGGTGTGACGGACGGCGTGTCGGTGGTGGCCACGTCAGTCGCCGAGGGGGCTGCGGGCTGTGTCACCGGCCGCTCGCACGTTCCAGCGCAAACAGCGGCAGCTCTGCCAGCGGGCTCAGCCACACGCCACCACCCAGCTCGGTAAAGCCCTCGCCCAGCGTGCGGCGGTACAGCTGTGCGGGGTGGCGGAACATGCGCGGGTCGGTCACTTGCTCGTCCACCACATCCTGCTCCCAGTCCTCGCGCGCGACGGCCTCCACATACAGGGCGCCCCGGCTCAGGCGCGCCAGGTTGCGCATGGCCTTTTGCACGTCCGCCTCGCTCAGGTAGGGCAGCACGCCCTGGCAGATCACCAGGTCATACGGCGTGCGGGCCTTGTAGTCCACCACCGAGCCGCGCTCCCACCCAAACCGCTGGCACAGGTATTCGCTGAACTCCACGCCGTGGAACTGCGCCTGCGGAAAATGCCGTGCGATCACATCGCGCCACAGGCCAATGCCGCAGCCCACATCCAGCACCCGCCACACGGGCACGCGCAGGTACTGCAGGTAGCTGCACACAAACGCGCCCAGGCGCTCGGTGTGCGCCGGGTCCACCACGCTGGTCTTCTTGTCGAAGTAAAAGCGCTGGTAGTACGCCTCGTCAAAAATGGCCGCGTCTGCGCTGCCGGTCACTGGTTTCACTGCTGCTTCCTTTTGCCAAGAACCGTCGCAGGGGTGGCCGCACGATGGCGATTCGAGGTGGCTGTTCGAGGCGGCGAGTATCGCCCACGGGAGTGGGGGCCTCTGGCGGTGTAGTCTGCGGCCATGGATTCGCTGATCTCCGCATCCGCCCGCGCACTGGCCGCCGGGGACCCGCTGGGCGCCCTCAAGCGCGTGGCCCTGCGCGACGACCCACCCGCCCTGGCCTTGCGCGGCATTGCCATGGCGCAGCTGGGCGAACACCCCCGTGCGCGCGACCTGCTGCGGCAGGCTGCGCGCGCCTTTGGCACCCACGAAGCCCAGGCGCGCGCCCGCTGCGTGGTGGCCGAGGCCGAGGTGGCGTTGGCCATGCGCGACCTGGGCGGGTCACCCCGCCCGCTGCTGGAGGCGGCCGACACGCTGCAAGCCCACGGTGATACCGCCAACGCCACACAGGCGCGGCTGATTGCGGCGCGGCGGCTGCTGCGCATCGGTCGCCTGGACGAAGCCGCAGCGGCCATGGACGCCATGGCGACCGCCCCCACAGCGGGCGACCTGCCCCCCGCCCTGCGGGCCATGGCCGACCTGACCCTGGCCGAGCTGGCACTGCGCTCGCTGCACATCGCCGCCGCCAGTGCGGCGCTGGACCGTGCGCAGGAGGCCGCCGAGCAAGCCCATGTACCGGCCCTGCTGGCTGAGGTGGCGCAGGCGCGCGCCGTGCTGGACCAGCCCGCAGCGCGGCGCGTGGGGGCAGGGGTGGACCAGCCGCAGCGCCTTTCCGATGTGGCAGACCTGCTGGCATCGGGCGCGCTGGTGGTGGATGCATGTCGGCGCTGCGTGGGGGTGGGCGGTGGCCCCTCCACCACAGACGCCGGCGTGTGGCAACCGCTGGCACGCCGGCCCATCCTGTTCGCGCTGGTGTGTGCGCTGGCGCAAGCCTGGCCCGGCGATGCCGAGCGCGAGGCGTTGATTGCGCAGGCCTTTCGCACCCGCCACCCCGACGACACCCACCGTGCGCGGCTGCGGGTGGAGGTAGGGCGCCTGCGCGCGCTTCTGCGGCCACTGGCGCGCGTCGAGGCCACGGCGCGCGGCTTTGCGCTGCAGCCCTTGGACGCACGGCCCGTGGTGGTGCTGGCGCCGCCCATCGATGGCGAGCAGGCGGCGCTGCTGGCTCTGCTGTCGGACGGTGCGGCCTGGTTTACCTCGGCGCTCGCGTTGGCCACGGATGCCAGCCAGCGCACCGTGCAGCGCGCGTTGGCCGAGCTGGAAGCACAAGGCCGTGTGCGCTCCATCGGCCGCGCGCGTGCGCAGCGCTGGCTGGCGCCGCCGCTGTCCGGATTCACGACGATCTTGTTACTCCCTGCTGCGCTGCCGATTGCATAAAGTGGACGCCAAGCCCCCACCGGGCCACCCCACAGGAGCCAACCATGACCGCGTGCACCCACACCGACCCGACACCCGCCACCCTCCGCCACCACCCTTCACAACCCGCCGAGATCGTGCGCGAATACGGCCCCTTTGCGGGCGCGGACAGCGTGCACGGCGTGACCCACGACGGCCAGCATGTCTGGGCGGCCACGGGGGCGCACCTGGTGGCCTTCGATGCCACCACGGGCGAGACCCGGCGCACGCTGGCGGTGGCCAGCGATGCCGGCACTGCGTTTGACGGCAGGCACCTGTACCAGATCACCGAGGCGCGCATCGACAAGATCGACCCCGCCACCGGCCGGGTGGTGGCCTCCATTCCTGCACCCGGCAACGGCAACGACTCGGGCCTCACGTGGGCCGAAGGCAGCCTGTGGGTGGGCCAGTACCGCGACCGCAAGATCCACCAGATCGACCCCGCCACCGGCGCCATCCGCCGCACCATCGAGTCCGACCGCTTTGTGACCGGCGTGACCTGGGTGGACGGCGAGATGTGGCACGGCACCTGGGAGGGTGACGAGAGCACGCTGCGCCACATCGACCCCGCCACCGGCGCCGTGCTGCAGCAGCTCGACATGCCTCCAGGCGTGGGCGTGAGCGGCCTCGAATCGGACGGTGCCGACCTCTTCTACTGCGGGGGCGGCGGCAGCGGCAAGGTCCGCGCTGTGCGCCGGCCCAAGGCGGCCCGCACCTGAGCCCCTGACACCTTCAGCCCTTGAGCGACGCGGCGCCCCGCCGCAAGCACCCACCACCCCCTGCCACCACAGGCCCTGCGCGCATCACGCGATGTCGCAGGCCGGGGACAGGTGCGCCCGCGAGCGCCTCCCTCCCCACGCAATTCTCCGTCCCGCGACGTCATCCACCACCCACCAGGAGCACCCCCCATGAACGCACCCACTTCCCACCCCGTGGTTTCTGCCGACGAATGGCTGGCCCAGCGCCACGCGCTGCTGGCCCGCGAGAAGGCCCTGACCCGCCTGCATGACGAGGTCGCCGCGCAGCGCCGCGCACTGCCCCGGACCCGCGTGGACAAGCGCTACACGCTGGACACCCTGCAGGGCCCGCGCGCCTTGGCCGACCTGTTCGATGGCCGCAGCCAGCTGCTGGTGCAGCACTTCATGTTTGGCCCGGGGTGGGAGCAGGGCTGCCCCAGCTGCTCTTTCATGGCCGACCACATGGGCGGCATGGAGCTGCACCTGCAGCACCGCGACGTGTCGGTGCTCGCCGTCTCGCGCGCGCCGCTGGCCGAGATCGAGCGCTTTCGCCAGCGCATGGGCTGGCAGTTTCGCTGGGCGTCGTCGCACGGCAGCGACTTCAACCACGACTTTGCGGTGAGCTTCACGCCCGAGCAGCGCGCACGCGGCAACGGCGAGGTGTTCTACAACTACGGCATGCAGCCGTTCCCCACCGATGAGGCGCCGGGCATCAGCGTGTTTGTGCGCAGCGATGCAGGCGAGGTGTTCCACGCCTACTCCACTTTCGGGCGCGGCGTGGAGGCCATGATGGGCACCTATCAGCTGCTGGACCTCACGCCCCGAGGCCGCCACGAGACCAACCCCGCCTACCCCATGGACTGGGTGCGCCACCACGACCGGTATGCACCTTCCCTGCCTGCGGCTGGGTCTGCGGCGGCACCAGCTGCACAGGCGCCCCAGCCTTCACCGGCCCACACGGCGCCGGGCGGGTGCTGCTCCACACGGGGCTGAACCACACACGGTTGAGACCGCGACCATGGACGCCACCCTCTGGCCCTGGCTGGCCGCTGCGGCCATGGGGGCACTGCACGGGCTCAACCCCCTCACGGGCTGGGGGCTGGCCACCACCTGGAGCCTCTGTGCGCGTGACCACAGCATGCCGCTGCGCGCACTGCTGCCCATGGCCGTCGGGCACCTGGCCGCCGTGGCACTGACGGCGGCTGCGGTGGGGTGGGGGCTGTGGTTGTCGCCACCTGCCCTGCTGGCGGTGGCGGGCGGCCTGGGCGGGGTGGTGATAGTCGCTCGCGTGCGTCTGACGGGGGCGGCGTGGCATCGCCTGCGCAAGCCCGCCGGGCCTGTGGGCATGGCGCTCTGGTCCTTTGGGGTGGCCACGGTGCACGGTGCCGGGCTGGCGCTGGTGCCTGCGCTGGCGCCGCTGTGCGGGGGCGATGGCGCGGCAGGTGGGGTGGCCTCTGGGGGCGACGGGCTCTCCACCCCCTTGCTGTTCGCGCTGGCCGCGCTGGGGGTTCACACCCTGGCCATGCTGGCCGTCACCGGGGCCATGGCCGCTGCGGCCTGCCACAGTGTGCAGGGCGCCCAGCGCTGGCTGCAACGCTACCGGGGTTGCAGCGGGGGGCCTGCCCGTTGATCAGGCCTTGGCCGGGCGGTGCAGGGCGCAGATCTTGTTGCCGTCCGGGTCGCGCAGGTACGCCAGGTACAGCTTGCCGCCTGGGCCTTCGCGCCAGCCGGGTGGGTCTTCGCAGGTGATGCCACCGTTCGCTACGCCGGCGGCGTGGAAGGCATCGGCCTGCTCGGGCGACTGCATCGCAAAACCGATGGTGCCGCCGTTGGCAAAGGTGGCGGGCTCGCCGTTGATGGGGGTGGTGATGCCAAAGGTACCAGTGGGGCCGCGATAGAAGTAGCGGTTCTTGTTGGCCACCCCGGGCGGTACGCCCAGCGCCCCCAGCAGCGCGTCATAAAACTTCTTGGACCGCTCCAGGTCGTTCACACCGACCATCACATGACTGAACATTCATCGTCTCCTGTAGGCCCCTCAGGGGGCGGGTTGTGGCCAACGGTTGGCGTTGGCATGTTAGCGGGTGGCTATCGCCATCGCCGGCGCGGGCCACAAGCCCCTGTGCGGCACTCAGGGGCGGGGGCATTGGGCGGGCCGTGCCGCTGGCCCCAGAGCGCCCCCACAGGCTTCATGGAAGTCGTTTTGAGGCAAAAATGCGCCATGGTGCAAGTGCCATATGTCTGAATAGCTATCTAATTAATAGCAAATGTCAGCAACGCCCACAGGCTCCACGCACTGTCCGATCCCCTGGCATTGCCCTTTGAACAGACCCTCACCCCCCATGCTGCCCACTGCCTCCCACCCCCACTTCACCCCGGTGTCCCTCGACAAGGCCTACCGCCTGCTCAACCACGGCCCCGTCGTGCTGGTGTCGGCCGCCCACGCGGGCCAGCACAACGTCATGGCGGCATCGTGGGCCTGCGCACTGGACTTTGCGCCGCCCAAGGTCACGGTGGTGCTCGACAAGGCCACCCGCACGCGCGAGCTGGTGGAGGCCAGCGGCTTCTTTGCGCTGCAGTTGCCCACCGTGCCCCTGGCCGCGCTGACCGTAGCGCTGGGCACCGACAGCGCCAAGACCACGCCCGACAAGCTGCAGCGCCATGGCGTGCCGTTGTTTGAAGCGCCCGGCCACCCGGCGCAGGCCACGCCCCCGCTGGTGCAAGGCTGCGCCGCCTGGCTGCTGTGCTGCGTGATCCCCGAGCCGCACAACCAGCAGGCCTATGACCTTTTCATCGGCGAAGTGGTGGCCGCCTGGGCTGACGACCGCGTGTTCCGCAACGGGCACTGGGAGTTCGACACCGCGCCGGATGACCTGCGCACGCTGCACTACGTGGCAGGCGGGCAGTTTTATGCGACGGGGGCATCGGTGCGCGGCTAGTGCCGCTCAACGTCCATGCCACCCATGGGGACGGAGCAGCGGCAGACTGGTTGTGCCCGCCCTGTTTGCAAGGCCCCGTCCGCCGGTCGCCTCACCCCGCCCCGTATCACTCCCCGTCCGAAATCCCCAACTGCTTGAGTTCTGCAAATTTGGCCGCCATCGTCGGGTTGCCGCGGGTCAGCTTCTTGATCGTGAGGTCTTCGGCCTTGTCGTTGGCCAGGCGCAGGTTGTTGGCCGACTTGTGCAGCGCCTCCTTGGTCTTCTCCAGGTCCTTGATGGCCTCGTCAATGCGCTTGATGGCTTCCTCAAACCCGTCCGATGCCAGGCGCCAGTTGCGCCCAAACGCGCCCTTGAACTCTTCCAGCTGCGATTCGAACTTGGTGATGTCCAGGTTCTGCGCCTTCACCAGCGCCAGCTCCGACTTGTACTGCAGCGACTTCATCGCAGCGTTGCGCAGCAGCGTGATGATGGGGATGAAGAACTGCGGCCGCACCACATACATCTTGGGATAGCGGTAGAACATGTCCACGATGCCGGTGTTGTACAGCTCGCTCTCGGGCTCCAGCAGCGACACCAGCACCGCGTACTCGCAGCCCTTTTCGTTACGGTCCTTGTCCAGCTCTTTCAGGAAGTCTTCATTGCGCTTCTTCGTGGCCGTCTCGTCGCTCTCGTTCTTCATCTCGAACATGATCGAGACGATCTCGTTGCCCGCCTCGTCCAGGTCGCGAAAGATGTAGTCGCCCTTGCTGCCGCTGCGCGCGTCGTTGTCCTTTTCAAAGTAGGCGCGGGGAAACGCCGTGGCGCGGATGCGGTTGAACTCCGTCTCGCAGTGCTGCTCCAGCGTCTCGCCCACCATCTTGGTGGACAGGCGCGCCTTCATGTCCCGCAGCCGCGCAATCTCGCCGTCCCGGTCGCGCAACTGCACGGCGTACTGCTCCTTGATGGCCGCCTCCTCCAGCTGCTTTTTCACCACCACCAGGTTCAGGTTGTTTTGGAGCTCGTCGCGCTCCCGCGCCACCACCGTGACAGCCTCGGTCACCGCCAGCCTGCGCGCCACCTCGGCAGCGTCCAGTTGTGATTTGAGCTGCTGAATCTCGGCGTCCTTTTGGGCGGCCACGCCCTGCAGCTGCTGCGCCAGCCGTGCTTGTGCCAACTGGTCCGCTGCCTGCTGCGCCTGCCGCGCACGCTCCAGCTCACTCACCAGCTTGTTTTCCAGCGCATCGCGCTGCTTCTCCACTGCGCTCAGGGCCTGCGCCACCGCCAGGTCGCGCTCCACCGCGCCTGCGCCCAGCTGCGCCTTCAGGGCCTGAATCTCGGCATCTTTGGCCGCCGCCGACTTCTGCAGCTCATTGGCCACCTGGGCCTGCGCCAGCGCCACCGCATTGCGCTTGTCCTGCTCGGCCAGCTCCAGCCGCTCGTGCAATTGCGCGGCGAAATCCGCGTCCCGCACCTGCTTGAGGATGTCGGCATACCCGGCTTCGTCAATCTTGAACGCCTTGTTGCAGTGGGGGCAGATGATGTCGTGCATGGCGGTCACCGTGTGGGTTGTTTGTGTTTCGTTGGGTGGGGAGCATAGCGGTCGGGAGTGTGGGCAGACGGAGCCTTGCGAAGCCTCGTGCAGTGCGCTGACAAACCCAGTATGAACGGCACCCTTCGATTCATACCGCGTCAGTCATCAGCCATCGCCCTGGGGCGGCAGCTCCTGCATCGCACCCATCTTGCTGATGACCAGCTCAATGAACGCCGACACCGCCAAGGGCAGGTAGCGCCTGCTGGGGTAGACCATGTGCACGCCATGCCCCAGCCGGTGGTATCCGGGAAGCATGGGCACCAGCAGGCCAGCGCGCAGATCGCGTTGCGTCAGCGTGGAGGGCAGCAGCGCAATGCCCAAGCCCGCCAGCGCGGCCTTGCGCAGGGCCTGCGCCGTGTTGCCGCTGAAGCGGCCAGCCACCTGCACCTCGGCCGGTGCGCCATCCTGCCCCGTCACGCGCCAGGTGGCCTTGCCGCTGGGGTGGCTGAACGCCAGGCAGTCGTGGTCCACCAGGTCTTGCAGCGTGGCCGGAACACCCCGGCGGGCAATGTAGGCCGGGCTGGCCACCAGGCCGTCGCTGCCCGCATCCAGCACCTTGCGAGCAAACAGGCCCGAGTCCTCCAGAATGCCGCCGCGAAACGCCACATCAATCCGGTCTGCAATCAGGTCCGCGCGGCCGTCGCTCAGCACAAAGTCCACCCGCACCTTGGGGTGCGCGACCAGGAACTCGGTCAGCCACTCCATCGCAAAGAAATCAAAAAAATCAGCCGGGGCCGCCACCCGCACCAGGCCGCTGGGCTCCTGGTTCACCGCCAGCAGCTCCTCGCCCGCATCCATCAGCCCCTCTACCGCGCCGCTGCAACGCTCCAGAAACACCTGGCCCGCGCTGGTGAGCGTGAGATGGCGGGTCGAGCGCTGCATCAGCCGGGTGCCCAGCTGCGCTTCCAGCTGCTGCACCCGGCGGCTCAGGGTGTTGGGCGGCACGCCCAGGCGGCGCGAGGCCTCGGCAAAGCTGCCGCAGCGCACCACCTGCACAAAGATGGCCACGTCGTTCAGATCCAGCATGGTCACGCTCATTCATTCGATTAATGGACGAGTGCAATCATATTGCGCTATCTAGTCAATCAATCGATGAATTTTTAAGCTACAGGCATCAGTTCAACACCTCCGAGGTTCTCTTGATGTCTGCACCCGCCACCGCCCCACGCGCCATCACACACCGCACCCGCGGCACCACGCACGGCCCCATCACCCGCCTCATGAGCCCCGGGGATCTGGGCCAGGTGCTCAAGCCCTTCATCTTTTTGGATCGGGTGCACTTTCAGCCCGGCGCAGCGCAGCAGGGCTTTGGCATGCACCCCCACTCGGGCATCGCCACGGTCACGTTCTTGTCGGAAGGCGATGTGCGCTACCAAGACAGCACCGGCCAAGCGGGCCTGCTGCCTGCGGGTGGCGTCGAATGGATGCGTGCTGGCAACGGCGTGTGGCACACCGGTGCCCCCGTGGGCGACACGCCGGGCCGGGGCTTTCAGCTGTGGGTGGCCCTGCCCGCCGCGCTGGAAAACGCCCTCGCCCACAGCCAGTACCTCGCCCCCGAACTGGTGCCCCAGGCGGGCCCGGTGCGGGTGCTGCTGGGCGAGTACGGCGCAGTGCACAGCCCCGTGGCAGCGCCCGAGGGCATGACCTATCTGGCCGTGCAGTTGCCCCAGGGCGAACGCTGGACCTACACCCCGCCCCCCGGCCACACCGTGGCGTGGGCGGCAGTGGCCACTGGCGCACTGACGGCGGGCGAACCCATTGCGGCAGGCGAGCTGGTGGCGTTTGAGCCTACCCACCAAAGCATCGACTTTGTGGCCACCGAAGCCACCAGCTTCGTGCTGGGCTCTGCCGTGCCGCACCCGCATGAGCTGGTCATGGGGACTTACTCCGTGCACACCAGCCAGGCAGCACTGCGGCAGGGCACCACAGAAATCCGGCGCATTGCAGGGCAACTGCGCCAAGCCGGGCGGCTGGGTTAATCCCTTTCACATCCCCCTCCACATTCGACTTTTCACTGTTCCCTTTCCCTCCACCCACTTCACTCATTGACCAAGGAAATCACCATGAACATCGGCATCATCGGCTCAGGCGCACTCGGCTCTAACGTGGCGCGCGCATTGGCCAGCAAAGGCCTGGCGGCCACCCTCTCCACCCGGCGCGGGCCGGAATCACTGGCCGCGCTGGTTGCTGAGCTGGGCCCCACCATCAAAGCGGGCACCGTGGCAGAGGCTGCCGCCGCAGACATCGTGCTCATCGCCGTGCGCTGGGAAGACCTGGGCCAGGCGCTTGGCAGCCTGCCCGCCTGGAACGGCCGCATCGTCATCGACGGCACCAACCCCGTGGCGTTTCTGGACCCCAACTCGCCCGCCGCCAAAGACCCCACCAACCCGCTGGCGGCCTACGGCATCAAGGCCATCGACCTGGGCGGGCGCTCGTCCAGCGAAGTGTTCAGCGAATTCGTGCCCGGAGCCCGCGTTGTCAAGGCGTTCAACCACCTGGATGTGAACCTGCTGGCCCAGCCCCAAGTCTCCGGCGGCCAGCGCGCCATGTTCTATGCAGGCGACGATGCCGCCGCCAATGCCGCAGTGCGCAAGGTGCTGGACGCCATCGGCTACTTCCCGGTGGACCTGGGCACGCTGGCGGTGGGCGGGCGTTTGTCGGAGCTGCCGTTTGGTGCGTTGTCGAGCACGCAGTTCATCAAGATTTGAGAAGAGGTATCTGCCCTGGCACTTTCAGACCCCAGGGTAGCTCGATCAAAACATGTTGCCGGGGGGCTGTGGCTGAGACCCTGCTCCACCACCGGGGTGTGCGGTCAGCCCGTGCGAACAGCTAAAAAATCACACCAATCGATGCGCCGCATCCTTGCACTCAGCGAGCCATGACGCCGCCCTGCAAGTCCCTGCAGCGCTGTGGGGTAAATTGCCCCGCATGCCGAACACCTCTTCGCCCCCCTCTGCGGCCGCCCCCGCATCCCTCATCGACTCCCGCCAGGCCGCGTGGCGCCTGCTGACCACGCTGGGCCTGGTGGTGCTGGGCAACAGCAGCATGTATGTGGTGTCGGTGGTGCTGCCCGCCGTGCAGGCCGAGTTTGGCGTGGGCCGTGCCGATGCATCCCTGCCCTACACGCTGATGATGGTGTGCCTGGGGCTGGGCGGAATCTGGACGGGCCGCATGGCCGACCGGCATGGGCTGATGCCGGTGCTGTGCGTGGGCGCGGTGGCCGTGTGTGGCGGGTTTGTGTGGGCGGGGCTGTCGGGCAGCATCTGGGGGTTTGGGCTGGCGCACGGGCTGATGGGGCTGATTGGCAGCTCGGCCACGTTTGCGCCGCTGATGGCAGACACCGCGCTGTGGTGGAACAAGCGGCGGGGCATTGCGGTGGCGATCTGCGCCAGCGGCAACTACATTGCGGGCGCGCTGTGGCCGCCCATCGTGCAGCACGGCATTGAGCTGATCGGCTGGCGCCACACCTATGTGCTGCTGGGCATTGTGTGTGGGGTGGGCATGCTGTTGCTGGCACTGCGCATGCGCCAGCGCGCGCCGGTGGCGCAGATGGATGCAGCATCGGCAGCGGTGGCACCGGCCGCGTCGGGTGCAGCGCCCTCGCCGTTGCCGCTCGATCGCAGCCGCCCGTTCGGTCTGCGCCCGCTGCATGCACAGCTATTGCTGTGTGTGGCGGGCGTCGCGTGCTGCGTGGCTATGGCGATGCCGCAGGTGCACATCGTGGCCTATTGCACCGACCTGGGTTTTGGCGCGGCGCGCGGGGCCGAGATGCTGTCGCTGATGCTGGCCTGCGGCATCGTCAGCCGCCTGGTGTCGGGCGTGATCTGCGACCGCATTGGCGGCGTGCGCACGCTGCTGCTGGGCTCGGCGCTGCAGGGCGTGGGGCTGGCGCTGTTTTTGCCGTTTGACGGGCTGGTGCCGCTGTATGTCATCTCGGCGATGTTCGGGCTGTTCCAGGGCGGCATCGTGCCCGCCTACGCCATCATCATCCGCGAGTATTTCGCCCCACAGGAGGCCGGTGCGCGGGTGGGTGCTGTGATCATGGCCACGCTGATCGGCATGGCGCTGGGGGGCTGGATGTCGGGCTGGATCTTTGACCTGACGGGCAGCTACCGCGCGGCGTTCCTGAACGGCATGGCGTGGAATCTGCTGAACCTGTCGATCGTGGGCTGGCTGTTCTGGCGCGTGCGGGGCCGAGGGGCAGTGGTGGGGCAGGTGCAGCCTGGTGCGGGGTGAGTGCGGCCAGCTCGACTATCTCCGCAATGGTGTGCTCCTCGACCTCCAGGTAGCGCTTCAATGCGCAAATTTTTCTTTGAGCAAATCACGATGAGCGATAGGTTCTAGCTCGGCCTGGGCCGATACACGGCCCCGTTGCCCCGGTGCTCGCACCGTTTCGGTGGCCGCTGCCCGGCGCGCGCGGTGAGTCCTTCCTTCATACGGTCGTACCGACTGCATCCTCCGTAATCGCTTCCGCTTCATTCTCCATGTCATACACACTTTCCCTTTCAACGAAAACGGATGTCCGCCCCGTCCTTGGCGCGCTACGCCACGCTGCGGTGTGGACCTGCGGCGTCCTCGCCGCAATGGCAACACACACAGCACAAGCGCAGCCTGCAGGCTGGACACAAGCGAGTCCGTTCAATATCACGGAAAGCAGCGGCGCAACCCTGACGGATTACCAAATACGCCTGGTGCTCGACACGGCCAGCATGGTGACGGCGGGCCAATTGCGGGCAGACGCTGCCGATCTGCGCTTTGGGACTGCCGCATCGGGCGGCACGCTGATGGACTACTACATCGAACGCGGGGTCAACACCGCCTCCACGGTGGTGTGGGTCAAAGTTCCCACGATCCCCGCATTGGCCACGACGGCGTTCTTCATTTTTAGCGGCAATCCTGCCGCCACCAGCGCGAGCACCATCAATACGTTCGACTACACCGACGCCGTTGCCAATTCGGCCACACAGCAGGTGGTCGTAGGACAGCCTGGCGGCGTCACAAATTCCCAGCGCGGCTTCAGGTTCAAACCCAACCAGGACATTCTGGTGACCGACTTCGGGAAATACGAGCCTTCGGGAACCACCCGGTATCTGACGCTGTTCGATGTCGCCACGCAGGCCAAGCTGGCCCAGCAGCAGGTCTCAGGCCCAGCGAATACGTATACCTATGCGCAGCTTGCGCAGCCTCTGATGCTTACCAAGGACACCGAATACATCATGGAGATCTACCAGGGAGCGAGTGATGGCTACTACTTCGGCTCCAGCACGCAGATCAATCCTGTGCTGACGTATTTGGACATGCGCTATTGCAATGGCTGCACGCAAGACACGTTTCCCACCAACTACCTCAACGCTATCCACTACGGCTTCCCTGACTTCCAGTTTCGTACCACCAAGCAGGTCAGCCCGGCGCCGGTCTACGCGCTGGGAAACGTCGCGACCACCCTCTCGCTGACCAGCTCCAGCAACTCGGTCGGAGTGGGCGCCAGCGTCACCTTGACGGCGACCGTCAGCACTCCGTCTGCCGCAGGCACCGTGACCTTCCTGGATGGAGGAACGCCCATCGCCGGTTGCAGCGCCGTGCCCGTGGTTGCCGGTGCCGCGCAATGCACCACCAGCGACCTGCCCCTCGGCGCCCGGTCGCTGACGGCGGTGTACGACAGCGCCACGGGATATACGGCCAGCACCAGCGCCCCGTTCTCCCTGCAAGTGACACCGCTGGTAAGCGGCACGGCGATTCCCACCCTCTCAGAATGGGGCATCGCATGCATGGCACTGGTCCTGGCAGGCCTGGGGCTGGGTGGCCTATCCCGCTCCAGGGCGCGACAGGAACGCGCGTGATGCGTCAGCGGGTCGGCTGCAGATACCGCCCCACCAGCTCTGTCTGCGCTGCGGCGTCCACGCCCAGCACGTCCACCAGATAGGGCTGCAGACCGCCATAGTCGTTGTCCACCATGTGCAGGGCGGCGTCCAGAAACTCCTCTTGCACACGCCACAGCACGCGCAGCACTTCTTCCGGCGCGTGGCTGCCCATGCCCGGTGGGCGCTGGTAGAGCGCGTTGGTGAGCAGGTAGTCGTGCATGACTACATCGCGCGGCACGCCCAGGGTCAGCAGGATGAGGGCGGCGGCAAAGCCGGTGCGGTCTTTGCCAGCGGTGCAATGGAACACGGTGGGCGCGTCGCTGGCGAGCAGCAGGCGGAACAGCTCGGCAAAACGCGGGGCGTTGTCGTTCACAAAACCCAGGTAGGTGTCCCGCATCAGGCCCACGGCGTCTTGCGCCGTGAGCTGGCGGCCGGTGCGTTGCAGCTCCAGCGCGCGCTGCACCACGGTGGGTTCGATGTGCAGTGGGTGGTAGGCCACGCCGGGCAGTGCGTAGGCATACGCGGCGCTTTCGGCCTGGCCGCGAAAGTCCACCGCGCGGGCCACGCCCAGGTCTGCCAGCAGGGCCTGGTCCTCGGGCGTCAGGCCCGCCAGGTGGTCAGAGCGGAAGATGCGGCGCCATTTCACCGGGCGGCCGCCGTGGCCGGTGTAGCCGCCGAGGTCGCGGAAGTTGGTGGCGCCTGCGAGGGGGACGGACCGGGTGGGGGCTTGCTCTTGCTGCATGGTGCTTGGCACGGTTGAGTGGTTGGTGGGGATACGAAAGCAACAAGGATAGTCGGGCACTGCGGCAGCTGCATGTCGCACGGGTGGCTGGAGAACGTCGAGTACGACGGCTGACTTGCTGACCACCCACCCCCGAAAGCCGCCACCTGTGCTACGTCGATATGCAGAATGCGGGTATGCAGCGCTTGGTGCTCGTCCCCTCCGATTTGCAGCCTTGGCTGATGGCCGCCGTGGTGGTCAATGCCCCGGCGGCGCTGGCGCAATCGCATTTCCCGGCCATGGTGTCGAGCATGCTGGTGGTGCGGCTGGCCGGGCAGGTGGTGTGCCGGGGCGCGCCCGTGCCGCCATCGGCCTGGATGAGCGCCAGCACCACGGCCACGGTGTACGAACACAGCGGGCCGGTGCAGGCCGTGGGGCTGGTGCTGCAGCCTTCGGCAGCGGCGGCGCTGTTCGCCAGTGCGCGTGGAGTGGTGAACACGCTGCGGCCGCTGGCAGACCTGGTGGGCCCTGGGTGGGCGGAGGTGGAACACGCGGTGCGGGCAGCCGCGGACGATGGTGCGCGGCTGCAGGTGCTGTGCGACTTCGTCCGCCAGTGGGTTGCGCCGCCGTCGCCCTGCGAGGCGCGGCGGCAACAGGCGCTGGCCTTGCTGCATGCAGCCACTGAAAACGCCACGGATACGGTACAGCGTCTGGGTCTGAGCCAGCGGCAGTTTGAGCGGCGCTTTGTGGCGCATTGGGGCATGGCGCCCAAGCAGTTTCAGGTGATTGCACGGCTGAACAGCACGCTGGGCAACGCCCTGGCTGCGCCCGGCGACCCGGTGGTGGGCCTGGCGGTGGACCAGGGCTACTACGACCAGTCGCACATGGCGCGCGATGTGCGCAGGCTGGCGGGCCAGCCGCTACAGGCCCTGGTGCAGGGCAGCCGCAGCGCGGTCAGCGAACACTGGCCCCTGCAAGTGGGCGCGCAGGCGCAGCTGGGTCAGCCGCCGGAGGGATCAGCGTCCCTGCGCAGGCGTTGAGCCAGGTACAGCGGCATCACAAACGCGAGCCCGATACCAAAGCAGGCCGCGATGCAGGCCCAGCGCCACGCGCCCAGGCGGCGGTCGGCCGCCACCCAGGCTGAGAACGCCACGGCGGCCAGGTACACATCGCAGGTGATGCCGGTGGTGAGCGCGTTGGCAAAGGCATCGCGCCAGAAAACATCGGGCATCACGCTGCCGCCGCCCAGAAAGTACAAGGTGTTGAAGTACCAGGGGATGGCCAGACCGAGGGCGGCCAGCAGAACAAGAAAAACGCGCAGGGGTTGGTGGTGGTGCATCGGTGCATGCGGCCCCCAAAGAATGAGAGTGAGGCCTGGGGTAGTGAATCAATGCACCGATTGAATCCGCGCGGCCCCCTCGCGGGCTAGGAAAAAAACGACATGCCCACCACAGGCCTGCACGCCATCAACAGCTGGCCGCCAGCCGCTTACTGCGCAGGCGGTAGCGACGTGACTGCCCCGTTCACCGACAGCTCCTGGCTGCCCTGGGGGCAGGGCTGGTCGGTGTAGGTGGTGCGGCCGTCCCGCACACATTTGCGCGGCTGCGGAGCCACGGGCTGGGATGCGCCCGCCTGCGCGGGGCGGGCCTGCGCAGCAGCGGGGCGCTTGTCGGGCGGCAGGGACTCGGGCCCGGGGCGGGTGATCTTTTTCCAGGCCTGTTCGGTCCAGGGTCCGGCCTGGGGCAGCCACTGGTCGGCGGTCCACCACGCCGCTGCTGCGGCGGCCAGCAGCAGTGCGGCCAGAAGGGACCAGAGGGCTCGTTCGCGGGGGCTGCGCATGGGGTGGGCCTGTGATGGGGTGGGTGACTGCTGAGCTTAAAACATCACAGTGCCCCACCCCACACGGTCACTGCTGCTTGCCTTGGGCCGCAGGGCGCCCGTAGCGCGCGGTGAGTGTGGCCTTGCCCAGGCTGTTGGCGTTGATCATGTAGCCCGCCAGCGCAGCGGTGGCGTCGGCAGGCAGGTCCAGGCGTGGCACCTTGAGTGCGTGCACGGTGAAGATGTAGCGGTGCGGCGCATCCCCCTCGGGCGGGCACGCCCCGCCCCAGGCGGCCACGCCGTAGTCGATGCGCACATGGCTGGCGCCTGCAGGCAGCTTGGCGCCGCCAGCAGCACCGGCGTCGGGCTGCAGCTCGGTGACGCTGGCGGGGATGTTCACCACCGACCAGTGCCACCAGCCCGAGCCTGTGGGGGCGTCAGGGTCATACGCGGTGACGGCAAAGCTCTGCATGCCTGCAGGCGCACCGTTCCAGCGCAGCGCGGGCGACTGGTTCTCACCTGCGCAGCCGAATCCCTTGAACTCGAAACGCTGGGGCAAGGTGCCATCCGCCGCAAAGTCAGGGCTGCTGAGCGTGAACGCCTGGGCATGGGCAGCCAATGCCAGGCCGATGGTGGCAAGCGCCGCGATGGAGGTAAAAGCGCGGCGGGGGCGTGAAAGTGGGTGGCTCATCCAAAAAGCTCCTTGCAGTAGCGGTGTGAAACAAGGACTTGATGGTGCGGTGTGCCACGCCTTCGCACTGGCCCGGCGGCATCAAAGGCTGTGCGCTGTGCGTCAGCCGCAGTAATCAGGGCCTCAGTTGCGAGGGCGGAAAGCCAAAACGCTCGCGGAAGGCCGCGCTGAAGCGGCTGTGCGACTCGTAGCCGCAGCGCGCTGCGATTTCGGACACTTGCAGCGTGGAGCTTTGCAGCAGAACCAGCCCCGTCTCCAGCCGCACATCGCGCAGGCACTGGCTTACGGTTTCGCCCTCTTGTGCCAGGCGGCGCTGCAGGGTGCTGGCGCTGGTGGCAAAGGCGGCGGCGATACGCTCCACCGTCCAGTCAGCCTGCGGGCTGGGGCCCACCAGGCGGCGCACCCGGTCGGCCCAGCCCAGCTCGCCGGGCGGGGCGAAGACGATGCCTGCCTCGGCCAGCATCAGCAGCACTTCGAGCGCGCGGTGTTCGCGCAGCGCCTGCGAGCTGGCATCGCTCTCCAGCGCGGCCAGGGCACGCCGGTAACTGTCTTCAAATGCCGCATCGGCCGCCAGGCCCGCACAGCCCTGCACCGCAGGCACGGCCGCAAACTGGCCGAACTGGCGGTGAAACTGCTCCACCAGTTCGGGCGCAAAACACAGCAGTCGCGCCACATAGCGGCCTTGCGGGGCGGGGTCGTTGACCACCTCCCACTGCGCGCCACGCGGCAGCACAAACACCCGCCCGCTGGGATAGCGGTGCGCCCCGCCCGGTGTGACCAGGTGCTTGGTGCCAGAGACCACCCAGCCCACCGAATCCATGCGCACCGTGACAGTGTGGATGCGGTGGTGCACCGTGGTGGCAATCTGCAACGACAGTGCGGGTTCGACCATCAATCTCTCCCTTGCGGCTCACGTTCCATCATCCGCCCGGCCCCGTCCTGGTTGAAGACGGGCTGCGCGCGGTGGCAGCTTGCAGTCAGCGGGTGCGCTCCCGCGTCACGTTCACGTCGATATCGCCAAACACGGTCACGCCGCTCGCGCCCTGGGGCTGCTGCTGGCTGGCCGGGTCGCTGGAGCGCGCGGAGCCTGTGGTGGTGCAACCCCCCAGCGCAGCGGCAACCGCGAGTGCCACCAGCGCGGTGCGGCAGACGCTGCCCGCCATCGACGCGATAGGCACCATGTTCAGCGGCTTCATCATTCGCCGCCCAGGTGGTTGCCCAGGATGCCCGCCAGCTCAAACATGCCCGCGCTGTCCTTGCCGAACACGGCGCGCAGCTTGTCGTCAGCGACGATGGTGCGCTTGTCCTTGGGGTCTTGCAGGTTGTGGGCCTTGATGTATTCCCACATCTTCTTCACGGCCTCGGGGCGCGCCACCGGCTCGTTGCCGATCACGGCGGCCAGGGCTGCGCTGGGGGCCTTGCCCGCGGCGGCCTTGCGCGGGGCTTTGGCAGCCGTCGTTTTGGCTGCGGCCTTCTTTGCAGGAGCTTTTTTGGCGGCAGCGCTAGTGGCTTTTGCCTTGGTTGCTATTGTTTTTGAAGCGGCGCCCGGGCGGGGTGGGAACTTGCTGGGCGCGAATTCAAAGTTGACCTTGCCCGCCTCCTTGTCCCACGCCAGGTGGGCCTTGAAGTTGCGGCGCGTGCGCATGCTCACGAACTTGTCGAGCAGGTCGGTCTTGCCGGTCTCCAGCAGCTTGTGCATCTGCTCGCGCTCCACAGGCTGTTGCAGGATGATCTTGCCGCTCTTGAAGGTGCAGCTGGGCGTCGGCTGCGCCGCGGTGGGCACGGCCTTGCTGCACACGTAGTTGCTGCCGTGTTCGTGCACTTCCGATCCGCAGATGGGGCAAGGGCCGAGCGCGGCGTCTTCAAACTCCACGATCTCGCCGGACTCTTCGCCCTTCTTGTCGTCGCCGAAGTCGAATTCGAGCTTGTAGTTGTGCGCCTCGTCGTCGTACTTGATGACGATCTCGGACGTGAAGGGCCAGCCCGCCTTGGAGCGGAAGCCCTCCAGCGGCCCGATCTTCTTGTCCCGCAGCAGGGCATTGGCCTCTGCCGTCTCGAACGTGCGGCCTGCGGGTGATTTGCCGAAGCTGAATCCACAAGGCTCCGCGCCCGCCTTGCCCACGCAGGCAAAGCGGCGGTAGTTCTCCTTCACCACGCCGCCGCAGTTGGGGCAGGGCGATTCCAGCGTGGCGTAGTCGCCGGGGATGGTGTCGCGGTCGTATTCCTTGGCCTTCTTGACCATGCGCTCGGTCATGGCGGCGATCTCGGCCATGAAGGCTTCGCGGCTCAGTTGGCCCTTTTCCATTTGCGAGAGCTTGTACTCCCACTCGCCGGTCAGGTCGGCACGGCAGAGTTCTTCCACTTCCAGACCGCGCAGCAGCGTCATGAGCTGGAAGGCCTTGGCCGTGGGGATGATTTCGCGGCCTTCGCGCAGCATGTACTTTTCGGTCAGCAGGCCTTCGATGATGGCCGCGCGCGTGGCAGGCGTGCCCAGGCCTTTTTCCTGCATGGCTTCGCGCAGTTCGTCGTCGTCGATCTGCTTGCCCGCGCTTTCCATGGCGCCCAGCAGCGTGGCTTCGGAGTAGCGTGCGGGGGGCTTGGTCTTGAGGCCCTTGGGGTCGGCAGCCAGGGTGTTGACGCTCTCGCCGGGCTTCACCGGCACCAGGTTCTGGCCCTTGTCGCCATCCTTGCCGCCTTCCACTTCGTCGGCGGCTTCCTTGCCGTAGATGGCCAGCCAGCCCGGCTTGACCAGCACCTTGCCTTCAGTCTTGAAGCTATGGGGCGCTACCGTCGAAATGCGGGTCGTCACCGTGTACTCGGCGCTCGGGAAGAACACGGCCATGAAACGGCGCACGACCAGGTCGTACAGCTTTTGCTCAGCCTCGCTCAGGCCGCTCGGTGCCTGCAGCGTGGGGATGATGGCGAAGTGATCGCTGACCTTGCTGTTGTCGAAGATGCGCTTGGACGGGCGCACGTAGTTGTTGTTCAGCGCGGTGAGCGCGTGCGGCGCCAGGTGCCGCATGCCGCTGTCGGCCAGCATCTCGAAGGTCTGCTTGGCCACCGGCAGGTAGTCCTCGGGCAGCGCGCGCGAGTCGGTACGTGGGTAGGTCAGGGCCTTGTGGCGCTCGTACAGGCTTTGCGCAAGGGCCAGCGTGGTCTTGGCCGAGAAGCCGAACTTGCCGTTGGCCTCGCGCTGCAGGCTGGTCAGGTCGAACAGCAGGGGCGACGCCTGGGTGGTGGGCTTGCTCTCTTCGGTGACCGTGGCCTGCTTGCCGCGCACAGCGTTGGCTATTGACTGTGCCTCGGCGGCGGACCACACACGGTCCGCGCGCATTTCCACATCCTCGCCCTTCTTCCACTTGGGGTCGAACCACTTGGCGGGGTACTCGCCGGCTTCCGCGCCAAAGGTGGCGTGGATTTCCCAATAGTCGCGGCTGATGAACTTGCGGATCTTCTCCTCGCGCTCCACCACCAGCGACAGCGTGGGCGTCTGCACCCGGCCCACGGTGGTCAGGAAGAACCCACCATCGCGCGAGTTGAACGCCGTCATGGCCCGCGTGCCATTGATGCCCACCAGCCAGTCGGCCTCGGAGCGGCTGCGGGCCGCGCTGGCCAGGCCCGCCATCTGCTGCTCGGTGCGCAGCGCATCAAAGCCGTCGCGGATGGCCTGGGGCGTCATGGACTGCAGCCACAGGCGCTTGACCGGTTTGCCCAGGGGCTTGGCGCCACCGGCGTACTGTTCGATCAGGCGGAAGATCAGCTCTCCCTCGCGGCCCGCGTCGCAGGCGTTGATGAGCTGTGTCACGTCCTTGCGCTTGGCCTGCTTGACCACCGCGTTCAGGCGGCTCTTGGTCTTGTCCACGGGCTTCAGGTCAAAGTACGGCGGGATCACAGGCAGGTGCGCAAAGCTCCACTTGCCGCGCTTCACGTCAAACTGCTCGGGGGCTTGGATCTCCACCAGGTGGCCCACGGCGCTGGTGACTACATAGCGGTCGTTCTCGAAGTGGTCTTCGTGCTTCTCGAACTTGCCCGCCACGGGGGTCAGCGCGCGCACGATGTCTTGCGCCACCGAGGGTTTCTCTGCAATTACCAGGGTCTTGGTCATTTTTTGGTTTCTCGCCAGTCTGGCTGTCCGGCATCCGGCCGGTCGCTTCTACAATTCGTTGCCTCACGCGTACACGCGCACGCGCATGTGTGCATATTCAAGTTAACAGAGTTTTTGCCATGCCCCGCACCGCACCGCCTGCAACCCCGACCCCCGCGCAGGGCCGTCGCATCCAGACCCGGCGTTCGGGCGTGCACGGCAAGGGCGTTTTTGCCGTGCAGGATATTGCAGAGGGCGAAGTCCTTGTCGAATACACGGGTGAAGTGATCGGCTGGCAGGAGGCGCAGGACCGGCACCCGCACGACCCCTTGCAGCCCAACCACACGTTCTACTTCCATGTGGATGAAGACCACGTGATCGATGCAAAGTTCGGTGGCAATTCGTCGCGCTGGATCAACCACAGCTGCAACCCCAACTGTTATGCCGACGAGCGGGACGGCCGCATTTTCATCACCGCGCTGCGCAACATCCAGGCGGGCGAAGAGCTGAACTACGACTACGGCCTGATCATTGAAGAGCGCTACACCCCGAAGCTCAAGGCCGAATACCCCTGCTGGTGTGGCAGCCCCAACTGCCGGGGCACGCTGCTGGCGCCCAAGCGCGGCTGGGCACCTCCCGTGCCGCTGCCGCCGTCCAAACCTTCCGCCAAGGCCGCCAAAAAGGCCCGGCGATGAATGCCCCCATCCGCTGGCCTGCCGAGGCCGTCTGGGAAGCGGTGTCACCGCTGTTACCGGGCTTTACCGTCGAGGTGCTGCCCACCATCGACTCCACCAACACCGAATTGATGCGCCGTGCGCGCAACGGCCAGTGCGAGCCCACCTTGCTGGTGGCCGAGCAGCAGACTGCCGGGCGCGGGCGGCTGGGGCGGGTGTGGCAAAGCGATGTGGGGGCTTCTCTCATGATGTCCTTGGGACTGCCGCTGGCCCCCCAGGACTGGTCCGGCCTGTCGCTCGCCGTGGGGGTGAGCGTGGCTGAAAGCCTGCAGCCCGTGCTGCCTGCGCTGGGGGCGGGGCAGCCTGCGCGTGTGGGGCTCAAGTGGCCCAACGACCTGTGGCTGGGCGGCGCTGCGGGCGACCGCAAGCTGGGTGGCATCCTGGTGGAGACGGCCAGTTTTGTGGCACCCCAGGCTGTGGCTTCGCAGGCCAGCACCAGCACCGCGCGCTATGTGGTGGTGGGCATTGGCATCAACGTGCTGCCGCGCAGCCCCGAGGGCATGAGCATGCCCCCCGGCAGCCTGCAGGAGGTGGAGCCGGGCCTGGACGCACCCACCGCCCTGCTGCGGATCGTGCCGCCGCTGGTGGCCATGCTGCAGTCGTTTGCGGGCTATGGGTTTGCGCCCATGCAGCCCCGCTTTGCGGCACGTGATGTGCTGCAGGGCCGCGCGGTGACGCTGAGCGACGGCCACACCGGCACCGCGCATGGCGTGGGCGATGATGGCGCGCTGCTGGTGCACACAGCCGGTGGCATGCAGGCCATCACCAGTTCTGAAATCAGCGTCCGGCCGGCGGCGGTGCCACCGGTGTGAGACAGTTTCCTCTTCCGATGCGAGTGTTCTTGAAAGGCCGCGCCCCATGCTCCGTCTTGCCGTGATCGTGCTGCTGCTGGCCAACGCGGGCTACTACGCGTGGTCGCAGGGGCTGCTGCGCCAGTTTGGCTATGCGCCGCAAGAGCAGTCCGAGCCCCAGCGCATGAATCAGCAGATCCGGCCCGAGACGCTGCAGATCCTGAAGGTCAACCCCAGCAAGACCTCCTCTGCTGCGCCCCCCGCCCCCACCCCTGCTTCCCCATCCCAGGCCACCGCCGCCAACTATTCCCCCACCCCCGCCTCCACACCGGCTGCCCCGGCCCCCGCAGAATCCGCCGAGTGCCTGCAGGCCGGCGTCTTCGACGAGCGCCAGGCCGAAGTGCTGCGCACGGCGGCTGCTGGCTTGCCCTCAGGCAGCTGGATGCTGGAGCCCACGCCCGTGCCGGGCCGCTGGATGGTCTACATGGGGCGCTTTGACGATGTGGAAACACTGGACCGCAAACGTGCCGAGCTGCGCGCCCGCAAGGTGGACCACGACCGCGCCGGGGGCACGCTCGAACTGGGCTTGTCGCTGGGCCGCTTTGCATCGAAAGAGGCGGCCGAGCGCGAGCTGGCCAACCTCGGCAACAAAGGTGTGCGCACGGCGCGCGTGATCCAGGAGCGCGCCGAATCCCCCGGCTTCACGCTGCGCCTGTCCGCCGTGAACGACGCGCTGCGGGCACAGCTGGATGTGCTGCGCACGGCCATGGCGGGCAAGACGCTGCGCACCTGCGGCTGAGCACCTTCACCATGAACGAAGAGCCGACATCCATCCAGTGCGGCGAGCACGGAGAGGCCGCACCCACCTACGTGTGCGGCCACCTGTGCCGCCACCCGGTGCAACGCTGGTTTTGCGATGCGCCGTCGCCAGACACCCCTTACCCGGACGCCTGGTGTGCGAGCTGCCATACCGAGCTGCTCAAGACAGGCGGCGAGTGGAACGAACACAACGCTGACTGCCTGGACCTCCAGATCCTGTGCCACCACTGCTACCAGGACGCCATGGCACGCAGCGTGGAGGCCCTGGACGGTGATGTCGAAGCCGCCTGGATCGATGCGGTGACACAGGGCCACCATGCGCTGCGGGACAAGCAGCGCGCACTGGAGCAGGACCACGGCATTTCGCACTTTGAACGCTGGGACTACGACCAGGCGGCAGGCACCTTGACCTTTTCAGACGGCGGTGTGCCCCGTCTGGTGGCCGACATCGAGTTCATCGGCTCCGTGTCGGAGGCCAGCGGCACCTGGCTGTGGGCCTGGGCCAATTTCCACAACGAGGCCCCGGTGGTGTCGCGCATCGCTGCGGTGCGGGAGTGGGGCGAAGCCCAAGGCTTCCTGCACCTCACGGTGCCGCTGTGGAAGGGCGATGCCACCGATGGCTGGGAGCTGTCGGGCGTGGCCGCGCAGGTGCTGGGCGCCCAGGGCGTGTACCGCGTGCCCACGGGCCGGGGCTTTTTGTACATGGCCCTGATGTCGGTGCAGCGCGTGGCGTGAGCACGGTTGCTGCGCCAACCCCGGTGCAGCGCTATGGCAGCGGTATGGCGCGCGTCTCGCCCTGCCGCATGAGCCAGACGCGGTCCAGCGGCAGGCCACGTTGCGCGAGCGCGGCGGCCAGGTCGCGCGGCGGGTGGTCGAAGGCCTCCTGCGTCAGCATGAACGTGCCCCAGTGCACACCCATGGCCTGCCTGGCCTCTACATCCAGCATGAGTTGCACGGCGTCCTCGGGGTTCACGTGCATGGGCTTCATGAAGTCGCGGGGCAGATAGGCGCCGATGGGCAGGGCCAGAAAGTCCACCGGCCCCAGGCGCTGGCGGATGGCCTTGAAGTCGTCGCTGTAGCCCGTGTCGCCCGGGAACAGAAAGCGCCAGGGCGCAGCCGCCTGCGGGCGCGCCCATTCCAGCAGGTACCCACCCCACAGCGAGGCATTCGTATCCCACGGGGTGCGGCGGCTCCAGTGCTGTGACGGCGTGAACACCACGCGCACGTCGGGGGCGATGTCGGCGTGCTCCCACCAGTTCAGCGCGGTGACGGGGCCCATGCCCCGCTGTGTGAACCAGTCGGCCAGCCCCAGCGGCACCACAAAGCGGGGCGACTGGCCCGCGTCGCGCAGGCGGCGCAAGGTGCCGTAGCACAGGTGGTCGTAGTGGTTGTGCGAGATCAGCACCACATCGATGGGCGGCAGGTCCTCGGGCGCCAGGGGCGCAGGCACACGGCGCGGGGCACCGAAGCGGCCCAGGGGGCCCGCAAAATCGCACAGCGTGGGGTCGATCAGCACGTTCAGCCCCGCCACCTGCAGCAGCATGGAGACATGGCCCAGCCAGGTGATCACGGGCGCCTGCTGGCGCTGCGCCAGGCGCGCGGGGTCCACGGGCTGCGTCCACTGCCGGGCAAAGGCCGCGTAGCCACCCGCCGGTTCGCTGCGCGGCTTGAAATCGCCGCGCAGCGAGCGCCAGACCATTTCGTACCAGGGGAAGTTGCCGATCACCACGGCAGGGTGCGTGTTGGCAAAGCGGCGGGGCGGTGAGGTCATGGTGGGGGGCTGCGTCCGTGCAAAAAGATCGGGCCAGGCTACGAGGCCGCATGATGCCGGATGCCCGGTGCTGTGGCGGGTTGCCAGCGCATCAACCCTGCAGCGCGACGGCCTTGTCTTCTGCCATAGGGTCAGCTGCCCGCCACCACGTCCCGCGCCGCAAACCGCACGCTGAAGCGCGCGCCGGGCGGGGTCTGGCCAGGGCGCGCGTCTTCGAGCGTGACCTCGGCATCGTGCTTGCTGGCGATCTCCAGCACGATGGGCAGGCCCAGGCCGGAGCCGTCGGCCTCGCTGCCCAGGGCGCGGTAGAACGGCTGGAACACCAGCTCGCGCTCGGCCTCGGGCACGCCGGGGCCGGAGTCCTCGACCTGCAGCAGCAGCACATGGCCGAAGGTGTCGGCCAGCACGCGGGCGGTGACCACGCCGGGCTTGTCGGGCGTGGAGGGGGTGTAGTTGATGGCGTTGTCCACCAGGTTGCGCACCAGCTCCTTGAGCAGCGTGGGGTTGCCGTCGATCAGCACGCCCGGCGATCCGGGCTCGGCGCCGTCGTAGCCCAGGTCGATGTGCTTGTCGAGCGCACGGGGCACCGAGTCGCGCACCACCTCGATCACCAGGCGCGCCAGGTCGCAGGGCTGGCGGGCAATGCCCACGCCGCTGCCCTCGGCCCGCGCCAGCGCCAGCAGCTGGTTGACGGTGTGTGTGGCGCGGATGCTGGAGCGCCCGATCTGCTGCAGCGAGCGCTTGAGCTCTTCGGTGCTGGTGCCTTCGCGCTGGGCCAGGTCGGCTTGCATGCGCAGGCCCGCCAGCGGGGTCTTGAGCTGGTGGGCTGCATCGGCCAGAAAGCGCTTTTGCGTGGCCAGCGAATCGTTCAGCCGCGTGAGCAGGTCGTTGACGGACGACACCAGTGGCGCCACTTCGAGAGGCACGGTGCGGTCGTCCAGCGGCGAGAGGTCGTCGGGGTTGCGCGCGCGGATGCGCTGCTCCAGCTGGTTGAGCGGCTGGATGCCCCGTGCCAGCGCCAGCCACACCAGCAGCACCGCCAGCGGCAGGATGACGAACTGCGGCAGCATCACGCCCTTGATGATTTCGGTGGCCAGCACGCTGCGTTTTTCGCGCGTCTCGGCCACCTGGACCAGCGCCACCGGCGTGTCTTTCAGCGGCAGGCGCACCCAGATGTAGGCCACGCGGATGTCGATGCCGCGCATCTCGGCATCGCGCAGCCGCACCTCGCCCGACAGGGGCACCTCGTCGCTTGGGGGCTCGGGCAGTTCGCGCTCGCCCGAAAGGAACTCGCCGCCCGGGCCGATGACCTGGTAGTACACGATGTCGGAGTCGTCAGCCCGCAGGATCTCGCTGGCGGGCTGGGGCAGGTTGAACTGGGCCTTGTCGCCCACCACGCTCACCAGTTGGGCGAGTGCGTGGGCGTTGTACTCCAGCGCGCGGTCAAACGGCTTGTTGGCCAGGCCCTGCGCCACCAGCCAGGTCAGCGCCAGGCTCACAGGCCACAGCAGCAGCAGCGGCGTGAGCATCCAGTCCAGGATTTCGCCGAACAGGGAGCGCTGCTCGCGCTGGAAGATCTTCACAGCGGCCGCCGTGGCATTTTTGAGGCCAAAACACCCGATAGCGCTACATTCATATGCACAAGCTGCTATCGTTTTGATAGTTAATTGGGGATCTTCTCAAGGCAGTAGCCCAGGCCGCGCACGGTGGCGATGCGGATGGGGCCGCCTTCGATCTTCTTGCGCAGGCGGTGGATGTAGACCTCGATGGCGTTGTTGCTCACCTCTTCGCCCCATTCGCACAGGCGCTCGACCAGTTGCTCCTTGCTCACCAGGCGGCCGGCGCGCTGCAGCAGCACCTCCAGCAGGCCCAGCTCGCGGGCAGACAGCTCGATCATCTTGCCGTCGATGGTGGCCACGCGGCCGGCCTGGTCGTACACCAGTGGGCCGTGCTTGATGGCGCTGCTGGTGCCGCCCATGCCCCGGCGCGTGAGGGCACGCACGCGGGCTTCGAGCTCTTGCAGGCTGAAGGGCTTGGCCATGTAGTCGTCGGCGCCAAAGTCCAGGCCCTTCACGCGTTCCTCCACGCTGTCTGCGGCGGTGAGGATGAGCACCGGCAGGGCGGAGCCCCGGCCGCGCAGTTTTTTCAGCACCTCCAGCCCATGCATCTTGGGCAGGCCCAGGTCCAGGATGAGCAGGTCGAACTCGTTGTTGGTCATCAGCGCCGCGTCGGCCTCGCTGCCGCTGGCGACATGGTCCACCACGGCGCCCGAGGCACGCAGCGTGCGCAGCAGGCCATCGGCCAGCACCTGGTCGTCTTCGGCAATGAGGATGCGCATGCGGACTGTCTCCTTGGGTGGTGCGGCCCGTGGGCGGGCCTGTGTCGTCATTGTCTGCCTGTGCGAGGATTTTAGGCGCCAGCTCCCTGCCCGGCGCCTTTGGCTGGCTGCAAGCTTGGGACACGGAAAATGGCGGCCATGCACATCCTGCTCATCGAAGACGACCTGGACCTGGGCCAGGCCCTGCAGCAAGCCCTGCAGCAGGGCGGATTCACTGTGCAATGGCTGCGCAGCGTGGCCGCCACGCCGCCCCTGCCCGACGCCAACGAGGTCGCCGCCGTGCTGCTGGACCTGACCCTGCCCGACGGTCAGGGCATGGCGTTGCTGCGTCGCTGGCGCCGCGCGGGCCTCAGCCTGCCGGTGATCGTGATCACGGCCCGCACCGCCTTGCAGGACCGGCTTGACGGCCTGGACGGCGGTGCCGACGACTACGTGCTCAAGCCCTTCGATGTGCCCGAGCTGCTGTCGCGCTTGCACGCCGTGTTGCGGCGCAGTGCGCGCCAGGCCAGCGAGGAGTGGACGCTGGGCGCGCTGCGCCTGGCGCCCCGGCGGCACGAGGCCTGGGTGGACGACGAGCCCCTGGCGCTGTCACCGCGCGAGTTCCGGCTGCTGGTGGAGCTGGCGCGCGAACCCGGCAAGGTGGTGGCCAAGAACGTGCTTGCCCAGCGGCTCGAACCCCTGGGCGACGCGCTGGATGCCGCCACACTGGAGGTGCATGTCTCCAACCTGCGCAAGAAGATCGGCGCAGAGCGCGTGGTCACGGTGCGTGGCGTGGGCTACCGGCTGCAGCCATGACACCACCTACCGAGACCCCCGCGCCCCCACGCGGCTGGTGGGGCCCGAGCCTCATGCGCCGCACCCTGCTGGCGCTGCTCGCGGCCATGGCGTTGGTGTGGCTGGTGCTGCTGGGCCAGGCGGCCATCACCCACTACCGCGCCATGGACACCAACCCCGGCGTGCGCCAGCTCGCGCAGGGGCTGGCAGGGGCGCTGGCCACGCTGGAGCAACCCGCCGAGGCCCGCGCGCTGGTGCACGGCATGGCCCACACCCTCAACGCCATGCGCGCCGATGTGGACCTGCTGCAGGGCACCTCGGTGCTGCTGCAGCTGCAGGACCGCACAGGCCAGCTTCTGCATAGCAGCACGGCCGGTGTGCGCGCGGTGGTGCTGGCAGGCGACGCGGGCCATGCCGCGATGGACGTGGCCGGCACACCCCATTGGGTGGCCTGGGAAAGCACGGGCCCCTGGCGCGTGGTGGTGGCCGAGCCCCGCCTGGCCGATGCGCGGCTGCTGGGCTTCATGGGCGAAGACCTGGCGGCCTCGGTGCTGCTGGCGCTGCCGCTGGTGGGCCTGCCGCTGTGGCTGGCCGTGCGCACCGGGCTGCGCCCGCTGGCGCGGCTGGATGCCCAGATCGCCGCGCGCTCGGCCAACGACCTGCGGCCGCTGCAGCACCTTCCGCCCCAGCGCGAGCTGCACGGCCTGGCCCAGTCGTTCGACCAGCTGCTGGCCCGCCTGCGGGCCCACCTGGCGCGCGAAAAGGCCCTGGTGCACGACGCGGCCCACGAACTGCGCACGCCCATGGCCGTCATCGCCACCCAGGCCCATGTGCTGGCGCAAGCCCCCGAAGGCCCCGCACGCGCGCAGGCCAGCGAGGCGCTGACGCGCGCTGTGCAGCGCGCCGCGCACCTGAGCGAACAGCTGCTCACGCTGGCGGCACTGGAGGAAGCCCCCGCGCAGCACCCCACCGCGCCCCAGGACCTGATGGCGCTGCTGCAGGACTGCCTGGCAGAGCGCGCGGGCTGGGCCGAGGGCCTGGGCGTGGAGCTGTCGCTGGACGGCCCGGACACCCTGGAGCTGCCGTTGGACCGACAGCTGCTCTGGTCCGCCCTGGGCAATGTGCTGGACAACGCGCTCAAGCACGGCTGCGGCCCGGGCGCGGGGCGCGAGGTGCAGTTGCGGGTGCGGCAGGAGGGCGGCGACGTGGTGGTCTGGATTGCCGACGACGGCCCGGGCATAGCGGCCGGTGAGCAGGACCGGGTGTTCGAGCGTTTCTGGCGCTCGCCACGCGCGCGCAGCAGCGGATCGGGCCTGGGGCTCACCATTGCGCAGCAGGCCATCGGCCACCTGGGCGGGCAGGTCCGCCTGGGGCCGGGGCTGTACGGGCGGGGCGTAGGCTTCACGCTGCGCTGGCCGGTGGCGGGCTGACAATCCCCACCCGGCAGCTCCACGCCCAGCGCAGATCTTTGGGTTCGCCCAAGGTTCGCGTTTCAACAATCCCGGCATCTTCTTCACTTCACGAGATGCCATGAACCCTACCCACCTTGTTACCCCTTCCACGGCGCGCAGCGCCCTCCTCCTCTCGCGCCGCCACTGGCTGGCCGCCGCAGGTCTGTCCACGCTGGGCATTGTGCTCACCGCCTGCGGTGGGGGCGACGACGACGGCCCCCGCGAAGCCCACAAGCGGGTGCAGACTCTGGCCCAAGGGCTGGTGAAGCAGGGTGTGGTGGGAGCCGCAGCCGGGTGGGCGGACCCGCGCCAGGTCCGCACAGCCGCCGCGGGGCTGCGCCGCCTGGGTGGCAATGCGCCCCTGGCCTCCGGCGACCTGATGGCCATCGGCTCCAACACCAAGGCCATGACGGCATGCGCGGCCGCGAGTGTGGTGGACCAGGGCCTGCTGCGCTGGGACAGCACGCTGGCCCAGACGCTGCCCGAGCTGGCGCAGAGCGCCTTGCCCGCCTACCAGCAGATCACGCTGCGCGACCTGCTGGACCATCGCGCCGGGGTGATGGGTTTTTCAGCCATCGAAGACGTGGACCTGTTCGTGAATGCAGTGGGCCCCGAGGTGCTGGCGCGCTGGCAGCAACCTGCGGAGGCGGAGGCGTTCTTCCTGCAATGGCTGCTGCGCCAGCCGCCCGTTCGCGGGACGGGCGCGGACCCTGGCTTTGCCTACTCCAATGCAGGCTATGCGCTGGCGGCCCGCATGCTGCGCGCGGCCACGGGCTTGGGGTGGGCGGATCTGCTGCGCCAGCGCGTGGCCCAGCCACTGGGCCTTTCGCTCTTTGTGGGAGAGCCGATGCGTGCGGGCAGCCAGCAGCCCGCCGGGCATGAAATCCTGGACGGGCGGCTGCAGCCCCTGCCGCTGGCCGAGGCGCCGGAACGTGTGTGGCTGGAGGTCTTGGACCCGGCAGGCGCCGTGAGCCTGACGGTGGAGGAGGACGCACGGTGGCTGCAGTGGCATCTGCGGGCATTGCGCGGCGAAGCCACCCCCTTGCCGCGCAGCTACGTGAAGGGCCTGCAGGACCTGGGGCACGCCTCCGCAGGCCGCTATGGCCTGGGTTGGCTGGTGCATGCTGCGCACGGCACGGGCTGGTTGCTGCACAACGGCCAGGACGCGGGCTTTCAGGCCATGTCGGTGGTCGCACTCAACGGTTCGCGCGCGGGCCTGGCCCACAGCAACATCGCCACGGCAGAGAGCATGGGCCTGCTCTACGAAGGGGTCTCCAGGCTGGTGGCCTGAACCTGCCGGGCCTGCGCCGGGTGTTCAGCGCGGATCGTGTGCCAGCAGCCTTTGCACCAGGGCTTTCAGGTCGGCCTGCAGCCGCGCCATGCCATCGGGCATCTGGGCGAGCGTCTGCTCGTCCATGTAGAGCTTGCGGTTGATCTCGACCTGGATGCTGTGGCGGTGCTGCGCGGGGTTGCCGTAGCGGCGCACCAGCTCCACGCCCTTGTAGGGGTGGTTGTATTCGACGCTGTAGCCGCATGCGCGCAGGTGCTCGCAGATCAGTGCCGACAGCGCAGGGCTGGCGGTGGTGCCATCGCGGTCGCCCACCACAAAGTCGGCATGCTCCAGCCCCGGAAACTCGGTGGCAAAGCGCCCGGCCACGGCGGGCATGGAGTGGCAGTTGAGGTGGATGCTGTAGCCGTGGCGCGCATGGGCGGCATCGATGGCCTGGGCCACGGCGGCGTGGTACGGGCGCCAGCAGCGGTCGATGCGCGCACGCACCTCGGCCACAGTGAGCTGGCGCTGGTAGATGGGTTCGCCCTGGTCGGTGAACTTCCAGATCAGCCCCTTGCCCAGGCGCACCTTGCTGAGCACCTTGGGGTCGGTGGAGATGGGGTCGGGCCAGTCGCCATCGAGCAGGCTGGTGTCCAGCTCGGTCGTATCGCGGTTGGCGTCCAGGTAGATGCGGGGGAAGTGGGCCTCGACCCAGGCCACGCCGAGCGCGGGGGCAAAGGCGTAGATCTTTTCGACGTGCGTGTCTTCGGCCCGGCGCAGCGTGGCGAGGTTGAGGGCGGAACCAAAGTCGTCGGGGTACCGGGTGCCGCTGTGGGGGGAGTCGAGCACCAGTGGTGTGCTGCCGGGCACCGCAGTGACGGTGGCGGTGGCAGGTTGTGTGGCAAGTCCCGGCGAGCCGGTGACGCCGGGCTGGGCTTGCTGGAAGCGGTGGTGGATCAGTTTCAAGGCTGCGTGCATAGGCAGAGTGTGCGCAAAGGAGGGCGGCTGGCCTAGCCGCCCAGACCGGGATGTGACTATGGTTATCCCTGAGACCTTGAGCAGGCCCGGGAAGCAGGCTTGCCTGCGTCGTCTCACCATCCCAGCTGTGGCCGTCCCCGGGCCCAGGGCCCGGGGGAATCAGGTCAATCGAGCACCACCTTGGCGTAGGCCGCCACGCGCTTCATCTTGTCGATCTCGCTGGCGATCTGGGCCGTGAATTCCTTGGGTGTGGTGCCCGAGGGGTAGAGGCCCTGGCCTGCCAGGCGCTCGCGCACGGCGGGCTCCTTCAGGGCCTGGGCGACGGCTTGCTGGATGCGCTCTGCCGCCGCCGGGGGCGTGCCCGCAGGGGCCACCAGACCAAACCATGAAGGCTCGTTGGCCTGCTTGTAGCCCAGCTCGGCGTAGGTGGGCACATCGGGCAACACATCCAGCCGCTCGGGCCACGACACCGCCAGCGCCTTGAGCTTGCCCGATTTGACGTGCGGGAGCGACGAAGCCACCTGGTCAAAGTACACCGCCACCTGGCCCGCCAGCACGTCGTTGATGGCCGGGCCTGCACCACGGTAGGGGATGTGCACCATGGAGGTGCCGGTGCTGCTCTTGAACAGCTCGCCCCACATGTGGCCGATGGTGCCGTTGCCGGGAGTGGCGTAGGACACCTTGCCGGGGTTGGCCTTGAGGTACTTCACCAGCTCCGCAAAGTCCTTGACGGGCACCACGGCCGGGTTGATCACGATGACGCCCGGGGCCTTGACGATCTCGGTCACGCCGATGAAGTCCTTGGTCGGGTGGTAGGGCAGCTTGGTGTACACGGCGGGATTCACGCCATGGGTGGACAGCGTGGCCACGCCCAGGGTGAGGCCGTCTGCCGGCGCGCGGGCGACTTCGGCCATGCCGATGGAGCCGCCTGCGCCGCCCCGGTTTTCCAGCACCACGGGCTGCTTGAGGATGCGCGCCAGCGACTCTTGCAGGCTGCGGGCCGTGATGTCCGTGGCGCCCCCGGGCGGGAACGGAACGATGATGCGCAGGGGCTTGCCCTCTTGCGCCAAAGACATTCCGGGAGCGAAAGATACGGCGGCCAGTGCTGAGAGCAGGTGACGGCGTTGCATGGGCGTTTCTCCTATGGGTTGCATTGAGGTTAAAGGATTCAATGCGCTCTACCAAGCAATGGATATGCCTGATAACATTCCTATTTGGAATGATTTGATTACTTACTATGTCATCTCTTCGCCGCCTCTCGCCACCTGTTCACCTGCTGCGGGCTTTTTCCACGGTGACGCGGTTCGGCGGGGTGTCCCGCGCGGCCGAGGCCCTGCACCTCACCCAAAGCGCGGTCAGCAAACAGGTCAAGGAACTGGAGACCTGGGTGGGCGTGCCGCTGTTCGAGCGCAGCCGCAAGCGCCTGGCGCTCACCCCCGCCGGCGAGCGCTACGAAAAGGCGGTGCGTGGCGTGCTGGCGCAGCTGGAGGCCGCCACGCTGGAGCTGATCACCAGCGATGACGGTGGGGGGGCGCTGCACCTGTCCAGCCTGCCCACGTTTGCGGCCAAATGGCTCATCCCACGCCTGCCGCAGTTCCAGCAACAGCACCCGCAAATCACGCTGCACTTTGTGCCCTATGTGCACAGCTACGACTTCACCCGCCCCGAGCTGGACTGCGCCATCCTGTTCGGCGACGGCCACTGGCCCGGCGCGCACGCCCACCACATCACGGGCAACGAGGTGGCGCTGATCGCCCCTCGCACCAAGGTGGCCGACTGGCCCATCCACACCCCGCGCGATGTGGCCCGCTACACGCTGCTGCGCCACGTGACCGTGCCCGAGGCGTGGTTGCGCTGGAGCGAGACGCACGGTGTGGAGGGCCTCATCGACCCGCTGGCCGGGCCGCAGTTCGACCAGTTCCAGACCATGATCCGCGCCGTGATGGCGGGCATGGGACTGGCGCTGGTGCCGCGTTGCTTGGTGCAGGATGAAATCACGGCAGGCCTGGTGCGCGAGCCCCTGCCCGATGCCGACCTGCGCGGCGGTTACCGGAGTGATGTTGGCTACTGGTTCTGCTACCCCGAAGGCCGCACGCAGCTGCACGCGCTGCAGTGCTTCAGGGAATGGCTGCTGGCGTGCGCCGAGCCGATGGGGGCTCACGCACCCGTATCGCCGCCCGCATAGGCCTCCAGCCCAATGGCCACCACGGTGGCCACGTCATGGCCCACCTCGGTGCGGAACTCCGCCTCGGCCTGCGCCACGGCATCCCGGAACGCTTGCAGCCACGCCAGGCCGGTGGGCGTGAAGCACACGCGGCGCGCCCGCGCATCCAGCGGGTCGGCCTCGCGAGTGACCAGCCCCCATGCCTCGCACTGGTCCACCAGGTTGGCCATGGCCTGCTTGGTCATGCCCGCGCGTTGGGCCAGATCGGTCAACCGGTCGCCCTGCAAGGCCAGGTGCCGGGTGATGTGCACGTGTGCAGCCGTCACCTGGTCGCGTGCCGCCAGGTTGGACAGCGCCAGCGGCACCTCCACATTGCGCGCCATGAGCTGCAGTACCCGCGCGTCGAAGCGGCGCAGGGCGCTGCCCATCAGGCGGCCCAGGTGGGTCTGGCGCCAGCGGTCGTCAGGCAACGGGGCGGGCGTGGCAAGGGGGGCGGCTGGAGAAAAATCGGGCATCCGATATTGTCAGGCAAACTGACTAAAAATCGCTTTATCTGGATTTCATTGCTCGCATAAACTACTGTTCAAGCATCCAGCCTGTGATTAACCGCAGAGCAATGCAAGCATCCAACCTGTTGTTTTTCAAGGAGTTTCTCATGGACGTCGCAGTCAAAGGCACTAACCCCGCATTGCCCGTGAACACGGAAAAGGCCAAGGCTCTGGCCGCCGCGCTCGCCCAGATCGAGAAGCAATTCGGCAAGGGCACGATCATGCGCCTCGGTGAAGGCGAGGTGATCGAGGACATCCAGGTCGTCTCCACCGGCTCGCTGGGCCTGGACATTGCGCTGGGCGTGGGCGGCCTGCCCCGTGGCCGTGTGGTCGAAATCTATGGCCCGGAATCGTCGGGCAAGACCACGCTCACGCTGCAGGTGATTGCCGAGATGCAAAAGCAAGGCGGCACCTGCGCGTTTGTCGACGCAGAGCACGCCCTGGATGTGCAGTACGCCCAGAAGCTGGGTGTGCAGCTGTCCGACCTGCTGATCAGCCAGCCCGACACCGGCGAGCAGGCGCTGGAAATCGTGGACAGCCTGGTGCGCTCCGGCGCCGTGGACCTGATCGTGGTGGACTCGGTGGCTGCGCTCACGCCCAAGGCCGAAATCGAAGGCGAGATGGGCGACGCCCTGCCCGGTCTGCAAGCCCGCCTGATGAGCCAGGCGCTGCGCAAGCTCACCGCCACGATCAAGAAGACCAACTGCATGGTCATCTTCATCAACCAGATCCGTATGAAGATCGGCGTGATGTTCGGCTCGCCCGAAACGACGACCGGCGGCAATGCGCTCAAGTTCTACGCGTCGGTGCGCCTCGACATCCGTCGCACCGGCACGATCAAGAAGGGCGACGAAGCCATCGGCAACGAGACCAAGGTCAAGGTGGTCAAGAACAAGGTGAGCCCGCCCTTCAAGACGGCCGAGTTCGACATCCTGTTCGGCGAGGGCATCAGCCGCGAGGGCGAGATCATCGACATGGGCGTGACGGCCAAGATCGTGGAAAAGAGCGGTGCCTGGTACGCCTACAACGGCGAAAAGATCGGCCAGGGCCGTGACAACGCGCGTGAGTTCTTGCGCGAAAACCCCGACCTGGCCCGCGAGATCGAGAACAAGGTGCGCGAAGGCCTGGGCATTGCGCTGCTGCCTGGCGCACTGCAGGCCCCAGCAGCGGCTGCAGACGAGTGATTTTCGGTTTTTGAAGCTAAATAGCCCGCAGGAGCTCATATCATGTGCGTCTGTAGCTATTGAAAATATAGCATTTGGTCAATCATGGGATTCACTGCGCTCTCGCTCAAGGGCCGTGCGCTGCGGCTGCTGAGCCAGCGGGAGCATTCGCGCGCCGAGCTGCAGCGCAAGCTCGCGCCCCATGTGCAGGAGGGCGAAGACCTGAACGCCGTGCTGGACGACCTGCAGGCCCGGGACTTCATCAGCGAGGCACGGGTGGTGGAGTCGGTGTTGCACCGGCGCGCAGGGCGTCTGGGTGCTTCGCGCATCCGGCAGGAGCTGCAGTCCAAGGGGCTGGGCGCAGAGGCTGTGCAGCAAGCAGTGGCCCAGCTGCAGGGCAGCGAACTGGAGCGTGCCCGCGAGGTGTGGCGCCGCAAGTTTGGCGAACCCGCCGCAGACCCGCAAACCCGCGCCAAGCACATGCGGTTTTTGCTGGTACGGGGGTTCTCAGGCGATGTGGCGCGGCGCGCGGTGCTGGGCGCCGATGCGTCTGACGAGGGCTGACTGCAACGCCAACAAGCGGGGCATCGGCCCCGCTTCCTGACGCGCTCTGAGGTGTTTACACGCCCAGCATCAATTGCAGGTTCTGCACTGCAGCGCCACTGGCGCCCTTGCCCAGGTTGTCCAGGCGCGCGATGACCACGGCCTGCCGGTACTGCTCGTTGGCAAACACGCGCAGCTCCAGCTTGTTGGTGTCGGTCAGCGTGTCGGCGGCCAGCTTCAAATCGTCGGTGGGGGGCAGCACGCTGACCCATTGTTCTGGCGTGTTGGTGCGGCTGTAGTGGCTGGTCAGCACGTCGTGCAGTTCGCTGGCCCTGGGGGCTCCGGGCAGCAGGTCCAGGTGCAGCGGCAACTGCACCAGCATGCCTTGGCGGAAGTTGCCCACGGCGGGGATGAACACCGGGCGGCGTGTGAGCCCGGTGTAGCGCAAGATTTCGGGGATGTGCTTGTGCGACAGGCCCAGCGCATAGGCCTCATACGGCGCTGCTGTGCCCGCCTCGTAGGCTTCGATCATGGTGCGGCCGCCGCCGGAGTAGCCCGAGACCGAAGGCAGGCTCAAAGGGTAGTCCGCCGGGATCAGGCCCGCATCGACCAGCGGGCGCAGCATGGCAATCGCGCCCGTGGCGTAGCAGCCGGGATTGGAGACGCGGGTGGCGTCGCGCACCGCTTGTGTCTGTGCTGCCGCGAGTTCCGGAAACCCGTACACCCAACCATCGGCCGTGCGGTGCGCCGTGCTGGCATCGATCACCTTGACCTTGCGGCCCGAGCTGCGCTCGATCTCGTCCACCATCGCCACGGTGTCGCGCGCAGCGTCGTCGTGCAGGCACAGCACCACCAGGTCCACCCCCGCGATCAGGTCGCGCTTGGCGGCCGGGTCCTTGCGCAGCTCGGGCGCGATGCTGACCAGTTCGATCTGCGGCATGGCCTGCAGGCGCTCGCGGATCTGCAGGCCCGTGGTACCGGCTTCGCCATCAATAAAGACTTTGGACATGAGGGGTGCTCCTGCAAAAAGATGGCAGCGTCTGCCGGATAGAAGTGGGGGCGGGAAGGCCGCCAGGCCCACCCAGGGTGTAAGTCAGGCACAAGGATGGTGCGTTGCAGCATGATACAGTCGCGGGTTGCCATGTCCCAAGCCCGCGGCCAGACATCTGTTCATGGTAGACGGGTAACTACCACCCTTCCCTGAGAGAGACCTCATGAAGATTCACGAATACCAAGGCAAGGAAATCTTGCGCAATTTTGGTGTGCCCGTTCCGCGTGGCATTCCCGCATTCACGGTGCAAGAAGCCGTGGAAGCAGCCCAGAAGCTCGGCGGCCCCGTGTGGGTGGTCAAGGCCCAGATCCACGCCGGTGGCCGTGGCAAGGGCGGCGGCGTGAAGGTTGCCAAGACCATCGACGACGTGAAAGCACGCGCCAGCGAAATCCTGGGCATGCAGCTGGTCACCCACCAGACCGGCGCTGAGGGCCAGAAGGTCCGCCGCCTGTACATCGAAGACGGCGCTGACATCAAGAACGAACTGTACGTCTCGCTGGTCACCGACCGCGCCACGCAGAAGGTCGCCCTGATCGCTTCGAGCGAAGGCGGCATGGACATCGAGGAAGTGGCCCACTCCACACCGGAGAAGATCGTCACCGAGATGATCGACCCACTGACCGGCATCACCGAAGCGCAGAGCCGCAAGGTGGCAGCCGCCATCGGCCTGACCGGCGCTTCCATCGACCAAGCCGTAGACATCTTCGCCAAGATCTACAAGTGCTACATGGAAACCGATGCGTCGCTGGTGGAGATCAACCCACTGAACTGCGACTCCAAGGGCAACCTGATGGCCCTGGACGCGAAGTTCAACTTTGACGCCAACGCGCTGTTCCGCCACCCCGAAATCGTGGCCTTCCGTGACCTGGACGAAGAGGATCCAGCCGAAGTGGAAGCCTCCAAGTTCGACCTGGCCTACATCAGCCTCGACGGGAACATCGGCTGCCTGGTGAACGGCGCCGGCCTGGCCATGGCCACCATGGACACCATCAAGCTGTTCGGCGGCGAGCCGGCCAACTTCCTGGACGTGGGCGGCGGTGCCACCCCCGAGAAGGTGACTGAAGCCTTCAAGATCATGCTGAAGAACCCCAAGGTCGAAGGCATTCTGGTCAACATCTTCGGCGGCATCATGAAGTGCGACACCATCGCCACCGGCGTGATCACCGCTTGCAAGGCTGTGAACCTGAACGTGCCGCTGGTCGTGCGCATGAAGGGCACGAACGAAGAGCTCGGCAAGAAGATGCTGGCCGAGTCTGGCCTGCCCATCATTGCCGCAGACACCATGGCCGAAGCTGCGACCAAGATCGTTGCTGCCGTCAAGTAAGCCCGGAGAACACACATGTCGATCTACATCAACAAAGACACCAAGGTCATCACCCAGGGCATCACGGGCAAGACTGGCCAGTTCCACACCGAAAAGTGCCAGGAATACGCGAATGGCAAGAACTGCTTCGTGGCGGGGGTGAACCCCAAGAAGGCGGGCGAGTCGATCTTCAACATCCCGATCTACGCCTCCGTCAAGGAAGCCGCCCAGCAGACCGGTGCCACCGTGTCGGTGATCTATGTGCCGCCCGCAGGCGCTGCGGACGCGATCTGGGAAGCTGTTGAAGCCGACCTGGACATGGCCATCTGCATCACCGAAGGCATTCCGGTCAAGGATATGCTGATGGTGCGCAACAAGATGAAGGCCAAGGAAGCCGCTGGCGGCAAGAAGACGCTGCTGCTGGGCCCCAACTGCCCTGGCCTGATCACGCCTGACGAAATCAAGATCGGCATCATGCCCGGCCACATCCACCGCAAGGGCCGTATCGGCGTGGTGTCCCGCTCGGGCACGCTGACGTACGAAGCCGTGGCCATGCTGACCGAAGTCGGTCTGGGTCAATCGAGCGCCGTGGGCATTGGTGGCGACCCCATCAACGGCCTCAAGCACATCGACGTGATGAAGGCATTCAACGACGATCCAGACACCGATGCCGTGATCATGATCGGCGAAATCGGCGGTCCTGACGAAGCCGAAGCCGCCCAGTGGTGCAAGGCCAACATGAAGAAGCCCATCGTCGGTTTCATCGCTGGCGTGACCGCCCCTCCCGGCAAGCGCATGGGCCACGCGGGCGCCCTGATCTCTGGCGGCGCCGACACGGCCGATGCCAAGCTGGCCATCATGGAAGAGTCGGGTTTCATCATCACCCGCAACCCTTCGGAACTGGGCAAGCTGCTCAAGGCCCAGCTGAAGTAAGCGGGCTGTCGCCGTCCCGCCCGTAAGCACAATTACGGACGCGGGGCGCGGCACAGACCGCTAGACTGGCGGCTCCTACAAAAAGAGAAGCGCTCGGAACCCCGGTTCCGGGCGCTTCTTGCATTCATAACAGTGGAGTCAGTCATGGAGTTTCTGCAAAGCGCCGATTTTTGGATCGGCCTGGTGAAGATCGTCTGGATCAACATCATCTTGTCGGGTGACAACGCGGTGGTCATTGCGCTGGCAGCCCGGTCCCTTCCCCCCCATCAGCAAAAGAAAGCCGTGTTCTGGGGCTCCGGCGCCGCCGTGGTCTTGCGGATTTTGCTAACCGTTGTGGCTGCCAAGCTGCTGGAGCTGTCGTTTCTGCAGATCGTGGGCGGTTGTCTGCTGCTGTGGATCGGCTTTCAGCTGCTCAGCGACGATGAGGAGGACGAGGGCGAGTCCAAAACCTATGGCAGCCTGATGGCCGCCGTCCGCACCATCCTCATCGCCGACTTGGTGATGAGCCTGGACAACGTGATCGCTGTGGCGGCTGCGGCCCAGGGCAACGTGGTGCTGCTGGTGTTGGGCTTGGCCATCAGTATCCCGCTGGTGATTTTCGGCAGCACCCTCATGATCAAGCTCATGGAGCGTTTCCCTGTCATTGTGGTGCTCGGCGCCGCGCTGATCGGCTGGGTGGGTGGAGAAACCATCGCCAGCGATGCCATCTTGCATGACTACGCAGTGGCGCACCCAGCGTTGCACTATGTAGCGGCCGCACTGGGCGCCGCGCTGGTGGTGGGCGTAGGCAAGTTCTGGCGCAAGGGATCCAACAGCGCATCCGCGACCTGAGGGTTGCAACCCGGGGGCTTGCACGGAGGTGCAACCCCTCTTTGAGGCCAGCGAGTGACAAAAATGGCATGGCGCTCGTGTCCCGTCTTGGGGTTGCGTGACAAGAACGACACCTAACGCCACCTCCGCTGCCCACTCGCTCCGAATCTACTCTTTTCAACGGTCCTGAGGCCCTTGGATTGCATGGGCGCAGTTATTGCTTCAAACCCACCCAATACTGAGTGGAATAACAGCAAGTGGGACGAAAAACCTCGGCGCGGCGGATGGATGGATGGCGTACCGATGGCTTTTGGGGCGGATTGGTGGCACTGGCCGTAGCGGGCCTGTGCGCGGTCACGGGCGCTTCGTTGTCGCTCGAACACGAGCTCTACGACGCCGCCATCCGCACCTCGTCCCCCGCCCCGTTGGCCGACGTGGTGATTGTGGGCATCGACGATGCCAGCATGGCCGCTCTGGGGCCGTGGCCCTGGTCGCGTGACATCCATGCGCGCCTGGTTGATCGCCTGTCATCGGCTGGCGCACAAACCGTTGTTTACACCCCCCCACTCACACAGCCCCAGAACGACAGGGGCTTGGGTTACCTGAGAAAAATCCGCGAAACCCTTGCCGCTGGGCCTGAGGGAACCGCACTGACGGCCGAGCTCGGCCGTGTGGTGGGTGAGGCAGAAGCTGTACTCGACGGCGATGCGCTTCTGGCAGCCGCCATACAGCGGGCGGGCAACGTGCTCCTGGCTTCGTATTATGAAAGTGGCGGGGCTGCTGCGCCCCTGCCATCGTACGTGCGTCGCAGCACGCTACCCGACCCGGGTGCTGCTATAACGCCGATGCAGTCGGCGCAGCACCCCATCCCGTCTTTGGGCGCGGTGGCGGCTGGGGTGGGGCATTTGTATGCAGAGGCGGACCGGGATGGGCGTGTGCGCCAGGTTCCACTGCTTCTTCGCTACGACAGCGTGGGGGTGCCGTCCTTGGCGTTGCTGGCGGCGCAACACAGCCTGCATCTGGGGTTGGGTGATATCCGCGTGGTCGATGCGCCTGCGGGGCTGCGGCTCGGAGGGCTGAACGTTGCCACCAATGCAGGCGCCGTGCTGCGTCCCCGCTGGCAAGTGGCTGGCGATGGAGCGGGCACCTTCCGTATTCTGTCGGCTGCCAGCGTGCTCGATGGAACCGTCGCCGCCGGTAGCTTGCAGGGCAAGATCGTGTTGGTGGGCGAAATGGCGGAGAAGCTGGGCGCCCCAGCGGCGCAGCTGGGGGAGCATGCTGCCTATCCGGTGGAGGTTTTGGCGCAAACCTTGTCATCCATTCGCCTCGGGCTGGGCGTGACAGAGCCAGGCTGGGCTAGTCCGGTCGCTTGGCTGGTGTTGGCGCTGGGGGGGGTGTATCTGGTGCTGTTGGCGCCGCGTTTGGCGCGCCCCGTCGGGATGGGGGTCGGCGCGGCGCTCGTGCTCACTGTTGTCATCGCCCAATGGACCCTTTTGCGCTATGGGGGGTTGTGGGTTCCGTTGTTGCTGCCAGTGCTGGCTGTATTGGCTGGTACTACCGTGGTGGTGCTTTTGCACCGTGGCCGGCTGAGTGACGCCTCCGGACGTTCCGCAGAAGCCGCCGAGGCGGACCGCATGATGGGCTTGGCCCTGCAGGGCCAGGGACAACTGGATATGGCCTTTGAGCGCCTGCGCAAGGTACCTGCCAGCGACGCGCTTCTGGACAATCTCTACCATCTGGCGGAGGATTTCGAGCGCAAGCGCTACTTCGGCAAGGCGCAGACGGTCTACGAACATATCCTGCGCCATGACCGGCACTACAAGGACGCCCGCAGCCGCTACAAGCGTGCCAAGGCTCAGGCACAAGGTGGCGCGCAAGCTCCGCAGGGCGCCACAGACTCTTTGCCGGGTGCCGGCGCTGCAGCACCCCGCCTGCCAGGCGATGCGAGTGTCGGCGTGCCCATGTTGGGGCGCTACCAGATTGATCGCGAAATTGGCAAAGGCGCCATGGGAGTGGTGTATCTGGGGCGCGACCCGAAGATCGGCCGCGTCGTAGCCATCAAGACTCTGGCCTTGGGGCAGGAGTTCGAAGGTGACGCCCTGATCGATGCGCGCGCACGGTTTTTCCGAGAGGCCGAAACTGCAGGCCGATTACAGCATCCGAACATCGTCACCATTTTTGATGCTGGTGAGGAGCATGACTTGGCCTATATCGCCATGGAGTTCCTCAAGGGTCAGGACCTGACCCATGTCTGTGGCCAGGACCGGCTGCTGCCGGTCCCCACCGTGCTCTCCATTGCAGCCAGGGTGGCCGATGCGCTGGACTATGCCCATGCCCACAATGTGGTGCACCGCGATATCAAGCCCGCCAACATCATGTTTGACAGCGGGACAGACGCGGTCAAAGTGACGGACTTCGGTATTGCCCGCATCACGGATTCGAGCAAGACCCGTACGGGGCTGGTTCTGGGAACACCCAGCTTCATGTCTCCGGAGCAACTGGCGGGAAAGAAAGTAGATGGGCGCTCCGACCTTTATTCGCTGGGCATCACCCTCTTCCAGTTGTTGACGGGCACGCTGCCGCTGCGGGGCGCGTCCATGACCGAGCTGATGCACAAGATCGCGAGCGTGGAGGCGCCCGATGTGCGCCAGCTGCGCCCCGAACTCTCAGCCGCAGTGGCCAGGGTGGTGGCGCTGTCGTTGCAAAAGCGGCCAGAGACGCGTTATCAGACCGGGCGGCAGTTCGCGGCGGATCTGCGGCAGGCCATGGCCGGCGATGCCCGATTCAGCCCTGAACCAGTCGTCTATGATGCGGACCGCGATGCAACAGGGCAAGAAATGGCGGATTTTCAGGAAACCGTGATGGAGCCCCCCGCTGTGCGGGGTGCGGCAGCCCCGCCGATTTCGGGCGCCCCATGACGCACGCCCCCACATCCATGACCTACGAATTCACTGCGCGGACCGACAAGGGCCGCGTGCGTTCCAACAACGAAGACGCGGTAGCCGTTGACCGCGATGCGCAGGTCGCGATATTGGCCGATGGCATGGGCGGCTACAACGCGGGCGAAGTGGCCAGTGGCATGGCCACCACCTTCATCCGTACCGAAATGGCCCGCTGGTTGGCCCAAGCCGGCGCGAGTCCCCAGTCCACGGACGTGCGCCGGGCGCTGGAAATCTGCGTGGAAAACGCCAATCACGCCATTCTGGGTGCATCTCTCTCCAATCCGCAGTACGCGGGCATGGGTACGACGCTGGTGGTTGCCGTGTTCCACGGCAGCCGCCTTATCCTTGGACATATTGGCGATTCGCGCTGTTACCGTCTGCGTGATGGTGCTTTGCAGCAAATCACGCGCGACCATTCCTGGTTGCAGGAACAGGTCGATGCGGGGCTGCTGACGGCGCAGCAGGCGGCCATGTCTTCCAATCGCAATCTGGTGACTCGGGCCTTGGGTGTGGAGCCCAATGTGCTGATGGAAGTCAACGAGTTTCAGGTGGCGCCGAATGATCTGTTTCTGCTCTGTTCCGATGGGCTCACCGACATGGTGTCCGATTCGGATCTGGCGGAGCTTGTGCGGGCGCCCATGCCTTTGGAGGAAAAAGCGACACTGCTCATAGACACCGCCAACGCCAACGGAGGTCGTGATAACGTGAGCGTGCTGCTGGTGCAGGCTGCCGCTGGGGGCAAGAAGCGTGGCCTCATGTCCCGATTGCTAGGGGCCTCTTGAACGGCCCGAACTACAACAATTCATCACATCAGGAGTGGATCATGCCGAGAATGATCGTTTCAATCGACGGCGTTGTCATCAAGGAAGTGCAGCTGACCAAGGAGCGGACCACGCTGGGCCGGCGCCCCTACAACGACATCGTGATCGACAACCTTGCGGTGAGCGGTGAGCATGCCGTGCTCCATATGGTGGGACAGGATGTGGAGATTGAAGACCTGGGCAGCACCAACGGCACTTATGTGAACGCCAAGGCCGTCAAGCGCCAGGAGTTGCGCAATGGCGATACAGTGGAAGTGGGCAAGTACAAGATTCGGTTCCTCCAGGACGCCGAAGGGCAGAACTTTGAGAAGACCATGATCTTCAAGCCCGGAATGGTGCCGCCTGCGGTCGCCGCTGCCAGGCCCGCTCCGGCCGCGCCCGCGCCCGCGCCAGCCCCGATTTCGGCCGTGATTCGGGTCATGTCCGGTGCTGCTGCGGGGCGTGAAGTGTCGCTGCAGAAGGTGGTCACCACGATTGGAAAGCCGGGTGTGGCTGTGGCTTCCATCACCAAGCGGCACCAGGGTTTTGTCTTGGCCCATGTCGAAGGACCGGACATGCCGCTGCTCAACGGCGCTGCCATTGGTGCATCGCCGGTTCCTCTGAAGCACGGTGATCGCCTGGAGCTGGCGGGCACCGAGATGCAGTTCGAGCAAAGCTGACACTCTGCAAAAGGCTCGCATCATCGCTGCGGGCCCTTGCTGACTGGACACTCCTATTCCTGCGCGTGGACCTATGTTGCAGTCCTTGTCGCAGCTGTTCCTCCGACGCTGGCAACGCATCGCAGTCACGCTGATACCGCTGGTTTTTGCGTTGCTGCACGTGGCCGATGTGCTCCACCTGCAGGTGTTGGAGCGACTGGACAACATCATCTACGACACCCGCTTGCGGGTGACCATGCCACGAACGCTGGACGAGCGGATCGTCATCGTCGATATCGACGAGAAGAGCCTGGGCCGCGTGGGGCAATGGCCCTGGCGCAGGGACAAGATGGCTGCGTTGGTGCATGAGCTGTTTGAGCGCCAACAAGTGGCCGTGGTGGGGTTTGACGTTCTGTTTGCCGAGGCCGATGAAAGTTCGGGCCTCTCTACGCTGCAACAACTGGCGCAGGGCCCTTTACGCAGCCAGCCGGGCTTTAAGGAGCAACTGGAACGTCTAGCGCCCTCACTGGACCATGACGCTCTTTTTGCGCAGTCTCTGCACGGGCAGCCAGTGGTGCTGGGTTACTACCTTTCGGGCGAAGACCGCGACGGCATCACGAAAGGCATGTTGCCAGAACCCGCCCTGCCCGTGGAGCGCTTGCGGGGCTTGCCTCTGGGGGCGACTACTTGGCGTGGGTACAGCAGCAACATTGAGTCCCTGACCCAGGCGGCACCTGCTGCAGGCTTCTTCAACTCGATCACGGACGAGGACGGAGTTGTTCGTTCCCTTCCCCTGTTGGCAGAGTACCAGGGGCAGTATTACGAATCGCTGGCATTGGCCATGTTCCGCACCGCCATCGGTCTGCCAGAGATTCACCCGGGCTTTGTGAATTCCAAGCCGTCCGGGACGCATGATGTGCTCCAAAGCATCGTGCTGCGCCAAGATGGTCGCACGCTGGCGCTCCCCGTGGACCAGCAGTTGGCCACGCTCATTCCCTACCGTGGGCCGGGCGATGCCAAGGGTGGTTCCTTTCGGTATATCTCGGCGTCGGACGTTCTGGATGGCTTGCTGCCGGCTGGTCAACTCAAGGACCAATTGGTGCTGGTAGGCTCGACAGCACCTGGTTTGCTGGATTTGCGTGTGACGCCGGTGGGCAGGACGTACCCAGGCGTGGAGACCCATGCCAACGTGTTGTCGGCATTCCTGGATGGCAAGAGCATCGTTCGGCCGGACTATGCCGCTGGCTTTGATGTGCTGCAGCTGCTGTGCGCGGGTTTGCTATTGGCAGTTGCCTTGCCCCTCTTGTCAGCATCGTCTGCGGTCTTGCTCAGTGGTGGTGTGCTTTGTGCGCTGGTAGGACTCAATCTGTGGATGTACATCGCGCAGGGGCTGGCGTTGCCGCTCGCCACTGCGGTGGTGATGGCTATGCTGGCCTTTGCCCTCAACATGGCGTATGGCTACTTTGTGGAGAGCCGGTCCAAGCGCGAGCTCGCAGCGCTGTTTAGCGCCTATGTGCCGCCAGAGCTGGTGGCCGAGATGGTCAAGCAGCCTGAGCACTACAGCATGCAGGCCACCAACCGGGAGCTGACGGTGATGTTCTGCGACATGCGCGGCTTCACCGCAATGTCTGAACGGATGGAACCGCTGCAATTGCAAGGCTTGTTGAATGAGGTGTTCAGCAAGCTCACCCACATCATCCGCAGCCACCGGGGAACGATTGACAAATACATGGGCGACTGCGTTATGGCTTTTTGGGGGGCTCCAGTAGCCACGCCTGATCATGCGCAACTGGCAGTGACTGCGGCCCTGGAAATGTCGCTGGCCATTGGGCAAATCAACGCCAATCATCGCCAGCGCGGTTTGCCCGAGATCGGGGTGGGCATTGGGCTCAACACCGGGGTCATGTGCGTGGGTGACATGGGCTCTGACATCCGGCGCAGCTATACGGTCATCGGCGATGCGGTCAACCTTGGCTCTCGCCTGGAGGGACTGTCCAAGCACTACGGTACTTCGATCGTGGTGAGCGAATCTGCCATGCAGCTCGCCCCTCAGTTTGTATGGCAGGCCATGGACCGCGTGCGCGTCAAGGGCAAGGCGCAGGCCGTGCCGATCTACCAGCCCCTCGCCCCCCGAGGGCAACTACCCACCGATCTCGGTGAAGAACTGGCTGTGTGGGAGGGTTTTCTGCGTGCCTACGCAGCACAAGAATGGGCACAATGCGACAAACTGATGGGGCAGTTGCGAGGTCTTAGACCCCACAGCATCCTGTACGAGTTGTACGCGGCACGGGTCGAAGGCCTGCGTAATTTGCCTTTCAACCCGGATTGGGATAGCGCCACCAATTTCGACACCAAGTAGAAGGCTCGACATGAAGGTTCGCGTGCTGGGGTGTTCCGGCGCTATCGCCAAGGACTGTCGCACGACATCGTTCTTGATCGGTGACAGCATCTTGCTCGATGCGGGAACTGGTGTGGGCGACCTCACGCTGGAAGAGATGGCCAAGATTGACCATGTGCTGCTGACCCATTCCCACCTGGATCACATCGCCGCACTGCCCCTGATGCTCGACGCGGTGTCGTCCCTGCGCCGTCGCCCGGTTCGGGTGCACGCCCTGGCTGCCACCATCGCGGCGTTGCAGACGCATGTGTTCAACAACGTCATCTGGCCAGATTTCAGCGCCATACCTTCTACCGCATCCCCGTTTTTGCAGTATCGAACTTTTGTCACCGGTGATGTGCTGAGCATAGCTGGCACCCAAATTGAGGTGCTATCCGCCCACCACGCCGTACCAGCCGTAGGCTTTGCAGTGCAGGGCGACACCGGTTGGTGGGTGTTCAGTGGTGATACAGAGCGTAATCCTGCGTTCTGGAGCCGCGTCAATGCACTGCCGGTAGCTTGCCTGGTAATCGAAACCGCCTTCAGTAACCGCGAACGTGATCTGGCTCGCCGCAGCATGCATCTCTCGCCCGAGACTCTGGCGCAGGAACTGGCGCTCATACCGGGCACGGAGCGCTATCCCGTTTACATCACGCACACGAAGCCTTCGGAGACATCGCTCATCATGGACGAGATAACGCAACTCGACTGCACTGTTGGCATTCCGCACCGCCCGCATGACGTTCGTTGGTTGGTTGCAGGCCAGACGATCGAGGTTTGAATATTGCTTTGACGATTGTGACAATACTGATCGACAAAAATGTAATTTCTAAGGACTGCGGAGGTCGGTAGTTTGGGGGTACTTATCCCGGTGCTCGATATCGATAGCTGGAGTCACCGAGGTCGCTATGAATGGGGTCTTTTTTGGGGGGAGTGCGCGACAAGGCGCTTGACTTCTGGTTTGGTGATTGGCCGAGGCAGGCATTTTTGCCGTTTGGATGTGCTAAGTAGCTGCTTGAAGTGATCGTGACTTGTTCCAGCGTGCAGGCACGGCGATTGCATAGCAACAGCGCATTTGCAACTTTCCTAGGAGTTTTTCATGAAGCGCACTCTGCAAAAGGGTTTTACCCTGATCGAATTGATGATCGTTGTGGCGATCATCGGTATCTTGGCCGCCGTGGCTCTGCCTGCGTACCAGGACTACACCATCCGCGCCAAGGTGTCTGAAGTCATTCTGGCAGGCTCTGCCTGCCGCACCAGCATCACTGAAACCATCCAGAGCATTTCTAGCAATGTGCTCCCTGCTGCCGATACATGGGGCTGCGAGCAAAACACTGCCAATGATCCAGCTAGCAAGCCAACGAAGTATGTCCAGGCTATTCGCACAAACAATGCCGGTGCTGTGACTATTACTTCTTCCAACGACGCTAGTCTCAAAGATGCGGCCAGCAAGACTATCGTCATGACTCCGTACTTGAATGAAACTACTGCCATTGCCAACAACAATATTAATGTTGTGGTGTACAAGTGGGTTTGCGGACCTGCTGGTGCGGACCCCATGCCTGCCAAGTTCCTGCCAGGCTCTTGCCGTGGCTAATGGCTAGTTTGTGAGAATTTGCCCGTAGGGCAGTCGTTCTTCTGATAAAGCGGTGTGCTTATTGGCACACCGCTTTTCTTATTGCCTCAGCCATTTCTGAAGTGATGATCTTGGTGAAAGAAAAAATGTTCCTATGGGTCGGACTGGTACTGTGTCTTGCGTACCTGCTACCAAACCACTATTCCCCATGGTTGAGTTTTCATCAAGAGTTGGTAGCTGCCATTGCATTTGCTCCCCTATTAATTTGGACGAGCAATCGGGCGGCGGTGGTTCCGGTGATTACCTACGGCGCAGTTCTGTTGGCCTTGGTTCCTATGCTGCAAGTTGCCGGTGGGCAACTGTATTTCGCGACAGATGGATGGATGTCCTGCCTCTATCTCATGGGTTTTGCATTGTCTGCCCACGCAGGTGCGCAAGGGGCATTCACTCCACTGCCGGGTCGACGTTCGTTCCAATCACCGATCGAAGTGATATGGATAGCAATGCTATTCGCCGCGCTTCTTTCTGCAGGCCTTGCATTCCACCAATGGCTTATCCCGACTTATCGGGGTATTTACATTGCTGAAATTCCACCAGAAAGCCGTCCATTTGGTAATCTTGCCCAGCCGAATCAATTGGCGACACTTCTGCTTCTGGGGATTGCAGGTCTTGTCTATCTTTGGGAGGCTGGCCGATTGCGCAGGCTTTACGCGATGGCTGCGCTTTTTCTACTGTTGTGGGCATTGGTCATGACCGGCTCACGCTCTGTGCTGTTAGCGCTTCTCTGGTTTCTGCCCGCATATGCGTTGATGCGCAAGCGGTGCCACTTACGGACTAAGCCGGTGGCCGTGATCGTTGGCGTGGCTTTCTACTTCGCGATGACTTGGTTGTGGCCGATGTTGGATGAGATATTGCTGCTGAATACAGCGGGCATCAATACGGCTGTGGAACGTATGGGCACTCCAGGCATCCGCCGGGTCATATGGTGGTCCATGTTGGATGCTGTCAGCCGAGCCCCCTGGTTTGGTTACGGATGGGGGCAAATAAGTCTCGCTCAAATCGCGGTTACTCTGAATCATGCGCCGACCCACCTTGTGCTTGAAAGCTCCCACAACTTGTTTCTTGATCTTGCACTGTGGAACGGGTTGCCGATTGCTGTTCTGGTGATTGCTGGGCTCGCATGCTGGTTTGTGCATCAAGCAAGAGCTTGTAACGATCCCATGAGGTGGGTGACGCTTGTGGGTGTTGGGTTTGTGTTTAGTCATGCCATGGTCGAATACCCGTTGAGCTATGCGTATTTTTTGCTACCTGTTGGTTTCTTTATGGGGGCACTGTCTATTGCACAAGGAGTTCCGTCGCGCTTTAACACGGCAGGTCCAAAGAGGCGCTTCGCCAGATGGGCATTGATCGTTACGGGCACTTTTACTGCTGGGTTGGCAGTCTCTGTTGCCATTGAATACTTCCCGCTTGAGTCAGATTGGAGTCTGATGCGCTACCAAGAGGCAAGGATTGGAAGCCGGGAGATGACAGAGCCTCCCGCCACTCTAGTCCTGACCAGCATTCAAGAATTCCTGCGATTTTCTCGCAGTGAGGCTCGGTCTGATATGACCGACCAAGCATTAGAAGCCATGCGCCGTAGCTCGGAGCGATTTGCTTATGCCGCGCCGATGTTTAAATATGCTCTCGCTCAAGCACTCAATCATCGCTCAGAGGGGGCAGTCACTACACTGAAAAAACTATGCTCGATGCAGCCGCGCAGTGTATGCATAAGTGCCCAAAAAGAGTGGAACGACCTAGCAAAAAACCGCTACCCTCAACTACTGCAGATTGCTTTCCCTGACGCTGGCGCAATACAGTGAAGTGTGCTGACTGCTGCTACGCGGGTAGCGAGATCTGCCCCCGCGTGGAAGTACGCTACATATTGGTATGTGTCTCTAGACTGTTCCCTATGGCGCAAATTGCGGCATGTCAGCTGGCTACAAAGCTTCCTGACTTGCCACCATGCTTTTCAAGCACGCGCACGTCATGGATCGACATGCCACGGTCCACCGCCTTGCACATATCGTAGATGGTCAGCAGCGCAATCTGTACGGCTGTGAGGGCTTCCATTTCGACGCCAGTAGGTCCCACTGTCTCTACTGTTGCGGTGCAAAAGATGCCATGAGCGCCAATCGTGAAAATATCTGAAGCTTCAAACTCAATAGCAATGCGTGTCAGTGCCAACGGATGGCACAGCGGAATCAGATCGCTGGTTTTCTTGGCGCCCTGAATGCCAGCGATCCGGGCTATTCCCAAGACATCGCCTTTCTTGGCTGTGCCCGCCTGAACCAGTGCGAGGGTCTCTGGCTGCATGGCAATGCGACCAGACGCAATGGCAATGCGATGGGTAGCGGGCTTGGTGGCCACGTCGACCATATGGGCCTGGCCTTGAGCATCAAAATGGGTGAGGGCAGACATGCAGTAAAAACGAGGTGATAAGCAGTAACCGTTGAACATTAATCAAGCGAAAGCATCGTACGACCATGCATCACTGGAAGAGGCGCCTGCGCGCTAGCGGAATTCATTTGGGAACCAGTCTGTGTATTGCTTTGCTGGCTGCACTGCTGGTGTTTGGTTTGTGGTATCCCTACCCTTATCGGGAAATATCTGGCGGCCGCGCTCTCTTCCTGCTGATGACTGCCGTGGACGTTGTGATGGGGCCACTTATCACCCTCGTCATTTTCAATCAGGCCAAGCGTCGCAAAGAGCTGATTATGGACTTTACGGTCGTGGCGTTGCTTCAGCTAGTGGCCCTGGGCTATGGCCTGTGGACTGTTTTCGCAGCCAGACCTGTACATCTAGTGTTCGAGTACACCCGAATGACTGTAGTTCACGCGGTCGATGTAGATCCCAGTCTATTGGTTCAGGCGCCTGTCGCGCTTAGGTCGCTGCCTTTGAGGGGGCCGACACCGATTGCGCTGCGCCCATTCAAGGACGCATCTGAACAGTTTGATGCAACGATGGCGGCCATTGGCGGTGTACCGTTGGCGGCTAGGAGTGACCTTTGGCAAGCTTACGAAGACAGCCGGGCAAACATTCTGCATGAGGCGAGACCGGCGTCTGAATTGCTGGTGAGATTTGCCAGCCAAGCAGCTTCGATCAACATGGCCCTTCAAGATGCAGGCCGGCCGATCCACCAGCTTCGCTACCTGCCGCTGGTCAGCCGGGATAAGGTTTGGACAGTGCTTCTAGACGCCACCACAGCGCAACCACTGGCGTTCATGCCAATCGACTCCTTCTGAATCTCAGCCGCATGTTTGACAACGTTCGGACTAATCTCTCAAGGAAACTGGGCGCTGCCACCTTCATGCTAGGGGTGTATTTGGTGACGGGATTTGTGCATGTTGATGCCCAATCCTCCCTCCCTACCCTCGGCGACACCAGCGACCTCACCACAAGCGCCGAGCGCCGCTTGGGCGACCGCATCATCCGCGAGTTGTACCGCGACCCAGACTACGTTGATGACCCGGTCATGGCCGACTATGTGCAGGGAATCTGGCAGCCTCTCCTTTCAGCGGCCAAGACACGCGGTGAACTTAGCATCGAGCTGGACGAACGCTTTGCCTGGGAAATCCTGCTGGGACGCGATCGCACGGTGAATGCTTTCGCTTTGCCCGGTGGGTACCTGGGGGTGCATCTGGGGTTGATCGGTGTGGTGGCCACGCGCGATGAACTGGCCTCGGTACTGGCGCACGAGCTGAGCCATGTGACCCAGCGTCACATCTCGCGACTGATCACGCAGCAGAGCAAGCAGACGCCCTTGCTGCTGGGGGCCATGGTGCTGGGTGCACTTGCGGCCAGCAAGAACCCAGGCGCCACGCAGGCCCTGGTCGTGGGAGGCCAGGCCTTGGCCATTCAGAATCAGCTCAATTTCTCGCGGGACATGGAGCGTGAGGCGGACCGCATTGGCTACGGGCTGATGGCCCCCGCAGGTTTTGCGCCCCAAGGGTTTGTGAGCATGTTTGAAAAGCTGCAGCAAGCCAATCGACTCAATGACAATGGGTCCTGGCCTTATTTGCGCAGCCACCCGCTGACCACGGAGCGTATGGCAGACATGCAGTCGCGCATCCCTCCGGGTGCAGCATCTGCGCCGGGCACCGCAATGCAGGTTTCCAGCGAACACGCCATGGTGGCTGCGCGGGCGCGTGTGCTGTCTAACCCCGGAGTGGATACCTTGCGCCAGTGGATCGCGGAGCCCAAGGGCTCTGGGTTTCAGTCGCAGCCACTGCCGCGACGGGCCGGCGCGCTGTATGCGGCGGCGTTGGCAAGCAGCCAGTTGCGTGATGGGGCAAATGCGCGTCTGATCACGCGCCAACTGGACGACTTGGTGCGACAGGACGCCGCTGCGCATCGCCTGGCACGCCTGTTGGTGGCAGAGACCGAATTGGCAGCTGGCGATGCATCTGCGGCCCTGCCGTCCATTCCAGATGGCAACAACGCACGCAGGCCAGAACTTGTGTTGCGTACCCAAGCCCTGCTGCGCGCCAACCGACCCGCTGACGCCACGCAAGCCTTGCAAACCTGGGTGGCAACCCACCCCAAGGATGCGACTGTATGGCAACTACTGGCGTCCACCTGGCAAGCACAAGGCCAGGCGCTCCGGGCGATTCGTGCGGAGGCCGAAGCGCAGGCTGCGCGCTATGACTATGCCGCCGCTGTAGACCGGTTCAAGGCCGGCCAGGATATGGCTCGCCGAGGCGGTGCGGCAGTGGACCACATTGAGGCCTCCATCATCGACACGCGTCTGCGCTCGATGGAGTCACTTCTTCGCGAACAGGCCACCGAGCGCTGATTCGATGACCAAGCCCAGCACCGAGTAGATCAGCGAACCCAGCAGTGCAGCCCCAAAACCGGCGACGTGGAAGCCGTCCAGCACGCTGGCCGCTGCCCAGAACATGAGTGCGTTGATGACGAAGAGAAACAGCCCGACCGTAACGATGGTGACGGGTAACGTGAGTACGACCAGCACCGGTCGCAGCACCACATTGAACAGGCCGATCACGAAGGCCGCGATCAGCGCCGAGGTGAAGCTTTTCACCTCCACACCGCTGTAGATGTAAGCCACAAACAGCAGCGATGCAGCGCTGAGCAGCCATTTCAGAAGAAGTCGCATGGCCGGAGAATAGCACTGGCCTGCTGTGCTGCAATCATTGGATGTGGCTTGCCTGGCCACACACACCTACCGGCCTATTCGAGCGCCAGCACCCACAACACACCAAAGCCGGTGAGCACGCTGCCTAGCGTGCCCGACAGTGACGACCAGCGCCCGTCCACGCGGCCAGTGGGCTGCACAGGCTCGGACTTGGGTCGGCGCGCGTCCACCACGGGTGCGGTCACCATGCCGCCGGCATCTGCCTGAAGTTGAGCCGTGAGCTCGGCCAACGGGCCCTTGGCCACCACGGTGGTTACAGCCCCCGAGGGGGTATGAAGTGTCGGAACAATTTGTGCGAACAGCTTATCCGCCCACTTCGTACGCCAGTTCTCGCGGGTGCTGTGGCTCACCCATTTGCTGACACGGTGGGTCATGCGTGGCGCACACGCTACCAGCACCCAATGGGTGTGTGCGCTGGCTGGGCGCCCACACAGGGGTGCCAGCACTTGCTGTGCGTACGCTGCGTCGTCCACATACACGATGACTCTGTCCATACCCACCTCCAGGTGTGATGCTGACCACAGGGGAGCGGTATGGCCCCCTGCGCCGCGTCAGATGCAATGCAATTCGCGTGAAGCGGTCAGTGCCCGGCCGGTGCCGAGCCAGCACTGGCACGGCGAGCCAGGATGATCTTGCCAGCCAGCAAAACCAGCAGCGCACCGGCCACACTGGCCCCGTACTTCACGACATCGGTGACTTCGCCGCTCACGCTATCGACGGGCATCTTGAGCATCCACTGCCACTTGTCAGGGTTGGCGAGGGCTGGGTCGGTGACCAGCATGCCGCCGGCAATCCAGCCCAGCAGCATGCCACCCAGCGTGATGATGAGGGGAAACCGCTCCATGAGCTTGATGACCAGCTGACTCCCCCAGACGATGATCGGGATAGAGATCAGCAGACCCAGCACCACCAGCAGGAACGAATGGTCGCCTGCGTTCTGGGCCGCGCCGGCAATAGCGATCACGTTGTCCACGCTCATGACCAGGTCGGCCACGATGATGGTCTTGATGGCAGCCAGCAGCTTGTCGCTACCTTGCACGTCGCCATGGCCCTCTTCATCGGGAGCCAGCAGCTTCACACCGATCCACACCAGAAGCAGCGCGCCCACGAACTTGAGGAAGGGCAGCGCCAGCAAGGTCATCGCGAAGGCGATCAGGATCACGCGCAGCACGATGGCGCCCGCAGTGCCCCAGATGATGCCCTTGGTGCGTTGTGCAGGGGGCAGTTTGCGGCAGGCCAGGGCAATGACCACGGCGTTGTCACCACCCAACAGGATGTCGATGATGATGATCTGGCCGAGTGCGAGCCAGAATTCGGGCGAAGCCAAAAAGTCCATAAATTCCTCAATGTCAGTGGCGCGAAACGAGGATCCTGGCGCCACTGTAGCGCCGAGTCCCCCGCAGGGATAGGGGGCTTACGGTGACCTGGTCAAGGAAGGCTTGCCCCAGACAGGGGAGACATGGCAAGCGAAGGGACGGCCTTGATCAGCCCACGGTGGGCCCATCAAAGGTCTTGCTCAGTTCTACACAAGCTGGTTGTGCGTGAACCCGGATTGCCGGAAGCAAAGCTTCGTATTGACGACAAATCCGATGCCTTGTGCCGCTCAAGCCCGGATAGCGGTGGGCTGGCTGGCAAGGCGGGAGCTACTCCCCTTCGAGACCGCGATTGGAACATTACCGGCGAGGCAGCGCAAGAGCCGGGGTGTTGTGGTTACTGCGTACACGCCGGGGGGGGGCTGGGTGTGCTGCCTCGCCCGGGGAAATACGGCGGATACCACCACTGCCAGCATCCCTTGTGGCGGGCCGCTATCATCCAGCCCCTCTTGTGCCCCTGCGCTTGCGCGTCCCTTGCCCCCTTTCATGGCTGCCATCCACATCACCGACATCGAAGCTGCCATCAATCACTGGCGGCACCGTGCGCCCGCATCACCCGATGGGTTGGGTCTGGCGCCAGAGGTCCAGGCCCTGGGGGAGGTCTATGCGCTGATGGTCTACGGGCACACCACAGAGATCGACGAGGACAGCCTGCCTTCCGCAGCCATGGCGGCTTGGCAGGCCTGGTACGACACGACGCCCGACACACCTTGCATCGCGATTTGCTCCACCAGCCAAGGCGATGACCTGTGCAAGGGCTGCGGGCGCACCTTCGACGAGGTGCAATTCTGGCCCTCGTACACTCCGGCGGAAAAGCGGGGGGTGTGGCGCCGTATCACGCTGGAGCACTCGGCCTGGCGTTTCAACCGATATGCCGAGCGCGCCGCAGAGGGCATGACCGCGCCAGGGGCGCCAACGGCTGGGTAGGTTGACGGGCGATGGGCTGTACGCCCGCCCGGCAAACCGCTAAGGTGGCGCCATGCTGCGCCTGACCCAAGCTCCGAACATCGCCATCGCCACCCTGTGGGCGGATCTGCTGTGCGAAGCGGGCATGACGGCCTCAGTGCAGCGCCAGTACCTGGGCGCTGCCGCCGGACACCTGCCACCCGATCAGTGCCTGCCCGAGATCTGGCTGGACCACGAAGAGCACGCTGCGCGTGCACAAGCCTTGTTGCAAGAGTTACACAACCTGCCGCAGCGCCACTGGGCCTGTCTCTGTGGCGAGTTGGTGGAAGGCGGGTTTGAGCAGTGTTGGAATTGCGGAGCGTTCATGCCGCGCGACTGACGGCATTGGGTGGTTTGCTATATATTTGATAGCTATTGAGGCATATTCCTCTAGCGCTACCAGGAACTTTGCCCCAAAACGCCCTCACTTCCAGCGTACGGGCTCCACATGCACGCTGCCTTGTGTGCTGCTGAGGGTGATGGATCCTTCCTGCACTGTGGCCTGCAGCTGCATGCTGCGCTCGGCCAGCTGTGCCAGCGCTTGCGACGCCTCGGTCGGAATGCGCCAGACCTGCAGCTTGTCCAGTCGCGAAAGCTTGGTTTCAATGCCCTTCCACCAGATCTCGGCCGCGTGGTTGAAGCAGTACACGATCACCGAGTCAGCCTTGCTGCAGGCTTTGGTCAGGGGCTTGTCTTCCGGTTGCCCTACTTCGATCCACACGCGTTTGCGGCCGGTAAAGTCCGTCAGCGATGCATCTGGGTCATCCGGGTCTGACAGCCCTGCGCCGAACGCGAGTGTGGCGTCGCCATTGCACAGGTCATTGAGCTGGTGCGCCTGAATGGCCAGGGCTGCCAGCCGCACCATCATGCGCTCGTCGGTTTCGCTGGGGTGGCGTGCCAGGGTGAGCGCATGGTCGGCGTAGTAGCCGTGGTCGATGTCGGCGATCGCAAGGTTCGCTTTGAATATTGTGGATTTGATCGCCATTCTCAGCGGGTTCCTTCAATTTGTACTTCTGCGTCAGCCCCATTGCTTCGACGTTTTTCAATGACATATCGGGCCGAAAAACTGCCCAGGCGTGCGGCAGTTTGCAGCGCATCTTCCGCGTCAGGGCTTTGCAAGGCATAAAGCGCGCGAAATCTTTCAAACCAAATTCGCGGTTCGTCGTGGGGCGTTATCCGCTCGGCGGTTTCCAGATCAGAAAGTGCTTCTTGGGGGCGGCCTGTGCGGGTGAGCGTCGTTGCGCGAGCGAGGTAGAAACTGGAGTTCTCGGGGCTCAGTTCGATGGCCTTGCTGATATCTGACAGTGCTCCCTCAACGTTGCCCTTCTGGAAGCGCTCGTTGCCCCGGTTGAAGAAGATCCGGCTCGCTCCTGCTACTTCAGGTTTCGGGAGTTTGGCTGCGGCGTCTTCCCAAAGAGCGGCCCGTGAAGAAAAGCTCTCCAGCCGGTCTTGTGACTGTACAAACAACAGAGGGATCACCAGCACGCCGAGTGCAAGTGTCATGCGCCACGGAAGGTGTCGTGCCAAAGCGGCGACCGTCGCAGCATACCCAATGGCCCAGATATAACTGCGGTAGAGCACGTACGGTTCCTGAAAACGCACAAGGCTGAACTCAACCAGAAACAGCAAAGCGCTGAATGCGAGACCAAAAGCGAGCAAACGGTGCTTGCCCGTCCGCAGCGAAAGGCCTGCCACCACAGAAGGCACTGCCACAAACAGACCCAGTTGCAGCAAAGCGTGAACGGAAGTCCAGGGTTGAAGAAAATCGACCCTCAAGTCTGCAGACATTCTGGTGGTGGAGGGTATCAGCCACTGCAGCCAGTATTGGTAGTACAGCTGGGCCTGCATGTAGGCCGAAAATAGCCACCGATCACCGCGGCCCTGGAATGCAGGCAGGCCGTAGATTTCACCTGTCAGATCGCTCAGTCTGGGTTCGTACGGCTGGCCAACGAATCCCATCCCCACGCTGAACACCAAGGCAACGGCCGGCAAATTCGCGCAAATGAACGTGGAGCAGACCTGTACCGTTCGTCGATCCACCCGATCCAGCAGCAAAACGAGTGACAAGGCTGCAAATGGAACAGTCACTGAATGTTCCTTGCACAGCATGGCCAAAGATGACATCAGCGCCGCACGCAGCGCCCTGACATGGCTACCTTCCTGCAGGGCCATCAGCAAATAGCGCAAGCTGATCAGCGAGAACAGCGCGGCCATGACGGTAGTGCGCTGTATCAGGTAGCCCGCCGCATAGACAGCCACTGGATGCACCACAAACACAACGGCCAGCAATGCTGCAATGGCGCAGGCCTGCTCACGGGCTATGGCAGCCGGCTCGCTTCGGCGCCCCTCCAGAATGAGCATCTGCTTGAGCAATTGATAAAGTTGCCAGGCGACCAAAACGTGCAGCACCAAGCTGATAAGCCGATGCGCTTCCATGGTGCCCGATTGTGTTTGGACCCAGCCCAGGGTGAAGTACGGCAACGACCGGGTAAGCAGCTCCCAGGGCTCCACGGCCGCGGTCGTCAGACGGGAGGTGAAGAAGAGATTTCCGTCGTCAAAAACAAACGGATTTTCCAGGTACGGACCGTACAGCGCCGCCGCGACTGCCAAAACTACGACAAAAACAAGCAGAGCAAACAATGATTCCTTTGACCAACGCCCTCGAATGAAAGGCGCTGTCATCCAGGTGCTCTCTTGGGTGTACCGCTCTGCCGCATGGAGGTAGCGCTACACCCGGCGCGCCAGCTCGGCCGCCTTGCCCACATAGCTGCCGGGCGTCATCGCCAGCAGTCGGTCCTTTTCGGCCTGAGGAATCTCCAGCGACTGGATCAACCCATGCAGCGCTTCGGCTGTCACGGTCTTGCCCCGGGTCACTTCCTTGAGCTTTTCGTAGGCGCCCTGCACTCCAAAGCGGCGCATCACCGTCTGGATGGGTTCAGCCAGCACTTCCCAGGACGCGTCCAGGTCTTCGGCCAGGGCTTCTTCGTTGATTTCGAGCTTGTTCAGGCCCGTGAGCAACGAGGCATAGGCCAGCGTGGCGTAGCCCAGGGCCACGCCCATGTTGCGCAGCACGGTGCTGTCGGTCAGGTCACGCTGCCAGCGGCTGATGGGCAGCTTTTCGGACAGGTGCTTGAGCAGCGCGTTGGCCAGGCCCAGGTTGCCTTCGGCGTTCTCGAAGTCGATGGGGTTGACTTTGTGCGGCATGGTGGACGAGCCGATTTCGCCCGCCTTGAGGCGCTGCTTGAAGTAGCCCAGGCTCACGTAACCCCAGATGTCGCGCGAGAGGTCGATCAGGATGGTGTTGGCACGGGCGACGGCATCGAACAGCTCGGCCATGTAGTCATGGGGCTCGATCTGGATGCTGTACGGCTGGAAAGTCAGGCCCAGGCCCAGAGGCTCGGGTGTCTCGATGACCTTCTTGCTGAAGGCTTCCCAGTCAAAGTCGGGCCAGGCAGACAGGTGGGCGTTGTAGTTGCCCACGGCACCGTTCATCTTGCCCATGATTTTGACGCTGGCGATGCGGTCGCAGGCGGTTTGCAGGCGCATCACCACGTTGGCCATTTCCTTGCCCACGGTGGTGGGGCTGGCCGTCTGGCCGTGGGTGCGGCTGAGCATGGGCACTTCGGCAAAGGCGTGTGCCATTTCGCGCAGCTTGAGCACGATGCGGTCCAGCCCTGGCAGCACCACCTGGTCGCGACCCGAGCGCAGCTGCAGGGCGTGGCTGGTGTTGTTGATGTCTTCGCTGGTGCAGGCAAAGTGCACGAACTCGGAGGCTTTTTCCAGCTCGGGGCGTGCCTCGAACTTGCTCTTGATCCAGTATTCGACCGCCTTCACGTCGTGGTTGGTGGTCTTCTCGATCTCCTTGATGGCTGCAGCATCGGCCTCGGAGAAGTTCTTGACCAGGCCCAGCAAGTAAGCGCGCGCTCCGGTGGTGAGGGGCTTGAACTCTGCAAACCCTGCATCCGACAAGGCAATGAACCACGCCACTTCCACTTGCACGCGGCGGTGCATGTAGCCGTGCTCGCTCATGATCGGGCGAAGGGCGGCAAGTTTGGGGGCGTAACGGCCGTCAAGCGGCGACAGGGCGGTGATGGTGGACAGGCTCATGGCGCACGATTGTAGGCGGGGCCGGTCGGCGGGGTTTGTGGGGGCGGCGCATCAGTCAGCCTCATGCCGGGTCGCTGTCGATAGAATCAAACCCGAATTGTTCAGCATTCCCCGCGCACTGGAAGACACACCATGAAATTGATCGGAGCCACCGCCAGCCCCTACGTGCGCAAGGTACGTATCGTGATGGCTGAGAAAAAGCTCGACTACCAGTTCGTGCAAGAAAACGTCTGGGCAGACGACACCCATATCTCTGCATCCAACCCCCTGGGCAAGGTACCCTGTCTGGTGATGGAAGGCGGCGAGGCTGTGTTTGACTCGCGCGTCATCGTCGAATACCTCGACACCTTGTCGCCCGTGGGCAAGCTCATCCCTTCCCAGGGCCGCGAGCGCGCTGAAGTCAAAACCTGGGAGGCCCTGGCCGACGGCGTGATGGATGCCGGCATCCTGGCCCGCCTGGAAGCCACCTGGGTTCACCGCAAGGACAGCGAACGCAGCCAGGCCTGGATCGACCGCCAACTGCTCAAGGTGAACGATGGCCTCAAGTCCATGAGCCAGGGGCTGGGCGACAAGCCCTATTGCAGCGGCATCCACCTGAGCCTGTCGGATATCGCCGTGGGTTGCGCTCTGGGTTGGCTGGAGTTCCGCTTTCCCGAGATCGCCTGGCGCAGCGAGTACCCCAACTTGGGCAAGCTGCTCGACAAGCTGATGCAGCGCCCGAGTTTCGCGGACACCAAGCCTGCCTGACCCCGTCGCTCGGCTGCTGAAAGGCTCCGGCAAGCCCGTCCTCCCGCGGAGTGCCGCGGGTCTTTGTGCAGTTCCGGTCCTCTGCTTGCCGTATGCTCCCGGGCGTATGAACGAAATGGTTCAAAACCCACCCCCCACCGCTGGTATCAGGGCGACCCGCCAGCGCGCCGCGCGCGAGGCCGCTGCCACGCCGGGCGCCGACCGGGTGCGCGTGAACGACCCAGACCGCACCATGGCCAACATCCTGCAGGTGGCCACGGCAGAGTTTGCCGACAAGGGCCTGGCCGGAGCCCGCATCGACGAGATCGCGGCACTGACCAGCACCAGCAAGCGCATGATCTACTACTACTTTGGTAGCAAGGAAGGTCTGTATGTGGCGGTGCTGGAAGACGCCTACCGCCGCATCCGGCGCATTGAGTCAGAGCTGCACCTCGAAGACCTGGCGCCCGAGCAGGCACTGCGCACGCTGGTCGGTTTCACGGTGGACTACCAGCTTGCCAACCCCGACTTCATCCGCCTGGTCATGAACGAGAACATGCACCGGGGCGAGTACATCACCCAATCCGCCACGATCCAGGAACTGAATATCCCAGTCATCCATGCCGTGCGCGACGTGTACCAGCGTGGCGTGGCGGTGGGGGTTTTTCGTCCGGATGTGGACCCTGTCGATCTGCACATGTCGATTTCGGCGCTGTGCTTTTTCAACGTGGCCAACCGCCACACCTTTGGCGCGATCTTCAAGCGCTCGCTGGATACGCCTGCCGCCACGGCGCAACGCCGTGAATCGATCATTGAAATGATCGTGCGCTTTCTGCGGCCCTGAATCGAATCCCGCCGGCGCGCTGCGCGCCTGGCACCCTGCTGTTCTTCAGGGCCATGAGCCGGAGGACGCTCTTCGCCGGGCGTGGTTGACCCATCCATCGCGACCCCACGCCGCGCCACCCGGTGCTGCCCTATCGCTGTTCGCGAACAGGGTTTGCACCTAGATCAAATACTAACCAGTTCGTACAAAATTAAATCCACTCACTGATAACGACTGGAGACACCATGCTTGCACTGGCCGACCGCTGGCTCGGGCGATACACCCGCGCACTCGACATGCTTTCCGGCCTGTGTCTGGCCATCATGGTGGTGCTGGTGTTCGGCAACGTGGTGCTGCGCTACACGGTGAACTCGGGCATCACGGTGTCCGAAGAGCTGTCGCGATGGCTGTTTGTGTGGCTGACCTTCATGGGGGCCGTGGTGGCTTTGCGAGAGCATGGGCACCTGGGCACCGATGTCTTGGTGTCCCGCCTGCCCGCTGCGGGCAAGAAGGTCTGCCTGGTTCTCGCACAGATATCGATGCTGTATGTCTCCTGGCTCCTGCTCAAAGGCAGCTGGGCCCAGATGCTGATCAATGCCGACACCGAGGCGCCGGTGACCGGGGCGTCCGTGGGCATCTTCTATGCCAGCGGTGTGCTCATGGGCGCATCAGCCATTGCCATTCTGGTCCGCGATCTGCTGCGCACGCTCTTTGTGCCGCTGGGCGAGCATGAGCTGGTCATGGTGCAGGAAAGCGAAGAACTCGCGGCACTGCAACACCGCACGGAAGACGCCAGTGCCAGCACTCCCCCTCCAGGCCCCCGTCGCTGACCCCTCCTTTGCACTGGAACGCGCACCATGACCGTCACCATCTTCCTGGGCTCCCTGCTGCTCGCCATGGCGATCGGCGTCCCCATCGCTTACGCGCTGCTGATCTGCGGTGTGGCGCTGATGTGGCATCTCGACCTGTTCGATGCGCAAATCCTCGCGCAGAACGTGATCAATGGCGCGGACAGCTTCCCGCTGCTGGCCGTGCCCTTCTTCATGTTGGCGGGCGAGATCATGAATGTGGGGGGGTTGTCCAAGCGCATCGTAAAGCTGGCGCTCACCGTGGTGGGCCATGTCCCCGGCGGGCTGGGCTACGTGGCCATCATGGCGGCCGTGATCCTGGCGGCAGTGTCGGGCTCGGCCGTGGCGGATGCGGCGGCACTCGCGTCGCTGCTGCTGCCCATGATGGTGGCTGCGGGGCACAACAAGGAGCGTTCGGCGGGCTTGATTGCCTCCGCCGGGATCATCGCTCCAGTGATACCGCCCTCGATCGGCTTTGTGATCTTTGGCGTGGCCGCCAACGTGTCCATCAGCAAGCTGTTCCTGGCGGGCATTGTTCCTGGCGTGCTGCTGGGGCTCTCGCTGGCTGCGACGTGGTGGTGGCTGGTGCGACGCGAGAACGTGGCGCCGCCGAAGCGCGCAACGCGCGCCGAGCTGCTGCTGGCGTTGCGCGAAGCCGTCTGGGCCCTGGGCCTGCCCATCATCATCCTGGTGGGTTTGCGGATGGGGGTGTTCACACCCACCGAGGCTGCTGTGGTGGCCGCCGTCTACTCGTTGTTTGTCGCGATGGTCGTGTACCGCGAGCTGACCCTGCGCCAGCTGGTGGAGATCTTCCAGACTTCCGCACGCACCAGTGCCGTGGTCATGTTCTTGGTCGCAGCTGCCATGGTGTCGGCCTGGCTCATCACCGTGGCCGATCTTCCGTCCGCTGTCATCGGCATGCTGGAGCCTTTCATGGGCAACCAGACGCTGCTGCTGATCGCCATCATGGTGCTGGTCATGGTGGTGGGTACAGCGATGGACATGACACCCACCATCCTCATCCTCACTCCCGTGTTGATGCCGGTGGTGAAGGCTGCGGGCATCGACCCGGTCTACTTTGGCGTGCTGTTCATCATCAACAACGCCATTGGCCTCATCACGCCGCCCGTGGGCACCGTGCTCAATGTGGTGGCCGGGGTGGGCCGCATTTCCATGTCGCAGGTCACCCGGGGCGTCATGCCGTTCATGGTGGCGCAGTTCATCGTCATGTTCCTGCTGGTGCTGTTCCCATCCATTGTTCTCGTGCCCTTGCGCCTGCTGGGGGGCTGACCCTCCCTCCCGCGCCTACCGTTTCTGCCTGCCCAAAAACCAAGGAGACCATCCCATGAAGCTGCTCAAAACCCTGCTCGCCACGGCCCTCGTCGCCGCATCGCTGCTGCCCGCTGCGCACGCGCAGGAGCGCACCATCAAGTTCGCCTTCCAGAACCAGAAGGACCACCCGCAGGCCCAGGGCGCGCAAAAGTTTGCCGACCTGGTGGCGGCCAAGACCAACGGCCGCATTGCCGTCAAGCTCTTCCCCGGCGGCACGCTGGGCGGCGACCTGCAGACCGTGTCGGCGCTGCAAGGTGGCACGGTGGAGATGACGGTGCTCAACGCGGGCATTCTGTCGGCCCAGGCCAAGGAATTCGGCATCTACGACTTCCCCTTCCTGTTCGCTACGCCCCAAGAGGCTGACGCCGTGACGGACGGCCCCTTCGGCAAGAAGCTGCTCGACAAGCTGCAGGCCAAGAACCTGGTGGGCCTGGGTTATTGGGAGCTGGGCTTTCGCAACCTCACCAACAGCAAGCGCCCCATCACCAAGGCTGAAGACATTGCAGGCCTCAAGATCCGCGTGATCCAGTCGCCCATCTACATCGACATGTTCAACGCGCTGGGCGCCAATGCCGTGCCCATGCCCTTCCCCGAGCTGTACACGGCCATGGAGCAGAAGGCCGTGGACGGCCAGGAGAACCCGTTCTCCACCATCCTGTCGTCCAAGTTTGCGGAGGTGCAGAAGTACCTGACCGTGACGCGCCACATGTACAACCCCCAGGCCGTGATCGTGAGCAAGAAGTTCTGGGACAGCCTGAACCCTGCTGACCAAAAGGCGCTGACCGACGCCATGGCCGAGGCCACCACCTTCCAGCGCGGTGTGTCGCGCGTGCAGGCCAATGTGGCGCTGGAAGACCTCAAGAAGGCCGGCATGCAGGTGTCCGAGTTCTCGCCTGCCGAGCTGGACAAGCTGCGCGCCAAGGTCAAGCCTGTGGTCGAAAAGCACAGCGAAAAAGTGGGCGCAGAGACGGTGAAAGAGGTCTACGCCACGCTGGCCAAGCTGCGCGGCGGCAAGTAAGCCCCAAGCTGCCTTCCCTGCACGGCTACCAGTGGACCCGCCACGCCCGGCCGTGCATTCACCCCGTATCCCGCCCGCCCCATGAGCACCCAGCTGCTTGATCCCCCGGTCACCACACCCACGTCCGCCATGCCATCCACAAGCCCCCGCAAGGTGCTGATCGGACTGATCGGTGCCGGCATCCAGAAGTCGCTGTCGCCCGCGCTGCACGAAGAAGAAGCGCGCCATCACGGCATGCGCCTGCACTACCAGCTCATCGACCTGGACCGCTCTTCGTCCTCGGCGGAACATCTGCCCACACTGTTGTCGGCGGCGCGCATCATGGGCTACGCGGGCTGCAACGTGACCTACCCCTGCAAGCAGGCGGTGATTCCGCACCTCGACAGCCTGTCCGAAGAAGCGCGCGCCATGGGCGCCGTGAACACCGTGGTCATCCAGGGCGGAAAACTCGTGGGCCACAACACCGACGGATCGGGCTGGGCTTGGGGCTTTACCCGCGCACTGCCTGGCGCTGACCTGCGCCGAGTTGTACTGCTGGGCGCGGGTGGTGCAGGCGCCGCCATTGCACATGCCGTGCTGCGGCTGGGCGCCGAGCACCTGAGCATCGTTGATGCGCAGCCCGAGCGTGCGGCTCAACTGGCAGCCGACGTGAATGCGCTGTACGGCGCCCGGGCCGAAGCCTCCGACATCCAATCGGCCATGGCGCAGGCCACAGGCCTGATCCACGCCACGCCCACGGGCATGGACAAACTGCCCGGCCTGCCACTCGATGTGGCCCTGCTGCGGCCCCCGATGTGGGTGTCCGAAGTGGTGTATTTCCCGCTCGACACCGCCCTGGTGCAGGCCGCACGCGCGCTGGGCTGCCGGGTATCCGACGGCGGTGGCATGGCTGTGGGCCAGGCCGTGGGCGCGTTCGAACTGTTCACCGGCGAGGCGCCCGATGCGGCGCGCATGGATGCGCATTTCCGCCGCCTGGTCAGCACGCGCTGATGCCACTGCCCGCTGCAACCCCCAAGGAGCCGACACCATGAGCACCCCGATGATGGCCGCCCGCGAAGCGCTGGGCGAACTGCCCAACCCCCTGGGCCTGCAGGGCATGGAGTTCATCGAATACGCCACCAGCCGTCCGCAGGCCCTGGGCCAGGCGCTGGAGCGCATGGGCTTTCAGCCCGTGGCGCGCCACCGCTCGCGCGAGGTGCTGCTGTACCGCCAGGGCGACATGAACATCATCGTCAACGCCCACCATGACAACGAGCTCACCGGCGTGCACGCCCCGCCCGCGCTCACTGAAGCGCCGGTGCTCGCCGCCATTGCTTTTCGCGTGGGCAATGCGGCCGCGGCCTACCGCCGGGTGCTGGAACTGGGCGCCTGGGCCGTGCACACCGAGGTCGAGGTGATGGAGCTGAACATCCCCGCCATCCACGGAGTGGGTGCCAGCCGCATCTACTTTGTCGACCGCTGGAAGGAGTTCTCCATCTACGACGTGGACTTTGTGCCCATCCCCACCGTCAACCAGCGCCCGCCTGCGCTGCAGGGCCTGCACCTGTTTGGCGTGGTGCAGTACATCGGCCTGGGCCGTGCGGAGGACTGGATCCACTTCTACAGGGAACTGTTTGGCTTCGCCGAGCTGGCACCGGACCAGTCGTTTGGCGTGCTCACCCACGGCCGCATCCTGGCCAGCCCCTGTGGCACGCTGCACTGGCAGCTCATCGAACCGTTGGTCGATGCGCTGGAAGCCGACCCCGAAGAGTTGCTGCAACGCGTGGCCTTTGGCGCGCCCGACGTGCTGGCCACAGTGCAAGCGCTGCGCGAGCGCGGCGTGGACTTCGTCGAGTCCCCCACCGGCGTGCACACGGGAACGCGCGGCGCCCTCACCCGCGCAGATGCCGGCGCTCCCAGCTTCGAACTGGTGCTGGACGCACGCTGAGCCTGGAGACTGCCCCATGCGCACATCCACCATGCAACGCAACGTCGCCGACTTTGGCATGGACACCATCAGCCTGGCGGGCCCGCTGGAGGCCAAGCTCGCCGCCGTCAAGGCCGCCGGATTTGGCCAGATCATGCTGGCCGCGCGCGACATCGTGGGCCACCCCGAGGGCATCGAGGCCGCCGTGCACGCCGTGCGCAGCAGCGGCTTGCGGGTGACGGGCTTCCAGGTGCTGCGCGATTTTGAAGGCTTGTCGGGCCATCTGCACAGCTACAAGGTGGACATCGCCAAGCAGATGATCCTGATGGCGCGTGACCTGGGCGCGCCCGTGCTGCTGGCATGCAGCTCCACGTCTTCGCACGCCACGTCTGACGCCGATGCGATTGCGCGCGACCTGCGCAAGCTGGCCCTGCTGGCGCTGCCCCATGGCATCCGCGTGGCGTTTGAGGGCCTCTCCTGGGGCCGCCACATCAACGAGGTGCACCAGGCCTGGGCCGCCGTGGAACAGGCCGATTGCCCCAACCTCGGGCTGGCCATTGATTCGTACCACCAGTTCGCCACCAGCACGCCGCTCTCGGCGCTGCAGGACGTGGACCCCGCCAAGATCTACCTCGTGCAGCTGTCCGACTTCATGTGGCAGGAAACGCGCACAGTGCAAGAGCGCATCGAGACCGCACGGCACTTTCGCGTGTTCCCTGGCGAAGGCGTGCACAGCAAGGCGCTGGCCGAACTGGTACGCACGCTGGACGGCATGGGCTACCAGGGCGATTACAGCTTCGAGGTCTTCAACGACGACTACCAGCAGCTGCCTCTGCCCTATGTGGCGCAACGGGCGTGGAACAGTGCGCTGTGGCTGGCCGAAGGCGTGTTGCAACGCGCAGTGCCCTTGCCCGGGCATTCGCGCATCCGGGCAGTGGGGTGAAGAGGGTGAGCAGGCCCCGGGGACCCTGTGCACGAATCGCCGCGTCGTGTGCATCTGCGGTCTCGGGCAGCCTGCGGTGTTGCAACACCTCGCAATAGCGACAGCTAGTGCTGCGTTTTGCGCCTAGCAGACCATTCCGATCCACAGCGCCCACATACCGCTCGATGCGTGCGGAGGATCCCTAGCTGTTGGCGCGCTTTTTGAGCCAGCGCATCAGTGCGCCCACCACGGGCAGCTTTTCGTACAGCTCTTCGGCCGCATCCCAGTAGTCGCGGTGCAGCGTCACCCGACCCTGTTCGTCCAGCACCAGGTGCGAGGCACCACGCACCGTCTGCGTCACGCCCTTGTGAAAGTCCTTGAACGCGAAGAGAAAGTCCCAGGTCAAAAAGCACTGCGTGCCCTGCACCACCCTGCCAGTGACCACAAAACGCGGATGCTCCAGTGCCTCGAACATGTGGGCAAAGATGGCCTGGATGGCGGGCACACCCACCACCTCATTGAATGGGTCCTTGAAGCGCGCCTGTGGCGCGTAGAAATGGCCAATGGCCGCTATGTCGGCAGGCGAGAGGTTTTCAAAGAACGCGACAACGCGCGTGACGGCTTCTTCGGTGGATGGGGGTGTGTGCGGGGGCTGCATCGCAAAAGTCAAAGGCCTGTGAAGCGGCGAACGGCGGGGAAGTACCAACGGTACGGCAACAGCCGCAGCAGCTTCATCACGCGTGTGAAACGCTTGGGGAAGTGGATGTCGAAATGCCCCCGCTCCCAGCCCTGCACGATGGCCGCCGCTGCAGCTTCGGGTGAGATGAGGGCCGGCATGGTGAAGTCGTTGCCCGCCGTGAGTGGCGTGGCCACAAAACCAGGGTTGATCACGCTCACGCCCATGCCCAGGTCGTGCAGGTCCAGGTACAGCGCCTCGGCCAGGTTGATGAGGGCAGCCTTGGTGGGCCCATAGGCCAGGCTCTTGGGCAGGCCGCGAAAGCCTGCCACGCTGCTGATCAGGCTCACGTGGCCTGGGCGCCCGGCCTCCGCTGCGGCCAGCATGGCGGGCAACACGGCGGCCAGCACGTGCAGCACGCCGTTGTAGTTGATCTGCTCATGGCGCAGCATAACGGCCAGATCGAAGTCGGTGGCGCGCATGTCGCGGTAGTAGCCCGCGCAGTAGCACACCAGGTCGGGCGCCCCTCCCGCGAGCACCTGCGCTGCGGCGGCCTGCACCTGTGCCGGTTCGGCAGTGTCAAAAGCCAGCGCCATGCTTCCGGGGTGCTGCACGACAAAGGCGTTCAGTGCATCACCGCTGCGCGCCGACACGATGACCTGCGCACCGCGCGCATGCAGCGCGGCTGCGGTGGCCCGGCCAATGCCACTGCTGGCCCCGATGAGCCAGGCACGGCGGCCCTGCCAGTCGCGCAAGGGAGGGTTGAGGCTCATGGTGCGCGTTTGGTGAAGGACAGCGTGATCTCGCCCAGGCGCACGCCGAACTTGGTCATGGTGGCGCGGTTGAGCATCACCCGGTCGTCGATGAGGTACATCCAGTCGTCCAGGTCCACGTTGTAGACCTTGCCATCCACCGGCAGGGCCAGCGTGTAGTTCCAGCGGAAGGCGTTGCCGCGCGTCTGGCCGTTGGCCGTGCCCACCACATCGTCGGCGGTGCCGGTGTAACGGCCGTCCGCGTGCTTGGTCAGGCGCCAGATGCGGCGCTGTGTGGTGCCGTCGGAGTAGGTGAAGGCTTCATCCAGCACGCCCTCGTTGCCTTTCCAGCTGCAGTCCATCACCACGGTGAAGCGTTTGACGATCTGGCCGCTGCGGTCCTGGAAGATGCCGTAGGCGTCGATCTTGCCGTTGAAATACTGGGCCAGGTCCAGCACCGGTTTCTCGGTGGCGTAGCCATCCAGGTTCTGGCTGGCGCAGCCGGACAGCACCACGGGCGCAGCCACAGCGGCGGAGAGGAGGAGGCGTCTTTGCATCATGGGTTGTGCCTTGGGGGTATGGGTGTCAGGTTCCAGCCATCGCCGCACCGCGTGGGTGCCGCAGAAAAAGGACGTACAGCGCTGCTGCTGCCGCCAGCTTGAGCGCGCAGGGCAGCACGGCGTAGGCCAGGCCCAGTGTCTGCAGGCCGTCATCGCTGCGCGTGCCCGGCGTGTAGCCCAGCCAGCCCAGCAGGGGCAGCGCCAGGCCTGCGGCCAGGGCCAGGTTGAGCTTGGTGGCAAAGTTCCACCAGCCGAAGTACGCGCCCTCGTGCTGGCCGCTGTCGCCCTCGGCCGCGATCACGCCCGCCAGCAGGGCGCTGGGCAGGGCCAGGTCCGTGCCCAGGGCCACACCCGACAGCGCGCAGACCAGGAGGAACGGCAACACATCACCCGCGCCCAGAAACGCCGTCCACACAAACACGGCAATCGCCAGCAGCATGCCCGCCAGCCAGGTGCGCGCCAAGCCCCAGCGCGCCACGGCACGCAGCCACAGCGGAATGGACAGCGCCGCACAGACAAAATAGGCCGCGAGGAACATGGGCTCCTGCGCAGGCGGGGCCTGCAGGCGGTCTTGAATGAAGAACAGCACCAGCGTGGCCGGGATGGCACTGGCGATGCCGTTGAGCATGAACACGGCCAGCAGGCGGCGAAAGGCAGCCCGTCCCCAGGGCCGCCACAGGCTGGCGCGCTGTGCCGGGCGGTACACGCCCGCCATGGCCTCTGCATGGTCTGCGGGGCGCGGGGCTCTGGTCCACGCCCACCAGCCCAGCAGCAGGGTGAGGGCAAACACACTGAGCATCACCGGCAGGCCCAGCAGCGCGGGCAGCACCGAAGCCAGCACCACGCCCACCAGCGCGGCGCCCTCACGCCAGGCCACGATGCGGCCGCGCTGCAGCTCATCGCCGCCCAGCCGTGCGCCCCAAGACTGGTGCGCAATGCCCAGCTGGCTATAGGCCGTGTAGGTGATGAGCAGTGCTACCAGCGCCCAGGCAATCAGTGCATCCGCCCCACGCACCCACGGAAAGAACAGGCTGGTCAGCCCCAGTGCCAGCACCACGGCCGACACCGCGCCCACCGCCAGCACGGCGCGCACCGAGCGGCCGAACAGGTGGTCGGACAGACGCCCCAGCAGCGGGTCGGACACCGCGTCGAACAGCCGCGCCGCCAGCAGCACCGAGCCCAGCGTGGCCAGCGGCATGCCGAACTCGCGCGCGTAGTGGTTGGGCAACAGCACATACAGCGGCAGCGCCACAAAGGCCAGCGGCAGGCCCAGCAGCCCATAGGCCAGGCCTTGGCTGGCGCGCATGGGCGTGGTGGTGGTCATTGCTGCCCTTGTCCCGCAGTGCGGGTGGCCGCGATCAGCTCTTGCCGCAGTCCGGGTTCGGAGGTTTGCGGCGACAGCCAGATGCCGAAGAACAGGCGCGAGAACTCGGCGTCAGGCACTTCGCCCACCACACGCCCGCCCATCTTGAACACGGCGCCCGTGCCGGGCTGGTACAGGCCCAGCAGCCGGTCGCCGGCCTTCACATCCGGCAGCGCGGCGGTCAGTGCCTGCTGCCAGCGCGTGGCCTGCTGCGGCGTGAAGCTGCCCACGCGGCGCATCTCTTCGATGGAGCGCTTGGCAATGGCCTCGGCCGAAAAATCGCGGTGGTAGGTCAGCTCCAGCGCCAGGGGGTGGGCGGCGTAGTTGTCGGCATCAAAACCGGGCTGCACCCACAGCCGCGCACGGTAGATCTCAAACCCCAGAAACCGCAGCACGCCCTGGCCCACCAGGCGGGCCCCCGACAGCGGGGCTGCGGCGGCTGCGCTGGCCTCTGCAACCTGCGCCAGCGCGGTTTGAGGGCCAAAAGCCATCAATGCGCTAGTGAATATTGCGGTGATAGCTATATTTTTCATAGCAATCATCAATCCTTGGCCAGGGTGTACTGCACTAGGTCGATGTTGCTCATCGCAAACGCCGCCTCGCAATACGCCAGGTAGAACTCCCAGATGTGCATGAAGCGCTCGTCAAACCCCAGCTGCAGGATCTGCGTGCGCTGCGCGAGGAAGCGCTCGCGCCACCGCTTGAGGGTTTCGGCGTAGTCCTGGCCAAACGCAAACTCGTCGACCACGCGCAGGCCTGCCGCCTCGGCTTCGCGGCGGAACTCGCGCGGACACGGCAGGCAGCCACCCGGGAAGATGTACTGCTGGATGAAATCCGTGGAGCTGATGTAGCGCTCAAACAGGCTGTCGTCGATGACGATGCTCTGGATGCAGGCCCGGCCGCCGGGCTTGAGCAAGCGGTTCACCGACTGGAAGTAGGTGGGCCAGTATTCGCGGCCCACGGCCTCGACCATCTCGATGGAGCAGATGGCGTCGTACGGGCCGTCCTGGATGTCGCGGTAGTCCTGCAGGCGCAGGTCGGCGTGCTCGGCCACCCCTTGCTGCGCCATGCGCTTTTGCGCGAAGGCGAGCTGCTCGGTGGAGAGTGTCACGCCCGTCAGGTGGGCGCCGAATTCGACGGTCGCCATCTCGGCCAGCGCGCCCCAGCCACAGCCGATCTCCAGCACCCGGGAATTTGGCTGCACACCGGCCATGCGCAACGCGCGCCGCACCTTGGCGTGCTGGGCAGCGCGCATGTCGCCGCCTGCATCGCCTTCGAACCAGGCGGACGAGTAGTTCATCGTGTCGTCCAGCCAGAGTTCGTAGAACGCGTTGCCCAGGTCGTAGTGGGCGTGGATGTTCTTCTGGCTGTTGGCGCGGGTGTTGCGGTTGAGCAGGTGCTTGATGCGGTACAGCAGGCGGCCGGCCCAGGTGCCGTAGATCACGCCTTCCACCTGCTGGCGGTTGGCGATGAAGAGCTTGAGCAGATCGGTCAGGTGCGGGGTGGTCCAGTCGCCCGCGATGTAGCTCTCGGCAAAGCCGATGTCGCCCGACTTGAGCGCTGCGCTGCAGACATTCCAGTTCTTGAGCGTGATCGCCGCCGACGGGCCATCGCCGTGCCCGAAGTGCTGCAGGGTGCCGTCAGGCAACTGCACCGTGAGGTGGCCGTGCTGCAGGCGCTGCAGCAGCCTGAGCGCGGTGCGGGCGGCTGCCGGAGTGCCTGCGGGCAGGGCCTGCGCGTTGCGGTCGGAGCGGGTGGCGGTGGTGGAGTTCATGGCGGCGGTCTCGCGGGGCTGGAACGACATGGAGATCAACGGGTCACGATGGAGGCAGGCGCCTCGGGCTTGCGATGGAAACGCACGCGCTTGAGCCACAGCTGCAGCGCGTGCCAGTGGATGCGGGCAATGATGGCCAGCGTCATGGCGGGGTAGCCCCAGAGCGCCTGGCGCAGGGTCTGTGCGGTGATGGCCTGCAGGGTGCCGCTCACGCTGGTCTGGATGAGCGGGCCGGTGTCGTCGTCGTGGTCGATGCGCACCACGGTGCGGCCTGCGTCCTGTGCTCCTGCCTCGGTGCGCATGAAACGAAAGCGGTAACCGCCGCTCACCTCGCAGAACGGCGACACGTGGAACACCTTGCGTGCCTGCTGTTCCACGCCGTACTGCGGCGCATCCAGCAGGTAGCAGTGGCGCTCGCCAAAGGTGTTGTTCACTTCCACCACGATGGCGCGCAGGTGGCCATCGGCACGGTGGCAGTACCAGAAGCTCACGGGTTTGAAGGTGTAGCCCAGCACACGGGGGTAGCAGTGCAGCCACACCTCACCTGTGGCGTCGGTGATGCCTTCGGTGCGCAGCAACTCGTCCAGCCAGGCCAGCGCCCCGCCCTGCGCGGCGCCGCGGCCGTCGCCGTGGTCCGCATCGTGGAAGCTGATGGCGCCACGCCGGTTCACAGCCAGCTCCCCACGCATGCCGGGCAGGCTGCGCATCGGCAGCATCAGGAAAAACGTGGGGTAGGCGAACGCATGCCGCCGGGGCCGCAGCCGCGTGTGGCGCACCTGGCCGAAGCCGATCAGGGGCGCTGCGGTGGGGGCCGGCGCGTGGCTCACGCAGCCTCCGCCAGGGGGGCCGGCAGGGCGGCCAGCAATTGCTCGGCCACGGCCAGGCCCGATTTGAGGCCGTCTTCGTGGAAGCCGTAGCCCGTCCAGGCGCCGCAGAACCAGGTGTGCTGCTGCCCTTGCAGCTTGCCCACCTGCTGCTGCGCGCGGATGGCGGCCATGTCGAACACCGGGTGGGCGTATTCGTAGCTGCCGATCACGTGTTCGGGCGCTATGTCGCGCACCGGGTTGAGCGACACCACCACGGGCTGCGCAAAGGGCACGGGCTGCAGCTGGTTGATGAGGTAGTGCAGGCACACGCGGGCCGACTCGCGGCTGCGTTGCGGCGCACGTTCGTAGTTCCACGCGGCCCAGGCGGCGCGGCGCGCCGGCAGCACGGACGTATCGGTGTGCAGGACAGCGCGGTTGGCCTGGTAGCGAATGGAACCCAGCACCGCGCGCTCGTGCGGCGTGGGCTGGGCCAGCAGGGCGAGCGACTGGTCCGAATGGGTGGCCAGCACCACCTTGTCAAAGTGCTCGGTGTGGCCTGCAGTCACCACGCGCACGCCGGCGGCATCGCGCTCGATGCGGCGCACGGGGGTGTTCAGGCGCTTGTCGGCAATGCCCGCCACGATCTTGTCCACGTAGTGGCGCGCTCCGCCGGACACCGTCCACCACTGCGGGCGGTTGCTCACCTGGATCAGGCCATGGTTGTGGCAGAACCGGATCATGGTGGCCACGGGGAACTTCAGCATCTGGTCGGTGGGGCAGCTCCAGATGCAGCCCAGCATTGGCAAGAAGTACCAGTCACGGAAGGCGTCGCCAAAGCGGTGCTCGCGCAAAAAGTCGCCCAGCGGCTGCATCAGCGCGGCCTCGGCCTGCTTTTCGGCAATGCGCGTGCACAGCTTGTTGAAGCGCAGCAGGTCGCGCAGCATGCCCAGAAAACGCGGGTTGACCAGGTTGGAGCGCTGGGCGAACACTGTGCTGAGGTTGGTGCCGCTCCACTCCAGCGCGCGGCCGCCGCCCAGTGCTGCGGGCACCTGCACCGAAAACGACATGTCGGATTTGGTCGTCTCCACGCCCAGCTCGGCCAGCAGGCGGATCAGGTGAGGATAGGTGCGCTCGTTGAACACCAGAAAGCCGGTGTCCACGCCGTGGGTGACCGGGGTGCCTGACGCATCGGGCAGGGTGACATCGACGGTGTGGGTGTGGCCGCCGAAGTAGTCGCCCGCCTCAAACAGCGTGATGTCCGCCTGGCCGCGCAGCTGGTGCGCGACGGAAAGCCCGGAGATGCCGGAGCCGATGATGGCGATTTTCATGACCGGCTCCCTCTGGCCGGTGCACGGAATAAAAAGGTTGCGAAGCGTCCCGAAACGAATAAGAGAGGGAGGGAGGAGAAGCGCTCCAGGAGGTCAGTCGGAACCCAGGGGCCCGAAAGGCTTCGCAACATTAAAACTGTACGCTGCGCAATCGTGTTGCGCAATGGATAGAGTGAGGCCGCTCCGGCGAAGTTCCAGAGGGCGCCTGTATTTTTTTTCAAGAAATGTAAAGAAGTCATTGCGCTCACCGGGGTGTGGGCAGGGCGAGCTGCTGTTCGATGGCACGCACCAGGCCCTTGTTGTCCGGCCCGGTCAGGCTGGAGTAGTTGTCCACCAGCTTGCCGTCGCGCCCCAGCAGGTATTTGTGGAAGTTCCAGCGGGGAGCCGTGCCCGACAGCTGCGCCAGTTGCTGGTACAGCGGCGAGGCCTCCGGGCCCTTCACGCTGCTTTTGGCAAACATGGGAAATTTCACCCCGAAGGTGTTTTCGCAGAAGTCGGCGATTTCCTTGTTACTGCCTTTTTCCTGGGCAAAGTCGTTGGACGGGAAGCCCAGCACCACCAGCCCCTTGTCCTTGTAGCGGGCATACAGCTCTTCCAGCCCCTTGTACTGGCCGGTAAAGCCACAGAAGCTGGCCGTGTTGACCACCAGAACCACTTTTCCGCTGTACTGGCAAAGCGACTGCGGCTTTTCGTCCTGCAGGCGCGGAAAGGTGTGCTGCAGCGTGGCCGGGCACGCTGCAGGCGCATCGGCCGCTTGGGCGGCGGGCGCCAGCAGCAGCCAGGCCGCCAGCGCGGTGGCTGTCGAGAGGAGTCTTGTAAGGCGGTTCATAGGACTTTGGGCAGTGAGTGCGGCCAATTTAACCATTTCATCATTTTTTGTCCACATGAGTTTTTATTTGTACTGAATGGTTTACGTGGTGTGAACGCATTTGGATTCAGATTTCGGAAGCAACGGGGTGAGGCCCAAAACGGCCGTGCAGCCCAAACGGCGCCGGCCGATCACCCGGCAGGGAAAAGGGGCGAGCGCGGCGTCAGACCCGGTGCCAGGCACCAGGAGCCAGGCATGAGGCGACGCTCAATGCCGAAAACAGGGGGGGGTTGTCCGCCGCAACAGCGGCGGCACGCAGAACCGGGGGGCTCGCAGCGCCCTCCCAGGCGTCAGACCATCTGCAGCAGGCGGTCCAGCGACAGGTTGACCCGCACGTCCTTGAAAGCCACCACACCGGTGACCTTCCAGGGCGGCATGCCCGTATCGCGGGGAATGGGCTCGCCCGTGGCCATGCCGTCGCGGTTGGTCACCACGGCCACGCGGGGGGTGGTGGCGGTGGTGCCCCGGCGGATGACCACGCCCACTTCACGGCTGGCCAGGCGCACAAAGGCACCGGGGGGGTAGACGCCCAGGGTCTTGACGAGGGCGGCGCCGGCCTCGTCCACCTGGTGTTCTTCGTCGTAGTAGCTGGCCTGCATGGCGGCAGTGACAGGCATGGGCAGCCGCGCGGCGCGGGGGGCCAGGCGGGCACCAAAAATGTCGGCGCGCTGCAGCAGGCGGGCCATTTGCTGGGCTTCGGTCTTTTTGGCCAGGGGCCCGGGCGTGCGGTGGTGGTGGCAGCGCACGGCCTCCAGCCACACCGGGTCGGCCACGCCCAGGTGGCGCAGCAGCGCCTCGGACCGCGCCGCGTGGTCTTCCACGGCGGCAATCTGGGTCGCGGTGAGGGGCTGGGTCTGCAGCACCAACTGGTCCTGCAGCTCGGTCATGGCGATGTTCATGCTCAGCGCCGCGTGCCCCAATTGCTGCACCCGGCCGCTGGGCCAGCGCAGCATCTCGCGGGCCACCACCATGCACACGCAGCTGACCAGCATGGAATGCGTGGCGCTGTACATGCGCGTTTCCTGGGCCGAGAGATAGATCAGTGCCAGCAGCGTGGCGTCGGGCGTCTGCTCGCAATGGCGCACCAGCTCGTCGTGCAGCGCCTGAAACCGCCCGCCAAAGTCGCTGGGCGACGGGGCGCGCAGCAACTGCGTGGCGCGCAACTGCAGCTCGGGCCAGTCGGGCAGGGTTTTGCCCGCACGCGCAGCGGCCGCTGCGGCGGCCTGCTCGCCGGCCGTCATCTTCATGGCGGCGATCTCGCCCAGGTTGGTGTCGGCGATCAGCATGCGCTGCAGCTGCGCCAGGTAGGCGCGGTGGCTGCCGCCGGATTCGTCGGTGTCCACGCACAGCTCGCGCCCGCGTTCGACCAGCTTGGCCAGTTCGTCGCGGGTGCGGATCACATAGCCCTTTTGCGCCAGCAACACGCCGTCGGCCCCCCGCAGCACAAAAGGCAGGGGATGGCCCAGCTGGATGGATTCGATGTTGAGGCTGACGAGGTTCATGGTGCGCGTTGCATTATCCGACGGCTACCTCCCGCCAAAGCCCGCGCGACCCCCGTGATTGCCCTGCTTTTTGGGCTCACGCCGGGGGGGCGCGCCAAGACTTGGCGTCAGGGGGCGGAGGGAGTTGCTGGTTGCGCCGTGGCGGCGGCTGTGGCTGTGGGGGCCGCCGGTGCGCCCGGGGCATGGCGCCCCCCGCGCAGGCGGCGGGCCAGCCGGCCGAACCCCTGGCCCAGGTCGTCCACCCCGGTGAACACCGCCGGAATCACCAAGAGGCTCAGCAGCGTGGAGGTGATGAGTCCGCCAATTACCGCCACTGCCATGGGCGAGCGAAAGCTTGCGTCCGCAGCACCCAGGCCGATGGCGATGGGCAGCATGCCCGCACCCATGGCCAGCGTGGTCATGATGATGGGCCGTGCGCGCTTGTGGCAGGCGTCGATCAGCGCCTCAAAGCGCGTCATGCCATGCTCGCGCCGCGCCAGGATGGCGTACTCCACCAGCAGGATGGAGTTCTTGGTGGCAATGCCCATGAGCATGATCAGCCCGATGAGTGAGGGCATCGAGAAGCTCTTCTGCGCAATCAGCAGCCCCACAAACGCGCCACCCAGCGACAGCGGCAGCGCCGCCAGGATGGTCACCGGGTGCAGGAAGTCCTTGAACAGCAGCACCAGCACGATGTAGATGCACAGCACGCCGGTGAGCATGGCCAGGCCAAAGCTGGCAAACAGCTCGCCCATCATCTCGGCATCGCCAATGGTGATCTGGCGCACGCCGGCTGGCAGGTTCTGGATGGAGGGCAACGCCTCCACCGCCTTGGTCACGTCGCCCAGCGGCTGGCCCGAGAGTTCGATCTCGAAGTTCACGTTGCGCGCGCGGTCGTAGCGGTCCACCACGGCCGGGCCGCCGCTGAACTCCAGCGTGGCCACCTGGCCCAGCATCACCGGGCCCTTGGCGCCGGGCACCGGCAGGCGTTCCAGCAGCGACAGGTCCTTGCGCGCATCGTCCTGCAGCTTGACGACGATGGGCACCTGGCGCGCGGCCAGGTTGAGCTTGGGCAGCGATACGTCGTAGTCACCCACCGTGGCAATGCGCAGCGTTTCGGCAATCGCGCTGCTGGTCACGCCCAGGTCGGCGGCGCGGGCAAAGTCGGGGCGCACGGCAATTTCGGAGCGCACGAGGCTGGCGGTGGACGAGATGCTGCCCAGGCCGGGGATGGTGCGCAGGTCTTTCTCGACCGCCAATGCGGCCGTGGTCAGCGCCTGCGGGTCGTCGCCCGTGAGCACCAGCACGTACTTCTCGCCCGAGCCGCCCAGGCCCACCTTGCTGCGCACGCCAGGCAGCGTCTCCAGCGCGGCGCGGATCTGGTTCTCGATGCCCTGCTTGCGCGGACGGTCGCCGCGCTCAGACAGCAAGATGGTCAGCGTGGCCTTGCGCGTTTCGGTGCTGGCGCCTCCCATGAAAGGATCAGTGCCGGCCGAGCCGCCGCCGATGGTGGTGTACACACTTTGCACATGCTCCACCTTGGCGATGCGCTGCCGCGCGTCTTCGGCCACGGCCCGCGTCTGCGCCAGCGTGGCGCCGGGCGGCAGCTCCAGGTACACCTGGGTCTGCGAGTTGTCGTCCGGCGGGATGAAGCCCGTAGGCAGCAGCGGGATCAGCGCCAGCGAGCCGATGAAAAAGGCCGCCGTGGCAATGAAGGTCATCCACCGGTGCTTGATGCACCACGCGGCCCAGCGCAGGTACACCGTCATCCAGCGCGGGTCCTTGTGGTCGCCCACGATGGGCTTGAGGATGTAGGCCGCCATCATGGGCGTGAGCAGGCGTGCCACCACCAGGCTGGCAAACACCGCGAGCGACGCCGTCCAGCCAAACTGCTTGAAGAACTTGCCCGCTATGCCGCTCATGAACGCCGTGGGCAGGAACACCGCGATCAGCGTGAAAGTGGTGGCAATCACGGCCAGGCCGATCTCGTCGGCCGCCTCCATGGCCGCCTGGTAGGGCGTCTTGCCCATGCGCAGGTGGCGCACGATGTTCTCGACTTCCACGATGGCGTCGTCCACCAGGATGCCCACCACCAGCGACAGCGCCAGCAGCGTGATCACGTTGATCGAGAAGCCCAGCCAGTACATGCCGATGAACGCCGGGATCACCGACAGCGGCAGCGCCACGGCCGACACGAAGGTGGCGCGCCAGTCGCGCAGGAAGAGCCACACCACCAGCACGGCCAGCAGCGCGCCTTCGTACAGCAGGTGCATGGAGCCGTCGTATTCCTCCTGCACGGGCTGCACGAAGTTGAAGGCCTCGGTGATTTCCAGGTCCGGGTGCTGCGCGCGCATCTCTTGCAGGGCCGCCTGCACGGCAGCGCCCACTTCCACTTCGCTCGCGCCCTTGCTGCGTGCGACCTCGAAGCCCACCACCGGCTTGCCGTTGAGCAGGGCCAGCGCGCGGGGCTCGGCGATGGTGTCTGTCACCGTGGCCACCTGGTCCAGCCGCACGTGGCGGCCGTCCGACAGTGCCAGCGTGAGGCCCGCCAGCTCCTGCGCCGACTGCACGGTGGCCAGCGTGCGCACCGGTTGCTCGCTGCCGCCCAGGTCGGTGCGGCCGCCGGCACTCTCCGTCTGCACCAGCCGCAGCTGGCGTGACACATCGGCCGCCGTGGCGCCCAGGGACTGCAGCTTGACCGGGTCGAGTGCCACATGCACCTCGCGCTGCACACCACCCACGCGGTTGACGGCGCCCACGCCGCGCACGGTGAGCAGCTTCTTGGCCACGGCGTCGTCCACAAACCAGGATAGCGCCTCGTCGTCCATGCGGGCCGACGCGATGGTGAAGGCCAGCACGGGCTGCGCGGCCAGGTCCATCTTGGTCACGATGGGGTCGCGCACGTCACCCGGCAGGTCGCCGCGCACACGGGCCACGGCGGAGCGCACGTCGTCCAGCGCCTCCTGTGTGGGCTTCTCCAGCCGGAACTCGGCGGTGATGGTGGCGCCGCCGTCCTGCACCTTGGTGTAGATGTGCTTGAGGCCCTGCAGCGTGGCGATGCTGTTCTCGATCTTGCGCGCCACGTCGTTCTCCAGCTGCGCGGGCGAGGCGCCCGGCAGCGCCACGGTCACGGAGATCGTGGGCAGGTCGATGTCGGGAAAGTTCTGCACCTTCATGGCGTTGAAGGACAGCAGGCCGCCGAAGGTCAGCAGCACAAACAGCATCAGCGCCGGGATGGGGTTCTTGATGGACCAGGTGGACACATTCATGTGGAATGCTCCTTAATTGATAGCTGTTTGCGCATGATTCACTAGCGCTACAGGCACTTTTTGCATGAAATGCTGGCTGGAGGACTGCTTGCCAGCCGCTGGCGCCGCCGCAGGGGCCGCCACGCGCACCAAGTCGCCATCGTTCAAAAAGCCCGCACCGCGCACGGCGACGGAGGCTCCAGCGTCCAGGCCCGACAGCACCTCGACCCGGTCGGCCACGCGGCGGCCGGTTTGGACCTTGCGCATCTGCACGCGCTGGTCTCCGCCCACCACAAACACGTACGAGAACCCGTCGCGCACCACCAGCGCCTCTTGTGGCACGGTGAGTGCGTCGCTGCTGCCCAGTGCAAACTCGCCCCGCGCAAACATCCCGGCACGGAAGTCGGTGTTGGCGGGCAGGTCCACATAGACCAGCGCATTGCGCGTTTGCGGGTCCACCGTGGGCGCGACCATGCGCACGGAGCCCTCGGCCGCGGCGCCGCTGGCAGCGGTGACGCTGACCTTAGCCCCGGGCTGGATGCGCCGCAGCTCGGTGGACGTGACCTCGGCGCGCCACTCCAGGCGGCCCTTGCGCACCATGCGGAACAGCTCCGTGCCGGCACCCACCACCGCGCCCACGGTGGCCGTGCGGGCCGAGATCACGCCGCTGTCAGGCGCCACCACCTGCGTGTATTTGAGGCGCAGCTGCTGCGCGTTCAGCGCGGCCTTGGCCGCTTCCACGCGGGCCTGGGCGGTTTGCTCGGCCGTGGTGAACTGCTGGATCTGCTGCTGGCTGAGTGCGCCCGTGGCTTGCAACGAGCGGGCGCGGTCGGCATTGGCGGCGGCCTCGGCCGCATTGGCCTGGGCTTCGAGCAGGCTGGCGCGGCTCTGGGCCACATCGGCCAGCACCGTGTCGGCCGAGAAGGTGGCCAGCACCTGCCCGGCCTTGACCACATCGCCCACGTTCACACGCACCTCGGTCAGGCGCAGGCCGTTGCTCTCGGCCCCAATGCTCGCCTCTTGCCACGCGGCGATGTTGCCGTTGGCCGCCAGGCGCAGCGGCACCGGCATGCGCTGCGGCTGCGCCGTGCTGACGGTGAGCGCAGGCCGGGGCTGGCCCGCCTTGGGTTCATCGGCGGCACGCGATGCGCCCGAGAAAACCAGTGCACCGCCCGTGGCCAGCACGCAGGCGGTGATCACGGCGAAGGCCGTGGGAGAGAACTTGAAGGAAGAGAAATTTTGCATTTGTTTTCGTCCTGAAGAATTCATATCAGCTTTCCAAGGCGCGACGCGCCACCCGCCCGGGATAAAACTGGCGCTGCCTAGGCCAGTGCCCCCGTGCAAGGGCCGCCAAGCCGCGTATGCGGCGCTTCGCTTGCGTGCACCGGAGGCGTCCCCCTCCCGACTCGCGCAGCGAGTCCAGAGAGGGGGAAGGCGCGAAGCGACTCAGGGGGTGCTTCACTCTTTCCATCCACCACCGGCGGCGCGGTACAGCGCAATCCAGGCGGTCTGGCGTTCGTGCTGCAGCGCGACCAGCGCGTTCTCGGCGGCCAGCGCTGTGCGCCGGGCATCTTCCAGCTCCACCAGACTGGCCAGGCCACCGCGCCAGCGCGCCTCGGTCGCGTCGAACGACGCGCGGTAGCCCTCGGCGGCAGTGCGCGCGCTGGCGCTGCGCTCGGCCGTGCTTTGCAGCCGCACCAGGGCCTGTTCGACCTCGCTCACGGCCTGGCGCACCTTGGCGCGGTACTGCGACGCGGCCTCGTGGTAGCGGGCCTGCGCCGCATCGGTCTGCGCGGCGCGGCGGCCACCGTCAAAGATCGGCACGCTGAGCGCCAGCGGGCCGATGGTCCAGGTGCTCAGGTCGGTGGTCACGCCCCCCGTGCGCACCTGGGCTGCGCCCACGCTGCCGCTGAGGGTCAGCCGCGGGTAGCGCTGGGCCTGGGCGCTGGCGACGTCCGCGCTAGCCGCAGCCACTTCGCGCTCGGCGTTGTACACATCGGGGCGCTGGGTCAGCACCTGGGCGGGCAGTGCGTCCACGGTGAATAACGCGTCCTGGGCCGCAGCCACCGGCTGGGCCAGCCGGGTGCGCAGCGTGGGCTCTTCCCAGCCGGTGAGCGCCACCAGGGCCTTGACCTCCACATCGCATTGCATGCGTTGCTGCGAGGCACGGGCCTGGGCCTCGGCGGCGCTGGCGCGTGCCAGTGCGGCCGTGGCGGGCGCAGTAAAGCCCGCACGTTCGCTGAGCTGGGACAGGCGGGACGTTTCGCTACGGGACTGCGCATCGCGCTCGGCCACCTGTTGCTGGGCCAGGCAGGTGCGGATGCTGCTGGTCTGCTGTGCCACCTCGGCTGCCACGCTCACGCGCGCCTCGTGCCACAGGGCCTGCGCGCCGGCCAGCCGCTCATCGGCAGCGGTTTTGGCGGTGCGGTTGGCGCCAAACAGGTCCAGCTCCCAGCTTGCCTGCAGCCCCGCCTGCGAGGTGGTCGCCACGCGCGCCAGCTGGTCATTGAAGCCCCGGCTGGCGCTGGCCTGTGCGTCGAGCGAAGGCAGCAACGCCGCCCGGCTGCCCACCTGCGTGGCGCGGGCCTGCGCAATGCGCGACTGGGCCTGCGCGATGCCCGGGCTCACGGCCTGGGCGGCGTCGATCAGCTCGACCAGCAGCGGGTCTTGCAGCTGGGTCCACCAGCGGGCCATGCCCGTGAGGGAGCCCTGGTGCGGCAAGGGTGCGTTCCAGGCCGCAGGTGCGGGTGCCGATACCTGCGCAGGTGGTGCGGTGGTGGAGCAGGCCACCAGTGGCAGGACCAGCGCCAGCCACAAGGGTTTGTGTGAGATCAGTCGCATGTGCAAGTCACTCTGGGGTACGGGGAGAGGAGGTTTTTTTGGCGGGGGCGGCCGCGCGGGCCGCAGCGCGGCGCTGGCGTTCCCCGTCCACCATGAACTGGGCAAAGTCCACCAGCCGGGATGTGGTGGCGGCCAGCCCCCGTGGCGTGGCGGTGAGTCCGGGGCGCACGGCCTGCACCACGTCGCGGCCCACGTAGTACTGCAGCGCCAGGGCGGTGATGGCCATGGCCAGGCGGTGCACATCGTCATCGGCAGTTTTCAGGCCGAACTCCTTGCACAGCAGGCCGACGAGCGCGGCGTGGGCAGGCTTGATCTCGCACTCCAGCTCCTGCTGCCACAGCCCGGTGGGGTCCAGCATTTCGCGAAAGTGCAGGCGCATGCACAGCTCGACCAGGTCGCCTTCGTGCAGGGGCTGCATGAAGCTCTGGATCAGCAGCTCGATGAACGCAGGCAAGGTGTCCGGCCAGGCATCCACGGCGATGGGGCTGCCCATGGGCTCGGTGAACGCTGCGCGGTACAGCCCGTTCTTGTCGCCAAAGTAGTAGCTGATGGAGGCCGGGTTGACACCCGCCGCCTGGGCAATGTCGCGGATGGACGCCTTGGCAAAGCCGTTTTCGGCAAAGAGGCGCAAGGCGGCGTGTAGCAGCCGCGCGCGGGCCTGTGCGCCTTCCGTGGGCGGTGGGGGGGGCATGGAAGGCCGGGTTGGCTTGGGGGCTGAATCTGGCATGGAGCCGGATTACAGCACTATTTAATCAAACGATTGATTAAATTTTTGTTTCAAAAATTATCGCGGGTGTTTCGGCCGTGTTTCTGCCGGGGCTGACCTGTTGTTTGCAGCGAGGGACGGGCAGATGGGATAGAGGTCTTGCACCGTCCCAATATATGGCGGGGAGGGGAAAGGCGACCCCTCCAGAAGTCGGCCATCCCTTGCGGAGTGCGCCCGGCCGATCAGGCCGATGGGGCGGCGGAGCCGAAGACTGCCGACCACAGCGCCAGCACGGCATCGCGTTCGGCCTGCAGTGCGGGTGGCGTGACCTGGGTGGGCGCCTCGTCCAGCCGCGCCACGTGTTGTACCCGGCGCAGTTCGCGGTAGGCGTCGGCGGCTGCGTGGCCCACGCCTGGGGGCAGCAGGCCCACTTGCTCGGCCCGCTGCAGCAGTGCAATGTTGCCCAGGTTGCCCCGCAATTCGGGGTGGGCGGCAGACTGCGAGAGCACCAGGTACTGCACGGCAAATTCGGCGTCCACCATGCCGCCCGGGCTGTGCTTCACGTCGAAGCGACCGGCGGGCGTGGGGTGGGCTGAGCGCACCCGCTCGCGCATGGTCACGATCTCGCCCCTCAACGCCAGCGGGTCGCGGGCAGACGTGATGACGGCCTCGCGCACAGCGTCAAAGCGCTCGCGCAAGGCCTCGCTGCCCATCACGAACCGCGCGCGTGTCATGGCCTGGTGCTCCCAGGTCCAGGCGGTGTTGCTGCCGCGTTGCTGCTGGTAATTGGCGTAGGCCTCGAAGCTCGTCACCAGCAGGCCCGAGTTGCCATTGGGCCGCAGGGCCGTGTCGATCTCGTACAGGTCACCCTCGCCGGTCTTGACGGTGAGCCAGTTGATGAGCTTGCGCACAAAGGCCGCATACACCTCGGGGGCGCGTTCGTCGTCGTCATCAAATACAAAGACGATGTCCAGGTCGCTGCCGTAGCCCAGCTCCTTGCCGCCCAGCTTGCCGTAGCCAATGATGGCGAACTGGGGCTCGTCGCGGTGGCGGTTCTTGAGGCGGCTCCAGCACCACTGGCTGGTGATGCGCAGGACGCTGTCGGCCAGCGCGCTCAGGTCGTCGGCCACCTGCTCGACGGTGATGCGGCGCTCCACGTCGCGGGCCAGGGTGCGGAAGGTCTCTGCATGCTGCGCGCGGCGCAGCAGGTTGAGCAGGGTTTCGTCGTCGTCCTCGCCGGTGGACCGCAGCGACGCCAGGCGCATGCCCAGCTCGCGTTCAAAGTCGGCCACCACAAAACGCTCGGACAGCAGCGCATCGCCCACCAGCTCGTCGATCACGCCGGGGTGCTGCAGCAGATAACGCGCGGGCCACTTGGCTGCGCCCAGCAGGTGCAGCAGCTGCTCGTGCACCGAGGGCCGTTCCAGCAGCAGCGCCAGATAGCTTTCGCGCCGCAGCAGCGGTTCCAGCCAGTTGGCCAGGCGCACGGTGGCCTCTTCGGTGACGCGTCCTTCCTTGAGCCACTGGGCCGTGCGCTGCACCAGGCGGAACAGGCGGGCCCGCGCCTCGTCACGCAGCCCGGCCACGCGCGGGTGGTTGCGCCATTCAGCCACACGCTCGCGAAAGCCCGGTGGCAGTTGCTCCAGCAGGCCTTCCAGCTCTGGAGGCGGCGGTGCCGCCGCCCGGGGGCCACCACAGCCACCGCCACTGCATTGTTTTTTGCCGTTGCCACCCAGCAGGGTGTCGAACTCCTGGGCCACCAGCTCGCGGTGTGCGTCCAGCTCGTGCAGGAAGGCGCAGCAGTCCTTGTAGCCCAGGGTGCTGGCGATCCAGGCCAGGTCATCGTCGCGTGTGGGCAGCACGTGGGTCTGCTGGTCGTCCAGGTACTGGATGCGGTGCTCCACCCGTCGCAGGAACACATAGGCTCGGGCCAGCGCGTCGGCGGTTTCCTGCGGCATCAGGCCCGCATGGGCCAGGCGCTGCAGCGCATCCAGCGTGGGGCGGCGGCGCAGCTCGGGGAACTGCCCGCCGCGCACCACCTGCAGCAGCTGCACGGTGAATTCGATCTCGCGGATGCCACCGCGCGAGAGCTTGACGTCGTTGGCACGCTCGGGGTGCCCGGCGCTGCGTTTGGACGCATGGTCCCGGATCTGGCTGTGCAGCGAGCGCAACGCATCGAACACGCTGTAGTCCAGGTAACGGCGAAACACAAACGGCAGCACCACGCCGCGCAGGGCCTGCACCTCGGGGCGGCCGATGCACTCGCGGGGGGCCACCACGCGGCTTTTGAGCCAGGCAAAACGCTCCCATTCGCGGCCCTGCACCTGCAGGTATTCCTCCAGCGCGGCCAGGGACACCGATGCGGGGCCCGAGTTGCCGTTGGGCCGCAGGGCCAGGTCCACCCGGAAGACAAAGCCATGCTCGGTGGTGTCGCCCACCAGGCTGTAGATGGCCTTGACGGCGCGCGCAAAGTATTCGTGGTTGGAGATGCGGCCCCGGCCATCGGGCATGCCGGCGGTTTCGCCATCGTGCTCATACACATAGATGAGGTCGATGTCGCTCGAGACATTGAGCTCGCGGGCGCCCAGTTTGCCCATGCCGATGATCCACAGCTGCACGGGCTGGCCCTGTGGGCCGCGCGGGGCACCATGGCGTTCGTCCAGCTCGCGGCGCGCCTGCTGGCAGGCGCGGTCCAGGGCCAGCTCGGCCAGTTCGGTCACGGCCCGGGTGATGTCGGCCAGCGGTGTCTGCGCTTCGCAGTCCAGCTGGATCAGCCGTTCCATGACCAGCTGGCGCAGCACCCGCAGCGCGGTGCCGGTGTCGCAGCCACGCGCGCACAGAGCGTCGTAGGCCTGCTCCATGGTCGCAAGCACCGGAACACCGGGTGGCAGCAGCGGCAGGTCGTTGGCGTAGCGGCGGTGCAGGCGCTGGTAGAAGCGGGAATGCTCGGCCAGAGGTCCCTCGGGCAGGGGCTGATGGCAGCGGGGGTCAGACAGAGAAGGATGCATGGCAGCCACAGCCGGATGTTGGACGGGAAGCGGGGTGCTGGTCTGCGGGCCCGACGGCATACAAAAGCTCACTGGGCACTCGGGACACGAGTGAACCCACGCCAGGGCTGCGGGTCATAATTCCTGCCACTTTCCATCTCACCATGATCGATCCCACCTCGCACCCCTCACGCCTGCTGAAAATAGTCGCAGGTTTTGCACGGTGGTCGCTGGGCTTGTTGCTCGCCTTCTGGCTGTTGCTGACCATCGCATGGGGGGCTCTTCATGGCTGGATTGTGCCGCGAATCGGTGATTTCCGCCCACAGTTGCAGGCGCAGGCCGCACGGGTATTGGGGGTTCCCGTGCAGATCGGCGCCATCGTGGCCCGCACCGAGGGGCTGATCCCGTCCATCGAGCTGTCTGATGTCGCGCTGCTGGATGCCTCGGGCCGCACTGCGTTGCGCCTGCCCCGGGTGGTGGTGGCGCTGTCACCCCGTTCGTTGCTGCAGTGGGGGTTCGAGCAGCTTTACATCGAAGGCCCCGACCTGGATGTGCGCCGGGCGAGTGACGGACGCATCTATGTGGCGGGGCTGGAGTTTGCCCAGAACCAGGGCGACAGCAGCGCGGCGGCCGACTGGTTGTTCTCGCAGGGCGAGGTCTACATCAAGGACGGCACGGTGCGCTGGACCGATGAGCAGCGCGGCGCTCCCGAGCTGGCGCTGGAAAAGGTGGATCTGGTTTTGCGCAACGGCAACTGGCGCCACAACCTCCGGGTGGATGCCACGCCGCCGCCGGAATGGGGGGACCGTTTCAGCCTGGTCGGCTTGTTTCGCGCGCCGCTGCTGCGCGCCCGCGATGGCAACTGGAAGCACTGGAACGGTCAGGTGTTTGCGCACTTCACGCGGGTCGATGTGTCGCATCTGCGGCACCACGCCGATGTGGGCATCGAGGTGGCGCAGGGCCGGGGCGCGCTGCGGGCCTGGGCCGATGTGCGCAGCGGCCAGGTGGTGGGGGGCACGGCCGACCTGGCGCTGGCCGATGTGAACACCACGCTGGCCGCCGATCTGCGCCCGCTGGTTCTTCCTTCCATCCAGGGCCGGCTGGGGGGGCGGAGGCTCACCGGCGGCTTTGAGTTCTCGACGCAGGCGCTGCAGTTCCAGACCGATGACGGTCTGACCTGGCCCGGCGGCAACTTGCGGCTGGTGCACACCGATGCCAACGGCAAGGCCCCGGCGCAAGGCGAGTTGCGGGCTGACCGGCTGGACCTGGCGGCCCTGGCGCAGGTGGCCAGCCGCCTGCCGCTGGGGACGGTCGCCCACGACGCCTTGCGCTCTTACACGCCCCAAGGGCTGGTGGAAGAGATCCAGGCCACCTGGAAGGGACCTCTGGATGCGTTGCAGCAGTACCAGGTCAAGGGGCGTATCCAGGGGCTGGCACTGGCGGGTGCCACGGATGGCTCGGCCCCCGCCCACCTGGGTCTGCGTGGCGCCAATGTGGACATCGACATGAACCAGGCAGGGGGCAAGGCGGCACTGACCATGGCGTCAGGTGCGCTGGTGCTGCCAGGGGTGTTCGAGGAACCCGTCCTGCCGCTGGACCGGTTCAGTGCCGACGTGCGCTGGCAGCTGGACGGTAGCCGTATTGCCGTGCAGGCCAATGATGTGCAGTTCGCCAACGCCGATGCGCAGGGCGATGCCCGTGCCACCTGGCACACCAGCGACGCATCCAAGGCGCCACACCGGTCGCGCTTTCCGGGGGTGCTGGACCTCACGGGCACGCTGCACCGCGCCGACGGCACCCGGGTGCACCGCTACCTGCCCCTGTCCATTCCTGCCGAATCCCGCCACTATGTGCGCGACGCGGTGGTCGCCGGCAGCGCCAGCAATGTGCAGTTCCGCGTCAAGGGCGATCTGCATGACCTGCCCTTCAACGATCCCAAGCAGGGCGAGTTCCGCATTGCGGCGCGCGTCAAGGACGTGACTTATGCCTACGTTCCTATTGCGCTGCAGCCTGCGGGCACACTGCCCTGGCCTGCGTTGACTGACCTCGGCGGCGAGCTGATTTTTGAGCGTTCGTCCATGCAGGTGCGCGGCGCCAGCGGCGGCTTTGCAGGCAGCAAGGGCCTGCGGCTGTCCAAGGTCGATGCCCGCATTCCAGACCTGGCGCACACCGTGGTGGGCGTGAGCGCCGATGCACGCGGCCCGCTGGCAGAGCTGCTCACGCTCATGACCACATCACCGCTGGGCCGTATGACAGGCAATGCGCTGGAGCAGGCCAGCGGCACGGGCAATGCCGACTTCCAGTTGCGACTGAGCCTGCCCATCAGCGACATCAACAAATCCAAGGTGCAGGGCAGCGTCACGTTGGCTGGCAATGAGCTGCGCATCAACCCCGACACCCCGGCGCTCACCCGCGTGCGGGGCGCTGTGCAGTTCAGCGAGACCGGGTTTTCGCTGTCCAATGTGCAGGCCCAGGCGCTGGGCGGCCCCGTGCGGCTGGAAGGCGGCATGCGTGCGCTGGCGGCCAATGCCCCGGCCACCGAGTCGGCGGTGCAGATCCGTGCGCAGGGCACCGCCACGGCCGAAGGCCTGCAGCAAACCCCGCAGCTGGGCATGTTGTCGCAACTGGCGCGGCGTGCCACCGGCAGCGCACCGTACACGCTGGCCCTGTCGTTTCGCCGGGGGGTGCCCGAGCTGCAGGTCAACACCAGCCTGCAGGGCCTGGCCTTGGCCTTGCCGCCCCCGCTGGGCAAGACGGCGGACAGCAGCCTGCCCCTGCGCTTTGACAACCAGGTGGCGCGCGAATCACTGGTGGGCTTGGCGAGCAGCAACGGCAACGGGAGCAGTGCCCCCCCGTTGCGGGACCAGATCGTATTGGACCTGGGATCACTTGGTTCCGCCACCTACCTGCGCGACCTGAGCGGCCCCCAGCCGCGCGTGCTGCGCGGCGCCATCGGTATGGGCCTGAGCAACGGCGAGTCCGCCCCGATGCCTGCGCAAGGCGTGGCTGCCAACATCAACCAGGGCAGGCTGGATGTGGACGCCTGGGACGAGGTGCTCACCCGGGCCACTGCCGCCGAGCCCGCCCCTCGGGGTGCCGCAGTGGCGACCACGCCTGCCGGGCAGGCCGTGGCACAGGACTATCTGCCCACCACCCTGGCGCTGCGCGCGCGCGAGCTCACGTTGCAAGGCCGCACGCTGCACAACGTGGTGGCAGGTGCGCTGCGCGACGGCTCCACCTGGCGTGCCAACCTCGATGCCACCGAACTCAATGGCTACCTGGAGTACCGCCAGCCCGGATCGCCCGACTTCAGCAACGGCCGTTTGTTTGCCCGGCTGTCGCGTGTGAACATGCCGCAAAGCGACGTGACCCAGGTCGAAGAACTGCTCAACGAGCAACCGGGCAACCTGCCTGCGCTGGACATCGTCGTGGAGGATTTCGAGCTGCGTGGCAAGCGGCTGGGACGGGTGGAGATGGAGGCCCAGAACCGGGGCGGCGAGGGGGTGCAGCGCGAATGGCGCCTGTCCAAGTTCAATATCACGGCGCCCGAAGCGGCTTTCACTGCCAACGGCAACTGGGCGGTGCTCAATGCAGCCTCTGCAGGCCCCCGTTCGGCCGAGCGGCGCACCGTGCTCAGCTTCAAGCTCGATATCCGCGACTCGGGCGATCTGCTGGCCCGCCTGGGCATGGCCAACGTGGTGCGGCGCGGCAAGGGCCGCATGGAAGGGCAGGTGGGCTGGATTGGCGCTCCCTTCAGCCCCGATTACCGCAGCATGACCGGGCAGATCAACCTGAATGTCGAATCCGGCCAGTTTCTGAAGGCTGATCCTGGTCTGGCCAAGCTGCTGGGCGTGCTCAGCCTGCAATCCTTGCCGCGCCGCTTGACACTGGATTTTCGCGATGTGTTCAGTGAAGGTTTTGCGTTTGATTTTGTACGCGGTGATGTACGCATCGAGCGCGGCGTGGCCACCACCAACAACCTGCAGATGAAGGGCGTCAATGCGGCCGTACTGATGGAAGGCAGCGCCAACATCGACCAGGAGACGCAGGACCTGCGTGTGGTAGTGGTGCCAGAGATCAACGCCATGACGGCGTCGCTTGTGGCCACGGCCATCAACCCGGTGATTGGTCTGGGCAGCTTTTTGGCACAGGTGTTTTTGCGCGGTCCGCTCATCGAGGCTGCCACGCAGGAATTCCGCATCGATGGCACCTGGGCCGACCCGCGGGTGGTGCGCGTAGCCCGCCGCGGGCGCGAATCGAGCCCTGCCACCGAGGCGACGCCCCGGGCCAACCCACCCCCCAAGACTGGAGAACCTTCATGAAAGTCGCCGCCATCCAGATGGTGTCTGGCATCGCGCTGGACGATAACCTGCGCGTTGCGCGCCAGCTGCTGGAACAGGCTGCGCAGGGCGGCGCTGAGCTGGCGGTGCTGCCGGAGTATTTTTGCCTGATGGGGCACAAGGACACTGACAAGCTCGCCTTGCGCGAGACCGCTGGTTCCGGCGTGATCCAGCAGTTTCTGGCCGATATCGCGCGCGCGCTTGAGATGTGGATCGTGGGCGGCACGCTGCCGATGGCCACGGGTACGCCGGACCGTGTGCGCAACACGACGCTGGTCTTCGACCCGACGGGTGCCTGTGTGGCGCGCTACGACAAGATCCATCTCTTTCGCTTCAGCAACGGCGCTGAACAGTACGACGAAGGCCGTGTCATCGACGCCGGTGACACCCCGGTGCAGTTTGATCTGCAAGCGCGCAGCGGTCAGCGCTGGCGGGTGGGGTTGTCCGTGTGTTACGACCTGCGCTTTCCGGAGTTGTACCGCGCGCATGCCCGCGCAGGTGCGGACCTGCTGCTGGTGCCCAGCGCCTTCACGCACACCACGGGTCAGGCGCACTGGGAAGTGTTGCTGCGTGCCCGCGCGGTGGAAAACCTGGCCTATGTACTCGCCCCTGCCCAAGGCGGTGTGCACGCCAACGGCCGCCACACCTGGGGCCACAGCATGCTGGTGGACCCCTGGGGCAGCATCATCGCGCAGCACGATCAAGGCGCTGGCGTGGTAGCCGGCGAGCTGGACGCGCAGCGCCTGAGTGCCGTGCGCGCTCAGCTGCCAGCATTGACCCACCGCGTCCTGTGAAGCCAACGCCCGTCAAACGCACCCTGCTGCAGCGCTGGCGCGGAGCCTGGCGGCGCTGGTCGTTGTGGACGGCGCTGGTGCTGCTCGTGGTGTCCATGCTTGCCACCATGGTGTGGCTGGCCGGGCGCTATGAAGCCAGCCAGGTGCAGACCCGCCTGGAGCGGGACACCGCCGATGCAGTCTCGGACATCCGCACCGCGCTGACGCACAACCTGCAAAGCCTGCAGGCACTCCCCAGCGACAACCCGAGCCATCTGGCCTGGGAGGTCGAGGCGTCTGACCTGCTGCGTAACCGGCGCGAGCTCGTGCGTATTGAGCTGCGCGATGCGAATCTGCGCATGCGCACCCACGTGCAGTCACCCTACCGCCCGGTGGCCTGGGACATGCGGCTGCGCGATAGTGGCCAGTCGGACCTCACTATCGCCTGTGCCAACGCGCGTCGCCTGGGGGGGCCAGCGTATTCCAGCAGCTACTTTCAGCCCCATGGTGACGGCCTGGGCTCGGAGATGATGGAACTGTGTGTTCCGTTGTCTGCCAGCGGACGCACCATGGGGTATCTGGTCGCGACGTATGCGCTGCAGGACATCCTGGCCAATCTGGTGGGGCACAACCTCACGCGCAGCCAGGAAGCCTCCTTCACAGAGGCCGACGGCACCCGGCTGGCGGTGCTGGGAGCGGCGCGACGGGGGTCGCGCATGTTCTCGGCACAGCATCTGCTGGACTTGCCAGGCAGTACATTGGTGCTGCGCATGGACAGCTGGCACAGTGCACCCAGCCTGTTCCCCAATGTGTTGACGGCCCTGGTCACGGCCATGTCGATTGCGCTGGTGACGGTGATGGTAGTGCTGGTGCGCGACAACCGCCGCCGCCTGCGTGCCGAGCGTGACCTGGCCGATGCGCTGGCCTTTCGCAAGGCGATGGAGGACTCGCTGGTGACCGGGCTTCGCGCGCGCGACCTGGAGGGGCGCATCACCTACGTCAACCCGGCCTTCTGCGAGATGGTGGGCTTCAGCCCGCAGGAGCTGCTGGGCCTGAGCATGTCGGCACCCTATTGGCCCCCCGAGCGTGTGGAGGAATACCGCCAGCGCCAGGCCATCCGTTTTGCCGGCACCATGCCGCCGCGCGAGGGATTTGAGTCCGAGTTCATGCGCAAGGACGGCACGCGGTTTCCCGTGCTGATCATCGAGGCCCCGCTCATCAATGCCCAAGGCCAGCACACCGGCTGGATGAGCGCGTTCCTGGACATCAGTGAACAGCGCCGGGTCGAGGAGCTGTCCCGCGCCTCGCAGGAGCGGCTGCAGGCCACTGCGCGGCTGGCCACGGTGGGCGAGATGGCTTCGTTGCTCAGCCATGAACTCAACCAGCCGCTGGCCGCCATCTCCAGCTACGCCAATGGCTCCATCAACCTGCTGGAACATGCCACTCCCGCCAGTGCGTCTGTACCCGAGCCCGACGCGCTGGAGGATGTGCGCATGGCCATGCGCCAGATTGCCCGCCAGGCCGAGCGAGCGGGCCGAGTGATCAAAAGTGTTCACGACTTCGTCCGGCGCCGCGACCAAGCCCGTGAGGCAGTGCATGCGCAGCAATTGCTCGATGCCATCCTGCCGCTGGTGAGCCTGCAGGCCCGCAAACTGGGCGTGCGCGTCAACACATCGGTGGAGCAGGGCCTGGCGCCCGCGCTGTGTGACCGTACGATGGTGGAGCAGGTATTGCTGAACCTGGCGCGCAATGCCATGCAGGCGATGGATGATCCCGGCGTGCGCAATCGCGTGCTGGATATCCGGGTGCGGCGTGCTGCCTCCAATCCGCACAACGGCTGGATTGAATTTGCTGTGACCGATGTGGGAACCGGGATTCCCCCCGAGGTCGCAGAAAAACTGTTCACCCCGTTTTTCACCACCCGCCCGGAGGGCATGGGCTTGGGGTTGAGCATGTGCCGCACCGTCATTGAACAACACGGCGGTTTTCTCGGATTTGCGCCGAATGAGCCCCGTGGTACGGTATTCACCTTCACGCTGCCCGTGAACAATGGAGCCACCCCCTGAGGCAGTTACGGCGGCCAGCGCTGGGGCTTTGGCGCTTTCATCGTCTGCGCGTGACTGACATTGCAATGGACAACTGAACTGATCTATGGAGCCCATCACCAACGCCACCGTGTACATCGTGGACGATGACGCCAGCGTGCGCGAGGCACTGGCCTGGCTGCTGCGCTCGCGCAGGCTGCCCAGCGAGTCCTTTGATTCGGCCGAAGCCTTCGATGCCCTGCTGCAAAAGCGGCCCCCCCAACGCCAGCCCTGTTACCTGCTGCTGGATGTGCGTATGCCTGGCATGAGCGGGCTGGCACTGTTTGACGTGTTGGCCGCGCGGGGCGACCTGGCCACCATGCCGGTGATCTTTCTCACTGGTCATGCGGACGTGCCCACCGCCGTGGACACCGTCAAGCGGGGGGCCTTTGATTTTTGCGAGAAGCCGTTTTCCGACAACGCGCTGGTGGACCGCATCGAGCAGGCACTCGCCCAATCGGCCGAGCGGCTGGCCCAGGTGCGCGAACGCAGTGACTTGCAGGTGCGGCTGAGCGAACTGACCGAGCGGGAGCGTGATGTGATGGACCTGGTGGTGGCCGGTCTTCCCAACAAGCTCATCGCTGACCAGCTCGACATCAGCGTGCGCACGGTCGAGGTTCACCGCTCACGGGTGTTCGACAAGATGCAGGTCAAGTCCGCTGTGGAGTTGGCCAACCTGCTGCGCACGGGTAACTGAGCCCACCTTCTGGCGGGGAGTTCGCAGTCCGGGCGATCAGCCCCGCGGTCGTTCGCCCACAAAAATCTCGACCCGCCGGTTGCGCGCACGGCCCTCGGCGGTATCGTTGGTAGCGATGGGGTAACGCTCGCCCATGCCTTCGATCACGATGCGGCGGCCATCCACACCGCGCGCTGTCAGGTAGCTGCGGGTGCTTGCGGCGCGGTCCATCGACAAGGGGTTGTTGGTGGCATCGCTGCCTGTGCTGTCGGTGTGCCCCACGATGCGTACGTCAGTGTTCGAGTTGTTGCGCAGGCCTGCGGCAAACTGGTCCAGGACCGGCGCGAAGTTGGGCTGGATGTCCGAGCGGCCCACGGCAAACGAGATGTCGCTGGGGATATTGAGCTTGAGCTGGTTGTCAGCCGTCTGGGTCACGGCGATACCGGTGCCCTGGGTGGCCTGTTCCATCTCGCGCTTTTGGCGCTCCATGTTTTGCGACCAGATGTAGGTGCCCAGTGCCCCGACACCGGCCCCCACCACGGCGCCGGTCCCGGCGCTGCCGCCGGTCGCGGAGCCGATGACCGCGCCTGCCAGCGCCCCAATGCCAGCTCCGGTGGCTGTGCGGCGCTGGGTGTCATCCATGCTGGCGCATCCGGTAACCAGAACGATGGCGGCGGCAGCGCCGAGAATTTGAATGTGTGTGCGCATGTGTGTGCTCCTTGAAAAGCGGTGGCGCTGGGTGGGCGGGCCTTGCACCCGCCGCGCTGTCGGAGCGTTATCGCGTCCCGTGCAGTGGCATCACCCAGCTCACGCCATCGTGGGGCCCGTGATGAAGCTGTGCCATCGGCGCGCTGGCCCATCGGTTGTAGGACAGGGCCGTCCCTGGGGCGCAACTCACTGCCCGTTCAAGGCGCTGGCGGATGCTTGTCGCTGTCGGCGGGCGGTGGGGACTTCAGTTCCCCTCCCTTGCGGCCCGAGAACATGGTCCACCACACGATAGCCACCAGTACCACCAGCGCCAGCAGCGCTTCAAGCAAAATCAGCCCCATGAAATTGACACTCCTGCGCGTTGCGTTGACCGCGCTGATTGTAGGAACGCTGGCCGCCTGCTCCACGCCCCCTGCCCCAGTCCCCGCACGCCCTGGGGGCACTCCTGCGCCGCTGCCGCCCAGTGCGGTGGTGCTGCCGGGCGACACCGGCCCGCTGCCATCGCCCATGGCGCAGCCCAAAAGCCGCTGGATTCCCGTGCGCTGGGCCGAGCTGCCGGGCTTTACCGAAGACGCGCTGCACGAAGCCTGGAACGCGTGGATCAAGAGCTGCGAGCGGCCCCAGCCGCCCTTCACTGCGCTGTGCAGCGAGGTCCGGCAGCTGAGCATTGCCACGGCCGATGAGCAGCGCGCCTGGCTCATCGCACGCTTGCAGCCCTACCGCGTCGAGGCCACTGACGGCAACGCCGATGGTCTGCTGACGGCCTACTACGAACCCATGATGGACGCGGCACGCCAGCCCGGCAATGGTTTCACGGTGCCTATCTATCGGGTACCCACCAGCCTGGGGGCGCGCAAGCCCTGGTACACCCGCCAGCAGATTGACACCCTGCCGGAGGCCCAGGCCGCGCTCGCGGGCCGGGCCATTGCGTGGCTGCGTGATCCCATCGAGTCCATGGTGCTGCACATCCAGGGGTCGGGCCGTCTGCGCATCACCGAGCCCGACGGCTCGGTCTCGCTGGTGCGGGTGGCCTACGCAGGCACCAATGACCAGCCCTACCAGAGCGTGGGCCGCTGGCTGCTGGACCAGGGCCTGACGCGCGATGCGACCTGGCCGGGCATCCGCGCCTGGGTGGCCGCGAACCCCCAGCGCACCAATGAGCTGTTGTGGAGCAACCCGCGCTATGTGTTCTTCCGCGAAGAGCCTTTGAGCCCGCTGGACGCCGGGTTTGGCCCGCGTGGTGCGCAGGGCGTGCCCCTGACGCCGGGCCGATCGATTGCGGTGGACCGGCAGAGCATTCCCTACGGCACCCCCGTGTGGCTGGCCTCGTCCGGCCCGCAGGTGCAGCTCAACCGCCTGGTGCTCGCACAGGACACGGGCAGCGCCATCCTCGGTGCAGTGCGTGCGGACTATTTCACGGGTTGGGGGCCAGAGGCGGGTGACATCGCGGGCCGGCTCAAGCAGAACTTGCGCCTTTGGGCGCTGTGGCCGCGCTGAGGCGCTCATGAAATGAGGCGTGGCCCCAATCTGCCCTGCCTTTTGGAGCCAGCAGAGCCAGAGCGGCGCGCCTTCAAGCCCGTGTGCGTGTGAGGTGTGTCAGCGGCAGCGCCCCGCTGGCCTTCACCTCACCCAGCGAGAAGCTGGTGTGCATGTCTTTCACGTTGGGCAGGTTCAGCAGCACGTCACGCGCAAACTGCGAGAAGCTGTCCAGATCCCGTGCCACCACCTGCAGCTCGAAGGTGCCGGTGCCGCTGATGTAGTGGCACGACACCACTTCCGGAATCTGTCGGATGGCTTCCTCCATCTTGCGCGTGAGGTTGCCCGTGCTGCGGTCCGCATCCAGCCGCACGAAGGCCAGTACCCCGAGGCCGATCTTGTGCCGGTCGATCTCTGCGCGGTAGCCCTTGATGAAGCCTTGCTCCTCCAGCGCCCGCACGCGGCGCCAGCAGGGTGCGGCCGACAGGCCCACCCGCTGGGCCAGCTCGGCATTTGTCAGTCGGGCGTCAGCCTGCAGCTCGTTGAGGATGGCGATATCGAATTTGTCGAGAGTGTTCACAAAGTGGTCGAAAAGAGAAAGATCCTTTCTCAGAATAGCCTAAACACGGCACAGAACGCAAAGACATATCAGCGGCGCAGACATACACTTACCTGCACATTAGTGCCGTGGCCCTAAACGGGCCGCAGGTGCTGCCTCAGCGTGCCCACAAGGCGCGGACATCACAAAAGCCATTGGAGACATAGCCATGAACGCCCCCCTGCCCGAGTCCATCCGCAAAGCGCTAGAGACGGTCACTCTGGATGACAAATACACCTTGGGCGAGGGCCGCGCCTTCATGAGCGGCGTGCAGGCCCTCGTGCGCCTGCCCATGCTGCAGCGCCAGCGCGATGCGGCGGCGGGGCTCAATACAGCGGGCTTCATCAGTGGCTACCGGGGCTCGCCCCTGGGCACGTACGACCAGGCGCTGTGGGCCGCCAAGAAGCACCTGGCGGCCAACAACATCGTCTTTCAGCCCGGCGTGAACGAAGAACTGGGCGCCACGGCCGTGTGGGGCACGCAGCAACTCGACCTGTACCCGCAAAGCAAAAAGTTCGATGGCGTCTTCGGCATCTGGTACGGCAAGGGCCCGGGCGTGGACCGCTGCTCGGACGTGTTCAAGCACGCCAACATGGCGGGCACCGCCAAGCACGGCGGCGTGATCGCGATTGCGGGCGACGACCACATCAGCAAGAGCAGCACGGCCGCGCACCAGAGCGACCACATCTTCAAGGCCTGCGGCACGCCGGTGTTCTTTCCGAGCAGCGTGCAAGAGATTCTGGACATGGGCCTTCATGCGTTTGCCATGAGCCGCTTCTCGGGTGTGTGGTCGGGCATGAAGACCATCCAGGAGGTGGTGGAGTCGTCCAGCAGCATCAACATCGACCCGGACCGCGTGAAGATCATCCTGCCCGAGGACTTCGTGATGCCGCCCGGCGGCCTGCACATCCGCTGGCCCGACGCGCCGCTGGAGCAGGAAGCGCGCCTCATGGACTACAAGTGGTACGCAGCCCTGGCGTACATCCGCGCCAACAAGCTCAACTACAACGTGATCGAAGGCAAACAAGACCGCTTCGGCATCATCGCCAGCGGCAAGGCCTACAACGACACGCGCCAGGCGCTGGTGGACTTGGGCCTTGACGACGACACCTGCCGCAGCCTGGGCATCCGCGTACACAAGGTCAACGTGGTGTGGCCGCTCGAAGCCACCATCACGCGTGACTTTGCCCAGGGCCTGCAAGAGATTCTGGTGGTGGAGGAAAAGCGCCAGGTCATCGAGTACCAGCTCAAGGAGGAGCTGTACAACTGGCGCCCCGATGTGCGTCCCAACGTGCTGGGCAAGTTCGACGAGCCCGAGGGCGACGCCACCGGCGGCGAATGGAGCATGCCCAACCCCAGCCAGAACTGGCTGCTGCGCGCCAAGGCCGACCTCACGCCCGCCATCATCGCCAAGGCGATTGCCAAGCGCCTCAAGAAGCTGGGGGTGCCCTCTGACATCGTGGCCCGCATGGAGGCGCGCCTGGCCATCATCGAGGCCAGCGAACGCGCCATGACGGAGCTGCAGGTGGACACGGGCGAACGCGCTCCGTGGTTCTGCAGCGGCTGCCCCCGCAACACTAGCACCCGTGTGCCCGAGGGCTCCCGCGCCGTCGCCGGCATTGGCTGCCACTACATGGTCAACTGGATGCCCGACCGCCGCACTAGCACCTTCACGCAAATGGGCGGCGAGGGCGTGACCTGGGTGGGCCAGCAGCCCTTCACCACGGACGCGCACATCTTTGCCAACCTGGGCGACGGCACCTACTTCCACAGCGGCCTGTTGGCCATTCGCCAGAGCATTGCGGCGGGTGTGAACATCACCTACAAGGTGCTCTACAACGACGCCGTGGCCATGACCGGCGGCCAGCAGGTGGGCGAGCGGCCCGAGGGCCACTCGGTGCTGCAGATCATGAACAGCCTCAAGGCCGAAGGTGTGGCAAAGCTCGTGATCGTGACGGACGAGCCGCACAAATACGACGGTGTGGCCCTGGCCGATGGCGTGACGGTGCACCACCGCGACGAGCTGGACACCATCCAGCGCCAGTTCCGTGAGATCAAGGGCTGCACTGCCATCATTTACGACCAGACCTGCGCCACCGAAAAGCGCCGCCGTCGCAAGCGCGGCAAGCTGGCCACCCCTGACAAGACCGTGGTCATCAACGACCTGGTGTGCGAGGGCTGCGGCGACTGCTCGACGAAGTCGAACTGCCTGAGCGTGGAGCCCGTGGAGACCGAGTTCGGCCGCAAGCGCCGGATCAACCAGAGCACGTGCAACAAGGACTACTCCTGCGTCAACGGCTTCTGCCCGAGCTTTGTGACGGTGGAAGGTGGCCAGCTCAAGAAGCCCAAGAAGGAGAAGAAGGGCGACCTGTCGGCGCTGCCCTCCATTCCTGAGCCCGTGCTACCCGTGGCTGAAAGCGCCTGGGGTATTGTGGTGGGCGGCGTGGGCGGCACGGGCGTGATCACCATCGGCTCGCTGCTGGGCATGGCCGCGCACCTGGACGGCAAGGGCGTGATCACGCAGGACGCCGGGGGCCTGGCGCAAAAGGGCGGCGCTACCTGGAGCCACATCCAGATTGCCAATCGCCCCGACGCCATCTACACCACCAAGGTTGATACCGCCAAGGCCGACCTGGTGATCGGTTGCGACTCCATCGTGGCCGCGCACAAGTACACCCTGGCTGTCATGCAGCCCGGCCGCACCTTTGTGGCGCTCAACACCCACAGCACGCCCACGGCGGCGTTTGTGAACAACCCGGACTGGCAGTTCCCTGGGGGCAACTGCGACGCCGCCATTGCCACCGCCGTAGGCGCGGCAGGTGTGGGCAGCTTTGACGCCGAGCAAGTGGCCACCCAGCTGCTGGGCGACAGCATCTACACCAACCCGCTGATGCTGGGCTACGCCTGGCAAAAGGGCCGCGTGCCACTCACCTACGCATCGCTGATGCGCGCCATGGAATTGAACGGCGTGCAGGTGGACAACAACAAGGCAGCGTTTGAATGGGGTCGCCGCTGCGCGCACGACCTGGCGGCGGTGCAGGCGCTGTTCCAGGCCGCGCAAGTGATCCAGTTCGTCAAGAAGCCGTCGCTGGCCGAGATGGTGGCCAAGCGCGTGGAGTTCCTGACGGGTTATCAGAACGCCGCTTACGCTTCCGAGTACCAGGCCTTCGTCGAGAAAGTGAAGGCGGCGGAAGCAAAACTGGGCAGCGGCACCCGCCTGTCTGAGGCGGTGGCCCGCTACCTGTTCAAGCTCATGGCCTACAAGGACGAGTACGAAGTGGCGCGCCTGCACACCGACAAGGCCTTCACGGACAAGATCGCGAACATGTTCGAAGGCGATTACAAGCTGGTGCACCACCTGGCACCGCCCCTGACCGCCAAGAAGAACGACAAGGGCGAGCTGGTGAAGCAGCCGTTTGGCCCTTGGATGCGCAGCGCCTTCGGCCTGCTGGCCAAGATGAAAGGCCTGCGCGGCACGGCACTGGACATCTTCGGCAAGACCGAGGAGCGCCGCATGGAGCGTGCGCTGATCGTCGAATACCGCGCCTGCGTCGACGAGCTGCTGGCCCGCCTGAACGCTGACAACCTGGCCTTGGCGGTGGAAATTGCCCGCATTCCCGAAGAGATCCGTGGTTACGGCCACGTGAAGGAACGGCACCTGAAGGCGGCGCGTCCCAAGTGGGACGGCCTGATGGCCCAGTGGCGCACGGGCGCCCCGGTCCAGCGTCAGGTCGCCTGATAGGTCTTTCTGCCGTCAGTGTCTCCCACAAAAGCCCGCCTCTGTGCGGGCTTTTGCTATTAATAGTGTAGCTATCGAGGCATGAATCCCTAGCGCATCACCCGTTTTTGGCCTGTATTTCCGCTGGCAGGCCCTTGTGGGGCCCGCAGGTGGAAAACACCCGCTGCGCGCTTGGGTCTTCCCCCTTGGGCGGCGCTCAAGGCGCCGCATACAATGCCCTGTTCTGCCCCCGCAGGCGCTTTGGCGCGTGGTGTGGGCGGGTTGTGTGAATTTTGACCATCCGTTGTGGAGTCCAGTCCGTGTTTATTTCTTCCGCTTTCGCCCAAACCGCACCTGCCGCAGCCGCTGGCGGCGGTGACATCATGTCCTCTCTGACCGGCATGCTGCCCCTGGTGCTCATGTTTGTGGTGCTGTACTTCGTCATGATCCGCCCCCAGATGAAGCGCCAGAAAGAACACCGCGCCATGATCGACGCCATCGCCAAGGGCGATGAAGTGGCTACCGCCGGTGGCATCGTGGGCAAGGTGACGCGCCTGTCCGAAGGGTTTCTGCACATCGAGATCGCCAGTGGCGTGGAAGTGCAAATGCAGCGCAGCGCTGTGGTGCAGGTGCTGCCCAAGGGCTCCGTCAAGTAATCCATGAACATTCCCCTGAGGCGCTGCGCGCCCCGGCCCGTCCGGGCGCGGGGTCGGGGTCGGGGGGCGCTGGCGCGTAGGGCGCCTGCACAACTGAGGTGAGAGCGCGATCATGAACCGTTATCCGGTCTGGAAGTACGCGATCCTGGTGATCGTGCTGCTGGTGGGGGCCTTGTACACCCTGCCCAATTTCTTTGGCGAGGCGCCTGCTGTGCAGGTGTCGTCGGCCAAGGCCACCATCAAGGTGGATACCGCCGTGCAGCAGCGGGTGGAAGAAGCCCTCAAGGCCGCCGGTGTGACACCTGACTTTGTGGCGCTGGAGGGCAACTCGGTGCGCGCGCGTTTCGACACGCCCGACACCCAGCTCAAGGCCAAGGACGCCATCCAGAAGGCGCTTGTGCCTGACGCCAACGACCCTTCCTACATCGTGGCCCTCAACCTCGTGTCGCGTTCGCCGCTGTGGCTCAAGGCCCTGCACGCCAATCCGATGTACCTGGGGCTGGACCTGCGCGGTGGCGTGCACTTCATGCTGCAGGTGGACATGCAGGCGGCGCTGACCAAGAAGTCCGAGTCCTATGCGGGTGACATCCGCACGGCACTGCGCGACAAGAACATCCGCCATGGCGGCATCAGCCGCGACGGCCAGTCCATCGACGTCAAGGTGCGCGATGAAGCCACGGCCACGGCCGCGCGCAACCTGATCGCCGACCAGTTCGCCGATCTCCAGGTCACCACCACGCCAGAAGGCACTGAGTTCAAGCTGCGCGCTTCGATCAAGCCCGAAGCCACACGCCGCGTGCAGGAGCAGGCGCTCAAGCAGAACATGGTCACGCTGCATAACCGTATCAACGAGCTGGGCGTGGCCGAGCCCGTGATCCAGCAGCAGGGTCTGGACCGCATCGTGGTGCAGCTGCCCGGCGTGCAGGACACCGCCAAGGCCAAGGACATCCTGGGGCGCACTGCCACGCTGGAAGTGCGCATGGTGGACGAGGGCACCGAAGCCCGTTCGGCAGAGACAGGCCGCGGCCCTGTGCCGTTCGGCTCCGAGCGCTACCTGGAACGCAACGGCCAGCCCGTCATCGTCAAGAAGCAGGTCATCCTGACCGGCGAAAACCTGACCGATGCGCAGCCGGGCTTTGACGGTCAGACGCAGGAACCCACTGTCAACCTCACGCTGGACGCCAAGGGCTCCCGCATCTTCAAGGACATCACGCGCGAGAACGTGGGCAAGCGCATGGCCATCGTGCTGTTCGAAAAGGGCAAGGGCGAGGTCGTCACGGCCCCTGTCATCCGTTCCGAAATCGGTGGCGGCCGCGTGCAGATTTCGGGCCGCATGACCACGGCCGAGGCCAACGACACCGCCCTGCTGCTGCGCGCTGGCTCGCTGGCCGCGCCCATGGAAATCATCGAGGAATACACCATCGGCCCCAGCCTGGGCGCCGACAACATCGAGCGCGGTATCCACAGCGTGGTGTGGGGCATGGTGGCCATTGCGGTGTTCATGTGCATCTACTACGCACTGTTCGGCATTTTCTCCACCGTCTCGCTGGCGGTGAACGTGCTGCTGCTGCTGGCCATTTTGTCCATGCTGCAGGCCACGCTCACGCTGCCCGGCATTGCTGCCATGGCGCTGGCGCTGGGGGTGGCGATTGACTCCAACGTGCTGATCAACGAGCGCATCCGCGAAGAGCTGCGCGAGGGTGTGTCGCCCCAGGCGGCCATCCACGCGGGGTATGAGCGTGCCTGGGCCACCATCCTGGACTCGAACGTGACCACCTTGATCGCGGGCCTGGCGCTGCTGGCGTTTGGCTCCGGCCCGGTGCGTGGCTTTGCTGTGGTGCACTGCATCGGCATCCTGACCAGCATGTTCTCGGCCGTGTTCTTCTCGCGTGGCCTGGTGAACCTGTGGTACGGCCGCAAGAAGAAGCTCAAGAGCGTGGCCATCGGTCAGGTGTGGAAGCCTGAGTCCGATAGTGCTGTGGCCAAGACGAACTAAAGGAGGAAGACCATGGAATTCTTCCGTATCCGCAAAGACATCCCTTTCATGAAGCACGCGTTGGTCTTCAACGCGATCTCCTTCATCACTTTCGCTCTGGCGGTTTTCTTCCTGCTTACGCGTGGGCTGCACCTGTCGGTGGAGTTCACGGGCGGCACCGTGATGGAAGTGGCCTACAGCCAGCCCGCCGAATTAGCCAAGGTCCGCGACACCGTGGCCGCACTGGGCTACCCCGACGTGCAGGTGCAGAATTTCGGCACCTCGCGTGACGTGATGATCCGCCTGCCCGTGCAAAAGGGCGTGACGTCCGCACAGCAGAGCGAGCAGGTGCTGGGTGCCTTGAAGGCTGCAGACCCCGCAGTGACCTTGCGTCGCACCGAATTTGTAGGTCCGCAGGTGGGCGAGGAACTGGTGCACGGCGGCCTGATGGCGCTGGCCATGGTGGTCGTGGGCATCGTGATCTACTTGGCCTTCCGCTTTGAGTGGAAATTCGGCGTCGCCGCAATCATTGCCAACCTACATGACGTGGTGATCATCCTGGGTTTCTTTGCATTCTTCCAGTGGGAGTTCTCGCTGTCGGTGCTCGCCGGCGTGCTCGCCGTGCTGGGTTACTCGGTGAACGAATCGGTCGTGATCTTCGACCGGATTCGCGAGGCCTTCCGCAAGTACCGCAAGATGACCACGCACGAAGTGATCGACCACGCCATCACCAGCACGATGAGTCGAACCATCATCACCCACGCCTCCACCGAGGCGATGGTGCTGTCGATGTTCTTCTTTGGCGGCCCGAGCTTGCACTACTTTGCATTGGCGCTGACCATCGGTATCCTGTTCGGTATCTATTCCTCGGTGTTCGTGGCGGCGGCTATTGCCATGTGGCTGGGCGTCAAGCGCGAGGACCTCGTCAAGCCCGCCAAAAAGGAGGGGGATCCCAACGATCCCCATGCCGGAGCTACCGTCTGACCCGCTAATATCTGTTCATGCACACCACGCCCCCTTCTGTTCCGCAACGCCGCCTGGCCCGCCAGGCGCGCCAGCGGTTTGTAGAGGGGATCTGTGGAGGGTTGGTGGACCTGGACAAGACCGTCCAGGACTTCCTCACCGCGTTGATGAACCAGACGGGCACAGCCCGCGAGATGCAGTCGCGCCGGGATGCGTGGCTTCTGTACCAGCAAAAACATTCCGCATGGACGGAGCGCGCCGGCAAGGCCTGGCAAGAGGCGCTGGCTCCCCACGTCAGCTCTACACGTGGCCAGCTGGCGGCTGGTGGTGGTGGGCTCAGTCAGTTCGAGCTGCTCAGCGACGATGTGGTCGAGAACAAGATCCTCGCCTCGCGCATGGCGTTGACGGTGAACGAGCAGGTCAGCCATCAGTTCGACACCTTGCGCCAGCGCACCCAGTCGCTGGAGGGGCAGGAGCTGGACAGTAGCGACATCCTGCGACCCGACACGGTATGCCTGTTGCTGGTGGAACAATGGGTGGAGGCAGGGCTACCCCGAACGGACCTGCAAACCGTGGTGGATCCCCTGCAGCGCGAGCTGGCCAATCTGCTCCAGAAGCACTACCAGGCGGTCAACGTGTTCTACGTAGAGCAGGGCATCACGCCGCAGGTCGATCTCAAATCCAAGGTGCGCCGCACGCAGGGTGGCACCGCCACGGGCAGTGGCGGGGGCGATTCGGGTTCCGGGGGCCTGGCTTCGCAGGCCCTGGCGCAGACCCGCCAGGTCATGATGGCCGCGCGCGGAGGAATGCAGCAGCCTCCCGGCATGCCCGCTGGGGCTCGGCCGATGGGGCCACCGGGCACGCAGATGCCGCCCCCTGGACATGGCGGCTACCCCCGGCCACAACACGGAATGCCCACGGCCTTTGCCACGGGCATGACGCCCCTGGCCCGGGCACGCCAGCGTGCGCAGGGTGTGATGGGGCAGCTGCGGCGCCTGCTCACGCAGCCCGCTACGGGCTTTGACATGGTGAATGCGCCCCCCGCGTCGGCGGCGCTGGCCCATGCACTCACCGCGCACCGCGTGCATGCGGACACCTACTACAGCGGCGTCGCTACCCTGATGGAGGACTACAGCCCTGCCGCTGTGGTCCAGCTGGTGGGCGCCGTGCGCGAGCGCTCCACTGAACTCAAGAAGAAAGCGACCACCTCGGGCGAAAAGGCCATCATCGAGGTGGTGGCCCTGATGTTCCAGAGCATCCTCGCCGAAGACCGGATACCGCCCGCCGTGCGGGTGTGGTTTGCCCGGCTGCAGGTGCCCGTGCTGCGCGTGGCCCTGGCCGAGCCCGAATTCTTCAGCAACCTCGACCACCCTGCGCGCAAGCTGATCGACCGCATGGGAGCCTGTGTTCTCGGTTTTGACGCGACCAGCATCAATGGCAGTGCGCTGGAAGCCGAGATTCGCCGCGTGGTGCAGGTGATCGAACAGTACCCCGAGACGGGACGCCGCGTCTTCCAGCTGGTCTATGACGAGTTCGAAAAATTCCTGGCCAAGTTCCTGACCGAAAAGCAGGTCACCTCGCGCCTGGTCAGCGTCGCCCAACAGGTCGAGCAGCGGGAAACGCTGGCGATCCAGTACACCATCGAGCTGCGCACCATGTTGCGCGACATGCCGGTGCGCGACGAGATCCGCGAGTTCCTGTTCAAGACTTGGGCCGAGGTGCTGGCGCTGTCGGCCGTGCGTGACGGCCCTCAACATGCCGACACGGTGGCCTTCAAGCGCACGGCAGCAGACCTCGTCTGGGCCGCCAGCGCCAAACCCAATCGCAGCGACCGGGCCCAGGTCATCCAGAACCTGCCCGCGCTGCTGCAACGCCTGCGCCAAGGGCTGACCCTGCTGGGTGTGAACGGCGCGGCGCAGGATGCGCAGGTCAAAGTGTTGACAGACACCCTTGCCGACGCCTTTTTGTCCAAGACGGCGTCCATTCCCCAGGCGCACATCGATGCCATGGCCAAACGCCTGGCCAACCTCGAAGACTTCATCAGTGATGCCACACTGGGTGACATGCCGCTCAATGCGGACAACATCGAGATGATGCTGGGCATCGACGCCTCGTCCATCCACGTTATTGCTGACAACGGTGCTCCGGTGGACGATGCCATGGTGGCCTGGGCGCAGGATCTGCAGCCTGGCACTTGGTATACGCTGGACCACAACGGTGCATCGGCCCAGGTGCAGTACGCCTGGCAAAGCCAGCGCAAGCAGTTGCACCTGTTTGCTGCGGTGGATGGCAGCAGTTACCTGATCCAGTTGCGCCGCCTGGCGGCGTACCTGCAGGCTGGCTTGCTGGTGGCCCAGGACGAGGAAGGACTCACGTTGCGCGCCACGCGCGATGCCCTGGCCAAGCTGGACGCCAACCCGGAACGATTGCTGGACTGAGCCCCGCAGGCGTTGCTCAGAGCCTGTGTGAGATCTCCTGTGAGATCGTCAACAGGCGCTTTTATCCGGGATGCGTGTTGGCATCCCTTGCGCCCCTCTGGCCCTGGGCGATCACGCAGCGATCAGCTAGCCCCTGCCGACCCGCTGAAACACCCCCCCCGGCAACCGCGCAATGCTGCCATCGAGTTCCAGTTCCAGCAGGGCCACCTGCAAGGCCGATGCGCCCATGCCCGTGCGGGCGACCAGAGCATCCAGCCCCATGGGGTCGTAGCCCAAGGCGGCGAGCACGGGGTCTTCGGTGCCGTCCGATACAGTGACTCCCGCGGCGTTCGCGCCTTCGTGGGGCAGGCCGGACATAGTGGTGGCGGGGATCTTGAGTTCTTCCAGCACATCCTGGGCAGACTCCACCAGCTTGGCGCCTTGACGGATCAGCGCATGGCAGCCGCGTGACTGCGGTGCATGAATGGAACCTGGAATGGCAAACACTTCACGCCCCTGCTCGGCCGCCATGCGGGCTGTGATCAGCGAGCCCGATGCCAGTGCGGCTTCCACCACCAGCGTGCCCTGCGAGAGGCCCGAAATGATGCGGTTGCGTTTGGGAAAGTTGCCTGGCAGCGGTGGAGTGCCCAGGGGGTACTCGCTGACGATCAGTCCGTGTGCGGCAATGCGATGGGCCAGGTCCAAGTTCTTGCGCGGATACACGCGGTCGAGCCCGGTGCCTACCACGGCGATGGTGGCGGCCCTTGCGCAAGGGGGCGTCGCCGAGTCCAGCGCGCCTTCGTGGGCGGCAGCGTCTACCCCCAGCGCAAGCCCCGACACGATGGTCAAGCCTGCGCTGTGCAGCGCCCGGGCAAACAGGCGAGCGTTCTCGGCGCCCTGGGCGGTGGGGTTGCGGCTCCCGACCACAGCGAGACACCGATCACTGGGAAAAGGCTGGTCCTCCAGCAGTGATGCCGGGCCCATGAGGTAGAGCAGCAGCGGTGGGTCTTCCGTGTCCAGCAAGGCCTGCGGATAACGCAGGTCGCCCAGGCTCACGATGGCGCGCGCGGGGCCTTGGGGCACAGCACTGGCAAGCCATTGGGCGGTGGTCTGCCACAGGGCTTCCCACCCCTGCGGAATCTCGCGCAACGCCTTGGCCTGCGCGGCGGGCACACAGAGTTGCAGGGCGGCTTCGGTCTGCTGAAAGATGGATTGCGGCAAGCCAAAGCGTGCCAGCAGACGCCGCGCGGCCCCGTTGCCAATGCCTAGCGTCAAGGTCAGCCGCAGCCAGGCGCCGAGTTCGTCGTGGTCCATGGATACCAGTACGGCGCGGCAACGTCACTACCGCAGCGCAGGAGCCCCGCGCGGCGATACGTACTACCGGCCCTGAGCGTTACTTGGGGTTGACCAAGCGGTCGCCGACGCGCACACCGTTGCGGATTTCCAGCAGCAGCACATAGGACACGCGCTCGAAGGTGCGGAACACCATGGCCGTGCCGTTGATTTCACTGGGCAGCTTGACCATCGCCTTCTTGTCGTCCGTCATGTCCTTGATGCGGTCACCCTTGGTCAGCAGGCTGAGCACATGGCCAGGCTCCAGTCCGTCCTGCGAACCCATGTTGATGGCTACCACCTGATTCTGACCCGCGTAGGCCACTGCAGAGCTGCCATAGATGGATACTACGCGCGCATCGACCTCGATCTGGGGCGCTCGCGGGGTGAAACTCATGAAGGGTCGGGCCGGTGCTGGCAGGAGGCGGTCTCCCGCGCGCACGTCCTCCTTGGTGGCTGAGAGATCCACGGTGGCAGGGATATATTCCGCCGTGTATCCGCCCTTGCCATTCGGAATCTCCTCAAACGACTCGCCGCGCACCAGTTCCGCCTTGCCCAGGTACTGGGCCTCATAGCCCAGCACCTCGCCTGAGATAGGATCCTTGAGGGCTACGGCATTGCGAAACACGCGGTAGTAACGGGGCTCGCCCGCTTCGGCCAGCATGGGCGCCGTCGCATCTCCACGCACATAGGCGCGGTCGCCGGCCGCCATCAACACGCGCTCGTCGGTTGTTGCGATCACGCGTGGGGCGCGCAACAGCACTTGCTCGTCCACCACGAGGGGCTCGACCAGGAAGGGCTCGATGAGGTGCTGCTTGAGTGTGGGCAGCGCCGAATCAGCGAGGCTATCGCTGCGCGTGCGGGGCGAGATGCGCACGGTTTCGGGTTCGCTAGAGCGGCTGGTGCTCAGCCGGGCATAACCGTCTTCCTTGATCAGGTACAGGGTTTGGCCCGGGAAGATCAGGTGCGGGTTGGGAATGGCTTTGAGGTTCATGCCCCAGAGCTCGGGCCAGCGCCATGGGCGCTTGAGATACATGCCCGAAATGCCCCAGAGCGTGTCGCCCCGCTTCACGGTGTAGGTGTCTGGGGCGTTGGGCGCCAGCTCCTCCAGCGGTACACCCCGCTCGGACACCTGCTGCGCTGTGGCGCGCTGGCCGCTGGAGATGGGGTAATTCTGCGCCTGGGCCGGCATGACCAGCAGGGCGCCAGCAATGATCGTGAGCGCGCCCAGGGCGGTCCGCCGCACGCTGGTGAATGCCGTCATGTTGTTCCTTTTCTCATGCATTGGGAAACGCCCCCTCGCTGGCACCTCGGCGCACAAAGCAGGCGTGCGGCCGGGCAAATACGTTACAAAGCTTCTTAGATTCTCTGCTCAAGCCCTTGATTCGGCAACGATTATTGGCTCGCAAGGCGGCAGTAGGCCGCAAAAGTGGCGAAAATAGCGACATCTCTTACCTGCAGCCATGGCAATCCTTCCCATTCTCTGTTACCCGGACCCCCGGCTTCACAAGGTCGCCCGCCCCGTCCAGGCGGTGGACGACCGCATTCGCACGCTGGTGGCCGACATGCTGGCCACAATGTACGACGCGCACGGCATTGGCCTGGCGGCCACCCAGGTGGATGTGCATGAGCGGCTGGTGGTCATCGACGTGTCGGAGGAGCGCGACCAGCCCCTGGTACTGATCAACCCCGAGCTGGTCTGGACCAGCGCCGAAAAGCACCTGAACGAAGAAGGCTGCCTCTCGGTGCCTGGCATTTATGACGGCGTGGAGCGTTTTGACGCGGTGCATGTGCGCGCGCTGGACGCTCAGGGCCAGTCCCGCGTCATCGAGGCCGACGGACTGCTGGCGGTTTGCATCCAGCACGAGATGGACCACCTGATGGGCAAGGTGTTTGTGGAATACCTCTCTCCCCTCAAGCGCAACCGCATCAAGACCAAGATGGTCAAGCAGCAGCGGGAGGCGCGCGGGTGATGCGCGCAGCGCTCTGCGTCCGCTGGGGCGTCAGAGTGCTGGCGCTGGTGGCGCTGGCTTGCCAGTTGGCGGGCTGTGTGCTGCCGGCCCGTGAACGGCCAGGCACGTTGCGGGCCGAAGTGATCGCTCGCCTGGGCCCGCCAACCGCCACGATAGCGCTGCCCTCTGGCGAGCGGCTGCTGTACTCGGAATTACCCGCCGGGTTTGCCGCCTACAACCTCGACTTTGATGCCATTGGCCGGCTGGTGCGCAACGAGCAGGTGCTCACGCAGCAGCGATTCGAGAACCTGCCCGTGGGCACCTGGACCCGTGCCGACCTGCAAAACACCTTCGGAATGCCCTTGCGTGTCGAGCAGGTGGCGCGCTTTGATGGTGATATCTGGACCTACCGCTTCCGGCAGAACTCGGACCTGCGACAGGCCCATGTGCACCTGGATCGCCAAGGGGTGGTGCGCCAGGTGTTGTTCACCGATGAACTGCCGAATTTTGACAACGCGCGCGATTGACTGGATGGGTGGTCCCGCTGGGCCACTGAGTCCCGCGCCCACCTGAGCCGCTATCTGCTTTCATGAGAGTCATTTTTGCTGGTACCCCCGAATTCGCCCGTGTGGCCCTGGAACGGCTGTTGTCTGCAGGCTTCACCGTTCCACTGGTCCTGACGCAACCGGATCGCCCCGCTGGCCGTGGCATGAAGCTGCAGGCTTCGCCTGTGAAGCAATGCGCACTGGAGCATGGCATTGCTGTCGCACAGCCCCGCAGCCTGCGCCTGGATGGCAAATACCCCGAGGATGCCGCTGCAGCGCGCGAAGCCTTACTCGCAGCCCAGGCCGATGTGATGGTGGTGGCCGCCTACGGGTTGATCCTGCCGCAGTGGACCCTGGATCTACCGCGCCTGGGCTGCCTGAACATCCACGCGAGCCTGCTGCCGCGCTGGCGCGGCGCCGCCCCCATTCACCGCGCTATCGAGGCAGGCGATGCCGAAACCGGCGTCACCATCATGCAGATGGATGCAGGGCTGGACACCGGCGACATGCTGCTGACCGAGCGCCTGCCTATTGCCCCGGGCGATACGACAGCCACCCTGCACGACCGCCTGGCCGCGCTGGGCGGTCGCATGATCGTCGAGGCGCTGGAGCTGGCCGCCTGCGGTGGCCTCACTGCCGTGCCGCAACCGGCAGACGGCATCACCTACGCCCACAAGATCGAAAAGGCCGAGAGCACGATCGACTGGACACTGCCTGCCGCAGTCATTGGCCAGCGCATTCGCGCGTTCGATCCCTTCCCGGGGGCCAGCACCGAGTGCAACGGCGAGACGATCAAGATCTGGAACTATGCGATTGATAGCGTTCAAGGCATATCCGATCAGCGCTCCGGGCAGATTTTGGCTGCGGATGGCGCGGGAGTGACCGTCGCGTGCGGTAGCGGCACGGCGTTGCGCCTGACCACGCTGCAGCGGGCGGGTGGCAAGCGGCTGGCGGCGGCTGATTTCTTGCGCGGCTTTGACCTGCAGCCGGGCATGGTGCTGGGCGCAAACCCTGCATGAGCGTCTCTGCTGCGCTGGGCCGGACACTGCGCCACCCCTCCTTCCGAATGGCCGCCATCGACATGGCCGGTACCTCGCTGGGCATTGCAGCCTGGGGGCTGGTCACCGGGGTGGCCATGGTCAAAAGTGGCATGTCGGTCGGCATGGCCGTGTTCATGTCGCTGCTGGTGTATGCCGGCAGCGCCCAGCTCGCCGTCATTCCGCTGCTGTCCGTGGGCGCGCCGCTGTGGGTGGTGTGGCTCACGGCCGCCTGCGTCAACCTGCGGTTTGTGATTTTCAGCAGCATGTGGCGCAGCTACTTTGCGCACCTTCCGCTTCGCCAGCGCCTGGCCGTGGGGTATTTCAGCGGGGACGTGATCTATGTGGCGTTCATGAAGCGCTTTCCGGAACCCCGGCCGGCCCCAGAGCAGGTGCCGTATTTCTGGGGCGCGGCCTCCACCAACTGGCTGGCTTGGCAGGTGCCGTCCATCGCCGGCATCCTGCTGGCCAACGCGGTGCCCCTGTCCTGGGGGCTGGGTTTTGCGGGGGTGCTGGCCTTGCTGGGCGTGCTGCTGTCCCTGCTGTTCGACCGGGCCACCTGGCTCGCCACGGGCGTTGCAGCGACCGCGGCGATTGCTGCGTTTGCCTTGCCGCTCAAGCTCAACATCCTGGTGGCGTTGGCGGCCGCCGTGGCCGCGGGACTGCTGATGGAGGCCGTGGACCGCCGCCGTCGCCAACCCGAGTTGCTGCTGGTGCCCGCTGACAGCGTCATGCCGTCCGAGGAGCGCGAGCATGTCGAGGCGGGCGATGTGGTGCCGCTGCGCGAGGAACGCCACCCATGAGCTGGTCCTGGATCTATCCCTTGCTGGCCACTGTGGGCCTGGCGGTGATCACGGTGGTGTCGCGCTCCTTCTTCATGATCCCGGAGCGTGAGCTGCCCCTGCCCGACTGGCTCAAGCGGGGCCTTAAATATGCCCCGCTGGCCGCGCTCACCGCCGTCATCGCGCCCGAGATCCTCATGGTGCAGGGTGAGTTGATCGACTCCTTCATGGACGCGCGCCTGCCGGCCGTGCTGTTCGCCAGCGCGTATTACTTCTGGCGGCGGGGCATTCTGGGCACCATTCTGGTGGGCATGGCGGTGTATCTGCCACTGCACATCGGCTGGGGTTGGTAGGTGCTGGCGGCGGGCGGCCGCGTCAGCAGGGCCGCCTAAAATGGCGCCCCTGATCCACCGGCCCCTCCAGGAAACCTCCCTCCATGAACATCCTTCGCTTTTCCGATCTGTGCGCCCAGGGCAAGGCCCGCAACCAGCGCGTTTTCATCCGCGCTGACCTGAACGTGCCGCAAGACGATGCTGGCAACATCACCGAAGACACCCGCATCCGTGCCTCCATTCCCGCGATCCGCATGGCGCTGGACGCAGGTGCTGCCGTCATGGTCACCAGCCACCTGGGCCGCCCGACCGAAGGCGAATTCAAGCCCGAAGATTCGTTGGCCCCTGTTGCAAAGCGCATGGCCGAGCTGCTGGGCCGTGATGTGCCGCTGGTTGCCAACTGGGTGGACGGCGTGCAAGTGGCCCCCGGCCAGATCGTGCTGCTGGAAAACTGCCGCCTGAACGTGGGCGAGAAGAAAAACAAAGAGGAGCTGGCACGCAAGATGGCCGCGCTGTGCGACATCTTCGTGAACGACGCGTTTGGCACCGCCCACCGCGCCGAAGGCACCACCTACGGCATCGCGCAGTACGCCCCCATTGCCTGCGCCGGCCCGCTGCTGTCGGCCGAGATTGATGCCCTGACCAAGGCCCTGGCCCATCCTCAGCGCCCGCTGGCGGCCATCGTGGCGGGCTCCAAGGTGTCCACCAAGCTCACCATCCTGCAAAGCCTGGCCGACAAGGTGGACCAGCTCATCGTGGGCGGCGGCATTGCCAACACCTTCATGCTGGCGGCGGGCCTGCCCATCGGCAAGAGCCTGGCAGAGCCCGATCTGCTGGACGCCGCCAAGTCCGTGATGGCTGCCATGAAGGCGCGTGGCGCCGAGGTGCCGATCCCCACCGACGTGGTCGTGGCCAAGACCTTTGCTGCGGATGCTCCCGCCACTGTGAAGGCGGCCACCGACGTGGCTGCTGACGACATGATCCTGGACATCGGCCCCGAGACGGCTGCCCGCCTCGCGGCCCAGCTCAAGTCTGCTGGCACCATCGTCTGGAATGGCCCCGTGGGCGTGTTCGAGTTTGCTGCCTTTGAGAACGGTACCAAGCAACTCGCCAAGGCGATTGCCGAATCCTCGGCCTTCAGTATCGCGGGTGGTGGCGACACGCTGGCCGCCATTGCCAAGTACGGCATCGACAAACAGGTGGGTTACATCTCCACCGGTGGCGGTGCTTTCCTGGAAGTGCTGGAAGGCAAAAAGCTGCCCGCTTTCGACATCCTAGAGCAGCGCGCAGCCGCTTCCGTGTAAGCAAATGCAAGGCGGGCCACCGCAAAGGTGGCTCTGCCTGCTTACACGCCTTGCATCGGCACACAACTGTGACCAAAAACAACGAACTGTGTACGCCGGAGCGTAGTTAGCGTAATTTTTTCTTGTTTTTGTTGAGGATACCGCCCAGAATTATTTTTCAATCGTGCGGGTCGCATCTGTTCGGATCCTCGCAAATTCAGTCCGTAGGAGGGAATCATGTCGTTTTCAAAGGCAATCAGCTTGGCCGTGCTGGCTGGCGCTGTGGCAACTTTGGTGGGGTGCGCACAGAGGGCGCCTATTCCCGTCGCGGAAAATTTCGAGTACACCTCGCAGCCCAAGGTTCGCTCCGCCGGACATTGGGACCTGGTCTCGCGCGATGTGGTCAATCAGACGCTGAGCACGCTGGACAAGGCCGGCGTGGCCCCCAACACCCCCCTGCATGTGTCATTGCCCGCCAATGCCACGCAGTTTGAAACCGCCTTCCGCGAGTTCCTGATCACCAAACTGGTCCAGAACGGCGCCGTGGTGCAGCAGAACCTGGGCCAGGCCCTGGAGGTCTCCTACGGTATCCAGGTCGTGCGTCACAACAGCGACCGCCCGCATTTCATCCCTGGGCAGTTCACCATGCTGGCTGCAGGCCTGTTTGCCGCCTACGGCCTGCGCCATGAGCACATCGACGCCCAGCTGGCCGCTGGCCTGGGTCTGACCCTCGCCGCCGACTATGCCAACAGCATCAACTCTGGTGGCCCGACCAACACCGAGCTGATCCTGACCACCACCGTCACGCGTGGCGGCCAGTACCTGGCTCGCAAGACCGACGTGTACTACCTGGAAAACGCTGACACCCCATTGTTCACGCGCCCCTCGTACAAGAACGTCAACATGAAGGTTGTCTCGCAATGAAAACCCCCGCACTTCTTCTGACGGTGCTGGCCGGCGTGGTGCTGGCCGGTTGCGCCAACAACGCTGCTCCGGTGCGCGTCGAGCCCACCTACCAGGAAGCCGCCAGCAGCCAGTTCATCCAGAGCAGCCGCGACGCGGTGACCAAGCTGACCACCGGTTTCGACATGAACTCGCTGGGTGGCGGGCCCGTGCTCGTGGCCACCGTGGTCAATGTCAACGACCTCAGCCGCGCCGCCCCGTTGGGCCGCACGTTGTCCGAGCAGTACGCCACCAGCATGGCGGCCAGCGGCTTCAACGTGAAGGAAATCAAGCTGCGCGGTGACGTGTTCGTGCGCGAAGGCCAGGGCGAGCTGCTGCTGTCGCGTGAGATCAAGGACATTGCCCGCAACCACAACGCCTCGCTGGTGCTGGTGGGCACCTACTCAGCGGCTGCCAACTACACCTACGTGAGCCTGAAGCTGGTGCGCACCGAAGACAGCCGCATCGTGCGTGGCTACGACTACGCGCTGCCCAACGACCGCGACGTGCAACGCCTGCTGGCTGTGCCCCGCTGATCTTTCGTTCTCACCAGGGACTTGTTGCTCCCTGTTCTACCGCAAAAGGCCGTCTCGACGGCCTTTTTTGTTGTCCGGTGGCACGCCCCGGTGTGCCTTAAATCTCCACTGCACAGCGCCTCTCCTTGACGATCACGGTCCCCGGCGGGGGCATCCCGTGCCCACCCACCTAAAATCACGCCCCATGAACTTCACCGACATGCTGCGCGACGCCACGGCACAGAACAACTCCCTGCTGTGCGTGGGCCTGGACCCTGAACCCACGCGGTTTCCCGCCGCGATGCAGGGCGACCCCCGCAAGATCTATGACTTTTGCGCGGCCATCGTGGACGCCACCGCCGACCTGGTGTGTGCCTTCAAGCCACAGATCGCCTACTTTGCCGCGCATGGTGCCGAGGACCAGCTCGAGCGCCTGATGCAGCACATGCGGGCCAACGCACCGCAGGTGCCGGTGATCCTGGACGCCAAGCGCGGCGACATCGGCTCCACGGCCGAGCAGTACGCCAAGGAGGCCTTCGAGCGCTACGGTGCCGATGCCGTCACGCTGTCGCCCTTCATGGGCTTCGACTCCATCGAGCCCTATCTGGCCTACCACGGCAAGGGCGCGTTTTTGCTCTGCCGCACCTCCAACCCCGGCGGCGACGACCTGCAGACCCAGCGCCTGGCCAGCGTCGAGGGCCAGCCGCTCATGTACGAGCATGTGGCGCGTCTGGCGCAAGGCCCCTGGAACAAGAATGGCCAGCTCGGCCTGGTGGTGGGCGCCACCTACCCGCAGGAGATCGAGCGCGTGCGTGCCATCGCGCCCACGCTGCCGCTGCTGATTCCAGGCGTGGGTGCCCAGGGTGGTGATGCCGCCGCCACCGTGCGCGCCGGGCTGCGCAGTGACGGGCCGATCATCGTGAACTCGTCGCGGGCCATTCTCTACGCGTCCAAAGGGGAGGACTTTGCTGCGGCCGCGCGTGCAGAAGCCATGCGCACCCGAGGCGTTCTGGAAGCTGCCCGGGGCTGAGCCCTCTCACTCCGACCGCGGTGTCTGGTCCTACAACGGGGCCGGCACAGCCCGGGCACCAGCCCACCGACCGGACAGCCGCCCCTTCAGGAGCCGACGATGCAGTTGAAATGGCTGGAAGACTTCATCGTGCTGGCGCAGGAGCGCAGCTTCACCCGCGCGGCGGAGCTGCGGCATGTCACCCACCCCGCGTTTGGCCGCCGCATTCGTGCGCTGGAAGCCTGGGCTGGCACGCCACTAGTGGAGCGCGGCAGCGGTGGCCCGGTCACCCTCACACCTGCGGGGCAGAGTTTTCTGGAGACCGCCGGCCACCTGGCCCGCAGCCTCACCCAGTCGCACGAGGAGCTGCAAAGCCTGGCCGGGCGGCAGGCCCGCACCGTGACCCTGGCCACGGGCCGTACCTTGGCGCGCACCGTGGTGGCCGACTGGCTGGTGCGCCTGCAGCCCATTTTGCAAGGCGGCGAGCTGTGCATTCGCACCCGGGCGCTGGCCGACACCGTGGGCATGCTGGAGCGCAACGAGGCCGATTTTTCGCTCGTGTACCACCACCCGGCTTTGGCCATCCGTCTCGATGCGCGGCAGTTCACGCACCTGACGGTGGCTTCCGACCGGCTGGTGCCCGTCTCGCGCGCCACGGCGCAGGGGCAGGCGTTGCACCGGTTCGGGCCCGACGCCACGCGGGTGCCGTACCTGGCCTACGCGCCCCAGCTGGCCCTAGGGCGGCTGGTGGAAGACCACTTGGCGCACAACCCCCATGCGCCCCGGCTGCAGCGCGTGGTGGAGTGCGACTCGGCCGACGCCCACTACGAATACGTGCAAAAAGGCCTGGGCGTTGCGTGGCTGCCCTGGTCCATGGTGTTTGCCGACTGCAAGGCCCAGCGGCTCGCGCTGGCGGGTGATTCCCGCATGGAGGTGCGTTTTGACGTGCGCCTGTACCGCCCCAAGCGCCGCCTGGGGCCGCTGGCCGAGGCACTGTGGAAGGCCCTGGCGCAGCGCTGATGAGTGTGTGTCCACGGGGAGAGACCTGCGGGTTTCCCCGTGGCAGGCATCGCGAATCAGCACGACCTGGTGCCGTTTTGGCACCAACAGCCAAGAGCCGGTTTTTCACAATCCAATCCATACCTCACCCGCCCCATTCAGCCCCACGCCTTTGCCAAGGAGTTTCACCATGACCACCGTCCACCCCTTGCGCCGTGCTGCACTGCTGTGCGGCCTGGCCGTCCTCGCTGCCCCTGCCATCGCCCAAGACGCCTACCCCAGCAAGCCCATCACCATCGTGGTGGGCTATCCGCCCGGCGGCAGCACCGACCTGACCGCACGCACGGTGGCCACCGAACTGGGCAACAAGCTTGGCGTGCCGGTGGTGATCGAGAACCTGGGCGGTGCCGGTGGCGCGATCGGCGCGCAGAAGGTGGCCAACGCCGCACCTGACGGCTACACCCTGCTGGTGGGCGCCAACAACGAGATCGCCATCAACAAGCTCGTGACCAAGAAGGTCAAGTACGACATCAAGGACTTCACCGCCATCGGCCTCATTGCCTCCCAGCCGCTGGTGCTGGTGGCCTCCACCGGCGCGGGCGTCAAGAACATGGCGGAGTTCACGCAGAAGGTGTCCAAGAACCCCGGCAAGTTCAGCTACGGCAGCTCGGGCGTGGGCACGGCGCTGCACCTGGCGGGCGAGGCCGTGAAGGAGCAGGGCAAGCTGTTCATGACGCACATCCCCTACCGAGGCGTGGCGCCGCTCACCAGCGACCTCATGGGCAACAACCTGGAGTACGGCGTGTTCGTGCTCTCCAGCGGCCTGCCGCACATCAAGAGCGGCAAGGTGATTGCACTGGGCACCACCGAGGCCAAGCGCTCTGCCACCACACCCGACATCCCGGCGCTGGCCGAGTCGCCGCAGTACAAGAACGTGGACATCAGCGTGTGGTTTGCGCTCATGGCGCCTGCCAACCTGCCCAAGCCGGTGACCGACAAGCTCAAGAAGGCGCTGGCCGACAGCCTGCAATCGCCGGACTTCCGCAAGAAGATGGAGGCCAGTGGCTCCACCGTGGCCTCGCCCACCGTCAACATCGACCAGTTCCTGGTCACGGAAGTGGCCAAGTACAAGAAGATTGTTGAATTCGCCAAGATCGAAGAATGAGCAGCAGCACTCTTCCCCCCACATCCGTGCAACCCCTGGTGTTTGCGCTGCCCGCTCCCGACATCGGCGCCTGGCGTGCAGGCAACACCGGCACCGAAGGCGTGTGGCACTTCGACTCGGGCCGGCCCGGCCGCCACGTGATGATCAGCGCCCTGGTGCATGGCAACGAGCTGTGCGGCGCCTGGGCGCTCAAAGGCCTGCTCGACGCCGGTGTGCGCCCGCAGCAGGGCACGCTCACGCTGGCGTTCTGCAACCTCGACGCCTTCGACCGGTTTGACTCTGGCAACCACGACGCCTCGCGCTTTACGGACGAAGACCTCAACCGCCAGTGGCTGGACGAGCGCATCGATGCGGCCAACACCAACGAGCGCCGCCGCGCCGCCGCGCTGCGCCCGTGGGTGGCGCAGGCCGACTGGCTGCTCGACATCCATTCCATGCACGAGCCCTCGGCGCCGCTGCTGCTCACCGGCATCCAGCCGCGCAACCTGGCGCTGGCGCGTGCCATGCGCTCGCCCGAACACATCGTGGTGGACGCCGGCCACAAGGACGGCGTGCGCATGCGCGACTACGGCCGGTTTGGCGACCTGGACGACAACGGCACCCGCTCGCTGCTCATCGAATGTGGCTTCCATGGCGACCCGGCCAGCCGCGCCGTGGCGCAGGACCAGTGTGTGCGCTTCATCGAGCAGTCTGGCGCCCTGAGCGCCGATGCGCTGGCGCAGCAGCTGCCCGGCTGGCGCCTGCCCGACGCACCGCGCCAGTGGGCGCTGGAGGTGACCGGCCCCGTGGTTGCCACCAGCAGCGCCTTCCGCTTCGTGGCTCCGTACACGGGCCTCGAAGTGTTCGAGAAGGCGGGCACGGTGATTGGCGACAACGACGGCGTGCCGGTGGTCACTCCGTACGACGACTGCGTGCTGGTCATGCCCTCGGTGCGCCAGGCGCGTGCCGGGGTGACCGTGGTGCGCTTTGCGCGGCGCCGGTTGCTGTAGGCAGTGCTGTCGTCGTTTGCTATCTAGTTGATAGCTACTAAGGCATGTTCAACCAGCGCTACCGGCCATTTTGGCTTGTAGTCGGGGCCCCAGCACCACACAGGCCAGCGCGGCCACCACCAGCGCAATGCCCGCCCACTGCCAGGGCGCCACGCCCTCGTCCAGCAGCAGCCAGCCTGCGGTGAGGCCCACCACCGGCACCGCCAGGCTGAAGGGCGCCACGCGGTTGGCGGGGTAGCGCTGCAGCAGGTTGGTCCACAGCGCGTAGCCCACGATGGTGGCGGCCCAGCCCAGGTAGGCCACGGCGGCCCATGACAGCAGCGGCACGCTGGCCAGCGTCTGCCACTGCAGCCAGCGCGCGGCGTCAGGGTCGAACAGGGCGGACAGCGCCATGAACGGCAGCACCGGCACCAGGCTGCTCCAGATCACAAAGGCCAACGGATCAAACCCCGGGCTGTGCTGCTGCGCCAGCCGCGCCACGATGTTGGACGACGCCCACATCGCCGCGCCACACAGCGTGAGCAGCAGGCCCGCCAGCGTGGTGGCTGCCGCCACCCCCATGCCCGACCCCGGACCCACATAGTTCATCGCAAAACACACCAGCCCCAGCGCGGCCAGCCCCATGCCCACGCGCAGCGGCAGCCCCGGCCGCTCGCGCAACAGCGCAAAGCCCAGCAGCGCCGTGAAGAACACCTGGGTTTGCAGCAGCACGCTGGCCAGCCCGGCCGTCATGCCCACCTTGAGCCCGATGAACAAAAAGCCGAACTGCCCAACGCCCTGGAACAAGCCGAACAGCAGCACCCAGCGCCAGTGCATGCGCGGCGGGCGCACCAGCAGCACCAGCGGCAGCGCTGCACACAGGTAGCGCGCGGCGCCCAGCTGGAAGGGGCTGAAGCTGCGCAGCCCCCACTTCATCGCCACAAAGTTCACGCCCCAGAGGATCACCACCACCAGCGCCGCGAGCAGGTCGCGCGCACGCAGCGGGCTGGTCGCGGGTGCGGCCTGTGCAGCGCCGCTCATTGCGCCGCGCGCGCTGCGTCGATGTGGGCCTTCACGCGCTGGGCCAGCGCAATGTCGCCGGGGGTCTCGGGGCTCCATTTGTCCACGGTGCGCGGCTGGTCGCTGGCATCCACGGCGGTGTACACGGCCACGCAGTGCACCACATCCTCCAGCGGCGCGCCGTGTACGGCGCCGCTGCGCACCTCCACCGCCAGGCACATGCTGGTATCGGTGGTGTAAGCCAGGCGCGCGTGCACCTCGACCAGATTGCCCGGCCGGATAGGGCGCACAAAGTGGGCTCCGCCCACAAACTCGGTCACGCAATCTCCTTGGGCCCAGGCGCTGGCGCAGGCAAATCCAGCCTCATCCACCCAGCGCAGCACCGTGCCACCGGGTACGCGGCCCGCCTGGGGCAGGGTCGTCTGGGACGCCAGGAAGCGCAGGGTGATCGAGTGCATGCCAGGGGCTCCAAAGGATGGGGAAGCGTTCATTATTCTCCAGCGCCCCGGCCGGTGCAGCCTCCCCCATACCGGCACGCAGGCCAGTGCACGCCGTCAAGCCACGGGGGCGAAGCTCTGCGTGACTTGACCTGAGTCAAAACCCTACTGTGGACACGTCCCTACATTGCGGGACATTCCGTTCGGCCCTCAGGAGGGCCGCCCTCCAGTCGGCGGTGCCGACACCCGCCCCTGGGGCCTACTCTAAAGCGCACGCCGCGTTGCCTGCGCCCACTGCCATGTCATTGCTTCACCGGTTGAACCTGCTCGAAAAATTCCTCATCCTGGGGACCATCGGGCTCATGATGAGCGCCTTGCCCACCTACCTGGTGGTGCGCGACTCCCTCCACGCCATCGACCATGCGCGCCTGGAGGCGCAGGGCGTGGCCCCCGCCCAGGCACTCACGCACCTGGTGCAGCGCATGCAGGTGCACCGGGGCCTGTCGGTGGGCATGCTGGGCGGTGACGAGTCGCTGGCCGCGCGCCGCCCCGCCGCGCGCGATGCGGTCAACACCGCCCTGGACGACGTGAGCGCCCGCTTTGTCGCCGCCAAGGTGCCTGCGGCGCAGATGGCGGCCTGGACCCAGGCGCAGCAGACCTGGCGCACCCTGGAGCAGGCCGTGGCCGCGCGCAGCATTGAACAGGTGCAAAGCACCGCGCAGCACACCCAGCTCATCGCAACGCTGCTGCAGCTCAACGAGGCGCTGGTGCATGCCTATGGCCTGCAGATCGACCCCGAGGCCGACACCCACGCGCTGGTGCAGGCGTCGCTGGCCCAAGCCCCCATGCTGGGGGAAAAGCTGGGCATGCTGCGCGCCCAGGGCGCCAGCGCCTTGGGCAAGCGCGAGCTCACGCCCCAGGGCAAGGGCCAGCTGCTGGTGCTGCAGCAGCGCGTGGCCGAGCTGCAGGGCGACACCTTCCGGGGGCTGGACCGCGCTTTGCAGGGCAATGCCGAGCTGCAGCGCGCGCTGGGCAGCAGCGTGCAGGCCGTGCAAGGGCAGATCCAGCAGTCGCTGCAGATGGTGGAGCGCGACATCCTCAACGCCACGGACCTGCAGCTGCCGTCCAAGGATTACTTTGACGCGTTCACCCGCACCATCGAGGCGCTGAACGCGCTCAACAACCTGTCGATGACCAGCCTGGACCAGGCGCTGCAGGCGCGCGTGGCGGGGCTGCAGCGCAACCTGCTGTGGGTGGCGCTGGCCCTGGTCATCACGCTGTCGGCCACCAGTGCGATGGCGCTGGTGTTCGTGCGCTCCATGACCGGGCCGCTGTCGCAGGCCGTGGCGCTGTCACGCGCCGTGGCGCAGGGAGACCTGAGCGGCGCCCCCATTGCCCATGGCACCAACGAGGTGGGTCAGTTGCTGGAGGCCTTGCAGCAGATGCGCACACAACTCACACAGGTGGTGCGCAACGTGCGCAGCGGGTCAGAAAGCGTGGCCACCGCCAGCGTGCAGATTGCCCAGGGCAACACCGACCTGTCGGCCCGCACCGAGAGCCAGGCCAGCGCGCTGGAAGAAACCGCCGCGTCCATGGAGCAGCTCAACGCCACCGTGCGCCAGAACGCCGACAGTGCCCAGCAGGCCAGCCAGCTGGCCGCCAATGCCAGCACCGTGGCCGTTCAGGGCGGTGAAGTGGTGGCGCAGGTGGTGGACACCATGCACGGCATCAACGCCTCGTCGCAGAAAATCTCCGACATCATCGGCGTGATCGACTCCATCGCGTTCCAGACCAACATCCTGGCGCTGAACGCTGCGGTGGAGGCGGCCCGCGCGGGCGAGCAAGGCCGGGGCTTTGCGGTGGTGGCGAGCGAGGTGCGCAGCCTGGCCGGGCGCAGTGCCGAGGCCGCGCGCGAGATCAAAACGCTCATCAGCGCCAGCGTGGAGCGCGTGGCCCAGGGCAGCGCCCTGGTGGACCGCGCCGGCGCCACGATGAGCGAGGTGGTGGGTGCCATCCGCCGCGTGACCGACATCGTGGGCGAGATCAGCGCTGCCAGCCACGAACAGTCCCTGGGCGTGGCCCAGGTGGGCGAGGCCGTGACACAGATGGACCAGGTCACCCAGCAGAACGCTGCACTGGTCGAAGAGATGGCCGCCGCCGCCAGTAGCCTCAAGAACCAGGCCGAAGACCTGGTGCAGGTGGTGTCGGTGTTCCGCCTGGGGGACGATGGCGGCGGGCGCACAGCCGCAGGCGCGCTACGAATTCAATAGCTGCGGCGGCATATTGCACTAGCGCTACCGGTCTGAATGACCCGAAATGCGCTGGAGCGGGCATGAAGGGGCGTCATGGAGGGCCGTACAGCCCCCGGGGTTCACACCGCAGGCCCGCGCGCAATGCCCAGTTCGGTCAGCTCGGCGTCGGTGAACACCCGCGAGCGCGTGTGAAAGGCCTTGCCCTCCGGCCCCTCCAGCGAAAACGTGCCGCCCGTGCCTTCGATCACATCGATGATGAGCTGCGTGTGCTTCCAGGTCTCGTACTGCGCGCGCCCGATGTAGAACGGGCAGCCACCGATGTCGCCCAGGTACACATCGCCTGCACCCATCGTGATCTCACCCGGCAGATAGCAGTTGGCTGCGCTGTTGTCGCAGCAGCCGCCACTCTGGTGAAACATGAGCGCAGGGCCATGCTTTGCTTGCAGAAAGGCCACAAGCTCCAGCGCGGCAGGGGTGGCGATGACTTTTTCGACCATGGTTGTCTCCAGCGTGCGATGCAAAAGAAGCGAAAAGCGGCGCGTTGGAACAACGCGCCGCCAGCAGCGTTTCCAGCGGTTCACAAACCGTCCCTGGCTAGGCGCCTCCGTCGCAGACAGTAGCAACGCTACGGCAAGACGGAGCAACGACGCCAGGGACGGTTTTTGAACCGCCACCCCATCAGAAGAAGCCGAGCTTGTTTTCGCTGTAGCTAACCAGCAGGTTCTTCGTTTGCTGGTAATGGTCCAACATCATCTTGTGCGTCTCACGTCCGATGCCCGACTCCTTGTAGCCACCAAACGCTGCGTGCGCGGGGTACGCGTGGTAGCAGTTGGTCCACACGCGCCCGGCCTTGATCGCGCGGCCCATGCGGTAGGCCACGTTGCCGTTGCGGCTCCACACGCCCGCACCCAGGCCGTACAGCGTGTCGTTGGCAATGGCCAGCGCTTCGGCCTCGTCCTTGAAGGTGGTCACGGCCAGCACGGGGCCGAAGATTTCCTCCTGGAAGATGCGCATCTTGTTGTGGCCCTTGAACAGCGTGGGCTGCACGTAGTAGCCGCCTTCCAGGTCGCCGCCCAGGTGGGCCTGACCGCCGCCAGCCAGCACTTCGGCGCCTTCCTGCTTGCCCAGGTCGAGGTAGCTCAGGATCTTGGTGAGCTGTTCCTTCGATGCCTGTGCGCCCATCATGCTGTCGGTGTCCAGCGGGTTCTGGTGCTTGATGGCGGCCACACGCTTGAGCACGCGCTCCATGAACTTGTCATAGATCGATTCCTGAATGAGTGCGCGCGATGGGCAGGTGCAGACCTCGCCCTGGTTGAACGCGAACAGCACCAGGCCTTCCACGGCCTTGTCCAAAAACGCATCGTCCTTGTCCATCACATCGGCAAAGAAGATGTTGGGGCTCTTGCCGCCCAGCTCCAGCGTGGCGGGGATCAGGTTGTTGGCGGCGGCCTGCGCGATCACGCGGCCGGTGCTGGTGGAGCCGGTGAACGCTATTTTTGCAATGCGCTTGCTCTGCGCCAGCGGCATGCCCGCCTCACGGCCAAAGCCGTTGACGATGTTGAGCACGCCGGGTGGCAGCAGGTCGGCAATCATCTCCACCAGGATGAGGATGGAGATGGGGGTGCTTTCTGCGGGTTTGAGCACAACGCAGTTGCCTGCGCCCAGGGCGGGCGCCAGCTTCCAGGCGGCCATCAGGATGGGGAAGTTCCACGGAATGATCTGGCCCACCACGCCCAGCGGCTCCTGGATGTGGTACGCCACCGTGTTCTCGTCGATGTTGGAGAGGGCGCCTTCTTGCGCACGCACGCAGCCCGCAAAGTAGCGGAAGTGGTCCACGGTGAGTGGAATGTCGGCGTTCAGCGTCTCGCGGATGGCCTTGCCGTTGTCCACGGTTTCGGCGTAGGCCAGGCGCTCCAGGTTTTCCTCGATGCGGTTGGCGATCTTGAGCAGGATGTTGGCGCGCGTGGCCGCATCGGCCTTGCCCCAGCTGTCTGCGGCGGCGTGGGCGGCGTCCAGTGCCAGTTCGATGTCTTCGGCGGTGGAGCGCGCGGCCTGGGTGTAAACCTTGCCGCTCACCGGCGTGATGACGTCAAAGTACTGGCCCTTGACGGGGGGCACGAATTTGCCGCCGATGAAGTTGTCGTAACGGGGCTTGTAGGTGATCTTGGCGCCAGCGGCGCCGGGGGCTGCGTACACGGTCATGGTGTTGTCTCCTGCGATGGTTGTGTGCATCGGGCGGTCTCTTTAGGCCTGTCCGATGCCAATCCCTTACTCAAAACACATGCCAGCAGGCCACGGCGCGCGAAGTGTTGATTTCATTGGATTTTTTCGGCAGCCCAGGGCGGACACCTGTTGCAGCCGCCCGCATCGCGGTGTGCCGGGCCGCGACACCTGTCACGAAATGGAACAGTTGGCACACCGCTTGCGCCCACACCCTTGCCCCGCGCCGTCGAGCCCGCCATACTGGCCCACACACCACAAGCGGGCCGCCCTGAGCCCGCACGGAGACAAAGCGTGCGCCCCAACACTTCCCCCGTCGCCCTGCGACAGGCTCGCCAGCACCTGCTGGACTCTGGCCAGTGCCCCAGCGGCCTGGTGGACGAGCGCCTGGCGCGCTCCTGGTCGCGCAGCATGGCGGCCGGCCTGCTGCCCACCGGGCGGCCGCAGGCCATCGACCACCCCAGCAGCGGCACGCTGCGCCAGGTGCTGGCCAGCAACCCTGAGCTGCTTGCGCATTCGCGGCCGGTGATGGAATACCTGTTCGAGCAAGTGCGCCACAGCCAGAGCGTGGTGGTGCTGGCCGACCGGCGCGGCATGCTCATGCACACGCTGGGCGATCCGTACTTTGTGGACAAGGCCGAGCGCGTGGCGCTGACCAGCGGTGCCTCCTGGCACGAGGCCCACCGGGGCACCAATGCCATCGGCACGGCGCTGGCCGAGGCCTGCGCGGTGGAGGTGCACGGCGGCGAGCATTTTCTGGAGCGCAACAACTTTCTCACCTGCGCGGCTTCGCCCATCCTGTCGGCCACGGGCGAGTTGCTGGGCATCCTCGACATCTCGGGCGACTACCGCCACGGCCACGCCCACACGCTGGGCCTGGTGAGCACGGCCGCCCGCATGATCGAAAACCGCCTGCTGGCGGCCACCTGCAAACGCAACATCCGGCTGCACCTGCACAGCGCGCCCGAGGGCATTGGCAGCGTGGCCGAGGGCATCGTGGCCGTGTCGGCCGATGGCTGGATCGTGGGCGCCAACCGCGTGGCCCTGGCGCAGCTGGGGCTGCACGCGGGCGACGTGGGCGCCACCTTGCTGGAGCGGGTGCTGGACGTGCGGCTGGATGAACTGCTCTCGCACCACAAGCGCCGCCCCCAGCAGCCGCAGGCTTTGCGCACACTGCAAGGCGCCTTGCTGTTTGCCCAGGTGCAGATGGACGCCGCGTGGGTCGCCACCCCCACACGGCCCACCGCTGCGGCGACTGCTGCGCCCCAGCAAGACGCCCTGGCCCGGCTGGACACCGGCGACGCGCGCTGGCGCGCCGCCGCAGACAAGGCGCGCCGCGTGGTGGGCAAACCGATTGCGGTGCTGGTGCAGGGCGAGTCGGGCGTGGGCAAGGAGGTGTTTGCGCGCGCGCTGCACGCCAGCGGCCCGCGCCGCGATGCGCCGTTTGTGGCCATCAACTGCGCGGCGATTCCCGAGCACCTGATCGAATCCGAACTCTTCGGCCATGTGGCCGGTGCCTTCACGGGCGCGCGCAAGGAGGGCCACCTGGGCCGCCTGCGCGAGGCCCATGGCGGCACGCTGTTTCTCGACGAAATCGGCGACATGCCGCTGGCCCTGCAGACCCGTCTGCTGCGTGTGCTGCAAGAGCGCAGCGTGACGCCCGTGGGCGCCAGCAAGGCCGTGCCGGTGGACTTTGCGCTGGTCTGCGCCACGCACAACCAGCTCATGCAGGCGGCGGAACAGGGGCGCTTTCGGCAAGACCTGTACTACCGCATCAACGGCCTCACGGTGCAGCTGCCCGCACTGCGCGAGCGCAGCGACTTTGTGGCGCTGCTGCAGCGCCTGCTGGCCGACCTGGCCACCGAGCAGGGCCTGGGTTTTGAGGTGCAGGTGGCGCCCGACCTGCTGGCCCGCCTGGCCGCCTACCCCTGGCCCGGCAACCTGCGCCAGCTGGCCAATGTGCTGCGCACCGCCTGCGCCATGCTGGCCGAGGGCGAAGACACCCTGGGCTGGGAGCACATGCCCGACGACCTGGTGCAGGCCCTCACGGCGGTGCCCGCCGGTCCGCGCAGCGATGCTGCAGCGGGCACTGGTGTGGACGGCTTGCCTGCCAGCCTGAGCCTGCAGCAGCTGTCCCAGGCCGCCATCGACCAGGCGCTGCAGGCTGCGCGCGGCAACATGTCGCAGGCCGCTCGCCAGCTGGGCATCAGCCGCCAGACGCTGTACCGCAAACTGAAGATGCCGGTGGCCTGAGGGTCTGCCGGACTTACTGAATTGCTATTCATTTGATAGCTGTTGCGGCATATCGCAATAGCGCTTGTGGCACTTTTGGCTGAATTTTCAGTGCGCAGCATGCCCAGGGCGTGCGCAGGGCACGTCGGGTGGCATCAACCTCTCAGGCCTGCCCGCCCCGTGGCAGCACCAGCCGCGCGCGCAGCCCCGCGCCCGGCGTGCTGAACAGCTCCAGCCGCCCGCCGTGGCTGCGCACCACGCGTTCCACGATGGCCAGGCCCAGCCCCGCGCCCGGCGTGCCCGAGCGTGCCGCGCCATCGCCGCGCGCAAAGGGCTGGCGGATGCGGTCCAGCTCTGCCGGTGCGATGCCGGGGCCCTGGTCCTGCACCTCCAGCCACACGCCGTCGGCATCCGCCCCCGTGCGCAGCAGCACCGGCGGCGTGCCGTGGCGCCAGGCGTTTTCCACCAGGTTGTCCAGCGCGCGGCGCAGGGCCTGGGGGCGCACCGGCACGTCGGGCAGCGTGCCCAGCGCCAGCCGCACGGTGCGCCCATGATCGGCCTGCGCCTCGGCCACGGCCTGGGCCAGGTCGTTGAGCGATGCCGGGGTGGGCACCTCGGCCTCGCCTGCGTTGGAACCGACCCGCGCAAACTGCAGGAACTGGCCCACGATGCCGTCCATCTCGTCGATGCTGCGCGCCATGCTCGCGGCCAGGGGGGCATCCACCTGTGCACCGGCAATCTCCACGCCCAGGCGCAGCTTGGTCAGCGGGGTGCGCAGGTCGTGCGACACACCGGCCAGCATCAGCGCGCGTTCCTGCTCGGCCGCGGCCAGGCTGTGCGCCATGTGGTTGAAGCTGCGGCCCACGGTGGCGATTTCTTCGGGTCCGTCTTCGGGCAGCGGTGCTGGGGGCTGGCCCTGCGCCAGCTGCCGGGCCGCCGCTACCACCTGCGCCAGTGGGCGGTTGATGTGCCGCTGCAGCCACCAGGCCCCCAGCAGCGCCAGCAGCATGCTGGCCAGCGTGGCGGCCAGCCAGGCGCCGGTGAACTCGCGCGTGGGGAACACGCTGGGCAGGTTCAACCAATAGGTCTCTGCCCCCTCCGACCCCTGGTGCACCACACGCAGGGCCAGCACGCCCGTGCTGTCGCGGCGCCATACGGGTTGCGATGTGTTTGTTGCCGCATCGTCCGCCTCCAGGCGGCGCGACACCGCCTGCACAAACTGCCGCTCCATGGGCGACAGCAGCGCACGCCGCGCAGCGTTCTCCGCTGCCACCGGTGGGGCCGACCGCACGGCCTGCTGGTTGAAGGCCTCGACAAATGCGGCCCGCTGTGCCGGGGGCAGCGCCTGCAGCCCTGCGCGCAGCGCGCCCACATTGCGCGCCACGCCATCGGCCACCTGTGCCACGCGGGGCTGAAAGATCATCTGCCGCACCAGCACGGCCGCCACCAGCTGGCCCAGCACGATGAGCACCGCCATCAGCAGCAGGTTGCGCCCGAGCAGGCTGCGCGGCCACCAGCCCCCGGCGGCCTGGTGTGTGGCGGAAGGTGTCATGCCTTGCCTCCGCCGCCCGGCGCTGCGCCATCGGGCACGAACACATAGCCCACGCCCCACACGGTGCGGATGTGGCGCGGCTGGGCAGGGTCGGCCTCGATGAGCTTGCGCAGGCGCATCACCTGCACATCGATGCTGCGGTCGGTGGCCGTGTGGTCGGGGCCATAGGCCAGTGCGATGAGCCGGTCGCGGCCCAGGGGCCGGTGCGGTTGCTGTGCCAGCGCCTGCAGCAGCGCGAATTCGCCCGTGGTCAGGGGCACGTCTTGCGCCCCTTGGCCGTCCTCGCCACCGTTGCGCTCCAGCCGGCGCTCGTCCAGCCACAGCGTGAATGCGCCAAACGCGATGTGCCCGCCCGTCTGGCGCGGCCCGGTGTGCGCACCCAGCAGGCGCTGGCGGCGCACCATGGCCTGGATGCGGGCCAGCAGCTCGCGCGGGTTGAAGGGCTTGGGCAGGTAGTCGTCGGCGCCCATCTCCAGGCCCACGATGCGGTCCACGGGGTCTCCCCTGGCCGTGAGCATCAGGATGGGAATGGTCTCGCCCTGCGCGCGCAGGCGGCGGCAGATCGACAGGCCATCCTCGCCCGGCATCATCACGTCGAGCACCAGCACATCAAAGCGCTCGCGCTGCAGCAGCACATCCAGCGGCCCGGCGCCCTCCACCGTGCGTACGCTGTAGCCCTGGTCGCTCAGGTAGCGCTGCAGCAGCGCACGCAGGTCGGGTTCGTCATCGGCGACCAGGATCTTGGCCAGGGCTTCCGTCATGGGGCGGTGTGTGGGTGTGGCAGCGGGTGGGTGCAGCCAAGGCTGCGTGCCAATGGTAGGGCCGAAAACACCGGGTGCCAGCGCGGGCAGGTGCTCCGGTGCATGACAACGCATGACACGTGCCGGTGGTTTGTCATGCTTTGTCATACATCGTGCATCGGGCGCCACAACTGGCTCATACCTGGTGGCCATAGTTCAGGCCAGAGCAGCACCCTGCTGCTCTGCACCCCCTGTTCTGTTGCAAGGAGCCGACCGCCATGTTCCCTTCCGTCCCGACACCGACCGCCCCCGTTGCCACTTACCGCGCCATGCTGCTGGCCGCCTTGGCCGTGGCGGCACTGTTGCTTCTGGTAGCCAACGATGCCAACGCACGCAGCCGCCACACGGTGGAGCACAACGCCGACGGCAGCACCACCGCCCGCACCGGCGTGGTCCGCGCAGCGCCGGGCGGTGGGGGCGTGCTGCGCGGCCGCAGCGTGTCCACCGACGGCCAGGGCCACGGCAGTGTGCGCAGCGGCGCTGCCGTGGTGGGCCCCAACGGCGCCATGGCGGTGCGCCAGGGCCAGAGCGCAAGGAATGCCGATGGCACGGCCAGCCACAGCAGCACCTTGGCCGCACAGGGCGACCGGGGCACGCTGCAGAGCACGGGCGCCGCCACGCGCAGCGCTGACGGCAGCGTGACCCAGGGCCGCACCACCACGGCCACCAGCGCAGCCACCGGCAACAGCGTGCAGACCAGCAGCTCGTACACCGCAGACACCGGCCGCACCCGCAGCGCCAGCTGCTTTGACTCCAGCGGCGCCCCGATGGCCTGCCCTGCGCGGCCCTGATCCATTACCTTCCATTCATTGAGCCAGGAGATCCCGCATGTCCCGTCCTTCCACCCCGCTCTCCGCGTTCGCCTCCCTGCGCACAGGCCTGGGCGCAGCGCTGTGTGCGCTCGCCGCTGTGCTGACCCCACCCGCCCACGCCCAGCTGCGGGGGCTGGGGCCTTTCGCGCAGGTGCGCGACACCGCTGCGGCCTTGCCCGCCGGTGTGCAGCGCGTGGCCGATGTGCCCTATGGTGCGGACCCGCTGCAGCGCATGGATGTCTACCTGCCCGCCGCTGGCGGTGCCGCCAGCAGCGCTGCGGTGGCCAGCGGCACACGCGCGCCGGTGATCTTCATGGTGCATGGCGGCGCCTGGTGTACGGGCGACAAGGCCATGTCCCGCGTGGTGCAGGAGAAGGTGGCGCGCTGGGTGCCCCAGGGCTTTGTGTTCATCTCGGTGAACTACCGCCTGTACCCCGCCGTGAACGTGCTGCAGGAGGCGCAGGACGTGGCCATGGCACTGGCCGCCGCCCAAAGCCGCGCCGCCAGCTGGGGCGCCGATGCATCGCGGTTCATCCTGATGGGGCATTCAGCGGGCGCGCACCTGGTGTCGCTCATCAATGCGTCGCCCACCCTGGCCCAGCGCGAGGGGGCCTGGCCCTGGCTGGGCACGGTGTCGCTGGACAGCGCGGCGCTCAATGTGCCGGTGGTGATGACCGCGCCGCACTACCCGTTCTATGACGAGGTGATGGGTGCCAACCCGTTGTTCTGGGCCGCAGTGTCGCCGTACCACGCACTGTCGGGGCCGGTGCCGCCGTTCCAGTTCGTGTGCTCCACCGAGCGCCCCGACCACCCCTGCCTGCAGGCCCAGGGCATGGCCCGCCGCGTGCGCGACCTGGGCGGCCGTGCCGAGGTGCTGCCGCAGGAGCTGACCCACGGCGAGATCAACGCGCAGCTGGGCCTGGAGAGCGCCTACACGCGGGCCGTGGAGACCTTCATGGCCTCGCTGGATGCGGTGGTGGCGCAGCGGCTCAAGTAGTTGCGTTCAGTCCGCTTGCACGGCCCGCCGCAGCGCGGCACGGGCCAGCAGGCGGGTGGAGTCCAGCGTGGGCAGCGGGGAGTTGGCGTCGCTCAGGATCAGCGGGATCTCGGTGCAGCCCAGCACCACGGCATCGCAGCCGTCCTCGCGCTGCATGCGTGCGATGATCTGCTGGAACATGGCCACGCCCTCGGGGCGGATGATGCCGGGCACCAGTTCGTCCATGATGATGCGGTTGATCTCGCTGCGCTCGGCCTCGGTGGGGCGCACCCATTGCAGGCCCCGGGCCTGCAGCGCGTCGGGGTACACGCTGCTGTCCACCAGCCAGCGTGTGCCGGTGAGCGCCAGGCGCCGGTGGCCGCGCGCTGCCGCCTCGGCCGCCACCACCTCGGCAATGTGCAGCCAGGGCAGCGGCGAATGGGGCAGGACCCGGTCCATCGCCTGGTGGATGGTGTTGTCGGGGCAGATCAGAAAATCTGCGCCTGCACGCGCCAGCTTGTGGGCGGAGGCCAGCATCAGGTCGGCCACGCCTTGCAGGTCATGCCGGTCCAGGCAGTCTACATAGTCGGCCAGCGACGGCGTGTGCAGCGTCACCTCGGGGTGCGCATGCGGGCGGCCCAGCAATGCGGCGCCTTCGGCGCACAGGGTGCGGTAACACAGGGCGGCCCCTTCGGCGGAGCAGCCCACGATGCCGATGTGTTGGGGCATGACGGTGGTCCAGAGCGGTTGCAAAGCCCCATTATTGCCACCACGCTGCCGCGGCTTGGCCCTGCCTCTGTGCCGGTCAGTCCCCGCGCACCCGCTGCGCAAACCCGCGCGCGCTGAACTGCTCCAGCACAAAGTCCACAAACACCCGGGTGCGGGCGGGCAGCAGCTTCTTGCTGGGGTAGTACAGCGAGGTCGGACCTGCATCGGCCCACCAGCCGGGCAGCACCCGCACCAGGTCGCCCCGCGCCAGCCAGGGCTGCGCAAACGGCATGGGCAGCACGGCCAGGCCCAGGCCCATCAGCGCGGCCTGGCACATGGCCTCGGGGTCGTCGAACACGACGCGCGGGCGCAGCTCCACGGGGGCGGCATCGCCCGCCTTGTTGCGCAGCGTGGTGAGGTTGATGCGCCCGGTGCGGATGTTGCGCCGTGCAATGCCATCCCACTGCACCAGGTCCGCCGGGTGGCGTGGTGCCCGCTTGCGGCCCTGCAGCAGTGCAGGAGCTGCCACAACCACCAGGTGGATGGGACCCAGCGTGCGCGCCACCATGTCGGGGTTCAGGTTCAGGCCGCCGCCAATGCCGGCGTCAAAGCCCTCGCCGATCAGGTCCACCTGCCGGTTCTCAAAGCGCCAGTCGGGCTGGATGGCCGGGTAGCGCTGCAAGAACTCGGTGAGCAGCGGCACCAGGTACGCGCGGCCAAAGGCCTGGCCCATGCTGACCTTGAGCGTGCCCGCTGGCTGCTGCTCGGCCTCGGCCGCGTGGTCCACCGCATCGGCCAGGGCGGTGAGTGGCGGGCCCACTTGCGCCAGCAGGCGCTGCCCGCCCTCGGTCAGCGTGAGGCTGCGCGTGCTGCGCTGGAACAGCCGCACGCCCAGGCTGGCCTCCAGCCGTGCCACGTTCTTGCTCACGGCGGCGGGCGTCAGGCCCATGAGCCGTGCGGCGGCCGAAAAGCTGCCCGCCTGGGCGGACTGCACAAACGATTCGAGGTGGCTGAGGGGCTGCATGCGGTGTATTTTCAACCAAGGGTTGAAAGATATACAGCCCATTCATGGCTACCGGAGCATGAGTGTTTTTCTGACACTGCAGGTCTTCCCGGTTCGGTTGCGAACCATTTTTTGCATGCATCTCGTTGGAGAAACAACACCATGTCTTCTGTGTCTGAAACATCCCCGGTCTCCGCTCCTTCATCGCCTGGTCGCCTGCTGGCGGGCAAGGTCGCGCTCGTCACCGGCGGCGCGCGCGGCATTGGCGCGGCCATCGTGCGGCGCCTGGCGCGCGACGGGGCGGCCGTGGCCTTCACCTACAGCAGCTCCGCAGCGCCTGCGCAGGCGCTGGTGGCGGACATTGCTGCGAGCGGCGGCAAGGCCCTGGCCCTGCAGGCCGACAGCGCCGATGCCGTCGCCCTCACGCAGGCGGTGGACCGCGCCGCGCGCGAGCTGGGCCGCCTGGACATCCTCGTCAACAACGCGGGCGTCGCCATCGCGGGTGAAATCGGCAGCTTTGCGCTGGCCGACTTTGACCACACGCTCAACGTCAACGTGCGCGCCGTGTTCGTAGCCACCCAGGCCGCCGTGCGCCACATGGGACAAGGCGGTGCCTATGGCCGCGTGATCACCATCGGTAGTACCAACTCCGACCGCGTGCCATGGGCCGGATTCAGCGTGTACGGCATGAGCAAGGCCGCCATCGTGGGCCTGACCAAGGGCCTGGCGCGCGACCTGGGCCCGCGTGGCATCACCGTGAACAACGTGCAGCCCGGCCCCGTGAACACCGACATGAACCCCGCCGACGGCCCCATGGCGGGCGACATGCACGGCCTGATGGCCCTGAGCCGCCATGCCCACCCCGACGAGATCGCGGGCATGGTGGCTTATCTGGCCGGCCCGGAGTCGGGCATGGTGACGGGGGCGAGCTTGCTGATCGACGGCGGGTTTGCGGCTTGAGAAGGTGTGAACGAACCCATCATGCCCGCTCATCCCGCCAAAACACGCCCGCTCGTCGTTGCAAATGCTCGCCATAGCCCGCGCTATGGCTGTGCTTTGCGCCTAGACCGGCCGTGTTTTAGCGGCCTGCTCGGACACGCCGGATCCGTTCACACCTTCTGAGCTGTCAGCACGGCGCTCACTGCGTGGGCTTTCGCTCCCGGGGCTTTTTCTGTACAGCCGGGCCGTGGGTCGTCAGCTCTTTGGGCGTGAGCAGGTAGGCGGGGTTGTTGGCCACCATCTCCACCGCCAGGTCGATGAAGGCCCGCACGCGCGCTGGCAGCGCCGTGCGGCTGCCGTAGTACACGTAGAGCGCCAGGTGCTGCGCCACATGCTGGCGCAGCAGCGGCACCAGCTGGCCGCTGCGCACCAGCGGCGCGGCCGTCACGCCCACCAGCTGGCCCACCGCGTGGCCGCCCAGCACCGCACGGGCCTCCACCTCGATGTCGTTGGTGCAGAACGTGGGGTGGATGGTGCGCGCCACGATGTCGTCGCCCACCTGGAACTCCCAGGGCATGGGCTTGCCGGTGGACGCATGGCGAAAGCCGCTGCAGCGGTGCTGCGCCAGGTCGTCGATGCTGGCCGGCGCACCGTGGCGTGCGATGTAGGCGGGCGCGGCGCACACGATGAGCTGCAGCGTGAGCAGCCGCCGCGCCACCACGCCACCCTCGGGCGGGTAGCCCGAGCGGAAGCCGACATCCACGCGGTCTTCCACCCAGTTGCCGATGCGGTCGTCCAGCTGCACATCGGGCTCCACCAGCGGGTGGCGGCGGCAGAACTCGTCAAGCACCGGCCAGATCACCTCCAGCAGGATGGAGCGCGGCGCCACGATGCGCAGCGGCCCCGCCATTGCCTCACGCCCGCGCCGCGCGCCCTGCACCGCGTGCTGCAGCGTGGCCAGGCCCGGCTGTGCCGAGGCCAGGAACTGGCGCCCTTCTTCGGTCAGGCTCAGGCTGCGCGTGGTGCGGTGGAACAGTCGCACGCCCAGGTGCGATTCGAGCTGCACCAGCAGCTGGCTGGACGCCTGTGGCGTGATGCCCTGCGCGGCCGCCGCCTGGCGCAGGCTGCCCAGCTCGGCGGCCTTGACGAAGTTGGCGATGGCGCGCAGTTCATTGATGGCCATGGTGGGCAGGCATTTTGCGTGGTGGGTGTGTGGTGAATTGGCAAGTATTGCTTGCGAATGAATCCAGAGATTATGGGCTATTCGCATGGCAATGGCTTGCCTAAAGTTCACCGCCATGAGCACCGCCCATTGCTCAACACCACCTCAAGGACCAACCATGAACGCCGCACACACCACCCCCACCACAGCCACGACCACCACCCGTTCTTCGTACCCCCGCGTCTGGCTGATCACCGGCGCCTCGCGTGGCATCGGCGCGCGCATTGCCGAGGCTGCGCTGGCCCAGGGCGATGCCGTCATCGCCACATCACGCGATGCCGCATCGGTTGAAAAGCGCTTGGGCGCACACGATGCCCTGCTGCCTTTGGCGTTGGACGTGACCGACGAGGCCCAGGCCCGCCACGCTGTGGGCGCGGCACTCGACCGCTTCGGCCGCATCGATGTGCTGGTCAACAACGCGGGCTACGGCCTGCTGGGCGCGGTGGAAGAGGCCACCGCCGACGAGGTGCTGCGCCTGTACGACACCAATGTGTTTGGCCTGCTGCATATGACCCGCGCTGTGCTGCCTGCCATGCGCGCGCGCCGCGCCGGGCATGTGGTCAACATCTCGTCGCTGGGCGGCGTGCAGTCGGCCGCCGGGTTTGGCCTGTACTGCTCCACCAAGTTCGCGGTCGAGGGCATCACCGAGGCGCTGCATGCCGAGCTGGCGCCGCTGGGCATCCACGCCACCGTGGTGGAGCCGGGGTACTTCCGCACCGAGTTTCTGGACAGCGCTTCGCTGGCCGTGTCGCCCCGGGTGCTGGACGACTACGCCGAGAGCGCCGGTGCCGTGCGCGAAGCCGCCCGCCGCATCAACCTGAATCAGCCCGGCGACCCGGTGCGCCTGGCCCAGGCCGTGATGCAGCTGGTGGCCAGCCCCACGCCGCCGCTGCGCCTGCCGCTGGGCACGGACACGCTGCAGACCATTGCCGACAAACATGCCTTTGTGGCAAAAGAGACGGCGCAGTGGCGTGCGGTGGCGGCGTCCACAGACTTCCCGGTGCAGGAAGCCGCGCTTCAGGCGGCGTGAGTCCCTGCTCCTCTTGGGATAGCTGGCAGCACCCTGCCATCAGGCGGCAGGGGCTGTTGGGGCTCCCATTTTTGGGCCTGGTGCTGGGGGCTGACCACGCTCACACAGGCCGTGCAAACTCCATCACCCAGTTCACCTCCCAGGTCGCGCCGCCATCGTCCGAAAACGCCTGCTGCCAGCGCGGGGCGCCGGTGTGCATCTGCGACCACTCGAAGCGCACGCGCACCGGGCGGCCCTCGAACAGCTCCTCGCCTTCAAACAGGCCTACACCGCCCTGGAAGCCACCCACCACGGGCGGCAGCAGCAGGCCATTGGCCGGGTCCAGGCCGCCCGTGAGGTTGTCCAGCCAGTAGATGCTCCAGCGCTGCGTGACGGGGTTGAACACACGCAGTGCCATGCCCACGTAGCCGGGCTTCCATGCCAGCGGCGTGAAGTCGTCGAAGTTGCCGATGCCACCGGGCAATGGATGTGCGGTGCCCGTGGCGTCGAACACCTCCCAGTCGTGGCAGCCCGCGAGCCGGTGCACAAGCCGCGTGTTGCGAATGCGCCAGGGGCCCATGAGAAAGTCGAAGTCGCGCGCGGCACTGGGCGCGATGGTGGGCGACGGGATGGGAGTGAGGCGGGCTGGGGTGGACATGGTGGGGCTCCGTGGTGGTTGGTGCGTCAGGGGGAGAGGTTTGCGGTGCGTCACGCATGCAACGCCGAGCGCGCGGTGGGCTGCAGGCGGAGCACCTCGGGCTCTGCCGCCAGCCAGGGCGCAAGGCCGGGCACCACGTCACGCGCCCAGGCCCCGCTGTCGGTAAACGATGTCAGCGCAGCCTCGTCGCCAAACAGGGCCAGGCCCATCAGCACGGGTTCGCCTTCGCGCACCGGCAGGCGGGAAAAAGTGTTGGGGCTGGGCTCGGTGCAGAACCAGGCGATCTGGCGCGCGCCACCGCGCTGCAGGGTGGGCGTCATGCGGTGGCGGCAGAAGTCCAGCAGTGGTGGTGTGGCGGGTTCCCGCAACGGCAACACGGTGACCTGCAGGACGCCAGCGGTGGCACCCTGCGCGCCGGGCTGCGGCCTTGCATGGTGTGGCAGCGCCGCCGTGGCGCCGGGCCAGGCGGGGCAGAGCAGGTGCACGTTGTCCGAATCGATCATGGTCGCATTGGCGGCGTTGCGGTGTGCCGCCCACACGGGGCCGCCATAGAAGCCCTCCAGCGCGCGGTGGCGCGCCTGCATGTCGGCAAAGCTGCGCAGCCAGACGAACCGGTCGGGCCGGTCCAGGTCGCGGAACTGGCCCAGCACGCGCATGCCCTGCGCCTCCTGGGTTTCCACAAACTCCCGGTCGAACAGGTCGATGAGCACCTCGCGCTGTTGGGGGTGCAGGGTGTACTGGCGCAATTCAACGATGGCGTGGGGATCGGTGGTGGGCATGAGGGCTCCTGAAAAGGTATGGGGGGCAACAAGGCAAGACAGGCCTGCAGTGTGCGCGCCGATACCTGCCAACCCATGGCAGGTATTTGCGCTATCTTTGGTGTTCTTTCTTTTTTGCACCACCCCTGCCAAAACCCATGCGCGCCAGCCGTTTGTTGTCCCTCCAGATGCTGCTGGAGACGCGTGGCCGCATGAGTGCGCAGGCGCTGGCCGAGGCGCTGGAGGTGTCGGTGCGCACGCTGTACCGCGATGTGGACCAGCTCAGCGCTGCGGGCGTGCCCATCTATGCCGAGCGGGGGCGCCACGGTGGCTTTGCGCTGCTGCCGGGCTGGAAGACCACGCTCACAGGCCTCACGCCGTCGGAGGCGCAGGCCGTTTTCTTGAGCGGCCTGCCCGGCCCTGCGCAGGACCTAGGCCTGGGCGGCGATGTGGCGGGGGCGCGCCTGAAGCTGCTGGCCGCACTGCCCGCCGCCTGGCGCGACGACGCGCAGCGCGTGAGCACGCGCCTGCACCTGGACCCCGTGGACTGGTACCGCGAGAGCGACCCCACGCCGCATTTGCCCACGGTGGCAGCCGCCGTGTGGAGCGGCCACCAGATCACCCTGCGCTATGAGGGCTGGGCGCGCACGGCAGAGCGCACGGTGAGCCCGCTGGGCCTGGTGCTGAAAGCGGGCGTGTGGTACCTGGTGGCCTTACCCACGGGAGCCGACACGCGCGGGCCACGCACCTACCGGGTGTCGAACATCCTCGCGGCCACAACGCTGGACCAACCAGCCAGGCGCCCCGCACGCTTTGACCTGCCGGGCTACTGGGCCGCGTCGATCCGGCGTTTTGAGTCAGGCCTGTACACGGGCGAGGCCGCACTGCTGGCCACGCCCGAAGGGTTGCGCGGTCTGCGCGCGCTCAGCAGCGCCGTGGCCCGAGCGGTGGCCGCCGCCCCTCCGTCCCGCCGCAAGGACGGCCGCATGGCCGTGACGATCCCCATCGAGTCGGTGGAGCATGCCTGCGGGCAGCTGATGCGGTTGTCGCCGCAGGTGGAAGTGTTGCGGCCCATGGCATTGCGCCGCGCGCTGGTGGCGCGGGTGCAGGCCACGGCGCGGCTGTATGGGCTGGCCGCCGGATGAGGCATGGGCAATATCTGCTACAAATTAAATAGCGGTAAGGGCATTGTTTGTGGTCGCTACCGGCCCATAGGATCATCGAAGCCTGTTCCAAGGCAGTTCTTGAGTGGACCCGGCGTGCGCGGTGCGCTCAAAGCCCCCGTTCCACCATGTCCAGCAACCGCTGGCCCAGCAGGTCCAGCATTTGCTGGGGCGTGCCGCGCAGCGGCCCGTCGATGGCCAGCAGCGCCATGCCATGCACGGTGGACCAGGCCAGGTATTCGGCGCCGGGGCGGCGCCCGGGCGGCAGGGCGCCCGCGGCCACCAGGTCGTCCAGTGCGGCGCTCAGGTGCTGGAAGGGGTTGAGCCCCGTGGCACCGCCCATGGCGGGGTCGGGGGTTTGTTGCACCGTGAAGCGGCCACCGAAGGCGGTGCGAAAGAGCCCCGTCTCGGCGTGCGCAAACCGCAGGTAGCCGGCGCCCACGGCGCGCACCTTGGCGTGGGCCTGCTCGGTGGGCGTGCCGGTGGTGGGCACAAGGGCCAGCTCGGCCTCCATGGACCGCGCGGCGGCGGCCACGGCAGCGGCGCGCACGGCGCCCAGCAGGTCGTCGCGGTTCGCGAAATGGCGGTAGGCCGCATTGGGCGCCACACCCGCGCGGCGTGTGGCCTCGCGCAGCACCACCGCATCCGGCCCGCCCTGGCGCGCCAGTTCGATGCCCGCGTCCAGCAGCGCACGGTGCAGATCCCCGTGGCGGTAGGTGGCGCGTGCGGCGGGTGCGCTGGAGGGGGCAGCTTTGTTGCGGGTGCTTACGGTCATGGATCGTTGGGATGTGGACACTGTCCATTATCTTTGTTATTGTTTGTGGACGGTGTTCACAATTGCACGCCGAAACCCTTCCTGCCCCGTCCATGTTCCCCAGGAGACCCCCATGAAAGTCGAGCCCTACCTGATGTTCGAAGGCCGCTGCGATGAAGCGCTGGAGTTTTACCGCCACGCTTTGGGCGCCCAAGTCACCATGCTCATGCGCTACAAGGACAACCCCGAACCCGCAGCCGGCGAGGGCTGCGCCGATGGCAGCGGCCCGGGCCCCACGCCCGAGATGGTCATGCACGCCTCGTTCACCGTGGGCGACACGCAGATCATGGCGTCGGACGGCATGGGCTCGGGCCACGCCAGCTTCCAGGGCATCTCGCTGGCGCTGAGCCCCGTCAATGCGACCGATGCCAAACGCTATTTCGATGCGCTGGCCGATGGCGGCAAGGTGCAGATGCCGCTCACCAAGACCTTTTTCTCGCAGGCGTTTGGCATGGTGGCCGACCGCTTTGGCGTGTCCTGGATGGTGGTGGCCCCTGAATGAGTGCAACCACCATCACCACCACCGACTCCCCCACAGGAACCCGCATGCTCGCTCTCTATGGCCACCCTTTTTCGTCCTACACCCAGAAGGTGCTGACCGCGCTCTACGAGAACGGCACGCCGTTTGAGCTGCTCAATCTTGACCCCGCAGAGCCCGTCAGCCATTCCGCCGACTGGTTGCGCCACTGGCCGCTGGCGAAGTTTCCAGTGCTGGTGGACGGTGACCACACGGTGGTGGAAAGCAGCATCGTGATCGAGCACCTGCAGCTCGCGCACCCGGGGCCTGTGCCGCTGATTCCCGCCGACCCCCGGGCGGCACTGGACGTGCGGTTCATGGACCGCTTCTTTGACCTGCACGTGATGGCTCCGGTGCAGCACGCGGTGAATGCCGCGCTGACCGGCAACGCCGAGCGCAAGGCCGAAGGCGTGGCCTGGGCCACCGAGAAACTGGAGAAAGCCTACGCCTGGCTGGAGGGCATGGGGGCAGGGCGCACCTGGGCGGCGGGCGAGTCGTTCTCGCTGGCCGACTGCGCTGCGGCGCCCTCGCTGTTCTATGCCGACTGGACGCACCCCATCGCAGCCACCTACCCGCAGCTGCGCGCCTACCGCGCCCGGTTGCTCGCACGCCCCTCGTTTGCACGCGCGGTGGAAGGCGGTCGCCCCTACCGCCACTACTTTCCGCTCGGAGCACCCGACCGCGACTGAGCGCGCGCCCACCACATCACCAGGAGACCCCCATGATGAACCCCGAACCCCACGCCATGCACCGCTGGCAGCAGCAGCTGCTGGGCGACTGGACCTGCGAGTCGCTGGCCGACATGGGCCCGGGCGAACCCCCCGCGCACAGCCGGGGCACTGAACATGTGCGCGCACTGGGCAGCCTGTGGGTGCTGTGCGAAGGGACGGGATCCATGCCCGGCGGGGGTGGCGAGGCCCGCATGCTGATGACGCTGGGCTACGACCCGGACCGGCAGGCGTTTGTCGGCACCTGGGTGGGCTCGATGATGACGCATATGTGGGTGTACCGCGGCACGCTGGATGCCGACCAGAAGGTGCTGACGCTGGAGACCGAAGGCCCCAGCTTCAAGGCCGACGGCGCCACCATGCGCTACCGGGATGTGATCACCGTCGTCAGCGCCAACAAGCGCACGCTCACCTCGTTCGGCCAGCAGCCAGACGGCAGCTGGAAGCAGTTCATGCAAGCCAAGTACACCCGAACCTCCTGAGCCACTGCGCGGCTTCCACCTGAAAGGCGACGTAGCCGGAGGGCTGGCTAAGCCCGATCCACAGCTGCACTGGTATTGCACCCCGCTAGTCCTCAGTCGCCAGCGCAACGCGCATGACACACTGCGCTGCCAATCTCTTTTGATTTCCACCGTCCCATGACCCTACGCGTCGAAGGCCGCGCACGCTGGCCCGCACTCATCCTGCTGTGCCTGGGCGAGCTGATGATCGTGCTCGACACCACCATCGTGAACGTTGCGCTGCCCAGCATCAAGGCCGACCTGGGCTTTACCGAAACCTCGCTGGTCTGGGTGGTCAACGCCTATATGCTCACCTTTGGCGGCTGCCTGCTGCTGGGCGGACGTCTGGGCGACCTGTATGGCCACCGGCGGCTGTTTCTGGCCGGCATCACGCTGTTCACCGTGGCATCGCTGGCCTGCGGGCTGGCGAATACGCAGGGGCTGCTGGTGGCGGCACGTGCGGTGCAGGGCGTGGGCGGCGCGGTGGTGTCGGCCGTGGCGCTGTCGCTCATCATGAATCTGTTCACCGAGCCGGGTGAGCGTGCGCGGGCCATGGGCGTCTACGGCTTTGTGTGTGCCGGGGGTGGCAGCATTGGGGTGCTGCTGGGCGGGGTACTCACCAGCGCGTTGAGCTGGCACTGGATCTTTCTGGTCAACATCCCCGTGGGTGTGGCCATCTACCTGGCCTGCCTGGCGCTGCTGCCGGGCGGCAAGGGGCAGGCGCACGGGCAGCGGCTGGACGTGGCGGGCGCCGTCACCATCACCGCGTCGCTGATGCTGGCGGTGTACGCCATCGTCAACGGCAACGCAGCGGGCTGGACCTCGCTGCAGTCGCTGGGGCTGCTGGGGGCGGCGGCGGCGCTGCTGGCGGCCTTTTTGTTCATCGAGTCGCATGTGGCCGCGCCGCTGGTGCCCCTGCCGCTGCTGAGGCTGCGCAACCTGGCCATCTCCAACGTGGTGGGCGTGCTGTGGGCGGCGTCGATGTTTGCGTGGTTCTTTCTGTCGGCGCTGTACATGCAGCTGGTGCTGGGCTATGACGCGATGCAGGTGGGCCTGGCGTTTTTGCCGTCCAACCTCATCATGGCGGGCTGCTCGCTGGGGCTGTCGGCCTGGGTGGTGATGCGTTTTGGCATTTGCCGCACGCTGGGCTGGGGGCTGCTGCTGGCGGCGGTGGGCCTGGCCCTGTTTGCGCTCGCGCCCACCGAGGGGCGGTTTGTGATCCACGTGCTGCCCGGCATGGTGCTGCTGGGCGTGGGCGCCGGCATTGCGCTCAACCCGCTGCTGCTGGCCGCCATGGGCGATGTGAAGCCCGAAGACTCGGGGCTGGCCTCGGGGGTGGTCAACACCGCATTCATGATGGGCGGCGCGCTGGGCCTTGCCATTCTGGCCAGCCTGGCCGATGCGCGCACCGACCACCTGCGCCAGGCCGGGGCCAGCGTGCAGCAGGCGCTCAATGCAGGCTACCAGCTGGCGTTCTGGGTGTCGGCCTTGTGCTCGCTGGTGGCCGCCGTGCTGGGTGGTTTCGTGTTGCGCCCGGCACCACCACCGTCCGCCGCCGCGCCTTCCCACGCGGGTGCCGTATGAGGAGATAGGGCGCTATCCAATTGATAGCTACTCGGGCATATTCCACTAGCGCATGCAGTCATTCTGGCTTGAAATGGTGGCGAAGCTGTGTGCGCACGCTGTGCGGCACTGTCCTGTATGCCGCACCGCACTGTTCCACCCAGCGCACTTCTGAAAGCGGTCGCTGGCCTTATCTTTGGCAGGCGTGCTGCCCGATAGCCGGTGGCGCAAACCCAAGGAGTCCTTGATGTCGTCCTCCCCCACCGTGTCTTCGTCTGCCGCCAGCCTGCCCGTCGTGCAGGCCCAGGCGCTGGGTCCGCTGTGGCCCACGATGGACCCGTTCCTGTTCTGCGCCCACCATGACGACGCCTACCCCGCAGGCAATGGCGCGTTTGCGCCCGCCGTGTCGCTGGAGGGCCGCCAGATCGGCAGCGACTTCAGCCGCAAGGACGGCTGGAGCATGTACCACGGCGACACGGTGCCCGGCTTTCCGGGCCACCCGCACCGGGGCTTTGAAACCGTGACCCTCGTGCGCAAGGGCCTCATCGACCATTCCGACTCGCTGGGCGCCGCCGCGCGTTTTGGCGGGGGTGATGTGCAGTGGGTCACGGCGGGCAAGGGCATCGTGCATTCGGAGATGTTCCCGCTGCTCAACGCCACCGAGCCCAACCCGCTGGAGCTGTTCCAGATCTGGCTGAACCTGCCCGCGAAGAACAAGATGGTGGAGCCGCACTTCACCATGCTGTGGAACGAGCGCATTCCGCGCCTGGTCCACCACGACGATGCAGGTCGCGCCACCACGGTGACGGTGGTGGCGGGCGCTCTGCCCGGCGCGCCCGCGCCGCTGGCGCCGCCACCCGAGTCCTGGGCTTCGCAGCCCGAGGGCGATGTGGCTATCTGGACGCTGCACATGGACCCTGGCGCGCAGTGGACGCTGCCCGCCGCGCGCGGCCAGGGCACGCGCCGCATGCTGTACTTCTTTGTGGGCGACAGCCTGCGCGTGGGCCCACAGGACGTGGGCCAGCACGCCGCGCTGGAGCTGGTGGCCGGGCAGGACTGGCAGCTGACCAACACCGGCGCCACGCCGCTGGAATGCCTGCTGCTGCAAGGCCAGCCCATTGCCGAGCCCGTGGCGCAGTACGGCCCGTTTGTGATGAACACACAGGCCGAGATCATGCAAGCCATGAACGACTACCGCCGTACCCAGTTCGGCGGCTGGCCCTGGCCCGACCAGGACCCGGTGCACGGCACCGAAGCGCGGCGTTTTGCGCGCTACCCCGGCCAGACGGAGGAAGAGCGCCCAGCCGAGGCCTTGTCGGGCGCATAGGGTTGTTCACCAGGCCCTGCCAAGCTTCCACGAGGCCCTGCGGCAGCCGTCCGGCGCCTCGTGGACAATCCGGGGTTTCGTTCTGACCCGCGCGGCGGCTGGTGGCATACCCCTGCCAGCCCCGCGCCGATTCTTCACCGCCTGAAAGCGCAAGCACCACCATGGCCACCACCATCACCAAAGACTCCGCCGTCACCATCACCTACAAGGTCACCACCCCCCAGGGCAAGCCGCTGGATGCGGGGCACCTGTCGTACCTGCACGGTGGCTACGAAAACATCTTCCCCAAGGTCGAGGCCGCACTCGATGGCCAGGCCGTGGGCTTCAGCACCACGCTGCAGCTGGCGGTGGAAGACGCCTTTGGCGCGCGCGATGAAAGCCTGGTGCGCACCATCCCCAAAAGCGAGTTCCCGCCCGGCGTGAAGGTCGGCGGCCAGCTGCAGGGCGTGGGCAACGACGGCCAGCCCGCCGTGTTCAACGTGGTCAAGATCAAGGGCCCCGAAGTGCACCTGGACGGCAACCACCCGCTGGCAGGCCAGGCGTTGACCTTCAGCTGCAAGGTCACTGAAGTGCGCGCTGCCAGCCCTGAAGAAATTGCGCACCGCCATGTGCATGGTGCGCACGGCCACCACCATTGATACAGAGGCCAGGGGCCGCTGGCCCCTCAGGTTTCCCCCCGCTGACTAAAGTGCCTCCAGCACCGTCGCAATGCCCTGGCCGCCACCAATGCACTGTGTGGCCAGCGCATAGCGGCCCTTCTCGCGCTGCAGCAGCGCAGCGGCCTTGCCCGTGATGCGCGCACCGGTGGCGCCCAGCGGGTGGCCGATGGACAGCCCACCCCCATCCAGATTGACGGTGTCTTCGCGCAGGCCCAGTTCGCGGATGCACGCCAGGGCTTGCGATCCAAACGCTTCATTGATCTCCACGACATCCAGATCACTGACCGACAGCTTCGCGCGGGCCAGTGCCTTGCGTGTGGCGGGTACGGGGCCCATGCCCATGTACGCGGGATCTACGCCCGCAGTGGCCATGGCGCGGATGCGGGCCAGCGGGGCCAGGCCGTGCCGCGCTGCATATGCGTGGGTGGTCACCAAGACAGCCACTGCACCATCGGTCAGCGGCGACGAGGTGCCAGCGGTCACCACACCATCTGCGCGGAATGCGGGCCGCAGCGCCGCCAGTGCTTCCAGTGTGGTGCCGGGGCGGATGCAGCCGTCCTGAGTGACCCAGTCGCCCGACGCCAGGGTAATGGGCACGATTTCGTCTTTCAGCAGCCCCGCCTCACGCGCCGCCGCAGCCTTGTGGTGCGACGAGACGGCCAGTGCTTCCTGATCAGCGCGGCTCACCCCGTATCGGTGGGCCACGTTCTCGGCCGTCTCTCCCATGCTGATGTACGTATCGCTGTGCTCGTACAACGTGGGGTGGGCCGAGAAGTTGAAGCCCCCCTGCGGAACCATGGTCATGGACTCGACACCGATGCACAGAAAGGCCTCGCCCAGGCCCGCCTCGATCTGCGCGGCGGCGATGTGAATAGCGGACATGGACGATCCGCAAAAGCGGTTCACCGTCATGCCGCCCACTTCGTGTGGCAGGCCCGCCAGCAGCGACACGATGCGCGCGATGTTGTTGCCTTGTGCTGCCTCCGGGTACGCGCAGCCGGCAATCACGTCTTCCAGGGTTGCAGGGTCGATTCCTGTGCGTTTCAACAGACCCGTGACCACCTGCGCGGCGAGGGCATCGGGCCGCACATCGGCCAACGCCCCCTTGCGGGCGAAGTGGAACGGGGAGCGGGCATAGGCAGAAATCAGTGCTTGCATGGTCAGACCTCGGTTGTGGTGCAGGAAGGCTCAGGCGCTGGTGGTGACCGCGTAGCGTCGGGCTGGCTGACGCAGCGACAGGAAAGGCCCGAGCGCCCGGCGCGCATCTTCCAGCGCGTTCCAATCGTGCACCGCTTCCAGCGAGGGGATGGTCACCGCCTCGCCCTGATCCAGACCGGCCAGCGCGGCATCCACCATGGCGTCCACGTCCATCAGCATGTCTTGCGGCAGGTGGCTGATGGGTGTACCCGCGCGATCCCAGATCTCGGTGCGTGTTGCTCCCGGCATCACCGCCTGCACGCGGACGCCTATTGGCCCCAGCTCTTGCTGCAGGGACCGGGTGAGGTTCAGCAGGTAAGCCTTGGTGCCGCTGTACGTGCCGCTGAACATCTCCGGCAGCAGTGCCAGAACGGAGGCAATGTTGATCAGCGTGCCCGCCTTGCGTGCCGCAAAGCCCTTGGCTGCAGCCGCAGCGAGCCGGGTGGGTGCCAGAACGTTCAGCGCCACCATGCTTTCCACGGCATCGATATCGGCGTCCAGCAATGTCCCTGTCACTGCAATGCCCGCGTTGTTGAGCAGCAGCGTGATGCCGGCGTCGCTGTGCAGACGCTGCTCCACACGGGCCAGGTCGCTGCGGTCGGTGAGGTCCGCCTGCAGCACCTGAGTCTTCACCCCGGTCTCCTGCGCCAGGCGGTGGGCGAGTGCAGCCAGGCGTGCGGAGTCACGCGCAACCAGGATCAAATCGTAGCCACGGCGCGCGAGACGGTCCGCGTACACGGCACCAATGCCGGACGAAGCGCCAGTGATGAGGGCTGTGCCCAGAGAGGGGCGAGAGGAATGGTTTTCTGTGGTGGTCATAAGGTTTCCTGAAATCTGTTTTAGATGATGATTGTCACGTTTAAATTATATGACGATCATCATTTAAAATGTCAAGACTAAGTTTCAGGGCTTGCAGTCCGAGGAGAGATAGACAATGAAGGTCAGCAAGGAACAGATGGCGGAAAACCGTGAGCGCATCCTTGATGCGGCCGCGCAGTTGTTTCGCGAAAAGGGTTTCGATGGCATTGGTGTGGCCGACCTCATGAAGAGCGCGGGGCTCACGCATGGCGGGTTCTATGGGCACTTTGCGTCCAAGGACGAGCTGATGGCGCAGGCCAGCGCAAGGGCCTTGCACCGGCTGCAGACCGCCTGGGCAGCCATTGCGCGTGACGCTGTGGATAAGGGGCAGGACCCTTTGGCAGCTATCGAGGCGGCTTATCTTTCGCCCCGCCACCGAGATGCACCCGGTCAGGGTTGTCTGCTGGCCGCTCTGGGCGGTGATGCAGCGCGGCAGGGGCCGGCCGTCCGCCATGCTGTGACCGAGGGCGTGCGCGCCCAACTGGAAGGACTGGCCACCTTGGTGCCTGGCCGTACCAAGGCTGCGAAGCGCCAGCGTGCGCTGGCCGACTATGCGAATCTGGTGGGCGCCATGGTGCTGGCGCGCGCGGTGGACGATGAAGAGCTGTCGAACGAAATCCTGAATGCAACCGCAGCCTCACTGCGCTTGCCAGAGCCTGTCCCGCGGTGAGTGCCCACGGCATATGAAACGCAGCGCGCTGGATCTTGCTATCGCATTTTTTGTCCTCGCATTTCTGCGGGGGTTACAGCGACAGCATTGAGCCCTGAGATGGAAAAACACAAAGCCCGCAGAGCGGGCTTTGTGTAGTGGTCGACCTGGAACTTACTTGGCTGCTTCAGGCTTGGCAGCGTCGGCTTTTTTCTCTGCCATTGCCTTAGTCTTCTTGGCCTTCGCCTTCTTCTCTGCCTTCTTTTCTGCAGGGGCCGACGCGGTGGCGGTTGGCGTTACTGCGGGCTTGGCTTCGGCTTTGGCCGCAGGGGTGGCGGGCGTGGCTGGAGTCGCTGGGGTGGCAGGCATGGCCGATGTGGCAGGGGTCGCAGGCGCCGCGGTCTTCGCGGGGGTTGCTGGCGTTGCGGGGGCCGCAGGGGCTTGGGCAAACGATGCGGTCACAAAGAAACCGGCGAGCAGGGCAGCGAGGAGCTTGTTCATGAGAAATCCTTTCAGATCGGATGACCGCCCGACACAGCGTCGGACTTAGCTATGCAACGGCGCTCGGAGGCGTTGCGATGACAGGTTACGAAGTCATTGGCAACAAGGCGTTACCGCGCCCCAGACCGCGCCCGTTCAGCACCGGCTCCTCGGTCAAGCGCTCGCGTGCCCATTCCACAAAGGCGCGCACTTTCGCTGGGGCCCGTCGGCCTGCGGGGTACACGATGTGCACGGGCACGGGTGGCAGTTCGTGGTCGGCCAGCACGATGCGCAAGCGCCCTGCGCGCAGGCTGGCTGCGGCCTGATAGGCAAGGCAGCGGGTCAGGCCGATGCCTGCCTCTGCGGCGGCAATGTCCACCTCGTTGCTGTTGCTGATCCATGTGAATTGCGGCTGGCCGGTGGCGCCATCGCGAAACTTCCAGGGCGATGGCGTGCGTGCGTCAAAGGCGAAGCCGATGGCCCGGTGGCTGCTCAGGTCGGCCGGGTGGCGTGGCTTGCCGTGTTGCGCCAGGTAGGCGGGAGACGCCACCACCAGGCGGCGCAGCGCGCCCACTTGCACCGCAGTGAGGCCGGAGTCAGGCAGGTGCGCGATGCGGATGGCCACGTCCATGCCTTCGTCGAGCAAGTGCACCAGGCGGTTGACGAACAGCGTACGCACCTGCACGCGCGGCTGGGCCTGCAAAAAGCCCTGCACGATGGGCGCCACATGCTGGATGCCGAACATCTGCGGTGCCGTGATGGACAGTAGCCCCTGGGCCTCGGCCTGTGCGCCGCTGGCGGCCTGCTCGGCCTCGTGCAGGTCGTTCAGGAGGGGACGGCAGTCGTGCAAGAAGCGCTCGCCCGCCTCGGTCAAGCGCACCATGCGCGTGCTGCGCTGGAACAGCAGCACACCCAGCCGCGCCTCCAGCGCCGCAATGGCGCGCGTGACGGCCGTGGCCGAGCAGCCCAGCCGCCGCCCCGCCACGGCAAAGCCGCCAGCGTCCGCCACGGCCACAAAACAGCGCAGGGTGTCGAGATAGTCCATGCGACCCATTATTGCGGATACCGCAATTATGAAAAGCGGTGATTGATTATTCACACCGCGGCTTGCAATAGATATCGTCGAGCCATCTTTTCACTCACATCCGACGAGGCTTCACGATGTTCCCCACCACCCCGCTCCAGCTGTACCGCATGCCCATCTCGGGCCATTGCCATCGCGTGGAGCTGATGCTGTCCCTGCTCGGCCTTCCCTATGAACTGATTGATGTGAATCTGCTGCGCGGCGAACACCAGCGCGCGGAGTTTCTGGCACTCAACCCGCTGGGCCAGGTGCCCGTGCTGGTGGACGCGGGCCAGGTGCTGAGCGACAGCAATGGCATTCTGGTGTATCTGGTGCAGCGCTACGCCCCCGGCAATGCCTGGCTGCCGCAAGACGCCGTGGGGCAGGCGCAGCTGCAGCGCTGGTTCAGCCTGGCTGCGGGCTTTCTGGCGCCGGGCATCGGGGGGCCGCGCTTTGCGACGTTGACGGGCCGTGCCGTGAACGAGGTGGCGCAGGCCACCGGCAAGCGCCTGCTCGCCTTCATGGAGGACGAACTGCAGGGGCGGGCCTGGTTGCTCGGGGGCTCAGCGCCCAGCCTGGCCGATGTGGCCATGGTCAGCTACACCTCGCAGGCCCATCTGGCAGGGCTGCCGCTGGATGCCTACCCGCGCATTGCGGCCTGGGTGGCGCGCATGCAGGCCTTGCCGGGCTACCCGGTGCTGGCCGACCAGCTGCCCGCTGCCGAGCAGGTGGCGGCATGACAGCCACCGTGCCCGCTGCACCGGTTGGGGTGCCGGTGCCGCCCGAGGCATTCCACCCCGGTGAGCAGGCCTTGCAGGCGCGCGTGGGCGTGCGCGAGCGCATGGCGGCCGTGGGTGCGATGGTGCTGCGCGATCACATGCCCGACCAGCACCGTGAGCTGTTTGAAAAGCTGCCCACCTTGCTGCTGGGGGCGCTGGATGAACAAGGCCAGCCGTGGGCCACGATGCTTGCCGGACCGCCTGGGTTTGTGCACACCCCCGATGCGCAGCGCATGCAGATCGCGACCGCGCCGGATTCCAAGGACCCGGTGCTCGCACACCTGGCGCCAGACGCGGCCGTGGGCGTGCTGGGGCTGGAGCCGCACACGCGGCGGCGCAACCGCATGAACGGGCGGGTGGCAGCGTTTGGCGATACCGGCCTGGACATGCAGGTGGTGCAGAGCTTTGGCAACTGCCCCAAATACATCCAGGCGCGGGAGCCAGGCCTGCGCGCTGCGCTGGCCGCTCCGGGCCCGGTGCAGTGGCTGGGCGCCGGACTGGACGCCGCCGCCATCGCGCGCGTGCAGCGTGCCGACACCCTGTTCATCGCCAGTGCCTCGGCGCCACGCCCCGGTGCCGGGCACAGCGAAGGCGTGGATGTATCGCACCGGGGCGGCGAGCCGGGCTTTGTGCAGGTGGCGCACACGGAGGCCGGCGTGGTGCTGAGCCTGCCGGACTACCCTGGCAACCAGTTCTTCAACACCCTGGGCAACCTTGCGCTGCACCCGCTGGCAGGCCTGCTGGTGGTGGACTATGAAGAGGGCGGCTTGCTGCACATTGCCGCGCAGGCCGAGGTGCTGTGGGACCGCGCTGCGCGTGCTGCCTGGCCCGGCGCACAGCGTGTGCTGCGGCTCACGGTGCTGCGCGCCCTGTGGCGGCCGCAGGTGCTGCCGTGGCGCTGGACACCGCCGGTGTCGGCCCCTCAGTTCCGGGTGATGCGCGAGGCAGCGCTGGACTGAGTGGGGCACCACCAGCGGGCCGCGCACGGGGTGCCGTTGTCCCCGCGATGCGCCTGCGCGGCACGGTGGCCTCGGCCTCCACCATCTTGGCGCTGCGCTCGTGCGCTGTCTGCGCCAGCTCGGTGATGAGCGCGGCCTCGGGCAGGTTGTGCCAGTAGCGCGTGGGCATCTCCTTTTTCATCATGGCCAGCTTGAGCCGCGCGGGGTTGAAGATGTGGCGGTAGTAGGTGAGCCACAGCGCCTCGCCCGCATCGGGCGGCGGCGCGTCGCTGCGCTGCGCGCCGGGGCCGGTGTGCAGCTGCTGGCCGTCCCAGCGCACGCTGGCGTCGGGGGTGAGGATGGCCCAGCGCATCTGCGTGAAGCGGCGGATGAAGAAGCCCGCGTTGGCTACGGTGATGTAGTGGTCGGGCTCGAACCAGGCCATGTGCAGGGTCTGGCCGTCGGGTTCCACCACGGGCCGGAAGCGCACAAAGGCGTGCATCTTGTGGATGTCCCGCCGCACGCTGCGGACCATGTGGTGGGCCAACATGCGGTCGGCGTCCAGCGGGTCGTGCCGCGCGGCGTCGGCTTCATGGCCGCCCTGTGCCATGCGCCACAGCAGGCGGTACATCAGCGCAAAGCGGGCCGGGTCGCGGTGCAGGATGAGTTGCTCGCACAGGTGCACAAAGTCGGGCGGTACGCGCAGCGGCGGCGCATCGGGGGCTGGGCTGGGCAAGGTGTGGCTGGCAGCAGGCTCGGGCGCGAACAGGTCTTCAGCGGCATCCGCTTGGCAGCGCCAGTCCACAGCCTGCGGAGGCACGTTGGCTTGCACCAGGGCGCGTGCCGCTTGGCGAAAACCGGGCCAGTCGGTGGCGTGGTCCAGCGTGATGGTGTGGCGCTGCATGCGGGCCTCTCCAGCTCAGAACAGGCTGCGCTGCACCGGCGGCGGCGTCAACTGCGCGGCGAGGTCGGCAGCGTCCAGCGCACGGCCGGGGCGGTAGTCGGCCGCCTCCACAAAGGGCAGCACTTTCCTGAGCGACACATGCAGCCGCGCCAGGTCCGCATGCCGCAGGCGGCGCACGCGGCGCGCGGCCAGCAGGCGGTCCACCGTCTGCACACCAAACCCGGGCACGCGCAGCAGCAGTTCGCGCGGGGCGGTGTTCAGGTTGACCGGAAAGAGCTCGCGGTGCGCCAGTGCCCAGGCCAGCTTGGGGTCCACGTCCAGCGCCAGCATGCCCTGCTGAGATGTCGGCACGATCTCGTCGTGGGTGAAGCCATAAAAGCGCATCAGCCAGTCGGCCTGGTACAGCCGGTGCTCGCGCACCGTGGGCGGCGCGGCCAGTGGCAGCGCGCGGGCCGCGTCGGGGATGGGGCTGAAGGCCGAGTAGTACACGCGCCGCAGCCGGTGCACGCCGTACAGCCGCGCGCTGGTGGCGAGGATGGTGCGGTCGTTGGTCGTATCCGCCCCCACGATCATCTGCGTGCTCTGCCCGCCGGGCGCAAAGTGCGGCACGCTGGCGCGGCGTGTGGTGCGCGACTGCGGCATGGACACGATGGGCAGTGCAGCCTGCTCCTTGCGCGCGGCGCGGGATTCGCCAATGTGCACGGCCATGCGGGCCATGGACCGGTCGATGGCGGCGCTGTTTTTCTCAGGGGCCAGCGCCTTCAGGCCCTCGGCCGTGGGCAGCTCGATGTTGATGGAGAGGCGGTCGGCATAGCGGCCAGCGCGCTGCATCAGCTCGGGCGATGCGTCGGGAATGGTTTTCAAGTGGATGTAGCCGCGAAAGTCGTGCTCTTCGCGCAGCACGCGGGCCACCTCCACCACCTGCTCCATGGTGTAGTCGGGGCTCTGGATGATGCCGCTGGACAGGAACAGCCCTTCGATACAGTTGCGGCGGTAAAAATCGAGCGTGAGCTGCACCACCTCATCGACCGTGAAGCGCGCGCGGGACACGTTGCTGGTGACACGGTTCACGCAGTACAGGCAGTCGTACTGGCAGAAGTTGGTGAGCAGAATCTTGAGCAGCGAGATGCAGCGCCCATCCGGCGCGTAGCTGTGGCAGATGCCCATGCCTTCGGTGGACCCCATGCCGCGCCCGCCCACCGAGTCGCGCGGCGCAGCTCCGCTCGATGCACACGAGGCGTCGTACTTGGCGGCGTCGGCCAGGATGGCGAGTTTGGACTGTAAATTCACTGGATGAATTTACAGTATTTTGATTGTCTGACGCCAGCCTGGGGTCAAACGATAGCGGCAATATGCTCCTGATTTAATAGCTGCAGGCGCATGAAAATCATGCGCTTGCAGCCAAAATCACCTGAAAATTGCTGGATTACACCGTTTCGAGGGCCATCACCGCCGTGGCCGTGTTCGAAATGGGGATGTGATAGTTGCTGTGCACCCGCCGCACGCCCGCGCTGGCGGTGGACAGCGCCCCGCGCATGGCCAGCCACATCAGCAGTTCCACGCCCTGGGTGCCGGTTTTTTCCACCAGCTCGTGCACGCTGAACTGCGTGGCCCACTCGGGGTTGGTGGTCAGGCTTTCGATGAACTGCAGGTCAAACGCCTTGTTGATGAAGCCCGCGCGCTCGCCGTCGAGCTGGTGGCTGAGGCCGCCCGAGGCAATCACCGCCACCTTCTTGTTGCTGTCCCAGCTCTGGATCGCCTGGCCCACGGCCTTGCCCAGCGCGTAGCAGCGCTTGGCCGAGGGCAGCGGGAACTGCACGGTGTTGATGCACACCGGCACCACCGTCACGGGGCAATCGCCCTCGGGCCAGAAGAGTTTGAGCGGCAGCGTGCAGGCGTGGTCCACCAGCATCTCCTGGCAGGTGGTCACGTCAAACTCTTGCTCGATGAGCGTGTTGATGAGGTGCCACGACAGGTCCACCTCGCCGGGGAAGGGCGGCAACGTGGGGATGCCCCAGCCTTCGTCGGCGTTGTTGTATTGCGCCGCTGCGCCCACGGCAAAGGTGGGCATCTTGTCGAGAAAGAAGTTCAGGCCGTGGTCGTTGTAGAACATCACCACCACGTCGGGCTGCTTCTCGCCCAGCCACTGGCGGATGGGCGGAAAGCCGTCGAAGAAGGGCTTCCAGTACGGATCGTTTTGCAGGCCCTTGTGGATGGCGTTGCCAATGGCCGGGATGTGCGAGGTGCCGAGGCCGCCGATGAGTTGTGCCATGGGTTTGTCTCCTTATTTGCCTGCGGCCACGAGCATGGCCTTGAATTCGTCTTTGGTCATGCCCGTCTGCTGCGCGCCGATGTCCTGCATGTCCAGCTTAAAGATGCCCGCAAACTTGGCCAGGTAGTAGGCGTTGCCGCCTGCGGCAATCAGCTGCAGCACGTTCTTGGCGCGGATGGCGGCGGCCTGCTGCTCGTTCAGGCGGTATTGCTTCATGTACGCCTCTTCGTCGGCCACAAAGGCCTTGCGGTTGGCCTCGTTGTTGAACGAGAAGCACATCTTGTTCAGCGCATAGCCCTTGCGGGCCTGGTCGCCATCGAACGGCGTGGTGCCGGGAATCGGGGGCAGTTTGGAAGGCATGGAAGTCTCCGGGGCTTGATGTAAGTCAGCCCGCAGTGTCGCGACGGCATTGCCAAAGATGAAGTGGCCCAAGATCATCGAATGCATGAGCAAATTCGATGGATCACAGCTGGACGGGCACCTGCTGAAGCTGCTGCTGGCGGTGCTGGAGACGGGCAGCATCACGGCGGCGGCCGAGCGCCTGGGCGTCACCCAGTCGGCGGTGAGCCACTTGCTCGACAAGCTGCGCGCCATCACCGGCGACCCGTTGTTTGTGAAGCGCGGGCGCGGCATCGTACCTACCGCACGCGCCGAGGCCCTGGCCCAGCCCGCGCGCGACATGCTGCACCAGATGCAGTTGTTTGCCCAAGGGGCCGACTTTGACCCGCGCGCTTGGCAGACCGAGCTGACCATCGCCGCCAATGACTTCCAGCGCGATTTGCTGCTGCCCGCGCTGGCCGCGCGCCTGCGCAGCGCTGCACCGGGCGTCACGCTGCGCATCGTGCCCAGCGGCGCGCCCAGCGCCGAACTGCTGCGCTCGGACGCGTGCCAGCTCGTCATCAGCCCCCGCCCGCCGGATGGCACGGACATCGTGCAAAAGCGCTTGTTTGAAGACCAGTACCGTGTGTTCTACGACGCCAGCGTGCGCAGCGCCCCCACCACCGAGGCCGACTACCTGGCCGCCGACCACGCCACGGTGGCCTATGAGGCGCACCGGGGGCTGGACCTGGACCGCCAACTGCTGGCCCGCGGCGTGCGCCGCCGCTTTGCGGTGCGCGTACCGGGCTTTGCCGCGCTACCCGCCTTTGTGCGTGGCACGGCGCTGCTCACCACCGCGCCCTCGCTGCTGGCCCGCACGGCCCTGGCAGACCTGACCAGCGCGCCTGTGCCGGTGGTGTGTCCGGACATGCCGATGTACCTGATCTGGCATGCGCGGTATCAGCAGGATGCGGCGCACCGGTGGTTGCGGGCACAGCTGCAGGAAGTGCTGTTTGCGGTGTTGCCGCCGGGCAGGGGTGCACCTGCGTCTGCGTCAGTTGCGCTGCCGTGACAGTGCTTGACGCAGCCGCCGCGCGGCCCGCTCCCGCAGCGAGGGCGCGGGGCGCGCCGCAGGTCGCGGGTGGGCCTTGGCTTGTTCGCAAGCCGCCAGAAAGTCATTCAGGATGGCCGTGTCGTCCAGCGTGTCCGAGCCCTGCTTGTGGAACTCGGGGTGCCATTGCGTGGCGGCGATGTAGCCACGCCCTGGCGCGGGTTTGAGGCGAATCGCCTCGGGCACGCCATCGGGTTCGCTCAGTGCCTCGACCACAAATTCCGGCGCCACCCGCTTGATGCCCTGGTGGTGGATGCTGTTGACCCGCGCGCGTGGCGTGTTGGGGTACAGCTCGGCCAGATGCGAGTCTGGCAGGATCTGGATGTCGTGGAAGTGCTGGTCGTAGGTGGTGGCGTTACGGTGCTGCTGCGCGCCAGGGTGCTGGGTCTCGATGTCCTGGTACAGCGCGCCGCCAAAGGCCACGTTGATGAGCTGCAGGCCCCTGCACACGCCAAAGATGGGCTTGCCGACCTGGGCAAAGGCTTTGACCACGGCCAGGTCGTACAGGTCGCGCACGCGGTCACCCACCCACTCGTCGCGCAAGGGCTCCTCGCCATAGTTGCCCGGCCACACGTCGGCGCCGCCGTGCATCACGATGCCGTCCAGCCATTCGGCGTAGTGGTCCAGCGTCACATCACCACGCGCGGTCTCGCCTGTGGGGCAGGGCACCATCACCACCATGGCACCGGCCGACATCAGCCAGTGGGCGATGGACTGCTCGACGTATTGCAGCGTCTTGCCCGTGAACAGCGGGCGTGCAGGGTCGGCGTGTTGAAAGCAGGCGGACAGTCCAATCTTGAGGCGGGGGGCAGCAGGCATGGGGGAAAGCTCCGGGCAGCGCTTGTGCGCGTGATTCCTGCAGTTGTAGCACCGCACCCCCTGTGGCGTCTGTAGGAAAGGGCCGTGCGGAGCGGCGCGTCGCCTCCATGGGTTGGTGGGGCGCGCAAAGCGCCACAACCTGCAACGAAATGTGGCTTTCTTCATGAAATGTGTCCGCATGTCGACGGGACGCGGGCGAAATCTGGGGGGCTGATCGCCATAATTTCGGCTCACCCGGTGCCAGGGAGGGGCGCCCGGTGGCGCGATGCACGCCTTCCCCGAAAGCAGAAAAAATGTCCCATCCAAAATTCCGTTGGTCCGCCCTGGCTGCGCTGGTGGCCGCGACTGCTGCCGCCTGTCCGCTGGTGGCACAGGCCACCGTGCCCGCCGGTGCGGCGGCAGAGATCATCAGCCTGCAAGGCGCAGGTGACCAGCGTGCCGCCTCCGCAGCCGACTGGGGCCCTGCCCGACTGGCCCAGGCGCTGGCCCAGGGCGACTTTGTGCGCACACGCCAGGCCGCCAAGATGGCACTGCTGTTTGCAGACGATACCCAGCTGCGCCTGCACCAGAACACGGTGCTGCAGGTCAAGGGCGTGGCCACCCCGGCACAGCCCGTGACCACCTTGCTGCTCAACGCCGGCCGTGCGTGGACGCAGACCAAACGCGCCGACGGCAGCCGCCTGAACCTGGAGACACCGGCCGCGACCGCTGCGATCCGTGGCACCGATTGGGACATCAGTGTGGAGGACGATGGCCGCACGCTGATCACCGTGCTGTCGGGCACGGTGGAGTTTTCCAACGCGCAGGGCTCGGTGTCGGTGGGCGCCAACGAAGCGGCGCTGGCCGAAGTGGGCAAGGCTCCGGTCAAGCTGGTGCTGAGCCAGCCGCGAGACCGCATCCAGTGGGTCAACGCGCTGCGGGCCGACCCGGTGCCCCACCTGTCGGCCGAGCCCGTGCCTGCAGCGCTGGCGCCCGTACGGGATGCCCTGGCGGCGCGCGACCTCGCGGCAGCCCGTGCCGCGCTGGCGCAGGCGCGCACTGCCGCAGCGCCTGTATGGGTGGATGTGTTCGATGCAGCCGTGGCCCTGCAGGCGGGCGACCTGCTGGCCGCACGCGGGTCGCTGGCGCGGCAGGTGGCTGCAGTGGACGCCGCGCCGCTGCCCGCGTGGCTCATGCAGTCCGACGTGCAGCTGATGGAGGGGGAAGGGGCTGCAGCGGCCGGGACGCTGCGCACGGCGCTCCAGCGCTGGCCTGCCCACCCGGCGCTGGTGGCGCAACTGGCGCGCGTGCAGATTCTGAGCGACCGGGTGGACGAAGCGGCTGCCACCCTGGCCCCCGCGCAAGGCACGGCCCACGCCGACCTGGCGCTGGTGCGCGCCGAGCTGGCCCGGCGCCGGGGCGATGCGCCTGGCACGCTGGCCGCCTATGCCGAGGCCCAGACTTTGGCGCCAGGCGATGCACGCGCCTGGCAAGGCCTGGGCAGTGCGCATGCCGAGCGCGAAGACCCGCGCCCCGCCCGCGAGAACCTGCGTCGCGCGTTGCAGCTGTCGCCGCAATCGCCCGGTGCCTGGGGCGAGTTAGGGACTCTGGAAACCTTTGTGAACCAGTTCACCGAGGCGGGTCAGGCGTTTGCCACCGCGCTGGGTGACAACCCGGCAGACTACGTCGCGCTCACCGGCCAGGGGCTGCTGCACCTCAAGCAAGGGCAGCCGGATGCCGCGCTGGATGCGTTCTTGCGGGCGGGCGTGATGGAGCCGCGCTATGCCCGCGCCAAGACCTGGACTGCCGTGGCCTACTACCAGCTGGGCCGCCATCAGGATGCGCTGACCACCTTGCAGCAGGCGACCGTACTGGACGACAAGGACCCTGTGCCCTACATGCTGCTGGCGCAGATCCACACCGATCTGTTCCAGCCCGGCGAAGCGGTGGAGGCTGCGCGCGCCGCCGTGGCGCGCATGCCGTACCTCAAGTCGCTCAACCAGGTGGCCAACGACCAGAAGGGCAGTGCCAACCTGGGCGCATCGCTGGCCTTCTTTGGCATGGAAGACTGGGCGCTGGAGATGGCGCAGCAGAGCTTCTACCCCTACTGGGGTGGCAGCCACCTGTTCATGGCAGACCGCTATGCGGGCGAATTCAACAAGAACTCGGCGCTGTTCCAGGGCTTTCTGACCGACCCCATGGCGTTTGGGGGCAGCCAGCGTTATTCGCCGCTGCTGCAGCAGCCCGGCAGCCACGGATCGGTGGGTGTGACGCTGGACCGCGAGTTCTACCGGATGCGTGCGCCAGCGGTCACGCTCAATGGCCTGGACAACAGCCATGTGCCGGTGTCCTGGTTCTTCAAGGCGCAGACGGCGGATGTGAGTGCCTATCCGTTCGACCTGCAGGTCAACCGCCTTCCTGCCATGCGTGCGGGAGAGGGAGACCTGCGTGCCCATGCCATCACCGCTGGGGTGGGCATGCAGCCCACCGAGCGCATCAACCTGTTTGCCTACGCCAACCAGTTCAGCATGCGCCTGCGCGGCCAGAACGCGCAGGAGACTTCGCTGGACGACACCGTCACCCAGGGCGCCCTGGGCATGGCCTACCGGTGGGGGCCGACGGAGCAAACCTGGATCAAGCTGGGCCGCAGCGTGGACAACCTGCAATTGCTGCGCTACCCAACGGCCTACATCGAGCCACCGTTCCTGACCGTCATGGGCGTGAGCAGTGCCCCGCGCAAGGACTTCAGCGACATTCAGCTGCGCCACACCGTGGACACCACCCCCGGCAGCCGCTGGAGCGTGACGCTGGAGCATGTGCGCGAGCGCCAGAACAACCTGCTGGCGGGCGAGGCCGCCGTGGTGGCTGACATTCCAAACGTGGGCCTGTACCGCGACTACCTCGTCCTGGCAGGCTACAACCGCATTGACCGTCGTTACACCGGCCTCACCCTGGCCACCACGCAACGCCTGGACCCGGCGCTGAGCCTGGACGCAGCCCTGGGGCTGCAGCAAATCCGCCACCGCGTGGACGGCCTCACGCAGAGCTACCTGGTGGGGCTGGATGCCCTGAGCGAAGACCAGGCCCGCCGCGCGGACACCGAGCGCGTGGTCACGCCGCGCCTGGGCGCGGTGTGGCAGCCTGCTGCGCGCACCACGCTGCGCGTGGCCTATCAGGACTGGCTGCGGCCTCTCAGCGTCTCCACCCTCGCCAGCGTGGAGACCGCAGGCATCCCTGTCGAGGACCGCCTGGTGGAGGCTGGAGGGCGCCACAAGCGCACAGTGGCACAGCTGGGCATGGAGGTGGGTGCCAACACCTTTGTGGGCCTGCGGGCCGACCATCTGCGGGTGAACAACCCTGGCACGATTGGCGTGGACCTGCGCACGCCCAGCCTGCCGTTCCTCGAAGAGATGCGCAACGCGCAGCTGGTCAACCTGTCCACCAGTGATCTGCTGGAGGACACGCCGAGTTTTGAGCGCGGCACGCTGCAGACCTTGGGTGGCACGGTCAACCACATGTTCAGCCGCCGCTGGTCGGGCTACGCCAAGTACCTGTACCAGCACAGCGAAAGCCGCATGCTCGATGGTGGTGCCGAGGTGGTGGGGCGCATTCCCTATATCCCGCGCCATACCGTGGCGCTGGGTGCCACCTGGGCCAGCGCGCAGCGCCTGTACCTGAGCGCGCGCGCGGTGTACCGGTCCGAGCGGTTTGAGGACAAGGAGAACCTCACGCGCCGTGCGCCGGGCTGGGGCGTGGACCTGATGGGCTTCTGGGAAACGCAGGACAAACGCTGGGTGGTGGGCGTTGCGGCCATGAACCTGTGGGCGCCCAAGTCCGACCGGCAAAAGACCCGCTATGTCCTGGATGCGCGCTATCGCTTCTGATCGGGCGGCGATGCCGCACGCCCGACAGCGCCAGCGGTGGCTCTCGCTCGCGGCGGGGGTGCTGGCGCTGCTGCTGGTGGGGGCGGCCACGCTCAGCCGCACCTGGCATGCGCTGGAGTTCAAGACCTTTGACGTGCTGACGGCGCTGGCGGCCCCCCACCGCACGACGGTGCCGGTGGTGATTCTTGCGATCGACGAGCCGACGTTTCAGGAGCTGCAACAGACCTGGCCATTTCCGCGCAGCGTGCATGCGGCCCTGCTGGAGCGGCTGCGCGCAGACGGTGCCCTGGCCGTGGGGCTGGACATTGTTTTTGCCGACCCCACCACCGAGGCTGAAGACGCCGCTCTGGACCGCACGATGGCCCAGGTGGGGCAGGGCTTGCCCGTGGTGCTGGCCTCCACCCGCGAGAAGATCGACAGCGCCAATGCCGCGCTGTGGATGGACATCCAGCCGCTGCAGCGGTTTCTGGACGCTGGTGCCGATGCGGGCGATGCCGGGGTCGAGCCGGACGACGACTTCGTGGTGCGCCGCGCCCCCGTCGCGCGCGAAGGCTTTGCGCTGCGGTTGGCCCAGCGCGCGACCGAGGCGCGCGGCCAGACCCCGGCGCTGCACCATTTCGACTGGATCGGCTACCGGGGCCCGCGTGGCACGTTTGACACGCGCTCGTACTACCAGGCGCTGGAGCCGGGGTTGCTGCCTGCAGGTTTCTTCAAGGGCAAGATCGTGCTGGTGGGGCGCTCGGCGCGCACCGCCACCGAGCTGGCGCACTCGCAGGCCGACCTGTTCAACTCGCCGTTTGGCACGGCGGGCGGTGAGCGGCTTTTCCCGGGGGTGGAGCTGCAGGCCACGCTGCTGGACAACTACCTCACCGGCGGCGGGCTGCGCAGCGTGTCGGACGCGTGGACTCTGGTGATCACCGTGCTGCTGCTGCCGGTGCTGTTGGGGGCGAGCCGGCGGCTGCACCCGGCGGGCGCGGCGGCGCTGACGGCGGCGCTGGTGGTGGCCATGGGAGCCGTGTCGTGGGGGCTGTTTGCCGGCCCGCGCCTGTGGTGGCCGCCGCTGTTGCCTGCGGCGGCGGCAGTCGCCATTTATGGGGCGGCTGCGCTGGTGGGCTATGCCGTGGTGCGCCAGCGCGCGCGCCAGACGCGGGCGATGTTTGCGCAGTACGTGCCGCCTGCCGTGGTCTCGCGCCTCATTGCGCAGCCCGAGCTGATGCGCCTGGGTGGCGAGGCGCGCGAGGTCACGCTCATGTTCACCGACCTGGCCAACTTCACCACGCTGTCCGAGCAGCTCAGTGCCGAGCAAACGGTGGAGGTGCTCACCGGCTACTTCAACGCCATGACGCCGATCGTGCACGCCACGGGCGGCACGGTGGACAAGTTCATTGGCGACGCGGTGATGGCCTTCTGGGGCGCGCCGCTGGACGACCCGCGGCATGCCGAACACGCCGTGGCCGCCGCCATCGCCATGCAGCAGGCCATGCAGGCGCTGGTGGCCGATCTGCGCGCGCGCGGACTGCCGCCCATCCACATGCGGATCGGGCTGCACACGGGGCGTGTGGTGGTGGGCAATGTGGGCTCGGACCAGCGCTTTTCGTACACGGCCATTGGCGACGCGGTGAACCTGGCCGCGCGGCTGGAGGGCGCCAACAAGGCGTTTGGCACCGGCATCCTGCTGTCGGCCGCCACCGCAGCGCAGCTGCCGCCCACGGTGGCGTTGCGCGCGCTGGACGATGTGATCGTCAAGGGCAAGACCGAGCCCGTGCGCGTATTCACGCCATGCGAGGATGCTGCGGTGCGCGATGCCAGCCTGGCCGCGTTGAACGCCTTCCATGCACGCGACTGGGCCGGCGCCGAGGCACAGCTGGCAACGGTGCTGGAGCGGCTGCCCGGAGACCCGGCCGCTACCCGCCTGCTGGCGCGTGTGAATGAAGCGCGGGGGTTGCCTGCCGATGCGCCCTGGCAGGCCGCCGTGGCGCTCGACAAACTGTAAGAGCCTGTGGACCATCCCCCGCGACATCGTCACCAGGCTCTCTACATCCTTTGACATGTATTCACCGGGGATATGGATGCAGGTGCCATGATGGGGACTTCGCAACTTCATCAGGAAGGACCCTCTCCATGCAAGTACAAGTCAACACCGACGACCACATCCACGGCGGCGATTCGCTGGCGCGCTGGATCACAGACGAGTGCAAGAGCCGGCTGTCCCGCTTTCAGGATCATGTGACGCGGCTGGAGGTGTTCCTCACCGATCTGGATGCGGGCAAGTCCGGTGCCAATGACAAGCGCTGCCGCATCGAAGCGCGCGTCACGGGCCGCCAGCCCATCACCGTGACTGATGAGGCCGACAAGATGGCCAACGCCTTCATCGGCGCGGCCGACAAACTGGCCCGCGCCCTCGACACTGACCTGGGCCGTGTGAAGGACCGCAATGGCCGTGACACCATCCGTGTGGCCGCCGACGAACGGGATTGAAGTGAATTCGAGGTGAAATAGGCTTCTAGCGCATGATTTTCATGTGCTGGTAGCTATCAATTCAGGAGTAATGAAAAAGGCGCTGCAGCCCGAAGGTTGCAGCGCCTTTTTGTTGGGGTCGCCTACAGGTCGAGCACCAGCAGCTTGCTGCGCGCGCGGGAGCAGCAGGGCATGAACTGCTCGTTGGCCGCCTTTTCTTCGTCGGTCAGGTACATGTCGCGGTGGTCCACCTCGCCTTCCAGCACGCGTGTGAGGCAGGTGCCACACACGCCTTGTTCGCACGAGGTCAGGATGTCGATGCCCTCCTTGCGCAGCGCTTCCACCACCGACACATCGGGCGCAATCGGGTAGACCTTGCCCGTGCTGGCAATGCGCACCTCAAACCCCTGGTCGCCCGAGGTGTCTTGCGCCGGGGCGCCAAAGTATTCCAGGTGGATGTGGTCCTGCGCCCAGCCCAGGGCCTTGGCGGTGGTCACCACATGGTCGATGAAGCCTGCCGGGCCACACACGTACAGACGCTTGTCGGGGCCGGGGGCTGCCAGCACGGCGGCGGTGTCCAGCTTCTGCTCGGGGGCGCCTGCATCGAAGTGAAAGTGGGCGTGGGGCGCAATGGCCGATGCGGCAATTTCAGCAGCAAACGCCGTGCGTTCGGCAGAGCGGGTGCAGTAGTGCAGCGCAAAGTCAGCGCCCGTGCGCGCCAGCCGGTCGGCCATGCACAGCAATGGCGTCACACCAATGCCGCCCGCCAGCAGCAGCGTGCGCTGTGCAGGGTGCAGCGCAAAGTGGTTGCGCGGCGTGCTGATGGTGATCACGTCGCCCTCGTGCACGCTGTCGTGCATGGCGACCGAGCCGCCGCGCGATGCCGGGTCACGCAACACGGCGATGCGGTAGCGGTGCGACTCGTGCGAGGCATTGCACAGCGAGTACTGCCGCGTCAGCCCACCCGGCAGATGCACATCGATGTGCGAGCCCGCGCTGAACGGCGGCAGTGCGGCGCCGTCCAGCCGCGCCAGCTCGTAGCTAGCGATGCCCTCGGCTTCGGCCTGCTTCTTGACGACGCGGACCTGCAGGGTCTCCTGCGCGGTCATGCGGCCACCGCCTGTGCTGCGGCAGGTGTGCGTTCTGCCGCCAGCAGGCGGTCCAGAATCTTGCGCGACTGCACGCCACCCGCATCGATGTTGAGCATGAGCAGCTTGCGGTCGGGGTAACGCAGCAGGTTCTCCTGCTGCTGCTCCAGCATCTGCTGGTCCTCCGCAAAGATCTTGCCCTGGCCGTCGCGGATCTGGGTGGTGAGCGACGGGTCTTGTGGCTTGAAGTTGCGCGCCATGCCCCAGAAGTAGTGGATCGAGGTTTCGGTCTCGGGCGTGATGAAGTCCACCACGATGCTCGATGCCTTCTTGTCGGCCGGTGCGTTGTAGCCGCCGTTGCCGGCCAGGGCCACGCCCACCTCGATCAGCACGTGGCTGGGGGGCGTGAAGTGGCAGATCTGCCAGCGGTCCACCAGCTGGTCATCGGGCAGGCCGTTCATGCGTAGCGCCATCTTCCAGAACGGGGGGGCTTCAATGCCTTCCATGAAGCGGCTGGTGATCACCTCGTCGCCCTCCACGCGGGTCTTGCAGGGCACTTCGTCGATTTCTTTCTGGCCGATGCTGGTGGAGTGCACATAGGTCTCGTGCGTCAGGTCCATCAGGTTGTCGATCATCAGGCGGTAGTCGCAGGCGATGTGGTACAGCCCGCCGCCGTAAGCCCATTCAGGGTTGTTGGCCCAGGGCAGGTGGTGGATGGTGGCGGGGTCGGCCTTGTCGGCGTCGCCGGGCCACACCCAGATGAAGCCATAGCGCTCCACCACCGGAAAGCTGCGCGCCTTGGGGAACCCCTGCACGCGCTGGCCGGGCATGGACACCGACTTGCCCGTGCATTCCACCCGCAGGCCGTGGTAGCCGCATTGCAGGTGGCCTTCACACACCGTGCCCAGCGACAGCGGGGCGCCCCGGTGGGGGCAGAAGTCGTCCAGCGCGGCGACCTGGTCGGGCGCGGGGCGGTAGAACACGATCTTCTCTCCGCAGATGGTGCGGCCCAGAGGCTTGTCCGCGATCTCGTCGGGCGTGCAGGCTACGTACCAGGCGTTCTTGGGATACATGGTTGTCTCTCTCCGTGGGTGGATGGTGTCGTTGCAGGCTTGGTATACAGCCCGGGTTCGGATCGCGGCTGGAGTAGCGCAATTGTGCGGAAAAGGGGATTTTCTGTATACATAAGAAAGCCGTAAAACAGCTATCTCAGTTCTTTATATCTCGTAAGCTGTTGTTTTGTAATGGTGCTTCATGAGAATGGGTGGAAGTTGTCCTGATTTCTGTATACATTCTGGAGGCTGAATTCCCTCCCATCACCCGCCATGAACCTGTCCGACCCCCTGACCATCGCTCAACCGGCCGAGGCTGCCGAGGCGGGCGCCTCGCAGGCCGTCAAGGCACAACTGCGCCTGCGCGAGATGATCCTGGCGGGCGAGTTGCCCGGCGGTGCCCGCATCGCCGAGCTGACCCTGGTCGAGAAACTGGGCGTGTCGCGCACGCCCATCCGCGCCGCGCTGATGCGGCTGGAGCAGGAGGGGCTGCTGCACCGGCTGCCCGGTGGCGGCTACGCCGTGCGCACGTTCTCTGAAACCGATGTGGCCGATGCCATTGAGCTGCGCGGGACCATGGAAGGCCTGGCCGCGCGCCTGGCGGCCGAGCGGGGCGTGGCCCCCGCGCTGCTGGCCGAGGCCCATGCGTGCCTGGACGCCATCGACGCCACGCTGGCCCCCTCCACGCTGGATGACGAGGGTTTCTCGCGCTATGTGGAGCTGAATGCGCGGTTCCATCTGCTGCTAAGCCGCATGGTGGGCAGCGACGTGGTGGCGCGCGAGCTGGACCGCGTCAAGGGCCTGCCGTTTGCGTCGCCCTCGGCGTTTGTGGTGGTGCAGACGCATTCGGCCCAGGCGCGCGACATGCTGGTGGTGGCGCAGGACCAGCACCGCCAGGCGCTCGACGCCATCGAGCGGCGCGAAGGCGCGCGGGCCGAGGCCATCCTGCGCGAGCACTCCCGCATCACCCGGCGCAACCTGCTGGCGGCGGTGCAGGCGTCGCAGGTGCAGGGCTTGCCCGGTGTACAGCTGATCCGCGAGCGGGCATAACGGCCGGTGCAAGCGTCCAGGGTGTCTTGAGTTATTGCATTTGGTAATACCTGAATGCTTGAATTTGCGCTTGTGAAATAACCCAGCCCACGCCAAACTCCCGCCAGCATTTTCTGTATACAACGACTTTCCACAGGAGACAACGATGCAAAAACGCCACCTTCTTCGTGCCTCGGCTGCCGCCGCCATCGCGCTGTCCACCGGCCTGACCGTGTCGCCCGCAGTGGCGCAAGACAACGTGTTCAAGATCGGTCTGATCTTGCCCATGACGGGCCAGCAAGCCACCACAGGCCGCCAGATCGAGGCCGCCGCGCGGCTTTACATAGCCCAGAACGGCGACATGGTGGGTGGCAAGAAGGTGCAGCTCATCATCAAGGACGACACCAGCCTGCCCGATGTGACACGCCGCCTGGCCCAGGAGCTGGTGGTGAACGAAAAGGTCAACGTGCTGGCCGGCATGGGCATTACGCCCTCGGCCATGGCCACGGCGCCGCTGGCCACGCAGTCGAAGACGCCACTGGTGGTGATGGCTGCCGCTACTTCCAGCATCACCGAAGCCTCGCCTTATGTGGTGCGCACCAGCTTTACGCTGCCGCAAGTGTCGGTGGCCCTGGCCGACTGGGCACCCAAGAACGGCATCAAGAAGGTCGTGACGCTGGTGAGCGACTACGGCCCCGGCATCGATGCCGAAAAGTTCTTCAACCAGCGCCTCACGTTCAACGGCGGCCAGGTGACCGAAGCCCTGCGCGTGCCGCTGCGCAACCCCGACTTCGCCCCCTTCCTGCAGAAGGTGCGCGACGCCAAGCCCGACGCGCTGTTCGTCTTTGTGCCCTCGGGCGCGGGCGCTGCGGTGATGAAGCAGTTCCTGGAGCGCGGCATGGACAAGGCCGGCATCAAGCTCATCGGCACCGGCGACGTGACGGATGACGATCAACTGAACGACATGGGCGACGGCGCGCTGGGCGTGGTCACCTCGCACCACTACTCGGCCGCGCACCCCTCGCCCATGAACAAGAAGTTTGTGGAAGCCTTCGAGAAGGCCAACAAGGGCCTGCGCCCCAACTTCATGGCCGTGGGTGGCTATGACGGCATGCGCGTGATTTACGAAGCGCTCAAGACCACCAAGGGTGCCGGCGGCGGCGACGCCCTGCTGGCCGCCATGAAGGGCCAGATCTTCGAGAGCCCACGCGGCAAGGTGTTCATCGACGCGCAGACCCGCGACATCGTGCAGGACGTGTACCTGCGCAAGGTGGAGCGCGTGAACGGCCAGCTGTACAACGTGGAATTTGACGTGATCAAGGACGTCAAGGATCCCGGCAAAACTAAATAAGAAGCCCCCCTGAGCCGCTGCGCGGCTTCCCCCCAGGGGGACGCCGCCCGTGCGGCGGGGCGGCCCTTGCACGGCGGCACTGGCCTTGGGCACGCCAGTTTTTAAGGGCAGGGCTTTATCTCGATCCGTTCGGGCTGAGCTTGTTGATGCCGGGGCGCGCACGTTGAGCGCTCAGCCTTGGTGATTCGTCGCACTTCCACAGCCCTGAGCAGGGTGGTGCACTTTTGTCTTCAATGAAGTGATTTCATGCTGACCATTCTTTTCGACGGCGTTGCCTACGGCATGCTGCTGTTCATCCTGGCAGTGGGCCTGGCCGTGACCATGGGGCTGATGAACTTCATCAACCTGGCGCACGGGGCGTTTGCCATGGCAGGGGGCTACATCACCGTGCTGCTCATGCAGCGGCTGGATGTGCCCTTCCTTGTCTGTCTGCCCATCGCCTTTGTCGGCACGGCCCTGCTCGGCGGTGTGCTGGAGCGCACGCTGTACCGCCCGCTGTACCACAAGGCCCACCTGGACCAGGTGCTGTTCTCCATCGGTCTGGTGTTCATGGCCGTGGCCAGCGTGGACTACTTTGTGGGCTCCACGCAGCAGATCATGCAGCTGCCTGAATGGCTCAAGGGCCGTACCGAGATCGGCAGCGGTGCCCTCATGTTGGGCATGGGGCACTACCGCCTGTTCATCATCGCGGTGTGCGCTGCGCTCACCGTGGGCCTGCAGTATGTGCTCACCAAAACCCGCTTCGGCAGCCGCCTGCGCGCCAGTGTGGACGACCAGCGCGTGGCCGCTGGCATGGGCATCAACGTGAACATCGTGTTTTTGTCCACCTTCGCTTTTGGGTCCGGCCTGGCGGGCCTGGGCGGTGCGCTGGGCGCGGAGGTGCTGGGTCTCGACCCGAGCTTCCCGCTCAAGTTCATGATCTACTTTTTGATCGTGGTGGCGGTGGGCGGCACCTCGTCCATCACCGGCCCGCTGCTGGCCGCGCTGCTGCTCGGCATTGCCGACGTGGCAGGCAAGTACTACATCCCCAAGCTGGGCGCCTTCATTGTGTACAGCCTCATGATCCTGATCCTCATCTGGCGCCCCCAGGGCCTCTTTGTGCGCAAGGGGGGCAAGTGATGTCGAACCTGCAAAACACCTTGCTGCAGGCCCGGCGCTTTCGCTGGTGGGAGCCCGTGCTGTGGCTGCTGGCCTTTGCCGCGCCGCTGGCGCTGCCGAGCCATGCGCTCATCATCAACGAGATCGCCATCGTGGCGCTGTTCGCGATTTCGCTGGACCTCATCCTGGGCTACACCGGCATCGTCTCGCTGGGCCATGCGGCTTTCTTCGGGCTGGGCGGCTACGCGGCCGCGCTGTTTGCCAAGCATGTGATGCCCGACCCGCTGGTGGGCCTGGCCGTGGGCATTGGCGCGGCCACCGTGCTGGGCGCCGTGGCGTCGCTCACCATCATGCGCGGCACCGATCTCACCCGCCTCATGGTCACGCTGGGCGTGGGACTGGTGATGCTGGAGCTGGCCAACAAGCTCGATTGGCTGACCGGTGGCGCCGACGGCCTGCAGGGCGTGATGATGGGGCCGGTACTTGGCCAGTTCGAGTTTGACCTGTACGGCCGCACGGCCGCGTGGTATTCGCTCACCGTGCTGCTGGTGTTCTTCCTCATCGCGCGCCGCATCGTGCAGTCGCCTTTTGGTGCCACGCTCAAGGCCATCCGCGACAACCGGCTGCGCGCCATGGCCATCGGTATCCCCGTGACGGCCAAGCTGGCGCAGGTGTACACGCTGGCTGCTGCGCTGGCCGGTGCCGCGGGCGCACTGCTCACGCAGACCACAGGCTTTGCCTCGCTCGACCTGTTCGAGTTTCACCGCTCGGCCGACGTGATGCTGATCCTGGTGATCGGCGGCGTGGGCTGGCTTTACGGCGGCATCCTCGGCGCCATTGGCTTCAAGCTGCTGCAGGACGTGATCTCGTCCATCACACCGCAGTACTGGACCTTCTGGGTGGGCTTGTTCCTGGTGGTGCTGGTCCTGGTCGGGCGTGACCGTCTGTTCCGCCCCTGGACGTGGTTTGGCGCCGGTCGCAAGGCCGGGGCTGCCTCCAAAGCGGGAGGGCATTGATATGAACACGACAACTTCCACCACCGTGCTGTCGGCCAAGGGCTTGGTCAAGCGTTTTGGCGGCATCACGGCCACCAACAACGTCACGCTGAACCTGCAAAAGGGCGCGCGCCATGCGCTCATTGGCCCCAATGGCGCGGGCAAGACCACGCTCATCAATCTGCTGACTGGCGTGCTGGAGCCCACCGAAGGCTCCATCACCCTCGAAGGCCAGGACATCACGCGCCTGGCGCCGCACCAGCGTGTGCAGCGCGGCATGGTGCGCACCTTCCAGATCAACCAGCTGTTCGACACCCTCACGCCGCTGGAGACACTGGCGCTCACCGTGTCGCAGCACCAGGGCCTGGGCGGCAAATGGTGGCAGCCGCTGGGCGCGCGCAAAGCGGTCAATGAGCGCTGCGAACAACTGCTGGAGCAGTTCCACCTTACGTCCGTGATGGCCGAGGAAACGCGCGTGCTGGCCTACGGCAAACGCCGCCTGCTGGAGATTGCGATTGCGCTGGCCTGCGAGCCGCGCGTGCTGCTGCTCGACGAACCCGTGGCCGGTGTGCCCGCCGGCGAGCGCGAAGAACTGCTGCAGACCGTGGCGGCCTTGCCCGCCGATGTCTCGGTGCTGTTGATCGAACACGATATGGACCTGGTTTTCAGCTTTGCCAACCGCATGACGGTGCTGGTCAACGGCACCGTGCTCACCGAGGGCGACCCGGACACGATTGCCAATGACCCGCAGGTGAAGGCGGTGTACCTCGGTCATGGGGAGGATGCGCATGTCTAAGACAGAACTCCTGCGCATCGAGGGCCTGAGCGCAGGCTACGGCGAGGCCGTGGTGCTGCAAGGCATTTCGCTGGTCCTGCCCGAAGGCGACACGCTGGCCCTGCTGGGGCGCAACGGCACGGGCAAGACCACGCTCATCAACACGTTGGCCGGGGCCACGCGCCAGCATGCGGGCACGGTGAGCCTGGGCGGTGTGGCGCTGCACAAGCTGCCCCCGCACGAACGCGCGGCGGCCGGCATCGGCTGGGTGCCGCAAGAGCGCAACATCTTCAAGTCGCTCACGGTGCACGAGAACCTCACGGCCGTGGCGCGCCCGGGCCGCAAAGGATCGACCGCACGGCCGTGGACGCCCGAGCGCGTGTACGAAATGTTCCCGCGCCTGGCCGAGCGCAAGACCAACCTGGGCACACAGCTGTCGGGTGGCGAGCAGCAGATGTTGGCCGTGGGCCGCGCGCTGGTGCTCAACCCGCGCCTGCTGCTGCTGGATGAGCCGCTCGAAGGCCTCGCGCCCATCATCGTGGAAGAGCTGCTGCGCGCCATCCGCCGCATCACGCGCGAAGAGGGCCTGTCGGCCATCATCGTGGAGCAGCATCCGCAGGCCATCCTGGCCATCTCGGACCACGCCGCCGTGCTGGACCGGGGCACCGTGGTGCACACCGGCAGTGCCGCCGAGCTGAGCGCCCAGCCTAACCTGCTGGACCGCCTGCTGGGCGTGGCACGGTAGCGCGCGCCATGCAAGCCGTGCACCGCAGAACCCTTCTGGCCTGGCTGGCAGCGTCGTTCGGCGGTGCGGCCAGCGCGCAGGCCGCTTTCCCCTCACGCCCGCTGCGTATCGTCGTGCCCAATGCGGCGGGCGGTGCGGCCGACATCACGGCGCGCACGGTGGGCCAGAAGATCGCCGGCCCGCTGGGGCAAAGTGTGGTCATCGAAAACAAACCGAGCGCTGGCGGCGTGGTGGCGGGAGACCTGGTGGCGCGGGCTGAGCCCGACGGCCACACGCTGCTGCTGGTGAGCAGTGGCACGGCGGTGAGCGCCGCGCTGTTCCAGTCGCTGCCGTTCGACACACTCAAGGACTTTGCGCCTGTCTCGCTGCTGGCCACGTTTGATCTGGCCGTGGTGGTGAAAGAAGGTGGGCGTTTTGCCACCCTGGCCGAGCTTCTGGCTTATGCGCGAGCCCACCCGGGCAAGCTCAACATCGGCACGCCACAGATCGGCACCACACAGAACCTGGCGGCCGAGCTGTTCAAGGTGACGGCGGGCATCGACGCGCAGGTGGTGCCTTTCAACGGCACGCCGCCGGTCATCACGGCGCTGCGGGGTGGCGAGATCGACGTGATGATCGACATCCTGGGTGGTCTCATGCCACAGATCGGCGCCAAGGCCCTGCGGCCGCTGGCTGTGATGGGCGCGCAGCGGGCGCCGCAGCTGCTCGATGTGCCCACGGTGCGCGAGAGCGGCGGGCCGCTCGCGGGCTTCAATGTGACCTCGTGGAACGGCTTAGCCGTGCCCGCCAAGACGCCCCCGGCCGTGGTGGAGCGCCTCTCGCGCGAGGTGCAGGCCGCGCTGGCCCAGCCCGACGTCAAAAAGCGCCTGCTGGAACTGAACCTCCATGCCCAGGGCAGCACCCCCACGCAACTGGGCGAGCACCTGGCCGCCGATGTGCGCCGTTGGAGTGATGTGATCGCCCGGGCTCGCATTCCACGGCAGTAGGCCCGCCATCGCCACGCCACACCCTCAGCGTGTGCCGTGGGCAATGATGGTTTCCTGAAAAGGCGTGCACCGGGTCGGGCCGCTCAGGCTGGTCTGGGCTTCTTGCGCACGCGTGGCGGCTTTGCCTCCGGCGCAGGTCGTGATGGGGCTGCACCGCCACCGCCCGGAAACACGCTGTGCTCCACATCCAGCCAGGGCGGGTTCTCTGCGTACATGGCGGCCACCATCTCCTTGATGACGGGGATGTACCAGGCGTTGTCATTGAGCCGGTGGCTCATGATGATGGGCGATGTGATGCGCGCATCGTCGATCAACCGGTAACACAGGTCGCTGCGTAGCCGCGCAGACGCGGGGATCAGGCACAGGCCCGAGTCCGCCGCCACCAGACCCAACGCGGTCTGTATCTCGCGGACCTCGTGGACCTCCGCCGGCCGCACCGCATGGTCGTTGAGTAGGCTCAGCACATGGTCCGCAAAGCTGGGCCGGGGCTCCTTGGGGTACACGATGAGTTTTTGACCTTCCAGCGCGCTCAGCGCAATGCGGCTGGACTCCCCGGCTAGCGGAGAGTCTGGCGGCAGGGCCAGCACCAGACGCTCTTCGCGCAGGATGGTGCGTGCCACCGTGGAGTCGTTGCCCCGCACCCGCCCAAAGCCCACGTCAATCCGGCCAGATTTCAGCGCTGCAAACTGCTGCTGCGACGTGAGTTCCACGAGCTGGATGTCCACATTCGGGTGCTGCAGGCGCAGCTTGCGCACCAGCATGGGCAGGCCACCGTACAGCGTGGATGCCACAAAGCCTATCGACAGCGTGCGCTGCTGGTTCAGGCCGATCTGGCGTGTGGCCGTCTTGAGTTGATCAACGCGGTTGAGGATCTGCAACGCCTGCTCGTAGAACATGCGCCCGGCCTCGGTCAGGCGCAATGGGCGGCTATTGCGCAGGATCAGCTGTACCCCCAGCTCCTCCTCGAGCAACTGGATTTGCCGACTCAGCGGTGGCTGCGCAATGTGCAGCAGCTCGGAGGCGCGCGTGAAGTTGCGCGCATTGGCTACGGCGACGAAATATTTGAGCTGGCGGATATCCATCAGGGTAAACCATAGGTTTGCGAATCGCACATTCGCAAGTGGTTGATTTTTATGGGGCTCAATCAACACTATACCTTCAGGGTATTGAGCAAGACCTATTTGGTGTTGGATTGCGAAGGGGGTCCAGCGGTCCAATTCAGTCCATGCAATACACACAACGTCCCGAGTCTTCCGCAGGCGCCGCCGTCATCGAGCGGGTCGAGACCCTGCTGCTGGACCTGCCCACCATCCGCCCGCACCAGCTGTCCATGGCCACCATGAACGGCCAGACCCTGATGCTGGTGCGCGTTTACTGCGCGGACGGTACCGTTGGCGTGGGCGAAGGCACCACCATCGGCGGCCTGGCCTACGGCGCCGAGTCGCCCGAAGGTATGAAGCTCGCGGTGGACACTTACTTCGCTCCACTGCTGATCGGTACCGACGCCAACCATGTGCCGGCCATCATGGCCCGCCTCAACAAGGCCATCAAGGACAACCGCTTCGCCAAGTGCGCCATCGAGACCGCGCTGTTCGACGCCCTGGGCCATCGCACCGGTCTGCCCGTCTCGCAGCTGCTGGGCGGCCGGGTGCGCGACAGCCTCCCGATTGCCTGGACGTTGGCCTCCGGCGACACGGCCAAGGACATTGCCGAGGCAGAGCGCATGCTGGCGCAGCGCCGCCACAACATCTTCAAGCTCAAGATCGGCCGCCGCAGCGTGGCCGATGACGTGGCCCATGTGGCTGCCATCAAGAAGGCTCTGGGCGACCGCGCCTCCGTCCGTGTGGATGTGAACATGGCCTGGAGTGAGCTCGACGCGCAACACGGCCTGGCCGCGCTGGTGGATGCAGGCTGCGACCTGGTCGAACAGCCCGTGGCGTCGGTCGATGCGCTGGCGCGTCTCAAGGGCCGTTACCCGATTGCGGTGATGGCCGATGAGTCTCTGACCGGGCCTGCCTCGGCTTTTGCCTTGGCACGTGTGGCGGGCGCCGATGTGTTCGCCGTGAAGATCGAGCAATCGGGCGGCCTGCTGGAAGCCCTGCAAGTGGCTGCCATTGCCGATGCCGCCGGCATCGAGCTGTATGGCGGCACCATGCTCGAAGGCGCGGTGGGCACCATGGCTTCGGCCCATGTGTTTGCCACGTTCCGCCATCTGCAGTGGGGCACCGAGCTGTTCGGCCCGCTGCTGCTGACCGAAGAAATTCTGGCTGAGCCCCTGCAGTACCGAGATTTCCAGCTGGCGGTCCCCACAACCCCCGGTCTGGGAATTGCGCTGGACGAAGACCGTGTCCAGCACTTCCGTCGCGACCGCAAACGCAGCCATGCCGTGGGGGTGGGGCAACCCTCCGCTGCGCACTGATCCGGCAGGCGTCTTTCAGTTCCCCCCCAGCCCAGTTCCTGTACCCATCCCACGATCCGAGGAGACAACCATGACCACCCACATTTTCAACACCCCCGAAGTCCAGGACTTCCTGCGCATGGCCAGCGGCCTGACCCAGCCTGGCGGCAATGCCCGCGCCAAGCAGATCGTGCATCGCCTGCTGTCGGACCTGTTCAAGGCCATCGACGACCTGGACATCACCTCCGATGAATACTGGGCGGGCGTTGCCTACCTGAACACGCTGGGCGCGCGCAGCGAAGCCGGACTGCTGTCTCCCGGCCTGGGCCTGGACCGCTTCCTGGACATGCGCATGGACGCCAAGGACGCAGCGCTGGGCATTGAAAACGGCACGCCCCGCACCATCGAGGGCCCCCTGTACGTGGCCGGCGCGCCGGAGGCCCACGGCTTTGCCCGCCTGGACGATGGCAGCGACAAGGCAGGCCATACGCTGATCATGCACGGCACCGTGCACGGTGCCGACGGCAAGCCCCTGCCCAATGCCAAGGTCGAGGTGTGGCATGCCAACACCAAGGGCTTTTACTCGCACTTCGACCCCACGGGCGAGCAGCAGGGTTTCAACATGCGCCGCACCATCATCACCGACGCACAGGGCCGCTACAAGTTCCAGAGCATCGTGCCCAAGGGTTACGGCTGCCCACCTGACGGCCCCACGCAAGCCCTGCTGAACCAGCTGGGCCGCCACGGCAACCGCCCTGCGCACATCCACTTCTTCGTGACGGCCGACGGCCACCGCAAGCTCACCACGCAGATCAACATCGATGGCGATCCGCTGGTGAACGACGACTTTGCTTACGCCACCCGCGAAGGCCTGGTGCCACCGCTGGTCGAGCGCACTGACGCCGCCAGCATCCAGGCCCAGGGCGTCGACGGACCGTTCGCAGAAATCGTCTTTGACTTCACGCTGAGCGCGCTGGTCAACGGCGTGGACAACCAGCTGGTGGAACGCCCCCGTCTGGCGGCCTGATCCGCCCCGACCGCCTTCCGCTCCCCTTTGCTTTCTCCCCTGCACTGCCGCGCATATCGCGGCGGGGGAACTGCTGCACCCTGAGGAATCCACTATGAACACCAACGCTGCTATGGCCGAGCGCTCTGATGTTGAAGCCCTGATCGAAGGCGCCTTGCAGGACGACAAGGAAAACGGCGTCTTCCGTTGCCGCCGGGACATCTTCACGGACCCCGCGCTCTTCGAGCTCGAGATGAAGCACATCTTCGAAGGCAACTGGGTCTATCTGGCGCACGAGAGCCAGATCCCCGAGATCAACGACTACTTCACCACCTACATCGGTCGTCAACCCATCGTCATCACGCGGGGTAAGGACGGCCAGCTGAACGCCGTAATCAATGCCTGCGCACACCGAGGCGCCATGCTGTGCCGCAAGAAGCATGGCAACAAGGGCAGCTTCACCTGCCCCTTCCACGGCTGGACGTTCAACAACACCGGCAAGCTGCTCAAGGTCAAGGACGAGAAGACCACCGAGTACCCGGTGCAGTTCAACAAGGAAGGCTCGCACGACCTCAAGAAGGTGGCGCGCTTTGAAAGCTACAAGGGCTTTCTGTTCGGCAGCCTCAACGCCGACGTACAGCCCCTGCAAGACTACCTGGGCGAGACGAAAGTCATCATCGACCAGATCGTGGACCAGGCGCCTGAAGGGCTGGAAGTGCTGCGCGGCAACTCTTCGTACATCTACGACGGCAACTGGAAGCTCCAGATGGAAAACGGCTGCGATGGCTACCACGTGAGCTCGGTGCACTGGAACTACGCCGCCACCATGGGCCGCCGCAAGGAAGGCGGCACCAAGGCCGTGGACGCCAACGGCTGGAGCAAGAGCGTGGGCGGTGTGTATGGCTTCGAAAACGGCCACATCCTGCTGTGGACCAACACCATGAACCCCGAGGTGCGCCCGGTCTACAACCGCCGCGACGAGCTCAAGGAGCGCTTGGGCGAAGACAAGGCCGAGTTCATCGTCAAGCAGACGCGCAACCTGTGCCTATACCCCAACGTGTACCTGATGGACCAGTTCTCCACGCAGATCCGTGTGGCGCGCCCCATCAGTGTGGACAAGACGGAAATTACCATCTACTGCTTTGCCCCCAAGGGGGAAAGCGCTGAAGACCGCGCCACGCGCATCCGCCAGTACGAAGACTTCTTCAATGTGTCCGGCATGGGCACGGCCGATGACCTGGAAGAGTTCCGCTCGTGCCAGAGCGGCTACGCCGGCAAGGCCGCCCCCTGGAACGACCTGAGTCGCGGCGCACCGCTGTGGATTGAAGGGCAGGACGAGAACGCCCGCAAGATGGGGCTCAAACCCCTGCTGAGCGGCGAGCGCAGCGAGGACGAAGGTCTGTTTGTGTGCCAGCACGAGTACTGGGCGCAAGAGATGCGCAAGGCCGTGGCAACCGAGCGCAAGGGAGGCACAGCATGACCGCCGACTACAGCGCCATCTGCACCTTCTTGTACCGCGAAGCCCGCCTGCTGGATGACCGCCTGTGGGACGAATGGCTGGCCTTGTACGCTGAGGATGTGGAGTACTGGATGCCCGCGTGGGACGATGACGACTGCATCACCGAAGACCCGAACAGCCAGATCTCGCTCATCTACTACAGCAATCGCCATGGACTGGAAGACCGCGTTTTCCGCATCAAGACGGAGCGCTCTGGTGCTTCCATGCCCGAGGCGCGTACAGGCCATGCCGTGCTCAATGTCGAGGTACTGGCAGACCGTGGCACCGAGGTGGATGTCCGCTACAACTTCCACACGCTGAGCCACCGCTACAAGGCCACGGACGAATTCTTCGGGACCATTTTCGTGACGCTGCGCCGCCAGGAAAACAGCTTCCTCATCGGCCGCAAAAAGATCGTCCTGAAAAACGACTACATCCGCCAGGTCATCGACGTGTACCACGTCTGACAGACAGGAGAGCACGATGAGCACCAGCTACCACATTGCCCTGAATTTTGAAGACGGGGTCACCCGCTTCATTTCCTGTGGCGCCCAGGAGAAAGTCCTGGACGCCGCCTTCCGCCAGCGCATCAATCTGCCCATGGACTGCTCCGACGGCGTGTGCGGCACTTGCAAGTGCCGCGCCGAAAGCGGCGACTATGACCTGGGCGACGACTTCATCGAAGACGCGCTGACCGCCGAAGAGGCGGGGCAGCGATTGGTGCTCACCTGCCAGATGGTCCCCCGCTCCGACTGCGTGATCGCGGTGCCTGTGCCCTCCACGGCCTGCAAGACCGGCACGGCCGAATTCAGCGGCACGGTGTCCGGCGTGGAGCGCTTCAGCGATGCGGCCTACGAGCTGACGCTGGACGTGCCTGAGGATGCACCGGCCTTTCTGCCCGGGCAGTACGTGAACATCGGCGTGCCCGGCAGCGGCCAGCACCGGTCGTACTCTTTCAGCTCGGCCACCGGCGCACGCCGCATGACCTTCCTGATCAAGCATGTTCCGGGGGGGCTGATGAGCAGCTGGCTCACCCAGGCGCAGCCCGGCAGCACGCTGGAGATGATCGGCCCGCTAGGCAGCTTCTACCTGCGCCCCGTGGCGCGGCCGTTGCTGTTCCTGGCTGGCGGCACAGGGCTGGCGCCCTTCCTTTCCATGCTGGAGACGCTCTCCGTACAAGGCTGCGCGCAGCCCATCCACATGCTGTACGGCGTGACGCGCGACCAGGACCTGGTGCTGGTAGAGCGCCTAGAAGACTACGCGCGCCGCATTCCGGGCTTCACCTTCAGCACCTGCGTGGCCGATGCCGCCACCGCGCATCCGCAGCAGGGCTACGTGACCGACCACCTGCCCCCGCAGGCACTGCATGACGGCAATGTCGATGTGTACCTGTGCGGCCCGCCGCCCATGGTCGACGCCGTGCAGCGCTATTTCAAGACGGCAGGCATTGCGCCCGCCAGCTTCCACTATGAAAAATTCACGCCCAACCAGGCCGCCGCGCCTGTGGCTGCGTGACCGAGGACCCCACCATGAACCAACGATTTGAAGGCAAGGTGATGCTGATCACCGGCGCCGCACAAGGCATCGGCGAACGCGTGGCTGAGCGCGCCGCCGCAGAAGGCGCAACGCTGGCCCTGGTGGACCGCTCGCCGCTGGTGCGTGAGCTGCGCGACCGGTTGGCGGAGGTCACCCGCGTGATCGCCATCGAGACCGACCTCGAAAAGTTCGAAGGCGCACAGCAGGCCGCAGAGGCCACACACAAGGCCTTTGGCCGCATCGATGTGTTGGTGAACAACGTGGGCGGCACCATCTGGACCAAGCCCTACGAGCACTATGGCCCCGATGAAATCGAAGCCGAGGTGCGCCGCTCGCTGTTCCCCACGCTATGGGGCTGCCGGGCTGTCTTGCCCTACATGCTCAAGAAGAAAAAGGGCGCCATCGTCAACGTGTCGTCCATCGCCACGCGCAGCGTCAACCGCGTGCCCTACGGTGCGGCCAAAGGCGGGGTCAACGCGATGACCGCCTGCCTGGCTTTCGAGAACGGCGAGCGCGGCATCCGCATCAACGCCGTGGCGCCCGGGGGCACCGAGGCGCCTCCACGCCGCATTCCGCGCAACAGTGCCAAGCCCAGCAAGAAGGAGCAGGCCTGGTACCAGCAGATCGTGGACCAGACCGTCGACAGCACGCTCATGAAGCGCTACGGCACGCTGGACGAGCAGGCTTCAGCGATCCTGTTTCTGGCTTCGGACGAGTCGTCCTACATCACTGGCACGGTCATCCCTGTCGGTGGTGGCGACCAGGGCTGACATTGCGGCGCATGCCCATCTTTTGAGGAGACACATATGAAAACAATCGAAATCAACCCCGTCATCGACAACGCCCGCTTCACGCGGTTTCACTGGATGGTGGTGGTGCTGTGCGCCCTGCTGCTGGTCTTTGACGGCTACGACCTGTTCATCTACGGAGTGGTCCTGCCCGTACTGATGACCGAATGGGGACTCTCGCCCGTGCAGGCGGGTGCGCTCGGCAGCTACGCACTGTTTGGAATGATGTTCGGTGCATTCATCTTCGGCCCGCTGGCTGACCGCATTGGGCGCAAGAAGGGCATCGCGATCTGCTTCATGATGTTCAGCCTCGCGACCTTTCTCAATGGCTTTGCCAAGACACCGACCGAGTTCGGTATCTACCGCTTCATCGCTGGGTTGGGTTGTGGCGGTCTCATGCCCAACGCCGTGGCTCTGATGAACGAATATGCCCCCAAGCGTGCCCGCAGTACCCTGGTGGCGCTGATGTTCAGCGGCTACTCGCTGGGTGGCATGCTTTCGGCCGGACTGGGCATCTACGTCCTGCCGCGCTTTGGCTGGCAGGCGATGTTTTTCGCAGCGGCCTTCCCCATGCTGTTGCTGCCACTGATCATGTGGAAGCTGCCGGAATCGGTAGGCTTTCTGGTGCGCCAGGGTAAGGACAAGCAAGCGCGTGACATGCTGGCCCGCGTGAATCCGGAGGCACGAATCGACGCTGACGCGCGTCTGGTGGCGGCCGACGCCAAAGGCGCAGGCGTTCCGATGCTCGACCTCTTCAAGGACGGACGCACGGTGGGCACCCTCATGATCTGGCTGGCGTTTTTTTGCTGCCTGCTCATGGTGTACGCACTGGGTTCGTGGTTGCCTAAGCTGATGGCGGGTGCAGGCTACAGCCTGGGTTCGAGCCTGTCGTTCCTGCTGGCACTGAACTTCGGCGGCATGGCCGGCGCCATTGCAGGCGGGTGGCTGGGTGACCGCTTCAGCCTGCCCAAGGTGGTGGTGGCATTCTTTGCCGTAGGGACAGTGGCTATTGCGCTGCTGGGTTTCAACAGCCCTATGCCGCTTCTGTACCTGCTGATCTTCATTGCCGGAGCCACCACGATCGGTACGCAGATCCTGCTGTATGCGAACACGGCGCAGTTCTATCCGCTGGCCATGCGTTCCACCGGCCTGGGCTGGGCTTCGGGTGTTGGCCGCACGGGGGCCATCGTGGGCCCGCTGCTCGGTGGCTCTCTGTTGGCCGCCGCCCTGCCACTCAAGCTGAACTTCCTGGCGTTCGCGCTGCCGGGCTTGGTGGCTGCGCTGGCCATGGGTGCGTTCATCATCTGGTACCGGCGCGAGGCCTTCCAAGCCCAGCCTGCCGCCGCCGTGCACCTGCAACCCGTACGGGCTGGCGTGGTGCGCTGAGCTGCACATCCCTGCCGCTGCCAGCGCACCGTCAGTGCTGGCAGCTTCGATCATTGAAGGAGAAACATGAGCCACCAAGCCATCGCACTCGCCACCGCACGCGGCACCTTCCGCGTTGCCGTGGATGGCGACGCCGCAGCACCCGCGCTGGTGCTGGGCAACTCGCTGGGCACCACTCTGGAAATGTGGGAGCCACAGGTGCCTGCGTTTTCCTCGACGTTCCGCGTCATCCGCTACGACACGCGTGGCCACGGTGGCAGCCCGGTCACCCCAGGGCCATATAGCTTTGAAGAGCTGGGGCTTGACGTGCTGGCCATTCTGGACGCGCTCGGGGTGGACAAGGCATCGTTTTGCGGCATTTCAATGGGCGGACACACCGGCCTGTGGCTGGGTGTGCATGCGAGTGATCGCCTGCAGGCGCTGGCCGTTTGCAACAGTGCGGCCCGCATTGGTGCACTGGGCCCCTGGATGGAGCGGGCTACCATGGTGCGCACCGCAGGTGTCGCCGGCATGCGGTCGCTGGCTGATTCGGCGCCCGCACGCTGGTTCACTGCGGAGTTTGCCCAAGCCCATCCGGCCGTCGTGCAGCGAGCCCAGCAGTGGATCGCAGGTATCGAACCCGAAGGCTATGCCGCCTGTTGCGAGGCGCTTGGTGCATCGGACCTGCGCCATGCGCTGAACCGTATTGCCACGCCCACGCTGCTGCTGGCGGGCGATTCGGACCCCGTCACCACGGTGACCGATGCCCAAGCCATGCAGGCTGGCATCCCAGGTTCCAGACTGGCCGTGGTGCCCGCATCGCACCTGTCGAACCTCGAGGCGCAGCAGGCTTTCTCCGAGGCCGTGTTGGGTTTTCTGGCCAGTGCGGCGGTGGCCGCTGTCTGAGCCGCCGCGTCCAATACCCCATACCCCATACCCTCTTTCCCTTTCGCAACTCTCTTTCAAGGAAACCCATGCTGTACCTCGTCCACATGATCGTTGACATTCCTGCCTCCATTGCCCCCGAAGAAGCCGCGCGCATCAAGGCCGAGGAAAAGGCCTATTCCCAGCAGTTGCAGCGGAGCGGCCAATGGGCCCACCTGTGGCGCGTGGTGGGCGAGTACGCCAACTACAGCGTGTTCGATGTGCCCGGCAATGACGAGCTGCACGACCTGCTGAGCAAGCTGCCACTGTTCCCGTACATGAAGATCACCGTTACCCCGCTGGCCAAACACCCTTCAGCCATCGCCTGAGGTGGCCTGCGTCGGCGTGCGCACCGCGCTGCTGACGCTCCCCTGTGCTTCTTTGTAAGGCCCACCATGCGCCCCCTACGCCAAATCCTTGCAGCCGCCATCGCGGCTGTTGCTGCAACGCTGATGCTGACCGCACCGGCGCGGGCCCAGCCTGAGTCCACCTGGCCCAGCAAGCCCATCAAGTGGGTGGTGCCGTTCCCCCCTGGTGGTGCGATGGACTTGATTGCACGCACCCTGGGTGAAAGGGCCGCGAGCGAGCTTGGCCAGCCGGTGGTGATTGAGAACCGGCCAGGCGCTGGCGGCAACATCGGGGCCGACCACGTGGCCAAGCAGCCTGCCGACGGCTACACCATCATGATCACGTCGATTGGCATGGCCACTAACCGGGCGCTCTACCCGAAGCTCACGTATGACCCGGTGAAGGACTTCGCCCCCGTGAGCTTGCTGGCCATGGTGCCCAATGTGCTGGTCGTCAATGCCGCCAGCTCCGTCGAGCGCACGGTCAAAGAGGTGATTGCCCGTGCCCAGAAGGCGCCTGGCAAGCTCACCTATGCGTCGGCGGGGAACGGCACGTCCATCCACCTGGCAGGCGAAGTCTTCGCGTCCATGGCGGGTGTACAGATCACGCACATTCCGTACAAGGGCAGCGGACCTGCTGTGACCGACATGTTGGGTGGCCAGGTGGACCTGATGTTTGACAGCATCACATCGGCACGGCCGCACATCCAGTCCGGCAAGCTGCGCGCGCTGGCCGTGACCACAGCGCGGCGCTCTGCCGCGCTGCCTGACGTGCCGACTCTGGCCGAGGCGGGCGTAACCGGGTACGAGGTATCTCCCTGGTTCGCAGTGTTTGTCCGCGCGGGTACACCGCCCGAGGTGATTGCGCGCCTGAACAAGGTGCTCAATACCGCTATGAAACAGCCCGAGACGCTGCGAAAGCTGGAGGGTGTGGGCGCCGAGCCCATCGGCTCCACGCCGCAGGAGCTGGCCGCGCACCTGAACCACGAACTGGACCGCTGGGGTCAACTCATCCGGCAGCGCCAAATCCGCGCGGACTGACAGGCTCCGAGCCTGCCGCCGCGCGCTTTCAACACCTTTACCTATCAGGCCACCACCGACGCCGGATAGAGCGTGCGCAGCGTATGGCGGATGAGCTCTGCCATCGCCTGCTGGGTCAGTGTGGCGGGGCGCTGGGAGCTCACGGCCATGAACAGTTTGCTGCGCAACCGACCACCGCCAGCAGATCCCTCGGCCGTGTCGGCCCCCCCGTCTCCCGTAGCGCCCTGGAGTGGCCGGGTGCTGAACACCTCGGGCTTACCCGACGTGGTGACCGCATTCATGGGCAGCACCGCACAGCCCGCGCCGTCGGCCACCAGGTCCAGGATGGCCGCCACGCCATCGATCTCCAGGCTGATCTGCGGGCGCTTGCCGCGTGCTGCCAGTTCGGATTCCACCAGCATGCGGATGGAGTTGGGGCGCGTGGGGATGACCAGCGGAAAACGCGGCAGCTCGTCCAGCGGCAGGGGCGTGCGGGCCAGGGCATCGGCCTCCGCCTCGCTCTGGCCTGGGGCGCGGCGCTGCACCAGAAACAGGTCTTCCTCCAGCAGCGCCGTGGTCTCGATGCCCGGCGCGGGCGTGGTGTTGTAAAGCAGTGCGATGTCGAGCAGCCCGGTGGTCAGCGATTCGCGCATGGCAACCGACAGGCCCTCGCTGATGGCCAGCGCCGCGTCGGGCATCTTCACGCGGAAGGCGCGGGTCAGCGGCACGGTCAGCACCTTGGCAATGCTGGGCGGCAGGCCGATGGCCACGCGCCCGGCCAGGGCGCCGCGCACGCGGCCCAGCTCCTCGCGGGCGCGCTCCACCTGGTGCAGGATGCCGCGCCCGTGCTCCAGCAGCAGCTTGCCCGCCTCGGTGGGCGTGGCGCCCCGGCCGTTGCGCACCAGCAGGTTCTGGCGCAGCTCCACCTCCAGCAGGCGCACCTGGCGGCTCAGCGCAGGCTGGGCGATGTCCAGTACCACCGAGGCGCGGGTAAAGCTGCCCAGCTCGGCCACCCGCACAAAGTATTCGATCTGCTTGAGGTCCATGGCAAGGCTCTCTGCTATTTGCAATAGCTGTAGGTCAACGATCACGGAATGATATATCTGGTAGTGCCGGTGCCGCCTTCATGTTTGGGCTGCGGCTGCCCACAATCGGCGGCATGTATACAACTGCACGCACCGCCTGGGCCACCCGCAGCCCGGCAGGAGACAACGCATGACGCAGACCGTGATCCGTGGCATTTCTTCCATGGCCACGCGCCAGGTGCTGGCCGATCTGGTGGCCGGTTTTGCACAGCAGTCGGGTACGCAGGCCGCCATCGAATCGGTGGGCGGGGTGGACGCCGCCAAGCGCGTGGCGGCCGGGGAGGCATTCGACGTGGTGATCCTCGCCTCCGACGCCATCGACAAGCTTTTGGCTGCGGGCCATCTGGTGCCCGGTAGCAAGGTGGACTGGGTGCACTCCGGCGTGGCCGTGGCCGTGCCTGCCGGCGCGCCGCTGCCCGACCTGTCGAGCGAAGACGCCGTGCGCCAGGCCGTGTTGGCTGCGCCCAGCATCAGCCTGTCCACCGGCCCCAGCGGCGTGGCGCTGGCCAAGCTGTTCGAGCGCTGGGGCATTGCCGATCAGATCGCCCCGCGCATGGTGCAGGCGCCCCCCGGCGTGCCCGTGGGCTCGCTGGTGGCCAAGGGCGAGGTGGCGTTGGGCTTTCAGCAACTGAGCGAGCTGCTGCACGTGCAGGGCATCCAGATCGTGGGCCCGCTGCCACCGGCCATCCAGATCACCACCACGTTTTCCGCAGGCGTTGGCGTGCATTCGCAACAGGCGGATGCAGCACGTGCGTTGCTGGCTTACCTGGCCTCTCCCGCTGCGGCGGACGCCAAGCAAAAGCAGGGCATGACCCCCGCCTGACCGATCACAAGAACACCTTCCTGGAGCACCCAAAAATGAGCCTCATCATCGACTGCCACGGCCACTACACCACGGCCCCCAAGGCGCTGGAGAACTGGCGCAATGCGCAGATCGCCGGCATCAAAGACCCAGCCGCCATGCCCAAAGTGGCAGACCTGCACATCAGCGACGACGAGCTGCGCGAGTCCATCGAGACCAACCAGCTCAAGCTGATGAAGGAGCGCGGCAGCGACATCACGCTGTTCAGCCCACGCGCCAGCTTCATGGCCCACCACATCGGCGACTTCAATGTGTCCAGCACCTGGGCCGCCATCTGCAACGAGCTGTGCTATCGGGTCTCCACGCTGTTCCCCGACCACTTCGTGCCCGTGGCTATGCTGCCGCAAAGCCCCGGTGTCGATCCCGCGACCTGCATCCCTGAGCTGGAAAAGTGCGTGCACGAATACGGCGCCGTGGGCATCAACCTGAACCCTGACCCTTCCGGCGGCCACTGGACCAGCCCCCCGCTGACCGACAAGCACTGGTACCCCATCTACGAAAAGATGGTGGAGTACGACCTGCCCGCCATGATCCACGTGAGCACCAGCTGCAACGCGTGCTTCCACACCACCGGCGCGCACTACCTGAACGCCGACACCACGGCCTTCATGCAGCTCATCCAGGGCGACCTGTTCAAGGACTTCCCCACGCTCAAGTTCCTGATCCCGCACGGCGGTGGCGCGGTGCCTTACCACTGGGGCCGCTTCCGTGGGCTGGCGCAGGAAATGAAGAAGCCGCTGCTCGACGAGCACCTGATGAACAACGTGTACTTCGACACCTGCGTGTACCACCAGCCCGGTATCGACCTGCTGAACACCGTGATCCCGGTGAAGAACGTGCTGTTCGCCAGCGAAATGATCGGCGCGGTGCGGGGCATTGACCCCACCACCGGCAACTACTACGACGACACCAAGCGCTACATCGAGGCCTCCACCATCCTGAGTGCCGACGACAAGCACCAGATCTACGAAGCCAACACGCGCCGCGTGTTCTCCCGACTCGACTCACGCCTGAAGGCAAAGGGGCTCTGACATGTTTGAACTTGGCGTTGTCTATCGCAACATCACCCGCGCTGACCGCGCAGCCGCTGACGGCCTCGCAGCCCTGGGCTCGGCCACCGTGCACGAGGCCATGGGCCGCGTGGGCCTGCTCAAGCCCTATATGCGCCCCATCTACAGCGGCCAGCAGGTCAGCGGCACGGCCGTCACCGTGCTGCTGCAGCCTGGCGACAACTGGATGATGCATGTGGCGGCCGAGCAGATCCAGCCCGGCGACATCGTGGTGGCGGCCGTCACTTCGGAGTGCACCGACGGCTACTTTGGCGACCTGCTGGCCACCAGTTTCCAGGCGCGTGGCGCGCGCGCCCTCATCATCGACGCCGGTGTGCGCGACGTGAAGACGCTGCAGGAGATGAACTTCCCCGTGTGGAGCCGCGCGATCAGCAGCAAGGGCACCATCAAGGCCACGCTGGGCTCGGTCAACATCCCCGTGGTGTGTGCCGGTGCGCTGGTCACGCCGGGCGACGTGATCGTGGCCGACGACGACGGCGTGGTGTGTGTGCCCGCCGCCCGCGCGGCCGAGACCCTGGCCGCCGCGCAAAAGCGCGAGAGCTTTGAGGGCGAGAAGCGCGCCAAGCTCGCCAGCGGCGTGCTGGGCCTGGACATGTACAACATGCGCCCCGGCCTGGAGAAGGCGGGCCTCAAGTACATCGATTGAGCGGTTTTTCAGTCTTTTGGGCTGCAAGCGCTAGTCAATCATGCGCTTGCAGCTATGTAATTAATAGCAAATAGCTTCTTCTTTCCATGCGTTGTTCCGTGCCTCCCGTTTCTCTCTCCCGCCGTGTGGGCCTGGCCGTGGGCCTGGCCACAGCCCTGGGCTGTGTGCCCCAGTTCGCCTCGGCGCAGGCGTTTCCGTCCAAGCCCGTGCGCATCATCACGCCCTTCCCCGTGGGCGGTGGCCCGGACGGCGTGGCCCGCCTGGTGGCCGACAAGTTGTCCAAGAGCTGGGGCCAGCCCGTGGTGGTCGAGAACCGCCCCGGTGGCAACGGCTTCATCGCCATCGATGCGTTCAAGCGCGGCGCCAAAGACGGGCATGACCTGATCGTGCTCGACAACGTGCACCTGGCCGCCTACCCCAGCCTGTTCAAGAAGCTGCCGTACGACACGGCCAAGGACTTCGACACGCTGCTGCCGCTGTTCAAGACCTATTTCTTCTTCACGGTGGCCGCCAACAGCAAATACAAAGCCGTGGGCGACATCGTGGCCGACGCCAAGGCCAACCCCGGCAAGCTCAACTACGGCTCCTGGTCCATCGGCAACCCGGTGCACCTGGGCTCCGAGCTGTTTGAAAGCGCCACCGGCACGCAGATGGAGCATGTGCTCTACAAAGAGACGACGCAGCTCTACACTTCGGTCTCCACCGGCGAGCTGTCGTTTGCGCTGGGCAGCGCCGCCACGGCCGGGCCGCTGCAACGTGCGGGCAAGCTGCGCTTTCTGGCCGTCACCGCGCCGCAGCGCCTGGCCAGCTTTCCGGATGTGCCCACCGTGGGCGAATCGGGTGGCCCCAAGGGCTTTGAGGTGACGGGCTGGAACGCCATCGCCGTGCCGCCCGGCCTGCCTGCTGCCGTGACCGACAAGATCCGCAAGGACATCGAGCAGGCCCTGTCCGGCGCCGATGTGCAGGAGAAGTTCAAGAGCTTTGGCTACGAGCCCTTCCCCACAACGCGCGCGCAGTTCGCCCAGTTCGTCAAGGACGAGAGCCAGCGTTTTGGCGACGTGATCAAGAAGGCCAACGTGTCCCTCGACTGACCTGCCCCACCCAGCAACCAAGGACCCACGCCCATGAGCGAATTCACCAAGACCCCCGGCTGGCTGGACTGGTACGCCGGCCCCTGCAAACCCCGCTTCCAGGTGCCCGCAGGCGCTGTGGACGCGCACTGCCACGTGTTCGGCCCCGGGGCCGAGTTCCCCTACGCGCCTGAGCGCAAGTACACGCCCTGCGACGCCAGCAAACACCAGCTGTACGCGCTGCGCGACCACCTGGGCTTTGCGCGCAACGTGGTGGTGCAGGCCACCTGCCACGGTGCGGACAACCGCGCGATGGTGGATGCGCTGGTCCACTCTGGCGGCAAGGCGCGGGGCGTGGCCACCGTCAAGCGCTCGGTCACCGACCAAGAGCTGCAGGCCATGCACGACGCCGGTGTGCGTGGCGTGCGCTTCAACTTCGTCAAGCGCCTGGTGGACTTCACGCCCAAGGACGAGCTGATGGAGATTGCCGCGCGCATCGCCAAGCTCGGCTGGCACGTGGTGATCTACTTCGAGGCCGTGGACCTGCCCGAGCTGTGGGACTTCTTCACCGCCCTGCCCACCACCGTGGTGGTGGACCACATGGGCCGCCCCGATGTGAACAAGCCGGTGGACGGACCGGAGTTTGAGCTGTTCCTGAAGTTCATGCGCCAGCACCCCAATGTGTGGAGCAAGGTGAGCTGCCCCGAGCGCCTGAGCGTCACCGGCCCCAAGGCGCTGAATGGTGAGCAGAGCGCGTACCAGGACGTCGTGCCCTTTGCCCGCAAGGTGGTCGCAGAGTTCCCCGATCGCGTGCTGTGGGGCACCGACTGGCCCCACCCCAACCTCAAGGACCACATGCCCGACGACGGCCTGCTGGTGGACTTCATTCCGCACATCGCCCCCACGGCGGAGCTGCAGCAAAAGCTGCTGGTGGACAACCCCATGCGCCTCTACTGGCCTGAAGAAGTGACAAAGAAAGGCTGATGCCATGCCACTCGACAAACCCTACCTGGACGTGCCCGGCACGACCATCTTCGACGCCGAGCAAAGCCGCAAGGGCTACTGGCTCAACCAGTTCTGCATGAGCCTGATGAAGGCCGGCAACCGCGAGCGTTTCAAGGCCAACGAACGCGCCTACCTCGATGAATGGGCGATGACCGAAGAGCAGAAGCAGGCCGTGCTGGCACGCGACCTGAACTGGTGCATCCGCCTGGGCGGCAACATCTACTTTTTGGCCAAGATCGGCGCCACCGATGGCAAGAGCTTCCAGCAGATGGCGGGCAGCATGACCGGCATGACCGAAGAGGAATACCGCAACATGATGATCAGCGGCGGCCGCTCGGCCAATGGCAACCGCGTGATCGGCGAAGACGGCGACGCACAGGCTCACCGCCAGCCACAAGGCGCTGCCGGCAAGAAAGGAAACTGACCATGGCCAAGATCACCGCCTCCGTGTTCACGTCGCACGTGCCTGCCATTGGCGCTGCGCTGGACCTGGGCAAGACGCAGGAAGACTACTGGAAGCCGCTGTTCGCGGGCTACGACTTCTCCAAGCAATGGATGAAGGACAACAAGCCCGACGTGATCTTCCTGGTCTACAACGACCACGCCACGGCCTTCAGCCTGGAGATGATCCCCACGTTCGCCATCGGCACGGCCGCGCAGTTCCAGCCCGCCGACGAGGGCTGGGGCCCCCGCCCCGTGCCCGTGGTGCAGGGCCACCCCGACCTGGCCGCGCACATTGCCCAGTCGGTCATCCAGCAGGACTTTGACCTCACCATCGTCAACAAGATGGACGTGGACCACGGTCTCACCGTGCCGCTGTCGCTGATGTGCGGCGAGCAAGACCCGAAGACGGGCGCCTGGCCCTGCCCGGTGATCCCGTTCGCCGTCAACGTGGTGCAGTACCCCGTGCCCAGCGGCCGCCGCTGCTACAACCTGGGCCAGGCCATCCGCAAGGCCGTGGAGAGCTACGACGAAGACCTGAACGTGCACATCTGGGGCACGGGCGGCATGAGCCACCAGCTGCAGGGCCCGCGCGCAGGTCTCATCAACAAAGAGTTTGACAACGCCTTCCTCGACAAGCTCATCAACGACCCCGAGGCCGCCGCCAGCATCCCGCACATCGACTATGTACGCGAAGCGGGCAGCGAAGGCATTGAACTCGTGATGTGGCTCATCGCCCGCGGCGCCATGGCCGATGTGGCTGGTGGCAAGCCGCCCAAGCTGGCGCACCGCTTCTACCATGTGCCCGCGTCCAACACCGCCGTGGGCCACCTGATTCTTGAGAACACCTAAAAAACACGCCAAAGGACACACACCATGACCATCAAAGTCGCACTCGCCGGCGCTGGCGCCTTCGGCATCAAGCACCTGGACGGCATCAAGAACATTGACGGCGTCGAAGTCGTCTCCCTCATCAGCCGCGACCTGGCCAAGACCCAGGAAGTGGCCGACAAGTACGGCATCAAGCATGTCACCACCGACCTGGCCGACAGCTTGGCGATCAAGGAGGTGGACGCCGTGATCCTGTGCACGCCCACGCAGATGCACGCCAGCCAGACCCTCGCCTGCCTGGAAGCGGGCAAGCACGTGCAAGTCGAGATCCCGCTGTGCGACGTGCTGGCCGATGGCGAGAAGGTCATCGCCCTGCAAAAGCAGACCGGCCTGGTGGCCATGTGTGGCCACACCCGCCGCTTCAACCCCAGCCACCAGTACGTGCACAAGAAGATCACGGCAGGCGAGTTCAACATCCAGCAGATGGATGTGCAGACCTACTTCTTCCGCCGCACCAACATGAACGCGCTGGGCCAGGCCCGCAGCTGGACGGACCACCTGCTGTGGCACCACGCTGCCCACACGGTGGACCTGTTCGCCTACCAGGCCGGCAGCCCCATCGTGAAGGCCAACGCCATCCAGGGCCCTATCCACCCCACGCTGGGCATTGCGATGGACATGAGCATCCAGCTCAAGGCCGCCAACGGTGCCATCTGCACGCTGTCGCTCTCGTTCAACAACGACGGCCCGCTCGGCACCTTCTTCCGCTACATCGGCGACTCGGCCACGTACATCGCGCGCTACGACGACCTGGTGAATGGCAAGGAAGAGAAGATCGACGTGAGCAAGGTCGATGTGAGCATGAACGGCATCGAGCTGCAGGACCGCGAGTTCTTCGCCGCCATCCGCGAAGGCCGCGAGCCCAACGCCAGCGTGGCACAGGTGCTGCCGTGCTACCAGGTGCTGCACGACCTGGAGCTGCAGCTCAACGCAGGCTGATTGCAAGCCCAATTGGCTGCTGGCGCTTTTATATCAAGCGCCAGCAGCTATGCATTTGATAGTTAGGGGTGCCTGGCATCACTCCTTCAATGCCGCCTTGTGCTCGATGATGCGCGAGACCAGACCATAGTCCACGGCCTCTTCGGCCGACAGCCAGCGGTCGCGCTCGATGTCTGCCAGCACCACCTCCAGCGGCTTGCCGGTCTGCCGAGCGATGGTGGCTGCAATCCGCTCACGCGCTTTCACCATCTCGCGCGCCTGGATGGCGATGTCACTGGCCGGGCCGCCGGCGCCACCGCTGGGCTGGTGGATCAGAAAGCGCGTGTTGGGCAGGCAGAACCGCCGCTCGCGGGGTGCCGCCAGGTACAGGTGCGTGGCCGCGCTGCCCACCCAGCCGGTGCCAATCATGTTCACCGGCGGAGAAATGAAGCGCACCAGGTCATGGATCGTGTCGCCCGACTCCAGGTGCCCGCCGGGCGAGCTCACCAGCATGTCGATGGGCTCGGCGCTCTCGGCATCCAGCGCAATCAGCCGCCGCGCCACATCGGCGGCCAGGGTGTCGGTGATGGTGCCAAAGACCAGCAGGGTGCGGGCCTTGAAGGCTTTTTCTTCCAGGTAAGACGTGCGCGGTTCGGCGCCTTGGGTTGGGGCTGGAGCGGGTGTGGTGGTGTCTGGCGTGTCCATGGGGCAAGTCCTTGCGAGTGATAGGACTGCCTTGACGAACGAGAGACGCCGGGCGTGACATTTCTCTGCGCTTGCATATCCAGGCCAGCGCTGCATGGCGGACCCACTGGCCCGCACTGCACCCTTTGGACTGTTCAGCCTGCGGCCACGCGTTGCCCCGGCGCAATGGTGGGCGGCGCCGCATTCAGCGTCTCGATCGCAAAGCCCGCCGCCGCCTTGTAGCGGGCCATGAAGCCCTCGCGTTCCTCGCGCGGCAGCACGTCGTCGATGTGGTCGAACACCCCGCCGCAGCGCTCGTCCACCAGCCCCAGCAGACCAAACGGGCCGGAGCCCCGGTTGCGCAGCACCAGCGCAGAGATGTCCTTGCACAGCTTGTCGTCATAGGCACGCAGCGCCTGCGGGCCCACACCGTGCGCGATGAGCTGCGCCCCCAGCACGCGCGCATCCACGATGGCCTGGCTGGCACCGTTGGAGCCCACGGGGTACATCACATGCGCCGCGTCGCCCAGCAGCGCCACGCGGCCGTCTACCCAGGTGGGCACGGGGTCGCGGTCGATCATGGGGTACTCAAAAATGTCCTTGGCGCCGCGCAGCATGGCAGGCACGTCCAGCCAGCTGTAGTTCCAGCCCTCGAAGTGGTGGATGAACTCCTCCAGTGCCACGCGCCGGTTCCAGTCGCCCTGCTGCCAGCCGCCCTGGTTGTCGACCGTGATCTCGGCGATCCAGTTGATGGTGGCCAGGCCTGTGGCCGGGTCGGGCGGGGTGATGGGGTAGAACACCACACGGTGCCGCAGCGAGCCCACGCCCACAAACGACGCGCCCGTGCGCACCGGCACCCCCGGCGTGGTGCCGCGCCACATGATGGCGCCGCCCCACTGGATGGGCGGCTGCGTGGGGTGCATCTGCGCCCGCACGGCCGAGTGCAGGCCATCGGCGGCAATCAGCAGCGATCCGGCTACTTCACGCTTCTCACCATCGCGTGTCTCGGCAATGGCGATGACGCCATTCGCCTCCTGCCGGTAGCCCACCACCCGCTGCCCCAGTTGCACAGCGTCGTTTCCCAGGCGCTCTCGCACGGCGTTGAACAGCATCATCTGCAGCTGCCCCCGGTGCACCGAATACTGGGGCCAGTGGTAGCCTGCGTCCAGCCCGCGTGGCTCGGCGTACACCTCGTTGCCGTTGCGACCCACCAGCGCCCATTCGCGCGCCTGCAGGCCGATCGTGTCCAGCACCTCGTTGCCAAACCCCAGGTCGTGCAGTTCTCGCACGGCGTTGGGCTGCAGGTTGATGCCCACGCCCAGCGGCTGCAGCTCGGGCACCGATTCAAAGACGATGCAGGGCACGCCGATCTGGTGCAGGGTCAGGGCATTGGCCATGCCACCGATGCCGCCGCCAGCGATCAGGACGGGGCGGGGCGAGGAGGGGTGTGAAGTAAGAGTAGGTGCGCCAGACATGCCGAGATTGTCCATGGAACGGCGGGTGGAGCTTGTCGCGGACGCCGCAGGCGAATCGGGGGAATAGCGGGTGGCTTTTTGCGGCGGGTTGTGCCCGTTCAGCCAGCCTTGTCAGGCGTAGGTACCTAGGTTGTTCCCAGACCAGAGGGTTAGGCTGCATTGCAACTGCTGGGGACATTGGAGTGAGTACTATCGGCCGAGAGCTTTCGTTCAACCATCCTCTTAGAAGCATCACATGAATCAGCGCGGTACAGGCCTGCCTATCTCACGAGATGATCAAGTCGAATGGTTCCATCAACTTGCAGCGTTGTCGGAGGGCGAGTTGCTCGCCTGGGCTGGCACGGATTACGTGAGCCACTTGGCGGAGTTTGTTCGCAACCACGTTGCAGATTACTCAATTCCAGAGCGCGCTACGCCGCGAGAGATAGTCGCTCTCGTGGTTGGCCTTAGAGGCAACGAGAGTGAGTGGAATCACGCGCTGCAAGCGGCATTGATTCGGGCCGATGACGTGAAGGACACATCTCGCAGCGAAGCGAAACAAATGCTGAGGGCCTTTGCAGTCAATTGTCCTTGGGTGCTATTCAAAGAAGTGGCAGTTAACCAAGCAAGCTGGTACTGATCACTATCGACTGACGTCCGGAATGGGCCCTGAGCAGCCGCCTGCTTCAAAGAACCGCAATACATTCACTCGGGCGCCAATGCCGCTCCACGTCAGGTCTCCTGCCGCAGGATCGGACGTACAGGCGGCGTTTCCAAGCCCCTCAGCGTCGCCTGGTGATGGCTTCTCTCTGTTCATCGCTCATCTTCTCAAGCTTGTCGTGCAAGTCACGCCACGAGCCCTTGTGGCGAGAGCCGAAGATGAGCAAGCTGGCGAGTGACCAAAACAGCCCGAACGCGATGACTAACCCCACCCATGTCAGTAAGGCCTCCAGGGGTTTGTAGTCACCGCCCCGCATCACTAGCGCCCCGGTACGCCATGCCCATAGCAACAGACCCAGGGGCGCCAGGGCAAAGACAACTCCCACGGCCAGCCCCACACGAGGTAACGCCTTGCCCAGACCGACCACTACCCAGCAAACTGCCACCATCGTGACCAGTGCGGCCAAGTGTCCAGGGAGGACCACCCAGCTCAAACACGCCACTAGCACCTGCACCATCGCCGTTCCCACAACCGAGCCCTGGTTGCCACCGCGCTGTGTGGCGCTGGCCGACCCTGGCGTCGAGTCACCATGCTCCAGCCTGTAGTGCAAAACCTCCCGTGCGATGGCCATCGTTGGTGCCGCAAGTTGACCTTCGGCGATTCGGCGTTCCAGCTCCTCGATGGGCATGTCGTGGTACAGCGCAGCCAGTGAAGCCCGCTTCTTTTCGCTGAGAACGTTCGTCATTGTGGCAGTCAACGGGTAGAAGGGGCGTTGTTTGCCCCGGCGACAACTGGAGCGGTGGAGGAAGTAAGGGCTATGGTTCCGGCACGGAGAGCGCACCCGACGGAGCCGCAGCGAGGTGCACTATAGCCTGCGCTATGCCTGAAGAAAGTGTTGATCACCCTCATGGCGTGGCCTCCATGGAACCGATGCCAATCGTTTGCAGACCGAAAAGTTCGTTTGGGACGAGGCGGCTTTGCGCGAGCTCTGCATCCCGTGGCGAGGTCGAGGCGTGCTCGCTCTGCATTGGGCCTCCATCTTTTGCCCTGGTGCGCGTCCAGTCAGGCTGTGGCACCATGCTCCGATGCGAAAAGACGAACACACCGTGGCGCTCGTAGGCGCCAGCCGCAGTGCCTTGGTGCGCGCCGCCACGCGCCTTCTAGGCCCGGCCGATGCTGAAGACGCGGTGCAGGACGCCTATGTGCGCGCGCTGGAGGCCAATGTCCCTGCGCTCAATGCTGCCCAGGCCTGGCTGCTGACAGTGGTGCGCAATCTGGCCATCGACCGTTTGCGGCGGCGCCAGTGGATGGCGCAATGGCTGGCTGAAGCCGTGCAGAGCGTGCACGCCGATGTCGCTGGCGCGGTCGCACCTTCTGCGGAGGCCGATGCTGCTCTTGCGCAGCAGGCCACGCTGGCGCTGCGGCGACTGGCAGAGTGTGTGACGCCCGCGGAGGGCGCTGCGGTGCTGTTGCATGCGGTGTTCGACGCTAGCCATGCCGAGCTGGCGCAGGCCAGCGGTCGGTCTGAAGCAGCCAGCCGCCAGCAACTGCGCCGCGCCTTGCAGCGGCTGCGGCAGGCGCAGGAGGGTGACGAATCCAGCCATGAACCCAAGGGCGCCACCGCAGCAGCGCTGCGCCTGTATCTGCAGTCGCTGCAATCGCGAGACCCACAGACACTGTGGGCGCTGCTGCGCCAGCCGCCCGTCAGCGCGGGGGCGGTGCATGCCGCAGCCCAGGCGATGCAGCTTGTGCCACCGCGTGCCCAGCACGCAAGCGCCACTGTGGGTGGGGTGGTGCAGGTAGGCGGGCAGTTGGGGCTGGTGCTCACGCTCGATGGTGTGACGCTGTGCGTGGTGCCGCTGGGGCCACACGCCGAGCAAGTGCATGACGCCGTGGTGGCCTGACCCGCGCACCTGCATCTGCAGCTGGTAGGAAGAAGGCAAGACGGAAGGACGTTTGCAGCACCATGATCCAGCAGCCCGCGCCCACCTTCTTTGCCACCCCGCAGGCGTTCCGCGATTGGCTGGAGCGCCACGCTGCCAGCGCGACGGAGCTGCTGGTGGGTTTTCACAAGGTGGGCTCGGGCCGCCCCAGCATGGGCTGGCCGGAGTCGGTGGACGAAGCGCTGTGCTTTGGGTGGATCGATGGCATTCGGCGGCGTATTGACGAGCACACGTATTCGATCCGCTTCACGCCGCGCAAGCCGTCGTCGATCTGGAGCGCGGTCAACATCGCCAAGGTAGAGCAGTTGCAGGCGGCAGACCGCATGACGCCTGCGGGGCTGGCCGCCTTCGCGCACCGCAAGGCAGACAAGTCGGCCATCTACTCGCACGAGCAGGCGGGGGTGGCCGAGTTGCCGGTGGCGCTGCAACGCACGTTCCAGCGCAACAAGGCCGCGTGGCGGTACTTTCAGGAGTCCACACCGCCCAGCTACCGCAAGGTGATGCTGCACTGGGTCACATCCGCCAAACGTGATGCGACCCGGGAGGCGCGGTTTGCGCAGCTGGTGGCCGCCTGTGCTGCGGGCGAGCGCATTGAGCTGTGGGCGAAGCGGCCACCCGTTGCAAAGGCTTAGCCCAGCCTCCAAGCCCGAGCCACCCGGTGGGTTGCCTCGCTTGCCGTAAGCTCGCGGCATGCAACAAAGAAACCTTGGACCTTTCTCCGTCTCGGCCATCGGCCTGGGCTGCATGAACCTGTCGCACGCCTATGGCTCCCCGGTGTCTGCCGAGCAGGGCGAACGCGTGCTGCTGGCCGCGCTGGATGCGGGCGTGACGCTGTTTGACACCGCCACGCTGTACGGCTTTGGCGCCAACGAAACCCTGGTGGGCCGTGTGCTGAAGCAGCACCGCAGCCGTTTCACCCTGGCCAGCAAATGCGGCATGCAGGGCGTGGATGTGAATGGCGACGGCAAGCTGGTGCGCGTGATCGACGGCCGCCCCGCCACGCTGCGCCAGACCTGCGAAGACAGCCTGCGCCGTCTGCAGACCGACGTGATCGACCTGTACTACCTGCACCGCTGGGACAAGAAGGTGCCCATTGAAGACAGCATGGGCGCACTGGCCGACCTGGTGCGTGCGGGCAAGATCCGTAGCATCGGCCTGTCGGAGGTGTCGGCCGCCACGCTGCGCAAGGCGCACGCGGTGCACCCCATTGCTGCGGTGCAGACCGAGTATTCGCTCTGGACGCGCAACCCCGAGATTGCTGTGCTGGACGCCTGCCGAGAACTGGGCGCCGCCTTTGTGGCGTTCAGCCCCGTGGCGCGGGGCTTTCTGTGTGGCGATCTGCGCGATGTGAGCACGCTAGATGCCAAGGATATCCGCCGCGCCATGCCCCGTTTTGCGCCCGACGCCTATGCCGCCAATCTGAAGCTGCTCGATGGCTACCAAGCCATTGCGCACGATGTGGGTTGCACCCCCGCCCAGCTGGCGCTCGCGTGGCTGCTGCACAAGGCCGAGCACATCATTCCCATCCCAGGCACCACCAGTGTGGAGCATTTGCAGGACGACCTGGATGCTGCCAACGTGCGGCTGGACGCCGCCACCATGGCGCGGCTGGATGCGCTGATCAACGAGCGCACGGTCGTGGGCCATCGCTACAACGCACAAGCCGCGAGCGAAGTCGATACCGAAACGTTTGAAGACCGCGCAGCGTAGGCGGCGCGGTCTTTGTGGGCTTCAGTGCAGGTTCACTGCAGTTTCAATACGGCTTGACGGTGGGGCTTTTTGTGGAGCCTCAACGGCCTCGCAAATTGCCCTTGTCATCGGCAATCACGATCTCCACACGGCGGTTCATGGCGCGGCCTTCGGGCGACGCGTTGTCAGCCACCGGGTGAGCCTTGCCGTAGCCGCGTGCGGCGATGCGGCTGCTGTCCACGCCGCGCTGCACCAACGCATCGCGCACGGACTGTGCGCGGCGGTCTGACAGGTCCTGGTTGTAGCTGTCGCCACCCACGCTGTCGGTGTAGCCCTCGATCAGCAGCTTGCGGTCCGGGAACTGTTTGAGAAAGTTCGCCAGCTTGTCCAGGCGCGGGCCGGCCTGGGCCGAGAGCTCGGCCTTGTTGAAGGCAAACAGCACATCGCCCAAGGTCACCAGTAAGCCGCGTTCGGTCTGCTGGGCTTCGAGTTCGCGCAATTGCGCTTCGAGTGCGCGCACGCGGTCTTGTGCTGCATTGGCCTGGGCCATGGCAGCGGTGGCTTGCGCCTGCTGTTGTGCGGCGCGTTGCTCGGCGCTCATCGCCTGCTGCTGGGCTTGCTGGGCGCGCAGGCGGGCCGCGTCAGCCTCTTGGGTGCGGGCCTGCAGACGGATGCGGTCGGCTTCGCTGCCGGCCTGTTGGATGTTGGCATCGAGCTGGCGTGCGCGGGCTGCGTTGGTGGCGATCTCGGCGCGTTGACGGGCGATGTACGCCAGGTGGTTGGTCTCGGATGTATCGTGGTCGTCCGCCCACACGCGGTCGGCCTGGGCGAGCGCATCGGTGGCCTGCTTCAGTTCGAGCTGCGCGTACTGGTTCACAGTGGGGTCTCCGGCCGCAGTGCCCACTGCGGTGCGAGCCTCTTCCAGTGCAGGCGATGGCGTGGTGCTTGCACACGCGGCCAGCAGGCCAACGGCAATCAGGCTGGTGCACAGGGCGGTGGTGCGATGAAAAATGCGGTGCATGGTCAGGTGTTCCTTGAAATGGGATGGGGCAATCGCGGGGCCTCAACGGTGTGGTGCCTGAGGCGAAGCCAGGGGGCGCGGTGGCCCCATGGTTGGCGCTGGCTCAGCGGGGCGATCGGCGGTTGATTTCTTCTTGCAGTGCGCGGATACCGTCTTGCACTTGGGCGAGGTTGGCGGCATTGCTCGCCGCGTCTGCGCGGGTTTCAGCGACACGGGCATCTACCTCGGCCTCAGCGGCCAGGCGGCGCGCTGCCACATAGTCCTTTTCTGCCATCGCTTTTTCGGCCTGCATCAGCTTCTCGCGTGCTTGTTGCAACTGCACGGGGGCGCTGGTGGCCACAGCCGGGGCAGCCGCCACGCGGTTGACAGTGGTTCGGGTGACCGCCATCTGTTCGGTGGGCGCCGGGGTGGAAGAACAGGCGGTCAGTGCGCCCAGTGCGAGTGCCGCTGTGGCGGTACGGATCAATGCGGATGAATGCATGGTGTGGTGGACTCCTCTGGAGGTGGTTGGGTAGGCCGTGCCGACGTAGCGGGCGGGCCACCAGGGGGTTCTGGTGTTGATGCATTGTTGGGGCACGCCCGGCAAGCAGGCGTAGGCCCTGCCTCTGTATTGCTGTGGGGCATGTCTTACGAACACTTGCAAACAAGGCGCTCTCCATTTGCTTGAAGCAGAGTGGCTTGTTGCGTTCGGGAACTCTCATCTCCCCCGGGTCTCGATCAATGACAGCGCGCGCACGCAGCGTGTTGTTGCGGGTGCCCTTCACCCGTACGCCACGTCCCATGGCCGGGCACCTGCGCGGGCGCTGCGCACGCCTGCTTCATCACCGCAACACAACGAAGAGGAGAGTTACTGCATGCCGCCATCCACCTTTTTTACCTGGGTCCAGGAGACCACCTTTGCGGGCGTGCCGCTATGGAGCCTGTGTGTGGCCCTGGCGGCGGCTGTGGCCACCTACGCAGCCATCCTTGTGGTGCTGCACCTGCTGACCCGCCGCGCCAAAGTGTGGGCCACGCAGTCACACAGCGGCATGGCACTGACCCTGGTGGATGTGCTGGAAGGCACGAGCCGCACACTGATGCTGGTTGTGGCACTGCTGGTGGGCGCAAGCCTGCTCGACCTGCCGGGCCGCTGGGAGAGCCGTCTGAGCCAGCTGTGGTTTGTCGCCGTGGCGCTGCAGATGGGGCTGTGGGGCATGCGCGCGATTGGCATTGGCGTACGCCGCTATGTGGAGCGGCACTCGTCCAGCGGCATGACGCAGGTCAGCGCCTCGGCCACGCTGATGTCGTGGGGGCTGCGCACGCTGCTGTGGAGCGTGGTGCTGCTGGCCATCTTGTCCAACGTGGGGGTGAACATCACGGCCTTCATCGCCAGCCTGGGGGTGGGCGGTATTGCCGTGGCGTTGGCGGTACAGAACATTTTGGGCGACCTGTTCGCATCGCTAGCGATTGCGGTGGACAAGCCTTTCGAGGTGGGCGACTTCATCGTGGTGGGCAATGTGTCGGGCACCGTGCAGGTGATTGGTCTCAAGACCACGCGCATCCGCAGTCTGCAGGGCGAGCAGATCGTGATGTCCAACACCGACCTGCTCAAGCAGACCATCAGCAACTTCCGCATGCTAGAGCGGCGGCGCATCGTGTTCACCTTTGGCGTAGCCTATGGCACCACCCCCGAGCAGGCCGAGGCCATTCCAGGCGTTGTGCGCAACCTCATCGAGGCACACCCGGAGCTGCGCTTTGACCGTGCACATTTCAAGGCGCTGGGCACCAACTCGCTGGACTATGAGGTGGTCTACATCGTCGAAGACCCGGCCTACAACCTCTATATGGACCTGCAGCAGTCCATCAACCTTGGGCTGCTGCGCGAGTTCAAAGCCATGGGCGTGGAATTTGCGTTTCCTACCTGCACGGTGCACATTGCCAGTGCGCCGCCGCAGGCACCTGCCGCTGCCATGCTCTGAGGCGGGGCAAGCCACCACAAACGCGCAGACGAAAAAAAGCCGGCAGCCTTTGCAGGCGACCGGCTTGAACAGGGTAGTTGCTTCTAGCGCTTTTTCAACTTCTCAAAAAAGCTTACTTGGCGACCACGCGCACCATTTCCAGGCACTTGTTCGAGTAGCCCCATTCGTTGTCGTACCAGCTCACGACCTTCACGAAGGTGCCGTCCAGCGCGATGCCGGCGTCAGCGTCAAAGATGGACGTGCGGGTATCGCCACGGAAGTCGGTGGCCACCACCTTGTCTTCGGTGTAACCCAGTACGCCCTTCAGGGCGCCTTCGGACTGGGCCTTCATTTCGGCCTTGATTTCTTCGTAGGTGGCAGCCTTGTCCAGCTCCACCGTCAGGTCCACCACCGACACGTCGGAGGTGGGCACGCGGAAGGACATGCCGGTCAGCTTCTTGTTCAGCGCAGGGATCACCACGCCCACGGCCTTGGCAGCGCCAGTGCTGGAGGGGATGATGTTTTCCAGAATGCCACGGCCGCCGCGCCAGTCCTTGTTCGAAGGGCCGTCCACGGTCTTTTGCGTGGCGGTGGCGGCGTGCACGGTGGTCATCAGGCCGCGCTTGATGCCCCACTTGTCGTTCAGCACCTTGGCCACGGGGGCCAGGCAGTTGGTGGTGCACGATGCGTTGGAGATGATGGCCTGGCCCGCGTACGTGTCGTGGTTCACGCCGAACACGAACATCGGGGTGTCGTCTTTCGACGGAGCCGACAGGATGACCTTTTTGGCGCCAGCGTCCAGGTGCTTCTGCGCGGTGACCTTGTCCAGAAACAGGCCGGTGGATTCGATCACCACGTCGGCGCCGACTTCGTTCCACTTCAGGTTGGCGGGGTCGCGCTCTTGCGTCAGGCGGATCTTCTTGCCGTTGACGATCAGGGTGTTGCCTTCCACGGCCACGGTGCCGTCGAAGCGGCCGTGCACCGAGTCGTACTGCAGCATGTACGCGAGGTACTCGGGCTCCAGCAGGTCGTTGATGCCCACGACTTCGATGTCGCTGAAGTTCTGGATGGCCGAGCGCAGCACGTTGCGGCCGATGCGGCCGAAGCCGTTGATACCAATCTTGATCGTCATAGGGAGCCTCTTCAAAGTTGCAAAGTCGAAATCATGAATTGGCCGCCGCGCGCCCGCTGGCAGCGGTGCGCAGCGGGCAAAGGGCGTTTTAACGGGCCTTCTTGGCGGGCTTCAGACGGGCCGCGCCGATGGCCACCAGCACTGCGTCGGCCACGTTCTCTTCGGTGAAGCCGAAGTGCTTGAACAGCACAGGCGCGGGGGCCGATTCACCGTAGGTGTCGATGCCCACCACGGCGGCGCAGCCGTACTTCCACCAGCCGTCGGTCACGCCCATTTCCACGGCCACGCGCGGCACGCCCGCAGGCAGCACACTGCTCTTGTACTTGGCATCTTCGCGGTCAAAGGTGGTGGTGCTGGGCATGGAGACCACGCGCACGCCGATCTTCTTGTCGGCCAGCAGGCGCTGGGCCTTGAGGGCTAGTTGTACTTCAGACCCGGTGGCGATGATCACGGCCACGGGCTTCTTCTTGATGCCCACGTCGGAGGGTTCTGACAGCACATAGGCGCCGCGCGAGATGTCGCCCAGGTCGCGCTTGGGCGCGTAGGGCAGGTTCTGGCGCGACAGGGCCAGCACGGTGGGCTTGTTGCGGTTGGACAGGGCTACGCTCCAGGCCACGGCGGTTTCGGCCGTGTCGGCAGGGCGCCACACATCCAGGTTCGGGATCAGGCGCAGGCTGGCCACGTGCTCGATGGACTGGTGCGTGGGGCCGTCTTCGCCCAGGCCGATGGAGTCGTGCGTGAACACGTGGATCACGCGCTGCTTCATCAGCGCTGCCATGCGGATGGCGTTGCGGCTGTAGTCGCTGAACGTGAGGAAGGTGCCGCCGTAGGGGATGAAGCCGCCGTGCAGTGCCACGCCGTTCATGATGGCGGCCATGCCGAACTCGCGCACACCGTAGTTGATGTGGCGGCCACCGACCTTGTCGCCATTCGCGGCTTCGGTCTTGACCACGTTGCCCTGCATGTCAAAGCGCAGGTTGGGCGTGCTCTTGGTGTTGGTGAGGTTGGAGCCGGTCAGGTCGGCGCTACCGCCCAGCAGTTCGGGCAGGGCGGCGGTGAAGGCTTCCAGCGCCAGCTGGCTGGCCTTGCGGCTGGCCACGGTTTCGCCCTTGGTATGGGCGGCCACCACGGTGTCCACGGCCACCTGGGCAAAGTTGGCGGGCAGGTCGCCGTTCATGCGGCGCGTCAGCTCGGCAGCCAGCTCGGGGAATGCATTGCTATAGGCGGCAAAGCGGTCGTTCCAGGCGGCTTCAGCGATTTGGCCCTTGGCCTTGGAGTCCCAGCTGGCGTAGACGTCTTCGGGGATCACGAAGGGTTCGCTGGCCCAGCCCAGGGCTTCGCGGGTCAGCGCGATTTCTTCGGCGCCCAAGGGCTCGCCGTGGGCCTTGGCGGTGTTGGCGCGGTTGGGGCTGCCCTTGCCGATGTGCGTCTTGCACACGATCAGGGTGGGGCGCTCGGTCTGCTTCTTGGCTTCTTCGATGGCGGCGGCCACCTTGTCAGCATCGTGGCCGTCGATGGGGCCGATCACGTTCCAGCCGCTGGCCACAAAACGCAGGGGGGTGTTGTCGGCAAACCAGGGAGCGACCTGGCCGTCGATGCTGATGCCGTTGTCGTCGTACAGGGCGATCAGCTTGTTGAGCTTCCAGGCGCCTGCCAGAGACACGGCTTCGTGGCTGATACCTTCCATCAGGCAGCCATCGCCCAGGAAGGCGTAGGTGTGGTGGTCCACCACGGCATGGCCTTCGCGGTTGAACTCGGCGGCCAGCAGCTTTTCAGCCAGCGCAAAGCCCACGGCATTGGTGATGCCCTGGCCCAGCGGGCCGGTGGTGGTCTCGACGCCAGCGGTGTAGCCCACTTCGGGGTGGCCGGGCGTCTTGCTGTGCAGCTGGCGGAAGTTCTTCAGCTCGCCAATCGGCAGGTCGTAGCCCGTGAGGTGCAGCAGCGCGTACAGCAGCATCGAGCCGTGGCCGTTGGACAGCACAAACCGGTCGCGGTCAAACCACTGGGGGTTGGTGGGGTTGTGCTTGAGGTGGCGGCTCCACAGCGCCACGGCCATGTCGGCCATGCCCATGGGGGCGCCGGGGTGGCCGGAGTTGGCTTGTTGAACGGCGTCCATGGCCAATGCGCGGATCGCATTTGCCATCTGTTGGGATTGCTGGGTGTTGGCCATGGGGGGAGAGTTCAGGGTGGGTGAGTCGGGGGAAACCCGGCATTTTACCGAGGTGGCTTGCGCTCACCTGAATTCGCAGGCTGCCAGCAGGAAGCCCGGTGGCAATGCACTACAGTGCGGCCCATGCAAGGACTGCATCTCACCGCCGATCTCCATGGCTGCCGTTGCGCCTCCGCATGGCTGCTGGACGCTACCGCCCTGGGTCGCGCCTGTACCGAAGCGGTGCGCGCCGCTGGGCTCCAGCCTGTGGGGCAGTTGTTCCATGAATTTCCTGCCACCGAGCATGGCCCCGGCGGGGTGACTGCCACGGTGTTGCTGGCCGAGTCGCACCTGTGCGTGCACACGTGGCCCGAGCAGCGCGGCGTGACGCTGGATGTGTATGTGTGCAATTTCGGCGCCGACCATTCGGCCAAGGCGCGTGCGCTGATGGAAGCCCTGCTGGCCTTGTTCGACCCCACCACCGTGGAGCGCCATGCGCTCCAGCGGGGCTCTGTGAGCGGGGTGGCGGCATGAGTGCCGCCCGCCATCAGGTGCCTGCCCTGCTTCTGGCCGCAGGCCGTGGCGAGCGCATGCGCCCGCTGACCGACAGCATGCCCAAGCCGCTGCTGCAGGTGCAGGGCCAGCCACTGCTGCAGTGGCACCTGCAGGCTTTGCTGGACGCAGGTGTGGAGCGGGCGGTGATCAACACCGCATGGCTGGGCGAACAGATCAGCGGGTATTTTTCTAGCATTTTTGCCTCCAAGCGCTGGAAAAATATGCCTGAGCAGCTATCAATTTCATACTCCCACGAAGGGGTGGACTTTGGCGGCGCGCTGGAAACCGCTGGCGGTATCGCCCGTGCATTGCCGCAGCTCGGCCCGGTGTTCTGGCTGGCCGCAGGCGATGTGTTTGCGCCCGATTTCGTGTTCGACAGCGCAGCGGTAGCGGCCTTCGAGGCCAGCGATCATTTGGCCCACCTGTGGCTGGTGCCCAATCCGGCGCATAACCCGCGTGGCGACTTTGGCTTGTCGGCAGACGGGCTGGCGCTCAACCTGCCCGCCGACGACCCCGCACCGCGTTACACCTATAGCACCATCGCCCTGTTGCGCGCCGAGCTGTTTGCAGCGCCGTGGTGCGACATTCCGCCCGGAAACCCCAGCGGCATCAAAGCCCCGCTGGCGCCGCTGCTTCGCCGTGCAATGGACAATGGCCGCGTCAGTGCGCAGCTCTACACCGGCCGCTGGACCGATGTGGGCACGCCAGAGCGGCTGGCCGAACTCAATTCCTATTCTCACGACGCGCCATGAACACCACCGTGCCTGCCTCTGTCTATGCCCAGCGCCGCGCGCACCTCGCTGCCCAGTTGGGCCCCGGGGGCATTGCCATCATTCCTACGGCACTGGAGCGTCCGCGCAACCGGGACAGCGACTTTCTGTTCCGCCACGACAGCTACTTCTACTACCTGACAGGCTTTACCGAGCCTGGCGCCTGCCTAGTGCTGGCGCACGATGGCCGCAGCACGCTGTTCTGTCAGCCCAAGGACCTGGAGCGTGAGATCTGGGACGGCTACCGCCTGGGCCCGACCGCTGCGCCTGCGGCCTTGGGTGTGGATGCCGCGCATTCGATGGCCGAACTGGACAGCAAACTGCCACGCCTGCTCGAAAACACGGCCTGCGTCTGGTACCCGTTTGCCACGCACAGCGGCTTGGCCGCCCGGGTGGAGGGCTGGCTCAACGTGGTGCGCGGCCGTGTGCGCTATGGCGCCATCTGCCCCGCAGAACAGAACGACCTGTGCACGCTGCTCGACGAGATGCGCCTGTTCAAGGACACCCACGAGCAGGACATCATGCGCCGCGCCAGCGCCATCAGCGCGCAGGCCCACATCCGCGCCATGCAGCGCTCGGCCCGCATGCTACGCGCCGGGGAGGATGTGCGCGAATACCACCTGGATGCCGAACTGCTGCATGCGTTCCGCGATGCGGGCTCGCAGTACCCGGCCTACAGCTCCATCGTGGCCGCCGGTGCCAACGCCTGCGTGCTGCACTACCGGGCCGATGCCGCACTGGTGCGCGATGGCGAGCTGGTGCTGATCGACGCGGGCTGCGAGCTGGACAGCTACGCCAGCGACATCACCCGCACCTTCCCCGCCAACGGAAAATTCACGGGCCCGCAACGTGCGCTGTACGACCTGGTGCTGGCCAGCCAGGATGCGGCCGTGACGGCCACCAAGGCAGGTGCACGCTTCAACGACCCGCACGACGCCACGGTGGCCGTGCTGGCGCAGGGCATGCTGGACCTGGGCCTGCTCGACAAGAACAAGGTGGGCACCGCACAGGACGTGATCGACAAGCGCGCCTACTTCCAGTTCTACATGCACCGCACCAGCCACTGGCTGGGCATGGATGTGCACGACTGCGGCAGCTATGTGGAGCCCGGCGAGGTGGGTCAGACCAGCGAACGCAAAGACCCGCTCTCGGGCGAAACGATCACCAATCGCCCCAGCCGCATCCTGCGGCCCGGCATGGTGCTGACCATCGAGCCCGGCATCTACGTGCGCCCCGCCGACGGCGTGCCCGAGCAGTTCCACAACATCGGCATCCGCATCGAAGACGATGCCATCGTCACCGAGACGGGTTGTGAGCTGATTACGCGCGGTGTCCCGGTGAAAGCCGACGAAATCGAAGCGCTGATGCGCGCCTGAGCGTGGGCAAAACCATGGCCGTGGACAACACTGCGGGGGCAGGCGCGGCGCGCGCTCCGGCGCAACCCGGCAAGTGGCGGCTGGGCGGTGCACTGTGGCTGCTGGGCATGCCCGGCGTGGTGGCGGTGGTCTGGGCGCTGCTGCCCACCCTGAAGGCCAACGCAGCCCTGCTGCCGCTGCCACCAGGGGTCGTGCTGGTGCTCAGCGGGTTGCAGACGGCGGTGCTCCTGGCGCTGGCCGTGGCGCTCGGGGTCTGGCTGGCGCCTCGTGTGGGCCTGCAGGCGCCGGCCATGTCGTCCTGGCTGGCCGGCCGGCCCGCAGGGCCCGCGCTGCGGGCCCAACTCCTGCCCGGAGTCTGCGGTGGGGTGGCGGGCACTGCGTGGCTATGGGTGCTGTCTCGGCTGGCGCCCACGGCGCTGCAGCCCTCCGATCCTGCCAGTGCCATGCCATTGGCGGTCAAGTTGCTGTATGGCGGCATCACCGAAGAGCTGCTGGTGCGCTGGGGCGTGATGACCCTGCTGCTGTGGCTGGGCTGGCGCCTGCTGCAGCGTGGTCAGGGGCGGCCAGGCAAGGGGCTGGTGGCTGCGGCGGTGTTGCTCAGCGCTGTGTTGTTTGCCGTGGGGCATCTGCCTGCCGCGCAGGCGCTGGCCGGGGTGTTGACCGTGCATGTGGTGGCGTTCGTGCTGGTGGGCAACACGGCCTTTGGTCTGGTGGCGGGCTGGCTCTATGCGCGCCACGGCCTGGAGGCCGCGGTCATTGCGCATGTGCTGGCGCATCTGCTGTCATCTCCGCTGCTCTGAGAGGCCGAGTCACGGTGCCGCTGCACGGGGTAACTCGCATGTAACCGCTTCGTGTGAGAATTGAAACTCGATTACATCCCCAACGACAGAGAGAAAAGAGACATGTCCATGCCTACCCGCCGCGCCACCAAGATTGTTGCCACCCTGGGTCCTGCATCGAGCGATCCGGCGCTGCTGGAGGCGATGATCCGAGCGGGGGTGAACGTGGTGCGGCTGAACTTCAGCCACGGCAAGGCGCAGGACCACATCGATCGCGCCGCCACCGTGCGTGCCGCTGCCCAGCGCGCAGGCCGCGAGGTGGCCATCATGGCCGACCTGCAGGGGCCCAAGATCCGTGTGGGCAAGTTTGCCGAAGGCAAGGTGCAGCTGGAATCGGGTGCCAAATTCGTGCTCGACGCCTCGCGCACCGAGCTGGGCGACATCGAAGGCGTGGGGCTGGACTACAAGGAGCTGCCGCGCGACGTGAAGGCGGGCGACCTGTTGCTGCTCAACGATGGCCTGATCGTGCTCACCGTGGATGCGGTGCGGGGCGAAGAAGTACACACCACCGTCAAGGTGGGCGGCGAGCTGTCGAACAACAAGGGCATCAACAAGAAGGGCGGCGGACTCACGGCACCGGCCTTGACAGCCAAGGACATGGAAGACATCCGCACGGCGATGAGCTTTCAGGCCGACTACGTGGCCGTGAGCTTTCCCAAGAACGCGACCGACATGGAAATGGCGCGCCAGCTGTGCAATGTGGCTGCTTCCGAGTACCGCCACAAGCCAGGCCTGATCGCCAAGATCGAGCGCGCCGAGGCCATCCCGCACCTGGAGGCCATCCTGCGTGTCTCCGACGGCATCATGGTGGCGCGTGGCGACCTGGCCGTGGAAGTGGGTAACGCGGCCGTGCCCGCGCTGCAAAAGAAGATGATTCGCATGGCGCGCGAGCTGGACAAGGTCGTGATCACCGCCACGCAGATGATGGAAAGCATGATCACCAATCCCGTGCCCACGCGCGCCGAGGTGAGTGACGTGGCCAACGCCGTGCTGGATGGCACCGACGCCGTGATGCTGAGTGCCGAGACGGCCGCAGGCCGCTACCCGCTCGAGACCGTGGAAGAGATGGCCACCATCTGCGCCGCGGCCGAAGCGGCGGAAGACCACCAGCTCGATGCCGACTTCACCGGCCAGACCTTTGGCCGCATCGACCAGTCCATCGCCATGGGCGCGCTGTTCACCGCCCACCACCTGGGCGCCAAGGCCATCGTCGCCATGACCGACAGTGGCGCTACTGCCTTGTGGATGAGCCGGCACAGCATCCGCATCCCCATCTATGCGCTCACCCCCAAGGTGGCCACGCAACGCAAGATGGCCATGTACCGCAACGTGCGCCCTTTGCTGATGGACACCAGTGCTGACCGCGACACTGCGCTGGATCAGGCCGAGCGCCACCTCAAGAGCCGCAACATCGTGCAAAAGGGGGATGTGTACGCCATCACCTGCGGTGAGCCCATGGGCGCACCCGGCGGCACGAACATGCTGAAGATCTGCGTGGCCAGCTGACCGATCGAAGGGTTGCTCCCTCACCGCTGCGGGTCAGCGTCCCGGGCGGGAGTCCGGCGGCGCTGGGCGGCGGTCAGTGCGCGTTGCCTTGTGGCGACTTGTGCTCCAGGGCTGCTTGCCAGCGCGGTGCGCGCGCGGCCAGTGCGTGGATGGCCGCCGCTGCCAGCCCCCCGGTGACCAGGCCCGCCAGCACATCAGACGGGAAGTGCACTCCCAGGCAGACGCGGCTCCAGACCATGGCGGCTGTGACCGCCGCGGCCAGCCAGGTCAGCCCGCGAACCGGCCGCAGGGCAAGACTCGCCGCCAGCGCGGCGGCGCCTGCCACATGCATGCTGGGAAAGCCTGCGCGCGCTGCGTGCTCGATCCACTGGACGCCAATGCCCAGCTGCGCAGGCCGCGGCGCCGGCACCGCCAGTCGCAACAGCTGTACTCCTACCCACGCCAGGGCCATGGACGCGAGCGCCAGCACCAGGGCGCGCCGCTGCGCTGCGTTGCCCAGCACAAAGCTGCCGAGCAGCAGGCCGCCCATGGCGGTGGGTAGTTGCTGTGACACCCACCGTGCCACCGCCACCACGGCAGGCAAGGTCGCGGCGTCGGCATTGAGGGCCTGAAACAGGGCCAGATCGAGTTCAAGCATGGGAGCTGTCCGGTGGCGTGGTGGTGCTGGCGAAATGCGGGAAGCGTGGACGCAGAGCCGTGGCCGCCAGGTCGCAAAGCCAGCCGGTGACCCAGCACAGCCAGCCCGTCCACAGTGTGTGGCTCATGAAATGGGCGCCCCGTACCTGCTGGGCCGCACCCAAGACGAACCCCGCCAGCAACGCACCCGCCAACCACCAGCGTGCGGCCGACGGTAGCTTGTGGCGCAATGCGAAGTAGCCTCCCAAAAAGGCGAATCCCGCCGACGCATGGCCCGCCGGAAAACAGCGACCGCTACCGCCATCGAGCACACCCAGCGCCCAGTGCGACACATGGCGCGCCACGCCGCCAAATTGTGCGAGGTCCCACGGGCAACTGGTGGCGCTGAGGTTCTTGGTGATGCTGACCACGGCCAGCGAGAGCAGGGCGCTCACGGCCATCTGCAGGCGCTCGCTGGCGTCCAGCTTGCGCAGAAAGCCGCGTGGCCACCACACGCTCAGCGCCAGCAGGAGCACCAGCAGCCAGCCCAGACGGCGGGCGCCTTCATGCAGCACCTGTACGAAAAACCACTGGTCCCGCATCGGAAACCCGTTGGACGATCCAAACACCTGCGCAAACGCCAAGTCCTGCCCTGCGGCATCCCAGGCCACCACACAGGCCAGAGCGCCCAGGGTCCAGAAAAGCAGCGTGTGGCGGTGAGAGGGGGCGTGGGGTGTGATGGGCGCGGTGGACGGCGCGACGGGCGAAGGCTGCATGTGCCGGAAGATAGGCGGGCGTACTTAACGCCGTCTTAAAGCCGGTGCCGCCCTTGTCCCGCCCCTGTCCGATGGGCTGCGACAATGCCTGCATGCGAATACTCGTGGTCGAAGACGATGCGGGCATAGCCAGTGGCCTGCGCAGCAATCTGCAGCAACGCGGCTATGCGGTGGATGTCAGTGACGGCGTCGCCAGTGCCTGGAGTGCCCTGCGCGCCGAGCGTTTTGACGCTGTGCTGCTGGACCTGGGGTTGGTGGACGGTGACGGTAGCGAACTGCTACGGCGTCTGCGCCTGAGCCCGCCCGCCACCGGGGCTGCATCGGCAGCTCTGCCGGACCCCGCTACGCCGGTCCTCATCGTCACGGCGCGTGACCAGGTGCACCAGCGCATCGCTGGGCTGGACCAGGGCGCAGATGACTACTTGACCAAACCCTTTGATGTGGATGAGTTGGACGCGCGTTTGCGGGCGCTACTGCGGCGCGCGGCGGGACGGACGTCGCCCACCATCCGTCTGGGCGATATCGAGCTGGATCCAGCGACCCGCACGGTGCGCCAGCAAGGCAAACCCGTGGAAATGTCTCCGCGCGAGTTTTCCGTGTTGTTGGTGCTGCTGGAGGCGCGGGGCCGGGTGCTGTCGCGCCAGCAGATCGAGGAACGCCTGTACAGCTGGGATGCCGCTGTGGAGAGCAATGCGGTCGAGGTCCACATCCACCACCTGCGCCGCAAGCTGGGCAGTGCCTGTATCCAGACCATGCGCGGGGTGGGTTATTTCATGCCGCAGGAGAAACCGGCGTGAACGCACCCACCGCTCCTCGCCCGGCGCCAGCGCGTCGCCCATCGCTGACCCGGCAACTGTTGCTATGGTCGCTGGGGGCACTGGCCATTGTCTGGGGCAGCTTCGTCTTCATTGGCTACCAGACCGGTGTGCACGAGGCCGACGAGCTGACCGACGGGCACCTGGCCAGCGTGGCCGCGCTGCTGCTCAACCTGCGGGCCACCGAGGCGATGCAAGGCCCGCAGCGTACCGAGCGCACCCCCACGCCCTGGCTCAAATCGCACGATTACCAGCAGACCATCAGCGTGGTGCAGTGGGATGCGCAGGGGCGGGTGCTATCCCTCACGGGTTCGGTGCCCGAGCCGCCTTTCAGCGATGCCGAGGGGTTTGCCGACCTCACGCTGGGCCTGGACAAGGTGGCCTGGCGCAGCTTCTCGCAATGGGATGCGGAGCGCACCCGCAAGATCATGGTGATGCTGGAGCTGCGCGAGCGGGACGAGCTGGCGGATGACATTGCCGGACAGCTCATCGAGCCTGGTCTGTGGTTGCTGCCTGTGGTGTCTCTGGCCCTGGGGCTCGCGCTGTGGCGGGGCTTGCGGCCGTTGTATGCGCTGTCGGCCGACGTGGCGGCGCTGGATCCCACCAATGCCCAGCGCCTGGCCTCGCGCCATGCCTGGAACGAGTTCGAGTCGGTCGTGGCATCGATCAACACCTTGCTGGACCGCCAGCAGGTCGCCATGGTGCGCGAGCGCCGCCTGGCCAATGAGGTGGCCCACGAATTGCGCACCCCGCTGTCCTCCATCGCGCTGCAGGCCAGCGCCCTCGCGGGGGAGCTGACGGAAGAGGCCCGGGCCCAGTCGCTGGCGCGCATCGGCCAGGATGCTCTGCGTGCGGGTCACGTTCTCAACCAGCTGCTGGCCCTGGCCCGCGCCAGCCGGGCCGAGCTGCACGAAGCCAAGGCGCCCGTGGACCTGAGCGCACTGGCGCGGTCGGTGTGCGCCGACTATGCCCAGGCGGCGTGGAAACGCGGCGACGACCTGGCCCTGTCGGCCCCGCCCGCGCTCACCGTGCCCGGCCATGCGGTGTTGCTGGACATCGCAGTGCGTAATCTGGTGGAAAACGCGCTCAAGCACACGCCCGAAGGCACGCAGATTGCGGTCCAGCTGGGCTCCGCCGAAGCTGTTGGCGCGTGGCTGCAGGTGTGTGACGACGGGGCACGCCACCAGGTGGGGAGCGCGGCGGGTCGCACAGCAGCGGTGCCGGTGGACAGCCTGCATCTGGGGCATGAAATCCTGCGCCGGGTGGCGGACATCCATGGGGGGCACTTTGGCGCAGCACCTGCACCGGCGCCGTTTACCACCTGCTACCGGTTGGATTTGCCATCGCCGCCCGTATCGGCCCCCGGTTAAAATTACGAGTTACCAAGCGGTTACCGCCGCGTTGCCAGGTGCTACAGCGCCTCGCGCCCTCCTTCTTCAACCCACCACGGACCCCACGACCATGCCCCTCGTTTCGATGCGCGAACTGCTCGACCATGCCGCTGCCAACAGCTATGGCATCCCTGCCTTCAACGTCAACAACCTGGAGCAGGTGCAAGCCGTGATGGCTGCTGCGGACGAAGTGGGCGCTCCCGTCATCCTGCAGGCCAGCGCTGGCGCACGCAAGTACGCGGGCGAGCCCTTCATCAAGCACCTGATCCAGGCGGCGGTCGAGGCCTTCCCCCACATCCCGCTGGTGATGCACCAGGACCACGGCACCTCGCCCAAGATTTGCCAGGGTGCCATCGACCTGGGCTTTGGCTCGGTGATGATGGACGGCTCGCTGATGGAAGACGGCAAGACCCCTTCGTCCTTCGACTACAACGTTGAAGTGACGCGCAAGGTGGTGGACATGGCGCACAAGGTGGGCGTTACGGTCGAAGGCGAACTGGGCTGCCTGGGCAACCTCGAAACCGGGGACGCGGGCGAAGAAGACGGCATTGGTGCCGTCGGCAAGCTCGACCACAGCCAGATGCTGACCGATCCCGAAGAAGCCGCCGTGTTTGTGAAGGCCACCCAGCTGGACGCCCTGGCCATCGCCATCGGCACCAGCCATGGCGCCTACAAGTTCAGCCGCAAGCCCACGGGCGACATCCTGGCCATCAGCCGCGTGAAGGAAATCCACCAGCGCATCCCCAACACCCACCTGGTGATGCATGGCTCCTCGTCGGTGCCTGCCGAACTGCTGGCCATCATCAACCAGTACGGCGGCAAGATGAAGGAAACCTACGGCGTGCCCGTCGAGGAAATCCAGGAAGCCATCAAGCACGGCGTGCGCAAGATCAACATCGACACCGACATTCGCCTGGCCATGACGGGCGCGGTGCGCAAGTTCCTGTTTGAGAACCCCGACAAGTTCGACGCCCGCGAATGGCTCAAGCCCGCCCGCGAAGCGGCCAAGCAGGTCTGCAAGCAGCGCTACCTGGAGTTCGGCTGCGAAGGCCAGGGCAGCAAGATCAAGGGCCTGAGCCTGCAGGCTGTGGCGGCCCAGTACGCCTCGGGTGCGCTGGCGCAAGTGGTGAACTGATCGTTGGCACCAGGCCCTGCGGGGCCGCTGCCCAGCCTGGCTGCTTTGTGCTGCCAGGCTTTTTTTTGCCTGTTTCCGGAGGGAGACTGGGGAGTTCCCTCTACTGCAGACAAAGGCGACAGCGACAAGATTTTCTTCATGTAAGCTCGCGGTCAGCTTGCCCACCGGCAGCGCCGCAAGAAGTGTCCGATACCAGGGCGCTTTCAACACATTTTTCACCAGCTACACCGAGCTGGTTGTTGCATGGCAGAAGCCGTCGAGGGACGGACTTGGGTGCCGTGGGATGATTGAAGGCGAATTCGTATGAACCTTTCTCTATGACTCTGACCATTTCAAAGTTCCGGCGGCTGTTGCCTGTGTTGGCTGTGACGGTGTTCACGGTGGCGTGCGCGCCCCTGACCGTTCCTCCCAAGTCCGAATATCCAGTCGGGCGTGCCCGCCTTGTACTGCCGCCGGGGGCCTGGCAGGACCTGGGCACTTCGGAGGAAGCCGTTGCGGGTTCCGGAGGCCGTACCTCACTTCAAACACGTGACGTGGGGCTGCGTGGTGCGCAAGGCGAATGGCTGGCTGCGCTGCGCGTGCAGACCAACCGCACCAGCGACCTGCGTGGGTCTCCGCAAGGGGTGGGGTATTGCCCGGCACAACAGGACGTCATGGTGAAGGATTCTGCCGATGGCAGCCCTGTGCGGGCCGATTGCCTGCGCTTCAAGCTTTGGGCGAGCAGCCCCAAGTGGCTTGAAAAGAACCGGCCCGACCTCGTTCAATGGATGGCCAGCCGCCAGATCGCGTTGAAAGCACCCTATTCGCATGTTGCCTATGGTTACGTCACTGAAGCGGGTGTATGGGTGGTGGTGGATGCCCTGGTCGATCAGCGGTTGTTGAGCTCCCGTCCGCGCAATAACGAAGAATTCCTGGTGGCGGGCCGGCCCGCACAGCAGTGGGCCTATGACCTGGCCCAGGCCGTGCGCCTGAGCTCCGGCATGGTGGACGGCCACCTGGCCATTCCGCCCTTCCCGTTCCCTGCGCCCACATCCAAACCCTAGCGCGCCAGTCCTCCCCTGCCTGGCGGCCTTGCATAACGATTACGAAACTCGAGGAGACCTCTGATGCAGACAAGCCCCGTCCCGCAGCCGCAGCGTATCGGCGTGCCAAGGGAAACCTTTCCCGGTGAAAAGCGCGTGGCCACCGTGCCCGATGTGGTGGAGAAGCTGATCAAGCTGGGCTTCACTGTCGCGGTGGAGTCTGGGGCTGGGGATGCCGCCAACTTCAGTGACGATGCCTACCGCGCTGCGGGCGCCGAGATCGTGGGCGACGCTGCCTCGCTGTGGGCTGCATCCGATATCGTCTTCAAGGTCCGCCCGCCCAGCAGCGATGAAGTGGCGCTGATGCGCGAGGGCACGACGCTCATCGACTTCATCTGGCCCGCCCAGAACCCTGAACTGATGCAGCAGCTGGCGGCCCGCAAGGCCACGGTGCTGGCCATCGACTGCCTGCCGCGCACACTGTCGCGCGCCCAGAAGATGGACGCGCTCACTTCCACCGCAGGCGTCAGTGGCTACCGCGCTGTCATTGAGGCGGCCAATGCCTTCGGCCGCTTTTTCAACGGCCAGATCACTGCCGCGGGCAAGGTGCCGCCGGCCAAGGTCTTCATCGCAGGCGCTGGCGTGGCGGGGCTTGCTGCCATCGGCACGGCAGCCAACCTGGGCGCCATCGTGCGCGCCAACGACACGCGCGCCGAGGTGGCCGACCAGGTCAAGTCGCTGGGTGGTGAGTTCGTCAAAGTGGACTACGAGGAAGAAGGCTCGGGCGGCGGCGGCTACGCCAAGGTCATGAGCGAGGGCTTCCAGGCCGCACAGCGCAAGATGTATGCGGAGCAGGCCAGGGACGTTGACATCATCATCACCACCGCACTGATTCCGGGTAAACCTGCCCCCAAGCTCATCACCGCTGAAATGGTGCAGAGCATGAAGCCCGGCAGCGTGATCGTGGACATGGCCGCCGAGCAAGGTGGCAACTGCGAGCTGACCGTGCCCGGCCAGGCCGTGGTGCGCCATGGTGTGACCATCGTCGGCTACACCGACCTGGCCTCGCGCCTGGCCAAGCAGTCGTCCACGCTGTATGCCACCAACCTGTTGCGCCTGACGGAAGAGCTGTGCAAGGCCAAGGACGGCGTGGCCGTGGTCAACATGGAGGACGACGCGATCCGCGGCCTCACTGTGGTCAAGGAAGGCTCGATCACCTGGCCTGCGCCGCCGCTCAAGCAGGCGCCGGCACCCGCGCCCAAGGCGGCAGCCCCGGTGGCCGAGAAGAAATCGAGCCACGGCACAGGCGCACCCATGTCCGCCAAGACGCTGACCATCGTTTTTTCCGTGCTGGCTGTGCTGTTCTGGGCCATCGGTGCCTACGCGCCCGTGGCCTTCCTGGGGCACTTCACGGTGTTCGTGCTGGCCTGCTTCATCGGCTACATGGTGGTGTGGAACGTTACACCCGCGCTGCACACGCCGCTGATGAGCGTGACCAACGCCATCTCCAGCATCATCGCCATCGGCGCGCTGGTGCAGATTGCGCCGCCCGATGCGGGCATCAACGGGCGCCCGGACGGTCTGATCCTGTGGCTGGCCTTTGCGGCCTTGGTGCTCACGGCCATCAACATGTTCGGCGGCTTTGCGGTCACGCGCCGCATGCTCGCCATGTTCCGCAAGTAATCCGATAACGACAAGAACAACGAGGAGCACAGAACATGTCCCAAAGTCTCGCTACCGTGGCCTACCTGGGCGCGGCCATTTTGTTCATCCTGAGCCTGGGTGGGCTCTCCAACCCTGAAACCTCGCGCCGGGGCAACCTGTTCGGCATGGTCGGCATGGCGCTGGCCGTGCTGGCCACGGTGTTCGGCCCGCGCGTGAGCCCTGCAGGTGTGGCCTGGATCGTCGGCGCTCTGGTCATTGGCGGCGGCATCGGCCTGTATGCGGCCAAGGTCGTCAAGATGACCCAGATGCCCGAACTGGTCGCGCTCATGCACAGCCTGGTGGGCCTTGCGGCTTGCCTGGTGGGGTTTGCCAGCTATGTCGATACCTCGATTCAGCTGCAGGGTGCCGAGAAGATCATCCACGAGGTGGAGATTTATGTGGGCATCCTGATTGGTGCCGTCACCTTCAGCGGCTCGCTGATTGCCTTTGGCAAGCTCAACGGCAAGATCGGCGGCAAGCCGCTGCTGCTGCCTGGCCGCCACTGGCTCAACCTGGCTGCGCTGCTGATCGTGATCTGGTTCGGCCGCGAGTTCCTGCGCGCCGAGACCGTCGAGCAAGGCATGGTGCCGCTCATGGTGATGACGGTGATTGCGCTGCTGTTCGGTATCCACATGGTCATGGCCATTGGTGGTGCCGACATGCCGGTGGTGGTGTCCATGCTCAACAGCTACTCGGGCTGGGCGGCGGCGGCCACGGGCTTCATGCTGTCCAACGACCTGCTCATCGTGACCGGCGCGCTCGTGGGTTCTTCGGGCGCCATCCTGTCCTACATCATGTGCAATGCGATGAACCGCAATTTCATCAGCGTGATTGCGGGGGGCTTTGGTTCGGGCGCGGGCACGCCCGCCAAAAAGGGCGAAGCTGCCGAGCCTCAGGGCGAGGCCGTACCCGTCAGCTCCGCTGAGACGGCCGAGCTGCTGCGCGACGCCAAGAGCGTCATCATCGTGCCCGGTTACGGCATGGCCGTAGCCCAGGCGCAGCACACGGTGTACGAGATCACCAAGACCTTGCGCGAGAAGGGCGTGGATGTGCGCTTTGCCATCCACCCCGTGGCAGGCCGCATGCCCGGCCACATGAACGTGCTGCTGGCCGAGGCCAAGGTGCCCTACGACATCGTGATGGAGATGGACGAGATCAACGAGGACTTCCCCGATGCCGACGTGGCCATGGTCATTGGCGCCAACGACATCGTGAACCCCAGCGCGCTGGACGATCCGTCCAGCCCCATCGCTGGCATGCCGGTGCTCGAAGTGTGGAAGGCCAAGACCTCCATCGTGATGAAGCGCTCGATGGCCTCGGGCTATGCCGGAGTGGACAACCCCTTGTTCTACAAGGACAACAACCGCATGCTGTTTGGCGATGCCAAGAAAATGCTGGATGAGGTACTGACCGCGCTCAAGAGCTGACGGGCATAATTCCTCCACAATAAAAGCACGATCGTGCTGAAAAACATCGACGTGCTTGCAGGACCCCCATAAAACCTACCAGGAGACAATCCCAATGACCGACCGCCCGTGGCTGGCCGCCTATCCACAAGGTGTTCCCGCAGACATCGACACCACGCAGTACAGCTCCCTTGTGGCGCTCATGGACGAGGCGTTCAAGAAGTACGCCAACCGCGTGGCCTACAGCTTCATGGGCAAGGACGTGACCTACGCCCAGACCGATTCGCTCTCCAGTGCGTTTGCTGCCTACCTGCAGGGCCTGGGGCTGGTCAAGGGCGACCGCGTGGCCATCATGATGCCCAACGTGCCCCAGTACCCTGTGACCGTGGCGGCCGTGCTGCGTGCCGGGTTCGTGGTCGTCAACGTGAACCCGCTGTACACGCCGCGCGAGCTGGAGCACCAGCTCAAGGATTCGGGCGCCAAGGCCATCGTCATCATCGAGAACTTTGCCACCACGCTGGAGCAGTGCATCGCGCACACGCCCGTCAAGCACGTGGTGCTGTGCGCCATGGGCGACCAGCTCGGTCTGCTCAAAGGGACCTTGGTCAACTACGTGGTGCGCAACGTCAAGAAGATGGTGCCCGCCTACAACCTGCCGGGTGCGGTGCGCTTCAATGACGCCGTGGCCCAGGGCACGCGCGGCACCCTCAAGAAGCCCGACATCAAGCCGGACGACATCGCGCTGCTGCAGTACACCGGCGGCACCACGGGGGTGAGCAAGGGCGCGGTGCTGTTGCACCGCAACGTGATCGCCAACGTGCTGCAGTCCGAGGCCTGGAACGAGCCCGTGATGAAGAAGGTGCCGGCGGGCGAGCAGCCCACCAGCATCTGCGCGCTGCCGCTGTACCACATCTTCGCGTTCACGGTGAACATGATGCTGAGCATGCGCACGGGCGGCAAGACCATCCTGATCCCCAACCCGCGCGACCTGCCTGCGGTGCTCAAGGAGCTGTCCAAGCACACCTTCCACAGCTTCCCGGCGGTCAACACGCTGTTCAACGGCCTGGCCAACCACCCCGATTTCAACACCGTCAACTGGAAGAACCTCAAGGTCTCGGTGGGCGGCGGCATGGCGGTGCAGGGCGCTGTGGCCAAGCTCTGGCTCGAAAAGACGGGTTGCCCCATCTGCGAAGGGTATGGCCTGTCGGAGACCAGCCCTTCGGCCAGCTGCAACCCCACTACCAGCACCGAATACACCGGCACCATCGGCGTGCCGCTGCCCAGCACCTCCATGAAGCTGCTGGACGATGAGGGCCGCGAGGTCACCACGCTGGGCGAGCCGGGCGAAATCGCCATCAAGGGCCCTCAGGTGATGGCCGGCTACTGGCAGCGCCCCGATGAAACCGCCAAGGTCATGACCGAAGACGGCTACTTCAAGTCGGGCGACATCGGCGTGATGGATGCGCGCGGCTTCTTCAAGATCGTGGACCGCAAGAAGGACATGGTGCTGGTCAGCGGCTTCAACGTGTACCCCAACGAGGTCGAAGAAGTGGTGGCCAACTGCCCTGGCGTGCTCGAATGCGCCGTGGTGGGCGTGCCCGACGAAAAGACGGGCGAAGCCGTGAAGCTCGTGATCGTGAAGAAGGACCCGGCGCTCACCGAAGCGCAGGTCAAGGAGTTCTGCCGCCACGAGCTCACGGGTTACAAGCAGCCCAAGGTGATCGAGTTCCGCACCGAGCTGCCCAAGACCCCGGTGGGCAAAATCCTGCGCCGCGAACTGCGCGACAAGAAGTGACGCGGCCTGCTGGCACGTCACAATCCCCAGGCGGCTTCGGCCGCCTTTTTTGCGACCGCGCTGCCCAGGGTGGCGCGGGTGTTTTGTGGCCCCATGACATGACCCCAAGGACCTTTGCATGAGCACTGCCATCCTGAGTGCGCTGCCCGAAGAACAGAGCTCGCTGGTGCAACAGCTGGCGCACCCGCAGCGGCTGATGCACGCTGGCCGCGCGTTCTGGCGCGGAGAGCTGCACGACCGCCCGGTGGTGCTGGCGCTGTCGGGCATCGGCAAGGTGGCTGCTGCCACCACGGCCACAGCCTTGATCGAACATTTTGGGGTGGCGCGCATCGTCTTCACGGGCGTCGCGGGTGGTGTCGGCGATGGGGTGTACCGGGGCGATGTGGTGGTGGCGCAAGACTATGTGCAGCACGACATGGATGCCTCGCCGCTGTTCCCTCGGTGGGAGCTGCCGGGATACGCACGCACCCGCCTGGCGTGCGATCCGGTACTGACTGCTATGCTTTTGGAAGCTGCCAACCTATGCGTCACTGGCGCAAGCAGCCTCTGGGGCTTGAAAAATATCCATGGGGGTGCCCACCAGGCGCACCAGGGCCTGGTGGCCAGCGGCGATCGTTTTGTGGCCACCGCACAAGAGTCCGAGCGCCTGTGCACCGCCCTGCGCGCGGCCGGGCACGATGTGCTGGCCGTGGAGATGGAGGGTGCCGCCGTCGCCCAGGTGTGCCATGACTACAGCCTGCCCTTTGCCGCGGTGCGCACCATCTCCGACCGCGCCGACGACGACGCCCACGGCGACTTCGCCCAATTCGTGCAGACCGTGGCCAGTCGGTACGCCGAGCACATGGTGCTGTCGTTTTTACAAAAACTATGAAATTGATAGCGGCTAAGGCTTTTTGCACTAGCGCTTGCGGCAGATTGCTCCTCTAAAGAGGACTCCGACGCATGCCATTTGCCACAATGCTCTAAACCGGCGCAACGCTCTACCAGCGCCACCGCGGAACCGGCTTTGCCGGGCCGCTGGAGGCGTCTCCCCTCGGGGGGAAGGCGCGCAGCGCCACAGGGGGGCTACTTCAGCCAGCCCCGTTTGCGGAAGTACCACATGGGCCCGAGCGCGCTGGCCAGCATCAGGCCCAGCGCATACGGGTAGCCCAGCGACCAGTCCAGTTCGGGCATGAACTTGAAGTTCATGCCGTACACGCTGGCGATCAGCGTGGGCGGCAGCAAGGCAACGCTGGCCACCGAGAAGATCTTGATGATCTTGTTCTGGTTGATGTTGATGAAACCGACCGTGGCGTCCATCAAGAAGTTGATCTTGTCGAACAGGAACGCTGTGTGGTTGTCCAGCGACTCGATGTCGCGCAGGATCTGGCGGGCTTCCTCGAACTGCTCGGAGTTGAGCATCTTGGAGCGCATCATGAAGCTCACGGCGCGGCGGGTGTCCATCACGTTGCGGCGGATGCGGCCGTTCAAGTCTTCCTGGCGCGCGATGGCGGCCAGCACCTCGCCGGCGCGGGTGTCGGTCACGTCGCCCGCCAGCACCTGTTTGCTCACGGCCTCCAGCTCGTCGTAGATGTTCTCCAGCGTGTCGGCCGAATATTCGGCGTCGGCGTCGAACAGCTTGAGCAGCACTTCCTTGGCATCTTCGATGAGGCCGGGCGCGCGGCGCGCGCGCATGCGCAGCAGGCGGAACACGGGCACGTCTTCATCGTGGATGGAGAACAGCACGCCCCGGCTTTTCAGGTTGGTGTTGTGCTGGTTCAGGATGAAGGCCACGCGCACCGAACGGGGGTCTTCGTCGTCATCGATCAAGAAGTCGCTGCGGATGTGCAGCTCGCCGTTGTCTTCCTCGTAGAAGCGGGCGGATTCCTCGATGTCCTCGTCCATCGCATCCTCGGGGATGGACAGGCCGTAGTGCTGCTTGATCCAACGCTTCTCTTCGAGCGTGGGGGCTTCCAGGTCCACCCAGATCGGCTGGAACTTGGTCAGCTCTTCCAGGGACTCGATTTCTTCCTGGAACAGCCGGCCATTGGCGAGCGTAAAGATGTTGAGCATGGGCTCACTCCCTTGTTTTTTGGCGTCTGCGGTGTGGGGGTAGGGGTGCTTTCAACCCCACAGCAGTCAAATGCGCCGGGAGCTGAAAGCTACCAACTCGGGTAGGTTTCCAAGGAGCTGTCTCCGTAAAAATTAGGCAAGCGGCGGATTATGGCACCGGGCGATGATCTCGCCGGTCCGGCGGGGGGCATGGAAGGGGGCTGGGGCCCTGCCAACAGGCTCTCAGCCCTCGGCCTCGGCACTGCGCACCATGGCCAGCGCCCGGCACAGGTCGGCCCAGGCGGCGGCCTTGTTGTCCTGCGAGCGCAGCAAAAAGGCGGGGTCGTAGGTCACCACCGCCGGGCACCCGGCCAGCACATGCGGACCTGCGCGCAGGCGGCCCAGGGGCTCGGTGCGGCCCAGCGCCGCGCGTGCCGCCACATGGCCCAGCACCAGCACCATGGCGGGCTGCAGGTGGGCCACGGTGTCGGCAAGGGTGGCCGGGATATCGGCGCTGGCTTCCGTGCCGGGCGCAGACCGTTCCAGCGCCGCCATGAACACGCGCGGGTGCCGGTGCAATTGCATGGCCCGCAGCATGTTGTCGAGCAGGCGGCCCGCATCGCCACCCAGGGGCTCGGCGGGCGTCATGCTCTCGGCCACGATGAGCCAGCCCCGGCCCAATCCCGCAGGTGTCTGCGCCGGGTCGGCGGTGGGGTAGAGCGCCTGTGCCGGGTGCAGGCGCAGGGCGGGCGTGGCCGTGCCTGTGGTGGCCGGTGCAGGAGCGGGCGGTGCGCTGCGGCTGGTGGTGTGGGCCTGGGGCGCTGGGTGACGTTCGGCAGGCGCGGGGGACGGCGCGGGAGAGGGCGCCTGGGGTTGTGCGCGCGGCGGCGCGACGGCAGGTGCCGCCACGGCCGCAGGGGCGGAAGGAGCGCTTGCCGGGGGCTGCGCCGTGGCCTCCTGGGCGGGTGAGGGGGCCCACACGGTGACGCCCATTTCTTGCAGCATGGCGCGCTGTCGCGCATCGAGGTGGAGGCTCATACAGAAAGAAAACAGGCCATCGGTGGTTCAGCAGGGTCGGGGTGCGGCGTGGGGTCAGAGCGCCAGGCTCATGACCACGGCGTCTTCGCGTTGCCCGTGCGCGGCGGGGTAGTAGCGCTTGCGGTCGCCCACGCGGCGGAATCCATGGGTCTGGTAAATCTGCTGGGCGCGCAGGTTGCTCGCCCGCACCTCCAGCCACAGCCATTGTGCCCCGCGCCCGCGTGACCACAGGGCCAGGGCGTCCAGCAGCACGCGGGCCCAGCCCTGGCGCTGGTATTCGGGGGTGACGGTGATGTTGAGCAGGTGCACTTCATCCACCCCCAGCATGGCCACAAAGTAGCCCAGCAGGTGGTCGTCCGCCATCAGCAGCTGCGCCTCGTAGCCAGACGCCAGCGCGTCGGTGAAGTTGCCACGGGTCCAGGGGTGCGAATAGGCGCGCTGCTCCACCGCCAGCACGGCATCCAGCCGGGCCAGGGTCAGTGTCTCGAAGCGCGCCTCGGGGCGGGCGGGGCTGGCGCCGGGCGGCAATGCAGAAGAAGTGGGCAGTGCGCTCATGGGGGATTCATTCACCACATCTCAGGGAGTGGCCGCCGCCTGGGCGGTGCGCAGCGCGGCACGTTCGGCGGTGGTTTGCGCCACTTTATCGCGGATGTAGCGCGGCAGGGCATCGCCCGCTGCCACGGCATGGCCCGCCGCCATCAGGGCGGGCGCCAGGCGCAGCAGGGCCGTGGCGGTGGGCAGGGCCGTGACGTGTGGCGCGGTGGGCGCCAGCCGGTCGCCATAGGGCGCGCCGGCATTGCCTGCCACCGTCCAGCCTGTGGGCGGCTGCACCGATTCGGGTGCACCCAGGCCGAAGTCCTCGTCCGCCTGCCAGCGGGCTTCGGCGGGCAGCCACTCGCAGCGCGCGTGGTAGACCTCGTCCATGCGCGCATCCAGCACCGCCACCACCTGCGTGCAGCCGTGTTGCTGGCGGGCCTCCTCGGCCACGGCCAGCAGGGTGTCCACCGGCAGCACGGGCACTCCCTGTCCGCCCTTGGCACCAAAGGCCAGGCCCTGGGCCACGGCGCAGGCGGTGCGCAGCCCGGTGAAAGAGCCGGGGCCACGCCCGAACACCACCGCGTCCAAGGTGTCGAACGTCAGGCCCGCCTGCGCCATCAGCGCGCGCACCGCAGGGATCAGCGCCGCCGAGGCCTGCGCGCCCCCGGGCCCCCGGTGCTGCCAGACCCCATCGCCATGCTGCACAGCGATGGAGAGGGTGTCGGTACTGGTGTCAAAGGCAAGCAGATTCATGGGCAGGGTCGGGAGGTATGGGGTGGCGCGGCGGGGACAAAGGCGCTCAGGACGCCGCTTTGGCAGCGGCTGCGGGGGCCTGGCTTTTGCGCAGCACCCCCACGAGGATACCGGCGGTGACCAGCAGCAGGCCGGCCACCAGGTTCCAGTGCATCGGCTCATCCAGAAACACCACTGCCCCGATGGCCGACAGGCCGGGCACCAGGGCCGTGATCATGGTGGAGCGCACGGGGCCATAGTGCTGGATCATGCGCGTGAAGCCAATGCCCGAGACCACCACGGAGCCCCCGCCCTGGAACAGCATCTGGAACGCGATCTCGCTCCACGGCGCCTGGGCCAGATGGCTGGTGACTGCACCCAGCCAGACCAGCAGCGCATAGCTGGGCAGGTACACCATGCAGGCAAACGCGGTGATGGCGATGGTGGCCTGCACCGCATCGACCGCGTGGCGCCGTGCCAGCACGCTGTAGGTGGCCCAGGACGATGCGGCCAGCATGAACAGCAGGTCGCCCTTCCACACGTCCCCGCCCGAAAACGCCGCCAGCAGGCTGCGCCCGCCCACCAGCAGGTCGCCCGCCACGATCAGCGCCAGGCCGGCAGCGCGCAACGGCGTGATGTGGTCGCGCAGCAGCCAGGCGGCCAGCAGCGCCGTCCACAGTGGCAGGCTGCCCGGCATGAGCACCGCCGCATGGGTGGCTGGTGCATGGAAGAACCCTGAATAGGCCAGCAGCGCGTACAGCAGCCCGCCAAAGCTGCCCAGCAGCGCCGTGGTGCGCAAGGGCAGGGGCGAGATGCCCGCCAGGCTGGACGCCGGTGCCGAGGCCCCCGGCGCCGCGTGGCGCCGTCGCACGATCCACCAGCCCCAGGGCAGCAACACCAGGCTGGCGCCCACGATGCGCAGCAGCGCAATGTCGAACGGGGTGAGCGTGCGCTGGGCTGAGGCGCGGGCGATGATGATGAAGCCCGTCCAGATGGTGACGGTGACCACGGCCGCCAGCAGGCCGATGGTGCGGGGAGAAAAACGCATCGGGCGATTATCGGCGCCCACCGCAGGCCGTGCTGGCGCTGGGTGCAAAGCGGCGCTTGGTGCAGGTGCGCGGGCGATAGACTCCCCGCCATGTTGTCTGTTTCTGCTCTTTGGCGCCGCCGTGTGCTGCGTGGTGTGGTGGGTTGGGGTGCTGCGTGGCTGGTGGCTGCGGGTGGGGTGGGCTCGGCGGGGGCGCAGACGGCGGCACCCGCCGCGGGCACTCTGCCGCTCGAGGTGGAGGCCGCCCTGGCACGCACCAAATTGCCGCGCGAGTCCCTGTCGGTGATGGTGGTGGACGCGCAAGCTACCGGCAAGGCCAGCCCGCGCCTTGCGCACCGTGCCCAGGTGCCGGTGAACCCCGCGTCGGTGATGAAGCTGGTGACCACCTATGCAGCGCTGGAACAGCTGGGCCCCGCCTATGTCTGGAACACGCCGGTGTATGTGCAAGGTACGGTGCAGGACGGCAGCCTGCGCGGCAATGTGTACATCCAGGGCCAGGGCGATCCCAAGCTGGTCATGGAGCGGCTGTGGCTGCTGATGCGGCGACTGCAGGGCCAGGGCATCCAGGTCATCGTGGGCGACATCGTGCTGGACCGCACGGCGTTCGATGTGCCCGACCAGGACCCGGCGCGGTTTGATGGCGAGCCGCTGCGGCCCCATAACGCATCCCCCGAGGCCCTGCTGCTGAATTACAAGTCGTCGGTGATGACCTTTGTGCCCGATGCGGCCGCGGGCTTGGCGCGCATCCAGTACGACCCGCCACTGGCCGGAGTGCAGCGCCAGCCCACCGTGGCGCTGGCGGCGCCGGGCGCGGATTGTGGGGACTGGCGTACTGCCCTGCGTGCGGAGTTGTCGGACCCCTCGAAGGTGTCGTTCCAGGGCGTGTACCCCGCTGCCTGTGGCGAACGCGTGTGGCCGGTGGCGGCGGCCGACCCGCGCGGCTTTGCGGCGCGGGCGGTGGAGGGCATGTGGCGCGATCTGGGCGGCAAGCTCACGGGCAGCGTGCGAGACGGCAAGGTGCCCCCGGGCCTCAAGCCCGCGTTTGTGGTCACATCCCCCGCACTGTCCGAGGTGGTGCGCGACGTGAACAAGTACAGCAACAACGTGATGGCGCAGCAGGTCTTTCTGACCCTGGCGCTGCAAAAAAACGGCGTGGCCACGTTCGACGGCGCCCGCGAGGTGCTGCGCCAGTGGTGGCAGGCCCGCGTGGGCGATGCGGACTTGCCGCAAGTAGACAACGGCGCCGGGCTCAGCCGCGATGCGCGCCTGACGGCGCAGGCCTTGGCCCGCATGCTGCAGGTGGCCTGGGTATCGCCCGTGATGCCGGAACTGGTGGCGTCGCTGCCGATCACGGGGGTGGATGGCACGCTGCGCCGCAGCCAGAGCCGGGCGGGCACCGCCCACCTCAAGACAGGCAGCCTGCGCGACGTGATGGCTGTGGCGGGCTATGTGCATGCCGCCAGCGGGCGCCGCTATGTGCTGGTGGCGGTGGTCAACCACCCCAACGCAGGGGCTGCGCGGCCCGTGCTCGACAGCCTCATCGACTGGACGGCACGTGAGCAGTGAATAATCGCTGCTGCCCTGCGTTTTCCCCACCATGCAACTCCATGAACTGATCGGCTATCTGGCCGCCTGCCTGACCACCTGCAGCTTTGTGCCGCAGGCCCTGCACACCTTTCGCACGCGGGACGTGAGCGGTATCTCGCTGGGCATGTACAGCGTTTTCACGGTGGGGGTGGCATTGTGGCTGGCCTACGGCCTGGCGCTGGCGGCCTGGCCCATCGTGGTGGCCAATGCCATCACCCTGGCCCTGGCCGGCACCATCCTGGGCATGAAGGTTTTGTACGGCGTGCGACGTCCCGACTGACTGGTCTAACAGGCCTGCGCGCGCTGTCGCCTAGGTGTCTGGCGGCGCCCGTCCTCCCGCGTTATCCCCTATGGATGCTGCAGCGCAGGTGCGCGCACGATGCGTCGTTCTTCACTGACCGAGGTATCCATCCATGACCTATTTCCGCCTTACCTGTGTGGCCGCTGCAGCGGTCCTGCTTGTCGCCTGCGGTGGCTCTGACGACCCGGCGCGCGGCGCACTGATCGACCCCCCCGCCACGCTCACGACGCTCACCGTGGCGCAGATCGACGCGGCCACGGCCAGCAGCGGCCTGCAGGCGATCAGCGGCAAGGCCAAGTGCGATGTGAAGGTGGTGTCGCTGAACTATGCGACCGTGGGTGCCAAGAGCGGCGAAAACACCAACGCCTCGGGCGTGATGCTGGTGCCTGCCGGCGCCTGCACCACCGCAGCCCCGCTGGTGGCCTATGCCAAGGGCACCGATGTGCAAAAGCCCCGCACCCTGGCCAACCCGCAGGACAACGAAACCTTCCTGCTGGCTGCCATGTACGCCGCGCAGGGTTATGCCGTGGTGGCCACCGACTACCTGGGCTTTGCCAAGTCGGGCTACAGCTATCACCCCTACCTGCATGCCGACTCGGAAGCCACCTCGGTCATCGACTCGGTGCGTGCTGCACGCAATGCGGCAGGCACGGTGGGTGCTACGCTGTCGGGCAAGGTGATGTTCACCGGGTACTCGCAGGGCGGCCACTCGTCCATGGCAGCGCAGCGCGCAGCCGAGCGGGACTACGGCAACGAATTCAATGTGGTCGCAGGCGCGCACCTGGCAGGCCCCTACAACCTGTCGGGCTCGCTGCGCCTTCCGGATGCGATCGCGGGCGTGCAGTTCTTTGTGCCCTACCTCGTCACGGCCTGGCAGAAGGTCTATGGCAACGTCTATACCGACGTGAAGGATGTGTTCAAGGCGCCGTACTCCGGCTACATCGAGAACCTGCTGCCCAACCCCACGCTCAACTACACCACCCTGGTGACCACGGGCACGCTGCCGTCGGGCACACCCAACCAGGCGCGTGACGCGCTGTTCCAGTCGGCGTTCATCACCGGCTCCCAGACCAGCACCACCCACCCGCTGTACCTGGCCGCCAAAAAGAACGACCTGCTGGGCTGGACCCCCAAGGCGCGTGTGATGCTGTGTGGCGGTGCTGGCGACCCCACCGTGCCGCCGGCCGTTCACATGGTCGTCATGAAAGCCGACTTTGACAGCCGGGGTGTCACGAACGTCAACACAGTCGATGTGGACGCTGCCATCCAGGCCACCTACGGCCCTGGCGGCAAGGCACCCACCGACCCTAACTCGGCAGCCTTTGCTACCTACTACGGCAGCTACCATGGCACCTACGAGCCGCCGTTCTGCCATGCGCAGGCCAAGGCCGTGTTCGACACCGTCAAATGACAGCCGTGATGCCTGTGTGAAGCGCTGAACGGGTCCCACAGGCTTTTAGAACCCGCCACCTAAGCCCCACCGGTGTTTACCCGGTGGGGCTTTTTTGCGTTGGCGAATATGATTTGCGAGGAATAGCACGGTCGTTCTATTTTTACGATAACAGGAGTGATACCGATGGTTTTTCAGCGCAAGGCTTTGTGGGTTTCTCTGGCGGCAGCATCGCTGCTGGTGGCGTGTGGGGGCGGCGGTGCCGACACCTCGCCGGTGGCGCCCATCAAGACCGTCAAGGTCATGGGTGACAGCATCGCCGACAGCGGCACGTTCGGCTTCAAGTTCACGGTGCAAGGCAGCGCACCCACAGGCCCAGCGTCCACACCCATCTGGCCCGAGCTGGTGGCCAGCAGCTACGCAAACACGCTCTGCCCCCGCTATGTGTCCACCGGCAGCGCGTTCAACAACGCGGCGGGCTGCACCAACTACGCCATTGGTGGCGGTCGCATCAACAACTTCACGGCGCCTGCATCGCCTGTCTCCATCGTCAAGCAGCTGACCGACGCAGGGGCTGACGGCTTCAGCGCGGGGGACCTGTTGCTGATCGACGGTGGCGGCAACGACGCTGCGGACCTCATCGGTGCCTACCTGTCGGCCTCCAAGGATGGCGGCAAGGCCTTCGGTGCGGTGCTCTCCACCCTGTTGCCTGCGGCCACGGTGAACGCCGGCCTGGCGGGCGGTGCTACGGGCCAGGCCCAGGTGGGCGGCGCCTACATGGTGGCGCTGGCTGACAAGTTCCACGACGCGATCGAAGCCAATGCCTTGAGCAAGGGCGCGCAGCGTGTGGCGGTGCTCAACATGCCCGCCATCGACAAGACGCCGCGCCTGCAGCAGGTGCTCGGTGGCATCACGGCGTCGGCCGGCGCCGCCGCGAGCGCGCAGGTGCAGGGCCTGCTCAAGGCCTGGCTCGAAGCCTTCAACGCCCAGCTGGCCAAACGTTTTGCGGGCAACAGCAAGGTGGTGGTGGTGGACTTCTACACCTCGTTCAACGACCAGGTGGCCAACCCCGCGCAGTTCGGGCTGACCAATGCCAAGAACACCGCGTGCCCCATCACCGGCCAAGGTGCTGACGGCCTGCCCACCTATACCTTCCCCACGTGCACGGCGGCAGCTTTGTCGGCACAGACGCCGCCCGCAGGCGCCACGGGCGGCGCGGACTGGTGGAAGACCTATGCGTTCTCCGATAGCTTCCACCCCACGCCGTATGGCCACCAGCTGGTCAGCCAGCTGGTATCGCGTTCGCTGGCCCGCGCGGGCTGGCTGTAATCGGCAGTTGAAGGGTTCATACACCATGCAAAACAAAACCATCACCCCTTCCCTGGCTGGCGTTGTGGTCGCACTGGCGCTCACCCTGTCCGGCGGCGCGCAGGCCCAGACCGCTGGCAGCTGGCTGGTGCGCGCGGGCGCCACGCAAATCGCGCCCCAGGTCACCAGTGGCGACCTGTCCGCGCCCAGCTTCACGGGCACCAAGGTGGACGTGCATGCCGACACGCAGCTGGCTGGCGGCATCACCTACATGCTCACCGACCACTGGGCGGTGGACGTGCCCCTGGCACTGCCTTTCAAGCACAACATCATGGGCGCCGGAGCCATCGGCGGCGTGGGCAAGATCGGCGAGGTCAAGGTGCTGCCCATGACCGTGTTCGCGCAGTACCGCTTTCTGGAGGCCAATGCGCGGGTGCGCCCCTACGTGGGCCTGGGCGTGACCTACGCCAAGTTCTTCAAGGAGCGGGGGACCGCCGCGCTGACCGGTCTGACCGGTGGCAGTCCCTCCCGTCCCACTACGCTGAGCGCTGAATCGCGGTTTGGCCTCACGCCTCAGGTGGGGGTGAGCATTGCGCTCAACGACCAGTGGTCGCTGGACGTGGCGTACTACAAGACTTTTGTGAAGACCCGCAACACCCTGTCCACAGGCCAGACCATCGACGTCAAGCTCAACCCCAACGTGGTGGCGCTGGGCGTGGTGTATCGGTTCTGACCTTCATCCGGGGCAGATCGATGGCCCACAAAAAAGCCGCCCACTGGGCGGCTTTTTTGCTGGGTGGAGCGCGGAGCGCGCCGGCTTACCAGCGTGCGCGCAGTCGGTCGTAGGCGTAGGTGCCAAACTGGCGCTGGGCCGACGGCGTGAGGTACACGCTGTCAGCAAACACAAACGAGGTGGCATTGGCACCCGACAGCAGCGTGGACGACGTGCACAGGGCCGAATTGACCTGGCCCGCGCCGATGCCGATACCGTTGTTCGCGTCCACCGACGTGCACACTGCCGCCGTGGAGTTGTTGAAGCCGTAGTTGCCAGGCACGCTGGTGTACAGGTTCACGTAGTAGGCCGAGTCCACGTACAGCACGTTGGCGCCCAGGTCCACGATGCCCACCAGCAGGCCTTCGTTGAAGCGGCTGCTGGCGTTGCTCAGCAGGGCTTCGCGGCCAATGGTCTTGGCCCAGGGGGTCTTGCTCAGGTCGTAGGTGCCGGTCACCACCACATACTTGGCGCCCGCCGTCACCAGGCGGCGCACCTGTGCAGCCAGGTCCTCCCCGGCCTTGCGGGCGGCGGCCACCATGGCGTCCTGGGTCTGGGTGCCTGCGTTCACAGCGGCCATGCCGGCGATCACGTCGCTGATACCGCCGCTCACGATCACCACGTCGGTGGCCGCAAAGCTGCCACTGGCCAGAAAGGTATCGATTTGTTCGGTGACGGTCCGGGTGCTGGCATTGCCTGCGGCGTCGGGCTTGGCGCTGACGCGGGCGTTGCCAGTGGCGTAGCTCAGGCCGCCTGCGGAGACCGGGGCAAGCGACTTGCCGTAGTTGGCCACCAGTTGCAGGGTCCAGTTGTTGACGCTGCCGTCATTGACGGTGTAACGCGAGCCGTTTTGCCCCACATCGTTCATGGCGTCGCCGAACGCAATAAAGCGCTGGGGCGAGATGGCCGATTCGGTGGTGCTGGAACCGCAGGCCGCGAGCAACGCGGCCGACGCACATGCGGCGACCATGATGGTGCGGCGCATCCAATTTGCTGCCATGTATTTCTCCAGAAAAGTGGGGGGTAGTTTAACGACGCAAAGTCAACGGATGTAAAGCGGCGCCATCGCGCAGGCTCAGGCGGCGGATGCGCGCTGCAGGCGGTCGCGCACGCCTTCCCAATCGGGGCTGGCGGGCGGGGTCTCGATCCAGATCAGCTTCACGCCTTCGTCGTCAAAACTGCGCAGCACGGCGAACAGCTGCTGCGCTGTGGCAGCCGCGTCATCGGGCATGCGCCGCATGACCAGCTTGGAGGACCGACTGCGCAACGCAGCGCGGGCATAGATCGCAATGTGGGCGGCATCGGTACCCAGCAGGTCCAGGCTGGTCTGCAGCGCCTTCGCGTCCATCAGCCGCACCTTGGCGCTAGGAGCATAGTGAGCCTCCAGCGTGCCCGAGGCGCGGGGTGTGGCCGTGGGGAGGTCTTCCTTGGACAGCGGGGCCATGCCGCAAGCGGCCGCAATCTGCGCCCGGGTGATGGCTCCGGGCCGCAGCAGCACGGGCACACCACGCGTGCAGTCCACGATGGTGCTTTCAATGCCTACATCGCAGGGCCCGCCGTCCAGCACCAGCAGGTCGTCGCCCAGCTCGTCCTGCACATGCTGGGCGGTGGTGGGGCTCACGCGGCCAAAACGGTTGGCACTGGGGGCTGCAACGCCCCACACGGGAGGGCCGCCAGCCTCATTGCTGTCGCCAGCGGCCGCGCAGGCCACCAGCAGGGCGTGGGCCACGGGGTGTGCGGGGCAGCGCAATCCCACGCTGTCCTGCCCGCCGGTGGCGGCGTTGGCTACGCCGGGCAAGCGCGGCAGTATGAGCGTGAGTGGGCCGGGCCAGAAGGCATCAACGAGCTTTTGTGCAAAGCCGGGCACTTCACTGGCGAAATGCGCAATGCCCTCGGCATTGGCCACGTGCACGATCAGCGGGTGGTCGCTGGGCCGCCCCTTGGCCGCGAAGATCTGCGCCACGGCGGTATCGCTGCTGGCATCGGCTGCGAGGCCATACACCGTTTCGGTGGGGAGCCCCAGCAGGGCGCCGCTGCGCACTGCGCGTGCAGCGGTGGCGATGGCCTGGGGGGCGTTGCCGTCGAGAATCATGGAAACAGCCTGGCTCAGAAGGGCTCGATGCCCAGCAGCGCTGCAGCCTGCAGGGCTGTGGCGCGCGCAGCCTCGGGGGTGGCGGCGGTGATGTTCAGGTGCCCCATCTTGCGGTCGCGCTTGGCGTCGCGCTTGCCATACAGGTGCAGGTGGGTGCCGGGCAGGGCCAGTACCTGGGCCCAGGGCGGGGTCTGCGCCGCGTCGCCGTGGGCAAACCACAGGTCGCCGAGCAGGTTCAGCATGACGGCGGCGCTGTGCTGGCGCGGCTGCGTCAGCGGCAGGCGGGCCATGGTGCGCACCTGCAGCTCGAACTGCGACACATCGCAGGCGTTCTGGCTGTAGTGACCGCTGTTGTGCGGGCGAGGGGCGATCTCGTTGACCACGAGGCTGCCGTCCTGCAGCACGAAGAACTCCACACACAGCACGCCCACATACTGCAGGCCTTCTGCTACAGATTTTGCAGCGGCTACCGCTTGATCCACTAGCGCTTGCGGCAGATTTCCTTCATAAACCTCGGTCACGGCCAGGATGCCGTCGCGGTGCAGGTTGCGCTGCACCGGCAGGTGCACCATCGTCCCATCGGCACCACGCGCCACGATGACGGAACATTCCAGCTGCAGCGGCAGCATCTTCTCCAGCACGCAGGCCACTTGGCCAACCGAATCCCAGGCGGGGGCCAGATCGGCGGGCGTCTTCACGCGCACCTGGCCCTTGCCGTCGTAGCCCATGCGGGCCGTCTTGAGGATGCCGGGCAAAAGGTGGGGGTATACGGCGGCCAGTTGCTCTGCGGTTTCGATCACGGCAAAGGGCGCGCAGGGCACACCGCAGGCCACAAAGTGCGCCTTCTCGCGTGCACGGTCCTGCGCCACCGACACGGCGCTGGCGGCGGGCGACACGGGGCGTTGCGAGGCCAGGGTGGCCAGTGCAGCGGCGGGTACGTTCTCGAACTCGGTGGTCACCGCATCCGACAGGCGGGCCAGCTCTGCGAGGCCCTGCGGGTCTTCGTAACCTGTCTGGATGTGGTGGTGGCTCACCAGCCCGGCAGGGCTGGTGGGGTCGGCATCGAGCACGGCCGTAAAGTAGCCCATAGCCTGGGCCTGGTGGACGAACATGCGGCCCAGCTGGCCGCCACCCAGAACACCCAACGTCGATCCGGGGAGCAAGGGTTGCGTGGCGGCGCTCATGCGGCGGGCGGCAGGGTCATGTTGCGGGCCACTTCCGTCTGCTCGGCGCGGAAGGCTTCCAGGCGCTGGCGCAGCTCGGGGCTCTCATTGGCCAGCAGGGCCACAGCAAACAGGGCTGCGTTGGCCGCGCCGGCGGTGCCGATGGCAAACGTCGCCACGGGGATGCCTTTGGGCATTTGTACGATGGAGTGCAGCGAATCCACACCCTGCAGGTGGCGGCTGGCCACGGGCACGCCCAGCACGGGCACGGTGGTCTTGGCGGCGATCATGCCGGGCAGGTGGGCAGCACCGCCGGCCCCGGCGATGATGGCCTTCAGCCCCCGGCCGGCGGCGGCCTCGGCGTAGGCAAACATGTCGTCGGGCATGCGGTGGGCCGACACCACGCGGGCCTCGTGCGCGATGCCGAACTGTTCAAGGATTTGCACTGCATGCTGCATGGTGTCCCAGTCGCTGCTGGAACCCATGACCACGCCGATCTGGATGGGTTTCATGGTGTGGAAGGTGCTGGCCGGCAGGCCTTGCCTGCCCAGCCGCTGTAGGTAGAACCCGCGATTTTACTTTTTGCGCCTCCCTGGCGGGTGTGGGGCTGTTTCGATGGGCCAAAATAGCGCGCAAACCGCTCCATAGGCCTCGGGCCCCACACCATCATGATTGACGTCACCGTAGAGAACTTTGAAGCCGAGGTGGTTGCCGCCTCGATGAACGTGCCCGTGCTGGTGGACTTCTGGGCGCCCTGGTGTGGCCCCTGCAAGTCCCTGGGGCCGGTGCTGGAGAAGCTGGAGACGGAATACGCGGGCCGCTTCAAGCTCGCCAAGATCGACTCCGACCAGGAACAGCAGCTGGCGGGCATGTTCGGAATCCGCAGCATTCCTACCTGCGTGCTGCTGATGAACGGTCAGCCTGTCGATGGTTTCATGGGCGCCTTGCCCGAAGGCCAGGTGCGCGCCTTCCTCGACAAGCACGTCCCCACCGCTGAAGAGATGGTGGCCGAGGCCGAGGAAGAAGAGGCGCAGGAAGCTCTGGCCGAAGGTGATACCGGCACCGCACTGGAGAAGCTGCAGCATGCCGTCGTGACCGACCCCGCCAACGATGACGCGCGCTTTGACTACGTCAAGCTGCTGCTGCAGCTGGGGCGCGAGGACGATGCCAAGGTGGCTTTTGCTCCCGTGATTGCCAAGGCCGCCATGTCGCGCAAGCTGGGGGCCCTCAAGACATGGATGGATGCTCTGGATTTTGTAGCGTCTGGCACATATGACACTAGCGCTGAGGCCGGATTTGAGGGAAAAATCGCCGCGAACAAGCGGGATTTTGACACCCGCTATGCCCGCGCCCGCTGGCTCATCACCCAGCAGCGCTGGACCGACGCCATGGACGAACTGCTCGAAATCCTCATGCGCGATAAGGCGTGGAGCGAAGAGATCGCCCGAAAGACCTACGTCGCCATCCTCGAACTGATCGAGGCGCCCAAGCCCAAGGTAGCCGAGGGCCAGATCCCCCCCGAAGACCCGGTGGTGGCCACCTACCGCCGGCGGTTGTCGAGTGTGGTGCTGAGCTGAGAAGGCGCACTCCAAAGAAAAAAGGCCCTTCAAGGGCCTTTTTTATAGCTGCACGGGCGTTGGCGGCAGCGCAGGTCAGCTTGTCAGCCGCTCCAGTGCCTCACGGTACTTCGCCGCCGTCTTTTCAATCACCGCCTGGGGCAGGCGGGGCGATGGAGGGGTCTTGTCCCAGGGCTTGCCGTTGACCTGGGCCTGCTCCAGCCAGTCGCGCACAAACTGCTTGTCGTAGCTGGGCGGGTTCTCCCCCTTGGCCAGGGCTTCAGCGTAGCCCTCCACTGGCCAGTAGCGGGAGCTGTCGGGGGTCAGCACCTCGTCCATCAGCACCAGCGTGCCGTCAGGGGCCAGGCCAAACTCGAATTTCGTGTCGGCAATGATCATGCCCTTGGTGAGCGCGATGTCGGCCGCGGCCTTGTAGATGGCAATGCTCAGATCGCGGATGCGGGTGGCCAGGTCCAGGCCAATCATCTCCACCGTGCGCTCGAAGGTGATGTTCTCATCGTGCTCGCCCATGGCGGCCTTGGCGGCGGGCGTGTAGATGGGGTCGGGCAGCTTGGCGGCGTTGGTCAGGCCTTCGGGCAGGGGCACGCCACAGACCGAGCGCGATTCCTGGTATTCCTTCCAGCCGCTGCCAGCCAGGTAGCCGCGCACCACGGCTTCGACCGGAATGGGTTGGAGGCGCTTCACTAGCATCGAGCGGCCACGGATTTGAGGGGCTTCCTCGGGGCTCACCACGCTCTCGGGTGCGTCACCTGTGAGGTGATTGGGGCAGATGTGGCCGAGCTTGTCGAACCAGAACAGGGCCATTTGGGTGAGCAGCTCGCCCTTGCCGGGGATAGGCTCGCCCATGATGACGTCGAAGGCCGACAGGCGGTCGCTGGCCACCATCAGGATGCGGTCATCGCCCACGGCGTAGTTGTCACGCACCTTGCCGCGTGCCAGCAGGGGCAGCGAAGTCAGGGCCGAAGTGTGCAGGGCGGTGGAGCTGGGCTGGGTCATGGTGTCGGTGTGGGCGGTGGGTGTCCGCTGCGGGCAGTCCGAAGAACGTAGGGGAAAGGGGGGCGCGGCAGGGGAGGCCTGGACGCAACCAATGGATTTTACGCGCCGCTCTGAAGGGCGGCGGTTTCCGCGGGGAATGCGCCGAGAAGGGTGTGTTCCGGGCAGGCATGCGGCACACTGGGCGGCCCTGAACCTGCCTGGGCCCCCGCGGCCGTCTGCTGTGTCTTCTTCTACGCCTGAGCTTTCCCCCCGCCGCGAACTGTGGCTGCTGCTGACGCTGGCAGGCATCCAGTTCACCCACATCCTGGATTTCATGATCATGATGCCGCTGGGTCCGCAGCTCACGCAGCTGTTTGCGATCACCGACGCGCAGTTTGGTTTGCTGGTGTCTGCCTACACGCTGTCGGCGGGGGCGTCAGGCCTGCTGGCTTCGACTTACATCGATCGCTTCGGTCGCAAGCGGCTTCTGCTGGTGCTCTATGGCCTGTTTGGGCTGGCGACGCTGGCCTGTGGCCTCGCGCCCACGTACGGCACGCTGATGGTGGCACGCATTCTCGCGGGGACTTTTGGCGGCGTGCTGTCGGCCTTGTCGCAGACCATCGTGGCGGACGTGGTGCCCTTCGAGCGGCGAGGGCGTGCCATGGGCATCGTGATGACGTCGTTTTCCGTGTCCACGGTGGCTGGCGTGCCCCTGGGGCTGATCCTCGCGCAGTACGGGGGCTGGAACCTGCCGTTCATTGGCATTGCCGCTATGGTGGGAGTGCTGGCCGTGCAGGCGGCCCGCACGCTACCGACCATGGCGGGCCATGTCCAGGCTGCCAACGGGCGGTCTGTGCTGAGCGGTATCGCCCAGGTGCTGGCGGATGGCAACCACCGGTGGGCATTTCTGTTCTCGGCGTTGCTGATGTTTACAGGTTTTACGGTGATTCCTTACATCACCATTTACATGCAGACCAATGCGGGTGTGCGCGCCGATCAGGTGCCGCTGGTGTACCTGTGTGGCGGGGTGGTGACCTTGTTCACGGCACGCCTGTTCGGGCGCATGACAGACCGGCATGGCAAGGTGCCCACCTTCCGGTGGCTGGCCCTCGCAGGTCTTCCCTGCATCCTGGGTATCACGCTGGTGCAGGGGTTGCCGCTGTGGGGCGTGTTGATGGTGTCCACGCTGATGTTCACTTTCGTCAGTGGCCGCATGATTCCCGGCATGGCCATCATTGCCTCTGCGGCGCACGCGCCTTTGCGGGGGACCTTCATGACGCTGAACGCCTCCGTGCAATCGGCGGCGATGGGTGTTGCGTCTTTTGTGGGAGGGGTGCTGATCAGCCGCGATGCGCAGGGGCTGGTACAGAACTACTGGGTGGCTGCGCTGGTGGGCATCGGCGCCAGCCTGCTGTCGATGCTGGTGGTGGGGCGCCTCACGCTGCATGGCGCGACGCCGTCGGCACGGTGACAAGAAAGGGGCTTGCGCTGCACTTTGGCCAGTCCCTTCAATCCGCCCATTGTGCGCGCTTTTCGGGTGCTTGGCACCTTGCCGGGCATAACCCAGCGGCCTGCGGCGGTATGGGATTGCATTTCAGGGAGGGCAGGGGCATAGTGAACCCACGACGTCAACAACAGATGCATCCAAGTTCGCCGAGCCGCTCCTCTGATCCAGGACGGCGTTTTTCCACCGAGAGCCACAGGAGACTTATTTATGAACTTGACGATCAGCGGTCACCACCTCGAAGTTACTCCCGCCTTGCGCAACTACGTCACCACCAAGCTGGACCGGATCACCCGCCATTTTGACCAAGTTGTCGATGTCAAGGTACTGCTGACGGTAGAGAAGCAAAAGGAAAAGGAAAAGAGACAGCGAGCGGAATGCAACATCCACGTCAAGGGTAGCGACCTGTTTGCCGAAAGCTCCCACGCCGACCTGTATGCGGCTGTGGACGAACTGGTCGATAAGATGGACCGCCAGGTGGTCCGCCACAAGGACCGTTTGCAAGATCACCACCACGAAGCCGCCAAGCGCGAACTGCACGCTTGATGCGCCAGCCCTGAGCCTGGCACAGCAGCCGCCCCTCTCGGGCGGTTTTTTTGTTGCCTGACGCGCCGCGCTCAGGGTTTTCGCCAATATGTGCATAATTGTTACCCTTGACCATGAACCGACTCGCCTCCATCCTGCCCTCCGCTCAAGTGCTTGTGAGCGTGGACGCCACCAGCAAGAAGCGTGCTTTTGAAGAAGCGGGTCTGCTGTTCGAGAGCCAGCACGGCCTCTCCCGGGCGCTGATCACCGACAGTCTGTTTGCTCGCGAACGCCTGGGCTCCACCGGGCTCGGTCATGGCGTGGCCATTCCCCATGGGCGCATCAAAGGCCTCAAGGCCCCGATGGCGGCCGTGTTTCAGTTGCTCAATCCCATTGGGTTCGATGCGCCGGACGAGTTGCCGGTGGGTCTGCTGATCTTTTTGCTGGTGCCCGAGGCGGCCACGCAAAAACACCTGGAAATCCTCTCCGAGATTGCCGAGTTGCTCAGCGACTCTGCATTGCGCGAAAAGCTCAAGGCCTGCGCTGATGCCGCCGAACTGCACGGCATGATCGCGGGCTGGCAATCCACCCAAACGGCCTGAGTGCTTTCCCCGCCGCCTGCGCTGATCACCCTGACTGACCTGCCGTGAAGCCCAATGTTGTCAGCGCCGACGTTCTTTTCGAGGAATTTCGCGGCCCCCTGAAGTGGGAGTGGGTGGCAGGTCTCGGAGCCTCCGAGCGCCGTTTTGACGAAGTGGCCGTGCGCTCCGCACGTTCCGGCGCCGATTTGGTCGGCTATCTCAACTACATCCATCCGTACCGGGTCCAGATCCTCGGCGAGCGCGAGATTGCGTACCTGAGCAACGCCTCCCCTGACGATTGCAAGCGCCGCATCGCCCGTATCGTGACGCTGGAGCCCCCCGTTCTGGTGCTGGCCGACAACCAGACCGCACCCGACGCGCTGGTGTCGATGTGCGAGCGTGCGCAGATTCCGATGTTTTCCACGCACGAGTCGTCGGCGTTTGTCATCGACGTGCTGCGCGCCTACCTGTCCAAGCACTTCGCTGACCGCACCACGATGCACGGTGTGTTCATGGATATTCTGGGCCTGGGCGTGATGATCACCGGCGAGTCGGGCCTGGGCAAGAGCGAGCTGGGCCTGGAGCTGATCTCGCGTGGCAACGGTCTGGTGGCCGACGATGCCGTGGATTTGTTCCGCATCAACCAGACGACCATCGAGGGCAAGTGCCCCGAGCTGCTGCAAAACCTGCTGGAAGTGCGCGGCATCGGCCTGCTCGATATCCGCGCCATCTTTGGCGAGACGGCGGTGCGCCGCAAGATGCGCCTCAAGCTCATCGTGCACCTGGTGCGTAAGGAGACGCTGGAGCGTGACTACGAGCGTCTGCCCTACGAGCCGCTTACGCAGGACGTGTTGGGCGTGCCGGTGCTCAAGGTCGTGATCCAGGTGGTCGCCGGCCGCAACATCGCCGTGCTGGTCGAGGCCGCCGTGCGCAACACCATCCTGCAACTGCGCGGCATCGACACCTACCAAGAGTTTGTCGAACGCCATCGCCGTGCCATGGAGCGCGATACGGGCGGCTAGCGGCGCTCAGGCCACCAAAACTGGCGCGGCCCATACCAGCGCTGTCGCGCTAGGGCCGCCGCGCCGCGCCGGGAGCGTCCCCCTCGGTGGGAAGACGCCGAAGGTGGCTCAGGGGAGAGTCATTTCTTAGCGCAGTCGGCGCACTGCCCGTACAGGGCCATGGTGTGGTCCTGCACCAGCCAGCCCTTGGCTTTGGCCACAGCGTGCTGCCGCTTTTCGATCTCGGGGTCGTAAAACTCTTCCACCTTGCCACACGAAGTGCAGATGAAGTGGTCGTGGTGTTGCCCTTCGTTGAGCTCGTACACCGCCTTGCCGCTCTCGAAATTGCTGCGGATCAGGATGCCGGCCTGCTCGAATTGTGTGAGCACCCGGTACACGGTGGCCAGGCCGATGTCCGAGCGCTCTTCCAGCAGCACGCGGAACACGTCTTCGGCCGTCATGTGGCGCTGCGCTCCCTTCTGGAAAATCTCCAGAATCTTCAGTCGGGGCAGTGTGGCCTTGAGTCCCGTGCTTTTGAGTTCGTCGATATTGGTCATGGCTGGCTCTTTCGGGGGCGGGCAACCGGCTCAGGGTCCGGAGGGGCTGCCGCTACAATGGGACGATCATATCCTTTGGCCTTTTACCCATGCCCGTCCAAGCCCGTTACAGCGCCCGTCTGGGCCTGGTTGTGTTGATCGGTGCCAGCATGGCCGCCCTGACCGGTTGCGGCAGTCTGGATGGCGCCAGCAGCCGCATCGCCAACATCGTCAAGCCCTACCGGGTGGACGTGGTGCAGGGCAATTTCGTGTCCCGCGAGCAGGTCGAAGCCCTGCAGCCCGGCATGAGCCGCCAGCAAGTGCGCGAGATTCTCGGGACGCCGCTGGTCACCAGCCTGTTCCATGCGGACCGCTGGGAGTACGTGTTCACGCTCAAACGCCCTGGCGAAGAGATTCAGACCCGCAAGCTGACCGTGTTCTTCAAGGGCGATGCCCTGGAGCGATCCGAAGGCGATGAAATGCCGACCGAGACCGAGTTCGTCGCCACGCTGGGTGCGCGCGACGGTGCCAAGGGCAAGGTGCCGGCGTTGGAAGCCACGCCGGAGCAACTGGCCAAGTACCCGGTCAAGGAGCGCCCCGCGCCAGCAGCGGCCACACCGTCGGCATTGCCTGCCGCCACCAGTTACCCGCCGCTCGAAGCGCCCGCGCGCTGAACCTTGCGGCCCTGGCAGTGAGCCCGGTGCGCTGGCTGCCCTATCTATGAACAGGACCTTTTCATGACCGCGACTTCTTCGCCTGCGGCTCCCGCGGCATCCCCCCTCCGTGTAGCCGTCGCCGGGGCTTCGGGCCGCATGGGCCGCATGCTGATCGAGGCCATCCGCGCCAGCGACGACTGCGTGCTGGCCGGTGCACTGGATGTGGCCGCCAGCCCGGCCATCGGTTCGGACGCCACGGCCTTTCTGGGCTATGCCAGCGGTGTGGCCATCACGGCCGACTTGGCGGCTGGCCTGAAGAACGCCGAGGTGCTCATTGACTTCACCCGCCCCGAGGGCACGCTGGCCCACATGGCCGTGTGCAGCCAGCTGGGCGTGAAGGCCGTCATCGGCACCACCGGTTTCACCGATGCACAAAAGGCCGAACTCGACGCCTACGCACAGCGCACCGCCATCATGTTCTCGCCCAACATGAGCGTGGGTGTGAACGTCACGCTCAAGCTGCTGCAAATGGCCGCCAAGGCCATGGCCACGGGGTACGACATCGAAATCATCGAAGCCCACCACCGCCACAAGGTCGATGCACCCTCGGGCACCGCGCTCAAGATGGGCGAGGTGATTGCCGAGGCCCTGGGCCGCGACCTCAAGGACTGCGCCGTGTACGCCCGCGAAGGCGTGACGGGCGAGCGCGACCCCTCCAGCATCGGCTTTGCTGCCATCCGTGGTGGCGACATCGTGGGCGACCACACCGTGCTGTTTGCGGGCATCGGCGAGCGCATCGAGGTCACGCACAAGTCCTCCAGCCGCGCCACGTACGCGCAGGGCGCCTTGCGCGCCGTGCGCTTCCTGGCGGCCCACAAGACTGGCATGTTCGACATGTTCGACGTGCTGGGCTTGCACTGATCCGCCGACTCCCATGGACGCGCTCCACTGGTGGCGCCAGGGCGATGCCGTGACGCAAAGTGCGGCACTGGTCTTGCTGGCCATGTCGGTGGCAAGCTGGGTGGTCATTGTGTGGAAGCTGCGGCTCATGCGCCGCGCCAGTGCCGACGTGGCCCGTTGCACGGCCGCGTTCTGGCAGGCGCCCTCGCTGGCCCTCGCGCAGCAACGTTTGCAGTCTTTTGACCGGGATGCGCTAGTGCTTCCTTTGGTGGTTGCTGCAAATTTGATAGCGAATCACGACAGCATGGCCCAGTCCACGCTGGCCACGGCTGGCAGCCTGTCGCAGCGGCTCACGCGGGTGCTGCGCGATGCCCTGCACGATGTGCTGGGACGCCTGCAGTTTGGCCAGGTGCTGCTGGCCACGGTGGGCTCCACGGCGCCTTTTGTGGGGCTGCTGGGCACCGTGTGGGGCATATACCATGCGCTCACCGCCATGGCAGGCGCGGGGCAGATCACCATTGATCGCGTTTCCGGCCCGGTGGGCGAGGCCCTGGTCATGACGGCGGCTGGGCTGGCCGTGGCAATCCCTGCCGTGCTGGCCTACAACGTATTTGGCCGCTTGCTCGGTCGCATTGAGGCTGACCTGGAAGGGTTTGCGCGCGATCTGCGAGAGCTGATCATTGACACCTCTGTCCCCGCCGATCCTCGGCCCTGAGCTCCAGGAAGCTTGACCGCGCCATGGCCTTCGGAAGACTTGAACGCACCACCGGGCCGCAGCCCATGAGCGACATCAACATGACGCCGCTGGTGGACGTAATGCTGGTGCTGGTGGTCATCTTCATCCTCACGGCACCGCTGCTGGCCAGCTCCATCCGGCTGGACCTGCCGCGCACCGAAGGCGCCACGCCCGGCACGGCCCCGCAATTCGTCACGCTGGTGGTCGATGCCTCGGGCCAGGCGTTTCTGGATGACCAGCCCCTGTCGCAGGCTGCGCTGGCCGAGCGCCTGCGCCGCATTGGCGCCGAGCGCCCCGACACCGAGGTGCAACTGCGCGCCGACGCTGCCGTGCCCTATGGCCGCGTGGTCGAAGTCATGGGCGCGGCCCACCTGGCTGGGCTGCAGCGCATCGGATTTGTGGCCGAACCTGCGGCGAATCCTGTGTCGCCTGCGTCTCCAGCCCCGTCCCGCTGACCCACCCCGGCTGCTGGCACGCCGGTGCCAGTCCCTGACCGCCTAAAATCCCTGCAGCGCGGCCCTGCGGCTGCACTCTTCTCTCACCCCCGAGCCCCCATGCAAGACAAATACTCTCCCCAAGACGTCGAACGCGCGGCGCACGACCACTGGACCGCCACCGACGCCTACCGCGTGACGGAAGACACGAGCAAGAAGAAGTTCTACGCCTGCTCCATGCTGCCCTACCCCAGCGGCAAGCTGCACATGGGCCACGTGCGCAACTACACCATCAACGACATGCTCACGCGCTATCTGCGCATGAATGGCTACAACGTGTTGATGCCCATGGGCTGGGACGCCTTCGGCCTGCCAGCCGAAAACGCGGCGCTCAAGAACGGCGTGCCACCGGCCAAGTGGACGTACGAAAACATCGCGTACATGAAAAAGCAGATGCAGGCCATGGGCCTGGCCATCGACTGGAGCCGCGAAGTCGCCACCTGCGACCCCGAGTACTACAAGTGGAACCAGTGGCTGTTTTTGAAGATGCTGGACAAGGGCATTGCCTACCGCAAGACCCAGGTCGTGAACTGGGACCCCGTGGACCAGACCGTGCTGGCCAACGAGCAGGTGATTGACGGCAAGGGCTGGCGCACCGGCGCCACCGTGGAAAAGCGCGAAATCCCTGGCTACTACCTCAAGATCACCGACTACGCCGAAGAGCTGCTGGGCTTTGTGACCGGCGACAAGCTGCCCGGCTGGCCCGAGCGTGTGAAGCTGATGCAGGAAAACTGGATCGGCAAGAGCGAAGGCGTGCGTTTTGCGTTCACGCACGACATTGCCGGCGACGACGGCGCGCTCATCGGCGACGGCAAGATGTACGTGTTCACCACGCGCGCCGACACCATCATGGGCGTGACCTTCTGCGCCGTGGCGCCCGAGCATCCGCTGGCCGCCCATGCCGCCAAGACCAACCCCGCGCTCAAGGCCTTCATCGAAGAATGCAAGAGCGGCGGCACCACCGAAGCCGAGCTGGCCACGCAAGAGAAAAAGGGCGTGCCCACGGGCCTGTTCGTCACGCACCCGCTCACCGACGAAAAGGTCGAGGTCTGGGTCGGCAACTACGTGCTGATGGGCTATGGCGACGGCGCCGTGATGGGCGTGCCCGCCCACGACGAGCGCGACTTCGCGTTCGCCCTGAAGTACGGCATCGAGATCAAGCAAGTAGTGTTGGTGGACGGCGAAACGTTCAACTACCACCAGTGGCAGGACTGGTACGGCGACAAGCAACGCGGCGTGACCATCAACTCCGACAGCTTCAGTGGCCTGTCGTACAAGGAAGCCGTGAACGCCGTGGCCCACGCGCTGGAGCAAAAGGGCCTGGGCGAGAAGAAGACCACCTGGCGCCTGCGCGACTGGGGCGTGAGCCGCCAGCGCTACTGGGGCACGCCGATCCCGATCATCCACTGCGACGAACACGGCGCCGTGCCCGTGCCCGAAAAAGACCTGCCCGTGGTGCTGCCGCAAGATTGCATCCCCGACGGCTCGGGCAACCCGCTGCACAAGCACGAAGGCTTCCACGCGGGCGTGACCTGCCCCGTGTGTGGCAAGGCTGCCCGCCGCGAGACGGACACCATGGACACGTTCGTGGACAGCTCGTGGTACTTCATGCGGTACTGCGACCCAAAGAACAGTGAAGCCATGGTCGCTGGCGGCGCCGATTACTGGATGCCGATGGACCAGTACATCGGCGGCATCGAGCACGCCATCCTGCACTTGCTGTACGCCCGCTTCTGGACCAAGGTCATGCGCGACCTGGGCCTGGTCAAGGTCGATGAGCCCTTCACCAAGCTGCTCACGCAGGGCATGGTGCTCAACCACATCTACAGCCGCCGCACCGCCAAGGGCGGCAAGGACTACTTCTGGCCGCACGATGTGGAGCACGTGCTGGACGAAGGCGGCAAGATCATCGGCGCCAAGCTGAAGAACGAAGCCACCAGCGGCGACGGTATGTTGCCCGTGGGCACGCCCATCGACTACGAGGGCGTGGGCACCATGTCCAAGTCCAAGAACAATGGCGTGGACCCGCAGGACCTGATCGAGAAGTACGGCGCCGACACCGCCCGCCTGTACACCATGTTCACTGCCCCGCCCGAGGCCACGCTGGAGTGGAACGACGCGGCGGTGGAAGGCAGCTACCGCTTCCTGCGCCGGGTGTGGAACTTCGGCCTCAAGCTCTCGGCCATCGACCGCGAGGCTGCCATGGCCAGCGTGGCCGGTGCCAGCAGCCTGCAGGACGTGCAGTTTGGCAAGGACGCCAAGGCCCTGCGCCTGGAGATCCACAACGTGCTCAAGCAGGTGGACTACGACTACCAGCGCATGCAGTACAACACCGTGGTCTCCGGCGCGATGAAGATGATCAACGCGCTCGAAGATTTCAAGGCCATGGACTCGGCCGGTGCCCAGGTGGCGCTGATCGAAGGCTTTGGCATCCTGCTGCGCTGCCTGTACCCCGCCACACCCCACATCGCCCACAGCCTGTGGACGGGCCTGGGCTACGCCGGTGCGCTGGGCGACCTGCTCGATGCGCCCTGGCCGCAGGTGGATGCCGGTGCGCTGGTGCAGGACGAGATCGAACTCATGCTGCAGGTCAACGGCAAGCTGCGCGGATCCATCCATGTACCCGCCCAGGCCGACAAGGCCGAGATCGAGCGCATTGCGCTGGCCAGCGAGGCCTTTGTGGCCCAGGCCGCAGGTGCTCATCCGAAACGCGTGATCGTGGTGCCAGGTCGCCTGGTGAACGTGGTGGTCTGACCCCATGAACAAACGCACACTGCTCAGTCTGGCCCCGGTGGCCCTGTTGTCTGCCTGCGGATTCCGGCTGCGTGGCGTGCCGGAGTTCGGGTTTGGCTCGCTCTACATCGCGGCCCCTGCCAGCTCGCCGCTGGCGCGTGAGCTGCAGCGCACACTCGACGGATCGGGCAGCCAGCTCAAACTGCTGCGCGACCCGGCCAGCATGCCGACGGCAGAGGCCATCTTCGATCTGCTGCAGGAGCAGCAGGAGCGTGTGGTGGTGGGCCTCAATGCGTCGGGACAGGTGCGCGAGCTGCAACTGCGCTTGCGTATCAAGTTCCGCCTGCGCACGCCCACCGGCGTGGAGCTGATCCCGGACACCGAGCTGCTGCAGCAGCGCGACATCAGCTACAACGAAACCATTGCGCTGGCCAAGGAGGCCGAAGAGGCGCTGCTCTACCGCGACATGCGGACCGACCTGGTGCAGCAGCTCATGCGCCGGCTCGCAGCAGCCAAGCGCTAAGAACAGCTCACAGAACTCCCCTGGCGTCGTTGTCTCGCCTTGTCGTACTAGTCGTGCTGCCTGCGGCGAAACGCCTGGCCATGGCCGCTTCGCTGAGTTTTGTGAGCTGCTCTAAGAATATGCGCGCTCAGGCGCTCACGCGCTCAGCGTCGGCCCCTGGCCGTGCGAGGGCACGCGCATGAGCGTGCTCTTGCCAAACAGCGACTCCACCAGGTCCACCGCCAGCACGGCCGTGCGGTTGCGCACATCCAGTGCGGGGTTCAGTTCCACAATGTCCAGAGATGCCAGGCGCCCGCTGTCGGCAATCATCTCCATGCACAACTGCGCCTCGCGGTAAGTGGGGCCACCGGGCACCGTGGTGCCCACCCCGGGGGCAATGTCGGGGTCCAGAAAGTCCACATCAAAGCTCACATGCAGGTGGGTGTGTGCATCCAGACCGGCCAGCGCTTGCTGCATGGTCTGGCGCATGCCCACCTCGTCGATGTAGCGCATGTCGAACACCTCCAGGCCCTGCTCGTGCACAAAACGCTTTTCGCCCGCGTCCACGCTGCGGATGCCGATCTGCCGGATCTGCGAGGGGTGCAGAGCCGGGCCACCGCCCGGCATGCGGGCCAGCCCGGTCAGCGCCTCGGGGCCGAAACCGCACAGGCAGGCCACGGGCATGCCATGCACATTGCCGCTGGGGGTCAGTGCACTGGTGTTGAAGTCGGCATGGGCATCGAGCCACAGCACCCGCAGTTTTTTGCCCACCTCCGCGCAATGGCGGGCCACGGCGCTGATGCTGCCCAGGCCCAGGCAGTGGTCGCCACCCAGCAGGACGGGCAGGTGGCCCAGCTGCAGTTCTGCATACACCGCGTCGAACACGCGCTGGTTCCATTCCACCACCTCGGGCAGGTGGCGGTAGCCGTCTACGGGTGGCTGCCACGGGTTGGCGGGGCCACTCAGGTTGCCCCGGTCAAACACCTGCAGCCCGTGGGACTCCAGCGCCGCCTGCAGGCCGGCCACACGCAAGGCCTCGGGCCCCATGGAGGCGCCGCGTGCGCCGGCGCCGATGTCGGTGGGGGCGCCGATCAGGCTGGTGGGCTGGGCGCTGCGCAGGGCGGTGGGGGGCATGGCGGTCTGACTTTCTGGGTTTGGCAGTGAGCGGGAAGGGCGCGGGCGCCCGGGGGAATTCTCAGGGCTTTGGGCGCCAATGAACAGCGCCGCAGCTGATCGGTTCGTGACCTCTCTTGTGCACTGTGAGGGCATACGCTGGCAATTTGCGCAATGCCGGGTCTGCCCAGGCGATAAACTTTGCCGCATGCAAGTCGCCCTGGCCCAACTCTCTCAGCATCTTCAACGGGGCCTGTCGCCGCTTTATGTCCTGCATGGCGACGAGCCCTTGCTCCAGCAAGAGGCGGCCGACGCCATCCGCGCCACCGCCCGCACCCAGGGCTACACCGAGCGCAGCAGCTACACCGTGGCCGGTGCCCATTTCGACTGGAGTGCGGTGCTGGCGGCCGGCGGGTCACTCAGCCTTTTTGCCGACAAGCAGATCGTCGAGATCCGTATTCCCTCGGGCAAGCCCGGCAAGGACGGCAGCGTGGCGCTGCAGCAGATCGCCGAATCGGCCCGGGGTAACGACAGCACCCTCACCATGGTCATGCTGCCGCGCCTCGATAAAGCCACCAAAACCGGTGCCTGGTTTGCCGCGCTGGAGGGTAACGGCACGTCGATTCAGATCGACCCCATCGAGCGCGGCCAACTGCCACAGTGGATCGCAGCGCGCCTGGCCGCGCAGGGCCAGCGTGTGGTCGCGGGGGAGGAAGGCCAGCGCACCCTGCAGTTTTTTGCCGATCGCGTGGAAGGCAACCTGCTGGCCGCGCACCAGGAGATCCAGAAACTGGCGTTGTTGCACCCGGCGGGTGAACTGACCCAAGCCCAGGTCGAAGCCGCCGTGCTCAACGTGGCGCGCTATGACGTGTTCAAGCTGTCAGAGTCGGTGCTGGCCGGGCAGACGGCCCGCGTGCAGCGCATGCTGGATGGCCTGCAGGCCGAGGGCGAAGCCGAAGTGCTGGTGCACTGGGCGCTGGCCGAAGACATCCGCGCCCTCAAGCGCGTGAAAGACGCGATGAACGCCGGCCGCCCCTTGCCCATGGCGCTGCGCGAAAACCGCATCTGGGGCCCCAAGGAGCGGCTGTTTGAACGCATCCTGCCCAAGGCCAGCGACGCCGCCCTGGCGCGCTTGCTGCAGTCGGCCCACACGGTGGATGGCATCGTCAAAGGCCTCAAGCAGCCCGACTGGCCGCAAGACGGCTGGCAGGCCCTGCAGCGCCTGGCCTTTCAGCTGTGCCGCCTGACCAGCGCGGCACGGTGATGGCGGCCGCTGCTGCCTCCCCGCCTTTGCGCCTGCCCAACGACGACGCCACCAACGGCTGGTCCGCCATCCTGCCCCCGCGCACGCCGCGCCCTGCGCTGTTGGGCGATGTGCAGGCCTATTGGCTGGTGCTGGGCGCGGGCTTTGCGGGCCTGGCCGCCGCGCGCCGCCTGGCCGAGCTGCGCCCCCACGCCCACATCGTGGTGGTGGATGCAGGCACCGTGGGCAACAACGCATCGGGCCGCAACTCGGGCTTTGCTATTGATGTGCCGCACAACATCGGCAGCTCGCTCGAAGAACTGCGACAGGCCGCGCACTACCAGGCGTTGCTCACGGCTGGTTTGAGTGAGCTTGAGCAACTGGTAGGGCAGCACCGCATCGACTGCCAATGGCGCCGCGCAGGCAAGTACCACTGCGCCGTGTCGCCTGCTGCCGAGCGCACGCTGCAGCACCATGTGCAGGAGCTGCGCGCCCTGGGTGCGCCGCACGAGCTGCTGGACCGCAGCGCCCTGGCCGCGCGCCTGGGCACCCGCTACTTTGCCGCCGGGCTCTACACGCCGGGCACCGTGCTGCTCAATCCCGCCGCGCTGTGCCGGGGCCTGGCCGATGCGCTGCCCGCCAACGTCATCCTGTACGAGCAAACGCCGGTGCAGCGGCTGGACCTGTCAGGCTGCAAGGTGGTGGCGCACACCCCGCAGGGCCGTGTGCGTGCGCCGCAACTGTTGCTGGCGGCCAATGGGTTTGCGCAGCAGCTGGGGCTGTTCGGCAGCGCCTGGGGAGCGGAGACGTTTCCGCTGGTCACCTTTGGCTCGCTCACGGCGCCACTCACGCCCGAGCAGCGCAGCCGCCTGGGCGCGCCCGAGGGCTGGGGCGTGACGCCCGCCAGCGCCGTCACGGGGGCCACGCTGCGCTACACGGACGACCACCGCATTCTGGTGCGCCAGGGCTTTGAATATGCGCCGCAGTTCCGCGTCAGGCCTGCGGTGCGCGAGCGCGTGCGGCGCGAGCATGCGGCCGTGTTTGCGGCGCGTTTTCCGCAGCTGGGTGATGTGGCGTTGGAGCATTTCTGGGAAGGCTCGATTGCCATCACCCGCAATGGCGCACCGCGCTGGGGGCGGCTGGCCCCGCAGGTGCATGGCGTGGCGGGGTGCAATGGGGCGGGGGTGGTGAAGTTCACTGCGCTGGGGGCTTTGGCAGCGGATTTGGCGCTGGGGCAGGACCATCCGTTGTTGGCGCATGCCTTGGCTTTGGGTGGGCCGACGCGCATGCCGCCGCAGCCGTTCATGGGGCTGGGGGTGCGGGCGTATATTGCGCGGGAGAAGTGGTTGGGGCGGGCGGAGGTTTGATTATTTTTGGGCTCTTCTAGCGAATGCTAGTGATGAGTCTTTAACCGTAGCGCTACGCCCCCATCTCCCCAGCATGACGCGCTTGCGTCTGCCCCAGGAGAAGGCCATGCGACAGCAACAGATGACGCGCTTGATCCACAGCCTGCCCCAGCTGACGCACCACCAGCGCCAGCAACTGGCAAGCTGCCTGCAGGCGCTGCTCGATCACAGTCAAGCCATCGCCGTTGTAGAAGCACATGGCAGCGCCCACCGAACCTGTCCGCACTGCGGCAGCCCGCAGCTTGTCAAGAATGGCTCGGCCAACGGGCTGCAACGCTTCAAGTGCCGCCAGTGCGCGCGCACCTTCAACGCCTTGACTGGAACACCGCTGGCACGCCTGCATCTGCGGGATAAGTGGATGGGCCAGGCGCAGGTCTTGAGCGAAGGACTCTCACTCAACCAGGTGGCCCTGCGCCTGGGTGTGGCGCAAAGCACCGCCTTTCGCTGGCGCCACCGCTTCCTGGCCTGCCCCAAGAGCGTGCAGGCACGCCAGCTTGTGGGCATCGCCGAGGCCGATGAGTCTTACTTCCTGGCCTCCTGCAAGGGACACAGAGGCTTGCTGCGTCGTCCTCGCCGACGCGGCGGTAAGGCGCTGGCTGGCTGCAAGGGCTTGGAATACACCCCGGTGCTGATGGCGCGAGACCGGGCCGGAGCAACGGCCAACCTCATCCTGCAGACGAACCAAGCGGTGAGTGTGCAAACTGCACTCAAACCCTTGCTGCCACCAGACACCATCCTATGCACCGACGGCAGCGTCACACTGGCCAGCGCTGCGCGGGCCCTGGGCGTGCAGCACCAGGCGGTGAACGTGAGCCGGGGTAGGCGTGTGAGAGGCCCCTGGCATGTTCAAAACGTCAATGCCTATGTCAGCAGGCTGCGCGGGTGGATGCAGCGCTTCAAGGGCGTTGCAACGAAATACCTTGATTCGTACCTGGGCTGGTTCAGGATGTTGGACCGATCAGGCCCCATGGGGCCGCAGCCCGCACTGGTGCTGGAGGCGGCTATGGGGAGTCAAGGCGTCACTAGCATTCGCTAGAAGAGCC
>NZ_VJWE01000012.1 GCF_007993815.1 Acidovorax delafieldii
GTGCCACCGCCATGGGAAGTCCCGCAACTGCTTCAAACCAATCTCAGCAGTTGGTCTGCCAAATTACATGGCGCTGAATTCGCCCGAAGGGATCTGGCCGGTGCGCACGGCTTCGGCAGCTTGGGCACGCACGGCAGCGCGGTCGGCGGTGGACTTATAGGTCACCACACGCGAGCCTGCGGGTTCCATGTTGTGGGTGCGGGCTTCGACAACAGCTTCGGCAGCCACTTCAGCGCGGGTGCGGTTGGTGTCGAACTTCAGGGCAAATTGCGAGCCATCGGCTTCATCGGCATGGGCGCCAAAGGCGGCGAAAGCGGCAACAGCGGCGACGGAGAGGAAACGGGCGGTCTTGTTCATGATGAAAATCCTTAAAAGCTAAAAAAGCGTCTCAAAAAAGCCGGGTCAAAAACCATTCCTGAACCGGGTTCGGTGAGTCGCCTTGCGGGTTCGGCTCATCGATGGGATGAACTGTACGTCGATGGTGTTCAGGGAAAAACCACCCAGTCGCAAACTAACTGTTCCAGTATTGGGAACAATCCGCCGAGCGGTCTAAGGGCTGCCAGAACCGCCTGTGGCAAACTCGCGCGCTTCGCTTTTTTGTTTGACCGAGTCTCAGAGAGTCCGCCCCACCCATGCAGCAGATCGTTCGGCAGTTGGCCGCAGAAATCAAAGTCAGTGAACAACAGGTGCGCGCAGCGGTGGAGCTGCTGGATGGCGGTGCCACGGTGCCCTTCATTGCGCGCTATCGCAAGGAAGTAACGGGCGGGCTGGACGACATTCAGCTGCGCGAACTGGAGGCGCGACTGTCCTATCTGCGCGAGCTGGAAGACCGCCGCGTGGCCGTGCTCAAGGCGATTGACGAGCAGGGCAAACTCACCGATGCACTGCGTGCCGCCATTGCGGCCGCCCCGACCAAGCAGGAGCTGGAAGACATCTACCTGCCGTTCAAGCAAAAGCGCCGCACCAAGGGCCAGATCGCCCGCGAGTTCGGCATCGAACCGCTGGCCGACAAGCTGTTTGCCGACCCCACGCTGGACCCCGCCGTCGAAGCTGCGGCGTTCACCAAGCCACCCGAAGTGCTGGATGACGGTAAGCCCGGTGCCGATTTCTCCACCGTGCCCGCTGTGCTGGATGGTGTGCGCGACATCCTCAGCGAGCGCTGGGCTGAAGACCCGGCGCTGGTGCAGAACCTGCGTGAGTGGCTGTGGGCCGAAGGCCTGCTGCGCAGCAAGAAGGTGGACAGCAAGAACGAGAACGACCCCGAGGTCTCCAAGTTCCGCGACTACTTCGACTACGACGAACCCATCGGCCGCGTGCCCTCGCACCGCGCACTGGCGGTGTTTCGCGGGCGCGGACTCGAAATTCTGGAAGCCAAGCTGGTATTGCCGGTGGAGCCCGAACCCGGCAAGCCCAGCATCGCCGAAGGCAAGATCGCCCTGCACCTGGGCTGGAGCCATCAGGGCCGCAAGGCCGATGACCTGATCCGCAAGTGCGTGGCCTGGACCTGGCGCGTGAAGCTCAGCCTCTCGACCGAACGCGACCTGTTCGCCCGCCTGCGCGATGAGGCCGAGAAGGTGGCGATCAAAGTGTTTGCCGACAACTTGCGCGATCTGCTACTGGCCGCACCGGCCGGCCCGCGCGTGGTGATGGGGCTGGACCCAGGCATCCGTACCGGCGTGAAGGTGGCCGTGGTGGATGCCACGGGCAAGCTGGTGGAGACGGCCACGGTGTACCCGCACGAGCCCAAGCGCGACTGGGATGGCTCGCTGATCACACTGTCCAAGCTGGTGGAAAGACACGGCGTGAACCTGATCGCCATTGGCAACGGCACAGCCAGCCGCGAGACCGACAAGCTGGCCGCTGACCTCATCAAGATGGCCGCCAAGGCCGACCGCGCCATCGAGAAGGTGGTGGTGAGCGAGGCGGGGGCTTCGGTCTATTCCGCCAGCGAATATGCGTCGCAAGAGATGCCCGATGTGGACGTGAGCCTGCGCGGTGCGGCGTCCATCGCCCGCCGCCTGCAAGACCCGCTGGCCGAGCTGGTGAAGATCGACCCCAAGAGCATCGGCGTGGGCCAGTACCAGCACGACGTGAACCAGAGCGAGCTGGCCCGCACGTTGGGCACGGTGGTGGAGGACTGCGTGAACTCGGTGGGCGTGGACCTGAACACGGCCAGTGTGCCGCTGCTCAGCCGCGTGTCGGGCCTGTCGGGCAGTGTGGCCAAGGCCGTGGTGCGCTGGCGCGAGGCCAATGGTGCTTTCAAGAGCCGCAAGCAGCTCATGGATGTGGCCGGGCTCGGTGCCAAGACCTTTGAGCAGAGCGCGGGCTTCTTGCGCATTCGCGGTGGTGACAACCCGCTGGACATGACGGGCGTGCACCCCGAGACCTACCCGGTGGTCGAGCAGATCATGGAAAAGACTGGCAAGCCGGTGGCCGAGATCATGGGCCGTACCGACATGCTCAAGACCCTGAAGCCCGAGCTGTTTGCCAACGAGAAGTTTGGCGTGATCACTGTCAAGGACATCCTGGCCGAGCTGGAGAAGCCCGGCCGCGACCCGCGCCCCGACTTCAAGGTGGCGCGCTTCAACGACGGCGTGGAAGACATCAAGGACCTCAAGGAAGGCATGATCTTGGAGGGCACGGTGAGCAACGTGGCCCAGTTTGGCGCTTTCATCGACCTGGGCGTGCACCAGGACGGCCTGGTGCATGTGAGCCAGCTGGCGCACAAGTTCGTGAACGATGCGCGCGAGGTGGTCAAGACCGGCGACATCGTCAAGGTCAAGGTCATGGAAGTGGACGTGGAGCGCAAGCGCATCGGCCTGTCGATGAAGCTGGATGCCGCGCCACCGCGCCAGGGCGGCGACCGGGGCGCACCCCGTGACAACCGCTTTGAGGGCGCAGGCCGTGGCTACGCACAACCCCAGCGCCGTGGGCCCGAGCCTGTGCAGCAGTCGGCCATGGCGTCCGCATTTGCGAAGTTGCAACAGGCCAAAGGCCGCTGACGCAGCCGGCTGTGCCGCCGGTGGTTTTTTGGCCGTGCAGGGGCCCATAATCGCCAGCACCTGAACCAACCACCGGCGCCGTACCCCATGGAGTTGAACGCACTGCTGGCCCAACCTGTGGCACTGCCCAGCCTTCCGCGCGCCGTGGCGCTGCTGATGAGCGAGCTGGCCCAGAACGAACCCAGCTTGCGGCGCCTGAACCAGCTGTTTGGCACCGATCCGGCCCTTGCGGCTCGTTTGCTGGAACTGGCCAATTCCCCCACCTTCCAGCTGCCCGGGCAGATCGCGGGCATCCCCGAGGCGCTGGCGCTGCTGGGCACCGCACAGCTGCGCACGTTGGTCACTTCGGCGCCGCTGGGCACCACGTCGCGCTCGGTGCCAGGGGTGAACATGCAGCAGTTCTGGCGTTACAGCCTCAACACCGCCAAGCTCGCGCGCTCGCTCGCTGGCATCGTCCACCACAACCAGATCGCGGCGTATACCGCCGGTTTGCTGCATGCCCTGGGCGAGCTGGTGATCCACCTGGCCGACCCCGAGAAGGCACAGTCGGTCAACACCCTGGTGGCACCGTTTGACCTGCGCCGCGACAAGATCGAGCAGCGCATCTTTGGCTACAGCTACGGCCAGGTCACTGCGGGCTGCGCGCGCCGCTGGCAACTGCCCGAGGTGGTGATTGACGCCCTGCAGCACCAGCACGCACCGTTTGACAACAAGGTCTACGAACCCCTGGCGGGCGTCATCCACCTGGCCGCCTGGCGCGCCCGCGCCCGCGAGGCCGAGCTCAACGAAAAAGAGCTGGCCGTGTCCTTCCCTGGCGAAGTGGGGCTGGCCCTGGGGCTCGACATCGACATGGTGCTGCAGCAAGACCCCATCGACTGGACCGCTCGACCGGATGCGGCGGCGGATTTCATCGTCTAGTTGCCCGGTTGCGGGTCAGGCGGTTGCCGGGGAAGGCGCTGTTGAGTAAGGTCTACGGATTGACGGTGCTGCCCCAGCCGCTTTGCGACAATCAGCGCCATGAAAGCACTGCGCATCCATGCTGGCCCCCGCGCCCGCCAACACCTGGAACAACAGGGCCTGCGGCCCGCTGACGTGAGCGTAATCCCGGCAGCGGCTGGCGGTCCCAAGGGACTGATCCTGGGGCCGATGGACCGGTTCATTTTTGGGGAGTGGCTGCCGCGCTCCGATCAGCCCGTGCACTTGGTGGGCGCCTCGATTGGCGCCTGGCGCATGGCCACGGCCTGCCTGCAGCAATCGGTGGCGGCTTTTGAGCGGCTGGAGCATGACTACATCCACCAGGACTACGAGCTGCCACCCGGCAAAAAGCGCCCCACGGCCGCCCATGTGAGCGAGCGGTTCGGCCAGAACCTGGAGGCCTTCTACGGCGGGCGGGTGCAGGAAGTGCTCAGCCACCCCCGCTACCGCCTGCACATCGTCACGTCCCGGGGCCGCCATGTGCTGGGGCGGGAGCATGCGCTGGGCACGCCGCTGGGGTATCTGGGGGCGTTTGTGACCAACACCGTGCACCGCAAGGCGATGGGGGCCTGGCTGGAGCGGGTGGTGTTTTCCTCGTCGGGTGCGGCCTTGCCTTTTGCCACGACCGACTACCGCACCCGGCAGGTGGGGCTGAACGCAGACAATTTCATGCAGGCGCTGCAGGCCAGCTGCTCGATCCCGTTTGTCTTGCAGGCCGTGCACAACATCCCGGGCGCCCCGCGGGGCGCTTACTGGGACGGCGGCATCACCGACTACCACCTGCATCTTGCCTATGGTTTGCCGAATGGTGTTGCTTCTGAATTGATAGCTGCTCAGGCAATAAGCACTAGCGCTCCCAGCGAAAAAGGCTCAAAAACTGCGGCCGAGCCGCTGCGCGCGGGCCCCGGGGGCATCGTGCTCTACCCCCACTTCCAGCACCGCGTGGTGCCGGGCTGGCTGGACAAGGGGTTGAAGTGGCGCCACAAGGCCACGTCGGCGCTTGACAACATGGTGGTGCTGTCGCCCGACCCGGACTGGGTGCGCCGCTTGCCCAATGCCAAGCTGCCCGACCGCAATGATTTCACCCACTACGGCACGGACAGCCGTGCCCGGGCCCAGGCGTGGCTCGCGGCCACGCGTGCCAGCCAGCAGCTGGTGGACGAGTGGCGCGAGTGGCTGGAGCGGCCTGACATGGGCGCGGTGCAGCCGCTGTAGGCCACCAGGGCGGACGCGCCTCTGGGGCTCATTGGGTCTCCTGCGCTGGCCGAAGGTTTCTCAGTTCGAGGCAGAACGACGTGCCGCCTCTTGCACCGCCCGGGCAGCATGGCGTGCAGCGTGGTCCCGGGCCCAAGGCAGCACGTCGGCCGCGGGCATGGGTCGGGCAATGCCATAACCTTGTGCGCGTTCGCAACCCAGCTCTAGCAGCTTGGCGCAGTGCTCGGCGGTTTCGACGCCTTCGGCCACCACATGGCGGTGGAACGCAGCCGCCAGCGCCACGATGGCTTTGACGAGGGTGAGGTCGTCGCCATCCTCCAGAATGCCGCGCACGAAGGACTGGTCGATCTTGATGGTCTCCGCGGGCAGGCGCTTGAGGTAGGACAGGGACGAAAAGCCGGTGCCGAAGTCGTCCAACGCAAAACGCACGCCCAGGGCCTGACAGCTTTGCATCATGCGGCGCATGTACTGCATGTCTTCGAGCGCGGCGGATTCCAGGATCTCCAGCTCCAGCCGCGAGGGAGACACCTCGGGGCAGGTGTGCAGGATGTCCTTGAGCCGCTGCACAAAGTTGGGCCGGTGAAAGTGGGGCGCTGCGATGTTGACGCTGACCTCCCATCCCATGCCCGCATCGCTCCACACCCGCATCTGCGCCAGGGCCTGGCGCAGCACCCATTCGCCCAGCTCGACCTGCAGGTCCGTGTCCTCCACCAGCGGCAGCACATGCTGCGGGCCCAGCAGCCCCTCTTGCGGGTGTTGCCAGCGCAGCAGGGCTTCGAGCCCGATGATCTCGCCCGTGCGCAGGTTGACCTTGGGCTGGTAGTGCAGCACCAGCTCGCCCGCGTGCAGTGCGCGGGCCACCCGGGTCTGGCGGGTGTGCTGGGTCTGCACGGCGTGGTCGTGTTGCACGTCGAACACGTGCAGCTGGTTGCGCCCGAAGCTCTTGGCCTGGCACATGGCCTGGTCGGCATGGCGCAGCAGGGTGTCGGGGTTGGCGTCGTCTTGCGGAAACACGGCCACGCCAATGCTGACGGTGATGTTCACCAGGCGGTCGTCAATCGCATAGGGCGCGGCCAGTTGCTGCATCAGCACGGCCAGGCGCGCCTCGATGGCGGGCACATCGGGCTGTTCGCCCAGCAGCAGCACAAACTCGTCGCCGCCCATGCGGGCCACGGCTTCGTGGGCCGTGATGAATGCGCCCAGGCGCCGCGCCACTTCCTTGAGCAGACGGTCGCCCACGCGCTGGCCAAAGGTGTCGTTCACGGCCTGGAAGTGGTCCAGGTCCAGCATGCACACCGCCAGCAGCAGCTGCTTGTTGCGGGCCACAAACAGGGCGTGTGTGAGCTTTTCGGCCAGGGCCGCACGGTTGTACAGACCGGTGAGCGCGTCGTGGCGGGCGTGCCACGAGATCTGGTGGCGCAGGTTGCGTGTTTCGGTCACGTCGCGGAATACCAGCACGCAGCCCGCCGCGTGGCCGCTTCCTTCGCGGATGGCGGCTGCCGTGTACTCGATGGCATAGCGCTCGCCAGAGCGGTGGATCAGCACCTCGTAGGTGGCCTGCTGCAGCCCACCCGGCTGGGTGTCGCGTTCGGCGGCCGCGCTGGCGGTGCGGCTGGCGGGCTCTTCGTAAAGACGGAACACGTCGTCCAGCTGCCGGCCCAGCGCCTGGTCGGCCGTGAACCCGGTCATGAGCTGTGCGGCCTCGTTGATGGTCTCGATGCGCCCGCCCGGGTCGGTGGTGATGACCCCGTCGCCGATGGAGGCGAGGGTGACCTCGGCACGTTCCTTTTCAGCGCGCAGGGCTTCCTGGGCGCGCTTGCGCTCGGTCACGTCCACCAGCGTGCCGATGGTGCCAGCCAGTTCGCCGTTGGTGCTGGTGAAGGGCGCTTCGAAATAGGCCATGTCCAGCGGGGGCTGGTGGGGCGGGCGGATGCGGATCTCGTTGTCGTGCGCGCTGGCGATCCGGGCCGACCGTTCCGGGGCCAGTTCGGCCGGCAGGCTGGCCCCTGTAGCGCCGTCAGCACCTGGCTGCGACTGGAACAGGCGCTGCCATGCGCGGTTGGCGTCCAGGTAGGTGCCGTCGGCATGGCGCACAAACACGGGCAGGGGCAAGGCATCGATCAACTGGCGGGTGAAGTGCAGTTGCTCGCTTTGCTGGCGCTGCGTTTCGTGCAAGGACAGCACCAAGGACTGCACCTTGCCCGCCATGTCGTTGAAGGTCTCGGCCATGGCGCGGGACTCCAGCGTGCCGGTGACTTCCATGCGGGTGCTCAGATAGCCTTGGCGAAACGCGTCGGTGGCCTGGGCCAGGCGCTGCAGCATGCGGGCATTGGCCCGCAGCAGCAGCGTCAGCAGAAAGAAGATGGTGAAGATGTTGAGCGCCGAGATGCGCGCCTGTACCAGCACCGTGGCCCACACCTGGTCCGCCAGGGGCTGCGGGTGGGCCGTCACCGTCAGTCGGCCCGATGTGCCGTCTGCCAGCGCGAGGCCGGACTGCTGCACAGGGGCGGAGAGGTCCAGCCAATCGGTAAACCATTTCGGAGCATTGGCGGGGTAGGGAAGGGCGGTGACCTCAATGGCGGGCTGGTCGGCGGCCTGCCATTTGATGGACGCCACCGCTGGCGCCGCCTGCGCCAACCCCTCGGTCAGGATACGGGTCACGGTGTCGGCATCGGGCGCGGGCACGGCGGCCAGGCGCAGCTGCAAAGGATCGCTGGCGCGCCGCAGTTCGGTAGAGCCTTGCTGCAGGGCTTCGTCGGTTTCCGCGGCCAGCAGGTAGTGGTAACGCACCCCGGTGACCAGCAGGATGATCGCCACGATGGACACATACAGCCGGGGGTAGGTGCCCCGCAGAAGCCAGGTGGTGAGATTTCCGGTGCGCATTGACGGTGGTCCTCCCCTACAACCCCAGTGGTAATGAATGGTTAATTAATTGTTGACAGCGGCGAGTCTATCTTGTGAGAAGTTGTGAGCGTGGTTTTGCATCGCGCTACCGGCGCGGTGTTGCTGATGTGTGACGTTTTGTAAAACTGCGGAGCTGCCCGCACGCGCAATGCGCGCCTGACAAGTGCCCGGGCACGCGCTGGCTCCCCGCCATGTGCCCCCGCGCCCAGGTGCGCGGCAGTTGGCCCAAGGGTGAGGCGGCTGGGTTCAGAGCGACTGGGCCAGCATGTCGCGGTATTCCTCGGGTGTGGCGATGCGCGGGTTGGTCTTGTGGCAGTGGTCGGCCATCGCGCCCTTGATGATGTCGTCGAACATCGCCTCGTTCACGCCCATCGCGGCCAGGCCGGTGGGCAGGCTCAGGCGGGCGTTCATGTCGCGGATGGCTTCGGGAATATCGCCTGCGCTGGCCAGGCCCATGGCGTGGGCCATGCGTTCCAGGCGCTTTTCCTTCTGCACCGATTCCGCCTGCGCATTGAAGCGCACCACGGCGGGCAGGAACATGGCGTTGAGCGTGCCGTGGTGCAGGCGCGGGTTCACGCCGCCCAGGCTGTGGCTGAGCGAGTGCACGGCGCCCAGGCCCTTCTGGAAGGCCATGGCGCCCTGCATGCTGGCGCTCATCATGTGCAGGCGTGCATCGCGGTCGCTGCCGTTTTTGGTGGCCTGCTCGATGTTCGCCCAGCCGCGCGTGAGGCCGTCCAGCGCAATGCCGTCAGCGGGCGGGTTGAACGCGGCGGACATGAAGGTTTCCATGCAGTGCGCAATCGCGTCCATGCCCGTGGCTGCTGTGAGCATGGGGGGCAGGCCGAGGGTGAGTTCGGGGTCGCAGATGGCGGTCTTGGGCACCAGGTTCCATGAGTGGAAGCCGAGCTTGCGGTGGTCGTCCACGATGATGATCGCGCCGCGCGCCACCTCGCTGCCCGTGCCGCTGGTGGTGGGCACGGCGATCAGCGGCGCGGCGCGGTCGGTGATGCGGGGCGAGCCGCCTTCGATGGTGGCGTAGTACGTCAGCGGCCCCTCGTGCGTGGCCGCAATCGCGATGCCCTTGGCGCAGTCGATGGCGGAGCCCCCGCCCACGGCGATCAGCCCGTCGCAGCCCTGGGCCTTGTACATGTCCACGGCGGCGCGCACGGCGGCCTCCGTGGGGTTGGAGGGGGTCTGATCAAACACGGCCACCGTCATGCCGGGCAGCGCGTCCAGCGCCTTTTGCAGCACGCCGGCGGCCTTCACGCCGGGGTCCGTCACGATCAGAGGGCGGGTGATGCCCACGCGGTCGCATTCCTGCTTCAGCAGCTGGACGGCGCCGAATTCAAACTGGATCTGGGTGACGTAGTAGATGAAAGCCATGGTGCAACAAGGTGTGTGAATGGGGGTGCCAGCGATTACGATAGCTCGCCAGCCTTTGAAAAGGTTCTGAGCCCACTTTATAAGGAGGAGACAGCCTTGAAAACGAAGCAAACCCTGATGGCGGCCCTGGTGGCCGTCGCATCTGTGACAACAAGCGCCCAGGCCCAGTGCCTCACGGACGCGCAGGCCGCCGACCTGGTGGCCAACTATGTGGCCAAGACCCCGGCAGCCAACCCCGAGAACCTGACGGACGCCGACGGCGCCTGCACACGCGGCAAGGTCAACGCCTTGCTGGCCCAGCGCATGGGCAAGGTGATTGGCTACAAGGCGGGCCTGACCAACCCCGCCGTGCAAAAGCGCTTCAACACCGACAAGCCCGTGTGGGGCAAGCTCTACGAGGGCATGGTGCTGCCCAGTGGCGCCACGGTGGATGCAGCCTTCGGTGCCCGCCCCCTGTACGAGGCCGACATGCTGGTGCGCGTGAAAAGCGCCGCCATCAACCAGGCCAAGACCCCCATGGACGTGCTGGACGCCGTGGACCAGATCATCCCCTTCATCGAGCTGCCCGACCTGATGGTGCAGGCGCCGCCCAAGCTCAACGGCGCGGGCGTGACCGCCATCAACGTGGGCGCGCGCCTGGGTGTGGCGGGTGCCCCGATTGCCGTGCCGGCGTACCGGGGCGAGCGTTTTGCCATGCTCCAGGCCCTGGCCGACATGAACGTGTCGCTGACCGATGGCGCGGGTGCGCGCCTGGGTGGCGGCAAAGGCAGCGACATCCTGGACCACCCGCTCAACGCGGTGGTGTGGCTGGCCGGTGCGCTCGCGCAGGAAGGCCTGGCCATGCAGCCGGGCGACCTGATCAGCCTGGGCTCGTTCTCCGCATTGCTGCCGCCCAAGGCTGGCTTGTCGGTGACGGCCACCTACGACGGCTTGCCCGGCGCGGCACCCGTGCGACTGAGCTTCAAGTAACCCACCCCTGATCGGCCCGCCGCCTTGCGGGCCGTTGTCTTTTCTGCCGAGACCCCGACCGTTGATCGACCTGCACATCCATCACACCCGCCTGACCCCCCAGATGCGCAGCGTGCTCGAACGCATGGCCCGCGCCGGGCACCCGCCGCTGCACACACGCACGCCGCAGGAGGCACGCATCGCCTACCAGGCGGGCGCCGACGTGCTGGAGGTGCCCAAGGCCGCGCTGGCGCGGGTGGAAGACCTGCAGATCCCCGCCCGCGACGGTGCCATGCTGCCCGCACGGCTGTACGCGCCCAGCACCGACAAGGGCTTGCCCGTGCTGCTGTACACCCACGGCGGCGGCTTCACCATTGGCAACATCGCCACGCACGACATCCTGTGCCGCGAGCTGGCGCGTCTGGCCGGTTGCATGGTGGTGTCGCTGGACTACCGGCTGGCGCCGGAGCACCGCTTTCCCACGGCCAGCAACGATGCGTGGGATGCGCTGCAGTGGCTGGCTGCCAACGCCGAGCGCCTGGGTGCCGACCCGCAGCGCCTGGCCGTGGGGGGCGACAGCGCGGGGGGCACGCTGGCCGCGGTCAACGCCATTCTGGCGCGCGATGCGGGCCTGCCGCTGGCGCTGCAGCTGTTGATCTACCCCGGCTGCGCGGCGCACCAGGACACTCCTTCGCACGCCACCTTTGCACGTGGCCTGGTGCTGGAGGAGCCCGCCATCAGTTGGTTCTTTGGCCACTACGTGACCACCCGCGAGGAGCGCGAGGACTGGCGTTTTGCGCCGCTGCTGGCGCCGGACGTGGAGGGCGTGGCGCCCGCGTGGATCGGCCTGGCCGAATGCGACCCGCTGGTGGACGAAGGCGTTGACTATGCCGACAAGCTGCGCCTGGCGGGCGTGCCGGTGGACCTGGACATCTACCGGGGCGTGACCCACGAATTCATCAAGATGGGCCGCGCCATCCCCGAAGCGCGCAAGGCCCATGCCGACGCAGCCCGCGCGCTGCGGCTGGCTTTTCATCTGGAGTAAACGAACCCATGCAAAGCAGTGATTTCCGTTGTTTCCACCGCCTGCGCGTGCGCTGGGCCGAGGTGGACATGCAAAAGATCGTGTTCAACGCGCACTACCTCATGTACGTGGATACCGCCATGTCCGAGTACTGGCGCGCGCTGGCGCTGCCGTACGAGGCGAGCATGCTGGCGCTGGGCGGCGAGATGTATGTGAAGAAGGCCACGGTGGAGTACCACGCCTCTGCGCGGCTCGACGACACGCTGGACGTGGGCCTGAAGTGCGCGCGCATCGGCAATTCGTCGTGCCTGTTCACGGCGGGCATTTTCTGTGGTGACCGCCTGCTGATCTCTGCCGAGCTGGTCTATGTGTTTGCCGACCCGGCCACGCAGACCTCGCGTCCGGTGCCGCCCGCACTGCGTGCGATCTTTGAAGGTTTTGAAGCGGGCGCTGAGATGGCCGAGGTGCGCACCGGCGATTGGAACACCCTGGGCCGCGATGCCGGCCGCGTGCGCACCGATGTGTTTGTGCACGAGCAGGGCATTCCGGCCGAGGTCGAGGCCGATAGGCACGACATTTCGGCGCGCCACGCTGTGCTGTACAACCGGCTGGGCATGCCCGTCGCTGCGGGCCGCCTGCTGCAGCACGCACCCGGCGTGGGCCGCATCGGCCGCATGGCGGTGGACCGGTCGGTGCGCGGTGCGCAGTGGGGCCGCCAATTGCTGGATGCGCTGGTGGACGCGGCGCGTGCCCGGGGCGATGCCGAAGTGCAATTACACGCTCAGCGCAGCGCCGAGGGCTTTTACCGCCGCGCGGGGTTCACGGTGGTGGGCGAGCCGTACGAAGAGGCAGGCATTGCGCACATCGCCATGGCCCGCAAGCTTTGATGGTTTGCTATTAAAAGGAGAGCTACTCGGGCATGTTGGACTAGCGCCTGTGCCCGATTTGGCTCAAATATCGTCCAGCAGCGGGTAGGGCAGGGGCAGCAGCGACAGCGCCACGCCGCCTTCTGCGCCCACTTGCAGAGAGCCCTCTTGGGCGGCGCTGATCTGTAGCGACACGATGCTGTCAAACCCGCCGCCCGGCGCAGCGGCCACCTGCACCACGGTGCCGCAGGGTTGTTCGAGGTCGCTGGTGCTGAACACCTCGGCGCCCACCGCCACCTCGGCTGCTGCATGGGCAATGTAGGCGCGGCGCTTGAGCGTGCCACGGAACTGGCTGCGCGCCACCACTTCCTGGCCGGGGTAGCAGCCCTTCTTGAAGTTCACGCCGCCCACCGATTCGTAGTTGAGCATCTGGGGCACAAAGGCTTCGACCACCGGCGTGGTCAGCGTGGCGACACCGCTGATGACTTCGCTCCAGAGCCACAGCGTGGCATCCAGCGCAGGGCCTGCGGGCGCGGGCTCTGTGGCGGGGGCTAACCAGAGGGCGCGCGGGGTGCCATCGGCGGGGTACAGGTGCACCACGGTGGCGGCACCCACATCGGCCTTGGTCCAGGCGGGCTGGGCGCTGCCAGCTACGGAGTTGATAGCGTCTCCGGCAACGCCATAGAGGGCGATGTCGGCGGTGGCATCGGTCAGCTTGGCCTTGGCGCGCAGCACAAACATCGACAGGCGTTTGAGCGTGGCGGGCAGCAGGTCGCGGCTGCAGACCAGCAGCACCTCGCTGGCGCTGCGCTTGAAGCCGATGAAGCTGGCCTGCATGCGGCCCTTGGCCGACAAGAAGGCCGCGAGGCGGGCCTGGTCCATGCCGAGCAGGGCGAAATCCTGGGTGAGCTGGCCGTGCAGAAACTTGGCGGCGTCTTCGCCTTCCACGCGAATCACGCCGAGGTGGGACAAGGGGGCTATGCCATTCAAGGGGTAGGTCATCGCTGAATTATGATGCCCTGATTCATACATATTGGTAGCAGGGTTGTGCGACGTTTACTGGCTTTGATCGTGTTGGTGGGGATCGCACTGGGCGGCGCTGCGTATTGGTGGCTGCACCAGCCGCTCGACGTGGGCCCCGAGCCGCTGGAGCTGGCCATCGAGCCCGGCACCACGCCGCGCGGCGTGGCCCGCGATGTGGTGGCGGCCGGGGTGAAGACGGACGCGCGCCTGCTCTACGCCTGGTTCCGTGTCTCGGGGCAAGACCGCGCCATCAAGGCGGGCAACTACGAAATCCCGCCCGGCACCACGCCCATCAGCTTGCTGCAAAAGCTGGCCCGGGGCGAAGAGGCCTTGCGCGCACTCACCCTGGTCGAAGGCTGGAACTGGCGCCAGGTGCGCCAGGCGCTGGCCAAGGAGGAGCAGATCAAACACGATGCTGCCGCCTTGACCGACGAGGTGCTGATGGCCCAGCTGGGCCGCCCCGGCGTGGCGCCCGAGGGGCGGTTCTTCCCGGACACCTACACCTACGCCAAAGGCTCCAGCGACATCGCCTTGCTGCGCCGGGCTATGCACGCCATGGACCGCCATCTGGAGGCGGCCTGGGCTCAGCGCGCGGCCGACACCCCGCTCAAGTCGGCGGACGAGGCGCTGACGCTGGCCAGCATTGTCGAAAAGGAAACTGGCAAGGCCAGCGACCGGGGCCAGATTGCAGGCGTGTTCGTCAACCGCCTGCGGGTGGGCATGTTGCTGCAGACCGACCCCACGGTGATCTATGGCCTGGGCGAAAAATTTGACGGCAACCTGCGCAGGCGCGACCTGCAGACCGACACCCCCTGGAACACCTACACCCGCCCCGGCTTGCCGCCCACGCCCATCGCCATGCCCGGCAAGGCCTCGCTGCTGGCCGCCGTGCAGCCGCAGGCCACGCGCGCGCTCTACTTTGTGGCCAAGGGCGACGGTACCAGCCATTTCAGTGCCTCGCTGGAGGAGCACAACCGCGCCGTCAACCGCTACCAGCGCGGGCAGCAGTAAACAGTTTCTTGAACCAAGGCGCCCATGTCACGACCCGGTCTGTTCATCACGTTTGAAGGCATCGACGGTGCGGGCAAGTCCTCGCACATCGAAGGCCTGGCCGCGGCCTTCCGCACCCAGGGCCGTACTGTCACCGTGAGCCGCGAGCCCGGTGGCACGCCGCTGGCCGAAAAGCTGCGCGAGATGGTCCTGAACGACCCGATGGATGCGCTCACCGAGTCCTTGCTGATCTTTGCGGCCCGCCGCGACCATCTGCGCAACGTGATCGAGCCCGCGCTGTCCCGTGGCGACGTGGTGCTGTGCGACCGGTTCACCGACGCCACCTTTGCCTACCAGGGCGCGGGGCGGGGCTTCGATCTGGGTGTGCTATCAACTTTAGAGCGCCTGGCGCAGACGGGACTAGCGCCTGAGACCAGTTTGATGCGTGAACCCGACCTGACGGTGTGGTTTGACCTGGCGCCCGAGGTGGCGGCCGAGCGGCTGGCCGGTGCGCGTGTGCCTGACCGCTTCGAGGCCCAACCGGTCGAGTTCTTCCGCCGCGTCGCCCAGGGCTATGCAGACCGCGCAGCCGCTGCACCGCAGCGGTTTGCGCGCCTGGATGCGGCGCAGGACCGCCACCGCGTGTGGCAGCAGCTCACCAGCGTGTTTGTGCGCAAGGGCTGGCTTGCCATCATGGTGGCTACGCAGGGAGGGGCGCAATGAGCGAGACCGCCGTGGCCCTGGCGCCCTGGATCGCTGCGCAGCGCACCAGCCTGCTGGCCCAGCGCGGCCACGCGTGGCTGTTGCAGGGGCCGTCGGGTCTGGGGCAATACACCCTGGGGCTGGAAATGGTGCGCGCGTGGCTGTGCGATGCGCCGACAGAGCAGGGCGCCTGCGGCCACTGCGGCAGCTGCCACGCCATCGACGTGCGCACCCATGCCGACCTGTGCGTGCTGATGCCCGAGGTGCAGATGATGGCGCTGGGCTGGCCTCTGTCGGAAAAGGCCCAGGCCGACATTGACGACAAAAAGCGCAAGCCCAGCCGCGAGATCCGCGTGGAGGCCATGCGCGATGCGGTGGAGTTTTCGCAGCGCACCTCGGCGCGTGGCAAAGGCAAGGCCGTGCTGGTTTACCCCGCCGAGCAGATGAACCATGTCACGGCCAACGCGCTGCTCAAGACGCTGGAAGAACCGCCGGGCGACGTGCGTTTTGTGCTGGCCAGCGAGGCTGCGCACCAACTGCTGCCCACCATCCGCAGCCGCTGCCTGGGCCACACCATGGTCTGGCCTGTGGAGGCCGACAGCTTGGCCTGGTTGCAGGCCCAGGGCGTGGCCCGGGATGCGGCATTGTCGTTTCTGCGTGCAGCAGGCGGGCGGCCCGAGGACGCCCTGGCGCTGGCCCAGTCGGGCCGCAGCCCGCAGGCCTGGTCCGCCTTGCCCCAGGCCGTGGCGCGGGGTGATGTGACGGCGCTGGGCGACTGGGCCCCGGCCCAGGTGATCGACGCGCTGCAAAAGCTCTGCCACGACCTGCTGGCCGCCAGCGTGGGCGCCGCGCCGCGCTACTTTGCGCAGGCCGACCTGCCCAAGACGCCGCCACTGGGTGCGCTCACACGCTGGTCTCGCGCACTGTCCAAGGCGGCGCGCACGGCAGACCATCCGTTCAATGGCGGGCTCATGCTGGAGGCGCTTGTCGCCCAGGCGCGAAACACCCTACACTCCAGACACTAAGCCGCACACCCACCCATGAGCAGTCCATCCACCGCGCCCCGTCCCAGCGTCATGCAGCTGGCCATCAAGGAAAAGGCCGCTCTCTACGCCGCCTACATTCCTTTTTTTGCAGAAGGGGGCATCTTCGTGCCCACCCAGCGCGACTACAAGCTGGGCGACGATGTGTATGTGCTGCTGACCCTGCCCGACGACACCCAGCGCTACCCCGTGGCAGGCCGCGTGGCCTGGGTGACACCGGCCCGTGCTGCAGGCAACCGCACCCAGGGCGTGGGCATCCAGTTCCCCAAGGACGAAAAATCCCGCCAGCTCAAGGCCAAGATCGAGGAATTGCTGGGAACTGCGCTGGGCTCCGACCGTCCTACCCAGACGATCTGACCGCGCCACCGCCGCCCCCGTGCCGACCCGCGCTGGCTGGTCGGCTTTTTTGTTTTTCATCACATGTTCACTGATTCGCACTGCCACCTCAACTTCCCGGAACTGGTCAGCCAGCTGCCCGCCATCCGCCAGGCCATGGCCGAGGCGCAGGTCACCCGGGCCCTGTGCATTTGCACCACCATGGAAGAGTTCGAGGGCGTGCACGCCCTGGCCCTGGCCCATGACAACTTTTGGAGCACGGTGGGCGTGCACCCCGACAACGAGGGCGTGACCGAGCCCAGCGTGCAGGATCTGCTGGACCGCGCGGCGCTGCCCCGCGTGGTGGCGATTGGCGAGACCGGCCTGGACTACTACGGCATGGAAGATCGCAAGGGCGGGCGCAGCATTGCCGACCTGGAGTGGCAGCGCGACCGCTTCCGCACCCACATCCGCGCGGCGCGCGCCTGTGGCAAGCCCCTCATCATCCACACGCGCAGTGCCTCCGACGACACGCTGGCCATCCTGCAGGAAGAGGGCGAGGATGGCGCAGGCAATCTGGCGGGCGGCGTTTTCCACTGCTTTACCGAATCGATGCAGGTTGCGCGGGCCGCGCTGGATCGGGGCTACTACATCTCGTTCTCGGGCATCGTCACCTTCAAGAGCGCGCAGGAGCTGCGCGACGTGGTGGCCTTTGTGCCGCTGGACCGCATGCTCATCGAGACCGACAGCCCCTACCTGGCCCCGGTGCCCTACCGTGGCAAGACCAACAATCCATCGTATGTGCCCCATGTGGCCCGGCAGGTGGCCGAGACCAAGGGCCTCACGCTGGAGGTGGTGGCGGAGGCCACCAGCCGCAATTTCGACCGCTTGTTCCCTGAGGTGATGGCATGAGCCTGCAACGACGTTCTGCTTTGGCCGCCGTGGCGTTGGGCCTGGTGTCAGTCCGGGCCTGGGCCGGTGCCTATGAAGATTTTTTTGTGGCCGTCCTGCGCGATGACGGTGATGCAATCACTGCGCTGCTGCGCCGGGGGTTTGATCCGAACACCCGTGATCCCAAGGGGCAGGTGGGGCTCATGATTGCCCTGCAAAACGGCGCGAACAAGGCCGTTGCTGCGTTGCTGGCATCCCGTCGGCTGAATGTGGAGGCCCGCAATGCCAAGGACGAAAGCCCGTTGATGATGGCTGCCATCAAGGGCAACGTGGAGGCCGTCAAGGCGCTTATCGCGCGCGATGCCGATGTCAACAAGACGGGCTGGACCCCGCTGCACTACGCCGCGTCGGCAGGTTCGCCGCAGCATGCGGTGATCATTTCATTGCTGCTCGAAAACCACGCCTACATCGACGCAACATCGCCCAACGGCACCACGCCGCTGATGATGGCGGCGCATTACGGCTCTACCGAGGCGGTGCAACTGCTGCTGGACGAAGGTGCCGATCCCACGCTCAAGAACCAGCTGGGCTTGACCGCCGCCGATTTCGCCTTGCGTGTGAGCCGTACCGAGTCTGCAGAAAGAATCGCCGTGGCCATCCGCCGCCGCCAGCCCAACCGGGGCAAGTGGTAACCACAGCAGGCGACGGCAGCACGCTGGTGCAAGGCGGAGCACGGCGGCTGCATTGAAGCCATCGGCGGCCACCCTGGTGGGCCGTGCGTGCTTATTCGGCGATGGCCCCTGTGCCCGACGCGGCGCGTGTCTGCAGCCGCGCATACAGCCCACCCTGCGCCATCAGCTCGCTGTGGGTGCCTTGCTCGGCGATGCGCCCGCGCTCCATCACCACGACGCGGTCGGCATGCTCGATGGTGGACAGCCGGTGTGCAATGACCAGGGTCGTGCGGCCCTGCATCAGGCGCTGTAGGGCCTCTTGCACCAGGCGTTCCGATTCGGTGTCCAGGGCAGACGTCGCCTCGTCCAGGATGAGGATGGGGGCGTCCTTGTACAGGGCCCGCGCAATGGCCAGCCGCTGACGCTGCCCACCTGACAACTGCGTGGCGTTGTGTCCCACCACCGTGTGGATGCCCTGCGGCAGACCTTCTACATGCTCCGCCAGGTTGGCGGCAGCCAGGCATTCCCGCACCCGGGTTTCGTTCACGGCCTGGCCCAGCGCCACATTGGTGGCAATGGTGTCATTGAACATCACCACATCCTGGCTCACCATGGCAAATTGCGACCGGAGGGAGGGCAGGTCCCAGTCCGGCAAGGCATGCCCGTCGACCGCGATGGTGCCCGCTGAAGGCATGACAAAACGCGGGAGCAGGTTGACCAGCGTGGTCTTGCCGGCGCCAGAGGGCCCCACCAGTGCCACGATCTCGCCCGGGGCCACCTGCAGGTTGACCCCGTCCAGGGCGGGGGCGTGGTCGGCGCCAAACGATACAGTGACATTGCTCAGCGTGAGTGCGCCTTGCACGCGGTCCTTGCGGTAGATGCCACCAGTTTCTGCACCCGTGTCGCCCAGCAGCCCAAGGCCGCGTTCCAAAGCTGCTACACCCCGGGTCACGGGGCTGGCCACATCAGCCAGGCGCCGGATGGGCGCAATCAGCATCAGCATGGCCGTAATAAAGGACACAAACCCGCCCACGGTCACGTCCTTCGTATCGACCGCACCCCGGCTCTGCCAGAGCGCAATGCAGATCACCACCGACAGCGCAGCGGCGGCCAGCAACTGGGTCAGCGGTGTCATGGCTGCGGAGGCGATGGTGGACTTGATGGCCAGGCGGCGCAGGCTGCGGCTCAGGTCGGCAAAACGCTGCGCCTGCCCGCCTTGCGCGCCATGCAGGCGCACCATACGATGCGCCAGCACGTTTTCTTCGACCACATAGGCCAGCTCATCCGTGGCCTGCTGGCTGCTTTTGGTCAAGTGGTACAGCCGCCGCGACAGGGTCTTCATGATCCAGGCGACCCCCGGAACGACGACGGCAACAATCAGTGTGAGCTGCCAGTTGAGGTACAGCAAATAGACCAGCAGCGCGACCAGCGTGAAGCCATCGCGCGACAGGCCGAGCAGGGCCTGCACCAGCAACGTGGCACCGGTCTGCACTTCATAGACCACGGTGTTGGAGAGGGCACTGGCCGACTGGCGCGCAAACAATCCCATCTCTGCGGCCAGAACACGATCAAACAGCGCCTGGCGCAGTGTCAGCATGCCTTCGTTGGCGATGCGCGCCAGTGCATATTGACCCACAAACTGGGCTACGCCGCGGACGAAAAAAACCCCCAGAATCGCCAGGGGCACCATCCACAGCTGCAAGGTCCCTTGGGTAAAGCCCTTGTCCAGCAGCGGCTGCAGCAGGGCAGGGATCAAGGGTTCGGTGATTGCACCCACCAAGGTTGCAACAATGGCCAGACTCCAGGCCATTCGCTGGTCGCCAAAGTACACCGACAGCCGCCTCAGGCGCGCCATCAAGGTCGTGGGGGGAGTAGGGGCTGTGGCGGGCTTGGTGCCCGTGTCGGTGGCTTGCATGTCGCCCGGATTCTACGTTTGTGCCATGCGCAGCCTGTCCGGCACGGTGGGTCGCGCACAGTTTGTCACAGGGGGCTCGCCGCTGTGTGTAACATTCGGGTTTGCCCTTTCGGCACTTGTTCGGCCACTGCTGGATGCCAATGACCACAGATCGAATCTCCCAACACCCATCTTTCGCAGCTCCGCTGCTTCCCCTGCGCCGCCAGTTGCTGGCCGCACTCATCGCCTCACCATCCATTCCAGCGCTTGCTCAGTTCCGTGTGGAAGTCACCGGCGTTGGGCTGACCCAATTGCCCATCGCCATTGCTCCGTTTCGGGGCGAGGCGCAATCGCCCCAAAAAATTGCGGCCATCGTCCAGGCCGACCTGGAGCGAAGCGGGCAGTTCCGCGCCATTGACGCCTCCGGCGCAGCGCTGGACGAAACCGCGCGGCCAGACGTCGCGCTGTGGCGCCAGAAAAGTGCGGATTCGCTGGCCACTGGCAGCGTCACGCGTTTGGCTGATGGGCGTTTTGATGTGCGGTTTCGTTTGTGGGATGTGGTCAAGGGCCAAGACCTGGGCGGACAGAGTTTTGTGGTCACGCAGGGCGACCTGCGCCTGGTGTCGCACCGCATTGCCGACTTCATCTACGAAAAGCTCACGGGTGAGCGCGGTATCTTCTCGACGCGCATCGCCTATGTGACCAAAACCGGCCCCCGTTACAGCCTTTGGGTCGCGGATGCCGACGGCGAGAACGCCCAGTCCGCACTGTCCAGCCCCGAACCCATCATCTCGCCTGCATGGTCGCCCAACGGGGGGCAACTGGCCTATGTGTCGTTCGAGTCGCGCAAGCCGGTGGTCTATGTGCACGATGTGGCCACAGGTCGCAGGCGCCTGATCGCGAACTTCCGTGGCTCCAACAGTGCGCCAGCCTGGGCGCCGGATGGCCGTACGCTGGCGGTCACGTTGAGCCGCGATGGCGGCTCGCAGCTGTACACCATTGATGCCAACGGCGGCGAGCCGCGCCGCCTGATGCAAAGCGCAGGCATCGATACCGAACCTGTGTTCTCGGGCGATGGCCGCAGCATTTTCTTTGTGAGCGACCGGGGCGGTGCCCCGCAAATCTACAAGGCGGGTGCGTCCGGTGGCAATGCGGAGCGCGTGACCTTCACCGGCACCTACAACATCTCACCCAGCGTGAGTCCGGACGGTCGCTGGCTCGCCTACATCTCCCGCGTGGGGGGCGCATTCAAGCTGCATGTGATGGACCTGTCCACGGGCACCGTCAATGCTGTGACAGACACGACGGCCGACGAAAATCCCAGCTTTGCGCCCAACAGCCGTCTCATTGTTTACGCCACCCAACAGCAAGGCCGTGAAGCCCTCATGACCACCACCCTGGACGGCAAGATCAAGGCGCGTCTTGCCGGTCAGGCGGGCGACATCCGCGAGCCGGACTGGGGCCCGTTCCAAAAGCAATGAACTTATCTGCACTTTCAGTTATCAAGCCTTCAGGAGAAATTTGGATGATGAAACGTATTACCCTTGCCCTCACCGTTGCCGCTCTCGTGGCGGGCTGCAGCTCTGGCGTGAAGCTGGATGATGTGCCGGTCGAAGACAAAAATGCCACCTCCACCATGGGTGGAGCCAACAACGGTGCCAACTCCGGCAATACCTCGCAAAGCGGCGTGGCGGGCGTGGACCTCGGCCAGTCCGGCCGTGACGGTGCAGGCCCCGTGGGGGTCGCGCGCGTCGTGTACTTTGATTACGACAGCTACGTGATCAAACCCGAGTTCCAGTCGCTGATTGAAGCGCATTCCCGCTTCATCAAAGCGGTCCCCAACCGCAAGGTCATGATCGAAGGCCACACCGATGACCGTGGTGGCCGCGAGTACAACCTGGCACTGGGCCAGAAGCGTGCAGAAGCCGTGCGCCGCTCGCTGGGCTTGCTGGGCGTGCCTGACAGCCAGGTCGAGGCCGTGAGTTTTGGCAAGGAAAAGCCTGCAGCCCAAGGGGCTACCGAAGATGCACGCGCCCAGAACCGCCGCGCTGAACTCTCGTACCGTTGATGACATCCGCTGCACCGGTTTTCTCGTTGCGGGCGCTGGCCACGGCGGCACTGCTCGCCGTGTCGCTGTCTTCTGCCCATGCCGCCATCTTTGAAGATGGCGAAGCGCGACGGGCTATCCTGGAGATGCGACAGCGCGTTGATGGTCTGCAGTCATCTCAGCAGCGTTCTGCCGAAGAGGTGCGCAAGCTGGGCGAAGAAAACGCTCAGTTGCGCCGCAGTCTGCTGGATTTGCAGACGCAGATCGAAACCTTGCGTGCCGAGCAAGCCAAACTCAACGGCCAGAATGAGCAGCTTTTGCGCGATGTCGGTGAACTGCAGCGTCGGCAGAAAGACATCGCGCAGGGTGTGGATGAGAGATTGCGGCAGTTTGAGCCCATCAAGGTCAATGTGGATGGCCGCGATTTCCAGGCAGATCCTGCCGAAAAGCGGGATTTTGAGGCGGCTCTGGCTGTCTTTCGCTCCGGCAAATTCCCTGATGCAAGTGTCGCTTTCGCGGGCTTTGTGCGGCAGTATCCGCGCAGCGGCTACGTGCCCTCTGCGCGTTTCTGGTTGGGAAATGCCCAGTACGCTACGCGTGAGTACAAGGAAGCCATCGGCAATTTCAAACAAATGCTGACCGATGCCCCCACGCACGCCCGTGCGCCCGAGGCAGCTCTGTCCATCGCCAATTGCCAGATTGAGCTCAAAGATACACGCACCGCGCGCAAGACACTGGAAGACCTCATCCGGGCTTATCCGCAGTCTGAGGCCGCTGTGGCCGCTAAAGAACGCCTGTCGCGGCTCAAGTGATGGCGGGTGATGTGGCTTTTGCCTCGCAGGCTGCGCCAGATGGTGGTGCGGAGCACGCTTCGGAGCACGCTTCGGAGCGCCGCTTTGGTGGGCTTCAGCGGCTCTACGGAGTGCAGGGCGCAGCCAGAATTCGCTCCGCACACGTGGCCGTGGTTGGTATTGGTGGAGTCGGGTCGTGGGCCGCAGAGGCCCTCGCGCGCAGTGGCGTCGCGCAAATTACCCTGATCGATTTGGACCATGTGGCTGAATCCAACATCAACCGACAGATCCATGCGCTCACCGATACGGTGGGACAGGCCAAGGTTTTGGCCATGCGTGATCGCATCGCACAAATCCACCCGGACTGCATCGTTCATTGCGTGGAGGAGTTTGTGGAGCCTGGAAACTGGCCTGCCTTGCTGCAAACGTCCGTAGACGCTCTCATTGATGCCTGTGACCAGATCAAAGCCAAAACTGCACTGTCCATATGGGCGCAGGCCCATGGGGTGCTGCACATCACCGTGGGTGCAGCAGGGGGCAAGCGGCATGCGCACAAGGTGGATGTGGATGATCTCGCACTGACCACCCATGACCCGCTGTTGGCCCAAATGCGCTATCAGCTGCGCAAACACCACGGTGCACCGCGGGAGGGCAAGAAGATCGGGGTCACCTGCGTTTTCAGCCGTGAGGCCGTAGCCCCGCCAGATGCTTCCTGCAATATCGATGGCGATGGTTCTTTGAACTGCCACGGCTACGGCTCGGTGGTCGCTGTGACCGCGACCTTCGGCCAATGTGCCGCAGGCTGGGTGCTCGATAAACTTGCAACCAATTCCCAATCGGCTGGAAAAAAGACGCTATAATTCAAGGCTTTGCAGCAATCGACACGATAGCTGCAATCGGTCGGGACGTTAGCTCAGTTGGTAGAGCAGCGGACTTTTAATCCGTTGGTCACAAGTTCGAATCTTGTACGTCCTACCACCCGATTCAAAGCGCATCATTGAATGTGTGTTCATCCAAAAGCCTCCCTTGGGAGGCTTTTGTTTTTGGCGGCCATTTAAAGCGCCAGTCAAAGGCCATCGATGCCCCTGACTGGTAAATGTGGCCGAGGCTGGAGGGGATCACCGGGTGGGTGCGTCCGTCTCCGGCGGTGGTGAAAAAAGGTCCCAGCTGGCCATGAACAGTGCAGCTATCACTGGACCGATCACAAACCCCGTGAGTCCGAACAAGGCCATGCCGCCCAGGGTAGAGATCAGCACGATGTAGTCGGGCATCTTGGTGTCTTTGCCTACCAGGATGGGGCGCAAGATGTTGTCCACGAGTCCGATCACGCAGATGCCGAATGCAGTCAGCACCACGCCTTGCCACACAGCGCCTGTTGCCAGAAAGTAGATGGCCACAGGCACCCAGATCAGCCCGGCGCCGACGGCTGGCAAAAGGGACAGGAAGGCCATGAGCACCCCCCACAGCACCGGTCCCTGGATGCCCAAGATCCAGAAAATCATGCCGCCCAGCGCGCCCTGAGAAGCCGCCACCACAATGTTGCCTTTGACCGTGGCCCGGATCACGGTCGTGAATTTACCGACCAGCTGGCGCTTGTGCGCTTCTTCCAGGGGGGTGGCCTGCCCGATACGCTGTGCCAGACTGGCTCCGTCTCGCAGCAGGAAGAACAACAGGTACAACATGATGCCGAAGCTGACAATGAACTCCAGGGTGTTTTGACCGATGCTCAGCGCCTGTGTCGCAACGAATTGACTGGTCTGTACCGCGAAGGACGAGAGCTTTTGCTGCAACTCGCCTACGCTGGTCAGTTGGAGGCGGTCAAGCAGGCCTGCAGCCCAAGCTGGCAGTGCAGCAATGACCTGCTGCAGGTACAGCCCAAAATTGATTTGGCCTGAGCGCACCCGTTCGTAGATTGCTGTGGCTTCCTGAATGAGCGACACCGTGATGGCCGTCATCGGCAAGATCACCACCACAAGGCACAAACCGAGTGTGCATAAGGCCGCAAGCGTGGGCCGCTTGGGCATTTTTCGCAGCAGTTTGCGGTGCAGTGGGGCAAAAAGAATGGCGAGGATGACGCCCCAGAAAACGGCTCCGTGAAACTGCCACAGGATCGCACCGAACGCGACGGTGACGAGGGTGAGCAGCAGCAAAAAGGCTTTGTCCTGGAGGTGTTGATGCGGCATGGAGTGGGGTTTGCAATGAGATACCCGGAATGTACGCGAGGCGTCGATCAGCGCGGCTTCTTGCGCTGTGCGGCGATGGTTTGGATCCACTTTTTGGGGGTGGACTTCGGTTCGGTGGCACAATGGCGCCCGTACCAAGGCCCTTCCCCAGCCACAGTCGCATCCGCCAACCGGTTCAGCCGTGTCGCGGAAGGTTTCTCAACCAGCTAATGCTTTCCCAAGGAAAGCGGAGGTCAGCGGAATATGAGCGATACGACATCCGTCTATCAAGCCTACCAAGGCAACACCTACCTCTTCGGCGGCAATGCGCCCTATGTCGAAGAGATGTACGAGAACTATCTCGCCAATCCCGGTAGCGTGCCAGATACCTGGCGCGAGTACTTTGACGCGCTGCAGCATGTCCCCGCCGTGGATGGCAGCAACGCCAAAGACGTTCCCCATCTGCCTGTCATCAATGCCTTTGCCGAGCGTGCCAAGCAAGGCGGCACCAAGGTTGTGGTTGCGACGGGCGCCGACTCTGAACTGGGCCGCAAGCGTACCGCCGTTCAGCAGCTGATCGCCGCTTACCGCAATGTGGGTCAGCGCTGGGCCGATCTGGATCCGCTCAAGCGCACAGAGCGTCCCGCAATTCCTGAACTGGAGCCTTCGTTCTACGGTTTCAGCGACGCTGATCAGGAAACGGTGTTCAACACCAGCAACACGTTCTTCGGCAAAGAGTCGATGACGTTGCGTGAACTCATCAACGCGCTGCGTGAGACCTACTGTGGCTCCATCGGCGCTGAATACATGTACGCCACCGACCAGAACCAGAAGCGCTGGTGGCAGGAGAAGCTGGAAAAGATCCGCAGCAAGCCCAGCTTTGGTGCTGACAAGAAAAAACAAATCCTTGACCGCCTGACGGCTGCTGAAGGGCTGGAGCGCTTCCTGCACACCAAGTACGTGGGGCAGAAGCGCTTTTCGTTGGAAGGCGGCGAAAGCTTTATTGCTGCGATGGATGAACTCATCCAATCTGCAGGCGCCAAGGGCGTACAAGAAATCGTGATCGGCATGGCCCACCGCGGCCGCCTGAACGTGCTGGTCAACTCGCTGGGCAAGATGCCCAAGGACCTGTTCGCTGAGTTCGATCACACCGCTCCCGAAGACCTGCCTGCGGGTGACGTGAAGTACCACCAGGGCTTCAGCTCGGATGTGACGACCCCCGGCGGTCCGGTTCACCTGTCGCTGGCATTCAACCCCTCGCACCTGGAAATCGTGAACCCCGTGGTCGAAGGCTCTGTGCGTGCTCGAATGGACCGCCGTGCCGATCCACACGGCAAGCAGGTTTTGCCAGTGCTGGTGCACGGTGACGCAGCCTTTGCAGGTCAAGGTGTCAATCAGGAAACTCTGGCGCTGGCCCAGACCCGTGGCTACTACACGGGTGGTACGGTGCACATCATCATCAACAACCAGATCGGCTTCACCACGTCTGATCCACGTGACACCCGCTCCACGCTGTACTGCACCGACATTGTCAAGATGATCGAGTCGCCCGTACTGCATGTGAACGGTGATGATCCGGAAGCAGTGGTGTTGGCCACTCAGCTCGCGCTTGAGTTCCGCATGGAGTTCAAGAAAGACGTGGTGGTGGACATCATCTGCTTCCGCAAGCTGGGTCACAACGAGCAGGACACCCCGGCTCTGACGCAGCCGCTGATGTACAAGAAGATCGGCGCACACCCTGGCACACGCAAGCTGTACGCCGACAAGCTGGCGGCGCAGGGTCTGGGCGAGTCACTGGGCGACGACATGGTCAAGGCCTACCGCGCTGCTATGGATGCGGGCAAGCACACGGTCGATCCCGTGCTGACCAACTTCAAGAGCAAGTACGCGGTGGACTGGAGCCCGTTCCTGGGCAAAAAGTGGACCGATGCTGGAGACACGGCTATTCCTCTGGCCGAGTGGAAGCGCCTGGCTGAGAAGATCACCACCATCCCCGAGAGCGTGACGCCGCATCAGTTGGTGAAGAAGGTGTATGACGACCGCGCGGCCATGGGCCGTGGTGACATCCCTGTGGACTGGGGCATGGGTGAGCACATGGCATTTGCCTCGCTGGTGGCCAGCGGCTATCCCGTGCGCCTGTCCGGTGAAGACTGCGGCCGCGGCACGTTCACGCACCGCCACGCCGTGATCCATGACCAAAAGCGCGAGAAGTGGGACATTGGTACCTACGTGCCGCTGCAGAACGTGGCCGACAACCAGGCCCCGTTTGTTGTGATCGACTCCATCCTGTCCGAAGAGGCCGTCCTGGGCTTCGAGTACGGCTATGCGTCGAACGACCCCAACACACTGGTGATCTGGGAAGCGCAGTTCGGCGACTTCGCCAATGGCGCCCAAGTGGTGATCGACCAGTTCATCGCCTCCGGCGAAGTGAAGTGGGGCCGGGTAAACGGCATCACCCTGATGCTGCCCCACGGCTACGAAGGCCAGGGCCCGGAGCACAGCTCTGCCCGCCTGGAGCGCTTCATGCAATTGGCTGCCGACGCCAACATGCAGATCGTGCAACCCACTACGGCCAGCCAGATCTTCCACGTGCTGCGTCGCCAGATGGTGCGTGATCTGCGCAAGCCGCTGATCATCATGACGCCCAAGTCGCTGCTGCGTAACAAGGATGCGACCTCGCCGCTGTCCGAGTTCACCAAGGGCAGCTTCCAGACGGTGATTCCCGAGCAGGATGAAGCCATCGTCAAGAAGGCTGCCAAGGTCAAGCGCGTGATCGCATGCTCTGGCAAGGTTTACTACGACCTCGTGAAGAAGCGCGCAGAGAAGGAAGCCGACGACGTGGTGATCCTGCGCGTCGAGCAGTTGTACCCCTTCCCGCACAAGGCGTTTGCCGCTGAATTGAAGAAGTACCCCAACGCCACCGACGTGGTGTGGTGCCAGGACGAGCCGCAAAACCAGGGTGCCTGGTTCTTCGTGCAGCACTACATCCACGAGAACATGCTCGAAGGCCAGAAGCTGGGCTACTCCGGCCGCGCTGCTTCGGCATCGCCAGCCGTGGGTTACTCGCACCTGCACCAAGAACAACAAAAGGCGCTGGTGGACGGCGCGTTTGCCAAGCTCAAGGGTTTTGTCCTGACCAAGTAAGGCCAGCTGCGACCCGACAACAGAACAAAACCCCATTCCGAAAGAATTGATATGGCTATCGTAGAAGTCAAAGTCCCCCAGCTGTCCGAATCCGTGGCCGAAGCCACCATGCTGACCTGGAAGAAAAAGGCCGGTGAGGCCGTGGCGGTGGACGAGATCCTGATCGAGATCGAAACCGACAAGGTTGTGCTCGAAGTGCCCGCACCGTCCGCTGGCGTGTTGGCTGAAATCATCCAGGGCGACGGCGCCACGGTGGTTGCCGACCAGCTCATCGCCAAGATCGACACCGAAGGCAAGGTTGGTGCCGCGGCTCCTGCTCCGGCAGCAGCAGCTCCAGTTGCCGCCGCAGCGCCTGTTGCTGCCCCTGCCGCTGCCGGTGGCTCCAAGGGCGATGTGGCCATGCCTGCCGCCGCCAAGCTGCTCGCCGACAACAACCTGTCTGTGTCGGCCGTGGCCGGTTCGGGCAAGGATGGCCGTGTGACCAAGGGTGATGTGCTGGCCGCTGTGGCCGGTGGCGCCAAGGCTGCCGTGGCAGCCCCCAGCGTGATCCCCACCGGTGTGCCTTCCAAGACACTGCCCCAGGTGGCAGCGCCCGCTGGCAAGGAAGACCTGAGCGGCCGCCCCGAGCAGCGCGTGCCCATGAGCCGCCTGCGTGCCCGCGTGGCCGAGCGTCTGCTGCAGTCGCAATCGACCAACGCCATCCTGACCACGTTCAACGAAGTGAACATGGCTCCGGTGATGGACCTGCGCAAGAAGTTCCAGGACAGCTTCACCAAAGAGCACGGCACCAAGCTGGGCTTCATGTCCTTCTTCGTCAAGGCTGCTGTGCATGCCCTCAAGAAGTACCCTGTGCTGAACGCCTCGGTGGACGGCAACGACATCGTCTACCACGGCTACTTCGACATCGGTATCGCCGTGGGCTCGCCCCGTGGCCTGGTGGTGCCCATCCTGCGCAATGCAGACCAGATGAGCTTCGCCGACATCGAGAAGAAGATCGCCGAGTTCGGCAAGAAGGCTGCGGAAGGCAAGCTGGGCATTGAAGAAATGACCGGTGGCACGTTCTCCATCTCCAATGGCGGCACGTTCGGCTCCATGCTGTCCACCCCCATCATCAACCCGCCCCAGTCGGCCATCCTGGGCGTGCACGCCACCAAGGATCGCGCCGTGGTCGAAAACGGCCAGATCGTGATCCGCCCGATGAACTACCTGGCCATGTCCTATGACCACCGCATCATCGACGGCCGCGAAGCCGTGCTGGGCCTGGTGGCGATGAAGGACGCGCTGGAAGACCCATCGCGCCTGCTGTTCGACATCTGATCCCCTGACTGTATCGACCCACCCGCGTGGCCCGGCCTCTGGTCCTGCCCGCCGGTGGGTCTTTCTCCAACTGACTGAACGAGATTTCCCATGAGCAAACAATTTGATGTGATCGTCATCGGTGGCGGCCCCGGCGGCTACATCGCCGCCATCCGCGCCGCCCAGCTGGGCTTCAATGTCGCGTGCATCGACGAATGGAAGAACGAAAAGGGTGGCCCCGCACCGGGCGGCACTTGCACCAACGTGGGCTGCATTCCCTCCAAGGCCCTGCTGCAGTCGTCAGAGCATTTCGAGCATGCCAACAAACACTTTGCCGAGCATGGCATCACCGCCACTGGCGTCAAGATGGACGTGGCCAAGATGATTGCCCGCAAGGACACCGTCGTGAAGCAGAACAACGACGGCATCCTGTACCTGTTCAAGAAGAACAAGGTCAGCTTCTTCCATGGCCGTGGCTCGTTCGTGAAGGCTGCCGAAGGCGGTTACGAGATCAAGGTGGCAGGTGCCGCTGAAGAGACGCTGACTGGCAAGCAGATCATCATCGCCACCGGCTCCAACGCCCGTGCGCTGCCCGGCACGCCGTTTGACGAAGAGCTGGTGCTGTCCAACGATGGCGCGCTGCGCGTGGGCGCCGTGCCCAAGAAGCTCGGCCTCATCGGCTCGGGCGTGATCGGCTTGGAAATGGGCTCGGTCTGGCGCCGCCTGGGTGCTGAAGTCACCATCCTCGAAGGTCTGCCCACTTTCCTGGGCGCGGTGGATGAGCAGATCGCCAAGGAAGCCAAGAAGGCCTTCGACAAGCAGGGCCTGAAGATCGAGCTGGGCGTGAAGGTCGGCGAGATCAAGACCGGCAAAAAGGGTGTGAGCATTGCCTACACCAACGCCAAGGGCGAAGCCCAGTCGCTGGACGTGGACAAGCTCATCGTCTCCATCGGCCGCGTGCCCAACACCATCGGCCTGAACACCGAAGCGGTGGGCCTGCAGCTCGACGAGCGCGGCGCCATCGTGGTGGATGCCGACTGCAAGACCAATCTGCCCGGCGTCTGGGCGGTGGGCGACGTGGTGCGCGGCCCCATGCTGGCCCACAAGGCCGAGGAAGAGGGCGTTGCCGTGGCTGAGCGCATTGCCGGCCAGCATGGCCATGTCAACTTCAACACCATCCCCTGGGTCATCTACACCAGCCCCGAGATCGCCTGGGTGGGCCGCACTGAGCAGCAGCTCAAGGCTGATGGGGTCAAGTACAAGGCGGGCAGCTTCCCGTTCCTGGCCAATGGCCGCGCACGTGCGCTGGGCGACACCACCGGCATGGTCAAGATGCTGGCGGATGCCGAGACCGACGAGATCCTGGGCGTGCACATCGTGGGCCCACAGGCCAGCGAGCTGATCTCCGAGGCCGTTGTGGCCATGGAATTCAAGGCCAGCAGCGAAGACATCGCACGCATTTGCCATGCGCACCCCAGCTTGAGCGAAGCCACCAAGGAAGCAGCGCTGGCGGTGGACAAGCGCACGCTGAACTTCTGATATTGGGTCTCAATCGGTTGCAAGCGCATGATTAACATGCGCTTGTAGCTATTAATTTTGTAGTATCAGAGCAACCGCAAAGTGACCGTCAAACAGGCTTACCTGGCCGAGCTGGCCGCCAAAGGCTATCAAAGCGACCCCGCCCAGCTGCGAGCAGTGGAAGCCCTGCAGCGCTGTGCTGACGAGTGGGCCCAGTACAAGGCTCGGCGCTCCAACGCGATCAAGAAGCTGATCAACCGCCCGGAGATTCCCCGCGGTGTCTACATGTATGGCGGGGTGGGGCGCGGCAAGAGCTTTTTGATGGAGTGCTTTTTTGACGCTGTGCCCCTGAAGCGTAAGGTGCGCTTGCACTTTCACGAATTCATGCGTGAAGTGCATCGCGAACTGGCAGCCCTTCAGGGCACGGTCAATCCGCTGGATGTGTTGGGCGAGCGCATTGCCAAACGCTACAAGCTCATCTGTTTTGATGAGTTCCATGTGGCGGACATCACGGACGCGATGATCCTGCACCGATTGCTGGTGGCGTTGTTCGACAACGGCGTCGGCTTCGTGACCACTTCCAATTTCAAGCCTGACGACCTTTACCCCGGTGGCTTGCATCGGGACCGCATCTTGCCCGCCATTGCACTGCTCAACGAGCGGCTGGAGGTGGTCAATGTGGACAATGGCACCGATTACCGCCGGCGTACGCTGGAGCACGTAAAGCTGTATCACACGCCACTGGGCGCAGAGGCGGATGCCGAGATGAACCAGGCGTTCGACCAACTCGCTGAAGTGCACGATGAAGATCCCGTGCTGCATATCGAGGCGCGCGAAATTCGCGCCCGTCGCAAGGCTGGCGGGGTGGTGTGGTTTGACTTCAAAACACTGTGTGGTGGTCCTCGATCGCAAAACGACTACCTGGAAATTGCAACGCAGTTCCACACGGTGTTGCTGTCCGATGTTCCTTACATGCCTGTGAGCATGGCGTCGCCTGCGCGGCGCTTTACCTGGCTGGTGGATGTGCTGTACGACCGCCGGGTCAAACTCATCCTGTCGGCGGCTGTACCGCCCGAGCAGTTGTATACCGAAGGGCCTTTGGCTCACGAGTTTCCGCGCACAGTGTCCCGGCTCAACGAGATGCAGTCCAAGGAGTTTCTGGCGCTGGAGCGCCGCATGGTTGATACGGGGTTGACATGAACAAGACCGGTGGTCGCTTTTTGGCGGTAGTGCTGGCGCTGGCTTGCTCAATACTGCCTGTGCTGGTAGCCCCGGCCCGGGCCGCGACGGGGGTAGAAGTAGATGCCGCATCCGCGTCGACCGCTGCACATCGCAAAGTGGAGCGTGACCGAATCAAAATGGAGCGCGAGGCACTGACGGCCCGGCGGCAGCAGGATGAGGCGGTGTGCTACCAACGCTTTGCTGTGGAGGATTGCTTGCGCGGCGTACGTGCCAAGGCACGGGAGTCCCACGACCGATTGCGTGCGCAGGAAATTGAACTCAACGATGCCGAGCGCAGGGAGAAAGCGGTGGAGCGCCTGCGGGCCATTGAAGACAAGCTAATGGCCGTACCGCCAGCGAGCAAACGCGCTGACGCGCAGGTTCGCAAGCCATCCGCCGATCCGGATGTTGCCAAGGCACAGAGGGACCAGGACGCACACCAACGCGCGCAGCAACAAAATAGCCGTGCCCAGGTTCAGGCCAGTGAACAGGCGGCCCGCGCTGCGGGGACTGCTGAGCGCGCTGCCCAATCGCGTGCCAAACATACCCAGGCGCTCCAAGCGGCGGAGGAGCGCCGCGCGCGGGTCGAAAAATCTCAAGCTGATGCCCTGGCTCAGGGCCGCAAGCCTGCAGCGCCCTTGCCAGCGCCTGCTACTTCTGCGCCTCGCTGAGTTTGGAAGGGCCGCTGAGCCACGCAATCAGTGGCCGAGTGGCTGACGATAGGGTAGCGGCGACTACCTGCTGGTTGCTCGATGGGTTTGCGTTCACCCGTCGATACACCGACGGGTGGTGCAGACAAGGCCCTCAGGGCCGACCCGTGTCCAGCGGCGTCAGGCGCGCAATCTTTTTCTCTTCGGCCAGGGCTTCGATCTTGACGACCACCAGCGACAGGTTGTCGCCGCCTCCGCGTGCCCGGGAGCGGGCTTTTTCAATCAGGAACTCCGTCGCTTCGCGGGGCGACAGCGAATCGACCACTGATGCCAGTTCGGTGGGAGAAAAGTAGTGCCAAACCCCGTCGCTGCAGGCCAGCAAGACATCGCCCGGCTGAAGTTGGGGAATGACGTGGGTAGTGATGGGCGGGTCACTCTCTGTGCCCAGGCAACCCACCAGAATGTTGGAATGAGGATGGTTGTTGGCCTCGGCTTCCGTCAGCTCACCCCGGTCCACCAGGGCTTGCACATAAGAGTGGTCGCTGGTGCGGAATGCCAGCCGTGACCCTTGAAAGTGGTAGATGCGCGAGTCGCCCGCATGCACCCAATGGCAGTCGCCCCGGGGATTGATGAGAAACGCAGCGATGGTGCTGTGAGGTTCCTGCTCTGCCGATATGGCAGTCAACCGGATAACGATGTGGGCCTCTTCAACCATGTTCTTGAGCATTGCCACCGGGTCATCGGTGTCGGGCGAGTACCGCTCGAACAGTTGTCGTGCTGTCATCATGACCTGGTCTGATGCCTTGCGCCCCCCGCTGCGGCCGCCCATCCCGTCGGCAACCACACCCAGAACGCAGCCGTTGTGCCGCTCGTGGGAGATCAGGGCCACCTGGTCTTGCTGGTATTCGCGGTCACCCTTGTGGATGCCGGTGGAGGCGATGAGGCGAAACGCTTTGGTCATGCTGCAGATTGTGGGGGCGCCTACGCGAACGCCTGTCGTGGAAAGCGGGCCAAGCGCGTATTATCCGCCCGCCTGTGGCATTTTTGCCATGCCCATGGCCTCCTGCCTTGAAACCCAGTCTGCACTCTCCCCACCGTCAGTTGATCGAGCTGCGCATGGAACATGCCGATCTCGACGCACTCATCGACCGGTGTACGCCCGAAGCGGCACCCGACGAACTCACCCTGCGCCGTCTCAAAAAGCGCCGACTCGTGTTGCGTGACGCGATGGAACGGCTGGAGCGGCAACTTCAACCGCAAGAGCCCGCCTGATGTCACTGGAGGCCATGGTGCCCGAGGTGTTTGCCTCCGATGGTGTGCTGGCGAGGGCGGATGGGCATTTTCAACCGCGTGACGGTCAGACCCAGATGGCCATTGCGGTGGCCCAGACCATTACAGAGGGAGGGGCGCTGGTGGTGGAGGCAGGCACCGGAGTGGGCAAGACCTTTGCCTACCTGGTGCCGGCCTTGCTGAGTGGCGAGCGGGTGCTGTTGTCTACGGCCACCAAGGCCTTGCAAGACCAGTTGTTCGCCCGCGATCTGCCCCGCTTGGCGCACATCCTGGGGCTGCCCGTTCGCATGGCCCTGCTCAAGGGGCGCGCCAGTTACTTGTGCCTGCACCGAATGGAGCAGGCGCGGCAGGATGCTCAGGCCTTGGACCGAGGCGTCGCCCGTGTGCTGGCCAAGGTGGAGGATTGGTCGCGCCAGACCGTATCCGGCGATCTGGCCGAGCTGACAGGGTTGGACGAGCGATCGCCCGTGATCCCCTTGGTCACCTCGACGCGTGAGAACTGCCTGGGGTCTTCCTGCCCGCGCTTTCGGGAATGCCATGTTCATCGGGCGCGGCGCGAGGCGTTGGCGGCTGACATCGTGGTCATCAATCACCATCTGTTCTTTGCGGATGTGGCGGTACGCGAGTCAGGCATGGCCGAGTTGCTGCCGACGGTGCGTGTGGTCGTTTTTGATGAGGCCCACCAGATCAATGAGACTGGCGTGCAGTTCTTGGGTACGCAGATTTCCACGGGGCAATGGATAGACTTTGCCCGTGACCTTTTGATAGCCGGGCTGCAGCATGCGCGCGGTCTGGCTGACTGGACAGGCCTGGCGCAGCTTCTGGAGTTGTCTGCGCGGGACCTCCGTCTGGTCGTGGGCACCGCTGCTTTCCAGGGGCTGAATGGCATTTCGGGAGGGGGCAGATTGCGCTGGACGGAGGAGGCACCCGAAGGTGTCTCGGGCGCCGTATGGCAGTCCGCGCTGCGCGCATTGGCCTCGGCCTGTGCTCAGGCGCTGGAGGCCCTGGACACCGTGAGCGAAATGTCTCCCGATCTGGAGCGCTTGTACGAACGGGGCAGTGCACTATTGGCCCGGCTGGCCAGGTTTTCAGGCCCGTGCCAGGCCGATGCGGTGCGTTGGCTCGATGTCGGCAACCAGTTGCGCCTGATCGAGTCCCCGCTGGACATTGCAGACGCCATGCGCACCCGGATTCTGGCGTCGCCCGCTGAAACCTCGGACGGCGAAGCTTGGCCCGAGGAGCCTGGCTCAAACGCCGGCAGGGCGTGGATTTTCACCTCTGCGACCCTCGGTGCGGACGACGCGTTGACCTGGTTCACCGAACGAGCTGGGCTCACGGATGCTCGCATCCTTCGGGTGGCCAGCCCCTTCGACTATGCGCGGCAGGCGGCTTTGTATGTGCCGCGCCAGTTGCCGTCGCCTGCAGATCCGTCCCACAGCCGTAGTGTGGCGGACTGGGTTGCACTGGCCGCCGAGCCGCTGGGCGGGCGCACGCTGGTGCTGACCACTACGCTCAAGGCCTTGCGCACCATTGGCGACGCACTCAAAGCACGTTGGCAGGCTTCAGGCACGTTGGAGGTGCTGGTGCAGGGCGAGTGGCCCAAGCGGCGCCTGATGGAGCGTTTTCGCGAGGGGGCATCGCACGGGCGGCCGGGTTGTGTGCTGGTGGCTTCGGCGTCCTTCTGGGAGGGGTTTGATGTGCCAGGCGATGCTCTGCAACTGGTGGTTATCGACAAGCTGCCTTTTCCGCCCCCGGGAGATCCATTGGTGGAGGCTCGCACCCAACACATCGAAATGGCCGGTGGCAAAGCGTTCACTGCCTACGCTCTGCCAGAGGCGGCGGTGGCACTCAAGCAGGGTGCCGGGCGTTTGATCCGGCATGAAGCGGATCGGGGTATTTTGGTGGTGGGCGACACGCGCCTCATCACGATGGGCTATGGCAAGCGCTTGCTGGCAGCTTTGCCCCCCATGCGCAGGCTGGAATCGCTCGAAGAGTTTCAGTCTGCGCTGATGGCGCTTACCAAACCTTCCACCACGGATCCGACTTGCCTTTGACGCCGCCATTCAGATAGGCGCTTTGAGGGTAGGACTTGTCCATCACGCGGCGTGCATCGTCTCGCAGCTGGGTCATTCCGAGCGCGTCGTACGACTGGATCAGGATGTACAACGCCTCTTCCAGCGCGGGCACGCCCTGGTAGTCTGCCAATGCGACCTGCGCGCGACTGATGGCAGCCACATAGGCGCCACGCTGGAAGTAGTACCGCGCCACATGCACTTCATATTGGGCCAGCGAGTTGACGATGTAGGTCATGCGCTGGCGCGAGTCCTGCGCATAACGGGACTCAGGAAAGCGTGTGACCAGTTCGCTGAATGCTTCAAAGGAGTCTTTGGCCGCCTTTTGGTCACGCTCTGATAGATCCTGGCGCGAGATAAATGAGAACAGACCCAAGTTGTCGTTGAAGTTGACCAGGCCCTTCAGGTACAGCGCATAGTCCAATGCAGGGCTGGCAGGGTGCAGCTTCATGAAGCGGTCCAGCGTTGCGACGGCTTGCGCCTTTTCGCCCGCCTTGTAGTGGGCATAGGCTTTGTCAATCTGGGCCTGCTGTGCCAGTGGCGTGCCTGCCGCACGGCCTTCCAGCTTTTCCAGCAGAGGAACGGCCTTGTCATACGCCCCGCTGTTCATTTCGTCCTGGGCTTCCGAGTGGATGCGATTGGGACTCCAGCCTGCCGTTTTATCAACTGTGGTGCTGGAGCAGCCAACCAGCAAACCAGCCAGCAGCAGGGCGGAAACAAGGGGCAGTGGGGCACGCAGCATCGCAAGCAGCTTTCAGCAAAGAAGGAAAAAGGTGCACAAAGAAAGGCCCGAGGGTTCAGTCATAGGGGAGTGCGCTCTGCGTACTCGTCACGGAAGCCTTCGGCGCCATTTCGGGCACGAAAAAGCATTGTACTGGTGGCGCCAGCAGCGCCAAGGCGCTGCCGACGCAAGTCCTGTTGGAGAGTCGCAGGGGTTTCTACAATGCCTGCATGTTTGTTCATTTGCGCCTGCACACCGAGTTCTCCGTCGTTGACGGTACCAATCGCATCGACGAGGTGGCCAAAGCGGCCGCCAAGGACGGCCAGCCCGCTCTGGCCATCACCGATCTCAATAACCTTTTCGGGGCGATCAAGTTCTACAAGGAAGCGCGAGGTAAAGGTGTCAAGCCCATCTTGGGTGCAGAAATCTTTCTTGAAGGCGAGGCGGGAGGTGTCCCATCGCGCCTTATCCTCCTGGTGCAGAGTCGCCAGGGGTATCTGAATCTGTCGGAGCTGCTGGCCCGGGCCTGGACGCGCAATATCGTCAAGAATCTGGCGCTGAGCACTTGGACGTGGCTGGAAGAGCTGTCAGAGGGATTGATTGCCCTGTCTGGCGCGCAGGCGGGCCCGGTAGGGCAAGCGCTGATGAAGGGGGATGAGTCAGGTGCCGCCGACGTTGCGTTGCGCTTGGCGGGCATTTTCCCGCACCGGTTTTACATCGAGCTGCAACGGGCCGGCCGAAACGACGATGAAGCCCATGTGGTGGCAGCCGCTCAGCTTGCTGCCCGGTTGAACCTGCCGGTGGTGGCGACCCACCCCGTTCAGTTTGCCGAGCCCGATGATTACGAGGCCCACGAGGCGCGCATCTGTATCGCCGAGGGGGAAATCCTGGCAAACCCGCGTCGTGTCCGCAAGTTCACCCGCGACCAGTATTTCAAGTCCTCGGCGGAGATGGAGGCCTTGTTTGCCGACCTGCCATCGGCCATCGCCAATACGGTCGAGATTGCACAACGCTGCAACCTGACCCTGGTGCTGGGCAAGCCGCAGCTCCCGGATTTTCCGACGCCCAACGGCATGCCCATCGACGAGTATTTCCGCTACGCGTCGTTCGAAGGGCTGGAGGAGCGCCTGAAACATCTTTTTCCTAACGAAGCTGAGAGGGACAAGGAGCGCCCGCGCTATGTCGAGCGTCTGGAATTCGAGCTGGGCACCATCCTCAAAATGGGGTTCCCGGGCTACTTCCTGATCGTGGGTGATTTCATCCAGTGGGCGAAGCAGAACGGCTGCCCAGTGGGGCCCGGCCGTGGCTCCGGCGCCGGTTCGCTGGTCGCTTATGCGCTAAAGATCACTGACCTGGACCCGCTGCAATACAACCTGCTGTTCGAGCGGTTCCTGAACCCGGAGCGCGTGTCGATGCCCGACTTCGACATCGACTTTTGCCAATCTAACCGCGACCGGGTGATTGACTACGTCAAGGACAAGTACGGCAAGAACGCCGTGAGCCAGATCGCTACCTTCGGCACGATGGCGGCCAAGGCGGCCATCCGCGACGTGGGCCGGGTCATGGACATGAGCTACACATTTTGTGATGGCATCTCCAAGCTGGTGCCAGGCAAGCCTGGCATGTCCTACACCCTGGCCTATCCGCCTGAGGTGAAAAAGGACGGCGACAAGAACAACTATGCGCTGGAACTGGAGCCCATGCTCTACGAGCGCGTGCGCAAGGAAGAAGACGTCAAGACCGTCATCGAGATGGCACAAAAGCTTGAGGGTATGACGCGAAACATCGGCATGCATGCCGGTGGCGTTCTGATCGCGCCCGGCAAACTCACCGATTTTTGTCCGCTGTACCAGCAGCCGGGTAGCGAGTCCGCCGTGAGCCAGTATGACAAGGACGACGTGGAAGCCATCGGCTTGGTGAAGTTCGACTTCTTGGGGCTTGCCACGCTCACCATTCTGGAAATTGCGCGCGAGTTCATCATGAAGCGGCACAAGGGCCAGGAGAATTTTGCGTTCGAGAATATTCCCCTCGACGACGGACCCACTTATCGGCTGTTCTCTGAGGGTAAGACCGAAGCAGTGTTCCAGTTTGAAAGCCGCGGCATGCAGGGCATGTTGAAAGAGGCGCGGCCCAGTCGGCTGGAAGACCTCATTGCCCTGAATGCGTTGTACCGGCCGGGGCCTATGGACCTGATTCCCAGCTTTGTGAACCGCAAGCATGGCAAGGAAGAGGTCATCTACCCCCACCCGCTGGTAGAGCCGGTGCTGGCCGAAACCTACGGCATCATGGTGTACCAGGAGCAGGTGATGCAGACCGCCCAGGTGCTGGGCGGATATAGCTTGGGCGGCGCCGACATGCTTCGGCGTGCCATGGGGAAAAAGAAGGCCGAGGAAATGGCCGAACACCGCGCCATTTTCCGCAAGGGTGCAGCGGAGAAAGGCATCAGCCAGGAGAAGGCCGACGAGGTGTTCGACCTGATGGAGAAGTTCGCGGGCTATGGCTTCAACAAGTCACACGCGGCTGCTTACTCCCTGCTGGCGTACCACACTGGCTGGCTCAAGGTGCACTACACGGCCGAGTTTTTCTGCGCCAACATGACCGTAGAAATGGACGACACCGACAAGCTCAAGGTGCTGTTCGAGGATGCACACAAGATGGGGCTGTCGTTCGAGCCGCCGGACGTGAATCGGGGCTTTTATCGGTTTGAACCAGTCACCGACAAGATCATCCGTTACGGTCTGGGGGCGGTGAAAGGCACTGGACAGCAGGCGATCGAAGCTATCGTCGGGGCCCGTGAAGGGCGCGGTGAAGGCCCCCAGGGTTCGACCAAAGGGCCCTTCAAAAGTCTGTTTGACTTCTGCGTGCGAGTGGACAAGGCCCGCATGAACAAGCGCACGGTCGAGGCCCTGATCAAGGCGGGTGCCTTTGATTCGATCCATCTCAATCGGGCGGCCCTGGTGGCCTCTATTGATCGGGCCTTTGACTTTGCTGCCGCAACGCTGGCCAACGTCAATCAGGGCGGCTTGTTTGACATGATGGGTGATGATGCCCATGGCTCCGGCACCCAAGAGCCCGATCTGGTGGACGCAACGCCCTGGGGTATCAAGGAGCGGCTTACGCTGGAGAAAACCGCCGTCGGGTTCTACCTGTCTGGCCATCTTTTTGATGAAGTGGCGACCGAGGTGCGCCGTTTTGTGCGCACCCAGATCGATGAGCTGCTTGACAGCCGAGAGCCCCAGGTACTTGCCGGCATCATCAGCGACTTTCGGGTCATCAACGGGCAACGCGGGAGGCTGGGACTCTTCAAGCTGGACGACAAGTCCGCTGTGATTGAGGCTTCTGCCGATGAGGCGTTGCTCAATACCTACCGCAATCAGCTCAAGGAAGATGAGTTTGTAGTGATGATGGGCCGGCTGCAGCTGGACCACTTCAGTGGCGGTCTGCGCGTCAAGGTGCAGCAGGTGTGGGACCTGGCGGGCGCGCGTTGCCGGTTTGGCAAATACCTGCATGTGACTGTGGGTGATAAGGCGCCAGATGTGCCGCGCTTGGTACGCGAGTTTCCGCCGTTGCGCGAAGAGGTCGCCGAAGGGGGGTTGGTGCACGGGTTGCGCGTGCGCATGGGCGTGCGCTGCCAGTCGGACGATGCTGCTGCAGTGGCAGAGTTGCAACTGGGTGAAAACGCGCGTTTCTACCCCAGCGATGCTGCGTTGGCGGCATGGACCGCCCAAGTGGGTGCCGGTGCCGCCAATGTGGTGTACGAGTGATTGAGTTCCCCGCAGAAGTTTCTGTAAGCCGTGGGTTGAAAAATACCTGGTCAACAACCAGCTTCTCCTGCAGCGGCACCCTGTTCGGGTCGCTAGAATGATTTTCATGGCAACAAAACCACCTTCACCCCCCACCGCGCCGCCCGTGACCCGGCCTGCGCGGGATGATGGCGGTTCGGTCGTGCTCGAGAGGCGCACCCAAAAGACCCAGCCGCCGCAGATGTACCAGGTGGTCATGCTGAACGACGACTACACGCCCATGGAGTTCGTCATCGTGGTTCTGCAGGAGTTTTTCAGTAAAGACCGCGAAACTGCCACCCAGATCATGTTGAAGATCCACCTCGATGGCAAAGGCGTCTGCGGCGTTTATTCGCGCGATGTGGCAGCCACCAAGGTAGAACAAGTGCTTGACGCCGCCGCCAAGGCGGGCCACCCACTGCAATGTGTGAGTGAACCTGTTGCATAACAGGTTTTTCATCCCCACTTAGAGTTATCTTTTCCACGCAAGCACAAAGGAGTTCACATGATTGCCCAGGAACTGGAAGTCAGCTTGCACATGGCCTTTGTTGAGGCCCGCCAGCAGCGCCACGAGTTCATCACCGTGGAGCATCTGTTGCTTGCACTGCTTGATAACCCCAGCGCAGCGGAAGTGCTGCGCGCGTGTTCGGCCAACATCGATGACCTGCGCTCATCGCTGGCCAACTTCATCAAGGACAACACCCCCCAGGTGGCCGGCACCGACGAGGTGGACACCCAGCCCACGCTGGGTTTCCAGCGCGTGATCCAGCGCGCCATCATGCACGTGCAGTCCACCGGCAACGGCAAGAAAGAGGTGACGGGTGCCAATGTGCTCGTGGCAATTTTTGGCGAAAAGGACTCGCACGCCGTGTACTACCTGCACCAGCAAGGTGTCACGCGGCTGGATGTGGTGAATTTCATCGCCCACGGTATCAAGAAGGGCGAGCCGCCCGAGCCTGCTAAGGCCGAGAATCAGGCCGAGGGCGAAGAGGGCGGAGGTGGTGAGCGTAACGAAAAGGCGTCGCCGCTGGAGCAATTCACCCAGAACCTGAACCAGGCCGCCAAGGATGGCAAGATCGATCCATTGATCGGCCGCCATTACGAGGTCGAGCGCACGATCCAGATTCTGTGCCGTCGCCGCAAAAACAATCCTCTGCTGGTGGGCGAGGCAGGGGTGGGCAAGACTGCGATTGCCGAGGGCCTGGCTTGGCGCATCACGCAAAACGATGTGCCCGAGATCCTGGCCGAGGCAACGGTGTACTCCCTGGACATGGGTGCGTTGCTTGCGGGCACCAAGTACCGCGGCGATTTCGAGCAGCGCCTGAAGGGTGTGCTCAAGTCGCTCAAGGACAAGCCCAACGCCATCTTGTTTATCGACGAGATCCACACCCTCATCGGTGCGGGTGCAGCGTCGGGCGGCACGCTGGATGCGTCCAACCTGCTCAAGCCGGCGCTCTCCAGCGGCCAGCTCAAGTGCATCGGCGCCACCACGTTCACCGAGTACCGCGGCATCTTCGAAAAAGACGCCGCCCTGTCGCGCCGCTTCCAGAAGGTGGACGTGGTCGAGCCGACCGTGGCCGAGACCATCGACATCCTCAAGGGCCTGAAGTCGCGCTTTGAGGAGCACCACAGCGTGAAGTACGCCGCTGCCGCCCTGCAGGCCGCTGCCGAGTTGAGCGCCAAGTACATCAACGACCGCCACCTGCCCGACAAGGCGATCGACGTGATCGATGAGGCCGGTGCGGCCCAGCGCATCATGGTGCCCAGCAAGCGCAAGAAGACCATTGGCAAGACTGAGATCGAGGAGATCGTCGCCAAGATTGCGCGCATTCCGCCCGCCAACGTTTCCAACGACGATCGAGGCAAGCTGCAGACGCTGGAACGCGACCTCAAGAGCGTGGTGTTCGGCCAGGACAAGGCCCTGGAAGTGCTGGCCAGCTCGGTCAAGATGGCGCGCTCGGGCCTGGGCAAGGGCGACAAGCCGATTGGCTCGTTCCTGTTCAGCGGCCCCACCGGCGTCGGCAAGACCGAGGCGGCCAAGCAGCTGGCCTACATCATGGGCATCGAGCTGCTGCGTTTTGACATGTCGGAGTACATGGAGCGCCACGCCGTGAGCCGCCTGATTGGCGCGCCCCCGGGCTACGTGGGGTTCGACCAGGGTGGCCTGCTGACCGAAGCCATCACGAAGAAGCCGCACGCGGTGCTGCTGCTCGACGAAATCGAGAAGGCGCACCCGGACATCTTCAACGTGCTGCTGCAGGTCATGGACCATGGCACGCTGACCGATAACAACGGACGCAAGGCCGACTTCCGTAACGTGCTCATCATCATGACCACGAACGCCGGCGCCGAGACCATGAACAAGGCGACCATTGGCTTTACCAACCCGCGGCAGGCGGGCGATGAAATGGGTGATATCAAGCGCCTGTTCACGCCTGAGTTCCGCAACCGGCTGGATGCCATCGTCAACTTCAAGGCACTCGATGAACAGATCATCCTGCGCGTGGTGGACAAGTTCCTGCTGCAGCTGGAGACGCAGTTGGCCGAGAAGAAGGTGGAGGTCACCTTCACCGATGCCCTGCGCAAGCACCTGGCCAAGAAGGGGTTCGATCCGCTGATGGGCGCGCGCCCTATGCAGCGCCTGATCCAGGACACCATCCGCCGCGCCTTGGCCGACGAGTTGCTGTTTGGCCGCCTGACGGAAGGGGGACGCCTGACCGTTGATATCGACATGAAGAAGGACGACAAGGGTGTGGAAACACCCGACGTGCTGCTGGATATCCAGCCTTTGCCGAAGAAGGAGCGTTCGGCGAAGTCCGAGCCTGCAGAGCCTGAAGAGGCGACGGCCGACTGACCTCGGGTTCCTCGCAGATCCACGAAAAGCCCACGGTTCACGCCGTGGGCTTTTTCATTGGCGATGGCCGCCGGGGCCCATACACCCGCCGAGGCGGTGTTGAACTGTTTTTTAGCGTGATGGCGTGCGCGCGACCGGCGCGCCAGCGCGCCCTGCCTTGACCGGTTGTGTAGCTTGAGCAAGCAAGGGCGCACACTGCGCGTCGTCGTCAGCTCCGGGTACCGTTACAGGCAACAATGCCAAGGCGGCAGGCGCGGCCACCGCAGCGGCAATGGCTGCCCCGGCGCGCAACAGCAGGGGGCCTGGTTCTGCGCCCACATCGGGTTTGCCCAGCGTGCCGCGCACGTACAGCGGAGTGCGCAGCGAGAAGAACTTCCACTCCAGCGACGCTGGTTTCACGCTCAGGTTCAGGCGTTCCTCTGCCATGTCGATGGTGCCCGTGACATCCACCACCGCCTCGTTGGTGCTCAGCTTGGCGGTGCGGACCGTGGCAAGGCCTTCGCGCACCGCCAGATCTGCCACCGCGCAATGCAGTTGCACTTCTTTGTTGTCGCCAAACAGTTTGCCCACCACGATGCTGCCCACGTTGAGTGCAGCGCGGTCGAGTAGTTCGCGGCTCAGAGTGCCATCGCGCACATACAGGCGGGCCTCGCCGCTGCTGCTGCCAAGCCACTGCGCTACGGAATTCCCCTGGCCATTCAGCGCCATGGCGCCATCGAGTCGCCCCAGGCTTTTTTGGGTCAGTTCCACCTCGGGAAACAGCGCAGCGAGCCGCAGGTTTTGCACGCGGGTGTCCATGTGTACCGTCAGCGGTCGTTTGCGGCTGTCCAGCACCAGTTTGGATTCAATCTGGCCTTTGGCCACACCAAAATGCAAGGGTTCCAGGCGCAGCACGGCATCGTCCAATACAGCATGCACGCTAAGGTCCTCCAGCGGCAGGCTGTTGGGTCGGATCACACGCTGCCCCGCAAACTTGAGATCCATATCCATGGTGCTCCAGCGATCGGTGGCAAACGCAGCGTTGGGCAGTACCTTGCCATTGCGGCCAGGCTGGGCAGTCGCCGTGGTGGCTGTACCGAGCACTGGTCCCAGGTCCACCAGGCGCAACTGATTGGATGTGATAGCGCCTGAAAGTTTGCCGCGTGGCGCAGCCGACACGAAGCGCAGATTGCCGTGCAGATCGCTCTGGCCTACCGTACCAGTGAAGTCACGGTAGTCCCATACAGCACGGCCTGGTTGCAGACTGCCCTGCAATCGTCCCTGGGTCTGAAATGCGGGCGTATTGGGCAGTACAAGACCCGTGAGTGCATACAGGTCTGCCATGCTGGCGCCTTTGAGCATGACTTGGAAATCCATTCCTGACAGCGCACCAGGGTTTGCCAGAATGCCCCGAACGGCCGTTTCTACGCTGCCCGCCTTGGCGGTGAATTGCAGGGGGTAGTTCACCTCTTTGTCGCGTAGCGAGAGCACAGAGCCGGCCTGACCCTGACCCTCGATACGCGCCTTGCCCAGCGTGCCCTTGAGGTCGAAGCGCACGCCATAAACTGGGGTGCTGGAGGCACTCGCCGTGCCAGACGCAGGCGATGCAGCATTCCCCGATGCAACGACTGTCTGCCCTTCGCTCAGGGTGTCGACGCGGGCGGTCAGATCAAGGTCTTGCTTGGCGTCGTTATATGCCAAATGCCCCCCGCGGACCGCTAGCTGATGAATGCTGAACGCCCAGCGCGGCGTGGCGTCATCGGGATCCCTCTTTGGGAGCAGTGTCCAATTGTTGCTACCGTCGCGCAGGCGGGCGAGGGAGATGTCCGGGCCAGACAGCTCCAGGGTATCAATGACCACTTGCCGCCCCAGTAGTGGCCAAAGCTTGAGCGATGCGCGCGCCATCTCGGCGCGTGCCGTGGTTTGGGGCGTTGCGGCTTTGCCAGGACGGGCAAATCCTGGCGGGTCTTGCAGAACCAGCTGGGTTCCCTGCACAGTGATGCCGGGAACCCAGCGGTGCCACCCTTCTTCAAGGGGCTGTGGCCAGTGCCAGGATGCGGATAAATCGCCCTCCACCGCAAACTGTCGTCCGGCTGCCTCGCTGAGGGTTTGGTTGATCCAGGGTTTGGAGCGGTTCCAATCCCACTGGCTCAGCGTTACCGCGCCTATCAGCAGCAGTCCTACCATGACTCCCGCTACGCCACAGGCAATGCGGACCCTGCTATGGCCCTGCCTCGGGCGAGGCGTTGAAGTCACTCCCGCTGGTGCCATTGCCGTCGCCATTGCGCGTGCAGATGTGGTGTGCTGGTCCGTTTGGGGCCTTGTCATAGAGCAGCCATGCTAGCCCGCAGAACGCAAATTTGCGTCGATTGCGTTGGTCAAAAGGCCTTTTGGCGTGCTTGTCCTACAGCGTTGCTCTGCATGGGCTTTGTGCTCCACCTGTATGCGCGGGTGAAGCGCTATCCCCGGTCGGGACTGGCGTATCTTGACGCCGACCAACCCCCTAGAATTTGCACGCCATGCACAACCCTCGCCATCCCCATGTATTGCCCGTGCGCGATGGGGTGAGCCCCAGCTGCGTGGTACTGCCTGCGCGAGGGCAGGGCAGCATGCTGGATTTTTTGACAGAGCGGCTGCCGGCCGTATCCCGTGAAGGGTGGCAGGAGCGCATGGAGGCGGGTGTCGTGGTGGATGAACGCGGGCGGGCCGTGTTGCCTGATCGGGCTTTTGAGGGAGGGCTGCGCCTTTACTACTATCGTAGCCTTCCCTCCGAGCCCGCCTTGCCGTTCAGTGAAGCGGTGGTGTACCAGGACGAGCATCTGGTGGTGGCAGATAAGCCGCACTTCATGCCGGTAACGCCCTCAGGCCGGTATCTGCATAACACCTTGCTGGTACGCCTCAAACGGCGGTTGGGGCTGCCCGAGCTCTCGCCATTGCACCGCATTGACCGTGATACGGCTGGGTTGGTGATGCTGTCAGTGCATCAGGCAACGCGCGGAGCGTATCAGGCGCTGTTCCGCGATCGACAGATCATCAAGCATTACGAGGCCGTTGCGCCGTGGCGCGCCGACCTGACCTTCCCGCGTGACCACCGCAGCCGGTTGGAGGAGAGTCCGCAGTTCTTTCGTATGCAGGAGGTGTCGGGCGAGCCCAATAGCTACACCCATATCCAGGTGCTAGAGGTCACAGGCGACTGGGCTCGGTACCTGCTGTCGCCCGTCACTGGCAAGCGCCACCAGTTGCGCGTGCATATGGCGGCCCTGGGGCTGCCACTGCGCAACGACCCTTTTTATCCCGTCGTCAACGACCCGCCCGAAGGCGACTACTCGCGGCCTCTGCAGCTGTTGGCGCGGTCTCTTGAGTTTGTGGATCCCGTAACTGGGGTGCAAAGGGTTTTTGAAAGCAGACAGGCGCTGAGCCTGCCTTGAACACGCTGGGACCTCGACGCAGACCTGCATGACCACTTCTGTGTGCAGCAGCGAGTTGTTGTTGTGGTGAGTTTTTGCAAGGGTTTTCCCTATGCCTAAAAAGGCCATTGCACTGGCGATGGTTTTGTTTTTGCGCGACTTCGGGTACTTTGGTTCTCCGTATGCAAGTCGATGCATAAATTACCCAAACGCACCAGATGATTCCCTCAAGCTCCCGCCATTCCGTCGCCTTCAAGCTGTCCTTGACGGCTTTGCTCAGTCTGTTGGCGGTTTTGTTGGCCACGATGGGCATCGTCAGTACCCTGCTCTGGAAAGACTTCGGTCGCCTCGCGCGTGGTGATGCCATGCAATACGCCGCCCAGGTACGCACTTTGGTCCAGACCTTTGATGAAACGGCGCAAGAGCAGGCCAAGCGCGACTTCACCCTGTTCAAGGCGAATTTCCCAGGTCAATTCACCGTCGCAGAGTCGCCCGGGGCCGATGGAAAGCCCGAGGCGGTGCTGTCTTTCCAGGGGGCCTCCGTCAACGGCGACTTTGAAGTGGTGGACCGATTCTCCAAGGACAGCACGGGAGCAGTGGCCACGATTTTCGCGCGCACCGGCGACGATTTCATTCGTGTGACCACATCCCTCAAAAAGCAGGATGGTGAGCGTGCTTACAAGACCCTGCTGGACCGTAAGCACCCGGCCTATGCCCTCATGAATGAGGGCAAAACCTATATCGGCCGTGCCAGCCTGTTTGGCCGTGAGTACATGACCGTGTATGAGCCCATCCGCGACGGGACTCGCACCATCGGCATCCTGTTCATTGGCTCCGACATGGGTGCCATTCTGGGCAAGCTCGACACCGTGATGGCGGGACAAAAATTGTTTACCTCGGGTGCTGTGTATGCCGTCAATCTCTCATCAGGCCCCGCACGGGGCAGTGTTTTCGGGTTGCCCGGCGCTGGCAAGTCCCTGAAGTTGGATGACAAGGACGACAACGCCAAGGCTTGGCTGGCGTCGTTGGCTGCGGTCCAGTCCTCTGGCGATCTGGAGTCCGGTTGGTCGCCCCGTCGAAGCGGTGAGAGTGATACCGCCACCCGCTACGTGGCGGTTGAGCACTACAGACCCTGGAGCTGGGCCATCGTTGCCGAGGCACCTTTGACAGAGATGATGAGTGAGGCGCGCGGCGTGCTCACCTGGCTTTGGCTGGGTGTGGCGGTGGCACTCGCGTTGCTCACTGTGGTGCTGTTGGTGGCTACGCGCAGGCTGGTGGGTGCCCCCGTGCAGCAGCTAAGCACAGCCCTTGGCTATCTGGCGCAGGGGGATCTCACGCACGCGGTGTCCGTCCGGTCGCGCGATGAAATCGGCTCTCTGGCCCAGGCCATGGAAGGCTTTCGCGTCCGGTTGGTGGAAAGTTTGGGCACGGTGCGTACCAGTGCCGACAGCGTATCTGCTGCCAGTACGGAGATTGCACAGGGCAACCAGGACCTGTCAGGCCGTACCGAAAGTCAGGCCAGTGCGTTGGAGCAGACGGCGGCCAGCATGGAGCAACTGGGCGCCACCATACGCCACAACGCCGACAGCGCAAGCCAAGCCAACCAACTGGCCGTGGGGGCCAGCCGGGTTGCCCAGCAGGGTGGTGAGGTGGTGTCCAAAGTGGTCCGCACGATGCAGGACATCAACAGCAGCAGCCAGAGGATTGCCGACATCATTGGCGTGATCGACGGCATTGCCTTTCAGACCAACATCCTGGCACTCAACGCGGCGGTCGAGGCGGCACGCGCGGGTGAACAAGGTCGCGGCTTCGCGGTGGTGGCCGCCGAGGTGCGCAATCTGGCCCAGCGCACGGCAGCTGAAGCCAAGGCCATCAAGGAGCTGATTGGCGCCAGCAGCGCCATGGTGCAACAGGGCTCGGTGCTGGCCGATCAGGCCGGCGCCACGATGCAGGAAGTCGTCAGCTCTATCCAGCGCGTGGCCGACATGGTCTCTGAAATCAGCGCGGCCAGTAGCGAGCAGACCGCCGGCGTTGGCCAGGTGGGTGAGGCTGTCACGCAGCTCGACCAGACCACGCAGCAGAACGCGGCGCTGGTGGAGGAAATGGCTGCGGCTGCCAGCAGCCTGCGCACGCAGGCGCAGCAGATGGTTGAGGCCATTGCGCGGTTCAACCTGGGCCAGGATGCGACAACGGCGCGTATGCCTGTGTCCGCATCGGACCGTGCCGTGCCAAAGCTCGGCGGCTAGAGAGCATCGACAGAAAGACATCAGCCCATGAAAAAACCTGCCAGGCATTGCTGCCTGGCAGGTTTTATTGATTTGGAGCGGGTGAAGGGAATCGAACCCTCGTATGAAGCTTGGGAAGCTGCCGTTCTACCATTGAACTACACCCGCGACGCTCCGGATTATAGGCAGCATCCGCCAGCCGTCTGGCAAGCGCTTTGTGCAAGCGTGCAAAACGCATATCCATAGCCGAACATGTTGGTTGGGTGTGATCGCGTCGGGCTCTAAATTCCTTCTACCTGCTGCACTGCACAGGCACTTCAAAGAAAGGGAACGGATGCCAATGACAACCCAACGCACTCTCTCATCACAATGGTTTGGACGCCGCTGGATGCGTGCCTCCTTGGCATCCTGCATGGCGTTATTCGGTGGAACTTTGCTCGCTGCCACACCCATCCCCGCAGGCCCTCTGGTCACCACCGAGTGGCTGGCGCAGAACCTGGACAACCCGCAGTTACGCATTGTGGAAGTGAGCGTGAACCCGGGCCTGTACGAGCGGAGCCATGTGCCGGGTGCGGTCAACTTCTCGTGGCACCAGGACCTGAACGACCGGGTGCGTCGTGACATCGTGAGCAAGGAGGCGTTTGAGGCCCTGTTGTCCAAGGCGGGCGTGTCGCAAGACACCACGGTGGTGCTGTACGGCGACACCAACAACTGGTTTGCTGCCTGGGGCGCGTGGGTGTTTGACATCTATGGTGTCAAGAACGTGAAGCTGCTCGACGGCGGCCGCAAGAAGTGGGAGGCGGAGAACCAGCCGCTGAACAACCGCGTGCCCGAGTTTGCAGCCACCAGCTACCGGGTGGCCAAGGTGAACACCGACCTGCGGGCCCGCCTGTCCGATGCATTGGCTGCGGCAGAGGGCAAGAGCAATGCAAAGCTGGTGGACATCCGGTCGGCCGACGAATACGCGGGCAAGATTTTTGCCCCGGCCGGTGTGCCCGAGCTGAGCATCCGTGCTGGCCATATCCCCGGCGCGGCTAACGTGCCCTGGGGCCAGGCAGTCAAGGAGGATGGCACCTTCAAGTCCGCCGAGGACCTCAAAAAGCTCTACGCCAGCGCGGGCGTGGATGGCAGCAAGCCCATCATCACCTACTGCCGCATTGGCGAACGCTCCAGCCACACCTGGTTTGCGCTGTCCAAGATCCTGGGCTACAGCGTCAAGAACTATGACGGTTCGTGGACGGAATACGGCAATGCGGTGGGCGTGCCCATCACCAACCCGGCGGGCACCATCTGGGCCGCGAAGTGAATGGGCTGACCGACAGAACCTTTTGGGAAGAAGCTGCAATGCAAAACAAAGAGATCTTTTGAGTTTTGGTAGGGGGTCTCCTTTACAGCCCGCCTGGTGCGGGCTTTTTTTATGGGTGCGGTGCAATGACATACAAGATCAAGGTCTCTGGCGCAGGAGCCCTGGCGTCGCTTGCAGCGCTGGCGGCATTGGGTTGGGCGGCCCAGGCGGTTCAGGGCTTGCTAGGCGGGCGCACGCTCGTTTTTGCTCTGATCACGGGCGCGGTGCTGGGGCTCGTGCTGCAGCGCTCGCGCTTTTGCTTTTACTGCCACGCGCGCGACTGGTTTGAAGACCGCAATCCGCGCGGGCTGCTGGCCATCGTGCTGGCGCTGGCGGTGGGGGTGGTGGGCTACACCGTGGTGCTGGGCAACTGGGTGCCGGTGCCCCAGCCGGGTAAGCTGCCGCCCGACATGCACGTCGGCCCCGTGAGCTCGGTGCTGGTAGCGGCTGGGCTGTCGTTTGGTACCGGCATGGTCGTGTCGGGCTCGTGCATCAGCGCGCACTGGTACCGGCTGGCCGAGGGGGCCACGGTATCGCCGTTCGCGCTGGCCGGGTCGGCACTGGGCTTCATCCTGGGTTTCAAGACCTGGAACCCCTTGTACAGCCTGAGTGTGGCCGATGCGCCCGTGGTGTGGCTGCCTGCCCACCTGGGGTATGGCGGCGCCTTGCTGGTGCAACTGGGCGGGTTGGCCATGGTGGCTGCCTGGCTTTGGCGGGGCTTTGCGCAGGAGGCCACCGCATCATCAGCGCCGGGTGCAGTCCCTGCCGTACCAAGACTTCGTGCCGTGTGGCGCAACCTGTGGACCGGGCGCTGGCACTACTGGGTAGGCGGGTTGGTCGTGGGGCTGATTGGCGCATTTGCCATCGTGCGCATGCGACCCCTGGGCGTGACAGCCACGCTGGGCAGCGCCGCACGCCAGTGGGCACAAGGGCAGGGCTGGATTCCAGGCCGGCTCGATGGACTCGACGGATTTGCGGGCTGCGCTACCGTGCCGCAGGCCACCTGGGTTACCCCCAATGCCATGCTGTTGGTGGGCCTGGTGGCGGGGGCGTTCGTGGCAGCCACGGCCAGCTGCCAGTTTGTGCCGCGCTGGCCCACGTGGCTCGATGCTGTACGAGGCCTGTCGGGCGGCGTGTTCCTGGGCTGGGGGGCGATGACCGGGCTGGGCTGCACCATTGGCACGCTGCTGTCCGGCGGCATGGCGGGCGCGCTGTCGGGTTGGGTGTTTGGGCTGTCCGTATTTTTTGCGGTGTGGGCCGGTCTGCAGATCAAGCGGCTGTGGCTGAGCGGGGGGCCGCAACAACGCTGAGTCCACCCCGCAGTCCTATCCGATACACTGCGGGCCGCATGGACGCGCACATGAAACCGATGACTCTGACGGCTTGGCTCTGGCGGGCGGTGCTGGCCGCAGGTGTGGCTGGCTGCGCCTACACACCCCCCGCGCCGTTCGTTGTTGTTGGCAACGGGAAGTCGGTATCCATCAACTGGGAAAATTCAACGCTGGGCCCTGACGGAGCCCTCAATGCGGCCGAAAAACACTGCGCGCGATATGGCCTGGGGGCAGAACTGTTGGCCCAGGTCAGTCGCTTTGAAGTGATCTACCGCTGCGTGTAAGCCCCTCGCTGCAGACTCGCAATCCAACTGCGCTTTCAGACATTTTGGGCTCGAAGCGCTAGAAATATCTGCCTGTAAAGCTATAAAAATAATAGCTATTCACCGGCAGAGCGAAGCGACAGCCCCCCGGGGCATCCGCTCACTGGCCGCTCTGGATGTCGCCCAGGCACAGGTATTTGATCTCCACATAGTCGTCCATGCCGTAGTGCGAGCCTTCGCGGCCCAGGCCCGACTGCTTGACGCCGCCAAAGGGTACGTGCTCTGTGGCCAGAATGCCCACGTTGGCACCGACCATGCCGTATTCCAGCGCCTCGGTCACGCGGAAGATGCGACCCACGTCGCGGCTGTAGAAGTAGCTGGCCAGGCCGAACTCGGTGTTGTTGGCTGCGTCGATGGCTTCCTGCTCGGTCTTGAACTTGAACACGGGCGCAAACGGGCCAAAGGTTTCTTCGCGGGCACACAGCATGTCGGCCGATGCATTGGCCACCACCGTGGGCTCGAAGAACTGCCCGGAGCCCAGGCTCTTGAGCCGCTGGCCGCCAGCCACCACCTGTCCGCCCTTGGCCAGCGCGTCGTCCACGTGGCGCTGCACCTTGGCCAGAGCCGCTTCCTCGATCAGCGGGCCCTGGTTCACTCCGGCTTCAAAGCCATTGCCTACCTTGGCCGTCTTGACCTTGGCGGCGAACTTGGCCACGAACTCGTCGTACACGCCTTCCTGCACGTAAAAGCGGTTGGTGCATACGCAGGTCTGGCCCGCGTTGCGGTACTTGCTGGCAAAGGCGCCTTCCACGGCGCTGTCGATGTCGGCATCGTCAAACACCAGGAAGGGCGCATTGCCGCCCAGCTCCAGCGACATCTTCTTGACCGTGGGGGCCGACTGCGCCATCAGGATGCGGCCCACTTCGGTGCTCCCCGTGAAGCTGATGTGGCGCACAACGTCGCTTGCGCACAGCACCTTGCCGATGGCAATGGAGTTGTCGCTGTCCGCGGGCAGGATGTTGAACACACCGGCCGGAATGCCCGCGCGGATGGCCAGCTCGGCGGCGGCCAGGGCGGTGAGTGGTGTCAGCTCGGCCGGCTTGATGACCACGGGGCAGCCCGCAGCCAGCGCAGGCGCGACCTTGCGGGTGATCATGGCCAGCGGGAAGTTCCATGGCGTGATGGCCGCGCACACGCCGATGGGTTGCTTGAGCACCAGCAGGCGCCGGTTGTTGTCAAACTGGGGCAGGGTCTCGCCGTTGACGCGCTTGGCCTCTTCGGCAAACCATTCCACAAAGCTCGCGCCGTAGGCGACCTCGCCCTTGGCTTCTGGCAGGGGCTTGCCCTGTTCGGCGGTCATGATGCGGCCCAGGTCGTCCTGATTGGCCATGAGCAGGTCAAACCACTTGCGCAGGATGATGCTGCGCTCCTTGGCGGTCTTGGTCTTCCAAGGGCCCCAGGCGGCGTTGGCGGCGGCAATGGCGGCCTCGGCATCCTGCGGGCCCAGATTGGCCACGTCGGCCAGCTTCAGTCCCGTGGCTGGGTCGTTCACGTCAAAGCGGCTGCTGCCCGCCACCCACTGGCCGTTGATGAGGCCGTCAGTCTTGAGCAGCGTGGGGTCGTTCAGCAGTGTGAGGGGAGATGTCTTCATGTCCATGGGAATACTTCCGGGAGAGGTGACGAAACAGAGGGCGAGCAGAAAAGAGAAGGGGAGCAGAGCGGGTAGCCAACGACCCGCGTACATCTAGCCAAAGGCTAGCATGGGCGGGGCTGCGCCATGCGTCGCCAAAGTGGCACGGGCAACAGGGGCATGGGTGTGGATGCGTGCATGGTTGAACACGGCTTGCGCCGTCATGCGCGCCGGCCCCGCAGCCACTCCAGCGCCAGCAAGAGGCTGGTGGTGAAGAGGATGAGCAGTGTGGCCACGGCGGCAATGGTGGGCGAAATGTTCTCGCGGATGCCATTGAACATCTGGCGCGGCAGCGTGGACTGGTCGGCCCCGGCCAGGAAGAGGGTGACCACCACTTCGTCAAAGGAGGTGGCAAACGCAAACAGCGCGCCGGAGATCACGCCCGGCGCAATCACCGGCAGCGTGACGCGGAAGAAAGTGTTGAGCGGTGTCTCACCCAGGCTCAGCGAGGCGCGCACCAGGTTGTGGTTGAAGCCCGCCAGCGTGGCCAGCACGGTGGTCAGCACAAAGGGTGCGCCCAGGGCTGCGTGCACGATGATGAGGCCGAAGTAGCTGTCGGCCAGGCCCAGCGGCGCGAAGTACAGGTAGGTGGCCACGCCCACCACGATGATGGGCACCACCATGGGGGCAATCAGGATGGCCATGAGCAGTCCCTTGAACCGAAAGTCCGCCCGCGACAGGCCCACGGCGGCCAGGGTGCCCAGCACAGTGGCAATCAGCGTGGCTGCGGGCGCCACGATGAAGCTGTTGCGCGTGGCACGGGCCCATTCGGCCGACTCGAACAGGTTGCGGTACCACTTGAGCGACCAGCCGTGGATGGGGTAGGCGAGGAAAGAGCTTTCGGAGAACGACAGCGGCACCATCACCAGGATGGGGGCCAGCAGGAACACCAGCACGGACACGCACAGCGCGCGCACGGCCCACCAGCCGAGCTTGTCGGCCAACGTGGCGTACAGGGGGAATTGGGGCAGGCGAAACATGGGCAGCGACTTTCAGCTTTGGAGGGAGTGATCAGCCCAGACTCAATTCTGCTTTGCCAATGCGGCGGTACACGCCGTACAGCAGCAGCGTGGCAGCCAGCAGCAGGGCACCCAGCGCGCAGGCCATGCCCCAGTTCACTTCCACATTGGTGTAGCGGGCGATGTAGTAGCTCAGCATCTGGTCATCGGCCCCGCCCAGCAGCGCGGGCGTGACGTAGTAGCCAATGGCCAGGATGAACACCAGCAGGGCACCCGCGCCAATGCCGGGGTAGGTTTGCGGCACATACACCCGAAAGAACGCGGCAATGGGCGAGCTGCCCAGCGACACCGCCGCACGCAAGTAGGTGGGCGGCACGCTTTTCATCACGCTGTATAGCGGCAGGATCATGAACGGCAGCAGGATGTGCACCATGGCAATCACCACGCCCGTGCGGTTGAACAGCAGCGCCAGCGGCTGTTCGATCACGCCCAGGCCCATCAGGCCCCGGTTGACCAGGCCTTCGGATTGCAGCAGCACGATCCAAGCGGCCACACGCACCAGGATCGAGGTCCAGAAAGGCACCAACACCAGGATCATCAGCACGTTGGCCGAACGCGCAGGCAATGAGGCCAGCCACCAGGCCAGCGGGTAGCCCACCAGCAGGCACACCAGTGTGACCACCAGGCTGATGTGGAACGTGCGCAGCAGGATGCCGCCGAAGGCGCGCTGCTCCTCGGGCATGCGCTCGACCTGGCCCAGTGCGTCGCGCTGCAGGTCCACCGATGCAAGCAGGTAGTCGGGCGTCCAGCGGGCGCCGTTCTTGGCAATGGCGCGCCAGAAGGGAGTCTCGCCCCAGCGGGGGTCGGCGCCCAGCAGGCGCTCCCTGATGGCGTCGGCAGAACCTTCAAAAGGCAGGTCGCGGTAGGCCCCCATCACCATGGAGCGTGCGCCCGGCACCTCGGAGTTGAGCCGGCGCGCCAGGGCTCCAGCGTCCGAACGGTCGGGCAGGCGGGCTAGATCGCCCACCAGCGCGGCGTAGGCCGCCGCCGGTGGTGCGTCGCGCCGGTCCCAGCCGTCAAGGGCACGCATGGTGCCGGGCAGTGCGTTGGCCACTTCGGGGTTCTCCACCGCGCGCTGCAGCAGCGCGGCAATGGGCACCAGCAGCGTGAGCAGCAGAAACACCAGCAAGGGCAGCGTGAGGCTGAACGCCCGCCATTTGCGCCGCACTTCGGCGCGTGCCAAGGCTTTGCGCAGCGCGCCGGGGGCGTGGCTGTCCTGTGCGCGGTGCGGGGCCATATCAGGGGCGTTCATGGCGATCACGCCGGAGTGGGCTTGCATGGTGGTGGGCTCTGTCTGCTGCTGGTGTGGGCTCATGGCTCAGGCGGGCGGGCGCAGGCTTACTGCGTGGCCCAGGCGGCAAAGCGCTTTTCCAGCGCCTCGCCCTGGTCGGCCCAGAAGCCCACGCTGAACTGCAGGGCCTCCTTGGCGTTGGTGGCCGAGGTGGGCAGGTCGTCCAGCACCTTCTTGTCCAGCGACGCCAGGGCCTTGGTGTTGGCCGGACCATAGGCAATGTTCTGTGCATAGGCGGCTTGCTGTGGGGTCTGCATCGTGAAGGCGATGAACTTCACAGCAGCATCCTTGTTGGGTGTGCCCTTGGGAATGGCCCAGTAGTCCAGGTCGTAGATGCCGCCGGGCCAGTAGATCTTGAGGTTGCGGCCTTCGCGGTTGGCGGCGTCGATGCGGCCGTTGAACACCGTGGTCAGGGTCACATCGCCTGCGACCAGGAACTGGGGCGCCTGGGCACCGGCCTCCCACCACTGGATGTTGGGCTTGAGTTCGCTCAGCTTCTTGAACGCGCGGTCGGCGCCGTCCTTGGTGGCCAGCACCTTGTACACGTCGGCGGGCTTCACGCCATCGGCCAGCAGCGCAAATTCGAGGTTGTAGCGCGCGCCCTTGCGCATGCCGCGCTTGCCCGGGATCTTCTTGGTGTCCCAGAAGTCAGCCCAGCTGGTGGGTGGGGTCTTGAGCTTGTCGCCGTTGTAGGCCATGACGGTGGACCACACAAAGATGCCCACGGCGCACTCGTTCACCGCAGCGGGCAGCAGGTCGGCCTTGGGCACGATCTTGCTGTAGTCCAGCTTTTCGTACAGGCCTTCATCGCAGCCGCGCGCGGCGTCGGGCGATTCGACCTCGACCACGTCCCAGGTCACCTTCTTGGCCTCGACCATGGCCTTGACCTTGGCCTGCTCGCCGTTGTACTCCACGGCCACGATCTTGTTGCCTGCCTTTTCGTAGGGCTCGTAGAAGGCCTTCTTTTGTGCATTGGCGTTGGCACCGCCGAAGTTGACGACGGTGAGTTGCTGCTGCGCCAGGCTGGGCAGGGCCAGGCAGGCAGACAGGGCAGCGCAGGCGATCAGGCTCTTGTTTTTCATGGTGCGGTTTCCTAGGGTTGAGGGAAGGGGACGGGGAACAAAAAATGCGGTTCAGTGAACGGTGGTCGGGGCGTAGATGCGCACGGACTCCGTGGGGAACTCCAGCAGCACCGCATCGCCAGGTTCGGGGTGCGGGTTGGCGTCGGCGCGGGTCAGCGGCAGCTTGACGGTGGCCTGCGCCTGGCCGGCGCCGATGTCGCACATCAGGCGCAGGTGGTCGCCGTAATAGATGGCACGGGCCACCGTGGCGCGCAGGGCGGGGGCCTGGGGCGTGGCGCTGGCGGCATGCAGCGCAATGCGCTCGGGGCGGATGCAGGCCTCGGCCGGGGCGCCGGGTGCCAGGTGGTTCACATTGAGGCCGGGCAGGCGCTGGCCGTCAGGCAACTGCAGTGCCCACGCCGTACCACTGCCTTGCAGCGTACCGGTGATGACCGTGCTGTCGCCCACAAAACCCGCCACAAAGCGGTTGGACGGGGTCTCGTACAGTGACTCCACATCGGCCAACTGCTGAATGACACCTTCGTTGAACACCGCCACGCGGTCGCTCATGGTGAGGGCTTCGCCCTGGTCATGGGTCACGTACACAAAGGTCACACCCAGCTGGCGGTGCAGCTCTTTCAGCTCGATCTGCATGTGCTCGCGCAGCTGCTTGTCCAGTGCGCCCAGGGGCTCGTCCATCAGCACCAGCTGGGGGTTGAACACCAGGGCGCGGGCCAGCGCCACGCGCTGCTGCTGGCCGCCCGACAGGCGTGCGGGCAGGCGGTCGGCCATGCCCGACAGGCGGACCATGTCCAGCGCCTTCTTCACGCGTTCGGCCTGCTCGGCCTTGGGCACCTTGCGCACGGTGAGCGGGTAGGCCACGTTCTGCCCCACGGTGAGGTGGGGGAACAGCGCGTAGTTCTGGAACACCATGCCAAAGTTACGCTTGTGCGGCGGCGTGCGCGTGATCTGCTTGCCATCGAGCAGGATGTCGCCCGCGGTGGGCGACTCGAAGCCGGCCAGCATCATCAGCGTGGTGGTCTTGCCAGAGCCCGAAGGCCCCAGCAGGCTCAGGAACTCGCCGCGCTGGATGTCCAGGTCCAGCGCACGCACCACAAGCTGTTCGCCGTCGTAGGTTTTTTGCACGCCGCTGAAGCGGACCAGGGGTTCTGCGTGGTTCATGGTGGTGGGGGCAATCAAGGGAGAAGGGATTCAGCCCACAGCCGCGAAGCTGTCGGCCAGGATGGCCAGGCCTTCGTGCAGCAGTTCGTCCGATGCCGTCAGGGGCACCAGGATGCGGATCACGTTGCCGTAGGTGCCGCAGGACAGCAGGATGAGCCCGCGCCGCGCGGCTTCGGCCACGACCTTTTTGGTCAATGCGGCGTCGGGGCGGTGTACATCGCCGTTTTCAAACAGCTCGATCGCCACCATGGCACCCAGGCCGCGCACGTCGCCGATGGCGGGTACTTTGGCGGCCATTGCTTTCAGGGCACTGACCAGCAGCGCGCCCATGTCCTGGCTACGGGCCAGCAGGTTTTCCTGCTCGAACGCATCGATCACCGCCAGGGCTGCCGCGCAGGCCACCGGGCTGCCCGCATAGGTGCCGCCCAGGCCGCCAGCTGCAGGCGCGTCGATGATGTCAGCGCGGCCCACCACGCCCGACAGGGGGAAGCCGCCCGCCAGCGACTTGGCGGCGGTGATGAGGTCGGGGGCCACCGGCCATTGTTCGCAGGCGAACCACGTGCCCGTGCGGCCCGCGCCGGTCTGCACTTCGTCGGCAATCAGCAGGATGCCGTACCGGTCTGCGAGGGCCTTGAGGCCGGTGATGAACTCGGGCGGGGCCACATAGAAGCCGCCTTCGCCCTGCACGGGCTCGACGATGAAGGCGGCCACGCGCTCGGGCTCGATGTCGTTCTTGAAGATCAGCTCCACCGAATGCAGGGCCTGCTCCACGCTCACACCATGCAGTGCGTTGGGGAACAGCGCGCGGTAGGTCTCACCCGGGAACGGACCAAAACCCACCTTGTACGGAACGACCTTGCCGGTGAGGCCCAGCGTGAGGTTGGTCCGGCCGTGGTAGCCGCCCGTGAAGGCGATCACGCCAGGGCGCTTGGTGTAGGCGCGGGCGATCTTGATGGCGTTTTCCACGGCCTCGGCGCCGGTGGTGAGCAGCAGGCTCTTTTTGGCAAACGCGCCGGGGGCCAGCGTGTTCAGGCGCTCGCACACTTCCACGTACGGTTCGTACGCCACCACCTGAAAGCAGGTGTGGGTGTACAGGTCCAGCTGGGCCTTGACGGCGGCGATCACGCCAGCGTGCAGGTGGCCGGTGTTGAGCACCGCGATGCCACCGGCAAAGTCGATGAAGCGGCGGCCCTCCACATCCCACAGCTCAGCGTTGCGGGCCTTGTGGATGAAGAGTTCATGGGCCTGGCCCACGCCCCGGGCCACGGCGGCGTGGCGGCGGGTGAGGAGGGCGGCGTTGGTGAAATGGCGGTCTTGCTGCATGGTGTGGGCGGTGGCTGTGAAGGACAAAAAGGGAATGAAAACCAGGAATGGGGCGAATTCTGGAATCCACGCCACGGCCCGTCCATGTACAGCGCAGCGCTGTTTGGCGCGCACTGTGCAGGTCTAGAATCCTGTACAGGCAATCCCTGATTTGGTGTGCGCCAACCCAGTGCACAATTCGCCCCCTTTTTTGCTCCCCTGATGCTCACTCTCAGCCCCGACCTCCAGACACCTCTGGTCAGCCAGATCGTCGATGGTCTGCGGGGGCTCATCGCAGGGCAGGTGCTCAAACCCGGCAGCAAACTCCCGTCCATCCGCGCTTTTGCCGCTGCGCACGGCGTGAGCGTGTTCACCGTGGTCGAGGCCTACGACCGCCTGGTGGCGCAGGGCTGGCTGGTGTCGCGGGCCAACGCAGGCTTTTTTGTGAAGCGGCGGGGCGACGAGGGCGCTGCGCCCGGCACTGGTGCGCCCGAGCGGGCCGTGCCCCGCTTTGATGCGCGCTGGTACCTCAAACAAATTTTTGAAAACCGCAACCTGCCCATGAAACCGGGCTGCGGCTGGCTGCCGCACGACTGGCTGTTTGGCGATGCGGTCAAACGCAGCATGCGCCAGCTGTCGTCCGACGGGCCCGAGCTGGACGGCTATGGCCTGCCGCACGGCCACATGGCGCTGCGCATGGTGGTGGCCGAGTCGCTGGCCGAGCACCATCTGGCGGTGGACGCCGACCAGGTGCTGCTCACGCAGGGCTCCAGCCAGGCGCTGGACCTGGTGGCGCGTCGTCTCGTCAAGCCTGGCGATGTGGTGCTGGTGGACGACCCCGGCTATCCCAACCTGCTGTTCATGTTGCGCTTTGCGGGAGCGCAAGTGGTGGGTGTGCCGCGCACCGCCACCGGCTACGACCTGCCCGCACTGGAGACTCTGCTGGCCGAGCGCCAGCCCACGGTGTTCTTCACGCAGCCGCGCCTGCAAAGCCCCACCTGCTCGGTGGCATCGGTGGCGCACCTGCACCGGCTGCTGCAATTGGCCGAGCAGCACAACTTCATGCTGGTGGAGAACGACATCTACGCCGACATGGACCCCGGTGTGCGTCCCTCGCTGGCCAGCCTGGACCAGCTCAACCGCGTGATCTACCTGGGCAGCTTCTCCAAGACGATTTCGCCCAACCTGCGCACCGGCTTTCTGGCTGCGCGGCGTGACCTGCTCGACGAGCTGGTGCAGCTCAAGATGATCTCGGGCCTGACCTCGTCAGAGATCACCGAGCGCATCACGTTTGGTGTGGTGACGGATGGGCGTTGGCGCAAGCACCTCAAGTCGCTGCGCGAACGCCTGGCCGAGGCGCACCGCACGGTGGGGCGGCGCTTGCTGAACCTGGGGTTCGAGCTGTTCCACGAGCCCGAGGCGGGCATGTACCTGTGGGCCCGGCACCCCGACCTGCCCGACAGTGCCGAGCTGTCGAAAGAGGCCACCGGTGCGGGCATCATGCTCGGGCCGGGTCAGCTGTTTCTGGTGGAGCCCCGGCCTACGGGCTGGCTGCGGTTTAACGTGGCGTTCAGCCAGGACGAGCGGATGTGGCGCTTTCTGGAGCAGCGCATCGAGATGGGCCAGCAGGTGGCGGAACAGGGCAGTTCCCTGGCCTGAGTACGCGGTTTGAAGCGTTTTGGGGCGGGTGCGCTAGTGCAATATGCCTGGATTGCTATCAAATAGATAGTGATTGACGCAGCTGCCCGTGGCCCCGGGGGGGGCTGCTCCATAGGGACCCTCTGCACGAATCACCGCGTCGTGTGCATCAGCGGGCTCGGGCGGTCTGCAGCGTTGCAAATACTCGCAATAGCTACGGCTATTGCTGCGTTTTGCGCCTTGCAGCCCCTCCCGCTCCGCTGCGCTCACTTGGCCAGCGAGATTCGTGCAGAGGGTCCCTAGCGGTCGATGATGCGCCGCGCAAAGCGCTCCAGGTACTCCATCAGCTGCTCCGCGCCCGCCACGGCCTGGGCCTCGTCGCCACTGGCAATGCCCTGCGCCAGTTGCATGTGCGCGCGGGCACCCTCTGACACCTCGCCTTCGTGCTGGTAGGCGTACCAGAAGCGGCGGCACTGCACGATGAGCGGTTGCACGCATTTGACGGCCGAGTGGTTCTGGCTGGCCTGGTGGGTGACGAGGTCCAGCTCATGGTCGGCCAGCATGTAGTCGTCGAGGTGGCCGCGCGCTGCGGCCTGCACCATGTTTTCCGCACACCGCACGATGGCCTGGCGCTGCGGCGCGGTGGCGCGGCGTGCGGCGTTGGAGGCCAGCAGGCGCTCCAGCACGCGGCGGGTCTGGATCACGTCCAGGTGGTCGGCCAGGTCGATGTGCGACACCAGCAGCCCGCGCCGGGGCTGCTGCACGATGAGCCCGATGGACACCATGCGCAGCAGCGCCTCGCGCACCGGTGTGCGGCCCAGGCCCGTGCTCTCGGCGATCTCGGCCTCCACCACGGGGCTGCCGGGCTGCAGCTGCAACGTGGAGATCATGGTCTCGATGGCGTCGTAGGCCACGTCCGCCGCGCGCCGCTTGGGCGCGGGGTCTTGCTGGGGGGAGGGGCGGCGGAGTGTCATCGGGCGTGAAGGACGTTGCGGGAGGCCGCATCTTATGGGATGCGGCCCCGGTGACGCTTGCGGACTGTCAGAGGCTTGCGCCCGCCTTGCGCAGCTCGGCAATCTGCGGCGCCTTGGGCAGCCACAGCTTGTCGAACTCCTGGATGATGCCGTCGGGGTTGAACGACGATGCCGTCTTGAAGGCGATGGACGTGCCCTTGAACTTCTCGATCAGCCCGGCCTCGGTGGTCACGATGTCATTGATCTGCGCATCCAGCGACTGGGCCACCAGCTTGCGGATGATGTCCTTGTCCTTGGCATCCAGCCCTTGCCAGATGCGGCCGGAGACCAGCGGCGCGAACGGCATGAACAGGGCGTTCATCTGCAGCAGGGCCTTGGCCACCTTGTCGAAGCGCTGGTTCCAGGAGAACTCGATGTCCGCCTCCAGCCCATCCACCTGGCCGTTGCTCATGGCGTCGAACACCTGGGGCGTGGGGATGGGCGTGGGGGCGGCGCCCAGCATTTGATAAAAGTCGCGGTACACGGGCGTGGGGTTGATGCGCAGCTTCATGCCCTTGATGTCGGTGGGCACGTTGATGTCCTTGGTGGAGAACACGGCGCGCATGCCGGTAATGCCCCAGCCCAGGCCAATGGTGCCGGTTTCGCGCGGCAGCACTTCGAGCAGCTTGGTGGCAGAGGGGTGTTTGACGAGTTTGGCCACGGCAGGCGTGGAGCGCACCAGGTAGGGCGCATTGATGGCCGCGATGCTGGCCACGCGCGAGCCCAGCTCGGCGGCCTGGATCCAGCCCATGTCGAGCGCGCCGGACTGCAGCTGCTGCATCATCGCCGCCTCGTTGCCCAGCTGGCCCGAGTGGAAGACCGTGACGCTCAGTCGGCCATCGGTTTCCTTCTTGAGTGCCTCGCCAAACTGCAGCGCGGCGCGGTTCCAGGAGTGGCCCGCAGGCGTGATCAGCCCCAGGCGAAACTCCTTGGCATCGGCTGCACGTACCAGCGCTGGAAAGCCCAGCCCCGTGACGGTGGCAGCGGCCACGGCGTGGCGCTGGATGAAATGGCGGCGGGTGACAGTGTGGGCGGGCGTGGTCGTCATGGTGAACTCCGTGTGAAAGAACCTTGGGAGGGGGACGGGGGATCTGTTGCTCGACGGGCTACTTGAGCAAACCGAGCGACAGGCTGGGGAACAGCGACAACATCACCAGCGCCACGCAGCTGATGATGAAAAACGGCAGCGTGACGATGAACATCTTTCCGGGCTTGGCCCCGGTGACGGCCGACGCGACAAAGAAGCTCAGGCCCACGGGCGGAGTCATCAGCCCCAGCACCAGGTTGACGACGATCACCACACCAAAGTGGCGCGGGTCAATGTGATAGACCTCGGTGGCAATCGGCAGCAGGATGGGCGCGGTCATGATGAGACCGGGGATGCCGTCGATCACCGTGCCGATGACCAGCAGGATCACGTTGGTGATCAGCAAGAAGGTGACCGGATCGTGTGCCACGGTCTGCACCCAGGCGGCCACCATCTGCGGCACCTTGCCGTAGATCAGCAACCACGAGAACACGGCCGCCGCCGCCACCAGAAACAGCACGATGGCCGAGTAAATGGCTGAGCGCAGCAGGATGGCGGGCATCGCGTTGAAGCGGAACTCCTTGGTCACGTACCGACCCACCAGCGCCGACACCAGCGCACCCACGGCGGCAGATTCGGTCGGGTTGGCCAGGCCACTCAGGATGGAGCCCACGATGATGATGGGGATCAGCAGCGTGGGGCTGGCCTGCACCACGGTGCGCGCGCGCTGGGCCAGCGTGCGCTTTTCGCTGCGCGGGTAGTTGTAGACAAAGCCCATGAGCGCGATCACGACAAAGAACAGCACGGTGAGCAGCACGCCGGGCAGGATGCCGGCAATCAGCATGTCGCCCACGGCCACCTGGGCCAGCACGCTGTAGACCACAAACATCACCGAGGGCGGGATGATGGGCCCGAGCATGCCGCCGTACACCGTGAGGCCCGCCGCAAAGGTCTTGTCGTAGCCCTGCTTTTCCATCTCGGGCACCATGACCTGCGACATGATGGCCACCTGCGCGGTGGCCGAGCCGATGATGGATGACACCAGCATGTTGGCCAGGATGTTCACGTAGGCCAGCCCCCCTTTGACGGAGCCGATGAAGGCCATGGACAGGTCCACCAGCCGCCGCGTGATGCCGCCGCTGTTCATGATCTCGCCGATCAGGATGAACAGCGGGATGGCGATGAGGCCATAGCTGTCCACCCCGCCGAACATCTGCATGGGGAACGACTGGAACAGCACCGGGCTGCCGATGCTGAGGATGTACACCGCGCCTGACAGGCACAGGCACACGCCGATGGGCACACCCACCATCAAGGCGGCGAGGAAGAACAGGGTGGTGATCATGGTCGGGCTCTGATGGGTTTTGCGGGCGTAGGGGCGCTCAGTTCACGGCGTCGGCGTTGACTACGTCGAAGCCCGCGTGCTGCACACGCTCTGCGGCGCCCATGTCTTCGAACAGGTTGGCCAGTGCATGCACGCTGAAGGTGGCCGAGAAAATCGGCAGGATGAGTTGCAGCACCCAGGTGGGCCAGTTCAGCGTCTGGGTGCGCTCGGTGTAGATGAAGTTGAAGCTCTCGGCGGCAAACTCCTTGGCGTCAAAGCCGTAGCGCGCAATACCGATGGGGTCCATCCACACCCAGCACATCACCAGCATGGCCAGGCCAAACAGCAGCACGCCGGAGGTGGCCACCACCTTGAATGCCTTGGCGCCCCGCGCGCCGAGGTGGTCGGTCAGCATGGTCACGGCAAAGTCCATACGTAGCCGCGTCATGACCGAGGCGCCCACAAAGGTCAGCCAGACCACCGTGTAGACAGCCGCCTCGTCCACCCAGTAGATGGGCATGCCGGTGTAGCGCGTGACCACGTTGAGCAGGATCAGCAGCACCAGCAACGTCATGAGGGCGGTGAGCAGATGCCGCTCCATGCGCAGAACCTGCGTGGACAGCACCAGCACCCAGCGGACGGGAGCGCGCGGCGCCGGAGATTGCGGGGCGGGTGGACTGTTGGGCGTGGGCATGATGGGGTTCCTGGGGAGGAGGGCGCAGCGATGAAAGAAAAGCCTGGTGCTTTTTAATATCTAACAAATATATTTAAAAGCAAGATGGATGCCTGCTGGGTGCGGGTAAGCCCTGAAAGGAAGGACGGGGGAAAACGGCTGCGCGCGCGTCAGCCCGAGGGAGTTGCGGGCCCGCGCTGAGCGCTGGTGGTGGGCGCGGACGTGCAGGCGGCCAGCGTGCCAATGCGTGTGGGCGCCAGCAGATGCCGTGGGGGCGCAGGCGTCCAGCCAAACAGGTGCTGTGCGGCAGCGCCGCAAATGCGCCCCTGGCACGCACCCATGCCGCAGCGGGTGTGGAGCTTGGCATCGATCCAGCCGTTGCGATCGGCCAGTGCAGCGTAGGGCACGTCTTCGCAGCGGCACACCAGGGTGCCAGGCTGCGCCAGGGTTTTGAGTGCTTCGTTCAGTGGAAAAGAAGCCTGCAACGCCTGCGCAAAGCGCTCCCAGCGTGTCAGCTGCGGGCGCAGCGCCTGGGCCTGTTGCACCTGTCCCGCTGCCACATGTCCTGCCATGGCGCCCTGAACCAGTGCACGTTCGCTGCCGCCAAAGCCGGTGGCTTCACCCGCGGCGAACACTCCGGGCGCGCTGGTGCGCATCTGTGCATCGACAGCCAGGCCCTGGCCACCGCTCAACGGCCCGCCCAATGCGCAGCCCAGCATCTGCCCCAGGTAGGTGTTGGGCACCAGCCCGAACCCGCAGGCCACGCGGTCGCAGGCCATGGTTTCTTCGGCGTGTTGCCCTTTGCGCAGCCTCACTGTTTGCACCTGCGTGGTGCCTTGGACTTCCAGCGCATGGCTGCTGGCGCGCAACTGCGGGTGAAGCAGCGTGAGGGCTTGCAACGCCTTGGCAGGCCAGCGCGGCAGTTGCGCTGCAAAGCCAGCGAGCGCGCTCCACGGCGCCTGCTCCGCCACGCGCACCACGGTGGCACCAGCTTTGTTGGCGGTGGCGGCAGCGGCCAGCAGCAGAGGGCCTGTGCCTGCAATGACGATGCGCTGGCCGCGCACGTCGAGCCCTGCCTTGATGAGGGCCTGCAAGGCGCCTGCACCCGTCACACCGGGCAACGTCCAGCCCGGAAAGGGCAGCAGCAGCTCGCGGGCTCCGGTGCACAGGATGATGCGGTGGCTGTGCTGGGTCCAGCCCCGGTCAGCGTCTTCCAGCAGCAGGGCCGGGGCCTTGTCGCTGGGTTGGGAATCACCCAGGCCCACCACGCGGGTGGCAGGCAGCAGGCGGATGTTGGTGTGCCGGGCCAGCGCCGCGCGGTGCTGTTGCGCCAGGGCGGGCAAGACCACCTGGGGGCCGTCGCGCCAGATTTGCCCACCGGGCTGCGGGTTGTCGTCCACGATGTTGATCGCTGCCCCGCTGGGCGCAGCAGCAAGGGCTGCGGCCAAACCTGCAGGGCCCGCGCCGATGATGAGGATGTCGCAGCGCTCGTGCGCCGAGTGTTGCTCGGTCATGGGTGGGGTCACGGGCTGGTTCATGGTGTGGCGCTCCCGGGTGCTGTGCCGACATCGGTGTGAATCGACATGCCCTCGGTGCAGACCGTCTGGCACGCCAGGCGGGTGCGGCCGTGGATGCGGACTCTGCATTCGTGGCACACCCCCATGCCACACAGCGGTGCCCGCGCCGCGCCGGTGACCGAGGTGCGTGTGGTGCCGGGTGTTTGCTGCGCCAGCGCGGCGGCGACGCTGGTCCCTGGGGGCACCTGCAGGGGGGTGCCATTCACCACGATGTGCACCAGGGCGGGTGTTCTGGATGCGGTCATGATGTGCTCAGGCCCGCAAAGCGGGCAGGTGCAAAGGGCGTGGGGTCGATCGCCGGGGCGCCCCCTACGATCTGGGCCGCCAGCAACTGCGCGGTGGCCGGGGCGGTGGTCACCCCCAATCCTTCATGTCCCACGGCCAGCCACACGTGCGGGTGTTCGGGGTGCGCGCCAATCAGCGGCAGGCTGTCCGGCGTGGCGGCGCGAAAACCGGTCCAGGTGCGGATGGCGTTGAGGTCGGCCAGGCCTGGCAGGTAGTCGAGTGCCCGTTGCAGCATGCGCGCCATCACGGCGTTGTTGACGGCGGGGTCGGTGGTGTCGAACTCGCGCGACGAGCCGATCAGCAACTGCCCTGTGGGCCGGGGCTGCACGTTGAAGGCCACCGAGGTACCGTCGCTGTGGTGCGCGCTGGTGATGTAGCCCAGCTCCACCAGCTGGTGGTGCACGGTGCCTGGGTAGCGGTCGGTGATGACGAGGTGGCCCTTTTTGGGGCGCAGCGGCAGGCCGGGGCACAGCTGCGGGGCGTGGATGCCGCTGGCCAGCACGATGGCGCCTGCGCTGCGCTGGCTTCCGTCGCGCAGGGTGACGGTGTGGCCGTCGATCTGCATCGCTTCAGCCTGCTCCAACACAAGGTGTCCGTGGGCTGCGGCCTGGTCCAGCAGCCACTGGGCTGCGCGCGGGGCGTAGACCACGCTATCCCCCTGCACCTTGAGCGCACCCGCCAGACCGGGGCGCAGTGCGGGTTCTGCGCGGGACAGGGCGGCCGCGTCGAGCATGTCGCAGGCGATTCCGTGTGCTTGCAGGGTGCTGCGTTTGTCATGGGCCGCCTGCAGCTCTGCATCGTTGGCGGCCAGCCAGAGCGTGCCGCAGGGCGTGAACGCACAGCCCGCATCCATGTGGGGTGCCCAGGTGTGCCAGAGGTCCAGCGATGTCTGGCTCAGCGCCAGCTCGGCAGGGTTGTCATCCATCACCACCAGATGGCCCATGCCCGCCGCCGTGGCACCGCCGAGGCGCGCATCGATGACGCGTACCGACAGCCCTGCCAACACCAGCGCATGGGCGCAGGCGGCACCCACGATGCCAGCGCCAATCACAAGGACATCGGTGTGTTGCATGGGGCGCACGTGCAGCAGGGCCGGGTTATAGCCGGATGCCCCAGCCAAAGGGGTCCTTGTCTTCAATCAGCAAAGTAGCGTCGGCGCTCATGTGCGCGCGGCCCCGCAAGGTGGGGATGACCTTGCCATCGTCCTGCAGTGTGTAGCTGGCCTCGAACTGGCTTCCGATGATGCTGGCCTGGCGCCAGAGTGCGCCCGGTGCGAGCTTGCCGTCGGCCGCCAGGCAGGCCACCTTAGCGCTGGTACCCGTGCCGCAGGGCGAGCGGTCATAGGCCTTGCCGGGACACAGCACATAGTTACGGCTGTCGGCCTGGTCGTCGTCGGCAAACAACTCGATGTGGTCAATCTCACCGCCGTTGTCGCCCCGAATGCCCTGGTCTTTGAGGGCTTGCTGCACGGCGCAGCTGTAGGCCATCAACGCCTCCAGGTTGTCGCTGGCTACACGCTGGCCATGGTCGGAGATCAGGAAGAACCAGTTGCCGCCCCAGGCCACATCGCCCACCACGCGGCCATGGCCGGGCACATCCACCGCCAGCTGGTGGTGCAGTCGGTAGGCGAGCACGTTGCGCACGCTGACCGAACCATCAGCGTGCAGGGTGGTGGTGACGGTGCCCACCGGGGTTTCGATGCGGTGCTCTCCAGGGGTGATGCGGCCCAGATAGGCGAGCGATGCGATCAGCCCGATGGTGCCGTGGCCACACATGCCCAGGTAGCCGCTGTTGTTGAAGAAGATCACGCCCGCTGCATTGGCCGGGTCTTGCGGCGCGCAGAGCAGCGCCCCCACCACCACGTCGCTGCCACGCGGCTCCAGCACAGTGGCGGTCCGCCAGGCATCGTGGCGCTCGGCCAGCAGCGCACGCCGTTCGGCCATGGTGCCGGTGCCCAGGTCCGGGAAACCGTCGATGACAAGCCGGGTCGGCTCGCCGCCCGTGTGGGAGTCGATCACGTGGATGCGTTGCATGGTGCTGTGGTGGTGGAGTAGGGCGCTCAGTGTCTCAGGCGACAGACTGGTATTTTGTAGGGCGCGTGGCCAGGGCCTTGCGCACCACACTCTCGACAAATGCGCGTTCGTCGCCCACCAGGGGCAGGCGGGGGCGGCGCATGTGTTCGGTGCCCACACCCACCAACGCATCGATGAGCTTGAGGTTCTGCACGAGCTTGTTGGACACATCCAGGTGCAGCATGGGCGTCATCCACTGGTAGAGCGGCAGCGCCTCGGCAAATTTGCCCGCTTTCATCAGGTCGTACAGCGCCACGGTTTCGCGCGGGAAGGCGCAGCCCACGCCGGCCAGCAGGCCGTCGCAGCCCAGGGCCAGGCCTTCGTAAGCCAGGTCGTCCACGCCCAGGAAGAGCTGGTAGCGGTCACCCACGGTGTTGCGCAGGTCGGTGATGCGGCGGATGTCGCCGGTGCTTTCCTTGATGGCGGCGATCCACTCGCAGTCGGCCAGCTCCACCATGTGCTCGGGTTTCAGGTCCACGCGGTAGGCCACAGGGTTGTTGTAGACCATCAGGGGGCGCTGGGCGGCACCCGCCATGGCGCGCACATTGGCCATGGCCTCGCGGGCGTCGGCCACGTAGATCACCGAGGGCATGACCATGTAGCCGGCCACGCCGAGCTTGTTGCCGCCGTCGATGTAGCGCAGGGCCTCGCGGGTGCTTGTTTCGGACACGTTGGCGAGTACGGGCACGCGGCCGTCAGCGGCTTCGAGGGCGATCTTGGCGACCTGGAGCTTTTCCTCCAGCGTGAGTGTGCTGGCTTCGCCGAGAGAACCGCAGGTGACCAGCCCGTGGATGCCGTTGCGGATCTGAAAGTCGATGTGGCGGGCTGTGCCCTCGGCGTCGATGGACTCGTCGGCGTGGAACTTGGTGGTGATGGCGGGGAAGATGCCTTGCCAGCGGGGTTGTGGGTTCACGAGGGGCTCCTTGGATCAGTGGATGGGTTGCGGTTATTAATATATTAACAAGATATTTAAAGCGCGCAAGCGGATTTTTCCGCATTCGTTGGCGCATGGAGTGGAGGCGTCAGTCCCCGCCCTGTCGCCCTCCCGCCACGGACCGCCAGACGGCAAACCTATAATGAAAGGTTGGTCCCCATAGGGGCAGCGACAGGCAGCGCGCAGGCGCGGGTCCTGCGGTCTGCCTGCTGCGTGCAACCACTCCACAACACCATGAGCACTCCCACTTTTTCTGTCGCTGACATCCGCAAGTCCTTCCTGGACTTCTTCGTCTCCAAGGGCCACACCGTGGTGCCGTCGAGCCCTCTGGTGCCTGGCAACGACCCCACGCTGATGTTCACCAACTCGGGCATGGTGCAGTTCAAGGACGTGTTCCTGGGCACCGACAAGCGCTCGTACAACCGGGCGGTGTCCGTGCAGGCCTGCCTGCGTGCGGGTGGCAAGCACAACGACCTGGAAAACGTGGGCTACACCGCGCGCCACCACACCTTCTTTGAAATGCTGGGCAACTGGTCGTTTGGCGACTACTTCAAGCGCGAATCGCTCAAGTGGGCCTGGGAGCTGTTGACCGAGGTTTACAAGCTGCCGCCAGAGCGCCTGCTGGCCACGGTCTACCGGGAGGACGACGAGGCCTACGACATCTGGACCAAGGAAATCGGCTTGCCACCCGAGCGCGTGATCCGCATCGGCGACAACAAGGGCGGCCGCTACAAGTCCGACAACTTCTGGATGATGGCCGACACCGGCCCCTGCGGCCCCTGCAGCGAAATCTTCTATGACCACGGCCCGCACATTGCAGGCGGCCCTCCCGGCAGCCCCGATGAAGACGGCGACCGCTTCATCGAGATCTGGAACAACGTGTTCATGCAGTTCAACATGGACGAGACGGGTGCCGTGACCCCGCTGCCCGCACCCTGCGTAGACACCGGCATGGGCCTGGAGCGCCTTGCAGCCATCCTGCAGCACGTGCACAGCAACTACGAGATCGACCTGTTCGACGCGCTCATCAAGGCCGCCGGCCGCGAGACCGGCGTGACGGACCTCAACAACAAGAGCCTGCGTGTGATTGCCGACCACATCCGCGCAACCGCCTTCCTGGTGAGCGATGGTGTGATCCCCAGCAACGAAGGCCGTGGCTACGTGCAGCGCCGCATCGTGCGCCGTGCCATCCGCCACGGGTACAAGCTGGGCAAGAAGACCCCGTTCTTCCACAAGCTGGTGTCCGACCTGGTGCGCCTGATGGGTGACGCCTACCCATCCCTGCGCGAGCAGGAGCAGCGCATCACCGAGGTGCTCAAGGTGGAAGAAGAGCGCTTCTTCGAAACGCTGGCCAACGGCATGGAAATTCTGGACGCGGCCCTGGACGGCGGCGCCAAGGTGCTGCCTGGCGACGTGGCGTTCAAGCTGCACGATACCTATGGCTTTCCGCTCGACCTGACCAATGACGTATGCCGCGAGCGCGACGTGGAAGTGGACGAGGCAGGCTTCAAGACCGCCATGGAAAAGCAGAAGGCCCAGGCCCGCGCTGCTGGCAAGTTCAAGATGGACAAGGCGCTGGAGTACACCGGTGCCGCCAACCAGTTCACGGGCTACGAACACCTCGCAGAGACTGCAAAAATCGTAGCAATCTATGTAGACGGTACTAGCGCTGCAGCACTGAAAGCCGGCCAAAACGGCGTGGTGGTGCTGGACACGACCCCGTTCTACGCCGAAAGCGGCGGCCAGGTGGGTGACGAAGGTGTCATCACCAGCGGCTCGGCCCGTTTTGCGGTGGGCGATACGCTCAAGATCAAGGCCGATGTGTTTGGCCACCATGGCATGCTCGAAGAGGGCACACTGAACGTGGGTGACACGGTGCAGGCCCAGGTGAACACCGCCGTGCGCGCAGCCACCGTGCGCAACCACTCGGTCACGCACATCATGCACAAGGCCCTGCGCGAAGTGCTGGGCAGCCATGTGCAGCAAAAGGGCAGCCTGGTCAATGCCGACCGCACGCGCTTCGACTTCACACACAACGGCGCCGTGACGGCGGCTGAAATCCGCGAGATCGAACGCCGTGTGAACGAAGAAATCCTGGCCAACCAGCCCACGCAAGCGCGCGTGATGGACATCGAGTCGGCCCAGAAGACCGGCGCCATGATGCTGTTTGGCGAGAAGTACGGCGAGACCGTTCGCGTGCTCGACATCGGCACCAGCCGCGAACTGTGTGGCGGCACGCACGTGCAGCGCACGGGCGACATCGGCCTGTTCAAGGTGGTGGGCGAAGGTGGCGTGGCTGCTGGCATCCGCCGCATTGAGGCCGTGACCGGCGCCAACGCACTGGCGTACTTGCAGAACCTGGAAGACACCGTGAACCAGGCCGCCAGCACCCTCAAGGCGCCGGTGGCCGAGCTCAATGGCCGCATCAGCCAGGCGCTGGACAACGCCCGCGCGCTCGAAAAGGAAGTGGCTGCCTTGAAGGGCAAGCTGGCCTCGAGCCAGGGTGACGAACTGGTGAACCAGGCGGTGGAGGTGAAGGGCCTCAAAGTGCTGGCTGCGGCGCTGCCGGGTGCCGACGCCAAGACCCTGCGCGACACCATGGACAAGCTCAAGGACAAGCTCAAGACCGCTGCCATCGTGCTGGCCGCCGTGGATGGCGACAAGGTGCAGATCGCTGCGGGCGTCACCGCCGACAGCGTGGGCAAGCTCAAGGCGGGTGAACTGGTCAACTTTGTCGCCCAGCAAGTCGGCGGCAAGGGCGGCGGCAAGCCCGACATGGCCATGGCTGGCGGCACTGACGCGTCCAAGCTGCCCGCAGCACTGGCTTCGGTGACAGGCTGGGTCACGCAGCAACTGGGCTGATGTACCGGTCACCACAGCGGCACCCGCCGCTGTGGTGTGGTAGCCATGGCTGCCAAAAAGAGGGTGACGGAACGCCAGCTTTCACCCTAAAGTGCAGCGCATGGACACCCTGCGCGACAGCCCCCAAGACCCGCCGCCGTCCGCTGTGCTTCGCGGTACGGGCGCTGCTTCGGTGGGCCAAGGCGGCCACCTGCCGTGGTGGCGCCGCATCACCATCCCCTTTGAGGTCCTGATCGCCACCGTGGTGGTCACCGCCATGCTGTTGTTGACAGCGTTGCTGGTGTACCAGGTCAGCACCAGCGCGCGCCAGGCCATCATTGCGGCGTCGGACGAGAGTGCGCAGCGCATCAGCCAGCTCATTGCAGAACGGGTACACCGCATCGTGGACCCGGCCGATGCCACCATCCGCCTGCTGGCGTTCGACCCGGTGGCCTCTGCGTCCACCCTGCCAGCGCGGCTGCGGCGCCTGCCTGTACTGGCGCGGCTGCTGGAGCAGAACCCGCTGCTGTCGGCGGTGTTCATCGGTTACCCGGACGGGCAGTTTTTGCTGGTGCGGCCGGTGCGAAACGAGGCCTTGCGGGTGCGGCTGGATGCACCGCCCAAAACGGCGTACCTGGTGCAGTCCATGGCGCGCGAGCGCGGCTTGGCGGGCATGGTGGGGCGCTGGAGTTATTACGACGCGGACCTGCGGCTGATCGATTCGGCCGTGCGCCCGGAATACCGCTACGACCCCCGCACCCGGCCTTGGTACGCCGAGGCGCTGGAGCAGAACACCCAGATCCTCACGGCACCCTATGTGTTCTTCACCACGCAGGAGGTGGGCATCACGCTGAGCCAGCCCAGCGAGGACGGGCGTGCGGTGATTGGCCTGGACGTGGCCCTGACCGACCTGGGGCATGAGATCAGTGGCCTGCGCCTGATGCCCCGCACCGAGATCGCGGTGGTGGACAAGGACGGCCGCGTGCTGGCCTATCCCGACATGTCGCGCGTGCTACTGCGTGATGGCAACACGCCGGGCCTGCGGCTACGTGCCCTAGACGATCTGGGTGTGCCCAGCCTGCATGCGCTGCAGGCGCTGGGCCTGAAAGATGGCGAGTCACGCCGCCTGCAGGCCGACGGCGAGGAATGGCTGGGCCGTTCGCTGCCGCTGGCATCGATGCGCTGGCAGGGGCTGCAGATCCTGATGGCGATTCCTACCAAAGAGCTGCTGGCCGAGGTGAACAACAACCTGCGCCAGCAGGTGTGGCTGTCGGTGTCGCTCATCGGCCTGATGCTGCCGTTGGGCTGGCTGGCCGGCCGGCGCGTGGGGCGCAGTCTATTCGGGCTGGCGTTGCAGGCCAGGGCGCTGGCGCGGTTTGATTTCCGGCGGCCCGAACGCCGGGTGTCGCCGGTGCGCGAGGTGCGCGACCTGGGGCAGGTGATGGACCGCATGTCCGACACCATCCAGGAGTTCTTGCACATCACCCACCACATCAGCGCCGAGTCGCGCACCGACCTGATGCTGTCGAGCGTGCTGTACGAGCTGGTGCGCGCGACCAGTTGCACCGGCGGTGCGGTGTACCTCGTGGACCCGCAACGCACCGGCTTGCTGCGCGCGGCCCGCCATTGCGAAGACCCGGAGCAGCAGTCGCGCTACCCCGAGCACCTGGCCATGGTGCATTTCATCAACCATACCGAGCCCCAACCTGGCGACCAGCACGAAGACGACGACGACACCGAGCCCGCGCGCGTGCTGCGGGTGCAGCTGCGCACCCGTGACGGGCAGCCCCTGGGCCTGCTGGTGCTGCGCTACATCGCGGACCAGACGCAGGACGACGCGCATTTCCGCGCGTTTGTCGAGAAGTTGTCCGGCACGCTGTCGGTGGCCATCGAGACGCGCAGCCTGATCGAAGGCCAGAAGAAGCTGCTCGATGCTGTCATCCGCCTGCTGGCCGACGCGATCGACGCCAAGAGCCCCTACACCGGTGGCCATTGCGAGCGCGTGCCGGAGCTGGCCGAGGCGCTGATGGACCGCATGTGTGCGGCCAAGGACGGTCCGTTTGCCCAGGTGGCCATGACCGATGCCGAGCGCTACGAATTCCGCCTGGGGGCCTGGTTGCATGACTGCGGCAAGGTCACCAGCCCCGAGCACATCATCGACAAGGCCACCAAGCTGGAGACGCTCTACAACCGCATTCACGAGGTGCGCATGCGCTTTGAGGTGTTGTGGCGGGACGCTGAGCTGGACTACTGGAAGCAGCATGTGTCCGGCGTGGACCCGGTGCGCCTGCAGCGCGAGCTGCTGCAGCGGCGCGAACAACTGCAGGAAGACTTTGCCTTTGTAGCCCGCTGCAACGTGGGGGGCGAATTCATGGCCGAGGCGGACATTGCCCGCCTCAAGACCGTCGGCCGCCAGATATGGCAACGGCATTTTGACGACCGCCTGGGCCTGTCGGCCGCCGAGATGCTGCGACTTTCCAGCGTGCCGGTGCGCCCCTTGCCCGCCAACGAGCCGCTGCTGGCCGACCGGCCCGAGCACATCGTGCCCTGGGGCACACGCAAGCCGCCGGTGGAGGCGGGCAACCCCGCCAATCGCTGGGGCTTTGACATGGTGTTGCCGCCCTACGAGGCGCACCTGGGCGAATTGCACAACCTGTCCATCCAGCGGGGTACGCTCACTGCCGAAGACCGCTTCAAGATCAACGACCACATCGTGCAGACCATCATCATGCTCAGCGGTCTGCCGTTTCCGCCGCACCTGGCGCGCGTGCCGTCGATTGCCGGGTCCCACCATGAAAAGCTGGACGGCACCGGCTACCCCCGGCGCCTGAAGGCGCCCGAGCTGACGCTGGCCGACCGGGTGATGACCCTGGCCGACATCTTTGAGGCGCTGACTGCGGCCGACCGGCCCTACAAGCCACCCAAGACCTTGTCCGAGTCGCTCAAGATCATGACCCACATGGTGCGCGAGCGTCACATCGATGCCGAGGTGTTTCGCTTCTTCCTGACCAGCGGCGTGTGGCGCGACTACGCAGAGCGCTTTCTGACACCTGCGCAGCGCGACGAGGTCAATGTGGAGGCCATTCTGGCGTCGCTGGGCTGAGAGGGGAAAGGCGCCCTACGGTGGACGATGGAGCGCTACGTTCTTGCCCGGACCAGCCTTGTCGCAGCGGACAGCGGGCCATATGGCCATGGGGCCCGGCCCGGTCAGAACAGCTCGACGTCGTCGTTGGCGACCTTGGTCGCCAGTTGACCGCTGGCCACCAGATCGTCATAGAAGCAGACCTGGTTGCGGCCATGTTCCTTGGCGTAGTAAAGCGCCTGGTCGGCCTGGCCCAGAATCTCTACGGGCGAGCCGCGCGTGGTGCTCACAAAGCCCAGGCTCACCGTGACCTGGCCCACCTGCGGGAAGTGGTACTCCTGCACGGCCAGCCGGAAGCGGTTGAACACCTTGTGGGCGGTGCTCAGCGTGGTGGAGCGCAGCAGCACCACAAACTCTTCGCCGCCAAAGCGGAAGATGCGGTCATGGCTGCGGAAAGAGCTGCGCAGGATGTTGGCGATCAGGATCAGCACCTCGTCGCCATACAGGTGGCCGAACCGGTCGTTGACCTGCTTGAAGTGGTCGATGTCCACCACCGCCAGCCATTGCTGCAGGGGCTCGTTGTCGCTGGCCACTGCGGTTTCCTCGGCCGCAAAGGACTCGGTAACGGCGCCCTTACGGCTGGCCAGCCCGCTCATGGTGTAGCGGGAGAACTGCTCGTCAAACGTCTTGCGGTTGAACAGGCCAGTGAGCGCATCGCGCTCGCTGTAGTCGAGCAGGCTCTGGTAGTTCTGGTACACCTGAAACACGCCCATGAGCACGTCAAGCTTGTGGGCCGAGAACGGGCGCGACTGGGTGATCTCCAGGCAGGTACTGACCTTGTCGTGCATCCACACCGGCAGCCAGAGCACATGGCGGCCCCGGCGGGGCGAGGCCAGGGCGCTTTCGCCACGGCTGTCCACGCAGTCCCGCAGCGCGGGGTATTGGTCCAGCGGCTCGCGGCGGGGGTCTGCGGCGGCTTCGGAGTCGGTGGACACGAGCTGGCCGTTGTCCACCCAGGTACGGGGCCGCACATGGGGCACGCCACCGTCCGTGAACAGCTCCAGGGCCCGCACCTCGATGATGCTGCTGAGCTTTTGCAGCGTGGACAGCACCGACACCTCGAGCCGCAGGTGGTCGCGGTGGCCAGTCATCTCCACCAGGTTTTGCAGGATGGGTTTCATAGGCGGTGTGGTGCGGGCCGATCGGGGCATGTCGTGGGGTCAGTTACGGCGCACAAACACCACGTCCCACACCCCATGGCCCAGTCGCAGCCCACGGTTTTCGAATTTGGTCAGCGGGCGGTAGTCGGGTTGCGGTGCAAAGCCGTCTGCGGTGTTTTGCAGCAGGGGTTCGGCGCTCAGCACCTGCAGCATTTGCTCGGCGTAGGGCTGCCAGTCGGTGGCGCAATGCAGGTAGCCGCCGGGCTTGAGGCGTGCAGCCAGCTTGGCCACCAGCGGGGGCTGGATCAGGCGGCGCTTGTTGTGCTTTTTCTTGTGCCAGGGGTCGGGGAAGAAGATGTGCACACCGTCGAGGACGCCGGGCGGCAGCATGTGGTCGATCACCTCCACGGCGTCGTGCTGCAGGATGCGGATGTTGGTCAGCCCTTGTTCGCCAATGCGCTTGAGCAGGGCGCCCACGCCGGGCTCATGCACCTCGCAGCACAGAAAGTTGTCGTCAGGCCGCACGCGGGCGATATGGGCCGTGGCCTCGCCCATGCCAAAGCCGATCTCCAGCACCAGCGGCGCACTGCGGCCGAAGGCGGCGGTGGCGTCCAGCGGGGCGGGGGTGTAGGGCAGCACAAAACGCGGGCCGAAGTCCTCAAAGGCCTTGGCCTGGCCCGTGGTGGTGCGGCCGGCGCGGCGCACAAAGCTCTTGATGGTTTTGGGGTGGGTCACACCGGCGGGGGCAGAGCCCTGCACGGCGGGCGCTGTAGGGACGGCGGCTGCGGCAGGCGCAGCACTGGCGGGGGCGGAAGCTGTGGTCAATTCGGTCACGGTGGGCCATTGTAGTTTCGTCGCCACGCCGCCACCCACTGTGCCAGTGCGTCGGGTATGCAAATGTTGTGCAGATTTGCCACAGCGGGCAGGCCCAGTGCCAGCGCGGCTTGCGACAGGGCCACCACCGGGTTCTGCAGTTCCAGCGCCTGCGCGCCGTTTTGTTTGGAGAGTTTTTCGCCGTTGTCCCCGCACACCAGGGGGGTGTGCAGGTAGCGCGGTGTGGGCACCCCCAGGGCCTGCTGCAGCAGGATCTGGCGGGGCGTGTTGTCGGCCAGGTCCTCGCCCCGGACCACATCGGTGATGCCCTGGTCAGCGTCGTCCACCACTACGGCCAGCTGATAGGCCCACAGTCCGTCTGCGCGGCGCAGCACAAAGTCGCCTACGGCGTTAGCCACCTGTTGCTGCTGGCGTCCCAGGCGGCGGTCGCGCCACTGCAGCATTCCGTCTGCTACTGAATATGTAGCGCTCCAGGCATGATCCACTAGCGCAATAGGTTGTTTTGGCTTGAAGTCTGTGACATTGAAGCGCCAGGAGCGCCCCGTGCGGCCGTGCAGCCCATGGCGGCAGGTGCCGGGGTAAGGCAGCGCGGCATGCCTCTCGCGGGCATGGCCCTGGGCGGCATGGGCGTCTTCGATATCCTTGCGTGAGCAGGCGCAGGGGTAGGCATCGCCCTGTGCCACCAGCTGGTCCAGGGCACGCTGGTACAGACTGCTGCGCGCGGACTGCCACTGGGGCGGGGCATCGGGGTGCAGGCCACAGGTGGCCAGTTGCTGAAGGATGAAGGTGTCCGCCCCCGGCACGCAGCGGGGCTGGTCCACATCCTCGATGCGCACCAGCCACCGCCCGTTGTGTGCGCGTGCATCCAGCCAGCTGGCCAGCGCGGCCACCAGAGAACCCGCATGCAGCGGGCCCGTGGGAGAGGGGGCAAACCGCCCCACATAGAGCCCTTCAACGCGTACTGCGGGGCTGCCCTTGTCGTGCGGCGTTGCGCCCACGCCCCGCGTCATGCCACGGCAAGTGCCAGTTCCAGGCCCGACACAAAGGCATCTTCCAGCCGGTGCCCCAGGCACCAGTCTCCGCACGCACCCAGGCCGGCCTTGGCGTCCCACAGGTGGCTCTTGCCCAGCGGGTGGGTGGTCTGCGCATAGCGCCAGCGGCGGGTGTCGGCATGCGCGGGCTCGGCCCGGATGCCGGTGACCTCGGCAAATGCCTTGAGCAGCTTGGCCTGCACGCGGGCTTCGTCGTCTTCGAGGTGTTCTGCCGACCAGGCGGGGCTGGCCTGCACCGTCCAGCGCTCCACCACATTGCGACCCGGCTTGGACGACTCGCGCGCCAGCCAGGCAATGCGGTGGTGGGTGCTGCGCGCGGCGTTCCATTGCGGGCCCAGTGTGGTCAGGCCCGGGCGCACGGCCTGGGGGTAGGCCAGCATCAGGGTCCAGCAGGGGGCAATGGCCACCTTGGACATGGCGTCGGCCAGTGGGGAGTCGAGTCCGGAGCCGGAAATCAGGGCCTGCGCAGGCACGGAGGGCTGGGCCAGCAGCACGGCATCGAAGCCTGCGTACACGTGTTGTTCGCCACCCGCGCCTTCGGTGCGCAATTGCCAGCCTGGTGCGTTCACGGCGTCGGGTTCGATGCGGGTGACGCGGGTGTGGGTGATGAGCTGGCCTGCCTGAACCAGGGGGTCGGCCCAGGTGGTGACCAGCGACTGCATGCCCGGGCTGGCCACCCAATGGGCCTCGCGGTGGGGCAGGCCCACGGCGGCTACGCGGCCTGCAGCGTCCAGCACCTGGACCGAATTGGCGCTCCAGCGCTTGCAAATGCCGGGCACGGTGTCGATGGCGCGGGCAAAACGCGGGTCGCGCACGGTGAAATATTGGGCGCCGGCATCAAAGTTGCCAAAGGGGCTGTCGATGGTGGCGGTGCGGCCACCGGCCTGGTGGGATTTTTCGAACACCGTCACCCGGTGGCCGGCCTGGACCAGGGTGCGGGCGCAGGCAATGCCCGCCATGCCTGCGCCGATGATGGCGAAGTGGCGCTGCGGTTTGCCGGAGGGGGTGACTGGGGTGGCGGGCGCTGCGGAGGCCGCAGGGATCGGGGCGCTGGTGCGTCGGAGCCGTTTGGCGGGGAGAGGATCAGGTTTGCTCATGGGAGGCCTTTCGGTGACGGTCGGCAAAAGAAATGCGATGCAGAACCAACAGGAACCACTCTACACGCGGTGCCGGCCTGTGCGCACTTGATCAGGGTCACAAATGATGGTGGTTTTCCAGCAGAGCGCGGCGTGTGGCGGGACTTTGCAGCTGGTTCAGCCACCACTGCAGCGCGCGGCCGGGTGCGGTGAAGCCGGGACCACCCCAGGCGTAGTGCACGCGCACGTTGCGTTCGGGCCGGGCCACGCGGCGCGCCACCAGACGGCCTGCCTCCAGGTAGGGGCGCACCATGGGTTCGGGCAGAAAGCCGCCGCCCAGGCCGCGCAACTGCACGCGCACCTTGGCCTGCATGGTGTCCACCGTCAGCACATCCTGCCCACCCAGCAGGCCCATGGTGGCGCCGCCCCGGGTGGCCGAATCGGCCACGGCCACGGCGCGGTGTTCGAGAAGCGTGGCGTCGGAGATGGGCTCGGGCGCGGTGGCCAGCGGGTGATGGGGCGCCACCACGTAGATGAAAAGCACGTCACCCAGCAGCCCTTGCTGCAGGCCGGCCACGTTGTTGCTGGCCACCGAGACGCCAATGGCCAGGTCTGCGCGGCCGGAGGTCAGCGCCTCCAGCGTGCCGGTCATGATGCCGTCGCGCAGCTTCAGCCGCGTCGGGGGCTTCATGGCGTAGAACGCGTCCACCAGCTCCAGCAGGGTGTGGGGCGAAATGATGCCGTCGATGGACAGCGTGAGCTGCGGCTCCCAGCCCGTGGCCACGCGGCGCACGCGGTGGGCCACGGCGTCGATGTCTTGCAGCAGGCGCGCGCCTTCGCGCAGCAGCTCCACCCCGGCCTCGGTGGGGCGGGCCTGGCGTGCGCTGCGGTCGAACAGCAGCACGTCCAGTGCGTCTTCGATCTGGCGCACGCGGTAGGTGAGGGCGCTGGGCACCAGGCCCAGTTGCCGTGCGGCGGCGGCAAAGCTGCCAGCCTCGGCAATCACCTGCAGCATGGTCAGCGCATCGGGGGTGAGGACATCGCGGGCGTTTTGCATGGTGGCGCCATGTTAATTCAGATTATTTGAATAGTGCCATCAATCCGTCTGTGCCCGAAGAGGAGGCTGCGGTCCTACAGTCGAGTCTTGAAAGGAGCACTCACATGCTGACTGTTCGTAAATCGCAAGACCGGGGCCACGCCGACCATGGCTGGCTCAATTCCTTCCACAGCTTCTCGTTTGCCGGGTACTACGACCCTGCCCACATGGGCTTTGGCAACCTGCGGGTCATCAACGAAGACCGCATTGCGCCGGGCACCGGGTTTGGCACCCATGGCCACCGCGACATGGAAATCATCAGCTACGTGCTGTCGGGCGAGCTGGCCCATAAGGACAGCATGGGCAACGTCAAGGGCATCCCGCCCGGTGACGTGCAGCGCATGAGCGCAGGCACCGGCGTGCAGCACAGCGAGTTCAACCACGCTGTCGGCCAGACCACGCATTTTCTGCAGATCTGGATCGAGCCGAACGTGCGCGGCATCCCGCCCAGCTACGAGCAAAAGACCTTTGCCGAGTCGGAAAAGCGCGGCGCCCTGCGCCTGGTGGCATCGCCCGACGGCGCCCAGGGCTCGGTGAAGATCCATGCTGACGCAGCCTTGTATGCGGGCTTGCTGAATGGTGACGAGTCCGCCACCCTGGCGCTGAACCCCGCCCGCAAGACCTATGTGCACCTGGTGCGTGGCGCGCTGAGCGCCAACGGCCAGGCCCTGTCGTGCGGCGACGCGCTGCTGATGGAAAAGGAAACCACCTTGTCGTTGACCGATGGCCACGACGCCGAGGTGCTGGTGTTTGACCTGGCCGCCTGATCTTTACTTCGTAACCACTTTCACTCAGGAGTTCTTCACCATGTTCACATCCCTGCAAAACCCTCTGGCCCTGGCATCGCGCCTGCTGCTGGCCGCCCTGTTCCTGCCTGCGGGCATCAGCAAACTGACCGGCTTTGCCGGTACCGTGGGCTACATCACTTCGGTGGGCCTGCCCATGCCCACGGTGGCGGCAGCCGTTGCGGCGGCGGTCGAAGTGCTGGGCAGCCTGGCGCTGATCTTTGGCGTGGGCACCCGTTTTGCCGCACTGGCGTTGGCCTTCTTCACGCTGGTGGCCAGCTTCTTCTTTCATGCCTACTGGAACCTGCCCGCTGACAAGCAAATGATGCAGCAGCTCATGTTCTTCAAGAACGTGGGCGTGACCGGCGGCCTGCTGGCCCTGGCAGCGTTTGGCGCCGGCGCCTGGAGCCTGGACGCACGCCGCTCGGACCGCTGATCCGGTTGGCATGGAAAGGGCCTGCAACCCGCAGGGGTGCAGGTTCTGGCATTCAATCTCGTCGTTGGTTGTCGTTCTGTTGGTAGTTCTTTTGGTTCTTTCCCCTGGTCTCGTTCCCTCATCGTTTCAACAGGAGTTATCTCATGGCACACATCGCAGTTGTTTACCACTCGGGTTATGGTCACACGCAGCGCCTGGCGCAGTCTGTGGCGGAAGGTGCAGGCGCCCAGCTGGTCGCTATTGATGCAGAGGGCAACCTGCCCGAAGGCGGCTGGGAAACGCTGGCCGCTGCCAGCGCCATCATCTTTGGCTCGCCGACCTACATGGCGGGCCCCAGCTGGCAGTTCAAGAAGTTTGCCGACGCATCTTCCAAGCCCTGGTTCAGCCAGGCCTGGAAGGACAAGCTGTTCGCGGGCTTCACCAACAGCGCCAGCACCAATGGCGACAAGCAGATCACGCTCGACTACATGTTCCACCTGGCCATGCAGCACGGTGGCATCTGGGTGGGCAACGGCATGATGCCCGCCAACTCCAAGGCGGCCACGCGCAATGATGTGAACTGGATCGGCTCGTTCAGCGGCGCCATGTCCCAGTCGCCGTCCGACGCCTCGGCCGCCGAGATGTTCCCTGGCGACCTGGAAACGGGCAAGCAGTTCGGCCAGCGCGTGGCTGACGTGGCCCGCCGCCTCGTCCGTTAAGGCGAGGCCCCCGTTTGGCGCTACAGTGGCGCGCCCCAATACAACCAGGAGAACACCCCATGGCAGTTGAATTGCGGCGCGTCCCCGGCGCGCCCATGGCCCAGACCGTGCATATCCGCGCGCACGATCTCGTGGCCGATGGCAGTGTGGAGGAGGGCGGCGCTGACAGCGGCCCCAGCCCGCACGACCTGTATGACGCTGCCCTGGGGGCCTGCAAGGCGCTCACGGTGTTGTGGTACGCACGCCGCAAGGGCCTGCCGGTGGAAGATGTGCAGACCGTGGTCGAGCGCGACGCATCGGCCGAACGCACGGGGGTCTACCGCCTCGCGACCCGGCTGCAGGTCAGCGGTGACCTCACCGATGCCCAGATCGCCGAGCTGGAAACCGTGGCGCAGAAATGCCCTGTGCACAAGCTGATGACCACGGTGACGACCGAGATCAGCACTTCGTTGGAGCGTGCATCATGAGCGATACCCCCAGCTTTCTGCCCCTCGCGGGCCATGCCAAGGATCTGGGCGGCGGTTTCACCGTGCGCCGCCTGCTGCCCGCTGTGCAGCGCAAGGCCGTGGGGCCCTTCCTGTTTTTCGACCACTTCGGTCCGGTGACAGTGGCACCGGGCGACAGCCACGATGTGCGGCCCCATCCGCACATTGGCCTGGCGACGGTGACCTACTTGTTCTCTGGCGCCATCATGCACCGCGACAGCCTGGGCTACGTGCAGCAGATCGAGCCCGGCGCCATCAACTGGATGACGGCGGGGCGCGGTATCGTGCACTCCGAGCGCCGCCCGGAGAGCCTTGCGAACCAGGCTTATGTGAACCATGGCATCCAGCTTTGGGCTGCGTTGCCGGCCGCCCACGAGGAAGCCGACCCCTCGTTTGTGCACACGCCTGCGGCGGCCATTCCGGAGCTGCTGGTGGATGGCGCCACCGTGCGGGTGTTGATTGGCGAGGCCTTTGGTCAGACCTCGCCGGTGGCCACGTATTCGCGCACCTTGTACCTGGACATTCAGTTGCCTGCCGGCGCCACGATAGAGATTCCGGCGCTGGTGCCCGAGCTGGCGGTGTACACCGTGGATGCACCCGTGTCGCTGAACGGCGATGAGGTGCAGGCGCACATCCTGGCCGTGGCGGAACCCGGCCGGCCCCTGCGCCTGACGGCGGGCGAGAGCGCCGTGCGCCTGATGGTGATTGGCGGCGAGCCGCTGGATGCGCCACGCCACATGTGGTGGAACTTTGTCTCCAGCCGCAAGGACCGCATCGTGCAGGCCGCCAGCGACTGGGAGGCCCAGGCCATGGGCCAGGTGCCGGGCGAGGTGGAGTGGATACCCCTGCCGGAACACCGCTTCAAGGCGTGATCAAAGTGTGATATGTAGATAAAAATGGGCTGTAGCGCCAGTACATAAAACGCTGGCAGCTCATTATTTGATAGCGCCTTCTGTAGCGGCTGCAGCCGCTGTAGGCGTGTCGATGGCGAGCCCGGTGTCCAGCACGCGGCGCTCGTCAAACACAAAACACCCGCCGTGGTAGTGCGCGCCGTCTGTCAGCTCAAAGTATTTCAGGATGCCACCCTCCAGCTGGTAGACATGGGGCAGGCCTTCCTCGCGCATGAGGATGGCGGCTTTTTCGCAGCGGATGCCGCCGGTGCAGAAGCTCACCACCGTCTTGTCCTGCAGTTCGCTTTTGTGCGCGCGCAGCGCAGGGGGAAACTCGGTGAACTTGTCGATGCGCCAGTCGATGGCGTTGTCGAACGTGCCTGCGTCCACCTCGAAGGCGTTGCGGGTGTCGAGCGTGACCACTTCGCGGCCGTCGTCGTCATGGCCCTGGTCCAGCCAGCGGCGCAGCGTGGCCGGGTCTACAGAAGGCGCACGGCCTGCGGCGGGGCGGATGGTGGGGTGGTCCATGCGGATGATCTCGCGCTTGACCTTGACCAGCATCTTGCGAAACGGCACCGTGGCCGACCAGCTCTCCTTGGGCTCCAGGTCGGCAAAGCGTTCGTCGGTACGCAGCTGAGCCACAAAACCCCGCACAGCTTCGGCCGGACCCGCCAGAAAGAAGTTGATGCCCTCTTCGGCCAGCAGGATGGTGCCCTTGAGATGGGCTGCCACTGCACGCTCATGCAGCACATCGCGCAGCGCGGCGGCATCGGGCAGCGGCACGAACTTGTAGCAGGAGATGTTGAGGACGGTGTCGGTAGTGTTCACGGCAGTAAAAATGCACAAAGGCCCGCTGGCGGGCCTGTGGGTCACAGTGGCCGGGCTGCGCCTCATGCGCCGCCTGGCGTATCCGGGTCAGGCTGCAGGCGACAGCAGCGTGGACTCGATCTTGTTGGCCAGCTGGGCAATGGCCAGTGCCGCCGGGCAGCCGGGGGTCTGCAGCAGCAGCAGCTGGCGGCGCATCACGGCGTCGCGCACCGAGGGGTCGGCCGGGATGTCGCCCATGTGGATCAGCCGCATGGGGCGACCGGATTCGGTGCTCACAAAGCGGTCGAGCACCTGCTGCAGCTGGCTGGTGATGGCCCGGCCGTCGCCCGGACGCGCCGCCTGGTTGATGACCATGCGCACATGCTGGCGTTTTTGCTGCATGGCCAGCACCTTGATGGCAGCGTAGGCGTCGGTGAGCGAAGTGGGCTCGGGCGTGGCCACGATCAGCACCTCGGAGGCCAGGGACACCGAGAACAGCACCACGTCGGAGATGCCCGCGCCTGTGTCGAGCAGCACCACGTCGTAGCGCGGCGTGAGCGCCTGGATCACGTTCAGGAACTGGTTGCGCACTTCGGGCGTGAGGCGCGAATACTCCACCATGCCCGAACCGGCCAGCAGTACGTCAAAGCCACCGGGCGCGGCGATCACAGCATCGTCCAATGCGGCCTTGCCGGTGAACACGTCGTGCAGGGTGATCTTGGGGTGCAGGTTCAGCACCACGTCCAGGTTGGCCAGGCCCAGGTCGGCGTCGAGCACCAGCACGCGCTGGCCTCGGCGGGTGAGGGCGGCGGCCAGGTTGGCCGATACGAAAGTCTTGCCCACACCACCTTTGCCGCTGGTCACCGCAATGATGCGGGCGCCAGGAGCGGCAGAGGCCAGGGGGGTGGCAGGGCCTGCAGGGGCTGCAGGCGTTGTGGGTTGGGGGGACAGCGCGTCGCTCATCATCTAACTTTCAGTAGGCGCTGCCTGTTGGGTTGGGGTCCAGTGGAGGCAGGTCGCCCCAACCCGAAGGGGTGTAGAGCGGGCCAAACAACAGGCTTTTCTCTTCGGCACTGACGGTGCTGTCGGGTTGTTCCTCGATGCTGACGCGGTTGCGGCCCGACGCCTTGGCCTGGTAGAGCTGGTGGTCGGCCCGGTCGGTCCACAGCAGGGTGGTGGATCGGATCCACTGCATGGCAAACGCTCCGCCGATGCTCACGGTGACGTTCAGCTCCACCGTGGGGGAAATGCGGATGGGCGTGTTGGCCACTGCGCGCCGGATGCGTTCTGCCACCACGCGGCCAAAGGCAGCCTGGCAGGCCGGCAGCACCACGGCAAATTCTTCACCGCCGTAGCGGGCCAAGGTGTCCATGGGGCGCACGCAAGCACTGAGCGTGCGGGCCACCGACTGCAACACCACGTCACCAGCCAGGTGGCCGTGGGTGTCGTTCACCTTCTTGAAATGGTCGATGTCCAGCATCAGCAGCAGGGCCGCCTCGCCTGAGCGTGTGACACGGTCGATCTCGCGCTCGAGCACCGCGCGGAAATGTCTGCGGTTGGCCAGGCCGGTGAGCGGGTCTTTGAGCGACAGCTCGCACAGGCCATCGATGAGACCCTGCAGGTACAGGGAAGGCACCTCGCGGTGCAGTGCTGCCTCGCTGCCGCCGGCCTGAGCCACCAGAGCGTGAGCAGTATCCAGGCGAAGGTCGCGCAAATCTACCAGATGAGAGGCCGCAGAGTCAGACACAAATTGGAACAAAAAGAGTTAGGCAAGTGTACCAGTGCGCCAGCAAGAACAGGGCCAACGCAAGGCCGGCGCAGCGTAGGTAAAACCCGGCTCACGCCCGCGCCACGGGCTGGGGAAGCTGCTGCAGTGCCACCAGCGCCTCGGCATCGGTGCGGTACATGGCCAGCCCGGGGCCCAGCTTCAGCAACCCCGCCTGCCGCAGCACCTGCTCTGCTGGCAGCTTCAGTCCGCTCAGATGCAATGTCCCACCCCGCAGTCCCATTTGCGCCAGCAACTGGGCGAAGGTTTCCACGCCGGTCACATCGATGCGGTTGATGGGCTGCGCCAGCAGACACAGGTGCAGCACCTCGGGGTGGGCGGCCAGGTGTTCGGTCACGCGCCGCTCCAGAGCGCTGGCAGAGGCAAAGTCCAGCTCCGCGTCCATGCGCAGCGCCAGCAGCCGGGGTGCCAGTGGCGGCAAGTGCCACAGGTGCCGGTCGCGCAGGCTCCCATCAGGGTGCAGGCCCACTTCAATGATGCGCGGGTGCAGTCGCTGGTAGAGAAAGTGGCTCAGATTCATCAGCAAGCCCACCAGCACGCCCCAGTACATGCGCGGCGCCGTGGCCAGGGTCAGGGCAAAGGTGACGCCGCCGATCACTGCCTCTACCCGCGACACCCGCCACAGCCTCATCAGGGTGCCCGGTTTGATGAGGCTGGTGACGGCCGTGACCACGACCGCCGCCAGCACCGACTGCGGCACGTGGTACAGCGCGGGCGTCAACCACAGCAGCACGACCAGCACCAGGCTGATCGCAAACAGTGTGGCCCAGCCCGTCTTGGCACCGGCGTAGAGGTTGATGGCCGAGCGTGAAAACGACGCACTCGTGGCAAAACTGCCGCACAGGCCACTGCTGATCTTGGCCAGGCCCTGGCCAATCAGGTCCTGGTTTTCGTTCCACTGCTCCTTGGAGCGCTGGCTTTCCACCTTGGCGCTCGATGCCGTCTCCAGAAAGCTCACCAGCGTCACCACCAGCACGGGCATGACCAATGCACTGAAGCTGGACCAGGGCAGGGCACCGGGCCAATAGGGCGCTGGCAAGCCCGATGGCAAGGCGCCCACCACTGCGCCACCTGCATCGGCATAACCCAGAGCCCAGCTCAGAGCACCCGCAGCACCCACCACCACGATGGCCGCCGGGAACTGGGGCAACACGCGGCGCGCCAGCATCAGCAAAGCGAGGCTCCCCAGGCCGAAGCCCGCTGCAGTCAGGTCGAACAGCCCCAGCGATGGCGTGGACAGCAGGGCGCCCCAGTCGGCAGCCCGCAACCCGGTCAGTGCCACCAACTGCGACCCCAGGATCAGCAGGGCCGCCGCCTGCGTAAACCCATTGAGTACGGGTGAGGTCACGAGGTTGAGCAACCAGCCAAAGCGCGCCATGCCCATCACCATCTGCAGCAGACCCGACAGCAGGGCCATCCATGCCGCCAGGGCCACCCACTGCGCACTGCCTGGCTCCGCCAGGCCGGTGAGCGAGGCGCCGATCAGCAAACTGGTGAGCGCTGTGGGCCCCACCCCCAGCCGCGTGGATGAGCTGAACAGCACGGCGACCAGCGCCGGAATCAGCGATGCGTAGATGCCCGTGACCAGCGGCATGCCCGCCAGCGCCGCGTAGGCCACACCCTGCGGTACCAGCATCAGCCCCACCGTCATGCCCGCCCAGAACTCCCCTTTGAGCAGTTGTCGGTCAGGGCGGGGCCATTTCAAAAAAGGAAGCCAACGGGCGAGCGAAGACACGGTCATGCCCCGATTGTCACCCGCTCCGCAGGGAGTGCGGCCGATACGCGGCTGGCGTTGCCGTCCTACAAGCACTTCGGCGATGTCCGACCCGCAAGCCGCGGCCCGCTGCCTACAGTGAGGCCATGTTTCAACCGCAAGGAGTCATTGCATGAACCCCAAGAATCTGATCGACCGTCCCGCCCATCGCGTTGCGAGCATTCTGGCCGTGAGCGCCCTGGCCCTGGGCCTGGCCGCCTGCAACAAGACCGAAGAGCCCACCGTGGGCCAGCGACTGGACTCTGCCGTCGAAAAGACCGAACAAGCCGCAGCTGACGCCCGTGTGAAGGCTGAGGGCGCGATGCAGAACGCAGAGACCAAGATGGAGCAGGGCGCGGCCAATGCGGAAGCCACGGCCAAGCAGGCAGCCAACTCCGCCAAGGGCGTGATCGACGATGCCACCATCACCGCCCAGGTGAGCGCGGGCCTGGCCAAGGACCCCGACCTGAGCGCCGTCAAGATCAATGTAGACACTGTCAACGGCAAGGTCACGCTCAACGGGCCCGCACCCTCCACGGTGGCCCGTGACCGCGCCGAGACCATTGCCAAGGGCGTGAGTGGCGTGACCTCGGTGAACAACCAGCTGGTCGTGACGGCTGGTTAATGCCAACCTGCAGGGCTTGTGGTGCATGCATCCCAAGCCCTGCGGTGTGATCGCCAAGCGATCTGAGCGCCGCCCGGGTCACTCCGGACGGCGCGCTACCATGGCTGGCATGAAAGACCACGACATTGATCTTGCCACCCATATCGTCCACCACGACTACCAGCCTCCCGCCGGGTTTGTAGCCCCCCAACCGGGGGTTTTCAAGGCCTCCACCGTCATCTTTCCCAGCGTTGCGGCCATGCGCTCGCGCGAGTGGAAAGACAAAAGCGGCTACACCTACGGGCTGCACGGCACGCCCACGACCTTCATCCTCGAAGAGCGCCTGTGTGCGCTGGAGGGCGGTCTGCAGTGTGTGCTGGTGCCCAGTGGCTTGGCGGCCATTGCCAACGTGGGGCTGGCGCTCCTCAAGCCCGGCGATGAGGTGCTGATTCCCGACAACGCCTACGGGCCCGGCAAGGATCTGGCCAATGGCGAACTCGCCCGGTTCGGGATCACCCATGTGTTTTACGACCCTTTGGATCCGGCTGACCTGGCTGCCCGCATCACGCCGGCCACCCGTCTGGTCTGGCTGGAGGCGCCGGGCTCTGTCAGCATGGAGTTTCCGGACCTGTGCGAGCAGGTGCGCATTTGCCGCGATAGGGGCGTGACAACCGCGCTGGACAACACCTGGGGCGCGGGCCTGGCGTTTGCGCCCTTTGACCTGACGGGCGACGGCAGCCTGGGGGTGGACATCTCGGCCCATGCGCTCACCAAGTATCCGAGCGGTGGAGGTGATGTGCTCATGGGCAGCGTGATCACGCGCGACCCGGGCCTGCACATGAAGATCAAGCTGACGCACATGCGGCTGGGACTGGGCGTGGGGGCCAACGACGCCGAGGCCGTGCTGCGTGCGCTGCCCAGCATCGGACTGCGCTATCGCGCCCACGATGACGCTGCCCGCCAGCTGGCGCGGTGGTTTCAGCAGCAACCCGTCATTGCGCAAGTGCTGCACCCCGCGCTGGAAGGCGCGCCCGGCCATGCGCACTGGAAGGCCCTGTGTGGTGCCGCTCACGGCGGGCAGGGGCTGGCAGCTGGCTTGTTCAGCGTGATGATCGACGCCCGGTACACGCAACAGCAGGTGGATGCCTTCTGCGACGGCTTGCGCTTGTTCAAGCTGGGCTACAGCTGGGGCGGCCCCATGAGCCTGGTCGTCCCTTACAACATTGCCAGTATGCGCAGTCGGCCGCCCGCCCATTTGAAGCCTGGCACGCTGGTGCGGTTTTCGATCGGCCTGGAGGCTGTGGAGGACCTGCGGCGCGACCTGCAACAGGCGATGGAACGCGCCTTCACCCAGGGCTGAGCGGCCTCGGCAAGGGTCCGGCGCGGCCCACTGCCGCTGGATTTCGTGTGGGATACGGGCTTTCCTCAGTGGCGCAGCCGAACGGGCGGGCTTAGTGTGGCGGCATGAACGCGACATCCTCCAAGCCTGCGCCGGACACCCTTGGCACCCCAGACACCTCCGAGGCCCGGCAGGCTGAGGCCATTGCCGACCGCGTGAAGGCCCAGACCGCCCAGCCCGTGCAGCTGCAGCCGTTGCGCGTGGCCGACCCCTTCCGGTGGCTGCGGCGCGGCCTGGACGATGTGCGCGCCGCGCCGGGCATTGCTGTTTTCTATGGCGTGTGCTTCTGGGTCATGGCGGGGGTGCTGGGCTGGGTGTTCCGCACGCGGCCTGAATACACCATGTCGCTCGCCAGTGGCTGTCTGCTGGTGGGGCCTTTTCTGGCCATGGGGCTTTACGACACCAGCCGTCGGCGCGAGGCGGGCCTGAAGCCGCAGCTGAGCGAATCCCTTACCTGCTGGGACAGCCACATGGGCAGCATGGGCATGCTGGTGCTGGTGCTGGTGGTGCTGGAGCTGCTTTGGGGCAGGGCCTCGCTGGTGGTGTTTGCCGTGTTCTTCAACACCGGCATGCCCTCGACCACCGGTGTGCTGCAGGCGGTGTTCAACCCGCAGAACTGGAGCTTTGTGGCGGTGTACACGGTGGTGGGCGGTGTGTTTGCGGCGCTGGTGTTTTCCACCTCCGTGGTGTCCATCCCCATGATTCTGGACCGCGACACCGACGCGCTGACTGCGGGCATCACCAGCATGCGTGTGGTGATTGAAAACCCCGGCGTGATGCTGCTGTGGGGCGCATTGATCACCCTCATCGTGGCCGTCTCGCTGTGGTTTTGGGGGGTGGGCCTGGTGCTGGCGGGGCCTGTGCTGGGCTTTGCCAGCTGGCATGCGTACCGAGCTGCCGTCATTCCGCTGCAGCGCACCCCGGCAGGGGCCTGAAAACCCCGTCCTGTTACAGTGAGTCTCAACTTCAGGAAGCAACTACCTTGGCAACACCCAACTACGGATACGAAAAACGCCAGCGCGAACTCGCCAAAAAACAAAAAAAGGAAGAGAAGCTGAGGGCCAAAACACAGCGCAGGCCGAACGATCCGCATGGGGATGACCAGCCCGCTGACGACCAGCCAGCGGGCGCTGCAGGCCATCCCGAGCAGCCTGCAGGCTGAGTGACCTGGCTGCGTCACAGGGGTCCGCTGCACCAATCGCCGCGCCCTGTGCATCTGCGGTCTCTGGCGGTCTGCAGCGTTGCAAATACTCTTAATAGCTACGGCTATTGCTGCGTTTTGCGCCTGGCAGCCCCTCCCGATCTGCAGCACACACTGATCGCTCGATGCGTGCAGCGAATCCCTAACGCAGCAGCTTTTTGAGCTCTGGCCACACGTTGGCCAGCATTTGCGGATGCGCTTCGGCGCGAGGGTGAATGCGGTCGGGCTGGAACAGGCGGGTCGGGTCCGGTCCGTCAGCCACACCCTTCAAGAAAAATGGCACCACGGCCGCCTTGTGGGCCTGCGCCACGGTGGTGAATAGGCCCGCAAACTTGTTCGCGTAGTCGGTGCCATAGTTGGGCGGCACCTGCATGCCCACCAGCAAGACCCTGGCCCCGGCCTTTTGCGCCGCCTGGGTCATCCAGGCCAGGTTCTCTTCGGTGTTCTTGAGCGGCAGGCCGCGCAGGGCATCGTTGCCCCCCAATTCAATCACCACATGGCTGGGCTTGTGCTGCGCGAGCAGTGCAGCCAGGCGCGAGCGGCCGCCCGAGGTGGTCTCGCCGCTCACGCTGGCATTGACCACGGTGGCTGAGAGCTTGTCTTGCGCCAGTTGTTTTTCCAGCAGTGCCACCCAGCCCGTGCCCCGCGCCAGGCCGTATTCGGCGCTGAGCGAGTCCCCCAGCACCAGAATCACCGAAGGGCGTTCGGCAGTCCCTGCCTTGGCGGCGGCCTGCGCAAAGGCCGTGGGCGCACAAAGCCCCACCACCAGGCCGATAGATGCGCTCAGGATAAAGTGGCGCCGTTGCTGCAGATTGCGAATCAAAGTAAAGAGCCTTTCATGTCCGAACCCTCCCCGCTGCCCAAGACACCGCCCGCCACCCCCATCATTGCCGTGGAGCATGTGTTCAAGTCGGTGACGGATTCCACCGGAACCCTCGACATTCTGCGGGATATCGATTTCCGCCTGGCTGCCAGGGAAACGGCGGCCATCGTCGGCGCCTCGGGCTCGGGCAAGAGCACGCTGCTGTCCATCATCGCGGGGCTCGATACCCCCACGCGCGGAACGGTGCGGCTGGACGGCCACGACCTGTTTGCCATCGATGAAGATGCGCGGGCTGCATTGCGGGCCCAGAAGGTGGGTTTTGTGTTCCAGAGCTTCCAGCTCATGGGCAACCTCACAGCGCTGGAGAACGTCATGCTGCCGCTCGAGCTGGCCGACCGCCGCGATGCACGCAAGGCCGCCACCGAGATGCTGGCGCGCGTGGGGCTGGGGCAGCGCCTGTCGCACTACCCCAAGGTGCTGTCGGGCGGCGAGCAGCAGCGCGTGGCCCTGGCCCGGGCGTTTGTGGTGCAGCCTGCCGTGCTGCTGGCCGACGAGCCCACGGGCAGCCTGGACTTTGCGACCGGCGAAACCATCATGAAGCTCATGTTCGAGCTCAACCGCGAGTTGGGCACAACGCTGGTGCTGGTGACCCACGACCGCGCGATGGCCGCGCAGTGCGAGCGGCGCATCACGATCGATGCAGGGCGCGTGGTGTGAGTGGTGGGTGGGGTTTTTGAGCGTTTTGGGCTGCAGGCGCTAGTGAAACATGCGCAAGCAGCTATGAATTTGATAGTGGTCTGAGGGAGTAGGCTGCGCCCAGCGGATAATCCCCCCATGTCCAGCCCCAAAGTTCTCTTCGGCTTTCACGCCGTGGGCGTGCGTCTGAAGACCGCGCCGCAATCCATCATCGAGATTTACTACGAAGCCACGCGCCGCGATGCGCGCATGCGCCAGTTTCTCGACCGTGCCCGCGAGGCAGGTGCCCGCCTCATCGAAGCCGACAGCGTGCGCATTGCCAAGCTGGCGGGCAGCCATGGCCACCAGGGTGTGGCCGCGCGCGTCGAGCCCGTGGCGCAGGTCACCTCGCTCGATGAGCTGCTGGAAAACCTCGAAGCCGCAGGCATCGAGCAGCCCCTGCTGCTGGTGCTGGACGGCGTGACCGACCCGCACAACCTGGGTGCCTGCCTGCGTGTGGCCGACGGCGCGGGTGCCCATGCGGTCATCGCCCCCAAGGACCACGCAGTGGGCATCAACGCCACCGTGGCCAAGGTGGCCAGCGGTGCGGCCGAGACCATGCCGTATTTCATGGTCACCAACCTCTCGCGCACCCTGAACGAACTCAAGGAGCGCAACATCTGGTGCATCGGCACCAGCGACGATGCGCCCAAGACCATTTATCAGGTGGACCTGAAAGGCCCCGTGGCCCTGGTGCTGGGCGCCGAGGGCGACGGCATGCGCCAGCTCACGCGCAAGACCTGCGATGAGCTGGTAAGCATCCCCATGAAGGGCGCGGTCGAGAGCCTGAACGTGTCCGTGGCCAGCGGCGTGTGCCTGTACGAGGCGCTGCGCCAGAGGACTTGATCCTCGGCCCGCTGGCTCCACCGAGGAAGGCACCATGCTGGACACCGTGAAAGCCTGGGTCCGGCAAAGCCAGCGCATCGCCGTGCTGACGGGCGCAGGGGTCAGCGCCGAATCTGGCGTGCCCACCTTCCGCGATGTGCAGACGGGCTACTGGGCGCAGTTCCGCCCCGAAGACATGGCGACCGAGGCAGGCTTTCGCGCCCACCCGCAGCGGGTATGGGACTGGTACCAGTACCGGCGCGACCTGCTGGCTGGCGTGTCGCCCAACGCAGGGCATCTGGCGCTGGCCGACTTTCAGCGCCGCTGCCCCGACTGCATCACCCTCATCACCCAGAACGTGGACGGGCTGCACCAGCGCGCGGGCAGCACCGGCGTGCTGTGCCTGCACGGCGACATTTTTCAGGACCGCTGGCTCGACACCCCGCGCAACTGCTGCTTCATCGACCACGCAGTGGCCGGCCACCCGCCGTACTGCGACCGCTGCGGCAACATGCTGCGTCCGGGCGTGGTGTGGTTTGGAGAGCCTTTGCCGCTGGCGACGTTGGAGGCCGCCGAACAGTCGGCCAACCAGTGCGACCTGATGCTGGTGGTGGGCACGGCCGGTGCGGTGTACCCCGCAGCGGGTCTGGCCCACCAGGCTCGGGCCGCCGGTGCCAGGGTGGTGGTGCTCAACCCCGCGCCCAGTGCGTTGGACGATGCAGCGCACGCGGTGCTGCGCGGCACGGCGGCGACGGTGCTGCCGCAGTTGCTGGGCGATTGAGCGGGTGTGCGTGGCGCAGGCGCTCAGCCCCGGGTTGCGCGGTGCTGCAGGGGGCGTTCACACGCTGTCGAATCCCGGTAGAAACCCTGATTTGACGTACTCCTGCCACCCTTTGTCGCACAGCTGACAGGCGGGGAGGCGCTCTGGCCGGTAGCCTGCTCCACCTTTGTTTTATCTGCCCTGCACACCATGAGCCGTCGCCACTTTCTTTTGCGTGCCACCCAGGCCGTTGCCGCCACTGGCCTGCCCGCATGGGCCCACACCGCGATGGCGGCCGAGGAGGCGTTGACTGCGCGCTCCATTACCCTGGGCTGTTCCATTGCCCTGACGGGCCCGCTCGGCCAGGCAGGCATCGAGCAGGTGGCGGGCATGAAGGCCGCGTTTGCCGAGGTGAATGCCGCTGGCGGCGTGTTGGGCCGCGAGATCCGCATGGAGGTCAAGGACGACGGCTACGTGGCTGCGCGCACGCTCAAGAACGTGACCGAGATGGTGGAGGCGCAGTCGGTGTTCGCACTGATCTCGCCCCTGGGCACGGCCAACACCGCGTCCATCCTGCCGCTCATCGAGTCCAAGGGCATCCCCACCGTGGGTCCGGTGACCGGCGCCACATCGCTGCGTGCAGCGGCCAACAAGCACGTGTTCTTCTTGCGCCCCAGCTACCGCGAAGAAACCCAGCGCCTGGTCAAGCAGATCGTGGACATGGGCCTCAAGCGCATTGCCGTGGTGTACCTGGACAACCCGTTTGGCAAAGAGGTGCTCAAGGACATGTCTGCGGCGCTGGACGAGATCAAGGTCGAGCGCGGCGGCGAGTTTGCGCTGGCGGTGGACGGCAAAAATGGCGCCGAGCTGGCCGACAAGGTGGCGGCAGAGCGCCCCGGTGCCGTGCTGCTGGCCACCACGGGCACGGCCAACACCGCGTTTGTGCAGGCTTTCCGTGCCAAGGCGCAGGGCGTGCCCCTGGCCGGCCTGTCTGTCACGGTGATCTCGTCGGAGTTGCCCAAGCTGGCCGCGTCCACGCGCGGGCTGGCGCTGGTGCAGGTGTTCCCGGATGCCAACTCGCAAAAATCGGTGGTGGTGCGCAAGTTCCAGAGCACCATGAAGGCCACGGGGGGTGATCCTGCGTTCTTGAACAGCGGCAGCGCGCTGGAAGGTTGGCTTAACGCCCAGATCATGATCGAAGGCTTGAAGAACGCAGGAAAGGAACCCACGCGCGAACGCCTGCGCGCCGGGCTGATGGCCATCCGGTCTCTGTCGTTTGGCGACTTCAACGTGGGCTTTGGCAACAAGGCGCCCTACATCGGCTCGGACGCCATCTACCTGGCGATCTACGCGGAGAACGGTCGCCGGATCAGCTAGCGCGCAGATCGCGCCCTCCCGCTCAGCGGCAAGACCGACAGCCTCACAAGGTGCAAGGGCCAGCGCATGCGCTGGCCCCTTTTTTGGTGGCACCGCCAGGTGAGGTGTCTCACCCCGTAGCTCAGACCAGCCCCAGCGCACCCAGCAGTGCACCGGCGCCCAGCATCCACAGCAGGTGCAGCTTGGTGCGCCAGACCAGCACCGTGGCTGTGGCGGTTAGCAGCCACAGTGGCCAGTCGGTGGTCCATTCGCCATGGGCGCGCGCCAGCACCCAGGACGTAGCCACCAGCAGGCCGATCACCACCGGGGCCATGCCTTGCTTGAACGCGCGCACGCCGCGCCGCTCGCGGTTGCGGTGGCCCCAGCGCGTGGCCGTCCAGGTCAGCAGGCTGCTGGGCAGCATCACGCCCAGCATGCACACCGCCATGCCCAGCGCGCCCAGCAGCCAGCCAGCCACACCGGGGCCGCCTGCGTTGATGCCCACGTTCCAGCCCAGCAGGGCGATGAACAGCACGTTGGGGCCCGGTGCGGCCTGGGCGATGGCGATGGAGGCGTTGAACTGCGGGTCGGTCAGCCACGCCTGGCGTTCGACCAGAAAGCGGTGCATGTCGGGCGCGGTGGCAATGGCGCCACCCACAGCCAGCAGCGACAGCGACAGGTAATACAGGAACAGGTTGAACCAGTCGCCGATGCTCAGGGCCATCAGCGGCGCGGTGAGGGAGGCGGTGCTGCTCATGGTGCGAGCTTTCTCCAGGTCAGCAGGCAGGCGGCCCCGCCGATCACCGGCAGGATCCAGAAGAGCGGCCAGCGCAGCCAGGCCATGGCCACGATGGTCAGCGCCGTGATGGCCAGGCACAGGGGGCGGCCGAGCGGATGGTTGCGGATGGAGACAAACAGCTTGATACCCACCCCGGCAATCAGGCCTGCCGCCACGGCCCCCATGCCACGCAGCGCGCCTGCCACGGCCGGTTGGGCAGAGAACTGCGCATACACCACCGCCAGCGCCAGCACCAGCATCAGCGGAAACGTCAGCATGCCCGCCAGCGCTGCAAACGCGCCGCGCAGGCCAAAGTAGCGGTCCCCGATCATGATGCTGAGGTTGACCACGTTGGGGCCCGGCATGATCTGCGCCACGGCCCAGTCTTCGACAAACTCTTCGTTCGTCATCCAGCGTTTTTTCTCCACCAGTTCGCGCTGCACGACCGCCAGAACACCACCAAAACCCTGCAGCGCCAGCCAGGTGAAGGACCAGAACAGATCGGTCGGGTTGCGGGGCTGCGGGCGCGCAGGCGTTTCGGTGGGGGGGGGTGAGGCGGTGGCGGGTGCCATGGGTGCTAGATTCAGTGAAAAGTGGCTGATGCGCCGGTAATTCATGCCTTGATAGCTATCATTGTGATAGCTGTTCGGTGATGCGGCGGCCCCCGTGATGTTACGCGCGCATGAGGCGGTGCGCTGGCGTCGGGGCGTCGTCATCGGGCAAGCCCGGGGCGGCCATTGGTGCACGCGCGCAAGGCGGTGTGCCGCTATGCTGCCGGGTGGTACGCCCCCCGGGCCCTGGATTCATCCATAGAGACAAGGACACCCCATGAAACTCATTCGATACGGCCAGCCTGGTGCAGAACGCCCCGGTCTGGTGGACGCCCAAGGCACGCTGCGCGACCTGTCCATGCTGTTGCCTGATATCGGCCCCGCGCAGCTCAGCCCGCGCGCCCTGTCGGCGCTGGCCGCCATTGACGCGCGCCGCCTGCCTGCCGTCTATGGCTCGCCCCGCCTGGGCAGTCCGGTGGGCGGTGTGGGCAAGATCGTGTGCGTGGGCCTCAACTATGCCGACCACGCCAAGGAGGCGGGCATGCAGCCGCCCGCCGAGCCGGTGCTGTTCATGAAGGCCGTGACCGCGCTGAGCGGCCCCAACGATGATGTGCGGATACCGCCTGGCGCCATCAAGACCGACTGGGAGGCGGAGCTGGGCATCGTCATCGGCACCCGCGCCCGTCATGTGTCCGAGGCCGACGCGCTGGCCCATGTCGCCGGATATGTGCTGGCCAACGATGTGTCCGAGCGTGCCTGGCAGTTGGAGCGCGGCGGGCAGTGGGACAAGGGCAAGAGCTACGACACCTTTGCGCCCATTGGCCCCTGGCTGGTGACGGCCGATGAGGTGGCCGACCCCCACGCCATCGACCTGTGGCTAGAGGTGAATGGCCAACGTGTGCAAAACGGCAGCACGCGCAATTTCATTTTTGGCGTGCCCACCGTGGTGTCGTACATCAGCCAGTTCATGACCCTGGAGCCGGGCGACCTCATCCTGACCGGCACGCCTGCAGGCGTGGGCCTGGGGCAAAAGCCCGCGCCGTGGTTCCTCAAGCCTGGTGATGTGGTGCGCCTGGGCGCCACGGGGCTGGGCGAGCAGCTGCAAAAGTGCGTGGGTGGGTGAGGCTGGCTGAGACCAGCAGGGGCGTAGTGTGGTCACGCACACCCGAGGGGGGTAGGCCCATCGGGCTTCGTCAGGCCAGCTTGCCCTTGAGCGCATGCCCCTGGGTGCGCCAGCCCGCTTGGTCTGCATGGGCCACCTTGAAGACCTTGAGGTCCGCCTGGCTCTCGCGCTTGACCTTGAATATTTTGAAGCTGGCCTGGTTCTCGTAGTTCACGAAGAACCAGGACGCATCGCCTGTGGCCTGTGTGGCGTAGGCGACCTCGTGCCAGCACAGGTCGGCCTGGCTCTCGTAGGCCACTTCGCACACGCGTGCATCGGCCTGGTTCTCGTATTTCACTTCCAGAATTTTGGCCACGGGCGTCCTTCGGGTTGTAGGTCTGCTAACGCTGGGAGCCTGCAAACGGCAGCCCTTTGCAGGTTTCAGCCGAGAGGTTGGCGGCAGCGCGGCCCACCAAGATAATCCAAAACCGCTGGCATCGTGCTGGCAGCGGTGCAAGAGGATGTAAGAGCCCGCTGCGGCCACCTGTTGGTTTGGCTTGTCGGGAGTGTGCATGTATGGTGCTGGCTTGTACCTTTGACTTTGGAAGCCCCCATGCCCCATACCGCGCGCCGTGCTCATACCGAGGGCCACCGTTCTGACCGCATTGGCTGGCTACGCGCCGCGGTGCTGGGGGCCAATGACGGCATCGTCTCCACCGCCAGCCTGGTGGTGGGCGTGGCGGCTGCGCAATCGAGCCAGTCCACCATCGTGGTGACGGCGGTCGCTGGGCTGGTGGCGGGCGCCATGTCGATGGCGGCGGGCGAATATGTGTCGGTGCATTCGCAGGCCGACACCGAAAAGGCAGACCTTGACCGCGAGCGCGCGGAGCTGGCCACAGACCCTGCGGCCGAGGCGCGCGAACTGACCGCCATCTACGTCGGCCGAGGCCTGACCCCCGAGCTGGCCCAGCAGGTGTCAGCGCAGCTGATGGCGCACGACGCGCTGGGCGCACACGCGCGGGACGAGTTGAATGTGTCCCCAGCGCTGGCTGCCCGACCGGTGCAAGCGGCCCTTACATCAGCCGCCAGCTTTGCGGTAGGGGCAGCCCTGCCGCTGGCTGTTGCCGTGGTGGCGCCCGCCAGCAGCCTGCTGTATGCGGTGGCGGGCTCGGCGCTGATCTTTTTGGCGCTGCTGGGGGCTGTGGCAGCGCGCACAGGTGGCGCAAGCATGGCCGTGGGGGCCTGGCGCGTGAGCTTCTGGGGGGCTCTGGCCATGGCCATTACGGCGGGGGTGGGTGCATGGTTTGGGGCGCCGGTGTGATGTCCGCTGGAGCGTACGGCTCAAAATGGCTCAAAGTGCTTGATTTATATGCCTTGAATGCTATGAATTTTCTGGTTTTTGCTGCGCCTGCTGTGCTCCTTCCCCCGCACTTCAAACCCAGTGTTCATGACAGGGCACGTGAGCAGGTGTCAGGTTGATGTACTGCACCAGCCGCGGCCGTGTGCCCCGATTGGGGCTGGGGCCGTGGGGCAGGGCCTGGTGCCAGATCACCAGGTCGCCTGCGTCGGCTCCGATGGGCGTGGCGCCCAGGGCTTGCAGGTCTTGCTGGCGGGGAGCGGCATCCGCGGGGAGCTGGCTCAGCCAGTCACCCATGCGGCGATGAAATCCCGGCACCAGGGTGAGGGCGCCTTGTTCGGGGGGCGTGTCGGTCAGGTACAGGATGCCTTGGGTGGCAAAGGGTATGGGCTGGTAGAGGCTCACATCCCAGTGCATGCCCTGGCCCCCGTAGGGGTAGCCGGGACGCTCGGGCGCGTTGAAGCCGCACCGGTCGGTGCTGCGCCATAGGTCGGCTGTGCCCCATAGCTGGGCGAACGCCTTGTGGATGCGCAGGGAGCGGCGGTTGACTTCAAAAGCTGGGTGTTGAAACAGTTGCACCATGGTGTTGCGTGGGGCGTGGGCATACCAGGATTGCGCATCTGCAGGGTCTGCCCGCACTGCGTCCCACACCACCTGCGCTGCCGCGGCGCTGTCGGCTGCGGGGACGGCTTGGCGCACGACCACATAGCCATGCGTTTCCCAGTGGGCCAGGTCGTCGGCATCCAGCACCGGCTCCATGGCATCGATTTGGGCGTGAAGTTCCACAAAGGCTTGCGGTGCAGGATGGCCTTCCACAAGCGCTTGAAGTCGCTCCACGGTGATTGCGTCGGGCACGCCCCCCGTGCGGACGATCCAGTCTTCAAAAGTAGCAAAGTCTGGGGCCTGGCGCATCACGTACTGCATGGTTTGCTCCAACCCCACACCCAGCGCTGACAGCACGATCTGCGTGCGGTGGGCTTCAGCTTGCGCACCTGCTGCAACCAGCCCCTGCCGGGTTGACATCCAGCGCGCCCAGCAGCGCTTGATGTGTGGGACTTGCAGGGCGCCCACCTCCGCATCGTGCGGCAAGGATGCATGGGCTGGCGCGAGCATGGATTTCTGGATGGGGGTGTACATGGATGGACGCAGAAAGCTAAGACGGTTCAGTGTGGTCAATCATCACGGAGTCAGGGCTATGCCGCCCGCAAGCCTTTGGGTTACCGTACTGCGTACACTGGACGGGGCATCCCGCAGCAGGTTCGGCCATTCGCTACTGGCTCGCTTCACCACATCCCGCAGCAGCGCCAGGTGCCGGGGCACGCGCAGCAGCCCGGCGGATTTCATCAGGCCTTCCATGTCATCCCAGGTCAGCGCCCGCAGGGTTTTGTCGATGGCTCGGTTCACGGCGTACTGCTGGTCTGGCACGCCATCAAAAAACGCGGCCACGCATACCGGGTCATACAGCGGGGCCAGTTGGGGCACGCGGCCATCGGGGTAGATCAGGGCCCAGTTTTTCAGGTGGGCGTCGGTGTTGCCCATCAGGATGAAGGCCACCATGCGCGCGAGAAATTCTCGCGTGTCCTGCACCGGCTGCCGGCTCAGGCGGTTGAGCACACGCAGCATGGTGGCCCAGTCGTGCAATACCCCCTTGCCGTGCGACTTGCCGTATTTTTGGCGGGGCGTGTAGCCCAGCACCTGGTTGAACTCCTCCATGTGCACACGGGCGCCGCCGGGCAGGTGGTCAAAACGCTGCACGGCCAGGATGTCGTTGAAGGGAACGGTGTCGGGCAGGTCGGCCTCGGCGCGGGTGATGACGCGCGCCGAGGCCACGTTCAGCCCCAGCGCCATGCACAGCTGGTAGCCGGTGTACTCGTTGGCCACCAGGTCCGGGTGCGCGCTGGTAGGCAGCTTCAAAATCACGCTGCCCGCCGCGCCCTGGCGGTGCACGGTGTAGCGGCGGCCGTCCTGCACCGCGCTGAACTTGGTCACCACGCCGGGGAGCGAGGCTGCGTCTTCCACCGGGAACTCCACAAACCCTGGCTCCAGCACATCGAGCCCCTGTGTGGTGTGCCAGTAGCGCACCACGTCCGGGATGCCGTCTTGCGCGGGCACGGGCTCCACCTCCAGCGCGCCCATCAGATCATGGCCTGCAGCGGCCAGCAGCTCGAACTCGTCGTCGGGGCTGCAGCCGCGCTCGCGCGCCAGCCGCTCGCGGTTGTGGCCTTCGGGCAGCAGGTTCTGGAAGTACACGGGCCAGCGCCCATCGGTGCGCACCAGCCGCGCATCGCGTGCTGATGCCAGGATCTGCTGCGTGGCGGCCTCGTCCGCGCCCTGGTAGCTGAGCGACAGGGTGGGGCGCTGCGGGTTGCGGATGTAGCTCTCGTCAAACGACACACGCAGGATGTCGCCGTATTGCGAGAGGTAGCCGATGGCCTCACGACGACTTGCTGTCGTACCTGACTCGCCCGCACTGCCGTCCGCCTGCGGGGGGCGGTGCAGGTACAGGCGCAGGTAACGGATGGAGGTGCTCATGGGGTTTGGGCTGGGCAGTGCGGTAGGGTGGTGCGTCGTCAGAGTCAGCGGCGCAGGCTATCCACCACCGAGGGCGGCGCATCCACCCCCTCGGGCTGGCCCAGAAACTTGCCACCGGCCTGAATGAATGCCTCCAGGCTGGGCCGCAGGCTGCTGGGTACGGCAATGATGTCCATGCCCAGCACCCGCGCCATTTCGGCCAGGGTGGAATAGCGGGGGTCCAGGTCGCCGCCTTCGGTGCGCTGCACCGTCATGCGGGAGAGACCCGCACTTTCGGCCAACTGGGCCTGGGTCATCTGGTGGGCTTTGCGGGCGGCGGCGAGAGCGGGGATGAGATCGTTTGGCATGATGATATTTATACTCTTTTTTAAGACAAAGAGTATATAAATATACAAATTTTCGCTGCCATGACTCGGTTTAGAACGAAGCCAACGAAGCCAACGAAGCCAACGGAGGCAATACCTCGCTGCGCTCTGTGCAAAACCGCTGGGCCTCCTCCAGCAGCCACTCTTTCACCAGCTCCATTGCCGGGCTAGGGTGCGTGGTGGTCACAAACGAATAGGCCGCGCGCGATGTCACGCTGCGCCCCAGCAGCGGCACCAGGCGCCCGGCCTTCACATCCTGCAGCACCAGCGCGGCGCGGCCCATGGCAATGCCCTGGCCGGCCAGCGCTGCGCCGAGGGCCAGTTGCGACAGGTTGAACTGCTGGCCGCCCGCCCAGGGCGGTGGTGCGGCGCCCCTCTGCGCAAACCAGTGTTGCCATTCTTCGTAGGTGTCTGCGCCTTCCCAGGCGCTGCCGTCGTGCAGCAGCCATTCGCCGTGCAGATCATCGGGCGCGTTGATGGGAGGGTGTCGGGCCAGGAACTCGGGGCTGGCCACCGGAATGAGCCATTCGTCCAGGAACACGGTGGCATTCAGGTCGCGGTAACCACCCAGGTCAAAGCGCACGGCGGCTTCCACGCCGTCGCGCACCATGCGGGTGCGGTCCAGCGTGTGGAACTCGCCAAACACGCGCAGCCCGGTGTGGGGGTGCTGGCGAAAGAAGTCGCCCAGCCGGGGGGTGAGCCAGCTCATGGCAAACGAGGGCGAGCAGCTCAGCGTGGCGGTGGCGGCCTCTGTCGGCTGGCGCATCTGGGCCAGGGTGCTTTCTATGGCGTCAAAGCTCTCTCGCAGCACCACGGCCAGCCATTTGCCCTCGGGCGTCGGCACCAGGGCGCGCGGCGTGCGCAGGAACAGGGGGCGGCGCAGCCAGTCTTCGAGCTGCTTGACCTGCTGGCTCACGGCGCCCTGTGTGATGCACAGCTCGGCCGCCGCCTTGGTAAAGCTGCCGTGGCGGGCGGCTGCATCAAAACTGCGCAGCCAGGCGAGCAGGGAGGGGGAGAGGCGAATATCCATTATTAATACTAATGATGCGCTCAATATAAATGGTTTGTGACGGGGGCGTGACCGGCGAAGAATGGGGGCAAGACTTTTCGAGATGAACGCGCCATGACGATTGCCGAACCCCAAGCTGCCATCGATGCCTTGCTGGCCACCCGCCTGCGCAACGCCCAGCCCGCCCTCTGGACCAACCCGGCGCGGCAGGCACAGCCCGCCGCCGCGCTGCCTGCACTGGGCAGAACCATTAGTCTGGATGATACGCAAGGAGCGGCTGCCCGCCTGGCCCGTTTTGCCGGACTGCTGGCGCAGGTGTTCCCCGAACTGGCCGCTACCGGGGGCGTGGTGGAGTCGCCCTTGCTGCCTGCTGCGGCGCTGGCGCCTGCACTGGGCTTGGCCGAGGCGCAAGGCAGGCTGTTCATCAAGGCCGACCACAGCCTGCCCGTGGCGGGCTCCATCAAGGCGCGCGGCGGCATGCACGAGGTGCTGGAGTTTGCCGAGGGGCTGGCGCTGCAGCATGGTTTGGTAGAGCCCGGCGGCGACTACCGAGCGCTGGCGACGCCGCAGGCGCGCGAGCTGCTGGGTCGTTACCAAGTGGCGGTGGGTTCCACCGGCAACCTGGGCATGAGCATTGGTGTGGTGGCGTCTGCCTTAGGTTTTCAGGCCACGGTGCACATGTCGGCCGATGCCAAGGAATGGAAGAAAGACCGCCTGCGCCAGCGTGGCGTGCAGGTGGTGGAGCACGCGGGCGACTACGAACGCGCCGTGGCCGCAGGCCGTGCCGAGGCGGCCAGCAACCCGCAGTGCCACTTTGTGGACGACGAGCAATCGTTCTCGCTGCTGCTGGGCTACAGCGCAGCGGCGCTGCACCTGCAAAAGCAACTGGCCGAGCAGGGCGTGGCGGTGGATGCCGAGCACCCGCTCATCGTTTACCTGCCGTGTGGCGTGGGTGGTGCGCCAGCGGGCATCACCTTTGGTATGCGGCAGGTGCTGGGGCCGCATGTGCACTGTTTTTTCGCCGAGCCGGTGCAGTCGCCGTGCTTCATGGTGCAAATGATGGCCGATGCAACGCAAGGTGTGGGGCGGCACCCCTCGGTCTACGACTGGGGCCTGACCAACCGCACCGAGGCCGATGGCCTGGCCGTGCCGCGCGCGTCGCTGTTGGCGGCCGAACTGATGCGTCCGCTGCTGTCGGGCGTGTTCACTGTGGCCGATGACACCCTGTTTGCACACTTGGTGCGGGTGCTGGACGCCTTGGGCGAGCGCTTCGAGCCCTCGGCTGCCGCAGGCTTCAGCGGCCCGGCCATGTTGACGGGTACCACGGCCGGGCAGGCCTGGCTGCGCAGCACGGGCATTGAGGCCTTGCTGCACCAGGCCACGCATCTGGTGTGGACCACGGGCGGCCTGCTGGTGCCCGATGCGCAGTACCAAGGCTTTGTGCAGCGCGGGCGGGCCGTGCTGGCTGCGCAGGCCTGATGGCCCGCCAACTTTTTTCCTCTTTTTTTCTTTTCACTTTTTCTATCTGGAGCCACGCCATGAACCGCAAGCAACTGCTTTTGTCTGCCGTCCTCTGTGCCGCCCTGGGGGCCACTGCGTGGACTCCGGCAATGGCGCAGGAGGCTGCGTTCCCCACCAAGCCGATCACGCTGGTGATTCCGTTCCCGCCCGGTGGCGCCACCGATGTGCTGGGGCGGCTGATTGGCAAAAAGCTGGGCGACAAGCTGGGCCAGAGCGTGGTGATCGACAACCGCGCGGGGGCGGGCACGGTGATCGGTGCGACGTCGGTGGCGCGGGCGGCGCCGGATGGCTACACGCTGCTCATGAGTTCGGGCACCACCTTCACCGTCAACCCCGCCGTGCGCGCCAAGCTGCCGTACGACCCGGTCAAGAGCTTTGAGCCCATTGGCATCACGGGCCGCACGGGGTTGATTCTGCTGGCCAACAAGGATGTGCCGGCCAGCGACCTGAAGCAGTTCGTGGCCCTTGTGAAGGCGGCGCCCGACAAGTATTCGTATGGCTCGTTCGGCACGGGCACTACCTCGCAGTTTGCGGGCGAGATGTTCTTCCACGCGGCGGGTCTCAAGATCCAGCATGTGCCGTACAAGGGCAGTGCACCTGCGATGACCGACCTGCTCGGCGGGCAGATCCCGTTCACGGTGGATACCGTGTCGGCTGCGCTGCCGCAGCTCAAGGACGGCAAGATCAAGGCCATTGCGGTGACCTCTGGCAAACGCTCGGCCCTGCTGCCCAAGGTGCCTACGCTGGCGGAGAGTGGCTACCCCGGCCTGGAGATGGACACCTGGCTGGCCATGGTGGCGCCCCGTGGCCTGCCGCCGGCCGTGAAGTCCCGCCTGGAGCTGGCGCTGGCCCAGGTGGTGTCGGACCCCGAAACGCGTGACAAGATGATCGCGGTGGGGTTCGAGCCGTCCTATGCTTCGTCCAAGGCGTTGGCCGACCTGATCGACAAGGAGCTGCCGCTGATGCGCGCCATTGCACAGCGCGCAGCCATCACCGCAGACTGAACCCGTGTGACCAAAATAAGAAGACAAGCCCGAGATGACCACAACAAGCCCCCAAGCCCTGGTTGAGCTGACCGCCAACGAACTGCGCCATCACATCGGCACGCGCGAGATTTCGCCGGTGGAGCTGCTCGACGCCTGCATCGCCCGCATCGAGGCGGTGAACCCGCATGTGAATGCCGTCACTGCCACCTGCTACGACCGCGCCCGCACCGAGGCCAAAGCGGCCGAGCAAGCCGCGTTGCGCGGCGAACCACTGGGCCTGCTGCATGGCCTGCCCATGGGCGTGAAGGACCTGGAGGCCACTGCGGGCTTGCTGACCACCTATGGATCGCAGATCTACCGTGAGCACATTCCGGCCGAGGACAACGTGCTGGTGGCGCGCTTGCGCGCTGCGGGCGCCATCGTCACGGGCAAGACCAACATCCCCGAGATGGGGGCGGGCGCGAATTCGCGCAACACCGTGTGGGGCGCTACGGGCAATCCGTTCAACCCCAACCTGAACGCCGGGGGTTCTTCAGGCGGCTCGGCCGTTGCGCTGGCTTGCGACATGCTGCCGGTGTGTACGGGCTCGGACACGGGTGGGTCGCTGCGCATTCCTGCATCCATCTGCGGGGTGGTGGGCTTCCGGCCCTCGCCCGGCGTGGTGCCCAGCTCGCGCAAGCTGCTGGGCTGGACGCCGATTTCGGTGGTCGGCCCCATGGGCCGCACGGTGGAAGAAGCCTGCCTGCAGCTGGCGGCATCGGCCGGCATGTCGGCGGGCGACCCGCTGAGCTACCCGCTGGACCCGATGAGCTTTCTGTTACCCGAAACCGTGGACCTGAGCCGCCTGCGCGTGGCTTATACCGAGGACTTTGGTGCCTGCGCTGTGGACAACGGTATCCGCGCCGTGTTCCGCCGCAATGTACAGGCCATGAAGCACCTGTTTGCGCGTTGCGACGCCATCGACATCGACCTGGGCGATGTGCACCGCTGCTTTGACGTGCTGCGCGCCGAGGCCTTTGTGGCCAGCACGCGCGAGGCCTACGAGCGCGACCCCGCCAGCCTGGGCCCCAACACCCGCGCCAACTACGAAATGGGCGCCGCCATGACGCTGCTCGACAGCGCCTGGGCGCAGGCCGAGCAGACACGCATCCTGGCGCGGTTCCAGAAGCTGTACGAAGAGTACGACGTGATCCTGGCGCCCACTACGCCGGTGTCGCCGTTTGCGTGGACCGAGCTGTTTGCCAGCCATATCAACGGCGAGCCGCAGGCCAACTACTACCGATGGCTGGCGTTGACTTATGTGACCACGCTCACCACCCACCCGGCGCTGAGCCTGCCCTGTGGGCTGGACGACGCCGGGATGCCGTTTGGCCTGCAGATCGTGGGGCGCTTCCGTGCCGACCGCCACACGCTGGGCGTGGGGCATGCGCTGGAGCAGGCGTTCAAGGGCATTGCTGGGCTGGCACGGCCCCGGCCCGACATCGCCAAGCTGATGCAAACCAATGCCGAACCCGCGCTGACCTCCATCGTGACCGTGGCACCCGACCCCCGCGATGCCCGCAGCCTGCCGCGTGACGACCGTGCGGCATCGGCAGCGCAGGTGTCGGCCGTTTGAGCAGGAGGAGCAGATGCAAACCGTAGACACCATCGTCATCGGCGGAGGCATTGCCGGGGCCTCCGTGGCCTGGCAACTGGTGCAGCCCGGCGCCGCAGGGCAGAGCGCCAGAGTGCTGCTGCTGGAGCGCGAATCGCAGCCCGGCTACCACACCACCGGCCGCTCGGCAGCGCTGTACATGGCGACCTATGGCACGCCCAACATCCAGGCGCTGACGCGGGCCAGCCGGGCGTTTTACGACGCGCCGCCGGTGGAGTTTGGCTCTGACCCCATCCTCTCGCCCCGGGGCGTGGTCTATGTGGCCGGGCCGGACCAGCTGGACCTGCTCAAGCAGACCTACGACGAAGCACATGCCACCTCGCCCAATGTGCAATGGGTGGACAAGGCCGAGCTGCAGGCGATGCTGCCCTGCCTCAAACCCGAGGCTGTGGCAGCCGGCATGAGCGAGCCCGAGGCGGCCGACATTGATGTGAACGCCCTGCACCAGGGCTACCTGCGTGGCCTGCGCCAGCATGGCGGCCAGGTGCTGACGAACGCTGAGGTCACGGCTGTGCGCCGCGAAGGCACTGTGTGGCAGGTGACGCTGGCCGATGGGCGATTGTTTGCCGCCCCCACCATCGTCAATGCCGCGGGTGCCTGGGCCGATGTGGTGGCGGGCCTGGCCGGTGTACCACCCATCGGGCTGGAGCCGCGCCGCCGTACGGCATTCACCTTTCCTGTGCCTGATGGCATGGATGCCACCCACTGGCCAGCCGTGATTGGCATCGACGAGAGCTTTTACTTCAAGCCCGACGCGGGGCAACTACTGGGCTCACCGGCCAATGCCGACCCTACACATCCGCACGATGTGGTGCCGGAAGAGCTCGACGTGGCCACCGGGATTTATCACATCGAGGAAATGACCCGCTTCCAGATCCGCCGCCCGTCGCACACCTGGGCCGGGCTGCGCTCCTTCGTGTCGGATGGCGACTTGGTGATCGGCTGGGACAACCACGTGCCCGGCTTCTTCTGGCTGGCCGGGCAGGGCGGATACGGGATTCAAAGCGCGGCGGGCGCCTCGTTGCTGGCGCGGCAACTGTTGCGGGGCGAGCCGCTGTCCGAGGAGCTGGTGCGCGAGGGCGTGGGGGTGGAAGGGCTGTCGCCTGCGCGTTTGCGCTGAGGTGCCCAGACGGGAGGGGCTCAGCCTCTCAGGCGAAGGTGTTGACGTTGGTGCCCAACGTGCCGCTGGTGGCCAGCTGGGGCTGGGGCATGGACTGCTGCATGGCGTCGATCATGGTGGCGGCCGATACGGCCTGCATGTCCAGCGCCTTTTTCAGTACCACCATGTTCAAGGCGTCCGACGTCTTGGCGCTGGCCAGGTTGGTAGCGGTGTTGACGATGCTGTTGGTCAGGGCGACGTCCATGGTGACTCCTCGGGGCAATGGTGGGTTATCGGCGCGGCAGAACGCGGCTTGAGCGTTGTTACATGTTCAGCGGTCGTGAACCTGCCCTGTAGTGCTCCGCCTAGTCCAGCGCGGGTACCCCAAGGGCTGGGCAGGCGGCCAGGTCGGAGGCGTGGGTGTGTGGCAGCTGGCGGGCTGCGTCGCGCAAGGCGGTGCGCAGGCCTTCTTCCAGCGTGGGGTGATAGAAGGGCATGCCCAAGAGGTCGTGCACTGTCAGTTGCTGCTGCACGGCCAAGGCCAGCAGGTGCGCCAGGTGCTCGCCGTCAGGGGTGCACAGCTCGGCGCCCAGCAGGCGACCACTGGCATGGTCCGCATAGACGCACAGGCGTCCATGGTTGCGCTGGGCGGTGCGGGCACGGCCCTGGTTTGTGTAGCTGGCGGTGCCGGTGACGGTACTGTGCGCGTCCATGTCGGCCACGCGCGGTCCCACCACGGCCACGTTGGGGTCGGCGAACACGATGGACAGCAAGGTGCGGCGTCGAAAGCGCGTGGGATTGGGGGCCAGGGCGTTCAGGCCTGCAATATGGCCTTCATCGGCCGCCTCGTGCAACAACGGGGTGTGGGTGTTGGCGTCACCCGCCAGAAACACCGGCAAATTGCCAATTTGCTGGGTTTGTGGGTCTACGGTGGGCAGGCCGCGCGCATCCAGCGGTACGCCCAGTGTCTCCAGTCCCAGGTGTTCAATATTGGGCACCCGGCCCATGGCGGCGATGACCTGGTCCACTACCACGCGGTTGGCGCCGCTGGCGACTTCAATGCCTCCAGGCACTTCGCGCAGCTGCGCCTCGGCGCCCATGTGCAGCACCATGTCCTGCTTGAGCAGGGCCGCCAGCTCGGCATTCAGCGTTGGGTCGCTCAAGCCAGCCAGCGTGTGGCCAGTGGTGAACGCAGCCACCTGCAGGCCCAGCCGCGCGAGCGCTTGGGATAGCTCCACTCCAATCGGTCCCATGCCGATCACTGCAATGCGGGGGCCTAGGGTTGGTTGTTCGAACAAGGTGTCGGTGGTGAGCATGCGGTCGCCAAACGCCAGCCATGCCTCGGGCACACGGGGGCGTGATCCCGTGGCGATGATGATGCTGCGCGTGGCGTAAGCCGTGCCATCAATGTCCACCGAACGCGGCCCCAGCAGCGTGGCGCGCCCTGACACCTTGTTGTTGCCCAGTTCATGGGTGGCTTTGAGGGCGCCCGCCACGAAGTCGTCGCGCAGTGCGCGCACGCGCTGGAGCACGGAAGGCAGGTCTGCGGTCAATGCACTGGCGCCCCGAAGGCCAAATGCTTCAAAGGTGTGGCGGCGGTGGAAAGCGTTGGCCGCCTCGATCAGCGCTTTGGACGGCATGCAGCCCACGCGGGCGCAGGTAGTGCCCCAGGGGCCTTCATTGACAATGAGGTAGCGGTCGGTGCGCTTGCGCACTTCACGCAGCGCGGCCAGGCCCGCCGTGCCTGCGCCAATGATGATGGTGTCGAGCGGTTGGGCCATGGGGCTTTCTCGGAGTCTGAAAACCCGGAGTGTGATGCGCGAGCCGCCGCAACGTTGTAGGCGCACAGGCCGTTTCAGTGAGGCCGCTGAGGGCGCTTGCGCGCATGTGAAAACCGAGCTGGTTGCCCTTTGGGGGCCCGGTCTCGGCGTCCGATCAGGCCTCGGGGTCCGTCCAGCCCACTCGGCCTTGCCCGTGGTCGTTGATGCGTTGCACAAAAGGGGTGGCTTGCGTCTGGGGCAGGCGCAGCTGCAAGGTGACCAGGGTGCCATGCTGCACGTCCACCAATTCGGCGCCAGCAGCTTCAATTTCGCGGCGCAGCAGGCCTTCCAGGGCATAGGGCACCTGGCACTGCAGCAGGGCCATGCGCTGCAGCGTGACCTTGGGGGCCGTCAGCAGTGCCTGGGCAATTGTGTCGGTGTAGGCGCGCACCAGGCCGCCCGCACCCAGCTTGACGCCGCCAAAGTGGCGTACCACCGTGGCCAGCACGCCTTCCAGGTCCTGGTGGCGCAACACGTCCAGCATAGGGCGGCCGGCGGTGCCGCCGGGCTCGCCGTCGTCCACCGCAGCTGACTGTCCGCCCGCCAGTAGCGCCCAGCAGATATGGGCTGCGCCAGGGTGTTGCTTCCACAGCGCATCCACTGCCGCCTGAGCGCTGGCGCGGTCGGCCATGGGCTGCACGCAGCCGATGAAGCGGCTTTTCTTGATGATGAGTTCGCTGTGCGCCGGGGCAGCCAGAGTCTGGGGCATGGGGCAGCGAGTGTACGGCGAGCGCTTTGGGTGCCAGCAGGGAGCCGTGTGTGACGGAAGTCACAGCCCGGACCCTGAAGGGTGTGGATCGGCACAAATCGCGGTGGGAATGTGCGTTCTGTCACACATGCCATAGGCGTGCGTTCCTACACTGCGAACTTGTTGCTGTGGCCTACGCTGTTGCTACGCATTTGAAAGCGCCCGGGCCATCAGAAAAGGAACCGCCATGTTTGCCACTTCGCTCTCTGCACCTTTGCCTACCTCCCTCGCCAGCCATCTGTTCGGCCGTTTCATCTCTCCCTCGGTATCCCAGGCATCGGGTGCCAGCATGGTGGCATCGACCGGCGCGATGCCAAACGCAATGGAAGAGCACGACGACGAGATGCCGGACCTGGCGCAGCGCGTGCGGGAAATCGGTGAGTGGTGACACGGCGTGTTGCGTGACGTGACAAGCCACGCAGCGTCCCGTCACCCCGTGTTGCCCATGCCACCGTCTGCTGCGCCCAGGTCGCGTGCCATGAGCACGCTGGTGTAGTTGGTCAAAGGGCGCCAGTCGCACTCGCCGACCACCCGGTAACCCCAGGATTCATACATCGCTATCAAGGCCGTGGCCGGTTGCGCAGTGTCCAGCGCCATCACCCGGGCGCCCGCTCTGCGGGCATAGTCCAGGGCATAGGCGTGCAGCTGTGTGCCGTAACCCCGGCCTTTGGCGTCAGGGGTGATGCAGAACTGGCACAAAGACCACACCGAAGGGTCGCGGTACAGCGGCACTGAGGATTCGGGTTGCGGCGGTCGCAGCGTGACAGTGCCCACATAGTCTTCGCCGTCCAGCATCACCAACCCCGTGCCTGACGCAAACCGCTTCGCCGTATCTTCCACAGACTGGCGGGTGCCCCAGAAGCGCAGACCCCGCAGCGCGTGGGGTGCATAGGCGCAGTGGATGAGGGTGGTCAGGCGTGCGAGGTCATCGTCGGCCGTGACCGGGCGAATCAAAAGCGAATCGGACAAAGTCATCGAGATACTCCGTGGCCTCGCGTTGAAGGCCGCTGGTCGGTCAGCGGGTCGTGTTGCCTCATTTCAAAGCTTTAGCTCCCAGGTCTCTCCCACCAATTGCTGACCAAAGCCTTCGTAGGGCTCGGTCTTGACCAGCCGAAAACCGCGCTGACCGTAGATGCCACGCGCAGCTGTGAGGCAGCTGTTGGTCCATAGAACCATCTTTTTGTAACCTTTTGCACGTGCAAAGGCAATGCATTCGTCGGTGAGGCGGGCGCCCAGGCCGAGGCCCCTGGCTTTGGGGCTGAGGATGAGCATGCGCAGCTGCGCCGTGGTGGCCGATTTGCGCACCACAAACACCGAGCCCACACGCTCGCCGTCCAGCTCGGCGATCCAGGCTTTCTCCCATGCAGGCTGGAACTTGCGCAAGAACTGCGCTGCGATGTCTGCCACCAAGGCCTCAAAACGGTTGTCCCAGCCGTACTCGCGCCCATAGATCTCGCCATGCTGCTGCACTACCCAGCCCATGTCGCCGGGCAAAGGGTCGCGCAGGACGGCGATTCGGGTGCCATCCGCCGCGTTGGAGGGGGAGGACAGCAGGGTTTCGATCCGGTCCATGGCCTCCACGACCTCCTGGCGCCGAGCCGGGGGCAAGGGGGCGAGCAGTGCGGCAGCTTCGTCGCGCGAACGCTGCTGCAGCGGCTCGAACGCCTCGCGTCCAGCAGCGGTGAGCGTGACCAGGCTTTGCCGCGCGTCCTTGGCGTTGGCATGCCGTTCTATCCACCCGGCCTGCTCAAAACGCCGCAATATCCTGCTCATGTACCCGCCGTCCAGCCCCAGCTCCCGCGCGAGTTCGCTGGCCACAGGGGCCTCGCGATGGGCGAGTTCGTAGAGCACGCGCACGTCAGTCAGTGATAGCTTGCTGCCCAGGTACGGGTCCAGCACGCCAATGCGGCGGGTGATGAAGCGGTTGAACCGGCGCACGGCTTTCACCGCACTCGCAGGCACCGGGACGGACTCGGGAAGGGTAGAGGTGTTGTCGCTCATAAATGCCTCTGTCAGTTAATTAATTGACAAAAGCAAGTATATGTCTGACGGCCATCAAGCCTGTAACAGTGAGGGGCAAGGGCCGCCAAGGCGACAAAAACCGTCCGCCAACGTAAAATCACGGGTTATCCACCACAGACGCGCACCACGAAGGCCCCCATCGCACCGGGGGCGGCCGCGACCCCCTTTGCATGAACGCCCCCGTTGACGTCTCCTTTTTTGCGCGCGCCGCAAAGCCCTTGACCAGCTACCGTCCGTACTGGGCCAAGCGCTTTGGCACGGCACCGTTCCTGCCGATGAGCCGCGCCGAGATGGAGAAACTGGGCTGGGACAGCTGCGACATCATCCTGGTGACGGGCGACGCGTATGTGGACCACCCGAGCTTTGGCATGGCCGTGATCGGCCGCACGCTGGAGGCGCAGGGCTTTCGCGTGGGCATCATCGCCCAGCCCGATTGGCAGAGCGCCGAGCCCTTCAAAGCACTGGGCAAGCCCAACCTGTTTTGGGGCGTGACGGCGGGCAACATGGATTCGATGATCAACCGGTACACCGCCGACCGGAAGATCCGCAGCGATGACGCCTACACCCCCGGCGACGTGGGCGGCAAGCGCCCCGATCGTGCGGCCATCGTCTATAGCCAGCGCTGCCGCGAGGCGTACAAGGACGTGCCCATCATCCTGGGCGGCATTGAAGGCAGCCTGCGCCGCATTGCGCATTACGACTACTGGAGCGACAAGGTGCGCCGCTCCATCGTGGTGGACAGCAAGTGCGATCTGCTGCTGTACGGGAACGCCGAGCGTGCGCTCGTTGAAGTGGCCCACCGCATCGCAGCGCGTGAACCGGTGGAGCAGATCACCGATGTGCGCGGCACGGCCTTTGTGCGCCGACCGGACGACGAGAGCGGCAAGGGCTGGTTCGAGATCGACTCCACCACGGTGGACGAGCCCGGCCGCGTAGAGGCGCACATCAACCCGTACATGACCACCAGCGAGCAGGCTGCGGCCCAAGGCAGCACCTGCAGCAAAGAAGATGGGAATGCTACTGATTCTGTAGCGGGCACCGCAAATAACACCAGCGCTACCGGCCAAAACAGCCCCAACCCTGCCATTCAGCCGATCCAGTTCGTTGCCAATCCGGCGCTCAAGGCCAAGCTCAAGGTGCCCCCGCGCGAGAAGAGCGTGATCCGCCTGCCCAGCTACGAGCAGGTGAAAAGCGACCCCGTGCTCTACGCCCACGCCAACCGCGTGCTGCACTTGGAGACCAACCCTGGCAACGCGCGTGCATTGGTGCAGGCCCACGGCGAGGGTGTGACGGCGCGCGATGTGTGGATCAACCCGCCCCCCATCCCGCTGACCACGGCTGAGATGGACTACGTGTTCGACCTGCCTTACGCGCGTGGCCCGCACCCCAGCTACGCCGACGAAAACGGCAGTCATGACGGCGCGACCAAGATCCCCGCGTGGGAGATGATCCGGTTCTCCATCAACATCATGCGCGGCTGCTTTGGCGGCTGCACCTTCTGCTCCATCACCGAGCACGAAGGCCGCATCATCCAGAGCCGATCGGAAGATTCGATCATCCAGGAGATCGAGGACATCCGCGACAAGGTCAAGGGCTTCACAGGCACCATCAGCGACCTGGGTGGCCCCACGGCCAACATGTACCGCCTGGGCTGCCGCAGCCCCGAGATCGAGGCCGCCTGCCGCAAGCCAAGCTGCGTGTACCCCGGCATCTGCCAGAACCTCACCACCGACCACGGCCCGCTGATCAAGATCTACCGCCGTGGCCGCGCGCTCAAGGGCATCAAGAAGATACTCATCGGATCGGGCCTGCGCTACGACCTGGCGGTGAAATCGCCCGAGTACGTGAAGGAGCTGGTACAGCACCACGTGGGAGGCTACCTCAAGATCGCGCCCGAGCACACCGAGCAGGGCCCGCTCACCAAGATGATGAAGCCGGGCATCGGCAGCTATGACAAGTTCAAGCAGATGTTCGAGAAGTTCAGCGAAGAGGCGGGCAAGAAGCAGTTCCTGATCCCGTACTTCATCGCTGCGCACCCGGGCACCAGTGACGAGGACATGATGAACCTCGCCATCTGGCTGAAGAAGAACGGCTTCCGCGCCGACCAGGTGCAGACCTTCTACCCCAGCCCCATGGCCACGGCCACCGCCATGTACCACTCTGGCCGTAACACGCTGACCCGCGTGCGCCGCGAAATGCGCGATGTGGATGAAGAGTCTGTGGACATCGTGCGCGGCGAAAAGCGCCGCCGCCTGCACAAGGCCTTCCTGCGCTACCACGACCCGAACAACTGGCCGCTGCTGCGCGAGGCGCTCAAGGCCATGGGCCGGGCGGACCTGATCGGCAACGGCAAGCACCATCTGATCCCGACCTTCCAGCCGCTCACCGACGGTGGTTACCAGAGCGCGCGGCGCAAGAACTCGACCCCGACAGGGGCCAAGCCCGCCGTGGCACCTGCGTCGCGCACGGTGCAGCAGCCCACGAAGGGCCGCATCCTGACCCAGCACACGGGCCTGCCACCGCGCGTGACAGGAGGCGCGGCCAAGCCGGCTGCTGGCGGCAAACCGTTCAAGAAAGCACGATAGTCCGCTGCCAGCGTGCTTGCGTGGCGGGCAGGGCGTCCATCTGCCCATTGCATCTGCAGGCTGAAACGGTTGGCTGGCATGCCGCGCCAACCGCATCGGCGGGGTGGCGGGACTCAGGCGCGCCAGGCCCGCGCGGTGGTCAGGCGGTGGTGTAGTCCCTCGCCAGGCATTCCGACAGCGGCACGGGCTTTGCCACCGCATAGCCTTGGGCGTAGTTCACGCCGATGAGTCGCAACGCATCCACGGTGGCGTCGGACTCGGCGAACTCGGCAATCGTCTGCTTGCCCATCACATGGCCGATGCGGTGGATCATTTCCACCATGGCACGGTTGGTGGGGTCTTGCAGAAGGTCTTTCACGAAAGCGCCGTCGATCTTGAGGTAATTCACCGGCAGGTGCTTGAGGTAGGTGAAGGACGACATGCCCGCGCCGAAGTCATCGAGCGCGAACCGGCAGCCCAGTTGCTGCAGCTCCTTCATCAGTCGCACCGCGTTGGGCAGGTGCGATATCGCGCTGGTCTCGGTGATCTCGAAGCACAGCAGCGCGGGGTCCAGCCCGGATTCGGTGAGCGTGGTGCGTATGTACTTGAGCAGGCTGTCGTCGCCCAGGCTGGTGCCCGAGAGGTTGATGGCGCAGGTGTGCAGCGGCTGGGCGCCCGGGGTGCGCTGGTGCTGCGCCAGCGCCTGCAGTGTGTGGCGGATCACCCAGCGGTCGATGGACGGCATCATCCCGTAGTGCTCGGCGGCCGGGATGAAGGTGCCAGGCGCCACCAGCTGGCCGTTTTCCTCCTCGCGCAGGCGCAGCAGCACCTCCATGTGCAGGCCTTCATCACCGGTGCCTTGCAGCGCGCGGATGGTCTGCGCGTACAGCTGGAAACGGTTGTGCTCCAGCGCCAGGCGCAGGCGCCGCACCCAGTCCATGTCGCCTTCGCGCCGGGTCATCTCGATGTCTTCGGGCTGGTAGATGAACACCCTGTTGCGCCCACCTTCCTTGGCACGGTAGCAGGCCATGTCGGCCACGCGCATGGCCTCCTGGATGGAGGTGAGCGCTGGGATGAGCTGCACCATGCCGATGGATAGGCCTGTGCTGAGCTGCTGGCCTTCCCAGGCCAGGCGCAGGTCTTGGCCAGCCTGGCGCAATTGCTCTGCAATGCGCGCCGAGGGGCCAACGGGGCAGTCCTTGAGCAGGATGCCGAATTCGTCGCCGCCCAGCCGTGCCAGCGTGTCCCCTTCGCGCAGGTGGCTTTGCAGCATGCGACAGACCTCCCGCAGCATCTCGTCCCCGGCCTGGTGGCCGCAGGTGTCGTTGATGAGCTTGAACTGGTCCATGTCCACGTAGAGCAGCGAGCCCTCACGGCCCGGCTGGCGCGGGTGGCTGAGCAGGGCTTCAAGCCGGTGCTCGAACTCGCGGCGGTTCACCAGGCCCGTCAGCGCATCATGGCTGGCCTGCCACGAGAGCTGCTCTACATAGTTCTGCTCGCGCGTGACGTCGTGCAGCGCCAGCACCGCCCCGGTCAGCACACCCCGGTGCCGGATGGGAGAGCCCACCAGCCTCACCGGAACGATGCTCTGGTCCGGTCGCACCAGGGTGCGGTGGATGTTGCCCTTGGCGGCACCATCGCTGCGCAGCAGCGTCTGCACCAGGGCGTCGGCCGACAGGGGTGGTGCATCACCTTCGAAGACCAGCAACTGCGCCAGAGGTTGCCCGGTGGCCTGGGCGGCCGGGCGGGCCAGCAAGGTTTCTGCGGCAGGATTCATGTAGGTGACCTCGCCGTGGATGTTGGTCGTCACCACGGCATCGCCAATGGCGGCCAGCGTGGTGCGCGCCTGTTCCCGCTCGACCTCCAGGGCGCGCTCCGCGTTCTGGCGCTGGGCCAGCAACTTGTGCGTGTGCCACAGGGTCAGAAGAATCAGCACCAGGGCCATGCCCATGTTGGTCCACATCAGCAGGAGCACGATGTGGCGCGAGCTTTCGCCCAGGGCCTCGCTGAAGTTCCGGGCCGCCGGGGTCACGCCCGCGTTGATGTCGCGGATGGTGTTCTGCCACCGTTCGCGGGTGGTGGCGTCCGCCGTGCCGGCGGTGTTGCGCTGGTGGATCTCGTGCGACAGCTCGCGCAGCGCACGGATGTACTCGTCGCCCACCAGCCATTGGTCTACCGGCTTCTTCACCAGATCAAAGCCGTCAAAGTAGCGCAGCAGCCAGATCAGGCCGTCAATGTCATCGGGGTGGTTACCACCGCGCAGAAAGCCGTCGCGCGCCACATCCGTCTGCACCTGGCCTGGCTCCAGGGCCAGCCGTGCCGCCCGGTCGCCCAGCGGGATCTCCATGGCGCGGGTGAACCCTTCAAAGGCCTGGGGGGAGCCGGTGATGGCGTACTGGTTCAGAAAATAGATGGCATCCTTCTGGCCTTTGGTCCATAGGCTTTCGCCTGCAACGAAGGCACGCACCGAGGACAAAACATGCAGGCTGGCCGTGGCGCACACCGCCAGCAGCAACACCATGGTGATGAAAGGCCAGGTCACCCGCAACGTCAACGGCACAGGCCTTCGCTCGACCGGCTGCAATACATCCATGGATGGCTCCCTCGCCTCGTGCCAAGCTGCTTGCGCCAGTGATGCCTGGTGGCCCCATCCGGCGCGCCCTCATCAGTGTGTCCGCATGCTCCGTCAATGCCTGCGGTCCAGGGTTGTCCTGGAACGGGTGGCTGATTCGGCGGTGCGGTGCTTCCGACCCACTATATAGAGATCAACTTGCCAGCGCATGCAAAGTTTGGCAACCCCTTGTGCCTGCGGGGAATGGCCGCCATGCCGATGCGCACCCGCACCTGAACCTGCGCGCGGCGGGCTATCGCTGGCTCCGCCCAGGTGTTGCCCAGCCTGGCAGAAGCCGGTGTTTACGGCGCCGCAGCGTGGGTGCCCACCAGCACGGACTGCGGGCCATCGTCTGCGGGCTGCGAGATCAGGTCTTCGATGATGAAGGTGCGGTAATAGAACGCCGTGACCGCGCCTTCGGGGGCAATGGCTGCCACCAGCGTGTCGGTGTCGTCCTTGTCGTTCACTGCGATCAGAATGCCGTGGTGGCCGGAGCCCGCCAGGTCGGCAATGCGCCGCACCATGTCGCCTTCGGCGCCCACAGATGGCAGCGGTGCATCTGCAGTGCCCAGGGTATGCACAATTTCTTGCAGGATGACTTCGGGGCTGGCGTAGGCGACATCGCCCTGATGGCCTGCTGCCTGCAATGCGAGTGCGGCCTGGCGCGCGCAGTCCTCGTCGGGGAACAGCGCAAACACCTGGCCGGTGGGGTAGAAAACGCCGCCCATGGTGGTCATGGTGGAATCAAGGACGAGGGGTTTCATGGGCATCTCCCGAAGTGTTTCAGACCTTTGGGATTGAAACCGGGCCTCCTGGCGCGCTGTGTAGGCCAGCGGGCCATCTGTGCGTCAGCCCGCTTTGCATTGCCGGGGGCTGGGTCACAAGAATATGTGCCAAAAGCGCTTGATGCGCTAGTGCTTCATGGGTTGATTGCTATCAATTTGTTAGTTTTTGACCGCATCTGCTAGCCCAGCCATCCACCCAGCCAGGCCCCCAGCGCCGCGCAATGCAGCACCACCGTCGCCCAATACACCGCGCGAAACTCCGCCTTGCGGGATTTGTGCCGCAGCCACTGCTGGGCCCACCATGCGCCGGGCCAGCCGCCTGCAAGGCTCAGCAGGTGCAGGTGGCTTTCCTTGGTGCGCCACCGGCCGTTTTGCGCGGCGCTTTTGTCGATGGCGTAGACCAGAAAGGTCAGGAGGTTGACGGCGACCGCCGCGCCCAGCACCCACCACGGCAGTCTTCCTGCCCAGAGGCCCCAGCCCAGCAGCCCCGCCCAGCCGAGCATGAGTAGCCGTATCAGCGCCGATCCGGTGGGAGTGGTCGGTTCGATGGCCGCCACAGGGCGCCTGCGCCTGGGGGCTTGAGGTTGCCCCGCCCGTTGCGCCGGCGCGCGCCGCGCTGGGTGCGCAGGGGGCGGCGGCGTCGGTGCCGTGCTGCGGGGCTGGAACGCGCCACCCGCGTGTGCAGTGGGCAACACCGCCATGGCCCGGGGCCCTTTTCCGCCGACATGAATCTCCTCGTACACCACGGCGAGCCCTTCGCGGGGCGGGGTCGTGCCCCGGTAGTCCCGCACATGAAAGAACACATCGGCGGACGTGTCAGGGCTGCGGATAAAGCCGAAGGCGCGGCTGGCGTCCCAGCGGACGACGGTGCCTTGTTTCTGCATCGGTCAGGAAGTGCTTTCAGGCCAGGGTTTGCAAAGGAATGTCTTGCGCCACCGCCAAAGCATCAAGCTGCGCGCGGGTCTGTGTGCGCAAGAACGCCGCCACGGCCGCGTGGGTGGCGGGGGCGCGCAGCACCTGCGGGTCGCCCGTGGCGGGCAAGCCTGCGGCAGCACACAGGCTGGCGGCGAAGTGGGGTTCCAACGCGGCCACGGCCACGCGGCCGTCGGCGCAGGGGTAGATGCGGTAGCCTGCGTGGTTGCCTCCCACGTCGCCCTCGGGGGTGGTCAGGCCCCAGTCGCGCGGCTGGGCCAGCCAGGCGGCGGCGTCGGCCAGGGCGACTTCGATGCACACGCCGTTGCCTGTGTGGGCGCGCTCCAGCAGGGCCTGCAGCACGGCTTCGCTGGCCATCAGGGCGCCGCCCATGTCGGCGTACAGGGTGGGTGGCATCTCGGTGCCGGTCACCAGGCCCGCATCAGCCAGGTAGGTGAGGTCATGGCCGGGCTCCTCGGCCCGCTCGGCCGCCGCGCCCACGATGCGTACCAGCGAAAGGCGTGGATATTTTGATTGAAGCGCCTCCCAGGAGAGGCCCAGCTTGGCCAGGGCCGACGGACGGAACGAGGTGATCAGCACATCGGTGCTTGCCAGCTCTGCATGCAGCGTGGCCTGGCCTTCGGTCGTCTTGAGGTGGGCATGCACCACGCGCACGCCCTGGTGCAACGTGGCATAGGCCGCCGGGCTGTAGATGCCCATGGGGTCGGCACTGGGGTAGCCGGGGGCTGGAGGCGGTTCGAGCTTGGAGCATTGGGCTCCCATGCGGGCGCAGCGCATCAGGGCGGCAGGGCCGGGCAGGTTCAGCGCGAGGCTCAGGACGCGGACATTGCGCAGGGGCTGGGGCAGGGCGGTGGTCATGGGCTCAGGGTTGTCTCGGTGTTGTGGTTTTGAATGGAAGGTGTGGCGCTGGAACTTCGCAGGGCGCGCGGGCTCACTCCCTGCGTTATACATAATTTGTTACGCTCCCTGACCCATGCAACGCAGAACCTCTTTGGCCGCCCTCACGGGCCTGGCCGCCTTTCCGGGAGCTTTCATGACCTCGTCTTTGAGCAGTGCCGCCACGGCGACCGCGCTGCAGGCGCTCAAGCCCTCGCCCCGCATGCCCGTGCTGTTTGTGGGCCATGGCAGCCCCATGAATGCCATCGAGGACAACGCCTGGCGCCGCAGCTGGCAGGCCATGGGTACGGAACTGATGGCGCGGGCGGTGCAGCCGCAGCTCATCCTGTGTGTGTCGGCCCACTGGCTCACGCGTGGTGGCTGGCAGCTCACCGGCATGGCCAACCCCAAAACCATCCACGACTTTGGCGGCTTCCCCCAGGCGCTGTTCGACCAGCAGTACCCCGTGCCGGGCGCACCGGCCGTGGCGCGCAGCCTGGCCAGGGAGCTGAAATCTCCTGCCACGGGCGCCGCCCTCGGCGTGGACGAGGGCGAGTGGGGGCTGGACCACGGCACCTGGTCGGTGCTCAAGCCCATGTTTCCCCAGGCGCGTATCCCGGTGATGCAGCTCAGCATGGACTACAGCCGAGCACCGGCCGAGCACTATGCGCTGGGCCAGCAGCTCAAGGCCCTGCGCGAGCGGGGCGTGCTGATCGTGGGCAGCGGCAACATCGTGCACAACCTGCGCGCATCCCGCCGTGGCTCGGCTGCCAACGAAGCCTACGACTGGGCCACGGAGTTCGACACCGTGGTGCAGGAGCAGATCAAGAAGGGCCAGCTGGGCGCCTTGCAGGACTTCCAGAACCTGGGCGCCGTGGCCCAGCAGGCGCACCCCACTTACGAGCACTACCTGCCGCTGCTTTACGCAGCGGGAGCCGTGCTGCCCAGCGAGATGCCCCGCTTTTTCAACACGGGCTATCAGTCGGCATCGATCTCGATGCGGTCGGTGCTGTGGGGCTGATGGATGCTTTCTGAAGCGGATTGAATGCTTCTTTTTTGATAGCTATTGGTGCATGTACATCTAGCACTTGAGGCCAAAAACGCCTGAAATCGCCGCGTCGCAGCGGTGGGGCGGTCTTCAGGTCGCCGCGCGACCTGCGGCCTGGATCGTCAGCCACGGCCAGCGTTCGCGATAGCTTTGCGCCTTGGCCTCAAACAACGGCAGGTGCGGGCAGGCGGGGTTGGGTTTGAGAAGTCCTGCGTACAGCTCTTCCAGTCCGTACGGCGCGTACAGCGTGGGCTGAGCAACGCCGGGGGTGATGGCAGGTTGCAGGCCCACGCAGGTGCAGGGCACCAGAAAACGCTCGATCCCGTTGCGGGCGGACTGCAGCGGCGCATACGGGTAACCAAACCAGCGCTCGTACCAGAGGTGCACGCGGGCCTGGTTCTTGGCTTCGACGGTGATGGGCAGGTCGGCGAAGAGGGCGGTGGCGCGGGCTTGCACCTGTTGCTCCGCCGATTCGGACAAGTCGTTGCCGTCGAAGTAGAACAGGTCGTAGTCCTTGATGTTCGCGGTGGGCTCCAGGCCAGAGTGCAGGTTCCACACCGTCTGGAACAGGCAGCCCGCCACCAGCCACGCGTCGGGCAGGCCCAGAAACGGCAAACGCTCCAGAAGGGCCGCGTTGTGCGGGTTCTGGAGCGTTTCGCTCACAAAGCGGCGCGCGAGCGCCGCTTCCTCATCGTGCTCAGACGACCTTTGCAATGGCCTGGCAGACGTAGTCGATGTTCTTGCTGTTCAGGGCCGCGACGCACATGCGGCCGGTGTCGGTACCGTACACGCCGAACTCGTTGCGCAGGCGAACCATCTGGTCCTTGGACAGGCCGGAGTAGCTGAACATGCCGATCTGGGTGGTGATGAAGGACATGTCCTGCTTCACTCCCGCAGCCTTGAGGCCGTCCACCAGCTTTTGGCGCATGGCCTTGATGCGCACGCGCATTTCGGCCAGTTCTTGTTCCCACATGGCGCGCAGCTCGGGGTTGTTCAGCACGGCGGCCACCACTGCGCCACCGTGGATGGGTGGGTTGGAGTAGTTGGTGCGAATCACGATCTTCAGTTGGCTCAGCACGCGGCCGGCTTCTTCCTTGTCGGCGCACAGCACCGACAGGCCGCCCACGCGTTCGCCGTACAGGCTGAAGCTCTTGCTGAAAGATGTGGACACAAAGAAGTTCAGGCCGGCAGCCACAAACTTGCCGATCACGGCGCCGTCTTCGGCGATGCCGTGGCCAAAGCCCTGGTAGGCCATGTCCAGGAAGGGCGTCAGGCCCTTGGCCTTGACGACGGCGATGACCTGGTCCCACTGCGCGGCGGTGATGTCGTAGCCGGTGGGGTTGTGGCAGCAGGCGTGCAGCACGACGATAGTGCCGGGGGCGGCTGCATTCAGGCTGGCCAGGAAACCTTCGAAGTTCACGCCGCGCTTTTCAGCGTCGTAGTAGGCGTAGGTGTCCACTTCAAAACCGGCGTTGGTGAACAGCGCGCGGTGGTTTTCCCAGCTGGGGTCGGAGATCAGCACCTTGGCGTTGGGGCTGACCTTCTTCAGGAAGTCGGCACCGATCTTGAGGCCGCCGGTGCCGCCGATGGCCTGCACGGTGGCTACGCGGCCAGACTTCACGGGTTCGCTCTCAGCGCCGAACACCAGGCTCTTGACGGCGTTGTCGTACGCCACGATGCCGTCGATGGGCAGGTAGCCACGGGCCGTGGGGGTGGACATCATGGTCTTTTCTGCGGCCTGCACACATTGCAGCAGGGGCAGCTTGCCGTTGTCGTCGAAATAAACGCCGACGCCCAGGTTGACCTTGTTGGGGTTGGTGTCGGCGTTGAATTGCTCGTTGAGGCCCAGGATGGGGTCGCGGGGGGCCATTTCGACGGCGGTGAACAGAGACATGAAAATCCTTGAAAGGTTGTCAGTAGCGAAGAATCCGGGCGTGGTGTACTGTGCCGGGTTCGGCCGATTTTAACGGCCCGCCTTCACCACCCGTTGACCGCCCCCATGCCGGATATCACAGAAGTCATAACTGAAAAGCAAGACGGCGAATTCGTCCGCTTCCCCGACTCCCCGTTTGAACTGTTCCAGCCGTATCCACCGGCAGGCGACCAGCCCGAGGCCATCAATAAGCTGGTGGAGGGACTGAATGATGGGGAAACCTTCCAGACGCTGCTGGGTGTGACGGGATCGGGTAAGACCTTCACCATGGCCAACGTGATCGCGCGCATGGGACGCCCGGCCATCATCTTTGCGCCCAACAAGACACTGGCCGCGCAGCTGTACAGCGAGTTCCGCGAGTTCTTTCCCAAGAACGCCGTGGAATATTTCGTCAGCTACTACGACTACTACCAACCCGAGGCCTACGTGCCGCAGCGCGACCTGTTCATCGAGAAGGACAGCGCGATCAACGAGCACATCGAGCAGATGCGGCTGTCTTGCACCAAGAGCCTGATGGAGCGGCGCGATGTGGTGATCGTGGCCACCGTGTCGGCCATCTACGGCATTGGCGAGCCCGAGAGCTATCACCGCATGGTGATGACGCTGCGGGTGGGAGACAAGCTGGGGCAGCGGGACGTGATCGCCCAGTTGATCCGCATGCAGTACCAGCGCAACGAGGCGGACTTTTCGCGGGGCAAGTTCCGTGTGCGGGGCGACACCATCGATGTGTTCCCGGCCGAACACTCCGAGCTGGCGATTCGCATTGAGCTGTTTGACGACGAGATTGAGAGCCTGCAGCTGTTCGACCCGCTCACGGGCCGCGTCAAGCAGAAGATCCCGCGTTTTACCGTGTACCCCAGCAGCCACTACGTGACGCCGCGCGACAAGGTGCTGGCGGCGGTCGAGACCATCAAGCTGGAACTGGCCGAACGCCTGCAGCAGCTGGTGGCTGACGGCAAGCTGGTCGAAGCGCAGCGGCTGGAGCAGCGCACGCGATTTGATCTGGAAATGCTGAGCGAAGTGGGCCACTGCAAAGGCATCGAGAACTACACGCGCCACCTGTCGGGCGCGGCGCCAGGCGATCCGCCCAGCACGCTGACCGACTACATGCCCAAGGACGCGATCATGTTTCTGGACGAAAGCCACCAGATGATCGGCCAGCTCAACGCGATGTACAGCGGCGACCGCTCGCGCAAGACCACGCTGGTCGAATATGGTTTTCGCCTGCCTTCGGCCCTGGACAACCGACCGCTCAAGTTCGAGGAGTTTGAGCAACGCATGCGGCAGGTGATCTTTGTATCGGCCACGCCTGCCGACTACGAAAAGACCCATGCAGGCCAGGTGGTGGATCAGGTAGTGCGCCCCACGGGCTTGGTGGACCCGGTGGTGGAGGTACGCCCCGCCACCCATCAGGTGGATGATGTGCTACAAGAAATACGCATTCGTGTAGAAAAGCATGAGCGCGTACTCATTACCACGCTGACCAAGCGCATGGCCGAGCAGTTGACCGACTATCTCACCGACAACGGTGTCAAGGTGCGCTACCTGCACAGCGATGTGGACACCGTGGAGCGGGTGGAGATCATCCGCGACCTGCGCCTGGGGGCTTTTGACGTGCTGGTGGGCATCAACCTGCTGCGCGAGGGGCTGGACATTCCTGAGGTGTCGCTCGTGGCGATCCTCGATGCGGACAAGGAAGGCTTCTTGCGCGCCGAGCGCAGCCTGATACAGACCATTGGCCGTGCAGCGCGCAACTTGAACGGCCATGCCATCCTTTACGCCGACCGCATCACCGACTCCATGAAAAAAGCCATGGGTGAGACGGAACGCCGGCGCATCAAGCAGATCGCATACAACGAGGCTAACGGGATCACGCCGCGCAGCATTGTCAAGCGGGTAAGAGACCTGATTGACGGCGTGTACAGCGAAAAAGCCGGCAAGGACGCCGAACGTTTGGAGCAGGAAGCGTTGCAGCGGGCGCAGGTGGAGGACATGTCCGAGAAAGACGTGGCACGCGAGATCAAGCGCCTGGAAAAGCTCATGCTGGAACATGCTCGCAATCTGGAGTTCGAGCAGGCGGCCCGGGTGCGCGACCAGCTCACGCGTCTCAAGGACCAGGCCTTTGGTGCGCACGGCAGGGATTCCGTGGCCTTGTAAAAGGGATTGCGATTGGGAATGCGATGAGAAAATACTATTGAGTCGATTAATAACTATTTGGTTTTTTAACCCGACAGAATCAATAGGGATTTGTGCTATACTCGCACAAAACACTCAACAAAACAGCCCAACGATGAAGGGCTCCGCAGCAGGTGACTGGGCGGAGTAAGGGGCGGAGACGGTGCCTCGCTGGCAAACAGTCAGCGCAGGCGGTTTCTTCAACGAACAAGCCTTAGCACAAGGAGCTTGCGATGCGTCTCACAACCAAAGGCCGTTTTGCGGTCACCGCCATGATTGACCTGGCCCTGCGCCAGAACAACGGCCCCGTCACGCTGGCTGCCATCAGCCAGCGTCAGCAGATTTCGCTGTCGTACCTGGAGCAACTCTTTGGCAAGCTGCGCCGCCATGAACTGGTGGAATCCACCCGTGGCCCCGGCGGCGGTTATACGCTGGCCCGCAAGGCAGGCGACATCACGGTGGCCGACATCATCGTTTCGGTCGATGAACCCATCGACGCCACGCAGTGTGGTGGCAAGGAAAACTGCCTGGGTGAAGCCGGCCGTTGCATGACGCACGAGCTGTGGGCCTCGCTGAACCAGCGCATGGTCGAATTTCTGGATTCCGTCACTCTGCAAAAGCTGGTGGACGAGCAGCTCGCCAAGGGCGTGCAGATCGAGGACAAGCCCGTGGTGCGCCGCGCCATCTCCACCACCCCGGTGGTCAAGCCCATTCGCGTGAATGCCCCGAACTCGGTGTTTGCGCTGGGTAACGTCTTCGCCAAATCCTGATGCTTGGTGCGCCGTGCTGACCCTGGGGTCGGCGCTGCCCTGACCGTTTCGTCATCGTTTTCTTGTTTGTTCTGCCTCTTCTGTTTGCCAGCCAGAACCTTTTACTGAGCCAGCCATGGACATGACCCCGCACTTTCCCATCTATCTCGACTATGGCGCCACGACCCCGGTAGACCCCCGCGTGGTGGACGCTATGATTCCCTGGTTGCGTGAGCACTTTGGCAACCCGGCGTCGCGCAGCCACGCATGGGGCTGGGAGGCCGAAGAGGCGGTGGAAAAAGCGCGTGTGCAAGTGGCCGACCTGATTGGTGCCGACCCCCGCGAAATCGTCTGGACCAGTGGTGCGACCGAGTCCATCAACCTGGCCTTGAAGGGCGCTGCGCATTTCTACAAAGGCAAGGGCAAACACCTCATCACGCTCAAGACCGAGCACAAGGCCGTGCTGGACACCATGCGCGAGCTGGAGCGCCAAGGCTTTGAAGCCACCTATCTGGACGTGCAGGAAGACGGCTTGGTCAACATGGATGCCCTGAAGGCTGCCATCCGTCCAGACACCGTGCTGATCAGCGTCCTCTTCGTGAACAACGAAATCGGTGTGATCCAGGACATCCCCGCCATTGGCGCCCTGTGCCGTGAGAAGGGCATCCTGCTGCATGTGGACGCCGCCCAGGCGACGGGCCGTGTCGAGATCGACATGAACGTGCTGCCCATCGACCTGATGAGCATGACCGCCCACAAGACCTACGGCCCCAAAGGCATCGGTGCGCTGTACGTGCGCCGCAAGCCCCGCGTGCGCCTGGAAGCACAGATGCACGGTGGTGGCCATGAGCGCGGCATGCGTTCGGGCACCTTGCCCACGCACCAGATCGTGGGCATGGGCGAGGCCTTCCGCATTGCCAAGGAAGAAATGACAGAGAGCAATGCCAAGGCGAAGGCCTTGCAGCAGCGGTTGCTCGACGGCCTCAAGGACATCGAACAGGTCTATATCAACGGCAGCCTGGAGCGCCGTGTGCCGCAGAACCTGAACATGAGCTTCAACTTCGTCGAAGGCGAATCGCTCATCATGGGAATCAAGGGCCTGGCGGTGTCGTCGGGCTCGGCCTGCACTTCTGCCAGCCTGGAACCGAGCTATGTGCTGCGCGCTTTGGGCCGCAGTGACGAGCTGGCCCACAGCAGTCTGCGCATGACCATCGGCCGTTTCACGACCGAAGAAGAGATCGACTACGCCATCTCCACCATTCGCGAGAACGTGGCCCGCCTGCGCGAACTGAGCCCGCTGTGGGAGATGTACAAGGACGGCATCGACATCAGCACCATCCAGTGGGCTGCTCACTGATTCCGCGCAAATTCTGGACGTATTGAAGAGGTACACATCATGGCTTATTCAGACAAAGTGGTTGACCATTACGAGAACCCCCGCAACGTGGGTTCGTTCGACAAGGGTGACGATTCGGTGGGCACCGGTATGGTGGGCGCGCCTGCCTGCGGCGACGTGATGAAGCTGCAGATCAAGGTGAACCCTGAAACCGGCGTGATCGAAGACGCCCGCTTCAAGACCTACGGCTGCGGCTCGGCCATTGCTTCGTCGTCGCTGGTGACCGAGTGGGTCAAGGGCAAGACGCTGGACGAAGCCGCGGCGCTCAAGAACAGCGAGATCGCTGAAGAGTTGGCCTTGCCGCCCGTCAAGATCCACTGTTCCATCCTGGCCGAAGATGCGATCAAGGCTGCCGTGCTGGACTACAAGACCAAGCACGCCGCCACGGCCTCTGCCGCCTGATTGTTTGACAGATAGATCGAGAGACATGGCCATTACGCTGACAGAAGCTGCAGCCCGGCACGTCAACCGCTACCTTGCCCGCCGTGGCAAGGGGCTGGGCGTGCGTCTGGGGGTCAAGACGACCGGCTGCTCGGGGCTTGCCTACAAGCTGGAGTATGTGGACGCGAGCGAGCCCGAGGACATCGTGTTCGAGAACCACGGTGTCAAGGTGCTGATCGACCCCAAGAGCCTGGCCTACATCGATGGCACCGAGCTGGACTTTGTCCGTGAGGGGCTGAACGAAGGCTTCAAGTTCAACAACCCCAACGAGCGTGATCGCTGCGGTTGCGGGGAGAGCTTCCGCGTCTGAACGTCTTCAGCTGATGTAACGCCAAACCGCCAACGCGCTCTGTGCTGGCGGTTTTTTCTTGGATTTTCTTCACGCCCCCTTGCGCATGAATCTGCAATCTGACGACTTCGAACTGTTTGGCCTGGCTTGCCGCTTTGCACAAGAACGCAGCGCCATCGACGCGCGCTGGAAGGAACTGCAGCGCGAAGCCCACCCCGACAAGTTTGCTGCGCAAGGCGCTGCGGCGCAGCGCGTAGCGATGCAGTGGTCCGTGCGCATCAACGAAGCTTACCAACGCCTGAAGGACCCCATGCGCCGGGCGGCCTATCTGTGCGAACTGCACGGAGCGCCTATCCGTGCCGAAGACAACACCGCCATGCCCGCTGCATTTTTGATGCAGCAGATGGAATGGCGCGAGGCACTGGAAGATGCCCGCGCAGACAGCGAGCTGGACGCACTGGACGATGAGGTGGAACAAGCCCGGCGTGCCGCTCTGTCGCAGTGCGAGCAACTCATCGACCAGCAGCAGGACTATGCGGGCGCGGCCCGCCAGGTCAGAGCCCTCATGTTCATTGCGCGATTTGCGGACGACGTAGAACGTCGCCGAGAGCAACTGGGACAATAGAGCGGTTTTGCTTTCCCCCTGGGGCCCCTGTCGCTTGCTGAGGTGATGGCGTCCCCCACCACGTTGAGACCCGAAATTTCATGGCGCTTTTGCAGATCTCCGAACCCGGCCAGTCCCCCGACCCGCACCAGCGGCGCATCGCGGTGGGCATTGACCTGGGCACCACCCATTCTCTGGTTGCCGCTGTGCGCAATGGTGTGTCCGAATGCCTGCCCGATGCACAGGGCAGGGTGCTGCTGCCCTCGGTGGTGCGCTACCTGGCCAACGGCGGTCGCCAGATCGGATATGACGCCGTGGCGGCGCAGGCCCAGGATGCACGCAACACCATCGCCTCGGCCAAACGCTTCATGGGGCGTGGCCTCAAGGACGTGGCGGAAGCGGGCAAGCTGCCATACGACTTCGTGGCTGCTGCTGATGGCGGCGAGGGCGGTATGGTCAGCCTGTCCACGGTGGATGGCAACAAGTCGCCCGTCGAGATCAGTGCCGAGATTCTGGCCACGCTGCGCTACCGCGCCGAAGACACCTTCAATGATGATCTGTATGGCGCAGTGATCACCGTGCCTGCGTACTTCGACGACGCCCAGCGCCAGGCCACCAAGGATGCGGCCAAGCTCGCTGGCATCAACCTGCTGCGCCTGATCAACGAGCCCACTGCGGCGGCGATTGCCTATGGCCTGGACAACGCCAGCGAGGGCGTCTACGCCGTCTATGACCTGGGTGGGGGTACGTTTGATATTTCCGTCCTGCGCCTGACGCAGGGCGTGTTCGAGGTGATTGCCACGGGCGGCGACTCTGCCCTCGGAGGCGACGACTACGACGCGGCGCTGGCGGACTGGGTTCTGCAGCAGGTGGGGCAACAGGCGGTCACACCAGCCGACAAGTCGGCCGTGCGCATGGCGGCGCGCGCCTGCAAGGAGGCCTTGACTGCTACTGATTTGGTAGCATTCAAGGCAGAGCTGTCTAGCGCTTCTGTGCAATTTGACGTCAAACGGTTGGATTTTGACGCGGTGACGGCCGATTTGACCGCCCGCTCCATGGCGGCTGTGCGCCGGGCCCTTCGCGATGCGCATCTGGCGCGCGATGAAGTGCAGGGTGTGGTCATGGTGGGCGGCTCCACCCGCATGCCGCAGGTGCAGCGGGCCGTGGCGGAGTTCTTTGGCAAGGAGCCACTGACCAACCTGAATCCCGACGAAGTGGTCGCGCTGGGTGCCGCCATCCAGGCCAACCAGCTGGCCGGTAACAACACGGCAGGCGACCTGCTGCTGCTGGACGTGATTCCGCTGTCCCTGGGCATCGAAACCATGGGCGGGTTGGTGGAGCGCATTGTTGCGCGCAACGAGACCATACCTACCGCCAAGGCGCAGGACTTCACGACCTACAAGGATGGACAGACCGCGCTGGCCATCCATGTGGTCCAAGGCGAGCGTGACCTGGTGCAGGACTGCCGCAGCCTGGCGCGCTTTGAGTTGCGCGGTATTCCCCCGATGGCGGCAGGCGCTGCGCGCATCCGTGTGACCTTCACCGTCGATGCCGATGGCCTGCTGAGCGTGGCCGCGAAAGAGCAGGGCAGTGGGGTGGAGGCCCGCATTGACGTGAAACCATCGTACGGCCTCACGGACGACCAGATCGCGCGCATGCTGCAGGATGGCTTTGCCACGGCCGCGCAGGACATGAAAGCCCGTGCCGTGGTCGAGGCCCGCGTGGACGCCGACCGCATGCTGATTGCCACGCAAAGCGCGCTCGACGCGGATGGCGACGTGCTCAGCCCCAAGGAGCGGGCTGCCATCGACGCCCTGATGGTGGCCTTGCGCCACCAGCGCGACGCCGACGATGCCGCGGCCATCGAGGCCGCCACGGAAGCCCTGGCCAAGGGCACCGAGGCGTTTGCAGCCCAGCGCATGAACCGCGGTATCCAGCAGGCCCTGGCCGGCAAGAACGTCGCGAGCCTGTGATACGAGCCAGCGCATCCCTCTGAACAAGAAAAAGACCACCCCATGCCTGTCATCAAGATCCTTCCCCATCCCGAATACTGCCCCGCTGGCACTGAGATTACGGCGCCCGCAGGCACCTCGATCTGCGAAGCGCTGCTGGACAACCACATCAACATCGAGCACGCCTGCGACATGAGCTGTGCCTGCACCACCTGCCACGTCATCGTGCGCCAGGGGCTGAATTCGCTGAATGCGGCAGAAGAAGAGGAAGAAGACCTGCTGGACCGCGCCTGGGGCCTGGAGCCGCAGTCACGCCTGTCGTGCCAGGCCATCCTGGCGCAGACCGATCTGGTCGTCGAAATTCCGAAGTACACGATCAACCACGCCAAGGAAAACCACTGATGTCCCGGCAAATTGTTCTGGACACGGAGACCACCGGCCTTTCGGCCGAGGGGGGCGACCGCATCATTGAACTGGGTTGTGTGGAGCTGCTCAACCGCAAGCTGACCGGCAACAACCTGCACCTTTACTTCAACCCGGGCCGCGACAGCCACGAGGACGCGCTGAAGGTGCACGGCATCAGCAACGAGTTTCTGAAGGACAAGCCCAAGTTTGCGGATGTGGTGGATGACATCCTGCAGTACCTGCAGGGCGCCGAGATCATCATCCATAACGCAGCGTTTGACGTGGGCTTCCTCAACAAGGAGCTGGAGCTGGTGGGGCGCCCGGCGTTTGGCACCTATGTGCAGAGCGTGACCGACACGCTGGCCATGGCCAAGGAGATGTACCCGGGAAAGCGCAATTCGCTGGACGCCCTGTGCGACCGCCTGGGCGTGGACAACTCGGGCCGTACGCTGCACGGCGCCTTGCTTGATGCCGAGTTGCTGGCCGATGTGTACATCAACCTCACGCGCGGGCAGGATGCCTTGCTGATCGCCGATGATGGCCATGACAGTGCTGACGGTGTGAAGGTGGCTTCCATCGATTTGCGTGGCCTTGCGCTGCCCGTGCTGCGGGCGAGCGAGCAGGAGCAGGCGGCGCATGCCGAGGTGCTCACGCAGATCGACAAGGCCAGCGGTGGCAAAACAATTTGGAGGACTCTCCAATCGGCCTGAAAAGCTGTGCCATAATAGAGGGCTGTCGCAGCGACAAGGGTGATTAGCTCAGCGGTAGAGCACTGCCTTCACACGGCAGGGGTCACATGTTCGATCCATGTATCACCCACCATGTTGCTGCCAGACTTTTCGCAGCGGTATCTTTCTCCAAGGTGCTTGCGACGGGTGATTAGCTCAGCGGTAGAGCACTGCCTTCACACGGCAGGGGTCACATGTTCGATCCATGTATCACCCACCAATTTGAAAATCCCTGCAGGTTCTTGACCTGCAGGGATTTTTTCTTTTCCGGTCCGAGAGGCCCTGCAGCCCGCAAAACCGTCGTAGGGATCGGTGATGGAGCTTTGCGGGGGGCTGGCGCGCTACATTTGTCCCTCGTACCTGCAACGCAGCATCCATGATCACCTTCCACAATCCCTTGCACCAGGGGCATGCGCCCGTCCACGAATTCTTCCGGGGCGAACGTGTGCCGTGTTTTGAAAAGCCCGCACGGGTGGACTATGTGGAGGAAGCCCTGCGCGCACGCGGCCACACCATGGCGGCTCCTGATGTGGACTGCAGTGCCGTGCTGGAACAGTTGCATGCGCCGCGCTACCTGGCCTTTCTGCAGACCGCGTGGCAACAATGGCTGGCGCTGGACCCCGGCAACGCTGCAGTACAACCCTTTCCATCGGTGTGGCCAGTGCGCACGCTGCGCAGCGATGTGGAGCCCGACAACTTCGTAGCGCGCCTCGGTCTGTATTCGATGGACAACGGCACCCCCATGGCGGCAGGCACCTGGGCCGCAGCCAAGGCCGGGGCAGATGCGGCAGCCAGCGCAGCGGCTCGCGTAGCGCAAGGCACGCGTGCCGCGTTTTGCTGCACACGGCCGCCAGGACACCATGCGGGCCCGGACTTCATGGGCGGCTATTGCTTTTTGAACAACGCCGCCGTGGCCGCACAGACCCTACGAAACCAGGGCGCCCAGCGTGTGGCGGTGCTGGACGTGGACTACCACCATGGCAACGGCACGCAGAGCATCTTTTACGACCGCAGTGATGTGCTGTTCATCAGCATCCACGGCGACCCGCGCACGGAGTACCCCTTTTACCTGGGCCACGCCGATGAGACGGGCGAGGGGGTTGGCGGCGGTTTCAACCTCAATCTGCCTTTGCCCGCCGGCACCAGCGCGGCGACCTGGTTCGAAGCGTTGGAGAAGGCTTGCGCCCGCATCGCGGAGCACCGCGCCGATGGGCTGGTGATATCGCTGGGGCTGGATGCCTTCGAGGGCGATCCCATCTCGCGGTTTGCACTGGCTTCGTCAGATTTCACGCGCCTGGGCGAGCGGCTGGCGCGGCTCGGTCTGCCCACGGTGTTCGTGCTGGAGGGCGGTTATGCGGCGGCCGAGCTGGGTACCAATGCCGTCAACGTGCTCGATGGTTTTGAACAGGCCTGACCCAGCACCCGGCAGGGGATGATGCATGGAGACACACGGATGATCGATACGGTGGATTGTGTGGTGGTGGGCGCGGGCGTGGTTGGCCTGGCAGTGGCCCGTGCGCTGGCGCTGCAAGGTAGGGAGGTGATGGTGCTGGAAGCGGCAGACGCCATCGGCACCGGCACCAGTTCGCGTAATAGTGAAGTGATTCACGCGGGGCTGTACTACCCCGCAGGGTCGCTCAAGGCCCGCCTGTGCGTGCGGGGCAAGGAATTGCTCTATGCCTACTGCGCGGAGCGCGGCGTGCCCCACCGCCGTTGCGGCAAGTTGTTGGTGGCCACCTCTGCCGCCCAGTTGGACAGCCTGGAAGGCATCCAGGCGCGCGCCCGTGCCAACGGAGTGCTGGACCTTCAACGCCTGAGCCGTGAAGAAGCCCTGGAGATGGAGCCCGCGCTGGCCTGCGTCGGTGCCTTGCACTCGCCCAGCACCGGCATCGTCGATAGCCATGCGCTCATGCTGGCGCTGCAGGGCGATCTGGAGCATGCGGGTGGTGTTGTGGCGCTGAATTCGCCACTAGCGCTAGCCTCTATTGGCTCTGATGCTATTGATTTGGAAGCGGTGGATGGCACGCGTCTGCGCGCTCGCACCGTGGTGAACGCCGCTGGGCTGCATGCCCCCGCACTGGCCGCGCGATTTGCCGGTCTGGCCCCGCAGCATGTGCCCACGGCGTTTTACGCCAAGGGCAACTACTTCACGTTGACGGGCAAGGCGCCTTTCAGCCGGCTGATTTACCCGGTGCCCGAGGCGGCTGGTTTGGGTGTGCACCTCACGCTGGACCTGGGCGGACAAGCCAAGTTTGGCCCGGACGTGCAGTGGGTGGATTCGCCTGACGATCTGCAGGTGGACCCCGCGCGCGGCGATGCCTTTTATGCCGAGGTGCGCAAATACTGGCCTGGCTTGCAGGATGGCGCTCTGGCCCCTGGCTATGCAGGCATGCGCCCCAAGATTCACGGGCCGGATGCACCGGCGGCAGATTTTGTCATTCAAGGGCCCTCCGTGCATGGGGTGGCGGGGCTGGTCAACCTGTTTGGTATCGAGTCGCCCGGCTTGACAAGTGCCCTCGCCATTGCGGAGCATGTGGCTGCGCTGGTTTGATCTGCGGCAAGCCATTTGCAATCAGTAACCTCTTGCGTCCCCGTCCTACGAGGGGTTTCTGCGCGGATGGCTAAGATGAACTTCAGTCCTCCACGTTGGCGTGCGGGATTTCCCATCACTTTTGGCACTACACAGAAAGGCTTGTATGACTGCTTCTGACACCACGACCACCCAGGGCGAACTGGAAAAGCTGGTTTCCGATCTGCGGGGGCTGTTGGCCAACAAGGATCTGGACGCAGTGCCTGAAATCAAGTTGCTTCGCCAGCGCCTGGACGACGGCATGCACAACGTGCGTGAATCTGCCGTTCGCGCCGCCCAGGATGCGGCACGTCAGGCCAAGGAAGCTGCACTGGCTGCTGACCGCTATGCCCATGACGAACCGTGGCGTGTGGCGGGTGCCGCGTTGGCCGTGGGTGCGCTGGTTGGCTTTCTGCTTGCACGCCGCTGATCGTCGCTGTCCTCCCATGACGGCACGCCACAGAGGCAACAAGACATGAATTGGCTCTCGCTGCTGGGTCTGGAAGGGTTGGCCGCCCGCTGGCGTGCCAACCTGATCGAGGGCGCCATCGCCGCCGAAGACCGTATGGACCTGGCCCGCCTCGAATGGGCGGACCTTAAGCAGCGCCTTCAGCAATTGCTGGTGCTCACCATTCTGGTGGCCGGGCTCACGGTGGTGGCGCTCATCATGGTGTCGCTCGCCGTGCTGGTGCACTTTTGGGACTCGCCACAGCGCACGCTGGTGGCATGGCTGGTGGCTGGCGTGTGGGCTGCTGGCTGGGCGGCTGCCACGGTGTCGTTGGTGTCTGTGGCCCAACGTGCGGGCAGTGGTTTCGCACTGACGCGGCGAGAGCTCGCGCAGGATTGGCGTGACATCAAGGAGCGCTTGTGAGTACCCCACATCCCACCACTACGTTGCAGACTGCGCCTGTGGCGCGGACTACCCCCACCGTGGAGCAGCAGCGCGTGCTCGACCGCATCGAACTGCAGCGTGAGCGGCTGCGTGCCCGCCGCGTAGCCCGGGCCCAAGCCCGCGCGCTCGCGGAGCAGGCTGGAGGCCCCACGGGCGGTGAGGACGCTTCGCTGGCACTGCGCGCCGCCGGGTTTGCGCGGGAGCATCCGCTAGCGGTGGCCGCCATGGCCGGTGTGGCTCTGGTGGCCGGCCCGCGCAGGTTGATCCGGTGGGCGGGCATTGTCTTGCCGATGCTGATGCGCTTGCGGCGCTGACCACTGGCGGGGTTGCGGAGGGCGGCGTCCCGCTGCTCAAACCCACGCCAGCAACTGAAACGGAGCCCTGTTGCCAGAGGCTCCGTTTTCTTATGGGGTCGTGTGGTCGAGCGTCTGTGGCCCGAGGGTTTAGCGCAAGGCCTTGATGGCCTTGGCGGCCTTCACGACCAGCGCAGGGCCTTCATAAATCAGGCCGGTGTAGATCTGCACCACGTCTGCCCCTGCGCGAATCTTGCTCACTGCGTCGTCGGCGCTCATGATGCCGCCGACACCAATGATGGGGAATCCGCTGCCCAAGGTTGCGCGCAGCTGCCGAATGACCTGGTTGCTGGCTTCCAGCACCGGAGTGCCACTCAACCCCCCCGTCTCTTCCGCGTGGCGCATGCCTTGCACCGCAGCGCGGCTGATGGTCGTGTTGGTGGCAATCACACCGTCCATGCCGTGGCGCTGCAGCGTGGCAGCGATTACTGCCACCTGGGCTTCATCCAGGTCCGGTGCAATCTTCACAAAAACCGGTACGCGCCGTTGGTGCTGGGCGGCGAGCGCCTCACGGCGCTCGGCAATCGCTCCCAGCAGTGCATCCAGTGCGGCATCGCTTTGCAATGCGCGCAGGTTCTGGGTGTTGGGTGAGCTGATGTTGACCGTCACATAGTCGGCATGGGGGTATACGCCCTCCAGGCAGATCAGGTAGTCGCTGGTGGCGTTCTCGATGGGGGTAGTGGCGTTCTTGCCGATGTTGAGACCGAGCAGCATGGGGTGCAGACGGTTCTGCTTGCGAAACTGCGCCTGCTGCACATTGCGCAGGAAGGCATCCAGGCCTTCGTTATTGAAGCCCAGGCGGTTGATGAGTGCGCGGGCCTCGGGCAGGCGAAACATGCGCGGCTTGGGGTTGCCCGGCTGCGCTTTGGGGGTCACAGTGCCCACTTCCACAAAACCGAAACCCATGGCGCCCAGCGCGTCAATGCAGCGCGCATTCTTGTCCAGGCCCGCCGCCATGCCCACGCGGTTGGGAAACTTCAGCCCCGCCAGGGTGATGGGGTCGTTCACAGTTTCATTGCACCAGGCCCATTGCAGCGGCGTGCGCTGCCCGCGCGCCAGCATGTCCATGGTGAGTTCGTGGGCGGCCTCGGCATCCATGCCGAAGAGAAAGGGGCGGGTGAGGGCGTAGGGGATCAGGGACATGGGGAGATAATTCAGGATTACCCCCGATTTTCTCCCATGACGACCACCACTCCCCTGACCCAAGACGAACTCAAGACCCTGGTAGGCCAAGCCGCGCTGCAATACGTGGTGCCTGGCGAGATTGTGGGGGTGGGCACCGGCTCCACCGTCAACAAGTTCATTGACGCCCTGGCGGGCATGAAGGACCAGATCAAGGGCGCTGTATCCAGCTCCGTAGCCAGCACGGAGCGCCTGAAGGCACTGGGTATCGCCGTGTTCGATGCCAATGAGGTGCCATCGCTCTCCGTCTACATCGACGGCGCGGACGAGATCGACGGCCAGGGTTACATGGTCAAGGGCGGCGGCGCGGCACTGACACGCGAGAAGATCGTGGCAGCATTGGCCGAGCGCTTTGTGTGTATTGCCGACGAATCCAAGTTGGTGAAGGCCCTGGGCCAGTTTCCGTTGCCGGTGGAGGTGATCCCGATGGCTGCCAATCACATTGCGCGCCGTTTTGCCGCCATGGGTGGACAGGCCAGCTTGCGACTCAAGGACGGACAGCCACTGGTGACTGACAACGGCCAGCACATTCTGGACGTGAAGGGCTTGTCCATCACCGACCCGCTGGCGTTCGAGTCAGAGATCAACCAATGGCCTGGCGTGGTGACCGTGGGTGTGTTTGCCCACCAGAAGGCATCCGTGTGCCTGCTGGGTACGGCGCAGGGCGTGAAGACCATCACCTATTGAGGAATGGTGGTTGGGTGGGTGACAAGCCCACCCCCATAGTTCACCAATACAAAAGGGGCCTCTGGAGGCCCCTTTTATGTTGGGTGGATGTGAATGGAAGGACCAGCCGCCTGGAGGCGGCTACGTCACAGAGTGTCAGAACCGGATACCGGCGGGATTGCTTGGTGTTGGGCCATCATTGACCGGTGGAGGGAGCGCGGGCCGTGCCGGCGCTTTCGGTTCAGCGGCGGGTGCGGACTCCACCGGCTTGGCCGCAACCAGTGGGGTGGGCGCTGGCTGGCGGTAGTTGCTGGGCAACTGGGATTGTTTGGGGTAGCCCGCTGCGTCGAGGTATTGGATCCACTCCGCGTCTGAAAAGCCCACCAGTTGCTGGCCGCCAATGGTGCCAAAAGGCAGGCTGGTGCTGCCACTCAGGCGTTGCAGCGCGGCAATGTCCTCATTGCTGGCCACTGTGCGCTCGGTGTACGGCACACCGCGTGATGTCAGCATGTTGCGCAAGCTTCCGCAGGGTGCGCAGTCATTGCCGGTGTAGATGGTCACCGGGTACCGGTTGGCCACCTGGCGCAGTTCGAAAGGCAACGCTCCATTGGCCGCTGCTGGGCTTGCGGTCGCGGCAGCCGGGGCTGCAGGGCTGCGCGCGGGCGGTGCAGAGGTTTCGGCCGGAGGGCGGTCCGAGAAAGTCACCTTGCCGTCGGGCCCGACAATGCGATAGACATTCTGCGCCTGGGCCCCCACTGAGGCGAGGGCCATCAACAAGGAGGCAGCGGCAGGAGCGAACGTAGTACGGGGCATGCGGGTTCTCCTCATTCTTGTGGGCTGTGGTTTTTAGAGGCCAGGCGACAGACCGCACTCAGGCGGTCAGTTCTTCCGCCATGCCCTGGTGGCGCAGCAGGGCATCCAGACTGGGCTCGCGGCCACGGAAGGCCTTGAAGGACTCCATGGCGGGGCGGCTGCCACCCGCTTCCAGGATGGCCTCACGGTAGCGTCTCCCGGTTTCGGTGCTGGGCAAGCCGTCGGTACCGGCGGTTTCTTCAAAGGCGGCGTAGGCGTCGGCGCTGAGTACCTCGGCCCATTTGTAGCTGTAGTACCCCGCTGCATAGCCGCCGGCAAAGATATGGCTGAAGGTGTGGGCCGTGCGGCTGAACGCGGGCGGCTGCAGCACGGCCACTTCCTGGCGCACCTGGGTCAGCAGGGGCATGAAGTCCTGGGCCGGGTCGTGTTCGGTGTGCAGCAGCATGTCGAACAAGGCAAACTCGATCTGGCGCAGGGTCTGCATGCCGCTCTGGAAGTTCTTGGCGGCGATCATCTTGTCAAACAGCGTGCGCGGCAGCGGCTCGCCGGTGTCCACGTGGGCCGTCATGTGTCTGAGCACATCCCATTCCCAGCAGAAGTTTTCCATGAACTGGCTGGGCAGCTCCACTGCGTCCCATTCGACGCCGCCAATGCCGGAAACATCGCGTTCGTTCACCTGGGTCAGCATGTGATGCAGTCCATGGCCAAATTCATGGAACAGCGTGATCACGTCGTCATGGGTCAACAGTGGCGGCTTGCCATCCACACCGTCCGCGAAGTTGCAGACGAGGTGGGCAATCGGCGTTTGCAGCACTCCGGTGTCGGGGCGCTGCCAGCGCGTGCGCACGTCATCCATCCAGGCGCCGCCCCGCTTGCCGGTGCGGGCGGGCTGGTCGAGGTAGAACTGGCCCACCAGTTGGCCGTTGCGTTCGATGCGATAGAACTCCACCGCAGGGTGCCACACCGGTGCCGTGTCGCGGCGGATGGACACTTCAAACAGCGTCTCAATGATCTTGAACAGGCCTGCCAATACCTTGGGTGCCGTGAAGTACGCCTTGAGCTCCTGCTCGCTGAAGGCATAGCGGGCTTCCTTGAGCTTTTCAGAGATGTAGGGCCAGTCCCAGGGCTGCGGATCGGCCAGGCCCAGGTGTTCGGCCGCAAAGACGCGCAGGTCGGCCACGTCCTTTTCGGCATAGGGCCGGGCGCGGCGGGCGAGATCACGCAAGAACTGGACAACCTCGGCGGGCGACTGGGCCATCTTGGGCACCACGGAGACTTCACCAAAGTTGGCGTAGCCCAGCAGCTGGGCTTCTTCTCGGCGCAAGGCCAGGATTTCGCCAATCAGCGCGGTGTTGTCGAATTTCTGGCCTTCGCCTTCGGCCTGGTCCGAGGCACGGGTGACATAGGCGCGGTACAGCTTGGCGCGCAGGTCGCTGCGGGTGGCAAACTGCATCACCGGCAGGTAGCAAGGCATCTTCAGGGTGAGCTTGTAGCCGGGCTTCCCGTCCGCCTGTGCCGCCGCCAAAGCGGCTTGCTGCACATCGGCCGGTACACCGTCCAGTTCCTCCGCGGTGGCGTAGTAGGCAAAGGCATCGGTCGCGTCCAGCGCGTTTTCGCTGAACTTCTGGCTCAACTCGGCCTGGCGTTCCTGGATCTGGGCGAAGCGCTCTTTGGCCGCCCCGGTCAGCTCAGCGCCGCTGAGCACGAAGTTGCGCACTGCGTTGCGGTGGGCCTGGCGTTGCTCGGGCGTCAGGGTGGCGGGGTCGATGGCCTTGTACTTTGCATAGAGGCGTTCGTCAGCGCCCAGGCGGGTCCAGAACTCCGTGACGCGGGGCAGGGCGGCGTTGTAGGCCGCGCGCAGTTCCGGTGTGTCGGCAACGCTGTTGAGGTGGCTGACAGCCCCCCAGGCGCGGCCGAGCTGTTCGGTGGCTACATCCAGCACCTTGGCGATTGCATCCCAGCGGGCAGGGAAGTCGGGCGCCGTGACGGTCTCCAGAGCCTGATTGGCACGCTCCAGCAGCACATCAACCGCAGGGGCTACGTCCTGTGGGGTGATGCGGTCAAAGGCGGGGAGGTCGGAGAAGTCGAGAAGGGCGTTACTCATGCGGGATTAGATGGCGCCAGGCGGCGCAGGTTCAAGTTGCAAAGCGGCTGGCGTCTTCCCCGGGCGCGGTCAGCGCGCGGCAGCCCGCTCGGCGGCTTCGATGGTGTTCACCAGCAGCATGGTAATGGTCATGGGTCCAACCCCGCCAGGGACGGGGGTGATCCAGCCCGCCACCTCTTTGACGCCCTCAAAGTCCACATCGCCACACAGTTTGCCGTCGGCCTTGCGGTTGATGCCCACGTCGATCACGATGGCACCGGGCTTGACCATGTCGGCGGTGAGCGTGTTGGCGCGGCCGACCGCAGCCACCACGATGTCTGCCTGGCGGGTGTGGTAGCCCAGGTCGGGGGTGCCGCTGTGGGTGACGGTGACCGTGGCATTGGCCTGCAGCAGCAGCAGGGCCATGGGCTTGCCCACGGTGTTGCTGCGCCCGATGACCACGGCATGTTTGCCCTTGATCGACTGGCCTGTGGACTCGATGAGCTTCATGCTGCCGTAGGGCGTGCAGGGGCGGAAACCGTCCAGCCCGGCCATGAGTTCGCCAGCCGACAGCACCGAGTAACCATCCACATCCTTGGAGGTGGCAATGGCCTCGATGACCTTGTGCGGGTCAATGTGCTTGGGCAGGGGCATCTGCACCAGGATGCCGTGCACCGTGGGGTCGGCATTGAGGGCTTCGAGGCGTGCCAGCAGCGCAGCCTCGCTGAGATCGGCGTCGTACTTTTCAAAGATGGAGCGCACGCCGCTGTCCTCGCAGGCCTTGACCTTGTTGCGCACATACACGGCCGAGGCTGGGTCTTCGCCCACCAGAATCACCGCCAGGCCAGGCTGGTGGCCACGGGCGGTGAGGGCGGCAGCGCGTTGCGCCACCTCGCTGCGAAGTTGGCGGGAAAGGGCGTTGCCGTCGATGAGTTGGGCTGTCATGTCAGAAAATACAAGTCAAAATGGCTGGTAGCGCTAGTGCAATATGCGCTGGTAGCTATCAAAATAGGAGCAATCAGCCCTTGGGCGCGTTCTGCCCCAGAGCGATCTTGAGCAGGTCGGCCACCGTGTTGGCGTTGAGCTTTTCCATGATGTTGGCGCGGTGTGCTTCCACCGTCTTGATGCTGATGCCCAGGTCGTCAGCGATCTGCTTGTTCAGGCGACCGGCCACGATGCGTTCGAGCACCTGCGCCTCGCGGCTGGTGAGCTTGGACAGCAGGGCGTCGCGGCTGGCGGCCTGCTGGTAGCCCGCGAAAGCTTCGCGGGCGTGGTCCAGCATGCGCTCGACCAGGCCCACCAGCTCTTCTTCGTCAAAAGGCTTCTGGATGAAGTCCAGTGCACCTTTCTTCATGGTGTTCACGGCCATAGGTACGTCGCCGTGGCCGGTGATGAACACGATGGGCAGCGGCGATTTGCGCTCAATGAGGCGGTCCTGCAGTTCCAGGCCGGTCATGCCGCCCATGCGGATGTCCACGATCAGGCAGGCCACCTCGCGCGGATCGTAGCGTGAGAGAAACGTCTCGGCCGAATCAAAGCAACGCACCCGGTAGTCCTTGCCTTCCAGCAGCCACTGCAGGGAATCGCGAACTGCTTCGTCGTCGTCCACAACGTAAACAGTGCCTTTTTTCGGAATCAAGCTCATGCAACAGTCCTTGGGTTTTGTTCGTTTGCTACAGAATTTGTAGTGGCATCAGCAGGCTTGGCAAGCGGCAGCCAGAAGGAGAACCTGCAGCCTGTAACCTCCGAGCCATTGTAGAGGTTCTCCGCCTGCATCCGGCCCTGGTGGGACTCGACGATGCTGCGGCACAGATTGAGGCCCATGCCCATGCCTTCCTGCTTGGTGGAGAAGAAGGCCTCGAACAGGCGCTCCAGCACTTCGGGGGCCAGCCCCTTGCCGGTGTCCTGCACCGAGAACTCGACCACCTGGCGATCATCGATCTGCTTGGGCACCACGCGCAGCTCCACGCTGCGGTTGGGGGCGGGGCGGTCGGCGTGCTGGATGGCCTCGGCGCCGTTCTTCATCAGGTTGACGAGCACCTGCTCGATCAGGATGGTGTCGGCCATCACTTGCGGCAGGCGCGCGGCGACGTAGTGCGTCAGGCGCACGTTGTGCCGGCGCAGTTCGATGTCGGCCAGCTCGACGGCTTCGTTGACCATCGAATGCACATCGGCCAGCGTGCGGTTGGGCTCGCTCTTTTTCACGAACGAGCGGATCCGCTGGATGATCTGGCCTGCGCGCTGCGCCTGGTGCGCTGTCTTTTGCAGGGCGGTGAGCAGGGCCTCTTCGGTGAGCTGGCCGCTCTGGATGCGCGAAACCATGCCGCTGCAGTAGTTGTTGATGGCGGTGAGCGGCTGGTTCAGTTCGTGCGCCACGCTGGACGCCATCTCGCCCATGGTGATGAGGCGGCTGACCGACTGCGCGCGCTCGGCCTGCCGCTGGGCCTGCTCTTCAGCCAGGCGGCGGGGGGTGATGTCCGTGGCAATCACCATCTGGGCCAGGCGGCCGTCCACCCAGTTCAGATAGCGCGAGCGCACTTCCAGCCACTTGCCCAGGTCGGGCAGGTAGATTTCGGCGTTTTCACTGCGGGCGCTGGTCAGCGTGTCGGTGGGCAGGCCCATCAGGCCGTCCTCATCGTCCATGCCACTTTGCTCCTTGCCCGCAATCGGCACCACGCCTGCCTGCGCCACCAGTTGCAGGTGCCCGCCGGTTTGCGACCCGAACCACTGGCGGTAGAGCTTGTTGGCAAACAGCAGCTCTTCGCTGCCCAGGGGGGCCACCGACACCGAGGCGTCCAGCGACTCCAGCACGATGGTGAAGCGTTCGTGTGACGCCGACAGCTGTTCACGAATGCGGTTGGGCTCGGTGATGTCAGTCATCGACGTCATCCAGCCTGTCTGCTGGCCATGGGCGTCGATCAGCGGAGACACATAGAGCCGGGCGTCGAACAGCGTCCCGCTCTTGCGCTTGACGCGCACCTGAAAGCCGCCTGCCATGGTGTTGCCACGCAGTTCGTCGCGCAGCTTGGCCTGCAGGGTTTCGTGATCGGCCTCGGGCCAGTAGGGGAAGGGGGCTTTCAGGCCCACCAGCTCTTCGGCACTCCAGCCCGTCATCTGGCAAAAGGCGGCATTTACATAGCTGATGCGGCCTTCCATGTCCAGGGCGCGCATGCCGGTGAGGATGGAGTTTTCCATCGCCCGGCGAAAGTTGGTCTCGGCCACCAGGGCCTCTTGCGCCTGCATGCGGCGACGGGTGTGGCGCCAGGTGGCGATCAGCATCCAGGCCGTCATCGCGCTCAGCGTGCCCACCAGCCAGAACAGCCCGCTGCCCACCACGCCAAGCGACGTGCGGTAGGCCTGGGCGCGCAGCACCAGACCGTTGCCAACGGGGGAGACCGGTACCTCGTACTCGTTGGCCTTGGGCGTCCAGGGGAGCAACTGGGTGGCCTTGTTGCGCGGGCCCAGCGGCGTGCCCGCCAGCACCTGGTTCTTGCTGTCGAGCAGCGTCACCGCGTAGCGCGCCAGCACTTCGGTGGGGGTGCCGTAGCGCAGCAGGCTGTCGATGGAATATTCACCCAGCACCACGCCGCTGAACTTGCCCTGGTTGTTGAGCGGTACCTGCAACTGCAGCAATGGGGTCGCATCGCCCGACGTGGCGGCCGGCTGCGCGTACACCGGTTGCTGCAGGTCCCGCGCCAGGCCAAAGGTGTCGGCGGTGTCCCCGGGCTTGAGGACTTCGCCTGCGATGCGCAGCTCACCACTGGCCAGTGTCGGGGCGGCTTGGCTTGCGCGGATGCGTCGGCGGTCGTCAATCCAGGTGATGGCCTGCAGCTCAGGGTACTGGCTGATCAGTGCCTCGGCGCGGCTGATGAACTCTGCCTTACCCAGGTCCTGGTTGGACACATCGCGTGCGATGCGCATGAGTTGCTCTTGCCGTTCCAGCAGGCGCAGGCGTACGCGCTGCTGGGCGTATTCCACGTCGCGCCGTAGGGCTTCTTGTTCGCGTTCGGCTTCTTCGGCGCGCAGGTACCAGAACGCCGCAACGATGGCGGCCAAGAACATCAGCACTGCCGCGAGGGGGGCGAGTGCGGCAAAACGGTCTTGCCGGGTGGGCGACAAGCCGCGCCACCACTTGCGCCACCAGCGTATCGGCGCTGCCACGGTCGTGGCCGTGGGGGAGGGGGTGGTGGGCATCGAATCCATGTAGGGAGTGTAGAGGAGCCCCGGGAGTGCTCAGGCCTTCTGCATCATGTGCGCCTGCAGCAAATTATTGCAATATGAAATGAATAGGCACCATTTGAAATTACGAAAAAATATGCGAAACTAGAGCCAACGTACTAAATTGCTGCCACACCTACAGGAGACAAAGCATGTCAGCTCAGCCCGACCCTCAGGCCGGTTTCGGCATCGGTTCCGATACCGACCAGCAAGAAACCCGTGAATGGATGGACGCGCTGTCCGCCGTGATCGACAAGGAGGGCCCAGAGCGCGCCCACTTCCTGTTGGAACAACTTCTTGAACACGCCCGCCAGAGCAGCATCGACCTGCCGTTTTCTGCCAACACGGGTTACGTCAACACCATCGAGCCGGAAAAAGAGGCGCACTGCCCTGGCAACATCGCCATCGAAAAGCGCCTGCGCGCCTACATGCGCTGGAACGCCATGGCCATGGTGGTGCGTGCCAACCGCCTGAACCCTGCCGACGGCGGCGACCTGGGCGGTCACATTGGTTCGTTTGCCTCGGTGGCCAGCATGTTCGGTGCGGGCTTCAACCACTTCTGGCATGCCGCCAGCGAAGACCACGGCGGTGACCTGCTGTACATCCAGGGCCACAGCGCCCCCGGCATCTATGCGCGCGCTTACCTCGAGGGCCGCCTGAGCGAAGAGCAGCTCGACAGCTTCCGCCAGGAAGTGGACGGCAAGGGCCTGTCCAGCTACCCGCACCCCAAGCTGATGCCCGAGTTCTGGCAGTTCCCTACGGTGTCCATGGGCCTGGGGCCATTGATGGCCATCTATCAGGCCCGCTTCCTCAAGTACCTGCACGCCCGTGGCATTGCCAACACCGAAAACCGCAAGGTGTGGGTGTTCTGCGGTGACGGTGAAATGGACGAACCCGAATCCCTGGGCGCCATCGGCCTGGCCGCGCGCGAAAACCTCGACAACCTGGTCTTCGTGATCAACTGCAATCTGCAGCGCCTGGACGGCCCAGTGCGGGGTAACGGCAAGATCGTGCAAGAACTCGAAGGCGAGTTCCGCGGCGCGGGCTGGAACGTGATCAAGCTGCTGTGGGGCAATGGCTGGGATGCCTTGCTGGCCCGCGACAAGACCGGCAAGCTCAAGCAGCTGATGATGGAAACGCTGGACGGCGATTACCAGGCCATGAAGGCCAACGATGGCGCCTTCGTGCGCAAGAACTTCTTCGGCAAGTACCCCGAGACGCTCAAGCTCGTCGAGCACATGACCGACGAAGAGGTGTTCGAACTGCGCCGTGGCGGCCACGAGCCCGCCAAGGTGTATGCCGCCTTCCACGCTGCCAATGAGCACAAGAACCAGCCCACCGTGCTGCTGGTCAAGACCGTCAAGGGTTATGGCATGGGCAAGGCCGGTGAAGGCAAGAACACCGTGCACCAGACCAAGAAGCTGTCGGACGAGGACATCAAGTACATCCGCGACCGCTTCAACATCCCGATCCCGGACAGCCAGCTGGCTGACATTCCGTACTACAAGCCGGCCGATGACACCCCGGAGATGCAGTACCTGCACGAGCGCCGCAAGGCCCTGGGTGGCTACCTCCCCAAGCGTCGTCCCAAGGCGGACGAGCACTTCACCGTGCCCGCCATCGAGACCTTCAAGGCCATCCTGGAGCCCACGGCCGAAGGCCGTGAAATCTCCACCACCCAGGCCTACGTGCGCTTCATCACGCAACTGCTGCGCGACCAGGCCCTGGGGCCGCGTGTGGTGCCCATCCTGGTGGATGAGGCCCGCACCTTCGGCATGGAAGGCCTGTTCCGCCAGATCGGCATCTACAACCCCAAGGGCCAGCTGTACACCCCGGTCGATCGCGACCAGGTGATGTACTACAAGGAAGACAAGGCCGGCCAGATCCTGCAGGAAGGCATCAACGAAGCCGGCGGCATGGCCAGCTGGATCGCTGCCGCCACCAGCTACAGCACCAACAACCGCATCATGGTGCCGTTCTACGTGTACTACTCGATGTTCGGCTTCCAGCGCATTGGCGACCTGGCCTGGGCTGCGGGTGACATGCAGGCCCGTGGCTTCTTGCTGGGCGGCACCTCGGGCCGTACTACGCTCAACGGTGAAGGCCTGCAGCACGAAGATGGTCACAGCCACATCCTGGCCAACACCATCCCCAACTGCGTGAGCTACGACCCCACCTTTGCCCACGAAGTGGCGGTGATCATGCACCGTGGTCTCAAGCGCATGGTCGAGCAGCAGGAAAACGTCTTCTACTACATCACGCTGCTCAACGAGAACTACCCGATGCCGGGCCTCGTGGAAGGCACGGAAGAGCAGATCATCAAGGGCATGTACCTGTGCAAGCCCGGCGCCGAGGGTGACAAGCGCGTGCAACTGCTGGGTTCGGGCACCATCCTGCGCGAGTCGCTGGCTGCCCAAACCCTGCTGGCCGCTGACTGGGGCGTGCAGGCCGATGTGTGGAGCTGCCCGAGCTTCAACGAACTCACCCGCGAAGGCCAGGACGTGGACCGCTGGAACCTGCTGCACCCGCTGGAAACTCCGCGCGTGCCGTTTGTGGCGCAGCAACTGGGCAGCAGCACGGGCCCCGTGGTCGCATCCACGGACTACATGAAGGCCTATGCAGAGCAGATCCGTCCCTTTGTGCCCAAGGGCCGCAACTACAAGGTGCTGGGCACCGACGGTTTTGGCCGCAGCGACTTCCGCAGCAAGCTGCGCGAGCACTTCGAGGTGAACCGCCACTACATCGTCGTCGCCGCCCTCAAGGCGCTGAGCGAAGACGGCGTACTGCCCGCCACCAAGGTGGCCGAGGCGATCGCCAAGTACGGCATCAATGCTGACAAGATCAACCCGCTCTACGCATAAAACGAACGGAGACAGAACAATGGCATTGGTCAACATTCAAGTCCCGGACATCGGGGACTTCGACGAAGTGGGCGTGATCGAGTTGCTGGTCAAGGTGGGTGACACCGTGAAGGCCGAGCAGTCGCTCATCACGGTCGAATCGGACAAGGCATCGATGGAGATCCCATCCAGCCACGCAGGCGTGGTCAAGGAACTCAAGATTGCGTTGGGCGACAAGGTCAAGCAAGGCTCGGTGATTGCGGTGGTGGAGTCCGCTGACGCGGGCGCTGCGGCAGCTCCGGCGGCTGCACCGGCTCCTGCCGCAGCTGTTTCCGCGCCCGCCCCCGTGGCGGCACCTGCGCCAGCTCCTGCTGCTGCAGCCCCAGCGGCCACAGGCCCGGTCGAAGTGCGCGTGCCCGACATCGGCGACTTCAAGGACGTGGCCGTCATCGAGATGCTGGTCAAGGTCGGCGATACCATCAAGGTCGAGCAGTCCCTGTTCACCGTCGAATCCGACAAGGCCTCCATGGAGATCCCGTCGCCCGCCGCTGGCGTGCTCAAGGAACTCAAGGTCAAGATTGGCGACACCGTCAACATTGGTGATCTGGTGGCTCTGCTTGAAGGTACGGCATCTGCTGCAGCGCCTGTAGCAGCACCGGTTGCGGCCGCTGCGCCGGCACCTGCCCCAGTGGCTGCGGCCGCTCCTGCGGTCGCAGCCGCAGCACCCGCCGCCTCGGTGCCTGTCCCTGCCCACCAGCCCGGCACCCCCACGGCAGGCCTGCCCCATGCATCGCCTTCGGTGCGCAAGTTCGCCCGCGAACTGGGCGTGCCCATCGACGAAGTCAAGGGCACCGGCCCCAAGGGCCGCATCACCCAGGACGACGTGGCCGCCTTCACCAAGCAGGTGATGGCGGGCGCGGTGCAGACCAAGGCCCAGGCCGCCAAGGCGCCCGCTGCGGCATCCGGCGGCTCCGGCGTCGGCCTGGACCTGCTGCCCTGGCCCAAGGTGGATTTCACCAAGTTCGGCCCGGTGGAGCGCAAGGACCTCTCGCGCATCAAGAAGATCAGCGGCGCCAACCTGCACCGCAACTGGGTCGTCATCCCGCACGTCACGAACCACGACGATGCGGACATCACCGACCTCGAAGCCTTCCGCGTGCAGTTCAACAAAGAGAACGAGAAGAGCGGCGTCAAGGTCACCATGCTCGCCTTCATGATCAAGGCCGCCGTGGCCGCGCTCAAGAAGTTCCCCGAGTTCAACAGCTCGCTCGACGGCGACCAGCTGGTGATGAAGAACTACTTCCACATCGGTTTTGCGGCCGACACGCCCAACGGCCTTGTTGTGCCGGTCATCCGCGACGCAGACAAGAAGGGCATCGTCCAGATCAGCCAAGAGATGGGCGACCTGGCCAAGAAGGCGCGCGACGGCAAGCTCGGCCCGGCCGACATGACCGGCGGCTGCTTCTCCATCAGCTCCCTGGGCGGCATTGGCGGGCGTTACTTCACGCCCATCATCAACGCCCCCGAAGTCGCCATCATGGGCGTGTGCAAGAGCAGCCTGGAGCCCAAGTGGGACGGCAAGCAATTTGCGCCGCGCCTCATGCTGCCCCTGAGCCTGAGCTGGGACCACCGCGTGATCGACGGCGCCGCCGCTGCGCGCTTTAACGTGTACTTTGCCTCGCTGCTGGCGGACTTCCGCCGCATCGTGATGTAACGAAAGGGCGAGACACACCATGGCAATCATCGACATCAAGGTGCCCGACATCGGCGACTTCGCCGAAGTGGCCATCATCGAAGTGCTGGTCAAACCCGGCGACACCATCAAGGCCGAGCAAAGCCTGATCACCGTGGAGTCCGACAAGGCCTCCATGGAGATCCCGTCCAGCCACGCTGGTGTGGTCAAGGAACTCAAGGTCAAGCTCGGCGACAAGATCGCCGAAGGCTCGGTGGTGCTGACGCTGGAAGTGCAGGGTGCGGGCGCAGCCGCTCCAGCGCCTGCCGCATCCCCAGCGCCTGCAGTTTCAGAGCAGAAACCGGCTGTAGCGCAGGTAAATAATGTGTCTGCAGCTATCAATCCCGTAGCATCCAGCTTTGCTGGCTCCGCTGATCTGGACTGCGACGTGCTCGTGCTCGGCGGCGGCCCCGGCGGCTACAGCGCCGCTTTCCGCGCGGCCGACCTGGGCCTCAAGGTCGTCATCGTCGAACGCTACGCCACCCTGGGTGGCGTGTGCCTGAACGTGGGTTGCATCCCCTCCAAGGCGCTGCTGCACGTGGCCGCCGTGATGGACGAGGTGAGCCACATGGCCGACCTGGGCGTGGACTTTGGCGCGCCCGCCGTCAACATCGACAAGCTGCGCGGCCACAAAGAGAAAGTCATCGGCAAGCTCACCGGCGGCCTGGCCGCCATGGCCAAGATGCGCAAGGTGACCACCGTGCGTGGCTATGGTGCCTTTGTGGGTGCCAACCACCTCGAAGTGGAAGAAACCACCGGCACTGCGCAGGAGAAGACGGGCACCAAGAAGGTCATCGCCTTCAAGAAGGCCATCATCGCTGCCGGCAGCCAAGCCGTGCGCCTGCCCTTCATGCCCGACGATCCCCGCGTGGTCGACTCCACTGGCGCCCTGGCGCTCAAGGAAGTGCCCAAGCGCATGCTCATCCTGGGCGGCGGCATCATCGGCCTCGAAATGGGCACCGTGTACAGCACGCTGGGCGCGCGCCTGGACGTGGTGGAAATGATGGACGGCCTGATGCAAGGCGCCGACCGCGACCTCGTCAAGATCTGGCAGAAGATGAACGCCAAGCGCTTCGACAACATCATGTTGAAGACGAAAACCGTGGGCGCCGAGGCAACCCCCGAAGGCATCAAGGTCACGTTCGCGCCAGCAGAAGATGGCGGCACTGCCCCCGAGCCGCAGGTGTACGACCTGGTGCTGCAGGCCGTGGGCCGCACACCCAACGGCAAGAAGATCGCTGCCGAGAAGGCTGGCGTGGCCGTGACGGACCGTGGCTTCATCAACGTCGACATCCAGATGCGCACCAATGTGCCGCACATCTTCGCCATCGGCGACATCGTGGGCCAGCCCATGCTGGCGCACAAGGCGGTGCATGAAGCGCACGTGGCGGCAGAAGTGATTGCCGGTGAGTTGCAAGGCAATAAGGAGCTGGCCGCTGCCGCCTTCAACGCCCGCGTGATTCCATCTGTGGCCTACACAGATCCCGAAGTGGCCTGGGTCGGCCTCACCGAAGACCAAGCCAAGGCCCAGGGCATCAAGGTCAAGAAGGGCCTGTTCCCCTGGACGGCCTCCGGCCGCGCCATTGCCAACGGCCGCGACGAGGGCGTGACCAAGCTGCTGTTCGACGACTCGCCCGAAGCCCATGGCCACGGCAAGATTCTGGGCGGCGGCATGGTCGGCACGCATGCGGGTGACATGATCGGCGAGATCGCTCTGGCTATCGAGATGGGAGCCGACGCGGTGGACATCGGCAAGACCATCCACCCGCACCCCACGCTGGGCGAAAGCATCGGCATGGCGGCGGAGATTGCCCACGGCTCGTGCACGGATGTGCCGCCGCAGAAGAAGTAGGAAAGTACTTCCCGATTTCTCCAAGCTCAAGCCCGAACTGGCAACAGTTCGGGCTTTTTCGCATGTGGGCGGATTGGCAAGAAGCAGGGCGAGGGAGTGCAATACTCGCAGCGGCCAGAAATGACGTTGAAACTCCCATATCCCGCCATGGTCCCGCGCCCCAAATGCCCAGCTGCTCAGTCACATGTCTTTGATCCTCCGGTTTTTTCAGAATGCCCTGCTAAGTAGAAATCGAGTGGCTCTGCTGGCGTTATCGCCGTTGCTGTTGTTCGCCCTGATTGCACCGGCCTACTGGGCGTTCTACGTCTTTCAACTGTCGATCGGTGCCGTAGCGCTGTTTTTCCCCTTCGGTCTGCTGATTGCGCCCTCTGGCATTGGGATTGGTATTGGTCTCATCGTTGGAGCCCCCGCAAGTTTGGTAGCCATGGGCTTCATGTTGTACCGACATTCCAGTTCGCGGGTGTGGGGCTGGGCTTTCCCCGCCATTCCGTTAGCGGCGTCGTGCATCTTTTTTTGGGCGTTCGCACAAGGCAAGCTGGCCGACCAAGTGGCTGCTGGGCTTGATATGGACTGGGCAGCGTTGGTAATGCTGGCGCAGGGAGCCTACGTACTGGTGGTTGTGCTGCTAGTGCCGCTCATTCTGCTGCCGCAGAAGATGGCGTCTCGCGAAGGAACGTGGAAGCGACTGGTCGGCGTCGCACTGTTTTGGGCGATGTCCCTTTTGGCCATTGGCCATGCGCAGTCCTGGACGCGAGGCCAGCTGGCAAGCTCGCGCGACGGCTTGGCGGATGCCCTTGCCACCGACAGCCAAAACCCGTTGGTGCGTGCTACTTGCTCGGGAAATCTGAGCAAAGCGAATGATCTGCTCGAGCACAGCGGCAACACCTTGAGTGAGGGCGCCTTGGATGCGCTAGTGCATGAGTGCCTCAGAAGCAATACCTCGCGTTTTTATGCTGAGCGCATACCGCTGGTTCTTCAGGCCACACTGGCCTTTGAAGTGCGGCAGCCATCTGCAGCACCCGCAGGATGCAGCAAGCGTCAGCAGGCCTTGCTTCGTACGATTTACCAAAATGACTTTCCGGACATCGCCCTGCGCGCATTTCTGGACCGAGGCCTGCCGATCCAGTGTGCGGTGACATCTGGCAGTGATGAAATTCCCGTCTGGTGGTCTGTGGCCTACCCTCAACATGGTTTCGATCTGGATACAGAGCGGATTCAGCGCCTGGAGAGGCTGGAGATTGACCTGTTGCAGCAAAACGGCCAGGGCCTGGACTTTGTTGGCGCCAATCCAAATTACTTCATTTCAGGAGCATCAGATGCCACACTGCTGAGGCTCGTCGAGCTTGGCCTGCGCGACGAGGCCGGTGGCCGTACGCCCCACGGCCTGGTGATCGAGGTGATGCGGCGCCGGTTCGGCTTGGGCACGGCTGATTCCAATTCAGGGGACTTTGCGCGCCTTTACGAACGGGTGGGAGACCCGACCAGGGAACAGCTGCTCCATGTTCAAGCAAAAGCTCCGTGGATGTTGCCATCGACTACCCAGGACTTGAGCGGAAATGAAGCGCGTTTGAGGCAATACCTTGCGCAACGTCTGGCGCAATAGCTGTTTGGCGAACGCGCAGGATGCGACGCCGTTGTCAACAACCCGCGAGACTCCTGCGGCTGCAGACTTGTGACTCCGCTTGTGGCCCTGTGCCAGTGTCTCGGCCGAACACGCGCCAGTTCTAACGCATACGGATGCCCCTGGCACCGCCCGGAAGGGCCCCGCCAAAAGTCGTGGAAAATAAAGGGTTTCCTGCCGCTGAGCCCCTTGGCAGAACACCCGTCCGGCTTTTCAACTTTTTTGCTCCCCTGAGCCTGTCCATGCAAGACGTTCAAAACTCCAAGATCTCGGTCGAAAAAATCGGCGGCACTTCGATGACCGCCTTTGGCGATGTGCTGCGCCACATCGTGCTGCACGACCCCAAGCGCATTAACGGCCGGATCTACGTGGTGTCCGCCTATTCGGGTGTGACGAACCAGCTGCTGGAGCACAAGAAGACGGGCGAGCGCGGCATCTATGCCCTGTTTGCCGAAGGCAAGGGTTACCAAGATGCGTTGACCCAACTGGCGGTCAGCCTCAAAAAGCTGAACGCCGGCTACGCTGACCTGGGATTGCCGCTGGATGTGGCCGATGCCTTCATCGACCAGCGCATTGGCCAGGCGCGCGAATATCTGAACGCCATGCAGCACGTGCTGGCCAGCGGCTATCTCAGCCGCAAGGATGTGTTGCTCGCGGCGCGCGAAGTGCTGGCCTCGATTGGCGAGTCGCACAGCGCGTTCAACTCGGTCGAAATCCTCAAGGCCAATGGCGTGAATGCCATGCTGATGGACCTGGCCGGTTTTGACGACAACGAAGCCTGGACGATTGACGAGCGCATTGCCAACAGCTTTAAGGGCATCGACCTGAGCGACAAGGTGGTGGTGGCCACCGGCTACACCAAGGGCACCGAAGGCATCATGCGCGAGTTTGACCGGGGCTACTCCGAAGTCACTTTCAGCAAGATCGCCGTGGAAGTGCGCCCGGCAGAGGCCGTGATCCACAAGGAATTCCACCTGTCTTCTGCCGACCCCAACCTCGTGGGCCTGGAAAACGCCATCGTGGTGGGCGCCACCAACTACGACGTGGCCGACCAGCTGGCCGACGTGGGCATGGAAGCCATCCACCCCAAGGCCGCCAAGCCCATGGAACTGGCGGGCATCCCCATCCGCCTGAAGAACACCTTTGAGCCCGACCACCCCGGCACGCTGATCACCAAGGACTTCGTGGGTGAGCGCGCGCGTGTGGAGATCGTCACGGGCACCGACAAGGTCACGCTGATCGAGATCCACGACCCCAGCATGGTGGGCACGGTGGGCTTTGATGCGGGCCTGATGAACGTGTTCTGCAAGCACGATGTGAGCTACATCCTCAAGGCCACCAACGCCAACTCCATCGCCCATCTGGTGTGGGACAACCAGGTCACACCCGAGCTGGTGGCCGAGCTGCAGAAGGACTACCAGGTCGTCACGATCAAGCCCAGCGCGATCGTGTGCACCATTGGCTCCAACATCGGCATCCCTGGCGTGCTGGCCAAGGCCGCGCAGGCGCTGGCCGATGCGCGCGTCAACGTGAACTGTGTGTCCCAGACACTGCGCCAGGTGAACATGCAGTTCGTGATCGAACGCGAGGACTACAAGACTGCGATCAAGGCGCTGAACATGGCGCTGTGCGTGAACTCGGGTGCGCCCATTCCGCGTGCTTGAACAGGTTTTCGCCTTCCGCTCAAAGCCCGCTCCGTGCGGGCTTTTTTGCGTCCACGTCTGGCATCGGGCGCTGGAGCGCAGTGGATCGGCAGATCGTGGGAGACGAGTGCTGTGCTACTTTTTGTAGAGCAGAAAAGTCCTGTCCATCCAGCGCATGAAGCCCGGCTGTATGCTGAATTTGCTGACTAGCATTACACCCGCGAGCACCAGCGCCGCACCACCCATCTGCCACCAGGTCAACGGTTCATCCAGCAGCCAGACGCCAAAAAAGATCGTGAGGATGGGCCCCAGCGTGCCAATCAGCGCGGTCTTGGATGCGCCAATGCGGCGGATCGCGGCCGAGGTCATGAACACGGGCAACACGGTGGAGAACACGGCCATGCCGAGCGCATGCAGGTAGACCGGCGCGGGCTGCACCAGCGCACCCGCAGGTTGCGACACCACAAAATGCAGCAGCGTGGCGCCGGTGGAGACCAGCATCGCGAGTGCCGTAAAGCGTGCCGCGCCCATGCGGCGTATGGCGGGCTCGCTGCCTGCCTGGTAGAACGCATAGGACACCGCCGAGCCAAACACAAAGCCCGCGCCGATGAGCACGGCGCGCGTGTCGCCCGCAATGTGCAGGTCGTGCGCGAAGGCCAGGCCAATGCCCGCGTAGGACAGCAGCAGCGCCCCCATCTCACGCCGGGATGCCCGCTTGCCCATGAACAGCACGCCGATCAGGATGGTGAGTGTGGGGTAGGTGAACAGGATCAGCCGCTCCAGGCTGGCGGTGATGTACTGCAGGCCGATGAAGTCGAGGATGCTCGCGCCGTAGTAGCCCAGCAGGCCCAGCGCAATCACGAGCAGCCAGTCGCGCCGGGTGAGCGGGGCCAGGTGGCGGCTGGCGCGCCAGCCGACCCAGGCAAACACCGGCACGGAAAACGCCATGCGCAGGCACAGCAGGGTGACTGAGTCCACGGGCGTGGCCTGGGGCACCGCGTAGGCCAGTTTCACGAAGATGGCTTTGAACGAGAAGCCCAGCGCGGCCAGGATGGCAAGGAGGAGGCCAAGGCGTTCGGCGGACCAGTGTTTCCAGGGCATGGGGGGATGGTGGGTGGGGTGGCGTAGAAACTGCCAGACCATGCGAAAACAGCGAACGCAGTGCACATGGGGCAGTGGCAATATGAAAGGATGCGGCGATAGTGCCTTGTAGGCACGGCAGGCACAATTGGCATTGCCGCAACCATGCGTTCGTCAAAAACGAACGTGAGAGGGGCCTCCATTGACCTATGACCTGATCGATCTGCGCCTTTTTGTCGCCATTGCCGAAGAGCGCAACCTCACGCGCGGCGCTGCACGCGCCTACCTTGCGCCGTCGTCGGCCAGCCACCGGCTGCGCCGGCTGGAGGAGGCGCTGAACACCTCGCTTTTCGAGCGCCAGACCCGGGGCGTGGCGCTGACCCGGGCGGGCGAGGCCCTGCTGCGCAATGCGCGCCAGGTGCTGGCCAGCGTCGAGCAGATGCATGCCAACCTCTCGCCCTTTGCCAGCGGCATCCGGGGCCATGTGAGCCTGTGGGCCAATACCCATGCCACGCACACCTTTCTGCCCGACGACCTGGCGGGTTTCCTGAGGCAGCACCCGCAGGTCAGCGTGAGCCTGGAGGAGCGCACCAGCGCAGAGATCGTGGTCGCGGTGGCCAGCGGCGAGATCGAGGTGGGTGTGCTGGCCGACAGTGGCACGGGCGCGGGTGTGGAGTTGTCCCCCTACCGGCAGGACCGCCTGGTGCTCATCGTGCCCGCAGGCCATGCGTTGGCAGGGCGTGACCGCGTGGGTTTTGCCGAGGTGCTGGACCAGGCCTTTGTGATGCTGCACGCGGGCTCGGCCATCCACACCTTCACGACCAACGCCGCTGCCGCGTTGGGGCGGCATCTGGACGTGCGCATTCAGGTGCGCAGCTTTGAAGCCGTGTGCCGCATGGTGGGGGCGGGCGTGGGCATTGGCTTGGTGCCCCGGGGAGCGGCCCTGCAGGTGGCGGGCCTGAGCGAGCCGCCGGTGCTGGTCGAGCTGGGCGAGCCCTGGGCGCAGCGCGACCTGCAGATCTGCGTGCGCAAGGGGGCGGTGCTGACGGGCTTTGCTGCGGCGCTGGTCGCGCACCTGCGCCAGGGCGCTGGCGCCGTTACTGTCTGATGGCCTGATCAGGCTGCTGCGATCTCCACCTTGGCGCCACCGGCCTGCAGCTTTTTGCGCAGTGCCTGCGGTGTGGCGGCAGGCACCACCAGCGCGGCCAGTTCGTGCAAGGGGGCCACGCTGAACGGCGATGCCGTGTCCAGCTTGTCAAGCGAAGCCAGCACCACCGTTTCTGCCGCCCGCTGGTGCAGGGCACGTTTGACAGCGGCTTCTTCAAAATCTCCCGTGGTCAGACCGGCCTCGGCATGCACGCCGGTCACGCCCATCAGGTACAGGTCGGCCCGCAACTGGGCGGCGGCCTCGACCACGCTGGCACCCACATTCACCATGGAGTGGCGGAACAACCTGCCTCCCAGCATCAGCACCTCCACCTGCGTGTGCCCAGCCAGCGCCACCGCTACGGTGGGGCTGTGCGTGACCACAGTGGCGCGCAAGTCCAGCGGCAGGTGCTGCACCACCTGCAACGACGTGGTACCCCCATCCAGGATCACCACCTGGCCGGGCAACACCAGCGCGGCCCCGGCGCGGCCCAGGGCGCGTTTGTCTTCGGGGGCCAGTTGCTCACGCACCTGCAAGCTGCCCACTGCGGCCGAGGCGGGCAGGGCGCCGCCGTGCACGCGCTGCAAGCGGCCCTCCGCAGCCAGTTCGCGCAGGTCGCGCCGCACGGTGTCTTCCGAGATGCCCAGCTCCTCGCTGAAGGCCTTGGCCACGATCTGGCCGTCCCGACGTAGGCGGTCGAGCAGAAGCTGTTTGCGTTGGGTGGTCAGCATGAAGGGTTACACGAATTGATTGCACGAATTTGCATGTTTGTGCATGATATTGCGTAAATCAATATTGTCAAAACCATGCATTCATCACTTGACCACACTGCCTTCGCGCTGTCGCTTGCCGTGCGTCGCTACCCAAGCCCGCCAGATGGGAGCGTCGCATGAGCCGCCCTGTGCCCGATGTGCCCATCGCTGAGCTGAACGCCCGCACCGAGCATGTGAAGCTGCTGGATGTGCAGGTGCTCTCCGACAACTGGTACGTGCTGCGCAGGGTCACCTGCTCGCTGCGCCGGCGCGACGGCCAATGGCAGACGATGAGCCGCGAGGCCTACGACCGGGGCAATGGCGCCGCACTGCTGTTGTTCGACCCGCGTCGCAGCACCGTGGTGCTGACGCGCCAGTTCCGGCTGCCCGCCTTTCTCAATGGTTGCGCTGACGGCCTGCTGATCGAGACCTGCGCGGGCCTGCTCGACGGCGATGACCCCGAAACCTGCATCCGCCGCGAGGCCGAGGAAGAAACCGGCTACCGCGTGCGCCAGCCGCGCAAGGTGTTCGAGGCCTACATGAGCCCTGGCTCGGTGACGGAAAAGCTGCACTTTTTCGTGGCTGAGTACGAACCCGGCGACCGCATCCGCAGCGGCGGCGGCCTGGAGGGAGAGGGCGAGGACATCGAGGTGATCGAGATGCCGCTGGCCGACGCCCTGGCCGGCATTGCCAACGGCACGATCCAGGACGGCAAGACCATCATGCTGCTGCAGCATGTGGCCTTGGACCTGCGAGGCACCGCCCTGTAACAAAGGCGGTGCTCGCAGGTGCTCAAGGCCGCACCAGCCGCAGCGGCTCGCCCACGCTCGCCTTCACCACATCGTCGCGGTGGAAGGGCAGGGTATGCCAGCGCTTGGCCGAGAACTCGCGCATCTGGTCGTTGGCGTGGGGCGATGCGGGGTTGGTGGACTGGCCATAGGTCAGGATGGCCTGGGCCACTGGGCCCTTGGCGTCGAACGTCACGGTCTGCACATAGCTGGTGCCGTAGTCGATGCGCAAGCCTGCCTTGTTGATGGGCGCGGGCTCCTGGCGGCCCAGGTTGTTGAGCACGCCTTCAAACTCCTCGCCGCCGTGCAGTGCAATCGCTTCTTCGGTGATGGCGGGGCGCTGCACGCTGCCCAGCGTGGCGTCGAGCGTGTAGCCGCTGGTGCGGATGGCCTTGACGGCGCCGTCCAGCGCCTCCCACACCTTGGCGGCGGTGGCGGCGTCCTCCATCTTCAGGCCTGCAGGGGTGGCCACGGGCTGTTGCGCATCGAAGGGCACGCGGTGCACGCCGGGGATGTTGCGCGCGGTGCGCCAGAACTCGCGGAACACATGGGCGCCGCGTGCCTCAACGTTATTGCGGCGGTCCCAGCCTTTCAGCGCCGCGCAGCCGTCACGGGATTCGGCCGTGGGGGCCTTGTCACACGCAGCCAGCAGGTCGGGCACCACCACCTGGGCCATGAAGTTGCGGTTCTCGAACAACTGGCCCTGGATGGCCTGCAGCGTGACCTTGCCCCGGCCGAGCATTTCAGGAATCTCGGCCAGACCGGCGCGGGTGCGTGGCCGGGTCAGGCTGGCGTCGCCCACCAGGGGCGAGATGCCCTCAAACTTCTGGCCGGGGTGGGTGTAGACAAAGCTGTCGTTGCTGTTGTGCACCCAGTCCGTGCGGAAGGCCACGGGCATGCGGCCGATGGGGATGAGCCCCGGCACGGGCGATGCGCTGTCGCGGCGCCAGTCGCAGTCAGCGCGTGATCCGTTCAGCACCACCAGGCCGGCAGCGGCGCGCAGCGCGGCGGCGGGCTGGCTGGGTGCGCAGCGGGCGAGCTGGGCGGCATCCACATCGGGCACCACGCTCACGTCGGCATACATGGCCTGGCCGCTGCGGTCGGCGGCCAGCGTGTTCACCCAGGGCAGACCCAGGTTGGCATGCGCCTTGTGCAGGTCCTGCACCGAGCGGGCGCGGGCAAAAGCCAGGGCCGCATCCATCATTCGGGTGTTGCCGGAGTTGGCGTCGCGCAGGGCGTAGGCGGTCTTGGCGTTCCAGGTCAGGCCCGCGCGGGGCACCACCACCAGCGGGCCCCAGCGGGTGGACCACACCGTGTGCTCTTGCGTCTGCAGCTTGCCATCCGGGCCGGGGATCTGGGCGTTGACCTTGCGGGTGGTCATCTTCTCGGGCTTGCCGTCCACCAAGTAGGTGGTGGGGTCGCCCTCGGCCAGCGTCACTTCGTAGAAGGTGAAACGCTTGCCGGTGGACACCGTGTGCGACCAGGCCACGTCCTTGTTGAAGCCGATGGAGACCATGGGGTAGGTGCCAATGCCCACGCCCATCACGTCCATCTGGCCGGGCATGGTCAGGTGCATTTCATAGAAACGGTTGGGGCCGCTCCACGGGAAGTGCGGGTTGCCCAGCAGCATGCCGCTGCCGTTGGCCGTCACGTCCTTGCCAAAGGCCCAGGCGTTGGAGCCCAGGGGCGAGTCGAGCAGGCCCACGTCGCGCAGCGCCTGCGCGGCATCGGCCAGGTTCACTGCAGAGGCGGGCGCCTGCGCGGCCTTGGCGGCGGGTGGCTGGGCGCCTAGCATGCCATCGGCCAGCGCAGCAATACCGGCCTGCACGGCCACCACCTCGGCCATGCGGCGGTATTGGGCCAGGGTCATGGGCTGCACCCAGGGCTTGCCCCGGCAGGCATCGGGCAGGGTGGCGGCGTTGTCGGCCAGGAAGCGGTTGTAGCCCGCCACATAACCACGCGCCAGGGCCTGCGTTTCGGCACTGGTCTTGGCCCAGGCGCGCTCCAGCATGGCGTCGTCCATGTGGGCGGCCATGAAGAGGTCGATCTGCGCATTGGGGATGTAGCGGCGGCCCAGCAGCCCGATGGTCTGGGCGCCGAAGGTGCTGCTGCGCTGGCCGCGCGCGGTCACGAGCTGGTCGGCCGTCATGCAGACGTTGTCCTGCGCATAGGCATAGGCCACGCCGTAGGCCAGCGATTCGGGGTCGTTCGCGGTGATGTGCGGAATGCCGTAGGTGGTGCGCTCAATGGTCACGCTGCGGTCTGTGCCTGCAGCGCCTGGCTGGCTGGCGCAGCCCGCCAGAAAGAGGGCGGTGCAGGCCGCGGCCAGGGTGGTCAGGGCCATCGAGAGACCGCGATGGGTTGAGGGTTCGTGCATGGGTGGGTGTCTCCGTTTGTGTGGGCCCGCAACGCAGGGCCATGGCTGCGGGGCGCTGTCGTCGCACGGTCATGCTACTGCCCGGTAACACTGCAAGGCGGTGGCGGTTTGGCCACAAAGGGTGGCAAGATCGCCACCATGCCCACTGCCAAAACTGCACTGCCGTCCTGCCTGAACGTGGGCATCCTCTGGGGGCACGGCAGCATTGCCAGCACCGCCGCCGCTGCGGTGGATGCCCTGCGCGCCATGAACATGCTGGCGGCGATGCGCCCAGGGGGCGCGCAGCCCGTGGTGCGCTGGTTGTGGCTGCAGATGCCGCACGAGCGCGACGCCACCCCACCGCCAGTGCCCGGCGCTGAACTGGGCTCGGAGCCCCTGGATGTGGTCGTCCTCCCCGGCTGGCTGGTCCCTACCGGGCCGCAGTTGCGTGAGATCAGTCGGCGCTACAGCGAGCACTTTGGCGCCATGCTGCGGGGCCACCTGCAGCGGGGCGGGCGGGTGGCGGCGCTGTTCAACGGGTCCAGCCTGCTGGCGCACTGTGGCTTGCTGGCTGGGCGCAAGGCGGCGCTGCCGTGGGTGTTTGCGCCGTCCATCGTGCTGCAGTCCAGCGAGAGTGGGGCAAGGACGGCCGATGTGGCCGAGGTGGCCTGGCAGCGGGAGCGAACCTGGCAGCGTGACGGTGCCCTGTGGACCACCGCATCCCTGCAGGACACCCTGGCAGCCATGCTGGACCTGCTGGCCCAGACACCGGCGGCCGAGCTGGCGCAGGCCGCATCGCACGCGCTGCTGTTTGACCCGCAGCGCCAGCTGACCGCCACCACTGCCATGGAAACCCCCACGGGCCACCCCCTGGCTGCGGGCGCGCTGGAGCAGGCGCGGCGCTGGCTGCAGGACCACCGCAACGAGCCCTACAGCCTGCAGGCCACGGCCCGCGCCGCCGCCACCAGCCCGCGCAGCTTGCTGCGCTGGTTTGCCCAGGTGCATGGAGAAACACCGCAGGACTACCTGCACCGGCTGCGCATTGCCCAGGCCCAGGCGCTGCTGCAGACCACCTACCTCACGGTGGACGATGTGGCGCAGCAATGCGGCTACAACGACACGGGCAGTTTTCGCAAGGTGTTCACCCGCGTGGCCGGGGTGACGCCAGGGGCGTACCGCCAGCGCTTCAAGCTGCGCACATCGCGCAAGCAGTGGTTGGGGCGGCAGGGGCTGCCTGGCACCGACGGGCCGGTGTAGCCGGGCCCACGGCCATTCGCTGTCTCTGGTGGGTGTCTGCGCCAGTGCTGGCGGCGATAATGCTCAATTGCTATTGAATCAATAGCTGCCCAGGCATGCTGGACTAGCACATCATGCCGTTTTGATTCTGAAATTGTTTTTTGCCAGCCCTTTTCTCCATGCAAGCCCTGCTCGACGCCATTGCCTCCATGCCCCTGCCCACCGACGCCCAGCGCGTCTTCCACGGCCGGGGTGGGCTGTTTCCGGGCTGCGAGCAGTGGGTGCTGGATGCGTATCCGCCAGTGTTCGTGCTGACGAGCTTCGCGCCGGCCAGCGATTCCGAACTGGCGACCATCGGCGAGGCGCTGCAGGCACGCTGGTCCCAGATTGCGCCGGAAGGCCAGCCGCTGAACTGGGTCTTCCAGCACCGGGGCGAGGCCTTGCGCATCGAGGGGCGCAGTGAAACCCGCCTGATGGCAGGTGCGGTGCTCGACCCCCATGTGGTCACCGAAGCGGGCGTGCGCTACCGCGTGCATGTGCTGCGCGGCCAGAACCACGGCCTGTTTCTGGACATGGCCGCAGGCCGCCAATGGGTGCGCAACTATGCCGCAGCGCGCAGTGCAGACCGCTACGGGCTCAAGGTGCTGAACCTGTTTGCCTACACCTGTGCGTTTTCGGTGGTGGCGCTGCAGGCGGGCGCCAAACAGGTGGTCAACGTGGACATGAGCCACGGCGCCATCGGCATCGGGCAGCAGAACCACCAGCTCAACGGCATCACCACGGGCGCCGCCTTCTTGCCGCACGATATCTTCAGCAGCTGGGGCAAGATCAACCGCAGCGGCCCTTACGGCCTGGTCATCGTGGACCCGCCCAGCTACCAGAAGGGCAGCTTTGTCGCCACCAAGGACTACGCCCGCCTGATGCGCCGGCTGCCCGACCTGCTGGCCCCCGGCGGCCACGCGCTGTTGTGCCTCAATGCGCCAGAGCTGGGCTTGGCCTTCTTGCAGGACCAGATGCAGGAGCTGGCGCCCGATCTGCGGTTTGTGGAGCGCGTGGCCAATCCCCCCGTGTTTGCCGATGTGGAGCCGGAGCGGGCGCTGAAGGTGCTGCTGTATGCCGCTCAGCCCCTGCCAGTCCCTCTGCCGTGATGTTCGGGACTTCTTGGCCGGAAAGCTACGCGTAAAGGCACCGCCGGGTCGGGGGAGTCTTGCGCAAATAGTGGCGGCTTTGGCGGGAGCTTCTGATATTCTGCGCGCTGCTTTCTGGCTTGCATCTGCACATCCTGAATTTCTGCATCCGCCTGCCGCCGTCGTCGCATGAGCGCTGAGCGCTTTACAGGCTTGCCTTTATCTTTTCATGGTCAGATTCTTTCTCATTTTCATTGCGGTCCTGGCCGTTCTTTTCCGCATTGACATGCTCGATGAGGTGCAACGGGTCGCCATTCAACCCTGGACCGGCCTCCTCGCAAGCGCCAGCGCAGCGTTGATGAGTCCACTCGATGCCGATGTGGTGCACCATGGCCGGATCCTCATGAGCAAAGCCACTGGATTTGCGGTATCCATAGAGGCTGGCTGCAACGGCGTGGAAGCCGCGATCATCCTGATCGCAGGCATGATTGCCTTTCCGTCCCAGTGGAAACACAAGCTGGTCGGCATTGGGATAGGCATTGCCGCCGTGCAGGTTGTCAACCTGTTGCGCATCATCAGCCTGTACTACCTGGGCAAGTGGAACATGACGGTTTTTGAGTTCGCCCACCTGTACCTCTGGCAGGCGCTCATCATGCTGGATGTGCTCGTGGTCTGGATGCTCTGGATTCGCTGGATTGCCAAGCAACAACCTTCGTCTGCACCGGTGGTCAACCATGCGGCTTAGTTCGGTCGGGCGATTCTTGCTGGTGGCTATCGTCAGCCTGCTATGCCTCATGCCGGTGTGGTACTACTTTGCACCGCAGCTCGCCAAGCCCGTGTTTTTCATGGCCGGTGAGACCGCCACCATGACATTCCAGTGGGCGCAAAGTTATGACACCAAGGAGTCGGTGGGCGTGCTGAACACCGCGCTCAAGGTGGTTTCCGTGCAAAACGGCCAGTACCGTTCAGGCAAGCTCGCTCCGATGGTGGATTACCGTCTCTGGGGTTACGGCATCGTGATTTTTTGGGCATTGGTGATAGCGTCGATGCCAAAAGGCTGGGGAACCAAGCTGCTCATCGGTTCTTTAGCCATGCTGCCCATCCAGGCAATCAACGTCGGTTTGCAATGGTGCAACGATGTCTTTAACAGAGCCGGCCCCGAGGTTCTGGCACAGACCCGCGCGCCAGAGTGGATCGCCGATGCAGTGGCGTTTTTCTACCATTTCAACCTGTTCATATTCACCGCATTGGCGCCAGTCATGCTGTGGCTATGGCTTGACAGGGCCTTCCTGGCCAAGCTGCACGCACAAGCGCGGGCGGCAGCTGCCGTTCATCGCGGCACGGTGTAGCGTTGGCTTGCCGGTAGCGGGCTGGGGGGTGGCCATGAAAGCCTGTCCGCACGTACCGGCGCCATCAAGGTCGGCTCTTTGAACCGGCTCTTGGAACAGGTTCTTAAAACACCCCCATCCCCAGCCCTGCCGCCATGGCCTCACCCAGCGCCCGGCAGCGCTCCAGGTGGCCCGGTTCAATCTGCTTGGGAGCCAGGATGGCTTCGGGCGTTTGCGCGTGGGTGCAGACGATCAGCGGGTCCGCCACCTGCCTGAGGCGCCAGCCCGTGGCGATGCGTGCGATCTGGCGTGCGGCATTGGTTCCGTCGCTGCCGGCGCAGACCAGGGTGGCGTAGGGGCGGCCATTGATCTGGTCGAGCGCCGCGTAGTAGGTGCGGTCAAAAAAATCCTTGAGCAGGCCGCTGACAGCTGCAAGGTTTTCTGGGGTGGCAAACAGATAGCCGTCCGCCGCCAGCACATCGGCGGCCTGGGCCTGGGGCGCGGCCAGCAGCCGCACCTCCACGCCGCTGTCGGCTGCCACCGCTCCCGCGCAGGCCGCGTCCACCATCTGCCGGGTGCCGCCGGTGTGGGAGTGGTAGACGATCAGCAAGGTTTTGGCAGAGGTCATGGGGGCAGCATAGAGGCAGCGGTACTGGCAGCGAAGCAGGGCGCGTCACCGAACGGGTTTCTACCACCCTGCAGCGTTGCCTGGCGGCGACTTGCACAGCGCTTTCGATGCCAGAATCGGCGGCTGTCAAACACTGAAATGCCCGCTGCCTCATGACCCTGATGCCTGCTGTGTCTTCATGGCTGCAGACCACACGCTCGCGGCTGACCTTGCTGTTTGGCGGCACGGCAGTCGTGGCGGGGCTGGCGATTGGCTTGGTGGCCGACCAGGTGCTGACGCGGCACCTGACCGAGCTGAGTGGCCAATCACTGGTCAGTGCCAGCCAGCCCATCGCGCTGGCGCTGGCCCAGGGCATGCAAGAGCGTGAGCGCGAGATCGCGTTGCTCAGCTACCTGCCCATGCTGACCCGTGACGACGGCTACGCACCCCAACTACAAGCGCACCTGGAGCAAATCCGCCAGTCCTACCCGTTTTACTCCTGGATTGGCGTGACCGACGTGCAGGGCGTGGTGCAGGTGTCCACCGGGAACCTGCTGCAGGGCCAAAACGTGTCGCAGCGCCCCTGGTTCAGCGCGGGCCAGCAAGGGCCCTATGTGGGCGATGCCCACGATGCGGTGTTGCTGGACAAACTGCTGCGCGCACCCGGCAGCCCGGTGCCTCTGCGGTTCATGGACTATGCGTCGCCCGTCCGGGGACAGGACTCGGTACTCAAAGGCGTGGTGTCGGCCCATGTGAACTGGGCCTGGGTGCAGGACATCATTCGCCGCGCCACACCGCAGTCTCCGATGACAGGCGGGCTGGAGGTTCTGCTGGTGAACAAGGATGGCGTCATCAACACCGCAGGTGCGGTCGAGCAGCCCCGTGCGGCGCTGCCCATTCTTCCGTCGCAGGGTACGTTCCAGGTCATGTCCTGGGGCGATGACCCCAAGGAGACCTACCTGACTGCCGTGGTGCCGGTGCGCGCACAGACAGTCACGGACCTGGGCTGGATGCTGGTCACGCGGCAGCCGCTGGAGATGGCGCTTGCGCCCATCAACCGCTTGCACACGCTGCTCGCGCTGCTGCTGGGGCTGATGGCGGCCCTGCTGGTGGCTCTGGCCTACTGGGCGGCGCGGCGCTTTAGCCAGCCCGTGGAGCGGCTGGCCGAGGCGGCTCGCCAGGTGCAGGCCTCGGGCCAGGTGGCGGCGCTTGATTTTGAAATGGACACGGTGGAGTTCCAGCATCTGCGCTCCGCCCTGCAGAACATGACCCAGGGCCTGATAGACGGCAAGGCCGCGCTGGAGCAGGCCAACGCCGAGCTGGAGCATCGCGTGATCGAGCGCACCCAGGCCCTGCAGCAAAGCGAGCAGCGCTACCTGTCGATTCTCGAAGACCAGACCGAGATCATCTGCCGCTTTGACGCCAACAACCGCATGACGTTTGTGAACGATGCGTTCTGCAGGCTCTTTCATCTGCGCCGCGAGGATGTGCTGGGGCGGGTATGGTCGCCCATCGTGTACCCGGACGATTTGCCCTTGGTCACACAGAAGCTCGCCGCCATCCACTCTCGCAATCCGGTGGTGGTGATCGAAAACCGCGTGGTGTCGGGCGATGGTTCCATCCGCTGGTGCCAGTTCAGCAACCGTGCGCTGTTTGATGATGCGGGGCAGCTGGTGGAGTGGCAGTCTGTGGGGCGCGACATCACCGAGCGCCGCCAGCTGGAGGCCGAGCTGGCACAGGCCTCAGAGCAATTCCAGGACCTGTATGACCACGCGCCCTGCGGGTACTACGCGCTGGACCGCCAGGGCAAATATGTGCACCTGAACCTGCTCACCCTGCAGTGGCTCGGCCTGCCGCGCGAGGAGGTCATCGGCAAGCTGGGCCCCGCAGACTTTTTTGATGACGAGGGCAAGGCGCTGTTCACCGCGTGTTTTCCGGTGTTCTTGCAAACGGGCAAGATCGGACCGCTGGAGTTCAACCTGTGTGGCCGTGGCGGCGTCCAGCGGCGGGTGAGCGTGTCGTCCACTGCCATCCTCAATGCGCAGGGCGACTATGTGATGAGCCGCTCCATCATGTACGACGTGAGCGAGCTGCACGCCGCGCGCCAGCAGCTGCACACCCTGAACCTGGAACAGCAGGCGATGCTGGACAACGACCTGATCGGCATTGCCAAGGTCAAGGACCGTGTCATCGTCTGGCGCAACCCCGCGCTGGAGCGCATCTTTGGCTATGCGCCCGGCACGCTGCAGGGGCGCACGACGGAAGAGATGTATGTGGACCAGGAGGACTTTCTGGCTTTTGGCCGCGATGCCTACGCGGTGCTGGCCTCGGGCCAGCACTACCGGCAGCAGCGCCGCATGCGCAAGGTGACGGGAGAGATCGTGTGGATCGACGTCAATGGGGTATTGCTGGAGGGGCAGGGCGAGTCGCTCTGGCTCATGCAGGACATCACCGCCATGAAGCAGTACCAGGAGCAGGTGGAGCACATCGCCTTCCACGATGGGCTCACCCACCTGCCCAACCGGCTGCTGCTGGCCGACCGCATGGCCCAGGCTTTTGCCCTGAGCGACCGCACCCAGACCCAGGCGGCAGTGTGTTATCTCGATCTCAACGGCTTCAAGCCCATCAACGACCGCTACGGGCACGACATGGGCGACGAGGTGCTCAAGGTCACCGCCCGCCGCCTGCTGAAGCAGGTGCGGGGCAACGACACGGCGGCCCGCATCGGTGGTGACGAATTTGTGCTGGTGCTCACCGCCGTGAAGGACCCGGCTGAGGTGGACCAGGCGCTGCGCCGGGTGATGGCGGCCATCGAGCAGCCCATCGATCTGGGTGAGGGCCGCGTGGTGAGCGTGTCGGCCGCCGTCGGCACCGCCCTTTACCCCCGCGACGGCACCACCACGTTCGAGCTGCTGCGTGCGGCGGACCAGGCCATGTACGCCGACAAGGGGCATGTGTCGGCCGAGCGCAGCTTGTGACCATTCTTGGGCCGCTGCTCACCAACGGCACCAATGGGCATCAGCCGCCCTGCATCAGCACTTCGGTGATGTAGCCCCACTCAGACGCCTCTACCGGCGTGATGGACAGGCGGCTGCCCTTTTGCAATACCCGCATGTCCGCCAGCGCCGGGTGGGCGCGCAGCTCTGCCAGGCTGATCAGCCGCGTCTTGCGCACGGCCTGCACGTCCAGCAACAGCCAGCGAGGGTTGTCTGCCGGGGACTTGGGATCGTGGTACGGCGATGTGGGGTCGAACTGGGTAGGGTCGGCGCGGGTGCCGCTGGCCACGCGGGCCAGACCGGCAATGCCGGGCTCGGGGCAGCTGGAGTGATAGAACAGCACGCCGTCACCCACCTGCATCGCATCGCGCATGAAGTTGCGGGCTTGGTAGTTGCGCACGCCGGTCCAGGGGACGGTGGCTTTGGGCGCGGCCAGAGCGTCGTCGATGGAGCACTCGTCCGGCTCGGACTTCATGAGCCAGAACTGGGCCGGGCGGCCCGCGGCGGCGTGCGGGGGGTGTGAAGGGGTGGGAGCGGTGACCATGGACGCATTCTGTCAAAGATGCCGCAGGTGGTGTCGGGCGCCGCAACCCAAGTCGCAGGCAGTGAACTGCTATCTATCTGATAGCTATCCAGGCATGTTCCACTAGCGCTTGTGGCCAAAAACACCATAAATCGGCTGCCAACGCGTTGAAATGGCCTGCTGTCCGCATGGCAGATTGCGCAGCCCGGGGACGCGCCGCAGAATCTGACAGTGCAAGGCTGGTCGCACCGGTCCAGGCCGCATGGGGAGACACTCACCAGGTCCATCACCGCGTCGGTTTGTTGTCTTATTTGCCCTGAACTTTGTCCATGACCAAACGCTCTCCCTCAACCCATGCGCAGGGTGCACGCGACGCGGCTGCCCGTGGCAGCAGGCGCGCTGGGGGCTGGCTGCTGGGCCTGTTTGCCCTGCCATTTGCAGCCGTGGGTGTGGGCATGCTGCTGCTCAGTGTGCTGCCCACGTTGTACGACTGGGCGCGCATGCAGTGGTGGCAACCCGTTCCGGCCACGTTGGAGGCTGCACGGCTGGAAACCAGCCGCAGCAGCAAATCCAGCTCCTACACCGTCAAGGCTACCTACCGCTATCAGGTGGCGGGCCGTGAGTACCGGGGCGAGCGCGTGGCGATCAGCGGTGGTGGCGACAACGTGGGCGATTTTCAGGAAGCGCTGGGTGTGCGGCTGGAGCAGGCACTGCGCGACGGCGCGCCCGTTCAGGTCTGGGTCAGTCCGTCCGATCCTGCGGACGCCGTCATTGACCGCAGCCTGCGGCCCGGCCTGCTGGCCCTGAAGATGGTGTTTGTGGTGGTGTTTGGCGGCGTGGGCGTCGGTCTGCTGGTGTATGTGCTGCGCCCCACCCGCGCCCCGCAGGGCCGTGCGGGCAGTGGCGCCCAGTCGCTGACGGCAGGCGTGCCCGGGCGGGTGGAGCGCACGCCCGGCGGGGTGGCCATGTACTTTCCGGCGGGCCGTTGGTGGGGACTCAAGCTAGCGCTGGCCTTGGTGGGGGCTGTGTTTTTGACCGTCGGGGCGCTGGTGCCCTGGGAGCAGGAGTCCTCGGGCGAGGTCGGGCCGTGGCTGTTCCGCATGCTGTTTGGCGGTGTGGGCGGCGTGGTGCTGCTGGCCAGCTTCTATGCCCTGGCCAACAGCCTGCGCGTACAGCTGGACCACACCGGCCTGCGCACCGAGCGGCGCCTGCTGGGCCTGATGCTCCGCTGGCACCAAGTGCCCCCGCACGACATTGCCCGGCTGCGGGTGGTGGAGAGCTACACGGTCGAAAGCAACGGCAACCGCCAAGCGTACTTCCGCATCGTGGCTGAGCTGCGGGGTGGGCGGCAGCTCACCATCGCCCAGGACCTGAAGGGGCGCGCCCAAGCCGACAAGCTGCTGGCATCCATTGGCGGCTGGACCGGCTACGCTACGCGCTGAGTTCAACAGGGTGGCTCAGGCGACTTCAACCGGCCTTTCTGAAGGTGAGGTTGATGCGGTGTGCACCCGTCAGCGGGTGGTGTGCTTCGGGCAAGGGCAGCACACCATGAAACCGCAAGCGCGCAGGCCCGCCCCAGACCACCACATCGCCGTGCAGCAGCGCAATACGGCGGGTGTTGTCCGCCCGCTGCGCACCACCCCACAGAAACATCGCCGAAACACCCAGCGACACCGACACGATGGGGTGGGCGTAGTTGCCTTCGTCGCGGTCCTGGTGCAGTGACAGGCGTGTGCCGGGGGCATAGCGGTTGATGAGGCAGGCGTCGGGCGCAAAGTGGGCAAAGCCTGCGGCCTGCGCTGCATCGAGCGCCAGCTGGCGAAACAGCGGCGGCATGGGGGGCCAGGGCTGGCCGGTCTGCGGGTCCGTGGGGTCATAGCGGTAACCGCTGCGGTCACTCACCCAGCCCAGCGCGCCGCAATTGGTCATGGCCACCGACATGCGCAGGCCGCCGGGGGTGACGAGGTGCCTGAAGGGCGCCTGGGCGGTGATCTGCTGCACCGCAGCCAGCAAGTCCGTCGCCTGCGCCAGCGCAAAGCCGCGCAACACCAGGGCGCCGGGCTCCAGCACCTCGGGTGGCCGGGCGGGCTGGGGTGCGTCGTCGAACAGGCTGGCGGTCATGGCATCTGTCATCTTTGGCGAGGGGCTGCCTGCAACGGCTTTGGCGGTGACAACCTCATTGAGCATCATGAAAGATGATGCCCAGCGTGTGCCGCTGCCCGCTGCGCAAGCGGCTCACGCCATGGCGCATCTGCACGCGGTAGGGCCCGCGCGTGCCCTGCACGGGGCGGTGTTGCACGGCAAACACCACGGCGTCGCCGCGCGAGAGCGGCACCACCTCGGCCCGCGACTGTATGCGCGGGCGCTGTTCGGTCAGCACGAACTCGCCGCCGGTGAAGTCGCGCCCCGGCTCCGACAGCAGGATGGCCACCTGCAGCGGAAACACATGCTCGCCGTACAGGTCCTGGTGCAGGCAGTTGTAGTCGCAAGCGGCGTACTGCAGCAGCAGCGGGGTAGGGCGCACCTGGCCTGCGGCGTGGCAGCGGGCGATGAAATCGGCATGCTGCGCGGGGTAGCGCACGTCGACGCCCATCGCGGTGTTCCATTGGTTGGCGATGGGGGCCAGATGCGGATACAGCGCCCCGCGCAGACCCGCCACCAGGTCGGGCAGCGGGTAGCTGAAATACCGGTATTCACCCTGGCCAAAGCCGTGGCGCTGCATCACCACCCGGCTGCGAAAGGTGCCCTCTTGCGCGTGGCCGTACAACTGCGCCAGGGCGGCGCACTCGGCAGTATTCAGCAACTGGGGCAGCACGGCATTGCCTTGCTGGCGCAGGGCCTCGCTGGCGGTTTGCCAGTCGATGGTGGCCGCGCGTTGGTGCCACACGCTATCCGCCAGCGTGCCCGGGCCGTAAAGAGCCGCCACGCTCATGCCACCTTCTCCGCCAGCAGCGGGGCCGCTTCTGCGTCGGACTCGCGCGCCAGCAGGGCGCGTTTGCGCTCCACGCCCCAGCGGTAGCCCGACAGCGCGCCATCGCTTTTCACCACCCGGTGGCAGGGAATGGCCACCGCCAGCGCATTGGCCGCACAGGCCTGCGCCACGGCCCGCACGGCAGTGGGCGCGCCGATGCCCTGGGCCACCTCGGCATAGCTGGCCGTCTGCCCGGCCGGGATGGCCTGCAGCACCCGCCACACCCGCTGCTGGAACGCGGTGCCGCGCACATCCAGCGGCAAGTTCAGCCCCAGGCCCGGGGCCTCGACAAACGCCACCACCTGCGCCACCAGGGCTTCAAACGCGGTGTCGCCGCCAATCAGTCGGGCCTGCGCAAACCGGTCCTGCAGCTCGCGCAGCAGCGCGTCGGGGTCGTCGCCCAGCAAGATCGCGCAGATGCCCCGGTCGCTCTGCGCCACCAGAATCGCCCCCAGCGAGCACTGGCCGATGGCAAAGCGGATGTCTTGCGATGCGCCCCGCGCGCGGTAGTGGCTGGGCCGCATGCCCAGCACCTGCGCAGACTGTTCGTAAAACCGGCTGCTGGACTGGTAGCCCGCGCCATAGATGGCGTCCGTCACCGAGTCCGTGGTCGGGCTGTCGAGCGCACTGCGCAGCCGCTGCGCGCGCTGGGCCACCGCATAGGCCTTGGGCGTGAGGCCCGTGGCCTGCTTGAAGATGCGGTGCAGGTGCGAGGCACTCAGGCCCACACGTGCTGCCAGTGCATCGAGGGTGGGTGCCTGACCGGGCGCGGCGCTTTCGATGATGCGGCAGGCCTCCGTCACCAGCGCCGCGTGGTGCGACAGTGCGGTGGCCTGGCGCGGCTTGCAGCGCTGGCAGGGGCGAAACCCGGCGCGCTCCGCCTCATCGCAGCTGGTGTGAAACAGCACGTTCTCCGGCCGGGGTGTGCGCGACGCGCAGCTGGGGCGGCAGTACACGCCCGTGGTCTGCACCGAGTACCAGAACGTTCCATCGGCCCCAGTGCTGCGCTCTACCACCGCCGCCCAGCGCGGGTCGGCCTGGGTGGCGGCTGCCTGCGCGGCTTTGGTGTTGGGGCGGTGGCGTGTGGGCATGGGGGCGCTTTGGGGCAGAAGGGTGGACACGTTCATCATGGTGCACGGCTCACTAGGTGGGTTGCAATGCCATGCACTCTAGGGACGGAGGCTGTGGGGCGCACTCCGAAGCTTGCTTTTGAATTCTGCGCTTTTGCGCAAGGCTCCCCGCACGGATGAGTGCGCTCATTTATTGATAGCTGCCAGCGTGTGATTTACTAGCGCTACAAGGTAAAAACGCCCCAAACTCAGGTTTCAGGTGGCTGCAGCGGCCGGGGCCGCCGTTTGCCCGTGCCACCCCAGCGCAGCGCGTCTTCGCCGGGTATGCCCAGCGGGTTGTTGGCCGGTTCGGTCAAGGGGGCCAGCAGCGCGTGCAGGTCGGCCTCGCTGAACTTGACTGCGCCTTCGGCATCGTGCCCCAGCACGCCCTGGGCCAGCGCGCCCTTGCGGGCCTGCAGCTCCAGCATGCGCTCTTCGATGCTGCCTTCGACCACCAGCTTGTAGACAAACACGGGCTGGTCCTGCCCGATGCGGTGGGCGCGCGCGGTGGCCTGTTCTTCTACGGCAGGGTTCCACCAGGGGTCCAGGTGGATCACGGTGTCGGCGGCCGTGAGGTTCAGGCCCAGGCCCCCGGCCTTGAGGCTGACCAGCAGGATGGGGGCGCTGGTTGCGTCCTGCGACTGGAACTGCCGCACCACCGCGCCACGCTGGCGGGGTGGCGTCTGGCCGGTGAGTGTGAGGTAGGGCAGGGCCAGGGTGTCGAGCATCTCGGCTGCCAGGCCCAGCATTTCGGTGAACTGCGAGAACACCAGCACGCGGCGGCCTTCATCAACCAGGGCGGGTAGCAGGTCGGCCAGCAGTTCGAGCTTGGCGCGCTCCATGGCGTGGGCTGTCTTCGTCGTCCCCTTCACCAATCGCGGGTCGCAGCAAACCTGGCGCAGCTTGAGCAGTGCATCCAGGATGGCGATTTGCGAGCCTTCAAAACCCTGCCGCTCCAGTGCGCGGCGCACCTGTTTGTCGGCGGTGGTGCGCACGGCCTCGTACAGCTCACGCTGTTTGCCTTGCAATTGCACGCGCAGGATGGTTTCGGTGCGCGGCGGCAGTTCGGTGGCCACGTCCTGCTTGCGGCGGCGCAGGATGAAGGGGCGCACACGCTGCGACAGCAGCTGGGCGCGCAGGGTTTCGCCGTTTTCCTCGATGGGCTTGCGCCAGCGGGCGTTGAAGCTGCGCACATCGCCCAGAAAGCCAGGCATCAAAAAGTCGAACTGCGCCCACAGCTCGCCCAGGTGGTTTTCCAGCGGCGTGCCGGTCAGGCACAGCAGGTGCGGCGCCTGCAGCTTGCGCAGGGCGCGGGCACTGCGGCTGCCGGCGTTTTTCACCATCTGGGCCTCGTCCAGGATCAGCAAGTGAAAGGGCTCGGCGGCCAGCGCCTCCACATCGCGCCAGAGCAGCGGATAGGTGGTCAGCACCAGGTCGTGGTCAGCGATGTGCAGGTAACGTTTGCCACGGTCCGCGCCATGCAGGGCGAGCACGCGCAGGCTGGGTGCCATGCGCGCGGCCTCGGCCTGCCAGTTGAAGAGCAGCGAGGTGGGTAGCACCACCAGCGCCGGTCGCTTCAGCCGCCCGGCCTCTTTTTCGGTCAGCACATGGGCCAGCGCCTGTGCGGTTTTGCCCAGGCCCATGTCGTCGGCCAGGATGCCGCCCAGGCCCTGGGCGCGCAGGTACTGCAGCCAGGCCAGGCCTTCAAGCTGGTAGGGGCGCAGCTGCACCTGAAGGCCCTGCGGTGCGGCCACCGGCTGGGGCGCACCGATAGAGCGCAGGCGCTTGGCGAGCTGCGCCAAGCCCACGTCGCCTTGCAACTGCCAGTCGTTGTTCCAGCCGTTCACCGTGCCCACGCGGTGCACCTGCACGAGCCCGGCACGCAGGGCCTCAATGCGGCGGGCCTCCCACGCGCCCAGGCGCAGCGGGTCGCCGTCCTTCAGTTGTTTGCGGGTGGGGTCGGTCAGCAAGTCCACCATGGCGCCCACGATGGCCTTGAGTGGCCCGGCAGGCGCCTCGATGCGCTTGCCGCCGGGCGCACGCAGCGAAATGATGGCGATGTCATCGATGGCGGCCATCTGCCGCGCGTTGAGCCAGCGGGCGTCGCGGCGCAGCAGGTCGGCCAGCATGGGGGCCAGGTCCAGCGTTTCACCGTCGATCTCGATGCCCAGGCTGAGCAGCCAGGCGCCCTCGCGCTCGGGCAGCATGAGCTTTTGCACGGGGCGCTGGCGTGTGCCCAGCGGGCCATCGACTTCCTTGGCCAGCAGCTCGCCAGTGTCGGGGGCGATGACCAGCTTCCAGCGCGACACGGGCACGCTTTCGTGCGCAAAGCCGGGGTGTACCACCACGCTCCAGCCCTCGGTGCGCAGCTGGGGAACTACGTCGGCCCAAAAGTCGCCAAAGTGCGCCTCCTGCGCCAGCGTCCACACAGGGCCCAGCGTGGTGGCGGCTGCGCGGTGGCGCCACTGCAGGCTTTTGGGGTCCACGGGGGTCAGGCCCAGGTCCCACACGCGGTCCACGGCATCGGCTTCAGCCGCCAGGTTGCGCTGCATGCGCACCACCGGGCCACCGGTGTCGAACAGGTCTTGCACCGGGGCCGGGCGCGCGTTGAGGATGGAGGTGGGGGCCGGCGTCTGCCAGGTGGCGCCATCGTCGGTGCGGTAGGTCCAGTCAATCTGCACCAGCGTCACGCTGTCACCACGCGGGCCCAGCTTGCCCTGGGGCGCCATGCCCAGCAGGCCATCGCCCCGGCCCAGCGTCATGAGGGTGATGCGCGGGCGAAAGTGGCCGGGGACGACGCCATCGGGTGTGTTGGGCGCCGGGCTGTGGCCCGGCGGGTGGCTGCCATCGCCCCGCAGCTGGGCCATGACCTGCGCGGCCTCGGCGTCGGTCAGCGGGGGCAGCTGCTGCAGGGCGGCGCTGTCAGCACGGTTGCGCAGGGCCTGGGCCCATTGCGCAACCACATGGGCACGGCCTGCGGGGGGCGTGGGTGGAACGGGTGACTGCGGCAGGCTGGGCATGGGCTGGCATTGTGCCCATGCGTGGCGTGCCTTTTCGTCTAGACGCTGCGTTGGGTGCCCAGCGCCAGTGCAAACAGTTCGTTGCGAAAGTGGATGCCCAGGCGGCTGAATGCGCGGTTGCGGTAGGTTTTGACGGTGGGAAGGCTCAGGCCCAGGTCGCAGGCAATGCCCTCCTGCGTCATGCCTTGCAGCAGGCGGGCGCACACGTCCAGCTCGCGTTCGGTCAGCCCCGCGTGAGCCCGCAGCAGGCGTTCGCGCAGCGCGGGCAGGCTGTGGGACAGCGCGGGGGCCGTGGCCTGTGGCGGGGGCTGCAGTGCGGGTTGCAACACCCCGGGGCGCTGGGCTAGGGCGATGTGCTTGCGGGTCAGCGCCAGCAGCACCGGGGCCATGCCCTCAAAGTCGCTGATCTGCCGGTCCTGGAACGGCTTTTGGTGCTGGTGGCGGTAGAAGTTGACGGCAAAGACCGAGCCATCGCTCTCGTGTTCGACCACCGACACCCGCTCGGCCACGCCATGGGCCTCGTATACGCGGGCGCGGTGTTCTGCGTCCACCTCGGGCGCCGTCAGGTGGCACAACTGGGTGGGCGCTTCGGCCGGGGCGGCTTCGTCCAGCGAGCGGCCCCAGGTGCGGTCGGTGCGGTAGGGGCCTGACAGGTAGGCCCACCAGCAGTCCTGCGTGGTGTCGGGAATCCCGTAACTGGCCGACATGAACAAGGTGGGTTTGCAATGGCGCCCGGTGCGGTACACCGACCACGACGCTGCGGGCAGCACGGGTGCCAGCTCCTGCAGCATGCCGCAGGCAAACCCGTCATCGCCCAGCTGGTGAACCATGGCGCCCAGGGCCGAGCCCGTGAGGTTGGGCGGGGGCGTGATGCCGCCGCCGGATGTGCTTGCAGGGAGCCAGTGCCTCATGGGTTGCGCGGGGTATGCCGGGTGGGCTTTGTCATTGCTGTCATCTTCAGGGATGACAGGGGTCAAGCGCCACGGGATTTACGCTAGGTGCAACCCCGCAAGCAGGCTGGGTGCACGCCGCCCCTGGCCGCTTGCCTGCCAGACACCCGAAAGATGGAGCCCATGACCGAACCCGTGCTCTTTGTGGAACCCCGTTTGCGATTTTTTGCCGACCTGCGCGTGGAGGTGGGCGTGCCCCAGGAGGTGGGCCGCACCGTGCACGGCCTGCGTCGGCTCATCCCCATCCTGGGCGGTAAGGCCCAAGGCGATGGCTGGCAGGCCCGGGTGATGCCCGGCGGGGCGGATTTTCAGCTCATCGTGAGCGACACCCTGGCCGAGCTGGACGCGCGCTACACGCTGGAGGCGGATGGCGGCGACTTGATCTATGTGCAAAACCGCGCCGTGCGGTCCGGCCCATCCGAGCTGATGGCGCGCCTGGTGCGTGGCGAGGTGGTGGACCCGGCGCAGATCTACTTTCGCTGCAGCCCCCAGTTCGAGACAGCGTCTCCCGCACTGCGATGGATCGGGGAGCGCATGTTCACGGGCACCGGTGCGCGGTTTCCCGATGCAGTAGCCATGCGGTTCTGGGAGCTGATGTAGCCGCACAGCAGTCACGCATTTCGCTTTTTTGATGACCGACAGCACACAACAACTCCCTGGAGACCTTGTCATGACCTCTTTTTCCACGCTCACCCGCACCCTGTCCCGCAACTTCTCCCGTCGGCATGCCCTGCGCAGCGTCTGCCTGGCAGCCACGGTGGTGGCGGGCCTGGCCCCCGCCACTGGTGCCCTGGCGCAGACGGCGGGCTACCCCAACAAGCCGGTGCGCATCATCGTGGGCTTTCCGGCAGGCACCGGGCCGGACATCGTGGCGCGGCTACTGGCGCAGAAGCTGTCGGAAGGCTGGGGCAACCTGGGCGTGATCGTGGACAACAAGCCCGGCGCCGGGGGGCTGATCGCTGCGACCGAGGCCGCACGCGCCACCCCTGATGGCTACACGCTGATGCTGGGCGAAACCGGACAGCTCAGCATTGCGCCCAGCAGCTACAACAAGCTGCCCTACGACCCGCAAAAGGACTTCGCGCCCGTGAGCCAGGTGGTCACCGCCGACTTCGCGTTGCTCGTCAACCCACAAAAGGTGCCGTCGCGCAATGTGAAGGACTTTGTGGCCTGGACCCAGCAGCAAAAGGGCCTGTTCCTGGCCACCTTTGGCGCGGGTACCCCGGGGCACTTTGGCGCCTTCATGTTTGGCGAGGCCGTGAAGCTCAAGCCCGAACCGGTGCACTACAAGAACACCACCGACGCGCTGGGTGGCCTGTTCAGCGGTGATGTACAAGGCGTGTTTGCCAGCGTTGGCCTGGCTGCGCCCAACGTGAAGGCCGGCAAGCTGGTGGCGCTGGGCACCACAGGTGGCACCCGGTCCAACGCACTGCCCGATGTGCCCACCATCAAGGAGCAGGGCTACCCCAGCCTGGAGTTCAACTCCTGGTTTGGCATCGTGGCCCCGGCCAAGACGCCCCCCGAGATCGTCGCCAAGCTGAGTGCCGACATCATCAAGGCCGTGCAGTCGCCTGAGGGCAAGGCCAAGATGGAAGAGGCTGGTTTCCGCGTGACGGGCACCAACCGCGAGGAGTTCACCCGCATCATCGCGGCCGACACGGTGACCTGGGGCAAGGCCGTGGCCGCCACGGGCTTCAAGGCCGACTGAGTCGGCACTGCCCAGTGATTGCCGGGCGCTACGCATTCCGCTCGCAGGGCGGCGCCAGGCGATAGGGGCAACGCCCTTCGATTTCCAAAAAATCCGCGCACCTTCCTCAGCGACGCCCTGACGGTCGTCGCCGGGCGTTCCTGCGCCAATGGTTCAACCCCACAAGACCGATCAACCGAGGAGACCACCATGCCGTCCCTTTCGCTGGATACCCCCATCGCGCAACGCGTTGCGCTGCCCGCCGCCGTGCTGCTGCCGTTATTGCTCAGTGCCTGCGGCGGCGGCAACGCTGTGCTGGTTGCCGAGAGCGCCAACCCGGCCGCCGCTTGCGCCGCATTGAGCACCAACGCGCAGCTCAGCAACACCAACTTGTCCACCAGCTATGTGCCACCGGGCACGCGCCGCCCCGGTGGCGCTGCCACGGGCGACTTTTTGCCCGGGCACTGTGTGGTCACGGGGGCCATCAACCCGCGTGTGGGTGTGGATGGCAAGAACTATGCGATCGGTTTTCAGTTGAGCCTGCCCGACCGTTGGAATGGACGCTTTCTGTTCATCGGCGGGGGCGGCAACGACGGCATCCTGCGCGACACCTCGCTCAGTTCCAGCATTTCGGGCGGCACGCCATCGCCACTGGGGCAGGGCTTTGCGGTGGTGTCCACCGATGCGGGCCATACCGGCACCAGCGCCAGCTTTGGCGCCGACCCGCAGGCGCGCACCGACCATGCCTACAACTCTTACGACAAGACGGCCGTGGCCTCCAAGTCGCTGATCAGCACGCGCTACGGCCGCAAGCCCGACTACTCCTACTTCTCTGGCTGCTCCGGCGGCGGGCGCCAGGGCATGATGTTCTCGCAGCGATTCCCGGACTACTTTGACGGCATCACCGCCGGAGCGCCCGCCATGCGCGTGTCCAGCGGTGCCACGGTGGCCGCCATGTGGAACACCATCCAGTTCAACGCCATTGCGCCCCAAGACGCCAGCGGCAACCGCATCCTGTCGCGCGCCTTCAGCAACACCGACCTGAAACTGGTGGCCAATGCGGTCAATGCCCGCTGCGACGCGGCCGACGGCGTGGTGGACGGCCTGGCCCAGAACGTCAACGCCTGCAAGGCGTTTGACCCCAGCGTGCTGCAATGCGCGGGCGGCAAGACCGACAGCTGCCTGTCGTCCGCCCAGGTGGGTGCGCTCAAGAGCGTGTTCGCCGGGCCCCGCAACTCGGCGGGCAAGGCGCTGTATGCCGGCCAGCCTTGGGACGCCGGGCTGGCTGCTCCCGGCTGGCGGTCCTGGACGCTGGGTAACTCGACCAGTGCCACCCCGGACGCACGCTACATCACGCTGATGGTGGATGCCCTGGTCAACGAGTTCTTCACACCGCCCGGTCTCTCGTTCAACCCGCTGGCCTTCAACTTTGATACTGACCCCGCACGCATGGCCGCGTACTCTGCCGTCTACGACACCTATGCCGACGACAAACTGGCGGCCTACAAGCAGCGCGGCGGCAAGCTGCTGTTCATCCATGGCATGTCTGACCCGATCTTCTCGGCGTTTGACACGGTGGACTACTACGAACGTCTGGCCGCGAACAACGGCGGCATGGCGGCCACGCAGAACTTTGCGCGGACCTTCCTGGTGCCGGGCATGAACCACTGCTCGGGCGGCCCGGCCACCGACAACTTCGACTCGATCCAGACCATGGTGGACTGGGTAGAGAAGGGCATTGCCCCACAAAGCATCGCGGCCAAGGCGCTGCCTACCAACGCAGACTTTCCCAACCGCACGCGTCCGCTGTGCCCCTACCCGCAGTTTGCCAAGTACAAGGGCTCGGGCAGTGTGGAAGACGCCAGCAGCTTTGTCTGCTCGGCCAGCTGACGCGCTGCCTGAGCGACGCTGCAATAAAGCGGAAAGGGCCCTCGGGCCCTTTTTTTGGGTCTGTACACCCGGGTCCTGGGGTCAGCGCTTGACCGTTGAGGACTACACGGGCGGCGGCAACCGCAGCTGGGCTTGTTGTACCACGCGGATGCAGTCGCGCAAATGCTGCTCGCCCAGGTAGCGCAGGGTGGCGTAGCCAAGGGTGGCCGCGATGGCCTGTCCCGCCAGGGGCACGTACTTGGCCGCCTGCTTGGTGCTGAGGCGCAAACCCACCGTCTGGGTGGCACGGATGACCAGTTCGCGGGTGATGAGCTTGCCGATCAGCACCGAACCCACCAGGCCCACCGCCTTTTGCACCTGCTCTCGCTTTTTTGGATCCAGTTGGTCGATCTGCTCGGCCGACAGGCCGAACTCGGTATTGATCTGTGGGATCAGGCGGGAAAGCAGGGCAGCATCGACCGCCCAGTCCAGCCCCGGCACCGGGACCACGCTGGCCGCTGCCGCCACCATGGCGCGGCGGTGCAGCAGCTTGCGGGCGCGGCGTACAACCGCAGCCAGTTCAGGGTCTCCAGCGGCCATTTGCAATGAGGTGGGCATGGGTGACAACGTGATGGAGGGTGATAGGACGAAAGTGCGTGATTCAAAGCGCAGATGGCGGGCAGCTCAGCGAGCGGGGCAAGATCCAGGACCTCTCAGGACTTGCCCTTGACCAGGCCGTACACCACCAGCAGAGCGACAGCGCCCAACACGGATGCAATCCAGCCAGCGCTGTCGCCCTGCGCATACCAGCCCATGGCCATGCCCACGTAGCTGGCCAGAAACGAGCCCGCTACACCGAGCAGCGCCGTCATGATCCAGCCCAGTTTGTCGTCCCCGGGTTTGACGGCACGGGCAATCAAGCCCACCACCAAACCAATCAGCAACATCCCCAGAAGTGACAGCATGTTTTTCCCCTTGATAGTTGGTTCAGACGATAGAGTCACTTTACAGATGGGGCAGTCAAAGCGCTGTCGGACAATGCCCCCTGTCAGCGTCCCCCAGGCAAGGTGGTGCTGTGCCGTGTGGAGTTCCACGGATGCAGGGGGCGTTCAAAAAGGCAGCGCTCAAAGCGGTGCGCATGCAAATCCATGCCCGATATCTGGTGGTCGGTGCGCGAGCACACGTAGCGCCCGTTCGGCAGGCTGACCCAAGCCGCCTCGGTGAGCAGGATCTCGTTGGCTGTGGCAATGTCTTCGCCCAGTTTGCAGGCGCAGTTCATCTCGGGGCCAAACAGGTCCTCGCGTGCAATCACCAGGGTGGGCCCAAAGCCAATGCCTGCGCTCACGTTCAGCGTCCGCTCGGGCGGTAACACGGTGTTCATGGCGCCCAGGGCGCGCAGGGTGTCCAGCGCGGCCTCCAGGGCTTGCTCGGGCGTGGCGAACACCGCAAACAGGTTATCGGCCTCCTGCTTGATGACCTCACCGCCGTTGCCTTCGATCGCAGGGCGCGCTGCCTGCTCCATCTGGTGGATCATCGCCAGGAAGTGAATGATGCCGTGGCGCTGGGTGATGCGGGAGAAGCCGCACATGTCCAGCACCAGGATGGCGACACTGCGCACAAACGCCTGTTCAATGGCGGCGTCAATCGCCCCGGTGCCGCTGGTGGGGGTCTGGTTGCGCTCTGACAGCAGGCGCCGGAGATAGCCCTTGTCGTGTGCAGTCGCAGCATCGGGGGGCCGCGCGGGGGTGTGGTGCATGGCAACGCCCTGTGGGTGGTGTCCGACATGGTAGCGCGGCCGGTGCTGGCGCCGCGCAGGTTGCGCCCGGGGCTACAGTGAGGCTCGCAAAGGGTGGTGGGGTGCTTGTCGTCCCCACCACTGCCGCAGACTTATCTCAAGACAGAAAGGTGTACCCACCATGTTCACTATGTCATCCACCCCATTCATTTCGTACTCCGTTGCACCGGCTGGGGCCCAGCGCTCGTCATGGAGCAGGTTGGTGGCTCGCCCGGCCGCCGTATTGGTGGCCGCCATGGCCTTGGGCGGTGCGCTGTCGTTTCCCACTGCCGCCCAGGCGCAAAGCGACGAGGCATCCCTGGCGCGCGGTGCTTTGCCTGACACCACGCCGCAGCAGCGCTACCAGTCGGCCATTCGTGAAGCGGGGGGCGGGCTCAAGGTAAGCCTGGAAGAGTGCCGGGCCATGCCGACGGCTGAGCGCAAGCGGTGTGAGTCCGAGGCCCGGGCGCGTTATCAGGCTGACATGGCAGCAGCCAAGGCGCTGCTGCGGGGCGATCCGTCTGCCGGGCCGGTCAATGTGACCGGCGGCCCGATCCGCAGCACCGAGACGGTGTACGTGGTCAAGCCCTGATCACCACGGCCCGCCAACGAAGGAAGCCGGGAGCGTTTTACGATTTATTTCTGCGCCTGGGGTGCCTGGGCGCTCTCGACACCTTCGCCCGGCGTCACACGGCGCGCGCCGTTGAAACGGCGTGCCCAGTAGGCGACGCCCATGTCTTCCACCCGGATCTCTGAGCCGCTTCGGGGCGAGTGGATGAACTTGCCGTCACCCACATAAATGCCCACATGGCTGAAGTTGCGGCGCATGGTGTTGAAGAACACCAGGTCGCCGGGTTGCAGCTCTTTCTTGTCGATGACCTGGGTGGCGGCTGCCTGCTGATCAGCACGGCGGGGCAGCAAAAGCCCCACCGTCTGCTCATAGATAGCGCGCACAAAGCCGCTGCAGTCAAAGCCGGTCTCGGCACTGTTGCCGCCACGCTTGTAGGGCACGCCCAAAAAACCCATGGCGTTGACCACCAGGTCACCCGCGCGGCCTGCCACGGTCTGGGCCTTGTCAGCCACCTTGTGGCTCACGTCTTCGAGTCGGGTAAACAGCCCTTTGTCCGCGAGCAAGCGGTCCATATCGTCAGAATTGGTGCCCTGGGGCGCCGCATGCGCAGCGGTGGCGCAGGCAAGGATGAGGATGCAAAACCATCTGGACATGGGGGCGAAGGGTAACACGGTATGGTTATTTATCAAAAATAAGCATTTTTGCAAGCTGTTGATTTGATTCAGATAAATCGATGGGCGCAGTGTTTTCACAGGCAAAAGCCGCTTGCAAGATGCGCGCCAGACCGGCTTGCCTCCGTCCCAGGTGCGGTCGGCGGCAAGGCTATGGGCCAAAAGGAGCTTGAGAGCATGGGTTGGACTCTAAATCGGCAGGTAGTGCTAGTGAACAAAGCACGGGTAGCTATATGTTTGATAGCAGCCAGTGCGCACGCAGGCAGCCAGGCCCAAGGCGTCCCCGTGCCGCCGCCGGCGGTGTCGCTGGTGCCGGTGGCCACCGGCCTGGCCCACCCCTGGGCGGTGGCCTTTTTGCCGGGCGGGCAGTTCTTGGTGACCGAGCGGCCGGGGCGTCTGCGCGTGGTCAGTGCGGCCGGACAGGTGGGGCCTGCGCTGGCGGGAGTGCCGCAAGTGGCGGCAGGCGGGCAGGGCGGCCTGCTGGACGTGGTGACCGACAACGACTTTGCCCGCAACCGCCGCATCTACTTCTGTTTTGCCGAGCCCGCATCGGGTAGCGCGGCAGGCAACAGCACGGCGGTGGCGCGCGCCACCTTGTCGGCCGACGCCAGCAGCCTTCAGGAGGTGCGCGTCATCTTCAGCCAGCGGCCCAAGGTGGAGAGCGCGCTGCACTTTGGCTGCCGCATTGCCCAGGCCAGCGACGGCAACCTGTTTGTGGCGCTGGGCGAGCGCTACCACCGCAAGGACGATGCCCAAAAGCTCGACAACCACCACGGCAAGGTCATCCGCATCACGCCCGACGGAGCAGCGCCGCCCGACAACCCTTACGTGAAGCAGCCCGGGGCCTTGCCCGAGATCTGGAGCTACGGCCACCGCAACCCCCAGGGCGCCACGATGGCCCCCGACGGCAAGCTGTGGATGCACGAACATGGCCCGCAGGGCGGTGACGAAATCAATCTGCCCCAGCCCGGGCGCAACTACGGCTGGCCTGTCATCACCTATGGCGAGAACTACGGCGGCGGAAAGATGGGCGAGGGCACGGCCCGCCCCGGCATGGAACAGCCACTGCACCACTGGACACCGTCGATCGCCCCCTCGGGCATGGCGTTTCTGACCAGCACGCGCTACGGCGCAGCGTGGCAGGGCAGTTTGTTCGTAGGGTCGCTCAAGTTCGGCACCCTGCACCGGCTGGAAGTGTCTGGCGGCAAGGTGCAAAAGGAGGAGCGGCTGTTGCAAGGCAATGGCGAGCGCATCCGCGACGTACGCCAGGGGCCAGACGGCTTGTTGTACCTGCTGACCGACAGCCCGCAGGGACGGTTGCTGCGCTTGCAGCCCGCTGCGGCCCCATGACCGGTTTTGCTTGATGCAGGTCAAGCAAGCCCGGAGATGGGTGACCGATCCGGCGGACCCGGGGTGATCCCGCAGGCTGGGCGCGTATTTTCGGTATAGGCTGGCGCGATGCATGCTGAGACCACCACCTCTTCCCCTGCCACGCCCTCCGCTCCTCCTGCGGCCTCGGTCAATCCGGGCACCGCGCCCGACCATCTGGCGAGCACGCCGGCCCGGTCTCAATTGGCCCTGCGCCGTGTGGCGATCGACACCTGGCGAGAAAACGTCGCCTACCTGCACCGCGACTGCGCCGTATACCGGGCCGAGGGCTTCCAGGCCCTGTCCAAGATCGAGGTTCGCGCCAACGGCCGCCGCATCCTGGCCACGGTGAACGTGGTGGACGACCCTGCCATCGTGGGTTGCAACGAGCTGGGCCTGTCGGAAGACGCGTTTGCCCAGCTCGGCGTGGACAACGGCCACACCGTGTCGGTCGCCCAGGCCGAGCCGCCCGAGTCCATGGGCGCGCTGTTCCGCAAAATCGCCAGCGAACGCCTCACTCGCGAGGACTTCGGTGCCATCGTGCGCGACATTGCCGACCACCGCTATTCCAAGATCGAACTCACGGCCTTCGTGGTGGCCTGCCACCGCAACGAGCTGGACCGGGAGGAGGTCTTCTTCCTGACCGATGCCATGGTGGCCAGCGGCCGGCGGCTGGACTGGCACGAACCGCTGGTGGTGGACAAGCACTGCATCGGCGGCATTCCGGGCAACCGCACCACCATGCTGGTCGTGCCCATCATCGCAGCGCACGGCATGTTGTGCCCCAAGACGTCATCGCGCGCCATCACATCCCCTGCCGGCACGGCCGACACCATGGAGGTGCTGGCCAAGGTGGAGCTGCCGCTGGAGCAACTGGCCGATATCGTGCGCGATTACCGGGGCTGCCTGGCCTGGGGCGGCACGGCCAACCTGTCGCCCGCCGACGATGTGCTGATCTCGGTGGAGCGGCCGCTGTCCATCGACTCGGCCGGGCAGATGGTGGCGTCCATCCTGTCCAAAAAGGTGGCGGCCGGCGCCACCCACCTGGTGCTCGACATTCCCATCGGCCCCACGGCCAAGGTGCGGTCCATGCCTGAGGCGCAGCGTCTGCGGCGGCTGTTTGAATATGTGGCGCGGCGCATGGGCCTGTCGCTGGACGTGGTCATCACCGATGGCCGCCAGCCCGTGGGCAACGGCGTGGGCCCGGTGCTGGAGGCGCGCGACGTGATGCGCGTGCTGCAAAACGATCCGCGCGCACCCGACGACCTGCGGCAGAAGGCGCTGCGCCTGGCTGGGCGCCTGATCGAGTGCGACCCTGATGTGCGCGGCGGCGACGGCTACGCGATTGCGCGCGACATTCTTGATTCTGGCCGGGCGCTGGCGCGCATGAACGCCATCATCGCCGCCCAGGGCAGCACAGGGTTTGACCACAACCACCCGGCACTGGGTGTACTGACACTGGACGTGGTGGCCCCCGCCAGCGGCGTGGTCGCGGGCATCGACAACTACCAGATCGCCCGCGTGGCCCGGCTGGCCGGGGCGCCCAAGGTGCCCGGCGCCGGGGTGGATCTGATGCACAAGCTGGGCGACACCGTAGCTGCCGGGGACGTGCTGTACCGCGTGCACGCCAGCTACCCCGCCGACCTGGAGTTTGCGCGCCATGCGTGCGAGCGTGACACCGGCTACCGCCTGGGGACCGCCGACGAGGTGCCCAAGGTTTTTGTGGAGTTCTGACAGTGACTGTTGCCCCCCACCAAGCGTGCCTGCTGTACTTTGCCGACGAAGAGGCCCCTGCGCTGCGCCTGGCGCAGGCAGCTGGCATGACTGCCCAGGCCATCGAGCGCCACCGCTTCCCTGATGGTGAACTCAAGCTGCGTTTGCCCGTCAACGCGGCGGGCCGCCTGCCCCGGCGGGTGGTGCTGCTGCGCAGCCTGCACCAGCCCAATGAAAAGCTGGTGGAACTGCTGCTGGCCGCGCGCTCAGCCCGCAGCCTGGGCGCGCAGCAGCTCACGCTGGTAGCGCCGTACCTGGCCTATATGCGGCAGGACATCGCCTTCCACCCTGGCGAGGCCGTGAGCCAGCAGGTGGTGGGCGGGTTTCTGGCGGGCCTGTTCGACGCGGTGATCACGGTGGACCCGCACCTGCACCGCATCGAGCGGCTGGAGCAGGCCATCCCTGTGCCGCAGCCCGTGGTACTCAGCGGCGCCGAGCCGCTGGCCGACCTGATTGCTGAACGCCGCCCGAACGCGCTGCTGGTGGGGCCCGACGGAGAATCCGCCCAGTGGATCGCCCAGGCCGCTGCGCGCCACGGCTTTGACCATGCCGTGTGCACCAAGGTGCGCCATGGCGACCGCCATGTGGCCATCGAACTGCCACCACTCAACGCCCAGGGGAGGGCGGTGGTGCTGCTGGACGACATGGCCAGCACCGGCCGCACGCTGGCGCTGGCCGCGCGGCTGCTGCTGCAGGCGGGTGCCGCCTCGGTGGATGTGGCGGTGACGCATGCGCTGTTTGCGGGCGATGCGCTGCAGGTGCTGCATGAAGCCGGGGTGGGGGAGGTGTGGAGCACGGACTGCATCCCGCACCCGAGCAACGCCGTGGCCATGGCCGGGCCGCTGGCAACGGCGCTGCAGTCCGTCCTTCGCACCTGAAAACCCCGGGCTCGGGCTGCGACAATGCGCCATTGCCTTCCACGCTGCGCCCGCACAGCGATTCAACGAACACAGAAACGGTCCCACCATGCTGCTTGACGCCACCGAATCCCAACTCGTCCTGGTCGATTACCAGGAGCGCCTGATGCCCGCCATCCACGAAGGCCCCGCCGTGCTGGCCAACGCCCGCCGCCTGGCCGAGATCGCCCGCATGCTGGATGTGCCCGTGTGGGGCACTGAGCAAAACCCCTCGCGCCTGGGCGCCAACGACGCCGCGCTGCGCGCCCTGTGCCAGAAGACCCTGGCCAAGATGCACTTCAGCGCCGCCGAGGAAGGCCTGGGCGAATGGCTGCGCCCTCCCGCCAAGCCCCAGGGCGGCAATGCGCGCAGCCTGCCCAAGCACCTGCAAAAGCCCGCACCGCTGGCGGCAGAGCGCGGCACCATCGTCATTGCCGGGTGCGAAGCCCATGTCTGCCTGCTGCAGACCGCGCTGGACCTGATCGACGACGAGTTTGAAGTGTGGGTGGTGACCGACGCCTGCGGCTCGCGCACCGAACGCAACCGCGACGCCGCCTTCGACCGCCTGGCCGGCGCAGGCGCTGAGCTGGTGACCACCGAGATGGTGGCGTTTGAATGGCTGGGCAGCTGCGAGCACCCGGCGTTCAAGGACGTGCTCGGGCTGATCAAATAGCGCTTTTCAAGCCAAATTGGCTGCTAGCGCATGATTTTCATGCGCTGGAAGCTATCAAAATAATAGTGACTGATGCAGGTTCCGGTCAGGCGAAGTAGGGCGTTGCCAGCTTGACTGCCAGGCCCACCAGGGCACAGCCGCCCAGCAGCGGCATGACGCCCAGCTTGAAGCGGAACAGTGCCACCAGCGCACCCACGGCGATCACCGCCGACACGGCATCGAAGTGGCCGCCAAATCCTTGTGGCCACAGCAGGTGGTAGGCAAAAAACAGCGCCAGGTTCAGGATCACGCCCACCACGGCGGCGGTGATGGCCGACAGCGGCGCCGTAAAGCCCAGCTTGCCGTGCGTGGCCTCCACCAGCGGGCCGCCTGCCAGGATGAAGATGAACGAGGGCAAAAAGGTCACAAACGTCACCACGGCGGCTGCCGCTGCGGCGCCGGCAAACAGCGCGTCTGCCCCCCACACCTGTTGCAGCCAGCCGCCCACAAAACCCACAAACGCCACCACCATGATCAACGGGCCAGGGGTGGTCTCGCCCAGGGCCAGGCCGTCAATCATCTGCGGGCCGCTGAGCCACTGGTAGTGCTCCACCGCGCCCTGGTACACATAGGGCAGCACGGCATAGGCGCCCCCAAAGGTGAGCATGGCAGCCTTGGTGAAGAACCATCCCATCTGCGTGAGCGTGCCTTGCCAACCCTGGGTGGCCACCAGCAGGCCCATGGCGGCGAGCCACAGCGCCAGCCCCGCCGCCAGCACCTTGACCAGGTGGACGCGAGAAAAGCGCGCATGGGCAGGCGTTGGCGTGTCGTCATCGATCAGCGCGGGGCCAAAGCCCTTGTGGGCATTGGCATGGCCGCCCCCCAATGCAAACACAGTGGGCCAGCGCTGCGCGCCCAAGTAGCCGATGAGCCCGGCCGCCAGCACGATGGCGGGGAAGGGCGTGTCGAACGCGAAGATCGCCACAAACGATGCGGCAGCGATGCCCCACATCCAGCCGTTCTTGAGCGCGCGGGTGCCGATGCGGTGCGCGGCATGCAGCACCAGTGCCGTCACTGCGGGCTTGATGCCGTAGAAGATGCCTGCCACCACGGGCACATCGCCAAAACGCAGATACACCCACGACAGCCCGATCAGGATGAACAGCGAGGGCAGCACAAACAGCGCCCCCGCCACGATGCCGCCCCAGGTGCGGTGCATGAGCCAGCCGATGTAAGTGGCCAGCTGCTGCGCCTCGGGGCCAGGCAGCAGCATGCAGTAGTTGAGGGCGTGCAAGAAGCGGTTTTCGCTGATCCAGCGGCGGCGTTCCACCAGCTCGGCGTGCATGATGGCGATCTGGCCTGCAGGCCCGCCGAAGCTGATGAACCCGAGCTTCAGCCAGAACAGAAAGGCGTCGCGGAACGGGACGGACGTGGGGGCAGCGGACGGTGCTGGGTGCATGGTCCGGGAGTGTGACAGGCCGGTATGACGTTTGCCGACATATCAATATGCCTTCTGTATCTGGAGCCATGGATGACGAGGCAGAGGGTTGGCTGCGTCAGTTTGCCGCAAGCCCGTCATGAATAATTATGAATTCAAAACCTGCTGTCCTGGCAGGGCGAGAGAGATGCCGAGGAGACACCCACAATGACCGCACACAGCACCTACGCCGACTTCTACCGCCAGTCCATCGACCACCGAGACACCTTCTGGAGCGAGCAGGCGAAGTTGATCGACTGGAAGACGCCCCCGCAGCAGGTGTGCGACTACAGCAACCCGCCGTTTGCGAAATGGTTTGTGGGCGGCACCACCAATCTGTGCCACAACGCGGTGGACCGCCATCTGGCCACGCGCGCCAGCCAGGCGGCGCTGGTGGCGATATCGACAGAAACCGACACCGAACGCAGCTACAGCTTTGCCGAATTGCATGCAGAGGTGCAGCGCATGGCGGCGGTGCTGCAAGGCCTGGGCGTGAAGAAGGGCGACCGCGTGCTCATCTACATGCCCATGATTGCCGAGGCCGCGTTTGCCATGCTGGCCTGCGTGCGCATTGGCGCTCTGCATTCGGTGGTGTTTGGCGGTTTTGCCTCGGGCTCGCTGGCCTCGCGCATCGAAGATGCCGAGCCGGTGGCCGTGGTCAGCGCCGATGCCGGGTCGCGCGGCGGCAAGGTGGTGCCGTACAAGCCGCTGCTGGACGAAGCCATTGCGTTGTCCAAACACAAGCCCAGCGCCGTGCTGATGGTGAACCGAGGCCTGGCCCCCATGCACCTGCAGGCAGGTCGCGACCACGAATGGGCGCCGCTGCGCGAGCAGCACCTGAACACCGTGGTGCCCTGCGAATGGGTGGAATCCACCCACCCCAGCTACACGCTGTACACCAGCGGCACCACCGGCAAGCCCAAGGGGGTGCAGCGCGACACCGGCGGCTACACGGTGGCGCTGGCGGCAAGCATGAAGCACATCTTTGACGCCAAGGCGGGCGATGTGTACTTTGCGACCAGCGACATCGGCTGGGTGGTGGGCCACAGCTACATCGTTTACGGCCCGCTGATCGCGGGCATGACCACTATCATGTACGAAGGCCTGCCCACGCGGCCCGATGCGGGCGTGTGGTGGAGCATCGTCGAGAAGTACCAGGTCACGCACATGTTCTCGGCCCCCACGGCGGTGCGGGTGCTGAAGAAGCAGGACCCGGCCTATCTGGCCAAGTACAACGTGAAAAGCCTCAAGGCCCTGTGGCTGGCGGGCGAGCCGCTGGACGAGCCCACGGCCCAGTGGATCAGCGACGCGCTGGCCGTGCCCATCATCGACAACTACTGGCAGACCGAAACCGGCTGGCCCATCCTCACCCTTGCCAACGGCGTGCAGCAGCAGACCACACGCTTCGGCAGCCCCGGCAAAGCCATGTACGGCTATGGCGTGAAGCTGATCGACGAGGCCACGGGCGAAGAACTGACCGGTGCCAACCAGAAGGGTGTGGTCGCCATCGAGGGCCCGCTGCCGCCCGGCTGCATGCAGACGGTGTGGCGCGATGACGCCCGCTTTGTGAACACCTACTGGAAGAGCATCCCCGGCCGCCTCATCTACAGCACGTTTGACTGGGGCATCCGCGATGCCGACGGCTACCACTTCATCCTGGGCCGCACGGACGATGTGATCAACGTGGCCGGTCACCGCCTGGGCACGCGTGAGATCGAGGAGAGCATTGCCTCCCACCCCAACATTGCCGAAGTGGCCGTGGTGGGCGTTGCCGACAGCCTGAAAGGCCAGGTGGCGATGGCGTTTGCCGTGGCGCGCGATGCGTCAGGGCTTACCGATGACGCTGCACGCCTCAAGCTCGAAGGCGAGGTGATGAAGCAGGTGGACCACCAGCTGGGCGCCGTGGCGCGGCCGTCGCGTGTGTACTTTGTGACCGTGCTGCCCAAGACCCGCAGCGGCAAACTGCTGCGCCGCGCCCTGCAGGCCGTGGCCGAGCGGCGCGACCCCGGGGACCTGACAACGATGGAAGACCCGGCGGCGCTGCAGCAGGTGAAGGACCTGGTGGGCTGAGTTCAGGCCCGCCCGGGCCGGCGGGTCACTGCGGTGGCCTGGCAACAAATGCCTGTTTACCCTGCCGGTCAAACCCCGCCTGCTCGTAAAAGCGCAGGGTGTTTTCGTCCTTGCGGCCCGTCATCAGCATGACCTTGTAGCAGTGCTCTCGCCAGGCATGGGCCAGGGCGTGCTGCAGCAGCGCATGCCCCCAGCCCTGGCCGCGATGGGACGAGTGCGTCACGACGTTCTCGATGACGCCGCAGGGACGGCATGCACGCGTGAGGTTGGGGATGACGGTCAGCGTGCAGGACGAGACCAGCGCACCCTCATCCCACCCACCAAAGTACCGAATGCGTGGGTTGGCGAGCGCCTCGGCCCACACGGTCTGCACCTCGGGTAGTGGGGGCAGCGGGTCGTCTTGCGCGTGCAGGTGGGTGTACAGACTGAGCAGGGGGGCCAGGTCTTCGGCGCTGAGTTCACGGATGTTCAAGGCCAGCCTCCAGGGGGCGAAGAATATGCTTGATTGCTACCAAACTCATAGCTGCTGACGCATACGATACTAGCACCTGGCAAGGTTTTAATGCTACAAAACCGGCCGGTTCCGCTGCCACCCCGCAGGCGGCTGCCAGGTGGGCGTCCAGCCGATAAAATCCTCCAGCGGCATGGGCCGGGCAATGCAGTAGCCCTGCGCCTGCAGGCAGCCCAGCTGCAGCAGCATCTGCCCCTGTTCGACGGTTTCCACCCCTTCGGCGATCACCCGGTAGCCGAACGAGCGTGCCAGGCCGATCACACCCTGCACGATGGCCAGATCCCCCGGATCGCCCATCATGCCGTGCACAAAGCTCTGATCGATCTTGAGCGTGTCCATGGGCAGGCGGCGCAGGTAGGTCAGCGATGAATAGCCGGTGCCAAAGTCGTCCAGCGCCACCGTCACGCCCATGGCGCGCAGGGCGTTCAGGGTGTCGGCGACGGCGCTCAGGTCGTACAGGGCGGCGCTTTCCGTGATCTCGATCTCGACCAGGTGCGCGGGCACCCGGGGGTGGCGCGCCAGACAGCCGGCCACCCAATCGGCAAAGTCTGGTTGCTGCAGGTGCTGGGCAGCAATGTTGATGCTCAGCGGCATGGGCATGCCCCGGTCCTGCAGCTGCTCCAGCACCGTGAGCGCGGCCTCTGCCACCCATTCGCCAAAGCCGATCTCCAGATCGGTGCCCTCCAGCAGTGGCAAAAATTCGCCGGGAGGCACCAGGCCGCGCTCGGGGTGCTGCCAGCGTGAGAGCACTTCGGCGCCCACCACCGTGCCACTGCGCATGTCCACCTTGGGCTGCAGGTACAGGATGAACTGGGCTTGCGCCAGTGCCTCGCGCAGGTAGTGCCCCTGCGCGCGCAGCAGCTGCAGGGCGCGCTCCTGGGCGGCGTCAAACTGGTGGAAGCGGTTGCGCCCCGCCTGCTTGGCGGCATACATGGCCTGGTCGGCATGGCGCAGCAGGGTGTCGGCGTCGGCGTCGTCCTGCGGAAAGATGGTGTAGCCGATGCTGGCCGTGACGACCACGCGCTCGGTGTCCAGCGTGTACGGGGCCGAGACGCTTTCCATCACGCGTTCCAGCATGCGTTCGCAGTCGCTCACCGAGCCGAGGCCAGGCATGAGGATCACGAACTCGTCGCCACCCAGCCGGGCCACCGTGTCCAGCGGTTGCAGTGCCCGCGTAAGCCGCCCGGCCACCACCACCAGCAAGCGGTCGCCCGCCCCGTGGCCCAGGCGGTCGTTGACCGGCTTGAAGCCGTCCAGGTCGAGGTAGGCCACACCCAGCTGCTTGCCGGTGTCGCGGGCCTGGGCCATGCATTCCTGCAGCTTGCGCGCCAGCAACACCCGGTTGGGCAGGCCAGTAAGGGCGTCGTACAGCGCCAGGCGCTGCAGCATGACCTCCTGCTCGCGCTGGGGGGTTACGTCGATGGCCACACCGAGCATGCGGGCCGGGCGGCCTTGCTCGTCAAAGCCCACGATCTTGCCCAGGTTGCGCACCCAGCGCACGGGCTCGTTGGGCTGGTTCAGCCGCCAGGTGGCGTCAAACGGGGTGCCCAGGTGGGCGGTGTGGCGCGACAGCTCGGTGGTGATGCGGTCGATGTCGTCCGGCGCAATGGCCGTGGTCCATTGCACGGCCGCCGAGGTGTCGCCGGTCACCGGCAGCCCGCGCATGGCACGCCAGCGGCGGTCGCCCGTGACCAGGCCGGTCTGCAGGTCCCAGTCCCACAGTCCCAGCGATGCGGCGGAGATGGTGAGCGACAGCAGGGCCTCGCGTTCACGCACCTGCACCTCGTTGCGCTTGCGGTCGGTGATGTCGTGCACCGAGAACAGCCAGCAGGGCTCGCCATCAAACTCGGTGGCGCGCATGGACTGCAGCACGGTGCGCCGGGGACCATTGCGCACGTTCAGCGTCACTTCGTAGTCGCTGAGGTGGCCGGTCTGGCTGACCTGCTCCATCAGGCGCTGGCGGTCTTCGGCGGTGAAGATGCCCAGCTCCACTGCGGTGCGGCCAATGGCTTCCTCGCGGGGAATGCCCAGCATGTCGACCCAGGCGGGGTTGAGGTCCACATAGCGGCCATCGCTGCGGTGCGACAGGCCCATGGGGTAGGGCATGAGATGGAAGATGCGCGAGAAGCGCTCCTCGGACTGGCGCAGGCGCTGCTCGGCACGCTTGGCTTCGTCGATGTCCTGCATCACGCCGCGCACCCTGACCACGCGGCCGTTCTCGATCACCGGCTCGCCCCGGGCGCGCACCCAAAAAAGATGGCCGTCGGCGTGATAGACCTCCATCTCCATGCTCCACTCAGCGCGTGAACGGATGCTCTGGCGGAATTTTTCGCGCAGCGGCTCGCGGTACTGCGGGGCCACATGGCGGTCGATGTAGTCGCTGGGGGGCGGCTGGTTGGGTGACAGGCCGTGGATGTCAAAACACACGTCCGACCAATACACCAGGCCGCGGCCACGCTCGTCCTCCCATGCGCCCAGCCGGGCCAGTCGGCCGGCTTGCTGCAGCTGGTTGTAGAGCGCCCGAAGTTCGTCGCTGGTGCGTTGGGCTTCGGTCATGTCGTGGAAAACGAAAACAAAGCAGTTTTCGCCATTCACAAGCACAGAGCGTGCCGACATCAGGCCCGGAACCTGCACCCCCTTGCTTTGCGCAACCAGGGGCAACCGGTCCACCTTGCCTTCTCGCTGGTAGGTGTCCAGCAGCCGCTTGCGCTCGTGCTCGTTGGCCCAGATGTGCAGCTCCGACGAGGTGCGGCCCAGGACCTCCTCGCGTGTGAAGCCCAGCAGCTCGCAGAACGCCGGGTTCACATCGATGTAGCGCCCGTCGGCTATGCGGGTGATGCCTGCCGGGTCGGGCAGCGTCTGGTAGAAGGTGGTGTATTTGGCCTCGGCAGACTGAAGGGCCTCCTCGGCCTCGCGGTGGGCGGAGATGTCCACGTCCATGCCGATCAGGCTGGCCGGGCGCCCCTGCGCATCGCGCCGGGCGACGGTGCCACGGGACATCAGCCAGCGCCATCGGCCCTGGGTGTCCATCACGCGGAACTCGGCCTCGTAGCTTTCCTCCGCCCCGTCCATGGCACGGGCCAGCTTGGAGGCATTGCGTTCAGCGTCCAACGGGTGGCGCCGGGCGTACCAGCGCTGCCAGAGGTCGGGCGACTTCAAGTCGGCACTGGTAATGCCATAGGCCTCGTAAAACCGGCCATCACAGAAGAATCGGCGTTCGACCACATCCCATTCCCAGCGGCCGCCGCCCAGGGCATCCAGCGCCAGGCGCAGCTGGTGCTCCTGCTGGCCCAGCGTCTGCTGGATCTCGTTGCGCGCCAGCTCGGCGCGGGCCCGGCTGGCAATCACCAGCCAGCCAATCCCGAGCATCAGCACGCCCGCGCCGTGGTGCCAGTGCATGTTGCTGGTGCCTTCAGGGGCCGTGCTGGTGGCCGTTGTGACCAGCGAAACCACGAGCGGCAGCGTGAGGGTCAGTCCGGCCAGTGGCGCCCAGTCGGGCCAGGCCCAGCGCTGGCTCAGGCTGCGCCACGCCCAGCCGGTAGCCAGCGCGCCGCCCAGAACGGTGGTGGCGGGCCAGACGGCCGAGGTGTCTGTCCAGAGCGCGGCCTGCAAGGCCAGCACGGCGGTGATGGCCGCCGCCGGCACGCCAAAAAACAGCGCCACGAACGCCGTGGCGGTGGGGTAGGCCACGATGTGGAGTTCCGGCGCATTCCAGCGCAGCGCCTCGAAAGCTGCGATGGAGACCAGCCCGCCCGCCACGCCGAGCAGGATCAGGGTGCGCCGGGACGGGTGCAGAGACTCCTGCGGCGACAGCCAGACCGGCACCAGCAGCAGCAGCATGAGGGCAGTGCCCGCCAGCAGCGTGTTGTTACCCATGGTGTTTTCCCTGGGTGGTCTGGTCGCTGAAGCGGGCGGCTGCGGGTCTGGAACGTGGCGGACAAGCCAAAAGAAGGAGCGGGTGCATGTCGCGACCTGTGCCGCATGTGGCCTTGCTCAGAAGGCATGCACCCGATAAAAAAACCATCCGCCAAGTTTAGGCCTGTTCTGAGGTGGGCCGGGCGGGCCGCAGCGTCCTGATAAGTCCGGTTGACAACAAAGTGCCGCACACGATCACCAGCGCGCAGCCCACCATCCACGGCGTGATGGTTTCGCCCAGGAACAGCGTGCCATACAGCACGGCGAACACCGGGGTGATGAAGGTCACGGCCAGCGCGCGGCTGGGGCCCGCGTGCTCGATCAGGCGAAAGTACAGGATGTAGGCAATGCCGGTGCACAGCACGGCAATGGCCAGGATGGCCGCCCAGGCGCGTACTCCGGGCATCTGCGCCGGCCACAGCCACAGCGTGGGCAAGGCCAGGCCCAGCGCGGCACCCAGCTGGCTGCCTGCGGCCGTGGCCAATGGCGGCAGCCCCGTGAGGTGGCGCCGCGCAAAACTGGCCGACACGCCATAGAACGCCGACGCCAGCAGGCAGGCCGCAATCGCCCAGTGGGCGTGGTCGGTCTTGAACCCGGTGCCGGCGGGTGCGCGCCATGCCAACAGGGCCACGCCCACAAAACCCAGGGCCAGGCCCACCCAGCGCAGACGGTTGATGCGGTCGCCCAGCCACACCCAGGCGATCAGCGCACCAAACAGCGGCACCGTGGCGTTGAGGATCGAGGTCAGGCCCGTGGCGATGTGCAGCACCGCCCAGGAAAACAGCGAGAACGGAATCGCCGAATTGATGACCCCCGCAAACAGGATGGGCCGCCAGTGCTGGCGCAGCGCAGGCCAGTGGCCCTGGCGCAGCATGATGGGCCACAGGAACACCGTGGCCAGCGCCACCCGCAGGCCGGCAGTGGGCAGGGGGCCAAAGTCCGACGCACCCAGGCGCATGAACAGGAACGACGCGCCCCAGAGTGCGGCCAGCAGGATGAATTCGCCGATCCAGGTGGAGACGGGCCGGGTGGCGGGGCTGTTCATGCGGTGGCTTTCATGGGATGGGCTGCGGCGGCCAAAAGGGGTGCATTCTCCAGCGTCAGCAAAGCCCTCTTGCGATCGAGGCCGCCTGCATAGCCCGTCAGGCTGCCATCGGCACCCAGCACACGGTGGCAGGGCACCACCACGCTCAGTGGGTTGCGGCCCACGGCGGCACCCACGGCCCGCACGGCGCTGGGGTTGCCCAGCTGGCGGCCCAGCGTGCCGTAGCTGATGGTCTGGCCCCGGCCAATCTGCAGCAGCGCGCGCCACACCGATTGCTGGAATGCCGTGCCCCCCGACAGGTCCAGCGGCAGGTCGAAATGCTGGCGCTGCCCGCCCAGGTATTGCTGCAGCTGGTGGGCGGCTTCTTGCAGCACAGGGTGGTCGCCACGGGCCAACGCCCAGGCCTCGGAACCGTGCAAGTGGGCGGTGGGCTCGTGGCGCTGGCCTTCAAACCAGACGCCCGACAAGCCGTTGGGGGAAGCGGCCAGCCGCACGGGCCCCAGCGGGGTGTCGGCCCGTGCCTGCACGGTGAAAGAGTGGAACTGCATGCTGAGAGGTCTTGAAAGAGTGGGAGAGGCCGTTTCGGGTCGAAATTGGCACTATGCGCCAGTGTTTATTGCCTTGTTTGCTACTGTTTTGATAGTGTCTGAGCATCTGTAGGCTGAGCCGCTCTGGCACTGCTGCCACCGGCAGCCCAGGCGCGCAGCACCGCGTAGCTGCGCCAGGGTCGCCAGGCCTGCGAGGCCTCTTGCGCGGCGCGTGCGGGGTTCTTGTGCTGCTGCACCCCCAGCGCCTTGTGCAGCGCTACGTCCCCCGCCGGGAAGGCGTCGGGCCAGCGCAGCACCCGCATGGCGATGTACTGCGCCGTCCAGTCACCAATGCCGGGCAGGGCGCACAGGGCGGCGGTGGTGCTCGGCACGTCGGCTCCCGCGTGCAGGGGCAGGGTGCCGCTGTCCACCGCGCGGGCCAGCGCCACGATGGCCGCTTGACGCTGGCGCACGATGCCCAGCTGGCCCAGCGTGTCGCCATCGGCGCAGGCCAGGGTGGCTGCGGTGGGGAACAGCCGGTGCAGCCCGGGCCAGGGCGTGGCGATGGGTTCACCCAGCCGCTCCACCAGCCGCTGGCCCAGCGTGCGCGCGGCCGCCACCGTGATCTGCTGGCCCAGCACGGCGCGCACGGCCAGCTCAAAGCCGTCAAACGCTCCGGGCACACGCAGGCCATCACCCTCCGGAAAGTGCGGGTGCAGTACGGCGTTGATGGCCGCGGGGTCGGCGTCCAGGTCGAGCATGGCACGCACGCGGCGGATGACGAGCGGCAGCACGGGGTACAGGCTGTCACTGGTCTGCAGCAGCACCTGGTGGCGCGCCAGGTCAAAACGGGTACTCAGCCAGCCGGTGGTCTCCTGCGGCAGGCCGGTGCAGGTCCTGGCCATCCGCACGGTGCGGCGCAGGCCGGGGCCGTCCGCACCATGCACCACGCACTCCACGCCATGGAACTGCCGCTTTTCAAAAAAGGCCAGCAACGCCGCCACGTCCAGTGGCGGGCGCCACGCCAGGCGCACGGCGCTGGTGCGCCCCGCGCCCGATGCGGCGCTGCCACCGCCGTTGCGCCGCAGCTGGGTGGGGTTGAGCCCGTAATGCCCCACAAAGGCGGCATTGAAGCGGCGCACGCTGGCGAACCCGCTGGCCAGTGCGACCTGCGTCACGGGCATGGCGGTGTCGGTGAGCAGCTGCTTGGCCGTGAGCAACCGCCGTGTCTGCAGATATTGCAGTGGCGATACGCCCAGGGCCGCTTCAAAAATGCGGCGCAGATGCCGGTCGCTCACGCCCAGCCGCTCGGCCAGGCGGGCCACGGTGGCGCTGCCCTCGCCGGGTGCGGCCGGTGTGGGCCAGAGGTCGGGCGCGTCCAGCAGGCGCACGGCTTGCTGCACCAGAATGCCGCTGGCGTCCTGCACCGACCACACCATCGCCTGGGGGGCCAGCTCCGGCCGGCAGCGCAGGCAGGGGCGAAACCCGGCGCTTTCGGCCTGCGCCGCCAGCGCAAAAAACCGGCAGTTCTCGCGCCGGGGTGTGCGCACGGCGCAGACGGGGCGGCAGTAGATGCCGGTGGAGGTCACTCCGGTGAAAAAATGCCCGTCAAACCGCGCGTCGCGCGCCTGCAGCGCCAGGTAGCGGCCTTCGTCGGATGCCACATCCGTGGCGGTGTACGAGGGGGGGGCGGTCGGGGTCATGGGCCAGATCATAGGAGCCTGGCTTCGCACCACTGGCCGTTTTCGGACCTGTGCCTTTGGCAAGGGCAGGGCGCACGTCTGAGGCATCGACTGACAATCACCCCCAGGGCCGCCGCCTACAATGCAGCGGACTTTTCAACCCCATCACGAAAGGCCCCCCTGCGTGCAACCGACCCCCGCCATCTTCAAAGCCTATGACATCCGCGGCATCGTGCCGTCCACCCTGAACGAAGACGTGGCCTTGGGCCTGGGCCGGGCCTTTGGCACCGCAGCACGCGCTGAAGGGCAGACCACCGTGGCGGTGGGGCGCGATGGGCGCCTGTCCGGCCCCGCGATGTCGGCGGCGCTGATCCGGGGGCTGGTGGAGGCGGGCATCGAGGTGATCGACGTGGGCCTGGTCACCACGCCGCTGCTCTACTTTGCGGCCAGCACGCTGTGCACCAGTGGTATCCAGGTCACCGGCAGCCACAACCCCAAGGACTACAACGGCTTCAAGATGGTGCTGAACGGCCGCGCCATCTATGGCGATGAGATCCAGGACCTGCGCCGCACCATGGAGCAGGAAAGCTGGCAGCTGGTGGCCGGTGGCTCGGTCCGCCACGTGGATGTGCTGCCCGCATACCGCGAACGCATTGTGGGTGACGTGAAGCTGGCCCGGCCGCTCAAGATCGTGGTGGACTGCGGCAACGGCATTGCCGGCGCGTCGGCCCCGGCCATCTTCCGCGCCCTGGGCTGTGAGGTGATCGAGCTGTTCTCGGAGGTGGACGGCAACTTCCCCAACCACCACCCCGACCCGAGCAAACCTGAAAACCTGCGTGACCTGATCGACGCCCTGAAGGCCAGCGATGCCGAACTGGGCCTGGCCTTTGACGGCGACGGCGACCGCCTGGGCATTGTGACCAAGGACGGCACCAACATCTTCCCCGACCGCCAGATGATGCTGTTTGCGCAAGACGTGCTTTCGCGCGTGCCCGGCGGCGAGATCATCTTCGACGTGAAGTGCACCCAGCGCCTGGCGCCCGCCATTGCAGCGGCCGGTGGCGTGCCGGTGATGTTCAAGACCGGCCACTCGCTGATCAAGGCGCGCATGAAGGAGACGAACTCTCCCCTGGGTGGCGAGATGAGCGGCCACATCTTCTTCAAGGAGCGCTGGTACGGCTTTGACGACGGTACCTATGCCGGCTGCCGCCTGCTGGAGATCCTGAGCCGCAGCAGCGACCCGAGCGCCGTGCTGAACGCGCTGCCCACCAGCTTTTCGACCCCCGAGCTGAATGTGGCCTGTGCCGAGGGCGAGCCGCACCGCCTGACGGCCGAGCTGCAGGCCCTGGCCGCAGAAACCTTTGCCGCGCCCGCCGCCATCAGCAGCATCGACGGCTTGCGCGTGGACTGGCCCGATGGCTTTGGCCTGATCCGCGCCAGCAACACCACCCCCGTGCTGGTGCTGCGCTTTGAGGGCCACACGCCCGAAGCCCTGGCACGCATCGAGGCCGCCATGCTGGCGCTGCTGCACCGGGTCAAGCCCGACGCCCATGTGGGCGCAGCCAGCCACTGATATTGCCTGCCGCACGCCCGATGCTGTCGCTCTCCACCCCTTTGTGTGTCGCTGCCGCCCAGACGCCGTCGGCGCCGGGCGACTTGGAGCGCAACCTGCAAGCGCACCTGGCCTGCGTGCGGGCTGCCGCCCACCAGGGCGTGCAACTGCTGCAGTTCCCGGAGCTGTCGCTCATGGGCTACGAGCCCGCGCTCATGGCAGACCATGTACTGACGGCCGACCACCCCGTGCTGCTGGCCTTGCGCCAGGCCGCCCAAAGCCATGGCATGGCCCTGGTGGTGGGTGCTCCGGCTGAGCCTGCGGAGCAGGGCGCATTGCCCGCCATTGGTGCCTGGCTGCTGGGGCCGGACGGCAGCGTGGCGCTGTACCGCAAGCGCCATCTGCACGACAGCGAAGAGCAATTTGCCAGCGCGGGCACGGACGACGCGCAGGTGCAACTGGTGGCCGGCGAGCCCACGGCACTGGCCGTGTGCGCCGACATCACCCATCCCGAGCATGCCCAGGCGGCCCGCGGGGCGGGCGCAGCCCTGTATGCGGCGGGCGTGCTGATCTCCGAAAAGGCCTATGCGGCCGAATCGGCCATGCTGGAAGGCTACGCGCGCGACCACGACATGGCGGTGCTTGCCGCCAACTACAGCGGTACGTCCGGTGGCTACGTGAGTGCGGGGCGCAGCGCCTTCTGGGCGCCCGGTGGCCGCTGTGTGGTGGCTGCGCCGGATGACGCGCCCTGCATCGTCTGGGCACAGCGCAGCGACAGCGGCTGGGCGGGTGGTGTGCTGAGCCTGTCTGTGCCCGCATGAACGCCGCGCGGGCCCTGTATTCGCTGCTGACCTGGGGCGCGCAGCCGCTGCTGCGCCGCAAGCTGCGCCGCCGTGCAGTGGCCGAGCCGGGCTACGCCTACGCGGTGGGAGAGCGCTTTGGCCGCTACCCGGCGCCCATCGACAGCCTGATGCCCCACAGCAGCACCGACCCGCTGGGGCGGTTTGTGTGGGTGCATGCCGTGTCGCTGGGCGAAACCCGGGCCGCCGCCATCTTGCTGGCCCAGTTGCGTGAACAGCTGCCGGGCATGCGCCTGTTGCTCACCCACGGCACCGCCACAGGGCGGGCCGAGGGCGAAAAGCTGCTGCTGCCGGGCGATGTGCAGGTGTGGCAGCCCTGGGACACGCCGGGCGCCGTGGGTCGGTTTTTGCGCAAGTTCCGCCCGGCCATCGGCATCCTGATGGAAACCGAGGTGTGGCCCAACCTGGTGGCGGGCTGCCGGCAGCGGCGCATTCCGCTGGTGCTGGCCAATGCGCGCTTCAACGAGATATCGCTGCGCAAGGCGCAGCGCCTGTCGGCCCTGGCGCGACCTGCCTACGGAGGGCTCGCGGCCGTCTGGGCCCAGACCCAGGAGGACGCCACGCGGCTCGCGGCCATGGGCGCGCCGGTGCGTGGAGTGCTGGGCAACCTCAAGTTTGACGTGGTGCCCGATGCACAACTGCTGGAGCGGGGCCGCGAGTGGCGCACCCGCACCGGCCGCCCCGTGGTCTTGCTGGCCAGCAGCCGCGAGGGCGAAGAGGCCATGTGGCTGGAGCAGATCCAGAAAATACGGCAAAAATCGCCCCAGGCGCTAGTGGATCATGCCTCGGCAGCTATCAATAGTGAAGCGTCTGGCGATGATCTGCCGCCCGTGCAATGGCTCATCGTGCCGCGCCACCCGCAGCGGTTTGACGAGGTGCACCATTTGCTGCAGCGCGCAGGCCTGTCGGTGTCGCGCCGCAGCACCTGGGCCGCAGCGCCTGGAGCGGCTGACGTGTGGCTGGGAGACTCCATCGGCGAAATGGCGCTGTATTACGGCTTGGCCGATGTGGCCTTGCTGGGCGGGAGTTTCGCCCCGCTGGGCGGCCAGAACCTGATCGAGGCGGCCGCTTGCGGTTGCCCTGTGGTGCTGGGCCCGCACACCTTCAACTTTGCCGAGGCGGCCGAACTGGCGTGCGCGGCGGGGGCAGCACAGCGGGTGCCCGACCTGGCACAAGGAATGGCACAGGCTGCAGCGCTGGCGGGGGACGCCCGCGCCCATGAACAGGCCAGCGAGCGGGCCACCCGGTTCGCGGCCACGCACCGAGGGGCTGCGCAGGCCACGGCGCGTGCGATTGTGGCGCTGGTGCAGCCCGAGGGCGGCCTGCACTAGGCTTCAGCAATTCATGCACGGGATGCACCCCGGCGCGGGGTGCAAGGCCCCATTACTTGGCCAGCAGTGCGTTGACCGCTTCGATGTCCTGCTGCGACAGCGTGCCTGCCGCCTGGCGCAGCTTGAGCCCGCCCAGCAGCACGTTGTAGCGGGCCTGGGCCAGGTCACGCTTGGTCTGGTAGAGCTGGCTTTGGGCGTTGAGCACGTCGATGTTGATGCGCACACCCACCTGGTAGCCCAGCTTGTTGGCGTCCAGCGCGCTCTGGCTGGAGGCTTCGGCCGCTTCCAGGGCCTGCACCTGGCCCTGGCCGGACTGCACGCCGTAGAACGCCGCGCGCGTGGCCTGGGCCACGTTGCGGCGGGCGGTTTCGAGGTCGGCCTCGGCCTTGGTTTCGAGGGCCAGGGTTTCCTTCACGCGGTTTTGCACGGCAAAGCCTGCAAACAGGGGCAAGTTCAGCGCCACGCCCACGCTGGCGGCATTGCTGCGGGCCGTGACGCCGGGCGAGGTGATGGTGCCGTGCAGGTTGCGCGTGACGTTGTAGCCCGCCTGCAGGTCCACCGTGGGCAGGTGGCCGGTTTCGGCTTTTTTGGTCTCCAGCCGCGCAATGTCCAGCGCAATGGCGGCCTGGCGCACGCCGGGCTGCTGGTCGCGGGCGGTGTCCACCCAGGTGGCAAGGTTGTCCGGCACTACGCCAGGCAGTTGCACCGGCAGTGCCAGGGGCTGCGGCTTGGTGCCGGCGATGCCGACCAGCTGGTCCAGCGCCAGGCGCTTGACGCGCAGATCGTTCTCGGCGGCGATCTCCTGGGCAATCACCAGGTCGTAACGGGCCTGGGCTTCACGCGAATCGGTCACCGTGGTGGTACCGACCTCGAAATTGCGCTTGGCGGCGGCCAGTTGCTCGGACACGGCGGCCTTCTGGGCCTGCACAAAGGTCAGCGTGTCTTGTGCAGCCAGCACGTCGAAGTAGGCCTGGCTCACCCGCACCAGCAGGTCTTGGGTGGCGGCATCCAGCTGGGCCTGGGCCACATCCACGCCGCGTTGGCCTTGTTCCAGCGTGATGCGATTGGCAGGCCGGTACAGCGGCTGGGAGGCATTGACCCCCACGGTCTGTGCCGTACCGGTGTTCTCGATCTTGGGTTTACTCAGCTCCACGTTGGAGCGGGTGAGGCCCCCGGTGAGTGCGGCGGACGGCAGCAGGCCGGCGCGGGCCTGGTCGGCCTTGCGGGCTGCGGCGTCCAGTTGCGCACGCGCCGACTGCCAGGCCGTGTCATAGGTGCGGGCCGATTCCACCAGTTGCAGCAGGCTTTGGGCCTGGGCTGGCGCACACAGCGCTGCGCCCAGCGCCAGGGACAGGATGGACAGGGACAGGGGCCTAAACGGTGTCATTGGGGGTCCTTCGGAAGAGTCTGCGAATCGAATCGGGGTGGGCAGCGGCGGGCAGCACTGGGGCATGGGTGCGGCAAGTGCGGTCCATCAACAACGGTCCATCAACCACAAAGGGCGTCAGTAGCGCGGCACCGCCGGATCGCTTTCGTGCGACCAGGCGTCAATACCGCCGGTGATGTTGGCCAGATGCTCGAACCCGTGGTGCTGCAAGAACGAGGCCACGCGCAGGCTGCGGGCGCCGTGGTGGCATAGGCAGGCAATAGGGCGTTGCGCCTGGCGGGCGGGCTCCAGCTCGGCCAGCCGCGCGGGCAACTCGCCCATGGGGATGGCCACCAGCTCAAACCCGTCGGCGCGCACGCTGGCGGTCTGCAGCTCCCAGGGCTCACGCACGTCCAGCACCAGGGGCTGGCTGCCTTCAGGTGCTGCGGCAAACCAGGCAGACAGCTGGGCGGGGCGGACGTGATCGATCATGCAAAACTCCGAAGGCAACCGAAGGGCAGGGGGTCAGAACGTGAAGCCAGAGGGCTCGGGGAAGTTCACCAGGCGCGGCGCGATGGTGTCCCACGGCGATGTGGTCTCAAAGCGGTCGCCGGTGCGGCGGGTCAGGGTGAAACGCATCACGGGCTCGCCACCCACGATGGCGCCCAGGCGGCCCCCATCGCGCAGCAGGGACAGCAGGTGGCTGGGCACCTCGGCCACGGAGCCGCTGAGCACAATCACGTCAAACGGGCCGTCAGGGATGGCATCGCGGGCTCCATCGGCCTGGCGAACGTCGGCGTTCTGCACGCCCGCGTCGCGCAGGTTCTCGCGGGCCATTTCGGCCAGCTCGGGGTGGATTTCGAGGGACACCACACGCTCGGCGCGGGCGGCCAGCAGGGCGGCCATGTAGCCCGAGCCGGCGCCGATTTCGAGCACACGGTCAGTGGGCAAAATCCGCAGGTCTTGCAGGACGCGCGCTTCCACGCGGGGTTGCAGCATGCTGTGGCCTTTGCGCACGGCTTCTTCAGCGTCGTTGCCCAGCAAGGGCACTTCAATGTCCATGAAGGCCAGGCTGCGGTAGGCAGGGGGGACAAAGTCTTCGCGGCGCACCACGGCCAGCAGGTCCAGCACGTCGGCGTCGAGCACATTCCAGGGGCGGATCTGCTGCTCGATCATGTTGTAGCGGGCCTGGGCGATGGGATCGCTGATGTTGGCGGACGTGTTCAGGGGCAGGTTCATGGGATTTCTCCGTGGGGCAGATGCAAGGCCGATCGGGGCGATCAGGACAAACCTTCGATTTTAGGCGCTGCCGGGGCGCGTCCCATCTTGCGAAGCGCCCACTGGGCCAAGTCGTCCATGTAGCAATACACCACTGGCACCACCACCAGGGTCAAGAGAGAAGAGGTAATGACCCCGCCGATCACGGCCTGGCCCATGGGCGCGCGCTGCTCTGACCCTTCGGACAACGCGAACGCCAATGGCACCATGCCAAAAATCATGGCCAGCGTGGTCATGAGGATGGGGCGCAGCCGCACCCGGGCGGCCAGCAGCAGCGCGTCAGCGCGGGGCAGGCCGGGCACGGTCTGGCCCTGGTCATTCACGTGTTCCTCGCGGGCACGGATCGCAAAGTCCACCAGCAGGATGGCGTTCTTGGTCACCAGCCCCATCAGCATGACCACGCCGATGATGGAGAACATCGACAGCGTGGAGCGGAACATCAGCAGCGCCAGCACCACACCGATCAGCGTGAGTGGCAGCGAGGTCATGAGCGCCAGCGGCTGCAAAAAGCTCTTGAACTGGCTCGCCAGGATCATGTAGATGAAGATGATGGCCATGGCCAGTGCCGAGATGGCATAGCCAAACGATTCGGCCATGTTCTTGGTGGAGCCGCCAAACTGGTAGCGGTAACCCGGCGGGAAGGTCACGGTCTCCAGCGCCTTCTTGATGTCGTTCGACACTTCACCGGCCGAGCGTTGGGACACGTTGGCGTTCACCGCCACTTCGCGGGTCAGGTCGCGGCGGTTGATCTGGTTGGCGCCGGTGGATTCTGTGACGCTGGCGACCTGGTTCAGGCGCACGATGCGGGTCGTACCGTCGGTGGCGGCCAGGGCAAAGGGCAGGCGCTCCAGGTCGGCCGGGGTGGTGCGCGCCTCGGGGGCCAGGCGCACATTCACGTCATAGGTCTGGTCGTCGGGCGCACGCCAGTTGCCCACCGTGGTGCCTGCCACCAGCGTGCGCAGCGAGGCCGCCATGGGCGCCACCGACAGGCCCAGGTCCGACGCCACTTCACGCTTCACATCCAGCGCAATCACGGGCTTGTCAGGCTTGGCGCTGGTGTCAAGGTCCACGAGGCCGGGGATGCCGCGGATCTTCTCGGTGACGATTTTGGTCAGGCGCTCCAGTTCGCGCAGGTCGGGCCCCTGCAGCGAGAACTCCACCTGCTTCTGGCCGCCCACCGCGTCCAGCAGGCCCACATGGGTCACGGTGATGCCGGGCACGGTCTTGAGGCGCTCGCGCAGCACGTCGGACATCTGGTCCACGCTGCGGCTGCGGTCCTTGCGGTCTACCAGCCGCACGTAGATGCTGGCGTACATCTTGCCCTGGGCGTTGCCGGTGTTGATGGTGGCCAGTGTGTAGCGCACTTCGGGCATCTCGCGCAGGATGCCTTCCACCTGCCTGGCCTTGGCCTCGGTGGCCTCGAGCGACGAACCCACGGGGGTGTAGAAATTGAGGGAGGTCTCTGAAAAATCGGCCTTGGGCACAAACTCGGTGCCCAGCAGCGGCACCATGACCACGCTCAGCACGAACACCGCCAGGGCGATGACCATGGTGGCCAGCTTGTGCACCAGCGACCACCGCAGGATGTGCTGATAGCCCTCTGCCAGCGCATCGGTGGCGCGGTCAAACCAGCCGGTGACGCGGCCAATGGTCTTGTCGTAGAAGGTGACGGGCGCCGTCTTTTGGCCGTGCGCATGAATGCTCGGGTCGTGCCAGATGCTCGACAGCATCGGGTCGAGCGTGAAGCTCACAAACATCGAAATCATCACCGCCGCGACGATGGTGATGCCGAACTCGTGGAAAAACTTGCCGATGATCCCGCCCATGAAGCCGATGGGCATGAACACTGCCACGATTGACAGCGTGGTGGCCAGCACCGCCAGGCCGATCTCCTGCGTGCCGTCCATGGCAGCCGCGTAGGCGCCTTTGCCCATCTGCACGTGGCGCACGATGTTCTCGCGCACCACGATGGCGTCGTCGATCAGCAGCCCCACGCACAGGCTCAGTGCCATGAGCGTGATCATGTTGATGGTGAAGCCAAACATGTTCATGAACAGGAACGTGCCGATCAGCGCGATGGGCAGCGTCAACCCGGTGATCACAGTGGAGCGCCAGGAGTTCAGGAACAGAAAGACGATGAGCACCGTGAGGATGGCCCCCTCGATCAGCGTCTGTCGCACATTGTTGACCGCCACGCGGATCGGGCGGGCGCTATCGCCAATGGTTTCGAGCCGCACCCCGGGTGGCAGCTGGTTCTTCAGTTCCACCACGGCGGCGTTCAGGCCATCGACCACCTCAATGGTGTTCTCGCCCTGCGATTTTTGCACCGACAGCAGCAGCGTGCGCTGGCCGTTGTAGAGCGCCAGGCTTTCCACTTCCTGCGCGCCGTCGTTCACGCGGGCCACCTGGTCCAGGCGCACCGGCGCCCCGTTCTTGCGGGCCACGATGATCTTGCCGAAATCCTCGGGCCGCTCCATGCGCGCGTCGATCTGCACCACGCGCTCCTGCGCCAGCGAGCGGATCGCACCCACGGGAAGGTCCTGGTTCTCGTTGCGCACGGCATTGGCCACCTGGTCGGGGGTCACGCCAAAGGCTTCCAGGGCCTGCGGGTTGAGGTAGATGTTGATTTCGCGCTTGGTAGCACCCACCAGGTTCACCGCGCCCACGCCGCGCACGTTTTCCAGGCGCTTCTTCAGGATCTGCTCGGCCCAGGTGGTCAGTTCCACCGCGCTGCGACCCGATTTTTCGTCGGGCAACACGGCCAGCGACCATACGGCGCGGCTGGCGGGGTCAAAACGCAGCACGCGTGGCTCCTTGACCTCGGTGCGCAGCAAGGGGCGCACGGTGGCGACCTTTTCGCGCACATCCTCGGCGGCCTTGCGGCCGTCGATGTGGAGCTGGAACTCGATGATGACAACCGCCGTGCCCTCATAGCTGCGCGAGGTGAGGGCGTTGATGCCCGCAATCGAGTTGACACCTTCCTCGATCTTCTTGGTGACCTCGCTCTCGACGATTTCAGGCGACGCACCGGGGTAGTCCACGGTGACCACCACCACCGGGAAGTCGATGTTCGGAAACTGATCGACCTTGAGGCGCTGGTACGAGAACAGGCCCAGCACGACGATGGCGAGCATCACCATCGTGGCGAACACGGGGTTTTTAAGACTGACTTTGGTGAACCACATGGCGCGTCAGCTGGTCAGGGCGCAGTGCGCGAGGCGGGAACGGCTTGCGGCGCAGCAGCTGCCGCCGCCACGGGCGTGCCCTCGCGCAGCGAACCCATGCGGCCTGCAATGACCGTCGTGCCCACGGGTACGCCGTCCACCGCGACCAGGGTCTGCCCATTGACCACGGCGCGCGCTCCCGTCTGTACCGGCGCATAGGCCACGCGGCCCTCCTTGATCGTCTGGAGATAGGGTGCCGGTTTGTCGGTGCGCACGGCATCCAATGGAACGGTCAGTACCTGCGCACTGCCGGTGGCCAGAAGGCCTTGCACAAACAGGCCTTGGCGCAGGCTTGCGTTGTGGGGTGCCTGGTCCACCCGCAAATAGACTGGCACGGTGCGGCTGCCCGCCTGGGCGCTGGGGTTGATGCGCACGACGGTGGCTTGTACCGGCGCCGAGGCGCCTTCGACCGTGAGCTGGGCCTTCTGACCCACACGCACGCCGACGGAGTCAGCCGGGGTGAGCAGCGCTTCGAGTTCCAGGCGGGAGAGGTCCACCACTTCGATGATGCGGGCGTCGATGGGCACCCGCTCTCCCGGCTGGGCCAGCCGCTGCGCCACCAGGCCGCTGATGGGGCTTTTGAGGACGGTGTCTTCCAGCGCCTTGCGGGCGACGTCGGCGGCCGATACGGCGGCCTGGTAGCTGGATTGGGCCGCTTCCAGGCTGGCTTGCGAGGTGACCAGCGCCGTGGCAGAGATAAAGCCCTGGTCTACCAGTGCACGGTTGTTGTTGTACTGCCGCTGGTTGATGTCCACCTGCGATTTTGCTGCATCGGCCTGCTGCTGGGCCTGGCGCAGGCGTGCACGGGCTTCGGTCGGGTCGATGCGTGCCACTTCCTGTCCCGCCTTGACGCTGTCGCCCTCACGTAAAGTCAGGCCCTGCAGCTCGCCGGCCACGCGTGCCTTGACCATGGCCGAGTCCACGGCACGCAACGAGCCTGATACCGGTACCCCCAGAGAGAGTTGGGACGATTGCACGGTGATCACTTCGTCGGCCGCCAGTTGCAGCGGTGCCTCGGCCCGTTGTGTGGACGCCTCGGCCAAAGCCTTTTGCTGCGCCTGCCGCGCCGCCATGGCACGCCAGACACCGCCACCGAGCAGCACGACAACGACGGCCGCAGCCATCCAGGGAATCCAGCGTTTCATGGTCAGGGTGTGCGCGAGCGCGTGAAAGAAGGGGGAGGGGACGGCTTGTCAGACGGCAATGTGCCTGCCGCGCCGGAAGCTGCAGGCGCCTCCGAGCGCACACACAGGCCGTGCAGGATGTTGTCGATCTGCGTCTCGATGTATTGCTCAGGTGTCAGCTCCTGGGCATCAGGCACGCAGGCGCCCACAGAGTGCTTCCACATCATGAGGAAGATCATGGGGGCCAGCACCAGGTACACGGCGTAGTCGAGGTTCACGGGGCGGAATTCGCCCCGCGCAATGCCACGCTCCAGGATGCGGCGAATCAGCGCCTGGCCGGGCAGGATGACTTCGTGCTGGTAGAACTGCGCAATCTCGGGGAAGTTCTGCGCCTCGCTGAGCATGAGCTTGGTAATGCCTGAGGCCTTGGTGCACCCGATGCGTTCCCACCAGACCTGGTAGCAATAGCGCAGGACCTCGCTGGTGGTTCCCACAAAGGTCTCCAGCTCGCTGTTCCACTCGGCAAAGCGGCCGGCGATGTTTTCGCGCACCACCGCCTTGAAGAGCTCTTCCTTGCTGGGGAAGTACAGAAACAGTGTGCCCTTGGATACCCCTGCGCGCGCCGCCACCTCATCCACCCGTGTGGCGGCAAACCCCTTCTCGACGAACAGGTCGAGGGCAGCCTCCAGCAGCTCTCCCGGGCGGGCTTCCTTGCGGCGCTCGCGTTTGGTGCTGGTCGTGGCAGAGGAGGGTGGGGGGGGAGTGGTCAAACCGGCTATTTTTAATGACTGACTGGTTAGTAATGTAGCCAGTGCCTGTGGGCGCGTCAATGCGGCCTTGTCATATGCCGCCAAAAAGCGCGCCGTTTCGCATTGCTGCGGTGCACATCTCTCCTTGCTGGCACGGTGGTTGCGTGCACTCGGTGCAGTGCACCGGTGCCGCAAATGTCTGCAGCAAGACAAATTTCGCTCCTAAATGTCTTATTGACAGGACATTAGAACTATTCCTAATATGACCTCCATGCCGTCCAACAATCTGCCGCTCCCCAAGTACCACCAGATCTATCTGGTGCTGCGGGAGCAGTTGCAAGAGGGGCGGTTTGCCGATGGTCTGCCGGGCGAACTGGCGCTGATGCGGCAGTTCGCGGTGGCGCGTGTCACGGTGCGCCGCGCGCTGGAGCTGCTGGAAGGCGAGGGCATGATCTCCCGCGAGCCCGGCCGGGGCACCCGCCCTTTGGCTCCCGCCCCAGCCACCGCCAACGGCGCGGGCGGTGAGGGCGAGAGCAGCCGCGCGCATCTCACGGGTCTGCTGGAGAACCTGGTCAGCATGGGCCTGCGCACCTCCGTCAAGGTGCTGGATGTGGACACAGTCACAGCATCGCGTGCCGTGGCCGGCGCGCTGAACATCGCGGTGGGCGACGCCGTGCAAAAGGCTGTCCGGGTGCGCAGCACCAAAGAGGGGCCGCTGTCCCATATCACCACCTATGTGCCCGCCGACATTGCCCGCCAGTTCGGACGGCGCGAGCTGGCGCGCAAGCCCATCCTGGTGCTGCTCGAAGAGTCGGGCGTCAAGGTGGGCCGCGCGCACCAGACCATCTCGGCCAAGCTGGCTGACGCTGTCGTGGCCCGCCACCTGGATGTCTCGGTGGGCTCGGCACTGTTGGCTGTGCGCCGTCTCATCTATGACGACCAGGAGCGCCCCGTGCAGTGGCTGCACGGCCTCTACCGGCCGGACCGCTACGAATACGAAATGCAGCTGTCCCGTGTGGGCAGCATCGACGCCAAGGTCTGGGTCAGCAAAGAGCTGTCGGCCCAGTTCCACTGAATCCGTTCCCCCAACCTCAATCCGACCCACCTGCCAGGAGAATGCCCATGAGTACTCGCCGTCATTTCATGTCCCAGTCGGCTGCCGCCGCGTCGGCGCTGGCCTTCCCACTGGTGGGCGGGGCGCAGGCCAAGTCCGTCAAGGTGGGGGTGCTGCACCCGGTGACCGGCGCACTGGCCTATTCGGGCCAGCAATGCCGCGAAGGCGCGATGATGGCCATTGAAGACATCAACAAGGCTGGTGGCATCAAGGCTCTGGGCGGCGCCAAGCTCGAAGCCCTGCTGGGCGATGCGCAGTCACAGCCTCAGGCCGGTGCCGCCGAGGTAGAGAAGATGAACGAAGCGGGCGTGTCCGCCGTGGTGGGGGCGTTTGCCTCGGCCATCTGCCTGGCCACTACGCAGGCCGCCGCCAAGTACAACCTGCCGCACATCGTGGATGTGGGCGTGGCCGACCAGATCGTGGAGCGCGGCCTCAAGAACACCTTCCGCTTTGGCCCCGGCTACAAGAAATGCGCCGAGACTGCCGTGGCCAACCTGCATGTGCTGAACACGGCGGCAGGCAAGCCCGCCAAAACAGTGATGATCATCCATGAAGAATCGCTGTTTGGCACCGGCACTGCACAGCTGCTGGCGCGGGAGCTACCCGGCTACGGCTACGAGGTCAAGGAAGTCGTCAAGCACGCCAACCCCACGCGCGACTTCAACAACATCGTGCTGCGCATGAAGGCGATCAACCCCGACATTGTCATCCCCGCCAACTATTACAACGAGTACGCGCTGCTGGTGCGCACCATGCAGCAGCAAAAGGTCACGCCCAAGGCGATCTACTCGGTGTTGGGTGGGGCGGCGTCGAGCTACAAGTTCGTCAAGGAGTTTCCGGACGCTGCCAACGGCATCATCGACTGCAACCACTGGTTCAACCCCAAGGACAAGCGCGCGCAGGACCTGAAGAAGCGGGTCGAGGCCAAGGGCCTGTTCTTCAGCTACGAGCTGTTCATGACCTACACCTCGATGTGGCTGCTGGCCGATGCGCTGGAGCGCGCCAAGTCGATGGACCGTGCCGCCCTCATCGACGCACTGGAAAAGAGCACCTTTGCCGATCACATCATGCCGTACGGCCCGACCAAATTCGTCAATGGACAGAACCAGGGTGCCCAGCCGCTCATGACCCAGGTGCTGAACAAGGACATCAAGGTCATCATCCCGCGCGACTATCGCGAAGCGGACCCGCTCTTCCCGCTAAAGGCCTGACACCCACCACTTTTCGGCCCTGAATGCAGGGGCTGCGGGGCGCTCCCACGCGGAGCGCCAGGCCGCGCCTTTGCCTGAACGCCGGACTCCACACCCATGTTCGAGCTCAGCATCCTCTTTCCCTCCCTCCTGAACGGCCTGACGACGGGCGCGGTCTACGCCCTGATCGCGCTCGGGCTCACGCTGATCTACGGCGTGCTGCACATCATCAACTTCGCGCATGGCGCGTCGCTGATGCTGGCGCTGTACGCCGTGTACCTGCTCAAGCAGCACTTCGGGCTCGACCCCTACCTGGCGCTGCCCATCCTGGTGCCTGGCATGTTCGCCCTGGGCTATGGCCTGCAGCGCCTGGTGATCAACCGCGCCAGCCACGGCAAGGACGAGAACATCCTGCTGGTCACGCTGGGCATCTCCATCGTGATGGAGAACCTCGCCCTGCTGTTCTTCAAGTCCGACACGCGCACCATCGAAACGGCCTACACGCTGACCACCGTCGCTGTAGGCCCCGCCATGATTGCGCTTCCGAAGCTGGTGGCCTTTGCCGGGGCGCTGGTGGTGTCGGGCGTGTTGCTCTGGATCGTCGGCAAGACCGACCTGGGCCGCGCCATCCGTGCCGTGGCCAAGGAAAAGCATGGCGCCAAGCTCATGGGCATCAACGTGGACCACGTGTACGCGATGAGCTTTGGCATCGGCCTGGCTTGCCTGGGGGCGGCCGCGTGTTTTCTGCTACCGGCCTACTACGTGAATCCGCAGGTGGGCAGCGGCTTTGTGCTGGTGGCTTTCACCATCGTGGTGCTGGGCGGCATGGGCAGCTTTTCCGGCGCGCTGGTGGGAGGGCTGCTGATTGGGGTGGTGGAGTCGCTGGGCGGCCTGTATCTGGGCGAATCGCTGGGGCAGATCGGCATCTTTGCCATCTTCATCGCGGTGTTGCTGTTCCGCCCGCAGGGCTTGTTTGGAGCCAAGGCATGAAGCAACTCTGGACCATTGGAGTGTTCGCGGCCATCGTGGCGGCCGTGACGGGCGTGTCGGACTCCGGCGTGCTGCTCAACTTCGTGATGATGGCGCTCTACGCCGCCTTGCTGGCCCAGGCATGGAACATTCTGGGCGGCTTTGGCGGGCAGTTCTCGTTTGGCCATGCACTGTTCTTTGGCACGGGAGCGTACATCCAGGCCATTGCGCAGATGCAAGGCGGCATCAACCCCTGGGTGGCCTTGCCCATGGCCGTGGCGGGCAGTGCGCTGGTGGGGTTGTTCGTGGGCGGGCTGTCGTTCCGCTACGGGCTCAAGGGTTCGTACTTTGCGCTGGTCACACTGGCCTTTGCCGAGGTGTTCCGCATCCTGGCGCTGTCGGTGCCGTTCACCGGGGCGGGTGTGGGCCTGATGCTGCCGCTCAAGGAGTCGCTGGGCAACATGCAGTTCGGATCGCGCAAGGGCTATGTGTTTCTGATCCTGGCGCTGGTCACGCTGGCGCTGCTGGTGAGCTGGTGGCTGAAGAACTCGCGCTTTGGTGCCTGGCTGCAGGCCGTGCGCGACAACGAAGACGCGGCGCGCGCCATTGGCGTGAATCCTTTCAACGTGAAGATGGGCGCCATCGCACTGTCGGGCGGTTTCATGGGCGCAGCCGGTGCGTTTTATGTGCAGGTGTTCCAGTACATCGACCCGGGCATTGCCTACGGCTCCGTCACGTCGGTGGAAGCCCTGGTGGCCGCCATCGTGGGCGGCATCGGCACCATTTGGGGGCCCGTGCTGGGCGCCCTGGTACTGCACATCCTGGCCGACATCACGCGCAACCTGTTCGGGCAGCTGCCGGGCATCAACATGGTGATCTACGGCGTGGTGCTGGTGCTCATCGTGATGTTCCTGCCGCGTGGTATCGCAGGCATTGGGCAGTCGGTGGTGGCGGTGTGGAAACGTTCGGGAGGCCGCCATGGCCAATGACCTGTTGCAGCTCAGTGGCCTGAGCAAATCCTTCGGCGGCCTGAAAGCCGTGCAAAACGTGAGCCTGGCGGTGCCAGAAGGTTCGTTAACGGCGCTGATTGGCCCCAATGGCGCAGGCAAGACCACGCTGTTTGCCCTGATGTCGGGCTTTGTACGGCCCGACGCAGGCACGGTGCGCTTCGCAGGCCAGGACATCACCGCCCAGGCGCCCCATCTCAATGCCCGGCTGGGCATGACGCGCACCTTCCAGATCGTGCAGCCGTTTGCGGCACAAACCGTGCGTGAAAACATTGCCGTGGGCGCGCACCTGAAGGAGCCCAACCGCCGCGCGGCGCTGGCGCTGGCCAGCGACGTAGCGGCCCGCGTGGGCCTTTCGCCCCAGCTGGACAAGCCTGCAGCCGACCTCACGGTGGCGGGCCGCAAGCGGCTGGAGCTGGCGCGCGCGCTGGCGACACAACCGCGCCTGCTGCTGCTCGATGAAGTGCTGGCGGGCCTCAACCCCCAGGAGATTGCCGAGATGATTCCCGTGGTGCGCGGCATCGCCGATGGTGGCGTGACCGTGTTGATGATCGAGCACGTGATGCAGGCCGTGATGAACCTGGCCGAGCATGTGTGGGTGCTGGCGCAGGGCCAGTTGATTGCCGAGGGCAGCCCGGGCGTGGTGACGTCCGACGAGCGCGTGATCGAGGCTTACCTGGGCCACGGCACGGCGGCGCGCCTGCGTGCCGCTGCCGCGAAGGAGGCCGCATGAGCAGCGCCGTCCCATCGTCCGCATCCAGTCCCTTGCTCAGCGTGGCGGGCTTGCGCGGCGGCTACGGCCGCGTCGAGGTCCTGCGGGGCGTGGACCTGCAGGTTCAGCCCGGCGAGACCGTGGCCCTGCTGGGCAGCAACGGCGCGGGCAAATCCACCTTCAACAACGTCGTGTGTGGCATTTACAAGGCCTGGGACGGTACTGTCGCTTTTGGCGGTGCGGACCTGAGCGGCGCGCACTACACCGAGGTCGTCAAGGCCGGGCTGATCCAGGTGCCCGAAGGGCGCAAAATTTTCCCGAACCTCAGCGTGCTCGAAAACCTCTCGCTGGGCAGCTTCACCCGCGCGCGGGAGCGCCGGGCCGACAACATTGACAAGGTGTTTGCCACCTTTCCGCGCCTGAAGGAGCGCACCACCCAGCTCGCGGGCACCATGAGCGGCGGCGAGCAGCAGATGCTGGCCATTGGCCGGGGCCTGATGGCCGAACCCCGCCTGCTGATCCTGGACGAGCCCTCCCTTGGCCTGTCGCCCCTGCTGGTCGAGGAGATGTTCGGCCTGATTTGCCAGCTGCGTGCCACCGGGCTGGCGGTGTTGCTGGTCGAGCAGAACGTGGGCCAGTCGCTGGAGATTGCGGACCGTGCCTACGTGATGGAAAACGGCAGCATTCGCTTTTCCGGCGCGCCCGACGAACTGCTGCGCAGCGACGACCTGCGCCGCGCCTATCTGGGCCTTTGAATCCCAGGTTCCTCGCCCATGCCATCCCGTTTGACCAAGGCACGGTGATGCCTGCGCTGTGACTGAAGAAGGAGACCCCACACCATGATCCAACGCCGCAGAATCCTCCAAGCTTTTGCCCCTGTGCCGGCCATGCTGATGGATGGGCGGGCCTTTGCCCAGTCCACACCCATCCGCATCCTGGTTGGCGCCCCGGCCGGCGGCTCCACCGACACCCTGGCGCGCACCCTGTCCATCGAAATGGGCCGCCTGCTGGGCCGCACCGTGATTGTCGAGAACCGGCCCGGTGCGGGCGGCAACATCGCGGCCGATGCGGTGGCCAAAGCCGCACCCGATGGCAACACGCTGCTCATGAGCTTCACCAGCCATGCCATCAACGCTAGCCTCTATCCCTCGCTGCCGTTTGACCCTGTCAAGGACTTCACCCCGCTGACCTGTGTGGCCACCTCGCCCTCGGTGCTGGTGGCCCACCCCTCGCTGCCTGCCAAAGATGTGCGTGAGCTGATCGCGCTGGCCAAGGCCAAGCCAGGCAAGCTCAACTTTGCGATTGGCGCGGTGGGTTCATCGCTGCACCTGGCGGGCGATGCCTTCAAGATGCAGTCGGGCGCCTACATCGTCAACATTCCGTACCGGGGCACTGCGCCCGCGTTGCAGGATGTGCTTGCCGGGCAGGTCGACCTGATGTTCGCCGCCGTCGGCAATGCACAGGCGCAGATCCGCGCGGGCAAGCTCAAGGCGTTGGGCGTGACCAGTGCCAAGCGCCTGCCCGCCTTTCCGGATGTGCCTGCGATTGCCGAGGTGCTGCCGGGCTACGAATCCAGCGCCTGGTTTGGCCTGTTTGGCCCGGGGCAGATGAACCCCGAGCTGGCCAAGCGCCTGAGCGATGCCGCACGCCAGGCCATTGCCACCCCCGACGTGAAAAAGCGCCTGGAGCTGGAGGGCGCCGTGCCCGTGGGCAACAGCCCGGACGAGTTTGCGCGTTTTGTGCAGGCCGAAATCCCACGCTGGGCCAAGGTGGTGAAGTTTGCCGGAGCCAAACCCGAATGACCGCCACCCCTTATGTTGTGGCCAGCACCCTGGCCCAGAAGCTGGTGGCCTGCGCCAGCGGCCGCGCCAGCGTCACACCCGGTGAAATCGTGAACTGCCGGGTGGATCTCGCCATGTTCCACGACTCGTCCGGCCCCCGGCGCCTCAAGCCCATGCTCGACGAACTGGGCGCGCAGATCTGGGACAAATCGCGCGTGGTCCTTGTCATGGACCACTACCTGCCCGAGCGCGACGAAGAATCCCGCCGCATCGTGCGCATCGCCCGCGACTGGGCGCGCGAGCAGGCTTTGCCCCATGTGTATGACGGCCAGGGCATCTGCCATGTGGTGGTGCCCCAGCACGGACATATCCGCCCCGGCATGTTCTGCGTGGGCGGCGACTCGCATTCGCCCACAGGCGGTGCCTTTGGTGCCTACATGTTTGGCATCGGCAGCACCGAAATGCTGGGCGTGGTGGTGACCGGCGAAATCTGGCTGCGCGTGCCCCACACCTTGCAGATGCATTGGAGCGGACAGCTGGCCCCCGGTGTGACCGCCAAGGACATGATGCTGTACATGATTGGCCGCTTTGGCATGAACGGCGGCCAGTACCAGGCCGTGGAGTTTGCCGGCCCCGCCGTGCAGGCTCTGGGCATGCAGGAGCGCATGACGCTCTCGAACATGAGCGCCGAGCTGGGCGCCCAGGCCGGGCTGATTGCCCCCGACGCCACCACACGCGAGTGGTTGCGGGCGGCGGGCGTGCCCGACGCAGACCTTCAGGGGCTGGATGCCTGGCGCACGGATGAAGGCGCAGCCCTCACGCGCCACACCTTCGACGCCACCACGCTCACGCCGCAGGTCGCCGCGCCCCACAGCCCGGCCAACGCCGCCCCCGTGGCACAGCACGCAGGGCAGGGCATCGACGTTGCCTACATCGGCGCCTGCACGGGCGCCAAGCTGGACGACCTGCGCGCTGCGGCCTCGGTGCTACGTGGCAAACGCGTGGCCAGTGGAGTGCGCCTGATGGTAGCCCCTGCCAGCCAGCAGGACCAGGCCGCCGCACGCGACGAGGGCGTGCTGCAGGTGCTGCAGGACGCGGGGGCCGAACTGTTCCCTACCACTTGCGGTGCCTGCGCTGGCTATGGCGACACGGTAGGAGACAACACCACCGTCATCTCCAGCACCGCCCGCAACTTCAAGGGCCGCATGGGCTCGGCCACCGCGCAGGTGTATCTGGCGTCGCCGTACACCGTGGCGGCATCGGCCGTGCGCGGTTGCATCACCGACCCCCGCGAGGTACTGGTATGAAAAACACCCACAGGGTCTGGAAACTGGGCGCTGACATCGACACGGATGTACTCGCCCCCGGCCATGCCATGAAGCACGGCCTGGACGTGCTGGCGCGCCACTGCCTCGAATCGGTGCGGCCAGATTTCGTGGGCGGCGTGCGCAAGGGCGATGTGATCGTGGCTGGCCCCAACTTCGGCATTGGCTCCTCGCGCGAGCAGGCGGCCGCCGTGCTGGTGCGGCTGGGCATCGTCGCGGTCATCGCACCGTCGTTCAGCGGTCTCTACTTTCGCAACGCCTTCAACCTGGGCCTGCTGCTGCTGACCTGCGCCGAGGCCGATGCACTGGGTGCGCTGGGTGACGGCGATGCCGTCACGCTCGACTGGCAAGCGCCCGCTGTCATCACCCCCCAGGGCCGCGCGCTGGCCTGCGATCCGATTCCCCCGTTTCTCATGGACATGGTGCGCGCTGGCGGTCTGCTGAACCAGCTGCGCACCCGCTTTGGCAAGGAGGCCGTCAATGGCTGAACACAACAACACCACCACCGCACCGCCCTCGATGGACCCCGTCACCCTGGCCGTCTTGCGCGGCCGCCTGGAACAGATCGCCGACGAGATGGACGCCACGCTGTACCGCAGCGCGTTCAACCCCATCATTGCCGAGGCGCACGATGCCTGCCACGGCCTGTACGACGCCATCAGTGGCGACACGCTGGTGCAGGGCAAATCGGGCCTGCCCGTGTTTGTGGGGGCGATGGCTTTCGCCGTGCGCGCTGCCATGCGCGCAGCGGGCGAGCGCGGTGGCATCACGGCCGGCGACACCTGGTTGTTCAACGACCCCTACGAGGGTGGCACGCACGCCAACGACTTCAAGCTGGTGCGGCCCTTCTTTCGCGGTGGCACGCTGTACTGCTTTCTGGCATCGGCCGCGCACTGGCACGATGTGGGCGGCAACGTGCCCGGCAACTACAACCCGGCCGCCACCGAATGCTGGCAGGAGGCCGTGCAGATCCCGCCCGTGCGCATCGTGCGCGGCGGCGTGTTCGACGACGACGTGCTCGCCATCCTCAAGGCCAACACCCGCCTGCCCGACAGCCTGTGGGGCGACCTGAACGGTCAGCTGGCCGCGCTGGACCTGGGCGAGCGGCGCCTGCACGACCTGCTGGACCAATACGGTGACGCCCTGGTGCAACAGGCCATGGGCGAGCTGCGCACGCGCGCCGTCAAGCTCATGCAATCGCACATCGCGGCGCTGCCCGACGGGCGCTATAGCTTCAGCGACATCCTGGACAACGACGGCGTCAAGGACGAGCCGCTGACCATCGCCCTCGACATGACGGTGCAGGGCGAGCGCCTCACGCTCGACTTCTCGCGCACCTCGCCGCAGTGCGCGGGGCCGGTCAATATCTCGCGCGCCACGGCGATTGCGGCGTGTTACGTGGCGCTCAAGCATCTTTTCCCTGATGTGCCTGCCAATGCCGGTGTGCTGGACGCGGTGGACTTTGTATTGCCCGAGGGGCTGGTCATCAGCGCCGCACGGCCACGCCCGGTGGGTGGCTACACCGAGACCATCCTCCGCATGATCGACGTGATCTTCAGCGCCACAGCGCAGGCCGACCCGAAGCGCGCCATGGCCCAGGCCTACGGCACCATCAACGCGCTGTCCATCGCCGGGCTGCGCACCGATGCCGCGCGCAAGGGCCAGCGATGGGTCATGTTCAGCTTTTTTGGCGGCGGCCACGGCGGGCACAGCGATGGCGACGGCCTGAGCCACGGCAACGCGCCGATTTCCACCGCCACCATCCCGCCGCTCGAAATTCTGGAGGCTGCGTACCCCGTGCGCTTTACGCAATGGGCGCTGCGCCCCGATTCGGGCGGTGATGGCGAGCACCGGGGCGGCCTGGGTGCGATCTATGAAATCGAGCTGCTGGAGCAGGACGCCGAGGTCTTCATCTTTGGCGAGCGCGGCAAGGCCGCACCCCAAGGCATTTCGGGCGGTAGCGCAGGTTCAATGAATGTTTTTAGCTATGAAAACGATAGTGAGTGGAAGCAACCGCCCATGCGCTCCAAGATGATCGGCATCCGCCTCAAGCAGGGCGAGCGCGTGCGGCTTGAAACCCCCGGCGGCGGTGGCTACGGTGCCCCCGCCGCGCGGGATGCGGCAGCGCGTGAGAAAGATCTGGCGATGGGCTACGTCACTGCCCCCGCCACAGCGAAAGGCAAGGAATGAGCAGCGGCAAGGTTTCGGATCAGGCTTCTTATGTGGTGGGCGTGGATGTGGGTGGCACGTTCACCGACCTGTTTGTACTGGACGAGCGCGACGGCAGCGCCCGCATCGTCAAGGTGCCCAGCACCCGGGGCGAGGAGGCGCGCGGTTTCATGAACGGCGTGGCACGTGTGGCCGATTCGGCCGCGCAGATCGCCACCATCGTCCACGGCACCACCGTGGGCACCAATGCGCTGCTGGAGCGCAAGGTGGCGCGCACCGGCATCATCACCACCCGCGGCTTTCGCGACGTGCTGGAGATGCGCCGCCGCGACCGGCCGCAGACCTGGGGCCTGCGCGGCAGCTTCGAGCCCATCGTGCCGCGCAACCTGCGCCTGGAGGTGGACGAGCGTGTGCTGGCCGATGGCACGGTGCACACGCCCGTGGACATCGAGCAGGTCAAGGCCCAGGCGCGCGCGCTGCTGGAGGCGGGCTGCGAGGCCGTCTGTGTGTTCTTCATCAACACCTACGCCAACCCCGCCAACGAACAGGCCGCCGTGGCCGCCGTGCGCAGCGTGTGGCCCAACCCGCACGTGACGGCCGCCAGCGAGGTGCTGCCCGAGATCCGCGAGTTCGAGCGCTGCTCCACCGCCACGCTCAACGCATCCCTGCAGCCCGTGGTAGGCAGCTACCTGGAGCGGCTGGAAGGCGACCTGCGCACGCAGGGCTTTGGCGGCGAGCTGCTCATTGTGCAAAGCAACGGCGGCGTGATGTCGCGCCAGACGGCCTGCGATGTGCCGGTGCGCACCGCGCTCTCCGGCCCGGCGGCGGGTGTGATTGCCTGTGCAGCGATAGCGCGTGCGGCAGGCTTCCCCGATGTGATCACCGGCGACATGGGCGGTACCTCGTTCGACGTGTCCCTCGTGGCGAAGGGCGAGGCGACCCTGGCCGCACAGACGGCCATTGAATTTGGCATGGTGGTGCGTTCGCCCATGATCCAGATCGAGACCATTGGCGCAGGCGGCGGATCGATTGCCTCGGTGGACGCCAGCGGCATGCTGCAGGTGGGCCCCGAGTCTGCCGGCAGCATCCCCGGCCCGGCTTGTTATGGACGGGGCAATACGCGCCCCACGGTGACGGATGCCAACGTACTGCTGGGCCGCATCGCCGCCGACCGGCCCCTGGGCGGTGGCCTGCTGGCCGCCATGGACGCGCAAAAGTCGCGCGACGCCATCGAGACCCATGTGGCCCAACCCCTGGGCCTGGATGTGATGGCAGCCGCCGAAGCCATCCTCACGGTGGCCAACGCCAAGATGGCGGGCGCCGTGCGCGTGGTGTCCATCGAGCGCGGGCACGACCCGCGCCAGTTTGCCTACATGCCGTTTGGCGGCGGCGGCGCGCTGCATGTGTGCGCCATGATGCGCGAGGTGGGCGTGGGCACGGGCATCGTGCCGCGCTACCCCGGCGTCACCTCCGCCCTGGGCTGTGTGATGGCCGACATGCGCCACGACGCGGTGCAGACGCTGAACAAACCCCTGGCCGACCTGGACGTGGCCGACCTGCGCCAGCGCGTGGCCACACTCGCAGCCACCTGCCAGCAGCGCCTGGATTCGGCGGGCGTGAAGTTTGTGGAAGTGCAGGAAATCATTGCGCTCGACATGCTCTACGCAGGGCAGACCCACACCGTGCAGGTGCCTGTGGCGGCCGATGCGCTGAGCCACGAGGGCATCCGCGCCGCATTCGAGGCCGCCTACCGCGCCGCTTTTGGCCGCGTGCTTGACGGCATTGCCGTGCGGGTGATGAACCTGCGCTACGCCCGCGTGGGCGTGCGCCCCAAGTTCGACCTGACGGTGCTGGCACCGCAGACCACTACCGTGAACCCGTCGCTGGGCGTGCAGCGCGTGTTCCACGCTGGCCGCTGGTGGGACGCCGTGCGCCACGCACGGCTGGACCTGCCCGTTGGCACCCGCATCGACGGCCCCGCCATCCTGGAGCAGCCCGACACCACGGTGTGGCTGGAGCCTGGCTTCAGCGCCACGGTGGACCCGCTGGGCAACCTGCTGGTGCGGGCCGACGGGGAGGGCGCAGCATGAGCCACGGCACGCCTAACCCGAGCATCGACCCGCGCCACACGGCGCTGGTCATCATCGACCTGCAAAACGACTTTTTGGCCCCGGACGGTGCCTATGCACGCGGTGGCGCGGTGAGCTCTGCCGCACAGGCCTTGCCACCCCGGGTGGCAGCAGTGGCCAAGGCACTCAAGGCGGCGGGCGGCATGGTGGTGGGCAGCCAGTTCACCCTGTGGCCCGATGCGCAGGGCGACCCCATGGTGTCGCCGCACCTCAAGGCTCTGCGCCCGTTTCTGCGGCGCGGCGACTTTGCGCCCGGCAGCACAGGCCAGGCCCATGTGGCCGAGATCGCAGCGTGGGTGGACGTGTCGGTGTGCAAGGTGGCGTATTCGGCCTTCTTCAACACCCAGCTCGACTGGGTGCTGCGCCGCGCGGGCATCACCACCGTGGCGGTGTGTGGCATCGTCACGAACGGGGGCGTGGCCAGCACGGTGCGCGATGCGCACATGCGCGACTACCAGACCCTGGTGCTGTCCGACGGCTGCGCGGCCTTCAAGCAGGCAGTGCATGACACCTCGGTGGCCGACATGGCCAACGTGGCCCAGGTGCTGACCTGCGCCGACTTTGCTGCCGCTGTGGCCGCCCCTTCCGCATGAATGCGCCCATGAGCACCCCCCGCATCTGCCATGCCGAGCACATGCCCGGCACCGTGGCGCAGGACGCACATGTGCCCGTGCTCATCGTGGGCGGCGGCGCCTGTGGCCTCACGGCGGCGCTGATGTTGCACGATGCCGGCGTGGACTGCGCGGTGCTGGAGCGCGATGCCACGCCGCTGGGCTCGTCGGCCCTCTCATCCGGCTTTATCCCCGCGCCTGGCACGCAGGCGCAGCGCGCGGCGGGCATTGATGACAGCCCGGAGCGGTTTGCCGCCGACATCAGCGCCAAGGCCAAGGGCAGGGCGGCGCCCCATTTGGTGCAGGCCTATGCCCAGGCCATCGGCCCGGCGCTCGATGCACTGCAAGCGCGCCATGGCCTGCAGTGGCAGGTTCTCGATGGATTTTTGTACCCCGGCCACAGCGTGCGCCGCATGCACGCCACGCCCGAGAAAACCGGCGTGGGCCTGATGGGCCGCCTGGCCAACGCGGTGACGGCGGTGGACATTCCCCTCATTACCGAAGCCACCGTGCGCGAGCTGTGGGTCAATGCTCAGCAGCGCGTGATCGGCGTGGGCTACGGGCGGCCTGATGGCACGCTGGAGCACCTGGCCTGCGACGCACTCATCCTGGCCTGCAACGGCTTTGGCGGCAACCCGGCCATGGTGCGCGAGCTGCTGCCCGAGATGCGCGACGCCCTGTTCGCCGGCCATACCGGCAACGATGGCAGTGCCATCGCCTGGGGCCAGGCGCTGGGCGCCCGGCTGGCGGACCTGGGCGGCTACCAGGGCCACGGCTCCTGGGCCATTCCGCAGGGCGCGCTGATTTCGTGGGCGCTGATGATGGAAGGCGGTATCCAGGTCAATGCGCTGGGCGAGCGCTTTCACGACGAGACGCAGGGCTACTCCGAAGCCTCGGTGCATGTGCTGGCGCAGCCGGGCGGCGTGGCGTGGAATGTGTTCGATGCGCCCATCCTCGCATTGGCGCGCAGCTTTCCGGACTTTGTCGATGCCGAGGCAGCCGGTGCGGTAAAGCACTGTGACAGCGTGCAGGCGCTGGCGGCATTGATCGGCTGCGAAGAATCAAAATTGATAGCAACCCTGGCAAGTACCACTAGCGCTAGCGGCCAGAACGAAGACAACCGACGTGTGTTTGCCCGCCCATTGCAGGCGCCGTTCTGCGCGGTCAAGGTGACCGGCGCGCTGTTCCATACCCAGGGCGGGCTGGACATCGACGCCCAGTGCCGTGTGCTGGGGCAGACCGGCCAGCCATTTCCCAATCTTTTGGCCGCAGGCGGCGCGGCCCGCGGCGTGTCGGGCGATGCGGTGTGGGGTTATCTCTCCGGCAACGGCCTGCTCAGCGCCGTGGCCGGTGGCTACATCGCCGCGAACACGGCGGCCAGGCTGAACCGTCAGAAAGTGTGAAGACATGACCCCTTCATCGTTCAAAGAACGCCTCCATGAACCCTGCGCCATCCTGGCCCCCGGCGTCTACGACGCCCTGAGCGCCCTGGTGGCCGAGCAGGCGGGCTTCGAGGCGCTCTACCTCTCGGGCGCATCGATTGCCTACACCCGCCTGGGCCGCTCCGACGTGGGCCTGACCACCTACACCGAGGTGGAAGACACCCTGGCACGCATCACCGAGCGCGTGCGCACGCCGGTCATCGTCGATGCCGACACCGGCTTTGGCAACGCGCTCAACACCCAGCGCACCGTGCGCGGCTTTGAGCGTGCGGGCGCGGCCATGGTGCAGATCGAAGACCAGGGCTTTCCCAAGCGCTGCGGGCATCTGGATGGCAAGACGGTGGTGCCGGTGGGCGAGATGTGCGGCAAGCTCAAGGCCGCGCTGGACGCACGCCGCAGCGCCCACACCCTGATTCTGGCCCGCACCGACGCGCTGGCCGTGGAGGGCATCGACGCCGCATTCGACCGCGCCGAGGCGTACCTGGAATGTGGTGTGGATGCGCTTTTCATCGAAGCCTTGCGCACCCCCGAGCAGATGGACGCGGCCTGCCAGCGCTTTGCCCACCGCATCCCGCTGCTGGCCAACATGGTCGAAGGCGGCAAGACACCGATCCAGAGCGCGGCCGAGCTGCAGCAGCGCGGCTTTCGCATCGTGATCTTCCCCGGCGGCACCGCCCGCGCCGTGGCGCACACGCTGCAGGGCTACTACGCCAGCCTGCACACGCACCAGACCACAGCGCCCTTCAAGGACCGGATGATGGACTTTGACGGCCTGAATGCGCTGATCGGCACGCCCGAACTGATGGCACAGGGTCGCCAGTACGAGTAGCCCCCCAAGGGGTAAAGGCCAATGCCCCCGCCCGCACTGCGGCGGGTGAGGGCGCGTACCATGCCGTGAACGTTTTTCCCCCGAAACTGCATGGAGACCTCCCACATGGCCCACAACCCACAAACCATCACCCTGGGCGGCGGCTGCTTCTGGTGCACCGAAGCCGTGTTCGACCGCGTGCGCGGCATCACCGATGTGGAAAGCGGCTACACCAACGGCCACACCATCAACCCCAGCTATGAGCAGATCTGCCAGGGCGACACCGGCCACGCCGAGGTGGTGCGACTGACGTTCGATGCCGACGAGATCAGCCTGGAGGAGATCCTGGAAATCTTCTTCCACACCCACGACCCGACCACGCTCAACCGCCAGGGCAATGATGTGGGCACGCAATACCGCAGCGGTATTTACTACGACAACCCCGAACACGGCGAAATCGCCAACACCATGATCCGCCAGATGTCGCAAGACAAGCTGTTTGGCGCGCCCATCACCACCGAGGTGAAGCCGCTCTCGAACTACAGCACGGCCGAGGCCTACCACCAGGACTACTTTGCCAACCACCCCAACGCGGGGTATTGCGCGTTTGTGGTGGGGCCGAAGGTGGAGAAGTTTCGCAAGACGTTTGCGCGGTATTTGAAGGGCTGACGCTGACGCGCTAGCAGCTGCCAAAAGGGGCGGGATCCGGGTCTTGCGCTTTGGGCTCAATGCCTGGAGGGAGCAAATTCGCTCAGAGCGAGGCCGCAGGCAGGCATAATGCAACCCGATTGCGTTATGCACCGTTCGTACGCGCCACCCATGTCCGCACCGCCTCTTCCACACGCACACGGCATCCAGCCCTGGTCCCTCCCAGTCGGAATGCGCGCCACCCGCGCCACACGGGCGTTGGCGGCAGTGTACGAAGCCCGGCCGGACGCGGCCCTGTCAGAGCCCGAGGTCGAGGCGGCCCTGGCTGCAGCGGGCGTTGCGGTCAACAAGGTCACGGTCTACCGCCTGCTTGACCGTTTTGCTGCCGCAGGGCTGCTGCACAAGCAGATCGATGCCGGCCGCGTGACGCGCTACGCGTTGGCCCCACAGGGGGAGGAGGGCGCGGCACCGCGGTTTGAATGCGACGACTGCCACCGCCAGTTTCGCCTGTCGCAGGGTTCTGCCAAGGTGCAAAAGGCGCTCCAGCAGGTGTTGCAGGCGCTGGCCACTGCGGGGCATGAGAGTCTGGCAGTGGACGTTGCAGTGCACGGGCGCTGTGCCGACTGCGCGCACCCGGCAGAGGGCGCTGCCGCATGATCCGCACCCGGGGGCTTTCCTACACCTATGCCACGGGTGGCGCCGCGCCGCTGCGCTTTCCGGATGTGGACCTGCGCCAGGGCGGCACGCTGCTGCTGCGCGGGCGCTCGGGCACCGGCAAGTCCACCTGGCTGGCGCTGATGGCCGGCCTGCGCGGTGCCAGTGGCGGCGACCTGTTTGTGGCGGGCACCCAGCTGGGCACGCAGCGGGGGGCCGAGATCGATGCCTGGCGCGCGCGCACCATTGGCTTCTTGCCGCAAAAGCTGTACCTCAGCAGCGCACTCACCGTGGCGGACAACCTGGCGCTGGCGTACTTTGCGGCCGGGCTGCCGCGTGACGATGCGGCCATCCACCGCGCGCTCACCCAAGTGGGTGTGGCCGAGCTGGCCGCCCGCAAGCCGCATCAGCTCTCCGGCGGGCAGGCGCAGCGCGTGGCGCTGGCGCGGGCCGTCCTTTTGGCGCCGCAAGTGCTGCTGGCTGACGAGCCCACGGCCAGTCTGGACGACGAGGCGGCGGCCGATGCATTGGCCCTGCTGCAGCACAGCGCCGCTGCCTGTGATGCCAGCCTGGTGATTGCCACGCATGACCAGCGTGTGGTGTCCGCCCTGGCAGGTGTCCAGACCCTCAATTTGAATGAAATCGGCACGGAGCGCCGGTTGAATATGCCTGAACAGCTATGAACTCAGGAGTATTCAAACTCGCCCGCCTGTCCTGGCGCTACCTGTGGTCCCGCCCGCTGGCCGCCGTGCTCAACCTGCTGGTGCTCACACTGGGCCTGGCCGCCATCACTTTGGTGCTGCTGGTGGCCACACAGCTCGACAAGGCGTTTGAGCGCGACCTGAGTGGCATCGACCTGGTGGTGGGCGCCAAGGGCAGCCCGCTGCAGCTGATCCTGGCGGGCGTGTTCCACATCGACGTGCCCACGGGCAACATTCCGCTGCAAGAGGTGCAGGCGCTGCAGAAGAACCCGCTGGTGGCGCAGGTCATCCCGCTGAGCCTGGGCGACAGCTACCAGGGCTTTCGCATCGTGGGCACCACGCCCGACTACGTGGCGCACTATGAGGCCCGGTTGGCCGAAGGCGCGCTGTGGCAGCAGCCCATGGACGCAGTGCTGGGCGCCAGCGTGGCGCGGGGCATTGTCAAAGCCAGCCATCAAGGCGGGCCGCTGGTGGGGGCCACCTTCATTGGCAGCCACGGCGTGGGTGGAGGAGGGCACGCCCATGGCAACCACCCCTACCGTGTAAGCGGCGTACTGGCGCCCTGCGGCTGTGTGCTGGACCGATTGATCCTGACCAGCACCGAATCCGTCTGGATGGTGCACGAGACCGCCACGGCCAACGATGCTGAAGACCTGGAAATCATGAAGGAAGAGCGTGAGGTGACCGTAGCCCTGGTGCGCTACCGCACGCCCATGGCGGCCATCACGCTGCCACGCCTGATCAACGGCGGCACCTCGATGCAGGCGGCGGCGCCCGCCATCGAGGTCACGCGCCTGCTGCGCCTGCTGGGCGTGGGTGCCGATGTACTGCGCGCATTCGGCGGCGTACTGCTGGCCGTGGCCGCGCTCAGCGTGTTCATCGCGCTGTGGAATGCCGTTCGCGAGCGCCGCGCCGACCTGGCCATGCTGCGCATGCTGGGCGCGCCGCCGGGCCGGGTGGCCGGGCTGGTGCTATGGGAGGCGCTGTGGCTGGCCGCGCTCGCGTCCATCCTGGGGCTGCTGCTGGGGCACGGCCTGGCCCAGGCCTTGGGCTGGGCACTACAGGCGCAGGGCTTGCTGCCGGTGACGGGCTGGATCTGGCTGCCCGCCGAAGCCGGGGTGCCGCTGCTGGCCGCAGGCGTGGCGGCCTTGGCGGCGCTGCTGCCCGCCATGCAGGCCTACCGCACCGATGTGGCCGACTTGTTGAGCCAGCCCTGATGCGGCCCCCCGAGTTCTGACCTCCATAAACCCTCTAGCCACTCAACCTGAAAGTCTTTCCATGAAAAAACTCTTCGCTGCTCTCGCCCTGGCCCCCATACTGCTCGCCGGTGCCCTGGCCCACGCGCAAGCCCACAACGACAAGGACACCCAGGAAGACGTCGCCCGCCACCGTGCCATGGCTGCCGCCCACGAGGCCGCCGCCAAGTGCCTGGAGTCCGGCAAGGGCCACGACCAGTGCCAGAAAGACCTGCAGGCGGCGTGCAAGAACCTGGCCATTGGAAAATACTGCGGCATGAAACACGCACATTGAGCGCCTGTTTTTTTGATGCTCGTTCGCCCGGAGTCCCCGCCATGTCCTGCACCTTGAAACCCTTGCCCATCCCCGGCCTGATGGCTCGCGTGGCTTGTCTGGCCGCCACGCTGGTTCTGGCAACCGGTGCGCACGCGCAGCAAGGCGGCGCCACCAAGCCCGCGCCGGGCGCTTTTGAGCGTGCCAAGGAAGGCGCGGCCGCAGCGCCAGTGCTGTCGTCGCCCCTGCCTGCGGGCGCTGGCACCGTCGTGCCATCGGGGTCGGGTGCGGGCTACCACAGCCCCAACAGCCCGATTGCCCCGCTGCCCCAGCGCAACGACGTGGTGCCCTGGTCGGTGCTGACCGACCTGAGCAAAAAGACCACCAAGGACGGCATCCTGCCCGTGTTCAACGATGCCCAGAAAGGCATGGACAAGACCACGCAGCGCATTCAGGGCTTCATGGTGCCGCTGGATGCCAAGCCCACGCAGACGCACTTCATCCTCACCTCCGTGCCGCTGACCTGCTCGTTCTGTACGCCGGGCGGGCCCGAGAGTATGGTCGAGGTCAAGGCCAAGACACCCGTGCGCTATTCGCTGGAGCCCGTGGTGGTGGAAGGCAAGTTCACCGTGCTCCCCAATGATCAATATGGCCTGTACTACCGCGTGGTGGACGCGGTGCCGGTGAAATAATCCCCGGCTTTGGCCGCTGCAGCCTCTGCCGCAATCCTTTCCCTTTTTGCCTGACGTGACCCGCGCCTTCCTTCGCCCTTTGCACCTGCGGTCCGCCGCCCTGCGCGGCGCAGCGGTGCGACGCCTTGCGTTGGCGTGGCTGCTGCTGGCATTGGTGGTGGTGCCCACGCTGGGTCGGCTGCACCAGGTGGTGCACGGCGGCGCGCTGGACCAGGCGCATGCTGGGCTGCTGGCCGCGCCCTCTTCGTTGCCCGGGCAGCCGGCGTGGGACCTGGCCCCCACTGCGCGCCCCGCTGCCACACCCGGCCACGGTCTGTGGCTGCGCTATCTGCTGGCCCACCACGCGCCGGTGGACTGCCTGTTGCTCGACCAGCTGGCGCTGGGCGACGCATTGCATGCCGCCCTGCTGGCGCTGCCTGCGGCCGATGCGCCGCTGCCGCCGGCCGTGCATGCGGCAGGGCGGGTGAGCACACCCCACATTGCGCTGTTCCATGCGCGCGGCCCACCGGTCGCCTGACGCGCAGCGCACCTCCAGCCCCACCTTCTCAGCCGGCGTCCCCGCTGTGTGCCTTGCAGTGCAACGCGGCGGTGTTGTGCCTGCTGGCGCAGGGCGCGGTATGCAAGCCGCTGTATGCAGGCCGATTTGGCGGCTGCCAGCGGCCGTACCACGGCGCGCCGCCCATCATTACTCCTGTTTTCATAGCTGCTAGCGCATATTTCACTATCGCTTGCAGCGGTTTTATTCATCAACCCGCGCCCAGGGCGCGGGTCGGCATGCGCAGGCGCGTTGGCACCGCCAGCGCCGCGCATGCCATGTTGCAGGCCACCACCATGACCCACACCTTTTCTACCCACCGCTTTGCTTCCCGCCGTGCACGCCCGGCGCTCCACCCTGTGGCCCTGGCGACCCTGCTGGCGCTGTCTGGCACCAGCGTTGCCACCCAGGCGCAGACTGCACCCGCGCCCGCTGCGGCGGCTGACGCTGCGCCCAGTCTGCCTGCAGTCACCGTGTCGGCCAGCGGCCTGCAGCTGGGCGCCAGCGACATGACCACCCCCGCCACCGTGCTGGAAGGGGATGAACTGGTGCGCCGCCGCGAGGCCACGCTGGGCGAAACGCTGAACAGCGAGCCCGGCATCACCAGCAGCCACTTTGGTGCGGGCGCCAGCCGGCCCATCATCCGCGGCATGGACGGCCCGCGCGTCAAGGTGCTGAGCGATGGCGCCGAGCTGCACGACGCCTCCACCATCAGCCCCGACCACGCCGTGGTGTCCGAGCCACTGCTGGCCACGCAGATCGAGGTGCTGCGTGGCCCCTCGGCCCTGGTTTATGGCAACGGCGCCGTGGGCGGCGTGGTCAACGTGCTGGACGGCAAGGTGCCCACCGCCATTCCGCAAAAGGGTTACGAAGGCAGTGCCGAGCTGCGCGCCAACTCGGGGGCGGGCGAGGGCGCCGGGGCCTTTTCGCTGACGGGTGGGGCGGGCAATCTGGCCGTGCATGTGGAGGGTGTGGCGCGGGATGCGGGCGACTACCGCGTGGGCAAGGGCTGGTCGGGCGGCAGCAAGGTGCTGGGCAGCTTCAACCGCACGGACACTGGCAGCGTGGGCCTGTCGTGGGTGGGCGACCAGGGCTACCTGGGTGCAGCCTACACCCGCCAGACCGCCAAGTACGGTCTGCCCGGCCACAACCACAGCTTTGACGGCTGCCACACCCATGGCGACCACCTGCACTGCGGCGCCCACGCGGACGACGAAGCCGACGGCCATGACCACGACGCCGCCGCAGGCGATGTGCCGGTGGTGGACCTGCGCAGCGAGCGCTTTGACGTGCGGGGCGAGCTGCGCAACCCGTTTGCGGGCTTCTCGGCACTGCGGCTGCGCGCGGGTGTCACCGACTACAAACACGACGAGGTCGAAGACGGTGCCATCAGCACCACCTTCAAGAACAAGGCCTACGACACGCGCGTCGAGCTGCAGCACGAGCCCATCGGCGGCTTCAAGGGCGTGATCGGCCTGCAGACCTCGCAGCGCAAGTTCAGCGCCGAGGGCGAGGAGGCCTATGTGCAGCCCACTGTGACCCGCAAGACGGGCCTTTTCGTGCTGGAAGAGTACCGCTGGAACGACTGGCGCTTTGAAGCCGCCCTGCGCCACGACCGCCAGACGGCCGAGGCCCAGACCAGCGGCATCGAGCGCAGCCACAACGGCACCTCGGCGTCGCTGGGCGCGGTGTGGAAGTTCACGCCGGGCTACCAGGTGGGCACCTCTTTCACCCGCGCCAGCCGCGCGCCGTCGGCCGAAGAGCTGTATGCCCAGGGCCTGCACATGGCCACCAGCACGTACGAACGGGGCAATGCCGACCTGCGCTCCGAAATCTCGCAGAACATCGATGTGAGCCTGAAGAAGACCAGCGGCGACACCACCTTCGGCGTGAGCGTGTTCCGCAACCGCATCCAGAACTACATCTATGGCCGCACCCTGGACGAGCTAGACGGCCTGCAACTGCTGCAGTACAGCCAGGCCGACGCCACCTTCACCGGCATCGAAGGCCAGGTGCGCCAGCGCCTCACACGCAATCTGGGCATCACCCTGTTTGGCGACACCGTGCGCGCCAAGCTGGACGGTGGTGGATTGCTGCCACGCATCCCGGCCACCCGCGCCGGTGTGCGGCTGGACGCCAACTGGCAGGCCTGGGAAGGCCAGGTGGAATGGGTGCAGGTGGCCCGCCAGAACCGCGTGGCCGACTTTGAAACCGCCACGCCCGGCTACGGCATGCTGAACCTGGGCGTGAGCTACAACGGCCAGTTCAGCAGCGGCACCCCCTGGCAGGTGTACCTGAAGGCCAACAACCTGACGGACCGCCTGGCGTACGCGCACACCTCGTTCATCAAGAACGCAGCGCCGCTGATGGGGCGCAACCTGACGGTGGGGGTGAAGGTGGCGTTCTGACGGGTGATGCCGTCGTGATGTGAGCGAGCCAGCGGCGGGGGAGGGCGTTGCTGGCTTGCACACCTCCCGTCCCCAAACCACCCAAATCACCGAGTCCAAAGGTGACTTGGATGCATGCCATACTCGCTTTGACGTGGTTGATTCTTCGATCCGTCAAGGCGACGCTGCCTCAGTCCCGGTGATGGCGCGCACCCGATTCGGAAATGGGATTGGCATCGCAGCAGGCCGCCCAACGCCGGGTTGCGCGACGCGCGAAGGACTTGTTCGGCGTGGCCGTGCATGAATCTGACCCATTTGCAATAGCCCTGCATGCCCATCACTCCCACGCCGTCCGCAAACCTGTTGCAACTGCTTCCTGAGGCGGTGGTGCAGACCGATGCGCTGTGGGAGATCACGTACCTGAACCCGGCGTGGCACAAGCTCACCGGCCACTCGGTGGCAGCGGCGCTTGGCAGGTCTTTGCTGGAGTTCGTGCATCCCGACGACGTCGGCACCATGCGCTCGGGCATGCCGGTGTTCCGCTTGCGCTTTGCCGACGCGGACTACCGCTGGGTGCGTCTGCAGTTCCACCCGGAGACGGATGCGGCTGAGCGGGTGATCAGCCGCCAGGGTGTCCTGATCGAGATCACCGAGGTCACCGAGCAGGTGCTGGTGGAAATTCGCCAGCGCTTTCTGCGCTTGCTGGAAACCATTGATGGCGTGGTGTGGGAGGCTGAAATCGGGGTGGGCAATACCTTTCTGAGCCCACAGGTCGAACGCTTGTTCGGCTACTCCGTCGAGGAGTGGCGGGCTGACCCGGGCTTCTGGAGGGCGCATGTGCATCCCGATGATCTGGAGGAGGCCTTGGTGATCGACGATGCCGCCTACACCGCCACGCACAGCCATGCCTACGAGATGAGCTACCGGCTGATTGCCAAGTCGGGCAAGGTCGTGTGGGTGCGTGACCTGTGCCGCGCAGTGGTCGAACCGGGTCGCCCGAACCGCATGATCGGCCTGATGATCGATGTCACCCAGCAGAAGAACACCGAACTCGATCTGTTGCGCTCCGAAAACCGCTATTCGCTGGCGACCCGCGGATCCAATGACGGTATCTGGTATTGGGACTTGCGAACGGACGCCCTGCATGTGTCCGGGCGCTTTCTCCAGATCGTCGGGCTGGGTAGCCGCGATCATGTGTACGACGGAGGCTGGCGCTTTCTCGAGCAACTGATTGATCGCGAGGATCGCGCTCGCGTGCAGGAGGCCTACCGCAGGCACCTGTCCGGAAACAGCGCGAACTTTTCGGTGGACTTCCGTGCGTTCCACGGGGCGGGGCGGCTGGTGTGGGTCAATTGGCGCGGGCTCGCCGAGTTTGAAGACGGTGTTCCCGTGCGCATGGCGGGCTCGTTGAGCGATCTGGCCGAGCGTGGCAGCTCCTACGACGCGCTCACCAACTTGCCCGGTCGGCCGTTGTTCCGCGATCGCCTCGCGCAACTCATCGCGCTGCACCAGAACGACGGGGTGAATGGTGATGGCGAGCCAATACGCGGTGGGGCCACGATGTTTGCCGTGCTGCTGCTGGACCTCAACGGGTTCAAGGCCGTCAATGACTGCTACGGACACCATGTGGGCGACCAGCTATTGCAACAGGTGGCGCGGCGGCTCGAATCCTGCGTGCGGGCGGTGGATCTGGTCGCCCGCATGAGTGGCGACGAGTTCAATGTGCTGCTGGAGTCCATTGACCCCGCTGAAGCCAGCCAACGGGCAGAGCAGATCGCCGCCGCCCTTGCCGCGCCCTATGTGATCGGCGAACACACCGTGATCAGTGGCGCGAGTGTTGGCTTGGCCACCAGCGCATCCAGGCTGGCGACGGTCGACGACTACCTGCGCGCAGCAGACACTGCCATGTACCAGGCCAAAAGTCAGTCATTGGGCGTGTGCGTGGCCCCATAGGGCGTTGCGGCCACGCCCGGCGAGGGCGTGATGATCCGGGCTACAGGGCCGCAGGTGGTCGCCTCAAGGAACAATCGCCACCGATTTGACCTGGGCCCACACCGCGCTGCCGGGCACCACACCCAGCGCATGCAGGGACCGGTGGGTGACCCGCGCGAGCAGAAAAGACTCCCCACAGCGCAGCCGCACCAGCGCCTGCGAGGGGTGGGCGTCGGGCGCGACCGAGTCGATCACGCAGGGCAGGTGGTTCTGGATGCTGGTCTGCGTGGGCTCCTGCATCGTCAGGCTCACGTCGCGGGCCAGCACCCGCAGCCGCACCGCCTGGCCCACCGGCAAGCCGCTGTCGCGCAGCCACATGGCGCCACCGGCAAAACCCACGCGCGCCAGGTGCCAGGCCGTGTCCCGCTCCAGCACCTGGCCGCGCAGCAGCGCGCCCGCGTCGTCGCCCAGCACCATGGGCAGGTGCACCGACGACAGCACCTGGTCCACTGGCCCGGCGGCCTTGACCTGACCGCCCTCCAGCACCACCAGGTGGTCGGCCAGCCGTGCCAGTTCGTCGGCAGAGTGCGTGACATACAGCATGGGGATGTGCAGCTCGTCGCGCAGGCGCTCCAGCCAGGGCATGATCTCCTGGCGCCGCGCCAGGTCGAGTGCGGCCATGGGCTCGTCCAGCAGCAGCAGGCGGGGGGAAGTTGCCAAGGCACGGGCAATGGCCACCCGCTGGCGCTCGCCGCCCGAGAGCTGGCCAGGCCGGCGCTGCAACAGGCGGCCGATGCCCAGCAGTTCGATGGCCGTCTGCAGCGTGGCCTCGGCCTGCGCAGACCGGGCGCGCTTCAGGCCATACCGCAGGTTGCCCAGCACGTCCAGGTGTTCGAACAGGCTGGCCTCCTGGAACACGTAGCCCAGCGCCCGCTGATGGGTGGGCAGAAACACCTGGGTGGCATCGTCCTGCCACACCTCGCCCGCCACCACCACCAGGCCGGGGTGCGCGCGCTCCAGCCCCGCCACGCAGCGCAGCACGCTGGTCTTGCCCGAGCCCGATGCGCCAAACAGCACCGTGATGCCGCTGCCGGGCAGGTGCAGGTCCACATCCAGTTCAAAGTCGGCACGCGGCAGCGCGAGCCGGATGCGCAGGTCGCCGGGCGCACTCACGGCAGCACCCGCGAGCCACGGTTCTTGAGCAGCGCCAGGCACAGCAGCACCACGAACGAGAACAGCACCATGCCGCCCGCCAGCCAGTGCGCCTGGGCGTATTCCATGGCTTCCACATGGCCGTAGATCTGGGTGGAGACCACCCGTGTCTTGCCCGGGATGTTGCCGCCAATCATCAGCACCACGCCAAACTCGCCCACCGTGTGGGCAAAACTCAGGATGGCTGCGGTGAGCAGGCCAGTGCGGGCCTGCGGCAGGGCCACGGTAAAAAACGCATCCAGCGGGCTAGCCCGCAGGGTGGCAGCCACTTCCATAGGACGACGACCCATGGACTCAAAGGCATGCTGCAGCGGCTGCACCGCAAACGGCATCGAGAACACCACCGACCCAATCACCAAGCCCGTGAAGGTGAACGACAGCAGGCCCCAGTCCATGGCCTGCGTGAACTGCCCCAGCGGCCCGGCGGGCCCCATCGCCACCAGCAGGTAAAAGCCGAGCACCGAGGGCGGCAGCACCAGCGGCAGGGTCACAAAGGCGCCCACGGGTCCCTTCCACCACGACTCGGTTTGCGACAGCCACCAAGCCAGTGGCGTGGCGATCAACAGCAGCACGAGCGTGGTGAGGGTGGCAAGCTGCAGGGTCAGCCAGATGGCTTGCAGTGCTTCAGGGCCCAGAGGCATAAAGGAAAAGGGCGGTGGCGTGGATGGGGTGTGAGTATCTCAGTGCTCGTAGCCAAAGCCGCGGATGACCGCCCGCGCCTTGTCGCCCTTAAGGTATTGCATCAATGCCGCCGCTGCGGCGTTACCCTGGCCCTTGGTCAGCAGCACGGCGTCCTGGCGCAGCGGGGTGTAGAGCGCTGCAGGGACGGCCCACACCGAGCCCTCCACCAGGCGGCCATCGGCCATCACCTGCGACAGGGCGACAAAGCCAAGCTGGGCATTCTGGGTGGCAACGAACTGGTGGGTCTGGGCAATGTTCTCACCCTGCACAAACTTGGGCCGCAAGGTGTTCAGCACGCCCAGATGGGTCATTACCTCCACTGCGGCGGCTCCGTAAGGGGCGAGCTTGGGGTCGGCCAGCGCGATCTTGTCGAAGGTGCCGGATTGGAGCACCTGGCCTTGGGCATCCACCAGTCCGGGCTGCTTGCTCCACAGGGCCAGCTTGCCAATGGCATAGGTGAAACGGCTGGCATCAACCGCCAGGCCTTCCTTGGCGAGCCTGGCCGGGGTTTCATCGTCGGCGGACAGCAACAGGTCAAACGGCGCACCGTTCTTGATCTGCGCATAGAACCGCCCGGTAGAGCCAAAAGCCAGCGTGGCCTTGTGGCCGGTGTCCTGCTCGAAGAGGCGGGCAATCTTTTGCATCGGGGCCGTGAAGTTGGCCGCCACGGCCACTGACACCTCGCCCGCATGGGCTGAAAACGCCATCGCCAACGAGGCGGCCAGGGACAACAGGAAACGCTTCACGACAATCTCGCTATTCTTCATTGGAATAGCGGGACTGTAGCATGTCAGCTACTGCGCTATTCCATTGATGAACAGCGATGCCTCAAGCGTCTGTACCACCCAGTTAACATGCCCGCATGAGCAATTCTTCACTGCCACTGGCCGAGGTGCTGGGCCACGAGGCCACGGACAAGCGCATCGACATCCTGCGCCGCATTGGCGAGGTGGGCTCCATTTCCGAGGCGGCGCGGGGCGCGGGCGTGAGCTACAAGGCCGCCTGGCAGGCACTGGAGACGCTGACCAACCTGGCCGGGGTGCCGCTGGTGGAGAAGGTGGTGGGCGGCAGCGGCGGCGGCGGGGCCGCGCTCACCCCAGCCGGCCAGCGGGTACTGCAGGCGGCCCATGCGCTGGCGGATGCACGCCAGCAGGTACTGGGCCGATTGAAGAGCGACGACGACGCAGCGACCGGCCGCGCCGCACTGGCGCTGCGCACCAGCATGCGCAACCAGTTTCCTTGCACCGTGGGCAAGGTGCGGGCCGTGGGAGGGCAGGTGCGTGTGCAGCTGCTGCTGGCGGATGGGCAGGCGCTGCATGCGTCCATCACGCGGGTCAGCGCCCAGTTGCTGGGTTTGAAGGCAGGGGTTGGTGTGCTGGCGCTGTGCAAGGCGACGGCGGTTCAGGTGGCCCCGGCCCCTGGCAGTCCCGCAGGCAATGCCATGGCCGGGGTGGTGCGGAGCGTCGCTCGCGGCGCCGCCCCCGAGGTGGTGCTACAGCTGCCCAGCGGCATCCAGCTGGTGGGCTTTGCCGCTGAAGGAGCCAAGGTTCGAGCGGGCCAGCAAGCCACGGCGGTTTTTGACGAATCCAGCATCGTCATCGCCGCGGCTTCCTGAGGGTTGAGGGCCTTCCAGCGCATTGGACAGGCGGGCCAGCACGCCCCGCTACCTGCTGCGATCGCCGTCGCGCACGGATTCGATCGTGCCGTTGTAGATGCGAACCACCCCCAGGAAGGTGCCTGGCCCCCGGTCGTACGTCCACTCTTCCATGGGCACACACTGGTTGGCCAGCACCGCTGCGGGACTGCCCGGGCGGTAGGGCGTCACCACCCAGCCCAGCTGCAGCATGGAAACGCACACGCCCTGGCGGTAGATGGGGTCACCACATTTTTGCAGCAGCGTCACGGGAGAGTCGCCTTTGCCCACCAGTGATCCATTGCAGCGCAGGGACTGCGAGGCCTGGGCCGGCAGCACCGTGCACAAGGCCAGTGCGGTTGCCACCAGCTGCAAGGTCCTTTGATGAAGGCCTGGCAGCGCTGTCTGGTTCCGGAGGTATCTCATGGAGGCGGTTTCGAAAATACTGCGCATTACTGTACAGCGGCACAGCCGTGGAGGGGTGTGCACCGCCTTTCGCTTCGCTTTCATCGCCTGTCCGTAGAAGCACAGTGGCCCCAGCCCGCCACAGGCGGCATGATCGGGGGATGAAACTGCTGTTGGTCGAAGACGATTTTGATCTGGCCGGGGCCCTGAGCCGCAGTCTGGTGGCCCGTGGGTTTGAGGTGTTGTGCTGCGCCGATGGCAAGGAGGCCCTGGCGGCTGCGCGGCGCACCGCGTTTGACGTGATCACGCTCGACCTGTCGCTGCCGGGCCTGGACGGGCTGGAGGTGCTGCGGCGCCTGCGCGATGGCGGCAGCACCACACCGGTACTGGCGTTGACGGCCCGCGCTGCCGTCACGGACCGGGTGGCAGGACTGGAGGCCGGGGCCGATGACTACCTGGCCAAGCCCTTTGACCTGGATGAGCTGGTGGCGCGGCTGCGGGCCCTGACGCGCCGCGTGGGGCGCGACGGGCAGTTGCGCTGCGGGGCGCTATACCGCGAGCCGGGCAGTGGCGTGTTCTACAACGATGCCTTGCCGCTGGAGCTGTCGCAGCGGGAGTCCGAGCTGCTGCGGCTGCTGATGTCGCGCGTGGACCGGGTGGTCAGCAAGGAAGAGCTGCGCACCCAGGTGTTTGCCAACACGGACGAGCAGGTGCAAGCCGACGCGGTGGAAGTGGTGGTGCACCGGCTGCGCAAGAAGCTGGTGGGCACCAACGCCGAGATCGTGACCTTGCGCGGCGTGGGTTACCTGCTGTGCGATGCCGACAGCATGGCCGCCCACAAGACGGACAAAGCCGACAAGTCCGATAAGGGCGGGGTGGCCCGGTGACGCTGCGGTGGTGGCAGCGGCGGCCCTGGCGGCCGCGGGGCGGCTCATTGCAGCGGGTGCTGCTGGTGGGCTGGCTGGTGCCGCTGTGGGGGCTGGTGGCCGTGATCTGCGTGGTGCAATGGACCTATCAGGTGCAGCATGACGCCACCGCACAAGATGAGGCCTTGCGCCAGGCGCTGGCGCACTGGCCTGCAGATCTATCAGCAGAGCCCGCCGCCTCCCTGCGTGCCCAACCCGTGCCCGGTGTCTGGTACCGCGAGAGCAATCTGGACGGCGAACGCCTGGCTGGCAGCGCCGATCTGCCGCGCGTGCCTCCCACCGAGGTGGTGCGTGACCCCGGTGCCGTGCACTTCTACCTGGCGCAGGTCGGGGACCAACTGGTGCGGGTGGCAGTGACCCTGTACCAGCCCACCGGGGTGAAGGAGGGGCAAGCCGTGGCTGCGCCCGTGGTGCGCCAGGCGGCGCGCCCGCTGGGCGAGCGCCTGCCGGGTGCGCGCCGCCTGCTGGGCGGTGGCTCGGGCCTGTGGTGGGTGGTCCTGCTGGCACTGGCGATGACCACCGTGGCGGTGCTGCTGGCGCGGGCGGCATCGGGCTGGTTGCGGCATGCGGATGTGTCGCTGATGCGGCCGCCCAGCGGCGACGTTGTGGGCACCGCAGGCCGCATCTACGAAGGCCCGTCGGAACTCGCTCCGGCCGTGCAGCATTTTGCCGAGCTCCAACACAGTCAGAGCCGCTGGATCGAGGAGCAGCGGCGCTTTCTGGCGGATGCCACCCACCAGCTGCGCACCCCCATGGCCGTGCTGCGCACCCAGCTGCAGGCCGCCATGGCGGGTGACATGCTGGTGGGCGATGCGCTGCAGCAGATGCTGCATACCGTGGACCGCGCCTCGGGCCTGGCCAACCAGTTGCTTAGCCTGAGCAAGGTGGAGCAGCTCAAGCGCATGGGCGAGCTGCCCATCGTGGACCTGAACGCGATTGCCCGCGAGGCCGTGATGGAGCTGGCACCGCTGATTGCGGCCAAACGGCTCGACTTTGCGCTGGAGGGCCCTGACACGCTGTGGGCACCCGGCGACGCAGCGCTGCTGGGCGAGCTGATGCGCAACCTGCTGGCCAACGCCATCCACCACACGCCCACCCATGGGCGGCTGGGTGTGCTGCTGCGCGACAGCACCGGGCGGCGCGAGGTGCTGGTGTGGGACGAGGGCCCAGGCATCGACGACGCCGTGCGGCAGCGACTGTTCCAGCCGTTTTCGGCGGGGAAGGGCGGGGTGGGGCTGGGGTTGTCCATCTGCCGGCAGATTGCCGAGGCGATGGGCGCCCAGGTCACGCTGTTCAACCGCATGGACGCGGGGCATGTCATCGGCGTGGATGCCGTGGTGGCCTGGGAAAGTTGATATGAAGCCCCTCTGTGTCGCCTGCGGCGCCTTCCCCCCTGGGGGACGCAGCCCTCGCTGCGGGGCGGCCCTTGCTCGGCTGCTCTGGCGCAGGGCGCGCCGGTTTCATGGGGCCCGTTGTCGTTCATTGAGCTTCCCATCGGCCTTAGACATGGCAGTCGCCAAAACGTACGCACCATGACGAACTCTGCGGGCCATCACGGCATTGAATTCAGGGATGTGTGCAAGCGGTATGGAGCATCGCCCGGCGCCCCGCTGGTGGTGGACCACATCAGCTTCAGCGTGCCGCGCGGCACGCTCACCACCATCCTTGGGCCGTCGGGCTGCGGCAAGACGACCACGCTGCGCCTGATTGCCGGGCTCGAATCTCCCACATCGGGCCGCATCTTCATCGACGGGCATGACGTGACCCCCCTCGGCCCGGCGCAGCGCAACGTGAGCCTGGTGTTCCAGAACTACGCGCTGTTTCCGCACATGAATGTCATCGACAACGTGGTCTACGGCCTGCATTTGTCGGGCCTGGGCAAACAGCAGGTGCGCGACAAGGCGCGTGCCATGCTCGACACCGTGGGCCTGCACGGTCTGGACCAGCGCAGGCCGCACGAGTTGTCGGGCGGGCAGCAGCAGCGCGTGGCCCTGGCCCGCGCGCTGGCGCTGGAGCCTGCCGTGCTGCTGTTTGACGAACCCCTGTCCAACCTGGACGCCCGCCTGCGCCGTTCCATGCGCGAGGAAATCCGGGCCCTGCAACAGCGCCTGAAGCTCACCGTGGCCTATGTCACCCACGACCAGTCCGAGGCCCTGGCCGTCAGCGACCAGATCGTGGTGATGGACCGGGGCGCCATCGCCCAAAGCGGCGTGCCCAGCGCGCTGTACGAGCAACCGACCTCCGAGTTTGTGGCCGGCTTCATGGGCGAGGCCATGCTGTTCGCGGCCCAGAACCACGCGCCCAGCCCGGGCAGCAATGCAGCCACCGGGTATGCGCAGCTGGGCCCGCTGCGTGTGCCGTCACCCGCCGCACTGTCCGCAGGCCCGGTCAAGATCGCCGTGCGGCCTGAGGCCTGGGTGATCGGCCCGGCCACATCGGCGGGCCTGGCCGCGCGGGTCACCCGCTGCACCTATCTGGGCAGCGTCATGGAATACACCTTTGCCAGCGCCCTGGGCGCCATTTTTGTGGTGTCGCCCCTGGTGGAGTTGCCGCTGGATGTGGGGGCCCCGGTCAGCCTGACGCTGGCAGACCACGGGGTGTCCGTCGTGGCCGGATGAGGCGGGCGACGTTTGCCCGTCACGCGCCACGCCGTTCACTGATACTTTTTTGATGAGCGATGCCCTTGGACTACACCGTTGCTGTTTTTGATCTGGACAACTGCCTGATGGATGCCCGGGCGGTGGGGCCCTTGTTCGAGCCCGCTTTCGAGGCTGTGCGGCAAGCCAACCAGGGCGCGTTGAGCCCGGACGCCCTTGAGCAAGCGCTGCAGGCCTGCTGGTTCACCGCGTTCGACCTGGTGGCTGAGCGCCACCATTTCACGCCCGCGATGCGCGCGGCGGGGTGGCAGCAGTTCAGCCAGATGGAGGCGAAGGCGCCGTTGCGAGGCTACGCCGACATCGAACTGCTGCCCCGCATCCCGCTGCGGCGCTACCTGGTCACCAGCGGCTTTCGGCGCCTGCAGGACAGCAAGATCGATGCGCTGGGAATCCGCCCGTGGTTCGAACAGGTGCTCATCGACGCGATTGACGCACCACCCACCGGCGCCGCGCATGGCAAGCAGGCCCTCTTTGAGCAGATCCTGGCCCGCGAGGGCTGCGCGCCCCGCCAGATGCTGGTGGTGGGCGACAACCCCTTGTCCGAACTGTCGGCCGGGCGCGCCCCGGGGGCCACCACCGTCCAGACGGTGCGGCCGGGGGTCGAACCCTGGCCTCTGGCCGACCACCGGGTGGAGGGGCTGCAAGGGCTGCTGGCCCTGCTGTCGGAGGATGCGCCCCGCGCCGCGGCAGATACGCCCCCAGCGGGCCCAGGCCGGGGAATTGACTGAAATCGGCGTCAAGCGCTAGTGGAATATGCGCTAATAGCTATTGAATATGTAGCAAGAAATGGGAGTGCGGTGGGCGCAGCACGCCGAGTCGGCAGAGATCATGGGAGACAATCGGCGCCCACCCTTGCCGACCTGGCGCGCTTTTCTCCGTGAACTCTCCTGTCTTCACCTCGCTGATCCCCGTCATTCTGTTCATTGCCATCGGCTTTTGTGTGGGGCGGCGCGGCTGGATACGCGCCGAGTCTGTCAAGGACCTGGCCAACCTCGTTTTCATGGTGCTCACGCCCGCGCTGCTGTTTCGCACCATGAGCACGGTGCACCTGGAAGACCTCAACTTCGGCCCTGTGGGCATCTACTTTGTGGCGTTTGGCGTGGTCTATGCGGCCTCTTTGGCGGTGCAGGGCTTCAACACGCTGGGCGCCGCCCGGGCGCTGGCCAACACCTTCAGCAACACGCTGATGATTGGCGTGCCGCTGGTGGGCCTGGTGTTTGGCGAGGCAGGGCTGGTCACGCTGTTCACCCTGATCTCGGTGCACTCGCTCATCCTGCTGACGGCCGCCACTGTGGTGTTCGAGCTGGCGGCCGCGCGCGAACATGCCGGGCGCCCGGGCGGGGTGCAGCAGCCCATGTGGCGTACCGTGCTGCAGGCCATCCGCAACGGCATCGTGCACCCTGTGCCGCTGCCCATCATCGCGGGCCTGCTGTTTGCGCAGACCGGGCTGGTGGTGCCCGAGGTGGTGGGCAAGCCTCTGCAGCTGCTGGGCCAGGCGCTGGGGCCGATTGCGCTGCTGCTGGTGGGGGTGACGCTGGCATTCACCAAGGTCGGCCACCAGTTCAAGGCCGCGCTGCGCATTGCGCTGGTGAAGTGTGTAGTGCACCCGCTGGTGCTGGCCAGCATGGGCTGGGCGCTGGGCCTGTCGGGCATGCCGCTGGCCGTGATGATCGTCGCGGCATCGCTGCCCGTGGGGGCCAACGTTTTCTTGTTCTCCCAGCGCTACCGCGTGGCAGAAGAAGAGGTGACCGCCAGCGTGGCGGTGTCCACCGCGCTGGGGCTGGTGACGATGCCAGTGGTGATTGTGGCAGTGACGCGATGGGGTGTGGGGTGACATCCGCAGCGGTGCGCATGTCTGCCGTTTAGCAGCCTGCCTAATCGGCTAGGCATTGCCGTACAAGCTGCAAATTCCTTCTTCTCGCGGCTCATACGCGATATGCAAAAGCAGCGTTGAGCGTAGCTCGGTAAATGGATGGTCTGCGAAGTGTTTGCAGAAATGCATGACCTCTTGCAGCGACTGATTCTCATGCCATGAGGTTAGGACAAAGCTCTCGTCCGGTATATCTCCACAATCAAACTGCTTGAGGTTGGCCCAGTCCACCGAGTCGTCCCAGGAACTGCAGCCAAGACCCCAGGCCATCATTTGTAGACATCCAGAACGTACCAGCCAGTCGCTCACGGCGTGCTGCCAGAGCGTTGACACTTCCGACTCGATCATGACGAGGGCGCGAAAGCTCCCCAGAGAAAGCTTGGGCAGCTCAGACTCCGGGTTGAGACAGAGGTAAACGACTTCGGATATGGAATCCACTTGGTGGCTTATCGCTGAGGCTCGCCTACGGCGGCCGAGACTCAGGGCGCCAGCCGCTCCCGCACCCAGTCGCTGCCATCGAGGCGGTAGCGCAGCCGGTCATGCAGCCGACTCTTGCGCCCCTGCCAGAACTCCCACTGGTCGGGCTTGAGGCGGTAGCCGCCCCAGTGTGGAGGGCGGGGCGGTTTCAGCATGAATTGCGCCCCGTATTTGGCCGCGTTGGCCACCAGCACGCTGCGGCCTGAAATGACCTGGCTTTGGGGGCTGGCCCAGGCGCCGATGCGCGAATCCAGGGGGCGGCTGCTGAAGTATTCCTCGCTTTCCTCGTCGCTGACCTTCTCCACCACACCTTCGATACGCACCACACGCTCCAGCTCCACCCAGTGAAACTGCAGCGCTGCAAACGGGTTGCCCGCAATCTGGCGGCCCTTGCGGCTGTCGTAGTTGGTAAACCAGACAATCCCGCGCTCGTCATAACCCTTGATGAGCACGATGCGTGTGCTGGGCCGCAGGTCGCTGCCCACGGTGGCCAGGGTCATGGCGTTGGGCTCGGGCACTTCGGCGCTGATGGCTTCCTTGAGCCACTGGTCAAACTGCTGCAGGGGGGCGGCGTGCGAGGCGTCTTCGTTGAGTTCGGCGCGCTCGTAGCTCTTGCGGAGGTCGGCGATGGAGTTCGTGGTCATGGCCACGATTGTGCATCCCTCGTACGATGTCGCATTGCGCTAGGGCCTGTGCAGTGGATTTTGATAGTGATCGAATTTGTGTTCGTTTATATTCCTGGTTCCGATGAAACCCAAAGATGACGAGAAACAGCGCGCCATTGCCCAGGCCACCTTTGAACTGGTGGCCCAGCGCGGCCTGAGCGGCCTGACCCTGGCCGACATTGCCCGGGCAGCGGGCGTGGCCACGAGCACGCTGTACGTGTACTACCCGTCCAAGGACGAACTGATCAGCCAGCTGTACCAGGACGCCAAGACCGTCACGGCCGCGCGCATCATGGACGGCATCGAACCTGGCATGCCCTACCGCGCACGGGTGCGCCGCGCCTGGGGTAATCTGCTGCGCCATCGGCTGGACCAATACGCCGAGGTGGTGTTCCAGGAGCAGTACTACAACTCGCCCTGGTTCACCCAGGGCAACCGCGAATTTTCGACCCGGCTGATGGCGGGTTTTTTTGCGCTGATGGAAGAAGGCCAGCTGCAGGAGATCCTCAAGGCCGTGCCCATTCCGCTGCTCACGGCCAGCCTAGTGGGATCGGTGCGGGAGACCGGCAACCTGATCCGCACCCAGGTGCTGCCCGATGACGAGGCCGTGCACCAAATGGCGTTTGGCCTGTGCTGGGACGCCATCAAGGCGTAAATTGTGCCGCTGCAGAAACTCGAATTTTGCGGTTTAATCGAATAGTTATTCTCTTAAAACAACAAAGCGGCTTGATGTGTGCCCGCGCCGCCCTACCGATTGCGCTGTGCCTTTGAGCGCTGACCTTCATCCCAAGGAGTCCCACGATGCCCACCCTCAATATCAACGGCAAAGACACGGCCGTGGATGCCGACGAATCCACCCCCATCCTCTGGGCCCTGCGCGACACGCTGGGCATGACCGGCACCAAGTTTGGCTGCGGCCAGGCGCTGTGCGGTGCGTGTACCGTGCACCTGAACGGCGCGCCGGTGCGGTCCTGCATCACGCCCATCTCGGCGGCGGCAGGCCAGAAGATCACCACCATTGAAGCCATTGCCACCGACGACAAGGTGGGCAAGGCAGTGCACGCCGCCTGGGTCAAGCACGACGTGGCCCAGTGCGGCTACTGCCAGAGCGGCCAGATCATGAGCGCCACCGCGCTGCTCAAGGGCAAGAAGAAGCCCTCCGACGCCGACATCGACGCTGCCATGGCCGGCAACGTGTGCCGCTGCGGCACCTACGTGCGCATCCGCGCCGCCATCCACGACGCTGCCAAGACCCTGGCCTGATTGAAGGAGACCACCATGCACTTCGAACCCCATGCCCTGCAGGGCCAGGCACAACATTTCATGCCAAAACACCTCCAAGCTTTAGTGGATAAAGCGCAGGGCGCTATGAATTCAGGAGCTTTTGATGCGTCGGAAGGTGTGGCTCGCCGCACCTTCCTCAAGGTGTCTGCGGCCTCGGGCTTTGCGCTGGGCGCGTTTCCGCTGGTGTCTGCTGCGCAGGGCGCAGCCGCTGCGACCCCAGCTGGCCTCAAGCCGCACGAGCAGCCCTCGGCCTTTGTGCGCATTGATGCCGATGGCACCGTCACCGTCACCATCAACCGGCTGGACTTTGGCCAGGGCGTGCAAACCGGCCTGCCCATGATCCTGGCCGAGGAGCTGGATGCCGACTGGAGCAAGGTGCGCAGCGTGCACGGCGACGCCAACCCGGCTTATGCCGACCCTGCGTTCGGCATGCACCTCACGGGCGGCTCCAACTCCATCAAGAACTCGTACACCCAGTACCGCGAGCTGGGCGCGCGCACCCGAGCCATGTTGGTTTCGGCGGCGGCCGCCCAGTGGGGAGTGGACGCGTCGGCCCTGCGCACCAGCAACGGCTTTGTGGTCGGCCCCGGTGGCAAGAAGCTGGGCTACGGTGCACTGGCCGAAGCCGCCATGAAGCAGCCCGTGCCTGAAAAGGTCGCACTCAAGGACCCCAAGCAATTCCGCCTGATCGGCAAACCCACCGGGCGGCTGGATGCCAAGGCCAAGTCGAGCGGCCAGCAGGACTACGGCATTGACGTGCGCCTGCCCGGCATGTTGACGGCCGTGGTAGCCCGCCCGCCCGTGTTTGGTGCCAAGGTGAAGTCCCTGGACGACAGCGCCGCCAAGGCCATCAAGGGCGTAAAGGCCGTGCTGCGCGTGCCCACCGACCGGGGCGGCGAGGGCGTTGCCATCGTGGCCGACGGCTACTGGCCCGCCAAGCAGGGGCGCGACGCCCTCAAGGTGGAGTGGGACACCAGCGCGGTCACCAAGCCCGACACCACTGCGCTGCTGGCGCAGTACCGCGAACTGGCCGCCAAGCCCGGCAATGTGGCCATGCAGGCCGACATGGCGCCGCTGGCGGGTGCACCCCACAAGATCAGTGCCGAGTTCGTCTTCCCGTACCTGGCGCACGCGCCCATGGAGCCGCTGAACTGCACTGTGAAGCTGGACGGGGACAAGGCCGAACTGTGGATGGGCACCCAGATGCCCGGCCTGGACGCGATGGCCGCCGCCAAGACGCTGGGTCTGCAGCCGCAGAACGTGAAGGTCAACACGCAGATGGCCGGTGGCGGCTTTGGCCGCCGCGCCATCCCCACCAGCGACTACGTGGTGGAGGCCTGCGGCGTGGCCAAGGCGGCCCACACCGCCGGCATCACCGCGCCCGTGCGCACGCTGTGGAGCCGCGAAGACGACATCAAGGGCGGCTATTACCGCCCCATGCAGGTGCACCGTGCCGAGATCGGCTTTGACGCCAAGGGCAAGATCCTGGCGTGGGACCACACCATCGTCGGCCAGTCCATCACCAAGGGCTCGCCGTTCGAGGCCTTCATGATCAAGAACGGCATTGACGCCACGGCCGTCGAGGGCATGAAAGAGCCGTACGACGTGCCGATGAAGCTGTCGGTGCACCACCCGGATGTGAACGTGCCGGTGCTGTGGTGGCGCAGCGTGGGCTCCACCCACACGGCCTACGCCATGGAGACACTGATCGACGAAGTGGCCCGCACCACCAAGCAAGACCCCGTGGCCTACCGCCTGGCCCTGATGGGCGACAAGCACCCGCGCCACAAGGCGGCGCTGCAACTGGCCGTCGCCCAGTCGGGCTACGGCAAGAAGAAGCTGGCCGCAGGCCGTGCCTGGGGCGTGGCGGTGCACGAATCGTTCGAGTCGGTGGTGGCCTATGTGGTCGAGGCCTCCGTCAAAGACGGAACGCCCAAGCTGCACAGCATCACCGCAGGCGTGCATTGCAACCTGGTGGTCAACCCCAAGAGCGTAGAAGCCCAGGTGCAAGGCGCCGCGCTGATGGGCCTGGGCACCTGCCTGCCCGGTGCAGCCATCACGCTCAAGGACGGTGTGGTGGAGCAGAGCAACTTCGGCGACTACGCCGTGCCCCGCATCACCGACATGCCGCAGCTGACAGTGCACATCGTGCCCAGCGCCGATCCGCCGAAGGGCATGGGCGAACCGGGCCTGCCGCCGCTGGCGCCGGCGTTTGCCAATGCCATCGCGCAGATCACAGGCAAGACGCCGCGCGAGCTGCCGTTTAAGTTGGGTTGATAAAGCTTGTTGGAATGAGAGCGCCGGGTTTGGGAAAACCCGGCGCTTTTTTTATGCCCCATCCATCTGCTTCAGTTCGGTGTCGACCATCGCATTGCTCTGGCTGTGTTTTGGCGCGCAGCTTTCGGCCTACTTCAAGCGGCAGGGAATTGGCTGCAATGCAGCGATTGCTGTCATCCAAACCGTGCCATCTAAGGCGCATTATCGGGCAGGAGCTGCCGCTGACGGTTTGAGAAAGCACTCGCTGAATGTTTGCATTCACTGGCAGCAGCAGGCCCTGAGTTCGCATGACGAGTCAAGCGCCTTAGGCTTTGCTCCATTTGCCATCCGGTTTACTGCGTCGGTATCGCGTTTGGACGATAGCGCGGCTCCTATATCCACGAGCTTCAGAGTATCTGGTCACAACGATGCCGAGCACTCTGCGATTAGTCCTCTGAACCAAAGCTGGGCGGGATGCGAGCCATTGCGCCGACGCAAAATCAGGTCAAATGCGATTTCAGGCAATGCGATCAGAGGCTGAAAAAACGCCAACTGGCGACCAGCCGGCGCCGGGCATGCTCGTCCGCCCCGGTCAGGCTAGCCGCCTTGCGGCCACCGCTTCAGGAAGAGCGTGTCTTGCCCATAACCAGAAGGTTACGATGAAAAGCCTCCTCGCTCTGCTGCTGGTCAGCGCCTGCTTCCAGGCGCAGTCCGCCGCCCTACCTCCCTGCGACAAGGCGGTGCGTTTCAGTGCGGCTTGGTTCGCCGACCCGGAAGTGGACAACGCCAAACCGGCCGCCGAACTGACGAAGATCGGCGCGGGCGCCGGCCGCAGCGGTACGCAACTCGGCCACGTCGTTGTCGAGACCAAGCTGGCGGTGATGCCGCAGACCAGTTGCCAGGGCGTCGTCGTGCGGCTGGATTACACCAAACCGGTGCTGCGCGTAGCCAGCGAGATCCCGCCGGGCAGCTGTGCCTATGCGCACGTGATGAAACACGAGCAGACGCATGTGCGTATTCACCGCGACATCGCGCGCCAGTTCCGCGAGCTGGACTATCCCTGGGCCTCGGGCAGCAGCAGCGCGGGCGTCCTGCTCTACGCAAAACAGGAACTCGACCGCCTGATGCAAGCCCAGGTGCTGTTCGACAACCCCGAGGAGTACGCCCGCAACTTCAGCGCGTGCGGTGGTGAGATCGGGCGGCTGGTGAAGCCCGCGGCATCTACCAAGTCGGGGAAGACATCGGGTTAGGCAACCGCCCTCCGCGAGGGCTGATTGGTCGCGCCTTGGGCTGGACCAGACTGATGCCGATGGTCAGGCTTGCTGCCGCCGACACCGGAGTGAGCCACCGCGCCGACCTTCGACTGCGCCCCTTTTTCCGCCCCCGCACCCAACAGGCGTGTGGGGATAGAGGCACTCGCGTGGCTCACGGGGTCGTCGGCACATGAGTCAAAAGTGGCTTACTTCTAGCCGACATCTTCGAGCGCAACAGCCTGAACGACGCTCGTTGTCCGGAGTGCTGCAAGTGAGGGGCGCTTAGCCCTGCCCGCCTTCAGGCCGGTTGTTTGAGGCGCACCCACAATGAAAGTGCAATGCCCACCACCGAAGCTACGCCCGTGACCGCCCAGGTGAAATGCCAGCCGCCCGCCAGACCCGCTACCCAGGCCACAAGCGGTGGACCCAGGAACTGGCCACAGGCTGAGCACTGCTGTACCCATCCCATCGTGGTGGACACCGTGTGCTCGCTGGGCGCCACCCGTACCGCCAGGGCAAACAAGGTGGCAGGAATCATCCCACCCACCGCCGAAAACGCCACCACAGCAGCGAAACGAAGGATCGGGCCATCTCCACCCAAGGGGCTGAATGCCACCACCGTGGCCAATGCAGTGCCGCCGAAGCCGATGACTAACAGATGGTGCGTGCGCCAACCCGCCCGCATCAAGCCACCGGCCACTAGGTTGCCCACCACGTTGGCCGCGCAGGCCAGTGCGGTCAACGCACCGGCGGCCACGCCGCTGACACCGGCCTGCATGTAGATGGAGGGCAGAAACCCGATGACGGCCAACCACTGGCAGGAGTACATACCAAAGGCCACTGCCACCACCCAGGGCCCGGGACTGGCCAGTGTCATCCGCAGCCGCCTCACCAGAACCAACACCGCAGGAGATGGGGGGGCAGTGTGCGGACGGGCCACGGCGGCTCGCCGGGCATCCGGCCCAACGGCCCAGGCCAACCAGAGCCCCGCGCAGCCCGCAACTACCCCCAGCAGCCCCCACCAAGCCTCCCAGTTCCACCAGGCCATGACCACAGGCCCCGTCAGAAGCGCCAGAGCAACGCCAGCGGGCATGTAGGCACCCCACAGCCCCATGAAGGCAGGCAGCCTCGCAGCAGGCACTAACTGCCGCATCAAGCTAGGCGCTGGGAGCACAACACACAGGAAACCCAACCCCTCCAGCGCCCGCAATGCGAGCAGGTCGGAAGGCTGGCGAGCCCACACTCCCGCCAAACTGGCGAAACACAATACGAAAAGCCCACACAGCATGGTGCGCCGTAGGCCGAAGCCATCGGCCAGCGCCCCGACCAGAACGCCCAGAAGCATGCCTGCCAGTTGGACCGCCGACAGCAGGAAACCTGCCTCGACCAGCGAGACCCCCAACGCATCCCCCAACACGGCAATGGCGGGTGGAATTTTGCCGATGTGCACGGCGGCAGCGAGGCCCGCCACAAAGACAGCGATAGGTGCGCGCAGCGAAAAGGAAATCAACGATCGCATTGCTTCAAGGCCTGGATACGGAAGGGGGCGGCGGACACGCAGTCGTCGTCCACACGATAGCAGGCAGCACCGCCACTACGAAACACCGCCGTCACTGGTGAGGCGTGTCATTGATCGGGCAGCCCCGGCCCAGCGTCGCGCTTGCAACAATCGCGGGCAGCGACGCATTCCACACCGACCACGCCGAGCGAATGACCTGTAGGCTTTGCGGCGCTCCAGGCCCCCCCGATTGGCGCACTCGCGCTGCGCCAGCTTAAAGAGTTAATCGTTGCCATCCGATCGCTGACATTTCGGGGAGCCCTAGTCCACGCGGCCCTGCCCGCCGAGTGACTTCGCGCCCTTTTTAATTATTGGTACCCCAAAAGGGCATCCCACACGCGCATCTGGGCGATCTTGGGCACCGTACCGAACGCGATGGACGAAGACGCTCCAGTGCCAATCAGCGCGGAGTTCGCACTACCGCTGCCGTAGCCTGGCCAGGCGGTGCCGTCCGCAAAAGTAGCAGTCCCGCTCTGGGCGAAGGTGGTCACAGCGCTCATCAAATGTCGACTGAGCTGCTGCTCTGCTGAGCCCGACCCGACTTTTTGACGGTAGTAATCAAGCCCATACGTGCCGAACAAGAAGGGCAACTCTGCACAATGTGGCACGCCCCGCCCCGGGGCTGGCAAGTCATGCATGAAGGTTCCATATCGCACGTTGGCGCCTTGCTTTACAAGACTGTCAGCATAGCGGACGCAGAAGTTGCGCAGGTTGCGATCACCGTTGATTTCAACCCACAGGTTACCCGGTGCTGAGGAGCGACCTTCGGCCAAGGCAGCATCCTGATAGGCAGCTATCACCTGGGAGGCCCGACTCGCAGAACCAGAAAGTGGCGCGACGAGGGCTGTGAGCGCCTCAATGGAGGAAGGCAGCGGAGCTGTGAGCGAGGCCTGCGTTGCTGGGTCGACTAAGTCAACAAAAAAAGATCCCTCGGTAAGCGTGTTCGTGATCAGCACCGGTACACGCTGGGGCCATCCCACCCGAGTCCAATCGGCGAACACGCTCTTCCCGTCCATCACGGGTGACGCCTTGACGCCAAAGCCGGATCGGAATGTAGCGGGCAGCGGTTGAGCGTTCAATGCCAACTCGGCCGCATGCAATGTGGCCGCAGGGATGCCCAACAACCCTTTGGGTGTGGTCTTGAGGGTCGTGGCTAGCAGTTCGGTGTAGCTGGCCGCGTCTTGAAGGGAGAACCCTGCAGGCGCCGCAATACCGGCAGAACTGAACAAAACAGCTTTGTGCAGCCACTGGCTCCAGACGGGATGCTGCGCAATCAATGCCGCGTTGACAGCGCCCGCCGATTGCCCTGCGAGGCACACGTTGCCTGGGTCCCCGCCGAAACGAGCAATGTTCTCGTGCACCCACCGCAACGCGGCCGCCTGATCCTGCAGGCCCCAGTTCGCAGCAAGTCCGGTTTCAGGATCTGTGAAATCTGGGTGGGCCAGGCTGGACATTGAACCCAAGCGGTAGTTGACCGTGACGACAACCAGTCCCTGCTCAGCGAGCCTCTGCCCGTCCATCAGGGGCATGCTGGTCGCGCCCGTGCGCCACGCACCGCCATGGAGCCACACCATCACGGGGGCCTTGCTGACGTCGCGAGGTGCCCAGATGTTGAGAGTGAGACAGTCTTCACTCTGCGCTTCAGGTTGCGTGTAGATCCAGGTCACATTCGCAGGGAGCGTCTGCAGGCTGGCAGGACCAAATGCTGTGGCTGGGGTCACCTGCGCTGTTGTGGGTGCATAGGGCTTTGGCGATTGAAACCGCAGCGCTCCAATAGGCGGACGCGCATACGGAATGCCTTTGTATACCGTCGTACTACCAAGCATAGTTCCGCTGAACTTACCGGATGTGGTGTCCACCACGGGCTTTTCATCGCCTCCGCCACCGCACCCTATTAACGAACCGGCAAGTGCCCCGGAGGAAACCTGTAGAAAGATCCTTCGCGTTGTCATCATGTCTCCTGGAATAGTTGGTCTAGATGTCAGTTGCTGACAAACTTATGCTAGATAACCAACCTTGCGGTGGCGAGACTCAGTGGTAGAACACCCCGTTGCAAAAACAGGCACATCGAAGAAGGCCTGGGCTGCAGCAACCTATGGCAAGCTGGGATTTGCACAGCGGTAGAGCTTGAACCTCAGGCGCACGCGTTATTTGCACAACGACGATGACGGATGGACCTAATGGACAACGTGTTGCTGGCTGTGGAAGACCTTCTGAGTTTTGTAGAGGTAGCCGACGCAGGAGGCTTCACCGCTGCCAGCAGGCGCACAGGCATACCGAAGTCGCGATTGAGTCGTCGCGTGGCGGCTCTTGAATCATTCCTTGGGGTTGCCCTGCTGCACCGCTATGCACGGCGGTTTGAATTGACCGATGTAGGGCAACGCATTTTTCTACATGGCCAGGCGGTGCGAGCTGAAACGCAAACGGCTATCTCCGTCGCACGTGAGAGCCTGGAGAGTCCCTGGGGACAACTACGGGTGGCTTGCCCAGCAGCCATTGCGGCATCCCTTGTTGGCCGAATAGCCCTGCAATTCAGCGCTCGCTATCCTCGCGTCACCCTGTCACTTCAAACCACGGACGGTCGTTTGCGCCCCTTGGACGACACAGTGGACCTCGTGATTCAGCCGACCACACAGCCTCTGACGGACTCCAGCCTTGTCGCCAGACGGCTGGCAACGGTCCCCTATGGGTTGTATGCAAGTCCAGCGCTCGTTACAGCGCTCAACATCCCGGAGACACCATTGGCACTATCCCGCTGCGCTGCTGTGGGCTGGAGTATTACTGCGTCACTGGCTCGCTGGACACTGATCGGCCCCCAGAACGAAAGTGCGGACGTTGAGCTGGACGTGCGCTTTGTGAGCGACAACCTGCTGTTGAACCGAGACGCAGCGCTTCAGGGGTTAGGGGTTGTGCAGCTTCCGAGGATCATGGCGGCCAGCTTTGTCGCGAGCGGACATCTGCTTCAGGTAGCGCCCGACTGGGTTCCCCCCGCGATGCACATCTACGCCCTTTATCCGTCGCGCCGCCACCTAACGCTGGCGGGCCGCTGCTTTCTGGATATGCTGGAAGACGGAATGAAAGATGTAGGAAGCACTTCAGGTCAGCCGCACTCGGCGTGAGTCAGCGATGCATCTATCGTGAGTGAGGTAAGCCGCAATAGCGGCCATCTTCGCGCCTGCGAGTACGCCACGATGAAGGTTCTAGATCGGCGTCGGTGGGCATTGCATTTCAGCTGAGCGAACGCGCCTTTGCGATTTGCGCACACGCGCTGGAGTCCGGCGCTACCCTAGCTGTGCCCGATGCACAACGCCCCCCCCGCCTTGAAGATAACCCCCTGGTGCCGGGCATGCGGCATGGCGCTTTTATGTCTGCGTGCCGCTCGTCGCGCCCGAGGAATGATCTGAAGCCAGCGCCCGATCGAAGTGAACTCGACAGCGTCGATGCCCTGCAAGCGCCGGGGGCCTACAGGCCTGGGATGAGTGCAACATTGGAGGGAAGGGTGGTTTAGTCAAGGTACCGTGTCATCGGCAGACACGCGATAAGCGTTCGGTCATGCCGTCTAAATGACCACCGATCAACCTTGACGATTGCCCCCTGACTACGCTGGCTATGTCAGTTCTTGAAGGCCAGAACATTGAGCGGCGATGTTCTTCACCGTCTGCTCCTGATCGCAGCCGTCGTTCGACGACTGCAAGTTGAGCGGCAGCAACCAGCCTATAGCGGTATCCGATCTCTCTCAACACCTTTGTAATCCGGAAAATGAAGACGCTTCAATTACCGTGCTTGGAAAGCATGCAAATCGGGGCAGGACCCGTGGCCAATTCTGCTTTTAGATTGCGGAGATTGTTTTGACAATCATCGCCTGTTGTGCGCGGTCGCCAATGGTGGGTGTTGCGCCATGTGCGTGGCGGCGTTCAGTACTTTAGGTTCACCCCCAGATCGCCCAGCTTTTTCGCAAAAGAGTCCCTGCGTTTTGCCGCCTTTGCCGCTGTTTCTGTGGCGGCTTGTATTGCCTTGGGGCCCTTGTTCGCAGCCGCTTGGATCAGTCCGAACTTGTGAGCGGCATCTGCCTCGGCCCGCTTGAATGTGGCAATCAGTTCAGCATGCGCAATGGTTGGATTCACATCGGCTCCTGTATCGATCAGCGCTGTCACGCTTAAATTTGGACGTTGGCGCGAAGCAAGGCCGTTCTCAATTCGCGCGTGGCCGGTTTGGAAATATCCACCTTTTGCGCCGCCAGATCGAACGAAGAGCCTGGCTTGATGCTGGCGGGCAGTATCTTTTTGGCTGGAAGCTTGGCAGGGTGGGTGCCTTTACCCGGGCACATGCGAACGGAAAACCCGAATTCTTCGAGCAGGCCTTTTGCATACAACTCCGCCAATTGATGAAACGATACGAAGGTGGAGCGTTTCACGTCTTTGAGTCCGGGCTGGCTGACGTCGCGAACGAGCTCGAATTTGCCCAGTGAATCGCGCTGTGTATCAGTGAAAGGATGCAGCAAGAAAGTCTGGCGAACGCCATCCTTTTTAGACACCAAAGTGTGCTCGACGGCTATATCGGTTAGCAGCATATTTTTTCTATCTCCGCGAGTTGCGGTTTGCACGGCCGCATCCGCCGGCGAGCCTCACCCAAAGTCGCAGATTTTGTTTTCGAACCCCGTCACCGGGGAGCACGATGCGGTCAAAAATCGCCCGCGGGGCGGGGACTTTAACTGAAGGGCCGCCCATGGCAGGTCCATAGTGCACGGCAAACACACCGGTTCGGGCCAAAAACTGCCTGCCAATGGTGGTCGAGTGAAAGTTCGAAATCAGCCCAAGGCCGTCTGTGGCGCTGCAGACCATTACTAATCAATGAAAAGTGCTGCTAGCGCTTTTCCGATAGGTGCTGACTGCTATCAATATTGAAGTGATCAACAGGATTTTTGCCTGCGCCGCCATCACTTCATTTCAAACTACGCTGATGGCGCTTTGCTCCCCAGCTTGATCAGGCCCCCGCAGGGAAGCGTGCGCCGCAGTCCGCTACGGTGCTCGGCGGTCCATGAGATGCTCTGGCCCCAGCGCTGCGCAGGAGGTGGCGCCCAGCATTGCCAAGTTGCGGTCCACCTCGGCGCGCAATAGATCGATGGCCGCTGTAACGCCTGCCTCGCCGTCCACTGCTGCTGCGTAGTTGAAGGGCCGCCCCACAAACACTGCCTGCGCGCCCAGCGCCAGGGCCTTGATCACGTCGGTGCCCCGGCGGATGCCGCCGTCCAACATCACTGTCATGCCGCTGCCAGCCTGCTCGGCAATGGCGGGCAGCACGCGCAGCGGGGCCACGGCGCCATCGAGCTGGCGACCGCCGTGGTTGCTGACGATGATCCCGTCCACCCCGTGCTGGCGGGCGAGGGCGGCATCCTGCGGGCTGAGGATGCCCTTGACGACCAGCGGGCCGCGCCACTGGCGGCGGATGTGGGCGATGTGGCTCCAGTCAAAGTGGTCACGCGCGGCAAAGTCGCGCTGTATACGTGAGGACAGGATGGGCGCGCCGCGCTCGGCAAACGAGTTTTCAAAATGCGGCATGCCGTGGTGTGCCAGCGTGCGCAGCAGTGTGCCTGCCAGCCAGCGCGGGCGCACCATGCCGTCCCACGCCAGGCGAAGGCTGGGGCGCAGCGGGGTGGAGAAGCCCGCGCGGATGTTGTTCTCGCGGTTGCCCGCCACGGGGATGTCCACCGTCACTACGAGGGTCTGCACACCGGCCGCGATCACGCGCCACAGCAAGGCATCGATGCGTTCGGGGGTGCCGGGCAGGTAGGCCTGGAACCAGGTGCCGGGGGCGGCGGCCATCACTTCTTCCAGCCGGATGAGGGAGCTGCCGCTTTGCACAGCCGGGATGCCCGCCGCTGCCGCCGCACGGGCGAGCACGATGTCGCCCCGGTAGGCCGATAGCGCCGCGATACCCATGGGCGCGATGCCAAAGGGGCTGGCATAGCGCTGGCCGAACAGGGTCACGCCCTGGTCGCGTTGGGCCACGTTGCGCAGCACGCGGGGCACGAGGGCGATCTCGCGGAACGCCTGGCGGTTGTCGTCCAGGGCCAGGTTGTCTTCCGCCGCCCCGGCCACGTAGCCAAAGATAGGGCGGGGTAGCACGCGGCGGGCAGCGGCTTCAAAGTCGTCTAGCGACAGCAGATGGGACGTGCGGCCACTGCGATGCGTTCCGTTGAAGGCGCTCCAGGCATTGGTGGGGGGCTGTTGGGGCGTGGTGGAGGGGGTGGGCATAGCGTGACTCCAGGCAAGAGCTAACGAGGGCTGGAAAGCAGTGTCCTGAAACCGCAATAATCAAGAAAGCGAATTTATTGCTAATAATTTGTTCTCCAAATTGAAAATACATTCACGACATGACCCTTAAGCAGCTCGAAGCCTTCTACTGGGCCGCCACCTGCAGCAGCTTTGCCATGGCTGCGGAGCGGGTGCACCTGTCGGTGTCCTCCCTGTCTAAGCGGATCGCCGAACTGGAGGCATCGCTGGGTCAGGTGCTCTTTGACCGCGCCGGGCACCGCGCGGCTTTGACGGAGTCGGGCACGCGACTGCTGCCCCTGGCGGGCGCGTTGCTGCAGCAGGCAGACCGTTTGCAGCAGGACATGGGTAGCACCACCGGCCTGCGCGGCCCCTGCCGCCTGGGGGTGGGCGAGCTGACGGCGATCACCTGGCTGCCGCGCCTGGTGGAAGCCCTGGCGGCGGTGCACCCGACACTGGAGGTGTCGGTGCACGTGGATGTGGGCGCTGCCCTGGCAGAGCGGTTGGACAAGGGCGAGCTGGATGTGGCCGTGATCGCCGGCCCCGCCAGCCGCAGTGCGCTGACCTCGGTGCCGCTGGCGCATGCGCGCTTTGCCTGGTGCGCTGGCCCTGGCGTGGCGCACGGCCTGCGCCAGATGGATGCCGATGCGATGCAGTCGCAACCGCTGGTAACGCTGCCGCAAGGCTCGGGGGTGACCCACCTCATCGACGACTGGCTGCGGCAGGCCGATGCACGCCCCGCGCGCAGATTGGTGTGCAACCACTGGGGCGCCATCGTGGGCTTGCTCGCACAGGGCAGCGGCATTGGCCTGCTGCCCGAGGGCTGGGCGCAAGCCCTGCACGCCAGGGAGGTGTTGCAGGTGTTGCCCAGCCCTGCGCCGCTGGGGTCGCTCGGCTATGCGTTGCACAGTCGGCGTGATGACCTGCGGCCGCTGGTGAGCATGCTGCACGGGCTGGCAGCGCAGCATGCGGATTTCACGGTGGCGAGTGGCGCGTTCTGAACTGCACCGTCGCAACCGTCACTTGAAAAACCGTAGGCATTCGGGGTGTACTCGGCTCAAAGCGGCTGCACAGGCCCGCTAGAACCTGACACCACTTGTCCGACAAAGCCAAGCCACCCTGCAGGGGGTTGGCATCGTGAGGTCGTGCTCACCGCTCAGCCGTTCGGTCGTTTTCGCATTTGCCCCATCCCCAACGTTGCAATGCAGCAAGCAACGAGCATTAGCGCCCATTGGCCCAATGTCGGGATAGACGTTGCCACGGGGGCCGCAACGGCTATGCTAAAACTCTGGGTGGTGGTGGCCTTAGTCTGACTGGCCAACGTTTGTGTTGCGCTGTTGTCAGTCACGGTAACGGAGAAAATCGATGTCCCTGCCGTAGTGGGTGTGCCTGAGATCACGCCGGTTGTCGGATTGAGACTTAATCCGTCGGGCAGGCTACCGCTGACACTGAACGCAAACGGCGGGAGGCCGCCAGAAATGCCAATTGGGACGTTGTAAGCCTGTCCTACCGTAGCTTGAGCCAAAGGAATCGTCCCCGAAGTGCCGCCTACAAAAACCAAGTCTGCTCTAGGGGTGACCGAATTGCTCTGCACAGATGGCTGGCTATTTCCCACAGCGTTGGTCGCCACAACGGAAAAGGTATAGGCCGTTCCGTTGTTTAAATTCGGGACGTTGCACGTTGTGGCGGGCGGTGCCCCGCTCACCGAACATGTTCCGCCAGGTAATCCGGTGACTAAATACGCAGTAATGGGCGCTCCTCCGTCGTCGCTGGGGGCCGACCAAGAAACTGTAGCTTGCGCGTTGCCAGGCGTCGCCACGGCGTTGGTGGGTGGAGCCGAGGGTGCTGCAGTCGCGCAGGTCACTTGCAGCGAGGAAACATCGCCACCAGACAACGTTCCAGATCCATTGATGACAGAACAAAACTGTGCTGGCGTTGTCGGCTGCGATGCCACAGTCACGGAATAGCTCGCTCCATCTGCCATGGCAGGAAACTGGAATGCGCCATTGCCGGTGATCAATAAGTCGTTGGCTCCGTTGAGTTGCAGTTTCAAGCCAGTACCGGCAAGTCCTGATACCGAACCGCCCACGATGTATGTGGGAGGAAGACACAGTGAACTGACATTGGAATCGACCCAATTAGATACCGTGCCGGTCAAGGCAAAGTTATTGAGTGTTCCTGGTGCTGAGCCTACGCCATCTGTCAAAGTGGTGACACCGACATTGTTACCATTGGCCGCACCTGCGTCAAAGGAATAGGAATGCGAGGCGCTAGGTGGGTAAATGCACTGCGTGCCAGCACGCAGAATCTGTGTCTCGGACAGCGCAGAACTGTATATGGCCATCCGGTCCAGGCTGCCTGCGAAATATTGCGCTCCCCCTGAACGCGATCCCAACGCCATTTGGCCGTCGATGCCTGTGGAACTCGATCCTCCGCTAACTCCCGGAGCCTGCACCCCGTTCACAAAGACAGAAAGAGACTGGTCCGTAGATTTCCACACCACCGCCACGTGAACCCAACTGCCCGAAGCCCCTATGGGGTTGACGGTTGCGACGGAGCGGGTCAAGCCGTTGGCAACAACATAAGCATAGATCGTTTCACCGGTATTGCGCGCGATCGAGACGTAGTTGGAACTATTTTGCTGCGCAAAGAGAATTCGCTGGAAGCTGGAAGTGCCGCCTAGACGGACCCAGGTCAAGATTGTGAAATCGCTGCTGGCAGGGTTTTGAAATGGCGCCGGCACGGACATGCTGACATAGTCATCCACGCCATCAAACGCCAAAGCGTTATCCGGCCCCGCGGGCTGGGCGCGAGCCTCTGTGTACAGGCAAGCAAGCAATACCAGCAAAGTGGCGAAAAATCGAACAGTTGAGGGAAGTACCATGAACACATTCTCCGGCTCAGTCATACAGGTCACTGATTCCGGGGAGCATTCCATCCAGGGGCCTAACTTTTGTCAATCCGCTAAACGGGTGAATTGACATTTTGGCAACCACTGTTTAACGCGCGAATGCGTCGAGCTGGCCCGAGGAATTCCTCCTTTTTATCGACTGAAGGAGAACATCAGGGTTTCATCCCGCAGGCGCGAAAAATGTTGGAATGGGAACATGGTTGCATCATGAAATAGTACGATTGCGACGTTGACTTCCGCCATGCTCCAGCACATACCTACCGTCCTCGTTCTCGCTTCCGGCCGGGGCGAGCGCTTCCAAAAATCGGGTGGAAGCATTCACAAGTTGCATGCCTCTTTGGCCGGTAAAACTGTGCTGCAGCACACGTTGTCAGCTGTTCGCGCCAGTGGTTTACCATGGCACGTGGAAGATGCAGGCCACCCAGGCATGGGGGATTCCATTGCCGCTGCGGTAGGCGCTACGGCTGATGCGCCAGGCTGGATGGTTTTGCCCGGAGACTTGCCACTGATCCGTCCTGACACCCTGCGCACCATTGCTGAGGCCCTTGCCGACTGCACCGTAGTTATGCCTGTGTACCAGGGCGAGCTCGGTCACCCAGTTGGGTTTTCGGCCGCATGCTTGTCCAGCCTGTTGGCGCTGACCGGCGAGCAGGGCGCCGCCCGTGTGGTGCGCGCGCAGGCGCAGCAGGGCAGGGTACGGCAGGTGGAGGTGGATGATGAAGGCACAGTGACCGACATAGACACCGTGCAAGACCTGGAGCGCGCCGCGCAGTTGCTGGCGGCGCGCGGGTAACGGCGACGAAGGCCGCTTTATTTGGAAGCAATCACCGCGCAAGCCAGGCGTGGTCCTGCGTTGCCGGTGGGTTGGGTCTTGTAGTCGTCGGGGTCGCGGTGAACGATCAAGCCCTTGCCGACGATGTTGTTGTCGGTGGAACCCACGCGAATGGTTTTCGACTCGAAGTTGAAGGTGGCAACACCGTTGGCATCGGCCTTGAGGCTGGGTAGATCACCCGTGTGGTGATCGCCGGCACCGTGGCTGCCATGCGGCTTGCCGCCAGGGTTGAAATGGCCGCCAGTGCTCATACCATCACCGCTGCTGCAGTCGCCTTTTTCGTGCACATGGAAGCCATGTTCCGCGCCTGGCTTCAGACCGCTGATGCTGCCCGATACCTTCACCACGTCGCCCGATTGCACAAAGGTCACCGTTCCGGCGGCGGTGTTGCCGCGGGTGGGCTCAAGTTTTGCGGTCGCGCTGGGGCCCGACGAATACGCAGCACAGCCCACCAGAGCGAAGGACGCGACGGATGAAAGCACAAAAGCAAAACGAGTGTTCATGACTCAAACTCCTTGATACGTTGAAAGAACGCGGTATTGAACCAGTTGCCAGGGGGCCATCGGCCAGCCAGCACCCTATGTATGCAGCAAAAGAGTGCACTATGCCTCTTTTTGGGCCAAGGCGATCAACCGAGCCAAAGCCCTGTCGTGGATGCCGTGCTTGCGCAACTCGTCATAGGTGGCCTGGGCGTAGTCGCGGGTGGTGCCGTAGCGTCCACAGGCCTGCTCGAAAATGCGGCAGTATTCGTGGTCGGGTAACTCGCCCGTGTGGTTGGGACTTTTGCGCGACAGGGTAAAGGCCAGCGCCCGCACCGGGCCATGGGGCGTGTGGCACACCAGCCAGCGCGGGTCGTAGACAGCGGTGACCATCTCGCGCTGCCACAGGTTGATCATCACCTGCCGTGCGTACGCCTTGTCCACGCGAAACACCATGCCCCGGCAGCTTCCGCCCGACAGCATGCCGAACACCAGCCCCGGGCACTCGGGCGTGCCGCGGTTGATACGGCTCCACATCTTGAGCGCCCGGTGCCAGCCGTGGACCTTGGCCGGGCGCCGCTCGACGTAGTCAAAATCCGGTCGCCAGATGAGCGACCCATAGCCAAAAATCCACAGGTCCTGATGGCCACCCCATTCCTGGAGGGCACGCTCCAGCATCGGCGCCGGGTCTCGCAGTGGGGCGGGCAGATTCGTCATGCCTTCACTCTACAATCGAAAGCTTTGCTGCAAGCGGCCGGGGCCTTGTTTTCGCAACGCCTGCATTGGCCGTCCAACCACTTTATTCATCACTACAGGGATCTTCCATGTCCAGCTCTGACGACGATAGCCAACAACGTTTTGCCCTCGGTTTTCTGTTTGCACTGATTGCGTTGGTGATCTCCGTGGTGGTGGGCACCGTGGTGGTCAAGCGTCTGGGCGCCAAAGCACCGGTCCGGCCTGCCGCCGTTGCAGCCAGCAACACGCCCGCAGCACCCGCCGTAGCCGTGGAAGAAGATATTGCCAGCGTGCGCGTGGAAAACGGCGTGGTGAAGTTCTACTTTGCCACCGCCAAGGCCGAACTGGCCGCGGGTGCCAACGAAGCCCTGGCCGACGTGGTCAAGGGTGTGGCTGAAGGCAAGAAGGCCGTCATTTCCGGCTTCCACGATGCCACGGGCGACGCAGCACTGAATGCAGAACTGGCCAAACAGCGCGCAGTGGCCGTGGCCGAAGCGCTCAAGGCCCTGGGCGTGGCCGAAGACAAGGTGGAGCTGAAGAAGCCAGAAGAAACCACCGCGACCGGCAGCAACGCCGAAGCCCGCCGCGTGGAAGTGACGCTGGGCGCCCTGTAAGCGCCGCCTGCTTCTCCAACAAAAAACCCGGCGCTGCCGGGTTTTTTTGGGCCAAATGGCCGCATGCGTTAGTGGAATATGCGTCAATAGCTATCTATTTGATAGCAAATATTACCGCAGGCCCTGGCCGCCTGCGCCTTCGGCGCGCTGGATCAACTCGATCTTGTAGCCATCGGGGTCGGTCACAAACGCGATCACCGTGGTGCCGCCCTTGACCGGACCTGCTTCGCGCGTCACGTTGCCGCCCGAGGCCTTGATCTTTTCGCACGCGGCATACGCATCGGGCACGCCCAGCGCGATGTGGCCGTAGGCCGTGCCCATGTCGTAGCTTTCCACGCCCCAGTTGTAGGTCAGCTCGATCTCGGCCTGGTGGGGGTTACCGCCCTCAAAGCCCAGAAAGGCCAGCGAGTATTTGTACTCGGGGTTCTCGGACTGGCGCAGCAGTTGCATACCCAGCACCTGGGTGTAGAAATCAATCGAGCGTTGAAGGTTGCCAACGCGCAGCATCGTGTGGAGGAATTTCATCCCTTCGATTGTGCAGGCAGATCGAAAACCAGACAGGTGGTGGTGGCGTGGGCATACAGCGTACCGTCCGGCCCCACCAGGCGCGCCTCGGCCGTGGCCAGCTGGCGCCCGCTGTGGATCACCCGGCCCTCGGCGCGCACGCGCTGTACCTTGGGCGTGATGGCCTTGACCAGGTTGATGCCCAGCTCGGCCGTGGTGTAGCCGCGCCCAGGTTCCATGCGCGTGTGGATGGAGCAGCCCAGGGCGGAGTCGAGCAAGGTGGCAAACCAGCCGCCATGCACCGTGCCCATGGGGTTCAGGTGCTCTGCGCGGGGTGTGCCCTGGAAAATGGCCGTACCTTCTCCCACTTCGACGATCAGGAAATCCAGCGTCTTGGCAATGGCCGCGTAGGGCAGCTCACCCCGCAGCATGGCCTGCATCTGCTGCAGGCCGTTCAGGTGAGCGATTTGCTCGCGGCGGGCCACGCCCGGACCGGGGCCTGCATCCAGCGTGGCCAGGATGTCGCGCTCCTGTGCCAGCCAGTCTTCAAGGTGGTTGTGCTGTGTCATGGGGTGTCCTGGTTGGTAGCGGGGTTGAAATGCATGAGTTGCATATGCAATTATTGCAGATACAATCAAATCCATGCAAGCCAACCCATCCACCCTGGCCCCTGTGCTGCCGCAGGGCTGCACCAACTTCAAGCTGCGCCAGCTGATGCGCCGCGTGGCCAACCACTACGACGCCGAAATGGCGAAATGTGGACTCAAGACCACGCAGTACTCGCTGCTGTCGCATGTGCTCAAGCTGGGCCCGATTCGCCCGGGTGATCTGGCCACGGAGATGAAGATGGATGCGTCCACGCTGACCCGCAACCTGCGCCCGTTGGTGGATGCGGGCTGGGTGACGCTGAGGGCGGGCACGGACGCACGCAGCCGCCTGGTGCACATCACCGACGCAGGCCGCGACAAGCGCGCGGAAGCGCAACGCCACTGGAAGGCCGCACAACTGGCGCTGAACGAGGCACTGGGCGTGGAACGCGTGATGGCTTTGCACGCGTTGGTGGACGACTCGCTCGATCTGCTGGCTGCACTGCCAGTGCAGGAGACTGCGCATGACGAATAACCACACCCCGCAGGCGACGGCAACCAAGCCCGCCGCACCGCTGGCCCTGTGGCTCGTGCTGCTGGCGGCCGCAGGCGCCTTTGCACTGACCATGGGCACGCGCCAGACTATGGGTCTGTTCCTGTCCGCACTCAACACCTCCACGGGCCTGGGCATCGGCAGCATCAGCCTGGCGTTTGCGTTTGGCCAACTGTGGTGGGGGCTGACCCAGCCGTTTGCCGGGGCTGTGGCCGACCGCATCGGCACGGGTCGTGTGATCCTGATCGGTGTGGCGCTGGTGGCGCTGGGCACCTTCATCACGCCGTATATGACCACCACGGCCGGGTTGATTTTTGCGATTGGCGTGTTGGCCGCAGGCGGCGCAGGCATGGCTGGGCCGTCTGTGCTGATGGCGGCCACTGCCCGGCTGGTGCCTGTTCAAAAGCGCGGGCTGGCCAGCGGCATCGTCAACGCGGGCGGCTCGTTCGGGCAGTTTTTGATGGCGCCCATCGCCATCAGCCTGACCGCCGCCGTGGGCTGGGCCAGTGCGATGCAGTGGCTGGGCGTGCTGGTGCTGCTGGCGCTGCCGGCGGTGTGGGTGCTCAAGGGCAACTCCAACGCCCTGGCGGCACAGGCTGCTGCGGTATCCGGCCAGAAGGCATTGACCGCGCGCGAGGCCATTGCCCAGGCCCTGGCCACACCGAGCTACCGGTATCTGGCGGCAGGCTTTCTGGTGTGCGGCTTTCACGTGGCGTTCCTGGCCACGCACTTGCCCGGCGTGATCGCAGCGTGCGGGTTGGCGCCCGAAGTAGGGGGCTGGTCGCTGGCGGTGATCGGGCTGTTCAACATTGTGGGCAGCCTGGCCATGGGCTGGGCGGTAGGGCGCTGGCGCATGAAGTCGCTGCTGTCGCTGCTGTACGCCACGCGAGGTCTTGCGGTACTGATTTTCCTGTTTGCTCCCAAGACACCGGCCGTGGTGCTGGTCTTTGCCGCCGTCATGGGCATCACCTTCCTGTCCACCGTACCACCCACGGCCGGACTGGTCGCCAAGATGTTTGGCACGGCCAACATGGCAATGCTGTTCGGCATCGTGATGCTGTCGCACCAGATTGGCGGATTCCTGGGGGCCTACCTGGGCGGCAGCGTGTTCCAGGCCACCGGCAGCTATGACTGGGTCTGGTACATCGACATCGTGCTGGCCGTGGGCGCAGCGCTGGTCAACCTGCCGATCCGAGAAGCGCGCGTGGCGCGCCCCGCCGCCAAGGCGGCCTGACCAACCACCTTCTCTCCACGAAAGCCATCGACATGACGCAGACCCCCGCCAGCAACGTTTCGACAGCCCCCACGTCCCCGATTTACCTGGACGACCTGTCTGTCGGCGACCAGTTCCAAAGCGGCGAACACGCCATGGACGAAGCGCAGATCACCACCTTTGCCGCGCAGTTCGACCCGCAGCCCTTTCACCTGGACGACGCTGCTGCGCGCGAGACGCTGTTTGGCGGTCTGGCCGCCAGCGGCTGGCACACGGCGGCCGTGACCATGCGCTTGCAAGTGACCAGTGGGCTGCCGATTGCGGGCGGCATCATCGGTGCGGGGGGCGAACTGAGCTGGCCCCGGCCCACGCGCGCCACCGATGTGCTGCATGTGGTGAGCGAGGTGGTGCAGATCCAGCCCTCCAAGTCCAAGCCCGACCGGGGCATGGTCACGGTGCGCAGCGAGACCCGCAACCAGCACGGCGATGTGCTGCAGCTGTCTACCGTGCGCATCGTGGTGCCACGCCGGCCTGCAGCCGGTGGGGCAGGGGCCTGATGTGACCGAGGCCCTGAATCCGCGCACCCGCATGCTGCTGGAGGCGCCCATTGCGCCCACCTTGCTGCGGCTGGCTGCGCCCAACGTGCTGGTGATGCTGGCGCAGGCGGGCGTCGGGCTGATCGAGACCTACTTTGTCGGCCAGCTGGGCACCGATGCGCTGGCGGGCATGGCGCTGGTGTTTCCGGTGGTCATGCTGATGCAGATGACCTCGGCGGGCGCCATGGGCGGAGGCATTGCTTCGGCCATTGCACGCGCCCTGGGCGCACGGCGGCGGGACGATGCCGACGCGCTGGTGCTGCATGCACTGGCCATTGCGGCGGTGTTTTCGCTGGTCTTTACCGTGGGCGTGGTGGGAGGAGGGCGCTGGCTCTACACCCGCATGGGCGGCACGGGCGGCGCACTGAATGCGGCACTGGTCTATTCCAACTGGGTGTTTGCGGGGGCGTTTCTGGTGTGGCTGTTCAACACGCTGTCGGCCGTGATCCGGGGCACGGGCAACATGGCCGTGCCAGCCTACGTCACGGTGCTGGGCGCGGTTGTACTAGTGCCGCTTTCGCCACTGTTCATCTTTGGCTGGGGCCCCATGCCGGGCCTGGGCATTGCCGGGGGCGCCATTGCGCTGATGGCGTATTACCTGATCGGCAGCGCAGTGCTGGCCGCATACCTGTGGTCGCCGCGCAGCCTGCTGCGGCCGTCGCTGGCGCACATCCGGTTTCGTTGGGTGCTGTTCAAAGACATCCTGCGGGTGGGTCTGGTGGGCACGGTGTCTACCGTCGCCACCAATCTGGCGATTGGCGTCACGACGGCATTGGTGGGTGGTTTTGGCACAGCGGCCATCGCGGGCTACGGCACCGCATCGCGGCTGGAATACCTGCTGGTGCCGCTGGTGTTTGGCCTGGGCGCGCCGCTGGTGGCCATGGTCGGCACATGCATCGGCGCTGGCCAGCGCGAGCGCGCCTTGCGCGCCACCTGGATTGGCGCGGCCATGGCGTTTGTGATGGCCGAGGCGATTGGCCTGTGGGCGGCAGCCTCTCCCAACGGGTGGCTGTCCCTGTTCAACAGCGACCCCGCCATGCTGGAAGCGGGTGCGCTGTATCTGCGCACCGTCGGCCCCGTGTACGGCTTCTTCGGCCTGGGCCTGGTGCTGTACTTTGCCTCGCAAGGGGCAGGGCGCCTGCTCTGGCCGGTGATCGGCAACATCGTGCGCCTGGCGGTGGCCGTCACCGGCGGCTGGCTGGCGCTGCGCTGGGGCGGTGGACTTGCCGCCGTGTTTGCAGCGCAGGGGGCGGCGCTGGTGCTTTACGGCTTGGTCAACGCCTGGGCGATAGCTGGCGGCGCCTGGTTCGGTCCGGTGGGCTGGCCGCGCAGTACCACCCGGCTGTTGCAGCGCATGCCACAGGCCTGAAAGCGATGAAAACAGCTGCTAGCGCTAGTGAATCATGCGCTTGCAGCTATCAAAAAAGGAGTGGCCAGAAGTGCGTCAGACCGGCACGGTGTAGTTGAGCGTCATGCGCCCACCGTCCACAGTCACGATCTCGCCGGTCACATAGCTGGCCGCATCGCTGGCCAGCCAGGCCACCACATCGGCAATCTCGGACGGCTCGCCCAGCCGCTTCATGGGCGTGCGGCTCATGATCTTGTTCTTGGCCTCATCGCTGGTCAGCACGGCCTTGGCGGCCAGCTCGGTGGCGATGGTGCCCGGCGCCACCGCGTTCACGCGGATGTTCTTGTCGGCCAATGCCAGCGCCATCACCCGCGAGAGCTGGTTCACGCCGCCTTTGCTCACGTTGTAGCTGGAGATATTGGGAATGGTCAGCACACCGTTGACCGAGCTCATGTTCACGATCGAACCGCCTCCCGATACCACCATGGCCCGCGCCACCGCCTGGCCGACCAGGAACGAGCCCTTGAGGTTGACCCGCAGCACCGCGTCAAAGTCGGCCTCGGTTACCTCCAGAAAGTCTGCCGCGCGAAAGATGCCCGCGTTGTTCACCAGCACGTCGATGCGCCCATGGGCCGCCAGGGTCTGGGCCACCAGTGCATCCACCTGCGATTTATCGCCCACATCGCAGCGCACATACAGCGCGCCCAGCTCCTGTGCCAGCGCCTGGCCACGCGCATCGTCCACGTCGACGATCACCGGCTTGGCGCCTTCGGCCGCAAAGCGGCGGACACAGGCCTCGCCAATGCCTTGGGCGCCACCCGTGACGATGCAGACGCGGCCCTGATGACCGAAGTGGATGGACGATGTAGAAGGTGCTTGGGTGGGAAGGTTCATGGACGGTGATGGTAGCGGCTTGAGCAAGAGGCAGCGCCGACGGCGCATTGGCGCTTCGTTGGGATGACATCGTTAATGTTAGATACGATGTATAGAATCGTTAACGTTGGCGTCATTCTTTGCTATTGTTTCCATAGCTGAAGTCGAGTCTCCGCTGTAGGAACACACCAACAGACCCGCCACGCCAGCGGCTATGGCCTTTCCCAATATCTCACGCAGCACGCCTTCCCGGCGTGTCCCTTTTGCGCTCTCGATCACCGCTGCGATCGCAGCCTCCCTCGCATCCTCTCCGGCGATATCTGCCAGCTCCGCCGCTGTAGCTGGTGATACGGCTCGTTTTCCTGATCGCATCAGCGACAGGTTAGGGCGCTCTATCCCCATTCGTTCCGCAAGTGCCGTATCGCTACCGCACACTTTTGAGGCTTTGTCAATAAGGTCTTTTACGGATTGCATGTATCACTCCTGATATCTGAGACTCTACCACTGTATCGATATTGATACAGCCACGGAGTTATCAAACATGATCCAAGTATCGGTGACATCGACCGAAGTGCGCAACCAACGCGGCACAGCCAAGGCAAGCGGCAAGGCTTACGACCTCAACTTTCAAACCGTCTGGTTCCACACTCACGACCGGGCAGGCAACAAAAACCCGTACCCCGAAAAGTCGGAAATCATCCTCGAAAAGAACGAACAGGGCGCCCCCCTGTTTTGGCCCATCGGTGAATACACCCTGGCGCCTTCCTCGGTGTACGTGGACCGCTCGGGCAATCTCGCAATCGCTCCGCGCCTCGTTGCTCTCAAGCCCAAAGCCGTCGCGGCCTGAGCATCATGCAAGAGGCCATGCACGCGGCCCGCTTGGTCGCTGCTCAATCGGCACTGCTCGCCCTGCTCATTGAGCAGCGGGGCGACCACATCGAAAACGTTGACGGTGTGTCCGTCACGCTCGCTTTTGACGGCGAGACAACCGGCCTCGATGTGATCTACACATCCAACGGCATGCCAGTGGGCGGTGAGGGCGCATGAGCGAATCCGCCCGCCGCGTCCTCGTTCTTCGCTACTGGCTTGAAGCCATGGAAGAGAAGGGCGCCACATCGTCCTACGCAGTCCAGCAGGTGTACATCACCGAGCCCAAGCTGCGTGAGGCCGCTTCGTTCGTCATCGGCTGGGGCTGCTGATGGTCGCCGCAGTTTCCAACCTCCTGCACTTCGACAGCACGCCCGGAATGGTGCGCGCTGCTCACGTTGCGCACGCCCGTTCGTGCGCTCGTTTCGAGGCGCAGCGTGTCCAGCAGGAGGCGCGCAGCGCCTCCGGGCTTGTCTCAGTATCAACAACTTGCACAAGCGGGTCTGTTGTTGTCGATTGGGCTGAAAACTGCATAACCATTGACCCCAAAGCCTCCCGCGTTACCCGCTTGCGCAAGGGCCTTGGTATCGCTGCGAAGCAGCTTCACAACCAGGGCGATAAAAACCAAACGATCTGGATGCAGACCCTGACCTACAAAGGCGACAACCGCCAATGGAGGCCAGAGCACATCAGTCGTTACCTTGATGCACTTCGCAAGTGGCACTACGCCCGCACAGGCTCCAAGGCCGTCCGTTACGCCTGGGTAGCCGAGCTTCAACAACGCGGCGTCATCCACTATCACGTGATTGTGTGGCTCGGCGCTGGACTGACCCCTCCCAAGCCCGACCAGCCTTGGCACAGCAAGGACCGCAAGGGCCTTAAGCAGTGGCACCCCCCTATGTGGTCGCACGGCATGTCTAACCGCCTGCGCTCAACCGCTCCAGTGGCCTACCTCATGAAGTACGCCAGCAAGATCGAATCCAAGAACGTTGGCACCTTCCCTCACGGTGCCCGAATTCATGGGGCAGGGGGTCTAGACACCTCCGGTCGTGCCATTCGTCGCTGGGTCCTCTGGCCTGCCTATGTCCAGTGCAATGCCTCAGTCGCTGACCACTTCAAGCCCGCTACTGGCGGCGGCTATATCAACGAATCGACCGGGGAAGTCCTCTTGCCTGAGTTCGCCCCAACTGGCGGCGGCTTCACCAGCTTTATCCGCATCAGAACCACTCCACGCCGTATCGACCCGGCTGGCCCTTTCTCCTGGCTACCAACTTCCACACAGGTGCATTGATGGAAATCGACCTCTCATTTTTCGCCCATCGCGTTGCAATGCTCGCCTGCCTTTCTGGCTTCGTCGGCGGTCTGCTGTTCGTGCTGGTGCATGGCGCAGTAGTCGCCCTCTCTGAGCGTCTGCGCTCTCGCGCACACCGTGCCGAACGCATCGCCCAGGCACGCATTCGCCAGCAGTCAATCATGCGGGCCATGCCACGTGGCTGACCCCACTGTTATCGAATGCCCCGGCACCTGCACGGTGACTGTGGTGCATGAATTAAGCCTCCCTCCGCTGCAACTCGATACAGCGGATGGAGCAGCCATCGCGGGCGCCGTCCTCGCGGTCTGGGCTGTCGGCTGGGCATTTCGCATGCTCATTCGCACCCTGAACATTGACGGCAATTCATCAACTTCATCTGAGGAAAACTGACATGCAAAAAACCTTCAATCGCTCGCTCGTCGCCGTTGTCGCTCTGGCCGGTGCTGCTGCTGCCAATGCCGCTGCTGTGGATGTGACCGCCGTCACTACAGACATTGCCGCACAGGCCGCACCTATCGCCGCTGTCGGCGCTGCCGTGCTGGTGCTCTACGTTGGCATCAAGGCGTTCAAGTGGGTGCGCAAGGCTCTGTCCTAAGCCCTCACTGCATCAGTCCCTGACCGGCCGGCAGGGGCCTTGCAAAAGCTCACGAGGGGTGAGCTTCTACAAGGTGCAAAACAAATGGGCCTCTTCGTCATCATCGCCATCCTGGGGGCCGCATGGCTGATCTTTACCGCCTGATCGTCGCGGTCCTCCTGCTGTGCTTCGGACCTCCCGCGTTGGCCGATGGTGGCCCCTTCCCTGCAACGCCTGGGCAGTGGAATACAGCCTATTGCAACTCCACCAATTTCCCTGTCGGTCAACTGGGCGCCGGTATCTCCGCCAGTTGGACGTGCAAGGCCACGGCTAATCCCAATGTGCAGGACTGCGGCTACACATACAACAACGGGTATTACGACGGCAAATGCACCCAGCAAAAGGGGCCGGACTCTTGCCCCTCCGGCTCAACCATGAGCACTAGCGGTTCTGGCGCCTCTGTCTGCACATGCGGCGCTGGCTTGGTCCCTTTCAATGGCGGTTGTCAGCAAAAGCCACAGTGCCCCGAAGGCACGCACGAAGAGGGCGGTGCATGCGTTCCAAACGACTGCAAACCCGATGAAACCCGCGTCAATGGTGTGTGCGTCAAAGACCCGCCGTGCCCTGCCGGTGAAACCCGCATCAATGGCGTGTGCAAGAAAAACAAATGCAAGGCGGGCGCCTCCGCAGGTGACTACACGGATCTGAGCGATAGCGTCACCTATCTTTGCGAAATGTCCGATGGCATGAATTGCCAAGTGCGTATCAAGCCCACCATCTGCGTCAAGATTGACGGCATTGAGAGCTGTACTGGTGCGGGCACCTTCACAGGTGCCACCTGCTCCGGTGGCAATGGAGGCACAGGCGGCGGCAATGGCAGCGGCGATGCTGGCGGAAACAATGGTGGCAATGGTTCTGGCCCTGGCACTGGTGGCGGCGGTAATGGTTCAAATGGCACTGGCTCTGGTGGCACAGGTACAGGTGGCGGCGGCACTGGCACAGGTACTGGCGGGGGTGGAACAGGCACAGGCGGCGGCGGCACGGGCTCAGGCGGGACCGGTAGCGGTGGTACCGGCTCAGGGGGCACCGGGGATGGTGGCACTGGCAACGGCGGCACCGGCACAGGCACCGGAAATGGCGGCTCCGGTCCGGGCTCCGGGTCAGGGGGGCCTAACTTGCCACCCCCCATCGTCATTCCTCCAGCTCCTGAAGGTGTTTGCCCTGACGGCTATCACAAAAGTGGCAATTGGTGCGTGAAGAACCCGGTTCCTCCCGATGGCAACGGCGGTTGCCCTCAAGGCTCCGTGAAGATCAACGGCAATTGCGTTTACACGGAACCTCCATCCGGTGGCGGTGGCGGCACCGGCACAGGTGGCGGCGGCACTGGCACAGGTTCAGGTAATGGTGAAGGCGAGGAGGGCAACGGCTTTGGCGGCTCCTGCATTTCTGGCTTCGCCTGTGAAGGAGACGCCATTCAATGCGCCATAGCGAAGGAGCAGTACGCCCGTAACTGCAAGCTGTTTGACGATACAAGCGCCGAATCTGACCTCTACAACGCCAACAAGGGCAAGACCGGCAACCAGACCGGCGATCTACCCGGAAACGAAACCATCAGCCTGAGCGGTCGCATCGACACATCGGACCCGCTCGGCGGTGGTGGCTGCATCGGAGATTTGAGCATCACCGTGTGGGGCCATGGCGTTTCCTTACCCCTTTCCAACCTCTGCCAGTACCTTGCCATGCTCGGCAATATCTTGGTGGCTGTGTCGATGCTCATGGCCGCCCGCATCGTCACAAGGGGATAACACCATGCCTATTTTTGTTGCTGCCATTGGCGGCATGTTGATTAACCTCGTTGGCACCCTCGCGGGCCGCATCCTGATCGCCTTGGGCATCAGTGTTGTGACCTATACCGGCGTGTCATCGTCCCTCGATTGGATGAAAGCCGGGGCGCTGGCCGCGCTCGGTGGCCTACCTGCTGAAATGATCGGCCTGATTGGCTTCATGAAAGTAGGGGTGTGCATCAGCATCATCACCAGCGCAATCGCTGCGCGGGCAGTCGTCAGCGGCATCAGCGGCGACAGCTTCAAGAAGTGGGTCATGAAATGATCTATCTGACCACCGGAGCGAACGGCGCCGGAAAAACGCTGATCACCCTGCGCGATGTGCGCGCCCAGCAACTCAAGGAAAACCGCCCGGTCTACTATCACGGCTTCGATATGGACGAGGCCAAGGCAGTGGAATTCGGCTGGCAGAAGTTCGACCCCAAGAAGTGGCAAGACCTGCCTGATGGCTCCATCTGCGTGATGGACGAATGCCAAAACGAATTCCCGCTCAGGCGCTCAGGCTCTGACGTTCCGGACTACGTGCAAGCCATCGCCCAGCATCGGCGGCGTCGCGGCTTTGACTTCTGGATGATCTGCCCGCACCCATCGCTGATTGATGTGTTTGTGCGTCGCCTGATCGACAAGCCTTCATGGCACCGCCACCTGAAACGGGCCTTTGGCGCCGATGTGGTGAGCGTTCTTCGCTTCTCAAGCCCGGACATGAAGTGCGAAGAACCCGGCGCAGGCGCACGCGGTGAAGTCTCGATGGTGGGCTATCCGAAGGAGGTTTACAGTTGGTATCGCTCGGCCAGCTTGCACACCGGGAAAAAGAAAATCCCTCGGGCCGTCTTTGTCCTGGCCGCGTGCGCCATCGCCGTTCCTGCGGCTCTGTACTTCGCTATCACTGGCGTTTACAAGAACGCCACGAAGCAAGCAAAGCCAGCTACAGAAACCATAGCAAACCAGCCAGGCACAAATGCCGCCGCTTCACCTAGTCAAAACCTGCGCCAAGTCGCCCAGGTGATGACCGCAGATGAATACATTGCGCAGCGTTCGCCCAGGTTGAAAGACTTCGCTCACACGGCACCGGCTTATGACGAAGTGACGAAACCGACAGAGGCGCCGTACCCTGCGGCGTGCGTCCAAATGGGCAAAACCTGCAAGTGCTACACCCAGCAGGCCACGCTATTGCAGGTCAGCGGGGCCGTGTGCCTCCAGATCGTGGCGCAAGGCTTTTTCATGGACTGGAAAACGGCCAGCAAGGGGGAATACAGCCACCGCGACAGGGGCGACTATCAGCAGGGCCGCAACATGCCGCCAACGGGCCAGCAAATGGCCCAAGCGGCCCCGGTTCGCACCGTGCCAGTGCCCGACCCAGCGCACAAGCATCCGCAGGTGCAATCGACGTCTGAATGGGCGCAAGGTCTTGCAGCGCGCAATGCACAGGTGCGCTCCAGCTTGACCCAGTGAGGCCGCTTCTTCATTGAGAGACAACGGGGACCCGGACCGGAGACCTTGTGTCGTAGGTTTGGGGCGGGGGTATGGGGCCGCAGGGCACCATGTAGGACCGTTGCACAACCCTTACCCCATAAAAAAAGCCCGCGATCTGCGGGCCACTCAATAAACCGGGTCAGTCTCAGCAAGTAGCCGCCGAGGATGCGCCACAGGGATGCAAGCGCAGCGCAGCCCGGAGGCGTACCGCAGCGCGGCGTAATAGCGAGTAGATACGATGTATATTATGTTAAATATCAAACACACACTCTGTGCGGTGTCGAACAGACACTCCACGACCCCCAACCGCACCATGCGTCGGCCTTGGGGGCACCTGCTGTGGCGGCGTTCTCCCAAGTCTTCCTTCCGAAAAGTCCGTCTGGACTGGTTCCAACGCCTCCCACCAAAACGCGAGCGCCGCTGCGTTGAAAGAACCCATGACCACTTACCTTGCGTGTTTAGGCACCCGCCCTGAGATCATCAAGATGGCACCGTTGCATCGCGAGCTAAAGCTGCGTGGCCACCGCGTGGTGGTGCTCCACACCGGGCAGCACGCCGAGGTGGCCGAGGTGCTTTACCGATTTTTTGATATGGGGCCAGACCTGCGCTTGGCACTGGAGCGGCGCACACCGAGGTTGGGCGACCTCACGGCGCTGTTGCTGGAGGGAGTGGACAGGCTGGTGGACGAAACCCAGCCTGATGTGGTGCTGGTGCAGGGCGACACGACGTCTGCGCTGGTCGGAGCGCTGAGTGGCTACTACAACGACAAGCCGGTCGCCCACATCGAGGCGGGTTTGCGCACAGGCACACGCGAGCCGTTTCCGGAGGAAAAAAACCGGGAGCTGATTGCACGGCTCGCCCACTGGCACTTCGCACCGACGGCGCGGACCCGGGACAACCTTTTGCGCGAAGGCATAGCAGACGCCTGTATCTCCGTCGTCGGCAATACGGTGATTGACGCGGCGCGCTGGACGCAGGAGCGCCTGCAGACCAATGCATCGTCCGCGCCTTCTGTCTTGTCGTCCGGTTTGTCTTCAGTGGTACCAGCCATGGTCGCAGAGTTTCTAGATCAGCAAATTAACCAGCGGCTTCTGTTGGTGACCGCCCACCGCCGAGAGAACTGGGGCGACCCCATACGCAATATCGCCACTGCCATCGGGCAGTTGCTGGCGGCCCATGGCGATCTGGTTGTGGTCTGGCCGCTTCACCCCAACCCAGCCGTCAGTCAGGCGGTGAGGCCGGTGATCGACGCATTGCCGGACGACCTGCGCCAACGGGTGTGTCTGACCGAACCCATGGACTACCCTGCCCTCATCAGCCTGCTGCAACGCTGTTACTTCACGCTGACGGACTCGGGCGGCATTCAGGAAGAAGCCTCTGCGCTGAGGCGGCCAGTGCTGATTGCGCGCGACAGCACCGAGCGGCAGGAGCTGGTGGAAGCTGGTGGTGCGGTACTGGTTGGCACAGACATCCGCCGCATGGTGACTGAGGCGGCACGCCTGCTGCGCGACGATGGGGCGTACCGCAGCATGCAGCTGGAAAGCAGCCCGTTTGGCGATGGCCACACCGCGCAGCACATTGCAGACCGGCTCTGCACGGTGGACTGACAGCGCTTGCGGCCCCACCGCCATCCAGGATGGTGCGGGGACGACGGCCGGTCAGGCGGTAGCTGTATCCAGCGCCGCGGGTGCGGTCAGCAGTTGGCTGACCTCTTTGGCAAACCGGCTGGCCATCCGCTGCGCCCTGAGTGCAGTACGGCACTCCACCAGCACCCGCACAACAGGCTCGGTGCCCGAGGCACGCAGCAGCACCCGCCCATCGTCGCCCAGCAACTTTTCGGCCCGCAGCTGGAAGTGGGGCATCCAGGTGTTGTCGGCCATCCCCGCACCACGGGTCACGGGCACATTGACCAGGCACTGAGCGTTCATGCGCAGATCGCTGCACAGCTGCGACAAGCTGCGCTGCGAGCGCTTCATGGCAGCCACCACCCGCAAGGCTGACATCACGCCGTCGCCGGTGCTGTGCCAGTCTAGCCCGATCAGGTGGCCCGAGCCCTCGCCGCCCAAGCGCCAACCCCGCTGCTTGAGCAGCTCCAGGACATGTCGGTCACCCACGGCAGACCTTGCAAAGTCCAGCCCACGGCGCAGCAGCGCTTGCTCCAGCCCCTGGTTGCTCATCACCGTGCCCACCACCCCACCCTGCAAGCCATCGTTGGTCTGGGCATCCACGGCCAGCACGTACAGCAGCTCGTCACCCGCATAGATGCGGCCCTCGCTGTCCACCATCACCAACCGGTCTCCATCGCCGTCCAGCGCCACGCCGACATCTGCCTGGTGAGCCAGCACGGCCTCGCTCAGGTGCTTGGGCGACGTGGCGCCCACGTTGTCGTTGATGTTCTGCCCATCAGGCGTGGCGCCCACCGCAACCACCTCCGCGCCCAACTGTCGGAACACCTCGGGGGCGATGCGGTGGCAGGCGCCATGGGCGGCGTCGATGACGATCTTCATACCCTGCAGGTGCAAACCTGCCGGCAATGCCTGCCTGCAAAACTGGATGTACAGATCGGAGGCCTCCGGCAGCAGGGACACGCGGCCCAACCGTGACGATGGCAAACAGACCATGGGCTGGACCATGGTGCGTTCGATCTCGGCCTCCATGCCGTCGGGCAACTTGTCACCTGTGGCCGAAAAGAACTTCACCCCGTTGTCCTCACAAGGGTTGTGCGATGCACTCACCACCACACCCGCCTGGTAGCCGCGCAAGCGCGTCAGGTAGGCCGCGCCGGGTGTGGGCAACTCGCCGCACATCACCGTGTCCACACCGGCCGCAGAAAACCCCGCCTGCAAGGCCGCCTCAAACATGGGGGCCGACCCGCGCGTGTCGGTGCCCACTGCCACCACAGGTCGCGGGTTCAGTCCCGTGTGCTGACGGCTAAGCAGCTGGCCGCAGGCGTGTGCCAGCCGCATGATGGTCTGGGGGGTCATGGGCTCCATACCCACTGGGGCGCGCACGCCGTCGGTTCCGAACATCTTTTGCGTTGTCATGGGTAGTCCTGTTGAATGAGATTCGCCAGATAACCCGCACCCCAGGCCAAGGCGAACACCGACGGTGGGGCCTTGGACCGAAACGGTCTGTGCGCTATCGAACCCGCCACGTTATGTACGGCATCGAACAGACAGCGCTGTGCCTACACGCTGACCATGGCTTTTCATGCCACGGATCACCCATTGACACCAGACTCTCTAGCTCCCAAGTGCCTTCATCTGTCACAGACCCACTCTGGCCTGAAGCGCTGGATAGGCAACGCTCTGGCGTGCTTCGTTCTTGCAGCACCACTTTGTACGTCGGCTGCTGTGCTCGATCTGGAGGGGTATGCCGATACCTCGGGCGCCATCTCGGTGCAGCACCAGGGCGACACGGTAGATCCCTACTTTGCCTTGCAGGCACTGTTGCTGGCTCACAGCCATGGGCTGGATATTTCCACGCCTGCCAAGGCCTGGGGCGCCTGGCTGGTACAGCGGCAAAAGCCCGACGCGACCTTTGACCGTTTTTGCCGCAACGGCCCTGTGTGGGCCCCATGTAAAACCGCCGATGCCGACGACTCCGTACTCGGCCTGTGGCTGGCGTTCATGGACAGCATGCCTGCCTCACAACGCAGCCAGGCCAGTTGGGTGCGCAGCCGCATGGCTACCAGTGCGGCGCTGGCCAAGTTGGTAGACCCCAACCGGGGAATTTACCTGGTCTCACCGGTGTACCAACATGGGTTGCTCATGGACAACCTGGAGCTGTGGGCCTACCCGCTCACCCACAAGGCGGCACAAAACGCGCGCCACCCCAACTTCACCAAAACTCTGGCGGTCGTGTTCTGGGACGATCAGCGCAAGCGCTACCTGGTTTCCACCCAGCCCGGACAGCGTGAGACCGCACATGCCTTCTACCCCGACGCCGTGGCGCAGATCTTTCCGCTGTTGGTGCGTTTTCCGCTGATCCCTGGTGGGGCGCCCGCGCATTACCGCCGCTGGATGGCTGAGCACCGCAACGAATGGCTGGCCCAGGTGAAGGACGACTTTGCCTGGGGTCTGGTGGCTGTGGTGGCACTGCAGCAAGGCGACATCCCCTCTGCCCGCTGTTGGCTTCGTACCGCCCTGCCCCATCGGCACGGCGCCCACTGGACGGTGACGGACGAAGTCGCCGCGCAAATCTTGCAGTCCAAGGCCATCACTGCCGCCGTGGACACAACTAACTGCACCAGTCCTCGTCACACCCCCGCACGGTCACCATGAACACCCACTACATCCACCGCCCTGTCCCGTCCCTTGTTCTGGCACTGGGGTTGCTGGCCCATGCCTTACCTGCAGCCCATGCGCAAGACGTTGCAGACCTGCCGGCCCCGGTCCGGCGCATTGAGGCCTACACCAGCCGCCACACCCTCACCAACGGGTATGGCAACTGGCATGAAGCTGGCGTGCGCGGCCAATGGGGTGTGAACAGCCAGTTGCTCGGCATGGAAATCGCCACCATGCGGCGGTTTGGAGAGTCGGGCCGGTTCATCGGGCTGTCGGACACTATGACCTGGAACGAAGACTGGTTCTCCATGCTATCGGTGGGCGCAGGCGATGGTGCTGCTTACCTGCCGCGCTACCGTGTGGACGGGTTCATCAACCGCAAGTTGCTGCCCACACGCCAATGGGTGGCCACCCTGGGGGCAGGTTACTACCGAGCGCCAGACGGCCACATCGACCGCAACATCAGCCTCGGGTCCACTTACTATTTCGATCTGCCGTGGGTGGTACAGGCAGAAATACGCTTCAACAACAGCTCCCCCGGTGGCGTGCGTACCCATCAGCAGTTTGTGGCGGCCACCTGGGGGCGCGTGCACCACACGCAGATCATTGCCCGCCACGGCTGGGGGGCCGAGGGCTATCAGGCCATTGGCAATGGGGTATCTCTGGTCAACTTTGACAGTCGCCAGTCACAGCTCACACTGCGGCAGTGGCTGGGCCCACAGTGGGGCATTACTGCGGGCGCAGAGCGCTACCGCAACCCCTACTATTCCCGCAACGGCGCCAAGCTGTCGCTGTTTTGGGAACTGCCCTAGGTTGTCCGAGCCTGCAGCGTCTAAGCGACAGCGCCTGACATGACCCGTTCATAGGTCTCCAGATCCTGGTCAAAGCACCCACAGCTTTGCGCCAGCAATGCCTCTCGGTCCAGCACAAGGATATGCCCGCGCGTGTACTGGATTACACCGCTCTCTTGCAGCTTGCCGGCCGCCAGCGTCACACCGGCCCGGCGTACCCCCAGCAGGTGCGCCAGCGTCTCGTGCGTCATCTGAATGTCGGGGGTGCGCAGCCGCGTTTCGCTCATCAGCAGAAACCGCGCCAGACGCTGCTCCAGCGAATGAAAGTGCCCGCAGGCCACCATCGTGCCCATTTGCGATAGCTCGACATACAGATAGCGGGTGGTCAGCAGGCTCAGCGTCCGGCTGGCCAAACAATGGCTGCGCCACGCATCCAGCTGGATTCGCCATGCCTGGCCTGCCCCCGAAACCACCGCATCAAAGGCCGAGGCCGTCACCCCAAGCCCTGCGCTGGCACCCAACATGCCCTCAAAGCCGATCTGTCCGGCCTCGAAGTGCCGCGCGCCCTCCAGGTTGGAGAGCAAAGAGATCATGCTGTTGGTGGGAAAGTACACATGGCTGAGTCGTTCACCCGCTCGCCCCAATACTTGCTGGCTTTCCAGTTCGACCCACTCGGCAACGGACAGCAGGCGCGACCGCTCTGTAGGCCGCAAAAGGGCCAGCAGTCGGTTCGCGAGGGATTGGTCGATGTGTGGCTTCTTGACAGCAGGACGGGATCGTTTTGAATTCTCGGAGGAGACGCCGTCTCTGTCTGTCTGCTGGCGTACATGGAGCTTACGCAGGCCCGCCCTCATGCCGCCGTGCTCCCGCCCAACACGGCTTTGGTGCGCAGATAGAAACCCAATTCGTTGATGGTGACCAGGCTGCGGTTGGCCGCAAAGGTTTTTTCAATCACCGCCAGTTGTGTACGCGCCTGGCTGCCCTGCCCTCGAAGCGCGGCAACGTACCCGAGGATGGCCCACGGGAAAGGGTCATAGCGCCCGATTTCCCAGCCTGGTGAGCGCGTGTTGAGACAGTTCCACCCTGCTGCAAACAGCCCGGTCAGCTCGCGCAATCCAAAGGCCTGCGGGTACACCTGACAAGTGGTGCCAGGGTAAAACTCTGCGCTGGGTGCCAGCGCGGCGTCGCTGGCCAAAAATGACTGCTCTGGGGCCTTGTAGAGCTGGCGCGCAATGCCTTCTGCGGTATTGGTCGCCAGCAGGTCATAGTAGTTGGCTTCAGACAGTTCGCTGCGCGACCGCAGCACCGCCGCAAAGTCGCGCAGACCTCGGTAACCTTCGCAGTTGTCCATGAGGTAGCCGCTGGCGTTGGTCTGGTTGCGCGGCGCCTGAAACACTGCAGTCAGCCCCGAAGACTTGGCAGTCAATGCCAGGTTGCGGTAAGCGATATTTTTGAGGGCCGCTTTGCGCGCCTCCCACCAGGCCCAATTGCCACTGGCCGCCACATAGCGCGACGCCAGGGACAGAAAGGTGGATGCATAGGCGTCGTCCGAGTCAGCCAGCACCTTCTTGACCACCGATGTATTGGCCCGGCCATAGGGGAACTCAATATCCGCAATGGTGCTGGTGGCAGGATCGGTGCTGGCCAGGTACAGATTCAGATACGGGAGGATGTATGTTTGCAAATCCGCCGCACTGAGCATGGGCACCAAGGGCAACAACCCCAGGTTGGCGAAGTACCAGTTCAGGCGTCCATTGGGCGCCAGCTCGTAGCCACCGGCATAGGGGCCCGACAGGATGCGCAATGCCTTGATTTCCGCCACTGCATCGATGGGTGCGGGAGCTTCTGACGCCCAGCTGGCCGAACACAAAAGCAGCCCAGCCCCCAATGCTGGCACCTTTTCTAGCAATGAACGACGCCGCATGTGCACGATCTCCGAACGCAAGCCCGGACACCGCTTTCAACATCTGGAGAGCAACAGCGCAAAAAGAAGCGCACTGCCAGGAAGGCCGACACCCCCGGGTGAAGGGTGGCGTACTTATTTTGCAGAAGATGCCTTCGATTTCTTCACTGCGTACGCAGGCGTACAGACAAGTGAACCTGGCGGCGCCGCAGAGGGTACGGCTGAACAGACCCGACAGGGGAATGAGCGCTCTAATGTGTAGCGGACAAGGGGGCCGTGCTGGCCGCCCATGCATACAGAGCCACAAACACCATCATGTCGAACAGCGCCCCGAAACACAGGTACAGCACTGGCATGAACACCACCGACAAGTGCTGCAGAACCAGCAGGTGCACCATGGCTTGCTGCGGCACCATGACCCCAAAGAACAACAAGATAAGCAGGGTATGCACGACCTTGGCCTGCCAGCTGATCTGCAGCGGGTAGTAGCCGAGCGCCATCAGCACCGGTATGGCCAGAATGAGCAGATAGCCAGCATCCAGCAGGTCCATGACATGGTTCAGCACCAAGTGCGGGAACGGCATCGGCGCAAACCAGAAGTACAGCAGCGCCAGCGCCTGCACCACGCACAGCACCCGCACCAGATACTGCCCGGGAAGCCATCGCCCTCGCAGGCGCAGTGCCAGCCCCCAGGCCACCACAATCAGCACGGCAGCCAGGGCAGCACCGGTGGTGATGGACAGCCCCAGGTCACTCGCGCCTGGCAACCAGCTCATTCCCAACAGGTCCTGGCGTGATGACACTGCCGCTGGCTGCAGCGGCATATGCAGCCACTGCGCCCAGGTGAGCAGGTAGCTGCGCCAAAAACCGTACAGAGGCTCCCGCAAAGCGTAGATCAGAGACAACCACACCACCGGCAGCCCCACTATTTGCAAAAGCAGCCATGGGTTGAGCCGGATGCGGCTGAGAGCACGGTGGGGCAACTGGTGCCTGTGGGTTTGTTGGGCCTGCGCCAACAGGCCGCGCGCAGCATTGAAAGCCAGCTCGCGGTCTTGGCGGCTGTGGGGAATAACGGTGGGATGTGGCAAGGGTAAGCCCTCTGTGGCGCTTTAGCGGATGGAACAATGCGAGGGTGCAGGCCACCGACCGGCCATGCAATGCGGGTGCGCCGCGTTCACGCCGACCACACAATGCCCAGTTGGCGGGCCCACACGGTGCCATGCGCCCGGGCGCCCGCCTCCGCCATGATGGTTTCTGCGCTGACGGTGGTGAGGGCCTGCGGCGAGCCCACCTGTACCCCAGCGCCGAGCAGGATGCCCGATTCGGACACCACGGGTCCGGCCACCTGGGCATGGTCCAGGAGCTGGATCTGCTTTTCACTGCATAGCGAGCCCTGCACCCGCGCGTGGTCGCCCATGACGATGCCGCCACGGGCTTTCACGTCGCCTTCAATCACGGTGCCAGCCCCAATGAGCAAACGCCCCGTGACCACCAGCGAGCCGTGATACCGGTGCGTGCGTGGCAGTTTACAGTCGCCGCGCACGAGCGTCACATGCTCGCTCTGGCGAAGAGCACCCTCCAACCGATCAAAGCTGGCCTCGATCAAAGGCGCGTGCTCCCGTTCAGGTTGCAGGGCCGCATCACCACCAAAGCGGATGTGTGGCGCCTGGATCCGCTCAAAACAGCAATCGGCCTCCAGCTCCACGGCGGTCGATGAAGACAGGCGCCGCAGCCCCGAACAGCCCTGAGCCAGATGCAGGGACGCGTCGGCATGTGCCCACTGCCCCACATCGCTACCCGCACCCAGCCGGATACGGCCCTGCGCCAATAGGCCCACAAAGCGGCTGCGGGCTGGTGCTTCGAAGTCACCATGCACGAACAGCGGTACAGCACATTGGATCGCTGTCTGCGGCTTGACCGAGCCGAGGCAAACCAGTGGCCGCAGCATGCCGGCCCAGTTCACGCCCTCCAGTGACACCGGCGCAAAATCAAACTCGTTGGCATAAGGACCCGGCACTTGCGCCTGGTGGGCCTGCACCAGCGCGCGGAACCGGTCAGCGAAATGGTCGATGTCGGTGGTGTAGTGCGGCAACACCTGCAACGCCTCGGTATCGGTGGGGTGCCGCCACTCGCGCCAGGTGGGACCAAAGGCAATCACCATCAATCCCGAGCTGATCAATACAAAGGCCAGGTAGAACAGGGCGGTGTTCATTGTTCGACGCTCGGTTGCCGGTAGCGCACGGTCTTGTCCCACACCATGTCGCGGCGCAGCAGCTTGTCCATCAACTGCCCCCACACCGATGACGATATGGCAAACAGGCTGATCACGAAGCCCAGCAGGCTTAGCGGCAGCAGCCGCAACCGCCTGCGTTTGCCGTCCAGCAGCACCGCTACGGCGATCTCAAAAAACGCGGCGAAGTTACCCAGCGTGCCATAGGCCATGAGCGCAAACAAGGAGATCAGCCCCGTTAGCATGTCCCCGGCATTGAAAAAATACAGGCCCAGCGCCAGCAGCCAACCCACCAGCAGCAATGGCGGCAGCACAAAAACACACAAAAGCAGCAGCCCGTCCAGGCGTTCTCGCCAGCTCAGGTAGGGACTGAATGCAAAGCGCAAGCCATAACGCACCATCACTTGGTTGTGCCCCTTGGCCCAGCGCTTGATCTGTTTGATGCGCACCTGCCAGTCCTGAGGCACCTCTTCATAGCACTCGGACCTATTGGTGTAGACAGTCTTCCAGCCGTTGAGCAACAGCCGATAAGTAATGTCCGTGTCTTCGGCCAGCGTATCGTCGTGCCAGCCGCCCACCGCAGCCACAGCCGAGCAGCGCACGCCACCCACGGTGCCGCCGTACTGGGGCACCAGGCGAAGGTTCATACGAGCCTGCTGGTCCACCTGGTAGCCGCCGCTTCGCTCCAGATCCAGCATGCGTGTGAGCAGGTTCACCCCCGTGTTGACCGGCACCACGCGGCCCATCACTGCCCCCACCTCGGGGTCGAAAAATGGCGCTACCAACTGCTTTAGCAGCCCACGGCCGGGCACATAGTCGGCATCGAAGATGATCACAATGTCGCCCTGCGCGTGCTGCAGGGCATCCTTGAGCGCTGCCGCCTTGCCTGGCTTGCCCTTGGTACGGTGAAACGGCACGATTCGCCCAGGGTAACGGCCTACCCAGTCATCGATGATGGCGCGCGTGCCATCGGTAGACCGGTCGTTGACCGGCACCACCTTCAGCCGGTCGAGCGGGTAATTGGTGTCCAGCAGGGCCTGCAAGCATCCAGCGATCACCTGTTCTTCGTTGTGGGCAGCGATGAACACCGTGATCAGAGGCCAGTCTGCCTGATCGATGTCCAGGTACGGGTGGCGCTGGTGCCCTAGCAGGCGGTTCAGTGTGAGCACTCCATGCCGGGTGGCATACACCATCATCACCACGATGATCATGGCCAGCAGCGCCGCCATGGTGGACAGCACCGCATATGCCACAGGGCCAGGCACCCACCGCTGACTGAGCGCTTCGATGGATTCAAGAGGCTGCGTCATCCGGGCCGCCCACGTACTGGCGCTGCCCAACAGGGTGGCAAATGCCGTCGCAAACCACAGCCACCGCGCCGGGGGAACATGGGGTGCAGCGCTGCGCTCGGCATCAACAAGCCGCCGGCTGTCTCGATTCAAGTGCATAGAACGCCTTTTGTTCCGACCACTGCTGGACCCTGTGCACAGGACGTGGAGCGGCGGCGTCTTGCGACCCCGTTACGTCACACCCTGCAGGGATGTGAGACGGAATGTAAGCAGCAGGCGGGGCACGGTCTGTTCGATGGCGAACACAGGCAAAGTCCAAACGCAAAAGGGCCGTGGATGGGGCTCAATGCACCCGTGCCGTCAGTCGCCGTCCACCCACTGCACGCTATCGAGCCAGCGATGGCGATGGGTTGGGCGAGACAGTCGCCTCGCGGTTTGCAAATTGGAACGCTGCATGGGTGCTCAGAAACACCCTGCCCTCCAAACGCAGCCCCAGCGGCGTGGTCTGCAGGCGGTCCAGCACAGGCCCTTTGACCTCTGCCAGCAGCAATGCCATGCCGCGCTGGGCCAGGCTGCGCTCCAGGTCGGTGAGCACACCCAAGGCTGTGGTGTCGATCTGGTTGATGGCCGAGCACACCAACAGCACATAGTGCGTGTCAGGCTGTGCCGCCACCAGAGACTCCACCTTATCGAGCAACGCGTCCGAATTGGCGAAATACAGGCTTTCGTCGACCCGCACGGCAATCAGGCCGGGTTCGGTAGTGACTGCATGGCGGGCGACGTTGCGGAAATGCTCCGTGCCTGGCACGCGCCCCACGACCGCAATGTGCGGATGGCTGCTGCGCCACACCAAAGTGCCCAGCGACAACGCCACCCCCATCAGGATGCCGACTTCCACGCCCAAAGCGATCACTCCCCCTGCGGTGGCCAGCAGGGCCATGGCATCCGCCTTGTCGTAATGCCAGGCCTCGCGCAGTGTCTCTAAGTCAATCAGGGACACCACCGCCACGATGATGGTGGCTGCCAACACGGCGTGGGGTAAATAGTGAAACAGCCCCGTCAACGCGGCAATCACCACCCCCATCAGCATGGCAGAAATGACACCTGCCAGGGGCGTGTTGGCCCCAGCCGCAAAATTGACGACCGAGCGCGCAAAGCCGCCCGTGACGGGGAAACCACCCGACAGCGCGCTGGCAACGTTGGCCGCCCCCAGGCCCAGCAGTTCCCGGTTGGGCTGAATGCGCTGCTGACGCTTGAGCGCAAGCGATTGCGCCACCGACACGCTTTCCACAAAGCCCACCAGTGAGATCAACAGTGCAGGCAACCACAGCGAGCCCACAGACGCCATCGAAACCGCCGGCAACCCGAGCTGCGGCAGGCCTTGGGGCACCGTGCCCACAATGCTGACCCCTGCCGTCTGGTCCCAGCGCATGGCGGCGACCAAGGCGGTGGACACCATCACCGCCAGCATCGGCGCCAGCTTGGATGCGATATCCGCCAGGCGGGGGGTGGCACCCAGGCGGACCAGCCATGGAGACAAGGACTTGCGCGCCAGCACCAGAAACAACACGCTGCCCGCACCAATCCCCAGCGTTAAAAGGTTGGTCCCAGGCGCGGCGTGGACCAGCTGAACCACGGTATCAAAGACATCGGTGCCGCCCGCCTTCACGCCCAGCAGGTGCTTGACCTGCCCCACAGCAATGAGCACAGCCGAGCCAGAGATAAAACCGCTGATCACCGGATGGCTCAGAAAATGGGCCAGAAAACCCAGCCGCAACACCCCAAACAGCAGCAACATGCCCCCGGAGAGCAGCGACAGCAACATGGCCAGCGCCACGTAGTCGGGCGAGCCAGCGGCAGCCAGGGGCTGCAGGGCGCTCGCCGTCATGAGCGAGGCCACTGCCACCGGGCCCACTGCCAGCGTCATGCTGGACCCCAGCGCGGCATACGCGATGATCGGCAGAATGCTGGCGTACAAGCCCACCTCGGGTGGCAAGCCCGCCAGCAGCGCGTAGGCCAGGCTCTGCGGGATCAGCATCACCGTCACGATCACGCCGGCGACCATGTCGCCGGAGAGCCAGGACTTCTGGTAGTTGCGGACCCAGCCGGGAATGAAGTTCATGAGGGTTCCCGGGTGATCAGGACGTTTCAGCGTCCAAGTTCTGCGTCAGCCCAAACAATTGGGCAGACCGGGCGCCCGAACGGCAAAACGCCAATGTGGGCTTGGGGGCAGAGATCAGGACCTTGTGCATGGCCTGCACCTGTTCTGGCGTGATAGAGCCGCTGACCACCGGCAGATATACATAGTGCAGCCCGGCCACCGTGGCAGCGCGCTCCATTTCAGGGCTGGTGGGCTGTGCGCCACCGCCCTCCCCGTCTGGCCGGTTATTGATGACGGTCTTGAAGCCTTGCTGGACCAAAGAGGCAAAGTCCGTGGTCGCCAGCTGCGGCGACACAGCGAAGTCAGGGGTCAAGGCAATGATTTGCAGCGGCATATCAGCGGGCTCCGGTCTGGGTGGATGGGGTACGGTGGGACATGCGTTCGGCCAGTTCGAACAGCCACATGCCTGCCAGCATGGCGATCACAAACACGATGGCTTTGGGCTGGCCCGCACCCGCCGAAACGATGGCCGGCCCCGGGCAAAAACCGGCAATGCCCCAGCCCGCGCCAAAGATGAGGCTCCCGACCACCAGACGGCGATCAATGTCGCGCGACGTGGGCAAGTGCATGGCAGCTCCCAGGAAACTGGTGGTGCGTTTCTTGGCCACGGCGAACGCAAAGACGCCCACCGCAATGGCTCCGCCCATCACAAACGCCAGCGATGGGTCCCACAAGCCAGCCAGGTCCAGAAAGCCCAGCACCTTGCCAGGGTCGGTCATGCCCGAAACGATCAGACCCAGGCCAAAAATCAGGCCCACCACAAACTCCGAAATACGATTTTTCATAGCGATCAATGCTCCGATGAATGGGGATGCGTTCAGGCCAGCGCGTGCCGGATGAGGAAGACGGTGACGAACCCGGCACCCATGAAGGCCAAGGTGGCTACCAGAGACCGGGGCGACATGCGCGAGAGTCCGCACACGCCGTGGCCGCTGGTGCAGCCCGATCCGTAACGGGTGCCGACACCCACCAACAGGCCAGCGATCACCACCATGCCCCAGTTCGCATCAATGCGCGGCTGCGTGGGGCCAAGCACCAGCCAGTAAAGGCCAGGCGCCACCAACATGCCCAGCACAAAAGCCAGGCGCCAGCCCATGTCACCCGCGCGGGGACGCAACAGCCCACCCACAATGCCGCTGATGCCCAGGATGCGCCCGTTGAGGAGCACAAAAAGCGCCGAGGCAAGGCCCAGCAAAACGCCACCGGCAAGGGCGGCCCAAGGGGTGAAATGGGTCCAATCGATCAGCATGGTTTGCTCTCCTGGGCGGGGCCACAAAATTGTTCAAACAGAACGTTCATCACCGCCAGGGCCTGGGGGCTGGCGATCTCGTAATAGATGTTTTTGCCTTCGCGGCGGGTGTTGACAAGGCCCTCCTCGCGCAAAACGCCCAACTGCTGCGACAAGGTGGGCTGGGAGATGCCCACCAGTTCCTCCAGCTCGCCCACCCGCTTTTCACCCTGCGTCAGCTGGCACAGCAGCAGCAGGCGGTCGGGGTTGGACAGAACCTTCATCAAGCGGCAAGCGCTGTCGGCGGACCTGCGCAAGGCTTCCAGGTCCATTTGTGCTTCTGCGTGCATGGTGGCGCGCTCCTTTTCAAATTCGATGTTGATATTCTATTGACTAACAATCTATCTGTCAATAAACTATCAATATCGAAATTAAACACGGAGCCCTTCGATGAAGCCCCAGATAGAAGCCTTCTTTGATGACGCCACCTGGACGGTGAGCTATGTGGTGTTCGATGAGCCCGGCGGCCACTGCGCGGTGGTGGATTCGGTGCTGGACTACGACCCGAAGTCGGGCCGCACCCGCACGCGGTCTGCTGACAAGATCGTGGCGTTTGTGCAAAGTCAGGGGTTGACGGTGCAATGGATTCTGGAAACCCATGCCCATGCAGACCATCTGTCGGCAGCACATTACCTTCGCGACAAGCTGGGCGGAAAAATCGCCATTGGCGCGTCCATCACGCAGGTGCAGGACGTGTTCAAGAAGGTCTTTCATTTGGAGCCCGAGTTCCGCCCGGATGGCAGCCAGTTCGACCAGCTTCTGCACAACAACGAGGTGTTCCACATCGGCCAGCTGGAGGCCCAAGCGGTGGCAGTGCCCGGCCATACCCCCGCATGTATGGCGTACCAGGTCGGTGATGCAGTGTTTGTGGGCGACACCCTGTTCATGCCCGACGTGGGCACAGCACGCTGCGACTTCCCTGGCGGCAATGCCCACACGCTGTACCAATCGGTGCGCAAGTTGCTCAGCCTGCCGGATGAAACCCGCCTGTTCATGTGCCACGACTACCCACCTGCAGGGCGCGCCGTGGCGTGGCAAACCACCGTTGCCGACCAACGGGCCAAGAACATCCATGTGCACGACGGGGTGAGCGAGGAAGCCTTTGTGGCGCTGCGCACCCAGCGCGACGCGACGCTGGAGATGCCCGTGCTCATCCTGCCCTCGGTGCAGGTCAACATCCGTGCGGGTGAAATGCCGCCGCCAGAAGCCAATGGAGTGACCTATCTCAAGATTCCCGTCAACGCGCTGTGACACGCTGCCGCATCCGCACCACCCTACCCACCGCAGGAACGCCGACATGAAAACAGCCCACGATCTCGTCACCGCCGCCAAGGCCCTGGTGCAAGAGGTCCCACTGGACCAGGCAGACGAAGCCATCCGCACCGCCGACGTGCTGATCGATGTGCGAGAGGCCGACGAATACCAAGCAGGACACATCCCTGGCGCGATTCACGCCTCTCGCGGGGTGCTGGAGTTCCGCCTCAGCAGCACACCCGAACTCAGCGCACGCGACCTCAAGGTGGTGCTGTACTGCAAGACCAGCGGCCGTGCCGCACTGGCCACGCGCGCCATGCAGGACATGGGCTATCTGCAGGTGCAGTCCATTGCCGGCGGCTTTGACGCCTGGGTGGCTGCAGGCAAGCCTGTCGCGGCGCCTGCATCTCCCTCATTCGACTGACCGTGCAGCGAGCGCATTTCGCGTTCGCTGCGCTTGTGCAAGCAGGGCCCATCCCGGGCCGCAACCTCAGAGCAAGGAAATCATCATGAACATCAACGTAGGAACCGTGGACCGCGTGCTGCGCGTCTTGGCAGGCCTGGTCTTGATTGCACTGGCCGCCACCGGCACGGTGGGCTGGTGGGGATGGCTGGGCGCGGTGCCACTGGCCACCGGCCTGTTCCGCTTCTGCCCGGCTTACACGCTGCTTGGCATCAACACCTGTCCCATGAAGAAGTAAACCGCCGGCAGGCGCCGGCACACGCAGAGGCCGGTGCCCTCAAGGCCCCAGCAAGGAACCATTCCATGAGTACGTTCGACCACACGAGCCTGATCCAGGGCATCAACGAAAGCCTGGCCACCTTCCGCAAGGCACAGCCTGACGCCATGCGGGGCTTTGCGCAGCTTGCGCAGGCCTCTATGGCGGAAGGGGCGTTGACCAGCAAGCACAAGGAGCTGATTGCCCTGGCCATCGGAGTCACCCAGCGCTGCTCCGGGTGCATCGGTTTTCATGTCAAGGCACTGCAAAAGCTCGGTGCAACCCGCGCAGAGCTGGAAGAAATGTTGGCCGTGTGCGTTTACATGGGCGGCGGCCCGGCACTCATGTACACGGCCGAGGCCCTGAAGGCCTGGGACACCATGGCCGCCGCCAGCGCCCCCGCCGCAGCCTGACGCCGCAGCCCCGCCACCCGTCCGCTGCCGTCGCACGCTCGACACCCCGGCAGGCCATCCGTCAAACCGATGGTGATAAATCGGTTTACATTTTGGGCATCTATCCGCGAGACTGTTACCAAAACAGGAGGGGGTGTCCATGCAATCTCATCGTCGTCATGGGTTGGAACGGGTGTTGTCCAAGGCATGGGCCGCATGGGTCATCGGCGCGGCATTGCTGGCCGCGAGCAACGCGCAGGCACTGGAGCCGCCCACCGGCCCTGTCGTCCTCACCATCGACGGCGCCATCACGCAGACTAACCGGGGCCCGCAGGCGCAGTTCGACATGAAGATGCTGGAGAAGCTGCCGCAGCACAGCTTCTCCACCCAGACCCCCTGGTACCCCAGCGCCGTCACTTTCACAGGCCCCTTGCTCCGCGATGTGCTGGCTGCGGTGGGCGCCAAGGGCACCAAGATCACGGCAGTGGCACTCAATGACTACAAGACCGAGATCCCGGCAGACGACGCCACCAAGCACGACGTGATCGTGGCGCGCCTGATGAACAACAGGCCCATGCCCATCCGCGAAAAAGGCCCGCTGTTCATCGTGTACCCGTTCGATACCAAGGCCGAGTTGCGCAGCGAGCTGTACTACAACCGGGCGGCCTGGCAGCTCAACGCACTGCACATCCGGTAGTCGCCCTCCCCGCCCCGGCCCACCCGTATGCTGCGCAGCCAACACATTCTGAGGCTCATCATTGCGGGGCTGGTGTTGGCCTATGTGGCCATTGCGGCTGTGCAATACAGCCAGTACCGCAGCGTTGAAGCCGTGATGCGGCGCGGTGATGTGAATGCGCTGTGGTCGTTCTTGCAGCTCAATGTGGAGTATGAAAAGCTCGACCACGCGCTGCACCAGTTCGAGCTGGACCCCACCAGCATCACCACGGACAAGCTGGAGCTGCGCTACGACCTGTTCCTGAGCCGGTTCAGCGCGCTGGAAAGCGGTACCTCGCGCACGCTGATGCAGGACGAGCCCATCTACAGCACTGCGCTGGCCGCCCTGCAGCGGTTTGTGGCAGCAGGCGACAGCTACTTTGGCGCCAGTGTGGACGCCACCTCCAGCCAGACCAACATGCGGCGCCTGCGCATTGAGCTGGATGGGCTGCGCGAGACGGTGCAAGAGCTGTCGCTCAGCGCTTCGCGCGTGTCGGCCCTGCTGGGCGACTCCCGCAACGCCGAGGTCAAGCACCAGACCTTGCTGACCACCGGGCTCACCGCGTTTCAGGCGCTGCTCACGTTTTTGCTGGCCTTTGCCATGGCACGGCAGTTCTTGCAGCGCGAAAAGGCCACGGCCCAGGCCATGGCGGCGCAGAACGAGCTGGTCGATGCCCTCAAACGCAACGAGGAGGTGCTGGAGGCGCGTGTGGCGGAGCGCACGGTGGAGCTGCAAAAGGTCAACGCGGCCCTGCGCGAACACGAGGACGAGCTGGAGATCGCCCGCGCCCGCGCGGAGGACGCCTCCCAGATGAAGTCGGACTTCCTGGCCAACATGAGCCACGAGATCCGCACCCCGATGAACGCAGTGATCGGCATGAGCCACCTGGCCCTGGGCACAGACCTCACGCCGCGCCAGCGCGACTACGTCGAAAAGATCCAGCGCTCCGGCCAGCACTTGCTGGGTCTGATCAACGACATCCTGGACTTCAGCAAGATCGAAGCAGGCAAGCTCGAAGTGGAAGTGGTGGACTTTGACCTGCGCGGCGTGCTGGACAACGTGGCCAACCTGGTCAGCGACAAATGCGCCCACAAGGGCCTGGAACTGCTGTTCGATGTGGACCCTGCCCTGCCCGATGACCTGCGCGGCGATCCGCTGCGCCTGGGGCAGATCCTGGTGAACTACGCCAACAACGCGGTCAAGTTCACCGACACGGGAGAAATCATCGTGCGCGTCACCGAAACGTCGCGCGATGACACAGGGGTGCTGCTGCGCTTTGAGGTGCAGGACACCGGCATCGGCCTGACGCCCGAACAGCAGTCGCGGCTGTTCCGGTCGTTCGAGCAGGCCGACACCTCCACCACGCGCAAATACGGCGGCACCGGCTTGGGGTTGGCCATCTCCAAGAAGCTGGCCGGGCTGATGGGGGGCGAAGTGGGCGTGCAAAGCCAGCCGGGGGCGGGCAGCACGTTCTGGTTTACCGCCCGTCTGGGGCTGGGCAACCCAAGCCATGCGCCCCTGCTGCCCACGCCCGACCTGCGCGGGCGGCATGTGCTGGTGGTGGACGACAGCGAGCAGGCCCGGCACATCCTGGGCGAGATGCTGGCCCGCATGAGCTTTACGGTCACCACGGCCTCTTCCGGTGAGGAGGCGGTGGCCCAGGCCCGCGTTGCGGAACAGGCCGGCCGCCCTTGCGAGATCGCGTTCGTGGACTGGAAGATGCCCGGCATGGACGGGTTTGACACCCACCGCGCACTCGCCCAGCTGCAGCAGCCACCCCACACGGTCATCGTGACCGCTGCAGGCCGCGACGACGTGCAAAGCGAGCTGGAACGCGCCGGGCTGTCGCTCATGCTGTCCAAGCCCGTCAGCCCCTCGCAACTGTTTGATACCGCCATGCAGGCGCTGGGTGGGCAGGCCCGGTCGTCCGACGGGCGTGCCGCACAGGCACCTCGGCGCGCTGCCCACCTTTCTGCCATTGCTGGAGCACGGGTGCTGCTGGTGGACGACAACGACCTGAACCAGCAAGTGGGTGCCGAGCTGCTGAGCGGCGCGGGCCTGGTCGTGGATGTGGCCCAGAACGGGCAGGTGGCGCTGGACATGCTCGCCCAAGGCTTCTACGACCTGGTGCTGATGGACATGCAAATGCCCGTGATGGACGGCCTGACCGCCACCCGGCACTTGCGCCAGAACCCCGCCTGGGCCCAGTTGCCCGTGCTGGCCATGACAGCCAACGCCATGAGCCGCGACCGCGACCTGTGCCTGGAGGCGGGCATGAACGGCCACTTGGCCAAACCCATCGACCCGGACGAACTGTTTGCTGCCCTGCTGCAATGGATTGCCCCACGGGGTACCGGCGCGAATGAAACAGACCGCTTAAACAGCGAACTTCAAGGGCAGCCAGCGGGTGACGCCGATAACACGCAAGCACGACCCCACCCTGCCCCCGCGCCTTCTGCCGATGACGCATTGCGGCACATCCCAGGGCTCGACGTGACCGCCGGCCTGCGGCGCGTGCTGGACAAACGCCCCGCCTACGAAGGCCTGCTGCGCAAGTTTGTGGCGGGGCAAGCACATGCCGTACAGGCCACGCGCACGGCCCTGGCCGCCGGGCAGCACGACGAAGCCCAGCGCGCCATGCACACACTCAAAGGCACAGCCGGCACCATCGGCGCCACTGCCCTCGCCGCCCTGGCGCAACGGGTAGAAGAAGCCATCGCGCAGAAGGCATCACCCGAACTGATGGAGCCACTGTTGCAGCCCGTGGAAGCAGCATGCCGGGCGCTGGTCATGGCGCTGCAACAAGCCCTGCCCGCAGAGGAAGTTGCGGACGCGGACACTGGTTCGGCCCTGCAGATCGACGCATCCGCTGCGCGTGCGCTGGTGGCGCAGCTCGACGCCTTGCTGTCCGACGACGATTCCGACGCCATCGAAATCTTCAAGGACTCCGCGCCCGCGCTGCAAGCCCTGCTCGGGCCCGCGTATGGCCAGATGAAGCGGTCGCTGGATAGCTACGACTTTGTGGAGGCACTGGCCATACTGCGGCAGGCCCCCATCGCACACCATGATTACAAGGAGGACCCGGTTCATGAATAGCCCATTCGCACCCAGCGGCAAATGCACGGTGCTGGTCGTAGACGACACGCCAGACAACCTCTCGCTGATGAGCGACCTCCTGCGCACCGACTACAAGGTCAAGCTCGCGCCCAGTGGCGAGCGTGCGCTGCAGATCGTGGCGGGCGACAGCAAGCCCGACCTGATCCTGCTGGACATCATGATGCCGGACATGGACGGTTACGAGGTGCTGCGCCGCCTGCAGTTCAATCCCGACACCGAAGACATTCCCGTGATCTTCCTCACCGCCATGAGCGCGGCCGAGGACGAGAGCATTGGCCTGGAGCTGGGCGCGGTGGACTACATCACCAAGCCCATCAACCCCGCCATCGTGATGGCACGGGTGCGCAACCACCTGCAGCTCAAGCGCGCGCGCGACTTTCTGGCTCAGCACAACCATTTTCTGGAGCAAGAGGTGGCCAACCGCACGCGCGCCATGGCCGAGCTGCAGGACGCCACCATTCGCGCCATGGCCTCGCTGGCCGAAACGCGCGACAACGAAACGGGCAACCACATCCGGCGCACACAGCACTACATGGAGACGCTGGCCCGCCACCTGCAGAACCACCCGCGCTTCAAGGAAGAGCTGACCGACGACGCCATCGAGACCATCTTCAAGTCCGCCCCGCTGCACGACATTGGCAAGGTGGGCATCCCCGACCGCATCCTGCTCAAGCCCGGCAAGCTCACGCCGGAAGAGTTCGAGATCATGAAGACGCACACCACCCTGGGGCGCGACGCCATCATCGCGGCCGAGACGGGCACCACGCTGGACAACCCGTTTTTCCGGTATGCCAAGGAGATCGCCTACAGCCACCAGGAGAAATGGGACGGCTCAGGCTACCCCGAGGGCCTGCTGGGCAACACCATCCCGCTGTCTGCGCGGCTGATGGCAGTGGCCGATGTGTATGACGCACTGATCTCCGAACGCGTCTACAAGCCCGCCTACTCCCACGAGCAGGCGGTAGAGATCATCCGCGACGGCCGGGGCAGCCACTTCGACCCCGACATGGTCGATGCCTTCCTGACCTTGTCCGAGGAGTTCCGGCGCATCGCCCAACAGTTTGCCGACGCCGAACCTGCGCGGCTGGCCGAGGTGGACCGCCTGGCCGCCGATCTGCCCATGGAACGCATCGAACTGACTTCGCGCGAAGAGCCGCTCTGAGTGGCTGTGCCCTGCGCGGGGGGGGCCTCAAGCGCTGTGGCTGTGCCCGTCCAGGGTGGTGGTCGTTGTGCGGTGCCCATTCAGCCCCAGCTTGGCCAGCAGTTGCACATCGGCATCCACATCGGGGTTGCCCGTCACCAGCAGCTTGTCGCCGTAAAAGATGGAATTGGCCCCGGCCATGAAGCACAGAGCCTGCACGGCATCGCCCAGTTGCTGCCGCCCGGCCGACAGGCGCACGCGCGCCTTGGGCATGGTGATGCGGGCCACGGCAATCACGCGCACGAAGTCAAATGGGCCGATGGGTTCGCTGTCGGCCAGCGGTGTGCCGGGTACGCGCACTAGGCTGTTGATGGGCACCGACTCAGGGTACGGCTGCAGGTTGGCCAGCTGCGCAATCAGGCCCGCACGGTGCACCGGCGCCTCGCCCATGCCCACAATGCCACCGCAGCACACGCTGATGCCCGCGTTGCGCACGTTCTGCAGCGTGTCCAGCCGGTCCTGGTAAGCGCGGGTGCTCACCACGTCGGTGTAGTACTCGGGCGCGGTGTCCAGGTTGTGGTTGTAGTAGTCCAGCCCTGCGTCTTTGAGCGCCTGCGCTTGGTGCGATTCGAGCATCCCCAGCGTGGCGCAGGTCTGCAAGCCCAGGCCCTTCACCGCACCAATCAGCGCGCTAACTTTTTCAATGTCGCGGTCCTTGGGCGCACGCCAGGCCGCACCCATGCAAAAGCGTGTGGCGCCAGCGTCCTTGGCGGCCTGGGCGGCACGCACCACCTCCTCCACTTCCATGAGTTTTTCGGCTTTCACGCCCGTGTCGAACTCGGCCGCCTGCGGGCAGTAGCCACAGTTTTCAGGGCAGCCGCCAGTTTTCACTGACAGCAGCGTGGCCAGTTCGATGTCGCCTGCGGGCCAGTGCTGGCGGTGCACGGTTTGCGCTTCAAACAGCAGGTCCATCAAGGGCTTATCGAGCAGCGACTGGATGGCCTCGACCGACCACTCACCCTGCACGGCCGGCGCAGGGACGGGGCGATGAATCTGGATGGGCTGGGGGGCGGAGAGGGTTGCATTGGCCATGGGTGGATTCCTTTCGAGAGCCTGCTGCTGCAAGCACCAGAGATTGCATCAGTGATCACACAAAGCGCCACATCACGGTGCTCCAAAGAGCCGCCCTGCGTCGCTATCACCATGATTTTGAAGGAGATTTTGGTGCAATTACCTTCAACATGGTCACAAAAGGTGCCACTGTTTCTAGGCCCACAACTGCCCCGATCTTTCCGGACAAAAACGCAGAAAAAAGCGGCCGTTGGCCGCTGTAGAGCGCACGTTAAAGCAGCGACAAAAACCGCCCGCACAACATGCTTCCAACGGGCGGCTTTGGCTTTCATCTTGCAGCAGGGGCCCGCTTGCGCGGCCCGAAGTTAGACCAAGTTAGATGCGGGCTGCGGCCCGCTCGGACCGCGCTCTGGCCACCGCGCCCGCAACCAGGCACACCAACGCCAGCCCGTCAGCCACCACAACGCGCTGCAAATGTGTGTTGAAGCCGCCGGTGGACCACGCCAGCAGCAGGAACGAGAGAACACTGACCACGCCCACAGTCAGCCCCAGCCACTGGTAGGCAGGCTTGAACGCCGCCCCCAGGCAGATGCCACCCACAATGCCAAACAGCACGGCACGGTGGCGCAACAGGATGAGGGTGTTCGGATCAGAAGGGGTTGTGCCGTAGAGGCTGGCCAGTGGCGCTGCGCCGAGCACGCCGAGCAATGGAATCAGATGGATGGCACCTGCGAGCAGCAGGGCCAGAGAAGCAATTTTTTGCATGGGCAGGCGACACCAAAGACAAGGTGCCGCTGTTGTAGCCCCCGTCGGGGCTGGCGACCATGACGTGCCCGGTCATGGACGCCGCGCGGTTCAGCGCCCCAGCATCTGCTCCAGCGCCTCGCGGATGGCGCGGGGTTTGTTGCCCCCATCATCCATTGCAGAGCATGTGGGGCTGCGCTCTACCTCCGGGCCGCTGGTGCCGACCCGGGCGAACAGGCGTTCGCAGTCGCAACGCAGCGTGGCCAGCGTCTTGCGAGACCGCTGGTGTTTCACTTCCGCCACCCAGCAGCGGTCTGCGCAGCCGCAAGACCGGTACTGCAAGGTTTCCCCCGCCCTGCCCCAATCGAGCGGATAGGCGCCGGTGCCACCTGCGGCTCCGGCCCCTTGCCCTGCCAGCGCCACCACGAGCGCGCCACACACCCTGGTGCCGACCCGAAGCGCACGCTGCAGAGAAAACACGGAATGCACGGGAGTTGGTGATCGCGCCGTTCAGCCCAGCGCCGCAATCACATCCGCCGGGGCTTGCACCAGCTCGATCAGCACGCCCTCACCGGCAATCGGAAACTCGTCATTGCTCTTGGGGTGCAAAAACGTGATGTCGTAGCCCGCCGCCCCCTTGCGGATGCCGCCGGGCGCAAAGCGCACGCCTTTGGCCGTGAGCCATTCAACCGCCTTGGGCAAGTCATCGATCCACAGGCCGATGTGGTTGAGCGGCGTGGTGTGCACGGCGGGCTTCTTGTCGATGTCCAGCGGCTGCATGATGTCCACCTCCACCTTGAAGGCGCCTTTGCCCATGGCCAGGATGTCTTCATCGACGTTTTCGCGCTCGCTCTGGAAAGTGCCGGTCTGTTCGAGGCCCAGCATGTCCACCCACAGCGTCTTCATCCGCTGCTTGTCGGTGCCGCCAATGGCCACCTGCTGGATGCCCAGGACCTTGAAGGGGCGTGGGGTTGTGCTCATGATTACTCCTGATTTGATAGCTACCAGCGCATATTCTTCTAGCGCTAGCGGCCAAAAAGACTAAAAAAGGGGCGCAAGGCCCCTCTGGATGGGTTGTGGGACCCTTGGGATCATTGGAATTCCAGGATCACCTGGTCCACCGCCAGCGACTCACCCTTGCCCGCCGTGATCTTGCCCACCACACCATCTTGGGCGGCAAAGAGGATGTTCTCCATCTTCATGGCTTCGATCACCGCCAGCTTTTCACCGGCCTGCACCTTCTGGCCGGGCTGCACCGCCACATCGACCAGCAGGCCGGGCATGGGCGAGAGCAGGAACTTGGACAGATCTGGCGGCGCCTTGAAGGGCATCAGCTTGTGCAGCTTGGCACCCAGCGGCGACAGCACCAGCGCATCGATCTGCGTGCCGTTGTGCGCAAGGCGCAGCGCCAGCGGGTTCTTGCCCACGCCGCGTTCCACCTGGGCCGTGAAGCCCTGGCCGTTGCATGCGCCTTGCACGCGGATCTGGCCCAGCGTGGCGGTGCTACTGATCTGATAGCTATTACCGCCCACGCTGATTGCGCTGGAGCCCGATTTGTCTTCAAAGTCGGATACCGTCACCTCGTGGTGCTGGTTCTGCCCTTCGGCGCCCAGCGTGACCACCACAAACTGCTCGCCCACCTTCACCTCGTGGCCGGCCAGTTGGCCGCTGATGCCGGAGGCGCGTGCACGGTAGCGGCGGTTCATGAACGCGGCCAGCGCCACCAGGAACAGCGGGTCGCTGTGCGGCACATCTTCGGCGTGGAAGCCCTTGCCGTAGTTCTCAGCGATGAAGCCGGTGTTGAAGTCGCCCGTCACGAACTTGGGGTGCGCCAGCAGCGCGGCCTGGAACGGGATGTTGCTGCTGATACCGCGAATCACAAAGCCGTTCAGCGCCGCGCGCATCTTGGCAATCGCATCGTTGCGGTCCGTGCCGTGCACGATGAGCTTGGCGATCATCGAGTCGTAGTACATGGGGATCTCGCCGCCCTCGTACACGCCCGTGTCCACCCGCACGCCCCATTTTTTGGTCGTATCGGACTGGAACATCGACTCCTCCGGCGGCTGAAAGCGCACCAGGCGGCCGGTGGACGGCAGGAAATTGCGGAACGGGTCTTCGGCGTTGATGCGGCACTCAATGGCCCAGCCGTCGCGCTTCACATCGGCTTGCGTCAGGGGCAGCTTCTCGCCCGCGGCCACGCGGATCATCAGCTCCACCAGGTCCAGGCCGGTGATGCACTCCGTCACCGGGTGCTCCACCTGCAGGCGGGTGTTCATCTCCAGGAAGTAGAAGTCCTGGTCCTTGCCGACCACGAACTCCACCGTGCCCGCGCTTTGGTACTTGACGGCCTTGGCCAGTTGCACCGCCTGCTCGCCCATGGCCTTGCGGGTGGCGTCGCTGATGAAAGGCGATGGCGCCTCTTCAATCACCTTCTGGTGGCGGCGCTGGATGGAGCACTCGCGCTCGTTCAGGTAGATCACGTTGCCATGGCTGTCGCCCAGCACCTGGATCTCGATGTGGCGCGGCTCCTGCACAAACTTCTCGATGAAGATGCGGTCGTCGCCAAAGCTGTTGCGGGCTTCGTTCTGGCAACTGGCAAAGCCTTCAAACGCTTCCTTGTCGTTAAACGCCACGCGCAGGCCCTTGCCGCCGCCGCCGGCCGAGGCCTTGATCATCACGGGGTAGCCAATGCCCTTGGCGATCTCCACCGCCTGCTCAGGGCCCGCGATGGCGTCGTTGTAGCCAGGGATGGTGTTGACCTTGGCCTCGTTGGCCAGCTTCTTGGACGCGATCTTGTCGCCCATGGCCGCAATCGAATGCGCCTTGGGGCCGATGAAGGCAATGCCCTCGTCTTCGCAGCGCTTGGCAAAGGCTTCGTTCTCGGACAGGAAGCCATAGCCGGGGTGCACCGCTTGCGCGCCGGTCTGCTTGCAGGCCGCAATGATCTTGTCGGCCAGCAGGTAGGACTCGCGGCTGGGCGCCGCGCCAATGTGCACGGCCTCGTCGGCCAGCTTGACGTGGCGGGCTTCCTTGTCGGCGTCGGAGTAGACGGCGACAGTCTTGATGCCCATCTTGCGGGCAGTAGCGATGACGCGGCAGGCGATTTCGCCACGGTTGGCGATCAGGATTTTCGTAAACATGTTCTTATGCTCCTTGTCCGCTCACAGTGGGATGTTGCCGTGCTTGCGCCACGGGTTTTCGAGCTTTTTGTCGCGCAGCATCACCAATGAGCGGCAGATGCGCTTGCGTGTCTCGTGCGGCAGGATCACATCGTCGATAAAGCCGCGTGCACCGGCCACAAACGGGTTGGCAAAACGCTGCTTGTATTCCGCCTCACGCGCGGCCAGCTTCACCGGGTCGTTCTTGTCCTCGCGGAAGATGATCTCCACCGCGCCCTTGGCACCCATCACCGCAATCTCGGCGTTGGGCCAGGCCAGGTTCACGTCGCCGCGCAGGTGCTTGGAGCTCATCACGTCGTACGCACCGCCGTAGGCCTTGCGGGTGATGACGGTGATCTTGGGCACCGTGCACTCGGCGTACGCGTAGAGCAGCTTGGCACCGTGCTTGATGATGCCGCCGTACTCCTGGCTGGTGCCGGGCATGAAGCCGGGCACGTCCACAAAGGTGACGACCGGGATGTTGAACGCATCGCAAAAGCGCACAAAGCGCGCGGCCTTGATGCTCGACTTAATGTCCAGGCAACCGGCCAGCACCAGCGGCTGATTGGCCACGATGCCCACGGTCTGGCCTTCCATGCGGGCAAAACCGATGAGGATGTTCTTGGCGTACTCGGGCTGCAGCTCGAAAAAGTCCCCATCGTCCACCGTCTTGAGGATCAGCTCCTTCATGTCGTAGGGCTTGTTGGGGTTCTCGGGCACCAGGGTGTCCAGGCTCAGATCCATGCGGTCGGCCGGGTCGTTGCTGGGGCGCACCGGGGCCTTCTCGCGGTTGTTGAGCGGCAGGTAGTTGTACAGGCGGCGCAGCATCATCAGCGCCTCCACGTCATTCTCAAACGCCATGTCGGCCACACCACTCTTGGTGGTGTGCGTCACGGCGCCGCCCAGCTCTTCGGCCGTGACTTCTTCGTGCGTCACGGTCTTGACCACTTCGGGGCCGGTCACGAACATGTAGCTCGAATCCTTGACCATGAAGATGAAGTCCGTCATGGCGGGCGAGTACACGGCGCCACCGGCGCTGGGGCCCATGATCATGCTGATCTGCGGAATCACGCCGCTGGCCAGCACGTTCTTCTGGAACACGTCGGCATAACCGCCCAGGGACGCGACGCCTTCCTGGATGCGCGCACCGCCCGAGTCGTTCAGGCCGATAACCGGCGCACCAACCTTCATGGCCTGGTCCATCACCTTGCAGATCTTCTCGGCATGGGTTTCAGACAGCGCACCACCAAACACCGTGAAGTCCTGGCTGAACACGAACACGAGGCGGCCGTTGATCATGCCGTAGCCCGTCACCACACCGTCGCCGGGGATCTTGTTGTCCTCCATGCCAAAGTCGGTGCAGCGGTGCTCGACGAACATGTCCCATTCCTCGAACGTGCCGTCGTCCAGCAGCAGCTCGATGCGCTCGCGCGCGGTGAGCTTGCCCTTGGCGTGCTGCGCATCAATGCGCTTTTGCCCGCCGCCCAGGCGTGCCAGCGCACGCTTTTTCTCCAGTTGATCCAGGATGTCTTGCATGGTCGTCCTTTGGTGAATGGGTTGGTGTCTACTATTTATTTGATAGCTGCCAGCGCATGATTTGATTGCGCTTGGAGCAGATTTCGTGCTGCAGTGGATGCCGCAATGCGCCCCGCGGCCACATCGGCCTGCATCTGGGGCAGCAGCTCGCGCACCTGCGGGTGCTGGCGAAACGCGAGCTTGAGGCCCGCGTCGATACGCTCCCACATCCAGGCCAGCGCCTGCTTTTCGCGCCGTGTGCCGATACGGCCATTGGCGGTTTGCAGCTGGCGGAACTGCGTCACGGCGGCCCAGAAGCAGTCCACGCCCTGCCCCAGCAGCGCGCTGATCTGCACGACTTTGGGGTGCCACAGCGTTTCGTCGTGGTGCGCGTTCTCGGGGTTGCCGTGCTGGCTCAGTAGGCGTAGGCTCGACGTGATCTGCGCCTCGGCACGCGTGGCGGCGTTCTTGTCGATGTCGGCCTTGTTGATGACCACCAGATCGGCAATCTCCATCACGCCCTTCTTGATGGCCTGCAGGTCGTCGCCCGCGTTGGGCAGCTGCATCAGCACAAACATGTCCGTCATGCCTGCCACCGCGATCTCGCTCTGGCCCACGCCCACGGTTTCGACGATCACCACGTCGTAGCCTGCGGCCTCGCAGACCAGCATGGCTTCGCGGGTCTTCTCGGCCACGCCGCCCAGCGTGCCGCTGGAGGGGCTGGGGCGGATGTAGGCCTTTTCGTGCACGGAGAGATGTTCCATGCGCGTCTTGTCGCCCAGGATGGAACCGCCCGATACGGTGCTGGACGGGTCGATGGTGAGCACGGCCACGCGGTGGCCTTGGCCGATGAGGTACAGGCCCAAGGCTTCGATGAAGGTGGATTTGCCCACGCCGGGCACGCCGCTGATACCCAGGCGGAAGGCCTTGCCGGTGTGCGGGAGCAGCTGGGTCAGCAGCTCGTCGGCCTGGGCGCGGTGGTCCACCCGCGTCGATTCGAGCAGCGTGATGGCTTTGGACATGGCCCTGCGTTGCACCGCCGCCGTGCCCTGCACCACCCCATCAAGAAGCGCCGCAGGTGTCACGCCACCGCCTTGCGAATCTGCTCCAACACATCCTTGGCGCTGGCGGGAATGGGTGTGCCGGGGCCGTACACGCCCTTGACACCCGACTCATACAGGAAGTCATAGTCCTGTGCTGGGATCACCCCGCCCACAAACACGATGATGTCGTCCGCACCCTGGTCCTTGAGCGACTGGATGATGGCGGGCACCAGTGTTTTGTGGCCCGCAGCCAGCGTGCTCACGCCCACGGCGTGCACGTCGTTTTCGATGGCCTGGCGGGCGCATTCCTCGGGGGTCTGGAAGAGCGGGCCCATGTCCACGTCAAAGCCCAGGTCGGCAAAGGCGGTGGCCACCACCTTGGCGCCACGGTCGTGGCCGTCCTGGCCCAGTTTGGCGATCATCACGCGGGGGCGGCGGCCTTGTTCTTCGGCAAAGGCGTTGATTTCGGTCTTGAGTTTGTCCCAGCCTTCGGCCGAGTCATAGGCTGCTGCGTACACACCGGTCACCTTTTGCGTATCGGCGCGGTGGCGCCCAAAAACCTTCTCCAGCGCATCGCTGATCTCGCCCACAGTGGCACGCAGGCGCACTGCCTGGATGGACAAATCGAGCAGGTTGCCCTCGCCACTCTCTGCGGCGGCGGTCAGCGCATCCAGCGCTGCCTGCACCTTGGCGGCATCGCGCGTTGCACGGATCTTTTGCAGGCGAGCGATCTGGCCGTCGCGCACCTTCATGTTGTCGATCTGCAGGATGTCGACCGGGTCTTCCTTCGCCAGCTTGTACTTGTTGACGCCCACGATCACGTCCTTGCCACTGTCGATGCGCGCCTGCTTCTCGGCGGCAGCAGCTTCGATCTTGAGCTTGGCCCAGCCGCTGTCCACGGCCTGGGTCATGCCACCCATGGCCTCGACCTCTTCGATGATCTTCCAGGCCGCGTCGGCCATGTCCTGGGTCAGCTTTTCCATCATGTAGCTGCCAGCCCAGGGGTCGATCACGTTGGTGATGTGGGTCTCTTCCTGGATGATGAGCTGCGTGTTGCGCGCAATGCGGGCGCTGAACTCGGTGGGCAGCGCAATGGCTTCGTCAAAGCTGTTGGTGTGCAGGCTTTGGGTGCCGCCAAACACGGCCGCCATGGCCTCGATGGTGGTGCGCACCACGTTGTTGTAGGGGTCCTGCTCGGTGAGGCTCCAGCCCGAGGTCTGGCAGTGCGTGCGCAGCATGAGGCTCTTGGGGTTCTTGGCCCCCGTGGCCTTCATGATGCGGCACCACAGCAGGCGCGCGGCGCGCATCTTGGCGACTTCGAGATAGAAGTTCATGCCAATCGCCCAGAAGAACGACAGGCGCCCGGCGAACTCGTCCACGTCCATGCCCTTGGCGATGGCAGTCTTCACATACTCCTTGCCGTCGGCCAGGGTGAAGGCCAGCTCCAGTGCCTGGTTGGCCCCGGCTTCTTGCATGTGGTAGCCGCTGATCGAGATCGAGTTGAACTTCGGCATGTTCTTGGCCGTGTACTCGATGATGTCGCCAATGATCTTCATCGACGGCTTGGGCGGGTAGATGTAGGTGTTGCGCACCATGAACTCTTTCAGAATGTCGTTCTGAATGGTTCCGGAGAGCTTGTCTTGCGAGACGCCCTGCTCTTCTGCCGCCACCACATAGCCCGCCAGCACGGGCAACACGGCGCCGTTCATGGTCATCGATACGCTGACCTTGTCCAGCGGGATCTGGTCGAACAGGATCTTCATGTCCTCGACCGAGTCGATCGCCACCCCGGCCTTGCCCACGTCGCCCGTCACACGAGGGTGGTCGCTGTCGTAACCCCGGTGGGTGGCCAGGTCGAACGCCACACTCACGCCCTGCCCGCCAGCGGCCAGCGCCTTGCGGTAGAAGGCGTTGGATTCTTCAGCAGTGGAAAAGCCCGCGTACTGGCGGATCGTCCAGGGCCGCACCGCATACATGGTGGCCTGGGGGCCGCGCAGGTAGGGTTCAAAACCCGGCAGCGTGTTGGCGTACGGCAGGCTGGCCGTGTCTTCGGCGGTGTACAGCGGCTTGACGGTGATGCCATCGGGCGTGACCCAGTTGAGGGCGCTGACATCGCCCCCCGGCGCCGACTTGGCTGCGGCCTTGGCCCAGGCTTCCAGCGAAGACGCGGCGAACTCTGGGGCGTTGTTGGTGGGGTTGTCACTCATGGCAAAAGCTACTCCGAAGATGGCGTTGGGGCGTCCAACACAGCGCACAGGCGGTGACCGCACAGGTGCAGTGGTGTGGCGGCGAGTTTACATCATTCATAATTATTGATTCAAAATATTCCGCCCAGCTTACAATCCACCCCATGTCTGCCCTCACCCTTACTCCCCGCGCGCTCTACGAAGAAGTGGCCGAGCAATTGCGCCAGCGCATCTTCCGGCGCGAACTGGAGCCGGGCAGCTGGATTGACGAACTCAAGATTGCCGAGGAATTCGGCATCAGCCGCACCCCCCTGCGCGAGGCGCTGAAGGTGCTGGCCGCTGAAGGCCTGGTCACGATGAAGGTGCGGCGTGGCGCCTATGTGACGGAGATGAGCGAAAAAGACCTGCGCGACGTGTACCACCTGCTCAGCCTGCTCGAGAGCGACGCCGCCGGTGTGGTGGCCGAACACGCCACCGAGGCGCAGTTGAAAACGCTGCAGGACCTGCACGCCGAGCTGGAAGCCGCCGTGGCTGATCGCGAAAAATTCTTCGCCGTCAACGAACGCTTTCACATGCACCTGCTGGAGATGGCCGACAACCGCTGGCGCAGCCAGATGGTGGCGGATCTGCGCAAGGTGATGAAGCTCAACCGCCACAACTCGCTGTTCAAGCAAGGGCGCATTGAAGATTCATTGAGCGAACACCGTGCCATCCTGGCCGCGATGGTGGCGCGTGACGCCAAGGCCACGGTCAAGGCTATGCAGGCGCATTTTGCGCAAGGGCTGGAAGCGGCAACCTGAGGTGCTGCGGGCCGTGCTGAACCGTACCCACGTGTCCGCGATCATTCCGCAAACAGGAACGCACCATTTGCAACACATGGGGTGATCGCTCGCAGCCCGGCCACGGCTTCGCTCGTTATCATCCTTCGGGTTTCCACCGAGGCCGTGGCGCCGCTCGCCACCGCAGCCTCTACCGCCGAGTTTGATGACTTCTACCCCCGCCGATATCGCCAGCGTGCAAACGCTGCCCCAGCTCCTGGCCTACCGCGCCGCGCGTACCCCCCATGCCGAGGCCTACCGGGCTTTTGATCCCGCCCGCCAGGCATGGGGCAGCCTGACCTGGGCACAAACCGCAGAGCGCGTGAGCACGTGGGCCCAGGCCCTGGCCGCCATGCAGTTGCCCCCGGCAGCCCGCGTGGCCATCTTGCTGCCCAACGGCCTCAATGCCATGTGCGCAGACCAGGCCACGCTGGCCGTCGGCGGAGTGCCTGTGCCTCTGCACGCAATCGACAACCCCGGCAGCATCGCCTACATCCTGGGGGACTGCGAGGCATCGATGCTGATCGTGAGCCAGGCCGAGCAATGGGAAAAGATCCGCGCCGTGGGCACGCCCTTCCCGGCCCTGCGCGCCGTGGTGATCACTGATGACGACGACGCGTTCAAGGCCACCCCGGCGTCGGGCGACAGCCCGGCCGTGGGCTCGCTCGCGCAATGGCTGACGGGCGCGGCACAAACGGACGCGTCCACCGCGGCCACAGGCCCGCAGGCCGATGACCTGGCGGCCATCGTCTACACCTCCGGCACCACCGGCAAACCCAAGGGCGTGATGCTGACCCACCGCAACGTGGTCAGCGATGTGAAGGCCGTGCTGGAGCGCATTGCACCCACAGTGGACGACGTGTTCCTGTCGTTCCTGCCGCTGTCGCACACCTTTGAGCGCACGGGCGGCTACTACCTGCCGATTGCGGCGGGCAGTTGCGTGGCCTATGCCCGCTCGGTGGCCCAGCTGGCGGAAGACCTGAAAACCATACGCCCCACCGTGCTGGTGTCGGTGCCGCGCATCTACGAGCGCATCCACGCCAAGCTCCTCGAAAAACTCTCGCCCACGCCCTGGAAGATGCAGCTGTACGAAGCCGCGCAGAACAAAGGCTGGGCCCGCTTCTGTGCCGTGCAAGGCCTGCCCGCCCCGGCAGCCAGCGAAGGCCAGGCCGCAGGCTGGATGGCCGCCTTGCCCTGGCCCGTGCTGCAGGCCCTGGTGGCCAAGCCTTTGTTGGCCCAGTTTGGCGGCCGCGTGCGGGTGGCGGTGAGTGGCGGCGCACCGCTGTCGCCCACCATTGCCAAGTGTTTTCTGGGCCTGGGGCTGCCGCTGATCCAGGGCTACGGCATGACCGAGACCGCACCGGTGGTGTCGGTCAACGCACTGGACGACAACGACCCCGCCTGCGTGGGCAAGGCCCTGCCCGGCGTCGAAGTGCGTATCGGCGACAACCACGAGCTGCAGGTGCGCGGCCCCATCGTGATGAAGGGCTACTGGAAGCGCCCCGAAGACACCGCACGCATCCTGAGCACCGACGGCTGGCTGGGCACCGGCGACCAGGCCGACATCGTGAATGGCCGCATCTACATCAAGGGCCGCATCAAGGAAATCATCGTCACATCCACCGGCGAAAAGATCCCGCCGGGCGACCTGGAACTGGCCCTGCTGGCCGACCCGCTGCTGGAGCAGGCGTTTGTGGTGGGCGAAAACCGCCCCTTCATCGCCTGTGTGGCCGTGCTGAACCCGGGCGAGTGGCAGCGCCTGGCGGCCGACCTGGGCCTGAACCCCCAGGCCGCTGACAGCCTGAACCACCCCAGCGTGCACCGTGCTGTGCTGGCGCGCATCGAAAAGAACACCGCCAGCTTTGCCCGCTATGCCGTGCCGCGCACGGTGCACCTGACGCTCACGCCTTGGACGATTGAAAACACATTCATGACGCCCACGCTCAAGCTCAAGCGCAACAACCTGATGGCGCACTTTGCCGAAGCCATTGAGGGCATGTACCAGAAGCCGGGGCGCTGAACCCCGGCTTGCCCAGGCTCCCTCAAAGCACCAGCTCGCCCTCCCGGGCGTAGGCGGAGCCAAAGCGGTTGGACAGAAAGTCCGCAAGCGCCACGGACTCCTGCCCGACAAAGCCCTGCTGCGGCAACTTGCCTTGCGCCACCAGGTCCAGCGCCGTGCAGATGCCTGCGGCCGTGGTGAGCTGGATGGCGCTCAGCGTGTGCCCAGCCACCAGCGTGCCCACGATACGGGCCGAGTACGAGTCCTGCACCAGCCGCCCGCCCTTAAGGCCTGATGCGGAGGCAAACACCACGATCACGTCCTGGTCCGTGGTGGGGATGGCGGTTTCCAGAATGTCCTTGAGCAGATCGCGCCGGTCGCGCAGGCGCAGGTCATTGAGCAGCAGCTTGAGGATGGCGTTGTGGCCAGGGTAGCGGATGGACTGGTAGTCCACCTGCCGCGCCTTGCCCGCCAACGTTTCTGTCAGCGTGCCCAGGCCACCCGAGGTGTTGAAGGCCTCGTACTCCACGCCGTCCAGCGCAAAGGTTTCCAGCCCCTCCAGCGCGGGCACCGTGGTGCGCACGCCGTCCACAATGGCTTCGCAGGGGTTGCAGTACTCGTTGATGAGGCCCTCGGTACTCCAGGTCAGGTTGTAACGCAGGGCACCCTGTGGGTAGCGGGGCAGCGCCCCCACGCGCATGCGCAGCGTGTGCAGCGTGTCAAAACGCCGGGCCAGGTCGTTGCCCACAATGCCGATGAACCCAGGCGCCAGGCCGCACTGAGGCATCAGCACGCTGCGGGCATGGGCCGCCAGCGTGCGGATGGTCTGGGTGCTGGCCACGTCCTCGGTCAGGTCAAAGTAATGCACACCTGCGCGTGCACACGACGTGGCCACGGGCACGGCGCGGTGGAACGGCAATGCGTTCAGCGCGGCAAAACGGCCGTCGATGGCGGCCTGCAGGCTCGCGTCGTCTGTGGCCAATCGGGTGGAAATACCCAAATTTGCCACCTCGGCCAGCCGCACCGGGTCGCGGTCCACCACCAGGATGTCGTAGTCGCCCGACCGCTGCAGCAAGAGCGCCATGGCAAAGCCGATGTGGCCCGCCCCCAGGATGGTGATGGGGCGGCGGGAGGTGGAGTGCGAGGAAATGTCGAAGGTGGTCATGGCAGTGCTCCCGGTAGTGTTCGCCGCACATGGCGGAGAGGTGTTGTGGATGCCTTGATGCTAGGCAACAGCGCTGTCAATGTGTAGCGTTCAAAACGTCGAAAGCTGTTCTTTGATTTGCCATAACGGCGAATATGATGGGCGTTATGACTTTTTGAGGAAATGCGCATGACCCAGTCCCTGGATGACACCGACCGGCAACTGCTCAGCCTGCTGCAGACCAATGCGCGCGAGGGCACGGCTACGCTGGCGCGCAAGCTCGGCCTGGCCCGCACGACCGTGGTGGCGCGCATCGCGCGGCTGGAGCGTTCGGGTGTGGTGGCTGGCTACGGGGTGCGGCTGGGTACGCGGCTGGACGCCACCACCGTGCGGGCCTGGTGCAGCATCAGCGTGCTGCCCAAGGCAGCGCCCGCCGTGCTGCGCGCGCTGGAAGCCATGCCCGAGGTCGAAGAGGTGTCGGCCGTGAGCGGGCCGTTTGACTACCTGGTGTTCTTGCGCTGCGCCAGCCACGAGCAGCTCGACACCCTGCTCGACAAGGTCGGCCAGCTGGAGGGCGTGCACCAGACGCAGACCAGCATCGTGCTCAGCCGCAAAATCGACCGACGACAGGTAGGGTGACATCCCCCTGAGCGGCTTACGCCGCTTCCCCCTTCTCTCGACTCGCTGCGCGATTCGGGACGGGGGACGCTGCCAGCGCGGCGGGGCGCCCCTTCATCGGCAGCCCTGGCGTACGCTGCGCCAATAGCCACCAGCGCGCTCAAAATCAAGCGCTGAACGCTATGGATACTGAAGCTACCAGCCCATATCTATCAAGCGATAGTGGCTATTTTCACAACCAGTGAATCAGGCATCGAACTGCGTCGGGTTCTTGCCCCGGATCGGCGCATAAAACGCCTTGATGCGCGCCATGTCACGATCCACATCGCCCGTGGGCTCAAACACCGGGCCCAGGCCGCCGACCTTGCAGCCATAGTCCACAAACGCGAGCACGATGGGCACGCCCGCCTGCTGGGCGATGAAGTAAAAGCCTGTCTTCCAGTGCCGCGTCTTGCCCCGCGTGCCCTCGGGCGGCACGATGAGCTGCATGGGTCCGTCGGCATCGCGCATGGCCTGGGCCGAGCTGGCGACCAGGTTGTTGGCCTGGCTGCGGTCCACCGGGATGCCCCCCAGCCAGCGCATCACCCCGCCAAACGGCGCCTTGAACAGGCTGTGCTTGCCCATCCAGTACACGCGCAGGCGCAGCGAGAACGCCAGCATCAGCGTGTACGGCAAGTCCCAGTTGCTGGTGTGGGGTGCGGCGATCAGCACGCTTTTGGCAGCATGGGCTGGCAAGGCGCCCTCGACCTTCCAGCCGGTGATGCGCAGGGTGAAGCGGGAAAAAGCGCGCAGGAGCGTGTTTACAACCGGCGTGTCAAAAATGGTGTGGTGCATGGGAAAAGGGGTGACAGAACGGAGCCCGGGGCGCTGACCCAGGCAGTGGGCGCTTGGCTCCACAGGCATCGAGAGCGCCGCGAGTATCGCTGATCGTGCCAATGTCCCACCTTGACGCAAGGCAAAGTGGAGCCGCCGCCGCTTGCATGCGCCCCTGTAGATTACTCCCAATTTCATAGCACTCAGGACAATCAACACTAGCGCTACCAGCCATTTTTTCTCCAATTTCCGGAGTAAAGGCTCCATGCCAAATAAAACTGGCGGTGGATCTCCACCGGTCCAGAATGCACCACCAGCAGGTCCGCGTTGTCGCTGCCACCCCATGCTGAGAACCCTATTGCCCACCACCCCGCCCTACCGCGACCGCAAGCGGTACGCATGGCTGCTGTCCCTGGTGGTGCCCTGCACTGTCGGCGTAGGCCCGGCACTGATGGCATGGACGGGCGAACCGCTGGTGCTGTGGGCGCCGGTGGCGTTTTTCTACCTCGTCGCCCCGTTGCTCGACGGGATGCTGGGCGTGGACCAGAGCAACCCGCCCGAATCCGCCGTGCCTGCGCTGGAAAACGACCGCTACTACCGCCGCATCACCTTCCTGCTGGTGCCGGTGCTGTGGGCGGCCTTCATCTTCAGCGCCTGGTGGGTGGCCACGCAGCCCCTGCCCTGGCATGGCGTGCTGGCGATGGTGCTGACCACGGGCACGGTGGGCGGGTTCTGCATCAATCTGGGGCACGAGCTGGGCCACAAGAACACAGCGCTGGAGCGCTGGCTGGCCAAGCTGGTGCTGGCGCCCACGGCGTATGGGCACTTCTTCATCGAACACAACCGGGGCCACCACCGCGATGTGGCCACACCGGCCGACCCGGCTTCGTCGCGCATGGGCGAGTCCATCTACCGCTTTGTGCTGCGCGAGATGCCCGGCGCCGCACGCCGCGCCTGGGCGCTGGAAAAAGACCGCCTGGCCCGCCAACACCTGCCGCTGCTGTCGTGGCACAACGAGATCCTGCAGCCCGCGCTCATCACGGTACTGCTGTGGGCAGGGCTGGCGCTGTGGCTGGGCGTGGTCATCCTGCCGTTTTTGCTGCTGGCATCGTTCTGGGCCAACTTTCAGCTCACCTCGGCCAACTATGTCGAGCACTACGGGCTACTGCGGCAAAAGGACGCCAGCGGCCGCTACGAACCCTGCCGCCCCCAGCATTCATGGAACAGCAACCACGTATTCTCCAACTGGGCCCTGTTCCATCTGCAGCGGCACTCCGACCACCACGCGCACCCGCTGCGCCGCTACCAGTCTCTGCGGCACTTTGACGATGTGCCGCAGCTGCCCATCGGCTACTTCGGCATGTTCACGCTGGCCTATGTGCCGCCCCTGTGGCGCCGCGTGATGGACCCGCGCCTGCTGGCCCAGGTGGGGCGCGACGCCGCCCACATCAACATCGACCCGCGCCAGCGGGCCGCGATCGTGCGGAAATACGGGTTGCAGGACCTGGGATAGAACGAGTGTGAATGCGCTGGCGACTGGGCACAGGCACCCTGCGGGCCGACAACCGCCCCTCCAACACTCCTCTATTGATAGCACCCGGAACAATCGGCACTAGCACCTGCGCCCGTTCTGACCCAAAACCCTCCGCTGGCGCCCATCACGCAGCCAGTGGGATAATGCAGGTTTCGCACCTGCAGCCCCGCAGCGCCCCTGACCAGAGGGGCGTTCTGCTGCAGAACATTCCCCTCCCCGCCTTCGCTGTTTGCCCGTGGAAACCACCCTGAGCCCCTGGCGCATGTCCGTCGCCCCCATGATGGACTGGACTGACCGCCACTGCCGTTACTTTCACCGGCTGCTGACGCGCCAGACCCTGCTGTACACCGAGATGGTGAACGCGGGCGGCATCCTGTATGGCGGCACCGAGCGCCACCTGCGCTTCAACGCCGAAGAGCACCCCGTAGCCCTGCAGCTGGGCGGCAACGAGCCCGACAAGCTCGCCCAGGCTGCCAGGCTGGGTGAGGAATGGGGCTACGACGAAATCAACCTGAACTGCGGTTGCCCCAGCGACCGCGTGCAGCGCGGTGCCTTTGGCGCCAGCCTGATGAAAGCCCCCCAGCTGGTGGCCGACGGCGTCAAGGCCATGAAGGACGTGGTCAGCGTGCCCGTCACCGTCAAGCACCGCATCGGCATCGACAAGGTGGAGGACTACGGCTTTGTGCGCGACTTCGTCGGCACCGTGGCCGAGGCCGGGTGCACCGTGTTCATCGTGCATGCGCGCAACGCGTGGCTGCAGGGCCTCTCCCCCAAGGAAAACCGCGACATCCCGCCGCTGCGCTACGCGGTGGTCCACCGCCTCAAGGCCGAGTTTCCGCAGTTCACCATCGCCATCAACGGCGGTATCACCGCCGACGCGGTGGTGCAGGAGCAGCTGCAACACCTGGACGGCGTGATGATCGGCCGCGAGGCGTACCACAACCCCTGGTGGCTGGCGCGCTGGGACCAGCTCTACTACGGCGGCGCCCCCTGCCCCCTGACCAGAGAGGAAGTGGAGCTGGCGATGGTGGAATACATGGAGCGCGAGGCCGCACAGCACGGCACCCCCTGGCCCCACATCGCCCGCCACATGCTGGGCCTGCGCCACAGTCTGCCCGGCGCCCGCATCTGGCGCCAGGTGTGGAGCAACCATCTGCTCAAGGACCGCCCCGCGCGGGAAGTGCATGCGCTGGCGATGCAGGCCTATGCCAGTGGAGCGTCGGAGCCGGAGACCACCCACGCGCAACCGGCGTTGTCGGTCTGATCTGAATCAGTGGCTGGTCTGAACTGTGACGCAGGCGGCCATGCAAACGCGCGCGAAAAATTCGTCCACGGTGCCGGCATGTTTACGCCCGCCCGTCGCGGCCGATGCCGCGAGGTTTGTTGCACTGGCCCGGCGCAGCCGCACGCTGCACGTGCCCTGGACTTCTGCCCCTTCAACCCCAGAAGCGTTTGCCAGCTATCTCGCACAAATGAACCTGCCCATGCACAGGGCGATGCTGGTGTGTACGCCGAACCAGCATGATGGCAGTGAACAGATCGCAGGGGTCTTCAACCTTTCCCAGATCGTGATGGGCGACTTTCGCAGCGCCTACCTGGGCTATTACGTCTTTGCAGGGTTTGAGCGCCGGGGCCTGATGGGCGTGGGTTTGCGGCATCTGTTGCGCTATGCCTTTGGCACACTGAAGTTGCATCGGCTGGAAGCCAACATTCAGCCCGGTAATGAGGCGTCCATCGCGCTGGTGCGCAGCTGCGGATTTCAGCAAGAAGGGTTTTCGCCCCGCTACCTCAAGATCAACGGTCGGTGGCGCGACCATGAACGTTGGGCTATCGTGGCCGGCTGAGTCTGAGAAGTTGTCTGCACTCGCCAGACCGCTTGCACATTGGGCTCGCTATCAACCTGAGGAGCGGGACTCCAGCCGCCCCACCCAGGCCGCCAGCGGCTCGGGCCGCCCGAAGAGGTAGCCCTGCAGGCACTCGCACTGGCTTTCGACCAGAAAGTCGGCCTGGGCGCGTGTCTCCACCCCCTCGGCCACCACGCGCAGGTTGAGATGGCGGGCCACCGAGATGATGGACTGCACGATGGCCGTGTCATTGGGGTCGTCGGGCGTGTCGTCCACAAAGCTCTTGTCGATCTTGAGCTCGTAGAGCGGGAGCCGCTTGAGGTAGGCCAGACTCGAATAGCCGGTGCCAAAGTCGTCGATGGAGAAACGCACGCCCAGCTGCACGATCTCGGTCATGCGGGCGATGGTGTCGTCCAGGTCTTCGATGAGCAGGCTTTCCGTCACCTCCAGGATCAGATGGGCCGGGTTGGCGCCGGTGTGGGCCAGGATGTGGCGCACGCGCTCCACAAAGTCGTCCTGGCGGAACTGCCGCTCGCTCACGTTGACGGACAGCGATAGCGCGTGCCCTGCCACCTGCAAGCGTGCCAGGGTCTCACAGGCCTGCTGGATCATCCAGTCGCCCATGCGCAGGATGAGGCCCGAGGCCTCGGCGATGGGGATGAAGCGGCTGGGCGGGACGTTGCCGCGCACGGGGTGGTCCCAGCGCATCAGCAGCTCGCCGCCCACGACGTTGCCCGCAGCGTCCACCTGGTTTTGCACAAAGGCGGCCAACTGGCCCAGGGTTTGCGCTTTTTTCAGGTCCTGCTCCAGCGCCAGGCGCTCCTGCACGTCGGCCTGCATCGCGGCTTCGTAAAAGCGGATGCGGTTGCGACCCAGGTCCTTGGCGCGGTACATGGCCGTGTCGGCCTCCCGCAGAAGGTCTTCCACACCCTCGCCCCGCTTGGGGAAGAGCGTGATGCCGATGCTGCCGGTGGTGCTGTAGAGGTGGGTGTCGATGGTGTAAGGCGCTTCCAGTGCTGTGCGCATTTCTTCGGCCACCAGCAGCGCAGCGCGCCCGGCGGACTCCATGTCCGACGCCACGTTGTGGACCAGCACCACAAACTCGTCGCCGCCCAGGCGCGCCACGGTGTCGCCCGGGCGTTGCAGCTGCGTGAGCCGCTGGGCCACCTGCATGAGCAGCATGTCGCCCACCGTGTGGCCCCGTGCATCGTTGATCTGCTTGAAGTTGTCGAGGTCGATGTAGAGCACCGCCCCCACCTGCGCGGCCTTCAGAGCGTTGGCCAGCGCATGTTCCATGCGGTCCAGCAGCATGCGCCGGTTGGGCAGACCGGTGAGCGCGTCAAAGTACGCCAGCTGGTGCGACCGCGCCTCGGCCTGCTTGCGTTCGGTGATGTCGCGCGACAGCGCGATGAACCGAGGTTCGTCGCCCGGGGCGGCGCTCTCCTTGCGCGCAATCGACAACTCGAACCAGTGGGTCACCCCGCCCAGCTCCAGCCGGAACTGGTGGCCTGACGAGTACCCGGTCTGGTGGGCCGCTTGCAGCGCCGCGTGGCAGCCAGCGGCGGCTTCGGGGGGGACCACATCGCGCAGCAGTCGGCCCAGAAACATCTCTGGCGGCACAGCCAGCTCTCCCGATCGCGCCGACCGGTAGTGGTGGATGCAGCCGTCCAGCCCCAGTTCGAACAACAGATCAGGAATGGCGCTGAGCGTGCTCTCCAGGTCATCCCGGGTGGCGCGCAGTTCGGCCGTCATGTCGCGCGCCAGTGCCACCGCACGCTCGCGCCCCGTGGCCAGCAGCCAAGTAAACCACGCAAGGATCAGGCTCAGCACCGTGCCCAGCAGCGCCACCGGGTGGTGCCCATCGTCCTGAAAGCGCTGCGCAAAGCCCGGTAGTGGGGCCATGTGCAAGGTCCAGCGGCGCCCGCCCAGCTCCAGCTCGCGCCGCGCTTGCAACGCCGGGGCGCCAGCGCCTTGGGCCGGTGTCTTCAGGTTGCTGAACAGCAGCGCGCCCGCTCCGGCACCGGCATCTCCTGGTCCGGTGCCGGGGGATGCCGCACCCGCGTCCGGGGTGCTGTCGGTGATCTGCAGGCCGATGTCCGCGTCAAACTCCCGGGACATGCCATGGATCACGTCCTCCATGCGAAACGGAGCGGACACCCAGCCCGCCAGTCCCTGCCGACGCCCTTCCACCTTGCTGTTGTCAGCGTCGGCGCGGTACAGGGGCATGTACATGACCAGCCCAGGGGCAGCGTTTTGCATCAGGGTCAGTCGCCCGGACAACGCCAGCGCTCCGGTGTCACGGGCCCGGTCCAGCGCCTCCTTGGCGGGGGGAATGGTCAACACATCCAGTCCCAGCGCCTTGAGGTTGGGCCCCTCCAGCGGCTCGATGTGGGTGATGGGTGCCAGCCACTCGCGCTCGCCGGGTGGGCGCACCGCGTACTGGTCAAAACCGCGCTGGCGCATGTCCTCCAGATGGGCAGCGAGCGCCTTGCCAGGAAACTGCAGAATCAGCGACACCCCCTGCAGCCCAGGACGGGTTGCCTGCAGCTGCAGCGCGCTCACATAGGCCTGAAACTCCTCGCGGTCGATGCGCTCCGAGCCCTCAAAGTAGCCCTTGACGCCGCGCAACACCACCTCGTAGGTCGCCATGCGGTCCTTGAGGTTGTAGGCAATCTGGTCGGCCGCCACCTCAAAGTTCTGCTCGCGCTTGGTCCTTGTGTTCTTTTCTTCGCTCTGCCAGTACAGGAAGGTCAGCCCCAGGGTCAGCAGCGCGATCAGTGGGGGCAGCACCACGGGCAACCAGCGGTGGTTGCTGGTGCCCGCAACCCCTTCAGACCCCCATGCCGCCTGCCCTGGCGCGGCGAGGTCATCGTTGTCGGGGGCTGGGTGAGGTGTCATGGTGGATGGTGTGACTTCGATGCACCGGCATCGTGCACCGGCGGTGCTGCCCCATTATGAGCATCTGTCCTGCGCCGAAAAGGGGCATTTGCGCGCAAACTGCACAGGCCGGGTCCCTGCATGCCGTTTATGCTCGCACCCGCTGGGCCAAGGGCTATGCGCCCGCACCCACTTCCCGTATCAACCCTGGCAATACCCACCACAAAGGCCTGGCATGGCATCGCTCGATTTCGACCTGGAGGAATCCCAATTTCGCAGCTGGTACACCGCGCAGGCGGTTGCGCTGGAAGACGCCTGTGCAGCGCTGACCGCGCGGGTGGCGGCGGTGGTAACCCAGGCGGGCGGCGTGGACATCACCAAGGTGGAGGGCCGCGTGAAGGATGTGGACGAATGCGTGCGCAAGTTCGTGCGCAAATACCGTCCGGCGCTGGAAGAGAGCAACACCCCCTACGACATAGAGACTTACATCACCGACCTGATTGGCGTGCGGGTGGTGTGCCTGTATGAAGACGAGCTGGAGAAGATTGCCCAGATCGTGCGCGCCCATTTCGCGGTGATCGACGTGACCGACAAGGTCTCGGCGGTGGAAAGCACCGAGGCGTCCTTTGGCTACAAAGGGCTGCACCTGGACCTGCGGCTGAGCGTGGCCGAACGCGACCTGCCGGAGCACGCGGCCTATGCAGAGTGGCCCTTCGAGCTGCAGGTGCGCACCATCATCCAGGACTCGTGGAGCGTGCTGGACCACAAGATTAAGTACAAAAAATCCATCCCGGGCCAGCTCAAGCGGCGCATCAACGTGCTGTCCGCCCTGTTCGAGCTGGCCGACCGCGAGTTCCGCCAGATCCGCGATGCCACTGCGGCCGAGCTGCTGCAGGCCCCCGACGAAACCGCCGAACCCGCAACCGATGTCGCCGCCGATTTGCAGGCTCCCACCCGCGCAGCCGCCACCAGCAGCGAACTGAACGCGTTCACGTTCTTGAAGATCGCCACGCATTTTTTCAAGGACTTCGAATTCGAGCCGTCCAAGGTCGATGGGTTTGTGGATGACATCCAGGCCTGGTCAGCCGGCATGACACGTGCGCGCTTTAACAGTCTCATGCGCGAGACGATCGGAGTGGTCAAACGCTACAAGCAGCACTTTGAAGAGCAAAACCCGCAGGGCAGCTTCAACCCGTACACCGTGATCCGGCACTGCCTGTATCTGAGTAACAAGACGGCGTTCCGCCCCGCACTGCGCAACTCGGCCCGCGAGTCGTTTGAAGCGTGGCTGAGCGACAACGCAGAGCCCAAAGTGCAGGGTTGAGGCGAAAATCGGCGCAAGCGCTAGTGCTAATTGCCTTAGTTGCTATCATTTTTGATAGCTTCGCAGCCTTCATCGACGAACCGGCGCTCCGCCCCTGGGGCCACGTCAATTTGTCGCATAGGCGACTGGACATTGGTGGTTTTACTCCATGCGCTTGTTACCAAGTGCTGCTATATTGCACTGCAACAAAACGGAGTTTCGCCCCATGCTGTACCACCTCTACGAAACCCAGCGCTCCTTGATGGAGCCCTTCACAGATTTTGCGCAGGCGGCTTCCAAGTTGTTCAGCAACCCCGTCTCGCCGCTGAGCCAGACCTCGGCAGCACAGCGCATGGCTGCCGGTTACGACCTGCTCTACCGCCTGGGCAAGGACTACGAAAAGCCCGCCTTCGACATCCACACGGTCGACGTGGACGGCATCGGCGTCGCTATCCATGAACGCATTGAGGTCGACAAGCCGTTTTGCGAGCTGCGCCGCTTCAAGCGCTTTTCGGACGACCCTGCCACGCTGACCAAGCTCAAGGGCCAGCCCGTGGTGCTGATCGTGGCACCGCTGTCGGGCCACTACGCCACGCTGCTGCGCGACACCGTGCGCACCATGCTCAAGGACCACAAGGTCTACATCACCGACTGGAAGAATGCCCGCCTGGTGCCGCTGTCGGAGGGGGAGTTCCACCTCGACGACTACGTCAACTACGTGCAGGACTTCATCCGCCATCTGCAGGGCATCTACGGCAACTGCCACGTGATCAGTGTGTGCCAACCGACGGTGCCCGTGCTGGCAGCCGTGTCGCTGATGGCCAGCCGCGGCGAGAAAACGCCCCTGACGATGACCATGATGGGTGGCCCCATCGACGCCCGCAAGTCGCCCACGGCAGTGAACAACCTGGCGACCAATCGCAGCTACGAGTGGTTTGAGAACAACGTGATCTACCGCGTGCCGGAAAAATTCCCGGGCGCGGGCCGCCGCGTGTACCCGGGGTTTTTGCAGTACACCGGTTTTGTGGCCATGAACCCGGACCGCCATGCGACCAGCCACTACGATTACTTCAAGGACCTGATTAAGGGCGACGACGCAAGTGCCGAGGCGCACCGCAAGTTCTACGACGAGTACAACGCCGTGCTGGACATGGATGCGGACTACTACCTCGAAACCATCCAGACCGTGTTCCAGGATTACAAGCTGGTGAACGGCACCTGGGATGTGCGCTCACCCGCTGGCAAGCTGGAGCGCGTGCGTCCGCAAGACATCAAGACCACAGCCCTCTTCACGGTGGAAGGCGAGCTGGACGACATCTCTGGCTCGGGCCAGACCGAAGCGGCCCACGACCTGTGCAGCGGCATCGTGCGCAAGGAGCAGCGCCACCTGGAAGCCAAGGGCGCAGGCCACTACGGTATCTTCAGTGGCCGCCGCTGGCGCGACATCGTGTACCCCAAGGTGCGCGCATTCATCCTGGAACACGAGTTGCCTGCCAAGCCCGCCACTGTGGCCACAGCCCCCACACCGGCCCCCAGGCTCGCCAGCCCTGCACCGGCCCCTGCCAAGGTTGCCAGCAAGCCCGCACCGGCAGCCAAACCCGCCGCCACCAAGGTGATCAAGGCGACCAAGGCGCCTACAGCAGCAGCCCAGCCTGCTCCAGTCCGCGCTGCGGCAAAGCCTGTGGCAGCCACCGCTGTGGCCACCCGCTGGGTACAGCCCGCTGCGGCGCCCACAGGTGCGGCGCAGGCGCCCACCGCTGATCTGGCCACGGCCCAGACCAGCGCCACGGCAGCGCCGTCCACCCGCAGCGGCAGCAAGAGCAAGGCGCGCAAGGCTTGAGCCACCCCGCCTTCGCCAGCACCACCCCATCCCACGCTGCCCTCACCGACCTGGCAGCGCGGATTGATGCCGCCCTGCCCCAGACGCAGTGCACGCGCTGCGGCTATCCCGACTGCGCCAGCTATGCGCAGGCCATCGCCCAGGGGGAGGCGGCCATCACCCAGTGCCCTCCCGGCGGTGCTGAGGGCGTGGCCCGCTTGGCCGCCATCACGGGCCATGCCGTGGCGCCCTTAAGCGCCGACCATGGGGTGGAGGCACCGCGCAGCGTGGCCTTCATCGACGAGGCGTGGTGCATTGGCTGCACCTTGTGCATCAAGGCCTGCCCCACCGACGCCATTGTGGGCTCCAACAAGAAAATGCACACCGTCATCGAGCCTTACTGCACAGGGTGCGAGCTGTGCATCCCGGTCTGCCCGGTAGATTGCATCCAGCTCGACAGCGCCAGCGGCATGGCCACCGGATGGGCTGCGTGGTCTGATGCGCTCGCGCTCCAAGCCAAACAGCGGTATCAGCAACACCGTCAGCGGGTGCCGCTGGAGGATGTAGAGGACGAAGGCTCCGGAGCGCAGGCCGATTCGACATCGGCCGCCACCCACAGCCCAGCCGCCGCTGCGGTGGCTGCCGAGGGCATGGAGGCACGCAAGGCGGCCATTGCCGCCGCCATGGAGCGCGCACGGCAACTGCGTGAAAAGGGAGCGCGCTGAGAACGGCACCTGGTCCGCTGGACCAGCAACCGCCTGTCTGCGGTTATCGCGCGGCCAGCGATTTGTACACGCCGCAGCCCACGTACCAGTCCCCCACCCGGCTCACGTAGGACATCTTGGTTTGCACCGCGCCGGTGGCCGGGTTGTTGATGTCGTACTCCACCCACCCCGGGGCGCGGTCGGCCTGGGTCACGATGTCGCTCACCAGTCGGTCGCCGGCGATGCCGGGGATGTCTTGCACCCGCGTGCCCACCTTGGCCGGGTTGCCACCAAAGGCCAGATAAGTCCCCCCGGCGTCCAGCACAAACACATACATGTCACGGTCATGGTAGGGCTGGGTCTTGTCGGTGATGCTGCGCAGGAATTGATCGCGCGAACTGGTCTTGTGCAGCGCCACCGCCTTGTTCACCAGAGCCACAGCCTCATCGGCGGTGCCCTGCTGCAGGCGAAACGCCGCCACCGCTTGCGACAGGGTGGACGCGCGGTGCTCCAGCGCCTCGGCCTGCGAGACCGCGTGGCCCACCATCTGGGCGTTGTGCTGCGTGATCTGATCGAGCTGCTGCACGGCGGAGCTGACTTCGCTCAGGCCCGTGCTTTGCTCGGCGCTGGAGCCGGAGATCTCGGTCATGCTCGCCGCCACACTGCGGATGCCGCTGGCCATGTTGGCAATGCCCTCGCCCGCCGACCGGATCAACCCGGCGCTGGCCTCCACCTGGCTGACCGAGGCGCTGATCAGCTCGCGGATCTCCCGCGCTGCGTCGCCCGAGCGCTTGGCCAGCGTGCGCACCTCGCCCGCCACCACGGCAAAGCCGCGGCCCTGCTCACCCGCACGGGCGGCCTCCACCGCAGCGTTCAGGGCCAGGATGTTGGTCTGAAACGCAATGCTGTCGATGACACCAATGATCTCGGTCATGCGGCGCGCGCTTTGCTGGATGGCCTCCACCGACTGCACGGCACGGGCCATGGCCTCGGCGCCGGTGTCGGCGGCCTTGCGTACTTCTGCGGCGCGGGCATCGGCGCTGCGCGCGGTCTGTGCGTTGTTCTGCACGGCCGACGACAGCTGCTCCACGCTGGCAGCCGTCTGCTCCAGGTTGGCCGCCTGCTGTTCGGTGCGATCGGCCAGCGACCGGTTACCTTGCGCCAGGCTTTGTCCCGCATGGGCCACCAATGCGGCATTGCTGCGGATATCGGCCACCATGGACGACAGTGTGAGCACCATGCGGTCCAGCGACTGGGCCATGGACCCGACCTCGTCCCGCCCATAAACACCCGCCCTGGCACACAAGTCACCGCGTGTGGTCTGCTCCATCGCATGCGCCAAGCCTTGCAGGTCGGATGCCAGACCCGCATACAACGCGCACAGTGCATACAGAACCACGGCGGCTGCCAATGCCACCGCCCACCACGGAGCATCCACGGCGGCCATCGCCAGGGCGCCAGCCATCACCACGCCCAGCGTCACCAGTTTGCCCGGCAGGTGCCACCTGCGCATCCACCAGAGCCCGGGGCGCAGCGGTAGGAATCCAGACATCTTGTCTCCGTTATCGTTTTTGAATGTGGGCCATGCTATGTGCCCGCTCTTACGTCGGATTGACAACTCGGCATGGGGTAAACAGTGCTTGACTGCGCACCTGGCCCCGCCCCTCGCCATAGACGGCGCGACACCCTGCACCGTGCCGTGGGCGTATGCCCTTCGCCCATAATGTCGCTCCATGAATCCCCTGCTCTCCCAACTCCAGCCTTACCCCTTCGAGCGGCTGCGGCAACTCTTTGCGGGAGTCACACTCCCGGCGGCTTACAGCCCCATCAGCCTGGGCATGGGTGAGCCGCGCCATCCTACACCGCAGTTCATCAAAGATGCACTCAGTAACAACCTGGGCGGACTGGCCAGTTACCCTGCCACCGCAGGCGAACCCAAGCTGCGCGAGGCCTTCACCCAGTGGATACAACAGCGCTATGCGCTGACCCTGGACCCGGGCACCCAGGTGCTGCCCGTCAACGGCTCGCGTGAGGCACTGTTTGCATTTGCGCAGACCATCATCGATCCCTCGCAAGGCCAGCCGCTGGTCGTCTGCCCCAATCCGTTTTATCAAATCTATGAAGGTGCCGCCTTGCTGGCGGGAGCCCAGCCGTACTACGCGGCCAGCGACCCCGGCCGCAACTTTGCGGTGAACTGGGACGCAGTGCCCGAGGTTGTGTGGCAACGCACCCAGCTGCTATTCGTCTGCTCCCCTGGCAACCCCACGGGCGCCGTGATGCCGCTCAGCGAGTGGAAGAAGCTGTTTGAGCTGAGCGACCGCTACGGTTTTGTGATTGCCTCGGACGAGTGCTACAGCGAGATCTATTTCCGCGACGAGCCGCCCCTGGGCGGCCTGCAGGCTGCGGCGCAGCTGGGGCGCGGCGACTTCAAGAACCTGATCTCCTTCACCAGTCTGTCCAAACGTAGCAATGTGCCCGGCATGCGCAGCGGCTTCGTGGCTGGCGACGCAGCGCTGATCAAGTCGTTCTTGCTCTACCGCACCTACCACGGCAGCGCCATGAGCCCCATCGTGCAGGCCGCCAGCATCGCTGCCTGGGGTGATGAAAAGCACGTGGTGGACAACCGGGCGCTGTACCGCAAGAAGTTTGCCCAGGTCACACCGCTGCTGGCTGGCGTGATGGAAGTCGCCCTGCCGGATGCCGGTTTTTACCTGTGGGCCAAAGTACCGGAAGCCCTGGGGATGGACGATGCCGAGTTCGCGCGCGCCCTGCTGGCTCAATACAATGTCACGGTGCTGCCCGGCAGCTACCTGGCCCGCGAGGCCCAGGGGAGCAACCCCGGCGCCCAGCGCGTGCGCATGGCCCTGGTGGCCGAAGCCGAAGAATGCGTGGAAGCTGCGCTGCGCATCGTGCAATTCATCCAATCCCGTACTGCCTGATCTGATCGACAACAACATGACCCAACAACTCCAAACCCTCATCGACAACGCCTGGGAAAACCGCGCCAGCCTCTCGCCCGCCGCCGCCCCTATGGAGATCCAGGACGCCGTCGAGCATGTGATTGCCGAGCTGAACAATGGCAAGCTGCGCGTGGCCACCCGCGAAGGCGTGGGACAGTGGACGGTGCACCAGTGGATCAAGAAGGCCGTGCTGCTGTCGTTCCGCCTCAAGGACAACGAGGTCATCAAGGCTGGCGACTTGGGCTTTTACGACAAGGTGCAGACCAAGTTTGCCCACCTGTCCGAAGAAGAAATGAAAGCCACCGGCGTGCGCGTGGTGCCACCCGCCGTGGCCCGCCGTGGCAGCTTCATCGCCAAGGGCGCGATCCTGATGCCCTCGTACGTGAACATCGGCGCCTACGTGGGCGAAGGCACCATGGTCGACACCTGGGCCACCGTGGGTTCGTGCGCACAGATTGGCTCCAACGTGCACCTGTCGGGTGGCGTAGGCATTGGCGGTGTGCTGGAGCCTCTGCAGGCCGGCCCCACCATCATTGAAGACAACTGCTTCATCGGCGCCCGCTCCGAGGTGGTCGAAGGCGTGGTGGTCGAAGAAAACTCCGTACTGGGCATGGGCGTGTACCTGGGCCAGAGCACCCCCATCTTCAACCGTGCTACCGGCGAAATCAGCTACGGCCGCGTGCCTTCGGGCTCGGTGGTGGTCAGCGGCAACCTGCCCAAGACGGCCGCCAACGGCACGCCCTACAGCATGTACGCTGCCATCATTGTCAAGCAGGTCGATGCGCAAACGCGCTCCAAGACCAGCATCAACGACCTGCTGCGCGACTGATTGACGGGGACCTGCGGACGGCCCGGGCCGTTCGCCCCACCGACAGAGACTGACAACAAGAGGGAAACACCATGAGCACGATGGAACGAATTCTTCGCCTGATGGCAGAGAAAAAGGCCTCCGACGTCTATCTGTCGGCCAACGCACCGGCGCTGATCAAGATCAACGGCGAGTGCGTGCCCATCAACAACCAGATCCTGCCGCCCGATGCGCCGCGCAACCTGCTGTCCGAAGTGGTTCCCCCGGACCGTATCGAAGAGCTGGAAGAAACCGGCGAACTCAATATGGGTGTGCCGCTCAGCGGCGTGGGCCGCTTCCGTGTCAGCGCCATGCGCCAGCGTGGCAGCTATGCGGTGGTGATCCGCTTCATCTCGCAACAGATTCCCGAGTTCGATTCCTTGGGCCTGCCCCCGGTGATGCGCGAACTCATCTTGGAAAAACGCGGACTGATCCTGATGGTGGGTGCCACGGGTTCCGGCAAGAGCACTTCGCTGGCGTCGATGATCGACACCCGCAACGAGGCGCTCACAGGCCACATCCTCACCATCGAGGACCCGGTCGAATACCAGTTCAAGAACAAGAAATCCATCGTCAACCAGCGCGAGATCGGCAGCGACACCCAGTCCCTGCAGACCGCCCTGAAAAACGCGCTGCGCCAGGCACCCGACGTGATCCTGATCGGCGAAATCCGCGACCGTGAAACCATGTCGGCCGCCATCGCCTATGCGCAGTCGGGACACCTGTGCCTGGCCACGCTGCACGGCAACAACAGCTACCACGCGCTCAACCGCATCTTGTCGTTCTACCCCGTCGAAGTACGACCCACCATGCTGGGCGACCTGGCATCGGCACTCAAAGCCGTGGTTTCCCAGCGCCTGGTGCGCAAGACCGACGGCGGCCGGGTGCCGGCAGTTGAAGTCATGCTCAACACCAAGCTGGTGTCCGATCTCATCGAAAAAGGCGACTTCTCGGGCGTCCGCGAGGCCATGGAAAAATCCATGGCCGAAGGATCGCAGACCTTTGAAGAAGCGCTGGCCCGCCTCATCATGGATGCGCAGATCGACCGCAAGGAAGGCATGGCCTACGCCGATTCGCCCACCAACTTGATGTGGCGCCTGCAAAACGACTTTTCCTTGGCCGCCAACGCCGCCAAGGCCCAGAAAGAAGCACGCGATGCACCCGACGATGCACCGTCGTTCACCGAGATCGTGCTGGACGTCAAGCCGGCGGCGTGATGTGACGTCCCTCGAGCGGCTTGCGGAGCCCTCCCTCAGGGGAATGACGCGCTCGCTGCCGAGCAGCTCTTGTTTTGCGGCTCTGGCCGGGGCCACGCAGCGCCAATGCCTGTACCCATGATCGCAGCCCGGCTGCCTGTCTCCATTCCCTGACCCCATCCCATGTCCCGTACCCTGCACCTGACTGAACAGCTCATCTCCCTGCCCTCCATCACGCCGGAGGACGCCGGCTGCCTGGATCTGCTGGCCGCACGGCTCGCTCCGCTCGGGTTTGTGTGCGAACGACTGGACAGTGGCCCCACAGACTTCCGTGTCAGCAATTTGTGGGCAAAGCGACCGGTAGCGCTAGTGAATCATGCCTCATCCGCTATCAAAACAGTAGTATTCGCAGGCCATACCGATGTCGTCCCCACTGGCCCGCTGGCCCAGTGGAGCAGTGACCCATTCGTGCCCACCCACAAGGACGGCAAGCTCTATGGCCGGGGTGCGAGCGACATGAAGACCTCCATCGCAGCCTTTGTGGTCGCGGTGGAAGAGTTCCTGGCCGCCACGCCCGCACCGCTGATCGAGCTGGCCTTTTTGCTGACCAGTGACGAGGAAGGTCCTTCCGTTGACGGCACCAAGGTCGTGGTCGAGCAGCTCCAGGCGCGTGGCGAAAAGCTTGATTACTGCATCGTGGGTGAACCGACCTCGGTCGAGAAAACCGGTGACATGATCAAGAATGGACGGCGTGGCACCTTGAGTGGCAAGCTCAGCGTCCGCGGTGTCCAAGGCCACATCGCCTACCCACAACTGGCCCGCAACCCCATCCACCAGGCCCTGCCCGCACTGGCAGAACTGGCTTCCACCGCGTGGGACAACGGCAATGCCTTCTTTCCGCCCACCAGCTGGCAGATCAGCAACATCCATGGCGGCACCGGCGCCACCAACGTGATCCCGGGTGAGGTGGTGATCGACTTCAACTTCCGCTTCTCGACCGAATCGACGGCAGAGGGGCTGCAGCAGCGCGTGCACGCCGTGCTTGACCGCCACGGCCTCGAATATGACCTGCGCTGGACGCTGGGCGGCCAGCCCTTCCTCACCACGCCCGGTGAACTGGTGGGCGCCGTGCAGCAGGCCATCGCCTCCGAGACGGGCATCACCACCGAACTCTCCACCACCGGTGGAACCAGCGACGGGCGTTTCATTGCGCAGATCTGCCCCCAGGTAATCGAACTGGGCCCGTCCAATGCAACGATCCACAAGATCGACGAGCATGTGGTGGTGGCCGATATCGAGCCGCTCAAGAACATCTACCGCCGCACGCTGGAGAACCTGCATGCACAGGCCCTGGCGGCCCAGGCGGTGGTCGCATGAGCAAGGCACCCAGCCACAACCCACCGGCAGTTGCAGGTGACACCGTTGGCGCACTGATCGAATGGGGCTCTCAGCAGCTGGAGTCGGCCGGCGTCTCGTTCGGCCATGGCACCACCAATGCGCACGACGAAGCTGCATGGCTCGTGTTGTGGCGCCTGGGCCTCCCGCTGGATAGCGACCTCTCCGATGCACCAGAGTCCATCAAAAACAAGCCGGTAGCGCCCGCAGAAAAGGCGTTGGTTGCTACACTTTTTGCAGAACGCATTGCCAGTCGCAAGCCTGCCGCCTACCTCACGCGCGAGGCCTGGCTCCAGGGCGTGCCGTTCTATGTGGACGAGCGCGCCATCGTGCCGCGCAGCTTCATTGCAGAGTTGCTGGTGGACGGCAGCGTGGACGATTTCCTGAGCGACCGCACCCATCGGGTGCTGGACCTTTGCACGGGCAACGGCAGCCTGGCTGTGCTGGCGGCGATGGCCTGGCCCGAAGTCGAAGTGACCGGTGCCGATATTTCGCCCGACGCCTTGGCCGTGGCGCGCATCAATGTGGACAAACATGGGCTGCGGGAGCGTATCACCTTGCAGTTGTCCGATGGACTGAGTGCTCTGCCCGGCCCCTGGGACCTGATCCTGTGCAACCCGCCCTACGTCAACGCCGACAGCATGGCCGTGCTGCCCAGCGAATACCGCGCAGAGCCCGAACTGGCCCTCGCCGGTGGCAAGGACGGCATGGACTTTGTGCGCCAGCTGTTTGCTGCCGCGCCCGCTTGCATGAGTGAAGACGCCGTGATCATTCTGGAGATCGGCAACGAGCGCGCTTATTTTGAGGCGGCCTTTCCGCAATTGCCGGTTTTCTGGCTCGATACCAGTGCAGGAGAAAACCAGGTTTTGCTGGTCACCCGGCGGGCGCTGGCTGCCCAAACCCGGCTCACGGCACAATAGAGCCCTTTACGCCACCTTTGGCAGCTGCAGCGGCTGTGCCGTTGGCAGTTGCGCTGGCCCCCAGAGTTTTGCATGCCACCCGCCTCGTGCGGGTGCGCTTTTTTCTGATTCCCGGATGATCACCCTCAAGAACGTTACCCTGCGCCGAGGCACGAAAGTCGTGCTCGACAGCGTGTCCACCACCATCAACCCCGGCGAAAGCGTCGGGCTTGTGGGCCGCAATGGCGCGGGCAAGTCCAGCCTGTTTGCGCTGCTCAGCGGCAAGCTCCATGAAGATGGCGGGGATTTTCACATCCCGTCGAGCTGGCGGATGGCCGAGGTCGCGCAGAGCATGCCCGAGACCGACCAGTCGGCCACCGATTTTGTGCTTGAAGGCGACACGCGTCTGGCCGAGGTGCAACGCCAGTTGGCCGAAGCCGAGGCCAGCGACGATGGGATGGCCATTGCCCATGCCTATTCTGACCTGCATGACGCCGGCGCGCACGATGCCGTGGCGCGTGCCCAGGCGCTGATCCTGGGCCTGGGTTTTCGCGTGAGCGAACTCGACCAGCCCGTCAACAGCTTCTCCGGTGGCTGGCGCATGCGACTGCAACTGGCGCGTGCGCTGATGTGTCCCAGCGACCTCCTGCTGCTGGACGAGCCCACCAATCACTTGGACTTGGACGCCCTGGTCTGGCTCGAAGCCTGGCTCAAGCGCTACGCGGGCACCATGATCGTGATCAGCCACGACCGCGAGTTCCTGGACGCCATCACCAACGTCACCCTGCAAATCCAGCAGGGCGAGTTGAACCGCTACGGTGGCAACTACAGCAAGTTCGAAGAGCTGCGCGCCCAGCAGCTCGAACTGCAACAGGCCAGCTTTGCCAAGCAGCAGGAGAAGATGGCCCACCTGCAGAAATTCATCGACCGCTTCAAGGCCAAGGCCAGCAAGGCCAAGCAGGCGCAAAGCCGGGTCAAGCAACTCGAACGCATGGAGAAAATCGGGCCTGTGCTCGCCGAGGCGGACTTCACTTTCGAGTTCAAGGAACCGGCCAACTTGCCCAACCCAATGCTGGCCATCAGCGACGCCTCGTTCGGCTATGTGGACGACGAGGGCACGCCCACCACCATTCTTACGGGCGTCAACCGTTCGGTGCTGGCGGGGCAGCGCATCGGCATCCTGGGCGCTAACGGTCAGGGCAAGTCCACGCTGGTCAAGACCATTGCGCGCACCATGAAAGCACTGGGCGGCAGCATCACCGAGGGCAAGGGCCTGAACATTGGCTACTTTGCCCAGCAGGAACTCGACGTGCTGCGCCCCAGCGAACACCCGCTGGAGCACATGATCCGCTTGGCCAAGGAGCTGGGGCCTGATGCCAAGCAACCCAGCCGGGAGCAGGATCTGCGCAGCTACCTGGGCAGCTTCAACTTCACCGGGGACATGGTCAAGCAGGCCGTTGGCACCATGAGCGGCGGTGAAAAAGCGCGCCTGGTGCTGGCCATGATCGTATGGCAGCGCCCCAACCTGCTGCTGCTGGACGAGCCTACCAACCACCTGGACCTGGCCACCCGCGAGGCCCTGGCGATGGCGCTCAACGACTTCGATGGCACTGTGATGCTGGTCAGCCACGACCGCGCCCTGCTGCGCTCGGTCTGTGAGGACTTCTGGATGGTGGGCCGGGGTGTGGTTGGCCCGTTCGACGGCGACCTGGACGACTATCAACGTTACCTGCTCGAAGAGTCCAAGCGCCTGCGCGAAGAAGCACGCCTTGCCGAGCAGGCGCTGGCCTCACAAGCTCCTGCAGCAGCGCCCGCCGCAACACCGGCACCCGTGGTCACGCTGGCCTCCGTTGCCGCGCCAGCACCGGCTCCCGCTCTGTCCCCTTCGCGTGATGGGCGCGAGCAGCGCAAGCTTGACGCTCAAACGCGCCAGCAGCTGGCCGAAAAGACCCGGCCACTCAAAAAAGAGCTGGAACAGATCGATAAACGCTTGACCGCCCTGAGTGCAGAACGCACCCAATTGGAGCAAAAACTGACGGAAGCCTTGCCTCCTGCAGAGATCGCCGAGTGCGGCCGGCGTTTGAAAGCCGCAAATGATGAAACGGAAAAACTGGAAGAGCGTTGGCTGGAAATTTCTTCCGAACTCGAAGAAATTTCAGCGGCATCGGTGGGCTAGAGATGTAAAGTCCTGTAAATTCTTTCCAGAATTTTCCGGACTTTCCATTGACCCGTCTCGCTTTTATGCTACCAAATGTGTAGCTATTTTTAGTGTGAACCTACAGGCTATTGCGGTTGCATTTTTTTGCGAAAGGTTGTCAACGGACTGTGGACCGCCCGCGTTGTTGGTACATCACAGGAGTTTTCCACCATGAATACCACCGCAATCTTGTCCGCTTGGCCCGAAGACGAACGCGACCGTAAGCGCGCACCGGCCCGCTTCTGAAAGCGCTGCGGCCTTGCCTCTGTTGTGTAGCCACACAGCGCACATCAAGCATAAACCATACCAAGGCATGAGAAATGTGGCCACATTAGCTCCATATTTCTCAGGTGGACCATAGCAAGGTCGGAGTTAACCTCCGCGATTCTTGCAAGTCCCAACAAAAAACCCCGCAGATGCGGGGTTTTTTGTTGGTCCAAGAGGACGGAACAGCCTTTAGCCCATGTGCAGGCCGCCATTGACCGAAAAGTCTGCTCCGGTGGCGTATCCGCCCTCTTCCGAGGCCAGCCAGGCGATGATCGATGCAATCTCGCTGGGCTCACCCAGGCGTTTGACAGGCACCGTGGCGACAATCTTTTCCAGAACATCCGGACGGATTGCCTTGACCATGTCAGTGCCGATGTAGCCTGGGCTTACCGTATTGACGGTGACGCCCTTGGTGGCCAGTTCCTGCGCCAGCGCCATCGAGAAGCCATGCATGCCTGCCTTGGCGGCGGAATAGTTGGTTTGCCCCGCCTGACCTTTTTCGCCGTTGACGGAGCTGATGTTGATGATGCGGCCCCAGCCCTTTTCCACCATGTCAGACACCACCTGTTTGGTGACATTGAACATGCTGTTGAGGTTGGTTTCGATCACGGCGTCCCAGTCTTCGCGCGACATCTTGAGGAACATGCGGTCGCGTGTGATGCCAGCGTTGTTCACCAGCACGTCAATGGTGCCGTGCTCTGCCTTGGTCTTGCCAAAGGCTTCCACGGTGGACTCCCAATCACCCACGTTACCGACCGACGCATAAAACGTGTAGCCCAGGGCCTTTTGCTCTGCCAGCCATTTGGCGTGGTCCCGTGTCGGGCCGCAACCAGCGATGACTTTGAAACCTTCCTTGTGCAGGCGCTGGCAAATGGCGGTACCGATGCCTCCCATGCCACCGGTGACATACGCGACTTTCTGGCTCATGTGATTTCTCCTTGTTAGTGATTGGCTCAGGACCCACTCTACCGAAGAAATTGGGCACTGCCGTGAAGGAAAACACTGAAGCCCTTTCCTTTTTGACATATCCACATGCGTCACACAGCTGACGCGAGGCACGCTTATCGACGCGTCACCGGCGTAGCGCCTTCAGATGCACCAAATGGAGGCAGCGGATTGGCTGCTGTGGACTGCGGCAGCCCCCAAGGACTGGCTTGAAATGCAGGCGCTGTGTTGCGCTAGACGTGCCGTGGCGCAAGCGGCAAGGATTCCCATCCCGGCTTGGCGAACAGATAACCTTGCTGGTAGCGAACGCCCACCGAACTCAGGTAGGCGGACTCAGCGGAGGTTTCAATGCCCTCCGCCACAATGTCGATGGACAGCCGTTGGCAGACCAGCGCAATGCCGCACACGATCGCCTGTCGCACGGGGTCCTGATCGATGTTGCGAATCAGCTCCATGTCGATCTTGAGCACATGGGGCTGAAATTGCACCAGCATGTTCAGCCCCGCGTAGCCCGCACCAAAGTCGTCGATGGCCGTAATGAGGCCCTGGCGCCGGTATTCATTGAAGATGGACTTCAGGTGTGCACCATTGCTGACCTGCTCGCCCTCCGTCACCTCGAACATGATCCGGTTGTGCGGAAAATCGAACTCTTCAGCCGCCTCCATGGTGGCGCGGATGCAGGTCTCGGGCCGATACACCGCATTGGGCAGGAAGTTGATGCTCAGTCGGCAGTCTGGCAGGCTGGCGAGCCCCAGGCGCGACGCTAGTTCAATGGCCTTGACGCGGCACGCCTGGTCAAACCGGTAGCGGTTGGTGTCATCCACCCACGACAGCACCGTACCAGCCGACTCGCCATCTGCACCGCGCACCAACGCTTCGTAGGCGAACGGGCGATCCAACTCCAGGTCCATGATGGGCTGGAACGCCATCGTGAAATCGAACGGAAGCTGCGTCTTGTCACGACAGGATTGGCAGCCCACGGGTTCGAAGGGTTGGGCAAAAATGGTCGCTGTCATGGAGAACCATGGTAACGCATCATTACAAAGCTGCAGCCTCGTGTTGCTACGAAGACCATAGCCCCAACGCGGCCCCAGCGACTAAAGCACGAAGACCGCCACCGCCTCGGCCAGCCGGTCGGCCTGGCCTTTGAGGGTCGCGGCGGCTGCAGCCGATTCCTCCACAAGAGCGGCATTTTGCTGAGTCATCTGATCAAGCAGGCCCACCGACTGATTGACCTGCGCTATGCCCGAGGACTGGTCTCTGGCTGCAGTATGAATCTCACCCATCATCGCGCTCACACGCTGGACCGATCCCACAATTTCGGCCATGGTACGGCCGGCATCATCAGCCAATAGCCCTCCCTGTGACGCCTTTTGCACCGATGCGCCGATCAAGCCCGAGATCTCGCGGGCTGCTTGTGCCGAGCGCTGCGCCAGCCCCCGCACTTCGGTGGCGACTACTGCAAATCCGCGCCCCTGCTCACCAGCACGCGCAGCCTCCACAGCCGCATTGAGGGCAAGGATGTTGGTCTGAAATGCGATGGAGTCAATCACTCCTGTGATGTCAGCAATGCGAGCTGAGCCTTCGTTGATATCACGCATGGCCCGCACCACTTCGCCCACCACGTCCCCACCGCGCCGGGCTACCCCTGCGGCCGACACCGCCAGCGTGTTGGCCTCGGCGGACGCAGCGGCAGTCTGCCCCACGGTGCCTGTCAACTGTTCCATGCTGGCAGACGTGGCTTGCAAACTACCGGCAGCATGTTCGGTGCGTACAGACAGGTCTTGCGCTCCGCTTGCGATTTCTTCGCACGCCACTGCCATGCCGGCTGCGGCCTGCTGCACGGTAGCTACGGTCTGATGCATCCGGTCCAGGGCATCCTTCAGCGCCCGCCCGCCTGGCGTGTGAACTGACAAGCGTGACATGTCCAACATGATGCGGTCACCGTGCGCCAGCGACGCCGTCAGACGTCGCAGCTCGGTGGATTCTTGAGCCGTCCGGCCCATCTTCACGGCCAGGATGACCTCCAACACCGTCTGGATCACCACGTACAGCGCATGCAACATCACCTGGCCCAGGTCAGGAGCGGTAATGCAGTACAGGCCAACCCCTGCCGCCTGAAGCCGATCAAACACAACATGGTGTACGGCGAACAATGCCGCAGCCCAAACAATGGGCCGCCAGTCCAGATACACCAGTAGCAGCGCCAGCGTCACGAAGACACCGAAATGGAACTCCAGCATGCCGCGAGCCAACTGGATATGCAGTGCAACCAAGCTAACCTGCACAAACGACAACACAAGACGCGATGCCAGCGTGCCCGGAGCCAAAGCATAGGCCACAGCGGCAACCGCACCCAACAGCAAAACTGCCGTCAACGCCAGCATCGAATCCACAAACTGCAAGCCCAGCGCAATGGCTGCCAGCGAACTCAGTCCAATAGCTGCCAAGATGACCCGGTCACCGAGCAAAGCGCCTGGGACCGGACCAGCTGCACGTTCTGAGAAATCCGCGGGGGGCGCAGAAAAAATGGACATAGAGATCAAAAATTAACCGTTATGTATTAATTGTAAACTATTTGGTAATTTTGTGACTATTCATTTCAATATTCGACTGGACAAAAAAAGGGCCGCATGTCAATGCGGCCTTTTTTTGTCGCCTGCTGCCCCGTCAATCAACAACCAGCCAGGGCAGTCCTGGCCGAGGCTTTGAGGTTAACGCTCTACAGCCAGCGACACACCCATGCCACCACCGATACACAGCGCGGCCAGGCCCTTCTTCGCGTCACGGCGCTGCATTTCGTGCAAGAGCGTGACCAGAATGCGGCAGCCCGACGCGCCGATGGGGTGGCCGATGGCGATGGCGCCTCCGTTCACGTTGACCTTGGCGGGGTCAATGGCCAGTTCCTTGTTCACAGCGCAGGCCTGTGCGGCGAAGGCTTCGTTCAGCTCGAACAGGTCCACGTCGGCGGCGTTCCAGCCTGCGCGCTGCAGGGCCTTGCGCGAGGCGGGCACGGGTCCCATGCCCATGGTGGCGGGGTCCAGACCGCTGGTGCCAAACGCAGCGATGCGAGCCAGGGGCTTGAGGCCCAGGGCCGCTGCCTTCTTGGCGCTCATCACCACTACGGCGGCGGCGCCATCATTCAGGCCCGATGCGTTGCCGGCGGTCACGCTGCCCGCCTTGTCAAAGGCGGGGCGTAGGCCGGCCAGGGCTTCGGCGTTGGTCTTGCGGTTGAGGTACTCGTCGGTGTTGAACAGGATGGGGTCACCCTTCTTCTGCGCCAGGCTCACGCCGACGATTTCATCGGCGAACTTGCCAGCATCTTGTGCAGCAGCTGCCTTTTGCTGGCTGGCCAGGGCCAGTGCGTCCTGCATATCGCGGGTGATGCCGTACTGCTTAGCCACGTTTTCAGCCGTGATACCCATGTGGTACTGGTTGTAAACGTCCCACAAGCCGTCCACGATCATGGTGTCGATCAGCTTCCAGTCGCCCATGCGCTGACCGTCGCGCGAGTTGGGCAGCACGTGCGGCGCCAAGCTCATGCTCTCCTGGCCGCCGGCCACGACGATCTCGCTGTCGCCCCAGGCCACCGCCTGGGCGGCCAGCATGACCGCCTTCAAACCGGAGCCGCACACCGCGTTGATGGTGAGTGCAGGGGTTTCCTTGGCCACGCCCGCCTTCATGGAGGCCTGACGCGCGGGGTTCTGGCCCACGCCAGCTGCCAGCACCTGGCCCATGATGACTTCGCCGATCTGGTCGGACGAAAGACCTGCGCGCGCTATCGCTTCACGGATCACGATAGCGCCGAGTTCGGTCGCAGGCGTCTTGGCCAGCGAGCCACCAAACTTGCCCACAGCAGTGCGAGCGGCAGAAACGATGACGATGTCTTCCATGGAATGTCCTTGTAGTGGTGAGTGGTGGTTCAGTGATTCTCGCAGCGCCAAAAGTCAGGACTTTTGCGTATCAGGCTTTCTGCTTGACATAGCGGCCGGGCGCGGGCTCGATGGCCTTGAACTTGGTGCCTTTGCCATAGGCCTTGGGCGCGGCAATCTGTTTGCCCGCATGGCTCTTAAGCCAGCCTGACCAGTCGGTCCACCAGCTGCCGGGGTGCTCGGTAGCGCCTTCCAGCCATTGGTCCAGCGTGCCTGGGAACTTGCCGTCGGCGCGGGTCCAGTGGCTGCGCTTGCCCTTGGCGGGTGGGTTGATCACGCCCGCGATGTGGCCTGAGGCGCCCATCACAAAACGCTTCTTGCCCGGCAGCACCTGGGTGGACGCATAAGCGGCTGTGGCGGGCACGATGTGGTCTTCGCGCGAGCCGTAGATATAGACAGGCAGCTCGAGGCTGCCCAGGTCCAGCTTTTCGCCGCACACGGTGAGCTTGCCCGGCTTGACCAGGTTGTTTTCGAGGTAGAAATTGCGCAGGTACCAGGCGTAGAACGGGCCGGGAAGATTGGTGCTGTCGCTGTTCCAGTACAGCAGGTCAAACGGCGGCGGCGTTTCGCCCTTGAGGTAGTTGCCCACCACGTAGTTCCAGACCAGATCGTTGGGCCGCAAGAAGCTGAAGGTGGACGCCAGGTCCTGCCCCTTCATCAGCCCGCCATGGCCCATCTGCATCTCGCGGAACTTGACGAACGCTTCATCGATGAACACGTCCAGAATGCCCGTGTCGGTGAAGTCAATCAGCGTGGTGAGGAAGGTGGCACTGGCCACGGGCTCGTCGCCGCGCGCTGCCAGCACGGCCAGCGCATTGGACAGGATGGTGCCGCCCACGCAAAAACCCAGCGCGTTGATCTGCTCGGCACCGGTGATGTTCTGCACTACGTCGATGGCGGCCATGGCGCCATCTTCCACGTAGTCGTCCCAGGTCTTGTGGGCCAGGCTGTCATCAGGGTTGCGCCAGCTCACCACGAAGGTGCGGTGGCCTTGTTCCACCGCGTAGCGGATCAGCGAGTTCTCGGGCTGCAGGTCAAGGATATAGAACTTGTTGATGCAGGGCGGCACCAGTAGGAACGGGCGCTCGTACACCTTGGCCGTGAGGGGCTTGTATTCGAGCAGCTGGAACAGCTCGTTCTCGAACACCACAGCGCCTTCGGTGGTGGCCACATTGCGGCCTACCTCGAACAGGCTCTCGTCGGTCATCGACACATGGCCCTGCGTGATGTCGTGCAGCAGGTTCTGCATGCCCTTGGCAATGCTCTCGCCCTTGGTCTCGATGGCTTTCTTCTGCGCTTCGGCATTGAAGGCGAGGAAGTTGCTGGGTGCCATGGCTGCCATCCACTGCTCCACGCCAAATCGGATGCGGGCCTTGGTCTTTTCGTCGGCCTCGACCGCCTCGGCCAGGCCCATCAGGGTGCGGGCATTGAGCAGGTAGGCGGCGGCTGAAAACGCTGCCACAGGGTTGCTGGCCCAGCCCTCACCGGCAAAACGTTTGTCCTTGACCTCGGGGGTGCCCTGCAAGCCCTGTGCCCAGAGGTCCTGCGCCTCTTTGAGGTATTGCTGCTGCAATGCCTGCAGCTTGGTTTGCGACAGCTTCAGCGGTGCGGCGGTGGGTACCTGCGCCCCCAGGTCCAGTTTCTGGAACGATTGCAGCGCCTGCGACCAGCTTTGCCCGAAAATCTGCTGGAACTGCTGGGCGCTCTCGGCCCAGGGTGATTCAGAAGTCATGCTCATTCCTCGATGGTTGGTCGCTCGCAGCGGCTGGGGCCTGATTTTTGTTTCGCGGGTTCATTGTTGCCCACCGCCATGGTGCATGGCAACGAATTCAACGCTTTCAGTGCACACAAACCAATGTACCTCATCGTCATCGCCTGGACCTACGTCACTCTCATGATGGCGGTGGCCGAGGCCACCAGTCCGCAGGGCACCGTGCTGGGCGCCGTCATCACGTTTGCGCTGTATGGCCTGCTGCCCATGGGCATCCTGGTGTACATCCTGGGCACGCCCTCGCGCAAGCGCAAGATCAAGGAACGGGAGGCGGCCGAACAGGCTGCGTATGACGCGGAGCAGGCTGCAGCCCGCGTGGCCGATACGGGAGCCGAGTCGGCAGCGTCAGCCGCGCCAGATGCAGGCGGCAAAGCGCCCGCTGCCGCCGAGGGCGGCGCTGTCACGGCGGTGCGAAAAGAACCTTGATGCCTGCGTGAAAGTGCACCACGGCGGGGTGCTGTCGTTGCCGTAAATGTGCGTGATGCCCATGGCACGCAGCCGCAGCCGGGCCAGCCCTGCCAGATCGCACAGGTACTTGCCCGGTGCGTCGGGATGGGCCACAAAACATGGAGCAGCCGCAGCGCCCAATGCGCCCGGCGCGTCGCAGAACGCTGCACGCACCTCAGCCCCTACCTCGAAAGCTGTGGGGCCAATGCAGGGGCCCAACCAGGCCAGCGTGTGGGCAGCAAGCTCTGAAGCGGCCGGAGAGTCTGGCGCAGATGCTCCGTTTTTGATAGCTATTGAGGCATGATGCACTAGCGCTTCATGGCAAAAATGCTTGAAAACCGATTCCAGCACGCCCTGCCCTGCGTGCCCGGCCAGCCCGCGCCAGCCGGCGTGGGCCGCAGCCACCACCTGGCCTGAGCGGTGGGCCAGCAGCACGGGCAGGCAGTCGGCCACCATGATGGTGCAGACGGCGCCGGGTGCGCTGGCCACGCAGGCGTCGGCCTCTGTGCCGTCGGGGGTGCTCGCATCCAGCAAAACCACGCCATCGCCGTGCACCTGGTTCAGGAACACTGCGCGGGCGTCCGGGGTGGTGGATTGCAAGGCGGACTGCAAGGTCTGCCGGTTGGCAGCCACTGCCAGCGGATCGTCGCCCACATGGGTGCCCAGGTTGAACTGGTCGTACGGTGCGCGGCTCACGCCGCCCGTGCGCGTGGTGCACAGCGCATGCACACCGGGCGGTGCGGGCCAGTCGGGCACCAGCCAGTCTGCGTGCTGGTTTGGTACCGACGATGACACAGGCGTCACGCTTCGTTGTCCGGGCAGGCCGAGGGCTGCGCCTGCTGGAATGCAGGCAGTGCCATGCAGGCGTCAAACACCCCCATGGTGAGTGGCAGGCCGTCCAGGCTGACCTTGAAGCGCTGGGCGTTGAAGATCTGGGGCACCAGGCAGCAGTCGGCCAGCGTGGGCGTATCGCCCCAGCACAGCACCGAGGGTGCCATGCCCTGCGCTGCGCGTTCTTGCGCCAGCAGCTCCAGTTGCCGCTCAAACGCCTCCAGACCGCCACGCACCCAGTGGTGGTACCAGGCGTTCTTGGCATCCTCATCCACCTTCAGGTCACGCACCAGGTACTTGAGCACGCGCAGGTTGTTGAGCGGATGGATCTCGCACGCCACCATCTGCGCCAGCGCCCGCACCCGGGCCCGGGCCAGCGGCGTGGCGGGCAGCAGGGCGGGTGTCGGGTGGGTTTCGTCCAGGTATTCGATGATGGCCATGGACTGGGACAGCGCCGTCCCCCCGTCGGTCACCAGTGTGGGCACCAGTGCGTCGCCAATGCGGCGCAGGTACTCGGGGTCCTTGTGTTCACCCTTGACGAGGTGCACAGGCAGGTAGTCATAGTCCAGGCCCTTGATCTGGAGCGCGATGCGCACGCGGAACGAGGCAGAGGAGCGGAAGTAGTTGTACAGCTGCATGGAAGAACGGTGCCTGTGATGGGGTCTGTGGGGATACGGAACCGGCGCAGCGTGGTGCCAGCACGCCGCAGATGGCAAGCCTCTGGGGCCTGAGAGCGCGGGACGTGCCGGTCAGGCTCCCGAAGTGCCTGCCGGGTCCTGGTGGTTGTATACGACTTTGGAGAGCAGCACCATCAGGTCGGCGCTTTCCTGGGCGGAGAGCGGTGCGGTCAGGCGTTCCTGCACCCGCTGGGCGGCGTCGCGCATCTGCAGGGCGGCCACTTCGCCTTCGGGGGTGATCCACAGCAGCTTGCGGCGGCGGTCGCGGGTGTCGGGCTCGCGACGGATCCAGCCGCGCTTTTCCAGTCGCCCGATCACCGAGCCGGAAGTGGCTGCATCGAACGCCACGCGGGCCGCCAGGGTGACCTGGTCTTCGCCCGGCTGGGCCAGCAGCTCGTGCAGGATGGCGAACTGCACCGGCGTCACGTCGAATCCGGCCGTCTCTTCCATGAAAAGTGCCACGGTCCGCTGGTGGGCGCGGCGCACCAGGTGGCCCGGCGTATTGTGGAAATCGAAGCTCTTTGCCATGGGCGCGAGTGTAGCGCCCCCCAGCAGAGGGTCTGCGCCCATGGCACACTGCCACACTGCGGCGCGCGCGGTACTGCGCCCGGGTTTTTGACAGCATTCCCAGAACCATTGAAAGGCAGACATGAGCTACGTGTTTCCTCCAGCCCCCGTGGTCAGCGTGCCCGTGGTGGGCAGCGGCGAACGGTTTCCGGTACACCGCATTTACTGCGTGGGCCGCAACTACGAAGAACACGCCAAGGAGATGGGTTTCACCGGCCGCGAGCCACCGTTCTTCTTCCTCAAGCCTGCGGATGCCATCGTGGTCGTCAACGCGGGCGAAGCCGGGCAACTGCCCTACCCCAGCCTGACCGCCAACCTGCACCACGAGATCGAGCTGGTGGTGGCCATTGGCAAGGGCGGCAAGAACATCCAGGCCACCGATGCATTTGCGCACATCTACGGCTACGCCGTGGGCCTGGACATGACCCGCCGCGATCTGCAGAACGACATGAAGAAACAGGGCCGCCCCTGGTGCATTGGCAAGGGCTTTGACGCCAGCGCGCCCATCGGTCCCATCACGCCGGCAGCCCAGGCAGGTGATGTGGCCAACGCGCCCATCTGGCTGCAGGTCAACGGAGCGGACCGCCAGCGCAGCACCGTGACCCAGTTGATCTGGAACATCGCCGAGACCATCGAGCACCTGTCGGCCGCGTGGGAGCTGCAGCCCGGCGACCTGATCTACACCGGCACCCCCGAAGGCGTGGGCGCCGTGGTGCGTGGCGATACGCTCGAAGGCGGCGTGGACGGCCTCACGCCTTTGCGCCTGACCGTAGTCTGAAGACCACCGGGCAGCCCTGCTGCCCGGCCAGGCAAACGCCGAAAACGCTACGATTTTCATAGCTGGTAGCGCATGTTTCACTAACGCTATAAGCCACTCTGACCCTCAAACCCCTGCATGACCTACCGCAGCCCCATCAAACATTGCCGCGCCTGTGGCACCGCCGTGGTGTACCGCCTGCCGGACGACGGCGACACCAAACAGCGTGCGGTCTGCCCCGCCTGCAACACGGTGCACTACGAGAACCCGCTCAATGTGGTGGGCACGGTGCCCGCGCTGCCCGATGGCCGCATCCTGCTGTGCAAACGCAACATCGAACCCCGCTGGGGCAAATGGACGCTGCCCGCAGGCTTCATGGAGCTGGACGAAACCACGGCACAGGGTGCGGCGCGCGAGACCGATGAGGAAGCCGGTGCGCAGATCGAGATCGGCCCCCTGTTCAGCCTGCTGAACGTGCGCCGCGTGGGCCAGGTGCACCTGTTCTACCGCGCCACGCTGCTCAGCGACCAGTTCAACCCGGGCTACGAAACCATCGAGGCGCGGCTGTTTGCCGAAGACGAGGTCCCCTGGGACGAGCTGGCCTTCCGCACCGTGAAAGAAACACTGGAGTGCTACTTTGCCGACCGCAAGGCGGGCACCATGGGCATGCACTTCATCGACATTGAGTAGGCCCTGCCATGACGGTTGCCACCTCCACAGCATCACCCGCAAACACCACGCAGGCCAGTGTGCCGCCCGATGGCCTGCCCGCCTACCGCCTGCTCACAGGCCCCGACGACGCCAGCTTCTGCCGCCGCGTGAGCGACGCGCTGGCGCTGGGCTATCGGCTGTATGGCTCTCCTGCGGCCACCTTCAATGGGCAGACCGTGATCGTGGCCCAGGCCATCGTTTGGCCCGGTACGGTGGCCTGACTGAGCGGCCAACCCATCAGGCCGTGGTCTTATCGCACCTGCCGCGCGCAGCGCATCAAGGCTTGGCAGGAATCACGATGACGGTATTGCCGTCGCCCGAGCTACCGGCACTGCCGGTGTTTCCGGTGTTGCCCTTGCTGCCGGTGTTGCCCGTATTTCCCTTTGCGCCCGTCGCCCCCGTGTCACCCTGGTAGCCGGTAGCCCCCTGCATTCCGGTCGCACCGGTGCTGCCCTGTCCTCCGGTGGCCCCTGTCGAGCCCATACTGCCTGTGGCACCGGTGTAGCCCGTATTGCCCTGGTTGCCCGTGGCTCCCGTCGCGCCGGTGTAGCCAATATCGCCAGTCTTGCCGGTGTAACCCGTGTTGCCGGTATTGCCTTGCGCGCCCGGAGGGCCCATGGGGCCGGTGCAGGCGCCCAGCGTCAGGGTGGCCAGTACCAGCAAGGTGGTGGTGATTGTTTTCATGGTGAGTCCTTTGGCGTTGCATGCAGTCCAACGACTGCATGCGCCACTGTGCGGGGCACCTCTGGCAGGGTCTGTTCGCTTGCGCGCTTAGTGCGGGCAACAAACGCTGGACGCAGACTTTGGCGACAACGTCCTACACCTCGCAAAGCCCCCTACCCAGGCGGCCTTGCTGGAAGGACCCAAGGCAACACCCACCCCATCGCGCCGAAGGCGCTGGTGTCACAGAAGCCCGGAAGACGCAACGGCCTATTCGCCCCCCACCCGGTCTTCCGCAGGCACTGGCGGAGATACAGAACCCGGTGGGTCGCTGGTGACCGGCGGCAAACCACCCGCACCCGCAGGCCTTGGCGGCATGCCAGGCACCGGGGGTTGCTGAGGGTCGGTACGGAACAGCCCCCGGATCCAGTCGCGCATGGTGCTGAGCGAGCTGTCGGGCGGTGGCGGCGGGCTGGTGTCGAACTCGTCCACAAACCGGTCGTTGCCGTCGATCACCTTGTTGCGGATGGCCTGCTGCATGAACTCGCCCACCATGGGCAACGCACTGCGCGCGCCCTGCCCCCAGTAGTCGCTGCGCAGCGTGATGCGCCCGTCATTGAAGCCAGCCCAGGCCCCCGCCACCACGCGGGTGTGCATCAGGATGAACCAGCCATCGGTGTTGTCTTGCGTGGTGCCGGTCTTGCCGGCTACGTCGGCCTGGATGCCATAGCGCGTACGGATGGCCGTGGCCGTGCCCCGGTCTACAGCACCACGCATGGTGTTGCGCAAGGTCTGCGCAGCCCGGGGCTGGAAGACCTCTTCGGGCACGGACTTGGCAAAAGTCTCCAGCACCTTGCCATTGCGGTCTTCGATACTGGTAATGAGCACGGGCTCCACATAGCGACCCAAGTTCACGATGCTGCTGTAGGCCGAAATCATTTCCTTGAGCGTGACCGGGCTCGTGCCCAGCGCCAGGGACGGCACCTCTTCCAGCTTGGACTGCCGCACGCCCAGGGCGCGCGCCACCTCGGCCACACGGGCCGGGCCCACCTGCTGCATGACCTGCGCGGTGATGGTGTTCTTGGAGAACGCCAGGCCATCGGCCAACGTCATGGGCTGGTCGCTGGGCGGGCCGCCATCGGTGGGCCGCCAGACGCGGCCACCGCCCAGCGGGATTTCGACGGCGGTATCCATCAAGGTGTCTTCGGGCGTGGCACCGTTGGCAAAAGCAGCGCCATACACAAACGGTTTGAACGTAGAGCCCGGCTGGCGGCGCGCTGCCTGCACGTGGTCAAACGGGTCTTGCGCAAAGTCGCGGCTGCCCACCCAGGCCAGCACATGGCCGGTGACCGGGTCTTGCGCCAGAAAGCCGGCCTGCACACGCGTCTTTTCGGCGCGCAGCTTGGCCATGAAGGCAGCGTCGTCCAGCAGTGCCTTCAGCGCGTCGTCGGGGGTGTCGCCCTTGTCCACGGCTGCACGGTACTCGGCGCTCTCGCGCACCAGGGTCTGCACCAGCTCGTTCTTGGGGCCCCAGCCGTTGCGCTGCGACCATGCGGTGTCGGCCACACCTTGCAATTGCCGGCCCTGCCGCGCCACCGCCTGGTTGGCATAGGCCTGCAGGCGCGAGTCGATGGTGGTGCGGATCACCAGGCCGTCCGAATACAGGCTGTAGCCCTTGCTGTCGGCCCAGTCGATGAGCTGCTTGCGCAGCTGGATCGCAAAATGCGGCGCCGGGCCCATCACCTCCGTCTGGCGTTCAAAGTTGATGCGCAGCGGGCGTTTTTGCAGGGTCTCGAACTGCTTGGCATCGAGCTTGCCGCGCTTGACCATCTGCGACAGCACCGTGTTGCGGCGGGCCTGCGCGCGCTCGGGGTTGAGCACCGGGTTGTAGTAGGCCGTGCCCTTGAGCATGCCGATCAGTGTGGCGCTTTCCAGGACGTTGAGCTTGTCGGCCGACTTGTCAAAGTAGGTGCGCGCAGCCATCTCGATGCCGTAGGCGTTGTAGAGAAACGGCACGGTGTTGAGGTAAGTCTCCAGGATTTCGTCCTTGGAATACGACGCCTCGATCTTGAGCGCAGTGATCGCCTCCTTGAGCTTGCGCGTGAGGGTGCGCGAGCGGCCGATTTCCTCCGGGAACAGGTTGCGGGCCAGCTGCTGGGTGATGGTGGAGCCGCCCTGCGGGTCGCCACGCAGCGTCAGCACCACCGACGACGCCGTGCGCCGCCAGTCCAGCCCGAAGTGCTTGTAAAAGCGGTGGTCCTCGGTCGCTATCAGCGCATCAATCACGTTGGGCGAGATCTGGTTCAGCTCCACCCACTCGCGGTTGGCCCAGCGGTATTCGGCCAGCAGCTTGCCGTCGGCCGACATGAGCTGCGCCGGCAGCTCGCTCTTGGCCTTGCGGATGTCGCTGATACCGGGGGTAAAAGGCACGAGCGCCAGCGTGAACACCAGCAGCGCAGCGGGCACCGCCACCACCGTCCACAACAGCAAACGCCGCACGGGCCGGGGAACCCAGGCCAACAGGCCCGCCATGCGGGCCCGGAAAGAAAGCAGCCACTTGTGCATCAATGAATCGCCGGGAAATAAAGGGTCGCTTCAGGACCGCGCCACCAGGGGCCGGTCAGGAAGGAGAAAGGGGATGGAAAACGCAAAAACAGAGTCGGGCATGGTGCACCGTGCTCCGTCAGACACCCTGGCCTGACAACAGTTCCAGCATGCCGGCTTCGTCCAGCACGGGCACGCCCAGTTCCTGGGCCTTGACCAGCTTGCTGCCGGCTTCTTCGCCCGCCACCACGTAACTGGTCTTCTTACTGACGGAGCCGGCCACCTTGGCGCCTGCGGCTTCGAGCATGTCCTTGGCCGCGTCGCGGCTCAGGGTGGGCAAGGTACCGGTCAGCACCACCGTCTTGCCCGCCAGGATCTGCGGGGCACGCTCGGCCACCGGGCCTTCGGGCCAGGTCACGCCGCAGGCACGCAGCTGCTCGACCACTTCGCGGTTGTGCGGCTGTTCAAAGAAGGTGCGGATGGCCTTGGCCACGATGGGGCCCACGTCGTTGACGGCCAGCAGCTGCTCTTCCGTCGCATCCATGATGGCGTCGAGCACTCCAAAATGCCGCGCCAGGTCCTTGGCCGTGGCCTCGCCCACATGGCGGATGCCCAGGGCAAACAAGAAGCGCGGCAGCGTGGTCTGCTTGGATTTTTCGAGCGCCGCCAGCACGTTCTGGGCCGATTTCTCGGCCATGCGCTCCAGCGCGATGAGCGATGTGAGGCCGAGGCGGTACAGGTCGGGCAGCGTGCGGATGACATTCGCGTCCACCAGCTGGTCTACCAGCTTGTCGCCCAGGCCCTCGATGTCCATGGCGCGACGCGCGGCAAAGTGCAGGATGGCTTCCTTGCGCTGCGCGGCGCAGAACAGGCCGCCGGTGCAACGGTGGTTGGCCTCGCCCTTTTCGCGCACCACGGCGCTGCCGCACACGGGGCAGGCTGCAGGCATGCGGAAGTTGGGCACGTAGCCCGTGCGCTTGCCGGGCATCACACCCACCACCTCGGGGATCACATCGCCCGCACGGCGCACGATGACGGTGTCGCCCACGCGCACGCCCTTCTTGCGGATCTCGAACAGGTTATGCAGCGTGGCGTTGGTCACGGTGACCCCGCCCACAAACACCGGTGCCAGGCGTGCGACCGGCGTGATCTTGCCGGTGCGGCCCACCTGCACGTCGATGCCTTCGATCTTGGTGGCAATCTCCTGCGCCGGGTACTTGTGCGCCACGGCCCAGCGCGGTTCGCGGGTCTTGAAGCCCAGGTCGCGCTGCAGCTGCAGAGAGTTGACCTTGTAGACGACGCCGTCAATGTCGTACGGCAGCGCATCGCGGCTTGCACCCACCTGCTGGTGAAATGCTACCAACTCAGTAGCGCCTACCGCAATCTGTACCTGCGCTGCGACCGGAAACCCCCAAGACTTCAGCGTCTGCAGCATCTCGTAGTGTGTGCGGAACACCGGCCCACCCTCGGCCGACGGCGTGATCGCGCCCAGGCCGTAGGCAAAAAAGCTCAAAGGCCGCTGGGCGGTGATGTTGGAGTCGAGCTGGCGCACGGCACCCGCTGCGGCATTGCGCGGGTTCACAAAGGTCTTGCCGCCCTGCTCCCGCTGGCGCTCGTTGAGTGCGTCGAAGTCCGCGCGGCGCATGTAGACCTCGCCACGCACTTCCAGCAGCGGCGGTACGCCTTCCGGCAAGGTCAGCGGGATCTGGCGGATGGTGCGGATGTTGTGCGTCACGTCCTCGCCCACCTCGCCATCACCGCGCGTGGCGGCCTGCACCAGGCGGCCATTTTCGTAGCGCAGGCTCATGGCCAGGCCGTCAAACTTGGGCTCGGCCACGTATTCGATGGCAGGGTCGGCATCGGTCAGGCCCAGCTCGCGCCGCACGCGCGCATCAAACGCCTGCGCTCCTGTGGCCTCGGTGTCGGTTTCGGTGTGGATGCTGAGCATGGGCACCGTGTGGCGCACAGGGGCCAGGCCGTCCATCACCGCACCAATCACGCGCTGCGTGGGCGAATCGGGGGTGACGAGGTCGGGGTGCGCAGCCTCCAGAGCCTGCAGTTCGCGGAACACGCGGTCGTATTCGGCGTCGGGCACGGTGGGCTCGTCCAGCACATAGTACTGGTGTGCCCACTGGTTAAGCTGGTCGCGCAGTGCTTTGATTTTGATAGCTGGCTGCGCTTTATCCACGGGCGCTGGGGCCGAAAAAAGATCCAAACTCTCGGTCATGGCCGCACCAGCGCTCAGCTAAACAGCCGCCGCGCCAGCACGGAACCTGCCGACAGGTCCCGCCCATCGAGCTGGTCGTACAGCAGCTCCAGGTCGGCAGCGATCGGGTCCATGGCCATGGCGGGCAGCGGGGTGCCGTTCTGGTCGCACAGCACACCGTCCATGGCCTGGCACAGGGCGGCGGCCACGTCGCGAAGGCGGGCAAAAGGCTGTTCGGTGCGGTGGACCTGGGCGACATCCAGGCTGAGCGTGATGTCGCGGATGGCGGACTGGTCCGGGTCGTCGGCCAATGCGGCCTGGGTGTCATAGCCCAGCGTGAGCAAGGGCGGCAGGCCCTGGGTGCTGGCGGGCAGCACCAGGCGGCCGGGCATGGCGCCGGGCACAAAGCCCAGGCGGGCGGCGTTTTGCTGCACATAACCGGGGCTCCACGCAGCCTGGCGGGCGCGCAGCATGAACATGAGCTGGGCGTCGTGGTCGCTGGCGAACTGGTCCAGTTCGCGGGCTCGGGCCACTTCTTGCAGCATGTCGGGGAAGTCGGGGGCGGCGTTGATGGCGTCGGCAAAAGCCTGGGCCTTGACCACGAACTCGGAGAACTCGATCTCGTTGAGCGCGCCCATGCGGTTGGCCAGTTGCACACCCGCCTGGAAGGACTGGTAGCGCTGGCCGGGTGCAGGCGTTTCCCACTGCTGGGTGGCTTCGTTCAGGCCTTCGATGGCAAAGGGCTTGCTGCCTGCGCGGCGGGTGGGCGGCAATGCGGCCAGCGCCGCGTCGCCCGACACCACGTGCTCGGGCTGCAGCGAGGCGATCACGTCGATGAGCGGGTCCAGCCCCGGGCGGCGCTCGGACGAAAACGGTGGCACGGGCAGTTGCAGGGCGTCGCCCGCGTCCACGGTGTGTTCCGACGGCTCCGGCCCCCGGTCCAGGCCGTGGAACTCGCTGGGTGGCATGGCACCGGTCGCGCCAGTGTCAAAGCCGGGCTCCAGGCGCTGCGCGGGCTCCGCCGCCGGTTCGTGCTCTGTGGGCAGGGCGCGCTTGGGCGCGTTGCGGCGCGAGGTCCAGGTGTTGTACGCCACGATCAGGGCCAGCACCAGGCCACCGATGATGGCCAGACTCAGTTGCAATGTGCTCATGTTTGAATGAATGGGTTCAAGCGTCCACCATCGACAAAGCGGACTCCATGTCCACTGCCACGATGCGCGACACGCCCTGCTCCTGCATGGTCACGCCGATCAGTTGCTCGGCCATTTCCATCGCGATCTTGTTGTGGCTGATAAACAGGAACTGCGTGCCCTTGCTCATGCTGGACACCAGCTTGGCATAACGTTCGGTGTTGGCGTCGTCCAGCGGCGCGTCCACCTCGTCCAGCAGGCAGAACGGCGCGGGGTTGAGCTGGAAGATGGCAAACACCAGCGCGATGGCCGTGAGCGCCTTTTCGCCGCCTGACAGCAGGTGGATGGTCTGGTTCTTCTTGCCGGGTGGCTGGGCCATCACCTGCACGCCGGAGTCGAGAATTTCGTCACCGGTGATGATGAGCTTGGCCTGGCCGCCCCCGAACAGCTCGGGGAACATGCGACCAAAGTGCGCGTTCACGGTGTCGAACGTGCCCGATAGCAGCTGGCGCGTTTCGCCGTCGATCTTGCGGATCGCGTCTTCGAGCGTGTTCATGGCCTCGGTGAGGTCGGCGGTCTGCGCATCGAGGAACACCTTGCGCTCGCTGGCCAGCTTCAATTCATCCAGCGCGGCCAGGTTGACGGCGCCCAGGGCCGCGATCTCGCGGTGCAGGCGGTCGATTTCGCTCTGCAGGCCGCCCATGCGCACATTGCCCTCCTCGATGGAGCGGGCCACGGCTTCCAGATCGGCCTGGGCGTCTTGCAGCAAGGTGGTGTATTGCTCCAGGCCCAGGCGCGCGGCCTGTTCCTTGAGCTGGAACTCGGTGATGCGCTGGCGCAGCGGGTCGAGCGCGCGCTCCAGCTGCATGCGGCGCTCGTCGCTGGCGCGCAGCTTGGTGGTCAGGTCGTCGTATTCGCTGCGCTGGGCGGCCAGTGCCTTTTCGCGCTCCATCTTCACTTCCAGCGCGGCCTGCAGGCCGCCTTGGGCGGCGGCGTCAGAGAGACGGGCGAGTTCATCGCGTGCACGCTGCTCTTCGTCGGCCAGGGCCTTGGCCTGTTGTGTGGCGGTTTCGATGGAGCGGTTGAGTTCGCCCCGACGCGCCTCCAGGCTGCGCTGCGAGAACGTGGCCTCCTGCGCCTGGCGCTCCAGCGTGCGCTGCTGTTCGCGGCAGGCGGTGAGCTTGCGTTCGGCCTCGATGACCTTGTCGCCCAGCTGGGCCTCGCGCTCCTGGCTGTCGGCCAGCTGCATGTCCAGCTCTTCAAAGCGTGCCTCGGCGGCCACGCGGCGTTCCTGCAGGTCGGCCAGCTGGGCTTCGACCTCGGCCAGGTCGCCGTCGATCTGTGCGCTGCGGGCGCGGGTCTGCTCGGCCAGCTGGGTCAGGCGCAGGGTTTCGACCTGCAGCTCGTGGGCACGGCTTTGTGTTTCGGTGGCTTCGCGGCGTGCGGCCACGAGGCGCTGCGAGGCATCGGCATAGGCAGCTTCCGCACGGACCAAAGCGGTGCGTGATTCTTCGGCGATCAGTGCCTGCGCGCGCAATTCCTTTTCGAGGTGCTCGATCTCCTGCGCGCGGGCCAGCATGCCGGACTGCTCGGAGTCCTGCGCATAGAAGCTCACGCTGTGCGCGCTGACGGCATGGCCTGTGGGCACAAACACCACTTCGCCGGGCTGCAGCGTGCTGCGGCGGGCCAAAGCGTCGTCCAGCGTGGGCGCGGTGTAGCAGCCTTGCAGCCAGTCCACCAACACGGCACGCAGGCCCGCGTCGTTCAGGCGCAGCAGGTCCGACAGGCGGGCATGGGGCGACGATGTTTCGGGGTGGCCCGCAGCGGGGGCGCTGTAGAAGGCCAGGCGTGCGGGCGGCGCATCGTTACCGCCGGAGCCCAGGAAGCCGCGCACCATGTCCAGGCGCCCTACTTCCAACGCAGCCAGGCGCTCGCGCAGGGCCGCTTCGAGCGCGTTTTCCCAGCCGGGTTCGATGTGGATACGGCTCCACAGGCCCTGCAGGCCATCGAGGCCGTGCTTGGCGAGCCAGGGGCGCAGCTTGCCGTCGGTCTTGACCTTTTCCTGCAGTGCCTTGAGGGCCTCCATGCGGGCCGACAGCTCGGCCTGGCGTGCGCTCTCGCTGTTAACTGCCTGCTGGCGGGCGCGGCGGTCGTCGTCCAGCTGGGGCACGGACTCCTGCAGCTCGTGCAGGCGGGCTGCGGTGGTTTCTGCGATCTCTTGCGCTTCTTCGAGCTGCTCGCGCAAGTTGGTCAGGCGGGCCTCATCGGGCGCGGCCAGCGCGTTGCGGTCGGTGCGCAGGCGTTCGAAGCGGGCGTCGAGCTGGCGGCTTTGCTCGTCAAAGCTGCGCTGCTCGGCAGCGAGCACGCCGATCTGCTGCTGCACCTGCACCACGGCAGTCCGTTGCTCGGCCGTGCGGCTTTGCGCCTGGCGCAGGGCCTCTTCCAGGTCGGGCATCTGCATGGCCTGCTCTTCGACCTGGGCGGCCAACAGCTCGGCGCGTTCTTCAGCGTCCACACCCGCACCGGCCAGGTTCTCCAGCTCGATGTCGGCCTCTTCCTTGCGGGTCTGCCACTGCGCGATCTGCTCTGCCAGTTGCACCAGGCGCTGCTCCACGCGCTGGCGGCCCTCGACCACGTAGCGGATCTCGGCTTCGAGCTTGCCGACCTCGGCTGTGGCTTCGTAGAGCTTGCCTTGGGCCTGGTTGACCTGGTCGCCCGCGGCGTAGTGGGCCTGGCGGATGGTTTCGAGGTCCGACTCGACCGCGCGCAGGTCGGCCATGCGCGATTCAAGGTCGTTCACGGCCTGCAGGCCGTCCAGGCGCACCTTGTTCTGCTGCTCCTCGGCCTCGGCCCGCTTCAGGAACCACAGCTGGTGCTGCTTGAGCGTCGCATCGGCGTGCAACGTGTTGTATTTGGCGGCCACCTCGGCCTGCTTTTCGAGCTTTTCGAGGTTGGCGTTCAGCTCGCGCAGGATGTCTTCGACCCGCGTGAGGTTCTCGCGCGTGTCCGACAAGCGGTTTTCGGTCTCGCGGCGGCGCTCCTTGTACTTGGAGACGCCCGCAGCCTCTTCGAGGAACAGGCGCAGTTCCTCAGGGCGGCTTTCGATGATGCGGCTGATGGTGCCCTGGCCGATGATGGCGTAGGCGCGGGGCCCCAGGCCTGTCCCCAGGAACACGTCCTGCACGTCGCGGCGGCGCACGGGCTGGTTGTTCAGAAAGTAGCTGCTGGTGCCGTCGCGCGTGAGCACGCGGCGCACGGCCACCTCGCCGTACTGACCCCACTGGCCGCCTGCGCGATGGTCAGAGTTATCGAAGACCAGCTCCACACTCGCGCGGCTGGCCTGCTTGCGGGTGGTGGTGCCGCTGAAGATCACGTCCTGCATGCTCTCGCCGCGCAGCTCGCTGGCCTTGCTCTCGCCCAGCACCCAGCGCACCGCGTCCATGATGTTGGACTTGCCGCAACCGTTCGGGCCCACCACGCCCACCAGTTGCCCGGGCAGCATGAAGTTGGTGGGTTCAGCGAACGACTTGAAGCCAGAGAGCTTGATCGAGGTAAGACGCACGGATCAGAAGGCGGATAAATGCAGGAGGGACGCGGGGGTCAACCAGGGCGCCGGTGCGCAGTCCCGGCGTAAAACACACCGGCAGGGCCGGGTGTGGGCAAGGCCGGAATGATACCGCGCCGCCTGCCCGCCCCCCGGCCTCCAGGGCCGAGGGTGGCGCCTGGGGGCACTGCACAGGCGAAAAATCGGCAAAAACGGCCTGATGCGCTAGTGTGATATGGCTTGTTTGCTATCAAATTTGATAGCCAAAAGCGGGAAACATCAATGCAGCACACACACCTGGTTACGTCCACCCGACTTGGCCTGGAACAGGGCTTCGTCTGCGCGGGCCACCGCCTGGGGCAGGTGCTGCAGTGCAGAGATTTCGCACGCGCCAATCGACACGGTGAGCTGCTCGGGATCGGTGATGCTCTCCACCGCGCGGCGCAGTTTCTCGGCCACCTTCAGTGCGTCGGGCAGCGCGGTCTGCGGCAGGCAGACCAGAAACTCCTCGCCGCCCCAGCGAATGATCTCGTCGCCACGCCGCAAGGTGTCGGTCAGCACCCGGGCCACCGCCTGCAGGGCCTTGTCGCCCGCGTCGTGGCCAAAACGGTCATTGATGCTCTTGAACCGGTCCAGGTCCATCAACAGGATGGACGAGACGGGCTCAAACAGCGAGGCGCGGTACACGCGCCGGTCGATCAGGTCCACCGCATGGCGGTTGAGCAGCCCGGTGAGCGCATCGTGGTAGGCGGCGCGCTGCAGCTCCTGGCGTTCGGCGGCCACGGTCATGAGGGAGCCGAACAGCTCGGCCAGCCCTGCAAACAGGCTGACGCCGACTTCATCAAAGTAGCCATCCCGGTCGGCATACAGCACAAAGATGCCGCTGTAGCCGTTGAAGGTGGAGGCGATGGGCAAGGCCAGCACGTGGTGGATGTCGTGGTGGCGGGCTGCGTCGCGCCAGGGCCCAAACGGCGAAAACTGCGACACCGTGAAAGGGCCTGCAGACTTGCCGTCCAGCGTGGTGAAGGCAGGGCCAATGCGGGTGAGCAGGTTGCGTTCGATGTTCAGCGATTCGGCATAGGCCGCCGCCGGGCCTGCAAACACCTGCGGGCGGATGGTGTGCGTGTCGGTCGGACCGAACCAGGTCCAGGCCAGGCGGATGTGGCTGGAGACATCCACAATGGCCTGGCACACCCCGCGAATGATCTCCAGCTCGCTGCGCCCCAGGATCAGCTTGGCCGAGCGCTTGAGCAGCATCTCGGCAATCACCGAGCGTTCGCGCTGCGCGTCAAAGCCCTGCGTCAATGGCGAGGGTGCGGGCGGCGAAGGCTTTTTGAAGAACATGAAGGCGGCAGCGGTGGAGCGCCTGCATCATAGGTGGCGCAGCCAGACTGCGGTTGCAAAGGGTTTCCGGCGGCGTGTTGCCACCTGCACTCCGCGCAACACACGCCACCCTGCGCCCGCCGCACGCCGCACGCCCCGCGTCATCCAAGGCGCCCATCCAGGGCGCCATTGGTTCGGCGCACCAGCGCCTCAAACTCCGCCACTGCCACGGGGGGGCTGAGCAGGTAGCCCTGCCAGGCGTGGCAGTGGTGGCGCTCCAGAAACTCGCGCTGCGCCTCGGTCTCCACGCCCTCCGCAATCACGCGCAGGCCCAGGCTGGTGCCCAGCGCCACCACGGTGCGGGCAATGGCCGCGTCATTGGGGTCGGTCAGCACGTCGCGCACAAAGCTCTGGTCGATCTTGAGCTGGTCCAGCGGCAGGCGTTTGAGGTAGCTCAGCGACGAATAGCCAGTGCCAAAGTCGTCCAGCGAAAAGCCCACGCCGTAGCCCTTGAGCTGGCCCATCTTGTCGATGGTGTCTTCCACGTCTTGCAGCAGCAGGCCTTCGGTCATCTCCAGCTTGAGCTGGTGGCCGTCAGCCCCCGCACCCGCCAGCGCCGCGAGCACTTGGGCAACAAAGCCGCTTTGGTGGAACTGCCGTGGGCTCACGTTCACGGCCAGGCTCAGCAAGGCAAGGTCGGGCTGCTGGGCCCATGCGGCCAGCCGCCGACAGGCTGCCTGCAGCACCCACTCGCCGAGCGGCAGGATCAGGCCGGTTTCTTCGGCCAGCGGGATGAAATGCGCGGGCGAGATGAATCCATCGCGCGGGTGCCGCCAGCGCAGCAGCGCCTCGGCCCCGGTAATGCGGCCGTGGTCGATCTGGGGTTGGTAGTACAGCTCGAACTGGCCCTGGGCCAGGCCCACCCGCATGTCCAGCTCCAGCGTGGCGCGGGCGCTGACCGCAGCCTGCATCTGGGGGTCATAAAAGCGCAAGGTGTCACGCCCCGCGTTCTTGGCCTGGTACAGCGCCAGGTCGGCACGCTTGAGCAGCTCATCCACGGTCTCGCGCGTGCCACTGTAGATGGTGACACCCATGCTCAGCGAGCTGTGGTGCGCAGCGCCATCGATCTGGTAGGGCTCGCGCAGCACACCCAGGATGCGCTGCCCAACGTCCTCGGCGCGCGCTGCAGCCTCCTCGGGGCTGTCGCCCAGGTCTTCCAGCACCACCACAAATTCGTCGCCGCCCTGTCGGGCCACGGTGTCGTCTTCGTGCACACAGCCGCGCAAACGGTGCGCCACCTGCAACAGCAAGGCATCGCCCCGGTCGTGGCCCCGGGTTTCGTTCACCGTCTTGAAGTTGTCCAGGTCCAGCATCAGCAGTGCACCACTGCGCTGGTGGCGCGCGCTGGTGGCCAGCGCCTGCTGCAGCCGGTCCATCAGCAGGCGGCGGTTGGGCAGGCGGGTGAGCGGGTCGTAGTAGGCCAGCTGGTTGATCTCTTCCTCGGCGGCTTTGCGCTCGCTCAAGTCCTGCATGGTGATCAGGCGCCCCCCCTCGACAAAAATGCCGGAAATCTCCACCGGCTTGTACTTGCCATCCGCACAGCGGATCGTGTACTCGGCCAGCGGGATCACGCCCAGGTGCCTGGTGTCGAGCAGCCTCTGGCGGATCGCGTCGCGCTCCGCAGCGTCGGGGTAGGCGCGCTGCCACCAGGTGTCGGTGTCGGGCACCTCCTCCTGCGTGTAGCCGCAGATCTGGACATACCGCTGGTTGCGAAAGCTGATGAGCCCATCGTCCTGCACCAGGCACAGGCCCATGGGCAGGCGCTCCAGAATGCTGCGCAGGCGTTGTTCATTGGCCCGCAGGTTTTCTTCCATGCGCTTGCGCGCAGTAATGTCCTGCACCACGGCAATGTGGTGGCCGGGCGCGGAGCCTGACGCCCACATCGACGACACAGTCAGGTCGCCCCAGACCTCGTGCCCGTCCTTGTGGATGTAGCGTTTTTCCAGCCGGTACTCGGGCACATCGCCGCTCTGCAGCCGCCTCACTTGCGCCAGGTCCGCTGCCAGGTCATCGGGGTGGGTGAGGCTCTGAAAGGTCATGCCCACCATTTCCTCCGGGCTGTACCCCAGGATGTCGGCGTAGCGCTGGTTGACGCGCACAAACTGGCCCGTGGCCGAGTCCACCTGTGCGACACCCACGGTGGCCTGGTTGAAGAGCGCACGGAACCGCTCCTCACTCTCGCGCCGGGCATCGTCGGACAACTGGGCGCGCACCAGCGCCAGGGTGCGCTGGCGCACCAGCAGGGCCACGACGGAAGCCAGCAACAACGACACCACTGCGGCCGCCAGCCCGGCCAGCCACGGCAAGCGCGTTTCCGACGCCGTCAGGAACGACCGGGTCGGGTAGAAAGTAAGCTGCCAGCGCCGGTCATGCACCCCCAGCTCACGCACCAGGGGCCGCACACCGGGCAGGCCCGGGGCCGTCTGCTCCAGCAGGGGGCGCACCATGGCATCGCCCGAGTCCGGGCGCACCGGCCCCAGGTCCGCCATGGCGACGGCGATGCCGTTCAGAAACCCCTGGCTGCCCAGCCCCTGCACCAGGTCATAGACCCGCAGGGTGGACGCCACCGCGCCCACAAAACGCTGCTCGGCCGTGCCGGCGGTGGGGTCGAACACCGGCACGCGGATGACGATGCCTGCGCGATGTGTTGTCTCCTGCAGCAGATCGAATGGAGCCGACACCACGGTCTGCCCGCTGTCGCGGCTGTAGCGCATGGCGGCCAGGTTGGCGGGCTGGGCACTGATATCCAGGCCCAGCACCCCTTCATTGCCGAACATGGGCCAGAGATACTCGGCCACGAAGTACTCGGCACGCTCGCCGGGTGGGTGGATCTTGAACTGGGGCAAACCGTCGGGTGATAACGAGGTATCCGCCCTCACCCTGGCCTCGTAGGCCTCGCGCTCACGCCCAGGCACCCAGCGCGTGAAAGACAGGTTGCGAACACCAGGGTAGCGCTGGCCCACCTCCATCTCGCTGGCGGCCCGTTCAAAGTCCAGGCGCGACAAGCGGGGGTTGGCCGTGAACAGGCCCCGCAGGCCGTTGACCACCTCGGTGTGACCGGCAATGCGCTGGCTCAGCGCCTCGGCAAACGCCCGCGTCTCCTGGGTGAAGCGCGCTTCTTCGATCTGCGCCATCGACGCGGCCTGGTGTTGCGCCAGCCACAGGCTCACCACCAACCCCAGAACGGCCACACCCATGCCCGCCACCCAATGCCGATAGCGGCTTGGGGGTGCCAGGGCAGCCAGCGGGGAAGAAGTGGAAGAAGTCAGAGACGTGCCTTTGCTTTGCTGGCCGGGGAGCCGACCAGACACCATGCAAATTGCGCAGGATAGCGGCAATCCAGCCACTGTGGAGCCAACATTTGGTTACGGCGAAAAATTTAAGAAAAAAGTGCCTCTAGCGCCACAGCGACTTACCTCACAAGCTATGAAATGATGAGCATATTTCGCCACCAGAACGACCACGGGTTTACCCGACAACCGCCCCTGGCGCCACGGGGTACGGCGCGAAACGGCTGCGGTTTTCATTCACATCCAACGCCCGCCCGATGGGCGGAAACGCGCGTTGCGGACAGGCATCGCGCTCACACACCTTGCAGCCCATGCCGATGGGCACGGCGGCCTCGGGGTTGGCCAGATCCAGCCCGCGTGAATACACCAGTTGCGGCGCGTGGCGGATGTCACAACCCAGGGCTACGGAGAACTCCTTGCCGGGCACACCCCAGCCGCCCCCGCTGCGCGACACCACGCGCGCCACCCACAGGTAGGCGCGACCATCGGGCATGCGTGCCACCTGCGGCACGATGCGGCCCGGCTGTGCGAAGGCCTCGTACACATTCCACAGCGGGCAGGTGCCGCCGATTTTGCTGAAGTGAAAGTGTGTGGCCGACTGCCGCTTGCTGATGTTGCCCGCGCGGTCTACCCGGATGAAGAAGAACGGCACGCCGCGCGCGCTGGGGCGTTGCAAGGTGGACAGGCGGTGGCACACCGTCTCGAAGCCCACGCCAAACTGCTGGCCCAGTCGGTCGATGTCGTAATGCGCCGCTTCGGCCGCCTGCAAAAAGGCCGTGTAGGGCAGCACCAGCGCCCCCGCAAAGTAGTTGGCCAGACCGATGCGCGCCAGCGCCCGGGCCTGGTCGCTCGACAGCCCAGCGCCAGCGGCCAAACGTTGCAGCTCGGCGCCCTGCTCCAGAAACGCCAGCTGCGTCGCCATCTGGAACGCGCGCTGCCCCCGCTCCAACCCCGCCGCCAGCTGCAGCAGCCCGGCCTCGGCCTGGAACACGCGCTGCGCATGGCCAGGCAGGTCGGCCACATCCACCACGCGCACCCCGTGGGCCACAAGCAGGCGTTGGGCCAGCGCCTCATCGGCCCGGCCGGGCAGCAGGCCCCATTCAACGGCACAGCGTTCGGCAGCATCGTCCAGCTCGGCAATGTGGTTCTGGCGTGCAAAAAAGAAGTCGCGCACTTCTTCATAAGCCATGGGCGGATGGTGGGCCACCGTGCCCTCGCCGTCCCGGTCATTGCCCAGGGCGGCCAGGCGCTCCAGCGCCTGACGGTGCCGCTGGTGCAACGCCAGCAGCGTGCGCGCTACAGCGGGCATGCCTGCGGCCAGCTCGCGGATCTCTGCCAGAGACACGGCATCGCCCGCGCCCTCCCCGCCCACCCCGGCAGGCAAGTCGGCCAGCACCTCGCGCAGGCCCGTGATGAGCCGCGCTTCATCGTCGTCTGAGAAGCGCTGCACGTCCACACCGAATACAGCATTGATCTTGAGCAGCACGGGCACCGTGAGCGGGCGCTGGTTCTGCTCCAGCTGGTTGAGGTAGCTGGCCGACAGGTCCAGCGCCCGCGCCAGCGCAATCTGGGTCATGCCGCGCTCTTCGCGCAGGCGGCGCAGGCGCACACCCATGAAGGTTTTTTTCATTCCATCTTTCTCGGTGCTCTTTGGTCGCACCCTGATCGCCATTCGCAATATTCGCAAATTGACGGGTTTTAGTTCGCAATCATTCGCCAATTCAGGGCTTACAGCGGGATGCCATTGTGCGTAAATTGCGAAGCATGACAACCCCCACTGGCACCGTCGAACTGACGGAAATCGTCTTCCCCGCAGAAGCCAACCACTACGGCACGCTGTTCGGCGGCAACGCCCTGCAGCTCATGGCCAAGGCGGCGTTTCTGGCAGCGCGCGGCGCCGCACAGCGCGATGTGGTGATGGCGGGCGTGACCGACGTGCGTTTTCTGGCCCCCGTGCCCGTGGGCCATGTGCTCACGCTCCGCGCCTGGGTCACCCGCGTCGGCCGCAGCTCGCTCACCGTGTGCGTGACCGGTCTGGCCGCCACGCTGGGCTCGCCCCAGGACGAAGTGCTGAAGGGAATTTTTGAAATGGTGGCGGTGGATGGCAAAGGCCGCCCCGCTGCCATCGCCAACGCATACGTAAACCAGGAGACCGCATGACTACCACCGTTGAAACCCCGGGCTTCAAGCCCAAGAAGTCCGTCGCGCTCTCGGGCGTGACGGCGGGCAACACCGCCCTGTGCACCGTGGGCCGCACGGGCAACGACCTGCATTACCGGGGCTACGACATCCTCGACATTGCCGAGGTCTGCGAGTTCGAAGAGATCGCCCACCTGCTGGTGCACGGCAAGCTGCCTACACGCGCCGACCTCCGGGCCTACAAGTCCAAGCTCAAGGCCCTGCGCGGCCTGCCGATGAGTGTGAAGCAGGCGCTGGAGCAACTGCCCGCCGCCAGCCACCCCATGGACGTGATGCGCACGGGCGTCTCGGCCCTGGGCTGCGCGCTGCCTGAAAAGGATGACCACAACCTGCCGGGCGCGCGCGACATTGCCGACCGGCTCATGGCATCGCTGGGCTCCATGCTGCTCTATTGGCACCACTGGGCCAGCTCGGGCCGCCGCATCGAGGTGGAGACCGACGACGACTCCATCGGTGCGCACTTCTTGCACCTGTTGCACGGCTCCAAGCCCAGCGCAGCCTGGGAGCGTGCGATGCACACCTCGCTCAACCTGTATGCCGAGCACGAGTTCAACGCCAGCACCTTCACCGCCCGCGTGGTGGCCGGCACGGGCAGCGACATGTATTCGGCCATCACCGGCGCCATCGGTGCGCTGCGGGGCCCCAAGCATGGCGGCGCGAACGAGGTGGCTTTCGAGATCCAGAAACGCTACGACAGCCCGGATGAGGCTGAGGCCGACATCCGCCGCCGCGTGGAGGCGAAGGAGGTGGTCATTGGTTTTGGTCACCCGGTCTACACCGTGAGCGACCCACGCAACGTCGTCATCAAGGGCGTTGCGCACAACTTGTCGCAGGAGGCTGGCAGCACCAAGATGTATGACATTGCCGAGCGGCTGGAGACCGTGATGTGGGAGGTCAAAAAGATGTTCCCCAACCTCGACTGGTTCAGCGCCGTGAGCTACCACATGATGGGTGTGCCCACCGCCATGTTCACTCCGCTGTTCGTCATCGCACGCACCAGCGGCTGGGCGGCACACATCATCGAGCAACGCATCGACAACAAGATCATCCGGCCGAGTGCGAACTACACCGGGCCCGAAGACCTGGCGTTCGTACCAATCCAGGACCGCAAGTAAAACCAAACGGCCGAAGCCCCCTGCCCCACGCTCATGAACACTCTGTATCGCAAGAAGCTGCCCGGCACGCAGCTCGACTACTTTGATGCCCGCGAGGCCCTCGAAGCCCTGCAACCGGGCGCCTGGGCCACACTGCCCTACACCGCCCGAGTCCATGCCGAAAACATTGTGCGCCGTGCCGATCCGGCCACCATCAACGACAGCCTGCGCCAGCTCGTCGAGCGGCGCAGCGACCGCGACTTCCCCTGGTACCCGGCACGCGTCGTGTGCCATGACATCCTGGGCCAGACGGCGCTGGTGGACCTGGCAGGCCTGCGCGATGCGATTGCCAAAGAAGGCGGCGACCCGGCCCAGGTGAACCCCGTCGTGCCGGTGCAGCTGATCGTGGACCATTCCCTGGCCGTGGAGTGTGGCGGGTTCGACCCCGACGCTTTCACCAAGAACCGCGCCATCGAAGACCGCCGCAACGAAGACCGCTTTCACTTCATCGAGTGGACCAAGAAAGCCTTTGCCAATGTAGATGTGATCCCGGCGGGGAACGGGATCATGCACCAGATCAATCTGGAAAAAATGTCGCCCGTGGTCCATGCCGACCGGGGCGTGGCCTACCCCGACACCTGCGTGGGCACCGACAGCCATACACCGCATGTGGACGCCCTGGGCGTGATCGCCATCGGCGTGGGCGGCCTGGAGGCCGAGAACGTGATGTTGGGGCGTGCATCGATGATGCGGCTGCCCGAGATCGTGGGCGTGCAGCTGACCGGCCAGCGCCAGGACGGCATCACCGCCACCGATGTGGTGCTGGCGCTCACCGAATTTTTGCGCAAGGCCAAGGTGGTGGGGGCGTACCTGGAGTTCTTTGGCGAAGGGGCAGCCAAGCTCACGATTGGCGACCGCGCCACCATCTCGAACATGGCGCCCGAATACGGCGCCACGGCGGCCCTGTTCAGCATCGACGAACAGACGCTGGAGTATCTGACGCTGACGGGCCGCGAGGCGGAACAAGTGAAGCTGGTCGAGGCTTATGCCAAGGCAGCGGGATTGTGGTCCGACACCCTCCAGGACGCTGTCTACGCACGCAACCTGGTGTTCGATCTGTCGAGCGTGGTGCGCAACCTGGCCGGCCCCTCCAACCCCCACGCGCGCGTGGCCACGTCCGACCTGACGGCCCAAGGCATCGCGGGCCCCTGGGCGATGCCCGCACCACAGGACGGCACGATGCCCGATGGCGCTGTGGTCATTGCCGCCATCACCAGCTGCACCAACACCTCCAACCCGCGCAACGTGATCGCCGCCGCGCTGCTGGCGCGCAACGCCAACCGGCTGGGCCTCACGCGCAAGCCCTGGGTCAAGACCTCGCTGGCGCCCGGCTCCAAGGCGGTGGAGCTGTATTTGAAGGAAGCGGGCTTGCTGGCCGACCTGGAAAAGCTCGGCTTTGGCATCGTGGCCTTTGCCTGCACCACGTGCAACGGGATGAGTGGCGCGCTGGACCCTGCCATCCAGCAGGAGATCATCGACCGCGACCTCTACGCCACCGCCGTGCTCTCGGGCAACCGCAATTTCGACGGGCGCATCCACCCCTATGCCAAGCAGGCGTTTCTGGCCTCGCCCCCGCTCGTGGTGGCCTATGCGATGGCGGGCACGGTGCGTTTTGACATCGAAAAGGACGTGCTGGCGGTGGTGAACGGAAGAGAAATTCGCCTCAAAGACCTGTGGCCCAGCGACGAGGAAATCGACGCCGTGGTGAAAACTGCCGTGAAGCCCGCGCAGTACCGCGCCGTGTACGAACCCATGTTCGCCATCCGACCGGGCGATGGCGAGCGCGTCTCGCCGCAGTACGGCTGGCGAACACAGTCCACCTACATCCGCCGCCCGCCCTACTGGGACACCGAGGGGATCGGTGCACTCGCCGCCCACCCGCGCACGTTGAAAGGCATGCGCCCGCTGGCCCTCCTGCCCGACAACATCACGACCGACCACCTGTCACCTTCGAACGCCATCCTGCGGGACAGCGCTGCGGGTGAATATCTGGCGCGCATGGGCGTGCCCGAGGAAGACTTCAACTCCTACGCCACGCACCGGGGTGACCACCTCACCGCCATGCGTGCCACGTTTGCCAACCCGCAGCTCGTCAACGAAATGGCCGTGGTGGATGGCAAAGTGAAAAAAGGCTCGCTCGCCCGCGTGGAGCCCGAGGGCCAGGTGATGCGCATGTGGGAGGCGATGGAAACCTATCTGAACCGCCGCCAGCCGCTCATCATCATTGCTGGCGCCGACTACGGCCAGGGGTCCAGCCGCGACTGGGCCGCCAAGGGGGTGCGGCTGGCGGGGGTGGAGGTGGTGGTGGCGGAGGGGTTTGAGCGCATCCACCGCACTAACCTGATTGGCATGGGGGTGTTGCCGCTGGAGTTTGAGGCGGGAGTCAACCGCATCACGCTGGGGCTGGATGGGACAGAGGTGTATGGCGTGGAGGGAGACATGCAACCCCGTGCCGACCTCACCCTGGTCATCCACCGCAAGAATGGCGAGGAAACCAAGGTGCCCATGACATGCCGACTCGACACCGCCGAAGAGGTCTCGATCTACCAGGCGGGCGGCGTGCTGCAGCGCTTTGCGCAAGACTTCTTGGCCAAGAATACAGAACCAAAAAAGGCTCTGGCGCCCGTCTAGCAATCGCCACGCGCTATCCAATTTGATATTTCTCCATGAGCATTTTCCCCGCACCACAGATCCGCATCCCCGCCACCTACCTGCGGGGCGGCACCAGCAAAGGCGTGTTCTTTCGCCTTGACGACCTGCCCGCCCCCGCCCAGCAACCCGGCCCGGCGCGGGACGCGTTGCTGCTGCGCGTGCTGGGCAGCCCTGATCCGTACGGCAAGCAGATCGACGGCATGGGCAATGCGTCGTCGAGCACCAGCAAGGCGGTGATCCTGTCGCGCAGCACGCGGCCGGGCCACGACGTGGACTACCTGTTTGGCCAGGTATCCATCGACCAGCCTTTTGTGGACTGGAGCGGCAACTGCGGCAACCTGTCGGCTGCGGTGGGGCCGTGTGCCATTCACATGGGGCTGATCGATGCGGCGCGGATTCCACAGAACGGCACCTTTCCGGTTCGCATTTGGCAGGCCAACATCGGCAAGACCATCGTCGCGCATGTGCCTATCACCCAGGGGCAGGTGCAAGAAACGGGTGACTTTGAACTGGACGGCGTGACTTTTGCCGCCGCCGAGGTGGCGCTGGAGTTCATGGCCCCGGCGGACGATGGCGATGATGGGGAAGCCATCTCGACAGCGCCGGGCCGCCCCAATCTGCTGAGGGCCCCCTCGGGGGGCAGCGAACCACACGCAGTGGGGAGCGTGGGGGCGTTATTCCCGACGGGCAACGTGGTGGACACCTTGGAGGTGCCCGGGGTCGGCAGCTTTGCCGCCACGCTGATCAACTCGGGTATCCCCACCCTCTTTCTCAATGCACAAGAGCTGGGTTACACCGGCACCGAGCTGCAGCGGGCCATCAACGGCGATGCGGCGGCACTGGCGCGCTTCGAGACGATCCGTGCATACGGCGCCCTGCGCATGGGCCTGATCCAGCATGTGAGCGAGGCCGCCACGCGCCAGCACACTCCCAAGATCGCCTTCGTCGCGCCTCCCGCCAGCTACACGGCCTCCAGCGGCAAAGCCATTGACGCCAAGGACATCGACCTGCTGGTGCGCGCGCTCTCCATGGGCCAGCTGCACCACGCCATGATGGGCACGGCGGCGGTGGCCATTGGCACGGCGGCAGCCATCCCAGGCACGCTGGTCAACCTGGCAGCGGGCGGTGGCGTGCGCAGCAGCGTGCGGTTTGGCCACCCCTCGGGCACCCTGCGCGTGGGGGCCGAAGCAACGCAGATCAACGGCCAGTGGAAGGTGACCAAGGCCCTGATGAGCCGCAGCGCCCGCATCCTGATGGAAGGCTGGGTGCGGGTGCCGGGCGACATTTTTTAAAGCAAAAATGGCTTGATGCGCTAGTGAATCATGCGCTAACAGCTATCAAACATATAGCAACCCAGCTCACCCCCCCAAACATGAACACCAGACAACAACTCAAAGCCCTGGCCCAGGCTCGCCGGGGCGTCATCGTGCCCGGCGCTTTCAACGCCCTCTCCGCCCGCGTGGTGGCCGACCTGGGCTTTGAAGCCCTCTACGTCACCGGCGCTGGCGTGACCAACATGTGGTTCGGCCTGCCCGACCAGGCCTTCATGGGCCTGACCGACATTGCCGATCACACCGCCCGCATCCGCGACGCGGTGGAGCTGCCGCTCATCGTGGATGCCGACACGGGGTTTGGCAACGCCCTCAACACCTACCATGCGGTGCGTGTGCTGGAGCGCGCGGGGGCCGACTGCATCCAGCTCGAAGACCAGGTCAGCCCCAAGCGCTGCGGGCATTTCAACGGCAAGGACGTGATCAGTACCGACGAGATGCTGGGCAAGATCAAAGCCGCCGTGGATGCGCGCCGCGACGCAGGCACCCTCATCCTGGCCCGCACCGACGCCTGCGCCACCCAGGGCTTCGAGGCCGCCGTGGAGCGCGCCCAGCGCTTTCAGGAGGCGGGCGCGGACATCCTGTTTGTGGAGGCCGTCACCACGCTGGAAGAGATCCGCGCCCTGCCCCAGCGGCTGGCCGCGCCACAGTTGATGAACATGGTGATCGGAGGCAAGACCCCCATCACCAGCGCCGAAGAACTCGCCGGCTTGGGCTATGGCCTGGTGCTGTACGCCAACGCAGCGCTGCAGGGCGCGGTGGCTGGCATGCAAAAGGCCTTGACCGTGCTGCGCGACGAGCGGCGCATTGACGAAGACCCTGCACTGGTCGCGCCGTTTGCAGAGCGCCAGCGACTGGTGCGCAAAGCCGACTGGGATACGCTGGAAGCGAAGTACGCCAGGCCTTAGTGTCCCCCCCCGGGGCAAGAACCCGTCGCGTTTTTGCCTCCAAGGCCGCACAAGCCTCCGGTGCCGGGCACAATGGGTCTTTCCAGCACACCGTGCGCGCTGCACCATGCAAAGCATTTCTTCGTTGAACCTGGTGGACCTGTTGCTCGACGCCGTCTGCATCGTGCGAGGAGACAGCTCGATTGTGTTTGTCAGTTCAGCGTTCGAGCGCATCTTTGGGTACACCCCCGACGAAGTGGTCGGCAAGCGCATGCTGGACATGGTGCACCCCGACGACCTGCCCGCCACGCAACGACAGGCCCACAACGTGACGCAGGGCGAGCTGCAGCTGCAGTTTGAAAACCGCTACGTGCGCAAGGATGGCTCCATCGCCCATATCCGCTGGACGGCCCGCTGGCTGCCCGACAAGCAGGTGCGGCTGGCCGTGGCCCACGACATCACCGCGCGCAAGGCCACCGAGTCGATGCAGGCGGTGATCTACGCCATCTCCGAAGCCGCGCACACCACACACAACCTGCAGGCCCTGTTCCAGCACATTCACCAGATCGTGGGCGGCCTGTTGCCCGCCACCAATTTTGCGGTGGCCCTGTACAACCCGCACGATGACCAGCTGAGCTTTCCGTACCACGTCAACGAGCACCTGCCCGCGCCCGAACCCATGGCGCTGGCCGAGGACCCGCGCTATGCGGAGGTGATCCGTGGCGGCGCCACCTTGCTGCTCACGCCGGACTCGTCGGTAGCAAAGGCCACGCACTGGCGCGCTGCGGCGCATGCCACGCAGGCGCCGCTGTATTGGCTGGGTGTGCCCTTGCAGACGCAGCGTGGCCCCCTGGGAGCACTGGTGCTGCAAAGCTACACCGAACAAGGCCGCTACACCGACAAGGACAAGGAGCTGCTGCAGTTCGTCTCCACCCAGGTAGCGGCCGCCATTGAACGCAAGCAGATGTATGAGCGCCTTGAACATATGGCGCAGTACGACCAGCTCACGCACCTGCCCAACCGCCAGCTGTTTCTGGACCGGCTCAAGACCGCCCTGGCCCGCGCGCGGCGCGACCAGACGCTGCTGTCGCTGCTGTTCATTGACCTCGACCGGTTCAAGGAAGTGAACGACACCCTGGGCCATGCCATGGGCGATCTGCTGCTGCAGCGGGTGGCGCAGCGGCTGCTCGAATGCGTGCGCGCATCCGACACGGTGGCGCGGCTGGGCGGTGATGAATTTGTGGTGCTGCTTGAAGGCGGCCAGGCCCGCGAGCACGCCTGTGCGGTGGCCGACAAGATACTCGCGGCCTTTGGTCAGGATTTCGACCTCGAAGGCCAGCGTCTGTACATCCAGCCCAGCATTGGCGTGGCCATCTACCCCGAGCATGGTGGCGAAGAGCACCGCCTGCTGGGCCACGCCGACGAAGCCATGTACCTGTCCAAGCGCAACGGCGGCAACCAGGTGCGGGTGGCGCTGGCGCCCCTGCATTCCTGATGTCCGTGATGCCAGTCCGTCTTGCACACGTCCGTCCCTGGCTCTGAGGCGACTTCGGTGGGGGCATACAACGGGACCAAGCCGCTTGTACTGCAGTGCGCGGTACGGTTGGGTCTGGCTGTGGCGGCCTTGCCGGTGGCCCTTGCCGTCACGCTGATGCTCTATCCGGTGTGGTCATGGGTGGAGCGCACGACAGGCATCGAAAGCGTGGGCCACAGCGGGCCGGCCAGCTGGTGCTATCTGGCCGTGTGGGTGCCCATGGTCACGGCCCTGCTGCTGCCCCCAATGTGGCGCCTGGCCAAGGCACTCTTGCACAAGCCACATGGCCACGCAGACACATAGGGGTTCTTGGGTCGAGGTTCACCGCCGCAGGCGTATCACCGCACAATGCGGCCTGGCATTCGCAACCCCCCGGCCGGATGCTCTGGCCCATCCCTGGGTCACTTCACCACACTCGGCGCCCAGCGCCACGCACCCATGCTCTACAACGCCTTGAAGCTTGTCCATGTCCTGTCCATCGTCGTGTGGGTGGGAGGCATGGTGTTCGCCCATTTTTTTCTGCGGCCTGCCGCGCAGTCGCTGGAGCCCCCGCATCGCGTGCGGCTGATGCATGACGTGCTGCAGCGCTTTTTTGCGGCAGTCACTGCCGCCGTGGTGCTGGTGCTGGGCAGCGGCCTGTGGATGATCGGCCGCGCGGCCAAGCAGGCCGTTCAGACGGGCGGTGTGTTCTCCATGCCACTTGACTGGACCATCATGGCCACGCTGGGCCTGGTGATGATGGCCATCTTCGGCCATATCCGCTTTGCGTTGTTCCGGCGCCTGCAGCGTGCTGTGGCAGCGTCGGACTGGCCCAGCGGCGCCAAGGCCCTGGGCAGCATCCGCAGCTGGGTGGGCGTGAACCTGGCGCTGGGTGTGGTGATCGTCGTGGTCACGCTGCTGGTCTAGGGTCTATTGATTGGATGGGCCCGCAGGCTGCTGCCCCGCGCGGCAGCACGCACCGCGTGGCCCCAGGAGTTTTGACGTTGTTCCGTTTCTTCGAAAGCCGGCTTCCCCCCTACCCCGCTGCAGAGCCGCACTTGCCTCCCAAGGCCTTTTTGGCCTTTGTGCGGGACGGCACCCGTGGCCTGCGTGGCTACGTGGCCGCCATGGCAGGTTTGTCCGCAGCCATTGCCATTTACGAAGCCCTGCTGTTTGCCGTGTTGGGCGTGGTGGTGGACTGGATCTCCACGTCCGCGTCTCCGGGCACGCTATGGGCCGAACGCAAAGCGGCGCTGATCGGCATCACTGCGCTGCTGCTGGTATCGGTGGTGCTGGTCGCCTTGCAGACCAGCATCAAGCACCAGGTGCTGGCCATCAACTTTCCGCTGCGGCTGCGCTGGAACTTTCACCGGCTGATGCTGGGCCAGAGCATGGCGTTCTACGCCGACGAGTTTGCGGGCCGCATCACCACCAAGATCATGCAGACCGCGCTGGCCGTGCGCGACATGATCTTCACGACCACCGACGTGGTGATTGGCATGGGCATCTACCTGGTGACCATCCTTGTGCTGCTGGCCGGGTTTGACGCGCGGCTGCTGCTGCCGTTTGCCGCGTGGATGGGGGCCTATGGCCTGGCCTGCTGGTACTTTGTGCCGCGCCTGGGCCAGGTGGGCAAGGCACAGGCCGACGCGCGCTCGGTGATGACCGGGCGCATCACCGACGCATACACCAACATTGCCACCGTCAAGCTGTTCTCGCACACGCGGCGCGAATCCGAATTCGCCCGTGCCGCCATGGACGCGTTCAAGCTGACCGGCTATGCGCAGATGCGCCTGGTGAGCCTGTTCGAGATCGTCAACCAGCTGCTGGTGGTGGCCATGATTCTCGGCGCGTGCGGCACGGCCCTGTGGCTATGGTCCGCCGGCGAGGTGGGGGCGGGTGCCGTGGCGGCTGTCACCGCGATGACGCTGCGCGTATCGGGCCACGCGCACTGGGTGATGTGGGAGATGACCACCCTGTTTGAAAGCGTGGGCACCATTCAGGACGGCATCAACACGCTGACCCGACCGCGCGCCGTGGTTGATGCCCCCGACGCCAAGCCCCTGGTCTTGACCCAGGGCGAGGTACGCTTTGAGGACATGAGCTTTGCCTACGGCAGCGGCCCCGATGCCCGTCCGGTCATCGACCGCCTCAACCTCACCATCCGCCCCGGCGAGAAGATCGGCCTGATTGGCCGCTCGGGCGCGGGCAAGTCCACGCTGGTCAACCTGCTGCTGCGCTTTCACGATGTGCAGTCCGGCCGCATCCTCATCGACGGACAGGACATTGCCCACGTGACCCAGGACAGCCTGCGCCGCCACATCGGCATGGTCACGCAGGACACCTCGTTGCTGCACCGGTCCATGCGCGACAACATCCTGTACGGCCGCCCCGATGCCAGCGAGGCCGACCTGCACCAGGCGGCCGCGCGTGCAGAGGCCGCAGACTTCATCGCCACACTCACCGACCTGCAGGGCCGCACCGGCTATGACGCCCATGTGGGCGAACGCGGCGTCAAGCTCTCGGGTGGCCAGCGCCAGCGTGTGGCCATTGCACGCGTGATGCTGAAAGACGCGCCCATCCTGCTGCTGGACGAAGCCACCAGCGCGCTCGACTCCGAGGTGGAAGCGGCCATCCAGCAAAGCCTGGACGGCTTGATGCAGGGCAAGACGGTGATCGCCATTGCCCACCGCCTGTCCACCATTGCCGCCATGGACCGCCTCATCGTGATGGACGCGGGCCGCATTGTGGAAGAAGGCACACACGCCCAGCTGCTGGGCCAGGGCGGCGTGTATGCCCGGCTGTGGGGCCACCAGAGCGGCGGGTTCCTGGGCGAATCGGAGGAAGACTGAGTCGGCGAGGACGGACACGAGCCGCCTGGGCGACACGCTGTCGCGCACGCGGCTGTGCGGCGGGTGTGTTGTCCCTACGGTGGCGGGTTTCAACCACCGGATGGAATCGCACCGATGATCAAAGTCACCGCCGTTTACCGCTGGCGTGAAGGCGCCACCTTCAACCACGACTACTACCACTCCGAGCACATGCGCATCGCCCGCGCAGCATTGCAGCCGCTGGGCCTGGTGCGGCTGGAGAGCGACCGTGTTCTCTACCCTGGCGAGCCGCGCCCGGGCCAGGTGGTGGCGCTGACCAACGCGTTCTTCAGCGACCTGAGGCAGGCCCAAACGGCCGCCAAGGCGACGATGGCTGAGCTGTCGGCAGACATTCCCAACTACACCAACATCCAGCCCGAGTCGTACTTTGCGCAGATGCTGGAGCACCCTGTGACCGCCTGACTGCCTCGGGGGTATGCGGTGGTTGGGTCCGCCACTACCCGCGTTCGCGCAAGGCCTTGAAGAGCAGACCCAGGCACACGCCCATGCCCAGCAAAGGGATGGCAGCCAGCGCGGCGACCACCGCGCGCGCCAGGGGCGACCAGTCAAAGTCGCGCGCTGTGCGCCAGGCGCCCAGCGCCGCGATCAGGCCCAGCACCACCATGCCCACGCGAAAGCTGGCCCCGGGCTTGAAGAAGGCCATGAGCAATGCCCCGTTGGCCACACCGATGCCCAGCGCGGCATGGCCCAGGTGCCAGGCAAACGCTGAGGTGGAGCGCCCGTAGCGGGCACCTTCATAGGCATCGTCTTCGTCCCCCTCATCCCCGGGATGCGTCTGACCCGTACGGCTGCGCGAGGGGCTGGGAGCCTGCGAGCGCGGAGTCTGGGGTTGGGGCGGCCTGGCTGCGGCTGGCGAGGGCTGGGCTCCATCACCGCGCCCCCATTCGCCTGCGGACAGGCCGGCCGCTGCCGCGATACCCACCGGCCCGATGGCTGCCCCGACCGGCGCCGGCAGGTTCGGTGCGAGTCCCCGCTCTTGCAGCACGGCACGCAGCCGCCCCGGCTCGCGCAGTGCCATCACCAGCGCCCGCACGGGCCCCTGCTCTTGCGGCTTGATGCGCAGGTCGACCACCTGCATGGTGGTGCCCCGCGTATTGGCCAGCATGAACAACGCCTTGGCCACCAGGGCATCTTTGGGACCGCCCTTGCCGCTTTCGATGAAGGTGCCCAGGTTGTAGGTGGCGTCGGCGTGGCCCGCCTCGGCCGCCTGGGCATACCAGGCGCGGGCCTGGGCCAGGTTCACGGGGCCGCCATAGCGGCCATGCTCATCGCTGGTGCCCCGGTGAAACGCGGCGTGCGGATCGCCCTCGCGGGCGTACCAGCCCGGCAGGTCGCGCAGGGGGTTGCCAGTCCACACCAGGGGCGCTGCGGCACCGGGTCCGGACGAAGCCGCAGCCATGGGCGCGAGGCTGAGGCCGCCGGGCGACTCTGACGCTTGCTGGGCCTGCTGCTTTTGCTGCACCCGCTGCCGCTGCTCTTGCGCAGCGGCGTTCCACTTGGCGGCTTGCTGCGCATCCGCCGGTCCACCCCAACCTCGCTCGAACATCACGGCCAAAAGGCGTTTGGCGGGTTCATGGTCCCAGTCCGCCGCGCGCTGGCACCAGGAGCGTGCGTTCTCAAAGTTCGGTTGCTCCCAGCCGATCACGGTCTCCAGCGCCTGCAGAAACGCGGCCACCTCATGGCCCTGGGCCGCCGCGGGCTCCAGTGCGTCTGCCGCTTCGATGCGCTTGCGCGAGTACAAGGCCAGTTGCTCGCTGCGGGCCACGGCGTCATCCACCGCCTTGCGCTCTTCGTCCACGATCTGCAGCAGTGGCTCGCCCGGGGCGGCCTTCAGCCGTGCCATCAGAGCCTGAACGCGGGCCTTCGCCTTGTCTGGAAAGCGCTCGTAGAAGGCTTGGGCGTCCTTGCGGGTCTCCGCATCGTGCGCGCCCATGAGCTGCAGTGCAGCCGCCAGGTCAAAGTGCCTGCGCTGGCCCATGGTGCCAAAACGCAGGGCCCGACCCAGCGCATACAGCGCATGGGGGTTGCCCCGCGCGGCCCAGCGCCGGTACTCGGCCCAGGCTTTGGCGTCATCGCCCGCCTGCCGCGCACGGACCGCATGGCGCACCTGCAAGTCGGGCTCCTCAGGGGCGTCGCCATTGGCCAGGTAGTGCACGCCACTTTGTGGGTCATACAGATTCAGGCCCAGGCGGGCCGCCTGCTCCCAGCCATCGTCAAACGGCGGGCCCCAATCCGGAAAGCGGGTGTTGATGCCGACGCCAAAGGTCGGGTCGGTGATGTCAGGACCACCGAGGTAAATGTCCCAGAACCCGGCAAAGCGCTGTTCGACGGCCCGGGCCCAGGCAGTGAATTGGGGGTTCATCGGCACCTGGGGGCCGGCCTCCACGCGCTCGTACTGCGCGTCCGCCTCGGCCTTGGTGGCGGGCCAGGGCCAATCAGCGGGCTTCTCCCAGATCTGGATGGTGTAACTCACGGCTCCCTCCTCGGATGCCGCTCGGAATGCGGCTTGTTGTTTGTGTTGACGCTCGTCAAGTGCGAGCAAATTCTAGAAGCGCCCTCCGCCAGCCTGCATCGCGGCACCTCTCTGTTTTGTCCAGTGATGTGCCAGCACCACACCCGGATATCTGCTGCCGTTTTGAGTAAAAATGGGCTGTAGCGCCCATACTCTATGTGCCAATAGCTCTTTTTTTTATAGCAAACCATGTCCCAGTCACCCATTTCCGTTATGGCCCTTGCGATGCCTGTGCCCACCGGCGAGCAGCTCAAGGCCGCGCGCGTTGCAGCCGGGCTCAGCCAGGCGCAAGCTGCCGAACTCATGGGCTACCCACTGCAGACCGGCAGCCGGGGCGGCGTGCAGTCGCGCACCTGGCAGGCGCTGGAGAGCATGACCGACGAGCGCAACATGCAGGGACCCGTGTTCGCGATGTTTCTGTTGCTCACCGGACAGCATCCCGATCTCGTGCTCGCACATCGCTCGCCATCGACGGACGCCCCCGCGAGCGCGCCAGCGCCCAACCCGCAATAAAAAAGGCGGAACGGCCCAAAGGCAGTTCCGCCAAGTCTCTACAGGAAGAAAACAGGATCGGCCGGGCGATCAGTCCACCTTGATATTGGCCGCCTTGATGACCTGCGCCCATTTGTCCACTTCGGCCTTCTGGAAGGTGGCGATCTGGGCCACGCTCATGTCGGCAGGCTCCATGCCAAAACCTTTGAGGCGGGTCTGCATGTCGGGCTGGGCGAGGATCTTGCGGATCTCGTCGTGCAGGCGGCTCACCACTGGGGTGGGCGTGCCGGCCGGCACAAAAATCGCCTGCCAGGACTGCACCTCGAAGTCCTTGAGCTCGGCCACACCCGACTCTGCCACCGTGGGCACGTCGGGCATGGAGGCCAGGCGCTTGGGCGACGTGACGGCAATGGCGCGCAGCTTGCCGCTCTGGATGTGCGGTGCGGCCACCACGGTGGTATCGAACATCATGTCCACTTGGCCGCTGATCACGTCCTGGATGGCGGGGCCGCTGCCCTTGTAGGGGATGTGCGTGAACTTCACGCCCGACTTGTAGGCCAGCAGTTCCACCGCCAGATGCTGTGAGCTGCCCGTGCCGGCGGACGCAGACGACAGGCCGCCCTGCTTGCCCTTGGCGGCCGTCAGCACGTCTTTCAGGGTTTTATAAGGGCTGTTGGCCGACACCACCAGCACCACCGGGTTGGTGCCGATCAGCGTGACGGGGCTGAACGACTTGATGGGGTCGTAGCCCAGCTTGGGGTACAGGCTGATGTTGATGGCATGCGAGCTGACCGTGCCACCCAGCAGCGTGAAGCCATCCGGGGCCGAGCGCGCGGCAGCCTCCGAGCCGATGCTGCCTGCCGCACCGCCCTTGTTCTCCACCACCACCGTGGTGCCCAGGGCTGTGCCGAGTTGCTGGCCGATCAGTCGGGCCAGGGTGTCAGTGGTGCCACCGGCGGCAAAGGGCACCACGTAGCTGATGGCTTTGCCGGTGGGCCAGGTGGTCTGGGCCATGGCGGGCAGCGCCATCAGCGCGCCTGCAGCTGCCAGGGCTGCGGATTGGACCAGGGTTCTGCGTTGCATGTGTTTGTCTCCTAGGGGCAATGAAAAAAGGGGGCAAAGAGCGAGGGCGCCTGCGGAGGCCTGTTGTCGGTGCAGCCTGTGAACGCGCGCCCTTACTCGCTCAGGGCATATCGACGATCTCGATCCAGTTGGGGTTCTTACCCACCGGAACGCGGGTGGGCACACCGGGAAGGCCTGTCGCGGGGTCAATGGGGTGCAGTGCGACGTGGTGCGACTCCTGTCCCGCTGCGATCAGGAAGCGACCTGACGCGTCCACCGCAAAACCGCGCGGCGTCTTTTCGGTGGGCACATGCCCCAGGGGCTGCAGCTGCCCGGTGGCGGCATCGACGCGAAATGCGCTCAGCGTGCTGGACGTGCGCTCCGACGCATACAGCGTGCGGCCATCGGGCGATAGGTGAATGTCGGCGGCCCAGGGCTTGCCCGCAAAACCTGCGGGCAATGCCGTGGTGCGCTGCAGCGGGCGCAGCGTGCCACGCTCCTTGTCGTAGGCCATCACATGCACGGCCGCATCCAGTTCGTCCAGCAGATACAGGTGGCGCTGGTCGCCGCTCCAGACGAAGTGGCGGGGGCCGGACTTTTCGGGCGCCACGGGGGTCAGCGCAGGCTCGTGGGCGGTGAGCTTGCCGGTCTCTGCATCAAACTTCCAGGCCGAGAGGTGGTCGCCACCCAGGCTGGTAGCAAAGACATAGCGGTTGGCTGCGTCCGCGTGGATGGCGTGCGCGTTGGGCGCGGTGGGGATGAGCTGCTGCACCGCTCCCACGACACCGTCCTTGCCAATGCTGTTGACCGTGATCTTGTGTCCGGGGTAGGAGGCTGCGAACAGCCAGCGCCCGGTGGCGTCGGTGTCGATATTGGCCATGCTGTCGGCCAACGGCGCCTCGCCCAGCTTGCGCAGCTTGCCGCTCGCCGGGTCAATGGCCAGGCTGACCACCCGAAACGGCTGCGAGCGCAATGCCACATAGAGCACGCGCTTGTCCGGGCTGACGGCCATGGGCATGGCAGCGCCGCCCAGTGCCGTGGTGTCCACGGTCTTGAGCGTCCCGGCGGCGCGGTCCAGCTCCAGCACCGACACATCCTGGCTGTCTGCATTGGCCACGTACACCCAGGTGGCTGCCTGCACAGCCTGTACGCCCAGCGCGGTTGCAACGGCCAGCATCACGGGCGCGACGCGGTGACGGATACGAAATGGGATGGTCATGCTCGGTCCCCTGGGAGTGCCTTCGGCTGGACTGCGACTCTGAAGCGCGCCCGCCAGTGAGGTTGTGGTGGTTCTGCTGCGCCCGGAGACGCCATTCGCAGGGCGATTCATTGCTGCAGCATCTGGTGATTGTGATATGTCGTCATACAACAAGGAATGCATTCTGACCCATCTTTAGCGCTGACAGAGAAAGGGATTACCCGAGGTCACTTACAACCTCGAAACACCCGCCAGTCAACAATCTCTGGATTTTTCTGGGCCAAAAATCTCAGTACAAACCCTGAAATCCCCCTAAACATGCACTGAATGACACCAGCATGGATTGCATATTTTTCGATCCAGTTGTACGATGACTAACAACACAAACACACGGAGACATTCCATGAGCCTGCAACGTCGCGCAATTCTTCTGGCCTGCACTGCCGCTCTGGCGGCAGCTTCTGCCACGGCCCAGACCGCTGAATGGCCTGCCAAGACACTGCGCATCGTGGTGCCCTACCCACCAGGCGGCAGCTCGGACATCATTGCGCGCTCGATCAGTCAGGCGCTGTCCGAATCGCTCAAGCAGAGCGTGATCGTCGAGAACAAGCCCGGCGCCAATGGCAACCTGGGTGCCGACTTTGTGGCCAAAGCCGAGCCCGATGGCTACACCATGCTGCTGTGTGATGTGGGCGCGCTGGCGATCAGCCCCTCGGTCTACACCAAGCTGTCGTTCGACCCCTCCAAAGACCTGCGCGGTGTGACCATGCTGGCCTACTCGCCCCACCTGCTGGTAGTGCACCCCTCGGTGCCGGTCAACAACCTCAAGGAGCTGATCGCCTACTCCAAGAAGAACGAGCTGAACTTTGCCGTGACGGCCACCGGCAGTGCTCCTCACCTTGCCGGCGTGGCGCTGGAGCGCGCCAGCGGCGCACGCTGGCAGTACATCCCCTACAAGGGCGGCGTCACCGCGATTCAGGACACCGTGGCCGGCCAGACCCAGGTGCTGATGAACGGCATGCTAGCCACCCTGCCCCAGGTACAAAACGGCAAGCTCAAGGTGCTGGGCGTTTCCAAGTCCACCCGCATGCCGCTGATCGGTGACGTGCCCACGATTGCCGAGCAAGGTGTGACCGGCTACGAGTCCGGCACCTGGCAAGGCGTGCTGCTGCCACGCGGCACACCCGATGCGGTCGTGCAAAAGCTCAACAAGGCGCTCATCACTGCCATCCGCGCACCCGAGATCCGCTCGCGCCTGGCCGGCCAGGGCGCCGAAGTGGTGACCATGACCTCCACCGAACAGGACCAGTTCTTCTCCAAGGAACGCGCGCGCTGGGCCAGCGTGGTGAAGGCCGCCAACATCAAGCTCGACTGAGCGCCACAGACACCCGTTTCATTCACCATCCTCTCCCGCTGCAATGACCATGACCGCGCAAGAACTCAAAACCATCATGGGCTCCGGCCTGCTCTCGTTCCCCATCACCGACTTCGACGAGCAGGGCAACTTCCGCCCCAAGACCTACATCGAGCGCCTGGAGTGGCTCGCCCCCTACGGCGCCAGCGCCCTGTTTGCCGCCGGTGGCACGGGTGAGTACTTCTCGCTCTCGGGCCCCGAATACAGCGAGGTCATCAAGACGGCCGTGGATACCTGCCGGGGGAAGGTGCCGATCATTGCCGGTGCCGGTGGCCCCACCCGCACGGCCATTGCCCATGCCCAGGAGGCCGAGCGTCTGGGCGCCCATGGCATCCTGCTGCTGCCCCATTACCTGACCGAAGCTGGCCAGGAAGGCCTGATTGCCCATGTGGAGCAGGTCTGCAAGAGCGTGAAGTTCGGTGTGATCGTCTACAACCGCGACCGCACCAAGCTCACGGCCGAGTCCCTGGCCATCCTGGCCGAGCGTTGTCCGAACCTGGTGGGGTTCAAGGACGGTGTGGGCAATATCGAGACCATGTCGTCCATCTACATGAAGATGGGGGACCGCTTTTCGTACCTGGGCGGTCTGCCCACGGCGGAGGTGTATGCCGCTGCCTACAAGGCGCTGGGCACGCCGGTGTATTCGTCGGCGGTCTTCAACTTCATCCCCAAGACGGCGATGGAGTTCTACAAGGCGGTGGCCAGCGATGACACGGCCACGCAGCACCGGCTGCTCAAGTCGTTCTTCATGCCGTACCTGGCCATCCGCAACCGGGTGGAGGGCTATGGCGTGTCGATCATCAAGGCGGGTGCGCGCATCGTGGGCCATGACGGCGGGCCGGTGCGGGCGCCGCTGACGGACCTCAAGCCCAGCGAGATGGAAGAGCTCAAGGCGCTGATTGACAAGCTTGGGCCGCAGTAAGCGCGGCCTGGCGCAGGGCCTGGTTCACCAGGCCCTCGTTTTTTGCTCCCATTGCAGACACCCCTACACCCCGGGCCCGGCCGTGCACAGGTCCGGAGGCAGTCGTGGCACGCCCATTCCCAAAACCCCAACACAACAACGGAGACAGACAAAATGTTCAAGCAAATCGTTCTCGCCGCGGCCGCTGCCGTGACCATTGCCGCGCTCGCAGGTTGCGCCACGGGTGCGGCAGCCACAGCCTCCTCGGCATCGACCGAACAGGCAGTGGCTGCCGCCGCAGAAAAGCTGCGCGTGGCCATGATCGACCCCACGCCCGCTGCACTGACCGCCCTCGTCGCCGACGACCTGAGCTACGGCCATTCGGGCGGCCGCGTGGACACCAAGGACAGCTTCATCGGCGACCTGATCGCTGGCAAGTCCGACTTCGTGACCATCGCCATCACCGACCAGACCATCAAGGTGGTGGGTAACACCGCCATCGTGCGCCACACCCTCACGGCCGACACCAACGATTCGGGCAAGCCCGGCAAGGTGCAGATCAAGATCCTGGGCGTGTGGCAACAGCAAGGGGGCCAGTGGAAGCTGCTGGCGCGCCAGGCCGTGCGCGTCGCGGCATGATGTAGACACATCGGGGCGGCTGTGTGCCGCCGTATGCCGCCCCTTGCATTTTTTGGCACTGTTGCCCCACGAAACCATGACCACGACTCCCCCTCGCATCCTGCAAATCGGCCGCCTGCCCCTTCCCGCACTGGAAGCCGAACTGGCTGCCCGTTACAGCGTCGCCTGCCTGGCCGACCAGCCCGATCCAGCGGCTTTTCTGGCGTCGCACGGTGCAGAGTTCACGGGGGTGGTGACCACCGCAGCCATCGGCCTCAAGGGCGAAGTCATTGCGGCATTGCCCAACCTTCGGGTCATCAGCAGTTTTGGCGTAGGTTTTGATGCGCTGGACATCGATGCAGCCAAGGCCCGTGGTGTGCAGGTGGGCTACACACCCGGCGTGCTCAACGACTGTGTGGCCGACATGGCGTTCGCGCTGATGCTGGATGTGTCACGCCACGTGGCCGCCAGCGACCGTTTTGTGCGCCGTGGTGAATGGCCGAAGGCCAGATACGCACTGGGCACCCGAGTGTCCGGCAAGCGGCTGGGCATCGTGGGCATGGGCCGCATCGGGCAGGCCGTGGCCGAGCGTGCGAGCGGGTTTCGCATGGAGGTGGGGTACCACAACCGCCGCCCGGCGCAGGAATGCGCACTGCCCTACTTCGAGTCGGTGACCGCGCTGGCGCAATGGGCCGACTACCTCGTGCTCACCGTTGCAGGCGGCGCTGCAACGCGCCACCTCGTCAACCGCGATGTGCTGGAGGCCTTGGGCCCCACCGGATTTCTCATCAATGTGGCGCGTGGCACTGTGGTGGACGAGGCGGCACTGATCGATGCGCTGACCGAGCGCCGCATTGCGGGCGCCGGGCTGGACGTGTTTGAGAACGAACCCAGCGTGCCCGCCGCGCTGATGGCGCTGGACAACGTGGTGCTGACACCGCACACCGCCAGCGCCACCCACGAAACCCGCCGCGCCATGGCAGACCTGGTGCTGGAGAACCTGGCATCCTTCTTTGCGACGGTCACCGTGCGCACGCCGGTGCCGGGCACGCCGGGCGCTTGAGCCCGCCACGGCGCCCTGTGTAACGCAGCTGCCCTCACAGGGAGGGTGTGGAGCAGCTCAGCGTGTCACTTCACGCGGTCGCGCGAGATGTCCATGATCATTCGCGTGGCGAGGTACAGGCGCGGCACGATGGTGTTGATCTGCACGTACTCCGCATCGTTGGAGTGCGCGCCGTAGCCCGACAGGCCCATGCCCTCCACCACCGCGCCCTTGGTCTTGAGCGCCGCAAACGCTGCGTCGGTGCCGCCGCCCGTGGCTTTCTCCACCACATTGAGCGACATGCCCAGCTCCTGGTAAATGACCTTGCCGTAACCCGCCACGCGGCGGGATGCGTCGCTGGCCTCCAGCGGCGGGCGGCGCACTTCAAACTTCACATCCACCTTGGATGCGGGCAGCAGCTTGCTCTTGACCTTCTCTTGCAGGCCTTTCTCCAGCCCGTCAAAGTCCGCCACACGCAGCGCGCGCGCATCGGCCTGGGCCGTGGCTTCGGCCGGAATCACGTTGCGGTTGGTACCTGCCTTGGACACCGTCCAGTTCAGCTTGAGGCCCTCGTCGGACTTGGACAAGTCCTTCATTTGCAGCAGCTGGTGCGACAGCTCATACAGCGCGTTCACGCCATCCTCGGGCTTGGCCCCGGCGTGCGATGCCTTGCCCTGCACCGTAAGGTAAGCCGCCCCAATGCCGCTGGTGGCCAGGCGCAGCGTGCCGTCGGTGCCGCCGCCTTCGAACGACAACACCACGTCCTGCTCGGACGCCACACGAGTGATGGTGCTGCGCCAGCCGGGCGAGCTGATTTCCTCGTCGCCGTTGATCAGCACGGTGAGCGTGCCGTAGTCCTTGAAGTTGAGCTTTTGCAGCAAGGCCACGGTGTGGATGATGAGCGCGATGCCCTGCTTGTCGTCCGAAATGCCCAGGCCATAGGCCTTGTCGCCATCGATGCGGAACGGCTGGCCTTTGAGCATGCCTTTGAGGTACACCGTGTCCATGTGCGCGATGAGCATGATCTTCTTGCTGCCCGTGCCCTTGAACACGGCCTGCACTGCAGGGCCCACCTTCTCGGGGGTGTCGTCGAGGCGGTAGATGTCGCTGGTTTGCAGCACATCCACCGTGCCGCCCAATTGCTTGAGCTGGCTGGCAATGCGCTCGGCGATCTGGTTCAGGCCTTCGATGTCCTTGCTGCCCGACTCGATATGCACCAGGTCACGCAGGGTGTCGAGCAGCGGCTGCTGCTCCTTCTGGGCCAGCGCATGGACATCAGCCACCGGCGCAGCGTGGGCCACGGCGGCGGCAAACGCCAGCGCCAGCGAGGCCATCAGGGGGCGGACAAACGAAGGGGCTGAGTGTGGGCGGCGCTGCGGATGGTGCATGGTGCGAAGGCTCGGTGAAAAGATGAGGAAAGCGATTATGGAGTCTTGCAACACCAATTTCAAACACTGATCCTCCTTGCAATGTTTCGGTCAGCGCCTGCGCGCCAGACTCAGCCCGCAGGCGCAAACACCTCGGGGCCCAGTCGTGACTTGTGGCCCCTGGGTTCAAACAGCCACATGCCATACAGCGGGAGAGATTCCGCCAGCCGCAGGGGCGCCACCAGCGTGGACGCGCCGCCCAGCAACGCAGGGTGCGGCACAACAGCCAGCAGGTCGGACTGCGCCACCAGGTGCAACAGGCTGGCAAAGTCGGGGCAGCGCACGGACATCTTGGGCACGGGCATGCGGCGCACACGGTGCGCTTCCGTCAACACATCCACCGGCCCGCTGACGCTGGGCCCCACACAGGCCCATGCAGCGCCCTGCAGTTGCACCAGCGACGGGGCCCGGGCCAATGGGTGGCCTTTGCGCGCATAGACCTGGGGATGCAACTCGTACAGGGGCCGCTCCACCACGTCGGGGTGCACAAACTTGCGCGGCTTGGGGGCGATGACCGCATCAAAGCGCCGCTGCAGCAGGCCGTCCAGCAGGCTGCCTTCATCGGCTGTCGCCATCTCCAGGGAGCGCCGGGCGTTGGGCAGGCACCAGCTGGCGTACAGCAGCGGCCCACAGACCAGCGCCGCTGAAGACGTGAGCCCCACCCGCAGCAGGTATCGGTCTGCCGCAGTCACCGAAGCGCGGGGCAGCGCCTCCACCCCTTGTGCCAGGGGCAGGGCCTGCACAGCCACGGCCCGGGCCAGGTCGGTGGGCACATGGCGGCGCCCCTCCCGCACCAGCAAGGGCTGCGCGAAGTGGGCTTGCAGTGCTTTCATGCCATGGCTGATCGCAGGCTGCGACACGCCGCAGGCCTTGGCCGCCAAGGCGAACGAGCCCTGTTCGATGACCGCGTGGAGGTATTGCAGGTAGCGCAGATACATAAACACCTTTTATGTATAAGCCACCATTGTCTCTTGTCGTGCGGCGCGGAGTTGGCGACGCTACGCACTCCACTCCACGCCCTTTGCATCGCCACGTATGAGCCACACCCCCATCGACACTGTCCGCACCTACCTTGCCCACCTGCACGCCAGCCACACCGACGGGCTGATTGCCTGCTTTGAAGACGATGGCGTGGTGCATTCGCCCTTTCTGGGCACCATGCGCGCGAGCGACTTTTTCCAAAAGCTCGCCCAGGCTTCCAGCGGCAGCGTGATCACCGTGCTGGATCTGTTCGTCTCCGCGCAACCAGACAACGGCGGCGCCGTGCGGGTCGCCGCCTACTTCCGCTACGACTGGACATTGAACGATGGGCGCGAAGTGACGTTCACCTGCGTGGATGTGTTCACCTTCGACGCGGGCAGCACCCGCATCCGCGACATGAACATCGTCTACGACACCCACCCGCTGCGCGAGGAGGTGGGCGACAAGTACGCGCCTGATCCGGTCACAACAGCTCCACGCCCTTGAGCGTCACAAAACTGGTCTCGCGCGTCACCTGCACAAAGTCCTGCAGGTACGGTTTGGCCGACAGGCTGGGCAGGCTGGCCGCGTGCAGCTCGCCGCGCAGGCCTTTTTCGCCAGGTCCTGCCGCAATGGGCCGCGCCGTCACATACCCCCGGTCCAGGTAGCTCTGCACCGCCCACAGCGGCAGCGCCGCCACGCCGCGCCCGCTGGCCACCAGCTGCAGCATGGCCACCGTGAGCTCGGTGGTGCGGCGCGGGGGGCGCACGCCGGCGGGCTCCAGCACCTGGCGGATCAGGTCCAGCATTTCGTCGGGCACGGGGTAGGTGATGATGGTCTGGTCGGCAAAGTCCTGCGCCACCAGGTGCGGCTTGGCCACCAGCGGGTGTGTGTTGGCCAGCAGCGCGCGGATCTCGAAACCAAAGAGCGCGTGATAGTCCACGCCTGCCTCATCACTATCCACCTCCGACACGATGGCCACATCGGCCCGGCCTTGGTGCAGCAGGCCCACGGGGTCGGCATGAAAGCCGCTCACGATGTCCAGCTCCACCTCGGGCCAGCGGGTGCGAAAGGCGTCCATCGCGGGCATCAGCCAGTCAAAGCAGGTGTGGCATTCCACCGCAATGCGCATCTGCCCACCCTGCCCCAGCACCAGGCGGGCGATGTCGCGCTCGGCGCCTTCCACCTGGGGCAGCATGGCATCGGCCAGGGCCAGCAGCCGCTCGCCCACGGCAGTGAACTGCGGCGGTACCGATTTGCGCTCGAACAGCTGCTGGCCGTAGCGGTCTTCCAGCAGCTTGATCTGGTGCGACAGCGCCGACTGCGTGAGGTTGAGCAACTGCGCGGCCCGCACCAGGCTGCCGCTGTCGCGCAAGGCCACCAGCGTGCGCAGGTGGCGCACTTCCAGAATCGACTGGTTCATTATTAATTTTCAAGTTGACCGACTAAAACTTTCGTTTGAATAATAAACGAGCCCGCGCGACCATCGGTGCCTTCATTGCATTGCTCCATTCAGAAGAAGGAAATCACCATGTCGCTCGCTGCTCCAACCACCCGCCGCCCTGTGCGCACGCACACCCTGGGCTTTCCGCGCATGGGGGCGCAGCGTGCGCTGAAATTCGCGCTCGAATCCTTCTGGCGCGGTGACAGCAGCGAGGCCGATCTGCAGGCCACGGCCGCCCAGTTGCGCCAGTTGCACTGGCAGGCGCAGGCCGATGCGAGCCTCGGCTTTGTGACCGTGGGCGACTTTGCTCTGTACGACCATGTGGCCAACCACATCCAACTGCTGGGCTGCGAGCCTGCACGTTTTGGCTTTGATGCCCACACGCCCGAGCTGGCCCGCTACTTTGCAATGGCACGCGGCGTGTCGGCCCACACCACACCTGACCACGCAGGCTGCAGCGCCGGTTGCACCGCCAAGCACCACACCGCAGGCCAGCCCGCACTGGAGATGACCAAGTGGTTCGACACCAACTACCACTACCTCGTGCCCGAGTTCAGCGCCCACACCCAGTTCCACCTGGCCAGTGAGCGCCTGTTTGCCGAAGTGGCCGAGGCCCAAGCACTGGGCCACCGCGTCAAGGCCGTGCTGCTGGGGCCGCTGAGCTTCTTGTGGCTGGGCAAATCCAAAACGGCGGGCTTCGACCGATTCAGCCTGCTGGAGTCCCTGCTGCCCGTGTACGAAGCCGTGCTGGCACGCCTGAAGGCCCAGGGCGTGGAATGGGTGCAGATCGACGAACCCATCCTGGGCCTGGACCTGCCCGACGTGTGGCGCCACGCCTTTGAGCCCAGCTACTGGCAACTCGCCCGCAGCGCGCCCAAGCTGCTACTGGCCACCTACTTCTCGCCCCTGGCCGAGAACCTGCGCCTGGCCTGCCAGCTGCCCGTGGCCGGCCTGCATGTGGACGCCGTGCGCGCCCCTGACGAACTGGTGGGCGTGGCCGACTGGTTGCCGTCGCACAAAGTGCTGTCGGTGGGCATCGTGGACGGCCGCAACATCTGGCGCACCGACCTGGATGCGGCGCTGGCCAAACTGCGCCCCGTGGCCGACAAGCACCAGGGCGAGTTGTGGCTGGCACCGTCGTGCTCTCTGCTGCATGTGCCGTTCAGCCTGCAGGCCGAGACGCAGCTGGATGCCGAGGTGAAGTCGTGGCTGGCGTTTGCGGTGGAAAAACTCGATGAGCTGCGCGTGCTTGCCACCGCCTTGTCGCAAGGCGAAGCGGCGGTAGACGACGAACTGCACGCCGCCCGCACCGCCCTGGCCGCCCGCCGCGCCAGCCCGCGTGTGCACCGCGCCACCGTGGCGGCCCGCATTGCCGCGGCCGCGCCAGGGGCCGATCAGCGCGCCAACGCCTTCCCTGCTCGGCAAAAGGCCCAACGCGCACGGCTGAAGCTGCCGCTGTTGCCCACCACCACGATTGGCTCGTTCCCGCAGACGGCAGAGATCCGCGCGGCCCGCGCCGCCTTCAAGCGCGGGGCACTGGATGCGGCCCACTACCAACAGAAGATGGAAGCTGAAATTGCCCTGGCCGTGCGCAAGCAGGAAGCCCTGGGCATTGACGTGCTGGTGCACGGCGAAGCCGAGCGCAACGACATGGTCGAGTACTTTGGCGAGCAGCTCGACGGCTTTGCCTTCACCGCCAACGGCTGGGTGCAGAGCTATGGCTCGCGCTGCGTGAAGCCGCCCATCATCTACGGCGACGTGGCCCGTCCCACGCCCATGACCGTGGCCTGGACGCAGTACGCGCAGAGCCTCACCGCCAAACCCATGAAAGGCATGCTCACCGGCCCCATCACCATCCTGCAATGGAGCTTTGTGCGCGACGACCAGCCCCGCGCCACCACGGCCGACCAGATCGCCTGGGCCATCCGCGACGAGGTGTGCGACCTCGAAGCCGCCGGCATCGCCATCATCCAGATCGACGAGCCCGCGATCCGCGAAGGGCTGCCGCTGCGCCGCGCGGGGTGGAAGAGCTATCTGGAGCGCGCCACGCGCGCCTTCCGCATCAGTGCCAGCGGCGTGCGCAATGACACGCAGATCCACACCCACATGTGCTACAGCGAGTTCAACGACATCCTGCCCGCCATCGCGGCCATGGATGCCGATGTGATCACGATTGAGACGAGCCGGTCGGACATGGAGTTGTTGCAGGGCTTTGGCGACTTCAAATATCCGAACGAGATCGGCCCTGGCGTGTACGACATCCACTCGCCCCGCGTGCCTGGCGTGCAGGAGATGGCTGCGCTGCTGGAAAAAGCCGCCGAGGTCGTGCCCGTGGAGCACCTGTGGGTGAACCCCGATTGCGGCCTCAAGACCCGGGGCTGGCCCGAGACCGAAGCCGCCCTGCGCCACATGGTGCAGGCCGCGCAGGAAGTGCGCGAGCGGTTGCTGGAAGAGGCGGCCTTGGCCTGACGGCCCCCGGTTCAGCCAGCAGCGCGCTTGATCTCGGCCAACTTGACCAGCACCTGCAGCGCGTGGTTCAGCGGCGTCGGCACGCCCAAGGCGGCGCCGCGCTTGACCACATAGCCATTCAGGTGGTCGATCTCGGTGGGTTTGCCACGCGCCAGATCCTGCGCGGTGGACGAATACTGCCCGGGCATGGTGCTGGCAATGCCGCGCACCGCCGCCTGCACATCGCCCGGAATCGTCACTCCGTCAGCAGCAGCTACCGCCAGGCACTCGGCCACGATGTCGGCAATCACCTGCGTCACGCCGGGCACCTGCACCAGCGGGCCGTAGGGCTGCTGCGACAGGGCCGACAGCGCGTTGTAGGCGCTGTTGAGCAGCAGCTTGGCCCAGAGCGCGCCACGCACGTTGTCTGACACCTGGGTGGGAATGCCCGCCGCCGTGAGCTGGCGGGCCACCTCGTCGCTGCGCGGCGAAGGTGCAATCACCAGCTCGCCCCGGCCATGGTGCACCACATGCCCGGGGCCGCCCATGGCAGTAGCCACATAGACCACAGCGGCTGCCACGGGGGTGCTGGCGTCCAGCACGGCGCGCACGCGCTCGTCGTTGTCCACACCGTTCTGCAAGGTCAGCACCAGCGCGCCAGGGGCCAAATGGGGGCGAATCTGCTGCGCGGCGTCTTCCGAGTCGGACGACTTCACGCAGAACAGCACCACGTCCGCGCCATGCACCGCGCTGGCCTCGGTGCTGGCCGCCAGGGGCACCTGCACATCCATCGCCGCCGTCTGCAGCCGCAGACCGTTGTCGCGCACGGCCAGCACGTGGGCGGGCCGCCCGATGAGCGTTACGGCATGGCCCGCCCGGGCGAGCAAGGCACCAAAGTAGCAGCCCACGGCACCCGCGCCCATCACGGCAAAACGCAGGGGCGGTGCAATGTCCAAGGCAGTGGGCAGGGAGGCAGATGAATCAGCAGCAGCGGTCATGGCGGTGTCCCGGTGGGCAAGTCACAGAAGGGGCGGTCAACAAGGCGCCCCACTATATAGGCGGCAGCCTGCGCACCAAAAATCAAGGGTTTTTGGGCTGATGCGCTAGTCGAACATGCCTTATCAGCTATCAAATACGTAGCAAATTGACATTCTGCAAGGCTGCTTTCAGGGGCGCACTCCCTTCACTCGCGCCATTTTCAGCACCGCGAACCCCCGTCCGTTACCTCCCGTTCGTGTGCTCCCACCCCGCTCAAAGGCCCCTCTCCAGTGTCAGGAATTTAATCAATGCAAAGACAATAATTGTCTAGTCAATTAAATTTCCCACCCATGTCAGCCCCTCCCGAACCCAGCCAAGCCCCCGCGTTCTACAACGCCGAGCACTACGACCCCAGCAAGCTGGTGCCCGAAAACAGCGTCGGCTACCTGATGCGCAAGGTGATGTCGTCCATCCGCACGCAGGCCGATGCCCAGCTGTCTTTGCACGAACTCACCTACGCCCAGTGGCTGCCACTGTTCAAGTTGTCCCTGTGCGAGACCGCCACCGTGGCCAGCCTGGCGCGTGACCTGGAGACCGACCCCGCCTCCATGACCCGGTCGCTCGACCGCATGGAGGCCAAGGGTCTGGTGGTGCGGGAGCGTTCCACCGTGGACCGCCGCGTCGTGCAGCTCAGGCTCACGGCCGAGGGTCAGCGCATTGCAGCCCTGGTGCCCCCCGTGCTGGCCGACGTGCTCAACGGCCACCTCAGCGACTTCAGCCATGACGAGTGGCAGCTTTTGCTGTCCATGCTGCGCCGCATGCTGGCCAACGGCGAAGCGCTGCGCCAGCAGACCCCCTCACCCACCGAACCCGCAGCCGGTTGACCCCGCCCTGTTGCCCTGCCCCCTGGAGATTTCCGTGACCGTCACTGCCCCCACCTCCCTGTCCACCCGCTCTGCCCTCGCCGCCCATCTGGCGGTATCGGCCGTTGCCCTGGCCGCCGCGCTGCTGCTGGTGGGCTGCGCCAACCCCGGCCCGGCCCACACACCGCTGGCGCAAACCACCCCGGCCGCCGCTGGCCTGACCGCAACCACCACCGACGTGGTGGCCACCAGCCAATGGTGGAAGGCGCTGGGCGATGAACAGCTCAACACCCTGATCGACACCGCCTTGCAAGGCAACCCCAGCCTGGCCGTGAGCCGCGCCCGCCTGGAGCAAGCCGTGGCCCTGAGCCAGGTGCGTGAGGCCGCCAACGGCCCCCAAGCCACGCTGGGCGTGGACGCCACCCGCCAGCGCTACACCGCCAACGGGCTGGTGCCTGCCCCGGTGGCTGGCAACACATACAACAGCGGCACCGTGCAGGCCACGCTGAGCTGGTCGCCCGACTTCTTTGGCCAGCACGCTGCCGAGCTGCAGGCTGCGCTGGGCCAGGCCCGCGCCGCCCAGGCCGATGCAGCCGCCGCCGCCAACACCCTGGCCGCCCAGGTGGGGCGCAGCTATGTGGCGCTGGCCCGGCTGGTGGCCCAGCGCGATGTGGCCACGCGCGCGCTGGAGCAACGGGAAGAACAGCGCAAGCTCACGCAAGAGCGCACCTCTGCCGGCCTTGACAGCCAGGTCGAGCTGACCCAGGCCCAGGCCGCTGTGCCCGATGCCCGCACACAAATCGAAGCGCTCGAAGAGCAGATCACCCTGGGCCGCCGCCAACTGGCCGTGCTGACCGGCCAGGCGCCCGACGCCCTGCCCCAGCTCACGCCCCGCCTTGCCGCCCTGCAGCCCACTGCCGTGCCCGAGGTGCTGGGTGCCGACCTGCTGGGCCGCCGCCCCGATGTGGTGGCCGCGCGCTGGCGCGTGGAAGCGGCAACGCAAGGTGTGAACAGCGCGCGCAGCGAGTTCTATCCCAACATCAACATCGGCGCGTTCATTGGCCTGAACTCGCTGGGGCTGGACCGGCTGTTCAACGGTAGCTCGCGCCAGATGGGCGTGACGCCCGCGCTGCGCCTGCCCATTTTTGACGGCGGCCGCCTGCGCGCCCAGCTGGGCGGTCGCGCCGCCGAGCTGGACGTGGCCATCGCCCAGTACAACGGCGCCGTGCTCGATGCGGTGAAGGAAGCCGGCGACGCCGTGGCCTCCATCCAGTCGCTCACCCGCCAGCAGGCCTTGCAGGACGAGGCCGTGGCCAGTGCCGAAAAAGCCTACCGCTTTGCGCAGGAGCGCTACCGCGCAGGGCTAGGCAACTACCTGGTGGTGCTCTCCACCGAAAGCCAGGTACTGGCCCAGCGCCGCCTGGCCGTGGACCTGCGCGCCCGCCAGCTCGACACGCGCCTGGTGCTGATGAAGGCCCTGGGTGGCGGCTGGACGGACGACACGGCCGTGCTGCACACCGCCGCCGCGCACTGACCGGCCCACCGCACCGTACTCATTCAAAAACACATAACAACACATTCCTGAAAGACCACAGCCATGACCGCCAACAGCGAACCCCTCACCGCCAACGAAGCCAACACCGCCCGCCGCCGCGGCCTTACCCTCATCGCCGCAGCCGTCGCGCTGGTGGCCATCGGCTGGGGCGGCTGGCACTGGGCCAATGGCCGCCATGTCGAGACCACCGACAACGCCTATGTGGCCGGCAACGTGGTGCAGATCACGCCGCAGATCGGCGGCACCGTGGTGTCCATCGGCGCTGACGACACCGACTATGTGAAGGCCGGCCAGTTGCTGGTCAAGCTCGACCCCGCTGACGCCCGCGTGGCGCTGGAGCAGGCCGAGGCCCAGCTCGCCCAGACGGTGCGCGAAGTGCGCACCCTGTATGCCAACAACTCCACGCTCAAGGCCCAGGTCAGCCTGCGCAGCGCCGACCTGGCCCGTGCCCAGGCCGATGCTGCCCGCGCCCAGGACGACGTGAACCGCCGCACCCCGCTGATGGCCAGCGGTGCCGTGGGCAAAGAAGAGTTCCAGCACGCCACCGCTCAGCTGGCCGCCGCCAAGAGCATCGTGGCCGCCGCCCAGTCGGCCGTACTGGCCGCACAAGAACAACTGGCCGCCAGCCAGACGCAGACCGAAGGCACCTCGGTCGAGCAGCACCCCAATGTGCAGCGTGCCTCGGCCCGCGTGCGCGAGGCCTACCTGGCCGTGCAGCGTGCCCAGCTGGTCGCCCCGCTGGACGGCCACGTGGCCAAGCGCGGCGTGCAAGTGGGCCAGCGTGTGCAGGCCGGCGCCCCGCTGATGACGCTGGTGCCGCTGAACGACCTGTGGGTGGACGCGAACTTCAAGGAAAGCCAGCTCAAGACCCTGCGCATCGGCCAGACCGCCGAGCTGGAAGCCGACGTGTACGGCACCAAGGTCACGTACCACGGCACGGTGACCGGGCTGGGCGCCGGCACTGGCGCTGCCTTTGCGCTGCTGCCCGCACAGAACGCCACGGGCAACTGGATCAAGGTGGTGCAGCGCGTGCCAGTGCGCATTGCGCTCGACCCCAAGGAAGTGGCAGAGCACCCGCTGCGCGTGGGCCTGTCGATGGAAGTCAAGGTGGACACCGCCGACCAGAGCGGCAAGACGCTGGCCGACACCCAGCGCACCACGCCCGTGGCCGCCACGGCTGTGTTCGACGAGCAATTCAAGGCGGCCGACGACGAAGTGGCGCACATCATCGCCGCCAACCTGGGCCGCAATGGCAAGGCCGCCTTGGCCGTGGCGTCGCCCAAGGTGAGCAGCCAGCCCGCAGTGCAGGCGCAAAAGCATGCATCGGCCCCGGCGCAGCCCGCCGTGCAATCCCCGGTGGTGCAGTAAGCGGGGTTGACCGAGCATGACTGCCGCCAACCCCACTGCAGACACCGCAGGCCAGGCCCCCGCTCCGGCGGCGCCTGCTGCGGTGTCGCCACCAGCAGCCCCCCCCGGGCCGCCTGCTGTCTATCCGCCGCTGCAGGGCACCGCCCTGCTGCTGGGCACACTGTCGCTGTCGCTGGCCACGTTCATGAACGTGCTGGACTCGTCCATCGCCAACGTTTCCATCCCGGCCATTGCCGGCGACCTGGGCGTGAGCCCCGGCCAGGGCACCTGGGTCATCACCAGCTTTGGTGTGGCCAATGCGATCTCGGTGCCGCTCACCGGCTGGCTCACGCAGCGCTTTGGCGCGGTGCGGCTGTTCACCATGAGCGTGCTGCTGTTCGTGCTGACCTCCTGGCTGTGCGGCTTTGCGTCGTCGCTGGAGATGCTGGTGTTCTTCCGCGTGCTGCAGGGCCTGGTGGCCGGGCCGATGATTCCGCTGTCGCAGACCCTGCTGCTGGCGAGCTACCCGCGTGCCTTGGCCGGCACGGCCCTGGCCCTGTGGGGCGTGACCACGCTGGTCGCGCCGGTGGTGGGGCCGCTCCTGGGCGGCTGGATCACCGACAACATCTCCTGGCCGTGGATCTTCTACATCAACGTGCCCGTGGGCCTGCTGGCCGGGGTGCTGACCTGGGGCATCTACCGCAAGCGCGAGACCCCCATCCGCAAGCTGCCGATTGACACCGTGGGCCTCAGCCTGCTGGTGTTGTGGGTGGGCGCGCTGCAGCTCATGCTCGACAAGGGCAAGGAGCTGGACTGGTTTGCCTCGGGCGAGATCATCACCATGGCCGTGGTCGCGGTGGTGGCGTTTGCTGTCTTCCTGGTGTGGGAGCTGACCGAAAAGCACCCGGTGGTGGACCTGAAGCTCTTCAAGGGCCGCAACTTCACCTTTGGTGCGCTGGCGCTGTCGGTGGCCTACGCACTGTTCTTCGGCAACGTGGTGCTGCTGCCGCTGTGGCTGCAGCAGTGGATGGGCTACACGGCCACCTCAGCCGGCATGGCGCTGGCGCCGGTGGGCGTGTTCGCCATCCTGCTCACGCCGCTGGTGGGCAAAAAGGTCGGCCAGTGGGACCCGCGCCGCATGGCCACGGGTGCGTTCATCGTGTTCAGCACGGTGCTGTGGATGCGTTCGCAGTTCACGGTGCAGACGGACTTCATCCACATCCTGATCCCCACCCTGCTGCAGGGCGCGGCCATGGCGTTCTTCTTCATCCCGCTGACCACGCTGACGCTGGCGGGTGTGTCGCCAGACCGCATCCCGGCGGCAGCAGGCTTGTCGAACTTTGTGCGCATCACCGCCGGTGCCATGGGTACGTCGATTGCCACCACGCTGTGGGAGAGCCGCGCCGCCATGCACCACGCGCACCTGACCGAAGGGCTGGTGCAAGGCCAGGGGGTGTTCGCGCAGACGCTGGACGGCCTGGTGGCCTCGGGCCTCACGCAGATGCAGGCGCTGGCGCAGATCAACCGGCTGATCGACCAGCAGGCATTCACCCGCGCGGCCAACGACATCTTTTTGGGCTCGGCCGGGTTGTTCCTGCTGCTGATCGGGCTGATCTGGCTGACCAAGCGCCCTGCGCGCAGCGGCGGTGCGGGCGCGGCAGACGCAGCGGGGGCCCACTGAGAGGTTTCGGCACAGGTTTGGAGAAAAAACAGCTGCAAGCGCTAGTCAAACATGCGCCTGCAGCTATCATTTTTGATATGAATCTGCGGGGTCTCGTCCGGGCACAACCCGCACATCCCACAGTGGGTGTCGGAAATCCCTGACCCAGTGGCGGGCGCGGCACCTGCGGGCAGTTCGCGGGGTGCACCCAACAATGCACTCACCGCAAACCACTCCAACAAGGAACTGCCATGTCACTCTCGCTGATTCTTCTGATCGTTCTGATCCTCATCCTGGTCGGCGCCCTGCCCACCTGGGGCCACAGCCGCTCATGGGGCTACGGGCCCAGCGGCGGGATTGGCCTGGTGGTGCTGATCCTGGTGATCCTGCTGCTGATGGGCCGGATATGACCGGTAGCTGAACTTCCGGTGCAGGCCACACAGCGCCTGCCGAGGAGAAGTTTTCAAATGCACACATAGGGCCCTTCCGAGGGCCCTTTGTCTTTGGCGCTTTGTAGGAGGGTGGCGCGGCATGGCGGCCACCCGGACTCGGCCAGAAACACGCAAATGATCAATTCGCAGCAAAAATACAATCAAATTGATAACATTGGCATTTTAATCATTTATTTGATATAAACGATAAATACAAAACATCGCCATACCGCCCAGACCATGCCCTCATCCCCCTACCCCGTTGGCAACATGCGGCAGGTTCAGATCCGTCTGCTGCAGGGCATCCTGTCAGCCAATGTGGCTTTTGAGTTGCTGTTGCTGGCGGTGGGCGCTACCGGGCTAGTTCCCTCCCCAGGGTCGTGGAACCTTGCCCTGGGAACTGGCACCGCGGTCATGATGGCGCTGTGGTGGGCCTTGCGCTGCTGGCCGCGGGTCTATGTTCCGGTGGCACTCATCCAGACCCTGATCGGGATGGCACTTTTTACCTATGCCCTGTGGCAACCCCTGGGGCACGAGCTGCGCGCCGTGTGGTTCCTGATTGGGGTGGGGGCAGCCTACCTGCTGCTGGGGCGGGCCGCGGGCGTCTGCTATACCGTCCTGACACTGGCGCTGGTAGTGGGTAGCAACGGCATGCAGAGCGCGCCGTATTCGCTGCATGCGCTCATCATCTTCACACTGGCGCTGTCGCTGAGCAGTTTGTGTTTTTACCTGTTCGTCGGTGAAGCCCTCCGCCTGTACCGGCACCTGTCCGAGCGGGACCAGCAGTACACCTTGCTGACCGAGGGCGCCGAAGAGGTCATCTGGCGGATCAACCCCGACATGACGGTGGCGTACGTGAGCCCCGCCGACGAACGGGCGCGCGGCGTGCCCGCCCGCGACGTCATCGGAAGATCCATCTTCAAGGCCCTGACGCCCGAGGGTGCCGAGGCACTGAGACAGGCAGTGCGCGAGCGGCGGCAACTGCTAACGCCGCCCATGCGCTGTGCCAATGGCAGCGTCCGCTGGTTCGAGATGTCCAGCCGCCTGTACCGCGACGCCTCGGGCCAGCCCGCCGGCTACCACAGCATCGGCCGCGACGTGACCGCCCGGCGGGAGCTGGAGCAGGCATTGCATGCCGAGCGCGAGCATCTGGAGGCTCGGGTCAAGGAACGAACGGCGGCGCTGTCTCTCGCCAAGGAAGCCGCAGAGGCTGCCCTGCGCACCAAGAGCATCTTTCTCGCCAACATTGGGCACGAGTTGCGTACCCCCATGACGCTGATCCTGGGGATGACCGAACTGGTGCGCAACCGCTCGCAGGATGAGCGCCTGAAGCCCGTGCTGAACAATGTGATGGATGCGGCCAAAGGCCTCATGCGCATGCTCAACGACCTGATCGATCTGGCTGCGCTGGAAACACGCCAGGTAGCGTTCCAGTTTGCGCCGCTATCGGTGCCAGAGCTGGCGGCAGATGCGGTGCAACTGCTGGAGCCGCAGGCGCGCCAAAAAGGCTTGCAGATCTTCCTGGCCCTCGATGGCGTGGGCACCGACGCCAGCCACGTGGGGGACGCAGACCGTATTCAGCAAGTGCTGGTCCACCTGCTGGACAACGCCGTGAAATTCAGCCTCTCGGGTCACATCCAGCTGACCCTGGAGACCGAGCAGGACACCCCTGATGCGACGGTGTGGCGGCTGCGCGTGACGGACGAGGGTATTGGCATTGCGGCCGGTGACCAGCACCGCATCTTCACGTTGTTCGAACAGGTCGACGGGTCATCCACGCGCAGCTTTGAGGGTGCGGGACTGGGGTTGGCGCTGTGCAAACGCCTCGTCGAGGGCATGGGGGGCAGCCTGGGGGTGGAGAGCGAACCGGGCAAGGGCAGCAGCTTTTGGGTGTCGCTGCCGCTGCCCAAGGTCACCTGATACGGTTCCAGCACCAATACGCGTGCTCACAGCACAGGTGGCATGTAACCGGTGCACCCTTACGGTTCAGGCTGTTCAGGCAGTCCGTGTCGAGGGCGCACGCCGCTCTGCCAGAGCGAACGCCGAAGTCAGCGCTGCAAACTCGTCCTTGGCCACGGTGCCATCGGCGTTACCCGCACGGTCCATCACCTGCAGCACGGCTTGCGCGAACGGATCGCTGCCCGCCTGCTGGCCTTTGGTGCGGGCCAGCCCCTTGAGGAATTCATCGTGGGTGATGACACCATCCTTGTCCGCGTCAAAGCCCGCCGTGAGCTGCTGCTTCTGATCCTCGGTGGCACCAAACCGGGTCAGCAACGCCTGGAAATCGTCCTTGGACACGGCCCCTGCCACACGGCCACCGGGCAGTGCTGCAGTGGCCTGGCCGGACGAACGCCCCACGGTCATCCCCGCGCCAGAAGGCTGGCCCTGGGTGGCCAGAGCGCCCTGCCCGGCCATCCCCGCCAGCGTCTGCGCCTCGGGGCTGAGGGTGACCACGGCCGAGGGCTCGGGTGCCACCGCCTCACCCCCACGCCGCGCGGACGCCTTGCCCGCGCCACTGGAGGCCGCATTGAAAATCATCGACGCTACCGATGCGAGGCCGGAAATGAGAGGGGACATCGCCATGAACTCCTGTGTGGCGACAGCCCGGTACCTTTGACCTGTCCGCAAGTCACCGCATCGCCCAGATGCACCAAGGGTAGCGGACAGCAGCCCGTACGGTGGGCGAGTAAGCCAACAGTTTTCACGCCAGTTTTGCGAATGGACAGCGGGCTGGAGGCTGCGCGCCCGGGAGTCGCACGTGATCCTAGGCACTCCCTCTGCCCGGCATCACCACCCGAATGCAGGTGCCCCCACCCGGACGCTGCAGCACCAGCAAGTCACCGCCCGCCATCTGCGCACGGTGGTTCATGCCTGCCACCCCATGGCCTCCCAGTGGGCTGCCTTCGCCAGCGTGAAGCAGCATGCCGCGCCCGTTGTCGCTGACCTCGGCACACCAGGACTCGGCACCCGCACGGTAACGCACACCCACCGAGACCTCGGTGGCGCCCGAATGCTGCAACACGTTGCTCAAGGCCTCCTGAACAATGGCAACCAGGTGCATGGCACTGTCGGCATACGGAAAACTGGACAACGGCGGAATTTGCACATCCCACACCATGCGAATGCCACGCCGATCGAGCACGGGCTGGATGCGGTGCCGGAGCCGGGCCAGGCGGTCAGCAAATGGCTCGTCCGCCGCATCCATGGAGTCCACCACGAGTCGCAGGTCCAGCATGCACTTGTCGAGCAGCGAACGGAGTTCACGCACTGCGGGCGGCTCGGTCTCCAGCAGCGCCATGGCAAAGACCAGCTGTGCGCCCAGGTTGTCATGCAAGTCCTGCGCAATGCGCCGCCGCTCTGCCGTCACCTCGGCACTGGCGCGCAGCCGCAGCCGGGGGCGCCACTGCAGGGCCCGCGGCAGTTGCACCAGCAGCAGGGCCCCCAGGCCCACCGAGATCACCAGGGCGGCCAGCTCCCACCATTGCCGATCCGACGGCCTCTCCTCGTCATAGCCATAAAACGCCGTCGCAAGGAGCGCCCACTGCAGCAGCCACATGCACATGCAAGCGATGGCGAACAACGGGGGACGTGTGCGAAACACCGCTCAATCCTGGCTTTCTGGGTGGCGTGGGCAACCGAGAGCACACCTGGTGACCGCACAACCCACACACGCGGCAGCCACCTGCATCACTCCGTCAAAAGAGCCCCCGCAGCGAGGCGAAGCGCACCGCCTGGGCACGGGTGCGCACCTGCAACTTGCGGTAGATGTTGCGCAAGTGGGTGTTGACCGTCATGCTGCTGATGAGCAGGCGCGCCCCCACCTCGACGCTGGTGTAGCCGCTGGCCACCATGCGCAGGATTTCCTTTTCCCGTGTGGACAGCCGATCTGCCTCATCGGGCTGCCGTCGCTTGTTTTCGGCCGAGTGGGTGCGGTCAAACCGCTGCAGCAACCGCCGCGCCAGGTTGGGGGTAATGGAGGCGCCACCATTGGCCACCTGCAACACGGCTTGCGAATAGTTGCCGAACCACGAGTTCTTGCCCACATACCCCGTGGCCCCCAGTTCGAAGGCCCGCAGGACCTGCTCGTCGTTTTCCATGACCGAGATCACGACCGTCTGGGCTGATGGGCGCACAGGCTTCACGTAGTGCAACAGGTCAAAGGCGTCACCGTCGCCCAGGTTCAGGTCCACCAGGAGCACATCAAAATCGTGATTCTTGATGGCCTTGCGTCCCTCGCGGACACTGCCCGCCTGCGCCACCAGCAACGTGCGGGCATCGGCCATCAGCTCCTGTGCAATCACCAGGCGGATGTGCGGATCGTCGTCCACCAGCAAGACCCGCACCGGATTGGCCTCCTGCCCAGTGAGGAAGGCGGGCCAGACCGATGGCGGATTGGAATAGGTTTCAAACCGGCCCGACGGAAGCGATGCAAGGTCGCGCGCACTCTGCTTTGAAAGCAACGCTGAAGACGTCAACGTTTGCGATGGTGTATCGACCTGCCAACTGCTGCTCATGGGTGAACTCCTGCGGACGTGGTGGTGGGCCCCGATGGACTGGGTCTTTCGGTGGACGCATCTGCATGCAACTCTTGCGTTCACATGCATGTTCTCCAACGCACTCATGCCCCTCTGTACGGCAGCGCACACAGTGCGCCAAATAAATTTCAAGGTCCAAATATATTTGGCAATGTTGCCCAAGTAGCAATTGGTTACTACCTGACTTTCTTCGGCCGATCTCATGTGGTGCGGGCGGCCAAGCCGCGCTGGCAAAGGCTTTGCGCGGGTCCAAGGGTTGAACCGCTCCGCTGTATGAGGTAGCCCGCCCGGCGTATTCGCACGAATCGCATCGGCTCGCACACTGAACTCCGACAGCGCCTAACGGCCACCGGTTCTCAAAAAAACCAGGCCTGAAAGCGCCGTCCAACCCCCTCTGCACCGCAGGTTCGCTGCGGTTGCAGCCAGTGTAGAAGTCATCCTTGAAGGATCTGTCATGAAAACCCTTGCTTTCATCACGCTCAGCGTCATCGCCTCCGCCGCCATGGCCACCGGTCCGGTCCCTTCCACTCCGGACATCACCATCACCGGCAATTCCACGCAGTCGGTATCCCTGACGTCGGTGTCCGTCAACAACAACTCGACGGGCTCGAAGAGCGAAGCCTTCCAGAACCTGGCCTCCAACACCGGCAACGTCACCATCAGTGGCAATTCGACCCAGACGGTAACGGGCTTTGGCGGCAATCTGACCAACACCGCCAGCGGCAGCGAAGCCTACGCCAGCCAGAACCTGTCATCCAACGTGGGCGAAGTCACCATCATTGGCAACTCCAGCCAATTCACCTCGATGATCAACTCGTCGGTCAATAACCTCTCCAGCGGCAGCAACAGCAAGGCGGTGCAAAACATCGCCTCCAACAACGCCTGCTTCACCTGCCAGCCCACCAAGCCCGCCGGCTGGCCCTACTGAGATCGGCACCAGCTCGGCTGGTGAATAGACCTGCGAGGGTCTGATTCCGGCAGCACATCAGTGCCCGGATGAGTTCGTGCCAGGGGCACACCGGCAAGGCTGCAAACAGCAGTGCGGGTGGGCCCCTCATTCTCACCATAGGAGGTGTTCCATGAACACACGTTTTCTGGCGCCATGCGCAGCTTTGCTCACGGTCTGCGGCCTGATGCCAAGCCCCGCGTGGGCACAGGCCCCCGGGGAAGACCCGGTCATCCTGACCAAGAAGCTCTCGGTCCAGATGCAGCCCACAGGGCCAGTGGCAGCCTCGACGGGACTGGACGGCAGCAACACCATGCCATCGTGGCTACGCGCCCGCATCGCCCGCTACGAAGCCAAGGCTTTCTCAGACGACACCACTGGCGTGCTGACCAACAACGACGTGGTCACCACTGCCAATGCACAGGGCATGCAAAAGACCTGCGTCCAGGAGGTGGGCAGCAACACCGTGTCTGCCAACACCACGGGATCGGCCAAGTACGGTCCCAACCAGGCGCCGCAGGTGGTGGTGCTGCGCGGCGATCTCGTCAATATCTGCAAATAACAGGCCAGGCGCCATGCGCCCGGCCGCCAGGAGAGAGAACATGCCGCCCACCCCGCCGAGCCCCGCCATGCCTGCATGCTCTCGCCCCCAGCGCCCACGCTCCCCACACCCTGTGATGCGCGCGATCCATGGAGCGCTTTGGCTTGTCGTCGGGCTGGGACTGGCTGGCTGTGCCACACCCAGGGACCCACGCAAGGACCAGGCCTTTCAGAGCCTGGCTTCCATCACCGACCGCCCCGTGGTGCGCCCCACACGCTCCATCTCCAGCTTCTCCGACTCGCTGATGTGCATGGACCATATGCTGCGCGATGCACAGCTGCCCACCACACTGATCACGAGCAAGCAGATTCCCGACTACTCCACCCGCGTCACCGTGGCCACCAAGGACATGGTGATCACGGCCCTGTCCCAGATGTCGCGCCTGAGCAATGCCTTCCGTTTTGTGGACTACGAGGTGGATATCGCGCGCCAGGACACGGTGCAGAACCTCACCACCATCCTGCTCAACAACAACCAGATGCAGTTGCAGCGACCCGCGCTGTACCTGTCGGGTGCCATCTCGTTCGTGGACCAGAACGTGATCAACAACCGGTTTGACGCCGGGCTCTCCGGCCCCCGCATCGACATGGGCTACAGCCAGAGCCGCAACGCCACCATCATCGGCCTGGAGATGCACCTGGGCGACTTTCGCACCCGCACGCTGATTCCCGGCCTGGACTCAGCCAACGAAGTCATCATTGGCAACGGCGGACAGGGCGTGGACCTGGCCGGGCGCATCGGCACTTATGGCGTTCAGTTCAACGTGGGGCGCGACTACACCCAGGGCTCTGGCAGTGCGGTGCGCACACTGGTGGACCTGGCCACCATCGAACTCATTGGCAAATGGGCCCGGGTGCCTTACTGGCAATGCCTGACGCTGGAGCAAAACCACCCGGACTTTCAGCGGCAGCTGCGCGACTGGTTTGACGAAGGCTCGCCCGCCGTGCGCACCCAGCTCATCACACGCTCGCTGATCAGCCGGGGCTACCTCGCCCCCGTCGCGCAACCTCTGCCGGACAACGACCCAGCGCTGCGCAAGGCCCTGGCGCGCTTCCAGGCGGACAACGGCATGGTGGTGACGGGCGTGGTGGACTTTGCGACCTACGAACGGGCGCTGCGCCACTTTGTCGGGCTGTCCGCAGACGGCACCCTGGCCCGCATTGGCTGGGCCAGCACGCACGCAGAGCCTGTGCCGCACATCGCCGCCAGTCCCGCCACTCGCGATGCGGCAGTGCAGGTGGTGAGCAGCAATCCGGGGGCGGCCAAGTACGGAGATCCACCGCCTGCGCGCAGCATCGATCTGCAGATCGAGAACGTGTTGCTGGAGCGCACCGCATTCGAGGTGGGGGAACAGGTCTTCCTGTCGGCCACCGTGTCGCGCGCCTCCTACCTGCAGTGTTTTCTGGCCGATGCCACCGGTACAGTCATCCGCCTGCTGCCCAACCAGGCCAACACCACCGGCTGGGTGTCTGCCAACCAGGCCATACGCATCCCCGACTGGATGAGCCCCAACCCCGGCTTCATCATGGACGCAGCCAGCCCCGGCACCGAGGGTGTGGCCTGCTTTGCCACCGACGAGGACAGCACGCCCCGTTTGCCCGAGGCGCTGCGCGGACCGCCGCTCAAGCCCATCCCGAACTACCGGGCGCTGGAGCGCTTGAACGAGGCCTTCGCCACCGCCTGGGGCACCGATGGCTACACCGGCAATGCCGTGTACTGGCAAGTCATTCCACGCCGCGCCCTGCCCGCCGCAGCCAGTGCGCCTACCCAACCCGCCCCACGCAAGTGACACACCGTCGGTAAAGCACTGCGCAGGCGAACGCGATGACCACCACCCCGGCGACCACGGCGCGCACGCATTCCACCCTTGGTGGGGCACACGCACCGCAGGGCATATGGCGCGCAATCCATGGCGCAGTGGCGCAGGCCTCGGGTGCAGCGTGCCTGGTAATGGCGGTGGTGACTGCTGCTCCTGCGCAGGGATCGGTGCGGGCGCTTCCCACGCCTGCGGAAATCTCCGACATCGATCGCGCCAGCCTGAACGCGGCGTCCCCCCAGGTGCCCGGGTCTGACGACCCCACGCAGGAGAAGATGTTGCAAAAACTTCGCAGCACCGCGCAACGCGATGGGGTGCCGACGCGCAAGCCGCGCGCCCCCCCTGCCCCTACAACGCGATCATCGGGCGACCTGACGCCTGCCGATGCGGCGTGGCTGTTGGGATTGTTGGCGTTGCATGGCCTGGCCATGCCCGCTGACCCGGCGCAGGCCCAGCACTGGTTTGAACGTGCGCAAATGCTCAGCCACCCTCTGGCTCCTGCGGGCCTTGCGTGGTGCCAGCTCAGCGGGTGCGTGGCAGCACCCAATCCTTCAACCGCCATGCACTGGATTGCGCTGGTGGGCCGTGCCGATCCGGGGCTTGCCAAATACCTCGAATGGCATGCGGCCAAGGCATTGGCTCCATTGGCCGAGCCCCGTTTGCCCTCACCTGACCGATATCCCGGCTCAGCGACCCCAGCGACGACCAGCCCATCGCTTCAAAAACTGTTGACGCAAGCTGTGCGGGCCGGCAACGCGCAGGCCGGCAACGAACTGGGGCTGGAGTTCATCGCCAGCGGCGATCTCGAACAGGCGATGGTCCAGTTTCAATCAGCGTCTGCAAAATCCGAGGCCGCCGCCGCCAACGCCCGCCTTCTGGCCCGCCGCATCCAGAGCGGTCCCAACGCCCGCACCCGATCAGCCCGCTACAGCGCTGCAGATTGGTACGCGGAGGCCCAGCGCTACCACCGCGGCGACGGCGTACCTGCCAACTACACCGAGGCCGTGCGCCTGTACCAGGTAGCAGCCAGCAGCGGCGACCCACAGGGCCGCAAGATGCTGGAGCTGATCTTCTCCAGACCCTTGCAAGGCGGCGCCATCGACGTCGCGTGGATGCAGCAGCTCGCCGGTCTTCACATCGGCACCAACAGCTCGCCCACCGGCACGACCACCGCAGCACCCACCAGCGGCTGGCAGCGCGAGCCCAGCCCGCTGTATGACCTGGTACCGCTGCAGTGGCGGACGCCGGGGCAAGTGTTGCGTCGATAGGTTGGCCCAAAAGCTGGGGACAAACACCCAATACCCGCCCCGACACGAGCGCCCTCGAAACCTGTCCTGGGCCATGGACTCCAGCCGCACAGGTAGCGCCCCCAAAAAAATCAGGAAATAGAATCCAACGGGCTTGTAGTGCTAGTCGAAATTGACTTATCAGCTATCAATTAAGTAGCAATCACCGCAGGCAACAACAACCCCTGCTGAGCCGCCACCGCCTCCCGCAAAAACGCCCACGTGGCCTGCATACGGGCCACGTGCTTGTTGTCACCGGGCATGGACATCCAGAAGGTGCGCTGAAAGCGTGCCACACCCGGCAGCACGGGTACCAGCGACGGGTCTTGCGCTGCCACAAAGGCGGGCAGCACAGCCAGCCCGGCCCCCACGCGGGCGGCTTCGTACTGGGCCAGGATGCTCGTGCTGCGCAGCGCGAAATGCGCGGGGCGGTGCAGTTCGTCCAGGATTTGCAGTTCCTTGCTGAACAGCAGGTCGTCCACGTAGCTGATGAAGGTGTGGCCCCGCAGGTCGTCCGGCGTGTGGATGGGGGCATGGCGCTGCAGGTAGCTGCGCGCTCCATACAGTTGCAGCACGTAGTCGGTCAGCTTCACGACCACCACCGCGCCACGCGCCGGGCGCTCCAGCGAGATGACGATGTCGGCCTCGCGGCGCGACAGGTGCACCAGGCGCGGCAGCGCCAGCAGGTCCACCACCAAACCGGGGTGTTCCGACGCGAACTGTGCCAGTTGGGGCGCTAGGATCAGGTTGCCAAAACCTTCAGTGGTGCCGATACGCACCAATCCATGCAGACCCTGGTGTACACCGGGAGCGGCACTTTCAACCACAAGAAAAGCGGCCTCCATCGCCTCCACCTGAGGCATCAGCTGCCGGCCGGCCTCTGTCAGCCGATGCCCTCCTGGCTCACGGGAAAAAAGGGCCGAGCCCATCTGGTTCTCCAGCGCCTGCAAGCGACGCGACACCGTGGTGTGCTCCACACCTAGGCGGCGCGCGGCGCCCGCAAGCGTGCCTGCGCGCGCCAACTCCAGAAAATAACGGAAATGATCCCAATCCATATCCGGATTGTGGCGCCCCGGGCCGAGACAACCCGGAAATCAAGCGCTGGTGCACTCGCACGACCGGTCAAAAAAGCCGACCAAAGACGCAACCCGGCGACGGCCCAAGGGCATCGGGAGATAAATCGCACAAAAATAATTTACACCGCATATTTTCTATTGCACACTGCGCTCGCGCCGAAGCTCGCAACAATGGAACAGCGAGCAATAACCAGAGCCCATTGGGCCAAGGCACCCGCAGCGGTTGCCAGCAATAGTCAAGTGCGAGGGAGGAAAAATGAAGACATTTGTGCAGCCCCAGAGGCTGTCCGCTGGCATGCACATGCCACACGCAGGGCAAGTCACCTGCCGCACTTAGCCATGGCCACAGGCACTGGCACACGGCCTCCCTTTTTTTGCGCCGCAGGCCCTGCGCCGGCTTGCGTTGTCCATCCGCATCCTTAGTCCCTGACCTTTATGAAACGCACCACTTTTCGTTACAAATCGCTGTGGGCCGGTCAAGCCTGCCTGGCATTGGCAACTTTTTCCGTCCACGCAGCGGACGTGAGCATCACACCGCCTCCCGGCGGCGGATTCGTGGTCAAGGGACCCGCCAATACCGAGCGCCTGCGTGTGCAAGACTCCGGCGAAGTGAGGGTTCCCAGTCTGTCAGGCACGGCCAACAACAATGCCAGCGTGCTGTGTTTTGACGGGCCTACGGGGCGCCTAGGCCAGTGCGCCCCCGGAGTAACAACAGGCGCAACGGGTGCTACTGGTGCCACAGGCCCGGCAGGTCTCACGGGAGCTACGGGTGCCACCGGCGCGACGGGTCCAGCCGGCCTGACGGGTGCAACGGGTGCCACCGGCCCGTCTGGGGCCACTGGATCCGCCGGTGCAACAGGTGCTACCGGACCAGCAGGAACCCCTGGTGCACAAGGCGTAGCGGGCCTGACTGGCGCTACCGGAGCCACGGGCGCCGCCGGTCCTGCCGGAGCTACAGGTGCGACAGGCCCCCAAGGTCCAGCGGGGAGTAACTCCATTGCCATCAATATTCGAACTGCAAGTGGCAGTGGGTCGGCAGACAGCTGCGCAGTGACCTCCTGCTGCAACGTGGGTGAAAAAGTCGTCGGCGGCGGGTACGAGGGCGCAAGCGGCGCTGCCGGAATTGACGCTGACGCTGTGTATGTGGCGGCCAACCGCCCCGTCGAGGGCGGTGCTTGTGCGGCCGGAGTCCAGGGCTGGTCGGTCCGACTCCTCAACTCCTACCGCGTACCCTCGTTGACCACAGCCTGCAGTTCTTACGCCATCTGCGCGCAATGACGTATCAGGACTCGTCGCTTGCCGACCTGCAACCCCATGGCCTGATGGTGCAGGGCATGCGGACCGCAAGGTTGCCTTGGCGTTTTGACGCGGCCACAGCCCTGGCCGAGGTGAATGCCCTGCCAGCTTCCCTCTGGCGTACCCATTTCAATGAAGGCCGCCATGACGGAGGTTGGCAGGCACTTGCACTGCGTTCCGCGCCCGAGGCTCCCATCGATGTCGTTCCCATTGATGTGCCAGCATCGGGCTATGCCGACACGCCGGCTTTGGAACAATGCCCTTCGCTGCGCGCGATGCTGGAAACCATGGCATTGCCCTGGAAATCCGTACGGCTCATGCAATTGCTGCCGGGCTGCGAAATCAAGGAGCACACCGATGTAGGTGTGTGTGCTGCGCGCGGTGAAGCCCGCCTGCACGTGCCGCTGCAAACCGGCGAGCAGGTGTTCTTCCATGTCGATGGTGAACGCATTCCGCTGCGAGCTGGCGAGTGCTGGTATGTGGATGTATCGCTGCCGCACCGTGTTCGCAACCGTGGCAGCCAAAACCGGGTGCACCTGGTGGCGGACGCCTCGGTGGACATGCGTCTGTTCGAGGCCTTCCGCGCCAGCGATGGCGGCGAGCCTTTGTCCGACCCCAGCGACCCGTGGAGCCAATTCATCCGGTTTCGCGACTTCGTGGGGGCGGATGCAGAGCGTTCCACAAGGCTCAGCGCCATCACCAACTCTGCCGAGTTCGTGCAGGAATCGGTGCGTATGGGGCAGGACGCAGGCTTTCAATTTGACGCATCAGATGTGGAGTCGGCCATGAAGGCCGGGCGCCGCGCGTGGGTGGAACAATGGATTCTGTGAACTTCAGCGGCTGGCGCCCTATCCGCTTTTACATCGCCAAAGGCCAGGTGATGGTGGACTGGATCCGCCTGCTCGATGAACCACTGCGCGAGCCCTTCTTCCAGCATGGCATCCAGAGTCATATGCTGCGCCCTTTCCATCTGGCGTTCCGGCGCCAGACGCCGTTGAGCGACCTGTTGGCCTGGCACGAGCAATCCCCAGGCCTTGATCCATCACTGGTCATCTTCCACGTTTCGCGCTGTGGCTCCACGCTCATTACGCAAACGCTCGCTGAAAGCGCACACCATCTGCAGCTGTCGGAGCCCGGTCCCGTGGACTTCCTCGTGCGGCAGGCACTGTCCAGCGGGCTGATTGACGAAGCACAGGTGGTGCGCGCGCTGCGCGCTTGGACCAGCGCCTGGGCGCAACGCTGCGACAGCGACAGCCCACCGCTGCAATCCATGAGCATCAAGCTCGATGCGTGGAACACAGACAAGGCACCGCTCTTTGCAAAAGCGTGGCCGGACGCCCCCTGGGTGTTCCTCACCCGGGAACCACTGTCGGTGCTGGTGTCGCAGATGCGGGAACGTGCGTTCTTCCTGATCCCCGGCATGGCAGGCTGCGGTGTAGATGGCCTCAGCCCCCACGAATTGGCCCTCATGCCCCCTGAACTTTATTGCGCCCGCGTGCTTGGGAACATTTACGAAGCCATGGCCCGAGAGTTCGCACCTTCGCGCGCATTGTTGCTCGACCACTCCCAACTGCCCGAGGCCATCGAGTCACAGGTACTCCCCCATATGCGCTGGCAGGTCTCGGCAGAGGAGCGCGCAAGAATGTGTGAACGCGCGTCGCGGCATGGCAAGCACCCTCACCAAGTCTTTGTCCCCGATACAGAAACAAAACATAGCATGGCAAGCGACCTCCTTCAGTCCCTGGCTGCGCAATGGATCGCACCTCACTACCAGAGGCTCCACGACCCACTGCGTACCTATGTCTCCATCAAGCCCGAGGAGGCGCTGCAATGATCGCAACGCTGCATCGACGACATTTCCTGGCAACGGGTGGAGCAGCGGCAGTCACAAGTGTGCAGGCTTCGGCTGCCGCCCTGTCCTCGCTTGGTGCGATACGCCCCCGGTGGCGCGTACTTGGCATAGCACCTACTTCCGAGAAAATGCCCCAGCTGGCCGAAGACTACCGCCAAGGCGTGGAGCTCGGACTGGCCCAGGCCGGCGCCACCGCCTTGCTTGAATTGAACTGGCTGTCCGCTGGGCCCATACCATCGGCGCCTGCCAAGGTGATCAACTCGGCGCTACAGGAAAGCAAAATTGACGCCGTAATGGGCTGGATTCCACCCTTGCTGGCAAAGAGAATTTCCCCAGCAACCCGGAAAGCCGGTGTGCCTCTGTGGATCAGTGATACGGGCGCGGACATAGTTTCGACCGCCGAGGCCCACTCGCTGACGGTTCGCCATAGTCTGGAGCTATGCGCGATGGCATCCGCTATTGCCGACAAGGTGTATGCGCAATGCGGTCCGCGAGCCTTCTTGTCCATGGGACGGCATGAGTCAGGCTTCGACTTTCTGCAGTCTTTCCAGAACCGCTGGCAAGCACTAGGCGGCAACGTCGTGGGGCGCCATGTTGCAAACCTGCCAGGGCTCTCCTCTGAATTCGAGGATTTGAAGCGGTCTATCGTGTCCCATCAGCCCGATGTGGTGGTTGCACTCTACTCGGGTCCGCAAGCGCAGCGCTTCACCCAGTGGTGGCAGGTCCATTCAACGTCTCTCCGCACCGAGTTGGCGGGCTTTCCCTGGCTGGCCGAACACACACAGGGGGTCCATGCATGGACCGTCGCTAGCTGGCCTGCCGCCGAGGTGGCAGAGTCCGGCTGGAAGGCCCGTTTCGCGCAGGCAGGCCTTGGGTGGACGGCAGCAGCGCTGCTGGGAGCGGAAGCAGGTGCCAGCGTAGGAAAGGCCCTCGCGGCAGCATCCGATACGTCAAGCGTCCATGAGCTATGGGCTGCGCTGCGTAAAGCCCCTCTTTCCGGCCCACGCGGAGAACGCCAGTGGACCAGTACTGCCGTGGACAGCGCCGGTCCGCTGTGGGAAGGTTCTGTACAAAATACCGACGCTTGGCGCCGACGCCAAGCCTACCCTCAATTCACCGCCCACAGCGCTGCACCTGGCGGCTGGGTCACGGGATACTTTTTGACTTGATAAGGAAGTTTTATGGCGACAGCTCCAATAATGGGTGAGATCAAAATGTTTGCGGGCAACTTCGCCCCAAAGAACTGGATGTTCTGCCAAGGCCAGCTTCTTAGCATTTCACAGAACAGCGCCTTATTCGCCATCCTCGGAACCACATACGGTGGCAACGGCGTATCAACTTTCGCCCTGCCTGACTTACGCGGCCGAGTACCTGTCGGCACCGGTCAAGGTCCGGGGCTGCCCAGCATGGACTTAGGAGAAGTTGCTGGCACGCCAACTCAGACGCTGACCATTAACAATCTGCCATCACATAACCACACGGTGACAGGCAGCGTCTCCGCTTCCACCAGCATAGGCACACTGACCGGGCCCGGCTCCGGCGCGGTGCCTGCTGCATCCAACCAGCGCAACGCGCAGTATGCTCCTGGTGCCAGCGCCGACACCACCCTGCCGGTGACCAGCCTGGCCACTGGCGCCACGGGCAACAATTCTCCCATTTCCGTCATGCAGCCCCACTTGGGCATGAACTACATCATCGCAGTGCAAGGCGTATTTCCGTCCAGAAACTGAGCGAAACCGACCCGCGACAGCAGGTGCAAAAAAGGGCAAACGCTTGTGTTTGCCCTTTTTGCTTTCTGGCGCCTAACCTGGCCCCCTCCGCATGGGGTAATGGCACCCCGCGGGGTACGCCACTGCCAAAATGGCAACCGCAGAAATGTGCATAAAAGCACATTGAACTTGCAAATCACAGCATTGTAATTACAAATTTGCACGGATAACATGCATGGACAGGCCTGCGCTGCGGGCCCTTTGCAACCCCCGGAGACAAACCCATGAACGCACCCACTTCCACGGCCGTGCTGGCCCCCACCGTCAAACTGTTGATCGGCGGCAAATTCGTCGAATCCAAGTCCACCGAGTGGCGTGACGTGGTGAACCCCGCCACGCAAGAAGTGCTGGCCCGCGTGCCCTTTGCCACGGCCGATGAAATCAATGCCGCAGTGGCCTCGGCCAAGGAAGCGTTCAAAACCTGGAAGAAGACCCCCATCGGCACCCGCGCCCGCATCTTCCTCAAGTACCAACAGCTCATCCGCGAAAACATGGCCGAGCTGGCTGCCATCCTCACGGCAGAGCAAGGCAAGACCCTGCCGGACGCCGAAGGTGATGTGTTCCGTGGCCTGGAAGTGGTCGAGCACGCTGCCAGCATTGGCAACCTGCAACTGGGTGAGCTGGCCAACAACGTGGCTGGCGGCGTGGACACCTACACCCTGCTGCAGCCGCTGGGCGTGTGCGCGGGCATCACGCCCTTCAACTTCCCGGCCATGATACCGCTGTGGATGTTCCCCATGGCCATTGCCACGGGCAACACCTTCGTGCTCAAACCCTCCGAGCAAGACCCCATGGTGACCATGCGCCTGGTGGAGCTGGCGCTCGAAGCCGGCATCCCCCCTGGCGTGCTCAACGTGATCCACGGTGGCGAAGCCGCTGTGAACGCGATCTGCGACCACAAGGAAATCAAGGCGATCAGCTTCGTGGGCTCCACCAAGGTGGGCACCCATGTCTACAACCGCGCCAGCCTCAACGGCAAGCGCGTGCAATGCATGATGGGCGCCAAGAACCACGCCATCGTGATGCCCGACGCCAACAAGGAACAGACCCTGAACGCCCTGGCAGGTGCTGCTTTCGGTGCCGCAGGCCAGCGTTGCATGGCACTGTCGGTGGTGGTGCTGGTGGGCGAGGCGCAAAAGTGGATCCCCGAACTGGTGGCCAAGGCCAAGACCCTGAAGGTGAGCGCCGGTGTGGAAAAAGGCACGGACGTGGGCCCCGTGGTGTCCTGCGCCGCCAAGGACCGCGTGCAGAGCCTGATCGAGCGCGGCATTGCCGACGGCGCCACGCTGGAGCTGGACGGCCGCAACCCCGTGGTGGCTGGCTACGAAAAGGGCAACTTTGTGGGCCCCACGGTGTTCAGCGGCGTGAAGCCCGGCATGAGCATCTACGACCAGGAAATCTTTGGGCCTGTGTTGTGCCTGTCGGCTGCGGCAGACATCGATGAAGCCATTGCCTTCATCAACGACAACCCCAACGGCAACGGCACTGCCATCTTCACCCAGTCGGGTGCGGCAGCCCGCAAGTTCCAGGAAGAGATCGACGTGGGCCAGGTCGGCATCAACGTGCCAATCCCTGTGCCCGTGCCCCTGTTCTCGTTCTCGGGCTCGCGCGCTTCCAAGCTGGGCGACCTGGGCCCCTACGGCAAGCAGGTCGTGCTGTTCTACACGCAGACCAAGACGGTGACGGCGCGCTGGTTTGATGACAGCACCATCTCGCATGGTGTGAACACGACGATTAGTTTGAAGTAACCCCCTGAGCGGCTTCGCCGCTTCCCCCTTTCTCTGCATCGCTTTGCGATGCGGAAGGGGGACGCAGCCAGTGCCTGAACCGGGGACTGGCGGCCCTTGCGCGGCTACCTCGCCTTTGTCCGCGCCGGTTTCAACCGCTGTGCGCGGTGGTAAAAGCGGGGCATGCAAACTTTTCAGACAACGATGCGGAGATGGGCCATGGTCTTCGGTGCTGCGTGCGTGATGCTGGTGGGTGCCGATGCCCACGCACAGGCCGGTGCCGCCTGCAAACCCGGTGGCACGGTGGAAGAAACCAACGCCTGCGCCGTGCAAGCCTTCCAGGCGGCAGACACCGAAATCGCCATCCTCTATGGCGACGTGATGCGCGCCTTGTCGGCCCACGAACGGCCCCAACTGCGGCAGGAGCACACGGCCTGGCAGCGCGAGCGCACCACGCGCTGCCAGCAGGCGCAGCGCAGCAATGAATCGCAACCCCAGTGGCCGCGCCTGTACCACGAGTGCCTGACGGCCGAAACCCAGGAGCGCCGCAAGGGCCTGATGCGCTGGCTGACGCTGGACCACCCGTCCGCCAAGCCATGAATCAGGCCGCCAGAACAACAAAAAGCCAAGAGACAGAACACCATGGACTTTGAACTCACCGAAGAACAACGCGCCTTTGCCCAAACGGCCCGCAACTTTGCACAAGCTGAGTTCGCACCCCACGCCGCGCACTGGGACGAAGAAGGCATCTTCCCGCGCGAGGCCATCGCCAAGGCGGGCGAGCTGGGCTTTTGTGGCCTGTACGCGCCCGAAGTCGCCGGTGGCCTCGCCCTGCCCCGCCTGGACGCCACGCTGGTCTTTGAAGAAATGGCGGCCGTGGACCCCAGCACCACCGCCTTCATCACCATCCACAACATGGCCACCTGGATGCTGGGCACCTGGGCCACGCCCGCCGTGCGCGACCACTGGGGCCCGCTGCTCACCACGGGTGAAAAGCTCGCAAGCTACTGCCTCACCGAGCCCGGCGCGGGCTCCGATGCCGCATCGCTCAAGACCCGCGCCGAGCTGGTCGGCAACGAATACGTCATCAACGGCGCCAAGGCCTTCATCAGCGGCGCAGGCAGCACCGACGTGCTGGTGCTCATGGCCCGCACGGGCGATGCGCAATCCGGCGCCAGCGGCATCAGCGCCTTTGCCGTGCCCGCCGACACGCCCGGCATCAGCTACGGCAAGAAGGAACAGAAGATGGGCTGGAACAGCCAGCCCACGCGCACTATCAGCTTCGACAACGTGCGCATCCCCGCCGACCACCTGCTGGGCCGCGAGGGCGAAGGCTTCAAAATCGCCATGAAGGGCCTGGACGGCGGCCGCATCAACATCGCCACCTGCTCGGTGGGCGCGGCGCAAGGCGCGCTCAACGCCGCCCAGCAGTACATGCAAGACCGCAAGCAGTTCGGCAAACCCATCGCCAGCTTCCAGGCGCTGCAGTTCAAGCTGGCCGACATGGCGACCGAACTGGTGGCCGCGCGGCAGATGGTGCGCCTGGCCGCCAACAAGCTCGACGCTGGTGCCCGCGACGCCTCCACCTATTGCGCCATGGCCAAGCGCTTTGCCACCGATGCAGGCTTTACCGTCATCAATGACGCCCTGCAGTTGCACGGCGGCTACGGCTACATCCGCGAATACCCGCTGGAGCGCCTGCTGCGCGACGCGCGCGTGCACCAGATTCTGGAAGGCACGAATGAAATCATGCGGGTGATCATTGCCCGGCGCATGCTGGATGGAGATGCCACAGAGGCCATCCGGTAGCTACAACATTCATAGCTACCCAGGCATATTGCACTTGCGCTACCGGCATTTTTAGCTCTCACCATGCCCACCCGCCCGCTGTCTGACGAAACCCTGCACCTGATCGACGCCGTGCGCACGGCGCTAGCGCACCGCAGTGACGTGGAAGAACGCGCCCTGTTTGGAACGCACGCCTTCTTCGTGGACGGCAAGATGTGCATCGCAGTCAAGGGCGAGGAGCTGCTGGTGCGCTTGCCGCCGGAGCGGCACGGCGAGCTGCAGGAAATGCAGAACACGCGCGAACTCTCACCGGGCGGGGGGATGAAGGGCTATTTCTGGGTGGAGCCCAATGGGTTTTCTACCCGGACGCAGTGGAGCTTCTGGATTGACGAAGCGCTGGCCTACAACCCGCACGCCAAGGCTGCACCGCCCAAGAAAAAAAGGGGTGCCGCCAAAGCCCAGCCCGCCACGCCGAAGAAAGTCACAGCAACAGGCGCGCGCACAAAAGGTGCCGCTGCCAAAGCCGCAAAGCCCCTCTCCAAAAAGCCGACCGCCAAGAAGCACAGCATCTTCGAAGCCGACGACTGACTCGCCCCTACACCCACCCACCCGGAGCCCCACCATGTCCCTTCGCATCGTCCGCCTTGGCACCCCGCGCGCCGCCGGGGAAGGCACCCGCATCGGCACCGTGCGCCGCCCGCCGCGTGGCGTGCCCAAGGCCGAGTTCGCCAGCCGCGACTACTACGACGTGTGGTACCCCCTGCTCTCCCCCAGCGCCGACCTCATGGCCCAGGGCCAGCAGGTGCCCACCGGCCAAGAAGGCGACAAGGCGTGGGAGGCATTCGCCAAACAGTTCCGCAAAGAACTGGCCCAGCCCGAGGCCAGCCGCACGCTCGACTTGCTGGCCGCGCTGTCGCGCCACAGCGCGATGTCGCTGGGCTGCTACTGCGAGGACGAAGCCCGCTGCCACCGCTCGGTGCTGCGCGCCGAGCTGGCCCAGCGTGGGGCCGACATCAGCCCCTAGATTTCAAGCTTTTTAGGCCGCTACCGCGCAATGGATAAGCCTTTATAGCTATCAAATTCATAACAAAGCTGCACCCATTCCCTTTCACCATCACAACGACATCAAGGAGCAACACACCATGAAAATCGCATTCATCGGCCTCGGCAACATGGGCGGCCCCATGGCACACAACCTGCACAAGGCAGGCCACGAAGTGCGCGCGTTCGACCTCTCCCAACCCGCCCGCGACAAGCTGGCCGCAGACGGCGTGCCCATCGCCGCCGACGCGAAGGCGGCAGTCGCAGGCGCCGAAGTCGTCATCAGCATGCTGCCCGCCAGCCAGCATGTGGAAGGCCTGTTCCTCGGCGCGGGCGAGCTGCTGGCCCAGTTGCCTGCGGGCACGCTGATCATCGACTGCTCCACCATCGCAGCCGCCACCTCCCGCAAGGTGGCCGAAGCCGCCAAGGCCAAGGGCGTGGCCTTTATCGACGCCCCCGTGTCGGGCGGCACCGGCGGCGCCATTGCAGGCACCCTCACCTTCATGGTGGGCGGCGACGCTGCCGACCTGGAACGCGCCCGCCCCGTGCTCGAAAAAATGGGCGCCAACATCTTCCACGCAGGCAGCGTGGGCGCAGGCCAAACGGCCAAGATCTGCAACAACATGCTGCTGGGCATTTTGATGGCCGGCACCAGCGAGGCCATTGCCTTGGGCGTAGCCAACGGTCTGGACCCCAAAGTGCTGAGCGAAATCATGCGCCGCAGCTCGGGCGGCAACTGGGCGCTGGAAAAGTACAACCCCTTCCCCGGCGTGATGGAAACCGCCCCTGCCAGCAAGGGCTACGCGGGCGGTTTTGGGACGGACCTGATGCTCAAGGACCTGGGCTTGGCGCAGGAGAACGCGATGGCGGTGAAGGCCGCCACGCCGCTGGGGGGGATGGCGCGCAATCTGTATGCGGCGCACAGCTTGGCAGGCCACGGCGCGCTGGACTTCTCCAGCATCATCAAGATGGTGCAAAAAGGCTGAAAGCAAATACGCTGAGGACCGAGGACTGGGGGCGCTGCTGATCTTTGCGGCCCCCTCATCCACCGAGGGCCTCACGCCGCACCCACCATGCCGACCTGCAGGTCGGCATTTTTTTGCCCGCTATTTCGCCATCAGGGTCTGGAGGAACTGCGCCTCAAACACCTCGGCAGGCACCGGCTTGCTCAGCAGATACCCCTGGATCTCGTCGCAACCCAGCAGCGCCAGATGCCGGGACTGGTCCTCGGTCTCCACACCTTCGGCCACTACCTTGAGGCCCAGCGAGTGCCCCAGGTTGACGATGGTGGACACCAGCGCCACGCCCTGCGGGCCTGAGGCCATGTTCAGGATGAAGGACCGGTCGATCTTGAGCGTATCCACCGGCAGTTTGGCCAGGTAGCTCAGTGACGAGAAACCTGTGCCAAAGTCGTCGATGGCAATGGTGATGCCCATCTCGCGCAGCGCATGCAGGCTGGCGGTGCTGTGCTGCACATCGTCCATGACCATGCTTTCGGTGATCTCCAGCTCCAGCCCTGCGGCCGCCCCTGCGTCGTGGGCCACGGCGTCGCGCACCTCGGCAATGAAGCCCCGGTGCCGCAGCTGCAAGAACGACACATTGACGGCGACCCGCAGGGGCGCCAGCCCCGCCTGGCGCCAGCGCAGGTTGTCGGCCAGGGCCTGCCGCAGCGCCCAGCGGCCCACGTCGTAGATCAGGCCGGTTTCTTCCAGAATGGGTATGAACTGCGCGGGCGGCACCAGCCCCCGGCGGGGGTCGTTCCAGCGGATCAGGGCCTCGGCCCCGGCGATGGCACCCGTGGCCAGGTGCTGTTTGGGCTGGTAGTGCAGCACAAACTGGCCCTGCTCCAGTGCGTCGCGCAGGCGGCCCTCCAGGCTCAGGGCTTCGGCCACGCGGGTGTTCATCTCCGAGGTGTAAAACAGCAGGCTGTCGGCCGAGGCCTTGGCCTTGTTGAGTGCCGCCTCGGCGTTGCGCAGCAGGGTTTCTGCATCGGCACCGTCCATGGGGTACAGCGCGACACCGGCCTTGGCCGCCATGCGCAGCTCCGTGCCGCCCAGCACAAAGGGGGCACCAAAACAGGCCCGCATCAACCCGTCCAGCGCCAGCGCCACCGCGCCCGCGTCACGCGCATCGGTCACGGCGATGCCAAAGCTGTTGACGCCAATGCGTGCTACGTCGTACGCATCGCCCGCCGCTTGTTGCAGGCGCTGCGCTACCTGCTTGAGCAGTTCGTCCCCCTCCTGGCGCCCCAGGGTGTCGTTGACGAACCGAAACCGGCTGATGTCCATGAGCCCCATGCCCAACAGCGCCTTGGCCCCTTCGCGCGGCCGCAGGTGCTGGCCGCTGCGCTCCAGGAACAGGGTGCGGTTGGGCAGACCGGTGATGTCGTCGTAGTACGCCAGGTAGTTCAGCCGCTCTTCCTTGTCGAGGTGGTCCATGGCAAAGCCGATGTCCCCCGCCAGCTCGGTCAGCAGGTGCATCTCGTCATCGTCAAAGAACCCGGCTTCGTCTGCAAAGAGGGCGATCACGCCCACCACCTCGTGCGCCACCAGCAAGGGCAACACTGCCATGGATGCCACGCCGCGCGCAGCCAGCTCCTGCGGCACCAGAATGCGCGGGTCGCTCTGAATGTCTTCACACACCGCGGCCTGCTGGGTGCGCACCACGCTGGCGCTCAGGCTTTCGCCCTCCCTGGGGGTTTCGCTGAGCCACAACCGGCGCCGCACATGCATGAGGAACTCCGCCCCGGCCCCGGCGAGCGCCACCGGCACCACCTCTTGCAGAGCATGGTCCACGCGGCCGATCCAGGCGATCTTGAACTGGCCGTGCTCCACCGCGACACGGCAGGCCTCGCGGAACAGCTCGTCGCGCTGGCGCACGCGCACGATCAAGGTGTTGATGCCGCTGAGCACGGCGTACACGCGGTTGAGCCGTTTGATGCGCCGCTCGGCATCCCGGCGCGCCGTGATGTCTTCTCCCAAGGCTGCCACCCCGGTCACCTGCCCGCCCACCGAGCGCAGTACGGTGTTGTTCCAGTGCACCAGGCGCCGCCCGCCAGAGCGGGTCAGTATCTCGTTGTCGTAGTGCCACGCCGACGGCCGATCGGCCAGCACGTCAGCAAAAACACTGCGCACATCGCCCATCTCGGGTGGAACGAACAGATCGAACCAGTTGCGGCCAAACACCTCGTCGCGCTGCCAACCCGTCAGGCGCAGCAGGTAGTCGTTGCAGTAGGTGATGCGCCCTTCGCAGTCAAGCATCAGCGAGATCATCTCGACCTTGTCGAGCATGTCGTTGAAGCGGCGGTCGCTTTCGTGCAGTTCTTCTTCGGCGCGCTTTTCCTTGGTGATGTCCTGGATGGTGTTGAACCAGCGGCCCAGCTCCCCACGGCCCGCCTCGTCCTCCAGCGGCTCCATCACCTGGCGCAAGTACAGCGGCTGGCCGTCGCCACGCAGGACCCGGTAGGTGAAATCCATGCGCGCGCCCAGGTGGGCGGCCTGCAGCGCATGGCGGCGGAACATGTCGCGGTCGTCGGGGTGCACCAGTGCCAGCCATTCGCGGGCCGAGCGGGGCATGGCGCTTTCGTCCAGGCCCAGCATGTCGGGCAAGGTATCGAGCCAGCTTTCGAAGGCGCCATCGGGCCCGCTGATGACGTGGGATATCTTGGCCAGCGCCTGGGCCCGGCGCAGGCTGGCCTTGTTGGCACGCAGTGCATCCACGGCCCGCTGGCGCTCTTGCACCTGCACCTGCAATTGGTCGGCGTGCTGCTGGATCTCCAGGTAGAGACTGCCGTTCTCATAAATGCGGCCCACCTGGGCGCCCAGGATGGCGAGGACTTTTTCGTCATCGGCGCTGAAGGCATCGGCCCCCAGCTTGTTGGCCAGGCACAGCCAGCCATAGGAGAACGACAACGACACGATGGGTGCGATCACTGCCGTGTGCACCGGGGGATAGCCTGCGGGCAAGCCGAGCGCTACAGGGTCGCCTCCGGCGTTCACCAGGCGCTGCGGGCGGCGTTCGGCCCGCAGCTGCCCCAACAGTCCATGCGACACCACAGGCAGATCGAGCGGTCCGTTCTGCAGGGCCGGGTCCATACCGCTGGTGCAGGTGATGGCACCGTCGCTGTGCTTGCGCACCACGCACAACACGGCGTACTGCGCACCCACCAGCTCGCGCGCACCTCGGCACACATTGGCCAGCAGCACCTGCGGGTCGCGCTCGGAGGCCAGCTGCAGGTTCAGATCGGTCAACGCGGACAGGCGCCGGTTCATGGCCTCCAGCTCGGCCATGTTGCCGGTGAGCTTGTCGGTCATCAACTGCAGGTGGCGGGTCTGAAAACTGTGCTCCAGCGCCACCGATGGCTGGTGGCGGATCTGCGTGAGCGCCTGCTCGATGGCGGCCAGGATGTCCTGCGGCTCGCAAGGCTTGAACAGCACCTGGGTCACACCGCAGGCCTTGGCAAGGCGCAGGGCTTCTTCCTCGTGATAGTGGGCGCTGCAAAAGATCACCTGCGTGGCCGCCAGGCCATGTTCAGAGCGCAGTTGCCGCACAAACTCAAAGCCGTCCATGGTCGGCATCAGGATGTCGGAGATCACCAGGTCGGGGCGTTCGGCACGGACCACGGCCAACGCCTCGGCGCCATCAGCCGCCTCCAGCGCCTGGTGGCCGCTGTGCCCGATGAGGGTCACCACCAGGGCGCGGTTCGCGGGGAGGTCATCGACGACGAGGATCTTTGCCATGCTGTACGTGCTGGATATTCAACCTGATTGGGGCGGAACCGGGTGGGCACCAGCCAAAAACGCCTCGATCTGCTGCACAAAGGTCTCGGGCGTGATGGGCTTGGACAGGTGTTCATTAAAGCCGACTTCGAGGGCCTTCTCGCGGTCGCCCGGCATTGAGAAGGCTGTCACCGCCACCAGTGGCACCACCCGCCAGCGTGGGCTGGCGCGCAGGCCGCGAGCCACCTCGTAGCCGTTCATCACCGGCATCTGCAGGTCGCACAACACAATGTCCGGACTCTCGGCCAGGGCCAGGTCCAGCCCCACGGCGCCGTTTTCGGCTGCCAGCACGCGGTGGCCAGCGGCTTCCAGCAGGTAGGTGACCAGCAGGCGGCTTGCGTCATCGTCCTCGATGACCAGAATGGTGGCGGGATGGATGGTGGTTGTCATGCCTGGGGCTCCGGCAATTGCAGAGTGAAGGTGCTGCCCAGGCCTTCGGTGCTGTCAAAAACCAGGGTGCCTCCCAGTGCTTCGGCCAGCTTGCGGCTCAGGTGCAAGCCCAGGCCTGTGCCCTCATGGTGGCGGCGGTCCGCACTCTCGACCCGCGAAAACGCCTCGAACAGCCGGGGCTGCTCCTGCAGCGGTATGCCTGGCCCGGTGTCCTGCACCCGCAGCTGAACGGCGCGGCCGGTGGGCAGCAGCAACTCCTGCAGCACCACATCCACCCTCCCCTGTTGCGTGAATTTGATGGCGTTACCCACGAGGTTGATGAGAATCTGACTGAGCGCGCGCCGGTCGGTGAGCAACAAGACATCCACCGGCGGCGCATGCACGGCAAAGGCCAAGCCCTTGCGTCGCGCCTCCAGTTCCAGTGTCGCAGACACTTCTTCGATCAGGGTCTTGCAGTCCACGGGCTCCAGGTTCAGCGTGACCTTGTTGGCGCTGAGCTTGGCCACATCTAGTAGGTCGTTGATGAGCGACAGCAGGTGCTTGGCGCCGGTCTGCACGATGCGCAACTGCTTGTCCTGTTCAGCATTGAGCGGGCCGGGCAGCTTCATGAGCAGCGTGCCGGTAAAGCCAATGATGGCGTTGAGTGGGGTGCGCAGCTCGTGGGACATGCTGGCCAAAAAACGGTCTTTCACCAGCGCTGCGTTCTCCAGCTCCAGGTTCTTGTCGCGCAGCACCTGCTCGATGCGCTTGCGCTCCGTTACATCGCGGATGGCACTGGAGACAAACAGGCCTTCCTCCGTCTCCAGCGGGCTCAGGCTGATCTCGACCGGAAACTCGCTGCCGTCTTTGCGCAAACCGTGCAGCTCCAGCCCGGCGCCCATGGATCGGGTACGTGGTTCGGCAAAAAAGTTGCGCCGGTGGTCGGGGTGGCGGGCGCTGAAGCGCTGGGGCACCAGCAACTCAATGGGCTGGCCCAGCAGCTCATCGCGGCTCCAGCCAAACAGTTTGACCGCCTGGGAGTTGACCAGCACGATGCGCCCTTCGCGGTTGACGATGACCATGGCGTCGGGTGCGGCCTCCAGCAGGTCCTTGAACTTCTGGTCTGCGCGCTTGCGGTCGGTGATGTCGCGGATGGCGCTCATCACCATGGTGCCCTCTTCGGTGTCGATGGGGCTCAGGCTGATCTCGACCGGGAACTCGCCACCGTCCTTGCGCAGGCCATGCAGCTCCAGCCCCGCGCCCATGGTGCGCGTGCGCGGCTGGCCAAAAAACCCACTGCGGTGGCCCAGGTGGGCACCCCGGTAGCGGTGGGGTAACAACACCTCGACCGCCTGGCCCAACAACTCGGAGCGGGGGTAGCCAAACACGCGCTCGGCCTGCGAGTTGACGAGCACGATGCGCCCGGTCACGTTGACCATCACGATTGCGTCGGGGGTGGATTCGAGCAGGTCGCGAAACCGCGCCTCCAGCAGCTTGGCATCGCGCTGCACCTTGAGCTGGGTGACATCCTTCTTGCTCGACAAGAAGTACAGCACCTGCCCGGCCGCATCGCACACGGCCTTGGTCGATACATTGACATGCACCAGCGAGCCGTCCTTGCGACGGCGCACAGCCTCCTGCACCGAAGTGCCCAGTCGCAGGGCCTCGGCACGGAAAAGGTCCTCTTCGTGTGCGCGGCCCTGGGGCACGATCAGGTCGAGGATTGAGCGCCCCTGCACTTCGGCCTGCGAATAGCCAAAGATCAGCTCGGCCGCCGGGTTCCACTCCAGCACCACGCCCTGGGGTGATAGCACCAGCAATGCATCGGGGTTTTGCTCCCAGTACCCGGCAGAAAAGTCAGTCGCCATGCGGCCCTCTCGCTTTCTGCTTCCTGGAGAGTCAGCTGCTCCAGGGACCTTCAACGCTCGCCACATTCGGCAAAGCACACATCAGGCTTATGCCAACAATGCCGAAGCGTCAGGCCATCTTAGGAGGGAAAGATTCAAAAAGCCAACTCTGAATTGCCAGCGCGATCATGCAGGCTGTGGGAAGAATCGGAAAGCATGCAACAGGGGCTGATCAATAGCGCTGCTGCACAAAGTGGGCATCACCATCTGTGGCGTTGCACATACTTTCCCCCGCTAGCCACGGGGTGTGACTGTCATCGATGTCTGATCCATCCAACGATCTATGGTCGCAAGCAACACGGGCGCTTTGGCAAAACCATCCACCAGGCGGACCAGGTGCTCGCCATGTTTGCCCAGAAGTGCGGGAAAGCTGGTGATGCCCCAGCGACGCGCTTGCGCAAAGTCCCTCTGAGTCACCTGGAGGGTTGCATCGGCCACGAAGCACTCCTGCAGCCCTTGGGCATCCAACGCCTGTACCGACAGAGCCTGAGTCACTACGGCGACCAGCACTTCTGGATCGGTCGTGTCCAAGCCGTCGGCATAAAAAGCCTTTTGCAGCGCCCGAAAAATGGCCAACAGGTTTGCACCCGGCTGACTGAGCCGAGCGGCAACCACCGCGCGACAGACAGGCTCTGTGTCGTATACAAAGCCTCGCCGAGCCAGGAGGGCCTCTCGGTCAAAGCTCAGGCCTGTCTGTGCTTCCACCTTCGCCCAGTGAAACAACCTCAAGCGCTTGCCGGCATCGTCCAATACCTCAGTAGCCCCTGCACGCAGACCACCAGTGACGATGTCGAGCCGCATTTCGGGCCGCTGGGCCAGTGCCTCGGACAGTTCTTGTCCGAAGCCGTAGCACCATGAACACATGGGGTCTCCCACAAACACCAAGCGGTGTCGCTCGCTGGCGGCGGCGTTCATTGGCGCTCCGCCATTCGGCGCCCGAATGAAATCCCATATGCGGCTGGACGCGCCAGCAGCACCGGGTCGGCAGAAGGTTCGATGCCATCCGGCAGAGCCAGGGGATTGAAAAGGACGGGCTCGCAGGTCGAAGACTCGGACAAGCTCTCAATCACCAGGCGCCCTGCAGTGACCTGCCGACGCTGTTCTGGCCACGCGACGGTCGGGTCGCTGGGATCGTCGGCGTCTTCAGCCAACTGCACCAAAAACCGGAAGGAAGCGGGTCCTCTGGCAAGTCGCTCCTTCAGCTCTGCCGCGAGAAAATCGTCGGGTAGCTGCATGCTCTGCTCCTCACTCAATCGCTGCTCTCCCGCCTCCGGCTCAAAACGCCAACGCACAAAGCGGCGTTGGTCATCCGGAGCCCGGAAGATGAATGCGTTCACGCCCCAATAAGGAGTCGTGACATAGCTCGCAGGCGCAGAACGCTCGGCCAGATATTTCCCCTGGCGCAACGACTCGGGGTGAGCCAGGTTGAATGCTGCCAAGCGTTCCGGAGATGGTTTGCCGGTCACCGGGTCCGGGACGCGGGATCGGACAAACGGAGCGAAGTCCGCCGGGTCCTTCACAAAATATACCGGAGCAGACAGGTTGGCCTGCATCCAGACTGCCCCATCGGGAAGGTCCAGCTTGAGCGACAGACCACGTGTTGAGCGGCTTTTGTCCGACGCGCCGGGATTGCCCCCACCCACCGAAAACCGAGCGAGGGCTGGCACTTGGGCTCCCGAAAAAGCAGTCGCTTTGCTCAGTGCTCGTGCCTCGGCAGTTCCGATGAAGAAGCCCTTCGCACACAGCCCCTTCGTCTGCGTACGACGCACGCCAGCGTGTTTGCCAAACAACGCCTCCAATGCGTCCACAGACTCTGTCAATGGTTGGGCTACTACCGCCATCGGCTGCCCAACGGCCAGCGCGAGCAACATGAGGTAGATGTAGTTTCTGAGTGCCATGCTCAATCCAGCCGCAGGCTCTGCTCCATGGTGAAGCACTGGTCCCAGATGTACACATCAAAAGCCGCCAGGCGAGAAGCCCACTTGGGTGTCAACGCGTTCACACATTGGGCCGCCACACGGTCTATGTAATTGTCAAAGACGGCCCAGGGGTTGGATTGGTCGCGGGCATCCATGCCCTCGCCCAAGGCCGTGTTCTGCAGTGCCTTGCCGGCAGCCTCTTTGAGATCTTGCAAAAACTCGTGTTGCATGGCGACATCGGTCTTGGTACCGGCGCGTGCAACATGGCCAGAAACCAGCCAGTCGAAGTCCATCGACTTGATCTTCTCGACCTGCTTGAAGTAGCCCGGGATGTCCTGCGCCAGCGCAAGGCGTCTCCACGGCATCCATCCGGGAAAGATGACGTCCACCACCATCAACGTACGTTGCTCAGGTGCCAGGATGAAGATGTTCCCCGGCTCATGACCATTGCCGTGGTACGAGAGGTCCAGGCGCTGCCCGCCCACTTTGAGGGTGTACTTGTCGCGGAAGGTGACGCCGGGCAGCGGGCGTTTGGGATCACGTGCACGCGCCAGGATGGTTTGGGTTTCTTCGTGCGCAATGATCACAGGTCGGCGCGGCAGCGTGGCTAGCAACTGCCCTGCTGCACCGATGTGGTCAACATGGGCATGGCTGTAAATGATGTGTGTGATCGGCTTGCCCGTGACTTCACGGATGGCTTTCGCGATAAATCCGGCCAGCGGGGGCGGTGCGTCAGCCAGCACTACGCCTTTTTCGTGCACCACGAACATCGCCTGGTAGACGTTGTCGGTCACCATGTACAGGCCGCGCCCCAGTTCCTGGATTCGATAACCCTTCGCGGGGTCAATGCTAGGTCCCTTGGCAGCTTCGGGGATTTCCATGTACTTGCCGGTGCGTGCACCAATGGCCGCAATCGCGGGCATTCCATGGTAAGGCTCCGAAGCAGCACACCCTGGGGCCGCGCACTCTTGGTGAGCCGATGCGCTGGCAGAAAAACCCAGCAGCAATGCAGTGACGCAATACAGCGCCAGCCCGCCCACTGAAGAGAGAAACGGCTTGGAGAAAGGTCGAAGAATATTCATGTCAATCTCTGATGTCGTAATGAAAGACCTTGGAGACGATCTGCCAGCGTCCGTCCAGCCAGAGCAGCGTCAGCAGGTCGATGAAATGTTTGGGCGCGATGGAGCACTGGAGTTTGGCCAGTGCCGTCACGGGGCCTACCAGGTCGATGGAGAGCACGCGGTCGGTACGCGCTTGGCCGCTCGCCGCAGGGGCTGGGCGAGCATCCACCACCGGGAAGTACTCGTCCATGCGCCAGAAGATGGGTTGCTCTCCCACCGCCGTGGCGTACAGGGCCTGCGGATGAAACACCTTGGCCAGGCGCGTTGTGTCGCTGTGGTAAAGGCCGTCGAGGTACAGCTCCAGCACCGAATGGATGGCGGCAAAGTCAGCGGCACTACTCATTGCGCACCGCCTTTCTTCGCCCGCTCACGCAGCACGGTCACGGTTTCGCCCGCGATGCCCCAGTGGTCGGTATCCACTTCTTCGATCACAACAAAAGTAGTGGCAGGGTTCTTGTCGAGCACCTGCACGACAAGGTCGGTAGCGCCCCGAATCAGCTGGGCCTTTTGCTCGCGCGATGCACCCTCGCGGGTGATCTGGATCTTGATGTAAGGCATGGGAGTATTCCTCAGGCTACGAGGCCTTCGGTCTGCATCGCGGCACGGACCTCGGGGCGGGCTGCCACACGCGCCATGAAGCTGCCGATGTGCTGCAGTTCCCCCAGGTCGATCTGCACAAACTTGGCCCAGCCGAGCACCACGAACAGATAGGCATCAGCGGCAGTGAAATCGCTGCCTGTGAGGTAGCTCTTGCCAGCCAGTTGTCCGTCGAGCCAGACCAGCTTCTTGTAAAGCACAGCAGCCAGCGCCTTCTTGGCATTGGCATCCACATCGCTGTGGAACAGCGGGGTGAAAGACTTGTGCAGTTCCGCCGTCACGTAGTTCTGCCACTCCATGACCCGGTAGCGCTCCAGACTGCCTGCGGGGGGCATCAGGGTGCGTGCGTCCGCCCGGTCCGCCACATATTGAGCAACTATCGGCCCTTCGGTGATCCGCGTCCCATCAGCAAGTTCGATCACAGGCACCTGGCCTTTGGGGCTGATGGCATAGAAGTCGCCGCCAGTGCTGGTGGTGTGTTTGTGGGTATCCACCTTCTCCAGCGTGAATGGCGTGCCGGTTTCGCGCAGAAGAATGTGCGTCGCCAGCGAGCATGCGCCGGGAGAGTAGTAAAGCTTGATCGAGTTCTGCATCTGGGGACTCCTTACGTCCGTGGTTGGTGATGCAGCAACTGTATTTGCGATGAAATTGACAATAAACTAGATTCATTTCAAATCACTAATTACATAAGAATCAACAATGAACCGGCAATTCGACAACCTTCGCCTGGGCAGCATTGAGTTGTACTGCCTGACGGCGCAGCACCAGGGGTTCACTGCGGCAGCCAAGGCCACAGGACTCACGGCGGCTGCCGTGAGCCGTTCAGTGGCACGGCTGGAGGAGCGTCTGGGCGTGCGCCTTCTCATGCGCACTACGCGCCAAGTGCGCCTGACGGAGGTTGGGCAGCGCTATTACGACCAATGCCGCCAGGCGCTGACGCAACTCAGCGAGGCAGAGCGTGAGGCGTCGGGCCAGCAACTCAAGCCAGCAGGCCTTGTGCGGATGAGCCTGCCCACTTCGTACGGCCACCATCGCGTACTGCCTCTCTTGCCCGCGTTCAGCAAGAAGTACCCCGACATAGAGATAGAACTGCAGTTGTCCAACCGTAACGTAGACTTCACCGAGGAAGGTTTTGACCTCGCCATCCGCGGCCGAACACCGCCAGATTCGAGCCTGGTGGCTCGCAAATTGGAGGACGCGGCCTTGATCGTTGTCGCAGCCCCGGCCTACCTAAAACGCCACCGCGCACCCGCTACACCAGACGAGCTGGAACGACATGAATGCGTGCAGTTAGTGCTGCCGAGCAGCGGGCAGGTCGTTCCCTGGTTGCTGGTGCACGAGGGCCAGACCATGGAATGGCCGACCCAGGGCAAGTTGCGCTGTGCTGATGACATCCTGGGTCAGGTCACGCTGGCCCGCGCAGGAGCAGGCCTGGTACAAACGTACCGTTTTCTGGTGGAGGAGGATCTGCGCAACGGCCAGTTGGTCGAAGTGCTGGCGGGGCATGCGGGCGCGTCACGCCCGTTCTCGCTGATCTACCCAGGCAACCGGCACATGCCCCTGCGGGTGCGGGTGCTCATCGACTATCTGGTACGCGCGCTGGGACGCTGAGGCGCAAACAAAAAACCCTGGCCCGAATGACGCACCAGGGTTCTTCTTTTATGGAGACGTTTTGAACCGCCCCGAAGCCAAGGCGGATGCGACTACATGTTGTCAATCATGACCTGCCCAAACCCCGAGCAGCTGACCTGCGTGGCGCCTTCCATCAGGCGGGCAAAGTCGTAGGTCACCTTCTTGGATGCGATCGACTTCTCCAGCGAGCTGATGATCAGGTCGGCGGCCGCTGCCCAGCCCATGTGGCGCAGCATCATCTCGGCCGACAGGATCTCGGAGCCAGGGTTGACGTAATCCTTGCCCGCGTACTTGGGCGCCGTGCCGTGGGTGGCTTCAAAGCAGGCCACCGAGTCGGACATGTTGGCGCCAGGGGCAATGCCGATGCCGCCCACCTGTGCCGCCAGCGCGTCGGAGATGTAGTCACCATTCAGGTTCAGCGTGGCCACGACCGAATACTCGGCAGGGCGCAGCAGGATCTGTTGCAGGAAGGCATCGGCGATGCTGTCCTTGATGGTGATTTCCTTGCCGTTCTTGGGGTTCTTGAGGCGGCACCAGGGCCCACCGTCGATGAGCTCGGCACCGAATTCCTTCTGTGCCAAGGCATAGGCCCAGTCGCGAAAGCCCCCTTCGGTGTACTTCATGATGTTGCCCTTGTGCACGATGGTCACGCTGGGCTTGTCGTTGTCGATGGCGTACTGGATGGCCTTGCGCACCAGGCGCTCCGTGCCCTCAATGGACACGGGCTTCACGCCCAGACCGGACGTGTTGGGGAAGCGGATCTTCTTCACCCCCATCTCGTCCTGAAGGAACTTGATGAGCTTTTTCGCCTTGTCCGACTCGGCCTCGAACTCGATGCCGGCGTAGATGTCTTCCGAGTTCTCGCGGAAGATGACCATGTTGGTCTTTTCAGGCTCCTTCAGCGGCGAGGGCACGCCCTTGAAATATTGCACAGGGCGCAGGCACACGTACAGGTCCAGCTCTTGGCGCAGCGCCACGTTCAACGAGCGGATACCGCCGCCCACGGGCGTGGTCAGCGGGCCTTTGATGGACACCACGTACTCGCGCAGCACCTGCAGGGTTTCATCGGGTAGCCACACATCGGGACCGTACACCTTGGTCGACTTTTCGCCCGCGTACACCTCCATCCAGTGGATTTTCTTTTTGCCGCCGTAGGCCTTGGCCACGGCTGCATCCACCACCTTGATCACGACGGGCGTGATGTCGAGGCCCGTGCCGTCACCTTCGATGAAGGGGATGATGGGCTCGTCCGGCACATTCAGGGACATGTCGGCGTTGACGGTGATTTTCTGGCCTTCGGCAGGCACCACGATGTGCTGGTAGGTGGTCATGGGTGGGGAGTCTCCGATGTGCGCCGAGTCTGATTCGGTCGATGAGGGGCAAAGCGAGGAAAAGAAGCACCGCCGCAGGCGCGCCAGTGTGGTTTCAAACCATTCTAATGACAAAAAATTTCGTCCAAGACCCTGTCAACGGGCCGCGCGCTGCTATCGTTGCGAGTGGAGCCGTACGGAATTCGTCCGGCCCTTCAACCTTCGTTCACACTGGAAACGGCATATATGAAAAAACTCCTCGCTGTCCTCGTGGCCGGTCTGTTCACTGCTGGTGCTTTTGCACAGGCACCCGCAGCCGCCCCTGCCACCACCGCTCCCGCAGCCGCTCCCATGACGGCCCAGGCAGCAGCACCGGCCACCAAGAAGGTCGCCAAGAAAAAGACCACCAAAAAGGTCGCCAAGAAGAAAACCGCCCACAAGGCCGCCTGATCGCAAGGCCTGACATACCCACCACGGGGCCCTCAGGCCTTCGCCGATTCAAAAACCGCCCGCTCCTGCGGGCGTTTTCTTTGGTGCTTCGCATACTCTGCGCACCGCCTGAACTTTTTGCGAGCGCTGCAGTCCGTCCCTGGCGCAGCTGCCGCACCCTGTGTTGTCTTTTTTTGCCAGAAAGTCCCGCCCATGACCGCCTCACGCGCCCTCCCAGCCTTCCCGCTCGCCGCCCTGCGCGGGGCGACCGGTGTTCCCAGCCGTGCCCGCCGCGCCGTCGGGGCCTGGGGGGTTTGGCTGGCGGCATGTGCACTGGCCGCGCCCGCTGGGGTCGCCCAGGCGCAGGAAGGCCCGCAGATGAACCTGCGGCGCGTGGAACTGACGGCCGGCATGCACCGCATCGACGCCCAGGTCGCCCTCACCCCCCAGGAGCGCCAGACCGGCCTGATGCACCGCAAGGAAATGCCCGCGCACGAAGGCATGCTCTTTGTGTTTGAGCAGCCCTCCCAGCAATGCTTCTGGATGAAGAACACCTTGCTGCCCCTGACGGCGGCCTTCGTTGCCGATGACGGCACCATCGTGAACCTGGAGGACATGAAGCCCCAGACACTGGATTCACACTGTTCGGCCAAGCCCGTGCGCTACGTGCTGGAGATGAACCAGGGCTGGTTTGCCAAGAAGGGCATCAAGGCCGGGGCCAAACTCAGTGGGACTCCGTTTGCCCGGCAGTGACGCCAAGGGCTTCTGATGCTACACATTCCATAGCAACAGAACCATAATTCACTAGCGCATCCAGTCGGAAACACTTCAAATTTTCTGCCGTGCAACAAAAAACGGCCCTCGGGCCGTTTTTTGTTGCCTGCGCGGTGTGAGCGCCACACCGCGACTGCGCGGGTCGATCAGGCGAAGTTGGCTTCAGCAAACTTCCAGTTCACCAGCTTGTCGAGGAAGGTTTCGACGAACTTGGGACGCATGTTGCGGTAGTCGATGTAATACGCGTGTTCCCACACGTCCACCGTCAGCAGGGCCTTGTCGGCGGTGGTCAGGGGCGTGCCAGCGGCGCCGGTGTTGACGATGTCCACGCTGCCGTCAGCCTTCTTCACGAGCCAGGTCCAGCCCGAACCGAAGTTGCCCACGGCGGACTTCACAAAGGCTTCCTTGAAGGCGGCGTAGCTGCCCCACTTGGCGTTGATGGCTGCGGCCAGCGCGCCGGATGGCTCACCGCCACCCTGGGGAGCCATGCAGTTCCAGAAGAAGGTGTGGTTCCAGATTTGCGCAGCGTTGTTGTAGATGCCACCGCTGGCCTTCTTGATGATCTCTTCCAGCGTCAGGGATTCGAACTCGGTGCCCTTTTGCAGGTTGTTGAGGTTCACCACGTAGGCGTTGTGGTGCTTGCCGTGGTGGTACTCCAGGGTTTCCTGGCTGTAGTGCGGGGCCAGGGCGTCGATGGCATAGGGCAGCGGGGGAAGGGTGTGTTCCATGGTGGTGTTTCCTCGTGGTTTGAAATTCTGGGACGCCGTCTGCAACGCGGGCTTTCCTGAGCAATGCAGTCGGACACAGCGCGAAGGGGGCATTGTAGGAACATCAGGTGACCTGTGCAGCATGTGGGCTCCCGGTTCCCCACCCACAACGCCACAAACCGCCGCTGTCCTACAAAAAAGCCCTGCAGCCCTCGCCCTCCGCAATCCGCTCACAGCAACCGTGGCTGCGACACAGTCACATCCACAGCGCCGTCGGCCAGCGTGGCCCGCAGCGCGTCGCCCGGCTGGGCCTGGCGCACGCTGGTCACCGCCTGGCCGCTGGTGTCGGTCAGCAGCGCATAACCGCGCTGCAGTACCAAGCGTGGGTCCAGCAGCTCCAGCCGCAAGGCAACGCGGTCCAGCCGCTCGGCGTGCTGCGCAGCACTGCGTTGCAAAGCCTGGGGCAATTGGGTTTCCAGTGTTTGCTGGCGTTGCGCCAGGATCTGCATTTTCAGGAGCACCCCATGGCGCATGCGCTGCGCAAGGCGCGCCAGTTGCAGCTGTTGGCGCGCCACCAGCCCTGAAGGACGGCCGAGGCGGGCTGCGGCCTGGTCCAGCCGCTGGTGGCGGGTATCCAGCTGGCGCTGCACACCATCGCTCAGCCGGCCCGCCAGCAACCCCAGCGCGCCCAGCCAGACCTCGCGCGGCTGGGCCACCAGCTCGGCCGCCGCGGTGGGGGTGGGTGCGCGCAGATCGGCGCAAAAGTCAGCGATGGTGAAATCCGTCTCGTGCCCCACCCCGCTGACCAGCGGCACCGGGCTTTGCACGATGGTGCGGGCCAGCTGCTCGTCGTTGAAGGCCCACAAGTCCTCGATGGAGCCGCCTCCACGGACCAGCAAAATCACGTCAATGGGCGGATGCCGGTTCGAATCAGCCCCAGGCGCCTGCTCCGCTTGCGCGAGCAGATACAGTTTTGATAGCGCCGCAATGATCGACGGCGGGGCGGCCACACCCTGGACCTGCGCGGGCACCAGCACCACCGGAATGTGCGGCACACGCCGGCGCAACGCCGTGACCACATCGTGCAGCGCGGCTGCGCCGGCTGACGTGATCAGGCCAATGCCGCGGGGCTGCAGCGGCAGCGGGCGCTTGCGCGCCGTATCGAACAGGCCTTCGGCGTCAAGCTGCGCCTTGAGCCGCAGGAACTGCTCGAACAACGCGCCCTGCCCCGCGCGCTGCATGCTTTCCACGATGAACTGCAGGTCGCCACGTGCCTCATACACACCGAGACGCCCGCGCACTTCCACCAATTCGCCATCGCGCGGCGAAAAGTCAAGCAACGTGGCTGCGCGTCGGAACATGGCGCAGCGCAACTGCCCGTTGGCATCCTTGATCGAAAAATAACAATGACCGCTGGACGCGCGCGAGAAGCCCGTAATCTCGCCGCGCACCGCGACAGGATTGAAGCGCGCCTCCAGGGCATCAGCAATGGCGCGGCACAGCGCGCCAACTTCCCAGATACGGGGCGCCGCTGCTGGGCTTGAGCGGTCAAACATGAGAAACGGCGCGCGTTGGCGCAGCGCCCCCCCTGCGAGTACTCCACAGTTTCGAGCCAGCGGGAGTTGCCATCAAACTGGGCACCCCAATCGGCTGCAAAACACGAGAGCACGTGCAAGCTGTTGATTTATATACATTTTTCACTGCACAATTTTTCATCAATCTGTTGCAAGCACGGCGCGAAGCCACTTTGCGAGGCTGTGGATATGGGTTGCCCACAAAGTTATCCACAGTTTTTGTGGGTGAGCGCGGTGATGGGTGGCGTGCGCGATAACGTAACGGTTTGTGACGCGGTGGCCGCCGCAAGCTAGGCCATAATCGCCGATTGCTTTCATCTGCGCGGAGAGAGATTTGCTGTCCATCATACAAGCCGCAGGCTGGCCCATCTGGCCCCTGATCGCGTGTTCCGTCCTGGGACTGGCACTGATTTTTGAACGTTTTCTGGCCCTGAAAACGGCCCGCGTGGCCCCCCCCAAACTCCTCGACGAAGCCATCACGGTGTCGTCCAAGGCCTTGCCCACCCCCGATGTGGTGAACCAGCTGGCCCAGAACTCGGCCCTGGGTGAAGTGCTGGCCAGCGGCCTGCGTACCCTCAACAGCAACCCCCAGTGCAGCGAAACCGACCTGCGCGCCGCCATGGAAGGCACCGGCCGCGCGGTCGCGCACCGGCTGGAGAAGTACCTGTCGGCCCTGGCCACCATCGCTTCAGCCGCGCCGCTGCTGGGCCTGCTGGGCACCGTCATCGGCATGATCGAAATCTTTGGCTCGCAGGCTGGCGGCGGCGGTGTGGGCCAGGCCATGGGTGGCGGCAACCCGGCCCAGCTGGCGCATGGCATCTCCATCGCGCTCTATAACACCGCGTTTGGCCTGATCGTGGCGATCCCCTCGCTGATCTTCTGGCGCTACTTCCGGGCCCGCGTGGATGCGTATCTGCTCACGCTGGAGCTGGCGTCGGAGCAATTCGTTCGCCACATCCTGCGCCTGCGCAAAGCCAAGTAAGCGCCATGAACTTTCGTCCCCGCGCCAAGGATGAGCCCGAGATCAACCTGATCCCGTTCATCGACGTGCTGCTGGTGATCCTCATCTTTCTGATGCTCACCACCACCTACAGCAAGTTCACGGAGCTGCAACTCACCCTGCCCGTGGCCGATGCCGAGCAGCAGCGCGACCATCCCAAGGAAGTGATCGTGTCGGTGGCCGCAGACGGCCGCTACGCCGTCAACAAGACCGGCGTGGAAGGCAAGAGTGTGGATGCCATCGCCCAGGCTCTGCGCAGTGCCGCCACCGCAGGCCGCGACAGCGTGGTCATCATCAGCGCCGACGCCATGTCGCCACACCAGTCCGTTGTCACCGTGATGGAAGCCGCGCGCCGCGTGGGCCTCACGCAGATCACGTTTGCCACGCAGTCGTCCGCGTCGGGACGCGCGGCCAGCCGCTGACGGGCATGGCCGCTTCCGGGCAGCAGCCGCCCCGGGCTTCGGCCCCGCAGGTCTCTCCGCCCACGGCCGAACAACGGCTTCACAACATCTGGCAGTCCCGGGGTCCTGCGGCTTGGGCACTGTGGCCCGTTTCCCTGATGTATGGCGCGTTGGTGGCGCTGCGCCGCTGGCTGTATCGCAGGGGCTGGCTTCGCTCCGAACACCCGGGCCGCCCCGTCATCGTGGTGGGCAACGTGATTGCCGGAGGCGCCGGCAAGACCCCGGTAGTCATCGCACTCGCCAAACACCTGCAGGCGCGCGGCCTGCGCGTGGGCGTGATTTCCCGCGGCTATGGCCGCAGCACGCACGACTGCCGTGCGGTGCTGCCTGACAGCCTAGCCAGTGAGGTGGGCGACGAGCCCGCCCTGATTGCCCGCAGCGTGGCAGCGGGTGGCACAGTGCCTGTGTTTGTGGCCCCGCGCCGCATCGCTGCCGCATGCGCGCTGCTGGCCGCGCACCCTGACACCGACGTTCTCATTTGCGATGACGGCTTGCAGCACCTGGCGCTGCAGCGGGACTTGGAGATCTGCATCTTCAATGACCAGGCCATCGGCAACGGATTTCTGCTGCCTGCCGGCCCGCTGCGGGAGCCCTGGCCCCGCGCCGTGGACATCGTGCTGCACGCAGGCAGTGCGCCACCGCACGGGACCACCGCGCCTGCATTTGAGCTGCAGCGTAGCCTGGCGCCCTATGCCCTGCGGTCGAACGGCCAGCAGGTGCCACTGGCCCAATTGCAGGGGCAACCGCTGCATGCGGTGGCAGCCGTGGCCAGGCCCAGCGAGTTTTTTGCCATGCTGCGCACCCAGGGCCTGGCGCTGGAGCGCACCGAGGCCCTGCCAGATCACTATGATTTTGATAGCTGGCAGCGCATATCCGACCAGCGCATGCAGCTTGTTTGCACTGAAAAAGACGCCGTAAAGCTCTGGACCCGCCATCCTGACGCACTGGCTGTTCCCCTGGTCGCGCAGATGGACCCGCAATTTTTTACCGCCCTCGATGCCTGGCTCCATCGAGTTGCGACCGGCCCAGGAGCCCAAAGGCCGCCGCTATCATCTGCCCCTGCCTGAACGAACCCTCCCGGAAAGCTCCTCCTCCATGGACCCCAAACTGCTTGAACTGCTGGTCTGCCCCGTCACCAAAGGCCCCCTGACCTATGACCGCGAGGCGCAGGAACTCGTGTCGCGCAGCGCGCGGCTGGCCTACCCGGTGCGCGACGGAATTCCGGTGCTGCTGGAAAACGAAGCACGCACCCTGACCGACGAGGAACTGGAGCAGTGAGCGCACCTGTGCCCGCCGTAGCCCACACCCCCTTCACCGTGCTGATCCCGGCACGCATGGCTTCAAGCCGCTTGCCAGACAAGCCTCTGGCCGACATTGCGGGCCTGCCCATGGTGGTGCGCGTGGCCCGGCGTGCTGCGCAGAGCGCCGCAACCCGCGTCGTGGTGGCGGCCGACGATGCCCGCATCCTGCAAGCCTGCGCAGTACATGGCGTAGATGCCGTCATGACGCGCGCCGACCACGCCAGCGGCAGCGACCGGCTGGCCGAGGCCTGCCTACAGCTGGGGCTGGACGGCGACGACATCGTGGTCAATGTGCAGGGTGACGAGCCGCTGATAGACCCCGGCCTCATCAATGCCGTGGCAAGCCTGCTGCAAGACCGTGATGGAAAGCGCCCCGAAGCCAGCATGGGCACCGCTGCCCATGCCATTGCGTCCCTGGCCGACTACACCAACCCCAATGTAGTGAAGGTGGTGCTGGACGCGCGGGGTCTGGCCCATTACTTCAGCCGTTCACCCATCCCTTTTGGCCGCGACCACGCGGGCACGGCCTGGTGGGAGGGCGCGGCACAGGCCGCCCAGCCCGGCGTCAAGGCACTGCAAGGCTTTGCACCGCTGCGGCACGTGGGCATCTACAGCTACCGCGCAGGGTTCTTGCGGAAATTTCCGCAGCTGGCGCCAGCACCGACCGAGGCGGTGGAGGCCCTGGAGCAGCTGCGCGCACTCTGGCATGGCCACCACATCGCCGTGCACCTGGCAGACGCAGCGCCCGGCCCTGGCGTGGATACGCCGGAGGACCTGGAGCGGGTACGCGCGCTGTTTCGCTGAAAGCTCTCTGGCGCCGCCGTGCGGTGTGCACTGCGGGCCCACTTTCAACGCACTGGGGACGTACAGCGGGGCGCCGTGGTGGGCACGTGGAGGCGCCGACCTAGAAACGGTCACCCATGTAAGTCAGCGCAAGGTGGTCACATGCTATCCTCAACTGTAACGAGAGCACCGCATCCCGGGCGCACAGAACGGCTTCAGGCGCCCTTCGAACGTCCCCGCCAGCGGCGCCACCCGATTTCTAACCTTCGAGGACATCCATGAGACTGATTCTGTTGGGCGCGCCTGGCGCCGGAAAGGGCACGCAAGCCACGTTCATCTGCCAGAAGTACGGCATCCCCCAGATCTCCACCGGCGACATGCTGCGCGCAGCGGTCAAGGCCGGCACCCCCCTGGGCCTGCAGGCCAAGGCAGTGATGGATTCGGGCGCCCTGGTCAGTGACGACATCATCATCGGTCTCGTCAAGGAGCGCATCACGCAGGCAGACTGTGCCAACGGCTTCCTGTTCGACGGTTTCCCCCGCACCATTCCCCAGGCCGACGCCATGAAGGCCGCAGGCGTCAAGCTGGACTATGTGCTCGAAATCGATGTGCCCTTTGACGCCATCATCGAACGCATGAGCGGCCGCCGCTCGCACCCCGCCAGCGGCCGCACCTACCACGTCAAGTTCAACCCCCCCAAGGTGGAAGGCAAGGACGACGTGACCGGCGAAGAACTGATCCAGCGCGAAGACGACAAGGAAGAAACCGTCAAGAAGCGCCTGCAGGTCTACAGCGACCAGACGCGCCCTCTGGTGGACTACTACAGCAACTGGGCCAAGGATGAACCCGCTGTAGCGCCCAAGTACCGCGCCATCAGCGGCACCGGCAGTGTGGACGAGATCACCGCACGCGCGCTGCAGGCGCTGGCCAGCTGATACATTGAACCAGGAGCAAAAAACCGTCTGACACACGTTGGGCGGTCAAGCCCCATCAAAGCGACGCACCGCACCAGGGCGTCGCTTTTTTCATGGGCCGCCTTGAAGCACGGCAGCCGCGACAGCCGCCTGCTGCGGGCGTGTGCGTTGACTCAGGCAGGACTGGACCGCAGGCCGTAGGCTTTGCCGTCCACAAACAGGTACTCGGCGCGCAGTACCGCCTCGCCCTTTTCGTCCCGCAGGCCAAAACCCACGACTGATACGGCGGTGCCTGGCTTGATCTCTGGCACCTGCCACGCCTGCATGCGGGTCAAAGGCGCCAGCTCAATCTCCCAGACGCGGTCCTTGCGGGTGGGGAGCACCGTTTTGGCCAGCAGCGCGCGGCCATCCACGGGCGCTGTCTGCGCGGGGATGGCGCGTTGCGCAAGGTCCGCTGGCAACCGGAGCGCAGCGGGCAGTTCCAGCTCCAGCTCTGCGTGCGGGTTTTGCCAGCGCACTTTCCGCGCTGTGCCCTCCAGATACAGCGGTCGGTCTGCATCGAAACTGCTCCAGCCATGGTGGGCGTGCCCCCCCAAAGGCAAGGCACTGGCGGCGATCAGCACATGGCGACGTTGCAGGCTCATACAGACTCCTGATGAAGAGGCGGTCGATATCAAAGATACGCAATCCAGCGGCCACAAGCCACCACCGCCAGCCAGACCATGGTGGATGCGAGCATCTGAAGGCGGGCCAGCCCGTCCAGGCGCGTGAGGGAATCACGTGCATGGAACCACGCCGCATTACAGCCCGCAAGCATTAACAACAGCATCTTCAAGGTAAAGGCGCGGTTGCTGAGCAGCTCCGCAGGCTGGGTGGCAAACATCAGCAGACCCGACGCTGCGGCCAATCCGAAGCCGCACAGCGCCACAGCGAGACCCAGCCGCGCGAGGTCTTTCACCGGCAGTGCCGCACCACGTCCGAACACCCGCAACTCCAGCAACACCAGATTGCCCAGCAACAGCGCAATGCCCACAATGTGGACGACTTCGAGCGCGGGATAAGCCCAGGCGTGTGTCTTGAGTGCGGTGAACACGGCTGGCAGTCCTTTTCGATCAATCCGCCCGCAGCAAATCCAGCATCAGAGCAACCCTCGCCTTGACCGGCGACAGGCCCTGCGAGGCGGGCAGCGCATCCCCCGGCTTGGGCAGCACCTGCCCCTCCGCGCAGCGGGTGGAGCGCACCACTCCCACCCCGGCGTCCTGCGCACGCACCAAAGCGGCCGCCAGATCGTAGTGGATCGTGCCATTGCCGGTGCAGGCCACCACCAGGCCCTGCACGCCCTCTCGCACCAGCGCATCTACCGCCCTGCCCGATGCCCCCGCATGGTTCATGACGATTTCCACCCACGGCCAAGCCACAGCGTTCACTATATTCTTCATAGCGCTATCGGCATGATTGACATGCGCTACCGGGCTATTGCATGCCCAGCGGACCACGCCCTCTTCCACCCATCCCAAAGGACCGGCCTCGCCCGAGCTGAAAGCATTGACGCGGTAGGGATGCACTTTTTGCACATGCCGAGCGCCATGTACTTCACCCGCAGCAACGGCCAGCACACCTGTGGCACCGGGTGCCAATACCGTTGCCACAGCGTCCAGCAGATTCTGGGGTCCATCGGGGGTCAGGGCTGTGGCGGGCCGCATGGCGCAGGTCAGCACCACGGGCTTGCGCGCATCCAGCACCTCGTGCAAAAACCACGCGGTCTCTTCCAGGGTGTCCGTGCCATGGGTGATGACCACACCTCTCACCTCCGGGTCGCTCAAATGGTGCGCGCACCGCAGTGCCAGCGTGCGCCACACCTCGCAATCCATGTCCTTGCTGTCGATCTGCGCCACCTGTTCTGCAGCCAAGGCGCCCCCTGCCAGGGCCTGCAAGCCTGGCACGGCCGTCAGAAGTTGCTCCACCCCCACCTGGGCAGCGGTGTAGCCGATGTTGTCCCCCGCCTGTGCAGAGGTGCCCGCGATCGTGCCACCGGTGCCCAAAACCACAATTTTTTGCCCACTCACTTGCATACTCCGAAAAACTGGTGAAAAATACAGTTACTGGATTAAAAAACAGTTGTTCGCCACTGTAACCGCCTGCACCGGAAATCACCATGCTCGACAACCCCAAACTCACCGCCCGCCAGCAGCAGATTCTGGATCTCATCCAGACCGCCATCGCACGCACCGGCGCGCCTCCCACCCGCGCAGAAATCGCGGCCGAGCTGGGTTTCAAGTCAGCCAACGCGGCAGAAGAGCACCTGCAGGCCCTGGCCCGCAAAGGGGTGATCGAACTGGTCAGCGGCACCTCGCGCGGCATCCGCTTGCGCGGAGACACAGTGCGCTCCATCAACGCAGCCCGTGGCAACCAATTCAGTCTGCCCATCCCGGGTCTGTCGCAGCTGGTCTTGCCCCTGGTAGGTCGGGTGGCTGCGGGGTCGCCCATTCTCGCGCAGGAACATGTGGACCAGACCTACAGTGTGGAAAACAGCCTCTTCCAACACAAGCCCGACTACTTGCTCAAGGTGCGGGGCATGTCCATGCGCGACGCCGGCATCATGGACGGTGACTTGCTCGCCGTGCAGTCCACCCGTGAGGCTCGCAATGGTCAGATCATCGTGGCCCGCCTGGGCGATGATGTCACCGTCAAGCGACTTCGCCGCACGGCCACTGCCATCGAGTTGCTGCCCGAAAACCCCGACTATCCCGTGATCGTGGTGCAGCCCGGCGAGCCTTTCGAAATCGAAGGGCTGGCAGTGGGACTTATCCGCAACACCATGCTGATGTAGCGTGTGCCCCAGGGGCCGCACCGTGGGTGGCGGGCGTTTGGTGAACGGATACAACCGATTCACCAGCCCTGCGGTGCAGGTCCCGTTGAATGCCAAGGCCTCTCAGGCATTGCTTGATGGATCGGCGGAGCAGCTGTCCGCACGGTCGAGGGATCAACTCGCACTGCGTCTGTCTGCACTGGTGTTCGACCACTTTGCAATCCTGCCTATGTTCACCCCCCGACTTTCGGAGTTTTCACATGGGAATTGCTTTGTTCACCCTGTCTGCTGTGCAGAACCCTCTTCGCAGTCTTAAAAAGCTGCTTGCCAACCCAGCCAGTGCACCCAAAGACCGACTGGACCTGCTGGCACAGCCAGTCGGCATGAGACGTGCCAGGCCAGGCAACGCCCCAGCATCGGCCTCCCGCAGCGACGACGCCCAAGCCCTGGTCCCCAGCAACTCCACAGAGCCACTGGCACAACGTCCATTGCGCGGAAATTGGCCCTTTACCGCCAAACCTCCAGTTCGAACGCCAGAAAGCCCGACCAGATCCGCTGCCGCCCACCGCTCCTTCCTGCCAACACACATGGCCGGCAGCAAACGACAGGCCTTTTTGGCGTCAGTGGGTGCAGACCACTGCCCACCACAATCCACCCGGGTGCTGCGCCGGGCCTCTGACACAGGCACCTGCCGCCTGGTAATTGCTGGCCGCATGGCCGATGTGTGCGCAGAGCTGGACCGCCTGGCAGCATCCGAGGCGCTCCGGGCCTGATTCGCAGAGCGCAGCAGGCGGCACGAGCGCCAAGCCCTCTTCTACGCCCCGCGCACCAAGGCTGCGGCAATGTCAGGCAGTGCTTGATCCGGAAACGTCTAACACCGGGGCACCGGCAGGACCAAAACTCTGCACCGAGCTGCAGCAGTCGTGGTGCATGGCACTCTCTGAGTCCGGACTTCCGTGCACGCGCAGGACAAGAAGTACGTCCACGGGGCTCATGCAGCACTCAGTCACCAAAAACCGCAGGCTTTGGTATGCCCAGCACGGCCACTGTGGCATTCCCCTGCGCCCGTCAAGGCACAATGTCGGCATGAATATTGTGATCCTCGACGATTACCAGGATGCAGTGCGCAAGCTGCATTGCGCCTCTCGGCTCGACGCATACACCGCCAAGGTGTACACCAACACGGTCAAAGGGCTGGGGCAGCTTTCGGTGCGACTCAAAGACGCCGACATCATTGTGCTGATCCGCGAACGGACCCAGATCACACGCCAACTGGTTGAAAAGCTCCCGCGGCTCAAGCTCATCGCCCAAACTGGCAAGATTGGGAGCCACATTGATGTAGCGGCATGTACCGAGCGGGGGATCGCGGTGGCAGAAGGGGTCGGCTCCCCTGTGGCTCCCGCCGAGCTGACCTGGGCCCTGGTGATGGCCTCCATGCGCCGCCTGCCCCAGTACATCTCCAACCTCAAGCATGGCGCTTGGCAGCAGTCCGGTCTCAAGACCGCGTCCATGCCCCCCAACTTCGGAGTCGGCAGCGTACTGCGGGGTAAAACACTGGGTATCTGGGGTTATGGTCGCATCGGACAACTGGTGGCCGGCTATGGACGGGCGTTTGGCATGAACGTGCGCGTCTGGGGGCGTGAAGCCTCACGCGCGCAGGCGCTGACGGATGGATACCAGGCCGCCGCCACGCGCGAAGAGTTTTTTTCGCAGTGCGATGTGATCTCGTTGCACCTGCGCCTGAACGACGAAACGCGCGGCATCATCTCGCTTGAAGACCTCTCGTGCATGAAGCCCACCTCGCTGCTGGTCAACACGTCACGTGCAGAATTGATTGAACCCGACGCGCTCATCGCAGCACTCAACCGGGGTCGCCCGGGCCTGGCGGCCGTGGACGTGTTTGAGAGCGAACCCATCCTGCAAGGCCACGCCCTGCTCCGCCTGGAAAACTGCATCTGCACGCCACACATCGGGTACGTGGAGCAGGACAGCTACGAGCTCTACTTTGGTGCAGCTTTCGACAATGTGGTGAATTTCATCAAAGGCACGCCTACCAACATCGTGAATCCTGGCTCGCTACAAGTCAGGCGCTAACAGATCAAACCGTTGCGGCGTTGGCAACGCTGACTACACCGCGCAATTAAAAAGGCTTCACGAGGGAAGCCTTTTTTTACGATTGCTGCAGGGCACCGAAATGCCCCGCAGCAGAAAGCAACACTCCAATTACAGAGGTGTCTTCTTGCCGTCCTTGTAGACGTACAGCGTGATCGCTGGGTTCTTCATTTCGCCGTTGGGTTCAAAGGCGATGGTGGAGGTCACGCCCTTGAAGTTGGACTTGGCGAGTTCGTTCACATACACCTTGGGGTCCACGGAGTTGGCGCGCTTCATAGCGTCCACCAGCAGGAACGTGGCGTCGTAGGTGTAGGGGCTGTACACCTGGAACTGGTTGGGGTACTTGGCGTCGTACTTGGCCTTCCAGGCCGTACCGCCAGGCATCTTGGCCAGCGAGGAGCCGCCTTCCGCGCAGATCACGTTAGCCAGGGTCTTGGCACCGGCAGCCAGCTTGGCGATTTCGGACGTGCAGACGCCGTCACCACCGAAGTACTTGACGTTGGCCATGCCCAGCTGTTCCATCTGGCGCAGCATGGGGCCGGCTTGAGGGTCCATACCACCGTAGAACACGGCATCAGGGTTCTTGGCCTTGATGGCGGTCAGGATGGCCATGAAGTCCGTGGCCTTGTCGGTCGTGAACTGCTCGTCCACCACCTTCATGCCCTTGGCCGTAGCGGTCTTCTTGAACACGTCGGCAACACCTTGGCCGTAAGCAGTACGGTCATCGATGATGGCAACGGTCTTGAGCTTCAGGGTGTCCACAGCGTAGAAGGCCAGACCAGCGCCCAGGGCGTTGTCGTTGGCGATGATACGGAACGTGGTCTTGTAGCCAGGCTTGGTCAGGTTGGGGTTGGTCGCAGCGCCCGTCACCATGGGGATGCCGCAATCGTTGTACACCTTGGAGGCGGGGATCGTGGTACCGGAGTTGAGGTGGCCGACAACGCCAGCGACCTTGGAGTCGCACAGCTTTTGTGCGGCAGCAGTGCCCTGCTTTGGATCGGCAGCGTCATCTTCAGCCTGCAGCTCGAACTTGATCTTCTTGCCGCCGATGGTGACGCCTTGAGCGTTCAGCTCTTCAATGGCCATGCGGGCGCCATTTTCGTTGTCCTTGCCGTAGTGGGCTTGGGCGCCGGAAACCGGAGCCACGTGGCCGATCTTGACCACCTGCTCTTGTGCAGAGGCCACACCAGCAACAGCCGCGATAGCAGCAACCACGGTCAGTTTCAACTTCAATTGCATATCAAATCTCCAGTAAAGATAAACGCTGAGAATCTTCTTGTGTCTCAACGCAGGCGAACATATCGCAATTTACGGGCCAGATCATTAGGGAACACGATTAAACGCAAGAGAAACCACAGGGGAATACCCTGTCATCCCTTGGACACAGGGGGCGCACCACTCGCCAGCTCGTCCGCCACCGCCTCGTACACCGCATGCCGCACCACCGATTCGATCTCTTCGCGCAGACGCGGAAGCACTGACCGCGTCTGCTCCTGCACCACTGTGGCGATTGCTTCGCGCAAGCGCTGGTCCAGCACTACATCCACGCGCTGCATGACGCGGTGCACCATGTACTCCTCCATCCCATCTGGCAAGGCGCGGGCCGCAACGGGCGCAGCCCCTGGCTTTGGGCCAGCAGGGGTGGCAGCATGAACCGCCGGGCGAGGTTGGACATGCGATACCGGAGAACGTGAAGCCTGGGGAGCAGCCACAGGGGTTGGCGCAGCCACCGGGGAGGCCACAGGACGCTCTGTGGCAGGGGGCACAGCGACCTGCGCCGCACTAGCCGGTCGCGCAGTGGGCAATGCAGGCCTGGCCAACGCCACAGACTGCGACGGCGACAGGACGGTGGTGCGGACCGCCGGATTTGAAGCCCCCGGCGCGAGGGGCGCCACGCCAGGCACCTGCACCACTTCGGTGAGCGTGGGTACAAACCGCGGAGGGGTTTTGGGTGGGAGCGCCATCAGCCCGCTTTCAACACCAGATCATGGCGGGTAATGGCGTAGCCCCGGGACGCGTAGTGGCGCCAGCGCGCACGTGCCTGGGCACGGTCGACTTCGTCCTGGGCGCTCACCACTTCGACCAGGCGGTCAAACCGGCCAAAACCTTCCGGGACTTCCGCATTCAGGTTCAACAGCACTTCGTGATGCGGTGCCAGGCGTGCATCCTGCGCCAGCAACACCGGAGAGGCCTGAACCAGCTCCTCGTCGGAATCGGCGTGGCAATGGGCCACAAAGTCCTGGGGGGCCAACAACCAGAGCATGCGGTCCAGCGCCTGAAGCGCATCCGCAGGCGCGGCAATGACCAAACGAGCCCCGCTGCGCTGCACCTTGCGCGCAAACCGGCATGCATAGGCCAGCTTGTCGGGTGCGTTGAAGTGAAAGGCTACCTCGGTCATGACGTGTCACGCAGCCTTGGGGCTGGAGGACCGCTTGGCGGCTGGCTTGCCCAAAGCTCCAGCAGCGGCCGTCCTGGTCACGGAGCGTGACACGGACTTGGGTGCCTTGGCTTGTCGGACCCGCGACCTGGACTGCTCCAGCACATAGTGCACCAGCAGGCCGACCGGGCGTCCTGTGGAACCCTTGGCCGCGCCTCCCTTCCAAGCAGTGCCCGCAATGTCCAGGTGAGCCCAGGGCATGTCGCCGACGAACTTCTGCAAGAACTTGGCAGCGGTAATGGAGCCACCCGCACGCCCCGCCACGTTGCCCATATCGGCAAAGTTGGTCTTGAGGCCGTCTGCGTAGTCATCGTCCAGCGGCATGCGCCAGCAGAGGTCTTGCGCGGCCTCACCAGCTGCCTGCAAGGACTCCGCCAGACCGTCGTTATTGGCAAACAAACCACTGCGTACGCCTCCCAAGGCGATCACGCAGGCGCCGGTCAGCGTCGCAATGTCTACCACGGCAGCAGGCTTGAATCGCGCTGCATAGGTCAACGCATCACACAACACCAGGCGCCCCTCCGCATCGGTGTTCAAAATCTCGATGGTCTGGCCGCTCATGCTGGTGACCACATCGCCCGGCTTGACGGCGCGCCCGTCCGGCATGTTTTCGCAGGCGGGGATCAGGCCCACCACATTGATGGCAGGCTGCAGTTCGCCCAGCGCGCGGAAGGTTCCCAGCACGCTGGCAGCGCCGCACATGTCGAATTTCATCTCGTCCATCTCGGGCGCGGGCTTGATCGAGATGCCGCCGGTGTCAAAGGTGATGCCCTTGCCCACCAGCACGATGGGCGCCTGGTCCTTGGCAGCGCCGTTGTAGCGCAGCTCGATGAAACGCAGGGGCTCTTCAGAGCCCTTTGCCACAGCCATGAAGGCGCCCATGCCCAGACGCGCCACCTCTGCCGGGCCATGGACCTTGCACTGGATGCGTGGCAGCTTGGCCAGGGTTTTGGCCGCATCCGCCAGCAGGCTGGGGGTGGCATGGTTGGCTGGGCGATTGCCCCACTCCCTCGCAAACTCCACACCAGCGACCAGGGCGACCCCGCTGTCAAACCCGTCACGCGCACCGGTGGCATCGGGCACACCCACCACACAGCGGCTCAGGCTGCGTGCCTCCACCTTGGTCTTGGTGGTGGTGTAGACATAGCTCACGTCTGCCACCGCCTGCACGGCAGCGCTGACAGACGCCGCCGGGGCTGCGCCGGCAAAACACAGCACCATGCGCTTGGTCTGGGGCGCCTTGATGGCACCACCCAGTGCCTGAAGCGCCTGGCGCGTTGCGCGCGCCGATCCATCACCCAACCCCACCAGCACCACACGGCGGGCGGCAACGGCAGGCACCTGATACAGCTGCAGGTGTTTGCCCGCCTTGGTAGTCAGATCTCCGTTCTTGAGTGCCAAGGCCGCCAGGGCAGACAGCGCGTCCTTGCCCGGCTTGAAGCCCTCGGGAAGCAGGACAATCAGCAGGTCGCATTTCTCCGACGCTGCCGCAGCAAGTTCAAGGGTCTTGAGATCAAAGTTCATAATTGGTGTTTTCCTTCCAGCCAATGTTATTCGATTCATCCATCCGCAAGGAGCTGGCGCGCAGCTTCGGCGCGACCCTTGTGGTGCTGGTGACCGTGGTCATGACCATGATGCTCATCCGCACGCTGGGCCAGGCCTCCAAGGGCAGTGTCAGCCCGTCCGACGTGATGCTCGTCATGGGCTTCACCGTCTTGGGGCAATTGCCCACCATTCTCAGCCTCAGTCTGTTCATTGCGGTGGTCGGCACGCTATCGCGCATGTACCGTGACAGCGAAATGGTGATCTGGTTTGCCAGCGGGCGCGGCCTCATCAGTCTGGTGCGACCCCTGCTGCGCTTTGCGTGGCCGGTGATGGTGGTGATTGCCGTACTGTCGCTGCTGGTGTGGCCCTGGGCCAACTCACAGATCCAGGAGCTCAAGACCCGCTACGAGCAGCGCAGCGACATCGACCGCATTGCACCGGGCGAGTTCCAGGAGTCGTCCAACGGTAGCCGGGTGTTCTTCATCGACAAGGACACCCCCGACACGCAGGCCGCCAACAACGTCTTCATTGCCGCCAATGACGGCAAACGCGAATCCGTCACTTCCGCCCGCAGCGCTCGGCTGGAGACCCAGGGCGGTGAACGCATGGCCCTGCTGAGCGACGGTCAGCGCCTGGAGACCTCGCGGGACAAGCCCGGCGTGAAGATCAGCGAGTTCAGCCTGTACGGCACCCGCGTCGGTAGTGCAGCACCCGGTGCGGCGGAAGAACTGGCGGTGAAGACACGCACGACCTACGACCTCGTGATGCGGCCGCTGCCGGCCTACCGCGCCGAGCTGGGCTGGCGGCTGGGCCTGGCACTGGCCGCGCTCAACTTTGTGCTGCTGGGTCTGGCTGTGGCCAGCGTCAACCCACGCGCAGCGCGCAGCACGAGCATGGTGTTTGCGCTGTTTGCCTTCATCGTTTACTACAACCTCATGACCCTGGGCCAGAGCTGGGTGGGCGCGGACCGGCTGGGCCTGACCAGTTTCATGCTGCTGCTGCACGGCGGCATGCTGACGGCCTCACTGCTGGTGCTTGCTGTCCGACACAACCACTGGACGATGGGCCGGCTATGGCAGTCCCTGCGCACCGGAGGGCAGTCCGCATGAAAACCATCCGCCGCCTGATCCACCGTGAGGCGCTGGGCGCCGTCACCTTCGTCACTGTGGGCTTTCTGGCCCTGTTCTTCTTTTTTGACCTGGTGGATGAGCTCCGCTGGGTGGGCCGTGCGGGGGAGGATGGCTACCAGCTATCGCACGCGCTGCTGTTTGTGGTGCTCAGCATTCCCAGCCATCTGTATGAACTGCTGCCCATCACCGTGCTGATCGGCACCATCTTTGTGATGGCCCGCCTGGCCCAAAGCTCGGAGTTCACCATCATGCGCACCAGCGGCATGGGCCCCTGGCGGGCGCTGCGCACGCTGCTCACGCTGGGTGGCGTCTTCGTGCTGCTGACCTTTGCGGTCGGTGACTACCTGGCCCCCCTGACGGACCGCACCGCCCAGCTCATCAAGGTGCGCTACCTAGGGCGGCTGACAGCAGGCGCCACGGGCGCATGGCTCAAGGAGCGGCAGCAAGACCACTCCTTTGCCGTCAATGTGCGCGCGCTCACCCCCAATGGCGGCATGCTGGACGTGCGCATCTTCGAGTTTGACGACAAGGGCCGCCTGGCGTCGCAGACACGGGCCGCGTCAGGGCAGTTCGGCTCGGATGGAGCGTGGACCCTGGAGAAGGTGCAGCGCAGTCACTTTGAACAGCAAAGCGACAAGAACGAGGCCCGCGTGGAGCACCTGGAAAGCCCCTCCCTGCAGTGGCCGACCAAGATCAGTGCCGACATGGTGGCAGCCTCTTTGCTCAAGCCCGATCGCATGGCCACGCTGGACCTCTTTCAGTTCATTCGGCACCTGAACGCCAACGGCCAGTCCGCCCAGAAGTACGAGATCGAGTTCTGGCGCAAGGTGTTCTACCCCTTGAGTTGCCTGGTGATGGTGGTGCTGGCGCTGCCTTTTGCGTACCTGCATTTCCGCTCGGGCGGCATCGCGGGCTACGTGTTCGGCGGCGTGATGGCGGGCATCAGCTTCTTCCTGCTCAACAACGTCTTTGGCTATGCGGGCAACCTGCAAAACTGGTCGCCATGGCTGACAGCGGCGGCGCCAGGCCTGATCTACTCCCTGCTCTCGCTGGCGGCCTTTGGCTGGCTGGTGCTGAGACGCTGACACCCTGACCTCGCCCCGCCCCATGACCCACGCCATCGTCCTGTTTGCCCACGGGTCCCGAGACCCCCTGTGGCGAGCCCCTATGGAGGCAGTCGCAACGCGCATTGCGTCCCAAAGTCCGGACCGCCGAGTTATCTGCGCCTATCTGGAACTGTGTGAACCCGCCCTGCCGGACGCCGTCCGGCAATTGGTGGCCGACGGGGCCACCGCCGTCACGGTGGTTCCGATGTTTCTGGGCACAGGCAAGCATGCCCGGGAGGATTTGCCCCTGCTGGTGCAGGAGCTGCGCACCGCCCACCCCGCCGTGCAATTCCACGTCCAGGCCGCCATCGGGGAGGATCCACGCATGACGGCCTTGATGGCAGAGATCGCCTGCGAAAGCCCGCCGCTCTGAAATTTCTGGGGTGCGGCTCATTCGCTTAGACGATTGCAGCATAATGATGCAATCCTTTAGGCGATATTCGATATGAATCTGCACCAATTCCGCTTCGTTCAAGAGGCTGCGCGCCGCAACCTCAACCTGACCGAGGCCGCCAAGGCGCTGCATACCTCGCAGCCAGGCGTCTCCAAAGCCATCATCGAGCTGGAAGAAGAACTGGGCGTGGACATCTTCGCCCGGCACGGCAAACGCCTCAAGCGCATCACCGAGCCCGGCCAGCATGTGCTCAAAAGCATCGAAGTCATCATGCGCGAGGTGGGTAACCTGAAGCGCATTGGCGAACAGTTCAGCGCGCAAGACAGCGGCACCCTCAGCATCGCCACCACCCACACCCAGGCGCGCTACGTGCTGCCGGTGCCTGTGGCCCGCCTGCGCGAGGCCTACCCCAAGGTCAACGTGAGCCTGCACCAGGCCACACCGCACGAAGTGGCCCGCATGATCATCGACGAGGTGGCCGAGATCGGCATGGCCACCGAATCCCTGGCCGATTACCCCGAACTCGTCACCCTGCCCTGCTACGAATGGCAGCACGTGCTGGTGGTGCCCAACGACCACCCTCTGGCGCAAAAGGAACGCATCGGTCTGGACGACCTCGCGCACGAAGCGCTGATCACCTACCACCCCTCATTCACCGGGCGCGGCAAGATCGACCACGCCTTCGCAGCACGCAAGCTCACGCCCCGCATCGTGCTCGAAGCCATCGACTCTGACGTGATCAAGACCTATGTGCGCCTGGGCCTGGGCATCGGCATCGTGGCCGAGATGGCCATGCGCGACGACCCGGTGGGCGACCTGGCCGTGCGCCCCGTGGGCCACCTGTTCGGCCAGAGCGTGGCCCGCGTGGCCTTCAAGCGCGGCGCCTACCTGCGCAACTTTGTCTACAAGTTTGCCGAGCTGCTCAGCGACCGCCTGAGCCGCGAGCTGATTGCCCGTGCGATGACGGGCCATGTCAACGACTACGAGCTGTGACCTCCGTTCAGCCCGTGAAGCACCCTGAACCCTTCCAGAATTCCCCCGTTTTCCAAGCTGCTGCGCCATGACCTCCACCACCGCCCGCACACCCGCCTTCCCCAGCAAGCTGCCCAACGTCGGCACCACCATCTTCACCGTGATGTCGGCGCTGGCCACCGAACACAAGGCGGTGAACCTGGGCCAGGGCTTTCCTGACTTTGAATGCGCGCCCGAGTTGGTGAACGCCGTCACCGCCGCCATGCAAGCCGGCCACAACCAGTACCCGCCAATGACCGGTGTGCCCGCCCTGCGCGAAGCCGTGGCCCGCAAGATCGAGGCGCTGCACGGGCGCGCCTACAACCCCAACACCGAAATCACCATCACGGCAGGCGCCACGCAGGCCATCATCACTGCCATCCTGGCCATCGTGCACGCGGACGACGAGGTGATCGTGCTCGACCCGTGCTACGACAGCTATGTGCCGAACATCGAGCTGGCCGGCGGCAAGGCTGTGCGCGTGCCGCTCACACCCGGCACCTTCCGCCCCGACTTTGCCAAGATCAGCGCGGCCATCACGCCCCGCACTCGCGCCATCCTCATCAACAGCCCGCACAACCCCAGCGCCACCATCTGGACGGCCGAGGAAATGCGCCAGCTGGAAGACCTGCTCGCCCCCACCGACATCCTGCTCATCAGCGACGAGGTGTACGAACACATGGTGTTCGACGGTGTCGAGCACCAGAGCGCCGCGCGCTTTCCCGGCCTGGCCGCGCGTGCATTCATCGTGTCGAGCTTTGGCAAGACCTTCCATGTCACCGGCTGGAAGGTCGGCACCGTGGCCGCCCCTGCCGCACTGACGGCCGAGTTTCGCAAGGTGCACCAGTTCAATGTGTTCACCGTCAACACCCCCGTGCAGCACGGCCTGGCCGCCTACCTGCAAGACCCCACGCCCTACCTGCAGCTGCCCGCGTTCTACCAGGCCAAACGCGACCTGTTCCGAGAAGGGCTGGCAGGCTCGCGCTTCAAGCTGCTGCCCAGCACCGGCAGCTACTTCCAGTGCGTGGACATTTCGGCGATCAGCGATTTGAACGAGGCCGATTTCTGCCAGTGGCTCACCCGCGAGGTGGGCGTGGCGGCGATTCCGTTGTCGGCGTTTTATGGCGACGGGTTTGACCAGCGTGTGGTGCGGTTCTGCTTCGCCAAGAAGGACGAGACGCTGCGCGCCGCGCTGGAGCGGCTGCGCAAGCTCTGATCCGCAGGGCCCTCCAGGGCTCTTACTTTGTCTGCCTTGCCAACCACACACCCGCAGCCGCCAGCGCCATCCCCGCCAGCGCCCAGCCGCTGAGCGTCTCGCCAAACATCGCCCAGGCGATCAGCGCTGTGGTGGGCGGGGTCAGGTAGAACAGGCTGGCCACATTGACCGCGCCGCCCCGGCGGATGAGCAGGTTCAACAGGCTCACGGCCCCCAGTGAGAGCACCAGCACCAGCCAGCCCAGCGCAAACACAAACTCGCCGGTCCACGATATGGCCATGGATTCGGTGGCGTAGGCGACGGCGGCCATGGCCACCGCACAGGGCAGGTACTGAATGACCGAGCCCGTGCGCAAATCGAACGAGGGGCAAAACCGCTTCTGGTACAACGTGCCCGCCGTGATGCCCAGCAGCGCGACCACCGCCGGCAGCAGCATGCCCAGCAAAGCACCCGCCGGCACGGTAGCCACCTTGCCGGCCACCACCAGCGCCACGCCGGTGAAGCCCAGGGCCAGGCCCGCCCACTGGGCAGGCCGCACCTTCTCGCCCAGCAAAGCCCCGGCCACCAGGGCTGTCAGCAGCGGCTGCAACCCCACCACCAGCGCTGTAATGCCCGACGGCAGCCCGCGCCCGATGGCCATGAACACCCCGCCCAGGTACACCCCATGCACCAGCAGGCCCGACACCCCGATGTGCAGCCAGGCCCTGCCCGACGGCGGCCACGGCGCATGCGCCACGGCGACCACCGCGAGCATGAGCACGATGACAATGGCAAACCGCAGCGCCAGAAAGGTCAGTGGCTCCACATAGGGCAGCCCCAGCTTGGCGCCAATAAAGCCGGTGCTCCAGAGCGCCACAAACAGCAGAGGGACGAGGGAATCGAGCGGACTGGAAGCGCTGGGACGGAGCGGTGTGGCCTGGGTCATGGAGAACAGAAGCGTGATGCAGGGTGGGGATGATCGCACCTTGCACACGCCTTTGCTTCAGGCCGATGCGAGCGTTCTCTTATGAACCATTGGGAGAACGGACAGACCTCAAGGTGCGCCACACCTGCCGAGCGTGCTGACGCCCGAAACCAGTGCGAGAACCGGCAAACCCGCGCTACAGGCAAAACTTTGAATAGAAACGGTCTGTAGCGATTGAATATCATGCGCATACAGCTATAAATTCAATAGCAAATTGCCATGCATATTTCTGCCAGCCAGGCCTGGCGCCCGCGCATCTTGATGCGATCTTGATACCCCACACCGCACTCTTGCGCCCATCTTGATGCGGCCGTTCCTAGCATCGGTCCATGTCTCAAGGAGGACGCTATGGACTGGATATTGATGGCGGTGGGAGGCCTGCTCTGGCTGGCCGTCTATGGCTTGGCCAAGGGTTGCGCGCTGCTGCAACGCCAAGCACAAGGGGGACGGTCATGACCAGCGGCTGGATGATTCTGGCGGCCGTGCTCGCCGCTGCGCTTTTGGTGTACTTGGTTGCCGTGTTGCTGCGGCCGGAGGACTTTTCATGAGCACCGGTGCCTGGCTGCAATTGGCGGTGTTTTTGGCACTGCTGCTGGCGCTGGCTTGGCCGCTGGCGCGTTACATCGACACGGTGATGGCGGGACGCTTTGCCCTCGGGCGGCGGCTGGAAGGGCCGCTGTTCAGGCTGGCAGACGTGCGGCCCGATGAGGAAACCGGCTGGCTGCGCTATGCGCTGGGCCTGTTGGTGTTCAACGGCCTGGGCGTGGTGGCCGTGTATGCGCTGCAGCGCTGGCAAGCCGTGCTGCCGCTCAATCCGCAGGGCATGGCTGCGGTGGCACCCGATTCGGCCTTCAACACGGCCATCAGTTTTGTCACCAACACCAACTGGCAAGGCTATGGCGGCGAGAGCACCATGAGCTACCTCACGCAGATGCTGGCGCTGACGGTGCAGAACTTTCTGTCTGCCGCCACGGGTCTGGTCGTCGTCATTACGCTGGTGCGCGGGTTTGCGCGGCATTCAGCGCAGAGCATTGGCAATGTGTGGGCCGACCTGACCCGCGCCACGCTCTGGGTGCTGCTGCCCCTGTCGCTGGTGTTGGCCGTGGTGTTTGCAGGCCAGGGCGTGATCCAGAACCTGTCGCCTTACACGCCAGTGCAGACGCTGGAGCCTGTCCACTACGACGCCCCCAAGCTCGATAGCGCAGGCCAGCCGGTGCTGGACGCCCAGGGCGCTCCGGTCACCGAGCCCGCCACACAAACCACCCAGACGCTGGCCATGGGCCCCGTGGCCTCGCAGTTGGCCATCAAGATGCTGGGCACCAACGGTGGCGGCTTCTTCAACGCCAACTCGGCCCACCCGTTCGAGAACCCCTCGGCCGCGAGCAACCTGTTGCAGATGCTGGCGATCTTCCTCATCCCCGCGGCGCTGTGCCTGGTGTTCGGCCGCATGGTCGGCGACGAGCGCCAGGGCTGGACCATCCTGGCCACCATGAGTCTGCTGTTCGTCGTGGCCGTGATCGCCACCACCACGTTCGAGCAGCAGGGCAACCCGCTGCTGGCGTCGCTGGGGGTGGACCAGGCGGCCAGCAGCCTGCAGGCAGGCGGCAACATGGAAGGCAAGGAAACGCGCTTTGGCATCGCCACCTCGGCCCTGTTCGCCGTCATCACCACGGCGGCCAGCTGCGGCGCGGTAATTGCGATGCACGACAGCTTCACCCCCCTCGGCGGCATGGTGCCCCTCGTGCTGATGCAGATGGGCGAGGTGGTGTTTGGCGGTGTCGGCTCGGGCCTGTACGGCATGCTGGTGTTCGCCATCATGGCGGTGTTCATCGCCGGGCTGATGATTGGCCGCACACCCGAGTACCTGGGCAAGAAGATCGAGACACATGAGATGAAGCTCGTCTCCATCGCCATCCTGGTCACGCCGTTGCTCGTATTGCTCGGTACCGCCGTGGCGGTGATGAGCGAGGCAGGCCGCGCAGGCCTCTCCAACCCCGGCGCACACGGCTTCAGCCAGGTGCTGTACGCGCTGTCTTCTGCCGCCAACAACAACGGCAGCGCCTTCGCAGGCCTGTCGGCCAACACCCCCTTCTACAACGTGCTGCTGGCCGTGGCCATGTGGCTGGGCCGCTTTGGCGTGATCGTACCGGTGCTGGCCATGGCCGGGTCCCTCGCCGCCAAGAAGCGCGCTACCGCCACCGATGGCACCTTGCCCACCCACGGCCCGCTGTTTGTGGCGCTGCTGGCTGGCGTGGTGCTGCTGGTGGGCTTGCTGAACTATGTGCCCGCCCTCGCGCTGGGCCCGGTGGTAGAGCATCTCGTGCTCACACCCCGTTAAGAAATGGCTGGGAGATTGTGATGACTCGCAAAACATTGACCCTGTTCGACCCCGCCCTGGTACGCCCCGCGCTGCTGGAGGCTTTCAAGAAGCTGGACCCGCGCGTGCAATGGCGCAACCCGGTGATGTTTGTGGTGTACGTGGGCAGCGCCTTCACCACCGCGCTGGCCGCCAGCAAGCCCGAGGGCTTCACCGCTGCCGTGGCGCTGTGGCTGTGGTTCACCGTGTTGTTCGCCAACTTCGCCGAGGCCATGGCCGAAGGCCGCAGCAAGGCCCAGGCGGCCTCGCTGCGCGGCCTCAAAAAGCAGACCTGGGCGAAAAAACTCGACGGCCAGTTTGACCGCACCACCCCGCGCACCGAAATGACCTGGCTGCCGCTGGAGGCCGCCAACCTGCGCAAGGGCGACGTGGTGCTGGTGGAAGCCGGTGACATCATTCCCGCCGATGGCGAGGTGATCGACGGCGTGGCCTCGGTGGACGAGAGCGCCATCACCGGCGAATCGGCCCCGGTGATCCGCGAATCGGGCGGAGACTTCTCGGCCGTGACCGGCGGCACCCGCGTGTTGTCCGACTGGATCGTGGTGCGCGTGGCCGTGAACCCCGGCGAGACCTTTGTCGACCGCATGATCGCCATGGTGGAGAACGCCAAGCGCCACAAGACACCCAACGAGATCGCGCTGACCATCCTGCTGGTGGCGCTGACCATCGTGTTCCTGGGCGTGGTGGTCACGCTGCTGCCGTTCTCGCTGTTCAGCGTGCAGGCCAGCGGCGCGGGCGAGCCTGTGAGCCTGGTGGTGCTGGTGGCGCTGCTGGTGTGCCTGATCCCCACCACGATTGCAGGCTTGCTCAGCGCCATCGGCGTGGCGGGCATGAGCCGCATGATGCAGGCCAATGTGATTGCCACCTCGGGCCGCGCGGTGGAGGCCGCAGGCGACGTGGACGTGCTGCTACTGGACAAGACCGGCACCATCACCCTGGGCAACCGGCAGGCCAGCCAGTTCGTGTCTGCGCCAGGTGTGACCGATGCCGCATTGGCCGATGCCGCCCAGCTCGCATCGCTGGCCGACGAAACCCCCGAAGGCCGCAGCATCGTGGTGCTGGCCAAGCAGAAGTTCAATCTGCGCGAACGTGACCTTTCCAGCCTGCAGGCGGTGTTTGTGCCCTTTACGGCGCAAACCCGCATGAGCGGGGTGGACTTGCCCGGCCCTCGCTTGCTGCGCAAGGGCGCGGCCGATGCCATCCGCAAGCATGTGGAGGCCCTGGGCGGGCGCTTTCCTACCGCCGTGCAGACGGCGGTGGACGATGTATCGCGCCGTGGCAGCACCCCGCTGGTGGTGGCCGATGGTGCCCACGTGCTGGGCGTGGTGGAGCTCAAAGACGTGGTCAAGGGCGGCATCAAGGAGCGCTTCGCCGAGCTGCGCCGCATGGGCATCAAGACCGTGATGGTGACGGGCGACAACCGCCTGACGGCCGCCGCGATTGCGGCAGAGGCGGGCGTGGACGACTTCCTGGCCGAGGCCACGCCCGAGGCCAAGCTGCAGCTCATCCGCAGCTACCAGGCGGCCGGGCAACTGGTGGCCATGACCGGCGACGGCACCAACGACGCGCCCGCCCTGGCCCAGGCCGACGTGGCCGTGGCCATGAACACCGGCACCCAGGCCGCCAAGGAGGCGGGCAACATGGTGGACCTGGACAGCAACCCCACCAAGCTCATCGAGATCGTGGAGACCGGCAAGCAGATGCTGATGACGCGCGGCTCGCTCACCACCTTCAGCATTGCCAACGACATCGCCAAGTACTTCGCCATCATCCCGGCGGCGTTTGTCACCACCTACCCGCAGCTGTCGGCGCTCAACTTCATGCACCTGGCCAGCCCCTCGTCGGCCATCCTGTCCGCCGTGGTGTTCAACGCTCTGATCATCATATTTTTGATCCCGCTGGCCTTGAAGGGCGTGGCTTACCGCGCAGTGGGTGCCGCCGCGCTGCTGCGCCGCAACCTGGCCATTTATGGGCTGGGGGGCATGGTGGTGCCGTTCATTGGCATCAAGCTGATTGACATGGTGCTGGCGGCCGCAGGTCTGACCTGAGCTCTTCCCATTCCTAAACGCAGCTCCCCGAATCACTGACAAGGAAAATCGTATGCCTATCCGTATCCCCCGCGACGACGTGCCCGCCAGCCCAGGCGGCCTACTGCGCCCTGCCCTCACGCTGTTCGTCGTGCTGTCCATCGTCACCGGCCTGCTCTACCCGCTGGCCGTGACCGGTGTCGCACAAACGGCCTTCCCGCACCAGGCCAACGGCAGCCTCATCACCCAGGGTGGCAAGGCAGTGGGCTCCGAGCTGATCGGCCAGTCGTTCACCGAGCCTGGCCACTTCTGGGGCCGCCCATCGGCCACAGCGCCCATGCCCTACAACGCATCGGCCTCGGGCGGCTCCAATCTGGGCCCCACCAACCCGGCGTTGACCGATACCGTCAAGGCGCGCATTGAAGCGCTCCGTGCCGCCGACCCGGGCAACACCCGCCCCGTGCCCGTGGACCTGGTCACCGCGTCGGCCAGCGGGCTGGACCCACACATCAGCCCGGCAGCCGCCGCCTACCAGAGCGAACGCGTGGCCCGCGCCAGAGGCCTGCCCGTGGGACAAGTGCAAGCCTTGGTGCAGCAGCACACCGACACCCCCTGGCTGGGCCTGCTGGGTGAGCCGCGTGTGAACGTTTTGGCCTTGAATCGGGCACTCGATTCGCTATCAAATAAATAGCTATCAGCGCAATTGATACTAGCGCTTGAGGCCTATTCGACATCAAATTGGTGGATACACTGTGCCCATGCAGGATCGCCCCGACCCCGACGCGCTGCTGCAGCGCATCCAGCAAGAGCAGGCCCAGCAGCAGCGCGGGCGGCTCAAGGTGTTTTTTGGCGCCTGCGCCGGGGTGGGCAAGACCTTTGCCATGCTGTCCGCCGCCCGGGCGGCACAGGCGCAGGGCCTGCCCGTCACCATCGGCGTGGTCGAAACGCATGGCCGCACCGACACCGAGGCGCTGACCGCACACCTGCCGCGCCTGCCGCTGCGCGCCCTGCCCTACAAAGACCGCACCCTGCCCGAGTTTGACCTGGACGCCGCCCTGGCCTGGGGCGCTGCGAACCCCGAGGGCCTGGTGCTGCTGGACGAGCTGGCCCACAGCAATGTGGCCGGATCGCGCCACCCCAAACGCTGGCAAGACGCCGAGGAACTGCTGGCCGCAGGCATCGACGTGTGGTCCACCATGAACGTGCAGCACCTGGAGAGCCTGAACGACATCGTCAGCGGCATCACCGGCATCCGCGTGTGGGAGACGGTGCCCGACCAGTTTTTTGACGCTGCCGACGAAGTGGTGGTGGTGGACCTGCCGCCCGACGAGCTGCTGGCGCGCCTCAAAGCCGGCAAGGTCTACCTGCCCCAGCAGGCAGAGCGCGCCGCTGCCAACTTCTTTCGCAAAGGCAACTTGCTGGCCCTGCGTGAGCTGGCCCTGCGCCGCACCGCCGACCGCGTGGACGACGAAATGCGCGCCTACCGCCGCGCCAGCACCACCACGCCAGAGACCGTGTGGCCCAACCGCGAGGCCCTGCTGGCCTGCGTGGGCACGGGCGACAACGCCGAAAAGGTGGTGCGCAGCTGCGCCCGCCTGGCCGCCCAGCTCGACCTGCCGTGGCACGCCGTGCATGTGGAAACGCCCGAGCAGCAAGGCCAGTCGGCCACCCTGCACCCGCAGGTGGAGCGCACGCTGAAGATCGCGCAGCAACTGGGCGCCGCCGCCTGCGCCGTGCTGCCCGCAGCCCAGCCCGCCCAGGCCCTGGTGCGCTATGCGCGCGAACACAACTTGGTGCGTGTGGTCATGGGGCGCAGCACCCGGCGCTGGCCGTGGCAGGCCACGCTGGCCGAGCAGATCGGACAAAGTGCCAGCGACCTGGACCTGTTGCAGGTGGGCACACTGCCTGGCCGGGACGCCGCCACAGACCGGAAAGCCCCCCGCACCAGCACCGCAGCCCCCCGCGCTGCATTCTGGCCCGGCTACATCGCCGCCGCCCTGGCCTGCTGCATTGCCGCCGTCATTGCCACACCGCTGGCCAACGTGCTGGAGCTGACCAACATCGTCATGCTGTTTTTGCTGGTGGTGGTGGGGGTGGCGCTGCGCTTTCGTCGCGGCCCGGCCATCATGGCGGCGTTCCTGGGCGTGGGGTTTTTTGACTTCTTCTTTGTGCCGCCCCGCTTCAACTTTGCGGTGAGCGACGCGCAGTACGTCGTCACCTTTGCGGTGATGCTGGTGGTGGCCCTGGTGGTGGGCCAGCTCACCGCCGGGCTCAAGGTGCAGGCCGAGGCCGCCACCGACCGCGAACACCGCGTGCGCAGCCTGTACGACATGGCGCGTGACCTGTCTGCCGCCCTGCTGCCCGAGCAGGTGGCCGAGATTGGCGCACGCTTTATCACGGGCGAGTTCAGCGCAGGCAGCACGCTGGTGGTGGCTGACGATGACAACCGCCTGCAGGTGCTGCCCGGAGGCACCGCCCCCGTGGACATGGCCGTGGCGCAATGGGCATTCGAGCGCGGCGAGCCCGCAGGCCGGGGCACCGACACCTTGCACTCCAGCCCCACGCTGGTGCTGCCGCTCAAGGCGCCCATGCGCATCCGTGGCGTGCTGGTGGTGGCCATGCCCCACGGGCAGGTGCCAGGCGTAGAACCGCGCCGCCTGCTGCAGACCTGCGCCTCGCTGCTGGCCATTTCGCTCGAACGCATCCACTACATCGACGTGGCGCAAAAGAGCACCGTGCAGATCGAGTCCGAGCGGCTGCGCAACTCGCTGCTCTCGGCCATCTCGCACGACCTGCGCACTCCGCTGGCCTCACTGGTCGGCCTGGCCGAATCACTGGCCATGGTGCAGCCGCCCCTGCCTGCCCATCAACAAGAGTTGACCGGGGCCATCCAGCAATCGGCCCAGCGCATGAGCGCACTGGTCAACAACCTGCTGGACATGGCCCGCCTGGAGGCTGGGGCCGTGCAACTCAACAAAGCCTGGCAGCCGCTGGAAGAAGTGGTGGGCAGCGCCCTGGCCGCCAGCGCCCCCGCCATCGCGGCGCACCGGGTCGAAGTGACTCTACCCGACGACCTGCCGCTGCTGCAGATCGATGCCGTGCTGATTGAGCGCGTGCTGGTCAACCTGCTGGAAAACGCCGCCAAGTACACCCCCGCCAGCACGACCATCCACATCAGCGCGCAGCCCCAAAGCGATGTCGTGGCCTTGAGCATCACCGATGAAGGCCCCGGCCTGCCCAAAGGCCGCGAAGAGTTGCTGTTTGAAAAGTTCGAGCGCGGCGCCCGCGAGAGCGCGACGCCCGGTGTGGGCCTGGGGCTGGCCATCTGCCGCGCCATCGTGCAGGCGCATGGCGGCAGCATCCGGGGCGATACGATCCACAACGCACAGGGCCAGCCTGCAGGTGCGCGCTTTACGCTGCTGCTGCCACGCGGCACACCGCCCACCGACCTGGGCGATGACGCCGACGCCTGACACCTTTGCATCCATGCCATGCCATGACCGACCTGCCCACGCACATCCTCATCGTTGAAGACGAAGCCGATATCCGCCGCTTTGTGCGCCTGACGCTGGAGACCGAAGGCCACACCGTGCACGAGGCCGCGACCCTGCAGCGCGGCCTGATCGAGGCCGGTACCCGCCGCCCCGACCTGGTGGTGCTGGACCTGGGCCTGCCCGATGGGGATGGCGTCGATTTGATCCGAGACCTGCGCACCTGGTCGGCCATGCCCATCATCGTGCTCTCGGCCCGCAGCGCCGAGGCAAGCAAGATCGCGGCGCTGGATGCCGGCGCCGACGACTACCTGGTCAAACCCTTTGGCTCGGGCGAGCTGATGGCCCGCGTGCGCGCGCAGCTGCGGCGCAGCCAAAGGACATCCGGCGCCGAAGCCACACCCGTCATCCAGTTCGGCCCCATCACCGTAGACCTTGCCCGCCGTACGGTGGAGCGCCGCACGCAAAGCAATGGCGAAGGCGATGGCAGCGAGACCCTGCACCTCACGCCCATCGAATACAAGCTGCTCACCTACCTGGCCTCCCAGCCCGACCGCGTCATCACCCACGCCCAGCTGCTCAAAGCCGTGTGGGGCCCAGGCCATGCTGAAGACACGCACTACGTGCGCGTGCACATGGCCAACCTGCGCAAGAAGGTGGAGGACAACGCCTCCATGCCCCGGCACTTGCGGACTGAGGCGGGTATCGGGTACCGGTTCGTACCTTGACGCCAACTCACGAACTGCGTGCACCAGTGCAACGCAACGCACGCTCCCCCGCCACGCGCAGCCGCTCCTGCAGCGACGCGGGCGCCAGTACCTCAAACTCCACATCCAGCGCCATGAGCCAGAACACCAGCGCATCGCTGGCCGCGCATTCCAGCTGGCACTGCTGCCCATCGGCCAGCGTCGTGACCACACCGGCCGACTGCGGAATGCGCCGCGCCATTTCTGCATAAGGTGCATGCAGCACCACCCGCGCCTGGTCGGGGTGCGGCGCTGTAGTGATGGAGCGGGACACATACGCCTTGAGGTCGCCGCCGTCCGGCCCGGGGCGCGGCGGAAAATGCGCGCCGACTTCGGGCTTTGCCACCATGCGGTCGATGCGAAAGGTGCGCCAGTCGCCACGGTCGCAGTCCCACGCCACCAGGTACCAGCGCATGCCGGTGTGCACCACGCCCTGTGGCTCCACCGAGCGCTGGGTAGCGCGCCCCTTGCCGTCTTCGTACGAGAAGCCAAGCCGCAACTGGTCGCGGCAGGCAGATGCCAGCGTGGCCAGCAACGTGGCCTCCACCACGGGCCCGGTGCGGTCCAGCGGCAGGATGGTGGAGCGCAACGCGTCCACCTGCTCACGCAGCCGCAGGGGCATGACCTGCTCCAGTTTCACCAAGGCACGCAAGGCGGGCTCTTCAATGCCGCCCACGGCTCCCGCAGTGGCGGTGCGCAGCGCAATCGATACAGCCAGGGCTTCTTCATCGTCGAGCAGCAACGGGGGCAACGCCTGCCCCGCGCGAAAGGCATAGCCGCCCGCCACGCCACTGCTGGCCTGCACCGGGTAGCCCAGCTGGCGCAGGCGGTCGATGTCGCGCCGCAGCGTGCGCGGATGCACTTCCAGCCGCTCGGCCAGCTCGGGGCCCATCCAGTGGCTGCGGGTTTGCAACAGGGACAGCAGGCGCAACAGGCGTGTGGAAGAACTGAGCATGCCGCCACTGTACGTTGAATCGAGGACTGAAATTGTCCGCAATGGTTCTTACAGTGACTCCACCTTTTCTTCCATCACGACCAAGGAGTTTTCCATGTCCATCGTCCTTTACTGGCACCCCATGTCCAGCGCCACCCCGATTGCCTGCGCACTCACCGAGCTGTGCGTGCCCCACGAGCGCGTGAAGATCGACATCCGCACCGGCGAGCAGCGCCGCCCCGAATATCTCGCCCTGAACCCCAACGGCAAGGTCCCCACGCTGACGGTGGACGGTGCGCCCATGTTCGAGGCCCTGGCCATCCACCTGTGGCTGGGCCACCGCTACGGCATCGAGCGTGGCCTGTGGCCTGCCGCCGGCACGCCCGAGGCGCTGCAGGCGCTGTCGTGGTGCACCTGGGCGTACGTGACCTATGGCACGGTGCTGGTGCGCCTGCAGTTGGCCACTCAGGGCGAAGAGGCGCTGCGCAGCCCTGCCCATGCACAGGCAGCCACAGCGGGGCTGAACGACCTGCTCACCCTGCTGGATGCCCGCCTGGCCGCCCAGCCCTGGATGCTGGGCGCGGACTATTCGCTGGTGGATCTGGTGGTGGGCTCGGTGCTGGGCTACAGCGTGTACCTGGGTGCACCCGTCAATGCACACCCGCATGTGCAGGCCTGGCTGGCGCGGGTGCAGGCGCGCCCTGCGATGCAAATCGAGGCCTGAGAGGCTGAGAGTCTTTTATCCACGCCCGCCTTGCACGCCAAAAAGCCCCGGCTCTTCGTTGCAAATGCTCGCCATAGCCCGAGCTATGGCTGTGCTTTGCGCCTCGATCCGAGGCGTTTTCGCGCGCCTTTCGGGCTCGGCTAAAAAACTCTCAGCCTCTGAACGCGCAGTTGATCAACGCTGCTGCTACAGCAACACGATGTCGTACTGCTCCTGCCCCATCGCGCTTTCGGCCTGCAGCGAGATGGGCTTTTTGATGAAGTCCGAGAGGCCGGCCAGGTGCTGGCTTTCTTCGTCCAGGAACAGCTCCACCACCCGCGCGGACGCCACCACGCGGAACTCACGCGGGTTGAATTGGCGGGCTTCGCGCAGGATCTCGCGCAGGATGTCGTAGCACACGCTGCGCGCGGTTTTTACGCTGCCCTTGCCCTGGCACACCTCGCAGGGCTCGCACAGCATGTGTGCCAGTGATTCGCGGGTGCGCTTGCGCGTCATCTCCACCAGACCCAGTTGCGAGAAGGTGCCAGATGACATGGTCTTGACCCTGTCGCGGGCCAGCTGCTTTTTGAACTCCGACAGCACGGCCTGCTGGTGGTCGTCCCGCACCATGTCGATGAAGTCCACGATGATGATGCCGCCCAGGTTGCGCAGACGCAGCTGGCGCGCAATGGCTTGCGCGGCCTCCAGGTTGGTCTTGAAGATGGTGTCGTCAAAATTGCGCGCCCCCACGTAGCCGCCGGTGTTCACGTCGATGGTTGTGAGCGCCTCGGTCTGGTCCACGATGAGGTAACCACCCGATTTCAAATCGACCCGGCGGCCCAGGGCCTTGGCAACTTCCTCATCGATGGAGTACAGGTCAAAAATGGGCCGCTCGCCCTTGTAGTGCTGCAGCTTGCCAGCGGCTGCGGGCATGAACTCCTGTCCGAACGCGCGCAGGCGCTGGAACTGCTCCATCGAATCCAGGCGGATGGTCTGCGTGTGGTCGCCCACCAGATCGCGCAGCACGCGCTGCAGCAGGTCCAGGTCCTGGTGCAACAGCGACATGGCGGGCAGCTTGAGCGATGCCTCCTTGATGCGCGCCCAGGTCTTGCGCAGGTAGGCGATGTCTTCGGCCAGCTCGGCATCGGTGGAATCTTCGCCGTTGGTGCGCAGAATGAAGCCGCCGCCACCGCCCGTGGATTTGTCGCCTACCAGCGCCTGCAGCCGCGCGCGCAGCGCATCGCGCTCGGCGGGCGGGATCTTCTGCGACACGCCCACATGGTCGTCCTGCGGCAAAAACACCAGCAGGCGACCGGCAATGCTGATCTGCGTGGACAACCGCGCGCCCTTGGTGCCAATCGGGTCCTTGATGACCTGCACCATGAGCGCCTGGCCCTCGAACACCTGCTTTTCGATCGGTACCTGCGGCTCGTTCTTGCGGGCAAATGCGGGCGGCTCGCCATCGGGCTGGCGCTGCCACACGTCAGCCACGTGCAAGAAGGCGGCACGCTCCAGCCCGATGTCGATGAAGGCCGACTGCATGCCTGGCAGCACGCGCGAGACCTTGCCCAGATAGACATTGCCGACCAGACCGCGCTCCAGCGTACGCTCGATGTGCAGCTCCTGCACGGCGCCGTGCTCCACCACGGCCACCCGGGTTTCCTGGGGGGACCAATTGATCAGGATGTCTTGTTGCATGGCGTTGTTGTTGTCTTTGGTTGGCGTCGCTCAGATCGCAAAGCCCGCTGCGCGCAGCAGCTGCGCGGTCTCGTGCATCGGCAGCCCCATGATGCCCGAATAGCTGCCCGCCAGGTGCTCCACATAAGCCGCCGCCCGGCCCTGGATGCCGTAGGCGCCTGCCTTGCCCAGCGGCTCGCCCGTAGCCACATACGCCTCGATCTGCGCAGGTGCCATGGGCGCGAAAGTGACGCGCGATACCGACAGGGCCGTCAGCCGTTTGGTGCCTACCTGCAGAGCCACGGCGGTCAGCACGCGGTGCTCGTGCCCTGCCAGCTCGGTGAGCATGCGCGTCGCATGGGCGGCATCGTCTGGCTTGCCGTAGATGGTGCGGCCCAGGGCCACGGTGGTATCGGAACACAGGATGGGCGCATCCGGTAACTGGCGCCGTGCACGCCGGGCCACGGCCGCGTCGAGCTTGAGCGCCGTCACGCGCTCCACGTACGCTGTGGGCGCTTCGCCAGGCAGCACCACCTCGATGGCTTCAGCGTCTTCGGGCTCATCGCCATCCACGTTGGGCAGCAGCAGTTCGTGGCGCACGCCCAACTGTTCCAGCAACTGGCGGCGGCGCGGGCTCTGGGAGGCGAGGTAGATGAAGTCGGGCATGAACGGATTGTGAATAAAAATCGGCTAGGGATGTCCTGCATCACCCTCGCAAGTCGGTGGTAGTGCGGATCGGGATAGGCCGCAAGGCGTCTTTTTGCAGCCAATAGCCGGGCTATTGGCAAGAAAAGCAACGCAGCGGACTGCCCGAGGCCGCGCTATCACAGACCGCGGGGAGTGATGCAGGACATCCCATACGCTTATTCATCAAGCGCTAGCAGCTATGAAAACAGGAGTAGCACAGACCATCATCACAAAGGGTCTGCTTCATTCACGATGGTAAGGATGCCCGGCGTTCACCGACCAGGCGCGGTACAGCTGCTCGATGAGCAACACCCGCACCATGGCGTGGGGAAGGGTGAGGTCGGACAGGCGAATGCGTTCGTGCGCGGCCTGGCGAAAGGCGGGGTCCAGCCCGTCGGGGCCACCGATGACCAATGCCACATCGTCACCGCCCAGTTGCCAGCCCTTGAGCCGTTCGGCCAGGGCCTTGGTGGTGAGGTTGGTACCGCGCTCGTCCAGTGCCACCACGCGCGTGCCACGCGGAATGGCGGCTTCGATGCGCTCGCGCTCGGCGGCATAGAGCGTCTCCAGCGTCTTGGAGCCGCGCGGCTCGGTCTTGACGGCCTTGAGCTCGACCTTGAGTTCAGGTGGAAAACGTTTGGCGTAATCGTCGTACGCGGTCTGCGCCCAGTCGGGCACCCGCTGACCGACCGCCACTATCAGCAGCTTCATGGATCAACCTGGATGCGTGAGGGAGTCACCGCTGCCGCGCGCAAGCGATGGAGCGCGCGGCAGCTAAAACGGATCAGCCCTTGCTGCGAGCAGGTGCCTTCTTGGCCGCGGGCTTGGAGCCCGATGCGGAGGCTGGCTTGGCAGCTGCGCGCGCAGGGGACTTGGCAGCTGGCGACTTCTTGGCCGCAGGCTTCTTGGCGCCACCGGGCTTGACCACCACCGTCTTGACAGGGGTCTTGGTGGCTGCGGGCTTCTTGGTGGCAACTGCGCCAGTGGTCTTGCTGGCTGGCTTGGCGGTGCTTGTCTTGGCAGCCGATTTGGCAGGTGCAGCCTTGGCCGCAGTTTTTGCAGCGGGCTTGGGGGCTGTTTTGGCAGCAGTCTTCGCAGCGGTCTTGGCGACTGCCTTGACGGTGGCCTTGCCCGAACGGGCGGCTACGGTGGGGGCCGCCGCCTTCTTGGCGGGCGCCTTGCCTGCCGCCTTGGCGTCCGACTTGGCCGCCTTCTGGGCCGACTTCTTCTCGGCCAACTCTGTGGCCGCGCTGGACACCGGCTTGGCTGCGCCGAGCTTCAGGCGCACGGGGGTGTCGCCCCACAGCTCTTCCAGGCGGTAGTACTGGCGGATGGCCGGTTGCATGATGTGAGCCACAGCCGCGCCACAGTCCACGATGATCCATTCGCCGTTGTCTTCGCCTTCGATGCGGGGCTTGGAGAACCCAGCCTCCTTGACCGCGTCGCGTACGCTGGCGGCCAGGGCCTTGGTCTGGCGGTTGGAGGTGCCCGATGCCACGATCACCCGTTCAAACAGCGGCGAGAGATGCTCGGTGTTGAAGACCTGGATGTCTTGCGCCTTGACGTCTTCCAGGCCATCAACAATGGCGCGCTGGAGTTTGGTGACGTCTTTTTTGGCAGCGGTTTCCGATTTGGTGGAGGTGGTCATCAGGCGGTGAATAGAGAGGGAATGGAATCAATATAGCGTGCAACGCATCGCGCAGCCAGCGGGCTGGGCCTTGAGTGTTGCGCGGGTGTTGTGCTGGAGCGCTGCAGCAATATGAGGTGATTTTGACCTCTTGCGCTCATGTGAAAAGCGCTGGCAGCTATTGAAATTATAGCTTTTGTGTTTTTCAGGCCATTGACTGCGCTGCGCCAAGGCCTTCAGTCAGCCAGTCGCGCCGCACCAAAAAGCGCTGCGTGAGGTCGGCTTCGGCCGAATCGGCTGCGTCAGAGCGCTGGTAAGACCAAGACACGAGCGGCGGCATGGACAGCAAAATGGACTCGGTTCGCCCGCCCGACTGCAGGCCAAAGTGTGTACCCCGATCCCACACCAGGTTGAACTCGACATAGCGGCCCCGGCGATACAGCTGGAAGTCGCGTTCGCGCTCGCCGTAGGGCATGCCCCGACGTTTCTCGACGATGGGCAGGTAGGCGCCCAGAAAGGCATCGCCCACCGACTGCGTCATCGCCAGGCTTTGTTCAAAGCCCAGCTCCGAGAAATCGTCATAGAACACGCCGCCCACGCCGCGCTGCTCGCTGCGATGCTTGAGATAAAAGTACTCGTCGCACCATTGCTTGAAGCGGGGGTACTTGTCGTCGCCAAAGGCGCTGAGCGCATCGCGGCAGGTGCGGTGAAAGTGCACCGCATCCTCTTCAAACCCGTAGTAAGGCGTGAGGTCCATGCCGCCGCCAAACCAGCAGGTGGGCGCCTGACCGGGGTGGCCGGCGGCGATCATGCGCACGTTCATGTGCACCGTGGGCACATACGGGTTGCGCGGGTGGAACACCAGCGACACGCCCATGGCCTCGAACGGCGCACCCGCCAGCTCGGGCCGGTGCTGCGTGGCCGAAGGCGGCAGCTGCGGGCCGCGTACGTGGCTGAAGCCGCAACCCGCGCGCTCGAACACGCGGCCGCCTTCCATGATCTTGGTGATGCCGTCACCCTGCAGCGGCTCGCCGGGCGGCTTGCTCCAGGCATCGGCCAGAAAGCGTGCGCCGCCCTCGCCTTCAGCGGCTTCCACGGCTTCCAGCGCATCGGTGATGCGGGCCTGAAGGCCCACCAAGTAGCCGCGCACGCGGGTCACCGTGTCGGAGGAGTTCAAGGTCTGAGCGTCTGCCATCAGCTCTTCAGGGCACGGAAGCCAATGTCGCGGCGGTACTGCGCGCCATCAAACTGGATGCCGCGTGCCACGTCATACGCACGCTGCTGCGCCTGCTTGACGCTGTCGGCCAGCACCGTCACACACAACACCCGGCCACCGGTCACGCTGACCACACCATCCTTCAGCTGCGTGCCCGCATGGAACACCACGGCATCGTCCGCCTCAGCCGGCAGGCCAGTGATGGGGTCACCCTTGCGCGGATTCTCCGGGTAGCCATGGGCGGCCATGACCACGCCCAGCGCGGTGCGGCGGTCCCATTGCAGCTCCATCTGGTCGAGCTTGCCGTCAGCGGCAGCGGCCATCACATCGCTGAAATCGCTTTTCAGGCGCATGAGGATGGGTTGCGTCTCGGGGTCGCCCATGCGGCAGTTGAATTCGAGCGTCTTGGGCTGGCCCTTGGCGTCGATCATCAGGCCCGCATACAAAAAGCCGGTGTAAGGAATGCCGTCCTTTTCCATGCCACGGATCGTGGGCAGGATGATCTCGCGCATGGCGCGGGCATGCACATCGGCCGTGACCACGGGCGCGGGCGAGTAAGCACCCATGCCGCCGGTGTTGGGGCCTTCATCGCCGTCCTTCAGGCGCTTGTGGTCCTGGCTGGTGGCCAGGGCCAGCACGTTCTTGCCGTCGCACAGCACGATGAAGCTGGCTTCCTCGCCTTCGAGGAACTCCTCGATCACGACCCGCGCGCCGCCTTCGTTGTGCGTCACGCCGTATTTGTTGTCCACCAGCATGAAGTCCACGGCGTCATGTGCTTCCTGAAGCGTCATCGCCACGACGACGCCCTTGCCCGCTGCCAGGCCGTCGGCCTTGATGACGATGGGTGCACCCAGCCGGTCCACAAACGCGTGGGCGGCGACCGGGTCGGTGAAGGTGTCGTAGTCGGCCGTGGGGATGCCATGGCGGCGCATGAAGGCCTTAGAGAAGGCCTTGGAGCTTTCGAGCTGTGCTGCCGCCTTGGTGGGGCCGAAGATGCGCAGGCCGTTGGCACGGAACTCATCGACCACGCCAGCCGCCAGTGGGGCCTCGGGGCCGACCACCGTCAATGCGATCTTCTCGGCCTGGGCCCACGCGCGCAGTTCGCGCACGTCGGAGATCGCCACGTTTTCGAGCTTGGGGTTCAGGGCCGTGCCACCGTTGCCGGGTGCCACAAACACCTTGGTCACCTTGGGGGACTGGCTCAGTTTCCACGCCATCGCGTGTTCACGGCCGCCGCCACCAATCACAAGTACTTTCATAGGAACCTTTGGTGAACCCTGCCCACAGCGCTGCGCTGTTGGACGGGACTCGGGGGAATATCAGTCGGAAAACAAGTCAGGGCAAGAAAAAAGCGGTGCCCCACTGGCGCAGAGTCACAGCGCCGCGTTGTGGTAGACCTCCTGGGTGTCGTCCAGGTCTTCCAGCACATCCAGCAGCTTCTGCATCTTGGCGGCGTCTTCGCCGGTCAGCTCGATCGTGTTTTCGGGCCGCATGGTCACGCCCGCCACTTCGGCCGTCAGGCCTGCGGCCTCCAGCGCGTTCTTTACCGCTTCAAAGTCGGCTGGGGCGGTCAGCACCTCCACCGCGCCGTCTTCGTCGGTCACCACGTCTTCAGCGCCTGCCTCCAGCGCCACTTCCATCACCTTGTCTTCGCTGGTGCCGGGGGCAAAAATCAGCTGGCCGCAGTGCTTGAACTGGAACACCACCGAGCCTTCGGTGCCCATGTTGCCTCCATGCTTGCTGAACGCGTGGCGCACTTCGGCCACGGTGCGCACGCGGTTGTCGGTCATGGTGTCGATCATGATGGCTGCGCCGCCAATGCCATAGCCTTCGTAGCGGATTTCTTCGTAGGTCAGGCCTTCGGCGTTGCCCGTGGCCTTGTCGATGTTGTACTTGATGCGGTCGGCGGGCATGTTGGCCGCCTTGGCCTTGTCCACCGCCAGGCGCAGGCGGGGGTTGGCTGACAGGTCGCCGCCACCGGCACGGGCGGCCACAGTGATTTCACGAATGATGCGGGTCCAGATCTTGCCGCGTTTTTCATCCTGGCGCCCTTTGCGGTGCTGGATATTCGCCCATTTACTGTGTCCTGCCACGAGAAGTCCTTTTGTATTGATTTAATCTAGTCGGTGGATTTTACTTTTTGCCGAACCCGTACCCCCGAGGAAACCCGAAATGGCCGAACCCCTGCTGATTGCCAAGCACGACACGATTGAATGCCACCTGCTTCCCGGCCTGGCCAACCGCCACGGGCTCATCACCGGAGCCACCGGCACGGGCAAGACCGTCACCCTGCAGACCCTGGCTGAGAACTTCTCGCGCATCGGCGTGCCAGTATTCATGGCCGATGTGAAGGGCGATCTCACGGGCGCCAGCCAGCCCGGCAAGATTGGCGACAAGCTGGCCGGCGTACTCAAGGAGCGGGGCCTGGACCTGCCCACGCCCCTGGCCTGCCCCACCACGCTGTGGGATGTGTTTGGCGAACAGGGCCACCCCGTGCGCGCCACCATCTCCGACATGGGCCCGCTGCTGCTGGGCCGCATGCTCAACCTGAACGAAACCCAGCTGGGCGTGCTCAACCTGGTGTTCAAGATTGCCGATGACAACGGCCTGCTGCTGCTGGACCTGAAGGACCTGCGCGCCATGCTGCAATATGTGGGCGACAACGCCAAGGACTTCACCACCGAGTACGGCAACGTGAGTGCCGCCAGCGTGGGCGCCATCCAGCGCGGCCTGCTGCAGATCGAGCAGCAAGGCGGCACGCAGTTCTTCGGCGAGCCCATGCTCAACATCCAGGACTTCATGCAGACCGTGGACGGCCATGGCGTGGTGAACATCCTGGCGGCCGACAAGCTCATGAATTCGCCGCGCCTGTATGCCACCTTCCTCTTGTGGATGCTGTCCGAGCTGTTCGAGCAGCTGCCTGAGATCGGCGACCCCGAGCAGCCCAAACTGGTGTTCTTCTTCGACGAAGCCCACTTGCTGTTCAACGAAGCGCCCAAGGTGCTCATTGAGCGCATTGAGCTGGTGGTGCGCCTGGTGCGCTCCAAGGGCGTGGGCGTGTACTTTGTCACGCAGAACCCGCTCGACATCCCCGATAGCGTGCTGGCGCAGCTGGGCAACCGCGTGCAGCACGCGCTGCGCGCCTTCACCCCCCGCGACCAAAAGGCCGTGAAGGCCACGGCCACCACCATGCGGCAGAAACCGGGGCTGGACATTGAAACCGCCATCACCGAGCTGGCCGTGGGCGAGGCGCTGGTGAGCTTTCTGGACGCCAAGGGCCGCCCCAGCGTGACCGAGCGCGTGTTTGTATTGCCTCCCGGCAGCCAGTTGGGCCCCATCACCCCGCAGCAGCGCCAGGCCCTGATGGCCAGTTCTCTGGTCGCGGGTGTGTATGAAAAGGCGGTGGACCGCGAGTCGGCCTACGAAAAACTCAAGGGCCGCGCCGCCGAAGCCGGCGGGCAGGCGGGTAACGCAGCGGGCGGGGGCAACGGCAAGGTGGCCACCGGTGCGCCCGCCGAAGAAGGCGGCGGCCTGCTGGGTGGGCTGAACGACGTGCTGTTTGGCAGCACCGGCCCGCGCGGCGGCAAACGCGACGGCCTGGCGCAGACCATGGCCAAGTCCGCCGTGCGCACCATGGGCACCACGATCGGCAAGGAGATTTTGCGGGGCGTGCTCGGCGGCATCTTTGGCGGCGGCAGCAAGCGCCGCTGACGCCGTTGGGACGGCGCCCGGCGTCATAGACGGGCGCCACAACACGCCTGCGCCCCTGGCGGCTTGCCTCCCCTGCCAAAGCGCACCCCCAAGCGCCTGTGACTGTTTGGCGACACTGCGCAATTCGTCACAAATCAGTCACATGACCGCCGTGAAATCGCCATACACAACAACAAAAAGAAGGAGGGACGATGACACGCATTGAAAACGTTCTGCTGCGCTGGGGCGGCAAGGTCATGCTGCTGGCCATTGGGGTGTGGGTGGCAGCCATCCTCGGGATCTTTGCAGGCGCCTGGCGCCTGCGCTGGCCCTGGGTTCTGTACTTCATTGCCACCGTGATATTCACGGCGCTGGTGATCCAGTGGACCAACGCAGTGCGCCAGCGCTACATCCGCGAGGCTCCCCTGCCCCGCTTTCTGCAGCGCAAGCTGCGCGAAACCTACCCCCACCTGAGCACCCGCGACTGTGAGCTGGTGGAACGCGGCCTTCGCCAGTTCTTCATGGCCTGCCTGCGCAGCAACCAGCAGTTTGTGGCCATGCCCTCCAAGGCGGTCGATGCGCTGTGGCACGAATTCATCCTGCACACGCAGGCGTACAAACTGTGGTGCCAGAACGCACTGGGTTTCTTTTTGCACCACACACCCGCCGAGGCGCTGGGCCACAAGGCGCGCCACAACGACGGCCTGCGCCGCTGCTGGTACTGGGTGTGCAAGGAAGAATCCATCGACCCCAAGGCGCCCAGCCGCCTGCCCCTGCTGTTTGCACTGGACGCCAAGTTCGCGATTGCCGGAGGCTTCAGCTACGTGCCCGACTGCTCCGACATTGCCCGCAAAAGCGACGCGGGCGGCAGCGGCGGCGACAGCTACTGCGGCACCAGTTTTTCGGACGGCAGCTACAGCGGCAGCTCGGGCGACTTTGGCGGTGCCGAGAGTTCGGATGCAGGCAGTGACGGCGGCGGGGATGGCGGGGGCGACGGCGGCGGTTGTGGTGGCGGCGGGGACTGAGCGCCTGGTCCACCGGCCCCACGGGCGGCACAACGCCAACCCCAATCACTCTCTTTTTGATAGCTACCCAGGCATGATGCACTAGCGCATGCAGCCAAAATGGCCTGAAATCACGCCCAGTCACCCAGGCGACGACCGGGCCTGCACCCACCGGTCTACAGTGGCACCCCATGAACACCCTCACCTGCTTTTCCCTCAGCATCACTGACCACGTGGCCCATCTGGTTCTGAACAAACCCGAGGCCATGAACACCATGCATCCCACCTTCTGGCGCGAGCTGGACGCGGTGCTGGCCCAGCTGCACCAGGCGGGCGAGGCGCGGGCGCTGGTCATCAGCAGCACCGGCAAACATTTCAGCGCCGGGATGGCGCTGGAGACCTTTGGCGGCGCCATCACGATGGACGACCAGAGCCCCGAAGGCCGGGCCGCCATCTTCGACCTGCTGACCGACATGCAGGCCACCTTCACCCGCATCGACAACCTGCGCATCCCCGTGATCATGGCCATCCACGGCGGCTGCATCGGCGGCGCGGTGGACATGGTCACCGCAGGCTGCATCCGCTATGCCACGCAGGATGCGTTCTTCTGCATCCAGGAGATCAACATCGGCATGGTGGCCGACGTGGGCACGCTGCAGCGCCTGCCCAAGCTCATTCCGCTGGGTGTGGTCAAAGAACTGGCCTACACCGGCCGCCGCCTGAGCGCCGCCAAGGCCCTGGACTATGGCCTGGTCAACGAGGTGTTCGACACGCAAGAGGCCATGCTGGCTGCCGCGCTGCAGTGCGCCAAAGAGATCGCGTCCAAACCCCCGGTGGCCATCTGGGGCACCAAGCAGGCCGTGAACTACGCGCGCGACCACAGCGTGGAAGACAGCCTGCGCCAGATGGGCTGGCTGCAAGGCGCCATCTGGAGCAACCAGCATGTGCGCGAATCCGTCACGGCCATGAAGCAAAAACGCGCGGGCGAGTTCCCGGCGCTCACACCGCTGCAACGGTTCAGCGAGCTGGGCTGAGCGCCGTCGGGCCGCGCCATGCGGCCCGAATTGTGGTGCGCGCACGGGCATGTGCCACATCAAAATGTATAGCTGCCCAGGCATGCAGCACTAGCGCTTGCAAGCCCTTTTGCTTGAAATGGCGAGGCAAAGGGCTATCATCAGGTCTTAAGGGGTTTGACCGTCTTCCAGCCCTGTCCACAAGGATGCCGCCACCATGACGCTGCCCAGCCTGACCCCACCCACCTATGACGATGTGGCCGCTGCCGCGCACCGGCTCAAGGGCATGGCGCACCGCACCCCCGTGCTGCGCTCCAGCACCGCCGACGAGCGGCTGGGCGCGCAGCTGTTCTTCAAGTGCGAGAACCTGCAGCGCACCGGCGCCTTCAAGTTCCGGGGCGCGTTCAATACCCTGGCCCAGTTCACCGATGAGCAGCGCGAACACGGTGTGCTCGCCTTCTCGGCGGGCAACCACGCGCAGGCCATTGCACTGTCGGCCCGGCTGCTGGACATGCCTGCCGCCATCGTCATGCCCGAGGACGCCCCCGCCTCCAAGATGGCCGCCACGCGCGACTATGGCGCCCAGGTCGTCACCTACAACCGCTACACCGAAGACCGCGAGGCCATCAGCCGCCGCCTGGCGCTGGAGCGCGGCATGACGCTGGTCCCCCCGTTCGACCACCCCCATGTGATCGCGGGCCAGGGCACGGCGGCCAAGGAGCTTTTTGAAGAAATGCCCGACCTGGACTACCTCTTCGTCTGCGTCGGTGGTGGCGGCCTGCTTGCGGGCAGCCTGCTGGCCGCCGAGGCCCTGGCTCCGCAATGCCGGGTGGTGGGGGTGGAGCCCGCAGCGGGCAACGACGGCCAGCAGTCGGTCAAGGCCGGGCATGTCGTGCAGATCCCCACGCCCCACACCATTGCCGACGGCGCACAAACCCAGGCGCTGGGCCAGCTCACCTTCCCCATCATCCAGCGCTTGGCCGACGACATGGTCACCGCCACCGACGAGCAGCTGGTCGAGTCCCTGCGCTTTTTTGCCGAGCGCATGAAGATCGTGGTCGAGCCCACAGGCGCCCTGGCATTCGCCGGGGCCCAGCATGGCAACGTGGACATCCATGGCGCGCGCGTCGGCATTCTCATCAGCGGTGGCAACGTCGATTTGTCGCGCCTGGCACGGTTTCTGGCAGACTAGCCCCCACTTTTTCACTCACCGCGCGGCAGAGCGTGCCTGATCATCAGCGCAAAGGCCTCTGCCCTTCTCCTTTCAGGTTCCCCATGAGCAACGTCACCGTCATTACCCACCCCCTCGTCCAGCACAAGCTCACGCTGATGCGCAAGAAAGACGCCAGCACCAACAGCTTTCGCCGCCTGCTGGGCGAGCTGTCCACGCTGATGGCGTACGAAGTGACCCGCGACATGCCGCTGCAGGATGTGCAGATCGAAACCCCGCTGGAGACCATGACCGGCAAGATGATCGATGGCAAGAAGCTGGTGCTGGTCTCCATCCTGCGTGCGGGCAACGGCTTTCTGGACGGCATGCTCAACGTGGTGCCCGGCGCCCGCGTGGGCCACATCGGCCTGTACCGCGACCCGGCCACGCTGCAGCCCGTGGAGTACTACTTCAAGATGCCGTCCGAAATGGACGAGCGCGACATCATCGTGGTGGACCCGATGCTGGCCACAGGCAACTCGGCCGCCGCCTGCGTGGACCGCCTCAAGAAGCTCAACCCCCGCTCCATCAAGTTCGTCTGCCTGCTGGCCGCCCCTGAAGGCGTGGCCACGCTGCAGAAGGCGCACCCCGACGTGCCCATCTTCACCGCCGCCATCGACCGCGAGCTGAACGACCACGGCTACATCCTGCCGGGCCTGGGCGATGCGGGTGACCGAATTTTTGGCACCAAATAAGCGCACACCGGCAGCGCCCGTGCACCAGCCACCGCAGGGCCTGCCGCCCAGCGGTGGCTTTTTTTTCATCACCGGGTCTCTCTGCGTTGCGTAACAGCCCATCGGGAGCCCTACCCTGGTGGGGTGCCCCAGTCTGATTTCAGCATGCGCTGGACCCATGCACCATTTTTTTACCAACTGGTGGCTTTCCTCTGGCAGACTTGCCGCTGGTTTGCAGTTACACAGCCACCGACTGGCGCGCTCCTTGCTTGGTAGCAGCACACCCAACCTCCTTGTTTGCTTGTCTGAAGGAACTCCACCATGACCACTCGCCGCATCTTCACCGGACGCCTGCTCTGCACCTCCATGGCCCTCTCGGCCGCCATGGCGATGGCGCCCTCTTTGGCCTTCGCGCAGTCCAAGATCAAGGTCGCGGCGATCTACACGGTGCCTTTTGAACAGCAATGGGTCAGCCGCATCCACAAGGCCCTCAAGGCCGCCGAGGCACGTGGCGAGATCGAATACAAGGCCAGCGAAAACGTGAGCAACGCCGACTACGAACGCGTGATGCGCGAGTACGCCACCGGCGGCAACCAGCTCATCGTGGGCGAGGCCTTTGCGGTAGAAGCCGCCGCCCGCAAGGTGGCCAAGGACTTCCCCAAGACTTCGTTCCTGCTCGGCTCCTCCGGCAAGCCGCAGGCGCCCAACTTCAGCGTGTTCGACAACTACATCCAGGAGCCCGCTTACCTCAGCGGCATGGTGGCTGGCGGCATGACCAAGACCAACAAGATCGGCATGGTGGGCGGCTTCCCCATCCCCGAAGTCAACCGCCTGATGCACGCCTTCATGGCGGGCGCCAAGGAGACCAACCCCAAGGTCGAGTTCACCATCACCTTCATCAACAGCTGGTTTGACCCACCCAAGGCCAAGGAAGCCACCTTCGCCATGATCGACAAGGGCGCCGACGTGCTCTACGCCGAGCGCTTTGGCGTGAGCGACGCGGCCAAGGAGAAAGGCAAGCTCGCCATCGGCAACGTGATCAATACGCAAGAGCAGTACCCCGACACCGTGGTGGCATCGGCCCTGTGGCACATGGAGCCCAGCATCGAGCGCGCGCTCAAGCTGGTCAAGGACGGCAAATTCACCGCCGAGGACTACGGCCCGTATTCGATGATGAAGCACAAGGGCTCCGAACTCGCGCCCCTGGGCACCTTCGAGAAGAAGGTGCCGGCCGACATCGTCGCCAAGGTCAAGGCAAAGGAGGCCGACATCCTGGCCGGCAAGTTCACCGTGAAGGTGGACGACAGCCAGCCCAAGTCCACGGCCAAGTAAGCACCGGTGCAGCGGGCGCCTTGCCCGCGTCCTCAACTTCTGTGCACAGGCCACCCCAGCAAAGCGGTGGCCTGTTTGTTTTGATGCTCACCGCTATTGCACCCCGACAAGGCTGACCCACCATGTTTTCGCATCACACCACCAAGCCGACTCTGACAACCCGGTGCACCCGCCTGCTGGGCGCCCTGGCCCTGGCCGCCGTGGTCGCGGGCTGTGCCGCCACCTCGCCTGGCAAAACAGTCGTGCGGCTGGACGACACGCCCCGCATCGCCGTCATCTCCGCCTTTGCGCCCGAGCTGACCGTGCTGTTGCCCCAGGTGCAGCAGCCTGCCAAGCACAGCATCAACGGCGTGGAGTTCACCACCGGCACGCTCGAAGGCAAGCCTGTGGTGGTGTTCCTGTCGGGCATCAGCATGACCAACGCGGCCATGAACACCCAGCTGGTGCTGGACCGCTTCCACGTGAGCCATGTGGTCTTCAGCGGCATCGCGGGCGGCGTGAACCCTAGCCTGCACATTGGCGACGTGACGGTGCCCGCACAGTGGGGCCAGTACATGGAATGGCTGATGGCGCGCGAAGAGCAGCCCGGCCAGTACAGCGCCCCCGCGTGGATGAAAAGCGAGCTGACGATGCCCGCCTTCGGCATGATGCACCCGCGCCCGGTGGAGGTGCGATCGGCCGCCAACCCCCAGCTCAGCAAGAAGTTCTGGTTCGAAGCCGACCCCAAGATGCTGGCCACCGCCCGCAGCCTGCAGAACGTGGGCCTGGAGCACTGCCTGGCCGCCACCTGCCTCAAGCAGCGCCCGCAGCTGGTGGTGGGCGGCAACGGCGTATCGGGCCAGGCCTTTGTGGACAACAAGGCCTTCCGCGAATACGCCTTCAAGACCTTCGGGGCCAACGTGCTCGACATGGAAACCGCCGCCACCGCCATGGTCGCCCACAGCAACGGCGTGCCCTACATCGCCTTCCGGTCGCTGAGCGATCTCGCCGGTGGTGGTGATGGCGAGAACGAAATGGGCACCTTCATGGGCCTGGCGGCCGCCAACTCGGCCAAGGTGTTGCGGGCGTTTCTGGCGGCGTGGAAGTAGATGGCCTCCACCAACGCCCCCGTCCTGAAACTGTCGGGCATCACCAAGCGTTTTGGCAAGCTCGTCGCCAACGACGCCATCAGCCTGACCCTGGCACGCGGCGAGGTGCTGGCCCTGCTGGGCGAAAACGGCGCAGGCAAGTCCACGCTGATGTCCATCCTGTTCGGGCACTACGTGGCCGACGAAGGCAGTATCGAAGTCTTCGGCCAGCCCCTGCCGCCCGGCCAGCCGCGTGCAGCGCTGGCGGCGGGCATTGGCATGGTGCACCAGCACTTCACGCTGGCCGACAACCTCACGGTGCTGGACAACGTGCTGCTGGGCAGCGAGCCGCTGTGGCAGCCTTTTTCGCGCCGCAGCGACGCCCGCGCCAAGCTGCTGGCGGTGTCGCAGCAGTTCGGCCTGCCAGTGAGCCCCGATGCGAAGGTCGGCAGCCTCTCGGTGGGCGAGCGCCAGCGCGTCGAAATCCTCAAGGCACTGTACCGGGGCGCGCGCATCCTGATCCTGGACGAACCCACCGCCGTGCTCACCCCGCAAGAGAGCGAGGCACTGTTCGACACCCTGGCGCAAATGGTGGCGCAGGGCCTGTCCATCATCTTCATCAGCCACAAGCTGGGCGAGGTGCTGCGCGTATCGCACCGCGTGGCCGTGCTGCGCCAGGGCAAGCTGGTGGCCGAGGCGCCTGCGCAGGGCACCACCCAGGGGCTGCTCGCGCAATGGATGGTGGGCCATGCGATTGAGGCGGCAGAGCGCCGCCCCGCCAAGAATGTGGGCGAGCCCATCTGCACCCTGACCAACGTCAGCACCGGCCCCACGGGGCGCGACCAGCTGAACGATGTGTCCCTCACCTTGCGCGCAGGCGAGATCGTGGCGGTTGCGGGCGTGAGCGGTAACGGCCAGGTGGCGCTGGCCGACCTGCTGTGCGGCGTGCGCAACGCCACCACCGGCCAGGTCACGCTGCGCGGCGCACCGCTGCAAGCACGGCCCGCGTGGCTGGTCAGCCAGGGCGTGGCCCGCATACCTGAAGACCGCCACGCCGTGGGGGTGGTGGGCGACCTGCCGGTGTGGGAGAACGCCGTGTCCGAACGCCTGCGCGGGCCTTGGTTTGCGCACCCTTGGTTCCGCGCCTTCTGGGTCAAGCGCCGCGCTGCGCGCCAGCATGCACGGCGCGTGGCCGAGACCTTTGACGTGCGCGGCGGCGGGCCGGACACCCCCGCCCGGTCGCTGTCGGGCGGCAACATGCAAAAGCTCATCCTGGGCCGGGCGCTGATGCCGCCGAAGGACGCAGCGGGCTACACCGCGCCTGCGCCCCAGCTCATCGTGGCCCACCAGCCTACTTGGGGGCTGGATATTGGTGCGGTGATGTTTGTGCAGCAGCAGCTCATCAACGCACGCGATGCGGGAGCGGCCGTGCTGCTGATCTCGGACGATCTGGACGAAGTGCTGGCGCTGGGTGACCGTGTGGCCGTCATGCACGACGGACAACTGAGCGAGGCGCGACGCGCCGAAGACTGGACACGCGAAGCCATCGGCCTGGCCATGGCGGGCGCTGCCCATTGAGCGACAACAACAAGAACAACCCAGCATGAGACTTGAAAAACGCAACCACACCTCCCCCGCCGCCTACGTGCTGGCGCCGGTGGGCGCCGTGGTGTTCACATTGCTCGTCAGCGCCCTGCTGGTGCTGTGGGCTGGCGCGCCCGTGGGGCAGACCTATGCGCTGCTGCTGCAGGGCGCCTTCGGCTCGGTGTTTGCGCTGACCGAAACCCTCACCCGCGCCACGCCGCTGATCCTGACCGGGCTGGCAGCCGCCGTGGCCTTTCGCGCGCGGCTGTTCAACATCGGGGCCGAGGGGCAGCTCTATGCCGGGGCGCTGGCCGCCGTGGCCGTGGGCGGCATGCATGGGGGCACGGGGCTGGAGTGGTCGCCCTATCTGCTCTTCCCACTCATGATGCTGGCGGCCGCGCTGGCGGGCGCGGCGCTGCTGCTGGGCCCGGCGCTGATGAAGGCGCGGCTGGGCGTGGACGAGGTGGTCACCACACTGCTGCTCAACTTCATCATGCTGCTGCTGGTGTCAGCTCTGCTCGATGGACCGATGAAAGACCCGCTCTCCATGGGCTGGCCGCAGAGCGTGGCACTTCAGGGCGACCTGGAACTCTCCAAGCTGGTGCCTCAGACGCGGCTGCACACGGGCCTGCTGTGGGCCGTGTCGCTGGCCATGATGCTGTGGGCGCTGCTGGCACGCACGGTGCCGGGGTTTGACATTCGTGCTGCGGGGGCCAATGCACGCGCTGCTGCCTTTGCGGGCGTGCCTATCACCCGCACGGTGGTGCTGGTCGCCTTGCTCTCCGGCGGGCTCGCAGGCTTGGCCGGCGCCATCGAAGTGGCCGGTCGCACTGGTTATGTGACGCTCGACATGTCGCCCGGCTACGGCTACAGCGGCATCGTGATCGCCATGCTGGCCGGACTGCACCCGCTGGGCGTGATTGCAGCGGGCACCTTCGTGGCGGGCGTGCTGGTGGGGGCTGACAGCATGAGCCGCGCGGTGGGCGTGCCCACCTACATTGCGGATGTGATCGTGGCGACTTCGCTGATTGCGGTGCTGGTGGCCGGGCTGCTGACGCAGTACCGCGTGCGGTGGAAGTGAAGCAGCCATGACAACCCATACACAGCACAATTTCAAGCCAAATAGGCCTCTAGCGCTAGTGAATCATGCGCCAGATGCTATCGAAATGAAAGCAAATTTCCACGGAGCAGCTGCATGACCGAACTGCTCGACATCCTAGCCAACCCCGCGTTCTGGATTGCCACCCTGCGGGTCGCCACCCCGCTCATTCTGGGCACGCTGGGGGTTTTGCTGTGCGAACGCGCCGGGGTGCTCAACCTGGGCATTGAAGGGATCATGGTCGCTGGCGCCTTCACTGGTTGGCTCACGGTGTACACGGGCCATGGACTGTGGGCCGGGGTGCTGGTGGCGGCGCTCACCGGCGCAGTGTTTGGATTGCTGCACGCATGGCTCACCGTGGGGCTGGCGCTGTCGCAGCATGTGTCCGGGCTGGGCATCACGCTGCTGGCCACGGCGCTCAGCTACTACGGCTACCGGGTGAGCTTCCCCAAGGTGAACACGCCACCCACCATCGAGCCCTTTGCACCGATGGAGTGGCTGGGCATTCCCATCCTGTCGGCACAAACCCCACTCACGCTGCTGGCCCTGCTGCTGGTGCCGCTATTGGCCTGGGTGCTGATGCGCACCCCCCTGGGCCTGGCGGTGCGCATGGTCGGCGAGAACCCGCAGGCGGCCGAGGGCCAGGGCATCTCCGTGGCGGCGATGCGCACCGGCGCCATCGTGGCCGGGTCGGCGCTGATGGGCGTGGCGGGCAGCTTCCTCACCCTGTCGGCGTTCAACGCCTTCTTCTTCAACATGATCAACGGGCGCGGCTGGATCTGCGTGGCGCTGGTGGTGTTCGCATCGTGGCGGCCCGGCAAGGCGCTTCTGGGTGCGCTGCTGTTTGCCTTCTTTGACGCGCTGCAGCTGCGGCTGCAGCAGGCGGGCGATGCGTGGCTGCCGTACCAGGTGTATCTGATGCTGCCGTACCTGCTGTCCATCCTGGCGCTGGTGCTGGTGGCACGCAAGGCGGCGTATCCACAGGCGCTGATGAAGCCCTACCGCAAGGGGGAGCGGTGAGAAGATGCGAACGAGCCCACCACGCCCGATTCATTCACACCCTCTGGTCGGACCACACCGCAAACTCGTTGCCGCTGGGCTCTGTGAAATGAAAGCGCCGTCCTCCCGGAAAGTCGAACACCGGCTTGACCACATGGCCACCCGCCGCCTCCACCTTGGCCAAGGTGGCTTCAAGGTCAGCGCTGTAGAACACCAGCAAGGCGCCGCCAGTGGCTGGGGTGGAACACAGGCTGGCGCGGAAGAAGCCGCCGTCCAGCCCCTGGCCCGAGAAGGCCGTGTATTCGGGGCCATAGTCCACAAAGGTCCATGCAAAGGCCTTTTCAAAGAACGACTTCGTGGCGGGCACATCGCACGCGGCAAATTCGACGTAGTTCAGCTTTTCATGTGCGTTCATCGGATGACCCTTTCTTCTTGAGACCCCGCAGTGTGCCAGCGCGTCCCGACGAATATCTACACTCCCCCACCATGCTCGACCTGCTCATCACCCACGCCAGCCTGCCCGACGGCCGCCAGAACATGTCCATCGCCGTGCAAGGCGGCCGCATCAACGAAGTGACCGAAGGCCTGCAAGCCCCCGCGCATGAGACGGTGGATGCCGGTGGCCTGCTGGTGAGCCCACCGTTTGTGGACGCGCATTTCCACATGGATTCGACCCTGAGCTACGGCCAGCCGCGCGTGAACGAGAGCGGCACGCTGCTCGAAGGCATTGCGCTGTGGGGCGAACTCAAGCCCACGCTGACCCACGACGCCATCGTGCAGCGCGCGCTGCAGTACTGCGACATGGCCGTGGCGCGCGGGCTGCTGGCCATCCGCTCGCACGTTGACACCAGCCACCCCAGCCTGCTGCCGGTGGAGGCGCTGCTGGATGTAAAGCAGCGCGTGGCGCCCTACCTGGATTTGCAGCTGGTGGCTTTCCCGCAAGACGGTGTGCTGCGCGCGCCCGGAGGGCTCGACAACCTGAAACGCGCTCTGGATATGGGCGTGGACGTGGTGGGCGGCATTCCGCACTTCGAGCGGACCATGGCCCAGGGCGCCGAGAGCGTGAAGATCCTCTGCGAGCTGGCTGCCGAGCGCGGCAAGCGCGTGGACATGCACTGCGACGAGAGCGACGACCCGCACTCGCGCCACGTGGAAACCCTGGCGTATGAAACCCAGCGCCTGGGCCTGTACGGCCGCGTGACGGGCTCGCACCTCACCTCCATGCACAGCATGGACAACTACTACGTGAGCAAGCTCATCCCCCTGATGGCCGAGGCCGACCTGGGCGTGGTGGCCAACCCGCTCATCAACATCACCCTGCAAGGCCGCCACGACACCTACCCCAAGCGCCGGGGCATGACCCGTGTGCCCGAGCTGATGGCTGCGGGCCTGACGGTGGCGTTTGGCCACGACTGCGTGCTGGACCCCTGGTACAGCGGCGGCAGCGCCGACATGCTGGAGGCCGCGCACATGGGCCTGCATGTGGGCCAGATGACCAGCCAGGCCGCGATGCGGCAGTGTTTTGATGCGGTGACGGTGAATCCCGCCAAGCTGCTGGGGCTGGAGGGCTACGGTATCGCCCCCGGCTGCCATGCCGACCTGGTGCTGCTGCATGCGCGCAACCCGGTGGACGCCATCCGCCTGCGGGCCACGCGCCTGGGTGTGTGGCGGCGTGGCCAGCGGGTGGCCAGCAGCCCGGCGCCCGTGGCGCAGCTGAACCTGCCTGGGCGGCCCGGCAGCGTGGATTTTGCGTCCAACTAGCCTCAAGCGCTAGTGGATTATGCCTTATCAGCTATATATTCGATAGCAAACACGGTCATCCTGACATCAGGCCATGCGCGCAATCGTCTTGCGAAACCGCGCCAGCGCCAGGCTGAACAGCACCGCCCCTATCCCCAGCAGCCACACCAGCGACGGCCACACCGCCGCCCAGCCCGCGCCCCGGTAGAGGATGGCCTGGGCCAGCTCGGTGAAGTGCGTGGTGGGCGCCAGGGCCATGCCGTACTGCACCCACAGCGGCATGCTCTCGCGCGGGGTGACGCCGCCCGACAGCATCTGCAGCGGCATCATCACCAGCACCATCAGCAAGCCAAACTGCGGCATGCTGCGCGCCACCGTGGCCATGAAGATGCCCATGGACGTGGTGGCAAACAGATGCAGCGTGGCCCCCAGCAGGAACAGGGGTACCGAGCCTTCGATCGGCACACCAATCGCCCAGCGGATCACCGCCGTGAGCGACACCCAGGTAGCGACCAGCACCACCAGCGCCATGGCCCAGACCTTGGCCAGCATGATCTCGCCGGGGGTGACGGGCATGACCAGCAGGTGCTCCACCGTGCCATGCTCGCGCTCGCGGATCAGCGCGGCGCCGGTGAGGATGATGGAGAGCATGGTCACGATGTTGATCAACTCCATCAGCGAGCCGAACCACGCGGGGTTGAGCGCCGGGTTGAAGCGCGAGCGCACCGTCAGCTCGATGGGCTGCTCGGCCACGGTGCGGTCGCGCTGCACGAACTCGGCCACCTCCAGCTGCACGATCTGCTGCACCGCCCCATTGGCCGCAAACGCCTGCCCCATGCGCGTGGCGTCGATGTTGAGCTGCACCTGCGGAGCCCGGCCCGCCAGCACGTCGCGCTGGAAATGCGAGGGGATGTGCAGCACCAGCGTGAAGCGGCCTGCGTCCAGGCCCGGGTCCACCTCGCGCATGCTGATCATGGCGGGGCGGGTGAACTGGGGCGCGTAGAACGCGGTGGCGATGCGCTGGGACAAGGCCGAGTCGTCCTCGTCCACGATGGCAATGGGCACGTGGTGCAGCGTCTCAGGCTGCGCCATGCCCGCCGAATACACCGCCAGCGTGGTGGTGTAGACGATGAGGAACAGCATGGCCGGGTCACGCCAGAGGCTCCACAGCTCCTTGATGCCTAACCGAAAGATGTTGGACCAGCGGCCACGCAGCGCCATGTCAGGTCTCCTGCTTGCGTAACAGCAAGATCGCAGTACCGACGATGACCGGCACCGCCACCAGCATGGGCCAGAACTCGGCCTGCAGATCCTGCAGGCCCAGCGCCTTGTTGAACACACCCCGGCTGATGGTGAACATGTGGCTGGCAGGGTAGACCTCGCCCACCCAGCGCGCAAAGCCGGTCATGGACGACACGGGGTTGATGAGCCCGGCGAACTGCACCGCCGGGATGAGCGTGCCCACCATGGCGAAGAACATGGCCGCAATCTGGCTGCGCGTAACGGTGGAGGCCAGCAGCCCCATGCCCGTGGAGCACAGGCTGAACAGCACGGCACCCAGCGTCAGCGTGGCAAAGCTGCCGGTGATGGGCACACCAAACACCGTCACAGCCGCCAGGCACATCAATCCGAAGTTGAACAGCGCCAGCAGCACATAGGGCAGCTGCTTGCCCAGCATGAATTCAGTGCACGTGGTGGGCGTGACATACAGGTTGATGATGGAGCCCAGCTCCTTCTCGCGTACCACGGCCAGGGCCGTGAGCATGGCGGGCAGCATCAGCAACAGCAGCGGAATCACTGCGGGCACCATGGATGGCAGGCTGCGCACGTCGGGGTTGTAGCGGTAGCGCGGCTCCACCTCCAGCAGGCCCCGGGGCACCACGCCAGTGTGGCTGCGGCTTTGCTCCACCAGCCACTGCTGGTGCAGGCCCTGGGCGTAGCCGATGACGGTTTCGGCGCGCTGGGGCATGGCGCCGTCCACCCACGCGCCGATCTGTACGGGCTGGCCGCGTGCCACGTCGCGCGCAAAGCCGGGCGGGATCTCCAGCGCCAGCGATATTTCGGCGGAGCGCATGCGTGCATCCAGCTCGGCGTAGGTGGCAATCGGCGGCTGCTCGGTGAAGTAGCGCGAGCCCGCCAGGTTCAGCGTGTAGGCGCGGCTCAGCGCGGTCTGATCTCGGTCCAGCACGGCAAAGCGCAGGTTTTCCACGTCCATGCTGATGCCGTAGCCCATCACGAACATCAGGATCAGCGAGCCCAGCAACGCCATGGCACCACGCACCGGGTCGCGGCGCAGCTCCAGCGCTTCGCGCCACTGGGTGCTGTGGATGCGGGCCAGGCTGTGGCGCAGGCGGGTGGGCCAGGCGGGGGCGTTGGGAGTGGGCGCCGGGGATAGCGCAGTGGGGGTCGAAGCCGCCACGGACACAGGAGCCGGGGCCGTGCCCGCAGCATCTTCCAGATAGCCGATGAAGGCTTCTTCCAGCGTGGCGGCGCCGCGCTTGGCCACGATGTCCTGCGGCGCAGCGCTTTCCAACACGCGCCCTGCGTGCATCAGCGAGATGCGGTCGCAGCGCTCGGCCTCGTTCATGAAGTGGGTGGAGATGAAGATGGTGACCTTGTCGCGCCGTGCCAGCTCCACCATCAGGCGCCAGAAGTTGTCGCGTGCCATGGGGTCCACGCCCGAGGTGGGCTCATCCAGGATCAGTAGCTCGGGCTGGTGCACCATGGCCACGGCCAGCGACAGGCGCTGGCGCATGCCCAGCGGCAGTTTCATGGGCAGTGCGCTGCGGGCGGCCTGCAGGTCAAAGCGCTCCAGCATGGCCGACACGCGCCCTGGCACCTCGGCCTCGGGCACGTGGAACAGCCGGGCATGCAGCACCAGGTTCTGCTCCACCGACAGCTCGCTGTACAGCGAAAACGCCTGCGACATGTAGCCCACCCGCCGCCGCGTGGCCATGTCCTTGGGGTCCACCGGCTGGCCAAACAGCCAGGCCTGGCCTTCGCTGGCGGGCAGCAGGCCGGTGAGCATCTTCATGGTGGTGGACTTGCCGCAACCATTGCTGCCCAGAAAGCCAAAAATCTCGCCGCGCTGGATGCGAAAGCTCACGTGGTCCACCGCCACAAAGTCGCCAAACCGCATGGTGAGGTCGCGCGCCTCGATGGCCACATTGGCGGCGTCGTCTGCCTGCGACCGGTCCAGCGGCGGAATCTGCACCACCTGGTGGCCCCGGCGCTTGGCCTCGGGCAGCAGTGCCACAAAGGCCTGCTCGAGCGCATCGTGCCCGGTGCGGGCCATCAGCTCGGCAGGCGTACCCGTGGCCAGGATGCGCCCTTCGTCCATGGCCACCAGCCATTCAAAACGCTGGGCCTCTTCCATGTAGGCCGTGGCCACGATCACGCTCATGCCCGGCCGCGCGGCGCGGATGCGGCCGATCAAATCCCAGAACTGCGCGCGTGCCAGCGGGTCCACGCCGGTGGTGGGTTCGTCCAGAATGAGCAGGTCCGGGTCGTGGATGAGCGCGCAGCACAGGGCCAGCTTTTGCTTCATGCCGCCCGAGAGCTTGCCCGCAGGCCGCGCCAGGAACGGGTGCAGGCCGGTGCTGCGCGTGAGCTCATCGATGCGCCGGCGACGCTCGGCCGCGTCGTGCCCGAACAGGCGGCCAAAGAACTGAAGGTTCTCTTCCACCGAGAGCGTGGGATACAGGTTCTTGCCCAGCCCTTGAGGCATGTAGGCGATGCGGGGGCACACCCGGCTGCGGTGGCGGCTCTGGGACATGTCGCCGCCCAGCACCTCCACCGTGCCCTGCTGCACTGCACGGGCGCCCGCCACCAGCGCGAGCAGGCTGGACTTGCCCACGCCATCCGGCCCGATCAGGCCCACCATGCGGCCCGCGGCCACTTCCAAATCGATGTCTGCGAGCGCCACCGTGCGCCCATATCGCTGGCCCACGCCACGCAGGCGCGCCACGGGTGCCACGCTGCCGGGGAGATTCACTGGTCGGCCTTGATGGCGAGGTTGGCGGGCCATTCCACGGCGGGGTCAACCCGCAGCCAGGCCACGCCAGGCAGACCGGTCTTGACCTGCTCCTGGTGGCGCAGCAGCAGCGCCTTGTCGATCTGCGCGCGCACGCGGAACATGAGCTTCTGGCGCTCGCTGGCGGTCTCCACCGTCTTGGGCGTGAACTGCGCGGTGCTGGCCACAAACGACACGGTGGCCGGGATCACAAAGCCCGGTGCGGCATCGAGCACGATGCGCACCTCGCTGCCCAGTGCTACCCGGCCCGCCACGGTCTCAGGCAAAAAGAAGGTCATGTACACGTCGCTCAGGTCCACCAGCTGCAGCACGCGCGCACCTGCGCCCACCACCTCGCCGGGCTGCACCACGCGGAACTGCACCCGGCCGTCGCGCGGGGCCTTGAGTTCGCTGTCGGCCAGCTCCACATCAATGCGCGCCAGCGTGGCCTGAAGCGCACGCACATTGGCCTCGGCACTGGTCACCTGCGTGCGCGACGCGCCAATGCCCGCCTGTGCGGCCTTGGCCTGGGCCTTGGCAGCCGTCACAGCGGCTTGCTGGCTGCGCACCTTGGCACGGTCATCGTCGAGCAACTGGCTGGAGAAAAAGCCTTCGCGCGCCAGCTGCTCAGACCGCGGCAGGCGGCGGCGGGCGGTGTCGAGGTCGCTCTCGCGCTGGGCCACCACGGCCAAGGCGGCCTGGTAGTCGCTCTCGCGCTGGGCCACCTGCACCTGGGCACTGCTGATGGCCAGTTGCGCCTGCTGCAGCCGGGCCACGGCCTCTCCGCGCTGGGCCTGCAGGCTGTCGATCTGCATGCGGGCCAGGGGCTGCCCCGCCTTCACAAAATCGCCCTCGGCCACCAAAACATCGAGCACACGCCCCGCCAGCTTGGTGGACACGGCAATCTCGGTGGCCTCGATGCGGCCATTGCCACTCACAAACCCAGGGCCGGGCCCCTTGGGCTGCCAGGGCGCCCACCGCACGACCAGCACGGTGCCCAGCAACAACAGCGCTGCGGCGGCCGCATAAATTTTCCACTTGCTGCCCATGGCTCTGATCCCTTTTGATGCGGAGGCAGGAGCGCATTTCCAGTCACGTCAGCAAAGGCGCCTCACCTCAAAATGCATCGTAAGCGCAGCGCCTTCATGGGCTGCTTGGGGTCAGTCGCCTCGCTTGACTTGCATCAATTTGGCTGCAATTGCGTGGGGCTTCCGCCTGCGGCACAAGCTTGCCGCTGCGGGTTCTGAGAGGCGGTGCGTCGGTTGCCGGAGACTGCCCTACCCGCGCCCATCGAAGGCCGACAGGTGGTTGGCCAGGTGCATGGCATGCGCTTGCTCGTACTGCGACTGGCTCAGTGCACCATAGGCAAAGTGAGGCTGCAGCGCCCCCGTGTGGATGGCAAAGTCCTGCACCGCCTGGCGCAGGCGGGCCATGGCGGCCGACGTGTCCGTGGCCTGCGCATCCAGCGCGGGGGCGCCCGGGATAGGCTCTGCCAGGTTGTGGCTCATGCGTCCCCGCAGGGCAAACACCTTGAAAGCTGCAGCCCCCAGGGTGTTCTGGAACAGCGCAGATTTGGGCAACGGAAAACCTTGCAGCGAGTATTCAATGCTCTGTGCGCAATGCACCAGCGTCTGTGCCCAGGTCCAGGCCGTGGCGGGTTCCAGCGCGTGGACGGAAGCTGCGTTCAGCCGCTCGGCCTCGCGCATCGCATCGTGCAGGGTGGCAAATACCAGCTGCCTGTCGTTGTCCGGCTGGTGCAGAAAATACCCAGCAGCACCAGCCGCTGCGAGCGCCACCCCCGTGCCGATGGCCAGAAACGCCCTCCGGTCGGGCGCTGCCGGCGGCGCAGAGGGCGAGGGGTGCGTGGCTGTGGGGGTAGCGGCTTTGGGTGCGCCAGAAGGGGGTGGAACTGCCATGGGGTTGTCTGCCCGCATCACCGGGGGTGGTGTGAAAGCGTTGATTGTGCCGGGCAGCGTCTGCCTTGTGCCCCCTCCAGCCATCACCAGGGTCGGGCAGCCGACACAGCCCGCCATGGCGCAGGGCTGCAAGGCCTGGGCGCCTTCCCGGCGCTCCGCTGCGCCTAGGCCGCCAGGGTAGTTGGTGCGGCCGGCGCGGGGGTTGCAGTAACGGGGACCAAGGGCGATGCTGGGGCCACCGTCATCTCCACCCGGTTGCGCCCCCGCTCCTTGGCCAGGTACATGGCCTCGTCCGCACGCTGCAAGGCCGTACCCGCCGACTCGCTGCCCGCGCACAGGGTGACGCCAACACTCACCGTGAGCGCAATGCTGCGCTGCTCGGTCACCACAGGATGTGCCTCTACCATGGCGCGCAGGCGCTCGGCCACCGCGATGGCGCCACCGGCCCCTGCATTGGGCAAGAAGATCGCGAACTCCTCACCCCCCAGGCGGCCCATCACGTCCTCCTTGCGCAGGCAGCGCTGGGCCAGCATCACAAAATGGCGCAGCACATCATCGCCCGCGCGGTGGCCCCAGCTGTCGTTGACCTTCTTGAAATGGTCCAGGTCCATCACCAGCACGGGCAACGTCGTCTGCGTGCGCTGGGCGTTGCTGATGGCCTTGTCCAACAAGGTCAGAAACGCGCGGCGGTTGAACACATTGGTCAGCGGGTCCACCTCGGCGAGGTGGCGCAGTTCGTTGGTGATGAACTCATTGGTCAGCATCAACGCGCCAAACGCCACCAGCACCAGCGCCATGGTGGACTCCAGCACCACAAACTGCGACAGCGCAGCCACCATGCCCGTTTCGGGTTGCGACGCATCGGCCGGTGCGGCCAGCTTGAACAACAAGGGCCGCACCAGCAAAAACACGCCATGCACACCCACCGTGCCCGCAAACAGATACCGGGCCGGAACCTTGCGAAAGCCACCTTTGGCCATGGTGTGCGCAGCAAACAGAAAGCACGTGCCCGGCACCAGCCCCGACAGCACAAAACGCACCCCCAGATGGGGCTGCACCACGGTGAAATACGCCACCGTTACCAGCAGCAGCACCATGGCAACCGCAGCCATGCCATGCCGCAGCGGCGCTCGTCCCATGTATTCACGCGCACCCAGCAGGCACAGGTAGGCCGTCAACGCAATAGAGCCCTGCGCCAGCAATACCGAAGGCAACTGCGGGACATGGTCGCGCAACATCAGGTTGGCGCAAAACACGGTGGTGCAAAACAGTGCTAGCGCCCACAAGCGCAGCCCTGGGATGTTCCTGTTGAAGAACCACACGGCAGACAGCACAGTGGTAACCAGCGCTGCAAGGATGGCCGCTACGATAACGAGGGTGGGACTGTGCACTGTGGGAAGGGACGGAGCAATCGGGACTGGCCAGGCAACTTCATCTTGCATGCGTGGCAGCTATGGCAAGCCAGGCAGATGGGGCCCCTCATCAACGTGAACAATGGTAACCGAGAGCATTGACCGCCACGCGACAGTCTGCGGGCAGCAATGCAGTCCTTGAGCCAGCTGCAGGGGTCCCTCCGGCCGCACCTCCTCGCGTGGCGGTTGGGAGCACCTGTCAACCCACCACGTGGCATTCGCGCCGCAGCAGCGCCAGCGCATCGTGCATCTGGTAGTCGCGGTCGCTGGTCAGCGTAGCCTGCGCGTCTTGCAAAAAACCAGACCAGAGAGCCAGGTAGTCCTGCTGGAAGGCGGCAGCCGCGTGGCTGCGGATGAAGTCAGACGCCAGCTCGGGCTGCAGGCCAGACTTGCGGATCTTGCGCACCAGGCTGGCGGCGGTTTTTTCGGTGAGCAGCGTCTTCTTGGGCGCACCGGCGGCCAGGCACAGAAACAGCGTGAGCAGCGAGTGCTCATCGTCGTTGCCCCCGGTCGCCTTGGTCCATGTCTTGCTGGCAGGCTGTGGAGGCTCATCGTCGTCCTCCAGCACATCCAGGCTGCGGTGAAAGCTGTCCACTTCGGCCAGAGGGTCGTCCAGCAGGAAGTAGCTTGCCCTGAAGGCGCCCATGGGGCGCAGCAGGGTGCGCAGCGGCGCAGCGGATTGCAGCAGCTTGGGCAGGTCGGCCAGCACGGTGGCGCATTGGGCTTGCAGCACGTCACGCAGCTCTGCCGGCACGCCGGCGGGCAGGCGCAGCGCCGTCGGCAGGGGTGCCTTCTTTTTGCGCAGTGCAGTCACCAGCTTTTCAAACACCGGGGCGCTGGGCCACTCACTCGCCGCCATGGCCTTGGGGTTCAGCGCCTGCATCAGCAGCCCTGTGCGGATCACGGCCTCGGCGTCGGCCCCGGCGGTTTCCAGCTCGTCGGTATCCAAGTCGTACTGCGCGGCCAGCCACTCGGCGGCGGCGATGGCCTGGGCGATGTGGCTGCGGCGGGCCAGCTCGGCGCGGTAGTCGGCATGGCTGCGCAGCGACCAGGCAGCCAGCAGTGGGGTTTCGGCATCCGCATAGCCGCCCATGCCGAAGTTGCTGCTCTCGGGCATGGCGATCAGGCGCTTGAGCATGTCCGAGCCGCCTTTGGAGCGCGACAATAAGGAGTTGTCGCGCAGCGACACCGCCGCCTTGGCCAGATCACCGGCTGTGGTCTCCAGCAGGTACAGGCTGATCAGGTTGACCATGCGGTCCCGCGCCTTCTCGATCTCCGGGCGCAGAAACTCGCTGCCAAAGTAACGCGCGATCTGCACCATGCCCTTGGGCGCATCGGCATTGATGGCCGCCAGCCGGTCCGCGTCAATCAGGCCGTGCTGCACGCCGTAGACCAGCGCCTTTTCAAAGAAAGGGCGCGCGTCGTGCAGTTGCAGGGCATTGGCAGTAGCGACTGGTGCAGAAATTGAGGAAGGCGTGGGAGGCACGGTCATGTCTGAATCTATCGCGCTTCGCGCTGCTCATGGGCTATGAAACTGGCGCGGCCCATACCAGGACCGCCGCGCAAGGGCAGCCCCGCCGCGCTGGCGGTGTCCCCCTTCCCGAATGGCACAGCCATTCGAGAGAAGGGGGAAGGCGCGAAGCGCCTCAGGGGGTTGTTCACTAAATGGCAGACTCTTCGTCGGAAGCCCGTGCGGCAGGCGTGGCCTTGCCGCGGTCGGTTTCGCTGGTCTCGAACTTGCCATCGTCTTCTTCGGACGTCTCTTCGCCCTCTTCCAGTCCCTGGTCAAACGCGCGGGCCTTGGCACGCAGCACCAGCAGCATCTCGATGAACAGGTCGCGGCACTCATAGCGCAGCAGCCAGGCCATCTGCATCCAGTCGCGGTCGGCCACTTCATCGAGGTCGATGCGCGGCTGCACATAGCCCGAGGCCAGCAGCTCGTCGTCGCTCAGTGTGACGCCGTAGTCTTCGGTGGCGTCAAAGGTGCCGGTGCGGGCAAAGGCCTCGATGCGGCTCCACTTTTCGGCAAAGTAGTTGGCCAGGGCCTCGGCGCCACCCTCCAGGTCGCCAATCGCGGTGAGGAACTCCACCGGGTCGGCATCGTCGCGGAAGACCACGGCGTTGACCATGTTGCGCAGGTGGGTGTGGGTGAGGTCCTTGTACTGCTTTTCCAGCACCATCGCGCGCGCAAACTGCTCGGGCGTGACCAGCATGTTGACCACGGACGCCTTGGAGTCGTCGTACTCGTGCATCACGGCCAGGATGTCCTTGGGCGCCAGCTGGTCCAGCACCACCATCAGCGCGCCGTCGCCATCGCTGTCGGCCAGTTCGGCCAGCGCCGACTCGGCGCCCACGATGTCACCGGCCGCAATGAGGCTGGTGGTCTTGGTGATCAGGGCCAGGTGTTGGTTGCTGCTGCTCATGGTCGTCATTCCTTGCGCTCAAAGCCCACATCGGCCAGCCAGTTGGCGCTGGACTCTTCGCGCGTACGGCTGTTTTGCGGGTCCACCGCGTCGTCGGCACTCAGGGCGCTGTAGTCATCGTCGTGTTCGGCGGCATCTTCACCATCGTCCTCGGCATCGCTGTCGCCATGCGACGCTGCAGCCGGAGCCAGGCGCGCGTGCTGTTGCAGGTATTCCAGGCCGGCGGCTACCGTCAGAAAGCGTGCGCCCTGGGGCTCGCGCAACACGGTCTGGGCCAGACTCATTGCCCAGGGCTCCAACGCTACGGCATGGGTCAGGCTGTGCCAGTCGGGCAGCTCGTTCACCGGCAAGCCCAACAGATGCTCCAGTGCAGCCGGTTTGGTAAAGCGAAAGCCCCGGTGAAAGACCACGGCCACCATTTCGGGGGCCAGTTCCATCATCTGCACCAAAAACGCCATCTCGTTGCGCTTTTCGGCCAGGCGCTTGCGCAGAACGTCGTTGCCCTCGGAGTCGGACACCAGGTCGTCCAGCTCGGCCTGGTAGGCCGAGCGCAGGTCATAAAAATAGGGAGAAAGTTTCACAGGGCGGAAGGATGAGAAAGAATGCGTGCGCTGTAGGCCTGCCAGATCTCCTGGGCGGTCTGCAGCGGGTCGTCCAGCAGATTGCGGCGGCGGTTGTCGTCATAGGCCTGGCGGGCGTCGTCGTCAGACAGCACCTCATAGGCCTTTTGCACCTCGGCAAAGCGCTGTGCGGCGTCGGGCGCCGTGTTGCGGTCGGGGTGGTAGAACGAGGCCTTCTGGCGAAAAGCCTTCTTGATGTCCGCCAGCGACGCGTTGGCCGCCAGCCCAAGGGCTGCGTAGTGGTCAGCAGTCATGAAACAGTCAGTCCGTCCGTCAAAGCCAGGGGCGCCATCCAGGACACCCTCTTCAGCACCTGTGCCGGCGCCTGCGCGCGCACATCAACCACCCAGGCTCACAAACACGTTTTGCACGTCGTCGTTCGAATCGATGGCCGCCAGGAAGTTCTCAACCTCCTCCAGCTGCTCAGCCGTGAGGTTGGCGGGGTTCACAGGGTTCTTGGGCTTGTACCCCAGCTTGGCGGACAGCACCGTGAAGCCGTGGGCGGGCAGCGCGCGGCTGACCAGGTCGAGGTCGGTGGGGTCGGTCCAGAAGGTGGTGGTGCCCTCTTCGTCGCCCGCTTCAAAGTCCTGCGCACCGGCCTCGATGGCGGCCAGTTCGGGGTCAGCGTCGGGGGTGGCGGGCTCGGCTTCGATCATGCCGACATGGTTGAAATCCCAGGCCACCGAGCCTGAGGTGCCCAGTTGGCCCTTGCGGAACAGCACGCGCATCTCGGGGGCCGTGCGGTTCACGTTGTCGGTCAGGCATTCAACCATCACGGCCACCTGATGGGGGGCAAAACCTTCGTAGATCACGCGTTCGTAGTTCACCGCGTCCGCGCCGGTGCCCGAGCCCTTCTTGATGGCACGCTCCAGCGTGTCCTTGGGCATGGAGGCCTTGCGAGCCTGCTCCACCACCAGGCGCAGGCGGGCATTGCTGGCCGGGTCGGCACCGCCGCGCGCAGCCACGGTGATTTCCTTGACCAGCTTGCCAAACAGCTTGCCCTTGGCGTCGGCCACCTGTGCCTTGCCTTTTGCTTTCCACTGCGCGCCCATGATGGATCTCTTTTCCTTGATGTGAATGCGGCGCGCTGGGGCGCCGTGTGTGGGAGTTACTGCAGCCATGCAGGAGCCGCCGGGAGGAAAAACGCCTCCCGAACAGCCCCCAGAGGATGGGTGTGCAACTTCCGACCGAACCCTATAGGGTACCACTGACCACTATGGACACTTTCGTTGTCCTTCCGCCACGCTCTCCGCCAGTTGCACGCAGCGGTGCAGTTAACCTCGGCGACATGCGCAAAGCTCCTTCCTTTGACCCCTGCCCGGTGCACTGATGCTCAACACCCTTTGGCTGGGCTTTTTCCTCACGGCGGCCATCGCGGCCCTGGCCCAATGGCTGGTGGGGGGCAACGCCCAGATTTTTGCGGCCATGGTCGAAGCGCTGTTTGCCATGGCCAAACTGTCGGTCGAGGTGATGGTGCTGCTGTTTGGCACCCTCACGCTGTGGCTGGGCTTTTTGCGGATTGCCGAGAGGGCGGGCCTGGTCGATGCCCTGGCCCGGTGGCTGGCCCCACTGTTCTTGCGCCTGATGCCGGGTGTGCCCCGGGGCCACCCTGCTCTGGGCCTGATGACGCTGAACTTTGCCGCCAACGCCCTCGGGCTGGACAACGCGGCCACGCCCATGGGCCTGAAGGCCATGAAGGCCCTGCAGGAGCTGAACCCCGAGCCCGACACCGCCACCAACGCACAGATCCTGTTCCTGGTGCTCAACGCCTCGTCCCTCACGCTGCTGCCGGTGACCATCTTCATGTACCGCATGCAGCAGGGTGCGCCCGACCCGACGCTGGTCTTCCTGCCCATCCTGCTGGCCACGTCTGCCTCCACCCTGGTGGGGCTGCTGAGCGTGGCCGTGGTGCAGCGCCTGCCGCTGTGGAGCCCCGTGGTGCTGGCCTACCTGCTGCCCGTGGCGCTGGTGCTGGGCGGGTTCATGGCGCTGCTGACCACGCTGAGTGCCGCCGCACTGGCATCCCTGTCGTCGCTGCTGGGCAACCTCACGCTGTTTGCGCTGGTCGTGCTGTTTGTGGCGCTGGGCGCGTGGCGCAAGGTGCCGGTGTACGAGGCGTTTATCGAGGGCGCGCGCGAAGGCTTTGACGTAGCCAAGGGTCTGCTGCCCTATCTGGTGGCCATGCTGTGCGCCGTGGGCGTGTTCCGGGCCTCGGGCGCGCTGGGCTACGTGCTGGATGGCATCCGCTGGTGCGTGACCACGCTGGGCGCCGACGCCCGGTTTGTGGACGCGCTGCCCACCGCCCTGGTCAAGCCGTTCTCAGGCAGCGCGGCGCGCGCCATGCTCATCGAGACCATGCAGACCCAGGGCGTAGACAGCTTCGCCGCCCTGGCCGCCGCCACCATCCAGGGCAGCACCGAGACCACGTTTTATGTGCTGGCCGTGTACTTTGGAGCGGTGGGCATCCAACGCGCACGGCACGCCGTGGGCTGCGCGCTGCTGGCCGAGCTGGCGGGCGTGGTGGCCGCCATTGTGGTGTGCTACCGATTTTTTGGATAGTTTTTGCTGGTAGCGCTAGTGCAATATGCCTTGGCAGCTATCAATTAAGTAGCAATCAGAGCATCAACCGCCAGCGGGCCCTGGCGCAGCCACCAGCTCCCACTCAGCCAGCTGCTCGTTGGTGGCAATCAGCCGCCCGACCAGCAGCTTGATGAAGGCCTTGTCAAAGCGCGACTGCAAATCCTCCGACGCCTCGCGCAGCGCAGGGTTGCGCACCTTGAGCACCAGCACCTCGGTCTCGGCCACGGCGGTGGCGGTGCGGATGCGGTTGTCGGGACGCAGGTAGGTCATCTCGCCCAAGGTCACGCCGGGGCCCAGCGTGCTGAGGTTCCAACCCTGGCGGCTGACGGCCACCTGGCCTTCGATGAGGATGCAGAACGAGTCGCCGGGCGTGTTCTCGCGCATCAGCACCGTGCCCTGCTCCAGCCGGCGCCAGCTGCCCAGGCGCATCAGCTCCCACAGCGCCACGTCGTGAAAGTCGGCAAAAAACGGCAGCGCCCGCAGGCGTGCAAAGCGCTCGGCCTCGGTGTCCTGCGACTTCTGGCGGGGCAGGCCCCGGTGCGCCGCCAGCAGCGCCTGGGCAAAGTCGGCCCAGGTGGCAAAGCGGTCGGCGGGCTGCTTGGCCAGCGCACGCAGCAACACCTCGTCCACATGCGCAGGCAACGACGCCCGCAGCAGGCTGGGCCGGGTGGGCGTCTCGTTGCTGATCTTGTAGAGCGTCGCGAAGTCGGTGTCGCCATCAAACGGGCGGCGGCCGGTGAGCAGCTCGTACACCACCACGGCCAGCGAAAACATGTCGCTGTGGTGGGTGAGGTCCTGCTCGCGCACCTGTTCGGGCGACATGTACGAGGGCGACCCCACCAGGCCGGACAGCTGCGTGGCATCGCTGCGCAACGACAGGGCGGCGCCAAAGTCGGTCAGCTTCACATCGCCGCCGCGCGCCAGCATCAGGTTGGCGGGCTTGATGTCGCGGTGCACCAGGCCCTCGCGGTAGGCGTATTCGAGCGCGTTGCAGCACTTGAAGGCAATGTCCAGCACCTGGGGCACGGGCAGCAAGGTGTCGGGCGTTGCAAAGTCGGACAGCGGCTGGCCGTCCACGTATTCGAGCACCAGATAGGGCGGCAGCGCTTCTTCGTCCGCATCCAGCAGGCGCACGATGTTGGGGTGGCGCAGGCGGCCCGACAGCGCGGCCTCGTTGCGCAGCAGCTTGCGGTAGCGCTCGGCCTGCTCGGGCACCTTCAGCAGGTGCGCGTGGGTCTGCTTGATGGCCACCTTGCGGCCCCGGAAGCCGTCGAGCCCCAGGTACACGATGCCACTGGCGCCCCGCCCCAGTTCACGCTCGATGCGGTACTTGCCGATGTTGGCGGGCGGTGCAGAGGTGGCAGTGGCCATGGCGGGCTCCCGGTCAGGGTGGGCAGTTCAGGTGGGGTCAGGCTCCGGCCAGCGCCTGCTCAAAGTCGGCCAGCAGGTCGTCCGCCTCTTCCAGGCCCACCGACAGGCGGATCATGCTGTCGGCAATGCCCATGGTGGCGCGCACGGCGGGGCCGGCCTCCCAAAAGATGGTGTGCGCCACCGGGATGATCAGCGTGCGCGTGTCGGCCAGCCCCGTGGCTTTGATGGGCAACTGCAGGCGGTTGCACACGGCCAGGCACTGGTCGGGGTTGCGCAGCTCGAACGACAGCAGCCACGAGCCCGCCTTGAGGTGCTTGCGCGCAAAGGCGTGCTGCGGGTGCGAGGGCAGCATGGGGTACAGCACGCGCGAGACGGCCGGGTGCGCCTCCAGCCGCTGCGCCAGCGCCAGGGCGGTGGCACTGGTGCGGTCCATGCGCAGCGACAAAGTCTCCGCGCCCAGGGCCAGCTGGTGGGCGGCGTGGGACGACAGCGTGCCGCCCATGTCGCGCAGGCCCTTTTTGCGCAGCTGCTGCAGGCCCCAGCCCTTCGCGTCGCCCTTGCGGTAGGCCGCAAAGATGTTGGGGTAGCCCGACCAGTCGTACAGGCCCGTGTCGGTGATGGCGCCGCCCAGCGCATCGCCCTGCCCGCCAATGCTCTTGGTGAGCGAGTTGACCACCAGCCCCGCGCCCACCGTGGCTGCGCGGAACAGGTAGGGCGATGCCACGGTGTTGTCCACCACGTAGAGCGCGCCATGCGCCTTGCACAGCGCGCCAATGCCTTCCAGGTCGGGGATCTGCGTGCCGGGGTTGGCAATGGTTTCGACAAACACCATGCGGGTGTTGGGGCGCAGCGCGGCAGCCACATTGGCCGCATCGGTCACGTCCACCGTGGTCACTTCAATGCCCAGGTCGGCCAACGTGCCGAACACGCTGTTGGTGTTGCCAAACACGAACTGGCTGGCCACCAGATGGTCGCCCGCCTTGAGCAGGGTGAGGAACACCGCGCAGATGCCCGCCATGCCGGTGGAGAACACGATGGAGCCGTGACCGCGCTCCATCTGCGTGATCTTGGCCTCCAGCGCCGCCGTGGTGGGCGTGCCCTGGCGCGCGTAGTTGAAGCCGCCCTTGGCGGTGCCCTGGAAGACGGCGATCAGGTCCTCGACATTCTCGTAGCCGTACTGCACCGAGGTGTGGATGGGCTTGTGGATGGCCCCGTGCTCGGCGCCGCCCAGGCGGTCGGCATGCACGATCTGGGTGGTGAAACTGTGGTTCTGCGGTGTCGTCATAAAAATCTGCGCTGTTTCTGCGTGGCTACTTACAAGACGGGGCGATCACTACTGGCGCGCCCTGATGCCAGTGCACCCGTGGAACTGGCTTTGCCAGGCCACCGGGTGCGTCCCCCTCCGGGGGAAGGCGCGCAGCGCCTCAGGGGGAGTCATCGCTCCGGTGCGATGTGTTCAGCGTAATCGTACAAGGCGCCCAGAATGTCCTGCGTCCGCTCGTCGTCGGCGGTCTCCGAGAGTTCGTCGATTTCGGTGAACAGCTGCTCTACCGTTCGCGCCCCGCCCTGCCCGTCGAACAGGCAGGCGGCGCGGTGCGCCTCCCAGCGTTCCTGCTCCTCGGGCGACAGCGTCTGCGGAAAGTTGCGCGCCCGGTAGCGCCACAGCAGCTCGGCCAGGCGCGGGTCATCAAAGTTCGCACGCGCCTTGGCCAGTTGGTCGCCGCTCAGGGTGCGCAGGTCGTTCAGCAAGCGCCGGTCGTTGTTGCCCACAAAACCGCCGTACAGGTCCTGGTCCACATCCGGTGCCGGCTCTTGCGGGCGGGCAAACACCGCCGGCCAGATGCCGCTCATGTCGGGCAGCGCGCGCGCCACCTCGGCGTGCTGTGCGGCCTGGGCCAGGTCGATGCCCCAGCGCTGCGCCAGCGCGGGCGTGAGCGTGTTCACATTGCCCACCACCATGGGCGACTTGTTCAGGTGGATGGTCTTGATGGGCAGGCGCGTGACGCCCTCGGGCAGCGCGTCGGCCTTGCTGAACATGCGCAGGCGGATGTCCTCCACATTCAGCGTGGCCAGCTCGCGTGGGTCGTGGGCCAGGTCCCAGGCGATCAGCTCGTTCTTGTTGGTGGGGTGGCTGGCCAGCGGCCACATCACAGCCAGGCAGCCGCGCTCGGTGGGGAACATGCCCGAGACATGCAAAAAAGCCCGCGCCGTGGCCGTGGTGGCGGGCAGGCGCAGTTCGGCGGCCACACGGTCTTTCTTGTGCAGGCTGAGCGCAAAGTCAAACAGCTTGGTGTTGTGCTGGCGAATCAGCCGTGCCAGCGCAATGGTGGCGCGCACGTCCGACAGCGCATCGTGCGCGGCATCGTGCTGCAGGCCGTTGGCCTTGGACAGGTGCTCCAGCTTGAAGCTGGGCGTCACGCCGTCTTCCTTCTTGGGCCAGGTGATGCCGTCGGGCCGCAGCGCATAGGTCATGCGCACCACGTCCAGCAGGTCCCAGCGGCCGCACTGGTTCTGCCACTCGCGCGCATAGGGGTCGATGAGGTTGCGCCAGAACATGAAGCGCGTGATCTCGTCGTCGAACCGGATGGTGTTGTAGCCCACGCCAATGGTGCCGGGCTGGGCGAACTCGGACTCGATGCGCGCGGCAAACTGGTGCTCGGGCACACCCTGCTCCAGGCACTGCTGGGGCGTGATGCCGGTGATGAGGCACGACACCGGGTCGGGCAGATAGTCGTTGGCGGGCTGGCAGTACAGCATCAGCGGCTCGCCGATTTCGTTCAGCTCGGCATCGGTGCGGATGGCCGCGAACTGCGCGGGCCGGTCGCGGCGCGTGTTGGCGCCAAAGGTTTCGTAGTCGTGCCAGAGAAAGGTGTGGGGCGCCATGGTCGGTAGGCTAACAGGGGGCTGCAGGCGGAGGCTCGCGCACGGCGGGCGGGGCGCAAGGCGATAAAGCCGCCACTGTAACCGCATTTTTCAGTGTTTTTGGCCGCAAGCGCTAGTGGAACATGCGCAAGCAGCTATCAAAAACATAGTAAATATATTCACCATACGGACTGATGCACATTCGCCCCCTGTACGCGGGCTGGCACGCGGGACAATGGCGCATGCCCAGTTTCATTGCTTCCCATTGCTCCCTGGGGCGCGCCCCCGCCCTGCCCGTCGCCGCTTCCCACGCCCCCACAGGCGTTGCCGGAGTGGCCCTGGCAGCTGCCCTCGCCCTCGCCCTCGCGGGCTGCGCGTCAGCCCCCAGCCCCACCCCCACACCCGCAGCAAAACCTGTGGCTGCGGCCACACCGCCCACAGCTTCACCCACCACAGCCGCCACACCGCCACAGGCCAGCCCCGATGCCGACCACACGGCCGGCTTTGCCCAATGGCTGAGCAGCTTTTCGGCCCAGGCGCTGGAGGCCGGCATTCGCCCCGCCACTGTGCGCGACGTGCTGGGCAAGGCGCAGTGGCAGCCCCGCGTGGTCGAGCTGGACCGCGCCCAGCCCGAGTTCACCCGCACCCCATGGGCGTACCTCGACAGCGCCGTCTCCCCCCAGCGCATCGCCCAGGGCCAAGCGCAATTGGCGGCGCATGGCGCCGCGCTTCAAGCGGCAGCCGCCCGCTACGGCGTGCCGGCCAGCGTCATCACCGCCATCTGGGGCATGGAGAGCAACTACGGCAGCAACTTTGGCACCTTCCGCACGGTGGATGCACTGGCCACCCTGGCGTATGAAGGCCGCCGCCGCGCCTGGGCGCAGACCGAGCTGCTGGCAGCGCTGCGCATCATCGACCAGGGCGACATCGCCGCCGACCGCATGATCGGATCGTGGGCCGGGGCCATGGGGCACACCCAGTTCCTGCCCTCGGTGTTCCTGGCCTACGCTGTGGATGCCGACGGCGACGGGCACCGCGACATCTGGGGCAGCGTGCCGGATGTGACGGCTTCCACCGCACATTTCCTTGCCCGGTCGGGTTGGAAATCTGGCGAGCCTTGGGGGGCCGAAGTGCAGTTGCCCCCCACGTTCGACCACGCCCGCGCCGACCCCGCCGTGCGCCAGACAATGGCCCAGTGGGAGTCCGAAGGGCTGCGGTCCATCGACGGGGCGCCGCTGCCCGATATGGCCGGGGCCTCCATCGTTACCCCTGCGGGTGCACGGGGCCCGGCGTTTCTGGTGGGCAACAACTTTCGCACCATCCTGCGCTACAACAACTCGGTCAACTACGCGCTGGGCGTGGCGCTGCTGGCGCGGCGGATCGACGGCGGGGGGCCGGTGGCCGCCCCATGGCCCCGCGACATCGAGCCGCTGTCGCGCGCACAACTGCAAGCCCTACAAGAAGCCCTGAACCGCAAAGGCTTTGCCGCAGGCACCCCCGACGGCGTGATGGGCCCCGCCACCCGCGCAGGCCTGCGCGGCTACCAGCGCAGCCTGGGCACAGTGGCCGACGGTTATCCGACGCTGGAACTGCTGCAAAAGCTGCAGGCGCCCTGAAGACTGGCAGACCGGAACACAGATGCGCTGCCCTGTTCACTAAGCGGGTGTGCTGATGAGGAGTCGCCCTCACCAAGGTAGCCCAGGGGTGCCATGCGCTGCAGCCACTGGGTATGGGGAAATGCTTTTCATCCGTTAGGATTTTTGTCAACGCACCATGACTGATCCCAAACTGACCTTCGCGACGCAATCGGAGTGGGATGCCTGGCTGGAGGGCCATGGCAGTACCTCGCCCGGCGTGTGGCTGCGCGTGGCCAAGAAGTCTGCCGAGCAGCCCACCGTCACCTACTCACAAGCACTGGAGAGTGCTCTTTGCCACGGTTGGATTGACGGCCAAAAGCAGTCGGAAGACCAGCACTATTGGCTTCAACGCTTTACACCCAGAACCCCCAAGAGCATCTGGTCCAGGATCAACAGGGAAAAAGCCGAGGCGCTCATCAGTGCCCGCAAAATGCGGCCAGCTGGCCTGGCCGCCATCGAACGGGCCCAGCAGGACGGACGATGGGATGCGGCTTACGCGTCAGCGCGCACGTCTACAGTCCCCGACGACTTGCAACGGGCCCTGAATGCCAACCCCCAAGCCCAGGCGTTTTTTGCAACGCTCAATAGCAAAAACAGGTTTGCCATCTTGTTTCGCATTCAAAGCGTCAAGAAGGCCGAGACACGCGCAAGAAAAATCGCTGAATTTGTTCAGATGCTGAGCAATGGCGAAAGGCTCCACCCCTAGGAGCCGTTGGCCATCTCCCAGGAATGGCAAGCAGGCGCCCGGAGAAACGGGCTGGAGCTCATCTGCACGCACTCAATGGAAATCCCGGCTCCCCTGTAGCGCCTGCCCCATGCGGCCCAGTAGGGGCGTCAGGTCCTTGAAGCGCTGGGCCACCAGGTGGCGCACCACCGCCGTGCTGCCGGGTGGGCCGGCGCTGCATTGCCACACCCCTTCCACCGCCAGCAGCTGTGACCGCAGCAGCGCATTGCGCCACACATCGACCAGGGCGGGCCAGACGATGACGTTGACGGGGCCGGTTTCGTCTTCCAGCGTGACGAACATGGTGCCCTTGGCGGTGCCAGGGCGCTGGCGCACGGTGACGATGCCGCAGGCGCGCACCTTGCGGCCGTGGGCGGCGCTGTGCAGTTGCAGGGCGGTTTGCAGGCGCCAGCGGGCCAGGCGGGGGCGCAACAGGGCCAGGGGGTGGCGGCGCAACGTGAGGCCAGTGGCGGCGTAGTCGAACAGGATTTCTTCGCCCTCGGGCGCCTCGGGCAGTTGCAGCGGGGCCTCGTGCACGGGCACGTCGCGCCACAGGGGCGGCGCGCTGTGCTGGGCGGCGGCGTCCCACATCTGCTGGCGCCGGTGGCCCGACAGGCTGGCCAGGGCGTCGGCGGCGGCCAGGGCTTGCAGGTCTTGCTGGCTCAGTTGGGCGCGCAGGGCCAGGTCTTCGGTGCTGGCAAAGGCGGGACCTGTGGCGCGGGCGTGCAGCAGGCGCCGGGCGGCATCTCCGTGCAGGCTGCCTACCATCCGAAGGCCCAGGCGCACGGCGGGCTGGGGCAGCGGCGGTGCGCCCAGGCCGCGTGCGGGGCGCAGCGGCTCGGGGTTGCCCTCCAGCGTGCAGTCGGTGTCGCTCACGGTCACGTCGATGGGCAGCACGCGCACGCCGTGGCGGCGGGCGTCCTGCACCAGTTGCGAGGCGCTGTAAAAGCCCATGGGCAACGAGTTGAGCAGCGCCGCCAAAAAGCACGCGGGCTCGTGGCACTTGAGCCAGCTGCTGGCATAGGCCAGCAGCGCAAAGCTGTGGGCGTGGCTTTCAGGAAAGCCGTATTCGCCAAAGCCCAGCATCTGCTGGAAGATGCGGTCGGCAAATTCGGCGGGGTAGTCCCTGTCTTTCATGCCTTGTTTGAGAGGCTCTTCAAAGCGATGCACGCCCCCCTTGCGCTTCCAGGCGGCCATGGAGCGGCGCAGGTCGTCGGCCATGCCGGGGGTGAAGCCCGCCGCGATCATGGCGATCTGCATCACCTGCTCCTGGAAGATGGGCACGCCCAGCGTGCGCGCCAGGGCGTCCTCCAGCTCCGGCTTTTCGAGTTGCAGAGGCTCGCCCTTGCGCCGGCGCTCGCGCGCCTGCAGATACGGGTGCACCATGCCCCCCTGGATGGGGCCGGGGCGCACGATGGCGACCTCGACCACCAGGTCGTAGAACTCGCGCGGCTGCAGGCGGGGCAGCATGCTCATCTGGGCGCGGCTTTCGATCTGGAACACGCCCACGGTGTCGGCGGCGCAGATCATGTCGTAGGTGGCAGGGTCTTCGCGCGGGATTTCCTTGAGACCCCAGTGCTCGCCGCGCAGGGCTGCGCGCAGGTTGAGGCAGCGGCGCAGCGCGCTGAGCATGCCCAGGGCCAGCACATCGACCTTGAGCAGGCCCATGTCATCCAGGTCGTCCTTGTCCCACTGGATGACGGAGCGGTCCTTCATGCTGGCGGGCTCCACCGGCACCAGCCGCGTGAGCTTGCCCTGGGTCAGCACAAAGCCGCCCACATGCTGGCTCAGATGGCGCGGAAAGTCCTTCAGGTCGGCAGCCAGCTCCAGCCACAGCCGGGCGATGTGCCGGTGCAGCGACACGCCCACCGCCTGGGCCAGCTCCTGCAGGCGGTCGGTGGCAAAGGTTTCGTCAAACCAGTGGTGGTCTTTGGCAAACGCATCGACCAGGGCGGGCGCCACGCCCAGGGCCTTGCCCACGTCGCGCAGGGCGCTGCGTGTGCGGTAGCAGGTGACCACGGCGGCGATGGCGGCGCGGTCGCGGCCGTATTTGTCGTAGATGTACTGAATGACCTCTTCGCGCCGGTCGTGTTCGAAGTCCACGTCGATGTCGGGCGGCTCGCTGCGCTCCTTGCTGATGAAGCGCTCGAACAGCAGGTGGGACTGCTCGGGGGCCACCGCCGTGATACCCAGCACGTAGCAGACCACCGAGTTCGCCGCCGAGCCCCGGCCCTGGCACAGGATGCCCACGCTGCGCGCAAACCGCACGATGTCGTGCACGGTCAGGAAATACATCTCATACCCGCAGTGCGCGATCAGGTCGAGCTCTTTGCGGATCTGCGCCTGCACGCCCTCGGGCGCGCCCAGCGGGTAATGGCTTCGCACCCCCAGCTCTACCAGCCAGGCCAGTGCCTGGGCAGGTGTCATGCCCTCGGGCACGGTCTCCAGCGGGTAGCGGTACTGGATCTCACTCAGGCTGAAAGTGCAGCGCCCGGCCACGGTGAGCGTGGCCGCCAGCAATTCGGGCGGGTAGATGCCCGCCAGCCGCACGCGCTGGCGCAGGTGGCGCTCGGCGTTGGGCTGCAGCGCAAAGCCGCACTCGGCCACGGTGCAGCCGCGCTTCACGGCGGTGATCACGTCCTGCAGCGGCTTGCGCGAGCGGGCGTGCATGTGCACGTCGCCCGCCGCCACCAGCGGCAGCTGCAGTGCAGCGCCCACGCGCTGCAGCGTGGCCAGCCACAGGCTGTCGTCGGCGGCCTGGTGCAATTCGACCGCCAGCCACACATGCGGAGCCTTTTGAGAGCCTAACTGGCCGGTAGCGCTAGTGATACATGCGCTGATTGCTACAAAATCAGAAGCATCAAAGCGCTGACGGCATGGTGCCAGCAGCAGCTCGCACCCCTGCAGCAAGTGCCAGGGGCTGTCCGCCGCCACACGGTATTGCCCCTTGGGCGCGGCGGCACGGGCGGCGGTGATGAACTCGCACAGGTTGCCCCAGCCCTCGGCATCGCGCGCCAGCGCCACCAGCCGCAGGTCACCCCACAAAAACTCGCTGCCCACGATGAGGTGCAGGCCACATTCCTTGGCCGCCCCCCAGGCACGCACCACGCCGGCCACGGAGCATTCGTCCGTCAGCGCCAGCGCCCGGTAGCCGAGTTGGGCAGCACGCGTGACCAGCTCTTGCGGGTGCGATGCGCCGCGCTGAAAGCTGAAGTTGGACAGGCAGTGCAGCTCGGCATAGCCCGGCAGCTCGCCCGCGCCCGCTGCGGGGCCTGGCACCGCAGTGGCCTGTGAAGGATGTCGGCGCGTCAAACCCATGGACAACCACCCTGCCCGCTCACCCAAAGATTCCGTGCAAGAACCAGCGGTGTGGGCGAGCCACCGCTGGCGTGCCGTCCAGCGCAGGCGCCAGGCGCTCGCGAAACACCCACACCAGTCCCGCAACGTCGTTATGGGCCACAAAGTAGTCGCGCAAGGCCAGGTCTGCGCAGGGGCGTGCTGGGTCCACAGCGTCGTCCATGGCAGACCACCAGCCCGCCTCCAACCGGTGGGGCCCGGCCAGCAAGCGCAACAGGCCGTGGTGGCAGGGGCGGTTGCCCTGCACGGCCAGCTGCCGGGGCGGGTTCAGCAGCCAGGTGGGCAGCAAGGGGGCATCCGGGACGATGCCCTGCGAAGCACCGTCCGCACGCGCGGACACAGGACCGGTGGGTGTCCGCGTGGCTGCATTGCGCGTCGCAGCGGCGGGCATGCCCAGCACTTCAGCGGCCGGTCGCCATTGCTGCATGCGTTCGGGCCGATGGTCGGCCAGCAGCACCGGGGCCACCACGTGGTCGGCCCCCAGGCGGGCAGATAGGCGCTCCAGCAGTTGGTGCAGGGCCTCGCCGGGGGTACCGGCCGGGTCGGTGCTGCCATGGCTTGTGGGGTCACGCCCGCCCACCTCCCCCGGGGGCAGCAGGCTGGCACTGCGGTGCGGCAACGGGGCCGCGTCGAGCAGCCGCAGCGTGATCTGGTTGACCGGCGCGGCCAGCGTGGTGCGCGCCAGGTTTTCGGCCAGCAGGCGCCGCAGGTGCACCAGGTCGTGGGAGGCCTGGGCGGTGCGCACCTGCAGCGCCTGGGTGGGGGGCAGCGCCACACCATCGATGCGCCGCAGGTCGTGGCGCCAGGCCAGCTCCAGCGCCAGCACGCCCTGCTGGCGCGCCTGCAGCCAGGCCTGGAGGACCGTGAGGCTGCGGCTGGCGCTCCACAGCAGTGCGTCAGCCGACGCGGCCAAGGCGGGCAGCTCGGTGGTCAACACAAACTGCTCGGGCAGTTGCAGCCAGGCATGGGCCTCGGGGGCATCGCCCAGGGCCTGGTCCAGCACTTGCAGCACGCCCGCCCCCAGGCGCCGCGCCACGCCCGCGCGCGGCAGCGCCCGCAGCGCCCCCCAGGTGCGGCACCCCATGCGCTCCAGGCTGGCCACATGGGGACGCAGCGCCGTCAGCGTGTGCAAAGGCAGGTTCTCTGCCCTGCCCTCCGGCGGGCAGATGCGCCCTGCCAATGCCATGCGCAGCCTGGCCTGAGCGACCAGAGCGGTGGGGCCTGTGCCCCACACAGTCGGTGCATGGGGCAAAGGAGCTGTGGTCGATCCAAAGGAATGGGCAGGCTCTTCAGCGCTGCGGACGGGTGGGGAGGCGACGCCCTCCCCTTCGCATCGGGCCGACGCATCGGCCCAGGCTTGCAGCACCAGTGACTGCAGCGCATCGCGCCCGCCCCACAGGCGTTCGGTGGTGGACACCTCCAGCAACACCGCCTCGCCATCGGCCAGCGCCACACGCGGCGTGAAGCGCAAGGCCCACCAGCCGGCCGCGGCGTTCAGCACTCCGGTATTTCTATCCGTGCCTGTACCCGCCAAGGCGGCGGCCTCATCGCACCAGGGCAATGGCAGGGCGATCCAGTGCATGCCTGCTCCCTTCTGGCCGGCCTCCGGGTCGGCCTCCTGGCTCGCATACGGCCTGGACTGGGGGCACATGGCGCGCCAACGAACCCGCCAAGGCCCCGGCCACATGGGCGGCTGCAGCCTGGCGCCCCGCCACCTGGGCAATGGCAGCCTCTTGCGCAGCGCGGCGCCGCTCGGCCTGTGCCACCAGCACCTTCGCCAGCTGAGGGTGGCAGCCCGGCAGTTGGAGCGCCTGCGCCAGCGGAGGCCCCCGGCGCTTGAGGATCCGCACCTGCATGCCGGGGGCTGCTGCGGCATCCCCTGGCAAAGCCAGCCCCTGCACCTGCAGCCGCAATTGGGCCGGCGACGCCTGAGACACCTGTGATGCGGGCCCTGGGGCGTCGACCGGACGAAACACCCACAACAATTGTTGCTGCTGGGCCGCCGCCAATTGCAACCGCCGCAAGGCGGCAGGCTGCGCCTGGGGCAGCCAGGCCATGACGGCCACCACGCCCTGGCAGCGCAGCGCCTGCTCGGCCGCCCACAAGGCGACCATGGGGGAGTCGGCATGCACCACACACACCCGCTCTGCCCGCAACCCCTGCGACTGCAGGGCCGGGCCAAAAGGCTCGAACGGCGGCGCCACCAGCACCACGGCCCCGCTCTGCCGGGCCGTGGCCTGCACCAGTGCGGGCAGCACCAGTTGCCATTCGTGCAAGCCCGCCAGGGGCTGCAGCACTTCGCTCAGGGCCCCCACTGGCCAGCCGCCACCCGGCAGCTGGGCATCCAGCGCGGCATGGCCCGAAGGCAATACGCGCTGCGCGCTGGCCCCCAGCGCGTCGGCATGCCACACCCCAGGCACGGGGATGGGCAAATCGGACGCAACCCGCAAAGAGGGGCGTGGCGCAGGCATGGTGGTGGGAGAAGTTGAGGCAACACGAATACTGTAAATATAACCAGTATTTTGCCGAATGGGTGAACCTGGAAGCGAAGACCCACCAAGGACATCGGTATGAGGAGGCCGACGCAGGCCAGGGCTTGTTCACACTATTTTTGCCAATGCGAAGGCCTCCCCCGCCACGCCAATCCAGGCGCGCGACGACGCCGAGGCCTTGGCGGGGTCAATCCGAAAGTCTGCTTACAGCGTACGCATCGCCCAATCGCACCAGTCCGCCACCGCCGCATCGGCGGGCGTGGCACGGTCCGAGAGCTGGGGCCAGCGGCGGTGGCTGGCGTTCAGGATGCTTTGCAGTTGCCAAAGGGCCTCGCGCCCCACCAGGGCGACCTCGGCCATGCCAATGGCGTCGCCTTGCAATTGCGCCAGCAACTCGCCCTGGTGCCGGGGGTGCGAGCCCGCTTCGATCAGGGCTTTTTGCAATGCCATGAGGCGGGAATCGGTAAACGCAAAGGCAGTGCCCGCAGGAGACTTGGCCGCCGTGTCTGGGGGCAAGGCCGCCTTGAGTTGGTCCCAATAGGCAAAGGCTTCGGCCAGCAATTCGATCTGGCGGGGCGCATCGTTACCCAGAGGCATCAAGGCCGATTCGCGGGCCACTTCCTCCTGCAGCAGCGGCAGGATGAACGCCACCAGTGCCGAAGGAAACTTGCGGTGATTGAGCCGCAGCACCAGCGACAGCCGCTGCGCGGGCATGTCGTCGTATTTCTCGTAGAAGGCGGCCACCACTTCGGCCAGTAGCAGGATGCGGCCCATGGGCGTGATGTCCGCCCCCAGCAAGGCGCGCGGATAGCCGCTGCCGTCCATGCGCTCATGGTGCTCCAGCACAGCGACCTCGGCAGCACGTGGATAGGCCTGCGTGTCGCGGATCATGAGCATGGCCGAGATGGGATGGGCCACCAGGTGCTTGCGCCCTACCCCCACCACCTTGTGGTCCGGGTCGTCCCAGGCCGGGTCCATGTGCAGCACCCCCAGGTCATGCAGCAGCGCAGCAGCCGCCACCGTGCTGCAATCGCGTTCGCTCAGCCCGCTTTTGACCGCCAGAAATACCGCCACGGTGGTCATCACCAGACTGTGCTGGAACAGCGTGGGCCGCTGGTCACGCATCACGGTGAGCTTGCAGGCCATGGCAGAAGGCAACGGCAGGGACCTCAGGGGCGCCAGCAACCGGGCACCTGAGCCCAGGGCCTCGGCCAGCATGGCGGGCAGGGTTTCCTGCTCGATCAGCATCTGGCCCAGGGCCAGCAGTGATGGCACGTCCACCGGGTTTTCGATGGACAGATGGCGGTCAATGGGTTCGCGCAGCTTGTGCTGCACCAGGCGGTCGTACAGACGGCTGTCGATGCGCGCGCCCTTCTCCACCAGCTTGATGCCATTGTCGGTGTAGATGGCAGCATCTGCGACCACCGTACGCCGGTCGGCCATGTCGGTCAGCGCACGCAAGTAATGGGGACTGTCAGCGTCCTCGGCATCCGCTGAAAGAAGAATATCGGTCATGCAAGCAACACAAATCGTTACTTCGCACTATAGGGGGTTCTCTTGCGGGGCACTGACTCGCGTGACGCGATACCGACATGCAATCTTGATGCACATCAAGCAGCAGGCGCTGCTACCCGTGCTCGTTTTTTGCCGCATGGCAGAGATCACACGTCCGGATCCCCATGACCAAGACCTGGACCCGCCCGGGCTCGCCGGGGTGACAAAGCCCCTGTCACCCCAATGTCATTGTCCCAAATAGGCGTCAGGGTTTTCATTCAACAATGTCGCCGATAGCCTGCTTTTTGGTGATCCCGGACAGTCAGGCTTGGGTAAACCCTGAAAAGTTCCGCGTTGATTGTTCACAATACTGGAACAGTTAGTTCGCGACCCGGTGGTTTTTCTCTGCACCCCACCGGCGTACAGTTCATCCCATCGATGAGCCGAACCCGCAAGGCGACTCACCGAACCCGGTCCCAGGCAGCTTTCTTTGTTTTTGGCGCTTTGTCCCGGTTTTTTGAGCCGCTTCTTTAACTTCAAGGATTTCCATCATGAACAACACCGCACGTTTCCTGTCTATCGCCGCTGTCGCCGCTTTCGCTTCTTTTGGTGCCCAGGCTGACGAAGCCGATGCTTCGCAGTTCGCCACCAAGTTTGAAACCAACCGCACCCGTGCTGAAGTGGCTGCAGAAGCTGCTACCGTGGCCCAGACCCGCTCGATCGAGCCCGCTGGTTCGCGTGTGGTGACTTACAAGTCCACGGCCGACCGCGCTGCCGTGCGTGCCCAGGCTGCTGAAGCAGTGCGTACCGGCCAGATTTCTTCGGGTGAGCGCGGCTGATTCACCAGGGGCGGCTGAATCTGCCGCCCTGGTTGCGCCGTATCTCTCAGTACCCAAGTCCTCTTTTTAGAATTTTCCGGAGTTTCACCATGAACAAGTCTGTCCGTTTCCTGTCCGTTGCTGCTGTCGCCGCTTTTGCCGCTTTTGGTGCCCACGCTGATGAAGCCGATGCTTCGCAGTTCGCCACCAAGTTCGAAACCAACCGCACCCGTGCTGAAGTGGCTGCCGAAGCTGCTACCGTAGCCCAGACCCGCTCGATCGAGCCCGCTGGTTCGCGTGTGGTGACCTACAAGTCCACGGCTGACCGTGCTGCTGTGCGTGCCCAGGCTGCTGAAGCCCTGCGCACGGGCCAGATCTCTTCGGGCGAAATCGGCAACGCGATGTAATTGCCAAAGGCCCCATGCGGACCGCATGAGGGCTTTGTGAAAAGTGCCAATGCAAAAGGCCGGGGCCCTGTGAGGGGCCCCGGCCTTTTTTGTGATGCCACTCCACTGCAGGGGTGGCTCAAATGCTTATGGGATCAGCTTGACGCCGGTCTTGGCCTGCAGGGCCTCAAAAGTCACGCCGGGAGCCAGCTCCACCACCTTCAGGCCCTGGGGCGTCACGTCCATGACGGCCAGGTCGGTGATGATGCGATCCACCACACCCACGCCCGTGAGGGGCAGCGTGCACTGGGGCAGGATCTTCAGGTCTTCGGTGCCATCCTTCTTGCGCGCCACATGCTCCATGAGCACGATCACGCGCTTGACGCCAGCCACCAGGTCCATCGCGCCACCCATGCCCTTGACCATCTTGCCGGGGATCATCCAGTTGGCCAGGTCGCCCTTTTCGCTGACCTGCATGGCGCCCAAGATCGACAGGTTGATCTTGCCGCCACGGATCATGGCAAACGACTGGTCGCTGCCAAAGATGGACGAGCCCTTGATGGTGGTCACGGTCTGCTTGCCGGCGTTGATCAGGTCGGCATCCACTTCGTCTTCGGTGGGAAACGGGCCGATGCCCAGCATGCCGTTTTCGGACTGCAGCCACACCTCTTTGTCGGCAGGCACAAAGTTGGCCACCAGCGTGGGGATGCCAATGCCCAGGTTCACATAAAAGCCGTCTTCGAGTTCATGGGCGGCACGGGCCGCCATTTGGTCTTGACTCCACGACATAGATACTTCTCCAGCTTGTTCTGTACGGTTGTGCGGCAGCGGCTCAGACGCCCGCTTTTTCGGTGATGGTGCGCTTTTCAATGCGCTTCTCGGGCGTGGCGTTGTGCACGATGCGGTGCACATAGATGCCAGGCAGATGGATTTGGTCAGGCGCAATGGCGCCGGTTTCCACCACCTCTTCCACCTCCACGATGGTGATCTTGCCGGCCGTGGCCGCAGCGGGGTTGAAGTTGCGCGCCGTGAGGCGGAACTGCAGGTTGCCCGACTTGTCGGCACGCCAGGCCTTGACCAGCGACACATCGGGCACCAGAGAACGCTCCATCACATAGGTTTCGCCATCGAACTCGCGCAGTTCCTTGCCCTCGGCCACGATGGTGCCCACGCCGGTCTTGGTGAAAAAGGCCGGGATGCCCGCACCGCCCGCACGCAGCTTTTCGGCCAGCGTGCCCTGGGGGGTGAACTCCAGCTCCAGCTCGCCAGCGAGGTACTGGCGCTCGAACTCCTTGTTCTCGCCCACATACGACGAGATCATTTTCTTGATCTGCCGGGTCTCGAGCAGCTTGCCCAGGCCAAAGCCGTCCACGCCCGCATTGTTGGAGATCACGGTCAGGTTCTTCACGCCTGAACCGCGCAGCGCGTCGATCAAGGCTTCAGGAATGCCACACAGTCCAAAGCCGCCAACAGCCATGAGTTGGCCATCTGCAACCACGCCCTTCAGGGCCTCGGCTGCGGAGGGGAATAACTTGTTCACCACGATCTCCTTATGAATGGGATGCGCTACGATACTACGTACTTAAATAAGTAGTTTTCCGTAAAGATTAGCACTATGGACGTTGATTACCGACTGGCTTTCGACATGGCCCCTGTGGGGCTGGTGCTCTCGCGCAACCGCACCATGGTGGACTGCAACCGCCATGTCTGCGAAATGTTCGGCGCCTCGCGCGAAGTGCTGATCGGCCAGTCGTTCCAGATACTCTATCCCAGCGCCGACGAATATGAGCGGCTTGGCGCGCACATGGAGCCCATCCTGAACGCCAAGGGCCACTATGCGGACAACCGCATCATGAAGCGCGCCAATGGCGAAGTGTTCTGGTGTCACGTGTCTGGCCGCGCACTCAACCGCGATGCCCCGCATGAGTCCGGCATCTGGAGCTTCGAAGATCTGAGTTCGCAGCGCGCCGTGAAGGCGGAGCTGACGGGCCGTGAGCGCGAGGTAGCCGCCCGCCTGCTGGAGGGCCTGACCTCCAAGGAGATCGGTCGGGCACTGGAGATCAGCCACCGCACGGTAGAAATTTACCGCGCGCGCCTCATGCGTAAGTACAACGCCTCCACCGCCGCCGACCTGGTGCACAAGCTGCTGGCAGGCGGCTGAACCTGCCCTCGAAGGACAGCACTACCGCCTTTTATTGCCTACTTGGCCGGGCCGTCGATGACTTCAGCGGCGGTGCGAAACGCCTCTACCGCCGTCGGCAGGCCACAGTAGACGCTGGCGTGCAGCAGCACTTCCTGCAACTCCTCCGCAGTAGCGCCATTGTTCAGCGCGCCACGCACATGACCCTTAAGTTCATGCTGCTTGCCCAGCGCGATCAACATGGAAACCGTAATGAGACTGCGAGTCTTGCGGTCCAGCCCGGGCCGCTGCCAGACATCGCCCCACGCATTGCGCGTGATGTATTCCTGAATGGGCTGCGTGAAAGAGGTGGCGTTGCCCAGCGCACGGTCCACAAAATCGTCACCCATGACCTCGCGGCGGGTGGCTAGGCCTTTTTCGTAGTCTTTGGTCGGGGTTGGTGTCACGCGGGCTCTCCTTGAAGGGTTGGAAACATCAAGGCCCGATGGTAGCGAGCGAACGCAGGGCTGCCACCGCGCAAACAACAGAACGCCCGGCACATGCACTGCACACGCCGGGCTTCATGGCTTCGTGAACAGCTCGCCCCATGCCATCCCCTGACGACATGGGAGCAAGGCCTCACTGATCAGGCGCTGGCACCGCCTGCGGTCAGGTCAAACCGGTCCAGGTTCATCACCTTGGTCCAAGCCTTGACGAACTCCTGCACAAACACTGCCTGCGCATCGCTGCTGGCATAGACCTCGGCCAGCGCACGCAACACCGAGTTGGAGCCAAACACCAGGTCGGCCACCGTGCCGGTCCATTTTCTGGCACCTGTGCTGCGATCCACCCCTTCCATCACACCCGCTGCGCCCGCCGACTTCTGCCATTGGGTGCGCATGTCGAGCAGGTTCACAAAGAAGTCATTGCTCAAGGTACCGACGCGCTGCGTGAAGACACCATGGGTGGCCTGCCCCACGTTAGCACCCAGCACGCGCAGGCCACCCACCAGCACCGTCATCTCGGGCGCCGTCAGCGTGAGCTGGTTGGCGCGGTCCACCAGCAGCTCGGCCACGGCGCCTTCCAGGCCAGGGCGCACGTAGTTGCGAAAGCCATCGGCCACGGGCTCCATCACCTCGAACGACGGCACATCGGTCTGCTCTTGCGAGGCATCCGTGCGGCCAGGCGTGAAGGGAACGGTCACGTCCTGCCCTGCCTGCTTTGCGGCAGCCTCCACGGCAGCGCCACCGGCCAGCACGATCAGGTCCGCCAGCGAGATCTTCTTGCCGCCCGTCTGCGCCGCATTGAAGTCGCGCTGGATGGCTTCGAGCTGGCCCAGCACCTTGGCCAGTTGCACAGGCTGGTTCACTTCCCAATCCTTCTGAGGAGCCAGACGGATGCGCGCGCCGTTGGCGCCGCCCCGCTTGTCGCCGCCCCGGAACGTGGAGGCAGAGGCCCAGGCCGTGGATACCAGTTCCGAAATCGACAAGCCCGATGCCAACACCTTGGCCTTGAGCGCAGCGATGTCCTGCGCGTTCACCAGCGCATGGTCCACGGCAGGCACAGGGTCTTGCCAGACCAGCACTTCGGCGGGTACCTCCGGCCCCAGATAGCGGGCACGCGGCCCCATGTCACGGTGCGTGAGCTTGAACCAGGCACGCGCAAATGCATCGGCAAACTGCTCGGGGTGCGCCAAAAAGCGGCGCGAGATCTTTTCGTAGGCCGGGTCAAAGCGCAGCGACAGGTCGGTGGTGAGCATGGTGGGCACCAGCTTTTTCGACGGGTCGTGTGCGTGCGGGATCGTCGCTGCAGCCCCCTTGGCCGTCCACTGGTGGGCGCCTGCCGGGCTCTTGGTCAGCTCCCACTCGTAGCCGAACAGGTTTTCGAAGAAGTTGTTGCTCCACTGCGTGGGCGTGGTGGTCCAGGTGACTTCCAGGCCGCTGGTGATGGTGTCACCACCTTTGCCAGAGCCATGGCTGCTCTTCCAGCCCAGGCCCTGGTCCTCGATGCCTGCGCCTTCGGGCTCCTTGCCCACCAAGGCCGCGTCTCCTGCACCGTGGGTCTTGCCAAAGGTGTGGCCGCCAGCAATCAGCGCCACGGTCTCTTCATCGTCCATCGCCATGCGCGCAAAGGTGTCGCGGATGTCGCGCGCGGCGGCGATGGGGTCGGGGTTGCCGTTCGGGCCTTCGGGGTTCACATAGATCAGGCCCATCTGCACAGCAGCCAGCGGGTTGGCCAGGTCGCGCTCACCGCTGTAGCGCTTGTCGCTGCCCAGCCAGGTGGATTCAGCGCCCCAGTACACGTTTTCATCGGGTTCCCACACGTCAGGGCGTCCGCCGGCAAAGCCAAAGGTCTTGAAGCCCATGGATTCGAGTGCCACGTTGCCGGTCAAGATCATCAGGTCGGCCCACGAGATCTTGCGGCCGTACTTCTGCTTGACGGGCCAGAGCAGGCGGCGCGCCTTGTCCAGGTTGGCGTTGTCGGGCCAACTATTGAGCGGCGCAAACCGCTGCTGCCCTGCCCCTGCGCCGCCACGTCCATCCGCCAAGCGGTAGGTTCCGGCGCTGTGCCAGGCCATGCGCACAAACAGCGGTCCATAGTGGCCAAAGTCTGCGGGCCACCAGTCCTGCGAGTCGGTCATCAGTGCGCGCAGGTCGGCCTTCACGGCAGCAAGGTCGAGGCTCTTGAATTCCTCGGCGTAATTGAAGCCGTCTCCCATCGGGTCGGTGAGCGGGGAATTCTGGTTCAGGGGGCGGAGATTGAGCTGGTTGGGCCACCAGTCGGCATTGCGGGGGCCCGTGGGCACGGCCTTGGTGTGGTCAAAGGGGCATTTGGCTTCGGTCGTCATGGGTCATCTCCTGTGAAATCGCGTCGGCAAAACGTATCGACAGGGCAGATGGTAGGAAGCAAACGATGACAGGTAAATTGAATCGATTGAATCTCATCAATAGCCAATATCAATAAAACACCTTCACTCCATTGATTTCACTGCGCCCCATGGATTCATCAAACAGGAGGCCGCTTTAACGTAAGTGAGCCAGCGGCAGTCCAGGAGCCCCCATGTCAGCCCTCAGGATGCGCCCATGGGTCGAGTCGGTGACATACACCGTGGTACGCACTGCCCCGCCAAACACCAGGTTGGTGGTCGAACTGCCCGGTGCGCCGCGCAACACCTGCACGGGCTCGGCCCGGTGGTTCAGCACCCACACATAGCCCAGGCCCGGGTTGGCCACCAGCAGGTGACCTTCGGCATCCACGGCCAGACCATCGGGGCCGCTGGGGCCATACGAGGTGAAGAATTGGCTGACCTTGGCCACGCTGCCATCGGGCAGCAGCGGCACGCGCCACACACAGTTGCCGCGCGTCACGGCCAGATACAGCACGCGGCCGTCGGGCGACAGGGCCACGCCGTTGGGGCTGGGCACGTTGTGCAGCAGCAAATCGAGCTGGCCGTTGGGCCGCAGGCGATACAGGCGGCCACTCGGGTCGTGCAGGCCGCTTTGGCCCTGGTCGGTGAAGTAGAGGTTGCCTTCGGCGTCAAAGATCAGGTCATTCACGCCCTTGAAGCGCTCGCTGTTGCGGCGCTGAAGGTACGGTGTGACGGCACCCGTGGTCACGTCGAGCTGCATCAGACCGTTCTTGTAATCGGTGATGAGCAGCATGCCGGGCTTCAAGAACTTGAGACCGTTGGGCTCGCCGTCGTACTCGGCCACCAGCGCCCAGTCGCCCTGCGGGTTGATGCGAAAGACCCGGCCCCAGGGGATGTCGCTGACGTAGAGGTTGCCTGCGTCGTCGAACACCGGGCCCTCCAGAAACGAATCGGTGATGGTGCCGCCCCGGTTGGCGTCGGCCCAGTCGCTGCGCTCGCGGCGGCGAAAGGGCTCGGGCATGGAGGTGAACAGGTCGAGATCGCGGACCTCAGGGGCTTGCAACAAAAACATGGTGGGGTCTTTCCAATTCGTTCAGGCGGCGGGAACGGCATCGAAACCATACAGCCGTGCCGGGTTGTCGACCAGGATGCGGTCCATGGCCGCGTCGCTGCCAGCCCAGGCCTGCAGCAGATCCATCAAGTCGGCATCGTTCACAGTGCCAGGCGCCTCCGTGGTGTGTGGCCAGTCGCTGCCCCACACGAGGCGCTCGGGCGCGGCCTGCACCAGGGCCTGGCCCAGCGGCAGGGTGTCGGCGTAGCTGGGGCCATGCACGGTCGAGCGCATGTAGGCGCCCGAGAGCTTGACCCAGGTGTTGCCACCATCGAGCAGGCCGCGCACCACGCCGTAGGCCTCGGCGGCCGGGCCTTCGGCGGGATCGATGCGGCCCAGGTGGTCGATGACCACGGGCACAGGCAGGGTGTGCAACTGCGGCGCTAGGACGATGAGCTGCTCCGGCTGCGCAAAGATCTGGATGTGCCAGCCCGCGCACGCCGGGTGCTCGGCCACCTTGCGCGCCAGCGTGGCCAGCATGGCGGGCGTGGTGGTGCCCCACGATTGGGGCGAGACGAAATTGACGCGCAGCCCGCGCACACGGCGTGCAGCCAGGTGGGCCAGCTCGTCGGCGCTCACGTCCTCGCCCACCACGGCCACGCCGCGCGCAGCGTCGCCCAACTGATCCAGCGCATCCAACGTGCAGGCGTTGTCGGTGCCGTAGGTCGATGGCGTGACCACCACCGTGCGCGTGGTGCCCAGGCGCGCCTGCAGCTGCCGATACACCGCCACGGGCGCCACTGGCGGAGTGCGCGGCCAATGGGCTGACGGCGCAAAGCACGGGTCAAAGATGTGCATGTGGCTGTCGCACGCGCCGGGCGGCAACTGGCGCTGCGGGCGGTTTAGGCCCACGGAGTGGGGCACGGGCGTGGTCAGCGCTGGCAAAGGCATGGGTCAGTCGAGTTTGATATTGCCCTTCTTCACGACCTCGCCCCACTTCGCGTCTTCCTTCTTCAGGAAGGCGGCAAAGTCTGCGGGCGTCGAACCGATGGGCTGGGCGCCCAGGTCGGCGAGGCGCTGCTTCACTTCGTCTTCTTTCAGCACCTCTTGCAGGGCCTGCTGCAGTTTGGTGGCCACGTCCGCAGGCACGCCCGCAGGCAGGAACACGCCGTTCCACTCATAGGCCTCGTAGCCGGGAATGGCCGCCTCGGCCACCGTGGGCACATCGGGCAGGCGCTTGGAACGCTCGGGCGCCGACACGGCCAGCGCACGCAGTTTGCCACCCGCCACATGCGGGTAAGTGGCGGCCACGGTGCCGAACATGAAGTCCACCTGGCCGGCCATCACGTCGGTGATGGCGGGGCCACCGCTCTTGTAGGGCACGTGCACCATGTCCAGGCCCAGCTTCTGGGCCATCAGCTCGGCCGCCAGGCGCTGCACCGTGCCGCTGCCGCCTGAGGCAAAGTTGATCTTGCCCGGCTGCGCCTTGGCCTTGGCGATCAGCTCGCCCACGTTTTTGTAGGGTGCATCGGCCTTCACGATGAGCACGTTGGGCGCCAGCAGCACCAGCGACAGCGGCTGCAGTGCGTTGGCTGCATACGGCATCTTGGGGAACAGGTGCGGGTTGATGGAGTACGGCGTGGCGTCGTACAGCATGGTGTAGCCGTCTGCCGGGGCCTTGGCCACGAAGCTGGCGCCAATGGTGCCGCTGGCACCGGCCTTGTTGTCTACGATCACGCTGCCACCCAACTTGGCGCCCAGGCGGGTAGCGACCACACGGGCCACGGCATCGGCCGCGCCACCGGGGGCGTAGGGCACGACGATGGTGATGGGCCGCTCGGGGAAGGCGGCGTGGGCCACGCCAGCGGCCAGGGCGCAGGCGGCGATCAGGGGTTTGAGGAAGCGAAACATACCTGTCTCCAATCAGTTCTGGGTTCTACAACAGGGCCGCTCAATCTGCTTTGAGATCGAGAGCTTTGGCAATCTGGCTATACGTCGCAGCTTCGCGGGCCACACGGGTCGCAAAGGTATTGCCACACACCGATTCGGCATCCATCCCCAGGCCGCGCAGCTTGTCAGCGGCCGATTCGCTCTTGGCAAAGTCGGCGGCCGTGCGCTCCAGCGCCTGGGCGATGGGCTCGGGCACGCCTGCCGGGGCCAGCACGCCGTACCACACGTCGGCAGCGTAGTTGCCACCTCCTGCCTCGGCAAACGTGGGCACCTCGGGCACCAAGGCAGAGCGCTGGGGCGCGCCCACGGCCAGCGCACGCAGCTTGCCGCTCTTGATCTGCGGCAGCACCGAGCCCAGGGTGGCAAAGGAGCTGTCGAGCTGCCCGCCCATCAGGTCCGTCACCACGGGCGCGGCGCCCTTGTAGGGCACGTGGTTGAGCTGCAGGCCCTGGGCGCGGGCAAAGATCTCGGTGGCAAAGTGGCCTGAGCTGCCCACCCCTGCCGTGCCTGCGGTCACACGGCCGGGCTCGGCGCGGGCCTTGGCCTGGTAATCGGCCAGTGTCTTGACCGGCAGGCTGGGGGCCACCACCAGCACCGTGGGGCTGCTGGCCACCGTGCACAAGGGGCGGAAGGACTTCACCGCATCGAACTTGACGCGGCCCTGGTACAGCGCCGGAATCATGGTGTGGTTGGTGGCGCCGAACAGCAGCGTGTAGCCATCGACCGGGGCGCTGGCCACGGCCTGCGCGGCAATGATGGTGCCCGCGCCGGGCTTGTTGTCGATGATGAACGGCTGGCCCAGCGCCTTGCTGGCGTGGTCGGCAAAGGCGCGCGCCACCACGTCGGTGGGGCCACCGGCGGCAAAGCCCACCACCAGCTTCACGGGCTTGGTCGGATAGGCTGCTGCGCCCGTTTGCGCGCAAGCGGCGCCAGACGCTACAAAAACAATAGCTGCCAGCGCATGATTGACTAGCGCAAGAGGCCTATTTTTCTTGAAATTGCGTGCCATGGTCTGTTGTCTCCTGTGCGGCCGGGCACCCTGCCCGGCCATGTTCTTGGGGCAGGCCGGCGCTCAGGCGACGGCTACTGCATGCGGTGCACGTGCCAGCACGGCCAGCAGGTTCTTCGCCGCGCCCACGCCCATGTTCACGTAGGCGTCGCTCGTCACGCCGCCGATGTGCGGGCTGAGGATGAAGTGCTTCTCGCCCTGGAAGGGGTGGCCCGCCGTCATGGGCTCCACCGCAAAGCTGTCGAGCCCGGCCGCCATGACCTGGCCCGAGCGCACGGCGGCGAGCAGATCGGCCTCGTCGATCAGGCCACCACGTGCCGTGTTCACCACAATCACGCCGCGCTTGCATTGCGCCAGCGTGGCGGCGTTCAGCAGGTTGCGGTTTTCGTCGGTCAGCGGGCAGTGCAACGAGATGGCATCCGATTCGCGCCAGATCGTCTCCAGGTCCACCGCCTGCACATAGGCGGGCAGGTTCTTGGCAAACGGATCGAAGCCGATCACGCGCATGCCCAGGGCGTCGGCCATCTTGGCAAAACGCAGGCCGATGGCGCCCAGACCCACCAGGCCCACCGTGCGGCCACCCAGCTCCAGGCTCTTGTGCGTGGCCTTGTCCCAGTGGCCAGCGTGCATGCGCGCATCGAGTTGCACCACCGACTTGGCGCAGGCCAGCAGCAGCGCCAGGGCCTGCTCGGCCACGGCGGCGGCGTTGGCGCCCACGGCGGCCACCACCTCAATGCCACGGGCCTTAGCAGCCACCTTGTCGATGGTGTCGGTGCCGCTGCCGTGCTTGGAAATGACCTTGAGCGCGGGGGCTGCGTCCATCACCGCAGCGCCCACCTTGCCGTAGCGCACGATGATGGCCACGGGGTTGTGCGCACCGCACAGGGTCACCATGTCCTCTTCCGTCGGCGTCTTGCCTGCGTAGACGATCTCGTAGCCTGTGAGCAGATCCAGGGCTTGTTGCGCCAGGTCGGCGCCTGTGACGATGATGGTTGGGCTCACAGCGATTCCCCTTCCTTCAGCACACCCGCAGCGCGCAGGGCGGCGGGCAGCCATTTCGAGGCCGTGTCGCCACGGGCAATGGCTTCGATGCGGGCGGCTTCGTCGGCCACCTTCTTGTCGGCCAGGGCCAGCATGGCGGGGGCTTTTTCGCGCTCGATGACGACCACGCCGTCGGCGTCGCCCACCACCAGGTCACCCGGGTTCACCACCGCGCCACCGGCGCTGATGGGGTGGTTGATGCGGCCGGGCACGTACTTGGTGGGCCCTGCAGGGTTGAAGCCCGCGCTGAACACGGGGAAGTCCAGCTCCAGAATTTCCAGCTTGTCGCGGATGGCGGCGTCCACGATCACACCCGCCAGGCCGCGCTTCTTGCAGGCGCTGAGCATCAGCGTGCCCATCAGCGCCGCCGTCTGGTCGCCCTTGCCGTCAATCACCAGCACATCACCCGGCTGGGCCAGGGCGATGGCGGCATGGATCATGAGGTTGTCGCCGGGGCGCACTTCCACGGTGAAAGCGGGGCCTGCCACCTTCATGGACTGGTGCACGGGCGCCACGCGGCCATGCATGGTGCCGCGGCGACCTGCCACGTCGGCCAGGATGGCGGCTTGGTAGGTAGCGGCCTGGGCAACAACGTCGCCGCTCACGCGGTCAATGGTGCGGATGATTTCAGGGAGTTGGCTCATGGGAGTGGTCCGGTTGAACGATGGAATGAAGAAAGGGAATAAGAGAACTGCGGTGCTCAGTCGGCTTTGATGCCGCCTTCTTTGATGACCTTGGCCCACTTGGCAGAGTCGGCCTTTTGCAGGTCGCCCAGCTGCTGGGGCGTGCCGCCCACCAGCGTCACGCCCAGCTTGTCGGCCAGGGCGATGAGGGCGGGGTCTTTCAGCGTGGCGGCAATCTCGCGGTTCAGGCGCTGCACGATGGCGGCGGGCGTCTTGGCGGGCGCAAACACGGCCTGCCACTGCTCCACCACAAAGTCCTTGAGCCCCGCCTCGCCCATGGTGGGCACAGCTGGCAGGGCCTTGAGGCGCTGGGCAGACGTGACGGCCAGGGCGCGCAACTTGCCCGATTGCACATGCGGCAGTGCAGCGGCTGCGGGAGCAAACATGAACTGCACCTGCTCGGCCAGCGTGTCTTGCAGCGCGGGGGTGTCGCCCTTGTAGGGCACATGGATGAAGCGCGCGCCGGTTTGCTGCTGCAGCAGCTCGCCCTGCATTTGCAAGATGGTGCCGTTGCCGCCCGAGGCAAACGCCAGCTTGCCCGGCTGGGCCTTGGCGGCGGCCAGCAGGTCGGCCACGGTCTTGAAGGGCTGGTTCGCGCCCACCACCAGGATGTGGGGGATGGTGCCCACGGTGATCACGGGCTCGAACGCCGTGATGTGGTCGTAGGGCAGCTTGGCCATCAGGTGTGGCGCAATGGCCTGCGGGCCGATAGAGGTGCCCAGCAGCGTGAGCCCGTCTGGCGCCGCCTTGGCAACGTAGGCCGCGCCAATGGTGCCCGTGGCCCCAGCCTTGTTGTCCACGATGACGTTGGTGGACAGGGCCGCGCCCAGCTTGAGGGCGATGTTGCGGCCCAGCACATCGGTGCTGCCACCGGCGGGGTAAGGCACCACCCAGGTGATGAGCTTGCCCGCAGGCCAATCGTTTTGCGCCCAAGCGGGCAGCCCCGTGCCCACACCAGTGCCCGCAAGGGCCAGGGTGGTCAGAAGGTGGCGGCGCTGCGCGCCGTGCGTGGATAGGGGAGATACCAAAGAGGTCATGGTGCAAGGCCCTCAGACAGGGGTGGGGGATGAAGAAGTCGAGACCGGCGGGAAGCCGTAAAGCGCGGCAGGGTTGGTGACCAGCACGCGGCGCAGGGCATCCGCACCGGCCTGATCGCACCAGCGCGCCAGGGTGTCGATTTGCAATGCGTCGTCCGGCACGGGGTGCAGGCCAGCGCTGGCAGTGGCATGGGGCCAGTTGCTGCCCCACAGCACGCGCTCAGGCGCCGCACGCAGGTAGCTGACGGCCAGTGCGTCAAGCGCCGGGTCGTCCACCGCGTGGGTGGCGCTGACGATGTAGCCGCCCGAGAGCTTGACCCAGGCCCTGCCCTCGCCCATCAGCTGCAGCAACAGTGCGTGGGCTGGGTGCTTCCCGGCTTGCTCGGGTGCGATGCGGCCCAGGTGGTCAAACACCAGGGGCACAGGCACGTTGCGCAGCACATCGCCCAGCGTGGCCAGCACATCGGACGCCATCAGCAGCTGCAGATGCCAGCCCCAGGGCGCAATGCGCTGGGCAAGGGGCAGGATGGAGTCCACCGAACCCGTGACGCCCAGCGACAGGTTCAGCCGCACGCCGCGCACGCCCGCGTCGTGCAGGGCCTGCAGCTGGGCATCGCTCTCGCTGCCATCGATCACGGCCACGCCCCGGGCCTGCGTACCCAACGCGGCCAGGCCCTGCAGCATGCAGCGGTTGTCCGAACCGTAGGTGGATGGCGTGACCAGCACCGTGCGCTCGGTGCCCAGGCGCTGCTGCAGCGCGCGGTAGTCACTGGCCGACGCATCGGGCGGCAACAGCCTGGCGCCGGGCGCAGCAGGAAAGCGCTGGTCGTACACATGCACGTGGCAGTCGCACGCCGCCGCAGGCAGTGCGGTACTGGGCGCCGTCGTTCCCAGCGAGAACGGTACGGGCGTGACAAGGCGATCGCGGGTCATGGCGATGGGCAGTCAGCGGGGGATGAACGTGGCGGCTCGATCAGTCCAGGCTGGCGCCAGAGTCCTTCACGATCTTGGACCAGCGGGGCACTTCGGTGCGCAGCAGTGCCGCAAACTGCTCGGACGTGCCCCCGAGGATGTCGCCGCCTTCGGAGCGCAGCTTGTCCGCCACGTCCGGTTGCTTGAGGGCCTGGTTGATGGCCTTGTTCAGCTGCGCCACGATGGCTGCAGGCGTGCCCGCAGGGGCCAGCACACCGAACCAGGTCACGGCCTCAAAGCCCTTGAACCCGGACTCCGCCAGCGTGGGCACATCCGGCAGCTGCGCGGAGCGCTGGGCCGAGGTGATGGCTATGACCTTGAGCTTGCCATTGCGCACATGGCCCAGCAGCGTGGGCACGGACGACATGTACAGATCAATCTGCCCGCCCATCAGGTCCGTCATGGCCTGGGCCGCGCCCTTGTAAGGGATGTGGCGCAACTGGATGCCAGCAGCGTTCTCTGCCAGTTCCCCGGCCAGATGGGCCACGGTGCCGTTGCCCGAATAGCCCAGCGTCAGGGCATCGGGCTTGCCCTTGGAGGCAGCCACCACATCGGCAAAGGTCTTGAAGCGCGAGTTGACCGGCACCGCCATCACGATGGGCGAGGACGACACCAGCGCCACCGGCGCCAGGTCCTTGAGCGGGTCGTAGGGCAGCTTCTTGTACAGCGTGGGATTGATGGCGAGGTTGCTGGTCTGCCCCATCACCAGCGTGTAGCCGTCCGGGTCGGCCTTGGCCACAGCGTCCACCCCCAGGTTGCCACCGGCGCCGGGGCGGTTGTCCACGATCACGCTCCACTTGTTCTGGTCGGCCATCTTCTGCGCCACGGCGCGGGCGATCATGTCGGTGCCACCGCCGGGGGGGAACGGAACAATCAGGCGGATGGCCTTGGCGGGGTAAGCCGTCTGAGCCTGCGCAGCGCCGTGGGGCACGGCCACGGCCGCAAGGCCCAGGAAAGCGGCGCACAGGCGCGCACTCAAAGAACGTGAAAGCGATGAAAAAGCGGTCATGGATTTGTCTCCGTTATGGTGGTTCGTCACGCCGGTCTGCAAGGGCCTGTTCGGGCCTGGCGCCGTGGTGTGCGAATGTACGCACGCGTTTCAACCCATACAATGCAGTTGCACACAATGAAACGAATTGCGCCATGAGCAACCCACCCTCCTCGCCTGTGCGCCCTGCCTCGCGCAAGGCCACCACACCGGTCGCCACCACCCCGGTGGCCGATGAGAGCGCAGATGCGCAAGCCAACGCGACGGCCAAGGACAGCGGCGGCGTGATCGCTGTGACACGTGCACTGCAGGTGCTGGAGGCCTTTGCACTGGGCGAATCCAGCCTGTCTCTGGCAGAGCTGAGCCGCCGCTGCAGCCTTCACAAGACCACCGTGCTGCGCCTGGCCCGCACGCTGGCGCAATCCGGGTTCATGGTGCAGCGCGAAGATGGCGACTGGCGCCTGGGTCCGGCAGCAGGCTGGCTGGGTGCGCGCTACCAGGCAGGCTTTGACGTGCAGAACGTGCTGGAGCCCGCACTGCGTGAACTGACCCTTGCCACGGGCGAAAGCGCTGCGTTTTACGTGCGTGAAGGCAATGTGCGCACCTGCCTCGTGCGGGTGGAAGGCCCGCAGGCGCTGCGCCACCACGCCCGCATGGGCGAAGGACTGCCGCTGGACAAGGGCTCACCGGGCCGCGTGATCCTGGCGTTTTCGGGCGAGCCGGGCAAAGCCTATGAAGAGATCCGCAAGAAGGGCTACCACTGGTCCATTGGTGAACGGGAACAGGGCGTGGCCACCGTGTCGGCGCCGGTGTTTGGCATGCACTGGCGGCTCATGGGCTCGGTGTGCATCTCAGGCCCGGCCTCGCGTTTGCCCGCCGAAAAGCTCGAAGCGCTGGCACACACCGTGGTCGCTGCAGCGACACAGTTGTCCTACGCACTGGCAGGGAGTTCGGCCGCGCCGGCCCATGCCCCCGTGCGGGCGACGCAATGGCATCCCTGATACTTGCATCCGTTATCCACCCCACACAAAAACCGAGGAGACTGCCGTGAGCCGCTACCCCTTCCCTGACCTGAACACCCTGCCCGAGGACATCCGCGCGCGGATTCTTGAAGTGCAGGAGAAGGCGGGATTCATCCCCAACGTGTTCCTCGCGTTTGCCCGCCGACCAGCGGAATGGCGTGCATTCTTTGCGTACCACGACGCGCTCATGCTCAAGGAAGAAGGCAGCCTGACCAAGGGCGAGCGCGAGATGATCGTCACCACCACCAGCGCGGCCAATCAGTGCCTGTATTGCGTGGTGGCGCATGGCGCGATCCTGCGCATCTACGAGAAGAAGCCGCTCATCGCCGACCAGGTGGCGGTGAACTACCGCAAGGCGGACATCAGCCCCCGGGAGCGGGCCATGCTCGACTTCGCCATGAAGGTGTGCCAGAACGCCCACGAGATCGACGACACGGATTTCGAGGCCCTGCACCCCCATGGTTTCGATGACGAGGACATCTGGGACATCGCCGCCATCACGGCATTCTTTGGCCTGTCCAACCGCATGGCCAGCTTTGCGGGCATGCAGCCCAACCCAGAGTTCTATCTGATGGGCCGTGTGCCCAAGGCCAAGCCTGCGGCCTGATCCAAACCATGCGCTCCGCACGAACGATCTGGCTTTGGGTGCTGGCCGCCCCTGCGGTACAGGCCGCAGGGTTTGGGCCACCGGAGGGCACGCTGCCCCTTCACCCTTTGACTGTGACCGTGCCCGCTGGCGCGCTGTCGCCGTTGCGGTCCGCCTCGCTCTTCCGCGAAGAGTCCAGCACGGGGGCGGCGCCCACTTACTACCTCGGTGCGGGTGTTGCAGGCTCGCGCCTGCAAATCCCTGACTCGCCGGGCGCTACGGCGTGGCAGGTCGTACCCACCGCCGATTGCGTACGCCTGGAGCCCGTGCCCCCCGCACTGCTGCACACCCCATCCGTGCAGGCAGTGCTGGTGCAACAGAATCCGCTGCCCATGGAGTGCGCTGCGGCCTTCGAGGGGAGCTGTACCAGCCGTGACGACAAACTGCGCATCACCACGACCTTCGAGGGCCGGCGCCGCGCGGCGCGCGTGGGTGGCGGCTTTTTCGGCACCGAAGGCACCATAGACACCACCTTCTACACGGGCGTGCGCACCCTCAGCATCGAACACCTGCCCAGCCGTCTTGTGCTGCGCCTGCAAGAACGCCTGAACAACAGCAACGGCTACAGCGCACCGCAGACAGCCATCCGGTATTTGCCAGAGCTGCAGCGCCTTTTGCTGCTGGGCGCCTCAGAGGCACAGGGCATGCCTCTGGCGCAATGTGTTGCCCTGCCCCCACGATAAAGGTCGTCCCACTGCGACTCAACGGACCGATACCCGCGCGATGCTCCTCAGGACCTCAGGACCTCAGGACCTCAGGACCTCAGGACCTCAGTCCGGCAAGTCTGCATCGGTCTCGCGCACCCAGGGCTGCTGCGCCCGCCACTGGTCCAGCCAGCCCGGTACCTGCTGCGCGGGCATGGGCCGCGCAATGCCATAGCCCTGGCCCAGCACACAGCCCATGGCCAGCAGCGTGCGGCCGTGGTCCACGGTCTCCACACCTTCGGCAATCACCTTGCGGTTGAACGCTTTGGACAGGCCCACCACACCCTGCACAATGGCCAGGTCGTCGCGGTCTTCGAGCATGTCGCGCACAAAGCTCTGGTCGATCTTGAGCAGCTCTGCAGGCAGCTTTTTCAGGTAGGTCAGCGACGAATAACCGGTCCCAAAATCGTCCAGAGCAAACCGCACGCCCAGTTCGGCGCATGCGTGCATCAGGCCAGACACCTGGGCCATGTCCTGCAACGCGCTGGTCTCCACAATCTCCAGCTCCAGCGCCGACGAAGGCACCGAGGGATGCACGGCCAGTGCCAGGCGCAGCTTGTGCACAAAGTCCTCTTGCTGGAGCTGCTTGGAGAACACGTTGACGCTGACCGGCATGCGCAGCCCCACCGCCAGCCACTGCGCCATTTGCGACAGGGCCATGTCCAGCACCCGCTCGCCAATCGCAATCGCCATGTCGTGGTCTTCAATCACCGGCAGGAACTGGCTCGGGGCCAGCAGGCCCCGCTGCGGATGCAACCAGCGGACCAGCGCCTCCATCCCCACCACCTCACCCGTCTGCATGTTGACCTGGGGCTGGTAGTACAGCACCAGCTCCCGCTGCGCGATGGCGGTGGCAATCTGCTCCAGGCTTTCGCGCTTGATCCGGATGGCTGCATCGCTGGCCACATCAAACAGGTGGAACCGATTCTTGCCCGCCTGCTTGGCCAGGTACATGGCCTGGTCGGCATGGCGGATGAGCTGCTCCGAACTGGAACCATCCTGCGGGTAGATGGTGACGCCAATGCTGGCAGACACCTGCAGGGATTGCCCGCTTACCAGCAACGGCTCGGCCGCTACCTGCAACAGCCGCAACAGCAGGGGCTCGCAGTCCTGCTCGGCTGTCAGGTCGGTCATGACGGCCACAAACTCGTCCCCACCAATGCGCGCGAGCGTGTCGCCATCGCGCAGCGCAGACCGCAGACGCTTGGCAATCGCCACCAGAAACTCGTCGCCCGCCGCATGGCCATACCGGTCGTTGATGTCCTTGAAGCCATCCAGATCCAGAAACGCCACCGCCAGCGACTTGTTGCGACGCACACAGTGCGCCATGGCCTGCTGAAGCCGGTCGGCGAGCAGAACGCGGTTGGGCAGGTGCGTCAGCATGTCAAAGTGCGCCACCTCGGCCAGCTGCTCGTTGATGCGGCGCATCTGCGCATTGGCAGCCTCCAGCTCGGCCTGGCTGCGCAGGCGCTCCGTGATGTCGCGAACGATCATGCTGCTGTATTGGCGCCCTTCACTGTCCCCATAGATGCTGGAGCTGATCTCGGCGGTGAAGTGGCTGCCATCGCCCCGGACCATGGTCAGCAGGCCGGCCGCCTGCCCCCTCTGCTGGCGCTGTACCAGCAGCTCCTGCAACCGGGGGTCGGCAGGGTCGGCCAGCCCCGTGCGCCCCCGGGCGATGATTTGTGCCTCGCTCAGGTCAAACAGTCGGCAAGCCGCCTGGTTCACGGCCAGCACGGTGCCGTCGGGTGAGGTCAGCAACACGGCGTCCATGCTGTTGTCAAACAGCGCCTGGAACTTGAGTTCGCGGTCCTGCAGCTGCGACGTCAGCTTGCGCCGCATGGTGATATCGACAAAGGTGACCACGATCTTGTCGAGCGCTCCCACCGGCGTGAACCAGGGGTCGGCACGGCACAGCACCCAGCAGATGTCGGCGTCTTTGGAGCGAACAATGCCCACCACGATGCCGTTGACTGGTTCGCGGGTGGCAACCACGCGCGAGGCTGGGTAGTCAGACACCGGCATGGTCTGGCCTTCCTCGTTCAGGAAGGACCAGGCCGGGTCAATCAGCTGCTTGCCGGTCATCTGCTCAAAGCTCAGCCCCAGGAGGTTGCTGGCCTCGGCGTTGCACCGCACCACCGCACCCGTCGCATCGTGGATCACCAGGCCCGTCATCAGGTTGTCGATGAGCGACCGCTGCTCGGTTTCACTGTCGCGCAGCACTTGTTCCACCACCAGCCTTTGCTGCGCACTTTCGCTCTCGCGGCGCGCCAGGCGCAGCGACACAAACTTGATGAACGTCAGCAGCAGGGCCGTCAGCGCCAGTGGAGTGTCGATGCTGCGGGCCCATACCTGCCAGAACCGGCGCTCGGACTGGCCCACAAACACCGTCACCGGAAGCTTGTCGAGCCGGTGAAACAGGTTCACGAAGTTCTGGCCGTTGAGCAGCGCGTTGGGCCCTTCTACCCGCCCTTGCACCGGAAACTGTTGTTGCGTGAGATACCGGATCAACGCCCCGGCACGGCGCGTGCCGTATACCTCGTCCTTGGTGACTGCGGCGGGCACCGGAAACCGGGTCATCAGATAGCCATCGTCACGCAGCACGCCCACGGTGAGCTGCTGCACCAGCGGCGCGTCTTTCCAGAGCGACTCCAGAAAATCCACAGGGAATACATCGGTCAACACGGCCTGCGCCTGGCCATTTTGATCCCGCAGCACATAGCGCAGGGTGAAAACCCAGTCCTTGTCCAGCGCATCGCGCTGCGGCCGCCCCAGGTAGATATCGCGCAGGTCCCGGGCATCGCGCGCAAAGTCCTGAAAGCTGGGTTGAGCAGCCAGACTGGGGAGGCCCTGCAGGCTGGGCGTGTGCGACGAGGCCAGCAATTGGCCGTTCATGTCGCTCACGTAGGTCTGGCTGACTTCGGGGCGGTATTTGAGGTAATCCACCAACAACTGCTGCACCTGGGCCAGGTTGTCGATCCCCCCGGGTGAGATCGCAATGGTCTCAGCCAGGCTGAGCATGCCCGCGCGCTTGGAAAGAAAGAAGGTGTCCAGCGTCCGCGTGAGCAGCACCAGGTTGGACTGCATGTGCTCCTCTTCACGGTCCCTGACCTGCCCCCATTCGTCAAAGGCGTACAGGCCAAACATGAAGAGAACCGACGCGATGACCAGATTGGTCACCTTGTTGATGCTGCTGGCAGCCGCGCTTGCTGGGATGGTTGAATTCATTCAGAAAGCACTAAGCAGCACGTCGGTGCGGTTGGAAATCCCCTCCCCGGCTCTATTCGTTTTCTTCTATCGTTGCCGAAGTCATCCTAACAGGTAACAAAAAGAACCGGAGGTTGAATGAGAAGGCGCGGTATGGGGTCGGCGGTATGGGCACAGTGCTCCGCGCCTCGGCGCCGGTGGGGCCGTATTCACGGGCTACCGCAGGGCCACCAGCAGATGGAAGAAGTGGCACGGGTGCTGGGTGCGGGCAGAGGCTTGCCTTCCACCGTGCCGTCAAACCACTGGTGCAAATCGCCCAAATACTATCTTTTTAATAGCAATCAAGGCATGTATCACATGCGCTACCGGCCGAATAGCCCAAAAAATGAGCCACCAGCCCCCGCCACAGGGCTCAAGTGACGGGACGGACGGTCAGCTGGCCGTCACCAGCGTCCGCATCCAGTCGGGCAGCGGCGCCGCCTTCTGCTGCGGAAAGTCCACCCAGATCGTCGTAGCTCCGCCCGCTGCGCATATCACGCCCGGCTGGTCCACGCGCTCCATCGTGCCCCAGGTCTCGAACGTGGTGCGGCCCGGGTCGCTCACGTAGAGCTTGAGCAACACGTCGGCCGGGTATTCGAGCTGCTTGTAGAAATTGCAGAACGCATTGACGATGACGGGCCCCTGTCCGCGCGGGTCGGGGTTGCAGCCCACCGACGCCATCCACTCAATGCGCGCGGTTTCCAGGTACCGGAAGTACACGGTGTTGTTGACATGGCCCATCGCATCCATGTCGCCCCAGCGCACCGGGAACCGCATCTCAAAGACCAGCTTCTTGACCTCAGGGATTTCGATCTTCATACCCGCTCGTGCCCCAGGGATCAGACCGCGAAGCCGTCGTCGGCTGCGATCACCGCGCCATTCACAAAATGGCTCTGGTCGCTGGCCAGCATCACCAGCAGCGCATCCAGGTCCTGCGGCTGGCCCACGCGCTTGCGCGGCAGCATGTCCATGAGCTTCTTGCCCTGCTCGGTCTGCCAGTGGTGGTGGTTGATTTCCGTGTCGATGTAGCCGGGGCAGATCGCATTCACGTTGATGCCGAACCGGCCCCACTCCAGGGCCATCGCCCGGGTCATCTGCACCACGGCGGCCTTGCTCATGCAATAGGCGCCGATCTGCGGCAGCACCTTGAGGCCCGCCATCGACGCGATATTGATGATGCGACCGCCGGTGAAGCTGCCCGGCGCTGCACCGCGGGAGCGGGCCAGCATGCGCTTGCCCACCTCTTGCGCCACAAAGAAGGCGCCCTTCACATTGGTGTCGAAGATGAAGTCATAGTCCTCGGGCGTCACGTCCTGGATGCGCTGCGTGGTGCTCACGCCCGAGTTGTTCACCAGAATGTCGATGGACCCCATTTCGGTCTCGGCATGGGCCACGGCGGCCTTGATGGAATCGTGGTCGGTCACGTCCAGCTCGATCACATGGGCGTCACCGCCCTCGCCTTCGATGCGCGCGCGCAGCTCCTTGAGTTTTTCCACCCGGCGGCTGGCCAGCACGACGCCTGCGCCAGCGCGGGCCAGAGTGCGGGCAAACTGCGCGCCCAGGCCGCTGGAGGCGCCCGTGATGAAGGCCACGCGGCCGGACAAGTCGATGCTGTATGCCATTTAGAGTCTCCCTACTGATCAAAATAGAACGGTCGTTCGATTGTCTATATTCCGTGAATACAATCAGTCGCCAGACAGACAGGGCGCGGTCGGCGCTCTGTAGAAAATAATCCATTATCAAACGCCCGACGAGAAGCCCATGACCAACGAAGAAATCCTCGCCCAATACGGCCCCCGCGAATCCATGGAATACGACGTGGTGGTCGTTGGCGGCGGCCCTGGCGGCCTTGCCACTGCGATCCGCCTGAAGCAACTGGCGGCCGAAAAAGGCCAGGACGTCTCGGTGGTGGTGCTCGAAAAAGGCTCTGAACCCGGTGCACACATCCTGTCGGGCGCCATCATGGACCCCAAGGCACTCACCGAGCTGATCCCCGACTGGAAAAAGCGCGGCGCGCCCCTGAACCAGCCCGTCACCGACGACGCCTATATCTTCCTCAGCGAAAAGTCGGGCTTTCGCGTGCCCAACATGTTCCTGCCGCCGTTTGCCCACAACCACGGCAACTACATCATCAGCCTGGGCAACCTGACCAAGTGGCTGGGCGAACAGGCCGAAGCCCTGGGCGTGGAAATCTTCCCCGGCTTTACGGCCGCTGAAGTGCTCTACAACGACAACGGCTCCGTCAAGGGCGTGGCCACCGGCAACATGGGCGTTGGCAAGGATGGCGAGCCCACCGAGAACTTCCAACTCGGCATGGAACTGCTGGGTAAGTACACCGTTTTTGCCGAAGGCGCACGCGGCCACCTGGGCAAGCAGCTGATTGCCAAGTTCCACCTCGACAAGGACCGCGACCCGCAGAGCTTCGGTATTGGCGTGAAGGAACTGTGGGAGATCGACCCCAAGAAGCACCAGCCCGGCTTTGTGATGCACACCGCCGGCTGGCCCATGGAGAACGACACCTACGGCGGCGCCTTCCTGTACCACCTGGAGGGCAACAAGGTGGCACTGGGCTTCGTCACGGGGCTGGGTTATGCCAACCCCTACCTGAGCCCGTTCGAGGAGTTCCAGCGCTGGAAGACGCACCCCAACGTCCGCTACTACTTCGAAAACGAGAAGGGCGAGATCACGGCCAAGCGCTTGTCCTACGGCGCACGTGCCATCAACGCCAGCGGCATCAACGCCCTGCCCAAGACCGTGTTCCCAGGCGGCGCACTGGTGGGCTGCAACGCGGGCTATCTGAACGTGGGCCGCATCAAGGGCAGCCACGCCGCCATCAAGACCGGCATGCTGGCCGCTGAAGCCGCCTACGACGCCGTGGTGGCAGGCCGCCAGCACGACGAACTGACGGCCTACCCCGAAGCCTTCGAAAAGAGCTGGTTGCATACCGAGCTGAACAAGGACCGCAACTTCAAGAACTGGTTCAAGTACGGCCTGACCACAGCCACGCTGATGAACGGCTTTGAGCAATTCGTGCTGCGCGGCCACATCCCCTGGACGCTGCACCGCGACAAGCCCGACCACGCGTACCTGAAGCCTGCCGCCGAGTGCAAGCCCATTGTCTACCCCAAGCCCGATGGCAAGCTCACGTTTGACCGCCTCTCCAGCGTGTTCATCAGCAACACCAACCACGAAGAAAACCAGCCCGCCCACCTCACGCTCAAGGACCCGAGCGTGCCGGTCAATATCAACCTGGCCAAGTACGCCGGCCCCGAGGCGCGCTACTGCCCGGCGGGTGTGTACGAGTTTGTGCCGGACACGACCAAGGGCGGCGATGCCCAGCGCCTGCAGATCAACGCGCAAAACTGCGTGCACTGCAAGACCTGCGACATCAAGGACCCCACACAGAACATCGTGTGGGTCACGCCGGAAGGCGGCGGTGGCCCGAACTACGCGGGCATGTAAGCACCGTCAAAATTCATAGCACCTTGCGCTTGAAGGGCCTGCACTGCAGGCCCTTTTTTATGGAAATCAGTCCGATCTGCAGCGCAATACCCCTCATGCAGCTGCGCGTGTGAGCTGAAACTGCCCCATCGCACCCGCCAGCCGGTTGGCCTGGTCCTTGAGGCTCTGGGCCGCTGCGGCGCCCTGCTCCACCAGCGCGGCGTTCTGCTGCGTCATATGGTCGAGCTGGTCCACCGCCTGACTCACCTGGCCGATCTGCGTGCTCTGCTCGCTGCTGGCCTCGTTGATCTCGGACATCAGCGTGGTCACACGCTCCACGCTTTGTACGATGTCGCCCATCGTGGAACCTGCTGTCACCACCAGCCGGGCGCCGTCACTCACCTTGTCCACGCTGGTGGAGATCAGCGCCTTGATCTCGCGCGCCGCATTGGCGCTGCGCCCGGCCAGGCCCCGCACCTCGCTGGCCACCACGGCAAAGCCGCGCCCCTGCTCGCCCGCACGGGCGGCTTCGACGGCCGCATTGAGCGCGAGGATGTTGGTCTGGAACGCAATGCCATCGATGATGCCCACGATGTCGGCAATCTTCTTGCTGCTGGCATTGATCTCCTCCATGGTCTTGACCACCTGGCTGACCACTTCGCCGCCTTTGCTGGCCACCTCGGTGGCGTTGAGCGCCAGCGCATTGGCCTGGCGGGTGCTGTCGGCATTGGCGGCCACCATCTGCGCCAGCTGGGCAATGCTGGCCGCCGTCTGCTGCAGGTTGCTGGCGGCGTGCTCGGTGCGCATGCTCAGGTCGGTGTTGCCCGCTGCTACTTCGGAGCTGGCCACATGGATGGATTCGCCCGAGTCACGCACCTCGGTCACCACGTAGTGCAGCGACTCGACCATCTTGTCCAGCGCCGTGAGCAGCTGGCCGATCTCGTCGGTACGCTGGGTTTGCATACGCACTGTGAGGTCGCCCCGCGCCACCACAGCGGCCGCCTCGGAGGCCTGGCGCAGCGGCAGCACGATGGAGCGCCGCAGCAGCCAGCCAAACAGCGCCGACAGCGCCACCACCACCAGCACGGCCACGGCGCTGACCCATTGCGCACGGGACGCGTCGGCAATCATGCTGTCGCCCGCCTTCAGGGAGGACTGTTCGGACGCTGCAAGCAACTGGTCGATGGACCGCAGGTATTGGGTCAACGCGGCGGCGTGCTCCTGCAGCTCTTTCTGGCTGATGATCTTGGCTTCCAGGGCGTTTTGCACCAGTGCGTCCCGCAGCGCGGCATATTTCTGGCGTTCGGCCTGGGCCTGTGCCCACAGCGGCCTCGCGCTCTCGCTGGAAGACGCCTTGGTCAGCGCTTCATCAATGCGCTTGCGCATGGCGTCTTCGGCGGCGATCTGATTGCGCATTTCGGCCACCAGGGGGAACACATCGGACGACAACGTGGCCCGCAATGCAATCTGGCCGATGTAGACCGACTGGGTTTTCCAGTCGCGCACGGTGCGCTCAATGGGCAATTGCTCCGTGGTCAGCAACGTGGCCTGACGGCTCGTGTCCTGCCCTGTGAGCCAGGTGGTGGCCCCCAACAGCGCCACCGCAAAGCCCAGGATGCCAAAGCTGGCCGCCAGCTTTTGCCCCACGCTCAGAGTCCGGCGGTGCCGCGCAGCTGCAGGGCTCTGAGCGGCAGCGTCTGGCACGGCACGGTGGAACTCCGCGTCGGCCGGTGCGGCGGAGAAGGCGGCGCCGCCAGGCGCCCCGGAAGTGGCGGGCAAATAGTTCATGAGCGTTCTCCTGTTTCATTTCCCGCACCGTGCGGGGGTGGAATCCGGCGGAGCCAGCGACGTGCACCGTGCGCCGCAGCAGATTCCCGGCACTCAGCGCCGACCCCACAGGGGGTCAGCAATCCATCACGTCAGGACGTGACACATTCGCCAAAGCCGCCACCGCCGGGGGTAGCGATCTCGAACACATCGCCGGGCTCCATCAGCGCCGCGCCAATGTGGCCCAGCTCCTCCACCTGGCCGTTGGCACGCAGCACGCGGTTGGCACCAGGCCTGCCGGGCTGGCCGCCCGCCATGCCAAAGGCCGGGTTCAGTCGCCCGTTGGACAGGATGCTGGCCGTCATCGCCTCCAGGAAACGCACGCGCCGCACACCGCCGTCCCCGCCTGCCCAGCGGCCAGCACCGCCCGAGCCGCGCTGGATCTCGTAGCTGTCGAGCACCACCGGGAAGCGGAACTCCAGCACCTCGGGGTCGGTCAGGCGCGAGTTGGTCATGTGGGTCTGGACCACGCTGGTGCCGTCAAAGCCGCGCACCGCCCGGCCCGAGGCGTCCAGCACCGCGCCCGCACCGCTGCCACCGGCAATGGTTTCGTAGTACTGGTACTGCGCATTGCCGAAGGTGAAGTTGTTCATGGTGGGCTGGCTGCCCGCCATCACGCCCAGGGCGCCGAACAGCGCGTTCGTGATGCAGGTGGAGGTCTCCACATTGCCTGCCACCACCGAGGCCGGCGGGTTGGGGTTGAGCATGGAGCCTTGCGGAATGATCACCTGCAGGGGCTTGAGGCACCCGGCATTGAGCGGGATGTCGTCGTCCACCAGCGTGCGGAACACATACAGCACGGCCGCCATGCACACGGCGCGCGGGGCGTTGAAGTTGTTGATCTGCTGCGGGCTGGTGCCTGCAAAGTCGATGACCGCGCTGCGCTCGGCCACATTGACCTTGACCGACACGCTGATCTGCGCGCCGTTGTCCAGCGGCAGGGTGAAGCTGCCGTCCTTGAGCTGGGTGATCACACGGCGCACCGACTCTTCGGCGTTGTCCTGCACATGGCGCATGTAGGCCTGCACAACATCCAGGCCAAACTGGTCCACCATTTTCGACAGCTCCTGCACGCCTTTTTCGTTCGCCGCGATCTGTGCGCGCAGGTCGGCCAGGTTCTGCTGCGGGTTGCGGCTGGGGTATGGCGTGGTGCCGCCGCCCGTGGCCAGCAGGGTGCGCACCTCCTCTTCCAGAAAGATGCCCCGATCCACCAGCTTCACGTTGTTGATCTGCACACCTTCTTCATCAATGCGTGTGGAGAACGGTGGCATGGACCCCGGCGTGGTGCCGCCAATGTCCGCATGGTGGCCCCGGCTTCCCACATAAAACGTGGGTTCGTTGCCCTCGGCCACGTACACCGGGGTGATCACTGTCACATCGGGCAGGTGGGTGCCGCCGTGGTACGGGTCGTTGAGCATGTACACGTCGCCCGGGTGCATCTTGCCCGCGTTCTCGCGGATCACGGTCTTGATGCTCTCGCCCATGGACCCAAGGTGCACGGGCATGTGGGGCGCGTTGGCGATCAGGTTGCCGGCCACGTCGAACAGCGCACAGCTGAAGTCCAGACGCTCCTTGATGTTGACCGAATACGCCGTGTTCTGCAGTTGCAGCCCCATCTGCTCGGCGATGTTCATGAACAGGTTGTTGAACACCTCCAGCAGCACCGGGTCCACCGTGGTGCCTGCGGCGTACTGCACCTTGCGGGCCGTCACGCGGTCCAGCACCAAATGGTCCAGGTCGGTCAGGCGCGCAGACCAGCCGGGCTCCACCACGGTGGTGGTGTTCTTCTCGGCAATGATGGCGGGGCCGGGGATCACGTCGCCGGGGTGCAGGTCCTCGCGCACCACCAGGGCCGCATCGTGCCAGGCACCGCCCGAGTACATCTTGACCACCTCGCGCTGCGGATGCTTGCGGTGCGGGTGCACGGGCAAGCGCGGCTCGGCGGGGGCGTCACCGGCAATCATGGCCTCGACCGACACGGCCTCCACCACCAGGCCCTTGCCCGCCATGAGGAACGCAAAACGCTGGCGGTAGGCGGCCTCAAAGGCCGTCTGGATGCTGGCCATGTCACCAAACGGCACGACCAGGGCCGAGTCCGTGCCCTCGTAACGCACATGCACGTTGTGGCGCACCTGCACGGGGTTGGTGCTGACCTGCTGGCGCTCCAGCTCGGCCTGCGCGGCAGAACCCAGCGTATCCAGGCGCTCAGCGATCAAGGGCAGAGATTCAGCCGCCAGCGGCATCTCCACCGCTTGCTCGCGGATCACGGTCTGGTCGGCCAGGCCCATGCCATAGGCGCTGAGCACACCCGCCAGCGGGTGCACGAACACGCGCGACATGCCCAGCGCATCCGCCACCAGGCAAGCATGCTGCCCACCGGCGCCACCAAAACACTGCAGGGTGTAGCGCGTCACGTCATAACCGCGCGCCACGCTGATCTTCTTGATGGCGTTGGCCATCTGCTGCACGGCAATCTGGATGAAGCCTTCGGCCACTTCTTCGGGCCTACGCTGCGTCTGCGCAGCAATTTCTTCAAATCGCGCGCGCACCGCATCGGCGTCCAGCGTTTCGTTGGCTGCGGGACCAAACACACTGGGGAAGTAACGGGGCTGCACCTTGCCCACCATCACATTCGCATCGGTCACGGCCAGCGGGCCGCCGCGGCGGTAGCTCACCGGGCCCGGGTTGGCGCCTGCGCTCTCAGGGCCGACGCGAAAACGGGCACCGTCGTAGGCCAGCACCGAGCCACCGCCAGCCGCCACCGTGTGGATGCTCATCATGGGGGCGCGCATGCGCACGCCCGCCACGTGGGTCTCGAACTCGCGCTCGAACGCACCGGCGTAGTGGCTCACATCGGTGGACGTGCCACCCATGTCAAAGCCGATGACCTTTTCATGCCCGGCCAGGCCCGCCGTGCGCGCCATGCCCACAATGCCGCCTGCGGGGCCAGAGAGGATCGCGTCCTTGCCCTGGAAGGTGCCCGCATCGGTAAGACCACCGGAGGACTGCATGAAGAACAGCTTGACGCCCGGCATCTCGCTGGCCACCTGCTCCACGTAGCGGCGCAGGATGGGAGAAAGGTAGGCATCCACCACCGTGGTGTCGCCCCGGCTCACGAACTTCATCATGGGGCTGGTTTCATGCGAGGCGCTGATCTGCGTGAAGCCGACCTCCTTGGCAATACGCTTTGCTGCCTGCTCGTGTTGCGTGTAGCGATAGCCGTGCATGAACACAATGGCCACGCTGCGCAGCCCGCGCCCGTACGCCGCCAGCAGGTCACCCCGCAGGGTGGCTTCGTCAAGGTTCTGCAACACATCGCCATGGGCACCCATGCGTTCGCGGGCCTCGATCACTTCGGTGTAAAGCAGCTCGGGCAGCTGGATGTGGCGGTCAAACAGGCGTGGGCGGTTCTGGTAGGCAATGCGCAGCGCATCGCGAAAGCCGCGTGTGGTGACCAGCAGCGTGGGTTCACCCTTGCGCTCCAGCAGTGCGTTGGTGGCCACCGTAGTGCCCATCTTCACGCATTCCACCAGCACGGGCGTCACGGGCTCGCCAGGCTTCAGGCCCAGCAGGTGACGAATGCCTGCCACGGCCGCGTCCTTGTACTGCTCGGGGTTCTCGGACAACAATTTGTGGGTGGTCAGCGAGCCATCGGGTCGCTTGGCCACGATGTCGGTGAAGGTGCCGCCCCGGTCGATCCAGAACTGCCAGCGTGGGGTGTGCGTTTGGGGTGTCATGGTGGTCATGTGTAGTGGCTCCGAAATAGAAAGTTGAAAAAGAGGTAGCGATGTGGCTAGGCGATGGCAAGGCTGGCGGGGGCCAGCCTTTGCATGACCTGCCACACGGCAGGAATGGGGGGCGCGGTGGCCAGAGCCCGCTCGACGGGGCACCAGGGACCTGCCAGCGCGGCAGCCCAGGCCATCACGGGCAAGATGTCGGCGGGTGGCAGCGTCTGCATGGTGTCGATCACGATGCGCAGCTCTTGCGCCAGGCGGTTGCCGGGAGCAAATCGCCAGTGGTACTGGCCGCCTGCCACACACACGGCGCGGTTGTCCTTGGCCGTCATGGCAGACAGCCACAGGCAGTGAAAGTCGGCGCAGGCCGGTGCCGGAGGCTCCGTCAGGCAAAAGGTGTAGGCGTTTTCATAAGCGCGGCCAAAGTTGCGCACCAGGGTCTCGGCAATGGCCTCGCGGCCCAGGGTGCAGGCCAGGGCCTGCCCATCGCCCTGGCGCATCTCCATCTGCAGCAGCGCGCCACCGGCAAAGGCTTGCGCGATGAGGTGCGGGCGATTGAGATCCTTGGCGCGCAGGTACATCTCGATGGTGTCCGAGGGCGTGTGCATGGTGCTTCTCCTGAAAGGCGTGCAGGAAAGGTCAGCGCTGCGTGTAGTACGGGATGAAGATCTGGTTGGCCTCGCTGCCCACCGAGCGCACCCACTCGCGCGAGAACCGTTCGCCCAGGCGCTTGAGTTCGGCATCAAAATCCGCTGGCGCACGATCCACCTTGATGCCCTTGCGTTGCAGCTCGGCCACCGACTCTTCGGCCACCGCAGCGCTCATGGCCCAGCCGCGCGTCTCTGCCTCGGCGGCAGCCTTGGTGACCTCCTGGCGTGTGGGTGCAGGCAGTGCGTCAAAAGCCTGCAGGTTCACAAAGACGATGTTCTTGGGAAACCAGGCGTTGATGCCGTAGTACTGCTTGATCTGCCCCCAGACTTGGTTCTCGACCCCCGTGAGGGCCGAAGTGATCATGGAATCGAGCTTGCCAGCCGACAGGGCCTGGTTGACTTCCACCATGGGCACATCCACGGGCGTGGCGCCCAGCAGTTCGGCAATGCGCACAGTCCCGGGGTTGTAGGTGCGCATGCGCGTGCCCTTGAAGTCGGCGGACGAGCGCACGGGGTTGATCGAGAACAACCCCTGCGGCGGCCAGGGCACCGCGTACAGCGCCTTGAGCCCCTTGCTGGCCATGTGCGACTCGATCAAAGGGCGCTGCACGTCCCACATGCGCCGCGCGTCCGCATAACTGCGCACAACGAACGGCACAGCATCCGCCCCGGCGATGGGGATGTCCCGCACCAGGTTGGTCATGATGGTCTCTCCCGCCTGGGCCTTGCCCTCCTGCACGGCCTGGTGGATATCGTTCAGCTTGAACAAGGCGTTGTTGGCGTGGACCTCGATGCGCAGAGCGCCTGCCGAGGCACGCTCCACATCCTGCGCAAACTGCACGAGATTGCGGGTATGAAACGACTCCGCGCGGTAACCCGTGGCCAGCTTCCACTGGGTCTGGGCGTGCAGCACCGGGGCCACGGCGAGCGCGGCCAACAACACCAAAGTTTTCATGGGGAACTCCTGCGCGGACGTTTCAGGCGTGGGTGCTGGGGGTCAGCCCTGCATCTGGCGTGGCAGCCAGAGCACGACATCGGGCACGAAGTACGTCATCACGACGGCCACAATCATCAGAGCGAACAGAGGCAGCGCCGTGCGTGCGATCCAGGTCACTTCGCGCCGCGTCATGCCCTGCAACACGAAGAGGTTGAAGCCCACAGGAGGCGTGATCTGCGCCATCTCGACCACCAGCACGATGAAGATGCCGAACCACACCAGGTCAAAGCCTGCAGCTTCCACCGTGGGCAGCAGCACTGCGATGGTCAGCACCACCATGGAGATGCCGTCCAGGAAGCAGCCCAGCACAATGAAGAACACGATGAGCAGCAGCATCAGCGCAAAGGGCGACAGGTGCAGCGCGCCGATGAACTCGGCCAGGTGCCGTGGCAGGCCAATGAAGCCCATGGCCAGCGTGAGGAACGCGGCACCCGCCAGGATGAGGCCGATCATGCAGTACACGCGGCAGGCGGCGACCAGCCCTTCCTTGAAACGATCCCAGTTCAGCGAGCCCTCAATCTTGGCCAGAATCAACGACCCGGCCACACCCAGCGCGGCAGCTTCGGTGGCGGTGGCGATGCCGCTGTAGATGGCGCCCAGCACCACGACGATGAGCGACACGACCGGAATCAGGTGGCGGGAGGCATACAGCTTTTGCACAAAGCTGAGGCGCGCGTCAGGCGCAGGCACCTTGTCTTTGTTGAACAGGGCCCACACGACGATGTAGCCCATGAACAGAGCAGCCAGCATCAGCCCCGGAATCACCCCTGCCAGGAACAGCTTGGAGATCGAAACGTTGGCCGCCACGCCATAGACGATCATGATGATCGACGGCGGAATTAGCAGACCCAGGGTGCCCGCACCAGCCAGCGTGCCCACGGAGATATCTTCGGGATAGCCGCGCTGCTTGAGTTCAGGCAAGGTGATCTTGCCGATGGTGGCGCAGGTAGCGGCCGACGAGCCCGAGATCGCGGCAAAGATGGTGCAGCCCACCACATTCACATGCAAAAGGCGGCCTGGTAGGCGCTCCAGCCAGGGCGCCAGGCCCTTGAACATGCTGCTCGACAGCTTGCTGCGGAAAAGGATCTCGCCCATCCACAAAAACAGCGGCAGAGCCGTCAGTGTCCAGCTGGAGGTAGACCCCCAGATGGTCAGCATCATGCTGTCGCCCACCGGGCGGTTAGTAAAAAACTCCATGCCGACCAAGGCCACTGCCAGCAGTGACAGGCCGATCCACAGGCCCGATCCGAGCACTGCGAACAGCACCACGATCAGACCCAAAGCAATGATGACGTCCATGATGAGTTCTCCTGGATCGGGTTATTCGGAACGGGCTGCTTCGGACACAGCCATGAACGCCACACCCTGGAAGCGCAGCACCAGCGCATGGGCAAACGCCAACGCAAAACCAATACAGCCCATGGCCATGCTGATCTGAGGAATCCACAGCGGCGAGGCGTCGGCTGCCGGCGAGATGTCATGGGTGATGTAGGAGATCCACACCGACCGCACGGCATAGCAGGCGATGTACACGGACAACACCAGCGCACTGACCAGGCAGAACCACTCGAAGGCACTGCGCCAGCGGGCGGGCAGCCTGTCCAAGATGAGCGTCACGCGGATGTGATCGCCGTTTTGCAGCGTGCTGGGCAGCGCAAAGAACAAGGCGGCAGCAATGGCGTAGCCCGCGTATGCGTCGAGTCCGTCAATATTGAGATGGATGACTTCGCGGGCAAAAACGCCCAGCGTGACTGCGCCGAACGCAGCCAGCATCGACAGGCCGGACAGCAGCATCAGCAGCCTGTAGAAATTTCGGACGAGTTTGTCCATGGCGTACTCCTGTAACGCTTGAAAAAGAGGGGGATCGGTAACGAGATTGCGGGGGTAGCGCGCGGCGCGCTACCCGGCCCCGTGGGGGCCTTCAGACACGTTCAGACGCGACTACTTCTTGCGGTAGGCGTCGATGATGGCCTGCCCCTCGGCCCCCGCCGACTTCACCCAGTCGGCGGTCATGGATTCGCCGATGCTCGCCAGCTCCTTCTTGATGCCGTCGCTGGGCTCGGCCACCGTCATGCCCTTGGCCGACAGCTCCTTGATGAATTCCTTGTCCACACGCTCGCTGGTGGCCCAGCCGCGTTCTTCGGCGGCAGCTGCGGCTTTGAGCACGGCGTCCTGCAGGGACTTGTCGAGGGCGTCAAAGGCCTTCTGGTTCACCACCGTGGCATTGCGCGGCAGCCATGCGCTGACGGGGTAGAAGTACTTGACCTGTTCGTACAGCTTGGACTCCACGCCGCTGGCGCTCGATGTCAGAAAGTTCTGCACCGTGTTGGTCGCCAGGGCCTGGCCCAGCTCGGACAGCTGGATCGTCACGGGCTGCGCCTTGAGCAGCTGGGCAATGCGCGTGGTGGCAGGGTTGTAGGCGCGCATCTTGGTGCCCGCAAAGTCTGCGGGCGTGCTCACCGGCTTGAGCGAATACAGCGACTGGCCGGGCCATGGCACCGAGAACAGCACCTTCACGCCCTGTGCGGCGAGCAGCTTCTCTTGCGCGGGCTTGGCGGCCAGGTACAGACGCTTGGACTCTGCGTAGGTGGTCGCCAGGAAGGGGATGGAGTCCACCCCAAACAACGGGTTCTCGTTGGTGGCGCCCGACAGGATGAACTCTGCCGAAGGCACCTGCCCGGTCTGCACCGCACGCTTGATCTCGTTGGCCTTGTACAGCGAACCACCGGGGTGCAGGGTGATCTTGAGCTTGCCGCCAGTGAGCTTGTCCACTTCATCGGCGAACTGCTGCACGTTTTGCGTCTGGAAGCTGTTGGCACCGTAGCCGGTGGGCAGGTCCCACTTGACCTGGGCCTGGGCCGCACACACGCTGAGGACAGCCGTCATACACAGTGCAAATTTTTTCATGGGGAGACTCCTGGGGGTAAGCCGCTTAGAAGCTGGCGAGTTGGTGGTTAAGAAGATCGGTGACCAGCATGCAACCCGGGGCGTGGGTGATGCAGAAGGCCGGCTGGGCATTGAGGATGGCCGATTGCGGTGTCACGCCACAGGCCCAGAAAACAGGGATCTCACCGGGCATCAGCGCCACGGCATCCCCGTAGTCGGGATAGGCCAGATCGGCGATGCCGATGAGTGCCGGGTCACCGATATGCACAGGCGCGCCATGCACATTGGGAAACCGCGAGGTGACCTGCACAGCCCGAATCACATCTGCTGCAGGCATGGGACGCATCGTCACCACCATGGGGCCACCGAAGGGGCCAGCGGGCTCGGTTTGCACATTGGTGCGGAACATCGCCACGTTCTTGCCTTCGTCAATGTGGCGCAGGCGGATGCCTGCCTCGATCAACGCGGATTCGAATGAGAACGAGCAGCCAAGGATGAAAGTGACCAGGTCTGGCCGCCAGAGGCTGGCGATGTCCGCCACCTCTTCCGACATTTCACCGTGACGCCAGATGCGATATAGCGGCACATCGCTGCGAATGTCGATGCCCTTGCCCAGTGAAGGCAAGGTGAACTGTCCGGGCTCGCTGACCGCCAGCACAGGGCAAGGCTTGGGGTTGCGTTGACAGAACCGGAGGAAGTCACTGGCAAGCACCTCGGGGAGGATGACCACGTTGCCCTGGACATGGCCATCCGCGAGACCACTGGTATGCGATGTCCACAGGCCCTTGCGGATGGTGTCACGGACATGGATCGGGTTGCTGGCACCTTCGTAACCAAACACCGCGAGCGAATTTTCTTGAACGAAGTCCACCGTTTTTCCTTGCATTGAGAAATGTCAATTGCATGACGTTGGGCAGATTGTGTTGGGCGGTGATGGCCCCTGGCAAATTCAAAAAATTTCTATCAGCTCATCGATTTTTTCCATGCACTTCATTGGGGAGAGTCGAACCAACTTGGTGCCAAGGGAAAACCCTGGGAGGGAATTTACGGGTAAACCCTGACATCAACGAATCCCTGGATTGCAGGAAAAAATGGCATGCGCCGCGCACACCCGACAGGGTGCACCGAAGCTTTTTGACGAAAGGCTCAGCCCTTGCGAGGGCGGCGGGCTGGCGCGGGCTGTTGCTGCTCAATGAAGTCCAGCGCCGACCGCACCACGGCCTCCATGGCGGGTGACGAGGGGTCTTCGCGGTAGCTCACATGGATGGGCAGCGGCCGCAGTGCGGTGTCGCAAGCCAGTGCCCGCAGGTCTGGAAACGCCAGCAGGCGCTGCACTGCCAGGCGCGGCAAAGTGGCCACACCAAAGCCGCCCTGCACCAGCTGCACCATCGCAGAAATCGACGAGATGGTGTGCACGCAACGCGGCTCCACCTGGGCCTGGCGCAGCGTATCGAGAAGGGACACGTGCGGTTGCGAGCCACGCTGGAAAGTCAGGATGTCAGCGCCTGCAAAGTCTTCCAGCGCATAGCGACGCTTGCGATGCGTTTTGCTGTTGCCCACAAACACCATCTCCATGGGCGTCACCGCCTGGCTGCGGATGCCATCCGCGGCCGCCGGCAGGGCTGCGAAAACGGCATCCAGCGTGCCGCGGCGGATCTGGTCGAGCAACACGGGGGTGGTTTCCACCGTCAGCTCCAGCTCCAGCAGTGGGTTGTCCTTGCGCAGCTGTTCCACCCACGGAATGAGCCACGAGTGCAAGACCGATTCGATGGCCCCCAGGCGGATCGACACCTCCAACGGGCCGCCTGATCCCATCTCGGACTTGAGCTGGCGTTGCAGCTCCAGCATGCGCTTGGCATACACCAGGAACCGGGCACCGGCCACCGTGAGCTTGAAGTGCTTGTCACGCCGGTCCAGCAACAGCACGCCCAGCTCCTCTTCGAGTGCGGAGATGCGGCTGGACATCGCGGACTGGGTCAGGAAAAGCCTCTCGGCGGCGCGTGTCACGCTCTTGAGAGAGGCCACCCAGTAAAAGGCTTCGACAAAACGCAGGTTCATGGTGTTTTTCGGAAGGGCTGGGTGTGCCTGTGTACCAACGGCTTTGCGCACTGCCCAGACGGGCGCACTGTGATGGTGCGCGGTGTCGGAATCCACATGCCTTTTTCCGGCAAACACCGCGCTGTAAAAGCCATTGTGCCGTCGCATTTCAAGGACACAACGCAGAACTGCTCGCAGTGGGGGCGCTAGCTAAAAGTGCGTTGCCAGTTTTCTGCAAGGAACCTGTGGCGTCTTGCCACGCCACACCACCGGCCTATCCGGTGAACAAGGGCAGGTCTGCCTTCTTCAAGGTCCGCAGCACAAAGCTGGAGCGGCTGTGCCGTATGCCTTTGATCTTGTAGAGCTTCTCGCGCAGCAGGCGCTCGTAATCGCGGGTGTCCTTGACGACGATGCGCAGCAGGTAGTCGTAGTCACCGGAGACAAGGTGCGCCTCGATCACTTCGGGAATGCTGGCCAGTGTCTCGCCAAACTTTTCGAGTGTGTTGTCGGAGTGGCTGTCGAGCGTGACCTGCACCAGCACCGTGTCGGCCAGGTCCAGCGACTGGGGGTTGATGCGCACCGTGTAGCCCTGGATGACACCGGCCTCTTCCATCTTTTTGATGCGCCCCCAGCAGGGCGACGGGCTCAAGCCCACGGCCTGCCCTATCTCTTGCAGGCTGGCGCGAGCGTTGGCCTGCAAGACAGCGAGAATTTTTCTATCCAGTCGATCCATCGACCTTATTATTCAGCAAACCAACGAAATGCAGAAAATTATTCTGCATCTCCAGCAGAATGCACCAAATTCAGCAAATTCATCTGCAACACCCGGCGCATACTTCTTCCATCAAGGCGCTCTTACCGGAGCGCACAAATTGACAAGGCCCCGGCTGGTTACCGCCAGCACGGGGCCCTTGGCATTCCAGATGCCTCCCCAAATTGAATAGCCGCTTGCATCCGTCGGCGGCATGCGTCCTGTGTACGAACCTCGGCGCCCCATTCCAAAGAGGTGTCGCCAATGCAACTGCAAACGCGGGGTTGACCAGTTGATAAGCACGCTTACCAGCACAAACCCGGATGCCTGCAGCCATGCTGCACCGCCATAATTTGACTGAGGCCAGGGGTGGCTCTGCAAGGAGCCCAAGTGCCCCGTTCCCCTGCCCCAATATCAACAGGAGACACCATGCAATTGACCAAACTCGTCGTTGGACTGAGCCTTGCGCTCGGCTTTGTGGCCACCGCTGCTGCGCAGACCACTATGCGCATCAGCATCTCGACGGCCCAGAACTCCCACCAGGGTGTAGCCATCGACACGTTTGCCAAAGAGGTCGAAAAACGCACAGGGGGCCGTTACAAGGTACAGACCTTCTACAACGGTGCACTGGGTGGCGAGCGAGAGTCGATTGAAGCGGTGCAGCTGGGGACACAAGAGCTGGCGTTCAGTTCTACAGGCCCAGTGCCCAACTTTGTGCCTGAGACCAAGATCCTGGATGTCCCCTTCCTGTTCCGCGACAAGGCCCATGCACGCGCGGTGCTGGATGGACCCATCGGCCAGGACCTGCTGTCCAAGTTTGACGCCAAGGGTTTCAAGGCGCTGGCATGGGCCGAGAACGGCTTCCGCCACATGACCAACAGCAAGCGCGACGTGAAAGAGCCCGGTGACCTGAAGGGCCTGAAGATGCGCACGATGGAAAACCCCGTGCACATCGCCGCCTATAAGGGCTTCGGCATCATCACCACGCCCATGGCCTTCCCTGAAGTGTTCACGGCGCTGCAACAAGGCACGGTGGACGGCCAGGAGAACCCGCTGTCCGTCATCATCTCGGCCAAGTTCGATCAGGTGCAAAAGCACCTCACGCTCACTGGCCACGTTTATTCGCCCTGCATCTTCGTGATGAACAAGGCAGCTTTCGACAAGCTCTCGGCGGCCGACAAGCAGGCGTTCATTGACGCAGCCAAGGAAGGCACCAAGGCCAACCGTGCACGCGTGGACGAAGACGACGCCAAGGGCGTGGCCGACCTGCGCGCAAAGGGCATGACCGTGATCGACAACGTGGACAAGGCCAAGTTTGTGGCGGCACTGGCCCCCGTCAACGCCGAGTTTGAAAAGCAGTTCGGCAAGGCTGCCATCGACAAGATCCGCGACGTCAAATAATCCTGTTCATTGCTATTACCTTTGTAGCTGATAACGCCCGTAGCCATTGCGCTATCGGGCGTTTTTATTCTTGAACGATCGATGGTTCTGATCACCTCCCACCTACCCATGGTTGGCACCGCCCCATGAAAAACGCTTTTCTTACCTTTGAGCGATGGACCACCTTCATCGCCATGCTGGGCGCTTGCGCCATGCTGACCCTGGCTTCGGCCCTGGGCATGTTCCAGATCGTGACCCGCTTTGTGCTGGAGCAGCCTGCTGAATGGACCGAAGTGCTCATCCGCTTCAGCCTGATCTGGATGGTGTTCCTGGCTATTCCGGCCGCGTTTCGCCAGGGCGCGATGGTGAGTGTGGACGTGCTGTACCGCTGGAGTCCGCCGCGCATCAAACGGGTGCTGGACTGGGTGGTCGCACTGGCAGCCCTGGTCCTCATCGGCATCATCATCTGGTACGGCTGGGACTATGCACGCCGGGGCGGCGTGCAAAGCATGGCCGGGCTGGAATCCGTGTCCATGTTCTGGGCTTACCTCGCCATGCCTGTGGGTGGCCTTTTTTGTGTGGTCGGCATCATCGGCAACCTCATTGATCCCCTGCGTATGGAACTGGAGACTGCTCAATGAGTTTGGTCATGATTTCAACGATGGTGCTGTGCTTTGCACTCACCGTCTCAGTGGCTGTGTCCATCGGTTTGGCTTCCATCCTGGGCATCCAGGCCTCCAATGCGAACATGCTCATCTCCGTCAAGGAGATGTTCGGAGCCATCAACAAGTTTCCTTTGGCAGCCATCCCCTTCTTCATCCTCGCGGGCAACCTGATGGAAACTGGCGGCATCTCGCGCCGTCTGGTGGAGTTTGCCAAGAGCATCGTCGGCGGTGTGCAGGGCGGCCTGCCCATGACCTGCGTGCTGACGTGCATGATCTTTGCTGCCGTGTCGGGCTCGTCGGTCGCCACTACGTTTGCGATTGGTGCCATCCTGATCCCGGCGCTCATCAAGCACGGCTACCCCACGAGCTATGCGGCAGCGCTGCAAGCCACCAGCGCAGAGCTGGGTGTGATCATCCCGCCCTCCATCCCCATGATCCTGTACGGCGTGAGTGCCGAGGTGTCGATTGGCGAACTCTTCATCGCTGGCTTCGGCCCAGGGCTGCTCATCAGCGCCGCGCTGATGCTGTTTGTCTGGGTGTATTGCAAATACAAGGGCTGGGGCAAAAACGATGGTGATGGGCGCATGCCCTTTGGCAAGGCCACGCTGCAGGCGGGCTGGGCATTGCTGATGCCCGTGATCATCCTGGGCGGCATCTATGGCGGTGTGTTCACCCCCACCGAGGCATCGGCCGTTGCAGTGTTCTATGCCTTGATTGTGGGTGTCGTGATCTACCGCGAGATCAAGCTCAAGGACCTGTTCGCCATTCTGCGCAAGTCGGCCATCTCATCGGCAGTGATCATGTTCATCATTGCCAACGCGGGGCTGTTTGCGTTCCTCATCACGCGGGCTGGCGTGCCAGACGCGATTGGCAGGTGGCTGGAGGCAGTGCTGCAGTCCCCCGCCCTCTTCCTGCTGGGCGTGAACGCTGCGCTGTTCGTGATTGGCATGTTCATCGAGACCAGCGCGGCAATCATTGTGCTAGCCCCCATCTTGGCGCCTGTGGCCATGCACTTCGGTATTGATCCTGTGCACTTCGGTCTCATCATGGTGGTGAACCTGGCACTTGGAATGATCACGCCGCCTTTTGGAGTGAATCTGTTCGCAGCCTGCACGGTGGCCAGAATCTCTCTGGACCGGATCATCAAGCACCTGCTTCCCTTTGTCGGAGTGATCCTGGTGTGCCTGATGATCATCACCTATGTGCCATCGATCTCGCTGGCACTTCGGGATCTGGTCTACGCAAAGTAGTTAGAATCGACGGGTCAGGAGAGAGTGCTCCGTCTTGTCCTCAGGACGCGCAGCACCGCCGAAGGCGCAGGCACCCGCCGAACGCTCAGGCAAAAGGACTGACAACCGCCCGCAGCGATGCGGGCGTTCCCTTGCTGGAGAGAGATGGCCCCACAGTAAAACTGTGTGCAGGCCATCCACCGAAGGAGCAAACCGCACGGCCAGCCAGGGCGCTGCGGTGAATCTCTCAGGTAAAGCGGACAGCAGGGCAAATCCCGTGACCACGTTGATGGTCGCGGCCCCCATTTGCCCCGGAGTCCGCCATGTCAGCCACCGCCCCCCTGCTCACTACGCCCCTGAACGCCCTGCACATCGAGCTGGGTGCCCGCATGGTGCCTTTTGCAGGCTATTCCATGCCCGTGCAGTACCCCGCAGGCCTGATGGCCGAGCATGTGCACACCCGCACCGCAGCCGGCCTGTTTGACGTGTCGCACATGGGCCAGCTCAAGCTTGTCGGCGCCGACGCTGCTGCGGCGTTTGAAACCCTGGTGCCCGTGGACGTAATCGACCTGCCCGTGGGCAAACAGCGCTACGGCCTGCTGCTCACCGATGAGGGGACCATCATCGACGACCTGATGTTCTTCAACCAGGGCGTGGTGGATGGCGAACCCACCCTGTTTGTCATCGTCAACGGCGCCTGCAAGGTCGGCGACATTGCCCATATCCAAACCCGCATTGGCCAGCGCTGCAAGGTGGTGCCCATGCCGGACCACGCCCTGCTGGCGCTGCAGGGCCCACAGGCCGCCGTCGCCCTCACCCGCCTCGCGCCCGGCGTGGAGAAGCTGGTGTTCATGACCGGTGGCGCATTCAACATTGCTGGCTGCGACTGCTTTGTGACCCGCAGCGGCTACACCGGCGAGGACGGTTTTGAAATCTCGGTGCCCGCCGCGCAGGCCGAAACGCTTGCCCGCGCCCTGCTGGCGCAGCCCGAGGTCAAGCCCATCGGCCTGGGCGCTCGCAACTCGTTGCGCCTGGAGGCTGGCTTGTGCCTGTATGGCAATGACATCGACACCAGCACCACGCCACCCGAGGCCGCACTGAACTGGGCGATCCAGAAGGTCCGCCGCACCGGCGGCGCGCGTGCGGGCGGCTTCCCGGGCGCCGACAAGGTGCTGGCGCAAATCGACAACCCTGCCAGCCTTTCCGCCAAGCGCGTGGGCCTGGTGGCACTGGAGCGTGTGCCGGTGCGCGAACACACCGAACTGCAAAGCACGGACGGCCAAAAGATTGGCGAGGTCACCAGCGGCCTGCTGGGGCCCACCGTGAACGAACCCGTGGCGATGGGGTACGTCACGCCCGCCTTTGCAGCCATTGGTACCCGCGTCAACGCCATCGTGCGCGGCAAGGTGGTGCCCATGGAAGTGCGCGCCATGCCGTTTGTTCCCGCCAACTACTACCGCGGCTGATTTCGCCAGGCGCATCGACCGGACTGCGCCCGCACCCGCTTACATTGCAGATTCCTTTACTTTTTTCCTTTGCTTGAGGAGCTTCCCATGACGATCAAATTCTCCAAAGACCACGAGTGGATCAACGCCGCTGATGCCAACGCCTCGGTGGTGGGTATCACCGTCCACGCGCAAGACGCGCTGGGCGACGTGGTGTTTGTGGACCTGCCCGAAGTGGGCAAGAGCTTTGCCCAGGGCGAAGTGGCCGGCGTCGTCGAATCCGTGAAGGCCGCCGCCGATGTGTACATGCCCGTCACCGGCGAAGTGGTGGAAGTGAACGAAGCCCTGCGCGCCGACCCGTCGCTGGCCAACAGCGACCCGCTGGGCGCTGGCTGGTTCTTCAAGGTCAAGCTGGCCGACGCGAGCCAGCTCGACGCCCTGCTGGACGAAGCCACATACACCGAGTTCGCCAAGAACGCCTGATCCCTGCCAATTGAGAGGGCATGGCGCCGGGCCATGCCCGGCACGCCGCCCTGCTGGGTGCGAGCGCTCTCCCCGGCAACGCCCCCAACCCGCTGCGACCTACGAGACTGCCCCATGCTGATGCAATCCGCCCCCCCCCTTGGCGCGCTTGAAAACGCCACCGAATTCCTGCCCCGCCACATCGGCATCGACGCGGCCGACGAAGCGCACATGCTGTCGGTGATCGGCGAGGCCTCGCGCCGTGCGCTCATCGAATCCATCGTGCCGCGCTCCATTGCACGCAGCCGGGGCATGGACCTGCCTGCGCCGCTCACCGAAGCGGCCGCATTGGCAGAACTCAAGGCCATCGCGGGCAAGAACCAGCTGCTCAAGAGCTTCATCGGCCAGGGCTACTACGGCACGCACACGCCTGGCGTCATCCTGCGCAACATTCTGGAGAACCCCGCCTGGTACACCGCCTACACGCCCTATCAGGCCGAAATCTCCCAAGGCCGCATGGAGGCCCTGGTCAACTTCCAGACCATGGTGTGCGACCTGACGGGCATGCCGATTGCCAACGCATCCATGCTGGACGAAGCCACCGCTGCCGCCGAGGCCATGACGCTGGCGAAGCGCTCGGTCAAGAGCAAGAGCAACGTGTTTGTGGTGGCAGGCGACGCGCACCCGCAAACCATTGAAGTCATCCAGACCCGCGCCAAGCCCCTGGGCCTGGAGGTGCGCCTGGCCAATTCGGCCGAGGAATGGAACACCCTGCTGAATGGCGATTACTTTGCCGTGCTGGCCCAGTACCCCGCCACCAGCGGCCGCATTGACGACCTGCGCGCCGACGTGGAAAAGGCGCATGCCAAGCAGGCCGCCTTCATCGTGGCGGCCGACCTGCTGGCGCTGACGCTCATCACCCCGCCCGGCGAACAAGGTGCCGACATCGTGGTGGGCACCACCCAGCGTTTTGGCATGCCCATGGGTGCCGGTGGCCCCCACGCTGCCTTCATGGCCTGCCGCGACGAATACAAGCGCAGCCTGCCCGGCCGCCTGGTGGGTGTGAGCGTGGACGTGCATGGCAAACCTGCCTACCGGCTGGCGTTGCAAACCCGCGAACAGCACATCCGCCGCGAAAAGGCCACATCCAACATCTGTACGGCCCAGGTGCTGCCCGCCGTGATCGCCAGCATGTATGCCGTGTACCACGGCCCCGAAGGACTCAAGCGCATCGCACAGCGTGTGGCCAGCTATACCGCCATCCTCACGCAAGGGCTACAGCAGCTGGGTGCGCCTGTGCGTGCACAGGCCACGTTCGACACCGTAAGCCTGCACACCCAGGGCGCTACACAATCCATAGCAACCAAGGCAATCAACCTGGGCGCCAACCTGCGAATTTACTTTGAAGAGTACCTGTGCATCTCGCTGGACGAGACCACCACACGCGCCGACATCGAGTTGCTTTGGAAGATCTTCGCCAAGGACGGCCAGGCGCTGCCCACCTTCGACGCGTTTGAAAAAGGTGTGGAGCCGCTGATCCCCACCGAGCTGCGCCGCACCAGCAGCTACCTCGCACACCCCGTCTTCAACACCCACCATTCCGAAACAGGCATGCTGCGCTACATCCGCCAGCTGTCCGACAAGGACCTGGCACTGGACCGCAGCATGATCCCGCTGGGCTCGTGCACCATGAAGCTCAACGCCACCAGCGAGATGATCCCCATCACCTGGCCCGAGTTCGCCAACGTGCACCCCTTCGCCCCCGCTGACCAATTGGTGGGCTACAAGGAGCTGGACGAGCAACTGCGCGCCTGGCTGTGCCAGGCCACAGGTTACGCAGGCATCAGCCTGCAGCCCAACGCGGGCTCGCAAGGCGAATACGCCGGCCTGCTGGCCATCAAGGGCTACCACGAATCGCGTGGCGAAGGACACCGCAACATCTGCCTGATCCCCAGCAGTGCCCACGGCACCAACCCCGCCAGCGCCCAGATGGTGGGCATGCAGGTGGTGGTGACGGCCTGCGATGCCAATGGCAACGTGGACCTGGTGGACCTGAAAGCCAAGTGCGAACAACACAGCGCCAACCTGGCCGCCGTGATGATCACCTACCCCAGCACGCACGGCGTGTTCGAGACCAGCGTCAAAGAGCTGTGCGCCCTTGTGCACAGCCACGGCGGCCGCGTGTACGTGGACGGTGCCAACATGAACGCCCTGGTGGGCGTTGCGGCCCCCGGCGAGTTCGGCGGTGACGTGAGCCACCTGAACCTGCACAAGACCTTCTGCATTCCCCACGGCGGTGGCGGCCCCGGCGTGGGCCCCGTGTGCGTGGTGCAGGACCTGGTGCCCTTCCTGCCGGGCCATGCCACGGCGGGCGTGCCTGGTGGCGTGGGTGCCGTCAGCGCCGCGCCGCTGGGCAACGCAGCCGTGCTGCCCATCAGCTGGATGTACATCCGCATGATGGGCGCCGAAGGCCTGCAGGCTGCTACCGAGACCGCCATCCTGAGCGCCAACTACATCAGCGCGCGCCTCAAGGACCACTACCCCACGCTGTACGCGAGCGAGAACGGCCATGTGGCACACGAGTGCATCCTGGACCTGCGCAGCCTGAAGGACACCAGCGGCGTGATGGCCGAAGACGTGGCCAAGCGCCTGATTGACTACGGCTTCCACGCGCCCACGCTGAGCTTCCCGGTGCCCAACACGCTGATGGTGGAGCCTACCGAGAGCGAGACGCTGTCCGAGCTGGACCGCTTCATCGACGCGATGATCGCCATCCGCGAAGAGATCCGCCAGATCGAAGCAGGCAAGCTGCCGCAGGACAACAACCCGCTCAAGAACGCCCCGCACACCGCAGAAAGTCTGCTGAGCGGCGAGTGGAACCGCCCCTACACCCGCGAGGCAGCTGCCTACCCCGTGGCTGCGCTGCGCAGCAACAAATACTGGTCGCCAGTGGGCCGCGTGGACAACGTGTGGGGTGACCGCAACCTGAGCTGCAGCTGCATCCCGGTGAGCGACTACGCCTGACCCTGCAGCGAAGGCCACGGCGGCAAGGTCTGCCGCCACCGCCATTGCTCTTGCAAGCCCTGGAGCCCGCTCGCCCAGGGCTTTTTTCGTTGGGGGCCCGTACAGGCAGGTGCAGGAACACGCATAAGATCGCGGGCTGCGTTGTGATTCACCCTTTTAGGAGCCTCCTTTGCGAAACCTCTTGTGCCTTCTGCTCGCCACCGCCGTGATGGCTCCCGCCGCCATGGCCCAGACCTCCAAACCCGTCACCACGGCCAGCGGCCTGGTCTATGAATCGCTCAAAGACGGCATGGGCGAATCGCCCAAGGCCACCGACACGGTCAAGGTGCATTACAAGGGCACGTTCCTCGACGGCAAGGAGTTCGACAGCTCCTACAAACGCGGCGAACCCACCTCGTTCCCACTCAATGGCGTGATCCCTTGCTGGACCGAAGGCGTGCAGCGCATGAAGCCGGGTGGCAAGGCCAAGCTGACTTGCCCCCCCGGCATTGCCTACGGTGCCCGGGGTGCGGGTGGCGTCATTCCCCCTAACGCCACGCTGAATTTCGAGATCGAGCTGATCTCCGTGGGCCGCTGACCCCATGCTGCTGAAGGTCGGCGACCTCGCGCGGCGCACCGGCCTCACGGTGCGCACGCTGCACCACTATGACGAGGTGGGGCTGCTCAAGCCCTCGGGCCGGTCGGACGCGGGGTACCGCCTGTACAGCCAGGCCGACGTGCAGCGGCTGCATGGCATCCAGACCATGCGCCAGATGGGCCTGGCGCTCAACGACATTGCCGAGCTGCTGGCGGGCGAAGGGGTGGCACCCCAGCGCATCATCGGCCAGCAGATCCGGGCGCTGGACCAGCAGATCACGCAGGCCACAGAACTGCGCGGGCGCCTGACCATGCTGCGCGACGGCCTCATGGCGGGTGCTGAGCCCGACATGGGCAACTGGCTCGAGGCGCTGGCGCTGATGACCACCTACGGCAAATACTTCAGCACCACCGAACTCAAGCAGATCTTCACCAACTGGAGCCTGATCGAGGCCGACTGGCTCGTTGTCAAAGACCTGGTGCGCAGCGCCATGGACCGCCAGCTACCGCCTGATGCGCCCGAGGTGCAGGCACTGGCCTACCGCTGGATGGCGCTGATGCTGCACTGGATGGGGGGCGACCTGGACCTGCTGGACCGCTGGGGCCACATGTTTCGCACCGAGCCCAGCGCGCAGGGGCGCAACCACGCGCCGCCCGGCGACATGATCGAATACGTGGAAACCGCCATCAAGCTGCGGCTGGCGCTGCTGGAGAAGTACCTGACCCGCGACGACCTGCGCACGCTGGGCCATGTGCCGCACACCGCATGGGCGGCACTGGAACATGACGTGCAACAGTTGCTGGACCGCCAAATCCCCACGAACCACACCGACGCAGCGGCTGCGGCCCTGCGCTGGAACACGCTGTTCAACCAGCTGACCCGCGGCGATGCGCAATTGCGCCAGAAGCTGCTCACAGCGTCGGCCAACGAGCCGCTGCTGCAGGCGGGCTCGCCGCTGAGCGCGCCCGTGCGCGCCTACCTGCAGGCGGCGCTCGCGCTGGCCACACCCTCTCCCGCCCTGGCTGCGACAGTCGCTGCGCGCCGCTGAGACACTCACACCGTCTGCAAAAAAACCGCTGGAAAGTGCTTGACCCTCACGCAACGTGAGGCCCCACAGTCGGTCCCCATGAACGGATTGACACCCTCTTCCAGCCCCTCCGCCCCCACCCGGCGGTTGCACGCCCTGGACAACCTGCGCGCCACCATGATGTGGCTGGGCATCGTGCTGCATGTCTCGGTGCTCTACATGAGCCGGCCATCGCCTCTGCCCTGGCACGACGACCGGTCCAGCCCCCTGGCAGACCTGCTGGTGGCGGTGATCCATGCCTTTCGCATGCCCTTGTTTTTCATCCTCGCCGGGTTCTTTGTAGCGGCGCTGGTCCAACGCCAGGGGCTGGCTGGCATGGTGCGCAACCGCCTGCGCCGTCTCGGTCTGCCTTTTGCGCTGTTCTGGCCGCCGCTGTTCGTGGCCTGTGCGCTGCTCGGGCTGATGTTCCTGCACCGCATGGCCTATGGCACCTGGGGTGTAGACCGCAGCCTGCTGCCCCGAGGCCCCAACGTGCCCCAGGGCCCAGCCACCATGCACCTGTGGTTCTTGTGGATGCTGCTGTGGCTGGCGCTGCTGACGCCCGTGGCATGGAGGGCGGTACGCGCATTGCCCGCAGGGCTGCAGCAGGCCCTGCAACGCGGTGCCCTCTGGCTCGGCGGCACACCTGCGGGCCTGCTGATGCTCACGCTGCCCCTGGCGTGGATTGGCGCGGGCTACGACCACGGCATCGTCACGCCCAGCGGGTCCTTCCTGCCACCGCTGGCGGAATGGATACACAACGGGCTGTTCTACGGCTTTGGCCTGTGCCTGCACGTGCACCGCAAGGCGCTCATGGCGCGCTACGAACGGCACTGGCCTGCGCTGGCCGGCTTGGGGCTGGTGGGCTTTCTGGTCACTGCACTGCTTTCGGAAGTGCTGGCTCAGCCCGAAGCATCGGCCTTTGTGCTGGTGCTGGTCACCGGGGCGTTTACCGATCTGCTGGCCGCGCCCGTATCGGCCACGCGCCACCTGCAGTTCTGGATGGCGCTGGCCTACAACAGCGCGTCGTGGCTCTGGAGCTTTGCGCTGATCGGGCTGTTTCTGCGCCATGTCGGCCAGCCCCGCGCCTGGCTGGCCTACCTGGCCGACAGCTCGTACTGGGTGTACCTGGTGCACCTGCCACTCACGATCGGCCTGGGTGCGCTGCTGTACGGCCTGCCCGCTCCAGCCCTGGCCAAGATGCTGATCAATGTGCTAGCCACGACCGCCCTGTGCCTGGCCAGTTACCACCTTTGCGTGCGTTTTACCGCTGTGGGCCGCTTGCTCACGGGGCGCGCGCACACCCGTCATTCTTTGGGAGACCTCGTTCATGCGACCTGACACCTCACCCCGTCCCGCCCACCCACCCGGCGCAGGCCCTGCAATCCCACCCGCAGACCCGCGCGCCGCGCTGCTGCAGGACCCCAACTTCCGCTGGATGATTGGCGGCTCTGCCCTGTCCATGCTGGGCGACCAGTTCACGCTGATCGCACTGCCCTGGCTGGTGCTGCAGATGACCGGCGACACGCTGGTGCTGGGCACCGTGCTGGCCCTCATCAGCGTGCCGCGCGCCTTGTTCATCCTGATCGGCGGCGCGCTGGTAGACCGCCATTCGCCCAAGCAGGTGCTGATGATCACCAAATACGTCAACCTGGTGCTGCTGGCCGCGCTGGGGGGGCTGGTGTTTGCGGGCACGCTGTCGTTGTGGATGGTGTACGCGCTGTCGCTGGGCATTGGGCTCGCCACGGCCTTCAGCATTCCGGCGGGCACGGCCATGATGCCGTCGGTGGTGGCACGCCCCCAGCTGCAGGCCGCCAACGGCATCAGCCTGGGCCTGCGGCAGCTGACGATGTTCCTGGGGCCCTTGCTCGCAGGGCTGTTGATTGCACTGTTTGGCGCCGGTGGCGCAGCCCAAGCCGCCGCGGATGCGCCAGCACACGCCAACGCCACTGGCATCGGCATCGCCTTCGCGCTGGATGCGCTGAGCTTCGCCGTGTCGGCCTGGACGCTGTCCAAGGTGCAGACGCGTGCGGGCCTTGCGGACCTTTCCGCCCCCACGGCCGCGCCACAGGCGGTGCTCGCTTCGGTGGCGCAGGGCCTCGGTCACTTCTGGCGTGACAGCGAGCTGCGCACCTGCTTTTTGTATTGGAGCGCCATTGCCCTGTTCATCATGGGTCCCATCCATATCGCCATTCCGGTGCTGGCCAGCAGCAGCCCGCAGCTCGGTGCCGCTGCCTTCGGCATCATCGTGGGCGCCCATGGTGCGGGCACGCTGCTGGGCATGGTGGTGTCGGGCATGGTGCCCCGGCTGCGGTTCGGCAGCCTGGGCATGACCATTCTGGCGTTCGACGCCATCATTGGCGCGCTGTTCATGCCACTGGGCCTGATCACCGCCGTGTGGCAAGGCGCGGCGCTGATGCTGGTTATCGGACTGCTCGGCGGCTTCATGCAGGTGAGCGTGTTCACATGGATCCAGCACCGGGTACCCCCCGCCCTGCTGGGCCGCGCGATGAGCCTGTTCATGTTCATCTTCATGGGCCTTGCGCCGATCTCTGCCGCCGTGACGGGCTGGGTGATGAAGAGCATCACGCTCACCCAGCTGTTCGCGGCCAGCGGCGGAACGCTGGTGGTGCTGGCGGCACTGGCCTTTGTGCTCACACCCATGCGCCGCGTGACGGATGCAGCGCCCGCCACACGCTGAGGCTCCCCACGCAAAAAAGGCTGGACCACTGTCCAGGCTTTTTTGTGCCTGAGGAGGAGATCCTCAGACTTCGGTCACGAACTGCTCGCGGGGACGGCGCACCTTCTTCAGGCTCACCAGCCAGTCGCCTTCGTCGGCGCGGTAGCCCAGCGGCAAGATGGCGACGCTGCGCAGGCCGCGCGCACGCAGGCCCAGGATTTCATCCAGCGCGTTGGGATCGAAGCCTTCCATGGGCGTCGAGTCTACTTCTTCAAACGCCGCAGCGATCAGGGCTGCGCTCATGCCGATGTAGGCCTGGCGGGCTGCGTGCTGGAAGTTCACTTCGGCATCGCGCTGGGGGTAGCTGCTGAGCAGCATCTGGCGGTAGTTTTCCCACCCTTCGTTCTTGAAGCCACGCTGGTCATTGGTCAGGTCGAACATCATGTTGATGCGGTCGGCCGTGTAGTTGTCCCAGGCCGCAAACACCAGCAGGTGCGAGCCGTCGGTGATCTGGGCCTGGTTCCAGGCAATGGGCTGGATCTTGGCGCGCACAGCGGGGTCGGTCACCACGATGATCTCGAACGGCTGCAGGCCGCTGGAGGTGGGCGCCAGGCGGGCGGCTTCAAGAATGCGCTCCACCTTCTCTTGCGGCACCTTCTTGGCGGGGTTCATCTTCTTGGCGGCGTAGCGCCATTGCAGCTTGTTCAGCAGGGGTTGGGCGAGAGTGGTGTCTGTGGTCATGGCAGCGTCCTGATAGAAGTTGTGGATCAAGGGATGTATCGATGGTGGAACTGTAGGCACCCCACGGTGGTTCGGTAAGCCCTGCCAAAGAAACGGATTGTTCGCAATTCATCAACAATCGACCCACAAGCGCTTTGCAACCGCGCTCTGATGGTGCAGCCGCCATTGCGTGGTGCCAGATGGGCAGGCGTACACTTGAGAAAGCCTGGGCGAGCGCCCGGGCACGCACCCGGCTGACCGCGCCCCTTCATGAGTGAACCCGACCTGTCTTTTCTGGACCCTGCAGGCCGCCAGCCAGCAGCCGCAGAGCACATGCCTCGCCCGCCTGTCCCCCACTCCCGCACACCCGGCGCTTCGGCGGAGGGCCTGGTGGCCGAGCTGCGCGCCTACCAGGCCGAGCTGGAAAACCAGAACAAGGTGCTGCGCTACAGCCAGGCCGTGGCCGAGAGCGCGTACGAACGCTTCGAAACCCTGTTTGCCAGCGTGCCGCTGGCCCTCATGGTGGTGGACGACCACGACATGGTGGTGCAGGCCAACTCCATGGCGCACCGCTCTTTCCAGCCCACCGAGCGCGACCGGCCCCTGACCGCGCTGATGCCCTTTGTGTGCCCGCAAGATGCCGCGCGCGTGCGCGAAGCCTTTGCCCAGGCGCAGGACCTGGGGCACAGCGAAGTCAAGGAGGTGGTGTTCACCATCAGCAATGCCACGCGTATCACTGGCGACCTGCACATTGCCCACATCGATGCACCGCAGACCAGCGGCCCGCCGCTGTCGCAGTTTTTGTGCGCGGTGATCGACCAGGGCCCGCTGCTGGCCGAGCGCCAGGCCTTGCAGCACAGTGCCGAGACCCTGCAGCAGCGCAATGAGCAGATCCGCGCCAGCGAAAAGCGGCTGGAGGCCGTCATCAACTCCGCGCTGGACGCCATCATCTGCGTGGACCAGCACCAGCGCATCACCGTCTTCAACCCCACGGCGGCGGCGCTGTTCCAATGCAGCGCCAGCGACGCGCTGGGCAGCACGCTCGACCGCTTTTTGCCCGACGCGGCGCAGGCGCTGGCATTTGCCCAGCTCACCACGCAGGCCCTGCTGGGCGAGATGACGGCCCTCACCGCCAGCGGCAAGGAGCTGGCCGTGGAAGTGAGCGTGTCGTTCGAGCGCCATGCCGACGGCGAAACCACCACCGTGTTTGCCCGCGACCTCACCGGCCGCAAGAAGGCCGAGGCGCACCGCAACGAGCTGGAGGCCCAGCTGCGCGAGTCCCACAAGATGCAGGCCGTGGGCACCATGGCGGGCGGCATTGCGCACGATTTCAACAACATCCTGGGCGCCATTCTGGGCAATGTGGAGCTGGCCAAGGCCGACTGCGCAGCAGGCTCGCCCGTGCTGGAGAGCCTGCTGGAGATCGACAAGGCCGGCCGCCGCGCGCGCGACCTGGTGCGCCAGATCCTCACCTTCAGCCGCAACGAGCCCCCGCAGCGCTCGGCCGTGTCGCTGGCCGAGGTGGTGCACGACACCGAGCGCCTGCTGCGCGTGACCTTGCCTCCGGCCATCGAGCTGCACATGCAACTGCAGGCGGGCCTGCCGCCCGTGCTGGCCGATGCCACGCAGGTCGAGCAGGCCCTGCTCAACCTGTGCACCAACGCCGTCCATGCCATTGGTACCGAGCGCGGCAGCATCCATGTGGAGGCCGCCACCGTGCAGCCTGACCAGCGCCTGACCGAGCGCCTGGGCCTCGCGCCCATCGACTACGTGGCCCTGACAGTGCGCGACACCGGCCCCGGCATGGACGCTGCCACGCTGGAGCGCATCTTCGAGCCCTTCTTCACCACCAAGCCCGTGGGCCAGGGCACCGGCCTGGGCCTCGCGGTGGTGCATGGCGTGATGCGCACACACGAAGGCGGGGTGGATGTGCAAAGCGCGCCGGGCCAGGGCAGCCGGTTCACGCTGTACTTTCCGGTCGCCACCGGTGCGACTGCTGGTGCGCAGCCCAGCCCCGCCGCGCAGGCCTTGCCACTGGCCGCCGCAACGTCTTCACCGGAGCCTGCAGAACCACCCGGCGGTGCGCCTGGCAAGAAGCACCATGTGATGTACGTGGACGACGACCAGGCCCTGGTCTTCCTGGTGCAGCGCCTGCTGCGCCGCCGGGGCTACGAGGTGAACGGCTATACGGACCCGCACGAGGCCACGGCTGCGTTGCGGGCTGATCCGCAGGCCTACGACCTGCTGGTCACCGACTACAACATGCCCGGCTTCTGTGGCGTGGACCTGGTGCGCGAGGCCCGCCTCATCCGCCCCGACCTGCCTGTGGCCCTGGCCTCGGGTTACGTCACGGCCGAGATCGAACAGGCCGCACTCGCCGAAGGCGCGCAAGCTCTGATCCACAAACCCAATGACGTGGAAGAACTTTGCGCCACCGTGCAGCGGCTGATCGTGGGCCATGACCCTGCCTGAACCCGTGGCAGATGGCGTACAGGCGCTGTACGAAGACGACGACCTGCTGGTGCTGTGCAAACCCTCCGGGCTGCTGTGTGTGCCCGGCCGGGGCCCCGACAAGCAAGACTGCCTGAGCGCACGCGCACAGCAGCGCTGGCCCGGCGCGCTCATCGTGCACCGGCTGGACCAGGCGACCTCGGGCCTGGTGCTCATGGCGCGCCACATCGACGCACAGCGGCGCCTGGGCCACGCGTTTGCCGAGCGCCAGGTGCACAAGCGCTACCAGGCGGTGGTGCAAGGGCTGCTGGGCACAGCGGGCGGCGACTGGAGCGAGATCGACCTGCCCATTGCCGCCGACTGGGAGCGCCGCCCGCTGCGCGTCATCGACCACGCCGTGGGCAAACCCAGCCTGACCCACTGGCGTGCACTGGCGCAAGACGCTACGGCGCAGACCACGCGCATCGAGCTGGAGCCGATCACCGGCCGCACCCACCAGTTGCGCGTGCACCTGGCCGCCATCGGCCACGCCATCCTGGGCGACGGACTGTATGCCGATGCCGCCACGCAGGCACAAGCCCCGCGCCTGCTGCTGCATGCCAGTCACCTGGCCTTTGCGCACCCCACCACCGGGGAGCAGGTAGCGCTGGAGTGGGCGGCCGATTTCTAGCCAAATGGCCCGACAGCGCTAGTGGAACATGCACCAATCGCTATCCATTCAATAGCAAACAGGAGTTACTGATCAGCGCCCGCCCGGCGGCACGGCGCGCGACATGGCCCACTGCACGGCCAGGATGCTCGCCAGCACCACCAGCATGCCCACCAGCGATACCCCCGTCATGGCCTGCCCCAGCAGCGCCCAGCCCAGCAGTACCGCCGTCACTGGGCTCAGCAGCCCCAGCGACGACACCGCCACCGACGGCAGGCGCGCAATGCCACGGAACCACAGCGCATAGGCCACCAGCGCGCCCGCCAGGCTGAGGTACAGATAACCCGCGATGTGGGTGGCGGTGAGTGCGGGCAAAGGCGGGTCCACCGCCCAGGCCACCGGCGCCAGCATCACGCCGCCCGCCAACAGCTGCCAGCCGGTAAACGCCAGCACCGGCAAGTCAGACCGCCAGCGCCGCGACCAGAACGTGCCCGCTGCCATGCACAGCGTGCCCACCAGCGCGGCAGCCACGCCCACCATGTCCCAGCGCGCACCGGGTGACAGCAGCAGCGCCGCCATGCCCAGCACACCCAGCGCCCCGGCCGCCAGCGCCAGTGCGGGCGGGCGCCGGTGGTCCAGCGCCCAGGTCAGGCCCATCACCACCAGCGGGCCCACGGCGCCCACCACCGCAGCCACGCCACCGGGCAACCGGTAGGCCGCCACAAACAGCAGCGCCTGGAACACGCCAATGTTCAGCGCCGCCAGCACCATGAGGCGCCGCCACCCCACCCAGTCGCCCCAGGCCGGCCAGCGGCGGCACCACAGCACCAGCAGCAAGCCCGCGGGCAAGGTGCGCAGCAGTGCGGCGGTGAAGGGCCGGTCGGGCGGCAGCAGCTCGGTGGTGACGATGTAGGTCGAGCCCCAGATGACCGGTCCGAGCGCTGTGGTGAGCGCATCCAGCCAGGTTGAGGAACTTGCAGAAGCACGTGAAGCAGCCATATATTTATCTTCAAATCAAGACAAAAACTCTACCATACAATCTCGAATTCAAGACAAATCAACCACCACAAGCCCATGGCCACCCCACGCCAACCCGACGCCGTCGACGCCATCCTGGCCCAGTGGAAGCGAGAGCGCCCCGACCTGGACGCGAGCCCCATGGGCCCCATCGGGCGCATCAAGCGCTGCGCCGCGCTGCTGGAGCGGCGGCTGGATGAAACCTTTGCCGAATTCGGCCTGAGCCGCTGGGAGTTCGACATGCTGGCCACGCTGCGCCGCAGTGGCGCGCCCTACTGCCTGGCGCCGACCACGCTGTTCTCCACGCTCATGGTCACATCGGGCACCATGACGCACCGCATGGCCAAGCTCGAAGCCCAGGGCTGGATTGAGCGCCTGCCCAACCCGGCCGATGCCCGCAGCTCGCTGGTGCAGCTCACGCCCCAGGGGCTGGAGCTGATCGACCGCGCCGTGGAAGCCCATGTGGCCAACGAACACCGCATCCTTTCCGACCTCAAGGCGGCCGATCTGGCCGAGCTGGATGCACGGCTGGCCATGCTGCTGTCCGCTTTGGAGTCACGCAGAGGCCAGTGAAGACACCCGGCCCTGTGTACTGCGCAGTAACATGGCGGGATGCCTCAAAACCACCTCTACATCCTTACCGGCGCATCGCGCGGCATGGGCCTGGCCATGGCTCAGCAGCTCTTGCGCAGCGGCAATACCCTGATCTGCATCGCCCGCAGTGCCAACGATGACCTGACCGCCGAGGCCCGGGCCGCAGGCGTCGCCATCGAACAGTGGCAGCAAGACCTGTCGCAGGGCGAGCAGGCGGCCCACAAGCTGCAAGCCTGGCTGCAGGCCCAAGGCCCGCAGGCGTTTGCCAGCGCCACCCTCATCAACAACGCGGGCATGATCCCGCGCATCGCCCCGCTGTCGGCCAGCGACGCGGAAGACCTGGCCACCGCCCTGCGCGTGGGGCTGGAGGCGCCCATGCAGCTCACCGCTGCCTTCCTGGGCGCGACGGACACCTGGACGATGCCACGCAAGGTGCTCAACATCTCCTCGGGCCTCGGCCGCCGGGCCATGGCCTCGCAGGCCGCGTACTGCGCCGCCAAGGCGGGCATGGACCATTTCACCCGGTGCGTGGCGCTGGACGAGGCCATCAAGCCCCATGGGGCCAAGGTATGCTCACTGGCTCCCGGTGTGATCGACACCGACATGCAGGTCCAGCTGCGCGGCGCCGACCCGGCCGCCTTCCCGGACCGCCAGAATTTCGCCAACCTCAAGACGGGTGGCCAGCTCACATCGCCTGCCGACGCCGCCACCCGCGTGCTCGCCTGGCTGGAGCGCGCAGACTTCGGCACCAACCCGGTGGCCGACGTGCGCGAGGCGTGAGCCCATTTACTCCTACTTTGATAGCTGCAACCGCATGATTCACTAGCGCTTGCAGCCGTTTTGACCTGAATTTCTCTGAAAGGACCTCCCCATGACCCGTGAAGTCGTCGTCGTCAGCGCAGTGCGCACCGCCATTGGCACCTTTGGTGGCAGCCTCAAGGACGTGCCCCCCACCGAACTGGGTGCACTCGTCGTGCGCGAATCGCTTGCCCGCGCCAACGTGGAAGGCAAGGACGTGGGCCACGTGGTGTTCGGCCACGTGGTCAACACCGAGCCCAAGGACATGTACCTGTCGCGCGTGGCAGCCATCCACGGCGGCTGCGGCGAAGGCACGCCCGCCTACAACGTCAACCGCCTGTGTGGCTCGGGCCTGCAGGCCATCGTCAATGCCAGCCAGTCCATCCTGCTGGGGGACACCGACGTGGCCATCGGCGCCGGTGCCGAGAACATGAGCCGCGTGCCCTTTGCCAGCCTGAACATGCGCTGGGGCGCCCGCATGGGCGACACCAAGATGGTGGACATGATGATCGGCGCGCTGCACGACCCCTTCCACAACATCCACATGGGTGTGACGGCCGAAAACATCGCCGCCAAGTGGGGCATCAGCCGCGAAGACCAGGACAAGCTGGCAGTCGAGAGCCACAACCGCGCCGAGCGCGCCACGCAGGCCGGTGTGTTCAAGGACCAGATCGTGCCCGTCACCTTGAAGAGCAAGAAGGGCGACGTGTTGTACGCCACCGACGAGCACTTCCGCCCCGGCGCCACGATGGACGACCTGGCCAAGCTCAAGCCCGTTTTCATCAAGGAAAACGGCACGGTGACGGCTGGCAACGCCTCCGGCATCAACGATGCCGCCGCCGCCGTGGTGCTGATGGAAGCCGGTGCCGCCAAGGCCCGCGGCGCCAAGCCCCTGGCCCGCCTGGTGGCCTACGCCCACGCGGGCGTGGACCCCAAGTACATGGGCATCGGCCCCGTGCCCGCCACGCAGCTGGCGCTGAAGAAGGCCGGGCTCACCGTGGCCGATCTGGATGTGATCGAAGCCAACGAGGCTTTTGCCGCCCAGGCCTGTGCAGTGACCAAGGACCTGGGCCTGGACCCGGGCAAGGTCAATCCCAACGGCTCGGGCATCTCGCTGGGCCACCCCATCGGCGCCACCGGTGCGCTCATCACCGTCAAGGCCATCCATGAGCTGCAACGCATTCAGGGCCGCTATGCGCTGGTGACGATGTGCATTGGCGGCGGCCAGGGCATTGCGGCGATTTTTGAGCGCCTCTGACCTGCACGCGGGTGCGCACACTGCCATCGCCACCTGCGATGCTGCCACCTGCTATTGGCAACGCGAGCGCCACAGTCGATCAGCGATCATTGGCGCCCGCTGCCCCAGATCAGCCGGGCAACCGCAGCCGCACCCAGCGGCCTGGCGGCGGCCCGCACACCACTGAACCGATGGAGACACCTCTCACCATGATGCGCACCCTGCTTTCCTTCACCGCCCTCGCCTTCGCGCTGGGCACCACGGCCCACGCCCAGGCGCCTGCGCCCGCTGCGGCATACCCCGCCAAGCCCATCCGCCTGATCGTGCCCTTCCCGCCCGGCGGCGGCACCGACATCCTGTCGCGCCTGGTGGCCACCAAGCTCACCGAAAGCGCCAAGTGGACCGTGGTGGCCGACAACCGCGCCGGCGCAGGCGGCACCATCGGCATTGGCGAGGCCGTCAAGGCTGCGCCCACGGGCTATGACCTGGTCATGGGCCAGAAAGACAACCTGGTGATCGGCCCCTGGCTGTACAAAAACCTGCCCTGGGACCCCACCAAGGACCTGACCGCCGTGGCCCATGTGGCCTACACGCCTGTGGTCATTGCCACCAGCGCGAACTCCAAGTTCAAGACGCTGGCCGACGTGGTGGCTGCTGCCAAGGCAGCGCCCGGCACCATCACCTACGGGTCGCCCGGCAACGGCACCTCGATCCATCTGGCAGGCGACCTGTTCGAAAAGGCTGCGGGTATCAAGCTCAGCCACATCCCGTACAAGGGCTCCAACCCTGCGCTGATGGACGCGCTGTCGGGCAACGTGGACCTGCTCATGTCCTCGGTGCCATCGGCCATGGCCCAGATCAAGTCGGGCAAGCTGCGCCCGCTGGCCGTGACATCGGCCAAGCGCAGCTCGTCCATGCCCGAAGTACCCACCGTGTCCGAGTCGGGCTTCAAGGACTTTGATGTGAGCACCTGGTACGGCGTGTTTGCGCCCGCAGGTACGCCGGCCACCGTGGTGAACGTCGTCAACGCAGAAATCAACAAACTGCTGGCCACCCCGGAAATGAAGGCCGCCATCCACGCCCAGGGCGCCGAGCCCGAGGCCATGTCGACCGCTCAGTTCAACACCCTGCTCAAGACCGACTACGCCAAGTGGAAGGGCATTGTGGAAGCCTCCGGCGCAAAGATTGAGTGACCCCCTGAGGCGCTTGCTGCAATAAAAAACGGCTCCGAAAGGAGCCGTTTTGCATGGGGCAAAAACAATCAGTCCCGCACCACCAACACGGGGATGTGCACCACACCCAGCACACGCTGCGTAACGCTGCCCAGCACCAGCTTTTCCAGGCCACGGCGGCCATGCGAGCCCATCACGATGAGGTCGGCGCCTGTGCTCTCCAGCGCGCGCAGGATGCCGTCGTGCACCGCATGCCCCTCGCCCACCACGGTGGTGACCTGCACACCCGCATCGGCCATGGCCTTCTTGGTGGCGTCCAGCGCGGCATTGGCCTCGGCTGTGGCGGCGCTGATGTATTGCGCCTGGCCGTAAGCAAAGTCGGCGCCCACGCCGGTGAAAGGATACGGGTCGATCACATACACCGCCGTGACGGCGCTGCCAAAGGTCTTGGCCAGGCCTGCGGCCTTGGACACGGCCAGCATCGAGGTCTTGGAACCGTCGACAGGAACCAGAATGTGTTTGAACATGGTGCTACTCCTTGAATGAGGGGTGGGACCAGGCTTGTGGCCTGACCATGGGCGACAGTGTGAACCGCCACCATACCCCGCATCTTGATTCGCATCAAATCGGATGCACTTCTGCCGCAGTGTTCAGGCCCCGGACGGCGCCAGCCCCACCACGTCCGCGCCCTGGAAGTTTCCACGGCGGCAGGTCACCACCAGGGTGTCGCGGTAGCCTCCGTCCGTGAGCGGCTGGATGGGCGTGGACTCGTGGATCATGCGCGCGTCGTCGAGCAGCAGCAGAGACCACGGCTGGGTCAGCGTAAAGCGCTGCCCGGCTGGGCCGTTGGCCTCGAACACCCGCGTCTCACCACCCTTGACGCCCTCGCGCCCCACCAAAAAAACCGCAACCAGATCCACCCCGTCGCGGTGGGCACCTTCGGGTGTGGGGCGGCCGATGCCGTCGGTGGTGTCGATGCGGAACTGGTGCGCCTCTACAAACCAGGGCACCGGTGCCTGCGGCCCGGCAAACACGGCGTCCGACACGCCCGCCAGCGCGGCCAGCAATTGCTGCCACACGGGCTGCGCCACGGTGGCGGGCTCCATGGGGGCAAACCAGCGCTCCATGCCGCCGTGCAGCGCGTTGTACTCCACGGGCTGCCAGTGGGCACGGTGCGGCACCTGCTCCATCCGGCCCTCCTGCAGCACAAAGCAGGCGTGGCGACGGCGGCGGTAGCGGCCACCGTCCTTCAGGAATTCATCGGGCGGCAAGGCTGCCCAGTCGCTGTTGAGGGCCAGCAGCGCCGACAGGTCAGCGCCTACCCATTCGGCAACGGCCTCAGGGCTGAGCACGGCAAAGCCGCTGCTTTGCAGCTGGCTGGCGACGTCAGCCGGTGTAGTGAAAGGGGGAGAAAAGGAGACTTGGGCCATAGAGGCCCGAGCTTAACCGCAGCCGCCACCACAGGTTCTGCGATGGCGCAAACAGGGTGGGTGCAGTGTGGGGGCCGCATCCGGATCCACGCAACCGGCCAGCCCCCGTGGTCGCAAGCCGCTCAGTCCCGGTTGCCATGGCCCTTGCCACGGCCTTCACCCTTGCCATGCCCGCGGTCATGGTCACGGTCGTGTTTGCCGCCGCGTCCACGGTCGTCATCCCAGCGATGGTCATCGCGCCCGCGCGGACCCTGGTACGGGTTGCCACGGCGTGGGGGCGGCTCCTGCACAAAGTACACCGGCTGGCTGCAGGCGTTGTAGCGAGCGCAGTGTTTGCCCCAGTTCTTGGCATGGCCGGGCGGCACATACAGGTAAATGGGCGCACGCGGCACCACCACAGCAGGGCGCTGGATGATGACGGGCTCTGCGTAAATCAGCGGCGGTGGCGGTGCATTGCCAATGTTGATGCGGCCATACACGCCGGGTGCCAGTTCGCCCCCCACGGTGGCATTGACGTAGGCCTGCGCATGCGCGCCGCCCGCCAGGCCGAGGAGCGCGGCCGCAGCCGCACCCGAAACAAGAAGACGGATCGTGGGAAACATGGTGTTTTTCATGGAAAGCTCCTGCTGACTGCCACACCGTGCACGCAAACAGTGTGTGCACAGGGAGGGCGGCCCTGTGTGAGTCACAAGGCTTCCTGTACCTTACACCTTTCAGACGCTACAAAATGTCAGCCAATGGCGACAGTTGTTGGCGCGAGTGAGGTACCGCAAGGCCTTGGCTGTCGGCGCCCAAGCCCGATATACGTCCACCGGCATCACGACGCCGTTGCACTGGCAGCCGCCTGCAGCAGTGCCTCCGCCGGCCCGGGGCGCCCGAACAGGTAGCCCTGCCAGGTGTGGCAGCCCAGCCCGGCCAGCATGTCGCGTTGCTCCTGGGTTTCGACCCCCTCGGCAATCACCCCCAGGTCCAGGCTCTGGGCAAGGGTCACGATGGTGCGGGCAATGCTGGCGTCATTGGCGTCGGTGAGCAGGTCGCGCACAAAGCTTTGGTCGATCTTGAGCTGGTCCAGTGGCAAGCGCTTGAGGTAGCTCAGGCTCGAATAACCCGTGCCAAAGTCGTCCAGCGAGAAGCCCAGGCCCGACGCACGCAGGGTGTCCATGCGCTGGATGGTGTCCTCCACATCGTCCAGCAGCAGGGTCTCGGTCAACTCCAGCTTCAGCCGGTGCGGGTTGGCGCCGGTTTCTTCCAGCACGCCCAGCACTTCGTCCACAAAGTGGCTGTGGCGGAACTGCCGTGCGCTCACGTTCACGGCCAAGGTCCAGTGGGCAGTCTGCGGGTCGCGGGCCCACTCCACCAGTTGCAGGCAGGCCGTGCGCAGAATCCACACGCCCAGCGGCACGATGAGGCCCGAGGCTTCTGCCACTGGGATGAACTCGGCGGGCGACACCAGCCCGCGCTGCGGGTGCTGCCAGCGCACCAGGGCCTCGGCGCCCACAATGCCGCGCTGCTGGTGGATCTGCGCCTGGTAATGCAGCAAGAATTGCCCTTCGCGCAGGCCGTCGCGCAAGCCCGCCTCCAGCAGCGTGCGCGCGGTCACATTGGCCTGGGTGCGCGGGTCAAAGAACCGCAAGGTGTTGCGGCCTGCGCCCTTGGCTTGGTACATGGCCATGTCGCCGTGCTTGAGCAATTCGTCCACCGAGCCACGTGCATCGGCATACAGCGCAATGCCTATGCTGCAAGAACTGTGGTGCGAATGGCCGTCGAGCTGGTAGCTCTGACTGAGAGCCTGCAGCACCGTGCGCCCCACTGTTTCGGCCTGGGCGGCCGCTTCATGCGCCTGCGGGCTGAGCCCCTCCAGCAGCACCACAAATTCGTCTCCACCCAAACGCGCGACGGTGTCGCCCATGCGCACGCAGCCCCCCAGGCGTGCGGCGACCTGGCGCAACAGCTGGTCGCCCAGCTCGTGGCCCTGGGTGTCGTTCAGGTCCTTGAAGTTGTCCAGATCCACAAACAGCAACGCACCGCTCGCGCCTGAGCGTGCGCTGGCGGCCAGGCTGTGTTGCAGGCGGTCATTCATCAACCGACGGTTGGGCAGACCCGTGAGCGAGTCGTAGAAGGCCAGCAGGCGGATTTCTTCTTCGGCAGCCTTGCGGCTGGAGATGTCCGTCTGCGTACCCACGTAATGGGTGATCTCGCCGCGTGGCGAGCGCACAGTGGTGATGGTGATCCAGGCCGGATATTCGGTGCCGTCCTTGCGCCGGTTCCACACCTCGCCCTGCCACATGCCGCTGGAGTGCAAGGTGTTCTTCATGGCCGCATAAAAAGACGCGTCCTGGCGGCCCGAGTGCAGCAGGCGCGGCGTCTGGCCCACCAGCTCGTCCACCGTGTAGCCGGTCAGCCGCGCGTAGGCCTGGTTGGCTTTGAGGATCCTCTGGTCGGGCCCTGTCACGATCATGCCCTCGAACGACTCAAACACCGTTGCAGCAATCTGCAGCGATTCTTCGGCCTTGCTGCGCTCGGTGATGTCGGTCGAGATGCCACACAGCGCATAAATGCTGCCATCCGCGTGGCGCAGCGGAATCTTGATCGACAAAAACGCGCGTGTCTCGCCCGTGGCGGCGGGCGTGTTCACCTCCTCCGCCTCCAGCGTCTCACCGTCCTCCAGCACCCGACGGTCGTTGGCCCTCAGCCGTTGCGCCGTGGCTGCATCGAAAAACGCCGCATCGTCATGGCCCAATACCTCGTGCGCCGGCCTGCCAAAGTAATGCAGCGTGTGGTGGTTGGCGTACTGGTAGCGGTAGTCCTTGCCCTTGATGTAAATGAACGCGCCAACACTGTCCAAAATGGTGGCGAGCTTTTGCTCGCTGTCCCGCAAGTGGCGCGTACGCTCTTGGACCTGGCGACGCAAGATCGCAACCATCAACGCAGCCAGCAAGCTGAACGCCACCAAGCCCGCAAGCCCCCGCCACACCCAGGGGGAAATCTGCACGCCAGGGTCTTGCCCGCCCCAGTGGCGCATCACCTGGGCATAGGCCGGGTCGGCGCCACTGCGCCAGTTCTCGACGGATCGGTCAATGGCCGCCAACACATCTGCATTGCGACCGGGGCCGGTCGCAAAGAACAGCGTAGCGGGCTGGAACACAATGCCCGTGTCCACCACGCCATATCGGGCCGAATGGAAATTGCCGAACAGATGGTTGGAGATGACCGCATCGGCCTCGCCCCGCTGCACCATGGCAAACGCATCTATCAGGCTGGGCGCATCCACCAAAGTCACCTGGATGCCAAAGCTGTCCACCATGTTCAGGAATGTGGACCGCTGCACGGAGCCCTTGAGCACCGCGACCCGCTTGCCCTGCAGGTCAAACAACGAGTAGATGGGCGCGCCTGATGTGCGGTAGATCTGCGACCAGCTGTGCAGCACTGGCAGGCGGTGAAAGTCGTACAGGATCTCGCGCTCGGGCGAGCGAGCCACATCGGGCATCAGGTCGAGCCGGCCCTCGCGCAGCGCATCCAGGCAGTCCTGCCAGCTGCAGGGCACATATTTGATGGTCCACTGCTCGCGCGCAGCCACCAATTGCAGCAGATCCACAAAAATGCCTGCGGCCTTGCCGTCGGCATCCGCAAACACCTTGGGTTCGTTCGAGTACACCCCCACGCGCAGCTCGCGGGGCGCCGCAGCAATGCTGGCGCTGGCCGTCAATACGGCCGCCCACACAATGCCTTTGAGCCACGCGGCCCAGCGCCGCACCAGCCAGTTCACGCCAGGTTTCACACCGGACCCCACAGGTGATGGAGAAACCATGTTAACGAATGCTTGCAAAAACCTCCAAAAATTAACTACCGTGTGCCGGTTGGGGTAGCATGTGCCCAACCCCCCCGCCCCGCCCAGGAGACAGCGATGCCCCATGAACGCCGCCACTTCGTCCGCGTTGGTTTTGATGCGCCGGCCCTGCTGACCACGGCCACCGACGCATTCAGCGTGCATGTGCTGGATTTGTCGCTCAAGGGCGCGTTGATTATGGTGCCCGCCCAAGCCACGCTGGGGCAAGGCACGTTGTGCCAACTGACCATCCCCCTGGCCGACACGGGCAACCACATCGCCATGTCCACCGAGGTGGCCCACGTGCAAGGCCTGCACACCGGGCTGCTGTGCAAGGGCATTGACCTGGACAGCGTCACCCACCTGCGCCGTCTGATCGAGCTGCAACTGGGCGACCCCGCCCTGCTGGAGCGGGACCTGGGCGAACTGACCATGGCGGGCGCGGCGCACTGACGGCCGCCGCAGGGCTCGTCACCGCCGCCGCAGCGGCACCTCTTTTCTTCTTGGCGCGTTTGTCAAACCGGCGGGCGCCGATCCGTCACTGCGCTTCCTGCTCCTGCAGCGCGCGCCACATCACTTTGCCGCTGCCGCTCTTGGGCAATGCCGGCACAAACTGCACGAGGCGCGGCACTTTGTAGACGGCCATGTTCTCGCGGCACCAGTCGATGATCTGCTGCTCGGTCGTGTCCTTGTGGGTGGCGCGCAGCACCACCACCGCCTTGACTGTCTCGCCCCGGTAGCTGTCCTTGGCCGCGATGATGCAGGCCTCCTGAATCGCAGGGTGGCGGAACATAAACGCCTCGACCTCGGCCGGCCACACCTTGAAGCCGCTGGCATTGATCATGCGTTTGAGCCGGTCGGTCAGGAAGAAGTAACCGTCCTCGTCCATGCGCCCCAGATCGCCCGAGCGGAAGAACCGTTTGCCCTCGAACTCGATGAAGGCTGACGCCGTGGCATCGGGCCGCTTCCAGTAGCCCTCGAACACCTCGGGGCCATGGATGATGATCTCGCCCTGTTCGCCCACGGGCAGCTCCTGCAGCGTGTCGGGGTCGATCACCCGCGCATCGGTGCTCATGAACGGAATGCCCAGGCACTGCTGCTTGGGGTGGTCCGGCGGGTTGGCGTGCGACGGCGCCGCCGTTTCGGTCAGGCCATAGCCCTCGGCATACCTCAGGCCATATTGCTCCAGAAGGCGCTGCGCCACGGCCTGCGGCATGGCAGCTCCGCCACCGCCGATATAGGCCAGGCTGGAGAGGTCATAGCTGGCAAAGTTCGGACTGCCCAGCAGGTCGATGACCATGGTGGGAATGTTGGTCCAGGTGGTGACCTGGTAGCGCGATATCAGGCGCCCGGCCAGGTCGCGGTCCCAGCGGGGCATGATGACCAGCGTGGCGCCGCAGTAGATCGACGTGTGCATCACGCTCACCATGCCGGTGATATGGAACATGGGGACCACCGCCAGCGTCACATTGTCGGCAGACCCATTGCCCCACAGGCTGGCGGCCACCGTGTTGTGCATGATGCTTTTGTGCAGGTGCATGCAACCTTTGGGCAGCCCCGTGGTGCCGCTGGTGTAGGGCAGCAGCGCCAGATCGGCCGGGCCTACCAACAAAGCGGGGGGCGCATCAGTACAAGCCAGAGCATCTGCCCAGGCGTGGGCTTGCCCACCCTCCAGTGCCGGCAAGGGGTGGCGCGTGCCCAGCCAGTCCATCCACGCCTCGGGCGGCGCATCCATGCCGATCACGGCCACATCAAACGCATCCGAGAACTGCGTGACCACCAGATGCGCCAGGCGCTCACCAGGAGCCAACGCATTGCTGGCCTTGGCCATCTCGGGGGCCAGGTCACCGGTGGTGATCGCCACCTTGGTGTCGGGGTCGGTGATGTAGTGCTTGAGCTCCTCGGCCCGGTTCATGGGGTTGACGGGCACCACCACCGCGTTGGCCCGCAGGATGGCAAAGTGGGCCATTACCAGCTGCGGGCAGTTCTGCATGCACAGCACCACGCGGTCGCCCCGCTGCACGCCCAGTTGCGCCAGCCTGGCGGCCAGGCGCTCAGCGCTCTCCATCAACTGGCGGTAGCTCGTCGTGCTTCCAAAAAACACCAGCGCCGCCTTGTCGGGGTAGCGGCGTGCATTGGTGGCCAGGTTGTCCCACAGCGAGGTGGCAGGCAGCGTGATGGACTTTGGCAAACGACGGGGCCAGAACTGGTAGTGAGGGCGCATGGGCAAACAGTCTCCTTGTTTCCCGCAGCCTAGATGGCCCACCTGTACCAAGCAAGGGGAATGCCCCCATGATCGTCACCCATGTGACGCATGGCACCCCGCCGAAGGTCGGGTTCCATGCGCGCTGTTCACGCAGGCATGCCCCTCCCCATCTCAGCTCTGAATCTGCGCCCACAGCTTGTCCAGCCGCTTCACGCTCACCGGCTGGGGCGTGCGCAGCTCCTGCGCGAAGAAGCTCACGCGCAGTTCCTCCAGCAGCCAGCGCAGCTCTTGCATGCGGGCATCCACTGCGCCCTTGCGCTCGGCGACCAGGCGCCAGTAGCGCTGCTCTTGCGGGCGCAGCTCGGCCAGCTTGGCGGCGTCGCGGGCGGGGTCGGCGCGGTATTTATCAAGCCGCAGGGTGATGGCCTTGAGGTAGCGGGCGTAGTGCGCCAGTTGCACCCAGGGGGCCACAGCGATGAAGTTCTTGGGGACCAAGCGTTGTAGCTGCTGCAGGGCGTCCGCTGTCGCGTCGGGCGCGTTCTTCGTGTCTTTGATCTTGCGGGCGGCGGCTGCGTATTCGGTGAGGATGGTGGCGGCCAGACGCGCGACCTCGTTGGCGATCAGCGTGAGGCGGCCCCGGCCTTCTTCCACGCGGCGCTTGAAGGCGTATTCGTCGGTGGGCAGCGGGTCGAGCAAAAAGGCGCGGTCCAGCGCCACGTCGATGATCTGGGTGCGCAGCTCTTCCTGCGTGCCCAAGGGCATGAACGCTACGGCCATTTTCTGCAGATCGGGGATGTTCTTTTCGAGGTACTTGAGGGCGTCCTTGATCTGCAGCGCAAACAGGCGGCGCAGGCCCGCGCGGTGCTTGGCGGCGGCCACCTCGGGTTCGTCGAAGACCTCGATGGTCACGGCGTCGCCGCCGTCGATGAGGGCCGGAAAGCCGATCAGCGTCTGGCCGGCCTTCCTGATCTCCATGAGTTCGGGCAGCTCGCCGAATGTCCAGGTGGTGTAGCGCTGGCCTGCAGGGGTCGATGGTGCAGCGGGTGCGGAAAGCGTCGTGCCGCCTGGCTTGGCCGCTGGGCCTGGCCCGTTAACTCCTGATTTGATAGCACCCCGGGCATGATTTTCTAGCGCTTGCGGCGCTTTTTGCTTCAAATCCGCTGCATCGGCGGCTGTACTGCCCAATTTGAGCCCCGCCAGCGCCTGGAACGCGCCCCGCGCCTTGGCACCCCACTCGGCCTTGAGTGCGCCCAGGTTGCGGCCATGCCCCAGCTGGCGGCCGTGCTCGTCCACCACGCGGAAGTTCATGAACAAATGGGGGCTGAGCATGTCGAGCTTGAAGTCGGCGCGCTTCACGTCGAGCGAGGTTTCGTCGCGCACCTGCTTGAGCAGCACCTCGGTCAGGCTGCAGGTGCCAAAGCGCTCGGGTGCGCCCAGCAGCTCGGCCAGGCGCGTGGCGCTGTCGGGCAGCGGCACAAAGCGGCTGCGCGGGCGCTGGGGCAGGCTTTTGAGCAGGGCCTGGATCTTGTCTTTGAGCATGCCGGGCACCAGCCACTCGCAGCGCTCGTCGCTCACCTGGTTGAGCACAAAGAGCGGGATGGTCACGGTGATGCCGTCACGCGCATCGCCGGGCTCGTGCAGATAGCTTGCAGCGCAGTCCACACCGCCCAGGCGCACCGTCTTGGGAAAGGCGTTGGTGGTGATGCCGGCGGCCTCGTGGCGCATCAGCTCCTCGCGGGTGAGCTTGAGCAGGTCGGGTTGCTTTTTGCTTTCTTCGCGGTACCAGGCCTCAAAACTATGGCCGCTGCACACCTCGGGCGGCAGTTGCTGGTCGTAGAAGGCGTAGATGAGTTCGTCGTCCACCAGCACGTCCTGGCGGCGGGACTTGTGCTCCAGCTCTTCCACCTTGGCGATCATCTTCTGGTTGGCAGCCAGGAAGGGCAGGCGCGTCTCCCAGTTACCGCCCACCAGGGCTTCGCGGATGAACACCTCGCGCGCAGCGTGCGGGTCCACCTTGCCAAAGTTCACGCGGCGGTTGTTGTAGACCACGATGCCGTAGAGCGTGGCGCGCTCCAGCGCCACCACCTCGGCGGACTTCTTCTCCCAGTGCGGATCCAGCAGCTGCTTTTTGAGCAAATGGCCGCCGATCTGCTCCAGCCACTGCGGCTCGATGGCGGCGATGCCCCGGCCAAACAGGCGCGTGGTCTCCACCAGTTCCGACGCGATGATCCAGCGGCCGGGCTTTTTGTTCAGGTGCGCGCCAGGGTGCTTGTAGAACTTGATGCCACGCGCGCCCAGGTACCAGTCTTCCTCGTCACTCTTGCAGCCTACGTTGCCCAGCAGCCCGGCCAGCATGGACAGGTGCAGCTGCTCGTAGCTCGCGGGTTGCGTGTTGATCTGCCACTTGTGCTCGGTCACCACCGTGAGCAGCTGGGTGTGGATGTCGCGCCACTCGCGCAGGCGGCGGATGCTGATGAAGTTCTGGCGCAGCAGCTGCTCGTACTGGCGGTTGCTGAGCTTGTGGGTGGCGGCTGGGGCCACAGCGGCGCTTGCGGGTGCAGGTGCAGGAGGCGCTGCCGCTGGGCTGCCCCCGCCGCCGCGCTGCGCCACCGGCAGGTACGCCTGCGAAGGCGCCTTCTGCGCGGCCATGGCCTTTTGGGCGCGGGCCGACGGCAGGCTGGGCGCCCCGCCCCGGGCCTCGTTGATCCACTTCCACAGCTTCAGATACCCGCTGAACTCGCTCTTGTCGTCGTCGAACTTGGCGTGCGCCTGGTCAGCCTGCTGTTGTGCCTCCATGGGGCGGTCGCGCACGTCCTGCACGCTCAGAGCGCTGGCGATGATGAGCACCTCGTCCAGCGCCTTGCGGTCGCGCGCCTCGATGATCATGCGGCCCACGCGCGGGTCCAGCGGCAGGCGCGACAGCTCCACACCCATGGGGGTGAGTTCGTTCTCATCGTCCACCGCACCCAGCTCGGCCAGCAGCTGGTAGCCGTCGGCAATCGCGCGGCCCGAAGGCGCCTCGATGAACGGGAACTGCGTGACATCGCCCAGGTGCAGCGACTTCATGCGCAGGATGACGCCCGCGAGCGAGCTGCGCAAAATTTCGGGGTCGGTAAAGCGCGGGCGGCTGTTGAAGTCCGCCTCGTCGTACAGGCGGATGCAGATGCCGTTGGCCACGCGCCCGCAGCGGCCCGCGCGCTGGTTGGCCGCGGCCTGGCTGATGGGCTCCACCAGCAGTTGCTCCACCTTGCTCCGGAATGAATAGCGCTTGACGCGCGCTGTGCCTGCGTCGATCACGTAGCGGATACCCGGCACCGTGAGCGAGGTCTCGGCCACGTTGGTCGCCAGCACGATGCGGCGGCCGGTGTGGCCGTCAAAGATGCGGTCCTGCTCGGCCTGACTGAGGCGCGCGAACAGCGGCAGCACCTCGGCATTGCGCATCACGGGCTGGTGCGAGAGGTGCTTGCGCAGGTGGTCGGCAGCCTCGCGGATCTCGCGTTCACCGGGCAAAAAGACCAGGATGTCGCCCGCCGCATTCCCCTGCCACAGCTCGTCCACGCCATCGGCAATGGCCTCGTTCAGACCGTAGTCGCGGCTCTCTTCAAACGGGCGGTAGCGCTGCTCCACCGGAAAGGTGCGGCCCGACACCATGATGACCGGGGCCGGACCCTTGGCGCTTTCAAAGTGCTTGGCAAACCGGTCCGCATCAATCGTGGCCGAAGTGACGATGACCTTCAGGTCCGGCCGGCGCGGCAGGATCTGGCGGATGTAGCCCAGCAGAAAGTCGATGTTGAGGCTGCGCTCGTGCGCCTCGTCGATGATGATGGTGTCGTAGGCCTTGAGCAGCGGATCGGTCTGCGTCTCGGCCAGCAAGATGCCGTCGGTCATGAGCTTGACGGACGCATCGCGCGAGAGACGGTCCTGGAACCGCACCTTGAAGCCCACCACGTCGCCCAGCGGCGTGTTCAGCTCTTCGGCAATGCGCTTGGCCACGCTGCTGGCCGCAATGCGGCGTGGCTGGGTGTGGCCAATCAGCTGCCCTTTCTGTCCCGGCTTGGCATTGCACTTGCCACGGCCCAGCGCCAGCGCAATCTTGGGCAGCTGGGTGGTCTTGCCCGACCCCGTTTCACCGCACACGATGATCACTTGGTGCTTGTTGATGGCCTCCATGATCTCGTCGCGCTTGCCCGACACCGGCAACGACTCGGGGAACGTGATGCGCAGCGGCGCTGGCGGCGCGGCGGGTGCAGATACGGGTGCTGGAGCAGGAACGCGGGACAACGCAGGCAAACGCGGATCAGAAGAGGACATAGGCCCGCATTATCGATAGCAGCACCCTGCCCCCTGCGCTGCATCTGTGCTTTTGGTACGACATTTCGCCGCGTTTTCAGCGCTTTTCGTTGCCAAAGCCCGCCAGCGCCGCCAAAATCGTGCCCATTCTTCGCAAGCCCCTGTTCAGCGCCACCCTCGGCGCACGGCCCGAACGAACCCCTGGAGGTCCCCGACATGTCTGCCCTTTACGCCGCACCCGTCTGACCACAGTCCACCGCCCCGGCTGGACTGTGCACACACAGTTCAGCCATGGCAAATGCACCCGCGCACTCTTTCACGCGCTCCGCAAGCCCTGGCTCCATCGCCGGGGTTTTTTGTTTGTGGAGTACGTGCACACCATGAGTGCCAAAAAACTGTCTCGGGCCTTCGCCCAGGGTGAAATCAAGAAGCTGCGTCGCATGAAGCAGCCCCTGGTGCTGAAGCTCGAAGCCTCGGGCCCGCCCCGAAACCCTGTGGCCGCAGCGCTGGCCCAACGCAGCCTGTCCAGCGCGGCAGGCAAGCACGTCCGAACCCGTGGGGCCCAGCGCCGTGCGGACAACGTCGCTCTGCGCAAGGCGATCCAGAACCCCTTTTTGAACGATTGACATGAATCCCTTCAACAACCCACTGCCGCCACACCAGCGGCATCCCACGCCGCATCCGGCGCTGGCCGGTGCGCCAACGCTGGCAGCTCATCCATCCCCGATGCAGTCAGCGCACCCTGTGCGTGCCCAGGCCACCGCGCCCCTCACACCGGTTGCCAGCAGCGCAGAGCTGGCCCAGCGCCAGCAGGCTTTGGCCCACGCGGCGTTGCAACTGAAAGCCGAGCTGTTCGGCATCGACGATGTGATCGACCGCGTGATCAATGCCATCCGCGCCTGGTACGTGCTGCCGCAGCTCATCACCCGGCCGGTCATCGTCTGCCTGTGGGGCCTGACCGGCACAGGCAAGACGCAGCTCACGCGGCGGCTGGCCCAGCTGCTGGGCTTTTACGACCGGTTTGTGGAAGTGCAGATGGACGGCTTCAGCCACGGCGCGAGCTACCGCAGCTCGTCCATCTCGGGCATGCTGGGCGACTCGGGCATCCACGAGGGCATGCCGGGCATCCTGGTGCTGGACGAGTTCCAGCGCTTTCGCACGATTGACACCAAGGGCGCCGACGTGAAGGTGGAGCGCTACCAGGACGTGTGGACACTGCTGTCCGACGGGCGCCTGCCACCCGCGTTGAGCGCACTGTCCAACATCGAGCGCAAGCTGGCCGATGCGCACTACGAGGCTGAGCGCGCCGAAGATGGCGATGACGACCGCGCAGGCAAGAAGCCCTACCGCTTTCAACTGGACGCCTGGGATGCGCAAGAACTCAAGCGCATGCTGAAGCTGCAGGAGCCGCTGTCCGCCATCATGCAGTGGCCGCCCGCCAAGGTGCAGGCGCTGTTTGCCAACTTTCAACAGTCCAGCCATGCATGGGAGACCGACTACAGCAAGCTGCTGGTGTTTATGTGCGGCAACCTCGACGAGATGTACCACGAGACCGCGCAGCGCGTGGAAGACTGCGACACCGATGCCGACATCTTTCACCGCCTGACCCGCAAGCTGTCGCTCATCGATGTGAAGAAGGCGCTGGGCGAACGCTTCAAGCCCGAGCAGATCGCGCGGCTGGGCAATGAACATGTGGTCTACCCGTCGTTCAGCAAGGCGACGTATGAGCGCCTCATCCATAACCTGTGCACACGCTATGTGGACGATATTGCAGCGCAATGCGGCGTGCGGTTTGCCATCGGGCAGGATGTGCTGAGCGAGCTGTATGCCAACGCGGTGTTCCCTGCGCAGGGCACGCGGCCACTGTTCTCGTCGGTGCATGCGATCCTGAGCGCCAACCTGGTCAACGCGGCGTTGTGGGTGGTGCAGGAGCAGCTCTCAACGGACCAGGAGTTCGCCATTCACCTGGCGCCCGACAAGCGCCACCTGCTGGTGTCGGGCCAAGGACCGGAGGGCGCAGTTCAGGCCGCGTTTGCGGTGACGCTGGAGCTGAACCGGCTCAAGCAACGTGCCAATGCAGACTTTCGTGCCCTGCTGGCGGTGCACGAGGCGGGTCACGGGCTGGCGTACTGCGTGTTGTTCGGCCACGCTCCGCAAGAGGTGAAGATCAACATTGCCTCGTTCGAGGGCGGCTACAACAGCTTCTCCAGCCTCAAGGCCACCACGCGCCAGAACGCGCTCGACATGATGTGCGTAGGCTTGGCAGGCCGCGTGGCAGAAGAGCTGGTGTTTGGCGAAATGGCCTGCACCACGGGCGCCGAGCAGGACTTGAAGCAGGTGACGGCCGAGGCAGCGCGCTACATCCGCCACCATGGCTTTGGCGCGCGGCTGGCCCGCACCGATGTCACCGTGGAGATGGACAACCATGTCAACACCGACATCGGCCCGAGCAACAAGGCCATCGAGGCGCTGATGCAGCAGCAATACCAGCGTGCCCAGGCGCTGCTGACCACGCACCATGAGGCACTGGGGCGCACGGTGGACGCCTTGCTGGCACACGGCACCATCGCCCCTGCGGAGATGGTGGCGCTGCTCCAGGGCTGCGGCATTGCGCTGGCGCCCCCCTCAGATGCCGCAGGCACCCTGCCCGAAGAAGGCCTGGTGCTGGAGCCTTTTGGTGCCAAACTCAGCGCGTTTCGCGCGCGCGGGGCGGCATCCGCTGCACCCCAGCTGGCGTAACACCCAGCACGAAGGCGAAGGACCAAGGATCAAAATGGCCAGCGGGTTTTCCGAGTCCGGTGACGGGCTGCACTACGCCGAGCACATCTCGGTGCCGATGCGCCTCTTTGTGGGCACCATTGCGCTGGGCATGTTCCTGATTCCTGTTCCCTTTGTGATGCACGCCACGGCCCGGACGCCGTGGCTGCACCTGCTGTTGGCCGCCGCGTGTGTGGTGGCGGCCTGCGCCATGGGTGCGCTGTTTTTGGCGATTGCTCTGGGGCGGGTGCTGACGCTACATTTCGACCCAGCCAGGCGCCAGGTGCGGCGCACCTCGCGCTGGCCGCTGGTGGGCCGCACTGTGCACATTGCGTTTGATCGCTTTGCACCACCAGAGGTGGTGGAACGCACCTCAGAAGACGGCCCCTACCATGTGCTGCGCCTGACAGTGCGTGGCGAGCGCCCCATGCACCTGGGCGGGTTTGACCGGCGGGAAGATGCCGAACGCTGGCGCAGCCGCATCGCAGCGCTGTTCGTCGGTCACCCTGGCTGAGCGTGCAAATCCCAGCACCCGGTCGCTAAGGACACTTATCATTCGCTCCTCGCGCATTACCACCACTGCCCCAAACACCTTTCTCCATGTCCGCCGTCTTCAATTTCACCTTCGTCCCCTGGCTCCGCTCGGTGGCGCCCTACATCCACAAGTTCCGCAACCAGACGTTTGTGATCGGGCTGACGGGTGAGGCGATTGCGGCCGGCAAGCTGCACAGCATTGCGCAAGACCTGGCACTGATCCAGGCCATGGGCGTGAAGATCGTGCTGGTGCACGGTTTTCGCCCGCAGGTGAACGAGCAGCTGGCGGCCAAGGGGCATGCGGCCAAGTATTCGCATGGCATCCGCATCACTGACTCTGTGGCGCTCGACTGCGCGCAGGAGGCCGCCGGGCAGTTGCGCTACGAGATCGAGGCAGCGTTCAGCCAGGGCCTGCCCAACACGCCGATGGCGGGCGCCACGGTGCGGGTGATCTCGGGCAACTTTCTCACGGCGCGGCCCGTGGGCATTGTGGATGGGGTGGATTTTCAGCACTCGGGCCTGGTGCGCAAGGTGGACGTGGCCGGCATCCAGCGCACGCTGGACATGGGCGCGCTGGTGCTGCTGTCGCCGTTTGGCTTTTCGCCCACGGGGGAGGCCTTCAACCTGAGCATGGAAGAAGTGGCCACGAGCGTGGCCATCGAGCTGCGGGCCGACAAGCTCATCTTTTTGACCGAGGTGCAGGGCATCCGCATGTCGCCCACCGAGCCCGAGAGCGACGACAACCCCATCGACACCGAGTTGCCGCTGGCCGCCGCGCAGGCGCTGCTGGCCCAGTTGCCCCCGGCGCAGCAGCCCACCGACACGGGCTTTTACCTTCAGCACTGTGTGAAGGCCTGCAAGGCCGGCGTGGAGCGCAGCCACATCCTGCCGTTTGCGGTGGACGGCTCGCTGCTGCTGGAGGTCTATGTGCACGACGGCATCGGCACCATGGTCATCGACGAAAAGCTCGAAGAGCTGCGCGAGGCCACGATTGACGACGTGGGCGGCATCCTGCAGTTGATCGAGCCCTTCGAGAAGGACGGCACGCTGGTCAAGCGCGACCGCACCGAGATCGAGCGCGACATCGCCACCTACACCATCATCGAACACGACGGCGTGATTTTTGGCTGCGCGGCGCTCTACCCCTACCCCGAAGCCAAGACGGCCGAGATGGCTGCGGTGACGGTATCGCCGCAAAGCCAGGGCACGGGCGACGGCGAAAAGCTGCTCAAGCGCATCGAGCAGCGCGCGCGCCTGCTGGGGCTGGACAGCATCTTTGTGCTGACCACCCGCACCATGCACTGGTTCATCAAGCGCGGCTTCTCCCCCGTGGACCCGGACTGGCTGCCCGACGCCCGCAAGCGCAAGTACAACTGGGACCGCAAGAGCCAGGTGCTGGTCAAGAAGCTCTAAGAGCGGGTGAAAGTCTCGCGCGCGGCCGCCACGGCGCGCGCCACCTGCGCAATCGCCGCATCCCGCTGCTCCGGCGACGCCTTGGAGCGCGTGAGGTAACAGGTCACCAGCACCGGCGCGCCGCCGCCCGCGGGCCACAACACGCCAATGTCGTTGGCCGTGCCGCTCTCGCCCGCCGTGCCCGTCTTGTCGCCCACCTTCCAGCCCGGCACACCGGCACGCAGGCGCTTATCGCCCGTGCTGGTCTCCACCAGCCAGCGCTGCAGCCAGGCCCGGGACATGGAGCTGAGCGCGTTGCCCAGCACCAGTTTCTGCATGGTCTGCAGCATGGCCAGCGGCGTGGTGGTGTCACGCGGGTCGCCCACGGCAGCCTCATTCAGCGTGGGCTCGGTGCGGTCCAGCCGCGTGACCTCGTCACCCAGCGAACGCACGAACGCGGTGAACCCGGCCGGGCCGCCATGGCGGGCCAGCAGCACATTGGCAGCGGTGTTGTCGCTCAGGCTGACGGTGGCAGAGCACAGCTCACCCACCGTCAGGCCGCCACCATCGCCCGCGCGCGGGCCGCTGACGGGCGAGTACGCCACCACGTCGGTGGCCGGGTAATGCACGCGCGCTTCCAACCGCTCCTTGCCCTGGTCCACCAGAGCCAGCATCCAGCCGGCCAACACCAGCTTGAAGGTGCTGGCCATGGCAAAACGCTCGTCCTGCCGCCAGCCCAGCGCCAGGCCCGACCCGGTGTCCAGCATGGCCACCCCCAGACGGCCCTGGGCGGCGCGTTCGATGCTGGCGAGGGCATCGTTCCATGCGCTGGCGGTCTGCTCGCGGCGGTCTGAGTTGCTGGCAGCTGCACAACCCCATAAAGGCATGGCCGTGGCGGCCATCAAACCCAAGGAAAACTGTCTTCTTTGCATATCGATTGAAAGCGTAGTGGGGAACAAGGCCCGAACAATACGAGGGTTCAGCCCCCAGCACCATCGACAATAATTGCCAAAAGCCCCAAGAAAAACTTTGACCTTTTGGCAATATGCACCTGCCGCTCAACGCCCTGCGGGCCTTCGAGGCCGCGGCCCGCCACCTGAACCTCACGCGCGCCGCCCAGGAGCTGCACGTGACCCAAACCGCCGTGAGCCAGCACATCCGCAAGCTGGAGGACCGGCTGGGCAAGCCTCTGTTCCGCCGCCTGCCACGCGGCCTGGCGCTGACGGACGAAGGCCAAGCCCTGCTGCCGGTGGTGGTGGAATCGTTTGGCAACCTGCAGCGCGCCCTGGAGAAGCTGGGCGACACCCGCCCGCGTGAGGTGCTGACCGTGGGCGCCGTGGGCACCTTCGCGGTGGGCTGGCTGCTACCCCGGCTGCGCGACTTTCAGCAGACCTGCCCCTTTGTGGACCTGCGCCTGCTCACGCACAACAACCGGGTGGACATGGCGGGCGAAGGGCTGGACTACGCCATCCGCTTTGGCGACGGCGCATGGCACGGCACGCAGGCCGACCGCATCATGGATGCGCCCATGTCCGTGATGTGCTCGCCCGCCTTGGCCCGTGGCCTGCGCACGGTGGCCGACCTGGCGCGCCAGCCCTTGCTGCGCAGCTACCGCACCGACGAATGGACGGCCTGGTTCGAGGCTGCGGGTGCGCCCTGCCCCGTGGTGCGTGGCGCGGTGTTCGACTCGTCCCTGACGCTGGCCGAGGCGGCGGCGCAGGGCGCGGGCATGGCACTGTTGCCAGTGAAGATGTTCGCGCGCGAACTGCAGCAGGGCCGCCTGGCGCAGCCCTTTGCACAAGAGCTGCACCGGGGCGCCTACTGGCTGACCCGCTTGCAATCGCGCACCACCACGGGGGCCATGGCGGCGTTCCGGGACTGGCTGATGTCACAGGCCAGCGTCACAGTGGGTGCCGGGACTGAAGAATTGGGATGATTTTGGCCGGTAGCGCTAGTGGATCATGCGCCAGAAGCTATCAATTACATAGCAAACGTACGCCGTGATGCACGGGGTGCAGCGGTGTCAAAACCCCATCGCCGCCACATCCACCCCGTCCACCTGCCCTGCATCCAGAAACTGCTGGCCATAGCGCAGGTACACCCCTTCGCGCACAAACACCTCGAACAGGTCGGGGTCGATGTGCCCGTTGTCCCGCATCCTGCACATGATGGCCAGCGCCTGCGACAGGGTCATGCCACTCTTGTAGGGCCTGTCTGCGGCCGTCAGCGCCTCAAAGATGTCGGCAATGCCCATCATGCGGGCCTGCAGCGACATCTGCTGGCGCGTGAGGCCACGCGGATAGCCCTTGCCGTCCATGCGTTCGTGGTGGCCCCCAGCGTATTCGGGCACGTTTTGGAGGTGGCGCGGCCAGGGCAGCGTCTCCAGCATCTTGATGGTGGCAACGATGTGGTAGTTGATGGTGTCGCGCTCGGCCTGGTTCAACGTTCCGGACCGGATGGTGAGGTTCTCCACTTCCTCCCCCGTCAAAAAGCTCGTTTGCACACCCTGCGGGTTGCGCCAGTGACGCATGGCGGCAATATCGCGCACACGCTGCTGGTCTTCGGGGCGCATGGCCTCGGTGCCGGTGTTGCTGCGGCGCAGAAACTCGCGGTCTTCCTCCAGCGCATGGATCTCGTGCTGCAGGGCCTGCAGCTCCTGGCCTTCAGCCCGCGCGTCCACCACCGCACGCAGCGCCAGCTGGCGGCGCAGCGCGGCCAGTTCGGCATCGCGCTTGAGCACTTCAAACCGCGTGTCCACCAGGCCGATGCGGTCGTAGATGGTCTGCAGCTTGGTGGCCTTGTCCACCACGTGCACAGGCGTGGTGATCTTGCCGCAGTCGTGCAGCAGGCCCGCCATCTTGAGCTCGTAGCGGTCGCGATCGCTCATCTTGAACGCGGCCAACGGCCCCTCGCGGGTGGCATCCACAGCCTCGGCCAGCATCATCGTGAGGGCGGGCACGCGCTGACAGTGGCCGCCGGTGTAGGGCGATTTTTCGTCGATGGCCAGGTTGATGAGGTTCACGAACGACTCGAACAGGCGTTCGAGCTGCGTGATGAGCAGCCGGTTGGTGAGCGCAATGGCCGCCTGCGAGGCCAGCGACTCGGCCAGGCTCTGGTCGGCCTGCGAGAAGGTGATGACCTCGCCCGTGTCCGGGTCGCGCGCATTGATGAGCTGCAGCACGCCGATGAGTTCGAGGTCGTGGTTCTTCATCGGCACCGTGAGGAACGACTGCGACCGGTAGCCCGTGCGCTGGTCAAACGCGCGTGTGCCCGAAAAATCAAACCCTGCCGCGCTGTAGGCGTCGGCAATGTTCACCGTGCGGTCGTGGATGGCCGCGTGGGCCGCCACCAGCGAATCATTGGGCCCGCCGTCGGCCGTGCGCAACGGTAACAGCGGCAGGTCGATGGGTTTGCCCGTGGTGCCCCCCAGGTTGATGCCCAGCGAGTCGGTTCGCAATATCTCGAACTTGAGCGCCGACTGGTCTTCCGTCACGCTGTAGAGCGTGCCGCCGTCGGCCCCGGTGATGGTCTTGGCGGCCTCCAGGATGTTCTCCAGCAGCCGGTCGATGTCCCGCTCGCGCGAGAGCGCAGCGCCAATGCCGTTGAGCTGCTCCAGCCGACGGAACAGATTGAGAGTGGATTCCTTGCTCATGCGACCACCTTGCAAGCAGCGTTGGTAACCCCGCATCGTAACGAAAGGTGACAGCTATCATCCCCCTTCCTGTTTCAAAAACGCCTTTTTCGTGGACTCGGTCACACCCCGCTATCTCACTGCCGCGCTTTATCAGTTTGTGGACCTGCCAGACTTTGCCGCCCTGCGCGAGCCCCTGCAGTCCCTGTGCGACGCGAACGGCGTGCGCGGCATGCTGTTGCTGGCGCCCGAGGGCATCAACGGCACCATTGCGGGCGAACCGCAGGGCGTGCATGCGGTGTTGGCCTGGCTGCGCAGCGATGCGCGCTTTGCCGCCCTGCAGCACAAGGAGGCGCTGGCCGAGCGCATGCCCTTCTACCGCATGCGCGTGCGCCTCAAGCGCGAGATCGTCACCCTGGGCGTGCCAGGCCTGAACCCCGCACGCAACGCAGGCACCTATGTGAAGCCCGAAGACTGGAACGCCCTCATCGACGACCCGGGCGTGGTGGTGGTGGACACACGCAATGACTACGAGGTGGGCATTGGCACGTTTGAGCGCGCCATCAACCCGCACACGCAGACCTTTGCAGAGTTTCCGGCCTGGGTAGAAAAAGAGAAACAACCCGGCGGCGTGCTGGCGGGCAAGCCCAAAGTCGCCATGTTCTGCACTGGCGGCATCCGGTGCGAAAAGTCCACCGCGTTCCTCAAGTCACAAGGCTTTGACGAGGTGTACCACCTGGAAGGCGGCATCCTCAAGTACCTGGAAACCGTACCCGAAGAATCCAGCCGCTGGCACGGCGACTGCTTTGTGTTCGACGAACGCGTGTCCGTAGGCCATGGCCTCGCACCGGGCCACCACCAGCTGTGCCGATCCTGCCGCATGCCGCTGGGCGAAGCCGAGTTGCAATCACCGCACTACGTGCCCGGTGTGAGCTGTCCGTATTGCCACGGCACCCGCACACCCGAGCAGGAACGCGCCCTGGCCGAGCGCGAGCGGCAGATGCAGCTGGCCCGGCAGCGTGGGCAAGAGCACATCGGCGCGCAGCAACCCGGCCGCCCCACACGCGCTGTGGCCAAGCACGCAGAGGACGATGGCATGGATGGCACAACATGACCGCCCTGCCCGTCCTGTACTCGTTCCGCCGCTGCCCCTATGCCATGCGCGCCCGCCTGGCCCTGGCCGTGAGCGGCCAGGTTTGCGAACTGCGCGAGGTGGTGCTCAAAAGCAAGCCCCAGGGGTTGCTGCAGGCATCGCCCAAGGGCACGGTGCCCGTGCTGGTGTTGCCCAGCAGCCAGGTGCTGGAGCAGAGCCTGGACATCATGCTGTGGGCGCTGCGACAACACGACCCTGAAGGCTGGCTCACCCCCAGCCATGGCAGCCTGGAAGACATGCTCGCGCTGATTGCTGAATGCGATGGCCCGTTCAAGCAGGCGCTGGACCGGTGCAAGTACCCCAGCAGATACCCGGACGCTGACATGGACGCGGAACACGCCCAAGCCGTGGCCTGGTTGGGTGCGCTGGAGGCGCGTCTCTCACCACATCGGCCTTACCTGTTCGGCACCCACGCGGCCCTGGCCGACATGGCGATTGCGCCTTTTGTGCGGCAGTTTGCAGGCATTGATGCCGACTGGTGGACCGCACAGCCGTGGCCCCGCCTGCAGGCCTGGCTGGCGCAATGGCAGGCCAGTCCGCTGTTTGGCCAGGTGATGCCCAAACTGCCCGCATGGGTTGACGGTACACAAGGCGTACCGTTCCCGCATGGCACCGGTATGCCAGGCTGAAGCTGTCGCACTGGCCCGCTTGAGATTGGTGCTTTGGGTACCATCTCTTCTACAAAACACCATGCTCCGTGACGCTAGAGGTTGCCACGGAGCAACCCCTCTTCGCTTCATGCAAAGCACAGCCTCCTCAGGGCTTTACCGCGCAGAGCCATCTCCAAGCCACCCCATCGACCCTGTAGCCCCTGCATGAAAATCATCGACGAAATGTTGAACCTGGACCTGCTCACCCACGAGCAGCACCTGCAAATCAGTGCATGGATCGCGCGCTCCGCGTCGCCGGAAGAGATATTGCAAATGCCTGCGCCACTGTGGCAGGCCGTAGAACGCGCCAGCCAGACCATGGGCATCAACGAAGACCTTCTGCGTCCGCCCTCGCTGGACGCAGGGGACATGGTGCTTGGATAGCCAACCTTGTGCGCTTTCATGCGACCAGGTGGGACTGCGCTCGGAGCAGGAACACCGGCGCTGGCAGCCCTTCCCATAACGAAAAAGGCGCTCCCTGGAGCGCCTTTTTCATGCAAGCCCATGCCTCACAGGCATCAAGCCATCGAATAACCAGAGCCTCGCTTGTTGCCACCCTTCAGCGCCCGCACCAACACAGCCAGCAGCACCAAGCCAAACCCCACGAAGCAGATGAACGACCAGTTGGCAATCGAGCCACCCAGGAAGGTCCAGTCGATCGCAGTGCAATCGCCCGAGCCCCGGAAGATCATGGGGATGGCGCGGCTGATGGGGTAGTTTTCGATCATGCCGTAGAAGTCGCGGCCGCAGGTAGCGATCTCCGGCGGGTACCACTGCAGCCAGCTCTGGCGAGCCGCCACAAAGGCGCCAAACCCGGCAGTGATCACGGCCAGCAACGCCCAGGTCATCCACCAGCCCCGACTGCCTCGCGCACTCGCCAGGGCCGTGAATACAGCAACACCAATGAGCGCGTAGCGCTGCACGATGCACATGGGGCAAGGCTCCAGGCCCACCACATGCTGCAGGTACATGCCAAACGCCAGCATCGCCACACAGGCCACGCTGACCAGCGCCAGCACGCGACGCGGGGCCTGATCAATCCAGTTCAACACCATCATTCTTGTCCCTCGAAACCGCAGGTTACACAGAGAGGCCTCGAAGGAGAAGCAACTCAGATACCGGCGGCGTGATCCAGAAAAACGCGGGCGCGGCGTGGTGTCACCACCAGCGTCTCACCCTCCTTGAAACCCATGTCCTTGAACTGCTGCGCAGGGATCTGCGCTTCGATCAGGGATTCTGGGGACGCATTGTCCGCTGGTTTGTGATCGTCGGTCGGAATAAGTTCCAGGCGCGCAATGGGGCCCACCACAATGGCGCGGCTCAGCTGGGCCACGATGCCACGGGGACGGCCTTCGGCGTCCAGGCCCGCGCCAGGGGAGTAGCGCTCCACGTCCAGGTCGTGCGGGCGCACATAGGCAAAGGCCTTAGCGTTCTGCGCCGCCTGGTGCTCGGGCGAGTCGAGCTGCATGCCGTCCAGGTGCACCAGGCCTTCATGGGCGCGGCCGTGGAACAGGTTCACGTCGCCCAAAAAGCCGTAGACAAACGGGCTGGCAGGCTGGTCCCACACCTGCTGGGGGGAGCCGCTTTGCTCGATCTTGCCCTGGTTGATCACCACCACGCGGTCCGCCACTTCCAGGGCTTCTTCCTGGTCGTGGGTCACGAAGATGCTGGTCACATGCAGCTCGTCGTGCAGGCGGCGCAGCCAGCGACGCAGCTCCTTGCGCACCTTGGCGTCCAGCGCGCCGAAGGGTTCGTCGAGCAGCAGCACCTTGGGCTCCACCGCCAGCGCGCGAGCCAGCGCAATGCGTTGGCGCTGGCCGCCAGACAGTTGCGAAGGGTAGCGCTCGGCCAGCCAGTCCAGCTGCACCAGCTTGAGCAGGTCCATGACCTTCTTCTTGATCTGTGCTTCGCTGGGGCGCTCACTGCGGGGCTTCACGCGCAGGCCAAAAGCCACGTTCTCGAACACCGTCATGTGGCGGAACAATGCGTAGTGCTGGAAAACGAAGCCCACGTTGCGTTCGCGCACATGCACGTCGGTGGTGTCTTCGCCGCTGAAGTGGATGGTGCCCACGTCGGCCGTCTCCAGGCCCGCGATGATGCGCAGCAGCGTAGTCTTGCCGCAGCCCGAGGGGCCGAGCAGCGCAATGAGTTCGCCCGAGGCAATGTCCAGGCTCACATCGCGCAGCGCCTGAAAGTCGCCAAACTGTTTGCTGACGTTACGGATTTCAATGCTCATGTTCTGTTTCCTTCACACGCCAGCGGGCGCGGGGCGCTCGGGCGGCAATTCGGCGGCGGCCTTCAGGGCCTGCTCGTTGCGGTGTTCGGCAATCGTCTTGATGACCAGCGTGACCAAGGCCAGCAAGGCCAGCAGCGAGGCAGCGGCAAACGCGGCCACCGATTGGTACTCGTTGTAGAGAATCTCGACGTGCAGCGGGATGGTGTTGGTCTGGCCCCGGATGTGGCCGGACACCACCGACACCGCACCAAACTCGCCCATGGCCCGCGCGTTGCACAAGATCACGCCGTACAGCAGGCCCCACTTGATGTTGGGCAAGGTCACGTACCAGAAGGTCTGCCAGCCGCTCGCGCCCAGCACGATGGCGGCCTGCTCCTCGTCGTTGCCCTGCGCCTGCATCAGCGGGATGAGCTCGCGGGCGATGAACGGAAAGGTCACAAACACGGTAGCCAGCACGATGCCGGGCACGGCAAAGATGATCTTGATGTCATGCGCCTGCAGCCACGGACCAAACCAGCCTTGCGCGCCAAACATCAGCACATAGATCAGGCCCGCCACCACGGGCGACACCGAGAACGGCAGGTCCACCAGCGTGGTCAAGAAGGCCTTGCCTTTGAACTCGTACTTGGCAATGCACCACGCGGCTGCCACGCCGAACACGAGGTTCAGCGGCACGGCAATCAGCGCGGTGATCAGCGTGAGCTTGATGGCCGACCAGGCATCGGGCTCGCGCAGGCCTTCCAGGTATGCGCCAAAACCCTTGCGCAGCGCCTCTGCAAACACGGCGGCCAGTGGCAGCACCAGGAACAGCAGCATGAAAGCCAAGGCGATGGCGATCAGCGTGTAGCGGACCCAGGGCGCTTCGGTCGTGCCCGCCTGGGCGCGGCGAATGGTTCGGGAGTTGTTGCCGCTCATGCTGGTGCCCCCGCGTGGCGGCGCTGCCAGGCTTGCAGCGCGTTGATGATGAGCAGCAGGATGAAAGAGATGACCAGCATCACCACAGCCACGGCGGTGGCGCCTGCGTAGTCATACTGCTCCAGCTTGCCGATGATGATGAGCGGCGTGATCTCCGACACCATGGGCATGTTGCCCGCGATGAAGATCACCGAGCCGTATTCCCCCACCGCCCGCGCAAACGCCATGGCAAAGCCGGTGAGCAGTGCGGGCGTGATGGAGGGCAGGATGACCTTGGTGAAGGTCTGCAGGCGCGTGGCGCCCAGGCAGGTGGCGGCTTCTTCCAGCTCCTTTTCGGCGTCTTCCAGCACGGGCTGCACGGTGCGCACCACAAACGGCAGGCCGATGAAGATGAGCGCAATCACAATGCCCGCAGGCTTGAACGCAAGCTGGATGCCCATGGGCTCCAGAATGCTGCCCACCCAGCCGTTGCCTGCCAGCAGGGCCGTGAGCGAGATACCTGCCACGGCGGTGGGCAGCGCAAACGGCAGGTCCACCAGCGCATCCACGATCTTCTTGCCCGGGAACTTGTAGCGCACCAGCACCCACGCGATCAGTAGGCCAAACACCAGATTGACCAGCGCCGCGAGAAACGATGCGCCAAAGGTCAGCCGGTACGACGCCATCACGCGCGGCGCGCTGATGGCCGCCCAGAACTGGTCCCAGGTGAGCGTGAAGGTCTTGAAGATCAGTGCCGACAGCGGGATCAGCACGATGATGCTCAAGTAGAAAAGGGTGTAGCCCAATGACAGCCCAAAGCCAGGCAGCACGCGCTTGGGCGCGCGCCGTCCGGCCGGGGCTGCGGCCACAGCGGTCGCAGTGGTCATAGATGCAGTGGTGAGTCGGGAAAAGCGCTCGGCCTATTTACTTGGCGCCGGGCGTGTACAGCTTGTCGAACTGGCCGCCGTCGTTGAAGTGCACCTTCTGCGCTTCGGTCAGGGAGCCGAAGTACTTGGCCACCGTGAACTGCTTGAGCGGCTTGAAGGTGTCGGCGTACTTCTTGAGCACGGTCTCCGAACGGGGGCGGATGGCGTGCTTGGCTGCGATCTCTTGCGCTTCTTCCGAGTACAGGTAGTCCAGGTAGGCCTTGGCCAGCTGGGCCGTGCCCTTCTTGGCCACGGTGCGCTCCACCACGGCCACGGGGTTTTCAGCCACCACGCTCACCGAAGGGTAGATGGCATCGACCTTGCCCGCGCCGAACTCGCGGTCGATGGAGACCACCTCGGATTCGAAAGTGATCAGCACATCGCCCTGGTTGCGCTGCAGGAAGGTGGCCGTGGCATCGCGGCCGCCCTTGGCCAGGATAGGCACGTTCTTGTACAGCTTGCCGACAAACTCGGCGGCCTGCGCCTCGGTGCCGCCCTTTTCACGCACGGCGCCCCAGGCGGCCAGGTAGGCATAGCGGCCGTTGCCGCCGGTCTTGGGGTTGACCACGATCACCTGCACGCCGGGCTTGATCAGGTCGTCCCAGTCCTTGATGTTCTTGGGGTTGCCGTTGCGCACCAGGAACAGCATGGTCGAGGTGGTGGGCGATGCGTCGTGCGGGAACTTCTTGGCCCAGTCCTTGGCAACCACGCCGTTGTCCGCCAGAAACTGTACGTCGGTGGTGGTATTCATGGTGACCACGTCAGCAGCCAAACCGTCGTTCACGGCACGGGCCTGGGCGCTGGAGCCGGCGTGCGACTGGTCGATCTTCACGTCCTGGCCGGTGGTCTTCTTGTAGTGCGCAGCGAAGGCCACGTTGTAGTCCTTGTAGAACTCGCGGGCCACGTCATACGACACATTGAGCAGCGAATTTTGAGCGGCAGCCATGCCGCTCGCGGCCAGGGCCAGAGAGGCCAGGAGGGTCTTGAGTTTCAAAGAAGTCATGGTGAAGTCGCCCAAAAAATGCTGGAGATTCCGCATTGTGCGGACCACCCCTTAAAACTCAAAAGAATATATTCTTGTTAATTAATCGAGAATTGGCATATAAAGATCTCAAAGGGCGTGCCGGGGCCATGACCCCAAACCGCACATCAGCAGCCCGGGGCCGGACATTTCGGGTCCTGCAGGCTCCAAGCGCTGGTAACACATGCGCCGAAAGCTATCGATTAGATAGCAATCAGGCGGCGGCCGGAGAAACCTGCGAGTACCCTGCAGCTGGCTGGATGGTGCTGTGGTCGCCCTCCAAAGACTGCAGCAACGCCCAGCCCAGCGGCCATTCGCCATGGCCCGAGTCAATATTGATATGCCCCGCGTTCTGCATGCGCACAAACTCGCTGCCCCAGGCTCTGGCATAGGCGCCCGCCAGGCGAATGGGACAAAACGGGTCATTGCTGCTGGCCACCACGATGCTGCGGTAAGGCAACGCCGCGTAGGGCACGGGGGCAAAGTCGCTCAGGATGGCGCGGCGCTCGGGGTCGGCAGGAGCCACCAGCAAGGCGCCGCACACCTTGGCTGCAGCCTCCGGCCCCATGTGGGTGGTGGCAATACAGCCCAGGCTGTGTGCCACGATCACTACAGGGTGCGTTGCGGCCAGTACCGTCTTCTCCAGCTGACTCACCCAGGCTGAACGCGTGGGCGTGATCCAGTCGTCCTGCACCACGCGGCGCGCGTGGGGCAGGCGCTCGGCCCACAGGCTTTGCCAGTGGCCGGGGCCCGAATCGCGCCAGCCGGGGACGATGATGATGGAGGTGGTGGTCACAGGCAGGGATTCTGCGAGCCAGCCTTTAAAACCCAAACGACTTAATTCTTGTTATTTAATCGCCAAATCATCTAATCACAGACAATCCGGAGACAAAAAATCGCATGCGCTAGTGTCGTCCGCTGCAAGCCATCCCATCTAATCGTCGGCCAGCAAGCGCTTCAGTCGCTGGGGATAGTTGTTGAGGAAGTCACGAGTTACCGCGTAGTGCTCCGTGTCCTCGAAGGCCACTTCGGACAGACCAGCGCCATCGAATTGGATGATCTTGGCGTTGGGATAGGACAGCAGGATGGGGGAGTGCGTGGCAATGATGAATTGAGATTTGTCTTCCACCAATTGGTGGATTGCATACAGCGCAGCGAGTTGGCGGTTGGGTGATAAGGCTGCCTCGGGCTCGTCCAGCAAGTACAACCCTTTGCCCTGGAACTTGTGCGTCAGCAGCGCCATAAACGCCTCGCCATGAGACCGAGCATGTAGCGATTTTCCGCCGTAGTTATCCAGGTAGCCAACCTCATCCATGTAGGTGGCCACATTGAAGAAGCTCTCAGCCCGCAAGAAATAACCATCTTGCGGCTTGCGGTAGCTCCGCGCCAACCGCAGCACCTCATGCAACGATGATTCTGAATCCGCCGTAGCCAGTCTGAAATTGCGAGTGCCACCCTCCGGGCTATAGCCCAGGGCCAACGCGATGCCCTCTAACAACGTTGATTTCCCAGAACCGTTCTCCCCCACAAAGAAGGTTACGTCCGGGTGAAACTGCAGCAGACCCAGTTCTCGGATCGAGGGTACGTTGTAGGGATAGGTTTCGTAGTCCACATCTGCATCTGGGCGGATGCAAGCGCTTTGGAGATAGGGTTTGGCGGCAAGCATGCGCTCATGCTAACGGGCCGCGCTGACTTTTAGCTCACTGGGCAAAAGGTCTCTTCGATGGCCCCCAGTCTTCCCGCGAAATGGCCAAGTGGCCCGAAAGAGATAAGCCCCAAAGAACATTTTTAGATTTTTTGCATCCGCTCAACCCCATTTAGCTATCCCGTTCGTTTCACCCAGCACCACCACTTTTTTGATGGAGCTGCCATGAAACCCCGCCTTCTCACCCTGCCCGCCCTCGCGACACTGGCCGCGTTGCTGGGCCTGAGCCACCTGCCTGCCCATGCCATTGGCCGCCTGGCCGATGTCACCATCGTGGACCGCGACACTGGGACCACGTTGCCGGTGCACTACGCCCAAGGCGAGTACTGGGTGGCCGGCCGCCCGGGCGCGCGGTATGCCATCACCGTGCGCAACCGGCTGGGCGAGCGGGTCCTGGCCGTGCCTTCGGTGGACGGGGTCAACGTGCTCAGCGGCGAAACCGCTGCGTGGGACCAGGGCGGGTATGTGTTCTCGCCCTATGAGCGTTACCAGATCACCGGCTGGCGCAAGAGCAACAGCGAAGTCGCTGCGTTCGAGTTCTCGCACATTGCCAACTCGTATGCCGCCCGAACAGGCCGCCCCGGTCACGTGGGCGTGATTGGCGTGGCGCTGTTCCGCGAACAGCCACCGGTGCCCTCGCCCGCCGTCGTCCCCGAGCCATACAGCCAGCGCCGTGATGGCAGCAACGGGAGTGCCAACAGCCTGGGGCGCTTGCGCGAAGAGCCTGCCCCTGCGCTGCCCTCTGCACAGTCGGCACCCGCACCAGCCGCCGCCGCACCGTCGCCAGCATCAGAGGCCGAGTCCTCGGCGCGCTCGATGTCTGCCGACAGTGCGGCCAAGGCTGCGCCTATGCCGTCGGCCAAGCTGGGAACGGCGCACGGCCAGCGCGAGACATCCGTTGTGTCGCACACCACTTTCACCCGGCTGCAACTCCGCCCCAACGAAATCATCAGCATCCGCTATGACAGCCGCGAAAACCTGATGGCTGCGGGCGTGATCCGCGAGCCCATCGCGCGGCCCCCTGTGCCCCGCGCGTTTCCGCAGTCCGACAACCTGTCGTACGTTCCCGACCCGAGGTAGGCCTTGAGAGCATCTACCGGTACGCTCCCGATGGTGCATGCGGGCCTCGCATAATCCGCGGGTGCCATCCGCCCCGCCCCACGACGATGCCGACGAGACGCTGATGCTGCGTTACGCCAGCGGCGACCTGGGTGCGTTCGACCGGCTCTACGCCCGGCACGAGCTGGCCGTGTGGCGGTTCGTGTTTCGCAGCGTGAAGGTGCAGGCCGTGGCCGACGACCTGCTGCAGGACGTGTGGTTTGCGGTGGCGCGCAACGCTGCCCGCTACGAGGTCAAGGCCAGGTTCCGAACCTGGCTGTTCACCTTGGCACACCACCGGCTGGTGGACCACCTGCGTACCGCCAAACACCATGCCAGCCTGGATGCCAGCGACGACGATGCGCGCAGCCTGGCAGACACGCTGGTGGCGGACTCGGGCTTCGGGCCCGTGCGCCAGCTGCAGTCGCGCGAGCAGGCCGCCGCGCTCATCGCCGCCGTAGAGCAGTTGCCGCCAGAGCAGCGCGAGGCCTTTTTGTTGCAAGCCGAAGGAGACCTGAGCGTGCAGGAGATTGCCGAGGCCACCGGCGTGAACTTTGAAACCGCCAAGAGCCGCCTGCGCTACGCGCGGGCCAGCCTGCGCCAGCACCTCAAGGAGTTTGTATGACCCGGCAGGATGACGAACTGGTCCGGCGCTACCACGAGGCCAGCGAACAGGAAGGCGCCCGCCCCGGCGCGCATGTGCGTGATGCCGTGCGTGCGCATGCACAGATGGTGGCAGCGGCTGCGGCATCAGCCACCCCGGTAGCAGCCCCTGCCGCCAACCAGGCCCGCTGGAAGATTTCGGCCCTGGCCACCTTGGCCGTGGTGGGACTGACTGGCTTGCTGATGCTGCAGTTTGAGCGCGGCACACCCGAAGAGCGGGACACCGCTTTCAGCCACCGCCGGGCCGAGTCGCCTGCGCAGGCTCCTACGGCCCCTGCGCCTGCCCCTGCGGCCACACCGACGCTCCCGCCACCGGCAGAGCCCCCATCGGGCACTCCGCCTGCGCCGGAAAGCACGCAGAAAAGTACGCGGAACAGCACCGGCCCGTCGGCCGACGCCATGCCCCCCAAGCCCGCCACGGTAGCCCCCCCCGCGCCTGCGCAGACACCAGCACCCGTCCAGCCCGTAGCCAAGTCGGCTCCTGTGTCGCCTTCCACTGAGCAGGAAGCCCTGTCAGCACCTCGCGCCGCCGGGGCCGCCTCCGGCTTCCCCGCATCACCCCCCATGCCCTCGACGGCCGCAGCCCCCCGCGCCGAATCCAGTACCGAAAGGCGCGAACGCGCATCAGTCTCCCCTGCACCAGCCCTTCAAGAAACCGCTCCGGCTGCCCCCGCCGCAGCAGCTGCACCAGCCACCCGCGCCCCGCTGGCGGACTCTGCAGCGCGCGACCACCAAGCGGCTGCTACAGCCCCTGCCATGTCAAAAAATCTGGGCGCGGCCTTGCCCGTCACCATCTGGGAGGCCGCCCGCACGGGCCAACCCCAGCAGGTCGAAGCCCTCGTGCAACAGGGCACACCAGTGGATGCCCGCGACCCCGGAGGAAAAACCGCCCTGATGCTGGCCGCCTTGAACGGCCACACCGCCACTGTGCAGCGGCTGCTGGCCTTGCGCGCCAACCCGGCGCTGGTGGACCGCGAAGGTCTGAATGCGGCACAGCTCGCGGCACAACGGGGGCACACGCGCCTAGCGGAGCTGCTGGAAGCGGCCCGCTGAAAAGCGCACCGGCAGGTCTCGCAGAGCCCGCGTGATGTCCGCAGGGGGCGGGCGTAGCTGCCCCGCTCGGCGATAGGGGCGAGTCAGTTGCTCGTCGGAATCATCAGAACCGCACTGCCTCAAACGCGGGGTGCAGCGCGTCGATCCAGTGGTCCAGCTCGTCCTGCGTCACATGCAGGTGGTCCATGCAGGCCTGGCCGTGTTGGGTCCACTCGCGCGTGGGGGCCAGGCCGTCGTGCTGGTTGACCAGAAACTCGGCCAGCAACCCCAGCGCCACCAGGTGCCGCACGGTGGGATCAAACTGCTCGTCGTTCAGGCAGGCAAAGTCGTGGTGCAGCCAGATGGCCTGTGCCACGTCGCCCGGCAGGTGCCAGGTGCGCGCCACGATGGCGCCCATCACCGCGTGGTCGGTGCGGTGGCTCGCGTTCTCGGTCTGGGTAAAGGTGCGGTCCTTGCGCGCCAGGGCCTCGGTCACGGTGCCCGCGTAGCCCCGCACCGCCTTCACCAGCACCGGCATGCCCACATGGCAGAACAACCCGAAGCTGTAGCCCAGCCCTGGGTCCAGGCTGTAGAGCTGGTGGCCGATGTGCTCGCACGCAATGGCGCGGCGCTGCGAGCTTTCCCAGAAATGCTCCAGCAGCGGCGAGCGCACCTGCAGCGCATTGCGCGTGATGAAGGCAGACAAAAGCTCCACGGCCGGCTGCAGCCCCAGTACCGTCAGCGCCATGCCCACGGTCTGCACCGGCTGGGCCAGGCCGTACAGCGGGCTGTTGGCCAGCCGCATCACGGCGGCGGCCAGGGCTACGTCGGAGGATGCCAGTTGCTCCAGCGCGGTCGAGTCCAGCTCGGGCGCCACCACGATCTGCTGCAGGCGCAGCAACGATTCGGGGCACGGCGGGATCACGATGGCGCGCACGGCAGGGTGCACGCGGGCTTGCCGGATGTCTTGGTCGATGGGGTGTGGAGCGGTCACAAAAAGTCCCCGGGCCGCCGCGTGTGCCGACCACACGGACGGGCGCAGCCCGCACAGTTGCAATTCGTTGCATTGTGGCGCCAAAAAGTGCTTTGCCCACCGAACCCGTGCACAAGCGCAGGCTTTGCGCCCAGCGCCTCAGAACCTGCCCTTTGAACAGGTTCTCAGATATTGGCGCCGTCGAGCCCCTGCAGGGCCTGCCGCGTGCTCAGGCTGCTCCGGCCGGGCATGGCCTCGCCCAGGTAGTCCAGAAAGCGCCGCACCGCGGGCGACAGCCCCCGGCGGGAGGGGAACACGGCATGCACGATGGCGGGCGCCGGCGCCCAGTCGGGCAGCACCCGCACCAGCTTGCGCTCGCGCATTTCTTCCTGGCACATGTAGTCGGGCATCCAGCACACCCCCGTGCCGGCCACGGCAGCGTATTTGAGCGTGAGCAGGTCGTCCGCCACATAGCGCGGCGTGTGCTGCACCACCTGGTGCACGCCGCCCGGGCCGATCAGGTTCCAGGTCGATCGGCCATCGGGGGCCGACATGGCGATGCTGTCGAGCTTGGCCAGGTCGTCCAGCGTTTGGGGCGTGCCCTGGCGGATCAGCAGCTCGGGGCTGGCCACCAGGATCTGCGTGGTGTGGTCCAGCCGCTTGACGACCATGCTACCGCTGTCGTCCACCGAGGGACGCACGCGCAGCGCCACGTCGATGCCCTCTTCCACCAGGTTGACCGCGCGGTTGCTCACCAGCATGTCGATGCGCACCTCGGGGCAACTGGCCAGGAACCGGGGGATCAGCTCGGCCACCACGGTCTGCGCCAGCGTGACAGGGCAGCTCACGCGGATGGTGCCGCGCGGTACGGTCTGCACCTGGGCCACCGTGTCGGCCGCCGCCTGGGCCGATTCGCGCATGGCCTGACAGTGGCGCAAATAGGCTTCGCCCACTTCGGTCAGCGAGAGCTTGCGGGTGGTGCGCTGCAGCAGGCGCACGCCCAGCTGCGTTTCCAGGCCGGACACCCGGCGCGACAGGCGCGATTTGGGAATGCCGAGCGCGCGGCCCGCAGCGGCAAAGCCACCGCGCTCCACCACTTCGGCGAAATACAGCATGTCGTTGAGATCTTGCATGGGCTTCATCGTCCTATGGATAGAACAATCTATCGCAAGTTCACTACCTTATCAACAAATTGATCCATCCCCACAATTCATCCCATGGCCACACGCTGTGGCTCCGATCCACAGAACCCCAGGAGTTCCCTCATGCAACTGCTTCACGTCGACTCTGCCATCACCGGTGATCAATCCGTGTCCCGCCAACTGACTGCCCGCACCGTGACCGCCTGGCAAGCCGCCCACCCTAGCACCACCGTGCAATACCTGGACCTGGCCCAGCAAGCGCCTTCGCACCTGTCGGCCCAGTCGCTGGGGTTCCGCACCGGCCAGGCCGCTGCCACCGAGGCAGAGTGCGCTGAAAACGCACTGTCCGAAGCCCTGGTGAGCCAGTTCCTGGCCTCCGACGTGATCGTGATTGGCGCGCCGCTGTACAACTTCTCCATCCCCAGCCAGCTCAAGGCCTGGATCGACCGCCTGGCGCAAGCGGGCCGCACCTTCAAGTACACCGAGAAGGGCCCCGTGGGTCTGGCCGGTGGCAAGACCGTGATCGTGGCCTCCACCCGTGGCGGCGTGTACTCGACCAGCGAAGGCGGTCAGGCCATGGAGCACCAGGAGAGCTACCTGAAGGTGGTGTTCGGCTTCTTCGGCATCACCGACGTGCGTTTTGTGCGTGCCGAAGGCGTGGCCATGGGCCCGGACGCCAAGGCGGCCGCACTGGCCTCGGCCAACGTGGAAATTTCCACACACACCAGCGTGGCGGCCAACCAGGGTCGCGTGTCGCAGGCCGCCTAAGCCCAGCGGCAACAACGGCGCGCAGGGCACAAGCCCTGCAAGCCCCCCCAAAACCCGGCCCTGTGCCGGGTTTGGGCTTTTATCAGGGCAAAACGGCCGGATGCGCTAGTGGAACATGCCTGAGCAGCTATCATTTTTGATATGCCACACACGGACCATGCCGCCCCCACGCCACACCGTGCCAGCAGTCACTGCGCAGCGGGCGGCGCCTGCCGCTGCAGCCATTGCTCGGCCAGTGGCCCGGGCGCCAGGGCCGGTGCAAACAGCCAGCCCTGAAAACGCTCGCAGCCCATGCGGATCAAAAACTGCAGCTGCTCCTCGGTTTCCACACCTTCGGCCACCACCTCCAGGCCCAGCGTACGGGCCAGCGCGTTGACGGTGGCGCAGATCTCGCGGTCGTTCACGTCCACCACGATGTCGCGCACAAACACCTTGTCGATCTTCAGCTCGCTCACCGGCAGGCGCTTGAGCTTGATGAGCGACGAGTGGCCGGTGCCAAAGTCGTCGATAGACAGCGCAAAACCCGCGTTCTTCAGATCGAGCGCGATGGCGTACAGGGACTCGTCCAGCAGCTGCGACTCGGTGATCTCCAGCACCAGGCCGGCGGGCGCCACCCCGGCGCGCTGGGTCACGCCCAGCAGGGTCTGGGTAAAACCCGGCTCACGCAGCTGGATGGTGGAGACATTGACCGACACCACGGGCACCTGCCAGCCCTCGGCACGCCACTGCGCCATCTGGCGGCAAGCGGTCTCGAACACCCACAGCCCAATGGGCACGATGAGCCCGCTCTCCTCGGCCAGCGGGATGAACTCGTCGGGCGGCACCGCCTTGCCATCCACCGACCAGCGCAGCAGCGCCTCGGCACCCACGGTCTGGCGCTGCTGGTTGAGCTGGGGCTGGTAGACCAGCGCGAACTCGCCCGCCTGCAGCGCGTTGTGCAGGCGCCGGCGCAGCTCCAGCCGCCCGCGCGTGATCTGCGTGAACTCCTCGATGTAGAAGCGGTACGAGCCCCGGCCTGCACTCTTGGTGGCGTGCAGGGCCGAATGCGCGTGGCGCACCAGCTCCACGCTGTTGGCCGAGTCGTCCGGGTACAGGCTGATGCCCAGGCTGGCACCCATGTACTGTGCGCCCACCTCCGACAGCTCCCAGGGCTGCGCCAGGCCCTCCACCAGCGAGGCCGCCAGCTGCGCCAGCTCGGTGCGGGACGCCGGGCGCAGCAGCATCACCGTGAACTGGTCATTGGCCAGCCGCGACACCAGGCCCTGCCCCGCCAGCAGCTGGGTGATGCGTTGCGCCACCTCGCTCAGCAGCGCGTCGCCCACGCGGTGGCCATAGGTTTCGTTCACGCTCTTGAAGTGATCCAGGTCGATCAGCATCAGCGCCACGCGGCGGTTGGTGCTGTGCGTGTCGCGGGCGGCCTCGGCTACGGCACGCTCCAGGGCGTCTTCAAAGTAGCGTCGATTGGGCAGGCCGGTGAGCGCATCAAAGTGCGCCACGCGGTACAGCTGCTCCTCGTTGCGCAGCACGGCGGCCTCGGCCGTGCGCAGGCGGTTGAGCAGGCTCACCACAATGGTCTGGCGCAGTGCGGCCAGCAGCAGCACCAGCAGGCAGCACACCAGGATCAGCGCCTGCATGCCTGCCCTGCCATCGGGCGCCACAAACAGCAGCACCAGGGTGATGGCCGCCAGCGTCATGGACAGCAGTGGCACGTAGTTCATGACCTGGTCGCACTGGCGGCGGTAGGCCGCATCTGCCGACATCTCAAACCGCAGCCAGCGTGCACCCCAGCCCAGCACCAGCGCCGACACACTGAAGCTGGCGTTGAACCAGATGCCCGGCTGCACCGTGTTGCTGATGACCATGAGGTTCCACTGCATCCAGCTCAGGCCAAAGCCCAGCAGGCCCAGCAGCACCAGCGCATGGGACCGGTCGATGCGCACCCCCACCGTCGGAACAGCCAGCGCCGTGACGCCCGCCGCAGCGAGAAACCCGGCCGGGTACAGCACCAGCACCGTGCCCACGGCCAGCGAGTCCACCTCGCCCGAGGGCAGGTAGATCACCAGCGTGAACGCCAGCAGCGCCAGCACCGTGCCGCCAAAGTCCAGGGCCGCCGGGTAAGCCCGATCGCGCGACAGGCGCGCAAAAGTGGCGCGGATGACGGTGGCAGCCCACAGCGGCCCCCCCGCCAGAAACAGCAGGTCGGCGGGCGCGGGGAATGGGTTCCAGTCCAGCGCCACCTGCACGTTCCACACCATTTGCCCCAGGGCCACCAGCACCGCAAAGATCAGCAGGCCGGTGTGCAGCGCGCGGTCGGTGGGCGGCGCCAGCCACCAGCCACGCCAGGCCCAGAAGGCAGACAGCCCAAACGCCAGCGTCCAGGAGGCGTTGTCCAGAAACAGCCGCACACCCGGGGCCGGTGCCCACAGCGACGCAACGAACAACAGCGTGGTCGCACTCAACCAGACCGCTGTGAGGATTCGTTCCGCGAAGGGCATGGTGGAGGGATGGTGTTACTGGACGTTACCCTCTCATTGTGTATGCAAGCGCGACACCACAGTTTTCCCAGCGCAACGCAGGGGAATGGTGTTGGCGGGCCGCTATCATTTAGATAGCTATTTGCACTTTACGGAAAAGCGCAAAACGCCAAAAATACTTGGATGTTTGACTGCTGTTGCAGTCGCTTTTCCCGCCCCCTCTCCCCTTGCGGGAGAGAGGACGAAGCAGCAACCAGTCCGCAGAGCCACAGCGCCCTTCATCGCAGGGCGCATTTGCGATCAGCTTCAGAAGCCTGGCAGCACCGAGCCCTTGAATTCGGTCTGGATGAACTTCTTGACTTCTTCCGAGTGGTAAGCCTTCACCAGCTTGGCCACCCAGGGCTTGTCCTTGTCGGCTTCACGCACGGCGATCAGGTTGACGTAGGGGCTCTTGGCGTTTTCTTGTGCAATGGCGTCCTTGCCAGGGTTCAGGCCAGCCGACAGCGCAAAGTTGGTGTTGATGGCCGAGGCGTCCAGATCGTCCAGCGAACGGGGCAGCTGGGCGGCGTCCAGTTCAACAAACTTGAGCTTCTTGGGGTTGCTCACCACGTCCAGCGGCGTGGCCTTGAGGCCCGCGCCGTCGCGCAGCTTGATCAGGCCCTTGTCCTGCAGCACCAGCAGCACACGGCCGCCGTTGGTGGGGTCGTTGGGAATGCCGAACTTGGCGCCTTCCTTCAGGTCTTCCAGTTTCTTGACCTTCTTGGAATACAGGCCGATGGGGAAGTTGACGGTGTAGCCCACCGACACCAGCTTGTAGCCACGGTCGGCCACTTGCGCATCGAGGTAAGGCTTGTGCTGGTAGCTGTTGGCGTCCAGGTCGCCCGCAGCCAGCGCGGCGTTGGGCTGCACGTAGTCGCTGAACTCGACGATCTGGATCTTGAGGCCGTCCTTCTCGGCAACCTTCTTCACCTGCTCGAAGATCTGGGCGTGGGGGCCGCCGGTCACGCCCACCTTGATGGGCTTGTCCTGGGCCATGGCGCCGGACGAGAAAGCGGCAGCAGCGGCCAGGGCCAGGGCGGATTGCAGGAGAAGGCGCTTGTTGTTGTTCACAGGGAAAACCTTTCGTTGAGAGATGGTTCGCATCCTAGGGTTTCCCCGATAAAACTGGAACAACTAAGTTTTCATTTCATTACAACCCATTCGAATAAGAAGACAAGGCCCGTGCCCCCACGCCCACCTCATGAAACTGGCGCGCGCCCGGCGAGGGCAGCCGAGCAAGGGCCGCCCCGCAGCGAGGGCTGCCTCCCCCTTCCCGAATCGCGCAGCGATTCAAGAGAAGGGGGAAGTGGCGCAGCCACTCAGGGGGATGTTCCAAGTCACCCACGCAGTGCCACGTTGTTCAGCTTGTCCAGCCGCTCGGGCCAGGTGCCCTCCACCGTCGCGCCCTGCAGCAGGATGCGCGTCCAGGCCACCCAGGCGTCCCACTGCACGCGCTTGTCCCACGCATTGCCCCAGGCGCTGAACAGGTGCAGTGCGCTCTCGGCAGCGGCCTTGGCGTCGTCCTTGCGGCCAGCGGAGAGGTACAGCTGGGCCAGCACCATCTGCGGCTCGCCCACCCAGGGGTTGTGGCGCACGGCGCTTTCCAGCACGCCGGTGGCCACGTCCAGGTCCACCAGCGGCTGGTCTTGCTGGATGACGGACCAGTACAGCGACGTGGCCGCCGCCTCGTTGGCGGCAGACAGGTGCTGCGTGCAATGGGCAAACACGGGCGGCATGGGCAGCACGTCCTTCAGCCCCGGGTGCTGCAGCGCCTTGGCCAAGCCATTGATCTGGTGCACCATGCGCCCCGACGGTCGCATGGGCCCGGGCCAGAGCGATGCAGCCCAGTGCGCCTTCTGGTTGCGGTGTTGCACGTCCGGAAAGCGCGAAAAGATGTCGTCCTGCCAGCTGAACCACTGCTCGATGGTGTCGGCCATGCTCACGATGATGAAGGCCGCCACCTCGTAGGGCGTGAGCACATGGTCCTGCCCGTCTTTTTGCAGCACCAGGCTGCCGTCCGCCTCCAGCGCATGGGCCAGCACTTTTTGCACAAACTGCGTGCGCGACTGGGTGCAGAACAGGTAGACCAGGTGCTCGGCCGACTCGCCCGCAATCTCGCGCACCCGGGCGCGCTCCTTGGCAGGGTCGAACTTCACCAGGTCCACAAACGCATTGCCATACACACTGTGCAGCAGCCCCAGCAGGCGCACGTCACGCGGCTGCTGCCACACCGTCAGCGTGCGCGTCACACCCACCAGGTGGTGGCGAAACGTGCCCGCCTTGTGCCAGTCCTGCCCCACATTGCGCGCGAGCACCGTGGGCAACACGGGCGCCAGTTCGGGGTCGCGGGTCAGCCACTCGTCGTCCAGCAGCGGCAACGCGCGGGCAAACAGGACAGGGTCCAGGGGGTGAAGCGGCAAGGTCATGGGGTGGTGTCTCCGACGTTGAGGGTGCAGGGAATGCAATGTACACACAGTATCTGCCCACACGGCAGGTGCGCAAGCACGGGGGCGACCCGGCCCTCACACCCAGCACGCGCCTGCACTGCGGCTCGGTCAGCACCACTGCGTGCTGCGGGCTTTCAGCCTCTCAGACCAGCCGCACCTCAAAGTACGCGCCCTCGCCTTCTCCCAGATCCCGGAACCCGGCCTGCCGGGCTGCCACGCTGGCCTTGCCCCAGGCCTTGAGCAGGGTGAGATCGCCAGGAGACACCACCTCAGGGGGCGACTCCTCCAGGCTCTGCATGGTGTCCAGGGCGGCCGCCACCTGTTCGGGGCCGCCAAGCTGCTTTTCCAGGGCCCTGGCGTACCGGGTTTCTGCGGCAATGCGCTCCTTGGCCGGGAGTTCCTCGGGGTAGTCGCGCAGGGTGACGGCGTAGGTGGATTCGATGACTTGCATGGCGCTGCTTCTCCTGTGGTTTGATACTGTATGAATATACAGTTTTTTCCAACAAAACTCGAGCGCCGAAAGATCCCACACGGAGCGCGGGAGGATGGAAAGATTGTTCTCAATACTGGAACAGTTAGTTTGCGACTGTGTGGTTTTTCCCTGAACACCATCGGCGTACAGTTCATCCCATCGATGAGCCGAACCCGCAAGGCGACTCACCGAACCCGGTTCAGGAATGGTTTTTGA
>NZ_VJWE01000013.1 GCF_007993815.1 Acidovorax delafieldii
TGTCCATTCGCTACACGGAGCGCCTGGCAGAGGCAGGCATCGAGCCCTCGGTGGGCAGCAAGGGTGACAGCTACGACAACGCCCTGGCCGAGACGATCAACGGGCTGTACAAGGCCGAGGTGATTCATCGCCGATCCTGGCCAACGCGCGAATCGGTGGAGTTGGCAACCCTCGAATGGGTGTCCTGGTTCAACCACCACCGGCTCTTGGAGCCCATCGGCTACATACCGCCGGCCGAAGCTGAGGCAAACTACTACCGGCATCTCGCCAGTCAAATCTCCACGGTGGAGGTCTGACTTAAACCAACCGGCCTCCACGAAACACGGGGCGGTTCAGAACTGACCGTTAGCTGTGCCATTGCCGGTGGCTCAAAGGTACATCTAATCTGCACCTGCGACCATCGGTCGCTTGAGGCCGCTGGTGCCACTGCCTCCGCAGTTAGTGCAGCTCTTCGCCGCGGCGGTGTCTTGAATCTGCGAATGGACGATGGGCAGGGGCTAGCTTTCGGTCGTGGTGAGCAGGGCGGCCCCGGGGCTGAGGATGTGCAGATAGTTCTCGTCCTGACGCAATCTGGTACTGGTACCAACATGCTTGATATGCCCAAGCGCCCCACAAGGCTAATGCCCTTATGTGATCTGGTCAGCATCTTCGACGGTCTTGAGGACATACAAGAGCTTGAGCAGTTCTGGAAATTTTCGGACGCACAGCAGAGAACCCTGTCCCCATTCTCTCGAGCACTAGCTGACCTGTTCGGCACGTTCAAGGACACACACGGGGTACTAGTCGAGGGAGCCATCAACCCGACGATGATTGCACTAGACCCCCATTGGGGCAGCGGGTGGCGCTTCCGTAGCCTAGTCGAATTCTGGGCGTCGGCGCCGGCCTGCTTCCCGGACGGAACGCTTGGATGGCATGTGAGGCGAACAGCCAAAGGAGTTGTTGAACTTCGCTCACGTCACGATGCTGTGATGGCTTACTCCACCCAGGTCGGCCCCTGCACCATCCAAACAACAGTGACGATTGAACCCGGGTTGGAGGTCGAAGACGCCAAGATGGCTGACATGTTCGCGCAGATGGTCATCGATGCCCTGCATAAATGTTCAGGCGATCTCCAATCAGAGGAGCTGTTCCAAAGGCAGCAGTTGGTCTTGGCCTGCCGGATTGCCGACACGGGCCGTTTTGACCGCGAGCAGTCCCCAGCACCTCTGGATAACTTCGAGAAAGTGGTGCTGTCCTTCAGAGTCGGTGCAGTCAACCCGGCTTACGTTGAACTGAGTCTGCATTCAGCCGCCATTCAGGCTGGGTTGCATGGAGCGCTAAACGCGGCGTTTGAAGCCCGCTGCCTTCGAGAGGCACTTTTCGCCTGCACAGCATTACTTGGCATAGATCCCCTGCAGAACTTAGAGGCTCGACTAGCAGCTCTCAGTAACAGTCCCGCGCGGTACCACCTGCAGGTGGTCGAGCGCACGATTGATGTCCCCGACTTCGCTGACCCTGTCGTTCCAACGCCGACGGAGTACAAGCTCGCTCGCAAGGCGCTGGCAGTGGTCATGAGGGAAGCTGGGCTCGAACCAGGCCACTACGAGTTGCAGGAGGCAAAGGTTCGTATCGACGCGGCTCGAGAGAGCTTTCGCCTCCACCTTGAAAAACGGCTTGAATCCCTGGACAGAGAGATGCTGGCCATGGCCTGTGTGGAGCAGCACGATGGCCTGCTTCTTATGAGACGACTCCGCGAGACCCGAGTGCACCAGAGCCGCGTCCATCAAGTTGACTACGACCGCCTGGAGGCTCTCTCCGAGGCCCGGAAAGAGTTTGAAAGCACCGCTCGCAACTACCGGTACCTACTAGAGAAGACGGTCAGCTCAACCACGGCTGGTCAAGAGCGAATTACCGCGCAACTCCTTCGTGAACTCATCGGGTTGGTTGACTGGTACATGGTTCTTGCTGGAGCCAGCGACGTTCTGCATAACCAAGTCGACGTAGGCGGCGTGCAAATTGACGACCAGTTCATCCCCGAAGTCTTTTACTCAGAAACCTGGCAGGAGCGAGAGGAGGAGTACGCGCACGAGTTGGCGCGAATCAGACTGGGTGAGGGCATCAGGAATGCCGACGCGGTGGAGGGGGCGGCAGCGAGACTCCTGGAGAGCGAAGAGTTACAGAAGGCATTCCAAGCTGATGTGGGATTCGAGCTGCAGAAGCTCCTGCAGGCCCTGGCAGTGCTCGCCCAGCCGGTGAGCCATGGCTTGGCGGACGACTTGGCGCTGTTCTATCTGGGAGAACCAGCCCGCATTGCTCATACGCTTGTTCAGGGCTTTGAGGGAACCACGCCGGGAGAGGCAGCTGCAATTGTGTCGTTTCTTACGCTTTCAGGACACGACATCAGACGGCTGCCTGGCAAGTCAATCGACGAGAGCGATGTCCCGTTCTGGGAGCATAGCAAGCGCCTTCATCGCTATGCTATTCGACCTCTTATTCCCGTCGGTAAGCAGGTCGTCTGGGGGGCCGAGCACGCCAGTCGGTCTCTGCACATATGGTTGTCCGCCGTTCGAGATGGCGTTCTGCCAGCCGACTTCCGGTGGGCAAATGTTCAAGCAGTCGTCAAGTCCATCAAAAAGTCCATTGAGGATGCGCTTGAGTACCGCGCCGTGGAGATTCTCAAACGCCACACTCCGTACGTTGAAGGTGGCGTAGATTTCTTCCGTCGATTTCGGAGCGAGGGTTTCGCGGACGCTGGGGACTACGATGTCCTCGCCTATTGGCCTGCCACGAACACTGTCCTTTATGCGGAATGCAAGTACAACCAGACGGCGCACTCAGTGAAGGACTCACGGCGGCTGCGAGACCGCATGTTCGGACTGAGCGACGAGGATAGAGACGGCCAGTACAGCCGAATCCGAGACCGTCGAGAGTTCCTAGCCAAGAATCGAGAAAGGATGTTTGAACTCCTAAAGTGGCCCAAGCCAGCGCAAGTGCCTCCGAGAGATGTGGAGGTGTATATCAGCCGCGAGCTTCACTATTGGATGGTGCACCCGCCTTATAACGTTCCCACCAAGTTCATCCGAGTAGACGCATTAGATGCCTGGGTAACAAGTGTGATGAGAGCAGAGGAGAGCTAGGTAAACCACCGCGTGGGTCTAATCTAATCCTGCGCCCAGGATCCACCAAATCACTACCAATTTAATAGCTATCAGCGCTTTATAGACGGGCGACAGAGCCTAATTTTTTTCAAATTTGAGCACACCTCACCCTCAATACCTCGACAGCACCCATCCCGCCCATCCTCATAGCTCACAGCCACTGAGACAGACAACACACCGCCACGCCAGCAACAGCCAGCGCGGCGGCGCGTCGAGCACAACGCTTGCCCTCCTTGGCAGCGGCTTACTTCACCGCAAACCGCACATTCGCCGCCTTCTTGCCCGGCAGTGTCACCAGCGCCACCACCTTGGTGCCTGCTGCGACCTTGAAGATGCCTTTGGTTTCGAGCCTGCCCTCGCCTGCCGGAACAAGCACAGCCTCGGATTTTTCGGTGCCGTTGAGCAGGGTGAGCTTGGCGCTCACGCCCTCGGTTTTGGCGGGTTTGCCGTGGTCGCGCAGGTGCAGGGTCAGGGTGTCGGGCTTGGCGACGAGTTCGTAGTCCATGTCGTTGGCCTCGGCCACGATGCCGCCGTGTTGGGGCTTGTGGTCGTGGCCTGCGCCGTGGTCGCCAGCGGCATGGGCGGCGGTGGTGGCCAAAGCTGCGAGGGCCAGGGCGGCGAAAAGTTGGCGGGTGGTTTTCATGAAAGTCCTTTCAAAGGGTGAATGAAAAAGCAAACGAACAAACAAAGAGAACAAAAACAAAACAAGAAAAGCTCAGAACGCCTCGGCGTTCTTGTCGTCCAGCAGGCGTTCGGCATCCTTGCGGCCAAGCAGCCAGAACAGGGCCGGGGTGAGGAAGGTGTCGAGCAGCGTGGAGCTGATGAGGCCGCTGAAGATGACCACGGCCACCGGGTGCAGGATTTCGGTGCCGGGGCGTTCGGCCTCCAGCAGCAGCGGGGCCAGGGCAAAGGCGGTGACCAGGGCGGTCATCAGCACGGGGCTCAGGCGCTCCAGCGAGCCGCGCACGATCATGGAGGTGTCAAAGCGCTCGCCTTCCACACGCATCAGGTTGAGGTAGTGGCTCACCTTCAAAATGCCGTTGCGCACCGAGATGCCCGCCAGCGTGATGAAGCCGATCAGCGCCGCCACCGACAGCGGCTGGCCCGACACCCACAGCCCCAGCACGGCGCCCACCAGCGCCAGCGGGATGTTGGCCATGATGAGGGCCGAGAGCGTGGCCGAGCGGTAGCGCGTGTACAGCACCACAAACATCAGCACCAGCGAGACGATGGCCAGCAGGCCCACCAGGCGGCTGGCTTCTTCCTGCGCCTGGAACTGCCCGCCCAGGGTGATGAAGTAGCCCTCGGGCAGGCGCGTGTCGCCCACGGCCTGGCGGATGTCGGCCACCACGTCGGACAGCGCCCTGCCCTGCGCGTTGGCCGACAGCACGATGCGGCGCTTGCCATCGTCGCGGCTGATCTGGTTGGGGCCGTCGCCCTCTTCGATGGTGGCCAGGCGCGACAGGGGCACGGGGCCGCGTGGCGTGTCGATCAGCACACGCGCCAGGCCGTCGATGGAGCGTGCGCTGTCGGGCAGGCGCACCACCAGCGCAAAGCGGCGGCTGCCTTCCACCACCTGGGCCACTTTTTCGCCCTCCACCAGCGTCTGCAGCGCGGCCAGCACCTGGGGTGCGGGCACGCCCATTTGTGCAGCGGCGGCGTAGTCCACGCGCACGGTGATCTGCGGCGCCAGCACCTGCTTTTCCACCTCCAGGTCGGCCAGGCCGGGGATGCCCGCCAGCCGCGCGCGCAGGGCCTCGGCCTGGCCGCGCAGGGTGTCCAGGTCGTCGCCAAAGAGCTTGATGGCAATTTGCGAGCGCACGCCCGAGAGCATGTGGTCGATGCGGTGCGAGATGGGCTGGCCGATGGCGATGGCGGCGGGCAGGTGCGCAAGGCGGCTGCGGATGTCGGCCTGCACCTCGGCCATGCTGCGCTTGAGCTCCGCCGCAGGCACCAGGCCCACGTCCAGCTCGCTCACGTGCACGCCTTCGGCATGTTCGTCCAGCTCGGCACGGCCGCTGCGCCGGCCCACGTGCGTGACCTCGGGCACCTGGCGCACCAGCACCTCGGCCTGGCGGGCCAGCGCGCTCGATTCGGCCAGCGTGACGCCAGGGTTGAGCCGCATGCCGATGAGCAGCGTGCCTTCGTTGAACGGCGGCAGGAAGGTGGTGGGGAAGAACGGCACCGCCGCTGCCGACAGCGCCACCGCCACCGCGCTCACGGCCAGGGCTGTGCGCGGGCGCGCCAGCACGGCCACAAGCCCGTTGCGGTAGCGCGCTTTGAGCCAGGCCACCACGCGCGTGTCGCCGTGGTCAAGGTTCTTCATGCGCGGCAGCAGGTAAAAAGCCAGCACCGGCGTGACCGTGACCGACACCAAGAGCGATGCCAGCGTGGACACGATGAAGGCAATGCCCAGCGGCACAAACAGCCGCCCCTCGATGCCCGGCAGCGCAAACAGCGGCAAAAACACCAGCACGATGATGGCCGTGGCATACAGGATGCCCGAGCGCACTTCCATGGACGCGAGCTTGACCACCTCGATGGGGTGCAGGCGGTGGTGGGGGTGTTTGGCGCGGTCCATCTTCAGGCGGCGCAGCACGTTTTCCACATCGACCACCGCGTCGTCCACCAGGCCGCCGATGGCAATGGCCAGGCCGCCCAGCGTCATGGTGTTGATCGACAGGCCGAAGTACTTGAACACCAGCGCGGTGATGAAGATGGACACCGGGATGGCCGTGAGCGCAATCACCGTGGGCCTGAGCGTGCCGAGGAACACGAACAAAATCACCGCCACAAACACCGAGGCGCCCATGAGCTTGCCCTGCAGCGTGGTGACCGAGGCCTCGATGAAGCTTGCCTGGCGGAAGGTGACGCGTGGCGCCTCCATGCCGATGGGCAGCGAGTTCTTCAGGTCCACCAGCGCGGCCTCGATGCTGCGCGTGAGCCCGATGGTGTCGGCCGTGGGCTGCTTCTGGATGCCCAGGATGACGGCGCCCTGCCCTTCAAAGCCCGCATCGCCCCGCTTGGTGGCGGCGGCAAAAGTGGCATCGGCCACCTGGCGCAGCAGCACGCTTTGGCCGTTTTTGGCGGTGAGGGCGAGGTTCTGCAGGTCTTCGAGCCGCGAGGTGCGGCCCAGGTGGCGGATGAGGTATTCGCGCCCGCCCAGCTCCAGAAACCCGCCCGAGGTGTTGGCCGCAAAGCCCTTGAGGGCGCCCGTGAGCTGGTCGTGCGTGATGCCCAGCGCCGCCATGCGCGCCGTGTCGGGCAGCACCTGGAACTGGCGCACCTCGCCACCGATGGGGATGACCTGCGCCACGCCGGGGATGGCCATGAGGCGCGGGCGCAGCACCCAGTCGGCGTACTCGCGCACGGCCATGGGCGTGGTCTTGCCTGCGTCGATGGGGATGGCCACCTGCATGATCTCGCCCATGATGGAGCTGATGGGCCCCATGCGCGGCGTGATGCCGCTGGGCAGGCCCTCTTCCATGGACGACAGGCGTTCAGACACCATCTGGCGCGCGCGGTAGATGTCGGTGCTCCAGTCAAAGGTGACGTAGATGAACGACAGGCCCGCACTGGAGGTGGAGCGCACGCTCTCCACACCGGGCAGGCCATTCATCGTGGTCTCCAGCGGGAAGGTGATGAGCTGCTCGACCTCTTCGGCGGCCATGCCGCCGGCCTCGGTCACGAGGGTGACGGTGGGTTTGTTGAGGTCAGGGAACACGTCCACCGGCGTGCGCGAGAGCGTGAAGGCGCCGTAGGCCATGAGCACGGCGGCGGCGATGAGCACCAGCAGCCGGTTGACCAGGCTGTTTTCGAGAAGCCACTTGAACATCGTGACTCCTTAGCGGACCTGGTTGATGAGCGTGGCGCCCTGCGTGGCCACGCGGTCGCCGGGCTGCAGGCCCGAGGTCACGGCCACCGAGGTGCCATCCAGCGGCACCGCAGTGACCACCCGTGGCGCAAAGCGCTCGGGCGACTCCTTGACCCAGACGATGGTCTGGTTGGCCGGGTTGCGCAGCAGCGCGGCAGCGGGCACTTGCACGCCATCGACCTTGTCGGTGGACTGCACGAACACGCGCACCGGCTGGCCCAGGGCCAAGGCGCCAAGCGCAGACGAGTCGCCCGCAAACTGCAGCGGCAGCGCCTGATCACGCAGGCTGCGCGCCGCGCCCAGAAAGCGCAGTGGCACGCGCTGCCCGGCCACGGCCAGCGTGGCACCGGCCACGCTCTGGGCCTGTGCCGGGTCGTAAGCCAGGGCCTCGATGCGCATGCGCGATGGGTCTACCACCTCAAACACCAGTTCGCGCGCATCCACCACCTGCCCAGCCACGGCATTGGCCGAAGCGATCACGCCCGAAACGGGGGCCGCCAGCGCATCGCGTGTGGCCAGGCCCGCGCCCACGGCGCCCAGGCGCTGGGTGAGGCTGTGCAGCTCGCTCTCGGCCGCTTCGATGTCCTTGCGCGGCACGGTGTCGGCCAGCTCCGTGAGGCGTGCGACGCGCCGGGCGGCCAGGTCGCGGGCGGCGCGCAGCTCGGCCTGCTGGGCCAGTTGGTTGGAGCGCTCGATGGCGCCCGCCGTGGGCACCACATAGGCCAGCACCTCACCCTTGCGCACCGCCTGGCCCACGCCAGGCAGGCCCTTGGGCCCGGCCTCCAGCCGCCCGGCCAGCACGGCCTGCACCTTGCCACCCGCGTTGGGGTCCATCACCACGGTGCCCGCCAGTTCGAAGGCCTTGACATGTTGCCCCATGGCTGCCACCACAGTGCGTACGCCCAGTTGGCGCTGTGCGGGCTTGGGCAGAAACACGCTGCCATCGGGCTGGCGGCTGGGGCCGTTGCCGGTGGGCGTGGGTGGCGCGTCGCCATGGTCGTGGCCGGGGCCTGCCAGGGCTGGCAGGGGGGCGCTGAGCGCGGTGGCCATCAGCAAAGCCAGCAAAGAGGGCATCGGATGGAAGCGCTTCATGCGACACCTCCCACGCGCTGGGTGTTGCCAATGCGGGCAGCACGGCCTCGGCGCAAACCCCACACGGCGACCAGCGCCAGCAGCACGGCGGCCACGGCCCCTGCGATCAGCGCGGTGCGACGGGCCAGCCCTGCCGGTGCGGCATAGGTGTGGGCGGCGGGGTGCAGGTCGATCTCGCCTGCGAGCAGGTCAGTCTCATTGCCTGCGGCCACGGTGGCGGTGACGGGGCTCACACCCTCGGCCAGCGGCGCGGCCAGGGTGGCCTGGAACTCGCCCTCGGCCACACGGGTGACGGGCACGTTGGTGCCTGCAATGTCCAGCTCCAGCCGGGCGTCTTTCACCGGGCTGTTGTCGCCCGCGTGGTCCAGATAGAGCGCGATTTTTTGCCCGTCGAGCACACCCACGAGTTCAAACAGGTCCGAGGTAGCAGCAAAGCGCGGCAGGGTCGTGCCCGCTGCGGCAGCGGGGGCTTCGCCATGGTCGTGGCCAGCACCGGCCAGCGCGGTCGGCGGTAGCAAGCCCAGCAGCAGGGCTAGGCCCAGTGTGGAGAAAGTGGAAGAGAGTGTCATGGTTGTCTTAAAAATTGGTCGGGATTCACAGGGAGCTCATTGCGGCAGCAGGCCCAGGGCCTGGCGCAGGTGGGAGACGGCGGCGGCCGCATCGATGCGGGCGCGGGCCAACTGGCGTTCGGCCTGGGCGGCCTCCAGCTCCACACGCAGGCGCGTGGGGCCGTCGGCCTCGCCCAGGCGGAAGGCCTTGTCAACAAAGCCGCGCGTGCCCTGCGCCAGCGCCGCGTGGCGTGCCAGCGCATCCCGCTGGGCCTGGGTAGCTTTCACACGGGCCATGGCGGCGGCGATGTCGGCGGCCAGGCGCCTCTGCTCCACGGCAGCACGCGCCTCGGCATCGATGGCATCGGCGCGGGCTGTAGCCTGCTTCGCCTGCGCACGGTCGCCCCCGCCCAGCGGTATGCGCAGGCCCACGGTGAATGTCTGCAGGTAGCGGTCGCCCGCAAGCTCACGCCCGCGCGTGGCGGCCACCGTCAGCTCGGGGTTGGCACGGGTTTGCACGGCGGCCAGGTCGGCGGCGCGGCGGGCCACCTCGGCCTGGTCCTGCCAGTCGGCCGCCGCTGGGTGCTGGGCAGCGGCTGCCGTGGGGTCTGGCACGGGGGGCTCGGGCTCTGCCCCGTCCGCCAGCGCCAGGGTGGGCGCGGCCTGCACGCCCCAGGCAGCCAGTGCGGCCTGCGCTGAATCCCGCGCGCCCTGGGCCTCGGCCATGGCGGCTTCGGCCTGGGCCACGGCGCCGTCGGCCTGCGCCTGGTCGGCACGCGCCAGGTCGCCTGCACGCACGCGGCGCGCCACGTCGGCGGCCAGGCGCTGGGCGTTCAGCAGCCGGTCTTGCGCCAGTGCCTGATCGGCCTGCGCGCGCTGCGCGGCCCACCACGCTTCGCGCACGGTGGCGGCCAGTTGCAGCTGCGCGGCTCGCTTGCGGCTGTTAAGCGCCTGCGCTTCCGCATCGGCCAGCGCTGCCTTGCGGGCGCGCTCGCCGGGCAGCCACAGCGGCAGGGCCAGGCCCACTTCGGCCTCGCGGCTGCCCTGGTTGCTACCGGGGCGGTCGGTTTTGGTGGCCAGCTCCAGCGCCACGGGCTCGGCCGTCCAGGCTGCCGCCGCGCTGCGTGTGGCCTGCGCGGCCTCGCGCCGCAAAGCTGCAGACAGCGCTTCGGGCTGGCGTTGCCAGGCATGCTCGAACAGGGCCTGGAGTGTGAGCGGCGCTGTGCCGGGGTGGGTTGTCAGGGTCTGGGCCTGCGTGGCGCTGCCCAGCAGTGCCAAGCCCAGCGCGATAGCCGCTACGGCGGCGGGCGCATGGTGTCGTTGTTTCGTTAATTGCATCCGATTCCTCTGCAGTGGCCAGGGGCCACAGGTTGAAATCGGCGAGGCGCGATGGGAGGAAGAGCCGATCAGCAGTACACGCAGGCGTCAGCGCGCGCGTCGCGACTGCCTCAAAAGGCAGCTCTTCAACACCATCAACAAAATGGAAACGGGACAGCCCAGAGCCCCCGCCTCGCCGCTCAGGCGAGGAAGGGCCAATTGGGGCGTTCGGGGCGTGAAAGGGGGGCTGGAGGCCAGGCTGGTGCCGCCTGGGCCAGCGGGCGTGCTGCAGTCACGACGATGGCATGGTCACCGGGACTGTGCGCGAGACCGCTGCCCGCACCATGGCAGGCGTGACAGTCCATGTCCGCCGGGGTGGCACTGGATGTCTTGGCTGGATGGGCGGGAGACTCATCGGCCACATGATCGTGCACATGGTGGCCGAAGTGCGAGGCTTGCGGCGCCGTTTCATGCCCGCAATACGGCGAAGCAGCCGCCCAGATGGATTGGAGCGGCATGAACACCAACAAGAAGAGCAACAGCAATCGGCGCATGGGCAGCCGGATTCTAGGGAGGTTTGTAGAACCCCTACAGAAACAGCGGATCGCCCAGACCGGGTTGAAGGACTTTGGGTGATTGAGTGACAAAAGGCCCCAAGCCTGAATCCGCAGCTGGATTCACGCTGCGGGCGGCCCAACCTGCAGGGACGAGGGCAGCATCCGCCCCCATCCCCTGCACGACATCAAGCAGCAACGGCCTCGGGCTGCGCTGCCTGCGCCTTGGCCCCTTCGGCCACCACGGGCATGCGGATCAGGTGGTCAAAGGCGCTCAGCGCTGCCTTGGAGCCATCGCCCGCTGCAATCACGATCTGCTTGAAAGGCACGGTGGTGCAATCGCCCGCCGCAAACACGCCGGGGATGTTGGTGCGACCGTGCGAATCGACAATGATTTCGCCGAAGCGCGACAGCTCCACCGTACCTTTGAGCCATTCGGTATTGGGCACCAGGCCGATCTGCACGAACACGCCCTCCAGCGCCACGGTGTGCTCCACGTTGGTCGCGCGGTCCTTGTACTTGAGGCCATTGACCTTGCCATCAGCGCCGGTGATTTCGGTGGTCTGCGCATTGGTGTGGATGGTCACGTTGGACAGGCTCTTGAGCTTGTTGACCAGCACGGCGTCGGCCTTGAGCTGGTCGGCAAACTCGATGAGCGTGACGTGGGCGACCACGCCAGCGAGGTCGATAGCCGCTTCCACACCGCTGTTACCGCCACCGATCACCGACACGCGCTTGCCCTTGAACAGCGGGCCATCGCAGTGCGGGCAGTAGGCCACGCCCTTGTTCTTGTACTCGGCTTCGCCGGGCACGTTCACGTTGCGCCAGCGGGCGCCGGTGGACAGGATCACCGTCTTGGCCTTGAGCGAACCGCCGTTGGCCAGCTGCACTTCGATCAAACCACCGGGCTGCGCGGCGGGGATGAGCTTGTCGGCGCGCTGCAGGTTCATGATGTCCACACCATAGGCGCGGGTGTGGGCTTCAAGCGCGGCTGCGAACTTGGGGCCGTCGGTTTCGAGCACCGAGATGTAATTCTCGATGGCCAGCGTGTCATTCACCTGGCCGCCAAAACGCTCGGCCGCCACACCGGTGCGGATGCCCTTGCGGGCGGCATACACAGCAGCTGCGGCACCAGCGGGGCCACCGCCGACGATCAGCACGTCGTACGGATTCTTGGCGCTGAGCTTGGCGGCTTCGCGGGCGGCAGAGCCGGTGTCGAGCTTGGCGACGATCTCTTCGATGGTCATCCGGCCCGAGCCGAACACCTGGCCGTTCAGGAACACCATGGGCACGGCCATGATTTCGCGCTCGGTCACTTCCTGCTGGAAGGCGCCGCCTTCGATGACGGTGGTCTTGACCTTGGGGTTGACGATGGCCATGAGCGACAGCGCCTGCACCACGTCCGGGCAGTTGTGGCAGGTCAGGCTCATGTAGACCTCAAAGTTGAAGTCGCCATCCAGGGCCTTGATCGAATCGATCACGTCCTGCTCGACCTTGGGCGGGTGGCCGCCCGTCCACAGCAGGGCCAGCACCAGCGAGGTGAATTCATGGCCCAAGGGCAAGCCGGCAAAGCGCAGGCTGTTGGCGGCGCCCACGCGCTGCAGGCTGAAGGATGGCTTGCGTGCATCGTTGCCGTCGGTGCGCAGGGTGATCTTGTCGCTGCGCAGGGATTGGATGGTCGTCAGCAGCTCGCGCATGTCGCGCGCCGTCTCACTGTCGTCCAGGGAAGCCACCAGCTCAAACGGCTGCTGCACGCGCTCCAGGTAGGCGGCGAGTTGGGTCTTGAGTTGTTCGTCGAGCATGGTGGTGTCCTTTGAAATTCGAGTTGTGGTGTCTGGGAGGGTGACGCCAAAAAGGCTGCAGTTCAAGCCTGCTTGTCAACGTCCGGGCGTAAAAAAGCCGGACGGCATGGCGCGATGGCGCCATGACGCTGTCCGGCTTTGGAGGAGCCGTGGATTAGATCTTGCCAACCAGGTCCAGCGAAGGCGTCAGCGTCTTGGCGCCTTCCTTCCACTTGGCGGGGCAGACTTGGCCAGGGTTGGCGGCGGTGAACTGTGCAGCCTTGAGCTTGCGCAGGGTTTCCGACACGTCACGTGCGATTTCGTTGGAGTGAATTTCCATGGTCTTGATCACGCCATCGGGGTTGATCACGAACGTGCCACGCAGTGCCAGACCTTCTTCAGGAATGTGCACGCCGAAAGCGTTGGTCAGCTGGTGCGTTGGGTCGCCGACCAGGGGGAACTTGGCCTTGCCCACGGCGTCGGACGTTTCGTGCCACACCTTGTGCGAGAAGTGGGTGTCGGTGGTCACGATGTAAACCTCAGCACCGGCCTTTTGGAATTCAGCGTAGTTGTCGGCAGCGTCTTCGATTTCGGTGGGGCAGTTGAAGGTGAAGGCTGCAGGCATGAAGATCAGCACGGACCACTTGCCCTTGAGGGACTGCTCGGTCACTTCGATGAATTCACCCTTGCCGCCACGGTTGACAAAAGCGGTGGTCTTGAAGGGCTGAACTTGCGTATTGATCAGGGACATTGCTGTTTCCTTTGTGGTTGGTTGACTGAACAGGACTGAAGTTTAGGCATTTCCATGCCATCAATCCAATTAATTGATTACATCGAATCAATTGCCAATTACTATACAACGCCCTGTGCGACCTCCCGGTGACAACCCTGGTGCGCCGCGGGGCACACAGGATGTGAACGCGAACGCCTCTCAGCATCACACGCAGCCCGCGCGCCACAGCAGGGGCTTGCCTTGCGCTGCTGGATGCGGGTCACGACAATCAGCGCCGAATCCACACATTACAAGGAGTCCCCATGAAAGGTGACGCACAGGTCATTGGCCATCTGCAGGCCCAGCTCAAGAACGAACTCACCGCCATCAACCAGTACTTCCTGCACTACCGCATGCTCAAGCACTGGGGCTTCGACAAGCTGGCGAAGAAGGAGTATTCGGAATCCATCGGCGAGATGAAGCATGCCGACTGGCTCATGGACCGCATCTTCACGCTGGACGGCCTGCCCAACCTGCAGGACCTGGCCAAGATCCAGGTCGGCGAAGACGTGCCAGAGATCCTGGCCTGTGACCTGCGCGCCGAACAAGGTGCCCAAGCCACCATCAAGGATGGGATCGCCCACTGCGAAAGCGTGCGTGACTATGTATCGCGCGACCTGCTGCAAAAGATCCTGGACGACACCGAGGAGCACATCGACTTCCTCGAAACCCAGATCGACCTGATCGGCAAGGTGGGCCTGCAGAACTACCTGCAGTCGCAGATGGGCGATGTGGAGTAAGGCCACGGATCGCCAGATTGGTCCACGAAAGCGGGCAGAAAAATCAAAACGGGCTTCGGCCCGTTTTTTTGTGCCTGCGCGCTGCAGCTTTGAGAATGTCTCTCCCGGATAGCAATGCCCCCTGCGATCACGGGTTGTTGCAAGTGCACATCAACGGAAGAAAATTCCCGCAACACAAATGAGAATGCTTCTCAACAAAAGTAGAATATCAGCCTACCACCAGCGGCCGGGTTCAGTGACACCCTGATTCCCGAGCCCGCCAGCAAGCCAGTCAGCCCGGCTCCAGCCGCCCGTTGCAGCCAGCGTTTGTGCGTTTTGTACCCACACACCTGTCTGGAGCTCTTTGCTGATGCCGCACCGTACGACCCGCCCCCGCCTTGCGGGGCCCTTGCCCACATACACCCCCGGAGCTCCCCGGGCCCTGCCATGAAGGCCACCCGCGTCAATGGACGCTACCGGCTGGCCATCACCTCCCGCGCCGTGGCGGCGATAGGGGGCGGCTACGCGCTGGCGGCAGGCTTCTCGGCGGCGCTGTCGCTCCTGCTTGCGCAGTGCATGCCACGCGTGGAGGCTGTGCTCACGGCCACCATGCTCTCGTGGGTGGTGTATGCCACCGCCGCTGGCTGGGCTTTTTACACACGCACCGCCTGGGGCGCCTGGGGTGGCACGCTGCTGCCCGCACTGGTGCTGGGCGCCTGCGCCACGGCACCGCATTGGATGAAGGCAGCGGCATGACCAGCAGCACACTCCCATCGCAAACCCCGGCCGAACGGGCCCCTGCAGCCACCGCGGCCAACACTGCGTCTGAAGCAGCACGCTCAGCCAAGAAGCCCAAGGCGCCCAACGACCGCGAGGGATTCCGCCAGGCCATGTCTTGGCTGCACACCTGGGCCGGATTGATCCTGGGCTGGCTGCTGTTTGCAATCTTCCTGACCGGCACGCTGTCGTTCTTCAAGAACGAGTTCAACCTGTGGATGCGCCCCGAGATGCATGGACTGCAGCCGGTGGATGCCACCGATCCGCAGGTGGCGCAAAAAGCCCTGGATGCGCTAGTACGCCGGGTGCCCAACGTCACGCAATGGATCATGCACCTGCCCGACGACCGCGACCCTGCCGTCAACATCCTGTGGCGCGACACGGGCAATGGCCGCTTCGAGACGCTGCGCATGAACCCGCAGACCGGCGAGGCCATCGACGCGCGCCAGACCATGGGCGGCGACTTCTTCTACCGCTTCCACTTCGAGCTGCGCACCGCGCAGAAGGGGCGCTGGCCCCTCGAAGGCCGCTGGGTGGTGGGCGTGGCCACCATGCTGATGTTTGTGGCACTGATCTCGGGGGTGATCACGCACCGCCGCATCTTCAAGGACTTCTTCACCTTCCGCCCCACCAAGGGCGGCCAGCGCGCCTGGCTGGACGCACACAACGTCAGCGGTGTACTGGTGCTGCCGTTCTACCTGATGATCACCTTCAGCGGGCTGATGATCTTCCACACGCTCTACATGCCTGCAGGCATTGCCACCGCCTACAAGGGCGAGAACGGCGTGGACTCCAACACGTACTTTGCCGACCTGCAGGGCGAGAAAGCCGAAAGCCGCCCCCGGCGCAGACCGGGCGACAAGGTAGAGCCCCTGCCCGCTATTGCACTGCCGTCCATCCTGACCGAAGCGCGCACCCGCTGGGACGGTGGGCGCATCGGCAGCCTGCAGGCGCGCCGCGATGCCAAGGGCCGCGCCGTGGTCGAAGTCACCCGCCACGAAGGCGACCGCTTGCAATACCGACCACCGCGCCTGCTGTTTGATGCCACCACCGGCCAGTGGCTGGACCAGGCCGATGCCACCGGCCCCGCCGTCAAGACCTACGGCGTGTTGTACGGCCTACACATGGCGCGGTTTGCCGACATCGGCCTGCGCTGGGCGCTGTTTGGCTTTGGCGTGTTGGGCAGCCTGATGATCGCCACCGGCATGGTGCTGTGGTCGGTCAAGCGCAGCGCCAAATCGCAGACGCAGGCCAGCCGCACAGGGATCGCCGCCAATAAAGACAACAGTGCGGGCGTCGCACCCACCAAGGCGCCGTTTGGCGAGCGCCTGGTGGCCGCCATCAACATTGCCACGCTGGCGGGCCTGCCGCTGGCCTGCGGCGTGTACATCGCATCCAACCGCCTGGTCCCGCTGAATGCAGAGGGCCGGGCCGATGTGGAACTGGCCTGGTTCTTCAGCGCCTGGGGCCTGGCCCTGATGTGGGCGCTGGCCTGCGCCGTGGTGCGGCCCAGCCGCATGGGCTGGTCTGTGCCGCTGGGCGCCGCGGGGCTGGTGTGGGCGCTGCTGCCTGTCATCAACGCCCTGACCACCCACACCCACCTGGGCGTCACGCTGCCGGCGGGCGAATGGGTGTGGGCCAGCATGGACCTGGCGTTCCTGACCACCGGGCTGGTGCTGGGCTGGCTGTCGTGGCGGCTGGGCCCGGGCCGTGCCCCCAAGGGCAAAGCCGCTGAGGCCAAAACACCGCGCACTGCGCCGGCGGCCGCATTGCCTGCGGCCACCGAAGTGTCTGTTTCAACGTCGGGGGCCTGAACACCATGTCCGCATTTCTGCTGTGTTTTGCGGCCTGGTCGGTGATGGCGCTGGGCATGGACCGCCACCATGAAGACGCCACAGGCCGCGAAGGTGCAGCCCACCGCCTGCAACAACTGCGCCGCGCGGGTTGGCTGTTGCTGATGCTGTCGCTGTGGCTGGCCGCACACCCGGCCGATGGCGTGCCTGTCTCGCTCGGCGTGACCGCATGGGCCGTGGCCCTGTCAGTAGCTGCCGTGGCCGTGACAGCCACTGTGACCTGGCAGCCCCGGCGCACACCGCTGCTGGCGGGGTTGGCCCTGCTGGCAGGCCTCGCCGCCTGGGCCGGGGGGTGGTGAGCGGAAAGGATGCGGCGGCCCCGCTGGCTCGTCGCACTTTCTGATCCGCCTCTCACCCCTGCATTTTTTCATCCCGCTCTCTGCGCCCCTCCCAGCCACCGGCCCCATGGGCCCGCGCCAGGCCCGGTGCCTGCGGAGCCGTTTTCAACCGCGTTGCGCACACACCAAGGACAAACCATGCACGCACCTTTCAGCCGCCCCTTCCGCCACCCCCAGGCCCTGCACCCGCTGGCCGCCGCCGTACTGGCCGCGTTCTGCGGCACCGCGCTGGCACAAGCAACACCGCCCTCTGCGCCGACCCAGACGCTGGGCGAGGTCACCGTGCAATCCACCAGCGGCGATGACGGCTATTCGCCCGCTGTCAGCTCCTCGGCCACCAAGGGCAGCGCGCCGCTGCGCGATGTGCCCCAAGCCGTGAACGTGGTACCCGAGCAGCTCATGCGCGACCAGGGTGCGCGGTCGATGGAAGACGTGCTGCGCAACGTACCCGGCGTGGCAATGAGCCACGGCGACGGCCAGCGTGACCAGGTGGTGATCCGTGGCTTCACCGCCATTGCCGACCAGTTTGTGGATGGGGTGCGCGACGATGCGCTGTACTTCCGCGACCTGGCCGACATCGAGCGCGTGGAGGTGCTCAAGGGCCCCGCCGCCGTGCTGTACGGGCGCGGCTCCTCGGGCGGCCTGATCAACCGCGTGACTAAGAAACCCAAGTTTGGCGAGACCTCGGGGGAGGCTTCTCTGGGCCTGGGCAGTTATGCCTTTCGCCGCGCCACGGCCGATGTGAATGTAGGCATCAGCGACACCGCGGCCTTCCGCATCAACGCCGCCGTCGAAGACTCGGGCAGCTACCGCGACCAGCAGTTCGTCAAGCGCCACAACTTCGCGCCGTCGCTCGCGCTCAAGCTCGCGGCGCAGACCGACCTACTGCTGCAGTACACCAACGCGCGCGACAAGCGCCTGACGGACTTCGGCATTCCCGCACTCAACGGCCGTCCAGTGAACGTGCCCGCCAGCACCTACTACGGCTCCAGCAACGCCGCACAAGACGACACCACCACCAGCACCATGCAATCGCTGGCGGCCACCCTCAACCACCGCTTCAACGACGACTGGTCGGTGCGCAATGTGACACGCGCATACGACTACACGCTGGACCGCTACAACACCCTGCCCGGCGGCACCACCAACCCGGTGAACCTGACCGTGGGCCGCACACGCTCGTTCATCCTGCGCGACGAAAGCGGCCTGTTCAACCAGACCGACGTGACCTGGCGCAACCAGCTCGGGGGCCTGAAGCAGGAGTGGCTGATAGGCATGGAACTGGGCCGGCAGAAGAAGCGCGCGGAGTCCGTGTCGGGCGGAGCAGACCGCGTCTCCATCTTCAACCCCGCAGGCGTAGCCGCTCCGGTGATACCTGTCGCCAGCTACACCGCCGACAGCGCCATCCCCAGCCACACCACCCAAGACACAGCGGCGCTGTACTGGCAGAACCAGATCACGCTGGCCCCGCAGTGGAAGGCGATGGTGGGTGAGCGCTACGACGTGTTCAAGCAGCAGACCGAGTTTGATCGCAAGCTCTCCGCGTTGTCGCGCACTGACAAGAAGTTCAGCCCCCGCGCAGGCCTGGTCTGGCAGCCCAGCGACGCCGTGTCGTACTACGTGTCATACAGCAAGTCGTTCCAGCCTTCGGCAGAGACTTTTGCGCTGGCTTCCAACAACACCGCCAACGAACCCGAGATCACGCAGAACAAGGAAATCGGCGTGAAGCTCGACCTGCTCGATGGCCGCATGAACGTGACCGGCGCGCTCTTCAACCTTGAGCGCACCAACATCAAGAACACCGACCCCACCAACCCCTCGCGCCAGATCAACGTGGGCACGCAACGCACCAACGGCCTGGAGCTGACCGCCAACGGCCGCCTGCCCGGCCGCTGGGATGTGAGCGCCGGCTACGCCTGGCTGGATGGCCGCATGACAAAATCACTGGCCACCACCACCTCCACCCAGTTGCCCACCGCCGCCATTGCCGCCCAGGGCAAAGTGCCTGCGCTCACGCCCCGCAACTCTGCCTTCCTCTGGGCCATGAAGGACCTGGGCCACGGCCTGCGCGTGGGTGGCGGCGTGAACTACGTGGGCGCCCGCTTCACCTCGCTGACCAACTTGGTCACCCTGCCCGGTTACACCACGCTGGACGCCGCCCTGCAGTACACGCTGGGCCAGTGGGATGTGGACGTGAACATCAAGAACCTGGCCAACCGCAAGTACTACGTGTCAGCCCACGGCAGCAACGACAACCTGATCCTGCCCGGCTCGCCGCGTGCGGTGCAGGTCACACTGCGCTCGCACTTCTGACAAGGGCAAAAAGCGCACGCGTCTCAGTCAACCGACCGGTCGCCGCAACTTGCCACAGCCGGACCAAAGACGCTGCTGACGCCCTACCAAAGGTCTTTATCCGCTATCTAAAAGATAGCAAAAGTCGCTTTAACAGCATCGCACAGACGCACTGAGCGAAGCGTGCAATGGGGTCGATGGCGTTCAGTTCATGCTCCAGGTTCCGTCATAGAGCTCGGCTCTCAGACCCAGCTCCATGATCTGTGCAGTCAGGGTGCGTACCGAATGCCTGGCCTTGTCGCCTTCCGGGTCATTGGTTTGCGTTGACTGCGCAGCCCGGAGGCGGCGACCGACGTTGCGTCCCCACACACCGCGCCAGCGCGCCATGTTGGTTGTTTCCAGCGACACTGCATTCAAAGACTCGATGTAGATGTATCCGGTGGTCATCACCTCCTGGATGCTCTCCCGTTCGGCAGCGCTTGGGCTTGTGATTTGTTCGCTTTGCAACGCCACCATCACAACGCCGATCAACCGTATCAATGACGCGGACGTCTGCACCGAGAGATCCACCAGTCGATGGACCTGATCGTTAAGACCGGCATCGCACCCCGCTCGGTTCGCGCCGAACCTGTCTACAGAAACGATGGCCAGTGTGCCGGACATGGCCGTCAGCATGTGGGATGCCAATGCGAACAGGTTCACGATTCCCAGCGGGCCTTTGCGCTGCTCAGGGCTTTCCACCTTCGGCAAATAGTCAAACTGCCGCGCGAAGAGCTCTTGGATCAGGCGTGGGGACTCTTCAGTCATTGCCGACTTTCGGGCCTAGGAGGCGAATTGGGCCAGTACGGGCGCAGCGGCTCAGACTGCATAGCCAAGACCGGGCCGCCGCTCGTGGCTGACCGAGGCAGTGCCCGACCGCTCTTCAAGCTTGAAGATTTGCACCGCCCGCGTCAGCTGCTGGGCCTGCATGTCCAGACTCTGGGCTGCCGCCGCGCTTTCTTCGACGAGCGCTGCGTTGTGCTGTGTGACCTGATCCATCTGATTCACAGCTTGGCCGATCTGAGACACGCCGGAGCTCTGCTCAGAGATGGCAGCGCTAATCTGCCCCACAACCTCCGTCACACGCTGGATTGCGCCCACCACCTCGTCCATGGTCTGGCCCGCCTGATCCACCAGCTGGGTACCGGCAACCACCTTTTCCACGCTTTCGCTGATCAATGCCTTGATCTCCTTGGCGGCCGTGGCACTGCGTTGCGCAAGGTTGCGCACCTCGGTGGCCACCACGGCAAACCCGCGCCCTTGTTCACCCGCCCGCGCGGCCTCAACAGCAGCGTTCAGCGCCAGGATGTTCGTTTGAAAGGCAATGCCGTCAATCACGCCGATGATGTCGGAAATCCTGCGTGAGCTGTCATTGATACCCCGCATGGTGTCCACCACCTGCGATACCACTTTGCCGCCCTGGGTGGCCACGGTGGTTGCGTTCATGGCCAACTGGTCTGCCACCTTGGCGTTCTCTGCGTTGTTGAGTACCGTGGTGCTGAACTGCTCCATGGTGGCGGCCGTCTGCTGCAGGGCGCTGGCCTGCTCTTCGGTACGGTGGCTCAGGTCGATATTTCCACGTGCGATTTCCGAAGTGCCCATGGCGATCGAATCCGACGCACCGCGCACCTTGGCAACGATGTCCGCCAGGTTCTGCTGCATCGCGCTCAGAGAAGCCAGCACGCTTCCCTGGATGGCACTGTCGGCCCCATCCATTTTCGACAGATCCCCGTCCGCCACGCGGCGTGCTGCATCGCTGAGCACATCGGGCTCGGCCCCCAGCGCACGGGACAGGCTGCGTGTGATCAGGTAGCCGGAGATCAGAGCCACCAATGCTGCCACCAAAGCAAGGGCCACCAAGTAGGTGTGCTGCGCGGCCATGTCCGACTCAGATTGCTGCACAAGCTGGCCTGATCGCTCGTCGGTGACAGCCTGGTATTCATTGGTCTTGGAGACCAGCGCGGCCAGCAGAGGGCGGCACTTCTCGTTGATCATGGTGATGGCCTCATCCCGCTGGCCATTCAGCGCCAGATCCACGATCTTCAAAGCCACAGGGCTGTAGGCGTGTTCGATCTTGTCGATGTCGTCCACAAGCGCCTTGATGGGCGCTGGCACATGGCCTGCCGCCGCCATTTCTTTCAGTCGAGCCAACCGGTCCTGAACATCAGCATGGGCTTTGCTCACCGCGAGCTTCTCAGCCGCGCGTTCTGATTCCGAGGTGACTATCACCAGGTTACGCGCCGCAATGGCACGCCGGTTGACGGCCGACTGCACGTCTTTCGCCAGATGGGCGCGGGCATTGATGCCGGTGACGTAGTCGTGGAACAGGTCCTTCTGCTTTGTCATGTCATAGATGGCGAGCCCCGCCACCAGCAGGATCAGGGTCACCATCAGGCCGAAGGCCAGACTCAGTTTTCTACGGACGGTCATTCGGTTGCGGTTCACGGCATATCACCTTGTTCATTGATGTGATTCAATTTTTAATGAATTTATCATTTTCGTCAATTTTTTTTATCAATTAGAGATCGATACTGTCACGCAGAAGCCAAATTCGCAAAATCACAGCATCTGATCGGGAATCATTCGCATTTACGGGATAAAATTTGGTTACCGCAAGCCAAAGCCCTTTCTCTCGGCTGCAGCCAGCTCCCTCCGTCATCAGATGCATTCGGGTTGCCTGGCTTGAAACACTCCTTTCTCTCTGATCCTTCCGGCATGGCCGGCGCTTTGCGTCTGGCTCTTCAGTGCGTGCGTGCGCAGCGCTTTGAAACTCAAAGCCCTTGCGGTAGCAAATCGCTCAACAAGGTTCTCATCCCATGCTGAGCCCCACCGCCCTGCGCCGCTGGAGCTGGACCCACAAATGGTCCAGCCTGGTGTGCACCGTCTTCATGCTGCTGCTGTGCATCACCGGCCTGCCGCTGATCTTTCACCACGAAATTGGCCACCTGCTGGGCACCGAGGTCGAGGCGCCCGCCATGCCCGCCAACACGCCGCGCGCCAGCCTCGACCAGGTGTTGGCCACGGCAAAGGCGCTGCACCCCGAGCGAGTGGTGCAGTTCGCGTCGCATGCGGAGGACGATGACAACGTCTGGTTCGTCACGCTCACGCCCACCCCGGCGCCCACCGATGACTTCCGCTCAGTGGCGGTGGATGCCCGCACGGCCCAGGTGCTGGCGCAGCCACGGTTTGACGAAGGCTTCATGTACGTGATGTTCAAGCTGCATGTGGACCTGTTCGCGGGGCTGCCGGGCAAGCTGTTTCTGGGCTTCATGGGCTTGCTGCTGCTGGTGGCCATCGTCACCGGCGTGGTGTTGTATGCGCCGTACATGCGCAAGCTGGCGTTTGGTGAGGTGCGGCGGGATCGGTCCACGCGGGTGAAGTGGCTCGACCTGCACAACCTGCTGGGCATCGTCACGCTGGTGTGGGCCTTCGTGGTGGGTGGCACGGGCATGATCAACACGTGGGCCGATCTGCTCATCAAGTACTGGCAGTACGACCAGTTGTCGGTGCTGCTCAAGCCCTATGAGGGCCGGCCCATCGTGCCCGCCGCAGAGCGCGGGCCGCTGCAGCAAGCGCTGGAGGTGGCGCAGGCCCAGGCGCCGGGCACCAAGCTGTCGTTCATTGCGTTCCCGGGCACGGCATTCTCCAGCCCGCACCACAACACGTTTTTCCTGCGCGGCAACGAGCCGCTCACCTCGCGCCTGCTCAAGCCCGTGCTGGTGGACGCGCGCACAGCGCAGGTCACCGCATCGCCCACGCTGCCGTGGTACCTGACGGCGCTGCTCGTGTCGCAGCCGCTGCACTTTGGCGACTACGGCGGCGTGCCGATGAAGATCCTCTGGGCGCTGCTCGACATCGCCACCATCGTGGTGCTGGGCAGCGGGCTGTATCTGTGGCTGCGCAAGGGCGTGCAGACAGCAAGCCCCACAACACCAACCGTGGGCAGCGCCACCGCTCACTTGGCTGGCGGCGCATTACCCACATCGGGCGCCGCGCGCTCCACCGAGGGGGCCGCATGAAAAAGCGCAGCCCTTTCTGGGCCCTGTGGGGCGGGCCCATCACGATGGGTGTGCTCACCACCACCGGGCTGCTCACGGCCCTGGTGTCCGACACCTGGGGCGACTGGTGGTCGTGGGTGGCGCTGGGCATCCCCGTGGGGGTGATGGGCTGGTACGGCCGGCCGCGCGCACCGGTGCCGACTCCCCCAGCAAAGAACCCGCGCGCGAGCGCAGCGTTGTGAGCGTTTTCCGGCGGCTGTCGTGACGACCTCATGGCGGTCGCTGAAGCGGGCCCCACGGCCCAACGATCTGCGCTGTCGTCCGGTGTGAGCCGGGCGCTGCAACGTTCAGATCAAAAAGCCACCCAGCGCTTATCCCAAAAGCGCAGGCAGCTATCAAGAAGTGAGCTTTGCTGCACCCACCCTGGAGGTGGTGCGGCGGGCTGCGCTCTGCGCTTTATGGCGGCGTTCCCGAATCCCAAACCAAAGAGAGGAAATATCCATGTCTTGTGCTCCCACCTTCCCACGCCCTTGGCTGGCTGCCGCGCTGACCATCGCCAGCGTGACCGCACTGGCCCCTGTCCACGCGCACCAGGTGTGGCTGGAAAACGCCGGGGGTCAGGCGCGCCTGCACTTCGGGGAGTTCAACGACAACCTGCGCGAGAATTCGCCCGGCCGGTTGGACCAGTTCAAGGGTGTGCCCGTGCTCGAGCAGCAACGCACGGGCGCCGCCGCCCAGCGTGTGGAAGGCCAACTGGGCAAGGACGCTTTTGTCTACCCCGCCGCCGGCACGCCCGACACCCTGTTTGCCACCGCCACCTACCCGCTGATCGACCGCAGCAAGCGCAACCTGCCCGCGATGTACTGGCAGCCCTCGGCCCGCTGGGTGGCCAGTCTGGCCAAGCCCGTGGGCCCCACCGCCCCGCTGGACCTTGTGCCCACCGGTAAGCCCGGTGAGCTGAAAGTGGTCTATCAGGGTGCACCGCTGCCCAAGGCCAAGGTGCAGCTGGCCGCACCCTCGGGCTGGACGCGCGAGGCCGAGGCCGGTGAAGACGGCACAGTGACCTTCGTCACCCCCTGGAAGGGCCAGTACGTGGCCGAGGTGAAGCACAGCGACAAGACGCCGGGTGAGGCACATGGCGCACCGTACGGCGAAGCCAGCTACGTGACCACGCTGAGCTTTGTGCTGGCCGACGGCATGCCGTCGCCGTCCCTGCCCCCAGCGGCCACTCCCGCCCCTGCGGGACGCTGAGCGGCGCCCATTTCAAGCCAAAACGGCCGCTTGCGCTAGTCGAATATGCCCAAGTAGCTATCTAATTAATAGCAAATCATGCATCCTTCCGCATCCAATTCGCGCGCATGCCGCGCGCCGCGCACCGCGGTGGCACAGGCCGCTCTGCTGCTGCTGTGCAGCGCCGCTGCCCATGCACAAACCACTCCGACCACCACGGCCGAGACCACGCTGGCCCCTGTCACCGTCTCTTCGGGCGCGGGGCAGGAGAACCCCACCGCGCCCGTCACCGGCTTTGTGGCCCAGCGTGCGCTCAGCGCCACCAAGACCGACACCCCACTCATCGAAACGCCGCAGGCCATCAGCGTGATCACCCGCGACCAGATGGAAGCCCAGGGCGTCCAGACGCTGCGGCAGGTGACGGCATACACCGCGGGCGCGGTGTCCAACTATTTCGACAGCCGCGTGGACAGCTTTGCCGCACGCGGCGGCACGGTGAGCCAGTACCAGGACGGCCTGCTGCGCACCTACGGCACCTACAACACCAGCCGGCCGGACCCGTACACGCTGGAACGTGTGGAGTTTCTGCGCGGCCCCACCTCCGTGCTGTACGGCCAAGGCAGCGTGGGCGGCGTGCTCAACCTGACTAGCAAACGCCCGCAGGCAGACACCCTGCGCGAGGTGCAGGTGCAGCTGGGCAACAACGCACGCAAGCAGATCGCCGCCGACCTGACGGGCGCACTCGACCAGGACGGCCAGTGGCTCTACCGCCTGGTGGCCGTGGGCCGCGACAGCGGTACGCAGGTGGACCATGTGGACGACAACCGCGTGGTGTTTGCGCCATCGCTCACCTGGAAACCCAATGCCGACATGTCGCTGACGCTGCAGGCGCTGCACCAGAAGGACCAAAGCGGCTCGCTCATTGGCTTCTTCCCGTGGCAAGGCACGCAGCTGCCCAGCCAGTACGGACAGATTCCGCGCAACACCTTCATCAGCGAGCCGGGCTGGGACGCGTACGACACCAGCAACAACTCCTGGGGCTACCTGTTCAGCCACCGTCTGAACAGCGACTGGACAGTGCGCCAGAACCTGCGCCGCACCGTGAGCGAGGTGGACTATCGCACCATCTACACCAGCTTCACCGCCAACGCTGGGACCGGCCGCCCTGCGCGCCCCGTGTTCAACAGCGACAACCGCACGCTGGTGCGCGATGCGGTGTGGAACCTCAACACCGGCCGCATGCTGCTCATCGACACGCAGCTCGAAGGCAAGCTGCAGGCGGGCAGTACCGCGCACACAGTGCTCGCAGGCCTGGACGTGCAGCGCAACCACACCGGCCAGCAGGCATGGCGAGCGGTGGCGTCGTCCATCGACGTGTACAACCCCGTGTACGGCAACTTCACGCCACCCACTTCGGCGCAGCTGGTGCGCCAGCCCAGCGTGGTGCAAAAGCAGCTGGGGTTCTACGCGCAAGACCAGATCCAATGGGGCCGCTGGACGGCCACGCTGGGCCTGCGCCACGACAGTGTGCAGACCGATACCGAAGGCCGCCCTGCCGCTGCCGTGGACGACAAGGCCTGGACCAAACGCGCAGGCGTCACGTACCAGATGGATGGCGGCTGGGCGCCGTATGTGGGCTACTCCGAATCGTTCCAGCCCCTGGGTGGGCTCGACGCGTACGGCACCCCCTACAAACCCCAGCGCGGTGAACAGTGGGAGGCCGGCGTGAAGTGGCAGCCGCCAGGCCAGGGCATCAGTGCGTTTGCCGCTGTGTACACCCTGCGCGAGAAGAACCGCAAGACCACCGACCCCGGCAACCCGCTCAACAGCCTGCAGATCGGCGAAGTAAAGGTCAACGGTTTCGAGGCGGAGGTGCAGGCCAGCCTGGCGCGCCAGTGGGACTTCACGGTGGGCTACGCCTTCACCGACGCCCAAATCAGCCGCAGCAACGCAGGCGACCAGGGCCAGCCCGTGGCCAGCGTGCCCCGGCACACCGCGTCGGCCTGGCTGAGCCACCGCTTTGCAGCGCAGGGACGTGGCGGCTGGGTGGTGGGCGCTGGCGTGCGCTACACCGGCTCCCAATGGAGCGGCACCAGCGTCATCAGCACCCCTGCCGCCACCCTGGCCGATGCCATGCTGGCCTACGACGCTGGCGACTGGCGCGTGGCCCTCAACGTGGTCAACCTGACCGACAAGGTGCACATCACCCAGTGCCTGGCACGCGGGGATTGTTTCTACGGACAGGCGCGCACCTACACGCTGACCTCGACCTACCGGTTCTAGGGGCCCGTTGACGATCCCTCAAGGGGTCGTCGCCCACTCCACGAACCCCCACAAGCCGCCCTTCAGCGCTTAAGCCCGCGCGGGGCTTGCGCTGCATTCGCGACCTTGGAGGGGGTGCCAGGCTACGCCCCGGGTCGGTTCTGGCATGCCCTACCAGAACCATGTTGCGCCGCAACGACATTTGGATGACAAAAAGGTGTTTACCCCGCTGGCGGCCAATCACGGCGGCCAGTAGCATCCCCTTCCGTTGCAAAGTGCAACGATCACATCACCACAGGCACCAAACTTGCTTGTAGCGGCGGCCCGAAGGCATCACCCCTGTGCGTTTTTGGCCGGTGATTATTTGTCATCAAACAAAATTTGATTTAAGGAACCTCGCGAATGAAAACATTGAACCGCTGCGCCCTCGCCGCGCTGGCCCTGGTGGGTACGTCTGCTGCCTTTGCACAGAGCAGCGTCACCCTGTACGGCCGGGTCAACACCAGCTTTGAACACCAAAAAGACGGCGATGTCTCCAAGACCGGCCTGTTCAACAACTCCTCCCGCTTTGGCTTCAAGGGCCAGGAAGACCTCGGCGGCGGCCTGATGGCTGGCTTCCAGCTCGAAAGCGGCTTTGACTCCAGCTCCGGCGCTTCCGACTCGCGCGGCATTTTTGCCCGCCAGAGCGAAGTGAACCTGTCCGGCGGCTTCGGCATGGTTCGCCTGGGCAACTTCACGTCCGAGTCGTACTACGCCACGGCCGACTTCATCAGCAACCACAACCACGACACCGGCTCGTCGGCTGACGCCCTGTACGCCTACCCCGCCCGCGACATCAACAAGATCGCTTACCGCACCCCCAGCCTGGGCGGCGCAACGTTCGAAGCCGGCTGGGCCCAGCACGAGCAGCCCAGCGGCACCGGCGGCAAGAACAGCATGGACCTGGCTGCCAACTACGAAATCGGCAAGCTGGGCCTGGGCGCTGGTTACTCCAAGCTGGGCGACCAGAACCAGTTCGCAGTGCGCGCTTCGTACTCCACCGGTCCCTTCGTGATGGGCGCCTACGTGCAACGCGACAAGAACGTGTTCATCGCCAACGGCGGCAACCGCACCAACCTGCGCCTGTCGGCCGCCTACATCATGGGCGTGTCCGAGTTCCACGTGAACGTGGGCCGTGCCGGCAACTACTCCAACGTGTCCAACAGCGCCGCCACCCAGTACACGCTGGGCTACAACTACAACCTGAGCAAGCGCACCAAGATCTACACGTACTACACCCGCATCAACAACAGCCAGGCTGCCACCTACGGCGTGTCGGCTCCGGGTAACGACTTCAGCTCCTTCGCCGTGGGCGTGCGCCACAACTTCTGATAGCGCCCCACACGCTGCTGCCCTGACTGGTGGGAGGGCAGGCACACAGCCAATTACCCCGCACTTCTTTGAGGTGCGGGGTTTTTTTCTTGCGCAATCAACGCCTTGCGCATCCAATCCACCGAGCGTTTCCGTGCCAGCCCTGCATGCCCAATGCGGTTACAGATAGACACGCCGTGCGGGTTTGAACTGGTATCTTCCCAGCCGTCGGCGCAGTATTTGCTTGCACGAAAAATACCTTCGTGTATGGGAAAAAATTTTCACGACAGAGCAAGGAAAGCTCTCGACCATGCGGGCCTTCCGGCTCCTGCTGCGCTGGCAATAAAAATCACTTTCTCAATCATATGGACTCCCATAAAAAGCCATCGAAGGTCACCGCACTGGTTCCCGCATGGCAATCCGCAGGCTTTATTCAGGCGACTCTTGACTGTCTGTCGGCCCAAACCTATGCCCCTCTTGAGATCATTATCTCAGTGGACAAATGCGATGACTCGACCTATGAAATCTGTGCAGCCCATGCCCACAATGATCCACGCTTCAGGGTGATACGACAGCAGGAACGGCTGGGGTATGTAGGCAATTGCAATTTTTTACTCAACCAAGCCAATTCAGATTATGTTTTGTTTGCATTTCACGATGACATATTAAATTCAGCTTATATCGAAAAGCTGGTCAACATACTTGACAGCCGGCCAGAAGTTGTATTGAGCTATTCCGACGTTCTCTTAACCAACACCGACGAATCTCAAGAGCAGTGGATATTTGAAGAGATTGAAGGCGTGCACGACCCCGTGCAGAGAGGGTTCATCATGATGCGGGGAGACAACAAATGGTGGGTACCCAATCGAGGTTTATTTCGCTTGGAGCCTGCACGTCGAATTCAGGGACTCAAGTCCCACCGGGCGGGCGAATTTTCGGCAGACTGGCCATGGTTGTTTCACATGAGCCTGCTCGGTGAGTTCGCACGAATACCAGAAACCCTATGCTACAAGTACTACAAACCTGACAGCCTATCTCGAAGCTGGAAATTTTCTCAACGGCAATTTTTTGAGGTTCATGCAGCAATAATGCGAGAAATCTGGATCTCAGACCTAACCAGCGAACAGAAACTCATCTTGACCGGTCCGATGGCGAGATGGCTCCTCCAACACAAGCCAGACTTAGAAAGTGAGGGAAATCATAAATACCAGCGCTGACTTTTCGCATCACTCTTGGTTTGAGGGGCGCGCCCGCTTGATTGATCTTCCCGTTCATGCTGATGAACGCGGCAATTTACTACCAATCGATTTCGACGATCTTCCTTTCCGGCCTCGCCGGGTATTCACGGTAACAAACGTACCCGCCGGAGCCATACGCGGCGAGCACGGCCATCGGACGGGGCAGCAACTATTGATCTGCCTTCAAGGGAAAATTGAACTCGTGCTAAGAACAGGGCCAGAAGAAGTAAATACTGCGCTGATACCTACAGGGCCAGGTCTGCTCCTAGGCAGTGGAGTGTGGTGCCGCCAGACATACGTTGCATCGGACTCTGTACTCTTGGTAATGGCCAGTGAGAAATATGATCCCGCGTCATATGTGAATAACTGGAATTAAACAAACATGAAAAAACCGTTACGCATTGCGGTACTCGGAGCAGGGATCATGGGCTGCTCCACCGCGATCTTTCTCGCCCGCAAAGGATTTCACGTATCCATATTTGACAAAGAGAAACATCCTTTCAGTGCGGCAAGTCGATGGAACGAAGGAAAGATCCATCTGGGCTTTATCTACAGTGCGGATCCATCTTTACGCACCGCAAGCCATGTCATTCCTGGAGGGCTCAATTTTCGCCCTCTGATCGAAGAATTGGTCGGCACTTCACTTGCTCCAGCCATCACAAGCGAAGACGACCTGTATTTGTGCCATCGCGATTCAGTAACATCGGCATCAGAAATGATGACGTACATGGAGAAAGTTGTTGAACGGGTGCGAGCGCATCCAGATGCAAAACGGTATTTAGCTGATGTATCCGATTGCAGGGTTCAACGACTGAACTCCTCCCAACTTGCCAACTTGACATCTTCTCCAGACATTGTTGCGGGGCTTCGCGCCCCAGAGCGCTCTGTAGAGACCAATTGGGTGGCCGAAAAATTCATATCCGCTTTGGCGGAAGAAAAACTCATTGAGCTTTTGATGGAGGTCCGTATTACAGCAGCCCACCCCACGGGAGACAGCGCCGAAGGTACCTGGAGCATAGAAACATCTGAAGGCACGTTTGGCCCTTATGACTATGTGATCAACTCGCTCTGGCAGGGCCGCATGGCGATAGACCAGACCGCTGGAATAGAACCGACGGGGACTTGGTCGAATCGATACCGCCAGTCGCTATTCGTACGCACAAGAACAACAGTAAACACACCTTGTGCCGTTATTGCCACGGGACCTTTCGGAGACATCAAAAATTACAATGGACGTGATTTTTATCTCTCTTGGTATCCCGATGGTTTGCGGGTAGATAGTTCAGACGTCTTGCCACCGGATATCAAAGAGTCGGCCGTTTCCGATTCGCAGGCACTGAAGGATTCCATCTTCCAAAATCTGGAGTCATTGTTGCCGTGGGCAGCCCAGGTTCGCGAACAAGCCGAATACATTTATCTGGAAGGTGGCTGGGTTTTTGCTGCTGGCCAGGGTTTGCTCTCGGATCCGAAATCCACGCTTCATCGCCGATCAGACTATGGCATCACACGACATGGCCGCTATTTTTCAGTAGACACTGGAAAATACTCCACAGCACCTTTTCTTGCAAAATCACTCGCTCACAGCCTTGCTGAATAAATAGTCAGCACTCAAAATCTCTTTTGATGTGACCTCCCGGGCATACGATTGCAACCAGGTGCTCTAGGCATCTGGTGTTCATGCCATCCATGAGCAGATACCGCGATAACCGGTATGCAACAGCCCTAGCTGGCGTTTTGCGCGCTTTCAGTCTCGGGCAAAACCGCCAGCAGGCACGTGGTTTTCGACGATTTGAGTGGCTTGTATATCGACCGGGCCGAAGTCACCCACACGGTGTTGACAGGTGTCAGGCACCAGCCACGGTTCACCACACAAGTGCTTTGAATCACGGCGCGCTCTGGCCAGCGTCCGGCCATCAGCGCCCCATTGCAAACACTGTACGGTGCGCACGAAGCGCACCAGGAATCTCAATGCCCGCCAAACCGCCCCAGCTGCCGCAGCCCGCCCGTCAGGCCCCAGAGCGACACGCACCAGCCGTCACACCCCTCCGACACTAAGAACCTGGTCAAAGTCTTTTTGGAGTTGCACAAGTACTTGCCCGAAGGGTTGGAGTGGAATCGGGCGATTGGAAGCCTCGGCTGCTTGCATGGTCAGCCCTGCGGTGTAGGGTTCTTCCTGGCCGGCGGACTTCTGTGGTGATGCTGCCTTGCACTGGTAGCGGGTGCCTGCCTGCAGCGCAAACACCGGCGCGCCGGTATGGCAGTGCCGCACCATTTGCGGCATGGTGCGCGGGGTTCTCAAAATGCGCCCACACCGGGCCATCGTCCGGGGACAGCTAGGCACAGAACAGTCCGGGCCGCTGGCTGGAGCCTTCCTTGTCCATGCCAGCCCAGTTGGGGCATACGCAGGCTGGGGCCAAGATGAGGGCAAGGTAGCGCGTGGAGAACATGGACTAGGCTCTCCTGAAAGCAGTGCGCGCCGACGCACCGCTACCCATGCCGTGTGCCAGCGCGGCACCATTGCGCCGCCCCAGCGCAGTCTTCAGAAAGCAGAAAGGCCCCCGATGCCCATGGCACCGGGGGCCTGCGACTACCGCGCTGAGAACCTGTTCAAAAAACGCGATGGTCACCCTCACACGTTCATGATCGACACCAGGCGCGTGTTCAGGTGCGCCTCGATGGCCTCGGGGCCACCCTCGGAGCCGTAGCCCGAATCCTTCAGGCCACCAAACGGCAGCTCGGCTGCAGGTGCGGCGGCCTGGTTGATCCAGAGCATGCCGACTTCCAAGCGCTGCGCCAGCAAATGAGCGTTCTTCAGCGACGAAGTGAAGGCATAACCGGCCAGACCAAACGGCAGGCTGTTGGCCTCGGCAATGGCGTCTTCGATTTGGGTGAAGCCACGCACGGCAGCCACGGGGCCAAAGGGCTCTTCGTTCACGATGCGGGCCGACAGGGGCACGTCGTTCAGCACGGTGGGCTGGAAGAAGTTGCCTTCGGTGCCGATGCGCTCGCCACCGGCCAGCACCTTGGCGCCCTGCTGTACCGCATCGGCCAACAAGTCGGCCATGGCGGTAATGCGACGCGGGTTGGCCAACGGGCCCATCTGCGTGCCGGCCGTGAGGCCATCGCCCACCTTCAGGCCCTGCGCGTACTTGGCGAAGGCAGCCACGAAGTCGGCACGGATGCTTTCGTGCACCAGATAGCGCGTGGGCGAGATGCAGACCTGGCCTGCGTTGCGGAACTTGGCGCCGCTGCCGATCTTGATGGCGAGTTCGAGGTCGGCGTCTTCCGCGACGATCACCGGTGCGTGGCCGCCCAGTTCCATCGTCAAGCGCTTCATGTGCTTGCCGGCCAGCGCAGCCAGTTGCTTGCCCACGGGCGTGGAACCCGTGAACGTGACCTTGCGGATGACGGGGTGCGGGATCAGGTAGTTGGAGATTTCCGCCGGGTCGCCATAGACCAGGCCCACGGTGCCTGCAGGCACGCCCGCATCGGCAAACGCGCGGATCAGCTCGGCCGGGCTGGCGGGGGTTTCTTCGGGTGCCTTGACCAGGATGGAGCAGCCTGCGCCCAGCGCGGCGGCCAGTTTGCGCACCACCTGGTTGATGGGGAAGTTCCACGGCGTGAACGCAGCCACGGGCCCCACCGGGTCCTTCAGCACCATCTGCGTGGCCTTGAGATTACGCGAGGGCACGATGCGGCCGTACACACGCAGCGACTCGTCGGCAAACCATTCGATGATGTCGGCGGACGCCATGGTCTCGACCTTGGCTTCGGCCAGGGGCTTGCCCTGCTCTTGCACCATGATGGCGGCGATGGCCTCGGCGCGCTCGCGCATCAGTGCAGCGGCGCGGCGCATGGTCTTGGCACGCTCAGCGGCGGGCATGTCGCGCCAGGCTTCAAAGCCCTTTTGTGCGGCGTCCAGCGCGCGGTCCAGGTCCACCTTGGTGGCATGGGCCACACGGCCAATTTCTTTGCCCGTGGCGGGGTTGAACACGGCAAGGGTCTTGCCTTCGGCGGCGTCTTGCCACTGGCCTGCGATGAAGAGCTGGGTGTTTGGATAGGTCATGAGCGTTGGGGTCAGCCAAAAAAATCAAAAAAACGACTATACGCCTGCAGCGATGAAATCCCCCTGAGTCGCCTTCGTCGCCTTTCCCCACCGGGGGACAACGCCAGTGGCTAGGCGAAGCCTGCTCCGCGGCCTTCCGTGTTACGTGACGACATCAGCAGGTTGAAGAATCGCTGCGATGATGGGAGAGTTGTTGACGCAAGGAGATTGCATGCGAGAAGTAGTCCAAAGCCTCGAAGAGTCGCGCATCCGCGAAGTGGCCAACGAAGGCCTGGGGCGCAGCGATGTGCTGAAGTTCTGGTTCGGCGAGAGCGACGAGGTAACGCCGGATTTCATCCGCGACGCGGCCATTGCGTCGCTGCAAAAGGGCGAGACCTTTTATGCCCACAACCTGGGCCTGCCCGAACTGCGCCACGCGATTGCAGGCTACATGCACGGCCTGCACCCGCAGCAGCACACCGATGCGTGGTTCGACCGCATCGCAGTGACGTCCGGCGGTGTGAACGGCCTGATGGTGGCCGTGCAGACCCTGGTGGACGCGGGCGACGAAGTGGTGCTGGTGACGCCCGTGTGGCCCAACCTGGTGGCGCAGCCGCGCATTCTGGGGGCGCAGGTGCGCACTGTGCCACTGGTGGCCGACGTGCACGGCGCATGGCGCCTGGACATGGATGCGCTGCTGGCCGCCATCACACGCGGCACGCGCCTGCTGGTCGTCAACGCACCCAACAACCCCACGGGCTGGACGCTGACGCGCGAGGAGCAAGCCACCATCCTGGCGCACTGCCGCCGCACGGGCACGTGGATTTTGGCGGACGAGGTGTATGAGCGGCTGTACTACGCGGGTGACACGGCCAATGGCGCGGCGCCCAGTTTTCTCGACGTGGCCGAGCCCGAGGACCGGCTGATCGTGACGCACAGCTTTTCCAAGAGCTTTTTGATGACCGGCTGGCGCCTTGGGTGGCTGGTGTTGCCGCCGTCACTCACCCAGGCGGTGGGCAAGCTGATCGAGTTCAACACCTCATGCGCGCCGGTGTTTGTGCAGCGCGGAGCCACGGTGGCGCTGCAGCGCACGGAGGAGGTGACGCCCGCGCTGGTGAACCATCTACGCAACTGCCGCGACACGCTGGTGCCGCTGCTGGCCGAGGTGCCGGGAGTGTCGGTGGCCACGCCACGTGGGGGCATGTATGCGTTCTTCCACATCGACGGGCATGACGAGTGTTTGCCGCTGGCCAAGCGGTTGGTACGGGAGGCGGGGCTGGGGTTGGCTCCCGGCAGCGCGTTTGGGGGAGAGGCGTCGGGGTGGTTGCGGTGGTGTTTTGCGAGTCAGGATCTCGGGAGGTTGGAGGAAGGGGTGGGGAGATTGCGGGGGTGGCTGAAGGGGTGATTTGAGGTTTTTGAGCTTTTTTGGCCGCAGGCGCTAGTGGGATATGCGGCGGTAGCTATTGATTTTGTAGTGTCTGGTGGAGTGTGCTGATTGGGCCGCATGCCTGGGTTGAGGGCAGAGGCCGGGAGTCGCCCGGCATGCGAGTCCCTTTCTTTCGCGTCGCCGAAAGAAAGGAACCAAAGAAAGGGCGACCCCACTGTCTGCGTCCCCTGCGCTTCGCTACGGGGCAACCTGCGGTGCTCGGGTTTGGCGGGGTCTCGCTCAACTCGCGCCGCTGCGCGTCGCTCAAACACACGCGAGCCCTGATCCGCCAAACCCTGCGCTCCTCGGCGCATCCACAGGGGCACGGGGAGCAGAACATCCACACGGGCCATCGCTGCGCTCGGCCCCGAATCGCGGGCGCAAGCGCCACGCGCTGCGAAAGCTGGGCCGAGCGCAGTGATGGCCCGTGTGGCTGTTCGGCTGTTCGGCTGTTGGATGTTCGGCTCCTCACCCCTGCTGGCTGCGCCTGCGGCGGGGCGGTTGTGGGGTGAGCATGGGCGTCGAAGCGCCCATGCTTCGTGAACTGGCTCGCCGTGGCTGTCCGAGCGGCGCGCGCAGCGCAAAGCGAGTTCCACGGCGCACCCCGCAACCGACTCGACGCAGGTCTGCCCCGAAGCGCAGCGCAGGGGTCGCAGACTGGGGGTCGCCTTTTCTTTGGTGACTTTCTTTTGGCGAAGCAAAAGAAAGTTACTCGCTCGCCGGGCGACTCCCGGCCTCCGCCCTCAAGCCAGGCATGCGGTCAAATCAACGCACCGCAGCGTAGGCACACGCAGTTCAAAAGAGAAACAAGCAAGCAGCACACTACAAAAAGAATAGCTACCTAGGCATGTTCCACTAGCGCAGGCAGCCCAAACCGCTCAAAAACTACTGCGGCACAGCCGCCACCCTCACCGCAGGCTGATCCCCCCACCCTCCTCCGAGCGCCCGAATCAACCCCACCGTCGCCACATACTGCGCCGTCCGCACCTGCAGCTCCTGCCGCCGATTGCGCAACTCGCTGCGGCGCGCGTCCAGCAACTCCAGCTGGCTCACCAACCCATTGCGATACCGCACATCCGACAACTGCGTGGCCCGCCGCGCGGCCGTCACCGCCCGCCCCTGCGCCTCGGCTTGGCCGGAGAGCAGGCGCAGCGAGGTCAGCTGATCCTCCACGTCACGAAACGCATTGAGCACCTGCCCCCGGTGGTCCGCCAGCGCAGCCTCGAGGCGCGCCTTCGCGCCCTCGATCTGCGCATCGCGCTGGCCGCCGTCAAAGATCGGCAGCGACAGCAGCGCGCTCACGCCCCAGGCACGGGCCGACCACTTGAACAGATCGCCCAGCTCGGGCGACGCATGCCCCGCATTGCCCGTGAGCGTGACGGCCGGGAACCACGCCTTCTGCGCCACGCCCACGCGCGCTTGCGCGGCCAGCACGGCAGTTTGCGCGGCTGACACATCGGGACGACGCGCCAGCACCGTGCCGGGCACACCCGGCGGAATCACCGGCAACGCGGCGTCGCCCGTCGCGGGCGGCAGCACAAAACCGCTGGCCACCTCGCCCGCCAGCACGGCCAGCGCGTTGGTGAGCAGGGCCTGCTGGCGCTGCAAGGCCAGCGCGTCGGACTCGGTGGCCGCCACCTCGGTCTGCACACGGGCCACGTCCAGCTCGGCCACATCGCCAGCCTGCAGGCGGCGCTGCGTCAGGCGCAGCGTGTCCTGGTACGCGGCCAGGCTCTCTTGCACCAGCACCTGCTCGGCTTGCACCGCGCGCAGCTGCAGATAGGTTTGCGCCACGTCGGCTTGCACCATGAGGCGCGTGCTTTGCAGCAGGGCTTCGCGCGCGTCGGCGTCCAGCCGCGCGGCGTCACTGGTTTGCGAGAGGCGGCCGAACAGGTCCAGCTCGTACGATGCATTGAGCCCCGCTGTACCCAGCGTGGCAGGTGTTGCGCTGCCCGTGGTGGCAGCGCCTGCCTGGCGTGTCACACCGGCCGAGGCGCCCACTTGCACCGAGCGCGCGGCATCGGCAGAGCGCAGCAGCGAGCGCGCCTCGGCCAGCCGCGCGGCGGCCTGCTGGATGCTGGTGTTGGCCTGGCCCGCGCGCAATACCAGGTCGGCCAGCACCGGGTCTTGAAAGCCCAGCCACCACTCGCCGCGGGGCTGTGCCTCGGCGGGGGCGGCCACCGTCCAGGGGGCCGTGGGCAGCGCGCCGCCCCCTGCCGTGAAGCTGGCGGGCACGGGCACACCCGCATGCGGCGCGGGGGCCACGGGCTGCGTCATGCAACCGGCCAGCACCAGGGCGGCGGCCAGGGGCGCCAGCAGGCTGCGCTTGCGCGCCGCAAGGGCACCGTCGGTGGAGTTTTTCTTCAATAGCAAATCGGTCATGGTTGGTCTCCTGCCCCGCTCGATGCACCCGTTGCAGTCGGCAGCGGGTGCACCGTGGAGCGCGCATCTAGGGCCACAAAGGTCGTTGTTGTCACCGCGGTCAAGGGCATCATTCGTGCTCCTTGCGTGGCGCAGCCAGCACGGGGTGCGCGGTGCCACCAGTGCCAGTGTTGTGCGAGATAGGCGCCACATGCGCGCCATGCTCCACCAGCGGGCGGTTGCCCGCCAGCTTGCGCAACAGCACGTAGAACACGGGCGTGAGGAACAGGCCGAAGGCCGTCACACCAATCATCCCGGCGAACACCGCCACGCCCATGGCGCTGCGCATTTCGGCGCCCGCGCCGGTGGACAGCACCAGGGGCAACACACCCATCACGAAGGCCAGCGAGGTCATCAGGATGGGGCGCAGCCGCAGGCGGCTGGCCTCGATGGCGGCCTGCACGGGGGTACGCCCGGCAAACTCCAGCTCGCGCGCAAACTCCACGATCAGGATGGCGTTCTTGGCCGATAGCCCCACCAGCACGATGAGCCCGATCTGCGTGAACACGTTGTTGTCGCCGTTGCTCAGCCACACCCCGGTCATGGCCGCCAGGATGCCCATGGGCACGATCAGGATGATGGCAATGGGCAGCGTCAGGCTCTCGTACTGCGCGGCCAGCACCAGGAACACCAGCAGGATGGCCAGCGGGAACACCAGCACGGCGGAGTTGCCGGCCAGGATCTCCTGGTAGGTCAGCTCGGTCCATTCGAACGTGATGCCCTGGGGCAGCGTCTCCTTGGCGATGCGCTCGATGGCCGCCTGCGCCTGACCTGACGAATAACCAGGCGCGGGGCCGCCGTTCACATCAGCAGCCAAGTAGCCGTTGTAGCGCATGGCGCGTTCGGGGCCGAAGCTCGGCTCCATCTTCATCAGCGCCGACAGTGGCACCATCTCGCCGGTGGCAGAGCGCACCTTGAGCAGGCCCACGTCTTCAGCCCGCGCGCGGTAGGCCGCATCGGCCTGCACGCGCACGCTGTAGGTGCGGCCAAACTGGTTGAAGTCGTTGGCGTAGAGGCTGCCCAGGTAGATCTGCAGCGTGTCGAAGATGTCCGTCACGGGCACGCCGAGCTGGCGTGCCTTGGTGCGGTCGATGTTGGCGTACAGCTGCGGCACGTTGACCTGCCAGCTGGTGAACAACCCCGCCAGCTCGGGCGTCTGGTAGGCCTTGGCCATGAAAGCCTTCACCGCGTTGTCCATGGCTTCATAGCCCAGCGAGGCACGGTCTTCGATCTGCAGCTTGAAGCCGCCCGTGGTGCCCAGGCCCGCCACCGGGGGCGGCGGGAACATGGCGATGAACGCGTCCTGGATGCTGCCAAACGCCTGGTTCAGCTGGCCTGCCACCGCACCGCCGCTCTGGTCGGCACGGGTGCGCTCGGCAAAGGGCTTGAGCGTGGCGAACACGATGCCGGAGTTGGAGCTGTTGGTGAAGCCGTTGATCGACAGGCCGGGGAAGGCGATCGCGTCTTCGACGTTCGGGTTCTCCTTCATGATCTCACCCATGCGGCGGATCACGTTCTCGGTGCGGTCCAGCGTGGCGCCGTCGGGCAGCTGCGCAAAGCCGATCAGATACTGCTTGTCTTGCGCGGGCACGAAGCCGCCGGGCACGATCTTGAACAGGCCGACTGTGGCGCCCACCAGCGCAAGGTAGATCACGAACATCAGCGCCTTGCGGCCGATGACGCGCTTGACGCCGCCGCTGTAGGCCTCGGAGCCGCGATGGAACAAGCGATTGAAGCCGCGGAACAGGCCGCCGAACACCTTGTCCATGCCGCGCGTGAGCGCGTCCTTGGGCTCGTCGTGGCCCTTGAGCAGCAGCGCCGACAGCGCGGGCGACAGGGTCAGCGAGTTGATCGCCGAGATCACCGTGGAGATCGCGATGGTCACCGCGAACTGGCGATAGAACTGGCCCGTGAGCCCGCTGATGAAAGCCAGTGGCACGAACACCGCCACCAGCACCAGTGCGATGGCAATGATGGGGCCGGAGACTTCGCGCATGGCGCGGTAAGTGGCCTCGCGCGGGGTCAGGCCCGCCTCGATGTTGCGCTCGACGTTCTCCACCACCACGATGGCGTCGTCCACCACGATGCCGATGGCCAGCACCAGGCCGAACAGGGAGAGTGCGTTGATCGAGAAACCCAGCAGGTGCAGCACCGCGAACGTGCCCACCACCGACACCGGCACGGCCAGCAGCGGGATGATGGACGCGCGCCAGGTCTGCAGGAACAAAATCACCACCAGCACCACGAGGGCGATGGCTTCGAGCAGCGTGTGGATCACGGACTTGATCGACGCACGCACGAACTGCGTGGGGTCGTACGCAATCCGGTACTCCACGCCTTCGGGCATGTTCTTCTGGATCTCGTCCATGGTCTTGCGCACGTTGGCCGAGATGTCGAGCGCGTTGGAGCCCGGCGCCTGGAACACGCCCATGCCCACGGCAGGGTCGTTGTTGAGCAGCGAGCGCAGCGAATAGTCGGCCGCGCCCAGCTCCAGTCGGGCGATGTCGCGCAGGCGTGTCACCGCACCATCCGCACCGGTCTTGACGATGATGTCGCCGAACTCTTCTTCGGTCTGCAGGCGGCCCTGCGCGTTGATGGACAGCTGCAAGTCCACGCCAGGCAGGCCGGGCGATGCGCCCACCACACCTGCAGCGGCTTGCACGTTCTGGCCGCGGATGGCGGCCACCACGTCGCTGGCCGAGAGGCCGCGCTGCGCGACCTTTTGCGGGTCGAGCCACACACGCATGGAGTAGTCGCCGCCGCCAAAGATCTGCACCTGGCCCACGCCCTGGATGCGCGCAAGGCGGTCCTTCACATTGAGCACGGCGTAGTTGCGCAGGTAGTCGATGTCGTAGCGGTTGTTGGGCGAGACCAGGTGGACCACCATGGTCAGGTCCGGCGCGCTCTTGACGGTGGTGACGCCCAGGCGGCGCACTTCCTCGGGCAGGCGCGGCTCGGCCTGCGAGACGCGGTTTTGCACCAGCTGCTGGGCCTTGTCGGGGTCGGTGCCCAGCGCAAACGTCACGGTCAGCGTCATCACACCGTCGGTGGTGGCCTGGCTGCCCATGTAGAGCATGCCTTCCACGCCGTTGATGGACTCCTCCAGCGGCGTGGCCACGGTCTCGGCGATCACCTTGGGGTTGGCGCCCGGGTACTGTGCGCGTACCACCACGGAGGGCGGCGCGACTTCAGGGTATTCGGAGATGGGCAGACCGCGCAATGCGATGAGCCCCCCGAGGAAGATGAGCACCGACAGCACCCCGGCAAAGATGGGGCGGTCGATGAAGAAGCGGGACAGGTTCATGGATGCAAATTCCTTGCGTCGCTGGTTCGCACGCTCAGGCGGCGGGCGACTTGCTGTTGTTCTTGGCTTCCTTGCGATCACCCGCAATCTCAGCCTTGGCGGTCATGGGCACGGGCTGCGGCGCCACCACGGCACCGGGGCGCACGCGCTGCAGGCCGTTGACGACGATGTTCTCGCCCGCCTTCAGGCCCGAGGTGACCACGCGAAGACCGTCAATCGGCGCACCCAGGGTGACCTCGCGGTATTCGGCCTTGTTGCCCTCGCCCACCACCATCACGAACTTCTTGTTCTGGTCAGTTCCCACGGCGCGCTCGTTGATGAGCAGCGCCTGGGTGTTGCGGGCCTGACCCATGCGGATGCGGGCAAACTGACCGGGGATGAGCGAGCCGTCTTCGTTGTCGAACACGGCTCGCACGCGCACGGTGCCGCTCTTGGCATCGACCTGGTTGTCGATGAGCTGCAAGCGACCGGCGTGCGGCGTGCCGCCCGTGGTGCCCGTGCCCATCTGTACAGGGATGCGCTCGATGAGCTGGCGGGCGCTATTGCCGCGCTGGCCGCTTTGCAGATCGGCCAGGGCCTTCACCACGATCTGCTCGTCGGTGTCGAAGCTCGCGTAGATGGGGCTCACGGACACCAGCGTGGTCAGCACGGGGGCGCCCGCGCCGGCCGCCACCAGGTTGCCCACGGTGACTTCGATGCGACCCACACGGCCCGCCACCGGGGCGCGCACCTGGGTGTAGCCCAGGTTCAGCTTGGCGGTCTGCAGCGCGGCCTGGGCGGCGCGCAGGTTGGCATCGGCTTCGCGCTGGGCGTTCAGGCGCTCATCGTGCTCGCGCTGGGCGATGGCTTTTTCTTCGAGCAGGCGCGTGGCGCGCTCCAGTTCGCTGCGGGTGTACGACACGCGGGCCTGTGCAGCCACCACCTGGGCTTCGGCGCGGTCCACTTCGGCGGCGTAAGGGGCGGGGTCCACCGTCACGAGCAGCTCGCCCTGCTTGACCAGCGAGCCTTCGCGGAAGTGCACGGCCTGCACGGCGCCCGAGACGCGCGGGCGCACGTCCACGCGCTGCACGGCTTCGAGCCGGCCGGAAAACTCGTCCCACAGGGCGATGTCTTTTTGGAGCACGGCCGCCACCGACACCGGCATGGCGGGCGGTGCTGCGGGGGCGCTATCCGCCTGCGCCACGGGTGCCTGAAACACCAGAACAGCAGCCGCCACGGTGGCCGTCACGGCCGTGGCAAGGGTGGCCAGACCCAGGGGGCGGCGCTGGGAGAACTTGGAGAAGGATGGGAAGTTCATGGTCACTTTCGATCAGTAGGTGTGCCCTTGTGGAGCACGCTGTGAAACTTGTCTGCCGTGCGCTGGCGCCTGTGGGCTGCGCTCGGCAGGGGTCAATGCAAAGGGGGCGGAACGCAGTCTCGGCAATGACACGGTGGAAAGGTCAATACCCCGGCGACAAACACCGGGGCGGCCTGCGTGCCACCGTCAAAAGACGGTGCGGCCAGGTGCGCTGTGACAGCGGCCGCAGGCCAAAGGGGTCAGGGGTGCATGCATGGTGTGTTCTTTCCTCCGTGTCGTTTGAATGGCTAACGTGGGCTCCAGGACATGCGGAGCGGGCAACGCCGGGCAAGCGTTTCCCCTCCGGCACGCCAGGCCGGAAATCAAGATGCAAAAAGGGAATGGGGCTCGCGCCGAGCCCGCGTTTCTCTGCCTCCACCCGGGTGGAGGTCAGCGGCTGTCAGGGGTGTGAGAAGGTGTCAGGGGCCGTCGTCAGGACGGCACCGGACTTCGCGTGGAGGCAAAGAACTGCCGGAACTGCTCCTGCGCTCCCGCCGCACACGGACATTCGTGCGGGCCGGTCTGCAGCAGGGCATCAGGCCACTGCGGGTTCTTGGAGAACACGTGGCGCGTGACCGGCAGGCCGGCAGCCTCCAGCCGGGCCGCGTAGGCCAGCGCCTCGTCGTGCATGGGGTCGGTGTCGCCCACCAGGATCAGCGTGGGGGGCAGCCCCGCCAGGCGCTGCGCACCGGCAGGCACCGCATAGGGGTGCTCGGCATCGCGCGGGCAGCGCAGAAAGTTGCGCCAGCCCTCGGTCCACTTGCAGCCCGTGGAGTCCCCCGTGGCCTCGCGCAGCGACGCGGTGCCCACACAGGGGTCCAGCATGGGCGACAGCAGGATCTGCCCGGCCAGCGGGGGGTGAGACTGGTCACGCGCCATCAGTGCCACGGCCGCCGCCAGGTTGCCACCGGCCTCTTCGCCCGCCAGGTACACGGCGGCGCCCTGCCCGCCGAGCTTGGTGCGGTGCTTGTGCACCCACTTGAGCACACCGTAACCTGTGTCCACCGGCTGCGGAAAGGGCGTGAGCGGATACGCGACCGACACCACCACGGCCCCGGCACTCTCCAGCAGAGAAGCCACCGTGCAGCCGTTGTCCAGATCGCCCGACATGAAGGCCCCGCCGTGGAAGTGCACGACCACCGGGGACGCCTGACCGGTCTTCTTGCGGCCATACATGCGCACTTCCACGTCCTGCCCCTGGGCCACCTCAATGGTGGAATCGGTGCAGACGGACGCAGCCACCCCGGACGCCTTGGCGGGCGCCGCAGCGGGCTGCGTGGGCAAAGAGGATGAAGACGGGCGGTCGGGCTGCATGGCAGGTACCCAGTAGGTAGGTGGATAGGTGGAAGGTCGGTTGACGATGGATGAAATGTAGTGGCTTGGGCCTTTCTGATAAACAGGTCAAACACCACCGCACTGTTTCCAAAAGCTCAACAATCAAACCGGGGCGCCCGTGTGAGAATTCCTCAGCACCCAATCTGGGTGCTGATGACTCAAGGAGAAGCCATGGACCAGATACAGGCCATGCGCATATTCGTGCGGGTGGTGGAGGCCGGCACGTTTACCCGGGCAGCGGATTCGCTGAGCCTGCCCAAAGCCACGGTGACCAAGCATGTGCAGGCGCTGGAGGAGCGGCTGCGCGTGAAGCTGCTCAACCGCACCACCCGCCGCGTGACCGTGACACCCGATGGCGCGGCCTATTACGACCGCACGGTGCGGCTGCTGACCGACCTGGACGACATCGAGGCCAGCATGACCAACGCGCGCGCGAACCCGCGCGGGCGGCTGCGCATCGACGTGGGCACGTCGGTGGCCCAGTTGCTCATCATTCCGCAACTGGCGGAGTTTCATGCCCGCTACCCGGACATCCAGGTGGACCTGGGTGTGAGCGACCGCACGGTGGATCTGATCGGGGACAACGTGGACTGCGTGATCCGGGGGGGCGAGCTGAGCGACCAGTCACTGGTGGCGCGCCGCATTGGCAACCTGGAGTTCATCACCGTCGCCGCACCCGCCTACCTGGAGCGCAAGGGCACACCCACGCACCCGCTGGAGATCGAGGAGAAACACGCCAGTGTGATCTACTTCTCGCCCCAAAGCGGGCGGCACTATCCGCTCGAGTTTCGCCGGGGCGATGAGTCCATCGACATCACCGGCCCCTACCAGCTGAGCGTGAACGAGGCCAACGCCTACGTGACCTCCATCGTGGCGGGGCTGGGCATTGGCCAGATCACCAGCTGGCAAGCCCAGCGCTACCTCGCCAGCGGAGCCCTGGTGCAACTGCTGCCGGACTGGACCCAACCCCTGCTGCCCGTGTATGTGGTGTACCCGCCCAACCGCCACCTGAGCGCCAAGGTGCGCGCGTTTGTGGACTGGGCGGCCGAGCTGTTCCAGCGCGAGGCCCATCTGCAGCGCAAAGCCTGACGCCCCCTGAATCGGTTCTGTGGTGGCGGTGGTGGGGTTCACTCCCCATGCACACGACAGGATTGCTCTCAGGGCGTGTTCACGCTCCCAGTCTGTATGCTTGGAGCCATGAGCACTCCAGAGACCCCGCCACCCGCCCCACCGGCCAACAAGCCCACCCAGCCGCGCAACCCCCTGCACGGCGTGACACTCGAAGCCATGGTGGTGGGCCTGGCCGACTACTTTGGCTGGGATGAGCTGGGGCGGCAGATTCCCATCCGCTGCTTCCAGATCGACCCCAGCGTGGGCTCCAGCCTCAAGTTCCTGCGCAAGACCCCCTGGGCGCGCGAGAAGGTCGAAAGCCTCTACCTCTTCATGCTGCGGGACCAGCGGCGCAACGCGCAAGAATGACCAGCGATGCGCGCAGCCATACCGCAACAACGCCCAATAAGGCAGCGCATTCGGCACAGCTGAGCGCGCGGTATCACAACTTTCTGGTACCGCTGCTGGCGCTGGGCGCCATGGGTGGTTTCAACGCGCTGCTGGTGGCCCGGTCTGGAGCCGGTGATGCAGGCTGGTGGCCGGTGGCCTGGCTGGCCACCGTGTTTCTGGGGGTGTTCTTCAGTGCAGTCTTCATGGCGATGGCGGGCCGCCGCAAGCTGCCGGTGGCCTACGGCATCGCGGTGGGCACGCTGGTGGGCCTGGGGCTTACCGCCTGTGGCCTACTGCAGGCCCACCTGCACGCACCATGGGGTGCAACCCTGCCCGCCTGGTTAGCGTGGTTCAGCAGCCCCCAGGCAAGGGCCTGGCTGGACTCTCCCTGGGCACCGCTCATTCCCTACGCAGCAGGGCTGGCCTGGCATGGCGCCGCCCTGCTGGTTTTCAATCGCCGGACGTCACCAGAAAATCGCGGCTGATGCCGCCACCCAGGTCGTTCACCCGGTCCAGGAACTGCGTGAGGAACGCGTGCAGCCCGGTCGCCAGGATCTCGTCGATGCGGCCGTACTGCAGGTCGGCCAGCAGGCGCCCTGCCCTGCGGCTGGTCTCGGCAGACTGCCCGTTGGCCAGCACGGCCAGGTTGTCCACCACCTCGCGCAGGCACGCGTGCAGCGAGCGCGGCATGTCGCGGCTCAGGATCAGCAGGTCGGCCACGCGGCCCGGCGTGATCACGTCGCGGTAGACCTTGCGGTACACCTCGAACGCCGACACGCTGCGCAAGATGGCGCTCCAGTGGTAGAAGTCGCTTTCCTGGTTGCGGTCACTGGGGCGGCCAAAGAAGTCGTTCTTGACCGCGTGGAACTTCACATCCAGCAGGCGCGCGGTGTTGTCCGCGCGCTCCAGGAAGGTGCCCATGCGCAAGAAGTGAAACGCCTCGTCCTGCAGCATGGTGCCCAGCACCACGCCGCGTGAGAGGTGCGAGCGGTACTTCACCCATTCAAAGAACTGGCCTGGGTCGCGCTCAAACGCGCCGCCTTCCAGTTGCCGGTGCAGTTCCAGCCAGGTCTGGTTCTGCGTCTCCCACACCTCGGTGGTGAGCGCACCGCGCACGGCCCGCGCGTTCTCGCGTGCGGCGCGCAGGCACGACAGGATGGACGACGGGTTGTTGCCGTCGTGCACCATGAACTCCAGCACGTTGGCGGGCGTCACTTCACCATGCTTGGCGGTGTAGGCAGGGATCAGCTCGCTGATGGACAGCAGGCCCTCCCAGCCTTTTTGCGCCACATCGGCAGCCTGGGGCAACAGGGAGGTCTCGTAGCTCACATTGAGCATTCTTGCTGTGTTCTCTGCCCGCTCTGTATATCGGGACATCCAGAACAGATGGTCGGCGGTGCGGCTCAGCATTTTTCCTCCCCGGGCAGAGAACCCCGCGCGTGCTGCGCACGCTGGCTGTGTTGTGGTGAAACCCCGCATTCGGCGGCGTTTTCAGCCCGCTCGGTGTAGCGGGACATCCAGAACAGATGGTCGGCGGTGCGGCTCAGCATGTTCAGAGGCTCCCTTGCGATTGACTTTGCGACTGACCTTGTCCCTGCGATTGCGACTGGGATTGCGACTGGGATTGCACGGCCTTGGGTTGCGCTGCGGGCGTACCCTCGCCCAACACCCAGGTGTCCTTGGTGCCGCCGCCCTGCGACGAATTCACCACCAGCGAGCCCTCTTGCAGCGCCACGCGCGTGAGGCCGCCGGCGGCCATCTGCACCTCGCGGCCGCTGAGCACAAAGGGACGCAGGTCGATGTGGCGCGGGGCAATGCCGCTTTCCACATAGGTGGGGCAGCTTGACAGGCTGAGCGTGGGCTGCGCGATGTAGCCCGCCGGGTTGGCCAGCAACGCGCGGCGAAAGTCCTCGATCTCGGCCTGCGTAGCGGCAGGGCCGATGAGCATGCCGTAGCCGCCCGCGCCGTGCACCTCCTTCACCACCAGGTCCTTGAGGTTGGCCAGCACGTGCTGCAGGTCGTCCTGCTTGCGGCACATCCAGGTGGGCACGTTCTTCAGGATGGGCTCCTCGCCCAGGTAGAAGCGGATCATCTCCGGCACATAGGGGTAGACGGACTTGTCGTCCGCCACGCCCGTGCCCACAGCGTTGCAGATGCCCACGTTGCCCGCGCGGTAAGCCTCCATCAGGCCGTAGCAGCCCAGGGTGGAATTGCGGCGGAAGACTTGGGGGTCGAGGAAGTCATCGTCCACGCGGCGATAGATCACGTCCACCCGCTGCAGGCCGCGTGTGGTGCGCATGTACACGAACTTGTCCTTGACCACCAGGTCCTGGCCCTCCACCAGCTCCACACCCATCTGCTGGGCCAGGAAGGCGTGCTCGAAGTACGCACTGTTGTGCATGCCGGGCGTGAGTACCACCACCGTGGGCTCATCCGCCGTGGCGGGGGCGCTGGCGCGCAGGGTTTCGAGCAGCATGTCGGGGTAGTGGGCCACCGGCGCCACCTTGTGCAGGCTGAACAGCTCGGGGAACAGCCGCATCATCATCTTGCGGTTTTCGAGCATGTAGCTCACACCGCTGGGCACGCGCAGGTTGTCTTCGAGCACGTAGTACTCACCATTGCCCTGGGCATCAGGGGCGCGCACGATGTCGATGCCTGCGATGTGCGCGTAGATGTCCTGCGGCACATGCACGCCGGCCATCTCGGGGCGGTATTGCGCGTTGTTCAGGATGAGGTCGGCGGGCACGATGCCGGCGCGGATGATGTCCTGGCCGTGGTAGACGTCGTGGATGAAACGGTTGAGCGCCGTGACACGCTGCACCAGCCCCTGCTGCATGCTGGCCCACTCGTGGGCAGGGATGATGCGGGGGATCAGGTCGAACGGGATCAACCGCTCGTTGCCTGCGCCGCCTTCATCCTTGGCGCCGTAGACGGCGAAGGTGATGCCCACGCGCCGGAAGATCATCTCGGCTTCGGCCCTGCGGGCCTGCATCACGTCAGGGGGCTGTTTGCTCAACCACTGCGCATAGCGCTTGTAGTGTTCCCGCACGTCGCTGCCATCAAACGGCAGCATGGCGTACATCTCGTCAAATTTCTGCATGAACGGGCCTCCTGCGATCAGGATAGCAAGTTGTGAGCCCACCCCCGCCCAACACCCCTGGCGGCGCTGCGCCATCGGCCCCGAATCAGTCGTCCCGTGGCACCATGCGGTGCTGCCAATAGCGCTCGCCGGTGTCGCGTTCGCAGGCCACCTGACCAGGCTGCGACGAGGACCAGCGGGCGGCCCCGCAGCGCGACGATTCCACCACCGCAATCTGGCGCGCACGGTAGCGCTGCAGCACATCCGGCGCCGGATGACCAAAGCGGTTGCGATAACCAGCCTGCACCAAAGCGGTGCGCGGCTGGACAGCCTCCAGAAAAGCCGCGGACGACGAGGTCTTGCTGCCGTGGTGCGGCACCAGCAGCAGGTCGGCCCGAAAGGGCGCGCTGCGCGCCAGCAAGGCTTGCTCCTGCGGTGCCTCGATGTCGCCCACCAGCAGGGCCGTCCCGCCCTCGGGCCCGGCGGCCGTGATGCGCAGCACGCAGCTGAGTGCATTGGGACGCGGGGCCTTGGCCGCCACAGGGGCGTCGTCACCGGGCAGCGGATGCAGCACCTCGAAAGCCACGCCATCCCACTCCCAGCGCTGACCTGCCAGGCAGGGCCTGCTGGGGCGCAAGCGCTGCAGGGCGTGCTCGGCTTCGATGGAGCCGGTCAGTTCAGCGCGTGGCTGCTGGGCCAGCACGGCCGCTGCACCGCCTGTGTGGTCGGCATCGCGGTGGCTGAGCATGAGCACATCCACCTGCTCCCCCAGCGCCCGCAGCAGCGGCACCAGCACGCGGTGGCCCGCATCGCTCTCGCGGCTGAAGCGCGGCCCCGCGTCATACAGCAGGGTGTGCGTGGCCGTGCGCACCAGCACGGCATTGCCCTGGCCGATGTCGGCGGCCAGCAGTTCCAACTGCCCTGCGGCCGGCCGCGCAGGCTGCCACCACAACACCGGCAGCAGCAGGGGCAACGCCAGCAAACGCAGGCGCCAGGGCAGGCGCATGGCCAAGAGCGCGCCCCCAGCCACCGCCGCCACGCCCGCCCACAGCGGCGCGGCAGGCAAAAACACAGCGGCCCAGGGCCACTGCGCCAGCCACTGCAGCAACGCGGTGAACGGCTGCAGGCTGAGTGCCGCCGCACTCCACAGCGGCGCCCACAACACGCCCCCCAGCGCCAGCGGCGTGACCACCAGCGTCACCCAGGGGATGGCCACCAGGTTGGCGACAAAACCCACCAGCGACACCTGGCCAAACAGCAGCAAGCCCAGGGGCGTGAGCGCCAGCGTGACCACCCACTGCTCGCGCACCAAAGCATAAAAATGGCCTGTAGCGCTAGTGCTACCTGCCCCTGTAGCTATTGGATTAGTAGCAAATAGCACCCCCACAGCCACAAAGCTCAGCCAGAAACCTGCCTGTGCCAGCGCCCAGGGGTCCAGCACCACCACGGCCCCACAGGCCAGCAGCCACACCTGGGGCCAGGGCCAGCGGCGCCCGCTCAGCTGCAGCAGCCCCACGATGGCCAGCATGGTCACGGTGCGCTGCGCGGGCACGCCCCAGCCGCTGAACAGGGCGTAGGCAGCGGCCAGCAGCACACCCGACACCAGTGCAGCGGATTGCGCAGGCACCGCCAGGCTCAACCGGGGCGAGCGCCGCCACAACGCCCGCACCACCAGCGCCGCCAGCCAGGCGAACAGCGTGATGTGGAGACCCGAAATGCTCATGAGGTGGGCCACCCCGGTGGCACGGAACACATCCCAGTCTGCACGGTCAATGGCACGCTGGTCGCCGGTGACCAGCGCCGCCACCACGCCCGCCGTGCGCGTGCGGGTGGGGTCGGCGATGTCATTGCCCGAGCCATCCTGCCCGAATACCAGGCGCTCCAGGATGGCGTCCCGCACACGCTGGCGCAACTGCTCCACCGGGTACTGCCAGGTGGCGGCCACACGCACCGGCGGCTCGTCCTTGGGGCCAGCGCGCACGTAACCCGTGGCCTGCAGTCCCTGCTCCCACATCCACAGTTCGTAGTCAAAGCCATGCGGGTTGCGCAGGCCATGGGGCGCCTTCAGGCGCACGGTGATCTGCCACCGCTCGCCCGCACGCACCGGGGCGGGCTGGCGCTGCAGGTCCAGCACCTCGCCCGCACCGCCGAAAGCGCCGCCATACCAGGCCACATCCACCAGGGGCGGCAAGGACACCGGCGCGCCTTGCAGCGTCGCTCCCTCCACCACCATGCGCCAGCGGGTGCCCGCCTCGTTGATCTGCGACATGGCGGCCACCACGCCGGTGATGCGCAGGTCCTTGCCCTCCAACGCTGCCGGCAATGCCTGCGCCTGGTAGGCCAGGGCCCGCAGGCCGGTGCCTCCCGCCATGGCCAGCGCCCCCGCCAGCAACATCAGCCAGGGCGCCATGGCGATGGCACTGCGAGCCCAGCGAAGCCCTGGGCGCCGCCGCGCGGCGGCCACCGCACCACCGCCCAGCAGCAGACCAGCCCCCAACAGCCACCCATAGGCCGCAGCGGACCACAGCGTGGGCTGCTGCAGCTGCAGCGCAGCCCCGGCCACCACGCCCAGCAACACAGCGGGCAGCAGCCACGGACGCGGGGGCAATGGCCCCTCCACGCCCCGGCCTGTGGCGGACAGCGGCGTGGCATTAGAGGCGCTTATGGCGGACATGCGCTGATGCTAATGCGCCGCCAGGGCCTGCCACGTCGGCGCGAGGGTGGGGTGCTGTGTAACACTTACCGCGCTCGGCGGCCTGCGCACCAGACCGCTCTCGTCTATCCACCCACACTTCCTAACGAGGACCACCATGAGCGTTTACGACAAGCTGAAAGAACTCAACATCACCCTGCCCCCCGTGTCGGTGCCCGCCGCCGCGTACGTGCCCTATGTGCAGACGGGCAACCTGGTGTTCCTGAGCGGCCACATCGCTCGCAAGGACGGCAAGCCCTGGGCTGCACAGTTCGGCCGCGACATCGGCACCGAAGAAGGCAAGCAGGCTGCGCGTGCTGTGGCCATCGACCTGATGGGCACGCTGCAAGCCGCCTGCGGCGGCGACCTGAACCGTGTCAAACGCATCGTCAAGGTCATGAGCCTGGTGAACTCCACAGGCGACTTCACCGAGCAGCACCTGGTGACCAATGGCGCCAGCGAACTGCTGGGCCAGGTGTTTGGCGAGAAGGGCGTGCACGCCCGCAGCGCCTTCGGCGTGGCTCAGATCCCCATGGGCGCGTGCGTGGAGATTGAACTGATCGCCGAACTGGCCTGACAGACCGCGCGCCCCAACAAAAAACCCATGGCATCACTGCCATGGGTTTTTTGTTGCCTGTGCAGTGCAGGGTCCGCCGCCTGGGCCTGCGGCAGCCGGGGGCACCCACCTCAGCGTGTCAGAAAGATTCCCAGTCCTCTTCCGCCCCGGCCGTGGCACCGTGCTTGGCTCCTTGCTTCACGCCTGGCGATGATGAAGGCGATTTCGCCAGTGCCGCCGGGGCACTCGCAGCGCTGATGCGGGCTGCAGGGGTACCGCCCGCAGTGGCGGGCGCTGCGGGCTTGTTGCGGGTGGCGGGCATGGTGGTTGTCGCCCTGGCCGCGCCGCGCGCGACCCCAATGGCGGCCTGTGCAGGCCCGTAGCTGGCGGCGTTGACCTTGAACATGGACACCTCGCGCGCCAGGTGATCGGCCTGCTCGCGCAGGCTTTGTGCTGCCGCAGCGCTTTCTTCCACCAGGGCGGCGTTCTGCTGGGTCATCTGGTCGAGGTTGCTGATCGCCTTGTTGACCTGCGACACCCCCGCGCTCTGCTCGGACGATGCGGCGGTGATCTCGCCGATCATGTCGGTCACGCGCTGCACCGACTGCACGATGTCGGTCATGGTCGTGCCCGCATCGGACACCAGGCGCGAGCCGGTCTCCACCTTCTCCACCGACGCGCTGATGAGCTGCTTGATCTCCTTGGCCGCCTCGGCACTGCGCTGGGCCAGGCTGCGCACCTCACTCGCCACCACGGCAAAGCCCCGGCCTTGCTCGCCGGCACGCGCGGCCTCCACCGCCGCATTGAGCGCCAGGATGTTGGTCTGGAACGCAATGCCGTCGATCACGCCAATGATGTCTGCGATCTTCTTGCTGCTGTGGTTGATGTCCTCCATGGTGGCCACCACCTGGGTCACCACCTCGCCGCCCCGGCGCGCCACGCCGGTGGCACCCGCTGCCAGGCTGCTGGCCTGCTGGGCGCTGCCCGCGCTTTGCTGGATGGTGCTGGTGAACTCCTCCATCGCGGCGGCCGTCTCCTGCAGGTTGCTGGAGGTCTGTTCTGTGCGGGCCGACAGGTCCTGGTTGCCGGTCGCGATCTCTGCGCTGGCGATGGCAATGCTGTCCGTGCTTTGGCGCACCTGGTGCACCATGCGCCCCAGCGCATTGCTCATGGCATAGAGCGAGCGCAACAGATCGCCAAACTCGTCGCTGCGCGTGACAGCCTCCTGCAGGCTCAGGTCGCCACCCGCAATGCGTTCGGCCAGTCCATTGGCCTGGGCCAAGGGCCGCTGGATGCTGCCAATCAGGTAATACGCCCCCACGATGATGGCCAGCAGCAGCAGGCCCACGGCCACCGCGGCGATCTTGACGGTGAGCATGCGTTCGGCCGCCATCGCCACCTGCGTCTCTGCGGCGTTCTTCTGCAGTTGGGCCACAAACTCGCGCAGAGCAGCGAGGTAGGCCGCCACGGAGGGGTTGTACTTCTGGTTGATCAGCGTCACGGCCTGATCTTGCTGACCGTCACTCTTGAGCTTGCGGGCCTCGCCACGCAGATCGATCATGGTCTTGCGGGCGGCCGCAATCTTGTTCATCTGTGCCTTGTCGGCGTCGGACAAGGCCATGGATTCGAGCGACTTCTGCACCTCGCTGATCTGGGCCGACGTGGCAGCAATGACGTCCTTGAACTCGGCTTCCACCGCTGGGTCGTTGCTCACGATCAGCGCCTGGGTGCGCGCTGCATTGGTTTCGGTCAACCCCGACCAGCGCAGGGCAGCCTGCACCCGCGCCTCCATGTCCTTGCTCACGGCATCGGCCTGGGCTTGCACTTTTGCCGAGCGGTAGGCCGCAAACCCCACCACGGCGACCAGCATGACCACGATCAGAATCACAGCCAGCCACAGCTTGTGGGCCATCCTCAATTGTTTAGGCATGGAGGTCTCCTGGAGTGTGTTTGTCACGAGATGTTGCTCGCTTTCCGACAATTGCACAAACCAGGAGCGGCCGCATGAGGGTCATCCCCAAGCACGATCGGAGGCGCCGCCAAAGCCGCCGGGTGCGGCAAACCCGTTTTGCGCACCCCGCTCCACTGGCAGCGGCGACGATTGAAGCGGCGAAAAAACGCAGCGATACGGCCCCGGCCGAGCGCTGCGCCGCAGGCAATGCTGCAGTACGGGTGTGGCTGCAGGACGCGGCAACAACGCCGGAGGCGTCGTGTGAGCTGTCCTTACTCGACGCGCGTCACTGTCGTGGGCTTGAAGCCCAGGTCTGCTGCCTTGCCCTTGCGGCCGCGCGCGGCACGGGCGTTGTTCAGGCTGCGGATCTCCAGCGTCTCGTCACGCTGCTTGCCGCCCCGGCCCACACCATCGAGGCGAATGCTGCGCGTGTAGGCCGCCGCGCCTGCCAGCTGGTCCTTGTCTTCCAGGTCGATCAGCATCAGCCCCCGGCCGCCATTGGCCATGGTTTTCAGCTCGGTGATCTCGAAGGTCAGGATGCGCCCGCCCGTGGACGCGCAGGCCACGTGCGTGGCCGGCAGCACCGGTTTGCTGCCCGTGGTGCCCGCAGCGTGTGATGGCACACACACGGTTTCGCCCTCGCCCAGGGTGAGGAAGGCCTTGCCGCCCTTTTGGCGCGAGACCATGTTTTCCACCGCTGCCAGAAAGCCGTAGCCGCCCGAGTTGGACAACAGCAGCGTGGCGTTGGCTGGCCCCGCAAAGTAGTGCAGCAGTTGCGTGCCCGATTCCAGTTCGATGAGCGTGGTCACCGGCTGGCCGTCGCCACGCGCACCGGGCAGCAGCGACACGGCCACCGAGTAAACGCGGCCATTGCTGCCAAAGGCCAGCAGGGTGTCGACCGTGCGGCACTCGAACGTGCCGTACAGCCCATCACCTGCCTTGAAGGCAAAGCTGGCGGCCTCGTGGCCATGGCCGGTGCGTGCGCGCACCCAGCCTTTTTGCGAGACGACCACGGTCACAGGCTCGTCCACCACCTTCACCTCGGCCACGGCCTTTTTCTCGGCCTGGATGAGGGTGCGGCGTGCGTCGGCAAAGGTCTTCGCGTCCGCCTCGATCTCCTTGACCATGGTGCGGCGCAGCGAGCCGGGGTTGTTCAGGATGTCTTCGAGCTTGCCCTGGCTTTCGCGCAGTTCTTTCAGTTCCTGCTCGATCTTGATGGCTTCGAGCCGCGCAAGCTGGCGCAGGCGAATTTCAAGGATGTCTTCGGCCTGTCGATCGCTGAGGTTGAAGCGCTCAATCAGCGCGGCCTTGGGCTCCTCGGCCGCACGGATGATCGCGATCACCTCGTCGATGTTGAGCAGCACGGTCTGCCGCCCTTCGAGGATGTGGATGCGGTCCAGCACCTTGTCCAGCCGGTGCTGGCTTCGGCGGGTGATGGTGGTCTGGCGGAAGGCAATCCACTCTTCCAGCATCACACGCAGCGACTTCTGCACGGGCTTGCCATCGAGCCCCACCATGGTGAGGTTGATGGGGGCCGAGGTTTCCAGGCTGGTGTGGGCCAACAGGGCGGTGATCAGCTCCTGCTGCGGGGTCTTGCCCGTCTTGGGCTCGAACACCAGGCGCACGGGCGCGTCTTTGCTCGATTCGTCGCGCACCACATCCAGCACAGCCAGCATGCTGGCCTTGAGCTGGGTCTGGTCTTGCGAGAGCGCCTTTTTGCCGGCCTTGACCTTGGGGTTGGTGATTTCCTCGATCTCTTCGAGCACCTTTTGCGTGCTCACGCCGGGCGGCAACTCGTTCACCACCAGCTGCCACTGGCCACGCGCCATGTCTTCGATCTTCCAGCGCGCGCGCACCTTGAGGCTGCCACGGCCGGTGCGGTAGGCATCGGCAATGTCGCCCGCGCTGCTGATGATCTGGCCGCCGCCGGGGTAGTCCGGGCCGGGCACCAGCGCGAGCAGGTCTTCCTGGCTCAGCGAGGGCGTCTTGATGAGCGCAATGCAGGCGTCTGCAATCTCGCGCAGGTTATGGCTGGGGATTTCGGTGGCCAGGCCCACGGCAATGCCGCTGGCGCCATTGAGCAACGCGAACGGCAAGCGCGCGGGCAACTGGCGCGGCTCCTCCGTGCTGCCGTCGTAGTTGGGCATGAAATCGACCGTGCCTTCGTCGATCTCATCCAGCAGCAGGCTGGTGATGCGCGACAGGCGGGCCTCGGTGTAGCGCATGGCCGCAGCGCCGTCGCCGTCGCGGCTGCCGAAGTTGCCCTGGCCGTCGATCAGCGGGTAGCGCTGGGCAAAGTCCTGCGCCATGCGCACGAGCGCGTCATAGGCCGACTGATCGCCATGCGGGTGGAAGCGGCCCAGCACATCGCCCACCACGCGGGCGCTCTTGACCGGTTTGGCGGCCGTGTTGCGCGTGGGGCCGCTGTAGCCCAGGCCCATGCGGTCCATCGAATACAGAATGCGCCGCTGCACGGGCTTGAGGCCGTCGCACACGTCGGGCAGCGCGCGGCCCTTGACGACCGACAGTGCGTACTCCAGGTAGGCACGCTGGGCATAGCCCGCCAGGCCCAGGGAGTCGCCCCCGTCATCGCCTGCGGTGGTGAAATCGAGAGTGGGTTGGTCGCTCATTCGTTGGGTACAGTTTCTGGATTCACGTTCTGGGGAGCGGGGGGTGTCTGCGCCACGCGGGTGGGCGGCAGGTTGCCCCGGTTCTGCGCGCCGCCCGACAGCTCCATGCGCACGCGACCGGGCAGCGCACGCTGGGCCAGCACCGGCGCCGGGGGCTTGAGCTGGGCATACAGGCCCAGCACGGTGCGCACATAGTTCTGGGTTTCCCTGAAGGCCGGTATCTGGTTGCCCGCCTTTTGCACCGCGCCTTCGCCGGCGTTATAGGCGGCCACGGCCAGGTCCATGCGGCCAGGGAACAGGTCCAGCAGGTAGCGCAGGTAACGGGTGCCGGTGGGCACGTTCACGGCGGGGTCGGCGAGCTTTTGCTCGACCGAGCGCTTCTTGTCCGCATTCACACCAAAACGGCTGGCCGTGGCGGGCATGACCTGCATCAGGCCCACGGCGCCTTTGGGCGACACGGCGGCGGCGTCAAAGCCGGATTCGGTGGCGATCACGGCCTGCAGCAGCTCGTAGTCCACACCATGTTGGCTGGACGCAGCGCGCAGGTGGTGCTTGACGCGCTTGTAGTCCGGCGCAATGTCAAAAAACGCCAGCAGACGCGCACCCGCTACGGGAAGCGCATAGGGCATGGGCGATGCATTGGCCGGTGCATCGCGGGTGGAGTCGAAGTCGTTGCCCCGAAAAAACAGCTGGTAGCGCGCATCGACCTGCTCGGACGCAAAGTGCGTCACGCCGCGCTCATCCACATGCGCCCACAGGTCTGCATGGGCCGTTTGCTGCAAAAAACAGAGCAAACAACCCAATAAGCACCAGCGCACGACGCCATTCTTGTTTGGATTTCTCATGGCAGACCTGTCGGACAGCCCTCGGTCAGATATCGATCTCGACCGCATCGCCATGCAGTTCCATCAGCTCGCGGCGCGCAGCGGCTTCGCCCTTGCCCATGAGCTTGGTGATGAGGCCTTCGGTGGCGGCAAAGTCCACGTCTCCCAGCTGTACGGGCAGCAAGCGGCGGGTGTCGGGGTTGAGCGTGGTTTCCCACAGCTGCTCGGCGTTCATCTCGCCCAGGCCCTTGAAGCGGCTGATCTGGCACTTCTCGCGTGCCACACCATCCTTGGCGCATTTGTCGAGGATGGCCGTCAGCTCCCCATCGTCCAGCGCATACATCTTGGCCGCAGGCTTCTTGCCGCGCGCAGGCACATCCACGCGAAACAGCGGTGGGCGCGCCACATAGATGTGGCCGGTCTCGATGAGCTTGGGGAAGTGGCGGAAGAACAGCGTGAGCAGCAGCACCTGGATGTGCGATCCGTCCACGTCGGCATCTGACAGGATGCAGATCTTGCCGTAGCGCAGACCGCTCAGGTCCGGCGTATCGTTGGGGCCATGCGGGTCCACGCCAATCGCTACCGAGATGTCGTGGATTTCGTTGTTGGCAAACAGGCGGTCGCGCTCCACCTCCCAGGTGTTGAGCACCTTGCCGCGCAGCGGCAGGATGGCCTGGCTTTCCTTGTCGCGGCCCATCTTGGCGCTGCCACCGGCCGAATCGCCCTCCACCAGGAAGACCTCGTTGTGGGCGATGTCGCGGCTTTCACAGTCGGTGAGCTTGCCCGGCAGCACAGCCACGCCCGAGCCCTTGCGCTTTTCAACCTTCTGCCCGGCCTTCTGGCGCGTCTGCGCGGCCTTGATGGCCAGCTCGGCCAGCTTCTTGCCGTAATCAACGTGCTGGTTCAGCCACAGCTCCAGCGCCGGGCGTACGAAGCCGCTGACCAGGCGCACCGCGTCGCGCGAGTTCAGGCGCTCCTTGATCTGGCCCTGGAACTGCGGGTCGAGCACCTTGGCCGAGAGCACATAGCTGGCGCGCGCAAACACGTCCTCGGGCAGCAGCTTCACGCCCTTGGGCAACAGGCTGTGCAGCTCGATAAAGCTCTTGACCGCGTTGAACAGGCCGTCGCGCAGGCCACTTTCGTGGGTGCCGCCCGCGCTGGTGGGGATCAGGTTGACGTAGCTCTCGCGCATGGGCTGGCCGTCTTCGGTAAAGGCCACCGCCCAGGCCGCCCCTTCGCCCTCGGCAAAGCTCTCGTTGCCGCTGTCGGCAAAACCCTCGCCTTCAAACAGCGGGATGACCGGGTCGCCGGTGAGCGTCTGCATCAGGTAGTCCCGCAGGCCGCCCTTGTACTGCCAGGTCTGCGTGTCGCGGGTTTTTTCGTTGACCAGTTGCACCGTCACGCCGGGCATGAGCACGGCCTTGCTGCGCAGCAGATGGGTCAGCTCGCCCATGGGCAGGGCACTGGATTCGAAATACTTGGCGTCGGGCCACACGCGCACCGAGGTGCCCTGCTTGCGCTCGCCCGCCTCCAGCGGGCGGGCGACCAAAGGCTCGATCACGTCGCCAGCGGAGAACACCAGGCGCGCCGCCTTGCCTTCGCGGTAGCTGGTGGCCTCCAGCCGGGTGGCCAGGGCGTTGGTGACCGACACGCCCACGCCGTGCAGGCCGCCCGAGAAGCTGTAGGCACCGCCCTTGCCTTTGTCGAACTTGCCACCCGCATGCAGGCGGGTGAAGACCAGCTCGATCACCGGCGCATTTTCTTCCGGGTGCAGGCCAAACGGGATGCCCCGGCCGTCGTCCTCCACACTGACCGAGCCATCGGCGTGCAGCGTGACGCGGATCTTCTTGCCGTGGCCGGCGAGGGCCTCGTCGGCGGCGTTGTCCAGCACCTCCTGGATGATGTGCAGGGGGTTGTCGGTGCGGGTGTACATGCCCGGGCGCTGCTTGACGGGCTCCAGGCCCTTGAGCACGCGGATTGAGCCTTCGGAGTATTCGCTCGCGGAAACAGAAGAGGGTTTGGCTGCCATGGGGCGGATTGTAGTGCGGCACCGCAGCAATAGCTGGATAAATAACCAGCCCTTCAAACCGCTGCGCCAAGCGCTGCATTTTCTGCCGCCCCCACCGCCAACTGTATTGGTCGCGGGTGTATCAGCGCGTTTCGCCCAATCTGGCTACATTCCTGCGCATGCATATGAATCCTCCCAAACTATCCATGTTCCAGGTGCTGGCGTGCGGCGCGGCCATCGTGACCCTGTCCATGGGCACCCGCCACGGGTTCGGGCTGTGGCTTCTGCCCATCACCCAGGAAATGGGCTGGACGCGCCAGTCGTTCGCCCTGGCCATCGCCATCCAGAACCTGTCCTGGGGCGTGATCGGGATTTTTGCGGGCATGGCGGCCGACCGGTTTGGGGCCTTCCGCGTGCTGCTCGGCGGTGCAGCCCTGTATGCCCTGGGCCTGGCGGGCATGGCGCTGTCGCCCACGCCCACGCTGTTTGCGCTGACGGCCGGTGTGCTGATTGGCGCGGCGCAGGCGGGCACCACCTATGCGGTGATCTATGGTGTGCTGGGGCGGCAGATTGCGCCCGAAAAACGCTCATGGGCCATGGGCGTGGCAGCGGCGGCGGGTTCGTTCGGGCAGTTCCTGATGGTGCCGGTCGAAGGCTGGCTGATTGCAGGCCTGGGCTGGCAGCAGGCCTTGCTGGTGCTGTCGATGGCGGTGCTGCTGATCGTGCCGCTGGCCTTTGGCCTGCGGGAGCCGGGCTTCAAGGGTGCGGCCCCGGTCATGCGCGAGCAGACCATTGCGCAGGCGCTGGGCGAGGCCTTCCGCTACCCCAGCTTCAACCTGCTGATGGCCGGTTACTTTGTGTGCGGCTTTCAGGTAGTGTTCATTGGCGTGCACATGCCCAGCTACCTCAAGGACCATGGCCTGTCGCCCCAGGTGGCCAGCTATGCGCTGGCGCTGATCGGACTGTTCAATGTGTTTGGCACCTACATCGCGGGCACCCTGGGCCAGCGCATGCCCAAGCGCCACATCCTCGCTTTCATCTACTTTGCCCGCGCGGTGGCGATCAGCATCTTTTTGCTGGTACCGCTGTCGCCGCTGTCGGTGTACGTGTTCTCGGCGGTGATGGGCGCGCTGTGGCTGTCCACTGTGCCGCCCACCAACGCCACCATTGCACAAATCTTCGGGGTGCAGCACCTGTCCATGCTGGGCGGCTTTGTGTTCTTCAGCCACCAGATCGGCAGCTTCCTGGGCGTCTGGTTGGGCGGCTATCTGTATGACGCCACTGGCAGCTACGATATCGTCTGGTACATCGCGATCGGCCTGGGCATTTTTGCCGGGCTGGTGAACCTGCCAGTCAAGGAAAGCCCGATCGCGCGCCACACCCCACAACCCGCCTGACCTGTTTGACCCCCTGCATGAGCGACACCACCCCGCCCCGCAAACCCGCGCCGCGCGCCCTGCGCTGGCTGGGCGGTGCCGTGGCCGTGATGCTGTGCCTGGTGGTGTTTGGCTTGTACACCGTGCCCGAATTCATGGTGCTGCTGGCAGACCAGATGTGGGCGTGTTTTTGACACCCTTGGCGGGATTTTCAAGCGTTTTTGGCCGCAAGCGCTAGTGGATCATGCGCAGGCAGCTATCATTTTTATAGTTCATGCACGGTATGCACGGTACAGAAGCCCCTTCGGAATGGGTGTGGCGCTGGAGCCACCTGATCGCCCCCCACAGCACCGTGCTGGACGTAGCCTGCGGCGCAGGGCGCCACCTGCGCCATCTGCGGAAACTGGGGCACACCGTGGTCGGCGTGGACCGGTCCGCCGAGGCGCTGGCCGCCTGCGAAGGGCTGGGCGAGCTGGTGCAGGCTGACATCGAAAACGGCCCCTGGCCTTTTGCAGGCCGCCAGTTTGGCGGCGTGGTTGTCACCAACTACCTGTGGCGCCCCTTGCTGCCCACCATCGTGGCCAGCGTGGCGCCGGGCGGGGTGCTGTTCTACGAAACGTTCGCCCAGGGCAACGAAACCGTGGGGCGCCCGGCGCGGGCGGAGTTCCTGCTCGCGCACGGCGAACTGCTGCAGGCATGCCAGGACCTGCGCGTGGTGGCTTATGAGGACGGCTTCATCGACGAACCCGCGCGTTTCGTGCAACGCATCACGGCCGTACGGGAACTCCCGCAGGCGGGTGGACCCTCACGACATCTTTTGTCTACCGGGGCTAGTTAGAATGCCCTTTTACCGTTTACCACTGCGGACATGACTTCTTCTTCCGTGCCACTCACCGGCAGCATCGTCGCCCTCGTCACTCCCATGCACGAGGACGGTAGCGTGGACTACCCCACCTTGCGCAAACTGATCGACTGGCACATCGCCGAAGGCACTGATTGCATCGGCGTGGTGGGCACCACGGGCGAGTCCCCCACGGTGAACGTCGAAGAACACTGCGAAATCATCCGCGTGGCCGTGGAACAGTCTGCCAAGCGCGTGCCCATCATGGCCGGCTGCGGCGCCAACTCCACCGCCGAGGCCATTGAGCTGGCCAAGTTCGCGCGCGGCGTGGGTGCCGACAGCCAGCTGCAGGTCGTGCCCTACTACAACAAGCCCACCCAAGAGGGCCAGTACCAGCATTTCAAGGCGATTGCAGAAGCCACTGGCGACCTGCCCATCGTGCTGTACAACGTGCCCGGCCGCTCGGTGGCCGATATGCAGCACGACACCGTGCTGCGCCTGGCCCAGGTGCCCGGCGTGATCGGCATCAAGGAAGCCACCGGCAACATCGAGCGTGCCCAGTGGCTCATCCGTGACGTGCCCAAGGGCTTTGGCGTGTACTCGGGCGACGACCCGACCGCCGTCGCCCTGATGCTGTGCGGCGGCCACGGCAACATCAGCGTGACGGCCAACGTGGCCCCGCGCCTGATGCACGAGCTGTGCGTGGCGGCACTGGCCGGCAACGTGCAACGCGCCATGCAGATCCAGTTTCAGCTGATGCCGGTGCACAAGCACCTGTTTGTCGAAGCCAACCCCATCCCGGTCAAGTGGGCCATGTCCCGCATGGGCCTGTGTGGTGGCACCATGCGCCTGCCCATGACGCCCCTGGCCAGCAGCAACGAGGCTGTGGTCGAGTCGGCACTGCGCACCAGCGGCCTGATCTAATCCGGGCTTTGCGCCCGCTCTCAGAGACACTTCCCAAGGATTTCCGCGTGAAAGCTGCTACCACCCGCCTGAGCCTGCTGGCTCTTGTCATGGCCCTGTCCGCCTGCTCCACCAGCATTCTGGAGGGCGACAAGATCGACTACAAGAGCGCCGCCAAGGGCTCGTCACTGGAAGTCCCCCCGGACCTCACCCAGCTGTCACGCGACTCGCGCTACGCCATGCCGGGTGGCTCGGTGTCTGCCGCTGCCATGCAGGCAGGCCAGGCCGCGCAGCCATCGGGCAACGCCAACGCGGCGGCCCTGTCGCTGGGCGACGTGCGGATCGAACGAGACGGCAGCCAGCGCTGGCTGGTGGTCAATCGCCCCGCCGACAAGCTGTGGGAGCCCGTGCGCGACTTCTGGCTGGAAAGCGGCTTCACGCTGGCCCAGTCCGAGGCCAACGTTGGCATCATGGAAACCGACTGGGCAGAGAACCGCGCCAAACTGCCCCAGGATTTCATCCGGTCCACCATCGGCAAGCTGATGGAGTCCCTGTACTCGACCGGCGAACGGGACAAGTTCCGCACCCGGCTGGAACGCAATGCCAATGGCAGTACCGAGATCTACATCACCCACCGCGGGATGGTCGAGGTCTATGGCAACGTCACCAAGGACAGCACCGTCTGGCAGCCCCGCCCGTCCGACCCGGAACTCGAAACCGAATTCCTGCGCCGCCTGATGGTCAAGCTGGGCGTCAGTCAGGAACAATCCAAGGCAGTGGCCGCTGCACCCGCGGCGCGTGCCCAGGCCGCCCGCATGGCCACGGTCAACAACGTGCCGGTGGTCCAGCTGGACGAGGGCTTTGACCGGTCCTGGCGCCGGGTGGGCCTGGCCCTGGACCGCACTGGCTTCACCGTGGAAGACCGCAACCGCAATGAGGGCACGTACTTCGTGCGCTACGTGGCTCCGGACACCGTGAAGAAAGAGCCCGGCTTCTTCAGCAAGCTGTTCAGCTCCACCTCCGCAACACCTCCGCTCAAGTACCGCATCGTGGTGCGCAGCCAGGGTGAGTCGACCACCGTGTCGGTGCTCAATGAGGCTGGTGCCCCCGAGTCCTCGGCCAATGCCGAGCGCATCGTGCGCGTGATTGCTGACGATCTGAAATAAGAGCCGGCCGCAGGCCGCCACCCACACCTCTGGAGCCCCCTCCGCCTTCTGGCGGACGGTGGCTCTGGTTTTTTGGGCCGCCACAAACCCATCCTTTCGCTCCGCCATGCTTCGATTCAAGAACCTGGGCAGCGGCAGCACCGGCAATGCCACGGTCGTCGAAGGCCGCAGTGGCAGCCAGGTTCGCCGCCTCCTGATCGACTGCGGGCTCGGCATCCGGCAGCTGCAAGCCCGTCTGGCGCGAGCGCAGTTGCAGGTGGAAGACCTGGACGCCCTCTTCATCACCCACGAACACTCGGACCACATCGGCTGTGCCCAGACCGTGGCGCTGCGTTTTCGCATTCCCGTGTGGATGAGCGAGGGCACGTACGCGGCCCTCGGTGCGCCAGACTTGGACGGCTTGCTGCGGGTGGCGCACGACATGGAAGCGATTGACATGGGCGCGTTCGAAGCCCGCCCCTTCACCGTGCCCCACGATGCCCGGGAGCCGCTGCAGCTGCGGTGCTCCGACGGCGCCGCACACCTGGGCGTGCTGACCGACCTGGGCCACGCCAGCCCCCATGTGCTGCAGCAGCTGCAGGGATGCCACGCCCTGTTGATCGAGGCCAATCACGACCCCGACATGCTGGCCGCGTCCCGCTACCCACCCTTCCTGAAACGCCGCGTAGGCGGGCTGTACGGCCACCTGGCCAACCCGGCGACGGCGGAGATTCTGCGTGCGGTGCAGCACGACAGCCTGCGGTGCGTAGTGGCAGCGCATCTGAGTGCGCAAAACAACCTCCCCGCACTCGCCCGCCAATCGCTCGCCGCCGCGCTGGGTTGGGCGGACGAGGATATCCAGGTCGCCAGCCCAACCGAGGGCACTGATTGGCTCGACGTCAACCCTTGATGGCTCGGACCGGGTGTCCATAAATGTCTCACCCTGGCGAAGGGCATAAAAAAAGCCCCGGACCTTGCGGTGCGGGGCCGTGGCACAGGCCGACCTTGAGGTCAGCCCAGAGCCTGCAGCGATTTACTTGGCTGCGGAAGCGCCGGTAGCGGCGGTGGCAGCAGCGTCAGCAGCAGCCTTGGCAGCGTCAGCGGCAGGAGCAGAAGCGTCAGCAGCAGGTGCAGCGGCGGCAGGAGCAGCAGCGTCGGAAGCGGCAGGAGCTGCTGGCTCGGCGGCGGGAGCAGGTGCTGCGGCAGGAGCTTCCACAGGAGCGGGTGCTGGAGCGGGTTCTTCCTTCTTGCCACAAGCGGCGAGTGCAGCAGCAGCGATCAGGGCGGCCAGAACGAGAGAGTTCTTCATTTCGATTTTCCTATTTGGACAGACAGAATCTTGAAAAGCCACGGCGTCAGGCTTCCTGAGCCCATGCACGCATTGGCACAATGCACTTGGTTGCACCTTTTTGGGCACAGCCGCAGATTATATTGGTATTTAGTCAATACTGACTAACACTGACGAAAGCTTTACGCCAGCTTGACTTTGCGCAGTATCTCGCCGGGCGAGCCCGCCGCGTGGTGTCCCTCCAACGGGCGCAACCCCGATGGAGCCTGTGGCTACAACCCCAGTGTGGTCGAGGGAAAGCCTGGCGCACTCTTGCTGCGCACCCACTCGTTGAGTGACTCACGCAGCAATACCCGGCGGTCGGGCTCGCTGCCCGTAACCCCCACGCAGCGCTCGGGATCGAGCCGGTGCAGCACCCATTGCGGCGACCACAGCGCGCTCGGCAGGTCCAGCGGGTCGGCGGTCGGGCTGCGGCGGCAGGTGATGATGTGGTCCCAGGTGCCGCGCCAGCGCACAAAGCGGGCATGGCGGCGGATCACGTCGTCGTAGCTGCAGGCCAGCATGGTGAAGCGCCTGCCGCTGCGGGCCCAGTCCTGCAAGCACTCGACCACAGCACGCTCGCCCAAGGGCCAGTCATGAAAGTGGGCATCGCTGATAAAAATTTCCTGCCAGCCATCCCGCGCCGCCGTTGCAATGGCGTCGCGCACCAGTTGCTGAAACGCCTCACGCCCGCTGAATCGCCCACTGGGCAAGTCACGCAAAGGCTCGGCGGAGGGGGTTGCTGTGTCGGTCATCACTGGCTCCTGGTCAGTCTCAGCCGGCCAAGGCATGGGCCCAGCCCGCATCGCACCACGACGAAAGCAGCTCCAGCGCGTCGTCGCTGGCCCGTGCCAGATCGCGTGCCGACAGTTGGCGCTCATCGGCCAGGCGCCGCATCAGCGTGGCGTCGCGCCCCGCTGCGCGGTAGCTTTCGCCGTTGATGAAGATGTGCTGTGTGTCGTACATCATGCGGCTCTTGCGGTCCAGCCGCACCCCTTCCAGCATCACCTTGGGGTCGCCAGGCTCAAACCACACGCTGGGCTTGGGCTCGGTCAGGTACTCGCCCAGCGCGCGTTCCAGCACCAGGGGCTGGGCCAGCGCGCGCGACAGCGCCTCACGCGCAAAGTCCTGCAGCCCTGCAGGAATATGCGCCGGCTGCGCCACCGCGTCCTGTCCGGCATCGCGGTACAGCAACGGGTGGTCGTCCTCCCCGGCATCTTCCGCCAGACGCACCAGCAGTTCTTGCGCCAGCTCGGCGCGGGCTGGAGCGCGAAAACCAATGGAGTAGGTCATGCACTCGCCTTCGGCGATACCGTCGTGGGCATAACGCGGGGGCAGGTACAGCATGTCACCCGGCTCCAGCACAAACTCCTCCTCAGGCTCGAACTGGGCCAGCACCTTCAGAGGAATGCCGTCGCGCAGCGACAGATCCTTTTGGCGCCCGATGCGCCAGCGCCGCTTGCCGTGCGCCTGAAGCAAAAAGACGTCATAACTGTCGAAATGGGGCCCTACGCCACCGCCATTGCTGGCGTAGCTGATCATGAGGTCATCCAGCCGCGCCTCGGGCACAAAGCGAAACTGCTGCATCAGTGCATGCACCGCGTCGTTGTGCAAGTCCACGCCCTGTACAAGCAGCGTCCAGTCCGGCTGCTGCAACGCGGGCAGTGCCCGGCGGTTGAAGGGCCCATGGCGCAGTTTCCAGGCGCCTTTGACCTGTTGCACCAGGCGGGACTCCACGCCCTCCTGCCCCGCCAGCGCAAACAGCTCGGCCCGCAACACCGGCGGCGCAAACTGTGGGATGGCCTGGCGCACCAACAGAGGCTTCTTCTGCCAGTGGCGGCGCATGAATTGCGCGGGAGTGAGGCCGCCGAGCAGGGCCAGGGGTTGCTGGATGTCCATGGGGAAAGTGTTGCCCTTTTGCGGGGCCGTTGGTCAAACTGCGACAATTCTCCTATGGAAATTACCCAACAATGTGTGGTCGCACTGACCTGGACCCTGAAAGACACCCTGGGCGAAGAACTCGACGTACTCGATGAACCCGTGGAGTTTCTGGTGGGCGGTGATGATCTTCTGCCCCGCATCGAAGAGGCCCTGCAAGGCCATGGCCCCGGTGCCTCGCTGGCGCTGCACCTCGAACCCGAGGACGCTTTCGGTGACTTCAACGACCAATTGCTGTTTCTGGAACCCCGCGCACTCTTCCCCGCCGAAATTGAAGAAGGCATGACCTTCGACGGCATGGCACTGCCCGAGGGCTGCAACCCCGATGCCCCCCGCACGGCCCTGTACACCGTGGCCGAGATCTACCCAGAACATATCGTGCTCGACGGCAACCATCCGCTGGCTGGCATCGCGCTGCGCCTGCAACTGACTGTGGAGGCCGTGCGCGAGGCCACTGAAGAGGAGATTGGACGTGGCACGGCAGGAACCGGCTTCTTCCGCGTTCAGCCCCAGGCGCCAGGCAGCTCGTTGCTGCACTAAGTCCCACCAAAAGCACAACGGGCGCCCCGAGGAAACTCGGAGCACCCGTTTGTGAGGGCAGTGCGTCAGGTCACATGCGCGAAATCTGACCGTTGTACAGACGCACGCGATCGCCGATGCGCAGGTCACCCGGGCTGCTCACGTCGTACACGCGATACCCCCCCTGGTCGAGCTGCACGGACAACCGGTATCCCTGCACATATTCCTGGTTGTTGCGCCCTTCGATGGCGTTGCCAGCCACCGCGCCACCCAACACGCCTACAGCGGTGGCTGCAGCACGACCCGTGCCCTTGCCCACCTGGTTGCCCAGAACGCCGCCCACCACCGCGCCCAGAACGGCACCAGTGCCGGTGGTCTGGCCTTGGCTGCGGCCCTGCAGGACTTCGATGTTGGACACGCGACCATATTCGGTGCCTGCCTGATTCTGCGGATAGGCAGGCGCCGTCTGGTAGCCACTCGAATAACCGCCGGAGTATTGCGGAGCAGGTGCAGGGCGGCTGTGGCCGCAAGCAGCCAGCGAAGCAGCCAGAACCACGGTGCCCACGAGGGCGAGGGGACGGGTGAATTGCATGTTCAATCTCCAGAAGTTGTTGGGGCAGGCACTGAAAAATCTCCGACGACCCAGAGCTCAATGCCCATGTACAGATTGGAACAACGCCTGAGGATGCCGCGGCGTAGACAAGGGGCCATCGCCATGTCGGTAACAGACCCATCGAAACGTAAGCGGCGTCTTACAACCCGGCCACTCACCCATCACGCGCTCGGAGCCCCGAGCGGTCCACCTCAGGACTTGCCTGTGGATCCGTAGCCCCCCTCACCCCGCTGCGTGGCCGCAAACTCGGTGACGACGTTGAACTGGGCCTGCACCACCGGAACAATCACCAATTGGGCCAGCCGCTCCATGGGCTCCAGGGTAAACGCCACATTGCTGCGGTTCCAGGCGCTCACCATGAGCTGCCCTTGGTAGTCACTGTCGATCAACCCCACCAGATTGCCAAGCACGATGCCATGTTTGTGCCCCAGGCCCGAGCGCGGCAAGATCAGTGCGGCATAGCCCGGGTCTTGCAGGTAGATCGCAATGCCCGTAGGCACCAGCTGCCAGGCGTTGGGCTGCAGGGTCAGCGGTGCATCCAGGCAGGCGCGCAGGTCCAGCCCAGCGCTACCGGGTGTGGCGTAGGTGGGCAATTGGTCCGCCATGCGCGGATCGAGAATCTTCACATCTATCTTCACGGTTTCTTCTTTCCTGTTCCTATTTCTGTGCCACGGCGCTGCTGCGCCATTTGTCGCAGGCGATCCTGCAACGAGTCCATCCCCGCACGCCCGCCCGGGGCCTGCGCGCCCCCAGCCTGCGCGGCCGATTGCATCAGCCAACCCAGTCCCCACCACACCGCCCCCATGACCACCAGGCCTGGCAGCGAGCCCCGACCAAGCAGGAACAGCGCAATGCCATGCAACACCATCATTACCAGCAACACCGATCGCACCGTGCGCAGTGCGCCCGCCAGCGGCTGCATCAGCTGCAGCACATCGGGCGGCAGGACCTGAGGCAGGGAAGTCGCTGGCGCACTGGCCTTGGATGACTGAACGGCACCGTTGGTAGCGGCAGCACTTGCCTGTGCCGCTCGGGCCTTATGCAAAGGCGCCTGGGCTGTCAGCCGTTCCACATAAGCCGCAAAGTCGCCATCGGGTGGCGTGTCCCAATCAGGCTTCGTGGCACCAGTTGTCATCACACCTCCCCACGGTAGTGGCCGTCAAGAACGCAAAGGTGGCAAACGCGCGGCGATCTCAGCGATAAGCTGCTGCGCCAGCGCACGCTTGGACGCGCGGGGTAACTCGCGGTGGCCCTGCGCGTCCACCAGCAGCAGGGCGTTGTCGTCCTGCCCAAAGGTAGCGGGGCCAATATTGCCCACCAGCAAGGGGACGCCCTTGCGCGTCCTTTTGGCTGTGGCATGGGCCAGCAGGTCATGGCTTTCGGCGGCAAAACCCACGCAGAAAAGATCCCCTTCCAGCGCATGCGGCGACCGGGCTACGGTGGCCAGAATGTCGGGGTTCTCGACGAACTCCAGCGACGGGGACTGGCCCGAGCCGTCTTTCTTGATCTTTTGGTCGGACTGGTGGGCAGGGCGCCAGTCGGCCACTGCGGCCGTGGCAACAAACACCGAGGCGGCCTGGACATGCCGCTCCACGGCCGCCAGCATCTCCTGGGCGGACTGCACATTGACACGCCGCACGCCACGTGGCGTGGGCACATGCACCGGCCCTGCGACCAGGGTGACATCGGCACCCGCCTCGCGCGCCGCCCGGGCCACAGCAAAGCCCATCTTTCCGCTCGACAGGTTGGTGATGCCACGCACCGGGTCAATGGCTTCAAACGTGGGCCCCGCCGTGACGAGTACCGACCGGCCCACAAGGGTCTTGGGTGTGAAAAAAGCGATCAGCTCGTCCAGCAGCTCCAGCGGCTCCAGCATGCGGCCGTCACCCGTCTCGCCACAGGCCTGGTCACCATTGCCCACGCCCAGCACCACTGCACCGTCCTGCGCCACCTGGGCCAGATTGCGCTGCGTGGCCGGGTGCGCCCACATTTCGCGGTTCATCGCAGGGGCCAGCAACAGGGGCACGCGCTGGGCGGGGCGCGCCAGGCACAGCAGGCTGAGCAACTCGTCCGCCCTGCCCTGCACCAGGCGCGCAATGAAGTCCGCGCTGCAGGGCGCGATCAGGATCGCATCCGCCTCGCGGCTCAGGTTGATGTGGGGCATGTTGTTGGGCTCGCGCGCATCCCATTGCGAGCCGTACACCGTGCGGCCAGACAGCGCCTGCATGGTGACCGGGGTGATGAACTGCTCTGCCGCCTCGGTCATCACCACCTGCACGGTGGCGCCCTCCTTGATGAGCTGGCGGCACAGATCGGCTGCCTTGTAGCAAGCCACGCCCCCACTCAGACCCAGAACAATGTGTTTGCCAGCAAGCTCATTCATGGCGCGAATTTAGCAGACGGGGGTGACCCTGCCCCCGGGGGTGTCGCCGGGGTGCCATCTATAATCCCAATTTCCCACCACCAAAAAAGACATGACCAAATTTGTCTTCGTCACCGGCGGTGTGGTGTCTTCCCTCGGTAAGGGAATCGCCTCAGCCTCCCTTGCCGCGATCCTCGAATCGCGGGGACTCAAAGTCACCCTCATCAAGCTTGACCCCTACATCAACGTAGACCCGGGCACCATGTCGCCGTTCCAGCACGGCGAGGTGTTCGTGACCGATGACGGCGCAGAAACCGACCTGGATCTGGGCCACTATGAGCGTTTCATCGAAACGCGCATGAAGAAAACCAATAACTTCACCACGGGCAAGATTTACCAGTCCGTGCTGGAGAAGGAACGCCGTGGCGACTACCTGGGCAAGACCGTGCAGGTCATTCCCCACGTCACCAACGAAATCCAGGAATTCATCAAGCGCGGCGCCGGCATTGGCACGCCCGATGCCGTGGATGTGGCCATCGTCGAAATCGGCGGCACCGTGGGCGACATCGAATCGCTGCCGTTCCTAGAAGCCGTGCGCCAGATGAGCCTGCGCATGGGGCCCAACAACGCGGCCTTCGTGCACCTGACCTACCTGCCCTGGATCGCGGCAGCGGGCGAGCTCAAGACCAAGCCCACCCAGCACACGGTGCAGAAGCTGCGCGAGATCGGCATCCAGGCCGACGCCCTGCTGTGCCGTGCCGACCGCCGTATTCCCGAGGAAGAGCGCGCCAAGATCTCGCTGTTCACCAACGTGCCCGAATGGGGCGTGATCAGCATGTGGGACGTGGACACCATCTACAAGGTGCCGCGCATGCTGCACGAGCAGGGCCTCGATGGCCTGATCTGCGACAAGCTGCGCCTGAACACCCCGCCCACCAGCCTCAAGCGCTGGGACGATCTGGTGCATGAGACCGAGCACCCCCAAGGCGAAGTCACCATCGCCATGGTCGGCAAGTATGTGGACCTGTCGGACAGCTACAAGTCGGTCAACGAAGCCCTGCGCCACGCCGGCATGCGCAACCATGTGCGCGTGAAGATCGACCATGTCGATTCCGAAACCATTGACAGCGCCGACGCAGCCGCCAAGCTCGCCAAATACGACGCCATCCTGGTGCCAGGCGGCTTCGGCCAGCGTGGTGTGGAAGGCAAGATCGCCACGGCCCAGTTTGCCCGCGAGCGCAAGGTGCCCTACCTGGGCATCTGCCTGGGGATGCAGGTGGCCACCATCGAATACGCGCGCCACGTGGCAGGCCTCGCCCACGCCAACAGCACCGAGTTCGACCCCACCACGCCCCACCCCGTGATCGCCCTGATCACCGAGTGGAAGGACGCGGACGGCACCATCAAGAAACGCGACGAAAACTCCGATCTGGGCGGCACCATGCGCCTGGGCGCGCAAAGCTCGGACGTGGCCAAGGACACACTGGCCCACAGCATCTACGGCGATGTGGTGACCGAGCGCCACCGCCACCGCTACGAAGCCAACGTGAACTACCTGGACCAGTTGCGCAAGGCGGGCCTGGTGATCTCGGCGCTGACCCAGCGTGAAGAACTCACCGAAATCGTGGAGCTGCCGCAAACCGTGCACCCCTGGTTCATCGGCGTGCAGTTCCACCCCGAGTTCAAGTCCACGCCCTGGAACGGCCACCCGCTGTTCAATGCCTTCATCAAGGCGGCCGTGGAACACCAGCAAGCCGCGAAAAAAGCCTAAGGGGACCTCACCATGCAGCTGTGCGGATTCAACGTCGGCCTGGACCAGCGCTTTTTCCTGATCGCAGGCACCTGTTCCATTGAAGGCCTGGAGATGTCGCTCGATGTCGCAGGCCAGCTCAAGGAAGCCTGCGCGCCGCTGGGCATTCCGCTGATCTACAAAGGCTCGTTCGACAAGGCCAACCGCTCGTCGGGCACCAGCAAGCGTGGTGTGGGGCTGGAGGCCGGCCTGAAGATCCTCGATGAAGTGCGCCGCCAGCTGCAGCTGCCCATCCTGACCGATGTGCACGACGCCTCGCATGTGGCCGAAGTGGCCAGCGTGGTCGATGTGCTGCAGACACCTGCCTTCCTGTGCCGCCAGACGGACTTCATCCGCGCCGTGGCGCAAAGCGGCAAGCCGGTGAACATCAAGAAGGGCCAGTTCCTGGCGCCCTGGGACATGAAGAACGTCATCGACAAGGCCCGGTCTGCAGCGGCCGAAGTCGGCCTGTCGGAAGACCGGTTTCTGGCCTGCGAGCGCGGCGTGAGCTTTGGCTACAACAACCTCGTGGCCGACATGACCAGCCTGGCCGAGATGCGCAACTCAGGCGCACCCGTGGTGTTTGACGTGACCCACTCGGTGCAAAAGCCCGGCGGCCTGGGCGCCGTGAGCGGCGGTGCGCGCGACATGGTGCCCGTGCTGGCGCGTGCCGGCGTGGCTGTGGGTGTGGCGGGCCTGTTCATGGAAACCCACCCCCGCCCCGCCGAGGCCTGGTCGGACGGCCCCAACGCCGTACCGCTCAAGCACATGAAGGCGCTGCTGGAGACCTTGGTGGCCCTGGACGATGTCACCAAGAAAAACGGATTCCTCGAAAACAACTTTGGAGCTTGAGACATGAGCAGTGGTTACGTCATCGCATCCGTCACCGTCACCAACCCCACGCAGTACGACGAGTACCGCAAGTGGAGCACCCTGGCCATGCAAGCCCACGGCGCTGAAGTCTGCGTGCGTGGCGGCAAGGTCGAAGTGCTGGAGGGCGACTGGAACCCCGGTCGTACCGTGATCCTCAAGTTCCCGAGCTTTGAAGCCGCTCGCGCCTTCTACGACACGCCCGAGTACCAGAAAGCCAAGGCCGCCCGCGAAGGCGCCGCCGTCATGCGCATGGTGTGTGTCGAAGGCGTCTGAGCGCACACACCCAAATCGCTCACCAATTAATAGCTGCTAGCGCTTATACAGAAGGCGCTAGAGACTGATTTGATTTAAAACTTCTGCAAAAGGAAAACCATGAGTGCCATCGTTGACATCGTCGGTCGCGAGATTCTGGACAGCCGCGGCAACCCCACCGTCGAATGCGACGTGTTGCTCGAATCGGGCGTGATGGGCCGGGCCGCCGTGCCGTCGGGCGCCTCCACCGGCAGCCGTGAAGCCATTGAAATGCGCGACGGCGACAAGGGCCGCTACCTGGGCAAGGGCGTGCTCAAGGCCGTGGAATACATCAACACCGAGATCAGCGAAGCCGTTCTAGGCCTGGATGCCTCCGAGCAGGCCTTCCTGGACAAGACCCTGATCGACCTCGATGGCACCGAGAACAAGAGCCGCCTGGGCGCCAACGCCATGCTGGCCGTGTCGATGGCTGTGGCCCGCGCCGCCGCCGAAGAGTCTGGCCTGCCCCTGTACCGCTACCTGGGCGGCATGGGCAGCGTGCAACTGCCCGTGCCCATGATGAACGTGATCAACGGCGGCGCACACGCCAACAACAGCCTGGACCTGCAGGAGTTCATGATCATCCCGGTGGGCGCGCCCACGTTCCGCGAAGCCGTGCGCTGGGGCGCCGAAGTGTTCCACGCGCTCAAGAAGATCCTGCACGACAAGGGCATCAGCACCGCCGTGGGCGACGAAGGCGGCTTTGCCCCCAGCGTTGAAAACCACGAAGCAGCCATCCGCCTGATCCTGCAAGCCATTGAAGCTGCGGGCTACACGGCGGGCGATCAGATCGCCCTGGGCCTGGACTGCGCTGCGAGCGAGTTCTACAAGGACGGCCACTATGTGCTGGAAGGCGAAGGCGGCCTCAAGCTCACCGCCCAGCAGTGGACGGACATGCTGGCGGCCTGGGTGGACAAGTACCCGATCATCAGCATCGAAGACGGCATGCACGAAGGCGACTGGGACGGCTGGAAGCATCTGACCGAACGCCTGGGCGACAAGGTGCAACTGGTGGGTGACGACCTGTTCGTGACCAACACCAAGATCCTGAAGGAAGGCATCGACAAGCGCATTGCCAACTCGATCCTGATCAAGATCAACCAGATCGGTACGCTGACCGAGACCTTCGCTGCGATCGAGATGGCCAAGCGCGCCGGCTACACTGCCGTGATCTCGCACCGCTCGGGCGAGACCGAGGACAGCACCATTGCCGACATCGCGGTGGGCACGAATGCGGGCCAGATCAAGACCGGCTCGCTGTCGCGCTCGGACCGCATCGCCAAGTACAACCAGCTGCTGCGCATTGAGGAAGACCTGGGCGAGATCGCGCAGTACCCTGGCCGCGCTGCGTTCTACAACCTGCGCTGAGCCCCTGGCAGCCCTCGCCTGAGCGAGCCCTCCATTGGTCTCCCGCATCGTCCCCGTCATCCTGCTGGCCTTGCTGGCAGCGCTGCACGCCCAGCTCTGGCTGGGGCGGGGCAGCGTGCCGCGCGTCAATGCGATGCAGCGGCAGATTGATGTGCAGAAGGCGGCCAACGAACAGGCCCGCCAGGCAAATGCGCGGCTGACCTCGGAGGTGCACGACCTCAAGGAAGGCCTTGATATGGTGGAAGAAAAGGCGCGCAGCGAGCTGGGCATGGTCAAGCCCAACGAGGTGTACGTGCAGTTCACACCCCGCTGATCTGTCGTGCGGGGTCACTCAGCCGCCTTGGACCACCCCGCACCGTCCACACCCACAACGCAGCCCTGGACCAAGGCCTGCGCTTCATTCAACCCCGTGCGGCAGTCCTCTCCCCCCACTCCCTTGATTGCCCTGCTGGGCGCGCCCTACACGGGCGTGGAGGCGTTGGCACAGGCGCTGCAGCAGCAGATCACTCCCAGCACGGTGCGTATCGCCCTGCACCACCCGCACCTGGCCCACACCCCGCCCACACCGCAGGCAGAGTCCGACGCGGTGGCATTGACTCTGCTCATGGGTCTCGATCAGCCCTGTCCTGCCGAGGAACGGACTGCGCAGGAGGCCTGCGATACCCGGCTGCGTGCGGCCCTGGCGGCTGCGGCGATACCCTACCGCGTGGTGTACGGAACGGGCGAGCAGCGCACTCGCAATGCGCTTATTGCTATACAAAATATAGCACCACAGGCATATTCCACTAGCGCAAGGGCCGCATGGGACACTGAAAATACGCCCAGAGCAGCCCGGCTGCGCGCCTGGAACTGCGAAAAGTGCAGCGACCCGGCTTGTGAGCATCGACTGTTCACGGCGCTCGTTGAGCAGCGGGATACGACACCGCCGCAAGCCATCACGCCAGACCGCGCTTGAGTTCCTTGAGAAGCAACACCACCTGGCTGGAACCATAGCGGTAACCACCGTTGAGCACCTGCACAGCCCGGTCCCATTCGCCCTGCTGGGCCAGTTCCACCAGGGTGGCCGCCTGCTCATGAAAGTATTGGTAGCGCGCCACCAGCAGCGGATAGGCCGGCTGGTCGCCCAGCAGCTCGCCGCCTACGCCATGCAACCAGCGGCCCAGCGCACTGTGGTCAGCGCGGCGCACCAGCGCCGGGTCCAGCCCGGCGGAGGTGCGGCCCTCCAGGTAGTCCATCAGGCGGTCTTTCCAGCGCTCGTGGGCATTGATGGCGGCGTCGATGTCCAGCGCGGCGAGCAGGGTATCGGCACGCCGCGAGTCGGGTGCCGCCGCGCTGTCGTACAGCGCCAGCGGAGGCGTAGCCGGGCTGGCCCGGTGGCCCCCCAGAACACGGCGAAGAAACTGCATGACACCCCTCGTTCATTTCCTGCGCGACCGGATGTGATCGCTTGAACGCACACAGGCCTTGCGATCGGACCTTGTGCGCCGGCCCCTCGCAGCGGCAGGCGCTGCTGCAGGGTGACCCAGGAATCTTAGGCGGGGATGGCGGGGGCGATTGTCAACGATGGTCAGCCGACCACCGCGCCCGATGGAGGCTGCAGGCGGCTACTGGATGCCTGTGGGTCCCGGGGGCTGAGCAGCGGCGGGCGAGACAAAAATCTGCGCAGCATCCACGGCATCAAACCGGTACTGCTGGCCGCAGAACTCGCAACCCACTTCGATGTCGTCGCGCTCGGCGAGGATGCTCTCGGCCTCTTCAGCGCCCAGGTTGCGCAGCATGTTGCTCACGCGCTCGCGGCTGCAGGTGCATGCAAAACGCGGGCCGCTGGCGCCCTGCTGGGGTTCAAAGCGCAGCAACTTTTCTTCCCAGAACAGGCGGCGCAGGATGGTGTCCACATCCAGCGTCAGCAGTTCTTCGCGGGTCAGGCTGGCAGCCAGGTGCGCAATGCGGTTGTAGTCCTCGTTGTGGCCGATCTGGTCTTCGTTCTCGCGGTGCGAGAGGCCCGCGGCCAGGTTGCCCTCGCCCTTGATGGGCATGCGCTGGATCAAGAGGCCTGCCGCCACCTGGTCGTTGGCGCCGAGCACCAGAATGGTGTCGAGCTGCTCGGACTGCAGCATGTAATGCTGCAGCACGTCCGACAGACGCTCCAGCTTTTCGTGGTGGTCGCCGTGCAGAGGCACCACGCCCTGGTAGGGCTGCTGGCCGGGGTGGCGGTCCTTGGGGTCCAGGGTGATGGCGCAGCGGCCACCGCCGCCCACATTGACCATCTGGCTCAGGCTCGCGTCCGGCAGCACCTCGCCATTCACGGTGGCTGTCGCGCGCAGGCTCAGGTCCGACTGCACCTCGGCCACGGCCAATTTGACGGGGCCATCACCAAACACTTGCAGCACCAGCGCGCCGTTGAACTTGATGTTGGACTGCATCAGCACGCCGGCGGCCGCCATCTCGCCCAGCAGCTCGCTCACAGGGGCAGGATAGGCGCCGGTGGCGGTGTTGCCCGCCCGGCGCTTCAGGATCTCGGTCCAGGCATCGGTAAGGCGCACGATCATGCCGCGCACGGGCAGACCATCGAAAAGAAACTTGTGGAGTTCAGACACGCAGGGATTCCAGGAGAAAAAAAGCAGCAGAGAGCGCCAGTGGGCGGCGTTCAGCCGATCTTGTGCAGGCCGTGTTGGAAGCGGCGCGCATTGTCGATGTAGTGCTGGGCGCTCTGGCGCAGGCCTTCGATCTGCTCAGGGGTGAGTTCACGCACGGCCTTGGCCGGGCTGCCGATGATCATGGAGCCATCGGGGAACTCCTTGCCCTCGGTGACCAGCGCACCCGCGCCCACCAGGCAGTTCTTGCCGATCTTGGCGCCGTTGAGCACCACAGCGCCAATGCCGATCAGCGATTCGTCGCCGATGGTGCAGCCGTGCAGCATGACCTGGTGGCCCACCGTCACCCGCTCGCCCACCACCAGGGGCTTGCCGATGTCGGCGTGCAGCACGCTCGCGTCCTGGATGTTGGAGCCTGCGCCGATGGTGATGCTCTCGGTGTCGCCGCGCACCACGGTGCCGAACCACACGCTGGCGTCTTCACCCAGCACCACATTGCCCATCACCTGCGCGCTGTCGGCCACCCAGGCCGACGCCGCCACTTGGGGAGCCACACCGTCGAGTTCGTAAATTGCCATGCACCCACTCCGCTGAAACAAAAGAAGCGGCACGCCATGGCGCGCCCTGAGAGGTCGCCAATCGTTACAAAGCGCAAGCCTTGGTGCCGATGGCAAGGCCTAGAATTGTAAGGATGGAGCTTCGCCACCGTGCACTGCAGGTCTTGTGCCTGGCAGACCCCGAAAAAAAAGCGGCTGCAGCGCTAGACCTGTATGCCCAGGCAGCTACGCTTTCGATAGCAGATACTGCCCCTGCGGCCCCCACCGACCCCGACGCCCTGCCCGGCCGTCCCGAGCGCCCCGAACTGCTGCGCCACACCCAGGTGGCCCGCCGGTCGCCCGCCACCCCCGAGGGCCGGGCCATCCTCATCCACGCCATCGCCCACATCGAGTTCAACGCCATCAACCTGGCGCTGGACGCCGTGTGGCGGTTTGACGGTATGCCCCGCACCTACTACCAGGACTGGATGCGCGTGGCGGCCGAAGAGGCCAGGCACTTCAGGCTGCTGCGCGACCACCTGCGCAGCCAGGGCCACGACTATGGGGACTTCCCGGCCCACCAGGGGCTGTGGACCATGTGCGAGAAAACCCAGCACGACGTGCTGGCCCGCATGGCCCTGGTGCCTCGCACGCTGGAAGCCCGGGGGCTCGACGCCACGCCGCAGATCCAGGCCAAGCTGCGCCAGGTGGGCACGCCCGACGCCCTGGCCGCCGTTGCCATCCTGGACGTGATCCTGCACGACGAGGTGGGACATGTCGCCATCGGCAACCACTGGTACCGCTGGCTGTGCGAGCGCGCGGGCCAGGACCCGGAAACCCTCTACGGCACGCTGGTGCAGCGGTACGAAGCCCCCCGCCTGAAGCCGCCGTTCAATGAGTCGGCGCGACGCAGCGCCGGTTTCAGCGACGCCGAGCTGCGCTGGCTGCAGCAGGCCTAATCACCAAGCCATGTGTTGAAGACCTGAGGGGAATACGATGGCTCCTACAATTCTTGGCAATGCCCCCAGCGGGCCAGCGCACCCTCTTCCAAGAACACCAAGCCCACGTCCATGACCCAAGCCTTCACCCCTGGCACACCGCCCGCGCCACCACCGGGCAACCAATCGTCTGTCGCCATGATTGCGCGCCAAGCCATCGTGAATGCGCAACAAGTGGTGGTGGGCTACGAGCTGTTCAACCGCTCGCGCAGCGGCGCCGCCCACACGGCCGCCACCGACGTGATCCTGGTGTTCACCGCCCTGTCGCACGCCGGCACCGAGGAGCTGGTGGGCAAGAAGCTGATCTTCGTCAACTGCACCCATGAGAGCCTGTCGGGCGGCCACCTGGAGCTGGTGGACCCCGACAAGGTGGTGCTGGAGATTCCGCCCCTGGGCCATGCGGCCGCCGAAGAGGTCGCCACGCGCCTGCCCATCCTGACCGAGCTGCGCGACCGGGGCTTTCACCTGGCCTTCAACCACACGGTGCTGCAGTCGGCGTATGCGCCGTGGCTGCCGCTGGCGGACTACATCAAGCTGGACCTGTCGGTGCTGGCGCCCGACCAGCTCGCGGTGCTGATCAGCTACGCGGGCCGCCACTGCAAGGCCGAACTGATCGCCGAGAAAGTGGAGACGGCCCAGCAGTACGACATGGTGTCCAGCCAGGGAGTGCAGCTGTTCCAGGGCTACTGGTTTGCCCGCCCTGCCCTGGTCGAGACCAAGCTGCTCACGCCGTCGCAGGCCAGCATCATCGAGCTGATCAACCAGGTGCGCAAACAGGCCAGTACCGACGAGATCGAAGAAGTGCTCAAAAAGGATGCGGGCCTGGCCTTCAACCTGATGCGCCTCATCAACTCCGCCGGCTTTGGCCTGTCGCGCGAGATCACCTCCTTCCGCCAGGCCGTGATGCTCATGGGCCTGAAAAAGCTGTTCCGCTGGGCGGCGCTGCTGCTGACCGCGTCGCGCAACAACGGCACGCCGTCGTCGGTGGGCCACACCGCCGTGGTGCGCGGGCGCCTGATGGAGCTGCTGGCACTGGAGACACTGCCCCCCGAGGAAGCCGACCAGGCCTTTGTGGTGGGCATCTTCTCGTTGCTGGATGTGATGCTCTCCATGCCCATGGAGTCGGCCATTGGCCTGCTCAACGTGCCCGAACCCGTGGCGGCCGCGCTGCTGCGGCGCGAAGGCTTCCTGGGTGACCTGCTGACCCTGGCCGAGGCCTGCGAGTCCAGCGACGACGCCGTGTTTGACCGCGCTGCCGGCCTGCTGCACCTGACCAGCCAGCAGATCAACTTCGCCCACCTGCAGGCGCTGGCCTGGGCCGACCACATCAGCGACTGACAGCTACCGCCGCCACACTGGCGGCCCCCGGTCAGACTTTGGTTCTCTGCCAACGCCCGGCGGTCTAGAATGATCGCCAGCCCTTCATTTCAGTGGACCCCATGTCGAGCACACCCGAACAAGACACCCCGGACGCCGCGGCGCCTGTGGTCGATCCCGTGGACGAGAACCTTGCCATCATTGCGCGCCAGGCCATCGTGGACGAAAGCCGCGCGGTCTATGGCTACGAGCTGTTCGACCGCTCCACCGCGTCCGACTCGCACACCGCCGCCAGCGATGCCGCCCTGCTGTTCAATGCCCTGTCCTACGCGGGCACCGAGGCCCTGGTCGGCAAGAAGACGGTGTTCATCAACTGCACGCATGACAGCCTCTCGGGCGGCCACCTGGAGCTGATCCACCCCGAAAAGGTGGTGCTGGAGGTGCCACCGCTGCCCGACAGCGCCACCCCCGAAGAAATCGAAGGCCGCGTGCCCACGCTGGAGGCGTTGCGCACACGTGGCTTTCGCCTCGCGTTTGACCAGCAGGCCCTCAAGCGCGCCTACACCAGCTGGCTGCCGATGGCGGCGTTCATCAAGCTGGACATGCAGGCCTTCAAGCCCGAGCTGGCGGCCCCCCTGGTCAAATTTGCCACCACCCACAGCAAGGCCACGCTGGTGGCCGAAAAGGTCGAAACGGCTGCGCAATACGAGCTGATGCGCGATCTGGGCGTCAAGCTGTTCCAGGGCTACTGGTTTGCGCATCCCTCGCTGGTCAAGGCCACCACCATCCGCCCCTCGCAGGCCACCATCATCCAGCTCATCAACCTCGTGCGCAAACAGGCCAGCACGGCGGAGATCGAAGACCTGCTCAAGAAAGACCCCACCCTGTCTTTCAACCTGCTGCGTTTCATCAACTCGTCGGGTTTTGGCCTGTCGTGCGAGATCACCTCGTTCCGCCACGCGGTGATGATCCTGGGGCTGAAAAAGCTGTTCCGCTGGGCAGCCCTCTTGATGACCACCTCGCGTGCGGGGGGAGCGCCACCGGCCGTGGGCCAGACCGCCGTGGTGCGCGGCCGCCTGATGGAGCTGCTGGCTGCCGAGCTGCTGCCGCCCGAAGAATGCGATAACGCCTTCGTCGTGGGCGTGTTCTCGCTGCTGGACACCATGCTGGGCGTGCCGCTCGAAAAGGCGCTAGAGTCCGTGGCCCTGCCCGAACCCGTGATGGATGCCCTGCTGCGTGGCACCGGCGTGTTTGCCCCGTTCCTGGAGCTGACCAAGGCCTGCGAAAGCGGCGATGAAGTGGCCTTTGCCAAGAACGCCGATGCGCTGCACCTGTCCAACCGCCAGGTGAACTGGGCCCACCTGCAGGCGCTGACCTGGGCCGAGAGCCTGAACGAAGAATAGCCCCGGCCTTCCCCTTAAAAGCCCACAGGCCCTGCTTTGACAGGGCCTGTGGCGTTTCTGGGGCTCAACCCCTGCACACGGTCAGTTGCCCTGAATTCCTGCCGCGCGGATGATGCGCGCGTTGTTCTCGGACTCCAGCGCAATCTGGCGCGCGAACTCGGCCGTGGTGCCGCCCGTGGGCACGTTGTCAGTGGCATCGAGCTTGGCGCGAATGTCTGGCAGGGCCAACGCCTTGTTCACCTCGGTATTGATGCGTGTGATGACCGTCTTGGGCGTCTGGGCCGGGGCATAGAGGCCAAACAGGGACGAGAGATTGGCTGCAGGCTGACCCAGCTCGGCGAGCGTGGGCACCTGGGGCAGCGAATCCAGCCGCGCCGGAGCCCCCACCGCCAGCGGCTTGAGCTTGCCCGCCTGGACGTGCTGCAGCACCGCTGGGCCGGCATTGGTCGATAGCACCTCAAACTGCCCGCCCAGCGCGTCGTTCATCTGCTGCCCGCCGCCTTTGTACGGGATGTGCGTGATCTGCACCTGCGCCACCGACTGGATCTGCTCCAGCATGATGTGCCCCAGCGACGCCTGCCCCGACGTGGCCCAGCGCACCGTGCCGGGCTGGGCCCGCGCGCGGGCAATAAGGTCCTTGAAGTCGGTCGCCCGGCTCGCGGGCGTGCCCAGCAGCAACACCGGCGAATACATCACGCTGACCACTGGCGCGATGTCCTTTTGCGGATCGAAGGGGGACTTGCCCAGGTGCGGGTTGAGCGCCAGGGGACTGACCGCTGCAAAGCCCAATGTGTAGCCGTCCGGCGCGGCTTTGGCCACCGCGTCCACGCCCAGGCTGCCACTGGCGCCCGCCTTGTTTTCAATGACCACAGGGGTGCCCAGCTGCACCGCCAGCTTGTCGGCCAGCGCGCGGGCGATGTTGTCGCTCACGCCCCCTGCCGGGTAGGCCACGATGATGCGGATGGGTTTGGCGGGCCACGCCTGGGCCGAAGCCACGACGGGAGAGACCACCAGGGCGACAGCAGCAGCGGCCACCCACTGGCGGCGAGAAAAAAGCAGATTCATGGTGAGAGCCAATGGTGAGGAGTTCGATGGGCAGCCGTCAGGTCAGCCCGTCAATCCAGTTCGAGCTTGCGCTCGCGGATCAGCTTGGCCCACTTGTCGTTCTCGCCCTTCACAAAGCCGAAGAATTCCGTGGGTCCCAGGGAATGTACCTCTGAACCTGTGGACGCGAACTTGGCCTTCACCTCCGCTTGTGCCAGAACCTTGGCCAGTTCGGCGGCCAGCTTGTCCACCACCTCCTTGGGCATGCCTGCGGGGCCCACCAGCCCCTGGAAACCGACAGATTCCATGCCGCCGAGCCCAAGTTCAGCGACCGTTGGCACGTCGGGCAACTGCGGGTCGCGGCGCGGGCCCGTCACTGCCAGCGCCTTCAGCTTGCCGCCCTTGACCTGCGGCAGCAGCACCGGCCCTGCATCGATCAGCAACTGCGTCTGTCCGCCGATCAAGTCCTGCACAGCCGGGGCGCTGCCTTTGTAGGGCACATGCGTCACATCCAGCCCGGTCGCCTGGTTCATCAGCTCGCCATTCAGATGGGTGGAGGTGCCCGCACCGCCCGATGCGAAGTTCACTTTGCCAGCGTTGGCCTTGGCCCATGCCACCCATTCTTTGAGGTCCTTGGCAGGGTGGTCCAGCCGGGTGACCGCGATGTAGCTGCCCTGGCTGATCTGGCCGATGTAGCTGAACTGCTTGAGCGGGTCGTACGGCATCTTGCGCTGCAAGTACGGTGCGATAGCGAACGGGCCGGTATTGGCCAGCAGCAACGTGTAGCCATCGGGCGCGGCCCGGGTCAGCTCGGTCGCCGCCAGCATGCCGCCGGCACCGGGCTTGTAGTCCACCACGATCTGCTGCTTGAGAAGCTCCTGCAGCGGCACCTGTACGGTGCGCGCGGCGAAGTCGATGCCGCCGCCCGGCGGGTACCCCACGATGAGGCGGATGGGCTTGGCCGTGGGCCAGGCCTGCGCCATGGCCAGGGTGGCAGCCCCCAGCAGCAGTGCGCTAGTGATGAATTTTTTCATGCAATGTCTCCTTGTTGTGGTGTGGGAAAACCGGTCTGGCGCGCCGCTCAGCCCACGCCAGTGTGGTGTTGCACGCTATCCACGGGGGTGATGCTGCGCGTGCAGGGACTTGAGCCGCTCGCGCGCCACGTGGGTGTAGATGGTGGTGGTAGAAATATCCGCATGGCCCAGCAGCAGCTGCACCACGCGCAGGTCGGCGCCGTGGTTGAGCAGGTGCGTGGCAAACGCGTGGCGCAGCGTGTGCGGCGACAGCGGCACCGTGATACCCGCCACCTGCGCCCACTTCTTCACAATGACCCAGAACATCACGCGCGTCATGCCGCTGCCGCGCTGGGTGACGAACAGGTCGTCGGTCTGCTGCCCGCCCAGGATGGCGCTGCGGGCCTCGTTCAGATAGCGCTGCAGCCAGGCACGGGCCTCTTCGCCAAACGGCACCAGGCGCTCCTTGCTGCCCTTGCCCATCACGCGCAGCACGCCTTCGTTCAGGCCGACCTGGTAGGTCTTGAGCGTGACCAGCTCGGTCACGCGCAGGCCGCTGGCGTACATCAGCTCCAGCATGGTGCGGTCGCGCAGGCCCAGAGGGTTGCCCAGGTCGGGCGCGTTCAGCAGCGCCTCCACCTGCGCCTGCGACAGGGTCTTGGGCACACGCAGCGGCTGGCGCGCAGCCTGCAGCCGCACCGTGGGGTCGGCAGTGATGCGCCGCTCGCGCAGCGCCCAGTGAAAGTAGCGGCGCAACACCGTGAGGCGCCGGTTGGCCGAAGTGGCGCGGGTCTGCGCATGGCGGGCGGCAAAGTAGGCCTGCAGGTGGTGTTCGGCCGTGTCGTCCAGCGCCAGGGCGGGCTGCTGGTCGGCCAGCCACTGCGCATACAGCGTCAGGTCGCGCCGGTAAGCGGCCAGCGTGTTGCGCGACAGGCCATCTTCCAGCCACAGGGCGTCCACAAAGGTGTCGATGGCGTTCAGACTGGGAGCAAGCATCCAAAAACCATAGCATGCATTGCACGCATTCAACTCCACGGGCACAAAAAAGCCGCCCGAAGGCGGCTGAGGATGGAAGCGGTGTCTTTTATTCCAGCGTCAGCTTCTGCTTGACGACCACATCCTTGTAGACCGCGAACTCGGCCTTGATCTGCTCTGCAAACTGCTCGGGCGTGTTGCCGATCACGAGCGAGCCCGTGTCTTCGATGCGCTTCTTCACGGCCGAGTCTTCCAGGGCCTTGCGCACACCGGCGTTGATCTTGTCCACCACATCCTTGGGCAGACCCTTGGGACCCACGATGCCGTAGTAGGCCATGCGGTTCACCGGCTCCAGGCCCAGTTCCTTGAAGGTGGGCACATTGGGCAGGGCCGCCACGCGCTGGGGCGCCGCAACGACGATGGGCACCAGGCGGTTTTCCTTGATGAAGGGCAGCGCCGAGGGCAGGTTGTCAAAAATCATGGGCACCTGGCCAGCCACGGTGTCGTTCAGGGCCGGGCCCGCACCGCGGTAGGGGATGTGGGTCACAAAGGTGCCCGAGAGGTTCTTGTACAGCTCCATCTGCAGGTGGCCGATGCCGCCCGTGCCGGACGACGAGTACGAATACTTGCCGGGCGACTTCTTGAGTTCCGCCACGAACGCCTTGTAGTCCTTGGCCGGAAAGCTGGGGTTCACCGCAATGATGTTGGGGGTGGCCGCAATGTTGATGATGGGCGAGAAGTCCGTCAGCGGGTTGTACGGCGTCTTGGGGTTGATGGCGGGGTTGGCTGCGGTGGTGGACACGGTGGCCACGCCCAGCGTGTAGCCGTCGGCCGTGGCACGGGCGAGTTCGGCCGCACCCACAATGCCGCCGCCACCGGCCTTGTTGTCCACGATCACGCTTTGGCCGAGCACGCGGCCCAGCGGCTCGGCGATCACGCGCGCAATGATGTCGGTGGTGCCACCGGGTGCAAAGGGCACAACCAGCCGGATCACCTTGTTGGGGTAGCCTTGTGCGGCAGCCGATCCAGCTGCGGCAGCCAGTACGGTCAGCGCAAGCCATTGACGACGATGCATGGAAATCTCCTTCGTGCGGGGTAACAACAAACAGCGCAGATGGTATGCCCAACGCACGCCAAACCGCCCTGCGGATTCCACATAAGGGCTAACCCTAGAAACAAGGTGGGGGTGGGCAGTCCCCCGGCCCCATTCAGCCTGCCTGGAGCCCGCGGGCGGCTTGCCATGCATCAAGTATTCTCAGTGTGTGAACTACGCCCAACTCCTGCTCCCCGACTTTTCCCTCATCTTCCTGGGCTACCTGATCTGCCGGTACACCGCCCTGAACCGCTCGGTCTGGCAGCCGGTGGAGAGCCTGGTGTACTACCTGCTGTTCCCGGTGCTGCTGTTCCAGTCCATCGTCAAAAGCCCGATGGATATTGGCGCGGCGTCGGGGCTGATCGGCGCGGGCATGCTGTCGGGCGTGATCGGCATCGCTCTGGCCTACAGCCTGCCGCACTGGCCCTGGGTGGGCAAGCACATCGATGTGCGCGACCATGCGGCCAGCGCGCAGGTGGCGTTCCGCTTCAACTCCTTCATTGGCCTGGCGATTGCCGAGCGGCTGGCAGGTACCCAGGGCCTGTTGATGATCGCGGTGCTGATCGGCGTGTGTGTGCCGCTGTTCAATGTGGCTGCGGTGTGGCCCATGGCCCGGCACGGGCAGCACAGCTTTGCGCGCGAGCTGTTGCGCAACCCGCTGATCATCGCCACCGCCTCGGGGCTGGTGGCCAATCTGCTGGGCTTTCAGATCCCCGAATGGGCAGTGCCCACGGTCAGCCGCATCAGCTCCGCGTCGCTCGCGCTGGGCCTGATGGCGGCCGGCGCGGGGCTGCAGTTTGGTCTGCTCACGCGGGGCAAGACGCTGAGCGTGTCGGTGCTGGCCATCCGCCACCTGGTGCAGCCGCTCGTGGCGTTTGGCATGGCCCGCATGTTCGGGCTCGATGCCGTGCAGACCACGGTGCTGCTGGCGTTTGCAGCCTTGCCCACGGCATCGACCTGCTATGTGCTGGCGGCGCGCATGGGCTACAACGGGCCGTATGTGGCGGGGCTGGTCACGCTGTCTACCTTGCTGGGCATCGTGAGCCTGCCGTTTGCACTGGGGGTGCTGCGATGAGCCGGGGTCTGAACCGCAGGCGGCTGCTCGGCGCCAGCCTGGCCACCGCGTTCGGCCTGGTCGCCTGCGGCCGCAAACCTGCGCGTGCCCAGGCCGTCCCGGCAGGCGCCACGGTCCTGGCGCTGGGCGACTCGCTCACGTCGGGCGTGGGAGCCTCGGCCGACACCGCCTACCCCGCCGAACTGGCGCGCCTGACGGGCTGGAAGGTGGTCAACGGCGGTGTGTCGGGCGACACCTCGGCCCATGCGCTTGCGCGCCTGCCGGGCCTGCTGCAACAGCACCAGCCCGCGCTGGTCATCGTGGGCATTGGCGGCAATGACTTTTTGCGGCGCCAGAGTGCTGCCACCGCGCGCACCAACATCCTGCGCATCTGCACCGAGGCACGGGCCAGCGGCGCCCAGGTGCTGCTGGTGGCTGTGCCGGAGCTGTCGCTCATGGCCGCTGCCGGCCGCCTGAACGACCACCCGCTGTACGAAGAGATTGCCGAAGAGCTGAAGATCCCGCTGCATGCCAAAGGCTGGTCGAGCGTGCTGGCGCAAGAGCGGTTGCGGTCGGACCAGATCCACGCCAATGCTGCCGGATATGCGGAGTTCGCCCAGGGGCTGGTGGGCACCTTGCGGCAGACGGGGCTGCTGGTGCAGTGAGGACCCGGAGCAACGGCGATCACTCCTATTTTGATAGCTACCAAGGTATATTGCACTAGCGCTACCAGGCAATTTCTTCCAAAAACGCCCTCAAGCAGCGTCCAGAGCCCAGGCCACATGCTCCCGCACCAGCGCGCTGGCATCCTCGGCCCGCGACTGCAGCGCAGCGCGCAAGGCCCCATCGCCCGTGGCACGCAGCGCATTGCCCAGTGCCACGGCCACATTGCGCAGCCAGCGCTCATGGCCGATGCGGCGGATGGGGCCGCCCTCGGTCATGCGCAAAAAGGTGGCTTCGTCCCACGCAAACAGGTGCACCAGCTGCTGGCCCGACAGGCCCTTGCGCTCGTCAAAATCCGGCAGGCGGCTGACCTGCGCAAACTTGTTCCAGGGGCAAATCAGCTGGCAGTCGTCGCAGCCATAGATGCGGTTGCCCATCAGCGGGCGTAGCTCCACAGGGATGGGCCCGGCGTGTTCGATGGTGAGGTACGAGATGCAGCGCCGCGCGTCAACGCGGTACGGCGCGACGATGGCCTGTGTGGGGCAGATGTCGATGCACGCGCTGCAGCTGCCGCAGTGCGGGGTGACGGGCTCGCTCTGGGGCAGCGCCATGTCCACATAGATCTCCCCCAGGAAGAACATGGACCCCGCCTCGCGGTTGAGCACCAGCGTGTGCTTGCCGCGCCAGCCCTGGCCGCTGCGCGCGGCCAGCTCAGCCTCCAGCACCGGCGCGGAGTCGGTGAACACGCGGTGGCCAAACGGGCCGATGGCCTCGGCGATGCGGTCGCTGAGCTTTTGCAGCCGGGCGCGCAGCACCTTGTGGTAGTCCCGGCCCCGGGCGTAGACGGAGACGATGCCCTCGTGCGGGCGCTGAAGGCGTGAGAGTTCGGCCACCTGCCAGCCCCCGGGCGCATCCCTGGCCGTATCGCGCGGCAAATAATCCATGCGCGCCGTGATCACACTCACAGTGCCGGGCACCAGCTCGGCCGGGCGCGCGCGCTTCATGCCGTGGGATGCCATGTAATGCATGTCACCATGGAAGCCCTGCGCCAGCCAGGCCGCAAGACCCGGCTCGGCCGCAGACAAGTCCACCCCCGCCACGCCGATTTGGGAAAATCCCAGCTCGCGGGCCCACTCCTGCATTTGAGGAACGAGTTGACTGTTGCACCACATACCGGCCAGATTGTAGAAAGCGGCACCGATGCTGCGGCCAAAGCCACGCGCCATTTCACCTGGCACAGCGAGGAAGACACCGCCGCCTTTGCCCAGCGCCTGGCCGCCCAGCCCCTGCTGGCCAACGCCTTCGTGACCCTGCACGGCGACCTGGGCGCGGGCAAGACCACCCTGGTGCGCCACCTGCTGCGCGCGCTGGGCGTGCAGGGCCGCATCAAGAGCCCCACCTATGCGGTGGTGGAGCCCCACGAGGCGCCGGGTCTCTCGATCTGGCACTTCGACTTCTACCGTTTTGACGATCCGCGCGAGTGGGAAGACGCCGGTTTCAGGGACATTTTTGCCAACCCCGGTCTCAAGGTGGCAGAATGGCCGGAAAAGGCCGCAGCGCTTACCCCGCTTGCAGACCTTGCTATCCACATTGAAGCAATGGATGACACCGAAAGGAAGGTCACGCTGCATGCCCCCACCGCCACGGGGCGCAGCCTGCTGCAAGCTCTCTGAGACACCGTGAACGAACCCACCCTGCCCGACCGCCACGCCGCTTCCCAGCCATCGCGCCGTGCCGTGCTGCGCGCCAGCAGCCTGGTGCTGCTGCTGGGCGCACAGCAGATTGCACGCGGCGCCACCATCGTGGCCGTGCGCGTCTGGCCCGCACCCGAATACTCGCGGGTGACCATCGAGTCCGATGGCGCGCTGGTGGCCAAGCAGTTCTTCGTGACCTCACCGCCGCGCCTGGCGGTGGACATCGAGGGCATCGACCTGAGCCCCGAGCTGCGCGAACTGGTGGCCAAGGTCAAACCCGACGACCCCAACATCGCGGGCATCCGCGTGGGCCAGAACGCACCGGGTGTGGTGCGCCTGGTGGTGGACCTCAAGCAGCCCGCCATGCCGCAGGTGTTCACCCTGCCGCCCGTCGCCGCCTACCGCCACCGGCTGGTGTTTGACCTGTACCCCGCAGCGCCTGTGGACCCGCTGGAGGCACTGATTGCCGAGCGCCTGCGCGATGCCAGCGGCCCGGCCGCCACGCCTGCGCCGTCGCCCGCACCGGCCACAGCCCGCGCCGCAGAGCACGACCCGCTGGGCGACCTGATCGCACAGCGCGCCAATGGCCCCGCGCAGTCCGGCACCACAGCCCAGCCGCCCGTGGTGGCCGCAGCACCCGCGCCCAGCGCCGCCCCTGCCGCGCCCTCACGACCTGGCAACCGTCCCACAGCCACCGAGACCGACCGCATCATCATCGTGGCACTCGACCCTGGCCACGGGGGCGAAGACCCCGGCGCCATTGGCCCCTCCGGCACCCGCGAAAAAGACGTGGTGCTGCGCGTGGCCCACCTGCTGCGCGACCGCATCAACGCCACCACCGTGGGTGGCAACCCCATGCGCGCCTACCTCACGCGCGACGGCGACTACTTTGTGCCCCTGGGCACCCGCGTGCAAAAAGCCCGGCGCGTGCAGGCCGACCTGTTCGTCTCCATCCATGCCGACGCCTTCACCACGCCCGAGGCCCGTGGCGCCAGCGTGTTTGCGCTGAGCCAGGGCGGGGCCTCCAGCACGGCCGCCCGCTGGCTGGCCAACAAGGAAAACCAGGCCGACCTGGTGGGCGGCATCAACGTGCAGTCCAAAGACCAGCATGTGCAGCGCGCGCTGCTGGACATGAGCACCACCGCGCAGATCAACGACAGCCTCAAGCTCGGCACGGTGCTGCTGGGCGAGATCGGCAACGTGGGCAAGCTGCACAAGCCGCGCGTGGAGCAGGCGGGCTTTGCCGTGCTCAAGGCGCCTGACATCCCGAGCGTGCTGGTCGAAACCGCCTTCATCAGCAACCCCGAAGAAGAAAAGCGCCTGCGCAGCAGCGCCTACCAGGAGCAGCTGGCCGACGCGCTGATGCGCGGCATCACGCGCTACTTTGCCAAGAACCCGCCACTGGCGCGCAGCCGGTCGGTGTAGGCAGGCAGGGACATCGCGCGCGGGACGGCCAGCCCACCTTGCGCGCACTGCCAACTGCAGGCACAGTAGCCTGCATCGGCCGGGCGCGCACCGCGCCCTGGCCAGCGAGGAGAACTGCCATGGCCCTGCCCCACGCCCAATCTGGTCAGATCGTCAGCGTGCGTCCCCTGGGAGCACGACTGGCCGACACCGTCACCACCGCCGTCCTCAAAGCCGGCCAGCTCGAAGTCATGCGGGTGGTCCTGCCCGTGGGCAAATCCATGAAAGAACACCAGACGCCCGGCGAGGCCACCGTGCAGTGCATCGAGGGCGTGGTGGAGTTTGCGAGCGAGCTGGGCGTGCAGCAATTGCATCCCGGCGACTTTGTGCACCTGGCACCGCGCGCGCTGCATTCGCTCAAGGCGGTAGAACCTGCGTCACTGCTGGTGACGATGTGCCTCAAGCCTGCGGAGAAAACCTGAGGCCTCTTTGGCCGCGTTGGCTTCTTTGCACTCCGGGCCCCGAAGGCCTGAGGGGGTGAAGACCGTGCGGCACTGAAGGCGGTCAGCGCCCCAGCCGGAACACGCTCACGATCTCTGACAACCGCGCCGCCTGGTGCTTGAGGCTGTCGGCCGCCGCAGCGCTCTGCTCCACCAGGGCCGCATTCTGCTGGGTGACCTGGTCCAGCTGCATCACCGCCTCGCCCACCTGGCTGATGCCGATGGTCTGCTCGCCCGTGGCGCTGGAGATTTCGCCAATCAGGTCGCTCACCCGCTGCACCTGGGCGACGATGTCTTCCATGCTCTGCCCGGCGTTGCTCACCAGCTGGGTGCCGTTCTCCACCTTCTCCACACTGGCACTGATCAGGGCCTTGATCTCCTTGGCCGCCTCGGCGCTGCGCTGGGCCAGGCTGCGCACCTCGCTGGCCACCACCGCAAACCCACGGCCCTGCTCGCCGGCGCGTGCGGCCTCCACCGCCGCGTTCAGCGCCAGGATGTTGGTCTGGAACGCGATGCCATCAATCACGCTGATGATGTCGGTTATTTTTCGGGACGCGGCCGAAATGTCCTGCATGGTGGTCACCACCTGTCCCACCACCTCGCCGCCCTTGACCGCCGCCTGCGATGCCGAGCCGGCCAGCGTGGCCGCCTTGCGCGCGGTGTCGGCGTTGTTCTTCACGGTGCTGGTGATCTCTTCCATGGAGGCAGCCGTTTCCTCCAGGTTGCTGGCCTGTTCCTCGGTGCGCTGGCTCAGGTCGGCATTGCCCATCGCGATCTCGCTGGAGCCCGTGGCAATGCTGTCGCTGCTGTGCCGCACGTCGCCCACGATGCGCACCAGCGAGCTCTGCATGCCCTGCATGGCACGCATCATCTCGGCCACCTCGCCACGCCCTTGCACCTCGATGGGTTGGGACAGGTCACCCTCGCCAATGCGCTGCGCCACCGCGCTCACCGCCCCCAGCGAGCGGCGGATGCGCTGCACCACCACCCACGACAGCACCACCAGCAGCGCCAGCCCCGCCAAACCCGCCACCAGCACGGTCATGCGGTAGGACTGTATGAGCTCTGCCGCCTCGACCGCCTGCTCGGCCGAGCGGCGCACCTGGTAATCCACCATCTTGTCGGCCACGGCGTTGTATTTGTCCAGCACTGGCGCAAACGTGCCCAGCGCATAGGCGCGCGCCTGGGCCATGTCACCCGCCTTTTTCAGCTCCAGCGACTTGTCGCGCGACTCCAGGTACGACTTGCGGATGGTGGCCAGCTCTTCCTGGATGCGCAGGCCCTCCGGGCTGTTTTCCAGCTCGGTATAGCGCTTTTGCACCTTGCTGGTGTCGGCGGTGGTGGCGGCCACTGCCTCCTTGAAATAGTTCTGGAGGTCATCGCCCTCGGTCTGAGCGATGGAGAACACACGCGTGGAATTGACGGCGATGTTGCTGCGCCAGCGCAGCGCCAGTTGCAGTCGCTCCACCTGCTCGGTGGCCAGCTGATCCACGGTAGCCCCCAGGCGCTGCACACGCACCAGGCTCAGCGCCAGGACGACCACCAGCGCCAGCACCGCCACGCCCACAATCAACCCGATCTGCTGCGCCACCGTCAGCTGGGTGCCCACGCCGCCCCGGCCGGCTTGCTGGATGTGCTGGGTCATCGCGTGTCCTTGTGTAAGTTTTGTATGACAAGGAAATGATCTGCCTGCGCAACCCGGTTGGCAACAGCGACAGGCGCAGGGAAACCCTTAGTTCCTCCTGTGCCGCCTGTCCTACACCCAGCACCCTTGCCTGCCTACAGCCACCGCGCGGCCGGGCAGCGACAGTAGAGGCACAGGTCGAGCTTCAGCCGCTACCGCGGTTTGGGGACCACGGCCTGACTCCACAACCATCAAGGAATCTCGCCATGAACATCCGTCACATTCTTCTTGCGACTACCTGCACTGCGGCCCTGGCACTGGGTGGTTGTGCATCCAACCCCACCAACGCCCAGGTCGGCACTGGCGTCGGCGCCGTGGTCGGCGGCGTTGCCGGTAACGCCATCTTCGGCGGCCCTGTGGGCACCATCGGCGGTGCCGCTGCCGGCGCCCTCATCGGCCATGAAGTGGGCGAAGACCGCGACCAACGCCGCCCTTACCGCCGTTAAGCCTCTGGGACGTCCCTCCCCGCCCAGAGCGCTGATCTGGGCATAAAAAGAGCGACAGGCGCATGTAAAACATGCGCCTGTCGCTCTTTTATTTGTAGCAAATTCGCAGTCTGTCAGGCTGTGCGGGCCTGGCGCCCGGCGCGCCAGGCGCCAAAGATGGCGATCAGGCCCGGCACAAAAATCATCGCCCAGATGATCTTGTCCAGGTTCTCCTTGACCCACGCAAAGTTGCCGAAGAAGTACCCGGCCGTGGCAATGCCCAGCACCCACAGCAGCGCCCCGCCCACGTTGTAGGCGGTGAACTTGGCGCGATTCATTTCCGCCACGCCCGCCACGAAGGGCGCAAACGTGCGGATGAAGGGCATGAAACGCGCAATCACGATGGTGATGCCACCGTAGCGCTCGTAAAACTCATGCGCCTGGTTGAACGCCCGGCGGTTGAACCAGCGCGAATCCTCCCACTGGAACACCTTGGGGCCAAAGTAGCGGCCGATGGAGTAGTTGCACTGGTCGCCCAAGATGGCCGCCGCCAGCAGCACCGCGCACGCCAGCGGAAAGCTCATCATGCCGGCACCACACAGCGCGCCCACGATGAACAGCAGCGAGTCGCCCGGCAAAAAAGGCATCACCACCAGGCCTGTTTCGACAAACACAATGGCAAACAGCAGGGCGTACACCCACATGCCATAGGCCTGCACAAACGCCTCCAGATACTTGTCCACATGCAGGATGAAGTCGATGAGAAAAGTGACAAGTTCCATAAAAAGACGGGCCCGGGCGCGGCGCGGAAAAAAGGTGGGCGCATTATCCCCATCACGCCCCACCCCAGCCCGATACCCCTGCGCAGCCCCCGCCCTAAAATCCGGTGGGTGAACGACACCACCCCCTTCCTCGCAGCGGCGCAGCCCGCCTCCAGCCCCCCCACCGCCACGCGCCGCCCCATCCGCGATCTGCCCGATGAACTCATCAGCCAGATTGCTGCGGGTGAAGTGGTGGAGCGCCCCGCTTCGGTGGTGCGCGAGCTGGTGGACAACGCGCTCGATGCGGGTGCCACGCAGATCACCGTGCGCCTGTCGGCCGGTGGCGTGCGGCTGATCACCGTGGAGGACGATGGCGGCGGCATCCCGCAAGAAGAGCTGCCTGTGGCCCTGCGCCGCCACGCCACCAGCAAGATCACCAACCTGAACGACCTGGAGACCGTCGCCACCATGGGCTTTCGGGGCGAGGCACTGGCAGCGATTGCGTCGGTGTCGGAGATGGCCCTGCTCTCGCGCCCCGCCGCGCAGGCCAGCGCCTTCTTGCTGGACGCCCGCAGTGGTGAGCTGCGCCCCGCCGCGCGCAGCACCGGCACCACAGTGGAGGTGAAGGAACTGTTCTTCTCCACGCCCGCGCGCCGCAAGTTCTTGAAGACCGACGCCACCGAGCTGGCGCACTGCATTGAATCGGTGCGCCGCCACGCACTGGCGCGGCCCGATGTGGGCTTTGCCATCTGGCACGAAGGCAAGCTGGTGGAGCAGTGGCGCGCGACCTTCGTGCCCGGCCAGGATGCCCATGACGCGCTAGCCCGCCGCCTGTCGGACGTGCTGGGCGAAGACTTCGTCACCCAGTCGGTCGCCGTGCAGCACCGCGTGGGCCCGGTCACCGTCACCGGCCGCGCAGGCCTGCCCGACGCGGCGCGCTCGCGGCCCGACCACCAGTATTGCTACGTCAACGGCCGCTTCGTGCGCGACAAGGTCCTCACGCACGCGGCCCGCAGCGCCTACGAGGACGTGCTGCACGGCCACAAGCAGCCCATTTATGCGCTGTATGTCGAGATCGACCCGGCGCGTGTGGACGTGAACGTGCACCCCACCAAGATCGAGGTGCGCTTTCGCGACAGCCGCGAGGTGCACCAGGCCGTGCGCCATGCGGTGGAAAACGCGCTGGCTGCGCCACGGGCTGCCGCATTGGCAGCGGCTGCGGCGGCACCCAACCCCTCCGCAGCCGGTGATGGGGAGCATTTCAAGCCCCAGACGCCCCAAGCGCCGGTGTGGAATGCCCAGGCCGCTATCAAATTTGAAGAACGTGGTCACCGTGTGGAAGACCTGCAGGCTCTGTGGGGGTCGCGCAGTGCGACGCCTGCCGGCCCCGTGGCAGACCCCGCATCGGGCGAGGCCGTGGGCGGTTTGTGGGCGCCCTCAGCCCAGGCAGATGCGCCCGCAGCATGGGCAACGCCTGCCGCATCCCATGCATCTGACACGCCCTGGGACGGTGCGCCCTCCGCACAGACGGCCGCTCCGGTTGCAGGCACCCCCACCGAGCCCCCGGCCAGCAACCCACCCACGGCCTGGCCTGTGGGCCGCGATGGCAACGAAACCGCCTGGCCCCTGGGCAAGGCCGTGGCCCAGTTGCACGGCGTGTACATCCTGGCCGAAAATGCCCAGGGCATGGTGGTGGTGGACATGCATGCCGCCCACGAGCGCATCGTCTACGAACGCCTGAAGGCCCAGGTGGACAGCGGCGCGCGCATTGCCAGCCAACCCTTGCTGATCCCCGCCACCTTCGCCGCCACGCCGCAGGAAGTCGCCACGGCCGAAGAGTCTGCCGACGTGCTGGCCACGCTAGGCCTGGAGGTGGTGCCCTTCTCGCCCAAGACGCTGGCCGTGCGCGCCGTGCCCACCACGTTGGCGCAGGGCGACCCGGTGGAGCTGGCCCGCAGCGTGCTGGCCGAGCTGGCCGCCCACGACGCCACCACCGTGGTGCAACGCGCCCGCAATGAAATCCTGGGCACGATGGCCTGCCACGGTGCCGTGCGGGCCAACCGCAAGCTCACCACCGACGAGATGAACGCCCTGCTGCGCCAAATGGAAACCACCGACCGCTCCGACCAGTGCAACCACGGCCGCCCCACCTGGCGGCAGTTGAGCATGAAGGAGCTGGATGCGCTGTTCCTGCGCGGACGGTAGCGGCGGGCACTTCCCCGCCCGCGACATAGCCAGAGCCTTTTCCTCCAGCCATTGCCCACCGCCCTCCATGACCCAGCACCGCTACCACCGTACCACCCACGCCACCGCATCGCGCATGCTGGCAGCCACCACCACCCTGTGCGTGGCCTGGTCCGCCCACGCCGGGCGCCCTCTGTCCGTGGACGATGCAGGCGTTGACGAGGTGGGCCATGGTCACGTCGAAGTGTGGTGGGAGGGCCAGCGCGGCCAGCCTGGCACGGTGTACATGGCCCCTGCCTTCACCCCCATGGCAGGACTGGAGCTGGGCGCCGTGCTGGCGCGTGACCGCAACGAACGCCACACCTTGCAAGGCGTGCAGGCCAAGTGGCTGTGGAGCCCCGCGCAAGAGCAGGGCTGCAACGCAGGCAGCAGTGCCGGTGTCGTGCACCGGCGCCAGAGTACCGGGCAAAGCGCGGGCAGCGTGGTGGCGCTCAACCTCATCGGCACATGCGCCGCGACCTGGGGCGTGGTCAACGCCAACCTGGGCAGCCAGCGCGAGCGCGGCCAGTCCTGGCGCGCCACCTGGGGCGCCTCGGTGGAACGCAGCTGGGGTGCCATCACGCCGCACCTGGAGGCCTTTGGCACCCAAGGCAGCGCCCCCGCCTTTCAGACGGGTGCACGGTGGGAGTGGGCGCCTGGCAAGCAGCTCGACGCTACCGTGGGCCGCCAGCAAGGTCGCACCTTGTTGAGCCTGGGGTTTGCGCTGGGGTTCTGACCCGACGCAGCGCCGCATAAAACCGCAGCTACTGCCGCCCCGCCCAGCATCCTCTTGCCCCCACCGGCAAAGAGCAGGGGGACAAGCCGCTCAGGGCAAGGCGCGCGCCGCTGCGGACACGTCGCATTGCAGCGCTACCGGAGGCGTCGCCACGGTAATGGAAGCACCTGGCCACGCCGGCAGCAAGGACCACTCCAGCGTGTAGTAGTTGCTGCCCATGTACCTGAAGTGCTCGGCGCGCGGCGGCACACTGGAGCTGGCCTGCACCAAGGACCAGCCCTCCGGCAGGGGCAGCACCGTCTCGTCGGTGCATCGCAGGGCCACGCGGAGCACGGCAGGCCCCGGTGCACTGATCTGTAGCGCAATACCCTCGCGGTGCGTGGCTGGCGCAAACGTCATGTAGTCCAGCCGTTCTTCGGTAAAGACATTGCCACCTTCGCGGCCGTTGACGCGCAAAGGCAGCGGCGCGAAGGCATACACCGCCGCACCGGGCAGCGCGGCCACGGGCGCAAGCCCTTGGGTAAATGCCGACTGCACCGCCTGGGCCTGGGGTTCGATCAGGTATTGCGTGACCAAAGCGCCCCCCGCAGCGGCCTGGCACCTGGCGTCGAACTGGCGGTTCGTCATATCGCGCACCAGCATCCAGTACAGGCCCCGAAGCTGGCTCTGGCAGAGGGATTCGGAGTCCACATAGTCCTGCATGGCGCGCAGGTACCGGAAGCTGAAAGAAGGCGCCCAGCGCTGCGGTCCCGGGATGCGCGGAAAGAACGACACGTTGGCCCCGAGGTCCAGCTTGCCCAGCACCTCGAACTGCCGGTACAGCGCCCATTGCCCGCCCAACGCCACTACGCCGACAGCAGCCATCGCTACAAGCCAGGCTGCCGCGCTGCGAGCCCACCGCGCACTGGCACCGGCCCAGCCATAGGCTGCCAACAAAGACATCCAGGGCTGGATCACGTCCAGGTACCAGAACGCGCCAAACGGCAGCAGCAGCATGGCCATACTCCACCACACCAGCACCGCCGCGGCCACCCAGCGCATGGCGGGAGACCGGGCGGCCCGAACCAGCCCCAGCAACACTCCCACAAGCAACACTCCCAGCAGCGCCGCGGCGGCGGCGGTCACCATGGGCAGGGCAGGCTCAATGCCTGCCACCATGTGGTAGGGCATGGCCAGTGCATCCCACCATTTGCCCGGGCTCAATAGCCGGCCAGCGAGCGCCGCCCAGCCCGCCTCGGACGGTGGCGGCGGAGCCGCCACCACACGCTCGATGCTCCAGGGCTTGGCCCACAACGCCCACCACGCCGTCAGCGCCAGCACCACGCCGATGCCAGCCCACGTGCCACGCTGGCGCAGCACGGCGGGATGGACCACGGCAAACAGCCCCATGACCAGCGCCAGCAACGCGGCCGAGGGGTGAACCTGCAGCAGTACGAACATCGCCAGCACGAGCGCAAACCAACCTGTGTTCGGCCGGTGCAGGGCCCGCACCCACAGCGCCAGTACCAGGCTGGACAGCCCCATCACCAGCGCCGGATTCCAGGCACTGTGGGTGTATACGCTGCCAAAGATGGGCATGCACAGCGCTACATAGGCCAACGCAACGCGGCTTCCCAGGTGCGTGCGGAGCATGGTCCATGCCCAGCCGATGCAGGCCACGTTGAAGAACCCGAAGGCGGCAAAGATGCTGACCTCGCTGTCCACCACCAGCAGGGGCAGGCCCAGCAGGTAATAAAACCCCGGGGGAAGAAAAAACCGACCGTTGAACGGGGTGCTGCTCTGGGGCCACTGGCCGCGGTGCAACCACTGGCGCACTGTGTCCACGTCGCGAATCTGGTCGGGGCCATGGAAAGTGAGGTCGCAGTAATACAGCTGCAGGAAACCGAATCCCAGCAACAGCAGCACGGCCAACCAGTCGCAGGGCTGTGCGCGCTGCACCGGGGAGGAAGCAGAGGGTGCGGTCATGGAAGAGAAAATCGACTTGGTGGGCTGACGCCGCAGCTGACGTGCCGGGAACGCGCTGGCGGAAATAGGGGCGAACAACCTGAAAATGCGAAGTCCCGCATAAGGCGCGCCAAATCGGGAAGAATACAACGCAAAACTCGGCGATAGCGCCAGCCCCCTGCAGCAGCGTTGGTCTTATGCAAATGGGTCCCACGCATTGGCTGCCAGGGACTACCTCACTGAACACACGAAAAATCTCGATCTTGAAAACTGCAATCACATCCCTCATCCGCAGATTGGTAGGCACGCCGGGCCTTGACAGCCGGCTAGCAAGTATTGAACTGGCTCTTCAACAAAAAAAGAAGTACCCGTAGCACCCGCAGCACGTTCGCTCTGCGGATCCATGACCGAGGTGCGCAAAACCGTTGCAGACAATTTCATTGCGGGCCACGGGTTGGAAATCGGTGCCTTCGCTTCGCCCCTGCCAGTGCCCGACGCGGCTCGCGTAACTTATGTGGACAAATACAACCTGGAAGACTTGGACGCGAATCACAAGGTGGCTGGCTTATCGCTGGGGGATTTTGGGGTCGATCTGAGCACCGTGATCCGCCCGGACATCGTGGACGATGGCGAATGCCTTGCGAAAGTGGGGGACTACTCACAGGACTTCGTGATTGCCAACCATGTCCTGGAGCATTTTGAAGATCCGATAAGGGGCTTTCGCAACATGCTCAGAGTGTTGAAACACGGAGGCATCCTGTATTTGAGCCTGCCCGAAATGCGGCATAGCTTTGACAGCGTCCGACAACCCACGCCCTTTGAGCACCTTCAACGAGACTATGAGGAGGGGCCTGCCTGGTCGCGGGATTCGGCCTATGCCGAGTTTGCAAAGATCTTTGCGGCCAACGGAATGGACAAAGGGCTTTTCCCACGCCACAGCGGCGCGGCGCTAAAGCAGTTCGAAAATGAAGTAGCCCAGGAATTGAATGCAGCCGACTACAGCATTCACTTTCACGCCTGGACCATGGAGGGCATGGTGGACATGTTCTCCAGGATCAAGCCCCTGTACCGCCTCGCTTACGAGACACGGCTGATTCTGAAAAACAAGGAAGAAGTGATCTTCATCTTTGAAAAAGCGGTGCCTCATATTGCGTAGATTTCAGGCACAGGCTCTTTCATTCTTTCGCCGCCCATAAAAGAAAGCGCCTCTCGGCGCTTTCCTGCGGGTAGCTCTTGGGGATTGCAGCCGGGCGGTGCGCCCCCGGGCGAGGGTGTCACTGATCCCGCGCAGCCTTGGCGGTGTCGGCAAAGTCGCTGAACACGCCGTCCACACCCAGGTTGAAGAACAGCTTGTACTCGGCCTTGGGATCACCCTTGAAGTCCGAGGCCAGGCGCTTGGCTTCGTTGCGGAAGGTGTAAGCGTGCACGAACAGGCCTTCGGCGTGGGCGTTCTTCACCACGTCGGTGGGCGCCATCATCACGCGGTCGCGCTCGTCGATCTTGCCGTCGCCATTCAGGTCGTCGGCCTTGCTATCCTTGTTGGCATCCACTTGCTTAGAGGGGATCAGGTACGGCTTCCAGGGGCCAATGCCGTCGGCATAGGTCTTGACTTCCTTGAGGCCTGCGGGGGTCAGCAGGCTGGCGAAGGTGCGCGAGTCACCGGCCACAGCAAAGTCATAGGGCTTGTCGTACGGGGCCACCAGCGACATGGTGCCATCGGGGTTCACATCGTCCGCGTCCACCAGCTGCACCAGGCGCACCTGGGTCTTGGTGCGCAGGTACTTGAGGTTGGAAACCTCGAACGACTGGATGATGACGGGCGAGCTCTTGGAGGTGTAGCCGTACTTGGCCAGGATGGCCAGCAGGCGGTCTTCCAGCGGCAAGCCTTGCTTGACGTGGTAGGTGGGGTGCTTAGTCTCGGGGTACACGCCCACGGTGCGGCCAGCCTTGGCGCCTTCGGTCTTAGCCAGGTCCAGCACTTCTTCAAAGGTGGGGATCTGGAACTTGCCGTTGTACGACTGGTCGCGGTCCGACAGGGGCTGGATGGCGCGCAGGGTCTTGAGTTCGGCCAGGGTGAAGTCGGTGACAAACCAGCCTTCCTCCTCTACGCCATCGACCACTTTCTTGGTCTTGCGGCCCGCAAACTCGGCGCGGGTGGAGACATCCGTGGTGCCCGTGATGTTGGGCTCATGGCGGGCAACCAGCACACCGTCCTTGGTGGCGACCAGGTCGGGCTCGATGAAGTCGGCGCCCATGTCGATGGCCAGCTTGTAGCCCTCTAGCGTGTGGTCGGGCCGGTAGCCCGCCGTGCCCCGGTGGCCGATCACCAGGGGCTTGTCGCCGTTCAGGGTGGGGTACGGATAGTTGTCGCTGCCGCCGCAGGCTGCCAGCGTGGCCACCATGGCCAGCGCTCCCCATTTCACACCAGTGATGTGCATGCTCTTCTCCTCGCTATGTTGTTGGTAGAACCGCCGAACTGTGGGGTCGGCATGTGACAAGACCATGACGTCCTTTTTGCAAACGCATGACGGTCGCACCACACACCAACCGCACCAATATGTGGCGAATATCTCGGCCACATTCCCCACCATTGTGCATAGGCATCGGCATGAACGTATAACTTTTGAACATAATTCGATGTTGCAGTGCGCCAAACCGGTGCGTTAGCGATCTTTGACGTTGTTGACCTTTTGATGCTGAAAGCCTTTTGAACCATGAAACACGCGACCGCCGAGAGCTTCCTTTCCCACGTGGCGCTCCGCAACCCCGGCCAGCCGGAATTCCTGCAAGCCGTCACCGAAGTGATGGAAAGCCTCTGGCCGTTCATTGCGCAGCACCCGCGCTACGCCGAGCATGGTCTGCTGGAGCGGCTGGTGGAGCCCGAGCGCGTCGTGATGTTCCGCGTGTCCTGGGTGGACGACCATGGCGGCGTGCAGGTCAACCGGGGCTACCGCATCCAGCACAGCATGGCGATTGGCCCGTACAAAGGCGGCCTGCGTTTTCATCCGTCAGTCAACCTGTCGGTGCTCAAGTTCCTGGCGTTTGAGCAGACCTTCAAGAACGCACTGACCACGCTGCCCATGGGTGGTGGCAAGGGCGGTTCCGACTTCGACCCCAAGGGCAAGAGCCCTGGCGAAGTCATGCGCTTTTGCCAGGCGTTCGTGACCGAGCTGTACCGCCATGTGGGCCCCGACACCGATGTGCCCGCCGGCGACATCGGCGTGGGCGGCCGCGAGGTGGGCTTCATGGCGGGCATGTACAAAAAGCTGGCCAACAACGCGGCCAGCGTGTTCACCGGCAAGGGCCTGTCGTTCGGCGGCTCGCTGATCCGCCCTGAAGCCACAGGCTACGGCACGGTGTACTTTGCGCAGGAAATGCTCAAGACCCGAGGCCGTTCGTTCGACGGCCTGCGCGTGTCGGTGTCCGGCTCGGGCAACGTGGCGCAATACGCCGTGCAAAAGGCGATGGAGCTGGGCGCCAAGGTGGTGACGGTGTCGGACTCCAGCGGCACCGTGGTGGACGAGGATGGCTTCACTCCCGAAAAGCTCGCCATCCTGATGGATGTGAAGAACCACCTCTACGGCCGCGTGAGCGACTACGCCGCCCGCACGGGTGTGAAGTTTGAAGCCGGTGTCCGCCCCTGGCATGTGAAGGTGGACGTGGCCCTGCCCTGCGCCACGCAAAACGAGCTGGACGAGAACGACGCGAAAACGCTGATCCAGAACGGCGTGCTCTGCGTGGCCGAGGGCGCCAACATGCCCTCGACCATCGAGGCCGCCAAGGCCTTTGAGGCCGCAGGCGTGCTGTACGCCCCCGGCAAGGCCAGCAACGCAGGCGGCGTGGCCACATCCGGCCTGGAGATGAGCCAGAACGCCGCCCGCCTGTCCTGGCCCCGCGAGGAGGTGGACGCCCGACTGCTGCAGATCATGCAGGGCATCCACGCAGCCTGCCTGCACTACGGCAAGCGCGCCGATGGCAGCGTGAGCTACATCGACGGCGCCAACATCGCCGGCTTTGTGAAGGTGGCCGACGCCATGCTGGCGCAGGGCGTGGTGTAAGGGGAAGGGCCGGGCCTTGGAACGTGTTTGCGTTCCAAGATCCTGTTCACGCAGCAAATCACTGGGGCTTCGTCCCCTTTGTTTTTGGCGCGCAGCGCAGTGCAGGCTATGCTGCACTTGAAAACCAATACGCACACTTTCGGGAGTCCGCCGTGGAAATCTTCAGCTTCTTGAACGTCATGGTCGAAAAGGGAGGCTCGGACCTCTTTTTCAGTGTCGGTGCGCCGGTCAATCTCAAGATCGAAGGGGTCACACACCCGTTGAAGATGCCCGCCTTGTTGCCCGGCCAGGTCAAGCAGCTGGCCTACGCGGTGATGAACGAAAAGCAGATCGGCGAGTTCGAGGCCAAGCAGGAGATGAACCTGTCGATCTCGGCCGAGAACCTGGGGCGCTTTCGGGTCAACGTGTTCGTGCAGCGCGGCGAAACCGGCATGGTGGTGCGCTACATCAAGAACAAGATCCCGCCGCTGGCCGCGCTGGGCCTGCCCCCGGTGCTGGAAAAGCTGGTGCTGCGCAAGCGCGGCCTGGTGCTGGTGACCGGGGCCACGGGCTCGGGCAAATCGACCACGCTGGCGTCGATGATCAACTACCGCAACGAGAACGTCACGGGCCACATCCTCACCATCGAAGACCCGCTGGAGTTTTTGCACGCGCACAAGCGCTCGGTGGTGGACCAGCGCGAGGTGGGCATCGACACGCAGTCGTACGAAGAAGCCCTGAAGAACGCGCTGCGCGAGGCGCCGGACGTGATCATGATCGGCGAGATCCGCGACCGCAACACCATGAAGCAGGCCATCGCCTATGCCGAGACCGGCCACCTGTGCCTGTCCACCCTGCACGCCAACAACGCCAACCAGGCCATGGAGCGGGTCATTAATTTCTTCCCCGAAGACGCCCACCACCAGCTACTGATGGACCTGAGCCTGAACCTGGCCGGCGTGATCTCTCAGCGCCTGATCCCCGGCCTGCACGAAAAGCTGGTGCCTGCGGTGGAGGTGATGCTCAACTCACCCTACATCGCCGACCTGATCGCCAAGGGCGAGTTCTCGGGCATCAAGGAGGCCATGGGCCACAGCACCGAGATCGGCATGTGCACTTTTGACCAGGCGCTGTACCAGCTCTACACCGACGGCCGCATCTCGCTGGACGAGGCGCTGCACAACGCCGACTCGCGCACCGACCTGGCGCTGCGCGTGCGCCTGGCGGCGGGCGTGACCACGCAGGATGCGGGGGACCTTTCCATCGACACCTCCTCGCCCATGCAGTCGGCCTCGCGGCTGTCGTGACGGGCAGCGCGCGCATGCAGCATTGGCCGTTTCCGCCGTTCTTTCGCGACGCGCGGCCGGTCGACGCCCTGACACCGGCCGACGCCATCGTCTTCACAACGGGCGGGGACACCCGCCACGGTGTGCTGGAGCAGTTTGATCCGCAGGCACAACGCGCGGTGCTGATGCCGCCAGAGGGCACGGCGGCGGTGGCGCTGCCATTTGCGGCCATCAAGAGCATCCAGCTGATGCCGCCCATTCCGCTGGCGGCCGATGCCGACCTGACGGCGCGTTACCAGGCTGCCGGGGGGCACGAAGTCAACACCACATCGCGTCCCTTCACCGTGCAGTTCATCGACGGTGAAAACCTGCGCGGTGAGACCAAGGGCTTTGTCAAAACCCGCCAGGGCCTGTTCTTCTATCTGACCACCGATGCGGTGCACTGCGTGCGGATATTCATCCCCACCACGGCACTGCGCAGCTACCAGGTGGGAGGCCTGCTGGGCCAGCACCTGATCCAGTCGCAACTGGTCAGCGCCGACACGGTGCAACTGGCCCTGACTGAACAGGAGCGACGGCGGCAAGGCCCCACCGCCAACGGCGAACCCATCCGCAGCACGGCGCAGCTGGCCGGCCAGATCACCCAGATCGGCAGTTTTGTACCCGTGCGGCTGGGCGACCTCCTCATCAACCAGGGACTGGTGAGCAACGACCAGATGCGGGATGCCCTCACACTGATGCAGCGGGGCAACAAGCACCTGCTGGGCAACATCCTGGTGGAGATGGGCGCGCTGAGCCGGGCCCAGCTGACCGAAGTGGTGGCGCAGCAGTTCAGCATTCCGATGGTGGCGCTGGACGGCTTTGTGGTGCAGCCCGAGGTGCTGCGCCTGGTGCCCAAAGAATACGCGGTAGAGCACCAGGTGCTGCCCCTGCTGGTCAGCGACAAGAGCCTGGTGGTGGCGGTGGAAAGCCCGGTGGATGCCGACTACCTGGACGAGCTGCGGTTCTCGGCCCAGAAGCAGGTGGTGCCCGTCATTGCCAACCCGGACGAACTGGCGGCACGCATCACGGTGGAATACTCCAAGGTGGGCATGGACCGCACCGATCTGTCGATCGAGGAAGAGCTGCGGCAACTCTCCCAGCGGCTCACGGCCAGCGACACATCGCCGGGCCACCCAGACCTCCAGCGGCAGGTGTCCGACAACGACAGCCTGGTGGTGCGGCTGGTCAACAAGACCATCCTGGACGCCCAGTCACGGGGCGCGTCGGACATCCACATCGAGGCCTACCCCGAGGAGCAGCCCACGCTGATCCGGCTGCGCGTGGACGGCGATTTGACCGAATACATGCGCATCCCTTTCGTGCTGCGCGCGGCGCTGCTGTCGCGCATCAAGATCATGGCCAACCTCGACATCTCCGAGCACCGGCTGCCGCAGGACGGAAAGATCGACTTCTCGCGCTTTGGCCACACCAAGCTGGAGCTGCGCGTGGCCGTGCTACCCACCACCAATGGGCTCGAAGACATCGTGATGCGGCTCCTGGCATCGTCCAAACCCATCCCGCTGGCCAAGCTGGGCATGGACGTCGCCTTGGTCGAACAACTGCAGCAGATGGTGCACCGCAGCTACGGCCTGATCCTGGTGTGTGGGCCCACCGGGTCGGGCAAGACCACCACCCTGCACTCGCTGCTGGCCGAGGTGAACCACCCTGACACCAAGATCTGGACTGCCGAAGACCCCATCGAGATCACGCACCATGGTCTGCGCCAGATCCAGATGCACCCGCGCATCGGGCTCACGTTTGCGACCGCCATGCGCGCCTTTTTGCGGGCCGACCCGGACGTGATCATGGTGGGCGAAATGCGCGACAGCGAAACCGCCCACATCGCCATCGAGGCCTCGCTGACCGGCCACATGGTGATGTCCACCCTGCACACCAACAGCGCGCCCGAGAGCGTCATCCGCATGCTGGACATGGGACTGGACCCCTTCAACTTTGCCGACGCGCTGGTGGGAGTGCTGAGCCAGCGCCTGGCGCGCCGCCTGTGTCCCGACTGCAAGCAGCCCTACACCCCGGGCGCCGAAGAGCTGCAGCAGATCGCCACGGACTACGCGGCCGGCACCGGCCTGGCGCCCGAGAGCCTGCTGGCGCCCTGGCGCAGCCGCTTTGTCCCCGCAGGGGCATCGGACTGGGTGCTTTACCGTGCCCAGGGGTGCAACCATTGCGACCACACGGGTTACAAAGGCCGTGTGGGCATCTACGAACTCATGGCCGCCTCGCCAGGCATCAAGAAGCTGATCCAGACCCGTGCGCCAGTGGACCAGCTGTTTGAGGCCGCCACCGCGCAGGGCATGCTGCGGCTGCTGCAGTACGGGTTGCTCAAGGTGCTGGAGGGCGTGACCGACCAGCGCAGCGTGCGCGGAGCCTGCTCCTGAACGGCCGAGCCCATGGACGATCTCGCAGGGGATCGTCCATGGGGCCTTCCAATACCCTCCGTCTTCACCGAACTTTTGCATCGGGACCAGAATCTGTCGGACGATGAAACGCATCCCTCTCCTTGCATCTCTGGCGCTGGCAGTAGCCGTGAGCGTGGGTTGCGCCACCCTCGACGCCAAGCAGCGCGAATGGATCTTCCAGCCCAGCGACCGCAGCTGGGGCGGCGCGCCGTCCACCGAAGGCATGCAGGACGTCTGGATCGAGTTCGCCTCCGACGCCAGCGGCAAGGCCGAGCGCCTGCACGGGCTGTGGCTGCCCCACACCCAGGCCGGCGCGCCGGTACTGCTGTACCTGCACGGCGCGCGCTGGAACGTGGCGGGCTCGTCAGGCCGCATCCGGCGCATGCAGGAGCTGGGCTTTTCGGTGCTGGCCATCGACTACCGGGGCTTTGGGCGCAGCAGCGCAGGCCTGCCTTCCGAGGCCACCGCGGCCGAGGACGCCCGCGCCGCCTGGAACTGGCTGGCCGAGCAGCACCCGGACAAGCCGCGCTACATCTTCGGCCACTCGCTGGGCGGCGCCATTGCGATCGATCTGGCGCGCCAGGTACCGGATGAAAAGGGCACCATCGTCGAAGGCACCTTCACCAGCATCCCCGACGTGGTCAGCACCTTCAAGTGGGGCTGGCTGCCGGTGTCGCCGCTCATCACGCAGCGGTTCGAATCCATCCGCAAGGTGGCCGAGATCGGCTCGCCGCTGCTGGTGGTGCATGGCAGCGACGACAGCCTGATCCGCCCCACGCTGGGCCGCCAGCTGTACGAGGCAGCGCGGGAGCCCAAGCAGTTTGTGCTGGTAGAGGGTGGCTCGCACCACAACACCAACTCTGTGGGCCAACGGCAGTACCGCGAGGCCGTGGCCTCGCTGTTTCACCTGAAGTAAGCGCAGCGGCTCGCCGCGACGAGTCAGCCGCGCTGTCTCAGCGGCGCACCGCCTGCGCCAGTGCCGCCCAGGCCTTGAGAGTGAGCGGGTGGGTAAAGCCTGCCCCCGCCACGGGGTGAGACGACAGTTTGATCACCACCATCTCGGCAGCCGGGTTCACATGGATGAACTGGCCGTGGATGCCGGCGGCCTCATAAGCCCCATCAGCGTTGTGCAGCACCCACCACTGGTTGCGGTAGCTGTAGCCCGGCCGAAAGGCCATGCCACCCACCTTGAACTTCTCTCGGTCGCCGCCCTTGGCGGTGTCTTCGATCACGGCCTTGTCAAAAATCTTCTGACCGTTGAAGCTGCCGCCCAGGCGCAGCATCTCGCCAAACCGCGCCAGGTCGCGCGCCGTGGCGTTGAGGCCTGCGCCCTGCAGCGGCGTGCCCACGCTGTCCACCATCACATGGGCATCTTCCTCGGTGCCCAGCTTTTGCCAGATGTTGTCGCTCATCAACTCCGCCCAGTGTTTGCCAGTGGCGCGCGACACGATCCAGCCCAGCACCTCCGAATGCACGGTGCGGTACACAAACCCGGCGCCGTGTTCGCCTTCCTTCTTGAGCGTCTTGAGGAAGTCGTACACATTGGTCGGCCCCTGGTAGCCCGGCGGACGGGGCAGCAGACCGCTGGACCAGCTGTAGCCAAAGATCTCGGTGGTCGGGTCGGTGTAGACCTCGCGGAAGCGCACGGCGCCCGTCATGTCCATCACATCGCGCACCTTCATGTCGCCCCAGGCCGATTCGGCCAGCTCCGGCACGTACTTGGTCACCAGCGCCTCGGGGTCGATCTTGCCCTCGTGCGCCAGCTGCGCCGCCATGAGCCCGGTGAACGACTTGGTGACCGAGAACAGCAGATGCGGCGAGTAGGGCTTCATCTGGTTGTCGTAGCGCTCGTACACCACGCGGCCCTTGTGCATCACCACCAGTGCATCGGTGTAGGTGCGGGTGAACCATTGGTCCACCGTGATGGGCTGGCCCTTGTCGTCATCGAATGCCACTGCGCCCAATGGTCGCGGGTCGGCCGGCAACGCAGATGGTGCGGCACCGCCCCGGCGGATATTGCGTGTGGGCTGCAGCTCGCGCAGGTGCTGCACGGCCCAGCGCAGCTGCGGGTATTTGTACGAGTTGCTCAGGTCCACACGCTGCGCCCCTTCGGGTGGGAAGGTGCTCATGTAGCCCAGCTTGTCCAGCGTCACGGTCTCGGGCGCCGGTAGCGCCGGGGCCTGCGCCTGGGCTGGGGCCGCAAAGGCCACACCCAATGCCGCCGCAGCGCAGGCAGCCCGCCACAGCGCGGCGGGGAATGCGCCAGAACGCCGGGCCTGCGCAGGATGCAAAGGGTGAGCGGTTTGCGCCGCAGAGGCGCTGTAAGTCTTGTGCATGGCTTGTCTCCTTGTTGTGTTGTGTTGCTTGGTGCAGCATCCGGGCGAAGCGTCCCTCAGAACAGCGTCCAAGGCATGACGGGCTGCCAGCCACCGCCCCACCATGGTGCTGCGCCCCGCGCAAGGCAGGATGTCACCCGCGCGACCTTTGTCATACATAAATTTGCGCAAGTTCTCACCGCCTGGGTCCACCGCCCTGCCTGCAGCGCGCCCACCCCTTCTGGTACGCTCAGACAGATATGTCTGCCCCCTCCGCCACCGCAGCGTCTGCGGCCGCCCCTGTCTCTGTCCCACCCGGCCTGGCCATTCTGGTGCTGGCCCTGTTGCTGTCCATCCAGCCCGTCACCACCGACCTGTACTTGCCCGCGCTGCCCGCGCTCACCCGCAGCCTGGGCGCGCCTATGGCGGCGGCGCAGCTCACGCTCAGCGGGCTGCTGCTGGCGTTTGGTTGCTCGCAGATGGTGTGGGGCCCTCTGTCTGACCGCTTTGGCCGCCGCCCCATCCTGCTGGCGGGCCTGACCATCTACACCGTGGCCTCGCTGGGCAGTGCCTTTGCACCGACCATGGGCCTGCTCATTCTGTGGCGCATCGCCCAGGGTGCTGCCATGGGGGCCGTGGTGATGTGCGCGCGCGCCATCGTGCGCGACCTGTACACCCCGCTGGAGGGCGCCCGCGCCATGTCCAAGGCGCTCACGGGGCTGGGCATCGTGGCCTGCATCTGCGCGCCCATGGGTGGCCTGCTGAGCGAATGGCTGGGCTGGCGCGCTGCGCTGCTGGCACTCACGGTGTATGCGGTGGTCACGCTGGCGCTGGTGGCCTTGCGCTTGCCCGAGACCCTGGCCCACCGCAACCCCCAAGCGCTGCAGCCCCGTGCGCTGGTGGGCACCTGGCAACAGGTGTTGCGCAGCCCCACCTTCTGGGCGTTTTCGCTGCAGACCACGGCCACCTATGGCGGGCTGTTCACCTTTCTGGCGTCGTCCTCGTTCGTCTACATCGACGTGCTGGGCCTCACGCGCACCATGTATGGCTGGGTCATGGCGTCTGCCTGCGTGGCCTACTTCGCGGGCACCTTTGTGTGCCGCGCTCTGCTGGCACAGTTTGGCCTGCAGCGCACGGTGGCCATTGCCGGGGCCTTGAGCGCCAGCGGCGGCACGCTGATGGCGCTGGTGGCCTGGATGGGCTGGCACCACCCCTGGGCACTGACGCTACCGTTCTACCTGTTCATGGTGGCGCACGGCATCCACCAGCCCTGCGGGCAAAGTGGCGCGGTGGGGCCCTTCCCCAAAGCAGCAGGCGTCGCATCGGCCCTGAACGGCTTCATGATGATGCTGGCGGCCTTTGCCATTGGCGGCTGGCTGGGGCTGCGGCTCGATGGCACGGTGTGGCCGCTGGTCAATGGCATCTGGTTCTGGTCGGTGGTGCTGGCCGTGATCTCGTGGACGCTGGTGCAGAAGTTTGGAGCGCCCCGTGAGCACGCCTGACACCTTCCCCACCATTGCCCTGGCGGGCCCCACGGCGTCGGGCAAGACCGCCGGCGCGCTGGCGCTGGCCGCCGTGCTGGGCAAACAGGGCCGGCCGGTCGAGATCATCAGCGTGGACTCGGCCCTGGTGTACCGGGGCATGGACATTGGCACCGCCAAGCCCACGCCCGACGAGCGCGCTGCGGTGCCCCACCACCTCATCGACATCCGCGATCCGCTGCAGGCCTACAGCGCCGCCGAGTTTGTGCAGGACGCCACCCGGCTCATTGCCGAGATCCGCGCGCGCGGCGCACTGCCATTGCTGGTGGGCGGCACCATGCTGTACTTCAAGGCACTGTTTGATGGCATTGACGACATGCCCGCCGCCGACCCTGAGGTACGCGCCAAGATCGAAGCCCAGGCGGCCGAGCAGGGCTGGCCCGCCCTGCATGCCGAGCTGGCGCGTGTGGACCCAGTGACGGCCGCGCGCCTGGCCCCCGGCGACAGCCAGCGCATCCAGCGGGCACTGGAGGTGTGGCATGTCTCGGGCCAGCCGTTGTCGAGCTTTCACACTATTAAAAAGGTAGCAGACAACACAAACAACACCGGCGCAAGCGCGCTTTTTTCCTTGGAACCCGACAACCGGGCCTGGCTGCACGAGCGCATCGCCCAGCGTTTCGACACCATGCTGGCCGGAGGATTCATTGATGAGGTGGCGGCCCTGCGCGCACACGGTGACCTGCATCCCGACCTGCCCTCCATGCGCTGCGTAGGCTACCGGCAGGTGTGGGAAGAACTCGACTTCCAGGCCAGCTGTCCTTCAGGCACCCCGTTGAACACGGCCTTCCTGCGCGAACGCGGCATTGCCGCCACACGGCAACTGGCCAAGCGCCAGATCACCTGGCTGCGCAGCATGCCGCAGCGCCACGCCATCGCCTGCGACCAGCCCCATGCCGTAGCCACGCTGGTGCAGGCCGTGCTGCAACGCCTGGAGCAGCCCACGCCATGACGCTGCTGCGTGTGGAGAACCTGGGCAAGCACTACGGCAGCACGCCGGTGTTCGCCAACGTGCAGTTCGCCGTGGCACCCGGCGAGTTTGTGGCAATCGTGGGCGACTCGGGCGTGGGCAAGTCCACCCTGCTCAACTGCCTGGCGGGGCTGGATACCTGGGACACCGGGCACATCACCCACGGCACCACCGACCTGGGCCAGCTCGACGACACCGCCCGTGCGCTGTGGCGCCGTGCCCATGTGGGCTTTGTGTTCCAGGCCTTCCACGTGTTACCGCACCTGGACGTGGCACAGAACGTGGCCCTGCCGCTGATGCTGCTGGGCCAAAGTGATGCCGCCCGCGTGCAACACATGCTGGCCGCCGTGGGCCTGGAAGGGCTGGGTACACGGCTGCCGCAGCAGCTCAGCGGCGGGCAACTGCAGCGCGTGGCCATCGCCCGCGCACTGATACACCGCCCCGCCCTGCTGCTGGCCGACGAGCCCACCGGCAACCTCGATCCCACCACCGCCACGCGCGTGATGGACCTGCTGCTGGCGCAGACGCGCGAGCACGGCGCATCGCTGGTGCTGGTCACCCATTCCGACGCCGCCGCAGCGCGGGCCGACCGGGTGCTGCGCCTCACGGCCAGCGGCATCGCCGGTTAGGCCTCGAACGCTCCCAGCAGGGGCCGGACGAGGACTTCAAGCCGATCACGCAACCCAGCCCAGCGGTTCCGGCCAGGAGGGTTGTGTGAGCCACGCTCACTCGATGTTCAGCCGCTGCGCCGCCTTGTTCACCTTCTTGGGCAGGTTCAGCGTCAGCACGCCGTTGTCGTACTTGGCCTTGGCCTGCGCGGCGTCCACATCGGCGGGCAACTGGAAGCTGCGGGCCACAGCGCCAAAGTAGCGCTCGCTGCGCAGCACCTTTTCGCCCTCGCGCTTTTCATCGTGCTGGCGCACCTCGGCGCGCAGGCTCACCACATTGCCTTCGAGCGAGACATGGATGTCCTCCTTGGCCACGCCGGGCACCTCGGCCTGCACCGTGTAGCCACCTTCGGTTTCCCTCACATCCACCTTGATCTGGCTGGGCGAAGGCAGGTTGTCGCCATGCAGCGGGCGCACGTAAAAGCCGGGGGCAATATCCTTGAAAAAGTCGTCAAACAGACTGCCACGGGTCACGAGAGAGTTCATGGTTTTGGCTCCTGAAAAGGGGTTGAAACAGACAACTGAGCCAGCGCAGGAGGGCGGGCCCCTAAGAAGGTGCGAACGAGCCCCACATGCCCGCTCATCCCGCCAAAACGCTCCCGCTCGTTGTTGCCAATGCTCGCCATAGCCCGAGCTATGACTGCGCTTTGCGCCTAGATCGGAAACGTTTTGGCGGCTTGCTCGGGCAGGCGGGTCTCATTCACACCTTCTGGCTCCAAGATAGGCCTGCGGTATCGCGGCTTCAAGGGGGTTGAAATGCAAGGTTGATGTGCGTCAAAAACCCAGGCTCCCAACGCCTGCGGCCACAATGCAGGCCATGCTCGCCCTGCTCCGCACCTTCTCCTGGCAAGACCTGCGCCACCACCCCTGGCGCAGCGCCGCAGCGGTGGCGGCCGTGATGCTCGGTGTGGCACTGGCGTTTGCGGTGCATGTGATCAATGCGTCGGCGCTGGACGAGTTCTCGCAGGCGGTGCGCGCCGTCAACGGCCAGCCCGACCTGGAGCTGCGCGCCATGCAAGGCAGCCTGCCCGAGGCGCTGTACGAACGCCTCGCCACCGACCCGCAAGTGGCCCGCGCCAGCCCGCTGCTGGAGCTGTCGGCCGTAGCGCAGGCAGCTACAACAGCGGGCGCCAAAGACCAGTCCCTTCGCACGCCCATCCGTGTGCTGGGCGCCGATGCACTGCTGCTGCCCACCATGGCCCCGGCGCTGGTGCCGCGCCCCTGGGACAGCGCCGACCGGTTCGCCCTCTTCGCACCCGCCACGGTGTTCCTCAACACGGCAGCGCTGCAGGTGCTGGGGCTTTCTGCCGCCGCTCCAGCACCATCGTCGCCCCTGCCCCGCCTTACGCTGCAGTTGGGTTTGCAACCAGCGCTCACCGTGCAGGTGGCGGGCACCGTGACCGCCGGCGGCGCGCCGCTGGCCGTGATGGACATTGGCGCTGCGCAAGATCTGTTTGGCCGTGCGGGCGCACTCACCCGCATCGACCTGCAACTGCAGCCCGGCACCGACCGCACTGCGTGGGAAGCCACACTGCGCGCGCAGCCCGGCTGGCCTGCCAACCTGGTGCTGGCGCAGCCCGGCGATGCCACCCAGCGCATCAGCAACCTGTCGCGCGCCTACCGGGTCAACCTGACGGTGCTGGCGCTGGTAGCACTGTTCACCGGGGCGTTTCTGGTGTTTTCGGTATTGGCCCTCAGCGTGGCGCAGCGCGGGCCGCAGTTTGCGCTGCTGGCCGTGCTGGGCGCCACGCCGCGCCAGCGGCTGGCACTGGTGCTGGCAGAGTCGGCAGCGCTGGGCCTGCTGGGCAGCGTGCTGGGCATAACGCTGGGCACCGCGCTGGCGGCCACGGCGCTGCAACTGCTGGGCGGCGACCTGGGCGGTGGCTACTTTGCGGGTGTGCGGCCCGCGCTGCAATGGAGCGCCCCCGCCGCGCTGGTGTACGGCGCACTGGGCGTGGCGGCCGCCTTGGCGGGTGGCTGGTGGCCCGCCCGCGCCGCGCAGACCCTGCCCCCGGCCCAGACCCTGAAGGGCCTTGGCGCCGCAGCCAGTCAGGCGGACAAGGGCACTGTTGGTATCGTTTTGATAGCTACCGGGGCAATTTTGACTAGCGCTCCACCCGTATTTGGCATTCCACTGGCTGCCTACGTGGCCATCGCGCTGCTGCTGGTGGGGGGCATCGCCCTGCTGCCCTGGGGCATGGCGCGGTTGCTGGCGTGGCTGCAGCCCCTGGCCGCGCGCCACGCGCTGCCACTGCTGGCGCTGGAGCGCGCGCGGCGCATGCGGGGCAGCGCGGCCATCGCGGTGGGCGGTGTGGTCGCATCCCTCAGCCTGGCCGTTGCGCTGACGGTGATGGTGTCCAGCTTTCGCGGCTCGGTCACGCAGTGGCTGGACGCGGTGCTGCCGTCGCCGCTGTACGTACGCTCGGCCATCAGTGCGGGCGGCACGAGCGGCAGTGAGGCTGCGTTGCTGCCCGCAGGCTTTGCAGAAGCAGTGGGCCAGTTGCCAGGGTTGGACCGCGTGCAGCCCCTGCGCGCCAGCCCACTGCAGCTGTCCCCCACGCTGCCCGCCCTCACGGTGCTGAGCCGCCCCCTGGGAGATGAGCCGGCGCAGACCCTGCCGCTGGTGGGCGAGGCCCTACCCGTGCCCCCCGGCCGCACCGGCGTGTACATCAGCGAGGCCGTGGTGGACCTGTACGGCCTGCGCCCCGGCATGGAGTGGCCTGCACTTTCCAAGGCTTTTAGCCCCCAAGCGCTAGAAAATCATGCGCCAGCAGCTATCTTTTACATAGCAGGCATCTGGCGTGACTATGCCCGGCAAACCGGCGCCGTGGTGATGGACCGCGCTGTGTGGCTGCGCCTGACCGGCGACGCCCGCACCAGCGACCTGGCCCTGTGGCTCAGCGAGGGCACTGACCTGTCGGCCTTGCAGGCGTCCATCCGCGCGCTCGCTGCGACCCAAGCCGGCCGCCAGCTCTCCACTGCGGCGGGCGCCACCACGGGCGACGGCAACGAGGCCCTGGTGGAATTCAGCTCCGCCGCCACCATCCGCGAGCGCTCGCTGCGCATCTTCGACCGCAGCTTCGCCGTTACCTACTGGCTGCAGACCGTCGCCATCGGCATCGGCCTGTTCGGCGTGGCCGCCAGCTTCAGCGCCCAGGTGCTGGCACGGCGCAAGGAGTTTGGCCTGCTCGCCCACCTGGGCCTCACGCGGCGCCAGATCCTGACCGTGGTGGCGGGCGAAGGGGCCGCGTGGACGGCGTTGGGTGCAGCGGCGGGGGTGCTGCTGGGGCTGGCCGTGTCCGTGGTGCTGGTGCACGTGGTCAACCCGCAGAGTTTTCACTGGACGATGGATTTGGCGGTGCCGGGTTGGAGGTTGCTGGGGCTGTGTGCTGCCGTTGTTGCGTCGGGCACGGTCACCGCATGGCTGGCGGGCCGAGCGGCGGCGGGAAGGGATGCGGTGATGGCGGTGAAAGAGGACTGGTGACACACCACTTGTGATCATTCAATAGCGCCGTTAAAAATTGTTTGCAATCTCGGAAGATTTTGATAATCATCCTTTGAAATGCCAGCGCAAGCGACATAGAAGCGCAGGTGGCGGCAAGGCGTGACCAGCGTTGTCCGCCACGCCCCGGGCACAGTCACGTGGCAATGCAAGACTGAGCTGCCGCGTACATAACGTACATAAGAGTAAGAGGGAAATCCATGAAATCAGTATTCCGGCATATGGCCGCCGCAGCCGTGCTCTGTTGCGGCCTCATCGCCCCCGCGTGGTCACAATATGTCGTGGGCGCTGGCGCTTCGATTGACATGTCCGGAGGAGGCTCTTGGGATATCGGCTGCCTCCCCGTGCAGGTGGAAGGCTCCCTGATCATCGGTGCCGGCCAGTTCTCGACAGGCAGCAACCTCGACATCGCTGGCTCGGGGGTTTTCAACGGCGGCACCGGCCTGCTTCAAGTGGGCGGCAACCTGAGCAGCTTCGGCACGTTTAACCCCGAGACCGGCTCTGTGGTGCTCACAGACGGATGCATAGGCAATACCAGCCAGCTTTCAGGCACCTTGGTGTTTCGCAATCTGACTTTGTCTAGCTCCACGGGACGTACCTTTGTCATTCCGGCAGGTACCAACATCACCGTGTTGGGGACCCTGACGCTTCAAGGAGCACCGGGACAAAACATCCAGCTGATCTCTTCGGGTGGCGGCACTGCCGTCATCAACCTCGGGCCCGGCGCAACAGTCAACCGCACCTTCGCCACTGTGGCGGGTAACGTTCAAATCGGCGCGGCCGTTGCGGCCAGCAGCATCCCGACACTCAGCGAGTACGGCTTGATGCTTCTGGCACTCCTGATGGGCATGGCTGCCTTCTGGCACCACCGCCGTGGTGCCACAACACCGCACGCTTGATATCTGCAACCAGGAGCGATTTGCCATGACATTCCCCTTCCATCCCCTTCGCCTGATGGTTGCACTGAGCGCAGCCTATGCCTTGCACACGCCGCTGGCCCTGGCCGCCGACATCTCCGCCACTGTCCCCAGTGGTGGTGGCTTTGTGATCAAGAACTCCGCCGGCACCCAGGAACGCTTTCGGGTACAGGACAGTGGTGAAGTGCGGGCCCCGGGCCTGAGCGGCGCAACGCCCAACACCAGTCTCACCTGCTTTGATGCTCCCACAGGTCGCCTGGGCCCTTGCGCCAGCGGTATCGGCACTGGCGCCACCGGTGCAACAGGCCCGACAGGCGCTACTGGAGCCATTGGAACGACCGGCCCCACAGGCAGCGCGGGAGCAGCAGGTGCCACTGGGGCAACTGGCGCAACGGGACCCACCGGGGCCACGGGCGCCACCGGTGCCACGGGAGCAGGCGCTACCGGTGCAACCGGCCCAACCGGTGCAACAGGCCCTGTGGGAGCCGCTGGAGCGGTGGGCCCCACAGGCGCCACCGGGGCCGACAGCACTGTGCCCGGACCACAGGGCACCCAGGGGATTCAGGGGATTCCAGGTCCTACGGGGCCGACCGGCCCCACAGGCAGCGCTACCGTATCGTTGACAGAGTATTCCAACGGATCCAATTGCGACAACGTCACACCACCGTACACGGTCCAGGTAGAAGCCACCTGTGGCGCAGGAAAAGCTGTGGTCAGTGGCGGATGTGAGACGGCCTCCCCGCGCGACGACGTGTTTTCGATCAGCAAACGCGTGGGCACAGACAAGTGGAGCTGTACCTTCTCTTGTGGAAGTGCGAGCGCCATCACAGCCTACGCCTACTGCCAATAAGGGGCGCCACCGCCGCCATTCGCACACGGACGAAATCGATCTTCAACCACGCGCTGCAATCATTGGCTCCGCTCCGCATTTGCCTGAACATGATCGTGAAGGACGAGGCACCGGTGATCACCCGGTGCCTCGCTTCGGTGAAGCACTGGATAGACCATTGGGTCATCGTTGATACGGGCTCTACCGATGACACACAGGACATCGTCCGTGAGTTCATGCGAGACATTCCCGGCACTCTGCATGAGCGCCCCTGGAAGAACTTTGCGCACAACCGCAACGAAGCACTGGAGCTGGCACGCCCTCATGGCGACTACCTGCTCTTCATTGATGCCGATGAGCAACTGCGCGTATCGCCAGACTTTGTCTGGCCCGCGCTCTCGGCCGATGGGTACACCCTCACCTGCCATATGGACGGCTGGGAATACCAGCGCAACAGCCTGGTGGCCACACGCATCGGCTGGCGCTGGGAGGGTGTGCTGCACGAGTACCTTACGGCCAAGCAGCATGGCCCCTGGCAGACCCTGCAAGGGCCCGTCATCCACGTATCCCACGATGGCGCCCGCGCGCGCGACCCGGAGACCTACCTGCGCGACATGGCGCTGCTGGAACAGGCAGTGCGGGATGACCCCACGAATACACGCAACGTTTTTTACCTTGCCCAGAGCTGCCGCGATGCCGGGAAAATCGAACCCAGCTTGCAGTGGTACCAGCGACGGGTTGACATGGGGGGGTGGGACGAAGAACGCTGGTATGCCCTGTTCCAGATCGCCGTGCTGCATGAGCGCAACCAGGCCCCACCCACCACCGTGCGCAATGCTTATCTGGCTGCCTACGCGGCCCGCCCGCAGAGAGCTGAGCCCCTGTGCGAACTGGCCCGCTATCACCGCGAACGGGCCGAACATGCACTTGCCACCGTGTTTGCCTTGCAGGCGTCACAGATTCCGCAACCTGCGGACATTCTTTTTGTGGATACACAGGTGTACGCATGGCGTGCACTGGATGAACTGGCCGTCAGTGCCTTCTACACCCCCCACCGAGACCTGGGCCGTGCTGCGCTGCAGCGGCTGCTGGCCGAGCGCCGATACCCGACGGACCAAGCCCAACGCATTGAAGCAAATCAGGCGTTCTACGGACTGTGACCTCCAGCACGGTACAGGCTGAAGGCGCTGCGACAATGCGCACATGCAGATCCCGCCCTCCCCTACTCGATGGCTCCACGAAGCCATCGCCCGCATCGAAGCAGACTACCAGCGCAGCGCTGACACCCACCTGATCCCACTGCGCCTGCCCGCGTTTGCCGCACATGGCATTGACCTGTACCTCAAGGACGAATCCACCCACCCCACGGGCAGCCTCAAGCACCGGCTGGCGCGGTCGCTGTTTCTGTATGCGCTGTGCAATGGCTGGGTGCATGAGGGCTCGACCATCGTCGAGTCGTCCAGCGGCTCCACAGCGGTGAGTGAGGCTTACTTTGCCCGGCTGCTCGGCCTGCCGTTTGTGGCGGTGATGCCGCGCAGCACGTCACCCGAGAAAGTGGCGCAGATCGAGTTCCATGGCGGGCGTTGCCACTTTGTGGACAGCGCGGGCGCTGTGTATGACGCGGCCCGTGCGATTGCCGGGGAGACCGGCGGCCACTACATGGACCAGTTCACGTACGCCGAGCGCGCGACCGACTGGCGGGGCAATAACAACATTGCCGAGAGCATGTTCACGCAGATGGCGCGCGAGCCGCACCCTGTGCCGCGCTGGATTGTGGTGGGCGCGGGCACGGGTGGCACCAGTGCGACCATTGGCCGCTATGTGCGCTACCAGCGCCATGCCACGCAGGTGTGTGTGGCCGACCCGGCGGGGTCGGTGTTCAGCGCCTACCACCGCACAGGCGATGCCCAGCTGACGGCGCCAGGATCGCGCATTGAAGGCATTGGGCGCCCGCGTGTGGAGCCGAGCTTCATCCGCACGCTGGTGGACCGCATGGTGGATGTGGCGGACTGCGAATCCATCGCCGCCATGCGCGCGCTGTCGCAGTTGCTGGGGCGGCGCGTGGGCCCGTCCACGGGCACCAACTTTGTGGCCATGCTCACGCTGGCCAGCGAGATGCGCGAGCGGGGCGAGCGCGGCTCCATCCTGTCGCTGCTGTGTGATGCGGGCGAACGGTATCTGCCCACGTACTTCGACACGGCATGGGTGGACCGCACGTTTGGCGATTGCTCGGCTGCGCAGCAGAAGGTGGATGGCCTGATCGGCTGATGCCAGCCACGCACTGCACCATGCCCTCCCACCCATTGCCCCCAGGTTCTTTGCCGCTTGCCCCCGGTCCCATGGTCACGCGCCGGCGGTGGCTGGCGCAACAGATGCACTGGGGCCTGGCCGCCATCGGGGCTGCGGGGTGGTTGCCCCTTTCCGCGCATGCCTTGCCTGCACGCACGCTGGCCTTTCCGCGCGACCACGGCAGCCACCCGGAGCTGCGCACCGAGTGGTGGTACATCACCGGCCATGTGCAGGCGCAGGGGCAGCCCTGGGGTTTTCAGATCACGTTCTTCCGCTCGCGGGTGGATGGCACGCAGCAGTTGCAGTCCGCCTTTGCGGCCAAACACCTGCTGTTTGCGCACGCCGCCATCACCGATGTGCGAGGCCAGCAGCTGGTGCATGACCAGCGGATTGCGCGTGCCGGTTTTGGGGTGGCGCAGGCCAGTGAGGCCGACACCCGCATCCGCCTGCAGGACTGGACGCTGGAGCGCAGCGACACATCGCGCGGCAAGTCAGACTTTGCAGCCAGCCGCTACACCACCCACATCGTGGGCAGCGATTTTGGGCTGGACCTGGTGTTTGACAGCACCCAGCCCGTGCTGCTGCAGGGGCAGCAAGGGCTGTCCCGCAAGGGGCCGGACGCCGAGCAGGCCAGCTACTACTACAGCCAGCCCCAGCTCGCCGTCAGCGGCACCTTGCAGGTGGGCAACAAACGCATGGCGGTGACACCCGACACGGGCCGCGCCTGGATGGACCACGAGTGGAGCGAGGCACTGCTGCACCCCGACGCGCAGGGGTGGGACTGGATCGGCATGAACCTGCACGACGGCAGCGCGCTCACGGCATTCCGACTGCGGCGGGCCGATGGATCAGCGCTGTGGGCTGGGGGATCGTGGCGGGCACCCGGGCAGCCGGTGCAGGTGTTTGGGGCGCAGTCTGTGGCGTTCACCCCCATGCGGTGGTGGACCAGCCCACGCAGTGGCGCGCGCTACCCGGTGCAATGGCAGGTGCAGACGCCCGCAGGCAGCTTTGCAGTGAACGCGCTGCTGGACAGCCAGGAGCTGGACAGCAGCGGATCGACGGGTGCGATCTATTGGGAAGGGCTGTCGGACCTGATGGGTGCCACAGGCCAGCCCGTGGGCAGGGGTTACCTGGAGATGACTGGATACGCAAAGCCGCTGCGCCTGTGAAGGCTGCAGCGGCTTGATGTCAGAAAGATACCGCCAGATCGGGCGGCGTCACCCCCTCAATGCTTGGCGGAGTTGCCTGCGCGGCGCTGCGCCAGCCAGGCGATGATCTCGCCCATGATGCCGCGGCGGAAGGCCAGCACGCAGATCACGAAGATCAGGCCCGTGACCATGGTGACGGATTCGCCCAGGGTCTTGAACCATTCCACGCTGGTCAGTGCGGCCAGCAGGTTGCCGAATTCGCCGATCTTGTTCTCCAGCAGCACCACCACGGCCGAGCCGATGAGCGGGCCCGACAGCGTGCCCAGGCCGCCTACCAGCGTCATCAGGATGACCTGGCCCGACGCGGTCCAGTGCACATCGGACAGCGTGGCAAAGCCGAGCACCAGGGTCTTGAGAGAGCCTGCAAGGCCCGCCAGAGCCGCCGACAACACAAAGGCCAGCAGCTTGAAGCGGTGCGTGTCATAGCCCAGCGAGATCGCGCGGGGCTCGTTCTCCTTGATGCCCTTGAGCACCTGGCCAAACGGCGAGTGGATGGTGCGCACGATCAGCAAGAACGCTGCGACCACGATGACCAGCGCGACGTAGTACATGACGAGGTCGCTTTGCAGATCGATCACGCCAAACAGCTTGCCGCGCGGCACACCCTGCAAGCCGTCCTCACCACCCGTGAAGGGGGCTTGGAGACAGGCGAAGAACAGCATCTGCGCCAGCGCCAGCGTGATCATGGAGAAGTAGATGCCCTGGCGGCGAATGGCCAGCCAGCCAAACAGCAGGCCCAGCAGCGCGCCACCGGCGGTGCCGAGCAGCAGGCCCACTTCAGGCGTCAGGCCCCACACCTTGATGGCGTGGCCAGCCACATAGGCGGCGCCACCGAGGAAGGCCGCATGGCCAAAAGACAGCAGGCCGGTGTAACCGAGCAGCAGGTTGAACGCGGAAGCAAACAGTGCAAAGCACATGAGCTTCATCACGAAGACGGGATAGGCGCCGAGAAAAGGCGCGGCAATGAGGGCCAGCAACAGCAGGCCGTAACCAATGGTGGCAGTGTTCTTGGAATTCATGCTGGCGGCCCCTTATTTTTCTTTGCCGAACAGGCCGGCGGGGCGAATGAGAAGAACGATGACCATGATGACAAACACCACGGTGGAAGACGCTTCGGGGTAGAACACCTTGGTGAAACCTTCGATCACTCCCAGGCCCAGCCCGGTCAAGATGGAGCCCATGATGGAGCCCATGCCGCCAATCACCACCACGGCAAACACCACGATGATCAGGTTCTGGCCCATGAGCGGGGTGACCTGGTACACGGGGGCGGCCAGCACACCGGCAAAGGCGGCCAGTGCGGCACCAAAGGCGTAGGTCAGGGTCACCATCACCGGCACGTTGATGCCGAAGGCCTCCACCAGGCGCGGGTTTTCGGTACCGGCACGCAGATAGGCGCCGAGCTTGGTTTTTTCGATCACATACCAGGTGGCCAGACAGATCACCACCGACGCGACCACCACCCAAGCGCGGTAGTTGGGCATGATCATGAAGCCGAGATTGGTCGCGCCTTCCAGCAGTTCGGGTGTGTCGTAGCCCAGGCCCGACACGCCATAGATGGAGCGGAACACGCCTTCGATCAGCAGGGTCAGGCCCAGCGTGAGCAGCAGCCCGTACAGGTGATCAAGCTTGTAGATCCAGCGCAGCAGCAAGCGCTCGATCAGCACCCCGAACAGCCCCACCACGAGCGGCGCCAGCACCAGCATCAACCAGTAGTTGATGCCGAAGTAGTTCATGGCCATCCATGTCAGCAATGCCCCGGTCATGAACAGTGCACCGTGCGCAAAGTTGATGACGTTGAGCAGGCCGAAGATCACAGCCAGCCCCAGGCTGAGGATTGCGTAGAACGATCCGTTGACCAGCCCCAGAAGGAGCTGGCTCAACAGGCCGGGCAATGAGACACCAAAGATTTCCATGGGAGGCAGCAGCAGGTGGAGAGAGTTCAGGTCAGAGGACCACACCGGGCCCGGCGCCCCGCAGGGACAGCCAGGCCGGTGTGCGCCCTCTCAGGGGTTTACTTCCAGAGCGGGCACTTGCTCTCGGCCTTGGTGGTGAACACCGAGTCACCAGGCAGCTTCTTGATCAGCTTGTAGTAGTCCCAGGGCTTGGTGGACTCTGCGGGCTTCTTCACTTCCATCAGGTACATGTCGTGCACATAGCGGCCATCAGGACGAATCTGACCAGAGGCGAAGAAGTCATTCATCTTCATCTTGCGCCAGGTTTCCATGACCTTGTCGGCATCCACCGACTTGGCTGCTTCCACGGCCTTGAGGTAGTTCATGGTGGCTGAATAGTCAGCAGCTTGAATTTCACCAGGCATGCGCTTGGTTTTCTCGAAGAAGCGGGCAGAGAACTTGCGGGTCTCGTCGTTCAGGTCCCAGTACCAGCTGGTGGTGAACTGCAGGCCTTCGGTATTGCGCAGGCCCAGGCTGTGCACGTCGGAGATGAAGATCAGCAGGCCGGCGAGCTTCATGCTCTTGCCGATGCCGAACTCCTTGGCAGCCTTGATGGAGTTGATGGTGTCACCACCTGCATTGGCCAGGCCCAGGATCTGTGCCTTGGAGTTCTGTGCCTGCAGCAGGAAGGACGAGAAGTCGGACGCGTTCAGCGGGTGGCGCACGGCACCCACCACATTGCCGCCCTTGGCCTTGACCACTGAGGTAGTGTCGGCCTCGAGCGCATGGCCGAAGGCATAGTCTGCCGTCAGGAAGTACCAGCTCTTGCCACCGCCATCCACAATGGCCGAGCCAGTGCCCTTGGCCAGCGCCACGGTGTCATACGCATAGTGGACGGTGTAAGGCGAGCACTGTTCGTTGGTCAATGCCGAACTGGCAGCGCCGTTGTTGATGTAGACGCGCTTCTTCTCGGCGGCTACCTTGGCAATGGCCAGTGCGGTGCCGGAGTTGGTGCCACCAAACACCATGGTCAGGCCCTGGGTGTCGATCCACTCGCGGGCCTTGGAGGCTGCGATGTCGGCCTTGTTCTGGTGGTCGGCGCTCATCAGTTCGATGGGCATGCCCAGCACCTTGCCGCCAAAGTCATCAATGGCCATCTGGATGGCGACTGCGCCGTTCTTGCCTTCCACGTCCGCGTACAGGCTGGACATGTCGGTGATGAAACCGATCTTGACCTTGTCCTGTGCGTGCGCGGCCGAGGTGGCCAAGCCTGCAACGCCCAGCATCAGTGCCAGCACTTTGAGTTGTTTCTTCATGGATTTGTCTCCTGTGGGTGTGGTGGAAGAAAGCGGTAGGGAAAGGGTGTGGGCGTGGCTCAGACGCCCAGCAGTTCGTTGAGCACAGGCATCTTGGCTTCCAGCTCGGCAGCGCCGAACTTCTCCACGATGCGGCCGTGCTCCATCACGTAGAACCGGTCGGCCAGCGGTGCGGCAAAACGGAAGTTCTGCTCAACCATGACCACGGTGTAGCCCTTCTGGCGCAGCATGGTGATCATGCGGGCCAGGGCCTGCACAATGACGGGCGCCAGGCCTTCGGAGATTTCATCGAGCAGCAGCAGGTTGGCGCCGGTGCGCAGGATGCGGGCCACGGCCAGCATCTGCTGTTCACCGCCCGACAGGCGCGTGCCCTGGCTGTTCTTGCGCTCGGCCAGGTTGGGGAACATGGCGTAGATCTCCTGCACCGACATGCCCGGCGTGCCCGTCTTGAGGGCGGGTGGCAGCAGCAGGTTTTCTTCGCACGACAGGCTGGAGAAAATGCCACGCTCTTCAGGGCAGTAGCCCACGCCCAGGTGCGCAATACGGTGCGTGGGCATGTTCACGGTTTCCACGCCGTTGATCTTGACCGAACCCTTGCGCGCACCGGTCAGCCCCATGATGGCGCGCATGGTGGTGGTGCGGCCTGCACCGTTGCGGCCCAGCAGCGTGACCACCTCGCCCGGCTGGACGACGATGTCCACGCCGTGCAGCACATGCGACTCGCCGTACCAGGCTTCGAGGTTCTTGATTTCGAGTGCGGGAGCGCCAGCCATCAGTGCGCTCCCTGCAGTTGGCCGTCGGTCGTGCCCATGTAGGCTTCCATGACTTGGGGGTTGTTGGAGACTTCTGCGTAGGGGCCTTCGGCCAGCACGGCGCCGCGCTGCAGCACGGTGATACGGTCTGCGATGGTCGACACCACCTTCATGTTGTGTTCCACCATCAGGATGGTGCGGCCTGCCGAGACCTTCTTGATGAGCTGGGTAACGCGGTCCACGTCTTCGTGGCCCATGCCCTGCGTGGGCTCGTCCAGCAGCATCAACTCGGGCTCCATGGACAGCGTGGTCGCGATCTCCAGTGCGCGCTTGCGGCCGTAGGGCAGGTTCACGGTCACTTCATCGGCCAGGTCTTCCAGTCCCACCTCGGTCAGCAATTGCATGGCGCGGTCGTCCAGTCGCCGCAGGGTGCGCTCGCTGCGCCAGAAATGGAACGAAGTGCCCAGCTTGCGCTGCAGGCCCAGGCGCACGTTCTCGATGAGTGTCAGGTGCGGGAACACGGCCGAGATCTGGAACGAGCGGATCACTCCACGGCGCGCAATCTGTGCGGGCTGCTCCCGCGTGATGTCATGCCCGTTGAAGCGGATCACACCCGAAGTCGGCTCCAGAAACTTGGTGAGCAGGTTGAAGCACGTGGTCTTGCCTGCACCGTTGGGGCCGATCAGCGCGTGGATGGACCCGCGCCGAACGGCCAGGTTCACGTCACTGACGGCGGTGAAGCCCTTGAACTCTTTGGTCAGGCTGTTGGTTTCAAGAATGACGTCGCTCATTGCGCCTTGGCCGCTCCGTAAGGTGCTGAAATGAGGAGCCTTGCAACAAGGTCTCCGGGGAGGTTGGATCGCAACGCATCGTATGTCTCCCTACCCCGCGGTAGATACTGGGACTAATGCCTATGTATAAATGCCTACGTACCCGCCCTGAGGGCGCATGGCGCTGGGGATGTACGGGCGCGGGCAGCGCGCCAATGCTCAATCTGGCGCCGTGGCAGGCACAGAAGACCACACGCGGTGGTGGTGCAGCGCCGCGCCCATCACTGACTTTTTACTGACAAGCCTTGGTATTCACCGCCGTGGGCACCACTTATAACCATAGAGGGGCCTGACCGCGCTCCTTCTGCGGCACCCAGCTGCGCCGCCTACACTGCCACGATGCCCTCCCCCTCCTCCTCCACACCCGCCCGTGGCGCCCCCCGCTCGCTCACGGGACTGCTGCCCTTTTTGCGCCCTTATCGGGCGCGCATTGCACTGTCGCTGGTGTTCCTGGTGCTGGCGGCATTGGCCACACTGGCGTTTCCCATGGCACTGCGCAATCTCATCGATGGAGGCCTGGTCTCTGCAACGGGTGACCGGGGAGCGCAGGCCATGGCCCTTCGCGGGCATTTTGAAGAGCTGTTTGCGGTGGCCATGGCACTGGGCGGGTTTTCGGCCGCGCGCTTTTATATGGTGAGCTGGCTTGGCGAGCGCGTTACCGCTGACCTGCGCAACGCCGTCTACAGCCATGTGCTGCAGCAAAGCCCCCAGTTCTTCGAGACCACCCAAACCGGCGAGGTGCTGTCGCGGCTGACGTCGGACACGACGCTGGTGCAGACCGTGGTCGGCTCATCGCTGTCCATGGGGCTGCGCAATGCGGTTCTGGGTCTGGGTGCCCTGGTCATGCTGGTGTGGACGAATCCCTATGTGATGTCGGTGGTACTGCTGGCCGTCGTGCTGGTGGTGCTGCCCACGATGTGGATCGGTCGCAGGGTGCGCCGATTGTCACGCGACAGCCAGGACCGCGTGGCCGACTCCAGCGCCATCGCGGCCGAAGTGCTCAACGCCATCCCGGTGGTGCAGAGCTATACCGCTGAGCCACGCGAGGCCTCAAGGTTTGCGCGGGCCACGGAAGACGCCTTTCGCGCGGCGGTCAAGCGCACCAAGGCACGCGCCTTGCTCGTGGCCTTCATCATCATCGCCAACGCGGCCCTTCTGCTGTGGGGGTTGTACCGGGGCACAGAAGCCGTGCTGGCAGGGCAGATGAGTGCGGGCCACCTGGGCCAGACCGTGGTGTACGTGATTCTGCTGGCGAGCGCGGTGGCAGTATTGGGGGAAGTGTACGGAGACCTGCTGCGTGCTGCCGGTGCCACCGAGCGCTTGATGGAATTGCTGTCGAGCCGTTCCCCCGTGGCAAACCCTGCGACACCCAAGCGGCTGCCCACTTCGGATCAAGGGCTGGAGGTGCAGTTTGACAACGTGCAGTTTCACTACCCGTCGCGCCCGAACCAGCCCGCGCTGCAGAACTTCTCTCTGCACCTGTCACCCGGAGAGACCGTGGCACTGGTGGGCGCCAGCGGGGCAGGCAAGACCACGGTGTTTCAGTTGCTGCAGCGCTTTTATGACGTGGATGGGGGCAATGAAGGGGGTGCTCAAGGTTCACGAGAGAGAGGCATCCTGTTGAACGGCGTGGACATCCGCGACCTGAGCCTGGACACACTGCGCGCCCATACGGGCACCGTGCCCCAGGATGCCGTGATTTTCTCCGCCTCGGCCATGGACAACGTCCGCTATGGCAGTCCGGATGCCTCCGACGAAGAGGTCATGGCGGCCACCCGGGCTGCCTTTGCGCATGACTTCATCGCAGCCCTGCCCGAGGGCTACCACACGTTTCTGGGCGAACGGGGTGTACGCCTGTCGGGCGGCCAGCGCCAGCGTATCGCCATTGCCCGAGCCATGCTCAAAAATCCGCCCCTGTTGCTGCTGGACGAGGCCACCAGCGCACTGGACGCAGAAAGTGAGCGCATGGTGCAGGCCGCGCTGGACACCGCCATGCAGCGCCACACTGGCAGAAGGACCACGCTGGTGATCGCCCACCGCCTGGCCACGGTACAAAATGCCGACCGCATCGTGGTGCTGGACCACGGTCAGATCGTGGAGCAAGGCACCCATAGCGCATTGATGGCACAAGGTGGGGTGTATGCGCGTCTGGCTGCACTGCAGTTCACCAGTTGATCCCGGCACCATTCCGCAAGGTTTACCCCCAGGACCGGGTGCAGTGGCTACTGCAGGGTTTCCTTGACTGCCGCTGGCAGCGGCATGACGGCAATGCCCTCATCCAGCAACTGCAACGCCTCCTGCGCGGTGGCCTGGCCACGAATGGCCCGATCCTGAACCTCGCCGTGGTGCATGCGCCTGGCTTCGTCGGCAAACCGGGAGCCGACATCTTCGGTATTCGCGACGACCTTGCGGGCCAGCTCCAGCCACGCTACCTGTAGTGCTGGGGGAAGCGTCGATGCCTCGACCTGCGCGCTGGAAACAGCATGTGAAACAGAAGTTGTGCCGGGCGGTGCCGCCGCAGCTGCGGCGGGCTCACGGGCGCCCAGATTCAGGCGCGGCGCGCTCAGCCGCTTGTCGATATGGACGTCTGCGCACAAAGGGCACTGCACCAACCCGCGCTGCTTCTGGCTCTGAAAGTCATCTTCAGAACCAAACCAGCCTTCAAACACATGGCCGTGCTGACATTGGAGATCCAGTACCTTCATAAGATGCATCGTACGCTGGTGAGCGCAATCCCATGATGGGCGCTACCAGGCACATCAACGTCCAGGTGCAGAGTTGTGTTCAGAAGTGCTCCACCCCATCTGCCGGCCTACAGCTGGCAACGGGGAAGTGCCCTCAAGGCTTTGTCGAATGGCTCTGCCCGGAACCGACCGCTGCTTCAACCGTGGCGCCGCAGCAGATACCGATAGACAAACCCGGGGAAGGCCAGCGTGAGAAACATGGTGCCGGTGATGGCGTAAAACTCCCAGCCCTGAGGTGCAATTTGGCCTGCACGACGCTCCAATAACAGAGCCATCCCGCCCACCAAGAAGTACAAAACGATCAGTTCGGCCATGCGCCCGACCAGAGGCTTGCCGTTGGCGACGGAGGGGCCCACCACCAGCCAGCGCTGATTGACGAAGGGCAGATTGGCGGCAATCAAAGCCGCCACAATCACAAGCCAAACCGAACCGGTAAGTGACACAGAGGAACTGATCGAGGCAGCAAATTGGGAATGGGAGCAGTAGCCCGCGCGGCGTGTGCGCGCAGGCTACCGATCAGGTCGCCAGTGCGCGGACCACGGCGTCGGCACACAGGGCCATCAAACCGCCTGGCAGCAAGCCCAACACCAGCACCAAAGCGCCGTTGATGGTCAGCACCACGCGCACATCGGCGGGCGCCGATACATTGGTAGCGGTCAGGGGCGCGTCGAAATACATGACTTTCACCACCCGCAGGTAGTAGAACGCACCGATCAACGACATGATCACGGCAAACACAGCCATCGCCATGTAGATGTTCTGCCCCGAAGCGATCAGGGCTTGAAGAACCGCCAGCTTGGCATAAAAGCCCACCAGAGGAGGAATACCTGCCATGGAGAACAGGCAGACAGCCATCACGCCAGCGTACAGGGGGCTTCGCTGGTTGAGGCCTGCGAAATCGGAAATCTCTTCGCTCTCAAAACCTTCCCGGGCCAGCAGCAGGATCACACCAAAGGCCGCCAGCGTGGTCAACACATAGGTGATGACGTAGAACATCGAGGCGCTGTAGGCGTTCTCCACCGCAGTGGCGTCCACGTTGCCATTGATGACCCCGGACATCAGGCCCAGCAACACGAAGCCCATCTGGGAGATGGTGGAGTAGGCCAGCATGCGCTTGAGGTTGGTCTGCGCAATGGCTGCCAGGTTACCCACGAGCAAAGAACCAATCGCCAACACGGCCAGCATCTGTTGCCAGTCGATAGCCAGGGGCAGCAGACCATCCACCAGCAAACGGATGGTGATGGCAAATGCAGCCAGCTTGGGCGCACCACCAATCATCAGCGTCACTGCAGTGGGTGCGCCCTGGTAGACATCGGGAATCCACATGTGGAAGGGCACCACCCCCAGCTTGAAGGCCAGACCGGCTACCACAAACACCAAGCCGAACACCAGCACCTGATGCTTGATCTGACCGGAATTGACTGCCTTGAACACCTGACCAATATCCAGCGAACCCGTGGCACCGTACACCATGGACAACCCGTACAGCAGAAAGCCACTGGCCATGGCGCCCAGCACAAAATACTTCATGGCCGCTTCTGTAGCAGTAGCGTTGTCGCGACGCAATGCCACCAGGGCATAGCTCGACAGCGTGAGCAACTCAAGCCCCAGGTAGATCACCAGGAAGTTGTTGCCCGAGATCATGATGAACATGCCGAGCAAAGCGAACATGGACAGCGTGAAGAGCTCCCCCCCCCGCAACATGTCGCGGTCGGCAGCATAGGGGCGGCCATACACCAGGGTGACCATCATGGCCACGGTGGCAAAACACTTGAGCCAATTGCCCATGGCATCACTCACCACCATGTTGCCAAAACCGTAGAAGGTGTTACCGCTGCTGGCATACATGGCCTGCAGGGCAGCCACCACGGCCAGCGTGAGCATGGTCAGCACGTAGGTGCTGGTGCGACGAGGGCTGTGTACGCCCAGATCAACCAGCGCAATCACGCAGGCCATCGTCAACAGCACAATTTCGGGGTAAATCGCTAGCCAGCTGATGTTGTCAATCATCTCGAATCTCTCAGTTCAGTCTGGTCTGTTCAGTTCAGCTTGGTCTGCGCGACATGCTTGAGCAGTTCTGCCACCGAGGTGTCCATCACGTCGGTGAACGGACGGGGGTAGAGGCCCATGGCCAGCACCGCGATGCCCAGTACAGCAAGCACCAGGAACTCGCGGCTGTCGATGTCCGTCAAGCCCTTGACGTTGTCATTGCCCACGGGGCCCAGGTACACACGCTTGAACATCCACAGGGTGTAAGCAGCACCAAAAATCAGCGCAGTGGCGGCAGCCAGACCGATCCAGAAATTGGCCTTGACGGCACCCAGGATCACCATCCACTCACCCACAAAACCGGCCGTACCCGGCAGACCGCAGTTGGCCATGGCAAACAGCAGGGCAAACGCCGTGAAGTTCGGCATGGTGTTGACCACACCACCATAGGCGGCGATTTCACGGGAGTGCACGCGGTCGTACAAGACACCGATGGACAAGAACATCGCACCGGACACAAAACCGTGCGCAATCATCTGGACAATACCGCCGGACACGCCCAGATCGTTGAAGATGAAAAAGCCCAAGGTCACAAAACCCATGTGCGCCACCGACGAGTAAGCCACCAGCTTCTTCATGTCCTTCTGGACCATGGCCACCAGGCCCACATAGATCACGGCGATCAGCGACAAGGCAATCATCAGCCAAGCCCACTGGCGTGCAGCGTCAGGAGCGATTGGCAGCGAAAATCGCAGAAAACCGTAGGCACCCAGTTTCAGCATGATGGCGGCCAGCACTGCTGAACCGCCCGTAGGCGCCTCCACGTGCACATCGGGCAGCCAGGTGTGGACGGGCCACATGGGCACCTTCACAGCAAAGGCGGCAAAGAATGCGAAGAACAGCAGGGTCTGTGCACGTCCGCTCAACGGCAGCTGATGCCAGGTCGCAATGTCAAAGCTGCCACCCGACTGGTTGTACAGGTAGATCAGCGCGATGAGCATCAACAGCGACCCGAGCAGCGTATACAGGAAGAACTTGAACGCTGCGTAGATCTTATTGGGGCCGCCCCAGATGCCGATGATCAGATACATCGGGATCAGCGTTGCCTCAAAGAACACATAGAACAGAATGCCATCGAGTGCGCTGAACACACCGATCATGAGCCCCGAAAGGATCAGGAAAGCGCCCATGTACTGGTTCACGCGCTCCGTGATCGACTCCCAGGAAGCAATCACCACAATGACGGTGATGAATGCTGTCAGCGGCACGAACCAGAAGGAAATGCCGTCCACCCCAAGGTGGTAGTGGACGTTGAAGCGCTCGATCCAGTCAGCCTTCTCCACAAACTGCATGGCTGCTGTACCCAGCTTGAAGCCATCGTACAAAGGCAGCGTGACCAGGAAGCCGATCAGCGCGCCGACGAGCGCCAGCCAGCGCACGGCACGCGCGTGCTCATCGCGCCCCATGGCGAGCAACAGCACGCCAAACGCAATCGGTGTCCAGATTGCAAGACTCAACAGACCCATTTTTATTCTTCTCCTACTTGTTGAGCCAGACGAAATACGTCATGAGCACGAAAACACCCAGGATCATGACCAGCGCATAGTGGTAGATGAACCCCGACTGCACCCAACGCACAACACCGGCCACCCACCGCACCAGCTTCCAGGACCCGTTGACCAGGGCGCCATCGATCACAGCCTGATCCCCGCCCTTCCAGAGACCCACGCCCAGCGCACGTGCACCACGGGCCAGAATGTTCTCGTTGATCCAGTCGAGGTAGTACTTGTTTTCAAGCAATGTGTAGATGGGCTGTACGCGCGCCTTGATCGCCGTGGGCAACGCAGGATTGACCATGTACATGTAGTACGAAAGCGCAACACCTGCCAATGCGAGCCAGAACGGCGCCGTCTGCAGACCATGCAATGCCATGGCCCAGGCGCTGTGGAAATGCTCCGCCATGTGTGCCATGGAAGGATGCTTGGCCGCATCCACAAAAATGACATCCTTGAAGAAGTCCCCAAACAGCATGGGCTGGATGAATAGAAAACCCACCACCACCGAAGGAATGGCCAACAGCACCAGAGGCACCGTCACCACCCAGGGAGACTCGTGCGGTTCGTGGTGATCATCGTGGCCGTGGCCATGGTGATCGTCGTGGTGGGCATCCGGATTCTGGTCGTAACGCTCCTTGCCATGGAAGACCAGGAAGTACATGCGGAAGGAATAGAACGCCGTGATGAACACACCTGCGAGCACTGCGAAATGTGCAAAACCGGCTGCTGGCAGATGGCTGAAGTGCACCGCCTCAATGATGCTGTCCTTGGAATAGAAACCCGAGAACAGCGGCGTGCCGATCAGGGCCATCGAACCCAGCAGCGAGGTGATCCAGGTGATGGGCATGTGCTTGCGCACACCGCCCATCCAGCGGATGTCCTGGTTGTGGTGCATGCCCATGATGACCGAGCCTGCGCCCAGGAACAACAAGGCTTTGAAGAACGCATGGGTCATCAGGTGGAACACAGCCACCGAGTACGCCGAGGCGCCAAGCGCTACTGTCATGTAGCCGAGCTGCGAAAGCGTCGAGTACGCCACCACGCGCTTGATGTCGTTCTGGATGATGCCCAGGAAACCCATGAACAATGCTGTGATGGCACCGATCACCAGGATGAAGTTGAGCGCAGTGTCCGACAGCTCGAACAGAGGCGACATGCGCGACACCATGAAGATTCCGGCGGTCACCATGGTGGCAGCGTGGATCAGAGCGGAGATGGGAGTCGGACCCTCCATCGAATCAGGCAGCCAGACGTGCAAGGGAAACTGCGCTGACTTGCCCATAGCGCCGATGAACAGGCAGATGCAGATCACCGTGACGAGCATCCAGCTGGTGCCGGGGAACGACAGAGAGCCCAGTTCACCCGCCTTGGCGAAGATCTCGCCATAGTTCAAGGTGCCGGTATACGCTGCGATCAGGCCAATGCCCAGAATGAAGCCAAAGTCGCCGACACGATTGATCAGAAACGCCTTCATGTTGGCGAAGATGGCAGAAGGCTTGTTGAACCAGAACCCGATGAGCAGGTAGGACACCAGACCCACGGCTTCCCAGCCGAAGAACAGCTGCAGCAGGTTGTTGCTCATGACGAGCATGAGCATGGAGAAGGTGAACAGCGAAATGTAGGCAAAGAAGCGGTTGTAGCCCTCGTCTTCTTCCATGTAGCCAATGGTGTAGATGTGAACCATCAGCGACACAAAGGTCACCACCACCATCATCATCGCCGTGAGGCTGTCGATCAGGAAGCCCACTTCCATCTTCAAGCCACCCACCACCATCCAGGTGTACAGGGTTTCATTGAACCGGGCACCATCGAGCGCCACGCTCTTGAGCGTCATCGCCGAGAGGATGAAAGCAACCAGCACCCCGAGGATGGTCAGGGTATGGCTCAGGCGACGACCGATCCAGTTACCACCGAAGGTCGTACCGAAGACGCCGGCCAGTAAGGCGCCTGCCAGCGGTGCCAACGGCACTGCCAGGAGGGTTGAAGCAGAGAGGGTTTGACTCATTCTTGAGAACCTTGGGAATACTCGCGACCCATCAACCCTTGAGGGTGTTGAGGTCTTCCGCGTTGATACTGGATTTGTTGCGGAACAGCAGCACCAGGATGGCCAGGCCAATCGCCGATTCAGCGGCTGCCACGGTCAGGATAAAGAACACGAACACCTGGCCGTGCATGTCTCCCAGGTAGTGGGAGAACGCCACGAAGTTCATGTTCACGGCCAGCAGCATGAGCTCGATCGCCATCAGCAGCACGATCAGGTTCTTGCGGTTCAGGAATATGCCGATCACAGCGAGTGCAAACAGCATGGCGCCCAGCGACAAAAAGTGGCCCAGAGTCAATGTCATGCTTTTTTCTCCTCAGCAGCAGCTTGCGCAGGCTCTTCAGCAGCAGGCTTTTGGGTGGCGGCCACCTTGACCACTGCCAGACGATCGGCCGCACGCACTCGGATCTGCATTGAAGGATTGATGGCCTTGCTGTCCTTGCGCTGACGCAGGGTCAGTGCGATGGCAGCCACCATGGCCACCAGCAAAATGACTGCAGCAATCTCAACGGGATACAGATACTGGGTGTACAGCAGCTTGCCCAACGCCTTGGTGTTGGAGTACGGGACCACATGACCAGCGGCATCGACCATGGCAGCGACGGCCTTGGGCTCTTCCATGCCGCGGAATCCGCCCATCAACACGGCAGCCATTTCCAGGGCGATGACCGCCCCAATGAGGGCCGCCAAAGGGAAATGCTTCCAGAACCCCTTGCGTACGGTATCGATATGAATGTCCAGCATCATCACCACGAACAGGAAGAGCACCATGACCGCGCCCAGGTACACCAGCACCAGCGCAATTGCCAGGAACTCTGCCTTGAGCAACAGCCAGACAGCCGCCGCCTGCGAGAACGCAAGGATGAGATACAGCACTGCATGCACAGGGTTGCGTGCAGTGATCACCCGGAAGGCTGCAAACAGCAACACCACCGAGAAGAGATAGAAGAAACCAGTCTTGGCGTCCATGAATCGGGTCTTTATAGAAAGTCTGGCAAAGAGGCTGAACCCCGTACCGCTCAGCGGTACTTGGCGTCTGCAGCCTTGGCTGCCGCAATTTCACCTTCGTACCGGTCGCCCACAGCCAAGAGCATGTCCTTCGTGAAATACAGGTCACCACGCTTTTCGCCGTGGTATTCAAAGATGTGTGTCTCGACAATCGAATCGACCGGACAGCTCTCTTCGCAGAACCCGCAGAAGATGCACTTGGTCAGGTCGATGTCATAGCGCGTGGTGCGACGCGAACCATCTGCTCGCACATCCGATTCGATGGTGATGGCCATCGCAGGGCATACGGCTTCGCACAGCTTGCAAGCGATGCAACGCTCCTCGCCGTTGTCATAACGGCGAAGTGCATGCAGGCCACGGAAGCGTGGCGACAAAGGCGTCTTCTCTTCGGGAAACTGCACGGTCACCTTGCGGCGAAACGCATAGCGGCCAGTCAGGGCCATCCCCTTGAGCAACTCCACGAGCATGAAGCTCTTGAAGAAATCCTTGAACGAAAAAGGTGCAGCAGCAGCAACAGCAGTCATTTGTGTCCCCGCTTATTTCCAGATATTCCAAGGCGAGAGCAACCACCCGCCAACAAACAACAAGTACACCAGCGTGACCGGAATGAAGATCTTCCAGCCCAGACGCATGATCTGGTCGTACCGGAACCGCGGGAAGGTAGCCCGGATCCAGATGAACATGGATACCACAAGGAAGGTCTTGAGACCCAGCCAGATCCAGCCTGGAATCCAGTTGAACACCGCGCTATCGATGGGAGACAGCCAGCCGCCCAGGAACATGAGAGCCGCCAGGATGGACACGAGCCACATGCTGGCGTACTCGGCCAGGAAGAAGATCGCGAAGCCCATACCGGAGTACTCGACCATGTGGCCGGCCACGATTTCTGCCTCGCCTTCCACCACGTCGAAGGGATGGCGGTTGGTTTCTGCCACGCCAGAGATCAGGTACACAAGGAAGATCGGCAGCAGGGGCAGCCAATTCCAGGACAGGAACGTCAGGCCCTTGTCTGCGGCCATGCCCCGCCCCTGACCCAGCACGATTTCCGTCAGGTTCATACTGCCCGACACCATGATCACGACGAGGAAACAAAAGCCCATCGCGATTTCGTAGCTCACCATCTGTGCCGAGGCCCGCAGTGCGCCCAAGAATGCGTACTTGGAGTTGGAAGCCCAGCCCGCAATGATCACGCCATAGACTTCGATGGAAGTGATGGCCATCACCAACAACAGACCAGCATTCACATTCGCCAAGGCCACATCGGGGCCGAAAGGAATGGCCACCCAGGCAGCCAGGGCCGGCATGATGGCCATGACGGGCCCGAGAACAAACAGGCCCTTGCTGGCCGCCGTAGGCTGGATGATTTCCTTGGTCAGCAGCTTCAGTGCGTCAGCAATGGGCTGCAGCAGCCCCATCGGTCCCACGCGGTTGGGACCGTGGCGCACTTGCATGAAGCCCAGCAGCTTACGCTCCCACAAAGTGAGGTAAGCCACGGCACCCATGAGCGGCGCCAAGATGCAGACGATCTTGATCAGTATCCAGAGCACTGGCCAGACGATGCCGGTCCACCACCCAAAGGAGAGCAGGTTCAGGCCCGCGTTGTAGATCGCGTCGATCATGCGGCCACTCCTTCGCGTGCCATGCGTGCGTCGGCAGTGAGCTGCAGCGACGTAGAACGGCGCACCAAGCCGTCCAGTTGATAGATGGATGCCACGACCGGATCACCAGCTGCAGCCGTTGCGGCTGGCGGCGCCTTCACTGCATTCGACAACTGTGCGGCGGGCACCTGCGTAACGGCACCGGCAGCAGCGTTCGTCGCACGAGCCAGGACGTCCTGGGAGGTCTCAAAGTCAAAGCCTGGCACACCCAGCAGGTTGGCCAGCACGCGCAGAACCTTCCAAGCGGGACGGGTATCGCCCAGAGGGCGCACCACGGCGTGGAAACCCTGTATGCGTCCCTCGGCGTTGACAAAGCTGCCCGAGGTTTCCGTGAACGGAGCAATTGGCAACAAAACGTCACTGAACTCCATGTTGGCCTTGAAGGGGCTCAACGTGACCACCATTTCTGCACCAGCAAGAGCAGTTGCAGCTTGAGCACCCGTCGCAGAATCATGGACAGGCTCGGTGTTCAGCAGCACCGCCGCCTTCAAACCACCGGAGAGCATTTGAGCCGCATTCAGTCCATCGTTGACAGGGTGAGCGCCCGCAAACTGCGCGCCCACCGTATTGGCGGCCTCAGTCAGGTAGCCCACCGTTGCACCGGTGTTCTCTGCAATCCAGTTGGCCCATGCCAGCAACTGCGTAGCTTGCGCGTGGTGCGCCGCCGCATTGCCCAGCAACACCGCCTTGCGCTCGCCGCCCAGCAGCGAGCGGGCGATGGCCTGGGCAGCCTCGTTGGCCGCGCTGGCACCTTGCGGAGCGGCAATGCCCTTTTCATGGGCGATGGCGGAAGCAATGCCTCCGAGCATATCGACCCACTGGCCGGCACCTTGTGCCACAAATGTCTGCACCGGCATGGCCCAGTCATGGGATACCGAAGCGATGGCACTGACCTGGCAGCCATGGCGGGCCGCCTGACGGATGCGCTGCGCAAACAACGGATGGTCCTTGCGCAGGTTGGAACCCACGACCAGCACGCGCTGGAGCGTGGACAACGAAGCGATGGACGTACCGAGCCAGCGAATACCTTCGGGAGCAGCGAACTCGGCGTTGCGCAGACGATAGTCGATGTTGTCGCTACCAAGACCGCGCACCAGGGCGCTGGCCAGATACAGCTCTTCCAACGTACTGTGAGGACTCACCAGCGCACCAATGCTGGCAGCGCCGTGGTCGTTCTTGATGTTCTTGAGGCCATTGGCCACGTATTCCAACGCAGTCTGCCAGTCCACTTCCTTCCACACCCCGCCCTGCTTGAGCATGGGCCGGGTCAGGCGGTCGTCACCGTTGAGCGCTTCATAGGAGAAACGGTCGCGGTCGGCAATCCAGCATTCGTTGACAGCCTCGTTTTCAAACGGGACAACGCGCATGACCTTGTGGTTCTTGACCTGAACAATCAGGTTGGCGCCGGTGGAGTCATGTGGACTCACCGAGCGGCGGCGCGACAGTTCCCAGGTGCGGGCGCTGTAACGGAAAGGCTTGCTGGTCAATGCACCCACGGGGCAGATGTCGATCATGTTGCCCGACAGTTCGGAGTCCACCGTGTCGCCGGTGACCGTGGTGATTTCAGAATGCTCGCCACGATGGATCATGCCGAGTTCCATCACGCCCGCCACTTCCTGGCCGAAGCGCACGCAACGGGTGCAGTGGATGCAGCGGCTCATCTCCTCCATGGAGATCAGCGGGCCCACGTCCTTGTGTAACACCACGCGCTTTTCTTCCTCGTACCGCGAGGAGGAGCCACCGTAGCCCACGGCCAGATCCTGCAACTGGCACTCGCCGCCCTGGTCGCAAATGGGGCAGTCCAGAGGGTGGTTGATGAGCAGAAACTCCATGACCGACTGCTGCGCCTTGATGGCTTTGTCGCTCTTTGTACGCACGATCATGCCCTGCGTGACCGGCGTGGCACAGGCTGGCATGGGCTTGGGAGCCTTCTCCACGTCCACCAGGCACATGCGGCAGTTGGCGGCGATCGAAAGCTTCTTGTGATAGCAGAAATGCGGAATGTAAGTGCCAGCCTTTTCAGCCGCATGCATCACCATGCAGCCCTCGGCGACTTCCACTTTCTGACCGTCCAGTTCAATTTCAACCATATGTTTTCTCGCGATCAGACGGAAGTCGCGGCTTGTGGAGCCTTGTTCCGGATCAGTGCCTCAAACTCGGGACGGAAGTGTTTGATCATGGCACGCACAGGCATGGCGGCAGCATCACCCAGCGCACAGATGGTGCGGCCCTGGATGTTGTCCGCCACCGAATTGAGCAGATCCAGGTCACCCTCACGACCCTGGCCATGCTGGATGCGATCGATCACGCGCCACATCCATCCCGTGCCTTCACGGCAGGGCGTGCACTGGCCGCAGGATTCATGCGAATAGAAATACGACAGGCGCAGCAGACTTTCGACCATGCTCCGGGAATCGTCCATGACGATCACGGCACCAGAGCCCAGCATGGAGCCAGCCTTGGCGATTGAGTCGTAGTCCATCGTGCATTCCATGATGACGGATGCAGGCAGGACAGGGGCCGATGAACCACCAGGAATCACCGCCTTGAGTTGACGGCCTTTGCGCACGCCACCGGCCAGTTCCAGCAGCTTGGCAAATGGGGTACCCAACGGCACCTCATAGTTGCCTGGTTTTTCGACGTCACCAGACACCGAGAAAATCTTGGTGCCGCCGTTGTTGGGCTTGCCGCACTCCAGATAAGCCGCACCGCCATTGCGGATGATCCAAGGCACAGCCGCAAAGGTTTCCGTGTTGTTGATGGTGGTGGGCTTGCCATACAAGCCAAAGCTGGCCGGAAACGGTGGCTTGAAACGGGGTTGCCCCTTTTTCCCTTCCAGCGATTCGAGCAATGCAGTTTCTTCACCACAAATGTAGGCACCAAAACCGTGGGCTGCGTGCAGCTGAAAGCTGAAACTGCTGCCCAGGATGTTGTCGCCCAGATAACCTGCTGCCCGCGCTTCTTCCAGAGCGGCTTCAAACCGTTCGTAGGTCTGGAAGATCTCGCCATGGATGTAGTTGTAGCCCACCGAGATGCCCATCGCATAGGCTGCGATGATCATGCCTTCGATGACGATGTGCGGGTTGAACTGCAGGATGTCACGGTCCTTGCAGGTACCAGGCTCACCCTCATCGGAATTGCACACCAGATACTTCTGGCCAGGGAACGAGCGGGGCATGAAGCTCCACTTGAGACCCGTAGGAAAGCCTGCACCACCCCGACCACGCAAGCCAGACTCCTTGACAGTGGCAATGACCTGATCCTGCGTCAGGCCCTCTTCACCGTCCTTGCCCAGGATACGACGCAGCGCCTGATAGCCACCACGCGCTTCGTAGTCCTTGATGCTCCAGTTGCTGCCATTCAGGCCCACATAGATTTGGGGGTTGATATGGCGGTCGTGGAAACAGGTCTGAACACCCGTAGCCTGGAACTGGGAAAGTATTTGTGCTGCCGTGGTCATCACTGGCCCTCCGCGGCCCGCAGGCCGTCAACGAGCTGGTCGAGCTTGTCGTTGTCCATGAAGCTGCACATCGTGCGATCGTTCACCAGCATCACAGGCGCATCAGCGCAAGCACCCAGACATTCGCATTGCTGCAGAGTGAACAGGCCGTCAGGTGTGGTCTCACCCATCGAAACACCCAGCTTCTTTTCCAGGTGATGCAGCGCCTTTTGCCCGTCGCGCAGCTGGCAGGGCAGATTGGTGCACACGTTGAGCTTGTACTTGCCCACCGGTTGCTGGTTGTACATGTTGTAGAAGGTCGTGACTTCGTGCACAGCGATCTGAGCCATGCCCAAATAGTCGGCGATCACTGCCTCGCTCTCGGCGCTGACATAGCCCTGTTCTTGCTGAACGATGGACAAGCAAGCCATAACCGCAGACTGCTTCTGGTCCGCAGGGTACTTGGCCACTTCGCGCGCAAACCGCGCCTTGGTCGCTTCGGTAATCATCGGTCAATCTCTCCGAACACGATATCCATGGTGCCAATGATGGCGACAGCATCCGCGATCATGTGGCCACGCGCCATTTCGTCGAGCGTCGCCAGATGCGCAAAACCCGGCGCCCGGATCTTGAGTCGGTAAGGCTTGTTGGCACCATCACTCACCAGATAAATACCGAATTCGCCCTTGGGATGTTCCACCGCCGCATAGGCCTCGCCTTCCGGCACGTGGAAACCTTCCGTGAAAAGCTTGAAATGGTGGATCAGCTCTTCCATGTTCGACTTCATGGATTCACGCGCAGGCGCAGCCACCTTGTGGTTGTCCGTGATCACAGGACCGGGGTTGGCCTTGAGCCAGTCCACGCATTGCTTGATGATGCGATTGGACTCGCGCATTTCCTGCACACGCACCAGGTAGCGGTCGTAGCAGTCACCGGTCTTGCCCACCGGCACATCGAAATCCACACGGTCGTATACGTCGTATGGCTGGGTCTTGCGCAAGTCCCAGGCGATACCGGAGCCACGGAGCATGGGGCCAGTCATACCCAGATTCAGGGCCCGCTCGGGCGGCACCACGCCGATGCCTACCGTTCGCTGCTTCCAGATGCGGTTGTCGGTGAGCAGCGTTTCGTACTCGTCCACACAGCCTGGGAAACGCTGGGTGAAATCGTCGATGAAGTCCAGCAGAGACCCTTGACGATTCTGGTTCAACGCCTCCAGCGCCTTGGCATTCTTGATCTTGCTGACCTTGTACTGCGGCATGCTGTCGGGCAGATCGCGGTAGACGCCGCCCGGGCGGAAATAGGCCGCATGCATGCGCGCGCCAGAAACCGCCTCATACATGTCGAACAGGTCTTCACGCTCGCGGAAGGTGTAGATCAGGATGGTGGAGCTGCCGCAGTCGTTACCGTGCGAGCCCAACCACATGAGGTGGTTCAGCAAGCGCGTGATCTCGGAGAACATCACGCGGATGTACTGCGCGCGCACCGGCACTTCCAGGCCCAGCAGCTTCTCGATGGCAAGGCAGTAGGCGTGCTCGTTGCACATCATCGACACGTAGTCCAGCCGGTCCATGTAGGGCAGTGACTGGATGTAGGTCTTGTGCTCGGCCAGCTTCTCGGTGGCGCGATGGAGCAGACCGATATGCGGGTCAGCGCGTTGCACAACCTCGCCGTCCAGCTCCAGCACCAGGCGCAACACACCGTGCGCCGCAGGGTGCTGCGGACCAAAGTTCAGGGAGTAGTTCTTGATTTCAGCCATGATGGATCACATGAGGCGCGAGGCGGCTCAGTGCAGGCCTCCGTACTTGTCTTCGCGGATGATGCGGGGCGTGATTTCCCGCGGCTCGATGGACACGGGTTCATACACGACACGGCGCTGCTCGGCGTCGTAACGCATTTCGACATGTCCAGACAAGGGAAAATCCTTGCGGAAAGGGTGCCCGATAAATCCGTAGTCCGTGAGAATGCGGCGCAGGTCGTTATGGCCATCAAACACGATGCCAAACAGATCGAAGGCTTCGCGTTCGTACCAGTTGGCTGCATTCCACAACTCAGCTACCGAAGCAACAACCGGGAAATCATCGTCTTGGCAGAACACCTTCACGCGCACTCGCTGGTTGAGGCTGACCGACAACAGGTGCGACACCACACAGTAGCGTGCACCCTCGTGGGCTGCATCGCCATATGCAGAATAGTCCACACCGCACAAATCGATCAGCTGCTCGAAACGGCAACGTTCCGAGTCGCGCAGCAAGCGCATCGCATCCAGATAGTCCGCAGCAGCGACCACCAGGGTGACCTCATCGAGAGCGATCGAAATCTGGCGCACTTTGGCACCCAGCGCCGCAGAGATATTCTCTTTAAGCTTCTCAGGCCGAATGGCAACAGCTGTCATCATCAACCCTTCAGACACGAGCAATGGTGTTGGTGCGGCGGATCTTCTGCTGCAGCTGGATGATCCCGTAGATCAGAGCTTCTGCCGTCGGAGGGCAACCTGGCACATAAACATCCACCGGCACGATGCGGTCACAACCGCGCACCACCGAATAGCTGTAGTGGTAGTAACCACCACCATTGGCACACGACCCCATCGACAGGACCCAGCGCGGCTCGGACATCTGGTCGTACACCTTGCGCAGTGCGGGGGCCATCTTGTTGCACAGCGTGCCCGCCACGATCATCAGGTCGGACTGACGAGGGCTGGCACGGAACACTTCCGCACCAAAACGACCGATGTCATACCGGGCCGCCGCAGCGTGCATCATCTCCACAGCACAGCAAGCCAGACCAAACGTCATCGGCCACAGAGAACCGGTCTTGGCCCAGTTCACCACGGAGTCGTAACTCGTGGTGATGAAGCCTTCCTTCATCACGCCTTCAATCATTGCATTGTCCTTGTTGAAGTCCGCTCATTCCCAATCCAGGGCACCCTTTTTCCATTCGTAGGCAAAACCCACGACCAGAATGGCCAGGAAAATCACGACCGCCACAAAACCGGCCACACCCACCTCGTGCAGCGTGACCGCCCACGGGAAGAGGAATGCGATTTCCAGGTCGAACAGAATGAAGAGAATGGCCACGAGGTAGTAGCGCACATCGAATTTCATGCGCGCATCCTCGAAGGCTTCAAAGCCACATTCGTAGGGGGAGTTCTTTGCGGCATCCGGGCGGTTGGGGCCCAGTATGTAGCCGAGTACAAGGGGGACAACGCCTACGGCGATGCCGACCAAGATGAACAAAAGGACGGGGAGGTACTGATCGAGGTTCATCTTGAGGATGTGCTCACCGCTGTGGCCTTGCCCGTCAGGACCCGAGCCGGGTCATGCAGGCAGGCCTTTGTTTTGGTGCCGTCGGCGAGACTCGAACTCGCACAGCTTTCGCCACTACCCCCTCAAGATAGCGTGTCTACCAATTTCACCACGACGGCTGATTTTTGCATCTGGATGGCATGAGGAACCTTGCGGCTTTGGCTTTCCAGACAATCCAGAATTCTACTCCGGAAAAACCCTGCTTCGGCCCTGCGGGCCGAAATTCAGTTCAATTATTTGGTCGGGATCTGCGCGGCGCCCGAAGCGGGAGCGGCAGGCGCTGCAGGCACCTCAGAAGCAGGTCCGCCGGCAGGCACGGCAGCGGCTGGCGTTTCCAGAACGCTGCCCGAACTGGCGGGACGAGCGTTACCAAAGTAGGCCAACGCGAGCGTAGAAACAAAGAACACTGCAGCCAGCACGGCCGCGGTACGGGACAGGAAGTTGGCGCTGCCGCTGGCGCCAAAGAGGCTGCCCGAACTGCCGCTACCGAAAGCCGCCCCCATGTCGGCTCCCTTGCCATGCTGAATCAAGATCAGGCCGATCATGGCCAGGGCCGCCAACATCTGCACCGCCAAAATCACATTCACGATCACGTTCATTCTCTGTTCACTCCTGATTGAATTGTTTGACTCGCAGCCGCCTCAACGAGCGGCCGCAATGATTTGTAGAAAGTCGGGCGCCTTCAGCGAAGCACCACCGACCAGGCCACCGTCGATATCGGGCTGCGCCAGCAACTGGGCTGCATTGGCCGCATTCATGCTGCCGCCGTACAGCAACCGGATGCGGTCCGCATGCTCGCTCGCAGCTGCCAGCTGGGTGCGCAGCACGGCATGCACGGCTTGCGCCTGCTCCGGCGACGCAGTGCGACCCGTGCCAATGGCCCACACAGGCTCGTAAGCCACCACGATCTCGCTGATGCAATGACCGTTGAGATGAATTACCGCTGCCAGTTGCCGCTTGACCACCGCCTCGGTCAGTCCCGCTTCACGCTCCTGCAGTGTTTCCCCCACGCAGACCACCGGCGTCACACCGGCCGCCAGCGCGCGCTGGGCCTTCTCCGCCACAATCGCGTCCGTTTCACCATGGTACTGGCGGCGCTCAGAGTGCCCAACCAGCGCATAGCGCACACCAAAATCCTTCAGCATGGCCACCGATACCTCACCAGTGTAGGCACCCGCCTCGTGCGAAGACACATCCTGTGCTGCCACCGCAATGGCAGTGCCGGCCGTCAACGCCTGCACCTGCGCCAGATAGGGCGCTGGCACTGCGACGGCCACATCACAAGCCACATCTGCAGCACCCGCAATCAAGGCCTTCAACAAAGCTTCGTTGGCAGCGAGGCCGCCATTCATCTTCCAGTTGCCAGCGATGAATTTTTTCTTGTTGTTCATGATTACCACGTCAAAACAATCTTGCCAACATGCTGGTTGGACTCCATCAGCGCATGGGCTTGTGCCGCATCCGCAGCAGCAAACGTGCTGTGGATGACCGGACGCACCTTGCCCGCTGTCAGCAAGGGCCAGACATGCTCACGCAGCGCCCGTGCAATCGCACCCTTGAAAGCCACGGGACGCGGACGCAGTGTGGACCCTGTGATGGTGAGCCGCTTGCGCAGCACCAACCCGGCATTGAAACCGCTCTGCACACCCCCTTGCACGGCGATGATGACGATCCGGCCGCCCTCGGCCAGGCATTCGACCTCGCGGGCGACATAGTCACCCGCCACCATATCGAGCACCACATCAACACCACGCGCCTCGGTGATTCGTTTCGCCTCGGCCACAAAGTCCCGAGACTTATAGTTGACGGCGTGGTGCGCGCCCAGCGCCAGGCACGCTGCACACTTGTCATCGCTCCCAGCGGTGGCAATCACGGTAGCACCAAAGGCACGTGCCAGCTGAATAGCCGTCACGCCAATGCCACTCGTACCGCCTTGCACCAGGAAGGTTTCACCGGCTTGCAAACGCGCACGGTCAAAGACATTGCTCCACACCGTGAAGAACGTCTCCGGAAGTGATGCAGCCTCTACGTCACTGAAGCCGTCAGGCACCGGCAGGCATTGCACCACCGGCGCCACACACCACTGGGCATAACCACCACCCGCCACCAAGGCGCAAACACGGTCACCCACACGAATGCCCGCCTCTGCCATCGCCAAAGCATCGCCCGACTCAACCACCCCCGCGACCTCCAGCCCCGGAAGGTCCGAGGTGCCAGGAGGCGGCGCATAGTGGCCCATTCGCTGCAATACATCTGGGCGGTTGATGCCACTGGCCGCCACGCGGATCAGCAGCTCACCCGCACCCGCTACAGGAGCGGGGCGCTCACCCAGACGCAGCACCTCAGGCCCGCCAAACGATGTGATCTCAACAGCATGCATAACGGGGTTTACCGAAGATGGATTCAGATGATTTAGGCCGCTAGCGCATGATTTATATGCACCAGCAGCTACCAAATCAATAGCAGATCAACAATTTAGCCATTCACCTGAACAGACGCACCATCTGCAGGCAGGGCCTGCTGCTGTTGCTGCTCTGCGGGATGACGGCCGCCATCGCGACCATGATCACGGCGGGGTTCGCGATCGCCACGTTCTGCAGGCGCTGGACGGTCGCTGCCACCGGCGGGACGATCTGCCAACACCTTCATGGACAGCTTGATACGGCCCTTTTCGTCGGTTTCCATGACCTTGACCTTCACGATCTGGCCTTCGGTCAGGTAGTCAGACACCTTTTCGACGCGCTCGTGAGCGATCTGGCTGATGTGCAGCAGACCATCCTTGCCAGGCAGCAGATTGATCAGCGCGCCAAAGTCGAGGATCTTGGTCACAGGGCCTTCGTAGATCTTGCCGATCTCGACTTCTGCCGTGATCTGCTCGATGCGCTTCTTGGCTTCGTCGGCCTTCGCAGCGTCGGTGGCGGCAATGGTGATGGTGCCGTCTTCCTCGATGTTGATCTGGCAGCCAGTTTCTTCGGTCAGCGCACGGATCACCGCGCCGCCCTTGCCGATCACGTCACGAATCTTCTCGGGGTTGATCTTCATGGTGTACAGCTTGGGCGCGAAGTTCGACACTTCGGTCTTGGCTTCACCCATGGCCTCCTGCATCTTGCCCAGGATGTGCATGCGCGCTTCCTTGGCCTGGGCCAGTGCCACTTGCATGATTTCCTTGGTGATGCCCTGGATCTTGATGTCCATCTGCAGGGCCGTGATACCGCCCGTGGTACCCGCCACCTTGAAGTCCATGTCACCCAGGTGATCTTCATCACCCAGGATGTCGGTCAGTACGGCGAAACGGTTGGCGTCCTTGATCAACCCCATCGCAATACCAGCCACGTGGGCCTTCATGGGCACGCCGGCATCCATCAGCGACAGGCAGCCGCCGCAGACCGAAGCCATCGACGAGGAACCGTTGGACTCAGTGATTTCCGACACCACACGCATGGTGTAGGGGAATTCTTCCTTGGTCGGCAGCACAGCAACCAGCGCGCGCTTGGCCAGACGGCCGTGGCCGATTTCGCGGCGCTTGGTCGAGCCCATGCGGCCCACTTCGCCGGTGGCGAAGGGAGGCATGTTGTAGTGCATCATGAAGCGGTCTTCGTACTCGCCAGCCAGTGCATCGATGCGCTGTGCATCACGCTCGGTGCCCAGCGTGGTCACGACCAGCGCCTGGGTTTCGCCACGTGTGAACAGGGCTGAGCCGTGGGCGCGGGGCAGCACGCTGTTGCGGATCTCGATGGGGCGGACGGTGCGCGTATCGCGGCCGTCGATGCGGGGCTCGCCAGCCAGGATCTGGCTGCGCACGATGCCCGCTTCGATGTCGAACAGCATGCCTTCAACCTTGACGGCGTCGAACTCAACACCATCGGCCTTCAACGCCGCCATCACGGCTGCATAAGCTTCGCGGCAGGCCTGGGTGCGGGCTTGCTTGTTGCGGATCTGGTAGGCAGCGCGCAGCTTGTCGTCGGCCAGTGCCACCACCTTGGCGATCAGGGCTTCGTCCTTGGCAGGCGCTTCCCATTGCCACACGGGCTTGCCCGCGTCGCGCACCAGTTCGTGAATGGCGTTGATGGCCACATTGCCTTGCTCGTGACCGAACACCACGGCACCCAGCATGATTTCTTCAGACAGCTGCTGGGCTTCAGATTCGACCATCAGCACTGCGGCTTCGGTACCCGCCACCACCAGATCCATCTGCGAGTTCTTGCGCGCAGTCTGGCCAGGGTTGAGCACGTACTCGCCGTTGATATAACCCACGCGTGCGGCACCAATGGGTCCGTTGAACGGAATGCCAGAGATGGCCAGGGCAGCACTGGTAGCGATCAACGCAGCGATGTCGGCATCTACTTCAGGATTCAGCGACACCGTGTGGATCACCACGTGCACTTCATTGAAGAAACCTTCGGGGAACAGCGGACGGATCGGGCGGTCGATCAGGCGGCTAGTCAGGGTTTCGTGCTCGCTGGGCTTGGCTTCGCGCTTGAAGAAGCTGCCAGGGATCTTGCCGGCCGCGTACGTCTTCTCGATGTAGTCCACCGTCAGGGGAAAGAAGTCCTGGCCGGGCTTGGCGGACTTGGAGGCGACCACAGTGGCCAGCACCACGGTGTCGTCAATATTCACCAGCACGGCGCCAGAGGCCTGGCGGGCGATTTCGCCGGTTTCCATGATGACGGTCTTGTCACCCCATTGGAAGGTCTTGGTGACTTTGTTGAAAATGCTCATGTTCAGCTCCTGTTTTAATAGCTGGTAGTGCCCTACCAGATTGTCTTGGAGAGCAATTCAGAACACGATGCCATTCCAGGGAAGTTCTGCGCCAGGCAGTAACAACAACTTCATTGGAATGACACAGCTTCGCTCTGTTTTGCGGCTCCGAAGTAAAAAACGCCTGAGCTAGCGGACTAACCCAGGCGTTTTGGCATGCAATGAAGATTACTTGCGCAGACCCAACTTGGCGATCAGCGCGGTGTAACGGTCAGCGTCCTTGGCCTTCAGGTAGTCCAGCAGCTTACGACGGCGGCTCACCATGCGCAGCAGGCCACGGCGACCATGGTGGTCCTTGGCGTGCGTCTTGAAGTGGGGAGTCAGTTCGTTGATGCGAGCGGTCAGCAGGGCCACTTGCACTTCTGGGCTACCAGTGTCATTGGCAGCACGGGCGTTCGCCTTGACGACTTCGGCCTTGATGGAGGATGCGATCATGTTTTTCCTTGAATGTAGTCTGCCGCAGGCGGAAGACCATGGTTTTTACTTGCGCCAGCAGCTGGAACGGCCGCAGGCGTGCGTCTTGCACCATGCAAAACCCGCGGATTATAACCCGAGGCCCTCAATTCGCCTCTGCCCGGCCTATCGGCACCTTGCCAGCCCGATATCGCCGGACCAGAACACGGGGGCTTGCTGCCGCCCTTCGCCGCCGGTATAGCGTAGAGAATACGCCGCAGCACAGGCCTCATCGGCGTGAGCCCGCCTCGACGCATTGCAGCCCAAGCTCACCTTAAGATCACCCGGCGCCCCGGCATCCCAACATTCACTCCCCCGGACCACTCAACATGCCATTCCCCCCGGCCCTCCACCCATCGACCAACGTGGCACTGCGCAAGGTTATCGCTCCCCTGCTTTTGTGGATGCTGGCCCTTGGCCTCGGGCTGCATACCGGGGCAAGCCACGCCACCACCAAAAATGCGACCCAAAGCGGCCATAGCGAAGTGAGCAAGAAAAAGAAATCCACCAAAGTAAAACAGGAGCGAAGCTCATCCGAGGAGAGCCGCTCGGAACGCGACCGCCGGCTGTATCGGGAGTGCAAGGGGCGCGCCAATGCGGGCGCCTGCCTCGGATACACCCACAAACCGTGACCCCACACACCACGCTGCCAAGCCTGAAGTCATCCGCATCCCTCAGAGACACCCCGGGGCGTGGCGCCGGCGCTGCGAAAAGGCCGTGGCTTGTTCAGGCGTTGGCCGCCGTGATCCCCCAGCGCGCGAGCGCTGCATCGTCACTCACCCGTGCATCCACCCAGCGAGCGCCATGTGAGGTTTGCTCTTTTTTCCAGAACGGCGCCTGGGTCTTGAGGTAGTCCATCAAAAACTCGCAGGCCTGAAAACTCTGACCCCGGTGGGCACTGGTCACCGCCACCAGCACGATCTGGTCCAGGGGCTGCAGCAGACCTACGCGGTGAATCACGCGGGCGCCAAAAATATCGAAGCGCCGAAAGGCCTCGTCCACCATGGCCTCGATAGATTTTTCGGTCATGCCAGGGTAGTGCTCTAACTCCATGGAGGACACCTTATCCCCCTCGTTGCGATCACGGACAGTGCCCACGAAGCTGCAGACAGCGCCCACACCCTTGTTCTCACGACGCAAGGTAGCGATTTCGATGGACAGGTCAAAGTCCTCGGTCTGAATAGAAACGCGGGGCAAGGTCATGACAAAAGGCTCTCAGCAGGGAGTGTGGAGTTCAGACAGGAAGTCGCGTCAGGGCGAACGATGCAGCCGTGGTGCAGCCAGCAAGGCGCGTTCTTCCTCCACCACCTTGTTCAACTGCACCAGTGCGGGCGATGGGGGCAACTGCGCCAGCAATGCCTGCAGCCGAGTGACGTCGCCCACGGTCGGTGCCACCTTGATCTGAGCAATGGCAGCGGGCAGGTTGCCGCCCCGAACCAACGCCAGCACCTTGGCGGGCCATTCACTTTTATTGCGTGCCATAGATTGGTAATAACGTTTGTCTGTACGATTCGCCCGCACTGTACCCGCATGCGATCCGGTACGTGATCTTCCAAGCCCTTTCCACCCATGGCCACACAAACGATTCAGACCGATCTCTACAAGCTCTACCCATCCCCGCGCAATACGGTCCGCGATGTGTTCGAGCACCAGGTCTTCGTGCCCCACCCCTACGCCATCATTGACTTGGATGTGATGGAGCTGGCGGGCAAAACGACGCTGTTTGGTGCCTGCCGCCTGTCGGACATGAAAATGGGCCAGGTGGTGACTTTCGAGCTGGCCTCCGATCAGGCCAAGTTCGAACGGCTGTTCACCCCCGACTAAACCACCCCATGGATGACGACAACCAGATCCACGTGCCGCCCTCCTTCATGGCGGTTTACACCGACACCCGAGGGCGCCTGACGGAAAAGGCGGACGGCGTGCGCGCCCGCTACGAACTGTGCGAAGACCTGGCAGGCCACCTGGTGGAGCACGCGCAGACGCTGTACCACGTGCAGGCGCCTTCCGAGACCGAGATCCTGCAGCGCATCCACGCGGGGCTGTGCACGGCCGAATCCGGCGTGGCGGTGGCCGAAGCGACATGGATCGTCACCCGGCTGGCAGAGCTGCTGGTGTGGCAATGCCCCGTGCTGGTGCCGCCGCAGCCTGAATCTGCAGCCGACGCGGCCCAGCCACCGCAGGCAGGCTGACCAACCTTGGGACACGGTGGGCGCTTGGCTATACTGCGGCCCATGTCCACGCACACCCCCTTTGCCATGACCGCCGCACTTGCGGTGGCGTTGCAGTGCGTGGGCAAAACCAAAAAACCAGAGCTCATCTGACCGGAGCTGTGGTTCCGTCCGGATGAGCGACGGAACCACCTGGTAGGGAAATTTCCTTTTCTCTTTTCACTCCCCGGCATTCCGCGCGCGCTCCCTCCGGACGGTTCTTCCCCTGGTCGAACCCTGAAAGGACGCTTCGCATGTCTGCCACCGATACCGCTACCTCCCACCAGCCGCTGTTCAGCGGGCTCTGGATCGCCTTGGTCACACCGTTCAAGGACGGCGCCGTGGATCACCCGGCCCTTGCCGCCCTCACCACCCGGCTGCGTGCCGACGGCGTTGCGGGCTTCGTTGCCTGCGGCTCGACCGGTGAGGCCGCGGCCCTCGACAAGGCCGAGCAACTGCAGGTGCTGGATACCGTGCTCAGCGCCGCCCAGGGTTTGCCCGTGGTGATGGGCGTGTCGGGCTACCACCAGGGCCAGGTGCTGGAGCAGGTGCAGGCCCTTGCACACTACCCGGTGGCAGGCCTGCTGGTGTCCGCCCCGCACTACATCCGCCCCTCGCAGGAGGGCCTGCTGCACTGGTTCCGCACTCTGGCCGATGCCAGCGCGGTGCCCCTGCTGATCTACGACATTCCGTACCGCACAGGCGCCACGCTCACCACCGAAACGCTGCTGGCGCTGGCGGCACATCCGCGCATAGAGGCCATCAAGGACTGTGGCGGCAACACGGCCAAGACGCAGGCCCTGATCGCCGATGGCCGGCTGCAGGTGCTGACGGGCGAAGACGCGCAGATCTTCCATACGCTGGCCCTCGGCGGCGCAGGCGCCATCTCTGCCTGTGCACACTGGCAGACGCCGCTTTTTGTGGAGTTGATGGCATTGCTGCGTCAGGGCGACCTGCCCGCAGCCCGCCATTTGTGGCAGGCCTTGCAACCCTGGGTGGAAGCGTGTTTTGCAGAGCCCAACCCTGCCCCGCTCAAGGCCATGCTGGCGCATGCAGGGTGGATGCACAGTGAACTGCGCGCGCCGATGATGCCGGCCTCAAAGGCGCTGCAAGATCGTTTGAAGGCGCTTTGAGGTGACGTGCTGGCGAGCGCGGGAGCGCCCTGGCTAGCCGCCCGTCACCGGGGGGAAGAAAGCCACCTCGGCCCCATCGGCCAGGGTGGCGGACTCGTCGCTCAAGGTCTGGTTGAGTGCCATGCGCACGGCCCGGCCCCGCGCCAGGCTGCTGGCATGGGCACCACCGCGTGCGATGAGCTCGTCGCGCAAGGCGCCCAGCGTGGTGGCAGCGGTTTCGACCGCCTCGCTGCCGTGCCCAATGGCCTCACGGATCGAGGCAAAGTAGCGCACAGAGACCTTCATCCCAGCAACTCCGAAAACGCGATAAACCGCACCATATCGCCTGGCGCAATCGTCTGGCCCGCCGGGTTGTCCACCACGCCATCACCCCAGGCGGCCGAAGTGAGCACGCCCGAACTCTGGTTGTTGAACAGGTCCAGTCCGCCCGCCGCGTTGTGCCGCACGCGCAGAAATTCGCGGCGTTTATCGGCTTTGGGCCAGGTGAAATCGGCACGCACCGCCACGGCCTCTGGAGTCACGTCCTGCACGCCCTGCAGCCGCAGCACAAAGGGCCGCACCAGCAATGCAAAGGTCAGAAAGCTAGACACCGGGTTGCCGGGCAGGCCCATGAAGTGGGCAGCACCGCCTTCACGCGGGATCTGGCCATAGGCAAACGGCTTGCCGGGCTTCATCGCTATCTGCCACAGGTCCAGCGTGCCCAGAGTCTCCACAGCAGGCTTGATGTGGTCTTCCTCACCCACACTCACGCCCCCGCTGGTCAGGATCAGGTCGTGCGCGCTGCTGGCCTGGCGCAGGGCGTCGATGGTGGCCTCGCGCCGGTCGGGCACGATGCCCAAATCGGTCACCTCGCAGCCCAGGCGTAGCAGCATCGCACGCAGGAAAAAGCGGTTGCTGTTGTAGATGGCACCGGGGCGCATCTGCTCGGGCGGGACTTCGCCGGGCATGACCAGTTCATCGCCCGTAGAAAACAGCGCCACGCGCGGGCGGCGCACGACCTGCAGCTGGTGCTGACCAATGCTGGCGGCCAGGCCCAGTTCGGCCGGAGTGAGACGCGTGCCAGCCGACAGCACCACCGCACCCCGGGTGATGTCTTCGCCAGCACTGCGAATCCACTGGCCCGCTTGGGGCACAGCGTTGACCCGCACCGAACCCAGGCCATCGGCGGCCGCCAAGGCCTCGCAGTCCTCCTGCATCAGGATGGCATCGGCGCCTGCAGGCACCGGCGCGCCGGTGAAGATGCGCGCCGCCGTGCGAGGCAGCAGCGGGTCGCCCGCACTGCCCGCAGGAATGCGCTGCGACACGGGCAACACCACACCGGCCGCCGCCACATCGGCGCAACGCACGGCATAGCCGTCCATCGAGCTGTTGTCCTGCGGGGGCACTTGCAAGGCCGACACGCAGTTCTGCGCCAGCACACGGCCGTCGGCATCAAAAGTGGTGACCGTGTCGGTGCCCGGCAGCGGGTGGGCTTGCGCCAACAGGTCTGCCAGTGCCTCGTCCAGCGGCTTGAGTGGCTTCATTGCGGAGCGCATGGCAGCAGCCCCCCGTGCAGTTCCCAGTTGTATTCAAAGCGGTGTTCGTACTGGATGAGCCAGTCCACCACCTGGTCGGGCGCGTTGAGGTCCAGCAGCGGTAGTTGCGTGGGCACCGGCAGGCTCTCGGGCGCATCGGTGGCCACAGCCACCACAAAGTCATCTTCCGGGTAGCGCACGGGCTTGGCCAGTTGCCCGGGCTCTGGCGCGCGCCAGACCTCGATCTTGAGCAGGTCGCTGTCCTTGAAACCCTCCACCAGCACCCAGTCCACGCCCTGGTACAGCTCCGCCAGCAGGTGGTGCACGCTGAGAGTGGCGGGCTGCTCGAACTCGCGCACCAGCATCAGGCGCTTGTCCGATGCCGCGACCACCTCGAAAGCCCCCGCCTCGCGGTGGCGGTAGGTGTCCTTGCCCGGGTGGTCCACATCAAAACTGTGGTGGGCATGCTTGACCACCGACACTCGCAGGCCCCGCAGCCGCAGCGCGGGGATCAACTGCTCGACCAGCGTGGTCTTGCCACTGCCGGAAAACCCGGCAAAACCGACAACCTTCATCCACTGCTCCTTGATTAGCTATGTTATTTATAGCTTTAAGTGCATACCAGACTAGCGCCCGGGGCAATATTGACCACAAAAGAGCCTGTCCTGGCCCGCCCGGCATCTGCCGGCCGCTCACGCGGACAGGCAGGTACAGACCGTTCACCCCAACGCTGCAGGGGAGCAATGGCGTTCGATGTAGGCCTTGACCAGGTCCACATCGGCGGGCATCACCTGTACACGCTTGGGCAGGTCTTCGATGCCTGCAAACTTGGCAGGCCGCTCGGGCGCATGGCCCAGCGCTTCGACGATGGTTTCGGCAAACTTGATGGGCAGCGCCGTTTCCAGCACGATCATCGGTACGTTGGGGTCTTGGTGATGCTCCAGGGCCACCTTCACCCCGTCGGCGGTGTGGGTGTCGATGGTCACGCCATGTCGCTGATAGTTGTCGCGGATGGTGGCCAGGCGGTCGGCGTGGGTGCTCTTGCCACTTTCAAAACCGTATTTGGTGGCGGCATCGGCAAACAGCGGCTCTGCGCTCAAGTCAAAGCGGCCGTAGGTTTGCAATGCAGCGCCGAACAAGGCCTTGGTACGTTGGCCGTTGCGGCCCAGCAGGTCGAAAATGAAACGCTCGAAGTTGCTGGCCTTGCTGATATCCATCGAAGGGCTGGACGTCTCGTGCGTGTCGGCACTGCTGCGCACGCGGTACACGCCGGTGCGGAAGAACTCGTCGAGCACGTCGTTCTCATTGGTGGCCACCACCAGCTTGGCAATGGGCAGGCCCATCATGCGCGCCACATGGCCCGCGCACACGTTGCCAAAGTTGCCCGATGGCACCGTGAAACTCACCTTCTGGTTGTTGGTCTCGGTGGCCTGGATGTAGCCCGCAAAGTAGTACACCACCTGTGCCAGCAGGCGCGCCCAGTTGATGGAGTTGACGGTGCCGATCTTGTACTTGTGCTTGAAGGCGTGGTCATTGGAGACGGCCTTGACAATGTCCTGGCAGTCGTCGAACACACCTTCGATGGCGATGTTGTGGATGTTCTCGTCCTGCAGGCTGAACATCTGCGCCTGCTGGAAGGCGCTCATGCGGCCGTGCGGGCTGGTCATGAAGACACGCACGCCCTCTTTGCCGCGCATCGCGTATTCGGCGGCGCTGCCGGTGTCGCCGCTGGTGGCGCCCAGGATGTTGAGCTGCTCGCCACGGCGGCCCAGCTCGTACTCGAACAGGTTGCCCAGCAGCTGCATGGCCATGTCCTTGAAAGCCAGCGTGGGGCCGTTGGACAGGGCTTCGAGCCACAGACTGTTTTCGAGGTGGCGCAGGGGCACGATCTCGCCCGTGCCAAACACTTCGGCGGTGTACGTCTTGGCGCAGATGGCCTTCAAATCGGCGGCAGGAATGTCGTCGATGTAGAGCGACAGGATCTGAAACGCCAGCTCGGCGTAGCCTTGCTCGTGGTAGGCCTTGCGCAGGCGCGTGAGCATGGCGTCATCCACCTGCGGGTAATGCTCGGGCAGGTACAGGCCACCATCGGGCGCTAGGCCTTCGAGCAGGATGTCGCAGAACTGTTTGCGGTCTGCATGGCCGCGGGTGCTGAGGTACTTCATGAAGGATTCCCGTCGGTATCGGTGAAGGTGGTGAACTGGCTAAAAGCTGATGCCGTACACACGGATGTCAATGTAGAGACGCGAGGCGATCAGCAGGAAGAACCCGCCGATCAGGATGAGCCAGTGCAGCGCCCGGTCCTGGCGGTTGTCGGTGCACTCCAGCAGCACAAAGTACAGCCACGCGGCCAGAAAGCTGCCCACACCGTTGAGCAGGGCCTGTGTGCGCGACATGGCCCCGAACAGGGCCAATGCGACCAGCAGGCCGAACCAGAACGCCAGATGCCAGCGCGGCAGATCGACATGCGCCATCTTGAGCAGCGCCGACAGCGTGAGGGCGGCAACCAGAGTGGGCATGGCGAGGCAGCATCATGGTGTGGCGTGGCCCATCATCAGTTGAGTTCTTCCTTGCGAATGCGCGTGATGGGTGCCAGCACGGTCGGCAGCGCCTGCATTTGTGCAATGACGGCATCCATCGTGCCTTCGCGGGTGTCGTGGGTCAGGATGATCAGGTCGGTCTGCGTCGATCCCTCGCCGCCCACTTCGTCAGCCTCGCGCTGCAGCACGGCATCGATGCTCACGCCTGCCTCGGCCAGCAGGCCGGTGACCTTGGCCAGCACGCCAGCCTGGTCGGCGACGCGCAAGCGCAGGTAGTAGCTGGTGACCACTTCGCTCATCGGCAGCACGGGCAGCTGGTCCATGGCGCCCTGCAGCGTGTTGGCCTGGAAGGCCAGGTGCGGCACGCGGTGTTCAGGGTCGGCCGTGTGCAAGCGTGCGATGTCTACCAGGTCGGCGATCACTGCACTGGCGGTGGGCTCACTGCCTGCGCCCTTGCCGTAGTACAGCGTGGTGCCCACGGCATCGCCCTGCACCACCACGGCGTTCATCGCGCCTTCGACGTTGGCAATCAGGCGCTTAGAGGGTACGAGGCTCGGGTGCACGCGCAGCTCGATGCCCTTTTCGGCGCGCTTGGTGATGCCCAGCAGCTTGATGCGGTAGCCCAGTTGTTCTGCGTATTTGATGTCGGCGGCGGAGAGTTTGGTGATGCCTTCCACATAGGCCTTGTCGAACTGCACCGGGATGCCGAAAGCGATGGCGCTCATCAACGTCGCCTTGTGCGCGGCATCCACGCCTTCAATGTCGAAGGTGGGGTCGGCCTCGGCATAGCCCAGGCGTTGCGCTTCTTTGAGCACCACGTCGAAGTCCAGGCCCTTGCTGCGCATCTCGGACAGGATGAAGTTGGTGGTGCCGTTGATGATGCCGGCGATCCACTGGATGCGGTTGGCCGTGAGGCCTTCGCGCAGCGCCTTGATGATGGGAATGCCACCGGCCACGGCGGCCTCGAAGGCCACCATCACACCCTTGGCCGATGCGGCCGCAAAAATCTCGGTGCCATGAACGGCCAGCAGCGCCTTGTTGGCGGTGACCACATGCTTGCCTGCAGCAATGGCTTCGAGCACCAGTGCACGTGCGATGCCGTAGCCGCCAATCAACTCGATCACGATGTCGATGTCGGGGTTGGCGATGATGGCACGGGCGTCGTTGACCACCTGGATGCCGTCACCCACCACAGCCTTGGCGCGCGCTACGTCCAGGTCCGCCACCATGGTGATCTCGATGCCACGGCCAGCACGGCGGCTGATCTCGTCCTGGTTGCGCTGCAACACGTTGAACACGCCGCTGCCGACGGTGCCGATGCCCAGAAGGCCTACTTGGATGGGTTTCATAGCAATGGGAAGGGAAAGAAAAACAATGATTCGGGAGGGATGTAGAGGGCGCGGTGTCGAGCAGCAGATCCCTCAACGCGTGACATAGGTCGGCAACTGCCAGGCGCCGCCCGCAAAGCCACGGCACATGCCGTCGCCAGACTCGCCGCGCAGCACAAAACCCTGGCCGTCGAACTGCCACTCACGCACCCACCAGCAGTCGCCAATGCCCCGGCCCTTCATTGCCGAATGCACCGTGCCCGAGGCCGGATCGAAATCGCCGTCCACGTCCTGCAAGGGCTCTGGCTTGTAGGGCGGGCGGTCGTTGGCCACCCACAGCAGGCTGCTGAAGTTGTAAGCGCCCATGCCACAGGGCACGGACAGCAGCACCTTGCGCTCTGTGAGCCGGTAGACCTGCACATTGGCGGGGTTGAACGCATCGTCGCCGTTGCACTGGCCTTCGGTACTGGCGCGGTCCAGCACAGCCACCAGCGGCTTGGCCAGTGCGGCATCCCCCTTGCGCGCAGGCATCGGGGTCACAGCCTTGATGACAGGGGCAGGCAAAGACGGCAGCACGGAAGCCTCTGGCTTCGTGCCCTTGCGCACCAAGGCGCCCGGTGTGCCCACCCGGCCCTGGGCCTCGTCCATCTTGAGCAGAACCGCGGTGACACCCGCCAGTGACAGCAACCAACGGTCCTTGCCAGCGGCCACCATGGCCTCTTCGTTCTTGAGCAGCTCCTGCAGCAGGCGGGGCACCTGCGCTGCAGGCACTCTGGGGGTGTCGCCCTTGAGCCCTGGCAAAGACAGTGTGCCCACCTTGAGGTGCAGCGACGCTGGAGTGGCTTTCTCGGTGGACACCTGCAGGTCCACCAGCACCGGCGTGTCAGGTCCCGCCTCGCGGGTCAGGCGCATGGAGACCGGCTCCGACTCGCCACTCTCCGACTGGTACCCCACAGCCCTGCAAGTGCGGGTGTTGTCGCATTGCAAGGCCCAGTCCTTGTGCTGGAAGCTCACGGGCTCTTTGCCCTTGTCGGCAGCCTGCACAGCAGCGCCGTGCAAGCCCGCTGCCACCAGCCCACAGGCGGCGACATGCCGGGCCAGGTCAAGAACGGGGGGGCTGTGCATGGAGCGTATCGCCTTGTCTTCTGGGCAACGCGACGGATCAGGCCGCGACGGCTGCCGCAGCGGTCTGCTTGCGCTTTCGGTATTGCTCCAGGAAACGCGCCACGCGGCCAATGGCATCGCGCAGGTCGTCTTCATGGGGCAGGAACACGATGCGGAAATGGTCCGGAGCAGGCCAGTTGAAACCCGTGCCCTGCACCAGCATGACCTTCGTCTCCTGCAGCAACTCCAGGAAGAACTGCTGGTCGTCCTCGATGGGATACACCGCCGGGTCGAGGCGCGGGAACATGTACAGCGCGGCCTGAGGTTTCACACAGGTCACGCCCGGGATGGCCGTGATCAGTTCATAGGCCAGATCACGCTGCTTGCGCAGGCGGCCGCCCTCACAGACCAGTTCGTTGATGCTCTGGTAACCACCCAGCGCCGTCTGCACGGCCCACTGGCCAGGAACGTTGGCACAAAGTCGCATGTTCGAGAGCATGTTCAGGCCCTCGATGTAGTCCTTGGCGGGCTTCTTGTCGCCCGAGACCACCAGCCAGCCAGCACGGTAACCGCAAGACCGGTAGCTTTTGGACAGCGAGTTGAAGGTGAGCGTAAGCACATCCTCGCTCAGCGAGCCGATGGCCGTGTGCTTGGCGCCGTCGTATAACACCTTGTCGTACACCTCGTCCGCAAAGATCACCAAGCCGTGTTCGCGGGCGATGGCCACGATGCCCTTGAGCAACTCGACTGAGTACAGCGCACCCGTGGGGTTGTTGGGATTGATGACCACGATGCCTTTGGTACGCGGCGTGATCTTGGCGCGGATGTCCTCGAGGTCGGGCATCCAGCCATTGGCCTCATCGCACAGGTAGTGCACGGGCGTGCCGCCCGACAGGCTGGCCGCAGCGGTCCACAGCGGGTAATCCGGCGATGGCAGCAACAACTCATCGCCCGTGTCCAGCAACGCATTGGTGGCCATCACGATCAGTTCGCTGGCGCCGTTGCCCAGGTAGATGTCATCCAGCACCACGCCCTTGATGCCCTGCTTCTGGGTCTCGTGCATCACGGCCTTGCGTGCGGCGAAGATGCCTTTGCTGTCCGAGTAGCCCGCCGAGTTGGGCAGGTTGCGGATCATGTCCTGCTGGATTTCTTCGGGGGCATCAAAGCCAAACACCGCCAGATTGCCGATGTTGAGCTTGATGATCTTGTGCCCATCCTCCTCCATCTGCTTGGCCGCGTCCATGATCGGGCCCCGGATGTCGTAGCAAACATTGGCGAGCTTGGCGGATTTTTGGACGGTTTTCATGCGCTGACAGTAGTGCGGTGGGGTCAGGAGGCCGCCGGAGCCGGCGCCCTCAGGCGAAACCTATAATTTGACCACAGAACCGTTGCCATCCCCTGGCGCCGGGCGCCGCTGCCACACCCCGCAGCACCTGAGGCCCACCACTTCCTGCCATGAAATTCCAGCCCGACCGCTCCAACGCTCAGACCATCAGCGGCTACGGCCCCGGCTGGATCGGCATCGACGCCGACAAGATCACCCACAGCGTCATCATCGGGTCGGCAGGCCTGCGCCAGCCCTGGCCCTGCACCCGCTTTGAGGACCTGACCCCGGAGCATTTCGCCCAGTTGGCCGGGCTGGAAACCGAACTGGTCATTTTTGGCAGCGGGCTGCGCAATCGTTTTCCCCCGCCCGCATGGCTGGCTCCCCTGATAGCGCGGCGAGTCGGGCTGGAGACCATGGACACCCAGGCAGCATGCCGCACCTACAACATCCTGGCGAGCGAAGGACGCAACGTGGTCGCGGCCCTGATTCTGGAAGTCTGAACGGGCGCTCACGGCCTGCATCAAAGTCTGGCGCACCGGGAATGCCACTTATGCACGGCCGTGCCAAAGTGCCCGCCGCCCCACGCAGGACACACTGTCTTACATTTGGCCGGGAACCGATTTCAGGGTAAAATCACCGGTTGCGGTCGGGGGCACCACCAAGAGCAATAACACACCCACTCCCCCGGCTTACCAACGACTACATCCTAAGAGATTGAAGTGATATGGCGATCGTTGTCAACAAACCCCTCCCTGAATTTGAAGCCAACGCAACCGGTGGTATCAAGGTCTCCAACACCTCCCACCTTGGCCAAATTCTGGTTCTCTACTTCTATCCCAAGGACAACACGCCGGGCTGCACCACGGAGGCCATGCAGTTTCGCGACAAGTACAAAGATTTCGTGAAAGCTGGCGCCGCAGTGTTTGGCGTCTCTCGCGACAACATGAAGTCGCACGACGACTTCAAGGAAAAGCTGGAACTGCCGTTCGAGCTGATCGCCGACACCGAAGAAAAGATGTGCCACATGTTCGGCGTGGTCAAGAACAAGATCATGTACGGCAAGAAGGTCAAGGGCATCGAGCGCAGCACCTTCCTGATCGGCCCCGATGGCCTGCTGGTGCAAGAGTGGCGTGGTCTCAAGGTACCAGGCCATGTGGACGAAGTCCTCAAGACCGTCAAATCCCTCAAGGCCCTGAAAAAGGCCGCCTGAGCGGACAACCTGATCGCATCAGCGCTGCGGCGACCGTTGCAATCCACCAAAGGGCACTGGAGCATCCACGCGACACACCGCCCGTTTTGCTCTGGCAAGACACATGGAGTGGGCATAATGGATCAATGCCCCTGGTTCTTGCACCGTTAGCACCCATCCAAAAAGCCGCCTTGGCCTCCAGGCGGCTTTTTGCTTTCTGACCCCATCCGTTACCCCTTTACCGACCGAGGCCCTGCCACCATGCCCCTGCCCCCCGCCCCCAGCCGGCGCGCTGCACTCCTCGCGCCAGAAGCCTTTGAAGTCACGGCCCGCCCCCGCGTAGCCACCACCTCGGCCAACGAAGCCGTTGCCATGCCTCAGCGCGCCGCTGCAGCCCCAGCCCGCGCGGGACGCAAGGCAGACAGTGTGGCCTCGTCGCTGGCAGCGCCTGACACCGTTCCACTGCTACAGATCGAGACACGAACCCGGACAGCCGCCCCCTCTGCCGCTCCCGTGGCTCGCAGCACTGGCACGCGCAAGGCGCGCGGTACCGCCACTCCTCCTGCCGTCACCGCCAGCCCCGCGCCAGCCACCGCAACCACCACACGCAGCCGCAAGTCCGCATCGCACGGCCCGACCAAGCTCTTCGTGCTAGACACCAATGTGCTCCTGCATGACCCGACCAGCCTGTTCCGCTTTGAAGAGCACGACATCTTCCTGCCGATGATCGTGCTGGAAGAATTGGACGGCCACAAGAAAGGCATGACCGAAGTCGCGCGCAACGGCCGCCAAGCCAGCCGCACCCTGGATGCGCTGGCGGCCGCCCAGGGCGCCGACATGGCCAAGGGCCTCAAGCTCGACTCCACCGGCCAGCGCGCCGCGGGCGGCCACCTGTTCTTCCAGACCGTACCGCTGGATTACAGCCTGCCCACCAGCCTGCCCCCCGGCAAGGCCGACAACCAGATCCTGGGCGTGGTCGAAGCCCTGCGCAAGCTGCACGCCCCGCGCGAGGTGGTACTGGTATCCAAGGACATCAACATGCGCGTCAAGGCGCGCGCCCTGGGCCTGAACGCCGAGGACTACCAGAACGACAAGACGCTGGAAGATGGCGACCTACTGTACGCCGGCGTGCTGGCCCTGCCCCCCGACTTCTGGGCCAAGAGCGGCAAGAATGTGGAAAGCTGGCAGAGCGGCGCCCACACCTACTACCGCATCGGCGGGCCCATCGTGCCGCAGCTGATGATCAACCAGTTTGTGTACTTCGAGGCCCCCGGCGAGCCCAGCCTGTTTGCGCGCGTGAGCGAGATCCGTGAAAAGACTGCGGTGCTGCAGACGCTCAAGGACTATGGCTCCACCAAGAATGCTGTGTGGGGCGTGACCACGCGCAACCGCGAGCAGAACTACGCCATGAATCTGCTCATGGACCCCGAGATCGACTTCGTGACCCTGACCGGCACTGCAGGCACCGGCAAGACCCTGCTGGCCCTGGCCGCGGGCCTCACTCAGGTGTTGGACGACCGCCGCTACACCGAGATCATCATGACCCGCGCCACCGTGAGCGTGGGAGAAGACATCGGCTTCCTGCCCGGCACCGAAGAAGAGAAGATGGGCCCCTGGATGGGCGCACTGGATGACAACCTGGAGTTTTTGGCCAAGGGCGATGGCGGCAACGCAGGCGAGTGGGGCCGCGCGGCCACCAATGAGCTGATCCGCAGCCGCATCAAGATCAAGAGCATGAACTTCATGCGCGGGCGCACCTTCCTGAACAAGTACGTGATCATCGACGAAGCGCAGAACCTGACGCCCAAGCAGATGAAGACGCTGATCACCCGCGCAGGCCCCGGCACCAAGATCATCTGCATGGGCAACCTGGCGCAGATCGATACACCGTACCTGACCGAAGGCTCCTCCGGCCTGACGTATGCGGTGGACCGCTTCAAGGGCTGGCCACACAGCGGGCACATCACGCTGGCGCGGGGCGAACGCTCACGCCTGGCGGACTTCGCCAGCGAGGTGCTCTGAGTTGGCGGCAGGCTGGGTTGCAGCACTGAAGCTGGTGCCCTGGGGCGACGTCATCGAGGCGACGCCCCAGATCCTGCAGGCGGCCAAGAAGCTGCTGGGCACCACCCAAAAAGGGAATGCCGAAGCGGCGACGGGTGCACTCGATGGTGCCGTTGGCGAGCCCGCCATTCCGGTGGCCTTGCAGCTTCAGCATCTGCGTGACCGCGTGGCGCAATTGGAGCGGGAGCAGCAGGAGTCCGCCATGCTGATCCAGTCCCTGGCCGAACAGCATGCCCAGGTGGTGCAGGCGGTGGAAGTGCTGCGCCGACGCCAACAATGGCTCACCGTGGCGGTGAGCATGCTGGCAGTGGCATGCGCAGGTTTGCTGGTGTGGGTACTAACTCAATAGTGCAATAGCGATACCGCGCATGCCGGGAGCCTGGAACCACGGGCACTGTACGGCATTGCGCCAGAACTTGTTCGCTATAAATTCAATAGCTGCCAGCGCATATAAAACCGGCGCTAGCAGCTATTTTTATTAGAAATCGTCGCCGGAACCCATCGCCAGGTTCTCAAAGCGCGTCTGGTTCTTCTGGAAGAACAGCTTCACGGTTCCGGTGGGGCCGTTCCGCTGTTTGCCGATGATGACCTCGGCCACATTGGGCTCCTTGGAGTCCTTGTTGTAGTAGTCGTCGCGGTAGATGAACATGATGATGTCCGCGTCCTGCTCGATGGCGCCCGATTCGCGCAGGTCGGACATCATGGGGCGCTTGTCGGTACGCTGCTCCACCGAGCGGTTGAGCTGAGACAGCGCGATCACCGGGCACTGCAGCTCCTTGGCCAGCATCTTGAGGCCCCGGGAAATTTCCCCAAGCTCCGTCGCCCGGTTGTCCGATCCCGACGAACCCGAGCCGCTCATGAGCTGCAAGTAGTCCACCACGATCAGGCCCAGCTTGCCGCACTGGCGCGCCAGACGGCGCGCGTTGGCACGCAGCTCGCTGGGCGTGAGGCCCGGGGTTTCGTCGATGTGCAGCGACACCGTGCGCAGCTTTTCGATGGCTTCGGTCAGGCGCGGCCATTCATCGTCGGTGAGCTTGCCGGTGCGCAGGTTGCCCTGGTTCACCCGGCCGATCGAGCCCACAATACGCACCGCCAATTGAGCTGCGCCCATTTCCATCGAGAAGATGGCGACCGGCAAGCCCTCGTTGAGCGCCACGTGCTCAGCGATGTTCACCGCGAACGAGGTTTTGCCCATGGACGGGCGTGCTGCCAGCACCACCATGTCGCCCGCCTGCAAGCCACTGGTCATGCGGTCCAGGTCGGCAAAGCCGGTGGGGACGCCCGTGACGTCCACAGGGTTGTCAGCCATCTCCTGCACGCGGTCGAGCAGGTCAATCACCAGCGTGTCGAGCGACTGGAAGCCCTGCTTGGTGCGCGAACCCTCTTCGCCAATGGCAAAGATCTTGGCCTCGGCTTCGTCCAGGATGCGTTCCACCGTTTTACCCTGGGGGTTGAACGCGTTGGTCGAAATTTCGTCGCTGGCCGTGACCAGCTTGCGCAGGATGGCGCGTTCGCGAACGATTTCGGCATAGCGCCGAATATTGCTGGCACTGGGTACGTATTGCGCCAGATTGTTCAGATAGGCCAGCCCGCCCATCTCCTGCGCCTTGCCCTGGTTCTGCAGATGCTCGAACACCGTGATCACGTCGGCTGGCTTGCTGGCATTGATCAGCGCGCCAATGGCCGTATAGATCATCTGGTGTTCATGGCGGTAGAAATGGCTCTCCACCAGCAAGTCGCCCACACGGTCCCAGGCGTTGTTGTCCAGCAGCAGCCCCCCCAACACGCTGGACTCCGCCTCGATGGAGTGCGGCGGCACACGCAACTGGGCAATTTCACGGTCCGGCACGGGCGTGAATCCATCATCAAGGGGTGGGAAAACGGCAGACATGGAATCCTCGGAGTCAACCCGGCATGCTATCGCCCACGCGGCGTGTCGTCATGGCACAAGTCTGTGGATAAGGCGGGGGTAACCCGTGGGCAACCGTGTACAAACTACGGTCACACAAAGACAAAAGCCGCCCAAGGGCGGCTTTTTTGAGAGGTCCTGACGGACGATCAGGCGGTTTCGCCGTAGACCGACACGTTGACTTCCACGACCACGTCGGTGTGCAGAGCAACGCTCACAGCGCTGTCGCTCACGACCTTGATCGGGCCGTTGGGCAGGCGGATTTGCGACTTGGCAACCTTATAGCCTTGCTTGTTCAGCTCTTCGGCAATGTCATGGTTGGTCACGGAACCAAACAGACGGCCATCCACGCCAGCCTTTTGTGTCAGCTTGACAGTGGTACCGGCCAGCTTTTCACCTTGGGCCTGGGCTTCTGCCAGCTTGGCAGCAGCGGCCTTTTCGAGTTCAGCGCGCTTGGCTTCGAACTCTGCCTTGGCGGCTTCCGTGGCGCGACGTGCGCGGCCGGCGGGAATCAGAAAGTTGCGGGCATAGCCGTCTTTGACCTTGACGATTTCACCGAGGTTGCCGAGGTTCACAACCTTGTCGAGCAGGATGATTTGCATGGGTTGTGCTCCTTAGATCTTGTGCTGGTCGCTGTAAGGCACCAGGGCCAGGAAGCGTGCGCGCTTGATGGCAGTGTTCAGCTGACGCTGGAAGATGGCGCGCGTGCCGGTCAGGCGTGCGGGGATGATCTTGCCGTTTTCGGCGATGAAATCGCGCAGCGTATCGACATCCTTGTAGTCGATTTCTTCAACACCGGTCACCGTGAAGCGGCAAAAGCGCTTGCGCTTGAACAGCAGGGACTGGGTGTTGCGCTTTGGGCGCTTGTCTTTGTTGAACTTCTTGAACGTGGCCATTGCGGACCCCTTGAAAATTAATTTTGTTGAATATCCTGGATGTGCAGCACTGCAGTCTTGCCATTGCGCGGTGTGGCCAGAAATCCATGAAAAGTCCAGAGACTTCCGATGTTTTGCCTTGCCAGTCGCTCAGCCATCGCTCCAAAGGCGGTGGCTTTCATGGCGGCCTTGACTTCGCGGGGATGGCCTGCCTCAGTTTGCTGGGACTCGTGTTCGAGGCGCAGCGTGAGGGCAGGCAGTCCGGCGGGCGTGTACCGCAAGGGCTCAGCCTCTGCGATACAGGCGGTCAAGACGACGCGGTTCTCCACTCCAAAGAGAGAAGAGGATCAGCGCTCGCCGGCCGCTGCGTATTCAGCTTGGCTGGCCTTGCGGGCTTCTTCGCGCTCGACGGTCTTCATCATGGAAGAAGGACCGGTTTCAGCCTTCTTCTTTTGCACGGTCAGGTGGCGCAGCACGGCGTCGTTGAACTTGAAGGCGTGCTCCAATTCAGCCATCACAGCCTGGTCGGCTTCGATGTTTACGCACAGGTAGTGGGCCTTGGCCAGCTTGTTGATCAGGTACGCCAGTTGACGACGGCCCCAGTCTTCCACGCGGTGCACCTTGCCACCGCCAGCGGTGATCATGCCCTTGTAGCGCTCCAGCATGGCTGGAACTTGTTCGCTTTGATCCGGATGGATCAACAAAATGATTTCGTAATGACGCATGCAGACTCCTTTTGGGTGAGACCACCCACCGCGTCTAGAAGTGGTGTGGCAAGGGAAAGCCTGCGATTATAACCCGACCGCTTGCGCTTGTACACTCAGCACACCCGCTACAGCATCGTCCACACCCCATTTGTCCAGCCATGGAAGGTGCGGCCCTTGCAAAAACGGCGGTTGGGCCGACATGCCCTACAACCACTTGCGCCAACCCAGGGCCGTCATAACGACAAATCCCTGGCGCAGACCTTGAGATTTCCCGGCAAGCCCCCAGATGCCGCGCGTACTGCTTTTTTACCTCTTCAAATCCTGACATGTCAGACCACAGCCAAACCAACCCCTCCCCAAGCGCCCCCGCCCCCGAAGAAGTCGAAGCCGCCATGGCCGCCCACGCCTCCGACGAGCTGGCACGCCTGCAGGGCGAGCTGGCCGAGCTGAAGGCCAAAAGTGCCGATCTGGCGGACCAGTTCCTGCGCGCCAAGGCCGAGGCGGAGAACGCCCGCCGCCGCGCTGAAGAGGAAGTGTCCAAGGCCCGCAAGTTCGGCATCGAGAGTTTTGCCGAGAGCCTGCTGCCCGTGGCTGACAGCCTGGACGCGGCCCTGGCCATCAAGGAGGCAACGCCCCAGCAGCTGCGCGAAGGCGCCGACGCCACTTTGCGCCAGTTGACGTCTGCGCTGGAGCGCAACAAGGTGGTGGCCATCAACCCCGCCGCAGGCGCCAAGTTCGACCCCCACCAGCACCAGGCCATCAGCGTGGTGCCCGCGGAGCAAGAAGCCAATACTGTGGTGGCTGTGCTGCAAAAGGGCTACGTGATCGCGGAGCGCGTGTTGCGCCCAGCCTTGGTCACCGTGACTGCGCCCAAGTAAGCCTCAAAAAAATCGACCTGGAAGACTTGAAGCAAACCAAGTTATCCACAAGTTACTAGCCATCCAAACCATTCAAGCATTCGGAGAAAAATCATGGGAAGAATCATCGGCATTGACCTGGGCACCACCAACAGCTGCGTTTCCATCATGGAGGGCAACACGACCCGCGTGATTGAAAACAGCGAAGGTGCACGCACCACGCCCTCAATCGTGGCCTACCAGGAAGACGGCGAGATCCTCGTCGGCGCCTCGGCCAAGCGCCAGGCCGTGACCAACCCCAAGAACACGCTGTACGCCGTCAAGCGCCTGATCGGCCGCAAATTCACCGAAAAAGAAGTGCAAAAGGACATCGACCTGATGCCCTACAAGATCGTGGCTGCCGACAACGGCGACGCCTGGATCGAAGTGCGCGGCAACAAGCTGTCGGCCCAGCAGGTGTCCGCAGACATCCTGCGCAAGATGAAGAAAACGGCTGAAGACTACCTGGGCGAGCCCGTGACGGAAGCCGTCATCACCGTGCCCGCTTACTTCAACGACGCCCAGCGCCAGGCCACCAAGGACGCTGGCCGCATCGCTGGCCTTGATGTCAAGCGCATCATCAACGAGCCCACCGCTGCAGCCTTGGCCTTTGGCCTCGACAAGCAGGAAAAGGGCGACCGCAAGATTGCCGTGTATGACCTGGGTGGCGGCACGTTCGACGTGTCCATCATCGAAATCGCCGACGTGGATGGCGAAAAGCAGTTCGAAGTGCTGTCGACCAATGGTGACACCTTCCTGGGCGGCGAGGACTTCGACCAACGCATCATCGACTTCATCATCGGCGAGTTCAAGAAGGAACAAGGCGTGGACCTGTCCAAGGACGTCCTGGCCCTGCAACGCCTGAAGGAAGCCGCCGAAAAGGCCAAGATCGAGTTGTCGAATTCGGCAGCAACCGACATCAACCTGCCCTACATCACGGCCGACGCCTCGGGTCCCAAGCACCTGAACATCAAGCTGACCCGCTCCAAGCTGGAACAACTGGTGGAAGAGCTGATCGAGCGCACCATCGCTCCTTGCCGCATGGCGATCAAGGACGCGGGCGTGTCGGTGTCCGACATCCATGACGTGATTCTGGTCGGCGGCATGACCCGCATGCCCAAGGTGCAGGAGAAGGTCAAGGAATTCTTCGGCAAGGACCCCCGCAAGGATGTGAACCCTGACGAAGCCGTGGCCGTGGGCGCAGCCATCCAGGGCCAAGTGCTGTCGGGCGACCGCAAGGACGTGCTGCTGCTGGACGTGACCCCCCTGTCGCTGGGTATCGAAACCCTGGGTGGTGTGATGACCAAGATGATCACCAAGAACACGACCATCCCGACGAAATTCGCTCAGACCTTCTCGACGGCCGATGACAACCAGCCTGCCGTGACCATCAAGGTCTATCAGGGCGAGCGCGAAATGGCCACCGGCAACAAGCTGCTGGGCGAGTTCAACCTCGAAGGCATTCCACCCGCAGCCCGTGGTGTTCCGCAGATCGAAGTGTCGTTCGACATTGACGCCAACGGCATCTTGCACGTGGGCGCCAAGGACAAGGGCACCGGCAAGGAAAACAAGATCACCATCAAGGCCAACTCGGGCCTGTCGGAAGAAGAAATACAGAAGATGGTGAAGGACGCCGAGCTGAACGCTGCGGACGACAAGAAGAAGCTGGAACTGGTGCAAGCCCGCAACCAGGGTGAAGCCGCTGTACACAGTGTCAACAAGAGCCTGGCCGAACACGGCGACAAGCTCGACGCAGGTGAAAAGGACGCAATCGCTGCAGCCGTGAAGGCCCTCGAAGAAGCCCTCAAGGGTGAAGACAAGGCCGCGATTGACGAAAAGACGACCGCGCTGATGGCCGCCAGCCAGAAGCTGGGCGAGAAGATGTACGCCGAATCGCAGGCAGCGCAAGCCGCCCAGGCGGCCGGTGGTGCAGACGCCGCAGGCGCATCGGCCGGTGCAGCCAACAAGCCCGCAGACGACGACAACGTCGTTGATGCCGAGGTGAAGGAAGTCAAGAAGGGCTGAACGAGCCCCCGTTGACCCGAGCCGCCGCGCAATGCTCGTCAGGGGCTGCGCGGCGTTCCTGTTCCAACCGGGTTCTGAATCACTATGTCCAAACGAGACTTTTACGAAATCCTGGGTGTTCCGAAGAACGCCTCGGACGAAGAAATCAAAAAGGCCTATCGCAAGCTGGCGATGAAGCACCATCCTGACCGCAATCAGGGGGACGCAGCCAAGCCTGCCGAAGAGAAGTTCAAAGAGGCCAAAGAGGCCTACGAGATGCTCTCGGACCCCCAAAAGCGTGCGGCCTATGACCAGTATGGCCATGCGGGGGTAGACCCCAACATGCGCGGCCCTGGTGGCGCGGGAGCGGAAGGATTTGGCGGTTTTGCGGAAGCCTTCGGCGACATCTTTGGCGACATGTTCGGCCAACAAGGCGGGCGCGGGCGCGGCGCCGGTGGACGTCAGGTCTACCGTGGCAGTGACCTCAGCTATGCCATGGAGATCACGCTCGAAGAAGCAGCTCGCGGCAAAGACGCGCAGATTCGTATCCCATCCTGGGACACCTGCGATACCTGCCATGGCAGCGGCGCCAAACCCGGCACCAGCGCCAAGACCTGCGGCACCTGCCAAGGCGCGGGCACCGTGCAAATGCGCCAGGGCTTCTTCAGCGTGCAACAGACCTGCCCCCACTGCCGTGGCACGGGCAAGATCATTCCTGAGCCTTGCACCACCTGCCATGGCCAAGGGAAGCTCAAGAAGCAGAAGACGCTGGAAGTGAAGATTCCTGCCGGCATCGACGATGGCATGCGCATCCGTTCCACCGGCAACGGCGAGCCGGGCACCAACGGCGGCCCACCAGGCGACCTGTACATCGAGATCCGCCTGAAGAAACACGACATCTTCGAACGCGACGGTGACGACCTGCACTGCCAGGTACCGGTAAGCTTCATCACAGCGGCGCTGGGTGGCGAGATCGAGGTGCCCACCCTGCAGGGCAAGGCGGCCATCGACATCCCCGAAGGCACCCAGGCCGGCAAGCAGTTCCGCCTGCGCGGCAAGGGCATCAAGGGTGTGCGCGCCAGCTACCCAGGTGACTTGTACTGCCACATTGCGGTCGAGACACCCGTCAAGCTCACCGAACACCAGCGCAAGCTGCTGCGCGAGCTGGAAGACTCCCTCAAGAAGGGCGGCGCACGCCATTCGCCCAGCGGCGAGAGCTGGACGGACCGGCTGAAGAACTTCTTCAGCTGATCACGCGCGGGTTTCCCGCCAAAAACCGCCTGCAGCCCCAAGGCCGCAGGCGGTTTTTTCTTGATGCAAGGCAAGAAACCCCCTGGCAACGTCCGCAGGCGCAATCCGACCAGTAGGATGGTCATCATCGATGATCACCCGGGAGTCTGGACACATGAACGTCAACATCACCTTCCTGGGGGGCTCCGGCACCGTCACCGGCTCCAAGTACCTGGTGCGTTACAACGGCAAGAGCCTGCTGGTCGATTGCGGCCTGTTCCAGGGCTACAAGCAGTTGCGCCTGCGCAATTGGCAGCCCCTGCCCGTCACGCCGCACCAGATCGACGCCGTGGTGCTGACCCATGCCCACCTGGACCACAGCGGCTACCTGCCGCTGCTGGCGCGCGACGGCTACACCCACGCCATCCACTGCACCCCGGGCACACGTGACCTGTGCACCATCCTGCTGCCCGACAGCGGGCACCTGCAAGAAGAGGACGCGGCCTTCCTCAACCGCCACCAGCTCAGCAGCCACAGCCCCGCCCTGCCCCTGTATACCCGGCTCGACGCGCTGCACTGCCTCAAACAATTCCAGATCCATGCCTTCCACAAGGCCTTCGAGCCCCTACCCGGCTGGCGCGTGACCCTTTCGCCCGCAGGCCACATCCTGGGTGCGGCCAGCGTGCTGCTGGAGGTGGGCGGCAGGCGCATCCTGTTCTCTGGCGACCTGGGCCGGCCGGACGACTTGCTGATGAATCCACCGGACGCCCCGCCCCAGGCGGACACCGTGCTCATCGAATCCACCTATGGCGACCGCGAGCACCCGCCCGAAGGTCTGCTCGACGAACTGGGCCCCGCCCTACAGCGCCTGGCCGCACGCGGGGGCATCGCCGTGGTGCCCGTCTTCGCCGTGGGCCGTGCACAGGTCGTGCTGCACGCCATCGGGTTGTTGAAGGCGCAGGGTGTGGTGCCAGCATCGCTCAAGGTATTCCTCGACAGCCCCATGGCCGTGAGCACCACCGGACTGTTCCAGCACCACATGCAGGAACACCGCCTGAGCGGCCGCGAGGTGCAGGCGCTAGAGCATGGCGCCACCATGGTCCAGACACCCGACCAATCCAAAGGACTGGCCAAACTGCATGGTCCCATGGTCATCCTGTCAGCCAGTGGCATGGCTACCGGGGGCCGCGTGCTGCACCACCTGGCACTGCACGCTGGCGATCACCGCAACATGATCATTCTGACCGGGCACCAGGCGCCGGGCACACGCGGCGCGCGGCTGGCTGAGGGCGAAAAGACCATCCGCATTCACGGCCAGGACGTGGCCGTGCGCGCCGAAGTGGTCAAGTTGTCTTCCGCATCGGCCCACGCCGACGGCAACCAGCTCATCGCCTGGCTGCGCAGCATGGGCCACGCGCCCGACCAGGTGTATGTGGTGCATGGCGAAATGGGCGCCGCCGACCTGCTGCGCCAGCGCATTGAACACGAACTGCGCTGGCGGGCCTCAGTGCCAGAGCACGGCAGCACCTGCGCGGCCTGAGCCTCGGTCTCTTTCTGCACTCCAGAGAGCCACTCTTGCGCAGAAGGGCATCTCATCCATCGCGTATCGCGATGACAAACCACCGACAATGGGGAGAAAATATGAAACCTTCTCTTTATGAGAAGTCAAAACCCCATGAAAAGCTCCGAGCGCAGTTTTGCGCGCCGTATTGACCTCACCTCGCTGCAATTGTTTGTGGCGGTGTGCGAGCTGGGCAGCATCGGCCGCGCCGCCGAGCGCGAATTCATTGCAGCATCGGCGGTCAGCAAGCGCCTGTCGGACCTGGAAACGGCTGTAGACACCGCCCTGCTCTACCGCCACAGCCGGGGTGTGACGCTCACGCCCGCTGGCGAGAGCCTGCTGCATCATGCGCGCACCGTGCTGTTTGGCCTGGAGCGCATGCAGGGCGAACTGAGTGAATACGCCGACGGCGTTCGCGGCCATGTTCGCATGCACGCCAACATATCGGCCATCTTCCAGTTTCTGCCCGAAGACCTGGGCGCCTTTGCGCGCGAGCATAGCCAGATCAAGATCGACCTGCAGGAGCACCTCTCCAGCGATGTGCTGCACGCCGTGCAAGAAGGGGCCGCCGACCTGGGCATCTGCAACATCGGCATGGCGAACGGCGGCGGCGTCCTGGAGCTGCAGAGCCGCCCCTACCGCGCCGACAATTTGGTGCTGGTTGTGCCCCGAGCGCATGATTTATCTGCGCTGGATGCTATCAATTTTGAAGAAGTCCTGGACTGGGACATTGTGGGCCTGCACGCCAACAGCAGCATCAGCCTGGCCATGCGCGCAGCCGCCGCCGCCGCCGGGCGCCCCCTGCGCCAGCGCATCCAGGTGACGGGGCTGGACGCCATGTGCCGCATGATCGACAACGGCCTGGGCGTGGGCCTGCTGCCCGACCGGGCGTTTGCGCTGATGCGCGGCGTGGGCAACCTGCAAGCCATTCCGCTGAGCGATGCCTGGGCCCACCGCGAACTGCGCGTAGTAGCCCGCGACTTTGATGCCCTGCCCGTCACCGCGCGTTTGCTGGTGGAACACCTCTCACCCCGGGCAGAACCCGCCCCGGCGCACCCGGCCCCCGACACTAAAATCCAATCACCCACCTGAAAGCAGAAAGAAAGCCACGCCATGGGACGCACCCTGTACGACAAGATCTGGGACGAGCATGTCGTCCACACCGAAGAGGACGGCACCTCCATCCTCTACATCGACCGCCATCTGGTGCATGAAGTCACCAGCCCTCAGGCATTCGAAGGTCTGCGCGAAGCGGGCCGCAAGGTCTGGCGCATGAGCTCCATCGTGGCCACGGCCGACCACAACACGCCCACCACGGGCTGGGAAAACGGCTACGACGGCATCACCGATCCGATCAGCAAAGAACAGATCACCACGCTGAACGACAACATCGCGCAGATCACACCCGCCGCGTTCTTCCCGTTCATGCACAAGCGCCAGGGCATCGTGCACGTCATTGGCCCTGAAAACGGTGCCACCCTGCCCGGCATGACGGTGGTGTGCGGCGACAGCCACACCAGCACGCACGGCGCGTTTGGCGCCCTGGCCCACGGCATCGGCACCTCCGAGGTCGAGCACGTGATGGCCACGCAGACCCTGCTGGCCAAAAAGGCCAAGAACATGCTGGTGCAGGTGGACGGCACGCTGGCCAAAGGCGTGACCCCCAAGGACGTGGTGCTGGCCATCATCGGCAAGATCGGCACGGCCGGCGGCACGGGCTACACCATTGAATTTGCAGGCTCCGTCTTCCGCGCCATGAGCATGGAAGGCCGCATGACCGTGTGCAACATGGCCATCGAAGGCGGCGCGCGCGCGGGTCTGGTGGCGGTGGACGACAAGACCATTGAATACGTCAAGGGCCGCCCCCTGTCGCCCACGGGCGTGGAATGGGACCAGGCCGTTGCGTACTGGAGGACGCTGCACTCCGACGCCGACGCAAAGTTCGACACCGTGGTCAAGCTTGATGCGGTCGACATCGTGCCGCAGGTCACCTGGGGCACCAGCCCCGAGATGGTGCTGGGCGTGGACGCCCGCGTGCCCGACCCGGACAAGGAAAAGGACACCAACAAGCGTGGCGCCATCGAGCGCGCGCTGACCTACATGGGCCTGCAGCCCGGCAAGCCGATCAATGACATCACCATCGACAAGGTGTTCATCGGCAGCTGCACCAACAGCCGCATCGAAGACATGCGTGAAGCCGCTGCCGTGGTGAAGAACCTGGGTCGCAAGGTGGCCAGCAATGTGAAGCTGGCCATGGTGGTGCCCGGCTCGGGTCTGGTCAAGGAGCAGGCCGAGCGCGAGGGCCTGGACAAGATTTTTGTGGCCGCAGGCTTTGAGTGGCGCGAGCCCGGTTGCAGCATGTGCCTGGCCATGAACGCGGACCGGCTGGAGCCTGGCGAACGCTGCGCCTCCACCAGCAACCGCAACTTTGAAGGCCGCCAGGGCGCTGGTGGCCGCACGCACCTGGTGAGCCCGGCCATGGCCGCAGCCGCTGCCGTGCACGGCCACTTTGTGGACATCCGCCAGTTCACCTGAGCTGATCATTCATCCCATCATCCGCCCGTTGTCCTCTCTACTGCCCCAACCGCCTGAAGGAGCCTTGTCATGAAAAAGACCGCCACCCTCATCGCCCTGTCCCTGGCCTTTGTGCTGGCTGGCTGCAACACCGTCAAGGGTGTGGGCCAGGACATTGGCAAAGCCGGCAGCGCCATCGAGCGGGCCGCCAAGTAACTGATACCGCCATGCAAAAATTCACCTTGCTCAAGGGCCTTGTGGCCCCCATGGATCGCGAGAACGTCGATACCGACGCCATCATCCCCAAGCAGTTCCTCAAGTCGATCAAGAAGACCGGCTTTGGCGTGAACCTGTTTGACGAATGGCGTTACCTGGACCACGGCGAGCCCGGCCAGGACCCCGCCAGTCGCAAGCCCAATCCCGACTTCGTGCTGAACCAGCCGCGTTACCAAGGCGCCAGCATCCTGATCGCACGCAAGAATTTCGGGTGTGGTTCCAGCCGCGAGCACGCGCCGTGGGCCTTGGATCAGTTCGGCTTCCGCGCCATCATCGCGCCCAGCTTTGCGGACATCTTCTTCAACAACTGCTTCAAGAACGGCCTGCTGCCCATCGTGCTGCCCGAGGCCACGGTGGCCCAGCTGTTCGATGCAGTGCTGGCCTTCCCCGGCTACCAGCTCACCATCGACCTGGAGCGCCAGGTCATCGTGCGCCCCCAGGGCGAAGAGATCCCGTTCGACGTGCAGGCCTTCCGCAAGTACTGCCTGCTCAACGGTTTTGACGACATCGGCCTGACCCTGCGCCAGTCGGACAAGATCAAGGCCTTTGAAGCCCAGCGCCTTGCCACCAAGCCCTGGCTGGCACACACCATGGTGTCGTAACTCAAAAATTCAGCCCAATCGGCCGCAAGCGATACATCCATATGCGCTAGCAGCTATCAAAAACAAAGCAAAATCAATGAAAATCGCAGTTCTGCCGGGTGACGGCATCGGTACCGAAATCGTGGCCGAGGCCGTCAAGGTCCTCAACGCACTCGACCTGAAGTTCGAGATGGAATCGGCCCTGGTCGGCGGCGGCGCCTACGAGGCCCACGGCCACCCGCTGCCCGAATCCACCCTCAAGCTCGCCAAGGAAGCCGACGCCATTCTGTTCGGTGCCGTGGGCGACTGGAAATACGACAAGCTCGACCGCCCCCTTCGCCCCGAGCAGGCCATCCTGGGCCTGCGCAAGAACCTGGGCCTGTTCGCCAACTTCCGCCCCGCCATCTGCTACGAGCAGCTGGTGGGTGCATCGAGCCTCAAGCCCGAGCTGATTGCCGGCCTGGACATCCTCATCATCCGCGAGCTGACCGGCGACATCTACTTCGGCCAGCCGCGCGGCCGTCGCACGGCAGTGGACGGCCACTTTCCCGGTGCCGAAGAAGCGTTTGACACCATGCGCTATAGCCGCCCCGAGATCGAGCGCATCGCCCACGTCGCCTTCCAGGCCGCCCGCAAGCGCAATAAGAAGGTCACCAGCGTGGACAAAGCCAACGTGCTGGAAACCTTCCAGTTCTGGAAGGACGTGGTCACCGACGTGCACAAGGAATACCCCGACGTCGAATTGCAGCACATGTACGTGGACAACGCGGCCATGCAACTGGTCAAAGCCCCCAAGGCGTTTGACGTGGTGGTGACCGGCAACATGTTCGGCGACATCCTGTCGGACGAAGCCTCCATGCTGACGGGCTCCATCGGCATGCTGCCCTCGGCCAGCCTGAACAGCAGCAACCAGGGCCTGTACGAGCCCAGCCACGGCAGCGCACCCGACATCGCTGGCAAGGGCGTGGCCAACCCGCTGGCCACCATCCTCTCGGCAGCGATGATGCTGCGCTTTAGCCTGAACCAGGAAGCCGCCGCCCAGCGCATCGAAGCCGCCGTGCAGAAGGTGCTGGCCCAGGGCCTGCGCACGCCCGACATCTACAGCGAAGGCACCACCAAGGTCGGCACGGCGCAGATGGGCGACGCGGTGGTGAAGGCGCTGCAGACGTAAATCACCCCAGCCGTCCGAGCTGCCCACAGCGGCGGCGCGTGGCATCCACAAAAGGCGATCCTCTGTGATCGCCTTTTTTATGGGCGCGGACCGACTCGCACACCCATCCAGCCCGCCAGGGGCGCCGTCGCCGAGCGGGCCATGGCGTTCCCGCAACGCTGCAAGCCCCGTGCAAGCCGCGATCCATTACAATCATGCCCATGTTTGCCGCCCGCCCGTTCGACCTGAACACCGCTACTGCCGCCCTGGCAGGCTTGGCTGTGCGCGCAATCACCACCAAAACCACGACCATTATTAAGGGCTGATCCAGCTCCGGTACCGTCGTGCGCCCTCTCCCGGCCAGACGAGCCGGGGCAAACAGTCTGGTCTGGCACTGTTTCTTAATCTGAAAGGGGCGTTGAAATGAGCAAGTTGGTAGGTTTGGTCGGCTGGCGCGGCATGGTCGGCTCGGTGTTGATGGACCGCATGGTCGAGGAAAAAGACTTCGACCTGATTGAGCCATTGTTCTTCTCCACATCCAATGCCGGCGGCAAGGCCCCTGCGCAGGCCAAGAACGAAACCACACTGCAAGACGCCTTCAACATCGACGCCTTGAAGCGTTGCGACATCATCATCACAGCCCAAGGCGGCGACTACACCACCGAAGTCTTCCCCAAGCTGCGTGCCGCAGGCTGGAACGGCCATTGGATCGATGCTGCTTCGACCCTGCGCATGGAAAAAGACGCGGTCATCATCCTGGACCCCGTCAACATGCCCGTCATCAAGGACGCGCTGGCCAACGGCGGCAAGAACTGGGTGGGCGGCAACTGCACCGTGAGCTGCATGCTGATGGGCGTGGGCGCACTGTACAAGGCCGGGCTGGTCGAGTGGATGAGCACCCAGACCTACCAGGCGGCATCGGGCGGTGGCGCGCAGCATATGCGCGAATTGCTCACCCAATACGGCACGCTGAATGCCGAAGTGAAGGCCCTGCTCGACGACCCCAAGAGCGCCATCCTGGAAATCGACCGCAAGGTCATCGCCAAGCAGCGCGCACTGACCGGTGCAGAAACCGCCAACTTTGGCGTGCCGCTGGGTGGCTCGCTGATCCCCTGGATCGACAAGGACCTGGGCAACGGCCAGTCCAAGGAAGAGTGGAAGGGCATGGCTGAAACCAACAAGATCCTGGGCCTGGGCGAAGGCTTTGACTCCGCAGCCATTCCAGTCGACGGATTCTGCGTGCGCGTGGGCGCCATGCGCTGCCACAGCCAGGCCCTGACCTTCAAGCTCAAGAAGGACGTGCCCGTGGCCGACCTCGAAGCCATGATCGCCGCCGACAACGAGTGGGTGAAGGTGGTACCCAACACCCGCGAAGCCACCATCAAGGACCTGACACCCGTCGCCGTGACGGGCACCATGACCATCCCCGTGGGCCGCATCCGCAAGCTGGCCATGGGCCCCGAGTATGTCGGCGCCTTCACCATCGGCGACCAGCTCCTGTGGGGAGCCGCCGAGCCACTGCGTCGCATGCTGCGCATCTTGCTCAACGCCTGATCGTCTCACTTCATAAAGCGCGCGCAAGCCCCCTTGCGCGCGCTTTTTTACGCCTGAGACATCGACACACTCGGTTACGCTGCGTTGGCAATTGGCAACATCTGCATGCCCCAATTTGGGGCACCGGGACCCCACTCAAAGCTTCGGAGCCACCTCAGCTTGTCAGTGCAAAACATTGATGCTATGGTGCTTTTTACATATTTTCACGCGCCGGGGCGGGGATCAGACCATGAGAACAAAAGCACCGCTCGTCCGAGCCGCAAAAAATCCTAATCAGTTGTTGGCAAACATGCATCGTTGGAAATTTTCTGTCCTGGCGGCCGCGGCCGTGGCTTGCGCTGGTTTCTACACCAGCGACGCGTCTGCGCTGGCACTGGGCCGCATCACCGTGCAGTCTGCCCTGGGCGAGCCGCTGCGCGCTGAAATCGACCTGCCACAGATCACTCCTGCCGAAGCGGACTCGCTGCGTGCCACGACGGCCACGCCTGAGGTTTTCCGTGCCCAGGGCATGGAATACACGCAAACCATGAACAACCTGCAGATTCAACTGCAGCGCCGCGCCGACGGCACCGCCGTGTTGCGCCTGTCAAGCGACCGGCCTGTGAACGAACCCTTCCTGGACTTGGTGCTGGATGCCAACTGGGGCTCAGGCCGCATCGTTCGCAGCTACACCATGCTGTTTGACCCGCCAAGCATGCGCCGCGCAGCCCCTGCCGTCACAGCAGCGCCCCAAATTTCTGCCCCGGTGGCGCCCCAGGTCCCTGCAACGCGCCCCGCAGCCACAGCCCGTGCCAGCGAGGCAACCGCCGCTGCACCCGCACCCCGTGCGGCAGCCCCACGCCCGGCCCCCGCAGATGGCGTGACGGTACAGGCCGGCGATACCGCCGGCCGCATCGCGAACGCGTACAAGCCTGCAGGCGTTTCGCTCGACCAGATGCTGGTCGCCATGATGCGTACCAACCCGGACGCATTCATCCAGGGCAACGTCAACCGCCTGAGGGCAGGTGCCGTGCTGCAAATGCCCGACCAGGCCGCAGCGCAATCCACCACAGCCCCCGAAGCACGTCAGATTCTGGCCGCACAGGCCCGTGACTTCAACGACTTCCGCCGCAAGCTCGCGGGTGCGGCTCCTTCGACCGAAGTGGCGGCTGCCCAGCGCTCCGCTTCTGGCACCGTACAGACGCGCGTAGAAGACAAAAAACCCGCGACCGCAGCGCCCGACAAGCTCACCCTGTCCAAGGGGGCCGTCAAAGGCCAGAAGGCAGCCGAAGAGCAAGTCGCCAAGGACAAACAGGCCAGCGAAGCCGCCACGCGGATGGCAGAGTTGTCCAAGAACATCACCGACCTCAACAAGCTGAGCGCAGCCTCTGCAGCCGCCGGAGGCAGCCCTGCGCCCGCCGCAGCGGGTGCAGCCAGCGCACCTGCGGGGGTGGCTGTGCAGGCCCCAGCCGTCCCGGCAACACCGACCACGCCGCCGGCGCCCGAAGCCCCGGCATCCGCCCCCGCAGCGGCCGCGAGCACCCCGCCAGACACCGCAGTGGCAGCAGAAGCGGCCGCCTCGGCACCCGCCACGGAGGCGTCTGCACCCGCACCGGCCCCCAAACCAGCGCCCACACCCAAACCTGCTCCGGCCCCCGTCGAGGAGCCCGGTTTCCTGTCCACCCTTATGGACGACCCACTGCTGCCTATTGGCGGCGGCATCCTGGTGGCGGGTCTGCTCGGATTTGGCGCTTACCGCCTGGTCCAGCGCCGTCGACAGAACGGTGGGGTGGACAGCTCCTTCCTGGAAAGCCGCATTCAACCCGACTCGTTTTTTGGTGCCAGCGGCGGCCAGCGTGTAGACACGGCCAACAGCGATATGACCACTGGCTCGTCCATGGCCTATTCACCCAGCCAACTGGACGCCGGCGGTGACGTGGACCCCGTGGCCGAAGCCGACGTTTATCTGGCCTACGGCCGCGATCTCCAGGCCGAAGAAATCCTGAAAGAAGCCGTGCGCCACAACCCGGGCCGCGTCTCAGTGCACGTCAAGCTGGGTGAAATCTACGCCAAGCGCCAGGACCGCAAAGCCCTTGAGGCCGTCGCAGGCGAAGTGTTCAAGCTAACCCAGGGCGAAGGGCCTGACTGGAACCACATTGCCGAACTCGGGCGTGACCTGGAGCCCGAAAACCGCCTGTACCAACCTGGCGGCCGCCCCGGAATGGCCGAGGATGAATCACCCTCCGTGCCACCGGGCGGGTTCCCCAGCACCTTCACTGGTGCAGGCAGCCCTGCCGCAGCCCCGCCCCCAGACTTGGACCTCGACCTGGATCTGGACCTGCCCGATGACGCGCTGACGGACGCCCCCCCCGCTGCAGCCGGTGGTTTTGCTGCGGCTGCTGCGGCTGCTGCGGCCAACAACCGCAGTGAAGCCAGCGAACCACAGACGCTGCGCCCCGAGTTGGATCTGCCCAGCATCCCCGACGAGCCCACGGCCGCGTGGAGCAGTCAGGAAACCGCTCCGAGTCCCATGATGGCGCCGCCTCCAGTGGCCAATCTGGACTTCCCCAGCAGCGACGACCTGACCATGGCGCCGTCCGGCCCCATGCCTCTCCATGGCGAGCCCCAAGACTCCGGCCCTATGGAGTTTGATCTGGGCGACCTGTCGCTGGACCTGAACGCCCCCTCCAAGCCCATGGCAGCTCCCGCCGCCAAGGCCCCGGCGGCTCCCGCACCGGAATTCACCGACGATGGATCGGCCGCAGCGCAGGACGACCCGCTGGCCACCAAGCTTGCGCTGGCCGAAGAGTTCAACGCCATCGGGGACACCGACGGCGCTCGTACGCTGATTGAAGAGGTGGTGGCAGAGTCCAGCGGCGCCCTCAAGACCCGCGCCCAGCGCATGCTGGCCGAACTGGGCTGATGCCGCTCGGCCCCTCCGCTGATTTAACCCCCAGCACGTCCCCAGGCCGTCCCGTGACCCGGGTGGCGCTGGGTGTCAGCTACAACGGCCAGGCCTACAGTGGCTGGCAGAGCCAGCTTTCTGGCAACACCGTGCAGGACAAACTCGAAGCGGCCCTGGGCCGCTTTGCTACGCATCCGGTCAGCACCCTTTGCGCAGGCCGTACCGATGCGGGTGTGCACGGCCTGATGCAGGTGGTGCACTTTGACACCCCGCTGAACCGGCCCGCGGCGTCCTGGGTCCGGGGTACCAACACCTTCCTGCCCTCCGACATCGCGGTGCAATGGGCTCAGGCCGTCCCAGACCACTTTCATGCGCGTGCCAGCGCCGTGGCCCGGCGCTATGCCTACGTGCTTCTGCAATCGCCGGTGCGGCCCAGCGTGGATGCCGGGCGGGTGGGCTGGGTGTTTCACCCGTTAGACCATGACGCAATGCGGCAGGCGGCCGACTACCTGATCGGCGAGCATGATTTCACCTCGTTTCGCGCGTCCGCCTGCCAGGCCAAGACCCCGGTCAAGACCTTGCAACGCATCGACATCGTGCGACGGGGGGCGGACACACCGCACCCCGAACTGGGCTGGAGCCCCTGTTACTGGCGTTTTGAATTCGAAGCCAACGCCTTCTTGCACCACATGATCCGCAACATCATGGGCTGCCTGATCACCATCGGCCAGGGCACGCAGCCTCCCGAGTGGATGGCCGAGGTGCTGGCAGCCCGGTCCCGCAAGATGGCTGCGCCGACATTCTCGCCAGACGGGTTGTACTTTCAAGGGCCCGTCTACGACGCCGCCTGGGGGCTACCCCAGCGCACGGCTGCGTATGATTGGCTTCCATGAACCAGGCCACTACACCGACCACAACGGCCCCCGCCGTCAGTCAACGCCTCCACGCTCCTTTCCAGGCGTCTGCCAACGTACGCACCCGCATCAAGATCTGCGGGCTGACCCGCGAGGAAGACGTGGATGCAGCTGTGGCTGCGGGCGCCGATGCGGTGGGTTTTGTACTCTACGCCCCCAGCCCACGGTCGGTCACCCCCCAGCGGGCCGCGCAGTTGGCACGGCGCCTGCCGCCGTTTGTCACGCCCGTGCTGCTGTTCGTGAACGAATCCACTCCTAATGTGATAGCAGCCAGTGCAATGATTGCTGGCGCTACAGTGCAATTCCATGGTGATGAGACGCCACAGGACTGCATGGCGGCCACCCACCAGGGGGCACGCCCCTACCTGCGAGCCGCCCGAATTCCCCTCGGAGATGGAGCGGCGCAGTTTGACCTCGTAAAATACGCCCACGATTACTCTCACGCCCAAGCCATCCTGCTCGACGCCCATGTCGAAGGTTTTGGCGGCAGCGGCAAGGCATTCAATTGGTCACTCCTTCCACCAAGCGTCAGCTCTCACCTCGTTTTGTCTGGTGGACTCACGCCTGCAAACGTGACCGATGGCATTTTGCAAGTCCGCCCGCGGGGTCTCTCGCTGGCGGTTGATGTCAGTTCCGGCGTCGAAACCGATGGTCCTGATGGCAAACCCGTCAAGGGCATCAAGGACGCCGTGAAGATCCAACGCTTCGTTGCCGCCGTGCGTGCGGCCGATGCACAACTTGCAAAGAACCCCCATGAATTCCTATCAGCAACCTGATGCTTCCGGCCACTTCGGCCCGTATGGTGGCAGCTTCGTCAGCGAAACCCTGACCCACGCCATCCAGGAGCTGCGCGAGGCTTACGCGCGCTACCAGAACGACCCTGAATTTCTGGCTGAATTCCATTACGAACTCAAGCACTTCGTGGGTCGCCCCTCCCCCATCTACCATGCAGCGCGCACCAGCCGCGAGATGGGCGGCGCGCAGATCTATCTCAAGCGCGAAGACCTGAACCACACAGGCGCGCACAAGATCAACAACGTGATCGGCCAAGCCATGCTGGCCAAGCGCATGGGCAAGCCCCGCGTGATTGCCGAGACGGGTGCGGGCCAGCACGGCGTGGCCACTGCCACCATCTGCGCGCGCTACGGGCTCGAATGCGTTGTCTACATGGGTGCCGAAGACGTGAAGCGCCAAAGCCCCAACGTGTACCGCATGAAACTGCTGGGCGCTACGGTGGTGCCCGTGGAGTCTGGCAGCAAGACCTTGAAGGACGCCCTGAACGACGCCATGCGCGATTGGGTGGCGAATGTGGACAACACCTTCTACATCATCGGCACGGTGGCGGGCCCGCACCCCTACCCCATGATGGTGCGCGACTTCCAGAGCGTGATCGGCAAGGAATGCATTGAGCAAATGCCCAGCATGCTGGCCGAGCAAAAGGTGCTGGGCCAGCAACCCGATGCCGTGATCGCCTGTGTCGGCGGCGGCAGCAATGCCATGGGCATCTTTCACCCTTACATCCCTTTCGAGAAAACGCGCCTCATCGGCGTGGAGGCAGCGGGCGAAGGCCTGGAGTCGGGCAAACACTCGGCATCGCTGCAGAAGGGCAGCGCGGGTGTGCTGCACGGCAACCGCACCTTCATCCTGCAGGATGACAACGGCCAGATCACCGAAACCCATAGCATCAGCGCAGGCCTGGACTACCCCGGCGTGGGCCCGGAGCACGCCTGGTTGCAGGAAATCGGCCGCGCCGAATACGTCGGCATCACCGACCAGGAAGCGCTGGACGCCTTCCACTACCTCTGCCGCACCGAGGGCATCATCCCCGCACTCGAATCCAGTCACGCCGTGGCCTACGCCATGAAGCTGGCCAAAACCATGCGCCCAGACCAGTCGATCCTGGTCAACCTCTCGGGCCGGGGCGACAAGGACATTGGTACTGTGGCCGATCTCAGTGGCGCCGACTTTTACTGCCGACCCAGCTGCCAGGGGCAGTCCGTCAAGGGCGGCGAGCAACCCATCAAGGTGGTGAAATAAATGAGCCGTATCGCATCCACCTTTTCTGCCCTGCAAGCACAGGGCCGCAAGGCGCTGATTCCTTATGTGACCGCCGGTTTCCCGTTTGCCGACATCACCCCCGCGCTCATGCACGGCATGGTCGAGGCCGGTGCCGACGTGATCGAGCTGGGCGTGCCCTTTTCCGACCCCATGGCCGATGGCCCGGTGATCCAGAAGGCGGGTGAAAAAGCCCTCAGCCTGGGCATTGGCATGGTGCAGGTGCTCGACCATGTGCGTGAGTTCCGCAAGCGCAACAGCACCACGCCAGTGGTGTTGATGGGCTATGCCAACCCTGTGGAACGCTACGACCAGAAGCACGGCGAAGGTGCGTTTGTGCGCGACTCTGCCGCTGCGGGCGTGGACGGCGTGCTCATCGTGGACTACCCGCCCGAAGAATGCGAAGCCTTTGCCGCCAGCCTGCGCGCGCACAGCATGGACCTGATCTTCCTGCTGGCCCCCACCAGCACGGATGAACGCATGGCCCAGGTGGCGCGTGTGGCCAGCGGCTATGTGTACTACGTGTCGCTCAAGGGCGTGACCGGCTCAGGCGCGCTGGACACGGCGGCCGTGGAGCAGATGCTGCCCCGTATTCGCCAGCACGTGACCATCCCGGTGGGTGTGGGCTTCGGCATCCGCGACGCCGCCACCGCCCAGGCCATCGGCAAGGTGGCCGATGCCGTGGTCATCGGCAGCCGCATCATCCAGTTGATTGAAGACCAGGAGCACGCCAAGGTGGTGCCCCTGACCATCGACTTCCTGCGCGGCATCCGCAAGGCCCTGGACGCCTAGTCGCATAATGCAGCCCGGCGCATCCTGCGGGGTGCGCCGACAGATTCACACCCGGCCTGCCCCGCAAACGCCTACGGGCTTTGTAGCAGGTCGCGCCACTGAAGAGGAGAACACCATGTCCTGGCTCGAAAAACTTCTGCCCGCCAAAATCCAGCAAACCGACCCCACCGAGCGCCGTCAGGTGCCCGAAGGCCTGTGGATCAAGTGCCCGAGCTGCGAGACGGTGCTCTACAAGGCCGACCTGGAGCACAACCAGAATGTGTGCCCCCACTGCAGCCACCACCACCGCATCGGTGCGCGCGCCCGACTGGACGCATTTCTGGATGCTGAAGGCCGCTACGAAATCGGCCAGGAAGTGCTGCCCGTAGACGCGCTCAAGTTCAAGGACAGCCGCAAGTACCCCGAGCGCCTGAAGGAAGCCCTGGAGAACACCGGCGAGACCGACGCCCTCATCGTGATGGGCGGCGCGGTCAAGAGCATCAACGTCGTCGCCGCCTGCTTCGAGTTCGACTTCATGGGCGGCTCCATGGGGTCCGTGGTGGGCGAGCGATTTGTGCGTGGCGTGGAAACCGCCATCGAGCAAAAGGTGCCCTTCATCTGCTTCACCGCCACCGGCGGCGCACGCATGCAGGAAGGCCTGCTGTCGCTCATGCAGATGGCAAAGACCAACGCAGCGCTGACCCGCCTGGCCAAGAAGGGCCTGCCCTACATCAGTGTGCTGACCGACCCCACCATGGGTGGCGTGAGCGCAGGTTTTGCCTTTGTGGGCGACATCGTGATTGCCGAGCCCAAGGCGCTGATCGGCTTTGCTGGCCCGCGCGTGATCGAATCCACCGTGCGTGTGACCCTGCCCGAGGGCTTCCAGCGTGCAGAGTTCCTGCAAACCAAGGGCGCGGTGGACTTCATCTGCGACCGCCGCGAACTGCGCAACACCGTGGCCAGCAGTTTGGCTATGCTGCAACGACTGCCTGCTGACGCGGTGATGTAAATACCCGGTCCCCGAAAAGGGGACTGAGTGAGGCCTCACCACGCCATTGCTATATTTTCAATAGCAAACAGAGCATACTTGGCTAGCGCATCGGGCCTTTGGGATGCTTAACGCATCACACTGGCCTGCAAATGACCCAGAACAATCATCACGACCTGCAGCGCCACCAGCGCCACCAATGGCGACAGGTCGAAGCCGCCCATCAGCGGAATGACGCGCCGAAAAGGACGCAACACGGGTTCACACAGGCGCGCGATCACATCCGCCAGCGGTGAACGGCCACCCTGTACCCAGGACAGGACGGCATAGACAATCAGCAGGCCGATCAGCCCCGAGACCGCCACGCGCAGCAGCCCGAACAATGCCAGCCAGGGCAACCACGCCCATGCCGATCCTGCACCGAGCAGCAACGTCAACAACGCGTACTGCACCAGCTGCACCAGCATCGCTGCCACCAGACTGGACACATCCCAACGCCCCGCAGGGGGGATCACCCGTCGCAGCGGCATGATCAGCCAATCGGTCAACGCAAACACCAACCCACCGACCGGGTTGGAGAACGGCACCCGCTGCCACTGCATGTACAGCCGCAAAAGGCAGGCTCCGGTCAGCAAGCCGCCAACAACATCGAGCAGGAAAGAGGCGATCTGATAGAGCATGGATGAGACAAAAACAGTGGTGTGCAGCAAAAGCCGACGGTGTCATGGGATGATAGCGGGCGAAGGCATCCGCGCGCCCATGACCCCACCCCTCACCTTGTCGTCCCTGCCGCTTTTCCCCCTGGGCTCTGTCTTGTTCCCGGACGGAGTGCTAGCTCTGAGGGTGTTTGAGGTGCGCTACCTGGACATGGTGCGCAAGTGCCACCGGACAGGCGCCCCCTTCGGCGTGGTTGCACTCACCCAAGGCCAGGAAGTGCGCCAAGCCGGAGCGCCAGAAGAACGCTTCAACGACATCGGTACCCTGGCCATCATCGAGCAATTGGAGACACCCCAGCCCGGACTGGTCACCCTGTTATGCCGTGGTAGCCAGCGTTTTCGTATCACTCAGCGCCATCACCTGCAGCACGGCCTTTGGATTGCTGACGTCGATCACGTCGAACAGGATCTGACAGTGCCGGTTCCAGACGATCTCAAAAAGGCGTCAACTGCATTGGCGCAGGTCTTGCACACGCTGCAGGTACGCGACCCAGACATGCCCCACTTGATCACCCCCACGGCAGCACAACTGAACGATTGCGGCTGGGTGGCGAACCGATGGTGCGAACTGCTGCCAGTGCCACTGGAGCTGAAACAGCGACTGATGGAGCTAGACAACCCCCTGGTCCGCCTGGAACTGGTGGGGGATGTGCTGGAGCGGACGGGGATCGCGCAGTAGCGCGAGAGACACAGGCCGCAGCCTGAGTCAACGGACTGTGTATTCAGGTACCAGACTCTGGAGCCAGGCACGCAGCGACGAAGCTGCCGGGGCAACCCCTAAACTCTCAATATCGCTGCAGACCGTCTCAGGGTTCAGGCGGCCCGGTGAGCTGGTTTTGGCTACGTGCAGTTTGGGATGTGGTGTCGGAATAGTGGTTTCGCCATTGGCAAGAAGCTCTTCGTAGAGTTTCTCTCCGGGTCTGAGCCCTGTGAACACCACAGGAATTTCCTGCTCGTTTTTGCCAGACAACCGTATCAATATCTTCGCGAGATCAAGGATTTTGACGGGCTCCCCCATATCCAGCACAAAAATCTGCCCTGATTGCCCCATCAAACCAGCCTGCAGAACCAGTTGGGCAGCTTCCGGAATCGTCATGAAGTAACGAACAATGTCCGGATGCGTGACTGTTACAGGACCGCCACGTGCGATCTGAGCAGAAAACAACGGAACAACCGAGCCACTGGAACCCAACACGTTTCCAAAACGCACGGCCACAAAACGCGTGCTTTCGCATTCGCTAGCCACCGACTGCATAACCAGTTCAGCGAGCCGTTTACTCGCACCCATGACATTGGTCGGGTTGACCGCTTTATCGGTGGATATCAGCACAAAACGCGTAGCTCCGACAGCGCCAGCGACGCGAGTAGCATTCAACGTTCCTAACACATTGGTGCGCAGGGCTTCCACCTCGTTCAAAGACTCCATCAAAGGAACATGCTTGTAGGCGGCAGCATGAAATACCACCGTCGGTCGGTGGAGCTGAGCAATGGCAAGCAATCGCTCATATTCTCGGACGTTGGCGGTGTAGTAAAGCCCTTGCATTTGGGGATGAGCCCTGCGTAGCTCTTGCTCCAATTGGTAGATGGCGTATTCGGACACGTCAACACACACAAGCCGCGCAACACCAAAGCGCGCAATCTGGCGGCACAATTCAGATCCAATCGAACCTCCTGCACCGGTGACCAGCACCGTCTCTCCGGTAATGAGATCAGACAGGCCCTTTTCATCCAGCGCCACAGGCGCTCTACCCAGCAAGTCCTCCAGCTCGATACGCCTAGGTTGACCATCTTCAGCGCGCAGCCACTCGTCCGGCCGCGGCATTGTCAAAAGGGGCAGACTCGCTTCGCTAGCACCCATGAGCACTTCTCGCCGGGCATCAGACCCTGCGGCCAAGACCACAAGGGCGGCTACCGCTTGGGTGCGCGCAGCAATATGGGAGAGGTCGCCCAAACCTCCCAGCACGCTCAGTCCCTGCAGGCTGCGGCCTTTTTCGGCGGCGATGGGACTGACGATACCCACCGGCGACCACAGCCGCGCCCCGCGCAACGCAGGCAGTGCCGCTGCCGCGTCTTGAACCGAACCCACCAGCAGCAAGGGCTTGCCGGTAGGTGCACTTTGCCCACGGTTGACCAGCAATAGTCGGGCGCTGATGCGGGCACCGCCCAAAAGCAGCAACACCAACATGGGATGCAACAGCAGCACCGAGCGCGGGAAGGACCCGACTCGCAGCATCAGCACTGCAGACGCAGACAACAAACCGGCGAACACCACGCCATATACAAGGCGCGTGAGTTCGGCCACGCTGGTATAGCGCCAGATGTGGCGGTACACCCCCCATACCAGCAGACTCGTACCAAACCCGAGCAACGGCCATGGCAGGGTGTCAACCATCATGGCCTGGAATTCATCGGGTGTCTCGAGGTTGAAGCGGAGCCAAAACGCAAGCCACCAGCCAAGTGCAACCAGTGCCAAGTCGATCGGCAGCTGCAGCCAACGGTTGCTCATAGGCTGCACACTGCTCACGGGCATATCGGTTGCGTGACACAGGGTAGCACGGCGCTCACGAGTCCTGGCCTTCACCTAGCAGCGACCATGCCATGGGGGTGCCGGCCTTCACATCTTGTCCGATGGACAAACCCAATAGGCTGCCCAGATGCTTGGGCGCGAGACCGAATCCGGGCCGCACACAGCGCAAGTTTTCAGAGGTGAGCACCTCACCGGCCTGCAAGTCCTTCGCGATGTAGAGCGATCGGCGAAAAGCAAGTGACCTCATCTCGGCTGCTGTAGGGCCGTAGCTCACTTGCCCCAGTGCCTGCCAAGCACGCTCAGTCTCTTCACGCAACTGACGCAGCTCCTGAGGCTCCATCGAGAAAGAAGAATCTACGCCACCGTCGGCGCGGTGCAGAGTAAAGTGCTTTTCGATCACCGTTGCGCCTAAAGCTGTAGCCGCCACCGCCACGCCGCAACCCAGGGTGTGATCCGACAGACCGACTTCGCAGCCGAACAGAGTGCGCATGTGCGGGATGGTCGAAATATTGGTGTTGTCGGCACTCGCCGGGTAAGTGCTGGTGCACTTGAGCAGCACAAGGTCACGGCATCCGGCGTCGCGCGCAGCGCGCACGGCCTCATCAATCTCGCCTGCCGTGGCCATGCCGGTGGACATGATTATGGGCTTGCCGGTAGCCGCCACGCGGCGGATCAGCGGCAGGTCGGTGTTCTCGAACGAGGCAATCTTGTATGCCGGCACATTCAGCGATTCAAGAAAGTCTACCGAACTGAAATCGAACGGTGTGCTGAAACAATGCACACCGTGGCTGGCAGCGCGCTCCATGATTGGCACGTGCCATTCCCAAGGGGTATGGGCTTCCGCATACAGCTCGTACAACTGGCGCCCCGCCCATAGACTTTTGGGGTCGTCAATCGTGAAGCCGGGCATGCACAGGTTCAGCGTCATGGTATCGGCGGTGTAGGTCTGCAGCTTGATGGCGTCAGCACCGTGCGCGGCGGCGGCATCCACGATGGCCAGCGCACGTTCCAGCGACTGGTTGTGGTTGCCAGACATTTCCGCGATGAGATAGGGGCGCTGGCAGAGGCCTATGGTGCGATCGAGGATTTTCATGATTCGGTGTATTCCGAGGCAGGCAATGGGCCAACCAATTTCCGGTATCGCAAAGGCCCCCAATGGTATCCAGCAACCTGAAACAGACGTTGTGATGCGGTGTTGCCAGGCAGGACCTGTGCCTCCAAGGTGAAGCCGCCGGGGTGCAACGCAAGCAGCGCCTGTTCACCGGCCGCCAGCAGTCGCTGCCCCAGGCCCAGGCCTTGCAGGTCTGGGTCGGTATAGAGCGAAACCTCAACATGTCCGCTGTCGAGCCAGTCGAAACGGATGCTGCCCACGGACAATTGGCCGATCTGGGCAACGAACAACCAGCGCGCAGGGTTCTCCAACACGGCGTGCAGCCAGCGCTGGTGCGCGTCAAAGGCGATTGTGTCCTGGGAGACCGACACCACGCGCACAGAGAGGTGGTTACGCCACGCATGCAACTGCGAGGCGTCGTCGGGGGTGGCGGGGCGCAGTTGCAGATGGTCGCGCAGAAGCATCAGAGCCACGCGCTGGGCGCCACGGCCATCAACCAGTGCTGCCGCACGCTCAGAAAGCACAAGCCGTGCAGTGGGATCCGCGATAAGTTCACGCAGCACGCCCGGCAGGGTCGCTTCATCGGCGGAACGCACCGCGCCCAGTTCTGCCAGACCAGCCACCACAGCCGATTGGTTGGCCGCCATGACCAAGGCGACGGTGGGGGCACCGACACAGCAACGCTCCCAGGTCGCCCCACCACCAGCGCCGATCTGCAGGTCATGGCGTGCGAAGAAGGCCGAGAGATCGGATTGATCTACTGTCAACATGACGCTGGAGTCCGCGGCACAAACCTCACGCAGCGCGTCCAGGCGCGGATTGGCCGAAGTGGACACAACCTCGATGAGTCCGACAAAACCTGCTGCCCTGCAGGCATCCAACACGCGGGCCGACACGCCCTCCGGGTCGGTTCCTCCCATGAAGATACCAAGGCTGCTCACCTTGGGCTGGTAGGCGTAGCGCAACCCTCTCCGGTATGCGGGTGAGAGCAAAGCGTAACGCGGACCAGCCAACCAGCGCGACTCGCACGCCAGCCGACCCGCGTATTTGGCACGGTGGTCGGGCGCCCAGTTGGGGTCCAGCAAGACATCGGCACTTATTGCACGGTCTGCGGTGTCGTCAATCACTAACAGGCGGCAGCCGAGGGATGTACGAACAGTCTCATGCCAGCGCGCATCAAAGGCATAGTGGTCTACCACAATCCAGTCGGGTTGCTTGCTTCGCAGGGCGTTCGCGGTGTCCTCGGCGTCCTGAAACCACGAAACACGTGCCCATGCAGCATGTGGCGTGGCGGTTGTATTGGTCGAAGTGTCGCCACTGGGTGCAGGCAACCAGTGCAAACAGCAAGGCGTTTCACGCGACAACACCTGCGCCGCTACAGCGTCCAGAGCGCGCGTTACCAGTATGACCTGAGCACCTTGTTCTAGGAGCGCGTGCGTCAATGACAGGCAACGCGTTAGGTGACCGGTGCCCATGTTCGCAGATGCATCTACGCGAATCGCCACAAGCGTCATGTCAGGTCAACGCTTTTCCATCAAGAACCAAGTGATGTCGTCCTGCGGAAAGCTGGGGTCGCGGCGGTAGGCAAAGCCGTAATCCACTAGTTGCAATTGCGGGTGGCGATCCATGATCTCGCCCGCAAAGTCGCGCTTGAACAGACGGTCGTCGTGGCCACGATAGGGAATGGCCACCGGCACCGGGTTGTAGTACTCAGCTACCAGAAGATAGCGACCGCAGGCGGCGAACAGCTTGTCGTACACCTGGGGGAGCACCTCCTGGTTGATGTGGATGAGCACACCTTTGACAAGGGTCAGGTCCCATTGGCGCATAGGCACGAAGTCCAAGATAGACGTGTTATAGACTTTTGCCGACGGGATGACCTCGCCCAGTTGGTTCGCGGCCGCGGCGTTGATCTCTATGGCGTAGGCGTCAATGCCAGGGTGCAGCAGCTTAAGTGCCCTGAGGTTCATGCCGATGTTCGCGCCGAATTCGATACAGCTGCGAAAGCCGCTGGCCTGACGCAGGGCCTTGCCGAAGAAATCGAGGTTGGAGGCGAGCAGCGCATCGCCCTGGTTGCGCCGGATGTACTCGGTGCCGAAATCGCCGGCCCAGAAGGCTTCCTGCTCAGTCTTGAAGGTCATGGGTTATTCTTGACGGTCTGGGTTTCGTTCGCTGGCTTCTGCATGATGTGCTGGTTGAGCGCGATCCAGTCGGGGTGCTGGTCCAACAGTGTCAACACGTCGGCCTGATTGAAATAGGGCTTGGTCGGCATCAAGTGGTCGAACAAACGACTGACGAGCGCATAGTCCTCGGGGGTATCCACAGTCCAGCGATGCTGGCTCAGGTCCACAGGGCTGGCAACATTGCACAGGCGGTAACGCTCGGGGCGCCAGTAGAGAAATGGCGTGACGTGCTCACGCTCGGCCGCTTGGGTGGCTTCTTCATGGGCCTGAGCCAGCACAGCCTCGCTAAACACCTCCACAGCCATGCCGTATGGCCAGGTTGGCGGCAGCATATTGGAGACGTAGTCGCCGCAGCCCTCTTCATAGGCGTTGATCACCCGGTCGATCAACGCCGGGTCGATCAGCGGACAATCGGAGGTGACGCGCACAACCGTGTCGGCGCCGTGCAGTCGTGCAGCGTCGGCATAACGGGAAAGCACGTCGTGTTCGAGCCCCCGATGGCAGGAAACGCCCAGCTGCGCGCACAGCCCAGCGATCGGATCGTCGGTCACGTTGGTGGTGCTGGCAACGACGATACCGTCGGCGCGCTGCACTCGGCGCAGCCGCTCGACTAGCCGCGTGAGCATAGGTTCGCTAGCCAAGGGCAGCAGCACCTTGCCCGGCAGTCGGGTCGAGGTCATGCGCGCCTGGACGATGATCAGTGTGGTCATGCCTGCAAGGCCGCTGTCAGCGCCGCCACCACACGGTCCTGTTGAACATCTGTCAGGGATGGGTAAAGCGGGATTGAAAGGGCTTGTACAGCATAGGCCTCGGCGGCCGGGAACTGGCCAGGCTGAAAGCCCAGGCCGCGATAGTACGGCTGCAGCGGAATCGGTTCGTAGTGCACATTGACACCGATGCCAGCCTCGCGCATACGAGTGAACACGGTGGCGCGGTCGGCCACGCCAAGGCCCGGCAGCAGCTCCACCACGTAGAGGTGCCAGGACGAATGGGCAGTCGAGCCCGGGCCGGGCACGCGGGCCGGCCGCCGCAGGGGCAGCTTAGCCAGCAATTGGTCGTAGCGTTCGGCCAGACGTTCGCGGGCGGCTTGGAAGCTGTCGATGCGCTGTAGCTGCGAGTGGCCCAGGGCGGCCTGGATGTCCGTCATCCGATAGTTGAAGCCCAGGCTGTGCTGTTCGTAGTGCCAAGCACCCGTTTCAGGGTGATCCATCTCACACACCTCACGCGTGATGCCGTGCGACCGAAGCAGCTGTAGACTGCGCGCCAGCGCAGCGTCCTGCGTGGTCACCATGCCGCCTTCACCGGTGGTCACGATCTTGACCGGATGGAAGCTGAACACGCTGGCGTCGGCATATGCGCTCCCAATAGGCTGGCCGTTGTAAAGGGCGCCCACAGAGTGGGACGCATCTTCCAGGACCTTGAAACCGTAACGGTCCGCCAACGCTCGCATGGGCACGAGGTCGCAGGGCAAGCCGCCGAAATGCACCGGAATCACTATGGCGGGCAGGCGGCCGTCGCGTTCGGCCTGTTCCAGTCTCACAGCCAAGCCCGCCACACTCATGTTCCGGGTGACGGGGTCGATGTCCACGAAGTCCACATCTGCACCGCAGTACAGCGCGCTGTTGGCCGAGGCAACGAAGGTATTCGGGCTGGTCCACACGGTCTTACCTGGACCTGCACCTAGAGCAAGGCAGGCGATGTGCAAGCCGGCGGTGGCGTTGGACACGGCCACCGCGTGAGCTACACAGTGCCGCTGCGCGAAAGCCTGCTCAAACCTTGGCACAGCTGGGCCCTGGGTCAACCAACCCGAGGTCAGAGCCTCGCGCACTGCTGCCAAGTCGTCTTCATTGATCGACTGTGTGGCGTAGGGGATGAAGTCCATGACGCTGCCCGGATCAGATGCGGCCGATCTTGTCCTGGTGCTGGGCGATCCAGGCCTGCAGGGCGGACACGTCCATCCACTCGGTGTTATTGTCACTGGCGTAGGTGAAGCCTGCGGGCACGCGCCGCCCGTCCTTAATACGCTTGAAGTCCTCGTGCCAGCTGTGAATGGCGGGCAGTATCTTGAAGTGCTCCGGGTATTCATAAGTGTAGTAGGCGTCTTCCGGACTGATCATCTGTTCATGCAGTTTCTCGCCAGGACGGATACCCACGATCTCGTGCTGTGCTTCAGGGTCGACCGCCAGGGCGATATCGGTCACCTTCATCGACGGGATCTTCTTGACATAGATCTCGCCGCCCTCCATGTCCTCGAATGCGTGCCAGACCAGCTCCACGCCCTGTTCAAGGCTGATCATGAAGCGGGTCATGCGCGCGTCGGTCACTGGCAAAGATCCTTTACCCTTCTGTGTCAGGAAGAATGGAATGACCGAACCGCGCGAACCCATGACATTTCCGTAGCGCACTACCGAGAACTTGCATCCATCGACACCAGCGTAGGAATTCCCTGCAACGAACAACTTATCAGAAGCGAGCTTGGTCGCTCCGTAGAGATTCACTGGGCTGCTGGCCTTGTCGGTGGACAGGGCCACCACACCCTTGACCCGCCGGTCAATACATGCATCGATCACGTTCATAGCACCATTCACGTTAGTTTTGACGCATTCGAACGGGTTGTACTCTGCTGTGGGTACGATCTTGGTGGCGGCGGCGTGAACCACGTAATCCACCCCATCCAGCGCCCGGTACATGCGCTCGCGGTCGCGTACGTCGCCGATAAAAAAGCGCACTCGTTCGTCACCCCGGAACAACTTGGCCATTTCCCACTGCTTCATCTCGTCGCGCGAGTAAACGATGAGCTTGCGAGGGTTGTAGCGCGCCAGGGTCATGGGCACGAAAGTGTGGCCGAACGATCCGGTGCCGCCGGTGATGAGTATGGTGGACTGGTTCAGCATGTCCTGAGAGCGGATTAAAGTGGAAAAAAATGCCTAGCGATTCACCTAGTCACTGAGCTCGTGTCTCCTCCAGCCACCATCAAACCACCATACCCGCGGGTCCCGGAAGGTGTCAGCGATAGCATCGAAGGTGGTTTCATCCATACCCACGTAATTCAGCCAGCGCTGCACATCAAACGGCTTGACCGGGTCGTGATGCCGAGCCAACGCAATGCCTTCAGCGCGCGATAGTACGCCACTGCGGATGTCTTTGGATGCGTGATCTGTACAGCGGCCATAACCGAACTTCACGTATTTCATGTAGTCGTGCGCGCCGTTCTCGTGCATGTCGTCTAGGTTGGACGCTCGGCGGTAGGTGCGTTCAAACGGCGTGTTGCCTGCCTCAAAACCGTACAACTCAGAAGCCAGTTTACTGTTAGCGTTACCGTCCCATGGTACATAGTTAGAGAGGTAGATACCCTTGAGGTTGAGGTCAAAAAGCTCTTGATCACTGGGGTACTGGTAAGGCACCATGTCAGCCGCCGTGATGTCTTCGAAGCCCACCATGTAGTTCCACTCGTAGCCGCGGCCAAAATGCTCAAGGCGATTGCGGTAGCTCCACTCAACAAAGTCGTTCATGGAGAACTGCCCGCACAAGTCGGCATAGCCGTGCTCACCCCAAACTACCAAAGGAATCTTATGCAACGCAGCGATTTTCATTGGCAGTGTGGCGATACCCATATGGCCGTGCCAGTTCATATCCCCCATAATCTGGAAGCCTAGGCGATTGAGCTTTTTCAGCAGGGTCACACTGGGTTTGTAGATGATGTGATCTACATCGAACACCTCGGCCATGCGCCGCAAGTTGTATTCGCCCTCTGGGGTGTAGTTGTTGCCGTAATACGTTACCAAGAGCGGTTTGTAGCCCAACACGTTCTTTACGTAGTGAGTCTGGAAGTAGCTATCCTTGCCACCTGAGACGCCAATGACGCAGTCGTGCCGCGTTCCGTCGGATGAACGGGCTTGTTCAAAAATTCCTCGCAGGATTGTGCCGCGACGTTGCCATTCCGAGGCTCCGAAATCGGTCTTCATCTGCGCCATCTGGCAACCCGTGCACAACCCCTTGGCGTCGTACTCCATGGGTGTGGCACTCAGTGATGGATACAGACATTGTGTGCACCAGCGCATCTTTCGTTCACGCGGATCCTGCGCCGCTGCGAAAAGACCTTGGCGCGCATGGCTCATCCGCATCTCGAGTTTGGCTTTTTCAATTTGAAAGTCGTATTGCGGTTCACGCGTAAACCACTTGTTGGCGAGTTGCACGGGCCGCATGGCAACCCCCGCATCGATGCAAGTTTTTTTGGCGTGCGGGTAAGCCAGCTCATAGAAGTTGAAGATGTTGGCTGCAGCTGCGGCACTGGCGCCGGCTTCATTCAAAGCGGGCACGAAGTCAGCGTATGTGCCGACACCACCGCAAGCAATCACGGGGATCGATACTGACGTTGTAACCGCCTGAACCAATGCAAGGTCATAGCCGGTGCCAGCACCATCGCGGTCCACAGAGTTGAGCACGATCTCGCCCGCGCCCCGTTGTTCACACTCGCGTGCCCACGCCAATGGATCAAGCCCAGTCGGCGTTCTACCGCCGTCGATCATCACTTCCAAGCGACCATCGCGATGGCGAAGCACGTCGATGCTTACCACCACGGCCTGGGCACCAAATGCCCTCGAGGCCTCAGTCAGCAGTGCAGGGTTGCGCACCGCCTCGGAGTTGATGACGCATTTGTCTGCACCTGCAGCAAAGCGTTCGCGCATAGCCTCGATATCTCGAATGCCGCCTCCCACCGCCAGCGGCATGAAGCACAGTTTGGCGATCTCAGGAAGCAAGCCCAGCAGGGTGGTGCCTTGGTATTGCACCTGGAGGTCGTCGCGACGCAGGTCATGGCGGTCTTCGGTAGAGATATCGAGCAAGATCAGCTCATCAACGTTCCAGTTGGAGAGCCGACGCACCGTGTGCATAGGGTTACCGATGCTTTGATGGATACTGAACAGTTGGCTACGTACTATCAGTCCGTTCTTGAGCAGTAGCACCGGGATGAGGCGTTTCATGTTCGATCAGCGGAAGTGACAAACTAGTGCGTGAAGGAGGTCCAAGCCGGGCTCCTGGCTTTTCTCAGGGTGAAACTGAGTCCCCAGCACTCGACCCCGAGCCACAATGCTGGCGATGTCTTCTTCAGCAAAACGCGATGTGCCGATGCAGTGAGAAGGCGACTTCACCTCAAAGTGGTAGCTATGCACATGGTAGAAATTAGCGCCGTCGAGAACGGCTGGTAGCATTGCCGTTGAATACTCGTTCAAATGAACCGTGCGCCAGCCTACATTTGGCACGCGATGGTCTGGCAGCTTTTCTCGCAACCTGACCACCTGCCCTGGGATCAGTCCCAAACCTGGATGTTCGCCATGCTCCTGGCTGGAATCTCCGAGCAGCTGCATGCCCAAACAGAACCCTACAACGGGACGCTGGCGCTCTAAAGCATGGTGTTGAATCACCTCCGCCAGCCCGCTTTGAAACAAGCGTCGCGAAGCCTCTGCAAATGAGCCTACACCCGGCAGTACCAGCAGGTCAGCCTGCGCTATCGCGGCTGCATCGCGTGCAACTATCACCCGCGCGCCCACCAAATTCAGAGCTTGGGTCACTGACAATATATTCTGGATTTGCAAGTCCACCAAAGTAACTACGCGTTGGGGCATCGAAGACCTGTTCGTGTGACTGGATATGGTAGTTGCTCAAATTGGCTTGCGCGCCAAGACCCAGAGATTTGAGGAAAGCCCTTGCGCTATCAGATAGTCTTGGAACGCTTGGCCATGCTGCTCCCATCCGTCAAGCAACACCCTCTTCAAAAACGGCTGATGGCTCAGGTCGAATGAACCTTCGAGCACCTTGTTGCGCACCAATTCGGCATCCAGCAAACCCGGGGTGAACGACTCTAGTACGTCCAAGCCAACGCGCCGCAGCATTTTTTCAAGCGATGCGGCATTGAAGTAGTTCAGATGCTCATGATCAACCGTATCGCTCACAGGGCCAAGTGTCTCGATGTCAAAGCCTTGTCCATTGGGGCAGGTCAGCAACAGCAGCCCGCCAGGGCGCAGCAAGCGAACCATCTGCAGGGCAAAGTCCAGGGGGCTAAACAGGTGTTCGATAACTTCGAAGCTGGCGACTACGTCGAACAAGTCCGTAGACTGCAGAGTGACCTCCTCGATCGGCATTTCGAGCACTTCAATGCCACGCTCTCGGCAACTGATGGCAAGCCCTGGTGTCGGCTCGACAGCCACGACTCGCTTGAAAACGTTTCGCGACATGAGCTCAGCACAGAAAGTACCGAATCCCGCACCGACTTCCAGTAGTGAGTCCGTCCGGGTCTGGTGCCGGGCGCATATCTCCAGCAAGCGATTGACCCGAGGCACAAAAATCCGAGTCCTCCGCGAAACCTCCGATGCAGGGAAGATGTGGGCATTCCAGTACGCGTAGTTTGGAGAGTCGCGGTAAAACCAAGCCAAAACTTCAGCTGTAGGCCGGGGTGAGACATAGAGAGTTTGGCAATCTTCACACCGAACGTACCGTAGTCCATTTTTGCTGTACTGCGCTGTACGTCGATGAACGCCACACGCTGGGCAATCCACCTCAACGAATTCACTGTAGCGCGTGAGAAGACGACCCACGTCGGTAAGTGCTGCGACCTTCTGGCCCGTCATCAAATTTTTCGGGCGAATTTCTTCCTCAGTCAGTTTTGTCGTCATGGAGAGTTCAAAAGTTGTAGAGCCAGCTCGGCAATGCGGGGTGTAGCAGGCCCTTGAGGGACAGACACAGGGCGGTCAGCAGCTGGCGCTGGGCGATTGTTGAGCATGGTTGCAATCTCGTCGAGGCTGTTTACCAACTCACTGGGGCCAAGACTCCCCAAGTCGAAGTCGGCACTCTGAACCCAGGCGGAAAACCCAAGGTGGAGTACGCGCTTACCGAGCACGGCCGCTTGCAGTCCAACCGTACTAACTTGGTGGATCACCGTATCAGCTGCTTGCAGCAAGGGGGCAATCGGATCCACCCTCGGGATACTCAAGTGCACACATTCCTGCGGTGCTAGGCGCGCAAACTCGTGATACTGAGCCGGGTGGTAGCGAACGATCAGACCGGTCTGAGGCGTATTCTTGACCCAGGCTCGCAGAGCTTGCTCTACGGCCAGGCCAAAAGCAGCGCCGGGAAAAGTCGCGTGATCCGGCTCAAGTATCCCGGCCCAAAGCACTATGTGAAATCCTTCCCAGCCCAACTTCGCCCTCAGAGCTCGACCCTGCTCCACAGCGCAAGGGTCAAAAAGTTCGTCGAAATCGGGGCTACCGGTCACAAACACCTGATTAGATGCGAGGCCGTGGGCAAGGAATCTCTCACGCACCTCTGTGGCGATGACAGTAATGCACCGGGCATGCACAGGTCTGTAGAGAAAGGGGTCAGACTCTGGCGCAAACAAATCAACCATCGTGAGCGTTGGGATACCACGACTAACTGCGGAACGAATCGCTGCCTCCTCGGATCGAGGCGTGCTGGTAGCCACGACTAGGCCGGGCTGCAGAGCATCCAGCACCCGCCCCATGAAATCGACCGGCATGAACCCTTGGCGACCCCTCTGCTGATACCGCAGGCGGGCGGCCACCTCACCTTCGGCATCAACCCATTGCAAGAAGTTGATACCCAAGTAGCAACGCGTTTCCTCCAAATCGACTTCGGGATGTGTGTTGCCGACCAGCAGGCGATCTCCCCACGATAGTGCCTCCTCCATTCGAGGACCTAGCAGGGGCAGGAAATCCCGATAGCCCATAGGTTCAAGTCCCAGCTGCCGAGCCTTCGGATAGCCAATCGTGAGTGCCATCAACAAACACTCAACGCCCTGTCGTCGCAACTCGCGAACCACTGGCGCAATTTTGGCGATGTGGCCAGCGCCATAGCTAACAAAAAAAGCCCTTCGCCGCGGATCGCGCGTGCGGAAGCGCGGCAGAGTCTGCGAGTTCAGCATGCAGTACTCCAAATTTCTAACGCGGCCAGCGCACGTAGCTCCCGAGTGAAGTTACCTTGGCCGTCCCTATGCCGATCCAACATACAGCCCAATATTGTGGGATCGAACAATCGTCCGATTACTTCACTGCCCTGCAGGGTCTGACGCAACCAGCCATGCAACTCGCCTTGGAACCAATCACCGATGGGCACAGTGAACATTTGCTTCTTGCGGTACGCCAATTCGTTACCTATCAGCGGTGCAGCCGCCCGCTTCAACCAATGCTTTTTGTCGCCCCGCGCCGATAGCTTGGTCGCGCCGCGCGAGCGAAAGGCGAACTGCATCATCCGCCAGTCCAGGAATGGTGTGCGCGCCTCAATACTCGCAGCCATACCCATCCGGTCGGGCTTGACAAGGTTGTTACCGCTCAGTAGCAGCTGCATATCTAAGTAGAGCGCCTGGTTGATACGGTCAAAATGGCATGCCTCTTCGAACCAGGGTTGGGCCGCAGCAGTGAAGCTGTCGACGCCAGCCAGTTGCGCGCGCACTTCTGACCGATACAGCGCGGTCTTGGCCTTGGGAGTGAATAGCGAAATACTGTCAAAGTAACTGCGCTCAAACGCGGTTTGCGGCAAAGTCAGTGCATCTGGCTGCGCGAAGAACTGGGCATATTTGTCGTAACCAGCAAATAGTTCGTCGCCGCCGTCACCTGTCAGCACCACCTTGACCTGCTTCGCCGCGAGTTCGCTCACGCGCAGGGTGGGCATGAAAGAAGCATCACCATGCGGCTGGTCCAGGTGATGCAGTGCGCGGGGCCACTGCGCCAACATATTCAATTCGGCAACTTCCATCGTATGGTCACAACCAAAACGCTGGGCGGCCTGTAGAGCGAAGGCCGACTCGTCGTAGCGCAAGTCTTCAAAGCCTATACAAAAGGTTTTGACCGGCTCCCGCACGTGGCGCGCCATCAGTCCGACGATGGTGCTCGAATCGACCCCACCCGAAAGGAAAGCGCCAAAGGGTACGTCGGCACGCAAGCGGATGCGGGTGGCGTCGTCGAGCAAAGCCATGAACTCATCGGACCAATCGCCAAACTCAAAGTCTTGCTCACGCTGGTCTGCCAGGCTCCACCAGCGCTGCGTCTGCACATGGCGGCCCCGCGTGTATTTGTGCCAGGTGCCAGGCATGACATGGCACACGCCTTCGTAGGCCGTCCACGGCGCAGGGACATAGTTGAACGTCAGGTAATGATGGATTGCTTCCAGGCACATACCAGGCTTGCGCCGAACGGCCGGCCACAGGGCCTTGGGCTCAGAGCCAAACAGCATACGTTGGCCGTCGTCGTACACAAACAGGGGCTTGACGCCGATGCGGTCGCGCGCCAGATACAACGCGTCTTCGCGCGCATCGTCGATGGCAATAGCGAACATACCGTTCAGGCGACTCAGGCAGGAGATGCCCTCGCGCTCGTACAGGCGCAGGATGACTTCGGTGTCCGACTGCGTGCGCAGACGCACGCCCTGGGAGCGCAGCTCGGCGGCCAACTCCAAGTGATTGAAGATTTCGCCGTTTTGCACCACGGCAACCAAGCCGTCGTCGCTGACAAAGGGCTGGTGACCGCCGCCTAGATCGATGATGGACAGCCGCCGGTTGCCGATAGCTACACCCCGCTGGGGCTGGTGGTGGATGCCTTCGTCGTCCGGTCCGCGGTGCACCAGCGCTTGCGCCATGCCGCGCAGGACTTTATCGTCCAACGACTGTTGTATGCGATCCCAGTAGCCAAAGATACCGCACATGGTTCAGTTCGCGCCCTGGCCGCCCAGGCGCTTGAATGTCCACCAGCAGATCTTCAGGTCGAGCCAGAGCGAAGCTTCGCGTGTGTAGCACAGGTCGGCTTCGAGCCGCTGCACCTCTGTCGAATCGGACCGGTACAGGGCCTGAGCCAGCCCTGTGATACCGGGTCGCACGCTGCAACGCTGCGCCCAATCAGCGTCGGTGTATAGGCTGCGCTGAGCGGGCACGTCGGGACGCGGGCCGACTAAGCTCATCTCACCCGTAAGCACATTAAATAGCTGAGGCAGTTCATCGATGCTGGTGCGGCGTATGAAGCGGCCAACGCGGGTGATGCGCGGATCATTTTCAGCGGTGAAATATGGCCCCATCTGAGCCGCATTCTTCACCATGCTGCGAAATTTGTACATGCCGAACTCTTGGCCATTCAGACCCAGGCGGGTCTGCCGGAAAAGAACCGGAAAACCCGTTTCTAAAGCAATCGCCAGCGCAGCCACCAACAGCAGCGGGCCCAGGACCAGCAGCGCCACCAAGGAAAGCACGATATCCACGCCGCGCTTCAATCCACTGCCTCTACAGTCCGCACGAACATGGACGTTGCAATAGAACGTATCACACTGCTGATACGTAGCCTGTCTGCAACGACCTGCTCTGCCGTACGCGTTGACAAGGTCTGCTCAGACTGCCGCAGGGCTTCAACCTCGGCCTCAAAGGTGTGCACGGCAGCCCCCGATTCGTCTGGTCGATGAAAAGTGCGCGACAAAATCACGCCTCGTGAGCCTAAGCGAACATGCTCAGCCAACACATCACGGCCCGGAAGCAGCCCTTCGTCCAATCGTGCGATGCCGCCAAAACCAAAGCGCAATCCATACGCATGAGCCTTGAGTGCCACGCCGTCCAGCAGCCCCTGCGCCAGGGGCTCGAACATGAATCTGCAGCCCAGCGACAGATGCAAGTCGTTCAGCCCCACGAACACTTCACACAGCCCCGGGGTATCCGCCCAAGCATCCAGTGAATGCAGTGCACCCGCCGTCTCCAGCAACGCAACGATAGGAGCCCGCCCTGCCACGATACGGCTGAAGGCACGCAACTCGTCGGGGGACTGGAACATGGGCAACATCACCGAGTCGGCACCTTGCGCCAGCACTGTGTCTAACTCCATGGCCGTGCCTTCGTGCAACGGGTTCACCCGCACCATCAACTGGGACCGCCGCAACTGAGCCTTGATACGACCTACATCCTCGGGTTGGTGCGTGCTGATGAACGTGTTACGTCCTGCCTGGCGCGCGGCCTTGCCATTCCTTTCCAGATCGACAAACAAGCGCATACCGGGCAGCGCATCGCAACGGCGCGCCAGATCTGGGTCATTGGTGATCTGTAGAAAATCCATCATGGTTGGGATCGGATTATGACCGCAGGGCTTGGCGCAATCCGGGGCCAACGAACCAACCAGACGCTATAACAAAGAGAGCAGCTACCACAGATAGAAGAAACGCTTGAACCTGTTTTGATCCAGAAATCGAAGAAGGCGTTGCTCCTGCAAGGCCAAGCCATTGCGTCACGGTCACCCAGGCCACCAGCATGAAAAAGGGCGACAGCAAGGCCCTCACCGGAACCCAGCGCCGCATGGCAGGAACGCCCAGCGCGCCCCAAGCCACCACCGCAGCACCAAGGAACCCCGCGTTCAGAGCCCACATCAACTGGTGCCCCGCCGTGTAACCCATGACTCCAGCAACGAGCACTATCGCCAGGGCGAGCGCATAGGCCAGCACTGCAAAACGCATGCGCCCTACGGTGGCCAAAATTGTCAAAGCTACTGCCAAAAGTGCTTGCGGCAACAAGCCCCAGGCACCCACACTACCCCAGGCTGCAATCTGCACCAAAGCTGAGGCTTGCATGCGCCCCCAGCCGAAGAGCACACTGGAGATAGCGGGAGCCCCCACCAACAACGCTGCTGCTGCTGCGCAGGCCAATGTCCAGGCCAATATCAGGGCGCCGCGTACGGCAGATGCCATCGCTTCCTCGTTTGAATTTTCAGAGTCGGTTTGCCTACCGTGGGCGTGGGCGATGGCGGGGAAAGCCAGCGACGCCACCAATTGGATCGCCAGAACCAACGGCAACTCCACCAGTTTCCATGCATAGTTGAAGGTAGCAAGAGCCCCCTCACCCGCGCCAGACGCGAAGGTACGCGCCACGAAGGGCAAGGTCAGTGGCAGACCGGCCCCCAAAACCGCCCATATCCAGATGCGCCAGCCGGGCAAAGGGCCAGGCGCGATGGAAGAAGAGGGCGGGGAGTTGCCATGGCGGTACAGCGGTCGCATGCGCCAGCCCTGCCACAGCAGCCTCATGAAGACCGCTACCAACAGAAAGACACCCAACGTTGGCACCGCCCCTTCGCCCGTCGCAGATCCACGCGTGCTCCAAAAGACCAGCGCTGTAATCAATACACCATTGACCACCAGGTTCGCGCTATACATGCCCAGGAAGTCCCTCTCATGCTGCAGCCGCGTTGCCCACAGACCCGCCAGCATGGCGGCTGGCAAGGCAAGAGCACTCCAAACCACCGCTTGACCGACTGAGCCCTCAAGGGAAAGCGATATTCCCGGCACCAGCAGAGGCCCCAATGAAGCATGGGTCGCCGTCATCACACTTGTAAGCAGGATGCTTCCCCACAGCAGATACCTGGCCACCCGATGTTGTGTGGCATTCTGCTGCGTGGCCGACTCTCTCGCCCAATGCGGCAGCAGAACATAGGCCAACGCACCGCTGACGAATACGCCCGCAAGCCAATCCGGCAGGGTCAACATGACGATGGCCACATCTGCCATGCCTGAGCTGCCAAAAGCAGCGGCCAATGCTGTTTCACGCAACACCCCCAATACGCGACTGACCAGCAGCAACAGCAGTGAGAGGAGGCCCGCTTTAAGAAACATGCGGCAAATTATCCGGGCTCAGACGGGTACAAGCACCCCACGGCACGTGCAAAAAACTAAAATCACAGGTTTTGGTTCGAATAACGCCTCTGAACGCCTCCATTTGCGGGCGGCTCTCCATGTCTGACACCACCACCACCCTCCCCCCCCAGGACGACAACCAGCTCATCGCCGAGCGCCGCGAAAAGCTCCGCGCTCTGCGCGAAGCCCAGGCCAACGGCGGTAGCGTTGCGTTCCCCAACAACTTCAAGCCCGGCCACAAGGCTGCCCAGTTGCACCTGGAACACAGCGCTGCCACGAACGAGTCTCTGGAAGCCACGCCGGTGAATGTGTCTGTAGCTGGCCGCATGATGCTCAAGCGGGTGATGGGCAAGGCCAGCTTCGCCACGATCCAGGATGGCTCGCTGGGCGAAGTGGGTGGGCGTATCCAGCTCTACGTGACCCGTGACGCTGTGGGCGAAGAGCTGTATGCGGCCTTCAAGCACTGGGATCTGGGCGACATCGTGGGTGCCGAAGGCTTGCTGATGAAGACCAAGACCGGCGAGCTGTCGGTCAAGGTGAACAGCCTGCGCCTGCTGACCAAGAGCCTGCGCCCGCTGCCCGACAAGTTCCACGGCATGGCCGACCAGGAGCAGAAGTACCGCCAGCGCTATGTGGACCTGATCACCGATGAGCAGGCCCGCAAGCGCTTCGTGGCCCGCAGCAAGGCCGTGAGCGGCCTGCGCGAGTTCATGGTGAGCCACGGCTTCCTCGAAGTCGAAACGCCCATGCTGCACCCCATCCCGGGCGGTGCCAATGCCAAGCCGTTTGTGACGCACCACAATGCTTTGGAGCAGGAGATGTACCTGCGCATCGCGCCCGAGCTGTACCTGAAGCGCCTGATCGTGGGCGGCTTCGAGCGCGTGTTCGAGATCAACCGCAGCTACCGCAACGAAGGTATCTCGGTGCGCCACAACCCCGAGTTCACCATGATGGAGTTCTACGCGGCGTACTGGAACTACCTGGACCTGATGGACTTCACCGAGACGCTGATCCGTGAAGTGGCGCTCAAGGCCACGGGCTCGCTGCAGATGACCTACCAGGGCCGCGCGGTGGACCTGACCCAGCCGTTTGCCCGCCTGACCATCCGTGAAGCCATCTTCCAGTACACCGAGGCCGGTGCCCATGTGGACGATGCCGCCTGGCTCATCAGCGCATTGAAGAAGCTGGGCATGACCGAAGAGAAGGACAAGCTCTCGACCCGCACGCTGGCCAGCCTGCAGGTGTTGTACTTTGAAGAAACGGTGGAAGACAAGCTGTGGCAGCCCACCTTCATCATGGAACATCCCACCGAAATTTCGCCCCTGGCGCGTGCCAACGACACCCGCCCCGAGGTGACCGAGCGCTTTGAGCTGTACATCACCGGCCGCGAGTTCGGCAACGGCTTCAGCGAGCTAAACGACGCCGAAGACCAGGCCGCACGCTTCCATGCCCAGGTGGCCGCCAAAGACAGTGGCGACGACGAAGCCATGTTCTACGATCACGACTTCGTGCGCGCATTGGAGTACGGCATGCCACCCACGGGGGGTTGCGGCATTGGTATTGACCGCCTCATGATGCTGCTGACTGACAGCCCCAGCATTCGCGACGTGATTCTGTTCCCTGCGCTGCGCCGCGAGTCCTGAGGCCTGATTTGCGTCGGAGGGCGGTCTGCGACTGCCCCCTCTACCGGTCACCAGGCACCAAGGAGACATACCGTGCCCTTCAGCTCCAGCAACGCGCCCTACCCTGCCAACGAGCCCCCGCCTTCGGGCAATGCTTTTTCGGTACTGGTGGTCGAAGACCAGGGGTCCGTGCGCGCGGCGCTGGTGGCCGAACTGCGGCGGGCGGGGGTGTCAGACATCTTCGAGGCACCCGAGGGCCCGGCTGCGCTGCATCTGTTCAAGACCCACCGGCCCGATCTGGTGCTGCTGGACATCAAGCTGCCGGGCCAGGATGGCTACTGGGTGGCGCAGCAGATGCGTGAGAGCGAGGCGGGGGACTGGACGCCCATCATCTTCCTGTCGGGCCTGGACAACGAACTGGATGTGTGGCGCGGCATTGAGGTGGGGGGCGACGACTACCTGGTCAAACCCGTCAAGCCCATCGTGCTGATGGCCAAGCTGCGCGCCATGCGGCGGTTGCTGGACATGCGCCGACGGCTGGTGTCGATGTCGGCCGAGTTGCATGTCGCCAACCAGCGGCTCAACGAGATGGTGGAAATCGATGCGCTCACGGGCCTCGTCAACCGCCGCGGGTTTGACCGCATCCTGCACAACGAGATCCTGGCCGCGCGACGCGACGGCACGCCGCTCACGCTGATGCTGTGCGATCTGGACCACTTCAAGCTTTTCAACGACGCCAGCGGCCACGTGCAAGGAGACGCCTGCCTGAAAGAGGTGGGCCGCCTGTTGCGCGAGGTCTGTGTGCGCCCCCGGGACGTGGCCTCGCGCTACGGGGGGGAAGAGTTCGCACTCATCCTGCCCAACACGCCCCGCTCCGGCGCCATGACCTTTGCACGCGCCCTGGGGCAGCTGCTCAAGGTGCGTGCCATTGCACACGCAGACTCCCCACTGGGCGACACACTGACCCTGTCGGGTGGCATCACCACCTGCGTGCCCGACGACAGCACCAACGCCGAGAGCATGATCATGCGGGCCGACCAGGCGCTCTATGCCGCCAAGGCCCAGGGCCGCAACCGCTTCTTCAGTTTTGAAATGCAAATGGACACCGTGGAGCAATTGCGCAATTGAGTTTCTTCCACTTCTTCTCGTTCGACGCGACCGAACGCAACGCCCGTACCGCCGTCTCCCGCATGCAAGTTCTGAAAACCCGACTGCCCGAGTGGATGCAGGACTGGCTTGAGGTCATCATCCCTGGATCGCAGATCCTGCTGATTCTGTTTGTCGCCTGGCTGTTGCAGCGCACACTGAGGCGCCTGGTGCGCCGTGCCAGCGCCCACTACCAGTTGCCCAATGAACTGCTGGTGCCCATCAACGGCCTGATCCGCTGGCTCATCATTGCCAGCGCCGTGCTGCTGGTGCTGGAGCGCATGGGGGTGTCCGCCACGGTGCTCTGGACCGCCTTCACCGGTTTTGCCACTGTGGGTGCCGTCGCGTTCTTCGCAGCCTGGAGCGTGCTGTCCAACCTGTTTTGTGCGCTGCTGATCTTCACCGTGCGGCCCTTCAAGATCGGCGACTACATCGAGGTGCTGGACACCGCAGAGAAGCCTGGCGCCAAGGGGCGCGTGGTGGACATCAACCTGCTTTACACCACGCTGGAAGACCACGGGGCAGCCACCGGTCACACGGCCTGGCTGCAGATTCCGAATGCGCTGGTGTTCCAGCGCGTGGTGCGCAGGTTTCAGGGGGTACCGCCGCCCCCTGCCCCGCCTGCGACCACTGCGGATGCGATAGCCAATGCCTCACCGGCCGCACCGACACCTGTGACGCCAGGGCCCTTCAACACGCCCTAGCGGGTAACACACTCGGCACCGCAAGGGGTGGCGCCGTACCGGACACACCACCACGCGCAGGTCAAGGCAACAGGTCCAGCGCCTGCAGGTAGGCAGGCTGGTACATCAGTTCATCCCAGGCTTGCGGCAGGGTTTCGGGCAGCAGCGCCAGGCGGCGGGATTCGCTGTCCACACTGGGTTGCCAGCGCCCCTGGTTGCGGGCGTTGTCGAGGCCCGTGATGAGTTCGTCCACCGCCTTGCCATCGCCCACGCTCTGGTTGCACAGCAGCACCAGGTCGCAACCCGCTTCCAACGCCGCCACGGCGGCATCGGTGTAGCTGACCACCTGGCCGTCCAGGCGGCGGGCACCTTCCATGCTGAGGTCGTCGCTGAAGATCGCGCCATCAAAACGCATCTCTCGGCGCAGGATGTCTTGCAGCCAGCGCTGCGAGAAACCGGCGGGGCGGTTGTCCACCTTGGGGTAGATCACATGGGCCGGCATCACACTGGTGAGCGTGCTGCTGAGCCAGGGGTAAGGCGCCGCATCGTCGGCCAGGATGGCCTTGAGGCTGCGCTTGTCTACAGGTACCTCGGTGTGCGAGTCCGCCTTGACAAAGCCGTGGCCAGGGAAGTGCTTGCCGCAGTTGGCCATGCCCGCCTGCAGCAGGCCGTGCATGAGGCTCTTGGCCAGCAGCGCCACCACACGGGGGTCGCGGTGGAAAGACCGGTCTCCGATCACTCCGCTTTCGCCCCAATCCAGGTCGAGCACGGGCGTGAAGCTGAAGTCCACACCGCAGGCGCGCAATTCGGTACCCAGCACATAACCCGCCGCCGTGGCCGCATTGGTGGCGCGCAGGGCGCCGCTGCCGGGCACAGCCTTGGCGCCCTTGCCGTCATCCATCCACATCTCCCCCAGCGCACGCATGGGCGGCAGGTGGGTGAAACCATCGGTGCGAAAACGCTGCACGCGGCCGCCTTCGTGGTCCACACAGATCAACAGGTCGTCGCGCACGGCCTTGATGCTGCTGGTGAGCTGCAGCAGCTGTGCGCGGTTTTCCCAGTTGCGGGCAAACAGGATGACACCACCCGTGAGTGGGTGCGCCAGGCGGCGGCGGTCATCGGCATTGAGGGTGGTGCCAGCGACGTCGAGGATCAGGGGTGCGTGTTCAGTCATGGGACGTTTCAAGGGTCAATTGCTACTCAATTGATAGCTATCAGCACATATGAATCATGCGCTTCAAGGTAATTTGGTTTGGATTTTTTCTACCACACAGAAGCTGGCGGCGTAGTCGGTTTCGTCGGTCACGCTCAGGTGCGCCTGCAAGCCTTGGGCCTCAAACCATTCCTTGAGCGCGCCGTGTAGCACGATGACAGGCTGGCCGCTGCGTAGCTTGGCGACCTCGCAATGGCGCCAGGTCATCGGCATGCGCATGCCCAGACCGATCGCCTTGCTGAAAGCCTCCTTGGCCGAGAACCGGGTGGCAAGGTAGCGCAAACCCCGGTCGGGCCAGCGCGCGCTGCGTTCACGCCAGGTGGCCAGTTCGCCCTCGGCCAGCACCTTTTCAGCAAAGCGATCGCCGTGGCGCGCCAGGCTGGCCGCGATGCGGCGCACGTCGCAGATGTCGGTGCCGATGCCGTAGATCATGAAATTTCAATCAAAATGGCTAGAAGCGCTAGTGAAACATGCTTCTGCAGCTATCAAATCAGGAGTTCCCAGCGCCCAAAAAGCCCTGGGCAATGCAGTCCAGGTACGCCTGCACGGTTGCGGCGTAGCCCAGCTCCAGCGCATCAGCAATCAGCGCATGGCCAATCGAGACCTCCAGAACGCCCGGCACTTCGCGCACAAAAGCCGCAAGGTTGTCCCGGTTGAGGTCATGGCCAGCGTTGACGCCCAATCCGACGTCCAGCGCGGCCTGGGCGGCTGCGGCATAGCGTTTGAGCTCGGCCGCCTGCTGCGCCGAGCCCCAGGCGGCGGCATAGGGCTCGGTGTACAGCTCCACCCGGTCGGCTCCCACGGCCTTGGCCGCTGCCATTTGCTCGGGGACCGGGTCCATGAAGAGGCTCACGCGCACACCCAGTGCCTTGCATTCAGCCACCAGCGGCGCCAGGCGCTCGGCATCTTGCGGAAAGCTCCAGCCGTGGTCGCTGGTGAACTGGTCCTCGCTGTCGGGCACAAAAGTCGCCTGCTGGGGGCGCACCTGGCGAATGAAGTCCATCAGGTTCTGCGACGGGTTGCCCTCGATGTTGTATTCGCGGTCGGGCCATGCCTTCATCAGGGTTGCCAGCTCATGCACGTCCTGGCTGCGGATGTGGCGTTCGTCGGGCCGGGGGTGCACCGTGATGCCCTGCGCACCCGCTTGCAGGCACAACTCGGCCGCGCGGGTGACGCTGGGAATGCCCAGGTGTCGCGTGTTGCGCACCAAGGCCACCTTGTTGACATTGACGGACAAGGCGGTGCGCAGGGGAGAGTGAGAGGATGGATTCATAGGGCCTGCAAATCAATCATGAGCTGGCGGGTGCGCAGCGTCGGGCTGCCGCAATGGTATTGCAGCAGGGCACGCAGCTGCGGCTTGAGTTCAGTCGCCACGGGGGCACATGCGCGCAAGGTGGCGGTGTAGCTGGCCACGTCATCCAGGCCATGCTGCAGGGCCCGCCACTGGCTGCCCAGCAGGCCTGCGCGGTCCGCTGCCGACGCGGCACGCAAGCCGCCTTCGGGCACCAGGGTGTAGCGGGTGCCCGGCTCCAGGGGGGCGAAGGTCATGGTCTGCACGTCCAGTCCCGGCAAGAGGCCGATCTCGCGCAGGAGCAGCAGCTCAAAACTGCGCAGCACCGCCTCGAGCGCATCGCCATGCTCACTGGCCAGCACGCGCACCACTCCTGCATAGGCATCAAACAATGCCGGGTGCGGGTCTGCCCTCGCCAGCAGGCGCAGCAGCAGTTCATTGAGGTACATGCCCGACAGCAAGGCATCTCCCGTGGGCATCACATGCCCCCCCACCCATTCGGCGCCCTTGAGCGTGTGGATGTCCGCATGGCCATCGCCCGTGAGCGTGTAGGTCACCAGCAAGGGCTGCAGCGGCAGCAGCACCGGGCGGAAGTTGGAGCTGGGCTTCTTGGCCCCTTTGGCCACGAGTGCGGTCCGCCCTTGCTGGCGGCAGAAGACTTCCAGGATCAGGCTGGATTCGCTCCAGTCGTAGCTGTGCAGCACGAACGCAGGTTCATCAGAAATGCGCTTGGCTACGGCCACGGTGCTGCGGGGATGAATGGTACGGAGGGATCGCCCGTGACGCCTGCTGCGGGGTGTGCGCGCAGGAAGACGGGGAAGTCAGCTTTCGGGGTTATTCGTAGCCGAAGGAGCGGACCCGGGCTTCGTCATCGGCCCAGCCGGAGCGGACCTTGACCCACAGCTCCAGGAACACCTTGGCGTCCATGAGCTTTTCCAGCTCCTGGCGGGCCTCGGTGCCAATGCGCTTCAGGCGCTCGCCCTTGTCGCCAATGACCATCATCTTGTGGTTGTCACGCTCCACCACGATGGTGGCGGCAATCTTGACCAGGCGTTTGTGCTGCTTGCTCTTTTCCTCATCGAACTTGTCGATGACCACGGTCGAGGTGTAGGGCAGTTCGTCGCCCGTGAAGCGAAACAGCTTCTCGCGCACGGTTTCAGAGGCCAGGAACTTCTCGCTGCGGTCGGTCAGTTCATCCTCGCCATACCACCAGGCCTGCTCGGGCAGGTATTTGGCGCAGATGCCAAACAAACGCTCGATGTCGCCCTTGTTCTTGGCCGACATGGGCACGAACTCGGCAAACGGGTGGCGCTCCTGCATGCTCTTGAGCCAGGGAGCCAGCTCGGCACGGCGGTGCACCATGTCCAGCTTGTTGGCCACCAGCAGCGTGGGAATGCCCGGCTTGAACAGCGAAAGCACCTTGGCATCCGCCAGCGTGAAGTTGCCGGCTTCCACCACAAAAAGGATCAGGTCCACGTCGCCAATCGCGCCCATCACAGTCTTGTTCAGCGACTTGTTGAGTGCGGTGGCGTGCCGGGTCTGGAAGCCAGGGGTGTCCACAAAAATGAACTGCGTCTGGTCCAGGGTGCGAATGCCCGTGATGCGGTGGCGCGTGGTCTGCGCCTTGCGCGAGGTGATGCTGATCTTTTGCCCCACCAGGGCATTGAGCAGGGTGGACTTGCCCACGTTGGGCTTGCCAACAATGGCGATCACACCACAGCGTTGGCCGGGCACAGCCGCCGGAGCCCCCGCAGCAGCCAGCATGGCTTCCAGATCGTTTTGCACCGGGGCGCTTTCAGCACCCTGGTCAGGAGCTACATCTTTGGTAGCGTCATTCATAAATTCTTTGCTTTCAATGTGGCCAGCATGGCCGCGGCGGCGGCTTGCTCGCCTGCCCTGCGGGAACCGCCGATGCCACGCTCGGTCAGGCCCAGTTCGGGAATATCGCACTCGACGTCAAAGGTCTGGCGGTGGGCCGCACCCACCGTCGCGACCACCTTGTACTGCGGCAGCCTCATTTTGCGGCCCTGGAGCCACTCCTGCAACGCGGTTTTGGCGTCCTTGGATGCTGCCTGCATCTGCGGGTTGATCTCCACGCCCTGGAAAAGACGGTGCACCAGCGCTTCTGCGCTGGCGTAACCGGCATCCAGATACACCGCGCCAATCAGGGCCTCCAACGCGTCCGCCAGGATGGAGGGGCGCTGCTGCCCCCCTGATTTCGCCTCCCCCTCTCCGAGGCGCAGTACCTCTGAGACTTTGAGTCGCACCGCCAACTGGTGCAACGTGTCCTGCTTGACCAGATTGGCCCGCACCCGCGACAAGTCACCCTCGGGCAAGGCAGACAAACGCTGGTACAGCAGGCTGGCCACCGCCAGGTTCAAAACCGAGTCGCCGAGAAATTCAAGCCGCTCGTTATGGTCCGCAGAGAAACTGCGGTGTGTGGTGGCACGCTGGAGCAGCGAAGGATCGGCAAACACATGCTGCAGGCGATCCTGCAGAGCTAAAAGACCGGGCTGCACCTAGTTGGTCTGCGCATCAAAGCGGTAGACCAGATAGGCTGGGCCCGCCAGGGGAATCTCGCGCGAGTATTTGAACGACACCACCACCTTGTCGCCTCGCTTCGTTACCTCAAGGTCCGACCCCTTGATGGATTTGATGTCGTCAATGGCCGCAGCACGATCAAACGCAGCGCGCACCCCGGGCACCGTACTCTCCACCTTGGCCTTCTCAATGGCCTTTTTCGCCGAAGCGAACTCTAGGAAGATCGGAACTGATTGACCTCCGATAGCAAAAGCCGCCACAGCGATCAGCCCCACAAAAATCAGCCCGAAAAACGACAGCCCGCGTTGGCTTGAGCGGCTTGCAGTGCGATATGTTTTCATCAATGACCCCCTCAATGTTATTTGCAATCGCCCGCACTCAATGGAACGAGCCGATGCGCTTGAGATTACCGAAATTCATCCAGACAAAAAAGGCCTTGCCCACGATGTTGCCCTCGGGCACAAACCCCCAGTAACGGGAATCGAGCGAGTTATCGCGGTTGTCGCCCATCATGAAATAGTGCCCCTCCGGCACCTTGCAAGTGACACCTTCTACACTGTAGCGGCAGTTTTCACGATAGGCAAAATTGCTGGCGCCTTGTACGAAAGCGGGCACATCGGGGTTATTCAACAACCGATGGGGCTGATCGCCGAGTTGCTCTTCAAACTGCTTGAAGTAACGCATGGAGTCTTCTTCAAAGAAGTCGGGCAACGCCTTGGTGTCAACAGCTTTACCGTTGATGGTGAGGCGCTTGTTGATGTAGGCCACCTCATCGCCCGGCACCCCTACCACACGCTTGATGTAGTCCATGCTGGGCTGTGGTGGATAGCGGAACACCAGAACATCGCCGCGAACGGGCCTGGAGCCCTCGGTCAACCGTGTGTTGATAACAGGCAGTCGAATGCCATAGGTGAATTTATTCACCAAAATCAGGTCGCCAACGAGCAGCGTTGGGATCATGGAGCCCGATGGAATCTTGAAAGGCTCGAAAAGAAACGAGCGCAAGAAAAACACCGCAGCGATGACTGGGAACAACCCCGCAGTCCAGTCCAGCCACCAGGGTTGCATGAGGATGCGGCCCTTGGCTTCCTGCACATCCACATCCACCTTCTGGATGCCCATGCGATCTAGCTCCGCACGCCGCTCGGTTGCTGCGTCCTCGATGGCCTGCGCCGCGCGGCGCCGCCGGGGCAGAAAATAAATGCGCTCTGCCAGCCAGTAGATGCCGGTGACGACCGTCGCCAGAAACAAAAGCAGTGCAAAGTTGCCCTCGATAGCTCCGGTATACCAGGCACCGATATAGCCCACGAAGGCCGTCAGCACCAGTGACGTCAAAATTTGCATGAATTGCATCAATCTTCCACCTGCAAAATGGCCAGGAATGCCTCTTGAGGCACCTCGACCGATCCGATCTGTTTCATGCGCTTTTTGCCTGCTTTCTGCTTCTCAAGAAGCTTGCGTTTGCGGGTGATATCGCCGCCATAACATTTGGCCAACACGTTTTTGCGCAGTGCCTTGATGGTTTCGCGCGCAATGATGTTGGCGCCAATGGCCGCCTGGATGGCCACGTCATACATCTGGCGGCTGATGATCTCGCGCATCTTGGCAACCACTGCCCGGCCGCGGTACTGCGACTGCGAACGGTGCACGATGATGGACAAGGCATCCACCTTTTCTCCGTTGAGCAGGATATCCACCTTCACCACATCGGAGGCACGGTACTCCTTGAACTCGTAGTCCATGGAGGCGTAGCCGCGCGAGACCGATTTGAGCTTGTCAAAGAAGTCGAGCACGATCTCACCGAGGGGCATTTCATAAGTGAGCATTACCTGGCGACCGTGGTACGCCATGTTCATCTGCACGCCACGCTTCTGATTGGCCAGCGTCATCACCGGGCCCACATAGTCCTGCGGCATGTACAGATGGACCGTCACGATAGGCTCGCGGATTTCCTCCAGACGACCCTGGTCAGGCATCTTGGAAGGGTTCTCGACCATGATCACTTCGCCGTCGGCCTTGACCACCTCATAGACCACACTGGGGGCCGTCGTGATGAGGTCCTGGTCGAATTCGCGCTCCAGCCGCTCTTGCACGATCTCCATGTGCAACAGTCCGAGAAAGCCGCAGCGGAAGCCAAAGCCCAGCGCCTGACTCACCTCGGGCTCATAGTGGAGCGAAGCATCGTTGAGCTTGAGCTTTTCCAGGGCGTCACGCAGCGAGTCGTACTCGCTGGCTTCGGTGGGGTAAAGACCTGCGAACACCTGGGGCTGGATCTCCTTGAAACCAGGCAGCGCGTCCGTAGCAGGCCCTGCATTGTTGGGGAGCTTCTTCTCGAGCGTGATGGTGTCACCCACCTTGGCGGCCTGCAGCTCCTTGATGCCGGCAATGATGTAGCCCACCTGCCCTGCATCGAGGGAATTGCGCGGCTCGTTGGCGGGCGTGAACACCCCCAGGTTGTCGGCGTTGTACACCGCGCCCGTGGCCATCATCTTGATGCGCTCGCCCTTGAGCAAGCGGCCATCGACCACACGCACCAGCATGACCACCCCGACGTAGCTGTCGAACCAGCTGTCGATGATCATCGCGCGCAGCGGGCCATCGGCATTGCCACGTGGTGCGGGCACCTTGGCAACAATCGCCTCCAGAATCTCATCGATTCCCATACCGGTTTTGGCAGAACAAGGAATCGCGTCGGTGGCATCAATGCCGATCACATCTTCGATCTCGGCCTTGGCGTTGTCTGGATCAGCGTTGGGCAGATCCATCTTGTTGAGCACCGGCACCACTTCCACACCCAGATCCAGAGCGGTGTAGCAGTTGGCCACAGTCTGCGCTTCGACCCCCTGCGATGCATCCACCACCAACAGCGCACCCTCGCATGCAGACAGCGAACGACTCACCTCATACGAGAAGTCCACATGCCCTGGCGTGTCGATCAGATTGAGGTTGTAGACCTGCCCATCCTGGGCCTTGTACTGCAGCGCAGCGGTCTGCGCCTTGATGGTTATCCCACGCTCTTTTTCGATATCCATCGAGTCCAGAACCTGGGCCTCCATCTCACGGTCTGCAAGACCTCCGCACCGCTGAATCAAGCGGTCGGCAAGCGTCGACTTGCCATGGTCGATGTGCGCAATGATGGAAAAATTTCTGATGTGATTCATCAACGGAAAGCGTCAAGTGATTGAATTAAAACAGTGCGCACAAGAAAAAAGGGCGCGTCGAATGGCGACGCGCCCTGAACCAACAATCATTGGCAACTGCGATAGTTGGAGCTTCATTGTAGGCAAAAAGGCCGCCTGAAAAAGCCCGCCCCTCGGCATCCAAGGGAAGTTGCCAGGGTGCAACAGGAATTTTATACACAGTTTATACACAGTCCGCACAAGAACAACGCTGGACAACTTGTGGGTGAGCTGTGGATCAACTGTGCATTGCTCAAAAACATCCCACATCGTGAACAGAGCGCCCGTCGATATGCAGATAAGCGTTGAACGCAAGTCTCTATTCTATCGAAACTGGTTGATGGACCTCTGAAAAGTTAGCAAAAGCTAACATCCAGACTGGTGTGGACGCCTCCTACCAACCCCTCAAAAAAAACCAAGCACCGACAATGGCCCCCTTGAAACGTAGGGAATGGCCCGACTCCGGGCCATCCTCGTTCTCGCTTGTGGCGCTTATCTGCCGGGGCGAATCAGCGCGTACTGAGCCCATTCGCCGCGGCGATACAGCACATTGATGGACTTGCTCTTATCAGCCTTGGAAAGCACGGATTCAAACTCTTTCACGCCCGCCACTTCGGTGTTGGCAACCGACAGGATGATGTCCCCTTCCCGGAGGCCAGCGCGTGCTGCCGCGTCCGTGGCGGTCGCCACGACCACCCCGCCCTTGAGCTTGAGTTCCTTCTTCTGGGCATCCGTCAGTTCCGTCACTGACAAACCGATCTGCTGTGCAGCGGCAGAGGCCTTGGGCTTCTCCTCGCGCTCGGCTACTTTGGTGGCGGGCTTGTCAGGTTCGATCTCCGCGATGGTGATGGCCAGATCGCGGGATGCACCGCGACGGAACACCGTCACCGAACTGCGATTGCCTGGTTTGGTGTTGCCCACAAGGCGCGGCAGGTCTGCCACCTTCTCGATGGGTTTGCCATCAAAGCGCGTGATGATGTCGCCCGCCTCCACACCCGCTTTGTCTGCGGGCGATCCTGCCTCCACTCCGGTCACCAGAGCGCCCTGCGCCTTGCCCAGGCCAATCGACTCAGCAACATCCTTGGTGACTTGCCCGATCTGGACACCGATACGGCCACGCGTCACACGGCCCGAAGCGCGCAGCTGCTCACTCACACGGATGGCTTCATCCATGGGGATGGCGAACGAAATACCCATGAATCCGCCAGAGCGGGAATAGATCTGGCTGTTGATGCCCACCACCTCACCACGCATGTTGATGAGCGGCCCGCCAGAGTTTCCGGGGTTGATGGCCACATCCGTCTGGATGAAGGGCAGGTAGTCACCCGTATCGCGCTGCTTGGCGCTGACGATGCCAGCAGTGACCGTGTTTTCCAGCCCAAAGGGTGAACCGATCGCCATCACCCACTCGCCCACACGGAGGCGACTCACATCCCCCACTTTCACAGCAGGCAATCCTGACGCCTCGATCTTCACAACGGCCACGTCAGTGCGCTTGTCAGCCCCCACGATGCGCGCCTTGAACTCACGCTTGTCCGTCAAGGTCACAATGACCTCGTCAGCGCCTTCAACCACATGCGCGTTGGTCATCACAAACCCGTCAGAGGTCAGAATGAAACCCGATCCCACTCCACGTGGCTGCGCCTCTTCTTCCTGTTGAGGCCGTTGAGGCCGCTGTTGACGCGGAGCATTGGGGATGGGTACCCCAAACCGGCGAAAGAATTCCAGCATCTCTTCGTCCATGCCATTGGCGTTGGCTCGACTGGACGCTTTCTCGACGGTGCGGATGTTGACCACCGACGGCCCCACCTGATCCACCAGATCGGTGAAATCAGGCAAACCCCGAACCAGCGGTGCAGGTTGTGCCAACGCCGCATGGGGCGCTACCGAGACCGTGGCCAGACCACCCATCAGGCATGCCACTGCCACCGAACGCAACATACTTCCATCAAACTTCGGCATCTTCGACCTTTCTTGATTCTTGGCGAATGCTGTTCACGAATTGTGTGTGACTGTGAAGAGTGTGACGCCAAATGGTTCCCCGCATTCGTCACGCCCTCCATGCCCACACAAACCGCCAAATGACCGGGTATGGCGGCCCGCAGCCATCGGCAGCGCGGCTGTCAGCGCAGGCGCTCCAGCTGACCTACAAAAAGGCGTAGTGTCTGCAGAGGTACCTCTCCCACTGCGGTCAACCACGTGTCTGACGGCCCACGCTGGGCTACCAGCTGTGTAGCGCCCATACTGGACACCTGGGGCTGCGCGGGATGGCGCTGCGGGTCGAAGGGCTCCAGAAACAACGACACCGAGGCCAGTCCATCGGAGTACAGGCACTGCAAGACACTGGAGGCATCCGGAGCGTCAGACATCGCCCGTCGGTGACAGCTGACAGGCACGAATCCGGCCACGGGCTGGCGCAAGGCCCAACCTTCGGCCTTTGCCGTAGTTTTGACCACTGAGGGTGCAACCACCTTGTAACCCGACGTCGCGTCCATCAGACGCGTCAGCTGATCAACCTTCACCGGTGCATTGAGATCCAGCTCAGAAAAAGCCGCTTGCTCCAAGACCCGACCATCAGCCGCCAGCGTCTGCAGCTTCACCACCAGCCCGGTTTCACGCTCGCTCCAGAGCCGATAACCGAAACGCAGGGTATCCGTAGGCTGAAACCAGACCACGTCCGACACGAAGCCAGCCACCCGCTCCTGCCCCAGCAGGCGGGGCGTGTAGAACTGGGCGATCGATGTACCGCTGACCACAGGTACGCGCGGAAAGAGCCCAGATGCATCGCGGCGGTCTGACCGCACAATGCGCGCCTGGGGCAGGAAGGTACGAACTTCGTCGTTACGGCGATAGACAGTGCGCGGAGTGCCACTGAGCGATTCAACCCGCTCCAATTGTTGCTGGCCATCACATGCGTGCCAGATGCGTGAACTGGACATGGCGCCGTTGGCCGACAACACCACAAAGGTTCCGGCATAGGCTCGGATGCACGGTGCGCTGTGCATGCGCTCGATCCACTGCGCCATGTCGCGCTCTGCCACTGCAGTGGTAGTTGACTCAGAGGATGCAGCAGGAGCCCCCGCCACAGGCCCCACGAACAAGCCACACATCGCTGCGGCTATCAGCGAGCCAAGCCATCGAACCCGGGTATTTCCAAAGACCTTCGCAACTCCAGAGGGGTTCATCACACGATCTCAGCGCCAGACATACCGTTCACGATTCAGCGGCCAGGAGTCTCAAAAGTAGCGTTGCGCAAAAAGCCAGCAGGCATCTGCAGGGCCGAAGTGCTGCCAAACTGCTTATGGGCCGCCAGCAACTCATCCAAGCGAGGATCCCGGATCATCACTTGCTGGCCGTCCGCATCAGCAACAGCCACGACAGGCGCACCTTGCGCCGTCGCACGCTCGGGGGAAGAAGCGGCCAGTTGAGCCCCCGCTCCGCCCGCCCCCTGCAGTTGGGAGAACGAGGTCCAGCCAATGGCGGCCACGGCGGCCAGCGACGCAAAGCCCGCAACTATCTTCCAACGGAAAACCGAAGCATTGGCAGCCACAGGCAGAGGGGTCGCTACGATGCCCAGTTGTGCTGGAACATGGGGACGCTGTGGCGGAGCTTCCTTGGCCAGCTCTTCGCGCAAGCGGGACAGAAACGCTGGATTTGCTGGCCGCGCCAAATCAGAAGAACGCAACGCATCGCCCACAAGGTGGTAAACCGCCCATGTGTCGCGTCCTTCGTCTTCCGCCGCCCAGGCCAGCGCATCGGCAAACTCATCGCCGTGCAGCTGACCATCCGCCAGAGCAGATAGCTGTTCGCTCCGTCCGCCGGTCAAGCTGACGTCCGCCGAGGCGGTGATACCTGTTTGTGCCTTGTTCATTCAATCACCTCACCACCGTTTGCCCGACTGGTTTTCGAGCAAGGGTCGCACTTTGGCCGAAATGGCTTCTCGCGCCCGAAAAATTCGAGATCGCACCGTACCAATGGGGCACCCCATCGCGGTAGCAATTTCTTCATAACTGAGCCCTTCAATCTCTCGCAGCGTGACAGCTTGGCGCAGATCATCGGGCAAGGCCTCCATGGCTGCATTCACGACCTGGGCGATTTCCTGGGCCGCAAGGACAGTTTCGGGGGTTTCGTCGCTGGTTAGTTCGTGTCCAAGGCGGGAAGTTTCATCCTCGTCCTCCGAACCCCTGAATGCATTTTCGGAAATGACTGGGTTGCGCTTCATGTCCATGAGCGCCTTCTTGGCTGTGTTGACAGCAATCCGGTACAGCCAGGTGTAAAACTGGGCGTCGCCGCGAAACTGGTGCAGCGCCCGATAGGCGCGAATGAAGGTTTCCTGGGCAATGTCCTGCACCAGGTCCGTGTCGCGCACCATGCGCCCGATCAGTCGTTCGATGCGGCGTTGGTACTTGATGACCAGCAATTCATAGGCGCGCTGGTCGCCCGCTACCGTGCGCTCCACCAGTTGGAGGTCGCTGTCTTCGGAGGGGGAAGGCGGAATTACAGTCATGGATACTCAGTATTCACGCCCTGGGGCAGCTTGCCGGGCGGTTTCGTCAGCGTTGTCAGCGCCCGATCTGGCGCGCGAATATACCGCACGGCGCAAGTCCATCCAGCGCTCTGGCTGACTGGAACGCTCCAGCCACAACCACAGCGGCGGATGTCCGACGAGCAAGATGCGCACCCACAGATGCGCCTGCAGATCCAGAAGCACCTCAGGGGGCGCTGAAAGCGTCAGCGGCACACTGGTGGGCGGCACCACTCGGTTCAGCGTCCAGGCTTGGCCGTCGAACTGCAAAACTCCACGGGCTTGGCTCCACCAAAAATGCATTACAGCCGCCATCGCTGGCAGCCAGAAGCACAGGGCCACTGCGATAGACAGATGCGCAGCACGGCTCCCCAAAGCGATCCAGGCAACCAAAACGGCACCACCAGCAAGCACCCAGGCAGCCAACAGCACGCCCAGAGCCCGACTGCGACGCAGCGAATATTGGACAGAGGGAGGCCGCCTCGAAAGCCGCGTCACAAGACAGCTCCCTTCGACGGACGAATCAAGCGCCAACTCGATGACAGACCGACACCACAGTCAATGACACATCGCCCGCAGGCCCACGAGCGATACGTATTGCCACCGGATCCGAGATTGGTATGTGCGCGCAATCAGACGCGTTTGAATACCAGCGTTCCGTTGGTGCCGCCAAAGCCAAAGTTGTTCTTGACGGCCACATCAATCTTCATGTCCCGCGCCGTATTGGCGCAGTAGTCGAGATCGCACTCCGGATCCTGGTTGAACAGGTTGATGGTGGGCGGCACTTTTTGTTCATGCAGTGCCAGCACGGTGAACACACTCTCAATCCCCCCCGCACCACCGAGCAAGTGGCCCGTCATGGATTTGGTGGAGCTCACAACGGTCTTGTAGGCGTGGTCACCCAAGGCCGCTTTGATTGCATTGGTTTCGTTGATGTCACCCAGAGGAGTGGACGTGCCGTGGGCGTTAAGGTAATCCACCTGATCGGCATTGATCCCGGCGTTGCGCAACGCGCTGAGCATGGCGCGCCGGGGCCCATCCATGTTGGGAGCGGTCATGTGACCTGCATCTGCGCTCATGCCGAAGCCGCTGAGTTCGGCATAAATCTTGGCGCCTCGCGCCTTGGCGTGTTCATACTCTTCGAGCACCATCACACCGGCGCCTTCGCCCAGCACAAAACCGTCGCGGTCCTTGTCCCAGGGGCGGGATGCCGTCTTGGGATCATCGTTGCGGGTAGACAGGGCCCGCATGGCAGCAAACCCGCCGATGCCCAGCGGAGATACCGTGGATTCGGTACCGCCAGCCACGACCACGTCCGCATCGCCGTATTCGATCATGCGACCGGCCTCGCCGATACAGTGCAAGCCTGTCGTGCAGGCAGTCACCACGGCAAGGTTGGGACCCTTGAAGCCAAAGCGCATGGACACATGCCCTGCCACCATGTTGATGATGGACGCAGGTACAAAAAATGGAGTGATACGCCGTGGCCCGCGGCTGACCAGCTCGGCGTGTGTGTTTTCGATCAGCGGGAGGCCGCCAATGCCGGAGCCGATCACGCAGGCAATGCGTGTGGCGAACTCCTCACTGAGCGCTTCACCCGTGGGAAGCCCTGCGTCCTGGACGGCCTGCGCTGCAGCAGCGATGCCATAGTGGATGAAGGTATCCATCGCGCGCGCATCCTTGGCGCTGATGTACGACTCCAGGTCAAGACCTTTGACCTCTCCCGCAATCTTGCAGGCGAAGTTCGATGCATCGAACTTGGTGATGAGATCAATGCCGGACTGGCCGGCAAGGAGATTGGCCCAGGACTCGGCCACCGTGTTACCCACGGGGCTGACGCAACCCAGGCCGGTCACGACAACGCGACGACGGCTCATGCGTATAAAACCTTCTGCTGATCGCTTGAGTCAGGCGCAGGGCGCCGCTCAGGCCTTCTGGTGGGTGTTGGCGTAGTCGATGGCGTTTTGCACCGTGGTGATCTTCTCGGCGTCTTCGTCCGGGATCTCGATGCCGAATTCGTCTTCCAGAGCCATCACCAGTTCCACCGTGTCGAGCGAGTCGGCACCGAGGTCTGCCACGAAGGCCTTTTCATTGGTGACTTGGGACTCTTCCACACCGAGTTGTTCGGCAATGATTTTTTTGACGCGTGCTTCGATATCGCTCATGGTTTCCCTCTGGGGGTTGTGAATGAATCCGCGATTCTAGCCGCTTAAGGAGAAGCCCCTAAACGACCTGCCGTCCGGATGAACCGGCGTTAACTTTCAATAACTACATGTACATGCCGCCATTGACATGCAACTCCTGCCCCGTCACATAGCCTGCCTCGCGCGAGGCAAGGTACGCCACCGCGTGCGCGATGTCGGCCGGCTTGCCCATGTGACCCAGCGGGATCTGCGCATTGAGCGCTTTTTGCTGCTCTTCGGGCAACACGGAGGTCATGTCGGTCTCGATGAAACCGGGTGCCACGCAGTTCACGGTGATACTGCGGCTGCCCAGCTCACGGGCCAGTGCGCGCGTCATGCCCGCCACACCCGCCTTGGCCGCAGCGTAGTTGGCCTGGCCTGGATTGCCCGACGCACCCACCACGCTGGTGATGCTGATGATGCGCCCAAAGCGCTGCTTCATCATCGGCCGGATCGCGGCGCGGCTCGTGCGGAATACCGCCTTGAGATTGGTGTCCAGCACGGCATCCCAGTCGTCGTCCTTCATGCGCATGGCCAGAGTGTCGCGCGTAATGCCCGCGTTGTTCACCAGCACATGCAGGCCACCTTGCTGCTTGACGATGGCGTCCATCAGGGCCTCGACCGCAGCCACATCGTTCACATTCAGATTGGCACCGCGGCAACCAGGGTAAGCCGCCAGCGCCTGGCTGATGCGCGCAGCGCCTTCATCCGTGGTGGCTGTACCCACCACCTGGTAGCCGCGCACCGCCAACTCCAGGGCAATGGCAGCACCGATGCCGCGCGATGCACCGGTCACCAGCGCCACTTGCGCCGCTTGCACTGCTGTCTGGGTCGATTCCGTCATGCCAACAACTCCCGGGTTTCAGCCAGCGTGGCCGAGTCAAACAATGCTGCGCCGACCAATTCAGGGTCGATGCGTTTGGTGAGGCCTGCCAGCACCTTGCCAGGGCCACATTCAATGATGTGCGTCACGCCACGGCCTTTCAGCGCGTGCACGCATTCCACCCAGCGCACGGGGCCAAAGGCCTGGCGGTAGAGCGCCTCGCGAATGGCATCAGCGTCTTGCTGTACCAACACGTCCACGTTGTTGACCACCGGAATCTGAGGGGTAGCAAGCGCAACCTCCGCCAGCGCCATACGCAGCTTTTCAGCCGCAGGCTTCATCAGGCTGGAATGGAAAGGCGCCGACACTGGCAGGGGCAATGCGCGCTTGGCGCCTGCCGCCTTGAGCACCTCACAGGCCTTGTCTACACCCGCCTTGGTACCGGCGATCACGGTCTGGATCGGGTCGTTGAAATTGACAGCCTCCACCACCTCAGCCGTACCTGGCCCGAACGATGCCAAAGCCTCAGCACAACCAGCGATGACCTTGGAAGCCTCCATGCCCAGAATGGCCGCCATGGCGCCTGTGCCGACAGGCACCGCCTCTTGCATGGCCGCCGCACGCAGCCGCACCAGCAGGGCCGCCTGCGCGAGCGTCAACACACCAGCCGCCACCAGAGCGGAGTATTCGCCCAGCGAATGCCCGGCAACGGCCACCGGGGCTGCGCCGCCTTCTGCGCGCCACACCCGCCATGCCGCCACGCCAGCGACCAGCATCACCGGCTGGGTGTTGGTGGTGAGGGCCAAAGCCTCCTTGGGGCCTTCCTTGATCAGCAGGCCGACATCCTCACCCAAAGCATCCGAGGCTTCCTGCAGGGTCTGCGCCACCACCGGGTGGTCACCCCAACCATCGAGCATGCCAACCGATTGCGAGCCTTGCCCCGGAAAGACAAATGCAAAAGACTTCATGAAAAATCCAGAAATATGATGAAACCGGCCGGCAGCGCAGGTACTTATTACGCCAGCAGCTACAACTTCAGGAGCACAGCACCCCAGGTAAAACCACCACCCACGCCTTCGAGCAGCAGGGTTTCGCCTTTCTTGACCTGACCGGTGCGCACCCCATGGTCCAAAGCCAGCGGAATGGAAGCTGCCGAGGTGTTGCCATGTTGGTCCACCGTGACCACCACCTTGTCCATGGACATCTTCAGTTTGCGGGCGGTGCTCTGCATGATGCGGATGTTGGCCTGGTGCGGGATCAGCCAGTCGATATCAGCCTCGGTCAGCCCGGCCTTGGCCAGGGCCGCGTGGGCCGCCTTTTCCAGCACACCCACTGCCAGCTTGAAGACCGCCTGTCCGTCCATTTTGAGGACCGGATCCCCAAGCACCTTGCCGCCGGACACATTGCCGGGCACACACAAAATATCGACATGCTTGCCGTCAGCGTGCAGGTCGCTCGACAGAATGCCAGGCGTGTCAGAGGCCTCCAGCACCACAGCGCCCGCACCATCACCGAACAACACACAGGTGGTGCGGTCGTTGAAGTCCAGGATGCGACTGAAAACCTCTGCACCAATCACCAGCGCGCGATTGGCAGCACCTGTCTGGATCATGGCGTCCGCCACCGACAGGGCATAGACAAAACCGCTGCACACAGCTTGCACATCAAACGCAGGGCATCCATTGGCACCCAGCTTGTTCTGCAAGATACAAGCAACGGACGGGAACACCATGTCCGGCGTCGACGTGGCCACGATGATCAGATCGATATCGGTGGGCTGCAGGCCGGCGGCCTGCAGGGCATTGCGCGCAGCCTCCAATCCCAAGTCGCTGGCGGTCACATCCGGCGCCGCAAAGTGGCGCGCCCGGATGCCGGTGCGCTCCACAATCCATTCATCGGAGGTTTCGATACCGCGCTGGCCCAGTTCGGCAACCAGATCAGCGTTGGTCAACCGGCTGGGAGGCAGGTAGCTGCCGGTGCCGGTAATGCGGGAATAACGTCTCATTATTGTGCGGTCGCCGCAACGCCAGGCTGGGGCTGGGCATCTGCAGGCGCCAGCAGGGGCGCCGCGTGCGCAATCCGGGTCCGGACACGGTCGAGCAGGTTGTTGCGGGCTGCATCATACGCCCGGTTCAACGCCTGCTCGAAAGCCATGGCGTCTGCCGATCCGTGGCTCTTGAACACCAGCCCGCGCAGGCCGAGCAGCGCCGCGCCGTTGTAACGGCGGTAGTCCATGCGCTTCATCAACGCTTTTAAGATCGGATAGGCGACGATAGCGGCCATTTTAGTAAAAATGTGGCGCGAAAATTCGGTTTTAAGTGCTCCGATGATCATCGAGGCCACACCTTCGCTGGCCTTGAGCGCCACATTGCCCACAAAACCATCACAGACCACGATATCCACCGTACCCTTGAAGATATCGTTGCCCTCGACATTGCCGTAGAAGTTCAAATCACCGGAATTAGCCGCAGATCGCAGCAATTCACCTGCTTTTTTGATAACTTCGCTACCCTTGATGACTTCTTCGCCAATGTTCAGCAACCCTACGGTGGGCTCGCTACCCTCTTGGAGGACCGATACCAGGGCGGAACCCATCACGGCAAACTGCAGCAGGTGCTCTGCCGAGCAATCCACATTAGCCCCCAGGTCCAGCACCGTCGTGGCACCACCGGTGGCGTTGGGCAGCTGGGTGGCGATGGCAGGACGGTCGATACCATCCAGCGTCTTGAGCAGATAGCGGGCAATGGCCATCAAGGCGCCGGTATTGCCCGCAGAGACAGCAGCCGAAGCCGTGCCATCCTTGACCTGCTGGATGGCCACGCGCATCGAAGAATCCTTCTTCTTGCGCAAGGCCACTTCCACCGGGTCATCCATAGCGACCACTTCGGTAGCGGGAACGATGGTGGCTCGGTCGTGGGAGAACGATTGCAGGCTGTCCGCCAGGCCAACGAGCAGCAGACGGGCATCCGGGTGGTGGTCGAGAAACTGGCGGCACGCCGCGAGCGTGACGCGGGGGCCATGGTCGCCCCCCATGCAGTCAACAGCCAGTGTGATCATGGGCGACTTGTCCGGCCGGCCCAAAGGGCCGAGAGATGAATACGACGGTCAAAACAAAGGCCCGCGCTACAGGGTTTGTAGCAACGGGCCTTTGGATGGAGTGAAGGTCAGGCTTCAGACTTGTTCTTCAGCACCTGACGGCCACGGTAGAAACCGTTGGGGCTGATGTGGTGACGCAGGTGCGTTTCACCAGTGGTGGGTTCCACAGCAATGCCTGGCACGTTCAGGGCATTGTGCGAGCGGTGCATGCCGCGCTTGGAAGGGGACTTTTTGTTTTGCTGAACGGCCATGATGGCTCCTGATCTGGAATAGGTTGGTAAAAACGCGATCAGCCCAAAAAGACACGATGGGGTTCGCGTGAAGCCCACGATTATAACCCAAATGATTTTTGGGTCGATGAATCAGTCTTTGGCGTCTTTGCGCAAGGCTGCCAGCGCGGCAAACGGGTTGGGTTTTTCGGCGTTGGCTTCTTCAAAATCGTCGTCCGAAGACGCCAGCGGCATCGAGGTCGGGCACTCGTCGTGTTTGGGCACCACGGGCAACGCCATCAACAGTTCATCTTCGATGAGTTCGTGCAGATCAAACTCGCGGCTCAGGGCCAGCAGGTCTTCTTCGCTCTCATCGTCAAGGGCCTCGGCCGTGGCTTCGTCCGCCACAAAGCGGAACTCACGATCCACCTCCAGGGGCACATCGACCGGCGTCAGGCAGCGCTGGCACTCCATGGGGAAGCTGGCGCGCACCATGATGTGCAGCCAGACCTGCCCCATGCCTCCCAGGGCAGTGCGCACCTCGCCCGTCGCCTCCCAGTCCACCAGCAGATCGGGGTGCAGGCCCTTGGCCTCCTGCGCCAGGCGTTCGTATTTCAGCAGCGAGTCGTGGCCCGCCAGCCGACCGCCCGCCTGTGCAAAGGCTTTCACGTCGAGGCGCTGTGCGGAGAATTCCTTGGTCATGGCGGCAGTGTAAGAGAATCGGCGCATGCATCAATCCCCCTCCCCGCAACGCCCTCTGGTATTAGGCTCGACCTCGCGCTACCGGCGCGAATTGCTGGAACGGCTGAACCTGCCTTTCGAAGTGACCGCCCCCCATGTCGATGAGACCCCCCTGCCCGGCGAGGCGCCCCGCGCCCTGGCCATGCGCCTGGCTCTGGCCAAAGCGCAAGCTGTGGCGCGGCAGCACCCCGAAGCCGTGGTGATCGGATCCGACCAGGTGGCAGACCTGGCCGGAGAGCCGCTGGGCAAACCGGGCCAGCACGATCGCGCGGTGCAGCAGTTGCGCCAGATGCGCGGCCAGACGGTGGTGTTCCAAACCGCCCTGGCGGTGGTGTGCGCGGCCACCGGCTTTGAACAGGCGGACCTCGCCCCCGTGGAGGTGAAGTTCCGCGACTTATCGGATGAAGAAATCGAGCGCTACCTGCGCGCCGAGCAGCCCTACGACTGCGCGGGCAGCGCCAAGAGCGAAGGCCTTGGCATTGCCCTGCTGGACGCCATCCACAGCGACGACCCCACGGCACTCATCGGTCTGCCGCTGATCCGCACATGCCGCATGCTGCGCGCAGCAGGGCTGGTGCTGCCATGAACGTAAAAACCGGCACGCTGTACCTGGTGCCCGCCCCCCTCGACTTTGGCTGCGACACCCAGGCCCCACTGCAGGATGCCCTGCCCTCAGCCACCCTGCAGACAGCCGCCCGACTGACCCACTGGGTGTGCGAAAACGCCAAGAGCACGCGCGCCTACCTCAAGCGCATTGACGCGCTGCACCCCCTGGCCCTCTCTCTGCAGCAACAGCAGATCACTGAGTTGCCGCGTGAAGTGCACAAAAAAGGCGACCACGGCGACAAGGGCTCAGCGTCGTTCGACGCCCGCCCGCTACTGGCTGCGGCCCTGAACGGGCACGACATCGGCCTGGTCAGCGAAGCGGGCATGCCCGCAGTGGCTGACCCTGGCTCGTCGGTGGTGCGGGCTGCGCACGACCTGGGCCTGCGCGTGGTGCCGTTGGTAGGGCCGGTGTCGCTGCTGCTGGCCCTGGCCGCCAGTGGCCTCAATGGACAAAACTTCGCCTTCGTCGGCTATCTGCCACAAGACGGACAAGAGCGCACACAGCGCATCAAGGAGCTGGAAGGCATCGCGCTGCGCACGGGCCAGACCCAGCTGTTCATCGAGACCCCGTACCGCAACCCGGCCCTGTGGCAGGCACTGGTTCAGACCCTGCAGCCGCACACCCGGCTGGCGCTGGCCAGCGGGCTGACCCTGCCCGACGCGCGGGTGCAAAGCCAGCTGGTGCGCCAGTGGAAGCAGCAGCCCGCACCACCGGACAACCGCACCCCCGTGGTGTTTGCGCTGGGGCGTTGAGACAGCGACGGGGTAACACGCTACGGGCGAGGCGCCTGGAATGCTACATATTCAGGAGCATTCCAGGCATATTCCACTAGCGCAACCGCCCCAAAACACCCCCAAACCCCTCAGACCGCTGCACAACGGCCCCACACCGGCACCGCAGCACAGCGCAACCAGGCCCAACAAAAAAGCCCCGGCAGATACCTCTGCAGGGGCTTCGAATAGACATCTGCCGTCGATGCAAGGGCTTGCGCGGATGATCACGCCCCTGCCGACTCCGAGGCGAGTATCAGCGCAACTGTGGCCCCGATATGGCCAGTGACTTGACGGCGCCCATGCCCACCGCCGCGCCAAACCGCTTGGCCAGGCGCTCGGCCACGTTGTCGCGGCGGGTGTAGTCGATGATGTCTTCGGCCTTGACCACTTCGCGCGCGACATAGTCCAGGTTGCCCAGCTTGTCCGCCAGGCCCATTTCCACGGCCTGCTGGCCCGTCCAGAACAAGCCGCTGAAGGTATCGGGCGTGGTCTTGAGACGGTCACCGCGCCCTGCTTTCACCACGGCAATGAACTGTTGGTGGATCTGGTCGAGCATGGTCTGCGCGTAGGCGCGCTGCTTCTCGGTCTGCGGGCTGAAGGGGTCCAGAAAACCCTTGTTCTCGCCTGCGGTGAGCAGGCGGCGCTCCACGCCCACTTTTTCCATGACGCCGGTGAAGCCGAAGCCATCCATCAGCACCCCGATGCTGCCCACGATGCTGGCCTTGTCCACGTAGATATCGTCGGCGGCAGCTGCAATGTAGTAAGCAGCCGAGGCGCAGGTTTCTTCGACCACCGCGTAGATCGGCTTGTTGTGCTTGGCTTTCAGGCGCACGATCTCGTCGTTGATGATGCCGGCCTGCACCGGGCTGCCACCGGGCGAGTTGATGAGCAGCACCAGCGCTTGCGAGCCCTCATCCTCCAGCGCGCTGCGCATGGCGGCCACCACAAACTCGGCACTGGCCTCGGCGCCACTCGCGATCTCGCCCTTGATGTCCACCACGGCGGTGTGCGGCGTGCTTTTGCTGGTGCTGGGCGATGCCTGACGCAGGGCCACGAACGCAACAGCAGCAAACAACACCAGCCATATCAGGCGGAAAAAAATCTTCCAGCGGCGGGCGCTGCGTTGTTCGTTGAGGGCGGCAAAGGCCAGCTTTTCCAGCGTGGCGCGTTCCCACCCGGGTTCACGCGATGAATCGCTCACAGGGGCTCCTGAATTAGTAGCTGCTTGCGCCCACAGATCGGGGGCGGAATTGCTTTTGGGGTCAAAGCCCGACGAGGCGGGCTGCTGGGGGTCAGTCATGTCATGCGTCCTGGGCACTGCACCGCTGCGGCCCGCGCTTTGCGGTGGCCCACATCGGGCGGCAGCACATCAGGGTAATTCATCTGGATTTTCTAGAACTCTGCAGGCTGCAGGTTGTAGGCAGTATGCCAGCGCACCACACCATCGCTCTCCGACAGGGCAATTTTGACCAGCCCACCGCGGCAGGGACCGCCCGCACACTGGCCGGTATGGGGCAAGTAGGCCGCCCCGTGGGTGGCACACAACAGCCAGTTGCCTGTGTCATCAAAAAAGCGGTTGGGCTGGTAGTCCATCTCCATCGCCACATGGGTGCAGCGGTTGAGGTAAGCGTGCGGCAGGCCTCGGTAGCGAATCGCAAAGGCCCTGCACGTCTGGCCTGTGTACTGCACATCAAACGGCACGGCCAGGCCTCCATCGACAAGGTCGGCACTGTTGCACAGCGCGATAGGCTGATCAGTGGAGGGTATGGTCATGGGCTCGTCCCGCTCCGATACCCGCGTCAAGCGTTGTGCAGCAGCCAGTCGTGCAGCTCGCGCACCGAATGCACAACCGCCAGCGGCTGGAGAGCATGAAAGGCGTCGGGCTCGTGTGCGCCATAGCTCACCCCTACGCTCGCACAGCCCGCGTTGACCGCCATCTGCAGATCATGGGTGGTGTCGCCAATCATCAGCAGGCGCTCAGGCGCCACGTCAAATTCGGCCATCAGCTCCTGCAGCATCAGGGGGTGCGGCTTGCCAGCGGTCTGGTCGGCGGTGCGGGAGCCGTCGAACACGCCGCGCAAATCCACCGAATGCAGCGCCTCATCCAGCCCGCGCCGGCTTTTGCCCGTGGCCACGGCCAGCAGGTGCCCACGTTCACGCAGATCGCTCAGCAGCGGCAACACGCCATCGAACAGGCTCAGGTCGTCCTGGTGCTGGATGTAGTGGAAGCGGTAGCGGTTGCCCAGCTCGGTGTACTTTTCGGGCGGCACATCGGGGGCAGCATGGGCCAGCGCCTGCATCAGGCCCATGCCAATCACATAGGCGGCCTCCTTGTCTGTGGGTACCGTGCCGCCCACGTCGCGCACCGCTGCCTGGATGCAGCGCACGATGATGGCGGTGGAGTCGAACAGGGTTCCATCCCAATCAAAGGCGATGAGGTCGAAGCGGCGCGGACGGAAGTTTTTGGCAGACATGGAGGGGGTTCTTCGCGCAGGATCGTCAGGCAGGGGACACAAAATCGGCCAGCTCAGGGGGTAGCTCGGCAATCAGTTGCACACGCTCGCCCGACGCGGGGTGGTTGAACTGTAACCGCCATGCGTGCAGGAACATGCGCTTCATCGAGAGCTTCTGCAGGCGCTTGTTGAGGTCAAAGTCACCGTATTTGTCATCACCCACGATGGCGTGGCCCTGGCTGGCCAGGTGCACACGGATCTGATGGGTGCGGCCGGTCTTGATGGTCACCTCCAGCAGGGACATCGCCGGCAGGCCTTGAGCGGGGCGCGCGGGCACGGTGCTGCGCACCTTGACCAGCGTGATGGAGCGCATGCCATCCGGGTCATCGGCCGTGGTCACACGCACGCGGCGCTCGCCGTCGGCCTGCAGGTACTTGTGCAGTGGCAGGTCGATGACCTTTTTGTTGGCAGGCCAGGTGCCCGTGACGAGTGCCAGATAGGTCTTGCCTGTCTCGCGCTCACGGAACTGGTCTTGCAGGTGAGTGAGCGCTGACCGCTTCTTAGCCACCAGCAGGATGCCCGAGGTCTCGCGGTCCAGGCGGTGCACCAGTTCCAGGAACTTGGACGCCGGCCGCGCCTGGCGCAATTGCTCGATCACGCCAAAACTCACGCCGCTGCCGCCGTGCACCGCCACGCCCGCGGGCTTGTCCAGGGCGATCAGGTGCTCGTCTTCGAGCAGGATGGGAAATTCGCGCGCAGGCGCCGGACGCTCGGCCTTCTCGGCCACCTTGTCGGAGATGCGCACGGGCGGCAGGCGCACCACATCCCCTGCTTCCACGCGGGTGTCGGCACTCACGCGGCCTTTGTTGATGCGGACCTCACCGCTGCGGATGATGCGGTAGACATGCGTTTTTGGCACGCCTTTCAAGTGGCGTATCAAAAAGTTATCGAGCCGCTGGCCAGCGGAGTCAGCATCCACTTCCACCAGGCGGGCTGCGGGAAGCCCCGCAGGGGCTGTGGGCGGTTTGGCCCCTATAATGTGTTTCACCTGCGCGTTGTTATGTAAGTGGTTGATTTGTCTGGAGTTTAGTCCACACAGCCCTTGCCCCTCACGCAGGCAGGTCGATGCCACCGGGCGTCGTGCGCGCAGATTGCAGGCCAGATGCCTGTGGTGGCCAGCACGCCGTGCGGCGGGCTGACAGATTGAAACACTGATACGGAATCCCCCAAGCTGGCAGATGTTCCCTACCCGGGCGCAGCCTGTCAGCGGATCAAAGCGAGCATGTGGTTGTTGATGAGCTGGATGGTGACCTTGTGGCGGTGGCTGATGCCCCCGGCTGCACGCTCCAATTCAGCCCCAACGCCCAGCCAGCAAGCGCAATCAGCTACTCTTTTGCTAGCAAAACTGCGCTCCTACCACTCGCCCCCATCCACGCGCCCCTGCCTCACGATGCTGCGCTAGAGCGCGGCAGATCATTGGCATTCCCGGCAATTCCCTTCGTTTCGATGCGTCAGTCCAGGCATTCACAGCTCCTGTAGAGCTTGTTGTATTGGTTTGGAAACTGTGGGCAGCAGCCCGCGCAGCCCTCCCTGTGGGTCAGGTGGGCTGCACCGCTGCTGTCCGCGAAACACTGAAGGAATCGCATCATGAAGCGGATGCTCATCAACGCCACGCAGCCCGAAGAACGGCGCCTGGCCATCGTCGACGGACAAAAGCTCCTCGACTACGAAATCGAAATCGAAGGGCGTGAACAGCGCAAGGGCAACATCTACAAGGCCGTCGTCACCCGCGTCGAGCCTTCGCTGGAAGCCTGTTTTGTGGACTACGGCGAAGACCGCCACGGTTTCCTGCCGTTCAAGGAAATCTCGCGCAGCTATTTCACCCCCGGTGTCTCGCCCAGCCAGGCGCGCATCAATGAAGTGATCAAGGAAGGCCAGGAACTGCTGGTCCAGGTCGAAAAAGAAGAACGGGGCAACAAGGGCGCGGCCCTGACCACCTTCGTCTCGCTGGCCGGCCGCTATGTGGTGCTGATGCCCAACAACCCCCGTGGCGGTGGCGTTTCACGCCGCATCGAGGGCGAGGACCGCGCAGAGCTCAAGGAGGCGATGGACCAGCTGGAATACCCGAACGGCATGTCCATCATCGCGCGCACCGCTGGCATTGGCCGCACCGCGCCCGAGCTGCAGTGGGACCTGAATTACCTGCTCAAGCTGTGGAACGCTATCGACGGCGCCGCCAAGGGCGGCAAGGGCGCCTTCCTGATCTATCAGGAATCGAGCCTGGTGATCCGCGCGATCCGCGACTACTTCAACAATGACATCGGTGACATCCTCATCGATACCGACGACATCTACGAACAGGCACAGCAGTTCATGGCGCACGTCATGCCCGAGCATGCCGCCCGCGTGAAGCGCTACCGCGACGACGCCGCCCTGTTCAGCCGCTTCCAGATCGAGCACCAGATCGAATCGGCCTACGCCCGCACCGTGCAGCTGCCCTCGGGTGGCGCCATCGTGATCGACCACACCGAAGCGCTGGTCAGCGTGGACGTGAACTCGGCCCGCGCCATCAAGGGCGGCGACATCGAGGAAACCGCCACCCGCACCAACCTGGAAGCCGCCGACGAAGTGGCGCGCCAGATGCGCCTGCGCGACCTGGGCGGCCTGATCGTGATCGACTTCATCGACATGGAAGAGTCGAAGAACCGCCGCGAAGTGGAAAACCGCCTGCGCGACGCGCTGCGCCAGGACCGCGCCCGCGTGCAATTCGGCACCATCAGCAAGTTCGGCCTGATGGAAATGAGCCGCCAGCGCCTCAAGCCCGCCTTGAGCGAAGGCTCGTCCATCCCCTGCCCACGCTGCGGCGGCTCGGGCCACATCCGCGACACCGAATCGTCGGCCCTGCAGATCCTGCGGATCATTCAGGAAGAGTCGATGAAGGACAACACGGCCGCTGTGCACTGCCAAGTGCCGGTGGAAGTGGCTTCGTTCCTGCTGAACGAGAAGCGCACCGAGATCGCCAAGATCGAACTCAAGCAACGCGTGGCCGTGCTGATGGTGCCCAACAAGACGCTGGAAACCCCCAACTACCGCCTGGAACGCCTCAAGCACGACGACCCGCGCCTGGACCACATCGAAGCCAGCTATAAGCTCGCCGAAGAAGTGGAAGACCCCACCGCCGTGACGCGCCGCTCGCAAGAGCCCACCAACAAGCAGACCCCGGTGATCAAGGGCGTGCTACCTGACGCACCCGCCCCCGTGGCAGAGCCCCGCCCCGAAGGCGCCGCACGCCCACCCCGTGGTGGCCAACGCCCTGCAGCCGCTGCCACCCCTGCACCGGCACCAGTAGCCGCTCCAGCACCCGCCCCAGCCGCACCGCAAGAGCAAGGCTTCTTCGCCTGGCTCAAGAGCCTGTTTGGCTTTGGCAGCGCGCCGGCAGCCCCCACCCCGGTCACAACGGCATCGCCCGCTGCCGCACCTGCCGCTGCCGAAACCACCAGCCGTGGCGAACCGCGCCGCGAAGGCCGCAACGGTGAAAGCCGTGGCCGCCGTGGCGGCCGCGATGGCAACCGGGACGGTCAGCGCGAAGGCGCACCACGTGATGGCAACCGCGAAGGCAGCTCTGGCGAAGGCCGTGGCCGCCGTGGCGAACGCTCGGCCGAAGGCCGCGCTCCCCGCGATGCAGACAGCCGTCCACCCCGCGACGCAGAGCGCCGTCCCGAAGGCGAAGGCCGTGAAGGGGGCCGCAACGGACGTGGCGAAGGCCGTGAAGGGGGCCGTGGCCGCCGCGACAGCGAGCCGCGCAACCTGAACGCTGGCGTGAATGGTGACAACACCAACGCTGCAACCACTCCGGTGGAAGGCCCCAACGCAGGCAACACCGGTGGCGCAGAAGGCCAGCCGGCGCAGCAACCCCGTGGCGAGCGCGGTCCGCGCCGCGAACGTGGTGATCGCGGTGGCAACCGTGGTGAACGCGGTGAACGCGCTCCTCGCGCGGTCGAGGCCCAGGAGGCAAGCGCCACGGCCGCCGCTGGTGACTTTGCGGACACCGCTCCACTGGCATCGCTGCCGGACCTGGACCTGAGCGGCAATGACGCACCCGCCAACGGCAATGGCGCCACCGAAGAGCAGCGCCGCGAGCGCCGCTCCCGCGACCGCTATGGCCGTGACCGCCGCGAACGTGGCGAGCGTGGCCCGCGCGACAACAACGGCAACGCCGAAGCAGCTGCGCCAGCGATGCTGGACTTTGACCCCACCCAGGCCGAGCCCACACCGGCACAGGACGAGGCGCCGCGCCGCAGCTACTTCAGCAACGCACCCGCCGCCGAGCCCGTGGCACCGGTGGCAACCCCTGTCGCAGCTCCTGTGGCAGCCCCAGCCGCTTCAGCCACTGAGCCAGCCGCAGCGCCTGTTACCGCGGCAGCTGTTGCAGCGCCCGTTGCAAACCCTGCAGCCGCCCCGGTGGCTGCACCGGCGCCTGTCGCAGTACCCGCACCGGCGGTAGCCGCCCAGGCACCCGTAGCAACAGCTGCGCAAGCCAAGGGACTGCCCCGCGTTCAGGCGTTCACGCTGCCCATCGATGAACTGCAGCAAGTGGCTGCCGCATCGGGCCTGCAGTGGGTGAACTCTGACGCGGACAAGATCGCTGCCGTGCAGGCCGCCATCGCTGCCGAGCCCAAGCCCATCCGCGTGCCCCGTGAGCGCCCCCCTGCGGTGGTGCTGGACGAAGGTCCGCTGGTGCTGGTGGAAACCCGCCGCGACCTGTCGGCCATGGCGCTGCCGTTTGAGCAGCCCCCAGCAGCCTGATGCGCTGCAATGGCTGCTGCCCTCAGGGCCGCAGCCCACGCAAAGAAGGCGGCTCAGGCCGCCTTCTTTTTTTTGGGCAACTGAGCAAGCACCGTGCTGGGCGCCAATACCCGCAAGCGACAGAAGACGGTCGTCCAGCAGGTACCATTTCAGGCCGCTGGCGCAGCCAGCAACCCGCGCTTTCCAGGCCACACTTCACCCCCGAGATCCACGGACCCTTTGCCCCCATGCTGTTCCTGCTGTCTCCCGCCAAATCGCTCGACTACGACACGCCCGTTCCCGAAGGCCTGCCGCACACCACGCCCCAGTTTGTGCCGCAGTCCACGGCCCTGATCGAAGTCCTGCGGGAGCAGTCGCCGCAGCAGATCGCGTCGCTGATGGAACTGAGCGACACGCTCGCGGCGCTGAACGTGGCGCGTTACCAGGCCTGGCGCCCCCGCTTCACGGCCCACAACTCGCGCCAGGCGGTGCTGGCCTTCAATGGCGACGTGTACGAGGGGCTGCAAGCCCGCAGCCTGAGCGCTGACGACCTGGACTGGGCCCAGAGCCATGTCGCCATCCTCAGTGGCCTGTATGGCGTGCTGCGGCCGCTGGACCGCATGCAGCCCTATCGCCTGGAGATGGGCACGCGCCTGGCCACCGAGGCAGGCAGCAACCTGTACCAGTTCTGGGGCCGCCAGATTGCCGAGCACCTGAACACCCGGCTGCGCGCCGACACCACGCCGGTGGTGATCAACCTCGCCTCGCAGGAATACTTCAAGGCCGTGGACCGCAAGGCACTCAAGGCCCGCGTGATCGAATGCGTGTTCGAGGACTGGAAGGGCGGCAACTACAAGATCATCAGCTTCTTTGCCAAGCGCGCACGCGGCCTGATGGCTCGCTATGCCATCACCCACCGCCTTGCCACGCCCCACCAGCTCGAAGGGTTTGACCTGGACGGCTATGCCTTTGCCCCGGCATCATCCGAGCCCGAGCGCCTGGTCTTCCGGCGCAAGACTCCGCCCTCCGCATAAATCCGCCCACCACCCTGCTCTTGTTGAAGGACCGCCATGGCATCGCGTTCTGACCAGCACCCGGACAGCACCACCACCCAGCACGCCAGCGCAGCGCGGCAGGCCATCACCCCCGAGTTGCGCCGCTGGATCATCGAGCAGGCCCAGGCGGGCTACGCTGCGCCCGTGGTGCTGCAGTCCATGCGTGACGCAGGCTGGGACGAAGACGTGGCGGCGGATGCGCTGGAGATCACGCTGCAGGAGCACCTGAACGACCTGGCTGTGCAGCAGGGCCTGCCCTCGGCCGTGCGGGTGCCCGAGCCCCGGCTGGATGAATCCCCCGCCCAGGTGGACTGCGGAGACCGCACCGTGAATGTGCTGCTGGCCATGGCACAGCCGCGCATCGTGGTGTTTGGCAACCTGCTGTCGCCTGAGGAGTGCGATGCACTGATAGCCGCTGCAGAGCCCCGCATGGCACGCTCGCTCACCGTGGCCACCAAGACCGGGGGCGAAGAGATCAATGCCGACCGCACCAGCGACGGCATGTTCTTCCAGCGCGGGCAAAGTCCCCTGATCCAGCGCATCGAGGAGCGCATTGCGCGCCTGCTCCACTGGCCCATCGAAAACGGCGAAGGCCTGCAGGTGCTGCACTACCGCCCCGGCGCCGAATACAAGCCGCACTACGACTACTTCGACCCCGCCGAGCCCGGCACGCCCAGCATCATCCAGCGCGGCGGCCAGCGCGTGGGCACGCTGGTGATGTACCTGAACACACCTGACAAAGGCGGCGGCACCACCTTCCCCGACGTGCACCTGGAGGTGGCGCCGCAGCGTGGCAACGCGGTGTTCTTCAGCTACGAGCGCCCGCACCCGTCCACCCGCACCCTGCATGGCGGCGCCCCCGTGATCGCCGGGGACAAATGGATTGCCACCAAATGGCTGCGTGAGCGGGAATTTCGGTAAAAACCCCGGCATGCGCTAGTCGAACACGCGCCAGCAGCTATAAAAATAGTAGCAATAGCACAGACCCCCTTGGAACCCACACACCCGAAAGACCAGGCCATGAACACGCCAGAACAATCCCAACTCGGCAAGGCATCGGCCTACGTGGACCAGTACGACGCCTCGCTGCTGTTCCCCATCCCCCGCGCGGGCAAGCGGGCCGAGATCGGCATCACCGGCTCGGCGCCCTTCTTCGGGGCCGACCTGTGGACGGCGTTCGAGCTGTCCTGGCTGAATGCGCGTGGCAAGCCGCAGGTGGCGCTGGCGCACATCACCGTGCCCTGCGAGACGCCCAACATCGTCGAGAGCAAGTCGTTCAAGCTGTATCTCAACAGCTTCAACAACACCCGCTTTGCCGATGCGGCCGAGGTGCAGGCCCGCATCCGCGCCGACATCAGCGAAGCCGTATGGCGTGGCGCCGACCACCCCGCCACCGTGGGCGTGAAGCTCATCGCACCCGAGCTGTTCGACCAGGAGCCCGTGCATGAGCTGGATGGCCTGAGCCTGGACCGGCTGGACGTGGAATGCACGCGCTACCAGCCCGCGCCCGACCTGCTGACGGCCACATTCAACGAAGCGCCCGTGACCGAAACCCTCACCAGCAACCTGCTCAAGAGCAACTGCCTGGTGACCGGCCAGCCCGACTGGGGCAGCGTGCAGATCAGCTACAGCGGCCCGCAGATCAACCAGGAAGGGCTGCTGCAGTACCTGGTGAGCTTTCGCAACCACAACGAGTTCCATGAGCAGTGTGTGGAGCGCATCTTCATGGACGTGTGGACACGCTGCAAACCCATCAAGCTCACGGTGTATGCGCGCTACACGCGCCGGGGCGGGCTGGACATCAACCCCCTGCGCACCAGCCACCCGCAGGCCCTGCCGCGCAACGTGCGCACTGCCCGGCAGTAGGCCTGCCCCCGCCACCCGTCAACCGACCGCATCCGTCAGTTGCGCGCATCGATCCAGTCGCACCGCAGGGTGTGGCGCAGGTGCGCGCGGGTACGCCAGGCAACGTACAGGCTGGGGACAAAAATGCCGATCAGGCAGACCGGCGCGGCGCAGGGCTCGCCAAAAGCGCAGATGGGAAACCAGCCCACCCAGCCCAGCATCCAGACCGTCAGCACCAGGTCCCACAGGTGGTATTCGAGCGGGTGGTCGGCCTTGTGCGCCACATGCCACTGCTTGATGCGCTGCAGCTCGTCGAGGGTCATGGTGATCTCCCGGAAAACGGGAAAATCACTGTAAGTTACGAGTAAGAATTCGTCAAGGTGCGAGTATTCCTTGGCGGCTCGTTGCAGCGCCGCTCACCCCAGCCGGAACACATCCACCGAGCGGCCCAGCGACACCGCGCTTTCCTTGAGGCCCTGGGCGGCGGCGGCCGACTCCTCCACCAGCGCGGCGTTCTGCTGCGTCACGGTGTCGAGCTGCGTCACCGCCTCGTTGACCTGGGCAATGCCCTGCGACTGCTCCTTGGTGGCGCTGCTGATCTGCTGGACCAGCGTGCTCACGCGCTCCACGGCGTGCACGACGCCCTCGATGGTGGTGCCCGCATGGTCCATCTGCTGCGCGCCGCTGGCGATCTGGTTCACCGTGACGCCGATCAGGCCGCTGATCTCCTTGGCCGAGCTGGCGCTGCGTTGCGCCAGGGCCCGCACCTCGCCCGCCACCACCGCAAAGCCCCGGCCCTGCTCGCCTGCACGGGCCGCCTCCACGGCGGCATTGAGCGCCAGCAGGTTGGTCTGGAAGGCAATGCCCTCGATCACGCCCACGATCTCGCTGATCTTGGTGGACGACAGCTTCATCTGCTGCATGGCCGCCCCCACCTCCTGCACCGCCTGGCCACCGCGCGTGGCGATGTCGCTGCTCTGTGCGCTCTCGTGCGACACCTTGGCCGCTGTCTCCGACGTCTGCAGCACCGTGCTGGCCAGTTGCTCCATCGCAGCGGCAGTTTCTTCCAGGCTGCTTGCCTGCGACTCGGTGCGGGCCGACAGGTCCATGCCGCCGCGTGCGATTTCGTCGGCCGATTCGATGAAATTGCGCACCTCGGTGCGCACGTCGCCCACCACGGCGCGCAGGTTGACCTGGGTCTGCTGCAGGCGCTGCATCAGCGCGCCCAGGGGTTGGGGGTAGTCGGTGCCCACCGACGTGGCAAGGTTGCAGGCCGAGATGTCGGACGCGAAGCGGGTGGCATCGTGCACGCCCTGAAGCACCGTGGCCTGAAAGCGCCACAGCGTCCACCCCGCCCCCAGCAACAGCAGCACCAGGCGGGCCACCCAGGCGGTGGTGCCTTGCAGCCCCATCACGTCGGGCAACAAGGCCAGCAGCACCGTCATCAGCAGCAGGATCGCCATGCGGGGCAGCAGCGCCATCTGCGCCAGGCGCTGCTGCCAGCCACGCACTCCCCGGTAGCGCACGTTGCCCGAGTCCAGGTAGAAGCTGCTTGCGCCCGAAGCCGCCTCGCTGCGCATCTGGGCATACAGGGCCTCGGCGGCCACCATCTCGGCCGCACTGGGCTTGGTGCGCACCGACATATAAGCGCGTGGCTTGCCGCCCTCCATGATGGGGGTGACGTTGGCTCGCACCCAGTAGTGGTCGCCGTTCTTGCGGCGGTTCTTGACCAAGCCCGTCCAGGGCTCGCCCCGGCCAATGGTGCGCCACATGTCCTTGTAGGCCTCGGCCGGCATGTCGGGGTGGCGAATGATGTTGTGCGGCTGGCCGATGAGCTCGTCGTAGCTGTAGCCACTGACGCGCACAAACGCCGGGTTGCAGTGCGTGATCTCGCCCTTGGTGTTGGTGCTGGACACCAGCAGCTCATCACCGGGGTAGTCAAAATTCTGCTGGGTCACTGGCAGGTTGATGCGCATTCGAGGCTCCTGAAGGGCCTGCGGCAGGGGCAGGCGGCGCGGCTTTTTCTGGCGTGTTGTATGTAACCGCTTGATACGAATCAAGTCTAACTGCTCCCTCCCCTGCTTTGCCCCAAAAAGGTGCCTCCCCACGCCCCTCAAAGCGCAAACACTGAAAGCCTGCTCACCGCCTTTTGGAAATCCGCAGCCTCAATCAAAAAAGCTGCCCGGTTTCCATGGTCGCCTCTGCCCGAGGCCCGCGCCGACGCCCCTCTGCGGCCGCTGTGGCACGCGGCTCTGGCGCTGGTTCTTCCCCCCGCCGCGCCAGTGTGCTGGCCCGCACGCCGAGCAGCCGCAGGCGCTTGTCCAGCGGCACGCGCTTGAGGCATTGCCCGGCCAGCTGCCGGATGGTCGCCCCGTCGGCGGTGTAGCTGTTGGCGGTATGGTCACGCGTCGCGATCTTGAAGTCGTCATAGCGCAGCTTGATACCGATGGTGCGCGCCACATAGCCCTTGCGCTGCAGATCTTCGGCCAGCCGCATGCACAGGTCGGTAAAAATGGTGCCCAGCTCGGCCCGGTCACGCACCGCATGCAGGTCGCGGTCGAAGGTGGTCTCGCGGCTCATGCTCACTGGCTCGCTCTCGGTCACCACCGGGCTGTCGTCGCGGCCCCAGGCCACGCGGTGCATCCAGGCGCCGGTGGATTTGCCAAAGTGGCCCATCAGCCACTGCTCATCCTGCGCGGCAAGCTGTCCGATGGTTTCAATGCCCAGCCGCGCCAGCTTCTCGCCCGCCTTGGGACCGATGCCGTTGATCTTGCGCACGTTCAGAGGCCAGATCTTGCTCTGCAGGTCTTCCTCGTAAACGATGGAGATGCCGTTGGGCTTGTTGAACTCGCTGGCCATCTTGGCCAGCAGCCGGTTGGGCGCCACGCCGATCGAGCAGGTCAGCCCGGTCCTATCAAAGATGCTTTTCTGGATGAGCCGCGCCAGCACCCGCCCGCCTTCGCGCTGGCCGCCGGGCACGTCGGTGAAGTCGATGTACACCTCGTCCACCCCCCGGTCCTGCATCACCGGTGCGATCTCGGTGATGGTGCTCTTGAACAGGCGCGAAAAGCGTCGCACCTCGTCAAAATCCACCGGCAGCACGATGGCCTGCGGGCACAGCTTGGCGGCCTTCATCATGCCCATGGCCGAGCCCACGCCGAACTGCCGTGCGGGGTAAGTGGCCGTGGTGATCACGCCCCGGCCCACGTAGTCCTTGAGCAGCGGAAAGTCTTCCACCGGTATGAAGCGCCGCTCGCGCTCCTCGGTGCCGTCTGGCCCGCGCAGCAGCAGCTCGTCCACCTTGCGCCGCCCGCCACCGATCACCACAGGCAAGCCTTTGAGTTGCGGGTAGCGCAGCAACTCCACGGACGCAAAGAACGCGTCCATGTCCAGGTGCGCGATGCGGCGCAACGACATCATGTGATCCATCTCAGTGCTTGATCGTCGATAGCACAGAGAAGGACGGCCATGGCTGCACAACGGCGATCATCACTTGCACACCTGCCAATAAATCAGGCAGCGCCTGCAACCTGGAGCCGAATCCGAAGCCGCGCCAACATCTCGTCTGACGGCAGTTGAACGTCGGTCAGAGTCGCGTCATGCAATCCATGATCGGGAATCGGTAACCCCGCCTGCTGATAATCGTAGCTCCAGTTGGATTCGTAAAGCACCGTCCAGCGGCCAGTCCATTCCATTCGCAAACGATGCGCACGAACAAGGTCGAACATGAGCCGGTCGCACTTGGGCGTTGCAGCGCGTGGAATCATCCCCCAAAGGGTCCACACGAATGCGGCTGAACGATGAAAGGACATGCAGCTGGTATCGACATGCTGCCGCGAAACATCCTCTTGCGACACCAAGCGCAAGTGTTCATGCCCCGGCAAAAAAATGTACCGGGACCCAAAAACGGCATCGAGTGGAACGCCATCATCTATCGCACGCTGATAGGCAGACACTAGGCTTTCCAGGTGCTCGGGCTCGAACAAGTTATCTGCGTCGAGAAAGCAAGCCACGTCCGCCCCTTCGTTCAGTGCCAGCAAAGCGCCTACGCTTCGCGGAGTGCACCCATAGTCTGCATGCGCACTGGGCAAATTAACTGCCACTACGCGCTCATACCCCTCCATCACCTCAGGCCTGGGATGACCATCGGCCACCATGTAGTGCACAAAATTTCGATAGGTTTGCCTCTGCACGCTGTCCATTCCGCGACGCAATACCGCCTCAGACTCTTTGAAATAAGGCGTGATGACAGCAACTTTCATGACGCACCTTCCTCACGCATTACTTGAACAACGCCATCCACAGAAGTGGTTGAGGTGGCTGACAAAAGTTGCCGAAAATAGTCCACCGTCTTTTCCAACCCAACGGACAGAGGCACTGTGGGCTCCCAACCCAGTACGTGCTTGGCGCGCGTAATGTCCGGACGCCTCTGGCGGGGATCATCTTGGGGCAAAGGACGAAAGTCCACCGCGGTGCACGCCCCCGTCAACGTCAGTACACGATCCGCAAGCTCACACATGGAAAGCTCGGTGGGATTGCCCAGATTGATGGGTCCGGTTACCTCCAGCGGGCTTGCCATCAATGCGAGCAGCCCTTCGATCAGGTCATCAACGTAGCAAAACGATCGCGTCTGCGAGCCATCACCGTACACCGTTAGGGAATCGCCACGCAACGCTTGCACGATGAAGTTGCTCACCACTCTCCCGTCATCTGGCTGCATGCGAGGTCCATACGTGTTGAAGATTCTCGCTACCTTGATGGCCACTCCGTGACGGCGATGGAAATCGAAAAACAGGGTTTCAGCGCAGCGCTTTCCCTCGTCGTAACAAGCCCTTGGCCCCAAGGGATTGACATGGCCCCAGTACGCCTCGGTCTGTGGACTGACCTCAGGATCACCATAGACCTCGCTGGTAGACGCTTGCAAAATGCGCGCGCCACACCGCTGGGCGAGTTCGAGCAGATGGATAGCCCCGTACACGGAGGTTTTGACGGTATGCAACGGATCGGCCTGGTAATGCGGAGGCGATGCCGGACAAGCAAGGTTGTAAATTTCATCAACCTCCATCCCGGCTGGCAACGGTTGTGCGATGTCGTGCGTTATCAGTGCAAAGTTCCGGTGCGCCAAAAATGAGGCGACATTCGCATGCGATCCCGTCAGGAACGAATCCATGCAGAGGACGTGACACCCAGAACGCAGCAATCGCTCACACAAGTGGGAACCCAAAAAGCCAGCACCACCAGTAACAAGAATGCGTTTGGAGACCATGGAAACCTTGCAGGAACGAAGGCGGAATGCAATGAGCAAGTGAACTGCATAATTATCAGTGCCTACCGTTGCTGGGATCTACATGATGATGGATACCGACGCGCAGGCAACGGACAACAAAATCTTCGCTGCGCTGAGGTAAGGACACCTGCAGCGCACTCTGCGGGTACTACCCACCCGGGTACATCCTCCGCCTCTCAAGGTCCCATGAAAATAGCTGTCGCTGGAATCGGGTATGTTGGTCTTTCCGTGGCCGTGTTGCTTGCGCAACACCACGATGTTGTATTGATCGATATCGCACCAGACAAAGTACAGCAAGTTTCTGACCGGATATCGCCCTTCTGCGACCCCGATATCCAACAGTATTTGAGCGACACGTCGTTGCGCCTAGAGGCCACACTAAGCCAGCAAGCAGCCTATGAGCGAGCAGACTATGTGATCGTGGCAACGCCCACAGACTTTGATCAGAAGACCGGCACTTTCGACACTGCCTCTGTGGATGCTGTCATACAGAGCGTATTGGCGATCCAACCCAATGCGGTGATCGTGATTCGCTCAACCGTGCCAGTAGGATTTACTGAGAACGCAAAGACCCGTTGGGGTACCAATCAGCTGGTTTTCTGTCCAGAGTTTCTGCGGGAGGGCCAAGCTCTGCATGACACGCTCAACCCCTCACGTATCGTTGTGGGTGAGCGCTCGGAACGAGCACAGACTCTTGCAGGTCTTCTATTGGAAGGCGCGCGCTCCAAAGAAGTCCCCGTGTTGTTCACCAACGCCAGAGAAGCAGAGTCGATCAAGCTTTTTGCCAATGCCTATTTGGCGATGCGTGTGGCGTACTTCAATGAACTTGACAGTTTTGCTGAAACCCACGAGCTCAACACGCGGCAGATCGTCGAAGGCGTGTGCGCCGACCCTCGCATTGGCGGGCACTACAACAACCCATCGTTTGGCTACGGCGGGTACTGCCTGCCTAAAGACACCCAACAGCTGCAGGCCCAATTCGACGGTATCCCTCAACACCTGATCAGTGCCATCGTACGCTCCAATGTTGCACGGCAACATTTCATTGCTGAGCGCATCATGCAACGCGACCCGCAGAGGGTGGGAATATTTCGGCTGATCCACAAGCAAGGATCGGGAAACTTCCGCACATCCAGCATCCAAGGGGTAATGATGCATTTACAGGATCGAGGAGTTGAAATACTTGTCTACGAACCGAACTTGAATGCAGCAGACTTCCTTCATTTCCGAGTGGAGCATGATCTCGACACCTTCAAGCGCTGCTGCGATGTCATCCTCGCCAATCGAATTACAGATGTCCTCAACGACGTGGTGCACAAGGTCTACACCCGAGACCTCTTTGGCCGAGACTAGCGCCACCAGTTCGCCAACAATAACTGCTAGCTCCCAATCCACTCTATGGGTAGCAGATGTGGGCTATGGACCTCGCCCAAGCTTCTGACCAAAACCCATAGAAATCAGCATCAGCACCATCCCCCCCAGCTGCCAACCGCCCAAGGTGTGCTGAAAGTACAACCAGTCCACCACGATGGCGACCGTGGGGTAAGCAAACTGCAGTACCGCCACCCGGGCCGTCGCCAGACGGGACATGCCTGCGTACATCAAGGTATACGCCAAGCCGGTGTGGATCAGGCCCAGCCCAGCCAGCCATGCCCAGGAGACACCCCAGGCAGGCCAACCGTGCCCTACGGGGGCCACCCACAGCACGGCCGCACCCAGCGCACATTGCCACCACGCCAAGGTCCCCAGCGGCAACACCCCCAAGCGCTTGGCGACCACGGTGACGGTGGCTGTGCACAGCGCACCGATCAGGCACAGGCCCACGCCCACCCAGTAGCCTGGCGCGTGGCTACCGCCCGATGGAGTCAACCCCTCCGCAACCCCCGTGGCCAGGACCAGCCCCACCATGGCGACCAGCACCGACACCACGCGCTGCCCGGGCACGGACTCTTTCAACCACCAAGCCCCCAGCAGCAACACCCACAGCGGTTGCACATGGAACAGCACCACCGCCACCCCGGTGGGCACCTGCTGGATCGCGGTGAAAAACAGCCACCAGCTCGCCAACATGAGCCCGCTGAGAAGCAACACCCACGGCAAAGCAGCCCAGCCCACCCAGAGCCCCCGCCGAAGTGCCGACCAAGACTGGTTGCGCCAGGCCATCCACAACGTGAGCCCGATGAGGCCAAACGCGCACCGGAACCACGTCACCGTCAACGGCGCCGCCTGCGCCTCGTGCACAAACACGCCGATGGTGCCCAGCAGCGCGTTGCCCAGCACGAAGGCGACCCAGCCATCCAGCCGGCGGGCATCCGGCAGCACGTGGGCAACAGCCACAGGTGAAGCGGACGCTGGAACCACGGGTGCGGATGTGCCTGAAACGGTAGAGGAAGACTGCTGCATGCCCGCAGTGTGGCTGCCAGTCTTTGCAATCCAAAGCGCATAATTTACACACCAACCATTCGATCATCGAATACATCATCACTGGGGCAATCCATGAGCTACCGCGATTTGCAATTCGATTGGCTTCAGTGTCTGGTGGCTGTGGTGGATGCAGGCTCGCTCTCCGGCGCGGCGGCCGAGGTGCACCGGTCCCAGTCGGCGGTCAGCATGCAGCTCAAGAAGCTCGAAGACGCTGTAGGCCACCGCCTGCTGGAGCGCGATGCCCGCAAGCAGCACCTCACGCCCGAGGGTGAAACCCTGCTGGGCTATGCGCGCCGCATTCTGGAACTGCACGCAGAAGCACATGACGCACTGAACGGCGACGCCCTCACAGGCCGGGTGCGGCTGGGGGTGCCGGATGACTACGCAGCGCGCTACCTCACGCCCGTGCTCAAGCGCTTTGCGCCCCGTCACAGTGCGGTGGAGATTGAGCTGGACTGCGAGCAGTCCACCGCACTCATCCCGCGTGTAGCCAATGGCGACCTGGACCTGGCCCTGATCTCGCGCGATCACGCACGCCGGGGCACGCTGCTGTTCCATGAGCCCATGGTGTGGGTGGGGTCGGCGCAGTTCGAGTTGTGGAGGCGTGACCCGCTGCCGATTGCGGTGTACGAATCGGCCAGCCTGGCGCGGCGCGGCGCCATCCACGCGCTGGCGCAGCAGGGGCGCCGCTACAAGGTGGTCTATCACAGCTCCAGCCTGGCCGGGCAAATTGCAGCGGTGGAATGGCCTGGCCGTGGCCGCCCTCACCCACTGCAGCGTGCCATCGCAGCTGCAGGTGCTCGGCACCGAGCAAGGCCTGGGGCCACTGGCCCCTATGGAGGTGGCCGTGTACCGCAGCCGCGCATCGCGCGGCTCCAAGGCGGTGGACAGCCTGCAGAACCTGCTGGTGCAGACCCTGCGGCAGTCGGGCGGCGCCCGCGTGACCGGCTGAGCGCCTAAGTACGAGACGGTGGCCTACTTCTTGGAGAGTGCTGCACTGCGAATGCCCTGCAGCGTGCCGGTGGGCGTGATCGCCTCGGGGTCGATCAGGCAGTGCAGCACGCTGGGCAGGCCGCTGGCACGGGCGCGGGAGAGTGCAGGGGCGAAGTCTTCGGTGCGCTCCACCCGCTCGCCGTGGCCCCCAAAGGCCTGCGCGTAGGCCTTGAAGTCAGGATTCTTGAGCTGCGTGGCGCTGATGCGGCCGGGGTACTCGCGCTCTTGGTGCATGCGGATGGTGCCGTACATGGCGTTGTCCAGCAGCACCACGAGGATGGGCAGGCCGTACTGCACGGCGGTTGCAAACTCCTGACCGTGCATTAGGAAGTCTCCGTCACCCGCAAAGATCACCACCTCGCGCTGCGGCCACAAGCGCTTGCCGCCCACGCCTGCGGGCAGACCGTAGCCCATTGACCCGCTGGTGGGCGCCAGCTGGCTCGCGTAGGTGGTGAAGGGCCAGAAGCGGTGAATCCACGTGGCAAAGTTGCCTGCGCCGTTGCAGAAGATCGTATCGGCGGGAAGCACTTCCTTGAGGTGCTGCATCACCTGGCCCATTTGCAGGTTGCCAGGGATGCGGATGGGCGCCGTGTCGCTCCAGGCCAGGTACTCGGCATGGGCCGCTTCAGCGTGCGCCTTCCAGGGCACTGCCGCCGTGGGCCGCACAGAATTCAATGCAGCTGTGAAAGCCTGTGGCGTGGCGTGGATGGCCTGGGTGGGGCGATACAGCTTGCCCAGTTCATCCGCATCGGCATGCACATGCACCAGGGGCTGCGCGGGGGTGGGAATGTCGAACAGCTCATAGCCCTGCGAGGGTACTTCAGACAGACGCCCGCCCACCACCAGCACCAGGTCCGACGCCTTGATGCGCGCCAGCAGCTTGGGGTTGACGCCCAGGCCCAGGTCACCGCCGTAGCAGGCATGTGTGGCCGGGAACAGCATCTGGCGGCGGAACGAGCAGTACACGGGAATCGACCACGCTTCGGCAAACGCGGTGAACTCGCGCACCGCCTGCTCGGACCAGCGGCTGCCACCCAGGATGGCCACGGGATTTTTGGCGGCTTGCAGGCGCTGTGCCAGCTCGGCCATTTGCGCAGTGCCAGGGTGGGTCTCCGTCACCTGGTAGGGCAATGCATCGGCCACAGTGGCGGCCTCGGTCAGCATGTCCTCGGGCAGCGCCACCACCACGGGGCCAGGGCGGCCCGAGGTGGCGACATGGAAGGCGCGCGAGATCAGCTCCGGCACGCGCGCCGGGTCGTCAATCTGCACCACCCACTTGGCCATGGTGCCGAACACCGCGCTGTAGTCCAGCTCCTGAAACGCCTCGCGCCCCACGGCACCGCGTGCCACCTGGCCTACGAACAGGATCATGGGGGTCGAATCCTGGTGGGCAATGTGCACACCGGCCGATGCATTGGTGGCGCCGGGCCCGCGCGTCACAAAGCAGATGCCGGGCTGGCCGGTGAGCTTGCCCTGCGCCTCGGCCATCATGGCCGCCCCGCCCTCCTGACGGCACACGGTCACGCCGATGTCGGCATCGTGCAGGGCATCGAGCACGGCCAGGTAGCTTTCGCCGGGCACGCAAAAGAGCTGCTTCACACCATGGGTGATGAGCTGCTGCACCAGGATCTGGCCGCCGGTGCGGGGGGTGAGGGAGGTCGTGTTCATATCAACGGTATCGGATCAAAAATTCAGAACAGGGCCTGGCATGCGCGCTGGATGCGTGCGCAGGCCTCTTGCAAATCGGCGGTAGAGGCGGCGTACGAGATGCGGAAGTATGGCGCCAGCCCCAGCACCCCGCCAGGCACCACGGCGACATGGTGTTCGCGCAGAAGGTAGGCGCAGAAGTCGGCATCGGTGCGCAGCAGCATGCCGCCCGGCGTGGTGCGGCCCAGCACACCTTCGCAGCTGGCAAAGGTGTAGAACGCGCCCTCCGGCACACGGCAGCGCAGGCCGGGCGATGCATTGAGTGCGGCCACCACCAGGTCACGCCGGTCCTGGAACGCTTGGCAGCGCTCGCGCACCACGTCTTGCGGCCCCGTCAGCGCCGCCACGGCAGCCGCCTGGCTGATGGACGACGGGCAGGACGTGGCCTGGCTCTGCACCACGGCCATGGCTGCAATCAGTGCCTTGGGGCCTGCGCCGTAGCCCAGGCGCCAGCCCGTCATGGCATACGACTTGGAGACACCGTTCACCGTCAGCGTGCGATCGCGCAGCGAGGGCAGCACGGCGGCGGGCGTGGCAAAAGCGCGGCCGTCGTACAGGATGTGTTCGTAGATGTCGTCCGCCAGCAGCCACACCTGCGGGTGGCGCTCCACCACTTCCAGCACGGGCAGCAGCTGCTCGGCACTGTAGGCGGCCCCGCTGGGGTTGGAGGGCGAGTTGATGAACACCCAGCGCGTGCGCGGCGTGATGGCCGCCTCCAGCTGCTCGGGCGTGATACGAAAGCCGTTGGCCTCGGTGCAGGGCACCACCACGGGTACACCGCCTGCAATCAGCACCATGTCGGCATACGAGGTCCAGTACGGCGCGGGCAGGATCACCTCGTCGCCAGGGTTCACCGAGGCCATCAGCGCGTTGTAGAGGATCTGCTTGGCACCCGCGCCTGCGGTGATCTCGTTGAGCTGAAAGTCCAGCCCGTTGTCGTGCTTGAACTTGTGCTGGATGGCGGCTTTCAGCTCAGCCGTGCCGTCCAGCACCGTGTAGTGCGTCTCCCCCCGCGCCATGGCCTGCTGCGCGGCCTCCAGGATGTGCGCGGGCGTGTTGAAGTCGGGCTCGCCCAGGCCCAGCACGATCACGGGCTGGCCCTGGCGCTTGAGCTGGTTGGCCTCTTGCGTCAGGCGCACGATTTCCGAGACGCCGATGGCGCCGAGGCGGTCGGCCGCGCGGAAGGCCGTGGCGGGGATGGGAGCGTTCATTGCTGGTAAGTCTCCAGGGGCTTGTCGTTGGGGGTGGCGAACAGCTGGCGCAGCGTGGTGCCCAGTGGAAGGTTCAGGCTCATGTTCTTGGGCGGGATGGGGTTTACAAACCACTTGGTGTAGATCTTTTCCATCTCGCCGCTTTGCATCAGCTTGGTCAGCACACCATCCACCGCAGCCTTGAAGGTCGGGTCGTCCTTGCGGAACAGCAGTGCAATCGGCTCGGCGCCCAAGGGCTCGCCCACGATGCGGTAGGCCGAGGGGTCTTTGGAGTTGGCAATCATCCCGGCCAGCAGGTTGTCATCGAGCACAAAAGCGTCGGCGCGGCCTGTTTCGAGCAGCAAGAAGCTCTCATGGTGGTCCTTGCCCAGCACAGTCTTGATGGGCGCGCCACCCAGCGCGCGCTCTTGCTTGCGCAGCAGCTGCACGGCGGTGGTGCCGGTGGATGCCGCAATGGTGCGGCCTGCGAGCTGGCTGATGGACTTCAGGTCCGAATCCTTGCGCACCGCCATGCGTACTTCGCTCACGTAGGTGGTCACCGCAAACGCTACCTGCTGCTGGCGCGCAGTGTTGTTGGTGGTGGGGCCGCAGCCGATGTCCAGCGTGCCGTTTTGCACCAGCGGCAGGGTGTTTTGCGCCGTCACAGCCATGTATTCGAGCTTGGCGTCGGGCGCGATCTCCTTGAGCACGCGCTCGCACAGCTCGACGTGGTAGCCCACGTATTTTTCATTCGCGCCCAGCGCATAGGCCATGGGCGGCGAGGTCTCGCGCACGCCCAGCACGGCCTTGCCGCTGGCCTTGATCTTCTCCAGCGTGGGCTGGGTGACCGTCTGCGCCTGCGCGGGGGCGGTGGCCATGCAGGCCAGGGCCAAGCCTGCAGCGATCGCAGTGAAGGTCTTGCGGGAAATTGCCATGTCGTTGTCTCCGTATGTTTTGTGGTTGGCGGGTTGAGAAAGGGGTGAGGAAAAACTGGCGGTACCGATGGTGCTCAGATCACGTTCTTTTCGAGCAGTGGTGCGTTGCGTGCAATGCGCTCGATGGACAGCGGCGACAGGTCCAGGCTTTGGTAGCTGCCCGTAAGCAACAGCTCGGCCACGCCTCGGCCCACGGCAGGGCACTGCTGCAGCCCGTGACCCGAAAAGCCGTTGGCAAACACCAGGTTGTCGCACGCCGGGTGCAGGCCCACGATGGCGTTGTGGTCAAAGGTGTTCATCTCGTAGTAGCCCGCCCAGGCGCCCTGCATGCGCAGCGCTTCAAAGCCAGGAATGCGATCGGCCAGCGTGGGCCAGATGAGGTTGTCAAACGCGTCGTACTCGGGCTCGAGCGGGGCAAAGTCGGCGTCGTTGTCCGCATCGGGCGCAAAGCCACAGATGAAGCCTTTGCCCTCGGGCCGCAGCCAGATGCCACTGGTGTCGATGAGCAGTGGGCAGCCCAGCAGCGCTGCCGGGCTGGCGAGGTTGAAGACCGTGCGGCGCTTGCCCAGAACGGGCAAATCAATTCCGGCCCAGCCCGCAATGGCTGCCGCCCAGGGGCCACCGGCGTTCACAGCGTAGCGGCAAGGCAGCACGGCGCCGCTTTGCAGGCGTACTGCGTTCACATGCAACACGCCGTCGCTGGCCGCAGTGTCCAGCCCCACAGCCTCATCGGCCACATAGCGCACGCCCTGGCTCTGCGCCTTTTTGCGCAGCGCCGTCAGCAGCAGGTAGCCATCAAACCAGCCCTCGCCCGACAGGCCCAGCGAGCCCAGCGCCACATCCTGCAGTGCCAGCCACGAGAAGCGCTCGGCCAGCTGCTGCGGGCTGAGCAGCGCCACATCGGCACCGTACTGCTTTTGCAGTGCATGGTTCTCGCGCAGCGTGGCCTCGCCCGCCTGGGTGGCCAAGTACAGGTAGCCGCCTTCGTGCAAACCGATGTCGGGCACATCGCCGTTGCAGGCCAGCAGCGTGCCCACGTTGCGCAGAAAGCCGATGCCAAAGGCCGAGATCTGGATGTTGATGTCCGTCGAGAACTGCTGGCGGATGGAGCTGGCCGACAGCGCCGACGATGCACGTGCATAGGTCGGATCGCGCTCGACCACCACCACCTCGCAGTCCGGCTGCTGCAGCGTGAGAAAGTACGCAATGGCACTGCCGATGACACCACCGCCAATGATGACGATGGGGTGTGATTCCTTAGCGATCAACATGAGCAGGGCAACCAGCGCGTGGGTTACACGTCAAACGTCACGCCCTGCGCCAGCGGCAGTGCAGTGGAGTAGTTGATGGTGTTGGTCGCCCGGCGCATGTAGGCCTTCCAGCTGTCTGAGCCCGCTTCGCGCCCGCCGCCCGTTTCCTTCTCACCGCCAAACGCGCCGCCAATTTCGGCGCCGCTGGGGCCAATGTTCACGTTGGCAATGCCGCAGTCCGAGCCTGCTGCCGACATGAACAATTCGGCCTCGCGCACGTTGAGCGTGAAGATGGACGAAGACAGGCCAGCACCCACGGCGTTGTTCATGGCAATGGCTTCGTCAATGGTGCTGTAGCGCACCACGTACAGGATGGGCGCAAAGGTTTCGTGCAGCGCGGGCCCTTCATGTTTTTGCAGCTCCACCAGTGCGGGGCGCACGTAATACGCTTCGCCACCACCGATGCCTTCCACGCGGCCTCCGCCGTGCACCGTGGCACCCAGCGCACGGCTTTGCTCCAGCGCCTTTTGCATGCCGTCAAAAGCCATGCGGTCGATCAGCGGGCCCACCAGCGTGCCCGGGGTGCGCGGATCGCCCACCTGCACGTTGGCGTACACCTTGGCCAACTGGGGCACCAGTTGGTCATAAATGCTTTCGTGCACAAACAGGCGGCGCAGCGTGGTGCAGCGCTGGCCCGCCGTGCCCATAGCGGCAAAGGCAATGCCGCGCAGTGCCAGGTCCAAATCAGCCGTGGGAGCCACGATGGCCGCGTTGTTGCCGCCCAGCTCCAGAATGCCGCGCGCAAACCGCGCTGCCAGGCGCGGGCCCACGGCGCGGCCCATGGCGGTGGAGCCGGTGGCTGACAGCACGGGCACGCGGGCGTCATCCACCAGCACCTCGCCAATGTCGCGCTGGCCCACGATCAGCTCCAGCAGGCCTTCGGGTGCGTCGGTGCCAAAGCGTGCAATAGCGCGCTGTGCAATCGCATGCGTGGCCAGGGCGGTGAGCGGGGTCTTTTCCGACGGCTTCCACACCACCGAATCTCCGCACACCAGTGCCAGCGCGGCGTTCCACGACCACACGGCCACAGGGAAGTTGAAGGCCGAGATCACGCCGCACACGCCCAGCGGGTGCCACGTTTCCATCATGCGATGGCCGGGGCGCTCGGTGGCAATCGTCAGGCCGTACAGCTGGCGCGACAGGCCCACGGCAAAGTCGCAGATGTCGATCATCTCCTGCACCTCGCCCAAGCCTTCGGACGGGATCTTGCCCGCCTCGATGGTCACCAGCAGCCCGAGGTCGGCCTTGGCGGCACGGAGCTCTTCGCCCAGCAGGCGCACCAGCTCGCCCCGGCGCGGCGCGGGCACATTGCGCCACGCCAAAAAGGCCGCATGCGCGCGGCCGATGGCGGCCGTGGCATCGGCCGCGCTTTGCTGCGGCACCTGGGCCAGCACCTCGCCCGTGATGGGCGAGCGCGCCGCCAGCGTGCCGCCCGTGTACGCAGCGCGGGGCACGCCCAGGCGTTGCAGCAGTTGATCGACTTCGGACACAAGGGGGGTGGCGGCAGGGGTGGCAGACATGGCGGCTCGCAAAGGTGAGTGGAGGCGAATAGAAGGAAGCAGCGTGGGAGAAAACGCGCGATCAATGCGCCAATATCCGCCAATCGCGCCGTGCTGGATAGCAAAAAAATGGAACTACTTGATCACAAATCAGCATGAAGTGCCTGAAAATTGCAGAGCTACCAACGCTTGATGTACTAGCGCCACAGTCCAAAACCACGCACAACCTGACAGAGCTGCTCATTCCCCCTGCGCATGATTGACCCCATTTGCCACCATGACCCTGCTGCGCCGCGCCTTCCTTCCCTCCACTGCCGACCTGCTGGCCTTTGAGGCTGCTGCCCGGCACCAAAGCGTGTCACGCGCGGCCGAAGAGCTGCACCTCACCCAAAGTGCCGTGTCGCGCCAGATCCGCCAGTTGGAGGAGCAGATCGGCACCGCCCTCTTCCACCGTGTGCGCCAGCGTGTGGTGCTGACGGATGCAGGCCGCGTCTACGCAGCCGACGTGCAAAACGTGCTGCAGCAACTGTCGGCCAGCACACAAAAAGCCATGGCGTTTTCCAGCACCGACGGCCTGCTCAACCTGGCCGTGCTGCCCACGCTGGGCACACGCTGGCTCATCCCGCGCTTAGGACGCTTCATGGCGCTGCACCCCGAGGCCATGGTCAACTTCTCGGCCCGCACCGAGCCGTTTGACTTTGCAGGCACACCGTTCGACGCAGCGATCCACTTCGGCACCCCGCACTGGGCGGGCGCCGTGTGCGAATACCTGATGCATGAAGAAACCGTGCCCGTGTGCAGCCCCACCTACCGCGACCGCCAACACATCCACACCCCGCAAGACCTAACCCGTGTGGTGCTGCTGCAGCAAAGCACCCGCCCCACGCAGTGGGCCGAATGGTTTGAGCTGGTGGGCGCCCCCACCGCCCTGGCCCTGCGCGGCCCCCAGTCCGAACACTTCGCCATGATTGCGCAGGCTGCTGTGTCGCACCTGGGCGCGGCGCTACTGCCGCGCTTTTTGATCGAGCAGGAGCTGGCAGCCGGGAGCCTGGTGGAGCTGTCAGACCATGTGCTGACCAGCACCGATGCGTATTACCTTGTGTACCCGGAAGCGCGGGCGCAGACGCCGCTGGTGAAGGCGTTCAGGAATTGGGTGGTGGGGGAGTGCGCAGTGCAGAGGTAGGGGAAAGGATGACGGCGGCAGCGACCACCAGCATGTCGAATTCGTTCAAGACGCCGCACCCGGGGCCAGGGCACCATCCCGCGTCATGCAACTTGAATCCCTCGACACCCATCTCTGGCACGCCACCCACGCCTTCAAGGCCAACGGACTTCCCATCACCACGCGCATGACGGTGGTGCGGCTGCCAGGAGAGCAGCTTCTCGTCCACTCACCAATTCCAATGCCCCCAGGCAGTTCACTGCTGGAGCAGCTGCAGGCACTTGGCACGGTGGCTTTCATCGTGGCACCGAACAAGATGCACCACCTGTTTCTGGCGCCTTGCACCCAGACCTTTCCGAACGCCAGGGTGTATGGCCCCAAAGGACTGGGCCAGAAGCGGCCAGACCTGGCAGCCAGGAGACTGCGCGAACTGCCCGCAGCCGATGTGCCCGAATGGCTGCCAGACCTGGAGCACCTGGCTTTTGAGGGCATTCCTGCAGGCAATGAGTCGGTATGGTTCCACCGACCTTCGGCCACGCTCATCGTGACGGACCTGCTGCAGTGGATGGCGGGGGACCTGCCTTGGTCCACGCGTGCCTATGCCACGCTGACCGGGGTGCGGCGCCAACTGGCCGTCCCGCTCACTGTGCGCGCGCTGGTGCGTGACCGTCGTGCCGCAGCCCGCAGTGCAGAGCGCGTATTACGCTGGCCCTTTGAGCGGGTCGTGACGGCCCACAACCAGGTGCTGGACAACCATGCCTACGCACAGGTCAAACAGGCGCTCGCAGTGCTCTGACCGAAACAATCACCCCATCATCTGCGGAACGCCGTGGGCCTCACCGCCGCGCCACCACCCCGTACCCCTCAAAGATGTCGGAGCACATACCCCAACCCGGTATTGGCCAAAAGCCCCACCAGCACCAGCCCACCGGCCACCCCGGCCGCGTGTACCTTGCCGAGGGCTGCGCGCTCGCGCACCCAGTGCCATTCGGCGATACAAAACCACAGCAGCGCCAGCAGAAACAGCCCCACGCCGACAGCAGACAGCACCCCGCCCACCAGGGCCAGCGACGTGCTGATCGACACGGCCAGCGCAAAGGGTGCGACCAGGTAGCACTGCTCGTAAAACGGGTTGCGCAGGTTGAGACGGTGAATGGGTTGGCGGCTATGGCGCAGATACCACACAGCCCCGGCCAGCGACCAGATGCCAAAAGCCATGGCGCGATACAGCAGCAGGTTCTCCTCGGACTTCAGCAACGCGCCCGCGAGCGTGCCCATCGCAGGCGCTGCCTGCTTGCGCAGAGCCAGATCGAGCACATGAGCCACCAGCACGCACAGGATGAGCAAAAGCGGCGGGCTGATCGCATCGCCGTAGCGGTCATCGCCTTCGCGGTCTTGCTCCGCCTGCACATAAGTGACCATCTGGCGCGGGCGCCGCACGATGCGCCACAAGGTCTTGGGCAACAACACCAGCCAGATCAGGGCTTCATACACAAAGTCTTCAAACGACTTGAGGATTTTGAGAAAGTCCACAAACAACTCCTTGAGGCCTTGGGCCCATCCAGTCAGGGGCCCATGCTGCGTGAAAAGGCCAGCGCAAAGGCCATGATCGCCCAGTCGTTAGCGATGTGAGCGATGGTGCTGGCCCACAGATTGCGGGTGTAGAGAAATACCGCAGTCAGCACCAGGCGCGCGGTGCCGATGACCAGCAAGGCCTGGCCGACATGCCATTGGTAGGTGGGCAGGTGCAGCGCACCAAACAGCAACGCCGTGGCCACCCACGCCACAGCAATTGCCCAGCGGGCAGGCATGCCGACGCGGTGCAGCAAGGCGACGGTGGCCAGCAGCGGGAGAATAGTGACCAGCTCCTCACCCAGCAATTGCACAGCCACCAGCGCAAACAGCGCTACCAGTTGTGCAGATGTCAGGCCCGCAACGGCATCCACACTGGCGTTGGCACTGAGGTGCGACATGCCAAGCCCATACACAGCCACCAGCCCAGACAAGCCCAACACCAGTGGCACGGCAGCCAATGCCAACGCCACGTCGCGCCAGCGGGGGCGTCTGAACAGGGCAACCCAGTCTGGGCCCACGGCGACGCGCAATCCTGCCCACTGCACGCCCACAAACAGCACTGCTGCCAACGCCCCGGTCCACGGGCTCGGGTCCCAGCCCGGCATCGTCAACAACAACACGAAAGCGAGGGCACTAGCGACGCACAACGTCATGCAGCCGTTGGTGGACAGAGATACGGGATGGCCAAAACAGTAGGGCAAGTCCGGCTTAGCTGATAAGGAGGTTGGTGCGGGTGATGTATGCGGCAAGGTGGTTCCATGGGTATGCGCTGCATCCCTCCCAAAGGATGCGGCTCTGGCCCTAGGTTACCTGTGGATCAAGAAGACGGCCATGGGCCGCTGGGGCCTGCCCCTCACCGAATCTCGCATAGAAGAGGTGCGACTCGCAGTACCACACCCCAGGCCCCCCAGGCCGAGATTCAGGCCGCCTACTTCTGCTCCTGTCCCGCGGGCTGAATGGCCTGGTCGGGGCGCACGCTCGACAGGCTTTGTGCCGGCCGCCGCAGCGTCACATCAAACGGATTGATCTTGGGCCCCACTGCCAAAGCTTCGCGCTTGAGCAGTTCCACCACGGTGGGCAGCCGGTCGTCATTGAGCCGCGCAGAAATGGTGCCCACGCTCAGCGCCGCCACCGCGCGCCCTTCGCGGTCCAGAATGGGTACGGCCACGCCAGCCATGCCTTCCAGCAACCCAGTATTGCGGCCCGCATAGCCCAGTTGGCGCACACGCTCGATTTCGGTGCGCAGATAGACCTCGTCAAACACGCCGTATTCGCGAACACGCGACAGGTTGAAGCGGATGACCTCTTCGCGCTCTGCCTCGGGCAAAAACGCCAGGATGGCCAGTGCGCCCTGCCCCACGCCCAGCGCCACGCGGCCACCAATGTCGCCGGTGAACGAGCGGATGGGGAACGGGCCTTCGCTGCGGTCTAGACACACGGCATCGAACCCGCTGCGCACCAAGAGAAAGATGCTGTCGCCCAGGCTTGCGCACAGGCGCAGCAGCGCGGGGCGGCACAGGGTGCGCAGGTCGCCTGGGTTGCCCGCTTTGGCGGCCAGGGCGAAGAAGTCCATGCTCAGGCGGTAGAGCTTGCTGCGCTCGTCCTGCTCGACCATGCCCTCTGCCACCAGCGATTGCAGCAAACGGTGCGTGGTGCCTTGCGTCAGGCCCACGGCACGCGCCAATTGGGTGACTCGCCCGCCCTCGGCCTGCACGGCCGACAGGGCCCGGATGACGGCAAACACTCGGGGTACGCCGCCGGTGGCGGTGGATGCGGCTTCCATACCTCGCTCCTGTGGAATTCGTTGATCAAACTGAAGGCATCATATTTCATTGAACGGAATAAATTCAATAAAAATTCTGATTAATGGAATACCCGAAGCATTCTGGTTTGTTTATTGCAATAGATTCAATTGAATCGAGCGGTTGTTCCATCCTTTGTGCGGCACTTGCACCACCCCGGTGCAAGCACACCAAAGGCCCGCAGCCCATCCATGCAACTCCACAGCAGGTGACACGCACAGCCCCGAGGCAACCCGTGCGATGCCACCACCGGAAAGGCTTTCGCCATGTCGTTTCTCAAGCTCACGGATGTGACCAAGTTCTATGGCAGCACCTGCGCGGTGCAGTCCATGAACCTCACGGTGCAAAAGGGTGAATTTGTGTCGTTGCTGGGCCCGTCGGGCTGCGGCAAGACGACCACGCTGCAGATGGTGGCGGGGTTCGAGGCTGTGACCAGCGGGCGCATCGAGCTCGATGGCAAGGACATCACCCGCGCCAAGGCCAACACGCGCGGGCTGGGCATCGTGTTCCAGAGCTATGCGCTGTTCCCGCACATGACGGTGGCGGCCAACGTGAGCTTTGGGCTGGAGATGCGCAAGGTGCCCAAGGCCGAGCGCGCCGAGCGCGTGGCCCAGGCGCTGGCCCTGGTGCACCTGGAAAAGCATGCCACGCGCTACCCGCGTGAGCTGTCCGGCGGCCAGCGCCAGCGGGTGGCACTGGCACGCGCGCTGGTGATCGAGCCGCCCGTGCTGCTGCTGGACGAGCCCCTGTCCAACCTCGACGCCAAGCTGCGTGAGGAGATGCAGTTTGAGCTGCGGCAGATTCAGCGCAAGGTGGGCACCACCACCATCATGGTCACGCACGACCAGAGCGAGGCCATGTCCATCAGCGACCGCGTGGTGGTGATGGAGGCCGGCCGCGCCACGCAGATCGACCACCCGCACCGCGTGTACGAGCACCCGCGCACGCGCTTCATCTCCACCTTTGTGGGCAAGGCCAACCTGCTGCCCGGTCAGGTGACGCATGCCAATGGCACGCAGACGCAGGTGAAGGTGAGCGCCCTCACGATGGAGGTGGACGGTGCCCGCTACCGCCCCGGCGCCGCCGTGCTGCTGAGCGTGCGGCCTGAAAAAGTGCAACTGGTGCCCGCCGTGCAGGGCCGGATGGATGGTCAGGTGTGCGAGCGGTTCTTCCTGGGCAGCCAGTGGCTGTACCGTGTGGGCACCCCCGTGGGCGACCTGATGGTGCTGGTGCCCAATGACGGCCGCGCTGCGCTGGCCGAGGGCGAGCGCACGGGCGTGGACTGGCCCGACCACTGCATGCGCCTGCTGCCCGCCGATGAAACCGCCATGGCCGAGCTGGAGGCCGAAGACGCCGCCGCCGAGGTGGCGCCATGAGCCTGGCCACCACCTTGCTGCACAAAAAGGCCGCGCCCTGGTGGCTGTCGGGCCCGGCGCTGCTGCTGTTCACGGTGCTGCTGCTGGTGCCATTGGCCCTGACTGCCGTGCTGTCGTTCAACGCGTTTGACCCGGCCACAGGGGTGAAGGCAGGCGAGTTCACGCTGGAGCACTACGCCCATGTGTTCACCGATTCGTACTACCACACGATCTTCTGGCGCACGTTCTGGATTGCGGGGCTGGTCACGCTGATCTGCGTGCTGATCGGCGCACCCGAGGCCTACATCCTGAGCCGCATGGGCAACCCGTGGCGCTCCATCCTGCTGCTGGTGGTGCTCGCGCCGCTGCTGGTGTCGGTGGTGGTGCGGGCTTTTGGCTGGAGCATGCTGCTGGGCCCCGAGGGGCTGGTGAATGGCGCGCTGCAACTCGTTGGCATCGGCCCGGTGAAGATGCTCTACACCGAGATCGCGGTGGTCATCGCCCTGGTGCATGTGATGCTGCCCTTCATGGTGATCCCCGTGTGGACCTCGCTGCAGAAGCTGGACCCCGGTGTGGAAAACGCGGCGCTGTCGCTGCAGGCCTCGCCTTTCACCACGCTGCGGCGCATTGTGTTGCCGCAGGTGCTGCCTGGCATCCTGTCCGGCAGCCTCATCGTGTTCGGCCTGGCGGCCAGCTCGTTTGCCATTCCCGGCCTGCTGGGCGGGCGGCGGCTGAAGATGGTGGCCACGGTGGTGTACGACGAGTACCTGCACGAGCTGAACTGGCCCCTGGGCGCCGCCATTGCGCTGACGCTGCTGGTGGCCAACCTCGTGGTCATGCTGAGCTACAACCGCTTGGTTGAAGGCCGCTACAAGAAAGCGTTGGGCTGAAACTATGCAGAAGAACGGACCTTTAGCCCTCGCGTTCAACACGCTGGTCATCATCTTCATGCTCGCCCCCTTGCTGGTGGTGTGCATCGTGGCGTTCACGCCGCACAACACGCTGACGCTGCCCACCACCGAGTTCTCGCTGCGCTGGTTCAAGGCGGTGTTCGAGCATTCGGACTTTGTGCAGTCGTTCTGGAACAGCCTGTGGTTGGCGCTGGCATCGGCCACGCTAGCCACGGTGCTGGCCGTGCCAGCGGGCATTGCCATCACGCGCTACGAATTTGCGGGGCGCGGCTTTTTGAACGGCCTTTTTCTGTCGCCACTGATCATTCCGCATCTGGTGCTGGGCGTGGCCCTGCTGCGCCTGTTTGCGCTGCTGGGCGGTACGGGCAGCTTTGGCTGGCTGGTGTTTGCGCATGCGCTCATCGTCACGCCTTACACCTTGCGGCTGGTGGTGGCTGCGCTGGTGGGGTTTGACCGCAGTGCCGAGCATGCAGCCCTGTCGCTGGGCGCCAGCCAGGCCACAGTGTTCGCGCGCATCACGCTGCCGATGATCCTGCCCGGCGTGACGGGCGGGTGGATGCTGGCTTTCATCAACAGCTTTGACGAGGTGACCATGTCGATCTTTGTCACCTCGCCCAGCACGGTGACGCTGCCGGTGCGCATGTACATGTACGCCACCGAGTCGATTGACCCGCTGATGGCTGCGGTGTCGGCACTGATGGTGGCCCTGACGGCCTGCGCGATGGTGATTCTCGACCGGGTGTACGGCCTGGACCGCGTGCTCGTAGGGCGCAAATAAATGGGCACGACTTCCATGACTGTGAACACAGCCCTGCTCCACCGCGTGGCCGAAAAAGACCGCGCGCCCGTGCCCTTCGTGCTCGATGGCGAACCCGCCACCGCGCTTGAAGGCGACACGGTGCTCACGGCCATCCTCACCCACCGCGCCCAATTGCGCCGCAACGAGTTCAGCCACGAGCCGCGCGCAGGCTTTTGCCTGATGGGCGCGTGCCAGGACTGCTGGGTGATGACGGCTACCGGCGAACGCCTACGGTCTTGCGCCACCTTCATCCAGACGGGCATGCAGCTGACTACCGGAGGGGCCGCATGACCGCCCCCATCTTGCAACCCGTGATCGTGGGCGCAGGCCCTGCGGGCATTCGTGCTGCGCAAACGCTGGTGGCGCATGGCGTGCGGCCTGTGGTGATTGACGAGTCTGCACGCAGCGGTGGGCAGATTTACCGCCGCCCGCCCGCCCACTTTGCCCGCAGCGCACAAACGCTGTACGGCACCGAGGCATCACGCGCCACGGCGCTGCACAGCACCTTTGATGGGCTGCGCGCGCACATCGACAACCAACCTGACAGCCTGGTGTGGAACGCCCAGGGCGGCCAGCTCGATGTGCTGCACAGCCCCACACAGACCACGCGCACGGTGCCCTACGGCCAGATCATCGTGGCCAGCGGCGCCACCGACCGCGTGCTGCCCGTGCCGGGCTGGACGCTGCCTGGCGTGTACACGCTGGGGGGAGCGCAGGTGGCGCTCAAGTTCCAGGGCTGCACCATCGGCCGCAACGTGGTGCTGATGGGCACCGGGCCGCTGCTGTACCTGGTGGCGTATCAATATGCCAAGGCTGGCGTGAAGGTGGCTGCAGTGCTAGACACCGCCCGATTTGCCGACCAACTGGCCGCCCTGCCCGGCATGCTGACGCAGCCAGCCGTGCTGGCCAAAGGGATGTACTACGTGGGCTGGCTGCGCGCGCACGGCGTGGCGGTGCACACCGGCGTGCGGCCCGTGCGCGTGGAAGGCGACACGCGGGCGAACGCCGTGGTGTGGAGCGACGGCCAGACAGAGCACACCGTGCCCTGCGATGCCGTGGGCTTTGGTTACGCCCTGCGGTCCGAGACCCAGCTGGCCGACCTGCTGGGCTGCCGCTTTGCCTGGGCCCCGATGCACCGCGCCCACCTGCCCGAGCGCGACAGCGCAGGGCGCACCAGCGTGGCCGGCGTGTACCTGGCGGGCGATGGCGCAGGCATCATGGGCGCCGATGCGGCCGAGTGGGCGGGCGAGCGCGCTGCGCTGGCGCTGCTGGCAGACCATGGAGTGAAGGTGGACGCAGCACGCGCCGCAGAGCTGGAACGCAAGCTGACGAAGCTGATGCCGTTTCGCCAAGGGCTGGAGCGCGCGTTTCCCTTCCCCACCGATTGGGCGACCCACGCACCCGATGCGCTGGTGGTGTGCCGCTGCGAGAACATCACAGCCGGCGAGCTGCGCGCCTGTGCCCGCGACGCGGGCGCAGACGAGATGAACCGTCTTAAAGCCCTGACCCGCGTGGGCATGGGCCGCTGCCAAGGCCGCATGTGCGGTGTGGCCGCTGCAGAAATTCTGGCCCACGCCACAGGCAAGCCGATTGACACGGTAGGACGGCTGCGCGGACAGGCGCCGATCAAGCCGATTCCCATCCACCTGCAACGCCAGGCGGAGGCCAGCGCATGACCGCCACCCCAACGATTGACACCGACGTCGCCATTGTGGGCGGCGGCATCATGGGCGCATCGGCCGCACTGGCACTGCGCCGCAAAGGTGTGGCGGTGGTGCTGCTGGAGCGCGACCTGTGCGGCTCGCGCTCCAGCGGCGTGAACTACGGCGGCGTGCGCCGCCAGGGCCGTCCTGTGAGTCAGCTGCCGCTGGCGCAGCGCGCTCACCAGGTGTGGGCCGACCTGCCCGCGCTGATTGGCACCGATGGCGAATACCAGCGCAGCGGGCACTTCAAGATCGGGCGCAGCGAGGCGGACATGGCTTCGCTGGAAGCCTATGCCCACTTGAGCCGCGATTTTGACCTGGGCATCCAGCTCATCTCGGGCACCACGCTGCGCGAGCGCTGCCCCTGGCTGGGCGGGCGCGCCGTGGGTGGCTCGCTGTGCCCCGATGACGGCCAGGCCAACCCGCGCTTGGTGTCGCCCGCATTTGCACTGGCTGCACGGCGTGCAGGTGCGCAGATTCTGGAACGCACACCGATGACCTCGGTGGAGCACGACGGGCAGCTGTTCACCGTGCGCTCGGGCACCACCGTGGCAGTGCGTGCGCCCGTGCTCATCAACTGCGCTGGTGCCTGGGCCGGTGCGCTGGCCGCGCAGTTTGGCGAGGCCGTGCCCATTCACTCCGGCCATCCGGCCATGGCGGTGACCGAGCCCCTGCCCTTTTTCATGCACTGGAGCCTGGGTGTGGAGGGCGGCGGCATCTACTGCCGACAGGTGGCGCGCGGCAATCTGGTGCTGGGCGGCGGCGCAGGTGTGGCGCTGGATGCCGACCGCGCCCGCTCCGAGCGCAGCGCCATCGCGACCCTGGCAGTGCAGGCGGTGGAGCTGCTGCCCGCCCTCAAGAGCGCGCACTTCATTCGCACCTGGAGCGGCACCGAAGGCTATCTGCCTGACCGCCAGCCGGTGCTGGGCAAGAGCCACACCACGCCTGGCCTGATCCATGGCTTTGGCTTTGCGGGTGCGGGCTTTCAGATTGGCCCCGGCGTGGGCGAGGTGCTGGCCGAGCTGGCCCGCGATGGCCGCAGCACCACGCCGATTGATGCCTTTGCGATTGAGCGATTTCACCCAACGACGGTGGCTGACGTGGCCAGCACTGCCGCTGCCCACTGACCCCGTTTGCCACCGACAAAACTCCCCTCCCCACCAGAAAGGAAACCACCATGACCTTCTCCCCCCGCTTTGCCAGCCGCACCCGCCGCGCCCTTGTGACGGCCGCTGCACTGACCGCCGTGGCCGCCGCAGGCACCGCCACCGCGCAGACCAAAACGCTGTACATCGGCATGAATGGCGGCACGATGGAGAAGGCGTACACGCAGTACGTGTTCCCGGCGTTTGAAAAGCTGCATGGCGTGAAGGTGGTGGTGGTGCCTGGCACGTCCTCGGACATCCTGGCCAAGGCCCAGGCCAACAAGGACAAGCCGCAGATGCACGTGATGTTTCTGGACGACGGCATCATGGTGCGTGCCATGGGCATGGGCCTGTGCGAAAAGCAAAAGCCCAACCCGCACCTGAACGACATCTACCCCGCCGCGCGCTTCAAGGACGACCTGGCCAGCGGCGTGAGCCTGGGCATGACCGGCATCGCCTACAACACCAAGATGTTTGCCGAAAAGGGCTGGGCCGCGCCTACGTCGTGGATGGACTTTGCCGACCCCAAGTACAAGGGCAAGGTGGTGTTCCAGTCCATGCCGTCGTCGTCGTTCGGGCTGCACGGCTTTTTGATGTTCAACCGCATACAGGGTGGCAACGACAAGAACGTGGAGCCAGGCTTCAACAACTGGGCCAAGACCATCGGCCCCAACGTGCTGGAGTACATCCCCAGCTCGGCCAAGATTTCAGAGATGGTGCAGACGGGCGAAGCGGCGATCTTCCCGCTCACGCCGACCAGTGTGGCGGCCTTGAAGGCCAAGGGCATTCCGGTGGAATACGCACAGCCCAAGGAGGGCTCGGTAGTGCTGATGACCGGCCAATGCGTGGTCGCCAAGAACAGCGAACCCGAACTGGCGCAAAAGCTGGCCGAGTTTCTGCTGAGCCCGCTGGCACAGGCCAACGTGCTGCAGTTTGGCGCGCAGATTCCCACCAACCCCAAGGCGCCTGCCGTGGGTGAAGGTGCCGCCCAGGTCGCGCAGATCAGCCAGTGGATGAAAAACGCCGTGACGCTGGACTGGGACAGCGTGAACGCCAACCGCCCTGCGTGGAACGCGCGCTGGAACAAGACTATCGAGCGCTGAGAGGATATGGAGCGCGTGTGAACAGGCTACACCTGCTCACACTGGCGGGCCGTTTGTGACAAATGTCACCGGCCCCGCCATACCCTGCGGTGGTGGGGTGCCACAAACCGCTTCTTCGACTTCAGAATCCGGCGCCTGGGCATGCTGATTCGTTCAGCCCGTCCGCCACCATTCGAAGAAGAGGGATACCACCATGAAACGCTGGATCAAATGGACCGCAGGCAGCGCGCTGCTGCTGGGCGTGATCGTTGTCGCCACCGCCGCCAGCGGCCTGTACCTGGCCGAGCAAAAACGCAACCGCTACATCGACATCAAACCCCGCCCCGTGGCCTACACCACCGATGCGCAGACCATCGAACGTGGGCGCTATCTGTATGCATCGCGTGGCTGCACCGACTGCCATGGCGCACAAGGCACGGGCCGCGAGTTCGTCAACGATGGCAAGGGCACGCGCATCGTAGGGCCCAACATCACGCCGGCTGGCGTGGTGGCGCGCTACCAGCCCGAGGACTGGAACAGCGTGATCCGCCACGGCGTCAAGCCCAATGGCCGCCCGGTGCTGGTCATGCCCAGCGAGGACTACAACCGCTTCACCAACGAAGACCTGAACGCCCTGGCGTCGTATGTGCGCCAGTTCCCCCCCAAGGAGGGCACGCAGGCCGTGATCGATCTGCCGCACCCTGCCTGGGTGCTGTATGGGCTGGGTGCGATTCCCGACGCGGCCTCGCGCATTGACCACCAGCTGGCCCCCTCGCGGCCGACGGCTGCCGGAGTGACGCTGGCCAACGGCCAGTACGTGGCCAACATGTGCATCGGCTGCCATGGTGCCGACCTGTCTGGCGGCAAAATCCCCGGCGGCCCGCCTGACTGGCCTGCGGCGGCAGACATCCGCCCTGGCACACACAGTGCCGACAGCGCCCTGACACGCTACCCCAACGCCGCAAGCTTTGTGGCCATGCTGCGCACAGGCAAGCGGCCTGACGGCACACCCATCCAGGTGATGCCCTTCGAGTCGCTGGGTCAGTTGAGCGATGTGGATGCGCAGGCGCTGTACCTGTACCTGAACGCACCCCCTGGCAGCGTGAAGCAGGACGTGGGCAGTGCAACGGCCGGCAGCCAAAAGAGCAGCGCCAACACCGTGCCCTCCGGACCGGGCGGGCTCAAGCTGCCAGGTTGATGGGAGCCTGTGGACGACCCAGCAGGGGGATGCCCGCAGAAACTCAGACGAAAGAGCGGGCGACGGACCACGCACTCAAAAATCGCTGCCCTGCTGACCCGCCCCCTTTGGACCACCCGCTGTGGTGGCGGGTCAGCTGCCCGGGTGCTGATGTGCCTGGGGAGGCGAGACGGGCGCCTGGCTGTAAGACCCCATGGGCCCACCGGGGCTGTTGGTAGGGCCGGTGGGCGCAGCCGGCGGTGCGCGGCGCACCCGTGGCACCACGCTGAGCTGCACGGTATCCAGCACCGGGCCGGGCACCACATTCAGCGCCTTGCGCGGCAGGTCCACCAGTTGCTCGGCGTGCCACACGCGCACCTGTGCGGCGCCATCCGGCACGCTGGCAAATCGGGCAATGCCATCGTTGTCGGTCTTGAGTGTCCAGGCCGAATCGGTCACAAACACGTGGCCGCGCATGGAACCGTGCAGGTGGCAGCCCAGCAGCACCACGCCAGGGGTGTCGAGTTTGACGTCCGCAAAGTTGGCGGGCTTGCCGTCGGCCTTGCCGGCCAGGCGCAGCTCAAAATTGGAACCAGGCGCAGCAGGGGCCGCTGCAGCGGCTACGCCTGTAGGGTTGCCGCGCACATGGTGATCCCAGCGGTCCTGGTTGGTAAAACGCACGGTGGTGCCGGGCATCACCACGGTGACGGCAGGCACAAAACGCATGCGCTCCTGCTCAATGGTGGGGCTGGGCTGCAGCAGGCTGGGGGCCGCGCCCGCAGTGGCCCCGGGGTACACCACCACCACGGCGTCGGGCACCGGCTTGCCCTCGCGGTCCAGCACCTGAATTTGAACATTTCCGGCCCAAGCGCTAGTGAATATTGCGCTAGCAGCTATTAAAAATATAGCATTTTTCATTGTCTTACCGCTTGGTGATCACGTCACGGTGCATGGGCGCCAACAACGCCAGCAGGCGGTTTTGTTGAGCGAACGGTATGCCCTGGGCATCCATGGCGCTTTGCAGCACCTCCACCAGAGCGTTGAAGTGGCCCTTGTTGATGTCCATGTCGGCATGGGCCGATTTCATGTCAGCGCCTTCATATTTGCAAGGGCCCCCGCTCAACTGGCAAAACTGGTCGGTCAGGCTCTCCTTGAGGGCGGCTGGTTTGGTGTCCTTGAAGTGGCTGCCGATGCGTGGGTCCTTGACCACACGGTTCACAAAATCGTCCACCAGGCGGGTGATGCCAGGCTTTTCGCCCAGGGCCTGGTACAGGCCGGCAGGGGCTGCAGTGTTCGCCACCGGAGCCGCAGCGGTCTGCGCAAAGGCCGGGGCAGCCAGCAAGCCGCTCAGGGCGATGGCCAGGGCGATGAGGTTTTTGGAGTGGGTCATGAAAATCTCCTCAGAAAGCGACTTGGGCCGACAGGTAGTAGCCCGTCTGGCGGCGGTTTTGGGTGATGCCGGGCACGATGCGGCCCAGGTCCACATAGGCCAGCGTGAGCGATACGTTCTTGCTGGGCGCCCAGGCCACGAAGATGTCCTTCCAGTCGTCTTCGCGCAGCGCAGCGCCCAGGCCGGCCGCAGCGCCCAGCGCCTGCAGGTTGTTGGGCTTGAAGCGGTATTCGGCGCCCACCGCCAGGTTCTTGTTGATCAGGTACGCCACCGAGAACTCGGGCTGCAGGCTGCGGCTGTTCTTGCCAGGCGCGGCCGAGCCAAAGCCCAGCAGGCCGTTCTGGTTGGCGTTGGTGTAGCGCAGCGTGCCGTTGACCAGCACGCTTTGCGCCAGCAGCAGCTTGGTGGCGCTCACGTACACATCGGTGCCGCTGGTTTTGGTGCCCAGAAAGTCCAGCACCGACCTGATGGAGCCCGGGTGCACCTGCTTGTGCTCCAGCCCCACCGCAATCTGGGGCATCCAGCTGTCGCTGTTGAGCACCGCGTCGCCCGCCACCTTGAGCTTGATGCCGAGCACATCCATCTTGATGTGCTGGCCGGGTGTCACGCCAAACGGCGCAATGCCGTTGAGCGCGATCGCGGGCGAGGCATCAAAGTCCTGGCGCGCCAGCGACAGCTCCAGGCGGTCGTGCAGGCCCAGGGCCACGCCATAGCCGTTCAGGCTGTAATCCTGGGTCGCAGCACGGGTGGCATAGGCGCTGACACCCACCTCGCCCTCGGTGGCATTGCTGCCAATCACTGCCCAGGGGGTCAGCCCGCCGCCCGCCGATCCGGCGATGGTGCTGACACCACCGGTGAGCAGCAGCTTGCCGGTATCGGCCTGGGCCGCACTGCAGGCCAGTGCAACGCCAGCCAGCACGGCGATGGAAAGGGGACTCTTCATGGGGCGCTCCTCGTGTTTGTAAATAATTGCTACGACAGCGTCATTACGCACACGGGCGACGTCCAGATGTGAATCCAGAGTACCGCAAAGGGTCTTTAGCGCCTGATCAGGGTCCGGCCCCCACGACGGACTGGCCACCGTTCTCGTCAGCCAGCGAAGGCAAGGCGCTGCACGGTCCAGTACAGCGACAGCACCAGCAACGCGACGGAGCCCCCATGCACCACCACCGAGCGGTACCACGCCCTGCGCGCCAGTGCCACCGAGACCGCGCACCACAGGGCGACCACCATCAGTTGGCCCACTTCGACCCCCAGGTTGAACCCCGCCAGGGCCCACAACAGCGAAGCCCCCGCCACGCCCGCTTCAACCAGCACCCCGGAAAAACCCAGCCCGTGCACCAGCCCAAAGCCCAGAGCAAGCCAGCTACTGCGCAGGCCTTGGACGGGAAACAGGTTCAGCAACGCCGAGATGCCGATGCTGATGGCAATGGCGGGCTCCACCCAGTTGCCCGACACGGTGACCCAGCCCAGGCCTGCCAGTGCCAGCGTGATGGAATGGCCCACGGTGAAACAGGTCACCGTGAGCAGGAGCGCCTTGATCCCGGCGAAGCGGTCCCTGGCGCCGGAGGCCGGGGTGTCAGCGATCGGTGTGGTGCCGGACTCCGTGTGCAATGGCAGATCGCGGTGGCGGGGCTGCGGCCGCGCCAGGGAGATGGGCAGCAACAGTGCCAGCAAAAAGGCCAGGTGGTCGTAGCCAGACAGGATGTGGTGCACCCCCTCGGTCACAAAGTGCAGCAGCGTGGCCAACCCGCCGCGTGGGGCGCCGGGCTCTGTTGCGTCCGCACCTTGAGCCCCTTCCGCACCGTCTGCCCCCGCTTGTCCTGCGCGGCTGCCCGCAGAGCGCAGGTCGGTGCCCGAGCGCCCGTCAGGGGCCAGCACGGCTGCCAGCGTCTGGCCGCTCAACGCGCCGCCCACCAGCAGGCGGTGTGTGGGGTCGATGCCCTGCATCAGGCCGTAGCGCAGAGTGACCGCCTGGGCTGGCGCACAGGGCAGCGTGGCAGCCAGCCGCGCGTAACGCCCATCGGTGCGCTGCTCCAACGCTTCAAAGCGCCAGGCAGGCACCGTCGCCGTTCCGTCGCACTGCCACAACATGCCCTGGCCCACCCACTGGACGATGGCGGGCATGGACTGTCGCACCTCGCCCCATGTGAGCTGACGGTCGCCATCGGCATCGAGCTGCTCCAGTGCGGCATCCACATCCTTCAAGGCCACCGACAGCACAAGGCCTATCGATGCGCCCGCCCCTGCAGTGCCCAGGGATGCCGGCGCATCCGCCACCCGCAGATAGGCGTCGCTGGCCTTGTGGGCCCAGGCGCTGGGCGCCAGTGCTGCGGCAGTCAACGCGACAGCCACCATGGCCCGCGGGGAACGCCCGTGTGGGCGCAGGAGGCCCATTAACCAGTGCATGCAGCGCATCATTGGGCTCCCCGGGTCTGCCAGCGCGCCAGGCGCAGGTCTTGCAGTCCTGCTTGCTGCAGGGCCTGCCGCACGGCCTGGTGGGCAGCAGCGTCGCCCGACTGCTCAGAGGTCTGCAGTGCAAGCCACCAGTCGAGGGGCTCTTTTTGCAGGGCAAGGTTGGTGCGGGCCGCCTTCCATGCGGCGGCGGGTTGCCCCTGCAACCACAGCGCCAGCAAGGCACGCTCCCGGGCGTGGGCGTCCAGCCCCTCACCGCGCGCCGCGATGGCGGCAAAACGCGCTTCCAGGTCGCGCACCAGGGGCTGCCACGCGGCGTCCCCCATCAGCCGCAGGGCCTGCGCGCGCCGCAGCAGCACGGAGTCGCTGTCGGGCTGGTGCCGGAGCACCTCCAGTGCGGCGCTCGCACGATTGCGGCGCAACAGCTGGTCGGCATAGGCCAGCGCGGTGTAGCCGTCGGGGGCATCGGCCAGGCTGCGGCGGTAGGCCGCGTCGGCAGCGTCATCGCGCCCTGCGCGCTCTTCGCTCTCGGCCAGCAGCGACCCGATCCAGGCCCGCTGGGCAGCATCCCCCGCAACCTGCTGCCGCAGGGCGGTGAAGCCATTGCGTGCGGCATCGTGCTGGCCTTGCAGTGAACGGGTTTCGAGCAGGCAGGCGGTGGCATACAGCGCAGCACCGTGGCGGGCTACGTTGCGGCAGGCGGCCTCGGCGGCCTCATAGCGCGCGGCCACACGCTCCAGCGTGGCCAACGTGAGCCAGCCCTGCACCTGTGCGGGGTTGGTTTGCAAGGCGCGCTCCAGCGTGGCGCGCGCTGCTGAAAATTCATGGCGCCCTTGCTCTACGGTGGCCTGCAACACCAGCAGATCGGCCGGGGCGTCCGACTGGCCCCACCAGCGTGCCAGGGCCGCCTGTGCCCGGCCCAGGTAACGCGGGTCCGCCGTCTCGCGTGACAGCGTGATCCAGCGCCGGGCCGTGGCGGCAGCGGCCTGGGGCGTGGCGGGGGCTGCGCTCACACGCTCGGGCAGACGCTCGACCACATCGGCATCGAGGCCGGGTGGCAAGTCCTGCGGCAAGGCCGCCAGGGCCGTGCCCGCCCATAGCACCAGGCACAAGGCCACGCACACACAGTGATGAGGTTTCTTCATGGGATCGTGACAACAGCGGATATCGAAAGAGACACAATCACCCACGCACGCCCTGGCCACACCCCTTCAGGGCGCAGTCAGGACATCGCGCGAGGGTCAGAGCCGCGAATCGGGCTCTTCAGCCTCGGTGCTGGACAGCACCAGCTGGTCCACCGCCTGAGGCTCGGCGGTGTCCGATGCGCCGCTGGCCACAATGGGCTGCACATACGCGAACGCGTTCACCATCACGGGGCCCCCATTGCCAGGGTCTGCCGTGTTGTCGCCGCTACCGCCCCCGCCGCAACCGGTGATGGCCAATGCCGCCACCGAAGTGAGGGCCAGGTGCTGAATCCGAAGGTTCTTTTGCATGGTGTGGCTCCTTCGGATCAGAAGTTCTTGGCACCAGGCAGCGGTGGGTTCACATACGGAAACGCCGTACGGTAGTCCGTCGCCTTGGTGCGCGAGCCGTCCACAAACGCTACCCCTCCTGCCGGGGCATCACCCGGCTTGCAGCCCACCTTGAGCGTGTCCGTGGCACCCGTCACCGTGCACAGCGCACCCATGGCCACGCGCAGCGATACGTCCACCACGTCGTCGCCCAAGCGGCGGCCGTTCGGGAAGCCGGCCGCATCCCCTGCCACCACCCCCAGCGAGTTCTGCGCAGCCGCAGCCGTGGCGGCAATGCCCGTGTTCAAGCGCAGCATTTCGGCCAGGGGGCCGCCGGCACCCAGGCCGGTGACGTTGCCGGGGCGATTGACGGTGGGCAGCCCCGTGAGGAAGGCCGTCATCAGGTCGGTACGCGGGAAATTCGTGGGGGCCTTTGCGCCAAACAGCGTCTCGACCAGCGCGGGCAGCGTGGGGTGCGTCACGTAGTCCGCAAAGTTGGCCGCATCATCCTTGGGCTTGGATGCGTTGAACTTGTCCTTGTCCTTGAGGCCAATCACCACCTCGTTGACCAGCGGCATGCCCAGGCGCGAGACCTGCGTCCATGCGCCACCGGCCTTCTCGCTGGCCTGCAGGCCCGAGTCTGGCTTGCCATTGAGCAAGCGGGCCTGGCGCAGGCTGGCAGTGGTCCAGCCGCCGATGACCTTCTCGCCCGATTCCGCCGTGAGGCAGTTGATGGGCACTTCAACCGCGAGCGACGTCACGTTCTTGTTGGCAATCTGGCCCGCGCCGAAGGCCGCAGCATTCGACTCGCTGGTGATGACGGCGGCAGGTGCATTCACCAGATCAAAGATGGTGCCCAACGACACCGGGAACGGGTCCTGCCGCTGGCCCACAAACACCTTGCCGGGGGTGGAGCAGCCGGGGATGTTGATGCCATACACATACTTGCCGGCATAGGCGTCGTAGGCGGCCGCATTGCCCAGCGATTTTTCACCGATGTAGTCGATGGGCTTGGTAAAGGTGGTGCCCCCACCGGCCATGGTGATCTGCTCGCGCTTGCCGGTACGGCGGTCACCGCGCACGATGAACATCTCGTACTCTTCGCGGTAGGCCAGCGGGTCGCCCGCTGCGCCGCTGATGCCACCGGCGTTGCGCAGCGGAATGGCCACCTTCTTGCGGGCACCATCAGGACCGATATCGAGCGTGATGCCGTTGCCACCATTGTTCAGTGTGTTCTTGAAGCGGAACTGAAAGGTGATGTCCTCCGCTGCGTCGCCGTTGTTGTCGATGTGGATTTCGTACAGCGCATTCGAGTCCAGGCTGAAGTAGTTGGGGCCGCCATAGGCATCCTGCAGCGGCAGGTAGTTGGCGATCATGGTGACAAAACCCGCTCGACCCGGTTCGTAGCTGTTGAACAGGTAGAAGTCACTGCCGTCAACCTTGGGCTGGGTCGTGATGAACGGCGCCTCGCGGTGGCTGGACGCCAGACTGACGCCCGCTGCGCTGGCAGCCAGAACAGCCAGCACGGCCAGACTGATTTTTTTCAATGGCATGGGGATCTCCTCGTAGGTGGATGGTGGGGTGCCAAGCACCCCACCTTGAATACGACGAAGAGAAACCCGTGGATTCAACGGTGGCGACTATTCTTTTCTTTTGCCACCGGTTCTTTCAGACCTGTACGCTACTGCCTGAAACCCGGGTGTCAGGTGGCCTTGCGGATCAGAGCGCCCTTGAACAGCACCGGCCCTGTGGGGCCCGTGGCGCTGGGCACACCCCCCTTGGGCTCCAGACTGATGGCCAGCGTGGGGACTTCTTTCACATCGCCCTCCTGGGCCACCAGCTTGAGCAGCTTGTCCTGCCCCAGCACGCCCAATGAGCGCGGGCCGCCAGCGGGCGGCAGCGCCCACAGTTGCAAGGACTTGTCCGTCCCCTCCTGGAAACCGCCCACGCGCTGCAGCACGAGCTGGTTGTTCTTGGGGTCGAACGTCACCAGCATCGACGCGTCGGCCTTGTCATCGGCCAACACCGCCACGTACTGGATCTGGGGCGTGGCTTGCAGTTGTTGCTGCAGTGCGGCGATCTGCGCGCCCGTGGTGGCACGCAGGCCTCCATTGACCTGCACGCCCACCACCACAGCCGCCAGCGTGGCGATGGCGCCCGCAGCCGCCGCACCGCGCCACACCAGCAGGTTGCGCCACCAGCCGCTGGGGGCCTCTGCGGCCTGGTGCACACGGGCAGCCTGCATGGCGGACGCAGCCCGGTCGGCCTGCACCAGGTTGTCGATGCGCGTCCACACGGCGGGCGCGGGGTGGATGGCGGGCTGCAGCTCGGTCAGGCCGGACCAGCGGGTCTGCCAGACCAGCGCGGCAGCGCGCACGGTGGCGTGTTCGCGGGCCAGGCTTTCAAATCGGCGGCGGGCGCCGCCACGCAGTGTGCCCAGGGCGTAGCTGGCAGCCAGGCGGTCGAGCAGTTCGGGGTGTCGGGTAATGTTCATGGCAACCTCACGCAAAACGCGCCATGCAGGTGCGCAGCTGTTCCAGGCCCCGGCGGATCCAGGTCTTGACGGTGCCAAGCGGCAGCTTGAGTTGCTCGGCCAGCTCGCCGTGGCTCTGGTCGCGCAGGTAGGCCAGGCTCACTACCTCGCGCTGCTTGTGATCGAGCTTTCCCAGACAGTGGTGCAGCGCAAAGGCCTGCTCGCTGGCATCGGCGGCGTCCATAGGGTTGGGCATGTCGCCCTCCAGCGTCTGCGCCATCTCGTCATCCAGCTCGTTCATCAGATCGGACCGGTCGGTGGTGCGCTTGCGCAGGGCATCCAGCGCCCGGCTGCGCACGATCAAACCCATCCAGGCCATGGGCGGACTCAGCGATGCGCGGTAGTTGCCCGCGCCGCGCCAGATGGTCAAAAACGCCTCCTGCAGCACATCCTCCGCCGCGTCGCGGTTGCGGACGATGCGCAGGGCCAGGCCAAAAAGCTGCGACGCGGTGCGCTCGTACAGCTTTTTCAGCGCGGAGTCGTCCTGCGCGGCGATGCGGTCTAGGAGGTCCATCAGTTCACTGTCTGGGTGGAGGGTGCTCATGCGCCCATTCTCGGGGATTGGTTGGGTGGGAGGTGCCTGCGGGGCTTTGCTGTGTGTGAATACGCCACTGCGGGCACTTTGGATGCGGCCGGGCACAAAAACAGGGCCCTGGCTCGGCAAATTGGTGTAGTCGGGGTATCGGGCACCCCAACCGCAACGGGCATGAATCCAGGCGGCGGGATCGTCCGTACTGCAAGAGTCACCTCTGCCCACAACGCTCGCGCTTTCCACCCCATGCTCCCCGCCATGCCTCTGCCTCGCCCACTGTTCCCTGTTCATTGGGTTGCCGTTGCGGCCACCTTGGTGTGGGGGGCCCACAGCCCCGTTGCGGCCCAGTCGGTGGAGCGTGGCGCTGCGCTGTACGCGGCGCATTGCAGCAGCTGCCACAGCCCGGACCAGCATGGAGACGGCCCGGCGCACCGGGGCGTGGTGGGGCGCCGCGCGGGCGCACTGAAGGATTTTGACTACTCGCCCGCGCTGCGCGCAAGCAAGCTGCTGTGGACGCGTGCCACGCTCAAGGCCTGGCTGACCGACCCCGAGGCGCTGATCCCCGGCCAGGGCATGGACTACCAGCTCGACGACGCACAGGGCCGCGAGGACGTGGTGGCCTACCTGGCCACGCTCAAACGCCTGCCGGCGCCGACGACGGCCGCGCGGTAAAGGGCTTTCAGCCGCTCAGGCCGTGGGAAAGGTACCGGGCAGCAGGATCGACGAATCAACGTTGTTGATGTTGGTATGGCCACAGAACGCCATGGTGATGTCCAGCTCTTTCTGGATGATCTGCAGCGCACGCGTCACGCCCGCCTCGCCGTAGGCCCCCAGGCCGTACAAGAAGCTGCGGCCGATCAGCGTGCCCTGCGCGCCCAAAGCGCGGGCTTTGAGCACGTCCTGCCCGCTGCGGATGCCGCCGTCCATCCACACCTCGATGTTCTTGCCCGCTGCTGCGGCAATGCCTGGCAGTGCGGCAATGGAGGATGGCGCGCCATCGAGCTGGCGCCCACCGTGGTTGCTGACGATCAGTGCGTCGGCACCGCTGTTGACGGCCAGGCGCGCATCTTCGGCGTCCATGATGCCTTTGAGGATCAGCTTGCCGCCCCAGCGCTTCTTGATCCACTCCACATCGCCCCAGTTGAGCTGCGGGTCGAACTGTTCGGCCGTCCACGACGACAGCGACGACAGGTCGCCCACACCCTTGGCGTGGCCCACGATGTTGCCGAAGCTTCGGCGTTTTGTGCCCAGCATGCCCATGCACCAGCGCGGCTTGGTGGCCAGGTTGATGAGGTTGGCGATGGTGGGCTTGGGCGGGGCCGAGAGGCCGTTCTTGATGTCCTTGTGGCGCTGGCCCAGGATCTGCAGATCGAGCGTGAGCTGCAGCGCCGAGCAGTTGGCCGCCTTGGCGCGGTCGATCAGGCGTTCGATGAAGTCGCGGTCCCGCATCACATACACCTGGAACCAGAACGGGTGGCGGCCCGTGTGTTCGGCCACGTCTTCGATGGAGCAGATGCTCATGGTCGAGAGGGTGAACGGGATGCCAAACGCCTTGGCCGCCTTGGCGCCCAAAATTTCGCCATCGGCATGCTGCATGCCGGTGAGGCCGGTGGGCGCTATGGCCACGGGCATGGCCACATCCTGCCCCACCATGGTGGTGCGGGTCGTGCGGCCTTCCATGTTCACGGCCACGCGCTGGCGCAGCTTGATGCGCTGGAAGTCGCTCTCGTTGGCGCGGTAGGTGCCCTCGGTGTACGAGCCCGAATCGGCGTAGTCATAGAACATGCGCGGCACGCGGCGCTGGGCAATGACACGCAGGTCTTCGATGCAGGTGATTTTGGACAGATTGGGCACGCAGGCTCTCCAGGATGGGGAATGCGCCGAATGGTAGGCGGTGGCGCGGGGGCCAGCCATCAAAATTTTTTCGACGGCTTACAACAAATTTCCAGTGACGGACAGCGCCATGCCACCAGGACGCCCGACTTCAGCAGATGGACTACTGGGCCGCGGCCACTTGAGAGGACTCGGGCAACACCACCTCGGGATCGGCATCCGGGCCCTGGTACAGCATGAAGCGCATGCGCCCGCCGCGTTTGGCCGCATACATGGCGCCGTCAGCATGGCGCGACAGCTCATCGAACGTGCTGCCGTGCTGCGGGAACAGCGCAATGCCGCCGCTCACACCCACTCGCGCGGGCTGCCCAGCCAGACCAAACGGCGCGTCACAGGCCGCCAGGATCTTGCGCGCCACCAGGCAGGCGGGCTCCACCCCATCCAGCCCCGGCAGCAGCACCACAAACTCATCGCCCCCTTGCCGGCACACCGTGTCGGACGCACGCACCGCCGCCTGCAAGCGCTGGGCAAACTGCACCAGCAGAATGTCTCCGACATCGTGGCCCAGGCTGTCGTTGATTTCCTTGAAGCCATCGAGGTCCAGGTACATCACCGCCAGCGACTTGCCATCGCGCCGCGCCTGCGCCATGGCCAGTTGGGCACGGTCCTGCAGCAGCACGCGGTTGGGCAGGTCGGTCAGCGCGTCGTACTGGGCCAGGTGGGCCATGCGCTCTGCCATGGCCACGGCCTCGGTCACGTCACGCAGCACGGCCACAGCACCCGTCACCGCGCCATGGCGGTCGGTGACGGCACTGGCCGTCTCCTCCACCTGGAAGCGCTGGCCGCTGGCGCGGTGTACCAGCACGCCCCGCACCGGGTCTGTGGCCGCGCCTTGCTGAATCGCCGTGCGCAAGGTGTTGGGCAAGGGTTCGTCGTTGTCAGGACAACGCAGGCTGACCACTTCGTCCACGTTGTGCCCGGCAGCGTCAAACGCCTGCCAGCCCGTGAGGCGCTCGGCCACGGGGTTGAGGTAGGTCACCATGCCTTTGGCGTCCGAGCAGACCACGGCATCGCCGATGGATTGCAGGGTGAGGCGCACGCGCTCTTTCTCGTCGAACAGCTCGTTCTCCATGCGCTTGCGCTCGGTGATGTCCGTCACCTGCACAAAGAGCCCGGTGACCACGCCGCGCTCGTCAGTGTCAGGCAGATAAGACACGATGCTGTGGCGTGGCATGCCCTGGGGATCCTTGTCCGTGCGCTCAAACCGCTGCGGCGCACCCGCCAGCGCCAAGTCGTAATAGGGCTTGCTGGCCGCGTAGCGGCTCTCGCTCAGCAACTCGCTGATGTGGCGGCCCCGCACCGGCGCTGGGTAAGTGCCGAATTCCTCCAGTGTGGCGCGGTTGGCAAAGCGGTTGCGCATGCCGGCATCCCAGTAGGCAATCATCGAGGGCACGTTGTCGAGGGTGGTGCGCAGGTCATGCTCGGCCTCGGTCAGGCGCGCCGATACCTGCTGGCGCAGCACCAGCTCCCGCACAAACACCATGGCCAGCCCCAGGCAGCCCAGCATCAGCAGCACGGCAAAGCCCCCCAGCACCCAGGCGCTGCTTCGCCACTTGGCAAGGATGGTGCCGGTGGACTGGGCCACATTCAGGATCAGCGGGTAGTTGCCCACGGTCCGGAACGAATACAGCCGCTCCACACCGTCGAGTGCGGCCTTGCCCACAAACGAGCCGGTGCCCTCGGCTTGAAAACGCAACAGGTTGGGCGTGCCGGCAATGGTCTTGCCCACATCGGCATCGCCGTACGGAAAGCGGGAAATCACCACACCGTCCTGCCGGAACATGTTGACCCCGCTGTTGTAGCCCAGGTCTAGTGAGCCAAACAGCTCGTTGAAATAGCTCAGACGGATGGCACCCACCACCACCCCGGCAAAGCTACCGTCTTCGTTGTAATAGCCGCGCGAGATGGGCAGGATGTTCAGGCCCGTCACCCGCGAAGGCACGGGCTTGCCGAAGAACAGCCCTTGTTCGCCCCGGTCGCGGAACGCCAGAAAGTAGTCGCGGTCGGCAAAGTTGGCGCGGCGAGGCACGAGAGAACCCGAGTCCAGAACGACGTTGCCCTGCGCGTCCAGCACCAGCACATCGCCCGCGCCGCGTGCGCGCAGGGAGTTGTCAAACACCACCCGTGCGCGCAGGTCGGGCGACAGCGCCCACACTTCGGGCCGGGCCACCTCGCGGGCTACGCCCTCCAGGGATTTATCGAACGAGTCCAGCGACCACGCCAGGCCTTGCTCCAGGGTGCGGGCCAGGTTGGCGTTGGTCTGCTCCGCGTAGCTCCACTCGTCGTTGCGAATGGTCCAGATGGTGCGCGCAAACAGCGTACCAATGCCCAAAGCCACCAGCAAAGCCAGCCAGATCAGGCGGTGGGAGAAAAACTGGCGGAGCGAGGACATATAGATAGTTTGTAACTATTCTAAACAGCGACCTTAACGGCACATTACTACCAAGTCACACCGTATTCCTCGGATTTGTCAGCGTCAATGCGCACCTGCCCGGGTGGGCGAGGCCACCACACCGGCACCACGCACCTCCAGCCGGACTTCGTCCAGCACCTTGCCCTGGGCATCCGTGATCTGCACGACATGCCGCCCAGGCCACGGCATCCAGGCCACCCGAGGCCCCCGGCCCAGGGTTTTGCCGTCCAGCCGCCACTGCACGGCATCGCCCGTGGCGGTGAACTGCAGGCGCTGGCGCATCGGCGGGATGTCCGGGTCCAGCGCGATCACCGTGCCGGACGCCGGGGCGGTGATGCGGGCAGAGGCACCGGCAGGAGGCGCCGTAGGGGTCGAGGCAGCGTTTTTGGAGAATTTTTGGCCGGATGCGCTAGTGGAATATGGCTCGGAAGCTATCGAATCAATAGCAAACAAAGACTGCTGCGTGCCAGGCACAAACCATTCGTCGCGCGCAGCCTCCAGTGGCTGGGGCACGCCTGCAGAGGGCGGCTGGCCCGGACCAAACCGCACAGCCGCCCTGACCAGGCCCCCAGGGGCCTTGGGGGCCCGGCTGGGCTCGCGGGCGTGCAGAAAGCCCATCACCGCTGCCCAGATGGGCGCTGCACCACTGGTGCCGCTGACCTCGTGCATGGCCGCGCCACTGGCATTGCCCACCCACACACCCACCGTGTAGCGCTCGGACCAGCCCACCGCCCAGTTGTCGCGCATGTCCTTGCTGGTGCCGGTTTTCACGGCCGTCCAGAAGCGGGTGGCCAACACGCTGTCGGTGCCGAAGGTGCGGGCGCGTGCATTGCCGTCGGACAGGATGTCACCCACGATAAAGGCGGCGCGTGGGTCGGTGGCTGGAGTAAAGCGGGGCTTGGCATCGGCCGGGGCTACGCTGCCCTGTCGCCCGCCGTTGGCGAGCGTGACTGCAACAGGACTGGCACGCCCGCCGTTGGCGAGCGTGCGATAGGCATTGGTCAGGTGCAGCAGCGGTACCTCGGGGCTACCCAGTGCCAGGCTGTAGCCAAAGTAGTCGCCACTTTCGCGCAGCGGCAATCCCATGGCCCCGAGCTGCCGGTGGAACGCGTCAGGCGTGACCATGACCAGCGTGCGCACGGCGGGCACGTTGAGCGACGCCGCCAGTGCCGTGCGCACCGACACCCAGCCCTTGAACTGGCGGTCGTAGTTTTGCGGAATGTAGAGCCCGCCCGCCGTGGTGATCTGCGCGGGCGAGTCCTCCACCAGCGAGGCCGCCGTGAGCCGCCGTTCGGCAATCGCCTGGGCGTACAAGAACGGCTTGAGCGTGGAGCCCGGCTGGCGCAGCGCCAACACCCCATCGACCTCGCTGGCCTGGCTGAGCTGGCCGGATGACCCCACCCAGGCCAGCACCGCGCCCGTGGCGTTGTCCAGCACCAGTACCGCGCCGTCTTCCACATGGCGCCCGCGCAACTCGCGCAGGTGCTGCTGCAGGCTCTGCATCGCAAAACGCTGCAACGGCGCGCGCAGGGTGGTGGCCACCCGCTCGGGCACAGCGCTGTCCTTGTCCCGCTGGCGCAGCAGGTAGCGTGCAAAGTGTGGCGCCACACCCTCGCTGGCATCGAAGGCGCGGCGTTGTAATGCGGCCGTGGTGAACAGGTCCAGCGCATCGCAGTCCACGCGCACCGCCGGTGCAGCGGGCGAGGCGGGGGTGGAAGGGCGCTGCTGCATGTCGCGCAGCACGCCGCAGGCACGCTGAGCCACCAGCACAGGCCGTGCGTTGGGCGCGCGCACCAGGGCCGCTGCCACCGCGGCTTCGCGGTCGTCCAGACCGTGTGCCGCCTTGCCAAACAGGGTGCGGCTCAGGGCATCGATGCCCACCAGCTCGCTGCGAAACGGCACCAGGTTGAGGTAGGCCTCCAGGATCTGGTCCTTGCGCCAGCGCCGGTCCAGCACCTGGGCGGCCACGGTCTGACCGACCTTCTGCACCACCGTGCGCCCTCCGGGGCCCTGGCGCCAGTCCCCGTCCAGCAGACCCGCGAGCTGCATGGTGATGGTGCTGGCCCCGCGTGTACGCTGGTTCCACAGGTTGCCCCAGGCGGCGGCCGAGGCCGCACGCCAGTCCACGCCGCTGTGTTCAAAAAACCGCTTGTCTTCGCTGAGCACGAGCGCCTGGCGCAGCGCGGGCGACACATCGGCCAGTGGCACCCACTGGCCACGCCGCACGGTGGCGTCGGTGCGCAAGCGCTGCAGCACCTCGCCTTCGCGCGAGAGGATCAGGGTGTCCGAGGGCTTGAAGTCCGCCCGCACCTCGTCAAACGTGGGAATGGCCCAGGCGCCCGAGGCGCAGGCCGCCAGCACCAGAGCGATGGCCTGTGTGCGCATGCGCAAGGTGACGAAGGAAGCGAAGGGAATGAACACAAACGCGCAGAAATGAAAGCACTATCAGCGCGCCGCGCGCAGGCGCACGGCGTCGCACCAGCGCTGCGCCACGCCCGGCACGGTGACACACACCGCGTCGTGCGTGGCGGTGGTCACAGCGCGCTCCAGCAGCTGGATGTCGGCCTCGTGCTGGCGCGCCACATGCGGGTCCTCAAAAAAAACGGCGCGGTGGCAACGACGCTCCAGCACCAGGTCGGCAATCTGCGCATCGCCACCCAGCGGCCCGCTGTTAAAACGCTGCACCCAGGGCTGCCCTTCGGGCCAGCCCTTGCTCCACGCCAGGGCGTTCAGTCGCTGGCCCGTGGTGCCGGTGGCCACCCGATGGCGAAACTGCGACAGCACATCAAAGTTGCGATCCGCAAAGTCGAGCATGGCCTGCTTGCACGCGTCGTGCGCAATCAGGGCCAGCGTCTGGGTGCCATGGTCATGAAACCGGTCGGCCTGTGGATCGGGCGGCAACCCGGCGTGGATGCGCTCCATCTCGATCCAGTCGCGCGCGCTGGCCACGGTGGAGAGAAACGGCTTGCCGTGGATCACACACTGCCGCTTGAGGGCCAGCGCCTCGGGGAAGATGGAAGAAGGGTCCACGGGGTCGGTGAGGTAGATCGCGCCATCGAGCGTGCGCCCTTCCCCCATGCCCACCACCTCTGCCACCACTTTCATCAGCCCACCGTCGCGCCCGTAGGGATAGCGCACCAGCGGCCGGTACCCCTGCAGCATGCCCGCAGCGACGATGGCATCGTGCGTGCGGCCCACGGCGTGCAGCCCCAGCTGCAGTTCCCGGATGCCCGCCTCGCAGGCGCGCAGCCAGGAAAAGAGCGCCGCATCTTCGGTGTGGTGGTGCAAGCGGTTGGCAGCGAGACCCAGGATCATGGTGGGTTGACTTTCTGAAAGCGAAGGGATCTGAACATCGTAAGCGCCTCACGACTCAACGATCGGAGTGCTCCCGGTCAAACCGCCCCTCGGCCTCGGTCAGGTGGCGCAGCAGCACATGCGAGATCAGGTTGACGCCGATACCGCCGAACACCACCGGCAGCAGGTACAGCGCAATCGTCAGCTCGGAACTGAACCACACATCGTCGGCCAGCGACGGCGTGCTCTTGGCCTGTGCTGCCATGGACTGCAGCAGGTACACATCCACCCCCGCGATCAGCACCAGGGCCACCCCAAACCCCAGCACCGCCCAGCGCGAGATCGACCGCGTGACCAGCAGCAGCGCATAAATGCCCACCGGCAGCACCAGCGAGAACCCCACCAGCAGCCAGAACCGTAGCTCCAGGAAGACGCTGAGGCTCATGGCATGCGTACCTGGGGTGGGCAATGGGCAAAGCTGTGCACGGCTGCGTTATGACGAAGTGGCGTTGGGGCGTCGCAGCTTATTTGGCCACCTGCACCTTTACCCGTGCGTTGGGCGACTCGCCAAACATCTCGGGCGCATACATGGCCTCGACCCGGCTCGGTGGCAGCGCAAAGTCGCCCGCGTTGTTCAGGCGCACGGTGTACTCCATCTTGACGATGCCCTTGGGCAGGTACTCGTAGTAGCTGCGGAAGGACTCAAAACTGCGCTCCTCGAACGCGGGCCAGCCGGCGCCGCTCTTCTTTTCGCCCTGCGTGGCGATCTCGGAATCGCGGCCCAGGCCGCTGCCCAGGATGGTGGCGCCACCCGGGATGGGGTCGGTGATGGCCACCCAGGTCATGTCGGCCGTGGCGTTGACCTCCAGCGTCACCCGCAGCACGTCGCCCCGCGTGTACTGGCCGGCGGGCAGCGACTTGTTGGCCTGCTCCACCGGGGTGATGGTCTTCTTGATCGCATAGCCCGCCGCGAACGGGGCCTTGAGATCAATGGCCGCCACCGACTGCAGCGTGAGCCAGGGCTTGCCCGGGCCCTGGTGCGTGACGGCCAGCTGCTCCTTGCCGCCCGCCTTGCCCGCAGCACTTGCCCAAGGCAGGAACATGCCGTTGTTCTTGAGGTTGCCGGGCGATGCGGGTGCACCAAACCAGGTGATCTGGTTGGGAGCGCCGGTGGCGTCCGACGCCTTCACGCGATCAACCTTGCTCCAGTCCACGCTGGCGGTGTTGCCACCCATGCTGGCCTTGGTGGTGCCCGACACGGGTGTGGCCTCGAACTTGGCGCTGAATTTTTCCAGCGCCAGGCCGCCCCACAGGTTGGCGGTGGTGGTGTGCCAGGCGCCTGCCTGCTGGCGGCTGATAAAACCGTTGGCCAGGCGGCCCATGTCGTCCTTCCAGGCCGGGTCGTCCATCACGGCCAGCATCAGGCGGGCAGTGTTCACGTCGCCGTTCTGCATCAGCCACCACCAGTAGTCGTCCTGCTCGTTGCTGAAGATGAGCTTGGTGCCCTGGAACGACAGGCGGCCGCGCAGGATCTGCATCGCCTCGGCCAGGCGCTTGTCGCGCTCGGGCACATCGGCCACGCGCTTCAAGACATTGACCCAGTCGATCACCGTGTGGGTGGGCCACTGGTTGGGCGCGATGGTGATGCTGCTTACCATGCGGCCCTGGGCCTTGCCGTAGCGCGACAGCGCTTCGAGCGCAGCCACCTTGCGCATGTCCAGGTCCTTGCGCGGGCTCCAGAAGTTGCGCTGGATGCGGCCTTCCACAAACGCGATCAGGCCACGCTCCATGGGCGCGCGGGCCTCGTCGGGCAGTGCAAACGCGGGGTTGATGCTGGCGGCCTCGTGCGTGGCGGCCAGCACATAGGCCGTCAGGGTGTCGCTGCCCCGGTTGGCGTCGCCGTCGCGCGGCGGGAAGTAATTGGCCAAGCCATCGCTGTCGAGGTAGGTGGGCAACTGCGCCACCACGGTCTGCCACAGCGCGCCATCACGCAGGCCCACGGCCTTGCTGGTCTTTTGCTCCAGGCAGGCAAACGGGTAGCGCGCCCACCAGTCGCGCACGCCGGGCAGGCCTTCGGCCAGCTTGGGCTGCAGCGACATCTTGAGGCCGCCCCGGCCGGGCAATGCGTCGGCAGGTGGGTTCACATCGAGGTTGTAGCTACCGTCCACCTGCACCAGCGTGGCCTGCTGCACCGTGAGCGGCACCGCCTGCACGATGCGCTGGCGGGCCTTGAGGGCGTCGCGGGCACCACTGACCTGGTCCTTGGCTTCGATCTCCCACAGGATGGCCTCGGCGCGCGTCTGCGCCAGCTGCGCTGGGGCCGTCACGTCCCAGGCCACCTCACGCGCCTCTCCCGCCGGGATGTCGATGGTCTGCGGCTTCAGGTCCAGCAGCGTAGCGCGTGGTGCCACCTCCACCTTCATGGCGGCCTTGGTGGTGTTGCGCAGCGTGATCTGCGCGCGGAACTGGTCGTCCTCACGCACCAGCGGCGGCAGGCCGCTGATGATCTGCAGGTCCTGCGTGGCGCGGATGCTGGTGCTGCCGGTGCCAAACAGCCCAGTGGACGCATCGGCCACCGCCACGATCTTGAAGGTGGTCAGCGCATCGTTGAGCGGCACGGTGACCTTGGCCTGGCCGTTGGCGTCGAGCTTGAGTGCGGGCTCCCACAGCAGCAGGGTGTCCAGCAACTCGCGCGTGGGCGACTTGCCCCCACCACCCCCAGCGGGCACGGCCTTCTTGCCGTAGTGGCGCCGGCCGATGATTTCCATCTGCGCGGTGGATGTCTCCACGCCCCAGCTGCGGCGCTGCAGCATGGCTTCCAGCAGGTTCCAGCTGTTGTTGGGCATCAGCTCCAGCAGCGCCTGGTCCACGGCGGCCAGGGCCACTTCGGCATTGGCGGCGGGCTTGCCGCCGGGCAGCGTGGCGGTGATGGTGACCTGGGCCTTGCCGCGCACGGCGTAGCTCTCCTTGTCAGCCTGCACCTTCACATCGATCTGGTGGGCCTGCGTGCCCACGCGGATTTCGGCCACGCCCAGGCGGTATGCGGGCTTGGACAAGTCCACCAGCGCCGTGGGCGCCTGGTATTCCTTGCCTTCGTACCAGAACGAGGTCCACCACTCGCGCGGCGCCTTGAAGCCCCAGGTGAAGAAGCTGTACCACGGCACTTCGCGCAGGCGGCCCCGCAAGGCCAGCACGCTCACGTACACGTTGGGTCCCCAGTCGGGCTGCACCTTCAGGCTCACCGTGGGGTCCTGGCCGTTGAGCTGCACCACCTGCGTGTCGATGATGCCCTCACGCTCCACGGCCACCAGGGCCGTGGCAAAGCGGAACGGCATGCGCACCTGGAACTTGGCGGTCTCGCCGGGCTGGTAGCTCTTCTTCTCGGCCAGCAGATCGATGCGGTCATGGTCTTCGCCGCCAAACCACAGCTCTCCCTGGCGCGTGACCCACACCGACGAAGCGGCCACGCTGGTGTTGCCGTCCTTGTCCGTGGCCGTGACCACCAGCTCCACCTCGCCCGCCTCGTCGAGCTTGGCCTCGCAGAGCAACAGGCCTCGCGCGTCGCTTTTGCCGCTGCACAGCGTGCCCAGGTCCTTGGTATCGGTCTGGTTGTCGTAGCTGTAGAAGCCACCCACCATGCGCTTGCGCGTGGTGGTGGTGATGCGGGCCAGGGCCTGCACCTGCAGCGCGGTGTCGGCCGCCGGCTTGCCGTTGTGCTGCAGCGCCAGCGCCTGGAAGCGGATCTTCTGGCGCGCAGACACCCAGCCTTCGGTCTTGATGCCCGCCACCACACCGGCGGGCCACAGCATCTGCGTGCTGCGAAGGGTCTGCACCTCGCCATTGGGGTCGGCGTAGGTGGCCTCCAGCAGCAGTTCCTGCGGCTGGCGGGCCTGGGGGACATTGTCGATGGTGACCTTGCCCGCACCGTTCTTGTCGAGGGTGAGCGGCAGCTTGTCGGCAATCACGCGTGCATCCTGACTGGCGGTGGCCTCTTCGTCGTCGCTGTTGGCGCTGCTCTGCTCGCGCTTGCGGGGCGGGTTGAAGCGGAAGGTGTCGTAGTCGCTGAACTCCAGGGACTTGCCACGCACCAGGGCCGACACGCGCACCGGCAGGTTGGCCGCGCCGCCACCGGCCACGTAGTTGATCTGCACGTCGGTGGGCACCGAACGCACGCGCACCAGCGCCTTTTTCTCGACCGGGGCGATGCGGCCTTCCAGCACGGGCAGGCGGAACTCCTCCACGCGGAACGAGCCGGACGCGATGTTGCCGTTCATCGTGCCATTGCCCGCAAACTCGACCTGGTACACGCCCAGCTTGGCTGCTGGCGGAATGGCAAAGGTGCTTTGCGCGCTGAGCCCGCCCGTGGCCGTGCCGCGCCACACCAGGGGTTGGGTGAACTGCTGGCCGCTGCCCAGGTGCGTGATGACAAGGGTGTCGGGACGCGATGCCGACAGGGCAAAACCCTGGCGCGTTTCGGCGCGCAGCAGGTGCTTCATCGACACGGTTTCGCCCGCGCGGAACAGCGTGCGATCGAAGATGGTGTGGACGCGCTCGTCCGGCGAGGGTGCCCGGCTGGTGGGCACATTGAAGCGCCAGGGCTCGATGCCCCGCTGCCAGTCGCTCCAGGTGAAGGCCATGTCCTCCACGCCATCCACCCCCTTGTGGCGCGCGCTCACAAAGTACGACTGGCCGACCTCGTCCTCAGAATTGGAATTGCAGCCGGGCGGTTCGGACGAAAGGCCCTCCACACGGGCAATACCCTGTGCGTCGGTCACGGCCTGCGCCAGTTCGTTGCCTCGGCAGTCCGACACGCGCACCGTGGCGCCCTGCACGGGCTGGCCCTTGTCCAGCGTGGTGACCCAGGCCATGGCGTTTTCGCGGCCCAGCTTGAAATGCACCCCCAGGTTGGTCACCAGCGCCGAGGTGCGCACGTACATCGTGCGGCCTTCGCCATGGCGGTCGTCCAGCAGCGAGGCGCCGAGCTTTTGCGACGCGATCTCCACCACATGGAAGCCGGGTGTGAGCGGAATGCCCACCACCTCGAACGGGCGCGGGTCGTTGCTCGATGGCTTGGGCAGGTCCAGCGTCTTGACGCCGCCCTTGCCTGCCAGCAGCGACAGCATGCGCGACTGCACGTATTCCTTGTCGTCATCCAGCACCTTGGGCAGGGGGCCGGTCACGTCCTGGCGCGCCTGCTTGCGGTTGACCACGTAACTGTCATAGCGCTGCACCTTGCGAAACCAGGCAATGATGTCCGCGTCGGTGCGGGGCTTGAGCGTGCTCACCTTGCCCGCCGGTGCGGTGGCTGTCGCAACACCCGCTTGCAGGCCCTGCACGCGCAGGGCAGCCTCCACGTTGCGCAGCGTCACGGGCAACAGCGCAGGCGGGTTGTCCGACGCGGGGCCTTCGGCAAAACGCTCCACGATGCCAAATGGCGCCGCTGCAAACTTGGCCAGCGGCGGCATGCCGCCAGTGGACACCTTGAGCGGGAAGTTGTCCGCATTGCGCAGCGCGCGGCCCGAGGCGTCCTTGAAATCCTTGGGCAGCTCGATGGTGAAAGCGGTGTTCTCGGCCAGCGGCGCGTTGAACTGCAGGCTGTTGACCAGGGCATCGGCCTGGGCACCTTCTGCGCCGCCATCGATCTGGGGCTTGAGGGTTTCCTTGGCGGACTTGAGGCGAATGGCAGCCGCCAGCTTGCGCGGCACGGGCGCGTTGAACGACAGCATCATCGGCCGGATCGGCAGGCAGGCTGCCTGGGCGTTTTCGCGCTCGCAGCTGAACTCGGCCGAGAACGGCTCACGCACCTTGAAGTCAAAGCGTTTTTCCACCGTGTTGGCGACTCCGCTGGGGGTGGCCACCCCCTTGCCGAACACGATCTGCATGCGCGAGCCCGAGGTGAACCGGCGGTTGCAGGCCAGCGTGGCAAAGGACAGGGGCTCGCGTGCTGCGTCTTTCTCCAGACCCAAGCCCTTGAGGATTTCGGCGCGCTGCGCCCCCTCGATCAAACGCACGGGGATGCGCTCGCCTACGCCCTCAGCCGTGCACCACACGTTGCTCTGCACGCTGGCCGTGGTGGCAGGACCATTGAGGAACAGCACAAAGAACTGCTCTTCGTCGATCTGCTCGTAGGTGCTGGGGCGGAGGTTCTGCACAAATGGCCCGCCGCTATTGAACTGATAGCTCTTGGCGCCCGTCAGTTCTGCGCCAGCGGGCGATTTGAAGCCCGGCTTGACGCCGGCGGTGCAACGCACGCCTGGCGGCAGGTCGCGCTCGAAGTCAAACACCCACTCGCGCTCGCCAGTCCAGCGGCCCGTGCCCTTGGTCACACTGGCGTCGCTGCAGCTCAGGCTCAGGGGTGTGGCCGCCTTGGGGTCCCCAAAATTGACCGCAGCAGCGTCGAACTTGGCCACCACCTGGCGCACGCGCGCCACCTCGCCCTGGGGCGAGAAGCTGGTGATCTGCAGGGCCTGGGCCCCCCAGGCCACCAGAGACAGGCTGGCGGCCAACATCCATTTTTTTGCGTTCACGCTATCCCCTCCGAAGGAACCAGCAAGCGTAACAAAGTGCCATGTCGCCCGGGTGTGTGTTGCAAGCACTTACGTATCGGTCGGGCAAGCAGTCATCACGCGCGCCCGACGACGCGCCGATGGGGCCATGTCCTACCCGCTGGGAACGCTCAGCGCCCAAAGATGGTGGCTTCGTTTTACCCCACGCACCACCCAGGAGCGCCCATGGCACGACCCCCTACCTCGCGCAGCGCGGCCCACAAATCGCCGTCTGCCCTGCCTTCTTCCACCCAGTCCGATAACTTTCGCGGCAACGCGGGCGAGCTGCAGCAACAGGCGGGCGGCAAACACCCGGTGCTGACCACGCAGCAGGGTATTCCGGTTGCCGACAACCAGAACTCGCTGCGCACTGCGCCGCGCGGCCCCACGCTACTCGAAGACTTCATCCTGCGCGAGAAGATCACGCACTTTGACCATGAACGCATTCCCGAGCGCATCGTGCATGCACGGGGCACGGCAGCCCATGGTTTCTTTGAACTCACGCACTCGCTCAAGAAGTACACCACCGCCAAGGTGCTGACCGACATCGGTGTACAGACCCCTGTATTCACCCGCTTTTCGACCGTGGCCGGGGGCGCAGGCTCGGTGGACACGCCGCGCGATGTGCGCGGCTTTGCCGTCAAGTTCTACACGCCAGAAGGCAACTGGGACCTGGTGGGCAACAACATCCCCGTGTTCTTCATCCAGGACACGATGAAGTTCCCGGACCTGGTGCACGCCGTGAAGATGGAGCCCGACCGGGGCTTTCCGCAGGCGGCCAGCGCGCACGACACCTTCTGGGACTTTGTCTCGCTGATGCCCGAAACCCTGCACATGGTGATGTGGGCCATGAGCGACCGCACCATTCCCCGCAGCCTGCGCATGATGGAAGGTTTTGGCGTGCACAGCTTCCGCCTGCTGAACGCGGCGGGCGAGAGCACGTTTGTGAAGTTCCACTGGCGGCCCAAGCTGGGCATCCAGTCCACCGTGTGGGACGAGGCCGTCAAGCTGCAATCGGCCGACAACGACTACCACCGGCGCGACCTGTTCGAAGCCATCGAGGCGGGCGACTTTCCCGAGTGGGAGCTGTCCGTGCAGCTGTTCACTGAGCAGGATGCCGAACGCTTTCCGTTTGACCATCTCGACCCCACCAAACTCATCCCCGAAGAACTGGTACCCCTGCAGCCCATTGGCCGCATGGTGATCAACCGCTGGCCCGACAACTTTTTTGCCGAGACCGAGCAGGTGGCGTTCTGCCCCGCCAACGTGCCGCCCGGCATCGACTTCAGCAACGACCCCCTGCTGCAGGGCCGCCTGTTCTCGTACCTGGACACGCAGCTGTCCCGTCTGGGCGGGCCCAACTTTGCGCAGATCCCCATCAATGCCCCCAAGTGCCCGTTCCACAACATGCAGCGCGACGGCCACATGCAGATGCAGGTGCCCAAGGGCCGCGTCAACTACGAACCCAGCAGCCTGCAGCCTGACACGCCCCGCGCCTCGCTGGCACAAGGCTTTCGCCATTTCGCGCAGGCCGACGATGGCGTGAAGGGCCGCGTGCGGGCCGAGAGTTTTGCCGACCACTACAGCCAGGCGCGCATGTTCTACCGCAGCCAGAGCCCGCTGGAGCAGGCCCACATGGCCTCGGCGCTGGTGTTCGAGCTGTCCAAGGTCGGCACACCCCATGTGCGCGAAGCGGTGGTGGGCCATCTGCTGCATGTGGACGCAGACCTAGCCCAGCGCGTGGCCGACGGCCTGGGGCTGCCGGCACTGCCCCCTGCACCGGCCACCACCGAGCCGGTGCAGGACCTGCCCCTGTCGCCCGCCCTGCGCATCATCGACCGCATGAAGCCCACGCTGCAGGGCCGCTCCATCGGCATTCTGGTGGCCGACGGCTCCAACGGCGGCTCGGTGGCCAACCTGCGCAAGGCGCTGGAGAAAGTCGGCGCCACCGTGAAGATCGTGGCCCCCAAGGTGGGCGGTGCCGTGCTGAAAGACGGCACGCTGCTGCCCGCCGACGGGCAGCTGGCGGGCACACCATCAGTGGTGTTTGACGCCGTGGCCTCCATCCTGTCGCCCGACATGGGCGCACAGCTGGCCAAGGAGGCGGCGGCCGTGGACTGGTTCCGCGACGCGTTCGGCCACCTCAAGGCCATTGCCGCCTGCAAGGGCACCCGGGCCATCCTGCAGGCCGGTGGTATCGAGCCCGATGCAGGCGTGGTGGACCCGGCCGACGCCCAGGGCTTCATCGCCGCTGCCCAGACCCGCCAGTGGGAGCGTGAACCCAAAGTGCGCACCCTGGCCTGAAGCCCCACCTTTTCGTTCACCCCACCACCCCAAGGAGCCCCCATGCCCAAAAGCCACTACGACAGCCACCAACTCGACGACCTCGTCCTGCAGATGATGGAGACCGAACTCGGCGGCGAACAGGTGTACCGCACTGCCCTCACCTGCGCCATCAACCCCGACCTGAAGAAGGAATGGCAAGGTTATCTGGAAGAAACGCTGGCGCACCAGAACGTGGTGCGCGGCATCTGCGATGCGCTGGGCCTGGACCCCGACACGCAGTCGCCCACGCGGGCCGTGGTCAAGCACATTGGCACTTCCTTGGTGCAGGCGATGCAGCTGGCCAAAAAGTCTGGCAGCCCCGACGCCGCACAGCTGGTGGCCTGCGAATGTGTGGTGCACGCGGAGACCAAGGACCACGCCAACTGGGAGCTGCTGGGCCAGGTCGCCAAGGTGGCCACGGGCGATGTGGGCCACACCCTCAAGGTAGCGCACAAGGCCGTGGAAAAAGACGAGGACCACCACCTGTACCACACCAAAGGCTGGTGCCGCGAGCTGGCCATTCAGGCCCTGGGCATGCCCGCCGTGCTGCCCCCGCCCGAGGAGGTCAAGAACGTGGAGACCGCCATTGGCGCATCGCGCGCCGAGCAACAGCGCACGGCCATGCTGTGACCGGGTTGCGGGGCTGCACGACGACAGGCCCCGTGGCAGCAAACGCTCCTAAAAATATAGCTGCAAGCGCTTTATGTACTAGCGCCTGCAGCTATTTTTGCTTGATTTCCATGCAAAACATGCTTCTCAGGCCAAGGGCGGGGTCTCCTGTGGCAACTCTGCAGCGCCGGGGGCTTCGGCCAATGTGGCCAGCCCTTTGCCGCTGCGCTTGCTGGTGTACAGCGCCCGGTCCGCCCGGTCCATGAGCGCGGGCATGGATTCCACAGCAGGGCCCTGGAACAAGGCGACCCCAACGCTTGCGCCGGTCAGCACGTGTTGGCCACTGTCGAGTCCAATGGGTGCCACCAGCGCTGCCAGCACCTTGTGGGCCAGTTCCATGGCGGCCTCCGGGGACGCCACAGCGTTCAGCACCAGTGCAAATTCGTCGCCGCCCAGGCGAGCGGCGGTGTCATTGGCACGAGCCAGCCCGGCCAGACGCTGCGCCACACGCACCAGCACCTGATCGCCACTGCCGTGCCCCAGACTGTCATTGACCGCCTTGAAACCATCCAGGTCCACCAGCAACAACGCGCCAGCGCGGTGGTCACGGTAGGCCGTCAGCACCGCCTGCGACAAGCGGTCTTCAAACAGGCGCCGGTTGGGCAGCCCTGTCAGGCGGTCATGGCTGGCCAGCGCCAGCACCTGCTGGTGGGCGCGCACCAGCCGAGCGCTCAACAGCCCCAGCACCAGCGCGAACGCGTAGGCCAGCATCACCACCAGCGCGGGTGCACGGCCTGCAGCCCCCCACCCGCCCGTGGGGACCGCGCCCAGGATCCAGCTGCCGCCACCCGGCAAGGGCACATCGAGCGTGGCCGGCTCCTCGTCGAACAACTGAGGGCGGCCGATGAACACCGCGCCCTGCGCGCCCATGGCGTCCAGTCCACGTGCCGCCACCTGAAAACCCATCTGGTCCGAGTTCAGGCCCACGTCGGCGAACAGGGTGTCGGCATTGACGGTGAGCGACACGATGCCCCAGTAACGGGGCCCGCCCACAGGTGCGCGCCCCGGCGGATGTGCCAGAAACACCGGCGTGCGGCTGATGATGCCGAGCCCCCCTTGCACCAGCGGAATGGGACCTGCAACGACGGTGCGGCGGGTCTGGATGGCCCGCTCCACCGCACCACGCTGCTGCGGGTTGTCCAGGTACCGCAGGCCAATCGCTCGCTCATTGCCCACGCGCGGGTACACATCGCTGATGACGTTGTCGGGCGCCAGAGCCAGGTTGCGGATATTGCGCTGGTGCTCCAGCAGGCGGCCCACCACGGTGGCAAAGATGTCGGGCGACATGCTGCCTTGTGCGGCAATGAAGGCGGACACCGTTTCGGGCACCGACAGCGTGCTCTGCAATTGCCTGTCCAGGCGGTCGCGGATCTGCAGCAGGTGGCTTTGCGCCTGCGCAGCAATCTCAGCGCGTGCCTTGGTGTGTGAGATATCGATGACCACCCAGGCCAGCGAGGCGGCCAGCATGCTGCTGCACACGCCCACCGCGAGGGGCAGGTACCGGTGATGGATCCAGTTCGAAGGGAGGCGGCTGGTGGGCATGAATGAGGTCCGGGATGGGTGCCGGATGGTGCCATGGTCTGTGCAGACCGGCCAGCACCGACTGCGCAGGGGATGGCCGCTTTGGAGACACCCAGGCCGGTCGGTGAGACAGCCCCTTGTGGCCACAGCCCCACGGAACGTACCGCACGTACCATACGCACAGCAAACACCGCTGGTGATGCGAATGCGGAGGGGGGCTGGGGTCAGGCGGCTTCGCAGCAGCCCTCCCCGTCCTTTATTGCGCTACAAACCCGCTGGTCTTGATGATGCGCGTCCAGGCCTCGGTGTAGGCCTTCTCGCGCGTGGCCAGCTGCTGGGGCGACATGTAGCCCACCGTCAGGCCCATGGCGGTGAGGTGCTCGCGCACATCGGGCTGGGCCACCACCTTGGCCAGCGCGTTCGAGAAGTCGGTGATGAACTTTTGCGGCGTGCCCGTGGGTGCGTAGATGCCGTAGTACGGCAGGTCTTCAAAGCCCTTGAGACCCATCTCGTCGAACGTGGGCACGTCGGGCATGGAGGCCTGGCGCTTGGTGCCCAGCACGCCCACCACGCGCACCTTGCCGGCCTTGTGGTTTTCCATGAAGTCCTGCACCGAGGCCACGCCCGCGCTGATCTGGTTGCCCAGCATGTCAGCCATCATGGGGGCGCTGCCCCGGTACGGCGCCGAGACCAGGTCCAGCTGGTACTTTTGCCCCACCAGCTTGACCAGAAACTCTGGAGTGGAAGCTGGCGCAGGAATGCCCACCGCGCCCTTGCTGCCACCGGCCGTCTTGACCCACTGCACGTATTCGGTGAACGACTTGGCCGGCGTACCGCCCGACACGGCAAACGCATTCACAAACGTGGCAAAACCGCCCACCGCCACAAAGTCGCGCGCGGGTTCGTAGCCGGGGTTCTTCACCACCTGGGGCAGGATGGAGACGGTGTGGTCGTGCGTGAGGAACAGCGTGGTGCCGTCGGGCGCCGAGGCCTTGAGTGCCTGCGCGGCAATCTGGCCGCCCGCGCCGGGGCGGTTTTCGACCACCACGGGCTGGCCCAGCTCATCCTTGAGCTTCTCGGACAGCGTGCGCGCAATGGCGTCCGTACCGCCGCCGGGCGGAAAACCCACAAGCAGGCGGATGGGCTTGGCCTGCTGGGCGGACGCCAGGCCCACGGCCAGCGCGGCGCCCACAAAAGCACCCGTGCGCACAAGGCGGGACAGCAGGCTGCGGCGAGAAGTTGTCATGAAAAAGCTCCAGTTTTTGAGATGCGTTGGTTGGCGACACGCCCTTGAAACGAGCATGATCCCTGCCAGTGGCCGCCGCGTAAGGGCCGCCCCGCCACGCTGGCGGCGTCCCCCTTCCCGCATTGCGCAGCAATGCGAGAGAAGGGGTGAAGGCGCGCAGCGCCACAGGGGGTTGTCATTAGCCTTCAGGCCAGGCGGGCGCGGTGGCGCGCCAGTTGGGCACGCACCTGCGCCGGGGCCGTGCCGCCCAGCGTGTTGCGGGCGTTGAGCGAGCCGCGCAGGCTCAGGCACTCGTACACATCCTTCTCGATGGCGGGGTGAAAGCCCTGCAGCACGGTCAGGGGCAGCTCCGACAGGTCACACGCATGGGTGGTGGCCGCCTTCACGGCGTGGGCCACCGTCTCGTGCGCATCGCGGAAGGGCAGGCCCTTCTTGACCAGGTAGTCGGCCAGGTCGGTGGCCGTGGCATAGCCCTTGAGTGCGGCCTGCTCCATGGCCTGGGCGTTGACGGTGATGCCGCCCTCTTTCTTGCCCGTGGCGGGGTTCAACTGGCCGCCGACCATCTCGGCGAAGATGCGCAGCGTGTCCTTGAGCGTGTCCACGGTGTCGAACAGCGGTTCTTTGTCTTCCTGGTTATCCTTGTTGTAGGCCAGGGGCTGGCCCTTCATCAGAGTGATCAGGCCCATCAGGTGACCGACCACGCGGCCCGTCTTGCCGCGCGCGAGTTCGGGCACGTCGGGGTTTTTCTTCTGCGGCATGATCGACGAACCCGTGGTGAAGCGATCCGCAATCTTGATGAAGCCGAAGTTCTGGCTCATCCAGATGATGAGTTCTTCGGACAGGCGGCTCACGTGCACCATGCACAGGCTGGCGGCGGCGGTGAATTCGATGGCGAAGTCGCGGTCGCTCACGGCGTCCAGGCTGTTCTGGCACACCACGGGGGACCCGTTCGCATCCACCATGCCCAGCGTCTTGGCCACGCGCTCGCGGTCCAGCGGGTAGGTGGTGCCGGCCAGGGCCGCGCTGCCCAGCGGCAGCACATTGGTGCGGCGGCGCACGTCGGCCATGCGCTCGGCGTCGCGCTTGAACATCTCCACATAGGCCAGCATGTGGTGGCCAAAGCTCACGGGCTGCGCTACCTGCAGGTGGGTGAAGCCGGGCAGGATCACCTCGACGTTCTGCTCGGCCACATCGACCAGCGACACCTGCAGCTCTTTGAGCAGGTCGCCGATCAGGTCGATCTCGCCGCGCAGCCACAGGCGCACGTCGGTGGCCACCTGGTCGTTGCGGCTGCGGCCGGTGTGCAGGCGCTTGCCAGCGTCGCCCACCAGCTGGGTCAGGCGGGCTTCGATGTTCAGGTGCACGTCTTCCAGGTCCAGCTTCCACTCGAAGGCGCCGGACTCGATTTCCGACGTGATCTGGGCCATGCCGCGCTGGATGGAGGCGTGGTCGGAAGCAGAGATGATGCCTTGCGCGGCCAGCATTTCGGCGTGCGCCAGGCTGCCTGCAATGTCGGCCTGCCACAGGCGCTTGTCGAAGAAAACGCTGGAGGTGTAGCGCTTGACCAGGTCGCTCATGGGCTCGGAAAACAGCGCCGACCAGGCCTGGGCCTTGGTGTCGAGCTGGTTGTGGGACGGCGCAGAGTCGGCGCTGGTGGCTTGGGCTTTGGACATAAGGAGGGCAATAATCCGGTGGTTCAGACACCCGGACTGTCCGGATGCCGCAATGCAAAACACCCAAATTTTATCGACCCAGCCCCCGCCGCCGGATTCCGCCCTGCCAGACAGGCCAGCGCGCAGCGTGCGGGCCGCTGCGGGCGCCGGGCCGGGCGGGCAGCCGCCACGTGGGCGGGCCCTGGTGTTCGATGCCTGCCAGGTCGGTGTGGTGCTGCGGGCCGTGCTGTTTGTGGAGGTGGTGGTGGGCGTGGGTGCCATGTATGGCGCCAGCAGCCCCGTCGAATGGCTGGCCAGCCTGGCGCTGCTGACCGGCGGCGCGCTGCCGGCCACGCTGGTGTGGCTGATCACGGCCTGCAGCCTCAAGACGGTGCTACAGCGCCTGTCCACCGCGCAGCAATATGCCGCCGGGGTGCTGCTGGGGGCCGTGGCCGGTGCCTATGCCTGCGCCATGCTGGCGCTGGTGGGCCTGTCGGCATCGCCGCCCTGGCTGGCCAGCGCAGCGACAGGCGCGTTGCTGGCGGCCATGCTGGTGGCTGCGCTGGTGCTGCGCGCCCGGGGCCGCACCCCGGCCGCCACCACCGCGCGCCTGACCGAGCTGCAGTCGCGCATCCGCCCGCATTTTTTGTTCAACACACTCAACAGCGCCATTGCGCTGGTGCGTGAGGAGCCGGCCAAGGCCGAGTCGCTGCTCGAAGACCTGTCGGACCTGTTCCGCGTGGCCCTCATCGAGCAGGGAGAATCGACCACGCTGGCCGAGGAGATCACCCTGGCGCGCCGCTACCTGGGCATTGAGCAGGTGCGCTTTGGCAAGCGCCTGCAGGTGCAATGGAACCTGGACCCACGCACCGACAGCGCGCGCCTGCCGCCGCTGCTGCTGCAGCCGCTGGTGGAAAACGCCGTCAAACATGGCGTGGAGCCCAGTGCCCGGGGCGGCAAGCTGCGCGTGCTGACCGAGCTGCGCGGCACCCGCGTGGTGGTACGCATCACCAACACCCTGCCCCCCAAAGAGGGCAAAACCGGCAAACACGACGAGCCCAGCACGCGGGGCCATGGCATCGCACTGGCCAACGTGCGCGCGCGGCTGGCCTTGCTGCATGACGTGCAGGGCGAATTCACCGCTGGCGTGCAGGACGGGCTGTACCAGGTGCGCATCACCCTGCCCGCCGCCGACCCCACCCCTGCCGCCCGCCCGCGCACGCCCTTGCGCGGGCGTGGCGACCTGCGGGGCGGCTACCGCCGAGGCGCGGTGGCCCCGACCGAACCTACCCCCTCCAAACCCCATGAACATCCTGATCGTTGACGACGAAGCCCTGGCGCGCAGCCGCTTGCGCACCCTGCTGTCCGACTGCTCGGACATCCAGCGCTGCACGGTGGCAGAGGCCTCCAACGCCGCCGAGACCATGGCGCTGCTGGGCCCCACCGGGGGACGTGGGTACGACCTGGTGCTGCTGGACATCCACATGCCCGGCCAGGACGGCCTGGCACTGGCCCATGCACTGCAGGCCCTGCCCCAGCCCCCGGCCGTGGTGTTTGTGACGGCCCACGCCGACCACGCAGTGAGCGCGTTCGAGCTGGATGCCGTGGACTACCTGACCAAACCCGTGCGCCGCGAGCGCCTGCAGCAGGCCCTGGCCAAGGTGCAGCGCACCAGCCGCCCCGCAGGACCCAGTGCCGTGCCCAGCATGCCCGAGGGCGAGACCCTGCTGATCCAGGACCGGGGCCGCACCGAACGCCTGCCGCTGACCGAGGTGCTGTACTTCAAGGCCGAGCAGAAATACGTGACCGTGCGCACCACCACGCGCAGCTACATCATGGACGGCTCGCTGAGCGAGCTGGAAGCCAAGTTTGCACCGCGCTTCCTGCGCATCCACCGCAATGCGCTGGTGGCGCGCCGCGCCGTGCGCGCGCTGGAAAAGCACTACGACCCTGAGGAGGGCGAAGGCTGGGCGGTGCGGCTGCAAGGCTCGACCGAACTGCTGGCGGTGTCGCGGCGGCAGGTGGCGGCCGTGCGCGAGGAGCTGGCGCGCTAGCAGCAGGGCTGCACAGGCCTTTGAGGGCCTTGGAACACCCCTACAGATATTTTTTGAGCCATTTTGGCCGCTAGCGCTAGTTCCATATGCCCTAGCAGCTATCAATGAGATAGCAAATCTCCTGTGACTGCAGGCGGTGCGGCCGCCAGCCGCCCCAGCGCCTCCACGCCCACAGGCGGCTGCGCCAGCCAGGGCAGCACGTAGGTGCGCTGCGCCAGGCCGCTGGCGATGCGTGCGGCCTGCTGTTGCTCGCCCGCCAGCCGGGCCCGCAGCAAGGGGTCGCTGGTGCCGGTGGCCGCCACACTTTTGTTGATGACCCAGGCCCAGGGCTCGATGCGGGCGCGGCGCAGGTCGTCCTGCAGCGCGGCGGCTTGGCTCACGGGCGTGACCTCGGGCAGCGTGACGATGACCACATGGGTCATATCCGCGTCCTGCAGGCGCATCAGCGGCGTGATGATGTGCTTGGAATTCGCGCTTCCTTCGTACTGCTGCGTCATCTGCCGGTGGTAGGCGCCGGTGGCGTCCATCAGCAACAGGCTGTGGCCGGTGGGGGCCGTGTCCAGCACCACAAAGGCGCTGCGCGCCTCGTTCACCACGCGGCTGAAGGCGTGGAACACGGCCACCTCTTCGGTACAGGGCGATTGCAGGTCTTCCAGCAGCAGGGCGCGGCCCGCGTCGTCCAGCGCCTTGCCGCGTGTGGCCATGATCTTGTCGATGTAGGCATGGGTCTCGGCGTGCGGGTCGATGCGCCCCACCTTCAGGCCCGGCAGGCTGCCATCGAGCTGGCTTTGCACATGGGCCGCCGGGTCGGTGGTGGTGAGGTGCACGCTGTGCCCACGCTGCACCAGGCCCACGGCCAGCGCGGTGGCGATGGTGGTCTTGCCCACGCCGCCCTTGCCCATCACCATGATGAGGCCGTGGCCCTTGGCGGCCAGCGCGTCGGCCAGGGACGAGAGGGGTTCGGCCTGCAACGACGCGCCGACAACGGCAGAGGGCGCGCTCAATGGCACCGCGCCACCCGCCAGCAAGGCCCTCAGCGCAGGCAAACCCACGGTGTCGAAGGCGCGCAGCGGCACCTCGTCGCGGGGCAGGTGCGCCAGCGCATCGGGCATCTGGTCCATGGCCTGACGGCCCAGGGCCTCGATGGCATCGGCCACCGCGTCCTGCCCCGGCTGGCTGGCATGGAACACGCCGTTGATGGCCAGGCGCTGGTTGGCCAGGCCCAGGGCGCGCAGCTCCAGCGCGGTGCGCGCGGCCTCTTGCATGGGGCGGGGGTCGGGGCGGGTGACCAGCACCACGGTGGTCAGGGCCGGGTCGCTCAGCGCAGCCAGGGCGGCGTTGAAGCGCGCCTCCTGCATCTTGAGCCCCGAGTGCGGCCCCAGGCACGACGCCCCCCGGTCGTTGCCCGCAAGGAATCCGGTCCAGGCCTTGGGCAGGCTCAGCAGACGCAGCGTGTGGCCGGTGGGGGCCGTGTCGAACACCACGTGGTCGAACACGTGGCCGGTGTCATTGCCCTCGCTGGCCAGCAGCGCGGCAAATTCGTCAAATGCAGCGATCTCGGTGGTGCAGGCGCCCGAGAGTTGCTCGCGCACTGTCGCGCGCTCATCGCTGCTGGCGGTGGCCTCCAGCTGCGCCAGCACACGCTGGCGGTAGGCCTCGGCGGCGGTATCGGGGTCGATGTTGAGCATGTGCAGCCCCGGCACCCCGGGCACGGCCACTGGCTGGTTGGACAGCGGCACGCCCAGCATTTCATCGAGGTTGGAGGCAGCATCGGTGCTGACCAGCAGCACCTGCCGACCAGCATCCGCCAGGGCAATGGCAGCAGCCGTGGACAGCGATGTCTTGCCCACCCCGCCCTTGCCCGTGAAGAAAAGGAAACGCGTGGGCTGGGCGAGCAGCCCGAGGGAGATGGGGGTAGCGTGTGGGGCAGTCATGGGCCCAGCATGGCAGAACCGTCCGGCACGGCCTTGAGCCAGGTCAAGTGCGTCAGTGCGCGTGCGCCGCCCCGCTCACCAGCGTGACCACCGCCATGCCGGCAATCAGCCAGGCAATCTGCAACACGGTTTCGCGCGCGGTCAGGCGTTTTTGCAGCTGGGGGATCAGGTCGGCGAGCGCCACGTACACAAAACTGCTCGACGCCACGGCCAGGAAGTACGGCAAAAAGTCTTGCAACTGCCCCACCAGGAAGTAGCCCACCACCCCGCCCAGCGCCGTCACGGCCCCCGCCAGCGACACCTTCACCAGCGCCATGCGGCGGTTGGGGCTGGTCTGGCGCAGCACCACCAGGTCGCCCATGTGGTGCGGCACCTCGTGCGCCAGCACCGACACGGCGGCAATCACCCCCAGGCGAATGTCGGCCATGAAGGCCGAGGCAATCAGGATGCCGTCGCCAAAACAATGCACGCTGTCGCCCGTGAGCACCGCCCAGCCTCCCGAGCGCGGGCCGTGATGGTGGTGCGCATGGCCGTGGTCATGGCCGGTTTCATGGCCATGGTCATGGTGGGCATGGCTATGGGCAGCGGTCTCTGCGTGGCTGTGCTCATGCCCGTGGTGCCACAGTTCGGCCTTGTCCAGCAAAAAGAAGAACACCACACCCACCAGCAGGGTGGCAAACAGGTCATGGGCGCCCGCCTGGCTCTCGAACGCCTCGGGCAACAGGTGCATGAAGGCCGTGGCCAGCAAGGCACCCGCGGCCAGGCTGAGCAGGTGCTGCGGCCCCACGCTGTCGCTCCGCCCACCCAGGCCCAGCCGCATAAGCAAGGCGGCCAGCCACACGCTGCCGATACCAGCGGCCAGCGTGGCCAGAATGATTGCTACCAAAGTCATAGCTTGTTGCGCTTTATCTTTAAGCCTTGGCTCATTTTTTATTCAGAATCTGCACGCCCGATGCAAGATGAAAAAAGCCGCCCCGGGTGTGGGGCGGCTGCGGGTGGCCTGGTGGGCCGGGGGTTTGTGCATCAAACCACACCGTGCGTCTTGAACCAGGCCAGCGTACGCTTCCAGCCGTCTTCGGCCGCTTCCTTGCGGTAGCTGGCGCGGTAGTCGGCATGGAAGGCATGCGGTGCATCGGGGTACACCACAAATTCCGACGCCTTGGCCTGTGGCGAGCCACTGGACAAGGCCGCTTTCATCTTATCAACCGTGTCAAGAGGGATGCCGGTGTCTTTTTCGCCATACAGGCCCAGCACCGGCGCCTTGAGGATGGGGGCCAGGTCCACAGGGTGCTTGGGGGTGAGCTCGCTCGCTTGCCCCACCAGCCGCCCGTACCATGCCACGCCGGCCTTGACGGGGCCGTGTGCGGCATACAGCCAGGTGATGCGGCCACCCCAGCAAAAGCCGGTGATCCCCACCCGGGCGCCATCGCCCCCGTTGGCTGCGGCCCATGCCACAGCGCCGTCCAGGTCGGCCATCACCTGGGCGTCGGGCACCTTGGACACCACTTCGGCCATCAGCTTGGCAATGTCGGTGTAGGCAGAGGCGTCGCCCTGGCGCGCGTACAGCTGGGGCGCAATGGCCAGGTAACCCGCCTTGGCAAAACGGCGGCAGGTGTCGGCGATGTACTCGTGCACACCAAAAATCTCCTGGATCACCAGCACCACGGGCAGGCCGGTCTTGCCTGCGGGCGCCGCGCGGTAGGCGGGCACCTTGAAACCGTTGACCGTGAAGCTCACCTCCCCCACCGTCAGGCCGTCTGCCGGCGTGGCAATGGCCGTCTGCGCCATGATGGGCGCGGCTGCGGCCGCATAACCCAGGCCCAGCGCTGCCTGCAGCGCAGTGCGGCGCGTGGCGCCCGCTTCGGTGGTGCGGCCGGGCAACAGCGCCTGGGCGTCGGCATGGAGGTCGTCATTGAACATCGGTTTTCTCCAAAAGAAGGGATGGGCAGGGGGTGAAAAGTGCCAGCCCCGGAGTCTATGGGGTTTGCACCGCCTCCGCATTTTCGGATACCGGAAAACGGGGAGCGCTGCTAGACTTTCTGCGAGCACCGTCGTCAGGGGCCTGCGTCCACGGACCGCCACCACCCAGACGTTTGCTCGCCCATCCCTTTATTGTTGATTTTTTCTCACCCCCACCCGCCCGACCACTTTCCGCAGACCCTCGCAACGGCCCCAGCGCATGCCCCCTCACCCCACCCCCCTCCCCCTGCGCGGACAGCTGCTGGTCCGGCTGGTCGCTGGGATTTGCGGCGCCGGGGGCATGGGGCTGCTGACCTGGGCCCTGGCCCGCCAGAGCATGGACCCCGCCATGCGCCTGGCCAGCGTGGGTGCCGGGCTGGGGCTGGTGGCCAGCGCCGTGTTGTGCTGGTGGCTCAGCCTGCGGCTGGTGGCCCTGCATGCCACCGCCAGGGCCGCCCAGGATGCTGCGCAGCGGGCCACCAACCAGCTGTGCGCCACGCTGGACATCCTGCCCGACGGGCTGGCCATCTACGACGCTGACGACCGCTTGGTGCTGTGCAATCCCCGGTACCGGGAAGTCAGCCCCGGCACCACCATGGCCGTCGATTACGGCACCCGCTTTGAAGACGTGCTGCGCCGCGCTGCCGAATCCGGCCACATCGTGGCTGCGCGGCAGGACACCAATGCCTGGCTGGCCGACCGCATGGCCCGCCATCGCTCGCCCGGCCAGCCCGAGGTGCAGGAGGTCGAGGGCGACCGCTGGATGCTCATCACCGAGCGACTGCAAGAGGGGGGCGGCATGGTGGTGCTGCGCGCCGACATCACGGACGCAGTGCACAAGGAACGCGCACTCAAGCAGGCCCTGCACGACGCCGAACGTGCCGAACGCAGCCTGCGCGAGGCCGTCAATGCCATGCCCGCCGGGCTGGACATCTATGACGAGCAAGACCGGCTGGTGCTGTGCAATGACCAGATGGCGCGCCTGCGTCCGCACCTGCCCGTGGCGGAGTCCCTGGGCAAGACGTATGAGGAACTGCTGCGCGAGGGCCTGCGCTACGGCATCCCCGAGGAGGCCAAAAACCAGGAAGAGCTCTGGCTGGCGCATGAGCTGGCCATCCGGGGCCATCGGCCCGGCCCCGAAGTGCGCCACTACCCCAACGGCACGTGGATGCACATGCACGAATGCCGCACCCCGTCCGGCATGACGGTGTGCGTGCGCCTGGACATCAGCGACCTGATCGAACAGCGCCAGAAGGTCGAGACCGCCCGACAGGAAAGCCAGCGCATGCGCCAGCTGCTAGAGCGCGCGGTGGAGGCCCTGCCCGTGGGCATCGAGATCTTCGACGAGCAGGACCGGCTGGTGCTCTACAACCAGCAGCTGTCCCGCATGTATCCGTACATCAACTATGCGGACCACCTGGGCAAGGGTTTTGTGGACATCCTGCGTTATTCGGTCTCGCGCGGCCTGATCCCTTCGGCCAAGGGGCGCGAGGAGGCATGGATCTCAGAGCGCCTGTCAGAGCACGGCAGCAGCACATCCACCCTGGTGCAGCGTCTGAGCGATGCCCGCTGGATCAACATCTACGAAACCCGCACCCCGGAGAACTACGTCGTGGCCGTGCGGCTGGACATCACCAACCTCATCGAGCAGCGCCAGGCCCTGGAGGCCGCGCAGCAAGCGGCGCAGCAGGCCCGCCAGCTGCTGCAAGACGCCGTGGAGTCCCTGCCAGAAGGCTTTGCCCTGTTCGATGCAGAAGACAAGCTGGTGGTGTGCAACGCCCAGTACCGGCGCCTGTACCCCATCTCGGCCCCCATGATCGTGCCCGGCAGCACGTTTGAACAGATCGCGCGCTACGGCGCCGAGCGCGGCCAGTACCCCGACGCCATTGGCAACGAAGAGGCCTGGCTCGCCCAGCGCATGGCCGACCACCGCGCGGCCAACCATGCCGTGCTGCAGCGCCTGCCCGAGGGCCGCTGGCTGCAGGCCGACGAGCGGCGCACCCCCCAGGGCGGCATCGCCGGTGTGCGCACCGACGTGACCCAACTGGTGCGCAAGGAGCAGGAACTGGCCGCCGCCAACGCCAAGCTGGCCCTTCTGTCCACCACCGACGGTGTGACGGGCATTGGCAACCGCCGGCGCTTTGACGAGCGGCTGGCCACCGAATGGATGCGCTGCGGGCGGCACCAGCTACCGCTGGCCGTGATCCTGATCGATATCGACCACTTCAAGCTCTACAACGACCACTACGGCCATCTGGCCGGTGACGAATGTCTGCGCCGAGTGGCGCAGCTACTGCAGGGCACCATCCGCCGGGCCGACGAGGTGGCCGCACGCTACGGCGGCGAGGAGTTTGTGCTGCTGCTGCCCGATGTGCCCCTGCCCGAGGCAGTGACGGTGGCAGAGCGCTGCATGGCCAGCCTGCGCGAGGCGGCCCTGGCCCACCCCCGCTCCCCCACGGCGCCCTACATCACGCTCAGCATGGGCATTGCCAGCCTGGTGCCACGCCCCGGCACCAGTTCTGACACACTTGTGCACGCGGCCGATGCGGCTCTGTACCGCGCCAAGTACGGCGGCCGCAACCGCTTCGAGGTCTTCACGCCTGCGCAGTGACGGTGTTGCCCTGCGGGGGTGGCGACGGCCTGAGCAGGTCCGCGCCGGGCCTTCCGGTTTTTGCACGCTTCACCTTCTTTGCAGGACGACGCTGATGAACATTTTGCTCACCGGCTCCACCGGTTTTGTGGGCCGCACCGTGGCTGCCGCACTCACCCGTGCAGGACACCAGGTGCACGGCGGCGTATCACCCCGGCACCGGTCACCCGGCGCCTTGCAGGTGCCCATGGACTTTGCGCGCGACACCTCGGCCCAGGCCTGGCTGCCGCGTCTGGCGGGTATCGATGCCGTGGTGAATGCTGTGGGGGTGCTGCGCGACAGCCGTGCGCGCCCCATCGACGCCGTGCACCAGCACACGCCCGTCGCGCTGTTTGATGCCTGCGCCCAGGTGGGTGTGCGGCGCGTGGTGCATGTCTCGGCCTTGGGCATTGAAGGCAGTGCCACCCGCTATGCCACCACCAAACGCGCTGCAGACACGCACCTGCTGGCGTTGGCCCAACAAGGGGCATTGCACCCCGCCATCCTGCGCCCCAGTGTGGTGTTTGGCAAAGGCGGTGACAGCAGCGCGCTGTTCATGAACCTGGCGCGCCTGCCGGTGGCGCTGTTCCCCGGCCCCATGCTCACGGCGCGGGTGCAGCCCGTGTCGGTGCACGATCTGGCCGCCGCCATCGTTGCACTGCTGGGGCCCGCCATCTCCACCCAGGGTATCGTCGAGTGCGCTGGGCCGGAGGCCCTGACCATGGGCGATTTCATTGCCAGCCTGCGCCAGCAACTGGGCCATGGCAAAGCCCATGTGCTGCGCCTTCCCGACCCGCTCACCCAGCTGAGCGCTCGCCTCGGCGACGCAGTGCCCAGCGTGCCTTGGTGCACCGAAACCCTCACCATGCTGGGCAGCGACAACGTGGGCAACCCTGCGGTGTTCGAGCAGCTGCTGGGCCGCAAGGCGGTGCACTACAGCCAGCTGGTGGCGACCTCCTGGCGCTGACGCGTACCGTCTGTGCCCTCGTCACTGGGGCACGAAGTCCGACGGATACCGCAGCGAATCCACCAGCAGGTGCGACATGCGCATGCCCAGATTGATGCCATGTGGAGGAATGGGCTGGGTGAACCACTTGTCGTACAGGCGGTGCAGCTCCCGCGTCTGAATGAGCCGCCGCAGCTCCGCATCGACCACTGCCTTGAGCGCAGGGTCGTTGCGCTCGAACGCCACCGCATAGGGCTCGATGGTCATGGGCTTGCCAATCACCTTCAGGTCTTGCGGGCGGGCATGGCTGGCACGCAGGCCATAGAGCAGCACATCGTCCATCGCAAAGCCGTCCACCCTGCCATCCACCACCCAGCCAAAGCCCTCGGCATGGTCGCGGGCGGGCTCGATCCGCAGGCGCACTGATTTGTTGGCAGCCTCGCGCGCCAGCGAATCGATGTTGGTGGTGCCCACCGTCGAAGCCACTGTCTTGCCGTCCAGGTCTTCGATACGCTCGAAGGGGCGCTGGCTTTGCACCACGATGCGTGATGACGCAATGAAGTGCGCAATGGTGAAAGCCACCCGCTGCCTGCGCGCAGCCGTGTTGGTGGTGGAGCCGCATTCCAGGTCCACATCGCCGCGCTCGATGGCCTCAAAGCGGTTGCCCGACGTGACCTGACGGTAGTCCACCCGCAGATCGCGCCGCTGCAGATGGCGACCGACGGCCTGTGCGATCTGCAGGCACACGTCCACGCTGTAGCCCACGGGCACCCCATTGGCCACATAGGACATCGGCAGAGAAGATCCGCGGTGGCCGATGACCACTCTTCCCGTGGCCTGGATGCGCTGCAGCGTCTGGCCCGGAGGCTCCGCTGTGCGCGCCAAGGCGGGGCTTGGCACTTCCGCCTTCGCAGAGGTCGATAAACCCGCAGCGGTCCCCGTGTTCTGCGCGATGACTCCCGCCGTCGCACACGCAGCGCAGGCAGCAGCCAGCGCACGCACCATCCCAAACCTCGCGGGGTTCGCTTCACATGTCATGGCTTGCCTCTTCGAAGTTTTCGTGATGCCACCTGGGCAATGGCCTGTGCGCTGGCTGGCGTACCGGGGCGCAGCGGCACCAGGACTCTACAGCGCTATACCGCAGCCCGCGAAGCTGAAGGCCCAGTGGGGGGCAGGGCTTCCATGCCCGTGTTTCCGTACGCATGCCGCGCCAAGGCAGCCGCCAGCACCATGGACGGGTTGACCAGCGTCAGCCCCTCCAGCCGGGGGTGCTCTGACAGTGCGAGTGGAATTTCTGTGCAGCCCATGATGAGCGTGGAGACCCCATAGCGCTGCTGCAGCACCAGCGACACGGACTCGAACCTCTGGCGGGCCAGCGCGTAGTTGCCGGCCTTCACACCGTCGTAGATACCCTGCATCAGCTCATCGCGCTCACGGGGTTCGGGCACAAAGCAGTCGATGTCGCGGTGCTCCAGTTCGCGCTGGTACAAGCCCGCCTCGTAGGCACCCTGCGTGGCCAACAGGCCCACGCCATGCACCTTGTGCAGCGCCAGGTCTGCAGCGACCTCTTGCACACCATGCAGCACCATCAACTGCGGAAAGCGCTGCTGCAGCAGGCCATGCCAGGCATGCGCCGTGTTGCAGGCAATGGCCACCACGCGCGCGCCCAGGGCCGCCAGGCGGCCCGTGGCCTGCAGCATCGGGTCTGCAGGCTGGTGGGCCCCGGGGCGGGTGTCGTGCAAGGCCGCCGTGCGGTCGGGAATGGGCACCTGCGCCAGCCAATGCTCAGGGTAAGCCTGGTCGTGCACAGGGATGCCCAGCGCCGCCATGCGGTCAGTGCAGGCCTGCACAAACAGGCGCACAAAGTCGGCACCCGCAGCAGGCCCCATGCCCCCCAGAATGCCCACCACCTGCGGGGCCGGAGGGCGCGGGGTGGACGGCAACATGCTCACACCCATCACAGCGCAGGCTTGTCGCTCTGGGCCACAAGGTTGTCGCGCAGCTCCTTGCTCATGGGCAGGTTGAGGTTCTGGCCGCGCGGGGGCACTGGCGACATGAACCACTTGGTGTAGAGCTTGTCGAACTCGCCCGACTTCATCATCCCGCCGATCACGCCGTTGACCAGCGTCTGGAACTGCGGGTCGTCCTTGCGCAGCATGCAGGCATAGGGTTCGACCTGCAGCGAGTCGCCCACCACCACCCAGTCGGCGGGGTTGCGCGTGTTGCCCATCAATCCAAACAGCAGGATGTCGTCCATGGCGAAGGCCTCTGCACGGCCGGTGTCCACCAGCAGCAGCGAGTCCTCGTGGTCCTTGCCCAGCACGATGTCCATGTCCAGGTTGTTGTCGCGGTTGTACTTGCGGATCACCTGCGCGTTGGTGGTGCCCGACGTGCTGGCCACCTTTTTCTTGGCGAGGTCGGCGTAGTTCTTGACGCCCGAGGCCTTCTTGGTCAGCAGCCGGGTGCCGGTGTAGAAATAGTTGATGGCAAATTGCACATCCTTGCCGCGCGCCGTGTTGTTGGTGGTCGATCCGCACTCCAGGTCCACAGTGCCATTGGTCAGCAGCGGAATGCGGTTTTGCGAAGTCACGGCCTGCAGCTCCACCTTGATGGCAGGGTTGTTCAACCGTTTCTTCACCGCATCGACCACGGCGTTGGAGATGTCCACCGACATGCCCACCGGGTTGCCCGGGCCTGCCAGATAACTGAAGGGCACCGACGATTCGCGGTAGGCCAGCGTGATCTTGCCGGAGTCGGCAATCTTCTTGAGGGTGTCGGCACTGGCCACGGTACTGGCCAGCACACCGGCGACCACGAGGACAGCAGCGGTGACAGCGGAGAGCTTCATGGGAATCCCTTTGCAAAAAATCAGGTGAACAGACAGTCGGACAGACGAGAAAGCAAGATGCAGGGGCACTGTAAAAATTTGCGGCCGTCTTGAACAATTCATTTGCACGGGTCCACCATGATGAAAAGTTATGGCTCTGTTTCGGTGCACCTCCGCGCACCATCGTGGATCGTCCTGCCTTCTTTGCGGCCCTTGCATCGCGGCACCCCCGCCCCTCTCCCGCCGGACCATCCTGAAAACACCAGGTGCTGACCAGTGCATAACTTCCTGGCATGGCAAGGCACTGCTTTGGCATTGTTCAGCAGGTGCACTGCCGCCTACATTCGTTGTCATCTCCTCCAACCGTTTCACTTTCTCCGATGCAGGTATGTGTATTGGGCGCAGGCATCGTCGGCCTGGCCACGGCATATGAACTTCAACAGCGCGGCCTGCAGGTCACCGTCATCGACCAGGCGCAGCCCGGCACGGGCGCCAGCGGTGGCAACGGCGCGCAACTGAGCTACAGCTATGTACAACCGCTGGCGGACGCCAGCATCTGGCGACAGCTGCCCCGGCTGCTGCTCTCGCCCACCTCCCCACTCAAGCTGCGCCTGCAGTGGGATACCCACCAGTGGCGCTGGGGGCTGGAGTTTCTGCGCGCCTGCAACCGGCAGACTTCCGAACGCAGCACCGCACAACTGCTGGCCCTGGCCGCCCTGAGCCGCCATCATTTGGAAACCATGCTGCAGGCAGAGTCTCTGGACTGCAATTTCTCCAGCACCGGCAAGCTGGTGCTGTACGACACCGCAGCCGGCCTGGCCGCTGCCCAACGCCAGATGGACCTGCAGCGCCAGTGGGGCAGCGAACAGCAGGCGGTTTCGGCCCAGCGTTGCGTGGAGCTTGAGCCCGCGCTGCTGCACTACCAGCCGCGCATTGCCGGAGCCATCTATACCCCCAGTGAATGCGCTGCCGACTGCCTCCAGGTCTGTCAAGGCTTGCAGGCCGTACTGGCCGCACGGGGTGTGCGCTTCATGCTGGGCGCCACGGTCCAAGGCTTTGTGCACGAGGGATCCCGCATTGCTGCGGTGCAGACCAGCGCAGGAGCCATCGAGGCGCAGCAGTTTGTGCTGGCCCTGGGCAGCCGCAGCCACCAGGCGGCGCAGACGCTGGGGTTGCGCTTGCCGGTATACCCTCTCAAGGGCTACAGCATCACGCTCGATACCACCCCCGCACCATCGGCAGCGCCTCGCGTCAATGTGACCGATGCTGCACGCAAGGTGGTGTTTGCGCGCATCGGCCAGCGCCTGCGGGTGGCGGGCATGGCCGAACTGGTGGGGCACGATGCACGCATACCTGCCGCGCGCATCCAGAGCCTGTGCGATGCCACCCGCACCGTTTTCCCGACCTGCCATCAAGGCGGAGAGCTGCATGCCTGGACCGGCATGCGCCCCGCCACGCCCACCGGGCTGCCGATCGTAGGCCGTTGGGTGGGGGCACCGGACAACTTGCTGCTCAACACAGGCCATGGCTCTTTGGGGTTCACGCTGGCGTTTGGCACGGCGGCGCAGGTGGCCGAGCTGCTGGCACCCCCCTGACCCTCCCGCACTCCCACGCTCCGCAGCCGCACAAGGCACCACCCGCCTCGGCAGGTGGCGCGTTCACTCCGCCTCGGGCTGCAGGCCCACCGCATCCAGAGTCTCTGCCACCGCCTGGCGCATGCATTGCGTCATGGCACTGGCCAGCAGTGAGCTGGGGCGGTTGACAGTACGCAGCGACTTGATGGGCACGGCAATGTGCGGCGCCAGCGCCAGTACATCCACCTTGCTGCGGTCGGCCGATGCCGCCGTGCAGGCGTCCACCAGCGCCACCGCGTGACCATGGTGCGCCAGCGCCAGCGCCGCATGGTAGGTCTGCACCGTGAACGCCGTCTGCAGGCCCACGCCCGCCTCGCGGCACGCATGGTTGACCACCGTGCCGATGGGGTCGCGTACATCCAGGCGCACCACCGGCGTGTCTGCCAGGTCGGCCAGATGCACCACCCCGGCCGCCACCAGCGCAGCGCCCAGCATGCCCTTGGGCGCCACACACACCATGCGCCCATCGGCCAGATGCTCCTGCGTGAGCGCGGGGTGGGCGATGGCGCTGAACACAAAGCCCACATCCGCCTCCTGCAGCACCAAGGCCGAGACGATCTGGGGCGAGTGCAGCGCGTCGATGGTCACCTGCACATCCGGGTGCTTTTTCCTGAAAAAACGCAACGCACGCGGCAGCACCTCGTAGCTCAGCGCCAGCACGCTGAGGATGTGCAACTCACCCTCACGCCGGTCGCTCTTGAGGCTGTTGGCCAGGCGCTGCACATCATCGAGCTGGGTGAACAGGCGCTCGATGTGCGGGTACAGGGTCTGTGCCTCGGTGGTGGGTACCAGCTTGCCCTTGAGCCGGTGGAACAACGGAAAGCCCAGCTGCAATTCAGCATGCGCCAGGATGCGGCTGACCGCAGGCTGCGTGACGTTGATGAGGCGGGCCGCCGCGCTCACGCTGCCGGTGAGCATGACGGCGTTGAAGACTTCTATGTGGCGAAGGCGCATAAGCTGACGATGCAAGGAATGGGCCGCAAGCGCAATCCTTGCATGTACCCATTGCGAAATCGCGCACTCAAACCGCGCGCCTCGCACGCGCTTGCAGCTAAAGCGACATCGACGGCCGCAGCGCCATGGCCGCACGCCAGCGCAGCAAGTGCGGGTGCTGCTCGCCGGGCTTGTGCTTGACCACACGCGCAAAGTCCACCGCCACCACCGCCGTGATGTCGGCCACGCTGAAGCGGTCAGTGGCAATGAATTCGCGGTCCGCGAGGCGCTCGTTGAGCAGCTGAAAGAACTGCCCCACACGCACCAGTCCACGCTCAGCCAGGGCCGGGATTTGCGGGTAGTCCACCGCGCCGGGCAATGCCCGGTTGGCCATGGCGGGCGCGCTGTTGCGCAGCGCCTCGGCAATGGCCTGCAGGCCCTCGAACTCCATGCGCCAGTTCCAGCTCGCAATCTCGGCCTTTTCTGCAGGCGTCTCGCCCAGCAGTGCAGGCTGCGGGTAGCGCGCTTCGAGATACGCCGTGATCGCCGCGTTGTCGGTCAGCAGCAGACCTTCTTCGCTGCGCAACGCGGGCACCGTGCACTGCGGGTTGATCTGGCGATACGCCTCGCCCAGTTGCTCGCCATTGCGCAGGTCCACCTGCACGGTGTCGTGGGCCACACCCTTTTCTGCCAGCAGGATACGCGCACGGCGCGGGCTGGGCGCCGTGGCGCAGTCATACAAAGTGATCATGGTGACGCCTTGCAAAAACACTCAGCGTACGGGGGAAGAAGCTGCTGCTGCCGCCGCCTCGATCTTGTCCTGCGTCTTCGTGTCAAAGTCGCTCGCGTCATGCCGCTCGCGCAACTGGCTGGCCAGATCGCCCTGCACGCGGTTCACCTTGCGCCCCCGCTGCACTGCCGGGCGCTTGGCAATCTGCTCGGCCCAGCGCACCACATGCGTGTATTCGTGCACCTGCAAAAACTCGCCCGCGTTGTAGGCCTGCCCTTTCACCAACAAGCCATACCAGGGCCAGATCGCGATGTCCGCCACCGTGTACTCATCGCCCGCCACGTACTCGGTCACGGCCAGGCGCTGGTTCAGCACATCCAGCTGGCGCTTGGCCTCCATCGCGTAGCGGTCAATCGCGTACTCGATCTTGACCGGCGCATAGGCATAAAAATGACCAAACCCGCCGCCCACGAAAGGTGCACTGCCCATCTGCCAGAACAGCCACGACAGGCACTCGGCGCGGGCCGCGCCGTCTTTGGGCAAGAAGGCGCTGCCGAACTTCTCGGCCAGGTACATCAGGATGGCGCCGGACTCGAACACCCGCACCGGGTTGGCAGGGTCGGTACGGTCCAGCAGCGCGGGGATCTTGGAATTAGGGTTCACAGACACGAAGCCGCTGCCAAACTGCTCGCCCTCGTTGATCCGAATCAGCCACGCGTCGTACTCCGCCCCGCTATGGCCCAGCGCCAGCAACTCTTCCAGCATCACCGTCACCTTCACACCATTGGGTGTGCCCAGCGAATACAGCTGCAGCGGGTGACGGCCTACGGGCAACTCTTTGTCGTGCGTAGCCCCGGCAACAGGCCGGTTGATGCTGGCGAACTGGCCGCCGTTTTCTTTGTTCCATTGCCAGATAGCTGGGGGGGTGTAGGAGGTAGATGTAGACATAAGGGCTCCGGGCCAATCGATGGAAGCTAGCGGATTCTCTAGCGGTTGCCGAATGAGTCTAGCGATGAGGGAGATTCAACGCAGAGCTGAGGCAAATGTCCTTCTGAAAACTAGTTATGCGAGCTAGGAGTCTGCGCCACTCAACACACATTTTTAAGGGCCTCGCAATAGTCATAGATTTTTTTGCAGGAGGTCGACTTGCACCATGGGCCAGGAAATTTAGGTCATCCGTTGCCGAAACCGACGGCCACCTGTCACAACTCCCTTTTCACATCATCCAACCCATTAGCATAGAGAAGTAGGCACAAATCAGTGGGATAGACAGCGACCAATCTAAACCTCTTGGGCAAGCCCCAACAGAGACCAACTAGTAGATAAAACGGGTGTAGCAAACATGGCTGGTTCAAGAAGGTTCGTCAAAGTGTTTCTTGCCTCCCCAGGCGATCTGTCTGAAGAACGCAAGATTGCGAAAACAGTCGTTGAAGATTTCAATAGTCAACTGGCAAAAGCTCTGGGGTATCAGATTGAGTTGGTCGGCTGGGAGGACACACTGCCAGGTGTCGGTCGACCTCAAGCGATCATCAATCGCGACCTTGACGGATGCGATCTTTTTGTTGGCATGCTTTGGAAGCGCTGGGGTACGCCGCCAGGCACCGAAGCCTATACGTCCGGCTTCGAGGAAGAGTTTCAGCGGTCAATGACACGAAACTCAAAGGAAGGGCGACCTCAAATACACCTGCTGCTGAAAGATCTTGACGCCGCGTCGCTCGCTGACCCCGGGGATCACCTCAAGAAAGTGATCGAATTCAAAAAGCATGTTTTTGCCGAGAGAAAGCTACTGGCAGGAACCTTCTCTGACACTCGGGACTTCGAAAGCAAGTTCCGCAAGTGCATTCAGGGATATGTCATCGAGCTTACGGACAAAGACAACACATCGGAATCCGAGAAAGATAAAGCACCAGCTTTAGAGGCTGAAACCCTACCTTCAAGTGAACCAGGTCCAACGACCCCGTTGTCGGTTGAGGGTGCCAAGTTTCTGCGAACTTTTTTACACACGGCTGAGAAAGCATCCGAGGAACATCCCCTCGCCGCCGACGACGTTGCGCGTTTCAGATTACTTTCAAGCATAGCGGCTGTCCACGGCAACGATCAGCAATCGCTGGGCTCTCACGACGCGAATCTCCTTTACAAAGCGCGAAACAAGTTCAGGTTTGGCAGACGCGAAATCAATGGACTCATTGACGATGGGTTCGCCCATCTCCAACATGAGAACGTTCCACTCTGGCACTGGATTGCTGCCGTCGACGGTTTCAAAGACAACATATTGCCCATCTGGTCTGTTGTCGGTACAGCCGAACGCCGAATCGGCGCTCTCAAAGCAATGCGACTGATATCGGAACCGATATTTGAGAAAGAGCAAATTGGCCGCCAGACGCTTGTTTCGCTGTGGTTTGTCAAAGACGTAGATACCGCTGTGCGCTTGGCTGCTTTGGAATATCTGAGTGAATGCGGCCAGCAGGCTGACCTACCTTTAATCAAAAAAGAGTTTGACCGCAATGAGACACCGACAAGCAGTGCAGCGGCTAACGCCATCATCTGCATAACACTACGTGACGATCGCCGCGCTGCTTTAGAAGCGCTTTATGCAATGCAGCCCAGCATCGTGGAGCAAGAGCTGCTGAATGCACTGTTCTGCAACGATACGGAATTCGAAAATGAAATTCTGGCTCGCGGCCTTAATCACAGCAGTGCATTGGTAAGAACAAAAGTAGTCAAGCTTCTGAGAAAACGGCATGCGCTCGCATTCAGCGTCGCCGAATCACTCTTGAACGATAGTTCTGCAGAGGTGCGCTTTGAAGCACTGCAGGCACTAGTCTCAGGAGGGAGAAATTACTCAATCGACCAAGCAAAAGACGTCCTAGTACGCAAAGGGCGAGCCACGACAGCAAGTGGATTTCTCGCAATGAGTCAGACAGATCGAGATGGCGAGGCCATGCTGGAGCGCTACGCCGAACAGCACTTTGACAGTTTGCCCAGTTCGGAACTCGAAGAAAAAGCCACACGAGCCATCTTTGACCAAAATGCTTACTTCGCGTTAGTCCGTCGAGACATTAGGCTACGTGGCGACGACTTACGTAAGGCCGTTGACAACGATTTTGTAGACCGTTTTGAGCTCCTACTCCAGGAGATGGCTAACCAATATGGGACTCAGACGGATCTGATCGAAAAAACCCGCTCACTTGCTCAATATTTGCGCAGCAAATTTACGCGTGAAGGTCTAGACATCATCTGCGCCAGACTAGATCCGACCGACCTACCACTTGTTCGATCCAAGTTGGAGAGCAATCACATGAGCCACTCAGCCGAAGATCTTCGATATCTGGCGAAGTTTGGCCAATGGCGTGATATCCCCCTGGTGATTGCATCAATTGAACGGCCTGATAACGGTCGGAAGTACACGTCGTTATTTTTGACGGTGAGTAGCACCAAATATGTCGATGCAGCGCATACGCTCCTTGCGCTCGGCAAGCACAGGCTTGCTGATCTTCTGGCCACCCCCATGCCTGCAAATCTGTTGGCACACATCATCCTTTTTATGCCCGCCAAAGCCTTTCACGGACTGGACGAATCGGTTATCCATTCCCTCATACAGTCAGAGGACGAAAACGTTCGGAAGTGGGCGGCACTCAAGTTTGTTCGAGCATTTCCACGACGTAAGGTGAAACAGTTGCTTGACAACTACTTGGCTGCCAATCAGTTCTACTACAACGTTATACATTGGCTCGACTTCGGCTTATCCGCCCCCAGAGACAGAGTGCTGCGCGCGGCACTGAAATTAATGATAGAGGCAAAACCATAGGTTGAGCTGGGGTGCAACACCTAGTTTTCAGAGGGCACACGCAGGCAGCGCCTGAGAGATTGTGCGGTGTAGTCTGTCCCACATGTAGCTCTCGAAGCCCAGCACATAAAGCTCAGATAAGGGTACCTGCCCCAAGCAAGACTCCTACCCCTGACTACAGCGTCGGCACCTCAATGCGCCTTATCCCAATTAGCCCCCACCCCCACCTCGGCCAATAACGGCACCTTCAGCGCCGCCACCTCAGCCATCAGGCGCGGGATGTGGGTCTTGAGCCAGTCCACCTCGCCCTCGGGCAGCTCAAACACCAGTTCGTCGTGCACCTGCATGATCATCTGGATATCCGGCTTGTGGGCGTCCAGCTCCTTTTGCACGGCCACCATGGCCAGCTTGATCAAGTCAGCCGCCGTGCCCTGCATGGGCGCGTTGATGGCGGCGCGTTCAGCACCGGCGCGGCGGGGGCCGTTGGGGGAATTGATTTCGGGCAGGTAGAGGCGTCGGCCAAACACGGTTTCGACATAGCCCATGGATTTGGCGGCGGCCTTGGTGTCGTCCATGTACTGCTTCACGCCGGGGTAGCGCTGGAAGTATTTGTCGATGTACGCGGCGGCGGCCTTGGTTTCTATACCCAGGTTCTTGGCCAGGCCAAAGCTGCTCATGCCGTAGATAAGGCCAAAGTTGATGACCTTGGCATAGCGGCGTTGCTCGCTGGTGACCTGATCCACCTCCACCCCAAACACTTCGGCAGCGGTGGCGCGGTGCACGTCCAGCCCGGCGTGGAAGGCGTGCAGCAGCGAGTGGTCGCCACTCAGGTGGGCCATGATGCGCAGCTCGATCTGCGAGTAGTCGGCACTCGCAATCACGCGGCCTGCGGGGGCTACGAAGGCCTCGCGCACGCGGCGGCCTTCCGGAGTACGGATGGGGATGTTCTGCAGGTTGGGGTCGTTGCTGGACAAGCGCCCAGTCACAGCCACGGCCTGCGCGTAGTGCGTGTGCACGCGGCCTGTGCGTGGCAGCGCCAGCTGGGCCAGCTTGTCGGTGTAGGTGCCTTTGAGCTTGACGAGGCCCCGGTGCTCCAGCAGTTTGGCGGGCAGGGGGTAGTCCTCGGCCAGCTTTTCCAGCACTTCTTCGTCGGTGCTGCGGGCGCCGGTGGCGGTCTTCTTGACCACGGGCATGCCCAGCTTGTCGAAGAAGATTTCGCCCAGCTGCTTGGGGCTGCTCAGGTTGAAGGGCTGGCCTGCAATCTCGTACGCCTCGGTTTCGAGCTGCAGGATGCGCTGGCCCAGTTCGTGGCTTTGGGCGGCCAGCGTGGGTGCGTCAATCAGCACGCCGTTGCGTTCGATGCGGTACAGGGCTTCGCTGCTGGCAATCTCCAGCTCGTAGATGAAGCGCAGTTTGTCATCCGCCTGCAGCAGCGGCCACAGGGCGTTGTGCACGTCCAGGGTCTGGTCGGAGTCTTCGCACGAGTAGGCAGCGGCCTTGTCCACCGGCACCTGGGCAAACGGAATCTGGTGCGCGCCTTTGCCGCACAGGTCTTCGTAGGTGATGCCTTTGCGGCCGGTGTGGCGCTCGGCCAGGCTGGTCAGGTTGTGGGGCTTGTGCACTTCGAGCACATAGCTTTGCAGCATGGTGTCGTGTGTGTAGCCCTGCACCTCGATGCCATGGTTGGCGAACACATGGCGTTCGTACTTGATGTGCTGGCCCAGCTTATGGTGCTTGGGGTCTTCCAGCCAGGGCTTGAGACGGGCGAGCACTTCATCCAACGGCAGTTGCGCGGGCGCATCGGGGCCTTCGTGGCGCAGGGGAATGTAGGCGGCCTCGCCGGGCTGTACGCTGAAACTGATGCCGACGATTTGTGCGCGCATTTCGTCGAGGGAATCGGTCTCGGTGTCGATGGCCGCGAGTGGGGCTTTGTGCAGGCGCTCCAGCCACTGGTCAAAGTCCGCCCAGTTCAGGATGGTGTCATACACCACGGTGCGGTGCTGGGCTTCTTCGGCCACGGTGCTGGCGGAGTGGTCGGCAAACAGATCGCCGCTTTGGCCGGGCATGGCGACGGTGGGGGCTGTGGTGGCGAGGGCCACGGCACCCTTGATCGCGCTGGCCAAGCCCTTGAAACCATACTTTTCGTAGAACGGCAGCAGGCCGGCGTTGTCCGGCGTGTCCAGCGTGATGTCATCAAACGCGGGCAACCCGGGGATGTAGTCGGCCAGCGCGCAATCGGTCTTCATGGTGACCAGCTGGCGGCTCAATGCCAGCTGACCACTGGCGATCGCCTCGCGCAGGTTGTTGCCTGCCACGCCTTTGATGGCGTCGGCGTTGGCAATCAGGTTGTCGAGCGAGCCGTACTCTTCCAGCCACTTGGCGGCCGTCTTGGGGCCCACCTTGGCAACGCCGGGCACGTTGTCCACGGTGTCGCCCACCAGCGCCTGGTAGTCCACCATCAGCGTGGGTGGCACGCCAAACTCTGCTGTCACGCCTGCCACGTCGCGGCGCTTGCCGCTCATGGTGTCGATGATGGTGATGTGCTCATTGACCAGCTGGCTCAAATCCTTGTCGCCGCTGGACACGATGACCTCAATGCCCTGTGCGGCCGCCACGTGGGCCAAGGTGGCGATCACGTCGTCAGCCTCCACGCCGGGCACGGCCACCACCTTCCAGCCCAGCAGGTCCACCACCTCATGGATGGGCGCGATCTGGCTGCGCAGGTCGTCGGGCATGGGCGAGCGCGTGGCCTTGTACTCGGTGTACAAGGCATCGCGGAAGGTGGGGCCCGAGGCGTCGAACACGCACACAGCGTAGTCGGCCACCACCTCTTTGCGCAGGGCCTGCATCATGTTGATCATGCCGCGAATGGCACCGGTGGCAGGGCTTGTAGGGTCACCCGGCACGGCCCGCAGGTCGGGCATGGCGTGGAAGGCGCGGTAGAGGTAGCTGGAGCCGTCCACCAGCACCAGGGTCTTTTTGTTGCTCATCCGGCAATTGTGCACGGGCAGCGCCCGCCGGGCGGCGCTCTACAATCGCTCGATGCGCGCTGTTCACCTTCTCCTGCTGCTGGGCATGGCCTGCGGCAATGCCCTGGCCCAAACCCCGTCCCCATCCCCTGCTGCCACCACCGCAGGCGCTGGTAACCAGCGCGATGCGCTGCCCGACCCCGAGCCCCTGTCTGGTCGCACCAACCAGCGCACGGAGCGCATCCAGATCGAAGACGCAGGCAGCCGTGTGGACGAGCTGCGGGTCGGCGGGCAAACCCAGAACATCTCGGTGCAGCCCAAGACCGGCAACCTGCCCGCCTACGAAGTGCAGTCGCCTGATGGCGCGCGCAGCCGCGCCGGTGGCAACAATGGCGCTGAAACCACCACGGCGCCACGCGTCTGGAACGTGTTCAAGTTCTGATGGGTGGCAGGGTGGCGCGCACGCACTGCGTTGCCACCGGTTAAGCCCCGCCCGTTGTCCCGCCCCTTCCCCTTCTTTTTTCTTCGACCCCCTGAGCGATGGCCGTTTTTACCGAAGTCTCCAATCCCGAGGCGCGCGAGTTGCTGCGCCGTTTGCAACTGGGCGAGCTGGTGGAGCTGCGCGGCATTGAGGGCGGCATCGAGAACACCAACTACTTTCTGACCAGCGACCAGGGCGAGTTCGTGCTGACACTGTTCGAGCGCCTCACGGCCGAGCAGCTGCCTTTCTACCTGTACCTGATGAAGCACCTGGCGCACGGCGGCGTGCCCGTGCCCGACCCGCGTGCCGACAAGAACGGCGACATACTGCACACCGTGTGTGGCAAACCCGCCGCCGTGGTCAACAAGCTGCGCGGCAAGAGCCAGCTGGCCCCGCAGGGCGTGCACTGCGCGGCCGTGGGCACCATGCTGGCCCGCATGCACCTGGCGGGCCGCGACTTTGACCGCCACCAGCCCAACCTGCGCGGGCTGCCCTGGTGGAACGAGACGGTGCCGGTGGTGCTGCCCCACATTGACGCTGCACAGGCCGCATTGCTGCGGTCCGAGCTGGCCTACCAGAACCATGTGGCCGCCAGCTCCGCCTATGCCGCCCTGCCGCGCGGGCCCGTGCATGCCGACCTGTTCCGCGACAACGTGATGTTCGAGGGTGAAGAGCTGACAGGCTTCTTCGACTTCTACTTTGCAGGTGTGGACACCTGGCTGTTTGACCTGGCCGTGTGCCTGAACGACTGGTGCATCGACCTGCCCACCGGCACGCATGACGCAGAGCGCGCCACGCGCATGCTCGACGCGTACCAGGCCGTGCGCCCGCTGACGGCCGCCGAACGCGAGCTGCTGCCCGCCATGCTGCGCGCCGGGGCGCTGCGGTTCTGGATCTCGCGCCTGTGGGACTTCTACCTGCCGCGCGAGGCCTCCATGCTCAAGCCCCACGACCCCACACACTTCGAGCGCGTGCTGCGCGGGCGCCTGGCACTGCCCGTGCACGCGGGCTGATCCCACCACGGTCGAGCAGCCTCTAACCCCTGGCCCAGCCACCGGTTTGGGGCGGTGGGGTAAATTCGGCCTTATTCGCCCACCCGACATCCGATGCTGCTCGGCGCCCCCTGTTGGCGCCAGGGCACACTTGCCAGTGCGGGCCTCTCCTCCTTTCCAACGTATTCATGAAACTCCACATCGTTCCCGCACGCACCGGCATGGCCTGGGTCAAGCTCGGCGTTCGGGCGTTCTGGCGGCAGCCCATGGCGCTGGCTGCGCTGTTCTTCATGACCATGGCGGCCATGTCGCTGGCCACGATGATTCCGCTGGTGGGGCCGGCCATTGCCCTCGCACTGCTACCGTCGGCCACGCTGGCCATGATGGTGGCCGCGGCGCAGGCATCACAAGGGCGGTTTCCGATGCCCACGGTGCTGCTGGTGGCCTTTCGCACCGGGCGCGAGCGGCTGCGCGACATGCTCACACTGGGTGTGCTGTATGCGGTGGCTTTTCTCGGCATCATGGGCCTGTCGGCCCTGCTGGACGGCGGCCAGTTTGCGCAGGTTTACCTGGGTGGCGCGCCCATGACCCGAGAGATTGCCGAGAACCCGGACTTCCAGCGCGCCATGTGGCTGTCGATGCTGCTGTACCTGCCCCTGTCGCTGCTGTTCTGGCATGCACCGGGCCTCGTGCACTGGCATGGCGTGCCGCCGGTCAAGGCGCTGTTCTTCTCCATCGTGGCCTGCGTGCGCAACTTTGGCGCGTTCCTGGTCTACGGGCTGGGCTGGCTGGGGGTGTTTTTGCTGGGCGGGCTGGTGGTCAGCATCGTGTCGGCCCTGCTGGCCGTGGCGGGGCTTGCGGGATCGATGGCCGGTGGCATCATGGTAGGCGCTGCCATGATGATGGCGGCCATGTTCTTCACCTCGGTGGTCTTCACCTTCCGCGACTGCTTCGAGCCCCCCTACACCCCCCAGCAAGAAGAGGCGCCCCATGACAACCCGCCCCCCAGCCCCCCTGGCGCACCACCTGCAGGGCCGCTCTGACGACGAGCTGGTCTGGTTCCAACGGCGCAGCGTGGTGCAGGCTGCCGCGCTGTGGGTGGCAGGCGGTGGCTGGTCGGCCGCCCATGCGCAGGCGCGCAGCAACATCGTGGAGGTGCGCGGCGATGTGCTGCGCAATGGCGAGCCCCTGACGGCGCAGCACACCATCACCGCCAACGACCGCATCGAGACCGGGCCGGGCGCCAGCCTGGTGTTCTCGGTGGGTGACAGTGCCTTCATGGTGCGGCAGAACTCACGCATGGCGATGGAGAGCGACACCCCCACGGCCGTCAAGCTGTTGCGCCTGCTCAGCGGTGCGGTGGCCACGGTGTGGGGGCGCGGCCCCGACCGGCAGATTGCGCTGCCCACCGCCACGGCGGGCATCCGCGGCACAGGGGTGTATGCCGAGGTATTTGCCGACCAGGACCAGCGCGGCTACCTCTGCAACTGTTATGGCACGGTGGAGCTGACGGCGGGCGGCGAACGCCTGGTGAGCCAGTCCAGCTACCACCAGTCGTTCTGGGCCGAGCCCGCGCCCCGCAATGGCCGGCTGCTGACACCGGCCGGTGCCATCAACCACACGGACGAAGAAATGGAATTTTTGGCGGGGCTGGTCAACCAGCGCACCGCGTGGCAGGTGTCGGGCCGCAAGGGCGTCAAGGACGGCAGCGGGGGCGCGGCTGCACCGGCCAACAACTACGGAACCGGCAACTCCTACGGCCCGCCCGGCTCCCGGGACTGAACGCTGCTCAGCGGTACTCAGCCGCACTGAGCCGCAGCGCGCGCCGCGATGGCTGCGCGGCGCGCATTGAGGTGCCGTTACGCCGTGCGCCAGGCACCGCGTCAAACAGTCACACAAACGTCAAACCACTGTCACGGGGCGTTCCTAGGATCGCGGGCTGGACTCCATGCCACCCGCCTACTACGCCTTTTCCAACAAGGCTCCCGGTCGGATCAGGGCGTGGCATGCCCGTTCGCATACCCACTTGGAAACACCCCGAAAATGACCCAACCGACGATGCCCACCCGCCGCAAGGCCCTGCAACTGCTGGCCGGCGTTCCCATGCTGCCGCTCAGCGCCAGCGCCTCGGCCGCACTGCTGACCGCCTGCGGTGGCGGCGACTCCGCCGCGCCCGGCTATGTGTCGGCCAGCTTCACGTCGATGGCAGCCCCCACCCTGGCCAACGCCGCTGCCATGGCCACCACCACCGTGGGCTCCACGCTCAACATCAAGCTCAGCGACGACTCGGTGCGCTCGTACCAGCTGGCTTACCAGCCGTTCTTCGTGACGGGCGACATGGTGTCCGACGGCAAGGGCGGCACCATCCTGTCGGGCGGCTACTACGACATCAACAACAAGCCCATCATCGACGCCACAGTGGCTGGCAAGGAGCGCCAGTATTTCTCGGACTCGCCCGACGGCACCTCGCTGCTGACCGTGGCCAACCCTACCGTGACCGGCCTCAAGGGCAAGGCCGTGTTTGCCGTGGTGCAGTTTGAATACACCACCTGGGCGCAAGACGGCAAGACCGACATGTACGGCAAGCTGCCCTCGCCCATCGCCGTGCTGACGCTGGACCAGGACCAGACCACCGGCAAGCTGAGCCTGGTGAAGTACCACAACGTGGACACCTCCAAGGTGCACGGCCTGTGGATCACCTGCGGCGCGAGCCTGTCGCCCTGGGGCACCCACCTGTCGAGCGAAGAATACGAACCCGATGCGTTCAGCATCGCCAGCAACGCCATGTTCAAGGCCTACAGCAAGAACCTGCTTGGCGACGAAACCAAGGCCAACCCCTACCACTACGGCCACATGCCCGAGGTGACGGTGAACCCTGACGGCACCGCCAGCATCAAGAAGCACTTCTGCATGGGCCGCATCTCGCATGAACTGGTGCAGGTGATGCCTGACAACCGCACGGCGCTGATGGGCGACGACGCCACCAACAGCGGCTACTTCGTGTTCGTGGCCGACAAGGAAAAAGACCTGTCGTCCGGCACGCTGTACGTTGCCAAGGTGGGCAGCGGCTTCTCCATCGACCCGAAGGTGGGCACAGCGGCACCCCTCACCTGGATCAAGATGGGCTCGGCCACCAGCGCCGAGATCGAGAACCTGGCCAACACGCTCAAGCCCACGGACATCATGACCGTGAAGACCACCGACCCGGCCGACGCCAGCTACACCAAGATCGTGGCCAACGGCAAGACCGAGTGGATCAAGCTGAACCCTGGCATGGAAAAGGCCGCTGCCTTCCTGGAAACCCACCGCTACGCCGCCTACCTCGGCGCCAGCCTGGGCTTCACCAAGATGGAAGGCACCACGGTCAACGCCAAGGACAAGATTGCCTACTCAGCGCTGCAGAACATCCAGTCGTCCATGGTGGCAGGCAACGCCGCCAACGTGCCGGGCAACGGCATCTCGGTGCCCAAGCAACTGGTGGCCGGCGCCGTGATGGCGCTGAACCTCAAGGGTGGCCAGAAGGACACCGCTGGCGGCACCATCAACAGCGAATGGATGCCCGTGGACACCAAGGTGCTGCTGGCCGGTGAAGACATCACCGCCGACGCCCTGGGCAACACCGCCAACCCCAACAACATCGCCAACCCGGACAACCTCAAGTTCTCCGAAAAGATGCGCACCCTGTTCATCGGCGAAGACAGCAGCCAGCACGTCAACAACTTCCTGTGGGCCTACAACGTGGACACCAAGCAGTTGTCGCGCGTGATGTCGATCCCCTCGGGCGGCGAGTCCACCGGCCTGCACGCCGTGGACGAGATCAACGGCTGGACGTACATCATGAGCAACTTCCAGCACGCCGGTGACTGGGGCGCCATCCACAGCGTGGTCAAGGACACGCTGGACCCGATGATCAAGGCCAACTACAAGAACAAGAACGGCGCGGCCGTGGGCTACCTGACGGCAGCGGCCAAGCAGCCCAGCCTGAACCAGGCCTGAACTCAGCCTGAGCGAAGGGCCAACAGGGCTGCACCCGGTGCGGCCCGCTTCAAAAACCAACGGGGCCTCAGGGCCCCGTTGTCACTAGCGGCCCCGGCTTGCTATATAAACAATAGCTAACAGGGCATAAGGTACTAGCGCTAGCAGGCGATTTGGCTCAAAACGCGCTATTCGACCACCGTCAGCTTGGCCACCGACAGCGCCAGCCACTTGGTGCCGTGGCGCGGAAAGTTGACCTGTGCACGTGCGTCGTCGCCGGTGCCTTCAATGGCCAGCACCTTGCCCTCGCCAAACTTGGTGTGGAACACGGCAATCCCCGCGCGCAGGCCGTGCGATGGTGCCGCCTTCTGCACAGGCACCGGGGGGCTGGCAAACGTCTCGGATTTGAAGCCAAATTGGCCTCTAGCGCTAGATCCATATACACCACCAGCTCCTGAATTAGTAGCAAAACTAGGCGCATACGAGCCAAAGCCCTGCTGCTTGGGCGTGATCCACTTGAGGGCCGCTTCGGGCAGCTCGTCAAAAAACCGGCTCTTGATGTTGTAGCGCGTCTGCCCGTGCAGCATGCGCGTTTGCGAGTGGCTCAGGTACAGGCGCTTGCGCGCGCGGGTGATGGCCACGTACATCAGGCGGCGCTCCTCCTCCAGGCCGTCGCGGTCGCTGGCGGAGTTCTCGTGGGGGAACAGGCCCTCCTCCATGCCGCCGATGAACACGCAGTCAAACTCCAGCCCCTTGCTGGCGTGCACCGTCATGAGCTGCACAGCGTCCTGCCCAGCCTGGGCCTGGTTGTCGCCCGCCTCCAGCGCGGCGTGGGTCAGGAAGGCTGCCAGGGGCGAGAGGGTTTCGCCGGTGTCGGCGTCCACGATGCCGGGCACAGCGGGTTTCAAAGGCTCGTCGAGCACCGGCGCGTTCGGGTCCAGCCCTTGGCTCACCGGGCTTTGCACGCTTTGGATGAGCGGCGTGCCGTGCTCGTCCAGCGGCAGCGCCACCGCGTCACGGCCAAAGCCCTCTTGCGTGACAAAGCTCTCGGCGGCGTTGACCAGTTCCTCCAAGTTCTCGATGCGGTCGGCGCCTTCCTTCTCGGTGCGAAAGTGCTCCACCAGCCCCGTGGATTCGAGCATCTGCTCGATGATGCCGCGCAGGTTCAGGCCCTGGGTCTGCTCGCGCAGCACATCCACCATGGCCACAAACGCGCCCAGGTTGGCCCCCGCCTTGCCGGGCACGGCGCTCACCGCATCGTGCAACGAGCAGCCTGCGGCGCGGGCCGCGTCCTGCAGCACCTCGATGCTGCGCGCGCCAATGCCGCGGGGCGGGAAGTTGACGACGCGCGTGAAGCTGGTGTCGTCGTGCGGGTTCTCCAGCAGGCGCAGATAGGCCAGCGCGTGCTTGATTTCGGCACGCTCAAAAAACCGCAGGCCGCCGTACACACGGTAGGGGACGCTGGCATTGAACAATGCCGATTCGATCACCCGGCTTTGCGCATTGCTGCGGTAGAGCACGGCGATTTCCTTGCGCTCAAAGCCGTCGTTGCGCACCAACTGCTTGATCTCGTCCACCATCCACTGCGCCTCGGCCAGGTCAGAGCTGGCCTCGTACACGCGCACGGGCTCGCCAGCGCCTTGGGTGGTGCGCAGGTTCTTGCCCAGGCGGCGGCTGTTGTGGCTGATGAGGTGGTTGGCCGAGTCGAGGATGTTGCTGTAGCTGCGGTAGTTCTGCTCCAGCTTGATCTGGCGCTGCACATCGAATTCGCGCACAAAGTCGGTCATGTTGCCCACGCGCGCGCCACGGAAGGCGTAAATGCTCTGGTCGTCGTCGCCCACGGCGATCACGCTGCCACGCGCTTCGTAGCGCCCGCCCACCTCGTTGCCCGCCAGTTGCTTGAGCCAGGCGTACTGCAGCTTGTTGGTGTCCTGGAACTCATCGACCAGGATGTGCTGGAACCGGCGCTGGTAGTGCTCGCGGATCGGGTCGTTGTCGCGCAGCAGCTCGTAAGACCGCAGCATCAGCTCGCCGAAGTCCACCACGCCTTCGCGCTGGCATTGCTCTTCGTATAGCTGGTAGACCTCGACCTTTTTGCGGGCGTCGCTGTCGTGCGTGGGCACGTCGCCGGGACGCATGCCTTCTTCCTTGCAGCTGGCGATGAAGTACGACAGCTGCTTGGGAGGAAAGCGCTCCTCGTCCACGTTGTGCTGCTTGCACAGGCGCTTGATGGCCGAGAGCTGGTCTTGCGTATCCAGGATCTGGAACGCCTGCGGCAGCCCCGCTGCCTTGTGGTGCGCGCGCAGCAGCCGGTTGCACAGGCCGTGGAAGGTGCCAATCCACATGCCACGCACGTTGACCGGCAGCATGGCCGACAGGCGGGCCACCATCTCCTTGGCCGCCTTGTTGGTGAATGTGACGGCCAGAATGCCGCCGGGCGTGGCGTAGCCGTTTTGCAGCAGCCAGGCAATGCGGGTGGTCAGCACCCGGGTCTTGCCCGACCCCGCCCCCGCCAGGATGAGCGCATGGCCTGCGGGCAAGGTCACCGCAGCCAGTTGTTCATCGTTCAGGTGGGCCAGAAGGGGGGATGCGGCCGAGGGCGCACCGGAGTGTGGGGGCACCAGGGCATCTGGCGCACCCGAAAACGGGTCTTGTGGGAACATCCAGCCATTGTAGAAAGCACCCTGCCCCACGCCGCCTCGCACCATGAAAAACATTGCCCTCACCCTGGCCAGCCTGTGGCTGGCCCTGGCGCACGCCCCCCAGGCGATGGCCCAGGCCAGTTGCAGCAGCGACGGCACCCCCAGGCCTGTGGCCGTGTTCGAGCGCTTCATCAGCGCCGACTGCGAGTCCTGCTGGGGCGATGCGGCCACCCCGGCACCGTCAACCAAGGCAGGTGCCTTGGTGCTGGACTGGATCGTGCCGGGCAAGGCGGGCGACGACGCCCCCCTGTCGGCTGCGGCCTCGACCGACGCGCTGACCCGCCTGCAAGCCCTGGGGCGCAAGCCCCCCATCTCCACCGATGTGTACGTCACCCCGGTCGATTTAGCAGCGCGTGGCCGGTTGCGTGTGGCCCATGGGGTGGCGTTCAATGACTATGTGGGCACCGGCATCGCCTTCACCCCCTCCCCTGCCGCGCCACAGCGCACTGCGACTGCCACGCCCCTCGCCTTTTACCTGTTGCTGGTAGAGGCCATACCCGCAGGTACTGACGGCACCGTTGTGCCCCGTTACATCGTACGCAATCAGTTCGAGGGCACCTGGCCCCTGGCCCAGCGGCCCGCACGCAGCAAGGGCAAGCCGTGGGCATGGATGGAAACCCGCTCCATGCGCATCCCCGATGGCGCACAGGCCGACAGGCTGCATCTGGTTGGCTGGGTGCAGGATGCCTCGGGCAGCATCGTGGCGGCTGCCCAATCCGTATGCAGGTAATACCGGTGCCGTTATGACGGCCCTTTGGCAGGCGGGTAGAATCAATCACCGGGCCCAAGTTTCTTGACGCCCGGTTTTTTGTGCCTGCGCTCAGCAGGGTTCGGAGTGACTGTCACGTCCACTCCCGCAAAGCCGGTCTGACAGCCAAGCGCCCACCGCCGTCGAAATCGTTTGGCGGCGTCCCTTTATGGAGCTTGGAACCTCATGGAAATCTTCGACTACGACAACATCCTGCTGCTGCCCCGCAAGTGCCGCGTGGAAAGCCGCTCGGAATGCGACGCCAGTGTGGAGCTGGGCGGTCGCCGCTTTCGCCTGCCGGTGGTGCCCGCCAACATGAAGACCGTGGTGGACGAAACCATCTGCACCTGGATGGCACAGAACGGTTACTTCTACGTCATGCACCGCTTTGACCTGGACAACATCCAGTTCGTCAAGGATATGCATGCCAAGGGCTGCTATGCATCGATCTCGCTCGGTGTGAAGCAACCCGACTACGCCACCGTGGACCAGTTGGTGGCACAGGGCATCACGCCCGAGTACATCACCATCGACATTGCCCATGGCCATGCCGACAGCGTGAAGAACATGATCGGCTACCTGAAAAAGCACCTGCCGCAGTCGTTTGTGATTGCTGGCAACGTGGCCACGCCCGAAGCCATCATCGACCTGGAAAACTGGGGCGCCGACGCCACCAAGGTGGGCGTGGGCCCGGGCAAGGTGTGCATCACCAAGCTCAAGACCGGTTTTGGCACGGGCGGCTGGCAGCTCAGCGCGCTGAAGTGGTGTGCCCGCGTGGCCACCAAGCCCATCATTGCCGACGGCGGCATCCGCAGCCACGGTGACATTGCCAAGAGCATCCGCTTTGGCGCCAGCATGGTGATGATCGGCTCGCTGTTTGCGGGCCACGAGGAATCCCCCGGCAAGACAGTGGAAGTGGACGGCGCGCTGTTCAAGGAGTACTACGGCTCGGCCAGCGACTTCAACAAGGGCGAATACAAGCATGTCGAAGGCAAGCGCATCCTGGAGCCCATCAAAGGCAAACTGGCCGAAACGCTCATCGAGATGGAGCAGGACGTGCAAAGCTCCATCAGCTACGCGGGCGGCACCAAGCTGATGGACGTGCGCAAGGTGAACTATGTGATCCTGGGCGGCGACAACGCAGGCGAGCACCTGCTGATGTAACCCCCCGGGCGCGAGCCGCCGCCCGGTTAGGAGAACCTGTTCTCAGGCCCGCAGCAGGTTCTGCGCCATGTGGTGCAGGTCATGCCCGGGCTTGGCCAGGGCATCGACGATGCTGAAGTGGTTCAACCCCGGCAAGGCCACGCTGCGGGGTACAAAATGGCTGCCCCAGGCATCCTGCATGAGCTGGTTCTGGCGCAGGAACTCGGGGCTTTCATCCGCCCCGACGGCGCAATACAGCGTGCCGGTGGGCGGCTCCAGCAAGCGCGCGGGGCTGCATTGCAGCACCTGCTGTTCGGTCAGGTGCAACACCGACTGGTACATGGGCGTGTGCATGATGGGCTCTAGGTCGTGCACCCCCGAGATCGACAGCGCATTGCGCACCAGGCCATCGGGCAAACCCTTTCCGATGAGCGGCCACACGCTGGTCAGCAGCAGCGCCGCCAGTTGCCCGCCGGCAGAGTGCCCTGCTACGGTGATCCGCCGGGGGTCCCCACCATGGGCGGCGATCTGGTGCCACACCCAGCCCAGCGCCTTTTCCATCTGCCGCGCGATGTGGGGAATGGTCACCGGCGCGTCCGGGGTGCCCGGGCACAGCGCGTAGTTCACCACCACCACACAAAACCCGGCCTGGGTGAAAGGCGGCGCGATGAAAGAGTGATCCGATTTGTCGAGTGACCGCCAGTAACCGCCGTGGATGAACACCAGCACGGGCACCGCCCCACCCCCGGCACGGGCGGACGGAAACACGTCCAGGGTTTCCCCGGCACCCGTGCCATAGGCCACATCCAGCGCACAAGGGACAGTGGCTCGCACCTGGGCAGAGTCTTGAGCCCAACGCTCGAAGTAGTCCATGTGGTCAGGGACCAGGGCGCGGTTGTTGTACATGCGCTCCAGCCAGGCAGGGTCGTACAGGGGCAAGGTCATGGGCAAGGGTCTCCGATTTATGTGGGCTGCCTTCGGTGCCATACCGCAGACCGGCCAACAGGCTCGGCAGACGCAGGAACGGCGCTGGCGCTGCAGAATCATCTGGCCAATCGCCATACGCTGCAAGCTCCGTGACAGACTGGAGCGCCAAAAAGGCACATGATGACAACAGAGACGCCCTTGAATTCCTCTTTGCAGCAGAACAACGCCATGACCACCACACCGCTTCGCATCGCCGTTCTTGGCATTGGCATGATGGGGTTGCCCATGGCCAAGCGGCTCAGCGAAGCAGGCCACAGGGTGCACGCCTGGAACCGCACCCGCGCCAAAGCAGAACCGCTGGCGCAGTGGGGTGTCACCGTGCACGGCAGCCCTGCCGATGCCATCAAGGACGCGGACATTGTCATCAGCCTGCTCGAAAACGGTCCTGTCGTGGGCCAGGTTCTCTTTGAACAGGGCGCCGCGCGGGCAATGCGCCCGGGTGCTCTTTTCATTGACATGGCCTCCATTCAGCCCAGCGAAGCCCGTGACCACGCAGCCCGCCTGGGCGAGCTGGGCCTGACCCACCTGGATGCACCGGTATCTGGGGGCACCGTTGGCGCCGAAGCCGGCACTCTGGCCATCATGGCCGGCGGAAGGCCCGAGGACTATGTCCGCGCCCAGCCCGTGTTTGCCTGCCTGGGGCACGCCACGCATGTGGGGCCACACGGTGCCGGGCAGCTGGCCAAACTGGCCAACCAGATGATCGTGGGCATCACGATTGGCGCCGTGGCCGAAGCGCTGCTGTTTGCCGCCAAGGGTGGTGCCGACATGGCCAAGGTCCGCGAGGCCATTAGCGGCGGTTTTGCCGACAGCCGTATCCTGCAACTGCATGGGCAGCGGATGGTGGAACGCGACTTTGCCCCCAGGGGCCGGATGGCGGTCCAACTGAAGGACATGCGCAATGCGTTGGCCACCGCCCGGGAAACAGGTTTCGACGCCCCCATCACTGCCCTGTTTGAGGCCTTGTATGCCGAAGGTGTGGACCACGGCCTGGGCGAACTGGACCACAGCGGCCTCTTCGTCGAGCTGGCCAGCCGCAACGCAATGCAATAATTTTTGGACGCGACTTGCAGAGTGTCCAAAAACTAGTGCATAATTCGAGGCTCTGCAGCGATGCAGACAAATTTTAAAGATTTGGGTTCTTAGCTCAGTTGGTAGAGCAGCGGACTCTTAATCCGTAGGTCGAGTGTTCGAGTCACTCAGGACCCACCAAATCAAGCCGCAAGGCACAAAAAGCCTGCTACCCATAAGTAGCAGGCTTTTTTGTTTCCAGACCGATTGTTTCTCCGCTCGCGGCAACCCGGCCCCCAGGCCCGGAGTCGTCCGCCGGCAGCACCATCGTCTGGCCGCCTGGGGCCCACGGCCCCGGTGTCCACCTTCCACGGGTGGCAACGGATGTGTCTTTGCAAGAACCACCGCGTGTTCTGTCCGCCGTCAGCCCGCCAGGGAGCATGCCATGCGCCATGCCATGGTGACCAGACAGTGCTACAGACGCGCACCGTTTTTTCGAACCATGAATCCAGGCAATTACTCTTCACGTACCTGCTGCAGTCGGGCAACAACACTGCTGGCAAAGCAATTGCAAACAAATGTCCTGCGAAGCGGCACAACCCGGCCCCATCGATACACTTTGTCACACAAGTGACACCACCCAGGCATGGGTCCGATGCGCCCCATCCTTCAGGTACGAGCCAGCAAAAAAGAACACTGTGAAATCCACTTCTGCAACCCGCGCGCTCCCTCTTTTTGTCGCGCTGATCACTGCCGGGCTGATCTCAGCCCCCGCCCCGCAAGCCAACGCCCAGACCAGCAAGGCCCGCAGCGCTGTGGCCAAGGAAAAGGCTCAGACCCGCCAGGAGCGCGAGTCAGCACGTGCAGTGCAGGCCAACGACAGCGCGATCGGAGCCAGCCCATCGGACACTCCTACGCTGCCCGCACGGCAGTGGAAAGTCAGCCTCAAGGAACTGGGCGTGGGGCGCCCTGTTTCTTTGCGCGGCGTGGAGAGTGAGGCCAGTGTGGGTGTGGGGGTGCGGCGCGACGAGATCGTCGAAGCCGCCAAGCTGCGCCTGACCTTCACACTGTCACCTGCGCTGATCCCGTCACTGTCGCATCTCAAGCTGATGCTCAATGACGAAACCCTGCAGACCGTGGTGCTGGACAAGGAGCGCCTGGGCACCCCGCAGACGGTCGAGCTCAACATCGACCCGCGCTACTTCACGGATTACAACCGGTTCCGCTTCCAGTTCATCGGCCACTACACGATGGAATGTGAGACGCCCACCCACTCCAGCCTGTGGGCCACCATCAGTAACGACAGCCAGCTGGAGCTTTCGTTGCGGCAGATTCCTCTGCGCAATGACCTCGCGCTGCTGCCTGCGCCGTTTTTCGACCCCCGGGACAACCGCCCCGTCAAGCTGCCGTTTGTGTTCGGCGATCAACCCAGCACCGGTACGCTCAAGGCGTCAGGCTCCATTGCCAGCTGGATCGGCATGCTGGCAGGCTACCGAGGCAACCAGTTCCCGGTGCTGGAAAACCAGCTGCCCCGCTCGCACGCCGTGGTGCTGGCCACCAACAGCCACCGTCCCGCGTTCCTGCAGGACATGGCACCTGTGACCGAGCCCACGATCTCGATGGTCAACCACCCCGAAGTGCCAGGCGCCAAACTGCTGCTGGTGCTGGGCAAAGACGATGTTCAGCTGCAGATGGCGGCAGATGCCCTGGCCCTGGGGAAAGCGGTTTTGTCCGGGCAAACCATTGCTGTCAAATCGCTGGACTATCCCGCGCTGACCAAGCCCTATGACGCCCCTCGCTGGATCACCACCCAGAGGCCCGTGAAACTGGCCGAGCTGGTGGGCAGTCCTTCGGACCTGCAACTGCGTGGCACGGTGCTCAACGACACGGTGAACATCTACACCCGCATGGCCCCGGACCTGTTCACCTGGAACGCCAAAGGCGTGCCGCTTGACCTGGCCTATCGCTACACCCCCAGCAGCGTTTCGGACCATGGCAGTCTGAACATCTCCATCAACAACCAGTTCATCCAGTCCTATCCACTGCAGTCGCGAGACGAGCGCACCAGCGGCAAGAACACGGTGATGTTGCCCCTGTTCGATGACGGGAACGCCCAGAACCGTTCGGACCTGAAGATTCCTGCCTTCATGATTGGCGGCGACAACCAGTTGCAGTTCGCGTTCCAGATCCCCCCCAACGACCTGGGCCGCTGCAAGTCCGCGCCGCCGACCGAACTGTTTGCGGCCATCGATCCGCAGTCCACCATCGACCTCACGGGTTTTCGCCACTACCTGGCCATGCCCAATCTGGCGGCCTATGCCAACAGCGGCTTTCCGTTCACCCGGGTGCCCGACCTGGCCCAGACGTCCATCATCCTGCCCAACCAGCCCAGCACCGCAGACATCGAGGTCTTCCTGACCTCCGTGGGCCGCATGAGTGCATCGACCGGTTATCCAGGTACCCGCTTTCAGTTGCTGCGCGCCGCAGACGCCAACAAGGCGGGCGACACGGACATCCTGATCGTGTCGCAGGCCGACGCCGATGGTTTGCTGGAGCAATGGAAGAACCATCTGCCGGCGCTGCTGGCCGCTGGCGCACGGTCCGTCCAGCCCCTGGAGCGGGCCCTGGGATCATTCATTGAGCTGTTCAACCTGGAGTCCGAACACCGCCTCTCCGCGTCCGGCGGGCAAGCCGTGCTGCAAGGCACAGGGCCGCTGGCTGCCGTCACCGGTTTTGAATCGCCCTTGCACAGTGGGCGCAGCGTGGTGGCGCTCACCGCCACCGACAAGGAAGCCATGGGGCTGCTGAGCCAGAGCCTGAACGATGCGGGCAAGATCAAGAGCCTGCGCGGAGATCTGGGCTTGATGCGCGGCGACGCCATCGAAAGCTTCCGCATCAAGCCTGTGTACTACGTGGGCGACCTGCCATGGTGGCAACGCCTGTGGTTCCACCTGCACAGCCACCCCTTGCTGCTGGCCTTGGCGGGCATCGCCACCGGCCTTCTGCTGACCTTTATCGTTTATGGCGCTTTGCGCACCATGGCGCGCCGCCGACTGGCATCCCAGCATGACTGAGTCCCTTCGTCGGCGCACGGCCCTGCAGGCTGGCGGCGGTGCTGCACTGCTGTCCTGGCTGCCAGGCCTTCGCGCGCAACCCCAATCCACGGCAGAACGCCCCGGGTGGCCCGCCTGGGAAGCGTTCAAGGCGCAGTTCATCAACGAAGGCGGCCGCGTCATCTCGGATGATGCGGGAGGAGGACAGACCTACTCCGAAGGCCAGGCATACGCCTTGTTCTTTGCCTTGGTGGCCAATGACCGAACCACCTTCGACAAGCTGCTGCGCTGGACGGAAAACAACCTGTGCGACGGCGATATGACCGCCCGCCTCCCGGCCTGGCTATGGGGTAAACGCCCCGATGGCACTTGGGGTGTCATCGACAGCAACGCCGCCTCGGACGCCGACCTCTGGATAGCCTACGCGCTGGGCGAGGCAGGCCGCCTGTGGAACGTGCGCACCTACCGCGCACTCTCTGCCTTGCTGGCGGCCCGCATCCTGCGCGAAGAAACCGCGCAACTGCCCGGCCTGGGACTGACCCTTCTGCCAGCGCCCCAGGGCTTTGCACAGAAGGACGGACGCTGGCGCCTGAACCCCAGCTACATGCCCATGCACCTCATGCACTGGCTGGCAGCAGAGGACCCCCAGCCCGAATGGAGGCAACTGGTGGACAGCTCGCTCAAGGTCATCCAGGGCGCTTCACCCAAGGGCTTCACGCCCGACTGGACCGTGTACGACCCTAAACAGGGCTTTCTGGTGGATGACAAGGGCAAGGAAAAAGGCCAGGGCAGCTACAACGCCATCCGCGTCTATCTGTGGGCGGGCACGTTGCACGCCAACGCTCCCGGTCGCAAGGCCTTGCTGGATACCCTGCAGCCTATGGCACGCTTCGTGCGCGAACAGGGATACCCGCCTGAGTCCATCGACATCCTGACAGCCCAAGCCTCGGGCCCCGCACCCTCGGGGTTCTCGGCTGCAGTCCTGCCATTTTTGCGGGCAGTGGGCGACGACCGCACTCTGCAATCGCAGCGCATGCGCCTGGAGGCCCGCCCCTTGCGTCCCACGGCTTACTACGAGCAGGTGCTCGGCTTGTTTGGGCTGGGCGCCATGGAGGGGCAATATCGCTTCACTGCAAACGGCCAACTCACTGTGCGATGGAAACCGTGAAACGCCGTACACACCGCTGGCTCCCCTCCCTGACCTTGCTCGCCGCCGCCTGCCTGCCCGGGCAGCACGGCGTGCACGCCAGCACCCCACCCGCCATCGAAGCTGAGCTGCTCAGCGGCGCCCGCCTGTGGGCCAGCAAAAACCGGCCGGATATGGCCCGCCAGCTGGTGGACAAGCTGCTGGCCATGGACCCGAACTCTCCCGAAGGGCTGGCGACGCTGGGAGACTTAGCGCTGCGCGAAAAGAAAAGCGACGAGGCCCAGCGCGTGCTGGCCACCTTGCGCGCACGCCACCCCGGCCATGTGCTGACCCAGGAACTGGAAACCCTGGTACGCGTGTATGGCCCCGACCGCGAAAAACTGGCCCAGATGCGCTTGATGGCGCGCGCAGGCCGCAAGGCCGAGGCCGCCGACTTGGCGCGCGAGCTGTTCCCGCAAGGCCCGCCCACGCTCGGCGGACTGGCGCTGGAATACCACCAGATCATGGGCTCCACCGCCAAGCAGAGCACCGAATCCCAGCGCCAGCTAGCCAGGCTGTACCAGCAGACCAGGGAGTCCCGCTACCGGCTGGCACAGCTGGAGCTGCGCATGTACCAGGGGGGCAACCCGACGGCCGTGGTGCAGGAGATCGAGGCCCAGGCAAAGCAGCCCGATACGAACGCCCCACAGCTGCAAGACCTTTGGCGTCGCGCCCTGGACCGGCTGGCCAACACCCCAGCGAACCTGCCCCGCGTGCGCGCATTTCTGCAGCGCTACCCGGCTGATAGCGCCATGGTGGAACGATTGGCCGCCATGCAACAGGCGGTCGAGCGCGCAGAGCGCGCGGCCCGCGACCCCGCCAACATCGCCCGCCAGGCAGCGCGCACGGCCCTTGACCAAGGCGATATGGAGTTGGCGGAAGAGCAGATCCAGGCGACGCTGGCTTTGCGCCCCCAGGACGGAGAAAGCCTGGGAAACCTGGGGTTGATACGCCTGCGCCAGGGCCAGCATGCGCAAGCGCAGGACCTCTTCAGCCAGGCCTATGCGTTCACACGCCAGAGCCGCTGGAAGGACTTGCAGGCCACTGCCAGATTCTGGGGACTGCTGCGACAGGCCGACAGAGCCGTCGAACAGAACGAACTGGTCACGGCAGCCAGCCTGGCCGAACGCGCGCTGCAGATGCAACCCCAAAGTGCTGACGCATTGACCACCCTGGCGAGCATTCGCGACCTGCAAGGGGACCATGCGCTGGCAGAGAATTTCTACCAACAAGCCATCCAACAGGAGCCCAACAGCACCTCCGCCCTCAAAGGCCTGGCAAGTCTCTATGCCCGCACCGGGCGGGTGACCAAAGCGCTGTCCCTGCTGGCCGAGGCTGCCGCACGTGACACCACACTCTCAGAAAAACTCGCCAGTGCCCAGGCCGACGTGCTGGTGGCCCAGGCGGAGGACGACCTGCAGGCCCAGCGCCTGGGCCCCGCACTGCGTGCCTTGGAGTCGGCAGTGGTACTGACCCCCGACGATGCCTGGATAAGACACCGCCTCGCACGTATTTACATACGCCTGGGCCGCCCCCAAGAAGCACTGCACGCCATGGATGAGGGTGTGGCGCGTATTCCGTCCGGCGCCGTCGGTGCCGAGATGTTGTATGCCCGCGCCCTGATACGTTCTGCCCTGGACGAAGACAGCGCTGCCCTCGCGGACATGCAGCGGATACGCTCCGCCGATCAGACAGACGCCATGCGCTCGCTGGTGCGGCGCTCTCAGGTCAAGTCGCTCGTCACTCAGGCCCTGAAACCCCTGCCTGCCGCAGAGGTCAAGGCACTGCTACAACAAGCGGAACAAGAAGCGGGCAATGAAGCAGACCTGCTCTACAGCGTTGCCAATGCCTGGTTTCGCCGCGCACAGCCCGCGCGGGGCGTGGCAGTCTTCCATCGCCTGGCAGCGCGTGTCCCCACGCTGGCGCCAGACACGCAGCTGGACTACGCACAGCTGCTCAACCGGGCGGAGGACGATGCCGGCCTCGCCGAGCAATTGCCTCGTCTGCTGCAAGCCAAGGGCTGGAGCGCGGAGCAGGAAGACCGGCTGGTAGCGCTGTATGCAGCGCACCAAGAGCGGCTCATCGAGAAGCAGCGGCAGGCCGGACGTACCAACGAAGCCTCGCGCCTGGCACGCCAGGCGACACCCCTGCCGGACACACTCTCCACACCACGCCAACGCAGCCTGGCCCAGGCACGGTTGCTCATGGCTGCAGCCGAATATGCCGATGCCGCCCAGTTGCTCAAGCCTTTGGCATCCGCACAACCGGATGATCTGTCTGTTCGCATGGCGCTGGCGGACACCCTGTCACGACTGCAGGACACCGGAGACCGGCGGGCTGCGGCCAATGAGGCCGACTGGTTGAAAGACCGCATCCCTCCGAGCGATGTGGGGCAGCAACTGGCACTGCTACGCATCTGGCAACGTATTGGCCGCATGGACGAAGCGCGTGCATTGGCGACCCGTCTGCTGGACGGTTTTCCGCAAGACAGTGACGTGCTGCTGCATGCAGCGCGCCTGGAGCGGGCCAACCGCAACTACGCACAGGCCATGGTGTTCTTCCGCAGTGCGCTCATGCTGGAGACGCGCGGAAAGATCGCCCCCCCTGCTGCAACGGCCCCAGAAAGCCAGGCCCCGGTGCCGATTGATTCCGACCTACCACTGGCTCTCCAGCAGAGTTACACACTGTCCGTCCCCGCCGACCCGGCCGTCGTTGCCAAGATCCAGGGCGAGATCGATGCCATCGAGGCACGGCGTCAGCCTCGGATCGAAGCGGGACACCAGGCGCTGAGCAAGCGCTCCACGGACGGAATCTCCAGCCTGCGCGGCTGGGAACGTCCTGTGGTGGCGTGGATGCCGCGTGCCTACGACGGGCACTATTTCTTGCACGTGGATCGGGTGCAGCTGGATGCGGGCGATCTCCCCGCCGATGGTCCAGACCTGCTCACTTACGGGCAGGTGGCGGCACTACCACCGGGGTCCTCCTTTGCCACCGAGCGACGCCAACGGGGCCAGGGCACCAACCTGGGTTTCGGCTATGTGGGAGACGATGTCCAGTGGGACATCGGAACCACTGGGGTTGGATTTCCGGTGACCAATGTCGTAGGGGGCCTGTCCAAAACCGGCGATCTGGGCCGCTACAGCTACAAACTCGAAGCGTATCGGCGCCCCATCACTGGCAGCCTGCTGTCGTACGCAGGGGCACGCGATCCCATCACAGGCCAGGTATGGGGCGGCGTGGTAGCAACGGGCGCTGCAGGCCGTCTTTCTACCGACATTGGGCCCTACAGCACCTCGCTGAGCCTGAGCCTGGCCGCCCTCACCGGCAAAAATGTGGCAACCAACACCCGCGCCCAGCTGCGGTGGGCACTGGACCGCGATGTATGGCGCCACAGCGATAGCGTGGTCAACCTCGGTGTTGCCGTCTCAGCTTGGCACTATGGCAAAGACCTGTCCGAATTCAGCTTCGGCCACGGCGGCTATTACAGCCCACGCAACTACGTATCCGTCGCCCTGCCACTGGAATGGAGTGGACGCCGCGGCGCACTGACCTGGCTGGCACGCGGGTCCGTCTCTGTATCGCGCAGTAGCAGTGGCGACAGCGACTATTTTCCGCAGAGCGCACTCCTGCAGGCACTGGCACGTGCGCGGCTGGCGGCCGACGGTGGCGTTCCGGTGTACGCGGGCAGTTCGGGCTCGGGTTTCGGGCGTTCGTTCCGGGGGGCACTGGAATACCAGGTCACACCCCATCTCGCACTGGGTGCACAGCTGGAGCTGGATCGCTCGGCCTACTACGCGCCCACCAATTTCATGGTGTATGGCCGCTACCGCTTTGAGCCCGGGAACGCTCCACTGGACAACCGCCCACGGCCGGTGCAGACCTATTCCAGCTTCTGACATGTCCTCTGCCGCTTCATCCTCACGCAAGAGCCCACCTGCAACCAGTGTGCTGCACTCGCTCGCCCAGCGCCTTTGGCCCTCTTTGGGTACAGCCAGCGCCATCCAGCGACCGACAAGCATCGGCATCGCAGGCCTGCCAGACGGCATTGGCCAGTTGCCATCCCATGTGCCCGTCTCTTTGGTTGCCGCCGACAGCAGAAGCGCTGCGGCATGGTTTCCCGCGCTGATCGAAGACGCTTTGGCCGCTGGCCCCTTGGGGCTGGTGGCGTCCAGCACGCAGTGGCTGGACGAGTTGCTGGAGTACCCCGAGCTACGAGCGGCTTACCGCGCTGGTCGGCTCAAGCTCTGGGCGCTATCGCCTGGGTTGCAGGCGCAAGTACAGCGCCATGGACTCAGTCCACTCGTGCAGGAGCTTGAACGGACCGGTCTGCTGCCACAGCACGCGCTGTATCTGTGCGACACACAGAACCTGCTGTCCGGACTGAACATTGCCCAACTCGCACATGTCAGCGACCAGCTCAGCGCCCTGTGCCGCCAACGGCAGCGCCCGGTGGTACTGGGGTTCACCCCGCCGCTGGATGCCACTGCCCTTTTGCCAACGCTGCGCAACCTGTGCCAGATGTCCATGCACATCGCCACCTTGCATGCTGACGCTGACCGCTGGCGCCTGAGCCTGGACCGCTGGGGTTCGGACACCGGGGCGCTGTTTCAGACCGGCTTTGGCCTGGTGCAAGACGCCAGCACACACCGACTGACTGCCGACGGCACGCGCACCCAAGGCGCTACCCCCGAACTGGTCACTGCAGCCGACCAATGGGGCGTGCTGGCAACCCGGGCATCGGTGGAGGGGCAGCGCGGTATCCCTGGCCACTGGCGCATCGTCGATGGGCTGGAGGACATCGAAGTGGCTGCTGCGACCTGCGTGGCCTCCACGGTGCTGATCGACGCGGGCTCTGCGGGGGATTTTGAATCCCGCGCACGCCTGGTGCACCACCTGCGTCTCTCGCGCCCCCCAACGCTCAAGATTGTGGTGCGCGAGAACCTCGGCAAGTTGCGCACCCACAGCGAACAGGCACTGCTGCAACTGGGCGCCAGCGCGGTGGTCTACAAAGAGGTGGGTTTCTCGCGACTGCTGCAACTGCTGCAGGACATCAACGCTCAGAGCCACACCCGCAAAGTCCACCCCGACTACGCTCAGGCGCTCGACAGCTTCATGCCCCCCCGCGAGCGGGGCTACCAGGCCCCGGGACGATTCTGTACGTTGGTACGCGGCATGCTCGACCGCACCCATGACATTGGCCTGTCGCACAGTCTGATACGGCTCAACATGCTGGACCGGATGCCGCACCTCGATGCTTTGCGCGCCTGCCACACCTCGCGCGATGGCGACTTGTTCACGGCCGACCACGAAGCGATCTACGTGTTCCTGTTCGCCTGCCGGGAGCCCGATGTAGAGCTGGCACTGCAACGGGTATTCGCGCTGCCGCTGACCCAGCTTTTCACTTCGCAAGCTACGGACTGCTCAGCGCCGGGCATACGCGCGATGACTGAACAGTTGCAAGAATCCCTGCGCAAGGGCTTACCTGACTACAGTGCCATCTTGGCAGCAGTCAGCGCCCCCACACCTGCCGCCCTGGAGGCTCCTCCTGCCACGCCCTTGGCGCAGTTAAGAGAGGATGCGCTGGCACTGCCAAAGCACACCAACGTAGAGAGCCAACAGTCCGCGGCCTCGCCGCTCGTTGTGACAAGACCGCAAATGCGACCACGCCCTATCGGACAGCGCGCCGCGCCACGCCCCCTTGGAAGGACGTCTGCATGACGGCATGGATGCTTGTTTACGTGCTGCTGGGCGTCTTGCTGGCTTGGCCGTGTGGTTGGCTGCTGCGCCGCGTGCTGAAGGGGCGCCAGCCGTTACGCTGCGTGCAGCCCTATCGGCCAAACCTTCCGCAAAGCGAGTCGCCCATTACCCAAAAAGGTGGGATGACCAAAGCCCCATGAACAAAGAGTTTGCATGCGCGTGATTGCTGTCGTTTCGCCGCTCGGCGGGTCCGGGCGTACCACCATGGTCGCCCACCTGGCGTCCATTGGCGCCCGTCAAGGCCAACACACCTTGGCCGTAGAACTCTGTGCCCAGAATCTGCTGGGCATACACCTGGGCATGCCCCGCCCCGCCAGTCAGGGATGGGCAGCACTTGCCGCCACAGACTCTTGGTGGGCAGACGGCAGCTTCGACAACACGGACGGCGTCTGCGTTCTGCCCTTTGGCCCAGCGGCACCAGAAACCATCACGACGCTCCACCAGTTGCTCGCTGCCAACCCACAGTGGCTGCAAGACCAGGTGGAACTGCTCGACGTACCAGAGGATTGCACGATAGTGCTGGACACACCGCAATGGCCTTCGCCGCTGGCCCAGGCAGCGCTGCGCTGCGCAGATGCGGTGTTGGTGGTCATGGAAGCGTCTGCGCGCGGATGTGCCAGCACGGACGCCGTACGCGCCATGCTGCAGGCGTCGCCAGCAACGCCCAACGTGCAGGGCATCGCAGTCACGCGTTTTGACCCGCGCCGCGTATCGCAACGGGAGGCGCTCAGCACATTGCGCCAGCAGTGGGGAAGCCAATTGCTGCCCTATACCGTGCATGAAGACGAGAACCTCTCACGTGCACTGGCCGCATCGCAATGCGTGAACGGCATGGCACCGCATGCACAGTCCGCGCACGATCTCCAGGGCATCTTCCACTGGCTGTCGGCAGTGCCTCCGTTGGCGCCGCTGCCTGCGCCCGCAGCTGGAGTGGTTGCACCATGACAGACCAGGCGCCCTCGGGCACCACCACACCCACACCGGCCACCGAACAAGCGGACGCACTGGTGCCCACTCGCAAGGCACTGATGTGGCTCGGGCGCCAGCTTGAGGTCGGGCATGAGGCTCCCTGGTGGATGTGGTTGTGGCGCTGTTTCGTTCTGCCACCCTCGCCACAGCGCGCATTGCGCCCCTGGTTGCTACGCCCAGTGCGCGGGCTTTGGGCAGGCCTCGGCTGGGCCATGCGCTGGCTCTGGCGAGTCCTGGCACTGGCGCTGACACTGGTTTTCTGGCCCATCCGGCTTTTCCTGCGTGCCATGGACCGCCTGGCCACCCACGTCAACGTGGGCAAGGGCATGCGACTGGCAGACCAGTGGCTCACACCGGCCCTGGAGATTCCTGGCCTGCGCTGGGTGATCCTGGCGGTGGGGGCGGTCACCGGTCTGGTCGTCATGACCACCCCATTCAACTGGTTCGGGCAACTGTTGTTCATGCTGCTCTGCTGGGGACTGTCCCTGGTGCTCCGGCGCCTGCCAGGCCGCTATCCTTCGCTGGCGCTTGCAGCGATCAGCCTGCTGGCGATGGGGCGTTACGCCTGGTGGCGCCTGACTTCATCGATTGAATTCGACTCGGTCATCGAGTCCTTCCTGGGCTACGGCCTGCTGGCGGCAGAGGCTTACACCTGGTTGGTGGTGGTGCTGGGCTTCATACAGACTGCCTGGCCCCTGCACCGCAGTCCGGCGGAGCTGCAAGGCGCACCCGCGTCCTGGCCCACGGTGGATGTGTACATCCCCACCTATAACGAGCCGCTGAGTGTGGTGCGCACCACGGTGCTGGCGTCGATGGCACTGGACTGGCCCAAAGACAAGGTCAAGGTCTTCATCCTGGACGATGGGCGGCGCGAGGAATTCCGTGCCTTTGCCGAATCCATGGGCGTGGGCTATATCGTGCGGCCCGACAACAACCACGCCAAGGCTGGCAACCTGAACCATGCGCTGGGCAAGACCGATGGTGAGCTGATCGCCATCTTCGACTGCGACCACATTCCCACACGCTCCTTCCTGACCACGGCCGTGGGCTGGTTCCAGCGCGACCCGAAGTGCGCCATGCTGCAAACGCCGCACCACTTCTTCTCACCTGACCCGTTTGAGCGCAACCTGGGCACCTTCCGCCGTGTGCCCAACGAAGGTGCCCTGTTCTACGGTCTGATCCAGGATGGCAATGATTTCTGGAACGCCACGTTCTTCTGCGGTTCCTGCGCGGTGATACGGCGCGGCCCTTTGCTAGAAGTGGGCGGCATCGCAGTGGAAACCGTGACCGAGGATGCGCACACCGCCCTCAAGCTGCACCGGCGCGGCTACACCACGGCTTACATCAATGAGACGCAGGCCGCCGGCCTGGCCACCGAGAGCCTGTCGGCCCATGTGGGCCAACGCATCCGCTGGGCGCGAGGCATGGCGCAGATCTTCCGCGTGGACAACCCCTTCCTGGGCAAGGGCCTCACGCTGTGGCAGCGCATCTGCTATGCCAACGCCATGGTGCACTTCTTCTTCGGGCTGCCGCGGCTGGTGTTCCTCACCGCGCCCATGGCCTTCTTGTTTTTTGAATGGCACATCATCAACGCGGGCGCCATCATGATCGCGCTGTATGTGCTGCCATACATCCTGCAGTCCAACATCGCCAATGCGCACGTGCAAGGCGAGCACCGGCACACGTTCTGGGCTGAGGTCTACGAAACGGTGTTGGCCTGGTACGTGGCCCTGCCCACCACGGTGGCTCTGATCAATCCGCGCCTTGGCAAGTTCAACGTGACAGCCAAGGGCGGGCTGGTGGACGAGCCGTACTTCGACTGGGTGATCTCCCGCCCCTACACCGTGCTGGTCCTGCTTAACTTCGCAGCCTTCGGCATGGGGCTGCTGCGCCTGTTCTTTTGGAATACCGAGGAAACCGCCACCGTACTCCTCAATCTGCTATGGACGGTCTACAGCATCCTCATGCTGGGTGCTGCGTTGGGTGTGGCATCCGAAGCACGCCAGGTGCGGCGAATGCACCGCGTGGCCACGCAATTGCCCGCAACCTTGTACCAGGACGACGGAACCGTGCTTCAGGCCCTTTGCATCGACTTTTCCATGACTGGTGTAGGCCTGCAATTGCCTGAAGGCACTCCACTGGCCGTGGGAGACAAGGTGCAGGTGGGACTGTGGCGCAACGATATGGAATGCACCTTTCCAGCCACGGTGATGTTGCACAGAGGCCAGAGCGCCACCGGTTTTCAGTTTGACCCCATGACGCGCGAACAACAAATCGACCTGGTGCAGTGCACCTTTGCCCGCCCCGACACCTGGAGGCAATGGAACGACAGCCACGATACCGACCGACCTTTGCATGGCCTGCAGGAAATCGCGCAGCTGGGCGTGCTGGGCTACCGCAAGTTCTGGACTTCGCTGGTGGAGTCGGCACGCAGCCGATGGCCCCTTCGCAAGCAGCGCGGGCAAGAAAGGCTGCCGGCATGAGCTTCTGGCATTTGATTTTCCTTGCCAAGGTGGGCCTGTACTTTGGTGGCTATATCGGCTTGAACTGGTGGCTGAACCTGCTGTTGTGGGCGTCCATGCTGCCCCCCATTGCGCACAAGAGGTGGCGCCGTGTACGCGCTGCAGTCGCCGTAGCGGCTGCCATCGCACTGCTGTATGCCGACTCTTACCTTCCCAGCCCAGGACGCGTGCTGTCGCAGCTCAAAGCGCTGAGTGGCTTCAGCGCGGACTACTGGCTGGAACTTGCCCAGCGGGTGTTCAACCCTGAAATGCTGCTGGTGGGACTGGTCGGCATCGTGCTTTATGCAGCACTGGCCCGGCGGGTGCGTGCGGGGACGTTTGCATTGCTGGCGTTGTTGAGCGTACCGGTGGTAGCGGCCCTGCAGGAGCAGGCGGCTACGCCCCAGGCCACCATGGCCGCAGCAAGCGGATTGAACTCGGCCGCCGCGCCCAACGACAATCAGGACACGTCGCCAGACGCTCTGCTGCAACGCTTTTACGCGAGCGAAAGCCAAAGGCGCGTCCAGTTCACCGCGCCCAATACGCCCCCGGCATTCGACATCATCCTGCTGCATGTGTGCTCCTTGTCGTGGGATGACATGGACTTTGTAGGACAGCGGGACAACCCATTCCTCAAGCGTTTTGATGTGTTGTTCACCAACTTCAACAGCGCTGCCAGCTACAGCGGACCAGCCTCTCTGCGGGTATTGCACGGCACCTGTGGCCAAACACCACACAACAAGCTGTACGAGGGCATTGATCCGCAGTGCTACGTGTTTCCCAACCTGGAAAAAGTGGGCTACCAGACCGCTGCACTGCTCAACCACGACGGGGTGTACGAAGAGTTTGCCCATGCGCTGGAACAGCGCGGAGGCCTTGCTGGCAAGCTGCAGTCCAATCAGGGCGCGCCCGTGCACATGCAGAATTTTGACGGCTCGCCCATCTATAACGACCACGCCTTGTTGGCGCAATGGTGGAAGAAGCGCAGCACTGACCGCAGCACCGGGCCCGTGGCGCTGTACTACAACACCATCTCCCTGCACGACGGAAATCGCGTGCCAGGCATGGCTTCGCGCAACAGCCTGGAGACATTCAAGCCCCGCTTGGTACAGCTGCTCGCCGACTTCGACAAGTTCATCTCCGAACTGGAGGCAGCAGGCCGCCCTGTGGTCGTGATGCTGGTCCCTGAGCACGGCGCATCGCTGCGCGGAGACAAAATCCAGATGTCGGGTATGCGGGAGATTCCTGGCCCCCGCATCACCCTGGTCCCCGCTGCGGTGAAGCTGGTGGGCATGAAGCCATCTGAGGCATCCGCCCCAGCAGCGCCCGTGGTTGTGAACCAGCCGATGAGCTACCTGGGCTTGTACACCTTGCTAGGCGATCTGATTCGCGACAACCCTTACGTCGACTCCGCGCGCCCGTTGGCGGAGCGGCTCGCAGCCCCGGTCACTACCCCCTTTGTGTCAGAGAACGCCGATGTGATCGTGATGCGCAACATGGAAGGCAAGTACGTGATGCGCTCGGGGAACGGTGAATGGGTTCCCTACAACTATTGACTACGTTGGCTTGAAGCCCGAACGGGGCGTGACGAGGGGTTGCGCGACAGCCCCCTTCTCCGCACCCTGCCGCATGCGTCCCGCATAATCCATCCGCACTGCCGCGCCATCCCGCGATGCCACGGCGGTGCGATGTCCTTCGCGTGCCCGCAACCCCCATCTGCCACCACTCATGAACCCACAAGCCCATCTGCTCTGGAAAGCACCCCGCTGGGCGCTCGCGATCCTGTTGGCTGTGCTGGGCATGCTCGGGCCTTTCTCCATCGACACCTACATCCCCGCGTTCTCAGGCATCGCCGCGGCGCTGGGAGCCACACCGGTGGAAATGCAGCAGACGCTGTCCGCCTACCTGTTCGGCTTTGCGTTCATGAGCCTGTTCCACGGCGCGCTGGCAGACAGCTTTGGGCGCAGGCCCGTGATCTTGTGGGGCATCGCCGTGTTCACGCTCGCTTCCGCAGGGTGTGCGCTGTCGCAAACGATCGGGCAACTGGTCTTTTTCCGGGCACTGCAAGGCCTGTCCACGGGAGCAGGGATCGTGGTCTCCCGCGCGGTGATCCGCGACATGTTCCCTCCAGCACAAGCGCAGAAGGTTATGAGCCAGGTGACCATCTACTTTGGAGTGGCTCCAGCGATTGCTCCCATCATCGGAGGCTGGCTGTTTGTCCACACCGGGTGGCACAGCATTTTCTGGTTCCTGACCTTCGTGGGAGTGGCCCTTTGGACCGCCAACTTCAGGCTGCTGCCAGAGACCTTGCATGTGGAGCAGCGCCAGCCCTTTCATGTGCGCCATCTAATGCGCGGCTACGTGCAGTTGGGCACCAGTGCGCGCTTTGTGCTGCTGGCGCTGGCCAGTGGCGTGCCCTTCAATGGCATGTTCCTGTACGTTCTCTCGGCTCCAGCATTTCTTGGCGATCACCTGTCGCTGGCGCCTACGCAGTTTTTCTGGTTTTTTGTCCTGACCATCTCGGGGATCATGGGCGGTGCGTGGCTCAGTGGACGGCTGGCAGGGCGTATCCCGCCCAAGCGCCAGATCCGCCACGGATTTGTCATCATGTTTTCGGTGGCTGTGTTGAACCTGGTCGCCAATCTGCTGTTCACACCCCACGCCTGGTGGGCTCTGGCGCCCATTGCGGTCTTCTCTTTTGGCTGGGCACTGATGGTGCCGGTGGTGACGCTGCTGGTGCTGGACCTCTACCCGGAGCGCCGAGGCATGGCCTCATCCATGCAGGCGTTTGTCGGCTCTTCGGCCAATGGCCTGGTGGCAGGCGTCATCGCTCCGCTGGTGATGCACTCTACCGTTTTGCTGGCGCTGTCATCACTCCTGATGTTGTGCCTTGGCATGCTGTCCTGGATCTGTCTGCACCATCGCTGGCCCGAGATCGGGCGTACGCCGGTCCACCTCTGATCAATACCCGACTGATCAAGGACTGGGCTGCCGCCGGTCCACGTTTTTTTGCTGGTAATAGCGGTTCTTCTCCGCATACATCGCCTGGTCTGCGCGATGGATCGCGGCTTCTACCGCATCTCCAGACTGGCAACAGGCAATCCCCATGGCCAGGCTCAGATGCTGGCCAGGGTAGAACTGGTTGTTGAGTTCGAGCATCGACAAAATGCGCTCCTGCAAAGCCATGGCTCCTCGCTCATCCGTGCCTGGCAACAACACCGTGAACTCGTCACCACCAATGCGGGCTGCGCAGGCCGGAGCATCCACGGCCTTGGCCAAGACCTCGCCAACGCGGCGCAGCATGGAGTCCCCCGCCGCATGGCCTTGCTCATCGTTCACCACCTTGAGACCATTCAGGTCGATGGCGATGATGGACAGCGGCCAAGGGCCCTTGCGGGTCAGGCGGTTGAGCTCCTCTGCATAAAAGGCTCGGTTGCGCAATTGCGTGAGCACATCGTGCTTGCCCAGGTACTCCAGATAAGCCTCGGCCTTCTTGCGTGCCGTGATATCCACCAATGACAGGAGCACCAGGCCCCAGTCGCTCATGTGATCGGCAAGCACCGAGAACTGCATGTGGATATGCACGGCATCCCCGGACAGTGCGTAGTTAACCACTTCGCGCTGTTGAAAGGTCTTGCCCTCCCACAGGTCCAGCAATTGCTCCGCAAAGGACTCGTGCATCTCACCGCGAAACACCCGACCAATGTTGTTCAGCAGCATTTCTTTGCTCTCTGCGCCGAACATCCGCAGGGTCTGCTGGTTCACATCGATCACCCGGATTTCGTGCATGCAGCGTGTCACGAACTCGGGATGCACCCGGATGAATGTCTTGAAATCATCAATACCCTGCGCACGCACACCATCGAGCAGGCTCTTGACCGCACTGAAGTCCTCCACCCACAAGGACACGGGTGAATGTTCGAACAAATCGCGTGCATACCGTTCGCTGCGGCGCAGCTCGGCACCTGCACGCACAGTGGCCGTAACATCCTCCAGCGACACCAGCACACGGCTCCAGTTGTCCTCGTAACCGGGCAGGATGCGCGCACGGATCTGCACATCCAGCCGGCGTCCGTCGAGCGCGTAGTTGACTGTCTGGTTAGAAAATTCCAGCTGACCGTCCCACAACTGTGACAGTTCATGCGCCACTGCGTCGTGCATGTCGTCCCTGAAGACCTTATCCAGATTGGCTTCCAGTACCTGCTGGCTCTCGGCGGCAAACAGATCCAGCGTGCGCTGATTCACCTTGAGCACCTTGAGGGCTGCACTGCAGGCCCGCAGGCGGGCCGGGTCCTCTGCCAGGAACTGGCGGATGTCGGTCACGCCTTCGGCGCGCCACTGCTCAAAAAGCTGCTTGAGCGCACTGTAGTCCTCCAACCAGAGCGACACTGGCGCCAACCCGAACATGTGCTCAAAGTCCGCACCCGAAGATAAAGAAGACGACACAGCAGATTCCTCCGGCGGCCATTATTGACGAGGCGCCGTTGGCATCCGCAGCTGAAATGGCCTCCCCAATGAAAAAAGGCCAGCACCTTACGGTACTGGCCTTTGCACAAAGGGCGGCGCTAGCGCCACACAACAATCAGCGCGCGGGGCGTGCAGGACGCTTGCGGGCGTCGTGGGCCACAAAGGGCTTGCCACCACCACCGGCAGGCTTGGCAAATGCAGGCTTGCGAGGAGCGAAATCGCCGCGCGGTGCACCCGCATCGCCACGAGGAGCAAAGCCACCACGGCCTGTATCACCAAAACCAGGCTTGCGGCCATAACCGTCACCGTCACGACGCGGCGCAAAACCACGGTCGCCGCCACGGTCATCACGGCCAGCGAAACCGCCGCCGCCTTCACCACGGGCAGGGGCGCCACGGTTGTCACGACCAGCAAAGCCGCCGCCAAAGCCACCGCCGAATCCACCACGATCATTGCCACCACGTGCGGGACCACCGAAGCGACCGCGCGACTGGTTATCACGGTTGTCATACGAACGGCCCGGGGCGCCACGGCCACCACCAAAATCGCCACCGCGAGGTGCCTGCGGAGCGCGCTGTGAAGGCTCCATGCCCGGAATCACTTCGGCCTTGAACTGCTGCCGGCTGTACGACTCAATGTCGTAGATCTTGCGGCGATCGCGGAACTCGGCAAACGTGATGGCCAGGCCATCGCGGCCCGCACGGCCGGTACGACCGATGCGGTGGGTGTAATCCTCAGCCTTCATGGGCAGGCCGAAGTTGAACACGTGGGTGATGGTAGGCACGTCGATGCCCCGTGCGGCCACGTCAGTAGCCACCAGAATCTGCACCTGACCAGCGCGCAGCGCCATCAAACGGCGGTTGCGCAGGCCCTGGCTCAGGGCGCCATGCAACGCGACGGCCGAGAAGCCTTCTTGCTGCAGGTCGTTGGCCAAACCGTCGCACTCCACCTGGGTGCTGGCAAAGACAATGGCTTGGTTGATCGTGGTGTCACGCAGCCAGTGGTCCAGCATCTTGCGCTTGTGTTGGGCATTGTCGGCCCAGTACAGAACTTGCTTGATGTTGGCGTGCTTCTCTTGCGGAGAATCGATGGTCACCTTCTGCACAGACGAACCACCGTCGTGCATCACGCGCATGGCCAGTTGCTGGATGCGGGGCGCAAATGTGGCGCTGAACATCATGGTCTGCTTGCGCTGCGCGGTCAGCTGGTTCAGTTCTGCCAGGTCATCCGAGAAGCCCAGGTCGAGCATACGGTCCGCTTCGTCAACGACCAGGAACTGCACCTTGTCGAGCTTGATTTGCATCGAGCGCTGCAGGTCCAGCAGGCGGCCAGGGGTTGCCACCACGAGGTCAGCGTTTTGCAGTTTGGCGATCTGCAACTGGTAAGGCATGCCACCCACCACATTGGCCACACGCAGGCCACGGCAATGCTTGACCAGGTCGATGGCATCGTGCGCGACTTGCTGCGCCAGTTCACGGGTCGGGCACAGGATCAGGGCACCAGGGGTGGCAGCCTTGAAGTTGCGCGAACTGGTAGGGTCCTTGCGTTTGGCGCGCTTGGGAGCAGGTTCGCCACGGGCAGCGGCTTCGGCCACGGCGCGTTCAAAAGCGGCGCGCTCTTCGGCTTCGGCAGCAGCTTGCTGGTTGATCAGTGTGTGCAGCACAGGCAGGAGGAAGGCGGCGGTCTTGCCGCTGCCCGTCTGGCTGGAGACCATGAGGTCGATGAACTTGGTGGAGTCGTTGCCACCGCCCATCGCCAGAGGGATCGCCTTGAGCTGCACGCTGGTGGGCTGGGTGTAACCCAGATCAGCCACGGCTTGCACGAGTTCAGGGGCCAGGCCCAGCTCGATGAAGCCATTGGGCTCAGCGGTCACAGCAGCATCGGCTTCGACGGCTGATACCACGGCGTCCAGGGGAGAAGACTGCACGGAAATGTCGGCAGCAAAGGAAGTGTCTGCAGGCGCGAATTCGCCCTGCACCAAAGAGGTGTCGGTCATGATTTTTCTCTCACGAAGACGGTCGCGGGCGCAGCCCACGATTGGCTTCGTCAAATGGTTAAAAAACATCAACCATCAAACGAAACCTGCGCTGGCTCAGAGAAGGCCGGAGCGGGTGGGCGTTATTCGCCAGTCCTGCACTGTCGAGTGACAGTCGGCTGGCAAGCCCGGTGTGTGAGGGGAGATGCACAATCTGCGAGGGATTCCTGCGCAGCTATCGATTATTGCACGATTAAGGGTTTGCCCGCAATACCCTCCTTTGCTTTTCGCCAGTGGCAATGCCTTCTCCGCCAGGAATCCAGTCCCGCGTCGTCGTAAAACACGCGCGCCAAAGGCGCGGATCTCACCAGGGCTCCCACGCCCCTCACAAAAGGGATGAGAAGCAGTGGCTCAAGACGTTTTCACATCCACGGCCAACAGGTGCTGACGGTAATGCGCCAGCTCGTCGATGGACTCGTGGACATCGGCCAGGGCCGTGTGTTTTTGCGCTTTCTTGAAGCTGGTGTATGCCTCGGGCTTCCAGCGCTTGGCCAGCTCCTTGAGCGTGCTCACATCCACATTGCGGTAGTGAAAGAACCGCTCGAGCTTGGGCATGTAACGCACCAGAAAACGCCGGTCCTGACCGATGCTGTTGCCGCACATGGGCGCAGTGCCCTTGGGCACGTACTGGGCCAGGAAAGCAAGGATCTTCTGTTCCGCTTCCTCCTCCGTCACCGTGGACGCCTTCACTTTGTCGATCAGGCCGCTGCGGCCATGCGTGCCTTTGTTCCAGGCATCCATCTTGTTCAGCAATTCATCCGGCTGGTGAATGGCAAATACGGGGCCTTCGACGCGGGGTTCCAGGCTCGGACCGGTCACGACCACGGCGATCTCCAGCAGGCGGTCGGTGTCGGGCTCCAAGCCGGTCATCTCACAGTCCAGCCAGACCAGGTTCTGGTCGGATTTGGCAAGCGTGGCAGGGGTGGGGTTGTTGGCTTCTGACATGGCACGCATTGTCGCCGATGGCCTAAACTCGCCGCACATGCCCACCTCTGACGACATTTCCCCCTCTTTGCTGTTCACCCTGGCCTTTGCAGCCGCGCTGCTGCTGGGCCTGGCCCTCAAGTTCTGGCTGGCGACGCGCCAGGTCCGGCATGTAGCACGCCATCGCGCGGCGGTCCCGGTACCGTTTGCCGAGCGCATCGCCCTGGCGGCGCACCAGAAGGCGGCCGACTACACCATCACCAAGGCCCGGCTGGGCATGCTGGAGATGGCGCTGGGCGCGGCCGTGCTGCTGGGCTGGACCTTGCTGGGCGGCCTGGACGCACTGAACCAGGCGCTGCTTGGCGTGCTGGGCGGCGGCATGTGGCAACAGATGGCATTCCTGGTCGCCTTTGCAGCCATCAGCGGCCTGATCGACCTACCCCTATCGCTGTACCAGACGTTTGTTGTGGAAGAACGGTTTGGGTTCAACAAGATGACCTGGCGCCTGTGGCTGGCGGACGCCCTCAAGGGCCTGCTGGTGGGCGCCATCATCGGGCTGCCCATTGCCGCACTGATCCTCTGGCTGATGGGCGCTGCAGGCCCGCTGTGGTGGCTGTGGGCCTGGTGCTTCTGGATGGGTTTCAACCTGCTGCTGATGGTGATTTACCCCACCTTCATCGCACCGCTGTTCAACAAATTCCAGCCGCTTGAAGACGAGTCGCTCAAAGCCCGCGTGACTGCGCTGATGCAGCGTTGCGGCTTCTCGGCCAAGGGCCTGTTCGTGATGGACGGCAGCCGCCGCAGCGCCCACGCCAATGCCTATTTCACTGGCTTTGGTGCCGCCAAGCGCGTGGTGTTCTACGACACCCTGCTGCGCCAGCTGGCACCTGGCGAGGTCGAGGCTGTGCTGGCCCATGAGCTGGGCCACTTCAAGCACCGCCACATCATCCAGCGCATCGTGATGATGTTTGCGCTCAGCCTGGCGGGCTTTGCGCTGCTGGGCTGGCTTTCCACACAGGTCTGGTTCTACACCGGGCTGGGTGTGCGGCCCAACCTCTCGCTGGACCCGGCCATGGCCGCCGCACCCAATGATGCGCTGGCACTGCTGCTTTTCATGCTGGTCGTTCCGGTATTTACCTTCTTCATCTCGCCGCTGTTTTCGCAACAATCGCGTCGCCATGAGTTCCAGGCGGACGCATATGCCGCGGCCCAGGCCAGCGGCGCCGACCTGTCGTCGGCCTTGCTCAAGCTGTACGAAGACAACGCCTCCACGCTCACTCCAGACCCGGTCTACGTGAAGTTTTACTACTCGCATCCACCCGCCACAGAACGGCTGGCGCGCATGCAAACCCCTGCTCACCCATGACTACCATGTTGAAGAAAAAAGACTGGTCCACGCTGACCCGACGCGCCCTGACAGCTACAGAAATAGTAGCAAACCTAGCCAAACTGGAGGGCTGGAGCCTCAGTGGCGACGGCGCCAACGTCGCCATCGAGAAGACCTACCACTTCGCCAACTACTACGAGACGATCTCGTTCGTGAACGCATTGGCGTTCATCGCCAATGCGCAAGACCACCACCCCGATCTGTCTGTGCACTACAACCGCTGCGTGGTGCGACTGAACACGCACGACGTGCATGGCATCTCCAGCACCGACTTCGAGTGCGCCACCCAGTTCGACGCACTGGTCGCACGGTGAGGCAGGCCCACCATGGCTGAACGCAGCGCCCTCATGGAAGGTACCGTGGTGGCCAGCCATGGGCGCCATTGCATGGTCGAGACCCCGGATGGGGAGCGCCGCATCTGCCACCCCCGCGGTAAAAAAAGCCAGGCCGTCGTTGGCGACCATGTGCTATGGCAGGCACCGCCGCCCGGGCAAGGCGAAGAAGGCACCATCGAAAAGGTCAAGGAACGGCGCAACCTGTTCTACCGACAGGACGAGATTCGCACCAAATCTTTCGCCGCCAACCTCGATCAGGTACTCATCCTGATTGCGGCGGAACCGGTGTTCTCCGAAAGCCAGCTATCGCGGGCACTGATTGCTGCAGAGGCGGAGGGCATCAAACCCATCATTGCACTCAACAAGAGTGATCTGGTCGAACCCTTCGCCCGCGCATGGGAGCGACTGCTGCCGTACCGGCACATGGGCGCCGGCAAACACTATGGCGTGCTGCCGCTATCTCTGGCGCTGTCCAGCGATGTGGACCGTGCCCTGCTCATGGAACACTTGCAGGGCAAGACCACGCTGGTGCTGGGCCCGTCGGGGTCCGGCAAGAGCACGCTGATCAACCTGCTGGTGCCGGGCGCCTCGGTGCTGACCGGAGAAATCTCGCAGGCCCTGAATTCAGGCAAACACACCACAACCAGCACCCACTGGTACTGGATGGATGCGGCGCGCACCACGGCACTGATCGACTCGCCAGGGTTCCAGGAATTCGGGCTGCACCATATCGCCCCCATGCAGCTGGCGGCCTGTATGCCCGACATCGCCGAGCATGCAACGGCCTGCAAGTTCTACAACTGCACCCACCTGCATGAGCCGGGGTGCGGTGTGCTGGATGCAGTCAAAAAGGGCCAAGGCGCTGGAGGAATAAGCCCTTCTCGCTACAAAATATATAGCGATTTATTTGAAGAGCTGAGTCACACCCGGTATTGACCGGCGTATGCCAGCGGCGCCACGCGAGATGGCGCGACAGGTGAACGGGCTAGCCGAGCAACCGGGCCAGCGTCAACAGCGCCAGCAGCAGCATCCAGACCACCACCGAGCGCCACACCAGGCCCACCACGCTACGAAGGTGGCCTACTTCAGGCTCGCGGCCGGGGGTGGAGTCGCTGTCACCCATGTCGGCATCAATCTCCAGACCCTGTGGCGCATGCAGCTCGGTGCGCGCCTTCAACGCCTCACCGCCCAGGCGCACATTAATGGCCCCTGCAGTGGCGGCAAGAACCACACCATCGTTGTCGTTGGGAAACCGCTGCGCATGAAAACGCCAGCCTTCAATCGCTTCTTCAAAACTGCCGACAACCGCAAAGCTCAGAGCCGTGAGCCGCGCAGGCAACCAGTCGATGGCAGTCCAGGCCTGGGCGGACGCCTGCTGCAAGGACTCGCTGGCGGGCAATGCGCCCGTGCGCTGCTTGTAATGCCAGTAGCGAGAGACAAATTCAGCCAGGCGATACAACACCGCCCCCGTCGGCCCCAGACCCAGCGCAGCCAGCACCGAGAACCACGCCAACACCCCAAATACATGCCGGTGCGCAGCCAGCACCGAATACTCGATCACATGGCGCACGATCTCGCTGCGCGGCAGCGCGCCCACATCCACCTGTTGCCAGTGCGCGAGGCGCTCGCGCGCCGCGTCTTCGTCACCCTCTTCCAGCGCATCGCGGATGCCGGTGAAGTGGTGGCTGAACTGCCGAAAACCCAGCGTGACATATAGCACCGCCACGCTCCAGAGCACCGCAAACGGCCAGCCGAGACCCCACAGCAGCAGCCAGTGGATGCCCAGTGTGACCAGGGCGGGAACGAGCACCGCGAGGCTCCACGCCACCCACCCGTGGTGCGATTTGCCCGCGTCGAAATTGCGGCTCACGGACAAGGCCCATGCACGCAGCCCCGCGTGGATGGGATTGCTGCGAGCCAGAGGGCGTGCCTGCTCGATCAGCAGAGCGAACAGGATGGCAAAGAAACTCATGGGGGGCAATGATACTGGCGCCAAGCCACGGGAGCACGTGATTCCGCCGAACCTCAGCAACACATCCTCCAATGAAGCGGGGACCCCACCCGCAGCCCTCAAAGCCCACATGGCCGAAGCCAGAGCCCCACGTGAGGGGTCGCGCTGCCACACACCGGGTGCGTCCGCGCGAAGCGCCTCAGGGGTGCTTCATTCAGCCATCATGAACCGGTAGAAATTGCGCAGCATGCCAGCCGTGGCGCCCCAGATGAAATGGGTCTTGTCGCCTTGCTGGTAGGGCATGGAGAACCATTCGCGGTGCACGCCATCACGGTCAAACACATGGCGGCGATGGTGAGCTGGGTCGAGCAAAAAGGCCAGCGGTACCTCAAACAGGTCGGCCACCTCATACGGGTTGGGCCGAAGCACACAGTCCGGCTGCACAAGGGCGACCACCGGGGTGATGATGAATGACGAGCCGGTCACGTAGGTGGGCAAGGTCCCCAGTACCTCGACAAATTCACGGTCCAGGCCCACCTCCTCCTGCGCTTCGCGCAAGGCGGTTTCAGCAGCACTGGCGTCTTCCGGATCAGCCCGCCCGCCCGGGAAGGCCACCTGCCCGGAATGGGTGGACAGATGTGCGGTGCGCTCCGTCAACAGCACCATGGGTTGCTCGCGCAACACGATCGCCAGCAACACGGACGCGTGGGCTGGCTCGCGGTTCATGAACTTCTTTTCCAGCACCACCTCCGGCTCCCACCGGGGTGGCTGTGCAAAACGCGCACGCAGCGCATCGGGCGTCCGCACAGCCAGGGGCACGGCGGGCAGGTGCGCATCCACCCCGACCACCGGCACCGTGCGAGGGTCAAAGTCGGGCAGGCTCGACAGAGGCGCAATGACCGATGAGACAGCAGGAGGAGAAGAAGGGTTCACAAAAAGCAGGTTCCACGGACCAAAAAAAAAGCCGCTACAGGCAGATGCTGTAGCGGCTTGTCAGGACAGGCCCTCGCCTTGCTTGAATTAAGCGGCGGTAGCAGCAGCCTTGACGCGCGAAGGCAGCTTTTCCTTGATACGCGCCGACTTACCGCTGCGGTCACGCAGGTAGTACAGCTTGGCACGGCGCACGTCACCGCGGCGCTTGACTTCGATGCTGGCGATCAGCGGGCTGTAGGTCTGGAACGTACGCTCCACGCCTTCGCCGCTGGAGATCTTGCGCACGGTGAAGCCGCTGTTCAGGCCGCGATTGCGCTTGGCAATCACCACGCCTTCGTAAGCCTGCACGCGCTTGCGGGTACCTTCCACCACGTTCACGCTCACGATGACGGTGTCACCAGGGGCGAATTCGGGGATGGTCTTGTTCAAGCGGGCAATTTCTTCCGCTTCCAGGGTCTGGATCAGGTTCATGTGAGTTTCCTAGTGATCTTGTCCGCGCCAAAAATGGCTGCGTCGGGATTGACGTCTCAGTGTTTTGCGGGAGAACTCCCAGTCAAAACGGCCGGCCAGAGGATCGAAAAGCCTTTGATTATAGCAATTCAGCCGAGCTTGGCCAATACGGCTTCATCGGCGGGCCCCAAACGCCCCGCTTTGCGCGCGGCGTCGATGAGATCAGGCCGGTGGCGGGCCGTGGTGGCCAGGCGCTGATCACGCCGCCAGCGCTCGATCTGCGCATGGTGACCCGACATGAGGGCCGCTGGCACCTGCTGCCCTGCCCACTCTTCGGGCCTCGTGTAATGCGGGCAGTCCAGCAGGCCATCGAGCGCGGGATTGAAGCTGTCGAGCTGGTGGCTGCCCTCGTCGTTGAGCACCCCGGGCTGAAGGCGCGCCACGGCGTCCAGCAGCGCCATGGCGGCAATCTCGCCGCCCGAGAGCACGAAGTCGCCCAGGCTTATCTGAACATTCACATGGGTGTCAATGAACCGCTGGTCTATGCCTTCATAGCGCCCACACAGCAACACGGCCCCCTCGCTGGCAGACCAGCGCTCCACGGCGGCGTGGTTCAGCGACTCGCCGATGGGTGAAAAAAGAACCAGCGACGCCTCGCCGCCCTCGGGCTCACCGCGCTCTGCCCGGATGGCCGCAAGGCACCGCGCCAGGGGCTCGGCCATCATCACCATGCCCGGGCCACCGCCAAACGGGCGGTCATCCACCCGGCGGTAGTTGCCGTCGGCGTAGTCGCGTGGGTTCCACAGGCGCACATCGACTTGGCCACTGGCATAGGCGCGCCGGGTCACACCGCTCGCCAGGAAGGGCGCGAACAGCTCGGGAAAGAGGGTGATGATGTCAAAGCGCATAGGGCGCGGGTCGTGACGGCGCGGTCAGTAGTCGGGCTGCCAGTCCACGGTGATGCGTTTTTCGGCCAGATCCACCTTGTCCACGAAGGCCGAGACAAACGGAATCATGCGCTCCTGTGCCTTGCCATCCTGCTCATAGGCCAGCACCAGCACGGTCTGTGGACCGGTGGACATCAACTCGCGCACCTCGCCCAGCGCCACACCTTCACGGTTGAAGACCGACAGACCGATCAGATCGACCCAGTAGTACTCGTCTTCGGAGGTGGATGGAAAACTGGATCGCGGCACAAAAATCCGCGCACCGCGCAACGCCTCTGCCCCATTGCGGTCATCAATGCCCTGCGCCCAGGCCACCACGGAGTCCGAATGATCCTTGGCCTGGCGGATGGGCAGCAGCACGGTGCCGCTGAAGGTCTTGACACCACGCTCGGAGGGCTGCAAATACCAGCGTTTGGACGAAAAAAGCGCCTCGGGATTGCTGCTGTGCGACAGGACCTTGAACCAGCCCTTGATGCCCCAGGCATCTGCGATGCGCCCCACTTCAACGGCGTCGGCAGGCAGTTCTGCGGGTTCGAGGGTCAACGGTGTGGTGGCCATGGCAGTGAATCCAGAATGAGAAAAGGGCGGGTTCCGCCAGACCAGCCGACGGAACCCGCCCTTTTCAGGGAGCTTTAAGCAGCCTTCTTGGCGGCTTGCTTGATCAGGCGGTCCACCGTGGGGGAGGACTGGGCGCCAACGCCCACCCAGTAAGCCAGACGGTCTTGCACGATGCGCAGGCCTTCTTCAGATTCCTTGGCGGTGGGGTTGTAGAAGCCGATGCGCTCGATGAAGCGGCCATCACGGCGCACGCGCTTGTCAGCAACGACGATGTTGAAGAAAGGACGGCCCTTGGAGCCGCCGCGGGAGAGTCGAATGACGACCATGATTTATCCTTCGGGTGGTGAACTCCGGCAACATTTGCCGTAAGCCACAGTGTTCGCAACCATATTCGCAACGCTTGAGACACGCGACATGGCCACCCGGCCAGCGACACGCTGCAAAGCCTGCGATTATATCCATTTCCCCAAAATGCCCTCTATCCGCCCCAGCACTGACAGCGATATTCCTGCCATCACGGCCATTTACCAACACCATGTGCTCCACGGCACGGGCACCTTCGAGATAGATCCCCCCTCCGAAGCCGACATGGCAAGCCGCCGCGCTGACGTGCTGGCGCGTGGCCTGCCCTGGCTGGTTGCGGAGAAAGACGGTCAAGTGCTGGGCTTTGCCTATGCCAACTGGTTCAAGCCCCGCCCTGCCTATCGCTTCTCGGCCGAAGACTCGATCTACGTGGCCGATCAGGCCCGCGGCATGGGCCTGGGCCGCAAGCTGCTGGCCGAGCTGGCGGTACAGGCCGAAGCGGCTGGCGTGCGCAAGCTGCTGGCGGTGATTGGAGACTCTGCCAACGCAGGCTCGATCGGCGTGCACCGGGCCCTGGGCTTCACCGATGTGGGCATCATGCGCTCAGTCGGCTGGAAGTTCGGCGCCTGGCGCGACATCGTGCTCATGGAAAAGACCCTGGGCGCGGGCGACACCACTTCACCCGAATAGCGCAGCACCCATGAAAAACAAAACCGTAGCCGCCTGGCTCGCCTTTGTCGGCGGCCCCCTGGGCCTGCACCGCTTTTACCTTCATGGCCTGTCCGACATGCTCGGCTGGTTGTTGCCCATCCCCACGGCGCTGGGCATCTATGGCATTCAGCGGGTGCAGCAACTCGGCCAGGACGACCACTACAGCTGGGTGCTGATACCGCTGCTGGGCTTCACGATTGCCGCCTGTGCGCTGCGCGCCATCCTGTACGCGCTGATGACACCCGAGGCATGGAATGCGCGCTACAACCCCAGCGCCGCACCGGACGCCGCGCCGGGCAGGACGCAATGGATCACCGTGGGCGCCATCGTGGTGTCCCTGCTGATCGGGACCACGGTACTGATGGCCAGCCTGGCGTTCAGTTTCCAGCGGTACTTTGAGTACCAGATCGAGGAAGCGCGCAAGATCTCGCAGTGATCCGCTGGCAGGCGCCAATGCAAACGCCCCATCAAATTCACACCCAATGGGGCGTATGCGCTAGTGTTGATTGCCTTGAATGCTATCTATTCAATAGCATTCGCGATAACTCCGCCATCAGAACAGCTGCAGGCTGATCCAGTAGGCGACGGCGGCCACAAATGCGCTCGCCGGGATGGTCAGAATCCACGCCCAGATGATGTTGCCGGCCACGCCCCAGCGCACGGCACTGGCGCGCTGGGTGGAGCCCACACCGACGATGGCGCCCGTGATGGTGTGCGTGGTGGACACCGGAATGCCCAGTGTGGTGGCCAGGAACAAGGTCAGCGCCCCACCCGTTTCGGCGCAGAAGCCGCCCACCGGCTTGAGCTTGGTGATCTTCTGGCCCATGGTCTTCACAATGCGCCAGCCGCCAAACATGGTGCCCAGGCCGATGGCCACGTAGCAGCTGATGATGGCCCAGGTGGGTGGCGAGGCGTCAGACGCCGATGCATACCCGGTGGCAATCAGCAGCAGCCAGATGATGCCGATGGTTTTTTGCGCATCGTTGCCGCCGTGGCCCAGGCTGTAGGCACCCGCAGACAACAGCTGCAACCGGCGGAACCACTTGTCCACCTTGCTCGGGCGCGTGCGCCTGAAGATCCAGGCCACGGCCACCATCATGAGCGAACCCAGCGCAAAACCCAGCAGCGGCGAGACAAAGATGAACGCCACGGTCTTGAGGATGCCCGCCGAGATCAGCGCGCCCGCACCAGCCTTGGCAATCACAGCGCCCACAATGCCGCCGATGAGGGCGTGCGAGGAGCTGCTGGGGATGCCGTAGTACCAGGTGATCACGTTCCAGGTGATCGCGCCCACCAGAGCGCCAAACACCACGTGCGTGTCCACAATGCCGGGCTGCACGATGCCTTTGCCCACCGTCGCTGCCACGCTCAGGTGAAAGACAAAGATCGCCACAAAGTTGAAGAAGGCGGCAAACAGCACCGCCTGCGCGGGCTTGAGCACGCCGGTGGAGACCACCGTGGCGATCGAATTGGCCGCGTCGTGGAACCCGTTCATGAAGTCGAACAGGATTGCCAGGGCCACAAGCAGAACCACAACCCAGAGGGCCGTCTGTACGGTTTCCATACTGGTCAGCCTGCGCGGATCAGGAGTTCTCGAGGACGATGCCCTCGATACAGTTGGCCACGTCCTCGCACTTGTCGGTGATCGTCTCCAGCAGTTCGTAGATGGCCTTGAGCTTGATCACCTCGCGGACATCGGGCTCCTCGCGGAACAGCTTGCTCATGGCGCTGCGCATCACGCGGTCGGCGTCGGATTCGAGCTTGTCGATCTCCTCGCAGGTCTTGAGCGCGGCCTCGGCAACGGCTGGGTCGGCGATCTTGTCGAGCAGCTTGACGGCATCGCGCAGGCGCTCGCAGCACTTGAGACTCAGGTCCGTGAGGCGGGTGATTTCTTCCGTCATGTGGCGCACGTCGTACAGCGCCATGGTTTCAGCCGAGTCCTGGATCAGGTCGGCCACATCGTCCATGGTGTTGATCAGCGTGTGGATCTGCTCACGGTCGATGGGGGTGATGAAGGTCTTGTGGATGGCCTTGTTCACCTCGTGCGTCACTCGGTCGGCGGCACGCTCGGCGTTGTCCACATCCTGGTTGTACTTGTCGCGCAGGTGCGGGTCGCTGTAGTTGGCCACCAGTTGCGAGAAGGCCCGGGCCGCCTCGACGATGCGGTCCGCATGCTGGTTGAACATTTCGAAAAAATTGCCTTCGCGTGGCAACAGCTTGGCAAACAGCATGGAGACTCCTGGATCGGGAACGAATGGTGAGAAAAGGCCGCGCCATGACAGAACCATGACGCTTTCGTGACCCGTCGAGTTTAACCGTGCGCCTTGCAGGGACTGATGCCGCTGCCTCATGCAGTCATGCGCACGGCGCCGTGGGCGACGACACACTGGCCGTTCAGGCCCTGTGCCTTCAGGCGCCCCGGAAGATGAAATACACCGCCCCCACCAGGCACAACCCCGCCCAAAGGTAGTCCCACTTCAGGGGTTGCCCCATGTAGAACACGGCGAAGGGCACAAACACGCCCAGCGTGATGACCTCTTGCATGATCTTGAGCTGCCCCACGTTGAACTGGGTGAAGCCAATGCGGTTGGCCGGCACTTGCAACAGGTATTCAAACAGCGCGATACCCCAGCTGACGAGGGCCGCGACATACCACGGCGAAGACGCCAGGTTCTTCAGGTGGCCGTACCACGCAAAGGTCATGAAGATATTGCTGGCAGTGAGCAGCAATACCGTTTGCAAAGAAATAGGCAGGGATTGGAGCGCGTTCATGGTGGAGCGGCAGGCTGGGGAAGTGAACGAAGCGGCCGATTATGAACAAAACCAATCGATTGTGCTGGTGTTACATACCTTGTCAGCTATATTTTTAATAGCAATTTACTGCAACACCACCCCCACCAACAGACATAAAAAAAGGCACTCCCGAGGGAGTGCCTTGCTGGACAGCCGCCGCACCACACCAGCGGTGCGCAGGCTTGCGGTCGCTTATTCGCCCAGGTAGGCAGCGCGCACCTTGGGGTCGTTGAGCAACTGCTGGCCAGGGCCCGACATGGTGATCAGGCCGGACTCCATCACGTAGCCGCGGTCGGCAATCGCCAGCGCGCGGCTGGCGTTCTGCTCCACCAGCACGATGGTCACGCCCAGCGCGTACACGTCGCGCACCACCTCAAAGATCTTGTCCACCATGATGGGGGACAGGCCCATGGAAGGCTCGTCCAGCAGCAGCACCTTGGGTTGGCTCATCAGCGCGCGGCCCATCGCCAGCATCTGCTGCTCACCGCCCGACATGGTGCCGGCCAGCTGGTCCTTGCGCTCGCGCAGGCGCGGGAAAATGGTGAACATCTTCTCGATGTCAGCCAGGATGCCGGCCTTGTCGGAGCGCGTGTAGGCGCCCATTTGCAGGTTTTCGGTGATGGTCATGCGCGCAAACACGCCACGGCCTTCCGGCACCATCACCAGGCCCTTCTTCACCAGGTCCCAGGCGCCCTTGCCCTTGATGCTTTCGCCCAGGTACTCGATGTCGCCGTCGTTCATGGCCAGGGTGCCAGTGATGGCCTTCATGGTGGTGGTCTTGCCCGCACCGTTGGAGCCGATCAGCGAGACAAGCTCGCCTTCACGCACTTCGAAGTCCACGCCCTTCACGGCCTGGATACCGCCGTAGGCCACTTTCAGGCCCTTGACCTGCAGCAGTACCTTGTTGGATTTTTCGGCCATTCTCAATGTCCTCCGGTGCCCAGATAGGCCTCAATCACTTTTTCGTTCTTCTGCACTTCGGCAGGGTTGCCTTCGGCGATCTGCTTGCCATAGTCGAGCACCGTCACACGGTCGCACAGGCCCATCACCAGCTTCACGTCGTGCTCGATGAGCAAGATGGTGCGGTTGTCTTTGCGGATGCGGTCGATCAGCTCGCGCAGCAGCACCTTCTCGGTGGCGTTCATGCCGGCGGCGGGCTCGTCCAGCGCAATCAGTTGCGGATCGGTGGCCAGGGCCCGGGCGATCTCCAGGCGGCGCTGGTCGCCATAGCTCAGGGTGCGCGCCTTGTAGTCGGCAAACTTGCCAATGCCCACGTAGTCGAGCAGTTCCTGTGCGCGCTTGGCGATGGCCAGCTCTTCTTCCTTGAAGCCCTTGGTACGCAGCACAGCGCCCAGCAGGCCGGACTTGGTACGGATGTGGCGGCCCACCATCACGTTTTCCAGTGCCGTCATTTCTGCAAACAGGCGGATGTTCTGGAAGGTGCGCGCAATGCCTGCCTTGGCCACTTCGTGCACGGCCGTGGGCTCGTAAGGCTTGCCAGCCAGTTCAAAGGTACCGCTGTCGGGGGTGTACAGGCCGGTGATCACGTTGAAGAACGTGGTCTTGCCTGCGCCGTTCGGGCCGATCAGGCCATACACCTGGCCTCGCTCAATGGTGATGCCCACGTCGGAGAGGGCTTGCAGGCCGCCGAAGCGCTTGGAAATGCCCGCAACCCGCAGCACCACGTCGCTGGCTGATTTCTGAATGTTCTCTGCCATGTTCTAACTTTCTGCGGTGTTCAGGTCTTCTGCGTGAGGCTCTTGCCATGGTCGGGCGCAGGCCACAGACCACGGGGACGCATCAGCATGATGATGATCATGGCCAGCGCGATCAGCAGCTGGCGCAGGATGGCGGAGTCCAGGCGACCGTCCGTCATGGCCTGCAGAGGGCCTGCCACATAGCGCAGCACTTCGGGCAGGGCCGACAGCAGCACGGCGCCCAGGATCACGCCAGGAATGTGGCCGATACCGCCCAGCACTACCATGGCGACGATCATGACCGACTCCATCAGGCTGAACGACTCGGGCGACACAAAGCCCTGGAACGCACCGAACATCGCACCCGACACGCCGCCGAACGAAGCCCCCATGCCGAAGGCCAGCAGCTTCATGTTGCGGGTGTTGATGCCCATCGCCTTGGCAGCGATTTCATCTTCACGGATGGCCATCCAGGCGCGGCCGATGCGCGAGTCCTGCAGGCGGTAGCAGATGATGATGGACACCACCACCAGGGTCAGGAACAGGTAGTAGTACAGGGTGACGGAATTGATGTCGAAACCGAACACCTCCAGTCGCTTGCCCAGGTCCAGGCCAAAGATCTTGACCGAGTCGATCTGGCCCAGGCCCTTGGGGCCGTTGGTCAGGTTGACCGGGTGGTCCAGGTTGTTCAGGAAGATGCGGATGATTTCGCCGAAGCCCAGCGTCACGATGGCCAGGTAGTCACCGCGCAGCTTCAGCGTGGGCGCCCCCAGCATGGCGCCAAAGAACGCCGCTAACAACGCCGCCACCGGTATCACGATCCACAGCGAGGTGTGCAGCCCGTTGGGGAACATGGCGGCAAACGCCGCAAAGTTGTCCGCCAGGTGCGGCGAAGCCATCAAGGCAAACAGGTAGGCGCCCACGGCGTAGAACGCCACGTAGCCCAGGTCCAGCAGGCCGGCGTAGCCCACCACGATGTTCAGGCCCAGGGCCAGCAGCACGTACAGCAGGGCCAGGTCGGCGATACGCACCCAGGCGTTGCCGAAGGATTGCAGGATCAGCGGCAGCACCAGCAGCGCGACGGCGCCGATGATCCAGTTGGTTTTGGTGTTCTTCATGGTGTGAGGCTCCTCAGGCGCGATCGGCCACACGCTCACCCAGCAGGCCCGAGGGGCGCAGCGTCAGGATGATGATGAGCACGATGAACGCAAAGATGTCGGTGTAGTGGCTGCCCAGCAAACCGCCCGTGAGCGTGCCGATGTAGCCGGAGCCGATGGCTTCGATGAGGCCCAGCAGGATGCCGCCCACCACCGCACCGGCCAGGTTACCGATACCGCCGAACACCGCCGCCGTGAAGGCCTTGAGCCCCGGCAGGAAGCCCATGGTGTGCTGCGCCGTGCCGTAGTTGGAGGCATACATGATGCCGGCGATGGCCGCCAGGATGGCGCCGATGATGAAGGTGGCCGAGATCACCATGTCGGGCTTCACGCCCATCAGGGAGGCCACGCGGGGGTTCTCCGCCGTGGCGCGCATGGCGCGGCCCAGGTTGGTGTGGTTGACCAGATAGACCAGGGAAGCCAGGGCCACCGCCGTCACCCCCAGGATCAGGATCTGGGTGGGAGTGATGTAGGCACCACCCAACTGGAACGGCGTGCTGGGCAGCAGCGTGGGATAGGGCTTGTAGTTGGGCTTCCAGATGATCATGGCCAGCGTCTGCAGCAGGATCGACATGCCGATGGCAGTGATCAGGGGGGCAAGACGGGGGCTGGTGCGCAGTGGCTTGTAGGCCACCTTTTCGATCACGAAGTTGAGCGTGGCAGCGACCACGCAGGCGATGAGCGTGGCCAGCAGCAGGATGACCCAACCCGGCGCGCCGGGCATGGCAGCCTGCATCATTCCAATACAGCTCCAGCTGGTGAGGGCGCCGATCATGAGCACCTCGCCATGGGCGAAATTGATGAGTTGAATAATGCCGTACACCATCGTGTAGCCCAAGGCTATCAAGGCGTACATGCTGCCGAGTACCAGACCGTTGATGATCTGTTGCAGCAAAATGTCCATAAGAGAAGTCCTTCGTTTGTGACGTACCCACCGCTTTGGCACCGGAATCGGTACAGCCTTGTGGGCCCGACTGCCATCTAGCAAAAAACCCGCCAGGAATGCAGCTGTGCGGGTTTGTGGACGGGATTGTAGCGAGTAGTCACAACCGCCCCAATCCAAGCCGGGCGGGGTTTTCCCTCGGGTTTTGGTCACATCAGCGCGCCACGCACTGCATAAGGAATTTTGATGCACGCAAGATAATTGATGTGCAAACTTATTACCTTGATCATGCAGAATCGGCATAAAGCAGGCTGCGCAGCACCTTGGGCCTGCCGCAGGACATGCGCGGCCACCTCGCCCCACCGAGCAGGTCTCGGATCAGGAGGCGGTGTCTGAATCCTGAAGGCCGGGAGTGGCTGCTGCGGCATTGCGTTCGCGCAGCTCACGCAGCTTCAGGGCAATCTTGATTTCGAGACCCCGCTCCACGGGCTGGTAGAAGCCAGGCTCTGGCATGCCTTCGGGCAGGTAGCTCTCCCCCGCCGCAAAGCCACCCTCTTCGTCGTGGGCGTAGCGGTAGCCCTTGCCGTAGTCGAGCTCTTTCATCAACTTGGTGGGCGCATTGCGCAGGTGCATGGGCACCGGGCGTGTGCCATCCTGTTTGACCCAGGCCCGCGCCGCGTTGTAGGCCTTGTAGACCGCGTTGGACTTGGGCGCCACCGCCAGGTACACCACGCATTCGGCCAGCGCCAGCTCGCCCTCAGGGCTACCCAGGCGCTCGTACACCTCGCTCGCGTCCAGTGCCAGGCGCAATGCGCGCGGGTCGGCCAGGCCCACGTCCTCGGCTGCCATGCGCACCAGCCGGCGCGCCATGTAGCGGGGGTCAGCACCGCCGTCGAGCATGCGCACCAGCCAGTACAACGCAGCGTCGGGGTCAGAGCCCCGCACCGATTTGTGCAACGCGCTGATGGTGTCGTAGAACTGCTCGCCGCCCTTGTCGTAGCGGCGCATGCGCTCGCCCAGCACCTTGAGCAGCCAGGCATCGGTGATCTCGGAAAGCTTCTCCTGCGCAGCCGCCATGGCCAGGGTTTCGAGCGTGTTGAGCAGGCGACGCGCGTCGCCATCGGCATAGGCCACCAAGCGGTCGATTGCTACACCTTCGATAGCAGGTAGCGCATCTTCCTCCTGCGCCAGGGCCACAATCTGCTTCAAATCTTGCTCAGACAGCGGCTGCAGCACGTAGACCGCCGCTCGCGACAGCAGCGCGGAATTCACCTCAAACGAAGGGTTCTCGGTGGTCGCGCCGACGAAGGTGAACAGACCTGATTCAACGTGTGGCAAGAACGCGTCTTGCTGACTCTTGTTGAAGCGGTGCACCTCGTCCACAAACACGATGGTGCGCTGCTGCATCAACCCATCGCGCGCGGCCTGGGCCTGCTCCACCGCCTCGCGAATGTCCTTGACCCCGCCCAACACGGCGCTGATGCTGATGAACTGCGCATCGAACGCATCAGCCATCAGGCGCGCAATGGTGGTTTTGCCCACTCCAGGTGGGCCCCACAGGATGCAGCTGTGCGGCCGGCCTGACTCGAAGGCCAGGCGCAGCGGCATGCCCGGGCCCAGCACATGCTGCTGCCCGATCACCTCGCCCAGCGTACGGGGCCGCAGGCGTTCTGCCAGGGGCTGATGGGCGGAGGGTTGTGCCGGAGAAGGGGCGGAGGCACCGCGTGCTGCCATGTTCGTATCCTGTCTACAGTACGCTGATTTTCAAGCCAAATTGGCTTCTAGCGCCTAAAAATCATGCGTTGGCAGCTATTGTTTCAAGAGCAGAAACTACTGCTTCACCACATCAGCCCCTGCCGGAGGCTTGAACTGGAACGTGCTGGCAGGCAGCGCCGCATTGGCCTGCATACCGGTAAAGCGAATCAGCGAGCGCTGGCCAAAGCTGTCCAGAATGTCCAGGGCCGCCAGCTGCTCGCCCGCAAAGCCCACACGCACGCTCTTGAGCTGGCCGTCCTTGGTCCTGGGGCTGGCCAGCACCCATTGCAGGCCATCCGCATCCGGCGAGGCCTCCAGCGTGAACTCGGCCTTCAGCGCCGACAGGTCCGGCGCGGACGCCAGCAGCGCAGCGGGCGTGCTACCCAGCGCCTGAGACTGCGAGCGCTGCGTGACCTGGTTCAGGTCCACGTCGTACAGCCACAAAGTCTGGCCGTCAGCCACGATGGTCTGCTCAAAAGGTTTTTTGTAGACGAACTTGAAGCGCCCGGGGCGCTGGAACTCAAAGCTGCCGCTCGATGTCTTGGTGCGCGCGGTCTGGCCGTCCTTGGGGGGCGAGGTCACAGTCTGGGTGAAGTCGGCCTTGCCCGTCTGCGTGCCCTTCATGAAGGATTCCAGGCTTTTCAGCCCGTCAGCGCTAGCCATGCTTGCCGCAGCAGCTATCAAAATTGCAGTAGCGATCTTTTTCAACAGAAACTCCTGTGGGGTAGGGTCCGGCCTTGCGGTCCGGCCGATCATTCGCTGCGGTTGGGTACCAGCACTTCACGCTGGCCGCTGGTGGTCAGGCCACTGACGAGTCCGGCCTTCTCCATGTCTTCCAGCAGCCGCGCCGAGCGGTTGTAGCCAATGCGCAGCTTGCGCTGCACGTAAGAGATGCTGGCCTTGCGGTCTTTGAGCACCACTTCGACGGCTTGGTCGTACATGGGGTCCTTCTCGCCCCCTTCGCCGCCACCGCCCTCCCCTGACAGATCACCCTCGCCATCCACAGTTCCACCTTCGAGCACGCCTTCTATGTAGTCCGGCTCCCCTTGTTCCTTGAGGTAACTGACGACACGGTGTACTTCTTCGTCCGACACGAAGGCGCCATGCACCCGGATCGGCAGGCCCGTGCCGCTGGCCATGTAGAGCATGTCGCCCATGCCCAGCAACGCCTCGGCACCCATCTGGTCGAGGATGGTGCGGCTGTCGATCTTGGAGCCCACCGAGAACGCGATTCGGGTGGGGATGTTGGCCTTGATCAGGCCGGTGATCACATCCACGCTGGGGCGCTGGGTGGCCAGGATCAGGTGGATGCCGGCCGCGCGCGCCTTTTGCGCCAGGCGGGCGATCAGTTCTTCGATCTTCTTGCCCACGACCATCATCAGGTCGGCCAGCTCGTCGATGATGACCACGATGTGCGGCAGGCGCTGCAGCGGCTCGGGCTCCTCGGGTGTGAGGCTGAAGGGGTTGTAGATGAACTCTTCCTTGGCCTTGGCCTCGTCGATCTTGGTGTTGTAGCCCGCCAGGTTGCGAACGCCCAGCTTGGACATGAGCTTGTAGCGGCGTTCCATCTCGGCCACGCACCAGTTCAGGCCATGGGCCGCCTGCTTCATGTCGGTGACCACGGGCGCCAGCAGGTGCGGAATGCCTTCGTAGACCGACATTTCCAGCATCTTGGGGTCGATCATCAACAGACGCACATCGCGCGCCTCGGCCTTGTACAGCAGCGAGAGGATCATCGCGTTGATCCCCACCGACTTGCCCGAGCCCGTGGTACCGGCCACCAGCACGTGCGGCATCTTGGCGAGGTCTGCCACTACCGGGTTGCCCACGATGTCCTTGCCCAGGCCCATGGTGAGCATGCTCTTGGCCTCGTGGTAGACCTGCGATCCCAGGATTTCGGACAGGCGGATGGACTGCCGCTTGGCGTTGGGCAGTTCCAGCGCCATGTAGTTCTTGCCGGGGATGGTCTCCACCACGCGGATCGACACGAGGCTGAGCGAGCGCGCCAGGTCCTTGGCCAGTCCCACGATCTGCGAACCCTTCACGCCCGTGGCGGGTTCGATCTCGTAGCGTGTGATCACCGGGCCGGGCATGGCCGCGACCACGCGCACTTCCACGCCAAAGTCCTTGAGTTTTTTCTCAATGAGTCGGCTGGTCATCTCCAGCGTCTCGGGGGCTACGGTTTCCTGGCGCTGCAGAGGGCCGTCCAGCAGGTCCACCAGCGGCAGCTTGCTGTCGGGCATCTCGGTGAACAGGGGCTTCTGGCGCTCTTTCACCACACGGGTGCTCTGTGGCACATCCACCAGAATCGGCTCGATGATTTGCACGGGCTCTGGGTGGTGCACCTCGCTTTCGGTGCGCTCCTCCAACACCACCACTTCGCGCTCGCGAGCCGCCTTGCGGCCCACGGCGACGTCCTTGGCCACCTCGCGTTTTGCCAGGCGCGCCTGTACCAGCGCATCAAGGCGCCCTCCGAGAAACTCCGCCACATGGCCCCACGAGAAGCGGAACACCAGCGCCGCCCCCGCCACAGCCAGAACGATCGCCAACAAGCCGGAGCCCGTAAATCCCAGCCACTTCACGCCAGCTGGCCCCACCAGGTACCCCAGCACGCCACCCGCATGTCCAGGCAGGAACGATTCAAACCGGTACAAACGCGACCATTCCAGCGCCGTGCTGGAACACATCAGCACCACCAGTCCACCCCAGAACGTGGCCCGGCGCACAAGAGGGCTGGCGGCGCCCGCCACCACTTCGCCCCCGCGCATCCAGCGCGCCAGCGACGACAGCCAGGCCCGCACGCCAGCCGCCACACACCACCACACTGAAAACCCCAGCGCAAAGTAGCTGCCATCGGCCAGCCAGGCGCCGAAGCGCCCCGCCCAGTTGGCAACGGAGCGCGCGTCGCGGGCGCCCGAGGTGGACCAGGCCGCATCCTGGGCCGAATAGCTGACCAGCGCCAGCAGCCAGAAAACCAGGGCCAGCAAGCCCACCACCAGGGCGATTTCGTGGCCAAAACGGGCGGCGCCCGTGCGGGGCGGCGACTTGGCCGCCGCCGATGCATTCAGGGTATTGAGGGAATAGGTCATAAACGTGCAGGGTGAGCTTACCCCATGCGTTGCGCTGGGCGCACCTCCCGGCGCAGGGTCCGCCCCCCGGATTTCAGCCCAGCGCGTTCAGCCGGTCCTTGAGCAGGGTAGCCCCGCTGGGCAGCGCCTCGATGAAGCCGCGCTCCTCCAGGTCTTTCATCACGCGGCTGACCATTTCGCGGGAAGCTCCCACCATCTTGGCCAGGTCCTGGCGGGAGATTTTGTCCTTGATCAGCAGCTGCCCCTGCGCATCGGGCACCGCAAAGTCCAGCAAGGCATGGGCCACACGGCCGTACACATCCAGTAACGCGAGTGACTCAATCTTGCGATCGGCATGGCGCAGCCGCTTGACCAACCCGCGCATCACCACCAAAGACATGGACGCGTTCTCGGTGAGACAACGCGCAAACTCCGCACGTCCCAGCATCAGCACGTCGGTCTGCACCTCGGCACGCACCGTGGCCGAGTGGGGTTCGTTGTCGATGATGCTCATCTCGCCCAGGTAATCGCCCTGGGCGAGGGTGGCCAGGATCACCTCACGCCCCCGGCTGTCCGAGGTCATGACCCGGGCGCGCCCTGTGAGCAGGATGTACAGGGCATTGGACTTTTGCCCCTGCTCCACCAGCGCCTCGCCCCGCTTGAAGCGGCGTTTGATCACTGCGCCGCTGATCACCTCGGCCTGCGCCACCGTCAGCAGCGAAAACAAAGGTACCCGGCGCAGCAGGTCGAGGTTGGACAACATCGTGGACATGCAAACATCTCCTTTCAGGGGTGCGACCCAACCGGAGCCGCAACGGGTTATCAATGGGTTCTTACAATCACCGTGATTGAAAACGGGGCCACTCTCGCGAGCGGACGCCGGTTGATACTCGGCGGCTCAACCCCCAGCTTTCCCAACAGCGCCCCATGTAGCGGGCGCAAAACACAGGCTTTTACCATGTCCACCACCCAACACGCGAAAGTTCTGATCCTCGGCTCGGGCCCTGCGGGCTACACCGCAGCGGTTTATGCCGCCCGTGCCAACCTGAACCCGGTGCTGATCACCGGCATGGCCCAGGGTGGCCAGCTGATGACCACCACCGAGGTGGACAACTGGCCTGCCGACGTGCACGGCGTGCAGGGACCAGAGCTGATGCAGCGTTTTCTGGAGCACGCAGAACGCTTCAAGACCCAGATCATCTTCGACCACATCAACAAGGTCGATTTCAGCAAGCGGCCCTTCACACTTACCGGCGACAGCGGTACCTACACCTGCGACGCATTGATTCTGGCCACTGGCGCATCGGCCAAATACCTGGGCCTGCCTTCGGAAGAAGCCTTCATGGGCAAGGGCGTGTCCGGCTGCGCGACCTGTGACGGCTTCTTCTACCGCGAGCAGGATGTCTGCGTGGTCGGTGGCGGCAATACGGCGGTGGAGGAAGCGCTGTACCTGTCGAACATCGCCCGCAAGGTCACCCTGGTGCACCGCCGCGACAAGTTCAAGGCCGAACCTATTCTGGTGGACAAGCTCAACGAGAAAGTCGCAGCGGGCAAGATCGAACTCAAGTTGTTCCACACCCTGGACGAGGTGCTGGGCGACAACACGGGCGTGACCGGTATCCGCATCAAGAGCACGAAGGACGGCAGCACGGAAGACATCAAGCTGCAAGGTTGCTTCATCGCCATCGGCCACGCGCCCAACACCGAGATCTTCCAGGGACAGCTGGAGATGGAAAACGGCTACATCATTACCCAGGGTGGGCTCAAGGGTTTTGCCACACAGACCAGCGTGCCCGGCGTGTTTGCCGCAGGCGACGTGCAGGACCATGTGTACCGCCAGGCCATCACCAGCGCGGGCACCGGCTGCATGGCCGCGCTGGACGCCCAGCGCTTCCTCGAACAAGAGTCTTGATGAAAAAATGAGCCGCAGGTTATAATCTGCGGCTTTGCTGAATTCGGCCCGTTTTTGCGGTCCTCCGAAACCGGCAAATCGGGTTACCGCCACCCTTTCTGGCGAGGTGAGGCCGCAAGCCAACCTGGGCACACAGCCCAGGGCTCAGCGAACGGCCGTTAATCAGTATCGGAGTGTCCTCATGGCACGCGTCTGCGACGTAACGGGCAAGAAGCCCATGACGGGGAACAATGTTTCCCACGCCAACAACAAAACCAAGCGCCGGTTCCTGCCGAACCTGCAATACCGCCGTTTCTGGGTCGAGACCGAAAACCGTTGGGTGCGCCTGCGTGTTTCGAGCGCTGCCCTGCGTTTGATCGACAAGAACGGTATCGACTCGGTGCTCGCAGACCTGCGTGCCCGTGGCCAGGCTTAAGGAGTAGCACCATGGCAAGCAAAGGCGGACGCGACAAGATCAAGCTGGAATCCACTGCGGGTACCGGTCACTTCTACACCACGACCAAGAACAAGAAGACCATGCCCGAGAAGATGCTGATCATGAAATTTGATCCCAAGGCTCGCAAGCATGTGGAATACAAGGAAATGAAGCTGAAGTAATTCAGTCTCTTTCTTGTCATCCCAAAAGCCGCCCGGCATTCAGCCTGGCGGCTTTTTTCATGGCTGCAATCCATGCAGCCCGATGACTACAGCACCGCCTCCCGCCATCGACGACTTGTTCACCACCAACTTCGAGCGCCAGCAGGTCCACAGCCAACAAAAAACCGCTGAGGGCACAAAGCCCTGCAGCGGTTTATGGGGAGGTGCGCCATGGTCAGGGGTCCGACCGACAGCGCCACCAAGGCACTACATCAGGCCCGTGCAGCGCGCAGACTGATGGAGAACTCGCGCAGAGTGGCAATACCGCTCTCCTCGGCACGACGGCACCAGGCCTGCAAGTCGGCAGTGAGTTGCTCACGGGATTGCGAGGTATTGAGCCACAGCTGACGCAGTTCTTCGCGCATGGTCACCATCTTGTCCAGGGCCGGATGCGCAGCGCGGGCCTGAGCCAACTGGGGCAAGGCCCCCGCCGGCACCTTCTCGGCATCGCGATGCAGCCAGCGCTTGGCGGCCTTGAGCACCGATACATCGGCCTGACGGGCCTGCAGCGCGGCAATCTCATCCTTGCACGCCTTGCGCACACCGCGCGCATAGCCCGCCATCACTTCATAGCGGTTGGCGATCAAGGCCTCCAGCGTCTTTTCATCAGCCACCGGCTTGACATCGCCCAGTTGCAACTTGGGTGGCACCTTCTTCACGGTAGCCCAGCCGATTTTCTTCATGAGGCTGATGTACACCCAGCCAATGTCAAATTCATACGGCTTGACCGAGAACTTGGCCGACGTGGGGTAGGTGTGGTGGTTGTTGTGCAGCTCTTCGCCGCCAATGATGATGCCCCAGGGCGACAGGTTGGTGCTGGCGTCCTGCGCCTCAAAGTTGCGGTAGCCCCAGTAGTGGCCCACACCATTGACCACCCCTGCTGCCCAGAACGGAATCCAGAGCATCTGCACCGCCCACACCGCGGCGCCGAGGGCGCCGAAGAGGGCCAGGTTCAGGATGAGCATGAGGCCCACGCCTTGCCAGCCGTAGCGGGTGTACACATTGCGCTCCATCCAGTCATCGGGCGTGCCGTGGCCGAACTTCTTGATGGTTTCCATGTTCTTGGACTCGGCGCGGTACAGCTCGGCGCCGCGCCACATCACGGTGTCCAGCCCGCGGGTCTGGGGGCTGTGGGGGTCATCCACGGTTTCACACTTGGCGTGGTGCTTGCGGTGGATGGCCACCCATTCCTTGGTCACCATGCCGGTACCAATCCACAGCCAGAAGCGGAAGAAATGCGAGGGGATGGCATGCAGGTCCAGCGCGCGGTGTGCCTGCGCGCGGTGCAGGAAGATCGTGACCGCAGCGATGGTGATGTGGGTCGTGGCAAGGGTGTACAACACGATCTGCCACCAGGACAGGTTCCACAACCCATTTCCCAGCCAGTCAATGGCGGCGTTCAGTACAGCCCAGTCGGGTAACAGCATATTCACAAAAACCTTACTACAGAGAACCCGCTCACCAACGAAACAGGTCATTAATTTTAGAGGGCCCGTTTCTGAACGGATCAGGGGAATCCACAGTATTTACGCTGGTTTAGGGTGTTTAGAGCCCTACCTCCAGCGTTTCAGTCCTTTTTGGCCCAGATGGCGGCAAAAAACCCGTCGGTCTGATGCAGATGGGGCCATAAGCGCAAATAACCACTGCCCGATGCACCCCCGCTGCGCAAACCCTTGGCCCCCTCGACCTTGAGCTGCTCCAGCAGTTCACCAGCATCCAGCAGCTGGAAGTCGGGGTGTGTTGCGCTGAAGGCCTCGGCAATGGCCTCGTTTTCTTGCGGCAGGATGCTGCAGGTGGCATACACCAGACGGCCGCCCGGCTTGAGCAGGCGGGCTGCGCTGTCCAGGATGGCCGTCTGCTTGGCCACCAGCTCCTCGATGGCCTTGGGCGACTGGCGCCATTTGAGGTCGGGGTTGCGCCGCAGGGTGCCCAGGCCCGAGCAAGGCGCGTCCACGAGGACGCGGTCGATCTTGCCCGCCAGGCGCTTGACGCGGTCGTCGCGCTCGTGGGCGATGGCGGCGGGGTGCACGTTCGACAGGCCGCTGCGGGCCAGGCGGGGCTTGAGCGCATCCAGGCGGTGAGCTGACACGTCGAACGCGTACAGGCGCCCGGTACTGCGCATGCTCGCACCAATGGCCAGTGTCTTACCCCCTGCACCAGCGCAGAAGTCCACCACCATCTCGCCACGCTTGGCGTCGAGCAGCAGGGCAAGCAGCTGTGAGCCCTCGTCCTGCACCTCGATGGCGCCCCGCGTGAAGGCATCGAGCTTGGTCAGCGCGGGCTTGTCGTCAATGCGCAGGCCCCAGGGTGAATACGGTGTGGGATGCGCCTTGATGCCAGCTTTGGCCAACTCCTTTTGCACATCGGCGCGCTTGTCCTTGAGGGCATTGACGCGCAAATCCAGGGGGGCGCTCTGGGCCAGACTTTCCACCAGCGGCCAGAAGCCATCGCCCAGCTGGTCCTTCAGGGGCTTGACCATCCATTCGGGCAGGTTGTGGCGATGGCGCTCCATCAGGTCATCGACCGTGACCGCATCGCACTGGTCCAGCCAGTTTTTCTCCTGGTCGGTCAACGCACTCTTGAGGAAATCGCGCGGGCCATAGAAACCCAGGATGGCCAGGCGGCGCTCCTTGGGACCCGAGCCTGACGGGGCCATGTGGTCAAACAGGAGCTTCTTGCGCAGAACGGTGTAAACCGTTTCAGCCAGCGTGGCGCGCTCGCGCGGCCCCAGGCCCCGGTTGTCGCGGAAGAAACGCGACACCACCGCGTCGGCGGGGTGTTCAAACGTGAGGGTGAGCCTGACCAGTTCGGCGCAGGCGTCGAGAAGAACTTTGGGATGCATCCTGCGATTGTCCCATTCCCTGCCAACCTGGCGACATCGCCCCCACCCGCCCAGTGCGGGAGCCAAACCTCAACGGCCAAGTCGCTCCATGCACGGCCTGGGCGTCAACGGGTATAGATCGGCTCGAACGCCGAGCGCTCGATCTGCTGCAGCGTCGGTGACTCGCCCGCCCACAGCACCAGCGCCGGCCCCGGCAGACTCAGGTTGCGCTCCAGCGCGCGGCACAGGTGATAGCGGCTTTCATCGTCCATGCCCGGCAGCTCGACAAACACCAGGTAGGCCCTGCGCTGGGGGTACTCGCGCAGGTTCTTGCGCACCAGCCAGCAGCGGGCCAGAGGAGCGCAGCGGGCCAGTTCGGACTGCAGTTCGGCCAGCTCGAAGGAGCTGAGGTCGTGCCGCACGATCTGGCTGAAGAACGAGGTGCCCGACAGCTCTTCCCAGGCCCGCTCTTCGGATTCTTGCGCGCGTTCCAGCCGCTTGCGCCACTGCTTGAAGGCGGCTGCATCGTGGTCCAGCCCCAGGCGTGGGGTCTCCAGCTCGGCCAATGCCATGCGCGCGGCCCAGTAGCGGTCGCTGCTGCCTGTTTCCCACAACCGGTGCAGCAGCTGGAGCTTGCCCTCCCGATCATCGTCCGCCAAGCAAGGCACCAGTCCACGCAGCGCAGCGGGGTATTCGGGGCTGCGCTGCAGTGCCAGCTCGTACAGGGCGCGCACATCGGCATGCGGATCCAGGTGGCGCTTGAGGCGGGCCAGTTCCACCAGGTCGGCCGCACTGCTCTGTGCCGTCGATGCCCCCAGGGCCTCGGCGCGTGCGCGCACGCGCCCCAGCCAGGCGTGGTGCTGCTTCCATTCGCTGGCATTGTCGCGGCACCATTGCTTGTCGAAATGTGCCACCCAGCGCTTGGCATCCGGCCCCAACAGGGCCAAAGCGTTGCCGCACGACCAGTCGGGCAACGTGGGCGTGGCATCCAGTGCCTCGATGCGGTCGCGCAGGCCGGGGTGGGTGTCGTCCAGATTGCTCAGGCGCTTGAGCGCCTGGCGCAAGGCGTCGTTGGCAAAGGCTGCATCGGGGGCCTTGGCCAGGGCACGGCGCATGCTGCGGTAAGGGCCCACCGGCAATGGATTGCCCGCCGCTGCGCACCAGTGGCTGCCCCAGAACTCTGCCTGCAGCCACGCGCCCCGGATCTCGATCTCGGCGAGGGCCGCAGCGGTCACGTCGCGACCCAGCAGCTTGCCAGCGATCCGGTCGGCTTCGTATTCATCCTGGCGGGCCAGCGCAAAGGTCTTGGCAGAGAAACGCGGAAAGTACCAGCGCATGAACAGCTGGGTGGCGGCAGCGACCGGGCCTTCATCGTCGGCCAGGCTGTGGTTCAAGCGCATCCACGACAGGCGCGTGCGGTAGATCCAAGCCGCAAAGCGGCCATGGTCGCCCCGCAGGTGGCCATACTCGTGCGCCAGCACCGCCAGGAACCGCGGCCGGTCAAGTGCCATCAACAGGGGCAGGCCAATGCTCAGGTGATTGACGGCGCCGCCCAGCAGCCCAAAACGCGGCAGTTGCTGGATGCTGGCATTGAACTCGTCGGTCAGCGTGACCTTGTGGATGGGGGGGCCCTTGATCTTGCGGCGGATGCGCGCCAGCGCTTCAAACAGGTCGGGGGCATCCAGCGCTGTGATCTCCACGCCCGGGGGCTCATCAAACCGCACCCACAGCGCACGCAGGCTCACCCACAGCAGCCCCCCTGCACCCAGCAGGGCCCACAGCATCGCGAAACGAAAGCGCCCCTGCAGCAACTGGGGCACCACCCACAGCAAAATACCCACGGCCAGTGCCATACACCCCAGCACCCATGCATAACCCAGGGCGGCAAACGCAGCCACACTGCGGCGGTATGCGCGACTGTTCTCGGCGCTGGCATGCTCGCTCATGCGCACCATGTGCACAAAATCTGCCTGATCCACGGGCGTCCCTCACTCTGGTTGATTTTTTTCAGCCGCCATCCTAACCATTCACGCCACCGCAACACCATGACCGACGACGACCTGCCAGAGCTCATCCGCACGCCACCCGGCCTGTACCGCCACTACAAGGGCATGCTCTATGAAGTGATCGACACCGTGCGCCACAGCGAGACGCTGGAGCCCATGACGCTGTACCGCGCACTGTATGGCCAGCGCGGCTTGTGGGTGCGGCCGGCCGCCATGTTTGAGGAGCAAGTGCTCATCGATGGCGTGCTGCGCCTCCGGTTTGAAAAATGGGAGGGCGAAGCTCCCACCGCCTGAGCCCTACTGATATCCGGCGACAGCGCGCGGAAACACCGCTGCCACCACCAGCCCACCGCCCGGTGCATTGCGCAGCGCCAGTCGGCCACCGTGGCGCCGCACGATGTCGCTGGCGATGGTGAGCCCCAGCCCCACCCCGCCGCTCTGGCGATTGCGCGAGGCCTCCACGCGGTAGAAGGGCTCCAAGACCCGGTCCAGCTCCTCGGGCGGCAAGCCCGGGCCGTGGTCGCGCACCTCGATGGTCAGGGCGTCTGCCACATCGTGCAGCGTGACCTCGGCGCTGCCGCCGTAGCGCACGGCATTGCCCACCAGGTTGTCCAGGCAACGCCGCAGTGCCACGGCCTGCACGCGCAAGGGGGCAGCCTGCCCCGCCACGGTGACGGCGTGGCCCATCGCCACCTGGTCGTCCGCCATGCTGTCCACCAGGGCCTGCACATCCAGATGCACCCAAGCCTCCGCACCCGCCACGCCGCGCAGGTAATCCATCGTGGAGGCAATCATGGCGTCCATTTCGGCAATGTCGCGCCGAAACAGCTGCTGCGCCTGGGCGTCGCCCAGGCTTTCGGTGCGCAGCCGCAGCCGCGTCAGGGGCGTGCGCAAGTCGTGCGACACCGCCGCCACAAAGCGGTCCCGCTCGGCCAGTTGCTGGCGGATGCGCGCCTGCATCTGGTTGAACACACGGCTGGCGTCGCGGCATTCCAGCGTGCCGTCCTCGGGCAACGGGGTGCGGTGGATGTCACGCCCCAGCTCCTGTGCGGCCGTGGCCAGCCGGCGCATGGGGCGTGACAGCCAGCGCGCAGCCCACCAAGCTGCAGCCACCAATGCGGCCAGGCGCACACTGATGTCCAGCAACAGGCCCAGCTGCAGCGACGGTGGTGCGTTCCACAAGCCTGGTGCGGGTCCCGGCGGCGGCAATGGGCGCCCATCGGCCGCCAATGCGTGCGGCGGCGGGCCGGGCGGGTGGCCTGGATGGGCAGGGCGCAGCTCGAACATCAGCGTCAGCGCCAGCACATGGCTCACGATGACGGCGGCGATGAGGAGCAGGGCGAGCCGGCCAAACAGGGTGTCAGGCATGCAGCGCTGGACTGCAGCGCGCAGCCGCGATTGCGTTGGCGTCAGTGGGGCCACCCTATCTGCCCTTGCAGCGACTGCACGTTGAACAGATACCCGGCACCGCGCACGGTGCGGATCATGGAGGGCGACCGCGGATCGTCCGCAAGCTTGCTGCGCAGGCGTGACACCAGCAGGTCGATGCTTCGCTCGAATGCATCCATGGCCCGGCCGCGGGCCTGCTCCATGAGCTGGTCGCGGCTGAAAACGCGGCGCGGCATGCGCAAAAAGGTGCACAGCAAACGGAACTCGGCATTCGACAAGGGCACCACCATGCCCCCGGGCGACACCAGATGCCGCTCCAGGCTGTGCAGCGTCCAGCCATCAAACCGCACCACTTCATCAGGCCCTTGCCGCACAGGTGCCTCGGCGCCGCGCGTGCGGCGCAGCACGGTCTGGATGCGGGCTACCAGCTCACGCGGCTCGAAGGGTTTGCCCATGTAATCGTCCGCGCCCATCTCCAGCCCCAGCACGCAGTCATACGGGTTGGCGCGCGCAGTGAGCATGATGATGGGCACCCGCGAGCGCTCACGCAGCTCCCTTGCCAGCGTGATCCCGTCGGTGCCGGGCAGCATCACATCCAGCACCACCAGGCCGATGGGCTGGGCGGCCATCTGGGCGCGCATCGTCTGCGCGTCACAGGCCGCGTGGGCGACATAGCCAAAGCGGGTCAGGTAGTCGGTGAGGAGTGTGGTGATCTCGACATCGTCGTCCACCACCAGGATGTGTTGCATGGGCAGGCACAGGCACAAAAGAACGCACCAAGTTTAGGGAGGCTGCGCACCCTGCGCGGGGCAATCTGGCGGGCCTTTGCCCCCCTGTTCATGCCTTGCATCTGCTCTTTGTATCGGCCTTGGTACAAAGCGGACAAACCCTGGAGACACGCGCACCCAAGAATGGGATCGGGCCATGGCTGAGGGCTTCCGCAGTGGAGGGCCCGGCACCGGTCCACCTTTGGAACGAAAGGAACAACGATGACGACCATCAGTAGCGTCAGCAGTGCCTGGTCCAGTGCGAGCGTGCAGCGGGCATCGCGCCCGGGGCCTTCGCCGGAGCGGCTGCTGTCCAAGATCGATACCGACGGTAGCGGCGGCGTGAGCGACACCGAATTGCAGGGCCTGCTGGACGACGTGGCGAAGAAAACCGGCGCCAGCAGCCAGACCAGCGCGGCCGACCTGGTGAAGCAATACGACGCCAACGGCGACGGCAGCCTGAACGCCGACGAGCTGGGCAAGACTCTGCAAAGCGTGCTGCCACCGCCTCCTTCCACCATGGCGTTTGCCCAATCGCGCGGTGGCGAAGGCAGCAGTTCGGCCACCAGCGCCACCGGCCAGGCGGGTGACGACCTGTTTGGCAAAGTGGACAGCGACGGCGATGGCGCCGTGAGCAAGACCGAGCTGCAGGCCCTGCTGAAGGCCATGTCCGGCGGCACCGCCAGCCAGACCGGCGTGAGCAGCGACGACGTGTTCAGCCAGCTGGATACCGATGGTGATGGCAGCCTGACGCAGGCCGAGTTCGATGCGGGTCGCCCCTCGGGCCCCGGCGCGGGTGCCGATGGCATGCAGGCCATGGGCGGCATGCCGCCGCCTCCGGGTGGTCCGAGGGGTGCAGGTGGCGCTGGCGCCGCATCCGACAGCAGCTCGGCGACCAGCTACGACCCCCTGGACACCAACGAGGATGGCGTGGTCTCGGCCGCCGAGCGCGTGGCGGGCGGAACCAGTACAGCCGAGCAGGACGCCATCACCTCGCTGTTCAACGCCATCGACACCGACGGCGATGCCAGCATCAGCGCCAGCGAGTCGCAGGCGTTCATCGACCAGCTGACCAGTCAGGTGCAGTCCACCACCAGCACCAGCACCGAGTCCACCGGCCGCAACGACCTGGCGCGGCTGGCCGACTTTGCGCGGCAGCAGTACGAACGCACCGCCAGCGACTGGCGCACGGCGTCGAACACCAGCAGTCTGAGCGCCGTGGCCTGACAAGGTGTGAACGATCCGGCGGCGCCCTCCGGGCACCCCTGATTTCTGGCCGCACAGTGCGATTCGCCCGTCAGTTGACGAGCTGTGCGAGCCAGAAACCGGCCCCGGGGCTGGTGGGTGGGTCCTGGGACACGAAATCTGATCCAAATCGGCCAGATGCGCTAGTGCATCATGCCTTGATAGCTATAAATTTAGTAGCGCCAACCCTGTCAACGTGGGAGCGGTGGGCACCCCACGCGCCCGGCCTGCCTCGCCCCGACCTCACCCCCCTACAGGGAGCGCACCAGCGCCCGCACGGCGCGGGGGTAGATCACATGCTCCTGGGTCAGCACCCGGGCGGCCAGCGTCTCGGCGGTGTCGCCCGGCAGCACCGGCACCACGGCCTGGTCCAGGATGGGGCCCACATCCAGCTCGGCCGTCACCTGGTGCACCGTCACGCCCGCAAACTTGCAGCCCGCGTCGATGGCGCGCTGGTGCGTGTGCAGCCCGGTAAAGGCCGGCAACAGCGAAGGGTGGATATTGATGAGCCGCCCGGCGTAGTGCGCCACAAACCCTGGCGTCAGGATGCGCATGAACCCCGCCAGCACCACCAGGGCAGGCTGGTGGCGGTCGATGGTGGCCGCCAGCTCGGCATCAAAAGCCTCGCGGCTGGCAAAGGCCTTGTGGTCCAGCGCCTCGGCGGCGATGCCCTGCTCGCGCGCAAACACCAGCCCGGCGGCCTCCGGTTTGTTGCTGATGACAGCCGCCACGCGGGCGCCGTAGCGCTGCTCCCAGCGCTCCTGCTGTGCCGTGCGGACGATGGTGGCCATGTTGGAGCCGCCGCCAGAGATCAGAATGACGATGTTCTTCATAAATTGCCACGGATTATCTAGGAGGCTGTCGAGCATGGGGTTGGCTCTGCGCCACCGCCTGGGGGTGCCAGGCAAGGCGCGGGTGAGGCCGTGTGGCCCAGCCACACAACGAACCCGCAACGCAGCATGGCGGCCCCAGGCGGCGGCCCGAAGGGTTGTGCGACATAGCACGCAGGCGGCGTTGCCCATGCTCGCTGCACAGCCAGTGCAGCTTGCGCTGGGCGCCTAGCCTGCATACTCTGTCGCACAACGCAGCGCCAACCCCAAGCCCGACAGCCTCCTCATGCCCTTCGACCCCACCACCCGTCCCCTGACACCCAACGAAGCCCGCGTGCTCGCCACCCTGATGGAAAAGGCGCGCACCGTGCCCGACAGCTACCCCATGTCGCTCAACGGCCTGGTCACCGGCTGCAACCAGAAAACCAGCCGCGACCCGGTGATGAACCTGAGTGACGCCGAGGCGCAGGAGGCGCTGGATTCGCTCAAACTGCTGACGCTGGCGTTTGAGAGCAGCGGCAACCGCACCACACGCTGGGAGCACAACTTTCAGCGTGGCGTGGGCGTGCCCGAGCAGTCGGCCGTGCTGCTGGGCTTGCTGATGTTGCGCGGCCCGCAGACGGCGGGTGAGCTGCGCATCAACGCTGAGCGCTGGTACCGGTTTGCGGACATTTCGTCGGTCGAAGCCTTTCTGGACGAGTTGCAGGAGCGCAGTGCCGAAAAGGGTGGCCCGCTGGTCGTGCAGCTACCCCGCGCTCCCGGCGCGCGCGAGCAACGCTGGGCGCATTTGATGTGCGGACCGGTGGACACCACCGCCAGCCATGCGCACGCAGGCAGTGCGGGCGCCAGCCCATCGCCCGCACTGCAGGCCCGTGTGGACGCCCTGGAGGCCGAAGTGGCAAACCTGCGCAACACCGTGCAGCGCCTGTGCGCCGAGCTGGGCATTTCCCCTGAGTTCAGTCCAATGTCGCCACCCGGACAGGAATAAAACGAACGACCGTGCTACAAATGCAGCATCACTAGGAGACGCACCGCATGGATCTCGCATTCACCCCCGAAGAGCAGGCCTTTCGCGAAGAGATTCGCGCTTGGGTTCACGCCAATCTGCCCAAAGAAATCTCTCACAAGGTCCACAACGCCTTGCGCCTGACCCGCGAAGACATGCAGGGCTGGGCCAAGATTCTGGGCAAAAAAGGCTGGCTGGGCTTTGGCTGGCCCAAAGAGTTTGGCGGCCCGGGCTGGACCGCCGTGCAAAAGCACCTTTTTGAAGAAGAGTGTGCGCTGGCCGGTGCGCCCCGCATCATCCCCTTCGGCCCCGTGATGGTGGCCCCGGTGATCATGGCGTTCGGCAACGCCGAGCAGCAAAAGCGCTTTTTGCCCGGGATCGCCAGCGGCGAAGTCTGGTGGAGCCAGGGCTATAGCGAACCTGGTTCGGGCTCGGACCTGGCCAGCGTCAAGACGCGCGCAGAGCGCGTGGGCGACAAGTACATCGTCAACGGCCAAAAGACCTGGACCACCCTGGGCCAGCATGGCGACTGGATGTTCAACCTGGTGCGCACCAGCACCGAGGGCAAGCCCCAGACCGGCATCTCCTTCCTGCTGCTGGACATGAAGTCCAAAGGCGTGACCGTGCGCCCCATCAAGCTGCTGGACGGCGAGTGCGAGGTGAACGAAGTGTTCTTCGACAACGTCGAAGTGCCTGCCGAGAACCTGATCGGCGAAGAGAACAAGGGCTGGACCTACGCCAAGCACCTGCTGAGCCACGAGCGCACCAACATAGCCGACGTGAACCGCAGCAAGCGCGAACTGGAACGCCTGAAGCGCATCGCCAAGACCGAAGGCGTATGGGACGACCTGCGCTTCCGGGACCAGATCGCCCTGCTCGAAGTGGACATCGTCGCCCTGGAAATGCTGGTGCTGCGCGTGCTGTCCGCCGAGAAGTCGGGCAAGAACTCGCTCGACATCGCGGGCCTGCTCAAGATCAAGGGCAGCGAGATCCAGCAACGCTACGCCGAGCTGATGATGCTGGCCGCCGGCCCCTTTGCCATGCCCTTCATCGAAGAAGCTATGGAAGCTGGCTGGCAAGGCAATTTCCCCGGCGGCGTCACCGCCAACGCGCCGCTGGCATCCACCTACTTCAACCTGCGCAAGACAACCATCTACGGTGGCTCCAACGAAGTGCAGCGCAACATCGTGGCGCAGACCGTTCTGGGCTGACGCCCAGTACGGTCCGCGCCTTGCGCGACAGGACTGCTCCCCCGTGCCCCCTCCGGGAGGGGGTTCCCGATAGAGCTTCGCTGGTTGTTGAGGGCGCCACGGCGCCACAACCGGCACAAGGAGAGACAAATGGATTTCGATTTTTCTGACGACCAGGAACAACTGCGCGACGCCGTGCGCAAGTGGGTGGACAAGGGCTACACGTTTGAGCGCCGCCGCGCTGCCGTGGCCGCGGGCGGTTTTGACCGCGCCGCCTGGGGCGAATTGGCCGAGCTGGGCCTGACCGCCCTCACCGTGCCCGAAGCGCATGACGGCATGGGCCAGGGCGCCATTGATGCGATGGTCGTGGCCGAAGAACTGGGCCGCGGCATTGTGCTGGAGCCGATTGCCCAAGCCTTCATTGCCAGCAGCGTGCTGTCGCACTACGCACCGGCCGACGTACAAGGCGCCTGGCTGCCCCGCGTGGCCAGCGGCGAAGCCCTGGTGGTGCTGGCCCAGCAGGAGCGCAAGGCGCGCTACCGCCTGGACGTTTGCGATGCAAAAGCGGTCAAAGCGCAATCAGGATATGCGGTAACAGCTATCAAAAGCGTAGTGCCCGCTGGCGACAAGGCCGACGCCTTCATCGTGCCTGCGCAACTCGACGGCAAGATCGCCCTCTTCCTGGTCGAGCGCACGGCCAGCGGCGTGACCACGCAGGGCTACGTCACGCAAGACGGCAGCCGCGCCGCCGAGGTGCTGCTGGCCAACGCGCCTGCCACGCTCATCACCACCGACGGCCTGGCCGCGCGGGAACTGGCCGTGGACACCGGCATTGCCGCCGCCTGCGCCGAAGCCGTGGGCGTGATGGACAAGACCGTGGCCATCACGGTCGAATACATGAACCAGCGCAAGCAGTTTGGCGTGTTCATTGCCAGCTTCCAGGCGCTGCGCCACCGCGTGGCCGACATGAAGATGCAGCTGGAGCTGGCCCGCTCGATGAGCTACTACGCCAGCCTGAAGCTGGGCGCCCCCGCCGCCGAACGCCGTGCCGCCATGGCCCGCGCCAAGGTGCAGCTGGGCCAGTCGATGCGCTTTGTCGGACAGCAAGCGGTGCAACTGCACGGTGGCATTGGCGTGACGGACGAATACATCGTGAGCCACTACTTCAAGAAGCTCACGCAGCTGGAAGTGACTTTTGGCGACACGCTGCACCATCTGGGCGAAGTGTCCGCCCGCATGCAAGACACGGCGGGCGTGTTTGCCTGATGTGAACTGACGCAGGCGCGTAACACCCGCAAACGATGCTCGTGGATTCCCCAGTCCACGGGCATTTTTTCTTTTTGGAGACTCCCCCATGAATCACGCATTCCTGTTGCCACGCCGATCCCTCTTGCTGGCAGCCGCTGCGGCCGCCGGTCTGGCGCTGGCAGGCTGCGCCACCCAGAGCCCCAGCCTGGCAGAAGCACCGCCCATCGTCTTTGTGCATGGCAACGGCGACACCGCCGCGCTGTGGCAGACCACCGTCTGGCGGTTTGAGTCCAACGGCTGGCCCCGCGAGCGACTGCACGCCATCGACGTGCCTTACCCCCTGTCGCGCGATGAGGACGCCAAGCCCCAGCCGGGCCGCACCTCGGCAGCAGAGCACATGGCCTACCTCAAGGCCGAAGTGGACAAGGTGCTCAAAGCCACGGGCGCCCGCCAGGTCGTGCTGGTCGGCAACTCGCGCGGCGGCAATGCCATCCGCAACTACATCTACAACGGGGGCGGCGACAAGACGGTGAGCCACGCGATCCTCGGCGGCACACCCAACCACGGCGTGTGGGCGATACCGGGGTTCCGAGAAGGCAACGAGTTCTCTGGCACAGGCCCCTTCCTCAAAGCGCTGAATGCCCCCAAGAACGCGGCGGGCGACGAGGTGAGCGGCCCCGTGAAATGGATGACCATCCGCTCGGACAACAACGACAAGTTCGCCCAGCCCGACGGCCTGTGGATCGGCCAGAAAGGCACGCCCACCAACGTGACCGCCACCGGCCCCGAACTCAAGGGTGCCACCAACGTGGTGATTCCGCGCATCGACCACCGCGAGACTTCGTACTCCCCCGTTGCGTTTGAAGCCACCTACCGCTTCATCACCGGCAAGGCCCCCGCACGCACCGAGATCGCTGCGGAGAAATCCGTAGTGATCAACGGCAAAGTCACGGGCCTGGGGGTGGACTCTGCCGACCCCAAGACCGGCAACTTCAGCAACAACCTGCCCCTGGCGGGTGCCCAGCTGGAGGTGTACGCCACTGACTCCGCCACTGGTACTCGCACGGGCCATCCGCTGCTGCGAAAGACAGTGGGTGCAGATGGCCAATGGGGTCCACTGACGGTTTCACCCGGCGCACCCATCGAGTTCGTGATCACCGCGCCTGGATATGCCACCACCCACATCTACCGCAGCGGCTTTCCGCGCAGTAGTGGCCTCATCCATCTGCGCGCAGAACGCATGGCCGATGCCGACAAGGGCGCCGAGAGCGTCGTGACCTTGACCCGCCCGCGCGGCTACCTGGACCCGGCGCGCGACAAGATGCTGCTGGATGGTGCAGTGCCTGCGGGCGTGCCCGCTGGCGCCGGCGTGGCATCTGCCAAGGTCAAGCCCGCAGGGGGCGTGCGCAGCATTGCGGGCGAATTCAACGGGGAACGGGTGGTGGGGCAGACTTGGCCTGCTGCGCAAGGCCACGTCGTCATGCTGGAAGTCAGCCAATAAAAGCAAAAAGCAGCCCGCAGGGGCTGCCTCCAAAAGACTGAATGGGCAACACACCCATTGCCCACCGCCTGGCTGCCGACAGGCCCTTCATTCAAGCAACCAAGTGTGTGGCAAGGGGAGCCAGGCACATTCAGTGTTTGTGTCCCTTGTGGTCGTGATGGTCCTGACGCTCCTCTGCGCGCCTGCGATCATCGACCACGTTCACCGTGACACCGTTGGGCAAGAGCATGTCGCCGGGCCGCATCGCTGCGCGGCACTCACCCAGCCACCGCCCTTCAAACACCTTGGGCGGTGGTGTTTGGGAGGCCATGCTGGGGTATCGAGTTTCCAGACGCCCTTCATAGCGTGACGTCAGGTCACCCTTCAACTCCATGACGGTATCCACGCGCTGTTCGTGCACATGGCAGGCGGTGCGAATGCGATGTCCTTTTTCCTTGAGCCGCGCAACACCAGGCTTGCCGCAGTTTTCTTGCCCCGGCGCAATCGACATCAACGTCAGCGCATCGCTTGCGCGGTCCGTGCACTGCAATACTTTAAGCACCGCAGTATCTGCAGCACCCTCGGGGCGGATAGATACCTCCCAGAGTCCTGCCTTGCGTGTGGGCAGAGTCTGCGCCCACGCGGCCTGATTCACAACAACAGCCAGGGCCAAGATGGCGAAAGTTTTCATACTTGCATCCGAGTGCGCTGCGGACAGACCAAAAACCAAATGCCCACCTGCGATCGAGGTGGGCATCGGGCATGCCGCAGCAATGAAGAATAGACGGATCAGTGCGTGAGTCTGCGACCTGCAGGCAGTCGCTGCAACCCCAGAGCAGCAAGCGCCAGGGCCATCACGATGAGCGCCCACTCCGACAAGGTGGGAATGCTGGAGGCGGACACGAACGAAGCAACCACTGTGCAACTGCCTGCAATCGCATTCGTGGTGAAGGTATTCCCCACCAGACTTCCCGGGCAAGAGGTTCCACTTGTGGAAATACGCGCCACGTAGCCCGCATTGGGCGTCAGGGTGAACGTGTGTTGCGAACCCAGTGCCACCGTCTGTGCACCAGCCGCCAATATGCCACCGTTACCACCATTGACGGATGAGGTCACGGTGGCCGTCGCGTTGGTGAATGCCACGTTGAAAGTGCAATCAGCATTCACGGGGGATATGGTGTACTGGTTGCCAGAAAGCACACCAGGGCAGTTCCCGGTGATCAGCGGAGCATAGGTCGGATCGGGGTTGATGGTGTATGTCACCGTGGAGCCAGATACCACCGTTGTAGGTGTACCCGGCGTGATGGTGCCGTTAGCGCCCACCACTGGTGTGACCGTACGAACCAGCGCAAAAGTAGCAATGACGTTGGCACTAGCGCCCGACACGTTGACAGTGCAAGTCCCCGTTCCCGAGCATCCCGCCCCCGACCAACCGGTGAAAACAGAGCCCGGTGCAGCGACTGCAGACAGAATCGTCGTGGTTCCATTTGCCACGCTCATGGATGCAGATGTGCACGCAGCTGCACAGCTGAGCCCTGTTGGAACGCTGGTCACGGTGCCAGTACCCGTGCCACTTTTCGAAAGGCCTACTGCGTACAGGGTGCCTACGGCATTGGTATCCGCTGCGGCGTTGTTGGCTGCATTGCTGTCCGTGACACCCGCGGGAGCCGCGACATTCACCGTGGTGGATGTCGTGGTTCCTGCGGCACCTGCAGTACCTGTGACCGTGTATGTGACGGAGGCGCCGACCGGCAATGAGGGGGCGTCCGTGATGGAGTTCGCCCCGCTAGCGGCACCACAAGCTGCGCCAGAGTTGGCCACACAGGTCCATGCGACCGCGCCCAATCCGGACACAGTTTGCGAGACGGGCGCAGCCACCACAGCGGTAGGTCCGTTGTTGGTCACAACCACGGTGTAGGTGACTGTGCTGCCCGCCGCCACAGCTGAGACGCCTCCATCAGAAATGGTGATACCCAGATCGGTCAAAGAACTTGCCAACGGCACCACCTGGGTCTGGAACAGAGGCCCCAGGAACGCACTGGTGCCGTCAGATGCGATCTTGTAGTTGCCGTTGTTGACCACGTTGGTCGGGCTGGAGGTACTCGCACCCGACGGAATCGTGACTGTCACCGTGAACGAACCACTGGCCCCGTTGTTGAGGGTACCGAAATTGCAAACCACCGGCGCATCTGCCGTCCCCACGGTCGGCAGCGAGCAAGTACCGCCATTCGGCTGGATGGACACAAAGGTGGTATCCAGGTTGTTGCCCGATTTGGGCATCACTGCTGTCACCGTCGTGTTGTTGGATATCACCCCACTGTTATTGGTGTAGATGTAGGTGTAAGTAATCTGGTCACCCGGCTTGGCCGTGGTGGGCCCCACTGCGGTAACAGCCAGACCTTGAATGAACGCGCCGACGGAATCGAGGTACAAATGACCTTCGTGCCCGCTGGGCTGGCACCCGGCGACAATCACTTCTATCTTGACGGAGTCCCCTACGTCCAGGAAACCATTGCCGGGCGCGATATCAAAACCCTGCCAATCGGTGAACTTGTAGTCGCCCACGCCACTTTGCCAGGGAATGCCGGGCTGATTCGAGAAATTAAAAGTGGTGAACAGCGTAGTTCCCTTGGTGACATTGGTCACCTGAATGAAGAAGTACGGCTGCAAGTTGTCAGCGTGGGCGGGTGCACGCAAAACGGGTGCGGCGGCAAAACGCAAGTGGATTTTGCCGTCAGAAGGATCCACATCCGCCAGCGTCATCGTGGCTGTCTGCTCGATCGAACTGGCCTTGTCCTGGTTAGAGCCGGGATCAGCCCCGAACTGGTTGTGAACGCGCGCGACAGCATTGCCCCAACGAGGAAATTTCAACAACCCATTGGTGTTGGTGTCGTTCAGACTCTCCGAGGAGCCGCGCAGAACCGCAGACAGATCAAACGTGGATACGGGCGCCGACAAGTTCAGATGCGACTTTTGCGTCGGTGGAAATGTGGTGATCCCCCCCGTCTGCAAGTTGTAGGACTGTTTGGTCCATCCCGCAAAATCAGTGGAGTCTTCAAACCCCCCGTTGACCACACCAGCCATAGCAGCCTGGGTCATCATCACACCGCCAAGCAACGCAACTGCGGCGCTCCGCAATACGTTAGAAAAATCGCGCAGCAGCCCGCGACCGCGTGCAACCTGCACCGGCATCCAGTCGTCCTTCATGGAATTCGCTCTTTCGTTTCTTGTTTTCGATCAGGCCACCCAGTTGCAGGCGCCCCTCCCAATTGCCCCCGACGGCTAACGCTGAGCTAGCCCATTCCCGGAGCCACGGCCTCTAAAAAGGGGCCGCCACGGGAGCATAGCGAGATTCAATTAACTATTGATACATGTTTGACAATAGTTAACATTCAATCCCGCAGATAACAACACCCTGACCGGTGCACACACACAGAGCAGGCGGACAAGCGCTGGTGGACAGGGTGAAACCCCTTCACGCACGGCGCTCGATACTTCCAGGCCGGAAGCCATCCGAACGCCTTAGCAGGGCAGACGCGAAACCTGGCAAGCGCCTGCCATCCGCCGCGCTCCTTTTGAGATGGAAGCCATAGCGCCCCCTACAACCTCAAGCCCCGACCGAGGCGTCGCGAACGCGTCGGATGTACAGGTATCAGCGTGCTGCATTGACGCGCGACCGGGTCCGCATATCGATGTCTCGGAATCCGCATGCAGCCTTTTCAGGAGGGTGCACTGTCATAAAACGCAGACAACACGATGCAGGCATTGGTTCGACTGGGTGAGCTCCTGCCGGTTGCGCCCGACCAGGCCCCAGGTTTGCTCGATTGACTCGAAAAATGGGCTGGTACCGATTGGGGGTGGCAAGTGAAATCACCCAGAGCACAGGTTATGACGACCCTTCTACGGTCCCGTAGAAATGGCAAGCAAATCTCTCTGAAACGAAACACTTACAAGAACAGCTACCCACGGCAGCCACGTCAGCGGCTGCAAGGACGCGCGAAAGGAGCCCTAAGCCAGCAGGCGCGATGACTTCGGCACGTGCGCCATCAAAAACTCCATCTGATCGGCCAGGATGCGCCGGTTGCGCAAGATGAAGTCTTCCCACAGACTGGGCACATAGGGCGCATACAGCAGCGGCATGTGCGCCTGCTCTGGCGTGCGGGGGCCCTTGCGGTGGTTGCAGGGGCGGCAGGCCGTGACCACGTTCATCCAGTGGTCCTGGCCGTTGCGGGCGAAGGGCACGATGTGTTCGCGCGTCAGGTCTTCTTCGTGAAAGTGCCCGCCGCAGTAGGCACACACATTGCGGTCGCGGGCAAAGAGCTTGCTGTTGGTCAGGCTGGGCTTGAGCTCGAACGGATTGATGCTGGGCACGCCCTTGGTGCCGATGATGCTGTTGATGGCGATCACCGATTACTCACCCGAGATGGCGTTGTGCCCGCCCCGGAACCGGGCAATCTGGGCACCAGACTCCCAGCGCACTTCCCCGGCGGCGTAATGAATGACCGCCTGCTCCAGCGAAATCCACGATTGGGGCAGCCCTTGGGCTGACAGCTTCAAGACCTTCAAAACACGCCTCCTGGAACACAAAGTACACAAGGATCGGAACGCAGATGTCTCGCGGGCAGCCCTGCGCGGGGCCAGCCGTGGGTCACAATATACTCCGTTTTCATGAAAAATTGGCGTCCTGCGCTTATTGCGCTTGCACAGACCGCTATCAAAAAGATAACAAACCGATGAAGATCTTTCGCGGATTCCACCACCCTGGCATCGCTGACGCCTGCGCGCTGACCATCGGTAATTTCGATGGCGTACACCGAGGTCACCAGGCCATGTTGGCCCTGTTGAACAGCGAGGCCGCACACCGGGGGGTGGAGAGCTGTGTGCTCACTTTCGAGCCCCACCCACGCGACTACTTTGCCGGTGCACACCACAAGCCGGAACTCGCACCAGCCCGGATCGGCACCCTGCGAGACAAGCTCACCGAGCTGGCACGCTGCGGTGTGCAGCAGACTGTGGTGCTACCGTTTGACGCGCGACTGGCCGCACAGTCGCCCGAGGCCTTCATCGACGAGGTGTTGGTGCGCGGCCTGGGCGCCCGCTACGTCCTGGTGGGCGACGATTTCCGCTTTGGCCGCCAGCGAGCGGGCCACTACGCCATGCTGGACTCGGCCGGGCAAACCAAGGGCTTCGACGTAGCGCGCATGAACAGCTACGAGGTGCACGGCCTGCGCGTGTCCAGTTCCGCCGTGCGCCAAGCCCTCGCGGCGGGCGACATGGAGGCGGCGGCACGCCTGCTGGGGAGGCCCTACACCATCAGCGGCCATGTGGTGCATGGCCGCAAGCTGGGGCGCGAACTGGGCGCTACGGCGGAAGGCGCGGGCGACGGTTTTCGCACCCTCAACCTGCGGTTTGCGCACTGGAAACCCGCCGCCAGCGGCATCTTTGCCGTACTGGTCCATGGTCTCGGTGGCGAGCCCTTGCCGGGTGTGGCCAACCTGGGCGTGCGCCCCTCCCTGGACCCCAATGACGTGAACGGCGGCCGCGTGCTGCTGGAAACCCATTGCCTGCACTGGCCTGCCGAACTGGGTGCCGAAGGGGCGTACGGTAAAATCGTGCGTGTGGAACTACTGCACAAACTGCACGACGAACTGAAGTACGACAGTCTGGACGCCCTGACGACGGGTATCGCGAACGACTGTGCGGATGCGCGCGCCTACTTTGCATCGGCCCACGCCGCTCCCAACCACACCGAGACCCGGCGCCAAACCACGCGCGACCGAATTTAGGGGGCTGCCTGCGCAGCGCCTGCCCTGCAGGCACTACACCTCCCGCGTTTCGCCCCCTGTTCCCCCGCATTGCTCCGGGCCTGCCCCGGAATGCCCCGTTTTAAGGCTCCTTCATGTCCGACAACGCCAGTACCCCCGCATCCACCGCCACGGACTACCGCAGCACGCTGAACCTGCCCGACACCCCCTTCCCCATGCGCGGCGACCTGCCCAAGCGCGAGCCGGGCTGGGTGAAGGACTGGGAAGACCAGGGCGTCTACAAGCGCCTGCGCGACGCCCGCCGGGGAGCCCCCAAGTTCATCCTGCACGACGGCCCGCCCTACGCCAACGGCCAGATCCACATGGGCCACGCGGTCAACAAGATCCTCAAGGACATGATCACCAAAGCGCGCCAGCTCGAAGGCTTTGACGCGCTGTACGTGCCTGGCTGGGACTGCCACGGTCTGCCGATCGAGAACGCCATCGAGAAGAAACACGGCCGCAACCTGAGCCGCGATGACATGCAGGCCAAGAGCCGCGCGTTTGCCACCGAGCAGATCGCGCAGCAGATGGTGGACTTCAAGCGCCTGGGCGTGCTGGGCGAATGGGACAACCCCTACAAGACCATGAACCCCGCGAACGAAGCGGGCGAGATCCGCGCCTTCAAGCGCGTGATGGAGCGCGGCTTTGTGTACCGGGGCCTCAAGCCCGTGTACTGGTGTTTTGACTGCGGCTCTTCGCTGGCCGAGTTCGAGATCGAATACCAGGACAAGAAGAGCACCACGCTGGACGTGGCCTTCAAGTCGCACGACCCCGCCAAGCTGGCAGCCGCCTTTGGCCTGCCCGCATTGGTCAAGGATGCGTTTGTGGTCATCTGGACCACCACTGCCTGGACCATCCCTGCCAACCAGGCGCTGAACCTCAACCCCGAGATCAGCTACGCGCTGGTGGACACGGGCGAGCGCATCCTGCTCGTGGCCGAGCCGCTGGTGGCCTCGTGCCTGGAGCGCTATGGCCTCACCGGCAGCGTGCTGGCCTCCACCCTGGGCAAGAACCTGGGCGGCCTGGAATTCGAACACCCGCTGTACGACGTGGCCAGCGAGGACGGCAGCTTTGGCTACCGCCGCCTGTCGCCCGTGTACCTGGCAGACTACGCCACGGCCGACGACGGCACGGGTATCGTGCACTCCTCGCCCGCCTACGGTCTGGAAGACTTTAACTCCTGCCGCGCGCATGGCATGGCGCTCGACGACATCCTGAACCCCGTGCAGGGCAACGGCACCTACGCGGCCGACTTCCCGCTGTTCGGCGGCCAGCACATCTGGAAGGCCGTGCCTGTGATCATCGAAGCCATGCGCAACGCAGGCCGCCTGATGACCACCAAGGACATCACACACAGCTACCCGCACTGCTGGCGCCACAAGACGCCGGTGATCTACCGCGCGGCCGCCCAGTGGTTCGTGCGCATGGACGAGGGCGAAGGCGTGTTCACGAAGCCCGGCATGAAGCCCGCCAAGACGCTGCGCCAGATCGCGCTGGATGCCATCGAGCACACCAGTTTCTACCCCGAGAACGGCAAGGCCCGCCTGCACGACATGATCGCCGGGCGACCCGACTGGTGCATCTCGCGCCAGCGCAGCTGGGGCGTTCCCATCCCGTTCTTCCTGCACAAGGATTCGGGCGAGCTGCACCCGCGCACCATGGAAATCATGGACCAGGCGGCTGACATCGTTGAAAAGGGCGGCATCGAGGCCTGGAGCCGCGTGACGACCGAGGAAATCCTGGGCGCCGAAGACGCGCCGCACTACACCAAGAGCACCGACATCCTGGAGGTGTGGTTTGACTCCGGCTCCACCTTCAGCCATGTGCTGCGCGGCACGCACCCCGAGGTGCACCACGACACCGGCCCTGAGGCCGACCTGTACCTCGAAGGCCATGACCAGCACCGCGGCTGGTTCCATAGCTCGCTGCTGCTGGCCTCCGCGCTGGAAGGCCGCGCGCCCTATCGCGGCCTGCTGACCCATGGCTTCACCGTGGACAGCCAGGGCCGCAAGATGAGCAAGTCGCTGGGCAACGGCATCGACCCGCAGGAAATCAACAAGAAGCTGGGCGCCGAGATCATCCGTCTGTGGGTGGCCGCCAGCGACTACTCCGGCGACATCGCGGGCGACGAGAAGATCCTGGCCCGCGTGGTGGACGCCTACCGCCGCATCCGCAACACACTGCGCTTCCTGCTGGCCAACGTGAGCGATTTCGACCCGGCCAAGGACGCCGTGCCGTTCGACCAGATGCTGGAGATCGACCGTTACGCCCTCACCCGCGCATCCGAGTTCCAGGCCGAGGTGCTGGCGCACTACAAGGTCTACGAATTCCACCCCGTGGTGGCCAAGCTGCAGCTGTACTGCTCGGAAGACCTGGGCGGCTTTTACCTCGACGTGCTCAAGGACCGCCTGTACACCACGGCGCCCAAGAGCCTGGCCCGCCGCAGTGCCCAGACCGCGCTCTACAACATCACGCACGCCATGCTGCGCTGGATGGCGCCGTTCCTGTCGTTCACGGCCGAAGAGGCGTGGAAGGTGTTTGGCAACTCCGACTCCATCTTCCTGGAGACCTATGGCAACGTGGCGGGCGTGGGTGCCGGTGCCGACGAAGGCCTGTTGGCCAAGTGGGCGCGCATCCGCGAGATCCGCGATGCGGTGAACAAGGAGATCGAAGCGCTGCGCGCCGCCGGCCAGGTGGGCTCGTCGCTGCAGGCCACCGTCACCCTCACGGCTGCGCCGGAGGACCACGCACTGCTGGCCAGCCTGGGCGATGACCTCAAGTTCGTCTTCATCACCTCCGCTATTGAATTGGTAGCTGGTAGCGCTTTGCAGATCAGTGTCAAGCCCAGCTCCGACGCGAAGTGCGAGCGCTGCTGGCACTACCGCAGTGATGTGGGCAGCGATGCCGCCCATCCCACCATCTGCGGCCGCTGCACCAGCAACCTCCACGGCGACGGCGAAAGCCGGGCGCACGCGTGATGGCGCGCACAGCACAGGCCGGACGCACCGGCGCGGGCATGTGGCCATGGCTGGCATGGGCGGTGTTGCTGATGGGCGCCGACCAGATCACCAAGACGCTGATCCTCAACCACTACCAGCTGGGCGACTCCACGTTCATCACCAGCTTCTTCAACATCGTGCGCGCGCACAACACAGGCGCAGCGTTCTCGTTCTTGTCGGACGCTGGCGGCTGGCAGCGCTGGCTGTTCACCGGCATCGGCGTGGCGGCCACGATCTTCATCGTGTGGCAGCTGCGCGCGCACCCGGGCCAGAAGCTGTTCAGCTTTGCGCTGTCCAGCATTCTGGGTGGCGCAGTGGGCAACGTGGTGGACCGGCTCATGCACGGCTATGTGGTGGACTTCTTGCAGTTCCACTACGCGGGCTGGTACTTCCCGTCGTTCAACCTGGCGGACTCGGCCATCACGGTGGGTGCGGCCTGCCTGATCCTGGACGAGCTGCTGCGGGTGCGGCGCGAGCGTTGAGGCCACGCTGGCTTTGTTCCCCCTGAACGGCCCGCTGCATGCGGGCCGTGCTGTTTGTGCGCAGCAACGCACCCAGCGCCGACATGGGCATCTGCTCCAGCGCTATGGAATCAGGAGTATGCTTATGTGTCAGTTTTATGACAGCCCGGTGTGCGCGGTTCTTGCATTGGCCCCTGGGTCTGGTCATCGCAGGGTTTGCGCCCATCACAAGAAGAAGAAACAACGGTTTTCATGAAGCATCTCCTCAATCTCCTGGCAGCCGTGGCGCTGCTGATCTGGGGCACCCACCTGGTGCGCACCGGCATCCTGCGCGTATTCGGCGCCAACCTGCGCCAGCTGATTGCGCACAGTGTCAGCAGCCGCTTCACCGCTGTGCTCTCCGGCATTGGCGTGACGGCGGTGGTGCAGTCCAGCACGGCCACCGCGCTCATCGTGTCGTCCTTTGTGGGCCAGGGCCTGGTGGGCCTGCCTGCGGCGCTGGCCGTGATGCTGGGCGCCGACGTGGGCACCAGCGTGATGGCCGTGGTGTTCTCCATGGATCTGTCGTGGCTGTCGCCCCTGTTCATCTTTGTGGGCGTGGTGCTGTTCATCTCGCGCAAGGACACCGCCGTGGGCCGCGTGGGTCGGGTGCTGATCGGCCTGGGGCTGATGCTGCTGGCGTTGCGCCTCATCACCGAATCGACCACGGTGCTCACCCAGTCGCCCACCGTGCGCACGCTGCTGGGCGCGCTCACGAGCGATCTGCTGCTGGAGATTTTTACCGGCGCCATTCTGGCCATCGTGGCGTACTCCAGCCTCGCCACCGTGCTGCTCACAGCGGCGCTGGCGGGATCGGGCGGTATTCCGGCGGACGTGGCGCTGGGTCTGGTGCTGGGCGCCAACCTGGGCAGCGGTGTGCTGGCGGTGTTGACCACCATGAAGTCCAATGTGCAGACACGCCAGGTGCCACTGGGCAATCTGTTCTTCAAGATCATTGGTGTGCTCATCATGACGCCGCTCACCGGCCTGTGGCTGCAACATGTGCGGCCCTACGTGCCCGAAACCGCCGCCCTGGTGGTGCTGTTCCACCTGGCCTTCAATATCGTGGTGGGCATCGTCTGCATTGGCCTGACAGGTACGGTGGCGCGGGCCGTGCAGCGCCTGCTGCCGGTTGAAAAGGCGCAGGCGGCCGCAGGCACCCGTCCCCAGCATCTGGACCCCTCCGCCCTGGCCACGCCATCGCTCGCCATCTCATGCGCGGCGCGCGAAGCCCTGCACCAGGCCGACGTGGTCGAGTCAATGCTGCTGGGCCTGCACAAGGTGATCCGCACGGACGACCTGCAATTGGCGGAAGACCTGCGCAAGCTCGACGACGAGGTAGACGGCCTGTATTCGGCCATCAAGTACTACATGACCAAGATCTCGCGCGAGGCCCTGGACGAACGCGAGGGCCGCCGCTGGGCCGACATCATCAGCTTCACCATCAACATGGAGCAGATCGGCGACATCATCGAACGGGTGCTGATCGACATCGAGGACAAGAAGATCAAGAAGGGCCGCCAGTTCTCCGAGGCAGGCATGGAAGAGATCAACGAACTGCACGCCCGCCTGATCGACAACCTGCGGCTGGCGATGAGCGTGTTCTTGAACGGCAGCGTGCGCGACGCACAAAAGCTGCTCGAAGAAAAAGCGCGCTTTCGCGACCTGGAACACGCCTATTCGGCCACTCACCTGGCACGCCTGTCAGACAACACGGTGCAGAGCATCGAGACCAGCTCACTGCACATCGACCTGATCAGCGAGCTCAAGCGCATCAACTCGCTGCTGTGCTCGGTGGCCTACCCCATTCTGGAATCGGCCGGCGCCCTGGCGCCCAGTCGCCTGCGCACGCTCAACGAACAAAGTTGAAGCCTTTTGGGCTGCAGGCGCATATTCCCTATGCGCTTTCAGCTACATAAAATATAGCAAACTAGCGTCTACGCACTGCGCCGCGCATAGCGTTGCGCCAGCACCGCACACACCATCAGCTGCATCTGGTGGAACACCATGATGGGCAGCACGATGGCGCCCACCGCGTGCGACGCAAACAGCACCTTGGCCATGGGCACACCACTGGCCAGGCTCTTCTTGGAGCCGCAGAACACCAGGGTGATTTCGTCCTCTTTGGAGAACCCCATGCGCCGCGCAACCCAGGTGGTGGTCACCAGCGCCAGGGTCAGCAGCACGGCGCACACCACCACCAGGCCCAGCAGCGCAGACGCTGGCAGCTGCCGCCACAGCCCCTCAACCACCGCAGCGCTGAAGGCGGTGAACACCACCAGCAGGATGGAGCCCTGGTCCACCAGCTTGAGCGCGGCCGCCCGGCGCTGCACAAAACCGCCAATCCACGGACGCAGCAGGTGGCCCGCCACAAAGGGCACCAGCAGCTGCAAGGTGATGCGGCCGATGTTGGCCAGCGTGTCATGTTGCGCAGCGCCCGCCTGCTGTTGTGCCTCGGGCAGCAGCAGCCCCACCAGCAGCGGCGTGATCACAATGCCCAGCAGGGTCGATGCCGACGCGCTGCAGATGGCCGCCGGCATGTTGCCGCGCGCCATGGCCGTGAACGCAATGGCCGACTGCACCGTGGCTGGCAGCACGCACAGGTACAGGATGCCGGTGTAAAGCCCGGGCGTGACCAGCGGCAGCAGCATCGGCCGCAGCGCCCAGCCCAGCAGCGGGAACAGCACAAACGTGGTGCCCACGACCACCAGGTGCAGCCGCCAGTGCGAGAGCCCCGCCACGATGGCATCCCGCGAGAGCTTGGCCCCGTGCAAGAAGAACAGCAGCGCCACCGCAGCCACGGTGATCCCCTCCAGCGCCTGGGCCGCCACGCCCGATGCGGGCAACACGCTGGCGAGGGTGACGGTGCCCAGCAAGGCCAGGGTGAAGTTGTCGGGGAGAAAACGGGAACGGGCCATAGGTGACAGCGCAGCGGCAGCGCAAAAAATGCAAAGGGACATGGGGCACACAAACCCCAAAGACACGCATTGGACCGCAGCCTGATTCCAAAGAGAAATGGATTTCTCTGATGGATTTATGATTCGAGCGCATGAATATCACCCTGCGCCAGCTGCACGTGTTTCAGTCGGTGGCCGCCACCCGCAACTTCAGCCGCACCGGCGATGCGGTGGGACTGACCCAACCGGCCGTGAGCCGCTGCATCACCGAGCTGGAAGCCCAGCTGGGCCTGAAGCTGCTCAACCGCACCACGCGCGAAGTGACGCTGACCGATGCGGGCCAGCGCCTGTCGGCTCGCCTGCCGCGTGTGCTGGAGGAGCTGGAGAACACGCTGCTGGACGTGCGGGAACTGGCCACCGAGCGGCGCGGCCGCGTGCGTGTGGCCAGCAGCCCCACGCTGTCGGCCAACCTCATGCCCGACTGCATCGCCGAATGCCAACGCACCCTGCCGGGGCTGGAGCTGGTGCTGCTGGACCGCATCCAGAGCGCGGTGCTGGCCAGCGTGCTGTCGGGCGAGGTGGACTTTGGCGTGGTCATCGACCCCAGCGAGCGCGAGGCGCTGCACTGCGAGACCATCCTCACCGAACCCTTTTGCCTGGCCTGCCCGCCCGACCACCGGCTGGCGGGCAAACGCCAGGTGCGCTGGACCGACCTGCAGGGCGAAGCGCTGGTGCTGCTGGATCACGAATCCGGCAGCCGCCGCCTGATCGACCGCGCCCTGGCCGAGCACGGCGTGACGTGCACAGTGGCTCAGGAGGTGGGCCACCCCACCACCATCTTCCGCATGCTGGACGCAGGCCTGGGCATCTCGGTGATCCCCACCCTGGCGCTTCCGCCCGAAGGCCTGGCACGGCTGGCGGTGCGCCCCCTGGTGCCGCGCGTGGACCGCGAGATCATGCTGGTACACCGGAGGCACCGCGCGCTCTCGCCCATGGCGCAGGCGGCCTGGGATCTGGTGAAGGCGGTGGCGGTGCAGCGCCATAGCACGCAGGTTCTTAGCAACAAAGGCCGTTGAAAAAACTTCCAACGTATCTGCATGGGCATCTTCAGCTGCTTGATAAATCGCAGCCTTCCATGCCCATCCGATTCAGCGGACTAGTCGCCCGATTCGTCGCTGCCTGGTCCCTCGACAAGGTACTGCTCCAGCCCCACCACCAGCGCATCAAACGTGCGCCTGCAGCGCGGACTGGCGCGCAGGTCCTCGTGCATCACCACCCAGGTCTCCAGCCCGTATTGAAGCTGCTGCGGCAGCACCCGCACGAGTGCGGGGGCACTGCGCCGGGCCAGTGCTTCCTGACAAATGCCGATGCCGGCGCCTGCGCGGATAAAGGCCAGCTGCGCCACATCGCTGTCGCTGCGCACGGCAAACCGATCTCGCCGCCACACAGGCAGGGCCTTTTGGGCCGCACGCAAAAAAGGGGTTTCTGCATCAAAACCGATCAGGCGGTGCTGCGCCAGTTCGGCCAGGGTGGCGGGCATGCCCTGGGCGGCGATGTAGCGCGGATGGGCATACAGGCCCAACGGGATGGTGCCCACGCGGCGGGCGATGAGCGCGTCCTGCCGGGGTTCGGTCATGCGGATGGCGATGTCGGCCTCGCGCTGCAGCAGGTCGTGCACGCGGTTGCTCAGCACCAGCTCCACCGTCAACGCGGGATGCTCGGCCTGCAACTGCGCGAGGAGGGGCGGCAACACCTCGACCCCCATCACCTCGCTGGCGCTCACACGCACCGTGCCGCGCACGCCGTCGCCCTGGCTGTCAGCCGCGCGCACCAGCGCCGCCGCAGAGTGGCCCATGGCTTCGGCGTAGCTGCGCAGGGCCAACGCGGCCTCGGTCGGCAGCAGGCCCTGCTGAGAGCGCGTGAAGAGCACCAGCCCCAGGGCCTGCTCCAGCGCGGCAATGTGGCGGCCCACGGTGGGCTGTGTCACCCCCAGCGCACGCGCGGCGCCTGACAAGGAGCCCTCTCGCAGCACGCCGAGATACGAACGGTACAGCTCCCAGCCAATGTCATGGCGATCCGGTTGGTCCATACATAAATGTATAGCCAAGCACTCATTTTCAGCAATTCCATTGGATCGCCCTGGCGCAGACACTGCCTCCATCTACAGGTTTTGAAGGAGTATCGAGATGAGCAACAACCCCACGGGCAGCCGCCCCAAGGTACTGGTTCTGGGCGCCACCGGCGGCATTGGCGGCGAGGTGGCGCGCCAGCTGCGTGACCGGGGGTGGGAGGTGGTGGCACTGCATCGCAACGCTGCGCAGGCCAGAGAACAGCGCGACGGGTTCACCTGGATGCGGGGCGACGCGATGACCCTCGCCGACGTGATGGCCGCCGCCACAGGCTGCCAGGTGATCGTGCACGCGGTCAACCCGCCCGGCTACCGGCGCTGGAGCGAGCTGGTGCTGCCGATGATCGACAACACGATTGCAGCGGCCCGGGCGCACGGGGCCACGGTGGTGCTGCCGGGCACCGTCTACAACTACGGGCCGGACGCCTTCCCGGTGCTGCACGAAGACGCCCCTCAACACCCCCGCACACGCAAAGGCGCCCTGCGGGTGGAGCTGGAGCGTCGCCTGCAGCAAGCCACCGTGCCGCACCCGCTGGAGGAGACATGCCGCGTGATCATCGTGCGCGCGGGCGATTTCTTCGGACCTCAAGCGGGCAACAGCTGGTTTGCGCAGGGCTTGGTCCGGCCGGGCCGACCCGTGACCACGGTGAAGCAGCCAGGCGCACCGGGCATCGGGCACCAGTGGTCGTACTTGCCCGACGTGGCGCACGCCATGGTGCTGCTGCTGGAGCGGCGCGCCGAGCTGCCCGCATTTGCCCGCTTTCACATGGCTGGGCATTGGGATGCCGACGGCACGCAGATGGCGGCCGCCATTGGCCGTGTGGTGGTGGCGCGGGGCAGCCAGGCGCCGCGCGTGCAGGCTTTTCCGTGGTGGCTGGTCACGCTGGCCTCGCCGTTCGTGACCACCTTGCGTGAAATGCGCGAGATGCGCTACCTGTGGCAGCAGCCCGTGCGCATGGCCAACGACCGGCTGCGGGCGGTGCTGGGCGAAGAGCCCCACACCCCGCTGGACGAGGCGGTGCAGGCCACCTTGCAGGGCCTGGGCTGCCTGCCCTCCAGCGCCGGCCACAGCGGCAGCCCTCACGCTGCACGGGCAACTACACCCCCAGAAACCCCGCAATCACCAGCCCGGCTTCCAGCGTGAACGCCCCTTGGGCGACCCGCTCGCGCACCACCTCGAGAGGCAGCAGGTCAAAACGCTCGACCTCACCGTCCTGGTTGTCTGGCTCCATGCCCTGGGGCACCTGCGCGCGGAACCAATCGATGCGTTCGACCATGAAGCCCGCGCCCCCGCCCTCGCGACTGGGGCGGCTGAACAGCACCTGGCCTCCGTGCGCCACGTCGGCCAATGCCTCGACCCGCAAACCAGCCTCTTCCCAGGTTTCGCGGGCCAGGGCCTGCGGCAGCGAGTCGGCCGCCGACACCATGCCGCCCATCAGCGTGTCCCACAGCCCGGGGTTGTTGGGTTTGGTCAGGGAGCGCTTTTGCACCCACATGCGTCCGTCGGGCGCCAGGCCCACCAGATGCACGGCACGGGTGGCCACGCCCAGCACGCGCACCGCCCCGCGCTCCACGGTGCCGATGACCTCGCCCGCCGGGTTGGTCACCGCCAGCTGCTCGTCGCGCCACGGGCCACACAAGCCCTCATCGCGCAGCGCGGCGGCCAGGGTGTTGAGGGCATCGGTGGCGTCGGTGGGCGATGCCTGCAAATGCCAAGCAAGGCTTTGAGAATGCTCCGCTTCTAATAGCTGGTAGCGCTTATCCATCAAGCGCTGGAGGCTGATTTGGTTAAAAAACCCCTGCGCTACCGAGCCCACCACCTGCCCCGCCACCACCAACGGTTGGCGCGGCAGGGCCGGGGGCTGCTGCGCCGCCTGGCGTGCCCCTGCCAACCACTGGTCGAACGTGGGCGCCTGTGCAGCCGCGTTCACAGCGTGAGGATGGTGCAGCCGGTGGTCTTGCGTGCTTCCAGGTCGCGGTGCGCCTGCTGCACCTCAGCCAGCGGGTAGCGCTGGTCGATGTGGATCTTGACCTGCCCGCTGGCAACCACGGCAAACAGGTCGTCCGCCATGGCTTGCGTGGCCTCGCGCGTGGCGATGTGGGTGAACAGGGTCTGGCGCGTGACGTACAGCGAGCCTTTGGCGCCCAGGCTGCCCGGCGCAAACGGTGCCACCGGGCCGGACGCGTTGCCGAAGCTGGCCATCAAGCCGAAGGGGCGCAGGCATTCGAGCGACTTGTCCCAGGTGTCTTTGCCCACCGAGTCATACACCACCTTCACGCCCTTGCCGCCGGTGATCTCCTTCACACGGGCTGCAAAATCTTCGGTGCTGTAGTTGATGGCGTGCGCCGCGCCGCTGGCCAACGCCAGCTGGCACTTGGCATCAGACCCCGCCGTGCCGATGAGCTGCAGGCCGAGTGCCTTGGCCCACTGGCAGGCGATCAGGCCCACACCACCCGCAGCGGCATGGAACAGCACATGGTCGCCTGGCTGCAGGCCTTCCACAGGCCGGGTTTTCTTGAGCAGGTATTGCGCCGTCAGGCCCTTGAGCATCATGGCCGCGCCGGTCTCAAAGCTGATGGCGTCGGGCAGCTTGCACACGCATTTGGCGGGCATCACGCGCACTTCGCAGTAGGCACCGGGAGGGTTGCTGGCATAGGCGGCGCGGTCGCCCACCTTCAGGTGCGTGACGCCCTCACCCACCGCCTCGATCACGCCCGCGCCTTCCATGCCGATGGTGGCGGGCATGCTCAAAGGGTACAGGCCCGTGCGGTGGTACACGTCAATGAAGTTCAGGCCAATGGCGTGGTGGCGGATGCGGACCTCACCGGGGCCAGGCTCGCCCACAGGGACGTCAACGATGTGGAGTTCTTCGGGACCACCGTGCTGGCGGATCTGGACGGCAAGGCTCATGGCTAACGTCTCCTCAAACAAAAAAAGGGGGGGATGTCTCAACGGCGGCCATCCTGCCACGAATCGCACGCGGTTGCCGACGGCCCTTGCAGCACCGGTGCGTACTGGGGCCTTGTGCCCCGGGGGCAGCAGGGCCCGGGCTGCACCGTTACAGTGCAGCCCCATGACTCAAAAAATCACACCCGGCACGGCCGTGCTGCTGGTGATTCCGCCCCTGCTGTGGGCCGGCAACGCTGTGGTGGGGCGGCTGGTCCATGACCTGATTCCCCCCATCACCCTGAATTTCATCCGCTGGGTGCTGGCCTTTGCCATCTTGGTGCCCCTGGCCCATGGCGTGCTGCGCACAAACAGCCCGCTGTGGCCGCACTGGCGCCGCTATGCGCTGCTGGGCCTGCTGGGCATCGGGGCCTACAACGCGCTGCAGTACATGGCGCTGCAGACCTCCACCCCCATCAACGTGACGCTGGTCGGCTCCAGCATGCCGGTGTGGATGCTGGCCGTGGGCGCGCTGTTCTTCGGGGCCACCGTCACGCGGCGGCAGGTGCTGGGGGCATTGCTGTCGGTGTGTGGTGTGCTGCTGGTGCTGAGCCGGGGCGAGTGGTCGCAGCTGCTGGCCTTCCGCCTGGTGCTGGGCGATTTGTTCATGTTGCTGGCCACCATCTCGTGGGCTTTCTACAGCTGGCTGCTGTCGCGCACTGGCGAGCCCACCAGCATCCGGGGCGACTGGGCTGCGTTTTTGATGGCACAGATGGTGTTTGGACTGGCCTGGTCGGGCAGCTTTGCGGGGGCCGAATGGGCCAGCGGGCGCACGCACATCACATGGGGATGGCCGCTGATAGCCGCCCTGGCCTTCATTGCCGTGGGGCCTGCGGTGCTGGCCTACCGCTGCTGGGGGGTGGGCGTGCAACGCGCCGGGCCCGCAGCTGCCGGATTTTTCATCAACCTCACGCCGCTGTTTGCCGGGGTGCTCTCGGCGGCCTTTCTGGGCGACACGCCCAAGGCGTTCCACGCCGTGGCGTTCGCGCTGATCGTGGGTGGCATTGTGGTGTCGTCACGGCGTTGACGGATTTAAGTTTTGGCAAAAACCGGCGTTAGCGCAGGTATTTATTACCCCAATTGCTACACAAAGAGTAGCAAACGGCGCGACCTTTCCGGGCCCATCAACCCTGGGCAGTGACCGTGGTGGCCGACTCCATCAACGCCTCCAGGTCCATCACCGGGGTGGGCCGCCCCAGCAGATAGCCCTGGAAGTACACACAGCCGTGCCGGGCCAGGAAGTCCTTCTGTGCCTCGGTTTCCACCCCTTCGGCAATCACATCCAGCTCCAGGTTGCGTGCCATGCCCAGAATGGTCTGGACGATCACATCGTCGGTGTGCCGCACCCCCAGGTTGCGCACAAAGGACTGGTCGATCTTGAGCTGGTCCAGCGGCAGCCGCGTGAGATACGCCAGCGATGAATAGCCGGTGCCAAAGTCATCCACCGAAAAGCGCACGCCCTTGGTCTTGAGCATGCCGATCTTGGCGATGGTGTCGTCCACGTTGTCCAGCACCAGCGATTCGGTGAGTTCGAGCTTGAGCAGGTGTGGCTTGGCGCCCGTCTCGCGTAGCACCTCCACCACCCGGGCCACAAAGTCGCGCTGTCGGAACTGCCGCGCGCTCACGTTGACCGACACCTGCAGGTGCCGGTACCGCTCGTCCCCCTGCCAAGCCGCCAGCTGCTCGCAGGCCGTGCGCAGCACCCAGTGGCCCATGGGCACGATGAGTTCGCTTTCTTCGGCCACGCCTATGAACTCGCCGGGCGCAACCAGCCCGCGCTCGGGGTGCTGCCACCGGATCAGGGCCTCGGCGCCCACCATGCGGCCATCCAGGTGGAACTGCGGCTGGTAGTGCAGCACAAACTGCCGCGCCGTGAGCGCCATCTGCAGGTCGGTCTCCAGCTGCGCGCGCATGCTGATGACGATCTGCATCTGTGGGTCAAAAAAGCACAGCGCGTTGCGCCCTTGCGATTTGACCTGGTACATGGCGATGTCCGCCTCTTTCAGCAGGTCCACCGACGACTGCAGGCTGCCGCCCATCAGCGTGGCGCCAATGCTGGGCGTGCTGTGGTGCGCGTTGCCCCCCAGCGTGTAGGGCACATTCAGTTTGCGCAGGATCTTCTCGCCCACCCGGCGCGCCTGGGCGGCGGCTTCATCACGGTGCACCGACAGGTCACTGAGCATGACCACGAATTCGTCGCCCCCCAGGCGCGCCACCGTGTCCTCGCGCCGCACGCAGGTCTTCAGGCGCTGGGCCACCTGGCGCAACAGCATGTCGCCAACCTCGTGGCCCCGCGTGTCGTTCAGGGTCTTGAAGTGGTCCAGGTCCAGGAACAACAAGGCGCCGTACTGCCCGCTGCGCACGCTGGCGGCAATGGCTTGCTGCATGCGGTCCATCAACAGACGGCGGTTGGGCAGATTGGTCAGCGGATCGTAAAAGGCCAGGCTCTCGATCTCCGTGCTGGCCTTGCGCAGCGCAGTCACGTCGTGGTAGCTGATGACGAGGCCGCCATCGGGCGTGGCGCGTTCGGTGATCTGGATGGTGCTGCCGTTGGCGTACGACTGTTCACGCGGCTCCGGCTGGTGCTTTTGCCGCTCCAGGCGCTGGCTCACCCACCGCTTGCGCTCATCGTCGGACAGGCGGGGCACATGGTGCTCCACCGTGGCCTCCAGCACCGTTCGGAACGGAATGAGTGGTGTGATCACGCCCTGCAGCCACGGGAGAATCGTCTCCAGCTGGCGGTTCCATTGCACCACCCGATGCTGGCTGTCCAATAGCAAGAAGCCGCTCACCATGGACTCCAGCGCCTGGTCCAGCGTGGCCTTGGACTGCGCAATGGCCAGGCGGGCCTGGGACATCCGGTCCACATAGCGCAGCGCCAGCACTCCCGCCGCAAAGATCATGGCGATGAACAGCGCGGTGGTCAGCGCAATGGCATCGCGCTGGTCGCGCCAGCCGGCGAGCGCCGCATCCAGCGGAATGCTGGCCGCGATGCGCAAGTCCTGGTACAAGATGGGCCGGAACACCACCAGCGATGGCTCGCCGGTCAATCGCGCAGGGGCCTGCCAGGCCATTCCCCGGTCGACCAAATCTCCGATGGGCGGCGTGAGGGTGGGCGCGGTCACGTCTTCGCGGTTGGGCACGCTCAGCAGCAGTTGCCCGGTGGCGCGCTCCAGCGTGACCTGCAGGCCGCTGATGTCCACGCCCTGTACCAGCACCGAGCTGAGGGCCGACACCGGCAGCTCGGCCACGGCCACCACCCGCGAGCTGTCGGCCATGCGCAGGTGGCGAGCGAAGTACAACACTTTCTCGGAACTGGCAAAGCTCACCACCGGCGCGCTGACCATCAGGGTGGATACAGGTTGCTCCAGCACGCTCTCCAGAAAACCGGCCGGCAGTTGCACCAACAGGCTGGCGCCTGCGGGGTCGGACGACGCCAACGCCTTGCCCGTGCTGTCGAGCACCGCCACGTAGCGCACCATGAGGTTCTGCCGCGCCGACCCCCGCAGCCGCTGGCTGGCCGTATCGGCATCCAGCCACTTGGGCATGGCATTGGACAGTCCCAGCAGCTCGTCCATGCTGGCCAGCAGCACGTCCACGGCCAGCAGCGAGCGGTTGAGTGCCGCCTCTGCGCCCGCCACGAAGCGGGTGGCCTGGGCCTCGCTATCGGCCAGCGCGGCCTGGCGGGCATTCCACGCCAGGGTGCCGGCCACCGCCACCACGGCCGCCACAAACACTGCAGCGCCCGCCCAGACATAGGCCTTGATGCGCGAAGGTGCGGCGGACTCTGTCATTTCGCAGGCGCTGCCTGCAGCCCACGCGCTGGCCCGATGGTCTGGTTCCAGACCTGCGCGCAGCGAGCGCCGCAACGCTGCACCCAGCGCGGCAACACGGTGGATTCAAGGATCTCCTGGCGGCTGCGCTCATCCTGGGGCGACACGGGCACCACCACCATGCTGCCCTTGGTGCCAGCGCTGCAGGTGGGGGCACCCCGGTTGCAAGCCAGCCCGTCGGCAGTTTCACGCTCGGACTCGGCCCAGATGGCGGCTTCCAGGCGGGGCAGTTCGCGCTTGAGCAGCGTGCGCAGGTCGGGCGGCAGCGCCGCCCAGGCGGCCTGGTTGGCACCAAACACCGCAAGCCCCCAGGTCACCGGCAGGGTGTGCACGTGGGTGGTGAGCGCCGGCAGGCCAAGCATGTTGCCCGACATGGTGCCGGTAATGGCGCATTCGGTATTGCCCGCGGTCAAGCTCGGCACGATCTGCGAAAAACTGGTCAGCACGGGCACCCCGGCCAAGGCGCCCACAAAGTCGGCCTGGCTGGCCGACGACACACGCACGCGGCGGCCGGTCAGCTCGGCCAGCGTACGCAGTGGCTTCTTGCAGAACACCACCTGCGCCGGGTACACGTAGATGGCGAGTGCCTCGACACCATGCTGCTCACGCAACGCCTTTTCGAGGTAGGGGCGAAACGCCGCCAGCGTGGTCTTGAGCGTGGCAAGGTCGGGGTTCAGTCCGGCCAGGTCAGGCGCTGTGTATTCGGGGTATTGCGCGGTGAACGAACTCATCAGGGTGGTGCCAAAAGGAACCACGCCCAGCTGCAACAAACGCAGCATCTCGGCCCCGGGCACGCCGGCCCGGTCAAAGGGCACGATCTCTGCCTGGAAGCGCCCGGCGCTCAGGCGAGAAAGCTCCTTGGTCCAGAAGGGCTCTTCCTGCCGGACGTACTGGCTGATACCGGCCAGACCGCCCACGATGCGCAACCGGTACGGAGCTGCCGCTGCAGTGCCCGCACCCGCCGCGCTGGCCGCATCGGCGGCCTGCACAGCTGCCCCAACGCACAGCGCCAGACACAGCAGGGTGCAGTGGCGTTTCAGGCGCAGCAGAAAGGGAATGTGGACAGATTGCATGGCGGCGGACAGTGGCAGGCGCTGGTCCGCAGTATTCCACCAATTATTCAGCGCTCCGGTAAAGCTGTCGGCAAAACACCACGCCAGCTTCCGTTCTGCGCAAGCACTGCGCCACACAGCCCACCAGCCGTGCCTCGTCGGGCCCGGCCTGCGTCAGAACGTACCTGGGTAGGCACCACCGTCGGCCAGCACGTTCTGTCCCGTCATGTAGCCCGCGTGCACGCTGCACAGGAAGGCGCAGATGGCACCAAACTCTTCGGCAGTGCCATACCGCCCTGCCGGAATCTGCGACTGCTGCGCGGAGCGCACATCCTGGACGCTCTTGCCCGCCTTGCTGGCGGCTGCCGTGACGGTGGCTGCGAGCCGGTCGGTGTCGAACTTGCCAGGCAGCAGGTTGTTGATGGTCACCCCGCTCGCTGCAATCTTGCTGCGCGACACACCCGCCACAAACCCCGTGAGACCACTGCGCGCGCCGTTGGACAGGCCCAGGATGTCGATGGGCGCCTTCACGGCGCTGGAAGTGATGTTGACGATGCGGCCAAACCCGCGTGCAGCCATGCCATCCACGGTGGCCTGGATCAGTTCGATGGGGGTGAGCATGTTGGCGTCCACGGCCTTGATCCAGGCGTCGCGGTTCCAGTCGCGGAAGTCGCCGGTGGGCGGGCCGCCTGCGTTGGTGACCACGATGTCGAAGTCACGGCCCGGTCCTCCGGCCACCGCGAACACCGCCGCACGCCCTTCGGGCGTGGTGATGTCGGCCGCCACAGCCAGCACCTGCGGCGATGCACCCTTTTGTCCGCTGGCGCCTGTCTTGTTTGCACTTTCAGCTATCAAACGAGTAGCAGCCTGTTCGAGCGCCTCGGCACTGCGGGCGTTGATGACCACATTGACACCCTCGCGCACCAAAGCCTGCGCGCAGCCATAGCCCAGCCCCTTGCTCGCGCCACACACCAGCGCCCATTTGCCTGCAATACCCAAATCCATAACAATCTCCGGTTTCACGCTGCATGCCGCAGCCACAACAAATCATAAGTGGAGAGTTACAAAATGATCCGGCTGCACTGCAGAGCCCTGACTCCCTGGCTGGCATCGGGCGTGATGGCTCTCGCGCCTTTTCTGACAGGCACAGCACATGCCCAGGAGGCAGCCGTCGTCAAACGCGCCACCCAGCTGCGCGACAGCCCCACAGAAAACGGCGCCAGTGTGGCGCCCCTGGAAGCCAACGCGGTGGTCACGCGCACCAGTGAGCGCAAGGGCCCCTGGACCAAGGTCAGTACGCCACAAGGCGCCACGGGCTGGGTGCACATGTTTGACCTGGGCCCGCAGTCTGGCGCTGCTCCTACCAGTGGAAATGCAGCCACCAGCGGCATGCGCGGCCTGGGCGGCCTGTTTGGCAGCAACAGCGGCAGCACGACGACCGCCACCTCCACCGTGGGCATCCGGGGTCTGGGAGCCGAAGACATCGCCAAGGCGCAACCCAACCCGGCTGCCGTGACCCAGGCCGAGGGGCTGCGGGTCAACGCCGACCAAGCCCGCCAGTTCGCCAGCAATGCGTCGCTGCAGCCACGCAACGTGGCGCCCCTGGCGGAGCCGCCCCGGCCCTCCTCCAGCAGCGGATCGGGGGCGACAGGCTCGTCCAACAATCCGTCCGACCCCAATTTCAGCCCCAACTGAGCGAGAGCTGCCATGCGTCTGCCCCCATCCCTCTCCCGCACCCGGCTGCTCGCTGCGGCGTGCACCGCCCTGGCCCTGACCGTGCTCCCCAGCCAGGGACAGAGCCAGGGGGTCATGAATCTGCTCAACGCCCTGGGTGGTGGCAGCTCCACCAGCAACACCGGCGGAGGCCTGCTGGGCGCCATCACCGGTGGAGGCAGCCCCGCAGGCCAGGGGGATGACCTCATCAGCATGCTCACCCGTTCGGTCGAGAGCATCGACGAGCCCCGCGAGATCGAAATCGGCCGCCAACTCTCGGCCGTGCTGCTGGGCAGCAAACCCCTGCACCCGGACATGGCACTGCAGCGGTATGTGAATCAGCTGGGGCGCTGGATCAGCCTGCAATCGCCCCGCCCCAACCTGCCGTGGACCTTTGTGGTGCTGGACGACTCGGGGTACAACGCCTTTGCGGCCCCGGGGGGGTATGTGTTCGTGACCAAGGGCCTGATCGACCGCTGCGCCGACGAGGCCGAGCTGGCTGGCATCCTCGCCCACGAAATCACCCACGTCACCGCCAAACACCACCTGCTGGCCATTCGCAAGACGGCACAGTCGGGCATGCTGACCCAGTTGGTGGCTTCGCAGATCAAGACCAACGCCGTGGGCAACGTGGTGGCCTCGCAATTTTTGGCACTGGGGCGCAACCTATACGCACGCGGCCTGGACCAGACCGATGAGTACGATGCCGACCGCACTGGCGTGGCCCTGGCCACCCGCGCGGGGTTTGATCCCTATGGACTGGTGTCGGTGCTCCAGCACCTGCGCACCGCCACGCCTGACAACCCGGCCTTCACGCTGGCACTGGCCACGCACCCGCCGGCACAGGCGCGCCTGGAGCAACTGGAGCTGGCCATGGGCAAGAACCTCGATGGATTCACCGGCACGGCCCCCGTGACGGTGGCCCAGCGTATGAATCCCAAAACTGCGCCCGCAGCAGCAGCGGTGCCGTCGCCTGCAGCACCGGCCGAGGCACCAGCCCGCAGCAAGGCAGCTCCCAAAAAGAAGACGTCATAAAAGCAAGCAGGGCGGCCCTTGTCACGGCGCCCCAAAGGGCTGCGGGATGTGGGCTGTCAGACCCTGCGCGCCATGCGGGTAAAAATGAAGATACCCGCGACCACGAGCACCGTCCCGGCAGCGACCCACACCGTGAACGGTTCGCCCAGAATCCACACGCCCATGAGGATGGTGGACAACGGGCCCACCATGCCCGTCTGCGCGGCCATGCCTGCGCCGATGCGCTCAATGGCCATCATCACCATCAGCACGGGCGCGGCCGTGCACAAGGTGGCGTTGAGCACCGACAGCCAGATCACCTCAGGCGCAACGACTGCCGCACTCAGCGGCCGCAGCACCACAAACTGCAACAGGCAGCACAGGCAAGCCACGGTGGTGGCAAGCCCCACCAGCCGCAGCGCGCCCAGGCGCTGCACCATCTCGCCGCTGTAAACCAGGTAGATGGCATAGCTGACTGCGCTCAGGAACACCAGCAAGGTGCCCCAGGCAGCATTGGCACCCTGCAGGTTGGCCTCGTGGCCAAACACCAGAACCACGCCGCTGTAGCTCACCAGCATGCCTGCCGCCTGGGCCCAGCGGATACCGCGCCCGTATAACACCCAGCCCAGCAACACGACCAGCGTGGGGTTGAGGTACAGGATGAGGCGCTCCAGGCTGGCACTGATGTAGGCAAGCCCTGCAAAGTCGAGAAAACTTGCCAGATAGTAGCCGGTGACACCCAGGCCCAGCACGCCCAGCCAGTCCTTGCGGGTGAGCGGCGGTTTGCCCCGGCTGGCCCACCAGGCCATCACGGCAAAGATGGGCAGCGCAAACAGCATGCGGTACATGATGAGCGTGACCGCATCCACCCCATGGCGGTAGGCCAGCTTGACGATGATGGCCTTGCCGCTGAAGGCGATGGAGCCCAGGAATGCCAGCACAAGGCCGGAGGCAATGCTCTTCTTTTCAGTGGTCACGGGTACGAAGGGACGCAAAGCGCCTGCTGAAGTATCTGCCGGACAGTGGTCGCCGGAGCGTTGCGCCCAGTGTGACACGGCAAGGCTGGTGCAGGCCATCGAACCTCTGCGCGGGCGCCCCCTTCATCAACGATGGCTGACAAGCCAAAGTGCACCCCGTGCCGCTCGACAGATCGGTGGGCCAACCGCCTTAGCGGTGTTTGTGGAACACCCGCTGGTGCAGCCGCCGCAGTGACCACCACACCCCTGCCGCCACCACCGGAATCGCGAGGGCTGCCGTAGTCTCCGGCGACAACGGCCAGCCCAGTTTTTGCGCGCCCTTGGCCAGATAGCTGACGAGCCCGACGATGTAATAGGTAATGGCCGCTACAGACAACCCCTCCACGGTGGACTGCATCTGCAACTGCAGATCCTGCCGGTGGTTCATGGTGGTCAGCAGCGCCTGGCTGCTTTGCTGCTGTTCGATCTCTACCCGGGTGCGCAGCAGGTTGCTCATGCGCGATACGCGCTGCGACAGCGCATCCTGCCGACGGGTTGCCCACTCACAGGTACTGCGAGCAGGGGTCAGGCGCCGGTCCATGAACTCCCGGATGGTCTGCATGCCCGCCAGGCGGGACTCGGCAATGTCCTGGATACGGCGGTCCAGCAATTCAAAGTAGGCACTGCTGGCCGAGAAGCGCGAGTGCGTGGCTGCGTACTGACTTTCCACCTGCCCGGCCAGGCGCGTCAGCCGGTCGAGCAAGGCGGGCTCGTCATCACGGTTGGCCGTGCGGATGGCTTCAGCCAGCGCCGCCAGTTCGCGCTCAGCAAAGGCCAGCACACTGGCAGCCTCGCGAGCGGCAGGCAGACCGAGCAAGGCCGCCATGCGGTAGGTCTCGATTTCCAGCAGGCGCTGCACCAAACGCCCCAGGCGCCGTGGTGTCATACCCCCTGCGAGCAGCACCATGCGCGAAAAGCCGTCGGCGTGGATCGCAAAGTCGGTGTACACCTCACCATGCCCGTCGGCCACGGTAGAAGCTACCAATGTGTCTTCGTGCAGAACGTGCTTGACCAGAGAGCCCGATCCAAAGGTGTGTGTGGGCAGCACCCACAGGTTCAGGCTGCACAGGCACTGGCCGGGCAAAGCTGCAAGCCAGTCGTGCGGAACGGAATCCACGGCACTGACCGGCTCCCGCTCTCCAAAAGCCTCCACCGGAGCCGGGACCATGAAGGTCCAGGTGACGAATTCGGTGTGCATCTCCCAGCGCATCCGAAAAGCGCCCAAGTCCATCCGCAAGTGGGTGGTCTGGGCGTCGGGCAGCGCCATGTGGTGGTCCCGCAGGAGCGCGGCCACATGGGCCCGGCTGGCCTCGCGCCCTGCCGCATCGGCCAGCATCACGATGTGCGCGATGGCCAGCGGGGCATTCATCGCCTCGGGCGGGCGGGCGTGGATTTCGTTGTGCAGCATCGCCCGGTGCGGGTGCTGCGTGGGATGAAACGGTGTAGACATGCGGACCTCTGCCCGCAATTGTGTACTGGCGACAGCCGTACCACGTGGACGCCACTGCCCAAAAAACAACGGCACCCGAAGGTGCCGTTGATCAGGGTGAGAAAAGAATCGGACCCGATCAGTCTTCCACAAACGCTTCTTCGCGCTTGTTCTTGACTGAAGGCAGCAGCACGATGATGAGCAGCAGTGCCGCAGCCGCCAACAGGCCAGCCGACAGCGGACGCGTCACAAACACGCTCCAGTCACCACGCGACAGCAGCAGCGCACGGCGCAGGTTCTCTTCCATCATGGGGCCCAGAATGAAACCGAGCAGCAGCGGTGCCGGTTCGGTCCCCAGCTTGTAGAAGATGTAGCCAATCAGACCGAACGCACCCACCATCCAGATGTCGAAGGTGTTGTTGTTGGTGGAGTACACACCCACCGCGCAGAACAGCACGATGGACGGATACAGCCAGCGGTAAGGCACGGTCAGCAGCTTGATCCAGATGCCGATCAGCGGCAGGTTCAAGATGATCAGCATCGCATTGCCGATCCACATCGAAGCGATCAGGCCCCAGAACAGTTCGGGGTTGCTGGTCATCACCTGGGGACCAGGCTGGATGTTGTGGATGGTCATGGCACCCACCATCAGCGCCATCACGGCGTTGGGAGGAATGCCGAGCGTCAGCAGCGGGATGAACGAGGTTTGTGCACCGGCGTTGTTGGCAGCTTCCGGAGAAGCCACGCCACGGATATTGCCCTGGCCGAAAGGCACTTCGCCGGGTTGCAGCTTGGTCTTCTTTTCCAGCGTGTAGGCAGCAAAAGCAGCCAGCAGCGCACCGCCACCAGGCAGGATACCCAGTGCAGAGCCCAGCGCGGTACCACGCAGCACGGCGGGAATCATGCGCTTGAAATCGTCCTTGGTCGGGAACAGACCCTCGACCTTGGCAGTGAACACTTCGCGTTCGTCATCAGGACGCGAAAGGTTGGCAATGATTTCGCCGTAACCGAACACGCCCATGGCGATGGTCACAAAACCGATGCCGTCGGTCAGCTCAGGGATATCGAAGCTGAAGCGGGCCACGCCCGAGTTCACGTCGGTACCCACCAGACCCATCAGCAGGCCCAGCACGATCATGGCCACCGCCTTGAGCAACGAGCCTGAGGCCAGCACCACAGCACCGATGAGACCCAGCACCATCAGCGAGAAGTACTCGGCAGGACCGAACTTGAACGCGACTTCGGTCAGCGGAGGCGCAAAGGCTGCCAGGATCAGCGTACCCACGCAGCCCGCGAAGAACGAACCCAGACCTGCAGCCGCCAGCGCCGGCCCCGCTCGACCCTTGCGCGCCATCTGGTAACCGTCAATCACGGTCACCACCGACGAAGACTCGCCTGGCAGGTTCACCAGAATGGCGGTGGTGGAACCACCATACTGGGCACCGTAGTAAATACCAGCCAACATGATCAGCGCCGCCACCGGGGGCAGCGCATAGGTGGCGGGCAGCAGCATGGCGATGGTCGCCACCGGGCCAATGCCTGGCAGCACGCCAATGAGCGTGCCGAGCAAACAGCCCACGAAGCAGTAAATCAGGTTCTGGAACGTGAAAGCAACGCCAAAACCCAGCGCGAGGTTATTGAATAATTCCATGGTCGGTGCTCCTGCTTAACCTGCGATGAAACTCGGCCACACAGGAAACTGCAGCTTGAGCGCCCACACAAAAGCCACGTAGCTGCCGATGGCAAGCACGGTGGCCAGAACAAACACACCCTTGGCATTGAACTCATTGCCAGCCAGGCTGGAGATGAAGGTCAGTGCATAGATGCCCACGATGAGGCCCATGGCCGGGATGCCCATGCTGGGCAGGCCACCCAGCAGAATGCCGAAGGCAAAGTTGGCAGCCAGAATGAAGAACAGCGGCTTCCAGGCCCATTTGCCGATCTTGTCGCCGTCGGCGGTTTCCACGGTCAGCGCCTTGAAGGTGATCACGCTGCCGATGAGGGCCAGCAAAATCCCCAGCAACAACGGGAAGTAGCCAGGGCCCATGCGCGCGCCCGTGCCCACGTTGTAAGTGGTGGCACCCCACGCAAATGCGATCCCTACGCCCATGAACATGAGCCCGGACGCAAAGTCTTTATTACTCTTGATTTTCACGAATTGTCTCCTTGACGGAATTCTCGACTGCGCGATTGTGCTGGCAAGGAGGGGGCGGCGCGATGTGGATTCCACCTACATCCGGTAACGCCTGGCAGGCATGCACCACCGGGCGAGTCGCCCAGGAGACTGTCTCGAAAACCACTCTGGAAGACGGCTGGCCAACCGCAGAGGAATGACCGCCCCTCCCCTTCGCTCACTCCAGAGGCGGCGTGGCAGCAATCACCTCTTCCATGGTGGTTAGCCCCTCCGCCACGCGCAGCGCGCCCGCCAGGCGCAAGGGACGCATGCCGTCTTGCACGGCCTGGCGGCGCAGTACGTCAATGGAAGGCGCCTGGGTGATTTTGTCCTTGAGAGCCTCACTGACGGTGAGCAATTCATAGAGCCCCATGCGGCCCCTGAAACCGCCCATGCGGCAATCCACGCAGCCGACCGGCTTGTACGGGTGGTAGCTACCACTGATCTTCCAGGGCTTGACCACCTCGGTCAGGGCTTCGCGGCTCGCGGCCTCATCCTTTTGTTTGCACTGCTTGCACAGCGTGCGCACCAGCCGTTGGGCCAGCACGCCCAGCAAGGTGGCATTGAGGAGGTACGACGGCACACCCAGCTCCATCATGCGGGTGATGGCGCTGGGGGCATCGTTGGTGTGCAGGGTAGAGAACACCAGGTGGCCCGTCAGCGCCGCCTGGATGGCCATCTCGGCGGTCTCCAGGTCACGGATTTCGCCCACCATGATGATGTCAGGGTCCTGCCGCATCAGGGCGCGCAGGCCTTCGGCAAAGTTGAAGTCGAGCTGCGGCTGCACCTGGGTTTGGTTAAAGCTGGGCTCGATCATTTCGATCGGGTCTTCCACCGTGCTCACGTTGACCTCTTCGGTGGCCACGCGCTTCAGGGTGGAGTACAGCGTGGTGGTCTTGCCCGAGCCCGTGGGGCCAGTCACCAGGATGATGCCGTGCGGCCGCTTGACCAACGCCTCCCAGCGCTGCGCATCGTGCTGCGCAAAGCCCAGGGCATCAAGGTCCTTGACCGCGTTGTCCGGGTCAAAAATGCGCATGACCATCTTTTCGCCAAACGCAGTGGGCAAGGTGGACAGGCGCATTTCCACCTCTTCGCCCCGCTGGTTGCGGGTCTTGATGCGGCCGTCCTGTGGGCGGCGTTTTTCCACCACATCGATGCGACCCAGCAACTTGATGCGCGCTACCATCGCGTTGTGTACGCCCATGGGCATCTGGTAGACCGGGTGCAGCACACCGTCGATGCGAAAACGGATCACGCCCTGGTCGCGGCGCGGCTCCAGGTGAATGTCGCTCGCGCGCTGGTCAAACGCGTACTGCCAGAGCCAGTCCACCACCTTGACCACGCCCTGGTCGTTGGCATCGAGCTGCTTGTTGCTCTTGCCCAGCTCCACCAACTGCTCAAAGCTGCTGCCACCCGAGTTGCCGCCAGCCTTCTGCGCGGCGCGCACCGACTTGGCCAGCGCAAAAAATTCAGCCGTGAAGCGGTGGATGTCTTGGGGGTTCGCCACCACCCGGCGCACCGAGCGGCGCGACTGGCGCTCCACCTCGGCCACCCAGTCATCAATGAAAGGCTCGGCCGTGGCCACCACCACTTCTTTGCTGGTCACCTGCACAGGCAGCACCTTGTGGCGTTCCGCATAAGTGGCGCTCATGGTGTCTGCTACGCGCCCCACATCCACCTTGAGGGGGTCGATGCGCAGGTAGGCGAGGCCCGCACGTTGCGCCAGATACTCGGACAGCGCCTCGATGTCGAGCGGCTTGCTGTCGCTGACCCGCTCCATGGCCACACTGGCCAGGCGTACCAGGGCATGCTGGGAGCTCTCGGCCTGCGAACAGCGGGCGATGGTGCGTTGCGCTTCCTCGCGCGAGATCACCTTGTCATCGCTGAGCCACTGCACCATGCGGCGCCAGTCCACCGGGCCAATGTATGAAGCCGACTTCAGCCGGTCAGGGGTCACGACAGGAGCATTCATTGCAAGATTCCTCTCAGGGGTTCACAGGCTTGAACACCCGCAGCCATTTGGTGGTGGGCAGGTCCCACCGCGCCTGAATCGCCTCGGCCCGCTCGGCCAGTTCCGCGCGCTTGGGCCGCGTGGGGGTGCGCTGGGCCAGCACCACCGTGTTGCCTTCACGCGTGGGCTTGAACGCCCACAGCGCATCGCTGCCAAACGCCTGGGACATGCTCTGCAGGCTGCGGTCAAAGCTCGACGCGCGGCCGAACAGGTTCACGGTCATGCAGCCCGTCTCCGCGAGCAGTGCGCGGCAGTCGGCATAAAAATCGGGGCTATCGAGCACGGGGGCCGCAGCCTCGTGGTCATACAGGTCCACAGCCAGCGCATCCACCGTGCCCAGCCACATGGGGTTCTGGATCTCCTTGGACGCGTCGGCCAGCACCACGCGCAGCTTGGCGCCGTCGGGCGGCAGCTTGAACCACTGGCGGCACACGGCCAGCACCTGCGGGTTCAGCTCGATGGCGGTGGTGCAGATGCGCAGCTTTTTGTGGCAGAACTTGGTGATGGCACCCGCCCCCAGCCCCAACTGCATAGCATGGCCCTTGGACACCTGCGCCAGGTCGGCAAACAGCAGCCAAGCCATCATGCGCTGCACGTACTCCAGCTCCAGGGCAAAGGGCTCGTCGATGCGCATGGAGCCTTGGATCCAGGGTGTGCCCAGATGCAGGTGGCGCACTTCGCCGTCGTCAGACACGCTGACTTCGGGCAGTTCTTGCAAGGTTTCTTTTTTACGGGCCATTCACAGCAATCCGTGCCGGGCCATCACATCGGCCCAGGCGGTCAATTTACGTTCAAAACTCCAGGAGGCGTTGGCCGGGCTGGTCGATGGCAGCCGCAAGGCCTCGATGGCACGTGCGCCTGACGTGCCCACATCATGCGGCAAGAGCGTCGGCTGCCCGGCAGCTCCCAGCGCGGCAAGCGCCGCCGGCGCGTGCCGAAAACTCTCCGCACCGTTGTGCGCCAGCGCGGCCAGCCGGGGGCACACACTGCGCAGCGCCGCAAAGTCGTTGAGCCGGGCGTTACGGATGCTGGTGTCCAGGCTGCCCTCGCGCTCGCAGCTCTGGTACACGTCCCACAGGCCCAGGCCGCGATCCAGCAGCCAGGCACAGCGGTCTGCATAGCCATCCGGCCCCGCCGGGGGCAAGGGATGCTGGGGCCACAAGGCCTGCAGGATCTTCCAGAAGTGGTTCTGGGGGTGCGCGTAGTACTGGCGGGCTTGCAATGACGCAGCCCCCGGAAAACTGCCCAGCACCAGCACCACGGTGCGCACACCTGCCACCGGCGGCAGGCCCAGCCAGCGCGCGGACGGGCCGGAGGCGTCAGGCGTGGAGGCCGGCGACGGGTCGGCTGCAACAGGGGCTGGAAGCATGGGGCAATTTTGGCCCCAAAGGGCCGTCAGCCACGTCTGGCAGCACAAAAAAGATAGCTGTCGGCCCTTTGCCACAGGGCGTCAAACTCCCCAATTTCTCCCATTTGATCGTCCTTGCCGGTCTCTCTATCCCCCTACGACGGCCGCCCGTCTGCCAGCAGCCTTTCCAGCCGGGGCAACGCGGCCAAAGCATTGGCCCAGGTGCTGCCGGCCAGCGCCTGCACAGGCTGGCCGCGCAGCTGGGCCACCGCCGCCGCAATGCCAGGCAGCTCTGCCGGGCTGTTGCGGCCCTGGGCTTGTCCTGCGGCGCGCTCTGCGGCGGTGGTGTACAGCCAGTGGGGCGGAATGTCAGGCGCGTCGGTCTCCAGCACCAGGGCATCGCCGGGCAGCTCGGTGGCCAGACGGCGCAGCTGCAGGGCGCGGTCATAGGTCACCGCACCGCCAAATCCCAGCTTGAAGCCCAGGCCGATGAACGCCTGCGCCTGCTGCAGGCTGCCGTTGAAGGCATGCGCAATGCCGCCGCGCACCGGCAAATCCCGCAGGCCCTTGAGCAGCTTGTCGGCAGAACGGCGCACATGCAGGATCACCGGCAGGTCAAACCGCCGGGCCAGCTGCAGCTGTGCGCGGTAGAACCGCTCCTGGCGCGCCGGGTCGAGGCCCGGCACAAAATAATCGAGGCCGATCTCGCCAATCGCCACCAGGCGCGGGTCGGCGTGGTGCTGCTCCAGATACCCGGCCAGATGCTGCAGGTCCTCCTCCTCGGCGCGCCCTGTGTAGAGGGGATGAATGCCCAGCGCGTAGCTATCCCCATGCTGGTGCGCCAGTGCCCGCACGGTGTCCCAGTTGCTGCGCTCCACGGCCGGAATCACGCAATGGCAAACGCCTTGCGCCGCAGCCTGTGCGCGGACCGCACTGCGGTCGGCATCAAACTCGGGGGCGTCGAGGTGGCAGTGGGTATCGATCCAGGCGGTCATGCGCCGATGATGCCCGATGCAGCCTGCAAAGGCTGCGGTCGCAGGGGACGGTGGGCCCGTGTAGCCCTGCATGTGCATTTGCCCGCAAACCGTGCTACTGTCATTTGCGTGCGCCAGGCCCTGGCGTGTACGAGCAAAGGTGACAGGATGCCCCGGCCCGCCCTCTACAGCAGCTCCCGCCCCGCCCGCAGCCGCACGCCTGCGGCGGTGGATGCCACCGAAGCCGTGGCCTCCACAGCGCCGCCCGCAGATGATTCGCCAGCGACGAACGCCGCCACCGCAGCCGCCACGCCCCCGAATTCCCGGGCATTCAAACGCCAGCTGGTTGCCCTGTGGACCATCGTGGTGCTGTTGGCCGCCTTGCTGGTAGCCAGCGTCTGGCACAACACCCGCAGCCCCGCCCGCAAGATCACCCAGGACGACATCGACGCCGCGGTGCTGCGCACGCTGGAGACCACCACTCCGCCCTCCGCCGCAGCGCGTGCCGTGGAGAGCATCGGCCCCTCGGTGGTGCGCGTGGTGGGCTACGGGCGCAGCAAGAACGGCAAGGAAGAGGTCGAGCGCGGCATCGGCACGGGCGTGGTCATCGTGGACAAAGGCGTCATCCTGACCAACCTGCATGTGGTGGCTGGCTCAGACCGCATCGGCATCACCTTCCACGACGGACTGGAAACCACGGCCAGCATCACCGGCGTGCAACCCGAAAACGACCTGGCCGTGCTGCAGGCCCACAAGGTGCCCGACGACCTGGAGGCCGCCACCCTGCGGTCCACCCAGAACCTGCGCCCGGGCGACCATGTGGTGGCTGTCGGCTTTCCTTTTGGTATCGGCCCCTCGGCCTCGGCGGGCGTGGTGTCGGGCCTGCAGCGCGAATTCACTTCGCCCGAGGGCAAGCGCCAGCTCAGCAACCTGATCCAGTTTGACGCGGCCGCCAACCCTGGCAACTCGGGTGGCCCGCTGGTGACGATGGACGGCGAGGTGGTGGGCATCGTCACCGCCATCCTCAACCCCACGCAGGCGCGCACCTTCATCGGCATCGGCTTCGCAGTGCCCATCGAAAACGCGGCGTCCGCCGTGGGCACGCCGCCGTTCTGACCGCACACCGCCCCACCACTCCACTCGTCATCGCAAGGAGCCCCATGTCATCCAGCACGTCGCCCAATGCATCGAACGCCACCACCGCCACGCTGATGGAACAGGTGCTCTACGAGGTCAAACGCGTAGTGGTCGGGCAGGACCGCTTTCTGGAGCGCGTCATGGTCGCCATACTGGCCCAGGGCCACCTGCTGGTCGAGGGCGTGCCGGGCCTGGCCAAGACGCTGACGGTGAAAACACTCGCCAGCACCATCCAGGGCAGCTTCAAGCGCATCCAGTTCACGCCCGACCTGGTGCCCGCCGACCTGGTGGGCACGCGCATGTACAACCAAAAAGCCGGCGAGTTCAGCACCACGCTGGGCCCGGTCTTTACCCACCTGCTGCTGGCCGACGAAATCAACCGCGCGCCCGCCAAGGTGCAGAGCGCGCTGCTGGAGGTGATGCAGGAGCGCCAGGTGACCATTGCAGGCGAAACCCACAAGGTGCCTGAGCCCTTCCTGGTGATGGCCACCCAGAACCCCATCGAGACCGAAGGCACCTACGCGCTGCCCGAGGCGCAGGTGGACCGTTTCATGATGAAGGTGCTGCTGGGCTACCCCACCGAGGAAGAAGAATTCGTGATCGCCCAGCGCGCGCTCGATGTGCCCGTGCAGGTGCTACCCGTGGCCACCACGGCGCAGCTGGCGGCATTGCAGGCCGAATGCCGCACCGTGTATGTGGACCCGTCGATGCTGCAATACGCCGTGAAGCTGGTGGCAGCCACCCGCGAGCCCGCACGACATGGCCTGAAGGACCTGGCCGGCTACATCAGCTGCGGCGCCAGCCCGCGCGCCACCATTGCCCTGGCCGAGGGGGCTCAGGCCCTGGCCATGCTGCGCGGGCGCAACTACGTGCTGCCCGAAGACATGACCGATCTGGCCGCCGATGTGCTGCGCCATCGCGTGGCGCTGTCGTACGAAGCGCTGTCCGACGGGCTGGATGCCGACGCACTCATCCAGCGCATCATGGCCAAGATCCCGGCACCAGCACGTCCCTTGCATCACGAGCAAAAAGCTGCTTGAGGTGTCATCGCCATGAACAGCAAGCCGCCTGCAACCTCCGCCACGGTGCACACCCTGCCCACATTGCCCGGGCAGGCCGACCGGCTGCTGCGCGAGCTGGAGTGGAAGGTGATCCGCCGCCTGGACGGCCTGCTGCAGGGCGACTACCGCACGCTGATGCGCGGCAGCGGCCTGGACCTGACCGACCTGCGCGAATACCAGCCGCACGACGACGTACGCCACATCGACTGGAACGTGACCGCGCGGCTGAACACCCCCCATGTGCGCGTGTTCACCGAAGACCGCGAAATGTCGGCCTGGTTCCTGCTGGACCTGAGCCCGTCCATCAGCTTCGGCCCCACAGGCCACGCCAAGCGCGACATCCTGACCGGCTTTGTGGCCGTGCTTTCGCGCCTGCTTACCCGCCACGGCAACCGAGTGGGCGCCGTGCTCTACGGCGGTGCCAGTCCGAAGGCCGAACGCGCAGTGGATGCCGTACTGCCCCCGCGCAGCAGCCGCGCCCATGTGCTGCACCTGGTGCACAAACTGCTGCCGTCCAAAACCCCGGTGCCACCGCACAAGACGGGTGGCGGCGCCACCGAACTGCACCGGCTGCTGCAGACCGGCCTGGCCACGCTCAAGCGCCGGTCCACCGTATTTGTGGTGTCCGACTTCATCAGCGCGCCCGGCTGGGAAAAGCCCCTGGCCCAACTGGCCCAGCGGCATGACGTGGTGGCCGTGCGCCTGCTCGACCCGCTGGAGCTGGAGCTGCCCGAAGTGGGCCTGGTCACGCTGCGCGATGCCGAAAGCGGCGAGCAACTGCAGGTGGACACGCACGACGCAGGCTTTCGCCGCCGCTTTGCCCAGTTGGCCGCCGACCGCGAGGCGGCGCTGCGCGAGGGCCTGACCCGCGCGGGCGCCGACACGCTGGAGCTGTGCACCGACGACGATCTGGTCGACGCCCTGCTGCGCTTCATGGACCTGCGCCAGCGCCGGGTGCGGGCGCACAGCAACCCCCTCGTCCCCGCATCGGCATCCGCAGGCCCTGCCGCAACGGCTGCCGCCGCCTGACCGATCAATGGATTGATTCATTAATCACCCGCCGCACACGCTGTACTCGCCACCAAGGACACACACCATGGTTTTTCTCTGGCCCACCCTGCTCTGGCTGCTGCTGGCTGTGCCCCTCTTGGTACTGCTGTACTGGTGGCTGCTGCACCGGCGCAAGAAAACAGCGCTGACCTACTCCAGCCTGTCCCTGGTGCGCGAGGCCATGGGCCCGGGCCAGCACCTGCGCCGCCACATCCCACCCGCGCTGTTCCTGCTGGCCCTGGTGGCACTGCTGCTGGCCGCCGCGCGCCCGCTGGCCGTCATCACCCTGCCCTCGCAGGACCAGACCATCATGCTGGCCATGGACGTGTCGGGCAGCATGCGCGCCGCCGACGTGGAGCCCGACCGCATCACCGCCGCCCAGAACGCCGCCAAGGCCTTCATTGCCGACCTGCCGCGCCATGTGCGCGTGGGCATCGTGGCCTTTGCGGGCAGCGCCCAGCTGGCCCAGCTGCCCACCCAGAGCCGCGAAGACCTGGTGAAAGCCATCGACAGCTTCCAGCTGCAGCGCGGCACGGCCACGGGCAACGGCATCATGCTGTCGCTGGCCACGATCTTTCCCGATGCGGGTATCGACATCGCCGCTCTGGGCGGCCGCCAGGCCATGCGCCCGAAGCCCATCGAAGAGCTGGGCAAGCAGCAGGACCCCGCCAAGACGTTCACGCCCGTAGCCCCAGGCTCGTACAACTCGGCCGCCATCATCATGCTGACGGACGGTCAGCGCACCACAGGCGTGGACCCACTGGAAGCCGCCAAGTGGGCGGCCGACCGGGGGGTGCGGGTGTACACGGTGGGGGTGGGCACGGTGCAGGGCGAGACCATTGGCTTTGAGGGCTGGTCGATGCGGGTACGGCTGGACGAAGAAACCCTGAAGGCCGTGGCTGCGCGGACCAATGCCGAATACTTTCATGCGGCGACGGCGGCAGACTTGAAGAAGGTGTACGAGACGCTGAGCTCGCGGCTGACGGTGGAGAAGAAGGAGACGGAGATTTCTTCTTTACTGGCGTTGTTGGGAGCGGTGCTGGCGTTGGTGGCGGCGGGGTTGTCGGTGTGGTGGTATGGGCGGGTGATGTGATTTTTTTGGGGTGATTTTGGCTGGATGCGCTAGTGGGATATGCGCTGGCAGCTATGCTTTTTGAAGCACTCTCCCTCCGTGCAAAGGGCTGTTTGCCTGATTAACGGCATGCCTTGATGAAGGGCGGAGGCCGGGAGTCGCCCGGCAGGCGAGGTACTTTTCTTTGCTTCGCCAAAGAAAAGTACCCAAAAGAAAGACGACCCCACTGTCTGCGTCCCCTGCGCTTCGCTACGGGGAAACCTGCGGTGCTCGGGTTTGGCGGGGTCTCGCTCAACTCGCGCCGCTGCGCGTCGCTCAGACACACGCGAGCCCTGATCCGCCAAACCCTGCGCTCCTCGGCGCATCCACAGGGGCACGGGGAGCTGAACATACACACGGGCCATCGCTGCGCTCGGCCCCGAATCGCGGGCGCAAGCGCCTCGCGCTGCGCAGCCTGGGCCGAGCGCAGCAATGGCCCGAATGGATGTCCGGCTGTTCGGTTGTTTGGATGTTCGGCTGTCCACCCCCCTGCTGGCTGCGCCTGCGGCGGGGCGGTTGCGGGGTGAGCATGGGCGTCGGAGCGCCCATGCCTCGTGCACTGACTCGCCGTGGATGTCTGAACGAAGCTGCAACGCAGCGCAGTGAGTTCCACGGCGCACCCCACGACCGCGCCGCCGCAGGTTTGCCCCCACGCACCGCGTGGGGGTCGCAGGCTGGGGGTCGCCTTTTCTTTGGTGACTTTCTTTTGGCGAAGCAAAAGAAAGTTACTCGCTCGCCGGGCGACTCCCGGCCTCCGCCTTCAACCCAGGCATGCGATCCAATCAGCAACCACAAGAAAACGCTACGAAATCAATAGCTACCACCACATATTCCACTAGCGCATCCAGCCAAAATCACCCCAAAACCCCAGACACCAGCCTCATCACCCGGTCACACCGGGCCGCCAGCGACTCATCGTGCGTCACCATCACAAATGCGGTGCCCTGATCCCGCGCCAACTGCAGCATCAAGTCAAACACCCCGTCAGCCGTACTCCGGTCCAGATTGCCCGTAGGTTCATCCGCCAGCACGCAAGCAGGCCGCGTCACCAACGCCCGCGCAATCGCCACCCGCTGACGCTCACCGCCCGACAGCTCGGCCGGCCGGTGCATCAGCCGCTCCTTCAAACCGACTGACGCCAGCACCCGCTCCGCCTCCGCATGGCACTGGGCCAACGGCAGGCGGCGGATGCGCAGCGGCATGGCCACGTTGTCCAGCGCACTGAACTCCGGCAGCAGGTGATGGAACTGGTAGATAAACCCCAGGTGCTGGTTGCGCAGCTGCCCCTGGCGCTCCGCCGACAGCGACGACATCTCCTCGCCCTTCAGGCGCACCGTGCCCGCCGTGGGTGCATCCAGCCCGCCCAGCAGGTGCAGCAAGGTGCTCTTGCCCGAGCCCGAGGCGCCTACGATCGCCAGCGTTTCGCCTGCATGGATCTGCAGGTCCACGCCCTTGAGCACGGTCACATCCAGGCGGCCTTCGGTAAAGCGTTTGGTCAGGCCCTTGGCTTCCAGCACCACCGGGTGGCTGTTGGTATAGGGGGTGGGGTTACTCATAACGCAGCGCCTCGGCAGGGTTCACACGGCTGGCGCGCCAGCTGGGGTACAGGGTGGCCACAAAGGCCAGCACCAGCGAGATGACCGCAATGGGCACGATGTCGCTGCTCTGCGGCTCGCTGGGCATCTTGCTGATGAGGTAGATGTCCTTGGGCAAAAAGCTCGCGTTCAGCGCGCGCTCGATGGCCGGCACGATCACATCGATGTTGAACGCGATGCCAAGGCCCAGCAGCAGGCCGACCAGCGTACCGATCACGCCCACCATCGCGCCCTGCACCACAAAGATGCCCATGATGCTTTTGGGGCTGGCGCCCAGCGTGCGCAGGATGGCGATGTCCGCGCGCTTGTCGGTCACCGTCATCACCAGCGTGGAGACCAGGTTGAACGCAGCCACGGCCACGATGAGCGTGAGGATGATGAACATCATGCGTTTTTCCAGCTGCACGGCGGCGAACCAGGTGCGGTTCTGCTGCGTCCAGTCGCGGATCAGTAGCTGGCCGCTCAGGGACTGCGCCAGTTGCTGCGCCACCTCGCGGGCCTGGTGCAGGTCCTTGAGCTTGAGGCGTACACCCGTGGGGCCTTCCAGGCGGAAGATGCGCTGCGCGTCCTCATGGTGCAGCAGCACCAGGGCCGAGTCGTATTCGTAGTGGCCGGAGTCAAACGTGCCCGCCACCGTCATCTGCTTGAGGCGCGGCACCACGCCTGCCGGCGTCACCTGGCCGGCGGGCGCTATCAGCGTCACCGGGTCGCCCACCCGCACGCCCAGGGCACGGGCCAGCTCGCCCCCCAGCACCACGCGGAATTCGCCAGGCACCAGCAGGTTCAGCGTTTTCTCATTGGTGGCAGCCAGGTCGGTCACCGCCCCTTCCAGGGCCGGGTCGATGCCGCGCACCAGTGCGCCCTTCATGTCTTCGCCACGCGCCAGCAGGGCCTGGGCCGCTACAAAAGGTGCAGCCCCGATCACATTCGGGTTTTTCTTGGCCTCGGCCAGGGTGAGCGCCGGGTCGGGCAGTGCGGCCCCCAGGGGCGCAAAGATCTCGATGTGCGAGACCACGCTGAGCATGCGGTCGCGCACGTCCTTTTGAAAGCCGTTCATCACCGACAGCACGATGATCAGCGCCGCCACCCCCAGCGCAATGCCCAGCATGGACACGCCCGAGATGAACGAGATGAAGCCATTGCGCCGCGTGGCGCGGCCCGCGCGCGTGTAGCGCCAGCCCAGGGCCAGTTCGTAGGGAATTTGCATGGATTAGGAAAGAAGGGCCTGTACGGTGCGGAATGCACGCTACGGGACGGGCCGATTGTGGCATCCCGGACAATAGAGCGAGTGAAACACTTTTACATACCCACGTTGGGCCTCCAGGCCAGTGATCGCAAGGCGCGGGCCGCCGCCAAGGCTGGACGCCTTGGCAAGGTCCGCAACGCCGCGAGCGCTGGCCTGGAGGCCCAACCCTTCGGGAAAGCCGGGGAAAGGCCCGGCCACTGCGTTGCAGCCCGCTTGCGGTATCCCAACCGCTGCGCGTCCTGCGCCTTGTTGCCGGGCCTTTCCCCGGTTTTCGTGGGCACGTAAAAGTGTTTCACTCGCTCTAGCCATGTCGGACACCACCCATTTGCTCATTCCCTACGCCGCCAGCGCCTCACCGGGATGCCAGCAAGCCCAACAGGGCCTGGCCCTGCCCCACCTGGACCGGCTGCTGGCCCGGCTCAGCCCCCATCCCGCCCAGAGCGACAGCGGCGAAGAAACCAGCTTCTCTGTCCCCCATGAACGCGCCCTGGCCCGCGCCCTGGGCCTGCCCGCGCAGGACGGCCGCATCCCTTGGGCCGCCTGGCACCGCCAACAGCAAGGCCTGACGACCCACGGCGAGGCCTGGGCCTTCGTCACGCCCTGCCAGTGGCAGGTCAGCACCGACCACGTCACCCTGCGCGACCCCGAACAGCTGGGGCTGGACGAAGCCGCGTCCCGCGCGCTGCTGGCCATCGTGGCGCCCTGGTTTGCCGAGGACGGCATCACCCTGCACTACGACCAGCCCACGCGCTGGCTGGCCAGCGGGCCGCTGTTTGCCGACCTGGCCACCGCGTCGCTGGAGCGTGTGCTGCTGCGCGACGTGCGCGCCTGGATGCCCGATGCGAAACAAGCCCGCACCCTGCACCGCCTGCACAGCGAGATGCAGATGCTGCTGTACACCCACGCCTTCAACGACGAGCGCTCAGCGCGCGGGCTGCCCATCGTCAACTCGTTCTGGGTGCATGGCACGGGCGCACTGGCCGGCCCACCGCGTGGCACAGTGCCACCCCATATGCCCACCACCCTGCGGGACGCCGCCTTGCACGACGACTGGCGCACCTGGGCCAGCGCCTGGGCCGCGCTGGACGCAGGCCCCGTGGCCGACCTGCTGCGCCGGGCCGAAAGCGGCACGCCCGTGCAGCTGACCCTGTGCGGCGAACGCAATGCGCTGGGCTTCCACACCGCTCCACGCAGCCTTGCACAGCGGTTTCAAGGTCTTTTTCGCCCCATGCGCTGGTCGAATATGCTGGTGCAGCTATGAAAATAATAGCAAGAGACATTCCGCCCCGCGCCGCCTGGGCGCTGGAGCAGGCCGGCGTGCACCCGCTGCTGGCGCGCCTGTACGCCGCGCGTGGCGTGCGGGCCAAGGACGAGCTGGACGATGGCCTGGGCCGCCTGCTGCCGCCCAGTGGCGACCATGGCTTGAAGGGCATTGACGCCGCAGCCCGCCTGCTGGCCGATGCCATGGCGCAGAACCAACGGCTCATCATCGTGGCCGACTACGACTGCGACGGCGCCACCGCCTGCGCCGTGGGTGTGCGCGGCCTGCGGCTGCTGGGCGCCCAGAGCGTGGACTACCTGGTGCCCGACCGCGTGACCGACGGCTACGGCCTCACCGCCTCGATCGCCCGCCGCGTGGCCGAGCGGGGCGCTGACATGCTCATCACCGTGGACAACGGCATCGCCAGCGTGGACGGCGTGGCCGAGGCCAAGGCGCTGGGCCTGCAGGTGCTGGTGACCGACCACCACCTGCCTGGCCCCGAGCTGCCTGCGGCGGACGCCATCGTCAACCCCAACCAGCCCGGCTGCCCGTTCGAAAGCAAGTCCATGGCCGGGGTGGGCGTGATGTTTTATGTGCTGCTGGCGCTGCGCGCCGAGCTGCGTGCGCGTGGCGTGTTTGACGCCGCCACGCAACCCAAGCTCGACCCCTTGCTCACCCTGGTGGCGCTGGGCACCGTGGCTGACGTGGTCAAGCTGGATGCCAACAACCGCCGCCTGGTCGCCCAGGGCTTGAAGCGCATCCGCGCGGGGCAGATGCCCGCAGGCATCGCCGCCCTGTTCCACGCCGCCGGCCGCAAGGCACCCGTGGCCACCACCTTCGACTTTGGCTTTGCTTTAGGCCCACGCATCAACGCTGCCGGCCGCTTGGCGGACATGACGCTGGGCATCGAATGCCTGCTGACGGACGACGCAGGCCGCGCTGCCGAACTGGCCGCCACGCTGGACGGCATCAACCGCGAGCGCCGCGAGATCGAAGGAGGCATGCGCGAGCAGGCCATGCTGATGGCCGAGAGCCTGTTCGACGAGAGCGAAGAGCCGCCCCCCGCCATCAGCGTGTTCGACCCCGACTTCCACGAAGGCGTGGTGGGTATCGTGGCCAGCCGCATCAAGGACAAGCTGCACCGCCCGACCTTCGTGTTTGCGGCCAGCAGCGCGCCGGGCAAGGAGCATGAGCTCAAAGGCTCGGGCCGCTCCATCCCCGGCTTTCACCTGCGCGACGCGCTGGATCTGGTGGCCAAACGCCACCCGGGCGTGATCCTCAAGTTCGGCGGCCACGCCATGGCGGCGGGCTGCACGGTGGCGGAGGAATCGTTCGACGTGTTCGAGCAGGCCTTTGCCCAGGTGGCGCAGGAATGGCTGGACGCCGCCACCCTCACCCGCCGCATCGAGACCGACGGCCCGCTGGCCCCCGAATACTGCCGCGCCGACATCGTGGACACGCTGCACCGCGAGGTCTGGGGCCAGGGCTTTGCGCCCCCCACCTTCAGCGAAGAGGTGCAGATCGTGAGCCAGCGCCTGGTGGGCGAGGCCAAGAACCACCTGTCGCTCAAGCTCATCCACCAGGGCAACCCCGTGGATGCCATCTGGTTCGGCCACACCGAGCAGTTGCCTGCTCGGGTGCTGCTGGCCTTCCGCCTGGATGTGAACGAGTGGAAGGGCGAGCGCAAGGTGCAGTTCCTAGTCGAAGGCGCGCAGGTGTAGTGCGCCACCGCTCAAGCCTGCGTCGGCCCCTTGCTTCGCTGGCGGATCACGGTCACCGGCTCTCCGCCTTGCCCCCAGTTCTCGGGGTCCACCTCGTCGATGATGACGGTGACACTTTCCGGCCGCTTGTCCAGCACCTGCTGCATGAGCTGGGTCACGCCCGCAATCAGGGCGGCTTTCTGGGCTGCGGTAGTCGGCAGGTCGCGGCGCGCAAGGCGGATGTTGACCAAGGGCATCGGAGAATCCTTTCAAGGTGCACCAAAACAAAAGGCAGCTCACGCTGCCTTGCTGTCAATTCGGACGGAATACCGACCACAAAAAATAGCCGCTAGCGCTTGATGGTCATGCGCTGGCCGCTATCGATTTAGAAGCTCTCCCAATCGTCATCGCCACCCTGCGCCGCTGCCTTGGCTGCTGGGGCGGGGGCCTTGGCCGCAGGCAGGCGCGCCGGGGCGGGCGCAGGGGCCTTCGGCGCGGCGGCCGACGCCACACGGGGCGCGCTGGCCGTTGCCTTGGCCACGGCGGGCCGTGGTGCGGGGGCAGATGCTGCGGCGCGGGGCGCCGCTGCCGGCGCCCGGGTGGCCACCGCTCCCACGTTGAACACCGACACCACCTGCGCCAGGTGCTGTGCCTGGTCACGCATCGAGGCAGCTGCCGCCGTGGACTCTTCCACCAGCGCCGCGTTCTGTTGCGTCATCTGATCGAGGTGTGTGACGGCCTGGTTGACCTGCGCGATGCCATCGCGCTGTTCTGTCGAGGAGGCCGTGATCTCGCCGATGAGGTCGCTCACCCGCTGTACGCTGGCAACGATCTCTTGCATGCTTTGCCCTGCCTGCGCCACCTGGGCCGAGCCCGATTCCACGTTCTCCACGCTGGCGCTGATCAGGGTCTTGATCTCTTTGGCCGCCTCGGCGCTGCGCTGCGCCAGGCTGCGCACTTCGCTGGCCACCACCGCAAACCCACGGCCTTGCTCGCCGGCCCGGGCGGCTTCCACCGCTGCGTTCAGCGCCAGGATGTTGGTCTGGAAGGCGATGCCGTCGATGGTGCCGATGATGTCGCTGATCTTGCGGCTGCTGTCGGTGATCTGCTGCATGCTGGTGACCACCTGGCCCACCACTTCGCCACCCCGCGCTGCGGCCTGGGCTGCCGTGCCGGCGAGCTGGTTGGCCTGGCGGGCCGTGTCGGCCGACTGGCTCACGGTGGCCGTGAGCTGTTCCATGCTCGCTGCCGTCTCTTCCAGGTTGGAGGCCGTCTGCTCGGTGCGCGCCGACAGGTCGTGGTTGCCGTTGGCAATCTCCACCGACGCCGACGAGACCGAATCCACCCCCTGGCGCACTTCGCTCACCACACCACGCAGCCGTGACGACATGGCCGACAGCG
>NZ_VJWE01000014.1 GCF_007993815.1 Acidovorax delafieldii
GGCTCTTCTAGCGAATGCTAGTGATGAGTCTTTAACCGTAGCGCTACGCCCCCATCTCCCCAGCATGACGCGCTTGCGTCTGCCCCAGGAGAAGGCCATGCGACAGCAACAGATGACGCGCTTGATCCACAGCCTGCCCCAGCTGACGCACCACCAGCGCCAGCAACTGGCAAGCTGCCTGCAGGCGCTGCTCGATCACAGTCAAGCCATCGCCGTTGTAGAAGCACATGGCAGCGCCCACCGAACCTGTCCGCACTGCGGCAGCCCGCAGCTTGTCAAGAATGGCTCGGCCAACGGGCTGCAACGCTTCAAGTGCCGCCAGTGCGCGCGCACCTTCAACGCCTTGACTGGAACACCGCTGGCACGCCTGCATCTGCGGGATAAGTGGATGGGCCAGGCGCAGGTCTTGAGCGAAGGACTCTCACTCAACCAGGTGGCCCTGCGCCTGGGTGTGGCGCAAAGCACCGCCTTTCGCTGGCGCCACCGCTTCCTGGCCTGCCCCAAGAGCGTGCAGGCACGCCAGCTTGTGGGCATCGCCGAGGCCGATGAGTCTTACTTCCTGGCCTCCTGCAAGGGACACAGAGGCTTGCTGCGTCGTCCTCGCCGACGCGGCGGTAAGGCGCTGGCTGGCTGCAAGGGCTTGGAATACACCCCGGTGCTGATGGCGCGAGACCGGGCCGGAGCAACGGCCAACCTCATCCTGCAGACGAACCAAGCGGTGAGTGTGCAAACTGCACTCAAACCCTTGCTGCCACCAGACACCATCCTATGCACCGACGGCAGCGTCACACTGGCCAGCGCTGCGCGGGCCCTGGGCGTGCAGCACCAGGCGGTGAACGTGAGCCGGGGTAGGCGTGTGAGAGGCCCCTGGCATGTTCAAAACGTCAATGCCTATGTCAGCAGGCTGCGCGGGTGGATGCAGCGCTTCAAGGGCGTTGCAACGAAATACCTTGATTCGTACCTGGGCTGGTTCAGGATGTTGGACCGATCAGGCCCCATGGGGCCGCAGCCCGCACTGGTGCTGGAGGCGGCTATGGGGAGTCAAGGCGTCACTAGCATTCGCTAGAAGAGCCCAAAAACACTCAAAACCTGCGCTCTGGCAGAGATTTCGAGCCCTTGCGCAACCGCCAGCCTGCAAGGCCGGGTCAGACAACGCAGCGGGTGCCCAGCGCCGCCATCTCCTGCGACACCCCCACCCAGGCCACATCAAACCCCGCCACCTTGCGCTCCGGCGGCACGGGGTGCGCGCGCAGCGCCCAGGTGGCACCGGCCACCACGCTGTCGATCACGGGCACCGACACCTGCGGCTGCACGGCGGCAGCCATGCCTGCCAGCCCCGCCCCACCCAAAATGACGGCCTGCACCCCCATCTGCCGCACCACATCCCGGCAGGCCTGGGCCAGCAATGCGCGCGCCGCCTCGGGGTCTGCGGCCAGTTGGGCACCGGTGGGCGCCACGGTGTGGATGCCTGCCAGTGCGTGGGCGTGGCCCAGCGCCTGGGCCAGCCGCTGCAGCATGGGGCCCCAGCGCTCGCCGCCGGTGACGATGGCAAAGCGGCCGTGGCGCGCAGCCTCGATGAATGACGCTTCGGCCAGGCCGGTGACAGGCACCGGACTGCTCTCGCGCAGCGCCATCAGGCCGGGGTCGCCAAAGCAGCCGATCAGCACCGCGTCGGGCGGGGTCTGGGGCTGTGCGATCTCATGCGCCCACACATCGAGCGCGGCGTGGGCCGCCACGGCGTAGCTCGCCTCGCACGCGATGTACGGTGCGCCAAAGCGGGCCGTGGCCGTGCGCACCGCCACATGCGAGCCCGCAGCCCCCTGCACATGCCGCTGCAGCAAGGCACTGACATGGGCCGACATGTTGGGGTTGATGACGAGCAGTTGGCGCATGGGCAAGCGTGTGAAAAAACCGTCAGACCCCGCCCAGCAACCGCGCCAGATCGGGCGCCTCTGCCGCAGGCGGCGTGAACTCCAGCTGCGACTCGATCCGCGCCAGGTGGGCCAGCATCAGCCGGGGCGCATCGCGCGCATCGCGCAGGCGGATGGCGTCGATCAGCGCCCGGTGCTCGCGGCAGCCGCAGGCCGTGGCCTCTTCGCGGGTTTGGGCATGGCTGGGGCTGTAGGTCATCAGGATGAGCGAGGTGCGCGAGACCAGCTCGCGCAGGATGCGGCCTAGCGTCTGGTGCCCGGCCGCCTGCGCGATGTGCAGGTGAAAGTCGCCCGACAGGCGGATGGCACGGCGCATGTCGCCACTGGCGCGGGCGGCCTCTTCGTCGTCGATGCAGGTGCGCAGCGCGGCAATGTCGGCGTCGGTGGCGTTGGCAATGAACAGCTCCACCAGGCGCGGCTCCAGCAGGCGGCGGGCTTCAAAGACTTCCAGCGCCTCTTGCGGCGTGGGCTGGGCAATGGATGCGCCCCGGTTGGGTGTGAGCGTGACGACCTGCTCGTTGGCCAGCCGAACCAGCACGGGCCGTACGCGCGTGCGCGACACACCAAAAGCCGCCGCCAGCTTGTCCTCCACCAGCTTGGTGCCGGGTGGTAACCGGTGGTCGAGGATGGCCGACACCATGCGGTCGTACATGTCGTTGTCGCTGAGCTGGCCCGTCGTGTCGGGCTGCACGGGCGGTTCGGTGACCGCAGCGCGCGCGCGCCGGGGCTTGGGGAGGGTGGTCGTCATAAGGGTGCCGTTTTTACCCCGAACGGCCCTTGCGCCTGCGGCCCAATGCCCACACCAGCGCCAGCGTGATGCCCATGACGACGAACGACACCACGGTGGTCAGCGTGCCCAGCGCGTAGATGGACGGCGTGGTCACCGTGCTGGTCAGGCCCTGCAGCTCCAGCGGCAGCGTGTTCACGTCCCCAATGGCCTGCGAGGTACGGGCAATTTCGTCCCAGCTCAACGTGAAACCGAACATGCCAATGCCCACGACCGAAGGCGCAATCAGCGGCAGCACCACATGCGCAAAGCCCTGCCAGGGCGTGGCCCCCAGGTCGCGTGCTGCCTCTTCGTACGCAGGGTTGAAGCGGTTGAACACCGCAAACATGATGAGCAGGCCAAACGGCAGCGTCCAGGTCAGGTGCGCGCCCAGGGCCGAGGTGAACAGGCCCAGCGACGTGCCGTAGCCCTCCAGCGCACTCTCCATGCCCAGCCATTCCAGCGCGGCCTTGATGCCGTTGTCGATGAGCCGGAACTCCAGCCCGATGCCCAGCGACACGATGATGGACGGCATGATGAGGCTGGCCACCACGATGAAAAACAGCGTGTTGCCGCCCGCCAGACGCTTGCGAAACGCCAGGCCCGCCAGCACCGACAGCACCACCGTGCACAGCATCACCGCCACGCCCAGGCCCAGCGAGCGCCACAGCGCCGCGCCAATGTCCACCACACCCAGCCCTTCGGCCAGCTTGGCGAACCAGTGCAGCGACACGCCGCGCATGGGGAAGGTGAGCCCGCCCTCGGGGCCCTGGAAGCTCAGGATGAAGATGACGAACATCGGCCCGTACATGAACAGCACGAACAGCGCAAAGAAGATGGCCAGGGGCCAGAAGCTGGCGGGACGAGATTCACGGACTTTCATCTCACAGCTCCTTGCGAATGTCGACGAGGCGTGTGAGGCCCCAGATGATCATCAGCACCACGGCCAGCAGGATCACGGCATTGGCCGCCGCCAGCGGGAACTGCAAGTAGGACGTCTGCACCTGGATGATCTTGCCAATCGATGCAATCTGCTGCCCGCCCATTACGCCGATGGTCACGAAGTCGCCCATGACGATGGTGATCACAAAGATCGAGCCGATGATGATGCCGGTGCGCGACAGCGGCACGATCACGTTCCACAGCGTCTGCCAGCCACTCGCGCCGCTGTCGCTGGCGGCCTCGATGAGGCTGCGGTCGATGCGCATCATGCTGTTGAAGATGGGCACGATCATGAACATGGTGTACAGGTGCACAAAGGCCAGCACCACGGAGAAATCCGAGAACAGCAGCCACTCCACGGGCGTCTCGATGAGGTTCATGCCCATCAAGGTCTGGTTCACTAACCCATTGCGCCCCAGCAGCGGCACCCACGAGATCATGCGGATCACGTTGGATGTCCAGAACGGGATGGTGCACAGCACGAACAGCAGGGTCTGCATGCCCGAAGAGCGCACATGGAAGGCCAAAAAATAGGCCACGGTGAAGCCGATCACCAGCGTGATCAGCCACACCAGAAAGCTGAACTTGAGCGTGGAGTAATACGTCTTGAGCGTGACACACAGGCCCTCCGACGCATCGCCACAGCCCGCAAAGATCGACACGTAGTTCTTGAACGTGAAGCCCGGCAACAGCTCGTACTCATTGAAGTCCCAGAAGCTGACCATCACGATCAGCGCCAGCGGAATCAGAAAAAACAGCGCGAACACCAGCGTGAACGGCGCAGCCTGCCACCAGGCGGCAATGCTGCGGCCGGGGACAGCTGCAGCAGGTAAGGACTGTGTGGTCGTGCTCATGGTGTTTGCAATCAATGAATTCAAAGGTCTACCGTTCGGCGCTTGCTCTTGAGACTGACGCTGCCCAAGACCAGTGCCCCCGTGCAAGGGCCGCCCCGCCGCACCGGGGGCGTCCCCCTCCCGAACCGCGCAGCGGGTCGAGAGAGGGGTGAAGGCGCGCAGCGCCTCAGGGGGTGCACTCCTTACGCCGCGACGAACTCATTCCACTTCTGCACCATGTAGTTGTTCTCGTCCATCAGCGCGTTCCAGCAAGCGATGCCGCCCATGCGCGACTCGTAGCTGCCGCCGTCGCGCACTGCACCGGCCTTGGCCAGCACATCGCCATTCGGGCTCTTGATGTCCTGCGTGGCGGGCTTGCCTTCCATCCAGTAGGCCCACTCGTAGGCTTCCATCTTGGACTTGGCGGTCTCCAGCACGGCGCTGTAGTAGCCCTGGCGGTTCAGGTAGGCACCGGCCCAGCCGTCGAGGAACCAGTTGATGAACTCGTAGGCGCCATCGAGCTTGCGGCCGCTCAGCGTGGCGGGCAGACCAAAGCCGGCGGCCCAGGCGCGATAGCCTTCCTTCAGGGGCTGGAAGTTGCAGGCGATGCCCTTGGTGCGCACGGCCGTCACAGCCGGGCTCCACATCGACTGGATCACCACCTCGCCCGATGCCATCAGGTTCACCGACTCGTTGAAGTCCTTCCACAGCGCGCGGAACTGGCCCTGCTTCTTGGCCTCGATCAGGGTCTTGATCGTGAGATCAATCTCCTTCTTGGTCATGTTGCCCTTGTCGGGGTACTTGTAGAGGCCCATGGCCTCGACCACCATGGCGGCGTCCATGATGCCGATGGAGGGGATGTTCAAAATCGCGGTCTTGCCTTTGAACTCGGGGTTGAGCAGCTCGGCCCAGGAGTTGATGGGGCGCTTGATCAGGTCGGGGCGGATGCCCAGCGTGTCGGCGTTGTACACGGTGGGGATCAGGCTCATGAACTGCGTGGGCGCGGTCGCGAACTTCTTGGACTTTTCGCCTTCCAGGTAGATCACCTTCTTGGGCGCGGTGCCCTGGTCGCCCACGGCTTTGCCCGCCACCATGCCGGTAGTGAACAGCGTGGTGATCTTGTCGGCGTTCTTGATACGCTTGGTGTCGATGCCCTTCAGGTTGCCCGTGGGCACGATCTTTTTCAGCGAGAAGTACTCGGTGTCGATCAGGTCAAAACTGTTGGGCGCGGTGACGGCGCGCTTGGTCACGTCATCCGTGGTCACGGCCACGTACTGGATCTCGATGCCGGTGTCGGCCTTGAACTTCTCGGCAATCGCCTTGTCCTGGTTCACCGCCGTGCCCAGGTAGCGCAGCACGATCTTTTCCTGCGAATGCACGGCCGGGAACATGCCAGCGGCCAGGATGCCCGCCGTGCCCTTGAGCAACGAGCGGCGCGCCACTCCAGTGGCATCGGAGACAACAACAGGGGAATCAGCACGGGAAGCATCGGACATGGGAAAACTCCTTGGGTTGCGGAAGGGGACGGGTGGAAAAAGAGGTAAAGCGGCGGCGCGGTCAGGCGGCGACGGCCACTGCGGGAGCGGGCACGGACAGCGGGTGCGCCTGGTCGGGCGTCCAGTGCAGTTGCACGCCCTGCCCCACCTGGTAGGGCTGCGCAGCAAAGGCGGCCTCGGACACCATCACCGAATACGCCGCCGTGGCGTTGGCCGACAGAACTGCGCCGTGCTTTTGCAGGCCCACCAGCACATAGGTGCCTTGGTATTCCACATCGGTCACCACGGCCTGCATGCGCTGGGCACCCCAGGGCAACTCGGCACTGGCGGGGGCAATCTGCAGGTGGTCGGTGCGCACGCCCACCTTGCCTTCGGGTGTGTGGATCACGTTGTGCCCGCCCATGAAGCGCGCCACGAATTCGCTGGCGGGCCGGTTATAGACCTCGTGCGGGCTGCCCACCTGCTCAATCACGCCGTGGTTCATCACCACCATGGTGTCGGCCAGGGCCATGGCCTCTTCCTGGCTGTGGGTCACATGGATAAACGTCAGGCCCAGCTCCTTTTGCCAGCGGCGCAGCTCGGCACGCATCTGGATGCGCAGGAAGGGGTCGAGCGCGGACAGCGGCTCGTCGAGCAGCAGCACACGCGGCTGGGTGATCAGGGCCCGCGCCAGCGCCACACGCTGCTGCTGCCCGCCGGAGAGTTCTGCGGGCTTGCGCTCGGCCAGGTGCCCCAGGGCCACGCGCTCCAGCAGGTCGCGCGCCTTGGCCTGGCGTTCGGCCTTGGCCACGCCTTTCATCTTCAGGCTGAAGGCCACGTTGTCCAGCGCAGAGAGGTGCGGAAACAGCGCAAAGCTCTGGAACATCATGGCCGTGCCGCGCGCGGCGGCGGGCAGGTCGGTGATGTTGCGGTTTTCCAGCAGGATGTCACCACTGGTCACCGACTCGTGCCCGGCAATCATGCGCAACGTGGTGCTCTTGCCGCAGCCCGAAGGCCCCAGCAGGCAGCAGTAGCTGCTGCTGGCAATGCGCAGGTTGATCGCATCCACGGCGGGCTTGCCTGGGGCGTAGCGTTTGGTCAGCGCCACGATTTCAATGGCGGCGGAGGCGGGCGCAGGGTGGGTGCTTTGCATGGCGTATGCCCTACGCAAGGCCCATGCCAACTTTGTACACAATGTTTTATGAACTTTGCATACAAAATGCACCAACACGGCGCACATTGCCGCCCCATACCGGTCCACACCCGCGCTGCCCCTGGTCCAACCTCGGGCAAACCATGCACCGAAACAGCGCTGAGCACTGCGGGTGCGTGGCTATACTGGCTTCGCCTTTGAAACAATTTATTACGTAGGCACGTCCCTCCCTCTCCTCTTGCCTGCCGCATGACGAACCTCGACCCGCGCTCCATGATCGCCCTGGCGGGCTTCATGTCTGCCGTCATGGCCCTGGTGCTGCTGTTCATGCGGCGGCACTACCCGCCCAGCATCCGGGGCGTGGGCGGATGGGCGGCGGCGCCATTGCTGTGGCTGCTGTCCACCGTGCTGTTTGGCGCGCGTGGCGCCATCCCCGACTGGCTGGGCCTGGTGCTGGCCAACCAGTTGCTGGTGCTGGGCTCGGTCACTTATTACATGGGCACGCGCCAGTTCATGGGCCAGCACGCCACCTGGCGCACCTGGAACTGGGTGATGGCCGGCACCACGGTGGTGTTTGCCTGGCTGACCTACGGGTGGCCCAACTATGCGGTGCGGGTGGGGTTTTTCACCGTGGTGATGGGGGCGCTGTACGCCGCGCAACTGCGCTTCATGCTGCGCCACGGAGGGCGCAACTTCCCGGTGCGGCTGGTGGAGGTGATGCTGGGCCTGCACATGCTGGTACTGGGGGTCAGGCTGGGTTCGATACTGGCAGGGCACGCGGGCAACGACCTGATGGAGCCCTCGCTGTTCCAGACCCTGTACATCGGTGCCTATGCGCTCACCGTGCTGATGTTGTCCATTGGCGCGGTGCTGATGGCCACAGACCGCTTGCGCACCGAGCTGGAGCACCTGGCCACCTATGACTCGCTGACCCAAACCCTCAACCGCCGTGCCTTGCTGCAGCGCTGCGAGGACGAGCTGGAGCGCGCGCAGCGCTACGGCGGCGGTCCGTCCATCATGATGGTGGACCTGGACAACTTCAAGGCGGTGAACGACACACGGGGCCACCAGCACGGCGATGCAGTGTTGGTGCACTTTGCCGAGCGCACCCGCCAGGTGCTGCGCCGCGCTGACCGCCTGGGCCGCTACGGGGGCGAGGAATTTCTGGTGCTGCTGCCGGGAGCCGACGCGCAAGCGGCTCTGGCCGTGGCCCAGCGCATCCACGCCACGCTGGCCTCGGGGCACCCGCTGGACTGCGAGGTGAGCATCGGGCTGACCAGCTGGTCCGGGTCACACGAGACCCTGGACGCGATGCTCTCCCGCGCCGACGCCGCGCTGTACCGCGCCAAGGAAGAAGGCCGCAACCAGACCGTCGTGGGCTAGAGCCTGCCCAAGCAGGGCGGCTCAGGCCGTCTGCGTCGCCACGCCAGCCGATTCAAAACTCGCCATCTCGCGCAGCACGGCGCAGGCCGATTGCAGCAACGGCCAGGCCAGCGCCGCGCCCGACCCCTCGCCCAGGCGCAGGCCCAAGTCCAGCAAGGGCTCTGCCTGCATCTGCGCCAGCATCAGGCTGTGGCCCCGTTCGCCCGAACGGTGGGCAAACACGCAGCGCTGCAGCACCTGCGGCGCAATGCGGCTGGCCACCAGCACGGCCGCGCTGGTGATGAAACCGTCCACCACAATCACGCGCCGCTCGGCCGCTGCCTGCAGCACTGCGCCCACCAGCGTGGCCACCTCGTAGCCACCCAGGGCAGCCAGAGCCTCCAACGGGCTGGTGGCGCCGGCATTGGCGTCCAGCGCCTGCTGCAGCACCGCACGCTTGCGTTCGATGCCTGCAGAATCCAGCCCGGTGCCCGCCCCCGTCACCTCGGCCAGCGGCAACCCCGCCAGGCGCGCCAGCAGCAGCGATGCCACCGAGGTGTTGGCAATGCCCATCTCGCCCAGCAGCAAGGCGTTACCCGGCAGCCCACGCACCACCTCCACCCCGTTGGCCAGCGCCTGGGCGCATTGCTCGGCACTCATGGCCGGGCCGACGGAGGCATCCTGCGTGCCGGCTGCCACCTTGCGCAGCAACAAGCGGGGCTGGCCGGGCGCTGCATCGCGCGCAACAATGGGCTTGGCCACGCCGCAGTCCACCACCGTAAGGCCCAGGCCGTGCTGGCGCGCCAGCACGCTCACGGCCGCCCCACCCGCCAGAAAGTTCTCCACCATCTGCCAGGTCACATCGCTCGGGAACGCCGACACACCCCGCGCGGCCAGGCCGTGGTCGCCCGCGCACACCAGCATCTGGGGAGCGTGCAGCACGGGGGATTCGGTGCCCAGAATCGCGCCCAGGCGCATCGCCAGGCGCTCCAGCAGGCCCAGCGAGCCCAGGGGCTTGGTCTTGTGGTCAATGACGTGCTGCAGGCGGTTGGCCAACGCGGCATCATGCAGGTCAGCAACGGATGGAATTGCGAAAGGTGAGGTCATGGTGATGGAAAACACAAGGAACGCCGTGCACAAAGCGGCACAGCAGGGTTTTGAAAAAGAGGCACAGGCCTATGCGCGCGGCAGGCCGGACTACCCGGCGGCGCTGTCGGCCTGGCTGGCACAGGCCTTGGGCCTGGGCCCCGGCCGCGAGGTGGCCGATGTGGGTGCGGGCACCGGCAAGTTCACCGCCCTGCTTGCGACCACCGGGGCCACGGTGGTGGGCGTGGAGCCCGTGGACGCCATGCGCGCCAAGATCGACGCCCTGCAACTGCCCAAGGTGCGCGCCGTGGCGGGCACGGCGCAAGCCATTCCGCTGCCATCCGGCACGCTGGATGCCGTGGTCTGTGCGCAGGCCTTCCACTGGTTTGCCACCCGCGAAGCCCTGGACGAATTCCACCGCGTGCTGCGGCCGGGCGGCAAGCTGGGCCTGGTGTGGAATGTGCGCGATGAGTCGGTGGACTGGGTGGCGGAGCTCACCACCATCATCACGCCCCACGAGGGCGATGCCCCGCGCTTCTACAAGGGCGACTGGCGCAAACCCTTTCCACACCCCGGTTTCGGCCCATTGGTCGAGACCCGGCTGATCCACGAGCATGTGGGGCCACCCCAGCAGGTCATCGTGGACCGATTCATGTCGATCAGCTTCATTGCAGCCCTGCCCGATGCCGAACGCACCGCAGTGCGCGCGCAGATCGAGGCCTTGATAGAGCGGCACCTCGCGCTGCGCGGGCAGGACACCGTGCGCTTTCCGTACACCACCCTCGCCTGCCACTGCGAACGGCTGTGAGGAGCTGCGGCGCATCACAGTAGCCGGTTTCCTACCGCGCCACCAATGCATCCAGCACGCCCGGTGTGAAGCTGCTACCCAGAAAACCCGCCAGGCCGTCAAACACGCCGTCCAGCGTGGGCACCTGGGCACCAAACAGCGCGTGCAGCACCGCAGCGTCCTCGAACAGGCCGTGCAGGTACACACCCAGCACGTTGCCTGCCGCGTTCTGCCAGGCGATGCCGGGGATGACCTCGCGCGCCACATCGCCCTTGGCAGCCATGGCGGGGTGCTGGGCGGTCCGGCCGTGGTGGATTTCGTAGCCCGTGGCGGACACACCCGCCAGCGCGGCCCAGGCCCCCAACACCGCACCAAACTGCGCCTGGGTGCGTTGCACGGTCTTGGCAACCTCAAAGGTGGTGACCAGCGGCAGCAGGCCCAGGCCCGGCGCATTGCCGTCGATGCCTGCGGTATCGATCAATGCCTCGCCCAGCATCTGCAGGCCGCCACACACGCCCAGCACCGTGCCACCCTGCCCCGCGTGATGGGCAATGGCCTGGTCCAGCCCTTGCGCGCGCAGCCAGGCCAGGTCGGCAGCGGTGGCCTTGGAGCCCGGCAGCACCACCCAGTCGGTGGGCTTGAGGCCCGCCAGGTCGGCCGGGCTGCGCGCCCAGATCAGGCGCACGCCGGGCACGTTCTTGAGTGGCTGGAACTCGTCGAGGTTGCTGATGCGCGGGTAGGCGATGACAGCCACGGTGGTGTGCACCGCGCCCGCTGACAACGTGCGGTCATCAAACACGCCGTCCTCCTCGGGCAGGCCATGGCGCCATTGCATGGGGATGGTGGCCACGGTGGGCACACCCGTGAGGTCTTGCAGCATCTGCGGCGCAGGCGCCAGCAGGCTGGCATCGCCGCGAAACTTGTTAAGCACAAAGCCTTGGATCAGCGCGCGCTCGTCCTCGGGCAGCAGCGCCCAGGTGCCATACAGGTGGGCGAACGCGCCGCCCCGGTCGATGTCGGTCACCAGCAGGCAGCGCGCATCGGCATGGCGGGCCACGCGCATGTTCACGATGTCGCTCGCGTGCAGGTTGATCTCTGCGGGCGAACCGGCGCCCTCGATCACCACCACGTCGTTCTCGGCGCGCAGTGCATCCAGCGCCGCGGCGATCTGCGGCCACACCTTTTCGCTGCGGCCGCGCCAGGGCATGGCGGTGAGCTCGGCGCTCACCTGCCCCATCAGCACGACCTGGCTGTGCGTGTCGGCCTCGGGCTTGAGCAGCAGCGGGTTCATGCGCACCTCAGGCTCGGCACGCGCAGCCAGGGCCTGGAAATACTGGGCGCTGCCGATTTCACCCATCACACCCGCAGGGCCCGACACCACACGTGCGTTGTTGCTCATGTTCTGTGCCTTGAACGGAGCAACCTTCAGACCCTGGTTGCTGTAGTAGCGGCACAGCGCCGTGGTGAGCCAGCTTTTGCCCGCGCCGCTGGTGGTGCCAAGCACCATCACACAACGGGCCAATTGGGGAGCAGAGTTTTCAGTCAAGGCAGTGGGCGGACCATGCGGTCCATGATGTGTTCAAGTGCTGCAGCCGCATCGGTGCAGCGGCCCGTGTGGACGGGAGAGGTCTGGATGATGGCGCTGCGTTTGGCGGTGAGCCAGTGAAAGCGCTGGCGGTACGGCAGGCGCGCAATGGGGCCACAGCCTTCGTCGCCCGCACAGATGGCCACGATGGCGGCCAGGTGGCGGCGCACGGCGTCAATGTCGGCGTGCGGGTCCATGGCCAGCAGGCGCGCCTCGTCGAGCGCGATGGCAGCCTGGAGAAAGCCGGTGCGCTGGCACGAGAGGATCACGCCCGCGTTGATGAATTCCTCGCGCTCCACGCGCGGCACCACGCGCACGATGGCGTAGTCATACACCTCAGGCACGTGCATCGGCGGCCTCCTTCAGTGCATTCACCCAGGTGGCGCGCCCGGCCAGGCGGGCGCAGAAGTAGTCCACATAGGCCTGGCGGTGGGTAGGGGCAGCGGTCAGCAGGCCTTCTTCGTGATCTGCACCGGCCAGCACCAAAAACTCGTCGGGCACCTCGGCCAGGATGCCCGCCACCACCTCGGGCGTGAGGCGCGCGGCCAGCTCGGCATCCACCTGCGCGAGCAGCGTGGCCCGGGCCAGCAGCACATGGTCGGCAATGGGCGCAAAAGGTTTGGCGGGCAGGGCCACCGTGCCGTTCCAGGCGTGGTGAAAGGTCAGCGCCGCACCGTGGTCGATGAGCCAGGGCTGGCGGTGCCACATCAGCAGATTGGTGTTGCGCGCGGTGCGGTCCACATTGCCCACCAGCGCGTCGAACCACACGAGGCGTGATGCGAAATCATCCGACACCACATCCACCGCCGGGTCGAAATTGAGCGCGCCCGACAGGTAATCCAGCCCCACGTTCAGGCCACCGCTGGCGCGCACCAGGTCCTGGATCTCCGGGTCGGGCTCGGTCTGCGCCAGGGCGGGGTCGAGCAGGGCCAGCACGATGTCGGGCACGGGCAGGCCCAGCGCACGGGCGATGCCACCCGCGATCATTTCAGCCAGCAGGGCGCGCACGCCCTGCCCTGCGCCACGGAACTTGAGCACGTAGGTGCCCAGGTCGTCGCCTTCGACGATGGCGGGCATGGAGCCACCTTCACGCAGCGGCGTGACGTAGCGATTGACGGTGATGGTTCTCACAAGGTCTCCCTCGATCCGATGGAATGCGGGATGGTACGGCCCGCAGGGCCCAAGACGGCCTGCCATGCGGCCCGCAGCGCATCTTGTGCGGCGGGCGCCAGCACCCCCAGGCGCACCGTGCCCGGCAGGCCGAACGACGCCGCATCGCGCAGCTTGATGCCACTGGCGCGCAGCGCAGCCAGATCGCTCTGCAACGTGTGGGTAGCGGGCTGCACGCAGAAATAGTTGGCCAGGCTGCCCGCGTGCACAGCCCAGCCCAGATCGGTGCACAGCGTCTGCTGGCGCGCCTTCCAATCGCCCAGAGTGCGCAGGCTGTGCACCAGCCATTGCTGCACGGTGGCTTGCGTCCACGCCTGCAGCAGTGCCACGCCGTGGGCACCCACAGGCCAGGAAGACGCCAGGGCCGTCAGCCCCAGCGCCTGCTCTTCACAGTCTGGCGGCGCAATCGCATAGGCGGCACGTACACCCGTCAGCCCCAGGGCCTTGTTGGGGGTCCAGAGCTGCCAGCAGGCCGAGGGCATGAGCGGCGACGGCGCGCCAGCCCATGCGCCCTCCGCGCCGAGCCGCAGGGGGACATACGCGCAGTCGAGCACACGCCAGGCAACGTCGGCATCGCTTTGTCGCCAACCGCGCAACGAAGGATCTTCCACACCCAGAGGGCTCGAGGGCTCGCACGCCCATTGCAGGCCCGCTGCGGCGCCGCCGCCCCGCAGCACCTCCAGCCCGCGCACCTGCGCGGCCTGGGCGTAGTCGCCATAGCTGTGTGGCGGCACGGCCACCTGCACCGCGCCCTGCTGTGCGGCCAGCGCGGTGATGCGGTGGATGAACTCGCTGGCACTGGCCGCCAGCGCGATGCGCCCCGGCACCACGCCATGGAAGGCGCCGAGGGCCTCGCGCAGCGCCGTGTAGGCCGGGTCGGGGTAGCGCGTGGCGTCGGCCGCCTGCACGGCGTGCAGCGCCTCGGGGCATGGCCCGCAGGCGTTGCTGTTGGTCGAGAAATCAAACACCGGAACGCCCGCGGCGTCCGGGCCACCGTGCAACGGCGTGGGCGCAGAGAAACGACGCGGCGAGCTCATGCATGCGCCCAGGCAAACACCACCAGCACCAGCAACTGCAGGCCCGCCACCACGGGCACCATGGCCAGCACCACCTGCATGCCCAGGCGTGCAGCGCGCCGCGTATCGAGCGGCCCCGCCCGGCGGCCCTTGCTGTGCAGCGTGTACACCCCGGGCTTGGCCAGGCGCACGTTCAACGCCAGTGCCATGGCCGCCATGGGCCAGCCGCTGTTGGGCGATGGCGTCTTGCGTGCCTGGCGGGCCAGTGCAGCGAACGGCAGTCCCCTGGCGACCACCGCCAGCAACAAGGCGGTGATGCGGGCCGGCACCCACGACAGCACATCGTCCGCCCGCGCCGCCCACTTGCCCGCCCATTGCCAGTAGCGCCCGCTGCGCATGCCGGGGTAGCCCCACATGGCGTCGGCCGTATTGGCCATGCGGTACAGCGCAGCCCCCGGCAGGCCCAGCAGCGCAAACCAGAACAGCGGCGCCACCACGGAATCGTTGAGGTTCTCGGCCAGCGACTCGATGGCCGACTCGCGCACTTGAACGGCGGTGAGCGCGCTTACATCCCGGCTCACCAGCCGGGCCAGCTGCGCACGCCCGGCAGGCAGCGATTGGCCCAGCGCCACCTCCACCGCCAGCACCTCGTCGTGCAGCATGCGCCAGGCCAGCAGGGGCTTGAGCAGCAGCGCCAGCATGCCGAGGGCAAGCCAGCCCATCAGCGTCAACGCCAGGTGCTGCAACCACCAGGAAACTATCAAAACAATAGCAGCCAAGGCAATCCACACTAGCGCCCCCAGCCAAAAACGCCGAAAGTCCTGTGCCACAGGCGTCAGCGGGGCCACCCGCTCGCCCCCCCAGTGCAAGGCCGTGCCCATCCACACCACCGGGTGCCAGCGGGCGGGCGGCTCCCCCAACCACCAGTCAATGGCCAGTGCCAGCAGCGGCACTCCCATCCACACCGCTGCCGCAGGCCAGCCCAGGCCAGGGAGCAGTAGCAAGGACCAGTGCTCGGACACAATGGCTCAGTCTTCGATGCCGCGCTGCGCGGGAATGCCCGCCTTGAACGCGTGCTTGATCAGCTGCATCTCGGTCACGGTGTCGGCCAGCTCGATGATCTCGGGGGGGCAGCGGCGGCCGGTGAGGCACACGTGCACGTCCTTGGGCCGATCGCGCAGGGTCTGCAACACGCCGTCGAGCGGCAGCCAGCCGTAGATCAGCGGGTAGGTGATCTCGTCCAGCACCACCAGAAAATGCTCTCCCGACAGGATGGCGGCGCGCGCCTTTTCCCAGCCGTCGCGCGCGAGCTGGGCCGAGTGCTCCAGGTCCTTGCTCTTCCAGCTGAAGCCGTCGCCCAGGCCTTCGATGGGCAGGCCAATCTGCTCGAACATGCGGTGCTCGCCAAAACGCGCGGTGGGCACCTTCATGAACTGGAAGATCTTCACGGCCTTGCCCCGGCCATGGGCGCGCAGCGCCAGGCCAAAGGCGGCCGTGCTTTTGCCCTTGCCGTCGCCGGTGTTGACGATGACAAGGCCCCGGCGTTCGCCCTCGGGTTTTTCGTAGCGTTTTTCGGTGGGTGGGGTTTCGATCTGCATGGTGTCGATTCTTTCAGAGAGACCGGGCATCACACGCCGGCCGGTTGCAACGGGGAAGACAGCGAGGACGGACGGCGCGCCTGCCACGCGGCGCCCGCCATCGCCACCAGGGCCATGACCAGGAGGGCCACGATGCCCGCCATGCGCTCCACGGGGCTGGGTTCGGTGGCGCTGTCAGAAGGGGTCGGCTCGGGCTGCCGCTCCAGCAACACGCCCATGGTAGGCACGGCGGGCGCAGAGGGTGGTGCTTCTGCCTGGGCGGGCGGCGCGGGCAGGTCAGCGGCGGGGGGCGCAGGCTGTGGCGCGGCCAGGGCTGGCGACTGCGGCGCGGCAATGGCCATGCCTGCAGGCGGGGTCAGCTCTACGGACTCACCACGCGCCGCTCGCTCCACCCAGCGGCGCACGCTGGGCAGCTCGGCCGCCAGCGGCGCGGCACGCGTCAGCTCCTGGTACATCTGCGCCAGTTGTTTTTGCGTGTCGGCATCGGCCTGCCAATAGCCCTGGCGCTGCGCCTGCACCAGGCGCTCCAGCGACTGGGCATAGGCCTGCGGATGCTCTTTGAGCCACTCGGGCAGGCCCAGCTGGTGCTTGTCGCGCACCAGCACGTCATAAAAGCTTTGCCAATGATCGCTGCGCACCGTGTCGGGCGCCACGGCCTGCCAGCCCCAGGCGAACTGCACGGCCTTGAGCACCTGCAGCGTGCCCGAATAGCCCTCGGCCTTCTGCGCCTGGAGCCAGCCCGGGTGCAGGTAGCGCGACTGCATCTCCAGCGCAATGGCGCGCTGCGCAGTCTCGGTGGTGGGCTCGCCTGCATCCTGCAGCTGGGCCACATGCAGCTCCAGCCCCTGCGCTCGCCCAGCCACGCGGGCTGCGGCCGACAGGCCGCCCAGGTACTGGAACGGGTCGTCCGAGCTGACCATGGCATACAGGTGCGAGCTGCGCGACAGGATGGCGGCATCGGTGCGGCGCAGGTGGGCACCCAATGCCTGGGCCGCCACACCACCCGCCACGCCGGTCACCGGCTCGCCCTCCAGATAAGGCTGGCTCATGCGTTCGAGGAACATCTGGCCCAGGCGCGCATCGTTGGTTTGCAGGCCGTCGCTTTGCACCGCGTCCGACAGGCCGGTGCCATAGTCGCCCACCGCATTGCCGAACGAGCGCACGCGCGCCAGTTGCTCGGCCTGCGCGCGGGGCACGCCTTGCTTGCGCAGGTCCTGGCCGATCTGCGCGGTATTGCGAGCGATCACGTTGCCGGGCTCGGCCGTGGCGGCCTGGGCCACCGCGCGGTCGAGCAGCGCCATCAGCGCGGGGAACTGGTCACGGTACGAGCCGGTGATGCTCATGAGCACATCGACGCGCGGGCGTTTGAGCTCATCGGCGGGAATGGTCTCGACCCGCACCGGGCGGCCCGAGTCATCCCACACCGGGCGCATGCCCAGCGCCACGAGCGCCTGCGCTTCCATGATGCCCTGGTGGCGCAGCGTTTCGCCCGCCCACAGCGACAGCGCCATGCGCTCTGGCGCCTGGCCGCCATGGCGCGCCTGGTAGTCCTTGAACCAGTCGTTGAACAGCGTCTGCGCCACGGCATAGGCCTGGCGCGTGGGCAAGCGGCTCGGGTCCAGCCCCGTGAGGTTGCGGCCCGTGGGCAGGCTCTCGGGGTTGCGGATGGGGTCGCCACCGTAGGCTGCGGGCAGGAAGCGGCCCTCCAGCCCCGCGAGCAGGCCGGGCATTTCGCCTTCGGTGGCCAGCAGGCGCTCCAGCTCCTGTGCGCGCTGGGCCAGTTGCAGCAACGCGGGCGTGTCGATGGGCTTGCGCGCGGCGCGGTTGGGCACATGGTCTTCGGCGCGCACCAAGCCGTCCTGTGCGGGCGGCGCGTCAGGCAGTACGGGGCGCAGGTCCAGCACGCTGGCGGCCTGCGCATCGGTCAGCGCCACTTCCAGCCAGCGCGCGGGGCGCGCGGCCAGCACCGCGTCGTGCTTGATCAGGAAGGCTTCGTCGATGTCTTCGCCCAGCGCCTCGATCAGCGGCTTGCGCAGCGCCTGCAAGATGGTCTCGCGCCGCTGCTCGGGCGCGGGCACGCGGCCGAACACGGCCAGGCCCTTGGGCTGCGAGCTTTGCGCGAGCTGGTCCAGGTAGGGATGCAGGATTTCAAGGAAGCCGCTGAAATCGGCCGCGATGCGCGCGGCGCTCCAGCCCAGGTCGCGGTGCAACTGGTGCTCCACAAACTGCGCCACCAGCTGCTTTTCGAGCGCGCGGCGCGTGGGGCCTTCGTCCACGGTTTCCCATTCGTGCATCACCTCGTGCATGTGTGCCATGCGCGCCTCGAAGCCTGCCGGGGCGAACACGGGCGTGCGGTGGCTCACCAGCACGGCGCGGCCCCGGCGCTTGGCCGTGAGGGCCTCGCCCAGGTTGTCCACGATGTAGGGATAGACCACGGGCAGGTCTCCGAGCGGCAGCAGCGCGTCGTCGTGCACATCCAGCGCACGGGCCTTGCCACCGGCCCATTCCTGCGTGCCGTGGGTGCCGAAGTGGATGAGCGCGTCGGCCTCCAGCTGCGCCCACAGGTACACGGCCAGGTAATGGTGCGACAGCGGCGCCTTGCTCTTGTGCATGAACGGGTTCTGGCCCAGGCGCAGTGTTTCCTCGCGCGGGGGCTGGGGCAATACCGAGAGCTTGCCCACCTGCAGGCGCGGGATGACGAACACCTTTTCGCCCTGCCACTCGACCACGTAGCGGCTCTTTTCGGGCGCGCCCCAGTGCGCGTTCATGCGCTCGCGCACGGCCTTGGGCAGCGTGGCCAGGTGCTGCTCGTAGCGCGCCAGCGGCAGCGCGGCGGCCTGCCCGCTTTGCAGCAGCGCGCGCACATCAGCACCGGGGTAGTAGGCGGCCAGCAGCGGCTTGAGCCCATCGATCCAGCCCTGCTCGGGCACCTGCTGGGTGCGGTAGCCCGCCTGGGCCAGGCCGCCCGACACCTGCTCCAGGCTGCGCGGCACGTTGAGGAACGAGGCGCCGAAGTTGGTGCCGCCCGGCGGATAGTTGTAGACCATGGCCACCAGGCGCTTGTCGGCAGCGGGTTTGGTCTGCAGCGCAATCAGCCGCCGCGCCTTGGCGGCCACGGCCTGGGCCTGGCGTTCGATGATACGGAAATCCTTGCCCTCGGCGCCGTGCGCGGCCACCAGCACCGGGTCGATGGCGCCGGCTGCCTCCGGCTGCGCCAGGTAAAACGGTACATCGGACAGCGACAGGCCCGTGTCGCTGGCCTCCCACGCGGCGGCATCGCCCGCGCGGTAGGGCTGCGTGCCGAGCAGCGGCACGCCCCAGCGGGCCAACAGCGGCTGCAGCGCAGCGGCCTGGGGCACGAGCTGGTGCAGCACCAGGGCCGAGGCGTTCAGGCGGCCGGGGCCGCTGCCTTTCTCGGGGGGCATCTCCAGCACCTCGGCCAGGGTCTGCGCCGTGACCTGCTGGCCAAAGGCGGCATAGGCGAACAGGCCCTGCTGGCGGAAGGTGCGCAGCCAGGCATCGAGCCACTCCGTGCTGCCGTCGATGAAGTGGTGGCGGTGCACCAGCACGGCCACGGCGGGCAGGCTGCGCAGCGCGGGCTGGCCCTGGCGCCAGGCCTCCAGCGCGGCGGCGTTGGGGAGCAGGCGGGGCGCGTCGGGGTGGTAGATACCCCGGGGGGGCAGGATGTCGGGCGCGGGCAAGGCAGGCATGGCAGCACCCGCCACGGTGGCACGCGCCAGGGCAATGGCGTTCTTCAGGTTCCGCGGGCCACCGGCCTGCAGGTAGGCCACCATACGGGCGGGCGCATCCAGCGCAGACAGGTCGACGGCGGGCGTGCCCGCAGGCACCCAGACCACGCGGCCAAGGGTGCGCACAGCACGCGCATCGAGTTGCGGCCCCGCCATGCGGCGCAAGCGCGCCTCCACGCTGGCATGCGGGGCATCCACCCACACCATGGCGGCGCCTGCCAGTGCGCGCTCCAGCTTCTGGGCCTGGGCCGCGTCCAGTACCGCCGGGCCGGCCAGCGGGTAATCGATGTGCACAAAGCCCAGGCCCGCGTCGGAGGCCAGGCGCTGCACCATGGCCGTGCGCGGGGCGGTGGTGATGTCGGACGTGAGCCAGAGCAACACGGGCGCAGACTGTGCGGCCTGCACCAGCGGCGCAGCCAGCAGCAGGCACCACAGTGCCGCGCGCAGGATCAGCGCCGTCATGGCTTGGCGGGTGCCGGCGCGGCGGCGCCACCCGCGCCACCGGCCGAAGCGCTGGCAGGAGCAGCGCCCGTTTCAGGGATGTAGACGATATTGCCGTCTTCCAGCTTGTAGGCCACGCCCGCACGCACGCCCTGCCCTTGCGCTGCGCTGCCAGCGCCCTTGAAGCGCACTTCCTTGCCCTGCTCGCGCACGACCACTTCCATGTCGGGCTGGCCCGCGTTGCGGATGATGGTGACGCTCTCATGAGCGCTGGTCTGGGTCTGCACGGCCACGGCCGTCAGCAGCGCCACCACCAGCACCAGGAACACATCCACCAGGTTCACGGCCGACAGCATCGGGTCGTCGTCGTCCTCTGCCAGGACGTTCAAGTGGCGCAAGCTCATTGCGCCACCCCGCGCTCCTTGCGCACCACCAGCAGTTCGGCCAGCAGCCAGCGGCGGCGCACCGAGTACACCACCAGGCCCACCGACGCGGCAGCCAGCGCCAGCACCACGCCCGCAAAGGCGCCGCTGAACACCGCCAGCGCCTGCTGGCCGTTGCCCGCCGCCACGCTCTGCAGCGCGGGGCCGAGTGGGATCATCGTGGCGATCAGCCCCAGCATGGGCGACAGGCGGCTGAGCAGGCGCACGGGCTCCACCTGGCGCACCAGTTGCAGCTCCAGCTCTTCCATCGACAAACCCGGAGCCACGCGCAGCGAACGGTACTGCGGCTGGCGCCAGCGCTGCCACGCCTCCATGAGCGTGGCGCCGCCCGACCACAACGCGTAGACAAACGCCAGCCCCACCAGCACCAGCACCGGCCACAGCAACGACTGCGCGACCTGCGAAAAACCCGATTCGATGTTCATGCTTCCACTCCCTCAATCCATGTGTTGTTTCATTGGCTGTGCTTGCGCTGCATCGATGGCAGCGCCATCCACATGCCATCCAGATGCCGCACGTGGATGCGGTGGTCAAACACGCTCTCCAGCGCCGCGTGCGTGGCGGGTGCATCGCAGGCGCCCTGGTGCAGCACGCGGCCCTGTGCCATCACCACCATGTCGTCGGACTGCAGTGCCAGCGACACCTCGTGCAGCACGCTGACCACCGTGCCCCCCGCATCGACCAGTGCACGCATGGTGTGCAGCCAGTCGGTCTGGTGCGGCGGGTCGAGGTTGGCCAGGGGCTCGTCCATCAGCAGCACCTGCGCCTGCACGGCCAGGGCGCGGGCCAGCAGCACGCGCTGGCGTTCGCCGCCCGACAGCTGCGACAGCGGGCGGTGGCGCCAGTCCCAGGCCTGCGTGGTGCGCAGCGCCTGCTCCACCGCTGCGTGGTCGGCCGCACCCGGCGGTGCCAGCCAGGCCTGGTGCGGCAGCCGGCCGAGCATGGCCACGTCATAACTGGTCAGGTCGTCAGCCGAGCCTTCGTTCTGCCCCAGCCAGGCGAGCTGGCGGGCGCGTTCGCGCGCAGGAATCTGCGCCAGCGGGCGGCCGAGCAACAACACGTCGCCCTGCACCGCCACACGCGGCAGCAGGCCCGCCAGCACCTTGAGCAGGGTGGACTTGCCCGCGCCGTTGGGGCCGACGATGCTGGTCCAGCGCCCGGCGGGCAATTGCAGGTCAATGCCCTGCAATATCGAGCGATTCCCGATGCTGGCGCTTATTCCATTTGCACTGATAGCTATTGATTTCATAGTGCGCCCCCTTGCGAGGTGCGCCGGTGCATGAGCCACAGCAGATAGGTGCCGCCCAGGGCCGCCGTGAGGACGCCCACGGGCAGCTCCTGCGGCGCCAGCAGCCAGCGCGCCAGGATGTCGGCCGCCATGAGCAGCACCGCGCCCATCAGGCTGGACAGCACGATGTGCCGTTCGTGTGTCACGCGCACGATGGAACGCACCAGGTGCGGGGCCGCCAGCCCCACAAAGGCGATGAGCCCCGTCTGCGCCACCGCCGTGCCCGTGGCCAGCGCCATGGCAGCCACCAGCCCCACACGCATGGGCATGAGCGGCAGGCCCAGGCTGGCGGCCGTGGCCTCGCCCAGCGTGAGGCCGTCCAGCGCACGTGCCAGCATCCAGGCAACCACCGAGCACAGCGCCCAGGCCACGGCCATGAGCAAGCAGGCCGCCCAGCCCACAAAAGCCGTGCTGCCCAGCGTGAAGGCCTGCATGGCCTGCAGGATGTCGGGCGAGGCCAGTTCCACCAGGTCACGCAGCGCACCCAGCACCACGCCCACAATCACCCCCGCCAGCAACAAGCGCAGCGTGTGCTGCACGCCCTTGGCGAGCAGCAGCGTGAGCACCACCGCCCCCGCCGCGCCCAAAAATGCCATGCCCGTGATGCCGATACGGGCCATCCACTGCGCCGCCACCGGCGACACCCCGAAGAGCGCCATGGCCACCGCCCCGCCCAGCGCTGCGCCCGAGGCGCTGCCCAGCAGGTACGGGTCGGCCAGCGGGTTGCGAAACAGCCCCTGCGCCACCGCGCCCGACAGGCCCAGCAGCGCCCCCGCCAGCCACGCACCCGCCGTGCGCGGCAGGCGGATGTCCCACACGATCTGCCAGGCCACAGGGTCACCGTGCATGCGCAGCACGCTGTCAAAGCCCGTGCTGCCCACGCTGGCGCCACACACCGCCAGCAACGCGCTGGCGAGCAACAGCCAGGCGGCACACCATGCGGCACGGCGGCTGGCGGAACCCGTGGGCAAGTCGATCGGAATGCTGGTCATGACGCTTTGTCCACCAGACACCGCGCCATGATGCGGGCCGCCTCGGCCATGCGCGGCCCAGGGCGCACCACCACATCGGAATCGCCGGGGCCAAACACGCACAGCCGGTTCTCGCGGATGGCACGCATGGAAGCCCAGCCGGGGTACGGCACCATGGCCTGCATGCTGCGGTTGCCGATCATGATGATGTCGGGGTTGGCGCGCACCACGAACTCTGGGTTCAGGCGCGGAAACGGCCCCAGCGACGCCGGCACCACGTTGCGCACGCCCAGCCGGGTGAGCGATTCGCCAATGAACGACGCCTCGCCCGCTGCATAGGGCCCACGGCTCACCTCGAAGTACACACGCACATTTTTGGCCTTGGGCGGCAGGGACTGTGCAGCCGCCAGCACGCCCGCGTCGATCACACGCCAGAGGCGGTCGGAGCCTTGCGCGCGGGGCACGCCCAGCAGGTCGCTGACAGCGCCCAGCACGCGGCGCACGTCGGCATGCGTCTTGGGCTCCAGCTGCACCACGGTGAGGCCGAGCGCCTCCAGCCGGTCACTGGCGCGCGAGCTGACGGACATCAGCACCACATCGGGCTTGAGTGCCACGACGGCCTCGATGCTCGGGTCCAGCCCGCCCCCCACCTTGGGCAGCTTGGCAATCACGGCCTCCGGCCAGTTGGAGTAGCGGTCCACACCCACCAAACGGTGGCATTGCTCCAGTTCGCACACGCTTTCGGTCAACGAGGGCAACAGGCTGACGATGCGCTGCGGGGGCCGGGGCAGCGAGACCTCGCGGCCCCGGTCGTCCCGGATGTGCACCGGCTGCGCACGCGCGAGGCCGGCCATCAGCAGGCCCAGCAGCACCAGAATGGCGATGACCCACAGGATGCGGCGCACGGGGGTTGGTTTCATCAGCAGGGTTCCTTCAAAGTGAGAGGCAGACCGGCAGCCATCAACGTGACCCGTGGACACACCTGCGCCACCTGCTGGTTGAGCATGCCCAGCGCATCGACAAAGGCGCGCACCTCGCGCCCCATCGGGATGACCCCCAGGCCAATTTCGTTGCCCACCAGAACAACGGGCCCGGGGGACTGCCGAATTGCTTCCAAAAACATAGCAGCCTGGGCATTCCACTCTAGCGCTTGCGCCTGTTTTTGCTCCAAATCCATGGTTTCGAACCCCAGGGGCATGGTCCAGTGGGTGAGCCACAGCGTGAGGCAGTCCACCACCACCAGGGTTTGCGGCGCGCTGTGCTGCGCAACGGCAGCGGCCACATCGCGCGGCTCTTCCACCGTCTGCAAACCTGGCACGCGCTCGGCGCGGTCGCGCTGGTGGCGGGCGATGCGCTCGCGCATCTCGTCGTCCCAGGCCTGCCCGGTGGCGATCAGCACGGCGCGGTGGTCGGCGGACCGGGCCAGCCAGTCGCGAGCCAGCAGCTCAGCGCGGCGGGATTTGCCGCTTTTCTGACCGCCCAGGATGAGCTCGGTAGTGATGGGGTGTGACGCGGATGTCATGCTTTGCTCTGGCCGCCCAGCAGATGCGCAACCGCCTCGGGGCTGGACGGGAACCACGCATGGAAATAGCTGGCATGGATGCTGCCCTGCTGGTACAGAGCCTCACCCGCATCCGGCGCAACCGCCTCGTGGGGCCGCGCCGTGCGGGACACCACGGGAGCGCTGCTGTCGCTGGTCGAATAGTGGAAGGTGTGGCCGCGCAGCGTATGTCCTGCCACGGTCAGCTGCTGCGGCCCCAGGGCCGCCAGGCGCTTTTGCATGGTCACGCGGCCCGGCAGCAGGCCCCACAGCGGAGCCGCGCTGCCATCGGCCAGCGTGATGGAATCGAACAGCGCCATCATACCGCCGCACTCGGCCCACAGCGGTTTACCTGCGGCCACATGGGCGCGCAGGCTGGCTTGCATCCCGGTGTTGGCCGCGATCTTCGCGGTGTACAGCTCGGGGTAACCGCCGGGCAGCCACACCGCGTCGCAATCGGGCAGCACCGCATCGTGCAAGGGCGAGAAGAACATCACGCTCGCGCCCATCTGCTCCAAGCATTGCACGTTGGCAGCGTAGATGAAGCAGAACGCCGCATCACGCCCCACGGCCACCGTACGGCCTGCGAGCAAAGCAGGCACGGCAACCGTGGATGCAGGCGCCGGAAAGTCCACGGCCCAGCGCTGCAGGTCCTCCAGCGTCATTTGGCCCAGCGGCGTAGCAGCCAGCGCGTCGGCCGCTGCGTCCAGCCGCTGCAGGCTGTCGTCCAGCTCGTGCGCAGCCACCAGGCCCAGGTGGCGCTCGGGCAGCAGCGCCGCACCGGCCTTGGCGGCTAAAGGCGCATTGCCTAGCTGCACCCGCATCAGCGCGCCCATCCAGTCGTCGGCATCTTGCAAGCCGTCACGCAACATGTCGGCATGGCGCGCGCTGCCTACGCGGTTGGCCAGCACCCCCGCCCAGGGCAGGCCCGGCCGGTAGTGGCGCAGGCCATAGGCCAGCGCGCCAAACGTGCCCGCCATGGCCGAGGCATCGACCACCGCCAGCACCGGCACCGCAAAGTGCCGGGCCAGGTCGGCCGCGCTGGGGCTGCCGTCAAACAGGCCCATCACGCCTTCGATGAGGATCAGGTCCGACTCGACGGCGGCGTCGTGCAGTCGCTGCGCGCAGTCGGCCTCACCGTTCATCCACAAATCGAGCTGGTGCACCGGCGCCCCGCTGGCCAGCAGGTGCCAGTGCGGGTCCAGAAAATCCGGCCCGCACTTGAAAACCCGCACGCGCCGCCCCTGGCGTGTGTGCAGGCGCGCCAGGGCGGCGGTGACGGTGGTCTTGCCCTGTCCCGAGGCCGGGGCTGCAATCAGCAGCGCGGGACAGCGTGTCACACCCCACCCCCAGTGCGGTACTCACCCAGCGGCCGACGAAACTGGCGCGCCCCAAGCCAGTGCCACCGTGGAACTGGCCCCGCCAGGCCACGGGTGGCGTTCCCCCTCCGGGGGGAAGGCGCGCAGCGACTCAGGAGGGGCTTCATTGAGGTGCCCACTTCACACCGACGTAGACCGTGCGGCCTGCGGTGGCGTAGGTGCGGGCCAGCTGGTAGTCCTTGTCGGCCAGGTTGTCGATGCGCGCCAGCAGCGTGTAGTCGCGTGCAAGGCGGGTGCTGGCATACAGGTTGACCAGCGCGTAGCCGCCCAGCACGTTGGTGTTGGCCACGGTGTCGAAGCGGCGGCCTGATGCCTGCACTTCGGCGCCCACGGTCCAGCCCGCCAGGCGGGTGTCGGCGCCGAAGGTGGCGTGCTGCTTGGCGCGGCGCGCGAGCTGCTTGCCGGTGTCCAGGTCACGCGGGCGTTGCAGATCGATGGAGCCATGCAACTGCACATCGCCCACGCGGTGCGAGCCCGCAAACGTGACGCCCTTGTACTCGGCCCGGGCCGTGTTGGCGTAGCAGCCAAAGTCCGACAGGCATGTGCCTGGGCCAGAGAACGAAATCAGGTTGCTGACACGGTTGCGGAACAGCGTGGCAGAGAAGGTGCTGTTGCCCTGGGCGTAGCGCAGCGCCACTTCGGCATTGCGGCTGCTTTCGGGGCGCAGCGTGGCCACGCCATATTCGCTGAAGCGGTGGTACAGCGTGGGCGCACGGAAGGCCGTGCCCACCGACGCCGTGGCGCGCCACTGCGGGGTGATGGCGTAGCCATAGGCCACGCTGCCAGTGCTCTTGCCACCAAACTCGCTGTCGGAATCGTGGCGCAGGTTGAGCTGCACGGTGTGGCCTGCAGCGTTGTAGCCGTAGCCCAGGGCCAGCGCGTCCTGCGAGCGCTTGGCATCGATGGGGGCGTTTTCGAGGCGGTCTTCACGGCGCTCCAACGCGGCCGTGACCAGGTGCGCGCCCTGGCGCCATTCATTCTGGAAGTAGTAGCCGCGCAGGCGCGTGTCGCTCAGGTACGGCGAGGGGCGGGTTTCGTATTCGTCGCGCGAGTCGGTGATCGAAAAGCGCGTCTTGTAGGCACTGCTCCACTGCGCGATCCAGTTGAGACCCAACGCGTGCATGGTGTGCAGGTTGCGGTCGTCCTTGCCCAGGCCGCTGTCGTAGCCGCTGTTGGTGTCGTTCAGCATGAGGGTGCCTTCGAGGCGATGCACTGCATTCACCTGCAGGCCTACCCGCGCGTGGCCTGCCGTGCTGCGGTAGCCGTCACGGTCGGGGTTCTGTCCAGCGATGGGGCGCGCGTTGAAGCCCTTGCTGTCATCACGCGCCAATCCCAGGGCGTAGTCCAGCGTGCCGCTGGCACCACTGATCCCTGCTTCGAGCTTGGTGGTGTTGTGGCTGCCCACGCCCACGCCCACGTAAGGCGCCGTGCCGTTTTCACCGCGCTTGGTAAAGATCTGCACCACGCCGCCCAGGGCGTCTGAGCCATAGACAGCACCTGCCGGACCGCGCAGCACTTCAATGCGGTCGATGAGGCCCAGCGGAATGCTCTCCCAGGGCGCGCCACCGGTGGATTGAGAGTCGATGCGCACCCCATCGATGTACACCGCAGTAAAGCGCGATTCCGCGCCACGCAAAAACACGCCAGTGGTGGTGCCAGGGCCACCGTTGCGCGAGAACTCCACACCGGGCAGACGGGCCAGCAAGTCGGCCAGACCGGTGGCGCCACTGCTTTCGATGGTTTCGCGGTCCACGATGGAGATGTCGGCCACCAGATCGGCCAGCGGCTGAGGGGTGCGCGTGGCTGCCACCACCGTTTCAGACAACGACGGTGCGCGCAGGTTTTGCGCCAGCAGCTCGCCGGTGGCCGGGGCGGTCTGTGCGAAAGCGCCGCAGGCGCTGCCAGCCAACAGTGACAGCAGGGCCAGGCGTGGGGCGGGCAGGCGCAACGACGCCACAGGGCGCGCACGAAGGGTACGGATTTTCATGGGGATCAAGGTCAACAAACAACCCGGGCCGGCCTCCCGCCAGCATGTGGGTGATACAGCCGCGCAGCGCCAAAAAACGGGCGCACGCAGCCACCGTGTTGGCCGGTATCCGGGCTGGCGGAACACCCCCCCAATGCCTTCCCAGGCGCTTGTTCAAGGCGCCCAGTGGCTTATGGATGGAGAGAGAATCAGGTGATTCGTCCGCTGACCGTTGCGGGGGCAGCGCAGGCTGGGCGCGTACCGGTGGTACGGCGCCTCCCTGCTTCCCGTTGAACTGCGGCATGTGAACCACACCGCGAGCACCAACGTCGGGATTTTACGACCGTTTACAAGCTGCTCCCAGCGCGCCAGATCAAGCGGGCAACTCCGCATGGCACCCACGCGGCCGACAATGCACTTGTATCTGTTGCGCATTGCACACCACCGCAGCTTGGGGCCAGGGACCGCTCGGTGTCACACCGCCTACAATCCAAGGCTGTATGGCAATACCGTCCCCCACCGACCAGATCGCCGAGCGCGTGGAGCGCCTGCTGCTGCGACATGCGGAGTTGCAGCGCACCAATGCCCTGCTGGCTGATCAAGTTGCGGCACTGACGCAGGAGCGCGACTCGCTCAAATCCCGCTTGAGCGCAGCACGCGCCCGGGTGGATGCCCTGCTCGAACGCCTGCCCGCCGCCGCGCCGCTCACGAAAGAAGCCGAATGAAGCAAATCGAGGTGCAGATCCTGCAGCAAAGCTATCTGCTGACCTGCCCCGAGGGCCACGAAAGCCGCCTGCTGGACGCCGTGGAGCGCGTGGACACCGCGATGACGCGCATCCGCGATGCGGGCAAGGTCCGGGCGCGGGAACGTATCGCCGTACTGGCCGCGCTGAACCTGGCCTTCGAGATCGCCGACCGCGAAGCCGCAGACCTTGCGGCTGCAGCACAGCCCGTGGCAAGTCCATCTGCCAGTGCCAGCGCTCCCGTGGTGGGGCACCAGGAAAGCCTGCTGCCGGATACCGACCAGCAGCGCCTGCAAAGCTTGGTACAGCGTCTGGACGACGCTCTGGGCGACGACGGACGCCTTCTCTAGTCCTTGGTGTGCTGAGGCACACCGCTCCTCTTGCCCGTCCGTCACAGCCGCTTGCGGGCTTTACATGACCCCGAGCGCGCAGCGCCCGCTGGCAGCACCTACAATTGGCGTGTCTGCGAAGCTGTCGGGCTTTATATTTCCTTGAACCAATGCTCATTGAGCTCGGGCTTGGTACATCGTCCGGTGAGCGTGATCATCTCGCGTCAGATGAACCCAACGCCAGGCTGCCCTCGCCCACCTGAACCCCCGGTTCAGGATGAGAGTTCGGTGGTATTCGCAGACACCCTCTTCCCCATGCCCTGTCATTGCAAGCACCTGCTGCTGCGTCTGTGACAGGGCATTTTCGCGGCTCTCCGCGTGCTCTGTTGTCCTTTGTTTCCTGATATCCCGCCATGCTCGATCCCTTGCTGATTGTTGAACTCGGTGTGCTCGGCCTGGCCACAGGCTTTCTGGCGGGACTCTTGGGCATTGGAGGGGGCATGCTGCTGGTGCCGTTCCTGACCTACATCCTGGGCGCTCGTCAGGTGGCGCCTGACTTGGCGGTGAAGATGGCGATTGCCACCTCCATGGCCACCATCATGTTCACCTCCATCTCCAGCGTGCGTGCCCATCACCGGCGCGGCGCCGTGCGTTGGGACATCGTCCAGCGACTCGCGCCCGGCATTGTGCTGGGTGGTTTCATCGCCAGCCTGGGTGTGTTTGCACTGCTCAAGGGCTCGTTTTTGGCGATTTTCTTCGCGCTGTTCGTAAGCTTTTCTGCCACGCAGATGTTTCTGGACAAGAAGCCTGCGCCCACGCGCCAGATGCCGGGTGGCGCAGGCCAGGTGGCGGCAGGCGGCGTGATCGGCTTTCTGTCGGGTCTCGTCGGCGCGGGTGGCGGCTTTGTCAGCGTGCCCTTCATGACCTGGTGCAATGTGCCCATCCACAACGCGGTGGCCACCAGCGCCGCTCTGGGTTTTCCCATCGCGCTGGCCAACGTGATCGGCTACGCCATTGGCGGACAGAACGTGAGCGGCTTGCCACCGGCATCGCTGGGCTATATCTGGCTGCCGGCACTGGGAGTGATTGCCAGCTGCAGCGTGCTGACGGCCCCGCTGGGAGCCAAGGCGGCGCACAATCTTCCCGTCAAGCAGCTCAAGCGCGTGTTTGCCTCGTTGCTGTTTGGCCTGGCGGCCTACATGCTGTGGAAGGGCGTTTCGGCCGCATAAGGCCGACACAGAGGCGGACTCTCGGCCGTCTGCCGAGCCGCAGCCTCCGGTCGCTGAGCGCTGGAGCTTCAGGTGCTCAGCGGTCGGTGACGCCCCTGGGCCTTCAGCGGCAGGGGTTGGCTCAGCATGGCTCGGAACTGGTCTGCCGGCAGACCCGGTGCACACAAAAATCCCTGGTAGTGCTCGCACTGCATTTGCTGCAGCACCGCCTGCTGGGTTTCAGTCTCCACCCCTTCGGCCACCACTTCGATGTGCATGGCACGGCCCATGCTGATGATGGCGCTGACAATCGCACGGTCGCCATCGTCGTCGGGCAGGCCGCGCACAAAGGACTGGTCGATCTTCAGCTTGTGAATGGGTAGTTTCTTGAGATAGGCCAGGCTCGAATAGCCGGTGCCGAAATCGTCGATCGCCAGGCCAATGCCCAGGTCGGCCAGCACGCGCAGGCGCTGCTCCATCTCCTGTGCGTCCTGCAGCAGGATGGTTTCTGTCAGTTCCAGCTCCAGCAACGTCGGTGGCAGCTGATGCACCGCCAGCAGGCGCGTGATGCGGTCCACAAAATCGGGCTGGCGAAACTCCAGCGCAGACACGTTCACGGAAATCATGATGGGCGTGCCGCTGTGCATCCACAAGGCGGCCTCGCGCACCGCTTGCTCCATCACCCAGGCGCCCAGCGTCACGATGTAACCTGATTCTTCGGCCAAGGGAATGAACACTGCGGGCGACACGGCGCCGAACTCTGCATCCGTCCAGCGCAAAAGCGCCTCGGCGCCGGTGATGCGCCCGGTCGCCATATTGACCTGAGGCTGGTAGTGCACGGCCATGCGCTGCAGACCCAGCGCTTGGCGCATCGCATGTTCCATCTGCATGCGCGCAAGCAGGTTGGCGTTCATCTGCGGCTGGTAGAAGCCATAACTGCCGCGCCCACGCTCCTTGACGCGGTACATCGCGGTGTCGGACTGCTTGATGAGGTCGTCCAGCGTAGCGCCATCTTGCGGGTACAGCGCAATACCGATGCTGCACTGGATCGAAAAGCCCATGCTGTCGAGCATGAAGGGCTTGAGCATGTCGTCCAGAATCCGGCGCGCCACGCTCTCCGCAACGGATGCGTCGCCACCGTGCAGGTAGATGACAAATTCATCCCCCCCCAGGCGGCACAGCATGTCGGTTTGCCGCAAACAGGTCTGCAGACGCTCGGCCACCAATTGCAGCACCCGGTCCCCAAAGGGGTGCCCCAGAGAGTCATTGATGATCTTGAATCGGTCCATGTCCAAAAACAGGATCGCAAAGCCGGTGTCGCTCTGGCGTGCTCCCTGGATGGCGGTATCCACCCGCTGAGACAGCAGCAGGCGGTTGGGCAGACCGGTGAGGGCATCGCTGTAGGCCAGCTCCTCGATTCGCTTTTGTGCGGCATGCTGCAGTGTGAGGTCGCGCATGAAGCCAATGCTTTGCACCAGCCGCCCTTCATCATCCCGCAGGGCCACCCAGGACAACTGGACAGCACAATACGCACCGTTGTCGCGGGGCAGCCACAACTCGCCTTCCCAGAAGCCATCCTGCGCCCAGCCCTGCAGCACCTGCTCCATGAACGAGGCATCCGAGCCACCGCCAAAAAGCGAGGCTGCCACACAGCCTTCAAAACCCTTGGCCGTGGGCCCCACGAGCCGCTCACACCCCGGGTTCATGCGCATGATGCGGTGCTGGCTGTCTGCGATGAAGATCGCATCCAGACTGGACTCGAACACGCGCGCGGCCAGGCGAAGGCTGGCCTGGATCTCGGTCTGGCGGGTGATGTCCCGGAACGAATACACCCGGCCCACCGCACGGCCCTGGCTGAACTGCGGCACCGTGCGCATCTCCAGCACCACACCATTGCGCAACTCGACGATGTCGGTGCTCTCTTGCGTCGGCTCGCGGTCGATGGCTGCCAAGCGTTCGGCATACAAACGGGCGTCTGCCACCTGGTCCGCCATGAAGGCGTATACCGCAGCATCGTCACGCTCTACCAGCAGCTGACGCGGCAGGTTCCACAGTTGCGCCAGGCGCTGGTTGAATGCCCGCACACCGCCGTCCAGTCCACACACCAGCATGCCGTCGGCAGCGGAATCCAGCGTGGCCCGCAACTCAGAGAGCAATGTCTCCAACTCGCGCTCGGTGGTCTCCTGGCGGCTGCGGTCCAGCATGGTCAGCAGCAGCACACTGGTGCCACTCGCCCCCCAAGGCACTCGCCGGACGCAACGCTGCACCGGTACCAGACTGCCATCGGCACGCAGCAAACTGGTGTGGGCAGGAACGCCTTGGGCAATCACATCGGCCGGCTCGGACCAGAACGCCAGCTCCTGGGGCGTGCTGGCGAGATCCAGCACAGACCGCCCCTGCATGTCAGCGGCAGACAGCCCTGTCAGACGCTCGGCGCCTGCGTTGGCTTGCAGAATGTGCTGGTTTGTCTCATCCAACAGCCACACGGCCTCCTGCAGGCCATCCAGCCATCCGAGCGATTGCAAGTCGTTCACGCCGAGGCCTCGTCAGGGCCGGGACTGACCGCTCGCTCAAAAAAGTAACAGATCCGCTGTCGAGGCGACAGGTAGTCCAGCGCGTCACGCGGGAGCTGCGCGGGCTTGAGGCTGCGCCGTATGCCCAGTTCAGGTACGGTTTCCAGATCCAGTATCGGCGCTTCATCCTTCGGTACGCGCGGGTCGTGCACGATGACCTTGGGCCGCAGGGGCCGCGACGAGTTGACCGATGCCACGATGGCATACCGGTCGTTGACCAACTGCACGATGGAGCCGGGCGGGTACACCCCCATCATGCGAATGAAAGCCCCCAGGACCACCGAATCAAACCGCGCCTTGAGCTGGGCAAAGATGACGGATAGCGCCTCATGCGGCGTCAGCGCCGTCACACCCATGGCCGGGTTGCACATCCGGTCGTATTGATTGACCAGTGCCAGGACCTGGCTCATGCGCCCCAGGTCAGGCCCCTTCAAGCGTTGGGGAAACCCGCTGCCGTCACACATCTCGTGGTGCCGGGCCACTGCCGTCAGCACCGCATCGGCAAACCCCATGCGTTTGGCCAAGGCCACGGATTCCACCACGTGGGTCTCGTAGCGCGTGCGCTCCATGGGGATCATGGAGGGGGTAGGCTGACGCAGATTGGGCGGCAGCTTGAGCTTGCCGATGTCATGGATCAACGCGGCAACACCCAGATCGTGCAGCTCCTCGCTTTTCATGCCCAGGGACCGACCCAGCAGCAGCGATATCACCATCACATTGATCGGATGCAATCCGTTGCGCTCGCCCACCCCCTCGGACAGCAGCCGAATGACGGAGTCGCCGTTTTCCAGCAGTTCGGTAACACACCCCGAAACCAGTGCCTCCCCCTTGGCCCTGGCCTGGTCCGGGTGCTCTGACACCGTGCGCTCCATGGACTGGTACTGCCGCGTGGCTTCCGAGAAACGCTGGTTGCAGGCAGCCAAGGCCCGGTTTTGCGCTTCCAGCAGCTCGCGGCGACGCTGTGCCTCGGGGTCAACGACAGTGGTCGTGCCAGGCCCGGGCGCATCCAGGCCGTTGGGCGGCGGCACTGTCATTTCAGGCACGCTCCAGGCGGCCGGCACCAGCTCCTGGAGTTCAGGATCGCTCTTCTTGGGGACGTAACGCACCTCGGTCAGTCCCAGCTCCCGCAAGGTGGTGATCTGATCCGACGACGCCACCCGAAAACTGCTGGTCGGGAACGGATGATGCATCCAGCCCACGTCGAGCTGGATGTACATGCCGACACGCAGTTGGCTGATGTCGATGAGGATGGATGAGTTCACGTCAGGCGCACGATACATGGCGACATCAATGCCACCAATAGTTACGCAGATTATCACCAGTTCCAGTGACGTGGCGAAGAACCGGCAGGCCGCGCAGCGATCCGGCAACACTTGACTGAAAGCGGGCCTGGCTGGACCACCCCGGTCCCCGCGACAAAGGCATCGCCCACCTTCCAGCCGCGGGGCGACTGGGTTCATGTGGACGGATCAGCGCCGCGCGCTCAGCGGCACCAGAGCGACGGCTTGTAAATGAGATCCATCCACAGTGCCCAGGCAGCTACCGCGCACAGCATGGCGCCTGCGGCCCTCGTACCCCACTGCGCCCGCGCGAGATTCAGGCGGTTGCGAAGGCTGCTCCAAGCCCAGGGGCCGCCCACCAGCCACACCCCACTGCCCACGGCAAACAGCGCCATGGTCAGAGCCCCCTCCAGCGCCCCCCCGCTGAGCGCCGCGACCAACAGGGCCGAATAGAGCAGTCCACAAGGCATCAGGGCCCACAGGACCCCGGCCGCCATCACTCCGCCCGGAGCCCCGACCAGCGGACGAACACGCGCCCACACGGAGCGGCCCGCCTGCTCCACCCAGGCAGGCTGCCGCGACTGCACCATCATCATGAGCCCCCAGGCCATCACCGCCACATGCATGAGTGTCCAGGCGGGGCGCAGCGCGCTGGTTTGCTGGGTCAGCCATGCCAGACTGTCCATGGCCAAGGCCGCCAGTGCACCTGCGCTGGCATACCCCACCAGGCGCCCTGCGTGAAAGGCCATGGTGCGCTGCAGCGCACCGCCACGCGGCGCCCAGCGCACCTCCTGCTCCGCGCCACCGTCCGCCTGTGCTGCGCCGCCCTGCCGCACCAATGCTCCGCAGGGCGCGGAACACATGGCCAAGCAATGGGACCCGCCGGCGAGTCCCATGAGCAAAGCAGTCCAGCCAACAGTGGCAAGCATAGGTGTCAGATGATGCGCGAAAACCGGGCGCGGTTGCGGTCTGCCTGCAGATAACGGTCAAAAACCATGGCGATACCGCGCACGAAGAACCACCCGGTGGCGGTCACTTCAATGCCCTCCGGCCCCACCCGTACCAGCCCCTGCTCCTGCATACCCTCCAGCTGCGCCAACTCTGCTGCGAAGTACTGGCGGAAATCGATCAGCCACGCCTGCTCCATCGGCTCAAACAGCAGCTCGCCCTGGCACATCAGGGCCATGATGGCCGCGCGGCGCACCAGGTCGTCGCGGGTCAGGGCCAGCCCGCGGACCACAGGTAGCCGCCCTTGGTCCAGGAAGTCGTAGTACTCGTCCAGCGTCTTGGAGTTCTGGCTGTAAGTCGCCCCTACCCGCCCGATGGCCGATACGCCCAGCCCAATCAGGTCGCAGTCTGGCTGCGTACTGTAGCCCTGGAAGTTGCGGTGCAAGCGTCCCTGGCGCTTGGCCACAGCCAGTGCGTCGGTAGGCAGAGCAAAGTGGTCCATACCCACATAGACATACCCAGCGTCCATGAACGCATCGAGTGAGCGCGAGAGCATGGACAGCTTGCTCGCGCCCGTGGGCAATTCGGCAGAGATGATGCGACGCTGTGGTTTGAAACGCTCCGGCAAGTGTGCATAGGCATACAACGCAATACGGTCAGGCCGCAGCTGCGCCACCTGCGCCAGCGTGCGGTCAAAAGACTCTGGCGTCTGGCGCGGCAGGCCGTAGATCAGGTCCACGTTCACCGAATCAAAGCCCAGCGAGCGGGCGGACTCCACCAGCGCAAAAACCTGCTCTGCAGGCTGAATGCGGTGCACGGCCTTTTGCACTTCGGCATCAAAGTCCTGCACGCCAAAACTCAGGCGGTTAAAACCCAATTCAGCCAGGAGCGCCAGACGCTCGGAGTTGACCGTGCGCGGATCCACTTCGATCGAGTATTCGCCCCCGGGCGCCAGCGTGAAGCTGCGCTTGAGCATGGCCATCAGCTCCCGCAAGCCCGCATCTGAGAGGAAGGTGGGCGTGCCACCGCCCAGGTGCAATTGACTCACCACCTGTCCTACGCCACAGTGCGCGGTGTGCAGGTCGATCTCGCGGCTCAGGTAGCGCAAGTAGACCTCGGCGCGGTCATGGTGTTTGGTGATGATCTTGTTGCAGGCGCAGTAGTAGCACAGGGATTCGCAAAACGGGATGTGCACGTACAGGGACAGCGGCATGGCCTTGGCCAGCGTGCCCGAACGGCGCTGTTGCAGCGCCAGCACATAATCTTCCTGACCGAAGGCCTCCACAAATCGGTCGGCCGTTGGATAGGACGTATAACGGGGCCCTGGCACGTCAAAGCGGCGCAGAAGATCTGGCGAAACAGCAGTCATGGGGAAATTTCCTTGCGTACACCTTGACTGTGCCGTAGGCTCCGGGACATGTCCTTGACCTGCATCAAGTGAACCAACAAGCGATACGGCGACAATTTGATGAAGGTCAGCCGCTCGCCCGCGCCCTGTATTCAGGTTCGTGTACGGCAAGCACGATATGCTCGACCAACAACCCAAGTCCATGTGCCTATGAACCCGCTCACCATCAAAGTCGCCTGCTCCAACTGCAACCACCGCGAGCTGTGCATGCCCGTGGGCTTGAACGAAGAGCAGCTCCAGCGCATTGACGAGGTGGTTGCCGTCCGTCGCAAAGTCAAACGCGGAGGCACGCTGTTTCGCAATGGCGAGTCCTTCACGTCCCTGTATGCCATCCGCACCGGGTTCTTCAAGACCTGCGTGGCCACGGAAGACGGTCGCGACCAGGTCACGGGCTTTCAGATGGCGGGCGAGATCATCGGGCTCGACGGCATCGTGAATGACCACCATACCTGTGATGCGGTGGCACTTGAAGACGCCGAAGTGTGTGTCATGCCCTTCGACCGCATTGAAGAGCTGTCACGCGAAGTCACAGCCCTGCAGCACCACGTGCACAAAATCATGAGTCGCGAGATCGTGCGCGAGCACGGCGTGATGTTGCTGCTGGGCAGCATGCGTGCCGAGGAACGCCTGGCCGCCTTTTTGCTGAACCTGGTGCAGCGCCTGCATGCACGGGGCTTCTCGCAGTCGGAACTGGTGTTGCGCATGACGCGCGAAGAAATCGGCAGCTACCTCGGCCTCAAACTCGAAACGGTCAGCCGGACCTTCTCCAAGTTTGCGGAAGAAGGGATCGTGGAAGTCAAACAGCGCCATGTGCGCATTCTCGACACCGATGCCCTGCGACGCATCGTGAACAGCCAGCAGACCTGCCACTGACGACACTGACACCGAGCCACTTCCACGCAGAGGGTCGGTTCCGCACAAAGTACAACCATCTCTTGCGAAACGGCATGCATTGCATGCCCAGACAAGCAGGCGAAAAGGGTTCAGGGGCAGGACGAAGTCTTGCGGCAATCGTCGGGGCGCCCCCCATCGGGCACCGGGCACCGGTTGACCTCGAACGGAGACATGGACAGCAGTGTCGTCAATGCGCTCGTGGCCATGGTGATGGCCCAAAACACAAAAAATGCGAGGGTGTACACCCCTTGCCGTGACAGCGCCAGGGGCTGGCCGAACCAGTGCAGGTCCTGGGGGTCCACCATGGCAAAAACCAGCATCTCCAGCACGCCCGCCATCAAGAAGGCGGGCCATGCAATCCACATCAGGCGTTGCGTCCACATATCGGTTCTGTCTCCTGGTGCTGCCTGGGGTCGCTGGGGGCAGCGACCGGCGGGTTGTCAGCGTGGTTGGTCTTGCACGGGGGTGGCCGCATGGTTGCGGGCCTTGAGGGCCGGTGCCAGGCTTTTCTCCGGCGCCACCAAGGTCTTGTTGATCTCAATGCCCTGGCGGTAGTAATCCTCGGCCACCACCGGGTCAGGCCGAGAAATCGCCAGCCACAGCGTCACAAAGCCAGCCACGATCACGATGGCAGGCCCGGCAATCACCAGCCACACATGGCCGAACTTCCACCAGGGCACGGGAACTGCCGGTGTAGCGATGGCAGGGTTTGAAGACATGGTGCTCTACTCCTCAACAATATCGGTCAAAGTGCGGCCCTGAAAGGCCCCACCGGGATGCCGCTCAACGCGGCACAAGAAACACGGATTTTTCCGTCACGTGGGCAGCTGCCCCTACGGCCTGCACGTCAAACTGAACCGCATGCGAGCCCGACGTGGCGGAACCGTACGGAATCTGCAAACGCACGGCCACCCAGCGCGACTCTGCTGCGCCAATATCCACTTCGACCTCGGAGGCCACCTCCAGCCCCTCCAGTCCACGCGCACTGATGCGGTAGCGCTGTTCGCCCTCCGTGGCATTCATGATCTGCAGCCGGTAAATATTCTCCAGTTTGCCCCCCGCCACAATGCGCGAGAGCGCGGCCCGGTCACGCACGACATCCACCTTCAGCGGCGTGCGCACCACCAGGCTGGCCAGCATGGCAACGCACAGTGCTACCAGCACGGCGGTGTAGATCAGCACACGAGGACGCAACACGCGACGCAGCATCTGGGACTGCGTCCAGCGCTTGGCCACGCCGTTCTGGGTGGAATAGCGGATCAGGCCACGCGGGTACTGCATCTTGTCCATCACCGTATTGCAGGCGTCCACACACAACCCGCAACCAATGCACTCATATTGCAAGCCCTTGCGGATATCGATGCCCACCGGACAGACCTGCACACACAGCGAGCAGTCAATGCAGTCGCCAAGCCCCTGGGCCTTGTAGTCAATGTTCTTCTTGCGCGGGCCGCGCTGCTCGCCACGCTCAGGGTCGTAGGTGACGATGAGCGTGTCTTTATCAAACATTGCGCTCTGAAAGCGCGCATAGGGGCACATGTACTTGCAGACCTGCTCGCGCATGAAGCCTGCGTTGCCGTAGGTGGCAAAACCGTAGAACAGCACCCAGAAAATCTGCCAGCCGCCTTCAAACGCCAGCAGCTCGCTGCCCAGTTCGCGGATGGGCACGAAGTACCCTACGAAAGTGAACCCGGTCCACAGGGCCACGGCGATCCACACCACCTGCTTGAGAAACTTTTTGCGGATCTTCTCGAACGTCCAGGGACCGTTGTCCAGACGGAGGCGGGCACTGCGATCACCTTCGATCTTGTGCTCGATCCACATGAACATTTCGGTGTACACCGTCTGCGGACAGGCAAAGCCACACCAAAGGCGCCCTGCCACGGCGGTGAAGAGGAACAGCGACAGCGCCGAAATGATCAGAAGGCCGGTGAGATAGATGAAATCCTGCGGATAGAGCACCAGGCCAAAGATGTAGAACCTGCGAGCCCCGAGATCAAACAGCACCATCTGGCGCTGGCCCCATTCAAACCACGGCAGCCCGTAAAACACCAGCTGCGTCAAAAGCACCATGCCCCAACGCCAGCGCGCAAACAATCCGCTGATCGAGCGCGGGTAGATCTTCTTTTGCGCTTCGTACAGCGAGATGATCTCGCCCGCAGAGGACGCATCGGCGGCGACTGGCGTAATCGGGATGACCTTGCGAGCAGGCTCGCTGGGTGTGCTCATGGTGTCGCTTTATGAACGGAGGACAGGCTTACTTTGAAAAGGAAACCCGGGCAGTGCCTCAAGCACCGCCCGGTGGACATATCAACGTGCAGCCACCTGCTTGTTCGACAGGCCCCACACATAGGCAGAGAGTACGCCGATCTGCGCCTCGGTCAACTTCTCGGCTTGTGCAGGCATCTGGTTGACCTTTCCGTTGTTGATCATGGCCGTGATGGCAGCCTCGCCCCAGCCATGCAGCCAGATATCGTCGGTCAGATTGGGTGCACCCAGTGCCTGGTTGCCCTTGCCATCCATGCCGTGGCAGGCCGCGCAAGCCGCAAATTTGGACTTGCCCAGCGATGCACGCAGCGAGTCGTGCGGGCTACCCGACAGGCTCAACACGTAATGCGACAGGTTGCGCACGTCTTCTGGGGTGCCCACGGCCGCTGCCATGGGAGGCATGTTGCCGATGCGGCCCTTCTCCAGCGTCTCGCGGATCTTTTCGGGTGTGCCGCCATGCAGCCAGTCGTTGTCCGTCAGGTTCGGGAAGCCCTTGCTGCCGCGTGCATCCGAGCCGTGGCACTGCGCGCAGTTGTTCATGAACAAGCGCTCGCCAATGGCATGGGCCTGCGGGTCCTTGGCCACGTCTTCGGGCTTCATGGATACAAAGCGGGCATACAGGGGCTCCAGCTCCGTCTTGGCCTTGGCCATTTCGGCTTCGTACTCCCCCTTTTGCGTCCAGTTGAGCTTGCCGGTAAAGCTGCCCAGACCTGGGTAGGCAGCCAGGTAGCCCAGGCCAAAGACGATGGTGATGACGAACAGCCACACCCACCAGCGCGGCAGGGGGTTGTTCATTTCAACCAGGTCCTCGTCCCAGACGTGGCCGGTGGTGTTGTCGGAGGTGGCAACCACCTTCTTGCGGCCTGCCATCCAAAGCAGGATGCCGCAGGCGATGATGCCGACCAGGGTCAGCGTGGTCACAAAGACCGACCAGAAATTGCTGGTGAAGTCACTCATGGGGTGTTCTCGTTCTGGTGAAGGTCAATCTGTCTCGAAAGGCAGCTGGGCTGCCTCGTCGAACCGGGCCTTGTTGCGGCCTCGGTAGGCCCAGACCCAGATGCCAATGAAGCAGGCCATCGATGCCAGGGTGGCGACGATGCGCATGGTGGTGATGTCCATGGGATATCTCCTTTGCTTACTTGAGCGCACGGCCCATGACTTGCAGGTAGGCGATGAGCGCGTCCTGCTCCGTCTTGCCCTTGACCTCGCCCGCCGCAGCAGTGATCTGCTCGTCGGTGTAAGGCACGCCCACGGTGCGCAGGGCCTTCATGCGGGGAGCCATCACTGCAGGGTCCACCTGGTTCTTTTCGAGCCAGGGGTACGCGGGCATGTTGGACTCGGGCACCACATCGCGGGGGTTGTTCAGGTGGATGCGATGCCATTCGTCGCTGTACTTGCCACCCACGCGGTGCAGGTCAGGCCCAGTGCGCTTGCTGCCCCACTGGAAGGGGTGGTCATACACAAACTCGCCTGCCACCGAGTAGTGGCCATAGCGCAGCGTCTCGGCGCGGAAGGGGCGGATCATCTGCGAATGGCAGTTGTAGCAACCCTCGCGGATGTAGATGTCGCGGCCCGCCAGCTGCAGGGCGTTGTAGGGCTCCACACCCTTGACCGCCTCGGTCGTGGACTTCTGGAAGAACAGGGGCACGATCTCGACCAGACCGCCAATGGCGATCACGATCAGGATGAGCACGATCATCAGAAAGTTGTTGGTCTCCACCTTTTCATGGGAGAAACCGGTCGAAGCAGATGTGTTGTTGTTGGACATGAATGATCTCCTTCGGACTCAAGCGTGGGCCGCGTTCACAGCAGGAATGGCCACCTTGACCGAACGGCCCGAGATGGCAGTCAGCCACACGTTCCAGGCCATGACCAGCATGCCGCCCAGGTACAGCAAGCCACCCGCCACACGGATCACATAGAAGGGATAGGTGGCCTTCACGCTTTCCACGAATGTGTAGGTCAGGGTGCCGTCGGGGTTGACCGCGCGCCACATCAGGCCCTGCATCACGCCGGCAATCCACATCGCTGCGATGTACAGCACGATGCCGATGGTGGCCATCCAGAAGTGCAGCTCGATCGCTTTGACAGAGTGCATCTTGTCCTTGCCGAACAGGCGTGGCACCAGGTAGTACAGCGAACCCATCGAGATCAGACCCACCCAGCCCAGGGCGCCGGAGTGCACGTGGCCAATGGTCCAGTCGGTGTAGTGGCTCAGGGCATTGACGGTCTTGATGGACATCATCGGGCCTTCGAACGTGGACATGCCGTAGAACGACAGCGACACGATCAGGAAGCGGAGGATGGGGTCGTCACGCAGCTTGTGCCATGCGCCCGACAGGGTCATGATGCCGTTGATCATGCCGCCCCAGCTGGGGGCCAGCAGGATGAGCGAGAACACCATGCCCACCGATTGCGTCCAGTCAGGCAGCGCGGTGTAGTGCAGGTGGTGTGGGCCCGCCCACATGTACGTGAAGATCAGCGCCCAGAAGTGGACGATCGATAGGCGGTAGCTGTACACCGGACGGCCCGCCTGCTTGGGGATGAAGTAGTACATCATGCCCAGGAAGCCAGCGGTCAGGAAGAAGCCCACTGCATTGTGGCCGTACCACCATTGCACCATGGCGTCCTGCACACCGGCATAGGCCGAGTAGCTCTTCATCATGCCCGCAGGGATGGCTGCGCTGTTCACCAGGTGCAGCAGAGCCACGGCCAGGATGAAGGCACCAAAGAACCAGTTGGCCACATAGATGTGCTTGACCTTGCGGGTGCCAATGGTTCCGAAGAACACGATGGCATAGGACACCCAGACCAGCGTGATCAGGATGTCAATGGGCCATTCAAGTTCAGCGTATTCCTTGCCTTGGGTGTAACCCATGGGCAGGCTGACGACCGCTGCCGCAATGACCAGCACCCAGCCCCAAAAGGTGAATGCAGCCAGTGGGCCGGCAAAAAGCCGGACCTGGCAGGTGCGCTGCACCACGTAGTAGCTGGTAGCAAACAGCGCGCTGCCGCCAAAACCAAAGATCACCGCATTGGTGTGCAAGGGTCGCAAGCGGCCATAACTCAGCCACGGAATGCCAAAGTTGAGTTCTGGCCAGGCCAACTGGGCGGCGATGATGACGCCCACCAGCATGCCGACCACCCCCACCACCACGGCCAGGATAGAGAACTGCCGCACTACCGTATCGTTGTAGTGCGCAGCATTTGTTTTTGGAAAATCCATCGGGCACCTCTTTGTATTGCAGTAAGAGTTTGTTGCAGTCGCGGCTATCGGGCATTGACACAAGTCAACCGTCTCGGAGAATGCGCTCCCCCTCTTGTTCTACGCTCTCGAACTGGCCGTGGTACACGGCCCACCACAGGCCTCCCAGAATCAGAAGCACCAGCATCACGGACAGAGGAATCAGCAAATAAAGTATGTCCATCAGACAAGCTCCAGCGGGGTCTTGGAAAGATCAAGGGGCGGCTGCGGCGCGCTGCCAGCCATGGGGTCGGATCGTGCAGGCAACGCCACCGTGGGCAATGGCGCACTGTGCAAACCAGGCAAGGAAGGCAGGTCGCGCGCCAGGCGCGCTGCGTTGAGCACCACCAGCAGCGAACTCAGCGCCATGCCCAGCCCGGCCAGCCAGGCGGGCATCCAGCCCAGCACCGCCAGCGGCACACACAGCGCGTTGTAGGCCGCAGCCCACCACAGGTTCTGGCGCACCACGCGCAGGGTGCGGCGTGCCAGCAGCACCGTTTGCGGCACCAGCACCAGGCTGTCGCCCAGCACCACAAAGTCCGCCCGGGACTGCGCCAGTGGCACTGCGCGGCCGAAGGCAAAAGAGACATGGGCCCCCGCAAGCACCGGGCCGTCATTGAGGCCATCGCCCACCATGGCCACGTGGTGTCCTTGCGACTGCAGTGCCTGCAGCGCGGCCAGCTTGCCTTGCGGAGTGCACTCGCCCTGGGCCTGGGCAATGCCCGCCTGCGTGGCCACCCGCTGCACTGCACCCCGGCGGTCACCCGACAGCAATTGCACGGCCACACCGTCCTGCTGCAAGGCGTGCACCACGGCGGAGGCCTCAGCCCGCAGGTCTTCCACCAGATCAAAGCGGGCCAGTTCGCGCAAGACTCCATCTGCCGATTGCTCAGAGAGCACGACCTGCAGCGCAGCACCGCCGGCATCGTTGGCAACGCCCGCATGGCGGGCAGAGCCCAGGCGGATCGTGCGAGCAACTGCTGCCCCGGTGGTGTCCTCCACGGTAGCAGTCAGCCCCTGCCCTGCATCCTCTTGCAGACCCGTCACCTGCCAACGCCCCAACGGCAGCTGCTGTGCAGAAGCCGCCGCAGCCAAGGCCCGCGAAGCCGGGTGCATGGACTGGCGCGCGAGCGCTGCGGCCAGGTCCAGTGCCTCTTCTGCGCTGCAACCGCCCGCAGGATGCACCGCTTGCAGCGCCATGCCGTCGCGGGTCAGCGTACCGGTCTTGTCAAACACCATGGTGTCTACCTGGGCCAGCGCCTCCAGCCCCTGCAGATTGCGCACCAGCACGCCGTGGCGCGCCAGCGTGCCTGCCGCCGTGAGCATGGCCACCGGGGTGGCCAGTGACAACGCGCACGGGCAGGTGACGATGAGCACGGCCACCGCCACCATCAGCGCATGCCCGGGGTCCGACGGCCACCAATAGGCAGCCGCCAGCGCCGCCGCCAGCAAAACGGCGACCAGGAAAGGCCGTGCAATGCGGTCCGCCAGCTGCGCCAGCCGTGGCTTTTGCAGCGATGCGCTCTCCATCAGTGCCACGATCTGCGCAAAGCGGGTTTGCCCACCTGTGCCTTCCACCAGCACCTCGACCGGCGCCTGCAGGTTGTAGCTGCCCGCCGTCACGGTGCTGCCGACAGGGCGTGCAACGGGTGTGGATTCGCCCGTCAGCAGAGCCTCATCGGCGTGGGTGCTGCCTGCCGTGATGCGGCCGTCGGCGGGAAACGCCTCGCCGGGCAGCACACGGATGGTGTCTCCCACCACAATGCGCCGCGCGGCCACGCGGGTGAAGCTGCCATCCGCCGCACGCCGCTCCACACTGTCGGGCAGGCGGTTCATTACGGCCTCCAGCGCACCCGCCGTGCGATCCCGCAGGCGCAGCTCCAGCCAGCGGCCGGTGAGCAGGAAGAACACGAACATGGTCAAGGAGTCGTAGTACACCTCCTTGCCAAAGATGCCTGCAGGGTCAAAAGTGCCAGCGGTGCTGACCACGAACGTGATGGCCATGCCCAACGCCACAGGCAGGTCCATGCTGACGCGGCGCAGGCGAATGTCTCGCAGCGCGCTGGTAAAAAATGGACCGCAGGAAAAGACCACCATGGGCAGCGTGATGACCCAGGAGGCCCAGCGCAACAGCTGCTCCATCTCGCCCGACAGGTCGCCCGGCTGTGCCACGTAGGCGGGCCACGCATACATCATCACCTGCATCATGCAAAAGCCCGCCACCAGCCAGCGCCACAGCGCACGGCGGCTCTCGCGCAGGCGCTGGTCGCGCGCAAACGCATCCATGGCGGGCATGGCACGGTAACCCGCGTGGCGCACGGCCTCCATCCACTGCGACGGCAATACCCGGCCAGGCTGCCACACCACGCGCGCCCGGCGCGTAGCGGCGCTCACATCGGCTTGCAACACGCCGGGCACGGCCCGCAGGGCGTCTTCGATCGTGAGGGCACAGGCCGCGCAGTGCATGCCCTCCAGCACCACATGGGAGTCCCATGCGGTGGCTGCACCGTCGGCCGTTGCAGGGTCGGTGGCGCCACCTGGCAAGGGGCTACCGGCAGGGGTGCAGGGTCGGCCGAACGCCAGCCATTCCTGGGGGTCATCCAGCAGCTCTACCCGCTGCGGCGGCAACGGATCTGCCACGCTGTCAGAAGGATGCACCGCAGAAGAAGCCGGCGCACCGGGTTGAAACATGGACATGGTTCAAGCCTATCTGTGGGGCATGACAACTACATTGACCTGGATCAAGCCCCGGAACATGATTCATCCTAAGCTTGTTCCATCACTTTGAGGAGCCCTTTTATGTACAAACGCATCCTGATCGCTACAGACGGATCCCCTCTGTCGGACAAAGCGGTGGAACATGGCCTGTCCCTGGCCGCACTGACCGGCGCCACCGTGGTCGCCCTCAAGGTGGTGCCCCGCTACCCCCGCAGCTACTTTGAAGGCGGCATGCCGGTGGACATGAACGACGTCAAACGCATCGAAGCCCAGTGGGGCGATGCCGCACAGGCCATGGTCGATGGCGTGAAAGCCCAAGGCGGCGCGCAAGGCGTGACAGTGAAGGCTGTGGTCGCCAAGTCCGACCTGGTGGCCGAAGCCGTGATTGCTGCCGCCAAAAAGCACAAGTGCGACCTGATCGTGATGGCATCGCACGGCCGCAAGGGCCTCAAGCGCCTGCTGCTAGGCAGCGAAACGCAGCATGTGCTGACGCATTCGCACATCCCTGTGCTGGTGCTTCGCTAAGCATCAAAACAGCCGCTAGCGCTAGTACAACATGCGCTAGTAGCTATTGAATATATAGCAGAACACCGAGCAGGCGTGCAGCCTCCTCGGTGTTCTTCATTCAGGGCCGGGTGCCCTGTGGCTCAGTGGTTGCCCAGGTAAAGCTGCGCCATGCGCTCATCGGCCAGCAGCCCCTGCGCCGGGCCTTGCAGCACGCAGCGCCCCTGGTCCAGGATGTAGCCCTGCTGGCTGATCTGCAGCGCCTGGCGCGCGCGCTGCTCCACCATCAGCACCGCCACGCCTGCGGCGGGCAGCTTTTGCACCATGTCAAACACCTTGCCCACCAGCGAGGGCGCCAGCGCTGCCGTCGGTTCGTCCAGCACCATGATGCGGGGCGACGGCATGAGTGCCCGCGCAAAGGCGAGCTGCTGGCGCTCGCCGCCCGAGAGGTTGCTGGCGGGCTGAGGCAACCGTTCCACCAGCGCCGGGAAGTCGGCCAGCACCTCGTCCATGCGGCGCTTGATGTTTGCCACCCCGCGCACCACCAACAGGTTCTCGCGCACGGTGAGCGACGGGAACACATTGGCCACCTGCGGCACGTAGGCCAGCCCTGCGTCAAAGCGGTCTTCGGCCGACAAGGCTGTGATGTCGCGCCCACCCAGGTGGATGGTGCCCGCCACGCGCGGCAACAGGCCCAGCAGCGCCTTCACCAGCGTGGATTTGCCCGCGCCGTTGGTGCCTGCAATGGTCACGATCTCGCCCGGCGCCACGGCCAGGTCAATGCCGTGGATGATGTCCACCTCGGAATACCCGCCGCGCAATTGCGCGATCTGCAGCAAGTTGTTTGCGCCGCTCATACCACCCCTCCCATGTAGGCTTCCTGCACACGCGGGTCCTCCAGCACCGTGTGCGGGTCGCCCTCGGCCAGGATGGAGCCCCGGTCCATCACGATCATGCGGTTGGACAGCGACTTGAGCGCCTGCAGGTGGTGCTCGATCACGATGAACGCAATGCCCTGCCCGTTCAGCTCGCGCACGCGGTCACAGATCTCTTCGATCAGCACCGGGTTCACCCCGGCAAACGGCTCGTCCAGCAAGATGCAGCGCGGGTCCAGCATCAGCACCCGGCCCAACTCCACCAGCTTCTTCTGCCCGCCCGACAAGCCCCCCGCCTTCACATCGCGCACCCGCGCCAGGTTCAAAAACTGCAGGATGCGGTCCGCCTTGGCAGACAACCGCGCCTCGTGCTCGCGCAGACTGCGCGTCTGGAAGAAGGCATTCACCAGCCGCTCCCCTTGCGGGTTCGCGGCAGCGGCCATCAGGTTCTCGTGCACCGTGAGGCTCTTGAACTCGCGCGGAATCTGGAACGTGCGCACCAGCCCCAGCCGCGCGCGGCGGTAGGGGGGCATGCGGGTGATGTCCTGCCCGTCAAACTCGATCTGCCCTGCATCCGCTGGCTGCTGCCCGGCAATGGCGGCAAACAGTGTGCTCTTGCCCGCACCGTTGGTGCCTGCAATGCCCAGAATCTCACCTGCGTTCAATTGCAGCGACACACCGTCCACCGCCTTGAAGCCCCCGAATTGCCGCGTGACGGCCTCCACCTTCAGCATCGTTGTTGCGGTCATTGGGTTTTGCCTCCAAACAGGCCGTTGGGCTTGTACAGGGTGACCAGAATCAGCGCCAGGCCCACCGCAGCCAAACGCAGGCTGGCCATGCCAACTTCTGACACGCCCGGCACCCAGTCCTTGGCAAAGCGCGAGCCCTCCAGAAACACCATGAGCAGCAACGAGCCAAACACCGCACCGCGCACCGTGCCCGAGCCGCCCATCACCAGTCCCATCCACACATAGAACGTGATGAGCGGGATGAACTGCTCTGGCGTGATGAAGGTGATGAAGTGCGCATAGAACGCCCCCGCTACACCCGCCAGCGCCGCCCCCAGCATGAACACCTGCACCTTGAACCAGGCCGGGTCCTTACCCAGGGCCGACAACGCGGGCTCGTCGTCGCCAATGGCCTTGAGCAGCCGCCCAAACGGGCTGGCCGCCAGGCGCACCGTGCCCCAGGCCACCACAGCAACCACCGCCAGCAGTGTGGCAAAAATCGCCATGTCCGACACGCCGCTGCCCCAGGACGCAAACAGCTTGGGCAAGCCGGGCAAGCCCTGCACGCCCTTGGTCAGCCAGCTTTCTTGCTGGATGGAGATGCGCACCGCCTCCGAAAAGCCCAGCGTCACGATGGCCAGGTAGTCATCCCGCAGTCGCAGCGACAGCAGGCCAATGGGCAGCGCCAGCAAGCCCGAGAGCACAGCCGCCGCCACAAAACACAGCACCAGCGGCACGCCTTGCAGCGCCAGCAGGCCCGAGGTGTAGGCGCCCACGGCAAAGAACGCCACGACGCCAAAGTTGACCAGCCGGGTCAGGCCGAACTGCAAGTTCAGGCCCAGCGCCAGCAGGCAATAGATAAGCGCAACGATGCCAATGGCACACAGGTAAGCAATCATCGGTCGAACTCCTTACCGCACCAGTTGCACGCGGCCCATGATGCCCGCCGGGCGCACCAGCAGCACCAGGGCCAACACCATAAACGACAGCACCAGCTTGTATGACGGCCCCATCAGCGGCACCGCCAGCTCTTGCGCCACACACAGCAGCAGCGCACCCAGCACCGCGCCCACCGGGCTACCGATGCCGCCCAGCACCATGGCGGCAAACGCGGGGATCAGGCTCTCCCACCCCATCTCGGGGCTGACCACGGCCTTCATGCCCAGCAGCACGCCACCCAGTGATGACAACGCGCCCACCAGCAGCCACAAACTAAGCATCAACCCATTGGCGCGGATGCCGCTGGCGCGTGCCAAGTCCGCACTGTCGGCCACGGCGCGCAGTTGGCGGCCAAAGCTGGTGCGGTAGATCAGCACAAACACCACCAGCAGGCAAACGGCGGCCACCGCCGCAATGGCCAGGTCCGTGGGCAACACGCGAATGCCACCAAAGTTCCAGGCGCGCACCAGGGGCAGGTCAAACGTGCGCTGGTCATGCCCGGCAAAAAAACCGATCAGACTGCGCAGCAAAAACCCGAGGCCAATGGCCGCGAGCATGGACGACACCATGGGCCGCCCGGCCAGCTTGCGAAAGATCAGCGTGTACGAGCCCGCCGACACCACGGCCGTGACCAACATGCTGATGAGCGCCGCCGCCCACAGCGGCCAGCCCCCCAACAGCTGCACCGCCACGGCAGCGTAGGCGCCGGTGGTGAGCATGTCGCCCGTGGCTGCGTTGGGAAAGCGGTTGACGCCCATCACCAGGGTCATGGCCAGGGCAGGCAGTGCCACCACCAGGCCTTCGATCAATCCGTTGATCAGCAGGTTTACAAAGTCGATCCAGGTCATTGCGTCATTCCGTCATCCCATGCACATCTGCGCTGTGCGCCGCAAAAAAATGCCCGGGGCCTGCACCTGGCAGGCGCACCGGGCGCGGTCCATCACATCGTGATGGACACCACGTCGCGCCGCACCAGCTGGCCCTTTTCGATGATGAACACGCCAAAGTCCGGCGTCACATCACCCGCCTTGTCAAAGTCCAGCTTGCTCGATGCGCCTTCGTAGTTCACCTTGGCCTTCTTGGCCAGTTGCGCCTTGCCTTCGGCAAAGGTGAACACGGCCGTGCCGGGGGCGTTGGAGACATCGCGCATCTTGGCGTTGATCTGCTCTACCGTGGCCTTGGGACCAGCAGCCTCCATGGCCAGCGCCAGCGAGATCACCATGTCGTACGCCATGGCGGCGTAGATGTTGGTGGAGGCCGCCTTGCCCGTGGCCTTGGTGAAGGCCGCGTCAAACTGGGCGTAGGAAGCGCTCTTTTCGTTGGACACCGTGTCCACCGAGATGATGCCCTCGCACACCTCTGCGCCCAGGGCCTTCACCAGATCGGGGTTGGCCGCCCAGCCGGGGATGATCCACTTGGTATCGGCACCGGACTGGAACCACTCGCGCAGGATGATGGTGGTGTCGGGCAGGTACGAGCCCATCACGATCACATCCGGCTTGGCGGCCAGGATCTTCTGCAGCTCGCTGCGGTAGCTGGGGCGGCTGGGTTCGTAAGTGACATGGGCCGCCACCTTGCCGCCGCGTTTCTCCCAGGCCTTCGTGAAGCCTTCCACGTTGCCCAGGCCGGATGCGTTGTTGAACGCCATGGTGGCCGGGCGCTTGAAGCCGCGCTTGGTGCAAATCTCGGCAAAGGCCGCGCCAAAGCGGTCGTTGGTGGCCTGAAAGCGCCACACCAGGTCCTTGGTGTCCAGCGTGGAAATGGCGGGCGCGCCCGACACGTTCATCTGGATGATGCCTGCCGCGTCGGTCAGCGGCATCACTGCCAGCGTCACGCCCGAGGCCCAGGTGCCCAGCACCGCCTGCACCTTGTTCACCTCGATCAGCTTCTTGGCGGCCAGCACGGCCGCGTCCGGCTTGGTCTGGTCATCTTCGGTGAAGAGTTCGAGCTTGCGTCCACCCGCGCCGCCCGCGGCATTGACCTCATCCACTGCCAGGCGGATGGCCTGCTGCATGCCCGGGCCGTAGGGGCTGCCTGCGCCGGTGATGGGCGTGAGCGAGCCAATCCGAAACACCTCACCTTGCTGGCTGAAACCGATGGAGGGAAGGAACTGCAGAGCCGCTGCGGCGCCGCCGAGCTTGACGAAATTTCTACGTTGCATGGTGATCTCCGGTAGGGGGATGGGATGGGGGTGAGGGGGTGAAAGGGACTCAAAGGGTGTTCTTGACCCACACGCCGTCCTTGGCGATGGCGCGAATGCGCTCGCCCTGGTTCAGCAGGCAGGTGATGTCGGTGAGCGGGTTGCCATCGACCAGCAAGATGTCGGCAATGGCACCGGCCGTGACTTCGCCCAGCTGGCCTTGCTGGCCCAGAATCTCCGCGCCAATCAGCGTGGCCTGTTGCAGCACCGGGCCATTGCCCAGAATCTCCGCGCGCAGGCGCAACTCGTCCGACTGCAGGTAATGCGTCTCGGCCAGCAAGTCGCTGCCCAGGCCCATCTTCACGCCCGCCTTGGCCAGGATCTCGATGGCCTGCTTGCCCTGCCCACGTACCGAATCGATCTTGGCAATCGACACCGCAGGCAGGCCATAACGCTCGCCCTCGTTGGCCAGGCCCTCGTAGGTGATGAGCGTGGGCACCATGAAAGCGCCCATCTCGGCCATGAACTCTGCCGTCGGCACATCCACCAGATTGCCGTGCTCAATGGTGCGCACGCCGCAGCGCACGGCGCGGGCAATGGCGCGGGGCGTGTAGGCGTGGGCCATGACATAGGTGTTGGCATTGGATGCCTCTTCCACAATGGCGTGCAGCTCGGCCTCGGAATAGCCCAGGTTGCCAATTGGGTCGTTGGGCGAGGCCACGCCGCCCGAAGCCATCACCTTGATCTGTGTGGCGCCCTTCAGAATTTCTTCACGCACCGCCAGGCGGCAAGCATCCACGCCATCGACCACGCGGCCGATGTTGCCCAGCTTGTAGGCGCACGAACACACATCCAGGTCATCGTTGCGCTGGCGGAAATCCGCATGCCCGCCGGTTTGCGACAACGCCTTGCCCGCAGGGAAGATGCGTGGCCCCTGCACCAGCCCCGTGCGCACCGCCTCGGCCAGCGACCAGTCGGCGCCGCCCGCATCACGCACGGTGGTAAAGCCCCGCTCCAGCATGCCCTTCATGATGGGCAGCGAGCGCATCATGGTGAACACGTTGGGCATCTTGGCCACGGCGCCCAAGTTGAACGAAGACGCCACCACGTGCACGTGGCAGTCGATCAGGCCGGGCATCAGGGTCATGCCCTTGGCGTCGAGCGTGGTGGTCCCTTCTGGCACCTGCAGGTCGGTGCCTACCGCCGCAATGCGGCCGTCCTGCACCAGAACGGACAGGCCGGTGCGCAGTGTGAGTGCGTGGACATCCAGCACACGGCTGTTTTCAATCAACAAAGAGGTCATGAGATTCGTCAAAGTGGGCGCGATGGCTTCAAAATTACTCATAGCCTGCTTTTTCAGAGGGCCATGAAGACCATCAAGCATCCATCTGGTGCATTGCAGCATCTACAGAGTGTGGCGCTTGACACGTTGCTGTCACAGGACGCATTTATCGGGCCAATTGACCTTATCCGCAACGCCTAAAATCTCACCATCCCATGAGCCCTACTCATACCCCCTAGGCCACATCTATGCGCCGCCTGTGCCCCACCATCTCTGAGCTGAACGCCTTTCACTCCGCCGCCAAGCACCAGGCCTTCACCATGGCAGCGCGCGAGCTGTGCGTGACACAAAGCGCCATCAGCCGCCACATCGCGGCGCTGGAGGACTACCTGGGCCAGAAGCTGTTCATCCGCAAAGCCACCGGGCTGGAGCTGACCGAGGCGGGGGCCACCTACCTCAACGCCACCCGCCCGGCCATGGCCGCGCTGGAATCCGCCACGGCACAGCTCATGTCTTACGGGGGCGATGGCGGCTCGCTCAACCTGTCCGTGCCGCCCACGTTTGCGGCGCAGTGGCTGTTTCCGCGCCTGGGCCACTTCAAGCGCACGCTGCCGCAGGTGTCGCTGAACTTTGTGCGTTACCAGCACGCGCACGACTTTGCGACACCGCATGAATTCGACGCGGCCATCCAGTACGGCTACGGCAACTGGCCCAGCGCCAATGCGCGCTACCTGATTGGCAAGGAAACCAGCATCGTGTGCAGCCCGCAACTGCAGGCCGCCCTGCCCCTGAACACCCCGCAAGATTTGATGCGCGCCACACTGCTGCAGCACATTGAGGTGCCCCTGGCCTGGCAGGACTGGATGGAAGCACACGGCCTGGACACCAGCGCCAGCCGGTTCGGGCCGGGCTTCAACCTGTATTCACTCATCATCCGCGCAGCGGTTTCAGGCTTTGGTGTAGGCATCGTGCCCACCTGCCTGGTGGAAGACGAATTGCAGGCAGGCACTCTGGTAGAGCCCCTGAAAGACCGCTTTGACAGCCCGCTGGGCTACTACCTGTGCGCGCCCACGGCACGCACCAATTTGTCGGTGTACCGGCTGGTGGCGGGGTGGCTGGAACACTGCTGCAACCATGCCGAGGGCACCGCGGCGCCAGCCGCCACGCCCTGCATTTTCTGCAACCCCCAGGCCTCTGCAGCGGGCTAGGGCCTGTTCACACTATTTTTGCCAGTGCGAAGGCCTCCACTCGCGGGTCTGCCTCAGGCGAACAACCCTTTGTACTGATCCCGCAGCAGGTTCTTTTGCACCTTGCCCATGGTGTTGCGCGGCAGCTCGGACACCACAAAGCACTTCTTGGGGATCTTGAAGTTGGCCAACTGCGACTTGAGCTGGGCCACGACGGCATCGGCATCCAGCTTGGCGCCGGGTTTGGCAATGACCACGGCCACGCCCACTTCGCCAAAGTCAGGGTGCGGCACGCCGACCAGGGCGCTTTCGGCCACACCGGGCATGTCGTTGATGTAGCCCTCGATCTCTGCGGGGTAGACGTTGTAGCCGCCGCTGATGATCAGGTCTTTGCTGCGGCCCACAATGTGCACGTAGCCGCGCTCGTCCACCTTGCCCACGTCGCCGGTCTTGAAGTAGCCATCCTTCGTGAACTCTTCGGCGGTCTTTTCGGGCATGCGCCAGTAGCCCTTGAACACGTTGGGGCCCTTGACCTGGATGCCGCCGATCTCGCCCACGGGCAGGTCTTTGCCATCATCGCCCTGCACACGCAGGCTCACACCCGGCAGGGGGAAGCCCACGGTGCCGCCACGGCGTTCGTCCTGGCCCTGGTAGCGCTGGTCGGCGCTGTAGGGGTTGCTGGCGAGCATGATGGTTTCGCTCATGCCGTAGCGCTCCAGGATGGTGTGGCCGGTGCGTTGCTGCCATTCCTTGAAGGTTTCGATCAGCAGCGGTGCAGAGCCTGCGATGAACAGGCGCATGTTCTTGACGGCCTCTTTGGTCAGGCCGGGCTCGGCCAGCATGCGCACGTACAGTGTGGGCACGCCCATGAACACGGTGGCGCGGGGCATGGCGGCGATGACGGCCTTGGGGTCGAACTTGGCCATCCAGATCATCTTGCTGCCGTTGATGAGCGCGCCATGGATGGCCACGAACAGGCCGTGCACGTGGAAGATGGGCAGCGCGTGGATGAGCACGTCGCCCTTCTTCCACCCCCAATAGTCCTTGAGCATGACGGCATTGCTGAGCATGTTGCCGTGCGTGAGCATGGCGCCCTTGCTGCGGCCGGTGGTGCCGCTGGTGTACAGGATGGCGGCCAGGTCGTCGGCGCTGCGGGACACGGCCTGGTGCTCGTCGCCGTAGTGCGCTGCACGCTCCAGCAGGCTGCCGGTGCGGTCGTCACCCAGGGTGAAGACATGCTGCGTGCCCAGGGTGAAGGCAATCTTGCTGACCCAGCCAAAGTTGCCGGGCGAGCACACCACCACGGCCGGCTCGGCGTTGCCGATGAAGTATTCGATCTCGGCGCTTTGGTAGGCGGTGTTGAGCGGCAAAAAGACGTAGCCCGCACGCAGCGTGGCCAGGTACAGCGCCATGGCTTCGACCGACTTTTCGACCTGCACGGCCACGCGGCTGCCTTCGGGCAGCTTGAGCGACGCAAGCAGGTTGGCGATGCGGGCGCTGGCGCGGTCCAGATCGCGCCAGGTGTAGAACAGCGGGGTGCCGTCTGCCGCCGTGGTCTCAACGGCAGTGCTGTCCAGGTCGGACGGGAACGCGGCGCGCAGGGCGCTGAAGAGGTTGTGTTGGCTCATGGCTCAGACTTCAATGGGCTGGGTGGCTGGGTTGAGAGGTTGGGACCGACTGAATGGGAGAAAGCGGGGACGGAGGCGTCGGTCAGAACACCGGCGCGCGCTTGTCCAGAAAGGCAGAGATCCCTTCGCGGTGCTCGGCGCTGGCGGCGTAGGCATAGGGGTCGGCAGGGCCATTTACTATGTTTTCAATAGCAGACAAGGCATGATTCTGTAGCGCTACAGGCGCTTTCAGCGCCCGAAACGTCTGTTTGTTCATGCGGGCGGCCTGGGGCGCCAGCGCGGCAATGCGCTGGGCACTGCCCAGGGCTTCGGTGGCCACCATGTCGTCGGCCACCACGCGGCTCAAAAAGCCGCGTGCCAGCATGTCGGGAGCGCTGAAGGTGGCGGCCTCCAGCAGCATCTGGCGTGCGGTCACGTCGCCCACTGCACCTGCCACCAGCTGCGCCTCGCGCGGGGCCATCGGAAAACCCAGCTTGGCAATCGGTGCGCCAAAACGCGCGCCATTGCCCGCCACCCGGATGTCGCAGCAGCTGGCAATCTCCACGCCTGCGCCCATGCAGGCGCCGCTGATCTGGGCCACGATGGGCACGTCGCACTGAAGCATGGCATTGAGCCCGCCCCACACGTCGTTTTCATGAAAGTCGCGCAGCGCGGCCGCATCAAAACGGAAGCCGGGGTACTCCGAAATGTCTCCGCCCGCACAGAACGCCCCGCCCTCGCCCGCGATGAGCACACAGCGCGCATCGGCAGAGCGCTGCACATCTTCAAACACCGCACGCAACTGCCCCCACATGGGCCGCGACATGGCGTTCAGCCGCCCGGTGTGGCGCAGGGTGACATGCACCACCCCGCCCTCACCAGCATTCATCAACACTTCACCCGACATCCTGGTATCCATTTCCTTCACATACCGCCCACGACCTTCTCACCCCGCCATGCCATCGCCAGCGCCACCGTGGAACTGGCTTTGGCAGGCCACGGATGGCGTTCTCCTTGGGGGTTAGTCCAGCTTTGCGCCAGACGCCTTCACCACCGCCGCCCAGCGCTTGACCTCGCTGCTCACAAACGCGCCAAACTGCTGCTGCGTCATGCCGCCGTAATCCGCGCCGTTGCTGGCCCACACGGCCTTGAGTTCATCGGCGGTGCCCAGGCGCTTGATCTCGTCCACGATGCGGGCCTGCACGTCGGCCGGTGTGCCTTTGGGCGCCCACAGGCCGTACCAGGTGGTCACGGTGTAGTCGGGCAGGCCCACTTCGGAGGCGCAGGGTACGTCGGGGAATGCGGGGTTGCGCTTGGCGCCGGACACCATCAGCGCCTTGATACGGCCGCTCTTGATGTGATTGGCTGACGAGCCCAGGCCGTCGAACATCATGTCCACGTTGCCGCCAATGAGATCCTGCAGCGCGGGGCCCGCGCCTCGGTAGGGGATGTGGGTGATGAAGGTGCCCGTCTGCTGCTTGAACAGCTCACCCGCCAGATGGTGCGAGGTGCCTGCTCCGGCCGAACCGTAGTTGAGCTTGGCAGGGTTGCGCTTGATGTAGTCCAGAAACTGCTTGAAGTTGGTGGACGGCGTCTTGGGATTGACCACCAGCACCTGGGGCACGTTGGCCAGCAACGCCAGGGGAATGAAGTCTTTCTCGATGTCGTAGTCGAGCTTGGGGTACATCGCAGGGGCAATCGCGTGGTGCACGGCGCCCATGAACAGCGTGTAGCCATCGGGCGCCGCCTTGGACGCAATGCTGGCACCCAGCGTGCCCCCGGCGCCACCCCGGTTGTCGATCACCAGCGTCTTGCCCGTGCTTTTGGAAAACTGCGCAGCCAGCGGCCGGGCAAACGCATCGGTGCCGCCACCGGCAGGGAACGGCACCACCACCGTCACGGGCTTGCTGGGCCAGGTGCTTTGGGCCCAGCTGTTGCTGCTGGCCAAGCCCAGGCCTGCAGCCGCCGCGCCGAGCAATACACCCCGGCGTTGGATTCGCAAATCAGTCATTCCTTGTCTCCTGTCGTTGTAAAAATACGCGGTCACTGGTCCGCCCGGCATCTTGCCGGTCGCCCCGTCAGTCGCGGCAAAGGCTGTCGATGTCCCCCGACACTGGCACCTTGCCCTGCGCAAGCAAGCTGCGATGCTTGTCGATGCGCTTCAAGTCGTACAGGTAGTTCACCATGAGCCCGTACGATTGTTTCTGCCCCTTGCTGGACGGGTCACCCGCCCAGTTCAGGCGCTCTACCCGCGCGCCGTTGCCCAGGTGGAAGCGGGCCACAGGGTCTGCCGGTTTGCCCTCTTGCAGCTCGCGGCCCAGATAGTACGCGGCGCATTCCAGCAGCATCTGGCGCACGGGGGATTTGGCGTCCAGCTCCAGCGCTTTGTCCACCGCCCCGAGCAAATGCGTGGCCTGCGGCGGCTCGAAGCCCACCGCGCGGCCCAGCTCGCTGCGGCGCTTGTCGTCCAGGCGGTCCAGCATGGCCCCTGCATGTTTGCCCAGCCAAGCGCGGAAACCCGGAATGGGCGACAGCGTGGCGAAGGTGCGCAGGCGCGGGAACTCGGCCGTGAGCGTTTCCACCACATGCTTGATGAGCGAGTCGCCAAAGCTCACGCCGCGCAGGCCTGTTTGCGTGTTGCTGATGGAATAGAAGATGGCCGTGGTGGCCCGTGTGATGTCCACGGGCGCAGCGGCCTCGTCCAGCAGCGGCGTGATGCTGGACGAGATCTTGTCCACCAGCGCCACCTCCACAAAGATCAGCGGCTCGTTGGGCAGGCGTGGATGGAAGAAGCCATAGCAGCGGCGGTCGCTGTCCAGGCGGTTCTTCAGGTCGGCCCAGCTGCGGATGTCGTGCACGGCCTCATACTTGATGAGCTTTTCGAGCAGCGAGGCGGGCGAGTCCCACGACAGCCGGCGCAGCTCCAGAAAGGCCACGTCGAACCAGGTCGAAAACAGGTGCTCCAGCTCGGCATCGAGCGGCAGCAGGCGCTTGTCGGCCTTGAGCAGCGGCAGGATTTCTGCGCGCATGTCCACGAGAAAACGCATGCCCTCGGGGAACGCCGAAAACCGCTGCAGCAGCCGCGTGCGGGGCGATACCAGCGCACGGCGCAGGCTGATCTCGGCCTGCCCTTCTTCGGCCGTGCCCGCCGCCGCTTCGTAACGCTGGCGGGCCGACTTGAAGCGCGTGGCATCCGGTGCGAACTGCTCGCACATCAGCAGCCACATGTCGCGCCTTTCCTCGGGCTCGGCCTTCGCATACCAGTCGGCCACGGCCTGGGCGCGGCGGCCGCCTTCGATCTCGCTCACCTGGGGCGCCACCACCTCCTGCAGGTCGGCCAGCAGACGGCGCAATGCGCGGGGCGACAACGCCTCCTGGCCGCGCCGCAGGGTGGCCTGCAGACGCTCGTTGGTAGAACGCGGCACCGCGACCTTGGCGACCACATCGGTCACGGTTTTGTCGAGTGAGGCCTTGGCAGACTTGTCGGCGGTCTTGTCCCCCGCCTTGTCGGCGGCAGGCGCGGCAGTGCGCAGGCGTGACACGCTGCGGGTGATCCATTCGGGAGTGCTGTTGATCATGGGGTCAACCTCGATTGCTGGTTGCGGGCTACATCGCGCAGCGCATCGCGCTGGCGCAACAGATGGGTGCGCATGGCCTCCTCGGCCGCGTCGCAGTCGCGCGCCTTGAGCGCGGCAAACACGGCCAGATGCTCTGCCAGGCTTTGCTGCATGCGCCCGGGGGCATGCAGCGTCTTGTGGCGTGCCAGCCGCAGGATCTTGCGCAGGTCGCCAATCACCTGGGCCAGCCAGCGGTTGTCCGCCAGCGTGATGAAGGCCTCGTGGATGGCGTAGTTGGCTTCGTAGTAGTCGGTCATGCGCCCATCGGCCGCGCACTGTTGCAGGCGCTCGTGCAGCAGCTCCAGCGCGGCAATGTCGGCCGCCACGGCCTTGCGCGTGGCCTCGTGTGCGGCACGCCCCTCCAGCAACGCGATGACGGGAAAGATGTTGTCCAGATCGCTCTCGGTGACCTCGGCCACAAAACAACCCCGGCGCGGCTCATGGCGCAGCAGCCCCTCGGCCACCAGCACCTTGAGCGCTTCGCGCAGCGGGGTGCGCGAGATCTCCAGCCGCTCGCACAAGGCAGCTTCGTCCAGAAAGCTGCCGGGCGGCAAGGCGCCCGCAAAAATCTGCTCCCGCAGCCGGGAGGCGACTTCGTCGTGCAGTGAATTCGGGACAGGACGCATGTAAAACAAGGCTCCAGGGCACCAACCCGCGAGGCATCGGCTGTCAGCGGCAGAAGCACGGCGCAGGCCGATTGCCTGCAACACACCATTAACAGCTGACAACAGAGGCGATTGCCTCGCCATGTGTGTAATTTCTCATAATTACGCAAAATGACAAGGTGTAAACCCTGATTTGCAGGCTTTGGTTACACAAAAGACGGCGACTGCGGTGGTTGCGCAACGCTGCGTGCCAAATAGCAGCAAGGGTGGCGAACTTTGCTGCTGGACCCAAGACACCGTCGTTGGGTGATCAGCCCCGGGCCAGATGAGCTGCCGAGGGCGCAACACCCGCTGCGCCCACCGCACGGTCGCCCCGCCCTCGCGCCCCTCCCCCGCTTCACTCCACGCCCGCAAAACCTTCCACCAGGTGGTCGATCCACACCCGCAGCTTGGCGGGCAGAAACCGGTGGGACGGGTACAGCACCCAGGCCGTGCCCGCGTACGAGGTCTTGTGCTCCCAATCGGGCAACACGGTCACCAGATCACCCCGCGCCAACGCAGCGCGCGCAGTAAAGCCCGGCAGGCTGGCAATGCCCAGGTGGCTCAGCGCAGCCTCCAGTCGCACCTCGCTGTGGTTGGCCACATAGCGCCCGCGCACGGCCACCGTGGCGGATTCGCCTGCGCGCTCGAAGCGCCAGTGCCGGTCGCGCTCGTCCTCGCCCAGTGTGATGCAGGCGTGGTGCTCCAGGTCGCGCGGGTGCTGGGGGTGGCCCCGCTCAGCCAGGTAATGCGGGCTGGCGCAGGCCAGGTGGCGCAGGGTCGCCAGCGGCCGCCCGGCCAGGCCCGGGGGTGGCGTGTCGGTCACGCGCAGGGCCAGGTCGATGGGTTCCTCGAACAGGTCCACCGTGCGGTCGGTGATGAGCAGTTGCACATCGACCTCGGGGTATTTCTGCAAAAACGGCAGCACCAGGGGGTGAACGAGTTGGCGCCCCACCGCCTTGGCCATGCTCATGCGCACCATCCCCGATGGCGCGGCAGAGTGGGTGTCGCTCAGCGCCCACACCTCGCGCGCGGCAGACACCATGTCCTGGCAGCGGCTGTAGACCGCCGTGCCTGCATCGGTCAGCCGCAGCTTGCGGGTGGTGCGCTCCAGCAGGCGCACGCGCAGCGCCCCTTCCAGCCGAGCCACCTGGCGGCTGACCGCCGACGGGGTGATGCCCAGCTGCCGCGCGGCGGCCGAGAAGCTGCCCGCATCCACCACACGCGCAAACACCGCCATGTCGGGGAGGCTGTCCAGGGGTTGATTGATGCGCATGGGGAACAAGTGCAGTTCTTTGGCAGCGATTATCAATGCATGGACGCAAATTGATAATTTCCCCAGCCCATCGCCGCCACGCGCGGCGCCCCACAGCCTCCCCCCCAATCTGCGTCCCATGTCACACACCCTGCCCCTGTCCGCCCCTTCCCCGCTGGCCCCGCGCCTTTCTGACCTGGCCTTGCTGCTGGTCGCCGTGGTGTGGGGCACCAGCTATGGCGTGGCCAAGGGGGCCCTGGTGTTCTACCCGGTGCTGGGTTTTTTGGCCGTGCGCTTCCTCCTGACCTTTGTGGTGCTGCTCCCGGCCCTGCTGCGCGCCACTGCGCCCGAGCGGCGCGATGCGTTGGTGGCCGGCCTGCCGCTGGGTGGGCTGATGCTGGGCATCTTTCTGTGCGAGACCTTTGGCCTGGCGCTCACGCAGGCCAGCAATGCCGCGTTTTTGATCAGCCTGTGCGTGGTGTTCACACCGTTTGCCGAGTGGTGGCTGCTGCGCCAGCGGCCCGAGCGTGCGATGTTTGGTTTTGCCGCCGTCTCGCTGCTCGGCGCAGCCCTGCTCAGCGGGGGGTACACCGGCCAATGGGGTTGGGGCGACGCCCTGATGCTGGCGGCCGCCGTGCTGCGTGCCATCACCGTGTGCCAGACCACGCGGCTCACCCGTCGCCGCAACGCGCCCGTGCTGGCCCTCACAGCGGTGCAGTCGGGCGTGATCGGGGTGGGCTGCCTGGTGCTGGCGCTGGCTTTGCCGGGCAAGCTGCCCCCGCTGCCGTCGCTCACCCAAGCCAGCGCTTTCTGGTGGGCCTGCATTTACCTGGTGGCAGGCTGCACGGTGTTTGCCTTTGTGGCCCAGAACTGGGCACTGCGCCACAGCTCACCCACGCGGGTGGGCTTGCTGACCAGCAGCGAGCCCGCCTTTGGCGCGCTGTTTGCGGTGTTCTGGCTGGGGGAGCAGCTCAGCGTTACGGGCTGGGTGGGCGGTGCGCTCATCGTGGGCGCCGCCCTGTGGACGATGGCGCGGCGGGGGGATGCACAGCGTTGATCGCCTGCTTTCCCGCCACTCCATCCAATCACTACCAATTTGATAGCTGCTTGGAAATTAAACACCGGCGCTATCGCCCGTTTTTACCTTGAAACCAACGCCCCCACCGGCTGCCGCTGCGCCCACAGCCACATCGCTGCGCCACCCACGATCATGGGCACACACAGCCACTGTCCCATGCTCATGCCCAGCGACAGGATGCCCAGGAAGGCGTCGGGCTCGCGGAAATATTCGGCAATGAAGCGGAACACGCCGTAGCCGAACAGGAAAGCGGCCGCCACCTGGCCGGGGCGACGCTCCTTGCGCGCATACAACCACAGCAGGATGAACAGCAACAACCCTTCCATCAGGAACTGGTAGACCTGCGAAGGGTGGCGCGGCTGCATGGAGCCGCTGTGCGCAAACACCATGCCCCAGGGCAGATCAGGGCTGGCAAAGCGGCCCCACAGCTCGCCGTTGATGAAGTTACCCACACGCCCTGCCGCCAACCCCGTGGGCACGCAGGGCGCCACAAAGTCGGCCACCTGCAGCCAGGGGCGTTGGCGCGAATGGGCAAACCACAGCATCGAAACCACCACACCCAGCAGCCCGCCATGGAAGGCCATGCCGCCCTGCCACACGGCAAAAATTTCCAGCGGGTGGCTCAGGTAGTAGCCCGGCTTGTAGAACAGGCAGTAGCCCAGCCGCCCGCCAATGACCACGCCAGCCACCCCCAGAAAGAGGATGTCTTCCACATCCTTGCGCGTCCAGGCACCAGGCCCCGTGATGGAGGCAAAGGGCGGGTGCCGCAGGCGCCGGATGCCCAGCAACATGAACAGGCCAAAGGCCGCAAGATAGGTCAGGCCATACCAGTGCACAGCCAGCGGGCCGATCTGCAGGGCGACGGGGTCGATGTGGGGATAGGTCAACATGGTGGCGGGTATTGTGCCCGCGCTGGCGATGACCCCGCACGCAGGGTCGCCTGCCCCGGGCAGGACCACCGGGCGACCGCAGCCGCGCCAGGGCGATCCGCTGGAACTATACACCACGTTTCTGAGAAAAAAGCCGAGCAAGCGCTAGTCCGTCATGTGCCGACAGCTATCAAAAGTGGAGCAAAAAACAAAAAAGCCGCGCCCTCCAGGCGCGGCTTCGGTGCGGCGGCAGGGCTCCTGGCCCTGCAAAGCAACTCGTCAGTCGTCCAGCAGCGACAAATCGCGCACGGCGCCCTTGTCGGCAGACATCACCAGCTTGGCATAGGCCTTGAGCGCGGCCGACACCTTGCGCGGGCGAGGCTGCGCAGGCTTCCAGCCCTTGGCGTTCTGTGCTTCGCGGCGGCGGGCCAGCTCTTCATCGCTCACCAGCACGTTGATCGTGCGGTTGGGGATGTCGATGCGGATGCGGTCACCGTTCTGCACCAGTCCGATGGCGCCGCCCGCAGCGGCTTCCGGCGAGCAGTGGCCAATCGACAGGCCCGAGGTGCCGCCCGAGAAGCGCCCGTCCGTCAGCAGCGCGCAGGCCTTGCCCAGGCCCTTGGACTTGATGTAGCTGGTGGGGTAGAGCATTTCCTGCATGCCGGGGCCGCCCTTGGGGCCTTCATAACGCACGATGACCACGTCACCGGCCTTGACCTTGTCGGCCAGGATGTTGGCCACGGCCTCGTCCTGCGACTCGGTGACATGGGCCGTACCCTCAAACACCAGGATGCTTTCGTCCACACCGGCCGACTTGACCACGCAGCCGTCCACCGCAATGTTGCCGGTCAGCACGGCCAGGCCGCCCTCTTTGCTGAAGGCGTGGTCGTACGAGCGGATGCAGCCCTCGGCGCGGTCCAGGTCCAGGCTGGGCCAGCGCGTGTTCTGGCTGAACGCCACCTGGGTGGGGATGCCTGCGGGGCCCGCCATGTAGAAGGTGCGCACGGCGTCGTCCTGCGTGCGCACGATGTCCCACTGGTCCAGCGCCTCCTTCAGTGTGGCGGTGTGCACGGTGGGCACATCGGTGTGCAGCTTGCCCGCACGGTCCAGCTCGCCCAGGATGGCCATGATGCCGCCTGCGCGGTGCACGTCTTCGATGTGGTACTTGTTGGTGTTGGGCGCCACCTTGCACAGCTGCGGCACCACGCGCGAAAGGCGGTCGATGTCGGCCATGGTGAAGGGGATCTCGGCCTCTTTGGCAATCGCCAGCAGGTGCAGGATGGTGTTGGTGGAGCCGCCCATGGCAATGTCCAGCGTCATGGCGTTTTCAAACGCCTTGAAGCCCACCGAGCGGGGCAGCACGCGTTCGTCGTCCAGCTCGTAGTACTGCTTGGCCAGGTCCACGATGCGGCGGCCTGCGCGCTTGAAGAGCTGCTCGCGGTCGGCGTGGGTGGCCACCACCGTGCCGTTGCCGGGCAGCGACAGGCCCAGCGCCTCGGTCAGGCAGTTCATGGAGTTGGCGGTGAACATGCCCGAGCACGAACCGCAGGTGGGGCAGGCCGAGCGCTCGACCTCGGCCACATCGGCGTCGGAGTAGTTGGTGTCGGCGGCAATCACCATCGCGTCCACCAGGTCGAGCTTCTTGAACTCCATGACCTTGGTGACCGGGTTGGCCAGGCGGGTCTTGCCCGCTTCCATGGGGCCACCCGAAACGAAGATCACCGGGATGTTCAGGCGCATGGCGGCCATCAGCATGCCGGGGGTGATCTTGTCGCAGTTGGAAATGCAGACCATGGCATCGGCGCAGTGCGCGTTGACCATGTATTCGACCGAGTCGGCAATGATGTCGCGGCTGGGCAGCGAGTACAGCATGCCGTCGTGGCCCATGGCGATGCCGTCGTCCACGGCAATGGTGTTGAACTCCTTGGCCACGCCCCCAGCGGCTTCGATCTCGCGGGCCACCAGCTGGCCCAGGTCCTTCAGGTGCACGTGGCCGGGCACGAACTGGGTGAACGAATTGACCACCGCGATGATCGGCTTGCTGAAGTCATCGTCTTTCATGCCGGTGGCGCGCCACAGGGAACGCGCGCCTGCCATGTTGCGACCGGCGGTGGAGGTTTTGGAACGGTAGATGGGCATCGTGCTGGCTTCTGATAAATCGCTGGAAGGGAAGCGGGCCGGACTCATAAAGGCCCCTCGCGCGCCCGTGCAGACAACCTCTTGAGCCGTGCCGGGGGCAAACCTGTCAATTATCGCCCAGCCCCACCGGCCCGCCCGGGGCGGTGGCGTTGGGGATTGCGGGGGCAGCCCCCACGCGCTGCGACGGCGCTGGCAGAATGACCCATTCCGCTCCAGCCCCCAACCCCGAGACCAGGACGCCCCACGATGACCGACTCCAGCAAGCCCTCCGCACCCATCAACCGCCGCAGCGCCAACATCACCCAGGGCAAGTCGCGCGCACCCAACCGCTCCATGTACTACGCCATGGGCTACGAGGAAGGCGACTTCGTGAAACCCATGGTGGGCGTGGCCAACGGCCACAGCACCATCACCCCTTGCAACAGCGGCCTGCAGAAGCTGGCCGACGCGGCGATTGCCGGAATCGAAGAAGCGGGCGGCAACGCCCAGGTGTTCGGCACGCCCACAATCTCGGACGGCATGGCCATGGGCACCGAAGGCATGAAGTACAGCCTGGTGAGCCGCGAGGTCATCAGCGACTGCATCGAAACCTGCGTGGGCGGCCAGTGGATGGATGGCGTGCTGGTGGTGGGCGGCTGCGACAAGAACATGCCCGGCGGCCTGATGGGCATGCTGCGCGCCAACGTGCCCGCCATCTATGTCTACGGCGGCACCATCCTGCCCGGCCATTACCAGGGCAAGGACCTGAACATCGTGAGCGTGTTCGAGGCCGTGGGCGAGAACGCTGCGGGCAAGCTCAGCGACTTTGACCTGAAAGAAATCGAGAAACGCGCCATCCCGGGCACGGGCTCGTGTGGCGGCATGTACACCGCCAACACCATGAGCAGCGCGTTCGAGGCCCTGGGCATCAGCCTGCCCTATTCATCCACCATGGCCAACCCGCACGACGAGAAGATGAACTCGGCCAAGGAGTCGGCCAAGGTGCTGATCGAGGCCATCAAGAAGGACATCAAGCCGCGCGACATCGTGACCCGCAAATCCATCGAGAATGCCGTGGCTGTGATCATGGCCACGGGCGGCTCGACCAACGCGGTGCTGCACTTCCTGGCGATTGCCCACGCGGCAGGCGTGGAGTGGAGCATCGACGACTTCGAGCGCGTGCGCGTGAAGACGCCTGTGTTGTGCGACCTCAAGCCCAGCGGCAAGTACCTGGCGGTGGATCTGCACCGCGCAGGGGGCATCCCTCAGGTCATGAAGATCTTGCTCAATGCGGGCCTGCTGCATGGCGACTGCCTCACCATCGAAGGCAAGACGATTGCCGAGGTGCTGAAGGACGTGCCGGACGAGCCCCGCGCCGACCAGGGCGTGATTCGTCCTATCGACAAGCCTATGTACGCGCAAGGCCACCTGGCCATCCTCAAGGGCAACCTGAGCCCCGAAGGCGCGGTGGCGAAGATCACGGGTCTGAAGAACCCCGTCATCACCGGCCCGGCCCGCGTGTTTGACGACGAACAATCGGCACTGGAAGCCATCCTGGCGGGCAAGATCAAGGCCGGTGACGTGATGGTGCTGCGGTACCTGGGCCCCAAGGGCGGCCCCGGCATGCCAGAAATGCTGGCACCCACCGGTGCGCTGATCGGCGCCGGCTTGGGTGAGAGCGTGGGCCTGATTACCGATGGCCGCTTCTCCGGCGGCACCTGGGGCATGGTGGTCGGCCACGTGGCGCCCGAGGCCGCAGCCGGAGGCACGATTGCTTTCGTCAACGAAGGCGACAGCATCACCATCGACGCACGCCGGCTGCTGCTGGAGCTGAACGTGCCCGAGGCAGAAATCGCCAAGCGCCGCGCCGCCTGGACCGCCCCGTCCCCACGCTATACCCGTGGTGTGCAGGCCAAGTTTGCGTTCAACGCATCCAGCGCCAGCAAGGGAGCGGTGCTGGACGCCTATTGATTGCCGAGGCAAAAGACTGAAGGCCTGCGACGCAGCGGCCTGTTCTGCCCCAGCGAGGAATCGGCTGCGCCCTGACCCGCGTCTGACTGCAGCCGGGGCTGGAGCTCCCTTTAAATTGGGTGCTGCTTGGATCGCCACCGAATCCATTGGTCAGTCACCATCCGCAATGGTGCAGTCAGACGCCACGACCAGCTCATACGCATCAGCTCCACCTCTTTTCGGACGGCAGCAGTCACCGCGGCCTCGCGCGCGGTGACATCGCGCACCAGCCGAAGCGTGTTGACGCGCATCCGGTCTGCAGGCGTCGAATCACAGGCGTTTTCATGCCCCTGCCCCCGCGCGCCGTCTACGATCTCGCCAATATCGAAAAAGGCCAGCGGCTGCTCCGCGCAGGTGACGACCATCAAGCCCCAGGGCTCGTGCACATCAATGCCTTTGGGACCACCTTCGCGGGGGTTGTGATGGCCTTGCTGAAACACTGCGTCGTCCAGCACTCGTATCGAACGGTGCGGTTCCGGCAAATCCTGCCACCCCGGCGCAGCACGGTAGAACACCGCCACGGTGGGAGCTCCCGCGTCCGCAACAAGCAAGATGCGACCGCCCGCAACAAAGCACAGGCCATGGGGATAGTGGACTCCACCGAGTTGCACTGCCGGCTCCTTGCCGGGATCAAGAAACTCGTCATTGCGGTAGAGCGCTACTGCGTGATGATCGTGATTGCTGACGGCCACCCACTCCCCATTGGCGTCTAACGCTATCCCGTCCGGCAACTCCAGCCCCTTGTGCATGAGCTGTTGGGCGTCCAGATGGGCAAAGCCGCTCGCGGCATCCAGCAGATGATGGGTTACGTAATGGGAAAAGCCGTTGCATACCCAAAGTTCGTGTAGGTCCGCGCCCAGATCACGTACGCACAAGCTTCCAGGAGTGCTGAGGAGTTCTGTCTCACGCTTACCGATCACCGCCACCGGCCGAAGGTCGCATGCCGAGGTCAGGCCATCTGCCTCAGGCACTTTGAATAGTGAAACATTGCCCTCTCGGCTGGCTACTGCGATGACACTATTGCCCACCCAGCAAACGCCGTGGGGGCGTCTAAGACTGGTGGAGGATATCTCCACCGCATCCGTCAGACAAACCACCTGCCGACCACTCTCGAGCTGACAGTCCAGCCCCACGACAAGCAAACGATCCAGAGTGATTGCAGCAAGTACCAAGCGGCGTCCATCGGGCGACCAGCTCACATCTTCGGTTCGCCCCATCGACAGCACGGCATCGAGCAATTCTTGAGGGCCCGTACATGCTACTCTCACTACAGCACTCCTTGCTGCTGGTTATGAAAAGCCAGGGCTTCATCCACGGGCCCGTCCATCACGATGCGTCCATCCTTCATGACCAATGCGCGATTGCAGAAGCTCTTGAGAATGACCTCGTTGTGGGACGCCAGCACCAGGATGGAAACCTGCTCAATCAGGCCATTGATGCGCTCCTTGGCCTGGCTGAAAAATTGTGCGTCACCGGCACCAATCATTTCATCCATCAGCAAAATATCGGGAACGACGCTGGTGGACACAGCAAATGCCAACCGCAAGAGCATGCCCTGGGAGTACGTTCTCACAGGCAACTGCAGATGTTCTCCAAGTTGGGTGAACGTCTCTACTGAAGGGATGAGATCCATGGCCTGCCTGCGCGTCAGCCCCATGACGATGCCCCGCATGATGATGTTGTCGTAGCCGGTGGCGTCGACATCCATGCCCAGCATGATGTCGGTTAGGGCTGCCACTCTGCCACCGAAATTCAGTTCGCCTTGCATGGGCTCGTAGACACCGGATAGGACGCGCAGCAGCGTGGTCTTGCCAGCGCCATTGGATCCGATCAGGCCGACACGGTCGCCAGGTCGCAGAGACAGATTCACGTCGCGCAGCGCATGCACACTGACCTGTCGCAAACCACTGGATTCCACGCGCGCCTTCTCGCGCCGGGGCAGCCCCAGCACCGTGTTTAGCGACCCCCGAGACCTTGCGGTGAACACGGGAAAATCAATCGATACGCCAGTCAACTGGATATGGGCCATATTTGGATGCTGCAAGGGAACGGGGATTACAACCAGTACACAATCCGCCGACGGATCGCCACGTATTGCCAGAAGAAAATCAAGGCCAGCAGCAGAATCACCCCCAACGCGGCGCCCCAGCTGCTGGGACTTGGGACGGATCCCATGAGGGGGCTACGCATCAGCTCCAGAAACAGCGCCAAAGGGTTGAGATGCACCACCCACTGTGCGCGCTCAGTCAGCTGGTCGGGCACCCACAGAACAGGTGTCACAAAAAAGCTCACCTGCATCAGGCTGCCGAGCGCCACCGTCACATCACGAAAACGAGCCGCCAATCCCCCAAGGATGGCGACGGTGAAAGTGGCTGCCAGCAGAGTCATCAAGGAGGCTCCCAGCAATGCTCCCCACTGCACGTCCCCCAAGCGTCCCGCCCACAACAACACTGCAAGCACAATCACTGCACTGTGCAGCATCAAGATGGTGCATCGGAACACGGTGCGAAAGACAAAGGCCATCTTCGGGTAGGGCGTCTGCTTCAGGAAGGCATCCGACGCGATGTACGTTAGAGCGCCTTCATTGATCAGGGCGCTGAAATACCCGAACAGCACATGCCCCGCACAGAAATATGGCAGGTACCAGTCAGCCGGATACTTGAAAAGCTGCGCGCCAATCAAGCCGAATGCCACGATGAAGAGGGCCGTATTGAACGTAATCCACACTGGCCCCAGAAACGTCCGCCGATACTGCTTGGCAACATCATTCCAGCCCATGAAACACCAAAAGCGCCACGCCAACATGGCATTCCAGACATCTCGCCCAAGCAGTTGAATCTGTCGCTGGCGCGTAGATACGTTAGGTGTAGTAGTGTGTTTTGTCATCACAGAAAAACTTAAATCATCGACTCATAGACCTGCAGAGTCTTTTGAGCGCACGCTTGCCAGGTAAATCCACGCACCCTGTCACGCCCGCGAGCCCGCAATTGGCCTGCTAGTGCAGAATCTTCAATAATTCGGCACATCGCGTCTGATAGCTCATCGATACGAAGTGGGTCGACCAGGAGCGCCGCATCACCTGCGACTTCCGGAATGGAGGTTGTATTGGAAGCCACCACAGGCACGCCTGCTGCGAAGGCCTCCAGCACTGGCAATCCAAATCCTTCATGCAATGACGGAAACACCAACGCCGTCGCACGCTTTATGACTACCTGAAGCTCGGTGTCTGGCAGATGCCCCAGCCATCTAACATGCTTCAGCTGTCCGCTGGAAAGGCGTCCCACGACGTCCTCACACCCCCAGCCGGGTTTGCCGACGACGATCAGTGGACACGCCCTCTGCACGTGCTCCGGGAGGCTGGCGTGGGCAGACAAGAGTCGTCCGATATTCTTGCGCGGCTGCAACGTGCCCACACTCACCAAATAGCTTTCTGGTAGCGAATGCCGAGCCCGCACAGCAGCCCCCTGGGCAGCATCAACAGGCTTCAGCCATTGAGCCCCCACGCCCAACGGGATTGCAGTGATTCGCTCCTCCGGAATGCGAAAGTGGGTCGCAATTTCTTGTCGGGAATAGTCGGATATGGTGATGACATGCTGCGCCCATAACGCAGTCCGCCGCCACAGTTCGTTCTTTAAGCTCTTCAAACGGTATCGCACCCATTCCGGATGGGACAGCGGTATGGCATCGAAAATCGTGGCTACCGTGGGTACACCTCGCAAACGAGGGACGAGATGGTCTGTGGCATGTATCAGATCCACACCAGTACCCACCGCACGGCGTGCGTGGGCAAAGTCCATCCACGGCAACATGGCAGCCAGCGCTTGGTAACGAAACGAACCAAAGGACAGCGGAGCCGTTACGCCAGTCCAGCTGCTTTCAGGAAGATCGAAAAGATAGGGCGTCAGTTGGGCAGATTGAGGCATAGCAGCCATCAATTCGCGGGTGTAGGTACCAATCCCGTCTACCCCACCCTGCTGCATACATCGCGCCAATACGCTTACACCAAAAGCAACCTTCATCAGACTCTCTTTCTTAACCCCAACAGAACAAACCGCATACGACTACGGTTCACAGTGAGACGAAGCGCCACAGGTCGATTTTTTTCCATGTGCTTTATCTGGTCAGATACTCCTTTTCAAGCCTTCAAGGAATACGCAAAAGATCAGACGGATACGCGGCCTGCGCCGCGAAGAGCGCACCAGCGCCAATAGCCTCACCGCTCTAGTTTGTCCAAGGAATTTCGCTCGGCGAAGGATCGCTGATACCTGGATACTCAGAGGAGAGACTCCAGGCTATCTAACCACCTCGCAGATGCTGCAGGTCAATTGCAGACCCATGTGTGATTCACAATTGCCTGACGCTAACCCAGCCCCCAGCAAAGAGTAACACTCACGCTAGCGACGCGAGATTGTCGAGCGTTCGACAAGCCAGTAAAGAACGGCGAACATTCGCTAACTGGACAACAGCCGACTGACTAGCTAACGATGGACGAAGGTTAAATCGCCCTTGGCGGTGAACCCCACGGAAAACTGCTGCCAAGGCGTGACGGCTTCAACGCGGTTTGCGCGGCTGAATGCCCAGTGCTTCCTTGTTCTTGTTGATGCGGTCCTTCTTGCGCTGATCCATCTTTTCCATGGCCTTGCGCTTGGTGTAGCCGGTGGAATCAGCCCAGGCCCACCACAGCGCTGTAGCCGCGAAAGGCGCCAGCACCCACCACCACGACCACGTGGCCACGGGGCCGATCTCGAAATATTTCAGTGCCAGCATGAGAAGGGACAGACCCAGCAGATACATCGCTCTCTCCAAAGAATGCCGCGAAAAGCGGGATTGACCAGGGACAACTGCGTGTCAACCCAAGTCACTACAATCGCATTAAAAGCACTGTAACTCAACCACAGGAATTCCCACCATGAAGCGTTCCCTGATCACACTCGCCTTGACGCTGTCGGTTGCGGCACCCGCGATGGCCGACTTGGCCTTGGCCACCTCCAAGAACTGCATGGCTTGCCACGCAGTGGACAAGAAACTGGTGGGGCCGGCCTACAAGGACGTGGCAGCCAAATACGCTGGCCAGAAGGACGCCGTGGACAAGCTGGCTGCCAAGATCGTCAAGGGTGGCTCTGGCGTGTGGGGCCCAGTACCCATGCCCGCCAATGCGCAAGTGAGTGACGCCGAAGCGAAGAAGCTGGCGGCCTGGGTGCTGACGCAAAAGTAATTTGCCGCCCTTGTGGTGGCCGCGGGTTCTACCGTCCCGGCCCCAGCAAAAAGCCGCGCACGATCAGTGATGCGGCTTTTTTTATGCCTGCGGACGACGCCCGCGCCCCTCTGAGTGCGCAGACAGTACCTGCGCCTTCCAGGACATCACCCACAGGATAGGCCCTACACGATGGGGGTCACCAGCGAATTGCGGGAGCGCAGCTGCTGCTCCAACTGACCCACATAGGCCGCCGTGGTGTTGTCAGACTCCTCGGCGCGCGCGGCGAGGCGGGCCTCCAGGTGGTCCAGCCGCGCCAGAACCGCCGCATGGGCCTGACTGTGCTGGATTTCAAGGAATGTACGCAGCTCCGTGAAGCGGGACGCCTCGGCCTTGTCAGCCAGCTCGCGCTGGGCCTGCATCTCTTTGGTGTGGCGGCGGGTTTCGAGCAGTACCGAGCCCTGCAGCGACAACACGTAGGCCACGAAGAAGATGCCCAACACGGCGGTAAGCGCCAGCATGAGCAATCCGAGCGGCGCTTCAAATGACACCACCCCCAGCGATACCAGGGAAGGGGCGGCCAGCGCAGGCCAGTTCAATGCAGCCAGTGCGGCAATCACCAGCACCGTCAACAGCAAAACGATGGAACGCAAGTGCATGGGAAATCTCCGGTCAGCAGCGCCCGGCCAGGGTGGCCGGTCACGCCATGCTGCCGTTGTAACGCATACACGGGCAATTGCTGCCGGCGCAGGACTGATTGGAGATCACGTCCTACAACGCGCGCTGCAGGCCCGCCGGGTGAGCGGGCCCGCTGCTTCGATCACGTACCGGGGTGATCAACGAGTTTTGTGGCCACATCACATCGCTGCGCGATATGAGTGTCCCCGAATCCGGCAAGCGCTGCGCGCTGGCGCCGTTGCACGGCGCCTTCTTGATCAGTTGGTCTGGGCCAACTGATCCAGAATTGCCGGATTCTCCAGCGTGCTGGTGTCCTGGGTGATGGCCTCGCCCTTGGCAATGCTGCGCAGCAGGCGGCGCATGATCTTGCCGCTGCGGGTCTTGGGCAGGTTGTCGCCAAAGCGGATGTCCTTCGGCTTGGCAATGGGGCCAATCTCCTTGGCCACCCAGTTGCGCAGTTCGTTGGCGATCTGCTTGGCTTCCTCGCCGGTGGGGCGCGAGCGCTTGAGCACCACAAACGCACAGATAGCCTCACCGGTCACGTCGTCAGGGCGGCCCACCACAGCGGCTTCGGCCACGAGGTCGGTCTTGGCGACCAGGGCGGATTCGATCTCCATCGTACCCATGCGGTGGCCCGACACGTTCAGCACGTCGTCGATGCGGCCCGTGATGCGGAAGTAGCCCCGGTCGGCGCTGCGCACCGCGCCGTCACCCGCCAGGTAGTACCCCTTGAGTTCTTCGGGGAAGTAGCTCTTCTTGAAGCGCTCGGGGTCGTTCCAGATGGTGCGGATCATGCTGGGCCAGGGCTTCTTGATGACCAGGATACCGCCCGAGCCATTGGGTACGTCGTTGCCCATTTCGTCCACGATGGCGGCCGTGATGCCGGGCAGCGGCAGCGTGCAGCTACCGGGCACCAACGGTGTAGCACCCGGCAGCGGGGTGATGACGTGGCCGCCGGTTTCGGTCTGCCAGAAGGTGTCCACGATGGGGCAGCGCTCGCCGCCCACGTTCTTGTGGTACCACATCCAGGCTTCTGGGTTGATGGGCTCGCCCACGCTGCCCAGGATGCGCAGGCTCGACAGGTCGGAACGTGCGGGGTGCACCGCCTCGTCGGCTTCGGCGGCCTTGATGAGCGAGCGGATGGCCGTGGGGGCAGTGTAGAAGATGGTGCACTTGTGGCGCTCGATCATCTGCCAGAAGCGACCCGCGTTCGGGAAGGTGGGGATACCTTCAAAGATGATCTGTGTGGCGCCTGCCGCCAGCGGGCCGTAGGCCACGTAGGTGTGGCCGGTGATCCAGCCGATGTCGGCCGTGCACCAGAACACATCATCGGCGCGCAGGTCGAACGTCCAGTCCATGGTCATCTTGGCCCACAGCAGGTAGCCGCCGGTGCTGTGCTGCACGCCCTTGGGCTTGCCGGTGGAGCCGCTGGTGTACAGGATGAACAGCGGGTGCTCGGCACCCACGGCCACCGGAGCGCATTCGGTGCTTTGGCCTGCCAGTGCTTCGGCAAAGGTCTTGTCGCGCCCCGCCACCATGTTGCAGGCCGTGGCCGTGCGCTGGTAGACGAACACGTTGCGGATGGTGTCGCAACCGCCCATGGCCAGGGCTTCATCAATGATGGCCTTGAGCGGCAGCTCCTTGCCGCCGCGCATCTGGTAGTTGGCAGTGATGACGGCCACGGCACCGGCATCGATGATGCGCTCGTGCACGGCCTTGGCACTGAAGCCGCCAAACACCACGCTGTGCGTGGCGCCAATGCGGGCGCAGGCCTGCATGGCAATCACGCCCTCAATGGTCATGGGCATGTAGATCAGCACGCGGTCGCCCTTGGCCACACCATGGGCCTTGAGCGCGTTGGCAAACTGGCTCACTCGGGCCAGCAATTCCTTGTAGGTGATCTTGGTGACCGTGCCATCGTCGGCTTCAAAGATGATGGCCGTCTTGTTCTCGGTGGCGGTGCCGATGTGGCGGTCCAGGCAGTTGGCCGAGGCATTGAGTTCGCCATCGGCAAACCACTGGAAGAACGGCGCGTTGGACTCGTCCAGCGTGCGGGTGAAAGGCTTGGTCCACTGCAGATTGCCGCGTGCCTGGCGCGCCCAGAAGCCCTCGAAGTCCTTTTCGGCCTCGGCACACAGTGCGTCATACCCAGCCATGCCGGACACGCGCGCGGCTTTGACGATGGCGTCCGAGGGCGGGAACACGCGGTTCTCAACCAGCACGGACTCGATGGCGGATGTGGGCGCACTCATGGTGTTGTCTCCTGGATCTAATGGGAATTGGAATTGGGCGGTACTGTCGGGCGCGGCACTTACAGGCCACTGACTGGCGCGAAGCTTACAGAGTACGCCATTGCGGCGCGCCTGTCGCCAAGGGCCGGGCCACCGGCTGCGCAGACCCACCTGCCACCGCAGAGACATGCTGCCCCCCTAAAATCGCGCCTCCTGCAACCCTTTGCGAGTGCCATGTCCTCTCCCCAACACAAGCCCCCAGCGCCACTGCGCCCCCTGCCTTCCATGATCTTCGCCAGCCGGTGGCTGCAACTGCCCCTGTATCTGGGCCTGATCCTGGCGCAGGCGGTGTATGTGTTCCATTTCTGGGTGGAACTGGTGCACCTGATCGAAGCCGCGTTTGGCAACACGGCGGCCCTGCAGAGCCTGGTGTCCAGCATTGGCTACAAGAGTGATTTCCAGGTCACCGCGCTCAACGAGACCATCATCATGCTGGTGGTGCTGGCGCTGATCGACGTGGTGATGATCTCCAACCTGCTGATCATGGTGATCGTAGGTGGCTACGAGACCTTTGTCTCGCGCCTGCACCTGGAAGACCACCCCGACCAGCCCGAGTGGCTGAGCCATGTGAACGCCTCGGTGCTCAAGGTCAAGCTGGCCACCGCCATCATCGGCATCAGCTCCATCCACCTGCTCAAGACCTTCATCAACGCCGCCAACTACGACCTCAAGGTGCTGATGTGGCAGACCATCATCCATGTGGTGTTCCTGCTCAGCGCCCTGGCGATCGCGCTGACCGACCGGCTGATGTCGCACTCGTCCGACAGCCACTGAGCACGGCGGGAGTCCCTGGGCGGCCCTGCGCCGCTGCGCCTGCCCAGGGCAAAATATCAGTCAAAACTGCCCATAGCGCTAGTGGAATATGCGCTGGCAGCTATCAAATTTGAAGTAGGCACACTTCAGCAGGCAGCGCCCGGCGGCGCTCCCAGATTTCTCCTCAATCGGTAGGCACAGTGCGGAGCAGACCCACCCGAAGGAGAAATCCATGCCCCCTCTGTCCTCTATCGCTCCGACCGCCGCCACGGCACCTGCACCCGCCGCTACGGACTCCCCCACCCCACCCACCGCCACCAGCCGCCGCCTGGCATTGAGCGCGCTGGGCTCCCTGGGCGTTGCCACGCTGTGGGGCTGCGGCGGAGGTGGCGACAGTTCCAGCGCCGACGCTGGCACTGGCACAGACTCCGGCTCGGGCACGGGCAGCGGTACCGATTCAGGGACCGGCACGGGAACGGGCACCGGCACAACCACCACCTGTTCCGTCGTGCCCGAGGAAACCGCCGGCCCCTACCCTGCCGATGGCTCCACGGCCAGCAACAACACCTACAACGTGCTCGCGCTCAGCGGCATCGTGCGTTCGGACATCCGCAGCTCGGTGGGTTCGTCCACCCAGGTCAGCGGTGTGCCGCTGTCCATCACCATCACTTTGACCAACACCAAGGCCAGCTGCGCACCGCTGTCGGGGTACGCCATTTACCTGTGGCATTGCACGCAAGACGGCAACTACTCCGTCTATTCCTCCAACAACATCGCCGACAACTACCTGCGCGGCGTGCAGGCCACGGATGCCAACGGCACCGTGACGTTCACCACCATCGTGCCGGGCTGCTATGCGGGCCGCATGCCCCACATGCACTTGGAGATTTACCCCACGCTGGCGTCGGCGACCAAGGCCGCCAACAAGATCAAGACCACGCAGCTGGCGTTCCCCACCGCACTGCTCAGCAGCATCTACAGCAGCAATTCGGGCTACAGCGCCAGCGTGCGCAACCTGGCCTCCATGTCGTTTGCCACCGACAACGTCTTCAGCGATGGCACCACGCTGGAGATGACCACCATGCAGGCCAACACCGGTGGCGGCTACTCGGCCAGCATCACGATTTCGATCGCGGTCTGAGCCCCTCGTTTCTTCCATTCACCCTGTTGTTTCGATCTCCAGAAAGACGTCCGATGTTCAAGATCCACACCCTTTTGGCCGCACTGGCCCTCGCATCCATCGCCGCAGCATTCCCCAGCCACGCCCAGCCATCCCGCGGCACGCCGCCCGCCCCGCCACCCGAGGCCTACGCCGCCTGCAAGGGCAAGACAGAAGGCGCCTCCGTCACGCTGACCATGCCCGACGGCAGAAGCCTCGCAGGCACTTGCCGCACAATGGACGGCACCCTGGTGGCCATGCCCGCTGGCGGGCCCGGTGGCCCCGGCGCAGGTGGCCCGCCCCCCGCCCGCTGACCCACCATGCCGCCCCTGCGCTCCCTCGTCTCCGTGCCCCATCTGACGCTGCACCGCAAAGCCTTCATCGCCCTGGCCGCCCTGCTGCTGGCGTTGTTGCTGATCTTTGTGGGGTTCTCGCGCCTGGGCCTGCAGCGGGGCCTGGGGCCGTATGTGGCCGAGATCGAGCTGGCCCGCATGGACTGGCTGGCCGAGCGCCTGCAGGCCCACCACACCCAGGCAGGCGGCTGGGACAGCCTGCGGGGGCAGTCGTCCCTGTGGGGACGGCTGACCCACCCGGGCGGCGGTCCACGCGGGCCGGGTGGCGCCCGCCCCCCCCAGCGGCTCGCCGCCCGGCCTCCCGTCGGAGCCTCCTGGCACGACCACCCCCCCTCCTTCCAATGCCAGTGACAGTGGCCGTGGCGCCGACCTTGGCAACAGCCCGCCCCCACCTCCACCCGGCGACCTGCGCCCCCTGGACCGGGACCCAGCGCCACCCCAGCGCCACCCGGATGACATCTACCCCCGCCTGGGCCTGCTCGATGCACAAGATCAGCTGGTCGCAGGCACACCGCCCCAGCCGGGAGGCGCACGCCTGGCGTTGCGTGGCGCCGGTGGCCAGACCATCGGGCACCTGGTGCTGGCACCCCCGCAGGGCGTGCGCAGCGAGGCCGACCAGGCCTTTCTGGCCCAGCACCTGGGCTTCGTGGCGTGGACGGGCCTGGTCGGCCTGGCCCTGGCGCTGGTCCTGTCGGGCTGGCTCGCACGGCGCTGGCTGGCCCCGGTCGAGGCCCTGGCCACTGGCGCACGCGGCATTGCGCAGGGCCACCTGCACACCCGCGTGCCCGTGCACGGCAATGACGAACTGGCCCAGCTGGCCCGCACCTTCAACACCATGGCCGAACAACTGGGCAGCATCGAAGCCAGCCGCCGCCAATGGCTGGGCGACGTGGCCCACGAGCTGCGCACGCCCCTGGCCGCCATGCGCGCCGAGATCGAGGCTGTGCAGGATGGCATCCGCCCCTTTGACGACAAGACCGCGCTGCGCCTGCACCGGCAGGTGATGCGCCTGATCCAGCTGGTGGGCGACCTGCGTGCCAGCCTGGATGCAGTCGGCACCAGTGCACCCTCGGCCCAGGTGCCCGTGCACCCGCTGTCGCTGCTGAACGAAGCGCTGACCTCCATGCGCCCCCGCCTGGCGCAGGCGGGCATCGATGTGGACACCGGCGGCCTGGATGCCCTGGCCGCACCAGGCGCCGCCCAGCCGGCCCCCCTGGTGCGCGGCGACGCGCAGCAGCTGCACCAGGTGTTTTTGAACCTGCTGGAAAACAGCCTGCGCTACACCGACGCGGGCGGCCTGCTGCGCATTGCGGCGCGCCTGCTGCCACCGGCCGATGGAGACCCCCAGCTGCAGGTGCAGCTGGACGACAGTGCGCCCGGCGTGCCCGCGCACGAGCTGCCCCGTATCTTTGAGCGCCTGTACCGCGCAGAAACCTCGCGCAACCGCGACCACGGCGGATCAGGCCTGGGCCTGGCGATCTGCCGCGCCATCGTGCTTGCCCACGGCGGCACGCTGACGGCCGAGGCATCGCCCCTGGGCGGGCTGCGCATCACACTGAACTTGCCCCTTCTGGACAACCCGGCACCATGAGCCCACGCATCCTTGTCGTCGAAGACGAACCCGACATCGCCGCCATCGTGGTGGATTACCTGCGCCACGCGGGCTATGCGGTGGAGCACCAGGCCGAGGGCCGCGCCGCGCTGGCGAGCATGCTCACCACGCCGCCCGACCTCACGCTGCTGGACATCATGCTGCCCGGCATCGACGGGCTGGAGATATTGCGCCAGGCGCGGCGCCACACGCAGCACCCCATCATCATGCTCACCGCCAGGGTGGAAGAGGTGGACCGCCTCATCGGGCTGGAGCTGGGCGCCGACGACTACATCTGCAAGCCGTTTTCGCCGCGCGAGGTGGTGGCCCGTGTCAAGGCCGTGCTGCGCCGCACCGCCGCAGCGCAGGAGGTTTCCTCCGCCAGCACACCACTTGCCGCCTTGATGCTGGACGAGTCGCACTGGCAGGCCATGCTGCATGGCACGCCGCTGGGCCTCACGCGGCGCGAGTTCAAGCTGCTGCAGGTGCTGGCGCGCCAGCGGGGCCGCATCTTCTCGCGCGCCCAGCTGCTCGACCAGGCCTATGACGACACGCTGGACGTGAACGAGCGCGCCATCGACAGCCACATCAAGAACCTGCGCAAGAAGCTCAAAGCCGCCAGCACGGACGGCAGCGACTGGATCCGCTCGGTGTATGGCGTAGGCTTTGCGCTGGACCCGAACCACGAGGGCCCGCCAGCGGCCTGACGGGCAGGCTGCCAGCGACACCCCCGGGGCCGACAACTATCAATTTAATAGCTACCCAGGCATGTAGTACTAGCGCTACCGGCGCATTTGACTCAAAAACGCCACGGTAACCCCCCAAACAGCCCTGCAGACTCAGCGCCCCACCATCTGCGCAGGCACCACCCACTGGTCAAACTGCTCGCCCGTCACATGCCCCGAGGCCACGGCGGCGGCGCGCAGGCTGGTGCCCTCCTTGTGCGCCTTCTTGGCAATGAAGGCGGCCTTGTCGTAGCCGATGTGGGGGTTGAGTGCCGTCACCAGCATCAGCGACTGCTCCACCAGGTCGTTGATGCGCGCCTGGTTGGGCTCGATGCCCACGGCGCAGTGCTCGTTGAAGCTAGCCATGCCATCGGCCAGCAAGCGCACGCTCTGCAGGAAGTTGTGGATCACCATCGGGCGGAACACGTTCAGCTCGAAGTTGCCCGAGGCCCCGCCGATGTTGATGGCCACGTCGTTGCCCAGCACCTGCGCGCACAGCATGGTCAGCGCCTCGCACTGCGTGGGGTTGACCTTGCCCGGCATGATGGACGAGCCCGGCTCGTTCTCGGGGATGGTGATCTCGCCCAGCCCACTGCGCGGGCCGCTGGCCAGCCAGCGCACGTCGTTGGCAATCTTCATCAGGCTGGCCGCCAGGGTCTTGAGCGCGCCATGGGCATGCACCAGCGCATCGCAGCTGGCCAGGGCCTCGAACTTGTTGGGGGCGGTGACCAGCGGCAGGCCGGTCAGGTCGGCCAATTCCTTGGCCACGGCCTGCGCATAACCGGCGGGGGCATTGAGCCCGGTGCCCACGGCCGTGCCTCCCAGCGCCAGTTCGCCCAGGTGGGGCAGCGCGGCACGCACATGCTGCTCGCCATGCTGCAGTTGCGCCACCCAGCCCGAGATCTCCTGGCCCAGCGTGAGCGGCGTGGCGTCCTGCAGGTGGGTGCGGCCGATCTTCACGATGCCGTCAAACGCCTTGGCCTTGGCCGCCAGTGTGGTGCGCAGGCCGTGCAGCGCGGGCAGCAGGCGGTGCATCAGTGCGTCCACCGCCGCCAGATGCATGGCTGTGGGGAACACGTCGTTGCTCGACTGGCTCTTGTTCACCTCGTCGTTGGGGTGCACCAGCCGCGCTTCGCCGCGCGGGCCACCCAGCAGCTCGCTCGCCCGGTTGGCCAGCACCTCGTTCATGTTCATGTTGGTCTGCGTGCCCGATCCGGTCTGCCACACCACCAGCGGAAACTCCTGCAGGTGACCGCCTTCGATCACCTCGTCTGCCGCCGCCACGATGGCCGTGGTCTTGGCCGCGTCGAGCAGGCCTAGCGCGTTGTTCACATAGGCGCTGGCCCGCTTGACCTGCGCCAGCGCCCGGATCAGCTCCGGCGCCATGCGCTCGCCCGAGATGGCGAAGTGGTGCAGCGAGCGCTGTGTCTGCGCCCCCCACAGGCGCTGGGCAGGCACATCGATGGGGCCGAAGGTGTCTTTTTCGGTACGGTATGCGGTCGCGTCGGGGGTAGAGGTCTTCACGGTGGGGCCTTGCGCGCTCGGTGAGCGGATGGGAATGAATGAAACACCAGCCCGCAGCATACCCACCGAAGGCCATGGCGCGCTACCACCCCCCATCGCCCCTGACAGGCCCGCGCAAGCCCGCCGGGAGATAATTCGGGGTTCGCGTTTTCCCTAAAACCCCCACCGCCATGACCACGACGACCATTCGCCAAGAAGACCTGATCGAATCCATTGCCGGCGCACTGCAGTACATCAGCTACTACCACCCCACCGACTACATCGCCCACCTGGCCCGCGCCTACGAGCGCGAGAAGAGTCCGGCGGCCAAGGATGCGATCGCCCAGATCCTGACCAACAGCAAGATGAGCGCCACCGGCCAGCGCCCCATCTGCCAGGACACCGGCATCGTCAACGTGTTCCTGAAAGTGGGCATGGACGTGCGCTGGGAAGGCTTCAGCGGCAGCCTGGACGACGCCATCAACGAAGGCGTGCGCCGGGGCTACAACCACCCCGACAACACGCTACGCGCCTCGGTCGTGGCCGATCCGCAGTTCGCCCGCAAGAACACCAAGGACAACACCCCTGCCGTGATCTTCACCGAGATCGTGCCCGGCAACACTGTGGACATCACCGTGGCAGCCAAGGGCGGCGGCTCGGAGAACAAGTCCAAGATGTACATGCTCAACCCCGGCGACAACGTGGTGGACTGGGTGCTCAAGACCGTGCCCACCATGGGCGCTGGCTGGTGCCCGCCCGGCATGCTGGGCATCGGCATTGGCGGTACGGCCGAAAAGGCCGTGCTCATGGCCAAGGAAAGCCTGATGGACGACCTGGACATGTACGAACTGCAGGCCAAGGCCGAAGCCGCCAAGACCGGCGGCCCCGCGCTCGACAAGGTCGAAGAGCTGCGCCTGGAGCTGTTTGAAAAGGTCAACGCGCTGGGCATTGGCGCGCAAGGCCTGGGCGGCCTGACCACGGTGCTGGACGTCAAGATCAAGATGTACCCCACACACGCAGCCAGCAAGCCGATTGCGATGATCCCCAACTGCGCCGCCACACGCCACGCGCACTTCGTCATGGACGGCTCGGGCCCCGTGTACCTCACGCCCCCGAGCCTCGACCTGTGGCCCAACGTGAACTGGGCGCCCGACTACAACAAGAGCAAGAAGGTCAACCTGGACACCCTGACCAAGGAAGAAGTGGCCAGCTGGAAGCCCGGCGACACGCTGCTGCTCAACGGCAAGATGCTCACGGGCCGTGATGCTGCGCACAAGCGCATCCAGGACATGCTGGCCAAGGGCGAGAAACTGCCTGTGGACTTCACCAACCGCGTCATCTACTACGTGGGCCCTGTGGACCCCGTCAAGGGCGAGGCCGTGGGCCCTGCAGGCCCCACAACCGCCACGCGCATGGACGGATTCACCGAGATGATGCTGGCCCAGACTGGCCTCATCGCCATGGTGGGCAAGGCCGAGCGCGGCCCGGTCGCCATCGAGGCCATCAAGAAGCACCAGAGCGCCTACCTGATGGCCGTGGGTGGCGCCGCCTACCTGGTCTCCAAGGCCATCAAGACCGCCAAGGTCGTGGGCTTTGAAGACCTGGGCATGGAAGCCATCTACGAATTCGACGTGGTGGACATGCCCGTGACCGTGGCTGTGGACGCCGGTGGCACCAGCGCCCACATCACGGGCCCTGCCGAGTGGCAAAAGCGCATCGCCTCGGGCGAGTTCAAGGGCATCGGCGTCGCCGCAGCCTGATGCGCGTTGGTGTGGCAGGGCCCGCGAGGTGCCCGCCACAACACAAGGTGCAATGACAAGGAACCGCCTTCGGGCGGTTTTTTTGTGGCCGCCCCGACGCACATCCCTGCATACTGTTCGGCAAAAATACGGGCTCGGCCCGACTCCTCTTAATCGGCGTTTGCCGCCCCCACCATGCTTTTGAACCACGGGTTTGCACAGACCCTTCGACAGCCCCTCTACGCCCTGCTGCTGGCCACGCTGATCGGCGCCCTGCCCCTGTCCGCCAGTGCCAACCCGCCCATGGTTCCGCAGCGCGACGCACAGACCGCCTTTGGCGGTGCACTGCCTGCCCGCGACGCAGCGCTGCTGGACGCCAGCCTCGCATCCCACATCGAACGCCAACAGCTGCTGAACAGCCAGCACCTGGTGGGCAGCCAACTACGCACGCTGGACTTTTTCCACAAGACCTTCACCGTACTCCGTGGCGGCAAACGCACGGTGTTCGATGCGGAGCTGCTGGGCACGTGGTGGCCCGAAAGCCGGCGCTGGGCATGGGAGGCCGTTGAACGCGTTCCCGACCTGAAAGACCCGAAGCGCAAATCGTTCGCCACGGGCAGCGCGCTCACGCGCCTGTATGGGCGCGAGCACAGCATCGACATCCTGCAGACCGATACCGCGCAGTTGGCGAGCGAAGAGGCTGCCTGGTATCTGTGCGCGTTTGCCGCGCAACTCAACCAGGCCACCGGCGTGCTGGTGAGCATCGGCAGCGAGCTGGTCGCCGGGGGCCAAGAGGGTCAAAAGGCCGTGGTCAAACGCTACTACCTGCTGTCGCACCCGAAAGTTGCAGAAGCAACGCCCAGTGGCAACGGCAAGGCCAAAGCACCCGCGCGCTGATCCCTCCGGTTTCTCTTGTGCTCTGCAGCGACGTATGTGGCGGCACAGCACCGGACTCATGGTCAAAATCCATGGTCTTGTCCCAGCGCAGCGCCCCCGGTGCACACGCTACAGACATACGCTCATTTCCTACAATCCAGCCTTTTGTCCAACCATGGGCTCCCTGATGCAGTCGGCCTCTTCTCCTATCGGTGTATTTGACAGCGGCGTCGGGGGGCTGAGCGTGCTGCGCGCCCTGTTGGCCGCGATGCCCCACGAGCGCTTCGTGTACCTGGCCGACAGCGGCAACGCTCCCTACGGCGAGCGTGGCGACGCCTATGTGGCCGCCCGCACCCATGCCATCACCCAGTACCTGTGCGAGCAGCACCACATCAAGGCCCTGGTGGTGGCGTGTAACACGGCCACTGCGGCTGCCATTCATGAGGTGCGAAGCAGCCACCCGGAGTTGCCCCTCGTGGGGCTGGAGCCGGCCGTCAAGCCCGCTCTTGCAGTGACAAAAACAGGGCATGTGGGTGTCATCGGCACGCGGGGCACATTGACCAGCGCCAAGTTCGGCAAGCTCATGGCCTCACTGGCCGATCAAGCCCACTTTGTAGTGCAGCCCTGCGATGGTCTGGCGCACGCCATCGAGCGCAGCGTGGCCCTGCCACCTGCCGCCCCCGGCAGTCCTGTCGGTGCCACGGAGACTGGCGCACTGTGCGAACGTTATCTTCAGGCGATGGGCAGTTTTGGTACAGGCCCTGGGCAGATGGACACCCTGGTGCTGGGCTGCACCCACTACATCTTTGTGGCCCACGAGTTGCGCGCACTGGTGGGGCCTGAGGTCCAGGTCATTGAGACTGGAGAGCCCGTGGCGCGCCAGACGCGGCGGCTGCTGGAGACCGCAGGTCTGCTCGCTGTGCCCGAGCCATCCAAACCATGCAATCAACCGCCGCCCCTCCAAAGCAACCCATCGGTGCAATTGCTCACCACGGGGCCGGTGTCCATGCTGGAGGCAGCAGCCCAGCGGTGGCTGGACCTGCCCCCCAGCCAGTGCCGGAGCGTTTCAGTTCCCTGATTCAGCCTCTATCTGCTTCTGGCGCATGATCCATATGCGCCAGTCGCTATCATTTATGAAGCAACTGGGTGTGGCGGCTCTGTGCCGTCAGGACGCGTCGCTGCCCCAGAGCCGGGTGCCTGCCTGCTCCACGTGGGTGAGGTACAGGCGCAGGTCGAACTCGTACTGGTGGTACTGCGGCTCCATGTGGGTGCAGAGCTGGTAGAAGGCTTTGTCATGGTCCTTCTCGCGCAGGTGGGCCAGCTCATGGACAACGATCATGCGCAGGAACTCTTCGGGCGCCTGCTTGAACATCGCGGCAATGCGAATCTCATGCTTGGCCGCCAGCCGGTTGCCCTGCACACGCGACACCGCCGTGTGCAAGCCCAGCGCGTGGCGCACCACGTGGATCTTGTTGTCGAACAGCACCTTGTTGACCGTGCCCGCATTGCGCAGGTAGCGTGCCTTGAGCTCCTGCGCATAGTCGTAGAGCGCCCTGTCGCTGCGCACGGCGTGCGCCTGCGGATACTTGCGCTGCAGAACCGCACCGAGCTTTCCCTGTGCCAGCAGATCGCGCGCCTGGTCCTGCAACGAAGCGGGGTAAGAACGCAGATACGGAAGATCAGTGCTCATAGGCAACAAGGCAGCGACGCGCAGGGCATGGAGTGGCGCGACCACACAGAGGCATCGAAGCGTTTGGAGAGTTGACCCAATGCATGAGAGATATCGGAGGGCGATGCGCGGAATGGCGCGCACCACCACTCAGCGCAGCACGCTCACGCAGGTCAGTGCAAGTGGCGCGGACGACGGCCACCACCACCGCCGTGACCACCACCTGGGCCGCCGGGGCCACGCGGGGGCTTGCCGATCTCCAGGGAGTTCACCAGGGCATCAAAACGCTGACTGAACAGCTTGTCGATCTCTGCGACCACGCCCCCTAACTCGGCGCCATCAAAGTGGCGCTCCATCATGTTCACCACGTCTTGCACCAGCAGATCACGCTGCACCTGCATGATGGCAGCGGGCGTGGGGCCGACGAAAAGCATCACAAAGTCATCGCGCGACTCGGCACCCTGCTCTTCTTCGTCTTCATCAAAGTCGGTGTCGTAGAAGGTGACCTCGATGGCCGCGCCTTGCTCCGCCAGCTCATTGAGGCTCATGCACATCTCGTCGAGCGACTGGCGGAAATCCTCGTCACCCCGTACCGTCCAGCACATCTGCAGCAAGTGCTCCTGCGCGTCGTACTTGATACCAGGTTCTTCCTCATAGGCACTGGCCGCGCCATCGGCCAGCGAACGGGCTCCAGCGTACTTCCACAGGGGTTTGAGCGCCTCCTGGAGCTGGTCAAAACTGACATCAGCGCGCAAGAGAACCTGTCCGTGGACGTGGATTTCGAAGGGAGCGTTGTAACTTGACATGATTGAATCGTAGTGGTGCCCCGAGCCGGGGTCGAACCGGCACGCCCCTTTTCAGGAAAGCGGCGGATTTTAAGTCCGCAGTGTCTACCAATTTCACCATCGGGGCGCCGGCTGCTGAGCGCATACCTGCGTTGCAGCGTAACCCGGGCAGCGCGTGCGCGCAATGCCCTGTCGCATCTCTGGTCGGGGCCGCAGTTTGACAACAGCACGCGCCGTACCACCAAGAAAAAAGGGAAGCCTAAGCTTCCCTTTTCAAATATGGAGCGGGAAAAGAGTCTCGAACTCTCGACCTCAACCTTGGCAAGGTTGCGCTCTACCAACTGAGCTATTCCCGCATTTTCTGATTTCCCTAACGTTTCCGTTAGTGCTTATCAGCAAGCCTCAAATTATATAACTATTTTTGGCCGTATTCGATTGCGAGCCAAAAAATTTCCATCCAACTACCATCCATCGACACGATCTCTGCGAGCGTCTCGGCCCAGAGGCTTTCATCGCTTCACTGCGGCAGACCATATCTGGAGGCGCGGTCCGGAGTCGAACCGGACTAACCGGATTTGCAATCCGGGGCATAACCGCTTTGCTACCGCGCCAGGAACTCTCATTCCTCTGACAAAAAAGGGAAGCGACTGCTTCCCTTTTTGTGGAAATTGGAGCGGGAAAAGAGTCTCGAACTCTCGACCTCAACCTTGGCAAGGTTGCGCTCTACCAACTGAGCTATTCCCGCATTTACCGAAGCCTTACATTGTACAACGTTTGCTGCGATGGAGTGAATTGTAGCGCATTTTTTGGGAGTTCCCAAAAAAATTGCGTCAATGTTTCAATCCATCGGCCGTGGCGGACGACACCGCTGCCTTGTCCGTCGACACAGGCACCGCAGCAGCCACTGCAACCTCTTCATCCGTCAGCGGCACGGGTTTGCTCTCCAAAGCAACTTCCAGCACCTTGTCGATCCACCGCACGGGCACGATCTCCAGGCCGCTCTTCACGTTGTCCGGAATCTCGGCGAGGTCCTTCACGTTCTCTTCAGGGATCAGCACGGTCTTGATGCCACCGCGCAATGCGGCCAGCAGCTTTTCCTTGAGGCCACCAATGGCCGTCACCTCGCCACGCAGCGTGATCTCGCCTGTCATGGCCACATCGCCGCGCACAGGGATACCCGTGAGCGCAGAAACAAACGCGGTAGTCATCGCAGCCCCCGCGCTGGGGCCGTCCTTGGGGGTGGCACCGTCTGGCACGTGAATGTGGATGTCGCGCTTTTCGAAGGTTTCATCCTTGATACCCAGCATGCGCGCGCGGCTGCGTACCACCGTACGGGCAGCCTCCACGGATTCCTTCATCACATCACCCAGCGAACCCGTGCGCGTAATCACACCCTTGCCCGGCATGATGGCCGCCTCGATGGTCAACAGATCTCCACCCACCTCGGTCCAGGCCAGGCCCACCACCTGCCCCACCTGGTTTTGCAGCTCCGCACGGCCATAGGTGTACTTGCGCACGCCCAAAAAGTCCGGCAGATTGTCAGCCGTGACCACCACCTGCGGCTCCAGTTTCTTGAGCTGCAGGCCCTTGACCACCTTGCGGCAAATCTTGGACAGCTCGCGCTCGAGCGAACGCACACCCGCTTCACGGGTGTAGTAACGCACCATGTCGCGCACTGCAGGCTCGGTGATGAGCAGTTCTTCGTCCTTCACGCCATTGTTCTTGAGCTGCTTGGGCAGCAAGTACTTCATGGCGATGCTGGTTTTCTCGTCTTCGGTGTAGCCCGACAGGCGAATCACCTCCATGCGGTCGAGCAATGCAGGCGGGATGTTCATCGAATTCGATGTGGCGACGAACATCACATCGCTCAGGTCGAAGTCCACCTCGACGTAGTGGTCGCCAAAGGTGTGGTTCTGCTCAGGGTCCAGCACCTCCAACAGAGCGCTCGACGGATCGCCCCGGAAGTCAGTACCCAGCTTGTCGATCTCGTCCAGCAGGAACAGCGGATTGCGCGTGCCCACCTTGGACAGGCTCTGCAGCACCTTGCCCGGCAGCGCACCGATGTAGGTGCGGCGATGCCCGCGGATCTCGGCCTCGTCGCGCATGCCGCCCAGGGCCATGCGCACGTACTTGCGGCCGGTGGCCTTGGCGATCGATTGCCCCAGCGAGGTCTTGCCCACGCCAGGAGGGCCCACCAGGCACAGGATGGGCGCTTTCACCTTGTCCACGCGCTGCTGTACCGCGAGGTATTCAAGGATGCGGTCCTTGACCTTGTCGAGGCCGTAATGGTCTTCGTTGAGGACGCCCTCGGCATTCACGAGGTCGTGCTTGATCTTGGTCTTCTTGCTCCAAGGCAGCGCGGTGAGCACGTCGATGTAGTTGCGCACCACCGTCGCCTCAGCCGACATGGGCGACATCAGCTTGAGCTTCTTGAGTTCGGCGTCAGCCTTCTTGCGTGCCTCGGCCGGCATCTTGGCGAGCTTGATCTTTTTCTCGATCTCCTCGATGTCGGCGCCTTCGTCGCCCTCACCCAGTTCCTTCTGGATGGCCTTGACTTGCTCGTTCAGATAGAAGTCGCGCTGGTTCTTCTCCATCTGGCGCTTCACGCGGCCACGGATCTTTTTGTCGACGTTCAGGATGTCCACTTCGCGATCGAGCTGCTCGAACAGGTTTTCGAGGCGCGCCTTTACATCCGAAAGATCCAGCACCACCTGCTTGTTCTCGAGCTTGAGAGGCAGGTGTGCAGCAATGGTGTCTGCCAGTCGACCTGGATCGTCAATGCTGGAGATGGAAGTCAGGATCTCGGGCGGGATCTTCTTGTTGAGTTTGACGTACTGGTCAAACTGCTGCATCACTGCGCGACGCAGGGCCTCGATTTCGCTGGGCTTATTGGCGTCGGGGGTTGCCTCCACCGGTGTCACGGTGGCCATGAAATGCGTTTCGGCATCTTCAATGGAAGCCACCAGAGCACGCTGCTGGCCTTCCACCAGCACCTTCACGGTGCCGTCGGGCAGCTTGAGCATCTGCAAGATGGTGGAGACACAGCCCACATCGAACATGTCAGCCACCGAGGGCTCATCCTTGGCGGCAGCTTTTTGGGCCACCAGCATGATGCGGCGATCAGCCTCCATGGCCATCTCAAGGGCCTTGATGCTCTTGGGGCGGCCCACGAATAGCGGGATCACCATGTGAGGGAACACCACCACATCGCGCAAAGGCAACAGCGGCAGGTCAATAGGGGTGGCTGGCAGGGGGGTATGTCCGGACATGGAAATCCTCAAAGTGCTCTGTGGAAGTGGGTCCACATGTGGGGATTTTCAACCCTTGCACGCAGCCGTACTGGCGCAAGGGTTGATGGTTCAAAGGGCGACAACATGGCGCCCGCTCCGGTCTTCTCAGGCCTTCTTGGCCGCTTCGCGGTACACGAGCAGCGGCGGCTTGTTTTCTTCGATGGTGGATTCGTCCACCACCACCTTTTCGACGTTGCTGGTGTTGGGCAGGTCGAACATCGTGCCGATCAGCGATTGCTCCAGGATGGAACGCAGACCTCGCGCGCCCGTCTTGCGGGCCAGCGCCTTGCGGGCAATGGCTTTCAGGGCAGCGGGGCGAATTTCCAAGTCCACGCCTTCCATGGCCAGGAGCTTGCTGTACTGCTTGACCAGCGCGTTCTTCGGCTCGGTCAGGATCTGCACCAACGCATCTTCACTCAGTTCAGCCAAGGCAGTCACCACAGGCATACGGCCCACCAGTTCAGGAATCAGCCCGAACTTGATCAGGTCTTCGGGCTCGATCTCGGTGAACACTTCGGTCAGCGAGCGCTGCTTCTTGCTTTTGACCGATGCGCCAAAGCCGATGCCTGAGGCCTCGGTGCGGTTCTCGATGACCTTTTCCAGCCCTGCAAACGCGCCACCGCAGATGAACAGGATGTTGGTTGTGTCGATCTGCAGGAAGTCCTGGTTCGGGTGCTTGCGCCCGCCCTGGGGCGGCACGCTGGCCATGGTGCCCTCGATGAGCTTGAGCAGCGCCTGCTGCACGCCCTCGCCCGACACATCGCGCGTGATGCTGGGGTTGTCGGATTTGCGCGAAATCTTGTCGATTTCATCGATATAGACAATACCGCGCTGGGCGCGCTCGACTTCGTAGTTGCAACTTTGCAGCAGCTTCTGGACGATGTTTTCCACGTCCTCGCCCACATAGCCGGCTTCGGTCAGCGTGGTGGCATCGGCCATCACAAAAGGAACATCCAACATGCGTGCCAGGGTCTGCGCCAGCAAGGTCTTGCCCGAGCCCGTAGGGCCGATCAGCAGGATATTGCTTTTGGACAGCTCCACATCGTCCTTGTGGGCCTTGTCCTTGTGGCGCAGGCGCTTGTAGTGGTTGTACACCGCCACCGCCAGCGTGCGCTTGGCAACATCCTGGCCAATCACATAGTTGTCCAGATTGGCCTTGATCTCGACCGGCGTGGGCAGGTCACTGCGGCCTTCGCGGGCCAAGTCCCCAGCAGGCAGTTCGTCGCGGATGATCTCGTTGCACAGGTCAATGCACTCGTCGCAGATAAAGACCGACGGACCGGCGATCAGCTTCTTCACTTCATGCTGGCTTTTGCCGCAAAAAGAGCAGTAAAGGGTTTTTTCGCTGGAAGAGCCTTTTTTCTCGGCCATGGGGGCAATGCCTTGCTTGTTTCGGAAAGTTGTCGGGATGATAACCAAATAAAAAACGGCGTCTTCCCCTCGGGAAAACGCCGCTTCGTCGCCCTCGGGCGATCAGGCGCGTTGGCTGATCACTTGATCGACCAAACCATAGTCCTTGGCCTCGTCGGCCGAGAGAAAATAGTCACGCTCGGTGTCTCGCTGGATCTTCTCCAGCGGCTGTCCGGTGCGCTCAGCAAGGATCTTGTTGAGCTGCTCGCGGGTCTTGAGGATCTCGCGGGCGTGGATCTCGATCTCGGTGGCTTGGCCCTGCATGCCGCCCAATGGCTGATGGATCATGACCTTGGAATTGGGCAGCGCAAAACGCTTGCCCTTGGCGCCCGCCGCCAACAGGAACGCACCCATGCTGGCCGCCATGCCCGTGCAAAGGGTCGAGACATCGGGCTTGATGAAGTTCATGGTGTCAAAAATCGCCATACCGGCGCTCACCGAACCACCGGGCGAGTTGATGTAGAACGAGATGTCCTTGTCCGGGTTTTCACTTTCCAGGAACAGCAGCTGTGCCACCACCAGGTTGGCGGTCTGGTCATTGACCGGGCCCACCAGAAAAATCACGCGCTCCTTGAGCAGGCGCGAGTAGATGTCATAGGACCGTTCGCCACGGCCCGACTGCTCGATGACCATGGGGACCATGCCCAGGCCTTGTGTTTCCAATGCGCTCATGTATTTCTCCAGTCAAGCAGGTACTGTACCCAGAAATGAATTGGGGCTTGTGCACGAAAGCACAAGCCCCTGGTGTGTCTTGACAACCAGAACCAGGCAGTTGCACGAGGCAGGCCACCCGGCCCGAGGGCCTATCAGCCCTGCTGCGCCATCAGGTCGTCGAAGGAAATGGCCTTTTCGACCACCTTGGCCTTGGACAGCACGAATTCGGTCACGTTGTTTTCGATGACAACGGCTTCGACTTCGGCCAGGCGCTGGCGGTCGCCGAAGTACCAACGCACCACGTCTTCGGGCTTCTCGTAGCTGGCGGCCAGCTCGTCGATGTGGGCCTTGAGCTGCTCGGGCTTGGCCTGCAGCTCATTGGCGCGCACCAGCTCGGCCAGCACCAAGCCCAGGCGCACACGGCGCTCTGCCTGGGGACGGAACACATCTTCAGGGATCTCGGCATTGTCGGCGTCCTTGATGCCGCGTTGCTTGAGTTCAGCGCGGGCACCTTCCATCAGGCGGGCGATTTCAGCCTGGATGCTGGAATTGGGCAGATCCAACTCGGCCTTGGACACCAGGGCGTCCATCACGGCAGCCTTGTTGCGAGCCAGCAAGCGGAACTTGACTTCGCGCTCCAGGTTCTTCTTGATGTCGGCGCGCAGGCCATCGACGGAACCGTCGGCAATGCCCAGCGACTTGGCCAGAGCGTCATTCACTTCGGGCAGGTGGGCCGCTTCGATCTTCTTGATGGTCACCAGGAAGTCGGCGGTTTTGCCAGCGACGTCCTTGCCGTGGTATTCGGCAGGGAACGCCAAGGGGAAAGTCTTGCTTTCGCCGGACTTCATGCCACGCACCGCGTCTTCGAACTCCTTGAGCATCTGGCCTTCGCCAACCAGGAACTGGAAGTCTTCGGCCTTGCCGCCGTCAAAGGGTTCGCCGTCGATCTTGCCTTCGAAGTCCACGGTCACGCGGTCACCGTCTTGGGCAGCGGCGTCAATGGCGCGCTGGGCGAAGCTGCGGCGCTGCTTGCGCAGGATGTCGATGGTCTTGTCGATGGCGCTGTCGGTCACTTCGGACGACAGTTTTTCAACTTCGGCGTCCGACAGGTCAGCGATCTTGACTTCGGGGAACACTTCGAAGATGGCGTCAAAAGTCACCTGGCCTTCGGGAGCGCCTTCCTTTTCAGTGATGCGGGGCTGGCCAGCAACACGCAGGTTGGCTTCATTCGCAGCCACAGCAAAGGCCTCACCCACCTTGTCGTTCAGCACTTCGTACTGCACCGAGTAGCCATAACGCTGGGCCACCACGTTCATGGGCACCTTGCCGGGACGGAAACCGTCCATCTTGACCGTGCGGGCCAGGCGCTTGAGGCGCGTGTCCACTTCGGACTGGATCAGGGTGACGGGCACGCTCAGCGTGATCTTGCGCTCGAGCTTCTCAAGGGTTTCAACAGTAACGGCCATGGCTATTCCTCTTATGAATGTGGATCGTGCTGGCTGCAGCGCAGCAGCGCCGTGTTCCGCAAAGTCTCACATGGGTGGTGCGCGGGGGGGGACTCGAACCCCCACACCATTGCTGGCGTCAGGACCTAAACCTGGTGCGTCTACCAATTTCGCCACCCGCGCGGTTCTACAAACAAACAGGCGGCAACCTCAGCTGCCGCCTGTGTGAAATCGGTCAACCTTCTATTTTACCTGATGCGGACGCCCTGTCGGTCAAGCAGCACCAGGAACCTCTGGCGCAGGTCGTTTGACACGGAACCAGGCCGCATACATAGCAGGCAGTGCCAGCAGCGTCAGCACCGTGGCCACCACCAGCCCGCCCATGATGGCCACAGCCATCGGGCCCCAGAACACGCTGCGCGACAGCGGGATCATGGCCAGCACGGCAGCAGCGGCGGTGAGCACGATGGGGCGCAAACGGCGCACGGCCGATTCCACAATGGCATCCCAGGCGGGCACGCCCCGGGCGCGGTCCTGCTCGATCTGATCGATCAGGATCACCGAATTGCGCTGGATCATGCCCATGAGCGCGATCACCCCCAGCAGCGCCACAAAACCAAAGGGACGATTGAGCAGCAACAGCGCCGCCGCCACACCCGCCAGCCCCAGCGGCCCGGTCAGGAACACCAGCATGGCACGGCTGAAGCTGTGCAGTTGCAGCATGAGCAGCGTGAAGGTGATGAACAGCATGATGGGGAGACCCGCCGCGATGGACGCCGAGCCCTTGGAGCTTTCCTCCACGGCGCCTGCCACCTCGATGCGGTAGCCCGTCTGGCCCGCCAACCGCCACTTGGCCTCAATCTCCTTGAGGGATGGCAGCAGCGCCGCCGTCACCGTGGCGCCCTGCAGGCCCTCGGTCACGTCGCCCTGCACGGTGATGGCGTAGTCGCGGTTCTCGCGCCACATCACGCCGGGCTCCCAGGTGAACACGGGCTTGGCGATCTGCGTGAGCGGGATCGACTTGCCCGAGGCCGTGGGCAGATAGGCGTTGGCGATGTCGGTGATGGCGTTGCGCTCATCCAGCGGCTGGCGCAGCAGGATGTCGATGAGCTTGTCGCCCTCGCGGTACTGGCCGACCTGCGTGCCCGACAGAATGGTCTTGGACGCCTGTGCGATGGACTGGCTGGTCACGCCCAGGGCGCGTGCCTTGGACTGGTCGACTTCCAGGCGCAGCACCTTCACGGACTCGTTCCAGTTGTCGTTCACCCCGCGCATGTTGGGGTTCTGGCGCAGCTGGGCCTTGACCTCATCCGCACGCTCGCGCAGTACCAGCGGATCGGGTCCCACCACACGGAACTGAACAGGATAAGGCACGGGCGGCCCGTTGGGCAGCAGCTTGACGCGCCCGCGCACTTCCGGGAACTCCTGCGCCAGCAGCGCAGGCAGCTTCACACGCAGCGATTCGCGCACCTTCAGGTCTTGGGGCACCACGATGAACTGCGACACGTTGCTCTGCGGGAACACCTGATCGAGCGGCAGATAAAAACGCGGTACGCCAGAGCCTACCCAGGTGCTCACCGTGTTCACGCCTGGCTCGGACAGCAGGCGCTGCTCCACGCGTTTGGTGACGGCCTCGTTGCCCGCAAAAGAAGTGCCTTCCGGGAACCAGATGTCCACCAGAATCTCAGGCCGGCTGGAATCCGGGAAGAACTGCTGCTGCACCTTGCCCATGCCGACAATGCCCAGGGCAAAGGTCAGCACCGTGGCGCCAATGGTCAGCCAGCGGTGCTGCACGCACCAGTCCACCAGACGGCGGAAGCTGCGGTAGAACGGGCTGTCAAAAACCTCGTGCGGGTCGTCCGTGATGCCCTTGTTGGCCTGAGCGGCCAAGACGTGAGGCGGCACCTTGAGCAGCAGCGTGCCGAGGTAAGGAACGAAGTAGACCGACACGAACCAGCTGAGCACCAGCGCAATCACCGTCACGGCAAAGATGGCAAAGGTGTATTCACCCGTGGTGGACTTGGCCAGGCCGATGGGCAAAAAGCCCGCCGCCGTGATCAGCGTGCCCGTGAGCATGGGCATGGCCGTGATCTCGTAGGCAAAGGTGGCGGCGCGCACCTTGTCATAGCCCTCTTCGAGCTTGAGCACCATCATCTCCACCGCAATGATGGCGTCGTCCACCAGCAGGCCCAGCGCGATGATGAGCGAGCCCAGCGAAATCTTGTGCAGCCCGATGCCCCAGTACCACATGGCCAGGAACGTGACGGCCAGCACCAGCGGGATCGTGATGCCCACCACCAGCCCCGGGCGGGGGTCGATGTACCAGCGCTTCCACAGCGGGTTGTTGCCGGGCCGCTTGTGGACGCCCAGGCTGATGAAGCTCACCGCCAGCACGATGACCACGGCCTCGATCAGCACCTTGACGAACTCGTTCACCGAGGTGGACACCGCCTTGGGCTGGTCTTGCACGTTGACCAGTTTCACGCCCGCCGGCAATGTGCCAGCGATGCGGTCGGTGGTGGTGTGCAGGGCCTTGCCCAGCGCAATGATGTCGCCGCCCTTGGACATGGAGACGCCCAGCGCAATCACCTCGCGCCCCTGGTGGCGCACCTTCACGCCCGGTGGGTCCACATAGCCGCGCTGCACTTCGGCAATATCGCCCAGGCGCAGTTGCGCGCCCGAGGGGCCACGGATCGGCATCGCGCGCAGGTCCTCGATGGCGTTGAACTGGCCTTGCACACGCACCTGCACCTGGTCTTGCGGGGTCTGGATGGTGCCCGCGCTTTCCACAGCGTTCTGCTGGCCCAGCTGGGCCAGCACCTGGTTCATGTCCAGGCCCAGTTGCGACAGGCGCTTTTGCGAGATCTCGATGAAGAGCTTTTCGTCCTGCACGCCAAACAGCTCGACCTTCGCCACATCGGGCACGCGCAGCAGCTGCTGGCGCGCGTCATCGGCAAACTGCTTGAGCTCTGCGTAGCTGAATCCCTCGGACTCCAGCGCGTAGATCACGCCATACACATCACCAAAGTCGTCATTGAAGAACGGGCCCTGAATGCCCTGGGGCAAGGTGTAGCGCATGTCGCCCACCTTCTTGCGCACGCTGTACCAGACGTTGGCCACGTCGCCAGGCTTGGAGGAGTCCTTGATCTGGAAAATGATCTGCGACTCGCCGGGCTTGGAGTAGCTGCGGATCTTGTCGGCGTACGGCACTTCCTGCAGCGTGCGCTCGATCTTGTCGGTGACCTGCTCGGCCACCTGCTGGGCCGTGGCACCGGGCCAGTAGGTGCGCACCACCATGGCACGGAAGGTGAACGGCGGGTCCTCGTCCTGCCCCAGCTGGAAGTAGGCCGCAAAGCCCAGCAGCATCAGCACCACCATGAGGTAGCGGGTGAGCGCGGGATGGTCGAGCGCCCATTTGGAGAGGTTGAACCCCTCTTTGGGTTGGATTTGCGTCATGGCGGGCCTCAGTTGGCGGCAGAGGCCGTGGCGGTGGCGGGTGCAGCAGCGGTTGCAGGAGCCGATGGCACCGCCGGAATTGCTACAGATTCAGGAGCTGTCTGTGCTTTATTCACTGGCGCCTGGGCCACTTTTGGCTGGTATACCGTCACTTTTTGGCCGGGAGACAGCACATGCACGCCGGTGGCCACCACCTGCATGCCGGGGGTCAGGCCCCCTGCCACCACCGCATCGTTGCCGTCGGCCGTGGCGATCTGCACCACCTGCGACTTGACGGTGCTGGTCGCGGGGTCGTACACCCACACGGCGGTGGACTGGCCCTCCTGCCGCAGCGCGCTGGTGGGCAGCTTGATGGCGGCAATGCCAGCATGGCTCAGTGCCTTGGGCGTGGCGTACACGGTGGCGCCCAGCGCTGGGGCGTCCGCAGCGTCAATGGCCACCTTGACCTGGAAGGTACGGGTCGCAGCGTCGGCGCTGGCAGCCACTTCGCGCACGCGGCCCGTCAGGGTCGCGCCGCCAGACCAGCCGCGCACAGCCACCTCGGAGCCCGCCGTGATCTGCGCCACCTTGTCCTCGGGCACGGCAAACACCACGTCGCGCGGGCCGTCCTGCGCAATACGCGCCACCGGCGCACCGGCCGACACCACCTGGCCCGGCTCGGCATCGATGCCCGTCACCACGCCCGACACGTCGGCCACCAGCGTGGTGTAGGCCGCCTGGTTGCCCTGCGACGACAGCTGCGCGCGCGCCTGGTCCAGCGTGGCCTGGGCCGCTTTGAGCGTGGCCTCACGGCGTTCCAGCTCGGCACCGCTGATGAAGTTCTGGTCCTTGAGCGCCTGGTAGCGCTTGAGGTCCGCCGCCGCCAGATCACGCTGCGTGGTGGCCGATGCGAGTTGCGCACGCGCCGCATCAGCCGCCAGTTGGTAGTCCTTGGGGTCCAGTTGCGCCAGCACCTGCCCGGCCTTCACGCGCTGGCCCAGCTCGGCCTGGCGCTGAACGATCTTGCCCGCCACGCGAAAGCCCAGGCGCGACTCCACCCGCGCGCGCACCTCGCCCGAATACTCCAGGCTGGACTGCAGCGCGCCCACGCCCACCGTCATCAGCTTGACGGAGCGCACGGGCTCCTCAGGCGGTGCGGGACGCGAACAGGCGGCCAGCACGGTAGCGGTGGCCAGCACCAGCAAAAGCCTGGAATGCCGTGAAGAGGGCCGCAGGGCGGAGGATGTGCGCATGGGAAATCCGGTGAAAAAAGAAGGGGCCACAAGGATCAGCAAGCAAGACGCAGGCCGGAGCGCCCGCGCAGCGACAGTACACCAGACACCCGCCAACCAGCCACCCGCAGCCATGCAGGGCGCTTGTGAACAGATGCAGGGGCCAGCCGCCTTGTCCCCCACTGGATTGGTCTTTATGATTACTGACTGACCGGTTAGTAATCTATGAGAAGCCCTTGAGCTTGTCAAGCGACAATCCGGGGTGTGAACGACCGTCCCAGCCCCTCTCCCCACCCCGGCGCAGCCTCCGCGCCACAGCCCACTGCGACTGATGCGGTGGCGCCTCCTGTCACCCATTACGAAAACTTCCCCGTAGCATCCCTGCTGTGCCCGCCCCACCTGCGCCAGCCTATTGCCGCCATCTACGGCTTTGCGCGCACGGCGGACGACATTGCCGACGAAGGCGATGCCCTGCCCGCCGCCCGGCTGGCGGACCTGGCGGCCTACCTGGCCGATCTGCGCGCGATTGCCCAGGGCCAGGCGCCCTCGCCCCGCTGGGCCAGCGTGTTTTTGCCGCTGCAAGGCGTGTTGCGCAGCCACCATCTGCCCGTGCCCCTGCTGGAAGACCTGCTGAGCGCCTTTGCCCAGGACGTGGAGAAAACCCGTGACGGCGAGGGCTACGCCGACCGCGACGAGCTGCTGGACTACTGCCGCCGCTCGGCCAACCCCGTGGGCCGGCTGCTGCTGCACCTGTATGGCGTGCACGACGCCGAGGCGCTGCGCCAGAGCGACGCCATCTGCACGGCGCTGCAGCTCATCAACTTCTGGCAGGACCTGTCCGTGGACATTCCCCGGGGCCGCCACTACCTGCCGCGCTCCGACTGCGTGGCGTATGGCGCCTGCCAGTTCGAGCTGCTGGCGCTGCAAAGCACCCGCGAGAACGCCCGCCTGATTGCCGACTGCGCCCACTGGGCGCGCACCACCATGCAAAGCGGCGCCCCCCTGGTGCACCGCCTGCCCGGCCGCGCCGGCTGGGAGCTGCGGCTGGTGGTGCAAGGCGGCCTGCGCATCCTCGACAAGGTCGAGGCCCTCAAAGGGGGCAGCCTGCACACCCGGCCCAAGCTCCGTGGGTGGGACTGGTGCGTGATGCTGGGCCGCGCGCTGGTGATGTAAGAAAGATTCATGGGCCACAAGGCGGGCTCACACATTGGCCTGCCAGCGCACCACGCAGTGCCCAAACGGCCTGTAGCGCATGATTCATGTGCACCAATAGCTACTTAATTGATAGCAAATTATTGGGATGCCTCTCGCCCTTGACCCGGCAGGGGCAGGGATTGCGAGCATGCCCCGGCCACCGCACCCGGTTAGCCTCGCGGCCACCGTGGCAGGGTGGCGGCCAACACCCCCACCCTGCCGGCCCGTGCCCGCGCGCCACAAGCGCAGGGGCACCTTTAAAACTGGTTCTCAGAGCCCAGGGTCACCCCCCACTATGTCCGTCAGCGTTTTCGACCTCTTCAAGATCGGCATCGGGCCGTCCAGCTCCCACACCGTGGGGCCCATGATTGCGGCGCGGCAATTTGCCTGCCATGTGCGCGACACCGTAGGCCTGGCGGCGGTGCACCAGGTGAGCGTGGAGCTGTTCGGCTCCCTCTCCGCCACCGGCGTGGGCCACGGCACCGACCGCGCCGTGCTGCTCGGTCTGGCCGGGCACGAGCCAGACCACATCGACCCCGACCAGATCGCACCCGCCATCGCACAGATCCGCCAGAGCGGCACGCTGGCGTTGCTGGGCGAGCATGCCGTGCCATTTGTCGAAAAGGACCACCTGCTGTTTCGACGCAAAAGCCTGCCGCTGCACCCCAACGGCATGGCGTTCCATGCACTGGATGCGCAGGGCAACGACATCGCCATGCGTGAGTACTACTCGGTGGGCGGCGGCTTTGTGGTCGATGCGGCGGGCCAGCGCGTGCTCAACACGCCCGCCAGCGCTGGCGCCGATACCGCAGGCCATGGCCAGGGCCTGCCACACCCGTTCCGCACCGGGGCCGAGCTGCTGGCGCAGTGCCGCACTACGGGCCTGAGCATGGCCCAGCTCATGGCCGCCAACGAACAGCACTGGCGCAGCCCGGCCGAGGTGCGGCGCCAGCTGCTGGCCATCTGGCAGACCATGGCGGGCGCCGTGCAGCGCGGCTGCGCCAGCACCGGTACGCTGCCCGGCCCCATGCATGTGCGCCGGCGTGCGGCCGAGCTGCACAAGAACCTGAGCCGCTCGCCCGAGGCCGCCCTGCGCGACCCGCTCTCCATGCTGGACTGGGTGAACCTGTACGCCATGGCCGTGAACGAAGAAAACGCCGCGGGCGGCCGCGTGGTGACGGCGCCCACCAACGGTGCGGCAGGCGTGATCCCGGCCGTGCTGCACTACTACGTCAACTTTCTGCAGGGCCCCATCCCGGCCAACGACGACGGCATTGCCACCTTTTTGCTCACCGCAGGTGCCATCGGCATCATCTACAAGGAAAACGCATCGCTCTCCGGCGCCGAGGTGGGCTGCCAGGGCGAAGTGGGCGTGGCCTGCTCCATGGCCGCTGGCGCGCTGGCCGCCGTGATGGGCGGCACGCCCGAGCAGGTGGAGAACGCGGCCGAGATCGGCATGGAGCACAACCTGGGCATGACCTGCGACCCCGTGGGCGGGCTGGTGCAGATCCCCTGCATCGAGCGCAACGCCATGGGCGCGATCAAGGCCATCAACGCCGCCCGCATGGCGCTGCGTGGCGACGGGCAGCACGTGGTCTCGCTCGACAAGGTCATCAAGACCATGATGCAGACCGGCGCGGACATGAAGGTCAAGTACAAGGAAACGTCCCGCGGCGGGCTGGCGGTGAATGTGGTCGAATGCTGAACCGAGCCGCCCAGCGGCCCGTTGTGCAGCCTGTTTCGCAGCCCATTCCGCCGCCCCTTCATCTGCATGCATTTGCCGCCTGACCTGCCCACCCCCTTGCCACTGGAGCGCTGGCTCAACCGCCTGGGCGCACTGGTGATGCCGCTGGCGCTGCTGGTCGTGCTGCTGCTGTTTTTGCAATGGCCGTTGCGCGACGGGTGGGGCGCGGGGTCCAGCCAGGCCAACGACCTCGCGCAGGTGCTGTTTGCGCTGTATGTGGCCGTGGCCCTGCGCCATGCCGACCGGCGCGGCGCCCACCTGGTCAGCCGCCCCGATCTTGCCCATGCGGGCCGGGGCCCGGTGCGCGCCATGCGCCTGCTGGGCGCGCCCCTGGCCGTGTTGCCGTGGGCGGTGTTTGTGTGCATCAACGCCGCGCCCACGGTGTGGCGGTCGGTGCGGGGGCTGGAGAGTTTTCCTGAAACCGCCAACCCCGGCTACTTCGCCATCAAGCTGGCCTTGCTGCTGCTGGCCGTGCTGCTGGCTCTGCAGGCCCTGGCCGACCTGTGGCGGGCCGTGCACACGCTGCGCGCGCCCACTGGCGCACCGGCGGACCCTGCATGAGTCCCGTCCCATGAGCGCCATACCATGAACGCCATCGGCCTGTTGCTGCTGGTGCTGGCCCTGGTGCTGATGATGACCACCGGCTGGGCCACCTACGCCGTGCTGCTGGGCGTCAGCACCCTGGGCGCGATGGCGGGCCTGGCGCTGGGCGCGTTTGATGGCGCGGTACTGCGCAGCCTGCCGGAGCGCGTGGTGGGCCTGCTCGAACACGATCTGCTGCAGGCGCTGGTGCTGTATGCCGTGGTGGGTGCACTGCTCAACCACCTGGCACTGGTCAACGGCCTGTACAGCGGGCTGCGCAAGCTGCTGGCGCGCGTGGTGGGGCTACGGGCCGCGCCCGACATGGCGGGCCTGGGCGTGGGCATGCTGATGGCGCCCATGAACGGATCGGTGGGGGCCAGCCTGGTGACCCTGTCGCACACCGCCGGGCAGGCCTGGGCCCGCGAAGGCATGCCGCCCGCCCGCCGCACCGCCCTGGTCGCCGTGGCCAGCACGCTGGGCATCATCGTGCCGCCGTCGCTGGTGCTGTTGCTGCTGGGCGATGCCATGCTGCGCGCCCACACCGAGGGCCTGACCCTGGCCACGCAGTTGGGGCTGGCCAGCGCCCGCGCAGGCACCCGCATCATCAATACCCAGGATGTGCTGCAGGCCGCCCTGGCCCCCGGTGCGCTGCTGCTGGTGTTGTGGATGGGCGTGACCTGGTGGCTGGCCCAGCGCCGCGCTGTCGGCATCGCCGATCAAGGGGTCGCGTCCACAGCACCCGCGCCGCTGACCCGCAGCGAGCGCTGGACGTTGGGCGTGGTGCCCACGCTCATCGTGGCCCTGCTGGCACTGGTCACCACCGGCCGCGTGCGGGCGGTGGAGGCCGCCGCCACCGCCGGGGTGCTGCTGCTGGTGTGGGGCATGGCGTCGCGCCAGCTCACACTACGGCGGCTGGCGCAGGTGCTGGACGACGCCATGGCGCTCACCGGCGCGCTGTTTGCGCTGCTGGTGGCGGCCGTCACGTTCTCGCTGGTGCTGCGCGCCTACGGCACCGATGTGCTGGTGGCCGAATGGATGCGTGCCCTGCAGGGCCAGCCCCTGCTGGCCATGGGGGTGGTGCTGGCCGTGCTGCTGGGGTCGGCGTTTGTGCTAGATGCGTTCGAGCTGATCTTTCTGATCATTCCCATCGTCATGCCCCCTTTGCTGGCACTGGTGGACGACGCGGCCTGGGTGGCCGCGCTCACCTTGCTGGTTCTGCAGGCGGGGTTCCTGCTGCCGCCGCTGGGCTACGCGCTGGTGCTGTCCCGCGCCCAGGTGGCTCCCCGGCCCGCCATGGGCGCGGTGGCGCGTGCGCTGGCGCCCTACCTGCTCTGCCTGGCCGGCGTGATCGCCCTGGTGATGGCCGTGCCCGCCACCACGCAGTGGCTGCGCAGCACGCCCGCCACGCTGCCCGAGATGTCGATCCAGGGCGACGACCTGGACGCGCTGATGCGCGAGATGTCGCAACCCGAGGCGCCAGCCCTTGCACCCGCCGCCTCCGCAACACCTCCCTGAAGCTATCATTTGAATAGCAACCAGGGCATGCGGCACTAGCGCATCCGCCCGAAAACACCTCAAACCCCGACAACCGGCCCGCCCCGGTGCGCCATGGGACAATCTCGCCCCATGACACCGCAGCAGTACGTACAGCAAAAAGCCGTGGCCTCGGGCAGCAGCTTCTATTACGCCTTTCTCTTTCTGCCTGCCCCGCGCCGCGCGGCCATCACGGCGTTCTATGCGTTTTGCCGCGAAGTGGACGATGTGGTCGATGAAGTGAGCGACCCTGGCGTGGCCCGCACCAAGCTGGCCTGGTGGCAGGCCGAAGTGACCAAGGCCTACGCGGGCCAGCCCACGCACCCCGTGATGCTGGCGCTGATGCCGCTGGCGGCCGACTACGGCATCGAACAGCGCCACCTGCAGGCCGTGATCGACGGCTGCCAGATGGACCTGGAACAGACGCGCTACCTCGACTTTGCAGGTCTTCAGGGCTACTGCCACCTGGTGGCGGGCGTCGTGGGCGAAGTCGCAGCGCGCATCTTCGGCCAGACCGACCCGCGCACCACCGAATACGCCCACCGGCTGGGCCTGGCGTTCCAGCTCACCAACATCATCCGCGACGTGGGCGAAGACGCCATGCTGGGCCGCATTTACCTGCCGGTCAGCGAGCTGCAGCAGTTCGACGTGAAGGCGCACGAGATCTTGAAGCGCCAGTACTCCGACCGGTTCACCGCACTCATGCGTTTTCAGGCCGAGCGTGCGCACCGGCTGTACGACGAGGCCTTTGCCATGCTGCCCGACGCGGACCGCCGCACCCAAAAGCCCGGCCTGATGATGGCCAGCATCTACCGCACCTTGCTGCGCGAGATCGAGCACGAAAACTTCCAGGTGCTGCACCAGCGCATCCGCCTCACGCCGCTGCGCAAGTTCTGGCTGGCCTGGAAGATGCAAGCCCTGGGCAGGATGTAGCCCGGCGTGGCACCGCAGAAAGTCGCCGTCATCGGGGCTGGCTGGGCCGGCATGGCTGCGGCCATCGCCCACCGGCAGGCCGGCCGCCAGGTCACCGTGTTCGAGGCCGCACGCACGGTGGGCGGCCGCGCCCGCGCCGTGCCGGGCGTGCTGCCCGATGGCACAGTGGCCACGCTGGACAACGGCCAGCACATCCTGATCGGTGCCTACACTGAGAGCCTGCGCCTGATGCGCCTGGTGGGCATGGACCCTGCCACCGCGCTGCTGCGCCTGCCGCTGACCCTGCAGTTCCCCGATGGCCAGGGCCTGCAACTGCCCGACCTGCCCCCGCCGCTGGATGCGCTGCTGGGCATCGCGCGCGCCAAAGGCTGGGGCTGGCAAGACAAGATCGCTCTGCTGCGCACGGCCACGGCCTGGCAGCTGCGCGGCTTTCGCTGCGCGCCCCACACCTCGGTGGCAGACCTGTGTGCCCCGCTCACGCCCCGGCTGATGGCCGAGTTCATCGACCCGCTGTGCGTGTCGGCACTCAACACCCCCGCACGCGAGGCCAGCGGCCAGGTGTTTTTGCGGGTGCTGCAGGACAGCCTGTTCAGCGGGCGCGGTGGCTCCAACCTGCTGCTGCCCCGTACCGACCTGGGCGCGCTGTTCCCCGAGGCTGCGGTGCGCTGGCTGGTGCAGCAAGGCGGCCAGGTGATCACCGGCCAACGCATCCAGCGGCTTGTGCCTCTGGCCAGCGGGCGCTGGCAATTGGTGGGGGCTGTGGGCGCCGTCGGTACAGCGCAGGGCGCCGAAGCAGCCGAACCCTTCGACCACATCACCCTGGCCTGCCCCTCGTGGGAGGCCGCGCGCTTGGTCGAGGGCCTTGCCAGCACGGCGGGCCTGGCCGCTGCCGCCCGCTGGGGCGCCACCGCCAGTGCCTTGCGGTTTGAGGCCATCACCACCGTTTACGCGCACGCCAGTGGCGCGCGCTTGCCCCTGCCCATGCTGGCGCTGCGCAACACGGCCGAGCACCCTGCGCAGTTCGTGTTCGACCGGGGCCAGCTCGACGGCCAGCAGGGGTTGCTGGCCTTTGTGGTGAGCGCCAGCGATGGCGACCGGGCGCTCATCGAGCAACAGGTGATGCAGCAGGCTGCCGCGCAGCTGGGCCTGCCGGGCCTGCGCCCTGTGCAGACCGTGGTCGAAAAGCGCGCCACGTTTGCATGCACCCCCGGCCTGCAGCGGCCCGCCATGCAGGTGCTGCCGGGGCTGACGGCCTGCGGCGACTATGTGGAGGGCCCCTACCCGGCGACGCTGGAAGGCGCGGTGCTCTGCGGCACCGCAGTGGCGGCCTGCGCAGCAGCGGGCTGACACAACACCACCCGGGCCAGCAGGCCACCCCCGGGTAACTACCAAGCCCGCTGACAGCATTCCGAAAGCACGACCCAGGCACCATGGCGCCACTCGCATACCGCATGCGCCTTGTTCGCCTTTGGGCGCGCTGGCCTTTCGGCCTTTTGTTTTGACGGAGACACCCCCATGCTTTCACACGAACACCCCGCCCTCTGGTCCCCCACCCGCCGCCATCTGCTGGGAGCCAGCGGCGCACTGGCCCTGGGCGGTCTGCTGCCCGCTAGTGCCTCGGCCCAGGCGGCCTGGCCGTCCAAGTCGGTGCGGTTTGTGGTGCCGTTCGCGCCGGGCGGCAGCTCGGAGATCGTGGCCCGCTCCACCGCTGCCGAGCTGGGCAAGACGCTGGGCCAGAGCGTGTATGTGGACAACAAGCCGGGCGCCGCAGGCAACATCGCCATGGGTGAAGTGGCACGCTCGGACGACCAGCACACGCTGATCCTGGGCCACATCGGCACACTGGCCGTCAACCCCTTCATCTTCGACAAGCTGCCCTACGACGCCAACAAGGACTTCAAGCCCGTGAGCCTGCTGGCCAAGGTGCCCAGCCTGTACGTGGTGCACCCCGACGTGCCCGCCAAGAACCTCAAGGAGTTCATCGCCTACGCCAAGAAAAACCCGGCCAAGCTCAGCTATGGCTCGGCGGGCAACGGCAGCGCAGGCCACTTGGCGTTTGAATACCTCAAGATGACCGCCGAGATCTTCATGCTGCACGTGCCATACCGTGGCACCGGCCCCATGATGACCGACCTGCTCTCGGGCCGCCTTGATGCCGCTGCCGTGGGCGCTGCCGCCCTGCTGCCTTTCATCAAGGCCGGCAAGGTGCGCTGCATTGCCACCGGCTCGGCCAAGCGCCTGCCCCAGCTGCCCGACGTGGCCACGGTGGCCGAACAGGGCTTTCCGGGCTTTGAGATGACGCAGTGGTACGGCATGCTGGCGCCCGCCAACCTGGCCCCGGCCAACCTCGACAAGCTGGCGGCCGAGACCGCCAAGGCCGTCAAGGCCCCCGGCTCGCTGGAGCGCCTGAATGCGGATGCTGCCGAGGCCATTGGCGGCACACCAGCGCAGTTCGCGCAGTTCATCGCGTCCGAACAAGAGCGCTGGAAGAAGGTGCTGCTGCGCGCGAAGGTGAAGCCAGACTAACCCCCTGAGCCGCTTCGCGTCTTCCCCCTTTCTCTCGCCCCGCTGCGCGGGTCGGGATGGGGGACGCAGCCAGTGCGGCGGGGCGGCCCTTGCACGGCTGCCTGGCCTGGGCAGTGCGTGCTCGCAAGCTGACTGCTGGCGCTTGCGCGCCGTGACCGCTCCGCGTTGAATGGCTCAATGCTGAAGGCAAGCCCTGCGCCTTCCGCACAAACGGTAGCATCCCTCCATGCGCATCCTTCTGGCCGAAGACGACCACAACCTGGGCACTTGGCTGAGCCGCGCGCTGGAGCATGCGGGCATCCAGGTCGAATGGGTGAACGACGGCCGCCTGGCCGACCGCGCGCTGCAGCAGCACGACAACTACGACGCACTGGTGCTGGACCTGGGCCTGCCCGGGCTGGACGGGCAGGCAGTGCTGCAACGCCTGCGCGACCGCGACCAGCGCCTGCCCGCGCTGATCCTGACGGCACGTGATTCGCTGGACGAGCGCGTGCGCTCGCTCAACGCGGGGGCCGACGACTTTCTGGCCAAGCCCTTCGAGCTGGCCGAGCTGGAGGCACGCCTGCACGCCCTGGTGCGCCGCGCGCGTGGCAACGAGCACCAGCGCCAGGCCTGCGGTGCGCTGGTGTACGACAGCGCCCGCAAGCAGTTCAGCCTGCGCGGCGAGCCCCTGGCCCTGTCCCCGCGCGAACATGCCGTGCTGCGCGTGCTGGTGCAGCGCAGTGGCGAGCCGTTTTCCAAGCAGCAGATCCTGGACCGCGTGTTCACCGACGATGACGATGTGCACCCCGAAGCCGTCGAGGTGTTTGTGCACCGCCTGCGCAAGCGGCTGGACGGCAGCGGTGTGCGCATCACCACGCTGCGCGGCCTGGGCTACGCGCTAGAGGCTGACTGACCGATGGGCCTGACCGCACGCCTGCGCCGCGCCAGCCTGTGGCGGCTGCTGGCCATGCTGTTGCTGCCACTGCTGGCCGTGGTAACGGGCGTAGAGCTGTGGATGACTCGGCACGATGCGCTGGAGGCCGCCAACGCGGCCTACGACCGCTCGCTGCTCGGCGCGCTCAAATCCATCGACGCCAACATCTCCACCGCCTCGGGCGGCCTGTCGGCCGAGTTGCCGTACAGCATGCTGGAATTCTTTGAACTCACGGCCAGCGGCAATGTGTACTTTCGCGTGGCGTCGTCCGACGGGCTGGTGGAGCTGGGCAATGCCGACCTGCCCCTGCCCGCTGGCTCGCTGGAGCCCGGCGTGCCGCGTTTTTATGACGCCACCTACTTTGGCGAATCCGTGCGGCTGGCGGCCTACCGCCGCGCGCTGGACCGCGCGGAGCCCGCATCCACCGTGCTGGTACAGGTGGCCGAAAGCACGCGGTCGCGCCAGGACTTCACAGCCCGCTTTGTGCGCCGCGCAGTGCAGCGCGATGCGCTGGTGCTGGCCCTGATGGTGCTGGGCACTGCGGCACTGCTGGCTGTGGCGCTGCGCCCGCTGGCGCGGCTGGCGCGCGAGGTGCAGGCCCGCAGCGGCGACGACATGACCCCGCTGGCATCCAACGACCTGCCCGCAGACATCCGCCCGCTGGTGGACGCGGTCAACCAGCAGATGGCGCGCACGCAAGACCTGGTGGCGCAGCAGCGGCAATTTCTGGACGATGCCTCGCACCAGCTGCGCACCCACCTCACCACGCTGCAGATGCAGATCGACTACGCACGCCGCGAGGGCGACACCACGCAGGTGCAGCACACGCTGGCAGCCATCGGAGGCGAGATCGCCCGCGCCACGCGCAGCACCCAGCAACTGCTGGCGCTGGGCCGCAGCGACACAGCGGCGGTGGAGCTGACGCCCTTTGACCTGGCCGCGCTGCTGCGCACGGTGGCGCTGGAGCTGCTGCCCCAGGCGCGCGCCAAGCAGATCGACTTTGGCATCCATACGCCCTCCGCTGGCATCGAGGCCGTGGGCGACAGTGGCCTGCTGCGCGAGGCCCTGACCAATCTGGCAGCCAATGCCATCGCCTACACCCCCGCGCAGGGCACCGTCACCGTGTCAGCCGCGGGTGACAGCCTGGGCTGGAGCATCTGCGTGGAGGACAACGGCCCCGGTCTGCCCGCCGAGGAGCGCGACGCACTGGGCCAGCGCTACCGGCGCGGCTCGCAGGCCACGGCAGGCGGCTCCGGCCTGGGGCTGGCGATTGCCCGGTCGATTGCCGAGCGGCACCGGGGCAGCCTGCGGCTGCAGGCGCGCGCTGAAGGGCCAGGGCTCCTGGCAATACTCTGGTGGCCCCGCGCCTGACACAGTCTGTTGAACAAGTGAACGCTCCACACCCCATGCCGCAGCCCTTGCCCACCACAGACCGCCCGCTGACAGCGCCTTGCAGCCGCCGCCAGCTGCTGCAGACGCTCGCGGCCGCCGCCAGCGCTGGCGCGGGCCTGGCTCCCTTCCCGGCGGCGGCCGACGCATCCCGTGAGCCGGCGGAATGCATTGCACCTTCACGCCCCGGCGGCGGATTTGACCTGACCTGTGGTCTGGCCTCGCAGGCACTGCAGGCCGTGCGCCCTGGCCGCACGCCGCTGCGCACCCGCTACCTGCCCGGCGGCATTGGCGCGGTGGCATTTGACCAGGTGGCCACCGGCCGCCTGGGAGGGCCCGGCACGCTGGTGGCGTTCTCCAGCGGCTCGCTGCTCAACATGGCGCAGGGCCGCTTCGGCCCACACCCGGTGAGCGCCGTGCGCTGGATAGCGACGCTGGGCAACGACTACGGCGTGGTGGCTGTGCACCGCGACGCCCCCTACCAGCGCTTGCAGGACGTGGTCACCGCCTTGCAAAAAGATTCGGGCCGCGTGGTGTTTGGCGCCGGCGGCACGCTGGGCAGCCAGGACTGGGTCAAGGCCGCGCTGCTGGTGCGCGCAGCGGGGCAAGACCACAAGCGCATGCGTTTTGTATCGTTTGAAGGCGGCGGCGAAGCGCTCAAGGCGCTGGGCGGCCGGCACATCGACATCTTCACCGGCGACGCGGCCGAGGCCACCCGGGCCGCTGCAGAAGGCCTGCCGGTGCGCATCCTGGCGGTGCTGGCACCCGCGCGGCTACCCGGTACCCTGGCCGCCCTGCCCACGGCACGCGAGCAGGGCATTGACCTGCAATGGACCACCGTGCGCGGCCTCTACATGGCTGCCAGCGTGCCGGACGCGGCTGCCCACGCCTGGACGACCGCCCTGCAGGAAGCCCAGGCGGCGCCCGGGTATGCCGCGTTGTGCGCCCGCCATGGGCTGTACCCCTTTGCGCTGAGTGGCACGGCCCTGGACGACTATGTGCAACGCAGCCTGGCCGACTATCGCCGCCTGGCGCAGGATCTGGGGCTGCGGTCCTGGCCGCGTTGATCTGCGCTGCGCACCACCTCCTGAGCGATTGGTCCGCTGACCGTCCCTACGCGGGCAGGGCACCCACTCCTTGTAGTCCGGGCAACCCAGCAGGCCGGTCATCGGCAGGTAGCACTGCTGTGCGGCGCTCGGCCTCGGCGTCTCCCGCTGCGGGCAAGGAAGACTGCACCACATAGGCCGTCAGGGTGTTGCGCCACTCTTCGTTCGATGCATCCATGGCGTGTCGCATGCGCGCCAGCAGCCAGCCTGCTGCCCCGACCGTCAAGGCCAGCATAGCCAGAAGCCCATACACCAAGGACGCCGGGAAATGCCCTGCATTCAGCTGTTCCACACGGGCCAGCAATGCGAGCGTGGCCTGATGGTCTTGCTCGGCCTGCGCGCGCATGCGATCCACTTCCACCTGCAAGGCCTGCATGCGCGCGCCGGGGGATCCCGCGCCGTCCGGCGCGTTGACCTCCGCAGCCGAAGCCGCCACCGGCATCAATGTTGCGCCGTCGGACGGAGCCCCTTCGCCCGAGGCGGGCGGCGTGACCAGCGCCGTCAACGGCTCCATCACCAGCCGGGGCTTGGAAGGTCCAGGCGCAACAGATGCCGCTGCTGGAGCCACCGAGGCGGTGGACGATGCCGACGCCTGTGCGGGGGGCGCTGCTGCGGCCTCAGGCGCCATGCTGGGCGCGGTGCTGGCTGGCTCCTGAGGCGCCGTCTGCGCAGTGCTGGTCGCGGAAGCCACTGCCGCTGTGTCAGCGGACCGGCTGCGCGCAACGGGAGCCCCGGCAGACTTTGCGGCCAGTTTCGTGCCCTTGCGCTCTACCCGGCTGGCGGCCGACGCCTTGCGCGGCCGCGAGGGGCCCATTGCGGGTACAGACGACGCTTCTCCGGCAGCCACCCCAGCCGCCCGTGAGGGGGAGGCATCCGCCAACGGCACCTCCCAGGGAATCGCCACTGGCTTCAGCCCGGCCGCAACGGTGGCGGGCAGATCGGCCAGAAAGGTGTATTCGCGCGTCACCCGGCCCGTGCAATGCACGGAGACCTGGGCTGTCAGCACCGGCTCGTCGGCCAAGTGGGAGGACTGCACCCGCAGCACCGGGTTGCGCTCTTGGTCGCCCGGCCGCACGCTCAACTGGACACGGCCCGCCGGCACAGCCACATCGCCGGACACCAGCCGCACTTGCGGGCACAAGGCGTCTACCGACATGCCAGGGTCCAGCTGGACTTCAAAGCCCAGGTCGATGGGCTGCCCCAGCCACACCTTGCCTTGCGGCGCGCCCAGGGACAGGGCTTCCGCCGCCTCGGCCAGCAGCCCCAGCAGGGCGACGATCAGGGAGTTACGCAGCATCACAACCACCTCCTGCCATTGCAATTAGTTTCTACATGAAACAAAACACAACGGAAAGAAATGAATGCGCAGGTCTCAGTGCCAGACCCCGGACAGATCGCGGTTGGGTGCGCCTGGCGTTGAGCAACGGGCCGTGTAGCCCGCTACCGCTCCAGCCACCACTGAATCACCACCTTGGCCAGGAAACCCAGAAAACCCACGCCAAGGCCCAGGAAGAGCACGAAGGTGCCAAAGCGTCCGGCCTTCGATTCCCACGCGAGCTGCCCGATGATGAACAGCATGTAGGCGATGAACGCCCCCACCCCGTAGGTGAGGAAGAAGCCCGAGATCTGCGCCTCGGTAAATCCAAAAATCACGATGTCCCTCCTGGCCGACGCACAGGGGCCGCCGGTACAGCAGGGGCCACCAGGTCACGCTCGGGCAGGCTGGATGCATCCACCAGGTCGCGGTACGCGTGCCAGCTGGCGTGGCCCAGCATGGGCATCACAGCGATCAGGCCCAGCAGCAGGGAGCCCAGGCCCAGTAAGGTAAAGCCCAGGATGATCGCGGCCCAGAACGCCATCGGCAGCGGGTTGGTGATGACCGCCTGCCAGCCGGTGAGCACCGCCTGCAGCAGCGTGGCGCGGCGGTCCAGCAGCAGGGGCATGGCCACCACGCTGGACGCAAAAATGGGCGCGGCCATCAGGCTGCCCAGCGCCAGCCAGATTTCAAACAACCAGCCGTCACGCGCCATGACCACGTGGCGCAGAAAGTCGAGCGGCGTCTCGATGGGCACGGGCGCCAGCAGCGTGATGAGCGCCGCAGATGTCATGACCCAGCCCGAGGCGGCCAGCGCCAGCAGGGCCCCGAACTGCAGCATGCACCAGTAGTCGCTGCCCCATTTGTTCACATGGCTGTTCTGCCAGTTGAGCCAGGTCTTGAGCACCACGCCCAGGTTGGCGGCTTCGCCACGCTCCAGCGCGCGGCTCAGCGCATACAGGCTGGTGGCCAGCACCGGCGCCACCACCAGAAAGCCCGACAGAGCCCCCGCCAGCAGCCAGAAGCGGTGGTGTGCCACTGCAAAGATGGCGGCCCCAAACAGTGTGAGCGCCAGGCCATGCGCAAAACTGATCCAGCCCGCCCGTGCCATGTCGCGCCAGGCCAGCACCAGCCAGGTCATGGGCTGCATCAGGCCGATGGTGCGGATGGCGGGCAACGGGGGGGGAGTACGGGGCATGGTGGGAGGGGTCGCTGAGCGACGATGGAGTGTGACCTGATCAGGCAGCGGCTTCAACCGCCGCGCGCCCAAACCTTGACCTGAGGCAAGAAACCGAACCCAGCGAAACCGGTCAGGCCAACAGCCGGCACAGCGCGGTAAGGCTGTCCACCGTGGCATGGGGCGGTGTGTCGTCGTGCGGCCAGGGGTGGTTGGCACTGTTGATCCACACCGCCTGCATACCCGCGTTCAGCGCGCCCTGCGCATCCAGTGTGGCGTCGTCGCCCACGTGCAGCACCTCGTGGGGCAACACATCCACGGCCGTGGCGGCCGCATGGAAGATGCGCACATCGGGTTTGGCGATGCCAAAGTCCGACGCGCTGATGCTGTGGCGAAAGTAGTGGCCGATGCCGATGCGGTGAATATCGGCATTGCCGTTGGACACCGCCACCACCGGGTAGCGCGCTGACAAGAAAGCCAGCGTGTCGTGCGCATCGTCAAACAGCTCCACCCGCTGGCGCTCTGCAAAGAACAAATCAAACGCCGGTTCGGCCAGCGCGGGCTCGTCACCGGCCTGCGTCAGCGCCAGCCGGATGGACTCGCGCCGCAGCGCGCTCAGGTCGCCCTTCAGGTCAGGGCGCAGGGTCACCATCTGGTTGCGGATGGCGCGCAGCGCCTCGGTGTCCGAGAAGAGTGCCGCCGTGGCAGGCGCGTGGTGGGTCAGCCAGTCCAGCAGCACACTCTCGGCCCGCGTGATGGTGGGCCAGATGGGCCAGAGCGTGTCGTCCAGATCGATGGAGATGGCGCGGATGCGGGAGGTGTCCAGAGAGGGATTTGGCACAGGGCGCACCTGAAGGATGAAGGCGAAAAAAGAGGCCCCGGCGATGCACCGGGACGAGGGCCGCAAAGCATACCGCAGGCCTTTGCGGAATGCAGTGCGTTCAACCCGGGTCTGGCGCGCCCCCAGGCCCCAACGAAGATCCGCGCACCACCAGCAGCCCGGGCAGCAGGCTCTCGCGCGCAGGGCCTTCCAGGCCGTTGATACGCTCCAGCAGGCACTGCGCAGCACGTTGCCCGATGGCATCGGTGGGCTGGGCCACCGCGCTCAGGCCAGGCCGGATCAGCGACGCCCATTCGGGGTCGTCAAAGCCCACAAAACCCAGCTGTTGCCCAAACGTCCACCCCAGGCGCGAGACGGACGCTGCCACCCGCAGCGTGACCACCGAATTGCCCGCCACCACCGCGCAGCGCTCGCCGGGCCGGGCCTGCTGCAGCAGATCGGTGAGTGCCTGGTCCAGCACTTCGTCACCCTGCTCGGCCGCCAGCTGCAGCACCGCGCCGCGCACCGCCGAGCCCTTGGAGGACACCAGCGCACGGAAGGCCTCCGTGCGCTCGATGCGGGAACTCACGCCCAGCAAGGGCTGGCTGATGTAGAGCAGGCGCTGCCAGCCTTGCTGCTGCAGGTGGGCACAGGCTTCGCGCATGGCGCCCTGGTTGTCCAGCGAGACGAAGTCTGCCGCCAGCCCGGCGTGGCGCCGGTCCACCAGCACGGCGGGCTTGCCGTGCAAGGTGTTCACATCCGCCTGCCCCTCGCCCTGCCCCAGCGTGTTGAGGATGAAGCCATCCACCTGGTAGCTGGCCAGCGCGTCGATGGCCGCGCGCTCGCGCTCGCGGTCGTTGCCCAGGTTGAACAGCATGACCAGGTAGCCCGCGTCCTGGCAGGCTTTCTCGGCGCCCCGCAACACGGCCACCGAATAGGGGTTGGTGATGTCGGCCACCACCAGACCAATGAGCCGTGAGCGGCCATGGCTCAGCGCCTGGGCCATGGGGCTGGGCACATAGGCCAGCTTGGCGATGGCCGCCTCGACCCGCGCTGCAATGTCGGGGCTGAGCAGGCGTTCGCGGTGGTTGAAGTAGCGCGACACCGTGGCCTTGGACACACCGGCCTCGGCCGCCACATCTGCGATGGTGGGGCGGGCGCGCAGCGTGGCGGAGGGTGGGGGTGTCGGCGGGCTCATGCGGGTACGGCGTTGTACACGGCGGCGGGCCGTTCGCCCGCCAGGGCCTGCAGCAGGTTGGTGGTGGCCAGCGCCGCCATGGCATGGCGCGTGTCGTGCGTAGCCGAGCCGATGTGGGGCAGCGGGGTCACGCGCGGGTGGGTGCGCAGGGGCGACGCCAGCGGCAGCGGCTCGGTGGCAAACACATCCAGCCCCGCTGCGCGCAGCGGGCCATGGTCCAACGCGTGCAGCAGGTCTTGTTCCACCACGGTGGCGCCCCGGCCGCCGTTGATGAAGATGGCGCCGGGCTTCATGGCTGCAAACAGTTCGGCGTTGACCATGCCCCGTGTGCTGTCCGACAAGGGCAGCATGGCCACCACAAAGTCCGACTGCGCCAGCAACGCGGGCAGAGGCTTGTGGATGGCCTTGCCCTGCAACTCAGGGGCCTGGGTCGCCAAGTCCACCGGGCGGCGGGCGTGGTACATCACGGGCATGCCAAACCCCAGTGCGGCGCGGCGCGCCACGGCCTGGCCAATGCGGCCAAATCCGAGCAGGCCCAGCGTCTTGCCATGCACATCGCTGCCAAACAGGTCTTCTCCAATATTCTTGGTCCACCGGCCCTCGCGCACCAGTTGCGACAGCTCCACCAGCCTGCGGCTGGTGGCCATGATGAGGGCAAACACCGAGTCTGCCACCGTTTCGTCGAGCACTCCGGGGGTATGGCACAGCATGATGCCGCGCGCCTGCAGCACGTCCAGCGCGTAGTTGTCCACGCCCACCGAAATGCTGGACACCACCTGCAGCCGGGGCGCACGCGCCAGCACGGCGGCATCGATGGGAAAGCTGGAGCCGATGAGCCCGTGCGCCTGTGCCAGCGCGGCATCGAACCGCGCGCGCTCGTCAGGCTTGCGCGGGTCGGCCACGGTCACGTCGTGCATGGCGGTCAACCGCGCGAGCTGGTCGGGCGGCAGCTCGCGAAACACCAGCACTTGCTTGCGCGCTGGGCTTGTGCTGCCGTCTGCTGAAGGTAGCGCCAGGCTCACAGGCCCGCCTCCTGCAGTTGTGCCCGGGTGGGCAACCCCTCGGTGTCGCCCAGCACCTGCACGGCGCGGGCACCAATCCAGGCGCCACGGCGCACGGCGGCGGGCACAGTCAGGCCTTCCAGCAGCGCGCTGATCACGCCCACCGCAAAGCCGTCGCCCGCGCCCACGGTGTCCACCACCTGGGCCACGGGCACGCCGGGCACGCGGCCGGTGCCGGCCACGTCGCTGTCGTAGTACGCGCCCTCGGGCCCGAGCTTGACCACCACCAGCTTGGCGCCCCGCTCACGGTAGAACCGCGCCACACCCTCAGGGGTGGTTTCGCCGGTCAAAAACACGCCCTCTTCCATGCCCGGTAGCACCCAGTCGGCATAGGTGGCCAGGGTGTTGATCCAGTGGCGCATGGTCTCGGGCGACGACCACAGCGTGGGACGCAGGTTGGGGTCGAACGAGATGGTGCGGCCTGCAGCACGCATCACCTCCAGCGTGCGGATGGCAGCCTGCAGGCTGGTGTCGGAGATGGCGGCAAACACGCCTGTGGCATGCAGGTGGCGCGCGGACCGCAGCCAGGGCTCGTCCACATCGGCGGGCACCATCTGGCTGGCGGCAGAGCCCTTGCGGTGGTATTCGACCTGCGGATCTCGCCCGTCGGTCACGCGCTCCTTGAACTGGAAGCCCGTGCGCTGCGTGGCATCGCACACCACGTGCGAGCAATCAATGCCCTCCCCCTGCATGGCGGCCAGCAGCGCGCGGCCCATGGAGTCGGTGCCCAGGCGGCTGGCCCAGCCCACCTTCAGGCCCAGGCGCGCCAGGCCAATGGCCACATTGGTCTCGGCCCCGGCCGTGCGCTTGTGAAAGCCGGTGGCGTTCTCCAGCGGACCGGGCTCGTTGGCCACCAGCAGCAGCATGGCCTCGCCAAACAATGCAACGTCGAAGACTGAATCGCTCATGCAGCCTCCCGTGCAGCGCGGATAAAGGCCACTTGCTCGCGCGTGACAGCCACCAAGTCGTCGCCCACCAGCGGGTATTCAATGGCATGCGGTACATCGGCAGGCAAGGCACGCAGCACGGCGCGCCAGGGCGCCACCGAATCGGCCAGCGGCACCGCCACCCACTTGGCGGGCAGGCGCTGCACGCCCTTGCAGTGCACATAGCGCACATAGGGTGCCAGTGCCTGCGCGGCCTGCAGCGGGCATTCGCCCTGCCAGTGCCAGTTGCCCATGTCAAAGGTCATGCCCAGGTCGAGCCCGGCCTGCGCCTGAGCTGCAAAAAACGCCTGCATGGCGGCCAGCGTGCCAGCGGTGGCGGTCTGGTCGTTCTCGATCACCAGCTCCACCTGCGGGGCGGCCTGCAGCACGGCCTGGAGGCGGTGCAGCGAGGCATGCGACGGCGAGCCAAAGCCGCCAATCGACATCTTCAGGCGCGGCGCACGCAGCACCTGCGCAGCCTGCACGCCGCGTGCCAGGGCTGCTTCGTCCAGTTCGCCCTGCGCGGTCCACAGGCCTTCGGGGCTGGAGTACACCGCCGCCCGGCCCGCCAGCGCTGGCAGCTCGGTGGCCGCATCGCGCAGCAGTTCGCCACGCACCTCCACGCCATCCGCGCCCGCTTGCTGGGCCAGGTCGGTGCACCACAGCTGGCCGTGGCGACCGGTTTCGGCCGCGCCGAAGGAGGACAGGGAAATCAATACCTTCATGTGTTTCTTTCAGGCCGCGCCCCCACGGGGCAAAGGCCATCAACCGCACGACCTGCCAGGTCTCAATGTGCGTGGTGGGAAGTCAGGATCTGGCCCAGGAACTGCCGCGTCTTGTCGTGCTGCGGCTGGCCAAAGAACTGCTGCGGTGGCGCCTGCTCCAGGATCTTGCCGTCGGCCATGAAGATCACCCGGTCGGCCACGCTGCGGGCAAAGCCCATCTCGTGCGTCACGCACAGCATGGTCATGCCGTCTTCGGCCAGGCTGATCATGGTGTCCAGCACTTCCTTGACCATCTCGGGGTCGAGCGCCGAGGTAGGCTCGTCAAACAGCATCACCTTGGGCGCCATGCACAGCGCCCGCGCAATGGCCACGCGCTGCTGCTGCCCACCCGACAACTGGCTGGGGTGCTTGTGCGCCTGCTCGGGGATGCGCACGCGGGTCAGGTACTTCATGGCCACTTCTTCGGCCTGCGCCTTGCTCATGCCGCGCGATCGCATGGGGGCTAGCGTGCAGTTTTCCAGAATGGTGAGGTGTGGGAACAGGTTGAACTGCTGAAACACCATGCCCACTTCGGCGCGCACGACATCAACGTTCTTGCCGCCAGCGGTCAGGTCGATGCCATCGACCTCGATGCGGCCCTTTTGCACCGTCTCCAGCCGGTTGATGCAGCGAATCAGCGTGGACTTGCCCGAGCCCGATGGCCCGCAGATCACGATGCGCTCGCCGGGCCGCACCGACAGGTTGATGTCGGTGAGCACCTGGAAGCTTTCGTACCACTTGTTGACCCCTTCCATGCGGATGATCGGCGGTGTGCCGGGGGCGGTCGTGACTGCGTCGCTCATCAATGGCTCCTTATCGTTCAGGCAGGCTTACTGCAGCTTGGGCAGGTCGGCGCCCAGCCACTTCTGGTACAGCTTGTTCAGCTCGCCATTGGCGGTGTTGCGTGCCACAAAGTCGTTCACGGCCTTGGTCAGCTCGTCCTGGCCGGGGCGCAGGGCAATGCCCATGGCCTGCTGCAGCAGGTTGAACTTGTTCTCAAACGTGTTGGCGGGCACGCGCTTGGCGATCTGCGCCGCCACCGTGACCGAGCAGCCAATGGCATCGACCTGGCCCGAGATCAGCGCCTGCATGGCCGATGCATCGTCGTCAAAGCGGCGGATCTCGGTGCCCTCAGGCGCGGCCTTGGTCACGGCCACATCCTGCGTGCTGGCGCGGGCCACGCCCACGCGCACGGTCTTCAGGTCTGCCGCGCTCTTGATGTTGGCGCCCGTCTTGCCGTACAACACGATGGTCGCGGCCGCATAAGGCTGCGAGAACTGCACCTGCTTGGCACGCTCGGGCGTGATGGCCAGCGAGGCCACCAGCACATCAACCTTGTTGGTCAGCAAGAACGGGATGCGGTTGGGGCCGGTGACGGGCACGATGTTGGCCTTCACGCCCAGGTCCTTGGCCAGCAGCTTGGCCACGTCGGCGTCGTAGCCGTCGGGCTGGTTTTGCGCGTTGGTGGTGCCGTAGGGCGGAAAGTCCACCAGCATGCCGATGGTGATCTCACCCTTCTTCTTGATGTCCGCCACGGACTGGGCCGAGGCCAGCGGCGCAAAGGCCGTGAGCGCGGCACCCAGGCCCAAGGCAGCCAAAGCGGCGGTGGCGGTGCGGCGTTGCAAAGAAAAAGTCATCGCATGTCTCCTGGTGGTTGGTGTGAACGAGAACAGAAAGAAAAGAGGACGGCGGCGCGTGGGTCAGCGCGCCAGAGCACGTGCGCGCTTGCGCTCCATGCGTGCGGCCAGCAGCGACAGCGGCCAGCAGATCACGAAGTACAGCGCAGCCACGGTGGTGAACACATGCAGCGGCTGGAAGGTGGCGTTGTTGATGATCTGCCCCGCCCGCGTGATCTCGGTGAAGCCGATGATGGCCGCCAGCGATGTGCCCTTGATGATCTGCACCACGTAGCCCACCGTGGGCGGCAGCGCAATCTTGAAAGCCTGGGGCAGCACCACAAACCGCATGCGGGCCACGTACTTGAGGTTCAGGGCCTGTGCCGCCTCCCACTGTCCACGTGGCACCGCCTCGATGCAGCCGCGCCAGATCTCGGCCAGAAACGCCGCGCTGTTCAGCACCAGCGCCACACCCGCGGCCACCCAGGGGTTGATGTCAAACCCCAGCACCGGCGCACCAAAGAAGATGAGGAACAGCTGCAGCAGCAGCGGCGTGCCCTGGAACACCTGGATGAACACGCGCGCCGCATTGCGCGCCGCCGCGTTCTCTGAGGTGCGCGACAGCGCCACCACCAGCCCCAGCAGCGCACCGCCCACGAAGGCAATGGCCGACAGCGCCAGCGTCCACTGCGCGGCCTGCACGATGAAAAGGAACTCGGAGAGTCCGAAGGTACGCATGGTCGGTCTCCTTATCGGCGGTCTGGGTAGTTAAGGACGCGCTGATAAATCAGCTTGAACAGCGCCGAGAAACTCAGCGCCAGCGCCAGATAAATGGCCGTCACCACGATGTAGATCTCAAAGCTGCGGAAGGTCTGCGACTGCAGGTTGGCCGCCACCGAGGTCAGGTCGTCCGCCGAGATCACCGACACCACGGCCGAGCTGAGCATCAGCAAGATGAACTGGCTGGTGAGCGCCGGGTAGATGGCCTTGAGCGCGGGCTTGAGGACCACAAACCGGAAGATCTCCCACGGCTTGAGGTTGAGGGCCTTGCCCGCCTCGATCTGCCCCTTGGGGATGGACTCGATACCCGCCCGCACGATCTCGGCCGCATACGCCCCCAGGTTGACCACCATGGCTGTCAGCGCCGCCGTGTAGGGCGACCAGCGCAGGCCGATGGATGGCAGCGCAAAGAAGAAGAAAAACAGCTGCACCAGAAACGGCGTGTTGCGGATGACCTCGATGTACGCGTTGATCAAAAACCGCAGCCAGCCCGGCCCGCCGGTCTTGCCCCAGGCGCAAAAGATGGCCACCACCAGCCCCAGCAAAGTGGCGGTGAGCGACAGCTGCACGGTGATCCAGGTGCCCTTGAGCAACAAGGGCCACGCGGCAAACACGGCATCGAACTGGAACTGGTAATTCACGGTGAACAGCGGTTATTCCAAAGTGGCGTCAGTTTATGAAACCGGTTTCATAACCACATCAGGGAATACCCGATGCACCCCCAAAAGGGGCTGAAAACACCTGAAGACGCCATGCCCGGCGCTGATCTCGCAGGCGGTGGTGTGCCGGGCGGCAAATAGGCTCCCAGCCCGCACTGGCCCGGCGCGTGGGTGAAAATGCCGCATGCCTTCCTTCCACCCCGAACCCCCTTTCACCCACGGCCAGGCCGACCGCACCGCTGTGCTGCTGTGCAACCTGGGCACGCCCGACGAACCCACGGCCCCGGCCGTGCGCCGCTATCTGGCGCAGTTTCTGGGTGACCACCGCGTGGTGGAGATCCCCAAACTGCTGTGGATGCCTATCCTGCACGGCATCATCCTGCGCACGCGCCCGGCCAAGTCGGCCGCCAAATACGCCAGCATCTGGACGCCCGAGGGGTCGCCCCTGGCGCACTGGACGGCCAAGCAGGCCACGCTGCTGCGCGGCTGGCTGGGCGAGGCAGACCACGCGGTGCTGGTGCGCCACGCCATGCGCTACGGCAACCCCTCCATCGCCAGCCAGCTCGATGCGCTGAAGGCCGAGGGCGCCACGCGCATCCTCATCCTGCCGCTGTACCCGCAGTACTCCGCCACCACCACAGCCAGCGTGTTTGACGCCGTCTACACCTGGGCCGCCGCCACCCGCAACGTGCCCGAGCTGCGGTTCGTCAACCACTACCACGACGCCCCCGGCTACATCGACGCGCTGGCCCGCACCATCGAAACGCACTGGAAGCACCACGGCCAGCCCGACCAGCTGGTGATGAGCTTTCATGGCGTGCCCGAGCGCACCCTGCACCTGGGCGACCCCTACCACTGCGAGGCCCGCAAGACCGGCCGCCTGCTGGCCGAGCGCCTGGGCCTGCGCGAGGAGCGCTACCGCATCACCTTCCAGTCGCGTTTTGGCAAGGCCAAGTGGCTGGAGCCCTACACCCAGCCCACCATCGAGGCGCTGGGCAAGGCGGGCACGCGGCGGGTGGACGTGGTGTGCCCCGGCTTCACCAGCGACTGCCTGGAGACGCTGGAAGAAATCAACATGGAAGTGCGCGAGGCCTTCTTGCACGCGGGCGGCAAGGAGTTTCACTACATCCCCTGCCTGAACGACAACCACCACTGGATCACCGCGCTGAGCCGCGTGGCACAGCAGCACCTGGCGGGCTGGCCCACCGAGGCCCCCACCGCCGCCGCACTGGCCGATGCGCGGAGCCACGCGCTGGCCGGTGGTGCGCCTGCCGGGGTTTGCCCGGTGGCGCACTGATACGCATGCCCATGCCATTACGCATGCGAACGCAAAAGCGAATGGCACTGGGCGGCCTGCGCGCCCATGGTCATTCACTACATTATTGATAGCACCCAGGGCATATTGCACTAGCGCATCAGCCCGTTTTGGCTCATATTTTGGTCGCCAGGTGCTGCATGGCTGCCTGCCACGCACTCCGCACCGCCCCCTCCTACACCCACATCAATGCCCGCTTTTGCCCTTGCCCCCCACCAGTTGCGTCTGACCATTGACCCCGCCACGCTGGGCTTTGCCAGCACCGCCGAGCTGCAAGACCTGCCCCTGCCCTGGATCGGGCAGGAGCGTGCCCAGGCCGCCGCGCAATTTGGCCTGGCGATGCAGCAGCCGGACTACCACCTGTTTGTGCTGGGCGAAGTGGGCAGCGGGCGGGCGTCACTGCTGCGCCAGGCCATGCAGGCCGAGGCCGCAAAACGCGCGGTGCCGCCCGACCTGTGCTACCTGCACCACTTTGACCAACCCGACCGCCCCCGCGCGCTGCGCCTGCCCGCAGGCGAGGGCCGCATGCTGCGTCAGGGTCTGGCCGACATGGCACGCAGCCTGCAGGCCGACATCCCCAAACGCCTGACCAGCCCCGACTTCAAGGCCGAGGCCGAGCGCATCGAGAAGACCTGGCAAACGCAAGAGAGCGAAGCCTTTGCAACGCTGGACGCATTTGCCGAGGCCCGCCAGTTCCGCCTGAGCCGCGAGGCCGGGCACATGGTGTTCACCCTCACCGGCCCCAAGGGCCAGCCGCTGACCGAAGGCGAGGCGCGCGCCCTGCCCCGCGAGCGCCGCGCCGAGATCGACGCCGCCGAGCAGGAGCTGCGCGCCGAGATCGCCAAGTTTCTCGAAACCACCCGCCCGCTGGAGCGCGCGCGCGACGACGCCCTGGCCGCCCTGCGCCGCCAGACCATCAAGCCGCTGGTGGAGCACGCGCTGCACGGCATCCGCCAGGGCCTGCGCAAGCAGATCAAGGACACCGTCAAGCTCACGCACTGGCTCGACCAGGTGGAACAGGCCGTGCTGGGCGACATCGACCTGTTCGAGCCCCTGGACGCTGAACGAGGTAGCGACCAGGGCGCCGATGCCGAAGACGACCGCAAGGACGCGCTCGACGACCTGCTGGCCCGCTGCCAGGTGAACCTGGTGGTGGACAACCACGGCCGCACCGCCGCGCCCGTGGTGGTGGAAGACAACCCCACCCAGCGCACGTTGTTTGGCAGCATCGAACATGGCTCGGACGCCGATACCGTGCAGGCCGACCACACCAGCATCCACGCGGGCAGCCTGCTCAAGGCGCACGGCGGCTTCATCCTGCTGCACCTGCACGACCTGGCCGCCGAAGAAGGCCTGTGGCAACGCCTGCGCCGCTTTTTGCGGTGCGGCCGCCTGCAGATCGAGGAAGGCGGCGGCGGCCCAGGCCATGGCCCCGGCGGCGCCGTGGCGCTGCAGCCCGAGCCGGTGGATGTGGACGTGAAGATCGTGCTGATCGGATCGGTGGACGAGTACTACGCCTTGCAAGACGCCGACCCCGACGCCGCACGCCGCTTTCGCGTGAAGGTGGATTTTTCAGACCACTTTGCCGCCACCCCCGCCACCCACCACGCCACCGCCATCCTGGTGGCCCAAGTCTGCAAAAAGCGCGGCCTGCCCCACTTCGGCCCCGACGCCGTGGCCCTGGTGCTGGAGCAGACCCACCGCGAGGCCGACGACCAGCGCCGCCAGAGCGCACGCTTTGCCCACACCGAAGCGCTGGCCATTGAAAGCGCCGCCCTGTGCAAGGCACACGGAGGCACCCTGGTGCAGGCCGCCGATGTGTTGGCCGCCCTGGCCGCCCGCACCCAGCGCCACAACCAGCCCGAAGAAGAGCTGCACGACTCCATCACCGAGGGCGAGCGCCTGATCTCGCTGGCAGGCTCCATCACCGGCCAGATCAACGCCATGACGCAGATCGACCTGGGCGACTACCGCTTCGGCTTTCCGGTGCGCATCACCGCGCGCACCTTTGCCGGGCAAGAGGGCCTGCTCAACATCGAGCGCGAGGTCGATATGTCCGGCCCCATCCACGACAAGGGCGTGCTCATCCTGCACAGCTACCTCACCGCGCTGTTCAGCCACGTGGCGCCGCTGGCACTCAACGCGTCCATCGTGTTCGAGCAGGAATACAGCGGCGTGGAAGGCGACTCGGCCTCGTGCGCCGAGCTGTACGCGCTGCTGTCCAGCCTGTCAGGCCTGCCACTGCGCCAGGGCATTGCTGTGACCGGCGCACTGAACCAGCACGGCGAGGTGCTGCCCGTGGGCGGTATCAACGAAAAGATCGAAGGGTGGTTCCGCGCCTGCGCGACGGCGGGGCTGGACGGCACCCACGGCGTGCTGATCCCCGCCCGCAACCAGCGCCACCTGATGCTGGACCGCAGCGTGCTGGACGCGGTAGAGCGCGGGCTGTTCCACGTCTACACCATGGTGCATGTGAGCGAGGGGATTGCGCTGCTGACGGGGGAGGCGTCGGGGATGAGCCCGGCAGAGTTGCTGCAGGCGCAGGCGGATGAACTAGCCGGAGGCGCGGCCACGGTGGAGGACACGGTGATGCAGCGGGCAGAGGTGACGCTGCGGGCGTATCGGAGGGCTTGTCAGGTGGCGGGGGGTGCGCGGAGAGGGCAAGGGGCTCGGGGGCGATAGGTGGCGCAGCGGCCCCCAAGATTGAATTCTCTAAGTCCCGCTGCTTGACAGCGATTTCGGTCATACGCGTCTCGGATATGGACGCGTACTATCGGCCAAAAGCGGTCACCTATGCAGCCTGATGAAAATCATGTGTTTTCATTTCTAGAAAAATAATCTATATAGGTCATTAGGATATCTCTTGAGGATTTTCCCCGGAATTTCCTATCTCGCGTGTGAGTTCGCCTCCTCGGGCAATGAAATAGGCAATTTCGCGACTAGTGAAGACGGTCAGCTTCTCACTATTTTCCGCAATGAATTTTCCCAGTTTTCTAAAATAGTCAATTTCCATTTTTTTCTCATCCCGAAGTCTCCATACAAGCGAACTGTGACGAAAGAGACTGAACAAGTTATCGTTATGCTCAGTTCTTGAAAATTCTTTCCACAACACGGCCGTACATTGATCAAACAAATTCGGCAAAGTTTCGTTGTACAAATAATGATAGGCTTCAATCAACTTGTTTAGGTCGCGAACATCCATTGCATGCCCCTCGCCATCGTCAATCTGAGCAATTTGCAGCATTGCCCGCATAATATTATATTCATTACCAACGGCATTTCCATCAACGATTTCCTGAAGTATTTTTTTCTTTTCATTGGATTCCGTTGTACGTGTTGCACGGGCCAATGCTAACGTACTCGCTAGATTGTGATGCTTCTTCGTTCTTGCAGACATTTCCAGCTGAAGAAGCTTTCCATCTTTGTTTTTCTCTGTGTCGTCAATCGAAACATATATGGATTTTGCCTGCAGTCCCGAGGAAGTTTTTGTGGAAATATCCATGCACTCTTTTGCAGCATCCATCGCCTTATTTTTTTCCTCTAGGCGCTCGTAACACATTGCAAGATTTAAGAGATATTCTTGCCTTGAGGGGCCCGGAATAGATGTTTTTGACCCCATCAATTGCACATAAATATTCTTAGCCTTCTCCGCCTCGCCTGTCATTCGAAGTGCTTTTGCATACAGCCCATTTATAACCCAGAGATCTGAGACATCAACTTGGTAATCATCAAAGATAGGCATCAAATCACCACAGAGGGAAACTATATCGCTCCAGCGATCCCCCGACATTAGTGCCGCACAGAATGATCCAGCCAAATCGATTGCCTTTTTTTCTTCGGCCTTTCTTCTCCCCGCCAGTGCATTTCTAATATACCTCAACACTAAGACGGAAGCATTTCCAAGCCTCCATGCACCAAGATTTCTATCATCGAATTTGAAGCCTTTTTTTGATGATATTCCTTTTAATGACCAGTTATCTCCAAAATATAATGAAAAGGCTTTTGTATTTAATTTCTTTAGTTCCGTCGCGCTTAAAATGCTTGTTAAATAATCTCTGACCAGTCTTTTGACAACTAACGCACTACCCTCAGCCGCAACCTCACTTCCAACATTGGGAACCTCAACGGAGTCAACAAATGCCGATTCCACCAATATTATTGCGTGCTGCATGAAGAAGGGCGTTGCTCCATTAAATCTTTTTACCGAACTTAGCAATTCGCCTCGGGGAAATTGAGCAAGTGCTTTGAGAAGTTCGAATGATCTTTTGACGCTTGGATCTGGAGACATGCGCAATTCGTCTATGGCATCTACAAGTCCCTGAGGGGCTAAATCCGACGAACTCCGCTTACCCGCCACATCCGCGTCCAAACTTAAGAGCTCATTGGTCCCAGTGAACTGCAAATTTCGCAAAGCTGCGTCAATTCGAGACGGCAGTCCATCTGTGTGGCGATGCAACTTCGCTATCAAGGCTGCCTGCGAGCCTTGTCTAGCCCAAGCCGCGTGGGTTGAAACATATGTGGCCGTGTCTGCAAGATCTAGTGCCTGAAGTCTCACACACTTAATAGTGCTAGATGGCGGCTGTATTCTAGATTTCACAACTATGCGGAGGTTCGGACAATATTGAAGCAACATGGCGCACATTTGCTCAACATCACCTTGAAGTTTTTTCCCCTCTTTGTCTCGCCCCTCATTTAAAGGCACATCGGCAAGCAGCAATATGCAGTCGAGCTCTGCTGAGAGAAGGTCGAAAAATTTGGTAAATGAAACACCGATCTGCTCTTCGACAGCCACCCGAATATCGCTAGTTTCATAGCAAGCCTGCAAATCGAGTTGATAAACTGAAGCGGTGTCCAGGCGAGTTTTTATGAGAATAGATCTTAAAAATTCATCAGAACCCTGACCCCAATCAGCACTAATCCATACTGGATGGCGTTGTTCAAGGCTTGCAATACATATTGCCTGCTCAGTCTTCCTAACTCTAGCATGAGCAGCACTTTCAGGAAGAATTTTCCTTATGATTTGCAAAGCGCCAGATGAGTTTTCGGAATGGATTTTTTCACTTAAATTCACAGCTGCGTATTTTGAATCACCCGCAGTTGAATCGAAATCAAAATCAACAGCGCCGGTCTCATGGTCTATATTCATTTGAAAATTCGGAACGATTTTCAAAGTGCCATCTTGACCCTTAATAGCAATTCTAGGCCACTGCCTAAAACATTTTCTTGAATTATTCTCTTCAATCCTAAAAACAGAATAGCCATGCAGTCGAGATGTTCCATTAGCGATCTCTTCTAGACCAAAGAGGGATGCAGATTGAATAAACCGGCGCGATGCTGAACCGCCCTCTGAAGTGGATACTAGTGCAGTGTCATGCATATGACCAAACATATGAGCATCGAAGCGGTGCGGCAAATAAATCTCAGAGCGCCACTCCGACTGACTTCGATGACTCAGCCAGTCCAATGGGTGGTGGGTCACCAACACATTTGAGGAATTTTTTGCCGCCCACTCATCGGGCTGATTGTCAGTTACTGCAAGTAGTTGCCGTATATCAACATCCAGCTTACCCTTATAGTCGCCTCCGCGAAGTTGAAGCCATGCAGAGTTAAGCCCGACTAGGCCGATATGCCTTTCGCCCATCGGAACGCGCAGAGAGATATCTCCAGGCAGAAGTCCATGTTTGGCATCGCCGGTAGAAATTCCGATCTCTGCAAGGCCTTCAAACCAATTTTTATAATTTTCAAAAGCCTTTGCAATGCAATCAAAATACTGTGGTGGCTTCTTGCTCCAAAATGCCTCGCGCAACAAACCATCTTCTTCCCAATCTTTAAATGCACGCACAGAAGGGTCCATTGATTCCGGCCGTTGCAGATCATGGTTCCCGGGGATGGGAAAAAACAGAGGTTCGGATCCAAGAGACTTTAGCTCTGAAAATATTTTTTTCAGTATTTCATTTAGTCTTGAGTACTCTCCGCCAATTGCCTGCTGGACTAAGTCGCCAGAAAATATGACGACGTCCCAATTTCCTGTCTTGCCATGCAAGCGACGAATGTCTCTAAAAAATTCTGTCTCCAGTGTTGGCCACAACCAAGATTGCGAGTGCACCCCTACATGCAAATCACTAAGATGAAGAATATTAATGCCATTAGAAAAATTTTCTTTGCCCCCCATGCCGACTCCCTATTGCGAAATTATTGAAATTCGCTAATTAACTGACTATGATTTATCTCATCCCAGCATGAATATGCTGCCGGTAAAATTTTATAAATCGCTTGCGCTACCTCTAGCCACTGCATTTGCGCTGAACTGACTGCAGGGCAGAGGGCCGGTGATGCATTAACTACGCCACACGCCCCCGCAACCAAGCCACAACATCCCCCGTCACCTCATCCCGATTCGTCTCATTCAAGATCTCATGCCGCGCCGCCGGGTACAGCTTGACCGTCACATCGGCCACACCGGCATCCCGATACCGCTGCCCCAGTTGCTCCAATAAGACCCCGCCTGCGGCCAGCGGGTCCGCATCGCCGGATGCAATCAGGATGGGCAAGTCACTGCGGATGCGCGCGAGCAGCGCGGGATCGGCCAGCCGGGGCGCGGGTGCGAAGAGCGAGGGGATCACGTCGTCCGGCATGTCCCAGCCGCACCACGGGTCGGCCACGTAGGCATCGACCTCTGCGGCGTCGCGCGACAGCCATTCGTAGCCGGTGCGGTGCTCAAAGCCAGCGTTGAATGCCGCGAGCCCGGCGGGCGCGTCGGCCGGGGCGTTGGCCATGGCGGCGGCAAACAGGTCGAGGGCGGTGGAGCCTGACAGGATGACGCCGGACCAAGTGGAAGAGTGGTCGAGGATGGCCGCCTGCGCTGCGAACGAGCCCATGGAGTGGCCGAACAGGAAGAGCGGCAGGCCGGCGTGCTGCGCACGCAGCAGCGCGCCGAACTGGGCCACATCGGCAATGAGTCCGCTGAAACCAGCGCTGCCAAAGTCGCCCAGCTTGCCACCGGCGGTGCGCCCGTGGCCGCGATGGTCCACGGCGTGGACGATGAAGCCTGCGGCGTTCAGCGCCCGCGCAAAGCGGTCGTAGCGCTCGCCATGCTCGGCAAGGCCGTGGGAGATTTGAACGACGCCCACTGGTTGACCCGGGGTTTGGGCCCAGGTGTAGGTGGTGACCTGGGTGCCGTCTGCGTTGGACTTGAAGGAGGAGGTGGTGGTGCTCATCGTTTCATTCTGGCACGGGGTTTGGTTGCCACGCCACGATGAAATTGCCACTGGCGTGGCCGCCACCGCTTTCAGCGTGGCGCGCGGGCCGCCTGCAATGCTGCGCGAATTGCGCTGACCACGGCTTCGGGCTTCTCCAGCGGAATGCCGTGCCCACTGTCCACCCACACCTGGGTGGAGCCGGGGTAGAGGTGGGCGAAGTCGGCGCGTTTTTGGCGCACCTCTTCGGCCAGCGCAGATGACGCCCCCGGGGTTTGGAGTGCGCTGAGCACAAACACGGGCACAGCGGGATCAACCGGCAGGCTGACAACGCGCTGCCCCGTGGCGTCCAGCGCTGCCAACTCTTGTTTGACCACGTCAGAGGTGCCCAGGCGGAAGGCCACTTTCAGCCATGTCGGCCACAGGTCGGGGTTGCCAGCCCCGCGCATCTGCTCGGGGTGGGTGGAGTCCACCAACACCAGTGCCGCCACCTCTGCGGGGTATTGGCGCGCATACAGCTGCATGTACAGGCCGCCCAGCGAGTGGCCGACCAGCACATAGGGCGGCGGTAGCTGGCGGGCCCTGAGCAAGGCCCGCAGCTCTTGCACTACCTGCGCCCCATCGCGCGGCTGGGGGGACGCGTCGCTGCGGCCATAGCCCGCGCGGTTGTAGGCCAGCGCGCGGGTCTCTGCCACGGTGTCGGGCCAGACCTTGGTCCACCAGTCCAGCCGGGCGCCCAGCCCGTTCTCGAACACCACCACCGGGGTGCCCTGCCCTGCCTGCACGTATTCCACCGTGCGCCCGTCCACCGTGTCGGTGGTGGCGCCGGGCAAGCTGGCGCAACCGCTCAAGCAGACTGCCAGCAGCAAGCTGGCCCAGTGCCATCGGTTCATGGTCTCAAGTCCTTTGCATTCAGGTTCGTGGCCCGAAGGCCAAAGCAGCGCGGTGCCATTGAGAGCGGCTAACAAAACTCAGCGAAGCGGTTCTGGCCAGGCGCTGTGTCGCATGCAGTACGAGCAGTACGACAAGACACAGCAACGACGCCAGAAGAGTTTTGTTAGCCGCTCTTAGCAGCGCCCCGCCGTGCGCAGCAGCGCATTGCATTCCTTGGGCGCAGCGCGGCCCTGTGGCTGAGCGGCTGCTGCCGGCGCCTGGGCGCCACCATTGCTCGCGCCGCCCACCATGGCGGTGCAGACGGCGTCGGAATGGGGTGTCTGGCCGAAGCTCATGGCTTTCTGAAAGCCCGTTGCACCGTACAGATAGCACCGGTAGCTGGCGCCGTCACGGGTGTTGACGGTGTAGTTGATGCGGCCGCCGGTTTCCTCCTGCCGGTCGGTGATGGTGAACTGGCCTGCCGTGCGGCCAATGGCTTGCGCCGTGCGCTGCTCCAGGCCCGCCTGGTCGAGGGTGGACGCGCAGCCGGTGAGGAATGCCACGGCTGCGACAAGGCCAGCGGCGGAAGTGAGAGACAGGGGGTGGTTGCGATGGTTCATGGTGTGAGTGGCAGTGATGGGGGGTTGTGGGTGAGCGAGCGAAACAGTGTGTGCAACAAGATGGGTGATGACGGCAGGACCGCAGCAAATCGAATATCTGGGGACCCTTCTGCGGCGCGTGGGATGAACGCAGTGGACCGGCAGCACATCCGTGGGCAAAGCTCCGCCCGGCGGCCTTGTAAAGCCGCCAGCCTGTGTGAAGTGGGTGGGTAAAACTCAGCCCGGTTTGCGGGCCACGATGAAGGCGCGGATGTCCTTGCCGCGCGTGCCGTGCCGCTCGGTGCAGACGATTTGCAGGCCCTGCTGCACCATGGCCGAGCGGAGCCGCTGTTCGTCAAAGGACAACACCGGAGGGGCCTTGCCGATGGCGCGCATCAGGGGCACGGCCAGGTAGGGGATCAGCGGGTTCATCTCTGCGATGCAGGCGGTCTTGGAGATCAGGAGCCCACCCGGGCGCAGCACCTTCACCAGTTGCCTGAGCGCGTCGTCCAGATCGCTCATCAGGTGCAGCACATTGAAGGCAAGCACCGCGTCGTACACCTCTGGCCCTGGGGCCATGGCCTCTGCGTCGGCCACGGCGAAGCGTAAGGCGGCAGAGGGTTGCGCGGCCAGCCGCTGGTGGGCGATGGTGATCATCTGCGACGACACATCGGTGGCCAGCAGGCTGCGGGTGAATGGCGCCAGCCGCAGCGCCGTGCTGCCGGTGCCGCAGCCAATCTCCAGCACGTCATGCTGGGGCGACAGCAGGCCTTGCACGCGCTGCAAGGTGGCCTCGTACCCTGCCAGGTCGGCAATGGGGTCGGCGGCGTACTTGGGTGCAATGCGGTCCCAGAAGCGCGCTTTGGCTGACGCAGCCGGCGGGGTGGCGGCGGAGGGCAATGCGCGGGAGACGGGAGCAATGGCAGAAGACGACATGGTGTGCAAACCGGGTGAAGTGCTGAAGCAGCGAGGTACAGAGGCAGTTTGTGGAGGTAGGTCCAATGAGCAACACCCAGATGCTATCCATGCATTGAAGCTCAGGAAACTGCGGTAAATTGCAGTGAACATATACGTTTACGCATGGATAACCTCGACTGGAACCAACTGAAGGCGTTTTTGCAAACGGCGCAGACCGGCTCGCTGTCGGCCGCCGCGCGCAAGCTGGGCCTGACCCAGCCCACCCTGAGCCGGCAGGTGGCGGCCATTGAGCAGCAGATGGGCGTGACGCTGTTCGAGCGCGTGGGCAAATCCATGGTGCTCACGCCCACCGGGCTGGACCTGCTGGAACACGCCCGCGCCATGGGCACTGCTGCAGAGGCCCTGGGCCTGGCCGCCAGCGGGCGGTCAGAGGCGGTGGGGGGCGTGGTGTCGGTGTCAGCCACCGATGTAGTGGCGACGCACTTGCTACCCCCGATCTTGCAACGCCTGCGGGCACAGGAGCCAGGCATTGCCGTGGAAGTCATTGCCTCCAACGCGCTCAGCGACCTGCTGCGCCGCGAGGCCGACATTGCCATCCGCCACGTTCAGCCCGAGCAGCCCGAGCTGATCGCGCGGCTGGTGCGCGAGGCCCGGGCTTGCTTTTACGCGTCGGAGAGCTGGGTGCAGGCCCACGGCCACCCGCGCAGCGCGGAGGACGCTGTGAATGCGGAGTTTGTGGGTTCAGACCGCAACGGCCAGTACCTTGCGTATCTGCGTCAGTACGGTTTGAGCCTGAGCGAAGACAACTTCACCTGCTACGCCGACCACACCGCGGCCCACTGGGCGCTGGTGCGCCAGGGCATGGGCATCGGCGCCATGATGGACGAGATCGCCCGCGAAACGCCGGGCATCGTCCGCGTGCTGGACGAAGTGGCGCCGGTGCGTTTTCCCGTCTGGCTGGTGTCGCACCGAGAGCTACGCACATCACGGCGGATTCGATTGGTGTTTGAGGCGCTGGCCGAGGGGCTGGCGTTAGATCGCTGAACGCCCGCACCAAGTGGTCGTGGAGGGCTTGCATGACAAGGGTGAAGGGATGAAAGGGCCACCGCAGCGCAAGGTGAAAGCAGGCGCACTACCCTCGCGTCACCACCTGAACACACTGACCATGACCACACCGCGCGCCGCCGACTTGCCGAGCACCCACCCGAGCGCGCCGCTGGACGCCGCGACCGTGGGCGAGATCATCCAGATGGCGCTGAGCGACCACGTGAGCTTTGCGCAGATCCGCGCCGTCCACGGCCTGCACCATGATCAAGTCAAGGTACTGATGCGCACGCACCTGGCGCCGGGCAGCTACAAGGCGTGGCGCAAGCGGGTGAGGGAGTTTGGAGAGCGCCGGGAGAACTACAAGTAGGCGGTGGGCAAGCGCCGCCCAGCACCTGTTCAGCACCCGTTCAGCCTGGTACCGGCAACATGGCGGCAAGGGTCAAGGCGGCATCTGACCCCGACCCTTCTCCACCTCTAGCCGCTGCAGGAACCACCATGAACACCGACCTCAAGAACTTTGTGCTCCCCATCGCCCGGGCCGTGTCCGCCACGCTGTTTTTTGTGTTCAGCGTGGCCTTTCTCTCGGTCCCTTACAGCCTGGAGCAAGACCCCAGCGATGCGCAGCAACTGACGCACCCAGTGGCCCCACGCCACATGACCTGAGCATGGGTGCCTGCGCAACGCATGAGGGCTCAGTGCAGGCCCATCAAGCGGGCAAATCCAGGCGGGCCCAGGCGGCCATCACATCCGGCTGCTTCTTGATCCAGTCGGCAGACATCATGTTGGCGCCCCAGTGGTGGATACGCGCCACGCCCTCCCCCATGTTCCACAGGTGCCTCAATTGCACGAAGAGCGGCAGGGCGGCGAGGTCAGCATCGGTGACATGGCCGCCGCCTGCGCGGTAGCCAGCCAGGTACTGCTGCCAACGCTTCAGCAAGGCTTCGTCGGGCTCCATGGGGGCCTTGCGGGGCAGGTTCGACCACAGCCACACACACAGGTCATAAGCCAGGAACCCCGGCCCGGCGTCGTCAAAGTCGAAGAAGGCGGCCCGGCGCACTCCCTCGGCATCGGTGTACACATGGTTGTTGAAGCCATGGGTGTCGCCGTGGCACATCACACGGGTCAAGGTGCTTTCAACATCCGCCAGCTCACCCAGAAGGCGGTGGATCAGTTCGCGGTAGGCATCCAGCACGGTGGGGGCCAGCTCGGGATGGGCGGCAAGGTAGTCCAGCGTGCGGCCCGCCAGATGGTGGCCGTCCAGCACGTAGAGGCTTGCGGGGCCGGTGTAGCTTTGCGCGGCGCTGTGAATCTGGGCCAGCGTGGCGCCGGTCAGGTGCAGGTCTTCGGGGGTATCGGGCACAGCGCCTTCGCAGTGGCGGAACAGGACCAGCACACGAGGGCCCTCCGGGAACGAAAGGATCACGCTGGTCGTGCCGTTCGCAGCCAACACCGGAGAGGCCACACCCACGCCCTGCGACTCCAAGTGGGCCAACAATGCCAGCTCAAAATCCACGTTGAACGGACCGCGCGGTCGGATGGCGCAGAGCCTTGCCACGTAGCGGCTGCCGTCCGCTGTTCGCACAGCGTAGTTGTCATTGAGGTTGCGGCGGATCAGGTAGCACTGCTGCACGGGCAGGCCGTAGTGGCGCTCTACCCACTGCGCCACAGACGCGGCTGCGGCCGTGGTGTGGGAGGCAACCAGTGTTGTGTCGGGCGATGGGGTTGAATGCATGCGGCATTCTGCATGCAAGCAATACGGCGGTCGCGCACGGACAGTGGCACATGGCATGCCTTTGAGCAAAAGGCCCGACAGCGCTTACTGCTGGTACGCAAGCAGTATCAAAACCATAGCACCGCGCGCCACGCTTACCAGGGGAGTGGCGCGCCACTGTAGGCGTAGAAGCTGCCCGTCTCCTCGGGCGCGAGTCCATCCAGCACCCGCAGCATGTCGCCCGCTGCATCCGCCGCCGGGCGGCCTATTTCTGCGCCATTGAAAGGGGCCGACAACGCCGAGTTAACGGTGCCCGGGTGCAGCGCCACCAGCACGGCCTGCGGGTGGGTGCGGGCCACTTCGATGGACGCCGTTTTGACCAGCATGTTGAGCGCGGCCTTGCTGGCGCGGTAGCTGTACCAGCCGCCCAGGCGGTTGTCGCCAATGCTGCCCACCTTGGCCGAGAGCACGACCAGCAGGCCACGGCCCTGCTTGGGCAACAGCGGTGCAAAGTGGGCCAGCACCAGCGCGGGGCCCAAGGTGTTGATGCGGAAGGTGGCTTCCATCTGCGCGTAGTTCAACTGGCCCAGGCGCTTTTCAGGCATGCCGTGGGGCCCGTGCAGCAGGCCTGCGGCGTGGATGATGCAGTGCCACGGCCCCTGGGCCTTGAGCTGGTGGGCGGCGGCGGCAATGGTGGCTTCGTCATCCAGATCGACCGCTGGACTGGTGTGGCGGCCCAGGCCCACGGCCAGGGCGCAGCGCGGATCGGCCTGCAGGTGGGCGAGGAAGGCACTGCCGATGGCGCCGGTGGAGCCGATGACCAGGGCGCGGTAGCCATCAGGCAGCGACTGCAAAGAAGTGAACGACGTTGCGGTGGGTTGTGCTTGAGACATGGCGCGGTCCTGCGGTGAGGGTGTCGTGGGGTGGTTCGGCAAGCGGGCTACAGCGCATCCAGCCGCGTGCGCAGGCTGGCCGCATGCTCGCGCAGCGCATCGAGCTGCGGGCCCTGCATCTTCTGCAACTGGCGGAACACCATGCCAAGGCGGAAGTTGTTGCCCAGCGTGCCTTCGTTGCGCGCAAAAAAGTCCCAGTACAGCGCGTTGTAAGGGCAGGCCCGCTCACTCACTTTTTGCTTCTTGTCGTAGTGACAGCCGCTGCAGTAGTCGCTCATGCGGTCGATGTAGGCAGCGCTACTCACATAGGGTTTGGTGGCCAGCAGGCCGCCGTCGGCAAACTGGCTCATGCCCACGGTGTTGGGCACTTCTACCCATTCAAAGGCGTCGATATACACACCCAGGTACCAGCGGTGCACGGCGGCAGGGTCGAGCCCCGCCAGCAGCGCAAAGTTGCCGATGACCATGAGGCGCTGGATGTGGTGGGCGTACGCATGCTCCAGCGACTGGCCCACGGCGTGCTGCATGCAGCGCATGCGGGTGTTGCCCGTCCAGAACCACTCCGGCAGCGGCGTGCTGTGGCCCAGGGCGTTGCGCTCGTCGTAACCGGGCATGTGGGCCCAGTAGATGCCGCGAACATATTCACGCCAGCCAAGGATCTGGCGGACAAAGCCCTCCACCGCAGGCAGGGGCGCAGCGCCTGCGTGGTACGCGGCCTGGGCGCGCTGCACCACCTCGTGTGGGCGCAGCATTTTGGTGTTGAGCGCAAAAGACAGCAGGGAGTGAAAGAGCCGCGCGCTCTTTGTGCTCATGGCGTCTTCATACGCGCCAAAGTGCGGCAGCGTGGTGGTGATGAAGTGATCGAGCCACGCCAGTGCCTCGGCCCGGTTCAGCGGCCAGCGCAGCGCGCGGGCCTGCGGGTTGCCAAAGCTTTGCACGCCCGCGGCCTGGATGGTGGCCCACAGGGCGCTGTGGTCGTGCGTGGGGCGCGCGTCGGGCGGCAATTCGGGCGTGCCGGGCCAAGGCTTGCGGTTGTCGTGGTCGTAGTTCCATTGGCCGCCTTCAGGCTCTCCGGCTTCATCGATCAGCACGCTGTGGCGCTGGCGCATGCGGCGGTAGAAGTGCTCCATGAGCCATTGCTTACGGCCTTGGAACACCTCGGCCATTTCGGTGCGGGTGGTGTAGAAGTGCTCGCTGCTGACGGCCTGCACGGCAAAGGCTTGCTTTGCGCCCCAGGTGCGCAGTTGCTCGTCCAGCCGCCATTCGTCGGGGTGCTGGTATTGCAGCGTGTGCGCACCGTAGTGGGCCATGAGGGCGGCCAGGTTGTCGGGCATCGACTGGCGGTTGCTGGCGTCGTCAATCGCCACATAGCGCACGCGGTGCCCGGCCTCGCGCAGGTGGCGGGCCAGGTCGCGCATGCCGGCAAAGATGGCGAGGATTTTTTGCGCGTGGTGCAGCACGTAGTCGGTCTCTTGCCGCACTTCCATCAGCACGTAGACCACGCCTTCGTCCGGCGTGGCAAACCATGAATGCTCGGGGTTGAGCTGGTCGCCCAGCAGCAGGCGAAGCGTGTGGGCACGCTGTGGGGTAGAGGGTTGTGGCGTGCTCATGCCGTGCCCCATAGGCGGCGGTAGCTGCCGTCGGCATCGTGGTCTTGCGCCTGCTTGGTGGGGTTGAAGCGCCGCCCCCCGCGCGGGTCGGTGCCGCGCCCGGCGATGTAGAGCCAGTTGGCCTGGTTGCTGTACACGTCGTAGTCCACCAGTTGCGATTCAAACCACGCAGCACCCGCGCGCCAGTCGCTGTGCAAGTCGTAGATGAGGTAGCTGGCCACCACCTGGCGCAGGCGGTTGCTGAGGTAGCCGGTCGCAGCCAGCTCGCGCATGGCGGCATCGACCAGGGGCTGGCCCGTATCGCCCCGGCACCAGCGATCAAAACCGCGCGGGTTGTGCGGGGCGGGCGGCAGTTCTGACAGCCCGCGCGCCCGGTACAGCGCTGCACCGTATTGCAGGTGCAGCAGCCGGAAGTAATCGCGCCACAGCAGCTCAAACCACAGCCAGTAGGTGCCGTCATTGGCGCCGTGGTCGCGCTCGAAATTTTTCAGATCGGCATAGATCTGGCGCGGAGACAGCGCGCCCGTAGCCAACCAGGGCGAGAACTTGCTGGAGTAATGAAGCCCCGTGAGCCCGTTGCGCGTGTCCTTGTAGCTGTGGGGCAACTTGCGGGCCAGGTACTGCGCCAGGTGGGCCAGCGCAGCGGCCTCGCTGCCATCACAGGCAGCGGTGCCGTAGGGGAAGGACGAGCGGGCATCGCTGCCCTGCGGCGGCGCGGGTTGCAGGATGGCTGCGGTGCCCTGCTCTGCCCCTAAGGCCTGCCGCACATGCGCGGGCACATCGGGTGGCGGCGGCAGTTTGGTCGGTAACGGCAATGGTGCGGCGGGGGCGATGCCCGCGCGCTCTACCTTCTGGCGAAAGCTGGTGAACACGCCGGGCAACTGGTCCACCGGCCAGGGCATACGCGCCGGAGGCAGCAAGCTGCTGTGCCACACGGTACGCACCTGCAAGCCAGCGGCGCGCAGTGCGGCCACCTCGGCCTGTTCGTAGGGGGCGGCAATGTCTTCACACACCACGGTGGTGGCACCCACGGCCTGGGCCAGTTGGGGCAAGGCGGTGGCAGGCGGTGCCTGGCAGATGAGCAGTGGGTTGCCCAGCGCGCTCGTTTGTTGATGCAGCCCGCGCAGCGCAGCGGCGGTGAAGGCGCGGCGGTGCGCGCCCACGCGGGCAAACCCCCACGGTGCGGATTCATCAGGCGCAGGCAGGCACACCACGGGTAGCAGGTGGGTGGCACCGCTGGTGAGGGCTGAACGCAGCGCGGGTTGGTCGTGCAGGCGCAGGTCGTTACGAAACCAGAACAGCACGGTGCTCATGCAGCGCCCTCCCCTGAGGCCTTGTCAGTGCGTTTGCGTTCGCTGCGGCAGCGGTCGGAGCAGTACTTCACCTCGTCCCATACCTTCTCCCACTTCTTGCGCCAGGTGAAGGGTAGGCCGCAGTGTTGGCAGGTCTTTTGCGGAAGGTCGGATTTTTTGCGCATGCGCATGGTTCAAAAGTCCAGGGTTTGCTGCTGGGGATGCTGGGCGGCATTGCGTGCGCGAGCCCGGGCGCGTGCCTGGGGGCTGCCGCCATCGCGAAACTGGCGGGAGCCGTGCTTTTCCACAATCGCAGCCTGGGCGGCGCGCACGGCGGGCTGGGCGCGCAGGCTGTGCACGCGGCCCTTGGCGGTGCGGGTGGCGGTGTCCAGGTCTACCAGCGGCACGGCAATGTCGTGGCCCACGCGCACGCCGCAGCGGGCCTGCACATCGGGCGGCATGCGCCAGGGCTCCAGCAGCCAGGCATCGGGCACGCGGCGCAAGGCGGGCAGCCACTGGCGCACAAAGTGGCCGTGGGGGTCGTGGTCTTGCGCCTGCTTGATGGGGTTATAGACGCGGGTGGTATTGATGCCGGTGGTGCCCGCCTGCATTTGCATCTGACTCCAGTGGATGCCGGGCTCATAGTCCAGAAACTGGCGGGCCAGCCATTCGCCCACGGGCCGCCAGTGCAGCCACAGCGGGTACGAGGCCACCGACACCAGCATGGCCCGCATGCGGAAGTTGACCCATCCCGTCTCGCGCAGCATCGCCACGCAGGCATCCACCATGGGCCAGCCGGTGCGCCCGGCCACCAGGGCCTCGAAGTGAGCGGGGTTCCATTCCGCTTCGCGCAGACCGTTGTAGCCCCGGTGCAGGTTGTGGTGCTCCAGCGCGGGTTCCGATTCAAGCTTCTGGATGAAATGGCAATGCCAGTGCAGGCGGCTCATGAAGGCCGTCAAGCCTTTGCGCTGCCACGCAGCTCCAAAGTCGGTGCTGGCCTTGAGTTGCTGCTGGCGCCGCTGGGTGGCCTGCACCACCTCGCGCATGCCCAGGCAACCCAATGCCAGGTAGGGCGACAGGCGCGAGCAGGCGCTGGGCGCTGTCAGCGGCGACGAAATGCCGCCCCGGTAGCCCTGGCTGCGCTCCGCCAAAAAGTCTTGCAGCACGCGCAGGCCTTCTTTGCGCCCCCCGCGCTGGCGCTGGGGTGGGTCATGCGCGGGCAGGCCCAGTTCAGCCCCGCTGGGCCAGGGCTGTGCAGGCCACGGCAACGTACGGGCCTGCAAGAGATCAGGCCCGGGGGCGAGCACCACCGGTGCGTGCATGTGGGCCTGCCAGTGTCCCTGCCAATCATCGCGTGAGCGCAGGCGGCGCACCACGCCGTGCTGCGGCCATTCGCGCCATGCCACGCCCTGCGTGCGGCACCACCGGACCACGGCCAAGTCGCGGGAATAGGTGTGGGCGTTGCCGGTTTCCTCATGCACCGCCAAGGTGTGAAAAGGGGCCAGCGCATGCAGGCGGGCCAGCACGTCCACCACCTCGCCCACGGCCACCTGAAGCGTGGCGCCGCGCCGTTGCAGGGCCAGGGCCAGGTCGTGCAGGCTTTCTTGCAGAAAGTGGTAGTGCTGCAGGGCGGCATCAGGCTGCGCCCACAGGCTGGGCTCGACGACGTACAGACACAGCACCGGGCCCTGGGCGGCGGCGTGCTGCAGCGGGGCGTGGTCGTGCACGCGCAAGTCACGCTTGAACCAGACCACGGTGTAGCTCATGGCACAAGCCCTGTGCGCACAGATCAGGCGGCTGCGACCTGTCGCGCCAGCGCCAGGCCGCTGAGCCAGGCGCCCTCGACCTTGCCGCCATTCAGCCAGTCACCACACAGCCCCAGGCGGGCATTGGCGTCCCACCAGCAGCCCAAGGTCAGTGCGGGTTCGGTATCCGCATAGCGCCAACGGTGCGCCGTGGCAGCCAGGGGTGTGGGGCCGCCCAGGGCCGCAAAGGCGGCGAGCAAGGCAGCGGTGACGCTGTCCGCGCTGTCTTCGATATGCGCCTCGCTCCACTCGGCACTGGCGTGCAAAAGCCACGTTTCTGGCCCCGTACGGCCGGGCTTGCTGCTATCACGCGCCACCCAGCGCAGCGGGCCGGTGTTGATGAAGGCGCCGTCCCACGGCAAGGCCACAGGCGAGGCATAACGCAACATGACGGCCCAGCTGCCCCGCATGCGGGCACTGACTGCGACCGCAGCGCCGACGGGGGCCACCTGGGTCAACAGCGGCGGCACCTGAGGCGCGGGCACAGCCAACAGCACAGCGCGGTAGCGCTGCGCATGCAGCCCCTGCTCTGCGCAAGTGATGGCCCATCCTTCGGGGTGCCTCTCCAGCCGCTGCACGGTGGTCTGCCACTGGGTGTGGGTGCGCTCGCCGGCCTGTGCCAGGCCCTGCACCAGCCAAGCAGCGGGCGATGTCATGCGCGGTGTACCCACAAAACGCTCAAGGGGCGTGTGCGGGGTGGTCCAGCCAGTGCCATCAAAACTTGCCAGGCGTGCACCCCACGGGGCGGCCACACCGGCCTGCTGCCACCGGGCAACTTCTGAGCGAAAAGCGGCGTCACGTGCGGTGAAATACTGCGCGCCGTGGTCGCACTGCCAGGGGCCGCTTTGGTCCTCCGCGCGCCGAGTGCTCATGCGGCCCGACGGCCCCCGGCTCTTGTCGAAAACATGCACCGTATGTCCCGCCTGCAGCAGCGCCTGCGCACACGATAGGCCCGCCAGACCTGCACCGATGACGGCGATGGGTTGTGACATCGTCAAAACACTCATGGCTGCGGGTCGGTGCGTTCTTGGGCTACCCAGATCAGCGCCTGGGTATCGATGCCCAATGCCTGTGCGCGGGCCAAAAGTTGCTCGCGCACAGCAGGCTGAAGCTGCTTCGTCCGTGACAGGATCCAGCAGTAGCTGCGGTCCGGCCCCACCACCAGCGCCCATTGGTAATCGGCATCCAGCGCGGCCACGTGGTAGCCGCCGTAGAACGGGCCAAAGAACGAGACCTTGAGCGAGGCGGTGTTGGTGTCGCCGGTGAACTTGGCTCTACCTTCCGCCTGACGCCAATCGCCCTTGCCCGTATCAAAACCGCGATTGAGCACACGCACGCTGCCATCTGCCTGGCGCTGGTAGGTGGCGCTCACGTCCGTCATGCCGCGCTCGAAAGAATGGTCGAGCCGCGCCACTTCGTACCAGCGGCCTTCGTATCGGGCCATATCAAACGGGGTGACGGGGGTGACACCGGGAGGCGGCGAGGTGGATGAGCAGCCCACCAAGGCCAACACAAAAGCTGCCGCAAAAAGCAGCACCGAACGGCGGACCCAAGGAAATAGCAGAGCCATAAATTACCAATCAGTCACAAAACAAACCGAATAGTAAACTACTCCACTACAGCAACGGTACAAGCCTGAGGTCGGCGCGGTCTCATGACCCACTCCACGCCCCGTAAACTCGCACCATGACCCTTCAAATCACCGTGTATTCCAAGTCTGCCTGCCCGCAGTGCGAGTCGGCCAAGATGCTCCTCAAATCCCGCTCCCTGCCCTACGAGGAAATCAAGATCGATGACGAAGCCGAGCGCCTGGCGTTCTATGCCAAGTGCGGGCCATCGGTGCGGCAGATGCCACAAATTTTCATCAATGACCAGCGTGTGGGCGGACTCGCCGGGTTGCAAGCCGCGCTGGCGCAGCTGGGCGCCTGAACGCCTTTTCCGACATCAGCGGGCAGTGCAATCGGGGGGCGTGGATGCCCTGGACGCCCCGCATGGGCTGATGCACATGCCACTAGCCGGGGCGCCCATTACCCCTTCGTGGCTCCACGCCTTCCGGCAGAGCACTTGCACACACCTGGCATGACCTTGAACAGTCGTTCTACCGGTACTGCGCGGCCGTGATGAACTGGCCGAAGGTCTCACACCACACGATCACGGTGTTGAACCGTGCGGGGTCCACGCCCTGCGGCACCGGAACGATGAAGTTGTTAAACGTCTTCACATCCCCCACCCGCAGCATTTGTGGCTTGAGGCGCTGAAAGTCCGCCTCTGTCTCCACAAACGCAGGCGACAGGTACAGCTTGTAGTCGGGCCCCGGTGCCAGCTTGCCTGCCAGGCTGATGGCTTGTGGGCCAACGGACACCACGCCCTCGCCCCAGTGCAGGGCGTCGCTGTCCTTCAGATCGCGGCGAAAGGTGGCTTTCCATGCTGCCGTGGGCAGGCTTGCCTGCACCTCCTGCAGCGTAGGGGCTGCGGGCGCGATCAGGATCGGCAACCAGTACACACCTGCAGCGAACCCCACAGCCAGGGTGAGCAAATGCGAGGCGATCAACAAGAACGGTTTCATGGCGGTAGGCAACAGTTGGAGCCAATGTACCGCCAGTCGCGTCACCCCGCCCGAGCCAAAAACCCGTCTACCAGTGCGTAATGCTCGGGCACGTTCAGTGCTGGCGCATGGCCGCAACCGGGCACCTCGACCACCTGGGCCAGCCCCCGGGCACCCGGGCCGCGCGTGAGCATTTCGGCGGTGACATCGGGGAGCACCAGGTCAGACTCCGCCCCGCGCAGGCACAGCACTGGAATGCTGAGCGCGTCGTAGTGGTCCCAGATCAGGTAGTCATTGGCATGGTGCGTGAACTGCTGCACCATGGCGGGGTCGTAGTGCGGCGTCACACGTCCGTCGACAAGGCGGCGCGTGCTGCTCTCGGTCAGCAGACGCCACTGCGCGTCGCTCAGCCAGCCGTAAGGCTTGTACACCTGCCTGAAGAACGCCTCCAACTCCATCACCGTATCGAACGCGGGTGGGTGGCCCGCGTAGGCCTTGATGCGCTCCAGCGCGGCATCGGCCAGGCGCGGCGCGTTGTCGTTGAGCAGCAGGCTGGTGATGCGGCCCTTGAGTTGCGGCTCGAACAGACCCGATGCGCACACCGTGCCGATGGCTCCACCCATCGACGTGCCCACCCAGTGCGCTTTCTCGATCCCCAACTGGTCAAACAGGCTGGCCGCAATGCGCGCGTAGAACGACAGGCGGTACTCGTCCTGCGGCGCGCGCGCCCACTGGCTCAGGCCCCGGCCCAGGGTGTCGGGGCAGATCACGCGGTAGCGCGGTGCCAGGTGTGCGGCCAGCTCGTCCATGTCGCGCCCGGTGCGCGCAAGACCATGCCATGCAATCACCACGGGCGCGTCACGCGCACCCCACTCCATATAGTGGATTTCATAGCCAGCACAGGTGGCGTAGCGCGATAACGGAGTCATGGTGGACAACCTTGTGAGTCGGTGGAGGGATGCAGGCTGCGTACATAACAACCTGAGGACGGGTAGCGGCTCACAAAACTCAGCGAAGCGGTCCTGGCTAGGCGTTGCGTCGCAGACAGTACTGCAAGTACGGCAAGACGCAACAACGACGCCAGGAGAGTTTTTTGAGCCGCGCTCATTTCATGAGGCGGCCGTTGCTGCCGATAACGGTAACCTCGACATAGCGCGAGCCGATGCGGTTGGTGGGCGAATAGCCCAGCGTGATGCCGCCGAGGTCATAGCTTTGCAATGACTCCAGCGCCTTCACCACCTTGGCGCGTGTGGGCGCAGGCCCGGCGCGGCGCAGGGCCTCGACCAGCACCTTGGCACCCAAAAACTGCTCGAAGCTGGTGTAGTTGACCTCGGCCTCAGGCGCGTACTTCTTCAGCAACGTCTGGTACTCGCGCACCACGGGCAGTTGCGGGCGGTAGGGGTACGGCACCACCTGACTGATGCCCAGGCCGTGGGCGTTCTTCAGGCCCGCGAGCTTGACCAGCTCCGTTGGGTCCACCACCGAGATGTTGTACAGCTGCGCGCCGCCGCCCTGCTCGCGGTAGCGCTGGATGAAGGCCGCCGCAGGCTTGTTCACCGCAATCATGATGACCGCATGCACATCGGCGGCCTTGATGGCCTTGACGGCGTCATCTACCTTGTCGGTATTGCGCTCATAGCCTGCTGACACCACGAGCTTGAGGCCACGCTTGGCCAGTGCCGCCTCCACGCCCGCCAGGCCCGCCTTGCCGAATCCGTCGTCCTGGTACATCACGGCCACGCGGTTCATGCCCAGGGTGGTGAGCTGCTGCACCATGTGCTCAGTTTCGTCCACATAACCCGCACGCACATGAAAGATCCAGGGGTTGAACGGGCTGCGCAACGATTCGCCACCGGTGTACGGCGCCACCAGCGCGGCGCCGCCCTGCTCCAGCACGCCATCGGACAGCAGCTGGGTGATGTTGGCCGTGCCTGCAAAGCCGTAGAGCGCCACCACCTCGGGCTTGGCCAGCAGCTCGCGGGTGCGGGCCACCGTGTCTGCCACCTTGTAGCCATCGTCGGCCACCGCCTGGCGAATGCTGGCGCCGTGCACGCCACCCTGTGCATTGACCCAGTCAAAATAAATCTTGCCGCCCAGCACCATCTGCGCGCCGGTGCTGGCCAGCACGCCAGACAGCGGGGCCACCTGCCCCACCACCACATCGGCAGCCCTCGCTGGCACCGAAACGCCTGCGGCCAGTGCCACCATCAGCGCGCCACTCCACCTCAGGGCGGCCGACGCGCGGCGTGCCCAACTCTTCACAGTGTTCATTGGTTTCATCCTTGTGATGACTGCGCCTTCAATGACCCGGGCGGCATGCACCGGCAGTGCACGAGTCCCGGGCTTCCACATAGGTCGTTCAGCGTCCCGGTCAGTCGGGGATGGAAATGGCGCCCGCCGTGATGGCAATGGCGTTGGCGGCAGCGGGCGTGGCGGCCAGCGGCGGCACGTTGGCGGCGGTGATGGCCGGGGCGCTGCCCGGTGTGCCGCCACGTGGCACCGTGCGCACCACCTGGCTGGCGGGCAGCGCCTTGCCGTTGGCGAGGTGGTCGTACACGGCGTCGAGCGCGTGGTTCAGGTACACGTGCAGCGGTACGTAGCGGCTGTCATAACCCGGCAGCACGGTGGGCAAGCCGATGAAGCTGTCGAAGTGCTGGGCATTGGCCACTTCCACATAGCTGAGCTTGCTGGCGGCGCCTTCGACCTTCTTGTTCAGCGCAGCGTAGGGGCGCGACGTATGGCTCACCGGCAGCAGTGCGTCGGCACGGCCATGCACGATCACAGCGGGCTTGCCGCGCAGGTTGCCGTTGCGGCGGGTTTCGTCCACACCGGCCTGCAGCTTCTTGGCAGCAGCGTCGTTGCCGGTGACGAGGTTGCGCAGGCACTGCGCACCGCTCAGGTTCCAGTCGGCCACGCCAGCGTCCGACACCGACAGGAAGTCGCGTGCCGGCCCCAGTTTGCCCAGGTTGTTGACCAGGTTGATGCCGCCCGATGGAGGCACACCATTGCCGGTGGCAAACATGCCAGCCAGGGCTGCGGGTGCCAGTGATGTCACCGCGCCCGTAGCCGCTGTGGCCGCGTAGCTGAAGCCGCACAGGTGGTCCTTGACACTGGCACGCGACAGGCTGTTGGCGAACGTGACGGCCACCGCCGGAGCGACTTCAAAAGCAGCCAGCGATGCATGCAGGTCGTTGGACTCCGGCTCCCAGCCGTAGGCGCGCAGCTTTTGCAAAGCCTCTTCGGCCTGCGTGGCCGTGGTGGAGGCCGTGAGCAGGCCTGCCGCCTTGAGCGACGCACAGCGATTGGGCGCAATCGGCAGGGCCGCACTGCCGAAGCCCGCTGCAAAAGCGGCTGCGTAGGGGCTGGTGCTGACCGAGGGCGCGAGCGATGCGCAGGCCTGGTACAGATTGGCGTAGGTCGTGAAGTCCACCAGCGTCTTGCCGGTGACGGCCACATCGGCGCTGCCACGGCGCACCGTGATGCCGGGGTTGGCGGGCATCTCGATGGCAGGCTCGGACACGGCCACGCCGCTGATGAGGCCCTGGGTGTCCAGCTCGGCCGCAGCAATCGCGGAGCCGCCACCGTTGGAGATGCTGGACGCTATCACGATGGTGTTGGCCGGGGTCAGCGTCTTCAAGCGCTGGCCCGCTGCATCGGTGGCGCCATAGCGCTGGTTGAGCACGTAGTAGCCAAACTCCACCGCCTGCAGGGTGGTGGTGCCCCAGTCCTTCTCGGCATTCTGACCCGAGTGCGCGTGTTTGAAGGCAAAGCGGTTGGGGGTGGCGGTGTTGAAGGCTGCCAGCTCGGTAGCGGTGAGCCCTGCGTTGAAGGCCGCCGCCTTGCCCGCTGTCGTGGCTGTGGTGCGGGTGCCGTCGATCAGCGGCACGGTGTCGTTCTGCAGGTCGTGCGGAGCACCGCCCGTGCCCTTGTCAGAGTACGCCACGGCGCAGCCCTTCTTCAGGCCCCACTCGCCCGTGGAGATGCCGCCGTACACGCCGCGCGACCCCGAAGCCGTGGCGGTGATCATGCAGGGTTTCTTGGGGTCGAAGATGGCAGGCACCTGCACCATGAGGGTGACGTTCTTGCGGCCCGTGCCGTCGTCGGCAAACGCGATGTATTCGGTGCCCGCCACCTTGCCCTCGCCGGTGGTGACCTTGCCCTGCGCATCCACATTGGGGCCATACAGCGTGCCGTAGCCGCCCGCCGCCGTCATGTCGAGCATGGCGCGGTAATTGGTGTGGATGGCGGTGCGGCGCAGCTCGGCCGCCGTGGGCTTGAGCGGGTCGGCGTAGGCCGGCGGCACGGCGGCGGCCAGGCCCGTGGCGCCCAGACCCGCGGTGAGCAGGTCGTTGCTGCTGCCGTCGTACGTGGCCTCGCTGATCGCACCCAGGTAAGCGGGCTTGGTGTTGAGTGCGGCGCTGTCGCCATCACTGCCGCCGCAGGCGGCCAGCACGGCTGCAGCCAGCACGGCGGGAACGAACGGACGAGAAAAGGGACGAAAACGCGGGTTCTTCATGCTCATCTTCATGTGCTTGTCTCCTGGAGTTTTTTCTTTGCGTCTTTGTTGCACAGCTCACCCACACACCCAGGCCACGCCAGTCAAGCGGCGCGGCTGGGCCACTCACCCCACCTTGCGCGCAGCTGCCGCGCGCAGGCGCCCCACCACACCGGTGGGGAAGTAGTAAACGGACAGAACGAACAGCACGCCCAGCCACAGCAGCCAGCGGTCGGGCGACAGCAGGGCCGACAGCCAGGGCAGGCCCGACGTGGCCTCGCTGCCCAGGCGCAGCAGATCCTGCAGGTAGCTTTGCGCCACCAGGAAGAGCACGGCCCCAATGGCCGAGCCGTAGATGGTGCCCATGCCGCCGATCACCACGATGAGCAGGCAGTCCATCATGATTTCGAAGCTGAGCGAGGTGTCCGGCCCGTTGTAGCGCAGCCAGAGCGCCAGCATGGCTCCTGCCATGGTGGCAAACAACGCCGACAGCACGCTGGACGTGGTGCGGTACACCACCACGCGGTAGCCAATGGCCTCGGCGCGGAACTCGTTCTCGCGGATGGCCTGCAGCACGCGGCCGAAGGGCGAGTTGACGATGCGCAGCAGCGCCAGCACCAGCGCCACGGCCGTGACGAAGAGCAGGTAGTAGCAGATCAGCCGCCCATCGATGCTCACGCCCAGGAAGGGGTCGTCAAACGGCTCGAAGCTGGGCGACAGGAACTCGGGCACCTTGAAGGTCAGGCCGTCTTCGCCGCCGGTGATGTCCGACAGCTGGGAGGCCAGCGTCTGGAACGCAGCCGCCACGGCCAGCGTGATCATCGCAAAGAAGATGGCCCGCACGCGCAGCGAGAAGAGCCCCACCGCCAGCGATAGCAGCAGCGAGAGCACCAGCGCGCCGGCCAGCCCCACCAGCAGCGCAGACCAGGTGGGCCCCATGCGCGTGGTGGCCACGGCAATGCCGTAGGCCCCGATGCCAAAGAACATGGTGTGCGCAAAGCTCACGATGCCGGTGTAGCCCAGCAGCAGGTCAAAGCTGGCAACCAGCACCACAAAGATCAGCACCTTGGCCGCCACGGACAGCGCCTTGACCCCGGGGAAGAGGAAAGGTGCAAAAGCAAGGCCCACAAAGATGGCCACCAGAATCACCGCCAGCACCTTGCTGCGCGGATAGTCGCCGGAGAGAAGTCGGTTCAGCATGTCAGTCGGCTCCTCATCAGCGGTTGGCCACGGGATAGACGCCCTGCGGGCGCCACAAGAGAATGGCCACCATCAACGCGATGTTGGAGAACAGCGCCACCTTGGGCACCAGGAAGCCGGTGTAGTTGGCCATCAGCCCCACCAGCAGCGCACCGATGAGCGCGCCGCCGGTGCTGCCCAGGCCGCCGATGATGATCACGATGAAGATCAGCACGTTGACCTGCGCGCCCATCTGGGGCACCACGTTCTGCTGGTACAGGCCCCACATCACACCGCCCAGGCCCGCCAGGGCCGAGCCCACCACGAACACGCCCACAAACAGGCGGCGGATGCGGTAGCCCAGGCTTTCGACCATCTCGCGGTCCTGCACGCCAGCGCGGATCAGCAGGCCGACCTTGGTGCGCGACAGCGTCCAGGCCAGCACGCCAAACACCAGCAGGCCCACGGCCACCGCGACGAGGCGGTATTTTTCGATGGCAGCATCGCCCACCAGCAGCGAGCCGCGCATGCCCTCGGGCAATGGCAGCGGGATCTGCGCGGGGCCCCAGATGACCTTGATGAGCTCTTCACCAATGATCATGCCGCCCATGGTGATGAGGATCTGCTTCAGGTGCTGGCCGTACACGGGCCGCACGATGAAGCGCTCGAACGCCAGGCCCACGGCCCCGGCCACTGCCATGGCCACCACCATGGCGGGCAGCACGGCCATCAGGTTGCGCCACAGCTCGGCACTCTGGGTGTAGTCGCCCATGGCGCCCAGCACGCTGGTGGCCACAAACGCACCCAGCGCAATGAACACGCCATGGCCAAAGTTCAGCACATCCATCAGGCCAAACACCAGCGTGAGGCCGGAGGCAATGATGAAGATGATCATGCCCATGGCCAGCCCCGCCACCGTGAGCGTGAGCCAGGTGCTGGGCGAGCCGATGAAGGGCAGCACCAGCAGCGCCAGCGCCGGCACCAGTGCCAGGGGCTTCCAGTCGAAATCGCGGGTGACGCTCATGCCCGACCTCCAGCGGCAGTCGCCGCACTACGTACATCAGCTACACATTTGATAGCTATCAGGGCAATAGATACCTGCGCTACCGCCCGAAAACATCTGAAATTGCTCACACAACTCATAGCGCCAACCCCAGCAGCGAGCGCTGCAGTTCTTCGTCTTGCGCCAGCGCGGCCATGCTGCCCGCATGCACCACCTGGCCGTTGTCCATCACGGCCACGGTGTCACCCAGCCGCTTGGCAAAGTTGATGTTCTGCTCGACGAGCAGGATGGTCACGCCGCTCTTCTTGAGCTGGTCGAACGCGTCGATCATGTTGTTGATGATGGCGGGCGCGAGGCCCTTGCTGGGCTCATCCACGATGAGCAGATCGCGCGGCTCAACGATGGCGCGGCTCACGGCCACCATCTGCTTTTGGCCGCCGCTGAGCTTGCCGGCGGGGTGGTTCCAGAACTTCTCCACGGCGGGGAAGAGCTTGAAGATCCACTGCAGCCGCGCCTCGTCCATCTGCGCGGCGTTGCGCGCGCTGCGTGCGGCCAGCAGCATGTTTTCCTTCACCGTGAGGTCGGCAAAGATGCCCATGTTCTCGGGCACATAGGCGATGTTCAGGCCCGCGATGGCAGGCGTATTCATCGCGGTGATGTCTTTGCCACCAAAGTGGATGGAGCCCTGCGACGCACGCCACAGGCCCATGATGGTGCGCAGCGTGGTCGTCTTGCCTGCGCCGTTGCGGCCCAGCAGCATGGTGAGCTGCCCTTTGGGCACGGCCAGGTCCACGCCGTGCAGGATGTGGTACGCCCCGATGTGCGTGTGCACACCCTTGAGTTCGAGCAGGTTGGTCGTTGGCGTCGTGCTCATGCTGCCTCCTTCTCTGCGTCCTTGGAGACGCCCAGGTAAGCCTCTTGCACCACGGGCGATGCGATCACCTCGGCTGGCGGTCCATCGGCCACCAGCGTGCCGTTGGTCAGCACGATGATGCGGTCGGCCAGCTCGCGCACCACGTCCATCTTGTGCTCCACCAGCAGGATGATCTTGGTCTTGTCCTTCTTCAGCTCGCGGATCAGGTTCAGGATCACGGGCGCCTCGTCGTGGCTCATGCCGGCCGTGGGCTCGTCGAACATGTAGACCTGCGGCTCCAGCGCCATGAGCAGCGCCACTTCGAGCTTGCGCTGGTCGCCGTGCGGCAGGCTGGCCACGGGCGTATCGGCCCGGTCGGTCATGGCCACGGCCTGCAGGATCACGCGGGCGCGCTGGGTCAGCGCGCTGTGGTCGCTCCAGATGCTCCACAGGTTCATGCCCCGGCGGTGCTTGCCCTCCTGCGTGGCCTGCACGGCCAAGCGCACGTTCTCCAGCACGCTGAGGTTGGGGAACAGGTTGGTGAGCTGGAAAGCACGGCCCAGACCCGCGTGTGTGCGTGCCGAGACGGACTGGCCCGTGAGGTCCTGCCCGCCCAGCGTGACGCTGCCGCTGGTGGCCTTGAGTTGCCCCGAGATCAGGTTGAAGTAGGTGGTCTTGCCCGCGCCATTCGGGCCCACGATGGCGGTCAGCGTGCCGGGCTCGAAAGAGCAGGTCACGCCGTTGACCGCCACGTGGCCGCCAAAGCGGATGGTCAAGTCCTTGGTGGCCAAGGTGCTCATGGGTGGGGGTTCACTTTCACGGTCTGAGTCAATCGATGGAATGGGTGGGGCGCCCTGCCCTGCGGCAGCGCGCCCCGGCACTTTAGGGGCAGGTGCCGATCACGTAGTAGTTGGTGCTGGTCTGCTTCAAGGTGTTGGTGACGAACACGTTCCACAGGCCCATGCTCTGGTTGGAGCCCAGCGCATAGGTGTAGCCCCCGGCGGCATACGCGCGCCCGGCCAGGGTGTGTGCATAGTTGCTGGCGGTGGTGCAGGTGGCCGTGCCGCCGCCCGATGCGGCCAGCGTAGTGCCCGAAGCTGCGGCCGATGTGGCGCCCTCGGCCCCGTTGGCATCGGCCGCGCGCACCGTCCAGCTGTAGGTGGTGGACGCGGCCAGGCCGGTGTCGGTGTAGCTGGTGGCAGTCACAGGCAGCGCGTTGACCTTGTTGGCATTGCGGTACACGTTGTAGCTGGCCGCGCCCGTGACGGCGGCCCAGCCGATGGCCATGCTGCTGGCCGTGGCGCCCGACGTGCTCACGCCCGTGGGGGCGGACAGGGCCACAGGGTCGGGGGGCGTGGTGCCGCCCGTGCCGCTGGAGACGCGGTCCACCATGGCCTTGACGGCCGCCATTTGCGGGCCCGACTTCTTGGAATAGTTGGCGCTGTCATACCCCCACCAGTCCCAGCAGCTGTTGGTGGCTGCGGTGCTGGTCTGCGGGTACAGCATCACGATGTTGTTGGTGTCAGCCCAGCGGTTGTAGCCGGTGTTGCGCACGTACTGCTGCTGCACATCGCTGATGTTCTGCTTGCAGCCATGCAGCACCACATGCAGCTTGCAGGTGGCTGTGCCGCCAGCCTGGCAAGCCTGGGGCACATAGGCCCAGCCCGTGGTGGCCATGCCATGGTTGGTGATGAATTCGCTCTGGTTGAACTCGATGTAATTGCCGGCGGGCAGGGTGGCGTTGTTGCGGGCGTTCAACGTGCCGTACAGGTGCTGCAGCACGGCACCGGCGAGGTCGAAGTTGCAGTCGCTGATGTAGGGCGCGCCCTTGGTGGAGCAGCCGTTGCCGTAGTCGTCCGTCACCATGGCGTGTTCGGCCGCGATGTCCTTCTTGTAGACCACGTTGGCGGCGGGCACGAAGCTGTTGTAGTAGGTGCGCAGCGCGTCCATCACCCCGGTCTTGACCACACTGTCGAGCGAGCCCGAGAACAGGTAGACCTTGGAGTTCTGCAGGTTGGCCACGGGGTCGATCACGCCCTGGCTGGCCCAGGTGTTGGTGGTGCTGACCAGCGTGCTGGTGGGGATGCCTGCGGGGCTGGCCATGCAGCGCCCGGTGGCGTTGACGACCGAGCCCTCCGCGCAATAGAACGGGCCGCCCGCGACCACGCCGGCGCCCTTGGCAAACGTTGCCGAATACGCCACGTGCAGCTGCACGGCCATGAAGCCGCCCGAGGACAGGCCCGATACCGTGGTCTGTGTCTTGTCGATCTTGAGTGCTGGCAGGTTGACAGCAGCGTGAACACTGCCCACGCCACACAGTGCCATCGCAGCCCCTGCTGCTGCCGCCCGGATGAAATTGAAAGCCATGTTGTCTTGTCTCCAAATAATTTTTGAGAAAAACCGACCCAGCCCCCGTGTACACCCGGGGGTTCATGCATCAATTCACTGGAAAAAGAGGGGCGGCCGCCCCTGCGGGATGGACCCCGAAGGAGCAGGACGGTGGTCCTGTCCGACGGGCCTCGCTAACTCGCCAACTCGCTAGCGGAGTCGAAAGACCGGCTTATCGCTTGTTGCGAATCGGCACGTTCATTTCTTCAGGCTTGATCTCGCGCACCAGTTCGGGCACGCCCCAGGCAAAGGCCGGATCCACCTTGATCTTGAAGTGGTACATGCTCTGCATGGCCTGGTGGTCTTCCTTGCGGAACGTCATCTTGCCCTTGGGCGTCTCGAAGCTCATGCCCTCCATGGTCTTGATGAGCTTGTTGGTATTGGTGTCGCCGTTCGTGGCCTTGAGGGCCGTGACCAGCGCCATGGCAGAGCTGAAGCCGCCGGCCGTGAAGAAGTCTGGCGGGGTCTTGAACTCCTTGTAGTGCGCAGCCACCATGGCTTCGTTCACGGGGTTCTTGGGGATGCCGAAGTAGTAGTACGTGGCGCCTTCCATGCCCGGGAAGTTCTTGTAGGCCGCCATGGCGGGCAGGATATTGCCGCCGGTGGCGATCTCGATGCCATAGCGCTTGAGATCCATGTCAGCGATCTTGAACGGGTTGCCTGCACCGGCCCAGATGATGAAGATGACCTTGCGGCCCGGCACGTCCTTGAGCTTGTCGATCAGGCGCTGGGCACCGGCGGTGAAGTCGGTGGTGGTGGTGGGCAGGTATTCCTCGTGCACCAGCTTGGCGTTCTTGAGCGCGTCCTTGAAGGCCTTCACGCCATCGCGGCCGAAGGCATAGTCCTGCGCCAGCGTCGCCACCGTCACGCCCGCCTTGTCGATGGCCACGGCGTTGGAGATCGCGTCCTGGCTGCTGTTGCGGCCAGTGCGAAAGATGTACTTGTTCCACTTGTCGCCGGTGATGGCGTCGGCCACGGCGGGCTCCACCAGCAGGATCTTCTTGTATTCCTCGGCCACGGGCAGCAGGGCCAGGGCAACGCCGCTGGAGGTGGGGCCGACGGCAATGTCGGCCTTGTCATCCGAGTAGGCCGAGGCCAGCAGGCTCTTGCCCAGGTCAGGCTTGCCCTGGTCGTCCTTCTCGATCACGACGAGCTTCTTGCCATTGACGGTCATGCTGCCGCCGGTGGCGTAGTTCAGGCCCATCATCAGGCCGGTCTGGGTCTGCTTGCCATAGGCCTCCAGCGGACCCGTCTTGCTGTACACGTGGGCAATGCGGATTTCACCGGTCTGCGCGAACGCGGGGGCAGAAAGTGCGGCGGCGGTAACGGCTGCGGAAGCGAGGGCGACCAGAGTGCGACGGTGCATGGCGATGTCTCCTGTTGTGATGCTTCTTTATTGCACAGTCTGTGCCAGCAGCCAAGTGCTTGATTTCAAAGATACTTTCTCTGACACCCTGGCGACACTGCCTGATTTCAATACACATTGAATGTCTAATTTTCAGACATTTGCCTGATTTTTATTCAGGGTTTTCCAGACGTCCATAGAGCGTGGCGCGCGAGATGCCCAGCTGGCGAGCAGTGGCCAGCTTGTTGCCGCCATGGGCTTTGAGCGCAGCCGCGATGGCCTTGCGCTCCAGCTCTGCCACCTGCTCGGCCAGCGGGCGCAGGTATCGGCTTTCGTCCTCGGCATCGGGGCCGTGGCCTGGGTCCTGCACCGGGGCAGGGGCGGCGGGCTCCACGCCCGCCTCGCGCAGGATGCGTTCGAGCTGCGCGGCGTCGATGGACTGCGAGTCGCTGCGCATCACCGCCTGCTCCAGCACATTGCGCAGCTCGCGGATGTTGCCGCGCCAGGGCTGGCCCGCCAGCAGGGCCATTGCATCGGGCAGCAACTCGGGCGGCGCGGTGCCGTTGCGCAGGGCCAGGTCTTCGCCCAACGCTTCGACCAAGGCAGGGATGTCGCTGCGCCGCACGCGCAGCGGCGGCACACGCACCGGCAGCACATGCAGGCGGTAGAACAAATCCTCGCGGAATTTGCCCTCGCGCACCAGGGACGCCAAATCGCGCGACGTCGCGGCCAGGATGCGCACATTGAAAGGCACGAGCTTGTTGCTGCCCAGCGGCTCGATCTCGCCCTCTTGCAGCGCCCGCAGCAGCTTGGCCTGCAGGCTTTGGGGCATGTCGCCAATTTCGTCGAGGAACAGCGTGCCGCCATCGGCCAGCTTGAACTTGCCGTCGCGGCCCTTGCGGTCGGCGCCGGTATAGGCGCCAGGCGCCACGCCGAAGAACTCGGCCTCGAGCAGCGTGTCGGGCACGGCGGCGATGTTGACGCTGACGAACGGACCACTGGCGCGGCTGGACGCTGCGTGGATCGCGTGGGCCAGGAGCTCCTTGCCGGTCCCCGTCTCCCCCAGCAGCAGCACAGGGCTGCTCGACTGCGCCGCACGGCGCGCCTGGCGCTTGACCTCGGCCGCAGCGGGGCTGGAACCGATGAAGCTGGCAAAGGTGTACTTGGACCGCCGCTCGCCGTCGCCCGCCACTGCCAGGCTGCGGCGGCGCTGGCTGGCCAGCTCGCGCCGGGCGTCATCGAGATCGCGCTGCAGCAGCGCAAACTTGCTGATGAGCGGCTGCAGCGTGGTTTCGGGATGGTCGAACAGCACGATGCCAATGGCGCCGATCACGCGGTCCGCGTCGTCGCGCAGCGGAATGCGGCTGACCACAAAGGTGCCCGCCTTGTTGGTCAGCAGGTCGATCAGCACGGGCTGGCCCGTTTCGAGCACGCGGCGCATCTGTGTGTTGGGGATGACCTCTTCCACCGTGCGGCCCACGAACTGGTCCACCGACGAAAAACCCAGGTCCGGCAGAAAGCGCTGGTAGCCCTCATTCACCCACACGATGCGCCCACTGCGATCCACCAGGAACATGCCCTGGCTGACGCTGGAGAACAGCTGGAACATGGAGCGTGCCGCCAGTTCCAGAATGCCCTGGGCATCCAGCGGCAGTGCGGGGGCGTCATCAGCGAGCAAAGGCATCCGCGGATGGTAGCGCGCTGGCGGGGCGCAGGATCTGCCCCCACAGGCAGCAGACGCCCGGCATGGAGCCATGACGCTACAAATTGGATAGCTACCTAGGCAAATGGCACTAGCGCTATCAGGCGTTTTTATCCAAAACAGGAGTCAAAGAGGTGTACAGGGACGCCTCACATGCTGCCAGCGGCTGGTCCACCAAGATGCAGGGCTTGCCCGTGCGGCGGCACTGGTCCTGCACCCGCCAGTAGGCGTCGTGGCTGATGCAGCCCGTCTGGCAAATCACCAGGTCAGCGGCGGCCAGGCTGGCGTCAAACGTCGCACCCGCGTCTGCGTCCGGATGGGCCTCGACCACCACCGGCACGCGCACCCTGCGGGGGTGTGCCGAAGCATCCGTAGGCGCGGTGCTGGTTACCCCACCCTGCTCCGGGTGGCTCACTGCCCTGGTGTCTGACTGCGCCGCCAGTCGCCAGCGCAGGCATTCCCGCGACAAGGTGGCAATACGCTCCGCCAGCACAGCGATGTGGCGTGCCATGGTCTGACGGCGGGATAGCCCCGGCACAGCAGCCCGTAGCTGCGCCAGCTCGTCGTACGCCATGGCCAGCCGCGTATCGCGCACCACCAGCGCTCCACGCAGCCGCACCACCTCGGCCTGCAGCGTCTGGATCTCGGCGGCCTGCGCCGTCAGGGCCGCGCTGCAACGCCGCTGGGCTTCGCCCCACTGACGACAAAGCACCAGAAACTCCTGCGGAAATGAAGACATGCGCCATCCTGCAAATAAGAACTATTCGCATTTTATGGTACGATTCAGCCCGAGTTCACAGCAAGCCACCTGGTGGGGAGGGCTCCGGGAGCACAGCGCCTGGGGGTCTGGCTTGCCAAGAAAATCGTCGGCACGGATCTGCCCGCGCCGTCTGGACGAAAAAAAACCGCGCCCGATGGCGCGGTTTTTTTATGGGTGCGAGCCTGGGGCCTCGCCACGGTTTCAGGCCTCTGCCAGCGCCATCTTGCGGGCAGCCCAACGGCGCAGCAGGCGCGGAACGATCAGCACGGCCAGCACGATGACGATCAGGGTCACCGAACCGGGGCGCTCCAGGAAAATCGTCCACTTGCCTTCGCCAATCGACACCGCATTGCGCATCTGAGCCTCAGCCAAGGGGCCCAGGATCATGCCCACCACCACCGGCGCGGCGGGGAAGTCAAAGCGGCGCATCACCACACCCAGCAGGCCGATCGCGTACAGCAGCACCAGGTCGAATGCGCTCTGGCGCATGCCATACACACCCAGGGTGGAGAAGACCAGAATGCCCGCGTACAGGTACGACTTCGGGATGTTCAGCAGTTTCACCCACAGGCCCACCAGCGGCAGGTTCAGGATCAGCAGCATCACGTTGCCGATGTACATCGACGCGATCAGCGCCCACACCAGCGCGCCGTTGGTGTCGAACAGCTGCGGGCCGGGCTGGATGCCATAGTTCTGGAACGCGCCCAGCAAAATGGCCGTGGTGTTCGACGTGGGGATGCCCAGCGTCAGCAGCGGGATCAGCGTGGCCGTGATGGCCGCGTTGTTGGCGGCCTCGGGGCCTGCCACACCTTCGATGGCGCCCGTGGTGCCAAACTCTTCCTTGTGCTTGCTCAGTTTCTTCTCGGCGGCATAGCTCAGGAAGGTTGGAATCTCGCTGCCACCGGCAGGCACGGTGCCAAACGGAAACCCGATGGCCGTGGCGCGCAACCATGCGGGCCAGGAGCGCTTCCACTCTTCCTTGGTCATGTGGGTGCTGGTCAGGCGGTTCTGGGTTTCGTCGGACTTGCCTTCGTACATCACGTTGTACAGCGCCTCGCCCACCGCAAACAGGCCCACGGCGATCAGCACCACTTCGATGCCATCCATCAGCTCAGGCACCCCCCCGGTGTAGCGCGCCTGGCCCGTGATCTGGTCAATGCCAATCAAGCCCATGGCCAGGCCCACAAACAGCGCCACCATGCCACGCAGCGTGCTCTTGCCCAGCACCGCACTCACGGTGGTGAAGGCCAGCACCATCAGCATGAAATACTCAGGCGGGCCAAGGCGTATGGCGTATTCGGCCACCAGCGGCGCGCAGAAGGTCACCAGCACCGTGGCGATGGTGCCCGCCACAAACGAACCGATGGCGGCCGTGGCCAGGGCCGCACCGGCGCGGCCATGCTTGGCCATCTTGTTGCCCTCCATGGCCGTGACCATGGACCCGGCCTCACCCGGGGTGTTGAGCAGGATGGACGTGGTGGAGCCGCCATACATGGCGCCGTAATAAATGCCTGCAAAGAAGATCATCGAGGCCGTGGCCTCGACCTTGACGGTGATGGGCAGCAGCATGGCCACTGCCACTGCGGGGCCGATGCCTGGCAACACGCCCACAGCGGTGCCGATCATGCAGCCCACAAAGGCCCACATCAGGTTGATGGGTGTTGCCGCGGTGGCAAAACCCTGCATCAAAAGGTTTAAGGTTTCCATGGCGTGCAGGCTTTACAGCCACCCCGTGTTGGTCAGGCCGGGCAGGTTGATGGCCAGCAGTTGCGTAAACATCCAGTACACCGGGGCCGCTACCGCGATGCCGATGAAGGAATCCTTGATCCAGGCCTGCAGGCGCAGGTCGAGTTCACCTTCCGAGCTCTTGAAACCCCGCACCGACAGCACGAAGCACAACGCACAGCTCAGGATGAAGCCCAGCGTGGTGATGAGCAGGGCGTTGAGCAGCAGCCCTGCCGACACCCAGATGAAGCCCTTCCAGTGGGCGCGCTCGTCGCCGGAGCCCTCTTCCAGCTCCCGAAACCCTCCGCTCAGCGCATGTGCCACGCACAGCACGCCGCAGATCAGGATGGCAATGCTGACCACCCAGGGAAAGAAGTTGGGGCCCACGCCACCGTAGCCCGCTTCTGAACTGACCGAGCTGGCCCCCCAGGCCAGACCCAGCGCGAGCACCACCAGCCCGACCCCGATCAGGGTCTGCAAGGGCTTGGAGCGCGATGAATGTTGTTGTGTCATGTTTTTTCCTTCGCACCAACCAATGCACGGCCAGGCCGCCTGCCCAGAGGCAGAAATGACGGCTGCCGCGCCTTGCTTCGGGATCAGATCATTCCGGACTTAGCCATCGTGGCGCGCATGCTGGCGAACTCGGCATCCACGAAATTGCCGAACTCGTCGCCGGCCATCCATGCGGGGGTCCAGCCGTTCTTTTCCATCGCGTCCTGCCAGGCCTTGTGCTTGAAGGTCTTGGCCAGCGCATCGATCAAGGCCTTGCGCTGTTCTGGCGTGATGCCAGGCGCGCCGTACACGCCGCGCCAATTGCCGATTTCCACGTTGATGCCCTGCTCCTTGAGCGTGGGCACGTTCACGCCCTTGAGGCGGGTGCCCGAGGTCACGCCCACTGCGCGCATCTTGCCGGCAGAGATGTACTCGGAGAACTCGCTGTAGCCGCTGCCACCCACCGTCACGTTGCCACCCAGGATGGCGGCAGTGGCCTCACCGCCCCCACGGAACGCCACGTAGTTGATCTTGGCGGGGTCCACGCCCACTTCGCGGGCGATCATGGCGGCGGCAATGTGCTCGGTAGAGCCGCGCGAGCCGCCACCCCACTTCACGCTGCCGGGGTCCTTCTTAAGCTGTTCCACCACGTCCTTCATGGTCTTGAAAGGCGAGTTGGCGGGCAGCACAAACACGTTGTATTCGCTGGTCAGGCGCGCCAGGGGCGTAACCTTGTCCAGGCCCACCGGTGGTTTGCCGGTGATGATGCCGCCCAGCATCACGGCGCCCATCACCATCAGCGCGTTCGGATCGCCCTTGCTGGCGTTGACGAACTGGGCCAGGCCAATCGCGCCCGCTGCGCCGCCCTTGTTGTCGTAGGACACCGACGATGCGGCGCCCGCATCCTGCATCGCCTTGCCCAGCGCGCGACCGGTGGAATCCCAACCGCCCCCAGGGTTGGCGGGAATCATCATCTTGAGGGCCGCTGCCGACTGGGCCGACACGGGCAACGCACCCGCAGCGGCCAGGGCGGCCAGTGATTTCAGAAAGGTATCGCGACGCATGGTGTCTGTCTCCTGATAAGGTTTGCGAACCGCCCGATGATGCGCGCGCTGCCTGTCAAACGGCTGTCCTCAGACTCAGGGAAAACACTCATGCACCCGGCCCAATGAGACGGTGCTATGGTGCCGCGCATGCAATTGCTCCTTGTAGAAGACGACCCCACCATGCAGGCCACGCTGCACCGCGCACTGACCCGGCGTGGCATGGAAGTGACCGCAGTGGGCGACGGACGCGCAGCGCTGAGCCAATGGACCGCCCTGCAGCCCGACGCCGTCATCCTGGACCTCACCCTGCCGGGTCTGGACGGCTTGCAGGTGCTGCAGCAGGCGCGATCACGTGGCCTGCGCACCCCCGTACTGATCCTGACGGCACGTGGCACCGTGGGCGACCGCGTAGTGGGGCTGAACGCTGGCGCCGACGACTACCTGCCCAAGCCGTTCGATCTGGACGAGCTGGAGGCACGCCTGCGCGCACTGGTGCGCCGCAGCGCAGATCCCGCCGTAGCGCCGCTGGCACCCAGCACCGTGCAGATCGGAGCCATCCGCTACGACAAGGACAGTGGCGCGCTGTACCTGAACGGCGAGGTGATGGAGCTGACCCCGCGCGAGCTGGCACTGATGCACGCCCTGCTCGCGCAGCCGGGGCATGCCGTGACCAAGGAGCGACTGTATGAGCTGGTGTTTCCGGGCCAGCTCGACGTGCAGTACGAAGCCATCGAGGTCGTGGTGTACCGGCTGCGTAAGAAGCTGGCGGGCACAGGCCTGACCCTGATGACACTGCGCGGCCTGGGCTACCTGCTGCGGGCCGACGCATGAGCGAGCATGGCGTGCGCCACCACTCGCTGCGGCGGCGCCTGCTGCTGGGCATCTTGCTGCCTGTAGCCCTGTTCATCGGCTTCAACACCTGGAGCCTGTACCACCAGACGCTGGCATCGCTCAACACCGCGTATGACCGCACCCTGCTGGCATCCGCCAAAAGCATCAGCGAACAGCTCGATGTGAAAGGCTTTGACGACGCAGCGCAGCTGCGCGCCATCGTTCCTTATTCGGCCCTGGAGGCCTTTGAGGCTGACAACCAGAGCCAGATGTTCTACCGCGTTTCGACCCTCAAAGGCGAGATCGTGTCGGGCTTTGAGGACCTGCCGGTGTGGCACGGCAGCATCCCTGCCCGCCCTCCCTATGCGGCTCTGGTGGACTTTTACGATGACCGATTTCGTGACCGCGATGTGCGCGTGGCGGTGCTGCTGCAACCGGTGGCCAGCTCCGAAGGCCGGGCGATGGCCGTGATCCAGGTGGCGGAGACGCTGGAGGTGCGCGAAACCCTGGCACTGCAGATCCTGTGGAACACCCTGTTGCGACAGGCGCTGTTGATCGCCGTGGTGGCCTTTACCGTGGTGTTGGTGGTGCAGCGCGCCACCCAGCCCGTGCGGCAACTCAGCCAGCAGTTGCAGGCCCGGCGCGAGGGGGATCTGAGCCCCATCGCAGCCCCGCTCGCCCCACGCGAGCTGCAGCCGCTGGTGGACGCCACCAATGAGGTCATGCAGCGCCTGCGTCACCTGCTGCGGCACCAAAAGCGCTTTGTGCGCGATGCCTCCCACCAGCTGCGCACACCGCTGGCCGTGCTCAAGACCCAGGTGCAATCGGCGCTGCACGGCGACGTGGAGCCGCAACAAGCCCTGCACGAGATCAGCGACACCGTGGACCGCGCCACCCAGCTCGCCAACCAGATGCTGGCCCTGGCCAAGGTGGAGCAGCTGCGCCAACAAAGCGCTCCACCAGCCACCCGCTTTGATGACATTCTGCGTGCCGTTGCGCTGGAGATTTCGCCACTGATTGCTCAGCGCGATCTGGACTTTGGCATCCACACCGAGCCAACCCTGGTGCAATCGCATGAATGGATGCTGCGCGAACTGAGCCGCAACCTGCTGCACAACGCCGTGCGCCACGCACCGCCCGGCAGTGAGTTGACCGTGGACTTGCGCAGCGACGGGCGGCATGCGGCGCTGACGATCAGCGACCACGGCCCCGGCATTGATGACGAGCTGGCGGCACGCCTGTTCCAGCCCTTTTCTGCAGGAGACGTGCGCACCGGCAGCGGCCTGGGCCTGGCCATTTGCCATGAGATCGTGCAGGCCCTGGAAGGCAACATCACACTGACAAACCAGGTGCAAGGCCACAAGGTGACAGGGCTGGACGCCGTGGTTCGCCTGCCACTGCCTGCGCCCTTGACCGACAGCACACCCGCGGCCTAGACGGCACAATCTCGCCCATGAATACCTTGGAGACGATGCGCCTGGACAAGTGGCTCTGGTGCGCCCGCTTTTACAAGACCCGCAGCCTCGCCACCGAAGATATTGGCAAGGGTCGGGTCACTGTCAATGGCCAGCTGGCCAAACCTGCACGCGACCTGCGCTGCGGCGACACCGTAGCGCTGCGCCAGGGCCCCGTGGCACGCACCGTGCTCGTACGGGGCCTGAGCGGTGCCCGGGGCCCCGCGCCAGTGGCCCAGCAACTGTACGAAGAAACCCCGGACAGCATCGCCGCCCGCGAAAAGGCCGCAGAACTGCGCCGCTTGGCCCCCGAGCCAGCGGCGACATTGCAAGAAGGTCGCCCAACCAAACGCGACCGTCGCGAGATTGACAAGGTGAGCAACAAGGGAAACGATTGGGGCAGCCGGTGGAGTGCTTCGATCGACGAGTGAGTAACGAAGGCGCCGACCATTTCACGGCACCGAGATAGGTGCTTGCGCGTGTCCATGCTGAGCCACTCACGCCTGCGATTTACTGACTAGGGGGCCGTACTGGGTGGATGTATCCTGAATTTGAAACGGGACATCACCAGCGCAGCATGAGACGCACTGCGTGGCAGCAATTCTTCCACGCAACCGGTGGCAACTGGAGGCACAAAGCCGGCAGCGATGCCCCCCATGGCAGCCTTGGAGCCGCCCCTCCAACTCAACCCCCACGCGGCCCCGTCAATGCCTCCAGCAAACAGCAAAGCGCCCTTTGCTGATTCACCCAAGCGGATCTCAATCCGCATGCTGTTCGCAAAAGCACCGCGCCGATAACCTGCGGTGATGCGCAGCGTAAACACCGGGTGTCGAACTGGATCGAAACCCGCGCCTACGGTATCGGCAATGACGGCCAATGCCGGCATGGCGGTACCGTTCCACCCCTCCGCCATCACCGCACCATCGCCAAAAATGATGAAACCACGCGCAGCCGACCACAGGTTCTTGCCGTACCGCAAGATGGGCCCGCAGTGGGGGTTGTAGCCGCCCTGCCCACCCTCGCAATCGAGCGCAAAAACGATGTGATGGCCTCCGTTGGAAAAAAACCTGGAAGCATCGACCGTGCACAAAAAATCGGCGCAATGAGAAGGCGCGGAGCCCGCAGCCCTGGGTAGATAACAAAAGTCGAGATCGTTGAATGCCAGGCTGAGCTCGCGAACTTGCACGTCACGATGGTGAGTCATGGGGGCCCTTCTTCCCTGTAGGCATCAGTACCAGTGTCAGCATACAGGGCCACTGGCCAGCACTTGCGCGCTCCATGTCGGCTTTGGGCCGATATCAAGGCGCAGCGCCCTCGGCCTGAAGTAAACAATAAAAAAAAAGCCCGCACAGGGCGGGCTGAAACCTTGCCAGAGTTCACCAGGACACAGGCCCTCCGCAATCCAAACAGCGGGCGGAATCTAATCCATGTCCCCAAGAAAGCGAGCAAGGCTCTTAGGACCCTCCGATTGGGCGCGAAACATGATCGGTTGGGTATTCGGGAATCACCTATGCGCAAGGCAATTCCTCAACCGAACTGCGGCGAACAGACAGATTTGACAAAGAAAAAGCCCCAAGCGCGTTGAGCGCTTGGGGCTTATCTTGGCGGAAACGGAGGGATTCGAACCCTCGATGAGGCTCTACACCCCATACTCCCTTAGCAGGGGAGCACCTTCGGCCACTCGGTCACGTTTCCAATCCCGCTATTATGCCTCATTTCAGGGGCTGTTCCGCTGGTTAAAGCAGCATAGGTGGGCTGGTCCAAAGTCCTCGTGCACGCCGGGCGCTGATAGCTGGAGTCACTTATTCGCCGATTGCCGCCCAGGTTTTGATGTCGCATATGGAGGCCATCCGAGCGCGGATGGCTTGTGTGTTGAGCCTGTTGGACAGGGGGCAAGGACGGACTCGGGCTTTCTATTGGACGCACCGAGCGCATAGAGCTGGCAATCTTCGCGATTGGCCAACGTGCCGGATACGGCGGTTTACTCCCGTGTTTGTGGGCGTCGTCCCGTGACGCGGGCAAAAAGACACCTGAGAGCTACTGCCTGAGCCATTCCAGCGTAAGACCAGACCGCACGACAAAGCCGCTTCCTACCTTGATGCGGATGTGGTGACCCCGTGTGGTGCAGGCCTGGATCTGATCCAGCAGCTCGCCCAATTGCGCGGCTCCCGGGGTGGTTTGGTGGGCATGGCGCAGCCAGTGGCGCACCACGTTGGCCTGGCGCGCGCGGGTGAGCCCCTGCAGCGCCTTGATACCGGGGGGCACGCCCACCAAGGACAGGTCCTGCTGTGCCATCTCGTTCAGCAGCTCGGCAGCCTGGGCTGCATTGGCGGCCGACCGTGCAAAGGTATCGCGAAAGGACGGGAATGCGGCATGCAGCGCAGGCAGCAGTTGCGCCCGAATGCGGTTGCGCGTGAAGCGCTCATCGGAGTTGGTGGGGTCTTCCACCCACGCCTGGCCTTGTGCCTTCAACCAATCGCGTACGTCCGCCGCAGACACCTGCAACAAGGGGCGGTGCCAGACCAGACCAGCACGCGTCCACTGGGCGGGCATGGCGGCCAGGCCGGCCACTCCCGCTCCGCGCGACAGGGCGAGTAGCAGGGTTTCGGCCTGATCGTCGGCGTGCTGTGCAATTGCTATGGATTGAATAGCACCCAAAGCATGATCCTCTAGCGCTACTGCCGTCAAAGCCTGGTATCTGGCTTGCCGAGCGGCATCCTCGGGGCTCTGGCCGGGCGCGGGGCGCGCGTCCAGCCGCTGCACACGCAAGGGCACGCCCAGCTTGCCACACAAGGCCACGCAATGCTGCTCAAACCCATCGGCGGCCGCCTGCAGCCCATGGTGCACATGGACCGCCAGCACCTGCCCGGGCCAGCGGCGTGCACAGCCCAAGAGCAATGCGGTCGAGTCTGCGCCCCCGCTCAACGCCACAGCCATCGGTAACGCGGGCGCAAAGGCCCGCAGGGCGGCGTCCATTGATTGCGTCATCGCATCCGCCCTTCAGGCCCTGCATCTGGACCCGTCGCAACCGCCGGACGTGCCCGGAGGGCGTAGAGAACAAGGGAGAAATGGCGGCGCATGGGCGCCGATTATCACGGTGCCCCGCACTCCGGCAGTAAGGTGCATGGGGGGCGCGCCGCCCCTTGCAACTTAACCGCCCGGCGATGACAGCCGCGGCGCAGCGTGGGCAGGGTCGGTGGACAGGCGGAAGGTGCCCACCACCTCCGACAGCCGCACCGACTGGTCCTTGAGGCTCTGTGCCGCGGCAGCGCTCTCCTCCACCAGCGCTGCGTTCTGCTGGGTCATCTGGTCGAGTTGGGCCACGGCCTGGCCGACCTCGTTGATGCTGGTGCTTTGCTCATTGGTGGACGCCGTGATCTCGGCCATGATGTCCGTCACACGCTGCACCGAGGTCACGATCTCGGTCATGGTGGTGCCCGCGTCGTGCACCAGCCGCGAGCCGTTTTCCACCTGCTCGACCGAGGTATTGATCAGGGTCTTGATCTCGCGTGCGGCCTCGGCGCTGCGCTGGGCGAGGCTGCGCACCTCGCCTGCTACCACCGCAAAGCCCCTGCCCTGCTCGCCCGCGCGGGCGGCTTCCACCGCAGCATTGAGCGCAAGGATGTTGGTCTGGAAGGCAATGCCGTCGATGACGCCGATGATGTCGTTGATCTTGCGCGAGGCCGCATTGATCTGGTCCATGGTGGTCACCACATTGCCCACCACCTGTCCACCATGTTGCGCCACGCTGGACGCCTGGGCCACCAGCTGGTTGGCCTGGCGTGCCGAGTCTGCGTTGTGCCGGACGGTCTCGGTCAGCTGCTGCATGGAGGCTGATGTCTGCTGCAGGCTGGATGCCGTGAGTTCGGTGCGCCCGCTCAGGTCATGGTTGCCGGTTGCAATCTCTTCGGCGGCCACGCGTACCGAGCTGCTGGCGTCACGGATCTGCGAGAGCACACCGGAGAGCTTGCCCGCAAAGCTGTTGAAGCTACCGGCGATCTGGGCCAGCTCGTCCTCACCGTGGGCGTCGATGCGGCGCGACAGGTCGCCGTCACCGGCGCCGATTTCATGCATCGCGTCACGCACCAACGTGAGCTGGCGCAGGCGCCGCGTCAGAACCACGCCCAGCAGCCCTACGGCCACCACCAACACCAAAACGCTGGAGATCAGCGATGTGGCCAGCATGGCCCGGATCGGTGCCATGGCCTCGCTTTCATCCAGGGCCACCACCAGCATCCATGAGGTGCCCGCGATCGGCACCACGCTGAGTAACCGGCTGCGCGACGCAATGTCCGCCTGCAGCAAGCTTTTGTCCTTGGATGCAGCGAGCAGCTTGTCGGTCACGAGGTCCTTGGACAAATCGGCAATGGGCTTGAGGGTCAGCGCCTGGTCGCGGTGGGCGATGATCTTGCCGTCGGCAGACACCAGAAACCCGAAACTCTGCGGCGTGGGCTGGATGGAAGCCACATTGGCAACCACTGACTCCATGTAGACATCACCAGCCGCCACGCCTTTGAGCGCTGCGCCGGCGCCCACCGGGGTCGCAAAAGTCACCACCAGTTTCTGGTCGGACGCCGAGATGTAGGGCGGCGTGACCACAGACCCGCCCGCTTGCGCGGCCTGCTTGTACCAGGGACGTGCGGTGGGGTCGTAGTCGGCGGGCAGGCTACGAGTCTCTGAAAATACGTACTTCTTGTCCGCGTAGCCAAAATACGCCGTGCTGAACTTGCCCGCGTCGCGCAGCATGGCCAGTGACTTGGCAGGTTCGGGATCTTCAAAGGCGGCGACGGAGGCCGCAATGATCGTGGCCTTGGCCCGCGCCCACTCCTCGATGGTTTCTGCATGGCTCTTGGCGGTCGCCATGCCCTCTTCGGCCAGTGAAACCTGCGCCTGTGCACGCGCCGACAGGTAGTTGACCAACGTCAACACCATCAGGGCAGCCACCATGCAGGTGGCAGAGAGGACCAGGATCTGGCCCTTGAGCGTCTTCAGAAGCGACATGAAGCCCTCCTTGAACCGCCCGCGCAGGCGGTCTGCAGGCATGTTACATCCGGTAGCAGTCCATGCGCCAGTGCGGGTTTGTGCGCCCCTGCAAGGCGTCGGCCAGAAAAACAACAACGGCCCCGAAGGGCCGTTGGAACCGCACCAAGCTGGTGCATTTGGTGCCAGCAACGACAGGCCTGAACCTGCCTCAGCGGGCTTAGCGGGCGTCCGCCTTGGTGTCGCTGAAGCGGCCGTAGCTCTGCAGACGCTCGTAGCGACGGTCCAGCAAGTCTTTGGTCTTGAGGTCTGCCACCTGGCGGAAGGCATCGCCCAAAGCGCGCTTCAAAAATGCGGCCATCTGCTTGTGGTCGCGATGGGCGCCGCCCACGGGCTCGCTCACGATCTTGTCCACCAGGCCCAGGGCCTTGAGGCGGTGGGCGGTGATGCCCAGGGCGTCAGCGGCCTCTTGCGCCTTGTCGCTGGTCTTCCAGAGGATGGACGCACAGCCTTCTGGGCTGATGACCGAGTAGATGGCGTATTGCAGCATCACAACCTGATCGGCCACGCTGATGGCCAAGGCGCCGCCGGAGCCGCCTTCGCCAATGATGGTGGTGATGATGGGTACTTCGAGCTGCGCCATCTCGAAGATGTTGCGGCCAATGGCCTCGGACTGGCCGCGCTCTTCGGCGTCAATGCCCGGGTAGGCGCCGGGCGTGTCCACAAAGGTGAACACGGGCAGCTTGAATTTCTCGGCCGTCTTCATCAGGCGCAGGGCCTTGCGATAGCCTTCGGGCTTGCTCATGCCAAAGTTGCGCATGGCGCGCTCCTTCGTGTCGCGGCCCTTCTGATGGCCCAGCACCATGCAGGCGTGGCCGTTGAAGCGCGCGAGGCCGCCCACGATGGACAGGTCGTCCGCGTAGTGGCGGTCGCCGTGCAGTTCGACGAAGTCGGTGAAGATGTCGCGCACGTAGTCGAGCGTGTAGGGACGCTCAGGGTGGCGGGCGATCTTGGTGATCTGCCAGGGCGACAGTTCGCTGTAAATGTCTTTGGTGAGCTGCTGGCTCTTCTTGCTCAGCTGGTCGATCTCTTCCGAGATATCGACGGCACTCTCGGTCTGCACGTAGCGCAGTTCTTCAATTTTGGACTCCAGCTCGGCAATGGGCTGTTCGAAATCCAGAAAGGTCTTTTTCGCCAACGTTTTTCTCCTAGGGGGATCGCACCCGGCGGGGTTGCCACGAATGGCACGCACTGTAACCGGCGTGCCTGCAGTGGTGTCAATAGGTTACAGGCAGGGGGTCCAGAGACCGCCAAATATACCAAGTCGCGACGCTGCACCAGGGCTTCCAGGCCTCGGCCACCTCGCGGGCGTCACTGCGGCTCACGGGGTCGCCAGAGAAGTAATTCTGGCTGATCCCGCTGATCAACCCTACGTCGTCGAGGGGCAAAACATTGGGCCGCATCAAATAGAAGATCAAAAACATCTCGGCCGTCCATCGGCCGATGCCACGGATGGCCACCAGCTCGGCAATGATGGCCTCATCATCCATGGCGGCCCAGTCCTTGACGTGCAGCTTGCCGCCTTCAAAGTGCATGGCCAGGTCCACCAGGTAGTCCACCTTGCGGGCAGACAGGCCTGCGGCCCGCATGTCGTCGATCTTGAGCTTGAGCACGCTGGCGGGCTTCATGCCGCGCGGCAGCAGCGCCACAAAACGCTCCCATACGGCCTGTGCTGACGCCACTGACACCTGCTGTCCCACGATGGAACGCGCCAGTGTGATGAAGGGGTCGCCCTTGGTTTGCAGCGCGGCGTCGCCAAACTGGGGGATCAGGCGCTTCATCACCCGGTCTTTTTTCACCAGGTGCTTGCAGGCCTCGGCCCAGTAGTCGGGCGTGGCCAGCACCAGCGACGGCGCCACAGCGTCACCCGCTATCTTTTTAGAAGCTGCCACCGCTTATTCCACCTGCACTACTGGCATATTTGGCATCAAAACCATGCTCATTGGGCAGCTTCCCATGTGGTGCCGGCGGCAGAGTCCTTGAGCACAATGCCCTGGGCCAGCAAGTGGTTGCGGATGCGGTCGGCCTCGGCAAAGTTCTTGGCCGCCTTGGCTGCGGCCCGGGCAGCAATCTGTGCCTGAATCTCAGACTCATCCACACCGGCGGCCCCGGACTGAAGAAAAGCCTTGGGGTCACCCTGCAAGATCCCCAGGCAGCCACCCAGCGCCTGGAGCAACCCCGCCAGCTCGACGGAGCGGGTCTTGTTGACCTCACTGGCCAGGTCAAACAGCACTGCCACGGCCTCGGGAGTGCCAAAGTCCTCGTCCATCGCGGCCTTGAAGCGGGCCGCGTAAGGGTTGGTCCAGTCGATGGAAGCCGCTTGTGAGGGAGTCACCAGGCTCAGCGCGGTGTACAGCCGCTTGAGCGCCTGGCGCGCGTCATCCAGATGCGCATCGCTGTAGTTCAGCGCGCTGCGGTAGTGGGCGCGGACGATGAAAAAGCGCACGGTCTCTGCGTCATACGTCTTGAGCACGTCGCGGATGGTGAAGAAGTTGCCCAGGCTCTTGGACATCTTCTCGTTGTCCACGCGCACAAAGCCGTTGTGCACCCAGAACTTGGCCAGCGGCTTGCCCGTGGCACCTTCACTCTGGGCGATTTCGTTCTCGTGGTGGGGGAACTGCAGGTCCGCGCCGCCGCCGTGGATGTCGAAGGTTTCACCCAGCGTGGCGCCGCACATGGCCGAGCACTCGATATGCCAGCCGGGTCGGCCCGAGCCAAAGCTGCTGTCCCATTTGGCCTCGGGGGGTTCCTCGGGCTTGGAGGCTTTCCACAGCACGAAGTCGAGCGGGTCTTCCTTGCCGTCCAGCACTGCTACGCGCTCGCCGGCGCGCAGCTCGTCGAGCGACTTGCCCGAGAGCTTGCCGTAGCCATCGAACTTGCGCACCGAGTAGTTCACGTCGCCGTTGCTCGCACGGTAGGCCAGGCCCTTGCCCTCCAGCTGACCGATCAGCGAGAGCATCTGCGGCACGTATTCAGTGGCACGCGGCTCCACCGACGGTGGCTCGATGCCCAGCAGGCCGATGTCCTGGTGCATGGCGGCAATCATCTCGTCAGTGAGCTGGCGGATGGTGATGCCACGCTCCAGCGCACGCTTGATGATCTTGTCGTCGATGTCGGTGATGTTGCGCACGTAGGTCACGCGCAGGCCGCTGGCCTTGAGCCAGCGCTGCACGACGTCGAACGCCATCATCATCCGGGCGTGGCCGATATGGCACAGGTCATAAATGGTCATGCCGCACACATACATGCGCACATGGCCAGGTTCGAGCGGGGAAAAGTCTTCCAATGCACGCGACAGCGTGTTGTAGATGCGCAAACTCATGGGATTTCAGTAACGGGAGACTTGATGGGGTGGGCGAGGCAAAGAAACTCACCCGGCAGCAGCGGAACTCGGCCCTTGACAGGGGGTGGCCCGGCAAGGGGCGTCCAGCAAAATCACCAGCGGCAACAGCGTACCGTCATGACAACCCCCTCAGCTACAATCCGCCGCAGTATAAGCCCCCGCCCGGGCTGGCTGCCGCCCAACTCCTTTGTACCCCCATGAAGCAAGTCCGACGCACACTCCCACGCCTACTGCGCCTTCTGGCACTGACCGCCCTGATGGGCACGGGCGTGGTCCACGCGGACGACTATGCCGACATCACCCAGTTGCTCAAGGCTGGCAAGGCGTCCGAGGCGCTGGCCAAGGCCGAGCAGCGCCTGGCCGCCAACCCACGTGACCCGCAGCTGCGCTTCTTGCGCGGCGTGGCCCAGACCGACTCGGGCAAGCAGGCCGACGCCATCGCCACCTTCACCAAGCTCACCGAAGAGTACCCAGAGCTGCCCGAGCCCTACAACAACCTGGCTGTGCTGTACGCCAACCAGAACCAGCTGGACAAGGCCCGCACGGCGCTGGAAATGGCGATCCGCACCAACCCCAGCTACGCCACCGCGCAGGAAAACCTGGGCGACATCTACGCCAAGCTGGCCAGCCAGGCCTACAACAAGGCGCTGCAACTGGATGCCAACAACGCCAACTCGGTCAAGCCCAAGCTGGCGCTGATCCGCGAATTGTTCTCCAACGAACCCGGAAGCAAAACCGGTCGCCCTGCCGCCGCAGCGCCCGCGCCCGCGGTGGTGGTAACCCAGCGCCCTGCACCCGCTCCAGCGCCCGCCGCTGCGCCAGCAGCTGCAGCCCCGGCGCCAGCGCCTGCCGCCGCTCCAGCTGTCAGCCCCGCTCCCGCTGCAACGGCTCCGGCACCTGCCCCAGCTCCTGCAGCTGCCAGCGACGCGTCCACTCAGGCCGTTACCTCCGCCGTACAGGCCTGGGCTGCGGCCTGGTCGTCCAAGGACATGAAGGGGTACCTGGGCGCGTACGACAAGTCGTTTGATCCACCTGGTCGCCAAGGCCGCGCTGCCTGGGAGAAGGAACGCGAGGCGCGCATCGTCGGCAAATCCAAGATCAGCGTGAAGCTTTCTGACATCACCGTGTCCGTACAAGGTGACAAGGCCACGGCCCGGTTTCGCCAGGCATACAGTGCCGACTCGCTCAACGTGAGCAGCCGCAAGACGTTGGACCTCGTCAATAACAACGGCCGCTGGACCATCGTTCGCGAATCCACAGGCGGTTAACCATGGCCCCCGATGCGGCGCCTGCGCCTTCCGCGCGGGCTTTTTTTTTGCCCTGACAGTCAGCTGATAGATGGTTTGCATGTTTGTGCCCCTGACCAACGCAGGCCGCAGGGCAGCATCGGCGGTGCTGTTGCTGCTGGGCCTCTCGTTGGCCACGCCAGCCCTGCCGCAGGGTGCCAAGGCCCGCCGGGCGGCTGCTGCGCATGCGGCATCCACCACGCCCCCAGTGGCGCCCACACCTGCTGAGCTGCGCGACGGCCAAGCAGAGACGCGCCTCATGGCGGTGTACAAGCTGGTGGCCGAAGGCCGGGGTCGCGAGGCGCTGGCCCAGGCCGAGAGCCTGGCGCGCGACTACCCCAATTTCCAGCTGGCGCAACTGGCGGTCGGTGACCTGCTCATGTCGCGAACCCGGCCACTGCGGCATATGGGCGATGTGGCCCCTGAGCCGGACTCGGCCCGCAGCATCCAGGCCGCTGCGGCACTGGCCGAACTGCGCACCGAATCGCGCCAGCGTGTGGATGCACAACGCAGCCGCCCCCCGGTCAATGCCATCCCCGCACAGTTCCTGGAGCTATCCCCTCGCTCGCGCCACGCGATTGCGGTAGACACCTCGCGCTCTCGCCTGTATCTCTTTGAAAACACCGCCCAGGGCCTGCGGCTGGTGGCCGACTACTATGCCTCCGTGGGCAAGCTCGGCATCGAAAAAGAGGTGGAGGGTGACCAGCGCACACCGCTGGGGGTGTACTTCATCACCAGCCGCCTGGACCCGGCCAAGCTCAAGGACTTCTACGGCGCGGGCGCCCTGCCCATCAACTATCCCAACCCCCTGGACCAGAGCCGGGGCAAGACGGGCAGCGGCATCTGGCTGCATGGCACGCCGCCCGACCAATTCTCGCGCGCGCCACTGGCGACCGACGGTTGCCTCGTGCTGGCCAACCCCGACCTCGAACGCATCCTGCGCACGGTGGAGCCCCGCTCCACCCCCGTGGTCATTGCGCGCCAGTTGCAATGGGTGCAGCCTCACAGCGTGGCGGCCGACCGCAAATCGTTCGAAGCGGTGCTCAACGCCTGGCGCACCGCCAAGACCGAGGGCGACATGAAGCGCCTGCTGGGCTTTTATGCGCCCGACTTCCAGAGCTACCGCAAGAAGCCGCTGGAGGAATGGACCCAGGTGCTGCAGGCCGAGGCCCGCGCCCTCAAGGGCCGGGAACTCCAGCTCAAGGACAAGTCTTACCTGCGGTGGACAGACTCGGCCGACACCATGGTGGTAACGTTCGGCGAAGTCGCCGAAGGCGCCCGCACGGGCCCGGTCAAGCGCCAGTACTGGACGCGCCGCGGCCAACAATGGCAGATCTTTTTCGAAGGAGTGATTGGATGATTTCCAGAAGAAATTCGACGGTAGCGCTTGCAAGTATTGCCCTGGCTGCTATGTTTACAGTAGCACCCGTACAGGCGCAAGATGCCCCCAAGGTCAAGCTGGCCACGTCGATGGGCGACATCGTCGTGCAGCTCGACGCCGCCAAGGCCCCCAAGACGGTCGAGAACTTCCTGGCCTACGTGAACAGCAAGCACTACGACGGCACGATCTTCCACCGCGTGATCGACGGCTTCATGATCCAGGGCGGCGGCTTCACGGCTGACATGCAGCAAAAGCCCACCAAGGCCCCCATCCCGCTTGAAGCCAAAAACGGCCTCAAGAACGACACGTACACCATCGCCATGGCGCGCACCGGCGATCCCAACTCGGCCACTGCGCAGTTCTTCATCAACGTGAAGGACAACGGCATGCTCAACGCTCCCAACCCCGATGGTCACGGCTACGCCGTGTTCGGCAAGGTGGTCGAAGGCACCGCCGTGGTGGACAAGATCAAGGCCGTGGCCACCGGCAACAAGGGCGGCCACCAGAACGTGCCCACCACCCCCATCACCATCAACTCCGCCACCGTGGTGAAGTGAAGAGCCCATTTTTTGAAAGAAGCAAAGCCATGAGCAACCCACAAGTCGAACTGCACATCGCCGGCTACGGCGTCATCACCCTCGAACTCGACGCCGCCAAGGCACCCAAGTCGGTCGAGAACTTCCTGGCCTACGTGAACAAGGGCCACTACAACAACACCATCTTCCACCGCGTGATCCCCGGCTTCATGGTGCAAGGCGGCGGCTTTGAGCCCGGCATGACCCAAAAGGGCACCGACGCGCCCATCGAAAACGAAGCCAACAACGGCCTGAAGAACGCCAACTACACCGTGGCCATGGCCCGCACCAGCGACCCGCACTCGGCCACCGCCCAGTTCTTCATCAACGTGGCCGACAACGGCTTCCTGAACCACACCGCACCTTCGGCCCAGGGCTGGGGCTATGCCGTGTTCGGCAAGGTCGTGTCGGGCACCGACGTGGTGGACAAGATCAAGGCCGTGAAGACGGGCCGCAAGGGCTTCCATGACGACGTGCCGAAGGAAGACGTGATCATCGAGAAGGCCGTCGCCCTCTGAGCATGGCATCCCCCTGTGGCGCTGCGCGCCCCGCTGAGGCCACACCAATGTCGGCCGCCCATTGCAGGCCGCAGCGCAAGGGATGAACCACCCAGCCTCCCCCGTGACCACGACCGTGCCCCGGTTCGAGGAGCTTGTCGCTCCCTCGCATTGGCGCACGGTCGATTTCATTTCAGACCTGCACCTGCAGGCCAGCGAGCCCGCCACGGTGGCCGCATTCCAGCAGTATCTGGAAGGCACCACGGCAGACGCCCTCTTTATCCTGGGCGACCTGTTCGAAGTGTGGGTGGGCGACGATGCCATGAGCGAGCCCAGCAGCTTCGAAGCCCGGGGCTGCGCCCTCCTTCGGGCCGCCGCGCAGCGCCTGCCGGTGTACTTCATGCATGGCAACCGCGACTTCCTGGCGGGCCCTGCCTTCCTGGCTGGGTGCGGCATCACCGGCCTGGCAGACCCCACAGTCCTGGTCTTTGGCGGCCAGCGGTATGTCCTGAGCCACGGCGACCTGCTGTGCCTGGACGATGTGGACTACCAGCGTTTTCGCCTGCAGGCCCGCAGCGCCGCCTGGCAGCAGCAATTTCTGACCCAGCCTTTGGCCACGCGCCGCGTGCAGGCGCGCGGCATCCGCCAGGAAAGCGAGGCGCGCAAGCAGTCTGGGGCCACGTACGCCGATGTGGACAGCCCCGCCGCCATCGCCTGGATGCAGGCCGCAGGCGCCCACACCCTCATCCACGGCCACACCCACCGGCCAGCCGACCATGTGCTGGCTGCGGGTCTGCAACGCGTGGTGCTGAGCGACTGGGATGCTGCAGCATTGCCCCCCCGGCTGGAAACACTGCGTTTGTCCAGCGCGGGCTTGGAACGGCTGCCCCTGGCCCCCAAGTAACAGCGGTCATGAACTGAGCGGGCCCACCTCCCGCAGCCCGATCGCCATGCCCCCCTTGCTCAACCGCCTCTGGCGCCGCGTGCGCGCCACCGTGGCCCCGGTGCCGGACATCTCCGCCACGCTGTGGCTGCAGACCGTGCAGCGCTACCCATTTCTGGCCGCACTGTCGCTGCACGACCAGGCCAAACTGCGTGTGCTGAGCGCGCTCTTTTTGCATCACAAGGAATTCCACGGTGCCCACGGCCTCATGGTGACCGACGCCATGGCCATCGACATTGCCGCGCAGGCCTGCTTGCCCCTTCTGCACTGGGGCGACCCCGCCAAGGCACTCGACTGGTACGACGATTTTGTGGGCATCGTGCTGCACCCCGGCGAGGCCGTGGCCCGCCGCCAGACGATGGACGAAGCGGGCGTGGTGCACGAGCACACCCAGGTGCTGCTGGGCGAGGCCATGGAGCGCGGCCCCATCATGCTCAGCTGGCAGCATGTGAGCAACGCCACCGAGAACACCGCGCGGGGCCACAACGTGGTGGTGCACGAGTTTGTGCACAAGCTGGATATGAAGAACGGCCAACCCAACGGCTGCCCTCCTTTGCCCGCAGGCTTCATGGGCACACGCACCGGCCGTGCGGCGTATGAAGCCTGGTGGGCAGCCTGGGAGCCCGCCTACGAACAGTTTCGCGAAAGCGTGATCATGGCCGAGCGCTTCGGCGCCGAACGGCCCTGGCTGGACGCGTACGGCGCCACCTCGCCCTCCGAGTTCTTTGCCGTGGCCTGCGAGGCGTACTTTGTGAATCGCGAACGGTTTGCCCAGGAGTTTCCGGGGCTGATGCCGGTGCTGGATGCGTTCTTCGCAACGCAAACAACGCCAACCCATAAGACCATGTCTTGACCCGTTCCCCTCCCATTTGCGCAGTCTGTTGCACTTGCATTTCGTTACCTCCAACTGCGCCCACTCGTGGACTAGACTGGGGCGGCTTTCAATGGGTCCAAACAATAGTCCTGACACGCAAGGAAGGGAAAACGGAGTTTATGCAACGTAACGTTTTCAAGAGTCGGCCTGCGCTGCCCCTGCTGCCCGTCACCGTCGCACTGCTGGTTTTGTCTGCGTGTGGAGGAGGCTCCTCCGATACGCCAGCCCCCCCAACCCGCCCCGCGACCATGTCGCTGCTCGCAGGCAGTACCGATGGTCTGGGTAACCAAGACGGTGCTGCAACTGTTGCACGCTTTAGCAAAGACATCAAAGGACTGGCTGTGTCGCCGTCCGGTGATGTGGTGATCGCTGACGCGGGCAACAACGCCATCCGCAAGATTTCCACAACGGGGCAAGTCAGCACGGTCGCGGGCGGCGGCGTGACAAACATCAGCATCTATGCCACCCCCATCGTGAACTACGCGGATGGCACTGGCACGGCAGCCCAGTTCGGCGCGCCCGAAGCCGTGGCAGTGGACAGCGCAGGCAACACCTACGTAGCGGACACGAAAAACCACGTGGTGCGCAAGATCGATGCTGCGGGCAAAGCCACAACCCTGGCCGGCCAGCCGGGAAAATGCGGCAATGCCGATGGGTCGGCACCGGCCGCGACCTTCTGCAATCCATCAAGCATCGCCGTGGATGGCGCAGGCACCGTGTACGTGGCCGAGATGGGCAGTGCCAATGGTCGAATTTCCCAAGTCTCGGGCAATCCCATCCGCAAAATCAGCGCTACCGGGGAAGTGACTACGGTGGTCTTCAAAGCCAGCCAGATGCCAAGCCGGCAACACTTTTCGGGCGGTGCCTACGTCTACTTCTACATACCCGTGCGCCTTGCCGTCGATGCCGGTGGGACGCTCTACGTAGCGGATCCCAACGATCACGTCGTGCGCAAGTTCGAACCGAATGGCCAGGTCACAGTGCTGGCTGGCACAGTGAGTGAAAACAACGCGGGCTACATGGACGGCGCGGGGACAGCCGCCAAGTTCCACGGCCTGGACGCCATTGCGCTGGACCGCCAGAACCAAGCGTATGTGTTGGACGGCGATGGCGTCAACAAACGGATCCGCCGGGTCGGCAGCGATGGCACTGTGTCCACAATCGTGCAGTCCCCCCGATGCAGCATGTTTGAAACCCTGGGCCAAAGCCCCTGCTCGGCAACTCACCTGGCCGTTGATGCTGCCGGCGGCCTGCTGGTGAACGAATTCGGTTCAATGGACGGCAGCGCCTACGTTACCTACTCCTCGGTCCGGCGGTTTACCGCCGACGGGCTTACATCCAGTGTGGTGGCAGGTTCACTCTCCGGCTTTGGAGCCCTCGACGGCACGGGCGGCGCTGCGCGCTTTGCACTGCCTACCGGACTGGCCTTCGGCAAGGGCGGCACGCTGTACGCGGCGGACAGCCTCAACCACACCCTTCGCACCATCTCTGCCGAGGGGGTGACGCGCACTATCGGTGTGCCGACCCAATCCTGCTATCGCGCTGAGCCCGGCAGGGTCACCGAAACCAGCTTCTGCTACGTAACGACGCTGGCGCTGGACGGTGCTGAAAACCTCTATGTACCCACCGGCAACAGGATCATGAAGGTCACGCCCGCCGGGGACGTGAGCCTCCTCGTCGACCTGACGGCCTGGGTCTACAGCCCGGGCGGGGCAGGCTACGACCAGGTGCAGGGCATCGCCTTGGACAGTGCCGGCAACGTGTATGTCGCGATGGAAACCAGCGGGGTCATCTTCAAGATCAGCCCCACCGGGCAACCTGTGGTGTTCGCGGGCAGTCTGCATGTACGAGGGCATGCGGACGGGCAAGGCAGTGCCGCACGGTTCTCGGCCCTCGGCAACATGACGACCGACGCTAGCGGCAACTTCTACGTGGTCGACGGCAAGGACTACCCAAGCCAGGGTATCGGCCCGACCGTGCGCAAGATCACGCCCGAAGGCGTGGTCAGCACCATCGCGGGCAAGGCGGACGCCGCCCCCGGCTGGGTGGACGGTGCCAGGGACGTTGCACGTTTCAGGGTTGCCGACGAACCTCTCATATCTTCGCTGCAGAGCGCCCAGTTGGCGGTGGACGGCTCAGGCAATGTGTATATCACCGACCCGATCACCAGCGTCATCCGAAAGATCGCGGCGGCCGATGGCCAAGTCAGTACGCTGGTGGGCCAGCCGGGGCGCTACGGTTTCACCGCAGGCCCCCTCCCAGGTATGGTCAACCGCCCCGTGGGTATTGCGGTGCGCAACTCCACGCTGTACATCTCGATGCCCAACGCTGTGGTGCAGGTGCACTTGCCGTGAACGCACCGCATGTCCGATGAGAGGTTGGTATTCGCTGTGACTGCGCAATCAGCGAGCATTTGAGGCCCCAGCACGTTTCTATCCATGGCACCGCTCTGGCGATCCCGACACACGTCTTCAACGGGCTGATGGCCATCCTTGCCAAACTGCGATCCAGGCGCAGATTTGTAGGGAAGTTATATGCAAAGCAAACCATGCACTCCAGACCGAGGTCGCTGGAGGCTGCTGGCCTCGCTGGCAATCCCTGTGCTTGGATCCTGCGGCGGAGGTTCCAGCGATACACCAGCCCCGCCACCGCCGCCCGCTTCAGCCTCTCGGTCCGCGGCCTAGCTGTTGCACCTAATGGAGACTTGGTAATAGCGGATGCCGGCAACAACGCCATCCGCAAGCTGTCTACCGCAGGGCAGGTGAGCACACTGGCCGGGGGTAGCGATGTATTGCCACAGATACCCGTTGCAACGCCCGCCGCGAACCACGCGAACGGAACGGGTGGAGCTGCAAAATTCAAGGCGCCTCAAGCGGTGGCTGTGGACGCAGCGGGCAACACCTATGTGGCAGACACAGACAACCATGTCGTACGCAAGATCGATCCGGCTGGCAACACATCCACCCTCGCAGGTCAGCCAGGGGTGTGCGGCAACACAGATGGATTCGGCTCTTCGGCAACGTTCTGCCTACCAACAAGCATCGCAGTAGACGGCTCAGGCAACGTGTACATCTCTGAGAGCATGGGGCTCAACGGCATCACCGGCAACCCCATTCGAAAAATCACGGCGGCGGGTGCCGTCAGCACCGTGACTTCCAAGGCAAGCCAAAAGACAAGCCGGATTCACTTTTCAGCAGGTACATACATTTATTTTTATGCGCCTGTTCGCTTGGCCATCGACACCTCAGGCACCCTTTACGCAGCAGACCCAAACGACAAGGTCATACGTAAATACTCTCCTCAGGGATCGGCAACAATCGTCTCCGGCACGGTGGCCGAAGACTACGGATACCACTATGCCGATGGACCGGCCAACGTCGCCAAGTTCGGGACCATGGACGCCATTGCCCTTGACAGAAAAGACCGGCTGTACGTGCTGGACGCAGGAATCGGTGGAAAGCGTATACGCCGCATAGAAAGCGATGGCTCCGTATCCACCGTTGTGGGTCCGACCCCCTCCTGCGACGATTCAAATGCACCATACTTATGCTGGGGTCAGGATCTTGCAATCGACGCTTCTGGTAATTTTTTGGTGAACGAGTCGCCATCCATCACTGGAAGTCCGATTCAGCAATACTCGCTCATCCGCCGTTTCACCTCCGATGGAGCATCTTCCAGTGTGGTAGCCGGTTCCACGACGGGCGTCGGCTTCGCTGATGGCACAGGCGCGGCGGCTCGGTTCTATATGCCATCGGGACTTGCCGCAGGCAAGGCAGGCAAGCTGTATGTAGCGGACACTGGGAACAATGTGATCCGCGTTGTTTCACCCACAGGGGTCACTCGTACCCTGGGAGCATCGGGCAAGCCTTGCGCGTCATCGGGTGGTAAGGTTTCCGAATTGAGCTTCTGCTTTGTTCAAATGCTGGCGGTAGACGCCGCTGAAAGCCTCTATGTGCCCAATGCCGCCCGCATCGTCAAAGCGACACCGGCCGGCGATGTCGTTTTGGTAGCAGATCTTGCTGCCCTGATGTACGACCCGCAGATGCGAGCCAACGACAACATCGCAGGCATCGCTGTCGACAGCGTTGGTAACGTGTACGCGGCGGCCGCTTCGGGGAGTGCCATTGTCAAGATTCCCCTGGTTGGCGAGCCTGTGGTGTTTGCAGGGGCCCTGCGCGCATTGGGGCACGCCGATGGACAAGGGAACACCGCCCGTTTTTCCAGGCTCGGCAACATGGCCATCGACTCCAAAGACAACCTGTACGTCATCGACGGCATGGGTGACGATAACAGTGTTGGCCCCACCGTGCGCAAGATCACGCCTGCCGGAGTGGTCAGTACCATCGCTGGCTCTGCGACCGAAGCACCGGGCCTGGTGGACGGGAGCCGGGCAGATGCCCGCCTGACGGTATCTCAGCCTGGCTTCGGTTCAATGCAAAGTGCTCGCCTGAGACTAGACGACCAAGGAAATGTGTACGTCAGGGACTCCGTTCATAGTGTGGTGCGTAAAATTGCCGTCGCGGATGGCAGTGTGAGCACGCTGGCGGGGCAACGGACTCGTTAGGGTTTTACCCCCGGCGATTTGCCAGGCATGGTCAACCGGCCCGTTGGGGTTGCGGCGCAAGGCTCCACACTCTACGTGACAACGTCAAACGCGGTGGCCGCTATCAAGCTGCCCTGATGCCATTGCGGGGCCATACCGCCATCAGGAAGCGGGCTTGGCGATAAGCGAGCAGACAGGCCACAGTCGCCTGCCTCATCGACTCCCACGCGGCCGCCCATGCACAGCTTTGACACCAGCCTCCGGTGCCTAAGGTTATGCGAGGGCGACCTTCGGGTACCAGTGGCCTCATCTCCTCGGGCATTGCCCGTGCGCATCATGGATGCGTTGGGTGGGCCAGTCGCAGACGCAACCGACGCAGGCATGACACAGCTGCAAACGCTACCGATAGCCACTAGCCCCTGGGCTGGCCCGTTTCAGCGCGCTACGCGAAGCCTGCACCGTTGATGGCACATAGGGCAACGACCCGCTGCAGGCATGCCAAGTCTTGGTGAACGATATGCACTAACCAACTGTTACTTGGCAGTAGTAATACAAGCCCCATAGACTCGCTTCATTACATTTTTTCAGCAATCAATATTCATCCACGGGAGTTTCATGGGGCACATCAGATCCAACGAACGACTGCGACGCGTCAGCCTGCTGGTTGCGTTGGTAGCCACCACTGTCACCGCTTGCGGGGGGGGCTCTGGCGGCTCCGTGGAAACGCCTGCACCGCCGCCATCGCCGCCAGCCGTTCCGGCTACAGCCCTATCAGTCCTGGCTGGAGATCCCAATGGCGACGGCAATCAGGATGGCGCAGCGCTCAGCGAAGCCCGTTTCAACGTCGACATGGGTGGGATGGCGGTGACCACATCAGGCGACGTCGTCATAGCGGACACAGGTAACCATCGCATCCGCAAACTGAGTGCCACCCAGGACCAGATCAGCACCTTGGCCGGTGGTGGAGGTCCAGCACCTGAGGTTGGCGTCAATTTTGCCGACGGTAACGGCCCTGACGCACGTTTCCGCAGACCCATGGCAGTCGCCGTCGATGGGGCAGGAAACACCTATGTTGCAGATACAGGAAACAATCTGGTCCGCAAAATCAGTGCAGCGGGCAAAGTCACCACGCTGGCCGGTAAACCGGGCGTCTGCGGCAACCAAGATGGCCCCACTGGCATCGCGACCTTGTGCAATCCCAGCAGCATCGCTGTGGACAAGGCTGGCAATGTATTTGTGGCACAAGGTAACTCCGCAGCCAACGCCATTCGCAAGATTACTGCCGCAGGGGAAGTGAGCACGTTGGTCAGCAAAGCCAGTTTGTACGCAACCGCCCGGCCCGGTCCTTGGGGACCGACCTACTACTACGACCCTGTGCTCTTGGGGACCGACTCGACGGGAACGCTGTACGCCGCAGACCCCAACGACCACGTAATCCGGAAGTACACAGCCGACGGGCAAGCCACCTTGGTATCTGGTAACGCAACTCAGAGTAATGAAGGGGATTCGGACGGCACGGCTTCTGCCGCGCAGTTCCGCACCTTCCGCGCCATGGCATTCGACGCCGCAGACCGCCTGCACGTCCTGGGCCCCGACAACACGGGCTACCCGACCATCCGTCGTATTGCAAGCGATGGCGCTGTGACGACGCTCTTTCGTGCGAAGTCTTGCACCACCCAAACTGGTTTAGCTGTGGGCGCCCCAGGAACTCTGTGTACTGCAGCCCAACTGGCCGTCAAGGCCAGCGGCGAGTTTCTCGTCACCGAATATGGGTACCACGATGGCTCGTACAGGTACGCACAGCTGCGCAGCTACACACCGCAAGGCACTTCAACCATGGTCGCGGGACGGCCTTCCGCCGAAGGTTCTGAAGATGGACAGGGTAGTAGCGCTCGCTTTGACCGGCCCGGTGCGCTGGCCTTCAACCCATCTGGGTCTCTGTACGTGCGGGACAACGGCAACATGTGGACGCGGGACAAAGGGAACAACACCATCCGCACAGTGCAAGCAGACGGCCTGGTGCGCACCTTGGGCAAGCCGGGCGGGCATTGCACGGCAGTCACTGGTATGGCCAGCGAATTTCTGGCTCTTTCGGGCCCGACCAGTGGGTACTTGCGGTACAACGGTGGCCCGCTGGCCACCGACAGTGCTGGAAACCTGTATACCGTCCATGAGACGCTCGTCCTCAAGATGCGCAATTGCGAGGTCACACTCCTGGCGGACTTGACGTCGCTGCTGACCACGTCCACTTACATATTCATGGGCAACAATGCGTCCGGTATTGCAGCGGACAGCAAAGGCAATGTCTACGTTTCCACGCTCAAGGGCGCAATTTTCAAGATTGACACGAATGGCGCCCTCACGCTGTTTGCAGGTACCGTTGCCACGATAGGCCATGTTGACGGGCAAGGGGCCGCAGCACAATTTGCGGCGCCGGGCTACATGACCATCGATGCAGCAGACAACCTGTATGTGGTCGACGGCCTGTCTGCTGTCAACGTCAAAGTCGGGCCCACCATCCGCAAGATCACGCCAGCCGGGATGGTCAGTACGTTGGCGGGCAATCCCAACACCGCTGCTGGCTACGCTGATGGCCCCGCGGCAACTGCGCAATTCACGGTGGGCTCCACATCGTCCGGTGAGACAGCCAGCCTCGCAGTGGACAGCAAGGGCAACGTGTATGTCACAGATCCGGTCAACAGCGTGATCCGCAAGATTGCCCCTGACGGTCAGGTCAGCACACTGGTGGGGCAGCTGTGGAAGAACGGGTTTGCAGCAGGCGATCTGCCCGGCATCATCAATCGCCCGGCCGGAATCGCGGTGCGCAATTCAATGATGTACATATCGATGCCGAACGCGGTGGTGCAGGTGCAGTTGCCGTGATCAACCCGCAGCCAGCTGCCGTGCACCGCGCTAGCGCTGGGCGTGCCGCAGCCATGGCGCCACCGCCAATCCTTGTGCAGTATCGCTGCGGCACGCTAGCCAGCGGCGGCACCCCACCCGTTCATTGTTATTCCTGAGGTACGCAACCATGCCCGATTCATCCACGTGCAGCCGCCGTCGGCTGTCCCACTCGCTCTGGACCTCGCTGGCCATGTCTGCGCTGGTATCGTGCGGTGGAGGGTCAGGGGGTGATGCGCCGCCGCCGCCGCCTCCGCCTCCGCCCGCCACGCCCCTGGCGTTGCTGGCTGGCACTACCGAGGGGCCAGGAACGCAGGACGGCCTGGGCACTGCGGCCAAGATCAGTACCGAAAGCGGCGGCATGGCACTGGCACCCAACGGCGATGTACTGATTACCGACCCGGGAAACCAGACCATTCGCCGGCTAGCGCCCACCGGGCAGCTCAGCACCTGGGCGGGCGGAGGTCCCACCCGCAGCGACGCCAGCAGCGAAGGGCCGCGCTACCTGGATGCCGCGGGCACTGCAGCCCGCTTTAATGTCCCTCTGGCCGTGGCGGTGGATGCGGCCGGCAACGCCTATGTGGCAGACGCCAGCAACCACCTGGTGCGCAAGATCGATGCCGCGGGCAACGTCACCACGCTGGCCGGTAAGGTGGGCGTGTGCGGCAACGCCGATGGCACCGGTACGGCGGCCACGCTGTGCAGCCCAACCAGCATTGCGGTGGACCGGGAGGGCAATGTGTTTGTGTCCGAATGGGCGCCAACCTTGCAAGACATCTCCCTGACGCCGACAGGCAATCCCATTCGCAAAATCACGCCCGCAGGAGTGGTCACAACGGTCATCTTCAGGGCCAGCCAGTACGCAACTCCGGGCTTCGGGAGCTACAACCCAGACCGCCTGTACCCCGTCAACCTGGCGACCGACTCTGCAGGAACCCTGTACGCTGCAGATCCCAACGATCATGTGGTGCGCAAGTACGCGCCCAACGGTCAGGCCACAGTGCTGTCGGGCACGGTGGCTCTCAATAACGCCGGCTACGTGGATGGAGCGGCTAGCGCGGCCAAATTTGGTGCATTGCAGGCCATCGCGATAGACCGCTCCAACCGAGTGTTCGTCCTGGACCGCTATGAGGGCACGCCCGTGCGCGAGATCGCGGCCGATGGCTCCGTCACAACCGTGCGGCGCGCGGACAACTGCAGCTTTGGACCCAACATGCTGCCCCAACCCTTCTGTGCGGGCAAACATCTGGCGGTGGACGCCGAAGGCCGCTTCCTCATCACGGAAAACGGTCCCTCCGACGCCTATCGAACGTATGCGGTTGTCTACCGCGCTCCGCGCGCCGGCGCGCCCGACCTGCAGGTGGGCACCGCCTCGCTGGCAGGGCACACCGATGGCCGCGGCAGCGCCGCGCGCTTTGACAGCCCTGGCGCGCTGGCGGTGGACAAGGCAGGCACGCTGTACGTGCGCGACCGCAACAACGCCGCGCTGCGCACCGTCACATCCGATGGCACGGTGGCCACCCTCGGCCGCGCCAAGAACCCGTGCGCACAGATGACAGGTCCGATCAACGACGTGGCCTTCTGCGGCTCGGCTCCGCTGTCCATCGATGGAGCGGGCAACATCTATTCTTTCGACTTCAAGCGCATCCTCAAGACAACCCCTGCAGGCAACGTTACTGTGCATGCCGACCTCTCCGCCCAGCTAGACGCGATACCGGGCTTTCTGCTGCAGGGACTGACTGGCATGGTCGCCGACATTGGCGGCACCGTCTATGCGGTTTCCCTGCAGGGCGTGGTATTCAAGGTCACCCCGGCCGGCGCCGTCAGCGTGTTTGCGGGGAATCCCAACGCGCGCGGACACGCGGATGGTCCGGCAGCCTCGGCGCAGTTCTCGGCCTTGGGCCAGATGACCATCGATGCCGCGGGCAACGTCTATGTGGTGGACGGCCGCTACCACAACATCACGGGCATCGGCCCCACCGTCCGCAAGATTACGCCCGCCGGGGTGGTGAGCACGATTGCGGGGCGCCCGGACCTGCCGCCAGCGCTGGTGGACGGTCCGGTGGCCTCGGCGCAGTTGACCGTGGACACCGGCGCAGCCATCTCGGACTCCCACGCCTGGCTGGCCGCCGATGCCAGCGGCAACGTTTACGTGACCGATCCGCGCAACCGCGTGGTGCGCAAGATCGGCGCCGACGGCCAGGTGAGCACCCTAGTAGGCCAGCGCTGGAACAAGGGCTTCGCGGCCGGCCCGCTGCCGGGCTTCATCGACGAACCCACGGGCATCGCAGTGAATGGGTCTACGCTGTACCTCTCCACCTCAAACGCATTGGCGGCCGTGAAGCTGCCCTGACACGCTAGGCGCGGCCGCCAACGCCTTCTTCACTCGCACTGAGCCCCCTGAACGAAGACTCCCATCGCGCCCCCACGGCCCTGCACACCTACGTCGACGTGGTGGCCACAGCCGGCCGCATCGCAGGGCACGCCCACCGCCCCATGCTCGCCTCGCGCAGCATCGACGCGGAATGGGGTGCGCAGGTGCTCTCCAAGTGCGAGAACCATGCCGCGCATGGGCGCCTTCAAGTTCCGGGGGGCGTTCACCGTGCTCTATCGCATCGATGCAGCCCGGCGCAAGGCGAGTGTGGTGGCGCTTTCGTCCGACAACCGCGCCCAGCGCATCGCTCTCGCAGCGCGAGAGCTGGGCATTCCGGCCACCATCGTCATGCCGCGGGAGGTGCCCGCCGCCGAGGTCGCCACCACTCAGGGGTATGGCGCCACGGTGGTGCTCTATGGCCGCTACATCGAGGACCGCGAACAGAGCACCCGCGCCGTGGCGCCGCAGTACGGCCTCAAAGTGATTCCCCCGTTCGACCATGCCGACGTGCTGGCAGGCCAGGGCACGGCACGGCGGCGAAGGAGCTGTTCGAGGCAGTCGGCGCACTCGACGCGCTGTTCGTGTGCCTGGACAGCGGCGGGCTCCTGTCGGGCGCGGCACTGGCCACGCGGGCCCTGCCGCCCCGCTGCAAGCTCTACGGCGTAGTGCCCGCTGCGGGCAACGACGGCCAACAGTCCTGGCGCACCGGGGCCATCGCGCACATCGATAGGACCAAGACGATTGCCGATGGCGCGCAGACGTAGCACCTGGGGCAAATCAGTTTTGCCATCATCCGGCGCGATACGGACGACATCCTCACGGTGACGGACGAGCAACTGGTGGACGGCATGTCCATTTTTTGCCGAGCGCATGCACCCGGTGGTGGAACCCAAGGGTGCCTGGGCTTTGCAGCGGCAAGCGAGATGCGCGTCGAGCTGCGCGGCCAGCGTGTGGGCGTGGTCATCAGCAGCGGCGGCGTGAACCTGGCACGCCTCGGCGCGTTGCTGGTCGGCTGAAGGCAACACCATGCCTCACGCGCCATACTTTGGCAATTTTCAGCCTCCAGCGCTTGCTGGTATTGCGCAATAAGCTATCAAACAAATAGCATTGATTCACACTGCGGCACCCTGGCCGCAGCCGTGGCCAATTTCAGGCTGCCAGCACCTGCTCTACCGCCAGCTTGGCTTCTTCAAGGCTGCCAAAAAAACGCGTGGGCTGCGGCGTCGCCCTGGGCAGGTGGGTGGGCGCGGGCCACAGACGGTCGTCCGTCCAGGCAGCCGTCCACCCGCCAATGTCCTTGCGTTTGACAGAGCACACGGCGTGGCCGTTGACCATGGCGTTCCAGGTGGTCGGGGGACTGTGGTCCCAGGTGATGTCGGCCATGGCGCCCTCCAATCAGTATGTAACCCATTGTAGGAAGGGGATGCCGCTGCGCAACAGGGACATCACCTGGCAGCAGCGCCAGCGCCACACCGTGGGCCTGCAAGGTGGCGCCGGCGCGGCGCGCGGGTGTCCCGTGCGGCCGTCAGCCCGCAGACAGTGTGCGTCGCGCTGCGTGCGCCACGGCCTGCGCATCTACGTCAAAGAACTGGCGCAGCGCCGCGCGGGTGTCGCTGCGGCCAAAACCATCGGTGCCGAGGGTGACGAACCGCCGCCCCTCCGGCACCAAGGCGCGCACGGTTTCCGGCACGGCGCGCACGTAGTCGGTGGCGGCGATCACTGGTCCACGGGTCGTGGCCAGTTGCTGAGTCAGCCATGCGGGAGCAGGCTGGGCATCGCCCGCCAGCCAGCGCTGCTCGCAGGCCACGCCGTCGCGGGCCAGTTCGCTCCAGCTGGTGACGCTGAGCACGGTCACATCCACGCCCTCGCTGGCAAGTTGTTCTGCGGCCTTGACCACCTCGGTCAGGATGGCGCCAGAGCCCATTAGGGTGACGCTTTTGGACGAAATCGCGCTGTCGCGCTGGTGTATATTGCCTGGATAGCTCCTGAAAATATAGCATCCACGCAGCACACCCTCTGCTGTACCGGCGGGCAGGTCGGGCTGGGCGTAGTTCTCGTTCATCAGCGTGACGTAGTAGAAGACGTCGCGCTGCTCGGTCACCATCTCGCGCATGCCGGCGTCGATGATGACGGCCATCTCGCCCGCATAGGCCGGGTCGTAAGCCTTGCAGTTGGGAATAGTGGCGGCCACCAGGTGGCTGCTGCCGTCCTGGTGCTGCAGGCCCTCGCCGCCCAGTGTGGTGCGGCCCGAGGTCGCGCCCAAGAGGAAGCCGCGCGCACGCTGGTCCGCCGCAGCCCAGATGGCATCGCCCACGCGCTGGAAGCCGAACATCGAGTAGTAGATATAAAACGGTAGCATGGCCAGGCCGTGCACGCTGTAGCTGGTGGCGGCCGCCGTCCAGCTTGCGATGGCGCCGGCCTCGCTGATGCCTTCTTCCAGGATCTGGCCGTCCAGCGCCTCGCGGTAGCTCAGCACCGAGCCGATGTCCTCGGGCGCATAACGCTGGCCCACGCTGCTGTAGATGCCCACCTGCTTGAACAGATTGGCCATGCCGAAGGTGCGCGCCTCGTCGGCCACGATGGGCACGATGCGCGGGCCCAGCGTGGCGTCTTTGAGCAACGTGCCCAGCATGCGCACGAAGGCCATGGTGGTGCTCATCTCCTTGCCATCGGCCTGCAGCGCGAACTGCGCGTAGCTATCGATGGATGGGACGGGCAGCGCGTCGCACGCCGTCTCGCGGCGCGGTAGGTAGCCGCCCAGTGCGTCGCGGTGGCTGCGCAGGTAGCGCATCTCCGAGCTGTCTTCGGCGGGCTTGAAGAAGGCCAGGCTGGTGGCCTGCTCGTCGCTGAGCGGCAGATTGAAGCGGTTGCGGAATTCGATGAGGTCGGTCTCGTCCAGCTTCTTCTGGCTGTGCGTGGTCATCTTGCCCTGGCCGGCAGTGCCCATGCCGTAGCCCTTCTTGGTGTGAGCCAGTATCACCGTGGGCTGGCCCTTGTGCGCAGCGGCTGCGGCGTAGGCGGCATGGATCTTCACCAGGTCGTGCCCGCCGCGCTTCAAGCGGTCGATCTGCTCGTCCGTCATGCCCTGGGCCAGGGCCGCCAGCTCAGGGTTCTGACCGAAGAAGTTGTCGCGGTTGAAGCGGCCGTCCTTGGCCGCGAAGGTTTGCATCTGGCCGTCCACCGTGCCTTCGAGCGTGCGCACCAACGCACCGGTCAGGTCGCGGGCGAACAGGCCGTCCCAGTCGCTGCCCCACACCAGCTTGACCACGTTCCAACCCGCGCCGGCGAACAAGCGCTCCAGCTCGTCGATGATGCGGCCGTTGCCACGCACCGGGCCATCCAGGCGCTGCAGGTTGCAGTTGACCACCCAGACCAGGTTGTCGAGGCCCTCGCGCGCGGCCAGGGTCAGCGCGCTCATGCTCTCGGGCTCGTCCATCTCGCCGTCACCAAACACGCCCCACACCTTGCGCCCCGCGCAGTTGAGCAGGTTGCGGTGCGTGAGGTAGCGCATGAAGCGTGCGTGGTAGATGCTGCTGATAGGGCCGATGCCCATCGAGCCCGTGGGGAACTGCCAGAAGTCGGGCATCAGCCAGGGGTGCGGGTAGCTCGACAGGCCCTGCGCGCCTGCACCCGGCGCCGTCAGTTCCTGGCGGTAGTGCATCAGGTCCTGCTCGGACAGGCGCCCTTCCAGGAAGGCGCGGGCATACACGCCGGGCGCGCTGTGCGGTTGAAAGAACACCAGGTCGCCCCGGTGCTGCCCTTCGCCCAGGCCTTCACGGGCACGAAAGAAATGGTTGAACCCGCTTTCGAAAAGATCCGCAGCACTGGCGTAGCTGGCAATGTGCCCACCCAGCTCGCCATACGCCTGGTTCGCGCGCACCACCATGGCCAGCGCGTTCCAGCGCACGATGGAAGCCACACGCTCCTCGATGGCTAGGTCACCCGGGAACACAGGCTGGTCCTGCACCGCCACGGTGTTCACGTACGGCGTGTTCAGGTCGGGCTGCCAGCCAATGCGCTGCGCACGCGCCACCCGCACCAGCTCCTGCAGCATGTGCCGCGCTCGCTCGGGGCCTTCGGTGGCGACGAGTGCCAGGAAGGCATCGCGCCACTCGGCGGTTTCTTCGGGGTCGGCGTCCAGGGGGGCGCCGGTGGCTTGTTGCAGCAGGGCGTGGGGTGTGAGGGCGTTCATGGATGCCACTGTAGCGAGGCTGGCTCCAAATGAGTTGCCGTTTTGCCTTTCGTGCCGCACACCTATAGCACTTTATGCCGCCAAAGCCATAAACTGCGGCATATGAAACTGGATACCCTCGATTTGCGCATTCTGGCCGAGCTGCAGGCCGATGGATCTTTGTCCAACGTGGAACTGGCGCGGCGCGTGCACCTGTCGCCCTCGCCCTGCCTGGCGCGGGTGAAAGCACTGGAGGCAGCAGGCGTCATCAGCCGCTATGTGGCGCTGGCCAATGCAACGGCGCTGGGACTGGGCCTGAATGTGTTCATCAGCATCAGCCTCAAGGCGCAAAGCAAGGAGGCCCTGGCCGACTTTGAACGCCGCATTGCCGAACACGATGAGGTGATGGAGTGCTACCTGATGAGCGGCGACAGCGACTACCTGATTCGGGTAGCGCTTGCCGACATTGGGGCGTTGGAGCGTTTCATTCTGGAGCAGCTGTCGCCCATTCCGGGCGTGGAGAAGATCCGGTCGAGCTTCGCACTCAAGCAGGTGCGCTACAAGACCGCCCTGCCTTTGCCCAGCGCCTAAGCATGCACGGCAGCGCAGCGAACGCTATTTGCGCGCCACGCCGCTCGTGGCCACGCGCTTGCGCAGCTCGCGGATCAGCGCCTTGGCACGCGCCTCGTTGGCGGGACCCATGCGCAGCAGGATCTTCTGACCGCTGGGCAGCGCCTCCAGCGCGGGGTCCACAAACTCGTAGCGCACCCAGGGCCGCAGGTTGGGCACTTCGGTGTTCACGGGCGTGAGCTTGACCTGCAACGGGCCCGCAGGCTCGGGCGCCAGCAGCAGTTGGTCCAGCACCGCCACCAGGCGGTCGTTGAAGTAGCGCCGGGGGTAGCCCAGCTCTTCATACGCTTGCTGAAACAGCGGGTACAGCCGCGCGTACAGCGCCACGGCGGCCTCCATCGGTACCGCTTCAGCAAACGCCAAGAAGGTGCTGTAGCGTGCGGCATTGCCCGCCGCAACGGTGGTGGGCGCGTCGCCAGTGCCATCCACCACAAACCGCTGCGGCGTAGGTTGCACCGGCCACATGCTTGATGGCGCGTGGGCACGCCCCAGGTTGTCTACGGTAGCCACCACGCGGCGAACAAAACCATCGGTCTGCAGAAACACCGCCAGCTTGTCGCGGCCCAGCAGCTGGGCCAAAAGTTCTGCCACCCGGGCGTCGGACTCGGCCAGCGCAGGCAAGGCAGCGTCGGGCGGTGCCAGCGCATCCACCGGGTTCTGCGGCCCCGACGCCTCGGGAGCGGGCGTGGGCGCTGCCGGTGCTGGTGGAGCGGCCACCACAGGGGGTGGCGCCAATGCGAGCTCCACCGGCCGCAGCCAGAACCACCATGCCGCGCCAGCCGCCACGGCGCACACCAGCGCGGCCAGCAAGACCCAGAGTGCGGCGGAGGTGCGCTCTGGCGCGGGGCGGAATTCTGCGGTGTCTTGATCGGGCATGGGCTCTCCTTCAACACGGGAACAACCCTTGTCCGAGCCTCCATGGCGTCAGTCGTTCCCTCTCAGTCCCACATGGGGCGTGCACGATTGGACAACCGCACACCCAGACCCCGGTAACGCGATGTAGCCCGCCCCGGGGCCGGCCCGGGAGAATGCCCTGCTTAAAACGCCGTCGGTGTGGTGGACAGCGACTCCAGCCAGGCCACGGTGGCGGCCAACTCGGAGGGGCGAATCTCGTGTGCGCTGGGGAACTCGCGGTACGTCACCGTCACCGGCAGTGGCGCCATGTGGTGGGCGATGGCCTGGGCGTTGGCCAGCGGGATCACGTTGTCGTGGGTACCGTGGCTCAGCCACAGTTGCTTGCCGCGCAGCGCATCTGCAGGTGCGGTGAGCGGCACCACCTGCGGCAGCAGGCGGCTGTGCCACACCAGGCCCGCATGCATCAACGCGGGCCGGGTGAGCAACAGCGACAGCGCCATGATGCCGCCCTGGCTGAAGCCGCCCACCACCACCCGCTCGGGCGGAATGCCCAGCTGCTCGGCGGCAGACTCGACCGCCTGGGCCACCAGGGCGCGGCTTTGCGCCTCCTGCTCTTCGTTGATGGTGCGCTCGCCGCTGGGCTCGATGGAGAAATCAAACCACGCGTGTGAGCCCGGCCCCATGCGAAACGGCGCCCGCAGGCTCAGCACATGAAACCGGTCTGGGATCTGCGGGGCCAGACTGAACAGGTCCTGCTCGTTGCTGCCCACGCCATGCATCAGCACCAGCAGCCAGGGCCGAGGTGCGGTGGCGGCAGCGGGACGCTGCAAAAATGTGAGCGGCAAGGTAAGCATATATGTGCGCCTCGAATGGTTTAGGGCCAAAAACGGGTGGAATGCAAGGAGTTCCGTGTCAGTGCGCCGGCTCCAGGGCAAAAGCGTCCATCGACAGCATGCTGTACATCACCTCGCGGCTCAAGTAGTTTGCGTGCAGGTCGTCGCCTGCTGCACCCAGTGCAAAGAAGATCGGCAAAAAGTGGTCTTCGGTCGGATGTGCGCGGTGGGCGTGAGGCGCCTGGCTGCGGTAGTTGAGCAGTGCTGCCATGTCCCCACGGGCCAGAGCGTCCTCGATCCAGCGGCTGAACTCCAGCACATAGGGCGCGGGCGCGCGCTCGCCGCCAAAAAACTCGGCCAGGTTGTGCGTCATGCTGCCCGACCCCACCACCAGCACGCCCTGGCTGCGCAGGCTGCGCAAGGCGGCTCCCAGTGCATACACATCGGCCGGGCCCGCGCCCACGGGCAGCGCCACCTGCACCACAGGCACGTCGGCCTGCGGGAACAAGTGCATCAGCGGCACCCAGGCGCCGTGGTCAAAGGGACGCGCGGCATCGCCCTGGGCCGCCACACCAGCGGCCTGCAACAGACCCAGAACTTCCTGCGCCAAAGCGGGTGAGCCTGGAGCGGGGTACTGCAGCTGGTACAGCGCGGGAGGGAATCCGCCAAAGTCGTGCCAGGTGGCAGGCTGCGGCCCGGTCATCACCTGCACCGAGCGCGCCATCCAATGCGGCGACATGACCACCACGCCACGCAGGCCGGGGTACTGCGACTTCAGGCTCTGGCCCCATTGCGTGAGCGCAGGGCCGGTGGTGCCCGCATCCAGCGCAAACAAGGGCGCACCATGCGACACAAACAGCGCGGGGACTGCGGCAGAAACAGGAACGGGGGCTTGGGCAGAGGCAGACATGACAACTCCAACAAGGAACACCATGAATGTAGGACTGATAGCCCGTGATACCAAGCCCTGCAAGGCAGACAGATTGTTCTACGGATGATGCCAATCAAACATTGACAGCGCCTTGGCGCACAGCGCGCAACGCCCGCCAGCCCCTACGCAGGCCTGCTCTGGCCCGCAGGTCAGGAGCCGTCGCGCACCCTGCCCCGCAGTGCCTTGGTCTCGCCCCGCTGCGTTTTGCTTTGCAAGCGCCGCTGTTTCGACCCATAGGTGGGCTTGGTGGCCCGGCGCACGCGGGGCGGCACGGCCACGCTGTTGACCAGCGCATTGAGCCGCTCCAGGGCATCGGCACGGTTTTGCTCCTGGCTCCGGTACTGCTGGGCCTTGATGACCAGCACACCGTCTTGCGTGATGCGGGTGTCGCGCAGGGCCAGCAGGCGCTCCTTCACGCCCTCGGGCAGCGACGACGCCACCACGTCAAACCGCAGGTGGACGGCACTGGACACCTTGTTGACGTTTTGCCCGCCCGCGCCCTGCGCGCGCATGGCGGTGATTTCAACCTCGTCCTCAGAAACTTGCAGGGGCAGCGGGGCCATGGCCGTGGAATCCCCCGCGCCCAGCCATCAGGCCGCTGGCTGCTGGGCCAGCAACTGCGCCAGCCCGTCAATCGCCAGGCCATAGCCCAGCACGCCAAAGCCACACATCACCGCCTTGGCGGCGGCTGCCATGTACGAATGGTGGCGGTAGGCCTCGCGCGCATGCACATTGCTGATGTGCAGCTCGATCAGGGTGATGCCCGTGCCCTTGATGGCATCGTGCAGTGCAATGCTGGTGTGGGTGTAGGCCCCGGCGTTGATGACCACGCCCGCCAGCTCGCCCGCTGCGTGCAGGCGGCCCGCCTCGTGAATCCAGTCCACCAGCGCGCCTTCGTGGTTGCTTTGGTGAAAACGCAGCGCAAAACCGTGGCGGTTGCAGGCGTCGGTGCAGAGCTTTTCCACATCGGCCAGGGTGGCCGCGCCGTAAACGGCAGGCTCGCGCGTGCCCAGCAGGTTCAGATTGGGGCCATTGAGGACAAAAACGGTTTTATTGGCAGTCACAGACAAAGTCTCCGGGGCAATGCGCCTGCCACGCTGGCAGGCCAGAGTGCGGGATTATGCGGCGCCCCAGCGCAGGGTCCGCCCCAATAAAAAAGCGGCCCCGAAGGACCGCTGTAAAAGGCAGCCTGTGCAACGCTGCCTGTGAGCGACTCGCGCCCAAGAGGTTGGTGACAAACCAGCCGTTGGGGGCTGATCAACGGTCCCAGTGGCGACCGTGGCCGTGCCCGTGGTGGCGGTGGCCGTAGCCATAACCGCCGTAATACACCGCTGGGGGTGGCGTGTAGTACACCGGGGGAGCGTTGTAGTACACAGGGCGTGGAGGGGGAGCGTAGTACACCGGTGGGGGCGGTGCCACATACACCGGGGCGGGGGCGTAGTAGCCATTGCTGGCACCCACCACCACGCCGGGCACGCCAATGCCCACAGACCAATTGACATCGCGGGCCTGGGCGGAGCCAGCACCGGCCAACAGGGCCAGCGCCACACCCGCCACAGCGGCCGCAGTAGAAACAGAACGGGTTTTCGTCATGGAAATCTCCTAGTGAATGAGGGCGGCCAGCCAAAAGGACACGCCTCACCGGTACACAACGCACCAAGTGCCTAAAAGGATGGCACAAAATCGTCTTTACGTTGTGTCTGAACGTACACGCGCTGGTTTTAATGCGTAAACCGTCACGAAACCGCCGCCTAAAATGGCTGGATGAGCACCCCCTCCCCCGCCAATACCGCCGCCACTGCCACTTCTGCGGCCCCTGAAACCGTCAAGCCCAGCAATTTTTTGCGCCAGATCATCGAACACGACCTGGACAAAGGCACCTACGCCACCCGCCGCTGGGCTGGCACCCCCGGCGACGCCGCCCACCACACGGCCGGCCAGCCCGACCCCGCCAAGATCCGCACCCGCTTCCCGCCCGAACCCAACGGCTACCTGCACGTGGGCCACGCCAAGAGCATCTGCATCAACTTTGGCCTGGCGCGCGACTACGGCGGCGTGTGCCACCTGCGCTTTGACGACACCAACCCCGAAAAAGAAGACACCGAATACGTCAACAGCATCATCGACGCCGTGAAGTGGCTCGGTTTTGACTGGACACAGATCGGCCAGGCACCCGGCAGCGCTGCCCCCTACCAGGCCAGCGACTACTTCGGCTTCATGTACCGCGCGGCCGAATACCTGATCGAAGCTGGCCACGCCTACGTGGACGAACAGACCGCCGAACAAATGCGCGTAAACCGGGGCGACTTCAGCAAGCCCGGCGTGGACAGCCCCTTCCGCAGCCGCACCCCGGCAGAGAACCTGCGCATCTTCCGCGAGATGAAGGACGGCCAGCACGAAGACGGATCGATGGTGCTGCGCGCCAAGATCGACATGGCCAGCCCCAACATCAACATGCGCGACCCGGCCATCTACCGCATCCGCCGCGCCACGCACCACAACACGGGCGACACCTGGTGCATCTACCCCATGTACACCTACGCGCACCCCATCGAGGACGCGCTGGAGCAGATCACCCACAGCCTGTGCACGCTGGAGTTTGAAGACCAGCGCCCCTTCTACGACTGGTTGCTGGAACGTTTGACCGAAGGCGGCCTGCTGGCCAGCCCGCCCCCCCGCCAGTACGAATTTGCGCGCCTGAACCTCACCTACGTCATCACCAGCAAACGCAAGCTCGCCCAGCTGGTGTACGACCACAAGGTCAGCGGCTGGGACGACCCCCGCATGCCCACCATCGTCGGCCTGCGCCGCCGTGGCTACACGCCCGCCGCCATCCAGACCTTTGCCGAACGCATTGGCGTGACCAAATCCGACAGCTGGATCGACTACAGCACCCTGGAAGGCTGCCTGCGCGAAGACCTGGAGCTGAAGGCCCACCGCGGCATGGCCGTGCTCAACCCCGTCAAGCTGGTGCTGACCAACTGGGACGACGTGATGGGCGCAGGCCACCTGGAGCCCTGCAGCCTGCCCGCCCTGCCCCACCCACCCGAAGGCGTGGAAAGCCCCGTGCGCCACTTCACCATCGGCAAGGAAGTCTGGATCGAGCGCGAAGACTTTGAAGAAGTGCCCCCCAAGGGCTACAAGCGCCTGTTCCCCGGCAACAAGGTGCGCCTGAAGGGCGGCTACGTTATCGAATGCACCGGCTGCACCAAGGACGCTGACGGCACCATCACCGAAGTGCTGGCCACCGTGGTGCCCGACACCAAAAGCGGCACCCCCGGCGCCGACACCGTGAAGGTCAAAGCCGCCATCACCTGGGTGGGCGTGGCCGACGGCGTGAACGCCGAAGTGCGCATGTACGACCGGCTGTTCCTGGACGCCCAGCCCGACGCGGGCGGCAAGGACTTCATCGAAAGCCTGAACCCGAACAGCCTGAAGGTGGTGACGGCCATCGTGGAGCCGTCATTGGCCAATGCCAAGCCAGATGACAAGTTTCAGTTTGAGCGGCATGGGTACTTTGTGGCGGATCGTATGGACCACTTGGTAGGGAAGCCGGTGTTTAACTTTGCGGTGGGATTGAAGGATTCTTGGGGGAAGTGATTTCCCGTGAAGTAATAAAAAGGCCAGCAAAGCAAAAAGTTTGCTGGCCTTTTTGATTTGGAATGTTGACGGAGTTCGACCCGAAGCGGACTTAGTAGGCAATCAAACACGTCCTTCGTGCATGATTGAACGGAAATTTCAATAAGACCAAGGGGAGGCAGCATGGCAGGGACACAACTCAAAAAAATAACAATCGAGAAATTTCGCGCGCTAAATGGCGTCGAAGTTGAGTTCGGTAACTACATCACTGTTATTTGCGGAAAAAATGGGACATCCAAGTCCTCAATCCTTGGGATCGCGGCGCAAATTTTTAGTTTTGAAAAAAACTATGTCACCGGCGCAAGTCTTCGCGATTTCAAACAAATCAGCGGTCAAGGTTTCAAGTCTCAGTACAAAGAACATATCAGAATTTCTGAGAAATTTGACGTACCGGGATCGCTGTCCGCCGTCATCCATATGCATGATGGTTACACCAACCAAGCCGCAACAGCCAATTTGGAACTGATGACTCGCGGCGTTACCGAAAATGAAACGAAGAAAATACTGCCACGCCCGGTCATCAGGAAAAACAGTATCGCCACCGGGAACACCAGTAGAAATTTCACACATCCTGTGATTTTCTTGAGCTTGAAGCGGCTTTATCCGATTGCAGATCGTGACTACAAAGCAATAGATTTCGATTATCTGAAAGCCCATGAGCAGGAATTCATTTCTCTGACCAACGAATTACTCAACCGGAGCTCAACCAAGGCCACCGGCACGCACGGAACAATCAATTCCGCCGTAGCCCATGGTGACAACTACAACCATGAGTCAGTTTCCGCTGGTGAAGACAATGCGGGTCAGATCATCATGGCGCTCCTGTCGTTTAAAAAACTCAAAGCTGAATATGCAGACTACAAAGGCGGTTTGCTGCTGATTGATGAAGCTGATGCTGGCCTATTTCCAACTGCGCAAGTCAACCTGCTGAAGATTCTTGAACGTGAATGCAGAAAGCTCAATCTGCAAGTTGTTATGACATCTCACTCACCTGTAATGATTGAGTACGCATATGAGCAGAGTCAGCATGAACATAGCAAGAAATTTAAAACAATCTATTTGAGCAATACATATGGATCAGTTCAGGTCATGCAGGACTGGTCTTGGGCGAAGATCAGCGCCGACATCCACACGAGAACTGTAAGCGCTGGACGAACCGCCACGCTACCCAGCGTTAATGTCTATTTTGAGGACAAAGAGGCGGAAGATTTCTTCTCGGCATTAATCTACCGACAGCCAATAAAGAAATTTCTAAATCAAATGTCGGGCATCAAAATGGGCTGCCCAAATTACGTATATCTTCTTGACAAGAAGGTCCCGGAATTTGCCGCAAACAGTGTTGTTTGTTTGGATGCTGACGCCAGGCCCCTCTTAAAGGGAAAAGGGTTTAAAACTGTCGTATTGCTCCCGGGTGATTTACCTCCAGATCAACTAATCTTCGAACATCTATACAACCTGCCACCTGATGATGCTTTTTGGGAAAACGACTTGCAGTTTTCTCGTGATGTCTTTACCAATTCAGCTGGGCGCGAGGCAATTAGGGAGTTGGGTATCAGTGGAAACATTGTTGATCTAGAGGAGCGCCTCGCTGCTTACAGCGGCAACAAGACAAAACGGGACATTTTCAAGAATTTTTACAATTCTGAAGATTTCCAATTGCTGATTTCCACGAGTGTTAAACCGTTCAGTGCGTGGCGTCATTGGGTAGAAAATAATCCAAAGGCAACTAACGCTTTCTTAGAAAACTTCAAAGCTGCATTATTCGATATCATGAAGAACGGCTACGCCGTGGACGATGCCAAACTAGCAACACTGGAAGTCAAACTGAAGAAGGTGCCCAATGTTCTCTAATAGGCTATACAGCCCACTTCGCTACCCTGGTGGTAAAGCGCCTTTTGCACCTTTCATTGCCAAATTGATGGAGGTCAATGGAGTTGCGGGTGGGCATTACCTGGAACCTTACGCAGGCGGGGCAGGGGTTGCTCTCGATCTCTTGTTTCAGGGTCATGCGGGTCACATTCACATCAACGACGCAGATCCCGCAGTATTTGCGTTTTGGGTCGCTGTAACACAGCATTCTGAGGAGTTGCTTGAGCTGCTTGCATCGACACCTATTACCATCGAAGAATGGTTTAAGTGGCGCTCTGTACTCCGTGAAGACGGCCAAGCTAGCTTGGTCGAGAAGGGGTTTGCCACGTTGTTTATGAACAGAACCAACCGCTCTGGCATATTGAAAGCGGGCGTTATTGGCGGGAAGAGACAAGAAGGTGCCTACAAACTGGACGCCCGTTTCAGAAAGGAAGTCATAGCCGCCAGGATTGAAGCGATCGCTAAACGTTCGAAAGACATCACCGTGTATAGCGAAGATTCTTTGACTCTTCTGAAGCGATGCAAAGAGTTTCTTCCTAGAGAGTCGTTGATCTATCTTGATCCTCCTTACTACGTCAAAGGCAAGGGGCTGTACCGCAACTATTACGAGCACGACGATCACGTTGCTATCGCTAAAACTATCAAGGCTAAAGGTTTCAAACGGCATTGGGTGGTGTCTTATGACAACGTAGATGAAATACGCACTATGTACCAGCTAGTGAATACGAAGACATACGGACTCAACTACACGGCCCAACGGCGGTATGTAGGCAATGAAGTTATGTTTTTCAGTCAAGACTTGATCGTTTGTGATGACGTTATCCCTCAGACGAAGAAAGTCGCCTGATAACTCTCTTTTCGAGAAAAACGTTCGCCAAAGGAACTTCCGACCCTCGATTGCACTTGGAACGTTACTTTTTCAATTCAAGATGCAATCCTCTCAAATCCTCACTTCTGGTTCACCGAGCTAACCCTCAAGCAGCACTTCGCCAAAGATGCTGCCTTGGACGAAGCCATCCGCACCCGCTTCGGCGCCGCGCTGGAGGCTGCGGCGCAGTGCGAACTGTTTACCTGGCGCGACACGCCCAAGGAGAGGCTGGCGGAGGTGTTGCTGCTGGACCAGTTCTCGCGCAATGTGTATCGCGACACCGCCCGCGCCTTTGCGCAAGACGCGCTGGCCCTGTGGCCAGCGGGCAGGATCGCAGCCTGCGCAGCGCGCGAGCGGGGTCAGGTCTTGCCTTTTACCGAGTAAATCCATGAGCATCATCGCGGACCCACATCCGAATTCGGCCCCGCCCAGGCCGCATTGGCAGCCCTCTCACGCACAGGTTTACGTGCTGCCGAAAATGCCCGTCGGACAAACACCTACAGGTGGTAGAAGAAAACGGCAAAGTGCTGCGTGAAAGCCCGGAAGAGTATTTGCGCAAGCGCACCGAGGCAGCCTCGCAGTCAAGCTTCAAGCACAGCACCTGATCGGAAGGACCAGCATGCACCCCGCCATCGCCCAACATCGCCCCGGTATTGCCGCCATCTGCCAGCGCTACGGCATTCAGCGACTGGAGGTGTTTGGCTCGGCGGCGCGGACCACTGACTTTGACCCAGACCGCAGCGACGCCGACTTTCTGGTGGAGTTTGCGCCGGGCGTTGAACCCGGGCTCCACGCGATTTTTAGCGCAAAGGCCGATCTTGAGGCCCTGCTAGGCCGGGGCGTGGATCTGGTGGAGCCCGGTGCGGTGCGCAATCCCTATGTGCTGGACGGCATCAACCGCCACCGCGAGATCATCTTTTCAGGCGATCATTTGCTATCGTTTTAGTAGCATCTAGCGTAATCCCTGAAAGCGCTAGAGTCCAATTTTCTCCATTAACAAGCACCGCCGCTACACTCCAAACCATGCGCCCCTCCGAAGCCCTGTCCCTGCACCGCTCGCAAATCCGCGAGATCGCACTGCGCCACCGCGTGAGCAGCGTGCGGGTGTTTGGGTCGGCGCTGCATGGGGACGACACAGCCGACAGCGACCTGGACCTATTGGTAGAGCCAACCGCGCAAACCACGCTGATGGACATTGGCGCGATCCGGTTTGAACTGAAGCAGTTGCTGGGCATGGAGGTGGATGTGCTCACCCCCAACAGCCTGCCCGCCAGCTTTCGGGACCAGGTGCTGCGCGAGGCGGTCACCGTATGAGCCGGGCGCACCCGCTGTGGGTGCAAGTAGCAGCAATCTCGCTTTAGTTTGCTTTCATTTCGATAGCTGGCAGCGCTTATCCATCAAGCGCTGGATGCCGATTTGGTCTGTGAAGGTGAGTTGGCTCGGCATGGTGGCGCACTCCGCGAGGAGTTCATCGGCCCGCGCGTCCACACAAAGCAACTCGCCAAATTCCTTACGCAACCCGTTTGATCCGGATTTGCACGTTCGACAAGGTCACTCCATCCGGCCTGACTAGTGGCAGTTCCTTGACCTCCAGATAGGTCAGTGAACGCACCAATTCACTGAGTTTCTTGAAGCCATAGTTGCGGGCATCAAAAGCAGGGTTGATCTTGCTGATGTGGCTCCCTACTCCACCCAACGCAGCCCAGCCGTCTTCGCGCGCATTGGCATCGATGGCGGCAATGATCAAGGGCTGTAGGGTCCGCACATCTGCCACGGCAACCGCCTCCGCCTTGGGTGCATCCTTGGCTGGCGTGGGCTCTGTCCTGAGGATTTCGGTGTAGATGAATTTGTCGCACGCAGCCACAAAGGCTTCTGGCGTCTTGCGCTCACCAAATCCGTAGACGACCTTGCCTTCCTCCCGGATGCGGGTAGCTAGGCGGGTGAAATCGCTATCGCTGCTGACCAGGCAGAAACCGTCGGCCGTGTTGTCGTGCAGCACGTCCATCGCGTCGATGATGAGCGAGGCATCTGTAGAGTTTTTACCGCTGGTGTAACTAAACTGCTGGATGGGCTGAATCGCCAACTTGTGCAGCACTTCTTTCCAGCCCTTCAAATTGGTCGTGGTCCAGTCCCCATAAGCGCGCTTGATGGTGGCCGTGCCATAACGAGACACTTCTGCCAGAAGCTCCTGGATGACGGACGCTTGCGCGTTGTCTGCATCAATGAGAACTGCGAGTTTTTGGTTGTTGCCGTTAGCCAATGAACTGTCCCTCCTGGGTCGCATGCTACAGCGCTATCCTCGTGGAATGCAGCCTCAAAACGTCCTCCAGTTCTGGTTCACCGAACTCACTCCCCAGCAGCACTTCGCCAAAGACGCTGCCCTCGACGAATCCATCCGCACCCGCTTCGGCCCCACGCTGGAGGCCGCAGCGCGCTGTGAACTGTTCACCTGGCGCGCCACCCCAGAAGGCCGATTGGCAGAAATCCTGGTGCTGGACCAGTTCTCGCGCAATGTGTACCGCGACACCGCCCGCGCCTTTGCACAAGACGCGCTGGCGCTTGCTCTGGCGCAAGAGCTGGTGGCCAGCGGGCAGGACCGCAGCCTGCCCACCGCGCAGCGCGTGTTTGCCTACATGCCATACATGCACAGCGAATCTGCCGTGATTCATGAGCAAGCCCTCACGCTGTTTGCGCAGCCGGGCATGGAAAACAACCTGGACTTTGAGCGCCGGCACAAGGCCATCATCGACCGCTTTGGGCGCTACCCGCATCGCAACGCGGTGCTGGGCCGCACCTCCACGGCCGAAGAGCTGGCGTTTTTGAGCGAGCCGGGGTCATCGTTCTGACTCGGGCGCTATCTCGGCCCAAAACGCTCCTCTATTGATAGCTGCCAGCGTATATCCTTCTAGCGCTACAGGCCCATTTCATCCCAAAGTGCTCCCGCAGCAGCAAAGCCCATCCATGACGCCTCCGTTCTCCCCCACCTTCGCCCATGTGCCGCCCGGCCCGCTGGCAGGGCCATTGCAGCTATTGCCCGTCAACGCCGCCGTGGTGTCCGTGCACACGGCCGATGGCGCGCATGTGGGCTCGCTCAAGCTGGTTGGCGGGGTGTGGAAGTTCAAGGCCATGGGCTACGACGCCGCAGGCCGCATGGAGCCGGGCCATGGGCCGCTGACGGAGCAGCACAACATGGCGTTCGCGGCCCTGGATGAGGCCGAGGTGAGCGCCCGGCTGCTGGGCGCTTTGGGAAGCGCTGGGTAACGAGCGCCAAGAAAGCATCAAAAATACGAAGCCGTGCCGCTGGGGGCCATAACCCTCAGTGTTGGGAGTCGGCCAGCACAAACTCCACCGCCGCACACACCGCCGCCACCTGCGCCTCAATGCACTGCTCGGGCGTGGCGCGGGGGCTGTCGGGGTAGACCTCCGTTGTGGTGGTGTAGCGCGCGCCGCTGATGCCCGCGCACAGGCCCCACTGCTTCATCGGGTAGTGGATGACGCCCGGCGCCGCCACGGGCGTGCCGATGATTTCGTTTTTCTCGTCCGCTGGCGCAATGTGTGTGACGCGGCTGACGGCCTCGATGATGGCTTGCTGGAAGGCGGGCTGCGGGTTGTCAGTGTCGTCCACCAGGTAAAAGCCGTCGGGGATGCTGCCGGGCTCGAACACCTTGCCGTCGCGCGCGGCCACGGCGGGGCGGTATTCGGATTCGTCGGTGTTGGTGGTTTCGTGCAGGTCGATGTGGGCGGCAAACTGGCCGTGCAGTGGCGCCACCAGGCGCATGAGGGCGGCGGACTCTTGTGCGGGCGAGCCGTCGCGGAACGACCGGTTGGGGTCGATGGCGTCAAAGTTCCAGCGCTGAAACCGCTCGTACGCCCAGGGGCTCACGCACGGCACCACCAGCAGGTTGGCGCGGCCTGCAAAGCGCTCGGCCTGCGTGTCCACAAACCGCAGTGCGCCATGCACGCCACTCGTCTCGTAGCCGTGCACTCCCCCTGTGACCAGCACAGTGGGCAGGCCGGGCTGCCAATCGCGGCTGCGCAGGGCCCGCAGGGGAAAGCGCTCTGCCGGGTGCTGGGCGTCGCCATAAATCACGTCGCCATACATCTCCACGTCAAACCGGCCCCGCAGTGCCTCGATGGCCGTGAGCACGTCGTCGGCGTAGCTGCGCTGGCGCACCTGGCGTGCGCGCCACTGGTCGCGTTCTGCCGCGCCCCAGGGCTGGCCGGGTGTGCCGATGGGATAGGTGGAGGTGGGTTGCATGGGTGCGTGGGATGGAGTGGCAGGTGAATGGCAGGCCCGGCGGCAAACGGGGCCGACGGAACGGACAACGCCAACAAGAGCGGCTAACAAAACTCAGCGAAGCGGTTCTGGCTAGGCGCTGTGTCGCAGGCAGTACGAGCAGTACGACAAGACACAGCAACGACGCCAGAAGAGTTTTGTTAGCCGCTCTAAGGCTTGTCGCAGGGCGTTCATAGAATACCGCGATGCCCTTCCCTTCGATTCGGCCCTTGCGGCTGGCGACCTCGTCGCTGCTCTTGCTGCTGTGTGCGCTGGCGCACGCACAGCCCGCCCCCCAACCCGCAGCTGCCAGCACCCCGGCCACGCGCCAGGCGGGCAGTGCCCCTGTGGATGGCACAGCACCCACACCAGGGAGCGCTGCAGCCGCCGCGCCCACAGCGGCCGATGCAGCCCTGCTGTCGCGCGATGCGCGGCGCATTTACGAGCTGTCGCGCGACAAGCTGGTGCAGATCCGCACGCTGCTGCGCAACGCCAACACGCAGGCGTCGATTGGCTCGGGCTTTTTTGTGTCGGCCGATGGGCTGATCGTCACCAACTTTCACGTGGCCAGCCAGCTCGCGCTGGAGCCCGAGCGCTACCGGGGCGTGTACGTGACGATGGAGGGGCAGGAGGGCGAGGTGGAGCTGCTGGCGTTTGACGTGCAGCGCGACCTGGCCGTGCTGCGCGCCAAAGGGCGCACGGCAGCGGCGCCTGTGCTGGGCTTTCGGCCCACCACCGACGCGCTGGCGCAAGGCGAGCGCATTTACTCGCTGGGCAACCCGCTGGACATCGGCTTTGCCGTGACCGAGGGCACCTACAACGGGCTGGTCAAGCGCAGCTTTTACCCGCGCATCTTTTTTGGCGGCGCGCTCAACCCCGGCATGAGCGGCGGCCCCGCCGTGGACGACGCAGGCCGGGTGTTGGGTGTGAACGTTGCCAAGCGGCTCGATGGTGAGCAGGTCAGCTTTTTGATCCCTGCCGAGTTTGCGCTGGCGCTGGTGCAGCGCGCAGCCAATGCCCAGCCCATCACGCAGGCCGCGCACGCCGAGATGACGCGGCAGCTGATGGAGCACCAGCAACTGCTGACGGACCGCTTTTTGAAAGCGCCGTTTCGCGAGCAGCGCCATGGCAACTACCGGCTGCCCGTGCCCGACGATGCGCTGGCGCGGTGCTGGGGATCGGGGCGTGACCCGGCCTTTCCGGGCCTGAACCTGGAGCGCACGCAGTGCCAGGCCGACAGCGATGTGGTGGCGGGCGACTTCAGCACGGGGGCGGTGCGCCTGTCTTACGAGGCCTACAACGCGCCCACGCTGGGCGCAGCCCGGTTTGCCCGCATGTACTCGCAAAGTTTTGCGAATGAGCGCCTGCCCACACGGGGCAACCGCCACCAGACGGCGGCCGAGTGCACCGAGCGGTTTGTGGACCCCGGCACCGTGCCGCTGCGTGCGGTGGTGTGCCTGTCGGCCTACCGCAAGCTGACCGGCCTGTACAACATGACGGTGCTGGCCACTTCGGTCAACCAGCCCACACGGGGCGTGCTGGGCCGCCTGGATGTGCAAGGCATTGCGTTTGACAACGGCATGAAGCTGGCCAGCCACTACCTCAAGGCCTTTCGCTGGGAGGCCGCACCATGAGCGCGATGCCAACCACCACCCTGGGGCTGATCGAGGCGTTTGACCGCCACGGCGCGCTGCTGGCGCGTGCGCCCATCACCCGCTGGCCCGTGACGGTGGGCCGCGCGCTGGACTGCGACCTGGTGCTGGACGACCCGTTTGTGGCGCCCCGGCACCTGCGCATTGACCGCGCGGTGGACGAGCCCCGCACCGTACAGGTGGAGGTGCTGGAGACACGCAACGGCGCACGCCTGCAGCGCAAGCAGCATGCCCAGGGCGAACGCTTTGACTGGCCCGATGGCATGCCCGTCGACCTGGGCCACACCCACATCCACCTGCGCCTGGCCGATGCGCCCATTGCCGAGGAGCAGGCGCTGCCGCAGTTTCCGTGGCGCACGGTGGGCACCACGGCCGCGCTGGCGGTGCTGGTGCTGCTGGCCGGACTGGGAGAGTCGTGGCTGGAGGCCCGCGACGTCGCGCAGTACCTGAAGTCGCTGCCCCTGTTGCTGCTGACCACGCTGGCGGTGGTGGGGGCCTGGGCGGGTCTGTGGTCCGTGGCCAACAAGCTGTTTGGCAGCCAGCTGCGGTTCTGGCGCCACGTGCGCATCGCGTGCGCCGCAGTGCTGGTGGCCGACGCGGTGCAGCTGCTGAGCTATCTGACGGCGTTCACGTTCTCGCTGGAGTCGCTGTCGCGGTTTGCCCCGGTGCTGATGGTGCTGGTGCTGGCCGGCGCGCTGTACGCCCACCTGGCCACCGTGCTGCCCCGCCGCCGCGTGGGCCTGGCCTGGGCCATGGCGGCTGTGGTGCTGCTGGGTGTGCCGTCGTGGTTGGGCGCGCAGTGGCTCAACCGCATGCGGCTGGGCAACGAGCTGTACATGAGCAGCCTGTTTCCGCCCGCCCTGCGCGTGGCCCCTGCGGTGCCGGTGGACCAGTTCCTGCAAGACGCCGATGCGCTGCGCGGCAAGCTGGACCGGCGCCTGCGGGATGACGGGCTGGCGGATGAGGACGACGAGTAGGCGACCAGACGGCCTGCTTCTACCCTGCCATTGCCCCATGCGCCGCCGCAAGCCCCACCACCACGTCTACGTGGTCGAGCTCTCCAAAGACGTGCTGCTGGAGCCGCGCTTTCGCAAGTGCAACCCCGGCTACATCGACGGCAAGCCCTGCGTGTACGTGGGCATGACGGGGCTGGACCCGGATGTGCGGTTTGACAAGCACAAGGCGGGCATCCAGGCCAACCGGTTTGTGACGCAGTACGGCCTGCGGCTGCTGCCGGACCTGTACGAGGGCTTCAACCCCATGACCTACGAGGAGGCAGTGGACCGGGAGATCGAGATTGGCATCGACCTGCGCTCGGCGGGGTTTGGGGTGTGGCAGGCGTGAGCGCCTAGTCAAGGGAGGCGCCTGTTCTAAGTCTGGGCCCCACGCGCATCATCTAAGATTCCGCCCCGCTGATTCAACCACTCACTTTTTTATAGCTGCTCGCGCATGATCTTCTAGCGCTTGCGGCTCATTTCACTTGAATTTGACCGCCATGAACTTCGCAGACCGCCTCAAGCAACTCCCCTCCGCCAGCCACCTCGCCGCCCTGCAACTGCTGGGCGCGGACGGCCAGGTGCAGGCCACCATCGAGAACAAGCCCGGCCAGACCGGGTCGCTGGTGGTGTATGCCGCACTGGCGGCGCTGTATGGCGGGCAGATCACGCCTGCAGCCGCCAGCCTGGGGCTGGAGTGGTATGCGGAGCATGTGGCGGATGCGCACGCCTTTCCGGGCAAGCACCCCAACATCGACCGGCTGCTGGCCTGGGCGCAGGGCAGCGAGCGCTTTGCGGTGCGCACCGTCGCAGCCTGAGCCGGCGCCACAAAAAAATGTGGTGATGCAAAGGGCCGGTTGTCGAAAACGCACCGGCCCGTTCGTCGTAGAGGTGTGAACGCGTTGACGCCCCAGGCCATTGACCATCATGGCGTTGGGGCGCACGCTGTCATCCATCCACCCCGATTCCCGCAAGGAGACCCTGCATGACCACCCCCAACCCCTCCGCAGCCGCTACCGGCACCGTCACCCTGCACCGTGTGCTGCGCGCCCCGGCCGAGCGCATCTACCGCGCGTTTCTGGATGCCGATGCCATGTGCAAGTGGCTTCCGCCCCATGGCTTTACCGGCCGGGTGCTGAGCCTGGATGCGCGCGTGGGCGGCAGCTACCGCATGCAGTTCACCAACCTGAGCAGTGGCGGCACGCACGCGTTTGGCGGCGAGTATGTGGAGCTGGTGCCGGGCGAGCGCATCGTGCACACCGACCGGTTTGACGACCCCAACCTGCCCGGCGAGATGCGCACCACCATCCAGCTCAAAAAAGTGATGACGGGCACCGAGGTGTCCATCGTGCAGGCAGGCATCCCGGCGGTGATCCCGACCGAGATGTGCTACCTGGGCTGGCAGGAGTCGCTGCAGTTGCTGGCGCTGCTGGTGGAGCCGGAGATTCCAGGCGAGTAACGCCCACAGCCCCCCCAGCCCTGGTCACTTCAGCAGCGTCACTTCAACCACTTGTCTGCGGCCTGCTTGATGGTGCCCCGGCTGTCCACCAGGCCCCACACAAAGCCCATCACGCGCACGTAGTCGGCGTCGTCGGTAGGCAGCATGAAGCCCAGGTAGTTCTTGGGCGTGAGCGGCGCGTCCACAAACGCGGCAGCCAGGCGCGGGTCGGCCTTGGCGTAGTGCAGGGCTTCATACGTCTCGGTGATCATCACGTCGCCCTTGCCCTCAGCGATCAGCGCGGGGATCTCGGCGTTCTTGTCGTGCGTGCTGACCTGGGCGGCCTTGAGGTTGGCCAGCACATAGGTTTCGTTGGTGCCGCCGGGGTTCTTGATGACGCGCACGGTGGGCTGGTTCATGGCGTCCACGCTGGTGTACTTGGCCTTGTCGGCCGCGCGTACCAGGGCCACTTTGCCGAACGGGGCGTAGCCGGGCAACATGTCAAAAATGCGCATGCGGTTGACGTTGCGGGTGATGCCGCCCACGGCCACGTCAAACTTGTCGCCCTGCAGGTCCTTCACCAGGTTGGGCCAGGTGGTGGGCACGTATTCGATCTTCACGCCCAGCTCCTTGGCCATGGTTTCGATCACATCGATGTCGTGGCCGCTGTAGCCCGCGTCGGTCTTGATGGCAAACGGGCGGTAGTCGCCGGGCGTGCCCACGCGGATGACCTTGGCCTCCATGATCTTGTCGAGCCGGGGGCCTGCCTGCGCGGCCGGGCTGAAGGCGAGGCTGGCGACCACGGCGGCGGCTGCGGCAAGGGCCAGGGTTTTCTTGATGATCATGGGCAGGTTCTCCAGTGGGTCAGAAGATGGGACAAGAACAGGCATTTCCGTGGCCCGCAGCGAATGCGGACGCACAGGGGCTTGGGCCAGACACGTTACAACAAACGGCGCGCAGTCCAAGGGCACATCGGCGGCCCACGGTCCGCATCGCGACACGTTGCGCCCTGCATGACGCAAAGCCCATGCCAGACGCGAGAGCACGGAGTTCGCCCGGCGCAGGCATGAGCGCCTGCAGCCACAAATCCTTCGGATGCTCTAATTTTTATAGCGCATTAGGCATATCCGTTCGGCGCCAGACATCCATCTGGCACCAAACTGGGTTACCCTGACCGGTTCTGCAACAAGGATTCGCCATGAAAAAACTCAACGTCACCATCCAGCTCGAAATGACCGTGCCCGACAACTGGGAGCTGGTCGATACCTCTGAGGGCACGCCGGTCATCAAGCTGCCCGATGGCAAGTTCATGGACATCGCCATCGAACCGCTGTTTGCCACAGACCCCGAAGACCTGTGGGCCAGCACCGAAGACGAAGACGTGCTGGACGACATCCTCGACATGGTGGACAGCGAAGCCGTGACCTACGAGTTCGTGACGCACTGATCCACAAGCACGGCGGAGATGCCCGCCAGGGCAAACACTGCCCCGGCGGCGCACCGCAACCACCGCCGCGCATCCACTACCAGCAACTACACTTTTGATAGCGCCTGGCGCATTGTTCACTGGTACCAGCGGCTGATTTCATTCAAACATCGTCACAGCTGCGACCGCATCCAGCCGGTCAAGGTCTCGTGCACTTTCTCGCGCAGCGGACGGTCCCGCCAGGCCTCGTAGGTCACGCGGCGTGACCGTCGGATGTCGTCTTCAAACACCTGTGTCTGGCGCTGCGCAAAGGCAGCGTCGTACACGTTCAGGTTGGCCTCATCGTTCAGGCGGAACGAGCGGTTGTCAAAATTGGTGGAGCCCACCGACACCAGCAGCTGGTCCACGATCATGACCTTGCAGTGGTACATGGTGGGCCCATATTCATAAATCTCGGCCCCGGCCTGCAGCAGCTCGCCCCAGGTGGCGCGCGATGCGGCCTTCACCGTTTCGGTGTCGGTGTGCTCGCCGGGGGTGACCAGGCGCACGCGCACGCCGCGTGCCAGCGCATCCATCAGCAGCTTGCGGGTCAGGTCGTCGGGCACAAAGTAGGCCACCGACAGGTCGATGCTGCGCTCGGCCGCCGTGATGGCCAGGTGGTACATCAGCTGCATGCTCTCGCTGCCGCTCGATGGCGAGCTGGAGAACATCTGCGCCTTCTGCCCACCCGCCGGTGCAATGGCCGGAAAGTACGCCTCGCCATGCAGCACCTTGCCGGTGACCTTGAGCCAGTTGTCCAGAAACGTGGCCTGCATCTGCGCCACCACGGGGCCACGCACCAGGTAGTGCGAGTCGCGCCAGTGGTCGGGGTCTTGCGCGTGGCCCGTCCATGCCGGGGCAATGCCCACGCCGCCGGTAAAGCCCACCTGCCCGTCCACCACCAGCAGCTTGCGGTGGGTGCGGTTGTTCAGCCGGGCCAGGTTGTACCAGTGCGGTTTGTGGAATTTTTCAATCAACACCCCGGCCTCCTTCATCTCGGCCAGGTAGCTCTCTTCCATCTTGGCGCTGCCCACCCAGTCGAGCAGCACATGCACGGGCACACCGGCGCGGGCGCGCTCGCTCAGGGCGTCGGCAAACTGCTTGCCAATGTCGCCCGACCAATAGATGTAGGTTTCGAAGGTGACGCTTTTCTGAGCGGCCTTGATCGCGGCCAGCATGGGCGGAAAGATCTGGTCGCCGTTGAGCAGCTCCGTCACCGCATTGCCGCCCACAATGCCCGGGCCCAGCAGGCTGCCCAGGGCACGCTCAAACTGCGGGTGGGCGGTGTTGTACAGGCGCGGCAGCTGTTGCTGCACCTTTTTCTCGCCCGCCGTGAAGTTGAGCGCCAACAAGACAAGGGCCCCCGTGGCCAGGGCCGTGAGCAAGACAGTGAGCATGGTGGAACGGCGGCGAGGGGCGGCGGGTGGCATGGCGCGATGGTAGGTGCCGACATGCAGGCGCGATGTAGGCGGACGCCGCCAACACCGGGGGCACAATCGCCCTTGTCGGCCGCGACAGCGGGGCGCTTTGCACCCGTACCAGTCCCTCGCGCAGCCACTTTGTTTTTGTTCATGCCTTCCTCTGCCGTGTCTGAATCTGCCCGCCCTGCTTCCGCCCGCCCCGCCCTCTCCATCACCCGCCGCAGCGCCTTGATCGGCACGGCGGGCCTGCTCGTGCAGCCTGCCCTGGTGGCCCCTTTGCATGCCAAGCCTGTGCCACCCGCGCCCACGGTGTGGCCCCAGGCGCTACAGGTGCCCGGGGGCGTGGCACGGCTGTCGCTGGGCCCGGCGGCCACGCGGCCGGTGGCGCAGGTGCGCCAGGGCGAGGTGGATGTGCCGCTGCGGGTGGTGGGCGATGCCATCGAGTGGACGGCCATCGTGGGCATTCCACTGGCAGCGGCGCCGGGCGATGCATTCATCAGCGTGCTGCCCGAGGGCGGCGGCAGCCCGCGCCTGGTGCACTACAGCGTGGCCCCCAAGCAATACAAGGAGCAGCACCTGAAGGTGTCGCCCCGCACGGTGGACCTCTCGCCCGAGGACCAGGCCCGCTACGAACGCGAGCGCGACCACCAGGCCCAGGTGATGGCCACCTTTTCCGAGCAGCCCGCCGGCGTGGCGCTGGCATCGCTGCGCATGCGCGTGCCCGTGCCGGGGCGGCGGTCCAGCTCGTTCGGGCTGCGCCGCGTGTTCAACGGCCAGCCGCGCAATCCGCACAGCGGCATGGACATTGCCGCCGCCACCGGTACGCCCATCGTGGCGCCGCTGCCGGGCCGGGTGATTGACGTGGGCGACTACTTCTTCAACGGCGGCACGGTGTGGCTGGACCACGGCCAGGGCCTGCTCACCATGTACTGCCACCTGAGCAGCATGGAGGTGCGGGTGGGCGATGTGCTGCAGGCGGGCGACGCGTTCTGCAAGGTGGGCGCCACTGGCCGCGTGACCGGCCCGCACCTGCACTGGGGCGTGATGCTGAACCGCACCATGGTGGACCCGGCGCTGTTCGTGCCGGCCTGATGGCGCAGAGCTTCATTACTATGCATTTGATAGCACCCAGTGCATATTGCACTAGCGCATCCGGCCCTTTTTGCTTGAAACCGACCCCATGACCTCGCGCCTGATCCGTTTCAACAAACCCTACGGCGTGCTGAGCCAGTTCACGCCCGAGGGCAAGTGGCAGGGCCTGAAGGACTACATCGACCTGCCCGGCGTGTACGTGGCCGGGCGGCTGGACGCCGACAGCGAAGGGCTGCTGCTGTTGACCAACGACGGCAAGCAACAGGCCCGCATTGCCGACCCGCGCTTCAAGATGGAAAAGACCTACTGGGTGCAGGTGGAGGGTATCCCCAATGAGGCCGCGCTGGCCGCGCTGCGCAGCGGCGTGGTACTAAACGACGGCCCCACCCTGCCCGCCCGTGCGCGGCTGCTGGAGCCCCCCCCTACGGTGTGGGACCGCACCCCGCCCATCCGCGAGCGCAAGGCCATCCCCACCGCGTGGATCGAACTCATCATCCGCGAAGGCCGCAACCGCCAGGTGCGCCGCATGACGGCCGCCGTGGGCCACCCCACGCTGCGGCTGATCCGCGCGGCCATCGGGCCGTACACGCTGGACGGGCTGGCGCCGGGCACCTGGGCGGATTGAGCTGGCAGGCGTGCGGGGTCTACGCGGCCACCGCCTGCATGCGCCGCGACAGGGCTGACCCACGCGCGCGCAAAAAGGCCCGCAAGCCCTCGGCATAGTCCGCACCCACGGCCTGCTGCACCGAAGGGCGTGCCGCCAGCGCAGCCCGCCACTGCTGCACCAGCGGCAAGCCGTGCCAGAGCCCCAGGCCATCCACGCCCGGTAAGGTGTCGATGACGTCGAAGTACCGGAACACCGGGCCGAACACCACATCCACCATGCCAAAGTCCGGCCCGGCAAAGTACGGCCCCGGCACGCTGCGCTGGCCCAGGGCCTCTTCGATCTGCACGAAGCGGCTGCGCAGGTCCTGCGCGCGGGCCTGCAGCGTGGCCTCATCCGCTGCGGCGTAGAAGGCGCCGATGGTGTTCAGCACCGCAGAGCCAAACTCCATCCAAGCCCGGTGGCGTGCGCGCTGCAGCGGATCTGGCGGGTGCAGCACGGGCATGGCCACCTCGTCCAGGTATTCGCAGATCACGGCCGACTCGAACAGGCTCTGGCCGCGCACCTGCAGGACCGGGGTCTTGCCCAGCGGCGAGAGGGCCAGGAACCAGTCGGGCTTGCGGGCCAGGTCGATGGTGCGGCGCTCGAACGCCAGGCCCTTTTCGTGCAGCACGATGGCCACGCGCTGCACATAGGGGCACAGCGCGTGCGAGACCAGAGTGAGCGCAGCGGGCGCTGTGGTCTGGGCCATCACGACAACAACCCCTCAGCCCGCAGCGCAGCCTGCACCTGCGGGCGGGCCGCCACGCGTGCCATCCAGGCCTGCAGGTGCGGGTAGGCGGTAAGCGGGATGCCCAGCAGGTGGGACCAGTTGACGATGGTGAAGCCATACGCATCGGCCACGCTGTAGCCACCTGCCAGAAAATCGCTGCGCGACAGCATGGTATCCATCTCGGCAAAACGCACGGCCAGCTTGGCCTTGACGGCCTGGCGCGTGGAGTCGGCCGTCTCCTTGTGCCACAGCCAGGGGCTGAAGCCCTTGTGCAGTTCGGTGCTGACGAAGGTGAGCCACTCCAGCACGGCCAGCCGCTCGCTGGAGCCGGGCTGGCCGATGAGTGCGCGCGCCGGGTCCAGGTCGGCCACGTACTGCAGCAGCGCCGCTGCTTCGGTGTGGCGCGACTGGTCGGCCAGCTCCAGCAGGGGCACATAGCCGCGCGGGGAGATGTCGAGGTAGTTGGCGCCGGTCTCGGTGGTGTGGCGCACCAGGTCCACCTTGACCAGATCGAACGCAACGCCGACCTCGCGCAGGGCAATGTGGACGGCGAGCGAGCAGGCACCGGGGGCGTAGTAGAGCTTCATGGGAACGGGGCTTTCTGTAAAAACGGTTGGAATGTGTCGCCGTTGCTACCCACTAGCAGCCATAGACACCCATCGGTACACGGCAAGGCCCGGCGACAGGCAGAATCTATGCTTGCAACAACGCAAACAAAATAAGCACACATGAAATCAACCGTTGCATCAGCGCAATACCAACTGGGCGCGGCCGAGCTGGAAGTGCTGCTGGCCATGGTGCGCACCGGCACCCTGGCGGCCGCCGGTGAGCGGCTGGGTGTGGATGCGTCCACGGTGTTCCGCGCCATCCAGCGCATCGAACGGGGGCTGGGCCAGTCGCTGTTCGACCGGTCGCGCGCCGGCTACCGTCCCTCGGAACTGGCCCAGGCATTGGCCGAACAGGCCGAGCGGGTGGAAGCCGCCCTGGAGGCCGCGCGCTCTGCCGCACAGGCGCAGCCCGAACAGGTGTCGGGCACGGTGCGCATCTCCACCACCGACACCATCCTGCACGGCCTCATCGCCCCGGCCCTGCAAATGCTGCAGCCCCGGCACCCGGCCCTGGTGTACGAGCTGCACGCCGGCAACGAGCTGGTGAGCCTGACGCGGCGCGACACCGACATCGCCGTGCGCGCGACCAAGCGCCCGCCACAGCACCTGGTGGGGCGGCAGCTGGGCATGATCCGCTCGGCCCTCTACGCAGGCACCGCCAGCACCCTGGCCCTGTCGGATGTGGAGGCGGGCCGCGCCGCCTGGATTGCGCCCGACGACGCCCTGCCCGACCACCCCTCGGTGCGCTGGCGCAAGAGGCAATACCCCAGGGCACAGCCCACCTACCGCGTCAACAGCCTGCTCACCGTGATGGAACTGGTGGCCCTGGGCATGGGCGTGGGGGTGCTGCCCCTCTTTCTGGCCCAGGGCCGCAGCGACCTGCGCCCGCTCACGGGCGCGCTGGCCGACGGCGAGACCGAGCTGTGGCTGCTGACCCACCCGGAGTCGCGACACCTGCGGCGCATTGCAGCGGTATACGGGCATCTGGCGGAGACGGTGCAGCTGCCCTGAGCGCCCCTGGGCATCAGCCGGGCAAGGCGTCCCCGAACACCTCCAGCGCCGTGCCGTGCAACGCGCGCAGCATGTCCACCGGGTCCACCGCCTGCGCCACGGCCAGTGCGCCGCTGTGGGCGTAGGCAGGCGCCAGCAGGCGCTGGGCCACCTCGACCACGATGGGCGCCGTCACGGCATAGATGTCCTGCCCGCGCACGCCGGCGGTGCGGGTCTGGCCACCTTGCACCAGTTGCACCATGAGCTCGAAGCGCTGCGCAGAGCGTCCGCTGTCGTCCGTGGCCGTGGGCGGCGGGGTGCCGCTGTCGCGGATGTCCTGCAGCGCCGAGCGGTTGAGCAGCGAGCGGATGTGGCCCACAGGCAGGTGGTGGGCGATGGTGATGACCTCGCTGAACGGGATCTCCACCATGGCCTGGCTGCCCAGGGGCGCGGCAAACGCCCAGTCCGGCACGTGCTCGGACGGCACCAGCGGCACCAGGCGCCCGTGGGCCACCACCTGGCGCGGCACGGTGTTGCGCTCGCCTGTCTTGCGCGTGCCGGCGGTGGGCCACCAGCGGTCCAGCCCGATCGCCACAGTGATCTCGTCGACGGTGCCGGCCCTGGCCAGCGCGCTGGCCAGCAGGTCGGCAAGGCCGCCATAGAAGGCGGCCGCCGGAATCACCACCTTGCCCGCAGCGCGGGCCGGAGCATCGAAATCGGCCAGGCTGGCCTGCGCACTCGCCTGCTCGGCCGTCACATCGATGTAGTGGCAGCCTGCCCGCAGCGCGGCCTGCGCCACCGGGGCAGCCGTGTCGAGAAAGGGGCCCGCGCAGTTGATGACCACGGCGCAGCCGGCAAACGCCTGTTCCAGGCTGGTGGGGTCGGCCAGATCGGCGATGCGCCGGGTCACGCCAGGGGCAAACACCTCGTCCAGCCGGGCGGCGCTGCGCCCCACGGCCACCACGGGCAGCCCGCGGCGCTGTGCTTCCTGCACGACAAATTGGCCGGTGTGGCCGGTGGCGCCGTAAACGGCGATGGGGCGGTGTTGTTGCGGGTTCATGGTCATCCTTTGCGTTGGGCGGGTGGTTGAAATTTAACGATACAGACCTGTCTGTTTTTTGAAGATTACAGACAGGTCTGTATCATGTCAAGCATGCGCACCACAAATTCCCGTTCCACCAGAGACCTCTCCCCCACCAGCGGCCCGGCCGCTGTGGCCGAGCCCGCCGCCGATGTCCGCAGCCGCATCCTCGACACCGCGTCCCGGCTGTTCTATGAACGCGGCGTGCGCGCCGTGGGCGTGGACCTGGTCGTGCTGGAAGCCGCCGTGGCCAAGACCAGCCTGTACCGCTACTTCCCCACCAAGGACGACCTCATCGTGGCCTTCCTGGAGCGGGAAGACGTCGAGTTCTGGGACCAATGGGACAGCATGGCGGCCCAGTTCGCCGATGACCCCGCCGGGGAGCTGGAGGCCCACATGCGCTGGATTGGCGAGCGCCTGGCCCGCTCCAACTACCGGGGCTGCCCCCAGATCAACGTGGCCGCTGAATTTGCCGAGCAGGACCATCCCGCACGGCACGTGGCCCAGCGGCACATGCAGGCGCTGCGGGGCCGCCTGCACGACATCGCGGTGCGGTTGAAGGCACCCCGCCCAGAGCAACTGGCCGCCCAGCTTGCGGTGGTGGTGAACGGCGCATTCGTGAGCGCCGGACTGCTCAGCGCCGAAGAAGCCACCGGCGTGCTGGTAGCTGCCGTGCAGGCCCTGCAGGCCGGTGCCCGTAGCCCGGGCTAACCCCGGGGCTGACATCTGCTGCCAGGCCGTTGTCAGCAGCCCTTCTCTACAGTGACCGTGCCCCACCGTGCCCGCTGCACCTGCACCGGGCCCGCGCACCTACCCACCCTCAGAGAGGAGCCCCCCCATGCCCCCACAAGGCAACCACCCCCGCCCCGGCAAAACCCAGTTTTACGGCGCATCCAGCCTCGACGGTTTCCTCGCCACGCCCGACCATGACCTTGGCTGGCTGCTGCAATTTGGCGAGATCGAGGGCTCCAGCTACCCCGCGTTCATCCGCGACGTGGGTGCGCTGGCGATGGGATCGCACACCTACGAATGGATACTGAAACATGCCATCGACGCGGGCCAGCCCTGGCCTTACACGCCGCCGACCTGGGTGTTCAGCGCACGCACGCTGCGCGGCATTGCAGGCGCGGATGTGCGCTTTGTGCGTGGCGATGTGCGGCCCGTGCACCAGGCCATGGTGCAGGCTGCAGCGGGGCGCAACGTGTGGGTCGTGGGTGGGGGTGATCTGGTGGGGCAGTTTTACGACGCGGGCCTGCTGGACGAGCTGATCGTGCAGATCGCCCCCGTCACGCTGGGCGCAGGCACGCCGCTGTTGCCGCGCCAGATCATGCGGCCCCCGCTGCAGCTCAAGTCAGTGACCACGCTGGGCGGCATTTTTGCGGAGCTGCGGTACCTGGTCACCCGTTGAGCAGACTCGCCCGCGCGGGTCAGCCGCGGGGTTCTGCTGACCCGCCGCGTCATGCCAGCGGCACCATCTTGCTCACGGGGTGCGACAGCACCAAGGCGGTAGATACGCTGCCAAACGCCGCCAGGGCATCCACCACGCGCTCCAGGTCTGCCGGCTGTCCAAATGCGCAGCGCACCACAAAGCAGTCCTCTCCCGTCACGCGCACGGCGTCCAGCACCTCGGGCATGGTCTGAAACAGCTGCACGTAGCGCTGAATGTGTTCGTGCGTGGTGCGCACCCGCACCACGGCCTGCAAGCCCAGGCCAGCGGCAGCCAGGTCGATGCGGGCCTGGTAGCCCACGATCACACCGGCGTCTTCGAGTTTCTTGACGCGCTCGCTCATCGCAGGCTGCGACAGACCGATCTGCTTGCCCAAGGCAGACAGGCTCTGGCGAGCGTCGTCCTGCAGGGCCATGAGGATCTGTCGGTCTTTTTTGTCCAGCTCCACGGTGCAATGCTCCCTTTGCGATGACTTCAAGGTTTGGAGGGCCACTTTCCGATGATGCCCCCTGGCCATCCACAGGCGCGGCACCTATCGTTGGCGAGCAGTGACACCACTGCTTTTTTGACCCGAAGGAATTTTGACGATGAGACCTGTTTTGCTTGTTCCCGGCATCTACAACTCCGGCCCCCGCCACTGGCAATCATTGTGGCAAACCCAGCACACGGGCGTGGTGCGGGTGGAGCAGGCCGATTGGGCACACCCGCAATGCGACGCCTGGGTGCAGGCCATTGACGCGGCCATCACCGCAGCAGGCCAGCCCCCCATCGTGGTGGCCCACAGCCTGGGTTGCCTGGCACTGGCGCGGTGGGCTGCCAGCGCGTTGACCGCTGTGCATGCCCTGCTGCTGGTGGCCGTGCCAGACCCCGATGGGCCCGACTTTCCACCGGATGCCAAAGGCTTCACGCCCGTGCCTGCGGCGCTGACCGCCCCGGGTCAGCCTGCGCGGCAGGCCATGCTGGTGAGCAGCAGCGACGATCCGTATTCCACTGCATCCTTCTCGGCCCATTGCGCGGCCGCCTGGGGTGCCCAGCAGGTGGACCTGGGGGCCAAGGGGCATATCAATGCCGACAGCGGCCTGGGCGACTGGCCCGAAGGATGGGCCTGGGTACAACGCTGGCGCGCCGCCTGACAAAGCACCGGCGGGAAGTGGGCCGAGAGACGAGCGAAAAAGCCGGGTACGCCCCCGGCCGCTCAGTCCGCCAGCGCCTGGTCGATGACCAGGTAGCGTTTGACCAGATCAAAAAAGCTGTCGTAGAAGGTGTCCTTGGCAATGGTCTCGCTGCCCACCTTGACCAGGGACTCGCTGCTGGATGAGAACGGCAGCGACACCGAGCCGATGGCGCCCACGCCCACGCTGGCGGAGTTGTTGGTCTTGCGCAATGCATAGGTGTCCTGGGTGGCCGTCACAAAGCCCAGGCTGACCTTGCCGTCGTTGGCCTCGGGCACACACACCACGCGCACCACCATCTGCAGGTGCGACTCGGGCTCGGGCTGAAAGCTCTTCTTGCCTTCCACCAGGTCGGCCGCGCTGGACGAGATGACGTAGCCCTGGCTGAGCAGCGCGCGGCGCGAAGCTTCACACGTCTGGGCCGGCGTGGCATCGAACAGGCGCGAGTACGTGGCGACCGAGCCAAAGTTCTCCTGCACGCCAAACGTCTTGGCCCCTGTGCCGGCACAGCCTGCCATGACCAAAGTCGCGCCACAGGCCAGAGCCACTGCAGCGGTGCGCAGGGGCGATGGTTGGGGGGCATGGGATTCTGTGGACCAGGGGAAACGCAAAACCGGGACTCCTTGGGGTGGGCGGCTATCGCCGACGATAACAAGCGCGAAGCAAACGCGACGCGAGCGCATTGGACAATGCACCCATTGTCACAGCGCCTGGGGTGTCTGACGGCAGTAACCGCTCCCGGTTCCCCAGATTCTTCATGCCATGCACACCACGGCGTGGTCACACCTTGAAGCAAAGCAGACCGGTGGCCCGCCAGGTGCTACGCAGGGCGGCGGCATGCGCATGCCCCTATAGCAGCCCTCGTTGTGTCATCGTGATCACGCAGCACACCGCTATACTATTAATAGCTACAAAAGCATGCTGTTGTAGCGCACCCAGCCAAATCGCTCCATTTTTGCAAGAAACACTGGCGCCAGTGCCTGCAAACACACACCCAAGCTCCCTGTGCCCCTCGCTTCCCTGTTTTGCCTGGTCGTTGCCATCAGCGACGGCGACACCCTCACTGCCCGCTGCGGGCCACCTGGTGCCTACCAGCAGGTGAAGGTGCGCATCGCCGCCATCGATGCGCCCGAGTCGCGGCAGGCGTTCGGGCAGAAGTCGCGGCAGCACCTGGCACAGCTGTGCTTTCGACAACGGGCCACACTGCAACCCGTGGATGAGGACAGCTACGGACGCATGGTGGCGCAGGTGCGTTGTGGTGGCACCGATGTCGCCACGGCACAGGTGCGCGCAGGCATGGCCTGGGTGTACACGCCCTACGCCAGCCACTACCCGCACCTGGCGCCCTTGCAGCGCTCTGCACAGGCACAACATGCGGGCCTGTGGTCCCAGAAGCGGCCTTTGGCGCCCTGGGACTATAGGCACCGGCAGCGCCGTTGACGCCATCGAATGCTCGTCATGAGCGCGCCCACTGCGAGGCTTTACCAACGCTTGACTGCAGCCCGGCGCAACAATCGCTAGCATCTGGCCTCCCGCCGTTTGGGAGCATCGCCTCATCGGGCGGATGCTTCCCCCGCTGACCCTATCCATGCCCACCCCTGAGCCCCTCACCCCGAGCGCTGCTGTTGCCGCGCCCGCCGAACCTGCCAACGTCTACCGCCATACCGGTTTTGTTTCATTTCTGGTCGCCCGCGTGGTGGCCGTCATCGCCACCCAGGTACAGGCGGTGGTGGTGGCCTGGCAGGTGTACGACCTGACCCGGCAGCCGCTCGCGCTGGCCTATGTGGGGCTGGCGCAGTTTCTGCCCATGCTGGCTTTGTTGCTGCCCGCGGGCGACCTGATCGACCGCTTTGACCGCAAGCGCATCCTGGCGATCGCCTGGTCGGTGGGCGGCCTGTGCAGCGCCCTGCTCTGGTGGCTGTCTGGCCACGGCAGCAGCGGGGTGGCGGGCATTTATGCCGTGCTGGTGCTCTATGGCTGCGCCCGCGCGTTCTCGGGCCCGGCCATGCAGAGCCTGTTGCCACAGATCGTGCCCCGTGCACAACTGGCCCAGGCCATCGCCGCCAACAGCATGCTGATGCGTGTGGCCAGCATTGGCGGGCCGCTGCTGGGCGGGCTGCTGTATGCGCTGGGCGGCGGCGAGCTGACCTATGCCATCTGCTGCGCGTGTTTTGTGCTGGGGGTGGCCCTGCTGCTGCGCGTGGTGGTGGCCCATGCCACGGCACCCGGCCCCGCGCAAGGCACGATGTTCGAGCGCTTTGGCGCGGGCATCACCTTCATCCGCACGCGGCCCATCATCCTGGGCACCATCTCGCTGGACCTGTTTGCCGTGCTGCTGGGCGGCGTGGTGGCGCTGCTGCCCATCTATGCGCAAGAGGTGCTGCATGTGGGCCCGGCGGGCCTGGGTGCGCTGCGCAGTGCCATGGCTGTGGGCGAGGTCAGCGCCGGGCTGTACCTGAGCATGCGGCCCTTCAACCGCCAAGTGGGCCGCACCATGTTCATCGCGGTGGCGGTGTTTGGTGTGGCCAACCTGGTGTTTGCGCTGTCCACGCTGTTCTGGCTGTCGTTTGCGGCTCTGCTGGTGGCGGGCGCGGCCGACATGGTGAGCGTGTACATCCGGGGCGCTCTGGTGCAGTTCTCCACGCCCGACACCATGCGCGGGCGGGTGAACGCGGTGAACATGCTGTTCATCGGCTCGTCCAACGAACTGGGCGAATTCCGCGCGGGCACCAGCGCCGCATGGCTGGGCGTGGTGCCCGCCGCCATCGTGGGCGGCCTGTGCACGCTGGGTGTGGTGGGTGGCTGGATGATGGCTTTCCAGACCCTGCGCAAGGTAGACCGTTTTGAGGAGGCGGCGCAGGCCACGGGCGCAGCGCCATAGCACCCAGAACCTTTTCTCAGGCGATCATGTCTAGGGGTTTGGAGATACCCCTCGATACATCCTCCCTGGCGTTTGTGTCGCGCAGGTAAAACCCGCCGTGCGGGCTTGCATGCGGGTGGTGGCAGCGGCACCATGCGGACAGCCATTGGCTGGCTGCCCGCGAGGCCCCATGACCCCCACTAACCCACTGCACCTCCACCGCCGCACCCTGCTGCTCGGCCTGGCGGGTTGCGCCGTCTTTGGCGCCCCCCTTGCCACACAAGCCGCGCCCCCCGCCGCCGCAGTGCCCCACACAACAGGCCCGGGCACCTGGAGCGCAGCCGACGAACCCACCCTGGCCCGCCTGCTGGACCGCGTGACCTGGGGCTACACCGCCGGCACGCAAGCGCTGGGCGGCTTGGGCATCAGCGCGTATCTGGCTGCGCAGCTGCGCCCAGGTGCCAACGCCGCACTGCCCCGCGAAGCCCAGGCGCAGATCGACGCCATGGCCATTTCGCGCACCCCCATCGAGGCACTGGCGGCCGACATGGAAGCCCGCAACCGCGCCGCCAAGGCCCTGCCCACCGAGGACGAGCGCAAGGCCGCGCTCAAGGCCTGGCAGCAGGACATGCGCGTCCTGCAGCAAGAGGCTGCCGCCCGGTTTGTGCTGCGCGCGCTGTATTCGCCCAGCCAGTTGCGCGAGAAGATGACCTGGTTCTGGATGAACCACTTCAACGTGTTTGCAGGCAAAGGCAGCCTGCGGGCCCTGGTGGGCGACTACGAAGAGCGTGCGGTGCGCCCCCACGCGCTGGGCCGCTTTCGCGACCTGCTGGGCGCCACCGTGCGCCACCCGGCCATGCTGCGCTACCTGGACAACGCGCAGAACGCTGCAGGCCGCATCAACGAAAACTACGCGCGCGAGCTGATGGAACTGCACACGCTGGGCGTGGACGGTGGCTACAGCCAGCAGGACGTGCAGGAGCTGGCCCGCGTGCTGACCGGCGTGGGCGTGTCGCAGCGGCCGCCGGGCGACGAGCCCCCGCGCATGCGACCCGCACTGCTTCGCCACTACGTGCGCGAGGGATTGTTTGAATTCAACCCGCAGCGGCATGACTGGGACCCCAAAACACTGCTCGGCCAGCCGCTCCGCGCCCAAGGCCTGGCCGAGGTGGACGAAGCGCTGGACCGCCTGGCCCGTGCACCTGCCACCGCGCGCTTCATCACCCGCAAGATCGCGCTCTTTCTGGTCGGAGACAACCCGCCGCCCGCGCTGCTGCAGACCCTGGCCCGCAGCTTCGAGCGCACCGACGGCGACATCGCAGCGGTGCTGGAAACGCTGTTCCACACACCAGAGTTCCGTGCGTCCCTGGGCCAGCGTTTTCGGGACCCGGTGCACTACGCGCTGGCGGGCCTGCGCCTGGCCCACGGCGATGCCGTGCTGCCCAACACCGACACTGCGCTGGCGTGGCTGCAACGGCTGGCCGAGCCTTTGTATGGCCGTGTCACGCCCGATGGCTACCCGCTGGACTCCACGACATGGTCAGGCTCGGGGCAGATGAGCACGCGCTTTGAGATGGCGCGGGCCTTGGGTGCAGGCGCCATGGCCGCCCCACCAGCGAGCGATGACGCGGCACCCCGCGCCGCGCCGCGCATGCCGCCCGGCCTGGCGCAGACCGCCTACGTGCGTACGCTGGAGCCCACCTGGTCCCCGGCCACGCGCAGCGCCCTGGCGCAGGCCACCTCACCGCGCGAATGGAACCTGCTGTTCCTCGCATCCCCCGAGTTCATGCACGGATGAGGAGAAGATTCATGCTGCACAGACGACACCTTCTCCAGGCCCTGGGCGCCGGCGCACTCGGCACGGGCCTGGGCGTGCACAGCGCCAGCGTGCTCGCCGCACCCCGCACGCAGGACGCGCGCTTTCTGCTGGTGTTCTTGCGCGGTGGCTACGACTGCGCCAGCCTGCTCGTGCCCACAGCCAGCAGCTACTACTACGAGACGCGGCCCAACATCGCCATCGCCCGGCCGGGGCAGGAGGGCGGGGCCCTGCCGCTCACCCCCGACTGGGGCCTGCACCCGGCACTCGCTGAATCGATGCTGCCGCTTTACCAGCAGCGCCAGCTCGCCTTTGTGCCGTTCGCGGGCACGGACGACCTCTCCCGCAGCCACTTCGACACCCAGGACAGCATTGAGCTGGGCCAGCCCCTGGGCGGGCGGCGCGACTACCGATCGGGCTTTCTGAACCGGCTGGTGGCGGAGCTGAACCCGCGCGCCGACAGTGCCCCGGTGGCGCTGCAGCCGATGGCGTTCACCAGCACCCTGCCCCTGGTGCTGCGCGGGGCGGTGGATGTGCCCAACACCGCCCTGAGCGCAGGCGCGGGGCGCGGTGGTGTGGATGCGCGGCAGGCCGAACTCATCGCCTCCATGTACCGGGGCACACCGCTGGCCACGCCCGTGAACGAAGGCTTTGCCACCCGCGACGAAGTGGCACGCACCATGCAGGGCGAGATGGAAGCCGCCAGCCGCAATGCGCTGAGTACCAAGGGCTTTGAGGGCACGGCCCGTCGCATGGCGCGACTCATGCAGTCGCGCTACCAGCTCGGCTTTGTGGACGTGGGCGGCTGGGACACCCATGTGGGCCAGGGCGCCGCCACCGGCACGCTGGCCAACCGCCTGGAGGAACTGGGCCGGGGCCTGGCAGGCTTTGCCGACGAGATGGGCCCCGCGTGGAAGTCCACCGTGGTGGTGGTCATCAGCGAGTTTGGCCGCACCTTCCGCGAGAACGGCAACCGGGGCACAGACCACGGCCACGGCACGGTGTTCTGGGTGCTGGGTGGCGGGGTGAATGGCGGCCGCATCGCGGGCGAGCAGCAGGCGCTGACCGCCACCACGCTGTTCCAGAACCGCGACTACCCCGTGCTCAACGACTACCGCAGTGTGTTGGGGGGACTGTTCGCCCGCATGTATGGGCTGAACGCGGCGGCCGTGGCGCGGGTGTTTCCAGGGACCCAGGGGGCCGACCTACGGCTGGTTTAGCCGCGCTGGCGCCCCACATCATTCACTATATTTTTGATAGCTACTCAGGCATATATTTCTAGCGCTACAGGCGATTTATCCTCTAAATCGCCCGGGCATCACGCGTTGAAGGTACCTGTCAGCAGCTCTGGCAGGCGCTCCACCTTCATCTTGAAGCCGCAGGCCTGCGCATGGCCACCGCCGCCCATGCTTTCGGCCAGCGCGATGCAGTCAAAGTTGCGCTGCGCACGCAGCCCCACCTTCACGCCCTTTTCGCCTGCACTCCACATCAGCGCAAAGGTGCCCGTTTTGGCCGAGAGGATGTCGCCCACCAGGCTGTGGAACATGCCAGGTGCGTTCACCATCAGCCCGGTGATACCGTTGAACACCAGCGGCTGCGCGCCTTCGGCGATGTCGGCGCAGAGCTTGCGGTACTTCTGGTCCATGGCCTCGCCGCGCACCATGAACTGTTGGAGCTGCTCGGGCGTGAAGTCGGCAATCTCGCGCCAGCGCGCAAAGCCTTGCTCTTCCATGTCCAGGGCTGACAGGAAGGCAGCGCTCTCGGCAAACTCCCACTTCCAGATATCGCGGTCTTCCACGTATTTGAACAGGGCAGGCATCGGTTCGTGCGGATGGAAAAACTCCCACGCCAGCCGCGCGCCCGACTTGTTCATGTCAAAGTGCACCACACCGCAGCGGCAGGCAAAGCCGGTGAGCTTTTCGGCCGCGCTCTTGTGGTGGTCCAGCATGACCAGCTTGGCGGCGCGCTCGTCGATGGCGGCCATCACCTCGTTGGCAAACGAGAAGTCGAGGATGTAGACCGCGCGGCCTTGCAGGGGCGGCAGGTCGTCCACGGTCTTGACATCACCGTGGTCCAGCCCCACGTATTCAGCCTGGTCGCCGTAGTACAGCCATGCCGCCAGCGCCGCGCCAAAGCCATCGGGGCAGTTGCGCCCGTGGTACAGGATCAGCGGTGCGGGGTCGTTCTTGTCGGGGGCAACCAGCAGTTGCAAGGGGAGTATGGTTTTCTTCGTCATGGCCCCCGATTGTCGCCGGGGCTTTGTGCCGCAGCGAGCGCAACGTGCGCAGCCAGCACATGTCAGCGGAACCAACCCCACCCCCCACGCCTCCACCCTACTGACGCAGCCAGCAAACCACACGATGTTCCAAGCCCTCAAAGACCTGCTTGAAAGCCTCACCCCGTTCAACCCCGTGCCATCTCCTGCAGAGCGTGCGCGGTCTGTGCAACTGGCAGCCGCCGTGTTGCTGGTGGAGGTGGTACGGACCCAGTCGGCGGTGGGCGATGCGGAGCGCAGCGTGATGCAGACTGCACTGCACCGGCAATTTGCACTAAGTGACGATGAACTGCAGCGCCTGCTGGAACAGGCCGCAGCCACCTCCAGAACCGCCTACGACTACCAGCGCTTCACCAGCCAGCTGAACGAGCATTTCACGCAGGACGAGAAAATCCAGCTCGTTGAAGCCATGTGGCAGGTCGCCTACGCGGACGCACGCCCGGACGAGAACGAGATGCACACCATCAGCAAGGTGGCCGGCCTGCTGCATGTGACGCACGGCGAGTACATCGGCGCCAAGCTCAGGGCGAAAGAAGCAGCACACGCAGGCCAGTCACCCCATTGAGACGGACTCGGCCCCGGTGAGCGCCACAGCGCACGGGTGGCGTCCCTTTGGGAAAAAGGACGCCAAGCAACCCAGGGGGTTAAAGGGGCAACCAGCGCCACCAGAACGGCGTGCGCTCTTCCTGGGCGCCCTGCGCCTGCAGCAAGGCGATGAACTCGGTGCGCCGGTAGCGGCGCGCGGCCTCCAGTGGGGTCATGTCGTCGAAGTCCGACCGCAGCCCCGGGTCAGCCCCATGCGCCAGCAGGTAGTGGGCGATCTCGTGGTGGCCGTGGATCAGGCTCGCCACCAACGGCGTGCAAAGGATCTCGGGATGCTGGTAGTTGGGGTTCACGCCCGCACTGATGTGGTGGCGCACCAGCGCCAGGTCGCCCGCCACGGCGGCGGCGTACATGTCTTTCCAGTCTCCAGCGGACATACCTGGGCATCCTTTGCAAAGGTTGAACGGGGCCAGTGTAGGCAGCGGCGCGTGCGGCACAATCCGCGCCTTCCCCTAGCCCGCGATGGCGCACACACATTCCTCCATGCCCCCTCCCCTGCACATCCTCTGGCGCGACGAGCACCTGGTGGCCGTTTACAAGCCCGCAGGCTGGCTGGTGCACCGCACGGGGCTGGACGCGGGCGAGACGCGGTTTGTGATGCAGACCCTGCGCGACCAGCTGGGCCAACATGTGTTCCCCGTGCACCGGCTCGACAAGGGCACCTGCGGCGTGCTGGTGATGGCGCTGCACAGCGATGCGGCGCGCGCGCTGTCACAAGCGTTTGAGCATGGCGCCACGCACAAGCGCTACCTGGCGATGGTGCGCGGCTGGGCGCCTGAGGCCATCGAGGTGGACCACGCCTTGAAGCCCGACGATGCGCCTGCGGACGCCGCCGTGCAGGACGCCCACACACGCTTTCGGCGCCTGGCGCAGCTCACGCTGCCGGAGGCCAGCGATGCGCGTTTTGCCACCACGCGCGCCTCGCTGGTCGAGGCCCTCCCGACCACGGGGCGGCGCCACCAGATCCGCCGCCACCTCAAGCACCTGGCGCACCCCATCATTGGCGATGCCACGCACGGCAAGGGCCCGCTCAACCGCTGGTGGGCCGAGCGGCTGGGCCAGCAGCGGCTGTGGCTGCATGCCTGGCAGCTCACGGTGCCCCACCCGGTGACGGGGGCGGCGATGACCTTCGACAGCGGGCTGCGCTGGCCGGGGCCCGCGGACTGGGACTGCGGGCACTCCCCCGCCGACGACTCCACCGTGCCATGCGCCGACTGGCAGCGCCTGTTTGCCAAGCTGCCCTGGCACGAGACCCCCGCCCCCGCCCCGGCCCCGTAACGCGGGCGACACGGCGACGGCATGCCCGTCGAAATAATGGGCGCTCTCAAAAAATCAGGAGACCTTGCCCATGACCGCACCCACCACCAACCGCGTCCTGGCCCACACGGGCGCGCGCTACCCCATCATCCAGGCGCCCATGGGCTGGATTGCGCGCACGCAGCTGGCCTCGGCGGTGTCACGCGCGGGTGGGCTGGGCATCATCGAAACATCCTCTGGCGAGACGGCCAACTGCCAGGCCGAGATCACCAAGATGAGCGCGCTGGGCCTGCCGTTTGGCGTGAACCTGCCCATCCGCTTTTTGAAGGACGACGCCATGCTGCGCTTTGTGTGTGCATCGGGCGTGAAGTTTGTGACCACCTCGGCGGGCAGCCCGGCCAAGTTCATCGCGCCGCTGAAGGACGCGGGCATCACCGTGTACCACGCGGTGCCCACGGTGGACGCAGCGCTGAAATGCGTGGACGCAGGCATTGACGGCCTGGTGGTCGAAGGCGGTGAAGGCGGCGGCTTCAAGAACCCCGAAGAGGTCTCCACCCTGGTGCTGCTGCAGGCCATCCGCGCACGGGTGGACGTGCCGCTGGTGGCGGCAGGTGGCATCTGTGACGGGCGCGGCATGGCCGCAGCCTTTGCGCTGGGGGCCGAGGCGGTGCAGATGGGCACACGGTTTGTCAGCTGCGCAGAGAGCCCCGTGCATGCCAACTACAAGCACGCCATCGTCGATGCGGGCGTGACCGGCACCTGGATGCTCAACACCAAGGCCAGCCCCTGCATCCGCGCGCTCAAGTCGCAGCGCACCCAGGCCATCCACGAGGCGGGCCTGATGCCCGCCGACAGCTTTGCGGGCATCCAGCGCGTCTACTTTGACGGTGACATGGAGGCGGCCCCTGCGCTGGCTGGGCAGACCGCGGGATTGATTGACTCCGTCAAGACCGCGCAGCAGATCATTGAAGACACCGTGGCGGAATTTTTTGCCATCAGCCAGCGCATGGGTGCCATGGGCATGGCGCGCACGTTTGGCTGAAGAACGCGGCGATGCGGCCAGCCGCGCCTGTGGCCTACGCCGCCTTGGCCCCCAGCGCGCGCATGCGCGCCTTCCACTTGGCAACCCCACCCTCGCCCAGTTGATCCACGCTGCCCACCAGCGTCTCATGCACCGGCGCAACGCCCACAAAGCCCAGGATATTGCGCTCCAGCGACTTCACGCTGTGTGCACGGAAGTACCAGCGATAGACGAGCGCCGGCATGCCCATCGTGACCACCACCCGCGCACTGCGCCCGGTGAGCCCTTTGCGGCCAAAGGGGTTGCCGCCTTCGGGGTTGAAGGCAAAACCAGGCCTTGCCACCTGCTCCAGAAAACCCTTGAGCAAGGCTGGCATGTCGCCCAGCCACAGCGGAAAGAACAGCACGATGTGCTGCGCCCAGCCGATGTCAGCCTGCGCAGGCTTGAGAGACGCGGGCAGCAGGCCCAGTTCCCACTCGTGCTGGCTGCGCAGCAGGGCAAAATCAATGGCGGCCACATCCACCTGCCTCACCACGTGGCCCGCCGCTACGGCCCCTTCGGCGTAAGCCTGGGACAAGGCGTGGCACAAGTGGGGCGCCAGGGCATCTGGGTGTCCCTGGATCAACAGAATGCGCATGGGGTCCATGTTCGTTCTCCTCATCCACATCGATGCGGAAAGCCTGCAAGCACTATCGTCTGACTCTACGCCTTCCCGCAACATTCCACGATCCTGGGCCCGACCATGCGCACCATTCTCCGTTGCACCACGTTGTCCCCGCAGTTCCTGCAGTCCCGGCTGCGAACGGGTACATCGGCAGTGGTCCTGGTCACCCTGGTGGCGTGCGGCACGGCTCCAGCCCCCATCGATCCCCCTGAGAAGGCACACCTGCCATTGCTTCGTGGCTGGTTCGAGGGGCAAGAGGTCCTCTATGTGACCACCGATGCATCCGATGCCGACATGGCCCGCGCCAAGCATGCGAACTACGCGCCGCTGCTGGCCAACGCCCTGCCCGCCCCACAGGCATCAACATCCTCTGGCATGCAGCGCATGCAGCGCCTGGGGGCGACCGATCGCGTCTACGGCACCACCAACTTCGAGCAGGCCAGCGTGTTTGCATCCGCTCCCCGCCCTGTGGGGCCTGCAAATGCCTACACGGCTTACAGCCCGTTGTGGCAACTGGTTCAGGTCACCTGGGTCGATGCCACGCAGGCTCGCACCCTGCGGTCCGAGGAAGAAGTGCTGGACGCGCAGGACAAAGGCCAGATCACGCTGCAGATAACGCGGGTGGTGCTCAACTGCCCCATCATCCACCGTGGTCGGCTGGGGGCACTGCCGGGTGTTTCAGTTGATGGGCGCACACCCTGAAGCAGACCGCCACGCAATACAAGCGGGACTGCGTTCCGCGGCAACTCACTGCCATCCCCTGCGCTACACTTTTTGCCCCTGCTCTGCGCGGCGGCCGCCATGGCACCGACGCACTCCCGCAATGCCTTCCCTATTCGGCAGCTGTGAGCCCCCTTCCGCACCCAACGCCGTGTCGGCCGTGGCGCACGCTCTGCAACCTCTAAAGCATCCCCATGGCTGAAAACGCCCCCTCCCAGTCCTCCGCATCGCCCGCCCCGCCCATACAGGCTACACCGTCCAGCAACCTGCGGGGCATCATCGCCATGGTGGCTGCGGTGGGTTTCTTTTCGCTGATGGATGCGCTGCTCAAGACGCTGAGCGCCCACTACCCCGCCATGCAGGTCGCGGCGTTGCGGGGCTGGGCTGCGTTGCCGCTGGTGGCGCTCTATGCGCTGTGGCGTGGCGAGGTGCCACGGCTGCTGAAGGTGCGCTGGCCCCTGCACTTGCTGCGTGGCGGACTCAACGTGGCCATGCTGGCACTGTTTGCATTTGCCATCCGCGAACTGGCACTGGCCGAGGCCTACACACTGTTCTTCATTGCGCCGCTGCTCATCACTGCGCTGTCTACCGTGGTGCTGCGCGAGAAGGTGCGCGCTGCCCACTGGGTCGCCATTGCGCTGGGCATGGTGGGCGTGCTGGTGGCGCTGCGACCCAATCAGGAGGCGTTCTTTACCCTGGGCGCACTGGCCGTGCTGGCGGCAGCCACCTGCTATGCGGTGTCGGCCATCACGGGGCGCATGCTCACCCGCACCGACTCCAGTGCCAGCCTGGTGTTCTGGACCACCACGCTGCTGGCACTGGGTGCCGGCGCGCTGGCCTGGCCGCACTGGGTGGGCGTGGCGCAGGTGCATTGGCCACTGGTGGCAGGGCTCGCCATCACAGGGTTTGCAGGCCAGTTGGCGATCACCGAAGCCTTTCGCCACGGGCAGGCTTCCGTGGTGGCGCCATTTGAATACACGGCGCTGGCCTGGGGCATGGGGCTGGATTGGGTGCTGTGGCAGACGGTCCCGGGCTACAGCACGCTGCTGGGCGGCGCAATCATCATTGGCAGCGGCCTGTACCTGGTGCGCCAGGAGCGCACGCAGGCAGTGGTGCCACCCTGACCGGCGCGAACCGGTGCGAAACCGGCCACTTGCCGTCGCTCCGGCGCGGCATGCGCTGACACGGCAGTCAGGCCGTTCACCCTGTAATGAAGCGATGAACACAGCGGCACTGCCGCAAGGAAATCGCCATGACACAACACGCCACCGTCCACGGCCACGTGACCTACACACCGGGCGACGGCGCCCCGATCGCCATCCCCGAGGGCCCGATCGAGGTGACCACCAGCGCGGACAGCACCACGCTGAGCTGGTCGGTCGAAGAAGACATCGTCGGGTCTGCGGCACTACCTCCCGACCAGTTCAACCAGTACGTCAAGGACGGCAAGATCCGTTTCAAGAAATAGCCCGGGCGCCCACGCCCCGGACCTCCCTGCCGCCCCAGCCGGATCAGATCGGCCGCGTGAGGTACACCGCCTCGCGGCCCACGATGGGCTCGCGGGTGGGCATGAGGATGGTGCAGTCGTCGCACAGCGCGCGGATCTCATACGGGCCATCGGTGGCGATGAGGTCACCCTTGGCAAACACCTCAAACCCTTGCACGGGCTTTGTGAAGCGGAAGTCCGACGTGCGCACCATACAGGTCTCCAGCAGTTCGTAGCGGCGCTGCTCGGCGGGCGTGGGCCGGTCGGCCATCGGTGCGATGAGGCCAAAGTGCGCCAGAAAGTCCAGCGCCACCGCCGTGGCCATGTCGGCCGCCGATTGGCGGAAGTGCTGGCCACATTCCACCACCAGCGCAACCCCATCTCCCTCGGCCTGCCCGTGGCGACCGTGCTGGATGAGCGGCGTGCCCGAGCCCAGGCCGCTGGGCATCACCAGGTGCACCGGTGGGCGGCCGATGGCCAGCGCCACCTCCGCATTGCGCGGGTAGGCTGGGTACACCCAGAACGGCTGCACGTCTTGGCTGGTGGAGTGGATGTCGAGGATGTGATCGGCCGCAGCCACCACGGGGCGCAGGATGCGGGCACGCTGCAACTCGGGGCTGTCGGCCGTGCCGTCCAGCTCGGCCGCCGACCAGATGCGGTTGAGGTTGTGCACCAGCTGTCGGCTCTCGAACGGACGGCTCTGGTCAAACGATTCGTAGGCGGCCACGTTGGCAAAGCTGACGGTCAGCGTGCCGATGAGGGGACGCACACCCGTGTCCAGCAGGTGGGTGGCCGCCACCATGCCGCAGATCTCGTTGCCGTGCGTGAGTGCATTGATGAGCACATGCGGGCCAGGCTTGCCCGACTCGAAGCGGTGCACATAGTCGATGCCGACATTGCCCTGGCGGTAGGCAGAGAGGTCGCGGGGGAGGACTTCAAAAACGGGGGGGTTCTGCGTCATGGCAATGAATTAATAAGATGACACATCATTGTCTGCGCAAAGCCGGATCATTGCTGGGCGCGGTGTACGATGCCCGCCGGTTGAGTCCCTCCTGCGCCCCTCCCATGCCCACTGCCCGACTTTGCCCACTGGCCGATCTGGCCCACCGCATTCCCCGCGACTGCTGGATGGCCGAGCGTCTGGCGCAGGACCCTGAGGCCCTGGCCGATGAAACCGCGCTGTGGATCACAGGCGACGCGCACTGGCCTGCGCTGCACCTCGACGCCCCCCTGGCCCAGGGCAGCCCGCTGCGCCAATGGCTGCAAGAGCAACCCGACGGCCCCAATGAGGCCTCCGTACCCCGTGCGCCCTTTGTGATCGTGGTGGATGGAGACCTGCGCATCGACGGCGCCTTGACCAGCGCCGACACCGATGGCACGACGCACCTGGTCGTCAACGGCAACCTGCACGTGCAGAACGCCGTGATCGGCGGACAGCTGGTGTGTGTGCAAGGTGCGCTGCAGGTGCATGACCTGCTTTGGGGCCACTACAACCATGGCGAGCTGCGCGTGCGTGGTGGGCTGCAAGCCCGGGTGGCGCTGTTCACCGACGAGTACCACCTGCACATCGAAGGCCAAGAACAGGTGGAGTGTTTGCTGGACGAGGTGCGCGGTGTGCCCCACCGTGCGGAGTTCTCGGCCGAGATCGTGGGTGCCGTGTTCTCCCCCGAGTTCCACGAGGGCGTGGACGCCGGCGAAGACGGCCTGGCCGCCATGATCAGCCGCCGCCAGGTGCTGGCCGCCGTGCGGGCAGGCCAGAGCGCGGTGCGCAGCAGCGCAGACATCCACGCCGACCAGCCTGTGGCCGACGACCTGTGCGCAGACAACTCCATCAGCATCGACAACATCCTGGCCGTGGTGCACACGCCAGTGATCGCGCACAAGGAACACAAAGCCTACGGCTGGTTCCAGCAGACTGATTTCTCACTGTGCCAACGGCATGTGGACGAAGAAGGCGACGCGCGCGACGACAACGTGTTCATTACGGTGTGGAAAACCTGGGACTTCTACCTGTCGGTGGAGCAGGTGCCCGCGCCGCGCAACTGGCTGGAGCGCCTGGCCACCAAGCTGTGGCGCCACGCGGCCCCCACGGTCGCACAGCGCACGCTGCTCTATCGCCGCTACACGCAGGGGGAGCCCGGCGACTGGCAGGTGCTGGCGCCCCCCGCCGAGCCCGGCCACGACCCCGACGCCTGGAAGGCCTGCGAACACGCCTGGCGCGGAGTGCTGGACTATGTGCGCAAGGCCGTGGGCCAGCACCGTGCGCGTTACCCCCTTTACCAGAGCCTGCAAGCCACGATGACGGCCGAGCACATCGAGGCCTTCACCAGCCTGCCCGTGTTCACCGAGCAGTACAACGACTGGTGGGACAGCAACCGCAACGGCTACTGGGAGGGCGAGGTCTGGGTGGGGGCGCGCCAGCCCTGCATGCACGACGGCGAACCCTGGGGCCGCGCGCTCAAATACAGCTGGCGCAACGGTGATGACGCGCCGGGCGATGACGAAGACAACGCCCACAGCGCCTACCAGATCCATGTGGACGAGGCGCGCGAGGGGCCGGCCGCTGTCGAGTTCAGCTACGCCCAGCGCCAGAGTGACAGCCGCGCCCCCCTGCCCCGCTGCGCCGCCGACCACATTGCCCGCCTGCTGCGCTTTCACGGTCTGGTGCAGGCCCGCATCCGCGCGCGGCACGAAGAGGCGCAGGCCCAGCAGGCCGAGGCCCGCCGCATCGAAGCCGCCGTGCAACTGCTGGCCACCCCACCCTTGCCGCCCGACCTGCCCGATGCGGCCGTGTTTCCCGTCGAACTCATGACGCTGTCGGAGCAATGGCAGGCCGATGGGCAAGCCTACGTGGCGGCCATCCGCGCGCACCAGCTGGCCAACGATGCCCACCGCGCCGAGGCCTCGGCAACAGCCGGTGGCGGCGATGAGGAGAACGGCGCCGAAGAACACGACAACGCCCTGCCCGAAGACCCGCGCAAGGCCGATGCGCCCACCGTGCTGCAACTGGCGCGCGTGGTGAGCCACTGGGCCGACGAAGATCTTGCCACGCGGTTTCGCCAGCGCTTTGCCTTTGCTCCGGATGCCTATGTGGCGCGTGCCGCCCAGGCCGGCCAATTCATCGGCCCCGTGTTTGTGCTGGACGATGACCGTGTGGTCGCCCGCATCGGCGCGGCCCATGACGACGACGCCCGCTGGGTGTTGCTGCATGGCACAGAGCAAACGCCCCTGCCCGCCATCCAGGGCCTGGGCCGCTCGCCCGATCGCCGGTGCTTTGCCCAATGCGACGGCCTGCACATCACCACCCACCACGGATGGAATGGCCCCGTGATTGCGCAATTTGCCCTGCCGCGCGGCAACGAAGGCCTGCCCCCGCAGGTGCTGGTGTCGGCAGGCCCGCTGGGGCAGCGCTGCGATGAAATCATTCCCTTCAACGATGGCCTGCGCGTGCTGCTGCGCAACCCCACAGGGGTGTATCTTCTGCACCCCGCAGCCCAAGGTGCCGACAGCCCAGTGCAACGCCTGCACCCGCAGACGTTTGAAGAAGATGGCCCCTACACCTGGCCCAAGAACCAGATGGATGAAAAGGTCGATGGTGAGACCGTCACAGTGCTGGCGCTGGACATGCTGCACATGGCCCTGTCGCCTGATGAGCGTCACATCGCAGTAGGCGACCAGGACAGCTGCCACATCGTGCTGGACGCGCACGGCGCTGTGGTGACCGAACACGAGCCCCTATCGTCTTACCCCCACCACGCGATGTTCTCGCACGACGGCACACGCCTGTTTGCCAACTCATGCCATCTGTATTGGGGCAATACCTGCTCGATCCCCATCGGGGCGGCAACGCCGGAAGGGACCGATGAGGACACCCCACCACTGGACGAACGCTGCCGCGTGTACGCATCTGTGACCTTGCCGGGCCTGGTGATCCTGGGCGATGCGGACGGCTACCTGCACTCCATCAGCGACGAGGGACAAGCCCTGTGGCGCCACCACATCGGCAGCACGATCAGCGCTGTCGAGGCATCCCCCGATGGAGAAACCCTGTGGGCGGCCAGCTATGGCGGCTACCTGGTGCGGCTGCAGCGCAGCGAGGCGGGCATGGACCCTTACTCCATCAGCACGTCACTGTATGTGGAGACGCGGCGGTGGATATTCTGGCGGGATGAGGTGGGGCCGGTGCGGTGGTAGCAGAGCAAGTCTGCCCACGGCAGCCACACCAGACTCTCATTTTGATCTGCAGGAAAACACATACCGACCAGGTCCGCGAAAGCGCTGGAACACGGCTTCCCGCCCTCGTCCACATGCTGCGTTGGCCAGATTATTGACGTCCTCTTCTGTCGCAAAAGCGGGCCTGGCGATCTGAACGCCGAAGTCATAAGACTCCACAACTCGCGGTTGGCAACCTGTCAATGCTGCCAAAATGCCCAAGCCCCATCCGGGCCCAAGAAGTCTCATGCAGATGTTCTGCCCACGCGGCGAAGGCGTGACGTTGGATGAGTGGGCACCGACAAGTGCAGTGCCCAGGTTAGGTTGAAGGAGCCCAACCCAGCTGCATGCATCAGCGACAAAATCTCACTGCGGCACCAGCTCCACGCGCCGGTTCTTGGCCTTGCCCTCATCGCTGTTGTTGCTGGCTACAGGTGCGAGCGACGCGACGCCATTGCCCACCAGGCGATTGGCCGCAATGCCGTAGTCCTTGGCCAGCACGGCGGCCACTGCGTCGGCGCGGCGCTTGGACAGCGCCAGGTTGCTATCGAAACTGCCCACGCTATCGGTATGGCCCACTACATGCAGCTTGACAGTGGGCTCGGCCTTCAGGAATGCGGCGATCTGCTCCAGCGAGGGTTTGGACTCGGGCTTCACGTCGGCCTTGCCAGTGTCGAACAGGATGCCGTAAATGGCGACCTTGCCATTGGCCGTGATGGACTTGCTGATGTCCGATGCGCTGACCACCACCATGTTTTGCTCCATGGCTTTGGTTTCCAGGATGTCCACTGCGATGTAGGCGCCCTGCCTGGATTTGTACGTAGCGTCTTCCTTAGGCCAGTCGATGGAGATCAGGCGCACGGTAGTGTTGCCCTTCTGGAAGGTCCCCGTGCGCACGGTGCTCGCATCGGCGCCATACATCACGTATTCGCTGCGGTTGTTCTTGATGAAGTCGCGCTGGCCACTGCTGAAGTTGGCCAAAAAGTTGGTGTAACTGCCCGCCGCACTGTCACGGGTGGAGTCATACAGCGCCGTGAAACCGCTGGCCGTAAGGTCGTTGGCATAGTTGCGAAACAGCTCCAGCGACCGCGTGGCACCGGGGGCCTCGTACCACAGGCGGGTGAGCTTGCCTTCCAGAGTAAGTGGCGGCTGCACGTAGCGCCGCTTGTAGGTCTGCAGGTCGAACTCCTTGAACGTGGAAGTCTGGAACTCCACGGCGTCGAAGTTGCGCACCTCGTAGCCCACGATGGTGCTACCACCAAAACGCTTCACGGCGGGGTGATCCTTGGCGCCGGCAATGTCCTGTGCAAACGTTGGCCACACGCTGACCGAGGCCAGGAACCCGAGGCACAGCGATGCGCCCCACTGACGAAACAGCTTCATGCTCATGGGCAATCTCCGGTTGAATACACGCATCGCTGACTGAGCTGCACCCGGCGTTGCGACAGGCGGCGGGCTCGCATCCATCATAGGCGAGCACCTGGCTGCAGGCCACCCAGCCTTCATGCGACGCCATGGCGCAGCGCGCCGCTTTCGCGAAATGCATCACGGTTTCACACCGGCTTTGTGTTGGACACCTCCCGCAAGCTTCATGTCACTTGCCAAACGCCGAACCGGATCCCACAGGAAATTGAGACCCATGCACTGGCTCATGGCATGAGCGTTGCATGCGCCCCCTGCACGCACTTGCACCCTCCATGACTTCATCCCACCGCTCCGCCCGCTCCCGTGCACCCGCTCCTCCAGATGCGCCACCACCCAGCGCCCCTGACCTCAGCACGCCGGTGCTCTTGCTCATGGCCGTGGCCTGCGGCCTGTGTGCGGGCAGCAACTACTTCAACCAGCCGCTGCTGCACTCCATTGCCACGCAGCTGCAAGTGCGGGACGCGTCGGCGGCGCTCATCGTGACGCTGGCGCAGGTGGCGTACGCGGCAGGGCTGCTGCTGTTGGTGCCGCTGGGCGACCTGCTGGAGCGGCGGCGGCTTATCACCACACTGATGCTGCTGGCCGCTCTGGGACTGTTTACCAGCGGGTTTGCGCACAACTACGCCATGCTGGCGCTGGGCACGCTGCTCACCGGCCTGTTTTCGGTGGCGGCACAGGTGCTGGTGCCGCTGGCAGCCACCCTGGCAGCGCCGGGCCGCAGCGGCCGGGCCGTGGGGCTGGTGATGAGCGGGCTGCTGACCGGGATTCTGGCGGCGCGCAGTGTGGCAGGGCTGCTGTCAGAGGTGGGCGGCTGGACGCTGGTGTACCGGGTGGCGGGCGTCGCCATGGTGGCCGTGGCGTTGGCGCTGTGGTGGGTGATGCCCATGTCGCGCAATACGACCTCAGCACCGACACAGGGGTATGGACAGGTCTTGCGGTCGCTGGGCACGCTGGCCTTGCACCACCCCCGGTTGCGCAGCCGGGCCTTGCTGGGAGGGTTGTCGTTTGCCTCCGTCAGTGTGTTGTTCTCCACCATGGCGCTGCTGCTGGCGGGGCCTGCACACCGACTGGGCGACGCCGGCATTGGGCTGGTGGGGCTGGCGGGCGTGGCCGGTGCACTCATGGCCAATGTGGCAGGCCGCATGGCTGACCGTGGGCAGGCGCAGGTGGCCACCGCCGCATCGGTAGGTTTGCTGCTGCTGGGCTGGGGCGCGCTGTGGCTGGGCGCCAGCAGCCTGGTGTGGTTTGTGGTGGGCATGCTGGTGGCCGACCTGGCGCTGCAGGGCGTGCACATCAGCAACCAGAACGTGATCTACCGGCTGGACCCCACCGCCCGCGCGCGGCTGAACGCGGTGTACATGACCAGCTACTTTGTGGGTGCGGCCACGGGCTCGGCGATGGGGTCGGTGGCCTGGCTGTGGGGCGGATGGGGCGCCACCTGCGCGCTGGGCATGGGCATTGCCGTGCTGAACGCGCTGGCACTGGCTTACGACCAGCGGCTGGCTGTGCGGGCGCTGGGTGATGGTGTGCGGCAGGCTACAGAAGGCGCAGGTGCGTAGCCCCCGGCAGCTGCCAGCGGCGTAATTTGTGACGTACCATCCTCGCACGGTCCCATCCCGAGACCTTTCAAGGAGGCCCCATGGCCAAAGGCGAACAGCGCAGCAACAAGATGGCGAAGAAACCCAAAAAGGACACCTCGCCGCCCAAGGAACACAGCGCATCGGACCGGCCCATGCCGCCGATGACCACCGTCATGCCCAAGGGCAAAGACAAAAACAAATAGGTCACACCAGCACTCCGCCTGCCCCGGCGAATACGCTACCAAAACAATAGCTTCAGGCGCATATTGCATAAGCGCCTGCAGCTATTTTTGTTTGAAATTCCGCATCAGGCAGCCCTTCATTCGGCGCTCGCCGCCGCCGGGCTCAGGCAGGCTGGGCCCACTGCGCCAGCCACTGTGCATCGGGCTCTGGCCGGCCAAACAGGTAGCCCTGGTACACGATGTCCGGGGCGCGCTGGCGCAGGAAGTCGGCCTGGGCCTGGGTCTCCACCCCCTCGGCCACCACACGCAGGCCGAAGTGCCGTGCCACCGACAAGATGCCTTCGACCAGCACGCCATCGTCGGCATTGGTGGGGGCCTCGTGCACGAACGACCGGTCGATCTTGATCTCCTGGATGGGCAGGCGCTTGAGGTAGGCCAGCGATGAGTAGCCGGTGCCAAAGTCGTCCAGCGACATGTCCACGCCCAGCGCGGCCAGGGCACGCATCTTGGCCACCGCGTCATCAAAGTCGTCGATCACCAGGCCTTCAGTCACTTCCAGCGTCAGCAGCCGGGGGTCTGCCCCCGTGGCAGCCAGCACTGCCCGCAGTTGCCCCACAAAACCCGCCTGCCGGAACTGCCGCGCGCTGAGGTTGACCGAGAGCCGCAACCGCCGCTCGCGGAACACCGGCTGCGCCAGCAGCGCGCAGGCATGGGCCAGCACCCACTCGCCCAGGCTGACGATGAGGTCGGACTCCTCGGCCACCGGAATGAACACGCCCGGCGCCACCAGGCCGTCACGCGGATGCTGCCAGCGCACCAGCACCTCGGCACCCGTGACCTGGCCCGACACATCCACCTGCGACTGCAGGTGCAGCCGCAGCTCGCCTGCGCCAATGGCATGGCGCAGTTCGCGCTCCACCCGAAAGCGCTGCTCGGCGGCCTCGCCCATGCCCTGCTCAAAAAACGCAGCCCGTCCGCCCCCGGCCTGCTTGGCGCGGTGCAGGGCGGTGCCCGCGCGCCGCAGCGCATCGTGAGCACCGTCGTCCGACGTTTGGGGGTACAGGGTGATACCCACGCTGGCGCCCAGTTGGGCGTCCTGCGCATCGCCCTCCAGACGCAAGGGGCGCAGCAAGGCGGCCTGCAGTTTTTCGGCAAAGGCCAGCGCATGCCGGCCCGCCAGCGAGGCATCCACCCCCAGGCCATGCAGCACCACGGCAAACTCATCGCCCGCCACGCGCACCAGCAGGTCTTGGGGCGGCAGGATCTCGGACAGCCGCAGCGCCACGGCACAGAGCAGTCGGTCCCCCATCTCGCTGCCGCGCGCATCGTTGAAAGTGGTGAACCGGTCCAGGTCCAGCAGCAGCAAGGCATGCTGGGTGGAAGGCGGGCGACCTGCACGCCCGCGCAACACGTGCAGCCGCTCCATCAGGGTGGACCGGTTGGGCAGGCTGGTGAGGCCGTCGAAATGCGCGAGGCGGTGAATTTCGTCGGCAGCGCGCTTGCGTTCGGTGATGTCCTGCTTGAGCTCCACATAGTGGCTCACGCGGCCGTCGGTCTGGCGGATGGGGGCCACCACTACAGACTCGATCAATTCCTGCCCGTCCTTGCGGTAGTTGACCTGTTCGCCTGCCCAGCTGTCACCGCGCGCCAGTGTGGTGCGCAGGCCCTCGCGCTGCGCGGGCGCCAGGCCGTTGCTGGAATAGTCTGCCGAGGCGCGGCCCACCACCTCGTCGCGCGCGTAGCCCGTGCGGCGCACAAAGGCCTCGTTGACGTACTCGATGTCCTCGCGCAGATCGGTGATGACGATGGCCTCTGGACTTTGCTCCACTGCCCGCAACAGCTTGCGCAGCGACGCCTCGCTGGCTGCCAGGTTGGCCGCAGTCTGCTGGGCCTCACGCACCCGGCTCATGTAGTTGCGACGCGACAGCAGCGTGGCTGCAGCGGTCAGCACCAGAATGCCCGCAAGGTACACAGCACCCGCCACGCGGTTGGCCACCTGAACGGGCTTGAGCAACCCCTGAACGTCCGCCCAGATGAAACCCAGGAACAGCAGGGCCGTGAGCCCCACAAGCGTTAGCGTGGCACGCGCGCCCAGCAGCCATCCGGCCAGCACAATGATCACGGGGTAGTTCAGCAGGTTGGGGCCGTTCACGCCGCCATTGCGAGCCGCCACCAGCGACACCGATACCCACACGCCCCACACCAGCAGATAGGTGGCCAGCGTCCACCGCCGCCAGCGGGCCAGCAGAAGCGCCGTGCCGCCAATGCAGCCAGCGACAAAGTTGAGCGCCACGCGCACTGGCTGCACGGGCTGATCCCACAGCAGCAGAAAGCCGATGACAAAACCCAGCAACATCACGGACCAACCCGCTACGCGCACCAGGTGGCGCGTTGTAGCGTCTTCGTGGTCTGGCAGCGGAACAACGGGGGCTTCGGCCATGGCGACGGGAATTACGGGGGAGGAAACCATCGTAACCGCAGGCATAGAAAATGCCTATGAACAAAACGCCGCTGGAGTGGCTGCGGCGCCCATCCATCGGCATCTGCATCGGTGTCACCAAGAACCGTCGCCAGCTTCGGCCCAAAATGGCCGCCGCAGCCTACAGGCCCGCAGGCGCAGGCCTGATCAATCAGTCCGCGTCGCTGCCCGGCGCAGGCTCGCGCACGCCAGAGCCCTTGCCCTTGGCCTTGGCACGCGCGTCTTTCTTGGCCTGGCGCTTGGCGTCTTCGGCCAGGCCTGCAGCACGCCAGGCTTCAAACTCGGCGGGCGTTTCCAGAGTGATGCGGCCCAGGATGGCGGTGCGAAAGTCCGTCATCACAATCTCGGCCGTCTTTTGCAGGTTGACCTTGCCGCCACCCAGCATGGCGCCGCGCTTCTTGCCGATGGCTGCGAGCAGTTCCTCGTCGTGCATCGTGGCCACGGCCCCCGCAGGCAGGCCCAGCTTGTAGCGGGACTCCAGCAAGGGGGCGTAGTGTTTTTGCAGGCGGCGCAGCAGCTCCAGCGCCACCAGTTCCTCGTCGTAGGCATTGCGGCCCACGGCGCCGCTGGCGGCCAGGTTGTAGCCACTTTCGGGCACCACAATGCGCGGCCACAGCATGCCGGGCGTGTCCCACAGGTAGAAGTCGTCGGCCAGGGTGATGCGCTGCTCCAGCTTGGTGATGCCCGCCTCGTCGCCCGTCTTGGCATGGCGCTTGTTGGTCAAGGTGTTGATCAGCGTGGACTTGCCCACGTTGGGCACGCCGCAGATGAGCACCCGCATGGGCTTGGCCATGCCCCCGCGGTTGGGCGACAGCAGATGGCAGGCGTCGATGAGCTTGCGCGCAGGGGCGGGGTCGGACGCATCGAGCGGCACGGCGCGCGTGTCGCTCTGGGCGTTGTACCAGTCCACCCACAGCGCAGTGCGCTCGGGGTCGGCCACGTCCTGCTTGTTGAGCACCTTGAGCGTGGGCTTGTGGCCCGTGATCTCGGCCAGCAGCGGGTTGGCGCTGGAGCCGGGCAGGCGCGCGTCCAGCACCTCGATCACCACGTCAATGTCCTTGATGCGTTCGGTGATGGCTTTGCGGGTCAGGTGCATGTGACCGGGGAACCACTGGATGGCCATGCGGGGGGTACTTTCTTCTGTGTTCTAAGGGTGGCAAGGATAATCGCGGTCTTCCTTCTGCCCACGCCCCGGCGTTTTTATCTGCATGCCTGCACCTCTCGACACCCCGCGCAAGCCCAACGCCACCAAGGCCGACAAGGAGCTGCTGTTCAAGAGCGTGACCCTGGCCCTGATTGGCCTGGTCATCTTGCTGGCGCCTCATGTGGCCCGCTCCGCCAGCGTGCGCGATCTGATGAGCCAGGCGGCCCTGGTGGGCTGGTTTGCGCTGGTGCTGGGCATCGCGTTTGGCGTGCAATACGGCCTGCGCCGCGCCAAGGCGGGGCGCCGCCAGCCGTGACAGCGCCTGAACTGATAGACCCAGCCCCGGCGGTGGACGGCGCCACTGCGCAAGCCATGTTCGCGGCGCTGCAGCAGCGCGCGGCTGCTCTGGGCATCACGCTGCGCAACCCGCCGCCCGAGCCCACGACCTGCTGCGGGCGCGGCTGCAACGGCTGCGTGTGGGAAGGGTTTCTGAGCGCCGCCGAATACTGGCGGCAAGAGGCCTTGCTGCAGCTGCAAGACTGACTTTGAAGCGTTTTGGGCTGGTAGCGCCAGTGCAATATGCCTGAGCAGCTATCAATTCAATAGCAGATCAATCGGATCCCGCCCCGCGACCGCGAACTCAGCCCAGCTGCTCCACCGCTATGGACTGCTGGCGCGCAAAGGCTTCAAGGCGGTGCTGGTGGCTTTGCACGTGCTGCACAGCACGCGGACTGACGGTGTGAGTTCAGGTGTGACCGTCAGTGCACAGGCATCTGCGCACTTCGACGTTTTTCCCCAGCACACGAAGACTGCCCAAAGCCGACAGTCTTGCATCCATGCGCTGCACACAATGACCTGAAGGACGCAAGCCCCACCGTCAAAGTCAGGAGAAAAAATGCTTTCACCCCGCCAGGTTTCTGATCCCGCAACCGGCACTGCCCAGCGTTATGACGTGGTCATTGTGGGGGCCGGCATCTCCGGCATCTGCAGCGCCACCCTGCTGCGCAAGCATTGCCCGCAATTGAGCTTTCTCATCGTGGATGCCATGGAGGCCCCCGGGGGCACCTGGCTGATTCACAAATACCCGGGCGCACGCTCGGACAGCGACCTCTTCACTTTTGGCTATGACTTCAAGCCCTGGAAGGGCAAGCCCATTGCCTCGCGCGAGGAGATCCTGGACTACCTTGCATCGACCATCGAGGACGAACAGCTGGGGCCGCACATCCGCTACCGGCATCGCGTGCAGTCGGCCTCGTGGTCCAGTGCGTCCAGCACCTGGACGCTGGACCTTGCCATGGGCGACGCCCGGGAACCGGCGCAGATCCAGGCGGGCTTTCTCTGGATGTGCCAGGGCTACTACCGGCATGGCAAGGGGTATACACCCTCCTGGCCGGGGCTTGAGCAGTTCAAGGGTGAGGTTGTGCATCCGCAGCATTGGCCCGATTCGATCGATCTCGCCGGCAAGCGCGTGACCGTGATCGGCTCCGGGGCGACGGCGGCGACCCTCATACCGGCGCTGGCCGACCGTTGTGCGCACGTCACCATGCTGCAGCGCACGCCCACGTATTTCGCCACCGGCCGCAATGCCGATGCATTGGCCGACGAGTTGCGCAAGCTGGAAGTCGACGAGGCATGGATCCACGAGATCATGCGCAGCAAGGTTGTGCGGGATCGGGCCGACCTGATCGAGCGCGCGCGAACCCACCCGGACGCCCTCAAGCAGCAGCTCATCGCCGGCGTCAAGGCCTGCCTGCCCGAGGGCTACGACGTGGAGCGGCATTTCACCCCCCCGTACAAACCGCTTCAGCAGCGCGTGGCCTTTGTGCCCGACGGTGACCTGTTCAAGGCCATCAGCGCAGGCAAGGCGTCCGTGGTCACCGATCAGATTGCGCAGTTCGACGAAAAGGGCATTCAGCTGCAGTCCGGGGACCGCGTCGACTGTGACGTGGTCGTCACCGCCACAGGCTTCGAGTTATCGGTCATGGGCGACATACCGTTCTCGGTGGACGGGCGTGCGGTGGACTTTGCCCAGACGGTGAGCTATCGCGGAATGATGTTCTCCGGCGTGCCCAACATGGCCTGGGTGTACGGCTATGGGCGCTACAGCTGGACGCTGCGAGCCGAGCTCGTGGGCCAGTTCGTTTGCAGGCTGCTGCAGCACATGCAGACCCGCAAGGCCCGGCACGTGACCCCCGTGACGCGCCCTGAGGATGCCGACATGGCGCTTGGCGCCTGGGTCGACGCGGAGGACATAAACGCCGGGTACATGTTGCGCGGCCTGCATCGCCTTCCCAAGCGCGGCGACAAGCCCGAGTGGCAACACAGCCAGGACTATCTCTATGAACGCAAAGTGCTGCCCAGCGTGGATCTGACGGATCCGCTGTTCTCCTACGCAGACTGACAACGCAACCTCCACGGTGCAAGGCACCACACAACCAAGGAAATTCACCATGAAGACATTCAATGGCCGTGTCGCAGTCATCACCGGCGGCGGTTCGGGTCTCGGCAAGGCATTTGCCATGGCGGCTGCCCAGCGCGGCATGAAGCTGGTGCTCGCCGACATCCAGGCAGACGTTCTGGAGCAGACCGTCCAGGCCCTGCAATCACAGGGAACGGAGGCGGTCGGCGTGGTGGTCGATGTGTCCGATTCCGCGGCGGTGCAAAGGCTGGCCGATCAAGCGCAGCAGTCGTTTGGCCCTGTGCATGTGGTGTTCAACAACGCGGGCGTCACGGCAGGCGGCCTGGTCTGGGAGCACTCGGAAAAGGACTGGGAGTGGCTGCTCGGCGTCAACCTCAAGGGCGTTATCAACGGGGTTCGCTGCTTCGCGCCGCAAATGCTGGCCGCTGCCGCGGCAGACCCCGCCTATGAAGGCTGCATTGTCAACACGGCATCGATGGCGGGCCTGCTCACCTCCCCCGGAATGGGCATCTACAGCGTGTCCAAGCATGCCGTGGTGGCGCTCTCCGAATGCCTGCGCCACGACCTGGAGATGGTGACGCCGCAGGTGCACGCTGCACTTCTGTGCCCGTCGTATGTATCCACCGACATTGGCCAGTCAGAGCGCAACCGGCCCGCCCATCTCATGGATGACGGCGGCCTGACGAAATCCCAGCTCGCAGCCCGCAAAGCCTCCCAGCAGGCGGTGATGAATGGCGCCATCTCTGCGCAAGCGGTGGCAGAGATCACCTTCCAGGCAATCGAGCAAGACCGCTTCTACGTTTTCCCCAGCCCTGAAGCCCTCCCGCTGGTCAAGTCCCGCATGGACCACGTTCTGGATCAGACCAACCCCGATCTTCCGTACGAAATGGTCCCCGCCCTGAAAGCCCGGCGCGATCGGCTGCTGGCGGCCATTACGCACTGAGCAACATTTACCCCACCTACAACATAACGACTGTTTGGAGACAACACCATGAAGATGATTCGACGCGCATTGCCCGCTGCCACGCTGGCCCTCCTGACCAGCAGCCCATGGGCGCTCTCTAGCGCTGTGGCGCAACCTGCCTACCCCAGCGCCCCCATCAAGATCATCGTTCCGTACCCTGCCGGAGGTGCATCGGACGCCGTGGCGCGAATGATCGGCGAGAAGCTGCAACAGGCGTGGGGACAACCCGTTTACATCGATAACAAGCCGGGAGCCTCGGGAATCATCGGCACGCAGGCCACCATCAAGTCCCCGGCAGATGGCTACACGCTGCTGGCCCACAACGTCGTGCTGATCCAGCAACCCGCGGTGATGGAGAAACTGTCCTTCAATGCCTTCAAGGACCTGCTCCCGGTGGTCATGACGATTCGCACGACCAACCTGTTCGTCGTGCCCAATGACTCGCCAGTGAAGTCCGTTGCAGAGTTCGTGGCCCAGGCCAAGGCCAACCCCAACAAGCTCAGCTACGGCAGCTACGGCATCGCCAGCGGCGCCCATTTCCAGGGCGAACTGCTCAAAATGCAGGCGGGTGTCGATCTGGCGCATGTGCCGTTCCAGGGGTCGGCACCCATGATCACCAACATCGTGGGCGGCCAGTTGCCGAGCGCGTTCATTGATGTTCCGTCTGCGCTTCCGCACATCAAGTCGATGCGGCCGCTGGCGGTCGGCGGCCCGCAGCGCCTTCAGGAACTGCCGAACGTGCCCACCTTCGCCGAACTGGGCTACAAGTCGTTCGAACCCATGGGATGGCACGGCCTGTTCCTTCCGGCGGGGGCGCCTCCTGCCGTTGCGCAAAAGATTGCCAACGAGGTCAGCAACATCCTGCGCATGCCCGATGTGCTGGCAAAGCTCAAGACGCTCGGCGTCATCGCCGGCGGCGGGACGCCCGAGGAATTTGCACAACAGATCAAGGCCGACGCACCCGTCTATGCGGAGATCGCCAAGGCGGCCAACATCCGGCTGACGCAGTGAGCGTGCATCCCGTGTCCCCGTCAGCGATCGAAAAGGCGGCTCCCATGGCAGCGCAGCCCAATGAACGTGAATGCTCCCGCGAAGCGGTCATGGACCATGACGGCAGGCAGCTGCGCATCCACTACACGGACACCGGCAGCAGCACGCCCCACGCACCGGTGGTTGCGCTGTTGCATGGCTCGGGGCCCGGCACGACGGGGTGGAGCGCATTTGCCCTGCAGCGCCCGGCCCTCCAGGATGCGGGATTTCGCCTGATCACGCCAGACCTGCCGGGCTGGGGCCGCAGCGACGGCGTGGTGTGCAAGGAGGATCGTTCGCAGCTCAACGCCCGGGCACTGCAGGCGGTGTTGGACGCAGCCGGCATCCACGAGCCTGTGCATCTGGTGGGCACTTCCATGGGCGCCCACAGCGCAGTGGCGTTTGCGCTGCTATGGCCGGGGCGTACCGCACGCATGGTGCTGGCATCGGGCGGCACGGGGGGCCGCAGCAATTTCCATCCTGCCTTGCCCGAGGGCGTGCGGTCCATGCTGGACTTCTACCAAGAACCCACGGCGGCCCGCATGCGCAGCTTCCTCGAATGCGTTGTTTTTGACTCCAGCGCCCTCACCCCGGAGATGGTGCAGCAGAAGCTGGCGGCGGCCATGGCCTGCCCCCAGCACCTCACGAACTTTGCGGAAAGCCTGCGCCAGTACCCCACCCAGTTTGGCGACGTCACCCACAGGCTGGCAGGGATCACGATGCCCACGCTGGTGATCTGGGGCGGCGAAGACCGGGTGGTGCCGCTGGACATTGGCCTGCAGATCGCGCAGCGCATCCCGGGCGCCGACCTGCACGTGCTGGGCCGTTGCGGCCATGTGCCCCACCTGGAGCGGCCCCACGACTTCATCCATCTGTTGACGCGGTTTCTGGCATGAGCAGAGCCTGTCAACCTGAAAACGGCTGCGGGACGCGCCCGCCGGCGCAGTGACCCAGCAGCCCCCGCGCCTCAGGAGACACGCCGCAGAGCCTCCGGATCCAGCAGCGTGACCCCTCCGTACACCAGGCGCAGCAGGCCCTGGGACTCCCATTCCTTGAGCTGCCTGTTGACGCTTTGCCGCGAGGCGCCCAGCCGCTGCGCAAGCCCTTCCTGGGACAGGCGTAGCTCGGGCTGCTGCGCGGCACCCTCGCGCATCGCCATTTCCCGCTCGGCGAGCAGGCGCTGGGCCAGCCGCACGGACAGCGGCTGCAGGATGCTGGCGTCGATCCGCTCGATGGCCCACTTGTACCGGTAACACACCACGCGCAGGAACTCGCGAAGGTAGTCGGCATTGCTGTCCACCACCTCATGAAGACGCGAGGCCGGCACCACGAGCAGCTCGGTTTTCACCAGCGCCTTGGCGTCATGGACCCGGGGAGCATTGATGAACAGGGTCAGCTCACCAAACCATCGTCCCTGTTCAGCCACGCCCAGCACCGCTTCCCTGCCGTTGACCGAAGTGGCGCTCAGTTGAACGGCACCCGATTCGACGTAAAACACCGAGTCAGGCGCCGAACCCCGCGTGTAGAGGACCTCGTTTTTCGACAGGTGTCGCCGGCGGGCGCCGACCCGCAACAGACGCTCCAGTTCGGGAGACAGTCTGTCTGGAGCACTGCCCGAAGGGATTTCCGGAGTCTGTTTTCGCATCCCATCGTCTCCAAAATGACGCCAGCGCGGACGCCGCATAGTCACTGACCACCAACACACCGCTGAGGGGAGGTCCGGCGGGTGTCTTCCCTGGAGAATGCCGCCGCTGCGCGTGCCGTGGTGGAGACCAGCGTCCCCTTTGCTTCAATAAATATAGCTGTCAGCGCTTATGCAGACAGCGCAAAACCCCAAAAACTAGCCCAGCTGCTCCACCGCCATGTACTGCTCGCGCCATTCCTCAAACGGCAGCGTGTCGGCGGCCTCGATGGCCTTTTGCGCTGCGATCGATTCATCGGCCATGGCCACATAGCGCGCCTGCTGATCGGCCATCCAGGGCAGAGCCAGCAGCGCGTCGCGGGCGGCCATGGACTGCTGGCGCGCAAAGGCTTCAAAGCTGTGCTGGTGGCTTTGCACGATGCAGTCCAGCACGCGGGCTGAGGGTGTGCGCTCGGGCGCAGCCATCAAGGTGCGGGCATCGCGCAGTGCGGTGCTGTAGTCGTCGGTGCCATGGGTGGCATCCAGGGCTGCGGCCAATGGCTCGCAAGCGGCCAGCACTTCAGTGCCCCATTCGGTCAGCGGCACGCTCTGGCCGTTGCGGGACAGGCGCAGGCCGGGCTCGCGGCCCCGCTCGGCGGTGAGGTGCTGGTTCTGCTTGAGTTCGGCAATTTCTGCGGGCGTGTCGGGCGGGCTGTCGGACAGCAGGCAGTGCAGCAAAAACACGTCGAGCAGGCGCATGGTGGGTGCGGTGATGCCCACGGGCACGAACGGGTCCAGGTCCATCAGGCGCACTTCGACGTATTCGACCCCGCGCTCGCGCAGGGCATGCAGCGGGCGCTCGCCCGTGCGCACCGTGCGCTTGGGGCGGATGGTGCCGTAGAACTCGTTTTCGATCTGCAGCAGGCTGGTGCCGAGCTGGTTGTAGTCACCGCCGGGGTTGCGCACACCCACCGTTTCGTAGGCGGGGTATGGCTTGGTCAGTGCCTCGTGCAGCGAGTTGGCGTAGCCCGTGAGGCCGTTGTAGCTCACGGCCAGCGTGGCTTGCGCGTCGCTCTGGTAGCCCAGGCGGCCCATGCGCAGCGATGTGGCGTGGGGCAGGTACAGCGCGCTGCCGCCCTCCATGCGCTCCAGGCGGTGCTCGCGCCCCTCCACAAAACAAGGGCACAAGGCGGGTGAGGCGCCAAACAGGTACAGCAGCACAAACGCGTGGCGCCGGAAGTTGCGAATCAGCGCGAAATACTGCTCGCTGTCCACGCCCGGCAGCGACCAGTTGTAGTGAATGCCCGAAATGGTCTGCATGCGCCGGCCATAGCGGTGGCCCAGGCCCATGCGGTACACGCTCTTGGCGCGGCCCACGTTGGAGCTGCCGTAGCGGCCGATGGGAATGGTCTCGTCCGTGGGCAGGCCGCAGGGCATGCTGGAGGCCCACAGCAGCTCGCCGCCGCTGTCTTTCAGGGTGTGGTGCACGAACTGGTGCACCTCGGTCAGCTCATCCAGGCACTGCTGCACGCCCTTGTGGGCGCCAGTGATCAGCTCCAGCTGCGACTCGCTGTAGTCCGTGGTGATCAGGGGATGTGTGAGGGCCGAGCCCAGCGCCAGCGGGTGGGGTGTGAGGGCCAGGCCACCGGTGGGCAGCACGCGCAGCCCTTCCTTTTCGATGCCGCGGCGAATCCCCCCCAGGGCGTCCGCCGGGTAGGCGGCCAGTCTCTCGTGCAGTTTGCTCATATGTTTATACCGATCCAACTTCTGTCGGCCCGGAACTTAGCACGTTGAGCGCTGGCCCGCCCACGGGGGTGTCAAGCCCTTGCGGCTGCGGGCTGAATCGGCGGGACGGCAAGCGAAGATCGCGCCATTCGGGATGCAGTGCCAGGCGCAAGGCACAGCGATACCTTGACGGTATCGCGAGCACTTGCAACGCAGCAATGCGCCCGAATGGCGCAAGAAGCGCATGCCTGTCCCGCCGATTCAGCGCGCTAAAGCCTTTCCAACTTCGTTGGTTCCTTGCGCTGCGCCACTTTGTGGTACTTGCTCGCCCGCGCGCTCGGTCACCTCGGCCAGGCGGGCCGCCAGTTGCTCGGGCACATCGGCGCCAATACCCAAGTGGATGCCCTGTGTGAGGGTGATATGGGCCGCTTCAAACGTGCCCGCACCGGCACACAAAATGGTGCGCGAAGGCGCGCTTTCGTGCGCCAGCACCAGCATGGCGGGCACCACGGCCTCGGGCTTCAGGGCGTCCAGCACCTCCTGGGGCATCAGGCCCTCGGTCATGCGCGTGGCGGCCGTGGGGGCCAGGGCGTTCACGTGGATGTTGTACTTGGCGCCTTCGATGGCCAGGGTCTGCATCAGCCCCACCTGGGCCAGCTTGGCTGCGCCGTAGTTGGCCTGGCCAAAGTTGCCGTACAGGCCGGTGGAGGATGTCGTCATGACGATGCGGCCGTACTGCTGGGCCACCATGTGCGGCCATACGGCCTTGCAGCAGTTGGCGGCGCCCATCAGGTGCACGTCCACCACCAGGCGGAAGTCGGCCATGTCCATCTTGGCGAACGACTTGTCGCGCAGGATGCCTGCGTTGTTGACCAAGATGTCCACCCGGCCCCAGGCGTCGATGGCCTGCTGCACCATGGCCTCGACGGCCGCAAAGTCGGTGACCGACGCGCCATTGGCCAGCGCCTCGCCGCCTGCGGCGCGGATCTCGTCGACCACGGCCTGCGCGGCCGTCACCGTGCCGCCGCTGCCGTCCACCGCGCCGCCCAGGTCATTGACCAGCACCTTGGCGCCGCGCTGGGCCAGCGCCAATGCATGCTGGCGGCCCAGGCCACCGCCTGCGCCCGTCACGATGGCCACGCGGCCTTGGAAATCAATACCCATGGTGAAGGTTCTCCTGTTGTCTTGGTCGATGAATGTGTGGAACGCAAAAACCCCTGGCACCTCACCGCAGGTGCGGATGCCGCGCGCTGCACTGTAAGCCACTGCGAGGCCCGTGCGCGTTGCGCAGGCGACTGGATATGGCACCAACCCATTCCAGGGCCAGAACATAGCGCGCGGTAACGCGGCACATTGGGAATAATGGGTAGCTGCGCAGGTCCCCAAGAGTGGCTGGCGCATCCCTCCTTCACTCATTTTTTGATAGCTGCTAGCGCTTGCAGTACTAGCGCTACCGGCCACTTTGACCCAAGGATCTCCCATGAAAGCCATCTGGAACGGCGTAGTGCTTGCCGAAAGCGATGACACGGTGGTGGTGGAAGGCAACCACTACTTTCCCGAAAGCGCGCTGCACCGCGACTACTTCACGTTCAGCAACCACAAGACCACCTGCGCCTGGAAGGGCCAGGCCAGCTACCTGTCGCTGCTGGTCAACGGCGAGATGAACACCGACGCTGCGTGGTTCTATGCCGACCCCAAGCCCGAGGCCGCTGAGATCAAGGGCCGCGTCGCGTTCTGGAAGGGTGTGAAGGTCACGGCCTGAAACGGCCTGCCAGCACGCTCAGCAGGTTATCCCTGCGCGCGCTGGACAATCATGTGGATAAGTTTTGGCAAGTCCTGTATGACAACGCCAAGTGCTTGATTTGCAAGGGAATGCACTGCATTGCCTCATTTTTAGGCAATTTACAAAATCGTGGTGCGGGTTATCCCAACAGGCACTGGACAATGGTGTGGATAACCTTGGATAAGCCTTGCATGACACGTTTAAGTGCTTGATTTACAAGGATTATCCTTGTGTCGCTCAAAAAATAGGCACTCACAACCCGCTGTGGGTGGACCGTATCCACCGCCCCACGGAAGGCTCCAAAACCCCTGGTTATCCCTGTCCGCACTGGACAATCTTGTGGATAACTGTGAACAAGCCTTGTATGACAGTCTTAAGTCATTGATTTACAAGGCAACTTCTTGTGCCGCTGAAAAAACAGGCAGCACGGGTGGGTAAATCGTCTGCGGTACAGTGCACGTCGGCCCCTGGTTGGCCGCTCTTTATTTCATAGCTGCCCCCGCATGATCCACTGGCGCTAGCGGCCATAAACACTCCATCTACCAGTGTCCACCACGTACCTTCAGCACAGTCCCGCCGCAGAGCGCAACCAGGGGCCCATCCTGGCGCAGCTGCTGGCGTTGCTGCCCAACACCGGCGCCGCGCTGGAGATTGCCAGTGGCACCGGCCAGCATGCCGCGCACTTTGCAGCCGCCCTGCCCAGCTGGACCTGGCAGCCCACCGACCTGCAGGACACTCACTTCGCCTCCATCACCGGCTGGGCCGCGCAGGCCGGTGCCCGCAACGTGCAGGTGCCCCGGCGGCTGGACGTGCTGCACGACCAGTGGCCCAGCGACGGCCCGGCATTCGGCGCCGCGTCGTTCGAGCTGGTCTACTGCGCCAACATGCTGCACATCGCCCCCTGGGCCTGCTGCACCGGGCTGATGCAGGGCGCCGCCCGCCACCTGGCGCCGGACGGCCACTTGGTCACCTACGGCCCCTACCTGGAAGACGGCGTGCCCACCGCCCCCGGCAACCTGGCCTTTGACGCCAGCCTGCGCGCGCAAGACGCCGCCTGGGGCATCCGCCGCATCGAAGACGTGATGGCGGTGGCCGCCCAGGCCGACCTGCAACTGGCCGCGCGACACGCGATGCCCGCCAACAACCTGCTGCTGGTGTGGACCCACGCCGCCCACCAACCCTGAAGAGACACGTCCATGACGACACCCACCGCCGCCCCCTTCTTCATCGCCAAGGTCGAGCCCGATGGCACCCAGTGCGACGCCTGGCCCGAGCAGCCGCTGCTGCTGTCCATGGAGCAAGGCGGCATCGACTGGCCCAGCTCCTGCCGCAACGGCACCTGCCGCACCTGCCTGGGCCAGCTGGTCGAAGGCACGGTGCGCTACGCCATCGAATGGCCAGGCCTCACGGCCGAAGAAAAGGAAGAAGGTTGCGTGTTGCCCTGCGTGGCCTACCCCACGTCGGACGTGGTGCTGCAGGGCAGCGCCATCTGATCTGCGTCAGGCACCGCGCCTTTCAAACACCAAGCAGGCCCCGGTGCACTAAAATCCAGGGCTTTGGGGGCACGATGCCCCTTTGACGTGCGGCAGCGCCGCATCGCATGTTCTTTGGGGCGGTTTCTTGGAGGCACCACAGTTGCCTTCGGCCACGGGGACCTGTGCTGCAGCACACCGCCAGCTGGCAACCGCCAGAGGCTCCACAGAAAGCCCCGACCTTCCATGAACACCCCCCTCACCCCCGTGCCGATCTCGCCCGTCGAGGACATCGTGGCCGAGATGCGCGCCGGGCGCATCGTCATCCTGGTGGATGAAGAAGACCGCGAAAACGAAGGCGACCTCGTCCTGGCCGCCGACCATGTGACGCCCGAGGCCATCAACTTCATGGCCCGCTTCGGCCGGGGCCTGATCTGCCTGACATTGAGCCGCGAGCGCTGCGAGTTCCTCAAGCTGCCGCCCATGGCAGCGCGCAACGGCACGGTGTACAGCACGGCGTTCACCGTCTCCATCGAAGCCGCCGAGGGCGTGACCACCGGCATCTCGGCCGCCGACCGCGCCCGCACCGTGCAGGTGGCGGTGGACCGCAACAGCCAGCCCAGCGACCTGGTGCAGCCCGGCCACATCTTCCCGCTGCAGGCGGTGGACGGCGGCGTGCTGATGCGCGCCGGCCATACCGAAGCCGGTTGCGACCTGGCCGCCATGGCGGGCTGCAGCCCCGCATCGGTGATCTGCGAGATCATGAAGGACGACGGCACCATGGCCCGCCTGCCCGATCTGCAGCTGTTTGCCGCCGAGCACGGCCTCAAGATCGGCACCATCGCGGACCTCATCGAATACCGCAGCCGCAACGAGTCGCTGGTCGAAAAGGTCGGCACGCGCACACTGCAGACGGCGTATGGCGAGTTCACCGCCCATGCCTTCCGCGACAAGCCCAGCCAGGCCGTGCACCTGGCACTGGTCAAGGGCCAGTGGAGCGCCGACGACGTGGTGCCCGTGCGTGTGCACGAGCCGCTGTCGGTGTTCGATGCGCTCGAAGTCAACCGCTCCATGCACTCCTGGGGCCTGGACACCAGCCTGCAATACCTGGCCAAACAAGGCAAGGGCGTGGCCGTGCTGCTCAATTGTGGCGAAAGCGCCTCCCAGCTGCTGGCGCAGTTTGAAGGCACCGCCCGCTCCGCCCAGGCGCCCGAGCGCGGCCGCATGGACCTGCGTACCTACGGCGTGGGCGCGCAGATCCTGCGCGAATGCGGCGTGCACAAGATGGCCCTGATGGGCCAGCCACGCCGCATGCCCAGCATGACAGGCTACGGCCTCGAAATCACCGGCTTCATCCCCAAAGAATAAAGACAGGAACAGGATCACTATGTTTGGCGCAGACAAAGGCACCGCAGACAAACTGGACGGCAAGAAGCTGCACATCGGCATCGTACAGGCCCGTTTCAACGAGAGCATCACCAACACCCTGGCTGCTGCCTGCCGCGCAGAGCTGCTGGCCCTGGGCGTGCAGGAAAAGCACATCAAGCATGTGCTGGTGCCCGGCGCGCTCGAAGTGCCCGTGGCCCTGCAGGCCATGGCCGAGAGCGACGAGTACGACGCGCTGATCGCGCTGGGCTGCATCATCCGCGGCGAGACCTACCACTTCGAGCTGGTGGCCAACGAATCCGGCGCGGGCGTCACGCGCCTGTCGCTGGACTACCAGATCCCGATTGCCAACGCCATCATCACCACCGAGAACATGGAACAGGCCATCGCCCGCCAGACCGACAAGGGCGTGGACGCGGCCCGCGTGGCGGTGGAAATGGCCAACCTGCTGGACGAACTGTCATGAGCGAAAACACCCCTACGCCATCGTCGGCACGTCCGCCCAAGCAAACCCGCACCGGCCTCAAAAGCACGGGCACCCGCAAGGCCGCCTCCAAGTCCAACCGCAGCCGTGCGCGCGAATTTGCGCTGCAGGCGCTGTACCAGCACCTGGTGGGCGGCAACGACGCTACTGCCATCGATGCGTTCACGCGCGACCTGGCGGGCTTCCACAAGGCTGACTCGGCGCACTACGACGCGCTGCTGCATGGCTGCATCGAGCATGCCGCCAGCATGGACGCATTGATCACCCCATTGCTGGACCGCAAGATGGCCGAGATCTCGCCCATCGAACACGCCACCATGTGGATCGGCGTGTACGAGTTCCAGAACTGCCTGGATGTGCCCTGGCGCGTGGTGCTCAACGAATGCATCGAACTCGCCAAGGAATTTGGCGGCACGGACGGCCACAAGTACGTGAACGCCGTGCTCAACGGCCTGGCCCCCCAACTGCGCGCCGTGGAAGTGGCAGCCGACAAGGCCGCAGGCGCGGGCGCTGCCTGACCTGCCACCGCCCCGCTGCCGCCCTGCCCGTTGAAGCGGGGCGGCTTGGTTTCTTTTCTCTCTACGCCCTCACGCCACCACGTCCACAAGGGGCCCGGTCGGGGCAGGATGCCATTCCATGAAGTTTTCCACGCGCGCCGAGCGCATTGAACCGTTCTATGTGATGGAGGTCGCCAAGGCCGCGCAGGCCCTGGCCCGCGAGGTGGCGGGCACGCGCGAACCGATGATCTTCTTGAACATCGGCGAGCCCGACTTCACCGCCCCGCCCCTGGTGCAGGAAGCCGCCGCCCGCGCCGTGCACAACGGCGCCACCCAGTACACCAACGCGCTGGGGCTGGATGCGCTGCGCGAGCGCATCAGCGGCTGGTACCAGAGCCGCTTTGGCGTCAACGTGCCTGCGCGCCGCATCGTGGTCACCGCCGGTGCATCGGCCGCGCTGCAGCTGGCGTGCCTGGCGCTCATCGAGTCGGGCGACGAAATTTTGATGCCCGACCCGAGCTACCCCTGCAACCGCCACTTTGTGAGCGCCGCAGAAGGCAAGGCCGTGCTGCTGCCCACCACGGCGGCAGAGCGCTACCAGCTGAGCGCCGACAAGGTGCGTGCGGCATGGAATGAAAAAACGCGCGGCGTGCTGCTGGCCTCGCCGTCCAACCCCACCGGCACCTCGATAGCGCCCGACGAGCTGCGCCGCATCCATGACGTGGTGCGGTCGCACGACGGCATCACGATGATCGACGAGATCTACCTGGGCCTGTCGTACGAGGAAGAGTTTGGCCACACCGCACTCGCCATCGACGACAACATCATCAGCATCAACAGCTTCAGCAAATACTTCAACATGACCGGCTGGCGCCTGGGCTGGATGGTGGTGCCCGAGGCCATGGTGCCGGTGGTCGAGCGCCTGGCGCAGAACCTGTTCATCTGCGCCAGCACCGTGTCGCAGCATGCAGCGCTGGCCTGCTTCGAGACCGAGAGCATTGCCGAATACGAACGCCGCCGCGCCGAGTTCAAGGCGCGGCGCGACTTCTTCATCCCCGCGCTGCAGTCGCTGGGTCTGAATGTGCCCGTGATGCCAGATGGCGCCTTCTATGCCTGGGCCGACTGCACGCAGGCCGCGCAGCGCCTGGGCGTGAGCGGCAGCTGGGACTTTGCGTTTGAGCTGATGCGCCGCGCGCACATTGCCGTGACACCGGGGCGCGACTTTGGCACGGCCGAGCCCGAGCGCTTCATCCGCTTCTCCACCGCCAACTCCATGGCGCAATTGCAGGAGTCCGTGGAGCGGCTGCGCAAGCTGCTCGGATGACCAAGGCGAGCGACCCCACGATGGCGTTTGAATTTCCGATCCGGATTTACTGGGAGGACACCGATGCCGGTGGCATCGTGTTCTACGCCAACTACCTCAAGTTCTTCGAGCGCGCGCGCACCGAATGGCTGCGGTCGCTGGGTGTGGGCCAACAGCAGTTGCGGGAACAAACCGGCGGCATGTTTGTCGTAACCGACGCGCAGCTGCGCTACCACCGCCCTGCGCGGCTGGACGATGAACTGATTGTTACCGCCGCCCTGCGAAGCAGTGGCCGCGCATCGTTGACAATAGTGCAGCAGGCGCTCCTGAAACCAGAGCAGATGACCGACCAGCCCCCGACCTTGCTGACCGAAGGCACCATCCGCATCGGATGGGTGGATGCCGCCACCCTGCGCCCCGCCAGAATTCCAAGCACCCTCCTGGAACAACTCACACCATGAATTCCCAAAACATGTCCATCATCTCCCTGGTGCTGCACGCCAGCTGGGTGGTGCAACTCGTGATGCTGCTGCTGCTGGGCGTGTCGGTGGCCAGTTGGGCCGCCATCTTCCGCAAGCTGTTTGCCTTGAAGCGCGTGAAGACACTGAACGAGGATTTCGAGCGCGAGTTCTGGTCGGGTACCAGCCTGAACGACCTGTACGCAGCGGCCGCCCAGAACGCCAAGCAGGCCGGCCCCATGGAACGCATTTTTGCCAGCGGCATGCGTGAGTACCAGAAACTGCGCGAGCGCCGCATCACCGACCCGGGCACCTTGCTGGACGGCGCCCGCCGCGCGATGCGTGCCAGCTTCCAGCGTGAGATGGATGTGGTCGAGTCGAGCCTTTCCTTCCTGGCATCGGTCGGCTCCGTATCGCCGTATGTGGGCCTGTTCGGCACCGTGTGGGGCATCATGCACGCCTTCACCGGCTTTGCAGGCATGGAACAGGTCACGCTCGCTACCGTGGCCCCTGGCATCGCCGAGGCGCTGGTCGCCACCGCCATCGGCCTGTTCTCGGCCATCCCGGCCGTGATCGCCTACAACCGCTTTGCACGGGACATTGACCGCGTGGCCACGCACCAGGAGACCTTCATCGAAGAGTTCTCCAACATCCTGCAGCGCAACCTGGGCGCCCAGCCCGCGTCCACAGGCCACACGGCCTCGGGCCACTGATCCGGGAGGCGCCCCATGCCCGCCATGGCATCCCGCGGCCGAGGCCGCCGCACCATCAACGAGATCAACATGGTCCCGTTCATTGACGTCATGCTGGTGCTGCTCATCATCTTCATGGTGACGGCGCCCATGCTCACACCCGGCGTGGTCGACGTGCCCAGCGTGGGCAAGAGCAAGAACATGCCCAAGGTGGTGGCCCAGGTCATCGTCAACAAGGACGGCACGCTGCAGTTCAAGACCCCCGAAGCCACGCGCAGCCTGAACCAGCGGGAGATTGGCGATGCCGCCAGCCGCTGGCAAAAGGGCCAGGGGCCCGAGAGCGCCGTGGTCATCAGCGCCGACAAGGGCGTGCAGTACGAAACCGTGGTGAAGGCGATGGACGCCCTGCAAAAGGCAGGCGTGCAACGCGTAGGCCTGTCGGTCAAGCAAGGCGGTTGAACCGAACCCGCCCGGCACCGCTCAGACGCCCATGCACGCCCACACCGACCGCGACCAGTTTGCCCCGCCCCGTCCACCGGCGCGCCTGCGCGCCATCACGCTGGCGGTGCTGGTGCATGCAGTGCTGATCGGCGCGTTGACCTGGGGTGTGAACTGGAAGAACACGGCCGACCAGCCCGCCGTAGAAGCTGAGTTGTGGGCCGCCGTGCCCACCCAGGCTGCGCCCCGCGCCGTGGAGCCCCCACCGCCCCCGCCACCACCGCCTGTGCAGCAGGTCACCCCTCCCCCGCCCCCTGCCCCCCCAGTGCGTGCGGCCGAGCCGCCCGATACGCGCGAGGCGGACATCGCCATCGAGCGCGAGAAAAAGCGCCTGGAGCAGGAAAAGAAAGCCCGCGAGCAACAGCAGCTGCGTGAAAAGCGCGAGCGTGAGCGCAAGGAAGAAGAACGCCGCGACCGCCTGGAGCAGGAGAAAAAAGAGCGCCTGCAAAAAGAACGCGACAAAGAAAAGGAACAGCGCGAAAAGCAGCTGGCCGAACAGAAAAAGGCCGAGCAGGACAAGCAGAAGAAGCTGGCGGAAGACAAACGCAAGGCCGACGAGGCCGCCAAGCGCAAGGCAGAAACCGAGGCCAAGCAACTGGCCGAACAGCGCGAAGCCAACCTGCGCCGCATTCAGGGCATGGCAGGAGCCACAGGGGGCGAGAACGCCACGGGCAAAGACAAGGAGAGTCGCAGCCCCTCGGGCAGCTACGGAGACAAGGTCGCGGCCAAGGTCAAGCCCAACATCGTGTATCCAGACGCCATCTCGGGCAACCCGCGCGCCGAGGTGGAAGTGCGGCTGTCACCCGACGGCACCATTGTGGGCAAGCGGCTGGTGCAGTCCAGCGGCAACAAGGCCTGGGACGACGCGGTGCTGCGGGCCCTGGACAAGACCGAGACACTGCCGCGCGATGTGGACGGGCGCGTGCCGCCCTCCCTCACCATCGGCTTCAGGCCCCAGGACTGAGCGGGCCCCGAGCCCCGCCCTCACGGGGCTTGCACTTCTGCCGTGGTCCCTCGCCTCGTTGCTGAGGCGCTGCTGGAGCCCACGCCGCAGCAACGCTGACCGCCTGCGTCTGAGCCCTTGTGGCAGTGTGCCCCGGTACGATGGACTGAGCCGTGGATTGCAAGCCCCCCAAAGCAAAGCGCCCGGCAGAACCGGGCGCTTTTTGAGCCTTTTATGCTGGTAGCGCTAGTGGAATATGCGCTACAAGCTATACATTCGATAGCAATTCGCCGGCATGCATCAGCGGTCACGCCGCTCCATGCGGCGGTTCAGGTTCAGCGCGCCCAGCGTGCAGGCCACACCCGACAGCAGATACACCGTCACTGCCAGCAGACCGAACTGCGATGACAGATACAGGGCCACCAGCGGTGCGAAGGCTGCACCAATGATCCAGGCCAGGTCGGCCGACAGGGCGGCGCCGGTGTAGCGATACTGCGGCGAGAAGTTGGCCGTGACCGTGCCCGATGCCTGGCCGTACGACAGGCCCAGCAACACAAAGCCCAGCAACAGGAACATGGTGCTACCCACCTCGCCGGTGTTGAGCAACACCGGCGCCATAAAGCTGAACACGCCAATCAGCACGGCCATGCCGCCCAGCAGCTTGCGGCGGCCCAGGTGGTCCGACAGCCAGCCCGACACCATGATGGCGCCCGCCGCGAGGAACGCGCCGACGATCTGCACGCCCAGGATCTGGGTGACAGGCTGGTCGGAGTACAGCGTGATCCATGACAGCGGGAAAACCGTGACCAGGTGGAACAGTGCAAAGCTGGCCAGCGCCGCAAAGGCGCCCAGCAACACGTTGCTGCCTTCATCACGCATGACGCGGCTCACAGGCACGGGCTGCAACTCGCGGTCCTTGAGCAGTTCGGAGTACGACTGCCCCACCACCAGACGCAGGCGGGCAAACAGGGCCACCACGTTCACGGCAAAGGCCACAAAAAACGGATAACGCCAGCCCCAGGCCAGAAACTCTTGCACCGTGAGGCTGCTGTACAGGTAGGCAAACAGGCCCGCAGCCAGCACAAAGCCCAGAGGCGCGCCCAGCTGGCCGATCATGGCGTACCAGCCCCGGCGCTCCTTGGGGGCCGACATGGCCAGCAGCGACGGCAAGCCGTCCCACGAACCACCCAGCGCCAAGCCCTGGCCCACACGCAGGATCAGCAACGCCACGATGGCTGTAGTGCCCACATCCTTGTAGCCCGGCAAAAAGGCCATGCCCACCGTGCAGACGCCCAGCACGAACAGCGCAATGGTCAGCTTGGTGCCCCGCCCCCAGCGCCGCTGGATGGCCATGGAGATGGCGGTACCCACCGGGCGGACCACGAAGGCAACGGCCAGCAGCGCAAAGGCCATCAGCGTGCCGTCCAGGCGCGACAGGAAGGGAAACAGGAAGGACGGGAAGACAAGAACGCAGGCGATCCCGAAAACGAAGAAGTCGAAATACTCGGACGAGCGTCCGATGATCACGCCCACAGCGATTTCGCTGGGGGTGACGTCTTCATGCGTATCAGCCCGCGAGAGAGAGGCGGCGCTTTCGTGAAAACCGGCCGCGGGGTAAGTGGCAGTGGCGGGGCTGCTCATGAACATGGCTCCTTGACGTTGTGTAGCTAACTCAGACCATTCCGTTCTACACGCAACTTCTGTGGGCGACAAGTGCGGTTTCACTATGCCAGCTGCAGGAAATGTCCTTCAACGCTCTAATTGCACCAACTTGGTGCAAATACTGCCCGTGCGTTTGACCTTGGACAAAATGTCCAATCGACAAAAAAGCTAGCGCTAGTACATTCGCACACATCCCGTTATCCGCGTTTACCCTGAAACGCATTGATCGCGCTCTACACATGCTCAAACTTCCCCAACTTCGTGGGCCCACCTGGCTGCTCGCCCTGACAGCGCTGGGTAGCCTGGCAGGCTGCAGCAAGGCTGTCGTGCTCAACCCTGCCGGTGACGTCGCTGCCCAGCAGGGCCAGATGGTCATCACCGCCACGCTGCTGATGCTGATCATCATCGTGCCCGTGATCGCGCTCACCCTGCTGTTTGCCTGGAAATACCGCCAGGGCAACACCGAGGCCGAGTACGACCCGGAATGGCACCACTCCACCACGCTGGAGCTGGTGATCTGGACCGTGCCGCTGCTGATCATCATTGCGCTGGGCGCCATCACCTGGATCGGCACCCACAAGCTCGACCCCTACCGTCCCCTGGACCGCATCGACGCGCAGCGCGCCGTCCCCGCCGATGTGAAGCCGCTTGAAGTGCAGGTAGTGGCCATGGACTGGAAGTGGCTGTTCTTCTACCCCGAGCAAGGCATCGCCACCGTGAATGAAGTGGCGGCCCCGGTGGACCGCCCGATCCTGTTCAAGCTGACGGCCACGTCCACCATGAACGCGTTCTACGTGCCAGACCTTGCCGGCATGATCTACGCCATGCCCGGCATGCAGACCGAGCTGAACGCGGTGATCAACAAGCCTGGCGTGTTCAAGGGCATGTCGTCGCACTACAGCGGCGCGGGTTTCTCGGGCATGACGTTCAAGTTCCATGGCCTGAGCAACGAGGACTTTGCCCAGTGGGTGCAAAAAGCCAAGACCGAAGGCAAGCCCCTGGACAAGGGCACCTACCTGAACCTGGTCAAGCCCAGCGAACGTGATCCGGTGCAGCGCTTTGCCTCGGTGGAAGAAGGCCTATATGACAAGGTGCTCAACCGCTGCGTCGAAGACGGAAAGATGTGCATGCACCACATGATGGCCATCGATGCCCTGGGTGGCGACGCTTACATGCGCGCTGCAGGGCTGAACCTGCCCCAGGACGTCTGCACTGTGCAAAACGCCGCCCAGGTGGTGGCCGCACTCGAAACCCGCAACGCACCGGCACCAACGACTGGCGCCAGCATCCGTCAATGAGCACTACTATGTCCTCCGAAACCCTTTCTCCATCCCACTGGGCGCTGGGCCGCCTGAGCTGGGACGCCGTACCGATGGCGCATGAGCCCATCGTGCTGGCCACCTTCATTGCCGTGGTGTTGGGCGGCCTGGTCGTTCTGGCCGGCATCACCAAGTTCCGCCTGTGGGGACCCCTGTGGCGCGACTGGATCTGCAGCATTGACCACAAACGCATCGGCATCATGTACATGATCCTGGGCCTGGTGATGCTGCTGCGCGGCTTTGCCGACGCCGTGATGATGCGCCTGCAGCAGGCCATGGCCTTTGGCGACAACATGGGTTACCTGCCTCCGCACCACTACGACCAGATCTTCACCGCCCACGGCGTGATCATGATCTTCTTCGTGGCGATGCCGCTGGTCACCGGCCTGATGAACTACCTGGTGCCGCTGCAGATCGGCGCGCGCGACGTGTCGTTCCCGTTCCTGAACAACTTCAGCTTCTGGATGACCACGGCCGGCGCCGTGCTGGTGATGGTGTCGCTGTTCCTGGGCGAGTTCTCCACCTCCGGCTGGCTGGCACTGTCCAACCTGGGGGCGCAGAGCCCCAGCACCGGCCTGGACTACTACATCTGGGCGCTGCAGATCGCGGGGGTGGGCACGACGCTCTCGGGCATCAACCTGATCGTGACCATCATCAAGATGCGCGCGCCGGGCATGAGCCTGATGAAGATGCCCGTGTTCACCTGGACCGCCCTGTGCACCAACGCACTGATCGTTGCGTCGTTCCCAGTGCTCACGGCCGCGCTGGTGCTGATGTCACTGGACCGCTATGTCGGCACCAACTTCTTCACCAACGAGCTGGGTGGCAACCCCATGCTCTACGTGAACCTGATCTGGATCTGGGGCCACCCTGAGGTGTACATCCTGGTGCTGCCCGCGTTCGGTGTGTTCTCCGAAGTGGTCGCCACGTTCAGCAAAAAGCGCCTGTTCGGCTACACGTCCATGGTGTATGCCACGGTGTGTATCACCATCCTGTCGTACCTGGTGTGGCTGCACCACTTCTTCACCATGGGTTCGGGTGCCAGCGTGAACACCTTCTTCGGTATCACGACGATGATCATCTCGATCCCCACGGGCGCGAAGATCTTCAACTGGCTGTTCACCATGTACAAGGGCCGCATCCGCTTCGAGCTGCCCATGATGTGGACCGTGGCATTCATGGTCACGTTCGCCATCGGCGGCATGACCGGCGTGCTGCTGGCCGTGCCCCCTGCCGACTTCGTGCTGCACAACAGCCTGTTCCTGATCGCCCACTTCCACAACGTGATCATCGGCGGCGTGGTGTTTGCCATGTTTGCCGGCATCAACTACTGGTACCCCAAGGCGTTTGGCTACAAGCTGGACCGCACCTGGGGCGTGCGCTCCTTCTGGCTGTGGCTGGTGGGCTTCTGGGTGGCGTTCACGCCGCTGTATGTGCTGGGCCTGATGGGTGTCACCCGCCGTGCCAACCACTTCGAAGACCAGTCGCTGCAGATCTGGTTCGTCATCGCTGCCATCGGCGCGGCCATGATTGCCGCCGGCATTGGCTGCTTCCTGATCCAGCTGGTGGTCAGCTTCCTCAAGCGCGAACAACTGCGCGACTGGACGGGCGACCCCTGGGACGGCCGCACGCTGGAATGGGCCACCTCTTCGCCTCCACCCAACTACAACTTCGCCTTCACCCCCGTGGTGCACGAGATCGACGCGTGGTGGGACATGAAGAAGCACGGATACAAGCGTCCTCTGGCGGGCTTCCAGCCCATCCACATGCCTGCCAACACCGGCGCTGGCGTGGTGATCTCGGGGCTGTCGCTGGTGTTCGGCTTTGCACTGATCTGGCACATGTGGCTGCTGGCGGGCGTCTCGTTTGCGGCCGTCGTTCTGGCCGCCATCATCCACACGTTCAACTACAAGCGTGACTTCTACATCCCGGCATCCGAAGTGATCTCCACCGAAGAAGCCCGCACACTCCAACTGGCCCGCCATGTCTGATATCCGCATCCACGCTGGCGCCGCAGCAGGCGCCCTGGCCCCGCGCGAGTACCACCTCGCGCACGAGCCCCATCCTGAAAACGGCACGGCCCTGGGTTTCTGGCTGTACCTGATGAGCGACTGTCTCATCTTTGCAGCACTGTTCGCCACTTACGGCGTGCTGGGCCGCAGCTATGCCGCAGGCCCCACGGGCGCGCAGCTGTTCGACCTGACCCTGGTGGCCATCAACACCGCCTTCCTGCTGCTGTCGTCCATCACCTTCGGTTTTGCCATGCTGCGCAAGCAGCTGGGCGACGTGAAGGGCACGCTGCTGTGGCTGGCGGTCACGGGCGTGTTTGGCCTGTGCTTCCTGGGCCTGGAGCTGTATGAGTTCTCACACCTGCTGCACGAGGGCGCAGGCCCGCAGCGCAGTGCCTTCCTGTCGGCGTTCTTCACGCTGGTGGGCACCCACGGCCTGCACGTCACCTTCGGCCTGATCTGGCTGGTGGTGCTGATGGTCCAGATTGGCAAGCATGGCCTGATCCCCGAGAACAACCGCCGCCTGATGTGCCTGTCCATGTTCTGGCACTTCTTGGACGTGGTCTGGATCGGCGTTTTCACCTTTGTGTATCTGATGGGGGTGCTGTAAATGAGCGCACAACACGCAACACACGCGCACGATGCGCATGGGCATGACGATCACCACCACGACGCAGGCCCCCACAGCACCTTTTCGGGCTATGTGATGGGGTTTGTGTTGTCCGTCATCCTCACGGCCATTCCCTTCTGGCTGGTGATGGCCAAGGTGATTGCGGACCGCAACACGGCTGTGCTGGTGCTGGGCGGCTTCGCCGTGATCCAGATCCTGGTGCACATGGTGTTCTTCCTGCACATGAACGGCAAGATCGAAGGCGGCTGGACGCTGCTGTCCACCATCTTCACCGTGGTGTTCGTGGCCATCGCCATCGCGGGAACCTTGTGGGTGATGTTCCACATGAACGCCAACATGATGCCCGAGCACCCCACGCCCACGCCGCCCACGCACGAGGCGCCAGGACACTCCACGCCCTGATGCCTGCAGCCCCCACCACCATGGCACTGCCGCGCCGGGGGTTGCGCCGCGCAGTCCTGCTGGTGCTGGGCATGGCCCTGTTTCTGGGCTTTGTGTCGCTGGGCACCTGGCAGGTCCAGCGCCGTGCCTGGAAGCTGGACCTCATCGAAAGAGTAGACCAACGGGTGCACGCCGCACCAGCCGCACTGCCCCCTGTGGAGCAATGGTCTGACATCCGTGCCGCACAGCATGAGTACCTGCCGGTGGTCTTTCAGGGCCACTGGCTGCCCGGCAAAACGGTGCTGACGCAGGCGGTCACCGAGCTGGGCGCGGGGTTCTGGGTAATGACTGCCCTGCAACGGGATGACGGTACCCAGGTGCTGGTGAACCTGGGCTTTGTGCCCCAGGAGCAACGCGCCCAATGGCTGGAGGCTCAGCCACCCGCCGATGGCACGGCCACCGTCCAGGGGCTGTTGCGCATGGCAGAGCCGGGCGGCGGCTTTCTGCGCACCAACGACCCGGCGCAACAGCGCTGGTACTCGCGCGACGTGGCGGCCATCAGCAGCGCGCTGGGTCTGACCCGGGCGGCTCCATTTTTTGTGGACGCAGGACTTCCGGGTACCGCAGCGGCGTCTTCAGCCGCCTCCGGCTGGCCCCGCGCTGGCCTGACCGTCATCCGGTTCCACAACAGCCACCTGGTGTACGCCCTGACCTGGTATGGTCTTGCGCTCATGGTTGTCGTTGCCGGCTGGTATGTGGCACGCTATGAGCGCCGCCTGGGCGCACGGGCCACCAGCCGCCTCCCGACCCACGATGAACACCCTCCCACAACGCCCTGACCCTGCGCTGGCCACTGCGCCGCGCAATGCACGTTCCGCCGACGCCGCCGCCGGGATCAAGAACCTCCAGCAACTGATCGAGCTGCGCTGGATTGCAGTGGTGGGCCAGGTGTTCACCATCGAGATGGCGCACTACAGCCTGGGCTTGAAGCTGCCGCTGCAGGAGATGCTGCTCGTGGTCGGCTGCCTGGCGGTCTTCAACGTGGTGAGCCTGCTGCGCCTGCGCACGGGCCGCGCGGTGCGCAATGTGGAGCTGTTTCTGGCGCTGCTGATCGACGTGGCGGTGCTCACGGTACAGCTGTACCTGAGCGGTGGCACCAGCAACCCCTTCGTGTTTTTGTACCTGTTGCAGATCACGCTCGGCGCCGTGCTGCTGCGCGGTGCCTACATCTGGTCCATCGTGATCATCACCGTCCTGTGCTTTGCGGCGCTGGCAGACCACCACCTGCCACTGGCCCTGCCCCAGGATCTGCACCAGGGCCTGTCGAGCCTGTATGTGCTTGGGCTGCTGGTGTGTTTTGTGCTCAACGCCACGCTGGTGATGGTGTTCATCACCCGCATCAACCGCAACCTGCGCGAGCGCGATGCCCGCCTGGCGGCCGCACGCCGGCGCCGCGTGGAAGAAGAGCACATCGTGCGCATGGGCCTGCTGGCGTCGGGGGCCGCACACGAGCTGGGCACACCCCTGTCCACCCTGGCGGTCATCCTGGGCGACTGGCAGCACGACAAGCGGCTGACCAGCAATGCTGCGCTCAAGGAAGACATTGCCGAGATGCAGACGCAGGTACAGCGGTGCAAGAGCATCGTGAGCGGCATCCTGCTGTCGGCGGGTGAAACGCGCGGCGAGGCGTCGGTGCAGACCACTGTGCGCAAGTTTGTCGACGCGCTGGCACAGGAGTGGCGCAGCACTCGTACGATCCCCCAGTTCGACTACGACAACGACTTCGGCACCGACACGCCCATGGTGTCGGACACCACCCTCAAGCAAATGGTTTTCAATGTGCTGGACAATGCACGTGACGCCTCGCCAGGCTGGGTGCGGCTGGCGGTCACGCGCAATGCCGACGCCTTGTGCATGACTGTGACCGATGCCGGCCCCGGCTTTGCACCCGACATGCTGTCCAAGCTTGGTACTCCCTACCAGTCCTCCAAAAACCGCCCCGGCGGTGGTCTGGGCCTGTATCTGGTGCTGAACGTGGCCCGAACCCTGGGCGGCAGCGTGGAGGCGCGCAACCGTTCCGAAGGGGGGGCACAGGTGACCATCGAATTGCCCCTGGCCTCGATTGCGCTCCCCCCGAAGGTATGAATGAACGAAAGAACCCACCGTGGACACTGAAGAAGCGCAACGACAGCTGCTGATCGTCGAGGACGACGAAGCCTTTGCGCGCACGCTGGCCCGCTCGTTTGAACGGCGCGGCTACAGCGTGTTGCAGGCAGCGAGCCTGGCCGACGTAGAGGTGTTGCTGGAGCAGCACCAGCCCGGGTATGCGGTGGTGGACCTCAAGCTCAAGGGAGAGGCCTCAGGCCTGGCCTGCGTGCAGACACTGCACGCCGCTGACGACGAGATGTTGATCGTGGTGCTCACGGGTTTTGCCAGCATTGCCACCGCCGTGGAAGCCGTGAAACTGGGCGCGTGCCACTATCTCGCCAAGCCCTCCAACACCGACGACATTGAAGCTGCATTTGGGCTCAAAGAAGGCAATGCCGAGGTGGAACTGACCAATCGCTCCAGTTCCATCAAGACACTGGAATGGGAACGCATCAACGAGGTACTGGCTGAAACAGGCTTCAACCTGTCAGAGGCCGCGCGGCGCCTGGGTATGCACCGCCGCACCCTCACACGCAAGCTCGAAAAGAAACAGGTGCGTTAGCCGCAACGGCTTTGGACCCGCCCTCCCCTGTTTCGGTGCCGATCCATCTCGCGGGGCGCAATCTGCACGGCCGGTCACGCGCTCCTGCGGCTCCCAAACAGCACTCAGGCAGCCTCAGGCACCGCCTTCAGCATCTGCTGCTCGAAAGCGCGCAAACGCTTGTAGATCGATATCTGTTCCACCACCGTGCTCCAGTTCAGCACCAGAAACTGGAACGACTCCAGCACCTTGTCAAAGGCCCGGGCAATCTGCTGCATCACCCCCAGGGTGATCACCCCCGCGATCAGCGTGGGGCCCAAAGCCACCAGGGGCACCAGCACACTCACCTGCAGGTAAGACCACTTCACCACATCGAAGTACAGGTAGTGGAAAAACAGCCGGAAGTAATTGCGGCGCACGCCCGCGAACAGCTCAGCCGCCGTGGGCGGAGAAGCCCGGTTCGGGTCGTCCTCGCCCAGCACCAGCTCCTTGCGGGACGCCGCCTCCACCCGCTGGTTGTGAAACTCCAGCCCCGGTAGCTTCACACCCACGCAGGCCAGCAGCAGCGTGCCCCCCAATGACCAGGCCAGCGCGACCCAGACCAGGGAATGCGGAACGGCACCGATGAGGGGCAGCGCAGTGACTTTGTCGGACAGCGTCCAGAGCACCGGCAGAAAGGCCCCGAGCGTCATGAGGCTGCGCATGAAACTCAGGCCCAGATCTTCCATCGTGCGGGCGAAACGCATGGTGTCCTCCTGCACACGCTGTGCCGCACCCTCGATGTGCCGCAGGCGTGGCCAGGCCGCCATGTAATGCTCATTCATCGCCTGCCGCCAACGAAAGATGTAGTGTTTGCTGAAAAAATCCGCCAGCACCGCCGTCGTCACATAGATCATGGCAATGCGCGCGAAGGTTGAAAGCTGTCCCCAGAACTGCTCTGCGGTGATGCTGCCAGGCTTACCCAGAGCCTCCTGTATGAGATCGTAAAAGCTGCCGAACCAGTCGTTGATCTGCACGTCCAGCTGCACACGGTAAGCCGTGGCCAGAAGAATGACGAGAGAACCCAAGATGGACCAGGCCCACCAGCGGCGGGCGAAAAAGAAGGACTTGAACATCGTAGTGCCGTGTTGGAATGGTTCTGCGAATTCTGAGTGCCACACGCAATGATCGTTCCGCAGTAAACAATGCCACTGATCGCCTGCCGCCGGGGCAGACACCGGCCAACCAGCCTTCGCACCGCGCGCAGACCCGGCGCCAGCCTCTGGCTAGCGCGGCCGGGCCCTTTGCTCCAGCCATTCCTGAGCCGCCTGCTGCCCACCCCAGCGCGACCAATCCAACGCGCTCTTTCCGTGCGGGTCTTTCTGCGAAAGATCCACTCCCTGCTCATCCAGCCAACGCAGCACGGCCACCCGCCCTTTGGCTGCGGCCAGCATGGCGGGGGTCTCGCCTCGGCTGGCGGGCGCGGGTTCGGTCAGCGATTGCCCTTGCTCTTTGAGCCAATCCAGGCAAGGCACGCAGCCGCTTTGCGCGGCCATGTGCACGGTGCCCCAGTCCCAGCGGTTGCGGGCTTGCAGGCTGGCGCCCGCCTGCGCCAAGCGTTGCGCCACCGCCAGATGGCCGCCATAAAAGGCCCGCAGCAGGGCCGTATCGCCGCGCTCGCTGTCCTTGGCCGTCTGCCGCAGATCGGGCTCGGCCCCGGCTTGCAGCAGCGCCTCCACATGCGCCAACTGCCCCCGGTGGGCGGCCAGCATCAGCACGGAGGAGCCGGTGTCTGCCAGCAGGTTGGGGTTGGCGCCATCGCGCAGGGCCTGCGCCAGTGCGCTGGCATCGCCCGTGTTCTGAGCGTCCATCAGGCGGGCATCTGCAGGCGCCCAAATGCGCGATGAAGCCACTGCCGCAGGGGCTTGCAGTACAGCGCTGCGACCTGCCCCCCACACCGCACGCCCGCCATGGGCCCACCACACGAGCAAGCCAAAGGCCAAGAGCCATGCCCAACCACCCCAGGCTGGGCGTGAATGGGCAGCCACCTGGGGCCGCTGCGCCCCTGGCGTGAAGCGCCCCCGACGATCCAGCCACGCACGTGCCACGGCCTGGCCCACGGCCTGCGCGGCAGCCGTGCCGCTCAGCCCTGGTGTCAGCGTTTGCGAATGCCCTGATGCATCCTTGCCCAGCACCGCGTGGTAGGCCTGGGTCCCCGCCGCGAACTGCAGCTTGTGCACCAGCGACTGGCTGGACTCGCCTGGCAACGTCGCCACGCGAGACCAAACCCAAGAGCCGCGACGCACGACCAGGCCATCGTCCTGCACCCGCAGCGTCCACCGCCGGGTGGCGGCATGCAAGGCCCAGGCAGGTAGCACCAACACAGCCAACCAACCCCAAAAGCCGCTCGGCAGCACCAGGGCGCGGGGCTGGATGCGGTCGTTCACCCACCATTCCAGCGCCAGCAAAGCCAGGGCCACCGCCGCGGACCAGCGCCAAGCGGTCTGCGTGAACGCGAGGGACCAGGCATCTGGCGTCTCGGTCAAACGCACGCCAGGGGGAAGAAAGCCTGGGGAGTCAGCAGACTTCCCCATGCCCGGTAGATCCAACGGCTGAGAGGCGGCATCGCGGCCCAAGACGACCGGCTCGATGGGGACTTCCTGCGTCCACTGCGCCCGCCGGTCAAAGCGGTCCGGCACCGAAGCGGCCTCAGCCCAGGACGGGGTGGCGGCCTGGACCGCCAGGTCATACGCCAGCTCCAGCGCACCATCGGCGCGCACCAGTTCCAGTCGCCAGTCCACCCGCTCGCCACCGCGCCGCGAACCATGGGTGGGGGAGTCATCAGGCAGTTCAAAACGCGCTACCAGTCGCATGCCGCCATCGCCCGTCGGCTGGTGCCGCGCCGTGGCCTTCAGCACTTCCACCTGGCGCTCGGGCGAACCGGAGCTGGATTCGTCCACACGGTATTGCGCCAGCTGCATGCGCAGGTTTTCGGACCCCGCTTGCTGCACAGCCCGCGCAGGCAACACCAGCGTGATTTCGACCGACCGCCCCGCCATGGGCCACGATGGCAGGGCCGTCATACCAACCCCCTGGTAGCGCCAGGCCTTGCGGCTGTTCTGCCAGGCTGCAGCGACCAAGCCCACGCCGATCACCACAAAGACGCCTATGAAGCCCTTGGCCCACCAGGGCCCTTTGCCGTCCGACCAGAACAAGGCGGCCATAGGGAAAGCGATGCCACACCAGAATACCGCGAAGAACCACAACGCCCCCTGCCCCTTGGCCAGGGAATGCGTTGGCTCCAGGTCTGGTACATCGTCCTGGGGGCGCCTCAAGATGCGCAGAAACATCCATGCAGCAGTCACCCCGACGCCGGTGAACACCAGGGTAAACGGCAGCCGGAAAATTTGCAGCCGCCAGCGGATGCTGCGGTCCAGCAGGGCTTGAGCAGGGGCCTGTGGGTTAACCCAGGCTGTGATGGATTCGCCCCGCTCCTGCGCTTGGCGCAGGGCGCGGTGCCATTGCGCCTGCCAGTCGCCCACGTTGTCGGCACTGGGGTGCAGGTCCAGCCCCACACGCTGCGCTTCGTACGTTTGGCCCACCACGGTGTAGCGGTACCGGGCAAGCACCTGATAGGTGGTACCGCCCTCGCTGCCCGCGTGCTGCTTCAGTTGCACATCTAGCACCTGGGCCGGCACGGGCTGCCATGAGCGCACGGTCCAGGCTGCCAGCGCCGTTTCAGCTAAGGGCCGCAAACCTGCCCAATACCCACCAGCACCGAACACCACCGCAAAGATGGCGCAGAAAACCAGCAATACCCCTCGGCCCATGGTGTTGCCCATGGCTCCCTCCTTTTGTTGTTGTTATGGATGTCTTGTTATGGGCTCCAGAATAGTGACGAATGGATGACGTTTGTGTGACACCCAAGGTGGGCCAAAAAAAAGCGGCCCCTGAGGGCCGCTTCTGTTGCGCAAAGAACGCGAGGATCAGGCGGTGACGCCCTTGGCGGTTTCTGCGTACTCTTCGATCTGGTCGAAGTTCAGGTACTTGTAGATCGAAGCGCCGTCCTTGTTCACGATACCCATGGCTTCGTGGTATTCGGCCACCGAGGGGATCTTGCCCAGCTTGGACGCGATGGCGGCCAGCTCGGCGGAGGCCAGGAACACGTTGGTGTTCTTGCCCAGGCGGTTGGGGAAGTTGCGGGTGGAGGTGGACACCACCGTAGCGCCTTCGCGCACCTGCGCCTGGTTGCCCATGCACAGCGAGCAGCCGGGCATTTCGGTACGGGCGCCGGCAGCACCAAAGTTGGCGTAATGACCTTCCTTGATCAGTTCGCTCTCGTCCATCTTGGTGGGCGGAGCCACCCACAGCTTGACGGGGATGTCACGGCTGCCGCCCAGCAGCTTGGCTGCTGCCCGGAAGTGGCCGATGTTGGTCATGCAAGAACCAATGAAGGCTTCATCGATCTTGGTGCCAGCCACTTCCGACAGGGTCTTGGCGTCGTCGGGGTCGTTGGGGCAGCACAGGATGGGTTCCTTGATGTCGGCCAGATCAATCTCGATGACGGCGGCGTATTCCGCATCCTTGTCGGCTTCGAGCAGGTTGGGGTTGGCCAGCCAGGCTTCGACCTTCTCGATGCGGCGTTGCAGCGTGCGGGCGTCGGCATAGCCGTCAGCGATCATGTTCTTCATCAGCACCACGTTGCTGGTCAGGTATTCCTTGACCGGCTCGGGGTTGAGCTTGATGGTGCAACCAGCGGCGGAACGCTCTGCCGAAGCGTCCGACAGCTCAAACGCTTGCTCGACCTTCAGGTTGGGCAGGCCTTCGATTTCGAGGATGCGGCCCGAGAAGATGTTCTTCTTGCCCGCCTTGGCCACCGTGAGCAGACCAGCCTTGATCGCGTACAGCGGAATCGCGTGCACCAGGTCGCGCAGCGTCACGCCCGGTTGCATTTCGCCCTTGAAGCGCACCAGCACCGACTCGGGCATGTCCAGAGGCATCACACCCGTCGCAGCGCCGAAAGCCACCAGGCCAGAGCCTGCCGGGAACGAAATACCGATGGGGAAACGCGTGTGTGAATCGCCACCCGTACCCACGGTGTCAGGCAGCAGCAGGCGGTTGAGCCAGCTGTGGATCACGCCGTCGCCGGGGCGCAGGGCCACGCCGCCGCGGTTGCTGATGAACGCGGGCAGTTCGCGGTGGGTCTTCACGTCCACAGGCTTGGGGTAGGCAGCCGTGTGGCAGAACGACTGCATGACCAGATCGGCCGAGAAGCCCAGGCAGGCCAGATCCTTCAGCTCGTCGCGGGTCATGGGACCCGTGGTGTCTTGCGAGCCCACGGTGGTCATCTTGGGCTCGCAGTAGGTACCGGGGCGCACGCCCTGGCCTTCTGGCAGACCGACAGCACGTCCAACCATCTTCTGGGCGAGGGTGAAGCCGGCCTTCGAAGCGGCAGGTGCCTGGGGCAGGCGGAACAGCGTGGATGCTGCCAGGCCCAGGAACTCGCGGGCCTTGGCCGTCAGCGAACGACCGATGATGAGGTTGATACGGCCACCGGCACGCACTTCGTCAAACAGCACATCGCTCTTGAGCTTGAACTCGGCCACGGTGGCGCCGTTCTTCACAATCTTGCCGTCGTAGGGCAGGATGTCGACCACGTCGCCCATTTCGAGCTTGGATACATCGACTTCGATCGGCAGCGAGCCCGAATCTTCTTGCGTGTTGAAGAAGATGGGAGCGATCTTGCCGCCCAGCGTGACACCACCAAAACGCTTGTTCGGCACAAACGGGATGTCCTGGCCCGTGGCCCAGATCACACTGTTGGTCGCCGACTTGCGGCTTGAACCGGTGCCCACCACGTCGCCCACGTAGGCCACGAGGTTGCCCTTCTTCTTGAGGTCTTCGATGAACTGCATCGGACCACGCTTGCCGTCTTCTTCGGGCTTGAACGCCGCATCAGGGCGGGTGTTCTTCAGCATGGCCAGGTAGTGCAGCGGGATGTCTGGGCGGCTCCAGGCATCCGGTGCGGGCGACAGGTCGTCGGTGTTGGTCTCACCGGGCACTTTGAACACTGTGACGGTAATCTTCTTCTCGACCTCAGGACGGGTGGTGAACCACTCGGCATCGGCCCAGCTCTTGATGACTTCCTGCGCCTTGGCGTTGCCTGCCTTGGCTTTCACAGCGACGTCATTGAAGAAGTCGAACATCAGCAGCGTCTTCTTCAGACCCTCTGCGGCCACACCAGCCACTTCGGCATCGTCCAGCAACTCGATCAGCGGGTGCACGTTGTAGCCACCCACCATGGTGCCCAGTAGTTCCGTGGCCTTGGCCTTGGAGATCAGACCCACGGTGATGTCGCCGTGCGCCACGGCAGCCAGGAAGCTGGCCTTGACCTTGGCAGCGTCGTCCACGCCAGGCGGCACGCGATGGGTGAGCAGGTCCAGCAAAAAGGCCTCTTCACCAGCGGGTGGGTTCTTGATCAATTCGATCAGCTCAGCCACCTGCTTGGCGTCCAGGGGCAGAGGGGGGATACCCAGTGCGGCGCGTTCGGCAGCATGGTCTCTGTAGGCTTTCAACATTGTTTTCTCCAGTTGCGTTCTAAAGTGGGGCGTAGCGTGTAGCGGTCGGCTCGGCACACACCAGTCGTTGATGGGTGCGCGCGGTTTTTACTTGGTGGCGGGCAGCGGGTCCAGCACGCTCACAGGCGGGTTCTTCTTGATGGCTTCTGCCACCACCACCTGCTCAGGGCTCATGCACTCGTCAGCCAGACGCTGACCAGCGCGCTGGTTCATCAGCATGGATTTGTTGGCGATCTGCAGCCACACGGCACCACCCTTGACGTCCTCCAGGCGCACAGTGCCCGTGGTCGTGGCCACCGGCGACATGTAGTACTTGAAACCCTTGCCTTCCACATGGAAGTGGCCTGGGGTGGCGGGATCGGCTGTCACCGTGACAAAAGCACCGAGCTCGCAGGGCATGCGCCCCACGTGCACGCGCTCTGCAATCGCCAGTTCGGCGGGCGACAGGGCTGCTTCAGCGGCGATGATGCCGGCCGCAACCTGGTTGGTGGCGCTCTTGAGCTGGGTACGGCTGCTGGTGGGTTCGGCCTTGGCAGTGGCATGGCTCTTGGCGGGAGCCTTGGCTGCGGTCTTGCCATCTGCTGGCTTGGCGGCCGTCTTGGCGGTTGGCTTGGCAGCGGGTTTGGCTGCAGCTTTGGTGTCGGACTTGGCCGCAGGCTGAGCTGTAGTTTGTGCCAAGGCAAAGGCTGGAGCCAGCAACATGAGAGCGGAGGCAATGACGAATTTCATGGGAAGTCCTGCGTGGAAATGTCCAGGGGTGTTCACGATGGAACGAGAGTCGATGCGTCAAACCAGTGACGCACCGCCAAGGGTAGTGCGCGCCCAGTGCTGTGGGCGCGCTCCAGAATCTGCCAATAAAAGCGGTAGCTGGCACGGTCATGCAATACCCCATCCACACTGATGGGTGCCCAGTCCTCCAAGGCTGCCGCCGAAATGATCCGGGCTGCGGTGTCGATATCGTCCTGCAGGGGCGCAAAGGCCTGCAGGATGGTGCGGATCTGCGCCGGATGGATGCTCCACATCCGTGTGTAGCCCAGCTCGCGCGATGCGCGGCCGGCAGCACCTTGCAGGGCTGCCATGTCCGAAAACTCGGTGACCACGCAATGGGACGGCACCTTGCCGTGCGCGTGGCAGGCCGAGGCAATTTCAAGCTTGGCTCGCACCACCAGCGGGTGCGTGAACTGCCCGGCAGAGGTCATGGCCTGCGCAGGAATGGCACCGCCATGGGCCGACACAAAATCCATGAGCCCGAAACTCAGGCTCTGCACGCGGGGGTGGGCCGCGATGTCAAACGCGCGCTGCACGGCGGCAGGAGACTCGATCAGCACGTGCAAAGGCACATGTGCCGCCGACGCGCGCTCCAGCGCACGTTCAGCCAGCAGAACATCGTCTACCGACTCGACCTTGGGAATCATGATGTGGCACAGCCTGTGCCCAGCCTCGCCTGCAATAGTGGCCATGTCATTGGCAAATGCAGGGTGGTCCACTGCGTGAACGCGGGCCGCAACCCGTGCGCCCGGGGCAGCATTCAGTGCCAGGCTTGCCACCAACGCTGCATGCGCGGACTCCAGCCCGACAGGGGCTCCGTCTTCGCAATCGAGGGTGACATCAAAGACGCAGGTGCCAAACTCCTGCGCCATCTCGGCCTGCAATTGCAGGCTCTTGCGCATGCGCGCTTCGACGCCGCTGTAGTGGTCACAAACCGGCAGAAAACCGGTCTGCGCCTGGGCGCCGAGCAACACATCGCGCGGATGGACGGACGCAGCGCCCTGCCCTGGTGCGGGGGCTTGGGCGACCCGAAGGCCCGATGCCACAGGCGTCGGCTGCATTGCGTCGTTCACCAGCTTGTTTAGAGCAGGTGCTTGACGCCGTCTTGCTCGCCTTGCAGTTCGGCCAGCGTGATGTTGATGCGCTCTTGCGAGAACGCGTCGATGTCCAGACCTTCAACGATCTTGTACTCGCCGTTTTCGCAGGTCACGGGGAAACCGAACATCACGTCCTTGGGAATGCCGTATTCGCCGTTGGATGGAACACCCATGGTGACCCACTTGCCGTTGGTGCCCAGGGCCCAGTCGCGCATGTGGTCGATGGCTGCATTGGCTGCAGACGCTGCCGACGACAGGCCACGGGCTTCAATGATGGCGGCGCCGCGCTTGCCAACGGTGGGCAGGAATGTGTTGGCGTTCCACTCCTGATCGTTGATCATCTTGGCCACGCTCTCGCCCTTGATGGTGGCAAAACGGTAGTCAGCGTACATCGTGGGCGAGTGGTTGCCCCACACGGTCAGCTTTTCGATGTCGGCCACGGCCTTGCCGGTCTTGGCAGCGATCTGGCTGGCAGCGCGGTTGTGGTCCAGGCGCAGCATGGCCGTGAAGTTCTTGCGTGGCAGGTCAGGGGCCGACTTCATGGCGATGTAGGCATTGGTGTTGGCAGGGTTGCCCACCACCAGCACCTTCACGTCGCGCGAAGCCACGGCATTCAGGGCCTTGCCTTGTGCCGTGAAGATGGCGCCGTTGACGGCCAGCAGCTCGGCACGCTCCATGCCAGGGCCACGTGGGCGCGAGCCGACCAGCAGTGCGTAGTCGGCATCCTTGAAGGCTGTCATGGGATCGCTGTGGGCGGTCATTTCGACGAGCAGCGGGAAGGCGCAGTCGTCCAGCTCCATCATCACGCCCTTGAGCGCCTTTTGAGGGCCTTCGACAGGGACTTCGAGCAATTGCAGAATGACCGGCTGGTCCTTGCCCAGCATTTCGCCGGAGGCGATACGGAACAGCAGTGCGTAACCGATTTGACCGGCGGCGCCGGTGACAGCAACGCGAACGGGCTTCTTGCTCATGGTGAAAACTCCAGGAAGTGAGGAAAACAGGTGTGTGTGCAACGCAAGCACCAGCGCCTGTCACCAGTAGCCCGTGCCCCGCAAAACAGCATTGGAGTTTACCCCTGATTGGACACCCCGGTCAATTTGTCTTATGTCTTATATAAGATATGATTGCACCACGTTTGTCGTTCGATTGTCATGTGGCAACCGCACTGCCGCACCACAACACACGCACAACTTACAGATCCCACACCATGTCATCGCTTCCGTTCGCAGCAGACAGCCCCGCGCCCCCGCAGAGCGCAGCGGGAGCCGCCACGCCAGCGTTCAGCCCGCTGTACCAACAGATCAAGGGACTGATCCTGCAAAGCCTGCAGCAGGGCGAATGGAAGCCTGGCGAGGCCATTCCGAGCGAAATGGAGCTGGCTGCACGTTTTCGCGTCAGCCAGGGCACCGTACGCAAGGCGATTGACGAACTGGCCGCAGAGAACCTGGTGATGCGCCGGCAGGGCAAAGGCACTTTTGTCGCCACCCACGCCGAGCAGCATGTGCAGTACCGATTTCTCAAGCTGTTACCCGACACCGGAGACGCCCGCGTGGAAGGCCCTGCGCAGCGCCGCGTGATCGATTGCCGCCGCGTGCGGGCCAACGCCGATGTGGCCCGCGCACTGGCGCTGCGCAGCGGCGATGCCGTCATGCAGGCCCGGCGCATCCTGTCGTTTGCAGGAGTGCCCACCATTTTGGAAGACATCTGGCTGCCCGGACAAGCCTTCAAAGGCCTGACGGCCGAGCAGCTCGCCAACTACCAGGGACCGACCTACGCCATGTTCGAACTCGACTTTGGCGTGCGCATGGTGCGGGCCGAAGAAAAAATCCGCGCCGTGCTGCCCGACGAGGAACAAGCCCAACTGCTGCAAATCACACCCGTGACACCGCTGCTGAGCGTCGAGCGCATTGCCTACACCTACAACGATGTTCCCATGGAGTTACGCCGCGGGCTGTATCGCACCGATACCCACCACTACCGTAATGAATTGAGCTGACAGCAGGCTGGCACCCGAGCATTAACGTCGAAAATTTCAAGCCCGGCTAAACCCTTGTGTTGCGTTGCAATAGAATTTTGCGTTCTTTGCATCTTCAAATTACAAAGCAGTTACATCCACGAAAGCACCAGAAATGACAGAACTAGCCAAAAAACGGCCTGAATTCCGCAACATCAATGCCTTCAAGGACTTGACGACCTACCGCATGACGCCTGCCGCGTGGGTTTCGATCTTGCACCGCGCCAGCGGACTGATCATGTTCCTGCTGCTGCCTTTCATCATCTGGATGTTCGACACCTCGGTGTCTTCCGAAATCTCGTTCGCCAAATTCTCGGCGGCCTTCAATATCGGCATCGGTTTTGTGCCTGGCTGGTTCATCAAGCTGGTCGCTCTGGCCCTGATCTGGGCCTACCTGCACCACTTCACTGCCGGCCTGCGCCACCTGTGGATGGACGTGAGCCACAGCGCCGTGAACAAGCAATTTGGCAAGAGCTCTGCCCTGACCGTTCTGGTCATCAGCATTGGGCTGGCCCTAGTGCTGGGCGCCAAGCTTTTCGGCCAGTACTGATCAACCCACAAAAACGGCGGTCGCTGCCAGCCAGCGCCTGTTGAAGAACGAGAGGAAATTTCCATGTCCGTCAATTACGGTTCCAAGCGCGTCGTCGTCGGCGCCCACTATGGCCTGCGCGACTGGCTCAGCCAGCGTGTCACGGCAGTCCTGATGGCACTGTTCACCCTGGCCCTGCTGGCCCAGGTCATCTTCTCCAAAGGCCCCATCGGCTACGACAAATGGGCGGGCATTTTCTCGGCCCAATGGATGAAGGTGCTGACCTTCTCCGTGATCGTCGCGATTGCCTGGCATGCGTGGGTCGGCCTGCGCGAAGTCCTGATGGACTACATCAAGCCCGTGGGCCTGCGTCTGGCACTGCAAGTGTTCAGCATTGTCTGGCTGGTCAGCTGCGCCGGCTGGGGCATCCAGGTTCTGTGGCGTCTCTGATTCCCGCGATTGAAGGTACACAATGAGCTACACACAAGCCAACATCACCAAGCGCAAGTTCGACGTCATCATCATCGGAGCCGGCGGCTCCGGCATGCGGGCATCCCTGCAACTGGCCCGCGCGGGCCTGAACGTTGCGGTTCTCTCCAAGGTATTCCCCACCCGTTCGCACACCGTCGCTGCCCAAGGCGGCATCGGCGCTTCGCTGGGCAACATGTCCGAGGACAACTGGCATTACCACTTCTACGACACCATCAAGGGCTCCGACTGGCTCGGCGACCAGGATGCGATCGAGTTCATGTGCCGCGAAGCCCCCAAGGTCGTGTACGACCTGGAACACATGGGCATGCCCTTTGACCGCAACACCGACGGCACGATCTACCAGCGCCCCTTCGGCGGCCACACCGCCAACTACGGTGAAAAGCCCGTGCAACGCGCTTGCGCTGCAGCCGACCGCACCGGCCACGCCATGCTGCACACGCTGTACCAGCAAAACGTCAAGGCCCGCACCAACTTCTTCGTGGAGTGGATGGCCCTGGACCTGATCCGCGACGCCGACGGTGACGTGGTGGGCGTGACGGCGCTCGAAATGGAAACCGGCGACCTGCACATCCTCGAAGCCAAGACCACGCTGCTGGCCACTGGCGGCGCAGGCCGCATTTTTGCTGCCTCGACCAACGCCTTCATCAACACCGGTGACGGCCTGGGCATGGCCGCACGCGCAGGCATTCCGCTGGAAGACATGGAGTTCTGGCAGTTCCACCCCACCGGCGTGGCCGGCGCGGGCGTGCTGCTGACCGAAGGCTGCCGCGGTGAAGGCGCAATTTTGCTCAACAGCAATGGCGAGCGGTTCATGGAGCGCTATGCGCCCACCTTGAAGGACCTGGCACCGCGCGACTTCGTGTCCCGCTCGATGGACCAGGAAATCAAGGAAGGCCGTGGCTGTGGTCCCAACAAGGACTACGTGCTGCTCAAGCTGGACCACCTGGGCGCAGAAACCATCCACAAGCGCCTGCCCTCGGTGTACGAAATCGGCGTCAACTTCGCCAACGTGGACATCACCAAGGAACCGATCCCTGTGGTGCCCACCATCCACTACCAGATGGGCGGCATCCCCACCAACATCAATGGTCAGGTGGTGGTGCAGCAAGGCGGCAATGACAACCTCGTGGTCAACGGCCTATACGCGGTGGGCGAATGCTCTTGCGTATCGGTGCACGGCGCCAACCGCCTGGGCACCAACTCGCTGCTGGACCTGCTGGTGTTCGGCCGCGCAGCCGGCAACCACATTGTCGAGTTCAACGACAAGAACAAGAACCACAAGCCCCTACCCAAGGATGCGGCCGACCGCACCCTGGAGCGCCTCAACCGCCTGCAAGGCGCCAGCAGCGGCGAATATGCCCAGGACGTGGCCAACGACATCCGCGCCAGCATGCAACTGCACGCCGGTGTGTTCCGCACGCAAGCGAGCATGGACGAAGGCGTCAAGAAGATCGCCGAGCTGCGCAACCGTGTGAACAGCGTGGGCCTGAAGGACCACTCCAAGGTGTTCAACACCGCGCGCATCGAAGCGCTGGAAGTCGAGAACCTGATTGAAGCTGCGCAAGCCACGATGGTGTCTGCTGCTGCCCGCAAGGAATGCCGTGGTGCCCACACCGTGAGCGACTACGAGCGCCCCGCCGACGACCCAGTGGCACCACTGGGCCGCGATGATGCCAACTGGATGAAGCACACCCTGTGGCACAGCGAGAGCAACAGCCTGACCTACAAGCCCGTCAAACTCAAACCCCTGACCGTGGACTCAGTTCCGCCCAAGGTTCGCACGTTCTAAACGGATACAGGAGCACCCACCATGGCAAAACGCACCTTCCAAATCTACCGCTACGATCCTGACAAGGACGCCAAGCCCTACATGCAGACCGTCGAAGTCGAACTCGACGGCAGCGAACGCATGCTGCTGGACGCCCTGATGAAGCTCAAGGCGCAAGACCCCACCCTGTCGTTCCGTCGCTCCTGCCGCGAAGGTGTTTGTGGCTCGGACGCCATGAACATCAACGGCAAGAACGGCCTGGCCTGCCTGACCAACATGAACACGCTGCCCGGCACCGTGGTCCTGAAGCCCCTGCCCGGCCTGCCAGTCATCCGCGACCTGATCGTGGACATGACGCAGTTCTTCAAGCAGTACAACTCCATCAAGCCGTACCTCGTCAACGACAACGTGCCGCCCGAAACCGAGCGCCTGCAGTCGCCTGAAGAGCGTGAAGAGCTGAACGGCCTGTACGAGTGCATTCTGTGCGCCAGCTGCTCGACCAGCTGCCCCAGCTTCTGGTGGAACCCCGACAAGTTCGTGGGCCCCGCCGGTCTGCTGCAGGCTTACCGCTTCATCGCCGACAGCCGCGACGAAGCCACCACGGAGCGCCTGGACAACCTGGAAGACCCGTACCGCCTGTTCCGCTGCCACACCATCATGAACTGCGTGGACGTGTGCCCCAAGGGTCTGAACCCCACCCGGGCCATCGGCAAGATCAAGGAATTGATGGTGCGCCGCGCCATCTGAGCGCGGCCCGTTCATCGTCCTACACACCGGTCCATGCAAACGCTATCCACCCCATCCATCGCGCCAGAGGCGGCTTCGCCGCTGCTGGACGAACGCGAGCTGAGCAAGCTGCACTGGCGCTGCCGGCGCGGCCTGCTGGAGAACGACTTGTTCATCGAGAAGTTCTTCCACCGCTTCGAATCGACGCTGACGCGGCGCCATGCCCAGGGCCTCAACGCGTTGATGGATCTGGCGGACAACGACCTGCTGGACCTGCTGCTGCGGCGGCGAGAGCCCTCGGGCGAACAAGACACACAAGAAGCGCGTGAAGTGCTCGGCATGCTGAGACAAAGCGGTGGCGCCACGGCAGTGCATGCCTGACACCCAGCCCTCGCACCAAGACCGGATTCGTATCGGCAACCTACCCAAGGAAAGTAACAATGAAGCTAGCTGACAACAAAGCCACCCTGTCGTTCAGTAACGGCAGCCCCAGCGTGGACCTGCCGGTCTATCAGGGCAGCATCGGCCCGGACGTCATCGACATCCGCAAGCTGTATGCGCAGACGGGCATGTTCACCTATGACCCGGGCTTCCTGTCCACAGCAGCCACCCAGTCGGCCATCACCTACATCGATGGCGACAAGGGCGAGTTGCTGTACCGCGGCTACCCCATTGAGCAGTTGGCCGAAAACTGCGACTTCCTGGAAACCTGCCACCTGCTGCTGTACGGCGATCTGCCCAACGCTGCACAAAAGACCGACTTTACCAGCCGCGTGACCAACCACACCATGGTCAACGAGCAGATGCAGTTCTTCCTGCGTGGCTTCCGCCGCGACGCGCACCCCATGGCTGTGCTGACCGGTCTGGTGGGTGCCCTGTCGGCCTTCTACCACGACAGCACGGACATCAACAACCCGCAGCACCGCGAGATCGCCGCGATCCGCCTGATCGCCAAGATGCCCACGCTGGTCGCCATGGCCTACAAGTACGGCATGGGCCAGCCCTACATGTACCCGCAGAACCACCTGAGCTACGCAGGCAACTTCCTGCGCATGATGTTCGGTACGCCCTGCGAAGAGTACAAGGTCAACCCCGTGCTGGAACGCGCGCTGGACCGCATCTTCATCCTGCACGCTGACCACGAGCAGAACGCCTCGACCTCCACCGTGCGCCTGTGCGGCTCGTCGGGCACCAACCCGTTCGCCGCCATCGCCGCTGGCGTGGCCTGCCTCTGGGGCCCTGCCCACGGCGGCGCCAACGAAGCTGCACTGAACATGCTGTACGACATCCAGGCCCAAGGCGGCGTGGAAAAGATCGGCGACTTCATCAAGCAGGTCAAGGACAAGAACTCCGGCGTCAAGCTGATGGGCTTTGGCCACCGCGTGTACAAGAACTACGACCCCCGCGCCAAGCTCATGCAAGAGACTTGCAATGAAGTGCTGGCCGAGCTGGGCCTGGAAAACGACCCGCTGTTCAAGCTGGCCAAGGAACTGGAAAAGATCGCCCTGGAAGACGACTACTTCGTGCAGCGCAAGCTCTACCCGAACGTGGACTTCTACTCCGGCATCGTGCAGCGCGCCATCGGCATCCCCGTGAACCTGTTCACCGGCATCTTCAGCCTGGCCCGCACCGTGGGCTGGATTGCCCAGCTGAACGAAATGATCGGCGACCCCGAGTACAAGATCGGCCGCCCCCGCCAGCTGTTCACCGGCTCCGTGCGCCGCGACGTGCCTCCCCTGGCCAGCCGCTGATCGGTGCGGCGCCCTGCGCCGCTCCCGCACCCCACAAAGCCCGCAGGCAGTGCCTGCGGGCTTTTTTCATGGTTCATCGAGAGGGATTCACTGCCAATTCCTGAATACTCCCCCTGAGTAACAGACTTTTTAATGCCTGTAGCGCAATCAGCATATGTGCTTGTCTTTTATACTGCCACCCAGTACACCATAGTGAACGACCAGCCAGCCGCCTGCCCATGCCCCACACTGCGGAAGACAAACAACGCGCCATCACCCGGCTGCGCCGCATCAAGGGCCAGGCCGAGGCGCTGGAGCGCGCGGTGGAAGCGGGCAGTGACTGCGCCCCCATCCTGCAGCAGCTGGCGGCCATGCGTGGCGCCGTGCACGGACTGATGGCCGACCTGCTCGACAGCCACGTGCGCGAGACGCTGGCGGAAAAACCGGCCCCGTCCCAGCAAGCCATTGACGAAACGCTGGCGCTGCTTCGCTCCTACCTCAAATAGACCGCCAACCCGCATTCCCTACCCGATTGACCGAAAGGACCACCCCATGAAATCCCGTGCCGCCGTCGCCTTCAAAGCTGGAGAACCCCTGCAGATCGTCGAGATCGACGTCGCCCCGCCCAAAAAGGGCGAAGTGCTCATCAAGATCACCGACACCGGCGTGTGCCACACCGACGCGTTCACCCTGAGCGGCGACGACCCCGAAGGCCTGTTCCCCGTGGTGCTGGGCCACGAAGGCGCGGGCATCGTGGTGGAAGTGGGCGAAGGCGTGACCAGCGTGAAGCCGGGCGACCATGTGATCCCGCTGTACACCGCCGAATGCGGCGAGTGCCTGTTCTGCAAGAGCGGCAAGACCAACCTGTGCGTGAGCGTGCGCGCCACGCAGGGCAAGGGCGTGATGCCCGATGGCACCACGCGCTTCAGCTACAACGGCCAGCCCATCTACCACTACATGGGCTGCAGTACGTTCAGCGAATACACCGTAGTGGCCGAGGTCTCGCTCGCCAAGGTCAATCCCAACGCCAACCCCGAGCAGGTCTGCCTGCTGGGCTGCGGCGTGACCACGGGCCTGGGCGCCGTCAAGAACACCGCCAAGGTGCAAGAGGGCGACATGGTGGCCGTGTTTGGCCTGGGCGGCATTGGCCTGGCCGTGATCCAGGGCGCCAAGCTGGCCAAGGCCGGGCGCATCATCGCCATCGATACCAACCCCTCCAAGTTCGACCTGGCACGCACCTTTGGCGCGACCGACTGCGTGAACCCCAAGGACTTCGACAAGCCCATCCAGCAGGTCATCGTGGAGATGACGACCTGGGGCGTGGACCACAGCTTTGAGTGCATCGGCAACGTGAACGTGATGCGCGCTGCGCTGGAATGCGCGCACCGGGGCTGGGGCCAGTCGGTCATCATCGGCGTGGCAGGCGCGGGGCAAGAGATCAGCACCCGCCCCTTCCAGCTCGTCACCGGCCGCAAGTGGATGGGGACGGCGTTTGGCGGCGTCAAGGGCCGCAGCGAACTGCCCGGCATGGTCGAAGACGCGATGGCCGGCAAGATCCAGCTCGCGCCCTTTGTGACCCACACCATGGGCCTGAAGGACATCAACGAAGCCTTTGACTTGATGCACGAAGGCAAGTCGATCCGCTCGGTCGTCAAATACGCCGCGTAACTCGGCTACTCGCCAGCGCCCACAGCCCCAGAGACAACCGGGCACTCTGGGTGCTGGCCCTGGCGGGCCATGAAAAACGGCCTGGAGCCGGTTTTTAGGGTCCCTACCAGTGAAAACTGCCTCAAGCGCTACGAGATATTACCTGAGCAGCTATCAATTCAAGAGCAAACACCATGACCACTCCCCTGGACCTGCTCAGCCAGCACGCCTGTTTTGGCGGCGAGCAGCGCTTTTACCAGCACACCTCCACCACCATCGGCCTGCCGATGAAGTTCTCGGTGTACCTGCCGCCCCAGGCACAACAGGGCCCTGTGCCCGCCGTGTTGTACCTGGCCGGGTTGACCTGCACCGAGGAGACCTTTGCCATCAAGGCTGGCGCCCAGCGCCTGGCCGCCGAACTGGGCCTGGCCCTGATCGCGCCCGACACCAGCCCGCGCGGCGAGGCCGTGTTGGCCCTGCCCGGCGCCACGGCCAGCTGGGACTTTGGCGTGGGCGCGGGCTTCTACCTCGACGCCACGCAGAGCCCCTGGAACACCCACTGGCGCATGGAGAGCTACCTGCTGCAAGAGCTGCTGCCCCTGGTGGGCCAGCACCTGCCCATCGACGGGCAGCGCCTGGGCATCTTCGGCCACAGCATGGGCGGGCACGGCGCGCTCACACTCGCCCTGCGCCACCCCGGCCGCTTCAAGACGGTGTCGGCCTTTGCGCCCATCTGCGCGCCCACCCAGTGCCCCTGGGGCGAAAAGGCCTTCACCGGTTACCTGGGCCCCGACCGCACCACCTGGCTGGAGCACGATGCCACGGTGCTGATGCAACACCAGCCCATCGCGCCCTACCCGGCGGGCATCCTCATCGACCAGGGGCTGGACGACAAATTCCTGGCCGACCAGTTGCACCCCCACCTGTTCGAGGCCGCGTGCCAGGCCATCGGCCAGCCGCTCACGCTGCGCCGGCACACGGGTTACGACCACGGCTACTACTTTGTGCAGAGCTTTGTGGGCGACCATTTGGCCCACCATGCGCGGGGTCTTGGCGCCGGACATTAATGCGCACTTAAGCAACTGGCAGCACACTAACGGGCTATGCTTTTGTCCCTGCGGCGCCTGCTGCCCTTTGCCTCGGCTTCACGCTCGGAGCCCCCCACCGCCTCCCCTGCACCCCGCCCCATGCATCCTGCATGGGTGGTGGTGCTGGTCAGCACCTGGCTGGCTACGGCCTGCAACGTGCCGCTGTGGCAAGAGGTGGCCCAACTGCCCGGCCAGGGCAGCCTGCGCGGCTGGGGCTTTGCGCTGGCGTTTGCGCTCATCGTCGCGGCGGGCAACGCGGCGCTGCTGAGCCTGCTGGCCTGGCGCTGGACGCTCAAGCCCGCCGTGCTGGTGCTGGTGCTGATGGCCGCGTTTGGTGCGTACTTCATGCTGGCCTATGGCATCGCCATCGACGCCAGCATGCTGGTCAACGTGATGCAGACCGACGTGAAGGAAGCTGGCGACCTGCTCAACCTGCGCATGCTGGGCACCGTGCTCATCCTGGCCGTGCCGCCGCTGTTGTGGCTGTACCGCCGCCCCGTGCAGCGCCTGACCGCGCTGCGCCATGTGGCGCACAACGGCCTGCTGCTAGCAGGCTCCATCGCCGTCATCGTGGTGTGCCTGCTGCTGGTGTTCCAGGACTTTGCATCGACCATGCGCAACCACACCAAGCTGCGCTACCTGATCAACCCGCTCAACAGCGTGTACGCGCTGGGCAACATTGCCACCAAGCCCCTGCGCATGGACACCAGCAAGATCCTGCCCCTGGGCCGTGACGCCCAGCTGGGCGCCAGCTACGCCAGCCAGGCCAAGCCCCCACTGCTGGTGCTGGTGCTGGGCGAGACGGGCCGCAGCGGCAACTTTGGCCTGAACGGCTATGAGCGCGACACCACCCCACGCCTGTCAGCCCGCAAAGACCTGGTGAGTGCCCGCAACGCCTGGTCCTGCGGCACCAGCACTGCTGCGTCGGTGCCCTGCATGTATTCGCACCTGGGCCGCACAGGCTACGAAGGCCGCTCGGCCAACTACGAAAGCCTGATCGACGTGCTGCACCACGCCGGCCTGGCCGTGCTGTGGGTGGACAACCAGTCGGGCTGCAAGGGCGTGTGCGACCGGGTGGGCGAGACCATCACCAGCACCCAGAAAGACCCAGCGCTGTGCGCTGGCGGCGAGTGCCTGGACCGCGTGATGCTCAAGGACCTGGACGCCCAGATCGCCGCCCTGCCTGCCGAGCAGCGCCAGCGTGGCACCGTGGTGGTGATGCACCAGATGGGCAGCCACGGCCCCGCGTACTACAAGCGTTCCGCGCCCGAGAACAAGAAGTTTGGCCCCGAATGCACCTCCACCGCGCTGCAGGAATGCCAGCGCGAGCAGGTGGTCAACGCCTACGACAACAGCATCGTCGAGACCGACCATTTCCTCGATTCAGTGCTCCAGTGGCTGGGAGCGCAGGAACAACATGCCCAGACAGCTATGATTTACGTAGCAGACCATGGCGAGTCGCTGGGCGAGAACAACATTTACCTGCACGGTCTGCCCTACTCCATTGCCCCCGACGTGCAAAAACACGTGCCCTGGATCACCTGGCTGTCACCCACCATGCAGGCGCGCACCCACCTCGCCACGGGCTGCCTGCAGCAAGACCTGGGCGAGCGACGCATCACGCACGACCACTACTTCCACTCGGTACTGGGCCTGATGGATGTGAAGACCGAGGCGTACAACACCGAGCTGGACATGTTTGCCGCGTGCCGCAAGCCCGCCGCGGCGGGCTGAGGCGGACCGAGGCGGGGCCAGGCGGACGGCCCCGGCAGCCCTGTGCCACAAAGGTGTGGCGCAGGGCGCAGCCAGCTCAGCTCCCTTGGGGCAACAACAGAATCTTGCCGATGCTGGCGCCAGACTCCATGCGCCGATGGGCCTGTGCAGCATCGGCCAGTGCAAACGTGCTGTCGATCACCGGCCGGATCACTCCAGCGGCCAAGGCTGGCAGCCACTGCTGGGCAAACCGCTGCACCATGGCCTGCTTGACCTCGGGCGGGCGGGACTTCATCACGGTGCCAAAAATCTGCAGGTGTCGGTACAGCAGCACATCCATGGGCAGCTCCGCACCCTGCGCACCGCCCAGCAGCCCCACCGACACCAGGCGTCCGCCGTCGGCCAGAGACCGCACGTTGCGCTGCAGGTACGGAGCCCCGATGAAGTCGATCACCACATCCACGCCCCGGCCCTGCGTGGCCTGGTCCACCACCGCCTGAAAGTCTTCGCTGCGGTAGTCGATGAACACATCGGCCCCGCAACCCAGCACGGCGCCGCGCTTGTCGCCCCCCGCCGTGGCAAACACGCGCGCACCCGCCGCATGGGCCAGCTGCACGGCGGCTGACCCCACGCCGCCCGCCGCCGCATGGACCAGCACGGACTCGCCCGCGTGCAAGCGCGCCAGGTGGAACAACGCCTCGTGCGCGGTCACGAACACCTCGGCCACGGCGCCAGCGGCTACCAAGTCCATGCCCGCAGGCACCGGCATGGCCATGCGGTGGTCGATGCGCGACAGCTCGGCGTAGGCCCCGCCGCCCACGATGCCCATCACGCGGTCGCCCACGGCAAAGCCTTGCACCTCGGGCCCCATGGCGACCACCGTGCCCGCAATCTCCAGCCCCATGGTGTCGGCATCGCCAAAGTAGGCGCGGCCATAGGCCCCTTTGCGGTGCAGCAGGTCGGCCCGGTTGACGCCTATGGCGGCGTTGCGCACCAGCAGGTCGTGCGGGCGCACCTCGGGGACAGGGATCTCGCGCGCCACCAGCACTTCCGGGCCGCCGAAGTCATCGAACACGACGGCTCGCATGGTGCGTTGGGGGTTTGCAGGTTGTTCGGCCGCTGGTGTGGACATGGGTGTTGCTCCTCAAGCAATGGTTTCAGTGCCTTGAAGGATAGGGCGCCACGCAGTGATTTAAACGCAGCAATTTTGCTCTACAGCGATGCAAATTTGCATCACACTCACCCCTCATCCGCAACCTCCATACGGCCATGAACTGGGACGACACCCGCATCTTTCTTGCCCTGACCCGCGCGCCCTCCTTGCGCGCCGCCGCGCGCAGCCTGGGCGTGGACCAGGCCACCGTCGGGCGGAGGCTGAACGCGCTGGAGGCCGAACTGGGCGCCAAGCTGTTTCTGCGCGCCAAGGACGGCTACCTGCTCACCGCTGCAGGCGAGACAGCGCTTGCCGCCGCCCGCCGCATGGAAAGCGCGGCCCTGGACCTGCGCACCCGCATCGAGGGCCAGGACACCAGCCCCGGCGGCCTGGTGCGCGTGACCAGCACTGACTCGATCGCCATCGACCTGCTCATGCCCGCCATTGAGCGCCTGCAACAGCACTGGCCCCACATTCGCGTGGACCTGGAGGTGTCCACCCAGTTGCTCAGCCTCAGCCGCCGCCAGGTGGACATCGCTTTCCGCAACGTCCGGCCCGAGACGCCCGACTTGGTGGTGCGCCGCGTGGTGTCGTGGCCTGTGGGCCTGTTCGCCAGTGCGGGCTACGTTGAGCGTTTTGGCATGCCGGTGCCAGAGGACGAACTGCGCGGCCACCACCTGGTGGCCTACGCGCCTTACCTGGAGCAAAGCCCGTTCCTGACCATGGCGGGCGTGCCTGCGCGCCAGGCCCGGATTGCGCTGGCCGTGCGCTCCAGCCTGTTGGTGCGCAAGGGCGTGGCGGCGGGCATTGGCCTGGGTGAAATGCCGGTGTGGATGGGGGCGCGCGAAGGCCTGGTGCGCATCTGGCCCGAGCGCCGCCGGGCGACCGACTACGAGGTCTGGCAAGTCATGCACCCCGACCTGCAACGCACGGCCCGGGTGCGCGCCACCGCAGAGTTTCTGTCCGAGGCATTCCAAGTCCAGTAGACGCCCCAAGCCGATGGAGCCCGCCCCGCCGGGCCGGGCCGCCACTGCAGCACAGGATGCACCATACTCTGACGCAGACCCATACCCCTTGCGCCCCAACATGCCACACACCATTCACCACCAGGAACAGGACGCCAAAGGTGCGTTCTACATCGAGCGCAACGGCCAGCGCCTGGCCGAGATGACCTACAGCCGCACCAACGCCACGATGATCATCGTGGACCACACCGAGGTGGACCCATCGCTCGGCGGCCAGGGTGTGGGGCGCGCGCTGCTCGACGCACTGGTTCAATGGGCCAGGGCCACAGGCACCAAGGTGGTCCCGCTGTGCCCGTTCGCCAAGGCGCAGTTCGACAAGGACGTGTCTTTGCGGGACGTGCTGGTGTAAACAGGCCCGCTGACAGTGGTGCCCGCCCGAGGCGGTCCATTGCTGGTCACTGCGGGTCATGGCAAAGAACGCCCTTGCCCGTGGATGGGCGGCGCAACCCGCGCGCATCGATGGTGGAGTGACTCTAGTCCTGTGGGCCCACAGCCGCTGAAGACGCCAGGGGCCTTCAGGTAGAAAATTCCGCCATGGATCAAAGCGTCATTTACGTCCTGGGCGCAGCGGTGCTCTTTGGCGCCAGCACCCCATTTGCCAAGCTGCTGACGGGCGACCTGCCACCGGTGCTGCTGGCAGGCCTTCTGTATCTGGGCAGCGGCCTGGGACTGGCCCTGGTGCGTGTGGTCCGCGATGGCGGGCTCAAGCCCTCTGGCATTCCCTTGAATGAATGGCCCTGGCTCCTGGGCGCCGTGCTGTTTGGAGGCGTGGTGGGGCCGGTGGCGCTGATGCTTGGACTGCGCTCCACCAGCGGCGCCACGGCTTCGCTGTTGTTGAATCTGGAAGCGGTGCTGACCGCAGTCATTGCCTGGTGGGTGTTCAAAGAAAACGCCGACCGGCGCATCGTGGGGGGCATGCTTGCCATCGTGGCGGGAGGCATTGCCCTGGGCTGGCAGACCGGCTCTCCGTGGCAACCCGGCGGCACGGGCTCCTGGCTGGTGGGCCTGGCCTGCTTGTGCTGGGCCATCGACAACAACCTCACACGCAAGGTTTCTGCCTCCGACGCGCTCTTCGTTGCCAGCATCAAGGGCCTGATCGCGGGGTCGGTCAACACCACGCTGGCCATCAGCATGGGCGCCGCCTGGCCTTCGTGGGCCACACTGTCTGCAACGATGGCTGTCGGCCTTTTGGGATACGGACTGAGCCTTGTGCTGTTTGTGCTGGCATTGCGCGGGCTCGGCACAGCCCGCACGGGAGCGTACTTCTCCACCGCGCCCTTCATGGGGGTGGTTGTGTCCTTGTTGGTGTTCTCGGAGCCAACCTCGTGGGTGTTTTGGATGGCCGCTGCGCTGATGGGCCTGGGGGTGTGGTTGCACCTCACGGAACACCACAGCCATGAGCACCAACACGAAGCGCTGGAACACGAGCACGAACACGAACATGACGAGCACCACCAGCACGCGCATGGCGTAGAGCATTGCGGCAGCGGCAAACACAGCCACCGACACACGCACCTGCCACTGAAGCACACGCATCCGCACTACCCGGACATCCACCATCGGCATGTCCATTGAGACCGAACACCTGCTTGTGGCGGGGCCGTCCCTTTGCAGGCAGCACGGCATTCAGCGTTAAGCGCCCCCCAGTCATCACCAAGGGACGCGCCGTTGGCGAGCCCGCAGGGTGCGCAATTAGCGCAGTGCCATCCAGCCCTCCACCTCTCCCACCAAATGCGCCCGGAACACCTCGGCAATCGGTGACAGCTGCTTGCCCTTGGGCCAGACCAGGTGCCACTGCGACTGGATGGGAAAGCCTTGCACGTTGAGCACGGCAAGCCCCTCGTGGTGCGGACCCAGGGAGTGGTGGGAGACGATGGAGACGCCCAGCTGGCCCTCCACCGACTCCTTGATGGCTTCATTGCTGCCCAACTCCAGCAATGCGCTGGGCGCAAAACCCAGTTGGCGCAGGTGGGCGTCAGTGGCCATGCGGGTGCCGGAGCCTTTTTCGCGCAGGATGAAACGCTCCGTCTGCAATTGCGCAAGCTTGATGCGCTTTTTGGCGGCCAGGGGGTGGCCTGCGGGGGCGATGACAACCAGCGGGTTCGGCATGAGGATCTGGTCCTCCAGCGGCAAATCCGCGGGCGGCATGGACATTACGTAGAGGTCGTCCAGATTGCTGCGCAGGCGGGTGATGACGTGGTCGCGGTTGAGTACCTCCAGCGAGATATCGATCTGCGGGTGCAGCTTGCAGAAGCTGCCCAGCAGGCGGGGCACAAAGTATTTGGCGGTGCTGACCACGGCGACCTTGAGGCGCCCGCTGGTGAGGCCCTTGGCGCCCGACACGCGCTGCTCGAACGCATCCCACTCGCCCGCGATGGCACGCGCAGTGCGGGCCAAGGCCTGTCCCGCTTCGGTCAGGTGTACACGGCGTGAGACCACCTCGTACAGCGGCAGGCCCACGGCCTGGGTCACCTCACGCAACTGCATGGAGGCCGTGGGCTGCGTGACATGCATGACCTTGGCGGCGGCGCTGACGCTGCCCGTCTCGGCCAGCGCCAGGAACAGTCGCAGCTGGCGAAAGGTGATGTTCATAGATTTTTATCTATAGATAACCGCGTTCGAATCGATTTTACTTTGCAGCCACACATCCCTAGTATCGACCCCCAACAAGGAGTTGAATGATGCAAAGCTTGCTGGACCCCGCGATTTTGTTTTTTGCCCTGGGAGTGTTTGCGGGCCTGGTCCGATCCAATCTGGAGATGCCGGCGGCGATCTCGAAGTTCTTGTCCATCTACCTGCTGATGGCGCTGGGCCTCAAGGGCGGGTTTGCCTTGGCGGCTTCAGGCCTGACACCCAGTGTGGCCAGCAGTCTGGGGCTGGCGGTGCTCCTGGCCGTGGTGGTGCCGCTGGTGGGCTATGCGCTGCTGCGGCGGGTGCTGTCGGGCTTCAACGCGGCGGCGGTCGCAGCCACCTACGGATCGGTCAGCGCCGTGACCTTTGTGACGGCCACGCAGTACCTGGAGTCACAGCACATTGCCTACGGCGGCTACATGGCGGCAGCCATGGCGCTGATGGAGTCGCCCGCCATCATCCTGGCGGTGATGCTGGCCAATGCGATGCGGCAGCGGCAGTCTGTGGCTCAGTCGTTGGCAGTCACCCCCTCAAGCCCCCTCCTGCGCGTGTCACCGGTGGTCGCCATGGCGTCGGCAGGGGGCCCCGCACTGGGTGGCGCAAGCGCAGGCGGCGCGCCAGGCAAACCAGGGCCTCACCTGTCGGTGGGCAAGATCCTGCACGAGTCGTTCACCGACGGCACCCAGTTGCTGCTGCTGGGCGCCATGGTGATCGGCATGGTGACTGGCGATGCCGGCAAGGCGGCCATGCAGCCGTTCTCAGGCGATCTGTTCAAGGGCATGCTGTGCCTGTTCTTGCTGGACATGGGCCTGTCCACGGCTCGCAACTTGCCTGCGGTGCGCAAGCAGTCGCCATGGCTGCTGGCCTACGCGGTGCTGGGGCCGCTGACGCACGCCAGCCTGGCCCTGGCGCTGGCCTGGCTGCTGCAGGTGCCCACGGGGGATGCCGTGCTGCTCATGGTGCTGGCCGCCAGCGCGTCCTACATCGCGGTGCCTGCCGTGGTGCGCTATGCCATCCCCGAAGCCGACCCGTCGCTGTACGTGAGCCTCTCGCTGGGGGTGACGTTTCCTCTGAACATCCTGGTGGGTATTCCGCTGTACACCCAGATAGTGCAGCGGGTGTGGGGGGGCTGACGAGGCAACGCATTGCGGCCTGCGGCGCGCAGTGCAAAGTGCACGGAGGCGGGCACGGGATCTAGAAGAGGCTCCCCTGCCCTTTCAGCAGTCCCGGCCTGAACTGCCCCAGGTCCAGCCCCTCGCGCTCCCGGTTGAGCCCCAGGCGGCGGCAGGTGTTGGCAAACCGCTGGCGCAGCAGGTCGGCCCAGAGCCCGCTGCCTTTCATGCGGGTGGCAAAGTCGCTGTCATAGGTCTTGCCGGCTGCGCGCTGGGCCCCGGTCAGGGGGTGCAGGTCTTGCACCCGGGCCATGACGCGCGCTGCACGCTGCGGGTAGTGCACGGCGAGCCACTCTCGAAACAATGCATCCAGCTCCCACGGTAGCCGCAGCACGGTGTAGAACGCGGTGCGCGCACCGGCGTCGCGTGCTGCCTCCAGTACCTGCTCCATGTCTTCGGTGATGAACGGGATCTGGGGCGCCACGCTCACGCCCACCGGCACACCCGCCTCGGCCAGCGCACGGATGGTGCGCAGGCGCCGGTGGGGCGCGGCGGCGCGGGGTTCCATGCGGCGAGCCAGCGCAGCGTCGAGTGTGGTGATGGTGATGTACACCGCCGCCAAGCGCTGCGCTGCCAGCGGGGCGAGCAGGTCCAGGTCGCGCTCCACGCCGCTGGATTTGGTGATCAGCGAAAACGGGTGGCGCGCCTCGCGCATCACTTCGATCACGCTGCGCGTGAGCTTCAGGTCACGCTCCACGGGCTGGTAGCAGTCGGTGGCGGAGCCGATGTTGAGCAAACGCGGCACGTAACGCGGCTGTGCAAGCTCTTGACGCAACACCTGCGCCACGTTGTGCTTGGCCACGATCTGCGTCTCAAAGTCGAGTCCGGGCGAAAAATTGAGGTAGCTGTGTGTGGGACGGGCGTAGCAGTAGATGCAGCCGTGCTCGCAGCCCCGGTAGGGGTTGACCGAGAGTTCAAAAAAGATGTCTGGCGAGTCGTTGGCGCAGATGGCGCTGCGTGCCGTCTCGAAATGCACGCGGGTGGCGGGTGAGGGGCTGGCGCAGGCTCCCTCGTCGCCCCCGCCCCATGCATCACCCTCTTCAGCACCCCCGCCGTTCGGCTTGCCATCCTGAGCCGTACCTGTGCCACCCTGCTCCACGCCCTCGGCCCTGCCAAGGGCGCGCGGATGGCTCCACCCATCATCTGCACGTTCGCGCTGGTCTTTGGCAAAGCGGTGGGCTATGGCCGTGGCGGCACCGCGCCCGCGGATGGCCTGCAGCGGAATGCGGATGTCCTGCGGCCGTGCAGGCAGGTCGTCGTCGGGAGGGTCAAGTGAACTCATGGCGATCGAGTGGTGGAGCAGCATGCACGATAAAACTGTTTATTTATACAGTATTTATCCACCACCCACAAACCCGCCCTCTGGCAAAGCCCCAATTCGGTGCAAAGCCTTGCACCAATTCCTGGCGCACTTCTTGCTTCAACTTGGTGCAAATCTGTGGCGTCGGATGAAAACGCACCAGAGTCGATCAATCACTATCGCGAGGACGTTATGGAAGCACTCAAACAGGGCACGGATGCCTTGTTCATCTTGCTCGGGGCGATCATGGTGTTGGCCATGCACGCCGGGTTTGCGTTTCTGGAGCTGGGCACAGTCCGCAAAAAGAATCAGGTGAATGCACTGGTCAAGATCCTGGTGGACTTTTCGGTGTCCACGGTGGTCTATTTTGTGGTCGGCTACACAGTCGCCTACGGCACGCATTTCTTCATCGGTGCCGAATCGCTGGTGCAGCAAAGCGGCTATGCGCTGGTCAAGTTCTTCTTCTTGCTCACGTTTGCTGCAGCCATTCCAGCCATTGTGTCGGGCGGCATCGCGGAGCGCGCCAAGTTTTGGCCGCAACTGCTGGCAACAGCAGTCATCGTTGGCTTTGTGTACCCGTTTTTTGAGGGTATTGCCTGGAACCAGCATTTTGGTGTGCAGGGCTGGATCAAGGCGCTGACGGGCGAAGAGTTCCACGACTTTGCGGGCTCGGTGGTGGTGCACGCCATGGGCGGCTGGATTGCGTTGCCGGCGGTGATCCTGCTGGGCTCTCGCGCCAACCGCTACCGCAAGGACGGTGCGATCTCGGCCCACCCGCCGTCCAACATCCCTTTCCTGGCGCTGGGCGCCTGGGTGCTGGTGGTGGGCTGGTTCGGCTTCAATGTGATGAGCGCGCAGACCGTGGACAAGCTTTCGGGCCTCGTCGCTGTGAATTCGCTGATGGCCATGGTAGGCGGCACGCTGGCCGCCCTGGTGCTGGGCAAGAACGACCCCGGCTTTGTGCACAACGGCCCGCTGGCGGGTCTGGTGGCCGTGTGTGCGGGCTCGGACCTCATGCACCCGCTGGGTGCGCTGGTGGTCGGCGCGGTGGCCGGGGCCATTTTTGTGCTGATGTTCACCCTGACGCAAAACAAATGGAAGATCGACGACGTGCTGGGCGTATGGCCGCTGCACGGGCTGTGCGGCACCTGGGGCGGACTGGCTGCGGGTATCTTTGGCAGCAAGGCGTTGGGCGGGCTGGGCGGGGTCAGCCTGTCGGCCCAGCTCATCGGCACCGGCCTGGGCGTGCTCTGGGCCCTGGTTGGCGGCGTGGTGGTGTACGGCATCCTCAAGCAGACGGTGGGTATCCGCCTGACACAGGAAGAAGAGTTTGACGGTGCCGACCTGAGCATCCACAAGATCAGCGCCACGCCCGACCGCGAAGTGAGCTGGTAACCAGCCCAACCTGCGGCGGCCCGGGCCAGGCTTCGCGCCTGCTACAGGGCCCAGCCGTCGCCTTGGCGCCCCGTCTGACATCGCCTGGGCCGGCGCACGGCTATACCTGAGCCCTGCGCCCCAGCGGCTCCACGGTCACAATCGCGCCATGCTGTCTTTGCCCTCCTTGTCCTTGACCCTGCCCCTGCGGGCCCGCCCCGGCTGGCTGGGCATGGCGCTGGTGGCGTTTGCCATGGCCCTTGCCGGTTGTGCGGGCCTGCCCAAGGATGTGGACCGCCCCGTGTCGGCAGCCTGGTCGGCCCCTGGCGATACCCCACTGGGCCAGTTGGTAGCAGCACGCAGGGTCGCCGAAGGGGCGCGGCACGCTTCGGGGTTTGCGCTGCTCAGCGGCCCGCAAGCCGCCTACAGCAGCCGCCTGGCACTGGTGGACGCCGCACAGAAAACCCTGGACCTGCAGTACTACGCCATTCACGCAGACGCCAGCAGCGAACGCCTGCTGCTCAGCGTGATGGCAGCAGCCCAGCGCGGCGTGCGGGTGCGCGTGCTGCTGGACGACTTCCACAGCACCGGGCGCGATGCGCAGGTGATGCGGCTGGCGTTTGTGCCCAACATCGAGATGCGCATGTTCAACCCCCTCACGGGCGCAAGGGGGTCTCCCATTGGCCGCATGCTGGGCCTGCTGGGCGACTTCTCGCGCGTGCAGCAGCGCATGCACAACAAGCTGTTCATTTCCGACAACGCCATGGCAGTGACCGGGGGCCGCAACCTGGGTGATGCCTATTTCGGGAATGCCGACTCGGGTAACTTTGTGGACCTGGACGTGCTGGCTGCAGGCCCCATCGTGCGGGACCTGTCGCGCAGCTTTGACAGCTACTGGAACAACGAACGCGCCTACCCGGTGCAGTCGCTCATCACACAGGGCGAGCTTGACCACCTGCGCGACAGCATCCGTCTGGCTGACGAAGGGCGAAGACGCCGTGTCGCAGGCCAGGGTGGCACCAGCGCCCCAGACCGCCTGCCGCCCGACATGGGGCCAGGCACCACCGCCGCGCAGCGGGCACGCATCTGGAACTACGAGCCCATGGACCTGGAGCGCACGCCCTTCGTCTGGGCTGCGGCGGCCGTGCTGGTGGACCAGCCTGCCAAGATCCCGGCCGACAGCGCAGGGATGGGCAATGGGGCTGCTCTGGCCTTGGCAGCACCGCCGCCGGGCCCAGGCGCCAGCGCCTCCGCAGGGGCGACCCACAGCCCCAAGGCCGCTGCTGCCGCCTTGGTCTCGGGCTCCCGCACGATACCGGCGGCTGACAGCGCGGCAGCCTCCCCACCCCGCGTGCTGCCAACGGCCGATAGCGCCACCGCATCTTCCAACGGCGCGCCACCCGACAGCCCCCGCGCAAGCCCCGAAGCCACCGAGGCCCAAACCGACACCGTGGTGGACGGGCTGTTGCAGCTCATGGGCCAAGCGCGGCGCGACCTGCTCATCATCTCGCCCTACTTTGTGCCGGGGCCGGACATGGAGGCCGCCTTTGCGGCGGCAAGGGCGCGCGGCGTGCGGGTGCGGGTGCTGACCAATTCGCTGGCCTCCAACGACGCGCCCATTGCGCATGCCGGCTATGCCCGCCATCGGCCGCAGTTGCTCGCCATGGGGGTGGAGCTGTACGAGATGCACAGTGAACTGCCAGGGGTGCTGCGGGGAGCGCTGGGCGTATCGGGCAGCATGGGCGGCGGCGCGGGTGCCGTGGGTTCGCAAGGCAGCTCGCGCGCCATGCTGCACTCCAAGCTGATGATCGTGGACGGCCGACTGCTGGCAGTGGGGTCGATGAACCTTGACATGCGCTCGCAGCGGCAGAACACCGAGGTGGCGCTGCTGATCCGCAGCACGGAGCTGTCTCGCCGGGCCCTCACTCAGATCGACACGGCGCTGAAAGAATCCGCGTGGCAGGTGCAGGCCACCGACCAGGGCCTGCGCTGGCGCGCCCCTGAGGGCAGCGGGCTGCCAGACGCCACGACCGAGCCCGACGCCAGTGCCCCGTTGCGGCTGATGCTGCAGCTGCTGGGCCCCCTGGCGCCCGACCACCTGCTGTAGCGGCGTCGTGAGAACCTGTCCTAAGCGCCGTGGGCGCTCTGGGCTTGCGCCTGCAAGTCCACCACCCACGCGGTGATCGCCCGCTGGTCCGTCATGGTGCGCACATGCTGGTACGCCACCTCGGCCTCGGCAAACCGGCGGCGCAACAGGTTAAGCCATTGCTTAAGGCGCCCCGCGCGCTGGCGCGGCTCCAGGTCGTCGCACACCAGCTGCCAGAAGGCGGCCAGGTGTGGCACCAGATCGGCCCACACCACGGTGTCCGTGTCCGGCCGCCCAGCATCGGCAGCGCGAATGGCGCGGGCAAGACCGGGGTCCGCCACGATGCCTCGGCCCAGCATCAGCGCATCGCAGCCCGACACCTCACGGCAGCGCTGCGCGTCGGCCACCGTCCAGATCTCGCCATTGGCCACCACCGGGATGGAGACCGCCGCGCGGATGGTGGGGATGTGCTCCCAGTAGGCCGGTGGGCGGTAGCCGTCGGCCTTGGTGCGCGCGTGCACCACCAGCTCGGCAGCGCCCCCTGCCTGCATGGCCTGGGCACATTCACGCATCAGGTGGATGTCGTTGAACCCGAGGCGCATCTTGGCCGACACCGGCAGGTGCGCCGGCACGGCGCGGCGCACCGCAGCCACTACGGCCGTAATGCGCTCAGGCTCCTGCAGCAGTGCCGCGCCACCGCCGTGGCGGTTGACCACCTTAGCGGGGCAGCCGAAGTTCAGGTCGATCCCCTCGGGGCCCAGCGCCGCCAGGCGCGCGGCGTTCTCGGCCATGCTGACCGGGTCGGAGCCCAGCAACTGGGCCCGCACGGGCACCCCGGCCAAGGTACGGCTGCCGTTGCGCAGCTCGGGCACGTAGCGCAGGAACACCTTGTCGGGCAGCAGGGTGCCGGTGATGCGGATGAACTCCGACACGCAGCGGTCCACGCCGCCCACGCGGGTCAGCACGTCGCGCAGCACAAAATCCAGAAGCCCCTCCATCGGGGCGAGCAGCAAGGTCATCTCAGGGGGACTGCTGGCTCGGTGAGCCCTCTCCGAAAAAAAGAGCCTCCACAGGCACTCAGCAGCGAAAATCAAACAAAAACAGCACCAAGCGCTAGTGCAATATGCCCAAGCAGCTATCAAATAAGGAGCAATTGCGCAGGCATGCGGCGCTTGAGGCAGCGCCAACCAGCCCACGATTGTGATGCAGGACATCCCAAGGGGTCATCACGGCGTCACGCCCGGCTGGTGGAATCGTCGCTCCAGAGACCGACCGCCACGGAGACACCCCATGCTGCTGCAAAAAACCGACAAAGCCCGCCTGGAACTCTCCCCTGGCGTGCGCACCCTGAGCCTGCGCGAACGCTCCCTGCTCCTGCTGGCCGACGGCAAACCGCTGTCAGACCTGCAAGCCATGTACAACGGCATTGGCGCGCAGATTGTCGAGAACCTGATGCGCCAGGGCTACCTGACCGGGCCGGCAGACCTGCCGCCCACGCCGGAGCCCACAGCACCGTCGATCGAGCGCCCGGCACCGGGTGAGTCCCTGCGGTCGCTGGCCGGTGCGCGCATGTACCTGTTTGACACCTGCGAGCGCCTGTTTGCGCGCCGCGACCCTGTGCTGGCACAGCATTTCCGCGAGGCGCTGCGCGCCGCCAAGGACCGCACCAGCATGCTGGACGTGGGCGAAGCCATGTTTGAAGAAGTGGCACTCGCTGCAGGCGCCGAGCGTGCCGCCAGCCTGCGTGAGCGGCTGGACCAGTTGCTGCCCGCAAGCCCGGTGGCTGAAAACTTTGCCACTACGCAGCCTGCGCTGCTGGATTGAGCCGGTCTGTGCGGGTTCAGGCCGCAGCAAGCCGCCACAGAGACGTGACCTCGGCCGCACGCGCAGCGTGCAGCGCATCCTGCGCGTCGGCAGCCTTGGCATGCACCGGCTTCACATCATGGCGGCCACGCACCACCAGGCCCGCCTCGGCAATCCAGGCCAGCAGATGTTCGCGCGGGCGCAGGCCCAGGTGTTCGGCCAAGTCCGACAGGATCAGCCAGCCCTCGCCGCCGGGCTCCAGGTGTGCCGCCAAACCTGCCAGAAAGCCCTTGAGCATGCGGCTGCCTTCGTCGTACACGGCGTGTTCGATGGGCGAGTTGGCGCGCGCCGGCACCCAGGGGGGGTTGCACACCACCAGCGGCGACCGGCCCGGTGGAAACAGGTCCGCTTGCTGCAACTCGACACGGTCGAGCAGCTGCAGGCGCTGCAGGTTCTCGCGCGCACAGGCCAGTGCCCGGGGATCCTGGTCGGTGGCCACCACGCGCTGCACGCCACGGCGCGCCAGCACGGCCGACAACACCCCCGTGCCCACGCCAATATCAAACGCCAGGGCCTTGCTGGGCAAAGGTGCTGCTGCCACCAGCCCCACGTATTCGCCACGCACCGGCGAGAACACACCATAGTGCGGGTGAATGCGGTTGAGCGGCGGGGCACCCAGCGCAGGGATTTCGACCCCTTTCTTGCGCCATTCATGCGCGCCCACCAGCCCCAGCAGCTCGCGCAGCGTGGCCACCGAGCGCTCGCCGGTCGCAGGCCCCCAGGCCTCTGTGCAGGCCTGGCGCCAGTCGGGCGCGCGACGCAGCGCAATGCTGTAGTCCCCCTCCAGCGGGATCAGCACCGACGCCAGCACCCGCGCGCGCTGCGCTTGTGCCTGGCGGTGCAGGTGAAACGCTTCGGCCGCCGTGGCCGCCGCCAGTTTCTGGGACGCCCTTGCAGCCGCCTTGCGGGGCTTCTTGTCGGCCCGGCGCATCAGCGCTTGCAGCAGGTGCCGCGCGTTCTGGAAATCACCCTGCCACAGCAACCCCGTCCCCTCACAGGCCATGCGGTAAGCCGTGTCGGCGGCCAGCGTGTCGTCAGCCCCCTCTACCCGGCGCGGCGCGGAGGCGCCACTCTCGGAGCGCCACAGGGCTTGCTGGGGCTGGCCCTGGTGGGTCCAGTGGATGGTGGAAGGATTTGTTGGCATCAGAGTCTGACAGTGCCGCGCACAGTCCGTAGTGTGGGAAACAGGCGCGCGGCAGGCCGGGGATGCCGAGCAAGGGCCGCCCCGCAGCGAAGGCATCGTCCCCCTGCCCGCGCAGCGCAGCGAAGCAAGAGCGGAGGGAACGAGCGCAGCGACGCAGGGGGGTGTCGTCGCACTTTATGCGTTGATCGGGCGCTTCAGGCGCACTTCTTCGATCTTCACGCCGCCGATCACGGCGGTCTTGGCGGTGGACAGCTCGCGCTTGAAGCCGGCCAGCTCATGAAAGCGCAGGGCGCGCTCATTGCGCAGCGGCACCCAGGCGGTGACGTTGGTGCAGCCTTCTTCTTGCAGGCCATCACGAGCGGCGTCCCACAGGGCCAGGCCTACGCCCTGGTTCCAATGGGTGGGGGCCGCGTAGATGGCCCAGATTTCACCAGTGGTGGGGCGGGACTTTTCATCGCGCGAGCGGTCGTAGCCGACAAAGCCGACGATCTTCTCGCCATCGACCGCCACCTGGACCTGGGGCTCGCAATATTCAATGGCCTCGCGCCAGTAGGCCTGGCGCTTTTCGACCGACATGGATTTCAACTGCTCGTCTGGCACCAGCCCTTTGTAAGCCTCTTGGGCAGAGACAGTGTGGATCTGGGCGATGGCTTTGGCATCGCGAAGCGTAGCGGGACGAACCTGGATACTTGACATGAAAAAACCGAACGAAAACGGGGAATGAAAAAACAAAAGGACCGGCATTGTCGCCGCAAACGGTTTTTCCACCCTGACAGGCGGGTAGCGCGGCCCTGTCGGTCACGCCTCCCAGCCTGGCTTTTCGCCCCCCACGCCCCGCATTCGCAGGGGCCCGCAGCCACCCCTCAGGCCATGACCATTGCGCCCGACAAGGCGCTGCCCGCAGCCGCAGTGGCCGCTGCTGCTGCGCGCTGCACCATCGCGCGCTTGTTGCGGGGGCGGGGCACATGCACTGCCGGTGGCGCGCCGTTGATGGCCGCGAGGCTGAGCACCAGGGTGACGGTGCGCGAACCGCCATCGCGGTCTTCGCTGGCATACGCGCGGTAGCTGCCGTTGCCCTGGCCATGGCTGCGCTGCACCGTATGGAACGCCACCCGTGCCCCCGTCACCCGGTGGCCGCCAAAGGGCAGCACCCGCAGGCGCGCGTCGCGGTCCAGCGCCAGGCCCAGGTTGCCCGGCCGGTTGATCAGGTCGGTGCGGATGCCACGCCAGGTCTGCCCAGCGTCGGCCGAGAACTGCCAGGTGCCAGCCTGGGCGTCCAGGTGCTCGATCACCACGCCGGCTGCCGCCAGCATGTCGGGGCAGTGCTCCTGCACGATGAGCGCCACGCTGTTGCCCCCCAGGCCCGTGCCCGCATGGGCTGCGCCAGGGTTGGCCGCGGGTCGTCGTTCGCTGTGGTGCAGGCCTGCTTCGGAGGTGCTGGCGCCATGGGTGTGTGCATTGATCGTCATGGGAACCCTTTGAAAACGGAGTGTGGTTACGAAGGTTTGCGCATTGGTGCGCACCCAAAGTGCTTTTCAATGCTTGACGGAAAGTCTAGAAAGTGCACATCCGTGCGTCCATCGCACAAATGGACTAGCCCGCAACACCCGGTTGTGCGCAATACTTGCCTGTATGACTGCCCGTCTTTTGCTTGTGGATGACCACACCCTGTTCCGCACGGGGCTACGCCTGATCGTGCAGGACCACCCCAGCGTGGGCAGCATTGCCGAGGCCGGATCGATCGCCGATGCCTGCGCACTGCAGCAGGCGGAGATCGACCTGGTCCTGCTGGACATCCAGTTGCCCGGCATGAGCGGGCTGGACGGCCTGCGACTGTTGCGACAGGCGTGCCCCCGGGCGCGCATCGTTCTGGTGTCGGCCAGCGTGGCACCCGATGCCATCCACGAAGCGCGCGCGCGCGGGGCCGATGGCTTTTTGCCCAAGTCCGCCAGCGCCGAGGACATCCTGGAAGCCATCAGCTGCGCACTGTCAGGCCAGCCGTGTTTTCCGATCAACAGCGGCAACAGCGCCACGGTGCGGGGGCCCGACACGCCATCCCTCACGGCACGGCAGCTGGATGTGCTGTCGCTGCTGTGCACGGGCAGGCCCAACAAGGTGATCGCCCGCGACCTGGGGCTGAGCGAGAACACGGTGCGTGTGCATGTGGCGGCCATCTTTGCGCAGCTGGGCGTCAACAGCCGCAGCGCTGCGCTGCTGGCGGCCCAGCGCCTGGGCCTGTCCACCCCGCAGCTCCATGACCCCCTCTGAAACCAGTCCGCTGCCCCTCGAACCGGTGATTCCACCCACGCGCTGGGGCTGGCCGGTGTGGGAGCGCGACGAGGTCCTGCGCGAACAGGTGGCCCTGCTGCGACAGAACTTTCCGATGACGCTGCTGGCATCGCTGGCCACGGCCCTGGGCACGCTCTGGGTCATGGCCCGCGTGGCAGACACGCAGGCCATCACCGTATGGCTGGTCTCGCACACGCTGGTGGTGGCCGGGGTGTACCTCGCGCTGCGCAGCATTGCACCGTTTGTGGACCCGGCGCCGCAGGCCGCGCGCAAGCTCATCGCCTGCATGGCGGCCATGGGCCTGAGCTGGGGCAGCCTGGGCTATGTGGTGCTGTACTGGGGCAACTCCGACAGCGTCATCTACGCCATCGGCATCATCAGCACCGTCTCGTCGGGAGCGCTCGGGCTCGGCGCGCCACTGTACCGGGCCTACGTCACCTACCTCACCAGCGCCATCGGCGGCGTGATGCTGTCAGTGGCGCTGGCGGGCGGGCCCGTGATGTGGCCTGCGCTGTTCCTGACCGGGGTGTATTACGCGCTGACCTGCCTGCAGGCACGCACGGCCGACCGTGCCACAAGACGCAGCATTGCGCTCAAGCTGGAAAACGAACGCCTGGTCAGCCAGCTGCGGGCCGAATCGCAGCGGGCCCTGGCGGCACAGGAGGCCGCCGAGCAGGCCGACCGCGACAAATCCCGCTTTCTCGCGGCTGCCAGCCATGACCTGCGCCAGCCCTTGCATGCCATGGGTCTGTTTCTGGAATCGCTGCACCGCAGCCCGCTCAATGACCACCAGCGCACCGTGCTGAAACACGCCCATGCCGCATCTGGCGCCGCGGCCGAGATGCTCACCACCCTGCTCGACTACTCCCGGCTGGAGGCCGGCGTGGTCAAGGTGAGGCCAGCCGCGTTTGCGGTGCAGCCCCTGCTCACCGCGCTGGAGCAGGAGTTTGGCGTGCAGGCCGACACGGCCGGCCTGGTGTACCGCACCCGCGAGACCTCTGCCGCCGCGTTTGCCGACCGCTCCCTGGTCGGCCTGGTGATGCACAACTTCATCTCCAACGCCCTGCGCTACACCGCCCAGGGCGGTGTACTGATTGCCTGCCGCACGCGCGGAAAACGGCTGGCGCTGGAGGTGTGGGACACCGGGGCGGGTATCCCCGAGCACCAGTGGGAACACATCTTCAAGGAGTTCCACCAGCTCGGTAACCCGGAGCGTGACCGCCGCAAAGGCCTGGGCCTGGGCCTGGCCATCGTGCAGCGCCTGGCGCGTGAAATGCGGACCTCCGTGGAGTTGCGCTCGCAGCCTGGCAAGGGGTCTGTCTTCAGGCTGTGGCTTGACCGCTGGCAGGGAGCACTGGAGGACGATGCCACCACACCCCAGGACGGCCGCAGCCTGGTAGGCCTGAAGGTGCTGGCCATCGACGATGACGAGGCCGTGCGCCTGGGCATGCAGTCATTGCTGCAAAGCTGGGGCTGCCAGTGCATGACGGCAGAATCCAGCGCAGACGCCCTGGAAGTCCTGGAGGACGTGACGCCCGACATCATCATCACCGACTTCCGTCTGCGCCATGAAGAAACCGGCAAACAGGTACTGCAGGCGCTGCGAGCCTACCTGGGAACCAACGTGCCCGCGATCATCATGACGGGTGACACCTCGCCCCAGCGCCTGCGCGACGCGCAGTCCACCTCCGCGTTGCTGCTGCACAAGCCGGTGTCCACCGGCCAGCTGCGCGATGCGATGGTGCAGCTCATCACCCAGCCGCCGCTGCCTGCTGCCATGGAGGACGACGAACCGGAAGACGGTCAGACAGCACCCGGGCAACTCACACAAAGCACTACAACCAGCGGCGCAGCAGCCCCATGACCTGGTCGAACTTGGCCCCATAGGGCGGATAGAACAGCGAGCCCATGGCCCAGCGCGACTGCACCAGCACCGACTTCTGGTGACAGAAGCGCAGGAACCCCTGCTCACCGTGGTAGGCGCCCCAGCCACTGTCCCCCACACCGCCAAACGGCAGGTTGTCGTGCGCAATGTGCATCAGCGTGTCGTTCACCGTCACCCCACCGCTGACGGTGCGGCGCAGCACATCGTCGCGCACGGCCTCGCTCTGGCCAAACCAATAAAGCGCCAACGGGCGGGGCCCGCTGTTGATGTGGGCAATGGCATCGTCCAGCCGCTCGTACGAGATCACGGGCAGGATGGGACCAAAAATTTCCTCCTGCATGAGCTGCATTTGCGAGGTGGCACCAAACACCAGCGTGGGCAGCATCTGGCGGCTTGCACCGTCGCCCAGCGTTCCCACGGTGGGCACCACAGGTTTGCCGTCGCTAGGGTCGATGGTGTGCACCTCTGCCCCTTGTGTTTGCGCCTGCTGCAGCATCGTGCGCAAGCGGGCATGGTGGCGGGGCGTGATGATGGAGGCGTAGTCTGCGTTGCCCTCGATGGTGGGGAACAGGCGCGCCACTGCGGCCCGGTAAGCCTGCGCAAACTCGCCCTCACGTCCACGCGGCAGCAGCACATAGTCGGGGGCTATACAGGTTTGCCCCGCGTTGAGCAGTTTGCCGTGCGCAATCTTGAGAGCCGCATCCGCCATGTCGCAATGGCCGTCGATGATGCAGGGCGACTTGCCGCCCAGCTCCAGCGTGGTCGGTGTCAGGTTCTGAGCTGCCGCCTGCGCCACCTTGCGGCCCACCGCCGTGGAGCCTGTGAACACCAGATGGTCGAAAGGCAACGAGGCAAACAAGGCGGACAGGTTGGCATCTCCCTGCACCACACAGAATTCGTCGGGGGCAAAGAACTGCGCCACCAGTAGCGCCAATTGGGCCGAGGTATGGGGCGTCAACTCGCTGGGCTTGAGCATCACCCGGTTGCCAGCAGCCAGCGCGGTGATGGCGGGTGCCAGGGCCAGTTGCACCGGGTAATTCCACGGTGCAATCACCCCCACCACCCCCATGGGCTGGCGCTGGATGAAGGCGTGGGCCGGCTGAAGGTAAATCGGCGTATGCACCTTTCGGGGCTTGACCCACTTTGCCAAGTGGCGCAGCGTATGCGACAGCAAGGAGCGCAGCACCAAGAAGTCTGCCACCTCCGTGAGGCGGGGTGACCGCATGCCAAAGTCGGCCTGCACGGCCGCCGCCAGCACAGGCCCATTCTCATCGAGCAACTTGCGCAAGCGCAGCAAACGCTCTCGCCGCACGAGCAGCGGCACGTCCACGTGCGCACGGCTGGCCTGGAACTGAAGATCGAAATGTGCGCGGATATCGGCTGGTGTCATGGATGGATGATAGGAGACACCCCGATGGGCGCGTCACAAAAAGGCAGACGCCCTAGGGTTGATGCCCGTTGGCTTACGCTCGTACCACGGAACTCTCACGAGATGGGGTTGGTGGCAGCCAAAGTGCAGCGGCCGCCACTGCCACATCAACGCAGTTCGCGTGCTTCTACGTCAGTGACCTGTGCCGCCCCCGGCAGGATGCCGCCACGGCGCGATGCGGCGGCGTCTTCACTGGCGCCTTCAGGCGCACTATTGCCGCGGCGGCCAGCAGACCACCGCTGCGTAGACCGAAAGACCGTGCTGAAGCCTGTGCGTGGGTCCACACCCATCACCCACGGAGTCACCGGTCGTCCTGTCAGGCGCGCCCAGCCTGCACGCAGCACCCACACCAGCGCAAGCAACATGGCCGCGACCAAAAGGCTGGCAAACAGGACCAACCCCATGGCAATGACGACCAGACGCAACAGAAGGCTCACGACACCCGCAACAAAATCATTCAAACGACACCTCTCCTTCACAACTTGGGATGCAGATTGCGGTGCTGAATCACACCGCAACCGCCTCCCGAGCCCACATTACTCTTGCGGGGCGACTCCGAACTGGAACACACCAGGCTCCAGGACAGGGTTGACGGTGACCGGAATCACACTCTTGGGCGGGAATCGCCCTTCCAGCAACAGCTTGGACAGCGGATTCTCTATGCGCTGCTGAATCGCCCGCTTGAGCGGCCGCGCACCAAACACGGGGTCGAACCCCACCTTGGCCAATTCTGCCAAGGCAGCGTCGGACACCTGCAACTCCAAATCCATCTTCGCCAACCGGGATTGCAACAGCTGCAGCTGGATCTTGGCGATCGAGGCAATGTGCTGGGCATCCAGCGCATGGAACACCACGGTCTCATCAATGCGATTCAGGAACTCAGGCCGGAAGTGGTTCTTGAGTTCACCCCAGACGGCTTCCTTGATGTCTTCCGAATCCTGCCCCACCATGGCCTGGATCAGATGCGAGCCGATGTTGCTCGTCATCACGATCACCGTGTTCTTGAAGTCCACGGTGCGGCCCTGGCCGTCGGTCAGGCGGCCGTCGTCCAGCACCTGCAGCAACACGTTGAAGACGTCGGGGTGGGCCTTCTCCACCTCGTCGAGCAGCAGCACGCTGTAGGGCTTGCGGCGCACGGCCTCGGTCAGGTAGCCGCCCTCCTCGTAGCCCACGTAGCCGGGCGGCGCACCGATCAGACGGGCCACCGAGTGTTTCTCCATGAACTCGCTCATGTCGACGCGGATCAAGTGGTCTTCGCTGTCAAACAGGAAACCCGCGAGCGCCTTGCACAGCTCGGTCTTGCCCACGCCCGTGGGGCCGAGGAACAGGAACGATCCAGTGGGCCGATTGGGGTCACTCAGCCCAGAGCGCGAACGGCGAATCGCATTGGCCACTGCGGCAATCGCCTCTTGCTGGCCCACCACACGCTCGTGCAACTTGGACTCCATCTGCAGGAGCTTGTCTTTTTCGCCCTGCATCATCTTGGCCACGGGAATGCCCGTAGCGCGACTCACCACTTCAGCGATTTCCTCGGCGCCCACCTGCGTGCGCAGCAGGCGGCGCGTGGCGGGCGCGCCGTCCTTGCCAGCCTCTTGCGCTTGGGCTTCCTTCAACTGCTTTTCCAGCTCAGGCAGCTTGCCGTATTGCAGCTCGGCCACATTGTTGAAGTCGCCTTTGCGAGTGAATTCCTCGATCTGGAACTTGAGCTTGTCGATGGCCTCGCGCACATGAGCGCTACCTTGCGCCTGGGCCTTTTCAGACTGCCAGATCTCGTCGTAGTCGGCGATTTCCTTTTGCAGCTTGGTGATCTCTTCCTCGATGAGCGCAAAGCGCTTTTGCGAGGACTCGTCCTTCTCGCGGCGCACCGCTTCGCGCTCGATCTGCAGCTGAATCAGGCGGCGGTCAAGCTTATCCATAACCTCAGGCTTGGAGTCCATCTCGATCTTGATCTTGGACGCGGCCTCATCGATCAAGTCGATCGCCTTGTCCGGCAGGAAGCGATCCGTGATGTAGCGATTGCTCAGCTCGGCCGCAGCGACGATCGCCGGGTCGGTAATGTCCACGCCGTGGTGGACCTCATATTTTTCCTGCAGGCCGCGGAGGATAGCGATGGTCGCCTCCACGGTGGGCTCGCCGACCAGGATCTTCTGGAAGCGCCGCTCCAGTGCAGCATCCTTTTCGATGTACTTGCGGTATTCGTCGAGTGTGGTGGCCCCCACGCAGTGCAGCTCGCCACGCGCCAGCGCGGGCTTGAGCATGTTGCCCGCGTCCATCGCGCCCTCGCCCTTGCCCGCGCCCACCATGGTATGCAGCTCGTCGATAAAGACGATGGTCTGACCTTCGTCCTTGGCCAGTTCGTTGAGCACGCTTTTCAGGCGCTCTTCAAACTCGCCACGGAACTTGGCACCCGCAAGCAGCGCGGCCATGTCGAGGCTGAGCACGCGCTTGCCCTTGAGGCTCTCGGGTACTTCGCCCGCCACAATGCGCTGGGCCAGGCCTTCTACGATGGCGGTCTTACCCACGCCGGGCTCGCCGATCAGCACGGGGTTGTTCTTGGTGCGGCGCTGCAGCACCTGGATAGCACGGCGGATTTCGTCGTCGCGGCCAATCACGGGATCCAGCTTGCCAAGGCGAGCGCGCTCGGTGAGATCCAGGCAGTACTTGGCCAGAGCACCGCGCTGGCCTTCGGCCTCTGCGCTGTCCATCTTCTGACCGCCGCGCACGGCCTCGATGGCGGCCTCCAGGCTCTTGCGCGTGAGGCCGTTGTCCCTGGCGATCTTGGCGGCTTCGCCCTTGCTGTCGATCACGGCGAGCAAAAACAGCTCGCTGGCGATGAACTGGTCACCGCGCTTGATGGCCTCTTTCTCGGTGGCCTGGAGCACACGCCCCAGCTCAGGGCCGCCTTGTACCTGGTCGTTGCCTTGCACCTGGGGCAGGCGCTTGACGGCTGCCTCTGCAGCCGCCAGCAAGCCTGGCACGTTGGCACCCGCACGCTGCAGCAACGCCTTGGGGCCATCGTCCTGTTGCAGCATAGCCTGCAGCACGTGTACCGGCTCGATGTAGGCGTGGTCGTTACCCAGCGCGATGCTTTGGGCATCGCTCAGGGCTTCCTGAAATTTGGTGGTGAATTTGTCGAGACGCATGGTCTATGTCCTCCGAATTGCACTGAACTTGAGGCGGCGAGTGACCGTTTTCAAGACAGTGCTTGCGACGGTTCGTTGACTTTCATCAGGAGTTAGCTGCGAATTGCGGTTAACGACTACGGCCTGAAACGCCTTCCTCAAATCGATGGCGGATCTAGCTTGGCGCCACTCGGCCCCACAATGCACCACCTCGTAAACAGGAGGCATTCTGAGTCCAGTCGCGCGGGAATGCGCGATGCAATTGCTTCCTCGGGGGGCTCTACATTCGCCTTGGCGCGAATGCCTACTTTTACTTTGATAGTCTCGTGCGGCTCGACCAAACAAGGCGCCCAACGCAGGGGCCTTGCCAAGCGCACTGTGCTTGCAGCACCCCGAGACAAGACTCCGCCATGCGTGCTGTAGTTTGCATAGAGCCGCCCCTCTTGGCAGCTTGTATCCCCGAAGGCTTGTGTCCCCAGCCCAGGCTCTGGACCAATTTGCAGCCCACACTCGGCTAGTACAACGCACTGTACGCACCAAGCCCGCATCCAAGTCCGCTATGGCATGCGCCTTTGTATTGAAGCGCCATCGGTTACCCTGCTTGTTTTGGCCATCGTGGAATCACGCTCACTGCTTTTTGGTCTATGCGTGGCATCCGCAACTCCGCCTGCCCTGGGCAGCATTCTTTTGGCCAGCGGCAAAGCAGTGGGGGGGGGTAATGCGGCTCTGATGGGCCCACTTGGACACGCCAGACAGCGACAACGCACAGGATGCACCACTCGCAGGGGATCCCCTCATCCCGGTACATCAGCCCGACAAAGTAGCGAAAGGTCGGCATCTCGCGCAATGCGCCTTCTAAGACTTTGGCGCCCAGTTTGGCCCGTTCAAGCCAAAACAGATGCCAGCAGAGTGGCCACTTCTAAAGACCTCCCATTTCGAGGCGTAGATTCGAGGGCTTGTGGCTGTCTAGCGAGATATCCCCCAGAACTTCCGGCTCCACAGGGTGACGAGATCCGTGTTAAGCGGGGGCTTGACTTTATCGCTCAGGAAACTATTTCGCCACTCGGGTGCCGCTTGGGCATAGACCTGTGCAATCGGACTACTCAAGGAATGTGAAGACGATTCCAAGGGCTACGGTAATTCAACGCGGCCCTCAGTGGGCATAGCGCCGGTCCAACACCAACAAATTGATCGGCAGCGCATTTTAGCTAACCGGCCATACAGCCCTTCGCGGGAAAGCAATGCTCTCTACTGGGTTGCGGAACTGGTGCAGCTTGAATCGGTGCTCGGCTTACATGTTCTCACGCGCCCGGTCCGGGCCACCACCACGCGCCTGGTTTCCTCCAAAGCACTTGAGGACGACGCATCTGTCCGGGCAATGGTCAAACTCAACGCAACCGGCGAGGCGCTGTTGTCAATTGAATATCCAGAATTATCAAATTTAATATAAGGTGTGGAGCCCGCTGCAATGCTATTACCTGTTATGTTGAAATAACTCTTCAGAGCATCCTGTGTTTGGACGGCAATGTCAGTGCCGTCTGTGAATGAATTATCACGATTCACATCCACATACACCAGCCACCCACTATTCCAACCAGAGCCCCTCGGCACAACAAAAGCATTTCTGCCGGTTTTCATGGCTTCACCTTTCGCTGCATTGACAGCGGCCAAAAGTGAGTTGGTCAACGACGAAAGCTCTGAATTACGCTGATATTGAATAAAACTAGGCACAGCAAGACTGGCCAACACAGCCGCAATAGCTATGGTGACAATCAGTTCAATAAGCGTGAAACCAGAACTATGAAATTTCATCATCATGGCCAGCAGAGTTTAGGGTCAGTTGATGCGGATGTGCCTGTACATGACTTTGTCCCAGTGGTAGTCATCTGCAAGGAGCCAACTTTAGGATCAGCTTTGACGGGCGTTGCAATAACTCTGACGCAATCTCCAATTGAGAGAGTGCCAGCCCCGGCTGGGCAAGCATCCGCGCTCAATAGGTAATGCGAATTACTCAAAGTATCACCCGAAAAGGTCTTGAAAGGCACGGACGCCGCCGTAACGCCACCGCACGCTGCACCAGGAGACGTAGCAGTCGCAACGCCTGCCGAGTTTGTGGTGAAGCCGAGGTAGCAATTCTGCTGCGTAATATAGCGCTCCTGTTGCTGCAGCAATTGCGCTACCGCAGCCCTGCCCTGTGCTCTGCGCCCCTTCAGAACTGAGTCAGTGTAGGCAGGGTACGCAACAGCAGCCAAAATACCAACAATTGCCACAACAATCATGAGTTCAATCAGCGTGAACCCCGCAGCATATTTTTTAATTTTATTCATGGCGCGTTCTTCATATCTTGGTAGTTAAAAATTTGTCGCCAGTTCAAACGCCCAATGGTTTCTTTCGTTGTGACAGGAGGGGCACTGGTATCGATACCACTCTGGGCCTGAGTGAAGCGACGAAGTGTCGTAGTGCGAACGCGCCTCCCAGTGCTATCCGAAGGTGTGACAACTGTTTCCGAATCGTTTGAAAGCAATACCGGAGGGCCAAGCAACCCAAGGCTGGAGGGTACGTACGATCCGGAGCCGGTATTAATGCTCAGAAAATACTGATTACCGCTACCAAGCGTGTTAGAGCATGAGCCAGCGCCAGCTGAGGTAGAGCCTGGAATTTTGGAATTGATTGCAGCATATAACGTACCCAAATCCAGTGCCGCTTGATCTATTCTCTCCCCAGAAACGGGCAAATCAAAATACCAACCCGCACGGCTCGTCAGATCCGCGCTGGTTGTCGGCCGCCCCCATTTAAAGGCACTTACAGTAATGGTCTTTGCTGTTGTATTCACCGTTCCGGCCTGCAAGCGCCCCCGCCCCGTAATTACACTAGCGCTGGCAGGTGAATTATCTGCCGTTGTGCCCCCATTATCATACACAGCATAAACCGACTGGGTAGTCGTGGAAATATTATCACTGGATTCAAGATATTTTCCCGTTCCAAAGACAATATAGAAAGATTCCAAACCACTCACAATGGGACCCGCAAAAGGGGTGGGCGCCGCAAAAATAGGTTGGACCTTAGGAGTTGCATCACCCGTTCGAGCGATATATAAAGGATAAGGAACTGGACTGCCGGCACTGCCTTTATCAAAATACGACAATTTGTCCATATTCCAATCAGTAGGTAATTTTCCGGCAAACTTAAGGCGCCACAGTGCACCATGGAGATCACCCATATAGATATCTGTCATCTCGCCTTGCGTGCCATACAGGGCGCTAAAGTTGGTAACACCAGTGGCATTAGTTGAAGCAAGAGATGAATCAGTGGGCACCGAAACCTTGTAATAATTGGTACCTAGCGACCACGCATCTCCAGAAGGCTTGTCGAGGGCTAACAAAAATAGTGCAGGCTTGCCGGTAGAGCTGAACCTATTGTCAGCATCAGGGACATAATTATTCACTCCGCTCCCGACAACAGCAAACCATCGATAGGTAACCGTTGAGCTTGTTCCACTCGTCTTGACCTTTAATATTTTTGGTTCACCAACAACCTGCCCCATATCCTCATCATCCGCACGAGTGAACTCCCACATGACATTGGATGCACTGAAATTAGCAGGGTTAGACACATCAAGCGCAAACACACCAGACCCACCGCCACCAGTGCCTGACACCAAAACTGTTTTCCAATCCGTGCTTGCGCCAGTGTTGGCTACTTGTGCCTCAGAGACTACAGAAGGAGCATCTACATAATTTTGGTGGTTGTTGGCAAAGGTAGGATCTGTCAGCGCCGACAAATTACGCCCCAGCCAACTTGGAATATATGCGAACAACTCATCGCCCGTAGTGGCGTTGAATGCGTGCAACATGCCGTCATTAGATCCAGCAAAAACGGCAGGAGTTCGTGAATCGTAGTCAGCTCGGAAAGCGGTATATCCCGCACCAGTGAAGGCCTTGGAAGGAGCCCCAGAGTACGAAATATTAGAGTTAACAATATCACCCAGCAAAGAACTTCTCACCCGAAATGGCGTCCCCTCCTTCGTCCGATCGCCACGAAGAAAAGCAAGACGATCTTGACCCAAGCCATCCGCAGCTGCGGCCGGACTAGCTTTATCGAGCTGCGCTTTCAATGTTGCATCGATCGCTCCCCATGTGAAGGCGGTGGCGGTGGTGCTTGATGTTGCACCCACGCGTCCCACGAAAATCTTGCGGTTAGCAGCGGGTGAAATCATGTTGTCCAAGCGCTGAGCAGCACTCCAAAGCTGCGTGCCAATAACTAAATTATTACTTGCATCTTGAGTGATGGGCTCAGCAACCACATCTCCACTCCAGTTACTGGTGTCGAATTTAGCAGAATAAGAAACTGAATTACTGGTCACCTTACTGCCGGTGCTCAAACCACCACCGGCAACACTTCGGGCACTGGTAGAAGCTCTACTGAAAATCTCATCAAATGCGGTGAGCACCTCGCGGGCCGGCGAAGTTTTTGATGTGTTGTAAACATAATAAGTGCTTGCCTCGCCGGGCTCAGCAGCTTTTTGCCACACATTATTATTATTTACATTATTTTGATCTTTAAAGGGATTGCCTTTAACATTATACGGCTTTTGCCCTGGATTGGTTGGATCCGTTTCAAAGCCACCATATTTGGCAGCCATGAAAAACTGGTTTGCCGTACGGCGCGTAGTGTTGTCGTTTTGCGCGCCATATTCATTGACGTCAAAAAGAAAAGTCTTCACCCGGAGCCCAGGACGCTGCTTGGCTGTGTCAGCAGTCCAGCCAGAACCTCTGATGTCATGGGTTCTCGCCCAATACGCCGAGCCCATTATTTGGCTTGTGCTTGTAGCAGAAGGAACGCTGTTGTTAGGAGTATTTGGATTCGCAATGCTCTGACTAGCTCCCTGTCCATCCACATATGTACCAGCAGTGTTCTTCTCAAACTTCTGGACTATACCTCGCCAGTAATTAATGTCCGGAATATTATTGGCAGCACTTGCAGTGGGAAGCCGATTACCATCGTGAGTATTGATATCACCGACGACTACAATATTGCTCTTCACACACGAATAATCGCTAGCATTGCTGCGACCATCCCCGTATGGATCGGTCCAAGTAGTGAAATATGGAAAACCGTCAGCCATCGTGGCCGTAATCGTTCCACTGACGGCATCAGCACTAGGCTGGAGCCCCTGCAAATAGCGAAGCGCCTCGTAGTGCAGCTCTCCTACCGGATCGTATTTTTTGTACACACCAGGTGTAGGTCCGGTTCGCCCGAATTTGTTTAGATAATTTATAACCCCGCTGATAGCAGGCGTTGCGTTTGAATCGGGGTTATCAAGAAATACGCCGGTATTGGCGTTCCATTCCGCCTTTGGGTTCCCCCCCGTCGGAGTGTTGTCTTGGCCATAGATGTTGTATGTCTTCGCACCCACATACTTCATCGGAGCACGTAAAACGCCACCATACCGACCCCCAGCATTATAACTGGCCGTTTGATCCAACAAATAGCCAAATGCTGCCAATCGAATCTGGTCGCTATATTTTTGAATTACGCCGGTGGGCTTATAATTACCGTTAGGATATTGTTTGCAAAAATTATAGTTTCTAGTATCTTGCAAAGTACCCGATGTGGAGTTACAAGCCTGCACTCGGGCGTAGAAGAATCCATCGGTATTAAAAGTACCCGCGGTAGTCGGAGGAGTCCATGTCCCCGAATAGTCGAGTATGTAACACTCTTTGGCCTGCCCCGGATACGGATCTCCAAAAGTTGTCGAATTGCAGCTTACTCCATTGTAGGCAGGCGCAACATACCAATTATTGGTAGTCCCATTTTTTTTCCCATACCAAACCATCTTAGTACCCGAAAAAGTACAAAATGTATTCTCTGCAGAACACAACACAGAACTCACTGGGCGATTTCCAGTTTGCTTGGTGATCGGACCTATAGTGCTACCGAGCCTGTAGCCAGTGTTGTCTGTACAGCTTCCCGTCTGCGACGTACCAAAATAAATCCGATTTAACGTGTTGGCCACATAAATATCGCCGCCATTTGCATTAGCGATCATTGACGCCGGCACCGCCCCCCAATAACTACCCGCCCCACCGCCGTCTTTGGACAGTCGCTTACCAGGGAAGTTTGTAGAGTTCCACATGCAGGTAGGGTCCCCGTTAGGGATAACCGCGCGCTGCAGTATGGTCAATGAAGGCGTGTCAATATATCTGTCTCCACCAGACAGCGCCAAACGAAGCATATCGATGGCTGAGTTAGACGCCCAGTTCAAAAAGTTGCCGCTAAATGCATTGGTACATTTGCGCCCAGTCGCAGCTCCAACGCGATCAAATCTCTTGTAATCAGTCGCTGTTTGGCTAGCAGCGGGGGTTTCGCTGGGTGAATTGTTGTAGGAATAACAACTCTCCGCATCATAGTATCCAAGATACTCCTTAGCGGTATCATAAGTATTATCCGTGCTACCCCCTGGGGTATATTGAGCACCCACCGTTGGGAACTCCACAGACAGGGCAAGAGCCATGGCGGGCTTATCAACCACCACAGCAGCATAGAGAGGCTCGGTGGCAAGGGCAATGGCTGGAATGGAGGGTGGAGTACCGCTACCAATCGCAACAAATGAAACAGCGATAGCGAGTGGCGCCAATCCCCACGCGGCGTACGCAGCACGTCTACCCTTGAGCAAATTTCGAGATTTTTGAAGTACTCGCTCGCCAAGAGCGGCTAGATTTTTAGAGAATTTTGACATGTTTATCTCACCGCTTAATTTCTATAAATCATCTGGAGCACTCCTTGAGTTTCTCCGTTGGGGCCAAAGCCCATGGATGTGACCCTGTACACATAAGATGGGCCAGAACCAGCGGTAGGATCGGTAGTCCTGTACGACTTGACCCCATATCGATCAAGAATAGGTTCGATAATGTAACGAGGTGGTTTGGCCGGTTGCGTCCCCTTCACGCCTGACGGAAAGTCCCGCCCAGTGTACGTACCCAATTCCACCGCCTTCGCACCCGTACCCGTTGCAGTGAAATCGACTGTCAACCAAGCCGGTTTTCCGGCATCTTTAAGCGCACATAAGCCAATGCTCTGCCCCGAGTCACCACAGTTATCAATGAATTTGGCCAGATCTACATCACCGCGTTTGAATACTACACTTCTCTTATTGGGTGACGCAGCAGGAAGCCCTTCGATATCAAACTCCGCATCTATCAATCCAGCCTCGGCCCCTTGCCAGGCAATTTGCATATCTCTGTCATTACGGGTTCCCCGTTCACCCATCATGGAGATTTGTATACCGCCCACTCCTAAAATTGAAACTACAATGAGTATCAACATCACGATAATCAATGAAAGCCCTTGCTCACTCATTGATGCCGGACGTTTCTGATGTAAGGGTATTTTCATCATTTCAGTACTCACCCTGAAAATTTCGCAAGTGCACAGTAAATGTGACCACTTGCCTTAAGCGACTATCGACTGTGGGCGTGTAAGCAGTGCCGGGATCTGTTGAATTGTTGGCAAAACCCGACCCCGGTGTACCGCTTCCCGAGGCTTTGGAAACCCCCAGGGGGTAAAACGTCTGACTTGCATTATCGATAGCTGACCCAGGTGGCCCGCGTAGCACAACACCAATTCGAATGCTGCGAACGCGCTGCCAGTTGGCATAGGTGGCAGCGTCGTTGCCTGCAACCGTCAGTTGGTCTGCCCGCAAATATCGCTCGGGAATCGAGTCCGCCGAAGCAGATGGAATAGGAACCGTAGTATTTCCGGGTCCAATACCATCCACTCCGTAAAGCACTTGGAAATTCTCAACACCAGAAATAATCGGCTGTACGTCATAGGGCGCCGCCCCTGTATCCGACCGCGAACACAGAAGTGCCGGCTCGCCGTCTGATCCCACACCCACGTGGAGAATACTGACCAGTTTGTCATCCAGCCCCGTGGGGACAGCGGTTGACGCCACGCCGGCACAGTCAATCATGGTTCCATCAGAGCTTGTCGCATCTGGAGTCGATGAGCTAGTCTGATGTCGCAGCACTAGGATATCGCTGCCATAACCAACTTGCCCCGAGGTACGCACGGTGCCTGCATCCCAGGTCGCAGTGGACGTTCGGGACGCATTATTCAATCCAAAAATATTTGGGGGAGGAGCAGTCGCCCCGTAAGATTGGTTGGCCTTGGCAGTCGTATCCGTTGCAAATTTGACATCTCTATAACCCGCCTGCACGCCAAGGCGCTGGGTAAGGCTTTGCAGATATCGCCCGTTGTCACGCAACTGCGAAGCTGCATCCACTGCGGCGAACCCTTGGCGAGAAACCAGCAGGGCAGCAGCAGCAGCAAGCGCAATCAAGAGCCCCAACGCCATTGCCACCATCAACTCAACAAGCGTTACGCCCTTTTGGCGACTATCTTGACGTTGCGCGCCACCAGAGGCAAGAAAAGTTGACCATTTCATCATGTTGCGTTCCCACTAGTCACAGGAACTACGACATAAGGGCGGCTGCCACTGTCGTTAGCTCTTTCGAGAGCAGCGCTACCGGTTTGACTCTTGTCTGTCACAGTCCGCGTCCAGCCAATTTTGATGAACACAATTTCGTCAGCACCCGTTGCATTGCAGTTCCACTGAGGCAGTCCATTGGCGTCATATGGCGCTCCATCGAAACAAACCGTGACACGCGCATCCGGTAGCTCAGCCGCCACGCGAGCCAACCAATCCGTCATTTCTGCGCTGGCTACATCCAACGTGGATGTACACCCAGTAGATGCATTGGCGACTCTCATGCAGTAGCTTGGCGACGCCATCGTCATTGATGTCACCAAATACGGGTTGGCGGCAGCAGTAGTCTTGACCGCAATTTCCTTATTCCCGCGCATCATTTCCGCCAACTCACGCGCAAAGACCACCGCCTGAGCCTGGAGGCGTGCATCGCGGTTTGCCTGGAGTGCAAATGCCTGCATGCCTACGGTTCCCAACATGCCGAAAGCCAGAATTACGATGGCGACCAAGACCTCCACCAAAGTGAAGCCCCGCTCTTCGCGCGATGAATCCACACATTGAGCGGATACTGGTTTGCGTATGTAGCCGAATGAAGATCGATATTTCATAGGCTTATCTTACGGAGCATGCCCTCTTAAGGGTAGGTGGCAGCGAGCCGTTTGTGCGTTTGGATTGACCGCCGGGCGCCAAAAAGAAGAACGGCGCTGCTCAATGAGTGAGTCTCCGCAAACGTCTACACTCCCGCGCTTTTTAATCAACTACCGACGTAACGCGATGGTGAACGTATCTGGATCATTCTGCAGTCCTCGGATCTGGACCACGGAGCGTGCGTTCTGATTGCGGTTCCGGTCGGGGGGTTTCCGGACAAGACGGATCGGAACCCAGAACATGATCACGCAGGTGGAGTGATGCCAAGCAAGGGATCAGCCACCAAGGGCATTGACCATGACGGCCACCGCAGGGCTTTCCTCGCGGGGTAGATTGGCAAGAATCCTTGACGAATCTTCCTCTGCCTCTGCACGCCGGATAGCCCCGCCGACAGCCTCTCCAACCCTTATCTCGCAAGCGCTTTATTGGTCTGTGCGTCACAGCGCTGGCCCGGGGCCTATCGGAAAATCACGGCGCGCGCCAGTCATACTTGCGCATATCCTCAGGAAAACGCAGACAAGTCCCATTGCCGCGTGTCGACCGGGATAAATCAGCCTTGTTTCTGCTCAAAGCCTGTTTGGTGTTGTCCGCATCTGCAGGGACAATGTTGTTCACCATGACCTTTCCGCAAAGCCCAGAAAATCCGCCCCCTGCCGACGCATTTGACCCGGATTCCACCCTGGCATTCCAGCGCCGCATGGAGCGCGCGCCGGAGTGGTTTTGTTCTTTTCTCGCGGGCAACAGTCGGGAAAAGAGCCGCTTGCGCCGCGAGATGGCCACCATGAAAGGCTCGGTGGTCTGGCTGGTGCAGCAGCGCCGCCAGGGCACCTGGAGTGCCGAGGAACGTGCCCACCTGCGGGATGTGATGCGGTCTGCCTCTTCGGTCAGCCCTTATCTTTTTATTTGGGTGATCCCCGGCTCGATGCTGCTGCTGCCCTTCATGGCGTGGTTTCTGGACAAGCAACGCAAACGGCGGGAACGCAAGCTTTTGCGATAGCACTGCACTGGGCTGAAGGATATAGCGCGCTCAAAAAAACAGCCCAGTCGGCCTGCCCCTGCGGTCTCAGCCTAGGGGCTATGCCCAGTTGCTGGTAATGACCACCAGCATACCCGCCCCCACCAGCCCCAGCTGCCAGCGCAAGGCCGTTGACCACGATGGCACATGACGCTCCACTCGCAGATACAACAGACGCCCAGCTGCCAGCGACAGCCCAAACGCCAGGAGCATGCCCACGGCGTTCAGCGCTGGTGATGTAGGCCAGAGGTGGCTGACCACCGCGTTCACGAGCAAGCACACGGCAAAGTGCACCAGAAACACCGAGTACGACATCTGGCCGAGCTTTACGAGCGGCGACACACCGGGAAAGCTGCGCATGCGCGCAGAGCGCATCGCCACCACCAGGCACAAGGCCGTGACCGCAGCCACGGCAATGCGTGCCCGGAAATCCACCGCCAGCGCTGCCCCCACCAGCAGCGCCATGAGGCAGACCCATGCCTGCGCCTGCGGCGCCCGCACCGCCCAGTAGGCCAGCATGCCCAGGCCGTAGGCACCAAAAAAGTACAGCGCCCACATGTCCAACCCCGCGATGCGGTTGAAAACCCATAGCGAGGCAGCAGCCACCAACAGCACCAGCCCCTGCGACAAGGCCGCTGCATGGTGCTGTACCCAGCGCACAGGCAGCGCGCGTACACCGGCCAGCATCAGCACAGTCAGCGCAAAGAGTTGAAAGTCGATGGCCACGTACCACACGCCAGCCGACAAAGCACCTTCACCCACGATGTCCTGCAGCAGCAAAGCGTTCGCCAACAGTTGTGACAAGGTGGGTTGGTCGGGCACAGAGTGGTGCTCCATCCAAGGCCGCACGAGGGCGGCGACCACCACCGCCAGCATCAACGCCACGGCATAAGGCACCACAAGCCGCACGAAGCGTTTGGCAATGGCGGTGCCCGCATGATCGAAACGAGCGAAGCCCTGGGGCGCAAGGCTCGCAGCAGCCAGGTACCCACCCAACACCAGAAACACCTGCACCGCCATGCGCCCATAGTCATATAGCCACGCTATGAGTGCTGGAGCCAAGGGATGGGCGATGTCGGACATCGGGCCATAGAAGGCCAAGTGGTGCCACACGATGGTGGCGCAAGCCATGCCCTTGATCATGTCGATCAAGGGTGTGCGGGATGTAGACGAGGACATAGGGCGAGGTGTTGAATCCCTGCGGACAGCGCGCCGCTGGATATCCGGATTCCCTCCGCGCTGATTCGCCTGCTGCGCAAAGCAGCAAGACGAACTGGACCGAGGATGGAACAACAAAACCCGCTATTGTCCTCCGTTAGAGGATTTTTTGCACAGCTGCACTGTCTCCCGCTGGTCTGCCATCACCTGCAGCGGGCTCGATGAACGAGAGTCCCCCTACCGCGCGAGGCGTGGAGACCCTCAGTAACGCAGACTGCCTTCCGCGTCCACGATAGCCAGCTCCACATAGGTCGATCCATTGTGGTTGCGCGGCGAATACTTCACGCTGAAACGACCAAAAGCAATTTCACCCGCGTCCTCCATCGTTTTGGAGAACGACTCGGTAGTCAGGTTGCGCCCCGTGCGGCGTAGCCCTTCCACCAGCAAGCGTGCGTGGACAAAACCTTCAAACTGCGAAGCCGAGGGTTGAGCGCCGGGCGACTTGGCACGCAGCAGGCTCAGATATTCGGCCACCACTGGGATAGTGGTGTTGCGCAGCGAAGGCATGATCTGCGCCAGGATGATGCCCCGCGCCTTGTCCCTGAGTTCGCGCTGGATCACGTCCATGCTGGCCACGGAGAACCCGTAGTAGGCAGGACGCACCGCCGTGGCCTGCACCGCCTTGATGTAGCTCGTGAAAGTGGTGCCGCCGGTCGCCACGATCACAGCCTGGGGTTGGGCTTTTTCGGTCGCCTGTGCGGCGGCAGCAAAGTCGGGCTGTTTAGGGTCCACCTTGATCTCGGCCACAAAGGGCAGCTTCTCCTCGTCCGAAGCCTTCTTGAGCTCACCTGCCAGTGTCTTGCCCAGGCCGTCGTCCTGAAAGAACACCGCCACACGGGTGACGCCTTGCTGGCGCAACTGCGACACGATCTTGCTGGCCTCATTCGCATAACCCGCACGCACATGGAACACATAGGGATTGAACGCCTCCCGGAACACCGAGGCACCTGTGACGGGGCCAAACAGCACAGTGCGCTGCTCCTTGATCAGCGGCAGGATGGCCGCTGTCTGCGCCGTACCGGTGCTATGGAAAATCATGAACACCTTGTCGTTCTCCAGCAGCTGGCGCGTGTTTTCCACGGCCTTTTGCGGGTCGAAAGCATCATCGAGTGTGGTGTACCGGATCATGCGGCCATGTACCCCGCCCTGCGCGTTCACCGCGTCGAACAGCAGTCGCGAGCCCTCGCCGTACTGTGCCGTCTGCGGCCCGAGCGGTCCCGACAGCACGACCGAGGCACCCAGCCGGATTTCATCGGCGGTCACGCCTTCATTGCGGGCATGAACCAGGGTGGTGGCGCACACGGCCAGCAGGCACACAAAAGCACGGAACATCAGGCATCTCCCTCGCAACTTGGTGACAAGGCCGGCGAACGTGGCACCGGCATTCGTTGATTATTTTTCATCACCATTATCTGTAGGGGACTTCTCCTCCTCACGCGGGTTTCCCCTCGGGTGCGTCACCGCAAAGACACCGCTCGAACACCTCCCACAAAGACATTCGCCCGCCTTGTGGGATACACATGGCGGGCGAAACAAATGACGGGGTGAGGTAAGAAAGATGGCCGAATGCCCCCAGAGGCACAAAGCCACCGCCGCTCACACAGAGCGCAGATTCACAGCTTGAGACGGGCGCGGGCTGCCTCGTACTCACTGCGCAATTTGGCGACCAGTTCGGCGGTGCTGGTCACGGCGCTGATGGAGCCGATGCCCTGGCCGCAGCCCCAAATGTCCTTCCAGGCCTTCTTGGCGTCGCCGCCAAAGTTCATCTTGCTGGGGTCGGACTCGGGCAGGTTGTCCGGGTCCATGCCGGCCGCGCGGATCGAGGGCGCCAGGTAGTTGCCATGCACGCCCGTGAACAGGTTGCTGTAGACGATATCGTCCGAGTTGCCGTCCACGATGGCTTGTTTGTAGGCCTCGCTGGCGCGGGCCTCATGGGTGGCGATGAAGGCCGAACCGATGTAGCCAAAGTCTGCCCCCATGACCTGTGCAGCCAGCACCGCGCCGCCACTGGCAATAGAGCCGCTGAGTGCCAGCGGGCCGTCGAACCACTGGCGGATTTCCTGGATCAGCGCAAACGGGCTCTTGGTGCCAGCATGACCACCAGCACCGGCCGCCACGGCGATCAGGCCGTCAGCGCCCTTCTCAATCGCCTTGTGCGCGAACTTGTTGTTGATGATGTCGTGCAGCACCACGCCGCCCCAGGCATGCACGGCCTGGTTCACGTCCTCGCGCGCACCCAGGCTGGTGATGATGATCGGCACCTTGTACTTGGCGCACACCTGCATGTCGTGCTCCAGCCGGTCGTTGCTCTTGTGCACGATCTGGTTGATGGCAAATGGCGCAGCAGGCTTGTCGGGGTTCGCCTTGTTGTAGGCCGCCAAGGTCTCGGTGATCTCGGCCAGCCACTCGTCCAGCAGTTCGGCAGGGCGGGCATTGAGCGCGGGCATGGAGCCCACCACACCGGCCTTGCACTGCTCGATCACGAGCTTGGGGTTGCTGATGATGAACAGCGGCGAACCGATGACGGGCAGCGACAGGTTTTGCAACACGGGAGGCAGTTTGGACATGGCAACAACTTCCAGAACAAGAATAGGGATGGAATAGGCCGGATGCGCTAGTGAATCATGCGTCCGTAGCTATCATTTTTATATCAAGCCCCCTGCCCCGCAGGTGGCCTGTCTCCTCACGGCACGCCAGTCCTTCAGAAGGCTTCCAGCGCCAGCTCGGTCACGCTGGCCGCGCCTTCCACAATGCTGTCGCGCAGGCCGGGGGCCTTCACCAGAATGTGGTCGGCGTAGAACTGGGCCGTGGTTATTTTTGCGCGCATGAAGGCTTCGTCCTGTCCCTTGTGCAACAGGTCTTGCGCCACCAGCAGGCTGCGCGCCAGTTGCCAGCCCGCCACCACATTGCCCGCCAGCATCAGGTAGGGCACGCTGCCCGCAAACACGGCGTTGGGCTGGGCCTTGGTGCCACCGGCTACAAAGTCGATCACGTCGAGCAGCGCCTTGCGCGCGGCCGTCAGGCGCTTGGCCACCGCCAGTGCAGCGGGCGTGCCGCTGGCCAGCAGGTCGGCCTCGGTCTTCTCGATCTGCGCGGCGATGCCCTTGGCCACCTGCCCGCCATCGCGTGCCGTCTTGCGGCCCACGAGGTCGTTGGCCTGGATGGCGGTGGTGCCTTCGTAGATGGTCAGGATCTTGGCGTCGCGGTAGTACTGCGCGGCGCCGGTTTCTTCAATGAAGCCCATGCCACCGTGCACCTGCACGCCCAGGCTGGTCACTTCCAGGCTGGTCTCGGTGCTATAGCCCTTGACCAGCGGCACCATGAATTCATAGAACGCCTGGTTCTGCTTGCGCGTGTCGGCATCGGGATGGTGGTGTGCGGCATCAAACGCCGCAGCCGCCACCGTGGCCATGGCGCGGCAACCCTCGACGGTGGCGCGCATGGTCATGAGCATGCGCTTGACGTCAGGGTGGTGAATGATGGCGGCGCTGGCGTTGATGCTGCCGTCCACAGGGCGGCTCTGCACGCGGTCTTTCGCGTACTGCACAGCCTTTTGGTAGGCGCGCTCGGAGATCGCGATGCCCTGCATGCCCACTGCGTAGCGGGCCGCATTCATCATGATGAACATGTACTCCAGGCCCCGGTTCTCCTGGCCCACCAGGTAGCCCACCGCGCCGCCGTGGTCGCCAAACTGCAGCACGGCCGTGGGCGATGCCTTGATGCCCAGCTTGTGCTCGATGCTCACGCAATGCGCGTCATTCCGCGCGCCCAGGCTTCCGTCCTTGTTGACCATGAACTTGGGCACCACGAACAGGCTGATGCCCTTGACGCCCTCCGGCGCGCCCTGCACGCGGGCCAGCACCAGGTGGATGATGTTTTCGGCCATGTCGTGCTCACCGTAGGTGATGAAAATCTTGGTGCCGAAAATCTTGTAGGTGCCGTCGGGCTGGGGTTCTGCACGCGTGCGCACCAGGGCCAGGTCCGAACCCGCCTGGGGTTCGGTCAGGTTCATGGTGCCAGTCCACTCGCCGGTCACCAGCTTTTCGAGGTAGGTGGCCTTGAGTTCATCGCTGCCTGCCGTCAGCAGCGCCTCGATGGCGCCGTCAGTCAGCAGCGGGCACAGCGCAAAGCTCATGTTGGCGCTGTTGGTCATCTCGATGCAGGCGGCGCCGATGGTCTTGGGCAGGCCCTGGCCGCCAAAGTCGGCGGGGTGCTGCAGGCCTTGCCAGCCGCCTTCGCCATATTGGCGGAAGGCTTCCTTGAAGCCGGGGGTGGTGGTGACCACGCCGTCTTTCCAGCTCGACGGGTTCTTGTCGCCTTCCCAGTTGAGCGGCGACAACACCCCTTCGTTGAACTTGGCACACTCTTCCAGCACGGCGGCGGCCGTGTCCAGCCCGGCATCTTCAAAACCAGGGATTTGCGCGATCTGTTCAATGTTGGCCAGGTGCTCGATGGCGAACAGCATGTCCTTGACGGGGGCGGTGTAGCTCATGGGTGTCTCCGGGAAAGCGAAATTTCGTCAAAAAAAAGGCATCGCGAGCGATGCCTTTGTGTGCACAGTGGCGTTCTTACAGGGCCTTGACCAGTTCAGGCACAGCCGTGAACAGATCCGCTTCCAGCCCGTAGTCGGCCACGCTGAAGATCGGTGCCTCAGGGTCCTTGTTGATCGCCACGATCACCTTGGAGTCCTTCATGCCCGCCAAATGCTGGATAGCACCCGAGATACCGGCGGCCACATACAGCTGGGGCGCCACGATCTTGCCGGTCTGGCCCACCTGCCAGTCGTTGGGCGCGTAGCCTGCGTCCACCGCCGCGCGGCTGGCACCGAGCGCCGCGCCCAGCTTGTCGGCCAGGGGCGTCATGACTTCGTCGAACTTTTCCTTGCTGCCCAGCGCACGACCACCGGAGACGATGATCTTGGCAGCGGTCAGCTCGGGGCGGTCGCTCTTGGCGATTTCGCTGCCCATGAAGCTGCTCTTGCCTGCGTCGGCCGTGGCGGCGGCGGTTTCAACAGCGGCAGAGCCACCGGTGGCGGCTGCGGCGTCAAAGCCGGTGGTGCGCACGGTGATGATCTTGACGGCATCTTGGCTTTGCACGGTGGCAATGGCGTTGCCGGCGTAGATGGGGCGCTCAAACGTATCGGCAGCGATCACTTTGGTGATGTCGCTGATCTGGGCCACGTCGAGCTTGGCCGCCACGCGGGGGGCCACGTTCTTGCCGCTGGCAGTCGCGGGGAACAGGATGTGGCTGTAGTTGGATGCGATGGCCAGGACTTGGGCGGCCACGTTTTCTGCCAGGCCGTGTTCCAGGCCAGGGGCGTCTGCGTGGATGACCTTGGCAACACCGGCTATTTTGGAGGCGGCTTGTGCAGCAGCTCCGGCGTTGTGGCCGGCCACCAGCACGTGCACGTCGCCGCCGCAGGCCACTGCGGCCGTGACGGTGTTCAGCGTGGCGCCCTTGATGGACGCGTTGTCGTGTTCAGCAATAACGAGTACCGACATTTAGATCACCTTCGCTTCGTTCTTGAGTTTTTCGACCAGGGCGGCCACGTCGGCCACCTTGATGCCTGCGCCGCGCTTGGCGGGTTCGGTCACCTTGAGGGTCTTCAGGCGCGGCGCCACGTCCACACCGAGGTCTTCGGGCTTGACGGTATCGAGCTGCTTTTTCTTGGCCTTCATGATGTTGGGCAAGGTGACGTAGCGGGGCTCGTTCAGGCGCAGGTCGGTGGTGATGACGGCGGGCAGCGTCAGGGCCAGGGTTTCCAGGCCGCCGTCCACTTCGCGGGTCACGCTGACCTTGTCTGCAGCCAGTTCAACCTTGCTGGCGAACGTGGCCTGGGGCAGGTCGGCCAGGGCCGCCAGCATCTGGCCGGTCTGGTTGGCGTCGTCGTCGATGGCTTGTTTGCCCAGGATGATGAGCGAGGGTTGCTCTTTGTCCACCAGGGCCTTCAGGAGCTTGGCCACTGCCAGGGGCTGCAGTTCCACGTCGGTCTCGACCAGGATGGCGCGGTCGGCGCCAATCGCCATGGCGGTGCGCAGGGTTTCCTGGCACTGGGCCACGCCGCAGGAGACTGCGATGACTTCGGTCACCAGGCCTTTTTCTTTCAGGCGCACGGCCTCTTCAACGGCGATTTCGTCAAAGGGGTTCATGCTCATCTTCACGTTGGCGATGTCCACACCCGTGTTGTCCGACTTCACGCGGACCTTCACGTTGTAGTCCACCACGCGCTTGACAGGGACCAAGACCTTCATTGCTGCGGCTCCTAGAGAGTTGGTTGAATTGACGTTTACGTAAACTAGAACATTCTATGTCGCACTGCAGCGAAAGCGCTACGGAGCCACCACACAGACTGCACAATCACAAAAAAGAACGATCGTGCTTTTTGTGAATTATAGGCGAGTGAACCCGGACAGTGTCTAGAGTTTGCTGTCGCCTGCGCTACGGGCACCCGCCGGGGCATCACCCTGCAACCGGATCAGCCCGCCGAAGCCGGTGCTGGCGCGGGCGCCCCGCCCGGCGACATCGCTGCAGGGACTGCGCCATCGACCTGCACATGCATGACCCGCTGGGGGTAAGGGATTTCGATCTGGTGGGCCCGCAGCGCACTCAGGATGGCCCGGTTGATGTCCGAGCGCAGTCCCAGGGATCCGTTTTCAGGGTCTGCAATCCAGAAGCCCACGGTGAACTCCAGCCCATCGGCCCCGAAGGCCGACAGCGCGGCGCTGGGGGCGGGGTCGCGCAGCACGCGCGGGCTGACCAGGGCGGCATCGGTGAGCAACTGGGCCACCTGGTCCACATCGCTCTCATAGGCCACGCTGACCACGGTGGACATCCACACGCGCGGGTCTGACAGCGACAGGTTTTCCACCCGCTGGGTGATCAAGAGTTCGTTGGGCACGATGGATTCGCGCCCCGAAGGCGAGCGGATGACGGTGTAGCGGGCATTGATTTGCGTGATGCGCCCCTCGAACGTATCGAGCTTGACGTTGTCGCCGATGCGCATGCTGCGCTCGGCCAGGATCACAAAACCGCTCACATAGTTGGCCGCCAGCTTCTGCAGGCCAAAGCCAATGCCCACGCCGACCGCACCGCCCAGCACCGACAGCGCAGTCAGGTCGATGCCCACCGACGACAAGGCCACCAGCAAGCCCACAAACACCAGCAGCGCCCGCACCGCATTGCTCACCGCCTTGCGCAGCGACAGCTCGGCACCCGTGGCCGAGCGCAGCAGCCGCGACTCGATGGCCGCCGAGATCCACAGGGCAATCAGCAGCACTGCCGCTGCGGTGACCGCCCCTTCGATGATGGTGCGCACCGACAGCGTCGCCCCGCCCACTTTCCAGTGGATCTGGTCCAGCTCGTCCAGCACCAGCGGCAGCAGCCCGGTGACCCACAGCACCATGCCCAGCCACGCCATCCAGGAGATGGAGCGCTCGATGGGCCGCACCCAGGCAGCGTCCGGGTAGGCCACCTGCAGCACCTTCACGCCAATGCGAATGACCACCAGCGCCACCAGCACCGGGATCGCAATCTTGAAAGCCGCCAACGCCACCCAATGGTGCAGCAGGGTGCGCGCGATGTAGGCCAGACTCAGCAGCACCAGCGGGAACAGCGCGCCATCCACGATGCGCACACCAAACAGGATGGAGCGCGGGTCGCCCCGGCGCAGGCCGCGCTGCAGCAGCGCCACCAGCCCCCAGGCCAGGCCCACGCAGACTGCCAAAACAGCCAGTTCCACCAGCACCGTGGGGCTGAGAAAGGCCTGCACCCACAGGCCCACGTCGTCGAGCATCGGCTTGTCCATCGTGCGGTGCCTCAACGCTTCCAGGCGGGCTGGCGTTTTTCGGCAAACGCACGGGCGCCCTCCTGGGCGGCCGCGTCCATCATGTTGGTGGCCATGGTCTGGCCTGCCAGCTGGTAGGCGGCATCAATGCCCAGCTCGCGCTGCTGGTACACCAGCGCCTTGCCCATGGCCACGGCCACACGGGGCTTTTGCAGGATGGATTGCACCAGTTGCTCGACCTCGGCATCCAGCGCATCGGCGGGCACCACCCGGTTCACCAGCCCTTGCGCGAGTGCAGTGGGCGCATCCATGAAGTCGCCGGTGAGCAACATTTCCATCGCCCGCTTGGCGGGCACATTGCGCACGAGCGGCACGCTCGGCGTGGCACAAAACAGGCCGTAGTGGATGCCACTGGTGGCAAAACTCGCGCTGTCGGCCGCCGCGGCCAGGTCACACTGCGCCACCAGCTGGCAGCCTGCGGCCGTCGCCATGCCCTGAACCCTGGCGATCACGGGTACTGGCAGCTTGTGGATGGTCAGCATCATGCGGCTGCATTGCGCAAACAGCTTTTGGTAGTACGCCAGGTCCGGGTTCGCCGCCATGTCCTTGAGGTTGTGCCCGGCACAGAAGGCCTTGCCTGCTGCGGCCAGCACGACCACGCGCACAGCCTCGTCGCGGCCCGCTTCGTCCAGCGCCTGTTGCAGGGCTGTCAGCATTTCAGAGCCCAACGCATTGAAGCGTGCAGGGTCGTTCAAAGTGAGGGTGATCACACCGCGCGTATCACGGGTGATCAGCAGCAGCTCGTCAGAATTTGGAATCGTCATGTTGTTTCTCCTGTGCACAGCGATGCGAGGGGCGTTTGAAACAGGCGCGCATGAGGCCAGTGCCACCGTGGAGCTGGCTCCGCCAGGCCACGGGTGGCGTCCCCCTCAGGGGGGAGACGCCGCAGGCGGCTCAGGGGGAGTCAAAGATCAGCCAGAACCCGCAGATGCGCCTCCACGCTGCGCGCCAGCGGCCCCATTACGTAGCCACCCTCCAGGCACGACACGATGCGGCCCTTGGAGTAGCGCCGGGCCACGTCCTTCACGCGCTGGGTTATCCAGGTGTAGTCCTGCTCGGTCAGGCCCAGCTGGCCCATGTCGTCCTCGCGGTGGCCGTCAAAGCCCGCGCTCACAAAAATCATCTCGGGCTTGAAGGCCTCCAGCCGGGGCATCCACATCATCTCGATGATCTCGCGGATGTCCATGCCGCGTGTGTACGCAGGCACCGGCACGTTGACCATGTTGGGGGCGGGATCGTGGTCGCCGCTGTAGGGGTAGAACGGATGCTGGAAGATGCTCACCATCAGCGCCCGCGGGTCATTGGCCAGGATGTCCTCGGTGCCGTTGCCGTGGTGCACATCAAAGTCCACCACCGCCACGCGCTGCAGGTTGTAGCGCTGCAGCGCATATTTCACTGCCACCGCCACGTTGTTGAAAAAGCAAAAGCCCATCGCTTTGTCGCGGCAGGCATGGTGCCCCGGGGGGCGCACGGAGCAGAAGGCATTTTCGACCTCGCCCGCCATCACCGCGTCGGTGGCAGCCAGCGCAGCACCCGCGGCGCGCAGCGAGGCCTTCCAGGTGTGGGCGTTGATGGAGGTGTCGGTGTCAATCTGCGCATAGCTGGGGCCGCCGGCCATCAGCTCTTCGTTGAGCCGGTCAGACATCCCGCGCAAGGCGGCGATGTGCATGCGGCCATGGGCCAGTTCGATGTCGGCCAGCGAGGCTTCCGGGGCTTCGTAGCGCTCTAGCGCATCCCCCACGCCAGTGACCAGCAAACGGTCTTCAATCGCATCCAGCCGCTCGGGGCATTCGGGGTGGCCCGGGCCCATCTCGTGCTTCCAACAATCCCGATGGGTGAAATAGCCCGTCTTGCTCACAGTCTTGTCCCCGCGTCTCGCATTTTTTGCCGTTTTTCGGATAACGTCGTGCCATGAATGCACAGCACAAGATCAAATCGCTTCTGGATCAGCTTAACACGGTGATCGTGGGCAAAAAGGCCCAGGTTCAGGACTGCGTGGCCTGCCTGCTGGCGGGGGGGCATCTGCTCATTGAAGACGTGCCGGGTGTGGGCAAGACCACACTGGCGCACGCGTTGTCCCACACCTTTGGGCTGCAGTTTTCGCGCGTCCAGTTCACTGCCGACCTCATGCCCAGCGACCTGACCGGCGTGTCGGTGTACGAACGTGGCAAGGAAGCCTTTGTGTTCCACCCCGGCCCGGTGTTTGCCCAGGTGCTGCTGGCCGACGAAATCAACCGCGCCAGCCCCAAGACGCAAAGCGCCCTGCTGGAAGCCATGGAAGAAAAGCAGGTGTCGGTCGAGGGCGAAACCCGCGCCCTGCCCCACCCCTTCTTCGTGATCGCCACCCAGAACCCACACGACCAGCTGGGCACCTTTGCGCTGCCCGAGTCACAACTTGACCGCTTCTTGATGCGCATCTCCATCGGCTACCCCGACCGCGCCGCCGAGCGCCTGCTGCTGTCGGGCGCCGACCGGCGCGACATGGTGAGCAGCCTGCTGCCCCTGCTGTCCGCCGAAGAACTGGCCGAGCTGCAGCGCCAGGTGCAGGCCGTGCACACCGCAGACCCCCTGCTCAACTACGTGCAGGACCTGATCGCCGCCACCCGCTCGGGCCGCTGGTTCTTGCAGGGCCTGTCGCCCCGCGCGGGCATTGCCATGCTGCGCGCCGCCAAGGCCCAGGCGCTCATCAGCGGGCGCGACTATGTGGCGCCGGACGATGTGCAGGCCGTGCTGCCGCAAACCATTGCCCACCGCCTGGTGCCCGTGGGCGACGCCGGGCGCGGCGCGGTCGAGCAGGTCCGCGCCATGGTCGATGCCGTGCCGCTGCCCTGATCGATGGAATCCGCCGCCCACCCTTCCCTCACGACGACCACGGGCTGGCGCGGCCTGGCCGCGCGGCTCAGCCCCGTGGCGCGCCTTCGCAGGCGCTTCCAGCGCTGGTGGCAGGCACGCCTGCCGCTGTCCGACACGCTGCAGCTCACCCAGCGCAATGTCTACATCCTGCCCACCAGCTCAGGCTGGATGCTGGCGCTCACGCTCGTGGTGCTGCTGGTGGCCTCCATCAACTACCAGCTCAACCTGGGCTACCTGCTGACCTTTTTGCTGGCTGGCAGCGCGGTGGTGGGCATGCACATCTGCCACGCCAACCTGCGCGGGCTGACGCTGCACCTGAAGGCCCCCGAGCCACATTTTCTGGGCACCAGCACGGCGTTTGAGATCCAGCTGTCCAGTGATCGCAAGTCGCCGCGTTATGGCATTGCCCTGGCCGTGCACGGCACCGGCAAGGCCGAACACCACTGGGCCTGGACCGATGTGCCCGCCCAGGGCCAGGCCAGCGTGCAGGTGGCCTTCCAGCCCGGGCGCCGGGGGCTGCACCGCGTGCCCACACTGACGGCCGAAACGCGGTTTCCGCTGGGCACCTTCCGCGTGTGGACCTATTGGCGCCCTGCTGCCGAGGTGCTGGTGTACCCCGCGCCCGAGGTGCCGCCACAACCCCTGCCGCCGGGCGAGCCCCGCGCCGGGGGCACGGGCAACGCGCCGTCGCAGGGCATTGGCGAATTCGACGGGGTGCGGGCCTACCGGCGGGGCGACCCGCTCAAACTGGTGGTCTGGAAGAAGGCGGCGAAGTCGCTGGCTACAGGCACCGACGACCTGGTGAGCCGTGACGCGCAACAGGCCCAGCGGCACGAGCTGTGGCTGGACCTGGCCCACGCCGCCTTGCCCAACCATGAGGCACGCGTGTCGCGCCTGACGGCCTGGGTGCTGCAAGCCGACCGCCTGGGCCTGGACTACGGCCTGCGCCTGCCCGGCACCGAGATCGCGCCCGACACGGGGGCCGCCCACCGCCGCCGCTGTCTGGAGGCGTTGGCCCTGTGTTGACCTGCCACTGCCCATTCCTGCCGAATTTGGCCCCTATCGGCTCCAAGCGCATATTCTTATTGCCCGAATAGCTATCAAATAAATAGCACCATGAAATCCATCTTCCCCCGTTCCACCGCTCAGCCATGAGCCTGCGTCAGACGCTCAACGCACTGCCGCGCGACGCGCGCGACACGCTGTTCCTGCTCGTCGTGATTGCGTGGGTCATCGCCCCGCAGGTCAACGTGTTGCCGGTATGGGCGAGCCTGCTGGCGGCCGGACTGATGCTGTGGCGCGGCTGGCTGGCCTTCAAGGGCCGCCCGCTGCCGACGCGCTGGGTGCTGGCCGTTCCGCTGGTGATCGCGGTGGCGGGCACGCTGTACACCCACCGCACCATCCTAGGCCGCGATGCCGGGGTGACGCTGATCGTGATGCTGCTGGCGCTCAAGATGCTGGAACTGCGCGCGCGGCGCGACGCGCTGGTGGTGTTCTTCCTGGGCTTCTTCACGATGCTCAGCAACTTTTTCTTCTCGCAGTCGCTGTTCACGGCCGCTGCCATGCTGGTGGCGCTGCTGGGGCTGCTCACGGCGCTGGTCAACGCCCACATGCCTGTGGGGCGGCCACCGCTGTCGCAGGCACTGCGCACCGCAGGCACCATGGCGCTGCTGGGCGCGCCCATCATGGCGGCGCTGTTCATGCTGTTCCCGCGCATGGCGCCCCTGTGGGGCATGCCCAGCGACACCATGAGCGGGCGCAGCGGCCTGTCCGGCGTGATGAAGGTGGGCAACATTGCCGAGCTGGCGCTGGACGACACGGTGGCCATGCGCGTGCGGTTTGACACCCCTGACGGCGCCGCGCCACCGCAGAGCGACCTGTACTTCCGCGGCCCGGTGTTCGGCACCTTTGACGGTGTCGAATGGCATCCGGTGTCGCCCCGCCCCGGCGATTACTCGCAGGCACGTGCCAGCACCGTCGCCAACCTGCGCGTGCAAGGCCAGCCTGTGCGCTACGAAGTGACGCTGGAGCCCCACCAGCGCCCCTGGCTGCTGCTGCTGGACGCTGCGGTGGACAAGCCCGCCGTCGCGGGCATGGACACCTTCATGACGCAGGACCTGCAGTGGCTGACGACCCGCGCAGTGACCGATGTGGTGCGCTACAAGGCAGAGAGCTACCCACAGTTTGCCCATGGCCCCAGCGCCCCCAACGCCGCCCTGCGCACCTATACCGAGCTGCCCACCGGCTTCAATCCCCGCACGCTGGCGCTGGCCCAGCAACTGCGCAACGACCCCCAGCTCAACCCCAACCCCGCGCAAGACAACGCCGAGGCCCTCGTCAATGCCGCCCTGAACCGCCTGCGCACCGGCGGATATGTGTACACGCTGGAGCCCGGCGTGTACGGCCAGCACACGGCCGACGAGTTCTGGTTTGACCGCAAGGAAGGGTTTTGTGAACACATCTCCTCGGCCTTTGTGGTGCTGATGCGTGCGCTCGACATTCCGGCCCGCATCGTTACCGGTTACCAGGGCGGCGACCGCAACCCCGTGGACAAGCTCTGGACCGTGCGCCAGAGCGACGCCCATGCCTGGGCCGAAGTCTGGCTCTCCGGCCGGGGCTGGGTGCGGGTGGACCCCACCGGTGCCGTGTCACCCGGCCGCACCGGGGCCTTTCAGCGGCTGCGCGCCCCCCAGGGGGCGTTTGCCACCGCCATGGGCACGGTCATCAGCCCGGGGCTGGCGCAGAACCTGCGCGCCGTGTGGGAGGCCGTCAACAACAGCTGGAACCAGTGGGTGCTCAACTACACACAAAGCCGCCAGCTGGACCTGCTCAAGTCCCTGGGCTTTGAGTCGCCCAGCTGGCAGGACCTGACCATGGTGCTGGGCATCCTGATCATCGTTGCCGCCCTTGGGGGCATGGGCTGGAGCCTGTGGGAGCGCAGCCAGCACGACCCCTGGCTGCGCCTGCTGGCACGCGCCCGCCAGCGCCTGGCCCGCGCCGGGCTGGTGGTGCCCGACACCTTGCCGCCCCGGGCCATGGCCGAGCGGGTGCAGGCACAATTCGGCGCACCCGCTGCGGCGGTGGCCGACTGGCTGCTGCGGCTGGAGCGCGTGCGCTACGCCCCCCACCCTGAGGCCGCCCTGGGCGATTTGCGGCGGGAGTTCCGCAGCCTCGCCTGGCCGAAACAGTGAATCACCCCCCTGAGCGGCTGCGCCGCTTCCCCCCAGGGGGACGATGCCCTCGCTGCGGGACGCCCTTGCTTGGCATCCCTGGTCTTGGAGCGCGCCGGTATCAGACGCTGCAGGGAGCCACAACATGACGAACCATTGACATGAAGAAGACAGCACCATGGACCACGGCAGCTATATTTTTGATAGCTGCCTGTGCATTACCCGCTAGCGCAAAGCCCGAAAATCAACCCAAACCGGCGGCCCAGAAGGCACATGCCAAAGCCGGCCAGGCCCACCAGGGGCGGGCCAGTGCCAAGGCCCCGGTGCTCTACGCATCGCGCCCTGAGGCCATGGACTTTGCCGACGACCTGGCCACACGGCGGGACCTGGACCGCGAGTGGGTGCGCCAGGCCATCGGGCAGGCGCATTTCTTGCCACAGGTGCCCCGCCTCATGCTGCCGCCCGCCAAGGGCACGGCCAAGAACTGGCGCGTGTATCGCAGCCGTTTCATCGACCCCATCCGCATCCGTGCAGGCGTGCGGTTCTGGCAGGAGAACCAGGCCATGCTGGAGCGTGCCGAGCGCGAGTTTGGTGTGCCCGCAGAGATCATCGTGGGCATCATCGGAGTGGAGACCATCTACGGCCAGCAGATGGGCACCTTCCGCGTGATGGACGCGCTGGCCACCCTGGCGTTCGACTTCCCCACTGCACACCCGCGCGCCAAGGAGCGCACCGAATTCTTCCGCCGCGAGCTGGAGCAGTTCCTGAGCCTCGCCAACCGCAGCAACACCGACCCGTTTGAGCCACGCGGCAGCTATGCCGGCGCCATGGGCCTGGGCCAGTTCATGCCATCGAGCTGGGTGCGCTACGCGGTGGACTTTGATGGCGACGGCCGCGTGGACCTGTTCAAGAGCCCGGCCGACGCCATCGGCTCGGTGGCCAACTACTTCCGCGGCCACGGCTGGACGCCCGGCATGCCCACGCATTTTGGCGTGCAGTTCGACAACGCGCGGCTGCAACTGGACGACCTGCTCGCCCCTGACATCCTGCCCACCTTCAGCGCGGCCAGCATGCTGGCCAAGGGCGCTGTGCTCGATGCCCCGGGTGCCCAGCACACGGGCCCGCTGGCGCTGGTGGAACTGCAAAACGGCAACGATGCACCCAGCTACGTGGCAGGCACCGAAAACTTCTACGCTATTACGCGCTACAACTGGTCGAGCTACTACGCCATGGCGGTGATCGAGCTGGGGCGCGAGGTGGCGGCAGCGCGCTGATGGCGCCTACCGCGCTGCGAACCACGCACCAATCGGCTGAACCCGGAGGTTTCTGCGGGCACGGAGCCCCTGCCCTGCACGCTTGCGCAAGTCAGTCCACAATGCCCGGCTTCGACCGCTTGCACAGCGGCCCGGCCAAGGCGGCGCGCCCTGGTCCTCCAAGAGAACCTTCCCCATGCCTGCATCACCTTCTCCAGCACCCGACACGGACGCCATCGTCCGCGTACGCGGCCTGAGCAAAACCTACGCCGGCGGCTTTCAGGCACTCAAGAACATCGACCTGGACATCCGGCGCGGCGAGATCTTTGCCCTGCTGGGGCCCAATGGCGCGGGCAAGACCACGCTGATCAGCGTGATTTGCGGCATGAGCAATGCCACGGCGGGGTCCGTCACGGCCGATGGGCACGACACGGTGCGCGACTACCGCGCAGCACGTGCTGCCATTGGCCTGGTGCCCCAGGAGCTGCACACCGACTCGTTCGAGACGGTGTGGGCCACGGTGAACTTCAGTCGGGGCCTGTTTGGCAAGGCCCCCAACCCCGCATACATCGAGAAGATCCTCAAGGACCTGTCGCTGTGGGACAAGAAGGACAACAAGATCCTCGCGCTGTCGGGCGGCATGAAACGCCGCGTGCTGATCGCCAAGGCGCTGTCGCACGAGCCCAAGATTCTGTTCCTCGACGAGCCCAGCGCCGGCGTTGACGTGGAGCTGCGCCACGACATGTGGCGCCTGGTGCGGGCGCTGCGCGACGCGGGCACCACCATCATCCTGACCACCCACTACCTGGAAGAAGCCGAGGACATGGCCGACCGCATCGGCGTGATCCGCAAGGGCGAGCTGATCGTGGTGGAAGACAAGGCCGTGCTGATGCGCAAGCTGGGCAAGAAGGAACTTGCCATCACACTGCAGCAGCCCATGGAGCAGGTGCCCGCAACGCTCGCCCGCTGGCCGCTATCTTTGAGCCAGGGCGGCACCGTGCTGACCTACACCTTCGACACGCAGCAGGAAGACACCGGCATCGCGGCCCTGTTGCGCGCCCTGACGGAGCACGGCATCGACTTCAAGGACCTGCACTCCAGCGAGAGCTCGCTCGAAGACATCTTCGTGAGCCTGGTGCACCAGGACAAGGCCCCCACCCCTTCGGCCCAGAAAGCGATCCCAGCATGACCGGTGTGAACCTGCATGGCGTGCGCGCCATCTACCGCTTTGAGATGAACCGTGCCTTCCGCACCTGGATGCAGAGCCTCATTGCGCCCGTGCTCACCACCGCGCTGTACTTCATCGTCTTCGGCTCCGCCATCGGCTCGCGCATGGGCGACATCGGCGGGGTGAGCTATGGCGCCTACATCATCCCCGGCCTGCTCATGCTGTCGCTGCTCTCCGAGAGCATCTCCAACTCGGCCTTCGGTATCTACATGCCCAAATGGTCGGGCACCATCTACGAACTGCTGAGCGCGCCGGTCAACTGGGTGGAGGTGCTGCTGGGCTACGTGGGCGCGGCAGCCAGCAAGTCGCTGCTGGTGTCGGTGCTCATCCTGTCCACCGCCCGGGTGTTTGTTCCGTACGAGGTGGCGCACCCCGTGTGGATGGTGGGCTTTCTGGTGCTTACGGCCGTCACGTTCTGCCTGTTCGGCTTCCTCATTGGCCTGTGGGCGGACAGCTTTCAAAAGCTGCAGGTCATCCCGCTGCTAGTGATCACGCCGCTCACCTTTCTGGGTGGGGCGTTTTACAGCATCAGCATGCTGCCGCCGTTCTGGCAGACCGTCTCGTTGTTCAATCCGGTGGTCTATCTCATCAGCGGGCTGCGCTGGGCGTTCTATGGCCACGCCGACGTGCACATCGCGGTGAGCACCAGCATGACCTTGGTGTTCATGGCCCTGTGCCTCGCCGTGGTGCGGTGGGTGTTCAAGACGGGCCACCGCATCCGGCGCTGAGCGCGATCACCCCGGGCGCCCCGGCCGCCCGGGGCGAATCCACGCATCAGTAACGCTGCATCAATAGCGCTGCATCTGGCAGCTGTGCGGTTGCTGCGCCTTGGCCGCCGCAATCTGCCGCACCACGCGGAAGCCGTAGCCCGAGCCTTCCACGTCGAACTTCACGCCGGGCGCGCCTTTCTTGTCCATCACGCCCACCGCCAGCGCCTGCTGGAACTGGTGGTCGGCCGCACGCATGGTGCCGCCCTGGCCGGCCAGTTGCACGTTGGCCGACTCCATCTGGCGCGCGACGGCCACCACGTCGGTGCTGCCTGCACGCTCGATGGACTGGGCGAGGGCCTCGACCATCAGCTGCATGCGCATGTGCACGTAGTCGTCCTGCGGCTTGGGAAAGCGTGTGCGGAAGGATTGGTAGAACGCCTCGCTCTGCGCGCCCGGCACGTTGGGCAGCCAGTCGGCCACGGCCACCACCTTGCCGATGCCCGCGTCGCCAATCGCGGCGGGAGCGCCCAGCGCGTTGCCATAGAAGGTGTAGAAGCTGCCCTCGTAGCCCACGTCCCGCGCGGCCTTGACCAGCAGCGTGAGGTCGTTGCCCCAGTTGCCGGTGACCACGGCCTGCGCGCCGCTGGTCTTGATCTTGACGGCATAGGGCGCAAAGTCCTTCACGCGGCCGATGGGGTGCAGCTCTTCGCCCACCACGGCCACATCGGGGCGCTGGGCGGCCAGCTGCTTCTTGGCCTCGCGCAGCACGGCCTGGCCAAAGCTGTAGTCCTGGCCAATGAGGTACACGCTCTTCAAGGCCTTGTCCTCGCGCATCACCTCCATCAGCGCGGCCATGCGCATGTCGGCATGGGCATCAAAACGGAAGTGCCAGAAGCTGCACTTCTCGTTGGTAAGGATGGGGTCCACCGCCGAGTAGTTGAGGAACAGCACGCGCTTGTTGGGCTCGCGCTCGTTGTGCTTGTTGATGGCCTCGATCAGCACGGCGGCCGTGGACGACGAATTGCCCTGCAGGATGACCTGCGCACCATCGTCAATCGCGGCGCGCAGGGCAGACAGGGCTTCTTCGTTCTGGCCCTTGCTGTCGTAGCGCTCCAGCACCAGCGGGCGGGGGCCGCCGCTGCTGGCAGGCAGCTGCACGCCGCCGCGTGCATTCACGCGCTCCATGGCCCAGTAGATGTTGCGGTACACAGCCTCGCCCGTGTTGGCAAACGGGCCCGACAGGCTTTCGATGAGCGCCAGCTTGACCGGCCTGGCCTGGGCCACGCCTGCCGAGGGCGGGGTCTGCGCTTGCGCGGCAGGCGCCAACGCCACGGCGCCTGCAAGGGCCACTGCGGCTGCCCAAACGGTGTGACGTAATGCCGCAGCGCCTGATTTCAAGCCCACAGATTGCAATTTATTCATGGCATTTTTCCCTTGAAATGCGGCGTGGCCGCACACACCTCTCTGCCATGCGGCGACCACGTCGAGAGCCGCGCAGTGTATAGGAGTTACCCATGATCTTCGCCCCCGTGATCCGCCGCGCCGCTTATGCCCAAGCCCCCCGTTCCGCCGACCTGGCGCTGCAACGTTTTCTGATGGGCGCGCTGGCTCAGCCTGCATCCGCGGCGGCAGCACCCGCCGCGGGCTGCACCGTGACGCAGGACGAAAAGGCCACCACCTTGCAGCTGGACGTCCCCGGCCTCGCCCGCGAACAGCTCTCGATCAGCATTGAAGGCCAGGTGGTGCAGGTGCAAAGCGTGGAAGGCGCACCGCGCAAGGTACAGCGCGCGTGGGAGCTGCCCACCGAGATTGACGCCAGCGCCAGCACCGCCAAGCTGGAAAACGGCGTGTTGACCCTGACGCTGGCCCGCCTGGAGCCCGTGAGCAAGGCCACCACGCTGACCATTCACTGAAGCGGGCCGTTCCCCAAGCGATGGCGCGTGACGGCCATCGCTATATTTTCAATAGCAATCAAGGCATGATGCACTAGCGCTTCATGCCTTTTTTGCTGGTATTTCCGCTCTGAACCCTCTGCAAACCCTCACTCATGCCGCAGCGCATCGATGGGGTCCATGCGCGCCGCGCGCCGCGCCGGGAAGTAGCCGAACACCACACCAATCCCGGCCGAGAACAGGAACGACAGCAGGTTCACGCCGGGGTTGAAGAGGTAGGGCACACCCATCAGCCCCGACAGCGCGAGCGACGCGCCCGTGGCCAGCACGATGCCGATGAGCCCGCCCAGCGCGGCCAGCACCACAGCTTCGATCAGAAACTGCAGCAGCACCTCGCGCTCCAACGCGCCGATGGCCAGACGCAGACCGATCTCACGCGTGCGCTCGGTCACGCTCACTAGCATGATGTTCATGATGCCGATGCCGCCCACCAGCAGGCTCACGGCCGCCACCGCGCCCAGCAGCGTGGTCAGCACCTTGGTGGTGCCCGAGAGCGTATCGGCCAGCTGCTTGGTGTCCAGCACGTTGAAGTTGTCTTCGTCCGAATCCGACAGCTTGCGCAGTTCGCGCAGCAATTGCGTGAGGCTGGCCTTCACCCGCTCGGGGTCGCTGCCGTCTTTCATCGACACCAGCAGCGTGTTCACCCGCGTATTGCCGGTGACGCGGCGCTGCAGCGTGCGCAGCGGCACCAGCACGGTGTCGTCCTGGTCGTTGCCAAACGCGCCCTGCCCTTTGGACGCGAGAACGCCCACCACCTCGCACGAAAACGCCTTCACGCGCAGCTGGCCGCCCACGGCATCGGCGGTGCCAAAGAGCTCGCGCCGCACGGTCTCGCCGATCAGGCAGACGGCGGCACCCGCGCGCAATTCAGCGTCGGTAAAGACGCGGCCCGTGCGCACCGTCCAATTGCCGGTCTCCAGCCAGGCGTTGGTGCTGCCGATCACGCTGGTCGTCCAGTTGCGCCCGCCCACCACCGCCGTGGCGGCGGCACGCGCCTCGGGCGCCACGGCCAGGATGCCGCCGATCTGCTGCGCGATCACGTCGGCATCGGTGTCCTTGAAGGCCGGGGCGCCCGTGCCGCCGCCGGGCCCCATGCGTTGGCCGGGGCGCACCTGCAGCAGGTTGGTGCCCAGGCCCGAGATCTGGTTCTGAATGGCCAGCGTGGCGCCGTTGCCCAGCGTGACCATGGTGATCACCGCGCTCACGCCGATCACGATGCCCAGGATGGTGAGGAAGGAGCGCATGAGATTGCGCCGGATGGAGCGCAGCGCCAGCAGCAGGGTGTTGAGCAACATCAGTGGCCTCCCGCATCCGAACCGGCCACCGCCGGCTGGGCCGATGCCGCATCAGCGTCCAGACCCTTGGGGTGTGGATTGGCTGCATCGCTGTCCACCACGCCATCGACAAACCGCACGATGCGCCGCGCGTACTGCGCCATGTCGGGCTCGTGCGTGACCATCAGCACGGTGATGCCGTGGTCGGCGTTCAGGCGCCAGAGCAGTTCCATGATCTCGACACTGCGCTGGGTGTCGAGGTTGCCGGTGGGCTCGTCGGCCAGCAGCACATCGGGCTCGGTGACGATCGCGCGCGCAATGGCCACGCGCTGCTGCTGCCCGCCCGACAGCTCGGCGGGCGTGTGGTGTTCCCAGCCTTTGAGGCCCACCGCTTCCAGCGCACGCGCGGCCGCCGCATGGCGCGCGGTGGCCGACTCACCCCGGTACAGCAGAGGCAGCTCCACATTCTCTTGCGCCGAGGTGCGCGCCAGCAGGTTGAAGCCCTGGAACACAAAGCCAAAGTAGCGCCGCCGCAGCCGTGCCCGCTCGTCGCGCGAGAGCGACTCCACATGCACGCCCTTAAACAGGTATTCACCCGTGGTGGGCCGGTCCAGGCAGCCCAGCGTGTTCATGGCCGTGGACTTGCCCGAGCCGCTGGGGCCCATGATGGCCACAAAGTCGCCCTGTGCAATGTCCAGGTCCACGCCCTTGAGCGCCTGAAAGGCCAGCGCCCCTTCGCCATAGACCTTGGTCACGCCACGCAGGCGGATGATGGGGGTGTCGCCCGCCACGCTCATGGCTTGGCCCCTGCCGCGCGCTGGTCGGTGATCACGGCCATGCCGGGCGTGAGGCCCTCGCCCGTGACCTCGGTATGGCGGCCATCGCTGATGCCCACCTGCACATCGATGGGCTTGGCGGCACCGTCCTGCAGCACCCACACCTGCCGCGTCTTGCCCGCGCCATCGCCCGCCTCGCCCCCCGCACCCGGCTTGCGTGGGCCCGAGCCAGACCGTGGCATGCGCGGCATGAGCTGCGACATGATGCCGCCACCACTGCCGCTGCCAGACGCGCCGGGCTTGGCGCCACCCGCCCCGGGTTTCGCATCGGCCCCTGCGGCCTGCGCAGGCGTGAAGCGCAGCGCCGTGTTGGGTACCAGCAGCACGTCCTTGCGTTCAGTGGAAGTGATGGTGGCAGCGGCCGTCATGCCGGGGCGCAGGCTCATGTCGCTGTTGTTCACCTCCAGCCAGGTGATGTAGGTGACCACGTTGTCCGTCTTGGTGGAGCCAAACGACACCCGCGTGACCTGGGCCGGGTAGCGGCGCGAGGGATAGGCACTGACCGTGAAGCTCGCGTCCTGTCCCACCTTGACCGATCCCACGTCGGCCTCGTCCACGCTCACATCCAGCCGCAGCCGCGTGAGGTCTTCGGCCACGGTGAACAGCGTCACAGCCTGCAGCGATGCGGCCACCGCGTTGCCGGGCTCCACCGTGCGGGTCAGCACCACGCCGTCGATGGGCGAGCGGATGGAGGCCTTGGACAGGTTGGTCTCGTCGGTGGACAGCGCGGCGCGTGCGTCTTCCACCGTGGCGCGGGCGCTGGTTTCGTCGGCGCGGGCGCGGTCCAGCGTGGCGCGACCTGCGTCCAGCTCGGAGGCCGAGGGCACCTTGCCGCCGGACAGGCGGGCCACTTCTTCGAGCCGGCCAAAGTTGGCAATGGCCTCCTTGGTGGTGGCCACGGCCTGGGCCAGGCGGGCCTGCGCCGACGCCAGCGAGGCGCGCGAGCGCAGCACTTGCGATTCAAGCTTGGCAGTGTCCAGCTCCACCAGCAGCTGCCCCTTCTTGACCTTGTCGTTCACATCCACCAGCACCTTGCGCACGGTGCCCGACAGCTCGCTGCCAATGGTGACCGAGCGCGTGGGCTGCAGCGTGCCGTTGGCCGACACGGTGAGTGTGAGATTGCCCCGGCGCAGCTCTTCGGTGACATAGGTGGGTGCAGTGCTGGCGCTCTGGCGCGATTGCCAGGCATACAAGCCACCGCCCACCACCGCGAGCGCGGCCACCCCTAGCCACACGGTAGTGCGCTGCCACCAGCGGCGGGGACGGTCGGCACCCAGGAGTGCTTCGAGGCTGGAGGGGGGAGAGGAAGGTTTATCAGTCATAAGATCAAATCAGTTACTCATAGCGCATGAAACTGGCGCGGCCAAAGTGCAGGCAGCAAGCCAAGGTCCGCCCCGCAGTGAGGGCTGCGTCCCCCAGCCCGCATTGCGCAGCAATGCGAGAGCGGGGGGAAGGCGCGCAGCGACTCAGGGGGTGCTTCATGTCTTCCAGCCGCCGCCCAGCGCCTTGTAGAGGCGCACATGGTCTGCCGCGACCGCAGCGGTGGTGGTGGCCACGCTCTCTTGCGTGGACAGCAGCGTGCGCTGCGTCTCCAGCACCGCCTGAAAGTCGATGAGACCACTGCTATAGCGCTGCTGCGCCAGCAGCGCGGCATTGCGGGCGGCGTCTGCAGCGGCCGTCAGTCGCTCCAGTTTTTCCCGGTCGCCACGCAAGGCCACCAGCGCGTTCTCCACATCCTGCAGCGCCGTGAGCACGGTGGCTTCGTAGGCCACACGGGCCTGCTCCAGCGCGGCAGACTGCACGCGCACCTGGGCGCGGGCGGCGCCACCATCCAGCAGCGGGATAGACACGCTGCCCAGCAAGGCACTGGTTACCGCACTGCCCCCCGACAACGCGCCCAGCGTGAGGGCACGCAGGCCCAACGAGCCACCGAGGGAGAAGCTGGGGTAGCGCGCCGCATCGGCCTGCGACACGCGCGCCAGGGCGGCTGCAATGCGCTGCTCGGCCGCACGCACATCGGGGCGTTGGCGCAGCGTCTCGGCCGGGATTGCCAGGGCAAGCTCCGCAGTCGGCTGCGGCACGGGCGCACTAGCGGCCAGGGTAGCGTCGAGCGCGCCGGGCACCTGGCCTGTCAGCACGGCCAAGCTGTAGCGCGACTGAGCCAGGCTGGCTTCCAGGCTGGGAATCTGCGCGGCGGTCTGCTCGGCCGCTGCACGGGCCTGCTCGGTGACGAGCGAGGTGGTGAGACCGGCCTGCAGGCGCCACTGGGTGATCTGCAAGGTCTCCTGCTGGCTGGCCAGGTTGCTGCGCGCAATGGCCAAGCGCTGCTGCAGCCCGCGCAGCTCGATGTAGTTGACGGCCACCTCGGCGGCCAGCGATACCTGCACGTCGGCCAGGCTGGCCTCTGCCGCGCGGGCATCGGCCTCGCTGGCGCTCACGCCGCTGCGCAGGCGGCCAAACACATCGGGCTCCCAGCTCGCATCAAAACCGGCCTGGAAGGTGTTGCCCGTGCTGTTGCTGGCCCGGCTGCGCTGCGCCGAAGCCGATGCGCCCACGCTGGGCAGCAGGCCGGCCGATTGCACATCCACCTGCGCACGCGCCTGCTGCAGCGCGGCCTGGGCGGTGCGCACGCTGGTGTTGGCGCGCAAGGCTTGCTCGACCAGCGAGGTGAGCACAGCATCGTCAAACCGCTGCCACCACTGGGCCAGGGACGTAGCCGTAGCCACTTGCGCTGTGCCGTTGCCCCCCGCAGACCATGCCGGGGGAACGGCCACTGCGGGCAATGCGCGATCCGTGGGTGCCAGGCTGGCACACCCGGCGGTGGCTAGCGCGCACAACAACAAGGCCGTTTGCCTCCACGGCACAGCACGCAAAGGTTGCGCTGCGCGGGCAGCGGGTGTGCCGGGAGAGGCCAGTGGGAGAAAACGCATGGGCAATGGCTACGCAGGGGAAAACCCCATTGTGAGCAGCGATTGCGCCAACAACGTACCCACTGGGTCAAGCCCGCGTAAAGAATTGATGCAAGGCAAAGGTCACGCCGCTGCATGCCGATGCATACGCATGCGTAGAACGGGTGAGCGTGCTTTACCGCGCAGACGGCCCCACACGCAAGGGGCAGGGGTGCCGCTCAGTGCGCGAGCCGCGATTGGTCCCGCAACAGCCCCACCGGCGCCAACGGCCGGGCCCGGTATTCGCTGGGGCTGCAGCCCATATGCGAGCGGAACGCGCGGCTGAAATGCGCGCTGTTGCTGAAGCCCCAGGACAGCGCAATGTCAGTGACCGAGCGCTGCGCATGCGCCGGGTGGCGCAGGTCGCGCAGACAGGCCTCCAGGCGGCGGCGCTGGATCATGGCGGCCAGGGTTTCCTCGTCATCAGCCACCGCGTTGTACAGGTGCCGCTTGCTGCAGTTGAGCGCCTGGGCCATGCGGTCGATGGTGAGGTCGGGGTCGCCCAGGTGCCGGTCGATGTATTGGCTGATGCGGTCACGCAGGGCCTCGCGCTGCGACAGCAGGCTTTGCTGCCCGTTTCGCTCCAGCAGCGACAGCTGCACCAGGTGCGTGATCACGTCGGCCACGCCATCGGCGGCGGCGTCGGACATGGTGGGCAGCTCGGCAAACGCGGCGCGCATGGTGTCCCATGCCAGCCGCGACACGCCGCTGGTGCCCGAGAACCGCTGCACCATCAGATCATCGAGCTTGAGCTTGCGCTCGGGCAGTTGTTCCTTCGGGATCATCAGCACCATCTGGCGCACGGCCTCGGGGTTGCTAACGGCATAGGCGCGCGTGGTGTCGTACACGCTCCACTCACCCGGCGACAACCATACCTGGCGACCGTTCTGCTCGAAGCACGCGCGCCCTTCGAGCTGGGCCACCACCTTGATGTAGGCCCGGTCGCTGCCCCGGATGAGGCTGGGGGTGCGCACCACGCGGTGGCGGCTCACGTCCAGCTGGCACAGGTTCACATAGCCCGCCTGGCCCGAGGTGATGTGGCCTGCAAAGGCATCGTCACCAAACGCGTCGGACTCCAGCCCGCCAATCAGGCGCCACACCGCATCGCCCCACAGGTGCAGGCGGTCGCGCGCAGGCACGGCGTCGGTGGATACCTCGGTCAGGGGATGGGCCATGGTGTCTCCAGTGCGGGTTGCGCAAGCCTGATGGTTATGCGGCTGAATTATCGGACGCCCCGTTACCCCGTGCCACCGAGGGAAATCCGGGTAAACCCGCTGCCGCCTGCACGCTGAGGCAAGCGTTTTGTGCACGCTGAGCGCAGCGCGCATGAACGCGTCTGCCTACGATTCCCGGCACGGCGTGCACCACGCAGGCCCCATCCGAGGAGACACACAATGACAGCACACCAACCCTCCAAGCGCCAGTGGATCAAGGGCGCCGCCGCAACGGTCGGCACCCTGGCCGTGGCACCCCAGCTGTGGGCCCAGGGCAGCAGCGCGGCACCCGTGCGCATCGGCTACGCCATCGCCCGCACCGGCCCCTGGGCGGCCGGTGCCCAGGTGAGCCAGGAGCCCAACTACCTGCTGTGGGCCGAGCAGGTGAACGCAGCGGGTGGCCTGAGCGTGAAGGGCACCAAGCGCCCCATCGAACTCATTGGCTACGACGACCGCAGCGAGACCGAAACCTGCGTGCGCACCTACGAAAAGCTCATGGGCAGCGACAAGGTGGACCTGATCCTGCCGCCCTGGGGCTCGGGCGCCAACTTCGCCATCGCGCCGCTGGCCAACCGCTTCGGCTACCCGCTGCTGGCGCCCACGGCGCTGTCGCGCAAGCTGATCGACATGAACCTGCCCTACTTCTTCTCGCTGCTGCAGCAGCCCGACAAGATGATGGGTGCGCTGGTGGACATGCTGGTGGCCAACAACGTCAAGACCATTGCCATCGTCTACATGGACGACCTGTTTGGCCTGGAGAACTTCGCCGCACTGAACAACGCGCTCAAGAAGACCAGCATCCAGGTGCTGGAGCGCAAGAGCTACCCGCTGGGTGTGAAGGACCTGGCGCCCGTGCTGCGCGGCATCAAGGACCAGAACCCCGACGCCTTCATCGGCATCACCTACCCGCCCGACACCATTCTGGCCAGCCGCCAGGCGCGCGAGGTGGGCCTGAACCCCAAGTTCTTCTACGCCTCGGTGGGCACGGCCTTCCAGCTTTACAAGAACGTGATGCAGGCCAACACCGAAGGCGTGATCGGTATGGGCTCGTGGAGCGTGAAGACCAGCCCCGAGGCCAAGGCGTACTTCGACGCGCACGTGAAGAAGTTCAACAAGGAGCCCGACCGCTGGGCCAGCGGCCATGCCTGGGCAGGCCTGCAGATCCTGCAGCAGGCCGTGGAGAAGGCGGGCCTGGACCGCAAGGCCCTGCGCGAGCACATCGCCAAGAACGAGTTCCAGACCATCCTGGGCGGCATCCGCTTCCAGGGCAGCGAGAACGCCTCCATCCCCGGCACCGTGAGCCAGTGGCAGGGAAACGACTTCGAAGTCGTGTGGCCCAAGGACCGAGCCACCGCGCAGTTGAACACCGCGAAACCAGCCTGGAAATAACAAAGTGTCTCTGACTTCCTGGGCCGAACTGGTCGCCAGTGGCCTCATTACCGGCGGCATCTATGCGCTGGTGGCCATGGGCCTGAACCTGCAGTACGGGCTGATGCGCATCATGAACATCTCGCATGGCGAGTTCCTGATGCTGGGCGCCTTCCTCACCTGGTCCGCGCACACCCTGTGGGGCATCTCGCCGCTGCTGCTGATGCCGCTGGCTTTTATCGCATTGTTTGTGTTGGGCGTGGTGGTGCATGCGCTGTGCTTCAAGCGCCTGGCCGCCCGCGCACCCAATGTGGACGTGTTCGAGGCGCGCAGCCTGATGGTGGGATTTGGCCTCATGTTCCTGGTGCAGAACACCGCGCTCCTGATCTGGGGTGGTGACCTGCGAGGGTACGAATACCTGGCCGACCCGGTGCAGATTGCGGGCATGCGTTTCACTGAAAACAAGCTGGTGCTGTTTGGCGTGGCACTGGCGCTGTCGGCCGCGCTGATCGCGCTGCTCAAGCTCACGCTGCTGGGCAAGGCGGTGAGGGCGCTGATGCAGTCGCCCACGGGCGCGCAGCTAGTAGGTATCAACACGCGGCGCCTGCACCCGATGATGTTTGGCATTGGCCTGGGCCTGTCGGGCGTGGCGGGTGCGCTGCTGTCCATGACGTATGAGATTTCTCCGTCGATGGGTGAGCCCTATACCGTGACGGCGCTGATCGTGATCACGCTGGGCGGCTTTGGCAGCCTGGCGGGCAGTCTGGCCGGTGGCTTGCTGCTCGGCGTGGTCGAGGCGCTGGGCATGCACTTCAGCAGCCCGTCTCTCAAGATGCTGCTGAGCTATGCAGTGTTCATCGGCGTGCTGATCTGGCGCCCCAACGGACTGTTCTCCAAAAAATGACTTCCCTTCATTCCAACAAGCCTTGGCTGGCCTTGGCAGCGGGGGTGGCGGTGGTCGCCACCCTGCCCTGGCTGGTGTCCGAGTTCGCCACCTCGGTGCTGCTCAGCTGCCTGATGTACATCGCGCTGGCCACCAGCTGGTCGCTGTTCTGCGGCGCCACCCGCTACCTGTCGCTGGCCACATCGGCCTTCTTCGGCATTGGTGCGTACACCAGTGCCACGCTGCTGACAGTACTGCCCTGGCCGCTGGTGATCGTGTCCGGTGCGTTGATTGCCTCCATCGTGGCGGTCGTGATGGGCGCTGCCGTGCTGCACCTGCGCGGCACCTACTTTGCAGTGCTCACCTTCGGTATGACAGAGCTGATCCGCCACGCGGTGACCTTTGTCGAAAAACAGGTGTCGGGCACCGTGGGCCGCGTGCTCACGGTGGTGCCCAGTAACGAGACGGTGTACCTCACGGTACTGCTGATCGCGGCGGCGGCCATTGCCACCGCCATTGCCATCCAGCGCAGCCAGTTTGGCCTCGCACTGGCAGGCATCGGCGCCGACGAGCAGCGCGCCCAGACGCTGGGCGTGGACACGCGCCTGGCCAAGATCGCGGGCTTTGGCATCACCGCCGCCTTTGCAGGCGCCGTGGGCGCGGCCATGGCCGTGCGCTGGACCTACATCGAGCCCGCAGCCGTGTTCAGCCCCTTCATCGGCTTCCAGACGGTGCTGATCGCGCTGATTGGCGGTGCCACCAGCATCGGCGGCCCCATCCTGGCGGCCATCGTGTTCAGCCTGCTGGCCGAGACGCTGCGCCTGCAGCTGCCTTACGGCTACATGATGGTGCTGGGCCTGCTGCTGATTCTGTGCGTGATGTACTTGCCCAATGGCCTGGCCACGCTGTGGCAACGGCGCAAGCCTGCTGCGGAGGCGCACCATGGCTGAAGCACTTTTGACCATTGACAGCGTGACCGTGCGCTTTGGCGGCCTGACTGCCGTGGATGGCGTGAGCGCCACACTGCACACGGGCGAGCTGATCGGCATCATCGGCCCCAACGGTGCGGGCAAGACCACATTCTTCAACGCCATCTCGGGCGTGCAACCGCCTACCTCAGGCACGCTGCACTGCGGTGCCGACAACCTGACCGGCAAGGGCCCGCACCACTATGCCGCCCAAGGCATTGCTCGCACCTTCCAGACGCCGCGCGTGTTCCCCGACATGACGGTACGCGACAACGTGCGCTTTGGCATGCAGTTCGCAGGCCGCCACCGCCAGGGGCCCGAGGGCCTGCGCAGCGAGGGCGAGATCCTGACCATGCTGGGCCTGGCGCACCTGGCCGACCGCCCCGCTGCCGACGTGACGCCGTCGCAGCAGCGTCTGCTGGAGATCGGCATGGCGCTGGGCACACGCCCGCGCCTGTTGTTGCTCGACGAGGTGGCCGCGGGCCTGACAGAAGCGGAGGTCGATGCCATGGCCCAGCGCATCCGCCGCCTGCGCGACGACTGGGGCCTGACCGTGGTGTGGATCGAGCATGCGGTGACCACGCTGCTCCAATACGTGGAGCGCGTGCTGGTGCTACACCAGGGCCGCAAGATTGCCGACGGCACACCCGCCGAGGTGGTGCGCGACCCACAGGTGATTGAAGCCTATCTGGGTGACGAGATGACCCACAACGCAGAGCAAGGAGCCACGGCATGAGCGGCGCACACCTCACCGTGCAGAACCTGACCACGGGCTACCACGGCTTTCAGGTGCTGCAAGACCTGGCACTGGAAGCGGCGCCCGGCATCACCGTCATCGTGGGCCCCAACGGCGCGGGCAAGACCACGCTGCTCAAGGCCCTGGCGGGCCTGCTGCCGCGCCAAGGCTCGGTGACGCTCGACGGCCAGGCCGTGCCTGCGATGAACGCCACGGCCTGCGTGCAACGCGGCCTGGCGCTGGTCGCCGAAGGTCGCCAGCTGTTCCCGCAGATGACGGTGACAGAAAACCTGGAGCTGGGCGGCTGGCTGGTGCCGTCACGCGTGCGCGCCGAGCGGTTGCACCAGGCGTTTGAAGACTTTCCCCGTCTCAAGGAACGCGCTACACAGCTCGCCGGCACCATGAGCGGCGGCGAGCAGCAGATGGTGGCCGTGGCCCGCGCCATGATGAGCGGCCCGCACCTCTTGATGCTGGACGAGCCCTCGCTGGGCCTGGCGCCGCGCATGGTCGATGAGCTGCTGGCCATCGTGCAGCGCATCGCCGCGCAAGGCGTCACCGTGCTCATGGTGGAGCAGAACGTGCGCAAGGCGCTGCAGATCGCGCAGCGCGGCTATGTGCTGGAGCGCGGACGCATTGTGGCGTCTGGCGAAGCCTCTGACTTGCTGAAGTCCGACGTGGTGCGCCAAGCCTACCTGGGCGTGGCCTGAAATCTATGAAGCACCCCCTGAGTCGCTTCGCGCCTTCCCCCTCTCCTTCGGGAGGGGAACGCCCCCAGCGCGGCGGGGCTGCCCTTGCGCGGGGGCACTGGCCTCGGCACCGCCGGTTTCGGGAGCCGTAGGTCATCGCGAAAACCGTGCGGCGTTATCGCCTCCCATCATTTCGATTGCTTCTATTTTCTTTTTTGCCATCCAGGAGATTTATTCCATGACTGCCATTGCCATGTTGATCAACGGCGAGCGCGTGCAAGCCACCGGCGGCGCCACGTTTGAGCGTCGCAACCCGCTCGATGGTTCGGTCGCCACCACGGCACCCGCTGCCAGCGTGGCCGACGCCAAGGCCGCTGCCGACGCGGCTGCCAAGGCCTTCCCGGCCTGGTCGGCCCTGGGCCCCAACGCGCGCCGCGCGCTGCTGCTCAAGGCGGCACATGCGCTGGAGGCCCGCACGGCCGACTTCGCCGTGGCCATGGCGGCCGAGACCGGCGCCTCGGGCATGTGGGCGGGCTTTAACGTGCACCTGGCTGCAGGACTGCTGCAAGAAGCCGCCGCGCTGACCACGCAGATTGCGGGCGAGGTGATCCCTTCCGACGTGCCCGGCAGCCTGGCCATGGGCGTGCGCCAGGCAGCGGGTGTGGTGCTGGGCATTGCACCGTGGAACGCACCCGTCATCCTGGGCGTGCGCGCCATTGCCACGCCGCTGGCGTGCGGCAACACGGTGATCCTGAAGGGGTCGGAGTTGTGCCCCGCCACACACGGCCTCATCATCGAGGCGCTGCAGGAGGCCGGCTTGCCCCCCGGCGTGGTGAACTTTGTGACCAACGCACCCGCCGACGCAGGCGCCGTCGTCGAGGCCATCGTGGCCCACCCGGCAGTGCGCCGCATCAACTTCACCGGCTCCACCAAGGTGGGCCGCATCATTGCGCAGACCTGCGCCAAGTACCTCAAGCCCGTGGTGCTGGAACTGGGTGGCAAGGCCCCCCTGCTGGTGCTGGATGACGCGGACATCGACGCCGCTGTCGCAGGCACCGTGTTCGGCGCATTCGCCAACTCGGGCCAGATCTGCATGTCCACCGAACGCATCATCGTGGACAACGCCGTGGCCGACGAGTTCGTGGCCAAGCTGGGCGCGCGTGCCAAGGCCCTGCCCCTGGGCGACCCGCGCAAGGGCCCGGTGGTGCTGGGATCGGTGGTGGACATGGCCACGGTGCAGCGCTGCAACGCCCTCATCGACGACGCGCTGGCCAAGGGCGCCAAGCTGGTCTGCGGCGGCAAGAGCGACAGCACGCTGATGCAGGCCACGGTGCTCGACCATGTGACGGCCGCGATGGACATCTACCGCGAAGAATCCTTCGGCCCCGTCAAACCCGTGGTGCGCGTGAATGGTGTGGAGGAAGCCATTGCCTGCGCCAACGACAACGAGTTCGGCCTGTCATCCGCCGTGTTCAGCCGCGATGTAGCCAAGGCCTGGAACGTGGCGGCACGCATCGAGTCGGGCATCTGCCACGTCAACGGCCCCACGGTGCATGACGAAGGCCAGATGCCTTTTGGCGGCGTGAAAAGTTCGGGCTATGGCCGCTTTGGCGGCATGGCCGGCGTACGTGAATTCACCGAACTGCGCTGGATCACGGTGCAGACCACGCCGCGCCACTATCCGTTCTGAATATCAAAAAAGATAGCACCTAGCGCATGATTTACCTGCGCCAGGTGCCACTTTTCTTCAAAATCACACGGTGATGGCATCCAGCGGCCAGCGCGGCTTCACGTCAAAGGCGTAGTCGGTGTTGGCCTGCTGCTGCCCTGCCTGCAGCCGCATGGCCGCTGCCATGGCAATCATGGCGCCGTTGTCGGTGCACAGGTGCAGCTCAGGGTAGTGCACGCGCACCTTGGCCGCAGCGCAGGCCGCATTGAGTTGCGCACGCAGGTGCCGGTTGGCCCCTACGCCACCGGCGACCACCACACGTTTCAGGCCGGTCTGCTTGAGCGCGGCCAGCGTCTTCTTCACCAGCACTTCGACAATCGCAGCCTCGGTGCTCGCCGCCAGGTCGGCCTTGCGTGCCTCCAGCTCATCGCCCAGCTTCTTGGCCTGCGTGAGCACCGCTGTCTTGAGCCCGGCAAAAGAGAAGTCGAGATTGCCGCTGTGCAGCAGCGGGCGTGGCAGCTTGAAGGCCGTGGCATCGCCCTGCTCAGCCAGGCGCGACAGCGCAGGGCCCCCGGGGTAGCCCAGGCCCATGAGTTTGGCGGACTTGTCGAACGCCTCGCCAGCCGCATCGTCAATGGTCTCGCCCAGAATCTCGTAACGGCCCACGCCATCCACCCGCATCAGCTGCGTGTGGCCGCCCGAGACGAGCAGGGCCACAAAAGGGAACTCTGGCGGGTCGGCGCTGAGGAAGGGCGACAGCAGGTGCCCCTCCAGGTGGTGCACGCCCAGCACCGGCTTGTTCAGCGCCGCACCCAGCGCGCAGGCCACGCCAGCGCCTACCAGCAGCGCACCCGCCAGGCCCGGGCCGCGCGTGTAGGCCACCACGTCCACATCGGCCAGCGACTGGCCAGACTCGGTAAGCACCTGCGTTGCCAGCGGCAGCACGCGGCGGATGTGATCACGGCTGGCCAGTTCGGGGACCACGCCGCCATAGGCCTGGTGCATCTCGATCTGGCTGTGCAGCGCGTGCGCCAGCAGCGTAGGCACGGCATTGCCCGTGGAACGGACCAATGCCACGCCCGTCTCGTCGCACGAAGATTCAATACCCAGGATCAGCAAGCTCATGCCCCGAGTGTAAAACCCGGGGCCGATCCGTCCCGGAGGGCTGTTTACCAGCGGTCCGACCGCATGCGCAGTTCCCAGTTGCCGCTGCGCAGCTCGTACACACCCACGGCACCGTAGCGTTGCTCGCCCTTCTCATCCCAGGTCATGGTGCCAATCACCGGGGCATAGCCGTTGATGCTGTGCAGGGCCTTGGTGATTTCCTTGGGGTCGGCGGACTTGGCTTTCTGGATGGCTGCTGAGAGCACATACGTGCTGTCGTAGCTGTAGTGGCCGCCATAGGCAGGAGGCTTCTTGAAGGCGGCGATGTACTTTTCCAGGAAGGGCTTGCCGGTGGTGAACTCCTTGGCTTCCAGCACTGGCGAGGTGGCGTACAGCCCCTGCACGATGCCTGCGCCCTTGGTCATGTCGGTGGTCTTGATGGTGTCGCCACCCAGCAGGCTGACCTTGGTGTGGTCTACCTTCTTGAGCGCTTCGAGCAGCGCCAGGGCCTGGAAGTCGTTGAGGGTAGAAACAATCACCTCCACGTTGGCGGCCTTGAGTTCACCGGCCAGCTCGTCGAAGGCCACGGTCTTGTCGTCGAACGACTTGCGCACCACCACTTCCTTTTTCTCGGTCTTGAGCTGTTCGGCAGCGCCATCGGCCAGGCCCTTGCCGTAAGGGGTGCCGTCGTCCAGCGCGGCGTAGCGGTTGGCGCCCAGCTGCGTGGCCGCAAAGGAGCCGATGGCGCGCGCCTGCAAGGTGTCGTTGGCCACCATGCGGAACGTGGTGGGAAACCCGAGCTGCGTGAACTTGGGATTGGTGGAGATGGCGATCTGTGGAATGTCCTTGGCGGCGTAGATGGGGGCGGTCTCAATGCTCACGCCCGAGTTGAGGTGGCCCACCACGGCTACCACGCCCGCATCCACCAGCTGCTGGGCGACCGCCTTGCCGGTGGTGGCGTCGGCCTTGTCATCCACGGACACGACCTCCAAGGTCACGCGCTTGCCGTCCACGGTGTAGCCGGACTTGTTGAGTTCCTCCACCGCCAGCTTCACGCCATTGAGCAGATCCTGCCCCAGGGCGCCCAGCGGGCCGCTCAAAGGCTGTGCAACACCAATTTTGATGGTGTCCGGCACCTTGCCGCATCCGGTCAGGAGTGCAGCAGTCGCCACTGCGGTCAAGGCCAGGCTGGCCGAGAAGCGGCGCCGGTTCATGTGCTTGTTCATGCAAAAAACTCCATTTCAGTGTGTCTGTGTGACCAGATGTATATGCGACGCCCTGCTGGGTGAGCTACCGGGTATGCCCTCCCACGGTGTCAGTATTAGCAACTTTCAGGCCCCACAACGGGGGCCAGGGCACCCAGGCGTGGCGGGCCTGGGGCGGGTATGGGCCCTGCGTGAAAGCCCATCGCAGCGGCGCTCTGGGGCCGTGCACCACCCCGGCGCACCAATTTGTGGCGTAAAAATTGCTTATGCTTACGGGTATGAATGAGGCTTTGCGCATCGTGGTGGTTGCCCCGGATCTGGCAGTCGCCGACCCTGACGACGAACACGCCGTGGAGCAGGCGGAACGGTCGCGGGCGCTGCGCATCGGGCTGCTGGAGAACAACTTCAACCTGGTGGCCACGCTGCCCGCCGACGTGTTTCTGAGCGAGCGCATTGCCCAGCTGCAGCCTGACCTGATCATCGTGGACGCCGAGAGCGAGGCCCGCGACGCGCTGGAGCATGTGGTGATGGCCACACGCGACGAACGCCGCCCCATCGTGATGTTCACCAACGATGAAGACACCTCGCACGTGAAGGACGCGGTGGCGGCCGGTGTGTCTGCCTATATCGTGGCAGGCTTGGCACCGCAGCGCATCCGCCCCATTCTGGACGTGGCCATGGCCCGCTTCCAGCACGAACAGGCCTTGCGCGCCGAGCTGGCCGACGCCAAGACCGAGCTCAAAGACCGCAAGACCATCGACCGCGCCAAGGGCCTGTTGATGCAGCGCCAGGGCCTGACCGAACAGGCCGCCTACGAGAAACTGCGCAAGACCGCCATGGACAAGGGCCTGAAGCTCGTGGACGTGGCTCAGCGCATGCTGGACGTGATGGATCTGCTGGGGTAAAACCAGAGAACAACCCCCTGAGCGGCTGCGCCGCTTCCCCCTTCTCTCGAATGACTGCGTCATTCGAGAGAAGGGGGACGATGCCCTCGCTGCGGGGCGGCCCTTGCTTGGCATCCCTCGCCTGGGCCGCGCCCAATTCCAAGGCCCCTCCCAAATGGTGCGCCGCACAAAGGCAGTGCGACCACACTGATCACAACAAGAACATCCCTGCTACAAGCCCCGCAGGCGTTTAGCGCTTATCAATCAACCGCAGACAGCTATCTATTCCACAGCAACCAACGCTCCAACATGGCGCAGCGCACGCTGGCACGCGCTTTGCATTGCACAGTGCAAGACCAATGCAGGTCTGACCACTGACAGCACTGACCCAACGGCGGGCCGGTGCTGGCAAGGAGCCCCGGACCCGTTCCAGGCTCCAACCAGGACAAAGGCGTCCCCACCCGCTCCCGGCGTTGCTTTGATGCAGCCGGGCGCGGTGTGAGGACGCCTTTTTTGTTTTTCACGCCACCAGGGATGCCCCATGACCGATCTGTTGAAAACCAGCCTCAACCGCCGCACCGTGCTGCAGGCCGCCACCGTGGGCGCTGTGGGTGTAAGCCCCGCGCTGCGCGCGCTCGTCCACGCAGCGGGCTCCGACGCCCCCGAGAAGAAGGAAGTCAAGATCGGCTTCATCCCGCTGACCGACTGCGCCAGCGTGGTCATGGCTTCGGTGCTGGGCTTCGACAAGAAATACGGCGTGACCATCGTCCCCAACAAGGAAGCCAGCTGGGCCGGCGTGCGTGACAAGCTGGTGAACGGCGAACTGGACTTTGCCCATGTGCTCTACGGCCTGGTCTATGGCGTGCATCTTGGCACCGCCGGTCCCAAGAAGGACATGGCCGTGCTGATGAACCTGAACAACAACGGTCAGGCCATCACCCTCTCCAAGGCCCTGGCCGACAAGGGTGCGGTGGATGGCCCGTCCCTGGCCAAGCTCATGGCCAGCGAGAAGCGTGAATACACATTTGCGGGCACCTTCCCCACCGGCACCCATGCAATGTGGATGCACTACTGGCTGGCAGCGGCGGGCATCAACCCGCTGTCGGGTGCCAAGCTCATCACCGTGCCCCCGCCGCAGATGGTGGCCAACATGCGCGTGGGCAACATGGACGGCTTTTGTGTGGGCGAGCCCTGGAACCACCGCGCCATCATGGATGGCATCGGCATCACGGCCAACACCACGCAGGACATCTGGAAGGACCATCCCGAGAAGGTACTGGGCACCACGGCCGAGTTCGTCAAGAAGTACCCCAACACTACGCGTGCCGTGATGATGGCCGTGCTCGAAGCCAGCCAGTGGATCGACGCCAGCCTGTCCAACAAGATGAAGATGGCCGAGACCGTGGCCGGCAAGGCGTATGTGAACACGGGCGTGGATGCCATCAACCAGCGCATCCTGGGCCGCTACCAGAACGGTCTGGGCAAGACCTGGGACGACCCCAACCACATGAAGTTCTTCAACGACGGCGCGGTGAACTTCCCCTACCTGTCGGACGGCATGTGGTTCCTGACCCAGCACAAGCGCTGGGGCTTGCTGAAGAGCCACCCCGACTACCTGGCCGTGGCCAAGGAAGTGAACCAGGTGGACCTGTACAAGTCGGTCGCCAGCGCCATGAAGATCAGCGTGCCCAAGGATGTGCTGCGCACCAGCAAATTCATCGACGGCGTGGTGTGGGACGGCAAGGACCCCGCCAAGTACGCCGACGGCTTCAAGATCAAGGCCTGACGGCAACCCTGCCCCAGCGCCCGCCCGGCCACCCCGCAAGCAAGCCCTGCACAGGAGAAAACCATGGTCAGTGCCGTCTTTCACTCCCCGTTGGATGCAGCCCCCGTGGCCGCACAGAATGCTATGAATACTGTAGCTGCAAGCGCATCATCCACTAGCGCAAGAAGCCAAAAGGCTGCGATATCTGCCCCCAAGGCACCTGCAACGCCCTCCAGCGTGGCCACTGGCCGCGACTGGTCCGCCCTCTCGCGCAGCTTCTGGCTGGCCGTGCTGCCGCCGCTGTGTGGCCTGGGCCTGCTCATCGGCCTGTGGGCGGTGGTCTCCACCACCACGGGCGGCAGCATCCCCAGCCCCAAGGACACCTGGCTACAGGCGCTGGAAGTGTTCAGCAACCCCTTCTACCGCAACGGCCCCAACGACCAAGGCGTGGGCTGGAATGTGCTGATGAGCCTGCAGCGCGTGGCCATCGGCTTCGGCATGGCGGCGCTGGTGGGCATTCCGGCGGGGTTTGTGATCGGACGCTTCAACTTCCTGTCGCGCATGTTCAATCCGCTCATCAGCCTGCTGCGCCCAGTGTCGCCGCTGGCGTGGCTGCCGATCGGTCTGCTGGTCTTCAAGGGCGCCAACCCGGCGGCCATCTGGACCATCTTCATCTGCTCCATCTGGCCCATGATCATCAACACCGCCGTGGGTGTGCAGCGCGTACCGCAGGACTACATGAACGTAGCGCGCGTGCTCAACCTGAGCGAATGGAAGATCGCCACCAAGATCCTGTTCCCCTCCGTGCTGCCCTACATGCTGACCGGTGTGCGCCTGGCCGTGGGCACCGCGTGGCTGGTGATCGTGGCGGCCGAGATGCTGACCGGCGGCGTGGGCATCGGCTTCTGGGTGTGGGACGAGTGGAACAACCTCAACGTCAAGAACATCATCATCGCAATCTTCGTGATCGGCATCGTCGGGCTGCTGCTGGAGTTTGCACTCATCAAGCTGGCCACCGCATTTACGTTTGAAGAGGTGAAAGCATGAACACGACAGCTCCATCCACCCACCCTTCCATGAGCACCAAGTTCATCGAGATCCACAGGGTCGAGCAGACCTTCAAGACGGCCAAGGGCCTGTTCCCGGCGCTGCGCGACATTCACCTGACGATTGCCAAGGGCGAGTTCGTGGCGCTCATCGGCCACTCGGGCTGCGGCAAGTCCACCTTGCTCAACCTGATTGCCGGCCTGACCACGCCCACCAACGGCGCGCTGCTGTGCGCCAACAAGGAGATCAAGGGCCCGGGGCCGGAGCGCGCGGTGGTGTTCCAGAACCACTCGCTGCTGCCCTGGCTCACCTGCTTTGACAACATCTACCTGGCCGTGGAGCGCGTGTTTGGCGCCAAGGAAACCAAAGCCCAACTCAAGGCCCGCACCGACGCCGCACTGGCGCTGGTGGGCCTGACCCACGCGGGGCAAAAACGCCCCGGTGAAATCTCGGGCGGCATGAAGCAGCGCGTGGGCATCGCCCGGGCCCTGAGCATGGAGCCCCAGGTGCTGCTGATGGACGAGCCCTTCGGCGCGCTCGACGCCCTGACCCGCGCCAAGCTGCAGGACGAGTTGCTGGAGATCGTGGCGCGCACCCAAAGCACCGTGGTGATGGTGACCCACGACGTGGACGAAGCCGTGCTGCTGTCCGACAAGATCGTGATGATGACCAACGGCCCGGCCGCCACGATTGGCGAGGTGCTGACCGTGGACTTGCCCCGCCCCCGCAAGCGCGTGGAGCTGGCCGAGGACCCGCAGTATGTGCACTACCGCAAGGCGGTGATCGACTTTTTGTACACCCGGCAGGGGCATGTCGAGAAGGCGGCCTGACCCCGACCCAAGGCTTGGCTCACTCGCGAATCGGCGTGACCGCCGGTGGTACTGCACAATTCAGCCTCCCGCGCCGCCTGCTTGCGGCGTCCGGTAGCAACTTTTTTGTGAACCACCGCGTCACACCATGGCATCGCAGTTCCCATTTTTCCCGCGCTCGCCCGCATCAGGCAACAGTTTCAATATCGATCAGGCGTACCAACAGGCGCTGGCCTTGCATCGGGGAGGGCAAATTCAGAATGCCGCGAACCTGTATCAGCAGATCCTGCGAAAAAAACCTGAGCATGCGGGCAGCCTGCACATGCTGGGAGTGGTCGCACTCTCCAGCAGTGCTTTTGGGAAAGCCAAAGAGCTGCTGACCGAAGCCCGAAGGCTGCTACCCCAGGATGCTGGCGTCCACGTGAATCTGGCGCTGGCTCTGGCGGAATGTGGCCTCACCGAAGAAGCACTTCAGTGCATCGACCAGGCTTTGGCCTTGAACCCGGCCATGCCGGCAGCACGCGTCAACCGGTTGGCGTTGCTGGTCATGGCGAGCCGCTATGACATGGCGCTGCAGGATGCGGAGGCCCTGGCTTCGGCAGGCATTGATCATCCGGAAATTCAGATCAACCGGGGCATAGCCCTGCTGGAGCTCCAGCGCCCTGAAGAGGCGGCCCGTTGCTTCGAAAAAGTATTGCAGGGCACCCCTCAGCATGCCAAGGCCCACAACAATCTCGCCAAAACCCTGATCGCCCTGGACCAGTTCGACGCGGCCATTGGCCACGCCAATCAGGCGCTGTCGATTCAGCCCCACTACCCCGATGCGGTGAGTACCAAAGCCCGCGCATTGGTCAAGCAACGCCTGCTCCCCGAAGCAGAGCTGCTACTGAAAAACGCCTCGGAGACCTTCCCGCCAACGCCGGCATTGCTTCTGGACCATGCCAACTGCCTGATCGACCTTCGACGGTTCAAGGACGCCATCGCTCAGGTGGAACGCGCACTGGCCGGCGCCCCGGAAAACGCTGTGGCCTACACGGTGGGCGGCCGCGCTCTCGCCGCCCTGGGCAGGCACGAGGATGCCATTGGAAATTTCGACAAAGCCTTGTCCATCGACCCCGGGCTGCATGCTGCGCGTTTTGCAAAAGCAGCATCGGAAATTGATTTGAAGCGGTTTCCCCAGGCCATCGCCAATTTGAAGGCCTGCGACACCGATCCATCCACACTGCTTCCCATCCAGATGCAGATTTGTGACTGGCAAGATTTTCAGAAGCGCAGGGAGGAACTGGGTGGGATCGCCATCGAAAACCAACGCAATCCTTTCCCGTTTCTGGCCATGCTGGACAGTCCAGAGACGCATCTGCGGATTGCGCAGGCACACCTCGAACATCTGAATGCACGGCAAGCGCAACTGGTCGATTTTCTCCGGCGCGCGCCGGGGAAAATCCGTGTCGGCTACTTTTCCGCCGACTATTTTCATCATGCCACCACGCACCTGATGATGGAACTGCTGGACAGCCACGATCGAGAACGATTCGAGATACATGCTTTCTCCCTGGGACCTCAACGTTATGACGCTGCCAGAGAAAAAGTGGTCCAAAGTGTGGATGGATTTCACGACATCAGCGGCTTGACGGACAAGGAAGCCGCAGCGCTGAGCAGGTCGCTGAACATTGACATCGCCGTAGATCTCAAGGGATTCACCATGGACGGGCGATTGGGCCTTTTTGCCGAACGCTGCGCTCCCATCCAGGTCAGCTACCTCGGCTATCCGGGCACCACCGGCGCGGATTACATGGACTACGTCATCGCGGATGAAATCGTCATTCCATCAGACAAGCAGCGATTCTTCACGGAAAAGCCGGTCTACATGCCGCACAGCTACCAAGTGAACAACAGCCAGCGGGTGATCTCCTCACGCCAGTTCACGCGCACCGAATTGGGCCTGCCAGAGGACGCATTCGTGTTCTGTTGCTTCAACAACAACTACAAGATCCTGCCAGATACCTTCGACAGCTGGATGCGCATCCTGCAAGCAGTACCGGGAAGTGTTTTGTGGCTTTTCAAGGACAACGATGCGGCAGCTGAAAATCTGCGTAAGGAAGCAGAGCGCCGAGGCATCAGATCAGACCGCCTGGTGTTCGCGTCACGCCTACCGGCAGACGAGCATCTGGCCCGCCACGGAGCTGCGGACCTCTTCCTGGACACCCTGCCCTATAACGCTCACACCACTGCCAGCGATGCGTTGTGGGCTGGTTTACCTGTACTGACGCTGGCGGGCCAATCGTTCGCTGCCCGCGTGGCCGCCAGCCTGCTCACCGCCGTGAACCTGGACAGCTTGATTACGCAGACGCAGCAAGAATATGAAGCCACAGCCATTCATCTTGCAAACCACCGAGAAGCACTCACGGCGTACCGCACGGTGCTCCACGCGCAGCGCTCACTGTCACCCCTCTTCGACGGACGGCGATTCACCCATGACCTGGAGACCGCGTATCGCATGATGGTGGAACGCCACGAGTCAGGTTTACCGGGGGAAACCATTGTGGTACCACCTTGGTCACACACGGGTGGTTGAGTGCCGTGACGGAAGTGGCGTTCTTGGCCCTTTGCGGGAGCTGAGCTGAATTCAGTCAGTGCCCCCCGGTGATGTAGTTCTCCAACTGCTCAATGATGAATTTCTGCTCGGAGATGATGTCCTTGACCAGGTCGCCAATGGAAATCATGCCCACCAGCTTGCCGTTGTCCACCACGGGCAGGTGGCGCAGGCGGTTGTTGCTCATGAGCTGCATGCACTGCTCGCTGGTCTGGTCCGGGCGCACAAACATCACGGCCGAGGTCATCACATCCTTGACCTGGGTGACGGCTGAAGTGCGCCCCATGAGGGCGATTTTTCGGGCGTAGTCCCGCTCGGTGAAGATGCCGACGATGGACGCGCCCTCGGTCACGATGAGCGCGCCAATGCCCTTGTCAGCCATGAGTTGGAGGGCGTCCAGCACGGAAGCAGCAGGGCTGATGGTATGGACGGTGGCATCGGGTTTGGACTGAAGAATCTTGGCGACTGCGGTCATGGAAACCTCCCTCGTGAAAACGGAAACGGGCACAGGGAGATTTCAGCCCATAAGCCCCGTGGGCGCAACCCGCGCAAGCCCCATGTGCGGCGCTTTTTGATCATCTGTTGCACGGCGAATGCAACGGATGTTTCTGCGCAGTTGCATACCGCCTCGCGCGAAACAAACTGAAAAGAAGCGAAACCGCGGCGAGACGACGCCCCCGGCCTGCCCCGGCACGATGGAGCCCATGTTCAACGCACCGACCACGTTCACCTCTGCGGCATCTGTTGCCTGCCAGCGCCCGGCGGATTCCATGGCAAACCGCCAGGGTTCCGAGGGCAGGCAGACACGGCAGACGGCCCGGAAGATTGTTTCCAATACTGGAACAGTTAGTTCGCGACTCAGTGGTTTTTCTCTGAACAGCACCGGCGTACAGTTCATCCCATCGATGAGCCGAACCCGCAAGGCGACTCACCGAACCCGGTGCGAAGCGAGTCGTTTCTGATCTTCACCCGGTTTTTTGAGACGCTTTTTTAACTTCAAGGATTTCCATCATGAACAACACCGCACGTTTCCTGTCTATCGCCGCTGTTGCTGCTTTCGCTTCTTTCGGTGCCCAGGCCGACGAAGCCGACGCTTCGCAGTTCGCCACCCAATTCGAAACCAGCCGCACCCGCGCCGAAGTGATCGCCGAAGCCGCTACGGCTGTGCAAATGCGCAGCCAAGAGCCCGCAGGCTCCCGCGTGGTGACCTACAAGTCCACGGCTGACCGCGCTGCCGTGCGTGCCGAAGCTGCCGCACAAGCCATGCGCACTGGCCGCGTGGGCCCTGCTGAAGGCGGTTGATTCAATTTTTTGAATCCACAGCTTCACCCACCGCGTATTCCAGACACCTCGTTCCCATTTTTCGAATTTCATAGGAGTTTCATCATGAACAAGACTGCCCGTTTCCTCTCCATCGCTGCTGTTGCTGCTTTCGCCTCTTTTGGTGCCCAGGCTGACGAAGCCGATGCTTCGCAATTCGCCACCAAGTTCGAAACCAACCGCACCCGCGCTGAAGTGCAAGCCGAAGCCGCTACCGTGGCTCAAACACGCAGCATTGAACCCGCTGGTTCGCGTGTGGTGACCTACAAGTCCACCGCTGACCGTGCTGCTGTGCGTGCCCAGGCTGCTGAAGCTGTGCGCACTGGCCAGATCTCTTCCGGCGAAATCGGCTCCCTGTAATTGGACCGGCCTGCACTTCGGTGCAGATGAAAGATTGCAAATGCCAAAAGGCCGAGGCCCCAACAGGGGCCTCGGCCTTTTTCATGGCGCTTCGCGACACGGAGAGGTTCGAAGCCTGCCATCGACAGCTCAAAGGCTGCCAATGGCGTCCACCCCGATTTACTTGCCAGCGCGCGCCTGGGCCACGGCCCCTTGCACTTCCTTCCACAAGCCCTCGCCCACGTTGGCGGCAATGCTGGCGTTCACGGCGCTGAGCTTTTCGCGCATGCGGTTGGCTTCGGCGGCGGGCAGTTCGTTGACCTGCATGCCCTTGCCCTTGAGGTCGGCCAGCGCCTTGTCGGCCTCGGCACGCGTGTCCTGGCGCTCGAAGTCGCGGCTCTTCTTGGCGGCGTCGAGCAGCACCTTCTGCTCAGCCTTCGACAGGCCATCCCAGTACTTCTTGCTGACCAGCACGATCCAGGGGCTGTAGACGTGGTTGGTCACCGTGAGGTACTTCTGCACCTCATAGAACTTGCTCGACAGGATGGTGTTGTAGGGGTTCTCCTGGCCGTCCACCGTCTTGGTTTCCAGCGCGGTAAAGAGTTCGGAGAACGGCAGCGGCACAGCGTTGGCACCCAGGGTCTTGAAGCTGTCGAGGAACACGTTGTTCTGCATCACGCGCAGCTTGATGCCGTCCATGTCTTCGAGCTTGTTGACCGGGCGCTTGCTGTTGGTGAGGTTGCGGAAACCGTTCTCCCAGTACACCAGGCCCACCAGGCCCTTTTCCTGCAGCTTGTCCATCACCTTCTGGCCCACGGGGCCATCGAGCACCACGTCGGCTTCCTTGGCGTTGTTGAACAGGAACGGCGTGTCCCAGATCGCCATTTCCTTGGTGATGCCCACCAGCGTGGCCGTGGAGCCCACCATCATCTCCTGCGCGCCGCCGATCAGGGCCTGCTGCATCTGCACGTCAGAGCCCAGCGCAGCAGCACCTATGGCGCGAATCTTCATCTTGCCGCCCGAGGCCTTTTCCACTTCCTGGGCAAACAGTTTGGTGGCCCGGCCCTGGTTGGAGTCCTCGTTGAGGCCGTAGCCAAAACGGATGATGCGCGGCTTGAAGTCTTGGGCTGCGGCCTGGAACGAGCAGGTGATGGCAGCGACCGACAGGGCGGCCAGCAGGGTGCGACGGAAAGTTTTCATGGTTGTCTCCATTGGCAAGAAAAACGGGGAAGAGGAGCAGGCAAACGGCTAGCGCAGCCAGACGACGGGCGCAGTCACGATCTGCGGGAAGACCACCAGCAGCGCCAGGATCAGCACGTAGGTGATAAGAAACGGGTTCACGCCCTTGATGACGCTGTGCATCGAGATGCGCCCCACCCCGGCCACCACGTTGAGCACCGTGCCCACCGGCGGGGTGATGAGGCCGATGGCGCCGTTGAGCACGAACATCAGGCCGAAATACACCGGGTCAATCCCCGCCTTGACGGCGATGGGCAGCATCACGGGCGCAAAGATCAGGATGGTGGGCGTGAGGTCCAGCGCCGTGCCGATGAGCACCAGCACGATCATCATCACAGCCATCAAGAGGCGCGGGTTCTCCACCAGCGGGCCCAGCCAGTTCGTCAGCACATTGGGCAGGTCGGCCAGCGTGATCATGTAGCTGGCCACTTGGGCACCAGCACACAAAAACATCACGATGGAGGTCGTCTTGGCCGCCCGCACCAGCACGCCGTAGATGTCGGCAAGCTTCATCTCGCGGTGGATGAACAAGGCCACCACCAGCGCATAGAACGCAGCCACCACGGCGGCCTCGGTGGGCGTGAACACGCCGGTCTTCATACCGCCGATGATGATGAGCGGCATCAGCATCGCCCAGAAGGCGCGCACGGTGGCCCGCAAGCGGTCCTGGATGGGCAGGGGCTCGCCCTTTGGCAGGTCCATGTCGCGCAACACCCAGCGCCAGGCAAAGATGAGACCCACGCCCATCATCAGCCCCGGCACGATGCCCGACACGAACAGCGCCGAGATCGAGGTGTTGGTCGTCACACCGTAGATCACAAAGGGCATGGACGGCGGAATGATCGGCGCGATGATGCCGCCCGAGGCAATCAGCCCGGCAGACGTGTTCATGGGGTAGCCCTGCTGGCGCATCATGGGCAGCAGGATGGTGGCCAGCGCGGCGGTGTCGGCCAGGGCCGACCCGCTCATGCTCGCCATCAGCACCGCAGCACCAATGGCCACATAGCCCAGCCCGCCCCGGATGTGCCCCACCCAGGCCTGCGCCATGTCGATGATGCGGCGGCTGATGCCGCCTGAGTTCATCAACTCACCCGCCAGGATGAAGAAGGGCACGGCCAGGAGCGGAAAGCTGTCCACCCCGGCCACCAGGTTCTGTGCGAGCAACTGCGCATCCCAGAAGTCGAGCACCCAGGCCATGCCTGCGCCCGTGAGCACCAGGGCGAGGCCCATGTTCATGCCGGTGCCCATCAGCACCAGCATGCCCAGCGAAAAAACAAGAAAAGCCTGCGCTTCGGGTCCCATGGTCACTCCACCTCAGCGCCATGACCGAGGTCCAGCGGCTTGCGTTGAATCAATTCGACGGTTGCCATCACACCAATGGCCACCGCGCACAAAAAGGCCGGCAGCGGCAGCAGCGCAGCGGGGTAGGCCATGACGACCGAGCGGCTGCCCATGCCCACCACCACCTGCTGCCAGGCACCCCAGGCCAGCATCGCGCTGGCGGTGATCACCAGCAGCCGGATCACGGCGGTCAGCAGGCCAAAGGCCACCGGGCGCTTAGCCAGCAGGCCTGCCAGGCTGGTGAAGGCCATGTGTTCGCCTGCCGGATAGGCCGCTGCGGCACCGATGAACACCATCCAGACGAACAACAGGCGCGACAGTTCTTCACTGGCTGCCACGCCGCTGCCAAAGCCGTAGCGCAGCACCACGTTGATGAACACGGCCACGGCCATCACACCCAGGCAGCTGGCCATGAGCACCTGGGAGATCCGCGCAAAGCGGCTCTGCGGCACGGCTTGTTGTGCGGGGGAACTCATGCGGTCTCCTTCGTGGCCAGCCAGGCCGAGGCTTGCTGTTGCAGCGTGGGCAGGTCCAGCAATGCATCCAGGCGCAGCACGCCCGCCTCGCCCACGGGGGATTCCAGCGTGGCGAACTGGCTGTCCACCAAGGCGCTGGAGAAAAAGTGGGTGCCCGCACGGGCGGCCACGCGTTGGCCTGCGCTCGCGCGGTCGATCTCCAGAAAGACGAAACGCAGCCCGGGGCACGCGTTGCGCAAGCGGTCCCGGTAGACCTTCTTGAGCGCCGAGCAGGTCAACACCGCGCCCTGGGGCTGGGCTTGCAGCAGTTGCCCCAAGGTGGTCAGCCAGCCTTCCCGGTCTGCATCGGTCAGTGCAATGCCTTGGCGCATCTTTTCGCGGCTCGTGGGGCTGTGGTGGTCGTCCCCTTCGATCAGGGGCAGGCTCTCGGCCTGTGCCAGGGCAGAACCCAGGCTCGACTTGCCGCAGCCCGCCACGCCCATGACGACCACAAAAGCGGGTGACGCTTGAAAACTCATATTGGTAGCGCTATCCAAACAATCCATAAAAAAGGCACCCGGTCTGGATGCCGCACAAACTGTGGCAAGCTGAGCAACTTGATCCCAAATGGCTGGCGTTGCCTTGCCCAAGAGTTTGGACAGCGCTATCCTAACCAGATCCATCCCCAGCCCCGTGAGGGTTAACCCTTGAACAAACCCGAGACAAAACCCGACGCCAAACGCCGCTCCAGCGGCCGCATCACGCTGAGCGACGTGGCCAAGGCCGCCGAGGTCAGCCCCATCACTGCCTCCCGCGCCCTGCGGGGAGAACGCGGCGTGGCGCAAGAACTGGTGCAGCGCGTAAAAGTCGCCGCTGAGCAATTGGGCTATGTGCCCGACCCCGCAGCGCGCGCACTCGCTTCACAGCGCAGCGTGCAGGTGCCTGTGCTGGTGCCGCTGCTGTCCAACGCGCTGTTTGTGGACGTGCTGGAGGCCGTGCATCGCACGCTGTTCCCGCAGGGCTACCAGGCGCTGATCGGCGTCACGCACTACGACCCGCAAGAGGAGGAGCAGCTGCTGCGCACCTACCTCGCGCACCGTCCGGCCGGGCTGCTGGTCACCGGCTTTGACCGCACCGAGGCCGCGCGCCACCTGATTGCCGCCAGCGGCGTGCCCTGCGTGCACCTGATGGAGATGACCTCGGCCCCCGGCGTGTTCTGCGTGGGGTTTTCGCAGCAGGATGCAGGCCACAGCATGACGGACCACCTGCTGGCGCGTGGCTACCAAAAGATCGCTTTTGTAGCCGCCCAGCTGGACCCCCGCACCATGCAGCGCGCAGAGGGCTACCGCCGCTGTCTGCGCGAAGCCGGCCTGTACGACCCCAAGCTGGAGCTGCTGAGCCCGCAGCCCTCATCGATGCGGCTGGGTGGCGAACTGCTGGAAGAGCTGCTGCGCACCCGCCCCGGTGTCGATGCCGTGTTCTTCTGCAATGACGACTTGGCCCAGGGCGGCCTGCTGGCCGCGCAGCGCCTGGGTCTGTCGGTGCCCGGCCAAGTGGCCATTGCGGGCTTCAACGACCTGGCAGGCAGCGACCAGATGCTGCCGCCGCTGACCACGGTCCACACGCCACGCTCCGCCGTGGGCGAGGCCAGCGCACGCATGCTGCTGACGCTGATGCGCGGCGAGGTGCCAGAGTACAACTCGGTGAATCTGGGGTTTGAGCTGACGGTGCGCGAGAGCACCTGACCCCTCTCTCCGCGGCGCCCACCGGAAGCCACAGCGCCGCCCAGACCTACGCCAAGACCCGGCGGCAACACGGTCGCTCGTCTCGCGCAGACAACCCACTCCCTCACTATCGCTCAGGCCAGGGTGAGCGCCGTCGCACGCCACAACCGTCGCGTGCGCACCCCCCACTTTGCCCACCTTTGAGCTCACGCCTCCTACCGGCCCTGCAGACGGGACGAGACCCTGACAGTCACGCAGCGCACGCCGTCGCGGCGGTACCTCCTACCCAGCATGCGACTCGGAGTCAGCGCACAGAGCTCTCACTCCAATTTAAGACAATATATTTTCACAAAGGCAACAAAAATTTTTTATCAAAGGTGCTCTTATCTACCGATAAATCTATCGATTTCTGGGAAAAATTCGGGTTAACACTTACCTCGCCACAAACGACAACTGTTTGACACATTCAATTTGCATCATTACGATAAGCAAATATGTTGTCTTAATTGCCTTCTGCTGTTGTAGCAGGGGGTGTGCCCCGAACTACTCAGGAGAGAACCATGCGCAATCTGAATGGAAAGACCGTGATCGTGACCGGCGGCGGCGGCGGCATTGGTGGGGCCACCAGCCGCCGCTTTGCCGAAGAAGGTGCCAAGGTGGCTGTGTTCGACATGAACCTGGAGGCTGCGCAGAAAGTGGCCGAAGGCATCCAGGCTGCAGGGGGCGTGGCCCAGGCCTTCCAGTGCAATATCACCCAGCGCACCCAGGTAGATACCGCCGTGGCAGCGGCCGAAGCTGCCCTGGGACCCATCGATGTACTGGTCAACAACGCCGGCTGGGATGTGTTCAAGCCTTTCACCAAGACCGTGCCTGCCGAGTGGGACAAGCTCATTGCCATCAACCTGACGGGCGCCCTGCACATGCTGCACGCCGTGCTGCCCGGCATGGCAGAGCGCAAGAAGGGCCGCATCGTCAACATCGCGTCCGATGCGGCGCGCGGTGGTTCGTCCGGCGAGGCGGTGTACTCCGCGTGCAAGGGAGGGCTGGTGGCCTTGTCCAAGACGCTGGCCCGGGAGCACGCCCGCCAGAACATCACCGTCAACGTGGTCTGCCCCGGCCCCACCGACACCGCACTGCTGGCCGGTGTGGCTGAAGGCGCCCGCGACCCCGCCAAGCTGCTGGAAGCGTTTCGCAGCGCCATCCCCCTGGGCCGCCTGGGCCAGCCCGATGACCTGGCCAGCGCCATTGCCTTCTTTGGCAGCGATGACGCGGGCTTCATCACCGGCCAGGTCATCAGCGTGTCGGGCGGCCTGACCATGCACGGTTGATCCCCGGATACCTCCTTACCTTTACCGAGAGAACACCATGAATTTCGAAGACATCCTGTACGAAGTGCGCAACGGCGTGGCCTGGATCACCATCAACCGGCCCGACAAGATGAACGCCTTTCGCGGTCAGACCTGCGACGAAATCATCAAGGCGCTGAACAAGGCCGGCTATGACCGTGATGTGGGTGCCATCGTGCTGGCCGGCGCTGGCGATCGCGCCTTCTGCACTGGCGGCGACCAATCGGCCCACAGCGGCAACTACGACGGCCGCGGCACCATTGGGCTGCCTATGGAAGAGCTGCACACCGCCATCCGCGACGTGCCCAAGCCCGTGATCGCCCGCGTGCAAGGTTTTGCGATCGGCGGCGGCAACGTGCTGGCCACCATCTGTGACCTGACCATCTGCTCCGACAAGGCGCAGTTCGGTCAAGTCGGTCCCAAGATGGGCTCAGTGGACCCCGGCTACGGCACGGCTTTCCTGGCCCGGGTCGTCGGAGAAAAGAAAGCGCGCGAGATCTGGTACCTCAACCGCCGCTACAGCGGCGCCGAGGCCGTGGCCATGGGCCTTGCCAACTTCTGCTTCCCGCACGAAGAGCTGGATGCAGAAGTGCAAAAAATTGGTGAAGAGCTGTGCGAGCGCAGCCCCACCGCGCTGGCCATTGCAAAGCGCAGCTTCAACGCAGACACCGCCCACCAGGCCGGCATTGCGGGCCTGGGCATGTATGCGCTCAAGCTGTACTACGACACCGAAGAGTCGCGAGAAGGCGTGAACGCTTTGAAAGAGAAGCGCAAGCCCGAATTCCGCAAGTACGTGAAGTAAGCAACCGCCGGAGAAGAACGATGAACCCGAACCCGTACATCAACGAAGACCTGCAGGCCCTGGCTGAAACGGTGCGCCGCTTTGCGCAGGAGAAGGTCGCACCTGGCTTTTTGGAGCGCGACAAGACCCGGGTGCTGGACCGCGCCCTGCTGCGTGAAATGGGCTCGCTCGGGTTCATCGTGCCGGAGTTGCCCGAGCAGTTCGGCGGACTGGGCATGGGGTGTCTGGCTGCGGGCGTGATCCACGAAGAGATTGCCCGCGCCGACCTGAGCTTCTCGTACCTGAATCTGCTGGCATCGCTCAACGCGCAGATCCTGTCCAAGTATGGCAACCCTGACGTGGTCGGCCCCTGGCTGCAGAAACTTATTCAAGGCGAAGCGATCTGCGCCATCGCCCTGACCGAGCCGCGTGGCGGCTCCGACGCCGCCAACCTGCGCCTGAAGATCGACCGCGATGGCGACCATTACGTCATCAACGGTGAAAAGACCTCCATCTCCGCCGCCGACCAGGCTGACATCACCGTGGTGTTTGGTCGCACCGGCACACCCGAGCAGGCCGCGCATGGGGTGACCGCCGTGCTGGTGCCCATGGATACACCTGGCATCACCACCAACCGCTTTGACTGCCATGGCCAACGCGCCATTGGCCGCGGCTCGATCTTTTTCGAGAACGTGCGCGTGCCCATCAGCCACCGCCTGGGCGACGAGAACAAGGGCTTCGTGCAGGTAATGCACGGCTTTGACTTCTCGCGCTCGCTCATCGGTCTGCAATGCCTGGCCGTGGCGCGCGTGGCACTGGAGGAAACCTGGGAATACATCACCCAGCGCCAGGCCTTCGGCCAGCCGCTGTCGGCGTTCCAGGGCGTGACGCATCCTCTGGCGCAGTACGACACCGAGGTCGAAGGCGCTCGCCTGCTGTGCCTGCAGGGCCTGTGGCTCAAGGACAAGGGCCTGCCGCACACCGCAGAAGCCGGCATGGCCAAGTGGTGGGGCCCCAAGCTGGCCTACGACGTGATCCACCAATGCCTGCTGTGCTTTGGCCACGGCGGCTACGACCGCGGACTGATGGAGCAGCGCCTGCGCGACGTGCTGGGCTTCCAGATCGGAGACGGCACGGCGCAGATCATGAAAACCATCATCGCCCGCGCCCGAGCCGGCCGCAAGTTTGTGCCTGCCTGAGCGCCCCCCCAAGTCACCACAGCTCACCGCAGGCCACGGATCACCCACAACAACACCAGGAGACAAGACCATGGAATTTGACGCTGTACTGCTCCCCCCGCGCCGCACGCAGCGGGTGGCCGAAGGCCACTGGCGTGACCGCACCATCAACGATGCGCTGGACGCCTGCGTGGCCACCTGCCCCGACAAGCTGGCGCTGACCGCGCTGCAAGTGGAAACGGGAGCCACCACCCGCTTTACCTACCGCGAGTTGGCACGCATGGCTGATCGCATTGCCGTGGGCCTATCGCGCCTGGGCGTGGGCCGGGGCGACGTCGTGGCGTGCCAGTTGCCCAATTGGTGGCAGTTCACGCTGACCTACCTGGCCTGCTCGCGCATCGGTGCCGTAATGAACCCGCTGATGCACATCTTTCGCGAGCGCGAACTCTCGTTCATGCTGCAACATGGCGAGGCCAAGGTGGTGATTGCGCCCCAAACCTTTCGGGGCTTTGATTTTGAGCAAATGATCACCGCCCTTCAGCCCGCCATGCCGCACCTCAAGCATGTGGTGGTGGTCGGTGGCAGTGGTGCCAACAGCTTTGACGCCCTGCTCAGCGCTCCCGAATGGGAACAGCAGCCCGATGCGCAAGCCATCCTGACCGCCCACCGCCCCGGCCCCGACGAAGTCACCCAGCTCATCTACACGTCGGGCACCACGGGCGAGCCCAAGGGCGTTATGCACTCGGCCAACACCGTGATGGCCAACATCATCCCGTACGCCGAGCGCTTGCACCTGGGTGCCGACGACGTGGTGTTGATGGCCTCGCCCATGGCACACCAGACGGGCTTCATGTACGGCCTGATCATGCCCATCCTCCTACAGGCCAGTGCAGTGCTACAGGACGTGTGGGAGCCCACCAAGGCCATTGCACTGATCAATGCAGAGAAGGCCAGCTTCACCATGGCCTCCACGCCGTTCCTCACCGATCTGGCGCGTACGGTGGCCGACAGCGGCGTAGCCGTACCCAGCCTGCGCACCTTTTTGTGCGCTGGCGCGCCCATCCCTGGTCCGCTGGTGGAACAGGCGCGCAAGGCGCTGGGCGCCAAGATCGTCTCGGCTTGGGGCATGACCGAGAACGGCGCTGTCACGCTCACCCGTCTGGAGGACGACGATGAACGCTCTTTCAACACCGATGGCTGCCCACTGCCTGGCGTGGAGATCAAGGTGGTGGATGTGGACGGCAACGCCCTGCCGCCGGGCGAGCCCGGCAAGCTGCTGCTGCGCTCATGCTCCAACTTTGGCGGCTACCTGCACCGCGCGCATCTGAACGCCACCGACGCCGACGACTGGTTCGACACCGGCGACCTAGCCCGCATCGACGAGCGCGGCTACCTGCGCATCACGGGCCGCAGCAAGGACGTGATCATCCGCGGCGGCGAGAACATTCCAGTGGTTGAAGTCGAGTCGCTGCTCTACCGCCACCCCGCCATCGCCATGGCGGCCATCGTGGCCTACCCCGACGAGCGCCTGGGCGAGCGGGCCTGCGCCGTGGTGGTGCCCAAGCCCGGGCAGACCATCGACCTGCCAAGCCTGGTGCAGTTCCTCAAGGACCAGAAGATTGCCGTGCAGTACATCCCCGAGCGCCTGATCGTGCGAGACGTGATGCCAGCCACACCGTCCGGAAAGATCCAGAAGTTCAAGCTGCGCGAAATGCTGCGCGAACAGGTTGCCTGAAGGTTGCCACCGTTTTCCCGTCAATCACTATTACACAACAAACCAGCAGGAGACAACGACATGCTTACACGCCAACCTTCCCCCATCCGCAGACGCCTCATCCAGTCTGCCGCCCTGGCACTCTGTGTCCTGGGCGCCATCGGCACGGCGCATGCGCAGGCCTGGCCCACCAAGCCAGTCAAGATCGTGGTCGGCTTTGCCCCAGGCGGCACCACCGATGTGATGGCACGCGTCATGGCCCAGTCGCTCACCGAAGCACTGGGCCAGCCCGTTGTGGTGGACAACAAACCTGGCGCCAGCGGCAACGTGGCAGCGGCCGAAGTGATTCGCGCACCTGCAGACGGCCACACCTTCCTGATTGCGCCTACTTCGTTCGAAACGGCCAACCCTTTCCTCTTCAAGCAGAGCATTGCCCCGGCCAAGGACCTCACGCCCATCGCGGGCGTGGGCCGCAGCCAGATGTACTTGGTGGTCAAGCCCCAGTCCACCTTCAAGGACGCCAGGGAGTTTGTGGCCTATGCCCGCGCCAACCCGGGCAAACTGTCGTACTCCTCCGCAGGCCCCGGCACGCCACCGCACCTGGCGGGCGAGTTGTTCAAGAAGGTCACCGGCGTGTTTGCAACGCACATCCCTTACCGGGGCGCAGCGCCTGCATTGCAGGATGTGATGGCCAACCAGGCGGACTATGTCTTTGACCCAGGCATTGCGTTCCCGCACGTGCGCGCAGGCAAGGTACGCATGCTGGCAGTGGCGGGGGCCAAGCGGTCGTCGTTCTTCCCGGATGTACCCACGCTGGCAGAGCTCGGCTTCAAGGGTGCGGAGCTGGACATCTGGTTTGGCATGTGGGCCCCCAATGGCACGCCTGCAGACGTCACGGCCCGCATGGCCCGGGAGATCGCCAAGGTGCTGGCCCTGCCCAGCACCAAGAACCGCTATGAATCGCTGGGCGCCGAGCCCGTGGGCCTGGACAACGCCGAGTTCCGCACCCTTCTGACCGAAGAGACCAAGCTGCTGTCTGGCCTGATCCAGGAAGCCAAGATCAACATCGACTGACCCGGCCACCCGCCACACCCACCATGAATGATGCTTTGGTACTGACGGAAACCCGGGGCCGGGTGGGCGTGATCACGCTCCACAGGCCCCAGCAGCTCAACGCACTCAACGACACCCTGATGGACCAGCTGGGCGCCGCCCTGCTGGCCTTCGATGCGGAAGACGATGTCGGCGCCATCGTCCTCACCGGCAGCACCAAGGCATTTGCGGCCGGTGCCGACATTGCAGCCATGGCCGACTGGTCGTTCATGGATGTGTACCGGGGCGCCTTCATCACCCGCAACTGGGAGACCATTCGCCAAGTACGCAAACCGGTGCTGGCGGCCGTGGCAGGCTTTGCCATGGGCGGCGGCTGTGAGCTGGCCCTGGCCTGCGACATCATCGTTGCCGCTGAATCAGCCCGGTTCGCGCTGCCTGAAATCAAGCTCGCCATGCTGCCGGGCGCGGGGGGCACGCAGCGCCTGCCGCGCGCCATCGGCAAGGCCAAAGCGATGGACATGTGTCTGTCGGGCCGCATGCTCGATGCGCAAGAGGCCGACCGCTATGGTCTGGTCTCGCGCGTCGTACCCGACGCCGAGTTACTGGACCGCACGCTCACCCTCGCGGCGCAGATTGCCGGCTTCTCGCTGCCCGCACTCATGGCCATCAAGGCATCGATCAACCGCGCCTGGGAAAGCCCGCTGACCGAAGGCATTCTGTTTGAGCGCCATGCGCTGTACGAGCGCTTTGCCAGTGCCGACGCCCACGAAGGCATGCACGCGTTCCTCGACAAACGCGCCCCCGCATTCGAACATCGCTGAGCTGAAGGCCCCGGTTGCCCCCAACCGGCAGCGGGAAGTCCTTGGCAGGCTCAGCCCTCGGACTCAGCGCCAGTATCCAGGCGCTGCATGTTGTCCAGCAGCTTGAGCAGGTAGTGCAGCGTGTGGGTGATGTCTCCCACCGAGAATTCGTCCAGCGCCTGCTCGTAATAGGCATCGATCTTGGGCCGGGCCTTGACCAGCCACGTCATGCGTCCGGACTCGGTCATCTTGATCAGGCGGGAGCGGCGGTCCTTCTCATCGGTCTCCATACAGATGTGGCCATCGCGCTCCAGGCGTCCAATCACCCCCGCGAGGTTCTGGCGGCTGACCAACAGGTAACGCGCCAGCTCGTTCACCCCCATACCCTGCTGCGCTTCTTCGCGCGAAAGGGCACCCAGCACCGCCCATTGCTGCGTGGTCAGCCCCTCGCTCTCCACCGCTCGCGAACCGGTTTTATGCAACAAGTTCGCACATTGATACAGCCGAAAAAACAACCGGTTAGCCAGCTCCATGCGGGCGATCTGTGCTTTGGAATCAGGGTGGTGCATGCGTGAGTTTTTAGTGGGTTATGCAGACTGCAACCGCGCGGCAATCAAGTCAACATATTGTCTCACTTCAACATCCACCCCGCACCACTCCATCACGATCAACCCAACCACCGGTTTTGTCTCTTGCCCTTTGAACTGAATGAGTCCATGCACGCGGTGCGCAACACAGTCATTGGCGATCTGCCGCTGATCGAAATCCACAACCCACCGAAAGCGGTCGCGCAACGGGCCAACGCCCTCGGCACTGGGAGCGGGCGGACCATAGGGGAGACAACACCGTCATCGCGCGCTGTAGCGCGTGTGGTTGATTGGGCCCTCAGGCCGCCGCCAGGGCCCTGCTGCTGGATGAGGCCTTCATCTCCTTGCGCAGCGCCACAGCATCGCGCGACTGGGTGGGTGCCGACGCGTCGATGCGGAACACCTGCACCGTCTCGGTCATGGTCTGCGCCTGGCCATTGAGCTGCATGGCCGAGGCGGCGTTCTCTTCCACCAGCGCGGCGTTCTGCTGCGTGATGGTATCGAGCTGCGCCACGGCCGAGTTGACCTGCGAGATGCCGCTGAGCTGCTCGTTGGAGGCGCTGTGGATCTCGCCAATCAGTGTGTTGACCCGGCGCACCAGCTCCAGCGACTCGGTCATGGTTTTCTGCGCAGCGTCGGTTTTTTCATGGCCCTCGGTCACCTTGGTGGCCGAGTCGTCGATGAGCTGCCGGATCTCCTTGGCGGCCGAGAGCGTGCGGTGCGACAGGCTGCGCACCTCGGAGGCCACCACCGCAAAGCCCCGCCCCTGGTCCCCGGCGCGCGCAGCCTCCACTGCGGCGTTGAGGGCAAGGATGTTGGTCTGGAAGGCAATGGAGTCGATCAGCTGCGTGATCTCGCTGATGCGGCCGGACGCGGCCTGGATCTGCTTCATGGTGCTGGCCACACCGTCCACAGCGGCACTGCTGCGCTCGGTGACCTGGGTGGCCTGGGTCGCCAGCACCGTGGCCTGGCGCGCGGATTCGGCGGTTTGCTTGACGGTGCCGGTGATTTCCTCCATCGACGCTGCTGTCTGCTGCAGGTTGCTGGCCTGCGCCTCGGTGCGCGACGACAGGTCCTGGTTGCCCTGGGCAATCTCGCGGGTGGAGACCTGCATGTGCTCGCTCTCCTGCCGCGCGTCGCGCACGATGGACAGCAGGTTCACGTTGAGCTGCGCCAGCGCCTTTTGCAGCTGGCCCACCGTGTCGCTGCGCGACGCCGATATCTTCTGGGTAAGGTCGCCCGCGGCCATGCGGTTGGCCCACAGCAGCATCTGCGACAACGGCGCCACCGTGACCTGGTGCAGGTAGACCGCCATGCCCAGCGCCAGCACCACCACTCCCAGCCACGCGGCCCCTGACGCCAGCGACAGCGTGTGCCCGCCCAGCAAGGCAGCGCACCACGAGGCCACCACCAGCAGCAAGGTACACACCATCATCTTGCCCATGGGCCCCAGCGCCAAAGCCCGGGCTACACGGCCCCACAGGGTGTCTTTGACCAGTTGCCCGGCCGACAGCCGGTGCACCAGCGTGCCCGCCTGCTTTTCGGCCTGCATCTGCTTGTACAGCGACTCGGCCGCCTGGATCTGTTCGCGCGTGGCTTCGGTGCGCACCGACATGTAACCCGTGGGCTGGTCGCCCTGCATGAGCGGGGTGACGTTGGCCATCACCCAGTAAAACGTACCGTCCTTGCGCCGGTTCTTGACCGGGGCCGACCAGGGGATGCCTTTGGCGATGGTCTCCCACATGTCGCGGTAGGCCTCCTCGGGCATGTCGGGGTGTCGCACGATGTTGTGGGGCTGGCCCAGCAACTCTTCCTTTTCGTAGCCGCTGACCTCGATGAACATCGGGTTGCAGTACAGGATGCGGCCCTTGAGGTCCGTGGTGGACACCAGAGTCTGGCCCTTGGGAAACGCATATTCGTGCTGGCTGACCGGCAGATTGACGCGCATGGGAACCCCATTTCGTAGACGCCTTGTCGCTCCCTGACCGGGCAACACGGCAGTGGAAAAGCCGAATACATCCTATGACGAAGGCCATGGATTTGAAACAGAAAAATGGCATCTCCATCGCGAACTCACCAACTCAGTGCGCAACACCAACACTGTGCGTCGCACTCCGCTGCAATGCACCAAAGTGAGCATCCGGCAGAAAATACACTTCATTTTTGATAGCTGGCAGTGCTTAACTCACAAGCGCTTTCTGGCAATTTCCTCACAATCCCTCTCCCATATCGGCACTGGCATAGCCATTGCTTGCCATAAGGCGCGGCCAACGCTGGCCGCGTGTCAGCCCGGTGCAATGGCGGATTGGGCGAACAGGACGTTGGCGTCTTCATGGAGTGCGTTGGGGCTGGTCAGCCCGCGCGGTCCGTGTGGACGCCTTTTTGTTTTCTGGCCGGGCGAAGGGGTCACCCCCTCAGCCCTTTGCACTCACACCCATGCATTACTTCAGAGAGTTCCTCAAATCCGGCCACGCGCCCACGCTGTGGGCGTCGTTTCTGTACTTCGGCTTTTCCTGCGCGGTGTGGGTCATCAACGGTGCGATGGCGCCGTTCATCCGCGAGAGCTTCCAGCTCTCACCCACCCAGATGGGCATGATGCTGTCCATCCCCATTTTTGCGGGAGCGCTGATGCGGTTTCCGCTGGGCATCCTGGCGCAGTACATCGGCCGCAAGCGCGCCACGCTGGTCGAGATGGCCGGCATCTTTTTGGCCATGGGCTATGGCTACTTGTTCGTGCACACCTTCAACGACCTGCTGGCGCTCGGCATCCTGCTGGGCGTGGCGGGGGCGAGCTTTGGCGTGGCGCTGTCGCTGGGCTCGGGCTCGTTTCCACCGCGCTACAAGGGCCTGGCCATGGGCATCGTGGGCGCAGGCAATGTGGGCACTGCCGTGGCAGCGCTGCTGGCGCCTGCCCTGGCGCAGAAGTTTGGCTGGCAGGCGGTGTATGGCTTTGCCGCCGTGAGCGTGGCCGTGCCCGCCGTGGTGATGGCGGTGTATGCGAAGGAACCGCCAGACCTCGCGCCCCACGCCACGTTTCGCGAACACATTGCCTGTCTCTTTGAAAAAGATGGCTGGGCGTTCAGCCTGATCTACGCCGTGACCTTTGGCGGCTTCATCGGTCTGACGGCCTTCCTGCCCAGCTACTTCTACGACCAGTTTGGCGTGAGCAAGGTGCAGGCAGGGCAACTGACCATGCTGGCCGCCTTTCTGGGTGCGGCACTGCGGGTGATGGGCGGCTGGCTGTCCGACCATTGGGGCGGCGTCAACACGCTCACGGGTGTGCTGGCCATCACCGCCGTGAGCATGGTGCTGTGCGGCCTGGCCGAGAACTCGCTGCCGGTGACGATGCTGCTGTTCCTGGTGTGTTTTGCGGCACTGGGCGCGGGCAACGGCGCGCTGTTCCAGCTGGTGCCGCTGCGCTGGCCGCTGTCCACGGCCGTCGCCGGCTCGATGATTGGCGAGATCGGCGCGCTGGGTGGCGGCCTCATCCCCAACGGCATGGGCTTTTCGCGCCAGTACACCGGCACCTACCTGTGGGGCTTTGTGGGCATTGCGGTATGCGCCGCTGCCATGCTGGTGCTGTTGCGGGTCATGCAGATCCGCTGGACCCGTACGTGGGCAGAAAAGGGCGGTCGGGCACGCAGTGCCTGAGCTGGCGTAGCCAGCCAAGGCGTAGCATTGCCCGCCCTTTCGCCAGAAGGGTGGCCGCGCCCGGGGCGCGTGAACGTCCGTAGTCAGTCAACGCGCCGACCACCCCACATTTCAAGCCCAATCCCCTCCAAGCGCATTTCTCATATGCATCGATAGCTATATTTTCAATAGCAAATCAATCGCTCTCATCGCGGCAAAAACAGCAGCCAATACACCAGCAACAGGTTCACCAGCACACTCACCGCCAGCGCGATCTTCCACAGTGCCGTGGCATCGCGCTGCATCAGCGGCTGCGGGCCAGGGGCGGACAAGGGGCGCGAAGCACCCCGCTCCAGGGCCAGCAGCAGTTCCTCAGCGGTTTCAAAGCGTTGTGTGCGCTGGCGGGCCACAGCCTTCAACGCGATCTGGTCGAGCCAGATGGGCACGCTGGGGTTGTGGCGGCTGGGGGCCAGCGGGTCGCGGTGGTAGCGGCCCAGCTGGTACTGCACCACCTCGCCATAGGGCAGGCGCCCATGGCTCAGCAGCTGGTACAGCGTGACGCCCAGGGCGAACAAGTCGCTGCCCGCATCGGGCAACTGGCCGGCGGGGTCCCCGTTCTTTTCATAGCCCGGCCACTGCTCGGGGTTCATGTAGCTGGGGGTGCCTGCGTGCAGGCGGCGCGTGGCCTCGGGCTCGCGGCCCGACAGGGCCACGCCCAGGTCCAGCACCCGCAGCACACCGTCGTCGCCCAGGTGCAGGTTGTCGGGCTTGATGTCGCGGTGCACCACCCCTTGCCGATGCAGCCAGCCCAGCACCTGCGCCGCCTGCATCACCACCGACACGGCCTGCGGCACGCCCAGGTGCTGGCGGCCGCGCAGGCGCTGGCCCAGGGTCTGGCCCGCATGCCAGTCATAGAGCAGATAAAACGCACTGGCGCCAGGGCTTGCACCGCCCTGCTCTGGCGGCCAGGTGTTCAGGCGCGCAAGGTGCACCGCCGCATGGCCGGACTGCATGCGCCGGGCCACCCAGGCCTCATGCGCCAAAGTGGCGCGCTCCTGCGCATCGTGCGCGCGGGCGGGCACCAGCGTCTTGAGCGCGTACAGCCGCTGTGTGGCCGGGTCGCGCATCTGGTAGATGCGGTGCACGCCGCTGTCGGCCACCAGCGCGGTCACCACCAGGCCATCCACCGGCTCGCCCACCTTGAGCAGCGGCAACACTGGCAAGTGCTGCGCCCGGCGGGACTCATCCTGCAAGGTGGCTTCCAGCGCCCCCTGCACCCGCACCACCAGCGCGGTCACGTTGTCGGTGCTGCCCCGGCGCAGGGCTGCGCGCGTGATCTCCTCGCTCAGCGCCTGGGCGCTGGCGGCACTGGCGGTGTTGGCATCCTGCGGCTGCAGCAGCAACTGGCGCAGTTCACGCTCGGGCAAGCTGCCGTGCACGCCATCGGACAGCAGCACCAGCAGGTCGCCGCTGTGCAGTTCGCCCTGGCTGTAATCCACCACCACATGGTCGTCCAGGCCCATGGCGCGGGTGAGCTGGTGCGCCAGGTCACGCGGCGCCATCACATGGTCGGTCGTCAGCAGTTGCAGCCGGCCGCCCCGCAGCAGATAGGCGCGCGTATCGCCCACATGGGCCAGCGTGTACGACTGGCCGCGCAGCACCACGGCGGTGAGCGTGGTCAGGCCCACGGCGGGCTGGCGGCGCCGGTTCATCGACGCCAGCCAGCCGTTGTGCGCGCTCAGGATGCGGTCCAGCGCCACGGTGGTGTCCCAGGTGTCGGGCGTGGCGAAGTAGTCGTTCACCAGGGTGTTCACCGTGGTCTGTGCGGCTTCTCGGCCCTTGCCTCCGGTGCTTACACCATCGGCAATGGCAGCGATGGCGCCGCGTTCGCGGTCGCGCCCCTGCCCCTGCACCAGGGCGGCAAAGTCTTCATTGACTTCGTTGCGCCCGGCCTGCGAGGTATGGCCGATGTCCAGTTCAAAACTCATGCACCACCTCCATGCAGGTTCCATGCCCAAGGTGGTGCATGCACGCACCGCGCCGCGCAGCCGAGCCACCCGTCAACACCCAAAACTCCGCCCTCTGCAGGGCGGACAACACCGGATCACCCCACATCAGTGCACAAACTCTGGCACGGGCATTGCTTACCCGAAGCAACGGCCCAGCTGGGCCACGCAATTCAGCGGTGCAACGGCGCACCAAGGGGTTGTATGGACGAAGGCGTCCCCACATGCGGTTTCGATGGAATGTCGGAGCTGCATCGTGTGGACGCCTTTTTTGTTTTTTGCATCGCCCAGGCGATGGAACCGACGGAGTCACGATGAAAAAGCTCAAACTGGTGATGGTGGGGAACGGCATGGCCGGTGTGCGCACGCTGGAAGAGCTGCTCAAGATTGCCCCCGATCTGTATGACATCACGGTCTTCGGGGCCGAGCCGCACCCCAACTACAACCGCATTCTGCTGTCGCCGGTGCTGGCTGGCGAGCAGACCATCGACGAGATCATCCTCAACGACTGGCAGTGGTACGCCGACAACCACATCACGCTGCACACCGGTTTCACCGTGACCGATGTGGACCGCGTGCGCCGCGTGGTGAGCGCAAGCAGCAAGGACGGCGATGTGATCACCGCCGAGTACGACCGCCTCATCATGGCCACGGGCTCCAACCCCTTCATCCTGCCCGTGCCCGGCAAGGACCTGAAAGGCGTGCTGGCCTACCGCGACATCGCCGACACACAGGCCATGATCGACGCAGCCGCCACGTACAAGCACGCGGTGGTCATCGGCGGCGGCCTGCTGGGCCTGGAAGCCGCCAATGGCCTCATGAAGCGCGGCATGACCGTGAGCGTGGTGCACGTGATGCCCTCGCTGATGGAGCGCCAGCTCGATGACGTGGCGGGCAAGATGCTGCAGAAGTCACTGGAAGACCGTGGCATGCGCTTTTTGATGGGTGCGCAGACCCAGGAGCTGGTGGGCAATGCCGAAGGCCGGGTGGCCAGCGTCAAGTTCAAGGACGGCACCGAGGTGCCAGCCGACCTGGTGGTGATGGCCGTGGGCATCCGCCCCAACACGCAGCTCGCCGAAAAGATGCGCCTGCACGTGAACCGCGGCATTGTCGTGAGCGACACGCTGCAGACCACCACCGACGCCCGTATCTATGCCGTGGGCGAATGCGCGGCACACCGGGGCATTGCCTATGGCCTGGTGGCCCCACTGTTCGAGCAGGGCAAAGTGCTGGCCAACCACCTGGCAGAGTTCGGCATCGGCCGCTACCAGGGCTCGCTCACCTCCACCAAGCTCAAGGTCACGGGCATCGACCTGTTCAGCGCGGGCGACTTCCAGGGTGGCGACAACACCGAAGAGATCGTGATGAGCGACCCCTTTGGCGGCGTGTACAAGAAGCTGGTCATCAAGGACGACAAGCTGGTGGGCGCCTGCCTCTATGGCGATACGGTGGACGGCAGCTGGTACTTCAAGCTGCTGCGTGATGGCCGCAGCGTGACCGATATTCGCGACAAGCTGATGTTTGGCGAATCGCACCTGGGCGACACCGGCCACCAGGGCCAGAGCAAGGCCGCCGCCATGCAGGACAGTGACGAGGTCTGCGGCTGCAACGGCGTGACCAAGGGCGCCATCTGCAAGGCCATCAAGGACAAGGGCCTGTTCACGCTGGATGAAGTGCGCAAGCACACCAAGGCCAGCGCATCGTGCGGATCGTGCACGGGCCTGGTCGAGCAGATCATCATGTTCACTGCCGGTGGCGACTACAGCGCCACGCCCAAGACCAAGGCCATGTGCGGCTGCACCGACCACGGCCACCAGGCGGTGCGCGACGCGATCCGCGCCAACAAGCTGCTGAGCATTGGCGATGTGTTCAAGTTCATGGAGTGGAAGACGCCCAACGGCTGCGCATCCTGCCGCCCCGCCGTCAACTACTACCTCATCAGCACCTGGCCCAAGGACGCGAAGGACGACCCGCAAAGCCGCGCCATCAACGAGCGCAGCCACGCCAACATCCAGAAAGACGGCACCTACAGCGTCATCCCCCGCATGTGGGGGGGAGAGACCACGGCCGACGAGCTGCGCCGCATTGCCGACGCGGCCGACAAGTACAACATCCCCACCATCAAGGTCACGGGGGGCCAGCGCATCGATTTGCTGGGCGTGAAGAAGGAAGACCTGGTCAACGTGTGGAAGGACATCGGCATGCCCAGCGGCCATGCCTATGCCAAGGCACTGCGCACCGTGAAGACCTGCGTGGGCAGCGAGTGGTGCCGCATGGGCACCCAGGACAGCACCCAGATGGGCAAGGACCTGGAGCGCGCCATGTGGCGCATGTACGCACCGCACAAGGTCAAGTTTGCGGTGAGTGGCTGCCCGCGCAACTGCGCAGAAGCCGGCATCAAGGACGTGGGCATCATCGGCGTGGACAGCGGCTGGGAGATGTACGTGGCCGGCAACGGCGGCATCAAGACCGAGGTGGCGCACTTCTTCACCAAGCTGAAAACCGCCGAGGAAGTGCTGGAGTACACCGGCGCGTTCTGCGAGCTGTACCGCCAGGAAGGCTGGTACCTGGAGCGCACCGTGCACTACGTGAGCCGCGTGGGCCTGGACTATGTGAAAAAGCGCATTCTGGAAGACCACGAAGGCCGCAAGGCGCTGTGGGAGCAGCTGCAGTTCGCGCTGGACGGCGAGCCCGACCCCTGGTTCGAGTTTGACAAGGCAGCCGTGGACACGCGCCAGTTTGCCCCGCTGACCGCTGCCTGAAGCGCCCGGAGCCCCACACCATGCAACGCCGCACCTTGCTGACCGCCGCCGGCTACACCACGGCCTGGAGCACCCTGGGCATCATGTCGCTGGGCACCGCCCAGGCCCAGGTCACCGACCTGAACGACGCCATCAACAAGGCAGGTCGCCAGCGCATGCTGAGCCAGCGCATGGGCAAGGCCTGGCTGGCGTTGGCGCACAAATCCGACACGCCTGCTGCACGCGCCGTGCTGGACCAGTCGCTGGCGCTGTTCGAGCGCCAGCTGGGCGAACTCAAGGCCTACGCGCCCTCGCCCACCATCCGCGACACCTACACCAAGCTGGAATCGGCCTGGACCGACCACAAGGCCACGCTGCTGGGCACCAGCCCGTCGCGCGACGGCGCTGCCGCCTTGCTGCAGGCCGACGCCAAGGTGCTGGCCCTGGCCCACCAGGGCACCGTGCAGTACGAAGCCGCCTCGGGCAAGCCCGTGGGCAAGCTGGTCAACGTGGCAGGCCGCCAGCGCATGCTGAGCCAGCGCATGGCCAAGTTCTGCCTGTCGGCCATGCTGGGGGTGGACACCTCCACCGCCACCACCGAGATCGCCAAGGCGCGTGACGAGTTCATCAGCGCCACCGAGCTGCTGCGCAATGCCCCACAGGCCACCGATCGCATCCGGCAAGAGCTGCTGCTGGCCGATGGCCAGTGGGTGTTTTTTGACGCTGCGTTGCAGCGCCTGGGAACCAGCAACAACACCTTCCGCCAGGTGTCGGAAGTGTTTGTGAGCAGCGAGAACCTGCTGGCCAGCATGGACCGTGTGACCGGCCTGTATGCCGCACTGGGCAGCAGCTGAAGGCCCGCCCTGCAACGGCCCCGCGCACGCCCCGACACCCAACCGAACAACACCAAGGACCATTCTCATGACCACCAACAACCCAACCCCTGAATGGAAGCTGATCTGCCAGGTGGACGACATCCCCGTGCTGGGCTCGCGCCGCGTGGCGCGCCCCCAGGGCCTGGACGTGGCCGTCTTCCGCAACGATGCCGGTGGTGTGTTTGCGCTGCTGGACCGCTGCCCCCACAAGGGCGGTCCGCTGAGCCAGGGCATTGTGTTTGGCACCCATGTGGCGTGCCCCCTGCACAACTGGACGATCGGCCTGTGCGACGGCCAGGCCTCGGCGCCCGATGAGGGCTGCACGCCGAAGTTTGCCGTGAAGGTGGAAGACGGCGCGGTGTACCTGGACGCGAGCGAGATGGCGACGGTGGCCACGGATTTGACGCGCCCCATCGCAGGGCCTGCGCGCAGGACGGTGGGCGTGTGAGCGGCGGAGAGTGTTGCGCCCCAGGCGCCGCATGCGTACCCGGCGAGGACACGACAACACTATCAAAACAATAGCTGACAGCGCAACATGCACTAGCGCCTGAGGCCAAAACAACCCCAACCACGCCATGCAAGAAACCAAATCCACCTGCCCCTACTGCGGCGTAGGCTGCGGCGTGATCATCGAAAGCACGGGCACCCAGATCACCGGTGTGCGCGGCGACCCCACACACCCCGCCAACTTTGGCCGCCTGTGCACCAAGGGCTCGACCCTGCACCTCACAGCCACCAGCCCGGTCACCCTGCAAACCCGCCTGCTGCACCCCCTGCAACGCGCACAGCGCAGCGAAGCCGCCCTGCCCGTGACCTGGGATGCCGCACTGACGCTGGCGGCCGGCCGGTTCGCCCACATCATCGCCCAGCACGGCCCTGACGCCGTGGGCTTCTACGTCAGCGGCCAGTTGCTCACCGAGGACTACTACGTCTTCAACAAGCTCGCCAAGGGCCTGATCGGCACCAACAACATCGACACCAACTCGCGCCTGTGCATGAGCAGCGCTGTGGCCGGCTACAAGCAAACGCTGGGCGCCGACGCGCCGCCCGCCTGCTACGACGACGTGAATCACGCGCAGTGCCTGTTCATCGTGGGCAGCAATGCGGCCTGGGCCCACCCCATCTTGTTCCGCCGCATCGAAGACGCACGCGCCGCCAACCCGGGCATGAAGGTCATCGTGGCCGACCCCCGCCGCACCGACACGGCGGGCATGGCCGATCTGTTCCTGCCCATCCAACCCGGCAGCGACGTGATGCTGTTCAACGGCATGCTGCACATCATGCTGTGGGAGGGCTGGGTCGACACCGCCTACATCGCCGCCCACACAACGGGCTTTGACGAACTCAAGGCCCTGGTGCGCGACGCCACGCCCGAGCGCGTGGCGCAGACCTGCGGCATCAGCGTGGCCGACCTGACCACCGCCGCCAAATGGTTCGCCACCTCCAGAGCGACCCTGAGCCTCTACTGCCAGGGCCTGAACCAGAGCAGCAGCGGCACCGCCAAGAACGCCACACTCATCAACCTGCACCTGGCCACCGCGCAGATCGGCAAACCCGGCGCGGGCCCCTTCAGCCTGACGGGCCAGCCCAACGCCATGGGCGGGCGCGAAGTGGGCGGCCTTGCCAACTTGCTCAGCGCCCACCGCGACCTGGCCAACCCGCAGCACCGCGCCGAAGTCGCCGCGCTGTGGGGCGTGGCCGATGTGCCATCCAAGCCCGGCAAGACGGCGGTGGAGATGTTCCAGGCCGCTGCCGACGGCGAGATCAAGGCCCTGTGGATTGCCTGCACCAACCCCGCGCAAAGCATGCCCGACCAGGCCACCGTGCGCCGCGCCCTGCAGCGCGCCGAGTTTGTGGTGGTGCAAGAAGCCTTTGCCACAGCCGCCACCTGCAACTACGCCGACCTGCTTCTGCCCGCTACCACCTGGGGTGAAAAGACCGGCACGGTGACCAACAGCGAGCGCCGCATCTCGCGCGTGCGCACTGCCGTGCCCGCACCCGGCCTGGCGCGCCACGACTGGGCCATTGCGGTGCAGTTTGCGCACCAGCTGGAGGCACGCCTGCGGCCTGGTGCACCCACGCTGTTCCCCTACGCCACAGACGCTGCCGATATGGGCGCAGAAGCCGTGTGGAAGGAGCACCGCGAGAGCACACGCGGGCGTGACCTGGACATCACGGGGCTGTCCTGGGAGATGCTCGAAGCCCAAGGCCCGCAGCAGTGGCCGCTGGAAGATGGCACCACCGCCGGCAAGGCCCGCCTGTACGAAGATGGCGTCTTCCCCACCGCCGACGGCCGTGCGCGTTTTGCTGCGCATGCATGGCAACCCACCGCCGAGCCCCGCGAATCGCGCTACCCCTTCAGCCTGACCACGGGCCGCCTGCGCGACCAGTGGCACGGCATGACCCGCACCGGCACGCTGGGCCGCCTGTTTGGCCATGTGGCCGAACCCAGCCTGCAGATGCACTCACAGGACATGGAGCGGCGCAAGCTGGCCAGCGGCGACCTGGTGCATGTGACCAGCAAGCGCGGCTCCATCGTGGTGCCCGTGCAGGCCGACATCACGCTGGGCCTGTCGCAGGTGTTCATGGCGATGCACTGGGGCAGCGAATTTTTGAGCGGCGTGTCCTCCACCGGCGAACGGCTGGCGGGCGTGAATGCGCTCACCACCTCGGCGTTCTGCCCCACCTCCAAACAGCCTGAGCTGAAACACGCGGCCGTCAAGGTGCTCAAGGCCGAACTGCCGTGGACGCTGCTGGCCATGGCCTGGCTGCCTGCCGAAGGCGCACTGGCAGCGCGCGAAGCCTTGTCTGCGCTGATGGCGCAGTTTCCCTATTTTCAGTACACGAGTTGCGTCCCCTTCAGCAACAACACCCCGCTGGATGAGCCCGGCCGCGAGCGCACTGGCGTGCTGCTGCGCGCCGCCGCCCACGAGGCACCGCCCGATGCGTTGATCGCACAGATCGAGGCCCTGCTGGGCATGGCAGGCGCCGACACGCTGCGTTATGCCGACAAAAAACGCGGCCAGCGCCGCGCCGCACGGCTGGCGCGCCAGGGCGACAACACCACGCTCGAAGGCATCGTGCTCGCTGGCGACACCAGCGCCGAAGGCTGGCTCAAGACCCTGCTGCAGGAAGAGCTTCCTGCACAGACCTACGGCCGCCTGCTGCTGGTGCCCGGCGCCAAGGCCCCCGTGGCCGTGCAGTCGCGCGGCAAACCGGTGTGCACCTGCTTCAACGTGACAGACGCCGCCATCACCGCCCAACTGGCGCACTGCCATGGCACCGACGACGACCGCCTGGCGCAACTGCAAGGCCAACTGCGCTGCGGCACCAACTGCGGCTCGTGCGTGCCCGAACTCAAGCGCATGGTGCGCAGCACGGGGCCACTGGCGTCCAAACCGCTCGCGCAGGCCGTCATATAACCAAAAGTTCTCTTGCTTGCAGGAAAATAGCCCTCGAACCAACAAACCCCACCAGGACTTGTGCAACAGGGCTCCAGCTAGGCGCTTTCGGCGCAGACAGTACGCCTGTACGGCAAGCCGAAACAACGACGCTGGCGCCCTGTTTCACAAGTCCCGCCAACAAAAGCCATGGGCATTAGCCAGTACATCAAGGAAATCGGCCGCGGCGCGCGCGGCGCCAAGCCGCTGACGCGCGAGCAGGCCACGGACCTGTTCGGCCAGGTGCTGGACGGTGCCGTGACCGATCTGGAGATTGGCGCCTTCTGCCTGGCCATGCGCATCAAGGGCGAGACGTCCGAAGAGATGTGCGGCTTTCTGGACGCCACCCACCAGCGCCTGGCGTTGCTGCCCGCCACCGACCGCCCGCTAATCGTGCTGCCCAGCTACAACGGCGCACGCAAGCTGCCGGTGCTGACGCCGCTGCTGGCGCTGCTGCTGGCCCGTGAAGGGTTGCCCGTACTGCTGCACGGCATGCGCACCGAGGCGCGGCGCGTTTTGGCATCGGATGTGCTCAATGCGCTAGAAGTACCTGCCCTGATAGCTCCTGAAAAGATAGCAAATGGCACAGTCCGCCATATCCACACCCAGCACCTGCACGCAGGGCTGGCACGCCTGCTGGCCGTGCGCGAGGTGGTGGGCCTGCGCAACCCAGGGCACAGTGTGGTCAAGCTGATGAGCCCGTGCGCGGGGCCGTCGGTGGTGGTCACGGCGTACACACACCCCGAATATTTCGAGATGCTGCAGAGCACCTTCCGCACCCTGGGGATGAACGCCTTGCTCTCGCGCGGGCTGGAGGGCGAGGTCGCCACCGACCCACGCCGCACCCCCCGCTACGACGGCTTTGTGCACGGCGTGCATACGGTGCTGGAGGCACAACAACCGGGCACGGCCAGCGAGGTGCCCGGTCTGCCCGCCGAGATCGATGTGGCCACCACAGCCGCCTACACACGCCAGGTGCTGGCGGGCGATTTGCCCATTCCACACGCCATTGAACGGCAGGTGGAACATATCTTGCGACTGGTCGATCAAACCGTTTCGGAGACATCCCCATGAGCCGCCCCACGCCTTCCACCACATCGCCCACAGCCCCACCCCACCTGGGCACCGGCGGCAGCTGCACGTTGGTGGGCGCAGGCCCGGGCGACCCGGAGTTGCTCACCCTCAAGGCGCTCAAGGCCATCCAGGCGGCCACCGTGCTGCTGGTGGATGACCTGGTGAGCGATGCCATCGTGGAGCACGCATCGCCCACGGCGCGCATCGTCTACGTGGGCAAGCGCGGCGGCTGCAAAAGCACGCCACAGGCCTTCATCGAAAAGCTGATGCTGATGGCCGTGTACGAAGGCGAGAACGTGGTGCGCCTCAAGGGCGGCGACCCCTTCATCTTCGGCCGGGGTGGCGAAGAGGTGGAGCACCTGCGTGCCGCCGGCGTGCAGGTCACCGTCATCAACGGCATCACCGCAGGCCTGGCGGGCCTGACCTCGCTGGGCGCACCGCTCACGCACCGTGAGCATGCCCACGGCGTGGTGTTTGTCACCGGCCACGCCAAGCCCGGTGACGCGGGCACCGACTGGCGCCAACTGGCCGCCACGGCGCGCGACGCCAAGCTCACGCTGGTCATCTACATGGGCGTAAGCGGCGCCGCCACCATCGAGCAAGAACTGCTCACCGGCCTGCCCGCAGACACACCGGTCGCCGTCATCCAGCACGCCAGCCTGCCCCGCCAGCGGCATGCCATCACCACCCTGGGTGCGCTGCACGCCACCATCACCCGCGAAGGGCTGGCCAGCCCCTCGGTGATTGTGGTGGGCGATGTGGTGCGTGGTGTCGCACTGGCCGTGCAGGACGCTGGCGCAGTGCCGTTGCAGGCCCGGCGCGCGGGCTGAGCACACACAACGACCCCCACAATTCCACAGGCCCGAGTGCGCGCTGCGCAGGTCGGGGATGCACCGTGCGCGAGCGCAAACCAATGTGCTTCAGGGCACGCCCACGCGCTGCGCAGCCGCGTGTTTCATCAAGCCTGGCCTCCCGCTCCACAGCACCGCATTGGGTCATGCAGCTGTACACACATTGGCCCGGGTATTGCTTGAAGACATGCATCTGAATGCAACACGCACAAGGAACACCATGGCAGCCTTCCCCCTCCCCGCACGCACTTCCAGCATGCCCACGCTGTCGTCCCCTGCACAGGCTCCATCGCGCGATGGGGGCATGTCGCTCGTCAATCTTGCAGCGCGCCAGCGCATGCTGTCGCAGCGCATGGTGCTGCAAACCGTGCTGGCCGCCCGCGGCAGCGACCTGCACCTGAAGGCCGCGCGCAGCTCGCTCACGCTGTTCACCGACAGCCAGGCCCGGCTGGTGGACACGCCCCGCCACCTCGATACCGCCAGCGGCGAAATCATCCGCAAGGCCTACCACGGCCCCCAGGGCGTGGGCGCTACCATCGAAGCGTTTGCCCAGCAGGTGGGCACGGCGCTGGACCTGGCCGAGCGCCAGAGCCCGCGCGTGGAAGACGCCCTGGCTAGGCTGGTCGAAACCACCGACGGTGTGCTCGACGCCCTCAACACGGCCACCACCGCGTTCGACCAGGTGAGCAAGGCGCAGTCCGAAACCCTGATGAAAGAGCTGGCCGGCATCGTGGCCTCGATCCAGACCGTGGCACGCGAGGCCAAGGTGGTCAGCTTCAACGCCCAGGTGATGGCAGCGCGTGCCGGGCAGCACGGGCGCGAGTTTGCGGTGGTGGCCAATGTGCTGTCAGGCATCACCAACGAAATTGACGGCCTGTCCCTGCAGGCGGTGTCATTGGCCGGACGCAGCCGCAACGCGGCCTGAGCAGCACAGCGTGAGGGACAGAGAAAAGGCCCGGGGCGATGCGCCCAGGGCCTTCGAAGGCGTCCATTCAAGGCGCCCACTCAACGGGTTACTGCCCGGCGGTTTCTCGCACTTGCTGAAACCGCTGTGCCAGTTCCTTGCGCAGCGTCTTGCGGATCACCGCAGCGTCCCAGCGGCGGCGTTCGTCGGGGGTGGAAGGCGACAGTGGCGGCACCTGCACGGGCTTGCGCGCCTCGTCCACGGCCACCATGGTGAAGAAGCAGCTGTTGACGTGCCGTACCACCTGCGAACGGATCTCTTCGGCCACCACCTTGATGCCGACTTCCATCGACGAGCTGCCTGTGTAGTTCACGCTGGCCAGAAAGGTCACCAGCTCGCCCACATGGATGGGCTGCAAAAACATCACCTGGTCCACGCTCAGAGTCACGGTGTAGCAGCCCGAATAGCGGCTAGCGCATGAGTACGCCACCTGGTCCAGCAGCTTGAGGATGGCGCCGCCGTGCACGTTGCCCGAAAAGTTGGCCATGTCGGGCGACATGAGCACGGTCATGCTGAGTTGGTGTGAAGGGATGTTCATGCAGCGATTTTAGAAAGCTGCGTGTGCTGCGTCGCGTGCAAGTTGAGCCCTGTGCACTGCGGGTGGCAGCTTCGCTACACTCGCGCAGCACCTGCTGACCGGGTGCGAGGAGGAACCGATGATCGAACTAGAAAAACTCAACGAATTCACCGAAAGCCACGGCGCATTGCGCACCGGCAAGGGGTTGGTGTCGGGCGTGATTGCACTCACGCTGGCCATCCTGTGCCTTCTGGGCGTGTTGGCCTTTCACTTCCCCGAGTACCTCACCACGCCGCAGCTGCGCAAGAGCTACGACGTGGCGGTGATACGCAACATCATGCTGGTGGCCATGGCAATTGCGGGCGGCATCTCGTTGGTCAACATCCTGTTCAACCGTGCCCGCTGGCTGGCCACCTTCGCGTTTGCCATCGTGGCGATTGCCGCGCTGCTGGGCGGACACAAGGTGGAGGTGGACCCGAACTTCCCCGACAACACACCCTACATCGGCCTCGACTGGTTCATCCTGGACCTGCTGGGCAGCTCGCTGATCTTCATCTTCATCGAGAAGCTGTTTGCGCTGCGCAAGGACCAGCCCATCTTCCGCGCCGAGTGGCAGACGGACTTTCACCACTTCATCGTCAACCACATGGTGGTGGGCTTTGTGCTGCTGGCCACCAACCTCATCGTGCACAAGTTCTTTGGCTGGGCGGCCAGCGACGGCATTCGCGGCTGGGTGCAGGGGCTGAACTTCTGGGTGGCACTGTTCCTCATCATCCTGGTGGCCGACCTGGTGCAGTACTGGACCCACCGCGCCTACCACGAGGTGCCACTGCTGTGGCGCCTTCACGCCGTGCACCACAGCGTCAAAAGCATGGACTGGATGGCGGGCTCGCGCCAGCACATCCTGGAGCTGCTGATCACCCGCACGCTGGTGCTGGCCCCCATCTATATGCTGGGCTTCAGCAAGGAAGTGATCGACGCATACATCGTGGTGGTGGGCTTCCAGGCCGTGTTCAACCACGCCAATGTGAGCGTGCGACTTGGGCCGCTGCGCTACGTGCTGGTCACGCCCAACTTCCACCACTGGCACCACAGCCAGGACCAGGAGGCGCTGGACAAGAACTACGCCGCGCACTTCGCGTTTCTGGACTACCTGTTTGGCACCGCCGTCAAAAGCACCAAGCTCTGGCCCGAGCACTATGGCGTGCTGGGCGACTACGTGCCCAACGGCTTTGTGAAGCAGTTCAAGTTTCCGTTCACCTGGAAGGGATGAGGACTCCTCAGCTGCAGGGCTAGGGCATCGCCGCCAGCTCTCGCTCCAGCACCCGCAGTTGCTCGCGCAAGGCCTCGGTCCGTTCTTCACACGCGGCTTTGGCATCAGCGGCCTTTTCCGCACCCTCCTGCACAAACTGGTTGCCCGACGGCAGGTTGCCGCGCCGCAGCGGCCCTGCCGTGGCCACGGCATTGGGCTGGGCCGTGCATTCACGCTGGTTGCGCTCGATAGCGGCGCGCGCCTGGGGGATGCCCTGGGTCTGCAGGTAATTCTTGCGCTGCCAGGTGGGGCCAAACGCGCCCTCGGCCAAAGGCGCTACGGGGGGCAGCACCGGGGTGGCGCCACGGGTGGTGGGGCGCACGTCGATCTTCTCGCCCTCGCCCGCACAAGGCGCGTCCTGGAACGACACCTTGCCATTGGCGTCCGTGCACTTGTTGATGGCCCAGGCGGGGGCCAGGCAGCCCAGCGCCAGGGCACAGAGGGCGTAGCGGATCAAAGTCATGGTGTTGTCCTCGGCAGGTCCATGCCACATGCTACCGCGCCGCATGGGGCGGGGCGAATCGCACCGTCTTGCGCGGGTGCCGTCAGAGCCGTGGGTGGATAGACACATGTCCCTAAGATGACGCGCCCCCGGTAGAAACCCGGTGCGTGCGGGGCACAGCGCCCTCCTACCATCGCCGCTCTTCGGGGCCTCGCAGCCCTTTGAATCGGTTTTTTTGCTGGAGATGCTGTGTGATGAAGACCCCGAATGCAAATGCATGGCCCGCCGACCAGGGGCTGCCCCTGGCGCGCCGCCGCAGCCTGGTCCTTGCGCTGGCCGGTAGCGCGGCCCTGGCTGGCCTGCCCGCCCGCGCACAGCCCGCCGGCGGCGGCAAGGGAGACATCCTCATCGGCCGCTCGACCGCACTGTCAGGCGGCATGGCGCCGTTTTTGTCGCCCATCCACGAGGGGCAGGAGGCCGCCGTGGAAGACGCCAACGCCAAGGGCGGCATCGGTGGCCGCAAGATCCGGCTGGTGTCGCTGGACGATGGTTTTGACGCCCGCCGTGCGCTGGACAACGCCAAGCAGCTGAGCGAAAAAGACGGCGTGCTGGCACTGTTTGGCGTGGCCGGCACCTCGCAGGTCATGACGCTGCTGCCCTACCTGGCGCAGGCCAAGCTGCCGCTGATCTCCGTGTACACCGGCAGCCCCGCCGTCCGCGCGCAGCAGCACCCCTACCTTTTCACCACCCGCGCCAGCTATGCCGACGAACTGGTGAAGATCGTGCGCAACCTGGTGGCCGTGCAGACCTCGCGCATTGCCGTGGCCTACGAAAACAATGACTTCGGCAAACTGCTGCTGCCCCTGGTCGAAAAGACGGTTGCCGCTGAAGGCGCGACGCTGGCGGGGTCGCATGCGCTGGCCTCGTCGGGTGAAGACGCGAACGAAGCCGCCAAGGCCCTGGCCACCCAAAAGCCGCAGGCCGTGCTGCTGGTGGCGGCAGGCCCGTCGGTAGTGGCCTATGTGCGGGCCAACCGCGCTCACCTGGGCGTGCCCATCTACACCCTGTCGCTGGGTGCAGGCACCGCTGTGCTCAAGGCGCTGGGCGACGATGCGCGTGGCCTGGCGGTGGCGCGTACGGGCCCCTCGCCCACCAAGCCCACCATTGCGCTCACGCGCGACTTTCAGGCCTCCATGAAGCGCTACGACAAGCCCGTGGACTACGACCGTTACACCGGCTACATGGACGCGCGCGTGCTCATTGAAGGCCTGCGCGCTGCGGGGCCTGGCGTCACACGCACCAGCCTGGTCACGGCCATGGAGGGCCTGGGCAATCTGGACCTGGGCGGCTTCAGCTACCAGTTCAGCGCACAGAACCACCACGGGTCCAACTACGTGGACATCGCCGTGGTGGGCTCGGGCGGGGTGTATCGGCAGTAGATGCCGCGCCACGATTCGCTGGCGGCTTCGGCGCCAGCGGGCCTGCAGGACATGGCACACCGCGTAGGCGTGCCGCAGTGCCCACCACAGCGCCACGCAAAGGCATCACCCTGGCTACCAGGTGCAGCGGACTGCGTCCCACCCGGTAAGTTGTGCCGCCAGAACAACAAAAACCCGCACCTTGGATACCACAGTGGATGCATTTTTGCGAATAGTTCCCATTTGTATTTAAAATTTTACAAACCCCAGCCAGCCGTGCGTCCCGTCGGAGGAGCGTTGCCAGCCAGCCTGTCATCGCATTTCCCCCAGGAGCCCTTTCATGCACGCACCCCGCAGACACCTTGTCTGTGCCCTCCACCCTCTGGCGGTGGCCGCCTTCCTCGCAGCCAACATGATGGGCACCGCCAGTGCCCAGACCGCCGCCGAGTCACCAGCGCCCGCCGCCGAACCCTCCCTCTCGGGCACAGCCAACACCGACCAGGTCGTGGAGCCCAAGGCACTGGACAGCGTCACCGTGTCGGGTGCGCGCGAGAGCGCATCCACCCGCCTCCAGCTCACGCCGCGTGAAACGCCGCAGTCCGTCAGCACGGTGACGCGCGCGCAGATCGAGCGCCAGTCGCTCACCAGCATCGACAGCGTGCTGCGCAACGTGAACGGCATCGCCGTGAGCTTCTATGACACGCAGCGCCCGCTGTACTACGCGCGCGGCTTCCAGATCACCGATTTCCAGACCGACGGCCTGCCCAGCTACAGCAGCAGCACCAACCAGGAGTTCGACACCGCGCTGTACGAGCGCATCGACATCGTGCGCGGCGCCAACGGCATCCAGACCGGTGTGGGCGTGCCGTCGGCCACCATCAACATGATCCGCAAGCGCCCGCAGCGCGAGTTCGCAGCGTCTGTCGCGCTCACCGCCGGGTCGTGGAACCTGTACCGGGGCGAGCTGGACATCAACGCACCGCTCAACAGCGACGGCAGCGTGCGCAGCCGCCTGGTCGTGGCCCCGCAGAAGAAAGAGAGCTTCCGCGACCGCTACTCCGAAGACAAGACCGCCCTGCTCGCCGCGGTGGAGGCCGACATCGGCACCGCCACCGTGGTGTCATTGGGCTACCAGCGCCAGTCCAACGACCCCAAGGCGCCGATCTGGGGCACCATCCCGCGCTTTGCCACCACGGGCGCGCCCATCGACCTGCCGATCTCCACCAGCTTCTCGCCGCCCTGGACGCGCTGGGAGCGCACCTCGGGCACGCTCTATGCCACGCTGGACCACCAGATCAACGACGACTGGAGCCTGAAGGCCGCGCTGAACCACACCGAGGGCGACACCTTCCGCCTGAGCACCTACGGCTATGGCGCCACCACCAGCCAGGCCCCCTTCATCAACCCGGCCACCGGCGCGGGCACCACGCTGTATGCCGCCGTGAGCGGCAGCAGCGAAAAGCAGGACACGGTAGACGCCTACCTGTCGGGCAAGTTCGAGCTGGGTGGCCGCAAGCACGACCTGGTGGTGGGCATGAGCTCCACCCGCACTGCCACGCGCACCGATGGCTACACGTCCGTGGCGGGCTGGAGCTATGTGATCCCCAACATCTACACCTGGGACGGCAACGCACCTGCGCCCACGTACTCCAAGACCGGCGCATGGCGCACGCAGATCACGCAGCAGACGGGCTTGTTCGCCTCGGCACGCTGGCGCCTGGCCGACCCGCTGTCGGTGCTCACCGGCCTGCGCCTGACCGACTGGCACCGCCACTCCGACACCTATGGCACCACCGGCAGCTATGCAGGCCGCTCGGCCATCCAGGACGAGAACCGCAAGGTCACGCCCTTCATCGGCGCGGTGTACGACATCACGCCCACCCTCTCGGCCTACGCCAGCTACGCGCGCATCTTCAACCCGCAGAACTACAAGGACCGCAACAACAATCCGCTGTCGCCCGTCATCGGCAGCAATGCCGAGGCCGGCCTCAAGGCCGAGCTGTTCGAGCGCCGCATCCAGGCGCACTTTGCGGTGTTCCAGACCAAGCAGGACAACTTCGGCGTGCGCGACAGCGCCATCACCACCCCGCTGCCTGACGGCAGCCTGCCCTACGTGGCCGTGAACGGCACGAAGTCCACCGGCTTCGAGCTGGAGTTCGCAGGCATGGCCACCCGGCAGTGGCGTGTGAGCGCGGGCCTGACCCGCGCCAAGGTCACGCGTGCCCCGACCGACCTGATCTACGCCAACATGCCCGACTACCTGCTGCAACTGGGCACGGACTACCAGCTCTCGGGCGCGCTGGCGCCGCTGTCGGTGGGCGGCAACCTGACCTGGCAAAGCGCCATCGAGGGCTTCAACATCCCGCACCCCAGCGGCACGGTGACGGTGAAGCAGTCGCCCCAGGCCATCCTCAACCTGCGCGCGTCCTGGCAGTTCAACCCCAAGGTCAGCGCGACGGTGGCCGTGAACAACGTGACCAACCAGAAGTACTGGGCCAACCTGGACTACGGCAACTATGCGGACCCCCGCAACCTGAGCGTGACGCTGCGCGCGGCGTTCTGACCGGCCTACCCGCAACACAAGAGGGAGCGAGGGGGCGACCGGGGCTTGCGCCGCAGCGGCATCGCGCCGTGCGAAGCAGGCCCCGGACCAGCCGGGGGACAATCACACCTTTGTCCCTTTTGATGCCTTCCCGTGTCCCTCCCATTTTTTGACGCCATCATCATCGGCGCCGGCGCTGCCGGCCTGTTCTGCGCGGGCCAGGCGGGCCAGCGGGACCTGAAGGTCTTGCTCATCGACCATGCCGACAAGGTGGCCGAAAAGATCCGCATCTCGGGCGGCGGGCGCTGCAACTTCACCAACCGCGACCTGGACCCGGCCGCACCGCACAAACACTTTGTGGGGCAGAACCCGCAGTTCTGCCGCTCGGCGCTGTCGCGCTACACGCCCGCCGACTTCATCGCGCTGGTGCAAAAGCACGGCATCCCGTTTCATGAAAAGCACAAGGGCCAGCTGTTTGCCGACCGCTCGGCCGAGGACATCATTGCCATGCTGCTGGCCGAGTGCGAGGCGGGTGGCGTGACCCGCTGGCAGCCCTGTAGCGTCAAAAAAATAGACTTTTTGGCATCAAGCGCTAGTGAATCATGCCCGGGCAGCTATCAAATTGATACCGATCGTGGGCCGGTGTCGGCGGGTGCGCTGGTCATTGCCACCGGCGGCTTGTCCATCCCCAAGATCGGCGCCACCGACTTTGGCTACCGGCTCGCGCAGCAGTTCAGCATCCCGCTCATCGAGCGCAAGCCGGGCCTGGTGCCGCTGACCTTTGACGGCGCGGGCTGGGCGCCGTATGCGCAGCTGGCGGGGCTGGCGCTGCCGGTGCAGATCAGCACAGGGGCCAAGAAAACTCGCATGGCGTTTGACGAAGACCTGCTGTTCACCCACCGGGGCCTGTCGGGCCCGGCGGTGCTGCAGATCTCCAGCTACTGGCAGGAGGGCACGCCCCTGGCCATCAACCTGGCGCCCACGGTGGACCTGCCCGCCGCGTTGTCGCAGGGCAAGGCCCGCTCGCGCAAGCTGGTTGCCAACGAGCTGGCCACCTTGGTGCCCAGCCGCCTGGCCGACGCCTGGGCCAGCCGCGAGGCCGACTGGCAGCGCCCCATCAACGAGGCCAGCGACAAGGCCCTGGCGCGCCTGGCGGAGCAGCTGGCGCGCTGGGAGCTGACGCCCACGGGCACCGAGGGCTACAAAAAAGCCGAGGTAACGCTGGGCGGCGTGGACACGCGCGTGCTGTCGCAGCAGACCATGGAGTGCAAGACGCAGCCCGGCCTGTACTTCATTGGCGAGGTGGTGGACGTGACAGGCTGGCTGGGCGGCTACAACTTTCAGTGGGCTTGGGCCAGCGCGCATGCCTGTGCGCAGGCGCTGGCAGCAACACCCCCCTGAGGCCCTACGGGCCTTCTCCCCGCTCTCGCTACGCTACGCTGCGCGGGCAGGGGGACGACGCCCTCGCTGCAGGGCGGCCCTTGCCCGGCGTCCCGCGCGTGCGCGGCGCCCGTTTGACCGCTACGCTGCCGCCGCCTCTCGCGTCAACAATCCGCAATGCTGTCGGGCCCAGGCCTCCAGCTCCGGCACCGGCAGCGGGCGGCTGAAGTGGTAGCCCTGCAGCTCCTCGCAATCCAGTGCACTCAGCACCTGGGCTGTGGCCAGGTCTTCCACGCCCTCGGCCACGATGCGCAGCCCCAGCGTGTGGCCCAGCGCGATGATGGCGCGGGTGATGGCCATGTCGGCCGGGTTGGCCAGCATGTCGCGCACAAAGGACTTGTCCACCTTGAGGCGGTCGATGTCAAAGCGCTTGAGGTAGGCCAGGCTGGAATACCCGGTGCCAAAGTCGTCGATGGACAGTTGCACACCCAGCGCCTTGAGCGCCGCCAGTTGCTGCTCGGCCGCATGGGCGTTGTCCATGAGCTGGGACTCGGTGATCTCCAGCTCCAGCCGGTGCGCCGGCATGCCGGTGCGCAGCAGCAGGGCCTCGATGTCGGTGACCAGCGCGGGGTCGGACATCTGCGCGGCCGAGAGGTTGACCGAGATCGACACCCGGGCCAGCGGGTGTGGCATCAAGGCATCGCCAGGGCCCGCCTCCAGCGCCAGCTGTTGCCAGCGCACCCACTGCTCGCAGGCTTGCTGCAACACCCAGCTGCCAATGGCGCGGATCATGCCGGTCTCTTCGGCGATGGGGATGAACTCGCTGGGAGGGATGGAGCCCAGCACCGGGCTGGTCCAGCGCAGCAGCGCCTCCACGCCCAGCAGCTGGGTGCCCTGGGCGCTCAAGCGGGGCTGGTAGTGCAGGCTCAGCTCGTGGCGCTCCAGCGCGCGGCGCAGCTGCTGCTCCATGGTCTGGCGGGCCACCGCACGCTGGTCGGTCTCCATGGAATAGAACAGCGCCATGTCACGGCCGGTGGTTTTGGCCTCGTACATGGCGGCGTCGGCGCGGCGCATGAGTTCGTCAATGTCGCTGCCATCCTCGGGGTACACGGCGATGCCCACGCTGCAGGACACATTGAGTTCATGCCCCTCCACCGGGTGGCTCTGGCGGATGAGCGGGATCAGCCGCCGCTCCACCAGCTGCTGCACATCCTCGCGCCCGGCCACGTCGCGCATCACCACCACAAACTCGTCGCCGCCCAGGCGGCTCACGGTGTCGCGGCTGCGCACGGCCTGCGTAAGGCGTGCGGCCACCGAGCGCAGCAGGCCATCGCCAATGTGGTGGCCCAGCGTGTCGTTGATGGCCTTGAAGCGGTCCAGGTCGATGAACAGCACCGCCACCTTCTCACCCGTGATCGGCGCCTGTGCCAGCGCCATCTGCAGGCGCTGCACACACAGCGATCGGTTGGGCAGCTCAGTGAGCACATCGTGGTGCGCCAGGAACTGGATGCGCTCCTCGTTGAGCTTGCGGTCGGTGATGTCGATGGCAATGCCGATGTGGTTGGCCACCGCACCGCCCTTGCCCTCACGCACGGCCGACACCATGAGCCAGGCTGGGTAGGTCTCGCCCGAGCGGCGGCGAAACCGCACCTCGCCCTGCCACGACTCCTTGTCGAGCATGGTGCGCTGGATCTGCACCGACAGCGGCTCGGCGCCCGCCTCTTCCAGCAGAAAGCCCAGGTCTTCGCCAATGACCTCGTAGAAGTCGTAGTGCGTGCTGCGGCAGAACGCCTTGTTCACGCTGATGATCTGCTGCTCGGCGTTCATGATGATGATGCCCTCGGACGAGGCCTCGAACACCTTGGCCCAGAGCTCCAGGCGCTGCTCCATCACCTTGAGCACGTTGATGGGCGTGAAAGCCGTGAGCACCGAGTCGCGCCCCTGGAACTGCAGGCGCCGCGCCGACAGCACGGCCCACGAAGGCTCGGGGCTGCCCTTCCAGCGCACTTCAAATTCATCGACCGAGCCCTGGTCGGCCAGGCGCTGAAAGAAGCGCGCGCGCACGCCGGGCTCCAGCCCCACGGCCCAGGGGTCGGTCTTGCGGCCCCCCAGCCAGTGGGCTGCGGGTGCGTTGGAGTGCAGCACCTCGTGCTCGGGAATCGACGTGACCACCATGGGGATGGGGAAGGCCTCCACCAGTTCACGCTGCGCCTCGGCCGCACGGGCGCTGGCGGCCAGCTCTTGCTGCAGCACGCGGTCGCGGTCGAGTTGGGACAGCATCTCATTGAACGCGGTAACCAGGCGGCCGATCTCGTCGCGGCTGGCCCAGTGCGCACGCAGCGTGTGGTCACCGCTCTTGCGCACCTCGTCGGCCACACGCGCCAGCTGCTGCAGCGGCTTGGCGATCTGGCGCGCGACCAGGGTGACGAGCGAAAGGATGCAGCCCAGCAGCACCAGCGCCGTGCCCAGGTGCAACCACATGCGGGCAAACAGGCTGTCGGCGCGCTGGTTCAGCAAACGCTCCAGGTCCACAATGCCCACCGACCAGGCATCGCGCAGCGCGCCCAGCACCTGTGCCTCCTGCACGCCCACTTGTGCCACCGTCAGGCGCGACTCGCCCGACGCAATGCCCTGCAGCAAGGCCTGAAAGCCCTCCTGCGCCGCCTTGAGCGCCTCGCGCTGGCGCACCAGCGCGGCCCGCATCTCGGGCGAGCCTGCAATGAAGGCCTGGTTGTAGTCCGACTCGATGCCCAGCATCACCGCATCCAGCCGCCCCACCAGCGTCAGCAGCTCGGACGACCACTGCGGCCCGCGCCGCGATGGCGCCGCGTTCAAAAAGCTGACGGTGTCATGCACCGCCTGCAGCAGCTCGGGAAACCGCAGCACCACCAGCGACATCACGTAGTAGCTGTCCAGGTCCGGGTCCAGGATCAGGTTGGACTGGTTGCCCACCGTGGTGAGCAACTCACGCCCCTCGCGCAGCAGCTGGCTGCGCAGCCGGGTGAGCGTCTGCGGATCAGCAGCTGGAGCGCCCCCTTGGGGCTGGCCCGTCAGCTGCTGCAGCGCCACGCCAAACCGCTGCCCCACATCGGCCGTGTGCAGTTGTTCGTCGTGGGCTGCCCGTACGGCGTCCAGGCGGGTCAGCACGTCGGCCACCAGCGGAGGCTGCTGCGAAGCATCCAGGAACTGCCCCATCAGCCCATCGCGCACCACGGCCGCGTAGGTAGTGCCCACCACCTCCTTGCGCGTGAAATCAATCGCCAGGTATTTTTCGTGGATCAGGATGCTGGAGACGTAGATCACCGCCGTCAGGTCCAGCAGATAGATGAGCATGAGCTTGCGGCCCACACTGAGCCGGCCCAGCCAACCCGATACGCGGTGCATGAATGCCATGGTGTCTGCGGCGGGGCCGCCCGGGCGGATGGCCAGGGCTCTCCACCGGTGAATAGGAGTGTTACAACGTGAAGCAACTTCCGCGCCATTGCGGTGCGGCCCGGCTGTGAGAAGCCCACCGGACGCCCTGTTCGGGGACAGACCGGCAATCCTTGCGCTCTGGGCGTGGATAAAGGCTATAATCTCCGGCTTTGCTGGCAATGCCCCGTCGGCCAAATACTAGTTACAGACGGGGAAACCGCTTTGTACGGACTTGAGGCCCGATCTCCCCAAGCCCCTCTGCAGGCACCATTTGGAAAACATTAGCTAATGACTACGATCCGCGTAAAAGAAAACGAACCCTTTGACGTTGCACTGCGCCGCTTCAAGCGCACCATTGAAAAGCTCGGCCTGCTGACCGACCTGCGCGCCCGTGAGTTCTACGAAAAGCCCACCGCCGAGCGCAAGCGCAAGAAGGCTGCTGCCGTGAAGCGTCACTACAAGCGCGTTCGCAGCATGCAACTGCCCAAGAAGCTGTACTAAGTACCGCTTTGGCCCCGTCCTGATACGGAGTGCCGACAAACCCGCGCTAGGGACGCCAAGCGCGGGTTTTTGTTTTTGGGGTTTGCCAAAAGGCTTTCTGGCGTCGTTGCAACGCCTTGCCGTAGCAGCACTACTGTCTGCGGCGTTGACGCCTAGCCAGAAAGCCTTTTGGCAAACCCCTGTTCTTGTCTAAAACCAACCAAGGAAGCCGCCATGAGCCTCAAGGACCAGATCACCGAAGACATGAAAACCGCCATGCGCGCCAAGGACAGCGAGCGCCTGGGCACCATCCGCCTGCTGCAGGCCGCGATGAAGCAAAAGGAAGTGGACGAGCGCATCGTGCTGGACGACGCGGCCGTGGTCGCCATCGTGGACAAGCTCATCAAGCAGCGCAAGGACTCGATCACCGCCTTTGAGGGCGCAGGCCGCCAGGACCTGGCCGACAAGGAAAAGGCCGAGATGGCTGTGCTGCAGGCCTACCTGCCCGAGCGCATGTCGGCAGAAGAAACGCTGGCTGCCGTGAAGGCCATCGTGGCCGAAATCGGCGCATCGGGCCCTGGCGACATGGGCAAGGTCATGGGCGTGGTCAAGACCCGCCTCGCGGGCAAGGCCGATATGGGCCAGGTGTCGGCTGCCGTGAAAGCGGCACTGGCGGGCTGATCGCCCCTGCGGTCGTGCCCACGGTACGACCGGTATCTTTTTGATAGCTGCGAGCGCTTGTAAGACGTGCGCTAGCAGCTATTTTTGCGTCAAACCGAGGCGTTTGCGCCCACACAGGTCTTTGCGCTGCGCGACGCCCACCCGTCGCGAAAGAGCGCCTGCAAAAACTCCACGCACACCCGCACTTTGGCCGAGCGCTCCAGCCGCGTGGGGTACACAGCCCACACATTGGCCTCCTGCTGCCATGGCGGCAGCACCTGCACCAGGCGCCCGGTCTGAAGGTGCGCGCCCACATCCCACAACGAGCGCAGCACCACGCCACGTCCGTCCACCGCCCACTGCACGGCCATCTCGCCATTGTTGGCCGACAGCGGGCCACGCACCTTCACCGACTCTTCCTGCGCACCGCTGCGCAGGCGCCACACGCCAAATGGATGGTCACGCTCCTTGATCACCAGGCAGTCGTGCGCGGCCAGATCGGCCACCGTGCGCGGCGAGCCCTTGCTCTGCAGGTAGGCAGGCGCTGCACACAACACGCGGTGGTTGTCGGCCAGGCGGCGGGCGATCAGGTGCGGCGCAATTTCGTCGCCCACGCGCACGTCCAGGTCAAACCCTTCGCCCGCCACATCCACCAGCCGGTCGAACACTTCCAGGCGCACCTGCAGCCCCGGGTGCTGCGCCACCAACCGCGACAACGCGGGCGCCACGATCTGCCGGCCAAAACCAAAGCTGCTGCTCACCCGCAACAGCCCGCGCGGTTCGCTGCGCGTCACCGCTACCTCCTGCATCAGCTGCTCCATGTCGTCCAAGATGCGCTGCGCCCAGTGGAAGACGCGCTCGCCCTCCTCCGTCACCGCCACGCGGCGGGTGGTGCGGTGCAGCAGCTTGACCTGCAGGTCCTGCTCCAGCAGGCGGATGCGTTTGCTGACGTAGGCGGGCGAAGTGCCCAGCTCGGTGGCGGCGCCGCCAAAGCTGGCCTTGCGCACCACGGCCGTGAACACGCGCAGGTCTTCCGCTGCAGGATTTTTATGCACGATGTGTGAAGGATAAGGCCACAGTTAGCGGATTGTAGTTATCGGAAGCGTTGGGAACAATGCAGGCCATGCCGCTGGCTGCACCCTGCAGCCGCACCCTCGAAGCCATTGCAAGGACCGCTTGATGACCTCCTCCACTGCCCCCAAAACCTACCGCATCGCCCTCATTGCCGGAGACGGCATTGGCAAGGAGGTGATACCCGAAGGCCTGCGCGTGGTGTTGGCCGCCGCAGAACGCTTTGGCATCGCTCTCGAAACCACCACCATCGACTGGGCCAGTTGCGACTACTACGCCGCCCACGGAAAAATGATGCCCGACGACTGGAAGGCGCAGCTGGCGGGCATGGACGCGATCTTCTTCGGTGCCGTGGGCTGGCCCGCCACCGTGCCGGACCATGTGTCGCTATGGGGTTCGCTGCTCAAGTTCCGCCGCGAGTTCGACCAGTACATCAACCTGCGCCCCGTGCGCCTGTTCGAAGGTGTACCCTGCCCCTTGGTGGGCCGCAAGCCCGGCAACATCGACTACTGCGTGGTGCGCGAGAACACCGAGGGGGAGTACACGTCACTGGGCGGCATCATGTACGAGGGCACCGACCGCGAGATCGTGATCCAGGAGTCCGTCTACTCCCGCCACGGCGCCCACCGCCTGCTGAAGTTCGCGTTCGACCTGGCGCAAAGCCGGGCCAAGAAGCATGTCACCCTGGCCACCAAAAGCAACGGCATCGCCATCAGCATGCCCTGGTGGGACCAGCGTGCCGACGATGTGGCCCAGGCCTACCCCGAGGTCACGCTGGACAAGCAGCACATCGACATCCTCACCGCCCGCTTTGTGCTGCAGCCTGGGCGCTTTGACGTGGTGGCCGCCACCAACCTGTTTGGCGACATCCTCAGCGACCTGGGCCCGGCCACCACCGGCACCATCGGCCTGGCGCCCTCCGCCAACCTGAACCCCGAGCGCACGTTCCCCAGCCTGTTCGAGCCCGTGCACGGCTCCGCGCCCGACATCTACGGCCAAAACATCGCCAACCCGATTGCGATGATCTGGTCGGGGGCGCTGATGCTGGACTTCCTCACCCACGGCCAGGGCGCGGGCAGGTTGGCACACGATGCCATCGTGGCGGCCATCGAAGAGGTGATCAAGAGCGGGCCGCGCACGCCGGACCTGGGAGGAAGCGCCAGTACAACGCAAGTGGGACAAGCCATCGCGGAGCACATTGCTGCAGCCTGATCGGTGCACGGCGTCAGGAACGCACCACTGTTTGCAACGAGCGCCCGTCACCAGCATTGAACTGCCCCAGCACGGCTGCAGCACCGGTACTGCCGAATCGATAGCTGCCCCACTCCACCCTCTGAGCAAGGCCCAATATGAAGCCCATCACTACCATCTTCTGCACCGCCGCCATCGCCTGGCTGGCCTCCAGCAACACCCATGCATGCAGCTGCAAGCTCGCCTCTGCGCAAGCAAATGCTCCACAGGCCACGGTCGTGTTCAAAGGCGTTGTGACAGAAGAGATCGTCGACCCTGCGAACAAAAACGAGTACCGAGCCCTTTTCAGGCCCACGACCATCTACAAAGGCGATCAGGCCACGGCCATCACGGTGCAAACTCGGGGCGACCAGGGAAGTTGCGGTGTGCGGTTCGCCAAGGGGTCCGAGCACATGGTGTTCGCCTTCCAATCAGGCCAACGGCTGCGCACCAGCCTGTGCAGCACCTGGCCCATCTCCAAGAGCTATGCCGGCCATACCGCCGAAGTCGAGAGCCATTTCAACCAGCGCAAGTAAGCGCCCTCAGGCCCCACACACGCCGAACGCCCCCGTTATGTCCATGACTCTGCGGGGGCACGGCGGCGAAGGCGACTGCCGGCTGACCAGCAACGAGCCATCACTCCTGAAACGATAGCTACCAGCGCATGAATTACCTGCGCTATACGCCAATTTCATTCAAATATGGCTCTCACCCCCCACCTGGGGGCACCTTGAACTGCTCGGTGACGCGCCGCTCGGCGCGCGCCGCAGCGGCAGCCCACCGATCCCTGGCGTTGCGTGCGCCCGCCACGGCCCAACGCAGCGCACGCAGAAACACGACTATGGCAATGGTTCGCACCGGTCGCTGGCGGCCCACAAGGTTTGAAGCAGAGACGGCTCTGGGGGCAGTGGCGTGGGGATGCGGGTGTTTCATGGCCCCGCAATGCTCTCGCCGGGCTTACCATCTGTAAAGTTGAATTCAATGACGATTCACTTCATAAAAGCTGATGCGTAACCTCAATCTCGATCAGTTGCAAACCCTGATCGCCATCGCCGACCTGGGCACCTTTGCGGCCGCCGCGCAGGCGTTGCACCTCGCGCCGCCCACGGTGAGCATGCACATCAAGGAACTGGAATCGCGCCTGGGCGCCGAGCTGGTGGTGCGCGGGCGGCGGCAGGCCGACCTCACCCCCGCTGGCGAGGTGCTGGTGCGCGAAGGCCGCCAGCTGCTGCTGGCCAGCGATGACCTGGTGGAACGCGTGCGGCGCCACGCATCGGGCCGCGAAGGCATGGTGCGGGTGGGAGTGTCGGCGGGTGTCAGCACCCGGCTGCTGCCACGCATGCTGGAGGCGCTGGCGGCACGCAGCCCCGGTGTAGAAATCCGCCTGGAGGCTGTGGGCTCGGCCGAGTCGATGCAGCGGCTCAAGGCCGGTACGCTGGACATTGCCATCGTCGCCAGCCCCCAGCCGCCGCTGGCAGAGGTGCGCCAGACCCCCTGGCGCAACGACCCCATGGTGGCCCTGCTGCCCGCCGCGTGGGACGCGCCAGACCGCGTCGGCCCCGACTGGCTGGCCAGCCGACGCTGGGCATCGTTTGCGCCCGCCACGCAGATGCACGGGTTGATTGCCAACTGGTTTGGTCAGGCAGGCCATCACCCACGCCCCTTTCTGGCCCTGAGCTACCCTGGCGCCCTCAAAAGCCTGGCCGTGGCCAGCCAATGCGCCGCACTGCTACCGATGGAGGAGGTGGAGGACCTGCAGGGCACGCCCGATGTCCAAATCCGCCCGCTGCAACCACCGCTCATGCGCCCCATGGCCGTGGCGCACCGCCACCAGCCACCGCCCTCGCCCGCCGTGGAGGGCGTGCTGGAGTTGCTGGCGGACTTTGCAGATTTCGCAGAGTGATGGCGGGACACACCGCGCGCCGTCACGCGGGCGGCAAGCCCTGGGCGCCCGGGGCAGGCCGAACAGAAGACCGGACAGCAAGCCGCTGCAGGTAGGGTTGCACGAACAGGTACAACCCCGTCAACAGCAGCAATGCCAGCGGCGGCAGGGGCGCGTACGTGACCCAGTCCGGCGGGTTGCCTGCACCCTGGGCGCGAGCCACAAAATTGGCGATGACGGCCAACGTGAACGCCATCGACACCCAGCGATGGAACCGCCGAATTCCCGCACCGGCGCTCATTGCACACCTCCAGCGGCGAGCTGGATCATCTTCCAGCCGTTGCCTGCCGGGTCGCGAAAGCCTGCGTCCACGTTGCCGTACCGGTCCACGGGCTCCTGTGTGAACTCCACGCCCAGGTCGCGCAGCCGGGTATACGCGCCGCGGCAGTCCGACACATGCAACACCAGCGGCGGCATGGCGCCCTTGGCCACCATGGCGCGCAGGGCTTGCGCCGTGGCCTCGTCGTGAATGGGTGGGCCGGGCCTGAACAACCCCAACTGAAAGCCCGGCTGGTCGGGGTGCTGCACCGTCAGCCAGCGGTAGGGGCCATTGCGCACATCCGTGTGCACCTGAAACCCGAGCTTGCCCACATAGAACGCGAGCGCTTCGTCCTGGTCGTCCACATACACGCCCACCACGCCAATGCCTGGGTTCTTAGTCATCAGATCTCCTTGGTTGTTGATGACGGGTTTGTACCTGCGGGCTGGCGGCGGCGCTTCTCCGAAACTGCGGTGGTGAGGTCAGGGCGTTGTGCGGCTTTCAATACGCAGGCCGGCACCTTGTCCAGTGGCTCCAAACGGGCCTGGGCCTGAAGGCGCACCGCACTGGGGCTCTGCCCCGTGATGTCGCGAAAGGTGCGGCCGAAGGTGCCCAGGCTCTCCCAGCCGGTGGCAAACGCAATCTCGGTGATGGGCAAGTCCGTGTCGCGCAGCAGCGTGGTGGCCTGTTCGATGCGGCGGGTCAGCAGGTAGCGGTGGGGCGGGATGCCAAACGCCTGCCGGAAGGATCGTGCGAAATGCGCGTCGGAGACGCCGCTGACCTCGGCCAGCCGCTGCACCGGCCAGGCTTCATGCGACGCAGCGTCCATGCGGTCCTTGGCGCGCAGCAGACGGCGCAACAGGGCCGGGTCTTGCGGCGCAATGGGGTCAGCGGTATGGCCGTTGGCTGGGGGCTTCGGGGGCACGACAGGCATTGTGGGCACAGCATATCGCCTGTCCGTCGGAATTCCTGCACCACCTGTACGGCGGCAGGCAAGACCCGCGAGAACCCGCAGGCAAAGACAAGCACTGTGAACAAAGTCACCGTCTTCGCGATGGGCCTCACCCGCCGTTAGCGCTGCAGAGACGATGGCATGGAATCATCTCGGCATCGCCCGTCGATGACCACCCGGCCATCGGCAGACCTTTCCTCAATCCTCTCGCGAATCATCATGAAGCGTCTTCTCATCCTGGGAGCCACGGGCTCCCTCGGCCGCCACGTACTGCAGCAAGCTGTTGCGGCAGGCCACCAGGTGTCAGTGCTAGTGCGCAACCCTGCCCGGCTGCCCCAGGACCTGCGATCACGCATCACGGTGCACCAGGTGGACCTGGGGTCCGTGGCAATCAGCGCCTTGGCAGACATCATCCGGGGCCACGAGGCGTTGATCAACTGTGCGGGGCTGGTCACCGAAGGTCGCGCGTTTGTCGACCTCGTGGACCGCATTGTTTCCAGCGTGGAGTCCCTGGCCCCCGCAGAGCGGCCAACCTGCTGGTTTCTAGGGGGCGCTGCGGTGCTCGACATCGGCCAGACAGGCCGCCGGGGTGTTGAACTGCCCAAGGTGCGCGACACCTATTGGCCGCACAAGAAGAACTTTGAGCGCCTGAACACCTCATCCCTCGATTGGCGCCTGCTGTGCCCGGGACCGATGGTCGACCAACCTGCGCTGGGGATCGCCCGGCTGCGCATCGCCGCGGACCAGCTGCCGGTCTCCGTGCCAGCCTTTGCGGGCAGGCTACCCAGCCCATTGATGCTGCTGCTGTTCGCATCGAAGGTGCCGCAGATGATCGTTCCCTATGCCGACGCAGCTTCTCTGATGCTGGCCCATCTCGAGCCCCGGGATGCGATGTCCCGGCACCGCGTCGGGCTCGCGCTGCCCGTGGGCATGCGCGGGAAGAAAGACACCTGGGCGGCCAAGCCCCGCAGTGCCACCTGACGAAACCCTCCATGAAAAAAGGCCCTCGCAGTCACGAGGGCCTGGGGCGGGAGAGTTGCAGAAAACCCTCATCACAACAGCAACTGGCGGTATCCGCCTGCTGCGGGCACGAAGATCAGCTGCCCGCCACCTTCATGCGGTTGACCAGGATCGAACCCACCGTCTTGGCACCATAGTTGTAGGCATCGGCACCCACGGCCTCGATGCCCTTGAGCATGTCCTTGAGGTTGCCTGCAATGGTGATCTCGTGCACTGGGTAGGCGATCTTGCCGTTCTCGACCCAGAAGCCGCTCGCGCCGCGCGAATAGTCGCCCGTGACGTAGTTCACGCCCTGGCCCATCAGCTCCACCACAAACAGGCCCGTGCCCAGCTTTTGCAGCATGGCGTCCAGGCTGTCGCTGGCTTGCGTGAGGCGCGATGTCATCACCAGGTTGTGCGAGCCTCCGGCGTTGCCCGTGGTCTTCATGCCCAGCTTGCGGGCCGAGTAGCTCGACAGGAAGTAGCCCTGCACGCGACCACCCTGCACCACCTTGCGCGGCGCCACGCGCACGCCTTCTTCGTCAAACGGCGAGCTGCCTTTGCCACCCAGGATGAAGGGGTCTTCCAGGATGTCGATGTGCTTGGGAAAAACCATCTTGCCCAGCGAGTCGAGCAAGAAGCTGCTCTTGCGGTACAGCGAGCCGCCACTGATGGCCTGCACAAAACCGCCCAGCAGGCCAGCGGCCAGGGTCGATTCAAACAGCACGGGGCATTGCGTGGTAGGGATCTTGCGGCTGCCCAGGCGGCTCAGCGCACGCTGCGCGGCGTAGCGGCCCACGGCCTCGGGCGAGGCCAGGTCGGCTGCGTTGCGCATCGAGCTGTACCAGGCGTCGCGCTGCATTTCGGCGTTCTTGCCGGGCAACGAGGCGATGGGGGCCACCGAGAAACTGTGGCGCGAGCTGGCATAGCCACCGCGAAAGCCGCGTGTGTGAGCGCTGAAGAAATGGCTTTGCTGGGCCGACACGCCAGCACCTTCGCTGTTGGTGATGCGGCGATGCGTCTTGAAAGCCGCGGCCTCACAGGCCTTGGCCATCTCTGCGGCTTCTTCGCTGGTGATGGCCCAGGGGTGGAAGAGTTGCAGGTCGCGGTGCGTCTCCTGGGGCGCGATATCGTCGGCATCGGGCAGGCCAGCCACAGGGTCTTCGGCCGTGAAGCGGGCGATGTCATAGGCCGCTTGCACGGTCTGCTCGATGGCCTGGGTAGAAAAGTCCGACGTGCTGGCGTTGCCTCGGCGGTGGCCGATGTAGACCGTCACGCCCAGCGACTTGTCACGGTTACGCTCCACGTTCTCCAGCTCACCCTTGCGCACGCTGACCGACAGGCCACAGCCCTCGGACGCCTCGGCGCCCGCGTCGGTCGCACCGAGCTTTTTGGCATGGGCCAGGGCGCGGTCCACCAGGTCTTCAAAAAACGGGCGGCTGTAGCTGAAGCCGCTGTCAGGGGTGCGGGAGGTGGCAGCTGCGGGTACAGCAGCCAGCGCGCCGGGGGTGCGCGGGGCGCGGTTGGAGGGTTTGTTCATAGCGGCAGCTATGATACTTGCCACTGCGGCGCACCCTGCGCCCGCCTCTCTTTGCCCCCACCCCATGTCACGCAAACCCAAAAAAGGCTACTTTGTGCGAGGCCAGTTCGTTGCCGAAGGCAGCGAACTGGACATTCAGCTCAAGGCCGAACTCAAAGGCACGCCCGATGCCAGCCGCACCGATCTCAAGCGCGAGAGCGACGAACTGCAGGACCTGGGCAAGGAGCTTTTGAACCTGCGCGCCGACCTGTTCGACGCCGTGGGCCTGCCCGACAAACTGGTGGAGGCGCTGGCCGAGGCCAAGCGCATCACCAACTTTGAAGGCAAGCGCCGCCAGATGCAATATGTGGGCAAGCTCATGCGCAAGCTGGAGCCCGAACTGGTGCAGGCCGCCCGCCAGGCGCTGGAAGAGCAGCACAAGGGCTCTGCCACCGAAAAGCTGCAGCTGCATCTGGCCGAGCAATGGCGCGACCGCCTGATTGCAGACGACGACACGCTGGCCGCGTGGATGGCCGAGCACCCCGACACCGACACCCAGCAGCTGCGCGCGCTGATTCGCCAGGCCCGCAAGGATGCGCAGCCTGCGGGCAAGGAGGCCAACGTCCAAATCTCGCAAGGCCTGGCGCCCCGCAAGGGCCGGGCATACCGCGAGCTGTTCCAACTGGTGCGCGAGCACCTGGGCGGCACCGGCACGGCAGATGCCAGCGACACCGACGAGGACAACGACGATGAGTGAAGCCGTCCACGACGCCGTCAAGATCGGCATCGTCTCCATCAGCGACCGCGCCAGTAGCGGCGTCTATGAAGACAAGGGCCTGCCTGCCTTGCAGGACTGGCTGACGCTTGCGCTGCACAACCACATCACCTTCGAGTCGCGCCTGATCCCCGACGAGCAGGCCGGCATCAGCGCCACGCTGATCGAGCTGGTGGACGCTGGCTGCAGCTTGGTGCTGACCACCGGCGGCACCGGCCCCGCGCTGCGCGACGTGACGCCCGAGGCCACGCTGGCCGTGGCGCACAAGGAAATGCCGGGCTTTGGCGAGCAGATGCGCCAGATCAGCCTGAAGTTTGTGCCTACCGCCATCCTCTCGCGCCAGGTCGCTGTGATCCGAGACCAGAGCCTGATCATTAATCTGCCTGGTCAGCCGAAGGCGATTGCCGAAACGCTGGAGGGGCTGAAGGACGCCAACGGCCAGCAGATCGTGCCGGGCATCTTCGCCGCCGTGCCTTACTGTGTGGACCTGATCGGCGGGCCGTACCTGGAAACGCGGGATAAGGTCTGCAAGGCGTTCCGGCCCAAAAACGCTGTCCGGCCCAAGACCGCCTGAACCGCCTGCAGGCCAGCGCTGGCCCACGGGCGAAAGCTCCCCCCATCGCCCATCACACAGACGATGAAGTACCTTGCCTTCGCCCTCCCCCATCTGCTGATAGTCGCCCTGGCTTTGTGGATGTATGTGCGCATACGCGCCATGAAACAGCGCCAGGATGCTTTGGTGAAGGACCTCAAGGGCAGGCACTACTGGCGCATCAACCTGGCCCGCCCCGCATTTTTTGGACGCTGGATGCGGCTTATGGCTTTCGAAGCCAAGGGCGTGCTGATCGACGATGGAGAAGCATTCCGCATCCGGGGGCATTGGGCCAAGACGGGCAAGGCTTTCGAGTCGTTGGTGCCCAAATCGGGGCTGAAGGTCGAGTGGCTGGGCAACCAATCCATCAAGACGGGCAACATCCACTGGGCTCGGCTGGACACCCCCAAAGGCCAGGTGCTGTTCACCGCCGATACCGGCTGGAGCGCCGGGCCGTCGCGCGAGGCCTTGTGCGACATCTTCCGCTCGGCGTTTCCCGACTATCCGCTGGACGAAGAGAACACACACGATTTCGCACTGGAGAAGAACCCTCGCAGCCTGGGCGCGACGGTGCTGTTCCTGGGCCTGATGCTGTTTGCGCTGCTCGACAGCTTTGTGTTCTCCGGCTACGAGCTGACGGATGCGCAGCTCTTCAGCATCCTGCGCTCGCCCCTGACCTGGCTGGTGGCGTCGGTGGGCATCGCAACGTTGGTGGCACTGTGCTACCGGTTCTTCGCTGCAGGGCGCATCCCCTCGCGCGAATCGATGGCGCTGGCCTTGATGCTGGGCACCGTATCGGCCGGGGCTGCCCTGCCCGTGCTCAAGCGGGTAGACCAAATGCTGGCAGGCTCAGTGTCAGAAGACCACGCATACCGCCTGTCGGGCACCTATCGGCTGGAGCCCATCGACACCACGCACGGCCTGCCGCCACTGAAGTTTCCGCGCATGCGGGACTATTGGGAGCAATGGCCCGATGGCAGCGAACACCGCATTCCGCTGATGCACGGACCGCTGGGGCTGTGGCAACTGGACCACGCAAAGTTTGATCCGCCCATCGTGGCTTTCTACGAAAAGAAGAGCAGCAAGACTGGCAAGCACTGAGCCCGCAGTGCCCCCACGCAACGGCAGGAAGCCTACTTGCCCACCAGCTCGTTGAGCTTGCCCGCCTCGAACTGCTCCTTGATCGCCGCGTCACAGGGCACGCAGTCCTTGGCCTGCAGGTTGGCGGCAGAGAGCTTTTCGATCGCCTGCCACAAGAGCGCGATCTGGTGCTCTTGTGACGAGGCGTTGTCGATCAGCCCACGCATGGCCTGCGAGAGCGGATCGTCCTCCTGCGTGATGCCGTAGGCGGTGAATTTGCGCGATGGCTGGGGTTCGGTCACGTCGGCGCTCTGGCCTTCCTTGGACCGGATGATGCGTGCCGGGATGCCCACGGCCGTGGCGCCAGCGGGCACGGGTTTGATCACCACGGCATTGCTGCCGATCTTGGCGCCGTCGCCCACTTCAAAGCCGCCCAGCACCTTGGCGCCGGCACTCACCACCACATCTTTGCCCAGCGTGGGGTGGCGCTTGGTGCCCTTGTAGAGCGAGGTACCGCCCAGGGTCACGCCCTGATAGATGGTGCAGCCATCGCCGATCTCGGCGGTTTCGCCCACCACCACGCCCATGGCGTGGTCGAAGAACACGCGCTCGCCGATCTTGGCGCCGGGATGAATCTCGATGCCGGTGAACCAGCGCGCAAAGTGCGAGATGAACCGCCCCAGCCACTTCAGGCCGTGGTGCCAGCACCAGTGCGCGGGGCGGTGCAGCCAGATCGCATGCAGGCCCGGATAACAGGTGATCACCTCCCACGTGCTGCGCGCGGCAGGATCGCGGTCGAGGATGCACTGGATATCGGAGCGCAAGCGGGCGAGCATTGGTTGTTATGGTTATTTGTAAATGGGCTGCACAGTCTATCGTTTCGCCTGCGCCGTCTCGATCATGGCTTTGGCGACACCTCTCAAGATGTGGATTTCCTCGGGGCTGAGCTGCGCGCGGTTGAAAAGCTGGTTAAGGCGGGGCATGAGCTTCTTGGGCGCGGCCGGGTCCAGGAAACCGATGGATGTGAGCGCCTGCTCCCAATGGCCCAGCATGCCCGCCACCTGGGCAGCGTCGGCCAACGCACGCGGTGGGGTGGCGTCCTGCACCGCAAAGCCGCCCAGCGCCTGGCGCCACTCGTAGGCGATCACCTGGATGGCCGCCCCCAGGTTGAGCGAGCCGAAGCCGGGGTTGGTGGGAATCGACAGCGCCACGTGGCAGCGGTACACATCCTCGTTGGTCATGCCAAACCGCTCCGAGCCAAAGAGAAAGGCCACACCGGCCTGCGGGGCCGCACTCGGGTCTGCAGCGGTGTCGTCGCCTGCGTTTTGAGGGTTTTTGGCCTCTAGCGCCAGTACTTCATGCCTGAGTAGCTCACTTTTTAATAGCGCTTCAAAGTGCGCACGCGGCGCTGCTGTAGGGGGGCCAAAATCGCGTGGCGTCATGGCCGTAGCGCACAGGTGGCTGATACCGTCGAGCGCCTCGTCCAGCGTGGCGACGATGCGTGCGTTGTTCAGCACATCGAGGGCGCCGCTGGCGCGCTGGATGGTTTCCTCGCGCCTGAGCACGTTAGCCCAGCGGGGAGCGACCAGCACCAGGTCGTCAAACCCCATGGTTTTCATGGCACGGGCGGCGGCGCCCACATTGCCGGCGTGGCTGGTGTTGATCAGGACAAAACGGGTCTTCATGGACAGGCGGAGCGAGAGGGGGAAAGCGGCCGGTTAGGCAAAAAAGGGCACTGCGGGTAAAATCCCGCCCTCTATTGTCGCCGCCCGCATCGCCGGGACGGGTCGGACCTCCCCGCTCATCCTGTACGCAGACGCCCGCGCCATCTTGGCCGCGCGCTGCCAACCACCACAATTTATGTCGTCCAATCTGCACCCCATGCTCAACGTGGCCATCAAGGCCGCACGCGCCGCCGGCGCCATCATCAACCGCGCGGCCCTGGACGTGGAATCGGTGCGGATCTCGCAAAAGCAGATCAACGACTTTGTGACCGAGGTGGATCACGCCTCCGAAAAGATCATCATCGAGACGCTGCTGACGGCCTACCCCGGCCACGGCATCCTGGCTGAAGAGTCGGGCAAGGAATACGGCGCCAAGGATTCGGAATTTGTGTGGATCATCGACCCACTGGACGGCACCACCAACTTCATCCACGGCTTCCCTGTGTACTGCGTGAGCATCGCGCTGGCCGTCAAGGGCAAGGTCGAGCAGGCTGTCGTGTACGACCCCACCCGCAACGACCTGTTCACCGCCACCAAGGGCCGCGGCGCCTACCTCAACGAGCGCCGCATCCGCGTCTCCAAGCGCACCCAGCTCAAGGACTGCCTGATCTCCACCGGCTTCCCCTTCCGCCCGGGCGACAACTTCAAGAGCTACCTGAACATGATGGCCGACGTGATGCAGCGCACCGCCGGCCTGCGCCGCCCCGGCGCCGCTGCGCTGGACCTGGCCTACGTGGCTGCGGGCTTCACCGACGGCTTCTTTGAAACGGGCCTGTCGATCTGGGACGTGGCAGCGGGCTCGCTGCTGGTGACCGAGGCCGGCGGCCTGGTGGGCAACTTCACGGGCGAGGCTGAATTTCTGGAGCAGCGGGAATGCCTGGCAGGCAACCCCCGCATCTACGGCCAGCTGGTGCCCATCCTGGGCAAGTACAGCAAGTTTGCGAGTGCTGGCGACAAGGCGGCCGTGCGCCAGGCGGCTGCGGCTGATGCGCCTGCCACCGACACCCAAGACACCAATGAAGGCGCGGAAGCAGCAGAACCAGCCGCCCCGAAGGCCGACACCGCCAAGGGCGAAGACGCGCCGTTCTAAACCCATTCCCGCACGCAGCCATGAAGCCTGGGCACGATGTGCCCTAGGCGGGTCTCGTAGCTGGACCGTTCAGCGGGCGGGGCATACACGAGGGCAGCCGCGCAAGGGCCGCCCCGCCGCGCTGGCTGCGTTCCCCTTCCCGCATTGCGCAGCAATGCGAGAGAAGGGGGAAGCGACGAAGTCGCTCAGGGGGTTGTCCGCTACGCCGGGTCGGGATATTTCTGCGCGATGCTGCGGAAGTCTTCTGCAATGTCCACAAACGCGTCCACCATGTCGGGGTCAAAGTGCGTGCCCTTGCCCCGCACGATGGTGTTACAGGCCTGGTCGTGCGAAAACGCAGGCTTGTACACGCGTTTGCTGATGAGCGCGTCGTACACGTCGGCCACCGCCATCAGGCGCGCCGACACCGGGATGGTGTCGCCCGCCAGGCCCTGCGGGTAGCCAGAGCCGTCCCACTTCTCCTGGTGGCTGTAGGCGATCTCCTTGGACACGCTCAAAAAGGCCACGCGCATGCCCAGGCGCCGCTCGGCCTCGTCAATGGCATTGCGGCCCAGCGTGGTGTGGGTCTTCATCACCTCGAACTCCTCCACCGTGAGCTTGCCGGGCTTGAGCAGAATGCTGTCGGGGATGCCGATCTTGCCGATGTCGTGCAACGGGGCCGACTTGTACAGCAGCTCAATCATGCGGTCGTTCAGCACATGCTCAAAACGCGGGTGGTGGCGCAGGCGCTCGGCCAGGGTCTTCACATACAACTGGGTGCGGCGGATGTGGTTGCCGGTCTCGTTGTCGCGCGTTTCGGCCAGGGAGGTCATGGCCATGATGGTCACGTCCTGGATGGCCTGCACCTCCAGCGTGCGCATGGCGACCTCCCGTTCCAGGTAGGCGCTTTTGTCGCGCAGAAAATCGGCCGTGGCCTTGAGCGCCAGGTGCGTGTTGACGCGCGCGAGCAGTATCGGCGGACTGATGGGTTTGGTGATGTAGTCCACAGCACCCAGGGCCAGTCCCATGCGCTCGTCGTCGGTGTCGGAACGCGCCGTCAGGAAGATCACCGGGATGTCGCGGGTGGCAGGCGCCTCCTTGAGGCGACGACAGACCTCGTAGCCATCCACCTCGGGCATCATGATGTCCAGCAGGATCAGATCGGGCGGCGTGGCCGACTGGGCAATCTTGAGGGCCTTCTCCCCATGGTTGGCCACCTTCACCACATAGTGCTCGCGCAGCAGGCTGCCCATGAGCGTGAGGTTCTCGGGCGTGTCGTCCACCACGAGCACGGTGGCAATCGGCTTGTCAACCAAGGTCGCCGGGCTGGAGGCAAAAGGCGCGTTGTCCATGCAAATGTCCTGCGTGAATGCCGTTCAGGGGGTTTCGAGGGCCGGGGATTCAGAGCCTGGCACCGCAGCCAGGGCTTCCAGCGCCTGCTCGAAATCGAAATTCAGGGTGTGCTTTTCAACGACCTGGAAGGCGCTACCCAGCGCCGCCTTGAGCACCACACCATTGTGTTGGAAAAATTCAGTGGCTGCAGGATCGTCCTGCTCCAGCAGGCGGCGCAAATGCCGCCCTGCCTCGGCGGGCGTCATGCCGGCTCCTGGCGCCCTCGCAGGGGGCGCCAAACCTGATTCAGGTGTTGTGCCCGCCTGCACGGCCTGCAGCACCCAGTCCTGCAGCCCGTGCAGCAAGGGCTGCAGCGCAGCCCGCAGCTCAGCCAGCAGCGGCACGATGGCCTCGTTGCCATGGCGAAAGCGCAGCGCATGCTCCAGCGCCTGTGCGCGGTCTGACACGGCCTGTGCGCCAATGTTGGCTGCCACCGACCGCAGCGTGTGGGCCAGGCGCTCGGCCAGTGCGACATCGTGCACCGCCAGCGCACGCTGCAGCTCCGGCAACACCGGAGCCTGCCCTTGCACAAAGCGGCGCAGCATCTCGGCGTACAACCCTGTCTTGCCCAGCGCGCGCTGCAGGCCCAGTTGGGTGTCCAGCCCCGGCAGATCAGGGACATCCACCGGCAGCCACCCTGCGGCCGCAGCACTGGTGGCCGCTACCGGCGCGGCCACTGGAGCCGCACTGCTGCGAGCGGGCACAACCGCCGCACCGAGACCCTGACGGGGGCGGATCCAGCGTGCCAGCGCGGCCCACAGGGCCGCAGGTTCGATGGGCTTGGCAACATGGTCGTTCATGCCCGCCGCAAAGCAGCGCTGGCGGTCCGCCTCCATGGCGTTGGCCGTCATGGCGATGATGGGCAACTGCGCGTAGCGCGGGTGGCCGCGCAGCAGTCGTGTGGCCGTCTCGCCATCCATGATGGGCATCTGCATGTCCATCAGCACGGCGTCGTAGTGCTTGCGCTCGATGTGGTCGATGGCGATCTGCCCGTTCTCGGCCACGTCGACGGCAAAGCCCGCTTCCAGCAGCAGCTCCATGGCCACCATCTGGTTGAGTTCGTTGTCCTCGACCAGCAGCACGCTGGCGCCCCGGATGTCCAGCGGCAGCTCGTCGGCAGCGGGGGCGGGAGTGGCCGCACGGCGCCCCTCCGTGCCCGATGCCTCCAGCGGCTGCATCAGGGTGTCGAACAGCAGCGAGGCATTCACGGGCTTGATGAGCACGGTTTCGATGCCCTGCGCACGCGCGGCCCGCATCACGTCTTCGCGCCCGTAGGCCGTGACCATCAGCATCTGCGGCACCTTGGGCATGCCCAGGCTGCGAATGTGGCCCGCCAGCTCCACGCCGTCCATGCCTGGCATGTGCCAGTCCAGCAGCAACAGGCCAAACGGCTGGTGCTGTGCCATGGACTCGCGCAGCCGGTCCAGCGCCTCCAGGCCCGAATGCGCCTGCTCCACCACAAAGCCCATCGCCTGCAGCATGTCGGACAGCACCGTGGCAGCTGTATGGTTGTCGTCCACCACCAGCACCCGGGTGCCCCGCAGGTCGGGCGGAGGTAGCAGCACACGCGCCGCTGCACCACGCTCCAGCGGCACCGACACCCAGAAGGTGGAGCCCTTGCCGAAACGGCTCTCCACGCCCACCTCTCCGCCCATCAGCTCTGCCAGGCTCTTGCAGATCGCCAGCCCCAGGCCCGTGCCACCATAACGGCGCGTGGTCGAGGTGTCGGCTTGCTGGAAGCTCTGGAACAAGCGCCCCATCTGCTCGTCCGTGAGCCCGATGCCGGTGTCGCGCACCTCGAAACGCAGCCGGACCTGGTTGCCCATCTCCTCCAGCAAGCGCACGGCAATGCTGATCTCTCCGGATTCGGTGAACTTGATGGCGTTGTTGGCGTAGTTGATGAGGATCTGGCCCAGACGCAGCGCATCGCCCACGAGGTTAGGGGGCACATCGCTGGCTACATCGCAGACCAGCTCCAGCCCCTTGGCACCGGCCTTGTAGCCCACCACATCGGACACGCTCTCCAGCATGCGGTCGAGCAGGAACGGCTGACGCTCCACCACCAGCTTGCCCGCCTCGATCTTGGAGAAGTCCAGGATGTCGTTGATGACCCCCAGCAGGTGCTGGCCTGCCTGCTGGATCTTGCTCACGTAATCGTGCTGGCGTGGACTCAGGCCCGACTTGAGTGCCAGGTGCGACATGCCGATGATCGCGTTCATGGGCGTGCGGATCTCGTGGCTCATGTTGGCCAGGAAGTTGGACTTGAGCGCGGTGGACTCCTCGGCCAACTCCTTGGCACGGCGCAGCTCCTGTTCAGCACGCTGGCGGTCGGTGATGTCCACGAACGTACCAATGGTGCCGCCGGGTGTGCCATCGGGGCGCGCAAAGCCATGCAGCCAGAACAGCGTATGGTGCAGCTCGCCGTCGGCATAAGGCAAATCGACCTCGCGGTGCACCTTGCGCTCGCCCTCCATGGCCTGTATCGCGTCCTGCTCGAAGCGCGTGCGGGTCTCCTGCGGCAGATAGTCCAGATCCATCACTGTCTTGCCGATGAGCGCCTCGCGCGAAACGCCAAAGGCGTGCTCATAAGCGCGGTTCACGCCGATGTAGCGCCCGTCCGCGCCCTTGTAGAAAAGGGGCACCGGGATGGCGTCGATCAACGCCTGCTGGAAATCGAGCTGCCCGGCCACCTGCTCCTCCAGGAGCTTCTGGTCGTGGATGTCCACATTGACGCCCACCACCCGCACCGGCTGGCCCTGGGCGTTGCGGAAAATGCGCGCGGCCTCCAGAAACCAGCGCACCTCGCCATCGGGGCGCACGATGCGCCAGGAGTCGCGCAGGTAGTCCTCGGTGCCTGCAAGGCAACTGTCGAAATAAGCGCTTGCCTGGTCGCGGTCTTCCGGGTGCAGGCAGTTGAGCCAGAAGTCGCGGCCATCGGGCTGGGTTCCAGGGGGCAGGCCCATCATCTGGGCCAGCTTGTCCGACCAGAGGATCTCGCCGGTAACCAGGTTCAGGTCGAACACCCCGATCTTGCCCGCTTCCTGCGCCAGCTCCAGGCGTTCCTGGGCCTGCTGGATCACGCGCTCGGCACGCCGCTGCTCGCTGACATCTTCAATGACCCAGATCGAGGCGGTGCCGAAGTCGTCCATCTTCACGCTGCGGCCCGCCAGGCGCGCCTCGAACTGGCTGCCATCCAGCCTGCACAGGGTAGCGGTCTCGCGCAAGGCCTGGCCCGAGGCCAGTGCCGGCGTGACGCGGGCAGTGAACAGGTCGGCATGGCCCGTCCCGCCAAACAGCACCGACACCCCCAGACCCAGCAGCTGTGATGCGGTGCCGCCCATGAGATCCACAAACGCCGGGTTGAACTGGCGGAACTGCCCGTCGCACACCATCACGATGGGCGGTGCGTTGTCGAAGATGGCAGTTTGCTGTTCCAGCAGCTCGTTGAGCAGGCGTTCTCGACGCTCCAGCTCCTTTTGCGCCTGGATGCGTTCGGACACGTCCTCGTGAAGGCCCACGATGCCGATGCGCTTGCCCCGCCCATCAAACACGGGCGATAGCGTGGCCTCGTCGTGGTAGATGCTCCCGTCCTTGCGCCGGTTGACGAACTGGCCCTGCCAGGACTTGCCCGACAGCAGCGCGGACCACATCAGCTGGTAGGTCTGCGCGGGCGTTTGTCCGCTGGCCACCAGCGATGGCTTTTTGCCACGCACCTCGTCCAGCGAATAGCCCGTGTTGCGCTCGTACTGGGGGTTGACCCAGTCGATACGGCCGTCGCCATCGGTGATGACCACGGACACCGGGCTGCTCTCCAGCGCCGTACCCAGCACCCTGAATCGCTCCAGTGCACTGGCCACCCGGGCACGGCTGCGCAGCAAGTCCAGCAGCAGCAGGCCCAGAAGGCACAGCAGCACAAAGGCCACCGCCCCAATGCGCGCGCGCTGCGTCGACGACATCAAGGCGCTGATATCGTCCAGCGCCACCAGCTGCCACTCGCCCCCCGGGTCGTGCCAGTCAATGGCCCGGCGTTCGACAGCGTAGGTCACGCCGTTGATCTGGACATCTCCGGTATCGGCCGCAAAGGGCAACGCCGAAGCCACGCCATTGTCGAAATGCCGGCCGAACTGGCGTGTGGCGCGGATGGCATCGATACGCGCCTGCGTGAGCGGCGGCGCTACCGCGAACTGCCATTCGGGGCGCGTGGCGGCAAACGCCACGCCCTGCGGCGACAGCAGCACCATGGGCAAGCCCGCGCGCTTGAGCAGCAGGTCCACCGGCTCAAAACCCACCTTGAACATCACCACGCCGATGATGCTGCTCGATGGCGTGTCGCTTTCATAGAGTGGCGCTGCGTAGTACAGCCCACGCTCCTGGGTATTGCTGCCAATGGCGGCATACACACTGTTGGCGCCCTGGATGGCCTGCTGGAAGTACGGGCGGAATGCAAGGTTCAGCCCCGTGGATCGTTCGCCAGGGGTCTCGTGCGCTACCACGGTGCCATCGGCAGACATTACGTACACGCCTTGCACCAGAAAGCGCCCGCGCGCCACGGCCAGGCGGGACAGTGCCTCGGGGTGGTCAGGGGGCAAACGGCCCAGCGCCATATCCTTGAGCAAAGGCTCGCTCAGGCCCATCAGCGATACCGCACCGAGCATGGAGCCGCCAGTGGTCTGGGCTTGCAGGGCATCTGCCGTCTGGTGCAACACGCGTGAACGCTCGGTCGCCCGCTCGCCCGCTCGCCAGTGCTGTGCACCCTGCACCACCAGCACTGCGGCGATCAATGCCAGGGCCACCACCACCAGCAGGCCACGGATGCCGGGGGCGTTACGGTCCACAAGCTTGTCAAACCACATGCCTACGCCCTTGCCACGCAGGCCAGCCACACCGCAGACGTACCGTCAACCAGCGGGATACAGCAATGCATCGATAGCCTCCGCCGGCCCCGGCCTTCCAAACAGATACCCCTGGAACCCCTCGCACCCGTGCAGCCTCAGGAACGACAGCTGCCCCGTCGTCTCCACCCCCTCCGCCACCACCTCCAAATCCAGGCTCTTGGCCAGCGCCAGGATCGTCCGAACAATCGCCGCGTCGTTCGGGTCCGTCAGCACGTCCCGCACGAAGCTCTGGTCGATCTTCACCTGGTCCAGCGGCAGGCGCTTGAGGTAACACAGGCACGAATAGCCGGTGCCGAAGTCATCGAGCGCAAACCCCACGCCTTCGCTCTTGAGCTGCACCATGCGCGCGATGGTGTCTTCGATGTCGCCCAGCAGCAGGCTTTCGGTGAGTTCGAGCTTGAGTTGCCGGGGGTCTGCGTTGTGGTTCTTCAAGGTTTGCAGCACTTCGGCCACGAAGCCGGGTTGCCGGAATTGGCGGGCGCTGACGTTGACGGAGATGGACAGGTGGGCGGTGTCTGGGTGCTGGCTCCAGCGCTGCAGTTGTTCGCAGGCGGTCTGGAGCACGTATTGGCCCAGCGGGAGGATGAGGCCGGTCTGTTCTGC
>NZ_VJWE01000015.1:0-134478 GCF_007993815.1 Acidovorax delafieldii
GTTCCGCCTGGGCGAAAAACGCGCTGGCCAGCTTGAGGATCTCGTTGGCCTTGCGCAGCTCCTTGTTCTCGCGTTCGAGTTCCTTCAGGCGCTGCAGGTCGGTCGTCGTGACACCGGCCCTCGCGCCGGTGTCGATCTCATCGCGCTTGACCCATTCGTTGAGGGTCTGCGGCACACAGCCAATCTTGGGGGCGATGGATTCGATCGCGGCCCACAGCGAGGGGTACTCGCCTCGGTGCTCCTGCACCATGCGAACAGCGCGTTCGCGAACCTCGGGTGAGAACTTGTTTGACTTCTTGCTCATGGCTCAATCCTCTCAGAGAAAAGAGCCTCCTCAAAACCCGGGGCGGTTCATGATGGTCGCGGTTATGTGATCTCAGATCTGAACACGTAGTGCGGTACCAGCGGTAAGGCCGCATCGCGATCACCGCGTTAGGGGCGGTGGCAGTCATGCTCTACGAAAGAACGAACTGGCTTGGTACGAAGAAGGACAATCCTGTCAGCGACTTCGTCGGATACCCTGAGCCCTTTAAGCGACCTTGATGAGGCAGTTGTCGCTCGATCGCTCGATGTAATGGAGACAGTACCTAGCAATGAGGTGGTGCTGGTTGAGGTTCTCCCCAACTCACTGTTGGCACCCTTGAAGCCGTAATCCAAACGGGCAACGTCTTTGAAGATGCTCATCCGAGTGGTTTCCACAGCGGCGGGTCGGGCTCTGGGAAAGGCAGCGTTTCTCGTTGAGGTCTTTGCAGAGCTTCCCACTGACGCATTCGTTTCAATTGCCGGGGCTTAAGAAGTACGGCACCAGAGCGATGGGTCTTCGACATGCAGGACTCCTCAAGGGTTGAATCGCACGAGCAAGGACGGTTGCGTGCCATCCTGTTTGTCTTTAGTTCTCGCGCGTCTTTCACGGCCTGCGAGTGCCTTGTCATGGTGCGGGTCGTGAATCTCTGTAATCGCAATAAATTGCCCGTATGTAAGAGCGAGAACCTGCACATGGCGGTCGCAGGTACAAGTAGTTGGCGCACGCTGCTTTTTCATTGGATTGACTTCCGATCAACGAAGGACGTCAGATAAATTTAGGCGTGTGGTGATTCCAATGCCGCCGGAATAGTGCCGCCGTGCTTGTAGGCATTTACCGATGGCAAGCACGGTAAGGAGGTTCAACGACGCGGCCCGACGTCTCACCTCGTTACAGTGCCACCGGCAAACGCTGGTGTTTAGGGCCCCAGGGGTTCGCACTCGGTAACTAACACCTCGCGCCCTTTTGGAGTTATGGAAAGCACGCGCGCGTAGTTGATCCCGGAATGCGGATGCGAAAGCATCACGGTCACTAAACCTGCTGCGCGTAGTACGCGAAGCTTATCGATCTTCGCCTCTTCTTCCACGGTGAGCGGTAACGAAGACCGCGATATCTCCCTAAGGTACTCAAGAGGCACATTCGTCTCCTAAAAATGTCACCACACGTGAAATTTTTAGAGAGTTGTCTTCTTCAAATTGTGAAAATTCGTTGCCCACTTTCGGGTCAGGGTCGTCATAACTCCAACATCCAAGTCACGACCCATGGTTCGCTAAGCCACCTTGGACCCAAAGAGGTCCAGACTGCAGACCTTCACTGAACTAAATGTGCACGAGGCTTAGCGCGTGTTGGCGAAAGGAAGGGCAGATCGCGGCGCTGAACACGTGAGTCTGTCCAGCAGGTGCTCATCACTACCTCCGTAAGCTTTCTGCAGCGACCCCGCTACAGCGGATATAGGTCGAAAGCTTGGTAGCTTTCCAAACAGCCTCCTACTCCACGTTCACATTGGAAACCTTCACCTGATGGGGCCGAAACCGAAATAGCCAACTTTCTCAGGTTTCGGTTGCGGCCTCTTGGCGGTCTCTTCAGCATCGGAGTGCGCTGTCGCAATCAGCCCTTCTTTCTGAGTTGCATCGCTTCGCCCCCGCGTCCAGCGGGGCCCCTCATCGAGATCGTCAATCATCTGTTCAAGCGAGACCAACCCATCGGCCATCGCTTCCTTGTAGCGATGACGCCCACCGGTCGCTCGGTCGATTTCTACCCATTGATCCCCAGAGCGCTGTTCCGTGATCACCCACTCGTAAGTGCCGGGACTGGGTTCTTCAACATGGACTGCCACCAGGCGTAGTTCATTGGCCATGCCCGAGCATAGGAACGAGCCACTGGGACAGGAATGTTCGAAAGCCTACGCCAGTGGTAAGTCGCGGCCTACATTCTCCCGAAAGCCCAACCGCCAGACTGGTCGCCATAGATACGGTGGAGAACCCCATGGCAACTGGCAGTCGCACCCTCTGGAAAGGTGCCATCACATTCGGCTTGGTCCACATACCTGTCGGCCTGCACACCGCAGCCACAGCGGAAGGCGTGGACTTTGACTGGCTGGACAAACGCAGCATGGACCCGGTGGGCTACAAGCGGGTGAACAAGCGCACTGGCCGCGAAATCACCAAGGACAACATCGTCAAGGGTGTCGAGTACGAAGACGGCAAGTACGTAATCATTAGCCCCGAGGAAGTCGAAGCTGTCTTTCCGAAGACCACGCAGACGATCACGATAGAACGGTTCATCGAAGCGAACGAACTACCTTTCGTGTTCCTTGAGCGTCCGTATTACGTCGCGCCCATCAATAAGAGCGACAAAGTCTACGCCCTTCTGAGGGAAGCGCTGGTCTCTACAGGAAAGATCGGTCTGGCGAAAGTTGTCATCGCTACGAAACAGCATTTGGCTGCCCTTGTGCCCTCAGGACCGGCCCTCGTCCTGTCACTGCTGCGATGGGGCGATGAGGTCAAGACGCTGGACAGCTTGGCACTCCCTGCCGCGGGCCGCAAGGCGATAAGCGCGGCTGAGCTCAAGATGGCCACGCAACTCGTGGAGGAAATGTCCGGCAAGTGGGACCCAGCCGACTTCAAGGATGAGTTCCGCCTTCAGGTCATGCAACTGGTGGAAAAGAAAGCGAAGGCCGGTGAGGGCAAGACTGTGCTTGAACCTGAAGAGGAAGCTCCGCAGTCCGCCGACGTGATTGATCTCACCGCATTGCTCCAACGCAGTCTCAAAAGCGGGGGAAAGTCTGGCAACAGTAAGTCGGCCGCTAAAACACCCTCAAGCAAAACAGCCGCGAAGACTCCCTCCAGAAAGCCTGCCGCCAAATCCTCTGCGCGCAGGTCAGGTGCTGAACGCAAAGCAGCTTAAGTCTTATTCCCCCTTGAAAGGAGTAGCACCATGCCAGACAGCAAATCCCAAATCGGCGGCCAGGATCGCAAACGCATCAACCTGTCCGAGGACTACGAGGTTCGCGACTGGGCCAAGAAGTTCCACGTGACACCGGAGCAACTCAAGGCTGCGGTCGGTGCCGTCGGCAACGAGGCCGCCGCAGTCGAGGCCCACTTGAAGCAAAGCCGGTGAGTCCGTGCGGGTCGCGACGTGGAACATCAACAATGTCAATAAGCGTATAGCGCTGCTTTTGGACTGGCTGCAGCGTACGCAACCTGATGTTGTCGCGCTCCAGGAGATCAAATGCCTGGCGGATGATTTCCCGACCGCCGCACTGCAGGCCGCCGGATACAACAGCTTGGTGGTTGGCCAACGGGCGTGGAATGGTGTGGCAATTCTGACCCGCGACGCGGAGCCTCTGCCGGTCGTCACGGCGCTGCCTGGGGACCCGGCAGATAAGGAGGCGCGCTATCTTGAAGCAGCCATCCAAGGGATCCTGTTCGCATGCCTCTATTTGCCCAACGGCAATCCGTGCCCCGGTCCCAAGTTCGACTACAAACTCCGATGGTTCGAGCGACTACAGCGCCGCACCCAGGAACTGTGGAACTCCGGGCATCCCGTGGTATTGCTCGGTGATTGGAACGTCGTACCCACCGATGCCGACATCTACAAGCCAGACACTTGGCGCGATGACGCATTGCTGCAGCCAGAGCCACGCGCAGCTTTCGCCAGTGTTCTGTCGCAAGGCTGGACAGATGCCATTGCCAAGCTGCATCGGAAGAAAGTGCCGTTCACCTTCTGGGACTACCGGCGCAAGCGCTGGGAGCGCGATGCCGGCCTCCGCATCGATCACATCTTGGTTGGACACTCGCTCAAACTGGTGGACGCGGGCGTGGACCGCGAGGAGCGCGGAAGAGAAAGCCCGAGCGACCACGCTCCGGTCTGGGCGGAACTCTCCGTCGAGAACAGTCGGTCCCCTCGCAAACAGACAACTGGAGCCCAAAAATCGCCACGCACAAAGCCGGAGCTGCCAAACGCGAAAGCGGAGCTGGCATCCCCAATCGATCCGCTTACGAAGTACAACGCCAAGCGTGACTTCAGCAAAACTGGCGAACCTGCAGGCGTTACCGCAAAGCGGCCTCGTAGTGAAAGCGCGCCGAACAAGGCCCTGCAATTCGTCATACAGAAACACTGGGCAACCCGCCTCCACTACGACTTTCGCCTGGAAATGGACGGGGTGATGGTCAGCTGGGCAGTGCCTAAAGGCCCCTCTTTGGACCCCAAGGTCAAGTCCTTGGCAATCCACGTGGAGGACCATCCCGTCGGCTACAACACTTTTGAGGGCACGATTCCCAAGGGCCAGTACGGAGGTGGCAAAGTCATTATCTGGGACCGAGGAACCTGGGAGCCAGTGGGTGACCCCAGAGAGGGATTGGCCAAGGGCAAGATCATGTTCCACCTCCACGGTCAAAAGCTCGCAGGCTTGTGGGAACTCGTGCGGATTTCCAAGCCCGGCGAAAAGAAGCAGGACCAGTGGATTCTCTTCAAAAAGAGCGGCGACGCCTGGGCGCGAGCGAGCACGGACTACGACGTTATCACCGCGCTGCCCGACAGCGTGGTTGAGACGCCGCTCGGACTGGCAGAGGAGCGCGAACCGGCTGGTGGCGCGCAGGCGTCAGCCGCCGCCCCTACATCGATGGCCCTTTCGCGCAAGGACCGTATGCCTGAGAAGCTGGAGCCGCAGCTCGCTACCCTGGTGTCCTCGGTCCCCGAGGGCAACTGGATCATCGAGACCAAATTTGATGGATACCGGATCCTCGCTCGGGTCGAGGGCGACGAGGTCCGGCTTTTCACGCGTAACGGAAATGACTGGACGAACAAGCTGCAAGGCGTCGCCAACGCAATCGCGAAGTTGGGGGTGACCCGGGCCTGGATTGACGGGGAGATTGTGGTCCTCAACGATTCAGGACTGCCCGACTTCAACCGGCTTCAGAACGCTATCGACAATGCGCGTACGCGCGATGTCGTGTTCTTCGCTTTCGATGTCCCTTACCTGGGCGACCAGGATCTGCGCGATGTACCGCTTTCTGCGCGGCGGCAGTTGCTCAAGGAGCTTTTCAACAAACGCGAGAACAACGTAGTGCGCTTCAGCCCCGCCTATGAAGTGGTGCCCTCCCAGCTTCTGGGCGCAGCGTGCGAGATGGGGCTGGAGGGCTTGATGGTCAAGCGCGCGGACGCGCCCTACGTTTCGGGACGCACGGACAGCTGGATGAAGCTCAAATGCCAGCATCGGCAGGAGTTCGTAGTTTTGGGATTTAACGATCGCACAGGTGCCCCCAAGGAAGTGGGTAGCCTGCTGCTGGGCTACTACGAGGATGGAAAGCTCCTGGCCGCCGGTTCGGTTGGCACAGGGTGGGACGCAGCGATGGGCGCCAAGTTGCACCGACGCCTGGCGAAGCTGGAAGTCGCGGAACCGTCCCTAGATGAAGCCGAGTTCAAGCCGGGGCGCTGGTCCAAGCGGAAGGCGGGCGCAGAACGGTGGGTTCGTCCCTCGCTGGTGGTGGAGGTGGCGTTTGGCGAGTGGACGCCTGACAAGCGCATTCGCCATGCCGTGTTTCGTGGAATCCGCACCGACAAGCCCGCGCAGATGATCACACGCGAGAGCGCTAAGGCACCTCGAAGCCCAACAACCTCTGCGGTGGCAGCAAAAAGCAAGGCAACGTCTTCCAGCCCAAATGTCAAGATCACCCATCCTGACCGGGTGATCGATCCCAGTACAGGACTGCGCAAGATCGACCTCGTCCGGTACTACGAGAGCGTGGCTGAATGGATGCTTCCGCATCTCAGGGACCGCCCGACTTCTTTGGTGAGGGCTCCCACTGGCATCACCGGGCAGCTGTTTTTCCAGAAGCACTCCGACAGCCGGATGCCTGGTGTGAAGATACTCGATCCAGCGCTTTGGCCGGGCCACGAGGCGTTGCTAACAGTGGGTTCTGAAGAAGGGCTGGTGTCTGCTGCCCAGATGAATGTGATCGAGTTCCACACCTGGAATTCAAAGGTAGCCCGAATCAACCAACCGGATCGGTTCGTGCTTGACCTTGATCCTGGCGAGGGAGTCACGTGGCCGATGCTGCAGGAAGCGGCGCAGCTCACGCGGGTGGTGCTTGATGAGCTAGGTCTGGAATGCTGGCTCAAGACCAGTGGTGGTAAGGGACTGCACCTGGTCGTGCCCATTGCGCCGAAGTACGACTACCCCAAGGTGAAGGCCTTCTCCCAAGCAGTCGCCCGGCACATGGCCCGCGTCATTCCATCGAAATTTGTCGCTGTGATGGGAGGGCGAAAGCGCGTCGGGAAGATATTCATCGACTACTTGCGCAATGGCCACGGGCAGACCACCGCGTGCGCGTTTTCCGCTCGTTCGCGGCCTGGTATGGGGGTTTCGATGCCGGTGGGATGGGAACAACTCAAGGAACTCAAAGGTGGGGCGCAGTGGACCATTGCCACGGCCCGGGAGTATCTGAGTTTTCAGCAGGAGGACCCTTGGGCGAAATTCTGGAGGAAGCGCCAATCCCTGGAAAGGGCTCACAAGGTGCTATCTGCCGCGCAGAAAAGTGCTCATCGTCCCTGACCCGTTGATTATTTGTTGCAGCTAGCCGTCCCCCGCATTGCCGGTTATGGGCAGCACGATGCCCGTGATGTAGCTGGAGCAACACGGCGCCGCCAGGAACACGTAGGCGGGTGAAATTTCCTCGGGTTGCGCCGGGCGGCCCAGGTGCGTTTTGGCGCCAAACTTTTCCACCTCATTGGCGGGGCGGTCCGCAGGGTTCAACGGTGTCCACACCGGCCCCGGCGCCACCGCGTTCACGCGAATGCCCCGGTCGGCCAGGTTGTGCGCCAGCGCCTTGGTAAAGGCATGGATCGCGCCCTTGGTGGCCGAATAGTCCAGCAGCTCCTTGCTACCTCGCAGGCCCGTGACCGAGCCCGTGTTGATGATCGAATCGCCGCGTTGCAGATGCGGCAGCGCCGCCTTGGCCATGTGGAAGTAGCCGTAGATGTTGGTGCGGAATGTCTCGTCAAACCGTTCCTCCGTTAATTCATCGAGCGACGCAGCGTGCTCCTGAAACGCCGCGTTGTTGATCAGCACATTGAGTTTGCCAAAGGTCTTCACGACCTTGCCCACCGCCTCGCTGCAGAAATCCGCATCTTTCACATCACCCGCCAGCGCCAGGCTGCGGCCCCCTTCGGCCTCGATATGGGCACAGGTCTCGCGGGCATCCTCATGTTCACTCAGGTAGGCGATGGCGACATCCGCCCCCTCGCGGGCGCAGAGCACAGCCACGGCGCGCCCGATGCCGGAATCTCCCCCGGTGATCAGTACCGACATCCCATCGAGCTTGCCACTACCACGGTAATGCTGGGCTTGGTAGCGCGGTTTGAGCTGCATATCGGCTTCCAGGCCGGGCTTGTCCAGATGCTGGCGCGGCAGTGGCGGCTTGGGCTCTTCATGGCCAGGACCTGGTGCTGCACGTTGGTTGGGGGCGCCCTTCTGCGCTTCCTTCCTCTCGTTCTGTGCAACGTGGTCCTGGTTGTTCAGGTCTTGCTGGGCCTGGATGGCGCGGTGCTTCTTTGCGGTCTGGTGGCCGGATGCGCTGGAACTGGATTTTTTGGGGGGCTGGGAGCGGATGGAGGTGGAGGCGGTCATGGCGGTATGTCTTTCTGCCGCGAGGGGCTCTAAGTCAACCAAAGTAAGAAGTGGCGCCTGGGCTTCAAGGCCAGTGCGCCCACGGTGATACGGACGGCGAGTTCAACGACCGGGCCGGGCCAGTACACACTGCCCCGGCCCGGCCGCGTCAGTCGCTGCAACGGTCAGCCGGCATCCTTGGACTTGCCGGTATTGCCCTGGTTGCCGCCCGATGCACTGCTGGATGCGCTCTGGGAGCCCGCACCTTTCTGGTTCTGCTGGCCGGACTGCTGCTGACCCGAACTGCCGCTGGTGCGGCTGGAGCGCCACTGGCTGAAGTCATCCGAGAACTTCTGGTAGCGCTCCTTGCGCCAGCTGTCGTAGTCGTCATCCAGCATGCGCAGTTGCTCGTCGCGCCACTGCTGGTAGTCGGGATCGCGGTGGCCCCGGCTCTGCTGGGCGGGCGGTGCGTTGCGGGTGAAGCCATAGGCGTTGCCGTAGCCACCCTGGCCGCGTTCATCATCGCGATAGGGCGAGGCAAAACGCCCTTCGTCATCGCGAAAGCCCTGGCTCTCGTACGGGGCGCCCCAGGCCTGGTGCTGACGGCCGGGGCCGTTGTCATAGCCCGAGCGGCCCTGAGGCCCATACGCGCCAAAACCCTCACGCCCCGAGCGCGGGTAGCCCTGCGATTCGCCACGGCTGCGGTTCAGGCCGTACTGGCCATAACGTTCCTGGCCATAGCGTTCTTGCTCATAGCGGTCGCTGCGGTCATTGCGGTTCTCGAACTCCTGGCGGTAACCGCCAGGGCTGCTGCCGCGATGGTCTTCGCTGCCGTAGCCCTGGTGGTCACCGCGCTCGGTAAAGCGCATGTCGTCGGCATCGCGGCCCATGCCATGGCGGGAAAAGTTGCTGTCGTCGCTGTCTCGGTAGCCCATGGTGTTCTCCTTGCGGTCAATGGGAATATCAAAAATTGAAAGTGAATAGGAATGAAAGGGTGCGGCTGGCCACATGCTGTTGTGGCCCGCCCGGTCTCAGGGCTGGCTCTTGTGCGAATCGCGACTGCCTTGCTGCTTCTGGTCGCGGCCCTGCGCGTGTGTGTCGGCGTCGTTGCGGGCACCTTGCTGGCGGTGGGTGTTGCCGCCCGTGCTCTGCTCGGCCTGCTGCTGCCCGGCGGGCGACTGGCGCTGAGACGAAGGGGTGTTGGGCTGGTTCTGCGGGTTGTTTTGAGACATGGTGGCTCCTGTCGAAGTGGTTGAACAAAGGTTGCACACAAAGCCTTCAAAGGCGTCTTGTGTGGGTTCATGTTCGAGGGGCACCGCAGCGCTTTTTGTAGGCCGTGTCCTATAGGCCTGTGGGCCAGGTGCGAGGGGAGGTGACAAATTGCACAAGCTGTAGCTCGCTGTTAACGGGGCAAAGGCGCGCTCCGGCGCAATTGCTCTGCGGTCAGCAATTGAGCGGCATGCCAGACCGCCACCATGCGCATCGCTGCCAGGAAGAAAAAAAGGGTCAGCATCCATGGACGCCGACCCTTCATGCGACAGCTAAGTGCTAGCTATCAATCGCAGCAGCCCAACATTTCCAGGCAGCACTCAGCGAGTTCTGAGCAGCAATCGGTTTGGGCCATGGCCACGCTTGCAATCGAAAGCAAGAGAGTGGCCACACTGAACTTCAAAAGTTTGTTCTTCATAGGAATGTTCCTGTTTAGGTTGAATGGAAATTGAGAAATCAACCCAAACCTAGTCAGGAGGTCGCCACACCGATGCCCGCCAAGAAGTCCAGCCTTTTACAGAGCCGTCGGGCATGCCTGTGGACTGAGGTGAATCCGACCTTCGGGACAGCGTGGAGGTCATCAGGTGCAAGCCACAGGGTTGGCAGCCAGGAACGGCGCACGCATCCATATCACCGCATTCGGTGATACAGCAATGGCCGTAGGAGGAAATGCTCGCAGAGACCGCCTGGGTCAAAAAAGCACTGCTCATAAACAGCAGGCATATGAACAAAAATCGTCGCACCAACAGAATGTACAGCGGGTATCTCAACCCATGGAAATGACGGGATGATCCGCCAGGTTCGACGCAGGCGAAGCCCGAGCTCATTCAAAGCGTCAGCCAGATGATCCGTTATTTTCAGAACCGCGGTTGCAAGCGCACTTCAGTTTGGTTCTTTGCAGCATAGGCAGTAGACGAACTTCTGAACCGTGCCAGCCGGCGTCTGATGTTCCTCGCGTTCCTGCTGTAAAAGCGTGAACTGGGCACCAAACTCTGCACGCAACCTATCGGGCTGTATCGCATCGCCGACAAGCCGCTGCACTTGTCCGGACCGTCCTCTGCACGTCGCCACAATCACGTATCCGCAGGGGCGGTAAGGAAATGGAAAAACGCCCTGTCATGCCAAACGTCATAAAAATGCTGCGAGAGTTCCAGACGAGTGATATCTCTCAACAGCCTGGAGACATCACCGGAGAGGTGACCCAGGCGGGCCTTCGACGAGGCGCCCCCTCCCACATCAATGATACCGGCGCCTCGGGCTAGGCCAGCATGTTGGATTAACTGAACGGAGCGCTTAGCATGCTCTTGAAACCAGCTCGCACCGGAGATGGATCTTGTCGAATACACCTGTTCCCAGTGATCCTTGGACTGCATGTCAACTCCTGAGCCTATTCTACAGATGTAGTCTCTGAAATATACCGGCTGAGGGTTGCATATGCGGTTGCCCTAGCCGGAGGGGCCTTGAGAGAAAATGCATCGTCCAATGGCTGCTATGGGGGTGAGTGCGGACGTTTGGTCTGCGACGCCGTGCGGCAGCAACCGCTGCAGAGTCGACCTCGAGCGTGGGAGCTCCCCCACTCTTAGGCCCTCGCTACCGGCACATCCTCCCACCGCGTCGTGTACTGCGGCGTACGCCTCTCCTGCTTCATTCCCCAGTCCTTGCCCTTGTTAGTGCCGCCCGTGGCACCTGAATGCACGGTACCCTTGCCATAGCGCTGGTTGAGGCCGTCCAGCGCCACCATCAGCTGCGTGCGGTCCCGGTGGTCTTCATCCTCCAGATCCAACTCACCCTGCAGAACGCTGCCCGGCACCAGGTCCAGCAGCATCACCCCGGCCTTGGCCATCTTGTAGCCAGGCTCATACATGCGGCGCATGCCAGCTGCGGCCGCCCACACCAGCTTGCCGGTGTCCGCAGTAGGTCGGCGCAGGGGGACCACCACCGACTTGTTAAAGCGCGGACCAGGTCGGAAGGGGGAGGTGTGACAGAACACCAGCAACTGGCTGGCCAAGCTGCCTTGCTTGCGCAGCTTCTCTGCCGCGCGGCTGGCGAACTCGCTCACAGCCTCTACCAACGGGGGCAGCTCGGTCACCGCCTGGCCGAATGATCGGGTGCAGGCAATCTCTCTTTTGGGCTCAGGCGCGTCATCCAGCTCTATGCACTGCATGCCCTGCAGCTCACGCACCGTGCGCTCCAGCACCACGCTCCAGCGCCTGCGCACCATGGCCGGATCCAGCTGGGCCAGGTCCAGCACGGTATGCACACCACCCTCGTGCAGTTGCGCTGCGATCTTGCGGCCCACGCCCCAGACTTCTTCCACCAGCGTGCTGGCCAGCACGTCGTCCAGGTCCTGGGCAGGCAGGGCGGTCAGGTTGCAGACCTGGGCCAACTCGGCCGGGTAGCTCCCCGGTTTGCGCTCGGCCGTCTTGGCGATGTGGTTGGCCAGCTTCGCCAGCGTCTTGGTGTGACCAATGCCGATACCGCAGGGGATGCCCACCCACTGGTGGATGCGGGCGCGGATGGCGTGGCTGCGTGTGATCAGGTCGCCGCGCATGCCCTGCAGGCCGATGAACGACTCATCGATGCTGTAGATCTCCTGCGAGGGGCCCAGGCCCGCCGCCAGGCTCATCATGCGGTTGCTCATGTCGCCGTACAGGGTGAAGTTGGCACTCAAGGCCACCAGGCCGTGGGTCTCTTCCATGTGCCGTATCTGGAACCACGGCGCCCCCATCTTGATGCCCAGGGCCTTGGCCTCATTGCTGCGGGCAATGGCGCAGCCGTCGTTGTTGCTCAGCACCACCACCGGGCGGCCGTTCAGGCTGGGGCGGAAGACCCGTTCGCAGCTCACGTAGAAATTGTTGCCATCCACCAGCGCATACATGCTGGCCTCCGTCCATCAGATCAGGTGAGAAACAGCTTCACGCACCCACTCACCACGCCCCACACCTCAATGGTCTGGCTGTCGCGGGGGATGATGTCGGGATAGGTGGGGTTGGCCGCGCGCAGCTTGATGCGGCCGGCACGCTGGTGCAGGTACTTCACGGTGCATTCGCCGTCCACGATGGCCACCACGATGCTGTTGTGCTTGGGCTTGATCGCCCGGTCCACCGCGATGATGCTGCCGTCCTCAATTCCAGCGTCCCGCATCGAGTCGCCCCGCACGCGCCAGAAGTAGGTGGCCTGGGGGTGCTTCACCAGCAGCTTCATGATGTCCAGCCGCTCCACCGCAAAGTCATCGGCAGGCGATGGAAACCCCGCACGCACGCTCACCCCGCAAAGGGGCAAGGCCAGCGACTGCGCCGCCGTGTCGTACGGCACGGGTAGCGGGGAATTCCAAAGACTGTACATATTTACAGTATAGCTCCCTGCTGCCAGAATGTTGTCATGTGTACCTACTACGAGGTCCCGGGCCGTGAGCAGCTGGTGCTGCACTTCGGTGACGTGCCCGAGGAAGAGTGGCGCGACAAGATGAGCCCGCTGTACCGGGGGGCGTTCCTGCGGGCCAAGGGTGAGGCAGGGTGCGAGCTAGTGGTAGGGCAGTGGGGCATGATCCCGCCAAACTCCAAGACGCCCATCCCCACCGGCAAGGACGGCAAGCGCCTGAGCACCGTCAACGCCCGGCGCGAGGGCATGGCCAAGTCATGGACCTACGGCGGCCCCTGGCGCAAAGGGCAGCGCTGCATCATCCCCGCCCAGCTGTACGTCGAGCCCTACTGGGGCACTGGCAAGCACATCCCTTGGCAGTTTGAGCGCGCCGATGGCGAGCCCTGGGGCTTGGCGGGCCTGTGGAGTGAGTGGACCGACCCGGCCACGGGCGAGATGGTGCTCAGCTACACCATGATCACGCAGAACTGCGACGACGTGCCAGTGCTCAACCTCATGCACCGGCCTGACCCCAAGCGCGCGCCCGACATGCAGGACAAGCGCACTGTGGTGCCGCTGGAAAAGGGGGACTGGGATACCTGGCTGCGCGGCGCCATTGAGCAGGCGGAGGAACTCATCAAGGTGCCGGAGCTGGACCTGTTTGTGAATCGAGCGAAGGATCCGGCACAGCAGGTAGCGTTACCTGTCGAGTCAGCGTAACGCATGAAAAATCCCTCGCCCTTTGGCGAATTCAGCGCCATGGAACATGGTAGACGAACCGCTTGAGTTGGATTGAAGTAGTTGCGGTACTTCCCAGGGGGTTGCACTTCGCGCAGTGTGGGTGCTGCTATGGGGCGTGTTAACTGAACTGCAGGGGCGAGCAGTCAGACCGTACTCCCTTTGGGAGCCCTTTCTGTTTGTGGATCCCATCTCTGCAAGCAGCTGTAAAACCGTGCGAGATCCGCGCATTCGGGCCAGAAGCGAGAGATGAACGGTGCTCCAATCGGGCTCCGTTTTGTTCGACCCGAATGCTCCTTCTGTGAATCGTTTGTTCTTTTGGCCAGGCCGTGTGCGCCTGGCAGCTGTGCTGGCTCTGTTTCTTGCCAGCGTTGCTCTCCCGAATTTCTCTTGGGCGCGGTTTCCACAATTCGACAGTGCGGCCCTGCTCACGCCCGAGCCCACATCCTTTGCGCGGTGCCCGCAGTTCTTTGCGAATGGCACACCACCGGCCATCACGCCCCGGCCGCAGCTGCGGGAGCTTTGTTATGAGGCCCTTGCGGTGCTGCACTCCGGCACCACCAAGACGCCGGTGTTTGTGGCCCAGCGATTGAACCGCCAGATGCTATAGGGGGGTAACGAGAAACGGGCCAAACGGTTCTTCGCGGATGCGCGCGCTGCTCGGCCGCGAGACGGCGACCTGGACACGCGTGATCCAGGAAGCCGGAATCAAGGTGCAGTGATGCAAGCGTTGGACAACGCGGGCACTGCGCCGGCGTGTCCGATCGAGACAACCGGTCAACCCAAGGAGAACACACCCATGAACTGCAACAAGCTGTTGCCGCGACGCGCCGTCGTCCGGGCACTCGCCCAAGCCGCTGCTCTCGTCGGCACGACGGCCCTGTTCGGCACGGCCCAGGCTGCCGATCCCGCGAGCGCGCACTTCAACGGCAAGAACATCCGCATCATCGTGCCGAACCCGGCAGGCGGCACGTCCGACATCCTGGCCCGCGTGCTTGCACCCAAAATGGGTGAGCTGCTCGGCGCCAACATCCTCGTCGAGAACAAGGCCGGCGCGACCGGCAACCTCGGCTCTGATTTCGTGGCCAAGGCGCCGGGCGACGGGCTCACGCTGCTGCTCACCGACATCGGTTCACTGGCCATTGCGCCGAGCGTGTTCCGCAGCCTGCCGTTCGACCCGGTGAAGGACTTCGCACCGGTCTCGCTGGTGGCCTACTCGCCGCACATCCTGGCCGTCTCGCCCGGGCTGCCAGTGAAGGACGTGAAAGAGCTGATCGCGCTGGCCAAGGCCAAGCCGGACTCGCTCAACTTCGCCATCTCCGGCACGGGCGGCGCCAACCATCTTGCCGGCATCGACTTCGCGCTGCGCACCGGGATCGCCTGGACCTACGTGCCCTACAAGGGCGGCGCCCAAGCGATCAACGATGTCGTCGCGGGCCAGGCGGACGTGCTGTTCAACGGCATGGTCGCCACCTATCCCATGGTCAAGGGCGGCAAGCTCAAGGCCCTGGCGATCTCCAGCGCCAAGCGTTTCCCCGCAGCACCGGAAATTCCCACCGTGGCCGAGTCGGCGCAGCTGGAAGGCTTCGAGACGGATTCTTTCCAAGGCGTCGTGGCGCCCGCGGGAACGCCCGCGCCCATCGTGGCCACGCTGCACGCGACCCTGAAAAAGATCCTGGCGACGCCAGAGATGCAAAAGCGCCTGCAGGATCTCGGTGCCGAGCACCAGCCGGGCAGCCCGGCGGCGTTCGGTAATTTCACCAGAAAAGAGAGGGAACGCTGGGCCAAAGTCGTCAAGGACTCCGGCGCCAAGTTCGACTAGCAAGGAAATTCAAATGGACACGGGAATCGCAAAACGCTTCGAGCTGTCCGCGCTCAGGGCGACAGTGTTGGCGTTGTTGGAGAAGGCCGGGCTGCAGCCCGAGGCCGCGCAGGCCGTCACGCAGGTGTTGCTGGATGCGGACCTCATCGGCCATGCCACACACGGACTGGCCCTGGTGCCCTGGTACCTGGAGGCAGCGCGGTCGGGCGCCATGCAGCTCGTCGGCGCGCCGGAGGTGGTCTCCGACCGGGGCGCCTGCGTGGTCTGGAACGGTCACCGATTGCCAGGGGCCTGGCTGGCATCGAAGGCCGTCGACCTGGCCATCCAACGTGCGGACACCTACGGTACCGCGACGCTGGTGATCCGCGACTGCGGCCACGTCGGCGCGCTGGCGGCCTACATGGCGCGCGCGACCGAGCGTGGCATGCTGCTGCTGATGGCCAGTTCGACCCCCTCGGTGGCCGGGGTGGCGCCTTTCGGGGGGCGTAAGGCGGTGTTCACGCCCAACCCGATCGCCGCGGGCATTCCGACGGAAGGCGATCCGATCCTGCTGGACATCAGTGCGTCCATCACCACGTTGAACCGGGCGCGACAACTGGCGCGCGAGGGCCGCAGCTTTCCATCGGAGTGGGTGCTCGACAAGGACGGCAGTATCTCGGCCGATCCCGCCGTCGTCGTCAGCCAGGGCGGCAGCCTGCTGCCTGTCGGGGGCCTGGACCATGGCCACAAGGGCTACAGCCTGGCGCTGCTGGTGGAGGCGCTGACCCAGGGCCTCTCGGGCTTCGGCCGGGCCGACGCGCCGAGCGGCACCAGCGTCTCGCTGTTCGTGCAGGTGCTGGATCCCAGCGCGTTCGGCGGCAGCACGGAGTTCACGCGCCAGACGGCGCATCTGGCCGCCGCATGCCGCGACACGCCGCCCGTGCCTGGCGTCGACAGAGTGCGGGTTCCGGGCGACCGGGCGGCCCAGGCCAAGAAATCGGCGCTCGAACACGGTGTGCCACTGGACGATGCGATCCTGACGGGGTTGCAGCCTTGGCTTGACCGCTACGAGATGGCCATGCCGGCACCGCTGGATGTGAATAGGCCGCTGTAGGAGAGCGTGCGCCTTGGCGCAGAGCGCGTCGCGCTCACCGTCTTTTGCGCCGGATGGTGTGCCGGAACGTGCTGTCGCGTACGGTATCTTCGTGCGGCTCGACTGCTGGTGCTTGGTGTGGGCGCTGTGGAGGAAGGGCATCCCTGGGGGGCGACAGACCGAGCCTGATCGGCTGGACATTTGGACCGCCTCGAAGCGGGAGAGAAGCCCATCGACCATCGACCATCGGATCGAGGCAGGCTTGCTGGCGTCGCTTCATCGCGTTGCGCCCCCAGCGTCGGCTCTGCGCGGCGGATTCAACCGGTCGATGCAACACATTCGCTGAACATCTCAGCGGGTGTGTGGAAGCCCAGCGTCTTGCGCGGCCTCTCGTTCAATTGTCTTGCAATGGCGTTGAGCTGAAGCTGTGAGAGACCCGAGAGATTCATCCCCTTGGGCATGTACTGCCTAAGTAAACCGTTCGTGTTCTCGTTGCTTCCTCACTGCCATGGGCTTCGCGGGTCGCAGAAGTAAACCTGGATGTCGCTAGCCATCGTGAATTGCTTGTGGGCATGCATCTCCGTGCCTCTGTCCCAGGTCGGTGACTTGTACAACTCCTGCGGTAGCTTGCTGGCGCTCTTGATGAGTGCCTTGACGACCGACTCCGAGTCTTTGCCATTGAGCTTCACCAGCATCACGTATCGCGTTTGACGTTCAACCAGCGTCGCAATTTGGCTGTTGCCACTACCAAAGACCAGATCGCCTTCCCAGTGACCAGGGACCGCTCGATCCTCGACGCAAGCGGGGCGCTCGCTGATCGAAACAGCATCAGCAATCTTTCCGTGAATTGCCGTCTTCTGTGTGTAGTGCCGTGATTGACTCATCCCGCGAGTGCGCCCGAGGTGCGCCAACAAGCAGCTAGAAGTTGACAGACTCCCGTGAGATCGGGGTTTGCTGATCAGCATCCAATTTGTGAACAGTAGGAGTCGCGCGTTCCATGCGGGCAAGGCTACAGCCATTGATTACCAGGGGGCAAGGCCTATGGTTTCAGATGCATCAACGGGAGCAGCGTGCCTACCTATGGGTTCATTGAAGGAGTAAGAACTTCCGCCCTTCAATGAATTTTCAAAATTGGAAATAGCAACATCTCCACGCTATTTCCCGAAGCACTACAGGCAGGTGGGTCTGAGACAGCCGCTCAGCCATTGAAGTAACTATGAATGCACCTCAGGTTTGCCTTTCCTAAAGGTGCCGCTTGGTTGTTTTCAGCGAAGACAAAATCAAGTGGAGTCAGCCCCGATCCAGCTTCTTCGCGTGCTGACAGCGGCTAGCAGGACGGCTACTTGATCGCAGCCGTGACGATGATTTCCACCAGAATGTCCTTCGCCCCCATCTCGCACTGCGCGGTCGCGCGCGTGGGCGCGGCGTTGGGCGCGGTCCACGCATCCCAGACTTCATTCATCCCCGCGAAGTCGCGTTCGAGGTCCTTGATCCAGATCTGGGCAGTGAGCAGGCGGCTCTTGTCGGTTCCTGCTTCCGCCAGGAACTTCTCGATTTTCGCGAGGGTTTGGGCGGTTTGGCCGCGAATGTCCTGGCTTCTGTCGTCGGCGGTTTGGCCGCCGACGAAGACCATGTGGTTGTAGACGACTGCACGGGAGCGGCGGGTGTCGGTGGCGATGCGCTTGATTTCCATGAAAAAACTCCTTGGCTGATGGGAAATGCGTTATCCAAATGAGGCGAGTTCGCCCAGGGTGATGGGTTTGATGGGCGGGCGGATGCGGTAGTAGCCCACCTCCTGCGGGCTGACCTTTATCTCGCTGGCGATGATTTCGGTCACCGTCAGTCCGCACAGCCGCCCCTGGCATGGCCCCATGCCGCAGCGGCCGAACGCCTTCGTCTGGTTGGGGCCGAGGCAGCCCACCTCCACGTATTTTTTGATTTGCCCGGCTTTCACTTCCTCGCAGCGGCATACCGTGACCTCGTCATCGGTGGGGATGCGGTGTGCGTCCTGCGGGCGATACAAGGTATCGAGAAAGGGGCGGATCTGCGTATGGGCCCTGATCTCTTCCAGGATCGCCGGCTCAAGCGCCTTGAATTTCTCGGGCGAAATGGCTTGGAGCTGGCGGGCAATCGCCAGCCCAGCCAGCCGGCCCTGGCTCGCGGATGCTTTCGCACCGACGATGCCCCGGCTGTCGCCCGCGATGTAGATGCCGGTTTCCTCGATTTGCCCGCAGGCATCGGTCACCGGAATCCAGCACAGCTGCTGTTCATCCCAGCGGTGCTCGGCGCGCAGCGACCAACTGAGCTGGGTATTCGGCACCACGCCCTGGTGGAGCAGCACCAGGGAGGCTTGGACGCGCTTTCTCTGGCCGTTGTGGGTGAACGCAATGGATTCGGCCTTCTCTGCGCCTTCGATGGCGAACGCGCTGGCTCCCGCGAACGTCTGAACGCCATGGCTGCGGATTTTCTTCAGCATCTGGCTGCCCTTGGAGAGGTCTTTCCAGCCGCGCAGCGCGCCCAGGACATGGGAGGCCGCACGCAGATAGTCGCCCGTCCCCGTGGTGTGGATCAGCGCCTTGATCTTGACGCCCGCATCCAGATACTGCTGCGCCAGCAGAAACAGCAAGGGGCCACAGCCTGCCAGCACCACGGGCTCTGTCGGAACGGCGCCCGAAGATTTGTACAAAATCTGGGCCGCGCCCGCGCCCATGACTCCCGGCAGCGTCCAGCCGGGCACGGGAAAGGGCCGCTCCATCGCACCGCTGGCGAGCACCAGGCAGCGCCCCTGAATTTTTTTGCTGCCGCCGTCGAGAAGGTAGGACACCGTCTTGTCCCTGGCGACGTTCCAGACGGCAGCACCGCCCACGTGCACGGCACCGCAGGATGCAAAATCCTGCGCGAGTTTTGTGCCGGCGGCGTAGTCCGGGCCAAGCACTTCGCGGCGGCGGGGGCTGGACTCCTCGATGGCCCGGTAGATCTGGCCGCCAACCCGCCGCTGCTCATCGAGCACGGCCACTGAAAGCCCGAAGCGCCGTGCCTCGATGGCCGCCGAAAGCCCTGCGGGGCCCGCACCAATGACCACCAGGTCAAACAATTCAACGCCGGTTGCCATATCAGTTCTCCGCACTTTGCATGTTCAGCCCGGATGCGCCCTCCTGGCGCTGGATGAGCATGCCGTCCCTCACCTGCGTGAGGCATGACTGGCGGCTGGGGCGGCCGTCGATTTCCACGAGGCACTCAAAGCAGACGCCCATCATGCAATAGGGTGCGCGCGCAGAGCCGGAAACCGGGGTCGAGCGGAATGTCCGCACGCCCGACATGAGCAGCGCCGACGCTACGCTCACATCGTCCGGAACGTCCAGCGGCTGGCCGTCAAAATAAATGCGGACTTTCTTTCCCTGCGAGCCGGCTTCGGACATAAACAGGGAAATCTTTGTTTCTTGGGTTTCAGTATGCATTGCTGAATTTCCTATTGGGGTCCAGGAATCGCTCGCCAGCGAATTCCCCGATGCCATCCGGCGCTGGTTTCACCCCCGCGATCCATGGCGCGATTTCGTAGGCATGGGAGCCTGCCAGGGAGACTCCGCTGTGGCTGGTGGCGGTGAATGCGCCGGGGTATTGGGCCGATTCCTGATAGACCGGCGAACCATCGGGGGTGAGCACACGAAGCGATCCCCATGCCCGCACGAGCTTGGCCGACGACAGTATGGGAAAGGTGGCGACCGAGCGTTTGGCGATCGACTCGATGGCCTCCACCGTCGTCCCGTCGTCCAGTCCCACGTCCTCCGCCGAGAACCCGAGCTGAACCGTGCCCTCGGCGGTCTGGCGCGCCTTGTTGGTGGGGTGCGGCAGGAATTTCTTCAGCCGCTCGGTGATGAGCACCTGGCCCCGCTTGGGCAGCACGGGCGCGTGAAGGCCCAGTTGGGGAGCGAGGGCGTTGTTGCTCAGGCCTGCGGCAAGCACGATTTTTGTGCCGCTCCACCGGCGGCCATCGCTGCTTTTGGCCTGAAAGCCCCGTCCTCCGCCGAGCGAGCGAACCTCGCCCACGTCAACTCCGCTACAAATGCGGCCGCCGAGCGCCTTGATGCCCGCATGCAGCGCATACAGCAACTTGAGCGGGTTGGCGTGGCCGTCCAGAGGGCACCAACTGCCCCCGGCCACCTTGGGGCCGATCGCGGGCAGCCGGGCCTTGAGCGCCTGATGGTCGAGCATCTCGAAGGGCGTGCGGCCGTCGGCATTGATTTTTGCCAGCATCGCCTCCCGCTCGACGACTTCTTTTTCACTGAAGCCAATCCAGAATCCGCCGCTTTGCTGGAGATCCACATCGACCCCGGTAAGCTCACGGAGTTCGCTGGCAAGCGGCCCCCAATGGTCAACGGCATCCCGGCTCCATCGGGCGTAGCGGGGAAACCCCGCGCCCTTGCTCTGAAGCCAGACGAGGCCGAAGTTGCCGCGCGAGGCGCGGTGCGCCACGTCGCCCTGATCGAGCAGGGTCACCGGGCCGCCGGACCTGGCCACGCCGTATGCGATGGCGGCCCCCACCAGCCCCCCGCCGACGACGACGACAGTTTCATTTGAAGACATAGATGTATCCCGGGAAGTGCGCTCCAGAGAGCTTTTCTCAATCGAGCGTGATGTTGTTGCGCTTGACGACCTCGCCCCAGCGCACGCTGTCTGCATTGAGCATTTGCCTGTATTCGGCAATTGAGGCGGGGGCCACCTTGGCGCCGAGCCGCTCGTGCTTCTTGATGACCTCGGGGTCTGCAAGCACGGCGTTGATCTCCCGGTGCAGCCTTTCAACAATGGCCTGCGGCATATTGGCCGGGCCCACGACGCCGCCCCAGGTTTCCATTTCCAGGCCTGGATAACCGGCCTCCCGGATGGTGGGAACGTTGGGCAGCAAGGGGGAGCGAGTGGGTCCCGTAATAGCAAGCGCGTTGATGCGGCCCGCCTTCACCTGGGGCTCCATCGAGGTGAAGTTGCTAAACATCATCTGGATCTGGCCCGCCGCCAGGTCCATCTCTGCGCCCGGGGCGCTCTTGTACGGGACGTGGGTGATCTGGGTTTCGGAGAGGTTGCCGAACAATGCGCCGAGCACGTGCAGCGCGGTGCCGTTGCCCGTGGAGCCGTAGAAAACCTGGCCAGGACGGGCCTTGGCGTAATTCACCAAGTCCGCAACGCTCTTGACGGGAAGGGCCGGGTTCACACCCAGCAGATTGGGCTGCGTCCACTGCTTGGCGATGGGCGTGAAGCTCTTGGCAGGGTTGTAGGGCAGTGATTTCGCGGTCAGCGCGGTAACGGTGTAGGTCGCGAGATTGGAGTTGCCGATCGTGTATCCATCCGGCGCGGCCTTGGCCACCGCATCCAGCCCGATGGCCCCCGATGCGCCGGGCCTGTTGTCGATCACGATGGGCTGCCCCAGGCGCTTGCTGAGACCGTCCGCCAGAACCCGCGCCGTGCCGTCCGCAGCGCCGCCTGCCGCGGCGTTCACGATGAAGCGGATCGGTTTTTCCGGCCACTCTGCCTGTGCAGCAGATCCGAGCGAAATCAGGGTGATGAAAGCAGCCGCGGCCATAAGGGGCCGGTGCTGGTTGTGATACGACATGGACACTCTCCGTTGGACATGATGAACGATCGAGTTCTCATGGTAGGGAGGGATCCCGCCGATATCTATGGATGCTGGATCATCAATACATACATGGATGTTATGTTTCTGCGCATGAAGCCGCCGCGACCAAACGAATTAATTCCTTGGCCGGGACTGAAAGCTTCGCGTCGCTCATGGCCGTGGCATAAACCGTGTAGCCGATCGAAGGGCGCAGGGGCAAGGCCACGCCGCCCCGCTTCTGGTGTTTTGCCGCCGTCATGGGATCGACCACGGCAATGCCCAGCCCCTCCAGGCAGAGATCGCTGATGGACTGGAACAGCGACGCTTCGATCATGGCATCGGCTTGTACCCCGTTGGCACCGAGCCAGGCATTCAGGCGCGTCTGGAACGTTCCGGATGAAGCGATGAACGGTTTGTTGACGAATTCGCCGACGTGAATGTGGTCGGACCTCGGATCGAGCCACTTCTCGGTGCCGATGCATACACATTCCGAGGGAAACTCGGCCACCGTCTCCAGGTCTCCCAGCGAGAGCGTATCTGCCGTGAGCCCGATATCGGCCTGCCGGGTTTTGACGTGCCTAGCCACTTCAATGTACGAAGCAACTCGAAGGCTGATGAAGACGTCGGGAAATTTTTCTCTCAATTGGCGGATGACGGCTGGCAGGATGGAATGCCCGATGGAAGGGATTGCGCCGATCGAGAGCTGGCCAAGCTTCTGCTTTCGCAGTTGATCGGAAAAATCGACGATTTGCTCCAGCCCCAGAAAAGACTGCTGAACCTTTGCCATCAAAGCATGGGCCTCTTGCGTGGGCTTGATGCTGCGTCCGTTTTTGGCGAACAGCAAAATACCCATGGATCTTTGGAGATCGGCTATCAGCCGACTCATGGCCGGCTGGGTGATTCCCAGCGCATCGGCTCCGGCGCTGATTCCGTTATGCAGCATCGCAGCCTGGAAGGCCTCAACCATTCGGTGGGTGACATTTCGATACTTCATGGGGTTTACCTTAAATAGTTATTTGGGTATCGCAAATAGCGAAATCTCAAAGCCAAAGCTGAGATCGTGGGAAGAGGAATGACAACATTTCTGGCTTCCCCAGCGTGTCGACGTAGCAAATTAGCTCAACCCAGAAGCGCAGCACCTTGCCGCACAAGAGGCAGTTCAGAAGTGGCATCCGTGGCCTACTGATCGATCGCATCCGGGAGATCGATTCGGGATCAACCGATCAGACAGCCTAATCAGGTTCTGTGGCCACTGTCTCAGAACAACCCGCGAGTGCCCGGTGACTGGCTTACAGCTGGCTTCCACATTGCGGGCGCGAGTGGCAGCAATCGCTGCCAAGCGGGCCGCCGTTGTGCCGGCCTCAGGCTTAACTGACGAGCTGGCTTTTCTGTTCAATAGCCTGTTGCGCAGAAACCAGACATTGAGCTCAAGCACAGGCAAAAGTCGGTGCTATTCCAACAAAGGGCGTCAGCAGTGGATCACTCCTGCCGATCTACATGCAAGATTACGGCCTCGTTTCGTCCGCGGGCGTGCATCTGAGGACGTTCATACGCATCCAACCATATTGGGTCTTGCAGCGGTCGCTTTTGGTCCTATCATTGTGCCAATCTAACTATTGGCTCTGAGCACCTTGACGGACTCACAATCTTACAAACGTTCCTCTGACGAATTAGCACCTGTCTTTAGGCCAATCAAGTCACAGCGTGCATTTGAGGAAATCGCGACGCAAATCCGCGCCCAGTTGGCCGAGGGTAAATTGCGCGTAGGCAATCGATTGCCTTCTGAACGGGCGCTTTCCGAGCAATTTGGTGTTTCCCGCAACACATTGCGTGAGGCGCTTCGCTCGCTTGAGCATTCGGGGTTGGTACGACTTCAGAAGGGTGCGACTGGCGGAGCTTTTATCACCGAGGCCAGTGGCGAGACAATCGCAACCGGTTTGCTGGACATGTTCCACAGTGGGTCAATACTGCCGGCCCAATTAACCGAGGCTCGCATCTGGCTGGAATCCATCGTGGTCCGCGAAGCTTGCCAGCGCGCAGTTCCCAACGACATCGAAAACCTGCGCGAAAATGTGCGGCAAGCAGAGGAGGCGAATGCGCAGGGGGATCTAGGCAAGCGCGCTGAGGCCAATTTGGAGTTTCACCGAATTCTCGCGCGCATGACCGGGAACCCTGTCATGGTGATTGTCATGGACAGCGTTCTCTCTGTTTTGCGCCACTTCGTACAGACAATCGGTCCTTACGAGAACTCGTTTGTTTTGCCTTCTCGCAAACGCTTCATCAAGATGATGGAAGCGCGGGATGCGGAGGGTGCGGTTGCCGAAATGGAAGCTAGTCTCAAACGCCTACAGCGCAGCTACCTATCCCTCGCCAAAGAAGCTGCGCCGGTGACAGCTGCAAAACTGCCTGAAGGAGCCTACGCCGAGAATCCGATCAGGGCGCGCAATAAGTAGCTAGCGCAGCGGGAGTTAAATTGATTGCCCGATAGCATGTGCAAGCGCTGAGCCACTCGCTGCTGGCGCAACACTAGCAGCTCCCCTTTGCGTAACCCCTATGAAAGCCCCCTCGACAGCCGTCGATGGGGCTTTTTGACGTTAAGTACCCGTATTGGCAATTGAGCAGCACATACGAAGGGCTGGGCAAATTTCATTTCTTCAATATAATGGTTGAACCATTGATAGGATAACCAATGTTCAATCAGCAAAGCATCGACTCCCTTCCGGTCCATCAAAGCACGCCGTCTCAGGCGTCGCCCGCGCTCAAAGGGCTTCGAGTGATCGACTTCACGCATTTCGTGGCGGGCCCGTTGTCGACACAGACCCTGGCCGACTTCGGCGCCGACGTGATCAAGATCGAAGCTCCGGAACGGGGCGAAGACTTTCGTCACTATCCCACTGTGGACCCCGCCATTCCGGCCCAGGGAGGTCCCTTTATCTGGGCCAACCGCAACAAGAAAAGCCTCGCGCTAGACATGAAGAGCGAGGCAGGGCTCAAAATTGCGAAGGAACTCATTGCCCAGGCCGACGTATTGGTGGAGAACTTCTCCAGTGGCGTGATGGATCGATTTGGGCTGGACTACGCAGCATGCGCCAAACTCAATCCTCGCCTGGTCTACTGCTCCATCTCGGCCTACGGGCGCGAAGGTCCTTACGCGGACCGATTGGGCTTTGACCCTATCGCACAGGCGGAAAGCGGCTTTATCTCCATGAACGGGTACGGAGACCGTCAAGGAGTTCGCACTGGCGCCGCAGTGATGGACGTTGCGACGGCAATGTCCGCCACCAATGCCATCTTGCTGGCGTTGATGGCCCGCACAAGGGACGGTGTGGGGCAGAAGGTGGAGGTGGCCTTGTTCGACACAGCCATCCTCATGACCGGGTTCGGCGCCATGCAGCACCTGACCACGGGTTACGAGCCTCAGCGTAACGGCAACGTCAGTCCCGACACATGTCCTTCGGGCGTCTTCCAGTCGCAAGACAAACCTTTCTATATCAACTGCGGCAATGACAAGATTTTCCAGCGGTTGTTTGAGCAGGTGCTGGAGCGGCCCGATCTTGCGCACGATCCCGTACTCTCGCAGCGGGTCAAGCGGCTTGAGCAGCGTGAGCGCATCTTTCAGATCATGGACGAGGCCTTCGCCAAGCAGCCATGGAGCCATTGGGCGCCACTGTTGCGTGCTGCGAACGTGCCGCACGGGCAAGTAAGGACACTTGGTGAAGCACTCGCCTCGGATGAAGCGCGCTCGCGCGGTCTGGTCACGCGTATCCCGCACCCGGTCAAGGGCTGGATTCCCAACATCGCCAGTCCATTGCGATTGGCGCGGACGCCGGCGGTAGCACCCTTTGCCGCGCCGTCGGTCGGGCAGCACACCCAAGCAGTTCTGAGAGAAACCCTGGGCTACGACGAAGACCACATTGCACAGCTGCAAGCTGAGGGAGCATTTGGAGTGGCAAGTGCCGATGCGGTAAAGGAGGCATCGTGACCCGCCGCGTCGCTTTGATCGGCGCCAGCGCCATCCCCAACGGCAGGCATCAGACTGCTGACGAGGAAGAGCTGCAGGTCCTTGAACACGAGATCATGACGCGGCTGGTCGCCGAGGCGGTCCAGGACGCAGGCATCTCCAAGGAAGACATCCAGAGCCTAGTGTTTACCTTGCCGCGCCCCTACACGCGCCAGAAGTACTTCCACACGTTTCTGGTAGGCCAACTGCGGCTGGCCTGCCGCGGCAGTGTGATGGAGGTGATGGGCAACGGCATGACGGCGGCATTGGCCTTCGACAAAGCCTGTGACGAGATCCTTCTGGGTCGCTCAGATGTGGCGCTGGCGCTGGGCATCAACATGGAAAGCGCAGTCCCAGCCTCTGAGCACATGATGAGCAGTATGCGAACGACGGGGGATGTGGACTTTCACACCTCCGCCGGTTTTACGCCCATTGCCTGGTATGCGATGGACGCCATGCGCTACATGCACGAGACCGGTGCTACGCGCGAGCAACTGGCCTCTGTGGCGGTGAAGAACCGCCACCACGCTTCGCTGAACCCGTTGGCGCAGTACCGTAAACCGATCACGCTGGAGGAGGTGCTGGCGCAGCGCCCCATCGTCGAGCCGCTGGGACTGTATGACGTGCCGCCACGCGGAGATGGCGCCGCATGCTTGGTGCTGGCGAGTGAGGAAGTCGCCAAATCGCTCGGAAAGCCCTATGTACTGGTGCGTGGCCGCGGGTTCTACCACGATGGTTCGCATCAGATCAACGACGTGCCCAACGACATGATCGGCTTCGAGGCTGCCGCCCGCGCATCGCGTGATGCCTACGCGCAGGCAGGTATCACTGCCGCCGACCTGGATGTGGTGGAGCTCTACGCCCCCTGCACGATCGTCGAGGTACTGGTGAGCGAGGCGATTGGCTTGGTGCCCAGAGGCCATGGAGCCCGCGCAGCTTTTGAAGGTGAGACGCGCCTGGGCGGCCGCATCCCGGTGTCGACGTCCGGCGGCCTGACCTCTCGGGGCCATCCGGCGTACGTGACTTCACTCTACAACTACGTTGAGCTCGCCGACCAGCTGCGCGGCCGGGCTGGCGCGCGCCAGGTGAAGAACGCGCGCTTCGGCCTTTCCACTGGCGAACTGGGTAACTACAACGCCGCCCTCGTACACGTTCTGGAGGCCATGGCATGACGCAGATACACACACTTCCAGCGCCGGGCCGCCGTGCCTATCCACCGCGTACCTCCGCTTTTACCAAGACGTTCTGGGACGGCCTCGCGCAAGGCCGCTGGCAGACCACCTGCTGCGAGGCGTGCGGCAAGCAGACGTTCCCACCGAGGCCGATCTGCCCGCAATGCTGGTCAGACAAGGTGGTCTGGAGCCCGCTGTCCGCGCGCGGCACGCTCTATTCCTGGACCCGCATCCATGCGGCACCTGCCGTCTTTGCAGCCGAGGCGCCCTATGCCGTTGGCATTGTCGACCTGGACAGCCACATCCGGCTTGCATGCCGCCTGCTGGATGCTCCGGGCGTTACCTGGACCCCGGGGATGGCTGTGGAAATGGCCGTCCTGCAATACGAAGACGGGCCGCTGTTCGCGGCGCGAGCAGTCGCGTCCTGAAACTGAAACAAGGAACCAAAATGCGAGGCAAATGTATTGAAGAATTCGAGGTCGGGCAGGTCGATGAAAGTCGGGCCCGCACCATTACCGAAACCGATGTCGTCCAGTTCTCCTGGATCTCTGGCGACGTCAATCCAATGCACACAGATGCAGTGCATAGCGCCAAGTCTCCGCTGGGACAGCGCATCGCTCATGGTGCGCTAGGGCTTTCAGTAGCCACGGGGTTGAGCGCCAGTCTCGGCTACTTGGACGGCACAGCAGTTGCCGCACTGGGTATTGATGAGTGGAAATTTATCAAACCCATCCTATTCAACGACACCATCCGCCTGCGCGCCACAGTGGTTGCCGTGCGACCTACTTCCAAGCCTGACCGCGGCGTGTTGGTCCGCCGCATGGATCTTCTGAATCAGCATGACGACGTCGTGCAGACCGGACTCATGACCACAATGGTCCTCACTATTGCGGGCCGCGAGGCCATGAAGAACAAGCCCTGAACCTGTTTCCACGGAGTAACCATGTCGCAATCACTGATCAATACCGCCGGCCTGACCGAAGACCAACGCATGATGCGCGAGGGCGTGCTCGACCTGTTGTCGCGCCACCTTCCCTGGGAGAAGGTGCGCAAGATGGACGAGGCGCGCGAGTTTCCGCATGAGGCCTACAACGCGCTGGCCGAAGCCGGCTATCTGGGCCTGTTCTATCCCGAAGAACTTGGTGGAATGGGCGGCACCTACAAGGACATCGCGGTGTTCCTGGAAACGCTGGGTTACTACTACACCGGTATCGCCCAGGCTGTGACCACTTCGGCGATCTATGCTGGCATGCACGTGGCGAAGTTTGGCTCGCCAGAGCTGAAGCAGGAGATCATTCCTAAGATCATCAGCGGCCAGGCCAAACTGGCATTGGGCATGTCGGAGCCTGGCACCGGCTCCGACGTTGCAGGGATCAAGACGTCCGCAGTCCGCGATGGCGACGACTATGTCATCAACGGAAGCAAGGTGTGGATTACCTGCGCCCACGTCGCCGACTACATCGTGGCCATCGTGAAGACGGATACGCAGGCCCGCCACAACGGGATCAGCACCATCCTGGTGCCGACCAAGACGCCTGGCGTGACGATCCGCCCGCTTTCAATGCTTGGCCGCCGCACCACCCATGCCAACGAAGTATTCTTCGACAATGTCCGTGTGCCAGCGGGGAACCTGTTCGGAGGCGAAGGACAAGCCTGGAAAAACATCATGAAAGCCCTGGGTCTGGAGCGCCTCGGCTTGGCCGCGATCTCCTCGGGACACTGCTTTAAGATCACCGAATACGCGCGTGACTATGCCCGTGACCGTATTCAGTTTGGCAAGCCGATCTCTCAGTTCCAGGTAATCCAGCACAAGCTGGCCGACATGATGATCATGTCCGAGACGGCGCGGCAGATGACCTACCGTGTGGCCGACCTGCTGGACAGCGGCTTCCCGGTGGTGCAGGAGGCATCGATCGCCAAGATCGTCGCCACCGAGAACAACTTCAAGTGCGCCGACATCGGCATGCAGATCATGGGCGGTGCCGGCTACTCTAACGAGTACGATATGCAGATGTTCTTCCGCGACTCGCGCGTGGGCCCCATCGGCGGTGGCACCAGCGAAATCCAGCGCAACATCATTGCCAAGCAGATGGACCTGTAATACGGGCGAACGCCCATAAGAAAAGGGCCTGCCGAAAAACCGGTGGGCCCTTATGTTTTGCGTCACCGCTTTGCGCGGTTGGTTTGCCGCTTTCAGGTGCGAAGCATTGCGATCCACATGCGCACGTCGTCCACTGCTTCCAATGACAAAGCCTGTTGCGCGAATAGCTTGGCACGAGGGCGCCCCAGTACCGGATCGGCAAGCGCGTGGAACTTCGCAACTACCTCACTATCACTCAGGGGCTCCTGCGGCGAACCGCGCGGGGCTGTCCCTGGTTGCACAGTGGTCTGACCGCTGGCGTCGGTCACCGCGATACGGCATTGGTGATAGTGAGTGAGTGCAGTGTCTGGCACCACGGTGATCCCTTGCATCGCCGCCAGCACCTCGGAGCGTCGGAGTTGGTCGGACAGGGCGATGCTGTGCTCCGGCAGGATCACGTCGGCGCCACAGGCCACCAGCGCCAGGCAGTACTGCAAGTGAAAGCGGGCGTCATTGGGAGAGTCCGGCAGGCGGTCTTTGCTTACTACGTCGGCTACGTAGGTGGGGACGCGCACCTCGACGCGCGCATCCTGCAATGCCGCGCCGGTGCGCTGGCGCAGTTTGCCCAGCGCATCCGCAGCGGAATGCAGGTAACCGCAGCATGCGTGCAGCTTGCGTCGCGGTTGCTCCAGCGCCCATCGGTTGCTCCATGCCGCTGCATCGAAGCGACCTTCCGTAGAGGCCGTGGCGAAGTATCCGACCTTGCTGTCCAGCAAGTGCACGGGGCCCGTCATGCCCGCCTTCGCATACTGCGCAGCGGTCACGCCCGCATCCGCAGGCTGGGCGCCAAACAGCATCGGTTTGACCGACCCTCCGTGGCCAAAGATCACTTCGGCAGGGCACCAGCCGGCGAGGCTACCGGCAATCGCCATAGCATGTAGCGTCTGCTCTCCGTCTAGTGTGAGCAGATGAGCGGCTGCGGCAGCTGAGCCGAAAGAAGCCGGTATGCCCACAGGTACCAGGCCTGCGTCGGTGTACCGACGCAGTGAGGGGTATACAGACTCGTACACTCGTGTGGTCACCTCGATGCCACGCACGACTGCTTCTAGCAAGAGCGCGCCACTGCTCCCCTGCGACTCGCCAAGGGCCAGCGCCGCTGAGACATTGCCGATACTGGCGTGGCCGCCTATGAGATCGTTCAGTTCGAGGACATCGCCCAGATAACCGTTGATACGCATGGCTGCACGCAGCCCGCGACGGTGCGCAGTGCCAAACACGGTGGCGATTTGATCGCCTGACTCTGGCTCGCACGCGAGTACCAACTGCGCCTCCTCGGTACGACTGCCAGCCAATATGCACCCGATCGTATCCAGGATGCAAAGTCTCGCTTGCTGTCGGACCGACTCGGGGAGGTGGGCGCCAGACATAGAGCGCGCCTGCTGCGCGATCTGCCACAAGGTGGAGTTGGGGGCTGTGTTCATTCTTTTTCTATCCCAGCCTGTTGTGCGACGGCCTTGTATTTGGCGGCGTCCTTGCGCATCTCTTCGCCGTAGGCCTGCGGCGACAGCACCGTTGCCTCCATGCCCAGGCGAGTGTATAGAGCTTGAATATCTGGGGTAGCAACGGCTTTGGCAATTTCCTTATGCAGTCGCTCAATCACTGGCTGGGGTGTTCCTGCCGGAGCCAACACACCAAGCCAGCCGTTGAACGCAAAGCCCTTGAAGCCTAGCTCCTGCATGGTTGGCACATCGGGTAGGCTGGGCGTCCTGTTGGAGCCCAGCACGGCAAGCGCGCGAACGCGCTTAGCTTGAAGCATCGGTCCTACGGCCCCCAAAGCATCGGGATTGACGGTAAGCCGACCAGCCAGCAACTCTGTGAGTGCTTGAGGAGGACTGGTGAAGGGAACACCGAGCAGGTCGATTCCGGCACTGCTGTTCACAGCTTCCATAGCGATCCTGTAAAGGCCCGCTGAACTTCCATAAGTCAGTGATTTGGGGGTTTTCTTGGCAGCAGCCACCAAGTCGGCGACGCTCCCGAAAGGTGAATCCTGAGGCACTGTGAGTAACAACGGTGTGTTAGCCATCGTAGCGACAGGCGTGAAATCCTTGAACAAATCAACGGGGACACTCTTCGAGATGATGGGAGGCACGACCGTGGTCGAGACAGTTCCCACCACCAATGTGTGCCCATCGGGTTTGCTGCGTGCTACAGCTTGCATGCCAATACCCCCCATGGCGCCTGGTCGGTTTTCTACCACCACCGGCTGGCCCAGCGGGCCTGCAATTTTCTGCGCCACTGCACGCGCCGTCACGTCGGAACTGGACCCAGGAGGGAAGGGAACAATCAGCCGTACTGCTTGGCTTGGGTACTGTGCTTCAGCCTGCACACCAGCGCATGCAAACGCGAGTGTGAGGGAGAGGGCGCATTTATTCAACTTCATATTTGTCTCCTAATTTGGTCAATCGCAGCCCTTCGGGTCTGCGGCTTACTGGGGGAAAGGGGCAAGATTCACGGGGGCAGTGCGGATCAGTCGCGTTTCTTGCGACGTGATGAGGTGACCAGACGCGGCAAGGTAGTTCCCGAAGGCAGGATGGTTGTCGCGCGCGCGGCTCCGCCGCTCATAGTCAGCCAAGTCGGTGTAGCCCCACAGGTGGACAAACTGGTTTTGAGGACCTACGAAGCTGGTGTAGAAACCCAGCGGATGCCCTAACGTTTCCATCAACACCGGAATTGCAAGACGCTGAAACACATCAAGAAACTCAGGCATCTTTCTCAGCGCGATGGTGTAAACACGGTGATCCACCAACGGAAGATCAAGTTGAGATAAATGGGCTGTCATGCGTGTCCCCGTTCCCCGGTAATCGACGGTTCTGGCGTTGTCGCGCGTATTGCCGCATCGGCAATGTGGTTCGCAGTGACATACCCAAAGGTCATATTGGGGCCGTGGGTGATACCCGCTCCTGGATAGTTTCCACCCATGATGCTGGCTCGATCATTGCCCACCGCGTAGAGGCCTGCAATCGGAGTGCCATCGCGACGCAGAACTTCCCCGACAACGCTAGTTGCGATGCCATCAAATGTTCCGAGGTCGCCCATCACCACCTTCACGGCAAAAAATGGTCCTTGCTCAATGGGCGCAACACAAGGGTTGGGTTCGCGATCTGGATCGGCAAGGTAGCGATTGAAACTGGTAGTCCCCCGTCCGAAGGCAGGATCATCTCCGTTAACTGCGTCTTTGTTGTACTCGCGTACGGTTCGCTCAAGGTTAGTGGCGTCGATACCAGCGCGTTTTGCGAGATCTGCAAGGGTGCGACCTTTGATGAGATAACCATTGCGCACAAAACTACCGATCGGCATAGGAGCAGGCTTCACATAGCCCAAGCCATACTTGGAAAGGGTTGACTTGTCGCAGACGAGCCACATAGCAGTCTCCTTCATGCTCGCGCAAGCCTTTGCCATCGCCGCGCCGACGTCGTGATAGGAATTGGATTCGTTGGTGAACCGGCGGCCATTCGAGAGCACCCCAATCACACCTGGCTTGTAGCGATCCAGCAGGTGCGGGAAGACGCCAATCTCCCCCTTGCCAAAGTCCACCCGTGTCACGGGCATCCAGGCTGCGGGCTCCTGAAAGCGGATATCCACCACACCGCCGACAGCCTCAGCCATATTGGGACCATCCCCTGTATTGCTCTTGGGCGTTGGTGAAAGATGCTGGTGCCCTCGATCGACATGGGGATAGGCCTTGGCGATCCGCTGGACATCGTGCGGAAAGCCGCCTGTAGCGAGCACCACACCATGTCTCGCAGTGATGCGTTGGTCGATGCCCAGACGAGTTGCAAGCACACCAACTACACGCCCGCTCTCGACCAAAACATTCCGTACCGGCGTCTCGGTGAGGATGGGAATTCCAAGATCAAGTGCTGACTTGGCCAGCCGGGCGGCAAGTGCGTTACCACTGGTGACCTGCACAGCACGGCGATACAACGCGAGTTCTTTCATGTGATTGGCCAGACGCTTGGCGACATAAAAGAACGAAGTCAAGGATTTGGTCACGCGAAAGAAGTGCTTGAGATCTGCGTTGGATGAGTTGAACATCATCCCCATGAACGTGATCGTTTTCAGCGGGGGCTTGAGCCGGTCCATATCCTTGCCCAGTTCCCGAATGTCGTAAGGAGCTGCCAAAATGGACCGTCCGATATCGACACCTCCAGGAGCATCAGGGTGGTAGTCCGGGTAGAGCGTAGGGATGAACTGCATGGCGGTGTTCTGCTCGAAGAACTCCACCATCTTTGGACCGTTCTCAATGAAGCATTTCACAGCCTCTTCGTCATAAAACTTTCCAGTTTCGGACTGCATGTAGGTCTGCACTGCTCTTACGGAATCACTGGCGTTCTGCTTGCGGCCATGGTGGTTGAGCGGAATCCACAACACGCCACCGGATAAGGCCGTCGTACCACCAAAGACGGGCTCCTTTTCCAGCACCACTACATCCAGCCCGCGCTTCTTTGCTGTAATGGCGCAAGCCAACCCTGCAGCGCCGGAGCCTGCAATGATCAGGTCGTACTCGTTTTTCATGAGGGCCTCCCTTACTCAGCCTTGATGCCGTACTTGCTGACGACTTCACGCAACTGAGCGGTCTCGTCCCTCATCACCTTTGCAAACTCGTTAGGAGTGGACGTCTGAGGCAACGCGCCAGTAGGCTGCAGTTTTTCGCGAATGGAATCATCGGCCATCACCGTCTTGACAGCCGAACTGATCTTGGCAACCACGTCATCCGGAGTGCCTGCAGGAGCCAGGAGCCCGAACCAGATTTCTGAGGTAAAGCCTGCGACCGTCTTGTTGAGTGTCGGCGCACCGGGGAGCAGCGGCGAGGGGTTTGGAGTTGCCACACCCAACAGCTTGATGTTGCCCTGCTGAATCTGGCCCAGCATCGCTGACGAAGGTGTTGTGAGCAGCATTTGTACTTCACCTGAGCGAATAGCCAATGTGGTGTTGGCTTCCCCGCGGTAAGGTACATGCTCGACCTTCATGCCGGCCATTTGCGCAAATCTCGCGGATGCGATGTGACCAAACGACGCAGGGCCTGCCGACGCATATTGGATACCGTTAGGTTGGCTGCGTGCGTACTGGATGAAGTCGGCCACGCTGTTGGCGGTAATGGACTTGTTTGTTACCAGCACCATGGGAACTGACGTCATGATGCTGATGGGCTTGAAATCTTTCAGTGCGTCGTAGCCGGCCTTGTCACTCAGTAACGGCGCCAGCAGCACGCCAGAATTGGGGTATAGCAAGGTGTAGCCGTCTGCTTTTGAGCGCGCGACGTACTGTGCAGCAATCGCCCCCGAAGCCCCGGCTTTGTTCTCCACCACGATCGGCTGGCCGAGAAGCTTGCTCAACCGTTCCTGAACCATGCGCACTTGCCCATCGCTGGTCCCACCTGCCGGATAAGGCACAACAATGGTGATGGGGCGCGACGGGAAGCTGTCGGTTTGCGCGCCGGCCAGACTTGTGCTCAAAGCGGCCAAAGCCACGATCAGTGCTCTTTTGCTCATCTTCATCTCTTTTGTCTCCTGGTAGTGTTGGTGCCGCTCTGCCTGAGCAGCAATTGTCAATGGTTGATCCATTCATTGTATAGTAGGTATATCCAGTCTCCAAGCCGCATGAAAACCCTTGGGCGAAAGCCACAAAAGCCTCTCGCATGGGACAGATTTACGATGGACAAGCTGCCAGACTCATCTCCTCAGCCTCAAACGAAACTAGCGGTATCGACCATGACGACCGCGCGGCCCCCGTCAATCGACATTGCTGTGATGGGTGCCATTCCAGCTCTGACGCTGGCGGATCTCTTGTTTCGCAACCCTGGGCTGGTCGCCGGAGTGGCATTTGTGACGCTGTGCTTTTTGTTCCGTCATTTGGGTCACGTCGCACGGCCTCTTCGCCGCACTTCAGTGGTGCTTGTAGCCGTGACAGTTGTGCTGCTGCCACTGCTTTCCTCACCCATCGCCACGTTGGAGCGCGGAGTTCGCATCGGTGCGCTGATTGCTTCGCTCTTGGTGACAATCAACCTGCTTTCGCGCTCCGCCTCCCGGGTGCCACAAGTACGCATCCTTCTTCAGCGCCTGTATCACGTGCATCCCAGTCAAAGGTACGGCGTGCTCAGCATGGCGAGCCAGTTCTTTGGCGGCCTACTAGGGCTCGCAGGCATCTCGATGATGATGGAGTCGGCAGCTCAGCAGAAAGACCTGGCTGACTCCGAGAAAATTGCCGCCTTCTCTGCCGTGACTCGCGGCTACGCAGCCCTAAGCCTTTGGAGCCCGATGTATAGCAATATGAGCATCGTGCTGGCCATGTACGAGGGAGCGAGCTGGGCAGGGGTGCTACCGGTAGCGCTGGGTATCACTACGATGTTCATCGTGCTTGGCGTCGTGCTGGACAGATTCGCCATTTCGAGGAGCGGCGTTTCCGCCGATCCATCTGTTGTGAATGTGGGCGAGCTTGTGCGCAGTGGCTGGCCAGTGCTGCTGGCCATGCTCGGTTTTGTGTCGCTCATGGTCGTGACAAGCCGATGGCTGGCAATGCCAATCTCCGCAGTGATCATTTCCATAGCCCCCGCCGCCGCGTGGCTACTGAATGCTCGATTGCAAGGCGGTGGCCTTGGCGGCATCCACGCGGCGACTATCCAACTCGGGCAGGACATGTCCAGCTTCAGAGGAATGGCGGGAGAAGTCATGATTTTCCTTGCCTCGGGCTGCGCAGGGACTGTAATTGGCAACGCCATCCCTCCCGAATGGACCGCTGCCGTGGGCGCCTCAGTCGCAGGTTCTCCAGCCCTGGCCTGCCTGACTGTGTCTTCGGCCATTGTGCTGATGTCGGCCAGCGCGATGCATCCCATGCTGAGTTCCGTCATCGTTGGCGCCAGCTTGGGACCTGCCCTGTTGGGCTTGCCAGTGTTGGTGCACATCAGCGCAGTACTCATTGGCTGGGGCCTTGCGATCATTGTTACGCCCTTCTCGGTAGTCAGTGCGCTCGCAAGTCGCTGGTCAGGAATTCCCGTAATCGTGATAAGCCTCCGGGCGAATGCTGTTTTTGTCTTGCTAGCACTTGGTAGCTCCGCCAGCGTTTTGGGGTTGGTCGCTCGCGCCATAGGGAACTGAACTGGAGAAACACGTGGAAAAAAACTCCTCACCCACACGCGAAGGTCCGTTGGTCGGATTGCGAATTGTCGAGTTTGCGGGTCTGGGACCAGGGCCCTTCGCCTGCATGCTCTTGTCAGACATGGGAGCGGAAGTGGTGCGCATTGATCGTCCGGATGCGCCGCCGATGAGTCCTTTGGACATTGTGGGACGGGGACGCCGGACCATCCTGCTGGACCTGAAGCGGCCCGAGGCCGTTGAGCAAGTACTGCAGTTGCTCGAAAAGGCAGACGCGTTGGTGGAGGGTTTCAGGCCCGGGGTCATGGAGCGGCTTGGACTCGGCCCAAAATTGGTTGCACAGCGCAACCCCCGCTTGGTCTACGGCCGGATGACTGGTTGGGGACAAGATGGGCCGCTCGCACAGGTGGCTGGCCATGACATCAACTACATCGCAGTCGCAGGTGCACTAGCCACCATCGGCGAGGCAGACAGAGGTCCCGTGCCGCCGTTGAACCTGGTGGGTGACTATGGCGGAGGCAGTCTGTACTTGGTGACGGGTCTGCTCGCGGCGCTGCTGCACGCTCGCGCTACGGGGGAGGGCCAAGTGGTGGATGCCGCCATCTGCGATGGTGTGCTCTCTATGCTGAACAATAACCTGTCTCACCGATTGCGGGACCTATACCGCGACCAGCGGTATAGCAACATGCTGGATGGTGGCGCGCCTTACTACACAACGTACGAGACTGCCGACAAAAGGCATGTAGCTGTCGGGCCTATTGAGCCCCAGTTTTTTGCCCTGCTGTGTCAACAATTGGATTTGCCCGATACCTTACGGGACGCCCAAAAGGACCGTGCTCGTTGGCACCTCCTACGTGACGCCATCGCCGCTGCATTTCGCCAGCGTACCCTGGCAGAGTGGTGCTTGCGAATAGAGGGTAGCGATAGTTGCTTTGCCCCCGTTCTGACGCTGGAGGAAGCTCAGCAGCATCCCCACATCCAGTCGCGCAAAAGTTTTACGAGCGTCGATGGTGTAACGCACATCGCGCCAGCACCGCGCTTCTCGCGCACGCCTGGACGCATTCAGTGCTCCGCCGGTGTCCCGCCCGTTGATGTCGCTAGCGTATTGGCAAGCTGGCTCAAAGATTCTCCCAACCAGCAATGAAAGTGAGCTGATCGACCTATGAAAATCCTCGTCCCTGTCAAGCGCGTGGTGGACTACAACGTGAAGGTCCGCGTCAAATCGGACAACACGGGTGTGGACATCGCCAACGTGAAGATGAGCATGAACCCCTTTGACGAAATCGCCGTTGAAGAGGCCGTGCGCCTGAAAGAAAAAGGCCTGGTGACCGAAGTCATCGCAGTCTCCTGCGGCGTGGCCCAATGCCAGGAAACCCTTCGCACCGCCATGGCCATTGGCGCCGACCGCGCCATCCTGGTCGAGACCGACGTCGAACTGCAGCCCCTGGCCGTGGCCAAGCTCCTCAAAGCCCTGGTCGACAAAGAACAGCCTTCTCTCGTCATCCTGGGCAAACAAGCCATCGACGACGACGCCAACCAGACCGGCCAGATGCTGGCTGCTTTGGCCGACCTGCCCCAGGCCACCTTTGCCAGCAAGGTCGAACTCGCATCTGACAAAGTCAGCGTGACCCGCGAAGTCGACGGCGGCCTGGAAACCCTGGCCCTCACGCTCCCCGCAGTCATCACCACCGACCTGCGCCTGAACGAGCCCCGCTACGTCACCTTGCCCAACATCATGAAGGCCAAGAAAAAGCAGCTGGACACCGTCAAGCCCGAAGACCTCGGCGTGGATGTGGCTCCGCGCCTGAAGACCCTGAAGGTGACCGAACCCGCCAAGCGCGGCGCTGGCATCAAGGTGGCCGACGTGGCCGCCCTGGTCGAGAAACTCAAGAACGAAGCAAAAGTCATCTAAGGAGAACAAGAAATGACCGTACTCGTTATTGCTGAACACGACAACGCGTCCATCAAGGGCGCCACGCTGAACACCGTCACGGCCGCCGTCGCCTGCGGCGGCGACGTGCACGTCTTGGTGGCTGGCCACAACGCTGGTGCAGCCGCACAAGCCGCCTCCAAAATAGCCGGTGTTGCCAAGGTCATCCACGCAGACGCCCCTGGCCTGGAACACGGCCTGGCAGAAAACGTGGCCGCGCAAGTGCTCGCCATCGCATCCAACTACAGCCACATCCTGTTCCCCGCGACTGCCAGCGGCAAGAACGTGGCCCCCCGCGTGGCGGCCAAGCTGGACGTGGCCCAGATCAGCGACATCACCAAGGTGGCGAGCCCAGACACCTTCGAGCGCCCCATCTATGCAGGCAACGCCATTGCCACCGTGCAAAGCGCTGACAGCGTGAAGATCATCACCGTGCGTACCACCGGCTTTGACGCCGCCGCCGCCACCGGTGGCTCTGCCGCTGTTGAAACCGCCGCTGCCACGGCCGACGCAGGCAAGAGCAGCTTCGTGGGCAGCGAAATCGCCAAGAGCGACCGCCCCGAGCTGACCGCTGCCAAGATCATCGTCTCCGGTGGCCGGGCGCTGGGCAGCAAGGAAAAGTTCGACGAAGTCATGACACCCCTGGCCGACAAGCTGGGCGCCGCCCTGGGTGCCAGCCGCGCCGCAGTGGACGCAGGCTACGCGCCCAACGACTGGCAAGTGGGCCAGACCGGCAAGATCGTGGCACCGCAGCTGTATGTGGCCGCCGGTATCTCGGGTGCCATCCAGCACTTGGCGGGCATGAAGGACTCCAAGGTGATCGTGGCGATCAACAAGGACCCTGAGGCGCCGATCTTCAGCGTGGCCGACTATGGGCTGGAAGCGGATCTGTTCACGGCTGTGCCTGAACTGGTCAAGGCCCTGTAAGAACGCCCCTGTGCACACAAAGGCATCGCTCGCGATGCCTTTTTATTGCGCTTGCGTCCAAGCAATGACCGCTTTGCGTTACATACCGTGAGTTCGCCGATTCGAATTAAGTGGCGGCAATCGCTGCGTAACTGGCATTCCTGATAGCAGTAGGCAGAGTCACTGCTGCACTGACAGAGGGAAGAAACAGACCCCATGTGGTCTATCTAAATGCCTGAGCAATTGCCGTTCTCGGCCAGGCAAGTGACTGAAGACGACTACGGCAGGTTCTACAGTACGTGAACTGAGCTTGGCATCCGAAGACACTGCGCGTAGGCGCACCGTAAGGTTGAGTCACATGGGGGCGACAAACAAAGGCTCAAGGCCCTCGTTGAGTACATGTGATTGAATCCGAGGCAACGCGCCGAACCGCGCGCACAGGCGTGTCTCTGCGGTGCACCGCCTGTACACCCTCGATCTCCCAATGTTCACTCGCCGTCTTGCCCTGCGCACTTTTCTGACACTCGCACTGTTGGCGGTTTTGCTGCCCCTGGTGCTTGCCAGCAGCAGTTTGTTTTATCGCTCTGCTACGGGTGCCATGGAAGAGTTCGCGCTGCAATTGGCTGACGAGGTCTCAGGCAGGGTCCGCGAAAAGGTGGTCTCCTTCTTTGATGTGCCGCAGCGCGTAGTCGCTTTCAATGTCGAGCAAGTGCGCGCCGGATATCTGATGGTTCAGCAACCTGACGTGTTGATGCGCCAGTTCATGCTGCAGATCGACCAGCAACCCCAACTGACCTTCATATCCATGGGCATGCCTGATGGTCAGTACTACGCCGGCAGCCGTCCCCCTTTGGGGGAGGACCGCGCTTTGCGCATGCTGCGCGCACGGATCAGTGATGGCCGGGCCATGGAGGTTTTGCGTATCGACGCCGTGAGTCGCGAGCCAACGCTGATTTCCCGCAGCGAGGTGGGCTTTGATGCACGTACCCGTCCGTGGTACCAGTCAGCGATTGCCAATGATGGGGTCGCGTGGTACGCGCCTTATCGCTACATGATCAACGATGCGCAAGGCGCATATGCCGCAATTGGCATGGGGATTTCAGCTCCCGTCCGCTCACGCGATGGCAGTTTGATCGGGGTGGTCACCGCCGATGTGGCGCTGTCCCAGCTCAACGAGTTTCTGGCCGCGCTGGCCTCCGAGTCCGGGGGCAGGGCCTTTCTGGCCGAGGCCTCGGGAGAACTGCTTGCAATGTCCTCGCACGATCCGTCTGCAGGTGTATCGGCTTTGGTGGATGGGCAGCGTGTGCGCATCGACCAAAGCCGCGACCCCGTGATGCGTGCGTTGGGGCAGCACATCCTGCAGAGCGGTCAACGCGAGGGAAACCGATTCATGGATGTGGACGGCGTGCGCCACCTGGCGCGTTGGTGGACGCATGCGCTGGATCGCGGTCCTGTGCTGACGATGGCGATCATCCTGCCTGAGAGCCGCTTCAACACGCCGTTGCGGGGGGTGCTACGCAACACGATCTACACCACGCTGGCCGTCTTGCTGGCTTCAGTGCTGTTTTCGGTGTTCGTAGCCAGCCGGTTGGTGAGACCCTTGCAGGTACTCAGTGACTGGGCAGTCAGACTGACCCAGTCCGACTGGAATGCCCAGGCACCGAAATCCAGCCCTATTCGCGAGTTACGGTCTCTGGCGGATTCCATGGGCTACATGGCAGGGCATTTGAAGGAGCATGCCGAAGATCTGGAGCAAATGGTCGCGCAACGCACCCAGGAGTTGGAGAGTGCTGTGGCCTCCATTGAGCAGACGCTGACCGACCAGCGCCATTTCATCGCCATGCTGTCCCATGAGGTACGTTCTCCACTGGCGGTGATCAACACCGCCGGGCAGTTGCTTGCGCTGCGCTCCAAGGATGTGCCCGCGCAGCTGGCATTGGCGCAGCGCATCCTGCGGGGCTCGGCGCGATTGAGCTACTTCTTTGACAACTGCCTGACCCAGGACCGCATTGATAGCCACAACTTTGCGGTAGAGCCAGTACCCGTTGACGTGGGAGAGTTGTGCCTGTGGGTAACAGAAAACGGTGGCCAACTGTCTGCCGAGCACCCGCTGTACCTGACGGTGGAACCCGGGTTGCCATCATTGAACGGCGACCCCGTGCTGTTGCGCGTGATGCTCATGAACGTGCTGTCGAACGCATTCAAGTATTCCGAGGTGGGTGCAACGGTGTCTCTTAGCGTGCATCAGCAAGAGGGCCAGTGCCGTTTTGTCATTGAGGACGAAGGCCCTGGCATTCCGCTGGAAGAGCAAACGCTGGTGTTTGAGAAGTACCGCCGCGGCCGTACGGCAGAGGGCAAACCCGGTGCCGGACTGGGGCTGGCTTTGGTAAAACGGATCGTTGACTTGCATGGTGGGGCTGTCCAGCTACAGGCCGTCCAACCCCAAGGCACTCGCTTTGTGATCGACATCCCGTTGAACGTGACACCGGTGGCCTGAATGTTGCATTCCGGACAGGTGCCGGAGGTATTCGCAACATGACCCAATCCAAGCCCAGCATTGCTATCGTAGAGGACGACTCCGATCAACTGCACAGCATCGAGGAATTCTTGCTCGACTCGGGCTATAGCGTTTGGGGTGCGGGTAGCGCCGAGGCGTTTTACAAAGGGTTCACCGTTCAGCCGGTCGATGTGGTTCTCTTGGACCTGGGGCTTCCCGGAGAGGATGGCCTCAGCGTGGCGTCGCTACTCAAGTCCAGACCCGAGGTGGGGGTGATCATCCTCAGCGCCCGAGATTCACTTGACGATCGTCTGGCGGGAATGCGTGCTGGGGCAGATCGTTACCTGGTCAAGCCGGTCAACCTGCTGGAGTTGGCCGCCAATATTGACGCTACGGCGAGCCGACTTGCCCCCAGGACATCCGTAGACCCCGCAGGATCGCTGGTTGCTGCGGCCATACCTGTCGCAAAGGCGGCGTGCTGGGTGCTGGCCATGAAGGACTGGGTACTGTCATCGCCGCAGGGCAAGTGTCTGCAACTGACGACCCACGAGTTCATGTTCTTGCAGCAACTCCTGCGAGCGGATGGCCAGCCCGTGTCCAAGCGCGACCTCAGCACTCACCTGTTTGGTGCTCGTGCCCAAAACGGGGCTGAACGGCTCAACTTGCTTCTCACGAGGCTGCGCAAAAAGGCGGCGGAAGCGTTTTCTGAACCTCTGCCGGTCAAGACGCTGCACCAGATTGGCTACGCCTTTACAGCCTCAGCACAGCTCGTGCAGGACACTCAACGGCTGCATTGACACTCCCGTGATCCTCTTGAAGCGGCGCTAAACCAGACGGGGAGCGCGCCGCGGTTTGGCCGCGCCAGCAACGAAAGCGTGCTGGGTTAACCCTGTGCTTGCATGAATCCAAATGAAAGATTTGGAAAGATCAGGAAGGTGGTTTCTTGGACACCATGGAGGTGGCAACTCTTGATCTCCCACTTCTACTCACTGGAGTCCTCCATGCAACGTCGTCATCTTCTGCAAGTCTCGGCACTGAGTGCGCTGTCCGCCTCTATCGGCCTGACCCGCAGCGCCTTTGCGCAGGCACCGGGCGCCATTCAGTTTGGCTGTCCGGTACCGATGTCCGGTCCTTTTGCGGCCAACGGAAAGTTCGCCGACATGGGGATGCGACTGGCCATTGAGCAATATGGCAAAGCCCTCAATCGCCCGCTGGCCTACACACTCCTGGACACGGAAGGTAAGCCCGCTACAGCCGTGCGCAAGGTGCAGGAAGCAGCCCAGCAGCAAGGTGCTCGATTCTTCGCGGGCGGCATCCTTTCGGGCGAGGCCCTGGCCATGGGCAAGGAGGCCGAGAAGGCTGGCGGCCTGTTTGTGACCACGGCTGGGGCCGATGAAATCACTGGGTCGGACTGCAATGCTGCGACCTTCCGCTGGTCGGTACCCACTTTCGGCGCCATTGAGCAGACGGTGCGTCCGCTGATCGATTCCATGCCTAAGGCCAAGCGCTGGTACACCATCACACCGCAGTACGTGTTTGGCGATGGCCTGCTGTCCGCGGCCAAGAACATCTTCAAGGAAAAGGGGATCGAGCATGTGGGTAACAGCTACCACTCGCTGACCGAGAAGGAGTTCAGCGGTTACATCACCAATGCTCTGGCCGCAAAGCCCGATGTCCTGCTGCTGCTGAACTTTGGCGCGCAATGTGCCGACACGCTTCGCCAGGCCGTGAGCTTTGGTATGCACAAGAACATGACGATCCTGGTGGCCTGGGCCTCTGGTTTGGAGCAGTTCGAATCGCTGGGCGCTGACCTGTGCGACGGTATCTACTTTGGCGCTCAGTACTGGCACACGGTGGATTCCGAACTCAACCGCGATCTTGTCAAACGCACCAATGACAAGCTCAAGATGAACCCCAACTACAGCCTGGCGGGCTCCTATATCTGCACAAAGCTGCTGATCGACGGAATCATCAAGGCCGGGTCCGTGGAGCAAAAGGCCGTGATCGCCGCACTGGAGGGCCACAAATACCAGGGTCTGACCGGTGAGGAAGAGGTGCGAAAGGCGGACCACCAGGTGCTCAAGAACTACTACCTGCTCAAGGGCAAGGCCAAGTCCAAGATGAAGAACAAGGACGATTACGTAGACGTGCTCAGTTCGGGCAAGTCGTTCCTGCCCATCGACCAGACGGGCTGCAAGCGCGCCTGACCCTCGCGGCGTCCGCCGGGCTGGGCATAGCCCCATGCGCGCGCTGTGGCCGCCCCTTTTTTGAGAACCCCAGCGGCACCGACAGGGTGCGGCTGGTGGTCGTTCGGCCGAGCACTTTATGAACATTTACCTTCTACAGGTCATCAATGGAATCGGCATTGGCATGCTGTATTTCCTGTTGGCGGTGGGCCTGTCCATTGTTTTTGGATTGCTGCGATTCGTGAACTTCGCGCATGGGGCGTTCTACCTGATCGGAGCGTACTTTTGCTACCAGATGACGCGATGGGGCATGAGCTTCTGGTTGGCTCTGGTCGTGGTGCCGCTGGTGGTGGGGGCGATTGGCTGGGCCACGGAGAAGCTGGTCCTGCGCCACGTGTATGCCTCGGACCATGAGTTTCACATCCTCGTGACGGTGGGCCTGGCACTCGCAGTCCAGGAGCTGGTGATCCTGCAATGGGGCCCACTGGGTGACAGCGTGGCGGTTCCCGATTCGCTGCAGGGAGTGGTGATGTGGGGCAGTTTCATCTACCCGAAGTACCGCCTGTTCGTGATCGGCTTTACTTCGGTGCTGGCAGTGCTGCTGTGGTGGGTTCTTGAGGGCACGCGACTCGGTAGCGCTGTGCGAGCAGGCAGCGAGTCGACCGAGATGGTCTCGCTGCTCGGCATCAATGTGCTGCGTATTTTCAGCTTGGTATTTGGGTTGGGCGCAGCCACCGCTGCACTGGCCGGAGTGCTCGCATCCCCCATTCGTGGAGCAGAACCCTTCATGGGCATTGAAGCCCTGGCCGTAGCCTTTGTTGTGGTGGTAGTGGGGGGGGCTGGGCAGTTTCAGCGGCGCATTGCTGGGCGGATTGATGATCGGCATTGTGCAAAGCGTCATGAGCACGCTATGGCCAGAAGGGGCCCGCCTGATGATCTATGTGGCCATGGCGGCCGTGCTGCTACTGCGTCCCCACGGCCTGCTGGGCCGCAAGGAGTAAACCCCATGAAGAAATACACGCATTTCCTGTTTGCAGCAGTGGTGGTGGTGGCCATGCCATTGCTGATGCAGTCGGGCTCCTTGGCTAGCGAGGTACTCATCTTTGCGCTGGCGGCCATGGGGTGCAACCTGCTGCTCGGCTTCACCGGCTTGCTTTCGTTCGGGCAGGGCATCTTCTTTGGTCTGGGCAGTTACACCGTTGCCTTGCTACTCACCCGCTGGCCTGTTCCCATGCCGCTTGCGTTGCTGCTCGCCACAGTCATGGGAGCGATCGGGGCGGCCGTGGTGGGCTGGGTGGCCATTCGCCAGCGTGGCACCTACTTTGTGATGCTGACCTTGGCCTTTGCGCAGATGTTCTATTTCATTGCCTATACGGCTACCGGCTTGACGGGGGGAGACAACGGGTTGATGGATATCCCTCGTCCCAATGTGTCCATCCTGGGCTTTGACCTGTGGACGTTGGCGTCGCCTTGGCAGTTCTATGGTTTTGTTTCGCTGATTTTTCTGGTGGTGTTCTGGCTGCTGCTCAAGGTGTCACGCTCGACATTCGGGCGAACCTTGCTGGCAGTGCGAGACAACGAAGAGCGTGCGGCTGCCATTGGCTACAACCTCAGGCTGCTCAAGCTGCAGGCGTTTGTGATCTCGGGTGCTGTCACCGGTCTCGCGGGGGCGCTGCATGCCATGATGACCGGCCTGGCTCCGCTGTCCAACGCGGAGTACCACACCAGTGAAATGATCCTGGTGATGACCGTTATTGGCGGGACGGGCAACCTGTTTGCCTCGCTGCTGGGATCAGCGTTCTACCTGCTGCTGGCCGACTGGCTGTCTCAACTGTGGCCGCGTTGGCTTTTGCTGCTGGGCATTGCATTGATGGCCGTGAGCCTCTGGATGCAGCGCGGGCTGTGGGGCCTGGGTGAAACGGTCTGGAATCGGCCGCAAGGTCATCGCAAGCAGTCGGCTGACACGGTGGTGACGCCATCGGCAGCTGCAGTTCCTGCGAAAGGAGAACAGGCATGAGCCCAAAGACCCCGATCTTGTTGGAAGCCATTGATGTCGAGAAGCACTATGGCAAGTTTGCAGCGCTGGGCGGTGTAAGTCTCCAGGTGCGTGCGAATACCGTGCATTCGGTGATTGGCCCCAACGGTGCTGGCAAGACCACGTTGTTCCACATGCTCACCGGCACCAAGGCAGTCAGTGGAGGCCGGATTCTTTTTGATGGACAGGATGTCACGCATGAGCCAGACCATCGGCGGGTGCAGCGAGGCATTGCGCGTTCATTCCAGGTGACCAGCCTGTTCTTGAGCTTGCCCGTGCGTGAGAACCTGCGCCTTGGCGCACAAGGCGTACAGCCTGCACGCGCCCTGAATCCTTGGCACGAGCCGGTAGGGGCGCGTGCGCAGTCGCAGGTGGTTGACGCCGTTCTGTCCAAGGTGGGACTGGAGAACCTCGCAGACACCCCCGCTGGCAATCTTTCGCATGGCCAGCAGCGCCGGCTGGAAGTGGGCATGGCCCTGGCTGCACGGCCCAAGGCCATTTTCTTGGACGAGCCCACGTCGGGCATGGGCATCGATGACCTGGACGACATGAAGCGCTTGATCAAGAGCCTGCGCGACGAGCACACGGTGGTCTTGATCGAGCACAACATGAACATCGTGATGGATATCTCGGACACCGTGACGGTGATGCAGATGGGGCGCGTGCTGGCCGAAGGCATGCCACACGACATACGCAGCGACGAAAGGGTACGGACTGCGTACTTGGGCAACATGATCACAGGGGGCAAGGCATGATTCTCGATGTTGACAACCTGCATGCCCACTACGGCAAAAGCCATGTGCTTCAGGGTGTGTGTTTCACGGTGGGTAACGGCGAACTGGTCACCCTGCTGGGGCGCAACGGCGCAGGCAAGACCACCACACTCAAGAGCATTGCCGGGGTAGTCGCTCCCACGCAGGGCCGTGTGGCATTTGCCGGCAAACCGCTGCAGGGTCAGGCTTCGCATGTGATCGCCCGGCAGGGGGTGTGTCTGGTACCGGAGCACCGGGGCATCTTCAAGCTGCTGACCGTGGAAGAGAACCTGATGCTGGGCCTGCGAAAAAGCTCACCCTGGCAACTGGACGACGTGTACCGCATTTTCCCCAGGCTCAAGGAGCGCAGGCGCAACGGCGGTGGGCAGCTTTCCGGCGGCGAGCAGCAGATGCTAGCGATCGGCCGCGCGCTGATGAACGACCCCAAGTTGCTCATGTTGGACGAGCCCGTGGAGGGGCTGGCCCCCGTGATCGTGGAGGAAATCGTGGCCCAGCTCAAGACCATCAAGGCCGCAGGCGTTGCCATCTTGCTGGTGGAGCAGAACCTGGAGGTCTGCACGCAACTGGCCGACCGCCATTGCATCCTGGAACAAGGACGCATCGTCTACACAGCTGACAACGCAAGCTTTCTTGCCGACGAAGAGGTCAAAGACCGCTATCTGGGCGTGGGCTTGGCCTGAGCTGTGGCCCATCCCGCACTGAATCCCGAAGGGCGTTTCATGAAGTTTCTGATTGCTCGTCTTAACCACGAGACCAATACCTTTTCTCCGGTACCCACGCCCTTGAAGGCGTTTGCGCCCGAGTACGACGCGGCGGCCTTCCATGCCAACTTCGGCATGCGAACGGCGATGGCGGCTTTCATTGATGCAGCAAAGCGGGTAGGGGCGCAGTGCGTGACGCCCGTCTCCGCCACGGCAAACCCCAGCGGGCCGGTAGATGCCGACGCCTACCGCCAGTTGACGGACCGCATCGTCGCCGCAGCGGTGGGTTGCGATGCCATCCTGCTCGATTTGCATGGCGCGATGGTGGCGCAGAACACACCGGACGGGGAAGGAGACCTGCTTGCCCGGGTGAGGGCGGCTGCGCCTGGCGTACCGTTGGGCGTAGCTCTGGACCTGCACGGCAACATCACGCAGAAGATGGTCGATAACGCCGATGTGATGGTGGGGTTCAAGACCTACCCGCATGTGGACATGTACGAGACGGGCGAGCACGCGGCACGTCTCGTGTTGCACATGTTGCAGCAAGGGACGAGGTACGCCGTGCGCTGGCGACAGTTGCCGCTGCTCAGTCACACCCTGCGCAGCACGACCTTGGGTGGCGCTATGGCCGCCGCCGTGTCCTCGGCGCGGCAGGCCGAAGGGGAGGGTGTGCCGGCCATGACCATCTTTGCGGGCTTCTCCTTGGCCGACATTGCCGCACCATGCGTGAGCGTAGTGGCCACGGCGGAATGCACTGCCGAGGGTGAAGCGCTGTGCGCCGCTGCGCTGGACCGCGTGGCTGCTCAGATCTGGGCGGAACGTGAAGGCTACGTGTATGCCAGCGAGCCCTTGGCCGAAGCCTTCGTTCGGGCGCAGCGCATGGCCGAAGGGGTGGGCAAGCCCGTACTGCTGCTGGATCACAGCGACAACTGCATGTCCGGAGGAACCTGCGACACCATGGACGTGCTGCAGGCCGCCTGGCGGCATGGCCTGACTGGTATCGCCACGGGGCCGCTGTCTGATCCGGAGGCCGTTGAGCAGCTCGTGGCGGCCGGTGTGGGCGCGCAGGTGTCGGTGCGCCTGGGCAACAAGGTGCCGCTGGCTCGGCTGGGCATTGTCAAAGAGCCCGTGCTGGTGCAGGGCACAGTGCGTGCCATCAGCGACGGCAGCTACACCGTGACGGGCCCGATATACACCGGCCAGCGCTGCTCCATGGGGCGTGCCGTCTGGCTGGATGCCGGCGGCACGCAGATCGTGGTGGTTGAGCAGCCGCACGAACCGTGGGATCTGGGCGTTTTTTCTTGTGTGGGCCTGGACCCCGCGGCATATCGCTACCTGCTGCTCAAGTCGCGCATGTACTGCCGACCGGTCTTTGTGCCGCTCTCTGCTGGATTGGTGGAGTGCGATAGCCCCGGCGTGACCAGCTCGGACTACCAGCTGTTCCCGTTCGCAAACCTGCGCCAGCCCGTCTACCCGCTGGGCGACGTGCTCGCATATCCCTGACTGAGCTATATCTCTGGAGCTTCTATGGACACGAAAGTCAAACCCGACATTGAGAACCTGCGCATCAACGGCGAACGCCTGTGGGCGTCACTCATGGAGCTGGCGCAGATCGGCGCCACCCCCAAGGGCGGCGTGTGCCGCTTGACCCTCACCGACCTGGACAAGCAGGGCCGTGACTTGGTGACCCGCTGGGCGCGCGAGGCAGGCATGACCGTCACCATCGACAAGATCGGCAACGGCTTCATGCGCCGCCCCGGCCGCAACAACAACCTGCCACCCATCATGACCGGCAGCCACATCGACACCCAGCCAACCGACGGCAAGTTCGACGGCAACTACGGCGTGCTGGCCGGCATCGAGGTGGTGCGCACGCTCAACGACCACGGAATCGAAACCGAAGCCCCCATCGAAGTCGCCTTCTGGACCAACGAAGAAGGATCGCGCTTTGTGCCCGTGATGATGGGCTCGGGCGTGTTTGCCAAAGCCTTCACGCTGGAGCACGCCTACGCCGCCACCGACACCGAAGGCAAGACGGTGAAGGGCGAACTCGAGCGCATCGGCTACATCGGCGACCAGGAGCCCGGCGACCACCCCATCGGCGCCTACTTTGAAACCCACATCGAACAAGGCCCCGTGCTGGAAGACAACGACAAGACCATCGGCGTGGTCAGCGGCGTGCTGGGCATCCGCTGGTTTGACTGCACCGTCACCGGCATGGAAGCCCACGCAGGCCCCACCCCCATGGCCCTGCGCAAGGACGCGATGCTGGCCGCCACACGCATCATGCAAGACGTAGTCGCCGCCGCCCACCGCCACCCGCCGCACGGGCGCGGCACCGTGGGCATGGTGCAAGTCTTCCCCAACAGCCGCAACGTCATCCCCGGCCGGGTCAAGTTCAGCATCGACCTGCGCAACAGCACGGACGCACTGGTGGACGCCATGGCCGCCGAGGTCAAGGCCTTTGCCGACCAGGTGGCCAAGGAGCATGGCGTGCAAGTGCACATCGAGATGGTCTCCAGCTACCCCGCGCAACTCTTCCAGCCCGAATGCGTGCAGGCCGTGGGCCGCGCCGCCGCCAAGCTGGGCTACAGCCACATGCCTGCCGTCTCGGGCGCGGGGCACGACGCCGTGTATATGGCCAAGCTCGCACCCAGCGGCATGATCTTCATCCCCTGCAAGGACGGCATCAGCCACAACGAGATCGAGGATGCGAAACCTGAGCACATCGAGGCCGGGTGCAACGTGCTGCTGCACGCCATGCTGGAGCGGGCTGGTACCTAGTGCTATACAAAATATAGCGGTAGATGCATGATTCCGTAGCGCTTGAGCCCGTCTGGATGCAAAAAGCGGGTGGAACGGATCAGTCCAGCTTCGTCAGCCCCAGAAAGTGGTTCAGCATGTGGAAGTGGTCTTCGAAGAATTCCTCTTCCAGGCCCGCCAGCTGGTCGATGGGGGTCCACTGCACCAGCGCCGCATCATCGTCCGCCTGCACCACTGGGAAGGGCGCATCGCCCAGGTCAAAGTAGTGTGCATGCGTGATGGTGCGACCGCGCTGGCTGCGGTCGGGGTGGTCGAACACGGCCACTGACTGCAGTGCGGCGCGCATGCGGGCCTCGGGCAGGTTGCATGTACGGGCAAGAGGCTCTGCGAGCTGGCCGCTATTGCCGCGCCAGCTTTGCGACCACGTGGCGGGAAAAGTTGTCCAGGATAGCCTGCCAGCCGGCTCGCTGCTGCTCTTCGGAGTGCGTTTGTTCCCCGTCGAATGTGACCGTAACTTTGACTCCGTCCGCGCCCTCGTTGAACTCAACGAGTCCTGCTCGATCTCCGAAGGCGTATTCGATGAGCTGGCACGGCACAACCTTGGTGTATTCACCTGCAAAGTCAAACCCGAATGAGCCGTCCTTCGCCTCCATGCGAGAGGAGAACTTGCCACCTGGCCGCAGATCCACCGACGAGGTGGTCGTGTGCCAGTCTGGGGACGCTGTATTCCACTGTTTGATGTCTTCGGGTGTTGTGTATGCCCGCCAGACTTTTTTCAACGGTGCGGCAACCACAGTGGAGACGGTGATCTTCATGAGCGAACTCCATTCGGGTGACCCGGCACATATTCAAAGATTGGGTGCCGAGTCCAGCCCTATCGGCACTGGCCGCTAAAACCCGGCCTTATTAGCGACTTCTGTCTCAGACTTGTTGGCTGCGCGCGGCGATCCACCGGATCTCCTCGACCAGCTCGTGCAATCCTGTTTGGATGATATCCAGAGTAGGCTTGTCCACTAAGTGACCGTCTTGTATGCGCGCGGCGACTCCCGCAATGGCGATGTGCTGCCGCACCAAGGGGCGTGCCAGTGTGGCTGCCAATGCATCACGAATTTGGGCCTGTGCCCGCACTCCCCCTGCCGTGCCTGGCGACGCCGTCATGATGAGCGCGGGCTTGCCCTTGAGAGGAGATGCAAATCCCGGCCGTGAAGCCCAGTCAATCGCGTTCTTGAGTACCCCGGGTATGCCGTAGTTGTACTCAGGAGAACACAGTACCAGGCCATTCGCATGTTCAATGGCGTTCTTGAGCTGGACGACTGGAGGCGGTGGTTGCTCCCCATCCAGATCTGCGTTGTACATGGGGATCTCGTCGAGAGGGAACAACTCCAGTGTGGTTCCAGAAGGTAGCAGCGGCTGGAGGCTTCGCAGCACGGCAGTGCTGTGCGACGCGCGGCGGAGGCTTCCGGAGATGGCGAGGAGGCGGATAGGACGTGTCATCTGGTTGGTGTTCATTGAGATTCTTTCGTTCTTTCAATGCCTGAAGTTTATGCATAAAATTCAAAACATGTACAAAACAGACACATCCCCTCGCACCCCGCCCCTGGTGGATCAGGCCTTCGCGCAATTGCGCAGGGATGTGTTGAATGGCACCTACGGTCCAGGCGCCAAGCTCAAGCTCGATGAACTGCAAGCTGCCTACGGCTTTTCCAGCAGTCCGCTGCGGGAGGCGCTGAGTCGTCTGGCACAGGAGGGGTTGATCCGGGCAGATGAACGGCGAGGGTTTCGTGTAACGGCGATTTCTGCAGAGGACTTGGGCGACATCACGCGCATGCGTGTGATGCTTGACGTTCAGGCGCTGCGCGAATCGATTGCCCACGGTGATGACGTGTGGGAGGCGCAAGTAGTGGGGGCATTTCACCGCTTGGAGAAGGTAGAAGGCCGACTTAGCGATGGTCCGGTCGTTTTGGACCAAGGGTGGACGGACGTGCACACTGCCTTTCACATGGCACTGATTTCAGCCAGTCCATCAGAGCGCCTGCGGACTTGGAGTGCAAGCCTCTTCGACCAGGCGGAGCGCTACCGGCGGTTTTCAGCGCGCTTTCGCAAGACCTTTAAGCACAAATCCAGCGAGCACCGTAAGCTCATGGACGCTACGCTGCGGCGCGATGCAGATACCGCCTGTGCACTCTTGCAAGAGCACATCTTGAGTACCGAGCGCAATGTGCTCTCGGTGCTGGGCAAGCTGGAGCACGGCCAGGGAGGCTGACCCTCCGCTGCCATTGCAAGCCAGGGCATGGTCTAGGTACAGGCATTTCGCCGGTTCCTGGGCAGCCCTGCCCCTCCTCATTTCTGGTTGCACCCGACTCGCGTGGTGCAGAGCCCGCATGCATCGCGCATGTGGGCTTTTTCGCTTCTGAGTTCCCCATTTCCGTTGTCTGCAAGTGCCTCTTCTTGCGCAGGTGGCCAAGCAAGTTGCCGCAAATCGCTCGGTGTAAACCACTAAGCACAATTTGTATTTTGTGCATAAAAATACATTCATGCACTAGATTCGGAGATACAGAAGTCCAAGTTCTGATCGTCGTGCCTTCTCCGATTCCTCTTTCATCCCTTTTCTAGGAAACCCATGAAACTGATGTCCTACTCAATCGCCGGCCGTGAAACCTGGGGTGCCGTCCTCGGTGACGGTGTTGCCGAACTGGCGATCCGAACTGGCCATGCCACGCTGGCTGGCTTCATCGCAAGCCCGGACTTCGCGCGCCGGGATGCGTTGGTGGCAGATATCAAGGCCGACGCAAAGTTGGCCGAAGTGACGTTCCTGCCGGTGATTCCTCGCCCCGAAAAAATTGTCTGCGCGGTGCGCAACTACATGGATCACCACCAGGAGGTGCTCGCTGCTGGCATGCAGCGCGAGCTGTCCGAGCAGCCGCCGATCTTCTTGCGCGTGTGGCGTTCACAGACACCACATCAAGGGCCGATCGTCCGCCCCCATGTTTCGGAGTCGCTGGATTGGGAAGGCGAGCTGGCCGTAGTGATTGGCAAGGAAGGTCGTGACATCAGCGAGGCGGACGCCTGGGCGCACATTGCAGGCTATAGCTGCTACAACGATGCCAGCGTGCGTGAGTGGCAGTTCCATGCCAAGCAGATCGCCTCCGGCAAAAACTTCGAATCCACTGGTGCTTTCGGTCCCTGGATGGTGACTGCAGACGAGATCGCGTCTGGTCGCGAACTCAAGCTGGAGACGCGTCTGAACGGCGTTGTGGTGCAGTCCAGCCATACAGGGCACATGATTTTTTCGATCCCCCGCCTGATTGCGTATGCCTCAACCATTTTTACGTTGGTCCCCGGTGACGTGATCATCACTGGCACTCCTGCCGGCGTGGGCTGGAGCAAGAAGCCGCCGCAGTTCATGAAACCTGGCGACGTCGTGGAAGTGGAGATTGAAGCCATCGGCGTGCTGCGCAATCCAGTGGTTGCGCAGGGCTGACCATCGTCTGGCGTCATTTACCCGTTCGATCTTCCATCCAGACCCTGCAACGGTAGAGCAAGGCCCCACGCGGCCGCCGCCCACGGAGACAAACACCATGCAAAGAAGACACGTCCTGGCCGCCTGCAGCGCGGCCGCTCTTGGATGGCCGGCGCTGCCGGCCCTGGCCCAAGCCTATCCCGAGCGAGCGATCAAGCTCTATCAGGGGTTCGCTCCTGGTGGAAATGCGGACGCTATCGCCCGCGCTGTGGGCGCAGAGATGGCCAAAGCCTTGGGCCAGGCCGTGGTGGTGGAGGCACAGTCTGGAGCTGGCGGCACCATCGCCGCCACCACGGTAGCGCGGGCAAAGCCCGACGGATACACGTTGCTGCTCGCCACCGGGGGGCATGCGGTGGCGGGCGCTCTCTACAACACGCTCCCCTACAAGTCAGTTGCGGACTTCGAGATGGTTTCCACGATCACCTTCTTTCCGTTCCTGGTGGTTGTCAACGCCAATTCGAAAGTCCAGAGCCTGCGTGAAGTCATCGCAAACGCGCAGGCCACACCGGGATCGGTTGGCTACGGGACTGCGGGCGTGGGCTCAACCCACCATCTGGCGGGCGAGCTGCTGGCCAAGATGGCTCGAGTCAATCTTTTGCACGTTCCTTATCGGGGCGATGCTGCATCGATCACGGCGCTGCTGGCAGGCGATGTGCCATTCATCATCGCTCCGCCGACCGCGGTATTGACCAACATCCAGGCGGGGAAGCTGCGCGCCATCGCAACCACCGGCCCCCAAAGGTGGGCAGGCCTGCCAAACGTTCCCACCGTCGTGGAGCACGGTGTGACGGGCTATGACGTGCGCTCGTGGGCCGGCCTTCTGGCGCCCGCAGGAACACCCCGACCGATCGTTGATCGCCTCAATGCGGAGGTGCTTCGTGCGCTACAGGCGCCTGCAGTACGGCAGCGTCTGGAGGACATGGGCGGCGAAGCGCGTGGCAGCACGCCCGAGGAAATGAAGGTCATGGTGAGCCACGAGATCGAAAAATGGCAGCAGGTAGTGGCTGATGCCAAGATTCCCAAACAATGACTCCAATCACCTTGTCGAAGGACTTTTGAATGAACTTGATCGCTATCCGAAAACGCAGCCTGACCATTGAAACGGTGTACCACGAGGGCGGGCCACCGGTAGACACGCCGCTGCGCATCGCCTCTGCTTGCGCTGTGATTCGCAATCCTTACGCTGGCCGCTATGAGCCAGATCTGCTGCCCTTCATGGCCGAGCTGCGCACCCTCGGTACGATGCTCGCTGAAGAGCTGGTGGCTACGCTGGGCAAGGAAAAAGTACAGGCCTATAGCAAGGCAGCCATCGTCGGCGTGAATGGCGAGTTGGAGCATGGCGCCGTCTGGCATGAAGCGGGGGGCTGGGCAATGCGCCAAGTGCTGGGTGAACCCAAAGCCATCGTGCCGTCGGCGAAGGCCGTGGCCGCTACGGGCTACCGCTTGATGGTGCCACTGCATTACATCCATGCGGCCTATGTCCGGAGCCATTTCAACAGTGCCGAGGTGGGGATTCAGGACGCGCCCCGCCCCGACGAAATCCTTTTCGCACTGGTGATGGCCGATGGCGGACGCGTCCACTCGCGCCTGGGCGGCCTGACGCGCGAGCAGGTGTCTGTACACGACGGCCAGCGCTGAGGTTAGACATGGCGACTTCTTCCACTGGCACGATGAAGGCCGTGCAGCTCCAGGTCACGGGTGGTCCGGAGGTTCTGTCTTTGGTGGACATCCCTGTACCTCATCCCGGACCGGGCCAGGTACGCGTCCGGGCTCATGCCATAGGCGCAGGTGGGCCGGACGTTCTGATTCGCAACGGTACTTACAAATGGATGCCCCCACTGCCCGCGGTGCCCGGCAATGAGCTGTCCGGGGTCGTCGATGCCATCGGTGAGGGCGTCACCCGCCTGTCTGTGGGTGATCGCGTGCTGGTCAGTGCACGAGAGTTGCCACAGCGCGGGGGCTGCTACGTGCAGGCGATCTGCGTGCCCGAAGTTGTGCCATTTGTGCTGCCTGAGAGCATTGCGTTCGAGGACGCGGTGAGTCTCGGTAACTTCCAGCTCGCACTGGCGCTGCTGGCCAGCAACGGCAACCTACCCGCTAAAGCGATCCTGATCCCCGGTGCAGCAGGTGGGGTTGCCACCGCGCTGGCCCAGGTGGCGCGCTCGCGAGGCCTGCGCGTCATCGGTACTGCATCAACCCCGGAAAAACGCCAGTTCGCCTTGGAAAACGGAGTTAGCGAACTTGTTGATGGCGATGTGCAGGCCCTGCCGCAACGCGTCATGGAGCTCACTGGGGGGCGTGGCGTCGACCTCGCTTTTGATCATGTGGGGGCGGCGCTGTTTATCGCCTGTCTGCGGTCGCTGGCCCCCTCAGGCATGGCGGTGTCGTACAACATCCTTGCAGGCCCACCATCGAGTGATGTGTTCGATGAGCTTCGCAAACTGCTCGCCAAGAGTCTGGCGATACGCACCTTCTCCATTCACGCGGTGGATGCCGATGTGGCTCAGCGCCGCAGCTTGATGGAGCAAGCCATTGCGCTCATGGCGAGTGGCCAGGTGCGTGCACCGCGTGCCATGCGCATGCCACTGGCAGAGGTTCGTCAGGCCCACGAGCTGTTGGACATCGGTGGCACGCTGGGCAAGCTGGTCCTCATTCCCTGAACCCATGGAGTCTCGCAACGTGAACCCACCCTATACCGCCAATCTCGCTCACTGTGGCATTTTTTGCCGTGACCTGGAGGTGATGAAGGCTTTCTATACCGGAGTGTTCGACATGCAGGAGACTGATCGTGGCCAGGGCGTGACCTTTCGCTTCGAGATCGTGTTTCTGAGCGGGCGCGGTGATCAGCACCACCAGTTGGTGCTGGCTGGAGGGCGGGGTGAAGATGCCCCGAGCACCGTGATGCAGCTGTCCTTCAAGGTCCAGACCATTGATCATCTGCGCGAGGCGCGTCGCCGCGCCTTGGCACTGGGCGCGTCGAAGATGCGTGGGCTTAACCACGGGAATGCGATATCCATTTACTGCATGGACCCGGAAGACAACACGGTGGAGGTTTATCTGGACACTCCTTGGTACGTGAGCCAGCCCCACGGTGATCCTTTGGACCTGGATCAGGATGACGAAGCCATCTGGGCCCAGACGGAGCGTGTGGTGCGTTCGGACCCCAGCTTTATGCCGGTATCCGAGTGGGCTGCGCAGTTTGCTGAACGACGCGCGGCATTGAAGGCCGGGAGCGCGTAGCGAACGCTCGTTTTTCGCGATAACGCGAAGGCTTTCGGCTTGGAGATGCAACAGGCGTTCGACGTTTTGCTTGTGTTCGCACGCAACAAAAAGGGCTCCCAATGGGAGCCCCGTTTGCTTGATCAGTGCGGGAGTGAGTGCTTGTCTAAAACACTCCCCATGGCAACAGCACCCGCACCGCGCGAAGTGCCACCCCCATGGGAAGTCCCGCAACTGCTTCAAACCAATCTCAGCAGTTGGTCTGCCAAATTACATGGCGCTGAATTCGCCCGAAGGGATCTGGCCGGTGCGCACGGCTTCGGCAGCCTGTGCACGCACGACAGCGCGGTCAGCGGTGGACTTGTAGGTCACCACACGCGAGCCTGCGGGTTCCATGTTGTGGGTCTTGGCTTCCACTACAGCTTCGGCTTGCACTTCAGCGCGGGTGCGGTTCGTATCGAACTTCAGGGCAAATTGCGAGCCATCGGCTTCATCGGCATGGGCGCCAAAAGCGGCGAAAGCGGCAACAGCGGCGACGGAGAGGAAACGGGCAGTCTTGTTCATGATGAAAATCCTTAAAAGCTAAAAAAGCGTCTCAAAAAAGCCGGATCAAAAACCATTCCTGAACCGGGTTCGGTGAGTCGCCTTGCGGGTTCGGCTCATCGATGGGATGAACTGTACGCCGATGGTGTTCAGGGAAAAACCACTCAGTCGCAAACTAACTGTTCCAGTTTTGAAAACAATGGCTGGGCCACGTACTGTGACGTTTCGCGTCAGTGGTTGGAGGCGCCGAAGCGTCAGTTTCCATCGCCCCGGGCGTTGGGCCGGGGACTACACAGCAGTGGTTTGTGCCCTGGCTGCAGGCCTGCGGATCTATCGGTCTATGGCTTGTTGCGTGTCTTGCGCACCGAACGCGGAGCGGGGCTTGTGGCTCGGGTGCTTGCCTGATCCAGCCACAGTAAGGTGTCCATTTGCGCCATGAAATGGCGCAAATAGTCGGGGGACAGGGAGCGCATCAGGTTGAGTGAGCGCAGCATCAGCTTGTGGGCGTTGAGTGGCCCGGCGTTCTCAGGCCCCCTGTGCAGGGCCTGCACCACCTGCTGCTCGGCGGCGATGTGCGACCAGACCTCGCTGAAATGGCGCACGCTTTTGAGCGCGGGCAATGGAGCGCTGTCCATCGCAAAGGGGTCGTCCCTGGCGATGCTGCGCCGAGGGGTTCCCAGGGTTTGGTTCAGTTGTGCCAGCGCAGATGCTGCAGGGGCGGGGCGTTGGTTGCCCTGTGATGGAGGTGTGTGGGGCGGGCTTTCGGGGTAGCTCGCCAGCGCCGTATCGAGCTTGTGCGCCAACAGCCGCTGCACGGCCGCTGATTGGCCAGGCAGGCGGCGCGCCAGGATCTCCAGGTAGTGAAAACGCGCGGGGTCGTTGTGGTGCGCGCCCACTGCACGCAATGCCTCCAGACGGGGATCTGTCATGGTGCGCGGGGAGACTCGGTGGACCGGGGGGTGGCGGCCTTGGGGACTGGGGCCATCTCCACCCGGCGGTTTTGTGCACGGCCTTTTTCGTCGCTGTTGTCAGCCACGGGTTGTTCGGCGCCAAAGGCTGCGGCGAACACCTGGGACGATGGCATGCCCTCGTCAATCAGAGCCCGGGTCACGGTGAGTGCACGCTGGGCTGACAGCTCCAGGTTGTCCGCAAAACGCTTCTGGCTGCCGCGTAGCAGCGCGGTGTTGTCGGTGAAGCCGCTGACCATCAGCATTTCGTCGCGCTCCCGCAAGTAAACCCCCAACGGCTGAACCAGACTCTTGAGCAGTTGCCGTCCCTCGGCACGCAGTTCGTCCGAACCGGTGGCAAACAGCACGCTGCCGCTGATACCAATGCGCCCGTTGTTCACCGTCACGCGCCCGCTGGCCAGCGGAATGGCCAGGGCCTTCTCAAGCGCCATGCGCCGCTGCTCTTCCATCTGGCGCTTTTGCACTTCCTGCTGCAGGCTGGCCACCAGGTCGATCTGCACCACCAGCACGCCCACGAGGATCAGTACAAACGCACCCAGCAGCCCCGCCATCAGATCGCCGAAGACGGCCCACACCGGTGCCGTCTGGTCGGTAGCATCATCCAGGGTGTCGTCCACGCCGGTCACGCGGGCGCCCCTTGTTCTGCCGTGGCCTTGCCATGCAGTCGACGCAGGTCTTCCACGATGCCTTGTTGTGCGCTGATGCTCAGGTCAATCACCTCGCGGGCCTGCGCCACGTAGTACGCCAGCTGTTCGTCGCTGCGGCCCATGGACTCGCGAAGGGCGTCCTCCATGCCTTGCAGGCTCTCCACGAGCTTCTCGTTGCTGGCGCTGAACAGGCCGACGCCGTGCTGGAAGGATTCCCCCAGGCTGGACAACTCGATGGCGCTGGCCGCAACCTGCGCTGCCACTTCGTCCACCTTGCCCGCCTGTGCGCCCAGGGCCTGTGCAAACTGCTGGCCCGCCTGTTCGAGCACCTCGGCGGCGGAACCCACCAGTGCGTCAATGGCCGCGCGCTGCTGCACAGCGGCTTCGTTCACGGATTGCAGCAGGCTGCCCAGCTGCTGTGTCATGGCCGTGCGCTCGGCCAGTGCGAGGTTGTCGCGTTCGCCCAGGCGTGTCATTTCCTGCCGCAACTGGGTAATGACTTCGGCCGCCGCTTGCGGCACGTCGGAGGCGGTCTGCAGCAGGCGCGTGAGGGGGGCTTCCAGCGCAGCGCCCAGGGTGGCCAGGTGCTCTGCCACGGCGGCTTGCAGAGTATCCAGGCGGTCCACTGCCGCCTGTCCGCGCGCGGCTTCTGCATCGCGCAGGGTGGTCAGTTCCTCGCGCCACACCAGGGTCAGCGCATCCATGCGTTGACTCTGGGCTTGCACCCATTGCGCTTCGTTGTCGATGCGTGTGCGCAGCAGGGCGTCGGATTGCTCCATCAGCGCGGTGGCGCTGCCCAATGTACGGTCCACCTGGGCGTTCAGTCGCAGACTCACTTGCGTGGCGGTGTCTTCCAGGGTCTGCATCAGGGCGCGCTGTTGTTCCACGGTCTGTGTGGCTGCGCGCTGCCATTCAGCGCTGAGCGTGTGGGCCAGTCTCTCCAGGGACTGGCTCCAGCCTGCCAGCCGTTGCGCATCGGCGTCGCGCTGCGCCTGCTGAGCATCGGTGACGGTGCTTTGCAATGCAGCCAGCAAGGCCTCGGAGCGTTCTTCAAATGCGTTGTTGGCTGACTGCAGGCGGTGCTCCAGCTGCTGGGCTGCTTGGGCGAGTGCCGCGCCGGTTGTCTGGTGCTGTTCGGCAGTTTGTGCCCCCGCGCTTTGCCATTCGCCGCTGAGTTTCTGGGCCATCTGGTGCATGGACTGCGTCCAGTCGGCGAGCCGCTGCGTATCCGCAGCGCGCTGCGCACCGTGGGCTTCGGCTACCGTCGCCTGCAGTGTGGTGACCAGGGCTTCGGCCTGTTGTGCAAATGCCTGGGTGGTGGCTTGCAATTGCCGGTCCATCTGCTGTGCGGTGCGCTCCAAGGCCTGGCCCACCTCCTGCTGCTGGGCCAGCGTCTGATTGCCCGCCCGATGCCATTCGCTGGCCAGGTTGCGAGCCATGTCCTGCATGGAGTGCTCCCAGCCTTGCAGTCGCCGCTGGCCGGACTCCGCCTGGGCAGCCTGTTGCTGTGCAGCCGATACGTGCAGGGAGTCCAGCAGTGTTTTCGAGCGTGTGTCGAAAGTCTGCGTGAGCTTTTGCACTGCAACCTCAAACTGGGCGGTCAGCGCGCCCTGTGTGTTCGACTGCTGGTCGAGCGCCTTGGCCCAGGTGTCGGCCACCTTGCGTGCTGTGCCCTCCCATTGCGCACTGAGGCTTTGCAGCTGCTGGCCTGTGTGCTCTCGCAGCCGCTCGTGGGTGCGCTGGGACTCTTGTGCCAGCGTTGCCATGGCCTGTTCCACCACCGGGCGCATGGCGGCGGTGGCCTGCTGGGCACTGGTGCTCAGGCTGTCTTGCAGCGATGTACCCACGGACTGCGCCAATTGGGTGTAGGCGGCAGAGGCCTCTTGATGAAACCCCTGCTGTTGCGCCAGCAGCTGGTCGTTGAGCTGGCTGTGGCGGCGCTCCAGTCCTTCCATCATGGCTTGCAGGCGATCGGCAATCAGTGGCAGGGCCTGGGCCTGCGCTTGCAGGGCCAGCAAGGTGTCCTCGCGCCGTTGGGCGGACGAGAAGGCACGGAATAGCGTGGGGATGCGCGCATCCAGCTGGCGCACCGCCTGCAGCCTCTCTCGGCGGCTCAGGGCGGACAATAAGCCCAGTGCGGCCGATGTGGCGACCCCCGCGACGGACGTGCCGAACGACAGACCCAGCCCCTTGATGGGCGCAGCCAGTGCATTGCGGATGGATTCCAGGTTGCCTGAGGCCTCCAGGGCGAACACGGCGCCGTGGAATGTCACCACCATGCCCACGAAGGTGCCCAGCATGCCCAGCATGACCAGCAGCCCCACCAGGTAAGGCGTGAGTGCAGGGCCAGGCAGGGCTACACGCTCTCCTTCGATACGTTGGCGAACCGGGTGGCGCAGTGCGGGGTTGAGGCTTTCCAGCCAGGCATCCAGGGCAGGGGGCTCTTGATGGGCCTCTAGCGCACGCGTCAGCGAGGCGGTGGCCGCGCGATAGCGCATCAGCTCCCAAGCTCCCAGCAGGTAGGTGGCGGCGATCATCACCGTCATTGCCAGTGCCAGCGGGCTGTGGCCCACAAAACCCCAGCCCACCCAGCCAGCGGCTGCAAGGCCCGCAGCGAAGATGGCTGTCATCACACTCTTGTTCATTCCTGTTGTCCTGTTGTGTCGTTCTGTGCTGCTTCCAGCAGTCCCGTGATCGGTTCCATGCGCGTTTGCAGCTCTGCGGCAAGTAGGGCCTGCATGTCGCGCTCGAAGGCCCACAGCCAGCCTCCGGCCTGCCGCCAGCGCGCAGGCTCATCGGTCAACCCTTGGGTGGTCAGCCTGTGCTGGTGTTGCCGGTGGCGGTGCGCCATACGGCGCTCCAGGTGCGCGGGTAGCAAGGCCCACAGCCGTTGTTCACGCGGTGCCAGCATGCGCTCCATCACAGCGTCCAGCGCCGCCACCTGGCGCAATCTGGGGGCACCTTGTGCGATCGCCTGGCGCAACTGTGCCCGCAGGGGCTGCAGCCGCAGCTCCATCTGCTTTTGCAGGTCCAGATAGCGTGGCGCGTGGGTGGCGAAATCCTTGTCCACCCTCGGGTCGGGCAGTTCCACGGGGGTGTTGTCCGCCCGGGCTCGCAGTGGCTTGGGTGCAGTGGGCCTCGTGGCCAGCTGCACTTCGAGGTCGGCCTGAACCTTCGCTACCAGGCCGGCGAGTACCGTCATGTTCAGCGCCATTGCCGGGTGCTGTGCAGTCGCTGCCTGCGATGGCAGGTTCTCGATCGCGTGCAGCGCCCGGCTGAGCTGGACGGCGTCCACGGTTCCCAGCCATAGGCTCAGCTGCTCTGCCACATCGGGGGGCTTGGCTGCTGGTAGCGGAGGCGCGGCCCGCTCGCTGGCTTCCCGCGTCCATTGCTGGAGCAGGACCACGAGGCGTGAGCTGTTGAGTCGGTGGTGTTGGGTCATCCCGTGAAGGCTGTGCACTGGGTGGGCACGGCCGAGCGGGACGGTCCGGCGGCGCGTGCATCGGGGGAAGGAGTCCTCCCGAAGGCAAAGCCCGCTATTTTCGCAGGAACGACAGACCAGTCTGCCGGTCAGCGTCTGGCGTTGCAGCTGTTACACAAGGGAAAGGGCTCCATGCAGCGCCCCGAGGCCCGGCCAATGGGCCTTTTTGGGGGGGCGCCATGGCTTGAGTTTGGCTCAGGCCGATGCCATGCCCGCCTCAGTACGTCTCCAGATGCAGTCGCCCTTCGCGCTGAAGCGTCCCACCCAGGGCGTCCCAGCTCAGCCCCGCCTCCTGGGCGATGTCACGCAGCGCCATCACCACGCCTTCTTCCATGCCCTTGAGGCCGCAGACGTAGAAGTGGCTGTTGTCATCGCGCAGCAGGGCCAGCAGGTCGGCGGCGCGCTCGCGCATCAGGTCTTGCACATAGCGCTTGGGCTGCCCGGGCGTGCGGGAGAAAGCCAGGTTGATGTCGATGAAATCCTTGGGCAGGCTTTGCAGTGGGCCGAAGTAGGGCAGTTCCTGCTGCGTGCGTGCGCCGAAGAACAGCAGGAGCTTGCCGCCCTCAAACTTGCCGCTGTTGCGTAGCCTGCGTCGCCACTCGGTCATGGCGCGCATGGGAGCGCTGCCGGTGCCGGTGCAGATCATCACGATGTGCGATCGCGGGTGGTTGGGCATGAGGAAGCTGCTGCCGAACGGCCCCACCACCTGCACCTTGTCGCCCACCTTCAGATCGCAAACGTAGTTGGAGGCAACGCCTCGCACAGGGTTGCCATCGTGGTCCACGGTCACGCGCTTCACGGTCAGCGCCAGGTTGTTGTAGCCGGGGCGTTCGCCGTTGCGCGGGCTGGCCACCGAGTATTGGCGCGCGTGGTGCGGTTTGCCCAGCGCATCGGCGCCCGGCGGGATGATGCCAATCGATTGCCCTTCCAGCACGGGGAACGGCATGCTGCCGAAATCGAGCACCACATGGTGGGTCTCGCTCTCAAAACCCGCTTCGGTGCAATTGAAGTTGCCGACCACGGTGGCTGTGGTCGGGTTTTTGGGCGGAAAAAGATTGGTGTAAGGATGGGCTGCAGACCAGGGCGGTACCGTGGCTCCGTACTGGGCGGAGCGAAACACCTGCGTGCCCGGCTCAGCAGGCGCTTCGGGGGCTTGCTGCAGCGCCGTTACCTCTGTGGCGGGCTCTCCGCCTGCTGCGACCAGTTCATAGGGGGCAAGCTCGCCCGGTAGTTCTTCCCAGCTGAACTGTTCCTCAACGGTGTAGGCACGGGCCACTGGCACCGCACGCCAGTTGTCGATGGAACCCGTGGGGCAGGGCGAGATGCAGGCCATGCAGCCGTTGCACACATCGGCTCGCACCACGTAGTTGTTGTCGTCGTGCGTGATCGCGTTGACCGGACAGGTGGCCTCGCAGGTGTTGCAGCGAATGCAGATCTCTGGGTCGATCAGATGCTGCTTCAGGATGCCGTTGTCGATCAGCGTGTGGGTGTCCATATTCATTCTTCGAGCAATATCCGGCTACCGGTGCTGGGACCTTGCATACAGTGGAAGCATTCGGTGTGCCACAACGCAGAGCCCGACTCGCCGTGCCGCTCGCGCCGTCTTGCCAGGGGCGGCGAATGCGGCACGGGCAACTCAGCTGCGATCAATTAAAACGCACGTACTCAAAATCCACCGGCTGGCGGTTGATGCCCATGACGGGGGGCGCGATCCAGCCGGCGAACTTGCCCGGCTCGACCACACGGCCCATCAACGACGCCACAAACGCAAAGTCTTCGGGCGTGGGCAGCCATTCGGCCTTGCGCGCGGTCCATTCTGCCTCGCTCACCACGCGGCCGTCGGGCGACATCTTGATGCCCGCCAGCGCGCCGATCTGGCGATTGAAGGCCTTGTGGGGGACCACCAGGCGGGTGGGGACGCCCGCCTTCTCCAGCACCTTGTTCCAACGGCCCACGCCCGCCATGGAGTCCTTGATGAAGTCGTCGCGCAGCACTTCGTTCAGCGCGTTGAGCATGGGCACTTCTTTTTCCAGCAGCTGTCCGTCCTTGACCTCCAGCACCTTGTGCGTCTGGCCCTTGAGCACATGATCGTCCGTGCGTTTTCCTTCTTCGTAGCGACCCTTGAGGCCCGAGCTGTAGAACGTGGCGGCGTTGCTCGACTGGTCGGCGCCGAACAGGTCGATGGTCACGCTGTAGTGGAAGTTGAGGTAGCGCTGGACGGTGGGCAGGTCGATGGCGCCAGCAGCACGCACCTTGGCAGGGTCGTCGGTCTTGAGGTCGTTCATCACCTGTGCGGTGCGCGACAGCACGCGCGAGATGCCGCTTTCGCCCACAAACATGTGGTGGGCCTCTTCGGTCAGCATGAACTTGGTGGTGCGCGCCAGCGGGTCAAAAGCGCTCTCTGCCAGGGCCGAGAGCTGGAACTTGCCGTCACGGTCAGTGAAGTAGGTGAACATGAAAAACGCCAGCCAATCCGGCGTCTTTTCATTGAACGCGCCCAGGATGCGCGGGTTGTTCTCGTCGCCGGACTGGCGCTGCAGCAGCGCTTCGGCCTCCTCGCGGCCGTCGCGGCCGAAGTGCTTGTGCAGCAGGTACACCATGGCCCACAGGTGGCGGCCCTCTTCCACATTGATCTGGAACAGGTTGCGCAGGTCGTACATGCTGGGCGCCGTCAGGCCCAGGTGGCGCTGCTGCTCGACCGAGGCAGGCTCCGTGTCGCCCTGGGTCACGATGATGCGGCGCAGATTGGCGCGGTGCTCGCCGGGCACGTCCTGCCAGGCTTTTTCGCCCTTGTGGTCGCCAAAGTGGATCTCGCGGTTGCTGTCGCCTGGGTTCAAAAAGATGCCCCAGCGGTAGTCGCGCATCTTCACGTGGCCGAACTGGGCCCAGCCGTTCGGGTCCACGCTCACGGCGGTACGCAGATAGACCTCATGGTTGGTGGAGCCCTCGGGACCCACGTCGTCCCACCAGTTGATGAAGTTGGGCTGCCAGCCTTCTAGCGCGCGCTGCAACGTGCGGTCTTCGCCCAGGTTCACGTTGTTGGGAATCTTCTCGCTGTAGTTGATGCTGCTCATGGGGTGCTCCTCTGGATGGAAATCGAATGCAGGGCAGGGGGTCAGACGCGCGTCTGGTCAAACCCGGCCTTCTGGCCGGTGCCGTAAACCTTGAGCGCGCCCTTCTCGCCCACGGCGTTGGGGCGGTTGAAGATCCAGTTCTGCCACGCGGTCAGGCGCCCGAAGATGCGGGTGTTCATGTTCTCCCTGCTGGCAAAGCGCAGGTTGGCCTCCAGGCCGGTCAGCGCATCGGGCGACATGGCGGCGCGTTCTTCAATGGCGATACGGATTTCGTCGGCCCAGTCGATGTCGTCGGGGGCTGCCGTGACTAGGCCCAGCGCCAGTGCGCTGTCTGCGTCCAGCGGCCGGCCCGCGGCAGCGCGGACCGCTTCCAGCGGGCCCGCCTCTTCGTAGAAGCGGCGCTGCAAGCGGCTTTGGTCATTCACCATGGGCAGCAGGCCAAAGTTGAATGCGTTCAGGGTGAGCGTTGGGGCCTGCTCTGGCGCGTCGGGCAGGGCCAGCATGTAGGTGCGGTCTGCCGCTAAGGCCAGTTCTGCGAGGGTGCCGGCAAAAGCCGATCCCGTCTCGATCAGCGCGAAGAGGCTGCGTGAGGACACATCCAGACGGGCAAACGTGCGTCGCAGGGCACCGATGGTCTCGCGCACCAGCCAGTGGTCCTGATGCGCGAGCAAGATGGCATCGCTGGTCAGCACCGCCTGCGCATCCCCTTCGGTCTTCAGCAGCCAGGTGCCAATGTCCAGTTCGTTGGTGCGCAGGTTCAGGATGGCGTCGTCCAGCTCGCGGGCCAGTGCCAGCGGCCACCAGGCGGCGCCCGCTGCTTCAATGGCTGCCGTGTCGGCGGGCTGCGCTCCCTCGGGGGCGCGGATGCACAGCGTGGCCGTGCGGCGTGCGCGGTCGATGTCCACCGTCACGTGCTGGTAGCGCATGCCGTCGGCATGGTCCTGCCGTTCCACGCGTGGCAGGGCAATGCCTTGTGCTCCGCTGGGGCGGGTGCTGGTCTGTGCATGGGCGGCGGCGCGCTCTTGCACCGTGACGGCAAATTGCGCGGGCTTGGCGATACGGTCCACCAGGCGCCAGTCCACCGCGCGCTGGCCACGCACACCCTCCACGCTGGTGCAGAAGATGTCGGCCAGATCGTGCCGCACGTGGCGCTTGTCCGTGACACGTGTCAGCCCACCGGTGCCGGGCAACACGCCCAGCAAAGGCACTTCGGGCAGCGACACGGCAGACGACCGGTCATCGACCAGGATGATTTCATCGCACGCCAGTGCCAGCTCATAGCCACCGCCCGCGCAGGCACCATTCACTGCCGCAATGAACTTGAGGCCCGAGTGTTTGGAGGAGTCTTCAATGCCGTTGCGCGTCTCGTTGGTGAACTTGCAGAAGTTGACCTTCCAGGCATGGCTGGACACACCCAGCATGAAGATGTTGGCGCCCGAGCAAAAGATACGGTCCTTGCCACTGGTGACGATGACGCTGCGCACGTTGGGGTGCTCGAAGCGGATGCGGTTGAGCGCGTCATGCAGCTCAATGTCCACCCCCAGGTCGTAGCTGTTGAGCTTGAGCTTGTAGCCAGGACGGATCCCTCCGTCCTCCGCAATGTCAAGGGACAGCCGCGCAATGGCACCCTCGACCGACAAGGTCCAGTGGCGGTACTGCGTGGGATCAGTGCGGTAGTCAACGCGTTCGGGAACGTGGGTGAGGTCTGCCATGAGGTCTCCGTGGAGAATTAATGCAATATAGTGCTTATATGCAGTTGTTGATGTGCATCATCATGCATGTTGTTCGGTGTGTCAATGCATTTTTTTGCCGATGGCATTCGGGTAGACGGGCAGCTCTGCTGAGAGCTGTGCACGGGTCGATTGGGAGGGGCGAGCTGCACAGGCCGCCGCGGTGGCGGGCGCTGTGCTGTGCCGGGATGGGCGTGGGTGCTGCGGCGCCGATGTCCGGGCGGCAGCCGTTCAGACCGGATGCAGGTTTTTACGCCACGCGGGCCATGGCCTTGCGCACGCTGGCACTCAAGGTCTGCAGGCTCTGCTCGGGGGTCTGGCCGGAGGTATCCACCGTGATTTCGGCCTTGGAATAGAAAGCAGCGCGCCCGTCCAGGATGCGCTTGAGGTCGTCCATGGCCTCCTTGCTGGCGGCCATCGGGCGCATGTCGCCCTGTGCCACCACACGCCCCATGTGTTCCTCGGGCGCGGCCCGTAACCACACCGTGGTGCAGTGGGCCAGCAGTTCGTTGAAAGTGGCGGGGTCCGACACAATGCCACCCGGCGTGGCAATGACCACCTCGCTGTGGATTTGGATGGTCTCTTCCAGCGCCCTGCGCTCGTAGCGGCGGTAGGCGGTGGTGCCGTACAGGTCGTGGATTTCGCGCACGCTGCACCCGGCGAGGGCCTCGATGGCGCGGCTCAGTTCAATGAAGGGAACATCCAGCTCGCGCGCCAGCAGCGGCCCCAGGGTGGATTTGCCCGCCCCCCGCAGACCCACCAGCGCAATGCGGCGGTGCCTTGCTGCGTCGTTGTGCCCCCCACTCAGCAGCTCGTGCAACGCCAGGCGGGCACGCCGCAGTTCGGGCTCGCTGCGGTGTTCCAGCAGTTCGCGGATCAGCAGCCATTCGGGCGATTGCGTTGTGAAATCGCCCACGAGCTCCGCCAGCGAGCAGTGCAGCGCATGGGCCACCTGCTGCAGCACCAGGATGGAGGCGTTGCCCGTGCCGTACTCCAGGTTGGCCAGGTGGCGCTCCGACACGTCGGCGGCCACCGCTACCGCCTTGCGGGTCAGGCCCCGCTGTGCACGCAGATTGCGAACGCGCTCGCCCAGCGACACCAGAAGAGGGTTCTTGGGCTCCTCGGCCGATGACTGCGCACCCTCCTGCGCTGAGGCGGGTGCGAGCAGCCCCGCCGTTTCTGTTTCATTCATACCCATCCTTTTCATGGAGCGCCCTGATCTTCTCAGGGAAAACGCCATTCATGCACTATAGTGCTTGACATGGATCTTTGAGGTAACTATGGTTCATCAATTGGCAAAATACTGCATGTTTTGGATGCGCGCAAGGCGGTGGATCAAAAACGGTGCAGATTGGGCCCCGACTCTAGCTGCACCCACTGCCCATGTCCGACAAAACTGCGTTTCACGAAGCCTTGGTTGATCTGACCGCCCAGCTCGCTGGCAAACCCCTGGATGCCGCTCTGGCGCAATGGCTGAACACCGCGCACGGCCCCACCAGTGCGACCTACCAGCGCTTGCGGGAGGCGTGCATTCAGGGCGCACGTGAAGGCTGGCTGTGTGAACGCGAAGGCGGCGGCATCCGCTATGGCCGTGTGTTCAAGCCCGAAGATGCCTTGCACCGGTTTTCTGTGGACGTGGTGGACATGCAAAACATTGCTGGCCCCCACCACACCCACCCGCAGGGCGAAATCGATTTGATCATGCCACTGGAGGGGGAGGCGTTGTTTGACGGCCACCCTGCCGGCTGGTGCGTCTACCCGCCCGGCAGTGCCCACCACCCTACGGTGGCGCGCGGCAGGGCGCTGGTTTTGTACCTGTTGCCCGAGGGGCAGATCCAGTTCACCCGCTAGGGCTGGCGCCAGCGCTGCTCCCTATTGACTTTCTTGCTCTGAAAGATTGACTGCATGACTGAATTGCTCGCCAACCACGTTGCCGGCCGCTGGCAACACGGAACAGGGCCCGGCACTGAGCTGCGCGATCCTGTGCTGGGCACCGCCCTGGTGCGGGTGGACGCCAAGGGGTTGAATCTGCCCGAGGCCTTTGCGTTTGCCCGCGAACAGGGGGGAGCTGCGCTACGCGCTGCCACCTATCGCGAGCGGGCCGCCATGCTCGGCGCGGTCGCCAAGGTGCTGCAGGCGCACCGCGACAGCTACTACGACATCGCCACCGCCAATTCCGGCACCGTCAAGACGGACTCTGCGGTGGACATCGACGGCGGCATCTTCACGCTCGGCCAATATGCCAAATGGGGTGATGCGCTGGGCGATGTGCGCGTGCTGCGTGACGGGGACGCGGTCAGGCTGGGCAAGGAACCGGTCTTTCAGTCGCAGCACCTGCAGGTGCCGAGGCCAGGGGTGGCGCTGTGCATCAACGCGTTCAACTTTCCCGCCTGGGGGCTGTGGGAAAAAGCTGCGCCCGCCTTGCTGTCGGGCATGCCGGTCATCGTCAAGCCCGGCACATCCACGGCGTGGCTGGCCCAGCGCATGGTGCAGGACGTGGTGAACGCAGGGGTGTTGCCCGCCGGTGCACTGTCGATCATCGCGGGAAGCTCGGCGGGTTTGATGGACGCGCTGCAACCCTTTGATGTGGTGTCGTTCACCGGCTCTGCCGAGACGGCGGGCGTTGTCCGCGCGCATCCAGCGGTGGCGCAGCGTTCGGTGCGCGCCAACATCGAGGCGGACAGCCTCAATGCCGCGCTGTTGATGCCCGACGCGGCGCCGGGCAGTTCGGCCTTTGACCTGCTGGTGCGCGAAGTCGTTCGTGAGATGACCGTCAAGTCAGGCCAGAAGTGCACCGCGATCCGCCGCATCCTGGTCCCCACTGCGTCGTACGCTGCGGTGGCGGAGGCTGTCAGCGCCCAGCTGGCCCGCGTGGTGGTGGGCAACCCCCGCAACCCGGAAGTGCGCATGGGCTCGCTGGTCAGCCGCGCCCAGTTCGATGGGGTGCAGGCAGGCATTGCCGCCCTGGGGGCCCATACCGACCTTGTGTATGACGGCCGAACGCGGCCGCTGGTCGATGCCGACCCTGCAGTGGCCGCCTGCGTCGGCCCGGTGCTGCTGGGCGCGCGCGATGCCGACAAGGCCTCCATCGTTCATGACGTGGAGGTGTTTGGACCGGTGGCGACCTTGCTGCCCTATAACGACCTGCCCCATGCGCTGGCCCTTGCGCAGCGTGGCCAGGGCTCGCTGGTGACCTCGCTCTATGGTGCCGACGACAAGGCCCTGGCCCAGGCCGCCGTAGCGCTGGCTGCGAGCAATGGCCGTGTGCATGTGGTGACGCCGGCAGTGGCCACTGCGCAAACGGGCCACGGCAATGTCATGCCCATGTCGCTGCATGGCGGGCCCGGCCGGGCTGGTGGTGGTGCTGAGCTGGGTGGCTTGCGGGCGCTGGACTTCTACCACCAGTGCAGTGCGGTGCAGGCCAGCCCCGAAGTGCTCGCGGCGCTGGGCTGCTGACCCCTCAGCCCCACCCACAACGACAACACCATCGCGACGGAGACACGCCATGAACAGCCTTCCGGAACAGTTCAATTTTGCAGAGCATCTGTTTGCTCTCAACCGCGCGCGGGGTGACCGCACCGCCTACATCGACGACCGGGGGACCCTGAGCTACAGCGCGCTGGAAGACCGCGCTCGGCGGCTGGCGGCGGTGCTGGCCAACACTGGCGTGCGGCGCGAGGAGCGCGTGCTGCTGCTGATGCTGGACACCATCGATTGGCCGGTGGCGTTTCTGGGGTGCCTGTACGCGGGTGTGGTGCCGGTGGCGGTCAATACCCTGCTCAAGCCCGACGACTACGCCTACATGCTGACGCACTGCCGGGCGCAGGCGGCACTGGTCTCCGGCGCATTGCTGCCGGTGCTGAACGAGGCGCTGGCCCTGGCACCCCACCATGAGGTGCGTGCTTGCGTGGTGTCGCAGCCGCAGGGCACGTTGGCTGCAGGGGCGGTGGACATGCAGGCCGCCATCGCCAGCACCTCCGCGCTGACTGCGCCCGCCCGCACCGGCCCGGACGAGCCTGGGTTCTGGCTTTATTCCTCGGGCTCCACGGGCAAGCCCAAGGGCACGGTGCACACCCAGGGCAGCCTGTGGTGGACGGCCGAGCTGTATGGCAAGGCGGTGCTGGGCCTGACCGACAAGGATGTGTGCTTTTCGGCTGCCAAGCTCTACTTTGCGTATGGGCTGGGCAACAGCCTGACCTTCCCGTTGTCGGTGGGCGCCACAGTGGTGCTGATGGCCGAGCGACCCACGCCAGACGCCACCTTCGAGCGTTGGACGCGCCACCAGCCCACGGTGTTCTTTGGGGCGCCCACCGGTTTTGCCGGTATGCTGGCCTCGCCCCGCCTGCCTTCCCGAAGTGCGGTGGCGCTGCGCATGTGCTCGTCTGCCGGCGAGGCGCTGCCGGCCGAGATTGCGCAGCGCTTCAAGGACCATTTCGGCTGCGACATCATCGATGGCATTGGCTCGACAGAGATGCTGCACATCTTTCTTTCCAACCGCCCTGGCGATGTGCGCTACGGCACCACGGGCAAACCGGTGCCGGGGTACGAGATTTCCCTGCGCGGAGAGGACGGCAGCGAGGTGGCGCAGGGCGAAATTGGTGACCTCTACATCCAGGGCCCCAGCGCTGCGCTGATGTACTGGAACAACCGCGCCAAGACCCGCGAGACCTTTCAGGGCGCGTGGACCAAAAGCGGCGACAAATATGTGCGCGATGCCGAGGGTTACTACACCTACGCCGGGCGCAGCGACGACATGCTCAAGGTCAGCGGCATTTACGTGTCCCCCTTCGAGGTGGAGGCCACGTTGATGCAGCACACTTCCGTGCTGGAGGCGGCCGTGGTCGGCACGCAGGATGCTGATGGCCTGACCAAGACCAAGGCGTTTGTCGTGCTCAAAGATGGGCAGGCGGTCACACCGGATGAACTCAAGGACTTTGTGAAGGAACGCCTGGCGCCCTACAAGTACCCGCGTCTGATCGAATTCTTGCCCGAGCTGCCCAAGACGGCCACCGGCAAGATCCAGCGCTTTCGGCTGCGTGAACGGGAGCAGCGGGCGTGAGTGCCAACGGCGTTGCTCCCAGCCCCGGGGGGCGCACTGAGCATGTGCCAGTGCGCTGGCGCAACCGCACGGTCCATATCGAGTACCAGTGGATAGCCCCCGAGCGCAGCACTGCCCCCTTGGTGGTGTTCCTGCATGAGGGCCTGGGCTCCGTGGCGATGTGGAAGGATTTCCCGCGCCAGCTGTGCGATGCGGGTGGGTTTCGGGGGCTGGTGTTCTCTCGTCCTGCTTATGGCCGGTCCACACCCCGGCGCGCGGACGAGGTGTGGGGCGTGGACTTCATGCACCAGCAGGCACACGAGGTGGTGCCCGCATTCCTCGATGCACTGGGCGTGCAGGAAGCCGCCTGGCTCTTCGGTCACAGCGATGGCGCATCGATTGCCCTGTTGCTGGCTGCACGCTGGCCGCAGCGCGTGCAAGGTCTGGTGGTGATGGCGCCGCACCTCTTTGTGGAAGACGTGACGGTGCAAAACATCGAACGCGCGCGGGACGCTTACGAACAGACTGATCTGCGCCACAAGCTGGCGCGTTACCACGACGATGGGGGTTCGGCCTTCTGGGGCTGGAACCGCGTCTGGCTGGACCCGGCCTTCCGTGCGTGGAACATCGAGCCAGAGGTCGCCCAGATCCGCGCCCCCGTGCTGGCCATCCAGGGCTGTGATGACGAATACGGCACCCTGGCCCAGATCCGGGGCATTGCTCAGCGGGTGCCAGGCACCCGGGTGCTGGAATTGCCGGACTGCGCGCACTCTCCGCACCGTGACCAGCCTGGTGCGGTGATGGCCGCTGCGGTTGCCTTCATCCAAGCGCACCACTCGCCCACATAGCGGCAGATGGTGCAGTAGCGGGCGGTAGCCCATGCACCCAGTGACGCCAAAAAAAAGGGGCTATTCCACCTGACGCCGCAGGCCTTCCAGGTCGGTCACGGTGATGCCGCCGTATTTGATCTCCAGCAGGCCAGCGGCCTGCAGCCGCTTCAACGCCGCGTTGCAGCGCTGGCGTGATACGCCCGAGAGATTGGCAATTTCTTCCTGCGACACCTGCAGGTGCGTGTCGCTGCCCGGGTGCAGCCAGGGGTGGAACAGGCCTGCCAGCGCGCGGGCCACCTGGCTGTCGGTATCGAGCAAATGGTGGGCCGTAAAGTTGCCCAGAAACCAGTGCATGCGTTCGTTGATCTGGCGCAGCAGAAAGTGGTCAAAGCTGCGCTGCGTGGCGTGCAGCCATTCAAAAGTCTCCATCGGCACCAGCGCAACGCGGCTGGGGCGCAGTGCGATCACGTCGGCCGTGCGGGGCGTGCCGCGCAGCAAGGTGCCCTCGCCAAACCAGCTTCCCGCCGACAGTCCGCCGAGCGTGACCGAGCGGCCATCCCCCGAGGTCACAGTCCACTTCAGCAGCCCCTCGATGGCGCCATACCAGTGCACGGGGGTATGGCCGCGCCGGCACAGCTCGCCGCCCTGGGGCACTTCGACCTCGCGCACATCGTCCATCACCCGCTGCTGGGCGGCGCCGTCCAAGGCCGGGAACCAGGCAGAGTGCAGCAGCAGATCGGTGAGGGTAGGGGGCGCCAGTTTGACCAACATGGTGAGAGTGTCTCCTGCGCCACTGTGTGCTGTACAGGCGCGTGAGCGTATTCCCTGAGTCCAAATGTCATCGCGATGACTGAATGTGCAGGGGCGCCAAAAAATAATGACGGCTCCATCCACAGGAGACACATGATGATGCACACCCGCCGCCAGTTCATGCACCACGTTGGTTGCGCCTCTGCGCTGGGGGCCTTGTCGCCGCTGGCCGCCTGGGCGCAGACCATCGACCAGATCAAGATCTTTTACGGCTTTCCCGCAGGCAGCGCGGGCGACAGCGTGGCGCGCAGGGTGGGCGAGAAGCTGGCGGGATCGCCCTACACCCGCAACCCCGCAGTGGTGGAAAACAAGCCCGGCGCGGGCGGCCGCATCGCGCTGGAGTCGCTCAAGGGGGCGCCCGCCGATGGCAGCGTGCTCACGCTGTCGCCGTTTTCGTGCACGTCCATTTACCCGCACATTTACAGCCGCCTGAGCTACGACCCGGCCAAGGACTTTGTGCCGGTGTCCATCGGTGCCGTCATGCACCATGGTCTGGCTGTGGGGCCGCTGGTGCCTGCCTCCGTCAAGACGGTGAAGGACTTTCTGGCCTGGGCCAAGGCCAACCCCGGGCAGGCGAACTACGGCTCACCCGCAGCGGGCTCCACGCCACACTTCATCGGTGCGCTGCTGGGCTTGAACAACGGCGTGGACCTCAAGCATGTGCCGTACCGCGGTTCCATCCCGGGCGTCACCGATGTGGTGGGCGGGCAGATCGCGTCGATGGTCACGCCCAGCGGAGACTTCATTCCCAACCACAAGGCGGGCAAGCTGCGGCTGATCGCCACCTCGGGTCAGGCGCGGTCGCCGTTTTCGCCCGAGGTCGCCACGTTTGCAGAGCAGGGCTTTCCAGAACTCACGACCGAGGAATGGTTTGGCTTTTACGCCCCGGCCCGCACGCCAGCAGCCGTGGTGTCTGCCGCCAACGCCGCCATCAACGCAGCGATCAAGGACAAGGCCGTCATGGACAGCCTGGCCGTGGTGGGGCTCATCGCGAAGGGCTCTACGCCTGCGGAGATGCTGGCCTCGCAACAGGCCGAATATGAGCGCTGGGGCCCGCTGGTGAAGAAGGTCGGCTTCACGGCAGAGTCCTGAAAGGTTCCCCATGGCACACACCGTGAAGCGCGTGGCTGTCGTGGCCACCGGCACCATTGGCGCGAGCTGGGCCGCGTACTTTCTGGCACGGGGTTTGGACGTGCATGCCACCGACCCGTCGCCAGGGGCCGAGCAGCGACTGCGGGACGCCGTCGCCGCGCATTGGGTGGCGCTGGCGCAGCAGGGGCTGACCTCGGGGGCAAGCCAGGAGCGCCTGCACTTTCATGTGCGGCTGGAAGATGCTCTGGCGCAGGCCGACTTTGTCCAGGAGAACGGGCCCGAGCGACTCGACTTCAAGGTGGACCTGTTCCGCCGCATGGATGCAGCGACCCCGGCGCATGTGGTGCTGGCCTCCAGTTCTTCGGGGCTGGCGGTGACGGACATGCAGAAGGATTGCACGCACCCCGGGCGCGTGGTGCTGGGCCACCCGTTCAATCCGCCGCACATGATCCCGCTGGTCGAAGTGGGCGGCGGCGAGCGCACCACGCCCCAGGCGGTGGCCGATGCCATGGCGTTCTACACCCACATTGGCAAGCGTCCCATCCACGTGCAGCGTGAGATCAAGGGGCACATTGCCAACCGCCTGCAGGCGGCGCTCTGGCGCGAGGCCTTTCATCTGGTGGACCAGGGCGTAGCCACTGTGGAAGACATCGACACAGCCATCTCCCAGGGCCCCGGCTTGCGGTGGGCGCTGATGGGGCCGTTCATGAACCTGCACCTGTCGGGCGGCGACGGTGGCATAGCCCACCTGCTGGCCCACCTGGGCGGTCCCATCGAAAGCTGGTGGCAGGACCTGGGCACGCCGTCCATGACCGAAACCTTGCAGCGCCAGGTGACCGAAGGCGTCACACAGGCGCTGGGCACGCGCCAAGCCAGCGATCTGGCCCGTGCGCGGGATACCTTGCTCATTGAGTTGCTGCGCGCCAAGCAGGTGTCCGGCCTGTTGAGCGAGCCCGATCCCGATCTGCACACCTGAGGCACAGCGTCCCCTGTTTTGAACCTCCATCGTTCCCGAGAACCCACCATGTACCCAGCCTTTCTTGATGACGAGCGCCAGATTGCCCCTGCGCGCGCTGTGCGCACCCAGTTTGACGATGGTTCTTTCACGCTGCGCTCTCCCATGGCGCTGCAACCCTATGCCCGCTGCGTAGGGGAATGGCTCGAACTCTGGGCGCGAGAGACGCCAGATGCTCTGGCGCTGGCCGAGCGCGGCGACGGTGCAGAAGGCTGGCGCAGCCTGACCTATGCCCAGCTGCGCCGCCAGGTGGGCGCCGTGGCACAGTCGCTGCTGGACCTGCGGTTACCAGCCGGGCGGCCCATTGCCATCCTGTCCGACAACGCGGTGGACCATGCGGTGCTCATGCTGGCGGCCATGCATGTGGGCATCACCCCCTGTTCGCTGTCGAGCGCGTATGCGCGCTCCCAGGACCCCAGCCGCCTGCACAGCATGTTGTCGGTGCTGGAGCCCAGCCTGGTCTATGCGTCCGATGCCAGCGTCTATGCGGCAGCCCTGCACGGCTGGGACAGCGATGCCGTGCGTGTGTTCAGCCGCAACGCCTCCACGTGTCCGGGTGCGCTGCCCTGGGAGCATCTGCTCGCTGGGCAGGAAACGCCCCAGGTGCAGCAGGCCATGCAGGCGCTGCTGCCCGATGACCATGCCAAATACCTGCTCACCTCCGGCTCCACCGGTCGGCCCAAGGTGGTCATCAACACCCACCGCATGCTCTGCGCCAACCAGCAGATGATGGCCCAGGCGTGGCGCTTTCTGGAGCACGAAAAGCCAGTGCTGGTGGACTGGCTGCCCTGGAGCCATACCTTTGGCGGCAACCACAACCTCAACATGGTGCTGTGCCACGGCGGCACGCTCTACATCGACGAGGGGCGGCCGATGCCGGGGCTCATCGACAAGACGGTGCGCAACCTGCGCGAGGTGCAGCCCACCATGCTGTTCAATGTGCCTCGGGGCTTTGACATGCTGCTGCCGTTCCTGGAGGCCGACGACGGCCTGGCCGCTAACGTGCTGGCGCGCATGCGGCTGGCCTTCTATGCGGCGGCGGCGCTGGCTCCATCGACCTGGCAGCGCCTGCAGGCCGTTGCGCGGCGCGTGCGCCCCGCCCAGCCGCTGTGGCTCACGACATCGTGGGGATCCACAGAGACAGCGCCCGCTGTCACCACCGCGCACTGGCACCTGGAGGGCGCGGGCTGCATTGGTGCACCCTTGCCAGGGCTGGAGCTGAAGCTGGTGCCCAACGGCAGCAAGCTGGAGATGCGGGTTCGTGGCGTGTCGGTGTTTGCAGGCTACCGCAATGCGCCGCGCGAAACGGCGGCAGCGTTCGATCACGAGGGGTTCTACCGCATCGGCGACGCGGGCTATCTGGTGGACGCGGAGCAGCCAGACAAAGGCGTGGTCTTCAACGGGCGCGTGGCGGAGGATTTCAAGCTGTCCAGCGGCAGCTGGGTGTCGGTGGGCACGTTGCGGGTGGAGCTGGTGTCGCAACTGGCGCCGCTGGTGCAAGACATCGTGCTCACCGGGCATGACCGCGATGAGGTGGGCATGCTGGTGTTTCCGTCTGCGGCCGGTGCGGCCGACGCTGCGCGGCTGGAGCAGGCATTGCAGGCCGTGATGCGCGCGCGCCGGGATGCGGGCGCTGGGTCTTCGCAATGCCCCACACGGGCCATGGTGATGGACATGGCGCCTGATGCAGACGCCGGGGAGATCACTGACAAGGGCTACATCAACCAGGGGGCGGTGCTGTCACGCCGCGCGGCGGCGGTGCAGGCGTTGTACGCCCATCCTGCAGCGCCAGGGGTCATCAGGGCCTGATTGCGCGGGGCCCAGGGCGTGTAGGGGAGGCGTCGTCGCGCACCCTTGCGGGTTCCCCCAAAAGAAAAAAGGGGCCTCGCGGCCCCCGGTGCTGAAGCAGGCGCCTTGCGGCGCTGGGTGCATCAGGCGGTTGCGTCCTTGAGCTTCTTCAGGGCGCGGGTCTTGATCTTGACCGAGGCGGGCTTGGCGGGGAACCAGCGCTCTTCACCCGTGAACGGGTCCTTGCCAAAACGCTTTTTCTTGGCAGGCACTTGCTGCAGGCCAATCTTGAGCACGCCAGGCAGCGTGAACTCGCCAGAGCCCTTCTTGTGCACCGAGCCCAGGATGGCGGCTTCCAGCGCAGCCAGCACGGCCTTGGCAGCCTTGGGCTCCACACCCGACTGTTCGGCCAGATGGGCGACCAGCGTGGTCTTGTTGAAAGCAGCCTTGATGGGCTTCAGGGCGGCAGCAGCGGCCACGGGCTTGGCGGCGGGAGCGGCTGCTTTCTTGGCGGCTGGAGCCGCCTTTTTGGCTGCAGGTGCTACCTTCTTGGCGTCGGGTGCTGCGGCCTTGACGGCCACCTTCTTTGCGGGAGCGGGAGTTTTCTTTGCAGTTGCCATGATGTTTTTTCGTTGATTGGAATGACGATGGGCCCTGCCTCTGCGGGCGAGGACCTGCGTGATTTTAGGTGCGATAACGCCAGACGCGATAGGGCCTGCGTGCCGCAGGTGTTTGCAGCCGTCGCATGGGTGCGGTGCCAACTGCTTGCGCAGGGCCCGCGAGGTCGGTGCAGGAGCGCGCTTTGCGCCCCCTTGTTGTCTGCGTGGCTAAGCTGCCGTCTGCAGGCCCAGCACCGCGATCACATGACAGCCCGTGCCTGCGATGACACAGCCATGCCACACGGCGTGGGCGTAGCGCACTACGGCGTCCATCACAAAAAACACCACACCGGCCGTGTACGCGGCCCCGCCGATGACCAGCCAGGCCGCACTCACGGTGGGCACATGGGCCATCAGGGGCAAGGCCGCCAGCAGCGCCACCCAGCCCATCGCCACATACAAGGCCGTGGACAGCCAGGGCGCAGTGCGCCTTGTGCGCAGCTGCAGCCAGCAGCCCGCCAGGGCCGCGAGCCAGACGAGGGCCAGGGCGGTGACATGGTGCGTGTTGCCCGGCGCACTCAACGCAAACGGGGTGAAGCTGCCCGCAATGAACAGGTGAATCGCCGCATGGTCCAGCCGCAGCGCCCATTGCTTGGCCCGCCCCGGCGGCAGCGCGTGGTACAGGGTGGACGCGCCATACAGCAGCGCCATGGTGGCCACAAACACCAGCACACCCCCTATGGCTGCGGGATGCGCGGCGGGGGCTGATTGCAGCAGTTGTGGCACGGCAAGGCAGGCGCCCACCAGCGCAGCACCGTGCAGCGCACTGTTGGCCACCTCTTCGTGCAGGTCCTGCGGCCGGTCGCTCATGGCGATCTTGCTAGTGATGGGCAGGCGTGTGCAGCCGCTCGCGCCACAGCTGCCAGCGCGCGCGCTGCAGGGCCAGAAACTCCACCACGCCCCAGGCCAGTGCACAGGCCAGCATCGCCCAGCCCATGGCCCAGCGGTAGGCCTCAGTCTTGCGCGATGGCGGGTACATCATCGTGGTCCCAGCCGGTGGTGCGGGGCAGGTCCAGGCTCAGCCACCCGCGTTCATCGAACAGCTCATCGAGCAGCCGCTGCAGTCCGAACAATTTCCAGAGCATGTTGCGCCTCTTCCAAAGGGTGGTGACTGCAGGCAAGGTAGCGCCCTTGTGTGACGGTTTCGCGTCGGTTCGCGCAAACCCCACAGGTTGGCCGCAGCGCTGTTCGTGCTGGGCCCCGGGCGCTATCCTCACTGCCTGGCACGCGCTCTGGCGTGCTCCACACACCGACTTACCCCCACCCATTGAACATGCTGCCCGAGCTTGCGGCGCTGGAAAAAATCCTGGACCTGGGGGCGCCCCATCTGCAGGTGCAGGTCGTCCAGCAGGTGTCTGTGGCATCGGGCACGCAATTTCCCATCTATGCCATTGGGTTGGGCAACCCGGCGCTGGACGTGCCCGCCGTCGGATTCTTTGGCGGCGTGCATGGGCTGGAGCGCATTGGTGCCGAGGTGGTCATTGCCTACCTGCAAAACGTGGTCATGCGGCTGCAGTGGGACACCACCTTGCACCAGCAGCTGGAGCGTGTGCGCCTGGTCTTCATGCCCATCGTCAACCCCGGCGGCATGTGGTCTGCCACGCGCGCCAATCCGCGCGGGGTGGACCTGATGCGCAATGCGCCCGTCGACGCGGTGGACCCGGTGCCCTGGGGCATTGGCGGGCAGCGCGTGAGCGCGGGCCTGCCCTGGTACCGGGGCAGGCTGGGCGAGCCCATGGAGGCCGAGAGCCAGGCGCTGTGCGACGTGGTGGCGCAGCAGCTGCTGGCGCGGCCCTTCAGCATTGCGCTGGACTGCCACTCGGGCTTTGGGGTCAAGGACCGGCTGTGGTTCCCGTTTGCCCACACCCGCCGGCCCATTCTGCACCTGGCCGAGCTGCATGCGCTGCAAGACATCTTTCTGCAGGCGCACAGCAACCACCAGTACATCATCGAGCCGCAAAGCGCGCAGTACCTCGCCCATGGCGATCTGTGGGACCACCTGTACCTGCAGGCCTGCCGCGATGTGCCCGCACACACCTTCCTGCCCCTCACGCTGGAGATGGGCTCTTGGCTGTGGATCAAGAAGAACCCGCGCCAGCTGTTCTCGCGCAACGGCATCTTCAATCCGCTCATCAACCACCGGCAGCAGCGGGTGCTGCGGCGGCACCTGTCGCTGCTGGACTTTCTGTCGCGCGCGGCCTGCAGCCACGCACGCTGGGTGCCGGCGCCCGATCAGCGTGCGCAGCGCCGGGCCGATGCTCTGGCTGCGTGGTACTGAGATGCCAGTGCGCCCACCACGCCAATGGATCTTGCTGCGCGGGCTGACGCGCGAGGCCGCGCACTGGGGCGCCTTTGGCGAGCGCTTTGCGCAAGCGGTGCCAGGCGACCAGGTGCTGGCGCTCGATCTGCCAGGCAATGGCGAGTTCCATGGCCTGGTGTCGCCCCTGTCGGTGCAGGGCATGGTGCAAGCCTGCCGTGCAGAGCTGGCGCAGCGTGCCGTGGCGCCGCCCTACCACTTGCTGGCCATGTCGCTGGGGGCGATGGTGGCGACCGAATGGGCGCGCGTGGCGCCCCATGAGGTGGCGGGCTGCGTGCTCATCAACACCAGCCTGCGCCCGTTCAGCCCGTTCTGGCACCGCCTGCAGCTGCACAACATCGCGCCGCTGCTGCGGCTGGCGTGGCGGTGGCGATCTGCCGAGGCCGCCGAGCAGGTGGTGTGGCAGATCACCAGCCGCAGCGCGCCATCCGCTGCCACCGGCGTGTTGGCGCAGTGGGCCGCGGTGCGCAGGCAACGGCCGGTGTCGGCCCACAATGCCCTGCGCCAGCTGGTGGCGGCCGCGCGGTACCGCGCGCCGGCAGCCGCACCGGTGGACCGTGTGCTGCTGCTGGGCAGCGAGAAGGACCACCTGGTGTCCCGCCAATGCTCGCAGGCCATTGCGCAGGCCTGGGGGCTGCCGCTGCAGTCGCATCCGTGGGCGGGACACGACCTGCCGCTGGATGACCCGCAGTGGGTCATCGATGCCGTGCTGCAGTGGCTGTCCCGTAGCGAGTCAACGGACGGGTTAACGGGGGCTACGGCGTGAGGCTGTTCAACGCACCCTGTGCCACCAGCTCGCGGTACCACTCCGCATAGCCCGCGCTGCTGGGGTGCAGGCCGTCAGCGGCGTTCAGTTCCTGGCTGCGGGTCACGAACGGGTCCTGGTCGCGCGGCTTGAGCAAGCGCACGTAGTGCACCTGCTGCGCGCTGGCTGCCTCCCGCGCCAGGGCATGCAGCGCCTCGGACCGGCGCGACATGGCCCATGACAGGGGCGGCACAAAAAAGGGCGCGTGGCCCACATTGCCACAAGGCATCAGCACCACCTGCTGCCCCTTCTGGCGTGCCAGCGCCACCGCCTGCTGGACCTGATGGCGCAGCGTGTCCTCGGGGGTGAAGCGGATAACGTCATTGCCACCCGCCAGCACCATTACCAGGTCGTAGCCGCCGCCAGCGCGCTCCAGTTGCTGCACCACATCGCCAAATTTGGCGCCGTTGGCCGCCAGGTTGTCGATGCGCCATTGGGGATGGTCCTGGCCGATGCGCCCTGGCAGGCTGTCTGCTGCGGTGCTGGCACCGGTGCCCACGGCGGTGCTGTCTCCCACCACCAGCACACGCCGCGTCGGCTGCGGGGGCTGAGCGGTGTAGGGGCGTGCATCGCGGGCCAGGTCGGCGGCCGTCCACATGCGCCAAGGGGCACAGCCCGTCAGCAGCAGTGCGCCCGCAGCCACCGCGGCCAGGGTGGCCCACCGGCGGGTGGCGTTGTGGTGCGGGGAGGTGTTTCGCGTCATGGTGCATGCGCCCAAAGTTGCTCTGGGCTCAGCGTACCTGCAGACTCGGCGACCCTGCGTCGGCGTCGGGCATTCACGTGCGTAGGACAGTGCTACGCCCCGCGTCCAGGGGGTGCTACTGCTTGAAGACGACGGCGTCCAACGCCATCGCCCGGATCGCCTCGGCTGCGGCATCGGCCTGGGCGCGGGTGGCGTAAGGCCCCACCCGCACGCGGATGCGGCGACCCTTGGAATTGTTCAGCTCCTGGCGAAACGCGGGCAGGCCTTCGTTGAGCAAGCGCGCCTGCGTCTTGCGGGCGTTGGCTTCTTCGGCGAACAGGCCCACGTTGATGTAGTAGCCCGGGGCAGTGCCCACCGTGGGCAGCGCGGTGTCGGCGGTGGAGGACGCTGCTGCCGCCGGTGTCTTGGGCTTGGTGGGGGCTGCTGCGCGGCTGGCGGCATCACGGCGTGCAGGGGCGGTAGCGGTGGCGCTGGCCGCAGGCGTCGGTGCGCGGGTCGATGCGGCTGGCGTGGCTGGCTTGGGTGTGGACGCTTTGGCGGCTGGAGGGGCGGCCGTGGCCGATGCGGACAGTGCTGGAGCTGGAGGCTCGGCCGTTTTTTGAACGGCAGTGGCGGCAGGAGCGGGCGCGACAGCCAAAGGTGCCGACGCCACAGGTGCAGGCGCAAGCGCAGGCTTGGGGGCTGCTGCTGCAGCAGGAGCCTGGGGCGCGGGTGTGGTCGCTGGCAGTGGCGCTGGCGGTGGTTCTGTTGCCACTTCAGGGGCAGGCGTTGGCGGCGTGGTGGCCCCTTCGGTCTCCGGCACCGGCAAGGCACCCACGGGCTTGGTGGCAGATGCCGCCTGGGCCGCTGCCGTGGCCTGCGCCACCGTGACGGCGGGTTCGAGCGCCAGGGGCTTCACGTCCGACGGCGACAGCGCCAGGTAGGCGATCAGTGCGGCCAGGCCCAGCACCACGTTTGCGAGCACCAGCACCTGCAGCCGCTTGCGCGAGCTGGCCTGCTTTTCGAGCAGCGCGCAGGCTTCCGGCACGGTGCGCGACGCGGCCAGCGCGCGCGCAATGCGCTTGCGGATGTCGGCGTACAGGATGGCGTTGCCGTACAGCCCCGGCACGGCAAAGGCCAGCACCGCAAAGGCGCCCAGCACCCCGAGTTCGATGCCCACGGGCCAGTGCAAAAACGAACGGCCCACGCCAAACACGATCAGTGCCAGCCCCTCGGCTGCCGCCACATAGACCAGCGCGGCGCCCCATAGCTGGCGAAACAGCATCCAGTTCAGGGTGCACAGGCAGGCGGCCCAATTCCAGGTGGTGGTCGTGCGGCCCGTGTCGTCAAAGCGCTCGAACACCTTCAGGTAATAGTCCGTGTTCACGGGCCCCAGGGCCAGCCGCGACATGGCCGCCATGGCATTGTCGGACGGCAAATCGAGCGACATGGCCGGGATGATGGAGGCGACAGGATCCGTGTGGTCGAGCATGGTCGGATTCTGTCATGCACCGGGCGGTGTGTTACCTGCCGAATCGCAAGGTGCTGCGCGGCGGCAACGGGTGCGCGCAGCGTGGTGGCGCGCTGCGGTGCGTCCGAGCAGGCCACTACGTGCCTGTGGGGCGGGTTTTGAGTCAAATCGGCTGCAAGCGCTAGTCGAATATGCGCAAGCAGCTATCAATTAGATAGCGTTCGCTATTTGCCCCGTACCAGGGCCATGATCTGGCCCGCGTCCAGCGTCGCTGCCTTCTGCTGAATTTGTGGCAAGTACTGCGTTTGCAGCTGCTTGGCGGGCGTGAGCAGGCCCTGAAAGGTCTCGCGCAGCATGGCCGTGCTCATGACCCGGCCCCCTGCGTAATAGCGCTTGGCCACCTGCCCCAGCGCGTAGGTGGTGGCAAACGAAAACGCCATGCCTGTGGCAGCGCCGCCCAGCCCGCCGATGGTGCGGCCCGCCACCTTGCCCAGCAGGCCGCCCAGCAGCTTGCGGCCAAACTGCTCCAGGTACTGCGACGTCATGCCCACGCCGGCAGCGGCGATGAACTCCTTGATGTGGCCCTGGTCCAGCTCCATCCCGTGGGCCTTGCCGATGCCGTAGACCATCTTCACCTGCAGCGGGATGATGGCCATCGACGCCCATGACTGCGGCAGCAGCTCCAGCGCGCCATTGAGCAGCGCATAGTTCAGGATGGATTTGTCCAGCTCTGCGTCCGAGGCACCTGCACCGACTGCTGCGGCCAGAGGCGCTGCCGCAGCAGTGGCCACCGGCACCGCCATCGGCACGGCCTTTTCGGCCACGTCCACCAGCGCATCGGCTTGCTGGTCAAACGCTGCCGTCTGCGGGTCGCCCAGCTGCAGGGCCGCCTTGAGTCGGGTCAGAAACTCGCGCTCCGCCGCGGTCTGACGGCCGTCCACATCGCACACGCAGACAGCCATCTCGTAGGCCAGCTGGCGGTGCATGGGCTCGCTCAGACCCTGCACGGCGGCCTGCACGCTGGTGCGCTGCAGCAGCACGTCCTGGTAGATGCGCGGCAGGTCGGCCACGCCCCCGTCGCCCGCGAGCGACTGGGCAATGCGGCGGATCTCTTCGCGTTCGGCATCGTCCTTGTTGCCATCGGCAAACGCTGCCAGAAGGGCGATGGTAAGGATGGATTTTTGCTGGTCCAGGGTCATGGTCGTCGTGCAGAAAAAAGGGGTGGGAGGGGGTGCACACTGCTTGCAGTGTGTTGTGCGGTGGCTTGTGAACAGGTTCTTAGGTGCAGTCTAGGCAATGCGGTTTCAACGCCACAGCGTGTGGGGGATTGATGGCGCGGGCTGTGCGGGGCGCCGTGACTTCGGGTTTTCCCTTGGGTAGTTCGGCGACTGTGCGGAGGGCCATCGCTTGCCTACAGTGCTTGCCATCGCGCCGTCGTGGCGTGCATCAACGGAGGATGGACATGGGCGTAGCGATCGTGGGTTGGGCACATTTGCCGTTTGGCCGGCTGGACGGCCTGGGGCTTGAAGACCTCATTACGCGCGCGGGCCGAGAGGCCCTGCAGCACGCGGGCATTGACGGCACGGTGGTGGATGGCGTGTGGCTGGGCAACCTCAACGGCGGCTTCACGCCCGATGTGTTTGCCTCGTCACTGGCCCTGCAGTGCGACGACGCCCTGCGCTGGAAGCCCGCCACGCGGCTGGAGAACGCCTGCGCGTCGGGCTCGGCCGCCCTCTATGCCGCGTGTGATGCGATCGAAGCCGGTCGCGCCCGGGTTGCTCTTGTCATCGGCGCTGAAAAGATGACCGCTGTCTCCGGCGCCGAGACCACGCGCATCCTGGGCGACTGCGGCTACTCCGGCGAGGCGGGCAGTCCGCCCGGTGGCTTTCCGGGCATTTTTGCCTCCATCGCGCAGGACTACTTCGCGGCGCATGGCGACCATTCGGCCACCCTGGCACGCATCGCCGCCAAGAACCACGCCAACGGCGCGCTCAACCCCTGGGCCCACATGCGCAAGGACCTGGGCTTTGAGTTCTGCAACACCGTGTCCGACCGCAACCCGATGATTGCCGCGCCCCTGCGCAAGACGGACTGCTCTCTGGTGTCTGACGGCGCGGCGGCGGTCATCCTGGCGGCCGATGATGCGATGGCCGACTTCCCCCGCGCCGTGCGCCTGCGGGCGCGGGTGCAGGTCAACGACTACCTGCCCATGGCGCGCCGCCGTGTGGTGGACTTTGAAGGGCCCCGGCGCGCCTGGCAGCAGGCGCTGCAGCAGGCCGGGTGCGCGGTGCACGACCTGTCGTTGGCCGAGGTGCACGACTGCTTCACCATTGCCGAGCTGCTCACGTACGAGGCCATGGGCCTGGCGCCCGCAGGCCAGGGCCACCGCCTGTTGGAAGACGGCACCGTGCTGCGCAGCGGCCGCTTGCCCGTCAACGCGTCGGGCGGGCTCAAGGCCAAGGGCCACCCGATTGGCGCCACGGGCGTGTCAATGCATGTGGTGTCGGCCATGCAGCTCTTGGGCGAGGCGGGCGACCTGCAGGTGCCCGGCGCCACGCTGGCGGGCGTGTTCAACATGGGCGGATCGGCCGTGGCCAACTACGTGAGCATTCTGGAGCGCGCCCGATGAACATCGCCCACCTGCTGCGCCGCAGCGCCTTGCTGCACGCCCACCAGCCCGCGCTGCTGCATGGCGACCAGATGCTGTGGAGCTACGGCACGCTGGCCGCGCGCACCGCTGCGCTGGCCGCCCATCTGCGCACACGCTGTGGCGTGGCCCCGGGCGACCGCGTGGCCATCTATGCCGCCAATGCACCCGAATACCTGGAAGCCCTGCACGCCATCCTGTGGGCAGGGGCGGTGTCGGTGCCGGTCAACTACAAGCTGCATGCCAAAGAACTCGCCTACGTGCTGACCGACTCTGGCGTGCGCGTGGTGCTGACCTCTGAAGCGCTGGCACCCGCCGTGCGCGAGGCCGGGGCGCCGCAGGACGCGGTGCTGGTCTTTGGCTCCGACGCATACCGCGCCGCAGTCGCCCACACGCCCATGGACGTATGCGACCGCGCGCCGCATCACGTGGCCTCGCTGTTCTACACCTCAGGCACCACCGGCCGACCCAAGGGTGTGATGCAGACCCACCGCAACCTGCTGGCCATGACGGCCTGCTACTTCACCGATGTGGACGACATCCTGCCCGGCGACGCCATGGTCTACGCCGCACCCATGTCGCACGGCGCGGGGCTTTACAACTACGCCCAGGTGCTGCGCGGCGAGCGGCATGTGGTGCCGCTGTCGGGCGGGTTCGAGCCGGCCGAACTGGTGCAGCTCGCGGCCAGCGTGGGCCAGCTTACGCTGTTTGCAGCGCCCACCATGGTGCACCGCCTGGTGGACCATGTGCGTGCCACGGGTGCCGACGTCTCAGGCTTCAAGACCATCGTCTACGGCGGCGGCCCCATGTACGCCGACGACTTGCGCAACGCCCTGGCCGTGATGGGCAACCGCTTTGCACAGATCTACGGCCAGGGCGAAAGCCCCATGACCATCACCGCCCTGTCGCGCGCCCAGCTGGCCGACCGCGACCACCCGCGCTGGGCCGAGCGCATGGTGTCGGTGGGCGTGGCGCAGTCGCTGGTGGAAGTGCGTGTGGTCGATGCCATGGGTCAGCCTGTGCCCACCGGCGAGACCGGCGAGGTGGTGGTGCGCGGCGACACCGTGATGCCCGGCTACTGGAACAACCCCACCGCCACCGCGCAGACGCTGCGCGACGGGTGGCTCTACACCGGCGATATGGGCGCGCTGGATGCCGACGGTTTTCTCACGCTCAAGGACCGGTCCAAGGACGTGATCATCTCCGGCGGCAGCAACATCTACCCGCGCGAGGTCGAAGAGGTGCTGCTGCTCCACCCGCAGGTGCGCGAGGTCGCGGTGATCGGCCAGCGCGATACGGAATGGGGCGAGGTGGTGGTCGCCTTCCTGGTTGCGGGGGAGGGCGGTGCGGTGGCCGATGCCGTGCTGGATACGCTGTGCCTGGAGCACATTGCTCGCTTTAAGCGGCCCAAGGAATACCGGTGGGTGGAGGCGCTGCCGAAGAACAGCTATGGGAAGGTGTTGAAGACGGAGCTGCGGCGTATGTGAGCAAGTGGCGGCTTGCTGGGCCGATTGGCTTTGGCCGATAGCGGTCATAAGATTCACTGCGAAAGCACTTCATGAATCACCCGAATCATTCCAACGAAGAAGGAAGCTCCTCTGACAAGAGCAAGAGCGTCAACCATCATTTCAAGAGGGAGTCGAGGCTGATGATCTGGTTTGCTGTTGGCGTGCCAGTCATCTTGCTGCTTGGAGCCTTTCTGCTAGGTCCTGCGCTCCTCACTTTCATAGGTAGGTAGAGGCATCGACGCGTGGGTTGCACCCGTGACGAAAAGTGGCGGGCGGGGCTGCGTGCCTCAATACCGCATTCCTGTCGGCATTTAGCCCGGATGTTCTGCGTAGATTGGGTCAAGCAGCTCATGCGACAGCTTGCCGATAGGTATGCCGACAAGGTCTTGAAGGACTCAAGAGCACGCTCGTCCAGGCGAGCACGAGTTTCCGGTACACCCATCACAATCGCGGTTTTCAAACCCGCCCTACTATTCGCCATCTCTCATCAGTACACCCCTCCCATGACCACCACCCTCAAAATCGATTTTGTCTCCGATGTCTCCTGCCCCTGGTGCATCATCGGCCTCAAGGCGCTGGAGCAGGCGGCGGACCGGCTGCAGGGCGAGGTCGCGTTAGACCTGCACTTTCAGCCGTTCGAGCTGAACCCGCAGATGGGTCCTGCGGGTCAGGACATTGGCGAGCACCTGCAAGAAAAGTACGGCGCCACGCCCGAGCAGAGCCAGAAGAACCGCGATGCCATCGCGGCGCGCGGTGCGGCGCTGGGGTTTACCTTCAGCATGGACAAGCGCAGCCGCATCTACAACACCTTTGATGCGCACCGGCTGCTGCACTGGGCCGAAGAGAAGGGCGTGCAGCCCGCGCTGAAGAAGGCACTGTTCACGGCGTATTTCACCGACGGGCAGGACCCGAGCAACCACGAGGTGCTGGTGCGCGTGGCGGGGGAGTTGGGGCTGGATGTGGCCGAGGCGCGTGCGCTGCTCGCCTCAGACCGCTACGCCGACGAGGTGCGCGAGCGCGAGCAGTTCTATCTGCAAAACGGCATCCATTCGGTGCCCGCGATCATCGTCAACGAGCGCCACCTGATCCAGGGTGGGCAGCCGGTGGAGGTGTTTGAGCAGGCGCTGCGGCAGATTGCCGCGCAGGGCTAGATGCTATTTATTTGATAGCTGCTCAGGTATATTGCACTAGCGCTACTGGCAGCTACGATCAAAAAAGGGGCCTGTGGCCCCTTTTTTGATGTCTGAGCGATGCCCCGGCCACACCGGGCTACTGTCACTTGCGCAGCGGAATGGCGGTGGCGCGGTCCACCGGCACTGCAGTCACGCTGTTCTGCGGCGAGCCGTCGATGAGCTTGTCGGAGTAGGTGAGATACACCAGCGTGTTGCGGGCCGGGTCCACCATGCGCACGATGCGCAGCCGCTTGAACAGGATGGACATGCGCTCGCTGAACACTTCCTCCTGTTTCTTTAGTGGCTCGGGAATGCTGATGGGGCCGACCTGGCGGCAGGCAATGGAGGCCTCGGCGCGGTCCTCGGCCAGGCCCAGCGTGCCCTTGACACCACCAATGCGTGCCCGCGAGACGTAGCAGGTGACGCCCCGTACGCCTGGGTCGTCATAGGCCTCGACGATGATGTCGTGGTCGCGGCCGATCCACTGAAACGCGGTGTCCACGGTGCCGATTTTTTCGCCCGATGCAGCCTGCACTGTGCCGCCCGCGAGGGCGGCAAGCGCCACAACGGCGGCGGTTGCCAACGTGCGCGCAGCGGTCATGCCGCGGTCTCGCCTTCGGTGCAGCGCTGGGCCAGGTGGGCCAGCGCTTCTTCGACCTGGTCCACCAGCACCAGGCACAGGTCGCCGGGTTGCAGGCGCTCCAGGGCGGTGTCAATGGCGATGAACTCGCCACGGATCTCTTCCACATGCGTGGTGCGCGGCGCACCGGCCAGGCCTTCGCGCAGCAGGGCCATCACTTCGCCGTCGGCGCGGCCGCGCTGGGCAGCGTCCTGATACAGGATCACGTCGTCAAACGCGGCGCCCAGGATCACGGTCTGCTCGCGGATGTCTTCGTCGCGCCGGTCGCCCGCACCGCTGATGACCACGCTGCGGCGCTTGCCGGGCAGGGCGTCCACGGCCTGCACCAGGGCGCGCATGGCGTCGGGGTTGTGGCCGTAGTCGGCGATCACCGTCGCACCCCGGTAGTCCATGATGTTGAAGCGGCCGGGGGCGTTGTCGCTGTCGTTCACAAAGCCCGACAGGCCGCGGCGGATGGTCTGCCAGGGCATGCCCACGCCCCAGGCGGCAGCCACAGAGGCCATGACGTTCTCGACCTGAAAACCGATCTTGCCGTTGCGCGTGATGGGCACGTCGCGCAGGTGGATGGTCTCGCGCCACGAGCCTTCAGAGGCCACGATGGAGTCGCCATCCACATACACCGTGCGGTGGCCCTGGGCGCGGTGCGTGACCATCACGGGGTGGTGGCGGTCGCTCGCAAAGTAGATGACCTTGCCGGGGCAGGACGATGCCATGGCCGCCACGATGGGGTCGGCCGCGTTGAGCACGGCGTAGCCCGTGGGGGCCACGTTCTGCACGATCACGCGCTTGAGCACCGCCAGGTCTTCCACCGTGGTGATGTAGTTCAGGCCCAGGTGGTCGCCCGCGCCGATGTTGGTGACCACGGCCACCTGGCAGCGGTCAAAGCCCAGGCCTTCGCGCAGGATGCCGCCCCGCGCGGTCTCGAACACGGCGGCGTCCACCTCAGGATGCAGCAGCACGTTGCGGGCGCTCTTGGGGCCGCTGCAGTCGCCGCTGTCGATCTGGCGGCCGTTCACGTACACGCCGTCGGTGTTGGTCATGCCCACGCGCAAGCCCTGCGCGGTGAACAGGTGCGCAATCAGGCGCGCGGTGGTGGTTTTGCCGTTGGTGCCGGTCACGGCCACGGTGGGGATGCGGCCGTCGTCGCCGTAGGCAAACAGCTTGTCCACCATGGCAGCCCCCACGTTGCGGGGCTTGCCGTAGCTGGGGGCCAGATGCATGCGCAGGCCGGGGGCGGCGTTCACTTCCACAAAGCCGCCACCTTGTTCTTCAAGGGGGCGCAGCACGGTCTCGGCCACCATGTCCACACCGCAGATGTGCAGGCCCACCATCTGGGCGGCGGCCACGGCGCGGGCCGCAACCTCGGGGTGCACGTCGTCAGTCACATCGGTGGCGGTGCCGCCGGTGGACAGGTTGGCGTTGTTGCGCAAGATGACGCGCTGGCCTTTCTCGGGCACCGAGTCGGGCGTCAGGCCCTGCATGGCCAAGCGGGCCACGGCGATGTCATCGAGGCGGATCTTGGTGAGCGAGGTGGCGTGGCCTTCGCCACGGCGGGGGTCCTGGTTGACCACGTCCACCAGCTGGCGCACGGTGTGCTCGCCATCGCCCAGCACCTGGGGCGGCTCGCGGCGGGCGGCGGCCACCAGCTGGTCGCCCACCACCAGCAGGCGAAAGTCGTGGCCGGGCAAGAAGCGCTCGACCATCACGGTGCCGTAGTCGGCCGCGTTCTTGTAGGCTTCTTCAAGCTGTGCGCGGTCGGTGATGTTGACGGTGACGCCCTTGCCCTGGTTGCCGTCTTGCGGCTTGACCACCACGGGCAGGCCGACCTTGAGGGCGACCTCCCAGGCTTCGTCCACAGTCTCCACCGGCTTGCCCAGCGGGACAGGCACGCCAGCGGCGTGCAGCAGGCGCTTGGTCAGGTCCTTGTCCTGGCCGATGGATTCGGCCACGGCGCTGGTTGAATCGACCTCGGCTGCCTGAATGCGGCGCTGCTTGGAACCCCAGCCAAACTGCACCAGGCTGCCGCGCGTGAGGCGGCGGTAGGGGATGCCCCGGGCTACGGCGGCCTCGACGATGGAGCCCGTGCTGGGGCCCAGGCGCTCGTCTTCGTCCAGCTCGCGCAGGTCGGCGACGGCCTTTTCGGCGTCAAAGCTGCCGTTGCCCAGCGCGGCCTGGATGAGTTGCTGTGCGTCTTCAAACGCCTTGCGGCCCACGGCTTCTTCGCTGTATTCGACAACCACTTGGTACACACCGACATCACTGGTGGCCGTGGTGCGCGCAAAGGTCACGGGGCAGCCGGCCTGCGCTTGCAACGCCAGTGCTGCGGTCTGCAGCACGTGGGCCAGCGACACATCGCCGCCACCGGTTTCCGGGTGCAGTGCGCCGATGGCGGGGAACAGGGCCCGCAGGCGGGCTTCGAATCCGGCCATCTGGCCCACGGCGCGCTCGTTCTCGGCGCAGGTCACCACGGCCTCGATGGCCATGTGGCGGCTCCAGAGGTTGGGGCCGCGCAGGGCCCGGGTGCGGGTTACATCCATGGAAGTCTCTTTCAGTGGTCCATCAGAGCGCTGGGGCCCTGTTCAGGTCGTGGGATGTGGGGTCAAACAACAAACAAAGGCAAATGCACGAGAGGCCATCACGACCGCAGGGCGGCGGTGGGGACCAGTTCGGGCTCGAAGGTCTTGATGCCTGCGCCGATCAGGTCGGGGGCAATGTCCAGCGCCCAGGCCGTGCCGATGGCGGCCAGCAGGGCGTCGGTGTTTGGCACCACGGCGTTGCGGCCAAAGGTCAGGTCAGACAGGGCGCCCAGCACATGCTCGGCGCTGCCCGTGGCCAGCACCACGCGGCCGTTCTTCACGAAGACGGCGCGGCCATTGTCCTTGGCGCGGTGTTCGGCGATGACGGGCAGCGTGCCGTCCTGCGCATACAGCACCACGTCGCCGTCGGACAGGGGGGCCAGGTCGGCCACCTGGGCGATGGCGGCATTGAGCACCGCAGCGCCTTCGGCCAGCACCACGTCCACCTGGGTGCGCATCACCTTGGTCATCTGGTCCTGTTCGTGCACATCGAATTCGGCCAGCGTTTCCACGCCGTCCATGTCGGTCACCACGCCCACCTGGCAGCGGTCATACGCCAGGCCGTCGCGCAGGATGGTGCGGGCGTCGCTTTCGATCACGGCGGCCTGCACCATCTTGTTCATCAGCAGGCGGTGGGCGGCTTCCCAGTGGGCGCAGTCGGTGGCCTCCACGCAGCGACGATCCAGAAACAGCCCTTCGCGGCAGGCCAGGCCGGTGTGGTGCCCGCTCAGGTGCAGCAGCCAGGCCACCACGCGCGAGATGGTCGATGTGCTGCGCGTGCCGGCCACGCCCACCAGCGGAATGCGACCGGCCTGACCTTCGTCATCGGCGTCGGAGGGGAACAGGTGCTCGGCAATTGCCTGGCCCACAGGGCGCGGCGCGCCCACGGCGGGTTTCAGGTGCATGAGCAGGCCAGGGCCCGCGTTGACTTCGACAATCGCGCCGCCCTGGGTGTGCAGGGGCTTGGAAATATCGCGGGCCACCATGTCGATGCCTGCGATGTCCAGGCCCACCACCTTGGCGGCAAGCTGGGCGATGTACGCCACTTCAGGGTGCACGTCGTCCGTGCAGTCCACGGCCACGTTGCCATTGCGCTGCACCACCACTTGGCGGCCAGCGGCGGGCACCGAGTCGGCTTCAAGGTCCTGGCGCTTGAGTTCGAGCTGCACCTTGGTGTCGGTGGCCAGGTCGATGATTTCGAGCGGGTACTCTTCTTCGTAACCCCGGCGCGGGTCGGAGTTGAGCTGGGTGTCGATGAGTTCCTTGACGGTGGAGCGGCCGTTGCCGGTGATGGTGACCAACTCGCCACGTGCTGCGGCGACCACCTTGCCGCCCACCACCAGCAGGCGGTGCTCGTCGCCAGGGATGAAGCGCTCCACCATCACGTCGCTGCCCTCGGGGTAGGCCACGTGGTAGGCCGCTTCGATGTCTTCCTGCTTGCGCAGGTCCAGCGTCACGCCCCGGCCGTGGTTGCCGTCGGAGGGTTTGACCACCACGGGCAGGCCGATGTCTTGCGCGGCCTCCCAGGCTTCCTCGGGGCTGTTGACGACCTGGCCTTCGGGGATGGGCACGCCGCAGGACTTGAGCAGGCCCTTGGTCAGATCCTTGTCGCTGGCAATGCCTTCAGCAATCGCGCTGGTGTACTCGGTCTCGGCGGTCCAGATGCGGCGCTGGCGGGCGCCATAGCCCAGTTGCACCAGGTTGCCGTCATTCAGGCGGATGTGGGGAATGCCCCGGTCGGTGGCGGCGGTGACGATGCAGGCGGTGCTGGGGCCGAGGTACTGGTCGTCCACCTCGGTGCGCACGCGCGCCACGGCGGCCTGCACATCAAAAGGCTGGTCGTTGATGGCCGCCATGATCAGGGCATGGCCCTGGGCCAGTGCCACGCGGGCCACGCTTTCGTCGCGGGCGCGGAACACCATGCGGTACACGCCGCGCTGGCTGGTGCTGCGCGTCTGGCCGAAGCCGGTGGGCATGCCTGCCAGATTGAGCAGCTCGATCACGATGTGCTCCAGCACATGGCCGCACCAGGTGCCTTCCTGCAGGCGCTGCAGGAAGCCGCCGCGCTCGCCCACGCCGCAGTGGTGCTCGATCAGCGCTGGCAGCCAGGCCGTGAGGCGGTCATTGAAGCCGGGGATGGTGTTGGAGGGATAGTCCTCCAGCTCGCCCAGGTCCAGCCAGACTTCCAGGACCGGCCGGTAGGTCCAGATATTGGGGCCCCGCAGGTAGTTGATGCGAAGCAGTTGGATGTCGTTGAGTTTCGCCATGGATTGCAGCGGTTGTGGTTCCGGCCTTGGTAAGGGCTGTGCGGTAGAGGGACGAAAGGGAATTTTGTGGACGATGATTGTGCGCCAGTCCAGGGCCTGTGCGCAGTGTCAGCCAAAAGGCCGCCACAGACGTTACAGGAGGATGCCGTCGCACCGTGGCGTGCAGTATCGGTGAGAATTCTTGCTTTCGCGAGAGCGGCCACCGCAGGCAGCCGGTGGCGGAAAACCCAACCAAAAATGCAACATCACCATTCTGTGGACGCCTCGGGTGTCTTTTCTGGCCCTGTGGGGGCCGATTTGCGGGCCATGCTCGCTTCCAAAGAGAACGTGTTGGCGGCTTTGCCGGTTGACCTGAGCGCCACACTGCGCTTTGCGGCGGGGTGGGTGGTGGTGACCTCCGAACGGCTGCTGGCCTGCGAGCCGGGCACCACGACCTGGCGCAGCTGGCCCCTGGGTGAAGGGCTGACGCTCAAGCTGCATGACCATGGTGGAGTGGGCTCGCTCGAGCTGCACAACCCCCACGAGCGCCTGGCCCAGTGGCGCTTTACCCTGGCGCACCATGCGCAGGCGCTGCGCCTGGTGCAACGTTTTGAGCAGCAAAGCGCCCGGGGCGACAGCGGTGCCGAGGACGAAGCCGACGAGCCCGCTTGCCCCACCTGCCATACGCCGCTGCCGCCCGACACCGAGGAGTGCCCAGCTTGCGCCCGTGCCCAGCCACCCCAGACCTCCACCTGGGTGCTGCTGCGCCTGTGGCGTTTTGCGCGGCCCTATCGCAAACAGCTGGCGGCCGGTTTTGCGCTGACGCTGGCGTCCACGGCAGCGACCCTGGTGCCGCCCTACCTCACCATCCCGCTGATGGATGACATCCTGATTCCGTTCCAGAACGGCAAACAGATCGAACCTGGCCTGGTGCTGCTGTACCTGAGCGGCCTGCTGCTGTCGGCGCTGGCCGCCTGGGGCCTGTCCTGGGCGCGCACCTACATCCTGGCGCTGGTGTCCGAGCGCATCGGTGCCGACCTGCGCACCACCACGTACGAACACCTGCTGCGCCTGTCGCTCGACTACTTTGGGGGCAAGCGCACCGGCGACCTGATGGCGCGCATCGGGTCGGAGACCGACCGCATCAACGTGTTCCTGTCGCTGCACGCGCTCGACTTCATCACCGATGTGCTGATGATCGTGATGACGGCGGCGATCCTGTTCTCCATCAACCCGTGGCTCGCGTTGGTCACGCTGGTGCCGCTGCCCTTCATTGGCTGGATGATCCATACCGTGCGCGACCGCCTGCGCACCGGGTTTGAAAAGATCGACCGTGTGTGGTCCGAGGTGACCAATGTGCTGGCCGACACCATCCCCGGCATCCGCGTGGTCAAGGCCTTCGCCCAGGAAAAGCGCGAGGCCCAGCGCTTTCGCGATGCCAACCAGCACAACCTGGAGGTGAACGACAAGCTCAACAAGACCTGGAGCCTGTTCACCCCCACGGTGTCGCTGCTGACCGAAATCGGGCTGCTGGTGGTCTGGGCGTTCGGCATCTGGCTGGTGTCGCGCAACCAGATCACGGTGGGTGTGCTCACCGCCTTCATCGCCTACATCGGGCGGTTTTACGGGAGGCTGGATTCGATGAGCCGCATCGTTTCGGTCACCCAGAAGGCCGCTGCAGGCGCCAAGCGCATCTTCGACATCCTGGACCATGTGAGCAACGTGCCCGACCCTGCCCAACCCGTCAAGGTGGACAAGGTGCAAGGCGCCATCAGCATGCAGGGTGTGGGCTTCCGTTACGGCAGCCGCGCGGTCATCAAGGGGCTGGATCTGGACATCCGCCCCGGCGAGATGATTGGCCTGGTGGGCCACAGCGGATCGGGCAAGAGCACGCTGGTCAACCTGATCAGCCGCTTCTACGACGTGAGCGACGGGTCCATCCAGGTCGATGGCATCGACATCCGCCGCTTTGCGGTGGCCGACTACCGCCGCCACATCGGCCTGGTGCTGCAAGAGCCCTTTTTGTTCTTCGGCACCATCGCGGAGAACATCGCCTACGGCAAGCCCGAAGCGACGCGCGAGGAAATCGTGGCCGCCGCCCGCGCTGCCCATGCGCATGAATTCATCCTGCGCCTGCCGCACGGCTACGACTCGCTGGTGGGCGAGCGCGGCCAGGGCCTGTCGGGCGGCGAGCGCCAGCGCATCAGCATTGCGCGCGCGCTGCTGATCGACCCACGCATCCTGATCCTGGACGAGGCCACCTCGGCGGTGGACACCGAGACCGAAAAGGAAATCCAGAAGGCGCTCGATAACCTGGTGCAAGGCCGTACGACGATCGCCATTGCCCACCGCCTGTCCACCCTGCGCAAGGCCGACCGCCTGGTGGTCATGGACCGCGGCGAGGTGGTGGAAGTGGGCCCGCACGATGAATTGATGGAAAAGCAGGGCGCCTACTGGCGGCTGTACGAAGCCCAGGCCCGCCGTGCCGAAGAAGATGCGCAGGCGGCGGGCGTGATCATCGACAGCAGCCTGCTGCACCCGGCCCACCCCGCCGGCAACCCCTGAGACGCTGTGAGCGACCCTGCCATGAATGCTTCCCTGACCCCATCGTCGTCCACCCCTGCCTTCCAGCTCACGCGCAACCCGCACGGCCGCCTCGTCCTGACCCTGGCCGATGGCACGGCCCATGAGGGCGTGACTCCCGTGCGTGCTTTTCCCATCGCCGCGCCGGGCGAGGGGTTGTCCCTGGTGGGCGCCGACGGTCATGAGCTGCTGTGGGTTCCCCGGCTGGAGGCCGTGACGGGCGCCGCCCGGCAGCTCATTGATGAAGAGCTGGAGGTGCGCGAGTTTGTGCCCACTATCCAGAAAATCCTCGCCGTTTCTAGTTTCTCGACCCCTAGCACCTGGGATGTGGAGACCGACCGGGGGCCTGCCCGCCTGGTGCTCAAGGCCGAAGAAGACATCCGCCGCCTGGGCGGGCGCACCCGGCTGCTGATTGCCGGGGGCGACGGCTTGCAGTTCCGTGTGAAGGACACCACGGCGCTGGACAAGCATTCGCGCCGCTTGCTCGAACGCTTTCTTTGACCTTGTAAGGCGGAGTCAAGCCGGCTCCGTCCTGGGCTCGGACCTTGTCCCGCCAGCCGTAGGAGCCTGTCTGCGCTCCTCTGCAAGACCGTCAACATGCTCTGTCGGGAATGTGGGGCCGGCGGAGCCCCCCTCTTGCGCATTCCTTGCGCACGGCCCGAGCCGCTTACTTCTCTGCCTGTTCCCCTGCAGCGGGTGATGGCCTGCGGGCGCCCGGCCTTCTGACGGCGTGGTGCTGTTGCGACATTCGGCGTGCGCCCAGCGCGCTGTTCGGCCGATTCGGCCCATTCGGGGCACTGTTTGGCACCTTCATGGTCCCTGCCTGATGCTGAACCGTCCCGAAAAGCTGGCTTTTTGCTAGGGAAAACCCTAAATTTCGTTCAATCGGTGAAAAAGACCTAAATTCACCCTTCTTTTTGCCGTAATGAATGTACGAAGAGGCCGAGAGACCCTCTGTACCTTTTGTTCAACTACGGGCCAATGTCATGCAAATGCCACCTGTCGATCGATCGCCGTCCTGGCGTCCTCAGGGCGCTGATTTGTATTCCACTGGCGCCTCGGGTGCGCCTCCGGTGCGTCCCATCAACGCTCCCAACCCTGTCGAGTCCATGGACCGGATGGGTGAGGGGGCGATCGTGCGCGAGCCGGACAAACCCTCGGCGCCCGAGGCGCCCAACCGGGACTGGACGGCGGTAAAAAAGAAAGACACCGTCGAAGAGCCGCCGGAGCCTCCCAAAGAGCCGATCTACAAGCAGCTGCTGGAGTTCATCCAGTCGATGTGGCGCGCCAGCGGCAGCGCGGTAGAGGTCGCGCAGGACGTCAACAAGATGACCTTGCAGGAGCGCCTGGCCCAGCAGGCCAAGAACGAGCCGCTGACCTACACCGACCCCAAGGTCAAGCGCACCGGTGGCGCCTGAGCAGCTGGTGCTGCCGGGTTGCCTGCCCTGAAGGCGGCCCATTGCGTGCGGTGGCGAGCCCGGTGCAGTGCAGCGAAGCCACTGCGCAGCGGCAAACTGTGACGTACAGGCGCTGCATTCGTGGGTGCACAGTGCCGTGCGCACGGAAGCTGTGGGTACTGCCGCGATGCGTCAGGTATTTTTTGCTATCAAATGGATAGCTTTTGGCGCATATTGCACTAGCGCTCCAAGTCGATTGGACTGATTTTTTGGGCTTTGCCGCTTGGCAAAGTGCAACCAGCGCTCCTCACGGGCGGGTCTCTGGCGCAGGGGGCGGCGCAGCCGGTGCCGCCGACGTCGCAGCCGCTTGTGCCGCTGCTCGCTGGCGATCACGCTCGGCGCGGTACTTGGCGGCGAAGGCACGGACTTCGGCATACGACACAAAGCCATCGCCATCCGTGTCGGCCTCGTCAAAGGCTGCCGCCAGGCGCGGGAACAGCTTTACCTCAGAGCGGCTGAGCTTGCCGTCTCCGTTGAAGTCCAGCATCTTGAATTCACGTTGTGCCTTCAGCTCGCCCGGGCTCACTGCCGCTGCGGGCTCTGTGGCGGCGTGTGTCTCCGCTGGAGGGGCCGGTGCTGGTGGGGGCGTTTGTGCCAGTGCTGCACAGGCTGCCAACAGGGCCACCGTCGCCAGGACCGGCCTTTGCAACCCCATGGACGCCAGGGATGTGCGAATGCGCAAAGTGTTCTCCTTCGAAGTCTCAACGGCCATGGTGGCACATGGGGGGCGATGGCGGTGGTTTGCAACCGGGGCTTTGCAGGCTTTCACCGGGCGTTGCAAGTCTTTGCAGAACTTTTCCCAAGGGCTGGGTGCAGGGTGGCACAGCGCGCCAGCCTGCAGCCGAGGCTCCTGCGGGTCAGTTCCCTGCGACCCGCACCGGATTCGAGATGCCGCTGTTCACATGGCCCGCAGGCACGTGGCGCGCTGCCGAGGTGACGTGGCCGGTCTGGTCGTCAAAGAAGAAATCGGGCTCGAACTCGCGCAGAAATTCGCCCTTGGGCAGGCCGCCCAGGAACATGGCTTCGTCCACCGCAATGTTCCAGTCCATCAGGGTGCGGATGGCGCGCTCGTGCGCGGGGGCGCTGCGGGCGGTGACGAGCGCGGTGCGGATGCGCATGCCGGTGCCACCGGCCTCGCCCGCAGACTGCAGGCGGTGCAAGGCGGCCAGCAGGGGTTTGAACGGGCCGTCGGGCAGGGGCTGTGCGGCCTTGTCGGTCTCGTGCTGCTGGAAGGCGGCCAGCCCCTCCGCCTGGTACACGCGCTCGGCCTCATCGGAGAACAACACGGCGTCGCCGTCAAAGGCAATCCGCACTTCGTTGGGGTTGGAGTCGCCCGCCTGCACCGACTCCGTCACCACCCGCGCGGCGGGGTAGCCCAGGTGCAAGGCCTCGCGCACGTCGGCCTCGTTGGCGGACAGGAAAAGGTGTGCACCCAGCGGCCGCAGGTAGCGAAACGGGTCGCGCCCTTGCGTGAACACACCGCGCTGGATGGTGGGCAGCCCATGGGCATGGCACGAGCGGAACACGCGCATGCCGCTCACCGGGTCATTGCGCGACAGCAGCACCACCTCCACGCGCTGGTGCTCGGAGGTATTGAACGCGAGCAGCTTGCGCACCAGTGAAAACGCCACGCCCGGCGCAGCAGGTACGTCGAGCCGCTGGCGCTGCATGTCCACGTAGGCGCGGTCGTTGTCCTTTTCGAAGACGCGGTTCTCTTCCTCAAAATTGAACAGCGCGCGCGAGGAGATGGCGACTACCAGCTTGTCGTCGAGCGTCACGGCCATAAGGTCACTTTACAAACTGGTTGAGCTGGATGATCGGCAGCAACACGGCCAGCACGATCAGCATCACGATCAGGCCCATGCCCACGATGAGCAGCGGCTCCAGGATCGTAGCCAGGGCCATGGCGCGGCGCTGGACCTCTGCCGAGAGCTGGCGGGCCGCGCGCTGCAGCATCACGGGCAGTTGTCCGGTCTGTTCGCCCAGGCGTGCAAACATCGACAGTAGGCCCGGAAAGCGTTTCTTTTGGGCCAAGGCCGAGGCCAGCGGAGCTCCCTCGCGCACCAGCACCAGGGCGTCGAGCGCGTCGGCCCGCAGCGCGCGGTTGTTCAGCGTTTCAGCAGCCGCCTGCAAGGCCTTCAGGATCGGCACCCCGGCGCCTGCCAGCATGGCCAGCGTGCCGGCAAACCGTGCTGCGTTGTAGCCGCGGGCCAGTTTGCCCACCAGGGGCAGATTGAGCCAGGCGGCATCAAATTTCTCGCGAATATGGCCGATGGTGAGCGCCCATCTTGTCCCAAGTGCTATCAAAATAAAAGCAATCAACATCACCCAGCCATAGCTGCGCACAAAGGCGCTCAGGCCCAGCATGGCCACTGTCAGGAACGGCAACGCCCGCTTGGTGCCTGCAAACACGCTGGCCACCTGCGGCACCACATAGCCCACCAGGAACAACACGATCACGATGGCCACCAGGGTCACGATGGCCGGGTACAGCGCAGCGCCCACCAGCTTGGCCTTGAGCGCCTGGCGCTCTTCCAGGTCGTCTGCCAGGCGCTCCAGCACCAGGCCCAGGTTGCCGCTGTGCTCGCCCGCACCGATCACGGCGCAGTAGATGTCAGAGAACTCGCGCGGGTGCTGCGAAAGTGCGCGGGCAAAGGTGGCGCCCGCATTGACCTCGGCGCGCAGGGCGGCGACCAGGTGGCGCTGGCGTTCATCGTCGGCTTCTTCGGACAGCGCGGTGAGTGCACGTTCCAGAGGCAGGCCGGACGACACCAGCCCGGCGATCTGCCGTGTCCAGATGGCCAGCCCCGTCGCGCTGAACACCGGCCGGGTGAACAGGCGCTGGCCCAGGCTGGCGGACCGGCCGTCCAGCGACTGGCCCGTCTGCACCAGCTCCACCGCCAGCGGCACCAGCGCCTGGGCCCGCAGCAGGCTGCGTGCGGCCTTGGCGGTGTCAGCCTCCAGGAGGCCTTTGCGGGTCTGGCCCTGGGCGTCCAGGGCTTCAAAGGAAAAAGCAGGCATGCAAATGCGGGCGTGGGTGGTGGGGCGTCAGCGTGGAAATCAGGCAGTCCCGCAACGGACGGATGTCCGCCGCAGGCTTGGCAGACCCTGATGGTAGCCGCTACCCAAGGCCGGGGGCTTCCACTCGACTCCCTTACCCGGGGCATGACACAGGTCAAGGCGCTGACGCATGGCACGCGCAGAATGAAAGTTGATCTGTGGCATCGGGTTGCAGGCGTTTGGAACGAACAAGGGGTCTTTCATGCTGAAAAACAAGGTGGCATTGGTAACGGGCGCATCGTCGGGCATCGGCCGCGCGATTGCGCTGGTGTGGGCGCGTGAAGGTGCCAAGGTGGTGGTGTCGGATGTGAATGTGCAGGCGGGCGAGGAAACCGCCGCGCTGGTGCGCGCAGCCGGGGGCGATGCGATCTTTGTGGCGGCCGACGTGGGCAAGCCCGAGGACTGCGAGGCGCTGGTGCAGCGCACCGTCGCCCACTACGGCCGCCTGGACGTGGCCTGCAACAACGCGGGCATCGGTGGCCCGCAGGCGCCTACGGCCGACTACCCGCTGGACGGCTGGGCGCAGGTCATCAACATCAACCTGTCGGGCGTGTTCTACGGCATGAAGTACCAGATCGCCGCAATGCTGAAGAACGGTGGCGGCGCCATCATCAACATGGCGTCTATCCTGGGTTCGGTGGGCTTTGCCACGGCGCCCGCCTACACGGCGGCCAAGCACGGGGTGGTGGGGCTGACCAAGGCTGCGGCCATCGAATACAGCGCGCACGGCGTGCGCGTCAATGCCGTGGGCCCTGCTTTCATCCACACGCCCATGATCAGCGGGTTGGAGCAGGACGCCGGCATCAACGCCATGCTGGTTGGCGCCCACCCCATCGGCCGTCTGGGACAGCCCGAGGAGGTGGCCGAGCTGGTGACCTGGCTCGCGTCCAGCAAGGCGTCGTTTGTGACCGGGGCGTACTACCCCGTGGATGGCGGTTACCTGGCGCGCTGAAGAACAAGAGCGGCGCCCAGGCGCCCCCCCCGGCTGCCCAGGTGCTCAGGCTGCGACGGCGGCCTGGCCCAGTGTTGCGTGGGCCTTGGCGGCAATGTCCAGCGAGCGCAGACGCAGCGCAGGGTCGTACACATCGCTCACCAGCATCAGCTCGTCGGCGCCAGTGGCTTCGCTCAGGCGGGCCAGCCCTGCACGCACCGTGTCCGGCCCGCCAATCACGGCCGCAGCCAAAAAGTCGCCAATCGCTGCACGCTCTTGGGGTTGCAGGCGCGCAGCATAGTTCTCGATGGGCGGCAGCAGACGGCGGCGGTCACCCGTCAAGATGCCGAGCACGCGCTGGTAGGTGCTGCTGGCCAGGTAGTCGGCCTCTTCGTCCGTCGGGGCCGCGATCAGCGGCACGCCAATGGCCACATAGGGCTTGGGCCAGGCGGCAGACGGCCGGTACAGATTGCGGTACAGGTCGATGGCCTGGTGCAGCAGGCGCGGCGCAAAGTGTGAGGCGAACGCATATGGCAAACCGCGCTCGGCTGCCAGCTGGGCCGAAAACAGGCTGGAGCCCAGCAGCCAGATCGGCACATTGGTGCCCGCACCCGGCATGGCAATCAGGCGCTGGCCGGGCTCGGCAGGGGCCAGCAGGCGCTGCAACTCGGCCACGTCGCGCGGAAAGTCTTCTTCGGTTTCCACCCGGCTGCGGCGCAGTGCTCGCATGGTGGTGGGGTCGGTGCCCGGCGCGCGGCCCAGGCCCAGGTCAATGCGGCCGGGGTACAACTCGGCCAGCGTGCCAAAGGCCTCGGCCACCACCAGCGGGGCATGGTTGGGCAGCATCACGCCGCCCGACCCGACGCGGATGCGCGAGGTGCCACCGGCAATGTGGCCTACCAGCACGGCGGTGGCGGAGCTGGCAATGCCCGCCATGTTGTGGTGCTCGGCCAGCCAGTAGCGGGCAAAGCCCAGTTTTTCGGCATGCTGGGCGGTGCGCAGCGCAATCTGCAGCGCATCGGCCACGGTGCCGCCTTCGCGGACGGCCACCAGATCAAGCATGGAAAGGGCAGGGCGGCGGGGAGTGGAAGTCATGCGCCCATTGTCCGGCTGCCGTTGCTTTTGTGCAGGCGGTGGGCGCAGAGCTGGCAGTGGCAGCAGGGTTGCCCACGCACATTTTTACGAACGGGCCATTTTTTGGTAGCCAAAACTGCGGAGGCGCCACAGAATGTTTCAAGACATTTCCGCGCCGGCTGCCATTTCGCGCTGCGCGGGCCAGTCGCGCAAAAGGGATGACGCATGGGTTTTTTCAGCCGCTTGTTCAAGATCCGGGAGCAGGACCCCACCAGCCCCGAGACCACCTGGGCCATGGAAGACAACGGCAGTGAACTGGTGCTGGATGCCGAGTACGCGGCCACGCTGATGACCGAGATCGACATCGACGCCGCCATTGCCAGCCACGAGCGCTGGCGCCTGCAGCTGCAAGACATGGTCAACGGGCGCTCCGACGAAGTCATGCGGCCCGAACGCATCTGCCAGGACGACCGCTGTGACCTCGGCCGATGGCTCTACGGCACGGGCCGGGTGCGCCTGGGGCATTACCCCGCGTTCGACATGCTGGTGGCGCGGCACAAATACTTTCACCAGCAGGCGGCCGACGTGGTGACAGCTTTCCAGTCGGGCGACCAGCCTAAGGCAGCGCAGCTGCTCAACGGCAGTTGCCGACACGCATCCAACCAGGTGCTGCTGCTGCTCAAGGAGCTCAAGCGCGGGCTGGGGCGCTGAGCCGCACCACCCCGGGTGGGGGTATTCTTTTTGCCAAGCCGTTCGGCCTTCTGAAGCCGCAATCCTCTGCCGCTGCGCGCGTCGCGCCGCGCGAAGGTGGAGGTGTCGCCAGCGATACCTTTTTTAGAGCGCACGTGAACGACTCTTTGGCGCACTGACCGCACCGAGCATCGGCACACAGCTCTTACATCTGCAGACAGGACCCACGGCCGGAATCAGGAGGTGGCGTCGCTATATTTCGGCGCACTTGAGAACCTTTGCTTGCACAAGGTTGCTCAATAAAACATTCATACCTAAAGCAACGATAAAGAAGAGAGAGGGAATTCGATGGACCGCCGCCAACTACTGACGCTTGTGACCCTGGCATCCGGCGTGAGTGCCGTATCGCCCGTCTGGGCACAGTTTGACCTGGGCAAGATGCTCGACGCGGGCAAGGACCTGGCCAAATCCGAGTCGCTGACCGACGACGAGGTCAAGGCTGCCTTTGACCAGATGGCCGCTGAAAGCGACCGCCAAAACCGCATTGCCCCCGCCGGCAACCCCTACGCCACGCGCCTGAACAAACTCACGGCGGGCTTGGGCACGTATGACGGCCTGAAGATGAACTTCAAGGTCTACCTCACCCCAGACATCAATGCCTTTGCCATGGCCAACGGCACCATCCGTGTGTACTCGGGCCTGATGGACAAGTTCACCGATGACGAAGTGCGCTACGTCATCGGCCACGAAATCGGCCACGTCAAAAAGGGCCACAGCAAGGCCCGCATCCAGGCGGCCCTGCGCACCAGCGCCCTGCGCAATGCCGTCTCGTCCAGTAACAGCCGCGCCGGCGCCATCGCCGACTCGCAACTGGGCGATCTGTTTGAAAAAGTGGTGCGCGCCCAGCACTCCCAAAGCAACGAACGCGAGGCCGACGATTACGCGATGGGCTTCATGAAAGCCAAGCGCTACCAGCCTGGCGCCTGCGTGAGCGCACTGGAAAAGCTGGCCGCGATGTCGGGCGGGGATTCGAGCAACTTTCTGTCCACCCACCCCTCGCCGAAGGAGCGGGCGGAGCGGATGAAGACGCAGTTGGCCTGACGTCTCGTTCTGGTTAAGACCCTGGTGGGGCTGTACCGCGCCTTTGGGCGCGGTATTTTTTTGTCTGGTGTGGCGCCCAGGCGGGTTCAATAACTCCGCCCATCCTTGTACATCGCATGCTGCCGCCGATTCAGCGTGGCGGCTTCACCCAGGCGGCCCATGGCGGATCCGGCGTGTGCATGGGTGATGGCCATGCCCAGGCCGTCGGCTGCGTCCGTGCCCGGCAGGCCTGGCAGCTGCAACAGCCGCCGTACCATTTCCTGCACCTGGCTTTTGGCGGCGCGGCCGTGGCCGACCACGGCTTTTTTCATCTGCAGCGCGGTGTATTCGGCCACGGGCAGATTGCTGGCCACCAGGGCGGTGATGGCGGCGCCCCGCGCCTGACCCAGCAGCAGTGTGGACTGGGGATTGACGTTGACGAACACGATCTCGACCGAGGCCACATCGGGCTGGTAGCGGGCTGCGACCTCGGTGATGCCGTCGAACAGGATCTTCAGGCGCCCGGGCAGGTCGCCCAGCGCGAGGGTGGTGGTGCGGATGGTGCCGCTGGCCACGTAGCTGAGCTTGTGGCCGTCCATGTCCACCACGCCGAAGCCGGTGGTCTGCAGGCCGGGGTCAATACCAAGGATGCGCATTTGCTCTCGTTTTTATAGCTATTGGGGCAATGGGAACTAGCGCTATCGGCCGATTCTTCTACAAACCGAAGTACCAGCGTGCCGAATGGAAGAACACGGGCGCTGCAAAACACAGCGCATCCACCCGGTCGAGCAGGCCACCGGCACCGGTGACGGACATGCCCTGCATGCCCCAGCTGGTGATGCCGCGGTCGCGTTTGAGTGCTTTCATCACCAGGTGCCCCAGGCTGCCCGCCACGCAGGCCAGCAGCGCCATGCCCAGCGCCTGGCCGGGTTTGAAGGGGGTGATGAAGGTCAGCAGACCGCCTGCCAGGCCCCCGGCGGCCACGCCAGCCAGCCAGCTGGTCCACTGAAAGCTCTGGCTCACTTGCGGCGCCACCGGTTTGTGCGGAAAGCGCCGCCCGAGCAGGTGCTGCACCAGCATGCAGGTCTGCACCACAAACACCAGAAAGAACACCAGAAACGCGCCCTTGTCGCGGTAGCCCGGGAAGTCGAGCAGCAGCAGCGCAGGCACGTGGCTCATGCCGTACACGCAGACCATGATGCCCCACTGCAGCTTGGCATTGCGCTCCAGAAACCGCTGGGGGTCGTTGGCCAGTGCGCTCACCACGGGCAGCGCCAGAAACACGTACACCGGGATGAACACGGTGAACAGGTCAAAGTGCTTGCTGCCCACCAGCCAGAACTGCAAGGGCAGCACCACGAAGAACGCCAGCACCAGGCTGCGGTGGTCGCCCCGGCGCGTTGGCGACAGGGTGATGAACTCGCGCAGCGCAAAAAAGCCCACGATGGCAAACAGCACCGTGGCCACCGTTTCGCCCAGTACCCAGCCGATCCAGAACACCGTGGCCATGACCCAGGAGGTCTTGAGCAGTCCCCAGAAGCGCTTGGCTTCCAGGGCCCGGGCTTCGGCTTCGGGGTCGTCGCTGGCGTGCTCGCGCAGATTGCGCACAAAGGCCCACACGGTGACGATGGACAGGATGCCGAACACGACCAGGAACAAGGCCCCGATCTGCTGGGTGGCGGTGAGGTTGCGCAGGAATTGGTTCATGTCAGCGCGCGCTCCAGGGCGCAGCGTTCGGCAAGGTCAGGGGCTTCGCGCGGGTCATGTTCAGACTTCCCGCAGTGCGATGACGGCGCGGCGCGCGCGGTCGAGGAACGGGCGGCGCTCTTCACCCGCTTCGAGCTGGATGGGCGCGCCAAAGGTCACCGAACACAGGATGGGCACCGGCACTACCTCGCCCTTGGGCATCACGCGCTGCACATTGTTGATCCATGCGGGCACCAGCACCACCTGCGGAAACATCTGTGCCAGCTTGAACAGGCCGGATTTGAACGACTGGGGCTCGTCGCCATGGCCGCGCGTGCCTTCCGGGAAGATCACGATGGAGTCGCCGCTCTCGAGCGCGCGCACCAGCGGGGCCAGCGGGTCGGACTCTGGCAGGGCGGAACGCAACTCCTCGGGGGTTGGCGCGCGCGGCGGGGCTTCGGGCGATGGGTCTGGGCCACCTGCGGCGGCCGTGTCTGCATCGCTCTGTGTGGCTGGTGCCCCAGTGGGCTCGGCCGCCACCAGCGCAACCGGCCGCGCGGGCGTGGCCTGGCGGTCCACATACACGGCGTTGAACACGGCGGTGGTGATCCACTGCCGGAACGGCGTCTTCGTCCAGTAATCCTTGGCAGCGATGGGCCGCGTGATGCTGCGCAGCTCTTCGGGCAGCGCCGCCCAGATCAGCACCATGTCGGCATGGCTCTGGTGGTTGGCAAAGTAGATACGCTGCTCGGCCTTGGGCGGGCAGCCATACCAGCGGGCCTGGGAGCCGGTGAGAAACCGCACGATCCCCAGCAGAAGGAAACTCATCAACTTGGCAAGCATGGCGGGGATGATACGGGCGCCGGGCCTGCATGCCAGGCAAGGACCTGGGCAGCGCTACACCCAGATGCGATAGGCCCAGAAAGCTTCGTCCCCATAGATGCCGTCATACAGCGCCTGCGGTGCATAGCCCGTGATGCGGCGCGTGACGCGGCACAGGTGCGACTGGTCCGAGAACCCGGCGCCCGCTGCGACATCCGCCCATTTGACGCTGCCTTGGGATGCATCGGCCGCGATGGTGTCGAAGAACGCCTGCTCGGCCTTGCCAAAGCCGCGCAGCTCGCGCAGGGGCAGCCCGGCCCAGCGCTTGATGCGCCGCTCCAGCTGGCGCAGGCTGCGGCCGGGGGCCGACAGGGCGGCGCGCTGCGCCAGGTGCGCGGCCCAGTCGCCGTACCGCTGTGTGGGCAATGCCTGGGCGGGGCGGCAGGCTTGCCAGCGGGGCTCCAGGAAGTCCTCCAGGTGCTGCAGGCGGGCCGCGTTGTCGGGCAGGTTCTGCACCACCTCGCACAGCGCCACCCAGTCGGGTGACAGCAGCGATTGCGCGTCTACCATGCGGTCGGTCAGGGCGCCGGGGTCTACGCCGGTGAGCTGGTGCAGCGCGTCGGGCATGAACATCACCATCATGGCGTGCGTGGGCCCCGCGCAGTAGCTGGAAGTGGGGCGCGTCTGCGGGCCTGCCAGCACCCAGCGGCCGGGGTAGGCCTCGCGCGGGCTGTGTTCCGTGGGCATGGTGTCGGGGCGCTCGGCCACCAGGGCCTCGCTGCGGCCTTCAAACCACCAGCTCAGGCTGCACAAGGGGGATGCGGGGAACCGGTTGATGCGCTGCGCATCGCTGAGCGCATGGCCCACCGTGCTGCGCGCCATGGCGGCACGCAGGCAGGCCGTGAGGCTGGCGCGCGGCAGCCACAGTTCCCCCGAGGGGATCAACCCGGCAGGGTGCCGGTGGGAAAGGGGGGCCAAGCTTGCCATGGGGCGCGAGTGTAGGCGACGGGTGCTGTCGCAATCGTTCAATACCGACTCGTCGCTGCGCTGCAGCATGTGGGGCATGAACTCGCCCACAGTCACCACGTCCTCTGTTACTTCTCCCACTCTTCCCCCCACGCCTGCAACGCCACGCGGCCCGCGAACCCGTTGGTGGGGCCTGCCGCTGCTGCGCGCCATGCGGGCCGACTACCTGGGCTTTGTCACCCAACTGCAGCGTGAGCATGGCGACCTCACCCGCATGCGCTTAGGGTATGAAGATGCGTGGGACCTGATGCACCCCGACCTCGTGCGCGAGGCACTCGTCACCCATGCCGACCAGCTCATCCGCTGGGAGCGTGGCATTGCGGTGTTCGAAGAAGTGTTTGGCCAGAGCGTGCTGGTGACCGAAGGCGACACCTGGCAGCGCCAGCGCCGAATGCTGATGCCCGCCTTCACTCCCAAGCGGGTGGCAGGCTACGCACAACTGATGACCGATGCCGCCCGCAGCGCGCTCGACGCTGCCGTGCCCCCGGGCCAGCCCGGCGCCCAGGTGGCCGTGGATGTGCTGTGGACGGACGTGGCCATGGATGTGATCCTGCGCACGCTGTTCAGCACCTCGGCGCAGGCCGATGCGCGCGAGGCCGCCTGGGCCACACAGACACTGGGGGCCACGGCCTACCAGGAGATGTTCATGCCCTTCACTTTGCCCGACTGGCTGCCCCTGCCGGGCAAGGCGGCCAAGCGGCGCGCGATCCGGTCGTTGAAAGGGCTGGTGTGGCGCCACATCCATGCCCGCCAGGCCGAGGTGGCCGCGCCCGGCGCCCCGGAGCGCTCAGACCTGCTGCACATGCTGCTGGCCCTGCGCGACGAGCAAACCGGCGAGGCCTTGTCGGCACAGGAGGTGTTTGACCAGTGCATCGTCAGCTTCCAGGCCGGGCACGAAACCAGCGCCACCACGCTGCTGTGGTGGACCCTGCTCATGGCCCAGCATCCCGAGGCCGCGCAGCGTGCCCAGGCCGAGATTGATGCCGTGCTGCAGGGCGGCACCCCCGGCCCCGAGCATCTGGCCCAACTGCCCTGGCTGGGCGCCACGCTCAAAGAGGCGCTGCGCCTGTACCCTCCGATTGCCGCGCTGATGAGCCGCCGCACCACCGCGCCCATCACGCTGGGCGGCGTGCAGGTGCCCCAGGGCGCCATGCTGCGCATCACCCCCTGGGTGCTGCACCGCGATGCGCGCTGGTTTGCCGAGCCGGACCGTTTTGTGCCTGAGCGGTTTCTGGATGGCGCTCCGTCGATTCCTCGGGGAGCGTGGATTCCGCTCGGCCTGGGGCCGCGCGTGTGCATTGGCCAGCACTTTGCGATGCTGGAGATGACGCTGCTGGCGGCGATGCTGCTGCAGCGCTACACCGTGCGGCTGCCGGTGGGGGGCGCCGTGGGAGCGCCCCGGTTTCAAGTGACACTGCGGCCGGAGGGGGCATCTGCGCTGTGGCTGCAGCGGCGTGGGTGACGCTGCCGACAGCCGGCTTCAGGGCAACTCCGCGCCGCCCATGCGCCCCAGGATCGTGCGCGTGCGCCCCGCCAGATACGCCGACCCCGGCGTTTTCTCAAAGCGCTTGGGCGCAGGCAGCATCACGGCCAGGCGTGCGGCTTCGGCGGTGCCCAGGCGGCTGGCGCTCTTGCGGAAGTAGTGCTGCGCGGCCGCCTCGGCGCCGAACACGCCTTCGCCCCATTCCACGTTGTTGAGGTAGATCTCCAGGATGCGCTGCTTGGAGAGCAACTGCTCCAGCGCCAGCGTGAGCACGAACTCCTGCCCCTTGCGCAGCAGCGTGCGTTCGCCCGACAGCAGCAGGTTCTTGGCCAGCTGCTGGGTGATGGTGGAGCCACCCCGGATCTTGGGCGCACGCACCGGGCGCTCGGGGGCACGGGCCTGCGCCTTGCTGGCCAGGGCTTCGGCCTTGGCGTTGCGCTCCCAGGCTTTTTCGATGGCGTTCCAGTCCACGCCATCGTGGTTCACAAAACCATCGTCTTCCGAGGCGATGACGGCGCGCTTGAGGTGGTCGGAGATGTCCGCGTACGGCACCCATTGCTGGCGCCAGGGCACGTGGCCTTTGCTGGCCAGCAGCGTCCAGGCTTCAGAGCGCTGGAAGGTGGTGGATTGGGGGTTGATCGCCACCATGGCGGCAATGCGCAGCACGAAGAACAGCTGCAACGCCACGAAGGCGATCACCAGCAGTCCCAGCCAGCGCAGCACGGCTTTCATCGGGGCGTCCTCGGGGCTCAGGCCGCAATGGATTGCTGCATTTCGCGCAGCACCTGGGCCGAAGGCGGGCGCACACCGCGCCACAGCGAGAAGGCTTCAGCGGCCTGTTCCACCAGCATGCCCAGGCCGTCACGGGGCTCCGCACCGTGCTGGCGCGCCCAGTCGATGAAGCCTTGCGCTGCGGGGCCGTACATCATGTCGTAGGCCAGAGCGCCCGGGCGCAGCACGCTGGCGGGGACCGGCACACCGCCGCCAGAGAGGCTGCTGGCCGTGGCGTTGATGATCACATCGAAATTGGCCGCTAGCGCTAGTGGATTTTGTGCTGACAGCTCTGCTTTTTGTAGCGCTGCCAGTGCGCTGTGCGACTGCACCAGCGCTTGCGCCTTGGCCAGGGTGCGGTTGGCCACGGTGATGTGGCGGGCGCCTGCCAGCAGCAGCGGGCCCAGCACACCAGCGGCTGCGCCACCGGCACCCACCAGCAGTACGTCGCGCCCGGCCAGCGACAGCCCTGCGTTGTGCGTGATGTCTGCCACCAGGCCCAGGCCGTCGGTGTTGTCGGCGTAGATGCTGCCGTCGGCGCGAAAGGTGAGCGTGTTGGCTGCGCCCGCCAGCCGCACGCGTTCGCTGCACTCGGTCGCCAGGCCCGGTGCGTCGGTCTTGAAGGGCACGGTGACGTTACAGCCGCGCCCGCCCTCTGCCGCGAACGCGCGCACGCCTTGGGCAAACCCGTCCATGGGCACCAGGCGGCGTTCGTAGGCAATGTGTTCACCGGTCAGCTCGGCAAAACGGGCGTGGATGGCAGGCGAGCGGCTGTGGGCGACCGGGTTGCCCATCACGCAGTACAGGTCGGCAGGGGAGGCGGGGGATGTCATGGGTGGCTAGGGCGGCGTGGGGCTGGCGGTACGGGCGGCCGTGCGGTGTGTTCTGTGGGGCGGGCAGGTGGGCGTGGAGGCCTTGGCGGCCGGCGAGAAGGGCCTCGCTGCGCACCCGCCGGGCAGTTACTTCACAACGGTTTCCAGGGTCTGGTCGCGGGTGAACTTGAAGCGCGCCACCATGGCGATCTGGTCGGCCTTCTTGCGCATCTCGGCATCAAAGGCGCCAAACGGCCCTGCGGCGCGGGCAATGGCTTCGGCGCGGCGGTCCAGCGTGCCGTTGCCTGAGCCCTGCACGATCTCCGTGCCTAGCACGCGGCCGTCGTGGTTGACGGTGACGATCATCGTCAGCTCGCCGTACAGCTTGCGCCCGCCCTGCTCCGGGAAGTTTTCGGTGCCCTTGTCCTCGACCTTGCGGCGCAGCGCGTCGTAGTACACGGCGTAGGCTTCCTCGCGGGTGGCGGGGCTGATGTAGCGCTTCTTGGGGCGCGAGTTTTCTTCGTTGATGCGTTTTTCTATCTCGGCCAGCAGCTTGACCAGCTGGCGGCGCTTTTCCTGCTCGCTGGCCTGTTCTCCGCTCTGGCTGGCCTGGCGCAGATCGGGCGCGGGCATGGTGGCCAGCTGCTTGCGCAACTGGGCCAGCAGCTGGGCCTGCTGCTCCTGCATCGCGTCCATCTTGCGCTGGGCTTCTTCGTAGTCGTCACCGATGGTGGTCAGGGCCGAATAGGGCAAGGGGCTGGTGGCCCGGCCCTTCTCTGCATCGCCACCACCTGCCAGGTTGGCCTGGGCAATCGCCTGGGCCTTGTCGGGCCGCTCGTTCGACTTGGCGTTGACCAGGATGACTTCGAGCGGCGTGTCCTGGAACACCCGGTTGAAGCCCTCGGGGTCAATGAAGCGCACGGAGATGAGTGCAGCGTGTACGGCGATGGACACGCCCAGCGCCAGCTGCAGCGTGCTGAAGGTGCGGAGGAAGGCAGGGAGTTTCATCGCCGGCAATTATCAGGGGCTGTCCGGGGCTTAGGCGGCCGGTGCTGCTGCAGTGGCGTCGGCGGGGGCCTCGTTCACGTCCACGGCAATGGCGATGGGCCCCGCCACGGTGTCGTCGTCCTCGGCGTCGTCCACGGGGCCATCGTCGCTGGTGTCGGCGGGGTCGTCCAGGCGCTCGATCACGGTGCCGTGGATGTCGAGGGTGATCTCGTCCACTTCGCCCAGCTTGACCTTGAGGTGCGCACCGCGCGGCAGGTTCTGCGCGCCCAGCACGGGGAAGACCAGCGGAATATCGTCTGCCCGCACCAGGAAACTGCCGCCCGGGCCTTCCTTGAAGACCGTGGCGTTCAGTTCGGTGATGCCGTTCTGCTCCACGTATTTGAGCGTCCAGAAGCGTTCCATGCCGGCCTGGTAGCCGTTGTAGGCGCTGTAGGCGGCGTCAAAGCTGCTGATGATGGAGAACAGGTCGGCGTCCTTGGGCTTGAAGGGCGCGGCCAGCGCGGCCGTCTTGCCATGGCGGGCGCAGGCAATGATCTGCCACTGGTTGACCAGATCGGTGTAGCGCCGCAGGGGTGATGTGGCCCACGAATAGGCTTTGACACCGATGCCTGCATGCGGCAGCGCCTTGGTGCCCATCCGCACCTTCACGCCCGGCGCCATGCTGGCCTGGCTGCGGTAGATGCCAGGCACGCCCAGCTCGGCCATCCAGCTGCCCCAGGTGCTGTTGGCCACGATCATGGCCTCGGCCACGATCAGGTCGAGCGGCGCGCCGCGCTGGCGCACGCTGATCTGCACTTGTTCATCGCCCGTGGGCTCGGCACCGTTGTTGCCGACCAGGCGGAAGTTGTAGTCCGGCCGGTTGAAGTTCTCGGGCTTGCCACGCACCACTTCGCGACGGGCCTTGAGGTCCTTGGCAAGGCGGTGCAAAAAGGATAGCTGCGGGCGCAATTCGGACAAGCGCTGCGGGTCGTTTTGGTGTTCAAACGCGGGGTTGGTGAGCCATTCTTCGGTCACCACCGCATCGAGCAGGTCGTGGCGCAGGTTGGCGGCCACATGCACGCGCTCCAGCCGGGTCTCGGAGCCCTTGAACTCCAGCGTGGCCTCGTCGATGGTCACATATAGAGACACGGCCGGGTTGGCGCGGCCTTCGTCCAGCGTGTAGGTCTGCACCACGTCATCCGGCAGCATGGTGATCTTGTAGCCCGGCATGTACACCGTGGACAGGCGCGCGCGGCCGAGCTGGTCGATGGCGCTGCCGGGCTGGATGGCCAGGCCGGGTGCGGCGATGTGGATGCCCAGCACCACGGTGCCGGTGCCCAGGCCTTGTACCGACAGCGCATCGTCGATTTCGGTGGTCTGCGAATCGTCAATGGAGTACGCCTGGGCGGACGACAGCGGCAGCTCGTCGGCAATGACGGGCGCCGTGAGCGCGGGAAAGCCCGTGCCCTTGGGGAAGTTCTCGAACAGAAAGCGCTTCCAGTGGAACTGGTAGGCCGAATCGATGGCGCCCGCTTTTTGCAGCAGGTCCAGCGGTGCGGTGTGCGTGGCGCGGCTGGCCTCGACCACGGCCTTGTATTCGGGCGCGTTTTTGTCCGGCTTGAACAAGATCTTGTAGAGCTGGTCGCGGATGGGCTGCGGGCATTCGCCGCGTCCGAGCGCTGCGGCCCACTCGTCGATCTGCGCCAGGATGGCCTTTTTCTTCTCGATGGCGGCCAGCGCCTGCTGCAGGATCTCGGCCGAGGCCTTCTTGAAGCGGCCCTTGCCCGCGCGGCGGAAGTAGTGGGGCGCGTCGTATAGGCGGAACAGCGCACCGGCCTGCTGGGCCAGCGTGGCGTTCTCGGAGAAATAGTCTCGCGCCAGGTCGGCAAAGCCAAATTCGTCTTCGGGCGCGAACTCCCAGGCCAGGTCCAGCTCGATGGTCTCGGCCACGGCCTGGGCCTGGGCGACGAGTTCTGCCGGGGCGGGTTTTTCGAACTTCAGGAGGATGTGGGCGGCCTTGACCTTGACCCGTTTGCCCGAGTCCAGCTCCACTTGGGCGGAGGTATCGGCTTCGGACAGGATACGGCCGGCGAGAAATTTGCCGGCTTCTTCAAACAATGCGTGCATGGCGGCGATTGTCCCATGGGCGCCAGCGGGTACCCGGGCAGCCGCGCATATGATCCACGGCGCGCCCTTTCTGCCCGACCTGCCATCCCATGCCCTTTGCCACCATGGCCACGCCGCTGACACTGCTGGCACTGGCGCTGCCGTTCCTGTTCTGCTTCACGCAGGCCCCCATCAACAACTTCTGGCCCCTGCTGGCGTCCTGGGGCTGCGGCGCGGTGCTGGTGCTGCTGGCCCTGGCTCGCTGCGGCAGTTCGCCTGGGCGGTATCAGGAAGGGGAGACCGTGGTTGCGTCAGCCCTGGTGTCGAGCCGGATGCTGGCGGCCGGCCTTCTCGTAGTGGCACTGATCAGTGCAGTCATCGGGCTGCTGCAGTACTTTCTGGGGGACCCTGGCCTGCCAGGAGTGCAGCCCTCCACACTGGGGCAGGCCATTGGCAACCTGCGCCAGCGCAATCAGCAGGCCACGCTGTTGAGTCTGGGCGTCTGGGCGCTGCTGTGGGCCCTGGCTCAGATGCAGGCCCATCTGGAACACCGCGGCGTTGCCACCCCCGTGCAGGGTGGGAAAACCTGGCCCGGGTGGTTGACGGGGTTGCTGGTGGCCTGGGGGCTGGCCTTGCTGGCGATGTCGAGTGCCGCCACGGCATCGCGTACCGGGGCCGCTCAGTGGCTCTTAATGCTGGGGCTGATGTTGTGCTGGCGCGTGTCGTGGGGGCGCCTGGTCCTGGGGCTGGGATTGGTGGGGCTGGTGTTGTATGGCGCAGCGGCCTGGCTGCTGCCCCGCTTGCTGCTGGACTGGACCGGGTTTGCATCGGACGGACTGTTTGTGCGCATCCTCGACGAAGAGCCTGGTTGCACCAGCCGCCGCGTGCTGTGGGCCAATGTGCTGCACCTGATCGCCCAAAAGCCCTGGGTGGGCTGGGGCTGGGGGGAGCTGGACTACGCGCACTACGTCACCGTGTTCCCGGGCGAGCGGTTTTGTGTGTTGCTGGACAACGCCCACAACCTGCCCCTGCACCTTGCGGTGGAGCTGGGCGTGCCGGTGGCGCTGATCTTTTGCGCCGCGGTGGTGGTGTGGGTGCTGCGCGAAAAGCCCTGGCGCGAGACCGATCCAGCGCGGCAACTGGCCTGGGGCATCTTGGCGCCGCTGGGTCTGCACAGCCTGCTGGAGTTTCCGTTGTGGTACGGGCCGTTCCAGCTGGTCACGGTGCTGGCCGTCGCGTTGCTGTGGCGCTGGCAGCTGCCCGGCTGGGCACGCTCGCTGGGCGCACGCCGGGGGGCGGCCGGCATTATCGTGGCCGCGCTGGCAACAGGGGCCTACGTGGGCTGGGATTTTTATCGCGTCGGCCAGTTGTACAAACCGCTCGCCGACCGGCCGCCGTCCCTGCGCCAGGACACCGTTCGCAAGGTGGGTAACACCCCCTTCTTCACCGATCAGGTCGATTTTGCGCTGCTGACCACCATCGAGCTTTCGCCCAGCAACGCGGGCCAAGTCTTTGCCGTGGCCAACAAGCTGCTGCACTTCTCGCCCGAACCCCGGGTGATCGAGCCGCTGATCGAAAGCGCCACGATGCTGGGGCTGGACGACGAGGCGGCGTTTCACCTCAAGCGATACCGTGCTGCGTACCCGGTGGACTATGAGCGGTGGCGGGAGCAGGGTTGGCGGATTTCGTCACACCTCAAGCCCTGAACGGAGGCGCGGCGGACGGCCTCCGCGCATTCAGGCCAGCCGCAGGAACTGGCTCACCAAGGGCAGGTAGTCCGCATAGTTGCCCAGCGCGTGGTCGCCTCCCTCCAGTACCACCTGCTTGGCCTGCGGGTAGCGCCCCACCATCTCGCGCCAGTCCAGCACTTCGTCGCCCTTGGCAACGATAGCCAGCTCAGGGGCTGCGGGCGAGCGACCCCGCATGTCCAGGGCCTGCAACTCGTCGATGTACTCCGGCAGAAAATAAAACCGCTCGCTCGGGTCATGCCAGCTGGTTTGCTCGCCGATGTGGCGGGCCAGGTCGCGTGCCGGGTCCACGGCGGGGTTGAGCATCACGCTGGGGCAACCCGCGTGCTGCGCCACCCAGCTGGCGTAGAAGCCGCCCAGCGAAGAGCCGATCACGGCCATGGATGGCCGGGGCCAACCGGCAATGCCCTGCGCCACCAGCGCCATGGCGGCCCGCGGCGATGGCGGCAACTGGGGGCACCAGAAGGTCACGGAGGGGTGGTGGGCTGCCATGTAGGCCGCAGTCTGGCGGGCCTTGGACGACGAGGGGGACGAGCGAAAACCGTGCAGATACAGCAGGTGGGTGGTAGTCATGAGACAGAAAGTGATCGGGGCAGGGGAATCACTGCTTTAACCGGGCTGGCGCAGGCATAAGATGTGCGTACCGGGGCGCCACACCGTGCGGCGCCTGGTTTTGCTACCCGCACCATGACCGATTTTGCCCCGCTTTCCACTGCCAGACGATGGGCGCTCGGATCAGGCGATAAGCCGCCTGCCTCGCTGGGTCGGTTTGAGCTCAAGAAGCAGCTGGGCCGAGGCGCCCAGGCCACCGTGTGGCTGGCGCTGGACCCCCGTCTGCAGCGCGAGGTGGCCATCAAACTCATGCGCCCCATGCAGGACCAGGACCCCTCCGTGCTGGAGCAGTGGCTGCGCGAGGCCCGCCACGTGGGGCGCCTGGCCCACCCCTACATCGTGCCGGTGTTCGAGGCCGACGTGCAGGGCTCGCAGCCCTACATCGTGTTTGAGTACGTGCCAGGCCACACGCTGGCCGAACACCTGGCCCAGCAGGGGCGCTGTACGCCGCATGACGCCGTGGCACTTTTGGTGGATGTGCTTGATGGCTTGCATGCCGCCCACCAGGCGGGCATCGTGCACCGCGATCTCAAGCCGTCCAACATCATGATCGATGCGCACCGGCACGCCCGGGTGATGGACTTTGGCATGGCGGCCCCCGTGCAGGCCGCGCCCGATGCACAGCTGGCCAGCGGCACGCCCGCCTACATGGCACCGGAGGCGGCGGCGGGCGCTGCGCCCACCCCGGGGATGGACGTGTATTCCGCCGCGTTGGTGCTCATCGAGATGCTGACGGGGCGCCCCCTCATCCACCAAAAAGACACCTGGCAGGCGCTGTACCGCATTGCCAACGAAAACCTGGCGCTGCCCGCCGACCTGGGGCCGGGCGTGGACGACGGCCTGCGCGCCATCCTGCAGCGGGCCATGGCACGCGATCCCGCGCAGCGCTACGCCACGGCGGCGGACTTTCGGGATGCGCTGCGCGCCTGGGCGGCTCCGGCCAGTGCGCCATCGGCCGCGAGCAACGCCACGCTGGACTTTTTGCTGCGGCGCATGCGCCACAAGAGCGACTTCCCGGCCTTGTCGGATTCTGTGGCCCGCATCCAGCGGGTGGCCAATTCGGAAGACGACAGCATCAGCGACCTGACCCACGAGATCCTGAAAGACGTGGCGCTCACCAACAAGCTGCTGCGTCTGGTCAATAGCGTGCATTACGCCCACGCCAGCCGGGGCACCATCAGCACCGTGTCGCGCGCGGTGAGCCTGGTGGGCTTCAATGCAGTGCGGAACATGGCGCTGAGCCTGGTGTTGCTGGACCACATGCAGGACAAGGCCCATGCCAGCCAGATGCGCGAGGAATTTTTGCGCGCCATGATGGCGGGCTCGGTCGCGGCCGAGCTGTGCAGCACCAGCCAGGCGGCCGAGGAGGCCTTCATCGGGGCGATGTTCCAGAACCTGGGGCGCATGCTGTGCGAGTTCTACTTTCCTGAAGAGGCCCGGCAGGTGCGCAGCCTGGTGGCCTCGGGGCGCATGGAGGGCGGGGAAGAGGCTGCGTCGGTACAGGTGCTGGGCCTGGGGTTTGAGGATCTGGGAGTGGGCGTGGCGCGCGTCTGGGGTCTGCCCGAAAGCCTGCAGCGCTGCATGCGCAAGCCGCTGGGCTCACCCATGCAGCGCGCGCCCGAGCAGGGGGTGGAGCGCCTGCGCTGGGCGGCCATGGCAGCCAACGAGGTCGCCAGCGCCTTGCTGTTTTGCGAACCTGCTCAGCTGGAGGGGCAGCTGGGCCATGTGGGCACGCGCTACGCACGCACGCTGGCGCTGTCGGCTGAGGCCATTGCCGAAGCCACCCTGCGTGCGCGCCACAAGCTGGTGGCACTGGCCGAGGCGCTGGATCTGCGCGTGGCACCGGACACACCAGCCGCCCGCCTGCTCAAGCTGCCGTCGGCTGCGGGTGCGTCTGTGGCCCCCGATGACGCGCTGGGCGCCCACGAGTTGCGCGTGAACGAAACCCAGCCCCTGCCTGCCGTGCTGGAGTCCCAGGCCGGAGGGGCGGTGTCGGTGGCGCAGGTCAATGAGGTGCTGGCGGCAGGCATTCAGGACATCACCAATGCCATGGTCGAGAGTTTTCAGCTCAACGACGTACTGCGCATGATCCTGGAGACCATGTTCCGCGCGCTGGGTTTCCGGCGCATGGTGTTTTGCCTGCGCGAGGCCCGCACCGACATGTTGACCGGCCGCTTCGGCTTGGGGGAGGGCAGCGAGGTGGCCGTGCGGGCCCTCAAGGTACCCCTCAAGGCCCAGGGCGACCTGTTTGCCGCCGTGTGCCTGCGCGGTGCAGACACCTTGATCAACGACGCCACCGAGCGCCGCATGCAGGCGCGGCTGCCCGAGTGGTACCGCAAGGGCGTCAATGCACCGTCGTTCCTGCTGCTGCCGCTGCAAATCAAGGGGCAGCCCTTTGCCCTCATCTATGCCGATCAGGCCACACCGGGGGGCATTGTGGTGGATGACAAGGCCCTGGGCCTGCTGCGCACCCTGCGCAACCAGGCCGTGATGGCCTTTCGGCAGGCAGGGTAGTGCCGCTGTCGGCGATCTCTCTGCCGGGGCGTTGGCTGCTCTGAAGCCCGGCATCCCCCGATAATCGGGGAATGGCCGTCGTTTTTGAAAAGCCCACGCTCGTCCAGCGTCTGGCACCCCTGTTCCGGGGCTTTGACCTTCCCCTCCTGTTGCTCGTGCTGATGCTGGCCAGCGCGGGGTTGCTGGCCATGTATTCGTCGGGTTATGACCACGGCACGCGGTTTGTGGACCACGGGCGCAACATGCTGATTGCAGGAGCCATCCTGTTCATGGTGGCCCAGGTGCCCCCCCAGAAAATCATGGCTTGCGCCGTGCCGCTGTACCTGACCGGGGTGGCCCTGCTGGTGGCGGTGGCGCTGTTTGGCATCACCAAAAAAGGGGCCACGCGCTGGATCAACGTGGGTATCGTGATCCAGCCCAGCGAAATCCTCAAGATCGCCATGCCACTGATGCTGGCTTGGTGGTTCCAGAAGCGCGAGGGCACGCTGCGTCCCTTGGACTTTGCTGCGGCGGGCCTGCTGCTGGCGGTTCCGGTGGGTCTGGTCATGAAGCAGCCCGACCTCGGTACGTCGCTGCTGGTGCTGGCGGCGGGGCTCTCAGTGATCTTTTTTGCGGGCCTCTCCTGGAAGCTGATCCTGCCCCCGGTGCTGATTGGCGGTGTGGGCATTGCCACCCTGGTGCTGCTGGGCGACCAGCTGTGCGCGGATGGCGTGCGATGGGTGGTGCTGCACGACTACCAGCAGCAGCGCATCTGCACCTTGCTGGACCCCACCCGCGACCCGCTGGGCAAGGGCTTTCACATCATCCAGGGCATGATCGCCATCGGCTCGGGCGGCCTGTGGGGCAAGGGCTTCATGGCGGGTACTCAGACCCACCTGGAGTTCATCCCCGAGCGCACCACCGACTTCATTTTTGCCGCCTATTCGGAAGAGTTTGGCTTGGCGGGCAACTTGTTCCTGCTGGTGTGTTTTCTGCTGCTGGTCTGGCGGGGGCTGGCCATTGCCGCAGGCGCCACCACCTTGTTTGGCCGCCTCATGGGGGGCGCGGTATCTATGATCTTTTTCACCTATGCCTTTGTGAACATGGGCATGGTGAGTGGCATCCTTCCGGTGGTGGGCGTCCCCTTGCCCTTCATCAGCTATGGCGGCACCGCCATGGTGACGCTAGGGCTGGCACTGGGCATCCTGATGTCGGTGGCGCGATCCCAGAAGCAGGAAACCAAGGATCCTCTCCCGGCAGCACTGTAGGGCCTTGTGGGCCTGGTTGCCTGGAACACGCCCTCGGGGTACAAACCGGCTGGCCAACCGTGTTTTGGCCGCTCAGCATCCGGAGGGTTTCCCCATGGCGGCGAAGTTCGAGCTCAAGAAGTCGAAAAACGACAAGTTTGTCTTCAACCTGCTGGCCGCCAACGGTCAGGTCATCCTGACCAGCGAGATGTACGAGTCTCGAGCCAGCGCGCTGGGTGGTATCGAGGCGGTGCGCAAGAACGCTCCGAACGATGGCCGTTTTGGCAGGCTCAGTGCCAAGAACGGAGCGCCATATTTCACGTTGAAGGCCGCCAATGGCCAGGTGATTGGCCAAAGCCAGATGTACTCCGGTGCCAAGGCCCGGGACGCGGGCATCGAGTCGGTGCAGGCCCATGCGACCGAGGCCGGCCTGGATGACCAGACCGCCGCGTAAGGCGGCGGGGGCGGCGCTGACGGGGCGCCAGGGTCAAATAGGGACATGTGGGCTCCACACGGGCAGGGGCTGGTCAGGCGCCTAAAATGCTTCGATGACTTTCCGCTCCACCACTGCCGCGCCCCAGCGTGCGGCCACCAGCCAGCGCATTGATGTTGCCCGTGAACTGCTGCTGACCCCTTTTGGCCTGGACGAAGGCCACCTCGCCCGCGCACTGGCCGAGATCCGCACCCACCAAGTGGACGATGCAGACCTGTACTTCCAGTACACCCGCAGTGAAGGCTGGAGCCTGGAAGAGGGCATCGTCAAGACAGGCTCCTTCAGCATCGACCAGGGCGTGGGGGTGCGTGCTGTCAGTGGCGAGAAGACGGCCTTTGCCTATTCGGACGACATCTCCGAGGCATCGCTGCTGGACGCAGCGCGCACCGTACGGTCTATTTCGTCTATAGCGAACGCAGGCAAAGTGCGGGTAGCTCCTAAAAAGGTAGCATCCAGCCGCAGCCTGTACCCGGGCGTGGACCCGATTGCCTCGCTGGACAGCACGGCCAAGGTGGCGCTGCTGGAGCGGCTGGAGCAGCGCGCCCGGGCCAAGGACCCGCGCGTGGCGCAGGTGATGGCGGGGCTGGCCAGTGAATACGACGTGGTGCTGGTGGCGCGCGCCGATGGCACCCTGGCGGCCGATGTGCGACCGCTCGTGCGGCTGTCGGTCACGGTGATTGCCGAGCAGAACGGCCGACGTGAGATGGGCTCTGCTGGCGGCGGTGGTCGTTTTGGTCTCGCCTACTTCGACGACGAGCAAATGGGTAAGTACGTTGACGAGGCCGTGAACGCGGCCCTGGTCAATCTGGAATCGCGCCCCGCCCCGGCGGGCGAGATGACCGTGGTGCTGGGCTCAGGCTGGCCCGGTATCCTGCTTCACGAGGCCATCGGCCACGGGCTGGAAGGCGACTTCAACCGCAAGGGCTCCAGCGCGTTCAGTGGCCGCATTGGCCAGCGTGTGGCGGCCAAGGGTGTCACTGTGCTGGACGACGGCACCATTGCCGACCGCCGAGGTTCGCTGAACGTGGATGACGAAGGCCATGCCAGCCAGCGCAATGTGCTGATCGAGGATGGCATCTTGAAGGGCTACATCCAGGACTCGCTGAACGCACGCCTGATGGGTGTGGCACCCACCGGCAACGGCCGCCGCGAAAGCTATGCCCACATCCCCATGCCGCGCATGACCAACACCTACATGCTGGGCGGCGACAAGGACCCGCAAGAGATCATCGCCAGCATCAAGAAGGGCCTGTACGCCAGCAACTTCGGCGGCGGGCAGGTGGACATCACCTCGGGCAAGTTCGTGTTCTCGGCCAGCGAAGCGTACTGGGTGGAAAACGGCAAGATCCAGTACCCCGTCAAGGGCGCCACCATCATCGGCAGCGGCCCCGAGTCGCTCAAGAAGGTGACCATGATCGGTAACGACATGCGCCTCGACAGCGGCGTGGGTACCTGCGGCAAGGAAGGCCAGAGCGTGCCCGTGGGCGTGGGGCAACCCACGCTGCGCATCGAAGGCTTGACGGTGGGCGGTACGGCCTGAGGGTAGCGTTGGCAGCCTGCCGGCAGACCTGGGGTGGTGCGTGACTTCGCGTTTTCACCCGCTTTTCGGGGCTTGTACTGCGCGTCGGCCAGCGCACAATGGGTGACACCATGCCTGCCACGCGCCCCAGTCAATTGCTGACGCTCCAGTCGTTTGGAGACATCAGCCGCTTTTTGCGCGAGGGCGTTGCCGACGAGGACTCGCGCCAGCTGCGTGACAGCCTTGGTGCGTTGTCCTCGCAGATCGACGAGGCAGTTCGCATCCGCCGCACCAGTACGGACACCACCGAGATCACGCGCCGCGTGGTGACCTTGTCGCACAGCGCGCGTGAACATCAGCTGTTTTTGACTGGCCTGGGCTCAGCGTGGCACGCGCTGTACGAGTTTGGCGCCTACCAGCGTGCACTGCGCGAGCTGCGCAACGCCATTGCAGACTGGCAACTGATGCTGGAGCGGCGCAGCACCAAAGAAAGCGAAAGCTTTGACCAGTTCGAGCTGCTGGCCTGGCGGACCTTGGGCGAAGCGCTGCTGCTCATCGACATGTACGAGCACCAGAGCAATCCTGCGAGCGACTTGCAAGACGTGCAGCCGCCGCGCAAGCCCTCGGCGTTGCAGCGCTTGCGTGCATGGTTTCGGGGGGGGCGCCGGTGAATCGCTCTGGTCTGGCGCTTTTGGGGCAGGTGGATGTCGTGCATTTGCAACATGCCGAGGGTGCTGAACTGCCGCACTCCTGTGCTACATTGCTTTCCATGCAAGTTCGCAGCGCGTTTTATTTTTGGTTTTTTATCTCGGTCCCCGGCGGATGAGAGGAAAACGCGCAAGCACACACAACCTCCCCATACCAACCGCCGACGCTGCAAAGCCCGGCGGTTTTTGTTTTTCAGCCCTCCCGTTTTTCCATCCACTCCAACCGACTCCACGAGGAAGCAACCATGACGGCCACTACCAACCCCACCAGCGATGCCTGGTACCGCAGCGTCGAAAAAACCAGCCAGACCGACGACGAACGTATCAAGGACATCACCGTGTTGCCTCCTCCCGAGCATCTGATCCGCTTCTTCCCGATCGGCGGCACGCCGGTTGAGTCGCTGATCACCCAGACCCGCAAGAACATCCACAACATCATGGCGGGCAAGGACGACCGCCTGCTAGTGGTGATTGGCCCTTGCTCTATCCACGATCCCGCCGCCGCTGTCGAGTACGCCCGCCGCCTGATGGCTGTGCGCACCCAGTACGCTGACACGCTCGAGATCGTGATGCGCGTGTACTTCGAAAAGCCACGCACCACCGTGGGCTGGAAGGGGCTCATCAATGACCCCTACCTCGACGAGAGCTACCGCATCGACGAAGGCCTGCGCATTGCGCGCCAGCTGCTCATCGAGATCAACCGCCTGGGCATGCCTGCCGGCAGCGAGTTCCTGGACGTGATTTCGCCCCAGTACATCGGCGACCTGATCAGCTGGGGCGCGATTGGCGCACGCACCACCGAAAGCCAGGTGCACCGCGAGCTGGCCTCCGGCATCTCGGCCCCCATCGGCTTCAAGAATGGCACGGACGGCAACATCCGCATCGCCACCGACGCCATCCAGTCGGCCAGCCGGGGCCACCACTTCCTGTCGGTGCACAAGAACGGCCAGGTCGCCATCGTGAACACCAAGGGCAACAAGGACTGCCACGTGATTTTGCGCGGCGGCAAGACGCCCAACTACGACGCTGCCAGTGTGGCCGCGGCTTGCAAAGACCTCGAAGCCGCCAAGCTGCCCGCCACATTGATGGTGGACTGCAGCCATGCCAACAGCAGCAAGCAGCACGAAAAGCAGCTGGACGTGGCCCGCGATGTGGCGGCCCAGGTGGCGGGCGGTTCGCGCAGCGTCTTCGGCCTGATGATCGAAAGCCACCTGACGGCAGGCGCCCAGAAGTTCACACCCGGCAAGGACGATCCTTCGGCACTCGAATACGGCAAGAGCATCACCGACGCCTGCCTGGGCTGGGACGCTTCGCTGCAGGCGCTGGCCGAGCTGTCGGACTCCGTCAAGGCGCGTCGCGCCCGCTGATCGTCAGACCTGTCGCAAGATCTAAACTTGGGCCTATCGCTGCACACCACGTGCAGCTGCTGGCCCGAGTCTCCGCAAAAACGCAGAAAGGCGATCCATCATGCACAGCGAAGTGTCGGTCAAATTGGCCGCGAATCAGGAATACCGTTTTGATCTGGAGGGTGCCGAGCCCATGGCCCACGAGGTGGGTCGGCGCTGGCTCGACGACCAGTTCATCGCGCTGGACTGCGAGCCCTTGCGCGCCAGCGGCAAGGTGCTGCTGGCCGACAAGGTGCTGACCGTGGCACGCGCAGCCGGTGCGGCGCTGATGCAGGACCCAGTGTGGTCCCGCGACTTTGCGCGCGCCTCCAGTGCCGCGCTGGCCAAGCCTATCGTGCGCGTGGACGTGCCGGGCATGGCAGTCACATTTTGACCACCATTGGCTAGAAATCGGCTGCTAGCGTTAGTGGAATATATGCTGGCAGCTATTATTTTTGTAGTGCTTGCAGCAGTTTGGCGTGGATGCCGCCAAAACCGCCATTGCTCATGCACACCACATGGTCGCCCGGGCGCGCGGCCTGGGTGACCAGGGCCACCAGCGTATCGATGTCCGGGGCCGTCTGGGCGCGCTGTCCGGGGCCGACGCCCAGTGGTGCCAGAGCCTGCGCGGCATCCCAGTCCAGCCCAGCTGTGTGGCAAAAGGCCAGGTCGGCCGGCTCCAGGGCCCAGGGCAGTTGGCTTTTCATCGCGCCCAGTTTCATGGTGTTGCTGCGGGGCTCGAACACAGCGAGGATGCGGGCACCCGGGCCCAGGGTGCGGCGCAAGCCGTCCAGGGTGGTACGCAATGCGGTGGGATGGTGGGCAAAGTCGTCGTACACGGCCACGCCGCCCGCTGTGCCGCGCAGCTCCATGCGCCGCTTGACGTTCTGAAAACTGCCCAACGCGGCTGCCGCCTGCTCGGGCGCCGCGCCCACATGGTGGGCCGCTGCCATGGCTGCCAACGCATTGTGCTGGTTGTGCACGCCGGTCAGCGACCATTCCACACGCGCGACGGTTTGCCCTTGGTGCACCACATCAAAAGCCTGCGGGTCACCCACCGCGTGAAGGTCGCTGACTGCAGCACCAAAGCTGGTCACTTCGCTCCAGCAGCCGGTGTGCAGCACACGTGCCAGGCTTTCTTCCAGCCCATTGACCACCACGCGCCCCGACGGCGGCACGGTGCGCACCAGATGGTGGAACTGGCGTTCGATGGCCGCCAGGTCGTCAAAGATGTCCGCGTGGTCGAACTCCAGATTGTTCAACACAGCCGTCCGGGGCCGGTAGTGCACGAACTTGCTGCGTTTGTCGAAAAAGGCGGTGTCGTATTCGTCGGCCTCGATCACGAACAGCGGCGCGGCCCCGAGCGGCGCGGCGGCGGGGGCGGGGCGCTGTGCAGCGCCCAGGCGTGCGGACACGCCAAAGTTCAGCGGCACCCCGCCGATCAGAAAGCCCGGTTGCTGCCCGGAAGACTCCAGAATCCACGCCAGCATCGATGTGGTGGTGGTCTTGCCATGGGTTCCAGCCACGGCCAGTACATGGCGGCCCTGCAACACGTGCTCGGCCAGCCATTGGGGCCCGCTGGTGTAGGGCAGTCCGGCGTCCAGAATGGCTTCCATCAGCGGAAACTTGGGGGAGCCATCGGCCAGCCTGGCGCGGCTCACGACGTTGCCCACCACAAACATGTCGGGCCGGAGCGCAAGCTGGTCGGCGCCGAAGCCTTCGATCAGGTCGATGCCCAACGCGCGGAGCTGGTCGCTCATGGGGGGATAGACCCCGGCGTCGCAGCCCGTCACTTTGTGGCCCGCCTCGCGCGCAAGGGCCGCCAAGCCTCCCATGAACGTGCCGCAGATGCCCAGTATGTGTATATGCATGGGCGCTGATTCTAAAGCCGGGGTTCTGCGCAATGTTCAAAGCAAAAGTGGCAGCTGGCGCCTGTTCCATCTGCCTGAGCTGCTCTCAAAACAATAGTCTTTCGGGGCAGCAGTTGTTGGGGTTGCCAAGGGTGTCTGAGGGGCATCGCCCGTGCTGTCATGGCTTCGCGCCACAATGCAGGGTCCTTAGTTGCCTCTGTCTGTCATGCACACACCTTTGAGCGAAGAAATCGCCCACGCCACGGCCCGCCTGGTGGTGGAAGAAGGGCTGGAATGGGGTCCCGCCAAGCGCCGTGCGCTGCGGCAGATGGGTTTGCCGGCCCGTACCCCGCTGCCGGACAACGACCTAGTGGAAGAGGCTGTGCGCGAGTACATCCAGCTCTTCTGTGCTGACACCCAGCCGCGCGAGCTGCGGGCACTGCGCCAGCTGGCCCTGGTGTGGATGGAGCGCATGGCGGCTTTCCGGCCGCATCTGGCGGGTGCGGTATGGCACGGAACGGCCACACGCCTGTCGGATATTTACCTGCAGTTGTTCTGCGATGACCCCAAATCGGCAGAGATCGCTCTGATCGATCATCATGTGGATTATGAACCCCGCACGGTCACTGGCTTCCACGGTGAATCGGTGGAGGCGTTGAGTCTTGGCAGCAAATCGCCCGAACTCAACGAAATGATCGGCGTGCACCTGCTGATTTACGACCTCGACGACCTGCGGGGTGCGCTCCGGCCCGACACCAAGGGCCGAACCCCGCGTGGTGACATCACGGCAGTGCGCCGCTTGCTTCAAGAAAACACGACCCCATGACCCAGCCTGCTGAATCCCCCGAACCTGTGACTCCTGGCGACGTCGCGCCCAACGCCGCTCGCAGGCGCTTTTTGTATGCCGGGGTGGCAGGTGCCGCCGCTTTGGGGGGCGCAGGCCTGGCATGGTGGAAGTTTCAGCCCCACGCCGTGGAGCAAGGGGCCGAGCAGGCGCTCTGGGGGCTTGAATTTGACACTCCCGCCGGTGGCACCTTGGCCATGAAGTCATTGGCAGGCAAGCCGTTGCTGCTCAATTTCTGGGCCACCTGGTGCCCGCCTTGTGTGGAAGAGTTGCCCATGCTCAACGCCTTCTATCGCGAACAATCTGCCAAAGGTTGGCAAGTGCTGGGTTTGGCCATTGACCAGCCGTCAGCGGTACGCAAGTTTCTGACGCGTATCCCGCTGGATTTCCCTGTGGGACTGGCGGGACTGGGTGGCACGGATCTGGGCCGGTCGCTGGGCAACCTGACGGGAGGCCTGCCTTTCACCGTGGTCCTTGGTGAGGAGGGAAAGGTGCTGCATCGTAAAATGGGACAAGTGACCACCCAGGACTTGCAGCTTTGGGCAGGTATGGGCTGAGGGTTCGCGTCGAAAAGCAGCCCCCTTTCAGGCCTTCTGGGTGCGTCTCTCTCTGAGAAATGGCAATTCCCATGCCGAAGTTCATGAAAAATGGGTGTGGAAGACTGCGATAGGGTGAAATTGGAGTAAATTCGCGCCCTATTCAGTTTTATAGCCGTTGGAGCTTCCATGGATCTGCGAAAACTCAAAACCCTCATCGATCTCGTGTCCGAGTCGAACGTGTCCGAACTCGAAATTACCGAGGCCGAGGGCAAAGTCCGCATCGTCAAGAGCGGTGGTGCCGTGGTTCAGCAGTATGTGCCCGCCCCGGTTGCAGCTCCTGCCGCTGCGCCTGCTGCCGCGCCTGTGGCGGAATTGCCCGCACCCCCTGCGGCCGCCGCGCCTACCGGCCACATCGTCAAGTCGCCCATGGTGGGCACCTTCTACCGCTCGTCCAGCCCTGGCGCCAAGGCTTTTGTCGAAGTGGGCAGCCAGGTCAAGGAAGGCGAGACCATCTGCATCATCGAGGCCATGAAGATCCTCAACGAGATCGAGGCCGACAAGTCGGGCACCGTCACCCGCATCCTGGGCGAGAACGGCCAAGCCGTGGAATACGGACAGCCGCTGTTCGTCATCGAATAAGGCGCTCATGTTCAAGAAGATTCTTGTTGCGAATCGCGGAGAGATTGCTCTCCGTATCCAGCGCGCTTGCCATGAGCTGGGCGTGAAGGCCGTCATGGTCTATTCCGAGGCCGACCGCGACGCCAAGTATGTCAAGCTGGCCGAAGAGGCCGTCTGCATCGGCCCAGCGCCTTCGCCGCTGTCCTACCTCAACATGCCCGCCATCATCTCGGCGGCCGAAGTGACCGACGCCGAGGCCATTCACCCCGGCTATGGTTTCCTGTCCGAGAACGCCGACTTTGCCGAGCGCGTGGAAAAGAGTGGCTTTCAGTTCATCGGCCCCACGCCCGAGTCGATCCGCATCATGGGCGACAAGGTGTCCGCCAAGCAGGCCATGATCCGTGCAGGCGTGCCCTGCGTGCCGGGTTCTGAGGGCGAGTTGCCCGACGATCCGGTGCAGATCCGCCGTATCGCCAAGGCAGTGGGCTACCCGGTGATCATCAAGGCCGCAGGCGGCGGCGGTGGCCGTGGCATGCGCGTGGTCCACACCGAGGCCGCACTGGTCAATGCCGTGCAGATGACCAAGGCCGAGGCGGGTGCTGCGTTTGGCAATCCTGCGGTGTACATGGAGAAGTTTCTCCAGAACCCACGCCACATCGAAATCCAGATCCTGGCCGACAAGCACCGCAATGCGGTGTATTTGGGCGAGCGTGACTGCTCCATGCAGCGCCGCCACCAGAAGGTGATCGAAGAGGCGCCAGCTCCAGGCATTCCTCGCAAGCTGATCGAGAAGATCGGCGAGCGTTGCGTCGCTGCCTGCAAGAAGATCGGCTACCGGGGCGCGGGCACGTTTGAGTTCCTGTACGAGAACGGCGAGTTCTACTTCATCGAGATGAACACCCGTGTGCAGGTGGAACACCCCGTGACTGAGTGGATCACGGGCGTGGACATCGTGAAAACGCAGATCATGGTGGCGGCGGGCGAGAAGCTGCCTTTCACCCAGCGCCAGATCGAGATCCGTGGCCATGCCATCGAGTGCCGGGTGAACGCGGAAGACCCGTACAAGTTCATCCCTTCGCCCGGGCGCATTACCACCTGGCATCCACCAGGTGGCCCCGGCGTGCGCGTGGACTCGCATGCCTACACCAACTACTTTGTGCCGCCCAACTACGACTCGATGATCGGCAAGATCATCGTGCACGGTGATACGCGCGAGCAGGCGCTGGCCCGCATGCGCACGGCCCTGTCCGAGACGGTGATCGAAGGCATCAACACCAATGTGCCGCTGCACCGCGAGCTGATGGTGGACGCCAAGTTCATGGCGGGCGGCACCAACATCCACTACCTGGAAGAGTGGCTGTCGCAGCACAAACGCTGAGCTGGCACGCGGCAGGTCATTCACATGCTGGCTCCTGGCAACGGGTGCCAGCATTTCACTTTTTCTGAGAGACGCCTATGTTTGAGCTGAGTCTGATGTGCCCCGAGGACCGGATTGAAGCGGTCAGCGATGCGCTGGACGCGCTGGATGCGCTGTCCGTGTCGGTAGAAGACGCCGATGCCCAGACCGACGCTGAACAGGCGCTGTTTGGCGAGCCTGGCATGCCTCCGCCCAAGGATGGCTGGCAACGCAGCCGCGTGGTGGCCTTGTTCCCCTCCGAGGTGGCAGCCCGTGAAGCGCAGCAGTTGCTGGTGGTGCAGGACTTTTTTGTGGGCTGCCAGGTGCTGGGTGTCACCCAGGTGCCCGAGCAGGACTGGGTGCGGCTGACGCAGTCGCAATTTGCGCCGGTGGACATCACCCCGGATTTCTGGATCGTGCCTACCTGGCATGAGTTGCCCGCCCAGGCAGTGCGGAGCATCCGGCTGGACCCTGGCTTGGCGTTTGGCACGGGCACCCATCCCACCACGCGCATGTGCCTGCGCTGGATTGCGCGCCATGGCGCAACGCAACCTGAGCAGGGCAACCTGCTGGGGCGCGTGCTGGACTACGGGTGTGGCTCCGGCATCCTCGCCATCGGTGCTGCCAAGTTCGGTGCCACGGACATTGATGCGGTGGATATCGACCCGGCTGCCGTGGAGTCCACGGTGCAAAACGCCCAGGCCAATCAGGTCACGCTGAAAGCGGGCCTGCCCGACAAGGCGCAAGGCGAATACCAGACCGTGCTGGCCAATATCCTGGCCACTCCGTTGCGTGTATTGGCCCCACTGCTGTGTAGCTATGTGGCTGTGGGTGGGAATCTGGTTTTGGCAGGCATTCTGGAGCGCCAGGCGGATGAGCTCAAGGAGGCCTACGCGCCCTGGCTGCCGCTGGAAGTGGCGGATGCCGAAGACGGCTGGATCTTGATGACCGCGCGCCGCTAAAGGTGCGTGAGCGCTGTTCTGGCAGTCGTGGCATGGCCTCTACAATCGCTCGCTGATGAGCCAGATCACCCGCTGCCCGTCCTGCGCCACCACCTTCAAGGTTGTGGCGGACCAATTGCGCATCTCTGAAGGATGGGTGCGCTGCGGCCAATGCAAGGAGGTATTCGATGCCTCGGCCCATTTGCTGCCTGTGGCACCGGCTCCGCTGCTGCCCGATGTATCGCTCACGGACCTGCGCGCGCCCACTGCGCCCATAGCGCGCAAGCCGGATGCACTGGGAGCCTGGGGGGGGAGGCAAGTCGCCCACCGTTCCCCCGCCTGCCCCGCAGGATGTGGACAAGGCAGGCACTCCCGCCATCCGCAGTGCTTCAACCTCCGTCACCGAGGTTGCCGCAACCGCCGCCATGGACGCATTTCCGTATGGCATGGACAGTGATGTACCTGCTGCTCCGGTGCTCGATATTCCCAGCCCTGCGGTACCTGCTTTTCTTACTGCCGGGGCTCGCACGGAAGTCTCGTCGGATGTCTTGGGCAAGGAGGTCGCCGCGCCGTTTGCATGGAGAGCCCACAGTGCATCGCGGACTGCGACAGCGGTGGAGGCTGAGGCATCGCCATCCGTCACAGCGCCTGCTGATGCTCCAGAGCCGGTGGTGATACCGGACACGGCGCTCCGCTTGGATGATCACTCCCCTGCCGTTCATGTGGCCAGGCAAGAGCATTCCGCCGTCACGATGCCATCCGACGCGGCGCAGGACGTCGCTGATGGACGTGGCAGTTTGTTTGGTGGAGCTGTGCCACCGGTTCCTGCGCCCCCCAGCCTGGCAGGCTATGAACTGCCGTTTGCCGAACTTCGCGATTCCGAGGTAGCGCTGAACGCAACCATGGATGTGGATGCCACCGAGGAGCGCGCGAGTCACTCAGCAGAGCTTGCACAGTCTCCGGTAGCGCCTGTTGCTCTCGCTCCGTCATCCGATACCGGTGCTGGACTTTCAGGCGATGCTCAGAAATCTGAGCCTGCGTCGCCCGTTGCTGTGCCCACCCCGCCTGCGCCCGCGTTGCCTTCTGTGGACTTTGTGTCGAAGGAGGTTGCGCCAGAGGCTCCGGCGATGGAGTTGGTGAAGGACGATTCGCATGCCGCCATCCTGCAGGCGCGCCCCAGACCCGCTATTGACGACGATGAGGCCAACAACCAGGCGTCAGACCCCGAGGTCAGTTTTGTGGTGGCTGCGCGCCGCAAGGCGTTTTGGCGCAAGCCGGTCCTGCGGATGGTTTTGTGGCTGGGGTTCATCGTCTCCTTGCTGGGGCTGGCTTTGCAGATTGCGGTGCAGGAGCGTGACCGCATTGCGGCCCTGGATGTGCGTACCCGGCCCTGGTTGGTGAAACTGTGCGAGCCTTTGCGCTGCGAACTTGCCCCTGTGCGCCAGATTGCCGATGTGGTCATCGACAGTTCTTCTTTCAACAAAGCCCGGGGTGACAGTTACCAGCTAGCGCTGACGATGAAGAGCACCGCCACCATTCCACTGGCCATGCCTGCGGTGGAGTTGACCCTGACCGATGCGCAGGATCAGGCCGTATTGCGGCGGGTTCTGCTGCCTACCGACATGGCGGCTCCAGCGGAGCTGCCCGCGAAAGGTGAGTGGGGCACCTCGGTGTCGGTGCTCGTGACCACCGGCGGTGCGCGCGTGGCGGGCTACCGGCTGCTTGCGTTCTATCCCTGATTTTTCTCCCAACAACTTACTGAGTTTCACTATCTATGGCTGCCCTCATTTGTGGTTCCCTTGCGTTCGACACCATCATGACTTTCGAGGGGCGTTTCGCGGAGCAGATCCTGCCGGATCAGCTCCATATCCTGAATGTGTCCTTCCTTGTCCCGTCGTTGCGTCGCGACTTCGGGGGGTGTGCTGGCAACATTGCTTACAGCCTCAAGCTGCTCGGTGGGGAGCCGCTGCCCGTGGCCATGTTGGGCAGTGACGGTGCTGATTATCTGCAGCGACTGCAGTCGCTGGGTATCAGCGCCCGACACGTCGGGCAGGTGCAGGACACCTACACCGCGCAGGCGATGATCATGACGGACCGTGACAACAACCAGATCACGGCTTTCCATCCTGGCGCCATGATGCAGGCCCATGCCAATCGAATTGGTGCAGACAACAGTGTCAGCGTGGGGATCATCGCGCCGGACGGGCGTGACGCGATGTTGGAGCATGCGGCCCAGTTCGTGGCGGCGGGTATCCCGTTTGTGTTCGATCCAGGTCAGGGCTTGCCCATGTTCAATGGGCAGGAGTTAGCGCAGTTCATCGACCAGGCCACCTGGGTCACCGTCAATGACTATGAGGGGAAGATGCTCTGCGACCGCACCGGCTGGTCTTTGGCCGATATCTCCCGCAAGGTGCAGGGACTGGTGGTGACGCTGGGCGCAGAGGGCTGCGAGGTCTGGGTGGATGGTGAAAAAACCCATGTACCCTCTGTGGCGCCTGCAGCGGTGGTGGACCCCACGGGTTGCGGCGATGCCTGGCGCGGCGCGCTGCTGTTTGGTCTGGAAAAGGGCTGGTCCCTCGTGCGTTGTGCGGAGCTGGGCAACCGGGTTGGCGCTCTCAAGATCGCGCAACGTGGCCCACAGAACTACACGCTGGATTTCGATCCGTTGGGTTAATCCTCCGAGCCAGTGTCGTCTGCGTTGCGCTGCCCAGCGCTGTACAACGCAGCTTGCTTGCCAGGTAGCTCTTGGGAGTGCCCAGACCTGCATACAGACGAAAAAAAACCCGGTGCGTTTGCACCGGGTTGAGCGCGTGGCGCGCCAGGATCAGGGCTTGTTGCCCGTAGGGAAAGGCCAGGCTGCCTGAGGGTTCAGCGTGGTTTGTGCTGCAGGGGCAGCGGCCGCAGGGGCAGGCGCCTTGGGGGCCTTCTTGGCCGGGGCAGCTTTCTTTGCGGGGGCTGCCTTGGCAGGTGCTGCGGCCTTCTTGGCTACTGCGGCCTTCTTGGCGGGAGCGGCTTTCTTTGCCGGTGCTGCTGCCTTCTTGGCGGGTGCAGCCTTCTTCGCAGCTAC
>NZ_VJWE01000015.1:134693-388738 GCF_007993815.1 Acidovorax delafieldii
GCCTTCTTGGCAGGAGCGGCTTTCTTTGCCGGTGCTGCTGCCTTCTTGGCAGGTGCAGCCTTCTTGGCGGCTACGGGTTTGGCCGTTGCAGCCTTTTTCGCGGGAGCAGCCTTCTTAGCGGCCGGTTTTTTCGCAGTTGCCATCATGTTCTCCTTGGGTCAATTTGCAAAGAGCACTTCCTGTCTGCAGTGGACAGAGAGCGATCCATGGAGATGGATGAAAACTCCATCTCCATGAACACGGGAACGCCCCGCAGGGCAGCGCTCTGCGGCGCTGTCGTTGCTGGGCGTGGTGTAAAAATCCATGGTGGTGTGGCCTGCAAAAAAGGCGCTAGTCCCAGGACAGCGCACCACCGGACTGGTATTCAATAACCCGGGTCTCGAAGAAGTTGCGCTCCTTCTTGAGATCGATCATCTCGCTCATCCACGGGAACGGGTTCTCTTCATTGGGGAACAGCGTCTCCAACCCGATCTGCGTGGCACGGCGGTTGGCGATGTAGCGCAGGTAGCCCTTGAACATGGAAGCATTCATGCCCAGCACGCCACGGGGCATGGTGTCTTCGGCGTAGCGGTACTCCAACTCGACGGCCTTGAGGAACAGTGCCTTGATCTCGGCCTTGAACTCTGCGGTCCACAGGTGGGGGTTTTCGAGCTTGAGCTGATTGATCAAGTCGATGCCGAAATTGCAGTGCATCGACTCATCGCGCAGAATGTATTGGTACTGCTCAGCAGCGCCGGTCATCTTGTTCTGGCGACCCAATGCCAGGATCTGCGTGAAGCCCACGTAAAAGAACAGGCCTTCCATCAGGCACGCGAAAACGATCAGCGACTTGAGCAGGGTCTGGTCGGTCTCGGGAGTGCCGGTTTTGAAAGACGGATCCATGATCGCTTCGATGAAGGGGATCAGGAATTCGTCCTTGTCGCGGATCGACTGGACTTCGTTGTAGGCGTTGAAGATTTCGCTTTCATCCAGACCCAGCGATTCGACGATGTACTGATACGCGTGGGTGTGGATCGCTTCTTCGAACGCCTGGCGCAGCAGGAACTGGCGGCACTCAGGGGCCGTGATGTGGCGGTACGTGCCCAGCACGATGTTGTTGGCGGCCAGCGAATCGGCGGTGACGAAGAAGCCCAGGTTGCGCTTGATGATGCGGCGCTCGTCTTCGGTCAGGCCGTTGGGGTCCTTCCACAACGCGATGTCACGCGTCATGTTCACCTCTTGGGGCATCCAGTGGTTGGCGCAAGTGGCGAGGTATTTTTCCCACGCCCACTTGTACTTGAAAGGCACCAGCTGGTTGACGTCGGTCTGGCCGTTGATGATGCGCTTGTCGGCAGCGTTCACACGGCGGTGTGCTGCTGCGGCGACGGGTGTGGTGGTGGCGCTTGCTGCTGGGGCCGAGGTGCTCAAAGGCTGCAGCGAAGGCGTCTGGAAAGCGAGAGGCGGTTGTCCCACCTGGCGGTTGTTGGGTAGACCGCCGTCCAGTTGATTTTGCGATGAGGGCTTGACTTCTTCGTCCCAGGTCAACATAGATTTTCCAGTGTTCGGATTATGAAAGCAGTGCTGCGAAAAGGAAAGCACTGAAGCGTTGTGCAGCAAGGTTTTGTTGCTTCACAGCACCGGAGCAACGCCTCGGGCGAGCCCGAGGCGTTGCTGGCAAAGTGCCTACTGGCAGGCCTCGCAGCCAGGATCGTCGATGGCGCAGAACTTGACGTCCGTGGCTGGCACAGCTGCAGCCTGCTGAGAGGCCGTTGCGGCAGCGGCTTCTAGCGGGTTTTGCTTGGCCGCTGCGGTGGCTGAAGCTGCCGATGCGCCGCTGTCATTGCCCGATGACACTGCATTGAGCTGGCGTGTGTTCACGGTGCTCATTTCGACGTGCGTCGCGCTTTGGGTGCGCAGGTAGTAGGTGGTCTTGAGGCCGCGCACCCACGCCAGTTTGTAGGTGTCGTCGAGCTTCTTGCCCGACGCGCCGGCCATGTAGATGTTGAGGCTCTGAGCCTGATCGATCCACTTCTGGCGGCGTGATGCGGCTTCCACCAGCCACTGGGGTTCGACTTCGAAGGCTGTGGAGTAGAGCGCCTTGATGTCCTGGGGCACGCGGTCGATGGGGTGCAGCGAACCTTTGAAGTGCTTGAGGTCCATGATCATCACGTCATCCCACAGGCCCAGGCGCTTGAGGTCACGCACCAGGCCGCCGTTGATCACCGTGAACTCGCCCGACAGGTTGGACTTGACCGACAGGTTGCCGAAAGAAGGCTCGATCGAGGCATCGACGCCAATGATGTTCGAGATGGTGGCCGTGGGGGCAATGGCGACGCAGTTGGAGTTGCGCATGCCGTCCAGTGCAATCTTCTTGCGCAGGGCATCCCAGTCCAGCGTGGACGAGCGGTCCACTTCCACATACCCGCCACGGGCCTGCGAGAGCATGTCCAGCGTGTCGAAAGGCAGGATGCCGCGGTCCCACAGCGAGCCTTTGTAGCTGGAGTATTTGCCGCGCTCTTTGGCCAGCTCGGTGGACGCCCAATAGGCGTAGTAGCAGATGGCTTCCATCGACTTGTCGGCAAATTCCACCGCCTCTTGCGAAGCGTAAGGAATGCGCAGCGCATACAGGCTGTCCTGGAAGGCCATCACGCCCAGACCCACGGGGCGGTGGCGCAGGTTGGAGTCGCGGGCCTTGTTGACTGCGTAGTAGTTGATGTCGATCACGTTGTCCAGCATGCGCATGGCCACGGTGATGGTCTTCTTGAGCTTGTCGTGGTCGATCTGGCCGTTCTTGATGTGCTGCAGCAGGTTCACCGAGCCGAGGTTGCACACGGCAGTTTCGGTGTCGCTGGTGTTGAGCGTGATCTCGGTGCACAGATTAGAGGAATGCACCACACCGGCGTGCTGTTGGGGCGAGCGCACATTGCAGGCATCCTTGAACGTGATCCAGGGATGGCCGGTCTCGAACAGCATGGTGAGAATCTTGCGCCAGAGGTCCGTGGCCTGGATGGTCTTGGCGGGCTTGATCTCGCCGCGTGCGGCCTTTTCTTCGTAGGCCACATAGGCCTTTTCAAAGTCGGCGCCAAACAGATCGTGCAGGTCGGGCACGTTAGAAGGGGAGAACAGCGTCCAGGTGCCCTTTTCCATCACGCGGCGCATGAACAGGTCAGGGATCCAGTTGGCCGTGTTCATGTCGTGCGTGCGGCGGCGGTCGTCGCCGGTGTTCTTGCGCAGTTCCAGGAACTCTTCGATGTCCAGGTGCCAGGTTTCCAGGTAGGTGCAGACGGCGCCCTTGCGCTTGCCGCCCTGGTTCACGGCCACTGCCGTGTCGTTGACCACCTTGAGGAAGGGCACCACGCCCTGCGATTCGCCGTTGGTGCCCTTGATGTGCGAGCCCAGGGCGCGCACGCGGGTCCAGTCGTTGCCCAGGCCTCCGGCAAACTTGGACAACAAGGCGTTTTCCTTGATCGACTCGTAAATGCCATCGAGGTCGTCGGGCACCGTGGTCAGGTAGCAGCTCGACAGCTGCGAGCGCAGCGTGCCGCTGTTGAACAACGTGGGGGTGGACGACATGAAATCGAACGACGAGAGCACTTCATAGAACTCGATGGCCCGTGCTTCGCGGTCGGTTTCGTTGAGCGCCAGGCCCATGGCCACGCGCATGAAGAAGGCTTGGGGCAGCTCGATGCGGGTCTTCTTGACGTGCAGGAAGTAGCGGTCGTACAGCGTCTGCAGGCCCAGGTAGTCGAACTGCAGGTCGCGCTCGGCCTTGAGCGCGGCGCCCAGGCGGTTCAGGTCGTATTGCTTGAGCAGGCGCTCGTCCAGCAGCTCGTTGTCCACCCCCTTCTGAATGAAGGTGGGGAAATAGTCCTTGTAGGCCTGGCCCATGTTGCTCTGGGCTACGTCACGCCCCAGCACCTCGCGCACGATGGTGTGCAGCAGCAGGCGGGCCGTGGCGTAGGTGTAGTCAGGATCTTTTTCGATCAGGGTGCGGGCCGCCAGAATGGACGCCTTGTAGACCTCGTCCATGGGAACGCCGTCATACAGGTTGCGCATGGTCTCTGCGACGATGGGGGCTGCCTGGATGTCGGCGCCCAGGTTGGCGCAGGCCGACTCGATCAAGGCGTGCAGGCGCAGGATGTCCAGCTGCACGCGTTGGCCGTTGTCGATCACGTGCAGCACCGGGGTGGCGGGCGCTAGCTGTTCCAGGTGGTGAGCGCGCTCCTGCGTGCGGCGCTCGCGGTACAGCACGTAGGCACGGGCGACTTCATGGTGCTCGCCGCGCATCAGGCCCAGCTCGACCTGGTCCTGCACATCTTCAATGTGGAAGGTGCCGCCGCCAGGACGCGAGCGCATGAGGGCGCGGACCACGTTCTGGGTGAGCGTGTCCACTACCTCACGCACGCTGGCAGAGGCAGCGCCCTGCGTGCCGTGCACTGCCAGAAACGCCTTCATCATCGCCACCGCAATTTTTTGGGGCTCGAACGGCACCACCGCGCCGTTGCGGCGAATGATCTGGTAATGCGTGAGCGGGTGCCCGGAAGCTGCGGCCGCCGCAGCGTGCGTGGCGGCATCCGTAGAGGCGGTGGGCGATGGGGAAGGCGTGTTCAAAGCAGCTTGCATGGGGGTCCTCTTCTGTGGGCTGTCTGGGGTGGGCGTGCGGCCTGGAGTGCCGCCGCAGTGTGTGGGTGCTGCACCGGACTTCAGTCTGGTGCACACTATATATGGTGTGTCGAGGCGGTTCAAGACACTACCGGTAGTGTACCGCCGGAATGAGTCCCCAAAACCGAAACAGCATGTTCTCAACCCCGTTGCGTACGCAACCGGTGCCTGTGGCGAGCCCTTGTGAATGCGATGTGGGCGATGCAAAACCGTGCAGTGGCGTACCTTGGCGGCGGATTTCCTGCGCCAGGCCGCGCAGCGCTTGGCTGCAAAAATATGTGCAAGCGCACAAAGAAAAAAATGTCTTGATGCGCCCGTACGACAGTGAAAGTGCGGCGTCAGCGAAGCTGCAAGGGGTCCGCCCGCGTGTTCAGCGGGAATCGCTGCGCGGGCCAGTCCAACGCCCCTTGCAGTCGTGGCCAGTCAAAGCCCGGGCCTGGGTCCAACTTACGTCCCGGGGCAATGTGTTCATGCCCTGCGATGTGCTCGATGGGATAGCGCAGCGCAATGTCCTGGCAGACCCTGGCCAGGGTTTCGTACTGTGCCGACTCGAAGTGCAGGCCCTCCAGGCCTTCCAGTTCAATGCCGATGGAATCGTCGTTGCACTGGCTCCTCCCCCGGTAGAACGATTGCCCGGCATGCCAGGCGCGCAAGTCGCAATCCACAAACTGCCACAGCACCCCGGTGCGCTCGATGAAAAAATGCGCGGAGACCTGCAATCCGCGGATGCCCTGGTAGTAGGGGTGCGCATCCCAGTCCAGGGTGTTGGTGAACAGCTGTTGCACGGCACCGCCGCCGTATTCGCCCGGCGGCAGGCTGATGGAATGCACCACGATCAGATCGACTTGCGAGGTCTGTACCGGGCGCGGCCCGTGGTTTGGAGATGCGAGCCGCTGAGCGGTCCTGTACCAGCCGCCCTCCCAGGGCGCCATGTCTGCCGCTGGTGCACTGTCAGCCCAGTTCGTCATGCGGGTCCTGGTCATTGGGCACGGCGATGTTCAGACGGGCGATGCGGTAGCGAATCTGGCGCAGGCTGATGCCCAGGCGTGCGGCTGTGGCGGTACGGTTGAACCCGGCTTCTTTCAGCGCGCGGATCAGGATCTCCCGCTCCTGCTGGTCCAACCAGGCCTGCAGGTCGCTGGGCAGTGGCACCGTGCAGCCGTTGGCCAGGGGCTGAGGGCCCTGGCCTGTGTCTGCAGACGTCGAAGCGTGGGGCCCGGCAGAGAAGGCGGCGGACACCGCCGATCCCTCTGGCGCGGGCACAAGCGTGGGCGGTGCTAGGCGTGCCATCTGCACATCTGACGCGCCGCTTGGCGCATCCACCTGCAACTCGTCCCCGTCGCTCAATGCCACTGCGCGGTGCAGCAGGTTTTCCAGCTCGCGGACATTTCCGGTCAGCGGGTGGGCGGCAATGGCGTTCAGTGCCCGGTCGGTGAGTTGGGGCACCGGCATGCCCGACTCGTGGGCAATGCGGGTGAGCAGCGCTGCGCACAGTGCGGGCAGGTCCTCGCGGCGCTCGCGCAGCGGCGGGATGACGATCTCGATCACATTAAGCCGGTAGTACAGGTCCTGGCGGAACCGGCCGGCCTGCACATCGGCCGCCAGATCGCGGTGGGTGGCGCTCACAATGCGCACATCCACCGTCTCTTCCTGGGTGGAGCCGAGTGGCCGCACGCTGCGCTCCTGGATGGCGCGCAGCAGCTTGGACTGCATGGCCAGCGGCAGGTCGCCGATTTCGTCGAGGAACAATGTGCCCCCGCGTGCGGCCTGGAAGTAGCCGTCGCGGTCTTGCGACGCGCCGGTGTAGGAGCCCTTGCGGGCACCAAAAAATTCAGCTTCCAGCAGGTTCTCGGGGATGGCCCCGCAGTTCACGGCGACCAGAGGCCCGTCAGCACGCTGGCTGCTGGCATGCAGGGCTTGGGCCACCAGCTCCTTGCCCGTGCCCGACTCGCCATGGATCAGTACCGGCGCCATGCCACGCGATACCTTGGCCACGCGCTGCTTGACGTTGCGGATGGCGTCGGACTCGCCCACGAGGCGGTCCAGGGCGGCGTTGGCATTGCCGAATTCGCCGGTCGCCGCCGCTGCATTGGTAGACCGGCTGAAGCCGTTGCTGCGTGACGCACGCGGCGGTGGAACCCCACCCGTGCCCTGGATGGCTGAGGCCACCACCGAGCGGAACTGCTTGAGGTCCACGGGCTTGGTGAGGTAGTCGAAGGCCCCTGCGCGCAGCGCCTCGACCGCGTTCTCTGCCGAGCCGTAGGCGGTCATGACCACGCAGCGTTCGCGCCGTTGCTGGTCGCGCAGATCCTGCAGCAGCTCCATGCCAAACCCGTCGGGCAGCCGCATATCGGTAATCACGGCGTCAAAGCGGTGGGCCTTGAGTTGATCACGCGCCTCCTGGACGCTCGACGCGGTCTCGACCCGGTACCCCTCGCGCAGCAGGGTGAGCTCGTACAGGGTGCGCAGATCGGGTTCGTCGTCAACGACAAGGATGGAGGCGGCAGGGGCGTTCATGGAGGCGGCAGTCAGACCACTATGGTGTCAAACAAGGTGGCATTGTCGGCGGGGCGGGTCGTGCGGCGGAAGCCCACAGTAAAGGCGTTGCCTCCGATGTCACCGCGTGCGGTGTGGCGGTTCAGGCGCTGGTAGCTGATGGAGGCGCCATGGCGCTGGCACAGCTCCCGGCAAATATAGAGGCCTAGACCACTGGAGCGGCTCTCCGACGAGAAGAAGGGCTCGAACAAATGCCGCTCCACGGATTTGTCCATCGGGGCACCGTCGCTCCACACCTGCAGGCTGACCTGGCCAGCGTGCGTGTTGCGCGTGGTCACTGACAGTGAGTCGGGCTCCGGGCCCATGTAGCGCAGGGCGTTGTCCAGCAGGTTGACGAGCACCCGACGCAGGTGCTCGGCGTCAAACTCCACCTGGGTGGCGCCCGTGTCCAGCGACACCAGGGCGCGCCGCCGGGCGGGGTCCTGGGCCTGCCAGTCGTTCCAGATCTGGGCGACTGTCTCGTCCAGCGCCACGGTCGAGGCAGGGGCATGGCTGATCTGGTGCTGTACGCGGGCAATGTCCAGCACCTCTTCGGCGATGCGGGCCAGGCGGTCGGCGTTTTGCTGCACCATGTGCGCCAGCCGTTTTTGTGCGGGGTCGTGCAGGTCTTCTTCCAGCAGGGCATTGGCCTGCACGATGGCCGCCAGCGGGTTGCGGATCTCATGGGCCACTGCGGCGGACATGCGGCCCATGGCCGCGAGTTTTTCGGTGCGCAGCCGCGCTTCCATTTCCCGCAGGTCGTGCAGGAACATCACGCACAGCCGCTCGGAGCGCGTTTGCAAGGCCGCGTTGCGAGTGGATGTGAGCCAGGTGCGCACATGCAGACCGGTGGGGCTCTGGCCTTCGTGTAGGAGATCGACGTCGGCTGTCTGGGGTTGTTCGTGCCTGAAGGTGCGCCGCGCCAGGATCACCAAGGGGTGCCACGGAGCCGTGGATGTGAGGGCAAACGGCAACTCGGTCAGCGCCATGCCGCCCAGCAGCTGCAGCCCTGCGGGGTTGGCAATGCGCACCACGTCGGTCTCGTCCACCACCAGCACCCCGTCGGTCAGGTTCTGGATGACCAGTGCACTGACCTGCGTTTGCACGCGCGCTGCGATCTGGCTTTGTTGTGCCACTTCCTGTTCGCGCGCCAGGCGGGTGGCCAGCTGGTGCACCAGATAGCTCACGATGAAGTAGCCCGTGCCGGTCAGTGCACTTTGCAGGTAGCGCTGGCCTTCGTCGCCCGTGCTGTACTGGCCCACCCACCAGGCCCAGCCCAGCAGCAGCAGCGTGACGGCGGCCGTGGTGCCCAGGGCCAGGGTCAGCGTGCCCATGACCGCTGCGATCAGGATGGGCAGGCCGAACAGGGGCGTGTAGTTCATGGTGCCCGCATGCAGCAACTGCAGCGCAGTGATCGCCGCCAGGTCCACGCCAATGGAAGGCAGCCATTGCGGGCCGGCGCTGGGCGACGGGGGGGGCCTTGCGCGACAGCACCCGCAGTACCACGGTGGCTACGAGGTAGGCCACGCAGACCGCGAGCACAGAAGGCGCCGCCGCTTGATTGATCAGCTGCCCGGCCCCCTGCAGCACCAAAAGTGCCAGGGCTACCATCACGCGGCCCGTCAGAAAACCGAGCCACAGCCGTGCGAAGGGGGCTTCTGCGGAAGGCGGCAGTGGGCCGGCGGGCGCTGCTTGCATGGTCACAACGGGAAGGCGTCGCTCAGGCAGGGCCCATGCGCCGGTGCTCGGCGCTGCAATAGGCCTGATTGCCCAGCATCAGTGCCTCGGCCTGCGGGATGTGCACGCCGCAGTGCGCGCAGGCCAGCATGTCCTGTGGCAGGGCCGGCGGGGCGGGGGGCGCCTTGGGCGCAGCGGCATCAGGAGCGCGGCGACTGCGCCAGATACCCACCGCGACCGCGATGACGACCAACAAGACCAGGTACTTCATGCGCTGCGGCCCAGAACAACTTCCAATACAAAACGCGAACCCACATAGGCCAGCAGCAGCAGGGCCGAGCCTGCATACAACACACGCACCGCATTGCGGCCCCGCCAGCCAAAGCGGGCACGGCCCAGCAGCAGCGTGGCAAAGGTCAGCCACGAGAGCATCGAGAACACGGCCTTGTGGTCCCACCGCCAGGCCCGGCCATACAGCGTCTCGCCAAACAGCCACCCGGCCAGCAAGGTGGCGGTGAGCAGCACAAACCCTGCCGTCACGAACCGGAAGGTCAGCCGCTCCAGGGTGAGCAGCGGGATGCCGCTGTGCGGGTCTTCGGCCTGTCGGATGTGGCGTTCGGCGCGTGTCATGAGCCAGGCGTGCACGACGGCGGCTGCAAACAGCCCATAACACGCAATGCCCAACGCCAGGTGCAAGGGGAGCCAGGCCGATGCAGACACGTGCAGGGGCTGCCCCGGGAACAACATGGCCAGCACAATGGCTGCCGCGCCCAGGCCTGCCAGCACCCAGCGCGACTGCATTTGTGGAAACAACTGCCGCTCCACGGCATACACCGTGAGCACCAGCCATGCAGTCATCGACAGCGCGGGCGCAAAACCGAATCGGGGCGCTTCGCCCCACAGGCCCCACACCAGCACGGCGCCATGCAGCAACCACGCCACCAGCAGTGCATTGCGCGCCGCTGCCGCTCCCAGGCGGGAGGCTGCGGCGGCAGGCACGGCATAAGCCACGGCAGCGGCCAGGGCCAGCAGCCAACTGACCGGAGAGCTACTCGTTAAAATCATGGGCACAGTTTAGCCTTTCGCCCACCGCCAGCGCCCTGGCGGGGCTGCGCGCACAACGCCGTTGTTGACGGCGCGCAGCCAATACCGGAAACACCCCTATGGCCTCCGCCCTTACCGACAAACTCACGCGCCTCGTCAAGGAGATGCGTGGCCAGGCCCGCATCACCGAGTCCAATGTCACGGACATGCTGCGCGAAGTGCGCATGGCGCTGCTCGAAGCCGACGTGGCCCTGCCCGTGGTGCGCGACTTCATCGCCCGCGTCAAGGAAAAGGCCCTGGGCCAGGAGGTGCTGGGATCGCTCAAGCCCGGGCAGACGCTGGTCAGCATCGTCAACCGCGAACTGGCCGCCACCATGGGCGAGGGCGTGGCTGATATCAACCTGGCCGCCCAGCCGCCCGCCGTGATCCTGATGGCCGGCCTGCAAGGTGCGGGCAAGACCACCACCACGGCCAAGCTGGCCAAGCACCTGATTGAAAAGCGCAAGAAGAAGGTGCTGACCGTGTCGGGCGACGTGTACCGCCCGGCCGCCATCGAGCAGCTCAAGACAGTGACCAAGCAGGCCGGTGCCGAATGGTTTCCCAGCACGCCCGACCAGAAGCCGCTTGACATTGCCCACGCCGCACTCGACTACGCCAAGAAGCACTACTTTGACGTGCTGCTGGTCGACACGGCCGGTCGCCTGGCCATCGACGAAGCCTTGATGAAGGAAATCAAGGACCTGCACGCCGCGCTGAACCCGGTCGAAACCTTGTTCGTGGTCGATGCCATGCAGGGCCAGGACGCCATCAACACCGCCAAGGCCTTCAAGGAGGCGCTGCCCCTCACCGGCATCGTGCTCACCAAGCTGGACGGCGACTCGCGCGGCGGTGCCGCGCTGTCCGTGCGCCAGATCACGGGGGCACCCATCAAGTTTGCCGGTGTCTCGGAGAAGATCGACGGCCTGGAAGTGTTCGATGCAGAGCGCCATGCGGGCCGCATCCTGGGCATGGGCGACATCGTGGCGCTGGTGGAGCAGGTGACGGCCGGGGTGGACATGGAGGCCGCACAAAAGCTGGCGGCCAAGGTCAAGAGCGGTGACGGATTCGACCTGAACGACTTTCTCTCGCAGATCCAGCAGATGAAGCAGATGGGCGGGCTGTCGAGCCTGATGGACAAGCTGCCCTCCCAGCTCACCGCCAAGGCGGGTTCGCTGGACATGGACAAGGCCGAAAAAGACATCAAGCGCAAGGAAGGCATCATCCAGAGCATGACGCCCCTGGAGCGCCGCAAGCCCGAACTCATCAAGGCCACTCGCAAGAAGCGCATCGCCAACGGGGCGGGTGTGCATGTGCAGGAGGTCAACCGCCTGCTCAAGGAGTTTGAGCAGATGCAGGGCATGATGAAAAAGATGAAGGGCGGCGGCCTGATGAAGATGATGAAGAAGATGGGCGGCATGAAGGGCATGGGCGGCGGAGGCATGCCCAAGATGCCTTTCTGAAGGGTTTTCAAGCCTTTTTGGCACCAGGCGCTACAACCATATGCCTGGAATGCTATGAAAATATGAGTGAATAAAAAAGCCGACATGCGTCGGCTTTTTTTGTGGGTCGGTGGATGGTGGCTCTGCGCGGTGCCTCAGGCTGCTTGCAACGCCACGGGCCGTGCCAGCCGGCTGGCGTGCAACCAGGCACGGCGCAGTACTGGAGGGGACCACGACTCCTCGGGAATCAGCAGCAGTCTCTGTGCACGCAGCGCCCGGCCCAGTGCGATCTGGCTTGTCCACACCGCCAGCGGAATCGCCAGCGCCAGCGGCAGGCCCACGGGCATCAGCCACAACAGCGCGCTGCTGTCGATCAGCGCCACGCCCGCAGCCAGCAGGGCGATCACCGCGCTCATGGGAGCGAGCTGGCGCACGGCGTGGCGCCAGGGCACGGCATGGGCTTCGCGCGGGGGCGACTTCCACTCCAGCTTCAGGCCGGTCAACGCGATCAGAACAAACAGCGAATGCGCCAGCATGCGCACCGGCGCCTGCAGGATGGCCATCACGCTCTCCAGCACGGCGCTCTTGAGCAGGCTGACAGCGCCGCCGTACTGCTTTTGCTCGCGGCGCATGAACACTGCGGCCACGCCCAGGATGCGCGGCAAGAACAGCAGGCACAAGGTCCAGACCCACAGGGCGAGCAGCTCGGCGGGCAGGATGTGCCAGTCCGCTACCAGCTTGGCGCCCGACAGCCACAGCGCCGTACCGAGAGTCATGAAGGCCAGCCACAGCGGCGCCGACAGATAGGCCATGGCACCGGTGACGAACATGGACCGGTGCACCGCGTGGATGCCGGGCTCGGCCATCAGGCGCGCGTTTTGCAGGTTGCCCTGGCACCAGCGGCGGTCGCGCTGCAGCTCGGCCAGCAGGTCAGGCGGCTGTTGCTCATAGCTACCGATCAGGTCGCCCACCAGCCACACGTGGTAGCCCGCGCGGCGCATGAGGGCGGCTTCCACAAAGTCGTGCGACATGATGCCGCCAGCCAGGCCCCCCTTGCCGGGGATGGGCGCTAGCGCGCAGTGCTGCATGAACGGTGCCACGCGGATGATGGCGTTGTGGCCCCAGTAGTGCGATTCGCCCAGCTGCCAGTACTGCATGCCCAAAGTGAACAGGCGACCCGTGACGCGCGAGGCAAACTGCTGCGCGCGGGCGTGCAGCGTCACATGGCCGATGGCCTGCGTAGCGGTCTGGATGATGCCGGCCGTGGGGTTGGCTTCCATCAGCTTGGCCATGGAGACGATGCAGTCGCCGCTCATCACGCTGTCGGCGTCCAGCACCACCATGTAGCGGTAGTCCTTGCCCCAGCGCCGACAGAAGTCAGCCACGTTGCCCGCCTTGCGGTGGGTGCGGCGCGTGCGCAGGCGGTAGTACACCTGCACCTGGGGTTGCTGGCTGTGCTGCGCCAGGGCGCTGCGCAGCTCTTCCCAGGCGGCGCGCTCGGCGCGGGCAATGGCGGGGTCGTTGCTGTCGGAGAGCACAAACACATCGAACGTGGTGCCGTGGCCGGTGGCGGCCACCGACTCGCAGGTGGCGCGCAGCCCGGCAAACACGGTGGCCACGTCTTCGTTGCAGATCGGCATGATGATGGCAGTTCGGGCGTCGGGAGCCAGCGCTTGCTCTACCACGCTGCGTGCCGATAGCGCATGCCGGTCGCCGCGCAACATCACCCAAAAGCCCATGAGCCCGGTCAAAAAGCCGGTCACCACCCAGGCGGACAGCAGCGCAAACAACGCAATCTGGCCGTGGCCCAGCCACGCGTTTTCATAGTCGGGCTGCACGCTGGCAAACAGGGTGCTGGCCAGTGCGGTGGCCAGCACGGTGAGCAGCGCAAACGTCCAGCGGCGGCGCTGCGCTGCGCCTTGCCAAGCGGCGGTGGATTCAGCGGGAGCTTGTGCCACCGTAGTCGATACGGGTTGCGGAGACGTACGGCCCGTCAGGCGCAGCAGCACGGCGGTGCCTACGCTGTTCCAAAAGCCGCGCCAGGGCAGGGGCACCATGGAGCCGCGGTGCAGAGGCGGTGCCGTCACCGCATTGGGGTGGCGCTCCTCGCGCAGTGTGCTGCGTCGGCTCGGGGCTTGGCGGGGGTAGGCCACACCACGCCGCGCGACCACGGCAGGGCCCGTGGATGCGTGGGTGCCGTGGGGGTCATGAGGGCTTACTCGGGAAGACTGATGTGCGTCCATGTTTCACTCACAGCGTGGTTGTCGTGTTGGAGAAAAGCGCGCAGCTCGACCGGCCGGTCGGCCTGCAGGCGCTGGATGCGAACGGTCATGCGCCACCCGCCGGTGGCGGGGTTGCGGTAGGCAATGTTTTCCAGCACCTTGCCGTTGGCATCGCTGGTCACTACGGCCTTCACAGTGGCTTCGGCAGGCAGGGCCTTGAGGGCAGGGCCCTCGAAATCGACCACGTACTGCACCTGCTGGCGCAGTTCCTGGGCCGACAACTTGGTGTAGCCCATGCCGCGGCGCGACTGGGTGGCCCAGGCGCTGGGTGGGCGCTGCTGCTCATCGCCCTGCCAGCTCAGCTCATAGGCAAATTCCAGCGGCTGGCCGGGAGCTGGCATCTGGGCGGGCACCCAATACGCCACGACGTTGTCGTGGGTCTCGTCCGGGGTGTTCAGCTGCACCAGCTCCACGCGGCCTGCGCCCCAGTCATGCAGCGGGCGCACCCAGGCGCTGGGGCGGCGTTCGTAGCGGGCTTCCACATCCTCGTAGCTGCTCCACTGGCGGTCGCGCTGCATCAGGCCAAAGCCCTTGGGGTTCCTGGTGGCGAACGAGGTGACCAGCGTCTGCCGGGGGTTCTGCAGCGGGCGCCACAGCCATTCGCCCTCGCCCGTGGCGACCATGAGGCCGTCGGAGTCATGCACTTCGGGGCGGAAGTCTTCCTTGCGTGGCTGGTTCTCGCCGAAGAAGAACATGCTGGTCAGCGGCGCAACGCCCAGCGTGGCGATGGATGGGTTGCCGGAGGCGGCACGCACAAAAATGCGGCTGCGCACGGTGGTGGTGGTCTGCGCGCCGGGCTGGATGTCAAAGCGGTAGGCGCCCGTGGCGCGTGGCGAGTCGAGCAGTGCGTACACCGTGACCTGGGTGGACAGCGGATCGGGCCGCACCAGCCAGAACGCGGTGAAGCGGGGGAACTCCTCGCCCCGGCCGCCCACGGTGTCGATGGCCAGCCCGCGCGCCGACAGGCCGTACTGCTGGCCCTTGCCCAGAGCGCGGAAGTAGCTGGCGCCCTGAAAGACCACCAGTTCGTCCTTGTAGGCGCTGGAGTTCAGGTGGTTGTGCAGCCGAAAGCCTGCAAAGCCCAGGTCGCCCCAGGCCTCGGGCCGCAGCTGGTTCTTGCCGTAGTCAAAGTCCGCGCGGCTGTAGGGGATGTGGCGCACGCCCTGCGGCGTCACCTCGTTGATCAGCACCGGCTCTTTCTGGTACAGCCCCAGATGGAAGAACATGGCCTCAAAGGGCAGCTTGTCGGCCCGCCACAGGGCGCGATCGGGGCGCCAGCGGATGTCGCGCACCTGGTCGTAATTGAGCTGTGCGAGGTCGGCCGGGAGCTTGTCGCTCACCGGCCGGTAGGGTTGGCTGGCGCGGTCGCGTGCGAGGCGGGTCACGCTCTCGAAGTCAAAGCCCTGTGCGTGCGCGCCGCTGGCCAGCAGGGCGGTGGCCAGGGCCATTGCGGGCCCTGCGCGCCTGCCGATCTGGCGAAAAAAGGAGGGAAAAACTGCGTGCATGCCAAGCGTAGGGCAAACCCTGTGCCAGCTGCAAAAAACGCTTTGAAATCAACGGGTTGGAGTGGTCTCTGCGTGTAAGCAGTTGTGCAATGGCCTGTGGGCGCCTATCAGCCCCCGCTTTTTGTCGCCGGATGGCGACAAGGGGTGGGTGCTTTGATCAAAACACCCTGTAAATCAATGACTTACTCGTGTCGCTCATCCACGACATCGTCCGCATCGCCTGCATCCTGCTTGAACTGTCCAGGCGTCAGCGCGTGCTTTTGCAGCAGGCGGTAGAACTCGGTGCGGTTGCGTTGCGCCAGCCGCGCTGCATCGGCCACATTGCCGTCGGTCATCTTGAGCAGTCCCACCAGGTACTCGCGCTCGAAACGCTGGCGGGCCTCTGCAAAGCTCAGCACCTGGGTGGACGGGGTGCGCAGCGCGCGCTGCACCAGCGTCAGGGGCACCAGGGGGGTGGTGGACAGGGCGCACACCTGCTCGACCACGTTGTAGAGCTGGCGCACGTTGCCTGGCCAGGCGGCGGTGGTCAGTGCCTTGAGCGCCTCAGGCGCAAAGCCGGACAGGCGCTTGTCGTATTTGCGGGACAGGCGGTCCAGAAAGTGGTTGGCCAGCAGCGCAATGTCCTCGCGCCGCTCGGCCAGGGTGGGCAGCACCAGCGACACCACGTTCAGCCGGTAGTACAGGTCCTCGCGGAACTGCGCGCTGGCCATGGCGGCCTCCAGGTCCCGGTGCGTGGCCGAGATGATGCGCACGTCGATGGGCGTGGCCTGGCTGGCGCCCACGGGGCGCACGGCGCGCTCCTGCAACACCCGCAGCAGCTTGACTTGCAGGGCCGGGGGCATGTCGCCAATCTCGTCCAGCAGCAGGGTGCCGCCATCCGCCGCCTGGAACAGCCCCTTGTGGTTGCTCACCGCATCGGTGAAGGCGCCCTTGACGTGGCCGAACAACTCGGACTCCAGCAGCGCCTCGGGGATGGCGCCGCAGTTGACGGCCACAAACGGGCGGGCCGCACGCGGGCTCGCGCGGTGGATGGCACGCGCCAGCAGCTCCTTGCCCGAGCCGCTGTCGCCGCGCAGCAGCACGCTGGCGTCAGACTGAGCGACCATGTATGCCTCGGACAGCAGGTCCGTCATGCGGTGCGACCGGCTCACGATCTCGGTCCGCCAGTCCTCGTCGGCATGCGGCTGCGCAACGGCAGGGGCGCTGAGCGCCAGCGCCTGCGCAATCTTCTCCAGCAGCTCCTTGCCGTCGTAGGGCTTGGTGAGGTAGGTAAACACCCCGCGCGACGTGGCCTCCACCGCATCGGGAATGGTGCCGTGTGCGGTCAGCAGGATCACGGGCAGTGAGGGGTGGCGGGCGCGCACTTCGTCAAACAGGGCCAGGCCGTCGCGCCCAGGCAGGCGCACATCGCTCAGCACGAGCTGCGGGCGGGCAATGTCCAGCTGCGCCAGTGCCGCTTCGGCCGAGCCCACGGCCACCACGTCGTGCCCGGCGGCTTTCAGGCGCAGCGACAGCAGCCGCAGCATGTCGGCGTCGTCGTCCACCACCAGGATGCGGGCAGGTGGGGCGGCGCGGGTGGGGGCGGAAGACGGCATGGCGGATAGGTCGGTCAGGGGGCGGGCCGTGGCGCCGCGCCATTGCTCGCTGCTGGCGCGGCGGGGGCTGAGGGTGGCGGTGCTGGGCGCGTGCTCAGGCTGCGCTCGATGGCGCGCACGGCCTCCAGGCGTTCGCTGAGCTGGTCATTGCGGCGTTGGCTGTCGCGCAACTGCTGGGCCTGGCGGTCGAGCTGATCCTCCAGCCGGCGTTGTTGCAGCAGCCGAGCCTCCAGCAGCCGGGCCAGCGGGTGCAAGGGTTGCGCTGCAGCGCCGGTGTTGCCCAGTACGCGCTGCACCAGGCCCAGCGCACGGGCGGTGTCCACGGCCTGGCGCGTTTGTGCGAGGGCCGTGGCCAATAGCAACGGCGTGTCGGCCGTGGCGTCCTCCGCTTCGCTCAGACGGGCAATTTCCCTGGCGAGTTCGGCCGGGGGCAGCTTGAGCACACGGTCTGTCTGGGCCAGTAGCAGGGCAGTGGGGGCGTTGTTATCGGTCTCCGTACCGCGTGCTTCGGTGGCGCCGACTTCGATCGCCGGGGCTACAGGCACGGCAATGATCATGGCCACCGGGGGCGGCTTGGAGGGGGCAAGTGGGGGCGCGGTGGTGGCGCAGCCTGCCAGCATGGTGCCCAGGGCAAGCAGCGGCCATCGCAGCGCGTGGGAGGACAGAGGGGGAGTGCTAGGCGGCATGGGGAAGTTCGATGCGAAAGAAGGAGTGTGCGCCTTCGTCCACCAGGCGCACGCTGCCGCCATGGGCCTGCACATATTCCTGCACGATGGACAACCCGATGCCGGTGCCGCGCACGGCATCGTCCGGTTGGTGAACACCCCGGTAAAAGGGTTCAAACACGCGGTCGCGGTCCACCCGGTCCACGCCGGGCCCCTGGTCAAAGACATCCAGGCGCACCTGGCCGGGAGGTTGCGAGAGCACCAGCCGGACCGTGCCCTGGGGAGGTGAAAAGCGGATGGCGTTGGACAGCAGATTACTGACGGCGGAGGTGATCTTGTCGGCATCGACCAGCATGCGCAAGGGCTGCCCCTCTACCCGCACGGTCAGGCCCTTGGCCTGCCACTGCAGCCGCTGTGTCTCGACCTGGGCCTCCAGCAGGGCCAGCAGATCGGTGTCGCGCCGCTGCAGTTGCCGTGCCTCGAAGGCGGCGGCGTTGAAGCGCAGCAGGGCCTCGATCTCGCCCTGCAGCTGCAGCGTGTTGTGGTGCAGGATCTGAGCGACCTCGCGCTGGCCGGCGGTGAGTTCGCCCGTCACGCCGTCCTGCAGCAGCGCCACGCCCTCGCGCAGCGCGGCCAGAGGGGTCTTGAGTTCGTGGGAGACATGGCGCAGGAACCGCGCCTTGTCGGCATCCAGCTCCAGAAGTCGCAGCCGCAGCCATTCCAGCCGCTGGCCCAGCCGGCGCACGTCGTCCGGGCCGGAGATCAGCACCGGCTCGTCCAGCTGGTTTTCACCCAGCTGCCGGATGGCGCCTTCAAGCCGCTTGAACGGTCGCGCCAGCCAGATGCCCAGAGACAGTGCCAGCACCAACGCCAGCACAATGGCGCCCACTACCTGGTGCGTCACGTTGCGGCGGCTGTTCTCCACCTGGTCCTGCAGCGCCTGGTTGCGTTGGGTGTTGATGTCCTGCACCGACTGCACCATGGTGCCGTGCAGGGTTTCCAGGGCCATGAATTCCTCGGCGACCAGGCGTTCGTTGTCGAGCGCACGGTCTGGCGGTGCGTCCAGCAAGGTTTTGACGGCCTCCAGGTGGGTGCGCCACGCTTGCGTCTGCGCGGACGGCAACCCTGCGGCCTGCAGGTGGTCCACTACGGTGAGCGCATCGACCGCCATGTCGTCGAAGCTGCGGCGCAGCGGCGCATCACGCAGCACCAGGGACTGCCGCGCCGCACGTTCCAGGGCTTGCCCGCGCTGGTTCAGGCCTTGTGCGGCCGTGGCCAGTGCAGTGGCCTCGGCCGTGCCATGGCGGCTGAGCACCATGAGCTGCTCCAACGTGTGCAAGGCCCTCAGTGAGCTGACCCCCAGCAAGCCTGCAATCAGCACGAATGCCAGCAGCAACAGTTGTTGGAAGGAGAGGCCATGCAGCAGGCCTTCGGCGGGTGGCGGTGCCGTGGGTGGGGGGCTCTGGGTGGGCATTGCAGCCAGGTGGGTCGGCGTGCGCGGCGTCTGTGCCTGCGCGTCAGCCGGCCAGTGCGGCGGTTTCGTGCGTCAGCACCTCGCCGCGCAAGGTATAGGCCTTGGCCTCGGTGACGGTCACATCCACCATCTGACCCACCAGGCGGGGCTGGCCTACAAAGTTGACCACGCGGTTGCACTCGGTGCGGCCCATCAGCTCGGTGGCGTCGCGCTTGGAGGCACCTTCCACCAGTATGCGTTGTACCGTGCCCACGCGGCTTTCGCTGATGGACTTGATGTTGGCGTTGATGACGCCCTGCAGGTGCTGCAGGCGGCGCAGCTTCACGTCGTGCGGCGTGTCGTCGTGCAGGCCTGCTGCGGGCGTGCCGGGGCGGGGGCTGAAGATGAAGCTGAAGCTGTTGTCAAAGTGGATATCGTCGATGAGCTTCATCATCTTGTTGAAGTCGTCTTCCGTCTCGCCGGGGAAGCCTACGATGAAGTCGCTGCTCATGGCCAGGTCGGGGCGGATGGCGCGCAGCTTGCGCACCGTGCTCTTGTATTCCATGGCGGTGTAGCCGCGCTTCATGGCCATCAGGATGCGGTCGCTGCCGTGCTGCACGGGCAGGTGCAGGTGGCTGGCCAGCTTAGGCAGCTTGGCATAGGCCTCGATCAGCCGGGGCGTGAATTCGTTGGGGTGGCTGGTGGTGTAGCGGATGCGCTCAATGCCAGGGATGTCCGACACGTATTCGAGCAGCAGCGCAAAGTCGGCAATCTCTGCCGTGCCACCCATCTTGCCCAGGTAGGCATTCACGTTCTGGCCCAGCAGGGTGATTTCCTTCACGCCCTGGTCGGCCAGGCCCGCCACTTCGACCAGCACGTCGTCGAATGGGCGGCTCACCTCTTCGCCACGGGTGTAGGGCACCACGCAGTAGCTGCAATATTTGCTGCAGCCTTCCATGATCGACACAAAGGCCGACGCGCCTTCCACCCGCGCGGGCGGCAGGTGGTCGAACTTCTCGATTTCGGGAAAGCTGATGTCCACCTGGGGCTTGTCCAGCCGTTCACGCTGGTTGAGCATCTCGGGCAGGCGGTGCAGGGTCTGGGGGCCGAACACCACGTCCACGTAGGGCGCGCGCTTGATGATCTCGGCGCCCTCCTGGCTGGCCACGCACCCGCCCACGCCGATCTTCACGCCGCGCGCCTTCAGGTGCTTGATGCGGCCCAGGTCGCTGAAAACCTTTTCTTGCGCCTTCTCACGCACCGAGCAGGTGTTGAAGAGGATGAGGTCGGCTTCGTCCACGTTCTGCGTGGGCTCGTAGCCTTGGGCGGCGTTCAGCACGTCGGCCATCTTGTCCGAGTCGTACTCGTTCATCTGGCAGCCGAAGGTTTTGATAAAGACTTTTTTGGCCATGGCAATTTCGCAAAAGAGCAAGCAAACACCGCGCCCGGCATGGTGCGGAAACTGTGAATGTCACAACGGCGCGGTGGCTGTGCAGCCGCACCGGACAGGAGTTACTTCAGAGCGGCGCCCGAGCCGGTCGTGATGTTGGTGACGATGGCGTCGCTGCCCTTGCGGGGCTGTGCGGCCTCGCTTTCGGTCAGGATCCATGCGGAATGCAGCATGCCGGTGCTGTTCTCCAGCACGTAGTTGACCTTGAAGGTCTGGCCCAGCACCGTGTGTGCCATGACCAAGGTGTTCTGGGGGCTGAACAGCCGCATGCCGGGGGCCATGCGGATGGTCTTGCCGTTGAGTGTGGCTTCGGATGCGGTGTTGATGCTCAGCGTGCCCCGCAGTGCGGCTTCGGGGAAGGGGCGTGAAAGGCCCAGGCCTGGCTGGACTTGAGCCGAGGCCGGTGCCACGGCGCAGAGGGCCGCACAGGTCACCACGGCCATCCATGCGGCATGGAAAAAGCGGGGCACCCGCTGGGCGGGGTAGCGGCTGGAAGAGGGTGTGGTGCAGCGGTTCATGGTTTACATCCAGGGGCTGAAGGCACAATTTTAGAAGGGGTTGCCAGCGTGGCATATCCCTCTGACAAGTCAAGCGGCTCTGTGCTTCGATGGGCACAGGAACAGGTTCTGAGGCTCGCCTGAAAGAAAAAACCCACAGTGGGTTGCCGCACTGTGGGTTTTTGTATTTGGTGGTCGTAGGTGGACTTGAACCACCGACATCAGCATTATGAATGCTGCGCTCTAACCAACTGAGCTATACGACCGGAAACCAGAATTATAGAACAAAAATTATTGGTGTGTGAAGTTAGCGGCGCGTTTGTTCATGAAGGCGTCCATGCCTTCTTTTTGGTCTTGCGTCGCAAACAGCGCGTGGAACAGGCGGCGCTCAAACATCACGCCATCGGCGAGCGTGCCCTCGAAGGCGCGGTTGACCGATTCCTTGGCTGCCATGACAGCGATCTGCGAGAAGCCGGCAATCATGATGGCGGCGCCCAGTGCTTCGTCCATGAGCTTGTCGTAAGCCACCACGCGGCTGACCAGTCCGGCGCGCTCGGCTTCGGTCGCGTCCATCATGCGGCCTGTCAACGCCATGTCCATGGCCTTGGACTTGCCCACGGCGCGGGGCAGGCGCTGCGTGCCACCGGCACCAGGGATCACGCCCAGCTTGATCTCGGGCTGACCGAATTTGGCATTGTCGGCTGCGATGATGAAGTCGCACATCATGGCCAGTTCGCAGCCGCCGCCCAATGCAAAGCCGCTGACGGCGGCGATGACGGGCTTGCGAATGGAGCGGATGGTCTCCCAGTTGCGGGTGATGTAGTCGCCCTTGTAGGTGTCAGCGAAGCTGTATTTGGCCATGGCGCCAATGTCCGCGCCCGCCGCAAAAGCCTTTTCGCTGCCGGTGACGATCATGCAGCCGATTTTCTCGTCAGCGTCGAACGCCTTGAGGGCAGCGCCCAGTTCATTCATGAGTTGGTCGTTCAGCGCGTTAAGCTGTTTGGGCCGGTTGAGGGTGATGATGCCGACCTTGTCCGCTTCAATGCGCACCTCGATGGTTTCGTAAGCCATGAAATCTCCTGGGGGTTATGGTTGGTTATGAAAGCTGCAGCAATATACCCAAGGCAGTAGGGCTTTGCTGCCGTCAGGCCAGCCAGCGTCCCACTGCAGCGGCGTCTGTCACCGTCAGGCTGATCGTGTCTGGCGCCATGGCTGTGGCGGTCGCGTTGCGCCGGCCCTTGGCAGGGGCTCCAGCTGCCTGGACCGGTGGTATCTCCAAGGACAGGCGCAGGAGTCGCCCGTCGCGGGCCACCAGTGCCTGCAGGGTGGTGTGGGTGCCCGCGTAGAAAGTGACGTCGTCGAGCTTGCTGATGCGCCAGCCCTGGCCCTGCACTTCCACGCCCAGCCACTCGTCGCCTGCAGACATTCCTGCCTTCTCTGCGGCTCCGCCACGCAGCACGGTCTTGATCTGCACACTGTGGTTCTCGGCCACACGCAGGCCCAGGCGCTGGGCCAGCTGCGGCCGGTCGGCCTTGAGCGCCACGCCGTGGGCGGCCAGCAGCTCTTCCAATGGCAGATCAGCGGTGCTGTGCACCCAATGGGCCAGTTCCTTGTCGAATGGGCGGCCGGCCAGGTCGTGGAGCACGGCGCGCAGATCCGCTTCGGTCATCGGGCCGCCCGCGCAGCGCTCCCATAGTGCGCGCATCACATCGTCCAGCGTGGCTGTGCCCTCGCGCCGCAGGGCCAGGTCAAGGCACAGGGCCACCAGAGAGCCCTTGGTGTAGTAGCTGACGGTGGTGTTGGGTGTGTTCTCGTCCTGTCGGTAGTACTTCACCCACGCGTCAAAACTGGCCTCGGCCACGGTTTGTACCGACCGGCCGGGTGTTTGCAGCACCTGGTTGATGGTTTTGGTGATGAGCTTGAGGTAGGTTGCGTCGTCCAGCAGCCCGGCGCGGCGCAGCAGCAGGTCGTCGTAGTAGCTCGTGAAGCCCTCGAAGAACCACAGCAACTCGGTGTAGTTCTCTCGCGCATAGTCGTAGCTAGTGAACTCGGCAGGCCGCAGGCGTTTGACGTTCCAGGTGTGAAAGTATTCGTGGCTGATGAGGCCCAGCAGTGTGGTGTAGCCCTCACTGGCTCGCACATCGCCCTGGCGGGGCAGATCACGCCGCCCGCAGATCAGCGCCGTGGAGTTGCGGTGTTCCAGTCCCCCATAACCATCTCCCACGGCGTTGAGCATGAAGACGTAGCTTTTGAACGGCGCCTTGCCTTCGCGGTGCCAGAAACGGATGGCGGTTTCACAAATTTTCTGCGTGTCGGCCAGCAGGCGCTTGCCATCGAACGACGGAGCCGCACCTGCCACCACAAACTGGTGGGCAATGCCGCAGGCCTTGAAGCGCCCCACCCAGAAGTTACCCAACTCCACCGGGCAATCGACCAGTTCATCGTAGTCGGCCGCCGCGTACAGGCCAAACCCTTGTTTGTCGGCATCCAGGGGCCGTAGACCGGTGGCAGCAGCCCAGGTCGCCGTGGCCGCCGTGCGTGCCAGTTCCAGTGTGTGGGGCTGTTTCTCCTGGTCATGCACGCGCAGGCACAGACTGGTGCCGTTGAAAAAGCCGCGCGAGGTGTCCAGCCAGGCGGTGCGTACGGAGCTGTCGTAGGCGCACACCTGATAGGTCAGCACCAGGGGCTTGCGCTCCGTGCATTGCACTTGCCAGCGGTGCTTGTCCAGCTGGGCCGGTTGCAAAGCGCGTTGGCCTTGCCGAGCCGTTAGAACCTGCAGATTCTTGGAGAACTCCCGCACCAGGTAGCTGCCTGGAATCCAGACCGGCAGAGACAGCTCTTGCGATGCCGCGGGCCGCTGCACCGTCAGCGTCACGGTGAACATATGCGCATTCAGGTCTGTGGGTTCGACGCGGTAGTGAATGTCTGCGACGGAGGCTGAGCGGGAGAGGGGCATGGCATGTGCCGCGCAAGGGCCGCGCGGAGTCGTCGGTCGGGGGCTTTCAGCGGCTATTAATTGGCGGAGGGTGCATCGCTGGCGGCCTCGGCCAGGCGCTTTTCCACTTCCTGGGCGCCGATCGCACCTGGCACACGCGTGCCGTTGGCAAAAATCAATGTGGGGGTGCCGGTGATCTTGTACTTCTTGCCAAAGGCCAGGTTGCGCTGCAGCGCGCTGGTGTCACAGCTAGCCGCCGGTGCGGGCTTGTCACGCACCATCTGGTCTTGCCACGCCGTGGCCTGGTCCTTTGAACACCAGATGTTGCGCGACTTTTCGGCCGAATCCGGGCTCAGGATGGGGTACAGGAACAGGTACACCGTCACGTTGTTGATCTGCTGCAAGTCGCGCTCAAAGCGCTTGCAGTAGCCGCAGTTGGGGTCCTCGAACACGGCCACCTTGCGCTTGCCGTCGCCGCGCACAATGGTTACGGCATCTTTCAGGGGCAGAGCCGAGAAGTTGACAGCTGTGAGTTTGCTGATGCGGTCTTCGGTCAGATTGCGGCGCGCCTTGGAGTCGATGAGCTCGCCCTGGATCACATAGTCGCCCTTGGCGTCTGTGTAGAACAGGTCGGTACCGATGCGCACTTCGTACAGACCCTTCATGGGAGTGGAGCGCACTTCGTCGATCTTGTCCATCTGAGGAATACGCTGGGCCAATGCCTTGCGGATGGCGTCCTCTTGCGCCGTGGCGCTCAGGCTCAGGGTGGCTGCCGCAACGGTCAGCAAAGCAGTGGTCAGTTTCATCGTATTCCTGTCTATCAAACTCGCGCGTTCAGCGCATTCCCATGGCTTGGCGGGCCACAAAATCCTTCAGCAGGCCGCTGTGTTCAAAGCCCTTCATGCCCCAGTTGCGCAGCGCCTGCCAGGGCGCCTCCGGACGTGCAAACAGTTGCTGCAACCCATCGGTGGCCAGGCCCATCGCTATCAGAGCCGCTTTTCGCTGGCGTTCGTAGCGCCGCAGCAGCCGCAGGTCGGCGACGCTGCGCCAGTAGTCGCGGGTGCGCAGCACATCGGCCAAGGCTGCCACATCGGCCAAGCCCAGGTTCAGCCCTTGCCCTGCCAGCGGATGCACGTTGTGGGCCGCGTCGCCTGCGAGTACCCAGCTGCGCGCAGCTGGGCCATTGGTCGCATTGGTCGATGCAGCACCGCACCAGCGGTCCGCCTTGGCGAGCTGCAGCGGCCAAGTGGCACGCTCGGCAATGAGCTCAATGTTGCCGAGCGCCAGCTGGCTCGCAGTCTGCAACTCGTGCGCAAAGGTGTCGGCAGGCAATGCCATCAGCGCGGACACCCGCTCCTCAGGGACGGACCACACCACGGCCACAGAGTTCCCCTGGGCTCCCTCCAGCGGCAAAAAAGCCAGAATGCCTTGTGGCAAAAACCACTGGCGTGCGACCTGTGCGTGCGGATGTTCGCAGCGCACCCGCGTGGCAATGGCGTACTGGGCGTAGGGCGTCACGTCAAAGTGCACGCCAAACTCGGACCGGGTGGTGCTGGCGCGTCCTTCGCACACGACGGTCAGGGGCGCAGCCACCGGGATATCCACCACCTCTACCAATGGCTGAAACCGCACAGCCTGTGCCAGTCGCTCTTCCAAGGCCGGCACATCCACCATCCAGGCGAGGGCTTCTACCCCCTGGGGGGCGGCATCGAAATGCACGCAGCCATCCTGATCGCCCTGCACCTGCATGTGCTTGACGGCGGTGGCGTGTTCGGCGTCGGGCCAGCTGCGCAGCGATTCGAGCAGGCTACGGGACGCTGCATTCAGGGCATAGGCCCGTACATCGGTGGCCACCGCGCTGCGTGGAGCCGGGTCTGGTACCAGGGCCACCCTCAGTCGTTCCCGTGCCAGCAACAAGGCCAGGGTTCGGCCCACGATGCCGGTGCCACGAATACAGATATCAAAGGTTGGGGCCATGACAGGCATTGTAGGAGGGGTCTTACCCCCTGTAATGACAGGGCAGAATTGCAGTCTGGCCTTTCTGGCACCCTTCTTCAGGAGCACCCGGCGTGAGTTTCCCTTCCGAGTCTGATCTGTCCGGCACCATTGCGCGGCTGTTTGTGTATCCCGTCAAATCCTGTGCGGGCATCGAGGTGCAGCAGGCGCTGCTTACCGAGACCGGGCTGGATCTGGACCGCGCCTGGATGGTGGTGGACGCACAGGGCATGTTCCTCACCCAGCGCAGCCTGCCCCGCATGGCGCTGATCCGGCCCCAGCTCAAGAGTGACGAAATGGTGCTGCGGGCTCCGGGCATGCTGGCGCTGCATGTGGCGATCGACGCAGTGGAGGCACCTGCCACGGTGACTGTCTGGCGCGACACGGTCCCTGCTTGGGACATGGGGCCTGTGGCGGCGCAGTGGTTCAGCGATTTTCTGGGGCAGCCTTGCCGCCTGGTGCGGTTTGACCCAGAGCATCGGCGCCTGTCCAGCCTGGAGTGGACGGATGGCATGGAGGCTCCCAACCAGTTTGCTGACGGGTTTCCGCTGCTGGTGACCAGTGAGGCATCCCTGAAGGATCTCAACGCACGGCTCACGGCCGGCGGCCACGGCGCGGTGGGTATGGAGCGGTTCCGGCCCAACGTGGTGTTGGCGGGGGTGGATGCCCACGACGAGGACCGCGTGGATCTGATCCATGTGGAGAGTGATGGCACCGCCGACGTCCACATGCAACCGGTGAAGCCCTGCGCGCGATGCCCCATCCCCGACATCGACCCGGCCACGGCCGAGAGCCATCCGTCGGTGGGCGACACCCTGCGCACCTACCGCCAGGATAAGCGGCTGGACGGCGCCATCACGTTCGGCATGAACGCCATCGTGCGAAGCGGCGCAGGGCAGTGGCTGCGTGTGGGGCAACGCATTGCTGCCGATTTCCGGTTTGAATGACCGTCTGATTTGGGCCATCAGCACTGGGCACTGGGCGCGCCCGTAAAATCGGCGGTTTGTCTCCAGAACACCAGAAAGCCCTGCCATGAGCCTCCAATGCGGCATCGTGGGCCTGCCCAACGTCGGCAAGTCCACCCTTTTCAACGCGCTGACCAAGGCTGGTATTGCCGCCGAGAACTATCCCTTCTGCACCATCGAGCCCAACGTGGGCGTGGTGGAGGTGCCTGACCCCCGCCTCCAGCAGCTGGCCCAGATCATCTCGCCCGAGCGCATCGTTCCCGCCATCGTCGAGTTTGTGGACATTGCCGGCCTGGTGGCTGGCGCCAGCCAGGGTGAAGGCCTGGGCAACCAGTTCCTGGCCCACATCCGTGAAACCGACGCCATCGTCAACGTGGTGCGCTGCTTTGAAGACGACAACGTGATCCACGTGGCGGGCCGCGTGGACCCGATCTCCGACATCGAAGTGATCCAGACCGAGCTGTGCCTGGCTGACCTGGGCACGGTCGAGAAAGCCCTGAACCGATACACCAAGGCTGCCAAGTCGGGTAACGACAAGGATGCCGCCAAGCTGGTGGCGCTGCTCACCCGCATCCAGGCCGCACTCAACGAAGGCAAGCCTGCCCGCTCGGTCGAAATCACCAAGGAAGAGCAGCCGCTGCTCAAGTCCCTGTGCCTGATCACGGCCAAGCCCGCGATGTTCGTGGGCAACGTGAGTGAAGACGGCTTCGAGAACAACCCGTTCCTGGACCGCCTCAAGGACTATGCTGCCAGCCAGAATGCGCCCGTGGTTGCCATCTGCGCCAAGATGGAGGCCGAGATGGCCGAGATGAGCGACGAAGACCGCGACATGTTCCTGGCCGAAATGGGGCAGACAGAACCAGGCCTGGCGCGCCTGATCCGTGGCGCCTTCAAGCTGCTGGGCCTGCAGACCTATTTCACCGCTGGCGTGAAGGAGGTGCGCGCCTGGACCATCCACATTGGCGACACCGCGCCCCAGGCTGCTGGGGTGATCCACGGCGACTTCGAGCGCGGCTTCATCCGTGCGCAGACGATCGCCTTCGAGGACTTCATTGCCTACAAGGGCGAGCAGGGCGCCAAGGATGCCGGCAAGATGCGTGCCGAAGGCAAGGAGTACGTGGTCAAGGATGGCGACGTGCTGAACTTCCTGTTCAACGTCTGAACAGGAAGAGCTGTTCTTCAGGGTTCGCCAATGTTCGAAGGTGTTGGCTAACCCATTGATAGATATAGGGAAAGTTGTTCGCCGGTGAACTAGATCGTTCGGGGGCATTTTCCATATATGGGGGCATGACAGGGGGCACGCACGGTGCATGCCCCCTCCCCAGGAGAAATCATGCCCCCAAACTACCTCGAAACCCGCATGGATACTGGCTTTGCAGCCGTTTCCGATGCCCCCAAAAGTCAGGCCCGGCGTGGCATCAGTGATGCAGCCCTTCGCGCCGCCAAGCCCAAGAGCACGCCCTACAAACTCTCTGCAGGCAACGCGCTTTATCTGGAGGTCAAGCCCAACGGGGCCAAGCTTTGGCGCTGGAAGTACCGTCTTCTTGGCAAGGAGAGCCGCGTAGCTCTGGGGAGCTATCCGAAGCTGTCCCTTCGTGAAGCGAGAGAGGCCATGGAAGCCGCTCGCAAGCTGGTTGCCCAAGGCGTTCACCCAGCCCAACAAAAGAAGCTCGAACGCCTCAAAACTGGCGTAGACCACGCTAACACCTTTGAAGCGGTTGCCCGTGAGTGGGTGGCCCTGCGAGACTGGCAAGAGGTCACCAAAGCGCGGCGCTTAAACATGCTGCAGCGCGTGGTATTCCCTCATGTGGGAGCACTGCCAATCCGGCAGGTTCAGCCTGTGCATATTCTTGACATCCTGAAGCGGGCTGATTCCCGCAATGGCAATAGCGTGGCCTGCGAAGCCAAGCGAACCATGTCCTCTGTGTTTGAGTTCGCTGTGTCCACACTCCGGGCCGACTCAGACCCGGTTTACCCAGTACGCAAGGCACTGGTGGCGAACAAGACCCAGCACAAGCGGCCTTTATCTTTTGAGGAGGTTGGAGCACTGCTCAACGCGGTGGAAGGCCATGGCGGGTACTACCAAATCCAGGCCGCGTTCTTCCTCATGTGGTTGACCCTGGCCCGCCCATCCGAAGTGATCGAGGCTGAATGGTGCGAGTTCGACTTGGATCAAGCCTTATGGCGCATCCCCGCGCAGAGGATGAAGAAGCGCAAGGAACACTTGATCCCCTTACCGGCCCAGGCCGTTGCATTGCTGCGCAGTCTACGCATGCTCACCGGCAGCCGAAGCCATCTCTTCCCCCATCGGGACGACAGAAGAAAACCCATGGTGACAGCATCGTTCCGTCAGATGCTGAAGGCCTTGGGTTGGGCAGGCAAGTTCAGTCCGCATGCCACGCGCACCACCGGCAGCACACGGCTTAACGAGATGGGCTTCTCCCCAGATTGGATAGAACGCCAACTGGCCCACGATGAGCCCAATGCCGTACGCCGCACCTACAACCACGCGGACTACCTGAAGGATCGGGCCACCATGATGCAGCGATGGGCCGACCTGCTGGACGAGTGGAAAAAGAAGACAGCAGACGCTATGAAACCCGTTTTGGGATAACCCAATTCAGGCTAGACAGTACGCGGAATGTCGAATCCCATGCACGCGTCTCGCTATGGCATCTTGCGAGCACGCTTAGTTGAATTACGAGAGGCCAAAGGCCTGACCCAGACGGACATTGCCCTTCAGTTGGGCAAGCCGCAAAGCTACGTCTCGAAGTATGAGCGCGGGGAACGACGCCTGGACATCGTGGAGTTGATTGCCGTAGCGAAGGTCTTGAGTGTTGATCCCGCTCAGTTGTGCGCAGAACTGGCCTGTGGGCCTTTATTTGAGAATTTTGATAAGATTTTTCATCCGGGAGGTAGTGAGTGAAGCATTTCATTTCGGTCGACTTGATGCCCACTCACTAATACATTAAGAATGTCAACTGCAAAAAATTCCCCTCAGTCTGCAATAGTTTTTCTGAAGAAGTACGTTGTTTTACTTTTGATTTCGAGTCTTGTTCTTGTGGTTGCTGCTGTTTATGCGGCAACCCAGATTTACACCAAAAAAGACAACTCATCAGAGTATGTCTACCAAGATAAAAGCGGAACCAAAGTTGTTCTTCGGGCAGCTCAGTGCGGATATTCAGTTGAAATTCTGAAATCCATGAGTGAGCAATTCGGCAAGACGCGGGATCAAGTCAAGGCTATGACCCTTTATGGAGATGGCTGGGAGAAAGAGGGCTGCTGGCTAAAGCTTGATAAGACAAATGAGGTCGCAGTTTCAACGGAACCAGGTAAGGTTGACACTGTTCTTGAATTCTCTGAATTTACTAAGGCAGGTATCCCCCAATCCTCTTCTGCTATAGCAGAAGAATCAAAATCCACTGGGAAAATATTTTCTCAAGTGTTCTCTGGCAGCATTGATCCTGCCAATCAGGATGCTTTTGCATATATACCAAAACTGCCAGAAATGGATCTGGGGGCTTCTTACACGTTTCTCCATAGAACGTCCTGTGCTGAAATTAATTTTAAGCTTGCTAAGAAATTACAACAAAATGGGCACAATCCCTCCAATTGGCGAGCAGGGACTGTGGAGTTGGGCGGTATGCTTCAGGGACGTTGGGAAAGAATGTCTTCAGACCCTTTGTGTTATCTGCCAGAGCCCTCCAAAAAGCAAATTTTAGTCCTGATAGGTTCAGATTTAAACGCTTTCCCTTATAAAGAGTTGTCGACAGAGCCCTTTAAGGCTGCAACCTCCAACTAAGATTCTTTAGATTTTCTAAGATTTTTAGATTGATTAAATAGTTGCATTTGAGTCGCGGCTTTATATACAGTGTTAAAACCACTGTGAGGTCGCATGATGAGAGTTGATGAACCCTTTGCCGAAATGGGCGGCTTGCTTACCGTCAATGAGTTTTGCAAGTGGGCGAGCATTGGCCGCACCAAGCTTTATGCAGAGATGAATGCCGGTAGGCTCATGGCAAAGAAGTTTGGTAGTCGAACCTTGATCCCAAGGACCGAGGCTAAAAAGTGGATGGAGCAGCTACCTACGAGGCATTGAAGCCAGCACTCCAACAAAAAAGCCGATCATTTGATCGGCTTTTTTGTTTTTCAGAAAAATTTTCATAAAAAGATAGAAGTTTTCCTTGTCAAACGCTACATAAAACGCCCCCCCCCCGCTTTCCCCTCTGCATTCCTCTCCCTCTATCTATCTGTCTTTGGTGTTGGATTGGATGCTCTCTGCGAGAGTGAGTGATGGCAATAGTGATGTAAAGGAAATTTCTATGTCGATGAAGCTAGCGCTGAATAGAGCTGAGATGGCCCGTGAATCATTGATCCAGGCAACAGAGTGGCTGGACACCAAAGGTGTTTATTACAGGCATCTCCCACCTTCACAACTGAAGATCGGCCCCATCAACTACTGGCCTTCTACCGGGACCATCACGATAGACAATGAACCCGGCAAGCGCCCACACCTAGGTCTTCAGGGCTTGGAACTCGTCTTGCGAGAGCTCCAAGGACGTTACCCAGTCAGACGCTCTTCATAGGGCCGCTACTGCAGAGCGCTTCTAGGGTGAATTTTTCGGTGGAGTCTTCCTCAAGTCATTGATTTCAAAAGGATTTAATCTCCAGTCTGGTTTGAAATCTTCGGTTTTGCGGGGCTGAGTGTCAAAGATTGAGTCAAAGATGCTTGGGCCAAGAGGGAGGTTTTTCACCTTGTGAGAGTCATGGCTTGCGTTCTGCTCTAGTGCCAAGCTTCGCGTGGGCTTGCCCTGGGAGTAGAGCCAGTTCTTGTCAGTGATGCCTTGCTCCAAGAACGACGTGAAGTCGGACTGCTGCCGGGCTGCTTTGTTGACGTTCTGAGAATGCGCCATCTTCTTTATGTGATGGAAATTTCCCGGATTTTCATAGTGTGCCCAGATCAATTCTTCCAAGTAGACTCTTTCGCCACTATGTGCGTTTTCTATCCAGTGATTTCGGTTGATTCCTTTGCAGATGTACTGGAACAATGACCATTGCTTGAATAGGTCCATGCCGTTATCTATGTTTACTTGTACAGATCTCTCATTGAACTGGGGTAGGGTATTGATCTTTTTCGCTCTTTTGAGGAGATATGTTGCAAGCTCCTCTGAATGCTCCGGCGGGATGTGGGTAAGTAAATGAGTGTGAAATCCAGATTTTGTAGAATATTCATTGATGTAGAGCCAAAAGAATTCCACTCCTCTCTGTTTGTACCAATTTCTCAGAGGGTGGAGGATTTGGTCGTGGAGATGTGAGAGTCCTTGTTTCGAATTCTTGGGTGTTATGCCAAGTAACTCGCTGCTTATCGTGATATGAGAATTTAGCGCGATCCCTTTTGCATTTATAAAGGCGACAGCGCTGTAAGCATCTATGAACTCTTCTGCGCTGATCTCTCTTGGCAAGATGAATTTATTGTCTATGGAGAATTCCAGCTCCCCTGATCGGCGCATGACATCTTCTTTATAGGCTTGCTTTTTATCGCCCCTCAGCTTCTTTGATGTGAGAGAGTATTTTCTTGAGTCCCTCGCGAATTGTCGCGCTTGATACTCCATGGCTTCATCGTGCTCTTTCTTGCTTCTCCCAAAAGCTGCAGCGAAAACTTCATCGTAGAATGACCCTTCGGATAGAGTAGGGTATCGGTCTTCTGGTCTGTATCCGCCATCGCCTCTCTCCAGAAGGCTTCTGGCTCGGAATGTCTCATTGTGATGGTGCTTACGCATACGTGTTCCTTCAAAAGTTAATGGAGCCCAATATGGCTTTTAGAACTTGAAAAGTACACGTTATGTCTAAATGTGCTTAGGTGGCGTCGCCTTATGGCTGATGTCGGCTAAACAAAGTCGATCATCCTTGGAATCTGAGGAACCAAGCGTTCCTCCTTTCAAGGGCATCCATGTATCAAGACCGACTTCCGCTAGTTCCCCCAGACATCCTCCAGGCACACATGGTGCATGAGCCTGGAGACACCCGCTTCAAAGCCGCAGCGAGGCTCTTGCAGGCTTTATGGCGGGCAGAGCGAGGCATTCCCATGGGCACCCACGCCCCAGCCAATGGAGAGCCCCGCAAGCTGGGTAGCCGCATTGAAGCTAGCTATGCCAAGCAGGGGGCAAACTTCCTCTCCCCGGCCATCGCAAAGCTGGCTTTCCGCGAGTCCGTTTATCGGGAGATTGGTGCAGTCATCGAGCAAGAGCGCCTATGGACCAACATGCTGTCCAGCCAGCCCCTTTGCTTCAACCTGTTTGGTGACCTGACGCTCAATCCCGACAAGGGCAACAAGTTCTTTCAGCAGCTTTTCCCCGACTACGTTGCAGAGGTGGAGGAAATCTACTTCGAGCATTCACCAGGGCGAGGGGATGCATCCTTCACTGCAGACAACACGGCCTTTGACGTGTTCGTGACCTGCCGCACCCTCGAGGGCAAGCAAGGCTTTATTGCCATTGAGGTGAAGTATTCCGAGGCCATGGCCGAGCCCCTGGCAACGCTGCGCCCACGCTATGACGAACTCTCCCGAGCTGTTGGCATTTATCGTGAGCCGGAGTCCCAGTCACTCAGGGGGAATCCACTTCAGCAGCTATGGCGGGAGCACATGCTCAGCCGCGCCATGGTAGTCAATGGGCTTTATGAGTCGGGTCGATTCGTCCTCATATACCCCAAGCAGAACCACCATTGCGATAGCGCAGCCAAGCTTTATCAACGAGAGTGCATAAGTCCTGACCCTGCTGTGTCCGGTTTCCAGGCCGTGACCTTGGAAGCTTGTCTAACGGCATACGAGGCAATCGGAGACGAAGAGACAGCACAAGCCTTGCGCTCTAGATACCTCAATTTTAGAAAGATCGAGGAGGCTATTTTTGGGTAGCGTTTGATCTTGAAATAGGCATCATATTTCAATGATGCTTTATAAGTATCTCTCTAATATCGTGAACCCATTGGGCTAGGAATTAGCCCTTTGCTTTCTCTGGCCATCCAAACTGATAGTAATCGCATAGGCAGGCAAGTTTTCTGAAGAATGTCGAGTATGCAAAGCTGCTGTCGAAGCGATGAATGTTTTGGAGTAAAAACTCCCGCACAATTGCCACGTCGAATCGCTCTTTTGAGACATATGGTAAAAACATGGCTGCCTTCTCTGGCGAATTGGTTTTGATAACGTCGTTTGCATTTTTATCTTTCTCTGTTTTGAGAAATGGTTTTGCGTACGCACGTGATCTGTAGTGCTCAACACCATTTGAGGCTAGATGTTTTTTTATGTCAATGCCTGATGCTTTGTAAGCATCTTTAGAGTTTATATTGATTTCTCTAAGGTACCTGTAAACTGGTATGTATGTTGCTCCTTTGCCGATATCTGGAATGGTTTTTTGCAAAATGGCATTGGCGTCGTAAATGCTCTTGTCTGATAGGAAGTCTCTGAATAGATCCAGTATGCTGATTCCGTGGTAGCCGACTTGGGAAGCTCTTTCGCTTGCCACGCCTACGCCTATAACAAATTCAATGTCGTCTTTTTTGTCTATATCGTCAACATCAACGACGCACAGTTTTTCTGACGTGGCTGTACTGCGTACCATTTCATACAACTGCTCTTTGCAGTAGCGAAGAACTCGAGCCGGAATTTTCCGTTTTATCGAGTCTAGGGCCTCATATATAGGCACAAAGCTATCACTTTTAACAATAGTGATAGGAATTTGTCCTCCATCAATTGCGATGAAAGTCTTGCTGTATTGCGCCTCTTGGCCGTGTGCTCTTTGCACAAAAATGAGATTGTTCTGAAGCTTAACTAAATTCTCTTGGCCTAGAGCGCGAGAGATATCACGAAGAAGATCTAGAATGTTTGGATCTGTCAACGAGTATCCAATGAAGACTACGGGGTGCTCTACAAAAATTGTTATTAGCTTGGCTGCTAAATATGGGTTGGCAAAGTGAAATCCTTTGTAGTCTTCTTCTGTAAGAACTAGCGAGTTTGGTCTCGCGGTGGAGCCATGAATTTTGTAGATTTCACCAATCGCTTGGGTGTTGGAGAAGAGCAGTTCGCTTTGGCCGACGAACACTCTGTAATCTGGGAAAAGACTTTCAAGCAAAGTATCCCAGTTTGTTGTAATTATTCCGTCCACATTTAACTGAGAAAGTAACGCGATCTCATCGGCGTGATCTCTCAATGGTCCGGCCTTGGTTGTGTTCTGAATATAACTACATATCTCGATGCGCAATGCTGAAGTCGCATCCCTTGCTTTGGATTTGTTCTTTTCCCTACTTTCTTTGTACGCGTCAGACTCCCACCAGAGTCGGTGGAAATCTGCTGCCAACAATGATGCTACGCGCGGTAACTTGCCATCGGCACTTGTTAGGTAGTATTCATAGGGTTTTAAACCTTCTGAAAAGCGTTGAAGTAAAGAGCTCCAGTCTTCTAGTCCTAGATACCTCCTAGAGAACCCAGATCCAACAAAAAGAAATGGTGCAGAGGGTGCGCCAGAAAAATGGGTGACGAGATCTTCTTTGATGGACATAGGAGTAAGAGGCCTTTATCGTTCGCTCGACTTTATCAAGATGGCAGGGGATTGCTGACATGGTGTCATCGTGTGCCGTTCATGACAGCATCTGTTGTACATTGGCCGCTCAGGTTGCCAATGGTGGGCAGAGGCGGGCCAAGTCTTGCGGTGCGTAGGTTGATAGCGACTATTCATCAGTTCATCAACTGATGAGTGAACCGAGTCAAGCTTAACAACTGACCGCCAAGATCGAATAGAGATCAAGGAGGTCAAACTCAGCTAGACTGAACCGAAGCAGGGAGTCCCCGTGTTCGCCACTGTTCACCCGCATCCGATGGATTTGGGGGCATGGCAGGGGGCACCAAGCGAGTAGAGCAGAGACGTTTATCAATCAAATCATGCCCTTACAGCGTCAATTCCTGTTCAACGTCTGACCCTGCTGCAGGCTCCTCGGGGCCTGCGTGCGCTGTGTTGCCCGTCATCCCTGTCTGCCCCCGGGCGGGCAGGGATTTTTTCTGGCGGCTTCCCGCTCCAGAGCAACCCGGGCAAGGCCATGCCTTCGTTCACTCTTTGATGGTTTCTCACGCATGAATACAGGAATCCTCTACGCTGCCCTGGCCTATGTCGCCTGGGGGCTGTTCCCGCTGTACTTCAAGCAGGTGGCCGATGTGCCCTCGCTGGAGGTGGTGATGCACCGCACGCTGTGGTCGCTGGCCGTGGTGCTGGGGCTGCTGGCCGTGCGCAGGCAATGGGCGTGGATGGCGTCTGTGGTGCGCCAGCCGCGGGTGCTCGGCGCATTTGCATTGTCGGCCGTGCTGTTGTCGGGCAACTGGCTGACCTACGTGTGGGCGGTGCAGAACCACCATGTGGTCGATGCCAGCCTGGGGTATTTCATCTTGCCACTGGTGAATGTGGCGCTGGGCTTCGTGTTCCTGCGCGAGCGCCCCCGGCCCGGGCAGTGGCTGGCCGTGGCGGTGGCTGCGGCCGGTGTGCTGTGGCTGGCCGTGCAGGCAGGGCGCCTGCCCTGGATCGCGCTGGTGCTGGCACTGACCTTTGGCTTCTATGGCCTGCTGCGCAAGGTAGCAGTGCTGGGCGCGCTGGAGGGGCTTACCTTGGAGACCCTGATGCTGGCGCCGGTGGCGGCAGTGGTGCTGGCCTGGTGGAGCTGGCAAGGACAGGGCGCTCTGGTGCAGGGCGATGCGTCTACTGTGGGTTGGTTGCTGTTGGCCGGGCCCATGACGGCCGTACCTTTGCTGCTGTTTGCCGCTGGCGCGCGGCGCATTCCCATGTCCACGCTGGGCATCCTGCAATACATCTCGCCCAGCCTCCAGTTTGCGCTGGGGTTGTGGGTGTACCACGAGGCCTTTCAGCCCGCGCGGCTGGTGGGTTTTGTTTTGATCTGGGCCGCGCTGCTGGTGTACAGCGTGGAGGGCTGGTGGACGCGTCAGCGGATGGCGGTGGCCTGAATCGCCGGGGGCGGTCCCTGTCGCCTGGGCTACTGGAAAACGCGCAGTTCGATTCTGTCAGCCACGCGTAAGATCCTGCGATTTGTCTGACGGGTGCTGCGCGTGTGTTGCTGCACCGCCCACCCACATATCCAGGCCAGAGCCCGCCACCACATGCTTTTTGGACGCAAAAACCTGTTTTTGGCGACGGATGCCTTCCCGTTGACCGATGCCGTGCTGGAGTTCGACGATTCGTCTTCAGTCGCCGTGCGACCTGGACGGCGCGCGCTGGATGGCTTTGGCCCCCGGGGAGAGCGCAGTGCGCAGTCCAAGTGGTGGGCTGTGGCGGGGCTCATTGGCCTGTACGCCCTGGCCCTGCTGGGGTTCTATGCGTTGGGCGTGGTGGGGGTCCAGGTGCTGTGGGTGCTGGCCGGTCTGACGACGGCGGGCTTCGCGGTGTTTGGTGCCTCGTTCCGTTTGGGCCTGCACCACAAACTGCGGCTGCGCCATCTCAAGCTGGGCATCGTGGTGGCTTCCATCTGCGGCATGCTGGGGTTGTTCTACCTGGAGCCTGTCACGCAGATTCTGTTGGCCCCCTTCATGTTTGTGGCAGTGGCTTACGGCATCTTTACCGTACCCCGGCGCACGTTGCTGGTGCTGACGGCCGGGGTGTTGTGCGCTTATGCGGCAGTGGCAGCCGCGCACTACGCAGAGCAGGGCAACGACGCCCTGCTGCGGCTGGAGCTGATGCACCTGCTGGCGCTGGCTGTATCGGTACCTGCGTTCATCGTGCTCATGGGCCGCGTGCAGCGGCTGTACCGCAGCCTCTACCAGGCCAGCCGCAAGATCAAGAACATCCAGGAAGATGCGCAGCGCGACACTTTGCTGGGCTGTTTCAACCGCCGCTACATCTTGGCGGCGCTTGAAGAGCAAAAGCAGCTGGCCGACGAAAGCGGGATTCCGCTGTGCCTGGCCGTGCTGGACATTGACCATTTCAAACGCATCAACGACGAGCTGGGTCACCTGGGGGGCGACGAGGTGTTGCGCACCTTTGCGCGCATTGCGCAGCAGGGCGTGCGCGGGGGCGACGTGTTTGGGCGCTACGGTGGCGAGGAGTTCTTGCTGATCTTCCCGGCGACTTCGTTGTTGCCCTCGCTCAACACCTGCGAACGCATTCGGGCCCAGGTCGAGTCGCACGCCTGGACGGGCCTGCTCAAAGGCCGCGTGACGGTGTCCATCGGTGTGACCCAGTATGTGCTGGGCGAGTCGGTGCTGGAGTTCTTCTCGCGGGCGGATACTGCCATGTACATGGCCAAGGAGGGCGGGCGCAACCAGGTGGTGGTCGAGGAGCCCATTGCCAAAGGCGATTCGCAGCTGTCGGACCTGTCAGTCCCCAGCAGTCACGCTTTTCTATAGTTGCCCGCCATCTGCTGGCCATCCGCTTGCGGGGTGCTGGCGGTTTGCTGGCTATCGTTTGCGCTGGCCGGGTTGACAAGCGGCCAGCAGCGCCCACACTGAGGGCCAGTTCCCCGCCACCCGCTGGGTGGCATCGCACCTTTTTGCACCTGCGCTTGGGTGCCGATGCACCAGCCTCTCATCCGTTCCATGCCTCCATCCGCCGATCTGTCGGCACAATTTGCCACCGCCGAGCAGCGCGTGCGCATGCTGCTGCAGCAACCGCAGGCTTTTTCCTATCCTGCAGACCTGATGGGGCCGGTGGAATGCATCGAGACCCACATCTCCTGGGTGCTGCTGGCCGGTGACTTTGCCTACAAGTTCAAAAAGCCATTGCAGCTGGACTTTCTGGACTTCAGCACCCAGGCGCTGCGGCATGTGGCCTGCGAGGAAGAGCTGCGCATCAACCGCCGCACGGCGCCGGGCCTTTACCTGGGCCTTGTCGGCTTGGTGGCCGGTGCTGCAGAAGATGCTCCTGCCACCCTTCGGCTGGTGCAATGGCAAGACGCTCCGCCAGGCGCCGAGCCCGCTGTGTGGATGCGGCGTTTTGCCCAGGCGGCACTGCTCGCCACCGCACTGGATGAGCAGCGCGTGTCGCCTGCGCAGATCGACCAGCTGGCGCGCCATGTGGCGCAGTTCCACGCCGCAGCCGCCGTCGCCGCAGGTGCAAACAGCTGGGGCTCAGCAGCAGCGGTGCAAGCGCCGGTGGACGATTGCCTGGCTGCTCTGCACACGCCCGTGGCAGGCGCACTGCCTGGTCAGGAGCCATTGCTGGCGCAGGTGACCAGCTGGTGCCAGCATGAGGGGCAAGCCCTGGCCCCCACGTTCGAGGCGCGCCGGGCAGCCGGATGGGTGCGCGAGTGCCATGGCGATTTGCACCTGGCCAACATTGCGCTCATCGATGGCGAGGCCCAGCTGTTCGACGCCTTGGAGTTCAGCCCCGCCTTGCGCTGGATCGACTGCGTGGCTGACATCGCCTTTGTGGTGATGGACCTCGCGGCCCATGGTCGGGCGGATCTGGCCTGGCGGTTCTTGAACCGGTGGCTCGAACACACCGGGGACTACGCAGGCCTGGCGGTGTTGCGTTACTACGGCTGTTACCGTGCCCTGGTGCGGGCGCGGGTTGCAGCCCTGCGGATGGACCCCACCGGTGACGGTAGTGGCAGCGGGCACGCTGCGCAAACCGTGGAGGGGTATCTGGAGCTGGCGGCGGGCTTTGCCGGACAACGGCCTGCACGCTGGTCCACGCCGTGCCCTGCCACCTTGTGGCTGGCCCATGGCTTTTCGGGCGCGGGCAAGAGCACCCATGCGCTGGCCTTGGCGTGCCAGCGTGGCATGGTGCGTATGCGGGCCGATGTGGAGCGCAAGCGCCTGTTTGGCCTGGCGCCGGATGCTGCCAGCGACGGGATACCGGGCGGCATCTACACCGCAGAGGCCACACTGCGCACGCACCAGCGGCTGGCGCAAGTGGCGCGCGAGGTGCTGGCGGCAGGCTACTCCGTGATTGTGGATGCCACCTTGCTGGACCGTGATGCCCGTGCACTTTTCCTGGAGCTGGCCGCTGCCGCGCAAGTGCCCTGCCACATTCTGTCGTTCGAGGCCCCCCTGCCGGTGCTGCGCGAGCGCGTCCGCCAGCGCGCGCTGGCCGGAGGCGGTGCGTCAGAGGCGGACGTGGCGGTGCTGGACGCCCAGTGGGCCCGCGCCCACCCCCTGCAGCCTCACGAAGAGGCCATCACGCTGCACGTGGACACCACGGTGCCCGTGGACTGGGACCGTCTGCTGTCACACTGACCCCGGTGGCACCGGCGGGGCGCTACGGGGCCAGGTGGCCGGGCATGAAGTACAGCAGCACGCTCGTCATCACGAGGTAGCGCAGGAACTTGCCCACGGCCATATAGGCCAGACATTGCCAGAACGGCAGCTTGAGCCAGCCGGCCACCGCGCACAGCGGGTCGCCCACGACCGGCAGCCAGCTCAAGAGGCAGGCCCGCGCGCCAAAGCGCTTGAGCCAGCTCAGTGCCCGCACCTCGGTGGCATTGCCGCGCGCCTTGTCCACCGCCTTGTGCGCACCCAGGCCCATCCACCAGCTCACGCCGCCGCCCAGGGTGTTGCCGAGGGTGGCCACGACGATGGCGGGCCAGAACAGGTCGGGGTTGAGCTTGATGAGACCGAACACAGCTGGCTCAGAGCCCAGCGGCAGCAGCGTGGCCGAGACAAAAGACACCACAAAGACTGTGCTGAGTCCGAATTGCGGCAGGGCCAGCCATTCGAGCAGCTGGTGCATCCAGATTTCCATAGCCGCCGAGTGTAGGGGGCGGGTGGGGCTCCATGTGCCCCAGGGGGATCTGTCCTACAGGGGAGCGCGCCATCGGCGCATGGCTGGGTTGCAGCGTCTTTTGTATCGTGAAAACACATTGGCCCTGAATGACAACCCCAGGAGGTCGCCCATGCCGGTATTGCCCACAACGTCCCAACCGCGCCGCTTGAACCCCTCGGTTGCTTTGCCGCCCGCGACCCGCTGGTCTTCGGCCGCCATGGCCCTGTTGCTGGCGGCCTGCGTGCACAGCCCGCAGGCTGCCGTACCCAGCCCTGGACTGCAAGGCGGTCCAACGCTTTGGGAGCACACGCCGATAGCGCCTTGCGACAGGGCGCCCACCGCACGGCCGGCGCTGGAGCGCATTGGCCGCGAGCTGCAATCCCAGGGCATGGCGCTGCAGGCCACCTGCAACACCGTCAGCGGTGGCTGGGTGGTGCAGGTGCAGGTGGTGGATGGCACCAAGGCCCACAAGGTGGTGCGCGGGCCGCTGGCCGATGGGCAGGCCGTGGACATGGGCACTCCGGCGGGCGCTGCGCGCTCGGAGGCGGCGGCGGGCGCCAGCGGTTTCTCCCCGGACGTGCTGCACAACCGCCAGTGGCTGCGGGCGCTCATGGCGCGCCACCAGTTCGACAACCTGCCGGATGCCTGGTGGCATTTCGCGCAGCGGGGTGTGCCGCCCGCACAGGCTGCAGACACCGATCTCGCCGCACGGTGAACCTGCACTCAGCGCGTTGAGACGCTGCGGTGCTTGCGCCACAGGGCCCGAGTGGGGGGCGAGGGAAGCGTCCAGTGGGTTGACTCAATGGAGCCCGACAGTCAGATAGATACGGTGTGTGCTCCATTTCAGTTGCTGAAATTTTGAGCAGGTACAATCCCGCCTCCTTTTTCAGCATCTGTTGCTGCCTCCCCCTCCCCTATCCCCGCCCATGCAAATTGGCCACATTCCTTTGGCGAACCGGTTGTTCGTCGCCCCGATGGCGGGCGTCACGGACCGGCCGTTCCGCCAGCTGTGCAAGGCGCTGGGTGCGGGCTATGCGGTGAGCGAGATGGTGACCTCGCGCAAGGATTTGTGGAACAGCCTCAAGACCTCGCGCCGGGCCAACCATGAAGGGGAGCCGGGGCCCATTGCCGTGCAGATCGCCGGCACCGATGCGCCGATGATGGCCGAGGCTGCGGTCTACAACGTGGAACGCGGCGCGCAGATCATCGATATCAACATGGGCTGCCCGGCCAAGAAGGTCTGCAACAAATGGGCGGGCTCCGCCCTGATGCAGAACGAGGCGCTGGCGGTGGAGATCGCCGCTGCGGTGGTCGAGGCCTGCGCTCCCTTCAACGTGCCTGTCACGCTGAAGATGCGCACCGGCTGGTGCCAGGAGCACAAGAACGCCGTGGCATTGGCGCGGCAGTTTGAAAGCGTGGGCATCCAGATGCTCACCGTGCACGGCCGCACGCGCGAGCAGGGTTACAAAGGCCATGCGGAGTACGACACCATTGCCGCCGTCAAGGCGGCGGTGAAGGTGCCCGTGGTGGCCAACGGCGACATCACCTCGCCCGAGAAGGCGCGCGACGTGCTCGCCGTCACCGGGGCCGACGCGATCATGATCGGCCGTGCCGCACAGGGCCGGCCATGGATCTTTCGCGAGATCGGCCACTTTCTGACCACGGGCGAACACCTGGCACCACCGCTGGTGGCCGAGGTGCGGCGCCTGCTGCTGGACCACCTGCAAGACCACTACCGCCTGTATGGCGAGCTGACCGGCGTGCGCAGTGCGCGCAAGCACATTGCCTGGTACCTGCGCGCGCTGCCCGGCGGCGAGGCCTTGCGGGCACATATCAATACGATCGAAGACTGCACCACGCAGTGGCAGGCCGTGGCTGACTACCTGGACGCCCTGGGCCAGCAGATGGACCGGCTGCCTGCCGCCACCGACGTGGATGCCGACACAGAAGAACAAGAGGGATTGGCTGCATGAGCAAGAAACACATCGAAGAATGCGTGCGCGAAAGCCTGCAGGGCTACTTTCGCGACCTGGGCGGCGAGACGCCCGATGGCATGTACGACATGCTGGTGCGTGTGGTCGAAAGGCCGCTGCTGGAAGTCGTGATGCAGCAGGCCGACAACAACCAGTCGCGCGCCGCCGAATGGCTGGGCCTGAACCGCAACACCCTGCGCAAGAAGCTGGTCGAGCACAAGCTGCTCTGACCAAGTCTGTCTGATTGCTATATATTTTGTAGCTGCTTGCGCATGATGCACTAGCGCTACAGCCCGTTTTTATTCAAAACCTCCGCACCACCACCATGAACGCACTTCTCTCCGTCTCTGACAAGACCGGCATCGTCGAATTCGCGCAAGCGCTGCACGCGCTGGGCATCAAGCTGCTGTCCACCGGCGGCACGGCCAAGCTGCTGGCCGACAAGGGCCTGCCCGTGACCGAGGTGGCCGAAGTCACCCAGTTCCCCGAGATGCTGGACGGCCGCGTGAAGACGCTGCACCCCAAGGTGCACGGCGGCCTGCTGGCCCGCCGCGAGCTGCCCGAACACATGGCGGCATTGAAGGAACACGGCATCGACACCATCGACCTGCTGGTGGTGAACCTGTACCCCTTTGAAGCCACCGTGGCCAAGGCCGGTTGCACGCTGGCCGACGCCATCGAGAACATCGACATCGGCGGCCCCGCCATGGTGCGCAGCGCCGCCAAGAACTGGAAGGACGTGGGCGTGATCACCTCGGCCGACCAGTACGACGCCGTGCTGGCTGAACTCAAGGCCGGTGGCAAGTTGAGCGACAAGCTGCGCTTTGCGCTGTCGGTGGCTGCGTTCAACCGCATCGCGCAGTACGACGGCGCCATCAGCGACTACCTCTCGTCCGTCACGTTCGAAGAAGAAAAGCTGTCGGAAACCTATGTGCCCACGCGCACCCAGTTCCCCGGCCAGAGCAACGGCATCTTCACCAAGGTGCAGGACCTGCGCTACGGCGAAAACAGCCACCAGCAGGCCGCGCTGTACCGCGACCTGCACCCCGCGCCCGGCTCCCTGGTCACCGGCGTGCAGCTGCAGGGCAAGGAGCTTTCGTACAACAACATCGCCGACGCCGATGCCGCCTGGGAATGCGTAAAGAGCTTTGAAGCGGCCGCCTGCGTGATCGTCAAGCACGCCAACCCCTGCGGCGTGGCCGTGGGCCTGGACGCGCTGAGCGCCTACAGCAAGGCCTTCCAGACCGACCCCACCAGCGCCTTCGGCGGCATCATCGCCTTCAACCGCGTGGTGGACGGCCAGGCGGCAGCCCAGGTGAGCAAACAGTTTGTCGAGGTGTTGATGGCCCCTGACTTCACCGCCGAGGCGCTGGAGATCTTCAAGGCCAAAGCCAATGTGCGTCTGCTCAAGATCGCGCTGCCCGCACACGGTGGCAAGACCGACTGGGAACGCGGCCGTAACGCCATGGATGCCAAGCGCATTGGCTCGGGCCTGCTGCTGCAGACCGCTGACAACCACGAGCTGTCGCTCATCGACCTCAAGGTCGTGACGAAGAAGCAGCCCACGCTGGAAGAAATGGAAGACCTGCTGTTTGCCTGGAAGGTCGCCAAGTACGTCAAGAGCAACGCCATCGTGTTCTGCAAGGGCGGCATGACCATGGGCGTGGGTGCGGGCCAGATGAGCCGCCTGGACTCGGCCCGCATCGCCAGCATCAAGGCGGGCCACGCAGGCCTGACCTTGCAAGGCACGGTCGTAGCCAGTGACGCCTTCTTCCCCTTCCGCGACGGCCTGGACGTGGTGGTCGATGCGGGCGCTACCTGCGTGATCCAGCCCGGTGGTTCGATGCGCGACAACGAAGTGATCGACGCCGCCAACGAGCGTGGCGTGGCCATGGTCTTCAGCGGTGTGCGCCACTTCCGCCACTGAGATGATGGGTATCGCGATGGGGCTCGCGGCGGTGCGCGCGCATGCACCGCGACGATGAGACCCCGCCCCCCCGGCCCCGCTGGCTGGGGTGGGCCCTGATGGTGTTCATGGCACTGGTGGTGCTGGGCATGCTCAACCTGGGCTGGCGCATGCTGCAGCCGGGGCCGGGCGCTGTGAGTGCCGCTCGGGGCGCGTCGGGTGCTGGAGGGTTAGAAGGCAGCGCCGCCTCACCGCCCTCCGCACCGGCCGGACTTCGCCTGGTGGAGGCATCCGATTGCCTGCGCTGCCATGGCATGGAGCGCTACTACGTAGGCCCGTCGTTCCAGCAGATAGCTGCGCGGTACCGTGACCGCGCCGACTCAGTCGATTACCTGGCCGGCAAGATCCGCAACGGCAGTGTGGGCGAGTGGGGCCGCACCTTGATGCCGCGCCACCTGCAAGTCACGGAAGCCCAGGCGCGCGAGATGGCGCAGTGGCTGGTGTCGCTGCCGGTGCCGTCCGCCGCGGCACAGGGCGCGTCGGCCGCAGAGCCCGCATCCGCCGCCCGCTGAATGGCGATGGCGGCCGGGTCTGGAGGCCTGCTGGGGCTCAGGCCCCAAAGTTCATCGGCAGGCCCACATAGTTTTCCGCCAGCGACACCGAGGCCGCACGGGAGTGCACCAGGTAGTCCAGCTCCGCTTCCTGGATCTTCTGGCCGAACTCGCCGGTTTCCGGAAAGCGGTGCATCAGCGAAGTGAACCACCAGGAGAAGCGCTCGGCACGCCACACACGGCGCAGGCAGCGGTCGGAGTAGGTGTCGATGCCAACGGCTGACTTTTCTTTGTAGAACTCGGTCAGCGCGGTCCACAGATAACCCACGTCGCTGGCGGCCAGGTTCAGGCCCTTGGCGCCCGTGGGTGGCACGATGTGGGCAGCATCACCGGCCAGGAACATGCGGCCAAAGCGCATGGGCTCGGCCACAAAGCTGCGCAGCGGGGCGATGCTCATCTCCAGAGCGGGGCCGGTCACCAGATTGGCGCGGGCCTCGGGGTCCAGGCGGTTGCCCAGCTCGGTCCAGAACTGGTCGATGGTCCAGTTCTCGACCTTGTCAGTCGTAGGCACCTGCACGTAGTAGCGGCTGCGCGTGGCGCTGCGCATGCTGCACAGCGCAAACCCGCGTTCGGTGTTGGCATAGATGAGTTCGTGCGACACCGGTGGCACATCGGCCAGCACACCCAGCCAGCCAAAGGGGTACACGCGCTCATAGGTCTTGAGCAGGTCGGCCGGTGCGCTGGCGCGGCACACGCCGTGGTAGCCGTCGCAGCCCGCGATGAAGTCACACGCCAGCTCGTGGGTCTGGCCATCCTTTTCGTACGTCACGCGTGGGTGCTGGCCGTCAAAGTCGTGCACTTGCACGTTCTGTGCGTCGTACACGGTGGTGAGGCCGGCCGCTGCGCGCGCATCCATCAGGTCGCGCGTGACTTCGGTCTGGCCGTACACCGTCACGCGGCTGCCGCCGGTCAGCTCGTGCAGATCGATGCGGTGGCGCTGGCCCTTGAACAGCAGCTCGATGCCGTCGTGGGGCAGGCCCTCGGCGTGGGCGCGGGCACTCACGCCCGCCTGGTCCAGCAGGTCCATGCAGACCTTCTCCAGCACCCCGGCGCGGATGCGGCCGAGCACGTAGTCGGGGCTGCGCTGCTCGATGATGACGGCGTCAACGCCGGACTTGTGAAGCAACTGACCGAGCAGCAGGCCGGCGGGGCCGGCACCAACGATGGCAACCTGGGTGCGCATGGGAAACCTCTGGGAATGGGGTGGGAAGCTGGGGAGATACCGAAAACCAATGGCCTTGAGCGTAGGTTGATCCAGATCAAAGCGATATCCAGCGTTGCCGATTGCGTGCGATCAATCGATGCTTTGTGCGATGATCGCGCAGTGTCCGGGGTGATGCGGGTGGTCAGGCCCGGTGGTGAGTGCACCGAGTCGCTGCAGGGCCCCGGTAGCCCCGGCGTTCGAACCCCGCTCAATTCCCCGGTCCCCAACCCGTCACCCCCATGGCTTCCACCCCCATTGCCAAGGCAGACTTCATCGAAGGCATGGCCAAAGGCATGGCCGTGCTGGAGAGTTTCGACACCGAGCGCCAGCGCCTGAACGCCACACTGGCGGCGCAGCGCACCGGCCTCACGCGGGCGGCGGCGCGGCGGCACCTGTTGACCCTGGCGCACCTGGGGTATCTGGAGACGGATGGCAGCTATTTCTGGCTGGCGCCCAAGGTGCTTCGGTTTTCGGGCAGCTACCTCGCGTCTGCCCGGCTGCCGCGCGTGCTGCAACCCACGCTGAACCGGCTGGCAGCCCAGACCCAGCAGTCATTCTCGGCGGTGGTGCTGGATGGTGATGAGGTGGTGATCGTGGCGCGCAGCGGCGTGTATGGCGCGCCGTCGCGGGTGCTGGCCTATGGCTTGCACCTGGGCGCGCGACTGCCGGCCCACCCTACGTCCACCGGCCGCGTGTTGCTGGCGGCGCTGCCCCCGGCGGAGTTGACCGCCTGGCTCAAGAACCGGCCCTTGCACCGCCTCACGCCCCAAACCATTACGCAGGTAGGCCCGCTGCGGCAGGTGATCACCAAGGTGCGGCGGGACGACTATTGCCTGGCCGTGGAGGAGCATGAGCTGGGCGTGCACGCGCTGGCTGTGCCGCTGCGCAACCTGCAGGGCCATACGGTGGCGGCGCTCAACGTGGTGGCGTCGCCCAAGCAGATGGATGAGGGCAGCCTGCAGCGCGACATGCTGCCGCTGCTGCAGGAGGCCGCCCGCGAACTGCGCGGACTCCTGTGACTGTCCGCCACAAGCCTCGTCGCCATGAAAATGGCCCTTGTGAGTGCCATTCGGTGCCAAATTGGCAGGAAGCGCTAGTGCAATATGCGCTGCTAGCTATTATTTTGAGAGCGTCTTGAACACTTCACGCGCAGCAGCCACGGTGGCTGCCACGTCGTCGGCGGTGTGGGCGGCGCTCACGAAGCCCGCTTCATACAAGGCAGGTGCAATGTAGATGCCTCGGTCCAGCAGACCGTGGAACAGCTGGTTGAAGCGCGCACTGTCGGTTTTCAGCACCTGGGCGTAGTTCTGCGGCAGCTCGGGCAGCAGGAAAAAGCCGAACATGCCGCCTTCGCAGTCGCCGCAGAACGGCACGCCTTCAGCATCGGCGGCCGCTTGCAGTCCATCGACCAGCGAGCGGGTGCGGGCCGACAGCGCATCGAAGAAGCCGGGCTTTTGGATCTCGCGCAGCGTGGCCAGGCCACAGGCCGTGGCCACCGGGTTGCCCGACAGCGTGCCCGCCTGGTACACGCCGCCCAGCGGCGCGAGGTGTTCCATGATGGCGCGCGGGCCACCAAAGGCCGCCAGCGGCATCCCGCCGCCAATCACCTTGCCCAGCACGGTGATGTCGGGTTGGAAGCCGGGGATGCTCTTGGCGTACACGCTTTGCGCGCTGCCCAGGGCCACGCGGAAACCGGTCATCACTTCATCCAGCACCAGCAGCGCACCGTATTCGGTGCACAGCTCGCGGCAGCGCTGCATGAACGGCACGCTCGCGCGCACCAGGTTCATGTTGCCCGCGATAGGCTCGATCATCACGCAGGCCAGCTCCTTGCCGTGCAGGGCAAAGGCTTCTTCCAGCTGGGCGACGTTGTTGTATTCAAGCACCAGGGTGTGCTGCACCACTTCGGGCGGCACACCCGCGCTGGTGGCATTGCCAAACGTGGCCAGGCCCGAGCCGGCCTTGACCAGCAGCGAGTCGGCATGGCCGTGGTAGCAGCCTTCGAACTTGATGAACTTGCTGCGGCCCGTGGCGCCACGGGCCAGGCGGATGGCGCTCATGCCCGCTTCGGTGCCCGAGCTGACCAGACGAATCATCTCCATGGACGGCACCAGGCTCAGGATCTCCTCGGCCAGCTCGACTTCGCGCTCGGTGGGGGCGCCAAAGCTGAAGCCTTCGAGCGCCGCCTTCTGCGCCGCGTCGAGCACGGCGGGGTGGCCGTGGCCGAGGATCATCGGGCCCCAGGAGCCGATGTAATCAATGAAGCGCTGGTCGTTCGCATCCCAGAAGTAGGCGCCTTGCGCGCGCTTGACGAAGCGGGGTGTGCCTCCGACCGCCTTGAAGGCCCGCACGGGCGAGTTCACGCCTCCGGGGATCAGCGCCTTGGCGCGTTCGAACAGGGGAATATTGAGATCAGTGCTTGGTGTCATGGGGTGGCATCACAAAACCCTCCAGGGCCTGTGTTTCATCAATCGTGGTTTCTTCTTCGTCGCCGTCGGTCTCGTCGTCCTCAGGCTGTGCCCAGAACATGCGGTCGGGCACGATGTGCCCCATGCCGGGGCGAAAGCCTGCGTCCAGGCAGCGGTCGAGGTAACCCAGCGCTTCGCTGGTCGCTTCGCCCAAGTCGTTGCCGCTGGCCACCAGGGCAGTGAGTGCGGCCGAGAGCGTATCGCCCGCGCCCGAGAAGGTGGCGTCAAACAGCTCGAACTTGCCACTGCCCAGCACGGTCTGCGGCGAGGCCAGTACGTTCTCGACGAACTGCTCGGGCAAGGGGATGCCAGTGACCAATGTGTAGGGCACGCCCATCTCGGACGCTGCGCGGGCAATGTCCCGGGCGGTGGGGCTGCGCTCGCCCGTCCAGTCCGGCAGCAGCCAGCGCCACAGGGTGCTGTGGTTTCCAACCAACACCGAGGTCTGGGGCAGCAGCAGCTCGCGGAAGGCGTCGAGGTACTCGTCGATCAGCTCGTCACGCCACCAGGACAGGTTGGGCATGTAGGCGATCACGGGGACTTCGTCATAGTCGGTCGTGATCTCGGCAATGGTGCTGATGTTCTCGGGGCTGCCCACAAAGCCGACTTTGATGGCCTGTACGGGCAGGTCTTCCAGCACGGCCCGCGCCTGCTCGGACACAGCCTCGTCGTCGAAGCTGAAGTGGTCAAAAATCTGAGCGGTGTCGCGGGCATAGGCCCCGGTGACCACAGCGATCGGATGCCCGCCGACCGAGGCGATGGTGGTGATGTCGGCGGTCAGCCCGCCGGCTCCGCTGGGGTCGCTGGCATTGAACACCAGCACACAGGCCGGGCTCGCTTCCTCCGCGTCATCGTCGTCAATATCTGGGATTTCTGGGGGGGGAAGGGAGGCTTTGATGGTCATGGACCAGATCCTGCTGGAGGGGTGGCACGGAAGCTGCAGGCCGCGGAGATCACTAGATACAATCGTTGCATTCTATGTGAAGGCCCTTTAAGCTGTGACCGACTTTAAAACTTGGATGTGTTTGATTTGCGGCTGGATTTATGACGAGGCTGAGGGGTCTCCCGAACACGGCATTCCACCCAACACCCCCTGGGATCAGGTCCCGATGAACTGGACCTGCCCAGAATGTGGTGCCCGCAAGGAAGATTTCGAGATGGTCCAGATCTGAGGCGCTCCAGCACCAATCGCTGCTGCGTTGTTTATTTTCTCCATCGGGAGCAGTGACAATTGACTACAACAGGCGCATCTTTCAAAGTGCTCGTGGTGGATGACAGCAACACCATCCGTCGAAGCGCCGAGATTTTTCTCAAGCAGGGGGGGCACGAAGTCTTGTTGGCCGACGACGGCTTTGATGCTTTGGCCAAAGTCAACGATTACCAGCCTCAGCTGATTTTCTGCGACATCCTCATGCCCAAGCTCGACGGGTACCAGACCTGCGCCATCATCAAGCGCAACGCCCGTTTCGCAGATACCCCGGTGGTGATGCTGTCCTCCAAGGACGGCGTGTTCGACAAGGCGCGTGGGCGCATGGTCGGCTGCCAGGAATATCTCACCAAGCCGTTTACCAAAGACCAGCTGTTGCAGGCAGTGCAGCAGTTTGGCAATTCCCAACAAGGAGCCATGTAATGCCCATTCAGAAAGTATTGGTCGTCGACGACTCGAAGACCGAGTTGATGTTTTTGACGGACCTGCTTCAGAAAAAAGGCATGCAAGTCCGTACCGCAGAAAATGCCGAAGAGGCGTTTCGTCGTCTGGCCGAAGAAAAGCCTGACCTCATCCTGATGGATGTGGTGATGCCAGGCCAAAACGGGTTTCAGCTCACGCGTGCCATTACCCGTGACCCCCTTTACGCTGATGTGCCCATCATCATGTGCACCAGCAAGAACCAGGAAACCGACCGTGTCTGGGGTATGCGCCAGGGTGCGCGCGGCTACATCACCAAGCCGGTGGATCCCGCAGAGCTGCAGGCCAAAATTGACGCTCTGAACTGAGGCAGCGGCGCGCTCATGGCAAACCGCGAAGCCCTACGGGAGCTCCAGACCCGACTTGCCAGCCGCTTGCAGGCTGCAAGGTCCGAAGGTACGTCCGTGTCCTCCTGGCTGGCTGTAGAGTCCGCCGGGAATTTCTATTTGCTGCCCCTGGGGCAGTCCGGGGAAATCTTCCCTTGGGTATCGGTGCAGGCCGTGCCTTACACCCAGAGCTGGTTTCTGGGGGTGGCCAACCTGCGCGGCGGCTTGGTGGGGGTGGTGGATCTGGCCGGGTTGCTGGGGTCCACCGCAGCACGCACCGAGCAAGCCCTGTCCGAGGCCAGCCTGCTGGCATTCAATGCGGCGCTCGACGTTAATGCTGCCTTGCTGGTGGACCGCCTCGCCGGTCTGCGCGGCACGGATGCGTTTGTGTCGTCCGAGCCGCCCGCCGAGGATTCACCCAGCTTCTTCGGCACCACCTATATCGATTCCAGTGGCACACGCTGGCAGGAGCTGAACTTGCAGATCCTGTCCCAACATCCCGCTTTCCTGAGCATCAGTGCTTGAGTTTTTCTGTAAGGCTGCACCATGTCCGTCGTCAATCAATTTGGAAAACTGTTCAACCGGAAACCCGCCACGCCTGACACAGGCGCAGCCACCGGCGCGACCGACGATGGGCAGGATCTCCTGGCCACGGGGGCTCTGGATGGTTCGCAACTGCGCGACTCCTACCAGGCCGAAGCCATGAACAGCGTCCAGGGCGATCCCGACGGCTACACGCCCGAGTTGACCGCGCCCGAGGCCGAAGAAGACCTCATCAGCCTGCCCCTGCTGGGCCGCTCGACCGCTGCCGGCCATCAGCGCCGACTGCTGGCCTTGCTGGCCGTGGGTGTGGTGGTGCTGGCGCTGATCGCCGGTTGGGTGCTGCAGCAGGCCGACCGTTCCGCACAGCAATTGGCCGCTACCGGTCAGTCGCTGATGCAGTCGCAACGTCTTGCCAAGTCGGTGTCGCAGGCGCTGGTGGGTAGCCCACAGGCCTTCCCGGACGTGGTGGAAAGCTCTGGCGTGCTGGCCCGCAACGTGCGCGCCCTGAATGCCGGTGACAACGAGCTGGGTGTGCAGTCGCTGGGTGAACCCTTCAAGCCCGATCTGGACGCCGTCAACCCCCTGATGGAGCGCGCCGAGCGCAACGCCAGCGTGGTGATGGGTCAGCAAAAGATCCTGACGCAGGTGGGTGACGCTCTGCGCACCATCAACCGCCAGTCGTCCGACCTGCTGGAAATCGCTGAAACGGTCTCCTCGCTCAAGCTGCAACAAAATGCGCCCGCTGCCGAAATCTCCGCCGCAGGCCAGCTGGTGATGTTGACCCAGCGTATCGGCAAGTCGGCCAACGAGTTCCAGACGATGGAAGGCGTGAGCCCTGAGGCCGTGTTCCTGTTGGGCAAGGACTTGAACTCCTTCAAGGAAATCGCGCAGGGCCTGCTGGAAGGCAGCCCCGAGCTGCGCCTTTCGGCCACCAAGGACGCGCAGACCCGCGAACAACTGGAAGCGCTGATCAAGCTGTACGAACAGACCCGGACCCAGGCCAGCGCGATTCTGGGCAACCTGCAAGGTCTGGTGTCTGCCCGCGAAGCGCAGTCCGCCATCATTGCCGACAGCGAGCCACTGCGCCGCCAGCTGGAAGGTCTGCAGAGCAAGCTGTCCGCCCAGACCGGTCTGGGCGCCGGCCAGTTCGCCGCTCTGGCGCTGGCAGGCTTGTTCGTGCTGCTGTGCGGTATCGGCATTTCGCGCGTCCAGCTGCTGGACAGCCGTGGCCGTCAGGCAGCTGCTGAAAATCAGCAACGCGACGCCAAGCGCCAGGAGCAGGAAGCCAAGCGCGTCAACGACGCCAACCAGGCCGCCATTTTGCGTTTGATGAACGAACTGCAGTCGGTCGCTGAAGGTGACCTGACGCAAGAAGCCACCGTGACGGAAGACATCACCGGCGCCATTGCCGACTCGGTGAACTACACGGTGGAAGAGCTGCGTCAACTGGTGGGCAGCGTGCAGAACACGGCGACTCGCGTGGCGCAGACGACTGCCCAGGTGGACAACACCTCGACCGAACTGCTGGCGGCATCGACCGAGCAGCTGCGTGAAATCCGCGAAACCGGCCGCTCCGTTCTGGACATGGCGACCCGCATTAACGAGGTGTCTACACAAGCGCAAGAGTCCGCCACGGTGGCCCGTCAGTCGCTGCAAGCCGCGGACTCGGGTCTGCAGGCCGTGCAGAACGCTATCGGCGGTATGAACTCCATCCGTGACCAGATCCAGGACACCTCCAAGCGGATCAAGCGCCTGGGTGAATCGTCGCAGGAGATCGGTGAAATCACCGAGCTGATTTCTGACATTACCGAACAGACGAACGTGCTGGCTCTGAACGCTGCCATCCAGGCTGCATCCGCCGGTGAAGCCGGTCGCGGCTTCTCGGTGGTGGCGGAAGAAGTGCAGCGTCTGGCTGAACGTTCGGCCGATGCGACGCGCCAGATTTCTGCCCTGGTGAAAGCCATTCAAACCGATACCCAGGATGCCGTGGCTGCTATGGAGCGCTCCACGCAGGGTGTGGTGGAAGGGGCACGCCTGTCCGACAGCGCTGGTACTGCGCTGACCGAGATTGACCGCGTGTCGCGCCGTTTGGCCGAACTGATTGAGCAGATTTCGTCTTCGACTTCCCGGGAAGCTGTTCTGGCCAACGAAGTGGCCGACAACATCCAGCACATTTTTGCGGTGACCGAGCAGACGGGTGAAGGTACCCGCACCACAGCGCAACAGGTGCGCGAGCTCTCGCACATGGCCGAGGAACTGCGCCAATCGGTGGCACGTTTCAAGATCGCCTGACGCAGCAGTTAGTCATCAACCAGCTGGCTCATTGCAGCCGGGGACGAATCCATGTCATCTATTGATGTCAACAATGCACCGGCCGCCGACGGGACCCAGGGAGATCAGGACCTGGGTCCTTTGGCTTGGGTGCTTGACGAGCTGCGCAAATCGCTGGACGGTGCTGTCAAGGCGATGCGGCGCTTTGTGCGTGATGCCGAGGTAGCACGCGAGTCCGATCTGGCGGCGCTGGACGCTGGCCCCCTGCGCATTGCGCGCCAGCAACTGCACCAAGCCTGTGGTGCGCTGGAAATGGTGGGCATGGGTCCTCCGGCGCTGGTGTTGCGGTCCATGGAATCGGCGGTGCAGAAGTTTGTTCAGCGCCCCGAAACCTGCAGCGATGACGCTGCCGCCGTGATCGAGCGCGCCAGCTTTGCGCTGATCGAATATCTGGAAACCGTGCTGGCGGGCAAAGCCGTATCGCCCGTGGCCCTGTTTCCGCAGTACCGCGATGCCCAGGCATTGGCAGGCGCTGACCGTGTTCATCCCGCTGACTTGTGGCCGGTAGAGCGCCGTTTCCGTGAACCCGAAGGTGCGGTGTCGCGCCCACCTCTGCCCTACGGTCCCGAGGCGCGGGCGCGGCTGGATGCAGCTGTGCTGCGCATCGTCAAGTCGGGGGACCTGAAGGCCGCCCTGAGCCTGCGCGACACCTGCCTGGGCTTTGTGGCCGCACAAACAGATCGGCAGGCGCGTGCGTTCTGGAAAATTTGCGCGGGTTTCTTCGATGCGTTTGGCTCTGGCCTTTTGCCGCCAGATGTGTACGTCAAGCGCGTGGCATCCCGTGTGCTCATGCAGTACGCCACGTTGGCCAAGGGCGATCCGACGATCGCCGACCGGCTGGTGCAGGACCTGCTGTTCTTCTGCTCGCAGGCCAAGGTAGCCGATCTGGCAGAGGACGCAGCGCCCTCATTGCGTGCTGTCCGTCAGGCCTTTGCGCTGGACCGCTTCAAGCCGGTGGACTACGAGACTGCCCGCTTCGGACGTTTTGACCCGGCGGTGTTGACGCAGGCGCGCAAGCGCATTGCGTCGGCCACGGAAACCTGGTCTGCCCTGGCGGGTGGCGACCGCAACAAACTCAAGCCAGCGGCAGACCAGTTCAGCCTGGTGTGTGATTCGCTGCGCAAGCTCCATCCGGGCAGTGAGAACCTGGCGCAGGCGCTGACGCGTGCCCTGGATTCAACCACCCGGTCGGGCGAACCCCCGTCGCCCGCATTGGCGATGGAAGTGGCTACCTCCGTGCTGTACCTGCAGGCAGCTTTTGAAGAGCTGGACACGGCAGACGAACAGATGGAAGCCCGCGCCAGCCGTCTTGCAGAGCGTCTGGATGCGGTCACGGCGGGTGCCGAACCCGAACCCCTTGAACAATGGATGGAAGAGCTGTACCGCCGGGTCAGCGACAACCAGACCATGGGCAGCGTGGTCGATGAGCTCCGGGTGACCCTGGGCGAGGCTGAAAAGGCCATGGACCAGTTTTTCCGCAACCCGAAGGACACTGGTGTGCTGGCGACCGTGCCAGGGCATCTTGCGCAGATGCGCGGCGTGCTGTCGGTGCTGGGGCTGGATCAGGCATCACTGGCGGTGGTCCGCATGCGCGACACGGTGGAGCGTCTGCTGATCAACGAGGTGCCCGAAGAAGAACGCCAAAGCGCGTTTGAAAAGCTGGGCAACAGCCTGGGCGCATTGGGTTTCCTGATCGACATGCTGAGCTATCAGCGCACCATGGCGCGCAAGCTCTTTGTGTACGACGAAGAACTGGGCGAACTGCGCATCCTCATGGGTAAAACCCGTGCGCGCGCCTCTGATGCTGTGGAAGAAGCGCCTGCCAAGCTGGAAGAGCGTTCTGCCACCTTGGTGCCAGACGTGATTCCCCGCTTTCCGGTGCAGGAGCCTGTCAGCGAGCCCACGGACTTTGCACCGTTCCCTGATTTTGAGTCGGCCCCCGCAGCCGATGCCAGCGTGGCGGCAGAGCCCGCAGGCCTGGCCCCGGATATCTCCTTTGACGTTCCCGCCGTTGCCGCGCCCGTACCGCTGGAAGCAGCTTCTCCGGCGGCTGCGCCCGCTCCAGTGCCCGATGTCGAAGATGAATTGCTCGACGTGTTCCTCGAAGAGGCACGCGAAGTGGTGGTCAACGGCCTGGCTGCCATTGAGCAGCTGCGGGGCGAACCTGGTGACCTGAGCGAGCAGACCACACTGCGCCGTGCGTTCCATACGCTCAAGGGCAGCTCGCGCATGGTGGGGCTGAACGACTTTGGCGAAGCAGCCTGGTCGATGGAGCAGGTGCTCAACGTCTGGCTGGCCGAACAAAAGCCCATGCAGCCGAGCTTGTTGCAGTTGTCCACCGACGCACTGCATGCTTTCAGCAGCTGGGCAGACGACATCGCCGCAGGCCGCGCGACGGGCTGGGACCCTGAGTCCTTCCGGCGGTCGGCAGACGCCATGCGCCTGGATGGCACGCTGGTACCGCTGGCGATGCCGTCGGGTGGCGGTATGGCGTCCGAACCTACAGCCCCACAGGCCGTACCGGAGCTTGCCGAGGCCGCGCCAGAGCCGGTGGATGCCCTCTCCGCCGAAGTGCTCAGCGAAGAACTGACGGTGCCGGATTTCCAGGCTACCGAGATCTCCGAACATGTGCCCGAACAGCCCGTCGAGAGTGCCAACGGTGCCCCGGAAGTGGCCGAGGAGATCGACTTCTCGGTGTTCACTGCAGCTTTGAACGAGTCTGCCCACGAACCTGCACCTGTGGTCGATCCGTCCAGCGTGGACTTTGTCCTCGACCTGGAGCTGCCTGACCTGGAACCTGTGTCTGCGGAAGCGCCTGTGCCTGCAGTGGATCACGCAGAAGCTGTCGATGCGCCGCTGCAAGCGCCCGCAGGCGCCCTGGGCGACGAACTATTGCTGCCAGAAGACCTGGTGCTCGATGCCGCCGAACCGCAAAACGTGGTGGATATAGAGGCCCCCATTCCTTCGGATGGGTTGGAAGCCCTGGACGTGGCTGAGCTGGAGAAGCTGCTGGAGGCCGAGTCGGCCGAGGCTGCCGAACTGCTTGCACCTGGCCCCGAGGACGTGGCTGTGGCCGGTTCCGAAGCGTCGCCAGACGACCTGATCGCTGAAGTGGAGCCCGCGCAAGAAGTGGCGCATCTGCTCGATGCCCTGCCGCAGGAAGAAGGCGGCAGCGACGATGCGGTGAAGGTCATCGACACGCTGCGCATCGGTATCCCGCTGTACAACGTGTACCTGAATGAGGCCGATGAATGGTCTCGTCGCTTGGTGACCTGTTTGCAGGAATGGGCGCTGGAGCTGCATGAGCCACTGCCTGACACGGCCGTGGCCCTGTCGCACTCGCTCGCCGGCAGTTCGGCCACGGTGGGCTTCACCGCGCTGTCCGAAATGGCCCGCGTGCTGGAGCACACGCTGCAGCATGTGCAGCTGCAGTCGGGTGGCACCGAGGAGCAGGCGGCGGCGTTCATGGCAGCAGCGGAAGACATCCGTCGCCTGTTGCACCAGTTTGCTGCCGGGTTCCTCAAAGAGCCCAGCCCGGAAGTGCTGGCCCAGCTGCGCCAGATTCTGGAAACCGAGGTGGTCAGCACCCAGTCTCCACCCGAGGAAGATGCGCAGGCCTACCTCGACGCCGCAGAGCAGGAAGCGTCCGAAATTGCTGCGGCCGAGTTGGCACCTGAGCCGGTGGTGGAGGTGCCTGTGGTGGATGCAGAGCCTGAGGCTGTTGCATCGGCTGTGCCTGCCCCCGTGGTGGGCCATGTGGCGCCTGCGCTGTCTGCAGTCATCCACGACCACGACCAGCACATTGACGATGCCATTGCGCACGCCATTGCCTCGATCCCGGACGCGGACGATGACATCGATGCGATCGACGTCATCGACCCCGACCTGTTCCCCATCTTCGAGGAAGAGGCGGCCGAGTTGCTGCCCCAGCTTGGTGGTGCGTTGCGCCAATGGGCGTCGCGCCCCGACAACCTCAGCGCCCGCAGCGAAGTATTGCGAGCCCTGCACACGCTCAAGGGCAGTTCGCGACTGGCCGGGGCGATGCGCCTGGGCGAAATGGCCCACCGGCTGGAATCTGCGATCGAGCAGCTGGACGCAGAAACCGTCACGGCCGACCAGATCGAGCCGTTGCAAGGCAGTTTCGATGGACTGCAAGCCAACTTCGAGGCCCTGCGTGCCATTGGTCAGGGGCCTTCCGACACAGTGGTTACTCTGCCGGTCGAAGCCACACCGGCCTTGCGTGCCAATGTGGCGGATGGGGCCGAAGCCTCCGTCCCCTCGGCGGCAGCATCTTCTGCCAAGCCTCTGGCGATAACGGCTCCGGCCGTACGCCTGCCCGGACCGTCCCAGCTGGCGCCCCTGCGGGTGGCAGCCAACCAGTCGGTGCGCGTGCGTGCACAGCTGCTGGACCGCCTGGTTAACCAGGCGGGCGAGGTGATGATCAGCCGTTCGCGTCTGGACGCGCGCCTGGGCCAGTTCCGCAGCTCACTCACCGATCTGTCGGGCAATCTGGACCGCTTGCGCCAGCAGTTGCGCGACATCGAGGTGCAGGCCGAATCCCAGATGCAGTCGCGCCTGGCGCTGTCCAAGGACTCTGCTGCGGGCTTCGATCCGCTGGAGTTCGACCGCTTCACACGGGTGCAGGAGTTGACCCGCATGATGGCCGAGTCGGTCAACGACGTGGCCACGGTGCAGCGTAATCTGCAACGCGCCATGGAAGGCGCTGAAGATGACTTGATTGCCCAAGGTCGCCAGGCGCGTGAGCTGCAACGCGATCTGCTGCGCACACGTATGGTGGAGTTCGAGGGGATTGCCGAGCGCTTGTACGCGGTGGTGCGCCAGGCCTCGAAGGAAACCGGCAAGCAGATCAAGCTGGACATCACCGGCGGCTCCATCGAAATGGACCGTGGCGTGCTGGACCGCATGACGCCCGCCTTCGAACATTTGTTGCGCAATTGCGTGGCCCACGGCATTGAAGAGCCTGAAGTGCGCACGGCGGCCGGCAAGCCGTCGTCGGGCACCATCACGGTGGATCTGCACCACGAAGGCAATGACGTATCGGTCGAGTTCCGCGATGACGGAGCGGGTCTGAACCTGCCGCGCATTCGCGAAAAGGCCGTGTCACAGGGCATCGTGGAGCCCGGCGTGGAGCTGAGCGATGCGGATGCGGCCAACCTGATCTTCATGCCAGGCTTCTCGACGGCCTCCGAAGTGACTGGTCTGGCAGGGCGGGGCATCGGCATGGACGTGGTGCGTGCTGAGATCAATGCGCTGGGCGGCCGCATCGAAACCTCCACCGAGGCGGGCAGGGGTGCGGCATTCCGCATGGTGCTGCCGTTGACCACCGCAGTGACGCAGGTGGTGATGCTGCGCTCGGGTGATTTGGCGATCGGCGTTCCGGCCAACGTGGTCGAGATTGTCCGCCGCACCTCGGCCCCTGACTTGGCAGAGGCTTACCGTACCGGCGTGTTTGACGACGGCATGGAGAAAATTCCGTTCTTCTGGTCGGGAGCCCTGCTGCAGTCGTCCAGCCGCAGCACCGAGCCGGCGGGCAAGACCCGCCCGGTGGTGATCTTCCGAAGCGCTGCCCAGCGTGTTGCGATGCACGTGGACGAAGTGCTGGGCAACCAGGAAGTGGTGGTGAAGAACCTGGGGCCGCAGTTGTCCCGTCTGCCGGGTCTGGCGGGCATGTCCGTGCTGGCATCGGGTGCCGTGGTGCTCATCTATAACCCGGTGGCCTTGGCCACGGTGTATGGCGACCAGGTGCGTGCGGCCAGTGCCGACATGGCACCAGCGCCCGACACCCCCGCCGCAGGCGGCACGGGTAAGGCCGTCGTGTCTCAGCAGTTGTCGGGACCGAGCCAGGTGCCGCTGGTGCTGGTGGTGGACGATTCCATCACCGTGCGCCGCGTGACGCAGCGTCTGCTGCAGCGCGAAGGCTACCGTGTGGCTCTGGCGGCCGATGGCCTGCAGGCGCTGGAGCGTCTGCAGGAAGAACGCCCGACGGTGGTTCTGTCCGACATCGAAATGCCGCGCATGGACGGCTTCGATCTAGCGCGCAACATCCGTGCAGACGGTGCCTTGCGTGATCTGCCCATCATCATGATCACCTCGCGGATTGCTGAAAAGCACCGCGAGCACGCGATGGAGCTGGGGGTGAACCACTACCTGGGCAAGCCGTATTCGGACGAAGAGCTGCTGAGCCTGATCCAGCACTACGCCCGCATCGCTGCGGCGGCCGAGGCCTGACATCATGCTGGCCCACTCCCGACCCTGCGAGTCAGCCTGGGTCGGGAGTGCTCTCTTGTTGCCTTGCCTTGTGGTGTCCTGTGCATGGACAGGGCGGACCGAGTCTCCGTGATGGACCCGCTGGCACCATCCCCTTCCCCCGATCCCCGGCTGCTGGCCTGCCTGGCCCTGGTAGCGCGCGAGCGGGCTTCGGACCTGTTTTTGCTGGCAGGCGCTGCGCCCACGATCAAGCGGCAGGGTGCCTTTGTCCCCATCACACAGCAAGTCCTGGCGGCCGACGATGTGCGGCAGATGGCCTATTCCATCTTGCGCGAGGCCCAGCGCAAGGAGTTCGAGACGACGATGGAGTGCGACCTCTCGCTGCAGACCGTCGACGGGGAGCGCTTTCGCGTGAACGTGCACATGCAGCGCGGGCAGGTCGGCATGGTGATCCGCCATGTGATAGCGCGGATCCCGACGCTGGAAGAACTGGGGTTGCCGCCCGTGCTCCAGCGGCTGGCGTTTCTCAAAGGGGGGTTGGTCCTGACGGTGGGCTCCGCAGGTTCGGGCAAGACCACCACGCTGGCCGCATTGCTGGACCATCGCAACACGCACACTGGCGGGCACATCCTCACGGTAGAAGACCCCATCGAATACCTGCACAGCCACAAAAAATCCCTGGTGACGCAGCGCGAGGTGGGTCTCGACACCCTGTCGTATGACGAGGCGCTGCGCCGTGCCATGCGCGAGGCGCCCAACGTGATCATGATTGGCGAGATCCGCGACCGGGCCACCATGCAGCACGCGCTGCACTACGCAGAGTCCGGCCATCTGTGTGTGTCCACCCTGCACGCCAACAATGCCAACCAGGCGGTGCAGCGCATCGTGAATTTTTTCCCCGAGGATGCGCACCGCCAGCTGCTCATGGACCTGTCCCTCAACCTGCGGGCGGTGGTGGCGCAACGCCTGGTGCCGGGCCTTGCGGGCCACTTGGTGCCCGCCACCGAGATCATGCTGCTCACGCCCTATGTCGCCGAGCTGATCCAGAAGGGGCAGATCGACGAACTCAAGACCGCCATCACCCGCAGTGGTGAGCAGGGCATGTGGAGTTTTGATCAGTCACTGCTGGGCATGGTGGAGGCGGGCACGATTTCGCCCGAAGAAGCCATCGCTAACGCCGACAACCGCACCGATGTGCGTTTGCGACTGCGGCTGGCCGCCGGTGCCTCGCTGGGCGGTGAGAGCATGCAGATGGCGCCGGAGGAACCCCCGCCGGACGACCCGCCGCCCACCGCGCATCGCTAGCCCTCGGCGACCTGCTTGAGTCTGTGGGTCCGTGTGTTGTCACCCTGCAGCCGTCTTCACCACGGCATACCGCTCCAACGTGCGTTGCCGTGCGGCATCGTGCTCCACCACGGGTAAGGGATAGGTGTCTCCCAGGCGCACGCCCGCTTCCTGCAACTCCAGCGGGCGCGCCAGCCAGGGGGCGTGGAGTGCCTTGGTGGGGAGCGCTGCAAGCTGGGGTAGGTAACGGCGGATGAACTTGCCTTCCGGGTCGAACTTCTCGCTCTGGCTGACCGGGTTGAAGATGCGGAAATAGGGCTGGGCATCACACCCGCTGGAGCTGGCCCACTGCCAGCCACCGTTGTTGGCGGCCAGGTCGAAGTCATTGAGGTGCGTGGCAAAGTAGGCCTCGCCGCGGCGCCAGTCGATGCCCAGGTCTTTCACCAGAAAGCTTGCCACCACCATGCGCAGGCGGTTGTGCATGTAGCCCGTCTGGTTGATCTGCGCCATGGCGGCATCCACCAGCGGGTAGCCGGTGCGGCCCTCGCACCAGGCGGCAAACAGGGCGTCGGCCCCGGGGCCAGTCTCCCAGGCGATGGCATCGTAGGCCGGTTTGAAGCTCTGGCCCACCACATGCGGGTGGTGGTGCAGGATCTGGAAGTAGAAGTCCCGCCAGATCAGTTCGCTGAGCCAGGTCGTGGCGCCCGGGTTGCCCTCCAGCATCAGGCGGTGCGCCGTGCGTGCCAGCAAGCGCGGCGAGATGGTGCCAAAACGCAGGTGCACGCTCAGGTAGCTGGGCCCTTTCACCGCCGGAAAGTTGCGCGTGTCCTCATACCGCTCGATGCGGCCGAGAAAATCGTCGAATAACTGCTGTGCGCCCTGGGCGCCGGTGGGCAGGCGCAGCTGGGACAGCGCTGTGGGCTCAAACCCGAGGTCCTGCAAAGTGGGCACCGGCTGGCAATAGGCTTCCGGTCGTGCGGCCAGATGGTGGGCGTGGCGCTCCACCGGATAGCTCTTGAGCTGGAACACATCGATCTTCTTGAGCCATGCATTCTTGTACGGTGTGAACACGCTGTACGGGTTGCCGGTTTGCGTCAGCACTTCGCTGCGCTCGAGCAGGGTATGGTCCTTGAACGTGTGGAAGGCCTTGCCTGCAGCCGCCAGGCGCGTGCGCACCAGGCGGTCGCGGTCCAGCGCCTGGGGTTCGTCATCGTGGTTCGCAAAGACCGCCTGCACGTCCAGGGCGTCGGCCAGTGCCGGAATGGCATCGCTGGCCACCGCGTGCCACACGATGAGGCCTCCCCGCCCCTGAGGCGACAGCGCGCGCAAGCTGTCGTCCAGCTCCACCAGCGACTCGCGGATGAACTCCACCCGCCGGTCGGCGCGGGGCAGGGCATCGAGAATGTCCTTGTCAAAGACAAAAGCGCAGAACACCTGCTCGCAGCGCGTCAGCGCGTGGTACAGGGCCGCCTGGTCGTGGGCACGCAGATCGCGGCGGAACCAGACCAGGCCACGGGAGTAAGTGGGCTCGGGGGAGGGGGGCATGTTCACCGTTAAAATTGCGGGATGTCTTTCGATTCTGCGCCCATCAACCTGACGCATCACTTCCTGATCGCGATGCCCGGCCTGGAAGATGAGTCTTTTGCGCGCAGCGTCGTCTATCTGTGTGAGCACAGCGAACGCGGTGCGCTCGGCCTCATCATCAACAAGCCCACCGATATCACCCTCAAGGGCCTGTTTGACAAGGTGGACCTGTCGCTGCGCCGCGAGGACCTCACCAAAGAGCCCGTTTTTCAGGGCGGCCCGGTGCAGACCGAGCGCGGATTTGTGCTGCACGAACCCATGCTCATGGACAAGGGGGAAACCGACGAGTCGGCCTACGCCTCCACCATGACCATCCCCGGTGGCCTGGAGATGACCACCTCCAAGGACGTGCTCGAAGCCCTTTCCACTGGCGCAGGTCCCCGCCGCGTGCTCATCACGCTGGGGTATTCGTCCTGGGGCGAGGGGCAGTTGGAGTCTGAGCTTGCCGAGAACGCCTGGCTCACGGTGGCCGCCGATCTGTCGGTGATCTTCGACACGCCCGTGCCCGAGCGGTACGACCGGGCCCTGTCGCTTCTAGGCCTGCAGGCCTGGATGCTGTCGCCCGAGGCGGGGCACGCATGACTGGCGCGCCCGCTCAGTCCATCCAGCCGCCAGCCGTTCCTGCGCATTTCCAGACCTTTCTTGCTTTTGACTTTGGGCTCAAGCGCACGGGCGTGGCCTCGGGCAACCGCATGCTCAAGAGCGCCACACCCCAGCGCACCATCCAGGCCGAGGGCGACGCCCGTTTTGCCCAGGTGGCCGAGCGCATCAAGGAATGGCAGCCCGATGCGCTGGTGATCGGTGTGCCCTACCACCCCGACGGCGCGGCCCACGAAAACACCGCGCGTGCTCTCAAGTTCGGGCGCCAGTTGCGCGGGCGCTTTGGCTTGCAGGTGTTCGAGGTGGACGAGCGCTACAGCACCACCGAAGCCATTGCAGGTGGTGCCAAGGATGCCGACGCGGCCTCGGCCTGCATCATCCTGGAACAGTTTTTGAGGAATCTCCCATGACCACCCCATCCCCCGGAATGTCCGGCAGCCTGGTGCTTGATGCCGAGGCGCTGTACCGCGAGCTGCTGCGCGGTGTGCGCAGCATGTTGACCCCCACCACGCGCCTGGCGGGCATCGCCTCCGGTGGCGCCTGGCTGGCCGAGCGCCTGCAAAAAGACCTGGGCCTGGAAGGCCCGGCCGGTGTGTTGTCATCGGTGATGCACCGTGACGACTTCGCCCAGCGTGGCTTGTCGGCCAGTGCGCAGACCGCGCTGCCGTTTGACGTGAACGGCGCCGACGTGTTGGTGCTCGACGACGTGCTCTACACCGGCCGCACCATCCGCGCCGTGCTCAACGAGCTGTTCGACTATGGCCGCCCCGCCAGCGTGCGCCTGGCTGTGCTGGTGGACCGTGGCGGGCGCGAGCTGCCCGTGCAGGCCGACTTTGCTGCTGCCCGGGTGGCCCTGCCGGTCGCCCATTCGCTGGCCCTGGCGCGTGGCGACAGCGGCACCTTCCAATTCCAAGTCCAAGACAAAGACTAAAGAGGCCTGACCGTGCTGCACAAGCGCAATCCCCAACTCAACGGCAACGGCGAACTCATCCACCTGCTGTCCATCGAGGGCCTGCCGCGCGACATCGTCACGCACATCCTCGACACGGCCGCCAACTTCGTCAGCGTCAACGACCGCGAAGTCAAGAAGGTGCCCCTCTTGCGCGGCAAGAGCGTGTTCAACCTGTTCTTCGAGAACAGCACGCGTACGCGCACCACGTTCGAGATCGCGGCCAAGCGCCTGTCGGCCGACGTGATCAACCTGGACATCGCGCGCAGCTCGGCCAGCAAGGGCGAGTCGCTGCTCGACACCATCGCCAACCTGAGCGCGATGGCCGCCGACCTGTTCGTGGTGCGGCACAGCGAGTCCGGCGCACCGTACCTCATCGCGCAGCACGTGGCGCCGCATGTGCACGTGATCAACGCCGGCGACGGACGGCATGCCCACCCCACGCAGGGGCTGCTGGACATGTACACCATCCGCCACTACAAAAAGGACTTCAGCAACCTCACCGTGGCCATCGTGGGCGACGTGCTGCACTCGCGCGTGGCGCGCTCGGACATCCACGGCCTGACCACCTTGGGCTGCGCCGAAGTGCGTGTGGTGGGTCCGCGCACCCTGGTGCCGTCGGACATGGCGCAAATGGGCGTGCGGGTGTGCCACACGCTCGAAGAAGGCATCAAGGATGCCGACGTGGTCATCATGCTGCGCCTGCAGAACGAGCGCATGAGCGGTGCGCTGCTGCCGTCCAGCCAGGAGTATTTCAAGAGCTTCGGCCTCACGCAGGAAAAGCTGCAACTGGCCAAGCCCGACGCCATCGTCATGCACCCCGGCCCCATCAACCGTGGCGTGGAGATCGACTCCGCCGTGGTCGATGGCAAGCAGAGCGTGATCCTGCCGCAGGTGACCTTCGGCATCGCGGTACGCATGGCTGTCATGTCCATCGTCGCTGGGAACGAGGCGTGACCTTGAGGATGAATACTCCTGTTTTCATAGCTGCTCGTGCTTATCAATCAAGCGCTGGCAGCCTATTTGGCTTGAAATCATGAAGATACTGATCCAGAACGGCCGTGTGATCGACCCCGCCTCGGGCCTTGACCAGACCTGCGACATCGCGCTGGCGGCAGGCCGCATCGTGGGGGTCAACCGTGTGCCTCCTGACTTTGCGCCCAATCGCACCATCAACGCTGCTGGCTGCATCGTGTTGCCCGGCCTGGTGGACCTGGCCGCGCGCCTGCGCGAGCCCGGCCACGAGCACGAAGGCATGCTCGAATCCGAGATGGCTGCGGCCATGGCCGGTGGCGTCACCAGCCTGGTGTGCCCACCCGATACCGACCCGGTGCTTGACGAACCCGGCCTGGTGGAGATGCTCAAGTTCCGCGCCGAGAAGCTGCACCAGTCGCGCCTGTTCCCGCTGGGCGCGCTCACGCGCAACCTCGCTGGCGAGGTGCTGACCGAGATGGCCGAGCTGACCGAATCCGGCTGCGTGGGCTTTGGCCAGGCCGAGGTGCCGCTGGCCAGCACCCAGGTGCTGCAGCGCGCGCTGCAGTACGCAGCCACCTTCGGCTACACCGTGTGGCTGCGCCCCCAAGAGATGCACCTGGGCAAGGGCGTGGCCGCCAGCGGTGCGCTGGCCACGCGCCTGGGCCTGTCGGGCGTGCCCGTGGCGGCAGAGACCATTGCGCTGCACACCATTTTTGAACTGCTCAAGACCACCGGCGCGCGCGTGCACCTGTGCCGCCTGAGCAGCGCTGCGGGCGTGGAGCTGGTACGCCGCGCCAAGGCCGATGGCCTGAAGGTCACGGCCGATGTCAGCATCAACTCGCTGCACCTCACCGAAAACGACATCGGCTTCTTTGACAGCCGCGCGCGCCTGACGCCGCCGCTGCGCCAGCAGCGCGACCGCGATGCCCTCAGCGCGGCGCTGCTCGACGGCACCATCGATGCGCTGGTGTCCGACCACACCCCGGTGGATGAAGACGCCAAGACGCTGCCGTTTGCCGAAGCCGAGCCCGGCGCCACGGGGCTGGAGCTGCTGCTGTCGCTGGCGCTTAAATGGTCGCAAGACAGCGGCGTGCCTTTACAGCGCGCGCTGGCAGTGGTCACGGCAGAGCCCGCACGCGTGCTGGGCAACGCGCTGGGTACCTTGCAGGCCAGCGTCGGCCAGATCGTGGAAGGCGGCGTGGGCGACCTCTGCATCTTCGACCCGCAGTCAGCGTGGACGGTGCAGGACGACGCGCTCGCCAGCCAAGGCAAACACACGCCGTTCTCGGGCTACGAGCTGCCCGGCCGCGTGCGCATGACCCTGGTCGGCGGACAGGTCGCTTTTGACCGCAGCTGAGACGGCGCGACGCTGCGATAGCGAGGCCCGGCCGTGAAGTTCCTGCGCGCCAGCTGGCGCCTCTTGCGGCTGCTGGGTCACATCGCCAAGGGCCTGTGGATTGTGGCGCTGCGGTTTCCGTCGCTGTCGCCGGACCAGCAACACGCCCGCGTGCAGGTGTGGTCGCTGGAGCTGCTGGCCCATGCGGGCATCAGCCTGCGCATCCTGGGGCAGCCCCCGGTGACTGGCCCGGTGATGCTGGTGGCCAACCACATCTCGTGGCTCGACATCCCGGTGATGCACGCGGCGCGGCACTGCCGCTTTGTCTCCAAGTCCGACGTGCAGGCCTGGCCGCTGATCGGCACCCTGGCCACGGCGGCGGGCACGCTCTACATCGAACGCAGCTCGCGCCGCGATGCGCTGCGCATGGTGCGCTCGATGCAGGAGTCGCTGGAGCGCGGCGAGGTGCTGGCCGTGTTCCCCGAAGGCACCACGGGCGACGGGCGCGAGATGCTGCCCTTCCACGCCAACCTGCTGCAGGCCGCCGTGGCTGCAAAGGCGCCCGTGCAGCCCGTAGGCCTGCGCTTTGCCGACAAGGCCACGGGCGCCACCAGTTTTGCGCCGAGCTACATCGGCGACGAAACCCTGGTGGGCTCGATTTGGCGCACGCTCAGCGCCCCGCCCATCGAGGCCGTGGTGCACTACGGCCCGCCCGAGCTGGCAGGCGAGCGCGACCGCCGCACCTGGACGCAGCACCTGCACGACACGGTCGATCAACTGCGCAAGGCCTGAGAACGCACACAGGTTCCGGGCCCTGGGTTCCCAACGAGCTGTCTTTGTGCGGCAAAAGCGTGCATATTCCACGCTTTGGGCCCTGCAGGTGGCCGTCTAGGTGGTCTGCCCGGCGCAATGTCCCGTATCGTCCGCGCTTTCCATTTGCCTGCGGGTCATCGCAGGCCTTTGCACACTGCCGGGAGGGCACCATGAACCTGATTGAACGCGCCAAAAGCATTCTTCTGCAACCCAAAGAGGCCTGGGCCACCATCGATGCGGAGGCCACCGACACCGCCACCCTGTTCACCCGCTACGCCATGATCCTGGCCGCCATTCCGGCGGTCTGCGGTTTCATCGGCATGTCGCTGATCGGCTTTGGCGGTTTTGGGGTCACCATCCGCGTGCCTTTTGTCTCCGGGCTGGTGAACATGGTCGTGTCATACGGGTTGAGCCTGGTGGGCTTGCTGGTGCTCGGTTTCATCATCGATGCGCTGGCGCCCACCTTCGGCGGGCAAAAGAACGCCATCCAGGCACAGAAGGTGGCGGTGTACGCCAGCACGGCCGCCCTGCTGGGCGGAGTGTTCAGCCTGCTGCCATCGCTGGCCATGCTGGGCCTGCTGGCGGCGGTGTACTCCATCTACCTGCTCTACACCGGCCTGCCTGTGCTCATGCGCAGTGCGCCCGAAAAGTCGGTGGGCTACACGGTGGTGGTCATCATTGCGGCCATCGTGATGGGTGTGGTCATCGGTGCCGTCAGTGCGCTGTTCATGCCGCGCAGCGGTGCGCTGTTTGGCGGTGCCGAAGCCCCTGCCATCACCATGAACACGCCCGGTGGCAAGGTGTCCATCGACACCGCCGGTCTGGAAGCTGCCGGCAAGAAGATGGAAGAAGCCGCCCGCAAGATGGAAGAGGCCCAGAAGAGCCAGGATCCGGCCGCCATCGCAGCCGCCACGGGCGATGCCGCCAAGGCCGCTGCGGGTGTGCTGGGTGGTGGTCAGGCCATTGCGGCCCAGTCGCTCAAGGCGGCTCTGCCCGAGAAGCTGGCGGGCCTGCCCCGCACGGGTTTTGATGTGCAGGACGGTGCCGCCCTGGGCTTGCCCACCAGCCAGGCCAGCGCGCAATACGGTAACGACGACAAGCAGCTGCGCCTGGAGATCGTGGACGTGGGCGGCCTGGGGCAGATGGCGGTGATGGCCATGGGCATGGCGCAGGGCGAGAAAGAAGACCAGACCAGCGCCGAAAAGACCTGGCAGGAAGGTGGTCGCACGCTGCACCAGCGCTACGACAAGGATGGCAGCCACGCAGAGTTCAAGACCATCCTGAAGAACGGCCTTGTGGTCAGCATCGAGGGCGACAAGATCGGCGTGAAAGAGCTGCGGGGCCTGATGTCGCAGGTGGACCTGAACGGGCTGGAAGGCCTGCAGCGCAAAGGCAAGTCGTGAGCGGAAGGGTAGTTGCTATTGATTCAATAGCTATTCAGGCATATTCGACTGGCGCATCCGGCCGATTTTGATCCCAACACCGCCTCAGCCACGCGGAAACGTCACCACGTGGTCCACCTGGGCACGGATGCCGATCCACTCGCCCAGCGCGTGGTCGTGGTGGCTGGGCACATGGGCCAGCACCGTGTGGCCACTGGCCAGGCGCAGGGTGTACAGAAACTCCGACCCCCGGAACGACTTGCGTACGATTTGCGCTTGCACGGGCGCGTGGTCGTCGTGCACGATGTCGTCGGCGCGCAGCAGCACATCACATTCACCCGCGGGGTAGCTGCTGGGCAGGGGGCACTCATCCAGGTCGGTCAGGTCGCCCAAAGGTGTTTGGGCCACCACGTTGTTGTCGCGCTGCACCAGCGTGGCGGGGGCAAACACGCCGTGGCCGATGAAGTCGGCCACAAACCGCGTGGCGGGGCGGTGGTACAGGGTGTAGGCATCGTCCCACTGGTGCAGGTGGCCTTCGTTCATCACGCCGATCACATCGCCGATGGCAAACGCCTCGAACTGGTCGTGCGTCACAAACAGCGCCGTGGCGCCTGCGGCCTTGAGAATGCCGCGCACCTCGTGTGCCAGGCGCTCGCGCAGGTCCACGTCGAGGTTGGAAAACGGCTCGTCCAGCAGCATGAGCTGGGGACGCGGCGCCAGCGCACGCGCCAGCGCCACACGCTGCTGCTGGCCGCCAGAGAGTTCGTGCGGGTAGCGGTGCTCGCTGCCCGTCAGGCCCACCAGCTGCAGCACCTCGGCCACCCGCGCGGCCTGCTCGGCCTTGGGCAACTGGTGGATGCCAAACGCCACATTGCGGCCCACCGACAGGTGCGGGAACAGCGCGTAGTCCTGGAACACCATGCCGATACGGCGCAGCTCGGGTGGCACGCTCAGGCGGGCGCTGCTGACCACACTTTTGGTGAGTCGGATCTCGCCCCCCGTCACGGGCTCCAGCCCGGCCACGGCGCGCAGCAGGGTGGTCTTGCCGCAGCCGGAGGGGCCGATCAGCACGCCGATGTCACCCGCTTTCAGGCTGAGCGTGACGCCTTGCACGGCGGCCTGTGCGCGGCCTGCGTAGTGCACTTCGAGTTGGGAGACCTCAAGAAACATATCTGTGCATTTTAGGCGGGGTGGAGTGAATGCTTAAAATTCGCATTTGCATTCCTGGGTGCTGCGGTGCCCATGCCTTTCGGCAGGTGTGCGCTTTCTTTCCTCTGCCGAGCCCATCGCCTTGCGCCGCACGCCGTCTTCTGTCTTTCGCAGCATCCCGCTGATCCTGTTTGCAGGCTTTCTGGCCTTGCCGGTGCTGGCAGTGCTGGCGTCGTGGCTGCCGTTCTCGCCCACCGGGCAGGGCGATGCGCAGACGGGCGCCATCCTGCGCGAAATGGCGGCCACGGTGCTGCCCGGCTATGTGTGGACCACGCTGTGGCTCAGCGTGCTGGTAGCGTTGGGCGCGGCCGTGGTGGGCACGCTGGCGGCGGCGGCCGTCACGCTGTTCGACTTTCCGGGCCGCCGCACCTTTGAATGGCTGCTGCTGTTGCCGCTGGCGATGCCCGCCTACGTGACGGCCTACGCCTACACCGACTTTCTGCAGTTCAGCGGCCCGCTGCAGGTGGGCCTGCGCAACACCTTCGGCCTGGAAGGCCGCCTGCTGCCCGAGGTGCGCAGCCTGGGCGGCGCGGTGTGGGTGTTCATCTTCTCGCTCTACCCCTACGTGTACCTGCTGGCGCGTACGGCGCTGGGTGAGCGTGCTGCTCACCTCATGGAGGCCGCACGCCTGCTGGGTGCACCGCTGCCGCGCCGCATCCGCGCCGTGGCCCTGCCGCTGGCACGCCCGGCCGTGGCGGCTGGCGTGGCGCTGGTGCTGATGGAAACCCTGGCCGACTTTGGCGTGGCCAGCTACTTCGGCATCCAGACCTTCACCACGGGTATCTACAAGGCCTGGCTGTCCATGGACAACCGCCTTGCCGCCGCGCAGTTGGCGACCATGCTGCTGGTGGTGGTGATGGCGCTGCTGCACCTGGAGCACCGCGCGCAAAAGCGCATACGTTTTGCCACCGGCGGCGGGCGCGCAGGCTCGGCCGAGGCGCAGCCGCTGCGGCTGCATGGTGCGCGCCGGTGGGCCGCCTGGGCGGTCTGTACGGTGCCGGTGGTCATGGGTTTTGTCGCCCCGGTGGTCTTCATGCTGCGGCCGCTGGCGGCCGACTGGTCGGTGCTGCCGTGGGAGCGGTTCATGGAATGGGCCTGGCACAGCGTGCGCTTAGGATGCATCACTGCGGCGCTGGCCGTCGCCATCGCGCTCACCCTGGCTTTTGCGGTGCGCCGCCAGCCCGACGCCATCACGCGTGGCGTGGTGCAGCTGGCCAGCGTGGGTTATGCCGTGCCGGGCGCCGTCATCGTGGTGGGGCTGTTGTTGCCCGTGGGCTGGCTGCAGGCGGCCATGCCGCAGTGGGGTGTGGGCGCGCTGGTCACGGCCACGGCCTTTGGCATTGTGTGGGCCTACTTGGTGCGGTTTTGTGCAGTCGCCCTGCAATCCATTCAGAGCGGCTACGCGCGGATTCCGCCCAGCCTGGACGACTCTGCTCGCATGCTGGGCATGGGCAGCGCAGGCCTGCTGGCACGCGTGCACTGGCCGCTGCTCAAGCGCTCTACCGCCGCCGCAGCGCTGCTGGTGTTTGTGGATGTGATGAAGGAGCTGCCCGCCACCATGGTGCTGCGCCCCTTCAACAGCGACACCCTGGCCGTGGTGGCCTACCAGCTGGCCCGCGACGAGCGCCTGGGCGAAGCGGCTTTGCCATCACTGGCGCTGGTGGCGGTCGGGCTGGTGCCGGTGATTATGCTCAGCCGTACGTTGCGCAGCCGGCACTGACTCCGCAACGCCGTAGGCCCCACCAGCACGAACCTGCTTACTGAGGCTCAGTGCCCGGGTTGCGCGGCAGGGTCAGCGTAAAGCGCGCGCCTTGGCCTTCTGCGGATGACAGCGTGAGCGTGCCCCCCATCAGCACCGCCAACGCCCGCGACAATGCCAGCCCCAGGCCGGTGCCACCGTGCTGGTAGCTCACCCGGTCGTCGCCCTGGCGGAATTTCTCGAAGATCGTCTCGTGCAGGTGCGCCGGAATGCCCGGGCCGGTGTCCACCACATGAAAGCGGACGGCGTCGTTGCTGGCGTCCACTTCGATGGTGACCGAGCCTGCGGTCGTAAATTTCATGGCGTTGGACAGCAGGTTGTTGAGCACCTGCTTGAGCCGCAGTCCGTCGCACATCAAAGTATGGGGGGCGTCAGGGGCAATGCGCACATGGAGCGTCAGGTTCTTGTTGGCGGCCGTGACGGCAAAGAAGTCGGCGGTGGACTGAACAATCTCGGTCACGTTCTGTTCGGTGGGCATGTGGGGCATGGCACCTGCTTCCACCTTGGCCAGGTCCAGGATCTCGGTGAGCAGGGCGTTCAAGTGGTCTGCCGCCTTGCGGATCAGGCTGGCCTGTTCCTTGAAGCGGGGCTGCTCCAGCCGTAGCTCCATCAGTTCTGCGAAGCCGCGGATACTGGTGAGGGGCGTGCGCAACTCGTGCGAGACGGCGGCCAGGAACTCGCTTTTGGCCTGGCTGGCCGAGCGGGCCTCGGCCTCGCTGATGCGCAGTGCGGTGTTGGTGCTCTCCAACTGGCGCACGCTGCGCACAAAGATCAGCGCTGCACCCGCCAGTGCAGCGCTGAACAGGGCCATGGTGAACAGTGCGATGTTGCGGCTGGCGCGCCACTCCTGCAAAGCCTCCTCGGTGCTTGTGGCCACCACCACCATCAGAGGGTAGGTGCCTACACGGCTGTAGGCATAGATGCGTTCGATACCGTCGAGGCCGCTGGAGCGCACGTAGTTGCCGCTGGGGCCGCGTTCTTCTGCATTGTTGTCGGGACTGCGCGGCACCACACTTCCCATTCCGACACTCTGCCCGCCCATCACTCTTGCACGGATGGTGCGGTCGTTTCCGATAAGTGTCACTACACCAGTTCGCCCCAATTGAACTCCGCGATAGACGTCCTCAAAGTAACCGGGGTTCACGGAGGCAACAATCACGCCGGCTACGCCACCGCCAGCGTCCTGAATCTTGCGCGACAACTGGATGGTGGCCTTGCCGGACACCTTCCCAATCACGGGCTTGCCCACAAACAGTCCGCTAGGCGTCTGCTGCAGACGGACCGCCTCCGACGCGGAGGGATGGATGTGCACTTGCACATGCTCACGCTCGGACAGGTCAACGTGACCCGTTTTCTCGCCGGTGGGGTCGATGTTGCTTCCAACGAACCGGCCGTCGGAGCCGACCAGTGAGAGCTGAGTCAGGATCAAGGGGGCAAGCCCGGTCTCGTTGGCGAACCGCGTGAAGTCTGCCTTTTCAAAGTCGTTGGCCAGCACAGTGTCACGCATGCGAAGGGTCGCCTGGTCTACGGCCGCCATCACCCGTACGGTCTGTTCGCCCAGGCTCAGCGCGAGATTGCTGTTCTGGCGAACCTGCGCGTTCATGGCATCGCGCCGTGACACATCCATAAGAAGAGCCACCGTACCCCAGGCCATGATCAAGACCAAGGCCGTACCCCATGTCACCATGGCACGCAAAGGCAGGTTGGATGGCCGCTTGAGGTGCGGTGCCGCACTGCTGGTGGCAGAACGCTCGGGGGCGGTGGCGGAGGGCGGTTTAGGGGCCGTCATGGGCAAAAGTTTTCCAAGCGCAACGATAGCCATCATAGGCGCGCACTGCGCGCTGGTCACTAGCGGCTGCTGCGCCACTGCGGTCCTTGCAGTTTCGTACCCAGCCTGCGCCACCCCAGTATGACGCCTGTCACGCTCATCACCGCCCCACCCAGGCTCAGCGCGATGAGCATCACATCCCAGAGCGGTCTGCGCTCCAGCAGCGGCAGCCAGTCCAAGCTGTGCAGCATGGCAAACAGCCAGCGGCTCGTGCGGCGGTGGCTGTCGGTGCGGCCCAGTACGGCGCCTGTGTGCGGGTCGATGTGCACCCAGGTGGCGTGCGGGTCGTCGAACACCACGCGCAGCGCGGGCAAAGGCTTCTCGGCGCCGCCAGTCATGGTGTGGGCAGCGCGGTCGTAGTAGTGCAGATCGTAGGCGGTCAGGGTGTCGGTGCGCACCACCGCGTGGGGCAACAGGCGCGCGGCGGCTTCGGCCACAGCACCCGGGGCCCACACGTGCGCGGCGGCGGTGATGGCGTCCAGCACCGTCGGGGCGCCTGTGGGGCTGTGGGCCAGCACCAGCGTGTGGCCGGCATGGCGCACCCACCGCAGTTCACGGGTGTTGGGCGACGCCGCAGAGAGCAAGGCTTGCACCGCTGCTGCCAGCGCGGGCACTTGCAGGGGCCCGCCATTCATGGCCTGCTGGCGCAGTGGCGCGGCGCCGCTGTCAAAAATCTTCCATGGGTTCATGGACATGAGGCCGCTGAAGATCCAGGTGAATGTGATCAGCGCAAACACCAGCCCGAACACATGGTGCCAGCGCATCATGAAACCCCGGTAGGGCGTGCGCGAACCGGTCTTGTACCGGCCCTGGAAGCGCCAGCGCAGCACACCCACCACGGTGCCCGTCAGCGTGAGCACGATGCCCGCAATGGACAGCCAGTTGACGATGTCCGTCCAGTAGCCGTTGAAGACATTGCCCCGGAAGGGGTAGAGCCAGTGGATCCAGGCGCCTGCGTAGTTCCAGGCGCGCTCCTGCAGCGGCGCATCGCGCACCACCTCGCCCGTGCTGCCCGACACATAGACCACGGTGCCCGCGCTGTCGCCCAGGTGCAGGCGGTGCAGGGGGCGGTGCACGTCGAGCGCGCGCGAGTGGGTGAAGGCGTCTTCGTCGATGGTGCCCTCGTAGTCGATGGACGGGTTAGCTTCCTGTGCAAAGGCGCGGGCCGAGGCGATGGCGTGCGTGGCGTCCACACGCTGCAACCGCTCGCCGGTGATGGCGTCGATGACCGCAGGCGCAGGTGCCCTGCGCGGGCGTGGCGCGGCGTCGCCGGTGGGTACTGCGGGCACCACGAGGTACACGGCGCGTCCGCCGGTGGCCACTGCCAGCCGCAGGTCCTGCAGCGGGCCTACCAGGCCCGCGCGCTGCAGGGCATCGGCGGGTTCCAGCAGGCGCTCGGGGCCCAGCATGGTGCTGCGCAGGGGCGGCAGATGGGCAAGGCGCTCGGCCTGCGTGAGCTTGGGGTAGCCCACGTACATCATCACCACGCCCGAGACGAACCACATGGCGAAGAAGGCGCATAGCAACACGCCCAGCCAGCGGTGGACGAGGTACAGCCAGCGTTTGGCGTGTGGCATGTCCGGTGCTCCGCCTGCGTCAGAACGCGGTGTGCAGCGTCACGTCCAGCGTGCGCGGTGCGCCCAGGTAGACCTGGTCGCGCGTCTCGGCCGCGTAGATGCGGTCGGTGGCGTTGCGCACGCGGGTGGTGAGCGTGGTGGTCTTGTTGACCTTCCAGGCCAGGCCCAGGTCGAGAAGCGTGTATGACGGCCAGAACTTGGTGTTGGCGGCGTTGCCGTACACCTTGCCCACATGGCGCACGCCCACGCTGGCCGTGACGGTGGGCGTGATCGCGTACGAGGCCCACAGGTTGGCCACCTGCTGCGGAACCAGTTGGGGCACATTGCCGGCGCGCGAGACACCGCCCTGCACAAAGTTCTCGTACCGCGCGCGGGTCAGCGCCAGGTTGCCCTGCAACTGCCATTGCGGCGTGGGCCGAATGCCAGCCGACAGCTCGATGCCCTTGGACGACTGCTCGCCCACCAGCACCGTGAGGTTGGGGTTGGACGGGTCTTGCGAGGCGATGTTCTTGCGGCGGATGTCAAACGCCGCCACCGTGGCGCTGCCCTTGCCGTCCCAGAAGTCGAACTTGCTGCCCACCTCGATTTGGCGGCCCGTGGTCAGTTCGCTGTTGTTGCGCACATCGGAAAACGAGGCCGAGGCCAGCGAGCCCGATGGTGGGTCGGCCGCGTTGGAGGCCTGTGCATACAGGTTGGCGCCGGGCGCAATGTCCCACACCACGCCCAGGCGGCCGGTGGTGGGGCTGTAGCTGCGGCTGAAAGTGGCGGGCGCGGTGGCTGTGACGGCGCGGCGGTTCACCAGGTCGAGATCGATGCGCTCGTGCCGCAGTGCGGTGATCAGATTCAAGCCAGGCACCACGGCCGTGCGGTTTTCCAGGTACAACGCCGTGTTGGCGATCTTGTTGTCCTTGTCAGGGTTCAGGACGGGTGACATGCCGGGAATGTCGAAGAAGTTCTCGGTGGAGAAGTGGTAGGGGTTGACCGTGCTCACGGTGACCGAGGGGCCGAAGGGGAAGCGCGTCTGCTTGTTTACGCTGACATCGAGGCCAAAGGCCCAGTCGCTCTTTCGGCCTGCGAGCTGGCCCTGGTAGGTGCCCTCCAGCCGGTCGCCCACCAGCTGTTGATCGTGGCGTTGCAACAGCGGGGATGTGCGCGTGACCGTCGTATTGGCAGCGTTGAAGGTGTAGATCTCCACGTTGCGGTAGTCGCGCAGGGCGTCGTAAACATAGAACGTATTCTTGAGCTGCAATGCATCCGACGCGCGCCACTGCGCCACCGAGCGCAGCCACTGCACGCGGTGTTCGTACATGCCGTCGGCGCTGTTGTAGTTCTTGAAGCGCGTGGCGGGGTCGATATGCAGCGCGCCCACGGCGGGGTTCAGCACCGGCGTGCCCCAGTAGGGGCGGTCCACATGGTCCTTCTGGTATTCGTAGGCCAGCGTGTGGCTGAAGCCGCCGCCCAGGTCCGACAGCAGCGAGGTCGCGAGCTGGGTGGACTGGGTTTTGGTGCCCTCGGTCCAGCTGCCCGCGTCGCGGTGATTGAGGTCGATGCGCGCGTAGTGCGCGGGGCCTGCGCTGCCATCTCCGCCCGCGATGCGGCGGTTCAGGCCCACCGACACTTCCTTCATGTCGTAGGAGCCCAGGCGCAGCTGACCCTCGGCGAAGTCGCTGCGTTCAGCGGTCTTGGTGATGTAGTTGATGGAGCCACCCAAGCCGCCCGAGCCGTACAGAAAACTCGACGCGCCGCCGATGGCCTCCACGCGGTCGTAGATCCAGGCATCGACCGCGCGCGTTGCGCTGCCATATTGCGGATTGATGCCGTTGTAGAGCTGTGCCACGGAGTTGCTGGTGAAGCCCCGGTAGTGCGCAGACATCGAACCAGGTGCGTTGTGTGCCACCACGCCCGGCACGGCGCGCAGGATCTCCTGCGTGTCCTGCGCGCCGCGTGCGTCGATGGTGGCGCGGTCCACCACAGTGACGGAGGCCGGGTTCTCGCGCGCTGTCAGGCCCAGGCGGCTGCCGGTGTCCACGGGCGTGTCGAGACCGAGCTTGCCATTCGGGGATGCGGCGGCATCGACCACATCCACGGCCTGCATTGTGGGTGGGGTGTTGGTCTGTGCATGGGCTGCGACAGACGACAGTGCGCAGGTGGCAAGTACGCCCAGGCACAGAGGGGAAAGGGGCAGGCGCGGCGAGGCCGCAGCGCTGCGCGAAGCAAAGGAAATACGGGACATGAAAACGCTCTTGTCTTGAAGCGACAGCGCAGCCACGCCCGCGTGGGGTGCACGCAGGGCTGCGCCATCTGGAAACCAGCGGGAACAAGTCAGCACCCGACCACCAGGTACCGGGCGCTGCCAACAAGCTTCAGATCAAGAGCGCGATGGGGGCCCGCGTGCGGGCAGGGGGGCTGCAGTGGCAGCCGCAATGCGGGCCGCCTCGACGGGCTGCAGCGCATGGGCCAGGGGGTGGGGCGGCAGCACGGCGGCGACCGGTGTGGGGGGCGGGGCGCTGGGGGTGAAGCACAGCGGGCAGTCCATGCCCATTGCGCCCATTTCAACGGTGCCATCGTCGGTCTGCACCAGCAGCTTGATGGTGCCCGCGCCCGAGCAGATCACCTCAAAGGCCTGGGGGTGCACCAGCGGCGAGGCAATGGCCACCCCCATCGACGCCACGAACCATGCGAGCACCCACAGGCGCAGCGCAGAGAAGGTTCGGAGGGCGGTCATGGGGCGCGATGATAGCGGCTGCCGTCGTGGCCGGAATCAGCGGCGCAGAGCAGCCAAATTGTTGTTGCTATACAAATGATAGCTATCGGCAAATGGTTCACTAGCGCTTGCGGCCGATTCGGCTGAAAAACCGTTGGCGAATGACCTGTGCGGTGCTCGTGCGCGCAGAGCGGTGCAGGCGCCTGGCCCCGCCACTCCGGGGCTGGAGTGGCGTCGCGGGCGCTGGCTTGTGTCGCGCCCGCCTCAGGCCTGCGTGTACGCGGTCTTCACCGTGGTGTAGAACTCGGCCGCGTAGCGCCCCTGCTCGCGCGGGCCGTAGCTGCTGCCCTTGCGGCCGCCGAACGGCACGTGGTAGTCCACGCCCGCCGTGGGCAGGTTCACCATCACCATGCCGGCTTGCGCGTGGCGCTTGAAGTGCGTGGCGTGCTTGAGGCTGGTGGTGGCGATGCCGCTGGCCAGGCCGAAGGGCGTGTCGTTGGCCAGGGCCAGGGCCTCTTCGTAGTTCTTGGCGCGCAATACGCTTACCACGGGGCCAAAGATCTCTTCGCGGTTGATGCGCATGCCGGGTGTGGTCTCGGTGAACAGTGCGGGTCGCAGGTAGAAGCCGGGCGCACCGTCGGCGTTCTTCTCCAGCGCTTCGCCCCCGTAGGCGAGCTTGGCGCCCTCTTGCTGGCCGATGCCGATGTATTCCAGGTCTTGTGCGAGTTGGCGGTCGTCCACCACGGGGCCGATGTCGGTGCCGGCCTTGCGCGCGTCATCCACCTTCAGGGTCTTCATTTTCTCGACCATGGCGGCCACGAAGCGGTCGTGGATGCCTTCGGTCACGATCAAGCGACTGCTGGCGGTGCAGCGCTGGCCGGTGGAGAAGAACCCGCTGTTGATGGCGGCGCCCACAGCAACGTTCAGGTCGGCGTCGTCCAGCACCACAAACGGGTTCTTGCCGCCCATCTCCAGCTGCACCTTGGCGCCACGTGGCACGCAGGCCGCTGCCACGCGCTGGCCCGTGCCGACGGAGCCGGTAAAGCTCACGCCCGCAATGCGCTCGTCTTCCAGCAGCACGGCGCCCACATCCGAGCCCCGGCCCATGACCAGGTTGAACACACCGGCAGGCAGCCCTGCGCGGTGCAGGATGTCTGCCAGCGCCCAGGCGGAGCCGGGCACCACCTCGGCGGGCTTGAACACCACCGTGTTGCCGTAGGCCAATGCGGGCGCGATCTTCCAGGCCGGGATGGCGATGGGGAAGTTCCACGGCGTGATGATGCCGATGGTGCCCAGCGGCTCGCGTGTGATCTCAATGCCCACGCCAGGGCGCACGGACGGGATCATCTCGCCACCGGGGCGCAGCGCCTCGCCGGCAAAGAACTTGAAGATGGCGGCGGCGCGGCCCACTTCGCCAATCGCTTCGGGCAGGGTCTTACCTTCTTCGCGGGCCAGCAGGTCGCCCAGCTCGGCCTTGCGGGCGATGATCTCGTTGCCCACCGCGTCCAGGATGTCAAAGCGCTGCTGGGGCGTGGACAGGCTCCATGCCGGAAAGGCCGCGTGCGCTGCGGCCACAGCCTCCAGCGCCTGCTCGCGGCTGGCCACGGCGTAGTCGCCGATCACGTCGCGCGTGTCGGAGGGGTTGGTGTTCTGGTACGTGCGGACGCCTTCGGTCCAGTTGCCGGCGATCAGGTTTGCGTGCATGGCGGTGGTGGTGTGAAAGGGTGGGTGGTTGAAAAAATTCGAATCACAGCCCCGGTGCCGTGATCGCGTGGCCAGGAGCGCTGGCCGCCACAGGGGCTGCCCATTCAGGCAAGGCCGTACGCCATGGCATGGCCGCTGCGGATTTATTGTTGTATGTCATCGTACAACATAAGTGCATTTTTGGGCACCCCGGGTAACTACTCATGGGATCACTTCCTGCCGCCTGGGCCCGCCGGGTGCCTCGGACCCGCAGGGCGACAGGTCGGCGCATGGGGTGGGGCGCATCGCCACCACCCCTCGCCTTCAGCCAGCCTCGGCCTGTGCACGCCGCCGGCGTTCACGGCTGTTGGCCAGGTGGGTGCGCATGGCCGCGCGGGCGGCGTCGGGGTCCTGGCCGACGATGGCGTCGTAGATGCTTTCGTGCTCGCCATTCACGCGGCGCAGGTACTGCCTGCGCTCGTCATTGGGGGCCTCCACCGAATCCAGCCGGGCGCGCGGAATGATCATGCTGCCCAGCGTGCCCATCAGCTCGGCAAAGTGGCTGTTCTGCGTGGCGCGCGCGATCTCCAGGTGGAACTGAAAGTCCGCCGCCACCGCGTCGCGCCCGGCGTCCACGGCCGCCGCCACGGTGTCCAGCGCCTCGCGCATGGTCTTGAGGTTGGCGGGCGTGCGGCGCTGCGCGGCCAGCGCGGCGGCCTCGGTTTCTACGCCGATGCGCAGTTCCAGCACCGCAATCACGTCACGCAGGGTGCTGAACTGGTCGGGCGTGATCTTGAAGCCCGGGGCCTGCCCAAGGCCCAGCACAAACGTGCCGATGCCATGCCGTGTCTCCACCAGGCCCGACGCCTGCAGCTTGGAAATGGCCTCGCGCACCACTGTGCGGCTGACGTTGAACTCGGCCATGATCGCAGCCTCGGTGGGCAGCTTGTCGCCCAGTGCCAGGCGCCCGTCGCGGATGCGGTCACCCAGGGAGTCCACCAGCTCCAGGGCCAGGGTGCGGGGCTTGCGGCGTGGGGCGATGTCGGTGCTCATGTCTCGGTGTTATCCCTATGTGTTGGACGGGTTGAAAGGAGTACATTGCCTCCTCGTTGTATGACAACTGATGACGTTCAACCGCTTGTAACGCCACTGTACCAAGAACCTCCGCAAAAGCCATGCCCTGTCACCCGACACCGATCCGTTTTCAACGTTTGTTATTGACCGGGGCCGCTGGCGGACTGGGGCGTGAGCTGCGCACGCGCCTGAAGGCGTACTGCACCACCTTGCGGCTGTCCGACATCGCTGACCTGGGCAGCGAGGCTCCCGGCGAAGAACTGCGCCCCGCGCGGCTTGAAGACGCCAGTGCCATGCTGCCGCTGCTAGAGGGGGTGGACGCTGTGGTGCACCTGGGCGGCGTGTCCACCGAGCAGCCCTGGGACCCCATCTTGCAGGCCAACATCGTGGGGGCATACAACCTCTATGAGGCCGTTCGCAAGCAAGGCGTCAAGCGCGTGGTGTTTGCCAGCTCCAACCACGTGACCGGCTTTTACCGCCAGGACGAAGTGTTGGGGCTGCGCGACCCAGCGCGGCCCGATGGCCTGTATGGCCTGTCCAAGGCGTTTGGCGAGGACCTTTCGCGCTTCTACTTTGACCGCTACGGCATCGAAACCGTGTGCCTGCGCATCGGCTCCTCCTTCCCCGAGCCGCGCAACCGCCGCATGCTGGCCACCTGGATGAGCTACGACGACCTGGAGCGCCTGGTCATGGCCAGCCTCACCGCGCCGGTGGTGGGCCACAGCATCATCTATGGCATGGGCGACAACACCACCACCTGGTGGGACAACACACTCGCCCGCCACATCGGCTACCGCCCGCAGGACAGCTCTGAGCCCTTCCGCGCCAAGGTGGAGGCAGCTGACCCGCAGCCCGACCTGACGGACCCGGCCGTGATCTACCAGGGCGGGCCGTTTGTGCGCACCGGTCCGTTCGAGTGAGTGGGTCCATGGAACTCCTGTTGCCTCACCACCAGGACCAGGTGGGCGAAAGCCCCCTGTGGAGCACTGCCGAGCAGGCGCTGTACTGGGTGGACATCGAAGGCCACGCGCTGCGCCGCCTGCGCTGGGCCGACCGGCAACTGATGAGCTGGACGACGCCGGAGCGGCTGGCCTGCATTGCGCTGCATGCCAGCGGCGGGCTCATCGCTGGCATGGACACGGGCATCTTTCACCTGCAGCCTGCCGATGACGGCACCCTGGCCTGCCCCCTCATCTCTGCCGTGCAGCACCCGCAAGCTGGCATGCGCTTCAACGACGGGCGCTGTGACCGCCAGGGGCGCTTCTGGGCCGGCACCATGGTGCGCGACATGTCTCTGGCGCAACCCGCTGGCGGCCTGTACCGGCAGGACGCGCGCGGCCTCTCGGCGCCGCTGATCGAAGGCCTGGTCACCCAGAACGGCCTTGCGTTCAGCCCCGATGGCGCCACCATGTACCTCAGCGACAGCCACCCCAGCGTGCAAAAGATCTGGTCGCTGGACCTGCACGAAGACGGTAGCCTGGGGCCGCGCCGTCTGTTGGTGGATATGCGCGCGCTGCCCGGCCGGCCGGACGGTGCGGCCATCGACACCGATGGCTGCTACTGGACCTGCGCCAACGACGCTGGCATGGTGCATCGCTTCACCCCATCGGGCGTGCTGGACCGCTCGCTGGCCGTGCCAGTCAGCAAGCCCTCGATGTGCAGTTTTGGCGGGCCCGACATGGACCTGCTTTTCATCACCTCCATCCGCCCCGGCCAGCCGCAGGGCAACGATGTAGCCCATGGCGGCGCGGTCTTCGTGACCCGCCCGGGCACCCGAGGGCTCGCAGAGGCCCCATACCCGCCCGCGTGAGCGCGGCACCCCAACCGATTCAACCCCGGAGACAAAGCACCATGAACGTTCCACACCTCTTTGGCCGCGTGGCCATTGCCGCTGGCATCTTGCTCGGCAGCCTGGCCGCGCAGGCCACCGAGTTCCGCTCGTCGGACATCCACCCCGAGGACTATCCCACCGTGCTGGCCGTGCGCCACATGGGCGAGACGCTGTCCAAGGCCACCGGTGGCAAGCACAGCATCAAGGTCTACGCCAAGGGGTCGCTTGGCATCGAGAAGGACACCATCGAGCAGACCAAGCTGGGGGCGATTGCCATGACGCGCGTGAACGTCGCGCCCATGAACAACATCTGCCCCGCCACCATGGTGCCCACCATGCCCTTCCTGTTCCGCGACAAGGAGCACATGCGCAAGGTGCTGGATGGCGCCATTGGCGACGAGATCCTGAAGGACTGCGAATCGCAGGGCTTCGTGGGCCTGGCGTTCTATGACAGCGGCGCACGCTCGATCTACACCGTCAAGAAGCCCATCAAGACCCTGGCCGACGTCAAGGGCCTGAAGGTGCGCGTGCAGCAGAGCGACCTGTGGGTGTCCCTGCTCGAAGCCATGGGCGCCAACGCCACCCCCATGCCGTTCGGCGAGGTCTACACCGCGCTCAAGACCGGCTTGGTGGACGCCGCAGAAAACAACTACCCCAGCTACGAAAGCTCGCGCCACTTCGAAGTCGCCAAATACTTCAACAAGACCGAGCATTCCATGGCGCCTGAGATCCTCTTGTTCAGCAAGCGGGTGTGGGACACCTTGAGCGCTGACGACCAGAAGGCCATCCGCGCCGCCGCCAAGGAGTCGGTGGGCTACATGCGCAAGATCTGGGACGAGCGCGAAGAGAAATCCCTGGCCACGGTGAAGGCTGGCGGCGCGCAGGTGGTGGATATCGACAAGGTGGCCTTCAAGGCTGCCATGAAGCCGGTGTACGACAAGTTCCTCAAGGACCCCAAGCTGCAGGACATGGTCAAGCGCATCGACGCGGTGCAATAAGCCAGAAGCCAGAGTCTCCAGGGCAGGCGGGACCGGGAAGAGCCCGCCGCCTGCCCGTTTCCAGTTGTTGTTGTTTTTGAATGTCCACTATGTACACGCGACTCTGCGCTTTCATTGCGCGCGCCTGCCTGAAGCTCGGGGTGGGAGGGCTGGTCCTGCTGGTCTGTGCCGTGCTCTACCAGGTCATCGGCCGCTATATCTTCAACGACACCCCCACCTGGGCCGAGAGCGGCGCCGTGCTGCTGGTGCTTTACGTGACCATGCTGGGCATGGCTGTGGGCGTGCGTGATGCGGGCCACATCGGTCTTGAATCGTTCCTGGTGCTGGCGCCCGATTGGCTGCGCACCAAGCTCGAGCTGCTGATCCACGCGCTGGTGCTGCTGTTCGGCATCGTCATGGCCTGGAACTGCGGCGTGCTGGCCGAATCGGTGGCACCGTACAAGATCCCCACGCTGGGCATCTCCGAAGCCTTCAAGTACGTGCCGCCCGCCATGGCTGGCGTGCTGGTGGCCATGTTCTCGCTGGAACACATCATCGCCATCCTGCGTGGCACGGAAGTAGAGCCCGCCTGGCATTGAGCGGCCTCACTGTCCCTCCGCCCCCTAACGTCCCTACAAAGATTCCACCATCATGGCGTTGACCATCCTGTGCGTGAGCTTCACGCTGCTGCTGCTGCTGGGCGTGCCCGTGGCCTTCTCGATCGGCCTGTCCTCGCTGGCCACCATCCTGTACGAAGGCCTGCCCCTGGCCGTGGGTTTCCAGCAAATGATTTCGGGCATGAACCCGTTCTCGTTCCTGGCCATCCCGTTCTTCATCTTTGCCGGCGAGATCATGATGTACGGCGGCATCGCCGACCGCATCGTCAACTTTGCCAAGAGCGTGGCGGGCCATGTGCGTGGCGGCCTGGGCATGAGCAATGTGCTGGCCTGCACGCTGTTTGGCGGTGTCTCGGGCTCGCCGGTGGCCGACGTGTCGGCCATGGGCGCCGTGCTCATCCCGCAGATGAAGAAGGAGGGCTACCACGCCGACTACGCGGTGAACGTGACCACCCACGCCTCGCTGGTGGGCGCGCTCATGCCCACCTCGCACAACCTCATCATCTTCACGCTGGCGGCTGGGGGCAAGGTAAGCATTGCGGCGCTGATCCTTGCAGGCATCGTGCCGGCCCTGTTGCTGACCATCTGCAACCTGGCTGCCGCCTACTTCGTGGCTGTGAAGCGCGGCTACCCCGCAGGCACCTTCCCGGGCTGGGAGATTGTGTGGATCTCGTTCCGCGCCTCGGTACCAGGCCTCGCCGTGGTGGTCATCATCATCGCGGGCATTTTGTCGGGGGCGTTCACCGCTACGGAGTCGGCGTCGGTCGCAGTGCTGTGGGCTCTGATTCTGTCGGTCTTCGTCTACAAGAAGCTCACGCGCGAGCAGTTCCTCAAGGCCGCGTCCAAGGCCGTCAAGACCACGGGCACAGTGCTGCTGCTCATCGGCATCTCGTCGATGTTCGGCTACCTCATCGGCCTCTACGGTGTGGCCGAGCTCACGGGTGATGCGCTCAAGTCCATGAGCACCTCGCCCTGGGTGATCTTCCTGTCGGTGAACATCATCCTGTTCGTGCTGGGCACCTTTCTCGACATGGCGGCCACCATCCTCATCTGCACGCCCATCTTTTTGCCGATCTGCCAGCAGTTCGGCATGAGCACGGAGCAGTTCGGCATCGTCATGCTGATCAACTGCGCGCTGGGCCTGAACACCCCTCCCGTGGGCACCACGCAGTTCATCGGCTGCACCATCGGGGGCGTGTCGGTGGGCGAGGTGATGAAGACCATCTGGCCGTTCTACAGTGCGCTCATCGTGGCGCTGATGCTGGTGACCTATGTGCCCCAGTTCTCGATGTGGCTGCCAGACCTGGTGCTCAAGGGCGGCGGCTGACCCGGCAGGAGTGATGGCTCGGCCACCGGGCGGATTGAAACCCGCGTACCTTGTGAATTGAACGGACCTATGCGACAAGCTCTCACCATCCGCATGCATGCCCAGGACAACGTCGCCATCGTCGCCAACGACGGTGGCCTGCCTGCGGGCACCCTGTTGCCAGACGGTGTGCCGGGCGCGGGCATCACGCTGCGCGACAAGGTGCCGCAGGGCCACAAGGTGGCGCTGGCGGACATCCCCGAAGGCGGCGTGGTGCGCCGCTACAACGTGCCCATCGGCTATGCGCTGAAAGACATCCCCGCAGGCAGCTGGGTGCATGAGCGCCTGCTGCAGATGCCCTCGGCCCGTGCTCTGGAGGGCTTGCCCATGGCCACCGTGAAGCCCCCGGTGCTTGAACCCCTGACGGGCTACACCTTCGAGGGCTACCGCAACGCCGATGGCTCAGTGGGCACGCGCAACATCCTGGCCATCACCACCACCGTGCAGTGTGTGGCCGGTGTGGTGGCGCAGGCCGTGCGCCGCATCAAGGCCGAGCTGCTGCCTTTGTTTCCCCATGTGGACGATGTGATCGGCCTGGAGCACACCTACGGCTGCGGCGTGGCGATTGACGCGCCCGACGCCATCATCCCCATCCGCACGCTGCGCAACATCAGCCTCAACCCCAACTTTGGGGGCGAGGTCATGGTGGTCAGTCTGGGCTGCGAAAAGCTGCAGCCCGACCGGCTGCTGCCCCCGGGCAGCTTCCCCATCACCGACGAGCGCGACGCGGCGCTGGGCCCCGAGACGGTGTGCCTGCAGGCCGACGAGCATGTGGGCTTCATGTCCATGCTCGACCACATCGTGCAAAGCGCGCGCCCGCACCTGGACCGCCTGAACGCCCGCCGCCGCGAGACCATCCCCGCCAGCGAGCTGGTGCTGGGTGTGCAGTGCGGTGGCAGCGATGCGTTCTCGGGCGTCACCGCCAACCCGGCCGTGGGCTTCTGCGCCGACCTGCTGGTGCGCGCGGGCGCCACGGTGATGTTCAGCGAGAACACAGAAGTGCGCGACGCCGTTGAGCAGCTCACCAGCCGCGCAGCCACGCCCGAAGTGGCTGACGCTATCGTGCGGGAGCTGGGCTGGTACGACCGCTATCTGGACCGGGGCTGTGTGGACCGCGCGGCCAACACCACGCCGGGCAACAAGGCGGGCGGCTTATCGAACATCGCCGAGAAGGCCATGGGCTCCATCATCAAGAGCGGCACCGCGCCCATTGCGCATGTGCTGGCCCCGGGCGAGAAGCTGCGCCGCGACCAGCGCGGCCTGGTGTATGCCGCCACGCCCGCCAGCGACTTCATCTGCGGCACGCTGCAACTGGCTGCCGGCATGAACCTGCACGTGTTCACCACCGGCCGGGGCACACCCTACGGTCTGGCCGAGTGCCCTGTGGTCAAGGTCGCGACGCGCACTGATCTGGCCCGCCGCTGGCACGACCTGATGGACATCAACGCCGGCAAGATCGCCGATGGCGAGGCCACTATCGAACAGCTGGGATGGGAGATGTTCCACCTGCTGCTCGACGTGGCCAGCGGTCGCAAGAAGACCTGGGCGGAACAGTGGCAACTGCACAACGCGCTGGTGTTATTCAACCCCGCACCGGTGACCTGAAATTTGCGGGGCCACGGCCCCTCGTGTTCCCCCTTCAACAGCCCTTGCCTGCAAGGGCTGTTGTCCTTGAAAGACCGCATCTCATGGGGCATTCCCGATTTTCTGACCGCAAGGTCGTGGTGGCGCTGGCGCTGCTGTGTTGCCTGCTCTGGGGCAGCTCGTACCCCGCCATCAAGACCGGGTACACCTGGTTCGGCATCTCACGCAATGACATCCCCACACAGCTCGTGTTCGCAGGCTGGCGGTTTCTGGGCGCCGGGTTGATCCTGCTGGCCTGGGCTGTAGCAACGCGCAAGGTCATCTGGGGCCTGGGGCCCGGGGCCGGGCGCCAGTTGGTGGTGCTGGGCTTAGCGCAGACCACGCTGCAGTACGTGTTCTTCTACGTAGGCCTGGCACACACCACGGGCGTCAAGGGCTCCATCATGAACGCCACCGGCACGTTTTTCAGCGTGCTGCTGGCGCACTGGGTCTATCACAACGACCGCCTCAGCCACGCCAAGCTGTGGGGCTGCCTGGTGGGCTTTGCGGGCGTGATGGTCGTGAACCTGGGGCGCGGCACGCTGGACCTGGACTTCACGCTGCTGGGCGAAGGCTTTGTGGTGATCGCCGCCCTCGTGCTGGCCGCGGCCAGCATTTACGGCAAGCAGGTGTCGCAGCGCATGGACTCCGTCGTGATGACGGGCTGGCAGCTGGGCCTGGGCGGCGTGGCGTTGTTGGCCATTGGCTGGTCGCTGGGTGGTTCGCTCACGGGCTTCACCTGGGGCTCTACGGTGCTGCTGGTGTACCTGGCGCTGCTGTCGTCGGCCGCGTTTTCGCTGTGGAGCATCCTGCTCAAGCACAACCGGGTGAGCCAGATCACGGTGTTCAACTTCACCGTGCCGATCTTTGGCGCGGCGCTGTCGGCACTGTTTTTGGGCGAGGCGCTGTGGGAGTGGAAAAACCTGCTGGCCCTGGTGCTGGTGTGTGTGGGCATCTGGCTGGTCACGCGCGATACGGCCAGCGCCACCAAATAGACTCGGCCCATGGCTTACACACTCTCCCGCGACGCATTCCAGCGCGACCTGCACGGCCAGCGCACCGATCTGTTCACCCTGCGCAGCCCCGGCGGTCTGCAGGTGGCCGTGAGCAACTATGGCGCCCGCCTGGTGCAGGTGGCGGTCCCCGACTGGCAGGGCGGTCTGGCCGATGTGGCGCTGGGCTACGACAGCCTGCAGGGCTACCTGGACGGCCAGCTTTCCATGGGCGCGCTCATCGGCCGCTGGGCAGGGCGTCTGCGTGCGGGCACGCTGACCCTGCCGGATGGATCGCGCCGGCAACTGCCCACCAACAGCGGGCCACACCATCACCACGGCGGCCCGCGCGGGAGCCGCTTCCAGGTGTTTGCGGTGGAGCATGCGCAGGCCGATGCCCTCTCCCTCAGCCACACCTTCCGCACGGAGGACGACGGGGTGCCCGGCACGGTGTGCGTGCAGCTCCACCTGCAGGTCACGACCGACAACGCGCTGCACATGGCCTGGACGGCCGAGGTGCTCCATGCCCCCACGGTGCTCAACCTCACCGGGCATGCGTTCTTCAACCTGGCAGGCCAGGGCAGCACCCACGGCCACACCCTGCAGGTGCCCGCCAGCCGCTATGCGCCCCTGGCGGCCGATGTGTGTCCCACGGGCGCGCTGGCGGCCGTACAGGGCACGCCGTTCGACTTCCGCCAAGCCCGCGCTGTGGCGGACGCCATCGCAACACCCCATGAGCAGCTGGCCGTGGCGGGCGGGCTGGACCACTACCTGGTGCTGGACGAACAGGCGGCACCCCTTGCCCCTCCGTCGTCATCCATCACGCCACCGGGCCTGCGACTGGCCGCGCTGCTGGGCGAACCCGTGAGCGGCCGTGCGATGGAGGTGTGGAGCACCGCCCCCGGCGTGCAGGTGTATGCAGGCCACGGCCTCAAGGCCGACCCCGCGCGGGACCGGGGGCGTGGAGTGGGGCAGGGCGGCTGGCTGTGGCAGCCGGGCGACGGTATCTGCCTGGAGCCCATGGAGTACCCGGATGCGCCCAACCACGCGGGCTTTCCGGTGCGCTGGTGGCTGCCGGGCGAAGTGGTGCGGGGCGCCATCGTGTACCGCTTCATCGGGGGCTGACGGCCGATGGGCTGGCCTGGCAAGCCCGTGCCGCGCTACCATGCCGCCTGGCTCTTAACCGAGGTGGCTCATGCACATGTCCAACGCCCCCAGCACCCAGTGGAAAGAAGTGGTGGCACCCGATGAAGCGCAGCGCTTTGCGGGCTATGCGCGCCAGTTTGCCGAGCTGCAGGCGCGCAAGTCGCAAAAATATGGCGCCGGGCGGGGGCTGCACCGCAAGCAGCTGACCGCCGCGTATGGCCGCCTGGAGGTGCTGGGCGATCTGCCCGCGTTTGCGGCCCAGGGCTTGTTCGCGCAGCCGGCGCAGTACGACGTGCGGGTGCGGCTGAGCAACGGCGGCATGGACAAGGCGGCGGACCACAAGCCCGACATCCGGGGCTTTGCGATCAGTGTGCGGGGAGTGCAGGGCGACTCTGCCTTGGGCAACGGGCCCGCAAAAAGCCAGGACTTCCTGCTCATCAACCAGGAAAAGTTCGCCTTCCCCCAGAGCGCAGAGTTTGTGGATTTTGTGGTCGCTGCGTCGCACGGCGGCGGCGCGCTGATCAAGTTCCTGGTGCAGCGCCATGGCTTGCTGGGTGCGGCCCGACAGATCGCGAAGACGGTCAAGACCTTTGGGCGGCCCTTTGGGGGCTTTGCATCGCATGCCATGTTCAGCGCTGCGCCCATTGCCTGCGGGCCCTATGCCGTGCGTGTGCGCCTCGTGCCCCATGCATCCAACGGCGCGCCCGTCAGGCAGGTACAGCACGACTGGGATGCCGAATTCTCCAGCCGCCTGCGCCAGCAGGACCTGCAGTGGGACCTGCAGCTGCAGCCTTTTGTGGACGAGGCCACCACCCCCATTGAAGACGCCAGCGTGGACTGGCCCACGCCCTACACCACCGTGGCCCGGCTCACCCTGCCACGGCAGGACCCGGCTGCTGACGCAGCCCTGGCCGCCGAGGTGGAGGCCGCCGTGTTCGACCCCTGGCAGGCGCTGGCTGCGCACCGGCCCCTGGGCGACGTGATGCGGGCCCGCAAGGTGGTGTATTTCGAAAGCCAGAAAGGCCGTGGCGCTGTGTGACCTGCGGGGTGCGGCGACCGGGCGCTTCGTGAGGAAGCCCCCACGGTACTCAGAAAAACAGTGAGGGTGTTGAATCCCGGTCTGAGAGCGGCTCACAAAACTCAGCGAAGCGGCCCTGGCTAGGCGTTTCGCCGCAGGCAGTACAAGCAGTACGACAAGGCGAGACAACGACGCCAGGGGAGTTTTGTTAGCCGCTCTAAGTTTCGTCTAAGTGTTGGTGCCCACACTGCCCTCCATCGCAACTCCGATTGGAAAGGCACACACCATGAACACGACAACGCTGACCTCCACCCCCCGCCGCCTCATCCTGGCCCTGGTGGCCGCCGGTGCGGTGGGTGCCACGGGCGCAGGCCTCATCACCGGGCACCAGGCCCGCGCGCTGACCCCGCCCCCCGCCATCGTGGCCCAGACGCCTGCGGCCCCCGGCGGGGCCTTGCCCAGCTTCGCGCAGATCACCGCGCAAAACGGCCCTGCAGTGGTCAACATCAGCGTGACGGGCAGCACCAAGGCCGCCATGACCGATGACGACGGCGAAGACGAAGGCCAGCCCGCCGCGCGCCAGGGCCGGGCGCCGCAGATGGACCCGAACGATCCGTTCTACCAGTTCTTCCGCCAGTTCGGTTTTCCGGGCGGCATGGGCCCGCAGGCCCAGCCCAACGTACCCACGCACGGCCAGGGCTCGGGCTTCATCGTCAGCCCCGATGGCTTGGTGCTGACCAACGCCCATGTGGTCAAGGGTGCCAGCGAAGTCATCGTCAAGCTGACCGACCGCCGCGAGTTCCGCGCCAAGGTGCTGGGCTCCGACCCCAAGACCGACGTGGCCGTGCTCAAGATCGACGCCAAGAACCTGCCCACCGTGCGCCTGGGCAGCACACGCGACCTGCAGGTGGGTGAATGGGTGTTGGCCATCGGCTCGCCCTTCGGCTTTGAAAACAGCGTGACGGCGGGTGTGGTCAGCGCCAAGGGCCGCTCGCTGCCCGACGACAGCCTGGTGCCCTTCATCCAGACCGATGTGGCGGTGAACCCTGGCAATTCGGGCGGGCCTTTGTTCAATGCGCGCGGTGAAGTGGTCGGCATCAACTCGCAGATCTACAGCCGCTCGGGTGGCTACCAAGGGGTGTCGTTCTCCATCCCGATCGAGCTGGCGGCCAAGATCAAAGACCAGATTGTTGCCACCGGCAAGGTGCGCCACGCACAGCTGGGCGTGGCCGTGCAAGAGGTGAACCAGGCGTTTGCCGAGTCGTTCAACCTCGACAAGCCCGAAGGCGCGCTGGTGGCCAGCGTCAGCAAGGGCAGCCCCGCAGAGAAGGCCGGCCTGCAGGCGGGCGACGTGATCCGCCAGGTGGACGGCCAGCCCATCGTCGCCTCGGGCGACCTGCCCGCCTGGGTGGGCCAGGCGCAGCCGGGCCAACAGGCCAAGCTGTCGGTGTGGCGCCAGGGCAAGCCGCTGGAGCTGACCGCCACCCTGGGCGACGCCAGCGACAAGGCGATCAAGCAGGCGCGCAACGACGATGCCGTGGGCAAGGGCCAACTGGGCCTGTCATTGCGTCCGCTGGACCCGCAGGAGCGGCGCGCGGCAGGCCTCAATGAGGGCCTGGTCATCGAGCAGGCACGCGGCCCCGCCGCTGCGGCCGGTGTGCAGCCGGGCGACGTGCTGCTGGCCATCAACGGCGCGCCCATCAAGGACATCACGCAGGTGCGTGCCGCCATGGCCAAGGCGGGCAAGTCGGTGGCGCTGCTGATTGAACGCGACGGCGACAAGATCTTTGTGCCCGTGCGCCTGGGCTGATCATGGCCTGCGCCTGCCGTCGGCTCTGGCCCTGCGGCAGGCGCTGTGCATCAGCGCGGCAGCGCCTCCACTTCCTTGGTCCAGCGGTCGATCAGGCGCCTGCGCTCTGCGGCCTTGCCGTATTTCTCGAAGTCGTATTTGATGAGCTTCACGTTGTCCAGCGTCGGGATGCGCGGGTCCATCTTGAAGGTCTTGTTGGCGGGCACCTGGTAGCTGCCCACCTGGGCGCCCACAGCCTGGCCTTCGGGGCTCATCAGCCAATCGTAGTATTTTTTGGCGTTGTCCATGTTGCGCGCGCCCTTGACCAGCGCAATGCCGCCCACCTCGTAGCTGGTGCCTTCACAAGGCGCCTGGGTTTTCACCGGGTACTTGTCCGCCTTCCACTTCTCAAAGTTGAACATGAAGGTGATGCCCACACCCACCTCGCCCTTGGCCACGTTGGGCGCCTGCGCCTGGCCGCTGCGGGTGTAGGTGGTGGTGTTCTTGTGCAAGGCCTTGAGGTAGTCGAACGCCTTGTCTTCGCCCATCAGCTGCACCAGCCCCGCGATCACGGTGTAGGCCGTGCCGCTGGAGGCGGGGTGCGAGATTTCCACCTCGCCCTTGTACGCAGGCTTGATCACGTCGGACCAGCACTGCGGCTCCGGCAGCTTTTTCTTCTTGAGCGTTTCGGTGTTGTAGCCAAAGCCGATGGCCGAGCTGTAAAAGCCCCCCACCTGGTGGCCCGACATGGCGTACTGGCGCACGCTCCAGCCATGCAGGTCATGCAGATAGGCGGGGCGGTATTCGGCCAGCAGGCCCTGCTCCGCCGCCTGCAAGAAGGGGTCACCCGTGCCGCCCCACCAGATGTCGGTCTTGGGATTGTTGGCCTCGGCGCGCAGCTGCGCGGCAATCTCGCCCGTGCCCTTGTGGGCCTGGTTCACCTTGATACCCGTCTTGCGGGTGAACTCCTTGGCGGCCGCTTCGCACCAGGGCGCGTCGGTGCTGCACAGCGCGTTGACCACGCCCTGGGCCTGGGCGCTAGTGGAAGCCAGTGCGGCCAGCGCAACGGCCGCAGCAACGTGGTGGAGAGGGGGGAATGCCATCGGAATCGCCATCGGTCTTGCTCCTTGTGTTTTGTGGTGGTGGCCCGGCCCCTGGGGCGGACGGTGTGCGCGTGGCGCTTTCATTGTGACAGTGATGTGTCAAATTCAAGTCGTTCTGGCAGCCCGGTGCTGCGCCAGCGCCCATGCCGCCGCTATCCTTGGCAGCCAGCCCATTTCCTGCACTTCTGACCGACCGACCTTTCTGCCCCCTTGCCATGCGCCTGCTGCTTGTTGAAGACGATTCCATGATCGGTGAAGCCGTGCTGGACCTGCTGCGCGCCGAGCAGTACGCGGTGGACTGGGCGCGCGATGGCGACGCGGCCGACACGGCCCTGCGCACCCAGGCGTATGACCTGGTGCTGCTGGACCTGGGCCTGCCCCAACGCGATGGTCTGACCGTGCTGCGCGACCTGCGCGCCCGCAAGAACCGCACCCCCGTGCTGGTGGCCACCGCGCGCGATGCCGTGGCGCAGCGCATCGAGGGGCTGGATGCCGGGGCCGACGACTACGTGCTCAAGCCCTATGACCTGGACGAGCTGCTGGCCCGCATCCGTGCCCTGCTGCGCCGCGCAGCGGGCCGTGCCGAGCCGGTGTATGAACACCAGGGCGTCAGCATCAACCCCGCCACGCGCGAGGTCACCGTGCGCGGCACGCCCGTGGTGCTGTCGGGGCGCGAATGGGCGGTGCTGGAGCCGCTCATTGCCCGCCCCGGCATGGTGCTGTCGCGCCAGCAGCTGGAGGACAAACTCTACGGCTGGGGCGACGAGGTGAGCAGCAACGCGGTGGAGGTCTACATCCACGGCCTGCGCAAGAAGCTGGGGCCCGAGCTGGTGCTGAACGTGCGCGGGGTGGGCTACCTCGTGCCGAAGGCATGACCCCCCTGAGCGGCTTCGCCGCTTCCCCCCAAGGGGACGACAGCCTTTGCTGCGGGGCGGCCCTTGCTGGCTGCCCCCGCGCAATCTCCCGCCCTGAGCATGCGGCGGGGATGGATGGATAGAGATGAAGAACGTGCCAACCACCTCCTGGCGCAGCGCGCTGCAGTCCATGCTCCCGCGCTCGCTGCGCATGCGTCTGCTGATGTTTTTGCTGGCTGCCATCGTGCTGGCAGGCGCAGTGCAGGGCGCACTGGCCTACCGGGGCGCGCTGGACGAGGCCGATGCGCTGTTCGACTACCACATGCAGCAGACGGCGCTGGCTTTGCGCTCGGGTCTGCCGGTGGATGCCCAAGGCCTGGGCCCGGGCCTGGACCCGGAGGACGAGAACCACGAGTTCATCGTGCAGGTGTGGACCAACGAGGGCCTGCGCATTTTTGAATCCGCCGTGGGCGCCGCCTTGCCGCAGATTGCCGTGCTGGGCTTCACCAACGTGCAGGCGCGCGGCGGCACCTACCGGGTGTTCTCGATGCAGACGCGCTCGCAGGTGATCCAGGTGGCGCAGAACATGGCTGCGCGGCGCGACATGGCCCGCAGCCTGGCGCTGCGCACGCTGGCGCCGCTGGCCATCATGGCGCCGCTCTTGGTGCTGGCCGTGTGGTGGGGCGTGAGCCGGTCGCTGGCCCCGGTGGAACGCGTGCGCCGCCAGCTGGCAAAGCGCCAGGCCGACGACCTGTCGCCCGTGAGCGATGCACAACTGCCCGATGAGGTGCAGCCGCTGGTGAGCGAACTCAACCTGCTGTTCGAGCGCGTGCAGCACGCGTTCGAGGCCCAGCAGCACTTTGTGGCCGACGCCGCGCACGAGCTGCGCTCCCCCCTGGCCGCACTGCGCCTGCAACTGCAGGGCCTGCAACGGGCGGGCGACGACGCTGCGCGGGCGGCCGCCATCGAACGCCTGTCGGCAGGCATCGAGCGCGCCACGCGGCTGGTCGAGCAGCTGCTGACCCTGGCCCGGCAGGAGGCCAGCACGGCCGTCAACGATCCGGTGGACCTGCGCGCCACGGCGCAACTGGCACTGGCCGACGTGGCCCCCGCTGCCCAGGCGCGCGGCATGGATGTGGGCCAGCTTGAATCGGACGCCGCCACCGTCACCGGCAATGCCGAGGCCCTGCGCATGCTGGCCCGCAATCTGCTGGACAACGCCATCAAATACAGCCCGCCCGGCGGCCAGGTGGACCTGCAGGTGCGCCGCGACGGCGACCACGCCGTGCTCACCGTGGAAGACAGCGGCCCCGGCATCGCCCCCGAGCACCGCGAGCGGGCCATGCAGCGGTTTGTGCGCGTCACCGCCGACGGTGCGCCCGGCAGCGGTCTGGGTCTGGCCATTGTGCAGGCCATCGCCCAAGGCCATGGCGCCACCGTGGCGCTGGACAGCTCGGCGCGCCTGGGCGGCCTGCGGGTGACCGTGCGGTTTGCGGCTGCCAAGCCCTGAGCTGTGTGATGCCCTGTTTGCTATTAATTGCATAGCTGTGCAGGCATATTGCACTGGCGCTATCGGCTCAAAATCCCTCAAAAGCACCCGCAGAGTGCTTCAAAGCGTCTCGTCACGTGCGCGCCACGCCGCCAGGGGCCTGCCCCGCACAATGCGGGGGTAGCGCGCAGGCTGTGCCGGTTCCTAGTCCGCCTGCGTCCACTTCCACCACCGTACACACGCATCGGCATGAACTTCATCGTTTTGGGCGCAGGCGCCATTGGTTGTTATGTGGGTGGGCGCCTGGCCGCGCACGGCCAGCCGGTGTGCCTGGTGGGGCGGCCGCATGCGCTGGAGCCCATCGCGCTCCGCGGTCTTCAGGTCACTGACCTGGACGGCTTTGACCGCACCGTGCCCACGTCCACACTGCAACTGGCTGCCACGCTGGCCGACGCCGCGCCCGGGGTCGACAGCATCATCCTGCTGTGCGTCAAAAGCGGCGCCACCGAGTCTGCCGCGCGCGAGCTGGCGGCGGCCTGTGCGCCCGGCACCCCGGTGATCTCGCTGCAAAACGGCGTGGACAACGTGGCCCGCATCGCCGCCTTGGCGCCCGGCCTGAACGTGCTGGCGGGCATGGTGCCCTACAACGTGGTGCTGCGCGGCGCGCAGGTGCACCGCGCCACCGCAGGCCATCTGCAGCTGCAGCGCGACGCGATCACCGAGCGCATTGCGCCCTTGTTCAACGTCGCTGGCCTTGCCACCGTGTTGCCTGCCGACATCCGTGCGGTGCAGTGGGGCAAGCTGCTGCTCAACCTCAACAATCCGGTCAATGCGCTGTCCAACCTGCCCCTGCGGCAAGAGCTGCTGGACCGCGATTGCCGCCGTGTTTTTGCTGCGCTGCAGACCGAGGCGCTGCGCGTGATGGCGCGCGCGGGCATCACGCCCGCCCAGGTCACTGCCGTGTCGCCCACGCTGCTGCCCCATGTGCTGCGCCTGCCCAACTGGCTGTTCACACGACTGGCAAAGCGCATGCTGCAGATCGACGCCACGGCGCGCTCGTCGATGTGGGACGACCTGGAGGCCGGGCGCGTGACGGAGATCGACGCGCTGTGCGGCGCCGTGGTGCGGCTGGCGGTGCAACAGGGCATGGCGGCACCGCTCAATGCGCGCATGTGCGAGCTGCTGGGTGGCCTGCGCCAGCGCCTCACGGGCAGGCAGATGCGCCAGATGCTGGGTCTGTGAGTTGGGATTTGGGATTCGGGACTGGGGTTGTGACCGGTGATCAGGCAGCGGGTGCTGCGCTGTCCAGCGGCACGCGCAGCCCGGTCTTGAGGCTGGCCAGCGCCACCGAGGTCCGAAACCGCTTGATGTTGTCGTCCCCCTCAAACAGCCGCCGCGTCAGCGCCTCGTAGTCCGCCATCGACGCCACGTTCACCACCAGCAGGTAGTCCGCCTCGCCCGTCACGCTGTAGCACTGCTGCACCGCGTCTTCCGCCGCAATACGCGCGCGCAGCGGGGCGGTGCGGTCGGGGCGCTCGTTATCCAGGTGCACCTCCAGCACGATGGTCAGCGGCTTGCCCACCTTCACCGGGTCCAGCACGGCCACGTTGGCGCGGATCACGCCGCTGTCCTTGAGCCGCTGAATGCGCCGCTGTACCGCAGGCGCCGACAGGTTCACCGCCTGCGCAATCGCGCGCTGGGGCGTGGTGTTGTCGGCCTGCAGGATGTCGAGGATCGCGAGGTCGAAGCGGTCAAGTGCTGCCGGGGTGGACATGGGGGTTCCTTGGAACGGGGTCTCAGGGTGAGCGAAAGTTGCGTGCAAGCCCCGAAATTCGAGCCAAAAGCACGCTGGGGTCGCACTATATTTTCAGCCCATGAGCGCTTCCCCTCTCCGTTCTCTTCTGCACCGGTTCTTCCCCTTCCTGGCCGTGCTGGGTTCCGTCACCGCATTGGGCATTGGCACCTCGTGGGCCAAGCACTGGCTGTTTCCGGTGGTCGGGGCGCAGGGCACCACCGCCGTGCGCGTGGGTTTTTCGGCGCTGCTGGTGCTGCTGCTGTGGCGGCCCTGGCGCTGGCACCTGTCGCGCGCCGACGCGCGGGCCGTCATGCTGTACGGCGCGGCGCTGGGGGGCATGAACCTCATGTTCTACATGTCGCTGCGCACCCTGCCGTTTGGCCTGGCGGTGGCCATCGAGTTCGCGGGGCCGCTGGCCGTGGCGATCTGGTCATCGCGCCGCGCGGTGGATTTTGTGTGGGTGGCGCTGGCCATCGCGGGCCTGGGCATGCTGCTGCCGCTGGGGCTTAACGGCAGCACGCTGGACCCGGTGGGCGTCTTCTACGCCCTGGGCGCGGCCGTGTTCTGGGGGCTGTACATCGTGTTCGGCAAGCGCGCCGGACATCTGCACGCGGGGCATTCCGTATCGCTGGGCCTGCTGGTGGCCGCGCTGGTGGTGGTGCCGGTGGGCGTGGTGCATGCGGGCGCGGCGCTCTTGTCGCCCGCCGTGCTGCTCATTGGCGTGGCGGTGGCTGCGGTGTCCAGCGCCATCCCGATCTCGCTGGAGATGATGGCCCTGAAGCGCCTGCCCAAGGAGGCCTTCGGCATCATGATCAGCATGGAGCCTGCGGTGGCTGCACTGGTGGCCATGGCGCTGCTGGGCGAGCACCTGAGCGTGGTGCAGTGGCTGGCCATTGGCTGCATCATGGCCGCGTCGATGGGCAGTGCAATGACCGCCGCGCGGCCCGCTGCTGTAGACCGCGCGGCACCGCAGGCGGCCTGACCGGCGGCTCTGGCGGGGTAGGTCTTACCGCACGGCGGCCCTTGCGCTGCACGATTCCAATACGCGTGTGATGAGGTGGGGATATCCCGCCTCGGTCTGCGCCAGCAACGGCAGGCCTGTGTCGTGCACGGCACGGTCCACTGCGTCGGGCCAGGGGGGCGTACCGGGCTCCGCCTGCACGCGGGCCATGGCACCCAGCACCAGTTCTTGTCCCCAGAAGTAGACCTGCGCGGCGCGCACATTGGCCTGCATGCGCTGCACCTCGGCCAGCGCTTGCGGCTCGGCCAGGTGCAGCCAGATGTCGGCATACAGAAAATCCACGGGCGCGCCCGGGGGCTGCCACTGCAGCGCATCGGCCTGCACCAGCTCCACCTTGGCTGCAGCGGACTGTGGCAGTCCCTCCAGCACCCGGCAGCGGCGAAACAGCTCCAGCACGTCGCCATCCCGCTCCACCACGGTCACTCGGTTCACCGAGGGTTGCAGCGCCATGTTGGCAGCGACCCAGCCCATGCCCAGGCCCATTACTACCGTGTGGCCTCGCGCATGGTGACAGGCCAGCTCCTGGCTTTCAACTTCCATTGGTGACAGTGACATCCAGGTTTCCCATCTGCCCTCGGAGCCCTGGCGCAGGAGCAGCGTCGAGCCGGATGTGACACATGGGCCGCTGTAATAACCACGGTCCATCCCCACCCCCATGCGCTTCATCTGCCACGGTCCCACGGCACCGTCGGGGTACTGTGGCATGTGCCATTGGGGCGCAAAGACAGGAACCCCCAGCGCCTGTGCCAGTGCGGTGGCGGATGGCTGGGGGGAAAAGGGTAGGGACGAGGGATTCAGTGATGCCGACATGGGCTCGATCTTAGGCGGGGAGCGCCGCGTTCATTGGAACATCTGCATCTCTTCCAGGGCACTGGGCATTGTCCGACAGTCTCACGGTCCACAAGATGGCGTCGATGGCGGGTAGCGGCGAATACAAAAGACAGTGATGAGACCGCTCGTGTTTCATCACTCAATGTCCAAGGAGCCGATCATGATTCCATCCACCATCCATTCCGCTGCGACCGCCACACCGGTGGACGAAGACCTGGCCGAGCAAGCACGCCCCGGCTACGGCATCCCATCGCAAGACCCCCGGACCGGCGCACAGACCGCGTTGGAGCCTGAAGACGCAGAGCGCGAAGCCCACTCCGCCTTGATGGGCGGCGGCATGATGGCTGGCGCCGCAGCCGGCGCCGCCGTGGGCGTGGCCGTCGCGGGCCCGGTGGGGGTGGTGGTTGGGGGCACTTTGGGCGGCATCGCCGGTGCGCTGGGTGGTGCCGCAGCGGGCACCCTGGTCAGCCCGGATGATCTTTCGGCCGATGCTGTGGCCGCAGAACACCTTGCGCCGCCCCTGGGAGGGCCGGAAGGCAAGACAGACCCGAAGTAGGGTGTGCGGGGCTCACTACAGGCTGGCTGGTGCAGCGTACGTACTGTGTGAGATTGCTCCAAATTTGATAGCTATCAGCACATATTGCACTAGCGCTTGCCGCCATTTTGGCTGTGAATTTGGTCCCCTCGACAGGAATCGAACCTGTATCTAGCGCTTAGGAGGCACTCGTTCTATCCATTGAACTACGAGGAGGCAAGGCAGCCGCGCATTGTAGTGGCGCGCGGCTGCCTCTCTGGCCGTCTGGACCTCAGTCGTATTTCACGGTGTAGATGATGTCCACCGCACTTTTCTCGCCGGTTTGCCCGCGCAGGGTGAGGCGGCGGGACAGGTCGTAAAAGATGTACAGCGTGCCCAGCGTGCCCGACAGGCTGCGCTCATACGTCACGTACAGGTCTTTGGACAGGCGCTTGCCGAAGGTGAGGGCAGCGGCGCTGGCGTCCTCACCCGTGGTGGCGCCGCGAAAGCCGATTTCGTCCAGGCCCAGGCGGCTGGCGGCGTTGGCCGTGGGGCTTTGGCCGCCGTTGCGGCCCAGCAGCGCCAAGGCGGCCTGTTGCAGCACGGCCGCTTCGGCGCCTCCGGCCGAGGCATTGCGGCCCAGCACCACCCAGGACAGCTTTTCGGCATCGGGCAGTTCAGGGTCGGAATACAGCGTGACGCGTGGCGCCTGCGCGCTGCCGGTGACCTGCACGCCCGCGCGCACGCTGATGTTGGGGCGCAGCGCCAGGATGTCGAGCGAGGGGTTGTTGTACGGGCCGTTGAAGCGGATGAGGCCCGTCTCCACGTCCAGCATCTGGCCCCAGGCGCGGTAGCGGCCCTGGTCGGTGCGCACCTCGCCGGTCACACGCGGCGGGGCGCCGGGTACGGCGCTGCTGCGGATGTCCACCTCGCCGGTCAGCCGGGTAGTGATGCCCTGGCCTTGCAGCGCAAAGTCGCGCCCCAGGTTGAGGGTGATGGCGATGTCGGGCGGCTTGGCGGTTTCTGCCTGCGCGGCCACCTGGTTGGCCTTGGCGGCGGCCTGGGCCTTGGCCTGGTCTTCGCGGTCCTTGGCGGCGGAGCGCACGACCACGTCCGAGCCCAGGCGCGGTGCGGATTCGTCCGGCAGGATGATGGTGGCGCGGTCGGTGGTGAGCTTGCCGCGCAGGCTGATCTGGCCCTGCTGCAACTGGGCCTGCAACTGGCCCGAAACGCTGACCTGCCGGTCGGCACGCACCAGCACCTGCAGGGCCTTGGCCTCGGCCTGCAGAGACATGGTGATGCCTGACATGCCCGTGCCTGCAGTGGCGCTGTCGCCCCAGGCCACGCGGCCGGTGGCGGTCAGCGTGCCGCCGTCTTGCGCGGCGGCTGTGCGGTTGCCGCTGAAGCCTGCGATGCGCGCGCTGCTGCCCCGCCCGCCTTGCAGGCGGAACTCGGTGATGTGGAGCTGGTTTCCCTGCAGCGTGGCGCGAAGTCGGCCGCCTTGCAGGTCCACGCCGTCCACTACCGATCTCACTGCCATGTCATCGGCGCCCAGGGTGCCCGCCCAGCGCGGCGCATCGCGCGTGCCCGACAAGGTCGCACTGGCGTCCAGCGTGCCGCGCACACGCCAGCCGGGTGGCGCCAGCGCAGACCACACGCCCACGTCGGGCAGGCGGGCGCGCAAGGTGCCGGCCAGTGGCGCGTCGGCAGGCCAGGTGAAGGGGACATCGGCGTTGGCGGCGGCGAGGCGCGTGCTGGCGGTGGCGTCGATCTCGCCCGCGCGGTCGCTGGCCCAGAGCAGGCGCGCGCGCAGCGTGTCGCCTTCGGCGGTGACCGTGATTTCTGCCTGGCGCACACCCGCGGGAGTGCCTGGGGCGCTCGATGCGCTGGATGCACTTGCAGGCGGCGTGGCCGCAGTCGCCAGCACGGTGGTGGCTCCGGCGCCGGTGCCCTGGCCGCTGCTTTGCACCGCTGTGACGGCCGTGGCATCGCCCGCGAGGATGCGCAGGTCGCCACTGGCGCGGCGCAGGCTGACGCTGGCGCGCAGGGCGTCGCCCGTGGTGTCCACGTTCCATTGCCCGTCGAGCACGATGCTGCTGGCCAGGCCCATGCGCGCAAGCAGCGGCTGCGCGGTCCGGCCTGCGGCGGCGGGCGTCTCGCCCAGGCCCAGCGCATCCACCCAGGCCATGGGCAGGCCCTGCAGCGTGCCCTGCGTTTGCAACCGCAGGGGGGTGTTGGATGCCGTGGCGGCAGACCATTGCACCGGCGACCAGCGCAGCGCCACGGTGCCCGGCAAGGGGCCTGTGACCCGGGCCTGACCGGCCGATGCCTGCAGGCTGAGGGCGTTGGTGGTGGGAGATGATGCCGCACGCCCGCTGGCCGGTGACCTGGGGGCTCCAGGGGTGGGAGCGCCGGTGCGCAAGGTCACGCCCAGGGGCTCAGCCAGTTGCAGCGTCCATGGCCCGGAGCGCTGGGCGACCTGGGCCTGCAGGCGCAGCTCGCTCACCTGCAACTGCCATTGCCCGGCACCCACCAGGGTGCTGGCAAGGCGTGTCTGCACCGTGGTCTGCAGGGCCTGGGGCGCTGGCGTGCGGACCTCGCCGGCTAACGCCAGGGAGGCCTGCGCCAGGTTGCCCCCCAGTTCGGCTTTGAAGGCGCGCAGTTGCAGGGCTTGCCCGGCGGATGTGCCGCCGCTGGCGTTGGTGGTGGCCGGGAGCGTCAGGTCCAGCTGGGGGGTGTTCAGCGTGGCCTGCAGATCAAAGCGGTCGGGGTTGCGGGCGGGTGCGCTGTTGGCAGTGGCAGTCTGAAGTTGCTCAGTCAACGTCTGCCATCCACCCTTCCAGCGCGCGGTGATCTGTGCGGCGCCCTGGGCGCTGGCCCCTTGCAGAGTGCGCTGTACGGAGGTGCCCACCACGGGCAGGCCAGCCAGCCAACGCTGCGTGAGTGCTGCATCGGACCACTGCAGCTGCAGGTCGCCAGCGCCGCTGCGCGGGGCCAGTGTGCCTTGTGCCTGTGCGGTGGCGCCGGGCACTGCCAGGGTGACCTTGCCTTGCGCAGATTGGGTGCCCAGTGCGACCTGCAGCCCGGTGGCATCCACGCGGGCCTGCAATGCGTCCAGCAACAAGCGGTCCAGCCGCACCGTGCCGCCGTCGGCGGCCTGCCAGGTGCCTTGTGTGCTGAAGGTGTTGATGCGCAGCGGTGCGCCCGCTGCACCCGGCGTCTTTACGGTTGCTGCGCGCGCCGCCGTGCCGGTGTCTGCCCGCACGTCGGCACTGAAGCGCACGGCGTCGCCCTGGGTTTGTGCGGTGACGCGGCCGGAGAGCGGGGCGGCGGCCAGCAGCGTGTGCAGGGCGTCGGGGCGCAGCGCGCGCAGGGTGGCCTGGCCCTCCAGGGCATGGGTGGCGGGGGTGTAGTGGCCCTGTGCGGTGATGCTGCCTGCACCCGCCTGCAGGGTGGCACTGGGCACGGTCCAGCGGGTGCCGTCGTAACTTGCGCTGGCGTCCAGCGCGGTCAGTGGCAGGCGGGTGGTGTCCCAGGGGCCCGGCAGGTCGTTGCGCAGCGCGGCTTGCAGACTCCAGCCTGCCGTGCCTGTGCCACCGGATGTCGGCCCGGCTTGCAGCGTGCCGTGCAGTTGCGTGAGCGGTGCCTGCGGCCACAGGGCTGCCAAATTGACGGCACGCAGCGTGGCGTTGGCAGACTGCAGGGGCTGCTGTGCCCACGGTGCCAGTGTGGCGGTCAGGTCGGCCTGCATGGGGTCGGCCGCAAGCGCAGGGGGCGCGCGTGGGGGCAGGGATTTCGATGCGCCCGGTTTGCTGGCAGGCGCGGCCATGGGCGGGGTGGAGGCTTCGCTGGTCGGTGCGGGCTTCAGGCGTGCCTGCAGTTGCAACTGGGCGGCGGCGGTGGCCAGCGTGCCCTGTAGCGTGGCGTGGGCGCCCACCTGCAGCGCGGCACCGCCCCCGGGCACGGCGGTTTGCACGGTGCCGTCCACCGTGGCATCCAGCGCCATGGGGGCTTGTGCGTCCAGCGTGGCGCGTGCGCTGTACAGGCCCTGGGCCAGTTCTACCGCGCCGATGTTCAGGCGGTGCTGGTGGCCGTCAAACCGGTAGTCCCCCACCAGGCCCTGGGCCTCCACGGCGGGGGGGCCGGCCCACAGCAGCTGGTCTACCCGGAACGGCGCGCCCAGCTGCAGTGGCAGCACCAGGTCGGTGAGGGGCGTGGGCGGTGGCTCGGGCGTGTCGGCGGGGCGGGGCTGGGGCGTGATCAACACGCGGGTGGCATGCACCTCGCCCAGCTCCAGGCGGCGCTGCAGCAAGGGGGCCAGCTGCCAGCCCAGGCGGATGTCAGTCACTTCCACCACCAGGGTGGGGCTGCTCCAGCGCAGCCAGCCAATGCGCCCGCCGCTGCGCAGCGAGCCACTGACTTCGCGGCTTTCCAGTTGTTGGTTGGCGGGCAGGTATTGCGCTGCGCGGGCCAGCGTGGTGGCCAGCGACGTACCGCTGCCCGCCCACCACCACAGCAGCGCGCTGGCCGCCAGCAGCAGGGCCACCAGGGCGACCAGCAGCCAGCCCAGAGCCCGCAGCACGCGCGGCGCGCGGGGCCGGGGAGGGCGTGGGGCCGACGAGGACCCGGCGCTGAAGTCCGACGCGCGGGCGCGGGGTGTGGGAAGGTGCGGGGCGTTCATCGCCATCAGAAGCTGAACCCCAGGCGCAAGTGCAGCCGCACTTCCTTGGTCTTGACGCCGTAGGCCAGGTCGGCCTGCAGCGGGCCCACGGGGCTGCGCCAGCGCACACCGGCACCTACGCCTACTCGCGGGCTCAGGTCACCCACCTTGTCGGCCACGGCGCCTGCATCCACAAACAGCGTGCTTTCCCAGTCGGTCATGGCACCCTGGTAGACGATGGGGCGCTGCCACTCCACGCTGCCCACGGCCAGGTAGCGGCCCCCATAGAGTTGCCCGTTGTCGGTGCGCGCGCCGATGCTGCGGTAGCCATAGCCGCGCACGGTGGTGTCGCCGCCCGTCACAAACAGCTGCGTGACGGGGATCTGCGCCCCCTCGCGCGCCAACACGGCGCCTGCCTCGGCCCGCAGTGCTACGCGGGCATTGCGGCCGATGCCTGCATCGTCCTGCACGCGGCCTGCGGGGAGGAAGGACTGCCACCGCACCAGGGTGCGCACAAACGGGTCGCGCTCTGGCCGCAGGGTGGTGCCCAGGCCCAGCTCCACCGCCAGGCCATGGCCCCGGGTGGGGGCGGTGAGGCTGTTGAAGTAGCGGCCCGTCCACCCGTAGTTGATGCTCAGGGCGGTGCTGGTGTCGGAGGGCGACCGCGTGTTGTCGGTCAGGCCCTGGCTGTTGGCGTAGTCGTACTGCAAAAAATAATTGCGGTCGATGGATTTGGTGCTTTTGCTGCGGCCTGCGCGCAGACGGCCGCTGTTGACGTCGTAGTCGCCCGTGGCCTCGCGCAGCACCTGGCCGCCTGCAAACCAGCGCCAGCCGTTGTCGTTGGGCAGGTCCGTCCATTCGGTGTTGGCGAGCTTGGTTTCGCGGTCGAGTGCGAGTTTGGTCACCGCGCGCCAGCCCAGCACAGGCATCTGGTTGTGGATGTGCTCCAGTGACAGGCGTGCGCCGCTGTCGGTCGAGAAGCCGGGGCCGAACACCAGCTTTTGCATCGGGGCCTCGCGCACCTGGGCCACCACGGGGGCGGCCTGCGGGTCGGTGCCTTCGGTATCGAGCGTGAGGAACACGGTATCGTAGTAGCCGCTGCTGGCCAGGCGCAGCTGGGCGTCCAGCATGTCGGCTTCGTCATACACCGCACCGGTGGGCAGGCGCGCCAGGCGCCGCGCACCGTCGCTGTCGTAGCGCTGGCTGCCCTGCACGCGCAAGGGGCCGAAGCGGTAGGCGGGGCCGGGGTCGTAGCTCACTCCCAGCTGGGCTTCGTGCCGGTCGGCATCGATCTCTGCCCGGCTGTTGGCGATGTGGGCCGTGGGGTAGCGCCGGGCCTGCAGCTGGCGCAGCCCGTCGGCCTTGGCGTTGTCCCAGGCCGATTGGGTGAAGGGCTGCCCGGGGGCGAGGGACCAGTTGCGCTGCAGGCGCTGCTGCCGCCGCGCCAGGTTGTCTTTGTCGGCATCGTCGGTGCCCGCCACGGTGATGTCGGCGCGGGCAATGCGGGTTTGGGGGCCGGGCTCCACGGTGATGGTGACGGTGCGGGGCGCGCCCTTGCGGGTACCGGCGGTTTCCTGCGCCTCCGTCAGCTCCACGGTGATGGTGGGCGCGAAGTAGCCCAGGGTGCCCAGCAGTTCCCGCGCATTGGCATCAGTGGCGCCCAGCAGGCGCTGCAGCTCGTTGGCCTGCAGGTCGGGCAGCTGGCGAAAGCGCTGCAGCTCCAGGTGGCGCTCCAGCGTCTCGCGCACCGTGTCGGGGGCGCGCACCACCACGTCAAACGACGCCGTGCCATCGCTGGCGGCGGTGCTGGCCATGTCGCTGCGCGAGTCACCGGTCGTGGGCTCGTCGGCCCGTGGCAGCAGGCTGCAGCCGCTCAGGCACAGTGCGCCGGAAAGCAGCAACGCCGACCACAGGGCCGGCGTTGGGGTGGTAGCGGTGGCGGAGCGCAAAACGCGGAGAGGCACGGCGCGGAAGGATATGTCAGGGAGGTCGTATGGGGGGGGCGGACAAGCCTGCCAGCCTGTCCCATTCATCCCCGACTATGCCCTGAAACGGAAGCGCTCCCTGTCGGACAGATGCTCACAAGGCATCTGACTCCGGTACCGCGCCTATTTGGACAGCAGCCGCATGGTTTCTTCCAGCCCCTTGAGCGACAGCGGGTACATGCGGTTGCTCACCAGCTGCTGGATGATGCTGATGCTCTGGCGGTACTGCCACACGCCCTGGGGCTCGGGGTTGATCCACGCAAACTTGGGGAAGGCGTGGGTGAGGCGCTGGATCCACTCGGCACCCGGCTCCTCGTTGTTGTATTCCACACTGCCGCCGGGCTGCAGGATCTCGTACGGGCTCATCGTCGCGTCGCCCACAAAGATCAGCTTGTAGTCCTTGTTGTACTTGCGGATGATGTCCCAGGTGGGGAACTTCTCGGCAAAGCGGCGGCGGTTGTTCTTCCACATGAAGTCGTACACGCAGTTGTGGAAGTAGTAGAACTCCAGGTGCTTGAACTCGCTCTTGACCGCACTGAACAGCTCTTCCACACGCTGGATGTGCTCGTCCATCGTGCCACCCACGTCCATCAGCAGCAGCACCTTCACGTTGTTGTGCCGCTCGGGCACCATCTTGATGTCCAGGTAGCCCGCGTTGGCCGCCGTGCTGCGGATGGTGTCGGGCAGGTCCAGCTCCAGCTCATGCCCTTCGCGCGCAAACTTGCGCAGGCGGCGCAATGCCACCTTGATGTTGCGTGTGCCCAGCTCCTGCTGGTCGTCGTAGTCCTTGTAGGCGCGCTGCTCCCACACCTTCACCGCGCTCTTGTTCTTGCCCGCGCCGCCAATGCGCACGCCCTGGGGGTTGTAGCCGCCGTGGCCAAACGGGCTGGTGCCGCCGGTGCCGATCCACTTGCTGCCGCCTTCGTGGCGTTCCTTCTGCTCTTCGAGGCGCTTCTTCAGCGTCTCCATCAGCTCGTCCCAGCCCATCTTCTCGATGGCGGCCTTCTGCTCGGGCGTGAGTTCGTTCTCCAGGATCTTGCGCAGCCAGTCGGCCGGGATCTGCTTGGTGAAGTCGGCCACCATCTCCACGCCCTTGAAGTAGGCGCCGAAGGCCCGGTCGAACTTGTCGTAGTGCTTCTCGTCCTTGACCAGCGTGAGGCGCGAGAGGTTGTAGAAATCGTCCAGGCTCCACGCGTCATCCGACTTGGGGCCCACCACACCGGCCTGCAGCGCTTCGAGCAGGGTGAGGTATTCCTTGACCGACACGGGCAACTTGGCCGAGCGCAGGGTGTAGAAGAAGTCGATGAGCATGATTTGGGCCTCTAGCGCTAGTGTTTATTGCGCATGGCGCTCTAAAAGATATAGCAGCTGTGCCTTGGCCTCAGGCCATTCGCCGGCACGCATGCTGTACATCACCGTGTCGCGGATGGTGCCGTCGCGGCGCAGCGCGTGGCCGCGCAGCACGCCGTCTTTCTTGGCGCCCAGGCGCTCGATGGCGCGTTGTGACGCAAAGTTGTAGTTGTCGGTGCGCCAGCCCACCACATGGCAGCCCAGCGTGTCGAAGGCGTGGCCCATCATCAGCAGCTTGGCGGTGGTGTTGACGTGGGTGCGCTGCACGCTTTGGCAGTACCAGGTGTAGCCAATTTCCACGCGTTTCACAGCCGGCACGATGTCGTGGTAGCTGGTGGAGCCCAGCACTTTGCCGGTGGCGTCTTCCACCACGGCAAAGGCAAAGCGGTTGCCGTCCTCGCGCATCTTGAGCGCGGCTTCGATGTACGCGCGGGTGTCCTGCGGCTCGGGTACCGAGGTGATGCGCAGCTTCCACAGCTCGCCATCGGCGGCTGCGGCCCGCAGGCCTTCTTCATGGGCCAGCGCCAGCGGCTCCAGGCGGACTCCGCGATCGCGCAGCGTGACAGGTTCTACAAAAGCCATGGGTCTCTATCCCCTAATCATCAATCCTTGGACGGTTGGCTGCGGCGGCTGTTCTGCCAGCGCCGCGCCGCATGCAGGCCCAGGCCGCCACCGATGCCCACCAGGGCGATGCCCACCAGGCTGCCGGTGCCGTAGCCGGGCGCGAAGATATCGAGCCCCAACAGCTGGCCCAGCCAGAAGCCCAGCAGGGCGCCCCCCACAAAGCCCACGGCATCGGCGACGCCGTGTGCCAGCAGCTGGCGGGTGTCGTCGTTGCTGTTGCCGTTGCTCACTCAGCGGTTCCTCTGGTTCATGAACACCAGCTTTTCAAACAGGCTCACGTCCTGTTCGTTCTTGAGCAGCGCCCCCACCAGCGGGGGCACGGCCACCTTGTTGTCGGCGCTTTGCAGGGCGGTGAGTGGAATGTCTTCGGCCACCAGCAGCTTGAGCCAGTCGATCAGTTCGCTGGTCGAGGGCTTCTTTTTCAGGCCCGGCAGGTTGCGCACGTCATAAAACGTCTTCATCGCCACGCTGAGCAGTTCGCTCTTGAGCGTGGGGAAGTGCACGTTGATGATCTGCCGCATCGTGTCGGCCTCGGGGAACTTGATGAAGTGGAAGAAGCAGCGGCGCAGGAACGCATCGGGCAGCTCCTTTTCGTTGTTCGACGTGATGAACACCAGCGGGCGGTGCTTGGCCTTGATGAGTTCGCGCGTTTCGTAGCAGTAGAACTCCATGCGGTCGATTTCGCGCAGCAGGTCGTTCGGGAATTCGATGTCGGCCTTGTCGATCTCGTCGATCAGCAGCGCCACGGGGCGGTCGGCCGTGAAGGCCTGCCACAGCACGCCCTGGATGATGTAGTTGCGGATGTTCTTCACGCGCTCGGCGCTGTCGCCGTCGTTGAGCTGGCTGTCGCGCAAGCGACTCACCGCGTCATATTCATACAGGCCCTGCTGGGCCTTGGTGGTGGACTTGATGTGCCATTGCAGCAGGGGCATGTCCAGCGCCTGCGCCACTTCCTCGGCCAGCATCGTCTTGCCCGTGCCGGGCTCGCCCTTGATCAGCAGCGGCCGTTGCAGCGTGATGGCGGCATTGACGGCGAGCATCAGGTCTTGGGTGGCGACGTAGTTCTGGGAGCCTTGGAATTTCATGGGGGAAAACACCGGATCGTTGATGAATGGGCTTGACAGGGCGCTGGCTATAATCGACGGCTGATCAGAGCCCAGAGCTGAACTTCCACGAGATTGTGCGCGCAAAATGAACAAAACGTTGACCACGCTATTTGCCCTGGCTGTCGCTTCCGTGACCGCCTTGTCCCACGCCCAGGAAGCCAAGGGCGACGTGGAAGCCGGCAAGCAAAAGATCGCCATGTGCATTGGTTGCCACGGCATCGTTGGCTACCAGGCCAGCTTTCCTGAGATCCACAAGGTGCCCATGATCTCGGGCCAGAGTGCCAAGTACATTGCGGCAGCGCTGGTCGCCTACCAAAAGGGCGAGCGCAAGCACCCCACCATGCGCGGCATCGCCGAGTCGTTGTCCGAGAAGGACATCGCTGACGTGTCGGCCTACTACGAACAACACGGCAAGACCGGTGCCGAACTGCCCGCCAAGCCCTCGCGTGAACCCAGCGTGCAAGTGGCCGAGCTGCTGAAGAAGGGCGCTTGCGTTTCCTGCCACGGCGACAACTTCGCCAAGCCCATCGACCCCTCTTACCCCAAGATCGCCGGCCAGCATGCCGACTACCTGTTTGTGGCGCTCAAGGCCTACAAGGTTGAGAAGAACGCCAACGTGGGTCGTGGCAACGCCATCATGGGCGGTGTGGCCAAGCAGTTCACCAACGCTGAACTGAAGGCCTTGGCCAATTACGTGAGCGGCCTGGACGGCGACCTGCACACGGTGCCCCAGTCGCGCTTCCGTTGATCAGCAGTCTGGCTGACTACAAAAAAAGCCCGCTTCGGCGGGCTTTTTGTTGGCTGGTTGAATCGTCAACGGCTGGCGGCCCATGCCCCCAACGCCAGACATGTACAAGCCGTGACCGTCAGGCGCCATCGCAGCGGCAAGTACCACGTGGGAAGCAAGGTGCGCGCAGCCAGCCGGTGGTCTTGCACCAGGTGGGCTGCAAAGCCCGCGACCAGCAGCACGGCCCCCGCGGCGGCAGGCAATAGCGTGGCAGGCCAGGCCATCAACGATGGCACCACGCTCCATACAAAGCAGCGCGTGCGCTCTGGGGCGCTCAGCCCGCTTTGTGCCATGGCAAAGCCCCAGTGCAGCGCACCCACAAAACTCAGAATCACTGCGCCGTAGGCCAGCAGCGCCTCGCTCCACCACGGTGTACTGGGCGCCCACAGGCCCACGGCTGCCAGCGCCAGGAACGGCAGCAGGCCGCCGTATCCCAGCCAGGCCACTGCCGGCGGGATGGGGGCAGAGGAGGGCGGAGGCAAAGGTTGTGTGGGCGTATGGATGTGCATCGACATGAAAGCCTCCAGATCGGTGTCCGCATTGTCTGGAAAGTGAGACTCCCGAGTGCCATGCATGGTTGTGTGTGCCAGCCAACCGTCCTTTCGCGAGTGCCTCAAGCCCTGCGCCTACAGAGCTCTCCGGTATCGCCAGTTAAAATGTTGTTTGGGTGTCGGCGCCATGGTGGCTCGGCAGGTTCATGCGCTGGTCGGGCCGCCGCGCGGCTTTTCTGCGACCCATGAACTCCTCCCCCACCCTGATCCAGGTGGTTGGTGCCGTCCTGTTCGGCCTGGCCATTCTTCACACCTTCTCCACCAAGTATTTCGAGCACCTTGCGCACACGCAGCCACGGCACGCGGGCATCTGGCATCTGCTGGGCGAGGTAGAGGTCGTGTTCGGCTTCTGGGCGATGGTGCTCATGCTGTTCATGTTCTCCATCAGCGGCAAGCAGGAGGCCACCGCCTACTTGGATTCGCGCAATTTCACCGAGCCACTGTTCGTGTTCGCGATCATGGTGATCGCCGCCACGCGGCCTATCCTGGAGCTGTCTGGGGCTCTTGTCCGGGCGCTTGCCGCTTTGTTGCCGGTACAGCGCGGCATGGCCATGTATTTTGTGGTGCTGGCGTTCGTGCCGCTGCTCGGGTCGTTCATCACCGAACCTGCGGCGATGACGCTGGCCGCGTTGATGCTGCGGGACACGCTGTTCTCCCACCCCATCTCCAGCCGACTCAAGTATTCGACCATCGGTGTGCTGTTCGTGAACATCTCGATTGGTGGAACGCTCACTTCCTTTGCGGCGCCGCCCGTGCTGATGGTGGCTGCCAAGTGGAACTGGGACATCTGGTTCATGCTATCCAACTTCGGCTGGAAGGCGGCGGTGGCCGTGCTCGTCAATGCGGCCATCGCGATGCTGATCTTCCGCAACCAGTTGGGCCACATGGGCCGTAAGATGCCCGCCTCCGAGTCCCCCATGCCGTGGACCGTGACGGGCATGCACCTTGCCTTCCTGGTGCTGGTGGTAGTGTTTGCCCACCATCCCGCTGTGTTCATGGGCCTGTTCCTGTTCTTCATGGGGTTCACCACGGCGTACCAGCGCTACCAAAGTCCGCTGATCCTGCGCGAGGCGCTGCTGGTGGCGTTCTTCCTGGCTGGGCTGGTGGTGCTGGGCGGCTTGCAGCAATGGTGGCTGCAGCCCGTGCTCATGAAGATGGATGCCAACGCTGTGTTTTTTGGCGCCGCTGCGCTCACCGCGTTCACCGACAACGCTGCGCTGACCTACCTGGGATCGCTGGTCGAAGGCCTGAGTGACGAGTTCAAGGTGGCCCTGGTGGCGGGCGCCGTCACGGGGGGCGGCCTGACGGTGATTGCCAATGCGCCCAACCCGGCCGGGGCGTCCATCCTGAAGGAGAAGTTCTCGGACGGTGTCATCAACCCACTGGGCCTGCTGCTGGGGGCCTTGCCGCCCACGCTGGTGGCGGTGATCGCATTCCAGGTGCTGTAGGCGGCAGGAACAACGCCGTGCGGGGCGGCTCAGTGCTGCAGGGAGTGCGTGGAGCAATGAATCCAGCCGTGCTGCCGACAGCGCCAGGGTTTCCAGGGTTCATCGCTTCCTGGCGGGAATGCATGGCCAGATGCCCCAGGTGTGTTTCTATCTATCTCCGCCCGCGAAAAATCCGCCATTGCACGCGGGTGAACCACGCGCACAACCCACCGAGCCCAGCGTAGAAGGCAAACAGGCTCCAATCCACCGCTGGGAAGTTCCAGACATCGCTGATCACCGCAGACACGCTGATCGCGCACATAAGTCCGGAAAGCAGCGCCAAGATCAAAGCAAGGGCGCGTTCCACGCCAGACGTTACCTGCTCCATGGTGTGTTGGGTGTGCTGCCAGGCGTCTGCGGCATCTTTGAGTGGGCTCTCGGCCTGAGCGGCCAGCGCTTGCGCGATGTTGTGCTGTGCCACCAAGGCAGCAAAGTCGCCTTGCCGGGGCCGTGCCGCGCGTCTGCGCCACCAAAAGCCCGCAAAAACCAAGGCGATGGCCAGAAGGATGAGGCCTGCGTACAGCAATTGGTCTTGCCATGGGACCGCGGATGCATGGAGCAGGTAGTGGAGCATGGACAGTCGGTCGGTGCGACCCGTGAGCGTCGGTTGCCTCTAGCGCTTGGACTGCGGCAGTTCAGTCCCGCGTCGCGCGCCGCTGCACGCAGGCGATGTAGGCATCGCCATCGGGCGGGCGGCCTGCGCGCTGGCTTTCCCACAGCATCTCGCCCAGGCAGTCCATGGCGGCGTGGTGGGCGTCGTGCAGCGAGTCGAGCCGCGCCGTCAGCAGCTCTACCGCCTGGCGGATGCCACGGGGCTGGTCGATGCTGCATTGCTCGCTGATCGACAGGTGCATCGACAGGTGCAGAAACGGATTGGTCTGGCCCGGTGTTTCGTCGTAGTTGCGTGCCACGGCAGCATCGGCGTCGGACAGGTCGGCGTGGTACTCGGGGTGCTCGGCGATCCACAGGCTGGCCAGCGTCTCGATGGCTTCCATGGGGGCGCCGCTCTGGGTCTTGGCGTGCACACCACACAGAAAGCGGCGCACATCGGCTTGGGAGGGGCTGAACATGGGGCGTGAGGGTAGCACGCAGGGCAAGGGCCTGGCGTCAGAGGGGAGGCGGGGGAGGGTGACGCGGATTGCGCCCGGCCGCTACATTGCGCCGGGGCGGCGTCCTACGCGGGCTGTGCGCCGGCGCACCTACATTGGGCTGGCGCAAGGGTCGGGAGCCGGGTCCACTTTGCTGCAGTCCTCCAAACCCGGCATCGGGAGAAGTGTCATGAATGCAATGCGAATCGTTGGTGTGCTGTTGTTGGTGGTGGGCCTTGCCGGGTTTCTGACCGGAGGGTTCAGCTTTACCAAGGACACCACCCAGGCGAAGATCGGTCCGCTGGAGTTGACCGTGAAAGAAAAGGAATCCGTGAATATCCCCCAATGGCTGAGCCTGGGCGCGATGGTTCTCGGCGGCGTGGTGCTGGTGCTCGGCTTTCGCAAGAACTGATTTCATCCACCGTGGCGAGTGACGGGTGTTGCGGCTCCGGTTCTCGCCCTATCCACGTAAGACGGTAATCGGAGCTTTAGCACCGGCCGCTCGTTGCGGTGGGTGATCTCTGGTGCCGGTTGCCGACAGCCGTTATCTATCACCCCCTCGGCGCCCCCATCATGCGCGAGATGGTCCGGGCCGCGCTCAGCAGTGCGGGCAGCAGGCTCTCCTGCATCACCGCCGCACTCGTGCGATTGGCCTGACCGCTGATGTTGAGCGCCGCCACCGTCTGCCCCGTGCGGTTGGTCAGCGGCGCAGCAATCGATATCAATCCCTCTTCCAGTTCCTGGTTCACCAGGCACCAGCCCTGCTGCCGCGCTTGGCGGATGTGGGCCAGCAGTGCATCCACATCGGTGGTGGTGTGTTCGGTAAAACGCTGCATGGGGTGGCCTTGCAGCCGGGCCTGCAGTTCATCGTCCGGCAACCCGGCCAGCAGCATGCGGCCCATGGACGTCCAGCACGCGGGCAGGCGCGAGCCCACGCCCAGCGTGGTGCGCATGATCTTGTGGGTGGGCACGCGCAGCACATAGACGATGTCCAGGCCGTCGAGCACGGCGGCCGATGACGACTCGCGCACCTCTTCCACCAGGTCCTCCATCACCGGCTCGGCCAGGTTCCAGATGGGCAGCGAGGACAGGTACGCAAACCCCAAATCCAGGATGCGCGGGCTCAGGCGAAACAGCTTGCCGTCCGTCTCCACATAACCCAGCGTCTGCAGCGTGAGCAGGATGCGGCGCGCACCGGCGCGCGTGAGACCTGTCTGCGCGGCGACTTCACTCAGGGTTTGCTGCGGCGTGGCCGCGCTGAACGAGCGGATCACCTCCAGCCCGCGCGCGAACGACTGCACATAGCTGTCGCTCGGTTTGGGGTCTTTGGCTTCAGGGGTTTGGGAATTCATACGTATGCCAACTATAATTCTTTAAGCGAACATTTGTTCTATATACGAACAAATTTCAGAGAGACGAGACAACAAACAAGCAAACCAAGAAAGCGTTGCAATGATCAACAAACTGGCGGACTCGGTGGCCCAGGCCCTTGCGGGGGTAAAGGATGGTGCCACGGTGTTGATAGGCGGGTTCGGCACGGCCGGCATTCCGGGCGAGCTGATCGATGGCCTCATCGCCCACGGTGCGCGGGACCTCACGGTGGTCAACAACAACGCAGGCAATGCCGACCAGGGCCTGGCTGCGCTGCTCAAGGCGGGCCAGGTGCGCAAGATCATCTGCAGCTTTCCGCGCCAGGTGGACAGCTATGTGTTCGATGACCTGTATCGCAGTGGCAAGCTCGAACTCGAACTCGTGCCCCAGGGCAATCTGGCCGAGCGCCTGCGGGCTGCGGGCGCGGGCATCGGCGCCTTTTTCTGCCCCACGGCCTATGGCACCGAACTGGCTGCGGGCAAGGAAACGCGTGAGATCAACGGCAAACACTACGTGCTCGAATACCCCATCCACGGCGATGTGGCCCTGGTCAAGGCCGAGAAGGGTGACCGCTGGGGCAACCTCACCTACCGCATGTCGGCGCGCAACTTTGGCCCGGTGATGGCCACCGCTGCCAAGACCACGATTGCCACGGTGCACGAAGTGGTGGAGCTGGGCGCGCTGGACCCCGAGGCCATCGTCACCCCCGGCATCTACGTGACGCATGTCGTCAAGATCGACCGCACGGCCACGCAGGCGGGCGGATTCAAGAAATCCGCGTGATATTGGCCCCAAGCGCAGAAAGAATAAGCATGAGCAGCTATCAAAAGCGTAGTAAAGACGAGCTGGCGAAACGCGTGGCGCAAGACATCCACGACGGCGCCTACGTCAACCTGGGCATCGGCCAGCCGACCTTGGTCGCCAACCACATCCCGGCAGGCCGCGAAGTCATCCTGCAAAGCGAAAACGGCATCCTGGGCATGGGCCCTGCGCCCGCTGCGGGGCTGGAGGACTATGACCTGATCAACGCGGGCAAGCAGCCCGTGACCTTGCTGCCCGGCGGCGCGTACTTCCACCACGCCGACAGCTTCGCGATGATGCGCGGTGGCCACCTCGACATCTGCGTGCTGGGCGCCTTCCAGGTCAGCGCTACGGGCGACCTGGCCAACTGGAGCACGGGCGAGCCCGGCGCCATCCCCGCCGTGGGCGGCGCGATGGACCTGGCCATCGGCGCCAAGCAGACCTGGGTGATGATGGACCTGCTGACCAAGCAGGGCGCGAGCAAGATCGTGGCGCAGTGCACCTACCCGCTCACCGGTGTCGCCTGCGTGAAGCGCATCTACACCGATCTGTGCACACTGGCCTGCACGCCCACCGGGCTGCAGCTCATCGACACCGTGCCCGGCCTGTCGCACGCTGAGCTGGAGCAACTGGTGGGCCTGCCCATCCGTGCAGCCGACTGACCGAATCCCCCCCAACAAACGAGGAGACAAAACCGTGAGCCAACAACGCCAAGCCTTCATCTGCGACGCCATCCGTACCCCCTTCGGCCGCTACGGCGGCGCGCTCTCCAGCGTACGCACCGATGACCTGGGTGCCATACCCATCAAGGCGCTGATGGATCGCAACCCCGGCGTGGACTGGGCGGCCGTGACCGACGTGCTCTACGGCTGCGCCAACCAGGCCGGTGAAGACAACCGCAACGTGGCCCACATGAGCAGCCTGCTGGCGGGCCTGCCGATCGACGTGGCCGGCGCCACCATCAACCGCCTGTGCGGTTCGGGCCTGGACGCCGTGGGCACCGCAGCGCGCGCCATCAAGGCGGGCGAGGCGGGCCTGATGATCGCGGGCGGCGTGGAGAGCATGAGCCGCGCCCCCTTCGTCATGCCCAAGGCCGAGAGCGCCTTCAGCCGCAACAACGCGGTGTATGACACCACCATCGGTTGGCGCTTTGTCAACAAGCTGATGAAGGAAAAGTACGGTGTGGACTCCATGCCAGAAACCGCCGAGAACGTGGCCACCGACTTCAAGATTGAGCGCGAAGCCCAGGACCAGATGGCCCTGCGCAGCCAGCTCAATGCCGTGGCCGCCATCAAGGCCGGGCACCTGGCGCGCGAGATCGTGCCGGTGCACATCCCGCAAAAAAAGGGCGACGCGATCATCGTGAGCCAGGACGAACACCCGCGCGAGACCAGCCTGGAAGCGCTGGCCAAGCTCAAGGGCGTGGTGCGGCCCGATGGCACGGTGACGGCGGGCAACGCCAGCGGCGTGAACGACGGCGCCTGTGCGCTGCTGCTGGCCGATGAAGCCGACGCCGCCAAGTACGGCCTCAAGCCCCGCGCCCGCGTGGTGGGCATGGCCGTGGCCGGTGTGGCGCCGCGCATCATGGGCTTTGGCCCCACGCCCGCGACGCTGAAGGTGCTGGCGCAGACGGGCCTGACCATTGACCACATGGATGTGATCGAACTGAACGAAGCCTTTGCCGCGCAAGGCTTGGCCGTGTTGCGGGCCCTGGGCCTCAAGGACGACGACGCGCGTGTGAACGCCTGGGGCGGCGCCATTGCGCTGGGCCACCCGCTGGGCGCCAGCGGCGCGCGCCTGGTCACCACCGCCGTCAACCGCCTGCACGAACACGCCGGGAAGTACGCGCTGTGCACCATGTGCATCGGCGTGGGCCAGGGCATTGCCGTGATCCTGGAGCGCGTGTGACCGTGATTGAGCGCAACCCCACGCCGGTCACCGTCATCACCGGTGCCAGCAACGGCATCGGCCGCGCGATTGCCGAAGCCGTGCTGGCCCAGGGCCACGCCGTGGTCAATCTGGACTACGTGCTGCCCAGCTGGAGCCACCCGCAACTCACCTCGTACCAGGGCGACCTGACCAATGAAGCCTCGACCCGCGAACGCGCGGCCGAGATTGCGGCCAAGCACAACGTCACCGCACTGGTAAACAACGCGGGCGCCACGCGCCCTGGCACCATCGACACGGCGACCACAGCCCAACTGGATGACGTGGTAGGGCTGCACCTGCGCGCGCCCATGCTGCTGGTGCAGGCCTTTTTGCCCACATTGCGCGCCAGCGGGCAGGGCCGCATCGTCAACATGTCATCGCGCGCCGCTTTGGGCAAGGGCGAGCGCATCGTCTACTCCGGCACCAAGGCCGGAATGATCGGCATGACACGCACGCTGGCCATGGAGCTGGGGCGTGACGGCATCACCGTCAACGCGATTGGCCCCGGGCCCATCGCCACCGAGCTGTTCCGCCAGAGCAACCCCGACGGTGCGCCGCAGACGCAGCGCATCCTGAACAGCATCGCCGTGGGCCGCATGGGCACGCCCGACGACGTGGCGCGCGCGGCGCTGTTTTTCCTCTCGCCCGACAACGGTTTCGTGACCGGGCAGGTGTTGTACGTGTGCGGAGGCACCACGCTGGGAGTGGCGCCTGTTTAGCAACCTGAACTGATCTTCCTTGCCGCCCCGCAAGGGGCACCCCCCGTTCTCGTCCGGAGGCCTCGGCGCCCGGTTGAGGCCACGGCGCGGCCAGACGCGGGCCCACGCGGCCCTGGTGGCACCGACCCATTCATTCATCCACCTTCTTGAAGGAGACAAACCATGACCCATTCCATCCACACCACCCGCCGCTTCGCGCTGTCGGCCGCTGCAGTCACCGCCCTCGCTGGTATCGGCCTGCTGGGCAGCAGTGCTGCGCTCGCCCAGGCTTATCCGACCAAGCCCGTCACTATCGTCGTGCCCTTTGCAGCAGGTGGCACCACCGACATCCTGGCCCGCATCATTGGCCAGGCGCTGACCACCGAGCTGGGCCAATCCGTCATCGTGGACAACCGCGCAGGTGCGGGCGGCAACATCGGCGGGGCCATGGCGGCCAAGGCCCCGGCAGATGGTTACACCCTCTTCATGGGCACGGTGGGCACCCACGCCATCAACGCCAGCCTGTACAAGAAGATGCCGTTCGACCCCATCAAGGACTTTGCCCCGCTGACGCGCGTGGCCAATGTGCCGAACCTGCTGGTGGCCAACCCGGCACAGCCCTACAAGAGCGTGAAGGAGCTGATCGCCTACGCGAAGGCCAACCCTGGCAAGGTCAACTTTGGCTCCTCGGGCAACGGCAGCTCCATCCACCTGTCGGGCGAGCTGTTCAAGAGCCTCGCCAAGGTGGACATGGTGCACGTGCCCTACAAGGGCAGCGCACCGGCCGTGACCGACCTGCTGGGCAACCAGATCGGCATCATGTTCGACAACATGCCCTCGGCCATCCAGCACGTGCGCAGCGGCAAGCTGGTGCCCATTGCCGTGACCACGGCCAAGCGCTCGCCCGAGCTGCCCAACGTGCCCACCATCGCCGAAGCGGGCGTGCCGGGCTATGAAGCCACCTCGTGGTTTGGCATGTTCGCGCCCGCTGGCACGCCTGCGCCGGTGCTGGCCAAGCTCAACACCGCATTGGTCAAGGTGCTGAACCAGGCCGAGGTGAAGAAAAAGATCAACGAGCAGGGCGCCGAGACGTACAGCGAAACGCCCGAGCAGTTTGCTGCCTTCATCCAGGCGGAGTCCGTCAAATGGGGCAAGGTCGTGAAGGAGTCTGGGGCGAGCCTGGACTAAGCGCTACCAAGATTTTTTGTAGCTACCAGATTGATAGCTGCTACCGCTCATGCATCGGGCGGTAGCAGCTATTTTTGTTTCACATTCGGGTCGGCAGGATCACTGCACCCGGTACACACGCCCCGTCTGCGCGCCTTCCACGCTGCGCTGGTAGGCCAGCGCCACGCGTGCGGCAGGCGCCGGCTCGAACCCCGGGAAGAACGGCCCGTAGCTGCCCATCGACTCGGTCAGCACTGTGGGGCTGATGGCGTTGATGCGCAGGCCGCGCGGCAACTCGATGGCTGCGGCGGCCACAAAACCTTCGATGGCCGCGTTCACGGCCGTGGCGCTGGCGCCGTTGCGGATGGGCTCAATCGACAGGATGCCCGCCGTCAGCGTGATGGAGCCGCCATCGTTCAGATACTTCTGGCCGACCAGCGCCAGCTGCACCTGGCCCAGCAATTTGTCCTGCAGGCCCAGGTTGAACTGCTCGGCCGTCATTTCCGCCAGCGGGCCAAAGTGCAGGTTGCCTGCGGTGCTCACGATGGCATCGACTTTGCCGACGGCTTCGAACAGTTGGGCAACCGCGCCTGGCTGCGAGAAGTCCGCACGGTGCGTGCCGCTGCTGCGGCCCACGGTGATCACGTCGTGGCGTGCGCCCAGGTTGGCCAGCACGGCCTGGCCGATGGTGCCGCTCGCGCCGATGAGAAGAATCTTGGACATGGTGTTTTCCTTGGGTGTCAAAAAGGGTTGATGAGGAACTGACAGCCCGATTCTTTTGCTAATCAATCGGAACATAAAGTACCTGCAAGTTATGCTTGTGCTAACCGTTGATTAGGAATTGAGGGAGTTGCCGTGGACAAGCTGCGCAATATGGAAGTCATGGTGGCCGTGGTGGAGGCCGGCAGCTTTGCCGCTGCCGCGCGCCAGCTGCAGATCTCCGCCGTGATGGTGGGCAAGCACATCCAGCAGCTGGAGACGCACCTGGGCGCGCGCCTGTTCCAGCGCAGCACGCGCCAGAACAGCCTGACCGAGGTGGGCGCCGCGTTCTACGACGACAGCAAACGCGTGCTGGAGCAGGTGCGCTGGGCCGAGTCCGCCGTGGAGCGCAGCCGCGCCGTGCCGCAGGGCCTGCTGCGGGTGAGCGCGCCCTTCACGCTGGGCAACCACGTGATCGCGCCGCTGGTGGCCGACTTTCTGCAGCGCCACGACCAGGTGCGTGTGGACCTGCAACTGACCGACAGCGTGGTGGACCTGGCAGGCGAGGGCTTTGACGTGGCCGTGCGCATTGGCCAGGTGGTGAACGAGGGCCTGGTGGCGCGCCCGCTGCGCCCCTACCGCATGGTGATTGCCGCAGCACCCGTGTACCTGCAGCGCCACGGCACGCCCGAACGCGCGGCCGACCTGGCGCGCCACCAGTGCCTCAGCCACTCGGTGTGGCAGCGCCGGGTGGAATGGACCTTGCGCGACGGCAACGAGGATTTCTTCTGGCCCGAGAACGCGCGCTTTGTGTGCAACCAGGGCGATGGCCTGCGCCAGGCGGCGTTGCGCGGCCTGGGCCTGATCATGCAACCCGAGGTGCTACTGGCCGACGACCTGACCAGTGGCGTGCTGGTGCCGGTGATGCAGCACTGCCTGCCCGTGCCGCGCCCGATGCACCTGGTGTATGCGCCCGACCGGCGGCAACTGCCCAAGCTGGCGCGGTTTGTGGAGCATGTGGTGGGCGCGCTGGGCGCAGCCTGAGCGGTGCGGGTCAGGCTTGTGCGCCGGGGGGGGGCACAGCTGGAGGCCTGGGGCCTTGGGCGTGACGCCCAGGGTCGCTCACTCCACGGCGTCGCGGGGCGCCACGGGCCCGATCTTGAACACGCCGCTCACCCGCGCACAGGGCACGCCATCAGCTGTGACCAGCCCTTGCGCAAACACCAGAGAGCGTGTGATGCGCAGCGGCTCGGCCTCGCCCTCCACCCAGGCGCCCAGCGGGGCGGGGGCCAGGTAGTCGATCTGCAGGCTGATGGTGGGCAGGAAGCGGTCCGACACCTGGTCGCTTTTGCGGTGCACCGACAGCGGCACCAGCATGTCGCAGAACGTGGCCATCATGCCGCCGTGCAGGTTGCCCATGGGGTTGGTGTGGCGCGGCTCCACGCGAAAGCCGAACTTCACCACGTTGCCCTGGTGCAGCACATACAGCGGGCCGTTGTGCTGGATGTAAGGGCCCCCGGCCACCAGCGGCGCAAAACCTGCGGGGATGGGGGCGGTGGTGGCGTTCTCGGGGGCGTGCGTCATCAGCGGGCTTCCTTTTCATTTTCAATGTCGTTGGCAAAACTGGCGTCCTGCAGGCTGCTGCGGGTGGCGTCACCCTGCAGCCAGCCGCCGTACACCGTGCGAAAGTCGGCCACGATCTGCGCGAGCGGCATGTCGTCAAACGCGCCGCGCTGGTGCACATATTCCATGTGGCGTGCGCCCGATTGGTCGAACGGGTGGTAGATGGAATCGTTCTCGCCGTCGAACTCCAGCGGCAGCAGGCCAAAGCGCTCGCACAGCTCGATGTTGAAGGCGGGTGTGGCCTTGCGCCAGGCGCCATCCAGCCAGATGTCGGTATAGCCATGCCAGATGAAGAGGTCGGTCTTCATGGTCTCGCGCATGCGCTCGGTGCTCAGGTGGTTGCGCACATCGGCAAACCCCATGCGCGCCGGGATGCCCGCCGCACGGCATGCGGCCGTCAGCAGCGCGGCCTTGGGCACGCACCAGCCGTAGCCGTTGGCCAGCACGGTACTGGCCGTCATGCCCTGGGGCGACAGGTCGATGCGGTAGGGGTCGTAGCGGAAACCATCGCGCACGGCCAGGTACAGGGCCACCGCGCGTTCGCGGCCTGTGGCGCCGTGCGCGTGTTGGGCAGCAAAGGCCTGGATCGAAGGTGCGTCGCTGTCGATAAGGGCCGTGGCACGCAGGTGTGCGGGCGTGGGTGCGGTGGTCATTGTTGTGTGTCTCCTGCAGTCGGACGGAGGCCAGTGTGCGGGCCTCGGGCACCCGATGCTGTCACAGGTGCGCCAGCCTTGCTGCGCCAGGGCTGGAAGCCTTGGTCACACCCGCCATGCGGGCAGCTCCCAGTTGCGCCACACCGCCAGCCCGCGCAGCCCGGCGGTGAGCAGCACGCAGACCACCAGCGGCGCCCAGTCGGGAGCCTGCATCTGGCGCAGGGCCACGTCGGCCCAGCCGCCCGCAAACGCGCACAGCGCATAGGGGCGGTGGTCGCTGAAGGCCTGGGGCACCTCGTTGCACAGCACGTCGCGCAGCACACCGCCAAACACGCCCGTGGTCACGCCCATCATCACGCTGATGATGGGTGGCATGCCGACGGCGGTGGCAATGTCCACGCCCACAGCGGCAAACAGGCCCAGGCCGATGGCGTCGGGCAGCAGCATGGCGCGCTCGGTGGGCTCAAAGTGCCGCTGGCGCATGAACAGCATGGCGCCGATGCACAGCGCCAGAATGCCCCACACAAACTCGGTGTGGCGAATCCAGAAAAAGGGCCGCTGGTCCAGCAGCAAATCGCGCAGTGTGCCCCCGCCAAACGCAGCCACGAAGGCCACCACACACACGCCCACGGCATCCAGCCGCTTGCGCGCGGCGGCCATCACGCCCGACAGTGCGAAAGCCACGGTGGCGGCCACTTCCAGCACAAAGCGCAGGGTGTGCACCCAGGGGGCGTTGATGATCAGCGAATCCATGGCGACGATTGTGCCGTGGCCGCTGGCGATTCCAGGGGAGGTTGATTGCTATATATTTGATAGCTATTGAGGCATGAATCAGTAGCGCTTGAGCGCATTTTGAGCAAAGAATGTGCAGATGGGTGTTGTGTATGCCCGGTGGGCCCCTTCAGGTCTCGGTGCAGCACTCGCCTGCGTCCACTCAGCGCAGCAGGCCCTCGCCCAATGCGCAGGCCACCAGCGCCAGCACACATCCGCCCAGGCCCAGCCACCCCAGCCGCAGTGCCCAGCGCTGGGTGGCCTGCGGCCACAGGTTCATGGCCAGCACCAGCAACCAGCCCAGCACCATCCATGCGGCCAGCACCAGGGCCACGCCGGCGACCCAGCCAGCAGCCAGGCTGGCGGTGGTGGTCTGCAACAGCAGGGTGCCCAGCGCCAACGCCTTGGCGCGCCATCGCGCCGCCCCCGTGGGTGTGTCATCGCCCCACGCACGGGTGGGCACTGTGCGGGCCCAGCAGGCCAGTGCCACCAGCGAGGCCAAGGCGGCGGCAATGCCCAGCAGTTCGTTCATGCGGTTTCCGAGGGCTGTGGGTGGCGTGGGGTGTGATAGGTGCTGCTGCGATGGGCCAAGCCCCGGGCCCCCAGCCGGTTGTGCAGCGGCCGCACGCTGCTGCAGGCTGCTGCCGTGCAGAGCATGGCGGCCACCCAGCCTTGCTGCAGCCCGGCCTTTGCTGCCAGGCCGGCACAGGCCAGCCCTGCCAGCAGCCACAGCAGGGCGCTGGTGCGGGGCGCCCAGGTGCGCACCGTGGCCGCAGGCAACCCGACAAAAAAGGACAGCAGCAGGCCCAGCATGCCGGCCGATCGAACTGGCTCAACCGCCACGATGTGCGCCAGACGGAATGACTCCACCGCCAGCGCCGCGCAAAGCCAGAAGGGCAGGTGCGCCAGCGGTGCCAACGGCCAGGGGCGGCCCGTGTGGGACACCACATGTCGTGGTGCCGCCGGGATGATCGCAATGGACGGGCGACTCCCCCGGCGCCGATGAGCCTGCTGCACCCGCTGCGGGCCCATGAACGCAGCCACGCCCGCGCAGACCAGACCCGTGGCCACAAGGCCCAGGGCCATGGCTGGTGCCCGGGCGCTACCGAGTGCCAGGCCGGTGAGCGCCGCCACGGCCAACAGTGCCCCGGTGCTGCCCAGCGCTACCCGCCACAGCGCCAGCGTGCGCAGCGCCCACGCGGCCAGGGCCGACATCAGCAGCCACACGGCAATGAGCACCCACACCGTCCACACGGGCCGCTGCGCCAGCGGGGCCAAGCCCGCAGGTCCCCACAGGTGTACGAACACCGCCACGAGGAGCGCTGCGGGCACGGTGGCATGCAGTGCCAGAAAGAAACGTTGCATGGTGGGTGTGGTGTGGAAGGTGGGGGGTGGTGCCCGTCAGCCCGCCGCGATGGCGTTGCCTGCGGACGCCGGATGCGCCGCGTCGGCCTCGCGCCTGCGCTGCTGGCGCGCATCCAGCCAGATCAGCGTGCCCGAGATCGACAAAAACGCCGGGGTCATGCCCAGAAAAAAATACAGCCACTTGAGCGCCAGCCCGCCAAAGTCGCCAAAGTGCAGCGGCTCCATCAGGCTGTTGACCAGCGACCAGAAGCCCGCCGTGCGTGGGTCGTGCACCTTCTTGGGAACGCCCGTGACGGCATGGATGTCCACCCGCGCGGTGCTGGCCAGGTGGCCGCGCAGGTTGCCGGTGAAACCCGCCTCGGCGGTGCCTGTGCCCCAGCGGCGCAGCGACACATAGCGCGCCTCCAGCCCCGGCACCGCCTGTTGCGCGGTGGCATACATCGCATCCAGCGACTGCATGGGCGCAGGCTCGCTGCCCTCGGCCTTGCGCACGGGCTGAGAGGGCGCCATTGCGGCAGGGGTGGTGATGAACTTGTAGCCCTGCTCGAACAGCGGCGCCAGGCCCATCCACGCGCCGGTGGTGGCGATCAGGATGTGAAAGCCCAGCCCCCAGATGCCGGCGGACTTGTGCAGGTCCGACATCACCACGCGAAAGCTGCGGCCCCAGCGCTGGGTGAATAGCTCGGCCAGGACCTTGCGGTGGATGACGATGCCGGTGGCAATCAGCACCAGCATGGCTGCGCCGAGGAACCCCACGATCCAGCGCGGCCCGAAGAACAGGAACACATGCAGCATGCGCAGGTACTGGCCGAGCTGGCTGTCCACCGGGCCCACCACCGTGCCGGTGTCGGAGCGCAAGGCCACCTTGGTGCGGGTGTTGGCAGGCGCGCCGCGCTCGCGCACGAACGCGAAGTAGCTGGGGTTGACGGCATCGGGCAGCGCAATGGTTTCCACCGTGGCGCCTGGGTAGCGGGTCTGCAGCTGCGTGAGCACCGCGTCGAGCGAGGCCGGCTTTTCGGAGCGTGGCAACTTTGCCAGTGAAGGGTTGGCCCAGAGGTCGATCTCGTTCTTGAACACCACCACCGCGCCCGAAAAGCACACGATGAACAGCAGCAGCCCCGTGACGATGCCGGCCCAGGAGTGCAGGGTGAAGAGGCGGTTGAGCGTGCGCTGGCTGGTCATGGCGTGTGGGCGATGTAGTGGGGCGTTGCGTCAGAAGAAGTACGTCACACCCAGGCTGAAGCTGCGGGGCAATGCAGGCGAGACCACGTTGGCGTTGATCGCGCCGTCGTAGTACGCCTTGTTGAACACGTTCTTCACGCCCGCCGTCACGCGGTAGTTCTCGCCCATGTAGCTGACGGACGCATCGGCCACAAAGTACGACGGCAGCGTGAAGGGGTACGAGCCGATCTGCTCGCTCACATAACGCCCGCCCAGTCCCAGCGTCACCCGCTGGTACTGCGGCAGTTTGTAGGTGGCCCAGGCGGTGAGTGTGTGGCGCGGCGTGAGGTTGAGCGGCAGGCCCACAATCGCCGCGTTGTTGTCGCGCGTGACCTTGCTTTGTGTGTAGGTGTAGGCGCTGGTGATCTTCCAGCCGTTCTTCAGGTCGGCGCCCAGCTCCAGCTCCAGCCCGCGCGCGCGCTGCTCGCCGGTCTGTACGCTGAAGCCTGTGTTCACCGGGTCGGCGGTGGTCACGTTCTGGCGCACCAGGTCGAACACGGCGAGCGCGCCGGTGATCTGGCCGCCGGGGGCTTCGTACTTCACGCCCGCCTCCCACTGCTTGCCGGTTTCGGGCACGAAGTTCGATCCACCAAACGTCAGGCCCGACTGGGGCAGGAAGGACTCGCCATAGCTGCCATAAGCGGCCCAGCCCGGCTTGAACTCGTACACCAGGCCGGCCGACAGCGTGGTGGCGTTGTCCTTCTGGCGCGTCTGCGTGTTGGCCACGCGGTTGTTGGTGTCGTTGGTGGACCAGTCGCGGCGCAGGCCCACCAGGGCCGTCCAGCCCTGGCCGAACTTGATCTGGTCCTGCGCATACAGGCCCGCCACGGTGAGCTTGGAAGGCGCATCGCTGGTCAGCGCCTCGGGGCAGGTGGCCTGCATGCCGTACACGGGCGCGAACAGGTCCAGCGCGCCGATGCGGCAGGTGCGGCTGGCCAGCAGGCTGGTGCCGCTGCGCACATCCAGGCCCGTCACCAGCTGGTGCTTTACGCCCAGCGCCTCGAAACGTGACAGCAGCGAGGTGTCGGTGGCCAGCAGGTCGTAGTCCATGTACTGGCGCGAGGCCTGGCGGTTCTGCAGCCGCTGGTTGGCCTGCAATGCCTGGTTGGAGACGAAGTTGCCCGTGCCTTTCTCGGTCTCGTAGCGCACGTTCTGGCGGAAGGTCATGGCATCCGACAGGCGATGCTCCAGCGCATAGCCCACCGTGGTGCTTTCCACGTCATACACACCGAAGCTCGGGTCGCCCGTGAACATCGTGCGTGACAACGTGCCATTGCGGTTGGGCAGCACCGTGCCGTAGGGCGTGATGCCCTGCTGGCGCATCCACTCGCTCTGGCTGTAGGTGGCAAACAGCACCAGGTCGGTCTGCGCGCCCAGGTCGATGGACAGCGACGGCGCAAACCACCGGTCCTTGCGGTAGACGAACTGCGTGGGGTCGTCGGCGTTGGACACCTGTGCGTTGATGCGCAGCGCCGTCTTGCCGGATTCGGACAGGGGCCGGTTGATGTCGGCCTGCAGCGTGCGCTGGCCGAAGCTGCCCACTTCCACACCCACCTCGTTGATCGCCTCCTTCTTGGGCCGCTTGCTCACCGCATTGACGATGCCGCCGGGCTGCACCTGCCCGTAGAGCACCGAGGCCGAGCCCTTGAGCACCTCGAAGCGCTCGTAGCCATAAGGCTGCAGCTTGGCCCACATGCCCGGGCTTTGCACCAGGCCATCGACTAGGATGGATTCGGTGGAGCGAAAGCCCCGGATATTCAGATCGTCAAACCCCCGGCGCCCAAAATTGACCGGGCTGACCCCCGCCACCGTCTGCAGCGCTTGCTGCACGTTGGTGATCTGCCGCGATTCCATCTGCTCGCGCGTGACCACGCTGACCGACTGCGGAGTTTCGAGCCGCCGCATGGGCGCCTTGCTGGCGGTTTGGGCCTCCACGGGCGCAAAGCCCATGTCTTTTTCGGTGCTGGCGTTGATGCGGACTTCTTGGAGCTGGGGGGCGGTAACGCTGTGGGCAGAGGCCGCGGCCTCTGCTGCCGGTGCGTCAGCCTGCTGGGCCATTGCGGCCTGGGCCAGGCACAGGGCAAGGGGTGTCAGGGCGAACAGACGGGCTTGGCAGACCGAAGGAATGGCATGCGCCAAAGTGCGGGCAGCGCTGGACGCCAGGGCTGCGCGAGAAGGCTGGAAAGGCATGGGTGTCCCGTTGGAGAGTGGGCAAAACGCGGAGTGCACTGGCTCGCGTGATGTCCCGGGACGCTGGCTGGCTGAAGGTGATGGATTGTAATGCGAATGATTATCTTTTGCGATAATGGTACTGCATTCCTTTGCTCCGGCTTTGGTCGCCTGCGACCGGGCGCCAGCCTTTCTTGGGGATGGCGAATTGGGGCAAACTCCCGGGCTGCTGATCGTTGAGAGGACGTCTGGTGAGACGCTTTGCTGCAGTCCTGGGACTGACCCTTGTCCTGGGCCCCGTGCTGTGGGTCACGGCCATGATGCTGTTCCACGACGGCCCTCCACCTGCGTGCAACTTCTACACCGTTCCCGTGACCTTCACCTCCGTGGTGCCCCGGCAGCACCCCCGAGGAGGCAACCGGGTGGGCGTACCAGACGTGCAGTTTTCGTATGTCTTGGAAGGACGGCGGTACACGAGCACGAAGCTATTTTGTGAATCGCCTGCCAACGCGTCCTACGAGCATGGCCGCATGCGCGAGTTTGTGAAGCAAGCGCCGGGCAGCTCCGACATCGTTGCCTGGGTGCCGAGCGGTGATGCCGGGGCGGGCTGTATTTCATTGAGCCCTGTGTTCGGATACAGCCGGGTCCATGAGGCCGCCCCCTTGTGCGGGCGGTAGCGGGCTGCGTTGAGGGCAAGCACTGAGGCCACGCGGGGCCGCAGCCCTGCGTCGATAGCGTTAGCTACTTTCCTGGGGTGCTGTTGGATGCTATTGAATGAATAGCAATGTGGGCAATAAAGATAAGCGCTAAGGTTTGTTTTTGTCGGAGATGCTGGTGTTCAAGGGGGCGTCCCCGCCAGGGCCATCCTCCGTTGCGCCGTAGCCCGGGTATGCACCAGCGGCCGCACCCAGCGCCGCACTCTCCTGCCGCTCACGCGCCATCTGCTCCGCAAACTGGTTGCGACCTTCGCGCGCCACGGCGATGAACTTGGCGCGGTCCTTGTGGTGCGGGTACATGCGGTCGGCCAGGGCGATGTTGTGGGTGCGAAAACGCTGGGTGATGGCGGTGGCTTGCGCGGGTTGCAGGCCCATCAGCTCCAGCACGGTGTGGGCGCTTTGCAGGCTGGACTCGAACAGCTCGCGCTGCACCAGCGTCACGCCCAGGTCGCGCAGCTTGTTCCAGTGCGTCACATCGCGCGCGCGGGCCACGACCTGCAGGTGCGGAAAGTGTTCGCGCGCCAGCTTGGCGATCTGCAGGGACTGCTCGGCATCGTCCACGGCCACCACCAGGATGCGCGCGTGTTCGGCCCCGGCGATGCGCAGCAGGTCGAGCCGCGTGGCGTCGCCGTAGAACACACGGTAGCCAAAGGTGCGCGCCACCTCCAGCATGTCCACGCTATGGTCCAGCACGGTGGTGGGGATGCCCTGGGCCAGCAGCACGCGCGAGACGATCTGCCCGTAGCGGCCGAAGCCCGCGATGATGATGGGCGCCTCTTGGGGCTCGGAGATTTCCTCGGCCTGGGGCGTGGCGGTCTTGAGCTGGGCATAGCGGCGCAGCAGCACCCGGTCCAGCAGCACCAGCAACAGCGGGCTGATCAGCATCGACAGCGCCACGGCGCCAATCAGCAGCGAGGCAGTCTCGGCAGGGAACACGTTGGCGCCGGCCGCGGCCTGGAACACCACAAACGCAAACTCGCCACCCTGGGCCAGCAGCAGGGTGAAGACAGGGCGCTCCTGGTAGGGAATCTCGACCACCTTGGCCAGGGCGTAGATGACCACGGCCTTGGCCGCCAGAAAGCCGACCAGGATGGCGGCCATGAGCCCGGGCGAGCGCAGGATGACGCCGAAGTCGATGCTCATGCCCACGGCGATGAAGAACAGCCCGAGCAACAGGCCCTTGAAGGGCTCGATGTCGGCCTCCAGCTCGCGGCGGTATTCGCTGTCGGCCAGCAGCACGCCGGCGAGGAAGGCGCCCAGCGCCATCGACAGGCCCACCAGCACCATCAGGTAGGCAATGCCCACCACCAGCAGTAGCGCGGCGGCAGTGAAGATCTCGGGGGTGTTGCTCTTGGCGATCCAGCGCAGCACGGGGCGCAGCAGCAGGCGCCCGCCGAGGATGATGGCGGCGATCACGCCGACGATCTTCAGCACCTCCAGCACCATCTCGCCCGGGGTGTGGCCTGCGCCTTCACCGGCGGCCGCGCCCAGCACGGGCAGCAGGGCCAGGATGGGGATGGCCGCCACGTCCTGGAACAGCAGGATGGAGAAGCCGGCCTGGCCGCTTTGTGTGCGCATCAGGTTGCGCTCGGCCAGCGATTGCAGCGCAATGGCGGTGGACGACAGCGCCAGGCCCAGCGCGCCCACCAGGCTCACGCGCCAGGGCAGGCCGGCCAGCGCACCCAGCGCGAACAGCACCGCCGCGCAACCCAGCACCTGGGCGGTGCCGGTGCCAAAGATGGGGCGGCGCAGGGCCCACAGGCGGCTGGGTTGCAGCTCCAGCCCAACCAGGAACAGCATGAGCACCACGCCAAACTCGGCGAAGTGCAGGATGTCCTGCACGTTGCTCACCAGCCCCAGGCCCCAGGGCCCGATGGCGATGCCCGCTGCCAGGTAGCCAATGATGGCGCCGAGGCCCAGCGCCTTGGCAATGGGCACGGCCAGCACGGCAGCGGTGAGGTACAGGAAACCGTAGGTGAGCCAGGTGGGGGCGTGTTCCATGGATGGGCGTGCGCTTGGGGGTCGTCGTGGGGAGGCAGAACACCGCGCCCCCGAGGAGTGGGGCGGGTGTGGCAGATTCTGGCACCGCTGCAAGGCGTTGGGTTGGGTGCCGTGGGTTGGATCTATGGCGCTATTTATTTGATAGCTATTAAGGCATGATTATCTAGCGCCTGAGCCTGTTTTTATGCAGCTCATGGTGCATGGAGCCCCGCGTTGCTAAGATGCGGGCCCTTCTTCGCACACAGGCACGGTGACCCATGGATTTGCAGACTTGGCTGGCTTTTTTTGCGGCGTCTTGCCTGATTGCGGTGTCGCCGGGCTCGGGGGCTGTGTTGTCGATGAGCCATGGTCTGTCGTTCGGTGTGCGCAAAACGGGCGCCACCATCCTGGGCCTGCAGCTGGGGCTGTTGCTGATTTTGCTGATTGCCGGGGCGGGCGTGGGCTCGCTGCTGCTGGCGTCCGAGGTGGCGTTCAGCATCGTCAAGGTGCTGGGCGCGTGTTATCTGATCTATGTGGGCTTCTGCCAGTGGCGTGCTGGTGATAAATCGCCGGTACAAGGTGATGAGACCGAGTCGGCGGGCACCTGGCAAAAACGCTGCCTGACCGGCTTTCTGACCAACGCCACCAACCCCAAGGGCATCATCTTCATGGTGGCCGTGCTGCCCCAGTTCATGACCGACACGCGCCCGCTGTGGACACAGCTGCTGGTGATGGCCGCCACCACGGTGACGGTGGACGTGGTGGTCATGCACGGCTACGCTGCGGGGGCGAGCGCGCTGCGCCGCCTGATGCGCAGTGCGCGGGCCGTGCGGGCGCAGAACCGCGTGTTTGGCGGTTTGCTGATGGCGGTGGGGGCGGGGCTGTTCTTCGTCAAGCGCGGTGGTCAGCACGCCTGAGGCGGCTGTGGCACCGCTAGGGTGTCAGAGGGTGCTTCTGATTTGATAGCTGCTAGCGCATATGAATATTGCGCTTGAGGCTGATTTGGCTTGTATTTTAATGGACCTGCAGATTCCAAGGAGCTTGTCATGCCAGTAGTTGTTGTCGCCAACCCGAAGGGCGGAGTGGGCAAGTCCACGCTGTCCACCAACATCGCGGGCTACTTTGCCAGCCAGGGGCATCCCGTGATTCTGGGCGACACCGACCGGCAGGAGTCCGCCCGGCTGTGGCTGGGCCTGCGCCCGCCCGCTGCGCGTCCCATCGGCAGCTGGGACACCAGCTCGGATGTCATCAGCCGCCCGCCCAAGGGCACCACCCACGCGGTACTCGACACGCCCGCCGGCCTGCACGGCTGGCGACTGAACGATGTGCTCAAGCTGGCTGACAAGGTCATCGTGCCGCTGCAGCCCAGCGTGTTCGACATCTTTGCCACGCGGGCCTTTCTGGACCAGCTGGCCGAGCACCGCCACGCCGCCGGGGTGCCCGTGGGCATCGTCGGCATGCGGGTGGATGCGCGCACCAAGGCGGCCGAGCAACTGCATCATTTTGTGGACAGCCTGGGGTTTCCGGTACTGGGCTATCTGCGTGACACGCAGAACTACATCCACCTGGCAGCACACGGCCTCACGCTGTTTGACGTGGCCCCTGGCCGCGTGGCACGCGACCTGGAGCAGTGGCAAGAGATCTGCACGTGGCTCAATTCTTGAAGGACAGCGTGAAGCACGACGTACATCCAATCCCCCGGGAAAACACCTGTCACCCGGCAGACAAGGCGCGACGGAGCGCAGGGCTACATTGCAACGATGAAAATCTTCCGCTCTTATTCCGAAGTCAGCGCCTGCGTGGGCCAGGAGGTCGCCGTGACCGACTGGATCACCATCACGCAGGAACAGGTCAACCTGTTTGCCCAGGCCACGGGCGACCACCAGTGGATCCATGTGGACCCCGAGCGTGCCAAGGCCGGGCCGTTTGGCGCGCCCATTGCGCATGGGTTTCTCACGCTGTCGCTGATTCCGCAGTTCTTCGAGACGGGCCTGACCATCGAGGGTGCGCGCATGGGCGTCAACTATGGGCTGAACAAGGTCCGCTTTACGGCGCCGGTGCCGGTGGGCAGCCGCTTGCGCGCGCGCCTCACGCTGCAGGCTGCCGAGCCCGTGGCGCCCGATGGCATGCAGATGACCTGGCTGGTGACCGTGGAGCGCGAGGGCAGCGACAAGCCGGTGTGCGTGGCCGAATCGCTCGCACGCAACTTCGGCGCTCCGGCCTGAGCCGGTTCGCCACCGGGCAGGAGGTCTGAACCATGGACCGCCTGCAAGCCATGAAGATCTTCGAGCGCGTGGTGGAAGAGGGCGGCTTTGCCGCCGCTGCCCGCGCCATGGACATGTCACCCCCCGTGGTCACCCGCATGGTGGCCGAGCTGGAGCAGCATCTGGGCACGCGCCTGCTGCAACGCACCACCCGCAAGCTGGCGCTGACCGACGCGGGAGAGTCGTACCTGCAGCGGGTGCGCGCCATCCTGCACGAGATCGATGATGCCGAGGCCGCTGCCGCTGCCAGCACGCGCGATCTGCGCGGCACCATCCGCATCGTGGCGGCACCAGTGCTCGCCACCAACTTTCTGGCGCCCATGGTGGCGGTGTGGCATGCCTACTACCCCAAGCTCATGCTGGACATCAGCATGGACGCCTATGCCTCCAGCCGAGTGGATGAGTTCGATGTGACCATCATGGTGGCGGGCGAGGACTTTGACGCCAACATCGTCGCGCGCCCCCTGGTGCAGGGGGAGGCGATCGTGGTGGCGTCCCCCGACTACCTGGAGCGCCGGGGCATTCCGCGTGAGCCGCAAGACCTGGTGCACCACGACTACCTGCGCGACTCGAGCGCGCCCGTGCGCCTGCAGTCAGGGCCTGGCCGCAAGCTGCGCCTTCAGTCGCTGCGGGCAGACGTGCCGGACGAAGAGGTGGACGCACCGGCGGTGTTGCAGTCCGTCAGCACCGAGCTGCTGATGCGGGCTGCTGTGGACGGGGCGGGCGTGGCAGTCACGTCGCGCCTGCTGGCCGAGGAGCACCTGGCCCGCGGCGAGCTGGTCCACATCCTGCCCGGCTGGATCTTTTCGCGCTACACGATCTATGCGGCGCTGCCCTCGGGCCGCATGCTGCCCGCGCGCACGCGGGTGTTTCTGGACTTCCTGACCGAACACGTGCCCCGCGCCATGGCGGAAAAGTCCGGCCAGCTCAGTTGAGTTGCGCGAACCCGCTGATGATCGTGCCCTCGGGCTCGACCATGACCTGCCCGTCGGGCATGGCAAAGCTGTTCTGGCGCCAGGCCTCGAACACGGTCACCGCCACCGCGTTGGACAAATTGAGGCTGCGCTGACCCGGCACCATGGGCAGGCGCAGGCGCTGCGCCGGGGGGAAGCTCTCGCGCAACTCGGGGGGGAGTCCCCGCGTTTCAGCGCCAAACACCATCCAGTCGCCGGGCAGGAAGCACGTGGAGTGCACGGGTTGTGAGCCATGCGTGGTCATCGCAAACATGCGGGTCGGGTCCGGCTGGGTGTCTCGCAGAAAGGCCGTCCAGCCCGCATGGACCTGCACGCTGGCGTATTCGTGGTAATCCAGCCCTGCCCGCCGCATCTGGCGGTCTTCCATCGAGAACCCCAGGGGCTCGATCAAGTGCAGCGAACACCCGGTGTTGGCCGCCAGGCGAATCACGTTACCGGTGTTGGGCGGGATCTCGGGTTCGACGAGGACGATATGGAACATGACCGCCATTGTCATCGTTGGACCTGTGAGTTGAGCAACCGCTCGTAATCAAAAGTATCCCTTTGGTAGGTGTGCACTACCTCCTCGGTTCCTGTTCGCTACCTGTCTGGTGCTTTTCAGTCCAGCTCCGTGCGCGCCAGCACAGCGCCTGTGACGTGCGCGACACCCGCCCCGCGCAGTGCCAACGTCGCTGCATGCAGGGTGGCGCCCGTGGTCATCACGTCGTCGATCAGTACCACCCGCTGGCCGCGCAGGCTGGCTGCGCGGGCGGGTTCAACGGCGAAGGCGCCGCGCAGGTTGCGCAGCCGCTGCGCCCTGGGCAGGCCGCTTTGTGCCTCGGTGGCGTGCAGGCGCAACAGCGTGTGGCCGTCTGCCTTGGCACCAGCCAGTTGCCTCGCCAGCAGGGCCGCCTGGTTGAAGCCCCGCTCGCGCAGGCGCTCGCTGGACAGGGGCACCGCCAGTACCCGGTCGGCCGCGTCCAGTGCCGGCTCCATCCAGGGTGTGCTGCGCATGAGGGTGGCCAAGGCCCTGGCCCACCCCGGATCGCCGCGAAACTTGAACTGCGCCAGGGCGTCGGCCCAGGGGTAGGCGTAGTCCACGGCGGCAATGCAGGCGTCGAAGCTGGGCGGGTTCTGCAGGCAGGCGCCGCAAACGTCAACCCCTGCGGGCACCCGAAGTGCACATCGCCGGCAACGCGTGGCGGGCTGGGCGAACCGCATCACGCAGGCGTTGCAGACACGCTGCGATGGCCATGCGTGGCACACGGCGCACTGGCTGGGCACTTTGTCCACCCAGGCGTGGAGGCGGCGTGAAATCCCTGGCAAACCCAAAAAGAGCATGAATCAATATACTCGCGCGTCCTTCTGCACCGCCCATGTCCTCCGAGCGTCCCCCCACCATTGATCCTGTTGCCGCCGCCCGCTGGCATGCCGCAGCCCCGGCTGCGTCCCCCTGGCTGCACGAAGAAGTGGCGCGCCGCATGGAGGACCGACTGCAGTGGATTCGCCAGGCCCCAGAGTCCTGGTGCCACTGGGACCCAGTGCGTGGCGGTCTGCAGGCGCATGCCCTGGTGAGTGCTCGCTACCCGCAGGCGCGCTGCCAGGTGTACGAAACCAGCGCGCATTGCGAACCCGTTGCGAGGCAGGCATTGGCCAAGCCCTGGTGGAACCCCGCCCGCTGGGGTGCTGGGGCCCTGCAAATGGGGCCTCCGGCCGATGCCAGTGTGCAGATGTTGTGGTCCAACATGGCGCTGCACATGGCGGCCGACCCGCAAGACCTGATTGGCCGCTGGCATCGCGCCCTGGCGGTGGACGGTTATCTGATGTTCTCGTGTCTCGGACCGGACACGCTGCGCGAACTGCATGGCGTGTACGCCGTCTTGGGCTGGCCGCCTGCGGGCCATGCCTTTACCGACATGCACGACTGGGGCGACATGCTGGTGCACGCAGGTTTTGCAGAGCCGGTCATGGACATGGAGCGCATCACGCTCACATTTGCCACGCCCGAGCGGCTGGTTCAGGAGCTGCGCGAGCTGGGTGTCAATTTGCACCCTGATCGCTTTCCCTCATTGCGCGGACGGCGCTGGCGCGACAAGCTCTACGAAGTGCTGTCCGAGCGTCTGGCCGATTCGGGCCAGGATGGTCAGTTGGCACTGACTTTTGAAATCATCTATGGCCATGCCTTCAAGCCTGCACCCCGGGTGCGCGTCAGTTCCAGCAGTGCGGTGTCGCTGCAGGACATGCGCGCCATGTTGCGCAAGGGCGGCACTGAGAGCTAACCTGTAACGGCGTGTCAATGACTTGGAACAAGGCACGCTACAATTCTTGGTTATTGAGATTTCGGGCATCTTCCCGCGCAATTTGGCAGGCTGTGCCTGTTGTGCCCAAGGCGCAACGTGTGCTGCAGCCGGCAGTCTTGTGAGCACTCACGGTGACGGGCTTGGTTTTTCGTTTTGCCACGGTGTCGGGTCAGCGCATTGACTGGCGTCTGGTTCGCAATTGTTCGGTCACGCCGACGCAATTGGGCTGGATGTACCTGTCGCTGTGTGTGGTGTCCCTGGGGATCGCGACATTCTTCTGGATGCTTGGCGCCCACCTGGTGATGCCCTTCGCCTGGCTCGAAATCGTGGCAGTAGGGATTGCATTCGCCATGTACGGTCGCCATGCGGCGGATGGCGAGAGGATTTCATTGCAGGGCTCGCGCCTTGTGGTGGAGCTGGAGACAGCAGGCAGGCTGGAGCGCGCGGAGTTTGACCGGAGCCGGGTTCGCGTAGAGCCCAAGACGGGAGACCATTCGCTGATCACGCTGTCTGCGCAGGGCCGTTCGGTGGAGGTGGGGCGCTATGTGCGCCCAGAGCTCCGACCGGCCTTGGCATCGGAGATCCGCATGGCCTTGCGCGCTGCCTGACCCCACGCAGGCGCGCGAAAGGGATTGGTTAAATTGAGGCTTAGAAGTAAGTGAGAACTATGAAGAGCATTTCCAACAAGCTGGCTTCTCTGCTGCTGATTGCCGGTGCATGGGTGGGCTCCGCAGCCCATGCCGTTCAGGACCTGCCTGGCGGTCCTGCAGTCAACCAGCTGAACCTGGCGCCGCCCGTCACCAAGATCGCAGAAGAGCAGCATTTTCTGCACTGGATGATGCTGATCATCTGCACGGTGATCTTTGTTGCAGTGTTCTCCGTGATGTTCTACTCGATCTGGAAGCATCGCCGCTCCAAAGGCGCGAAGGCTGCCAACTTCCACGAGTCGGTGACGGTTGAAGTGGTGTGGACCATTGTTCCGTTCATCATCGTGATCCTGATGGCCTTGCCCGCCACCAAGGTGCTGGTGGCCCAGAAAGACACCACTAACGCCGACCTCACGATCAAGACCACGGGCTACCAGTGGAAGTGGGGCTATGACTACATCACGGGCGAAGGCGAAGGCCTGGCGTTCATCTCCACGCTGGACAGCAGCCACCGCGTGATGTCCGACAGCGGCAACGTCAAGGACGCTCCCGCAAACTACCTGCTCAAGGTGGACAACCCCATGGTGGTGCCGGTCAACAAGAAGATCCGCATCATCACTACGGCCAACGACGTGATCCACGCCTTCATGGTGCCTGCCTTCGGCATCAAGCAGGACGCGATCCCTGGCTTTGTGCGTGACACCTGGTTCCGCGCCGAGAAGATTGGCGACTACTACGGCCAGTGCGCCGAGCTGTGCGGCAAGGAACACGCCTACATGCCCATTCACGTGAAGGTGGTGTCCGCCGAGGACTACACCGCCTGGGTGGCCGAACAAAAGAAGAAGGCCGCAGCCAAGCTGGACGACCCCACGAAGGTGTGGGCACTGGACGACATTCTCAAGCGCGGCGAGAAGGTGTATGCGGCCAACTGCGCCGCCTGCCACCAGGCCAACGGCAAGGGCGCTGGCCCCATCAAGCCCCTCGACGGCGCTGCCGTGGTGCTGGATGCCGATCATGCCAAGCAGATCCAGGTGCTGCTCAAGGGTCAGAACAACGGCGCCATGCCTGCATGGGCACAGCTGAGCGACACCGACATCGCCGCCGTGGTCACCTATACCAAGAACAACTGGTCCAACAAGACCGGCCAGCTGGTGCAGCCAGCTGAAGTTGTGGCCCAGCGTGGCAAGTAATCACCGCCCCATCGTATTGAGGAATTCACCATGAGCGCAGTACTCGACAACCACGGGCACGCTGGCGACCACGCACACGACGGCCACGACCACCATGGCCCCACCGGCTGGCGCCGCTGGGTGTTTGCCACCAACCACAAAGACATCGGTACGCTGTACCTGCTGTTCTCATTCACCATGCTGATGGTCGGCGGCATCCTGGCCCTGCTGATCCGCGCCGAGCTGTTCCAGCCCGGCCTGCAACTGGTGAACCCCGAGCTGTTCAACCAGCTCACCACCATGCACGGCCTCATCATGGTGTTCGGCGCGATCATGCCGGCCTTCGTGGGCTTTGCGAACTGGATGATCCCGCTGCAGATCGGCGCATCCGACATGGCCTTTGCGCGCATGAACAACTTCAGCTTCTGGCTGATGATTCCCGCCGCGCTGATGCTGGTCAGCTCGTTCTTCATGCCCGGTGGGGCTCCCGCTGCGGGCTGGACACTGTACGCACCGCTGACGCTGCAGATGGGCCCTTCCATGGACGCTGGCATCTTCGCGATGCACATCCTGGGTGCCTCGTCCATCATGGGCTCGATCAACATCATCGTGACCATCCTGAACATGCGCGCCCCCGGCATGACGCTGATGAAGATGCCCATGTTCGCATGGACCTGGCTCATCACCGCCTACCTGCTGATCGCCGTGATGCCTGTGCTGGCCGGTGCCATCACCATGACGCTGACGGACCGTCACTTCGGCACAAGCTTCTTCAACCCCGCCGGTGGCGGTGACCCGGTGATGTACCAGCACATCTTCTGGTTCTTCGGTCACCCCGAGGTGTACATCATGATCTTGCCGGCCTTCGGCATCATCAGCCAGATCGTGCCCGCGTTCAGCCGCAAGAAGCTGTTTGGCTATGCCTCCATGGTGTACGCCACCTCGTCCATTGCGATCCTGTCGTTCATCGTGTGGGCCCACCACATGTTCACGACCGGCATGCCCGTGACTGGCCAGCTGTTCTTCATGTACGCCACGATGCTGATTTCCGTGCCCACGGCCGTGAAGATCTTCAACTGGATCGCCACCATGTGGCGCGGCTCCATGACGTTTGAAACCCCCATGCTGTTTGCCGTGGGCTTCATCTTCGTGTTCACCATGGGCGGTTTCACCGGCCTGATTCTGGCCATGGCGCCCATCGACATCCAGCTGCAGGACACCTACTACGTGGTGGCGCACTTCCACTACGTGCTGGTGGCAGGTTCGTTGTTCTCCATGTTTGCTGGCGTGTACTACTGGTTGCCCAAGTGGACCGGCGTGATGTATTCCGAAACCCGTGGCCAGATCCATTTCTGGGGTTCGTTGATCACCTTCAACATCACCTTCTTCCCGATGCACTTCCTGGGCTTGGCTGGCATGCCCCGTCGTTATGCCGACTACCCGATGCAGTTTGCTGACTTCAACGCGATTGCCTCGGTGGGTGCGTTTGGCTTCGGTCTGATGCAGGTGTACTTCTTCCTGGCGGTCGTTGTGCCCGCCATGCGTGGCAACGGCGCCAAGGCCCCCGCCAAGCCATGGGACGGTGCCGAGGGCCTGGAGTGGGAAGTTCCTTCCCCTGCGCCTTTCCATACGTTTGAGAATCCTCCCAAACTGGACGCCACTGCAACCCGTGTGATTGGCTGAACACCATGTCCATGACCCCCGAGCAAAAAAAGAGCAACCTGCGGCTGGCGCTGATTCTGGCGTCCGTGGCGGTGGTGTTCTTTGTCGGGTTCATGGTCAAGGTGGTGTTGCTGTCCCGCTGAAGCCACTGGCCCACCCCATGAGCCTGCACCGCGAAAACGCCAAGATGGTCGGCAAGCTGGTCGTGATTGCGGCTGGCATGTTCGCCTTCGGCTACGTGCTGATCCCGATCTACAAGCACATCTGTGAGATGACGGGCATCAACATCCTGTCGCTGTCCGAGCGGCAGGTGCCTGGCAACGGTGTGGCTGGCAAGGATGTACGCGTACCCGCCAACACCCAGGTGGACAAGTCGCGCACCATCACCGTGGAGTTCGACGCGAACTCGCGCGGTCCCTGGGACTTCAAGCCGGCGCAGCGTTCCGTGCGGGTGCACCCTGGTGAACTGACGACGGTGATGTACGAGTTCCAGAACGTGCAGAACCGCCGCATGGCCGCTCAGGCCATTCCCAGTTACGCGCCCCGGCAGGCCGCTGCGCATTTCAACAAGCTGGAATGTTTTTGCTTCAATCAGTACACCCTGGAGCCGGGTGAAAAGAAAACCTGGCCCGTGGCGTTCGTGATTGATCCGAAATTGTCCAAAGACGTCACCACGATCACGCTGTCGTACACCTTCTTCGAGGTGGGCGGCAAGACGCCGGCAGCTCCCGAATCGACGGCGGCGGTGGTGCTGCCCGCGCCCAGCTCTGTAGGCATGCAAGGAGCCGGGTCATGAGTGCGCCCCTGGAGCCATCGGCAGACGTCAAGCCCTCGCAACGCAAGGGCTCGTTGCTGCGCACAGTGCGTGCAGTGGCATGGTCGCTGATTGGCTTGCGCAAAGGCAGCGAGTACCAGCAAGATGTCGAAAAGCTCAATCCGATTCACATCATCGTGGTGGGATTGATCGCGGTTTTCTTGCTCGTCATTGGTCTGATCGGGCTGGTGAACTGGATTGTGTGAGTGTGTGTTGGCTGGTTCGTGCGAACAAATACTGAAAACAAAGATTTTGAGAATCAGGAGCTGAAATGAGTGCATCAACCCACGGCGGAACCCCGTACTACTATGTGCCCGCCGAGTCCCGCCACCCGGTGATGGCCGCGGCCGGTCTGTTCTTTGTGATCCTCGGCGCAGGCCAGTGGATCAATGGCCACGACTGGGGTAAATATTCTCTGGCCGTGGGGCTGGTGTGGTGGCTGTTCACGCTGTACCAGTGGTTCGGCGACGCAGTGCGTGAGAGCGAAGGTGGCCTGTATGGTCACAAGATCGATCTGTCGTACCGCTGGAGCATGAGCTGGTTCATCTTCTCCGAGGTGATGTTCTTCGGCGCGTTCTTCACAGCCCTGTGGTGGGCACGCTCTCACTCGGTGCCTGCATTGGGCAGCCTGGACAATGCGCTGCTCTGGCCCGATTTCAAGGCCGTCTGGCCTAGTCTCGCCGCTGGCGCCACCGCTTCGCCGGCCGGCATCATCGAGCCCTTCCAGACGGTGGGCCCCTTCTGGCTGCCCACGATCAACACAGCGCTGCTGCTGACCTCCGGCGTGACGCTGACCATTGCCCACCACGCCCTGCGTGAAAACCAGCGTGGCAAGACCATCGGCTTCATGTGGGCCACGGTGCTGCTGGGTTTCGTGTTCCTGTTGGTGCAAGGTTATGAGTACTACCACCTGTACACCGACCTGAACCTCAAGCTCAGCTCGGGTGTGTTTGGTTCCACGTTCTTTATGCTCACCGGGTTCCACGGCTTCCACGTGTTCCTGGGCATGTTGATGCTGCTGGTGATTACGCTGCGCTTGCAAAAAGGCCACTTCACGGCTGACAAGCATTTTGGCTTTGAAGGTGCGGCCTGGTACTGGCACTTTGTGGACGTGGTGTGGCTGGGCCTGTACGTGCTGGTCTACTGGATGTAAGTCAGACCCCGAAGTCATCAAAAAAAGCGCCTCGCGGCGCTTTTTTTGTTCCACCCTCTGCGTGCTGGCCAGTGGTGGCCAGTGGTGGCCTGTGATGGGCGCAAGCCTCCCAGGCTGCGGACCAAGCCCTCAGGTCAACGGGTGGCGGGCAGGCCGGTGGGCTGGATATATCCCAGCTGCCAGGCCACCAGAATGCACAAAAACAGAACGATGGACAGCCCGACACGCACCGCCAGCGCTTTGGCCATGTGGTTGCCCTTGCTCTTGTCGTCGCGCCCATTGCGCATCATGAAGAACAGGGCCGATGCCAGGCTGGCCAAAATGGCGAGGAACGCCAGCACTACGAGGTATTTCATGGAGCGCATTATCCTGTGACCCCCCTTCGCCGTCCTGTGGACCTGCGTTTTTGGCTCATTACCCTGGCTGCGGTGGTGGGCATGCTGGTCACCGCCTCTTTGGGGCGCTGGCAATTGTCGCGAGCCGCCCAGAAAGAATCGCTGCAGGCGATGCTGGATGCGCGCGCCACCTTGCCGGCCATTGATGGACGCACGCTGACAGACCTGACTAACCAGAAACCCGAGGCGCAACAGGCCCTCGTACACCGTGCTGTGGTGCTGCAGGGGCGCTGGTTGCCTGCACACACGGTGTATCTGGACAATCGGCAGATGCAGGGGCGCCCTGGGTTTTTTGTGCTCACGCCACTGCAACTTTCTGGCGGGGGTGCTGGGGTGGTGCTGGTGCAGCGCGGATGGGTGGGGCGCAATTTTCAGGACCGCACCCAGCTGCCTTCCGTGACCACGCCGGCTGATACCGAGGTGCGCGTTCAAGGCCGTGTGGCCCTGGCGCCCTCGCGGCTGTATGAGTTCCAAGGGGGCAATAGCGCACAGGGGTCTTCCCGCATCCGGCAAAATCTCGACCTGGCAGCGTTCCGTACCGAAACCGGTCTGGCGCTCGCCTCCCTTACGGTGTTGCAGACAGGCCCGGCAGGCGACGCGGGCGATGGCCTGCAACGCGACTGGCCTGTGGTCGGCGCAGGCGTCGAAAAACACTACGGTTACGCATTTCAATGGTTTGGGCTCTGCGGCCTGATAGCACTCCTTTATGTCTGGTTCCAAATCGTCCGACGGTTCATTCGCCCGCGCAGCCAGCCTGCCGCCTGATTCACAGGCAGGTGCCCGTGCGGAGTACCCGCTGGGGCTGACCGTGCACACCTTGCCCGAGGCGGGGGACGCGGTCGCCACCGTGCAGCGTGCGCGCCATGGGCGCTGGAAGATGCTGGGCGTGCTGCTGATCTGCGCGGCGCCGGTGGTTGCCTCGTACTTCACTTACTACGTGATCCGCCCGGAGGGGCGGCGCAATTACGGCGAGTTGATCAATCCCCAGCGCACGGTGCCTGCGCTCATAGCCTCCACTCTCGATGGGGGACCCGCCCGGCTGGAGTCCCTCAAAGGCCAATGGTTGCTGGTGAGCGTAGCGGGGGGCGACTGTGATCCGGCCTGCCAGAAGCACCTGTACCTGCAGCGCCAGCTGCGCGAGAGCCTGGGCAAGGAAAAGGACCGTGTGGACTGGGTCTGGCTGATCAACGACAACGCTTTGCCTCCGGCCGCTCTCACGCCCGCCCTGCAACAGGCTACCGTGTTGCGGGTGGACCCGGGCGCGCTCAAGGCCTGGCTGGAGCCTGCCCCGGGCCAGCAGCTGGCGGACCACCTCTATGTGGTGGACCCGATGGGCAACTGGATGATGCGTTTTCCGGCCGCCATGGACACCGGTGGCGCCGCCAAGGCCAAGCGTGACCTTGAGCGTCTGCTGCGCGCTTCTTCTTCGTGGGACGAGCCGGGGCGGCCGGTCAAGCCATGACCGATACCCAACCGCTGTACGACCTGGCTCCAGTGCTCGAGCTGATGCTGCTCGGCCTGGTGATTGCGCTGGGGCCGCTGGTCTGGGTGTGGGCGCGTAATCGCCACAGCTCTCCCATGCGGCGCCTGCAGGCGCTCACGGTGCTCACGTTGTTCCTCACGTTTGATCTGGTGCTGTTTGGCGCTTTCACGCGCCTGACCGACTCGGGCCTCGGTTGCCCCGACTGGCCTGGCTGCTATGGCAGTGCCAGCCCGGTGGGCGCTCGCGCCGAGATATCAGCCGCCCAGCAGGCCATGCCCACCGGCCCGGTGACCCACGGCAAGGCCTGGATCGAGATGATCCACCGTTACCTCGCCACGGGGGTGGGGGTGCTGATCATCGTCATCACTGTCTCCTCCTGGGTGCAGCAGCGGCGTGCCCAGCGCGATGGCGGGCAGGCGCCTCCGCTCAGTCCCTGGTGGCCTACGGTGACCTTGTTGTGGGTGTGCCTGCAGGGTGCGTTTGGCGCGCTCACGGTGACCATGAAGCTCTTTCCCGCCATCGTTACCTTGCACCTGATCGGTGGCCTGGTGCTGCTGGCCCTGTTGTGTGTGCAGGCGGTACGACACACCCACAGTGCCCAGGGGCGCTCACCGGTGGCCTTGTCCCCCGCGCTGCGCTGGGGGCTGGTACTGACGGCACTGCTGCTCGCCCTTCAGGTGGTGCTGGGGGGCTGGGTCAGCACCAACTACGCGGTGCTGGCATGCACTACCTTCCCCACCTGCCAGGGCAGCTGGTGGCCCGCCATGGACTTTGCGCAAGGCTTCCAGATCTGGCGCAAGCTGGGCCTGTTGCAAGACGGCAGCCACATCAGCTTTGCTGGGCTCACCGCCATTCACTACGTGCACCGCCTGATGGCCTATGTGGTGCTGCTGGCGCTGGGCCTGGTGGCCTGGCGCTTTCACCGCAGTGGCGTGCTACCCGCGCAGGCGCGGTGGATCGGCGGGCTGACCTTGCTGCAACTGGTGACGGGTTTGTCCAACGTGGTGCTGGACTGGCCCCTGGTGGCGGCGGTGCTGCATACCGGCGGTGCCGCAGCTTTGGTGGTGGTGTTGACCTGGGCCTTGGTGTCCAGCCGCGCGGCGCCCGCGCCCCGAGAGTTTTCCGCGCCCACGGGCGCATCGAGAGTATCTGCATGAGTGTTGCCCCCTCCGCCGTTGCTGCGCCGCCCTCGCGGTTCCAGCAGTTTTACGCGCTGACCAAGCCCCGCGTGGTACAGCTCATCGTCTTTTGTGCGCTGATCGGCATGGTGCTGGCCGTGCCCGGCCTGCCCAACGCTGCACAACTGGGCCACATGGCGCTGGCCTGCCTGGGCGTGTGGCTGGTGGCGGGTGCTGCAGCCGCGTTCAATTGCATCGTCGAGCAAGGCATTGACGCCAAGATGAAGCGTACCGCCTGGCGGCCCACGGCCAAGGGTGAGCTGTCCAACGCGCAGACCCTGCTGTTCTCGGCCGTACTCTGTGCCGCAGGCTCCGTACTGCTGTATGTCTGGATCAACCCGCTGACCATGTGGCTCACCTTTGCCACCTTTGTGGGTTACGCGGTGGTCTACACCGTGATCCTGAAGCCCCTGACGCCCCAGAACATCGTCATTGGCGGCGCCTCGGGGGCCATGCCGCCGGTGCTGGGTTGGGCGGCCATGACCAACGATGTAGGGCCCGAGGCGCTTATCCTCTTTCTCATTATCTTTTTGTGGACGCCGCCGCACTTCTGGGCGCTGGCTCTGTACCGGGTGGAGGACTACCGCAAGTCTGGCCTGCCCATGCTGCCGGTCACGCACGGCAACGAGTTCACGCGGTTGCAGGTGTTCTTGTACACGCTGATCCTGCTGGCCGGGTGCATGATGCCTTTCATTTACGGCATGAGTTCCTGGATTTATCTGGTTGCCGCCGTGCTCCTCAGTCTGGGTTTCTGCGGGTACGCGTTCGCGCTGTGGCGCAATTATTCGGACGCTCTGGCCCGCAAGACCTTCCGCTTCTCCCTTATCCACCTGAGCGTGCTGTTTGCTGCACTGCTAGTGGACCACTATGTGCTGTGATGATCTCCATGCAGAAACGAAAAGCTCTTCAATTGATAGCGGTTGGTGCAATATCCATATGCGCTACAGGCCTCCTGAGTGCGTGTTCCGAGAAAAAGGCCGAATTCCGCGGCGTGGACGTCACCGGCGCTGAGTACGCCCGCGACCTTCCCCTGACCGATCACAACGGCCAGCCACGCCACATCAAGGACTTTGCCGGCAAAGTGGTGGTGGTGTTCTTCGGCTACACCCAGTGCCCCGACGTGTGTCCCACGTCGATGCAGGAGCTGGCCGAGGTCAAGCAGATGCTGGGCAAGGACGCAGGCCGTCTGCAGGGCATTTTTGTAACGGTGGACCCGGAGCGCGATACGCCCGAAGTGCTCAAGGCCTACATGGCCAACTTCGACCCGAGCTTCTTGGCGCTGCACGGCACACCCGAGCAACTGGCCGCCGTCGCCAAGGACTTCAAGATCTATTACAAGAAAGTTGATGGCAAGACGCCCACCAGCTACACCATGGACCACTCTGCAGGTAGCTACGTGTACGACCCCGCAGGGCGCCTGCGGGTCTACAACCGCTATGGCAGCGGCGCACAGGCCCTGGCGGCCGATGTGAAGGTGTTGTTGGCCGAGGCCGGGGGCTGAGCCCCTCCAGCCCCTGAGTGACCCGGGGCCTGTGTCAGGCCGCCGTTATGCGAGGCACTGTGCGGCCCCGCATGAGCTGATGCTCTTGGGCCTTATTCGGCCTTGATGCCCCGCATCGCAATCACGCCGCCCAGCAGATTGGTGTCGGCCTTGATGCGGTTGGCCAGGCCTTCGGGAGACGAGCCCACCGTCTGCCACCCTTGCTGGAACAGCTTGCTGCGCACGTCTTCGCTGCGGGCGATCTCGCTGATCAGCGCGGCCAGCTTGGCCTGGATGGGCTTGGGCATGGTGGAAGGCGCTGCGAAGGCGTTCCAGATTTCCAGGTTGAAGTTGCTGATGCCTGCCTCGGCCAGGCTCGGCACCTCGGGTGCCAGCGGGCTGCGCCCGGAGGAGGTCACGCCGATCGCGCGCAGCTTGCCCGCACGCACCTGGGCCTGCGCCAGCGCCGGGGGCAGCAGCGCCATCTGCAGCTGGCCGCCCAGCATCGCGTTGGCCACCTGCGGATAGCCAGGGTAGGGCACATGCACGGGGTTGATGTTGCTGCGCGCCTTGAGCAGCTCGGTGCCGATGTGGCCCACCGTGCCCACGCCTGGCGTGCCGTAGCTCCACTTGTCACCACCATTGCGTGCTGCCACGAAGAAGTCGCGGGCACTGCTGTTGGCGGCCACCCCGGGCTGGTTGACGGGTGCAGTCAGAATCAGCGGTGAGGTGCCGATCAGGCTCAGCGGTGCCAGGTCCTTGATCGGGTCATACGGAACCGCCGGGTTCAGCAGCTTGGCAATCGTCATGTTGCCGTTGATCATCAGCCCGATGGTGTGATCGTCACGGGCCTTGGCCACTGCGTCGGCGCCAATGTTGCCGCCTGCGCCCACCTTGTTGTCCACAATCACGGGCTGGCCCAGGGCCTTGGACAGGGGCTCCGAGAACGTGCGTGCCGTCAGGTCTGGCGACGAGCCCGCAGGAAAGCCCACGATGATCTTCAGCGGCTTGGTGGGCCAGGCCAGCGGCGTGGGCGCAGTGGCAGCAGCCTTGCCGGCGCTTTGCGCCAGGGCCCAGGGGGATGCGGCAGCCAGCGCGATCAACAGCGAAGCACGGCGGGAAACACGGCCAGGAAAGGCGGGACGTGAGGGCATGGGGTGCAATCTCCTTGAAGAATATTCGGGGGCCCAAACGACGCGGGGCCCCAGAACTGGGGCCCCGCGAGGCAACTTCTGCAGCAGGGGATATTAACCCCGCTGCCCGGACCGGTCAGGCGTATTCGGCCAGGGCCTTTTTCATCTTCTTCATGGCAGCCACTTCGATCTGGCGAATGCGCTCGGCGCTCACGCCGTACACCGCCGCCAGGTCGTGCAGCGTCATGCCGCCGCTGCCGTCGTCATTGACCTTGAGCCAGCGCTCTTCCACGATGCGGCGGCTGCGGTCGTCCAGGCTGGCCAGTGCGTTGGCAATGCCGTCGGTAGCCAGGGCGTCGCGTTGGCGCGACTCGATCATGGCCGTGGGCTCGTGCGATGCATCGGCCAGGTAGGCAATGGGGCCAAACGCCTGCTCGCCATCATCTGCAGGGGCTGGGTCCAGCAATACGTCGCCACCCGCCATGCGGGTTTCCATTTCGATGACTTCTTCGCGCTTCACATTGAGCTGCGCGGCGACGGCGTCGATCTCATGGTCCGACAGGGTGTCGCGGTGTGTGGCGGCATCGGCGGCCGATGCATCGGCCTTGAAGCCCTGCTTCATGGAGCGCAGGTTGAAGAACAGCTTGCGCTGCGCCTTGGTGGTCGCCACCTTGACCATGCGCCAGTTCTTCAGGATGTATTCGTGGATCTCGGCCTTGATCCAGTGCATGGCGTAGCTCACCAGGCGCACGCCCTGATCGGGGTCGAAGCGCTTGACGGCCTTCATCAGGCCCACATTGCCTTCCTGGATCAGGTCGCCATGGGGCAGTCCGTAGCCCAGGTACTGGCGTGCAATCGAAACCACGAGGCGCAGGTGCGACATCACCAGCCGGCCGGCGGCGTCCAGATCGTTGTTGTCCTTGAGCTGGCGTGCGTAGGTCTGCTCTTCTTCGTGCGTGAGCAGGGGCAGGCGGTTGACGGCCGAAATATAGGCGTCCAGATTGCCCAAGGGGGGCACCAGTGCCCAGGGATTGGCGGGCGCCAGAGACATCGTCGCGGTTCCAGATTGAATGTTCATTCCGGGAATCCTTTCCTCTAAGCCATGATATTAGCACTCTCTCTGATTGAGTGCTAAGCCCGGAGTTCCCGTCGGGTTGCTCATTGATACCGTTGGACATTTTTTGAGTCAAATTGCCATCAAGCGCTAGTGCATCATGCCTATAGAGCTATAAAAATCATAGTAACAGGCTGGCGCTGCAGTACCGTCAGACGGTCAGATCCACCTGCTGCACCGTGCCCACGCTGCCGTTTTCTCGCAGGTAGACGCTGGTGGAGCGCACGGTGCCCAGGCTGGCGTTGTCGGCGGTGCGCAGGGCAAAAGGGGTGGCGACGGCGTTGGTGGAGAGTGCGCCCACGCCCACGTCGGCCAAGGTGCGCAGGCTGCCGGCGCCCTCTGCGCCATCCGCCGACGGGGTCCATACCTGCAGCTGCTGAAAGACCGGGTCCGCCTCGTCAATCCAGCCGTTGCCGTCGCTGTCATAGGCGGCTAGTTCGGCAAAGCCGTTGCCGGTGCCGGGGCCGAACAGCTCCCGGCCGTTGTCGATGCGGCTGTTGTGGTTCAGATCCAGGGCCAGGTAGCCCCGGTTGCCTGAGAGCAGGGGCACGTTGTCGGTCTGGCCGTCGCTGTCCAGGTCGAACGCAAAGCGCAGGTCCTGCAACTGCGCGGCCGAGCCGTCGAAGTTGATGACCAGCGGGTCTACCGCCACAGCGTCGCCCAGGCGCAGGCTGAACGATGATTCCTGGCGGTAGCTGCGCTGCATATCCAGCTGCAGGCTGAAGCGGATTTCCCGCCCGTCGGCGGTGCGCACGGTGCCCTGGGCGGCAAACTGGGTGCTTTCGGTTTCTACGACCACTTCGCGCTGCTCCACCAGCAGGCCCCACCCGGCACGGGGACGGCCTGCATCGGCGGTCGGCGTCGTGTCGAGGCGGCTGGTGGGTGTGGCGGGTGGGGAGGGTGCGGGTTCCGTCTGGCCGGTGTACACCCGCACCTGCACGCCCGTCATGCGGGCAATCAGGTCGCGGATCATGGCCAGCTGGGGTGTCAGGCCGTCGCTGGGGCTGCTGCCGGGCGCGGCATCTGCGGCATGGGTGGGGTCGATGGCCTCCTGGGCGGCGCGGGCCACGCGTGCAGCGCTGGAAATTTGTACGGCCGGGCTTGCTCGGGTAAGGCCAGGGGCGCTGGTGGGGCGGCGCTCGCCGACCCAGGCTTCAAAGCGGCTGCTTTGGGTGTGCACGCGGCTGGCAACGTGCTGGGCATTCATCTGCAGGGCGGACGATTCAATCTTCATGGGACACCTCCAGGGCTTCCACACAGAGATATCGACGCCACGGAAAGAGAACTTGAATGTTGCCTTGCCCTTTTTCTTGTTTCCTTTCGCCGGGTACCCGATGGCTGGCGTGGTGGCAGTCTCCGCCCCCCAGCTACACCTCTTGCCGCACCCGGCTTTCAAAGTCTTCGAGCGTCAGCGGGCGGCCAAACAGGTAGCCCTGGAAAGCCTGGCAGCCATGGGCCAAAAGAAATTGGTAGTGGGCGGTGGTCTCCACCCCCTCGGCGATCACGGACAGGCCCAGGCTGCCTGCCAGCGCGATGATGGAGCGGGCGATGGCCGCGTCGCTGGCGTCCAGCAGCACGTCGCGCACAAAGCCCTGGTCGATCTTGATCTGGTCCAGTGGCAGGCGCTTGAGGTAGCTGAGCGACGAGTAGCCCGTGCCAAAGTCGTCCAGCGAAAACCCCAGGCCATGGGCCTTGAGGGCGCGCATGGTGGCGATCACGCTGTCCACGTTGTCCAGCAGCAGGCTTTCGGTCAGCTCCAGTTTGATCTGTGCGGGGTTGGCGCCGGTCTGCTGCACCAGCGCCAGTACCTGGGCCACAAAGTCGTCTTGCAGAAACTGGCGGGCGCTCACGTTGATGGCAAGGCTCAGCTGCGCAAACTGCGGGTCTTGCTGCCAGCGGGCCTGCTGGCGGAGGGCGGTTTCCATGACCCAGTGGCCCAGTGGCAGGATGAGACCCGATTCTTCCGCCAGCGGGATGAACTCCGACGGCGGCACCATGCCTTGGACCGGATGCTGCCAGCGCACCAGTGCCTCTGCGCCGGTCACGCGTCCCTGGCTGTCCACCTGCGGCTGGTACAGCAGCAGGAATTGCGCGCGCCGCAGGCCGTTGTGCAGCTCGGTTTCCAGCAGGGCGCGGCGGTTCACGGCCTGCTGCATGTCGGGGTCAAAAAAGCGCAGTGTGTTGCGCCCGGCGTCCTTGGCGCGGTACATGGCCATGTCGGCCTGCTTGAGCACCTCGTCCACCGAGTCGCGCTGGTGATTGAGCAGGGTCACGCCGATGCTGGCGGTGAAGTGGTGTTCGTGCCCGGCCAGTTCGTAGGGCTGGCGCAATTGCGCCAGGATCAGCTCGCCCAGCGTGCGCGCCTGTGCGGCGGCCTCGGGGGCGTCGCTGCTCAGGTTCTGCAGCACCACCACAAACTCGTCACCTCCGAGGCGGGCCACGGTGTCCTGCTCGCGCACACAGCTGCGCAGGCGCTGGGCAACGTCCTTGAGCAGCAGGTCGCCCACCTCGTGGCCCCGGGTGTCGTTCAGGGTCTTGAAGTTGTCCAGGTCCACAAACAGCACGGCCGTGGTGAGGCCCGAGCGCGCACCGTTGACCAGCACCTGCTGCAGCCGGTCCACCAGCAGGCGGCGGTTGGGCAGTTGCGTGAGTGCGTCGTAGAACGCCAGGTAGCGTGCCTCGTCCTCGGCGGCCTTGCGGCCCGAGATGTCGATGTCGATGCAGAACATCTCGGGTGGGTGGCCCGGCACCTGGATGTAGGCATGGCTGGAGAACACATGCACCGGCGTGCCGTCCTTGCGCTGCAGTTGCAGCTCGCCCGCCGGAATCACCTCGCCGGTTGCGAACATGTGCTGCATGTGTGCCCGCACGCCGTCGCGCATGGGCGGCGGGATGATGAGGTCGAGCAGGTTGCCGCCCAGGGCTTCTTCGGCCGTGTAGCCGTACAGCTGCTCGGACGCCTGGTTCCAGTAGCTGGTGGTGCCGTCCTGCAGGTAGCCTTGCACCGAGATGGACGGGATGTTGCGCAGCAGCGAGCGAAAGCGCAACTCGGACTCGCGCAGCGCACTTTCAGCCTGCTTGCGCTTCGTGATGTCGCGGGCGAGGAACACCACAGCCGCCTGGCCACCCACCTGCACGCCCAGGGGCTGGGTGCGTCCTTCGAACTGGCGCAGTCCCGACAGGGTCTGCAGCTCGTATTCCACGCTGTGGGTCTGGCCAGACCGCAGCGTGTCCCGGATGAGCGCCATGAACCGTTCTGCCTGCTCGACGGGCAGCACATCGTACAGCCGTTTACCTACCAGCTCGGGGGCGCTGGCGACCAGGGTGGCGTCGTTGGGGGACAGTACCTCCACATACCGGCCCTGGGCATCCAGCACCAGCAGCACATCGGGGATGGCCTGCGTGATGGCATGCAGGCGGGCTGCCGTGCCAGTGAGTGCACGCTCGGTGGCCATGCGTTGCTCCACATCGTGCAGCAGCAGGCCCAGCACCACAGTGGCTGGGGTGAAGGTCAGCAGATAGGGCAGGGCCAGCGTCTGGTTGATGCGCTGCACGGCCTCGGCGGGCAGCAGCTGAAACAGCGCGATCACCGCCGTGTGCAGCAGCAGCCCGAACAGCGCGAGGGGGACGGGCTCCACCCCGAGCCGCCCCCGGGCGCGGCCCTCGCGGTACACCAGCCCCATGGCCGTGCACAGCACGATCACCATAAGCCCCACCTCGGCACCCGCGCCCCCCAGCCACAGGCGCCCGGTGGCCGCCATCAGCGCCGCAATGCCCGCCACCAGCGGGCCGCCAAATAGGCCGGCCATGCTCAGCACCACCGAGCGCGCGTCAAAGATCACGCCCGGCATCAGCACCACCGGGGTGAGCATGCCCACCACGCAGATCCCGCCGAAGATCAGCCCCGAAAAGACCTGGCCCACCCACGGGTGCTGGCGCCAGACGCGGATGTTGAACCCATGCAGAAAGCACAGCGCCAGCAGCAGCGCAACGCCTTTGACCAGCTCAATGAACATGGGCCTCCGTGCTTTCCGAGGGGAAAGCCCATGATGGAGGAAACGTTGCGATCCGTAAACGTGTAAATGGCCCCGGATGGGGCCATTGCTCGCAAGGTTGAGGGGGAGATCGCGAGGCTCAGCTCAGCAAAGCCTGGGAAAATTCGCGGGCATTGAAATTTCCAGGTTCGATGCACATTGGAAGTGGGTCGCAGACTGATGACGCCCGTCGCGCAGGGTGCATCGTGCTTCTGAGACGCTCTTGTCTGCAAATTGCGCTACTTGCGGGACGCTCACCTGAGCAGACCGTAGCCCCATTGAAGTTTGCTCTTGCGCGACGGCTCCTCGTTGATCTGAAAGCGCCCAAAATACCGATCTCCCCAGGTTCTTTGCGATACCAGGTCAAATGCGCAGTCGAAGGCCATATCCCGGATGCACTCCGCATTGGGAGACCAAAAATTCGTAATATCGCCTGCAAGGGAGGAGTGCCGGTAGTAACGGGCGACAGGTTCTTGCAAACCCAGGTCGTTCGCAGCATGGCTTTCGAGGTGCAAGGTACCCTTGCACAGAGAGCGAGCAATCGCCATTGCCTTCACCATATCTGGCAGGTGGTACAGGACGCCCAGAAAAAGTACGTGATCAAAAGTTCCCAGCTCATCCGCAGTCAGGTCGTAGATATTGGCACGGTGGTACTGAAAATTCCGCCCTGTAATCTCTTCCATGACACCAAAGCCATGAGCATTTTTAGGCCGATAGTCGACTGCCACTACCTCAGCACCCCGTTGATGGGCGGCCAGCGAGAAAAATCCGTCGGATGACCCTATGTCCAAAACTCTCTGGCCATTTAAATTTTGGGCGAAATCGATATCATCCAGTAAAAATCCTGGATTGTAACTGCCGGGTGTAACGAGGCCAGGGTAAATTTCGAACGCATGATGCCAATGCTTCACAGAGGCGACCAGTTGCTGGGCTTTTTCGAAATTCAAATTTACTCCTCATTTTTTAAAAATTAATCTCGCAAGATGTGAGAATTGCGAAAATATTCATACCGTGATTCAAGGTGCAAGTCTACTGCTTGCAAAGATAGTCTGGCACCGTATTCTTGTGCATGAAGGGGTCCACAAGGTCGCTGGAGTATTCGCCAGCGATCAGGCGTTGTGGCGGAAGAAAATGAGACCTGAAGAAGCGACTGAACGTCGCAAGGAGTTCTCCCCGCGTGGTCAGGCGGATACAACTTCCCTGATCGACAAATAGGGTGCCAGACTCCATTTGCTCAGTGAGCCTCACCTCCATCAGTCGATGCTCTTTGATGTATTCCTCGCGAAATATATAGTCTAGATAATTCAATTGGATGCCTCCCCCACGTTGCTGGATTTTTTCTAGAAAATAAAACGACAGCGAGCGGTCTATGATGGTCGGAAAGGTGATTGCCAATATATAGCCGAGCAGTCCACAGATGGCGATATTTTGAACTTTCTCCAGTGGGTTGAAGTAATTTGAAAATGGTGTTATTGTGATGAGGAGGGCATATGCAAGTAATGCGAGGGTGCAAGCCCAAATGGCCGCGTAGAATACAACATCTACTTTGAATAATCGGATGTAAATCCAATATGTAGCTACTGCAATGGCTGCATAGGTCGCTATTCCCGCGACGGAGAGAGCTGCACGTTCCATCAAATATCCTGCTGAAGGAGTGAGTGTGAGATGTTGTTGCCGGACAAGCTGCATCCTGAGGTCGGCTGAGCAAGCAGTCTCGCTGATGGGGCTGGGGTACCGCCAGTAACAAGGTCCTCCGATGTCTCGATCCGAATCGAGAACGGTTGCGCCCGATCAAGCGCCCGTTCAGTCCGCTTGCGGAGCTTTTGCAGTCGCGAGGACAGCCCCACAGATACCACTACAACCACAGCCGAGACAACAACAACAGCCATGGCGACGGACGAGAGGTTGGCGTGCAGTCCTGCGGCCATAAGTCCACCCAGGACCATTCCGCCGACTGACGCCAGCCCCGCGAAGAGTGCGGTGTTCAGAGCGAGCCGACGCTGGACCACAGGAGCCAACACTGCGAGCGAAGCCACACCGTGCAGCACAAGTTTGCGCAAGTTCATCTTGGAGCGGCCTGCGTACCGCCGCCCGCGGTCCACTCGCACTTTTCGCATCTCCAGACCAGATGCAAGCACAGTGGCAGCAAGGTGCTGGGAGAGTGTTGTCATCGTGCTCAGCCGCTGAACCGCAGTCCCCCGGAGTGCCATGAAGTTGCCAAAGTTCATCCGGTAGCCCGTCAGGCAGCGGAAGAGTGCCTTGTAGGCAGCATAGAGCAGCTGAAAGAGAGGTCCGTCATTGCGTTTTCCGCGGGAGGCCGCCACGACATCGACGATTGCCTCATTTTGGGCCACCAGTTCAGCGATTGCCTCGGGTACGTCTTCCCCGTCGGAATCCATGACCACCACCCATTGATCAGTGCGCACATATCTCGCGATGTAACGCAGACCGACTGCGATCGCCGCTTGATGTCCCCGATTTCTGCTCAGGCGTATGACGCGAAGATCCTGCGCGGAATTTCTGGCAACAGGATATACAAATGGATGGCGCAGCGACCCATCGTCTACGACCACGACGCAGTAAGGTTCTTGAATGCTGATCTCGAGATGTCGTAGCAACTGCGAGCAGGCCTCCGCGTCCTCGTACACGGGCATGAGCACAATGAGCTTTGCGCACAACTTAGGCATCAGGGCATCTCAAGAAAAACGAAACGCTGAAAATATTGGTGCGCAGCTGAATGTCGGGGGGCTTTGTTGAAGGAGTACAGGGTCTACCGCAAAAAAGCTAACGTCCAGACACCAGGGCAGGAGCGGCAAATCGTTGGCAACTGAGGGCATATGCGGTCCACATTCGCGTTCATTTGAGCAGAATGGCACCACTCGCTACGCACCGGGGGCATTGTTACACTGAGCGACCGATTGTCCTTGCTTTCCACCATCTGACGGGGATAAGTAGCCGTTTTCGCCCCCGACTGTGAGGCTCTGAACTCCTGGGGCAGGCTCGGGTTAGCGCCTCTCATTTTCCCGTGTCCCGTCCCCCCAATTGTCCCCGCAGGTTTTACCAGGTCATGAGTGTTCATCTTTTTTGCACGGCAATTTGGCAACGTGTACTCGACCGGACTGTGCACTTTGTGCGGTGGGACCGAAACCTGCAGATTGCCTTGCTGCTCTTTTGCACAAGTTTTCTGGTTTTCAACAGCAATTTGAGAACGATAGGTGCGGTGGACACCTATGCAGCGCGATATCTGCCCTTGTCGATTTGGAAAAATGGCAGTCTCCTTCTAGATCCCATCGCAAACCACGTGGCTCAAGGACTCGCTGTTCCTCAGAAGTCGGGTCAGCAGGGTGAAGCTTGGTGGATGTTAAAGACTCAGCAGGAAAAGCTGGTGTCGATGTATCCACCCGTCACGCCACTGGTTGTAGCGCCGCTCTATTTGCCCGCGGTCATCTATTTGAATGCCACGGACTGGAGCCCACAGCGTGTTGAACGGGTCGCTCGCGTTATGGAAAAACTGGCAGCGTCCTTCGTCACGAGCATATGTGTGGCTTGGATGTTTTTGTTGCTTCGTCGGCAATCCGAGGTGCCCGTTGCAGCAAGCTTGACCACCTTGTTCGCATTTGGTACGTCCACATGGGTTATCAGTAGCCAAGCGCTTTGGATGCATGGTGTAGCGCAATTGCTTGTAATTGGCCTGCTGTGGTTGGCTGTGAGTCAGCAAAAATCGCCCGGACGGGCCCTCTTTGGGGGACTGCTTTGCGGATTGCTCGGCTGTAATCGGCAACCGGACGCAATTTTGGCCATGGCCTTTGTTGCATATGCGTTTGCACTCGACCGCCGGAATTTCGGATTTTTCGTTTTTGGGGGGGCACTCCCGGTAGCCGCCACATTTGCGTACAACCTTCAAGTGGTGGGCCATGTTTTGGGTGGATACGGCCTCGCACTTGGAGGAAATCGGATCCTCATGTCCTGGACGGGTACCTTGGAAGGAGTCTGGGGCTTGTTAGTAAGCCCTGTGCATGGCTTGCTGACGTTCTCTCCGTTCCTGGCCTTTGCTCCACTGGGGTTGCTGCTCCATGCCAAGCAACCTCGCACGCGTTTGCTGTCCATGGCCGTGGGGGCTGCCGTTGTGTGTCAGATATTTTTCTACGGAGCGGTGAACTGGATCGCCGGAGTGAGTTGGGGGCCGCGATTCTTGACGGACGCGTTGCCGCTACTCTTTTGGGCGCTGCCCCCTGTAATCCGTCATTTCGGAGTCATCGGTCGCAGGGCTTTTGCGGCGCTTGGGTTGATTGCTGTTGTCAGTTCTTTGATCGGAGCATTTGGCTACAACGGCATTGCCCACGCAGCCTACCTTGGAGACCATCCCGGACGAAACTATAAAGAGCACAAAGTAAATGCAGAAAAAGCTGCTTGGATGTTTGCTCATTCGCCGTGGAAATCCCTGCCCGTGTTTTTCAATGATCTGTTCCCGGGCCTCTACGGATCAATCGACCGACTGAGTATTTCCTCGGATGGAACTGCCACCGTAGAGGGGTGGTCGCTTTTCGGCAGTCGTCAACCGTTTGATGTCCATTTATTGGTCGATGGGGTGCGTATACCAGGTGGTGCAAATCATTTTGAGTACCGTGAGGATGTAGCGAAGTTCATGGGCAATTCCGCCGCAGGGGCGTGGAAAATATCTTTCCCTGCCTCGCTCATGAAGTCGGACCGTCCCGTATTCAGTGCCTGGGTCCGTTCGCATCCCAATGCCCCGCCTTGGGCACTTCAGGCATTCGAACTACCAAAGCCTGTGGTTGTTGCCCCGTTGGTCGCATTGACTCCCGCTGAGGCTTCCTGGAAAGGGGCGATTGATGTGGTGCACGTGTATCCCAACCGGGGTGTTGACGTTGTAGGATGGACCACGCGCGGCCAACTTGCGCCTGAAAACTTGGAACTGTGGCTCGACGGTAAACGGGTCGCGGTGATCGACGCCTTCCACAGGCGGCCGGACGTAGAGCAAGTGCTGGGGATCAGCAGTCCTAGCGGATGGAGAGTCCGTATCCCAGCGCGCAGCTTGACCGAGGGGGAGCACCAAGTCTCCGTCGTACTGCCACAGCAGAGCCTCTCCCTTACACCACAGCACCTCATCGCCAAGAAGTTCTCGGTTACGGCTACGGCCGCTCGTCCGCATTGGTCTCCCAGCATGCCAATGAGCGATATGGCCGGACTCGCAGCCAAGCTGCTGGAGCATCAACAAGAGGTGGGCGGCTATTGGCTGACCGACTACACCAGTGATACGCGCTTTGACAAACCGGGCATCGAGTTAAACGTGTTCTCTACCGCGGCGATCGTCGATCTGCTCAGCCCAGTGAGCGATCGATGGGAGCTCTCCGGCATGCTCAATCGGGCCAAGGGCTTTCTCTCCATGCAAATTGAGGAGGAGTCGGGCCTCGTTCGCTACCATGGGCGCCCTGATATGCCTTCCCACGGTGTACTGGGGTGCAAGATCACACCAGATGCGGACGATACTGCGCTGGTTTGGCGATTGGCGCCGGTGTCAGATGACAAGCTGAAGGCAAGGGCCCGCGCCATGCTGGAAGCATTCAAAACGCCAGAGGGTCTTTACCGCACATGGTTATCTACATCTGACCACTACGATTGCGTTGATCCTGGCAGGGACCCCAATCCTGCTGACATTGGCATCCAGATCCATGTCCTGATGTGGCTTAACCAAGTGGATGCCACTGCGGCACGGGAGTTCTGCAAAGTGCTGCAATCGCGCTCTGAGGACCCGTCTTTTTGGGTTTACTACAAAAAAGCGCCGGCTGCCGTTGTGTGGCGATTGCCCGCGTTGCGTGCCATGGGATGTCCCATCAAGCTGCCTCAATCTCTGCTCACCGTCGAAGATGCCGATCAGCGGCTTTGGTTGCGGATCATTGAGCGGATTCAGGTCACAGAAGCGGGAATTGACCGGCACGAGCTCCAGATAAATGAAGACCTGCTGAGACAGGTGGCTGAGGGTGGGTTCTCGCGCGTTTGGCAGTCGCCCCTGTTGTACTTCCACAATGACCTGACTGCCACGGTGCGCCGATACTACTGGTCGCCCGAGTTGGGGTTGGCGCTTTGGCTGCGCCTTTTCGCGGCAACAGAGCAGGCCGGTCCTGCGGCTGCGCTTCGTCGATGAAAGAGATTTTCCCGGTGGAAACGCGTTCTTGGTGGCAACACCCTTGGCTGTTTTGCGTGCGTCTGGATGAGGTGGCGGTACTTCAGGGAACTCCATTGATCGGGTTCGCGTTCGCGCACTACCGTGCCGGGCAAGGGCTCCCTTGGTCTGATGCCCTGGCTGTGCTTGCGGCAGTGGTATGTGCAAGCGTCAGCCTGGTGGCGCACATCGTCGTGTTGAACGATTGGGCGGGAATCGACAGCGATCTGAAGGACCCAGGACGGAGGGCGCGAACTTTTCTATCGCTGGGGGTAACACGGCGTGCCATGTGGTGGCTTGCGCAATTTTTGGCGGTGTCAGGGCTGGTGGTCGCTGCCCACTTGGGGGCTCCAGCGTTGTGGATTGCCGCAGGCATGCTGGCAACCAGTGCTATTTACTCTGCCCCCCCCTTGCACCTCAAGAGTGCGCCGGTTGCAGGGTCCTTGTTGCACCTTGTGGGAGGCAGTCTGCATTTCCTGTTGGGATATCTGGCAATTGCCCCGCTGGATTTTCCAAGCGTTATTTTTGCATGCTACTTTGGTGTGGTTTTCGCAGCTGGGCACCTCATGCATGAAGTTCGGGGCCATGATGCGGACCTCGCCAACGGAATCCGCACCAACGCTGTAGCTTTTGGGCGAAAGGTCACTTTCATTTCTGCCCTAGCGCTATTCAGCTTGGCTTATCTGCTGCTCGCCGTGTGTAGCGCCTTGGTACAGCACTGGGGTTTGGTGTGCCTGTCTGCGGGTACCTACGGGTTGCATGTAGTCAAATCTTGGCATGCACTCCGATCAAAGCTTGAGCTGCACTCCATGCTTCAACTGCAGTCGCAATACCGGTTCAACTTTGCAGTGATCGGTATTGCACTGTTGGCTACTTTTACTCAGCCTTCCATTCGCGGCGTATTGTCAAGCGTGGCCGACCAAAAGCCTGTACAGCAATCGCAAGGGCTTGGTGATGCGCCAGGAGGCCGAGTGCAGGAGCGCGTCTACCCGCGCTTCGAGAAATTGCAGTTTGACCTTGTCTTGGGCGGACTCCCGCTGGTCTGACAAAAGTGCCTGCACTTGCAGCCTTGTGGCGGACAACTCGCGATGCAGCAAGAGAATTTCTTCGTGCATTTGCACGCCCGCGCGAACAAGGCGTCGGCATTCTGCCTGAGCGTCCAATAGGTCGAGTTTCTCATCCTGGCAGTTGGGGGCGTACATCGATTCAGCTTTCGGTGAGCTCGGTAAGGAATCCTCGCAGAGAACGGTCCTCTTAGTCCCCTGGACGAAGGCTGCTGCCCCACTTGGTCGGCCCATGGCTTCCGCAAGTTCAGCGGTGCGGTGATTGTCGATCGCATGCCCCACTGCACATTCCCTTTCGCTGGAGAGTTCCGTTACGGGCCCATCTTGGGCGCTGTCCATCATGCGGCTGGTTGCAATCTGAGCACTTCCTCAATTCGGCTGCGCAGCCGTTGAGCACATGCAGCCAGACCGTGCTGTTGGTGCAACAGATCGCGAGCGTTGCGTGCCCGGCGCACGGCCTCTTCTTGAAGAAGGTATACCGAACGCATCTGCCATGCTGCGTGCACCTCATCTGGCTCTGCCCACACTTGGTCGGTGTAAAACGGGTAATGCCCCTCGGGGACAGGGACCAATCTGTAGTCCACCGGCCAACCGGTCTGGTTCGAAATCAGCTCCGTGGTGGCTGAGTAGTCAGTGGCGATCACTGGCTTGCCTAGTTCCATCGCTTCCGCAATCAACAACCCGAGGCCTTCGCTGCGATGCAATGAAACAACCGCATCGGAACACCCTATAAGTTGCAGAGTTGCTTCACGGCTCAAGGTATTTTCGATCAATTGAACGTCCGGATCGCTGCGCAACTCCTCCACCCAAGCCGGCGGCTTTTCGGTCGACAGCTTATCTGCATTCAGTGCTTTGATAACCAACTTTGCTTGTGCAATGGGGTTGCGATGTCGAAAGGCTCGGCGGAACGCTCGGACCACCGCCATGGGATTCTTGCGTTCAACAAATGAAAGGCAGTCGAAGGAAAAGAAAAAGATGAATCCTCCTGCATCCAATCCAAATTGCGCCCGATCCACTGACGCGGGAGCATCAAAAGTGAGCATCAGCGGCATGTAGCGTACCGGCTTGCGAGTCCTGTGCTTCAGCATGGACTGGATGAAACGTGTTGGGGCCCACACTTCGTCCACCAGCTCCAGAGCTTTCAGCCAGGGGGCGGGGAAATTCTCTAGTTCCCAGAAGGGCATGACGGTTCGCCACGCCTTGGAATGCAGGGAGGACTCAAGGGTTTTGAGCACAAGTGGCAACTGATCCGCGTTGATGTTGAAGATCTCTATGGGCGCACGCGACCGATCCACAAACAATTCTTCCAGCGGCTGTTCCACTTTGTCGGACAAGGCACTGATGTCAATCGGCAGCCCACGTGCCGGGATTTGGCCTTGATGGAGTGCGCGCAGCACCTGCCTGCCAGCTTCGCCCACCCCGAGCGCCAGTCTCAGATAGCCCACCACGGTGACAGTGGGCGGGGTAGACGCTTCCAGTGGCTGAGGCTCCAAGTGTTGGTATACCCTTGGCTCCGCGACGGCCTGTCTGGGCGTCATCATGGATCGACCCTCGAACCAAGACCGTCCATGGGTACGGAGCCATTCCAGATAATTGTCGGTGCCTTGTGCCGTGGATAAATCAAAAGCGTGGCGGAGCCAAGATTCGTTGCGGTGTAACTCGGCGCTCAGGCGTGTTACCTGGCCCGACGCGCCACTGCTTGCGGTGGGGCTTGGCAGATGCAGGTAGTCCTCATAGGTGGAGAAGGGATCGCCTCCCAGCCAACGTAGATGCCGATCGCGGAACATGCGGCGGACGCATTGAGGGATGGGGGTGCCCGAAGCAAAACGCCCATAGGCGTAGGCCCCTGTGGGGATACTTCCGTGCCCGTTGGCCAGCACCCGGCATGCATAGCCCCGCATGAGATCAGCCAACGGCTGGGGAATGTCCGAGTCACAGAAGGCCTGGGTATATTTGGACAAGCGGCGCAAATTTTGCGGATCAATGCCGCTGAAATGAAAAAATCGAAGTGGTCTTCCGTCAATTTCCCATGCGCCCACCGTGCCCGTCAGCTTTCTCTGGTGAAGGTTCCAGTAGGCGACGTTGTAGGCGGTGTCCCTGAGAATTTGAACCTTGGCCGCAAATCCAGGAATTAGATCCATGAATTTCTGATCGACGAACCGGCCCGAGTCTGGTTCATTGACACAGTCGTATTGGAGTCTCCGAGCCCACCAGCGCAGGAGTCCCTCGGTCTCTTCGGTTGCACCGACGCCCAGGAACCCAAGGTTGTAGATACCTGCGCGCATGATGCCCACATCGTCAGGAAAGGTATCGCGTTCAGCAGGTCGGGTCAGGTGTGGCGTCAGGACAAACGAGGCGCCAGCGTCCAGCAGTTCGAAAACCTTGTCCAAGGGCGCATGCAGCTCTATATCGGGGTCTAGATAGACGATGTGGTCGTGGCGGCGGTTTCTTAACGCACGGAACATGAACGGCTTGACTGCCGTATTGAATTCCATGATGTCGTAGCGAAACGCGAATGATTCAAAGTCATCGATACGCAGCTCTGCAGCCGTGATGACCTTGCATGCATTGGGATAGTCCACCATCTCCGGCTGCATCTCGTCGGCGAGACAGAGGTAGACAGCGGCTTCCGGGTGGTGTCGCCGGACGCTCTCCAAAAGTACCTTGGCCATAGGCACATAGTTGTTAGAGCAAATGGTGAAGATTGCGCGTTGTGCGGCCATTGGTTTCTTTGAGAAATTACCAGCATCACCGCTTGTCATCTTTGGCGCCGGATGGGGGGAGCCTACTCGATCAGCTCAGCAAAGCCTGGGCAAATTCGCGGGCGTTGAAGGTTTCCAGGTCTTCGAGCTTTTCGCCCACACCGATGAAATACACCGGGATGGGGCGTTCCTGCGCGATGGCGGCCAGCACGCCGCCCTTGGCCGTGCCGTCCAGTTTGGTGACGATCAGGCCGGTGAGCTGCAGCGCATCGTCAAACGCGCGCACCTGGGCCAGCGCGTTCTGGCCGGTGTTGCCGTCGATCACCAGCAGCACCTCGTGCGGGGCGGTGGCGTCGGCCTTGGTGACCACGCGGCGGATCTTTTTCAGCTCCTCCATCAGGTGCAGCTGCGTGGGCAGGCGGCCGGCGGTGTCCACCAGCACCACATCCTTGCCGCGCGCCTTGCCAGCGGTGACGGCATCAAAGCTCACGGCGGCGGGGTCGCCACCTTCCTGGCTCACGATCTCGACGGTGTTGCGGTCAGCCCACACACCGAGCTGCTCACGCGCAGCGGCACGGAAGGTGTCGGCGGCGGCCAGCAGCACGGCAGCGCCTTCGTCGGCCAAGTGCTTGGTGAGCTTGCCGATGGAGGTGGTCTTGCCCGCTCCGTTGACGCCGGCCACCATGATCACGGTGGGGGTGTGCTCGCCAATCACCAGGGCTTTTTCGAGCGGGCGCAGCAGGTCGGCCAGCGCGTCGGCCAGCAGGCCCTTGACTGCCGCAGGGTCGGTGGTCTTGCTGTCCTTCACGCGGCGCTTGAGGTCCGTCAGCAGGTGCGTGGTGGCTTTCACGCCGGTGTCGGCCATCAGCAGGGCCTCTTCCAGCTCCTCATACAGCGCGTCGTCAATCTGCGTGCCGGTGAAGACGGTGGTAATGCTGCTGCCGGTCTTGCGCAGGCCCGCCTTGAGGCGGTCCAGCCAGCCTTTGCGCTCAGGCGCCGGGGCAGTGGGCGCAGCCGAGGTTGCGGGTGCTGCCACTGGCGCAGGCGGTGGTGTGGCGGGCGTGGGTGGTGCAACCGGCGCAGGTGCAGCAACGGAAATCGGGGGCGCCACGGGGGGCAATGCAGGGCTTGCAACCAACGGAGCAGCGGCGGGCGCCGCGGCTGCCGGTGCTGCAGGGGGCGTCGGTGCGACGGCCGGTGCCACTGGAGGCATCGCCACGGGCGCTGGCGGGGTCACAGTGACGGGCGCTGGTGCTGCGGGGGGCGGCGCAGCGGGCTCAGGGGCTTTGTTGCCAAACGGGTTGCGCAGCCAGCCAAAGCCTGCCGGGGCGGGCGCCGCCACGGGAGCCGGTGTAGCGGGCGCTGGCGGGTTGGGGGTAGCCACGGGCGGCGTGGCGGGCAGGGGGGGCGCTACGGGCGCAACCACGGTGGGCGCCGGTGCGCCTACCGGCTGGGCCGGGGCGGGCACATCGGTGGGGGCGGGCGAAGGAGCGGGCTTTTTCTTGAAAAAACTGAACATTGGCGGGTTCTTAGAATCACCCCATTCTATGAAACGCGCTTTCACCCTACTGGGCCTGCTGGCCTGCCTCTCGTCCGGGGCTGCCTTTGCGGCAACCACCCCGGTGTCTCAACCCTCCACCACGCCGTCCGCCACGGCCTCTGGCGCGCAGCAGTTCACGCTCAAAAACGGCATGCAGCTCATCGTGCAGCCCGACCGCCGCGCCCCGACGGCGGTGCACATGGTCTGGGTGCGTGTGGGCTCGATGGACGAGGTGGACGGCACCTCGGGCGTGGCCCATGCGCTGGAGCACATGATGTTCAAGGGCACCAAGACCCTGCCGCCGGGCGAGTTCTCGCGCCGCGTGTCGGCGCTGGGCGGGCGGGAGAACGCATTCACCAGCCGCGACTACACCGGCTACTACCAGCAGATCCCGTCCAACCGGCTGGAGGACGTGATGAAGCTCGAATCGGACCGGTTTGCCAACAACCACTGGCCCGACGAGGAGTTCAAGAAAGAGATCGAGGTCGTCAAGGAAGAGCGACGGCTGCGCACCGAAGACCAGCCCCGGGCCGTGCTGGCTGAACAATTGTTTGCCGCCACCTTCAATGCGTCGCCCTACCGCCGCCCCATCGTGGGCTGGATGAGCGATCTGGACGCGATGACGCCCGATGACGTGCGCGCCTTCCACCGCCAGTGGTACACCCCCACCAACGCCGCCGTGGTGGTGGCGGGCGATGTGGATGTGGCCCAGGTGCGTGCGCTGGCCGAAAAGTATTACGGCAGCCTGCCCGTGCACGCGCTGCCCGCGCGCAAACCGCGCACCGAGCCCGAGCAAAAGGGCCTGCGCCGCATCGCCGTCAAGGCCCCGGCAGAACAGGCCTATGTGGCCCTGGCCTTCCGCGCGCCCAGCCTGGACCGCGTGGACAACCTCACCGACGAAGACCGCGACGCCCTCGCGCTGATGGTGCTGTCGGCCGTGTTCAATGGCTATGACGGTGCCCGGCTGGACCGCGCACTGACCCAGGGGCCCAACCGCGTGGCCGACAGCGCCAGCAGCTCCGCCATGGTCACCGGGCGCGGCCCCAGCCTGTTCATGCTCAGCGGCGTGCCCGCTGCGGGCAAGACCGCCCAACAGGTCGAAGACGCGCTGCGCGCCGAGGTGACCCGTGTGGCCAAGGATGGGGTGAGTGAGGCCGAGCTGAACCGCGTGAAGACGCAATGGATCGCCTCCACGGTGTACGAGCGCGACTCGGTGATGAGCCAGGCGCAGGAACTGGGGGGCAACTGGGTGCAGGGCTTTCCGCTGGACGCCAACGAGCGCCTGCTGGCCCTGCTGCGCACCGTGACCCCGGCGCAGGTGCAGGCCGTGGCTGCCAAGTATTTTGGCGACGACCAGCTCACCGTGGCCACGCTGCTGCCCCAGCCCCTGGACGCCCCCCGCGCCCGTCCCCAGCTGCCCCCGGGCGCTGCCATCCGCTGAACCCGCCCTGCGGAAACTGCCCATGATTACTATCAAAAACATAGCTGTCCGTGCTTTATGCACTAGCGCTATCGCCCTTTTTTCCTCCAATTCGGCCTGGGCGCTGCTGCCCATTCAGCACTGGACGGAGCCGGGCGGCGCCAAGGTCTATCTGGTCGAAAGCCCGGTCATCCCCATGGTGGACGTGCAAATCGACTTTGACGCTGGCACGCGCCGCGACCCGGCGGGCCAGTCCGGCCTGGCCAACGCCGTCGCCGCCATGGCCAGCAAGGGCGTGAAGGCCGGGCGCGACGCCAGCGCCGAGCCCGCGCTGGACGAAAACGGCCTGGGTGAGGCCTGGGCCGATCTGGGCGCCAGCTTTGAAGCCAATGCCGACAACGACACGCTGCACTATGTGCTGCGCTCGCTGACCGACCCGCCACTGCTGGAACGCGCTGCGCGGCTGGCAGCCCGCCAGATTGCCGAGCCCACGACGACTGACGACGTCTGGCAACGCGACCGCGCCCGCTGGAGCGCCAGCCTGAAAGAAGCCAACACGCGCCCCGCCACCGTGGCCAACCATGCGTTTGCCGCTGCGGTGTATGGCAGCCACCCTTATGGCGTGCGCACCACCGAAGAGACGTTGGCGCGCATTGGCGTGGCCGACATGCAGGCCTTTCACGCGCAGTACGTGGCCGCCTGCCGCGCCAAGGTCAGCATCGTGGGCGCCGTATCGCGCGCCCAGGCGCAGACGCTGGTGGCCACGCTGCTGTCGCGCCTGCCTGCCAGTGCGGGCTGCGCACCGCTGCCGCCCGTGGGCGAAGTGGCGGCGCTGACGGCACCTGCCGAGAAGACCATTCCGTTTGCCTCGGCCCAGGCCCACGTGCTGATCGGCCAGCCGGGCTTTCAGCGCCGTGACCCGGACTTCCTCGCGCTTCTGGTGGGCAACCACATCCTGGGCGGCGGCGGCTTTGTCTCGCGACTGACCCACGAGGTGCGCGAAAAGCGCGGCCTCTCCTACAGCGTGTACAGCTACTTCGCCCCCGGCCTGCATGCCGGGGCCTTCACCGTGGGCTTGCAGACGCGCCCCGACCAGGCCGCCCAGGCAGTGCAGGTCTCGCGCGACGTGATCGCCCGCTTTGTGGCCGAAGGCCCCACCGAGGCCGAGCTGCGCGCCGCCAAGGACAACCTCATCGGCGGCTTTGCGCTGCGCATTGACAGCAACAAGAAGCTGCTGGGCAACGTGGCCAACATCGCCTGGAACGACCTGCCCCTGGACTACCTGGACCAGTGGGCCAAAAAGGTCGAGGCCCTGACGGTGGCCGATGTGCGCACTGTCATGGCCCAAAAGCTGCAACCCGGCCGCATGGTGACCGTGGTGGTGGGAGGCAAGCAGCCATGAGCCGATCGACCCTGCGCGGCAGCGCCATCACCGCCGAAATCCGCAAGGCCCAGGCCGCAGCCGCTGCGGCCCCTGTGGACCCCAAGACCATCAAGAAAAACGCCAAGGACAAAGCTGCGGCGGCTGCCGCCCCCAAGGGCGCGGGCGAAATCCGCATCATCGGTGGGCAATGGAAGCGCACCCGCCTGCCCGTGGCCCAGCGCCCCGGCCTGCGTCCCACGCCCGACCGCGTGCGTGAAACGCTCTTCAACTGGCTGGGCCAGGACTTGAGTGGCTGGCGCTGCCTGGACGCTTTTGCGGGCACCGGTGCGCTGGGGCTCGAAGCCGCTTCGCGCGGCGCCGCGTCGGTACAACTGGTGGAGAGTGACGCTGCGCTGGTGGCCCAGCTGCAGGTGCTGCAGGCCAAGCTGCAAGCCAGCGCCGTGCGCGTGCAGCGCGGCGACGGCGTGGCCGCCCTCAAGCAGGCCGCACCTGCCAGTGTGGACCTGGTGCTGCTGGACCCGCCCTTTGACGGCGAGCTGTTTGCACCTGCTTTGCAGGCCGCTGCCAAGGCCGTGGCCACCCAGGGCTTTATCTACCTCGAAGCGCCCCGCGCCTGGACGGACGGGGAGCTGGCCGGCAGCGGCCTGGCCGTGTACCGGCATCTGAAGGCTGGCGCCGTGCATGCGCACCTGCTGCGCCCTGTGGCTGCCACCACAGAATGAGCCAACGCCGGTTCATGTTGCACTGCACTGCATAATGCGCGCACGCGGCCCGGCGGGCCCTGCGGGGAGCGCCCCGGGGGCCGGGGCCAACGTCAATCGCCAGACAGGAGACAACCAGCCATGGCCCAGAACGTGCTCGCCGTGTACCCCGGAACCTTTGACCCCATCACGCTGGGCCATGAAGACGTGGTGCGCAGGGCCACCCAGTTGTTTGAACGTGTGATCGTGGCCGTGGCGGCGGGCCACCACAAGAAGACCCTGTTCTCGCTGGAAGAGCGCATCGAGATGGTGCGCGAGGCCGTGAAGATGTATCCCCAGGTGCAGGTCGAGCCCTTCTCGGGCCTGCTGCGCGACTTTGTGGTGTCGCGCGGCGGAAAGGCCATGGTGCGTGGCCTGCGCGCCGTGACCGATTTTGACTACGAGTTCCAGCTGGCAGGCATGAACCGCAGCCTGATGCCCCAGGTGGAAACCGTGTTCCTGACCCCCAGCGACAAGTACCAGTTCATCAGCAGCACCTTTGTGCGCGAGATTGCGGTGCTGGGTGGTGAGGTGACCAAGTTCGTGTCGCCCTCCGTCGAAGAGCGGCTGGCGGTCAAGGTGCGCAGCCTGGCGGCGCCGGGCGGCTGAGGAAACTGTCCGGAACGCGCAAGGAGCCACGGTTGTGGCTCCTTTGTGCCGATAGCGCTAGTGCAATATGCCTTGGCTGCTATCAAAATCATAATTTGTAGATCCTGTTACATCAGTCCATGGCGGGCGGCAGCTGCGTTGCAATGGCCTGGGCCTGCGCGCGCAGGGCCTCCAGCATGGGCACCGCCTCGGGCAAGGGCGGGCGGTACAGTGGCAGCAGCGCCGTCACGCTGAACGGGATGGAAAACGCCAGCCGCCGCAGCACCAGCCGCTCGCTGGCGGCGGCCAGGGCGGTGACCGGGTTGACGATGGCGATGCCCAGGCCCTGCTCGACCATGGCGCACACCGCGGCGGCACTATGGGTTTCCACGCGCAGCGTGCGCTCTACGCCCGCCTCGGCAAACCGGGCGTCGATCAGGCGGCGGTAGGGGTCGTCGGCCGAGAGGCTTACAAAGAATTCACCGGCAAAGTCGCCGAGTTGCAGCACCGGCTGGCGTGCCAAAGCGTGGTGGGCGGGCAGCACAGCCACCTCGTCCAGGGTCAGCAGCACCTCGGCCCGTGTGCCCGGCGGGGCGGTGGTCTGTTCGCACAGGCCCAGATCAAACCGCTGGGCGCTCATCCATTCTTCGAGCAGGGGCGATTCCTGCGGTGTGACGGACAAGCGTGCCTCGGTGTGCGCCTGCATCAGCCGTGCCGCTGCACCCGGCAGCAGTGCATGGGCCAGCGCGGGCAGGCAAAGCACCGACAGTTGCACGGCCCCCGACCGGCCCAGGGCCACGGCCCGGTCCACCACGCGCTCCAGCCCCTGCCACGAGCGCTGCACCTCGTCCCACAGCGCCAGCGCCCGGGCGTTGGGGCGCAGTCGGCCTTGCACGCGCTCGAACAGGGCATAGCCCAGCAGCGATTCGAGCCGCGCCAGCTCGCGGCTCACGGTGGGTTGCGAGCTGTGCAGCAGGTCGGCTGCCCCGGTGGCGCTACCTGCGGTCATCACGGCGCGGAAGACCTCGATGTGGCGGTGGGTGATGCGGTGGGCCAGGGGGGGCTCGGTCATGCCAGTCATGTGCAGAGCATATCCATATTGAATGGATGGCGTAAATCAAAGCATTCGACTGAATACATGGATGGCGGCATCATCCGCGCATCGTTCTCGCCTTCTGCCTTTGGAGCTTCCCCATGTCCAACCCTTTCTCCCCCGCCCAGCTCTGGGCCCTGGCCGACCAGTTCGGCACCCCGCTATGGGTGTATGACGCGGCCACCATCCGCCAGCGCATTGCGCAGGTGTCCAATTTCGAGACCATCCGTTTTGCGCAAAAGGCCTGCTCCAACATCCATATCCTGAAGCTCATGCGCGAGCAGGGCGTGAAGGTGGATGCCGTTTCGCGCGGCGAGATCCTGCGTGCGCTGGCGGCGGGCTATGTGGCGGGTGGCGAGCCTTCGGAGATCGTCTTCACCGCCGACCTGTTCGACGCCGCCACGTTGGACTGCGTGGTGGAGCACGGCGTGCCCGTGAACGCAGGCTCCATCGACATGCTGCACCAGCTGGGCGCGCGTTCGCCCGGCCATGCGGTGTGGCTGCGCATCAACCCCGGCTTTGGCCACGGCCACAGCAACAAGACGAACACGGGTGGCGAGCACAGCAAACACGGCATCTGGCACACCGACCTGCCTGCGGCGCTGGATGCGATCAAGCAGCATGGCCTGAAGCTGGTGGGCCTGCACATGCACATTGGCTCGGGTGTGGATTACAGCCACCTGCAGGAAGTGTGTGGCGCCATGGTCAACCTGGTGCGCACGGCGCATGCGGCAGGGCATGACCTGCACGCCATCTCCGCCGGTGGTGGCCTGTCCATCCCCTACCGCAGCGGCGACCCCGTGGTCGACACGCAGCATTACCACGGCCTGTGGGACGCCGCGCGCCAGCAGGCCGAGGCCATCGTGGGCCACAAGCTCGGCCTGGAGATCGAGCCCGGCCGCTTCCTGGTTGCCGAATCGGGCGTGCTGCTGGGCCAGGTGCGCGCCACCAAGAACGCGGGCAACAACCACTTTGTGCTGGTTGATACCGGCTTCAACGAACTCATGCGCCCGTCCATGTACGGCAGCTACCACGCCATGAGCGTGCTGCGGCGTGATGGCTCCACGGCGGCCGAACACCCCACGGTGGTGGCGGGCCCGCTGTGCGAGTCGGGCGACGTGTTCACCCAGGGCGACGGCGGCGTGGTGCTGCCGCGCGACCTGCCCGCCGCGCAGGTGGGCGATCTGCTGGTGATCCACGACACGGGTGCGTACGGCGCCAGCATGTCCTCCAACTACAACACGCGGCCTTTGATTGCCGAGGTGCTCGTGGATGGCGGCAAGGCCCGCCTGATCCGCCGCCGCCAGACGGTGGACGAGCTGCTGGCGCTGGAGTTGGGGCTGTAAGCCAGGCCGCAGCGCTGCTCAGGGGCGCCGCGGGCCGAGCCGGCAAGAGGTGCGGGTAGGTGAGGGCCTACGGGTTTGGGGTGCAAAGCCGGACAAGCACCAGCCGGGGTGAGAAATACAGTGAAACCACCTGAACTTCTCACCTTTCAAGGAGATCCCCATGCCTCTCATTGCCTGGCTACTTGGCGTCCCGCTGTCGGTTGTGCTGCTGCTGATGCTGTTTGGGGTGTTTTGAATCCACCCGCGGAGCGCATGGCATCAGCGCCACCAAACAAAAGACCCCTGTGGAATTCCGCAGGGGCCTTTTGTTTTGGGCATCACTATTGGGGTCACATCAGCTCGGACGCGGGCCCGCGCCCCATCAGCGTGACGACCGCATCGGCCGGCGTGAGCTGACCATCCAGCAGCGCCACCACCGCGCGGGTGATGGGCATGTCCACCCCCAGCACTGCCGCCCGCTGCGCTACGGTGCGGGCGCTGTAGACACCCTCGGCCACATGGCCCAGCGACTCGACGGCCTGTGGCAGGGTTTTGCCCTCGGCCAGCAGCATGCCTACGCGCCGGTTGCGCGACAGGTCGCCCGTGGCGGTCAGCACCAGGTCCCCCAGGCCCGACAGGCCCATGAAGGTGTCGGGCCGCGCACCCAGCGCCAGACCCAGCCGCGTCATCTCGGCCAGGCCGCGCGTGATGAGTGCGGCGCGGGCGTTCAGCCCCAGCGCCAGCCCGTCGCACAGGCCGGTGGCAATGGCCAGCACGTTCTTCACCGCGCCACCCACCTCCACGCCCACGATGTCCTCGTTGGCATACACGCGCACGCTCGGGCTGTGGAAGGCGCTGACCAGCGCATCACGCACCTGCGCATGGGGGCTGGCTGCCACCAGCGCGGTCGGCTGGCCCAGCGCCACTTCTTGCGCAAAGCTGGGGCCGCTAAACACGCCTGCTATCAGTTCAGGAGCTACCAGGGCTTGTACTTCATGCGCCAGCAGCCCAAAAGATGTGGAATTGCCAGCGGTTGCAGCCTCAAAGCCCTTGCACAGCCAGGCCACAGGGGCAGCGCAGCCATGCAAGGCCTGCAGCATGCCGCGCAAAGCCGCCATGGGCGTGGCCACGATGACGAGGTCGGCCCCGGTCCACAGCGCAGCAAAGTCGCCATGGGCCAGAGTGAGGGAGGGGGGGAGGGTGATGCCGGGCAGGTAACGCGCGTTTTGCCGCTGCGTCTGCATCTGGGCCGCCTGGGCGGCATCGCGCGCCCACAAGGTGACGGCATGGCCTGCGGGGTGCTGGGCGGCACTCATGGCCACCGCTGTCCCCCAGGCTCCAGCGCCCAATACTATGATTTTCATAGCTGTATGCGCTTATTCATCCAGCACTACAGGCATAAATGCCTGTAAATGCTTACTGCGTGATGATGGGCGATGCCTGGCCGGCGGCCTGGGCTTGCTGTTGCTCGTACATGGCCTGGAAGTTGATTTCGGCCAGGTGCACGGGCGGGAAGCCAGCGCGGTTGATCACGTCGGCCACATTGCCGCGCAGGTAGGGGTACACGATCTGGGGGCAGGCGATGCCCATGATGGGGCCCATCTGGTCTTCGGGCACGTTGCGGATTTCGAAGATGCCGGCTTGCTTGGCTTCGACCAGGAACACAGTCTTGTCCTTGATCTTGGTCTGCACGGTGGCGGTCACAGCCACTTCAAAGATGCCTTCGGCCACGGGGGTGGCTTCCACGCCCAGCTGGATGTCCACGCTGGGTTGCTCTTGTTCGAGCAGGATGGCGGGGGAGTTGGGCTGCTCCAGCGACAGGTCCTTGAGGTAGACGCGCTGGATCTGGAACACGGGGTTTTCTTGGTCGGCCATGGTGAAGTCTCTTTGCTCTTACGAAATTGCTAGCAAAACAAAACCCGCCGGGGAGCAGCTCCCGCAGCGGGCACATGGGGCTGCATTATGCAGCGCCCAGAGAGGGGGTCAGGCGCCGAGCAAGGGCATCAGCTCGCCACGGCTGTCCAGCGCCACCAGATCGTCGTGGCCACCCACATGGGTGTCGCCGATGTAGATCTGCGGCACCGTGCGGCGGCCGGTGATTTCCATCATGTGGCTGCGCGCGGCGGGGTCTGTGTCGATGCGGATCTCCTCGATCTGCTCCACACCCTTGGACTTGAGGATCTGCTTGGCCCGGATGCAATAGGGGCAGACGGCGGTGGTGTACATCTTCACGGGTTGCATGGCGAACCTTCCTCTTTCTTCCTGTGGGACTGAAAAACCAGTCGCAAGACTAGCGCTGACCGAATAACTAGGGGCGGATCAGGCTTTTTCCACAGGCAGGCTGGCTTCGCGCCAGGCCTTCATGCCACCAGCGAGTGCCTGGGCGTTGTCGTAGCCCAGTTTTTTGGCAATGGCGACGGCGCGGTTGGCGCGTGCGCCGCTCGCACACACCAGCACCACGGGCAGGGCCTTGTTCTTGACCACGGCGGGCAGGCGCTCTTCGAGCTGGGACACGGGCACGTTCTTGGCGCCAGTCACGTGGCCGGTGGCGAATTCCTCGGCTTCGCATACGTCGATGACCACCGCTTTTTCGCGGTTGATGAGCTGCACGGCGCGTGCTGGCGTCAGCGAACCGCCACTGGCGTTCTTGAGGACCGGCCACAGCAACATGCTGCCCGAAGCCAGTGCAACGAGGAACAGATACCAGTTATCAATAATGAATTTCACGAAGCTTCCTTGGGTTGGCGAACAGCGTAATTCTAGAATGCTGGGTTTTGGCCCGCATTTTTTTGACCTGCCTTTCCTGGGGAAACCATGTACAAGCTCGTTCTGATCCGCCACGGCGAATCCACCTGGAACCTTGAAAACCGCTTTACCGGCTGGACCGATGTGGACCTCACGCCCACCGGTGTCTCCCAGGCCATGTCGGCCGGCAAGCTGCTCAAGGCCGAGGGCTACGAGTTCGATCTGGCGTTCACCAGCGTGCTCAAGCGCGCCATCCACACCCTCTGGTACACGCTGGACGAAATGGACTGCACCTGGCTGCCCGTGGTCAAGGACTGGCGCCTGAACGAGCGCCACTACGGCGCCCTGCAGGGCCTGAACAAGGCCGACATGGCCAAACAGTACGGCGACGAGCAGGTGCTCGTATGGCGCCGCAGCTATGACACGCCCCCGCCAGCGCTGGAAGCCACCGACCCTCGCAGCGAGCGTGGTGACCGCCGCTACGCTGGGGTGGCTGCGGAGAATGTGCCCCTGACCGAGTGCCTGAAAGACACCGTGGCCCGCGTGCTGCCGTTCTGGAACGAGGCCATGGCGCCCGCCATTCGCTCGGGCAAGCGGGTGGTGGTGGCTGCGCATGGCAACTCCATCCGCGCGCTGGTGAAGTACCTGGACAACATCTCCGAGACCGACATCGTGGGTCTGAACATTCCCAACGGGATTCCACTGGTATACGAGCTCGACGCCGACCTCAAGCCCATCCGTCACTACTATCTGGGCGATGCCGAAGCGGCGGCCAAGGCCGCAGCCGCCGTGGCATCGCAGGGCAAAGCGTAAATCGCAGGTAAAGAGCGGGGAAAACCCCGCTTATCCCCGCCAAAGTGAGCATCCATGCGGAACTGCGGCGGATTTGGCCCTTCCAAGGTGTATATTGGTTTCGAAGCGGTAAAAGGTGTTGTATGGGCCACAAACTCAAGATTGCAGGATGGGTATCGGTAGGCGTGGTGGCGGGTGCGCTCACCACGGTGTCACTGCAAACGGTGGCGCGTGGCGCCATGACGCCGTTGCCGCTCGAAGAAATCCAGCAGTTGTCCGCCGTGTTCGGCCTGGTCAAGACCGATTACGTCGAGCCGGTCGATGACAAGAAGCTCATCACCGACGCCATCTCCGGCATGGTCTCCAGCCTGGATCCGCACTCGCAGTACTTCGACAAGAAGTCCTTCAAGGAATTCCGCGAGGGCACTTCCGGCCGCTTCGTGGGCGTGGGCATCGAGATCACGCAGGAAGACGGCCTGATCAAGATCGTGTCGCCCATCGAAGGCTCGCCTGCCTTCCGCGCCGGCCTCAAGACCAACGACCTGATCACCAAGATCGACGAAACCGCCGTCAAGGGCCTGGCGCTGAATGACGCCGTCAAGCGCATGCGCGGCGAGCCCAGCACCAAGGTCACCCTCACCATCTTCCGCAAGGACGAGAACCGCACGTTCCCCGTCACCATCACGCGCGAAGAGATCAAGACCCAGTCCGTGAAGGGCAAGGTGATCGAGCCCGGTTACGCCTGGATCCGCCTGTCGCAATTCCAGGAGCGCACGGTGGATGACTTTGTGCGCAAGGTGGAAGAGGTCTACAAGCAGGAGCCCAACCTCAAGGGCCTGGTGCTGGACCTGCGCAACGACCCCGGCGGCCTGCTGGATGCAGCCGTGGCAATTTCTGCGGCTTTCCTGCCCGAGAACGTGACGGTGGTCACCACCAATGGCCAGCTGGCCGACAGCAAGGCCACTTACAAGGCTGCCCCCGACTACTACCAGCGCCGCGGCGGCGGTGATCCGCTCAAACGCCTTCCCGCGTCCCTCAAGGCGGTGCCGCTGGTGGTGCTGGTCAACGAAGGCTCTGCCTCCGCCAGCGAGATCGTGGCTGGCGCGCTGCAGGACCACAAGCGCGCCACCATCATGGGCAGCCAGACCTTCGGCAAGGGCTCGGTGCAGACCGTGCGTCCGCTGGGGCCTGACACGGGCATCAAGCTGACCACCGCCCGCTATTACACGCCGAGTGGCAAGTCGATCCAGGCCAAGGGTATCGTGCCCGACGTGATGATTGACGAGTCGGAAGAGGGCAACATCTTTGCCGCCTTGCGCATGCGCGAGGCAGATCTGGACAAGCACTTGAACAGCGGCCAGGGTGAAGAGAAGAAGGACGAAGCCCGTGAAAAGGCCCGTGAGGAAGCCCGCAAGCGCATGGAAGAAGAAGCCAAGAAGCCTGCGGCCGACCGCAAGGTGCCCGAATTCGGTTCGGACAAGGACTTCCAGCTGGTGCAGGCCCTCAACCAGCTCAAGGGTCGCCCTGTCCTGGTCAGCAAGACGCTGACAGAGCGCAAGGAAGAAAAGAAAGAGAATTGAGCCTTTCGCGCTCTGACCCCGGGCTGGATTTCGCGAGGAATCCAGCCTTTTTCATGTCCGCCTTTTTCACCGTTGATTTTTTGGCCGCTGCAGGCCCGCCTTCCCATGACCGATGACCAGCTCCTGCGCTATTCCCGCCACATCCTGCTCGACGAGGTGGGCATCGAGGGGCAGGAGCAGGTGTTGGAAGCCCATGCTCTCATCATCGGCGCTGGCGGGTTGGGATCGCCCGCTGCGCTGTACTTGGCGTCCGCCGGTGTGGGCCACATCACACTCGTCGATGACGATGTGGTGGACCTGACCAACCTGCAGCGCCAGATTGCGCACACCACCGCGCGCGTGGGCAGTCCCAAGGTCCAGTCGGCGGCGCAGGCCATGGCCGACATCAACCCCGAGGTGCAGGTCATCGCACTGCAGGCCCGGGTGGATGCGGCGGCTCTCGACAGTCTGGTGTGCGATGCCACAGTGGTACTCGACTGCAGTGATAACTATGCGACCCGCCAGGCGGTCAATGCCGCCTGTGTGCGTCACAACAAACCCTTGGTGGCGGGGGCTGTGATCCAGTTCGATGGGCAGATCACGGTGATGGACCCGCGCGATGCGCAGTCGCCTTGTTATGCCTGCATCTTCCCGCCGGATGCGGAGTTTGAAGAAGTCCGCTGCTCCACGATGGGTGTATTTGCTCCGCTGGTGGGTGTGGTGGGTGCGATGCAGGCAGCCGAGGCGCTCAAGCTCATAGCGGGCGTGGGGCAGTCGCTGGCGGGGCGGCTGCTGATGCTCGATGGCCGGGCCATGGAGTGGAGCACCATGCGCGTTCAGCGCCAGGCCCATTGCAAGGTGTGTGTTGCGCGGTAGGATTTTTCCTACATGGCCAGCGTGTTGTGGCTGGCAGAATCCGGCGCATGGAAGCCTTAAATTCAAGGCTAGGACAGCGTGACCCGCACTGTCCGTACACATGGACCCGCCCGTGAAACTGCGCACCTACATTGTTGAAGACAACGCGACCATCCGCGAGAACCTGATCGGAACTCTGGAGGAGTTGGCGTCTGTAGAAGCGGTGGGCGTGGCAGAAACTGAAGACGACGGTACGAACTGGTTGTCGTCGCACCCTGAGGAATGGGACTTGGCCATCGTGGATCTGTTCTTGCGCCAGGGTAGCGGATTGGGTGTGCTGGCCGCCTGCCGCACGCGGCGGCCCGGCCAAAAAATGGTGGTGCTCAGTAATTACGCCACGCCGGATGTGCGCATGCGCTGTGCGCAGCTGGGTGTGGATGCCGTGTTTGACAAATCCAACGAGATCGACGCGTTGGTGGACTACTGCGTACAGCACAGCAGCCCGGCCCACAGGCTGGAGGCCGGTAGCGGCGGCGGTGTGTCTGCCGCATCATCGGGCGCATCCCAGTGACACAACCCGCCGCCGCGTGCGTGGGTGCATGCGGCAGTCGGGGTGCTTCTTTTTCCTTCTTTTTCAGCGCAAAAGCAAGACCTGCCCACGCCCGCCAGCGCCGGGCTCTGGCCAAGTCCTGGATGTCAGTCGATCAGGCGATTTTTGAGCGCGTAGTAGGTCAGGTCGCTGTTGGACGAGAGGCTCATCTTTTCCATCAGGCGTGTGCGGTACGTGCTCACCGTTTTCACGCTCAGCGACAACGACTTGGCGATATCGCCCGCCGTCTCTCCCTTGGCCAGCTTCAGGAACACCTGGAACTCTCGCTCAGACAGCTGCTCGTGCGGTGGCGCATCGTCCTTGCGGTTGAGTTGCTGTGCCAGCAGTTCGGCCACGGCAGGCGTCAGGTAGCGGCGGCCCAGAGCAATGGTGCGAATGGCCTCCACGATCTCCGACGGTTCGCACTCCTTGTTCAGGTAACCACTGGCACCCTGACGGATCAGGTTGATCGCGTAGTGTTCTTCAGGGTAGCCACTCAGGATCAGGATGCCCATGTCGGGCGCCTTGGCGCGCAGCATGGCCAGCGCGTCCAGCCCGCTTTGGCCAGGCATCGACAGGTCCATCAGCAGCACATCGATTTCCTTGTTGCGCACCAGGTCGATGGCCTCGCGGCCGTTGGCGGCCTCGCCTTCCACCCGCAAGTCCACGTGCTCGGACAAGAACTGCCGCAGCCCGGAACGAACAATCGCGTGGTCATCCACAATGCCAATCTTGATCATTGATGCTTCTTTCGAGGCGGCAGCAAAGGTGCTGCCGGTGTGTATTGAAGTCCAGGCGCTCGGCATGTGGTTGCATGGCTGGCGCACCTGGCAGGTAACGGGTCATTATCCAGAATAAGCGTATGAATCTCCAAGAAAACACCCGGCGTTGGTTACCAAAAGTCCGACAGATGGCCTTGAGCCTGCCCATGGCGCTGTTGGCGGCCATGGTGCTGGTGGGCATCAATGAAACGGGGCACATGCGTTCGCAGGACGCGGTGGAACAACTGGCCCAGGGGCTGACCACGCGGGCCGATGTGAACAAGCTGCTGCAAAGCATGCTGGATGCCGAAACCGGCCAGCGGGGTTATCTGCTCACGGGCAACGAGACCTACCTGGAACCGTATGACAAGGCCGTAGCGACCGTGCAGACCAACCTGGATCGCCTGCGCAACCAGTTCATGGCGTCGCCCGAGGACATGCAGGAGTTTGCGTTGCTGTCGCGGCAGATCTCGCGCAAGCTGGCTGAGATGGAGCTGAGCCTGCGCCTGCGCCGCCAGGGCAACGAAGACGCATGGAAGTTCATTCTGAACACGGATGTGGGCAAGGAGCACATGGAGGCGATCCGGCAGCACGCGCAAGAGCTGATTGCCCGCAGCGACCAGCGCCTGCAACAGGGGCGCGAGCAGATCGAGCAGTCGCTGATGCTGTCGCGCATCGGCATTGCCACTGTCACTGCCATTGGCCTGCTGGCGTTCTACATGTACCTGCGCCAGACGCAGGCGGTTCAGACCGTCAACCTGCGCGAGCAAGAGGTGCTGGAGCGTGAGCGCGACCGCCTGGAAGGGCTGGTGCGCGACCGCACGGCCACGCTGTCCGAATTGGCCAACCACTTGCAGGAGGTGCGCGAAGAAGAACGGGGCCATCTGGCGCGGGAACTGCACGACGAGCTGGGCGCGCTGCTGACGGCTGCCAAGCTGGATGTGGCGCGCCTCAAATCCAAGATCGATGCCACTGCGCCCGACATTGCCGAGCGCCTCAAGCACCTCACCGAAACGCTCAACAGCGGCATTGCGCTCAAGCGTCGCATCATCGAAGACCTGCGACCGTCGTCGCTGTCGAACCTGGGGCTTACGGCCGCGCTGGAGATCCTGACACGTGAATACGCCGAGCGCGCAGGGATTGAAGTTGAGACCAGTCTGGAGGCCGTTCAACTGCCCGACGCAGCGCAGCTCACGGTGTATCGCATGGTGCAAGAGGCGCTGACCAACATCGGCAAGTACGCCAAGGCCAGCAAGGTGCTGGTGTCTGTGCACGGCTACCCCACGCATGTGGCGGTGCAGGTGCGCGACGATGGTGTGGGTTTCGACCCTGGCACCGTGCGCCCCACTTCGCACGGCTTGGCTGGCATGCGCCACCGGGTCGAGGCAGCGGGCGGGCGTCTCACGCTCACTTCGCGGCCTGGCAATGGCACCTTGTTGTCGGCCGTGCTGCCGCTGCCGCGCACCTCGTCAGAGCCGCGCCGCAACGCCGCTGCGCACGACGCCTGAGGCATACGCCGCCTTCTTCCTGCGTCTCCCTCATTCCCTGCATTGCGTGGCGCAGCGCATGCAGGCCTCCGTGCGACACCTGCTGGCTGTGGGGACGCCACGCCCGGAGCCAGCGTCCCGTCGTGGCGTACCTGCGCTGCAGCCGCTTGTGCGCGCTACCGTGCGCCCGGTCCGGCCAGTGCGCGCCGTCCTACATGACCCCCACTGCGCCGCCGACATGGGCGCGCGCCGCGCACCGGCATCCAGGGCACAGGGAGATACCTACAGTTGGTTCCAGGCGTTGAGGTTTTGGCGCCACCCGATCTGCCGGCAAGCCGGCCACCCATAAGGAGATGGAAATGTTGCACTACGCAGTTGTTTTTCTGGTGATCGCGCTGATTGCAGCCCTCTTCGGTTTTGGCGGTATTGCTGCCGGTGCCGTGGGCATTGCGAAGATTCTGTTCTTTGTGTTCGTGATCATGGCTGTCGTCACCTTTGTGCTGGGGCTCCTGAAAAAGGGGTGAGTCAGGCCGCAACGCCTGGACTGCTGCCCTTCACCCCCTCCCGCATCCCCTGTACCCCATACCCCAAGGAGTTTCCCCATGAGCCTTCAGACTGCTACCGACAAAGTGACCCACGGTGTTCGCAACCTGGCCGATGACGTGCTGCAAAGCGCGCAGGACGCAGTGCAGACCACCCGGGCTGCCGCTGACCAGTCGCTGGACAAGGCCGAAGAAAGCGTGCGCGCCCTGCGCCGCCAGACCGACCCGGCGATTGATGACCTGGCAGCCCGTGCACAGGACCTTGCTGCCCGCAGCATCGACTACTGCGCCGAGACCAGCGCGCGTGCACGCCGTCAGATCCAGCAGGCAGCCGAAGTCACCGGCAAGTATGTGGCCGAGCAGCCCGGCAAGTCGCTGGTCATCGCCGCCGCATCGGGGGCTTTGCTGGCCACCGTGGCGATGTGGATGTCCCGCCGGCGCAATGCATACTGAGGGCTAGCACACCGGTGTTTGCACGCCGGTGCCTTGCCCGCAGCGCCTGGCTATGCGCCAGCGCTGTCCTTTTTCCCACAGTCCGCCGGTCGCGGAGGGTGCAACAGACCGGTGGACTGAACATGTCCCAGCACCCGCGTTCCCAACCATTCTTGAACAAGGAAAACACCATGAAATACGCACGTGCCCTCGCTTTTGCCGCAGTTGCCGGTATCACCATCGTCACAGCCACCGGTTGCTCGGTGGCCCGCGAACAGCAAACAGTTGGCTCCTATGTGGATGACGCTGGCATCACCACCGCCGTGAAGGCCAAGATGGCCGAAGACAAGAACGTGTCTGCCACCTCCATCAGCGTGGAAACGCTCAATGGCACGGTGCAGCTGTCGGGCTTTGCCAAGTCGCAGGCTGAAAAGAACCAGGCCGAAAACATTGCGCGCAACACCAAGCATGTGCGCGAAGTGCGCAACAGCATCGTTGTGCGGCCCTGACCGGTAGGGCTGACGCCCTGCACCCGAGGCCCCACGCCCCCGGCGCAGTGGCTTCGATCCTGAAGCAGGCTCCGGGCATGTCCGGGGGCCTGCTTTTTTCATGGGCCCACCTTGGCGCTGCAAAAGGGGGCCGTGCGTTGTTCCTCCTCACGGCTCCGGTCCACGGGGTATAAGCTCCACACCATGCGGGTATTCAATTGCGACCATTGCGGTCATCTGGTGTTTTTCGATAGCGTGCAGTGCCTGCATTGCGGCAGTGCGCTGGCCTTCTTGCCCGATGTGCTGACCATGGCTGCCCTGGCCCCTGCACCGCAGGACGGTGCCGACCTGTGGCGCCGCCAAGGGGGGCAGGGCAGTGCCCACTACAGCGGGCGCCTTTACCGCATGTGCCGCAACCACACGGACCACCAAGCCTGCAACTTTGCGATACCCGCCAACGACTTTGCAGAGCTGTGTGTGTCGTGCCGCCAGACCCGGGTGATGCCCGACCTGTCCGAGCCCGCCAACATGGGGCGCTGGATGCAGATCGAAGCGGCCAAGCGGCGGCTGTTCTACAGCCTGGCCCGCCTGGGCCTGGAGCCGGCGCCCGGGCGTACCGGTCCGGTGTTCGAGTTTTTGGCCGAGGTGCCGGGCGGACCGCCCGTGCTGACGGGCCACCACAGTGGGACCATTACGCTCAACGTGGCCGAGGCGGACGACGACGAACGCGCGCGCCGCCGCATCGCGCTGGGTGAGCCCTACCGCACTCTGATCGGTCACCTGCGCCATGAGTCCGGCCACTTCTATTGGGACCAGCTGGTGCGCGACGGCGGGCGGCTGGACGACTTCAGACAGATGTTTGGTGACGAGCGCCAGGACTACGCAGCGGCGCTGGAGGCGCACTACGCCAAGGGCAACGAGGGCAGTGACTGGGCCAACCACCATGTGAGTGCCTATGCCGCCGCCCACCCCTGGGAAGACTGGGCTGAAACCTGGGCCCATTACCTGCACATGATCGACCTGCTGGAAACCTCGGCCAGCTATGCCACCGAGGTCACCATTCCCGGTATCTATGGCGCGCAGCGCAGCAGCGCCATCGATCCCTTTGCCAGCCCGGCGCCCGACTTTCAGTCCATGGTGCAACATCTGGTGCCGCTGACGCTGCTGCTCAACAGCCTTACGCGCAGCCTGGGTCAACCTGATGCCTACCCGTTCGCGCTGGCGGGTGAGGTGCTGGCCAAGCTGCGCTTTGTGCACGACATGGTGCGTGCAGCGGCCGCGCGTCCTGCCCCTGTGGCCACCATGGCACCCATGCCGCCACCCTCGCCGGCTGCGAATCAAGGTATCAAAAAGAATAGCAAAACAGCCAATAAAGACCGGCGCTAGAGAGCGATTCGGCCGAAATATTGACGGTGGCTGTCGGCCAGGCATGAAAACGGCCTGGAACTTGCTTGAGGGCTCGCAGGAGATTGGCTCTCATGCAGAAGTTCGACGAGATGGTTACCCGGCTGCCCCTGGCCGGCCTGGGCGGTGCGGCAGGCTGGGCGGGCAGTGATGTACGGCCCCACTATGCGCGGTTTGCCCAGTGGCTGGCGCGCCAGAGTGCCGAATCCATGCAGGCGCGGCGCGCCGAGGCCGAGGTCATCTTCCGGCGCGTGGGCATCACCTTCGCCGTCTACGGAGCCAAGGACGAGGACGGCGCGGGCACCGAGCGGCTCATCCCCTTCGACCTGATCCCCCGCATCATTCCGCAGCAGGAATGGGCGCACATGCAGCGGGGCCTGGTGCAGCGGGTCACGGCGCTCAATCGCTTCATCCACGACGTGTACCACGGCCAGGACATCCTGCGCGCAGGCATCGTGCCTGCCGAGCAGATCCTGCGCAACGCCCAGTTCCGGCCGGAGATGGTCGGCGTTCATGTGCCCCTCGATATCTACTCCCACATCAGCGGCATCGACATCGTGCGGGCACCGGATGCGGCAGGCGAGGGCGTGTACTACGTGCTGGAAGACAACCTGCGCGTGCCCAGCGGCGTGAGCTACATGCTCGAAGACCGCAAGATGATGATGCGGCTGTTCCCCGAACTGTTCGCTCAGCACCAGGTGGCACCGGTGGCGCATTACCCGGACTTGCTGCTGGACACCCTGCGCGCCAGCGCCCCGGCCGGCGCGGCCGACCCGACCGTGGTGGTGCTGACCCCCGGCATGTACAACAGCGCCTATTTCGAGCACGCCTTCCTTGCGCAGCAGATGGGCGTGGAGCTGGTCGAGGGGCAGGACCTCGTGGTCAAGGACCAGTTTGTGTACATGCGCACCACGCGCGGGCTGCAGCGGGTGGACGTGATTTACCGCCGGGTCGATGACGACTTCCTCGATCCCGATGTCTTCCGCCCCACCTCCACACTGGGTTGTGCGGGGCTCATGTCCGCCTACCGGGCCGGCAATGTCGCCATCTGCAACGCCGTGGGCACAGGCGTGGCGGACGACAAGTCCATCTACCCCTATGTGCCGGACATGATCCGCTTCTACCTCGGTGAGGAGCCCATCCTGCAGAACGTGCCCACCTGGATGTGCCGCAAGCCGGACGACCTGCGGTACGTGCTGGACCACCTGCATGAACTGGTGGTGAAGGAGGTGCATGGCGCGGGCGGCTACGGCATGCTGATTGGCCCCGCGGCCACCCGGGCCGAGATCGAGGCCTTCCGCGCCGCAGTCATCGCCAAGCCCGACGGCTACATCGCCCAGCCCACGCTGAGTCTCTCCAGCTGCCCCACCTATGTGGACAGCGGCATTGCGCCCCGCCACATCGACCTGCGGCCCTTTGTGCTCAGCGGCCAGAAGGTGCAGATGGTGGCGGGCGGCCTCACGCGCGTGGCGCTCAAGGAGGGATCGCTGGTGGTCAATTCGTCGCAGGGCGGGGGCACCAAGGACACCTGGGTGCTGGGCGATCAGCCCGCTACAGCACACATACCGTCACCACCAATGCAAACACAACGCCAAGGGAGGGAATGACCATGCTGAGCCGTACCGCCGCTCATTTGTTCTGGATGGCCCGTTACACCGAACGGGCAGAAAAGCCCTGCGCAGCGGGGCTTTCGAAAAAATACCGCAAGCGTGTGCAACACGCTCGGGGTTCTCTGCCCTCGTCCAAGAAGGAGATCACATGCTGAGCCGTACCGCCGATCATTTGTTCTGGATGGCCCGGTACACCGAAAGGGCAGAGAACACCGCACGCATGCTCGACGTCAACTACCAGAGTGCGTTGCTACCCCAATCGACCGAGGTGGCCACTCTGGGCTGGCAGGGCCTGCTGTCCATCAGCGAGCTGCTGCCCGCCTACACCGCCCAGCATGGCGAGGTGACGCCCGCCAAGGTGCTCGACTTCATGGTCAAGGACCCGTCCAACCCGTCGTCCATCGTGGCCTGCCTGCAGGCTGCACGCGAGAACGCGCGGGCCGTGCGCGGTGCGCTCAACACCGAGGCCTGGGAGATCCAGAACCAGACCTGGCTCGAAGTGAACCGCCTGATCGCCAGCGGTGCACTGGAGCAGGACCCGGCGCGATTCTTCGAATGGGTGAAGTTCCGCTCGCACCTCTCGCGAGGTGTGACGGTGGGCACCATGCTGCAGGACGAGGCGCTGCACTTCATGCGCCTGGGCACCTTTCTGGAGCGGGCCGACAACACGGCGCGGCTGCTGGATGTGAAGTTTCACGCGGTGCAGAGCGACTTCATGGGCGCGGCCAGGGCGCAGGACCAAGACTACGACTTCTACCACTGGAGCGCCATCTTGCTCAGCGTGTCGGGCTTCGAGACCTACCGCAAGGTGTACCGCGACGTGATCACACCCGAACGTGTGGCCGAGCTGCTGATCCTGCGGGCCGACATGCCCCGCTCACTGCACGCTTGCATGAAAGAGGTGCTGGGTAACCTCGACATGCTGGGCAGCGGCCAGTCGGCCGAGACCCAGCGGCACGCGGGGCGGCTGCTGGCACACCTCAAGTTCGCACGCATCGATGAAATCCTGACCCATGGACTGCACGCCTACCTCACCCAGTTCCTGGAGCGGGTGAACGACCTGGGCGCGCGGATCAGCCGGGACTTTCTGGTGCCTGCGGCGGTGTGAGGGGTGTATCTGGCGCGTCTGGCGCAGCGGCCATAGCGGCCGTAGCGGCGGGCACCGGCTCCACCGTCACGCCCACCTGCAGCACATGGTGGTCGCCGCCGTGGATCACGCCGCGCAGCGGCGACACATCCGAAAAATCGCGGCCGATGGCCAGGGTCACATAGTCCTCGCCCGCCGCACGGTCGTTGGTGGGGTCCAGGTCAAACCAGGTGTTGTCTTCTGATGCGCCATCACTTTCCTCGGCTGCCGGTGACCACACCGACACCCAGGCGTGCGAGGCATCGGCCCCCACCAGCCGGGGTTGCCCGGGTGGGGGCTCGGTCAGCAGGTAGCCGCTCACATACCGCGCCGCCAGTCCCAGGCTGCGCAGGCAGCCGATCATCACGTGGGCAAAGTCCTGGCACACGCCCCGGCGCAGCCGCAGCGATTCGAGCGCGGGCGTGCCCGCGTCGGTGGCGTTGGATGTGTAGGCAAAGTCGGCATGGATGCGCGACATCAGGTGGCGGGCGGCCTGCATCAGCGGGCGGCCGGGTGCAAAGCTCTCGGCGGCATAGGCCACAAAGTCGGCATGCCGGGGAATGTAGGGCGAGGCAAAGCTGAACTCGGTGGCCGCGTGGTAGGGCTGGCCGCGCCGATAACCCAGTCGCTCGCGCACGGCCTCCCAGGGCTCGCCAGGCGGTGCGGCGGACACGGGCAGGGTCTCCAGCAGGCTTTCGGCGCGCACCCGCAGTTGCTCGTGGGTGAACGGCAGGCTGAAGAACGCGCGGGTGTTGCCAAACACGTCCTGCACCATGTTGCACTGTGTTGGGGCGGGGTCCACCTGCAGGCTGTGGGTCAGCACGCGCTGCACCACACCGGTGCGCGGACGCAGATGGGCCATGTGCTGGGCGTTTTGCACCGCCGGGCTGTAGTGGTACACCGTTTCGTGGATGACGCGCAGCTTCATGGTCAAGCTCCTACGCTGTGCCGAAGTGCATCCGCCGAATGCGTGAAGTAGCGCGTGGCCAGCACATCCGACAAGCCCATCACGCCCCGCACACACCGGCCCAGATAATCCTCCAGCGCTGCATGGCGCCCCTCGGCGTCCTGTGCGCACAGGGCCACCAGCGACAGGTCGGACGCTTCGGGGATGCCCGTGGCGGCGGATTCGCCGGGCGTGCCCGCGGCCGCTTCGATCTTGGCAATGCGCCCGCGCAGCGTCTGCGCGACCCAGGCCAGCGAGCGGGGGTTGTCGCGGTCGATCACCAGCAGGTCCAGCAGGGCGGGCATGTCGCGCCGCTGCTGGTACTGCGCGTGGAAGGTAATGGTGCTGTCAAACAGCGCCACCATGGCCTCGAAGCCGCCCTCATCGTGCACGGCGCCGGTCTGCAGGCCACTTTCCAGCGCCGAGGCCAGAAAGCCCAGGCGCTCCAGGTGGCGCCCGATGGACAGCAGGCGCCAGCCGTCGTCGCGGGTCATGCGGTCGGTCTGCTGGCCCGTCATGGCGGCGGTGTGGCCGCTCAGCCCTTCCAGCTGGCGCAGCGCGTCCAGCGGCGAATAGTCGCCGTCGTCTTCGGCCCCTGTGCGGGGCGCAAAAAACTCCGCCTCGGCGCGCACGATGAGGTTCCAGTGTTCCTGCGACAAACGGTCGCGCACGGCCGAGGCTGCACCCAGGATGCCGCGCAGGTTGAAGCCCACGCTGGTCACCTGCGCGGGCTGCGTCAGCCCGGCGATCAGCGAGCGCTCGAACACGCGCCGTGCCTGCCCGGCCGCAGGCACGGTCGGCAGCACCAGCCCCTGGCTCACGCCCATGGCGCTCAGCCAGGTCAGCAGCGGCTGCGAGGTCTGGTCCTCGCCATTGAGGCATTGCAGCGTGATGCGCGCCAGGCGCGTGACGTTCTCAGTGCGTTCGGTGTAGCGGCCCAGCCAGAACAGGTTTTCGGCCGCGCGGCTGGTTACCTGGCGGCTGCGGTGCACCACGGCGGGCGCGGCCTGGTTGTGGGCCAGCAGCGTGGTGGTGTCCACGGGGCCATCGGTCTGCACCCACACATCAGCGCTGCTGCCGCCGCGCTGCATCGACGTAATGCCGCTGTCGCCCTGGGCCAGGCGGGCCAGCCCGCCCGGCAGCACGCGCCACGAGCCGGGGCCGTCGCACACCGCAAACACGCGCAGCATCACCGAGCGGGGGGCGATGGGGCCACCGTCCTGGCCCGCACCCTCAGCGGCGTCACTGCGCCAGGTGGGCATTTGCGACAGCGGCAGGTGGGCCTGCACGGTGTATTCGTCGCCCTGGGCTTCGATGCGTGCGGACCACTGCGCCAGGTCTTGCGCCGACAGCGCACCGCCCAGCACGGGCACGCGCTGCGCCATGGGCCAGGTGGGGCGGATCACGCTGTGCGCGAGCTGCGGCAGCACCGCCTGCATGGCCGAGCGCTCGCCACACCACCAGGTGGGCAGCGACGGCAGGGCCAGCTCTTCGCCCAGCAGGTGGCGCGACAGCGCGGGCATGAAGCCCAGCAGCGCCGACGATTCGAGGAACGCCGAGCCCGGCGCATTGGCCACCAGCACATTGCCCGCGCGGATGGCCTGCAGCAGGCCTGGCACGCCCAGGCGCGAGTCGCTGCGCAGCTCCAGTGGGTCCAGAAACTCGTCGTCCAGGCGCTTGAGGATGCCGTGCACCGGCTGCAGGCCGTGCAGCGTCTTGAGGTACAGGCGCGCGTCGCGCACCGTGAGGTCGTTGCCCTCCACCAGCGTGAGGCCCAGGTAGCGCGCTAGGTAGGCGTGCTCAAAGTAGGTCTCGTTGTACGGGCCGGGCGTGAGCAGCACGATGCGCGCATCCGCCCCCGCCGGGCTCATCTGCCGCAGCCCGTCGAGCAGTGCGCGGTAGGTGGCGGCCAGGCGCTGCACATGCATCTGGCTGAACGCCTCGGGGAACAGGCGCGAGATGAGCAGCCGGTTCTCCAGCAAATACCCCAGGCCTGAGGGCGCCTGCGTGCGCTGCGTCACCACCCACCAGTCGCCCTGCGCGTCGCGGGCCATGTCGAACGCCGCGATGTGCAAATGGGTGCCGCCCACGGGCTGCACGCCATGCATGGCGCGCAGGTAGCCCGGGTGGCCCTGCACCAGCGCGCTGGGCAGCAGGCCTTTGCGCAGCAGCTCCTGCGGGCCATACACGTCGGCCATCACGCGGTTGAGCAGGCGTGCGCGTTGCAGCACACCGCGCTCGATGTGTGCCCAGTCGCCCTGCGAAAGGATCAACGGAAACAGGTCCACCGACCAGGGCCGTTGCGGGCCGTCGGCGTCGGCATAGACGTTGTAGGTGATGCCGTTGTCGCGCACCTGGCGCTGCAGGCTCTGCATGCGCCGGTCCAGGTCCTGGAAGCCCTCGGGCCCCAATTGATCGAAGAATTGGGCCCAGGCGCTAGTGATGTCTGGCTTGTTTGCTATTGATTTGGGAGTGGCTGATGCAGTGGCAGCGCTGGGGGCGTCCGCCACGCTGGCACCCCGCAACTCGTCAAAATGCCCGGCCGCCGCAGCAGGCGCCAGTGCAGCCGCCAACTGGGCTGCGCTGTCAGAAGGGTCGGGGGTGGGGAGGCTGTCGTTGAGGTGGTTCACTGCGCTCGATTTTCGGGCATTTGGTCGACAACACTCTGCGGGTAACCCGCACCGTCGAAACTGGCGGGGCCGATGCCAGAGACGCCAAGCAAGGGCCGCCCCGCAGCAAGGGCGTCGTCCCCCTGGGGGGAAGGCGCCGCAGGCGACTCACGGGGGCTTCTCTACCTCCGCATCTTGCGCCGCAGATCCAGTGTGAACGGAAACTCCCGGCTGCCCGGCAGTTCAATGGTCGCAGGCGGCACCGCCAGCCTGCCCGGCGTGTGGCCCATGCGCGAGAAGCGCGCCAGGCGACGGCTTTCGGCCTCATACGCGTTGACTGGGAAGGTGTCGTAGTTGCGCCCGCCCGGGTGCGCCACGTGGTACTGGCAGCCGCCGAGCGAGCGGTTCATCCAGGTGTCCACGATGTCGAACGTGAGCGGCACATGGGCGCCAATGGTGGGGTGCAGGGCCGAGGGCGGGTTCCAGGCCTTGTAGCGCACACCGGCTACAAACTCGCCGGTGGTGCCGGTGCTTTGCAGCGGCAGCGGCTGGCCGTTGACGGTGACCACATGGCGGCTTTCGTTCATGCCCGTCACGCGCACCTCGATGCGCTCCAGCGACGAGTCCACATAGCGCACGGTGCCCCCGGCGGAGCCTTCCTCGCCCATCACATGCCAGGGCTCCAGCGCATTGCGCAGGGTCAGCTCCACGCCCATCGATTTCACCGTGCCGACCATGGGGAAGCGGAACTCGAACTGCGGTGCAAACCAGGCCGCGTCAAACGCGTAGCCTGCGGCGTTCATCTCGGCCACCACATCGTGCATGTCCTGCTGGATGAAGGTGGGCAGCATCCAGCGGTCGTGCAGCTCGGTGCCCCAGCGGGCGGCGGGGGCGCGGTAGGGGGTCTTCCAGAAGCGGGCGATCAGTGCGCGCAGCAGCAACTGCTGCACCACGCTCATGTGGGCGTGGGGCGGCATCTCGAACGCACGCAGCTCCAGCAGGCCCAGGCGGCCGGTGCTACTGTCGGGCGAGAACATCTTGTCGATGGAAAACTCGCTGCGGTGCGTGTTGCCCGTCACGTCCACCAGGATGTTGCGCAGCGTGCGGTCTACCAGCCAGGGCGGCATGTCCTGGCCGTAGACCGCGCGGTTGGTTTCGATCTCGCGCAGTGCAATCTCCAGCTCATACAGCTGGTCGTTGCGCGCCTCGTCCACGCGCGGCGACTGGCTGGTGGGGCCGATGAACAGGCCGCTGAACAGATAGCTCAGGCTGGGGTGGTTGTGCCAGTAGAGCAGCAGGCTGGCCAGCAGCTCGGGCTTGCGCAAGAACGGCGAGTCGGCCGGTGTGGCGCCGCCCATCACAAAGTGGTTGCCGCCACCGGTGCCGGTGTGGCGGCCATCGGTCATGAACTTCTCGGCCGACAGGCGCGTCTCCCACGCGGCCCGGTACAGAAACTCGGTGTGCTGCACCAGCTCCTTCCAGTGGCTGGCGGGGTGGATGTTCACTTCGATCACGCCCGGGTCGGGCGTGACTGCCAGCACCTTCAGGCGTGCGTCGCGCGGGGGCGGGTAGCCTTCGAGCACGATCTTCATGCCCAGCTCTTCGGCCGTGGCTTCGATGGCGGCCAGCAGGTCCAGGTAATCATGGAGGCGCGACAGCGGCGGCATGAAGACATAGAGCACGCCGTACTTTTCGCCCACCTTCTCGGCCTTGGGGCCGCTGGCGCGGCGCGGGTCGCGCACTTCCACGCACAGCGCCGTGCGCGACAGGCCTGCGGCCGATTGGAACTTGCCGGGTGGCTGCACGCCCGCATGCGGGTCGGGCTGACCGGACAGGCGCGCGTTATCACCACCCGCAGTGCTCTGCGTTACGCGCCGTGCCTCGCCAGGGGCGGTGGCGCCTGCCAGGTAGGGCAGGTCGCGGTCGCCAGTGACCGGGCCTGCTGGCACGGAATACCGCGCCCGCAGCGTGGTGGCAGCGGCCAGCGGGCTTTGGGGCGCGGTCGGGTCTTGCGGTATCAGGTGCTCGGTGTCCGATGCCTTCACCCAGGGCAGGGCGTCCAGCGGCAGGCGGTAGCCCATGGGCGAATCGCCGGGGATGAGCAGCATGCGGTCATCGCGGAAGAACCACGGCCCGGTACTCCACACGCTGCCCGCCAGCGTGCCTGCGCTCACACCCGCCTGCAGTGGCAGCACATAGCCCACCACGCTGTCGAGTTTTTGCTCGAACACGCGGCGCAGGCGTGCGCGCTCCAGCTCATCGTCCAGACGTGCGTCAAACGGGTCCACGTTGACCGGCAGGCGCCGCTCGCGCCACAGGTAGTAGAAGGTGTCCTCATAACCGGGCTGGATGTAGCGGTCCGTCACGCCCAGCTTGCGCGTGAGGTGGCGCACAAAACGCTCGGCGTCGGCGCTGGTGTAGTGCGAGGGGTTGCGTTCGTCGGCAAACAGCGCGGGGTTCTGCCACGCGGGCTGGCCGTCGGCGCGCCAGCAGATCGACAGTGCCCAGCGCGGCAGCTGCTCGCCCGGATACCACTTGCCCTGGCCAAAGTGCAGGAAGCCGCCCTGGCCGTATTCGGCGCGCAGCTTGTGCGTGAGTTCGGTGGCAAAGCCGCGTTTGGTGGGGCCCAGCGCGTCGGTGTTCCACTCGGGCGCGTCGCGGTCGCCCACGGCCACAAAGGTGGGCTCGCCGCCCATCGTCAGCCGCACGTCGCCCGCCACCAGGTCGGCGTCCACCTGCTCGCCCAGCGCCAGCACAGCCTGCCACTGGTCTTCGGTGTAGGGCTTGGTCACGCGGGGCGATTCGTAGATGCGCGTGACGCGCATCTCATGGCTGAACTCCACCTCGGCTTTGTCCACGCCGCCTTCAATCGGCGCGGCGCCCGAGGGCTGGGGTGTGCAAGCGAGCGGGATGTGGCCCTCGCCCGCCATCAACCCGCTGGTGGCATCCAGGCCGATCCAGCCTGCGCCGGGCAGGTAGACCTCGCACCAGGCGTGCAGGTCGGTGAAGTCGTGGTCGGTGCCGCTGGGGCCATCGAGCGCCTTCACATCGGGCGTGAGCTGGATCAGGTAGCCCGACACAAACCGCGCCGCCAGCCCCAGGTGGCGCAGCAGCTGCACCAGCAGCCAGCCCGAGTCGCGGCACGAGCCGCTGGCCTTTTGCAGCGTTTCCTCGGGTGTCTGCACGCCGGGCTCCAGGCGGATCAGGTAGCGGATGTCCTGCGATACCTGCTGGTTGAGCTTGACCAGGAAATCGATGGTGCGCTGCTTGCTGCGGTCCACCTTGTCCAGATAGGCCTGCACCAGCGGTGTCATCGGGTCGGTGGCCAGGTAGGGCGCCAGCTCCTGCTGCACATCGCTGCTGTACTTGAACGGGATGTTCTCGGCCTCGGGCTCCAGGAAGAAGTCGAAGGGGTTGTACACCGCCATCTCCACCACCAGGTCCACCGTGACCTTGAACTCGCGCGTCTTCTCGGGAAAGACCAGCCGCGCCTGGTAGTTGGCAAACGGGTCCTGCTGCCAGTTGATGAAGTGCTGCGCAGGCTCCACCTTGAGCGAATACGAAATCACATTGCTGCGGCAGTGGGGCGCGGGCCGCAATCGGATGGTCTGCGGCCCGAGGCCTACCAGCCGGTCGTATTGGTAATGCGTGACGTGGTGGAGCGCGGCGTGGATGGGCATATGCAGGCCATGCTAGCAAGTCCCGAGCCATCGCGGGCAACTATTCCGGGGGCGGTGACAAGCGGTCATCGGCTGTTCACAATGTGCGGTCCGTACCCCGCTGCCGGGGCCGCCTGTTTTTCTGACTGCGCACCAACTTGGTGATGCCCTGATTCGCCCATGTCCCAATCCCCCCAACTGCTGCTCCTCCCCGGCCTGGCCGCCGATGAACGCATGTGGCGCGGCGTGCTGCCGCTGCTGCCCGCCGCGCTGCGCCCCGAGGTCGCCACCGCCCACCAGGATGTGAACCTGCACCGCATCGAAGACTTTGCCGCACGCCTGCTGGCGCAGCACTCAGGGCCGCTGGTGCTGGCGGGTGCGTCGATGGGCGGCATGATCGCCATGGAGGCCGCGCGCCAGGCGCCGCAGCGTGTGGCAGGGCTGGCGCTGCTGGGCACCACCGCGCGGCCCGAGACGCCCGACATGCGCGCCCTGCGCGAAGGCGCCATCGAGCTGTTTGAACAGGGCCGCATGCGCGAGGTCATCGAGCCCAACGTGGCCTTGGCCTTCCACCCCGTGAACGCCGCCAGGGCGGACCTGGTGCAGGCCTATCTGGACTTTGTACTGGACGCGGGCTCCGACCACCTGGTGCGCCAGAACCGTGCCGTGATCCACCGGCCCGATGCGCGGGTGCACCTGCCGCAGGTGGCTTGCCCCGTGCTGGTGGTGTGTGGCGCGGCCGACCAGCTCACGCCGCCAGAATGCTCGGCAGAGATTGCGGCGCTGGTGCCCGGCGCCGAACACCACCTGCTGCCCGACAGCGGCCACATGCTGACCATGGAGCAGCCCGAGGTGGTGACCCGCTTGCTGGTGCAGTGGCTGGCCCGCAACGGGTGGATTTGAATTGGTTAGAAGGCTTTTTGACAGGAAGCGCTAGTGGTACATGCCTTAATAGCTATGGAAATGATAGCTAATCAGAACTCCAGGTTGTCAATCAGCCGCGTGCTGCCCAGCCGCGCTGCACCCAGCGCCACCAGCGTGCCCGCGGCATCGTCGGCCGTGGCGGGCAGCAGGTCGGCCCGGCGGCGCACCGTGAGGTAGTCGGGCGCCCAGCCCCGGGCGCGCAGCGCATCTTGCGCCTGGGCCTCCAGCGCGCTGCGGTCGCTGGCGCCCAGCCACTGCTGCGCCAGCCGCTGCAATGCTTGCGACAGGGCCACGGCCTCCTGCCGTTCCTCCAGGCCCAGGTAACCATTGCGCGAACTCAGCGCCAGCCCGTCGGCCGCGCGGCAGGTATCGCCCGCCACGATGTCGATGGGCAGCGCAAACTGCCGCACCATGTGGCGGATCACCATGAGCTGCTGGTAGTCCTTCTTGCCAAACACGGCCGTGCCGCCCGTGGCGCCCAGCACGCAGGCAAACAGCTTCATCACCACCGTGCTCACGCCCACAAAAAAGCCGGGGCGGAAATGGCCTTCCAGCATGTCGGCCAGCACCGGGTCAGGGTGCACCTTGAAGGTCTGGGGCTCGGGGTAGAGGTCCGTCTCGCGCGGGGCAAACAGCACATCACAACCGGCGGCCTGCAGCTGTGCGCAGTCGGCCTCCCAGGTGCGCGGGTAGCTGTCAAAGTCCTCGTGCGGCAGAAACTGCAGACGGTTCACAAAGATGCTGGCCACGGTCACATCGCCCAGGGGCTTGGCCTGGCGCACCAGGGCGATGTGCCCCTCATGCAGGTTGCCCATGGTGGGCACAAAGGCGGGGCGGCGGTAGGGGGCCAGGGCCTGGCGCAGGTCGGCAACGGAGCGGGCAATCAGCATGGGGTCGGAGGGGTCAGAGGGAGATAGGAAAAGGGCTCACCAAGCGTGTACAGCGTTGTCCGGGAAGCGCCCTTGCTTCACGGCCTGCACATACGCCTCCATGGCGCCGCGCACGCTGCCCGCGTCCTGCATGAAGTTGTGGACGAACTTCGGCATCTTCCCGAGGTTCATGCCCAGCATGTCGTGCAACACCAGCACCTGGCCGGCCGTGCCGTTGCCCGCGCCAATGCCGATGGTGTGGCAGTGCGGCAGCTCGGCCGTGATGTCGGCGGCCAGCGCTGCGGGCACCATCTCCAGCACTAGCATGGCGGCGCCTGCGTCCTGCAACTCATGCGCCTCTTTGCGCAGCGTGCGGGCCGCGTCGTCGGTCTTGCCCTGCACGCGGTAGCCACCCAGCGCGTGCACCGTCTGCGGCGTCAGGCCCAGGTGGGCGCACACCGGCACGCCGCGCTGCACCAGGAATTCGACCGTGGCCGCCGTCCAGTCGCCACCTTCGAGCTTGACCATGTGTGCACCCGCCTGCATCAGCACGCAGGCGCTGCGCAGCGCCTGCTCGCGGCTTTCGGCATAGGTGCCATAGGGCAGGTCGGCCACCAGCCAGGCCGTGCCCTGCACGCGGTGCAGGCCGCGCGCCACGCTGGCCGTGTGGTAGGCCATGGTGTCCAGCGTCACTCCCACCGTGCTGGGCAGGCCCTGGCACACCATGCCCAGCGAATCGCCCACCAGGATGCATTCCACCCCCGCCGCATCAGCCACGGCGGAAAAGGTGGCATCGTAGGCGGTGAGCATGGTGATCTTCTCGCCCGCCGCGCGCATCTGCGCCAGGCGCGGCAGGCTCACGGGGCGGCGCTGGGGCAGGGGCGATGCAGGCGGCAGCGTGCCATAGGGCGTGGCGGAAACAGGGCTGGTGGCGGTCATGTAACGCGGTGGAGCCAAAAAATTGCCGCGAGTCTATGCGACCAATACTGGGTGTACTTATTGGTTTCCAGCGCGGGCCCCATGGGCCAGCGCTGGCACAGTGGCCTTTGCGTTCCCGGTATGCTCGCGGCCCATGACAGCTGCGCCATATTCCGCACATTCCCCCGCAAAGACCCCCATGAGCGATACCGAAGTGAAGGCCCTGGCCCAGGCCGATGTGGCCCGCGCCCTGGCCGAAGACGTGGGCACCGGCGACCTCACCGCCGGCCTGATCGACCCCGCCCGCCGCGCCCGCGCGCGCATCCTGGCGCGCGAAGCCGCCGTCATCTGCGGCGCCCCCTGGGCCGACGCCGCGCTGCGCGCCCTCGACCCCACGGTGCAGATCACCTGGCATGTGGCCGAGGGCCAGCGCTGCGCCCCCGACCAGGTGGTGCTGGAGCTTGAAGGCAATGCCCGCGCGCTGCTCAGCGCCGAGCGCACGGCACTCAACTTCCTGCAACTGCTGTCGGCAGTGGCCACCAAAACCCGTACCTATGTGGATGTGGTGGCTGGCACCCGCGCCCAGATCGTGGATACGCGCAAGACCATTCCCGGCCTGCGCCTGGCGCAAAAGTACGCCGTGCGCGTGGGCGGCGGCACCAACCACCGCATTGGCCTGCACGATGCGGTGCTGATCAAAGAGAACCACATTGCCGCTGCGGGAGGCGTGACCGCCGTGCTGCGCGCTGCTGAGCGGGTGGCGTCTCAGGCAAAGTTCATCGAGATCGAAGTGGAAACCCTGGAGCAACTGGCCGAGGCGCTGGAGGCCGGCGCCAAGATGGTGCTGCTGGACAACATGCCCTTGGCCCAGCTGCGCGAGGCCGTGCGCATCAACGCGGGCCGTGCGATTCTGGAAATATCGGGCGGCGTCACGCTCGACGGCCTGCGCGAACTGGCCGAGACCGGCGTGGACCGCATCTCCATCGGCACGCTGACCAAGGACGTGAAGGCCACCGACTTTTCGATGCGCCTGCAGGAGCTGGCATGAGCACCGCAACCCTCCACCGCATCGACGTCGAATACGAGCAGCCCGATGAGGCGACGTCGGGCTCCGTCTGCTCCACCAAACACGCCTGGGCGCGTGTGCCGCCCGAACCTTCGCAGGCGGAGCGTGCCGCGCTCAAGGACAAGATCCGTCGCCTGCTCAAGGAAAAGAACGCGGTCATGGCGTCGCACTACTACGTGCACCCGGACCTGCAGGACCTGGCCGAGGAAACCGGCGGCCTGGTGAGCGATTCGCTGGAGATGGCCCGCTTTGGCCGGGACCACGCGGCGCAGACCCTGGTGGTGAGCGGCGTGCGGTTCATGGGCGAGACGGCCAAGATCCTGAGCCCGGAAAAGACCGTGCTCATGCCCGATCTGGACGCCACCTGCTCGCTGGACCTGGGCTGCCCCATCGACGAATTCAGCGCGTTCTGCGACCAGCATCCCGACCGCACCGTGGTGGTCTACGCCAACACCAGCGCGGCCGTGAAGGCGCGCGCGGACTGGCTCGTCACATCGAGCTGTGCGCTCGACATCGTGAGCGCGCTCAAGGCCGCAGGCCAGAAGATCCTGTGGGCGCCCGACCGCCACCTGGGCGCCTACATCCAGCGTGAGACGGGCGCCGACATGGTGTTCTGGAACGGTGCCTGCATCGTGCATGACGAGTTCAAGGCGCTGGAGCTGGAGCTGCTCAAGCAGCAGCACCCGCATGCCAAGGTGCTGGTCCACCCCGAGAGCCCCGCCGACGTGGTGGCCCTGGCCGACGCCGTGGGCTCCACCAGCGCCATCCTCAAGGCCGCGCGCGAGATGGACGCCACCGAGTTCATCGTGGCCACCGACAACGGCATGATGCACAAGCTGCGCACGCTCAACCCCGGCAAGACGTTTTACGAAGCGCCCACGGCGGGCAACAGCGCCACCTGCAAGAGCTGTGCGCACTGCCCCTGGATGGCGATGAACGGCCTGGCCGATGTGGCCCGGGTGCTGGAGACCGGTGCGAACGCTGTTCACGTGGACCCCGCACTGATTCCGCGTGCGCGTCAGCCGATTGACCGCATGCTGGCCTTCACAGCGGCGCTCAAGAACGGTCAGCCCACCGGCGCACTGTTGCCCCACCTGGGCGCTGCCTGAGTGCGCACGACGCGTTGAAGTTTGCTCATGTTTTGATAGCTAAAGGCGCATGATCCACTAGCGCCTCCGCCTGCTTTGACTTCTAGTTGCCACATTGACTTCACCCAGCCGCTGAGCGCAGGCGCCGCGCGCCTGCGCCACCGTTTCGAGGCCCCGCGCGAGGTGCTGGTGGCCCAGGCACTGCACGAGGTGCGCGGTGTGCTCGACGCCGTGTTTGCCGCCGCACAGCAAGGACGCTGGTGCGTGGGCCATGTGCGCTACGAGGCCGCCCCGGCCTTCGATGCCGCATTGCAGACCCATGCGGCCGACGGCCCGCTGGCCTGGTTTGCCGTGTACGACGCGCCCCAACCCGGGACCGACGACGCGGCGGATGCGGCGGCAGCAGCAACCCCTGCGCAGGTGATGTGGGACGACAGCCCCGAGCGCGAGGAATTTGACGCCGCACTGGCGCAGATCCAGCAGGCCATCGCGGCGGGTGAGCTGTACCAGGTCAACTACACCGCGCCCTTTCGCGGCACGCTTCAGGGCTCGCCGCAGGCCCTGTTTGCTGCACTGTTGCGCGCGCAGCCCGGGGGCTATGCCGCTTACCTGCAGGCGGGTGACGAGCAAGTGCTGTCGGTGTCGCCCGAGCTGTTTTTTGACTGGCTGGACGCGCCGGAAGGCGGCACCCTGCTGGCCCGCCCGATGAAGGGCACGGCCCCGCGCGGCGCCACCCCCGAGCAGGACGCGCAGCAGGCCGAGCACCTGCGCACGGCGCCCAAGGAGCGTGCCGAGAACGTGATGATCGTGGACCTGCTGCGCAACGACATGTCGCGCATTGCGCTGCCGCACAGCGTGCAGGTGCCTGCGCTGTTTGCCACGCAGGCCTTGCCCACGGTGTGGCAGATGACCTCGGACGTGACGGCGCGCACGCGGCCCGGAACCACGCTGACGGATGTGTTTGCGGCGCTGTTCCCTTGTGGCTCCGTCACGGGGGCGCCCAAGGTGCGCGCCATGCAGATGATCCGCGCGCTGGAGCCCGCGCCGCGCGGTGTGTATTGCGGCGCGGTGGGTGTGGTGCGGCCTGGCGGGGCGGCGGGGCCGGACGGCCTGCACCCGGTGGCGGCCACGTTCAATGTGCCCATCCGCACCGTGGTGCTGCGTGGCGTGGGTACGGGTGCGGATACCTCCCCCGGCGTTGCCAAAGCCACCTGCGGCATTGGCAGCGGCATCACCTCGGGTGCCGGGGCGGGCGCCGAATGGGCCGAGTGGCACCACAAGCGCGCCTTTGTCGAGCGGGCCAGCGCTCCGTTCGAGGTGCTCGAAACCCTGGGCCTGCACCACGGAAAATTCGTGCACGCCGACCAGCATGTGCGCCGCATGGGCGAGGCGGCTGCGCATTTCGGCTTTGTGTTCAACGCCCATGCGGTGCGCCAGGAGCTGCAGATTGCCGCCCTGCAACACCGCGATGGCGACTGGCGGGTGCGCCTGCTGCTGGCGGCGGACGGCAGCGCACGCGCCGAGGCCTTTGCGCTGCAGACCACGGCAGTGCCTGTGCGCCTGCAACTGGCGCTGCGCTCCTTTGCAGCCGCACACAGCGAGTTTGTGCGCTACAAGACCACGCGGCGCGCGCACTACGCGGCGTTTGCACCCACCACCCCCGGCGTGTTCGACACGGTGCTGTGGAACGAGGCGGGCGAGATCACCGAAGGCACCTTCGGCAACATCGCCGCGCTCGTCGATGGGCGCTGGGTGACGCCGCCCCTGTCCTGCGGCCTGCTGCCCGGCGTGGGCCGCGCCGTGGCACTGCAGGACGGCCACGTGGTGGAGGCCGTGCTGCGCGTGGCCGACATCCCCCGCGTGCAAGGCTGGGCGTTCATCAACAGCCTGCGCGGCTGGCTGGACGCCACGCTGGACGCGTAGCCAGTCCTTTTTTCGCAACCTCCCTGTTGGCGTCCCGCCCCCAGGTGTTTGGCGGCCGCCGCAGGGGCCGTTCAGCGCAGTGGATCAGGCCGTGGGTGTGTTGCCTTCGGTGGTCGTTCAGTCAGCGGGCCGAGCGTTCCAACGCGCATCCTGTGCATCAGGATGTGACGCTGCTTGCCCGGGCTGTAGGCGCTTGCATGGCGCCCACCCAGCCTGACCGCACCGGCCTGGCAAGGCCGGTTGCTGCGGTCTGGCAAATGCCCCCTTTTGCATCCCGCTACCTGCTGTGCGCTTGCTTACACCGCATCGCACCTGGCCCACAGGCCTATAGGACACGGCCTACAAAAAGCGCTGCGGTGCCCCTCGAACATGAACCCACACAAGACGCCTTTGCAGGCTTTGTGTGCCACCTTTGTTCAACCACTTCGACAGGAGCCACCATGTCTCAAAACAACCCGCAGAACCAGCCCAACACTCCTTCGTCTCAGCGCCAGTCGCCCGCCGGGCAGCAGCAGGCCGAGCAGAGCACGGGCGGCAACACCCACCGCCAGCAAGGTGCCCGCAACGACGCCGACACACACGCGCAGGGCCGCGACCAGAAGCAGCAAGGCAGTCGCGATTCGCACAAGAGCCAGCCCTGAGACCAGGCAGGCCACAACAGCATGTGGCCAGCCGCACCCTTCCATTCCTATTCACTTTCAACTTTTGATATTCCCATTGACCGCAAGGAGAGCACCATGGGCTACAGAGACAGCGACGACAGCAACTTTTCCCGCCATGGCATGGGCCGCGATGCCGACGACATGCGCTTTACCGAGCGCGGTGACCACCAGGGCTACGGCAGCGAAGACCATCGCGGCAGCAGCCCTGGCGGTTACCGCCAGGAGTTCGAGAACCGCAATGACCGCAGCGACCGCTATGAGCAAGAACGCAATGGCCACGAACGCTACGGCCAGTACGGCCTGAACCGCAGCCGTGGCGAATCGCAGGGCTACCCACGCACCGGGCGCGAAAGCTTTGGCGCGTATGGGCCTCAGGGCCGCTCAGGCTACGACAACGGCCCAGCCCGTCAGCACCAGGCATGGGGCGCCCCGTACGAGAGCCAGGGCTTTCGCGATGACGAAGGGCGCTTTGCCTCGCCCTATCGCGACGATGAACGCGGCCAGGGTGGCTACGGCAACGCCTATGGCTTCACCCGCAATGCACCGCCCGCCCAGCAGAGCCGCGGCCACCGCGATCCCGACTACCAGCAGTGGCGCGACGAGCAACTGCGCATGCTGGATGACGACTACGACAGCTGGCGCAAGGAGCGCTACCAGAAGTTCTCGGATGACTTCAGCCAGTGGCGATCCACACGCACCAGCGGCAGTTCGGGCCAGCAGCAGCCTGGTCAGCAGAACCAGAAAGGTGCGGGCTCCCAGAGCGCATCCAGCACTGCGTCTGGCGGCAACCAGGGCAATACCGGCAAGTCCAAGGATGCCAGCTGACCGTTGCTGCGACTGACGCGGCCGGGCCGGGGCAGTGTGTGCTGCCCCGGCCCGGTCGTTGAACTCGCCGTCCGTACCACCGTGGGCGCACTGGCCTTGAAGCCCAGGCGCCCCTTTTTTTGGCTCCGGTTGACCTGGAGCCCCTGTCGGCAGAAAGACATTCCGCCATGACCGCCTCCGTCCCCTTCGCTCCCGGCCACCAAGGGTGCGATCCATGCCTTTACCCAGGGGCTGGCGCATAACTTGCCGACCGGGGAATCCGCGTGAAAGCGGTGGCGCCTGGGCCGGTGTGGGCACCGCGGATCCCGGCGGAGCGCCCGGCCAAAGAGGTGGAAAAGGTTGGCGTCACAACACGTCTGGACTGCCCGATGCAACCCGAGGAGATTTCGCCCGCCGGCGTGTTCCTGGCGGCCCCGTGTTGCTCCAGCTACATCACGGGCATCCTGCAGCCGATCACCGGCAACGCAGGCGACGGGGCCTGAGGCGGGGGGGCAGGAGCGCAGCGTCAGAGCCGCTCTTTGGCGTACGAGCCCCGGTCCATATCGACGATCTCCACGCTCAATTGCACCATCACGCCCTGGGGCTTGGGGGTGCGCTCGCGCAGTACCGCGGCAATGAGGTCGGACAGCTCCTTCTTGGCCTCGGGCGTGCGGCCTGACAGCAGGCGCAGTTGTGCGTGCACAAAGGCGCGGTTGGCGGGCGCGATGCCGATCTCGAAGCTGTCGGCCACGATGAAGCGCGTCTTCAGGTCGGCCTCGTCCTGCACCTGGGGATGTGCGCACAGGGCGGAGTTCAGGGCCGTCAAGGTTTCGGCTTCGGGGTAGTGGGGCAGGTTGGCCGAGTATTCGATGGTCAGGTGGGGCATGGAATCGTCTCGCTGGAAGGATAGGGGAGGGCCTGCATTGGCAGGGCGCCTGGGCTGTGCATGGTACTGCGGCTTGTCAGCGACTCATCAACGGTGTCGCCAGCGCATGCAGCGCGGCCAGCAGTTGCGCCACATCGTCGGTGGTGTGCGCGGCGGACAGCGCAATGCGCAGCCGCGCCGTGCCCGCTGGCACGGTGGGCGGGCGGATGGCAGGCACCCACAGTCCTTTGGCGCGCAGGCCTTCCATCACCGCCAGCGCCGCTTCGTTGCTGCCGATGATCAGGGCCTGCACGGGGGTGTGCGACGGCAGCAGGTGCCAGCCCAGCGATGCAGGCAATGTGGACAGGCCTTGGCGCAGTTGCGCGATGAGTCCGTCCAGATGTGCACGCCGGTCGTCGGCCGCCTCCATGATCCGCAGGCTTTGGCGCAGTGCGCTCGCCAGCAGCGGTGGCGCGGCGGTGGCAAAGATGTAGGTGCGCGTTTTTTGCAGCAGCCATTCGATGAGGGCTGCATCGCCGGCCACAAAAGCGCCCGCCACGCCCGCTGCCTTGCCCAGCGTGGCCATGTACAGCACGCGGTGCGAGGCGTGGGGGCTCGTCAGCCCCGCCTGTGCCAGGCTGCCGCGCCCCTGGGGGCCCAGCACGCCAAAGCCGTGGGCATCGTCCAGCAACAACAGCGCGTCGTAGCGCTCACACAGCGCGAGCAGGGCTGGGATGTCGATGAGATCGCCGTCCATGCTGAACACCGCATCGCTGATCACCAGCTTGCGCCGAGCGGGGCTGGCGGCAAGCTGCGCTTCCAGCGCTGCCAGGTCGGCGTGGGGATAGCGGTGGATGGTGGCGCGCGACAGTCGGGCACCGTCGATCAGGCAGGCGTGGTTGAGTGCATCGGAGAACAGCGCATCGCCGTCACCCACCAGCGCGGGGATGATGCCGGTGTTGGTGGCATAGCCCGCGTAGAAGTACAGGGCCCGGGGCAGTTGTACATAGGCCGCCAGATCGTGCTCCAGCGCATCGTTGGCAGCGCTGTGGCCGCTGACCAGCGGCGAGCCGCCCGAGCCCACGCCATAGTGGTGTGTGGCCTCGCGCGCGGCTTCGGCCAGCGCAGGGTGGCCGGTCAGGCCCAGGTAGTCGTTGCTGCAAAAGGCCAGCATGGGCCGGCCGTCCACCAGCAGGCGGGCACCGCCGGCGGGCTGCACCACACGGCGGCGGCGCAGCAGGTGGGCGCGTTCGATGTCGGCCAGGCGCGCGGGGATCTCGTCGAGCCACGACGTTTGTGGTGCCGTGGCGCTTGTCATCGCCAGTCCTTGGGCAAATCAAACACCAGGCTGCCGGGTTCGGGTAGCTCCTGGTGCGGCACATCGGCCAGCAGCGGTGCACCCAGCCGGGTGCGCAGGTAGGCAATGTTGTCCTCCACCGCCTCCATGTCGGGGTCCACGCGGTTGGCCACCCAGCCCGCCAGCGTGAGGCCCCGCGCACGGATGGCCTCGGCGGTCAGCAACGCATGGTTCAGGCAGCCCAGCCGCAAACCCACCACCAGCACCACCGGCAAGGCCAGGGCCTGGGCAAGGTCTGCGCCAGTCAGCGTATCGGTGAGCGGCACATGAAAGCCGCCTGCTCCTTCCACCACCACGGCGTCGGCCTGAGCGGCCAGCGTTTGGTAGCTGGCGACGATGGCAGCGATGTCGATCTGCACACCCGCCCGCGCCGCGGCGATGTGGGGCGAGAGCGGGTCGGGCAGTAGCACGGGGTTGTCCAGCGATGGCGGCACGGCCAGGGTAGAGGCCGAGCGCAGCGCAATCGCGTCTTCACTGGCCCAGTCGTCCCCCCAGGGCACCAGGCCAGCCGCCACGGGCTTCATGCCCACCACGCGGCGGTGGTGGCGCGCCAGAGCGTGCAGCAGCCCGGCGGACACCAGCGTCTTGCCGACACCGGTGTCGGTGCCGGTCACAAAACATCCCATCATCAACTTTCCTCCTGCAGGGTGGCGTTCAGCGCATCAAGCGCGCCGCTGGCAAGGCACTGGACGGCCTCGTCGTCGAGCGCATAGGGCGGCATGGCGTACAGCGTTTTGCCAATGGGTCGCAGTACCAATCCGCGTGCCATGGCGTGCTGGTGGTAACGGCGCGCAAAGTCGGGCAGGGTAGTGTCTACATCCCAGGCCCAGATCATTCCCAGCCGCCGTGTATACCGCACACGCGGGTGCTGCGTGAGGGGTGCACAGGCCACATCGATGCGCTGCGCCAGTGCCTTGTTGGTTTTCAGTGCATCCAGTTGCTCAAACAGTTCCAGCGTGGCCAGCGCCGCGCGGCAGGCCAGCGGGTTGCCGGTGTAGGAGTGCGAATGCAGAAAGCCCCGCGCCACATCGTCGTCGTAGAACGCGGCGTACACCGCATCGGTGGTGAGCACGGCCGACAGCGGCAGTGTGCCGCCCGTGAGGCCTTTGGACAGGCAAATGAAATCCGGCCGGATTCCGGCCTGCTGGTGGGCGAACATGGTGCCCGTGCGGCCAAAGCCCACGGCGATTTCGTCTACCACCAGGTGCACCTCGTAGCGGCTGCACAGCGCACGTGCCAGGCGCAGGTATTCGGGGTCGTGCATCGCCATGCCGGCCGCACATTGCACCAGGGGCTCGACGATGAAGGCGGCGGTGGTTGTGTGGTGCTCCTGCAGCCATGCTTCCAGCGCGGCAGCGGCGCGTCGGGCCACGTCCTGTGCGGTCTCCCCCGGTGCCGCACCGCGTGCGTCAGGGCTGGGCACGGTGTCGGCCAGGCGCACCAGCGGGGCATAGGCTTCGCGAAAGATCGCAATGTCGGTCACGGCCAGAGCGCCCACGGTTTCGCCGTGGTAGCCACCGGCCAGGCCCACAAAGCGGCTCTTGGCGGGGCGACCGGTGTTGCGCCAGTAGTGCGCGCTCATCTTCAGGGCGATCTCGGTGGCGGCTGCGCCGTCGCTGCCATAGAACGCATGGCCCAGGCCGGTGAGGGCGGCCAGGCGCTCGGACAACTCCACCACGGGCGCGTGGGTAAAGCCCGCCAGCATCACGTGGTCTAGCTGGCCCAGTTGGTCCACTAGCGCGGCCTGGATGTGTGGGTGGCTGTGGCCGAACAGGTTGACCCACCAGGAGCTGATGCCGTCCAGGTAGCGGTTCCCATCGGTGCCGTAGAGCCACGGGCCCTGCGCGCGGGCAATCGCCACGGGGGGCTGGGCCTCGTGCCGCTTCATCTGGGTGCACGGGTGCCAAACGGCAGCCAGGCTGCGGGCCACCAGAGCGTCATGGGTCGGCGCCATCGTTACAGGGCCTGCGTGGGCACTGCGTGGCGCAGTTCCGTCTGGCGGTTGTGGTCGTCCACAAACACCAGCTGCGGCTGGTGCGCGGCCACCTGGTCTTCGTGCACCTGGGCGAAGGCCGCAATGATGATGAGATCGCCCACTGCAGCACGGCGTGCGGCCGAGCCGTTCACCGAGATCATGCCGCTGCCGCGCTGGCCCTTGATGGCATAGGTGACAAAGCGCTCGCCGTTGTTGATGTTCCAGATGTGGATCTGCTCGTTCTCTGCGATGTTGGCGGCATCCAGCAGGTCTTCGTCGATGGCGCAGGAGCCTTCGTAGTGCAGCTCGCACTGGGTCACGGCCACGCGGTGGATCTTGGATTTGAGCAGGGTGCGGAACATCGGGCTTCCTTGGGTGAAGTCTGTGAACTTGTGGAGGGTGGCCTGCCGGTGGCAGGGCCATGGCCGGTCAGGGCTGTGGAAAGTCCAGCGCGCAGCTGTCGCCCAGCGCCTCGCGCCACACGCGCACGCGGCTCAGGCTGGCGCGCAGGTCGGCGGGCAGCGCCTGGGCGATGAACAGGCACAGGTTCTCCAGCGTGGGTGTGCCAAGGCCGGGCACTTCGTCGAGCATGTGGTGGTCCAGCTGCTCGCGCACCACGGCCAGGCCCTGGCGCAGCAGGCCCAGGTCCAGCACCATGCCGGTGGCAGGGTCGCGCGGGCCGGACAGGAACACTTCGGCGTGGTAGGTGTGGCCGTGTACGCGACGGCTGCCTTCGGCCTCGATCTCGCGGCGCAGGGTGTGGGCGGCGTCGAAGAAAAAGCGCTGGGAGATGGTGAACAACATACGGGAACCAGAAAAGAAAACCGCGTCACCGGATGCCGGTGAGCTTGTGGGTTTGCAGGCTCAATCGCCATGCAGGGTGGGCCAGGCAGGCGTCAATGCAGGCGGCAGTGTTCTGGCGCTGCAGCAGGCCGTCCATGGGCTGCAGAAAGCGGTGGGTGAACTGCGTGTCCTGCTCCAGCGCCTGCAGGTCAAAGCCGGGCTGGGGCCAGACCAGTTTCAGCTCCTGCCCGCTGCGCTGCACCCACGGGGCACCGGCCTTGGGGCTGATGCACAGCCAGTCGATGCCTTCGGGGGCGGCAACCGTGCCGTTGCTTTCGACGGCGATGCGGAACTGCTGGGCGTGCAGCGCGTCGATCAGCGCTGCATCGACCTGCAGCAGGGGCTCGCCGCCGGTCAGCACCACCAGCCGGTGGCTCGCGCCCGCAGGCCATTGCGCAGCGATCAGCTCGGCCAAAGCGGCGGCTGTCTCAAACTTGCCGCCCAGCGTGCCGTCGGTGCCCACAAAGTCGGTGTCGCAGAATTGGCAGATGGCCTGCGCACGGTCTTGCTCGCGGCCCGTCCAGAGGTTGCAGCCTGCAAAGCGGCAGAACACGGCGGGCGTGCCCGCCTGGCCGCCTTCGCCTTGCAGGGTGTAGAAAATTTCTTTGACGCTATATGTCATGAGTGTCCTTGCGCGTGGTGTGCTGAGGCATCGGCCCATACAACTGGCGCCGCCAGGGCGAGGGACACCGAGCAAGGGCCGTCCCGCCGTGAGGGTGTCGTCCCCCTTGAGGGGGAAGGCGCGAAGCGACTCAGGGGGTGTTTCATTTCACCGGCGGAACAAGGATGGTGGGGGCGGCAGGCGCTGCCACCTCGGGGTAGTCGCGGCTGAAATGCAGGCCCCGGCTTTCGCGGCGCAGCTGGGCGCTTTTCACGATGAGGTCGGCCACCTGCACCAGGTTGCGCAGCTCCAGCAGGTCGCGCGTGACGTGGAAGTGTGCGTAGAACTCCTGGATCTCGCCCTGCAGCATCGCAATGCGGTGCGCGGCGCGCTCCAGGCGCTTGTTGGTGCGCACGATGCCCACGTAGTCCCACATGAAGCGGCGCAGCTCGTCCCAGTTGTGGGAGATGACGACGGATTCATCCGCATCGGTCACGCGGCTGTCGTCCCAGGCGGGCACGGTGGGCAGTTCTGTGGTCGGCGCTGCGGCGATGGCCTGCGCGGCGGCGCGTGCAAACACCATGCATTCGAGCAGCGAGTTGCTGGCCAGGCGGTTGGCGCCGTGCAGGCCGGTGCAGGCCACCTCGCCCACGGCGTATAGGCCGGGCAGGTCGGTGCGGCCCGCCAGGTCGGTCAGCACGCCGCCACAGGTGAAGTGGGCGGTGGGCACCACCGGGATGGGCTCCTTCGTGATGTCGATGCCCAGCGACGCGCAGTGGGCCAGGATGTTGGGGAAGTGCTCTTGCAAAAACGCGGGGCTCTGGTGCGAGATGTCGAGGTGCACGCAATCGAGGCCGTGTTTTTTCATCTCGAAGTCGATGGCGCGGGCCACCACGTCGCGCGGGGCCAGTTCGGCGCGCGGGTCGTGGTCGAGCATGAAGCGCGTGCCACCCGCCGAGGGGGGCAGCAGCAGCTTGCCACCCTCGCCGCGCACCGCCTCGCTGATGAGGAAGGATTTTTCGTGCGGGTGGTACAGGCCCGTGGGGTGGAACTGGATGAATTCCATGTTCGCCACGCGGCAGCCCGCGCGCCAGGCGGCGGCAATGCCGTCGCCCGTGGCGGTGTCGGGGTTGGTGGTGTACAGGTACACCTTGCCTGCGCCGCCCGTGGCCAGAATGGTCTGCGGTGCGCGGAAGGTGACGACCTCGTCGGTGTCGCTGTCCAGCGCATACAGCCCCAGGCAGCGGTTACCCGGCAAGCCCAGCTTGCGCGTGGTGATCAGGTCCACCAGCGTGTGCTGCTCGAACAGCGTGATGCCGGGCGTGGCGCGCACCACGTCGATCAGCGTGCGCTGCACGGCCGCGCCGGTGGCGTCGGTCACGTGGGCAATGCGGCGCGCGCTGTGGCCGCCTTCGCGCGTGAGGTGCAACTGGTCGCCTTCGAGTGTGAAGGGCACGCCCAGCTGGCGCAGCCAGGCGATTGATGCGGGTGCGTTTTCCACCACAAAGCGTGTGGTGGCCAGGTCGCACAGGCCTGCGCCGGCCACCAGCGTGTCTTCGATGTGCGCGGCAAAGCTGTCGTCGTCGGCCAGCACGGCGGCAATACCGCCCTGGGCCCAGCCGCTCGATCCATCTTGCAGCGTGCGCTTGGTGATCACGGCCACGCGGTGCGTGGGCGCCAGGTGCAGGGCGGCCGAGAGGCCGGCGAGGCCGCTGCCTACGATGAGAACGTCGAAGTCGTGGGATGCCATGGCTTGCGTGTGAAGGGGGTAATGCCACGGCCACCGGCCAGGGCGGTGAACAGTGGAAGGCGGCCCTAGGCCGGCGTGTAGGCCAGGCGCACGTAGATGGGCGCAAACGCTTCGGCCTGCGTGATCTCGATCAGCGTCTCTTTGGCCAGCTCCAGCAGCGCAATGAAGGTCACCACCAGCACGGTGCTGCCTTTTTCGGGCTCGAAGAGTTCTTCAAACTCCACAAAACGCCGGCCCTGCAGGGTCTTGAGCACCATGCTCATGTATTCGCGCACGCTGAGTTCCTCGCGCGTGATCCGGTGGTGCTGTACCAGCTTGGCGCGTTTGAGGATGTCGCGCCAGGCCTCCTGCAGCTCCACCACATGCACGTCCGGAAAACGCGGCTGCAGGCTTTGCTCGATGTAGACCTGGGCTTTCAGGAAGTCGCGGCCATATTGCGGCATCTGCCCCAGGCGTGCGGCAGCCATCTTCATCTGCTCGTATTCGAGCAGGCGGCGCACCAGCTCGGCACGTGGGTCTTCGGGTTCTTCGCCTTCTGCCTGCTTCTTGGGCGGCAGCAGCATGCGTGACTTGATCTCGATCAGCATGGCGGCCATCAGCAAATACTCGGCTGCCAGTTCCAGGTTGCGGCTGCGGATCTCGTCCACATACGCCAGGTACTGCTTGGTCACCCCCACCATGGGGATGTCGAGGATGTTGAAATTCTGCTTGCGGATCAGGTACAGCAGCAAATCCAGTGGGCCTTCAAAGGCTTCGAGGAAGACTTCGAGCGCGTCGGGCGGGATGTACAGGTCCTGCGGCAGCGCAAACAGCGGTTCGCCGTACAGGCGGGCCAAGGCCACCTGGTCCACCACCACGGGCATGCCCGCCGCGTCCAGCGAGGGCGCGCCGGGCGAGTCTGCCGCTTCGGCTGCGTTCGCAGTGGTCATGGTTTGCTATTGAATCAGGAGCTATCAGCGCAATAAATATCTGCGCTTGCGGCTCAAAAGATGCTCAATCGGCGTTGGTCTGGTATACGTAGGGCTTCTGGGCCACCTGGGCGTCGCGGTACTCGCCCCAGATCTTGCGGTCCACCTGCTTGTCCCACAGCAGGGCACGGCCGGCTTGTTGCTGCTGGTCCAGTTCGGGACGGCTCGCCTTGAGCTGGTTGATGAACTGGGTGGCGTCGGATTGGTAGTCGGGGCGGCGGAAAATAGACATGGACTGTGAACTCTTTCTTGGAACGCGTCAGGCACAGTGATGCACCGAAGGTCCAAGATTTTACCGGGACGAATTTATGCGCTTGATATATCGCTCCGCTGCCCTGGCGGCCGCCACCCTTTCCCTGCTGGTGCTTGCCGCCTGCGACCCGCAACGCATCAGCGAACTCAAGGAGGGCGTTTCGACCGAAGCCGACGTGCGCGACCGCTTCGGCGCCCCCGAGAACGTGTGGGACGAGCCCGGTGGCGCGCGCACCTTCGAGTACAACCGCCAGCCTGCCGGCCAGGTCAACTACATGATCACCATCGGCCCCGACGGCCGCATGACCGCGCTGCGCCAGGTACTCACGCCCGAGACCTTTGCGCGCGTGTCGCCCGGCATGCGCATGGACGAGGTGCGCCGCCTGCTGGGCAAGCCCGCCAAGGTCACGCCCTACGAGCTGAAAAAGGAGACCTGGGCCGACTGGCGCTACCTGGAGGCCCCCAACCAGTCCAAGGTCTTCACGGTGGTCTATGGGCCCGACCAGTTCGTGCTGCGCACGCAGTCGGGGGCGGACACGGACGCACCGGAGTTCAAGGGCGGGAAGTAGCGGCACCTTCGCGCACTGGCCCGCACTGGCGCGTTGCTTGCTTCTCATCTTGCAGACTGAACGCTGGACGCGCGCCGGGCTGTCCCAAAGTGCCCAGCACTCCACCGGCGGAAAGCCCCCGCGCCTTTGCCACGCACCCCAACGCTGAACGCCCATGCCCGATACCCAGCCCCCCGCCCACGACGCTGCACCGCCGCTATCCGCCCTGCGCCATGGCACCTTTGAAGACGCCCAGGCCCTGTTCGCGGGCACCCTGTTCGTGGCCATGGCGCTCATGCTGTTCAACCAGGCGGGGCTGCTGGTGGGCGGCACGGCGGGCGCGGCGTTCTTGCTGCACTACGTCACCGGCATCTCGTTCGGCAAGCTGTTCTTTGTGGTCAACCTGCCGTTCTACTGGTTTGCCTGGACGCGCATGGGGCGCGAGTTCACGATCAAGACCTTTGTCTGCGTGGGCCTGCTGTCGCTGCTGACCGAGCTGTTCCCGCACGTGATGCATGTGGACTACCTGAACCCGCTGTTCGCCTCGTTGCTGGGCGGGTTGCTGCTGGGCACGGGCTGCCTGTTCCTGGCACGCCACCGCTCCAGCCTGGGCGGGGCCACCGTGGTGTCGCTGTACCTGCAAGGCCGCTACGGCATGCGTGCGGGCAAGGTGCAGATGATGATCGATGGCACCGTCGTGCTGCTCGCACTGTGGGTGGTGCCGGTAGACCGTGTGGCGTATTCGGTGCTGGCGGTGCTGGTGATGAGCGGGTTCTTGTGGATCAGCCACCGGCCAGGGCGCTACGTGGGCCATTGAGCGAGACAGCCGCCAGCGCGGTGGCTGACAGTCTCGTCGGTTGGGCGCGACCCCGGGGTTCTGAGTCCCGCCAAACGCTATGGGGCCATTCCATTCTCTGCGTCAACCCTGCTTCAGGGGGGTGCGCTTGCGCGTTCTCCCGCCATAGAGTTCCAGGCACCCCGCCTGCACGCGCACGAGGGAGCCGGACCTATTCGTGCCTCCCGAGGGGTTGAAGTGTCCATGCAGTTCACAGACCCGGAGAACCCTTGATGTATCGAAATTTTTCTGCCATGGCTGAGGCCCTGCGTGTGAGGCTTGCCGGTGCGGCATGGGCGTTGCCTCTGGTCATGGCAGGCGTCCTGGCAGCTTGCGGAGGCGGTGGTGGGGACTCTGCCGAGCCACCGCCTCCCCCACCACCGCCCTCCGCGGTGCAGCATCCGGTGGGGGGCACGGTGACGGGGCTGACGGGCACCCTGGTACTCGCCAACGGAGCGGGTGCGGAAGTGAGCATCACGGCCAGCGGCAGTTACGTCACCAATGTTGCGCAGGGGCAGGCTTACAACATTGTTGTGCGCACCCAGCCGGTGGGGCAGACCTGCGTGGTGGAAAACGGCTCGGGCGTGGTGACAGGCCCGGTCACCAACATCCTGGTGACCTGCACCACCAACACCTATGTGGTGGGTGGGACCGTCACGGGCCTAGTGGGGGGGCTGAGGCTGCGGCTGAACGGCGCTGCAGATTTGCTGCTGACTGACAACGGCGCTTTCCGGTTTGCATCGCCGGTGTCTCACGGCAGCGCCTATGCGGTCACGGTGTATGCGCAGCCTGTGGATCAGGCCTGTACGGTCGAAGCTGGCACCGGAGTCGCTGTGGCGCCGGTCACCCAGGTGAGGGTGCTTTGCAGCACGATCTATACGCCGCCTCCGCCACCGCCCCCACCGCCGCCAGCTCCTCCGGCGCCGGGTGGCCTGGGCGTTGGCTACGGGACGAAGGCGCTGATCTTTTCGTGGACTTCGGCGCCGGGTGCAACCAGCTACACGGTGTACGAGGACCCGGATGGCGCAGGCCCGCTGACACCCGTGCAGATCGGGTCCACCGCCACCACAGGGCTGACCTATGCAGTACCGGTGCTGCTGCACCTGCGGCTGAATGCCACCTACACCGTGCAGGCCTGCAATGCGGGTGGTTGCAGCGCCCCGTCGACGTCTGTGGCGGCCGACATGGTGCGCGCCGTTGGGTACTTCAAAGCGTCGGCGACCACCGCCGAAGGCCGCTTTGGCAACCGCGTGGCCTTGTCCAGCAACGGCACCACCTTGGCCGTGGGGGCCTATGGCGAGGGAGGCAACACCGGCGCGGTGTACGTCTTCACGAAGAGTGGCGCCACGTGGTCGCAGCAGGCGCGCATTGCCGCCCCCAACGGCGAGGCCAACGATTATTTTGGCAATGCCGTGGCGCTGTCTGCCGACGGCAACACGCTGGCCATCGGCGCGGATGGCGAGAGCGGCGACCAGAAGGGCACATTTGCGACGATGCCCGCCACCAACAACCTGGCCAGCAACTCAGGCGCCGTCTATGTGTATTCCCGCACGGGCGCCGTCTGGTCGCAGCAGGCATTCATCAAGGCGAGCAACGCAGATGCCGACGATCTTTTCGGTTCATTCGTAGCCCTCTCGAACGACGGCAACACCCTGGCGGTCGGGGCCTATAACGAGGATGGTGACCTGACCGGAACACACGGCAATGCAGCCTATGCTGCGTCCGGGGCGGCCTACGTCTTTGCCCGCACGGGCACCAGCTGGGCACAGCAAAGCTACCTCAAGGCATCCAACGCCGGTGCGGGAGATTTCTTCGGCATCTACCTCAGCCTGTCGGGCGCGGGCGACACCCTGGCGGTGGGTGCGTTCTTTGAGCGCAGCGCCCTGGCGAGTGATCCTGCAGACGACGCCTTGACCAATGCCGGTGCGGCTTATGTGTTCCAGCGCAATGCGGGGGCATGGTCGCAGCAGGCCTATCTGAAGGCCCCCAGTCCCCAAGCGCAGGACCGCTTCGGTGTGTCGGTCATCCTGTCAGGCGACGGCAACACGCTGGCGGTTGGCACGGATGGAGACAGCAGCAACTACACAGGCACCTTCGTCGTGCCGCCACCGCGCAACACCCTGGCACTCAACTCTGGCGCGGTGTTTGTGTTCATTCGCGCAGGTGGCGTCTGGCAGTCGCAGGCGTACTTGAAAGCTTCCAACACCCGTACCCCCCACCGGTTTGGCAACAACTTGGCCATGTCCAGCGACGGCAACACGCTGGTGGTGCCGTCGTACCGGGACGACAGCAATGCGCGCGGATTCAATGGCGACCAGGCCAACACCGCCGCTGCGGATGCGGGCGCTGTGCTGGTGTTTCGCCGCAGCGCGGGCACCTGGGCGCAGCAAGCCTACCTGAAGGCACCCAATACGGGCACTGGGGACCGGTTTGGTGGCCGTGTGGCGATATCGGGTGACGGCACTACCCTGGCCGTGGGGGCATCCACTGAAGACAGTGGATCGACTGGCGTTGGGAGCAACCAGGTCGACGAAAGCAGCACCAACGCGGGCGCGGTGTACCTGTACTGAAAACTGGATGAAGGGCAGCCGTCAACATGCTGACCCTTCCGCTATCAGTGAATGGCGAGGGGCTCAGCACCCCTCGCATCCTTGACGATTGCTTTGTCTATGAGCGTTGCACGCCTTACCGCACCCGCATGCCTGGCGTGGCGCCCGGCCAGGGGTTGAGCACGTAGATGCCAGGGTTGGCCTTTTCGTCACCATGGCTGGCGGCCAGCACCATGCCTTCGCTCACGCCAAACTTCATCTTGCGCGGGGCTAGGTTGGCCACCATCACGGTGTGCTTGCCCACCAGGTCTTCGGGCTTGTAAGCGCTGGCAATGCCGCTGAACACGTTGCGCGTGCGGCCTTCGCCCACGTCCAGCGTCAGGCGCAGCAGCTTGGTGGAGCCTTCGACCGGCTCACAGTTCACGATCAGCGCAATGCGCAGGTCGATCTTGGTGAAGTCGTCGATGGTGATCGTGGGGGCGAGTTCTTCACCACCAGGGGATGCTACGGTTTCTGTAGCTGCTGGCGCTTTTTCTGCCTGCGCCGGTGGCTCAAACAATGCTTCGAGTTGTTCGGGGGTGACGCGCTGCATCAGGTGCTGGTAGGGCTGGATGGCCTGCACGTCGCCCGCCACGTTCCACTGCTGCATGTTCACACCCACAAAGCCTTGCACCGCCTTGGCCAGGCCCGGCAGCACGGGGGCCAGGTAGCGGGTGAGTGCGGCAAAGGCGTTGACCAGCACCGAGCACACCTGGTGCAGGGCCTCGTTGTTGGCAGCGTCCTTGGCCAGATCCCAGGGCTTGTTCTGGTCCACATAGGCGTTGACCTTGTCGGCCAGCAGCATGATCTCGCGCGTGGCCTTGCTGTATTCCCGCGTTTCGTACATCTGCGCGATGGCGTCGCTGGCACCGCGCACCTCGGCCAGCAGGGCCGCGCCCGTGGTGCCAAATTGGTCGGTCAGCTTGCCGTCAAAGCGCTTGGTCAAGAAGCCCGCCGCCCGGCTGGCAATGTTCACATATTTGCCGATCAAATCGCTGTTCACACGCAGCATGAAGTCTTCGGCATTGAAGTCGATGTCTTCGTTGCGTGCGCTCAGTTTGGCCGCCAGGTAGTAGCGCAGCCATTCCGCATTCATGTTCAGGCTCAGGTACTTGAGCGGGTCCAGGCCCGTGCCCCGGCTCTTGCTCATCTTCTCGCCGTTGTTCACGGTCAAAAAGCCGTGCACAAACACGTTGTTGGGCGTCTTGCGGCCGCTGAAGTGCAGCATGGCGGGCCAGAACAGGGTGTGGAAGGTGACGATGTCCTTGCCAATGAAGTGGTACTGCTCCATCGCCGGGTCGGCCATGTAGGCGTCGTAGCTTTCGCCGCGCTTTTCCAGCAGATTCTTCAGCGACGCGAGGTAGCCCACGGGCGCGTCCAGCCACACGTAGAAGTATTTGCCCGGCGCATCGGGGATCTCGATGCCGAAGTAGGGCGCGTCGCGGCTGATGTCCCAGTCGCCCAGGCCTTCGCTGGTGGTGCCGTCGGGGTTGGTGCGGACGGTGAACCACTCCTTGATCTTGTTGGCCACCTCGGGCTGCAGCTTGCCGTCCTGCGTCCAGTTCTCCAGAAACTCCACGCAGCGTGGGTCCGACAGCTTGAAGAAGAAGTGCTCTGAATTCTTCAGCTCGGGCTTGGCACCCGACAGGGCCGAGAAGGGGTTGATGAGGTCGGTGGGCGCGTACACCGTGCCGCACACCTCGCAGTTGTCGCCGTACTGGTCCTTGGCGTGGCACTTGGGGCATTCGCCCTTGATGTAGCGGTCGGGCAGGAACATGTTCTTCTCGGGGTCGAAGAACTGCTCGATGGTGCGCACCTCGATCAGACCACCGTCGGCGCGGTCGCGCAGGTCGCGGTAGATCTGGCGGGCCAGCTCGTGGTTTTCGGGCGCGTCGGTGCTGTGCCAGTTGTCAAAGCTGATGTGAAAGCCGTCCAGGTACTGCTTGCGGCCGGCAGCAATGTCGGCCACGAACTGCTGGGGCGTCTTGCCGGCCTTTTCGGCGGCGATCATGATGGGCGCGCCGTGGGTGTCGTCGGCCCCCACAAAGTTCACCGCGTGGCCCTGCATGCGCTGGTACCGCACCCAGATGTCGGCCTGGATGTATTCCATGATGTGGCCGATGTGGAAGTTGCCGTTGGCGTACGGCAGGGCGGTGGTAACGAAGAGTTTGCGGGCGGAGGTCGTCATGGAATGCGGCTTTCTCAGGCGGAACCCGTGATTTTAGGCGGTCGGCAGTGTCCTTGACCGCTGCAGGCGCTGCACCGGATAGGCCCGGTCGCGCAGGTGCCAGCCGTGGCCTGTGCGCCAGCCTCTGACGGCGCCACAATGCCCCGCAGTCAAATAATCATGAGGAGACAACACATGGCCAGAACATGGGCAAAACGGGTGGGGTGGGGCGTGGGTGGCGCGATATTGGTGGTGGCTGCCTATCTGGCGGCGTGGCCTGTGCCCATTCAGCCGGTGGCCTGGACTGCACCTGCCGCCCCTGGCTACCAGGGCGTGCACGCCCCCAACCAGCGCCTGGCCCAGCTGAACATCATTGATCTCAAAGGCGAGGTGGGCCCCGAGCACATCGCCTTTGGCAAGGACGGCAAGCTCTACACCACCGTGCTCAGCGGCAACATTTTGCGCATGAACCCCGACGGCTCGGGTCAGGAGGTGTTTGCCAACACCGGCGGGCGGGTGCTGGGATTCGACTTCGATGCGGCGGGCCACCTGATCGCGGCCGATGCCATCAAGGGCCTGCTGTCCATCGCTCCGGACGGCAAGCTCACCGTGCTGGCCGACAAGGTGGGCGACGACCCCATCCGCTATGCCGACGCTGTGGTGGTGGCCCAGAACGGCAAGATGTACCTGAGCGACGCCTCCACCCGCTTTGCCCCCAAGGACTGGGGCGGTACGTTTGAGGCCAGCGTGCTCGACATCCTCGAGCAGGCCAGCACGGGCCGGGTGATCGAATACGACCCCGCCACCCGCACCGCACGCGTGGTCGCCCGGGGCATCAGCTTTGCCAACGGCGTGGCGCTGAGCCAGGACGAGAAAAGCCTGTTCGTCAACGAAACCGGCAAATACCGGGTGTGGAAGATTGCGGTGGATGCGAATGACCTCGACATTGGTCAGGCCAGCCCCCAGGCCCGCGTGCTACTCGACAACCTGCCCGGTTACCCCGACAACCTGATGCGTGGGCAGGACGACAAGGTGTGGCTGGGCTTTGCCAAGCCGCGCGGAGCAGCCATCGACAACATGGCGGGCAAGCCCTGGCTGCGCAGCCTGACCCTGCGCCTGCCGCGCGCGCTCTGGCCCATTCCCCAGCCCTACGGCCACGTGATCGCGTTCACCGACGATGGCAAGGTGGTGGCCGACCTGCAGGACCCGAGCGGCGCCTACCCCGAGACCACGGCCATCACCGAGACGGCCGACCGGCTGTATGTGCAAAGCCTGCACGCACACGGCCTGGGCTGGTTGCCCAAACCGTAGGGGGTCAGCGGCTCAGTCCTCCGCTCCGTGGTGCTTCGTCCGCACCTCGGCACCGGTATCCGTCCATCCAAAAAATTGGCACACCTCGGCCCGCATGGCCAGGGTGTCGGCCCGGCCCAGCGCCATCAGCTCCTGCGTGTAGCCGGACTCGAACAGCAGGTAGCTGGCCAGCGCCGCGCCGCGCACATCGGCCATGTTGGACGTGACCCCCAGGGCGCCCAGCATGGTGCGCACGGGGCCCGGCAGGTCGCCCACGTGGCGCGCAGCCACGGCGTCCAGGCGCTGCGAGGGGGCGATCACCAGCAGCTCGATGGGGCGCAGCGCGCTGTGCAGGCGCTTTTCTTCGGGGATCAGCGACAGGGTCTGGTTGATGCGCTGCACGCGCTCCACGTCCACCGCCAGCGCATCCAGAAAGATGTTGGACAGCGCATGCCCCGCAATCTGCGCCAGCGTGGGGTAGGTGGCCGTGGGGTTGGCGGCGGCATCGCCCTTGGGCTCGTGCATGCGGCCCGCGCCGATCACCAGGATGCGCTCGGCCCCCAGATGGATGGCCGGGGCAATAGGCGCCGACTGGCGCATGGAGCCATCGCCGAAGTATTCGGTGTGGTCATCCACCTCGATGCCCTTGGCTGGAAAGATGAAGGGAATGGCCGACGACGCGAGCAGATGCTCGTGCGTGATGCGGTCGCTGGCCGCCTTGCGCTGGGAGCGCACCCAGGGCTTGACGGGCGTGGCCGCTTCAAAAAAGGTGACGTGCTCGCCCGAGCTGTAGCTGGACGCCGTCACGGCGAGCGCGGTGAGATGCCCCTTGCGGATCAGCCGGGGCAGGCGCACCAGGGGCACCATCTTGACCAGCAGCTTCTCCAGTGGCGAGTTGTCCAGCAGCGAGCGCGGCCGCATGCGCCGCCAGCGCGCCAGCGCCCAGCCCAGCGACACCAGCGTGAGCCAGCGCGCGCCGCTGCGCATCACGCTGAGCGAGTCGGCGCCATACACTTGGCTGGCATGGAACTGCCGCCACACGCGTGCAATGCGGCGTACCGCACGGTCAAAGTGGTCGGCCCCGCAGGCCAGGGCGGCTGCGTTGATGGCCCCCGCCGAGGTGCCGGTGATGATGGGAAAGGGGTTGGGGCCGCCGCCTTCGCCACAGGCCTGGCGCAGGTCGGCAATGGCTTCCAGCACGCCCACCTGGTAGGCAGCGCGGGCACCGCCGCCAGTCAGCAGCAGGCCCGTGGCGGGTGTGGCGGGTATGTTGCCAGGGGCTGCGGTAGGGGTTGTGGGGGGCATGGACGGTGGGGCGGTGTAAGGCTCCCAGTGTGGAGGGGCGCCCGGGCGCAGCTCATGTGGGAAAACCCGCATGTGCGGGCCACCCCACAGGGGGTGGTCTTAGAACCTGTTCACAGTCTTTTTGGAGATTACATTGGAGTGCAATCGGGAGGAGTGGATGCTTCGGGTGCGCCGCATGGGCTCATGCCCATGCAAGCGGCCGGGGCGTTCAATCGCCCGATTTCACTCCAACCCTTCGGGCAAGTGCCTTGCCGGGCGGTCTGCGGCGGAGCAAAGCTTGCCAATAGCACGGGCTATTGGCAGCGCCCCGCGCCTTGCATCCCATCCCGGCAAGGCACTTGTGCAACTCCAAAAAGACTGTGAACAGGTTCTTAACGCTGCTTGAGCAGCAGTTGCGCCACCGCGTCACCTTGCAGCACCACGATGCCGTGCTCCCGGGCAAACGCCTGGGCGTTCTCGCTGACCTGGCCCAGGGCGGCCACGTAAACGCCCGCCGACGCATCGGCAGCGGTCATGGCCGTGTGCAGCTCCCGCAGGGGCTCCACCCCGTGGGTAGCGGCCTTCCAGCGCTTGGCGCTGACCAGCGTGGTCTTGCCGCCCTGGCTCAGGCGCATGTCGGCCCCGGTGGCGTTGCTGCCGGTCAGGCGCTCCACGCTGTAGCCCGCGCGTTCCCAGGCGGTGGCCAGGGTGTCGGCGAAGCTGCGCCAGGGCATGCTGCCCACGGCCTCCAGCATCTCCACCACCTTGGCGGGGTTGGGCGCGCGCAGCTGCTTCCAGGCTGCGATGCAGCCCACCACAAAGATGGGGAACCCTGCCAGCGCGCCCACGACAAAGTACTCCTTGGGCAACAACGCCCCGGCCGCCAGCGTGATGAGGCCCACCACCACAAAGCTGATCCACCACGGCGAGCGCAGCAGGACGGCAAACAGGGAGTTTTCGGACATCTTGAATTTCACGGGAGGCCTTTTGGGGTGAGTGCGACGGTGCAATGCGGTGCGCATTGTCCTTCAGCGGCAGGGGGCGGGAGCTTGGGAATAGACTACCGGCCCCACAGGAGTTATTTGAATGGCAGTCACCGAACAGGGCCTTTTGGCCGCACTTTCCAGCGTGCTGGACCCCCACACGGGCAAGGATTTTGTCAGCACCCGCGCCCTGCGCAACCTGCAGATCACCGGTGGCGACGTGGCGTTTGACGTGGAACTGGGCTACCCCGCCAAGAGCCTGGTGCCCGAGCTGCGCCGCCAGCTGGTGGCCGCCGCCAAGGGCGTGGCGGGGGTGGACAACGTGTCGGTCAACATCACCACCAAGGTCATCGCCCATGCCGTGCAGCGCGGCGTGCAGCTCTTGCCCCAGGTCAAGAACATCATCGCCGTGGCCTCGGGCAAGGGCGGCGTGGGCAAGAGCACCACGGCCGCCAACCTGGCCCTGGCCCTCGCTGCAGAAGGCGCCAGTGTTGGCGTGCTCGACGCCGACATCTACGGCCCCAGCCAGCCCATGATGCTGGGCATCAACCGCCGCCCCGAAAGCGACGACGGCAAGACCATGGAGCCGCTCGAAAACTACGGCGTGCAGGTCATGTCCATCGGCTTCCTGGTGGACCAGGACGAAGCCATGATCTGGCGCGGCCCCATGGCCACCCAGGCGCTGGAGCAGCTCTTGCGCCAGACCAACTGGAAAGACCTCGACTACCTCATCATCGACATGCCGCCCGGCACTGGCGACATCCAGCTCACGCTGAGCCAGCGCGTGCCCATGACCGGCGCCGTGATCGTGACCACACCGCAGGACATCGCACTGCTGGACGCCAAGAAGGGCATCAAGATGTTCGAGAAGGTGGGTGTGCCCATCCTCGGCATCGTCGAGAACATGGCAGCCCATGTGTGCAGCAACTGCGGCCATGTGGAGCACATCTTTGGCGCCGACGGCGGCAAGAAGATGGCGGCCGAATACCACATGGACTACCTGGGCGCGCTGCCGCTGGACATGAGCATCCGCCTGCAGGCCGACAGCGGCAAGCCCACCGTGGTGGCCGACCCGGACGGGGACGTGGCCAAGATCTACAAGAAGGTGGCGCGCGATGTGGCGGTGAAGATCGCCCAGCAGGCCAAGGACTTCTCGAACAAGTTCCCCACCATCTCGATCAGCAAGAACACCTGATCCTCCTGAGTCGCCCCACCGCGCCATGAACCTGCTCGCGTCCCTGCGCTACCTGGTGGCGCTGCACGAGCACCGGCACTTTGGCCGGGCGGCGCAGGCCTGCCACATCACGCAGCCGGCGCTCTCCAACGCGCTGCGCGCGCTGGAAAAGGAGTTTGGCGTGGTGGTGGTGCGCCGAGGGCGCAGCTTTGAAGGCTTCACGCCTGAGGGTGAGCGTGTACTGGCATCCGCCCAGCGCATGCTGCACGAGCACCAGGTGCTGCAGCAGGACCTGAGCGGCGACGCCGCCCACCCGCGCGGCACGCTGCGCCTGGGCGCGGTGCCCACGGCCATGCCCATCCTCGCGCGGTTTGCGGTGCAGCTGCAGGCGCGGCACCCGGGCATCGTGCCGGTGGCACTGTCGATGAGCTCGCAGGCGCTGGAGGCCGGGCTGGAAAACATTTCGCTGGACCTGGCGCTGGGCTACACCGAGCGCATGCCCGCACGCGGTGGGCCACTGCGGGCCTGGCCGCAGTATGTCGAGCACTACTTTCTGCTGCGCCGCGCACCGCGCCCGCTCCAGGGCCCGGCGCGTGGGCTGCAGATCGGCCCGTCCATGGCCTGGGCCGATGCGGCGGCGCTGCCGCTGTGCCTGCTCACCCCGGAGATGCACAACCGCAGCCTGGTCGATGGCGCCTTCCGCGCGGCAGGCGCCACGGTCATGCCGGCCATGGAAACCGATTCGGTGCTGACCCTGGCGCTGAGCGTGGTGGCGGGCCAGTTGTGCAGTGTCCTGCCCGGTGCGCTGGTCGATGCCGTGCGCGGCCATGAGGGGCTGGAGGCGCTGCCTCTTACCGCTCCCGTGCTCACCACGCCCATCGGATTCATGTCGCACCGGCAGGTGCAGCCCACCCGCGCCCTCGATGCAGCGCTGGCACTGGCGCAGGACCCCGACTGGTTGCAGCACGCCGCCGCACACAGTGGGCTTCTGGTCGCCGATTGAGCGCTGACCGCACGGGTTGCGGCGGGTGATTCATGAGCAGTTGCAAAAACGGCCGTTTCATTTGTTTTTGTGATCGACCCATGTGCATCGGCAATTTGACGCCGCAGGCGCCCGTGGCCGACACTGCGGCGGCCCGGGCACCCTATGCAGGTGCCTGCATACAACCAGATCAACGCCCCCACGCCCCCGGTCCATGCACCTTGCCCCCGAAGCCCCCACCGTCGCCGCCGTGTCCGTCAACGACATGCGCGAACGCATTCGCCGCAAAAGCCGCCTCAAGGGCCGCCAGCCCGAAGACGCGGCCATGGCCGAGGTGGCGCAACTGCTGGGCCCGCGCCCGGCCACCGGCTTTCGGCGTGACCTGCTCATCGAATACCTGCACCGCCTGAACGACCACTTTGGCGTGCTGCACGACCGGCACCTGGTGGCACTCGCCAAGCAGATGAACCTGCCGATGGCCGAGGTGTACGAGGTGGCGAGCTTTTACCACCACTTCGAGATCGTGCGTGGTGAAGAGGCCCAGGCGCCCCGCCTGGTGGTGCGGGTGTGCGACAGCCTGAGCTGCAGCATGGCGGGCGCCCGCGACCTGCTGGCCGCGCTGCCCGAGCGCCTGCGCGCGGCCGGGCAGGGCGATGTGCAGGTGTTGGCTGTGCCCTGCGTGGGCCGGTGCGAGCAGGCGCCCGTGGCGGTGGTGCACCAGTGCCCGGTGCCCCACGCCACGGTCGGTGGGGTGCTGGAAGCAGTTGATTTAAAGCCCAATCGGGCGGTAGCGCTACATCCATATGCCCAAGGTGCTATCAATTTTGATATTGCTGAGTGTGTGGAGGCGAGCGTGCCTGCGCAGCCGGATGGAATCAGCCCCGCACACACCGACCTGGCCACCTACCGTGCCCACGGCGGGTACCAGACCGCCGCTGCGCTGGTCAATGGCGAGATGGACGCCGAGGCCGTGCTGGCCGCCATGGAAGACTCCGGCCTGCGCGGATTGGGGGGCGCAGGCTTTCCGGCCGGGCGCAAGTGGCGCATCGTGCGCGAGCAGGCCGCGCTCGCCGAGCGCCGGGCCGCCCCAAGCGAGGCGACGGCCCCCTCGGGGGGCAGCGGACCACGCGAAGCGGGGGAGCGTGCAGGCACGGCCGTGATGGCCGTCAACATCGACGAGGGCGAGCCCGGCACCTTCAAGGACCGCACTTATCTGGAGCGCGACCCGCACCGCTTTCTGGAAGGGGTGCTCATTGCCGCCCAGGTGGTGGGCACCGAGGCCATCTATATCTACCTGCGAGACGAATACCACGGCTGCCGTGCGCTGCTGCAGCGGGCTTTGGACGACCTGCGTGCCGATCCGCCATGCCCGCTGCCCCACATCGAACTGCGGCGCGGCGCGGGCGCCTACATCTGCGGCGAAGAGTCGGCCATGATCGAGAGCATCGAAGGCAAGCGTGGCGAACCCCGCATGCGCCCGCCCTACATCGCGCAGGTGGGTCTGTTCGGCCGGCCCACGCTGGAGCACAACTTCGAGACGCTGTACTGGGTGCGCGACATCGTGGAGCGCGGGCCGCAGTGGTTTGCCAGCTTTGGCCGCCACGGCCGCAAGGGCCTGCGCAGTTTCAGCGTGAGCGGCCGGGTGAAGCACCCTGGCGTCAAGCTCGCGCCTGCGGGCATCACGGTGCAGGAACTCATCGACGAATACTGCGGCGGCATGCGGGACGGCCACCAGCTCTATGCGTACCTGCCCGGCGGCGCCTCGGGCGGCATCCTGCCTGCCAGCCTGAACCAGATTCCTCTGGACTTCGACACGTTGCAGCCGTACGGCTGCTTTATCGGCTCGGCCGCCGTCATCGTGCTCAGCCAGCACGACCGCGCGCGCGACGCGGCGCTGAACGTGATGCGCTTTTTTGAACACGAAAGCTGCGGCCAGTGCACGCCCTGCCGTGTGGGCACGGCCAAGGCGGCCACGCTGATGCAAGCGCCGAAGTGGGATGAAGAACTGCTCGACGATCTGGCACAGGTAATGGCCGACGCCTCTATCTGCGGCCTGGGCCAGGCTGCGCCCAACCCCATCCGCTGCATCCACAAATACTTTGCGCACGAAGTGGGCGAGGAGCCCTGGCCGGGCGATTTGCCCAAGCCGCGTAACAGCCCGCTGACCGAACAACTGCCTACCGGGGTGAAGCCATGAGCGCCGTGTTGACTTCTGCCGCAGCGCAGCCCGGCGTGGCTTTCGAGCTGGACGGACAGCCCGTCACCGCCCATCCTGGCGAAACCATCCTGAAGGCTGCGCAGCGCCACGGCGTGGAGATCCCGCACCTGTGCTACAGCGACGGCCTGCGCCCCGACGGCAACTGCCGCGCCTGTGTGGTGGAGATCGCGGGCGAGCGCACGCTGGCCCCCAGCTGCTGCCGCGCGCCGACCGAGGGCATGAAGGTGAAGGCCGCCAGCCCCCGCGCCCGCAAGAGCCAGCAGATGGTGGTGGAGATGCTGCTGTCCGACATGCCGGACGTGGGCTACCAATGGAACGATGGGGTTGAATATGCTCCTGAATTGATAGCTGTTAGTGCATATCCATCTAGCGCTACAGGCCCATTGGATTCAAAAACTGCCCCAGCGGTAGGCCAGCACGGCGAGCTGAGCCGCTGGGCCAGCCGCCTGGGCGTCACCGTGCGCCCCGCGCTCCAAGCCCTGCGCCGCGAGCAACCCGCGCCCGATCTGAGCCATCCGGCCATGGCCGTGAATCTGGATGCCTGCATCCAGTGCAACCGCTGCGTGCGCGCCTGCCGCGAGGAACAGGTGAACGATGTGATCGGCTACGCGCTGCGCGGTGCCGACAGCAAGATCGTCTTCGACCTGGATGACCCCATGGCCGAGAGCACCTGCGTGGCCTGCGGCGAATGTGTGCAGGCCTGCCCCACGGGCGCGCTCAGCCCCAAGACGCACGTCGGCTCGCAAAAGGTGGACCGCAAGGTCGACTCGGTCTGCCCGTTCTGCGGCGTGGGCTGCCTCATCACCTACAACGTGCGCGATGAAAAGATCATCAGCGTCGAAGGCCGCGACGGCCCGGCCAACCACGGCCGCCTGTGCGTGAAGGGGCGCTTCGGTTTCGACTACGCCCACCACCCCGACCGCCTCACGGTGCCGCTGATCCGCAAACCCGGTGTGCCCAAGGAGGTGCGCCCCTACGGTGCCGACTGGCGCGACACCTTCCGCGAAGCGACCTGGGACGAGGCGCTGGGCCTGGCCGCCGGCACGCTCAGGTCGCTGCGCGACACGCACGGCCCCAAGGCGCTGGCGGGCTTCGGCTCGGCCAAGGGCAGCAATGAAGAGGCCTACCTGTTCCAGAAGCTGGTGCGCACCGGTTTTGGCAGCAACAACGTGGACCACTGCACCCGGCTGTGCCACGCGTCCAGCGTGGCCGCGCTGCTCGAAGGCGTGGGCTCCGGCGCGGTGAGCAACCCGGTGCACGACGTGGAACATGCCGAGCTGATCTTCGTGATCGGCTCCAACCCCACGGCCAACCACCCGGTGGCGGCCACGTGGATGAAGAACGCGGCGAAGCGTGGCGCCAAAATTGTGCTGGCCGACCCGCGCATCACCGACATTGGCCGCCATGCCTGGCGCACGCTGCAGTTCAAGGCCGACACCGACGTGGCCATGCTCAACGCGCTGATCCACACGGTGATCGACGAAGGCCTGGTGGATGAGGCCTTCATCCGCGACCGCGCCAACAACTTCGAGGCCTTGAAGGCCAACGTGATGGGTTGCAGCCCCGAGGCCATGGCCCCGGTGTGCGGCATCCCGGCCGAGACGCTGCGTGAGGTGGCGCGGGCTTTTGCTAGCACCAAGGCATCGATGATCCTCTGGGGCATGGGCGTGAGCCAGCACGTGCACGGCACCGACAACGCGCGCTGCCTGATTGCGCTGTGCGCCGTCACCGGCCAGATCGGCAAGCCCGGCTCCGGCCTGCACCCGCTGCGCGGCCAGAACAACGTGCAGGGCGCGAGCGACGCGGGGCTCATCCCCATGATGTTCCCCAACTACCAGCGGGTGGACAACGCCGGGGCGCATGCGTGGTTTGAGGATTTCTGGGGCACCAAGCTCGATGAGGCACCGGGCTACACCGTGGTCGAGATCATGCACAAGGCCTTGGCGCCTGACAGCGACCCGCACAAGGTGCGCGGCATGTACATCATGGGCGAGAACCCCGCCATGAGCGACCCCGACCTGAACCACGCGCGCCACGCGCTGGCCAGCCTGTCACACCTGGTGGTGCAGGACATCTTCCTGACCGAGACCGCCTGGCTGGCCGACGTGGTGCTGCCCGCCAGCGCCTGGCCTGAAAAAACCGGCACCGCCAGCAACACCGACCGCATGGTGCAGATGGGCCGCCGCGCGCTCAATCCGCCGGGCGATGCGCAGCCAGACCTGTGGATCATCCAGCAGATCGCCGCGCGCATGGGGCTTGGCTGGAACTACGAAGGCGAGGAGTCTGGCGTGGCCGCTGTCTACGACGAAATGCGCCAGGCCATGCACGCCAGCATCGAGGGCATCACCTGGGACCGCCTCGCACGCGATTCCAGTGTGACCTACCCCTGCCTCACGCCTGACGACCCGGGCCAGCCCATCGTCTTCACCGAAAAATTCCCAACGCCCACGGGCCGCCTGCAGTTGGTGCCCGCCAGCGTGATCCCGGCGGCAGAGAAGCCCGATGCCGACTACCCCCTGGTACTCATCACCGGTCGCCAGCTGGAGCACTGGCACACCGGTAGCATGACGCGGCGCAGCACCGTGCTGGACGCGATCGAGCCCATGGCCACCGCGTCGCTGCATGGCGACGAACTGGCGCGGCTGGGCGTGGCGCCCGGCGCGCTGGTGGGCATCCGCTCGCGGCGCGGCATGGTGCAGGTGCGCGTGCGCCGCGACGACGGCACGCCGCGCGGCACGGTGTTCATGCCATTTGCCTATGTGGAGGCGGCGGCCAATCTGCTCACCAACGCGGCGCTGGACCCGTTCGGCAAGATCCCCGAATTCAAATATTGCGCCGTGGCGGTGGAGGTCATGCAGGCCACTGGCGTGCCGGGCTGACACCGCGTGATCCGTACGCTGGCTGTGGGGCTTTGCACCGCGCGCTGCGGGCAAGGGGTTACTCCGGGGTACAGTCGCAGCCCATGACAGAGCGCCCCTACACCGACGTTGCCGTGATCATGCGGCGCGAGCACATCGACAACCGCTGGCAGCCCTGGCGGTGGTCGCTGGCCGAGGTGGTGATCCACGAGCCCGCCTTTGGGACCGAACCCCGCCCTCTGATCCAGGACGAGCGCGAGCAGCGCTGGCTGTTCCCGGGCTTTCGCGTGGAGCTGTTCCGCGACGACGCCGAGGGTTATCACCTGAACCTCACTTCGCCCGCGCCCTGCTGGTTTGTGATGTGGCGCCAGGATGAAGACACCGGCGCGGGCGAGGTCCCCATGGCCCGCCCGGTGGCGGTGAGCCTGAGCTACCACGACGCCGGCCGCTGGCTGGACGCACAGGAAACCGTGGAGCAAGTGCCCGCCGATGCCGAGGTGGTGGAGGCACTGCGCGCCTTTGTGGCCGAGCATTACCAGCCCGAGCCCAAGCGCCGCAAGCGGCCCGAGAGCTTTCGCACGCTGCAGGACCGCTTTGGCAACCCCGCGTCCGTGTCCACCGACAAGCCGCGTGGCGGCGGTGGTGGTGGTGGCGGCCATGCGGGAGGCGCGCGAGGAGGTGGCGACCATGGCTGACGGATTCCTCGGCCGCTGGTCGCGGCGCAAGCAGGATGTGCTAGCGGGCAAGCCCGTGCAGGACCCGCCGCCGCCCGCCCCCCAGGTGGCAACCCCCGCGCCGGTGGCCGCTGTGGCTGCGCCCGTCGCACCTGCAGCCCCTGCCCCGGAGGTGCCACCGCCGCCCACATTGGCGGATGCTGAGGCGCTCACGCCCGCGTCCGACTTCAAACCGTTTGTGGCCCGTGCCGTGTCGCCTGAGGTGCGCAATCTGGCCATGAAAAAGCTGTTTGCCGACCCGCACTTCAATGTGATGGACGGCCTGGACATTTACATCGGCGACTACACCCAGCCCGACCCGCTGCCTGCAGGCATGCTGCGCAAGATGGCCAGTGCGCATGCACTAGGCTTTTTTGACCACGAGAAAAAGGCCGCGACCGCTGCGCAGGGTTTGCCAGGTGATGCTGCGCCGGACGCGGCCCCTGCGGCCGCAATATCCCCGCCGGGCAGTCAGCCTCGGGATGATGCGGAGGCGCAAAGCCCCCCAGACGTGGCACAGTCCCAGGTATGCAACGCTGTTCCTAGCGTTCCCTCTAGCGAGCCTGAGGTGGCCCCACGCTCTGCCCAGGATGCGGTGGTCACGCCAGCCAGCCATACCCACAATGACCACGACGCTCATCTGCGACTGCAACCAGACGATGCCCCTCAACGCCAAGGCGTTGGGCGAGGCACTGCATGAAGACCTGACCCTTCACTCCACCCTGTGCCGGCGCGATGCGGGGGCGTTCCAAAAGGCCATCCAGTCCGGGCAGGACGTGGTGGTGGCCTGCACCCAGGAGCAGCGCCTGTTTGGCGACCTGGGCCAGCAGACCGAAGGCGCGGTGTCGCCCATCCGGTTTGTGAACATCCGCGAAACCGGGGGCTGGAGCCGCGATGCCGCCAAGGCCAGCCCCAAGATCGCCGCGCTGCTGGCGGCCGCCCGGCTGCCCGACCCTCCGCCCGTACCCACGGTCACCTACAAAAGCACGGGCCGCTTGCTGATCATCGGACCGCTCGACCAGGCCGAGCAGGCGGCTGCCCTGGTGTCGGATGTGCTGGATGTGACGCTGTTCACCCAAGGCCCTGGCAATGCCGGTGGCGCGCAGGCACGGCGCTATCCGGTGCTGGGTGGCCGCATCACGGGCCTCACCGGCTGGCTGGGTGCGTTTGAGCTGCAATGGGCGGCCGACAACCCCATCGACCTGGACCTGTGCACGCGCTGCAACGCCTGCGTGGCGGCCTGTCCCGAAAACGCGATTGGCCTGGATTACCAGATCGACCTGGCCGCCTGCCAGTCGCACCGCGCCTGCGTGAAGGTGTGCCAGGTGGCGGGCGCCATCGACTTCACCCGAGATGCCACGGCGCATACCGAGCGTTTTGACCTGGTGCTGGACCTGCGTTCATCCACTGCCACGCCCACCTTCCTGCAGCACGCGCTGCCGCAGGGTTACCTGCGCTGGGACGGGCGGGACCTGGGCACGCTGCTCAAGCTGCGCGAGCTGGTGGGCGAGTTCGAGAAGCCCAAGTTTTTTGTCTACAAACAAAAGCTCTGCGCTCACAGCCGCAACGAAACCGTGGGCTGCAATGCCTGCGCGGACATTTGCTCGGCCGAGGCCATCAGCAGCGACAAGGGCCGCCAGCAAATCAAGGTGAACCCCAACCTGTGTGTGGGCTGCGGCGCCTGCACCACCGTGTGCCCCACGGGCGCACTGACCTATGCCTACCCCAGTGCGACGGAGCAGGGCACCAAGCTCAAGACGCTGCTGTCCACCTACACCGCCGCCGGCGGCAAGGATGCGGTATTGCTGCTGCACAGCCAGGAGCGCGGCCAGGCGCTGGTGGAAGAACTGGGCCGTGCTGCTCAGCTGAAGCTGGCGCACGGCGTGCCTGCCAACGTGATCCCGGTGGCGCTGTGGCACACGGCCAGCACGGGGGTGGACCTGTGGCTGAGTGCCATGGCCTATGGTGCGTCGCAGGTGGTGGTGTTGAGTACCGATGAAGAAGCCCCGCAGTACCTCGAAGGCCTGCAGGCGCAAATGGACGTGGCGCAGGCCATCCTGCGCGGCCTGGGCTACACCGGCACCCATGTGCAGTTGCTGCGTGCCAACCACCCCACCGCGCTGGATGCTGCACTGCAGACCCTGGGCCAGACGCGCCAGAAGACCCCGGCCGTGGCTGCACGCTTTGCGGTGGCCCAAGAGAAGCGCAGCACGCTGGAGATGGCACTCGACCACCTGATCGAGCAGGCCCCGATGCCCGTAGACGAGCGGCCTGCGGCCATTGCTCTGCCTGCCGTGGGGTCGCCACTGGGCACGATTGAAGTCAGCAAAGATCGCTGCACCCTGTGCCTGAGCTGCGTGAGCGCCTGCCCCGCCAGTGCGCTGCAGGACAACCCGCAGATGCCGCAGCTGCGCTTCATCGAAAAGAACTGCGTGCAGTGTGGCCTGTGCGCCACCACCTGCCCCGAAGACGCCATCACCCTGCAGCCGCGCCTGCTGCTCACGCCCGAGCGTGCACAGCTGCGTGTGCTCAACGAGGCCAAGCCCTGGGCCTGTGTGCGCTGCAGCAAACCCTTTGGCACGGTGAAAGCCATCGAGGCCATGCTGGGCAAACTGTCGGGCCACCCCATGTTCCAGGGCGAGGCGCTGGAGCGGCTGAAGATGTGCAGTGACTGCCGCGTGATTGACTTGTATTCCGCACAAAACGAGACGAAAGTGACCGACCTGTGAGCGCTCCATCCACCTTGACCCCCCTGGGCGGCAGCTCTGCGCTCGATGAAGAAACCGCCCGCGCCGAGCTGTATGGCTTGTTGTCGCAGCTGTACTACGCAGCGCCCGGCCCGGAGCTGCTGTCGGCCTTGCGGGTGGCAGTGACGGAGGCGCCTGCCGATGGCGGCTTTTTGCAGGAGCCCTGGCAGCAACTGGTGGCGGCGTCGCGTGCGCTCAGCGATGCTGCCATTGCGCAAGAGTTTGACCGGCTCTTTGGTGGTGTGGGCAAGCCCGAGGTGTTTTTGTATGGCTCGCACTACCTCAGCGGGTTTCTCAACGAGAAGCCGCTGGCGCGTCTGCGTACCGATCTGCAGCAGCTGGGCCTGGCGCGGGACGAGACCATGCCCGAGACCGAGGACCACGTGGCCTACCTGCTGGAGGTCATGCGCTACCTGATCGCTGGAGACGATGTAGCTGTCTGCAACCTGACATCGCAGCGTGAATTTTTTTCAACGCATCTGCAGCCCTGGGTTCTTCAGCTCTGCGATGCTTTGGCCGCACAGCCGCAAGCACGGTTTTATGCGGCTGTGGCGCACTTCACGCGGGCCTTTGTGTCGGTGGAGACCCAGGGCTTCGACATGTTGGATTGATCCCTCCAGATGCTCGTAAACCCTCGATATGCCGCTACAAAAGATGAGTGTGTTACTGGGAGTTGTAAAGCCCGATGGCGGGTTTTTACACACTGACATAGACTGTATGAATTCCGTTTCATAGCTGCCAGCCTTTCTGGAGACAAGCATGCAGAACAGCCAGCCAAATTCCTCCCGCCGGAGCTTCTTTTCCGGCGCCGCCACCGTAGGGGCTGCCGCAGCAGCCGTGGTGGCACTCCCCCATGTCGCGCCGTCCGATGCCGTGGTGTCCGAGCCCGCGCGCGTCGCACCCGAAAAGGGCGGTGGCTACCACCTGTCTGCCCGCGTGAAGCAGTACTACAAGACCACCCAACTTTGACATCGGGGCACGCCATGTTGCTAACCAAGAAGTCTTCCCATTCTGTGCAGGGCAACGGCTCTGCATCGCCTTTTGTGCACAGCCTGCGCCGTGGCCTGTCGCAGGCCCTGCCCACCATGGACCGTCGCTCGTTCCTGCGCCGCTCTGGCCTAGGAGTGGGCGTGGGCATCGCGGCCTCGCAGCTCACGCTGGTCAAGAAATCCAACGCTGCTGAAGGTGCCAAGGTCGGCATCGGCGACAGCAAGATCGAAGTGCGCCGTACGGTGTGCACCCACTGCTCGGTGGGCTGCGCGGTCGATGCCGTGGTCGAGAACGGCGTGTGGGTGCGCCAGGAGGCGGTGTTCGACTCGCCCATCAACCTGGGTGCCCACTGCGCCAAGGGCGCAGCGCTGCGCGAGCACGGTCATGGCGAGTACCGCCTGCGTTATCCCATGAAGCTGGTCAACGGCAAATACGAGCGCATCAGCTGGGACACGGCCCTGAACGAAATCACGGCCAAGATGCAGGAGCTGCGCAAGGCCAGCGGTCCTGACAGCGTGTACTTTGTGGGTTCGTCCAAGCACAACAACGAGCAGGCCTATCTGCTGCGCAAGTTCGTGAGCTTCTGGGGTACCAACAACTGCGACCACCAGGCGCGTATCTGCCACTCCACCACGGTGGCGGGGGTGGCCAATACATGGGGCTACGGCGCCATGACCAATTCGTACAACGACATGCAAAACAGCAAGGTCGCTCTGTACATCGGCTCCAACGCGGCCGAAGCGCATCCGGTGTCCATGTTGCACATGCTGCACGCCAAGGAAACCGGCTGCAAGATGATCGTGGTGGACCCGCGCTTCACCCGCACGGCCGCCAAGGCGGACGAGTACGTGCGCATCCGCTCCGGTACCGACATTCCCTTCCTGTTTGGTGTGCTGTACCACATCTTCAAGAACGGCTGGGAAGACAAGAAGTACATCAACGACCGTGTCTATGGCATGGACAAGGTGCGTGACGAAGTGCTGGCCAAGTGGACGCCTGACAAGGTGGAAGAGGCTTGTGGCGTCAAGGAAGACCAGGTTTTCAAGGTCGCCAAGATGCTGCACGAGAACAACCCTGGCACCATCGTGTGGTGCATGGGCCAGACGCAGCACACCATCGGCAATGCCATCGTGCGTGCATCGTGCATCTTGCAGTTGGCTTTGGGCAACGTGGGCAAGAGCGGTGGCGGCACCAACATCTTCCGCGGCCACGACAACGTGCAGGGCGCAACCGACGTGGGTCCCAACCCAGACTCGCTGCCTGGCTACTACGGCCTGGCCGAAGGCTCGTGGAAGCACTTCGCCGCTGTGTGGGGAGTGGACTTCGAGTGGATCAAGAAGCAGTATGCGTCGCCCGCGATGATGACCAAGAACGGCATCACCGTGTCGCGCTGGATCGACGGTGTGCTGGAGAACAACGAGCTGATCGACCAGGACTCCAATCTGCGCGGCGTGTTCTTCTGGGGCCATGCGCCCAACTCGCAGACCCGTGGTCTGGAGATGAAGCGCGCCATGGACAAGCTGGACCTGCTGGTGGTGGTGGATCCTTACCCGTCCGCCACCGCCGCGATGGCTGCCATGCCAGGCAAGGCCGAAGATTTGAACCCGAACCGTGCGGTGTACCTGCTGCCCGCAGCCACGCAGTTCGAGACCAGTGGTTCGTGCACGGCATCCAACCGGTCGCTGCAGTGGCGCGAAAAAGTGATCGAGCCGCTGTGGGAGAGCCGCTCCGATCACATGATCATGCACCAGTTCGCCGAAAAGCTGGGCTTTGCCGCCGAGCTCTCCAAGAACTACAAGATGCAGAAGGTCAAGGGCATGGACGAGCCCGTGCCCGAGGACATCCTGCGCGAGATCAACAAGTCGGTCTGGACCATTGGCTACACCGGCCAGAGCCCTGAGCGCCTGAAGGCCCACATGAAGAACATGCACCTGTTCGATGTGAAGACCCTGAAGGCCAAGGGCGGCAAGGACAAGGAGACTGGCTACGACTTTGGCGGTGACTATTTTGGCCTGCCATGGCCCTGCTACGGCACGCCGGAGCTCAAGCACCCAGGCTCGCCCAATCTGTACGACACCTCCAAGCATGTGATGGAAGGCGGCGGCAACTTCCGCGCCAACTTCGGCGTGGAAAAGGATGGCGTCAACCTGCTCGCAGAGGACGGCTCCCATTCGGTGGGCAGCGAGATCACCACGGGCTACCCCGAGTTCGACCACGTGCTGCTCAAGAAACTGGGCTGGTGGGACGATCTGAGCGATGCCGAAAAGGCCAAGGCCGAGGGCAAGAACTGGAAGACCGACCCCACGGGCGCGATCATCCGGGTGGCCCTCAAGCACGGTTGCCATCCATTCGGCAATGCCAAGGCGCGCGCTGTGGTGTGGAACTTCCCTGACGCCATTCCGCAGCACCGTGAGCCTCTGTATGGCACGCGTCCTGACCTCATGGCCAAGTACCCGACCCACGACGACAAGAAGGCCTTCTGGCGCCTGCCCACGCTGTACAAGAGCGTGCAGGAGAAAAACGTGGCCGACAAGGTGCACGAGAAATTCCCGCTCATCATGAGCTCGGGCCGACTCGTGGAGTACGAAGGCGGCGGCGAGGAAACTCGCTCTAACCCCTGGCTCGCGGAACTGCAGCAGGAGTCGTTCGTCGAGATCAACCCCAAGACAGCGGCCGACCGGGGCATCCGCAACGGCGAGCGTGTATGGCTCAGTTCTCCCACCGGTGCCCGCATCAATGTGCAAGCACTCGTCACCGAGCGCGTGGCACCCGATACCGTGTGGATGCCTTTCCACTTCTCGGGCCGCTGGCAAGGGGCGGATATGCTGGCGTACTACCCCAAGGGTGCGGCACCTGTGGTGCGCGGTGAAGCCGTGAACACGGCCACCACCTATGGCTACGACAGCGTGACCATGATGCAAGAAACCAAGACCACGATCTGCAACGTGGAACGCGCCTGATCGCGCCACGCAAGGAGACACACATGGCACGAATGAAATTCATCTGTGACGCAGAGCGCTGCATCGAATGCAACGGCTGCGTGACCGCCTGCAAGAACGAACACGAAGTACCCTGGGGCGTGAACCGCCGCCGCGTGGTCACCCTGAACGACGGTGTGCCGGGTGAAAAGTCCATCTCGGTGGCCTGCATGCACTGCAGCGACGCACCCTGCATGGCGGTCTGCCCTGTCAACTGCTTCTACCGCACCGAAGAGGGTGTGGTGTTGCACGACAAGGACGTGTGCATTGGCTGCGGCTACTGCAGTTATGCCTGCCCGTTTGGCGCGCCGCAGTTCCCGTCATCCGGCACCTTTGGTGTGCGCGGCAAGATGGACAAGTGCACCTTCTGCGCCGGTGGTCCTGAAACCCATGGCAGCCAGGCCGAGTTTGAAAAATACGGCCGCAATCGCCTGGCCGAAGGCAAGCTGCCCGCCTGCGCAGAAATGTGTTCTACCAAAGCCCTGCTGGCCGGTGACGGCGATGTGGTGGCGGACATCTTCCGCAACCGCGTGGTGCAGCGTGGCAAGGGCGCCGAAGTGTGGGGCTGGGGCACGGCCTACGGCTCACAGCAGGCAGGTCAGCCTGCAGGAGGCAAGTCATGATGCAGCGCACCATACACATGACCTTGGCCGCTGCGGTGGCCGCCCTGGCATTGACGGGCTGCGGCGAGAAACCGCAGACCGGCGCGGGCATTCGCAGCGATGCTCCGTCTTACGCCGGCACCGGCAGCAACTTCACGCAGCCTGGCTGGAAAGCCGGCGACAAAACCAGCTGGGAGGCGCAGTTGAAAGCGCGCCAGCAGTACGGCCAGAACGAATACACCCGCACCCAGGCGAAGTGAGGTCCACCATGAAATACATCGTGTGGTCCATGGCCTTGGCGGCCAGCCTGGCCTGTGGGGTGGCTGGCGCCCAGACGCCGCCTCCTGCGCCCGACGCATCTGCGGCAGCTCCTGCAGCCACGGCTGCACCGGCTGCGGTGGGGGGGGTACAAAGCCAGAATATCTTTCAGGTCAAACCCGACGCCAGCGCTGATCCCAAATACGCGGAACAGACCAATGGCGAGCGCATGAAGGTGCAGCCCGGCAACAACGCGCCCATGTGGCGCCAGGTGGGGCAGGGCGTGACAGGCTACAGCAGCTTGCCTGAGACCCAGGCGCCCGAGGCGGGCAACCTGATCCAGCGCTTTGTGCAGTACCCCGGCTCGCGCTACACCAATGCGGGCGAGGCGTGGCGGCAAGTGCGCAACCACTGGATCATCCCCTACGGTGCGGCGCTGTTTGCCATTGTGTTGCTGGCTTTGGGCATCTTCTACTTTGTGAAAGGCCCGCTGGGGCATGAGCATCCCGACGGCACCGGTCCCCGCCGTATCGAGCGTTTCACCCCGTTCGAGCGCGCGGCCCACTGGGCCAATGCGTTTGCATTCGTCGCGCTGGCCATCTCCGGCATCGTGATGGCGTTTGGCAAGTTCTTCCTGTTGCCCATCCTGGGGACCACGCTTTTTGGCTGGTTGACCTATGCGCTCAAGAACGTTCACAACTTTGTGGGTCCGTTGTTTGCAGTGTCGCTGCTGGTGATCATTCTTACCTTCATCAAGGACAACATCGCCAACCGCGCTGACTTTGTCTGGTTGGCCAAGGGCGGCGGCATGCTGGGCAAGGGCAATCACGAGGTGCCCTCACACCGCTTCAATGCGGGCGAGAAGGGCTTGTTCTGGTGGGGCATCACCATCCCCGGCATCTTCGTGGTGGCCACTGGCCTGGTGCTCGACAAACTCATCCCCGGCTTTGGCGACGTGCGTGGCGACATGCAGATCGCCCACATGATCCACGCCACTCTGGCCATCTGGATGATGGCGCTGATCTGTGGTCATATCTACATGGGCACAGTGGGCATGAAGGGTGCCTACAAGGCCATGCGCACCGGCTATGTGAGCGAGGGCTGGGCCAAGGAACACCATGAGCTGTGGTACGACGATGTGCAGGCCGGCAAGATCCCGCGCCAGCGCAGCGCCAGCCAGTCAGCGACCGACGTAACAGCATCTGCGGGCCAGCAGCCCGCCCAGGTATGAGGATCCACTCCATGACGAGATCAAGCATCCGCACCTCTTGGCTGGCGCTGTGCGCGGCAGCCGTATGCACTGTGGCATCCGCCAAGCTGCCGGCCCCGTCCCCCGAGGCGGCCGCCAAGGCCGCCGAAGCGGCAGCCAAGGCTGCGTGGGCTGGCAAGGTGGACAACTACAAGTTGTGCCTGTCGCAAGACAAGGTGGCTGCGCACTACCGCAAGACCACGCCTTCGGCCAAGCCAGCGGCTGCTACTGGTGCTGCTTGCACGGACCCTGGTCCCTTCGCCTACACGCCGCCAGCGGCCAAGCCTGCAGAGGCTGCTGGTGCACACTCGCCACCTGGCACAGCCAGCAGCCCTCCCAGCACTCAGGTACCTGCCGCTGCAGCTGCACCAGCCTCCAAGTCCTGACACGCGCCCTGCAGCGCTGTGCTCGAAGCCGCGTTCCCTCGTGAGGCGCGGCTTTTTTTGTGGGCGCGATGTGCCAAGCGCATCGCCGAGCCAGCACTCGCAGAGCGATACGGCACCAGCCTGCCCCCTTGGTGCAGTGGACCGGGCCACGCAGCGGTTCATTCCAGTGCGCCAACCGCCGTAGCACCACACTGCGTATATTTGCCCCATGAGTTCCAGTTCTTTGCCCACTCCTTCCGGTTTGTCTTCGCCCTCTCTGCCGCGCCTGACGCAGGCCCACGCACCGCTGACCCATGCAGTCGAGGTCGTCAACGAACTGGGCGCACGGGAGCAGGTACAGATTCCCGCCGAGCGTCCGCTCACGATCTACGTAGACAAGCGCGAGCTCGTGACGCTGATGACACTGGGCGCACAACCAGAGCTGCTGGTGCTGGGTTATCTGCGCAACCAGCGGCTGGTCGAATCGGTGCTCGACATCGAATCGATCACGGTCGATTGGGAGGTCCACGCCGCCGCTGTGCGCACGCGCCATGGCATTGCACGGATCGAAGAGCGCACGGCCAGCAAGGTCGTCACCACGGGCTGCGGACAGGGCAGCGTGTTTGGCGGGCTAATGGACGAAGTGGACCGCATCCAGTTGCCCGAAGCCCACCTGACCCAGGGCCAGCTGTACGGCATCGTCAACGCGATTCGCCTCAAGGAGACCACCTACAAGTCGTCCGGTTCGGTGCACGGCTGTGCCCTGTTCAAGGGGGAGGACTTACTGATTTTTGTGGAAGACGTCGGCCGCCACAATGCGATCGACACCATCGCAGGTTGGATGTGGATGAATCCTGAGACGTGCTCATCCAGCGACTGGGCAGGAGACCCCGCAACCTCTCCCATGTCGGGGGCAGACAAGGTGTTCTACACCACCGGCCGCCTTACCAGCGAGATGGTCATCAAGTCGGCGCAGATGGGGGTGCCCATTGTGGTGTCTCGAAGCGGCATGACCCAAATGGGCCACGCCGTGGCTCAGCAGCTGGGCCTGTGCGCCATCGGGCGCGCCACCAACCGCCGGTTTGTGTGCTACAGCGCTACGCACCGCCTATTGCTGCAGCCAGAACTGGCCCAGGCACCGGTGGTACCCCCCGCCCGGGCTGCAGGTGAAGTGTGAGGCGGCAGCGCTCAATGGTTAGCGCCCGCGCAGACGGGGTGGTGCTGGGGCCGTTGCCGCTCAATAGTCTTTGAGTCGGCCACCGCAGCGGCGTCGAGCACCATCGGCCCGCCTTGGCCTGCGGCCCATGCAAGGGCATGGAGCGAGACGAAAAAAGCCGGCTGCAGCGAGCCGGCTTTTTTCATGAGCCACAGGGCTCAATAGCGGCCGCCGCCGTAGCCGCCCGTGCCATAGCCAACGTCCGAGCGTTTGCTCGCACTGTAGCCATTGGCGCTGTAGCCCCCTGCGCCGCCACCTTCTTCACGGGGGCGGGCCAGATTCACCACAATCGAGCGCCCATCGACGGACATGCCGTGCAGCGCGCTGATGGCGGCTTGGGCCACTTCGGCCGACGCCATTTCGACAAAGCCAAAGCCCTTGGAGCGACCGGTTTCGCGGTCCATCATGACCTTGGCGGAGGACACATTGCCGAACTCGGCAAAGTTGCTTTGCAGGCTGGAATCGGTCACGGAATAGGGCAGGTTGCCCACGTAGATCTTGGTGCTCATGGAAGAGCCTTTCTGAAGGATGGCACGCAACGAAGGGCGCACCGTTGGGGTACAGCACTGTGGGCGGGAGCCCACGGCAACTGGGATGAGGACATGGAGCCTGCGGTCAGCAGAGCTTCAGCACACAGGGGGATGGGACATGCACGCTTGGAGCCAGCCCTGGGTGACGGCAAACAGCCTGGCAGCTTCGCGCGATGCAAAGGCTTTGTCAAAACGGAACACTCGGCAGTAGCTGCCGTTGCCACTTGAACGATGGACCGAGAAGGAGGCGCGGAAGCGGCCGCAGTCGGTCGGGTGTGTCGCGGGCGAAACGACGTACTGGCCCATGGAAATGGCGTTATTTGAAATCTGGTGCATTCGGAACCGCAGGCCGTCATCGACCTGCGTGAGCATCGAGGGACTCGGTGGGCTGCAGCTCTTCAGACCCACTGGGCGACAAGGTCGCAAAAGGCGGCCTGCCGCGGCGCGTTAGACCGCTGGGAGGCAGGCGTTGCGGTGACTGCTGGCGTCAAGAGCCGTGACTGCAACGAAGTGAAGTATATGCGATATGTTATTTAATTTTTATTTAATATCATTTTTGGTTTTAAAAAGACGGCGTCCGTGCCTCGATTCCTCCTGCGAAGGCCGATGGGCGCTGGCGCAATGGGGAGCTCGACCATCGCTCTCCATCGTCTTTTGGCCCGTTCCTGAAGCCTCTTGCGTCCTGGCTTCGACGGATTCCGCGGCCACAGAAGGCGTCACCCCGCGATGGCATGATGCGCGCATGAAAGACCTGAACGCCAGCAGCAGCACCTGGGCCGACACGTTGCCCAGCCAGTGGGGACCAGAACTGGCCCACACGGAAATTGAAGTTCCTTTGAGCCGGTCGCCACAAGACCTGCCCACATCGTCTGCCATCAGGGCGATTTCCGCCACGGAGCGCCTTTCACTGTGGGGCTGGATGCGCGAAGGACTGCGCGCTGCACTGTTTCTGGCGCCGCGTACAGGGGCTGCGGCACCCACGCCCTGGCAGTTGCTGGTGTTGTCGTTGATCAGCGGCGCGTTGCTGGTGGGCGCTGCACGGTTACAGGTCGCGGGCCCGGCCCAGTTCAGCGTGCGTGGCTGGCTCACCCCCATGTGGAGCAGCCTGGTGCTGCTGTGGCTGGCTTGGTGGGCCATGGCGCCAGCACAGCGTGCTCCTACCCCTGCGCCCGAGCTGGGTGTGCCCGGCCCTTCGGGCGGGCTGGCCGCGTGGTATGTGCTGTCGGCGTGGGCGCCCTTGGCCCCCTTGCTGGTGCTCTATGTCCTGATGGCATTGGCGGTTCACCAGCCTGCACTGTGGAATGGGACGGTGGCAAGCATCCTTTTCTGGGTGGCCTACGGCGTGCTCACGGTATGGGTGCTGGCCACGTTAGTGGTGGTGAGTGCCCGCTTCATCCGATCTCGGGTGCGCACTGCGGTCTTTGGCGTGGCGATGGCTGTGGTGGTCGGGGTGGGCATGTGGCAGTTTCAGGACCAGCCCTGGGAGGAAGACGCCCTGGCGGTGGCCGATGCGTCGGCCGCGTCCGCCGACGGAGCACAGCCTCCAGAGCCTGCGCAACTGGCGCTATCGCAAGGCCTTTTTGAGAACCAGCAGCTGCTGTGGCAACAGCAGGTGGATGCTTTGTTGCCTCAGCGTCCCGGCGTTGTGGATGTCTATGGGTTGGTGTTCGCGCCCTATGCGGATGAAAACGTGTTCCGCCGCGAAAGCACGATGGTCAACACGCTGCTACAGGAGCGGTTTGACGCCCAGGGCCGGGTTCTGCACCTGCTCAACCATGCTGAAACTGCCGAGACCCACCCCTGGGCGACGCCCGAGAATCTGCAACGCGCCATTGCCGCGCTGGCCGCGCGCATGGATCGCGAGCATGATGTGCTGGTGATTTACATGACCTCGCATGGCGCACGCAACCATGAACTGGCCGCCGCACACTGGCCGCTGCAGGTGCCCCCGGTGACGCCGGAGATGCTGCGCGCAGCGCTGGACGAATCGGGTATCCGCAACCGCGTGATCGCAGTGTCTGCCTGCTTTTCGGGAGGCTGGATCGAACCGCTGGCCACCGACAGCACCCTGATCATGACGGCGGCCGACGCCACCCACACCTCGTATGGCTGCGGCAGGCTGTCTGAGCTGACCTTCTTTGGCCGCGCGGTGTTTCATGAACAACTGCGCCAGTCCCATTCCTTCACCGAGGCCTTTGCCAAGGCTGTGCCGCTGATTCAGCAGCGTGAGGTCGAGGCCGGCAAGGCCGACGGATTTTCGAACCCGCAGATCCGCGTGGGCCAACAGATCGCCCCGGTGTTGCAGGCGCTGGAACAGCGGCTGCAGACGGAGGCACCAAATGCCTCCAGCGCAGCCCCGGCGCCGGCGGCAGACGCTCCGAGCCCGGTGCCGGCGACAGCTGCGGCGACCGACCCCGCCACAGCGCCACCCCCGCGGCCCTGATGGGTTGACCAAGTTCTAACACCCCACGGCCCGCCAGCCCGTTCGCTTTGCGCTAAGGTCTGCCCATGAACCTGTCTCTCCTGCGCCTTGGCTGGCGCACCCTGGCCCGGGACCTGCGCGCGGGCGAGTTGCGCCTGTTGATTGTGGCGGTCACCCTGGCAGTGGCCGCGCTCACATCTGTGGGTTTTTTTGCCGATCGCCTGCAAGGCGGACTGCAGCGCGACGCTCTGCAGCTGCTGGGGGGGGATGCAGTCGTGGCCAGCGACAACCCAACGCCCGCGGCATTCGTGGAGCGCGCCAAGGCGCTGGGGTTGCAATCGGTGACCACGCTGGGCTTTCCGACCATGGGCCGCGCGAGCGATGCGCAGGGCGGCGCCAGCAAGCTGGTGGCACTCAAGAGCGTGCAGCAGGGTTACCCGCTGCGCGGCAGCCTCACGGTGGCAGATGCCCCCGGCGCGCTGGAGCAGCCGACGCGTGACATCCCGGCGCCCGGCGAGGTGTGGGTGGACGCGCCACTGCTCGAATCGCTCAACCTCGCCATGGGCGACAAGCTGTTGCTGGGCGATGCGCAACTGCGCATCGCGCGCATCATCGTCATCGAGCCTGACCGGGGGGCGGGTTTCATGAGCTTTGCGCCACGTGTGATGGTGAACGAACGCGACCTGCCCGCCACGGGGCTCGTGCAGCCTGCCAGCCGCCTGACCTACCGCTTTGCCGTGGTCGGCCCGGCGTCGGCCATCAAGGCGTTCAACGATTGGGCGGTGGTCGAGGCCAAGAAGCCCGAAGTGCACGGCGTGCGCGTGGAGTCGCTGGAAAGCGGCCGCCCCGAGATGCGCCAGACGCTGGACCGCGCGCAGAAATTCCTGAGCCTGGTAGCGCTGCTGGCTGCACTGTTGTCTGCCGTGGCCGTGGCGCTGGCCGCGCGCGGGTTTGCTGCGGAGCACCTCGACGCTTCGGCCATGCTGCGTGTGCTGGGGCAGAGCCAGCGCACCATTGCTGGGGCCTACACCACGGAGTTCGCGCTGATCGGCCTGTTTGCCAGCTCCTTGGGTGTGGCGCTGGGCTATGTGGTGCATTACGCGTTTGTGCTGCTGCTGGCGGGATTGGTGGAATCGGCCTTGCCTTTGCCCAGCCTGTGGCCGGTGGTGTTTGGCCTGGGCATGGGGCTCACGCTGCTGTTTGCGTTTGGCTTGCCGCCGGTGCTGCAGCTGGCGCAGGTGCCGCCATTGCGGGTGATACGGCGTGATGTGGGGGGGCTCAAGCCCGCCTCGCTGGCAGTGCTGGGTATCGGCATTGCGGGCTTCGCTGCGCTGTTGCTGGCCGTCAGCAGCGACATCAAGCTGGGTCTGATTGCTGTGGGCGGTTTTGCCGGCGCCGTGGCGCTGTTTGCAGGCCTGTCATGGGTCGCGGTCAAGCTTCTGCGCAAGAGCGTGAACGAAAGCACGGCACCGCGCTGGCTTGTACTGGCCACGCGGCAGATTTCTGCGCGCCCGGCCTATGCCGTGGTGCAGGTCAGCAGTCTGGCGGTGGGTCTGCTGGCCCTGGTGCTGCTGGTGCTGCTGCGCACCGACCTCATCAGCAGCTGGCGCAAGGCGACCCCGCCCGATGCCCCCAACCGTTTTGTCATCAACGTGATGCCTGACCAGTCGGAGGCCTTTCAGCAGACGCTCAAGGACAGCGGAGTGGGTCGCTACGACTGGTACCCCATGATCCGCGGCCGGCTGGTGGCTGTGAACGGCAAGCCAGTGGGCCCCGACAATTACACCGACGACCGCGCCAAGCGCCTGGTGGACCGAGAATTCAACCTGTCCAACGCTGTGGAGGCACCGCCCCACAACCAGGTGGTGGCTGGGCGCTGGACGCCCGGCGAGGAGGGCGCCATCAGCGTGGAAGAAGGTATTGCCCAGACGCTGGGCCTGCAGCTGGGTGACCGTTTGCAGTTCGATATGGGCGGCGTGCAGGACGAGGCCCGCATCACCAGCCTGCGCAAGGTGGACTGGGGCTCCATGCGCGCCAACTTCTTTGTGATGTACCCGGTGGCCGAGGTCAAGGATGTCCCGGTCACCTACCTGGCCGCCTACCGCGCTCCAGAAACCCACGGTTTCGACAACGCGCTGGTGCGCCAGTTTCCCAACATCACCAACGTGGACATGGGCGCCACCATTGCCCAGGTGCAGCGGGTGCTGGAGCAGGTGATCCGGGCGGTGGAGTTCTTGTTTGCCTTCACGCTCGCAGCTGGGCTGGTGGTGCTGTTTGCCGCCGTCACGGCCACCCGCGAAGAGCGCGCACGCGAGTACGCCATCATGCGTGCCGTGGGGGCCCGTGCCAGCCTGCTGCGTCAGGTGCAGCGGGCCGAGCTGGTGGGTGTGGGTCTGCTGGCGGGCTTTCTGGCCAGCGCGGTGGCGGTGGGCGTGGGCTGGGCATTGGCGCGTTATGTGTTTGACTTCACCTGGACCGCCGCCCCCTGGGTGCCGCTGGCCGGTGCGCTCGCGGGCGCGGTGCTGGCGCTGGCCGCAGGCTGGTGGGGTCTGCGCGAGGTGCTGCTGCGCCCGGTGGTGGACACGCTCAGGCGGTCTGCCGAGTAACTGGACAGCAGCAGGCGCACAGCACTGCGTCCGGAAAGGGTGAGAGTCCGCACGAGCACCCTCTGCCTTTGGCCGGTGCCAAGCGCTTTCCGAGGGGGTTTGTCGTGGCAGCTGCGGGACATTGCTCGCCCCGCGATGCAACGACCGCACGCGGCGCAAGGTGTTGCGGCCATTGGCCTCGCCGGCCCAGAGTTCGAATAAAACAGACGATAGCGCCGAATTCATATGCGCTGTTAGCTATCAAATAGATAGCGAATACTCGCCAATGCGCTGGCTGCGCCTACTGCATTTTTGCTGCTCCGGGCCCGAAAAATCGCTTTTTGGGCCACCGGTGCGACAATAGAGGGCTAAATGACAAGTTCCTTTTCCAATCTATCGCTGGCTGAGCCGCTGGCGCGCGCCGTAGCCGAAATGGGCTACGAGTCCATGACGCCCATCCAGGCGCAGGCCATCCCGGTGGTGCTCACCGGCCAGGACGTGATGGGCGCAGCCCAGACCGGCACCGGCAAAACCGCCGCGTTCTCGCTGCCTTTGCTGCAGCGCCTGCTCAAGCACGAGAGCAGTTCCACATCCCCCGCTCGCCACCCTGTGCGCGCTCTGGTGCTGTTGCCCACCCGTGAGCTGGCCGACCAGGTGGCCCAGCAGATTGCGCTGTACGCCAAGTACACCAAACTGCGCAGCACGGTGGTGTTTGGCGGCATGGACATGAAGCCCCAGACCATCGAGCTGAAAAAAGGCGTCGAAGTGCTGGTGGCTACGCCGGGCCGCCTGCTCGACCATATCGAGGCCAAGAATGCGGTGCTCAACCAGGTGGAGTACGTGGTGCTCGACGAGGCCGACCGCATGCTGGACATCGGTTTTCTGCCCGACCTGCAGCGAATCCTGAGTTACCTGCCCAAGCAGCGCACCACGCTTCTGTTCAGCGCCACCTTCTCGCCCGAGATCAAGCGCCTGGCCAGCAGCTACCTGCAAAACCCCATCACCATTGAGGTGGCCCGCCCGAACGAAACGGCCTCCACGGTGGAGCAGCGCTTTTACAGCGCCAATGATGACGACAAGCGCCGAGCCATCCACCAGGTGCTCAAGACGCGGGGCATCAAGCAGGCTTTCATTTTCGTGAACAGCAAGCTCGGATGCGCCCGTTTGGCGCGCAGCCTGGAGCGTGAGGGCCTCAAGACCGCAGCCTTGCACGGCGACAAGAGCCAGGACGAGCGACTGAAGGCGCTGGAAGCCTTCAAGAGCGGCGAGGTTGATCTGCTGGTGTGTACCGATGTGGCTGCGCGCGGCCTGGACATCAAGGACGTGCCGGCGGTGTTCAACTTCGACGTGCCTTTCAATGCGGAAGACTATGTGCACCGTATTGGGCGCACAGGCCGTGCCGGCGCGTCCGGCCTGGCCGTCACACTGGTGTCGGGCAGCGATGCCCGCCTGGTGGCCGACATTGAGAAGCTGATCAAGAAAAAGATCGATCTCGAAGCCATCGAATACGAAGAAGACCGCCCCCGCGGTCGCATCAATGACGGCCGCCGCGCATGGCGCGAAGCGGGCGAGACCGGTGATCCGCGCGATGTCATTCCCGCTGCCGTGCGTGAGCGCAACGAGCGCCGCGAACCCCGCGAGTCGCGTGAACACCACCGGGGTTTCCGCCCTGCCGTGGCCTCGCGCGATCCCTTCTTCGAAAAGCCTTACGAACCCAGCAGTGCGGATACCGCCCCCGCCTGGGAGGCTGCCGCCAAATCGCCTGCGCGCAGCAGCATTTCGGCCAACATCAAGCCCAAGCGCAAGGTGGCAGCCTTGTTCAAGGCGGTTCAACCTGAGACCTCCACGCAGTAACAGCTGGCGCTCTTTGCGCTGGCTGCCGTGGTGTGCGTCCCGGGCGCGTTGACTGCCCGGGTCAATCCCCAGCTCTAGCCCGGCTGCTGCGCCTGTTCGCAATGCACCTGCAGCAGCTCGCGGTCAGCCAGTGTCGCGCCGAAACGCACGGCACTCAGGCACCCTCCCCATACACAGCCGGTATCCAGGCCCAGGAGTTCGCTGCGGTTGAGCCAGCCTAGTGTGGACCAGTGGCCAAAGGCCATCAGCGTGCCAGCGGTGCGCCGGCCTGGCACATCAAACCAGGGCATCAGGCCCTCTGGGGCAGCGCTGGCACTTTCGGTGCTTTCAAAATCCATCACACCGTCGAATGAGCAAAAGCGCATGCGCGTCAGCGCGTTCACTATCACGCGCAGCCGGTCAGTGCCTGTGAGGGTATCGCTCCAGTGGTCCGGCGTGTTGCCATACATGCTGTGCAAGAAGGCGGGCAGGTCCGGGCTACCCAACACGGCATGGACCTCCTGCGCGCGTTCCAGGGTGTCTGTGGGAGTCCAGGCGGGGACCACGCCCGCATGCACCATCAGCAGGGTCTGGCCGGCATGCTCGTGGGCCCGTGCCAATGGCTGGTGGCGCAGCCACTCGAGCAAATCGCTGCGGTCCGGGGCGTCGAGCACCGAGGCCAGGGTGTCGCGGCGCGAGGGCTTGCGCGCGCCGTGTGCGGCAGCGAGCAAGTGCAGGTCGTGGTTGCCCAGCAGGCAGCGGATGGCGTCGCCCTGCTGCATGCAGCGGCGCAGCACGGCGGCGGAGTCGGGGCCGCGGTTGACGAGGTCCCCCAGCAGGTACACCGTGTCACGGCTGCCAGAAAAGCCGATGGTGTCGAGCAGGCGCCCCAGGGCGTCGTCGCAGCCCTGAATGTCGCCGATACAGTAAAGTGCCATGATGGTCGTCGGTTGCAAACCTGATTGAGTGAAGCATGGATTTTCTGCTGATCGCGCTGCTGACCCTGCTCAACGGCGTGTTCGCGATGTCCGAGCTGGCGCTGGCGTCAAGTCGCAGGTCGCGCCTGACCGCCATGGCCGAGGCGGGTGACAAGGGCGCACAGGCCGCTCTGGCGCTGCTTGAGAACCCCACGCAGTTTTTGTCCTCGGTGCAAGTGGGCATCACTTCTATTGGCATGCTCAACGGGATCCTCGGAGAGGCTGCTTTCAGCGATGACCTGGGGCTGTGGCTGCAGCAGCTCGGGATGCCTGTGCGGGCCGCCAGCATCACCGCCACCGCGCTGGTGGTAACCGTAATCACCTTCGTCACCATCGTGTTTGGCGAACTGGTGCCCAAACGCATCGGACAGCTCTATCCCGAGGCGGTGTCCCGCCTGGTGGCGCGACCCATGGCCTGGGTGGCCCGGGTGGCCAAGCCTTTTGTGCGCCTGTTGTCGCTCTCAACCCAAGGGGTGCTGCGCCTGATGCAGGTGGACAACACAGCAGGGCGTTCGGTCACGGAAGAAGAAATCGTTGCCAGCCTGGAAGAAGGGCGCGAGGCCGGTGTGATCGAGCACCATGAGCACCAGATGGTGCGAAACGTGTTTCGCCTGGATGATCGGCCATTGACCTCGCTGATGGTGCCGCGCAGTGATGTGGGCTGGCTCGATGCAGGGTGGTCGGTGTTGCAGGGCTTGCAGCAGGCGGGCCGTGGCGGCGAGCATGCCGCGCATTCGTGGTACCCCGTGTGCCGCAACTCGCTGGACGAGGTGGTGGGTATTGTGAGCGTGGCACGGTTGCTGGAGCTGGGGCCTGATGCGCCCGGCACGCTGGAACAGTATGTGAAGCCCGCCGCCTTTTTGCCCGAGACCTTGAGCGGCATGGAGCTGCTGGAGCAGTTTCGAGCGCGCTCGGGGCGCATGGTGTTTGTGGTGGACGAATATGGCGTGGTGCAGGGCATCATGACCCCGCACGATCTGCTCGAAGCCATTACCGGTGAATTGCAGCCCGGCGCTGCCGCCGATGCCTGGGCTACCCCGCGTGGTGATGGCGCATGGCTGCTGGATGGGCTGATGCCTGTGTCCGAACTCAAGGCCCGCCTGGATATTCGAGATCTGCCGCAGGAAGACCGTGGGCGGTATAACACCCTGGCGGGGTTTTTGATGGCAGAAACGGGGCATTTACCTGCCGTAGGCGAACAGATTGTGTGCGTGGGCTGGATATTCGAGGTGCTGGCCCTGGAGGGCAAACGCATTGACCGCGTATTGGCACAGCCTGACAGCGCACTTTGAAGCCTTTGTGGCTTCTTGGACCACCGGCTGTCCAGGTACTGAATATGCCAGGCGGTATTTTTGTGGTTTCTTAATGCAAAATCTTTACCCCGGCGTGTGCTCGCAGCGGTTATCCATATAATCGCGTTGTCACCAACCCCATTTTCTTATTCAGACACCATGACCAGCTACAAAGAACTTTTGAAGCAGCGTGAAGCGCTTGAGCAACAAATCAGCGAAGCCCGTCGCCGAGAATTGTCGGACGCTGTTTCCCAAGTGCGCGCCTTGGTGGCCGAATATGGTCTGACCGCCCAGGATGTGTTCCCCGCAGGCAAGACCGCAGGGAAAACCGGCCGCAGCTCTACCGCAGGTACCAAAGTGGCCCCCAAATACCGCGACCCGGCGACTGGCCAGACATGGACCGGCCGTGGCAAGGCGCCCAAGTGGATTCAGAACGAAAACCGCGAAAAGTTCGCCATCTGAGAACCGGCATTCGCTGCACTCAAAAAAATAGCCCGCAACTGCGGGCTATTTTTTTGGGTGGCCTGGCATGGGGCGTCGAACTACCGAGCCTGGCCCAGCATCTGGAGCCTTCATACCTCGCTGGGGACACAAAATCTGCGTCCTGCATTCACCGGGTGGATACCGCAAAAACCGCTATCCCGACCCGCCATTGCCCACGAACCCAAAAATTCGGTCTGCGTGTTGTGGTTCAACCCACTCCAGGCCGTCAATCCGCAGCATATTGCTGCGCCATCTCCCGCAGTACCTGGGCAGTAAATGCGTCGGCCGGGAAAAACGATTCCACCGCCAGCTCCTGCAGCGTCACATCCACTGGAGTGCCGAATATCGTCGTGGTGCTGATGAGCGACAGCATGCCGTGCACGCTATTGAAACAAAACGGCATCACCACACCCAGCATTTCTCCCGCCATCACGAGCGGTGTGGATTCATCGGGCGCGGGGTATTCCAGCAGTTCGGCCTGCAGGGCCAGCAATGCCGGGTCCCCCGTGGCATGAATCTGCTGGCGCAGGCGCTCGAAGAGGTGGTGGCGCCATTGCGCCAGATTGGCGATGCGTGACGCCAGGCCGTCGGGGTGCAGGCTCAGGCGGAACACGTTGATGGGGGGCGCGAGCAGTTCAGGGCTCACGTGCGCGGCCAGCAAGGCCTGCGCTGCGCGGTTGGCAGCCACCACGTTCCAGCAGCGGTCGAGGGCGATGGCGGGGCAGGGCTCATGGCCCTTGAGCACCAGCTCGACGGCCTGGCGCGCTGCGGTCAGTGCCGGGTCGTCCAGCGCGCGTTCTCGGTACATGGGGGCGTAGCCGGCTGCCACCAGCAGTGCGTTGCGTTCGCGCAGCGGGATGGCCAGGCGCTCGCACAGGCGCAGCACCATGTCGCGGCTGGGATTGGTGCGGCCGGTTTCCATGAAGCTCACGTGCCGCGTGGAGATGTCTGCCTCGTCGGCCAGCTCCAGCTGACTCAGGTGCCGCTGCTGGCGCCAGGTGCGCAGGTGGTCGCCAAAACTGGCAGGCCCCGCCGCTGTGCTGCGGTGCGGCAGCGGATGGCGCGGGGTGCGGCGAGAGGGGGTGGAGGGTGCGGACGTCATGCCTCGCATCCTAGGCCCAACCAGGCCGCAGGCCATTACCTGCCATGTCATCGACGCCATGCGCCGCAGCGGCAACGATGCAGCCTTCTTCAACCCCCAAGGAGCTTGCCATGTTGAACCTGTTGTCTTCCCCCTCCCTTTTGCGTGCCGTGGTCTGGTTCGATGCGTCCACCGGGCTGCTGCTGGGCGCCTTGCATCTGCTGCTGACGGCGTCGCTGGCCGAATGGCTGGGGCTGCCGCACGGACTGCTGGTGGTGTCCGGCGTTTTGCTGCTGGGCTACGCAGCACTGGCCACCCGCATTGCCCGCGCGCGCACCATGCCGCGCGGAGGGCTGTGGGCGCTGATCGCTGCCAACTTTGGATGGGCGTTGGCCAGCCTGGTGCTGCTGCTCGGTAACGCCGTGGCACCCACGTTGCTGGGCCAGGTGTACCTGGTGGTGCACGTGGTCTCGGTGGCGCTCATTGCTGAGCTGCAGTGGATGGGTGTGCGCCGCTTGCCTGCATGGGCTGCCGCTTAGCTCTGTTGTGCTATATATTTGATAGCTATTGAGGCATAAAGATGTAGCGCTTGGCCGAGTTTTTCCGCAAAAATGGTGAAAAGAGCGTCGTATGGGCCTCTGCGCCAGGGCGGCGGGGCACAGCGGCATACCCCCAACGATTGCGCCGTCATGGGGGACTGCCAGAATAGACGCTGTTGCCTTATCAAGGAGTTCGCCATGGCCTCATCGTCCAAGCCGCTAGCCAAACCGTCGTCCCGACCCGCACGCCACGCCTTTGCCAACACGCTCAAGGGCTTCAAAACGGCGTCGGGCAAGGAGGGCAAGTTCTACTCTCTGCCCGCGCTGGCCAAGCAGTTTCCGCAGATCCAGCGTCTGCCGGTGTCGATCCGCATCGTGCTCGAATCGGTGCTGCGCAATTGTGACGGCCGCAAGGTGACGGCCGAGCATGTGCAACAGCTTGCGCACTGGGCGCCCAATGCCGCGCGCACCGACGAGATCCCTTTTGTCGTCTCGCGCGTGGTGCTGCAGGACTTCACCGGTGTGCCTTTGCTGGCCGACCTGGCCGCCATGCGCAGCGTGGCCGCCAAGCTGGGCAAGAACCCCAAGAAGATCGAGCCCCTGGTGCCGGTGGACCTGGTGGTGGACCACTCGATCATGGTCGACCACTACGGCAAGAAGAATTCGCTCGACCTGAACATGAAACTCGAATTCCAGCGCAACAAAGAGCGCTACGAGTTCATGAAGTGGGGCATGCAGGCCTTTGACACCTTTGGTGTGGTGCCCCCGGGCTTTGGCATCGTGCACCAGGTCAACCTCGAATACCTGGCGCGCGGCGTGCACAAGCGCAAAGATGGCGTCTACTACCCCGACACCCTGGTGGGCACCGACAGCCACACCACCATGATCAACGGCATTGGCGTGGTGGGCTGGGGCGTGGGCGGCATCGAGGCCGAGGCCGCCATGCTGGGCCAGCCGGTGTACTTCCTCACGCCCGATGTGGTGGGCTTTGAGATGACCGGCCAGCTGCGCGAGGGCGTGACGGCCACCGACCTGGTGCTCACGGTGACCGAGCTGCTGCGCCAGCACAAGGTGGTGGGCAAGTTCGTGGAGTTCTTTGGCGAAGGCACGCGCACCCTGGCGCTGCCCGACCGCGCCACCATCGGCAACATGGCGCCGGAGTACGGCGCCACCATGGGCTTCTTCCCGGTGGACGAAAAGACCATCGACTACTTCAAGGGCACGGGCCGTACCAAGGGCGAGATCGAAGCCTTCGAGGCCTACTTCAAGGCCCAGGGGCTGTTTGGTGTGCCGCTGGCCGGCGAGGTCGACTATTCGCAGGTCGTCAAGCTCGACCTTGGCAGCGTCACCCCCAGCCTGGCGGGCCCCAAGCGCCCGCAAGACCGCATCGAGCTGGGCAAGGTCAGCAGCCAGTTCGCTGAGCTGTTCAGCAAGCCCAACGCGCAAAACGGCTTCAACCGCCCGGCAGAGCTGCTGCACACGCGCCATCACATCCACCGCCATGGCGAAGCTGCCGCCGAAGAGGCTACGCCAGACGGCAAGCCCACGCCGGCCGGCGCACCGCGCTCGGTGGTCGAGATGGAGGCCAACAAACCGGCACTGGCCACTGCGCACGGCGAGGCCCGCGCAGCCACGCTGCCCGCCAAGGGGGCTGACCCCACAGTGGGCAATGGCGACGTGCTGATTGCCGCCATCACCAGCTGCACCAACACCAGCAACCCCAGCGTGCTGCTGGCTGCCGGCCTGCTGGCCAAGAAGGCGGTGGAGGCAGGCCTCAAGGTGCAGCCGCACATCAAGACCTCGCTGGCCCCCGGCTCGCGCATCGTCACCGAATACCTCACGCAGACCGGGCTGCTGCCGTACCTGGAAAAGCTGGGCTTTGCGCTGGCGGGCTATGGCTGCACCACCTGCATCGGCAACGCGGGCGACCTCACCCCCGAATTGAACGAGGTCATCACCAGCAACGATCTGGTCTGCGCAGCCGTGCTGTCGGGCAACCGCAATTTCGAGGCGCGCATCCATCCCAACCTCAAGGCCAACTTTCTGGCCAGCCCGCCACTGGTGGTGGCGTATGCCATTGCGGGCACGGTGCTCAAAGACTTGATGACCGAACCCGTGGGCAAGGGCAAGGGGGGCAAGGACATCTACCTGGGCGACATCTGGCCCACCAGCGATGAAGTCCACGCCCTGCTCAAGTTCGCCATGAACGGCAAGGCCTTCCGCGAAAACTACGCCAAGGTGGCGACCGACCCCGGAAAGCTGTGGGAGAAGATCAAGGGAGTCAGTGGCACGGCCTACACCTGGCCCGCCAGCACATACATTGCCGAGCCGCCGTTTTTTGCCCAGTTTGCGCTAGACAAAGGCGCTGCGGCCGCGTCGGCGGTGCACGGCGCGCGCATCATGGCGCTGTTCGGCGACTCCATCACCACCGACCACATCTCGCCCGCAGGCTCCATCAAGGAAAGCTCACCCGCAGGCCAGTGGCTGTTGCAGCACGGCGTGCAAAAGGCAGACTTCAACAGCTACGGCGCCCGCCGGGGCAACCATGACGTGATGATGCGCGGCACCTTTGCCAATGTGCGCATCAAGAACCTGATGATTCCGCCCACCGCCGATGGCTCGCGTGAAGAGGGCGGCGTCACGTTGTTCCAGAACGATGGTCCGCTGCAGGGCGAGAAGATGTTCATCTTCGATGCCGCCATGCAGTACATGGCGCAGGGCACGCCCACCGTGATTTTTGCGGGCGAAGAGTACGGCACCGGCTCCAGCCGCGACTGGGCCGCCAAGGGCACGCAACTGCTCGGCATCAAGGCGGTGGTGGCGCGCAGCTTTGAGCGCATTCACCGCTCCAACCTCGTGGGCATGGGCGTGTTGCCGCTGCAGTTCAAGGCGGGCGATTCTTGGGAAACGCTGGGCCTGACGGGCAATGAGGTGATTGATGTGGTGCCTGATGCCGCACTCACGCCACAGAGCGATGCGAGGCTGGTCATTCACCGTGCCGACGGCACGCGCCAGGAAGTGACGGTGACCCTGCGCATCGACACCCCCATCGAGGTGGACTACTACCAGGCCGGGGGCATCTTGCCGTTTGTGCTGCGCCAGCTGCTGGAGGGTTGAGGGCCCGCTGCATCCTTCTTACTTGCCGCATCGCGCCCTGCGCTGATGCGTGCAAGCAACGCCTGGGCGCAGCGCCGTCCCGGGTTGTATTGGACGGGGCTTTGGCCCCGTTTTTCATGGTGCGAGCGCTCTGGTCATTTCCTTACGCGTAGATACACTTGTGACGTTGTGCGGCCATTTCGCTGGCACTGCTATTCACCCCTTCGTCCATGCCACCTCCCAACAGCTCTCCGACAGCGCGCATGCCCTGGTCGGATGCGCCCGCCATCACCGTGGTGCTGGTGGTGGCAGTGCTGGCGCTGGTCGTGGTGCCGCTGGCGCAGATGCTGGGGGATGGGGCGGGCGCCCAGCACGGGCTCGAACCGTTGCTGGAGCTGGTGGCGGTGCTGCTGGGACTGCTGGTGGTGTCGGTGTCCCTGCACGCCCTGGAGGCGCAGGAGCAGGCGCGCGCGAATGTCCTGGTGGTGGGTTTTGGCGTAGCGGCGGCCTGCAATTTTCTGCACGGGGTGCTGGTGCACTCCGGCCCTGTGCACATGCCGCCGGGCAGTGCCGACATGTCGTTGTGGCTGAGCAGTTGGGCGCGTGTGGCCGAGGCCCTGACCTTGGGGCTCACCGCCACGCGCTTGTCTGCCCCCGGGCCGGCCCGCGCCTGGCTGGCAGCGGCGGGGGGTGTCACGCTGGTGCTCGCAGGGTCGTCGCTGGGGCCGCTGCCCCAGTGGTTTGCCCATGCTGCAGACGGTGCCTTGCGCCAGGTGGTGGCCGTGGGGCTCGCCCTGGCCTTGGCCGCCAGCGCTGTGGTGTTGCATCGCCGCAGCCGCAGCGAAGAGGCACCGCGTGAACGCCTGTTTGCATGGGCGGCCGGAGCGTTCGTGTGCGGTGAGGTCACGGTGGGCGCGCTGGGGGGGGCATTCGATGCTGGGTGGAGTGCTGTCCCATGGCTTTCGGGTGGTGGCGTATGCGCTGCTGTACCAGGCGGTGTTTGATGCAGGCATCCGCCGCCCGTTCGCGCGCATCCAGGAGGCCGAGAGCCGGTTGCGCGAGAGCGAGGGGCGTCTGTCATTGCTGGGGCGCAACCTGCCGCACAGCGTGTTGTTCCAGATCGTGCGCGAGCTGGATGGCCGGGTGCATTTTGTGCACATGGGCGACGCCATCGAACGGCTGAACGGGGTACGCGTCGAAGACGTGTTGCAGGACCCACGCGTGCTTTACAGGCAGATCCTCCCGGAAGACATAGATCGCCTGCGGCAGGCAGAGCGCCAGTCCTACCTGTCCATGACCAGTCTGGAGGCGGTGTTTCGGGTGCGCCGCACCGACGGTCAGGTGCGCTGGATGCACCTGAGTTCGTCGCCGCGCCGGCTGCAGGATGGCCGGGTGCTGTGGGATGGCGTGCAGACCGACATCACCGCCCACCACCAGGCCGAAGAGGCCGCGCACGCCCAGCAGGCGCTCATGGCCAACACGCTGCGCCATGTGCCGGGTGGTGTGTCGCGGATTGATCGGGACTTGCGCGTGCTGTACGTCAATGAACAGCAGGCCCGCTGGCTCTACACCACGCCCCAGGCGCTGGAAGGGCAGCGGCTGCAGGATGTGATCCCGCCCGAAGTGTTCGCGCGCATCCACCCGCATCTAGAAAAAGCCTTTGCGGGCGAGACCGCGGTGTTCGAAAACCGCATTGACGGCCCTGACGGCACACAGTTTCGCCACACCACCATTGCCCCCGAGAGCGTGACGGCGCAAGGGGTGGCAGCCGTGGTGCTGTTTGCCTACGACTTGACGGCGCTCAAGCGCATCGAACAAGAATTGGCCCAGCAGAAGGCGCATCTGGCCAGCGTGGTCAATGCCATGCCGGACATGGTGTTCATGAAGGACACCAACGGGGTGTACCTGTCAGTCAACCCGGTATTCGAGCGTTTTGCGGGCCGGCCCGAACGCGATGTGGTGGGCCGAAACGACTACGACCTGACCAACGCGGCCGAGGCCGAGCGTTTTCGCAAGTACGACCAGCGCGCCATGCAGGCCTGGCAGCCGCTGGTGTATGAGGAAACGCTCACCTTCGCCGAAGACGGCTACCAGGGCCAGTTCGAGACCATCAAGACGCCCATCCGCGATCTGCATGGCCGCGTGACGGGCATCCTGGGCGTGTGCCGCGACATCACAGACCGCAAACGCGCCGAACAAGAGATCGAACGCCTGGCGTTCTACGACGCGCTCACGGGTCTGCCCAACCGCCGCCTGCTGCTGGACCGCCTGCAACGCTCCATCGCCGCCTGCCAGCGCACCAGGAACCTCGGGGCCCTGCTGTTCATCGACCTCGATAACTTCAAAGACCTCAACGACACCCTGGGCCACGACATGGGCGACCAGCTCCTGGCCCAGGTCGCCGCCCGCCTGGTGGGCAGCGTGCGCGAAGCCGACACCGTGGCCCGCTTCGGCGGCGACGAATTCGTCGTCATGCTCGAAGCCCTGGCCCCCGACCTGCAAAACGCCGCCACCCAGGCAGAAACCGTCGCCGAAAAACTCCTGGCCAGCCTGAACCAGCCCTTTGACCTGGACGGCGCCCAGCACTACAGCACCCCCAGCATCGGCA
>NZ_VJWE01000016.1 GCF_007993815.1 Acidovorax delafieldii
GGCTCTTCTAGCGAATGCTAGTGACGCCTTGACTCCCCATAGCCGCCTCCAGCACCAGTGCGGGCTGCGGCCCCATGGGGCCTGATCGGTCCAACATCCTGAACCAGCCCAGGTACGAATCAAGGTATTTCGTTGCAACGCCCTTGAAGCGCTGCATCCACCCGCGCAGCCTGCTGACATAGGCATTGACGTTTTGAACATGCCAGGGGCCTCTCACACGCCTACCCCGGCTCACGTTCACCGCCTGGTGCTGCACGCCCAGGGCCCGCGCAGCGCTGGCCAGTGTGACGCTGCCGTCGGTGCATAGGATGGTGTCTGGTGGCAGCAAGGGTTTGAGTGCAGTTTGCACACTCACCGCTTGGTTCGTCTGCAGGATGAGGTTGGCCGTTGCTCCGGCCCGGTCTCGCGCCATCAGCACCGGGGTGTATTCCAAGCCCTTGCAGCCAGCCAGCGCCTTACCGCCGCGTCGGCGAGGACGACGCAGCAAGCCTCTGTGTCCCTTGCAGGAGGCCAGGAAGTAAGACTCATCGGCCTCGGCGATGCCCACAAGCTGGCGTGCCTGCACGCTCTTGGGGCAGGCCAGGAAGCGGTGGCGCCAGCGAAAGGCGGTGCTTTGCGCCACACCCAGGCGCAGGGCCACCTGGTTGAGTGAGAGTCCTTCGCTCAAGACCTGCGCCTGGCCCATCCACTTATCCCGCAGATGCAGGCGTGCCAGCGGTGTTCCAGTCAAGGCGTTGAAGGTGCGCGCGCACTGGCGGCACTTGAAGCGTTGCAGCCCGTTGGCCGAGCCATTCTTGACAAGCTGCGGGCTGCCGCAGTGCGGACAGGTTCGGTGGGCGCTGCCATGTGCTTCTACAACGGCGATGGCTTGACTGTGATCGAGCAGCGCCTGCAGGCAGCTTGCCAGTTGCTGGCGCTGGTGGTGCGTCAGCTGGGGCAGGCTGTGGATCAAGCGCGTCATCTGTTGCTGTCGCATGGCCTTCTCCTGGGGCAGACGCAAGCGCGTCATGCTGGGGAGATGGGGGCGTAGCGCTACGGTTAAAGACTCATCACTAGCATTCGCTAGAAGAGCCTGTTTTTGGCTGGATGCGCTAGAAGAATATGCGCTGGTTGCTATGAAATTTGAAGCGCTGTGCGTTCTGCGCGTTAGGGCGCCAGCGTCTTCGGCCGGTAGTCGCAATACTCGCTCACCACACATTCCCAGCAGCGCGGCTTGCGCGCCTGGCACACATAGCGGCCCAGCAGGATGAGCCAGTGGTGCGAGTCCACCGCATAGGCGGCGGGCACGCGCTTCATCAGCTGCAGCTCCACTGCCAGCGGGTTCTTGCCGGGCGCGAGGCCTGTGCGGTTGCTCACGCGAAAGATGTGCGTGTCCACCGCCATCGTGGGCTGGCCAAAGGCCACGTTCAGCACCACGTTGGCCGTCTTGCGGCCCACGCCGGGCAGGGCCTCTAGCGCCTCGCGCGTGCGGGGCACCACGCTGCCGTGCTGCTCCACCAGGATGCGGCAGGTCTCCATCAGGTTCTTGGCCTTGGTGCGGTACAGGCCGATGGTCTTGATGTAACCCTCCAGCCCCTCCAGACCCAGGTCCAGGATGGCCTGGGGCGTGCCAGCAACTGGGAACAGCTTGCGCGTGGCCTTGTTCACACCCACGTCAGTGGCCTGGGCCGACAGCAGCACGGCGGCCAGCAGCTCGAACGGAGTGGTGTATTCCAGCTCCGTGTTGGGCATCGGGTTGGCCGCCTTGAGGGTGGCGAAGAAGGGCTCGATCTGGGCGGTTTTCATCATCATCGTTGGCGGTGTGGGGCAGGGGGCTGGCTTCTTTTGGCGGGCGCGGCCGGTGGCGCATTGTCCCGCAGCTGCGCCTGCAGAAACTCCAGGAACATGCGCACGGCAGCGGGCAGGGTGCGGCCGCTCAGGGTTTGCAGCTCGGCGGCGCGGGCGCTCATGCCGGGCTCGCGGATCTGGGCGGCATGCATTTCGCCGCGCTGCACGCGGTCACGCACCGTCACCTCGCCCGAGATGGACAGGCCGCCGCCATGCAGCACAAAGTGCATCAGCGTCTCGAAGTGGTTGCACACCAGCGCGGGCTCAAAGACGAGGCCCCGCTGGCTGCAGCCAATGTCGAACAGCTGGCGCACGGTGTTGTCGCGCTCGGGCAGGGCGATGGGGTAGGCGTGCATCTGCGCCAGCGTGACGGAGTGGGCGCGTGCGAGCGCGTGGTCAGGCCGCATGATGGCAATGACGGGCGCGGCTTGGCGGTGCTGCACGGTGATGTCCCGCTCGGCCGAGCGGCTGTAGGTCAGGCCAATGTCCGCATCGCCGTTGAGCACCGCCACGGTCACAGCTGCTGGGCTGGCCACGCGCAGGTGGAACTGGATGCCGGGGTACTGCAGGCGGAACTGCGCCATCACGCGGGGCAGGAACTCGATGGCAAAACCCGCAGAGCTGCAGATGCGCACCAGCCCCGTGCGCAGGCCCTGCAGCGCCTGGATGTCGGAGACCACGCGGTCGGCCTCCAGCGCGCCGCGCCGGGCATGGGCGGCCAGCAGCTCGCCCGCCGCGCTGGGCGCCATGCCCCGTGGGCGCCGGTCAAACAGCGGCACGCCCAGCAGGTCTTCGAGGGCGGCGACTTGGCGGCTCACGGCCGAGGGCGACACATTGAGGCGCGCGGCGGCCTCGCTAACCGAGCCGCTGCGCACCACCTCCAGAAAGTAGCGCAGCGCCGTGTCCTGCAAGCGGCTGGAAAGCATGGGGGGCCTTTCGGGGTGTGGATTGCGTAAAACGCAAAGATAACCCCAGAAATCGTTGATTGTCGAAACGCAGCAGGCTGCTTATGCTGACTTACCAATGACACATTCACCGGCCCCAGCCCCCATGCCTTCTGCAAACAGCGTCACCCCGGGTGGCACCCCCAGACACATCGTGGACTACACGGCTACCGAACTGTCGCGCGCCATCCATGCGCTGGAGGTCTCCTGCACCGAGGTGCTGGACGCCTACCTGGCCCAGGTAGACCGGCTGAACCCCGTGGTGAATGCATTGGTGGCGATGGTGGACCGCAACGCCCTGCGCACGCAGGCGTCAGAGCGCGATGCGCAACTGGCGCGCGGCGAGAGCCTGGGCCCTCTGCATGGGTTTCCGCAGGCGCCCAAGGACATCATGCCCGCCGCAGGCATGGTCACCACGCGGGGCTCGCCCATCTTTGCCGGGCAGGTGTCGGCCACCGACGCCGTGGTGTTCGAGCGCATGCGCGCAGGCGGCGCACTGTTCATCGGCCGCAGCAACTCGCCCGAGTTTGGCCTGGGCGGGCACACCTACAACCCGGTGTACGGCACCACGCGCAACGCCCACAACCCGGCTGTGTCGGCGGGGGGCAGCAGTGGCGGCGCAGCCGTGGCAGTGGCCCTGCACATGCTGCCTGTGGCCGATGGCTCGGACATGATGGGCTCGCTGCGCACGCCAGCGGCGTTCAACAACGTATACGGCCTGCGCACCTCGTTCGGCCTGGTGCCGCACGGGCCGACGGAGGAAGTGTTCTTCCAGCAGTTCAGCGTGGCCGGGCCCATGGCGCGCAACATCCCGGACCTGGCGCTGCTGCTATCGGTGCAGGCGGGTTTTGATGCGCGCCTGCCGCTCACGCGCCGGCACGAGGATGTGGCCCTGCTGGGCCAGCCGCTGGAGCGCGACTGGCGCGGTGCCCGCATCGGCTGGCTGGGTGACCTGGGTGGCCATTTGCCCACCGAGCCTGGCGTGCTGGCCACCTGCGAGCAGGCGCTGGAGCACTTTCGCACCGTGGGCTGCACAGTGGAGTCGGTGGTGCCCGCGTTCGACCTGAAGCAGCTGTGGAACGCATGGATCGACTTGCGCAGCTTCAGCGTGGCAGGGGCCAATGCGGCCTTGTATCGCAACCCGGCCACGCATGCGCTGCTCAAGCCCGAGGCGGTGTGGGAGATCGAGCGTGGCATGCGCCTGACGGCCCTGCAGGTGTACGACGCGGCCCGCGTGCGCAGCGCGTGGTACCAGGTGCTGCGCGGCCTGTTCGAGCAATTCGATTTTCTGGTGTTGCCCGCTGCGCAGGTCTTCCCCTTCGATGCCGGGCTGGACTGGCCCCACGAGGTCGGGGGCCGCACCATGGACACCTACCACCGCTGGATGGAGACCGTGGTGCCCGCCACCATGGCCGGCCTGCCCGCGCTGGCAGCCCCCGCAGGCTTTGGCCCCGGCGGCCTGCCTGCGGGGCTGCAGATCATCGGCCCGGCACAGTCTGACGCCGCCGTGCTGCAGATCGGCCATGCCTACGACCAGGCCAGTGGGTACGCGCGCCAGCGCAGCCCTTTGCTGGGGTGACCTGGGCCTCGCTGCTCGCCATTCCGTCTCCCACCGTGAACCCCCGCTACCCCCCGCTTTTGTCAACGTGCTTTCTGGAGAGCTTCACCATGCTGCGTTCCCGCTTCGTATCGAGTCTTCTGCTCAGCGCCCTGGTGCTGGGCGCGCCCGGCCTGGCGCAGGCACAGACTTACCCCGACCGGCCCATCAAGCTGGTCGTGCCTTTTGCCCCAGGCGGAGCCACCGACATCCTGGGACGTTTGCTGGCTACGGCCCTGGGAGAGCGTCTGGGGCAGCCCATGGTGGTCGAGAACCGGCCCGGCGCGGGCACCGTGGTGGCGGCGTCCATGGTGGCCAAGGCGCCCGCTGACGGGTACACGCTGCTGCTCGGGTCCAACACCACGCTCACCATGAACCCGGCCATCCGCACCAACCTGCCGTACGACCCCATCAAAAGCTTCACGCCCCTGGCCCTGGTGGCCGACATGGGGCTGCTGCTGGTGGCCCACAACGACACCCCGGGGCAGTCGCTCAAGGACATCGTGGCCCAGGCCAAGGCCGCGCCGGACAAGTTCTCGTACGGCTCCTATGGCACGGGCTCGTCGGTGCACTTTGGCGCCGAGATGCTCAAGACCACTGCAGGGTTTCCGATGATGCACGTGCCTTTCAACGGCAGCTCGCCCAGTCTCACGGCGCTAATGGGTGGGCAGGTGCAACTGGCGGTGGACACGGTGGTGGCGTCCACGCCGCTCATCAAGTCCGGCAAGATCAAGGCGATTGCGGCGCTCAGCCCGCAGCGCCTGGCCCTGCTGCCCAATGTGCCCACGGTGGCCGAAAGCGGCTACCCCGGCTTTGACATGGGATCGTGGTTTGCCTTCGTAGGCCCGGCGGGCCTGCCCGCACCCGTGCAGAAAAAGCTGGAAAAGGCCCTGGCCGAGACCGTGGCCTCGGCGGAGTTCAAGAAGAAGATGGTGGACATCGGCCTGACGCCGCTGGGTGGCAATGGCGACGCGCTGCGCGCGCGCATTGAGCGCGAGCTGCCGCTGATGCGTGCCGTGGCGGCACGGGCGGATATCCGGGTGGATTGACGGTCCGCGCTGAAAAGGGCTACCCGGCCCGTCAGCGCAACCCTATGGGATTCAGCGCGTCCGCTTGACCGGAATACACAGCCAGCACGGAAAGCGCCCCGTGGCCGGGTCCACCGCAAAGTCCTCGTCGTAGATCTCCAGCGCAGCGCGGGGCTCCCATTCCCAGCCATCGGGGATCTGGCCCGGCGTGCCCATCTGCGCCCAGGCGGCGGCAATCTCGGGCCCCGTGCCCACAAAGTGCATGCAGGCGTAGTCGCCGCCTTCGTAGTCCATCACCTGCACATCGGGCCCGGTGCGCAGGCCCACGCCAATCTGCACCGCTGCGTCATAGCGGCACTGCTCGGGCGGCGTGCAGGCCGGGTCGTCGTAGCTGAAGCCATAGAACTTGGGGCGCGGATCATTCAGCCGATGGGCGGCACACCAGCTGCCAAAACGCTCCCACAACTCGGTCAGGCCCGGGTGGCCGTAGGCGCCGGTGTGGCGCATGGTGGCAAGGCGCATGCGGGGCAGGGTGCGGAGGGTCAGGGTCATGGCGGGCAGGGCAGTGGCGATGGATGGAAAACCCAGTTTAGAGCCTCTTGGAAAGACACCGCATGAATCCTGCGTCGCAATTGGCGACAATGCACAGTTTGTTGCCAACCACTTCTGTCCACGCCATGCAATTTGCCGACCGCCTGAACAACGTAGAAACCTCCGCCATCCGCGAGCTTTTCAAGCTGCTGGGCAAGCCCGGCATCATCAGCTTTGCGGGTGGCTTTCCGGACAGCGCGATGTTTGACGTGGAAGGCATCCGCGCAGCCAGCAACGCCGCCCTGGCCGAAGAGCCCGGCGCCGCATTGCAATATGGCGCCACGGAGGGCTACAACCCGCTGCGCGAGCAACTGGCCGCCTTCATGACCAGCAAGGGCGCCAAGGATGTCGCGGCCGACAACCTCATCGTCACCACCGGCAGCCAGCAGGCGCTGGATCTGCTGGGCAAAACCCTCATCAGCCCCGGCGACAAGGTGATTGTGGAAGGCCCGACCTTCCTCGCCACCATCCAGTGCTTTCGCCTGTACGGCGCCGAACTCATCAGCGCGCCCATCGATGGCAACGGCGTGAAGACCGACGAGCTGGAAAAGCTCATTGCCGAGCACAAGCCGAAATTCGTTTACCTGATCCCCACCTTCGGCAACCCCAGCGGCGCCATGCTGAGCCTGGAGCGCCGCAAGGCCGTGCTGGAGATGGCGGTGAAGCACAACACCCTGATCGTCGAGGACGACCCCTACGGCGACCTGTACTTTGGCGATGCGCCTCCACCCAGCCTGCTCAACCTGTCGGCCACCGTGCCCGGCAGCCGCGATCTGCTGGTGCACTGCGGCAGCTTGAGCAAAGTGCTGTCGCCCGGCCTGCGCGTGGGCTGGATGATTGCCCCGGCCGAGCTGCTGGGCAAGGCCACCATGTGCAAGCAGTTCAGCGATGCACACACCAGCACCTTTGCGCAGGCCACGGCCGCGCAGTACCTCAAGGCCGGCCGCATGCCTGGCACCCTGGCCCATGTGCGCAAGGTGTACGCCGAGCGCGCCCAGGCCATGGGCGATGCGCTGCGCAAGGAGCTGGGCGACGCCATCGAATTTGTGCAGCCCCAGGGCGGCCTGTTCGTGTGGGCGCGCCTCACGGGGGCAGGCGGCAAGGTGGCCGATGGCAACGTGCTGGCCAAGCGCGCGATTGATAAGGGCGTGGCCTTTGTGCCCGGCACGCCGTTCTTCTGCGCTAACCCCGACCACGCCACCTTCCGCCTGTCGTTTGCGACGGCCGATGTGGACAAGATCCGCGAAGGCGTAGCGCGCCTGGGCCAGGCGATCTGACGCCTCCATGTCCGACACCAACGATCTCGCCAACGTTCTCCAGCGCCTCGAAAGCCTGGAGATCAAGGCCAGCTTTACCGAAGACCTGCTGGACCAGCTGAACATGACCATCTACCAGCAGCAGCAACTGATCGACCGGTTGACGCACGAGGTCATCCAGCTGCGCCAGCAGGCGCCCGAAGGCGGCTCGAACGGCCCGCGCAACCTGCGCGACGAGCTGCCGCCGCATTACTGATCTAGAGATCTAGGCTTTCACGGACCGCCAGGCTGCGTCCGCCAGTTCTGTGCGGTAGGTGGTGGGCGACGGCAAACCGCCCTGGGCCACATTGCCCGACAGCCAGGCCCTGCAATAGCTCTGCACCGGCCCCATCACCAGCGATGGCATCAGCTCGCACGGCAGGTCGCGCAGCGCGCCGGATCGGCGGTGCGGCTCGAACCAGGCCACCAGCGCCTGGTTGCGGCGCCGTGCGGCCTCGGCCAGGTCCGGCGTGCGGGGGCCCGCTGCCACGGCGCCGCGTGCCTGAAACAGAAAACGCGCCCGCTCGGGCTGCGCCACCACCCAATCCAGGTAGCCCGTGACCAGGGCCTGTACACCCGCCTCCACGCCCTGGGCGGCATCGAGGTGCGCCTGCACGCTGCGCGACTGGTCGTGATAGATCTCGAAGAACAGCGCTGCCACGATGCCGTCGCGGTTGCCAAAGTGGTGATAGATGCTGCCCACGCTGGCCCCGCAGCGCGCCCGCACGCCGTCGATGGTGACTGCATCCACGCCGCCTTCGGCCGCGCAGGCCAGGGCGGCGTTCAGGATGTCCTGGCGGCGGTCGGTGGTTGCTTCGGCAGGGGATGAGGTGGGGGGCGGGGAATTGCGGCTTGCCATGGAACGGGATTCTAGAATAAAGTTCTAGAAAATACTTCTAGTTCACGATCCTTCCATGCATTCCTCTCCTCCCATGGCCGCTCCTGCCGCTCCTGCCGCTCCTGCCGCCGCTGCAGCCGCTGCCTCCATGCCTGGTGCCGCGTTGTATCCGCACCTGCTTGCCCCGCTCGATCTGGGCTTCACCACCCTCAAGAACCGTGTGCTCATGGGCTCCATGCACACCGGGCTGGAGGACGGGCGCGACCTGTCTCGCATGGCGGCGTACTTCCGCGAGCGGGCCGAGGGAGATGTGGGCCTGATCGTGACGGGCGGGTTCGCACCCAACATCGCGGGCTGGGCCAAACCGTTTGCGGGCACGCTGGCGACCTCGGGCGCGGCCAAGCGCCACCGCGTGGTGACCGAGGCCGTGCACGAGGCGGGCGGCAAGATCGCCCTGCAGATCCTGCACACGGGCCGCTATGCCTACCACCCGCTGGCGGTGGCGCCGTCGCGGCTGCAGTCGCCGATTTCGCCGTTCACGCCGTTCGCGCTGTCGGCGAGCGGGGTGGAGCGCCAGATCCGTGCCTTCGTGCGCTGTGCAGTGAAGGCGCGCGAGGCGGGCTACGACGGCGTGGAGGTGATGGGCTCGGAGGGCTATTTCATCAACCAGTTTCTGTCGCAAGCCACCAACCTGCGGCGCGATGCCTGGGGCGGCGACTACAGCCACCGCATGCGGCTGCCCGTGGAGATTCTGGCCCGCATGCGCGAGGCCGTGGGGCCGGACTTCATCATCATTTACCGCCTGTCGATGATCGACCTGGTGCCCGGCGGCAGCGCGTGGGACGAGATCGTCACCCTGGGCAAGGCCGTGGCCACGGGCGGGGCGAACATCGTCAACACCGGCATTGGCTGGCACGAGGCGCGGGTGCCCACCATTGCCACCAGCGTGCCGCGCGCAGCGTTTGCCTGGGTCACGCAAAAGATGAAGGCCGAGTTTGCGGCGGCAGGCATCACCACGCCGCTGGTCACGTCCAACCGCATCAACACGCCCGAGGTGGCCGAGCAGGTGCTGGCCGATGGCTGCGCCGACATGGTGTCCATGGCGCGGCCCCTGCTGGCCGATGCGGCGTTTGTGAAGAAGGCTGCGCAAGGACGGGCCGACCGCATCAACACCTGCATCGCCTGCAACCAGGCCTGCCTGGACCATGTGTTCCAGAACAAGACCAGCAGCTGCCTCGTCAACCCGCGTGCTTGCCATGAGACGGAGCTGGTCTATCGCCCGATTGCCACGCCCGCATCGCGCAAGCGCATCGCCGTGGTGGGCGCGGGGCCTGCAGGCCTCACCGCCGCCACGGTGGCTGCCGAGCGTGGCCACGAGGTCCACCTGTTCGACGCGGCGCCCGCCATCGGCGGCCAGCTCAACATGGCCAAGGTGATTCCGGGCAAAGAAGAGTTCCACGAGATGCTGCGCTACTTGGCCACACGCGTGGAAGACACGGGCGTGCAGCTCCACTTGAACCGCAAGGTCGCAGCCGCCGACTTGGCTGGCTTTGACGAGGTCATCGTGGCTACGGGCGTGGAGCCACGTGACCCGAAGATCCCCGGCCAGGACCACCCCAAGGTGCTGAGCTACATCGACGTGCTGCGCCACGGCAAGCCGGTGGGCGAGCGCGTGGCCATCATCGGCGCGGGCGGCATCGGCTTTGATGTGGCCGAGTTCCTCACGCATGGTGAGCACCCCTCCACCACGCTCGATTTGCCCGCCTGGAAGGCCGAATGGGGTATCACCGACCCGGCCGAGGCGCGCGGTGGCCTGGCCGCCAGCGGCCCGCGTGTGACGCCCCCTGCACGGCAGGTGACGCTGCTGCAGCGCAAGAAGGGGAAGCTGGGCGGCGGCCTGGGCAAGACCACGGGCTGGATCCACCGCACGGTGCTGAAGATGAAAGCGGTGGAGATGGTGGGTGGCGTGAACTACGAGCGCATTGCCGACGAAGGGCTGCTGGTCTCGTACGGCGAGAAGCGCGAAGACCCGACCTGGATCCCTTGCGACACCGTGGTCCTGTGCGCGGGCCAGGTGCCGTTGCGCAGCCTGGCGCAGGACCTGGAGGCCCAGGGCCGCAAGCCCCACCTCATCGGTGGTGCGCTGGAGGCCGGCGAGCTGGACGCCAAGCGCGCCATCGACCAGGCGGCGCGGCTGGCAGCCCGGCTGTAGGTCGGTGCGTACATCGCCTGCAGGGGCTCACAGGGCCTGTCAGGCGTGTTGTTGAGGTGTTTTTGGCTGGTGGCGCTAGTGGAATATGCCTGAGCAGCTATATTTTTGATAGTGAATACAGGATGGCGACTGCCGTGATGGGTCACGGCAGCTGTGCCCTCCTTGTCCCTCAGGCGGACAGAGTCAATGCGTTGAACACCCGCAGCGCTGCCCACGCGTCGTTGGCCGCGTAGACCAGCTGGGCCTCGCTCAGCCGGGCGTTGGCCCAGTTGGAGGTGGCGGCTTTTTTGGACTTGATAAAGCGCCGGTTGAACAGCACCGCCACGGCCCCTTTCACGCCCATGTCCTTGCGGTAGCCGCGTTGGCGGAACACGGTGTTCAGCTCCAGCACATCGGCCGGTTGCACGCCCAGCTTGTGCTGGATGCGCTTGGTGTCGTCACCCAGCCCAAAGCCCGCCTTGGTCACCCCCTGCAGGGCCAGCAGCTCGGCCACGCGCGCTCGGCAGCCGGGGTCGTGCAGCTGGAACACCCAGGCCCGCTCCAGCGTAGCCAGTTGCACGATGTGCGGCCCGTCCGACGGCTCATCGCGCACAAAGGTGGGTTTGGATTCGGTGTCAAAACCCCAGGCACTGGCGCTGGCCAGCGCCTGGCAAGCCTGATCGGCCTGTGCAGGCGTGGCGACCAGCGCAATGCGGTCCATGCCCAGGCGTTCAAAGGGTTCCAGCAGCGCGATCTGGTCTTTGTCTGGCGTGGGGCGCTGGGTAGTGCGCGCAGAGGGGTGGCGGGGCGCGGAGGGCGGCTGGCGCCGCGAAGGAGGAGAGGCCGTCATGCGGGCCATTGTGCCGTGTGGGTGTCCCTTCAGCGTTTGCCGGTTTTGCGCAAGCGGGGGGCTTCCTCAATCTGACCCAGGGCTTGCTCACAAGCCGCCACCGACTGGGCCTGCCGCCCCGCCAGCCAGCCTGCGCCAAACCAGGCCTTCAGGTCGCCGGACTCTGCAAGCTCGCGGTACAGCGCTGCCGCCACACGCTCGTCATTGAGGCGACCCAATGCCGACAGCGCTGGCTGCAGGCTGTCCAGAAACCGGGCGCTGTGTGCATCCAGCGCGGGCGCCACGAACTCTGTGAGGTAGCGCAGGCGTTTGAGGCGTTTGCGCAGCCGGTGCTGTGCCTGGGGCGTGCGCGTGGCAAAACCCCGTGCGCCTTTTTGCACCTGGGCATGCAGTGCGCGCAGGCGCTGCTGCAGCAGGTGGCGCGTGGCACGGGCGTCCAGGCCTGCTGCGGCGTCGCCCGTGGCGTTCAGCCCTGGGGTGGAAAAGGCCATCAGATATACCAGCGCTTCCTGACAGGCCGCATCGCGCACGATGTGTTGTGCAGCCTGGGCCTCCAAGCCGGTGGTGTCGTTCGGGTGGGTGGACAGGGGCGGCGCTCCGGCATCGCGCAGTTCGGCACCGATGCGTTGCATCACCTGGCTGCGGTCCCGCAGGTGGCCGAGCTGCTGGAACACATGGACCAGGGGCGGCTCCCAGGCGGGGTCAAAGTTGCCTGGGGCCAGCGGCGCCAGCTCGCGCAGGGCGGTGCGCAGGCGGCGGATGCCGATGCGCAGCTGGTGCAGCAGCTCCTCATCGCTCGCACCTTCGGCAATGTCGCTGGCGGGGCCCAGGATTTGCTGCAGGCACTGCGCCACCACGGCGCGCTGCAGGGCCTGCCCGGCGGGCAGTTGCTGGTACAGGGGGGACCGGGGTCGGGCCTTGCGGGGCGAACCGCTGCTGGCTGGGCTGTCAGATGGAATGGGAATGCCCGATGGACTGCCAGCTGGTGCCAGCAGGCGCTCGCCCCGTTCGGCCTTGGACACGGTGCTCAGATACAGCCCGTGCCGCGTGGCCCACTGCGCGGCGAGCGCTGCCAGGCCCGTCACCGGCCCGGCCTTGAGTTCCAGCTCCAGCTCGCAAATGGGGGCCTCGGCCTGCTGGGCTGTGCCCCGGTGGGCCACCACCCGGCCGGTGTCCAGCGCCAGCTCGACCACGGTTCCATGGCGGGTGATATCGCGTGTCAGCCGGTCCATCTCGGTGCCATAGGTTTCGACGAGGGGGCCACCAGCGGTTTGCAGGGCCTGCTGCAGCCGGGCGCCTGCCACGGTGCCGCTGTGCAACTGGGGCAGGGGCTCGGGCGCGATGCCTTCTATGGCGGGGCCGCGTGCGACGTTGTGCTCCTGCCGGTCCAGCGGGCCATCGCCCAGCGCCTTGACGGTTTGCACCCACTGGTCGCCCTCGCGCCGCAGGCGAAACGCTATGCCGCGTGACGCCAGTGCGCCGTCGGGCGTGTCGAAGTAGCGGGCCTCCATGCGGATGGCGACACACCGGCCCCGGCGTACTGCCGCTTGCACGGCAGCCAGACGGTCGGGCGGGATGCAGAACTTGAATTCGATTTCCATGGTGGCTGCATTATCCCGTGGTATCCCCATCGCGGGGCCGCGCCGGATGAAGGGTGCGCAGAGGTTATCCGCAAATAATGGAAAATCAATGATTCAAGTGAGGGTGTATTGATTATGAAGGGCGATTGAAGGAGGATATCAAGCTCATGCCCAGCGGTTTTCCTTGATTATCCCGGATGGAGGTGATGATTTTGAATGCCGAGGCCTGAACCCGGTCTGGCAGGCGGACAAAATTATTTTCTTGCACCAGGGTGTCGCCATTGAGAAACGACCAGAGGATGAACCGGAGCGCCTGGGCTGTCTGGTCGGGGTTCTGCGTGACCTTGGGGAACACCACAAACGTGCCCATGGTGATGGGCCAGGCCGATTTACCGGGCCGCTGCGTCAAGGTGCTGTGGAAAACTCCGGTGGCCGACCAATCGCTGTTGGTCAGTGCAGCCTTGAAGGCGTCGATGGAGGGTTTGACATAACTGCCGTCGGCATTTTTCATCTGCACAGTGGTCAGGCCGTATCCAGCCACATAGCCGTGGTCCACATACCCGATGGCGCCCACCGTGTCGCGCACGCCCTTGGCCACGCCGTCGCTGCCCTTGAAGGCCAGCACACCCGCAGGCCAGGCGATGCTGGTTTTGGCGCCGTAAGTTTTTTTCCATTGCGGGCTCACCTTGCCCAGGTAGTCTGCAAAGTTGTAGGTGGTGCCCGACCCATCGGCGCGCACCACCACCTTGATCGGCAGGTCGGGCAGGGAGACATCGGGGTTCAGTGCGGCGATCTCTGCCGCGTTCCAGCGGGTAATCTCGCCCATGAAGATGCGGCTGAGGACCTCGCCCGTCAGGCGCAGCTGGGTGTTTTGTACCTTGGGCAGGTTGACGATGGGGCTGATGCCGGTGATGGCCACGGGCAGCGCCAGCAGGCCGTGCTCCAACAAGTCCTTCTCTGCGGGGTACACGTCTGTCGCGCCAAAACCGACGGCCTGTTGCTGGATTTTTTTCATGCCCGCGCTGGAACCTACCGGGTCGTAGTCCACCGCGCTGCCAGTGGCCTTGGCATAGGCCTTGGCCCAGCTGCGGTAGATGGGCGCCGCCGCCGACGAGCCAGCGCCCGTCACGGTCTGTGCGCTGGCCAGGCCCGCCTGCACAAGGGCCACGGTCACCAGCAAAAGGAAGTAAATATATTTCATGTGTTTTATGTAATGGTTTTTATGAATAACGATATGCCATGCACGATTTCAGGTGCTGTGAAATCCACGCGTGTTCATTGAGCGGACAGGCAGATTTCGGTGCCGATCCTAGCAAAATGACAGCGATTTGAAGCATTGGCCCGAAAGGCTAAGGTTTCTGGCTGAGTCACTAATCTGTCATTTGAAACAATTAGTATCTTTCGCATCCCATCGGGGGCTTGGTGCACGGCGCGTGGTTGGCATACCCCCTGCAGCAACACGCGTTGGCTCCCACAAGGCGGCGGCGCCCTGGTGGACCTTCACGAAAGATTCAGATGCTTCAAAAAATGAAAATTGGTACCCGCCTGGCCCTGGCCTTTGCCGTGCTGCTGTTGCTGATATCGGCCCTGGCGGCCGGTGGCATCAGCGGGGCCAAGCGGTTGACCGAGCGCAGCGCTGCCCTGTATGGCGACCGCACCGTGCCCATGGGCGTGCTGGCCGAGATCAGCCACCTGACGCAGCGCAACCGCGTGCTGGTGATGGACATGCTGATGGACCCCGGCACCAGCAACCTGGAGGCCAGCCACGCGGCCCTGACCACCAATGTCGAGCGCATCCAGGCCCTGTGGAAGGACTACGCCGCCAAACCGCTGGGGGCGGAGGAGCAGGCCCTGGCGCAGGCCTTTGCCGATGCCAACGCCACCTATCTGGACAAGGGCCTGATCCCGGCGTCGGCCGCGCTGGTGGCCGGCAAGTACGACGACGGCTCGGAGCTGTACATCACCCAGATCCGCCCCAATGCGCTCAAGGTGCAGGACGCCATCGAGCGCCTGGTGGCGCTGCAGATCAACGTGGCTGCGGCAGAGTTTGCCGGGGCGCGCGCCATGAGCGACACCATCCACTGGTGGATGCTGGCCGCCACCGCCCTCGCATTGCTGGCAGGTGCTGCGATGGCCTGGGTCATCACCCGTTCGATCTCGCGGCCGCTGCGTCAGGCCGTGGTGCTGGCACGCACCGTGGCCGGGGGCGACCTGACGGCGCAGATCGATGTGCGTGGCAACGACGAGACCGCCGAGCTGCTGGGGGCCCTGCGTGAGATGAACCACCAGCTGGTGCGCGTGATCACCGAGGTGCGCGCCAGCACCGAGACGGTCGCCCACGAGGCCGTGGTGATGGCGGGCGGCACCGAAGACCTGGCACGCCGCACCGAGGTGCAGGCATCCAATCTGCAGGAGACGGCCGCGTCGATGGAGCAGCTGACCATCACGGTGCAGCACAACACCGACAACGCCCAACGTGCCACCGCCCTGGCGCAGGAGGCCAGCAGCGTGGCCAACGAAGGCGGCAGCGTGATGCGCGATGTGATCGCCACCATGCAGGAGATCAAGACGCAGTCGCAGAAGATCACGGACATCATCAAGGTGATCGACGACATCGCCTTCCAGACCAATCTGCTGGCGTTGAATGCGGCGGTGGAGGCCGCGCGTGCGGGTGAGCAGGGCCGGGGCTTTGCCGTGGTGGCTGGCGAGGTGCGGGGCCTGTCGCAGCGCAGCAGCATGGCGGCCCGGGAGATTCGCGGCCTGATCTCGGCCAGCGTGCAGGGTGTGGAGCGCGGGTCCACCCTGGTGGGGCAGGCGGGCGAGCGCGTGGCCAACACCGTGCACCATGTGAACCAGGTGGTGTCGCTCATCACCGCCATCAAGGATGCCGGGCAGGAGCAGGCCCGGGGCATTGCCCAGATCGGAGAGGCCGTGCGCCAGCTGGACGCGGCCACGCAGCAGAACGCTGCGCTGGTGGATGACAGTTCGTCCGCCTCGACCGGCATGAAGAATCAGGTGAGGCGCCTGCTGGAGGTGATTCACCAGTTCCGCCTGACGCCGGATATGCCCCTGCCTGGTGCAGGCGCCCCCTTGCTGGAAACGGCAGGGTTGCCCCCTGCTGTGGCTCTGGAGGGCGGGGCTGGCAGTCGCGCGCAACTGGCCATCTCGGCCCGCTAGCCCGGCGGCGGCGTGGTCTCTGCATCGCGTGGCCTACGCAGCCAATGACAGAGACATTGCCACCCACCACGCCAAGACCTGCGCCATGAACCGCACCGACGTATTGATCGCGATTGCCGAGGTGGCGCGCAGTGGTGGCGCTGCCGCACCCGAAGACGCCATCTCCCAGCTGGCGATGCTCATTGATGATCTGGAGCTGTCCTGCAGCGGCTCGGAGCAGGTGATGGAGATGCTGCTGCGCATCGCCGCCTGCCTGTGGAACCTGCAGCAGGAACGCATGCGCCTTTGAACAGGTGCCTTGGCATGCTGCATGGCCCTGATCTCTCACCGATCAGGGCGACTGAAATGATCACTCGTCCAGCGTCTCGAGTGAAGCCACCTGGTTGCGCCCCCGGTGCTTGGCCAGGTACAGCGCCTGGTCGGCACGGTCGAGCATGTCGCGCAGGCTGCGATCGCTCTGGCGGAAGGTACCCACACCCAGGCTGGTGGTGACGCGGTAGCTGTGGTCTGCATCGTCCGTCAGCTCCAAGGCGCGAATGCTGTGCAGCATGCGCGTGGCCACCTCCAGGCCCTCGGCCAGTGTGGTCAGGGGCAACAGCACGCCAAACTCTTCGCCGCCCAGCCGGCCTACGGCATCGCTGGCGCGCAACTGGCCCTTGATGGCCTGTGCAAACGCCAGCAGCGCCCGGTCGCCTTCCAGGTGGCCAAAACGGTCGTTGATGGCCTTGAAGTGGTCCAGGTCCAGCATCAGCAAGGTCAGCGGCTCGCCGTTGCTGCGTGAATGGGCATAGGCCGACTCGGCGCATTCCAGAAACGCGCGGCGGTTGGCAATGCCCGTCAGCATGTCGGTGGTGGCCAGGCGCTGCAGCTCGCGCTCCAGGTTCTTGCGCTGCGTGACGTCGCGGTAGATGCCTTCGACCCCCGCAAAATTGCCTGCATGGTCGTACAGCGCATGGCTGCTGATGGAGATGTCGATCACCGTGCCATCGCGCCGCACCATCTGGCCCGGAAAGTCCGACACCTCGCCGTGTTCCATGATCGCGGCCTTGAACGCGTCGCGGTCTTTGCTTTGGGGGTAGTACGACTCGGCCGTGCGGCCTTCGATTTCGTGGGGCTCGTAGCCCAGCACCCGGCGCACGCCCGGGCCCACATGCTGCACGATGCCCTGCGCGTCGGTGCGGTAGTACACGTCCTGCATGTTCTCGAACAGGCGCCGGAAGTTCTGCTCGCTCTCGCGCAGCTGGGCCTCGATCTCGCTCTGGTGTGTCATGTCCATGCCGCACATGAGTACCGCGGGGGCACCGTCCCATTCAATGGCCACACTGCTGATCAGCACCATGCGCAAGTTGCCGCGCTCGGTGCGGATACGGAACTCGGAGGATTTGTTGGGCCGTCCGGCCTGCTCGGGCACGGCCACCTGCTGGATGCGGTTGGTGGAGCGCACCTGGTCCAGGGGGTGCACAAAGTCGCCAGACAGCCGCCCGATCAGGCTGTCGATACTGGGCGCCTCCAGCAACTCCATGCTGGCAGCGTTGGCAAAGCGGATGGCGCCCTGTTGTGTGACAAGCACAGCCGCTGGCAACAGGTGCAGCAGGCGCAGGTCGTGGTTCATGGGCTGGTGGTAACCAAAAGTAATGCACCATTGTGGCACCTGGATGCGCAGGTGTGAAACGGCACCTGTCGCAGGCGGTACTATCGCCCATGAGAAAAACTTTCCAACTCCACGTTGAAGGCAAGAACCGCGACCGCGTTCTGGATGCCGTCAAGCACGAAATCCGCAAGTACATCAAGCGCGAACGGCGCCGCGACCTGCCCGAAGGCGCCGATTTCTGGGACTTTGACTGCCAGTTTGGCCGCACCAAGGAAGACGCCGCCGTGGCGCACCTGGCCGCCTTGACCGGGCTGATCAACGGCGTGGCCGCCGAGGGCGGCGCCCAGTTCTATGTGGAAATTCTGGCCAAGCCCGGCAAGCGCACACCCCGTCCGGCTGGTGAGGCTTCACACAGCGGGCCAGATGGCTTGGACGCGGACGACGAAGAAGGCGCGTAAGCCCTGGCGCTGGGTGGATGCCACCCCGCTCACCCTCAGTCAAGCACTGCAGGCCCCTTTCAGGGGCCTTTTTTGTGGGCAGCGGGGGCATCGGCTGCCTGCGCCGCTGCTGCGCGCAGCTTGTCCTTTTTGCTGGGGCGTTTGCCCTTGATGCCGCCGGTGCCCCCGGGGTCGGTGGATGGTGCGGGCGCGGGAGCCTCGGTGGGTTCAAAGCCCGCAATCTGCTCGCGTGGGATGGTGAGGTGCTGGCGTTTTTCGATCAGCCGGAAATGCGCCTCGGCATCGGCGGTCACAAAACTCACGGCCATGCCGCTCTCGCCCGCCCGGCCGGTGCGGCCGATGCGGTGCACATAGTCCACGGCCGATCGGGGCAGGTCGTAGTTCACCACGGCAGGCAACTGCGCAATGTCGATGCCGCGTGCTGCGAGGTCGGTGGTCACGACCACCTGCCAGCGCTCGTCCTTGAACTCCTGCAGCACCTGGTTGCGCGCGCTCTGGCTCAGGCCGCCGTGGAAGGGCGATGCAAAAATGCCCGCCTTGTACAGCTTCTCGGCCACATGCTCGGCCGCGTATTGCGTGGCCACAAACACCAGCACGCGCGACCAGTTGTGCTCCTTGACCAGGTGGCGCAGCAACTGGGTGCGGCGGCTCGCATCCACCGCAATGGCGCGTTGTTCGATGGCAGGCTCGTTACCCGGCGTGTGGGGCACCTCGACGCGCACCGGCTGCTTCAGCAGGCCATCGGCCAGCGCCTGCACTGCGGCTGGGAATGTGGCCGAGAAAAACAGGTTCTGCCGCCGGGCTGGCAACAGCGCCAGCACGCGCTGCAGTTCCTCGGCAAAGCCCAGGTCCAGCAGCCGGTCTGCTTCGTCCAGCACGAGGTGTGCCACGGCCGACAGGCGCAGCGCGTTGTGGTCCACCAGGTCCAGCAGGCGGCCCGGCGTGGCCACCACAATGTCGGCGCCGCCGCGCAGGCCCAACATCTGCGGATTGATCGACACGCCGCCGAACACGATGGCGATCTTGAGCGGTTGCTGCAGGTGCTGCGCCAGGCTGCGCAGCACTTCTCCCACCTGCGCTGCCAGTTCACGGGTGGGCACCAGCACCAGGGCGCGCACCCGGCGCGGGCCGCCAGTGGCGCTGAGCTGCAGCTGCTGCAGCAAGGGCAGGGCAAATGCCGCCGTCTTGCCCGAGCCCGTCTGTGCGGCACCCAGCAGATCTACCCCCTGCAGGATGGCCGGAATGGCGCCCGCCTGAATGGGCGTGGGCGCCACAAAGCCCGCCTGGGCGGCGGCATGGACAAGGGCGGGGGACAGACCGAGGGAGGCAAAAGGCATGGAAAGGCGCTGGGAATGCGTTGAAGAAGGCACGCAAGGCAGCGCGGACAAAGCAGTAATGGCCCGCATTGTCGCCGCGTTTGCCCGATGCCCTCTTGCCCGGTGCCTTCTCACAGGCCAGCAATGCGCGCCTTGCACCTGCAAGATTGCAGGGAATGCGAGTGCTCGGCCCCAGCGTTGGGCAACCGATAATCGGGCCGCCCCGTTTTTCGTTGACAGTTTTCCCGGACCCGAACCCCATGGCTTTGCCCCTAGATACCTCCGCCATTACCCACGGCATCCAGCTGGCGGTGGCGCCCGTGTTTTTGCTCACTGCGGTGTCCGGCATGATCGGCGCGGTGGCCGGCCGCCTGGCCCGGATCATCGACCGGGCGCGTGTGGTGGAAGACCGCGCGCGCGTCAATGCCGAACCCGAGTTTCTGGCCCGTGCCTACAAGGAGCTGGCGGACTTGCGTTTGCGTGGACGGCTGGCCAACGGTTGTATTGCGCTGCTGACGTTTTGTGCCTTCCTTATTGGCACGACCATCATCCTGCTGTTCCTGGGCGAAACCACCGACTTTCAGTCCAGCCGCCTTGCGGTGGGCGGGTTTCTGGCGGGCGTTGCGTGCTTTTTGCTGGCGCTGGTGTGTTTTCTGACCGAGACGCTGCTGGCCACGCGCCTGCTCGACTTTCACATGCTGCAGCAAGAGGTGGAAGGGAAGAAGCCATGAAGTCCCTGGCAGACCTGGGCGGCCTGGTGTATTCCACCGAGTCGGGCCGCATGTGCCCCACCTGCCGCCAGCCGGTGGCGCAGTGCACCTGCAAGCAGAACAAGCCCCTGCCCGCGGGTGATGGCATCGTGCGCGTATCGCGCGAGACCAAAGGGCGCGGCGGCAAGGCGGTCACCCTGGTCAAAGGCGTGCTGGTGGACGAGACTGCGCTGGAGCAGCTGGGCAAGCAGCTCAAGGCCGCCTGTGGCAGCGGCGGCACGGTGAAGGACGGCGTGATCGAGGTGCAGGGCGACCACGTGGAACGCGTGATGGCCGCGCTGCAGAAGCTGGGCCACAATGTCAAGCGCGCAGGCGGTTGAGGAGCCCAGGGCAATGGACGCAGACAAACTGCAGCGACTGGTCACCACCGAGATGCCGTACGGCAAGCACAAAGGCACGCTGCTGGCGGACCTGCCGGGCAACTACCTCAACTGGTTTGCGCGCGAGGGGTTTCCCAAGGGCGAGTTGGGCCAGTTGCTGGCGCTGATGCACGAGATTGATCACAACGGGCTGTCGGACCTGCTGCGGCCCTTGCGGGGGCGCTGAGAGGCCTGCACCATTGCAAAAACTGGGGCGTTCCTTTGGTTGCTGGCGACCATAATGCACGTCGTCATACCAACAACCACACCGAGGGAATGCACATGAAGGGCAATATCGCTGCGATCGTTCTGGTCGTGCTGGGCGTGTTTTTTCTGCTGACCAACCTGGGACTGATCAGCATCAGCCTTCGCGAGCTGCTGCGGGTGTGGTGGCCTGTGGCGCTGATAGCAGTGGGTCTGGCGCTGTTCTTCACGCCGGGCAACAAGGGCAAATAAGCCAGAAGCGGGCGCTGGCGACCGCGTTGCCAGTCGGCAGTCTTCAACCTCGCTGGGTTTCTCCGCTGCCCTGGTGGCGGGCGCCGTGCTCATCGCGCCCATGGCCCTCGTCGCGGGGCTGCACAAAACCGGGGTCGTTCGCAAAGTAGCCCCGGAACAGGTTGCGTGCAATGCCATGGGCCGCCACCTGCAGGTCGTGCGCCACCTCCGGCGCAAACAAGCGATTGGTGTGCTGTTGCCACAGCGCCACCCAGGCCGCAAAGTGGGCGGGTGTGACGCCCTCCAGCGCCATGTGTTTGCCGAAGACATCGCCTTTGAAGCTGCGGGCGCCCAGCGCGACGGTGCTCCAGAAGTCCACCAGGCGCTGCAGGTGGGCGTCCCACTGGCCGTGCAGGGCCTTTTCAAACACCGGGCCCAGCAGCGGGTCGCGCCGCACATCCCCATAAAAGCCGTGCACCAGTTGCGTAATGCTCTCCGCGCTGGGGGCGAGCTTGCCGGCGGTCTGTGTAGGGTGGGCTTCTTCGGTCATGGCGGCAGTGTGCCGGCTCACTGGCAGCCGCAGGCTGACGTGGCACAAGCTTGCGCGGGTGCAGCGCTGGCTTCGAACCGCGGAAACAGCACGTTGTTTTCCAGGTGGATGTGGTTGATGAGGTCGTCGCCCAGCTGGGCAATGCCCGCGTAGAGCGCGCGCCAGGTGTTGCATGCGCCTTGGGGAGGCGTGGCGTCATTCGTCAGCGCGTTGAGCTTGTCCAGCGCCTCGCCATGGTCCACATGTTCGGCGCGCATCATGCCGATGGGCTGGCCCACAAACGGGTTGCCGCCGTTCTTGAGCATGGGGAACAGCACCTGCTCTTCCTTGAGCATGTGCGACAGCAGCTCTTCGTGCATGGCCTCCAGGTGGTCGGCCAGGCCGACCGGCACCTGCGGGTGGTCGCGGTGCACGGCCTCCACGCGGCGGGCCATGCGGATCAGCTCGGGCAGCTGCTGGCGGTGCACCTCGTGGTAGCGCGCCAGGATGTGGTCGATGAGCGCGCTGGGCGACGCTGCCTCGGGCACGGCGTCGCTGCGCTGCAGGGCCGCCAGCTCGGCCAGCACGGCGTCGGCGTCCAGCCCCTTGTCGGCAGCCGCCTTGGCCAGGCTCACCTGGCCACCGCAGCAGAAGTCCAGCTTGAGGCGCCGAAACACCGCCGTGGCGCCCGGCAACTGCACGGCGATCTGGCCGATCTGCTGCTCGGCGCTCAGCGGCAGTGGGGTGGTGGGGGCTGTGGCGTGCAGGGTGTCGATGCGGGCGTTCATGGTGGTCCTTTAAAGATTCATATCGTGTGAATATTTTAGCGAATAAAATTCAGGATGTATGCATCTTTTTGATTGATCTGCGGCAAACCCATGCGACTGACCCAATGGACCGACTACACGCTGCGCGTGCTGATGTATTGCGCCGCCACCGAGGGGCGGGCGCAGCCCGTCACCATCACGGAGGTGGCCGAAGGCTATGGCATCTCGCGCAGCCACCTGATGAAGATCGTGCAGCAGCTGTCGGCGCAGGGCCTGCTCGAGACCACGCGCGGGCGGGGCGGTGGCATGCGGCTGATGGTGCCGGCGTCGTCCATCCACATTGGCGCGGTGGTGCGTGCCACCGAGACGGACTTCAACCTGGTGGAATGTTTTGACCCCGCCTCCAACCAGTGCCGCCTGAGCAGCCACTGCCGGCTCAAAGGGGTGCTGGGCCAGGCTATGCAGGCCTATCTGGCGGTGCTGGATGGCGTGACGCTGGCGGACCTGGTGGCGCCCACGTCACCCCAGGGTGTGGCGCTGCTGGCCACGGTGGCCGCCCCGCGCGCCGGAAGTGCCCGCCGCAGGGCCTCGTTGGTGCCCGGATTGCCCGATGCACCTGGGTTTGAATAAAAACGGCGTGATGCGCTAGTGCTACATGCCTGGATAGCTATCAAATTAATAGTATCCAGTGGCGCCCTGTACGTACTGAGGCGCCACGCTGCTCAGCGCAGCACTTCCAGCAAGCGGTCGAGCCCGCCCTGGTTGATGGCCACCTTGGCCTGTGCACGCACGGCGGGCTTGGCGTGGTAGGCCACCGACAGGCCGGCGGCACCCATCATCGGCAGGTCGTTGGCGCCGTCGCCCACGGCAATCGCCTGCTGCGGCGGAATGCCCATGAGCGAGGCCACTTCCAGCAGCGTGCGGCGCTTTTCTGCGCCGTCGCAGATGTCGCCCCAGGCCTGGTCCACTATGCGGCCCGTCAGTTGGCCGTCGTGCACTTCCAGCATGTTGGAGCGCGCAAAGTCGATGCCCAGGCCCGCCTTCACGCGGTCGGCAAAGAAGGTGAAGCCGCCCGAGACCAGCAGCGTGGTGAGGCCCGCAGCCTTGGCGGCGGTGATCAGCTCCTTGGCGCCGGGGTTGAAGCGCAGACGCTCGGTGAACACCTGCTCCATGTGCTGCACCGTCACGCCCTTGAGCAGGGCCACACGCTGGCGCAGGCTTTCCTTGTAGTCGGTGATCACGCCCTGCATGGCCGCCTCGGTGATGGCGGCCACCTCGGCCTTGCGGCCGGCGGCATCGGCGATTTCGTCCACGCACTCGATGTTGATGAGGGTGGAGTCCATGTCAAAAGCGATGAGCTTGTAGGCGGACAGGGACAGCGGAGGCTCGATGCCCTGGATGACGAGGCCAGGGGCGAATTCGGTTGCGTGGGTCATGGCAGAAAAAGGGGGAACAAATGCGGGGTAAGAACCCGCAATGGTATCCCTGGCAGGCTTTTCTTCCCGCCGTGCCCGCCACGCTCGCTCCAGGCGCTACCCCGGAGACTGGGCGGCAGAGGCCGCGCCCCGTGCGCGGCTCTCGCCAGATCCTGTGCCTCAGCGGGGATGCGGCAGGTTCTGGCCGCCGCCTTTGAGGGCCTTGGCGGCTGGGTTGGGCTGGGGCGGCTCGTTCATCTTGACCAGGAACATGCGCACAAAAAATGCGGCCATGCAGATCATGAACCCGATGCCGATGATGCTCATCAGGCCGTAGTCGGTGGAAAACAGATCGTTCAGCAGCTTCATGGAGACCCTCCTTGTGGTGGTGTTCACCACTATCGGACGGTCCCTGCGGCGGCTGCTTGTGCTGTGTCAAAGACTGCGGCGTGCGGGCAAGATGCAGGTCAAACCATGGCGGGATAGCGGCCAGTGCCTTCGGGCCAGGGCGTGAGCACCTCGAACCCATCGGCCGTCACGGCCACCATGTGTTCCCACTGGGCGGACAGCGAGCGGTCGCGGGTGACCACGGTCCAGCCGTCGGCCAGCTCCTGCGTATCGCGCTTGCCGGCGTTGATCATGGGCTCGATGGTGAAGACCATGCCTTCCTCCAGCCGCAGGCCCTGGCCACGCTGCCCGTAGTGCAGCACCTGGGGCTCGTCGTGGTAGATCTGCCCGATGCCATGGCCGCAGTATTCGCGCACCACGCTGAACCGCTCGCGGTGGGCCACGGTCTGTATGGCATGGCCCACATCGCCCAGCGTGGCGCCGGGGCGTACCTGGGCAATGCCCGCGCACATGGCCTCGTAGGTGGTGTCCACCAGGCGGCGCGCCAGCGGGCTGGGCTCGCCCACAAAGTACATGCGGCTGGTGTCGCCAAACCATCCATCCTTGATGATGGCCACATCGATGTTGATGATGTCGCCCGCCTTGAGCACCTGCCCCGGCGACGGAATGCCGTGGCAGATCACGTGGTTGACCGAGGTGCACACCGTTTTGGGATACCCCAGATAGCCCACGTTGGCGGGGGTGACCTGCAGTTCGTTCACGATGTAGTCGTGGCAGAGCCGGTCCAGTGCCTCGGTGCTGACGCCGGGCTGCACGTGCGGCGTGATCATGTGCAGCACGCGGGCGGCCAGGCGGCCGGCCTCACGCGCCTGGGCGATTTCGGCGGGGGAGCGCAGGGTGACGCGGGACGATTTCATTGAACGCGCCGCCCGCTGTGGCCCGGCTTGGCGGCCACGGAGGCCGCCACCGTGTCCAGATCGAAGCCCCCGGCCTGTTCGGCGCGGATCAGCAGCTGGCAGATGTCGCTGTGGTCGAGGTTGGGATGCAGCTCGGCCAGCATGCCGATGCGCATCCAGTGTTCTGCCTGTGCGTTGATGGAGCGAGACAGGGCGTTGCTGGCAACGCGCAGGTTCTCGTGCATTTGGTCTGAAATTTTGACAATACCCATGCAGCGAATTGTATTCGAAACATATACGTTTCGTATCGCTGCGTGTCTGCAGTGCCTGTGGTGTGCGCTGGCAACACTGCGCTACTGCGGAGGGCGCTTCAGATAGAGCTGGTCGGACCAGGTGGCCAGCCACTCGGGCTTGAAGGCCACAAAGATCGCGGTGAGCATGCCCGTCACAAACCCGTCGCCCCAGGCCATGAGCCAGCGGGCCACCAGAGACAGTTCGTTGCCCACACCGGGCAACAGGTGCCCGGTCCATTGCGACAGCACACCGGCAGCAAACACGCAGGCCACGGTGCCCAGAAACGCGCGGCCCAGCACGTACACAAATGGCTGCGTACCGACAAAGCGCCGGACCAGCGCGCCCAGCGCCAGGGCCAGCGTGGCGGGCACCACGCCCAGCCAGATGGCGGCGCCCAGCGCATCGGCCCAGTCCAGGGCGGGTGAGAGCAGGCCCGCAATGGCGCCCACTGCCAGCAGCACGGGGATGGCCAGCGGCCAGCCCAGCATCAGCACCACGAGGCACGCGCCCGACCATTGCAATTGCAGCGGCATGGCGTGCAGCGTGGGCAGCGCCCACAGCCAGGGCAGAAACACCAGCGTGGCGAGCAATGGTGTCCACAGCGGGGACGCCGCGCCATGGGACTCGTGCTCCAGCGGCGTGCGGCTGGCCAGCAAGCGCCAGGGCCGCGTGAGCAAGGCGGTAGTCAGGGCCACCAGCGCGACGAGAGACTCCAGCCACATTGTTTTGCTTCTCTTTTGATAGCTATCAGCGCATGATTCACTAGCGCTTGTGGCCTCTCTGGCTTGTAAAGTGCTATGCAGCCACCACGGGTTGCCCCAGGCTGCGCAGAATGTCCCGCACCATCTGTGCGCGGTCCTTGGGCTCCTTCAGCTCGCGCTCGATGCGCAGCTTCTCGTTGCCCGCCAGCTTGATGTGCTTGTTCTTCTGAATCAGTTCAATGATGCGCATCGGGTCGATGGGCGGCTGGGGCTTGAAGGTGATGTTGATGACGCCGGGCGCCGCATCCACCTTCACCACGCCGTAGGGCTGGCTCAGCACGCGCAGGCGGTGCACGTCGATCAGCGTTTGCGCCTGCGGCGGCAGCTTGCCGAAGCGGTCCACGATCTCTTCGAGCAGGCCGTCGATCTGGTCGGGCGTCTTGGCGGTGGCCAGCTTCTTGTAGAACGACAGGCGCAGGTGCACGTCGCCGCAGTAGTCGTCGGGCAGCAGGGCGGGGGCGTGCAGGTTGATGTCGGTGGTGACGCTCAGCGGGCTGAGCAGGTCCGGCTCCTTGCCGGCCTTGAGCGCCTTGACGGCTTCATTGAGCATCTCGTTGTACAGCTGGAAGCCCACCTCCAGCATGTTGCCGCTCTGGTTTTCGCCCAGCACCTCGCCGGCGCCGCGGATCTCCAGGTCGTGCATGGCCAGGTAGAAGCCGCTGCCCAGTTCCTCCATCTGCTGGATGGCATCGAGCCGCTGCGCGGCCTGCTTGGTCAGGCCCTCGGTGTCGGGCACCATCAGGTAGGCGTACGCCTGGTGGTGGCTGCGGCCCACGCGCCCGCGCAGCTGGTGCAGCTGCGCCAGGCCGAACTTGTCGGCGCGGCTCATGATGATGGTGTTGGCCGTGGGCACGTCGATCCCGGTCTCGATGATGGTCGAGCACAAGAGGATGTTGTAGCGCTGGGCCACGAAGTCGCGCATGACGCGTTCGAGCTCGCGCTCGGGCATCTGGCCGTGGGCCACGGCGATGCGGGCCTCGGGCAGGATCTCTTCGAGCTTCTGGCGGCGGTTCTCGATGGTCTCCACCTCGTTGTGCAGGAAGTAGACCTGACCGCCGCGCTTCAGTTCGCGCAGCACCGCCTCGCGGATCACGCCCGTGCCCTCGTTGCGCACAAAGGTCTTGATCGCCAGGCGCCGCTGCGGCGCGGTGGCGATGACCGAGAGGTCGCGCAGGCCTTCCAGCGCCATGCCCAGCGTGCGCGGGATGGGTGTTGCCGTCAGCGTCAGCACGTCCACCTCGGCGCGCAGGGCCTTCATCTGCTCTTTGTGGCGCACGCCGAAGCGGTGTTCCTCGTCGATGATCAAGAGGCCCAGGTTGTGGAACTTGGTGGATTCGGAGAGCAGCTTGTGCGTGCCGACCACGATGTCCACCGTGCCGTCGCCGATGCCCTTGATGGCGGCGGTGATCTCCTTGCCCGAGCGGAAGCGCGACACCTCGGCCACCTTCACCGGCCACTTGCTGAAGCGGTCCACCAGCGTCTGGTAGTGCTGCTCGGCCAGCAAGGTGGTGGGCGCAAGAAAGGCCACCTGCTTGCCGCCCGTCACCGCCACAAAGGCCGCGCGCAGGGCCACCTCGGTCTTGCCGAAGCCCACGTCGCCGCAGACCAGGCGGTCCATGGGGCGGGGGCTGATCATGTCCTGGATCACCGCGTGGATGGCGGCGTTCTGGTCGGCCGTTTCTTCAAAGCCGAAGTCGTTGGCAAAGGTCTCGTAGTCCTGCGGGCTGTAGCGGAAGGCGTGGCCTTCGCGCGCCGCGCGGCGGGCATAGATGTTGAGCAGCTCGGCCGCGCTGTCGCGCACCTGCTCGGCGGCCTTGCGCTTGGCCTTTTCCCACTGGCCGCTGCCCAGCTTGTGCAGCGGTGCTTCGTCGGCGCTCACGCCGGTGTAGCGGCTGATCAGCTGCAGCTGGCTCACGGGCACGTAGAGCACGGCCTTGTCGGCGTATTCCAGGTGCAAGAACTCCTGCATGGCGGGCGTGCCGTCGGGGTTCTTGTTGCCCACGTCCATGTTGACCAGGCCGCGGTAGCGGCCGATGCCGTGGGCGCTGTGCACCACGGGGTCGCCCACGTTGAGCTCGGCCAGGTCCTTGATCAGCGCCTCGACGTCGCTCACCTGCTCCTGCTTCTTGCGCCGGCGTGTGGTGGGGCCGGCGGCGAAGAGTTCGGTCTCGGTGACGAAGTCGATGCCGTCCTCGATCCAGCTGAAGCCCACGGTGAGGCCGGCGGTGGCGATGCCCACCTTCTCGTCGTCCGCGCCCTGGAACTCGGCCAGCGAGTCAAAGGCCGGCGGGTTCACCCCGCTGGCGCGCAGAAAGTCGAGCAGGCTCTCGCGCCGGCCATCGCTCTCAGCCAGCAGCAGCACGCGGTGTTGCGTGTTGCGGATGTGGGCGTGTAGACGGGCCAGCGGGTCTTCGGCACCACGCACCACCGACAGGTCGCCCAGCTTCTGGAAGTGCGGGTTGTCGGCAATATCCTCCACGCCGGGGCGGATGGACAGCTGGGCATGCTCCTTGGCGCGCGTGTAGAACTGGTCGGCCGAGAGGAACAGCGCCTCGGGTGGCAGCACCGGGCGCTCGGGGTCGCCCTGCACTAGGCGAAAGCGGTCTTTCGTGTCCTGCCAGAAGCGCTGGAAGGCGGGCTCCAGGTCGCCGTGCAGCACCACGGTGGCTTCGCCGCCCAGGTAGTCGAACACGGTGGCGGTCTCGTCGAAGAACAGCGGCAGGTAGTACTCGATGCCGGCCGTGGCCACGCCCGCGCCCATGTCCTTGTAGATGCGGCTCTTGGTCGGGTCGCCCTCGAGCATCTCGCGCCAGCGGCTGCGGAATTTGGCGCGCGCCTCGTCGTCCATGGGGAACTCGCGGCCGGGCAGCAGGCGCACCTCAGGCACGGGGTACAGGCTGCGCTGGCTGTCGGGGTCGAAGGTGCGGATGCTGTCGATCTCGTCGTCGAACAGGTCCACGCGGAAGGGTACGAGCGAGCCCATGGGGAACAGGTCGATCAGCCCGCCGCGCACGGCGTACTCGCCCGGGCTCACCACCTGCGAGACATGGCTGTAGCCCGCCAGCGTGAGCTGGGCCTTGAATTTGGCCTCGTCGAGCTTTTGCTTGACCTTGAAGTGGAAGGTGTAGCCCGCGAGGAAGGAGGGCGGCGCGAGCCGGTACAACGCGGTGGTGGCGGGCACCAGCACGACATCGGCTTCGCCTTGCGAAATGCGCCACAGCGTGGCCAGCCGCTCGCTGATCAGGTCCTGGTGCGGGGAGAAGGTGTCGTAAGGCAGCGTCTCCCAGTCGGGGAACAGTGCGCAGCGCAGGCCCGGCGCAAAAAAGGCCATTTCGTCGATGAGCCGCTGTGCATCGGTGGCGTCGGACGTGACGATGGCGGTGGTGTGGCCAGCGGCCTTGTCGCGCTCGGCCAGGCGTGCCAGCAGCAGGGAGTCGGCGCTGCCCACGGGGCGGGGCAGGGCAAAGCGTTTTCCGGGGGAGAGTTTGGGGAGTTCCATGCGGACGGTGTCGTCAGTGGGCCCACCGCATCCCCAGGGGCGCGAAACACGCACGGGCTGGATCGGGGGCAACGGGAGATTTTAGAATGAGCGCTCCATGACTGCTCCTCTGTTGCACCCTTCGCTCACCCCCTTGTCGGCCCAAGGGCGTTTTTGGGCCTTGGTGCCCTGTGCAGGGGTCGGGTCGCGGGCCGTGCCGGCAGGCGCAGGCATGGCCCCTTCTGCACAGCCTGTGCAGGCATCGACCGTGGCGGCTTTTTCGCCCACCTCAGCGCTGTCTGCCAATGCACCCGTGGCGGTTGCCCCGTTGCCCAAGCAATACCACCTGGTGGCAGGCCATCCGATGGTGCTGCACACACTGGCTGCGTTTGCCGGAGTCGGGCGCTTGCTGGGGACGCTGGTGGCCGTGGCGCCGGGGGATCACTTTCTGGATGCCCATGCCCATCCCGCATTTTTTGTGGTGGAGTGTGGTGGCCCCACGCGTGCCGACACGGTGCTGGGTGGCCTCAAGGCGCTGCTGGATCGTGGTGCCCAGCCTGGCGACTGGGTGCTGGTGCATGACGCAGCGCGCTGCCTCGTGACCTCAGAGCAGATCGATGCGCTCATCGACCAATGCGCGGGCGACAGTGTGGGTGGCCTGTTGGCGCACAAGCTGGCCGACACGCTCAAGACTTCCATCGACGGCCCGGGCGGCGTGCGCGTGGCCTCCACCGTGGACCGCAGCGACAAGTGGCTGGCGCAGACGCCGCAGATGTTCCGCATCGGCCCGCTGATGGAGGCCATCGACAAGGTGGGCTCCAACGTGACTGATGAAGCCAGTGCGATGGAGGCCCTGGGTTTTCACCCCCGGCTGGTGCCCGGCGGGGCGCAGAATTTCAAGGTCACTTACCCGGACGATTTCGCGCTGGCGGCTGCGGTGCTGGCCCAGCGTGCGCACAGCACCACGCTGGAGCGCTTTGGCGGGGAGCGGGGGCAGGTGAGTACGGCCCCTGGCAAGAAGAATCTTTTTTAGTCCGCTGCGCATGGCGCTGCCGGCATCACTGGCGCGCTGACTGCGTTGCTCATCGGGGGAAACCGTCCGACGTTCCCCGCGACTCCTCACACAAACCTTCACAAAGGCAGACAAATGAATTTCAGGATTGGAGAAGGTTGGGACGTACATGCGCTGGTGCCCGGCCGCCGCCTGGTGATTGGTGGGGTGGAGATCCCTCACCCGACAGGCCTGCTGGGCCACTCGGACGCCGACGTATTGCTGCACGCCATCACCGACGCGCTGCTGGGCGCGGCGGCACTGGGAGACATTGGCCGCCATTTCCCCGACACCGATGCTGCGTTCCGGGGCGCAGACTCGGGCGTGCTGCTGGCCGAGGCGGCGCGGCGGGTGCGCGCAGCGGGCTTTGAGATCGGCAACATCGACAGCACGGTCGTCGCCCAGGCCCCACGCCTGGCGGCGCACATCCCTGGCATGCGGGCCGCTATCGCCCGCGCGGTGGGTGTGGCAGAGGACCAGGTCAATGTGAAAGCCAAGACGGCCGAGCGCCTGGGCCCGGTGGGGCAGGGGCTGGCCATGGAGGCACGGGCCATAGCGCTGGTCTACCGGGCGTAAGCCGCAGGGGATTGGCCCGGCCTTTGCCGCAGTGTCTTGCAGCGCTCAGCTGCTGCTGCGCTCCACGATGGAAAAGCCGATGTCCACCACGGGCTGGGCGACTGCCTTGCCCTCGGCCCGGTCGGCAATCCACTGAGCTGCTGTCTGGCCTATGCGTGTGCCATCGATGCGCACGCTGGAAAGAGCCGGGCTGACGGTCTCGGCAAAGTCGATGTCGCCAAACCCCATCACAGCGAGTTGCTTAGGCACTGCGATTGCGCGGGCCCTGGCTTCGGTGAGCACGCCCAGGGCGAGCATGTCGGAGCTGCAGAACACTGCGTCGATATCGGGCACGTCGGCCAGCAGGGCTGCGAGCCCGGCACGGCCATCTGCGTGGGTGGTGGGTGATTTACCCAGTCGCACGGCGGGCGGGCGCAGACCCAGGTGCGCGGCGGCGTCGGCAAAGCCCTGAGCGCGCCGCGCCGCGCGCTCGTCTCCGCCACTGAGCAGCGCCAGCCGTCGCCGTCCCCTGGCGAACAGGTGCTCGCACACGGCGGCGCCCAGCGCTTCGTGGCGCAGGCCGACCAGCATGTCGATCGGGGTGTCCGTGAAGTCCCAGGTTTCCACCACCGGAATGCCCGAGGCCATCAGCAACCGCCGCCCCTCGGGTGAGTGCATGACCCCCGTGAGCACGATCCCATCGGGCCGCCGGCCCACGATGGCGCGCAGCAACTCGTCTTCGCGTGAACGGGCGTAGCCCACCTGGCCCACCATGACCTGAAAGCCGCGCAGTTCCAGCGCATCGGTGAGGGCCTGCACCATTTCACCAAACAGAGGCCCCGTGAGCGTGGGGACCAGTGCCGTCACCACATGGCTGCGCGCCGAACGCAACCCGCCTGCCACCAGGTTGGGCACATAGCCCAATGCGGAAACGGCTTCCTGAACCCGTTGCCGTGTGCGCTCAGACACCTGCTGCGGCGTGTTGATGGCGCGAGACACGGTAATCATCGACACGCCTGCCCGTTCGGCCACCTCGCGCAGCGTGACCGCCGAGCGGTCGCGGCCGGAGGGTGGGGCAGTGCGGGCCGGATCAGGAGCTTGCATGGTGGTGGAGTCTAAAGGGCGCGTGACTTCGGGCTGGCACCGTGCACGCTACTGTGCGACGGCACTCCAGTGAAATTCGTCAACATAAGGGTTTTCACTATGTTGTCTGATGATGTTAACGTTAACATTTGCATAAATCGCAGAAATTTCTCCGCATAGAGCAGAAATTCTGTGACTTGTACGACTTCTAAAGACCTCTTACCCACCGCCCGCTTTTCACCATGACCCCGCAAGAACTCAAAACCATCATGGGCTCCGGCCTGCTCTCGTTCCCCATCACCGACTTTGACGAGCAGGGCAACTTCCGCCCCAAGACCTACATCGAGCGCCTGGAGTGGCTCGCCCCCTATGGCGCCAGCGCCCTGTTTGCCGCCGGTGGCACGGGTGAGTACTTCTCGCTCTCGGGCCCCGAGTACAGCGAGGTCATCAAGACGGCCGTGGATACCTGCCGGGGCAAGGTGCCGATCATTGCCGGTGCCGGTGGCCCCACCCGCACGGCCATTGCCCATGCCCAGGAGGCCGAGCGCCTGGGCGCCCATGGCATCCTGCTGTTGCCGCATTACCTGACCGAAGCTGGCCAGGAAGGCCTGATCGCCCATGTGGAGCAGGTCTGCAAGAGCGTGAAGTTTGGTGTGATCGTCTACAACCGCGACCGCACCAAGCTCACGGCCGAGTCCCTGGCCATCCTGGCCGAGCGTTGTCCGAACCTGGTGGGGTTCAAGGACGGTGTGGGCAACATCGAGACCATGTCTTCCATCTACATGAAGATGGGTGACCGCTTTTCGTACCTGGGCGGTCTGCCCACGGCGGAGGTGTATGCCGCTGCCTACAAGGCGCTGGGCACGCCGGTGTATTCGTCGGCGGTGTTCAACTTCATCCCCAAGACGGCGATGGAGTTCTACAAGGCGGTGGCCAGCGATGACACGGCCACGCAGCACCGGCTGCTCAAGTCGTTCTTCATGCCGTACCTGGCCATCCGCAACCGGGTCGAGGGCTATGGCGTGTCGATCATCAAGGCGGGTGCGCGCATCGTGGGCCATGACGGCGGCCCGGTGCGGGCGCCGCTGACGGACCTCAAGCCCCATGAGATGCAAGAGCTCAAGGCGCTGATTGACAAGCTCGGGCCGCAGTGAACGCGGCCGACTGATTCCTTCCTTTTCTCATCCACCCCCGAGGCTCCGCAGAGGGCCTGCCATCACTACTTTCGGAGACACCCTCATGTTCGTTGCCCAGAAACTGTTGCTTGTAGCTGCCGCCTGTGGCCTTGCCTTTGCCGCATCTGCGCAGACCGCCGCGCCCGCTGCTGCCACCTGGCCCGATAAACCCGTGACCATCGTCGTGCCGTTCCCGGCCGGCGGTTCCACCGACATGGTGGCCCGCGCCATAGCCCTGCACATGGGCGACAAGTTGGGCCAGAACTTCGTGGTGGACAACCGCCCGGGTGCCACGGGCACACTGGGCGCGGGCATGGTCAAGCGCGCGCCAGCCGATGGCTACACGCTGCTGGTGTCGTCGCTGGGTGCCTTTGTCGTGGCGCCGCATTTGCTCAAGAGCGTGCCATACGACGCCCTCAAGGACTTTGACTACATCACCGTGCCGGTACAGGCGCCCAACGTGCTGGTCGCAGCCCCCGGGCAGAAGGCGCGCACCGTGAAGGAGGTGATCGCCCAGCTCAAGGCCAACCCGGGCAAGGTGAATTTTGCCAGCTCGGGCAACGGCTCGTCAGACCACCTTTCTGCCGAAGTGTTCTGGCAGCAGAGTGGCACCGAAGGCCTGCACATTCCCTACAAGGGTGGCGCACCGGCCATCAACGACCTGCTGGGCGGGCAGGTGGAGTTCTCGTTCCAGAACGTGAACGCCGTGTTGCATCACATCCGTGCGGGCAAGCTGCACGCCATCGCTGTGACGGGCGACAAGCGCAGCCCTGTGCTGCCGGATGTACCCACGCTGGCCGAAGCGGGCGTGACCGGTGCTGAGGTGTACTCCTGGCAGGGCATGGCCGCACCCAAGGGCCTGCCGCCAGCACTCAAGAAGAAGCTCGCTGACGCCGCCATCGCGGCCATCAACGACCCTGCCGTGAAAAAGCGCATGCTGGACCAGGGCCTGGAGATTGTCGGCAGCACGCCCGAAGCCTTCACCGCCTACCAAGCGCGCGAATTCGCCCGTTGGAAGACCGTGATCGAGACCCGAAAAATCACCGCTGATTGAGCCCTGCCACGAGGCGCCGGGCGCGCCTCATCCTCGTTTTCTGACCACCATGACCAACTCTTCCAATCCATCTGCCACCAGCACCCCCGTTATCACCGAGCTGCGCGTGGTGCCTGTAGCGGGCCACGACAGCATGCTCATGAACCTGAGCGGCGCGCACGGTCCGTTCTTCACGCGCAACCTGCTCATCCTGCGTGACAGCGCGGGCAACACAGGCGTGGGCGAAGTACCCGGCGGCGAGAAGATCCGCCAGACCATCGAAGATGCGCGACCGCTCATCGTGGGCCAGCCCGTGGGTCACCACAACGCCGTGCTCAATGCCATGCGCGCCCAGTTTGCCGACCGCGATGCGGGCGGGCGTGGCCTGCAGACCTTTGACCTTCGCATCACCATCCATGCCGTGACGGCGGTGGAGTCGGCCTTTCTCGATCTGCTGGGCCAGCACCTGGGCGTGCCCGTGGCCGCGCTGCTGGGCGACGGCGTTCAGCGCACATCGGTGCAAATGCTGGGCTACCTGTTCTATGTGGGCGACCGCACCAAGACCGATTTGGCCTACCGCACCGAGCCCGGCGCTGACAACGACTGGTTCCGCCTGCGCAACGAAAAGGCGATGACGGCTGAGGGCATCGTGCGCCTGGCCGAGGCCGCTTACCAGCGCTATGGCTTTGCTGACTTCAAGCTCAAGGGCGGTGTGCTGCGTGGCGAGGAAGAGGTCGAGGCCATCCGCGCGCTGCACGAGCGCTTCCCCGAAGCGCGCGTGACGCTGGACCCCAATGGCGGCTGGCTGTTGAAAGACGCCATCCGCCTCACGCGCGACCTGCATGGCGTGATGGCCTATGCCGAAGACCCCTGCGGCGCAGAAGGCGTGTTCTCGGGCCGCGAGGTGATGGCCGAGTTCCGCCGCGCCACCGGCCTGCCGACCGCTACCAACATGGTGGCCACCGACTGGCGCGAAATGGCGCACAGCCTGGCGCTGCAGTCGGTGGATATTCCGCTGGCAGACCCGCATTTCTGGACCATGGCCGGATCAGTGCGTGTGGCGCAGATGTGCCAGGCCTTCGGCCTGACCTGGGGCTCGCACTCCAACAACCATTTCGATGTTTCGCTGGCCATGTTCACCCACGTGGGCGCCGCTGCCCCGGGCCGCGTGACCGCGATCGACACGCACTGGATCTGGCAGGACGGCGAGCGCCTGACGAAGCAGCCGTTCCAGATCAGGAATGGTTTCATTGACCTGCCCAAGAAGCCCGGTCTGGGGGTAGAGCTGGACATGGACGAGGTTGAGCGCGCCCACCGCCTGTACCTGCAGCACGGCCTGGGGGCACGCGACGACGCGATTGCGATGCAGTACCTGATCCCCGGCTGGAAGTTCAACAACAAGTCACCTTGCATGGTGCGCTGAGGCGGTTCCAAAACACAAAGCCCTCCAGTGGAGGGCTTTGTGTTGGGGGCAGGGCAGGGGATCAGGCCATCCTGTCTTCCGCCCGTCGCCGGGGCAGCTGGCGCTTGACGGATGGGCGCTGCAGGCGCTGCTTGGGGTCCACGCCTTCGGGCAGGCTGGTGGCGCGCTGCAGTTGCAGGTGGGCCACCAGGCCTCCGGTGCTGGAGTTGGCCAGCGCAAAAATGCCGCCCATGCGCTGCACCGTCTTGTCCACAATCGACAGCCCCAGGCCCGCACCCGCCGCCGCCGTGCGCGCCGAGTCGCCCCGGAAGAACGGCTTGGTGAGGTTGGACAGCTGCTCAGGCGGCACGCCAGCGCCGTGGTCGCGCAACTTGATCAGCACCCAGTTTTCGCGGCTCTTGGCGGCGATGTCCACGTTGGTGATGCCCGTGTCCTCGTTCTTGCCGTAGCGCCGGGCGTTCTCCAGCAGGTTGGAGATCACACGGGCCAATTCCACCTCGTCTGCCAGCACGTTCAGGTCCTCAGGCACCACCATGGTGATCTGCAGCTCGCGGTGGTCCTGCACCGCGTACACACACGACGACACCACCGCATGCAGGTTCACCGGCGTGAGCGTCACGTGGTCGGGCCGTGCGTAGTCCAGAAACTTGTCGATGGTGGCGTCTAGCTGCACGATGTCGGCCACCATGTGCTCGCGGGCCACTTCGTCGGTCACGCTCATTTCCGTTTCCAGCCGCAGGCGCGCCAGCGGCGTGCGCAGGTCGTGCGAAATGCCCGCCAGCATCACGGCGCGGTCCTGTTCCAGCTTGGCCAGCTTTTGGGCCATGCGGTTGAAGCCGATGTTCACCTCGCGGATTTCGCTGGTCACCACTTCTTCGTCGAGGTGGCTGGCGGCAAAGTCACCGTCTTTGACGCGGTTGGCCGCATAGGACAGCTGCTTGAGCGGGCGGTTGATCAGCCGCGCAATGGCCGCGGCACCGGCCAGAGACAGCGCGGCGGCCGTGATCAGCCAGATCAGCCAGGTGCGTCCCCCTGCCGGGCTGAAGCGCGAGCGGTCCATCAACAGCCAGTTGGGGTCGCCGTTGATGTTGAAGCCGACCCACAGGCCGTTTTCTCCGTTCACGCTTTGCGCCACGATGGTGTCCGGGCCCAGGCGCATTGTCAGCTCGTCGGTCAGGCGGTTGCCCAGGGCCGTCGGATCGAGCAGCGCGTACTTGTCCTTGGGCTCGCGCGGCAGGATGCGCACCCCCTCCTGGTCGGCCATGGTCTTGATGAGCGACACGCGCGCGATGGCGTCGGAGTGCACCAGCGCGGCGCGGCTCAGGTTGACCAGCGATGCAATCTGCTGCGCGGTCTGCAGCGTGCGCGGTTCAAACTCCAGCGCGCGCAGGGTTTGCAGCCACGCCAGGATGCTGCCCACCAGCAGCAGGGCCAGCAGAAAAAACGTGCGCCAGAAAAGGTTCAGACCGACGCGCGCACGCTGTTCCCGCGCCCGCCGAATGGCCTCCAGCGGGGCAGGGCTGGTGGCGTCGGAGGGGGCGGTGACAGACTTGCGGGACGAAGATCTCGGCTTGCCCTCGGTGTTGGCCATGAACTATCAGCTCGTTCCGTCCGGCACAAACACGTAGCCCACGCCCCATACGGTCTGGATGTAGCGGGGCGCAGCGGCGTCCACTTCCACCAGCTTGCGCAGGCGCGACACCTGCACGTCCAGGCTGCGGTCGAAGGGCTCGAACTCGCGGCCGCGGGCCAGCAGAGCCAGCTTTTCGCGCGACAGGGGCTGGCGCGGGTGGCGCACCAGGGCCTTGAGCATGGCGAATTCGCCGGTGGTCAAAGGCAGTTCTTCGCCATTGCGCTGCAGTGCGCGCGTGCCCAGATCGAAGGTGAAGGGGCCAAAGGTGACGACTTCGTTGTCGCCCGATGGGGCGCCTGGGGCCTCCTGGGCGGGGCGGCGGCGCAGCACGGCGTGGATGCGGGCGAGCAGCTCGCGCGGGTTGAAGGGCTTGCCCAGGTAATCGTCGGCGCCCACTTCCAGGCCCACGATGCGGTCCACGTCCTCGCCCTTGGCAGTGAGCATGATGATGGGAGTGCGGTCGTTGGCGGCGCGCAGGCGGCGGCAGATCGACAAACCGTCTTCGCCAGGCATCATCAGGTCCAGCACGATGATGTCCACCGTCTCGCGCAGCAGCAGGCGGTTGAGGGCCTTGCCGTCTTCGGCAACCATGACTTCAAAACCCTCTTGGGTGAGGTAGCGGCGCAGCAGGTCGCGGATGCGGGCGTCGTCGTCCACTACCAGAACTTTGTCGGTGCGATTGGGTGTTGTGGCCATGTTGATCTCAAGTCCAATTTGTAACAGAGCCAATTCTGACCAGTTGGAACGCCGAAGTTCGGGTTTGGAGGCCGGGTTTGACCAACTGTTACAAGTTTTGCCCAGCTTCGCACCTCGTGCGACATGGCTTTGTCAAGGGCGTCGCGCACTGCGGTTAAGGTGGTGCCCCGCACCCCTGGCAACCGGGGCGTGCACCAATGACAAGGACCGTGTGATGATGAAAAACACTACCAAATTGATAGCTGCCAGTGCATTGATCGCCTGCGCAAGCGCCGCTTTTGCCCAAAATGCGCCGACCCCTGAGCCGCGCAATGTGGTGCAGCTGTCGGCCGCGGGCACGGTGGAGGTGCAGCAAGACCTGCTGGTGCTCAACCTTGCCACCAGCAAAGAGGCCGCCGATGCCGCCACCGTGCAAACCCAACTCAAGCAGGCGCTGGATGCTGCACTGACCGAGGCCAAGCGCAATGCGCAGCCAGGCCAGCTGGAGGTGCGCACCGGTCCGTTCGGGCTGTACCCCCGCTATGGCAAGGACGGCAAGATCAACGGCTGGCAGGGCCGGGCCGAACTGGTGCTGGAGGGCCGTGACTTTGCACGCATCACGGCCACCGCCGGCAAGATTCAGACCTTGGCGATCAGCCAGGTGGCGTTTGGCCTGTCGCGCGAGGCCCGCGCCAAGGTGGAGTCCGAGGCCCAGACCCAGGCCATCGAGCAGTTCAAGGCCCGTGCGGCCGAACTGGCCAAGGGCTTTGGATTTGCGAACTACAGCTTGCGCGAAGTGGCGGTGAACAGCAATGAAATGTCGCCCGGCCCCCGGCCCCGCATGATGGCCGCCGAGGCCAAGGCGGCGTCGTTCTCGGACTCAGCCGTGCCGGTGGAAGCGGGCAAGGCCCAGGTCACGGTGAACGTGTCGGGCTCGGTGCAGATGCGCTGAGGCCTCTGAGCCCCCTGAGTCGCTGGGTGTGCCCTGTTTGAAATAAAAACGGCTGCAAGCGCTAGTGCAATAAGCGCTGGCAGCTATCAAAAGCAGAGCGATTGCTCAGCACCGGCTTACTGAGCAGCCCAGCCGCCGTCCATGTTCCACGCCACGCCACGCACGTTGTTGGCGGCGGGGGAGCAGAAGAACACGGCCAGTTCGCCCAACTCCTCGGGCGTAGTGAACTGCATCGAAGGCTCCTTCTCGCCCAGCAGCAGCTTCTTGGCTTCTTCATTGGATATGCCGTGTTCGGCGGCCTTGGCGTCCACCTGCTTTTGCACCAGTGGCGTCAGCACCCAGCCTGGGCAGATGGCGTTGCAGGTCACGCCGGTGGTGGCGTTTTCCAGCGCGGTGACCTTGGTCAGGCCCACGATGCCGTGCTTGGCGGCTACATAGGCGGACTTCTGAGCCGATCCCACCAGGCCGTGCACCGACGCCACGTTGATGATGCGGCCCCAGTTGGCGCTCTTCATCGCGGGCAGGGCCAGGCGCGAGGTGTGGAAGGCACTGGTCAGGTTGATGGCGATGATGGAGTCCCAGCGTTCGACGGGAAAGTTCTCCACATTGGCCACATGCTGGATGCCTGCGTTGTTGATCAGAATGTCCACGCGGCCAAACTGGCTGGCGCTGTACTTCATCATGTCTTCGATGTCGGCCACACGGCTCATATCGGCGCCGTGGTAAGCCACCTGGGCGCCCGCAGCCTCGCCAGCTGCCAGCACCTCGGCGCGGGGGCCATCCACATCGCCAAAGCCGTTGAGCACGATGTTGGCGCCCTGGCGCGCCAGGGCCTTGGCGATGCCAAGACCAATGCCGCTGGTGGAGCCGGTGACGAGGGCAGTTTTGCCTTTCAGCATGGGAGTCTCTCCGAATGAATTACGATGCGACGACAAGAAAAAGTCGGCACTCAGGGGCAAGCGATGGGTGCCAACGACCACAGCATTATCGAGCGCTGCCCCCGGATTTCGCACCCATGATTGAACCTACGCTGAACTACGTACTGTGCCCAGGCCCCGCGGCCTCGCCGGAGACTCCAGACCGCGCACCCGCTCCCGCACAGCAGCACCGCATGGCGTATTGGGAGTGGAACGCCACCGGCAACCCGGCGCACCCGCACGTCATCGTCTGCGTGCATGGCCTGTCGCGCCAGGGGCGGGATTTTGATACCTTGGCCCGCGTGCTGAGCCAGCATGCACGGGTGATCTGCCCCGACGTGGTGGGCCGGGGGCGCAGCGACTGGCTGGCCGACCCCATGGGCTACCAGATTCCCCAATACGCGGCGGACATGCTGGCATTGCTTGCGCAGTTGCACCAGCAAGCCCCTATCACCACGCTGGACTGGGTGGGCACGAGCATGGGCGGGCTCATCGGCATGGGCATCACCGGCCAGCCCGCTCTGCCCTTGCCGGTGCCTGTGCGCCGGCTGGTGCTGAACGATGTGGGGCCTGTCATCCAGTGGCAGGCGCTGCAGCGCATCGGACAGTATCTGGGGCAGCCCGCGCGGTTTGCATCGCTGCAGCAGGCGGCCGATGCAATGTGGGCCATCTCCACCAGCTTTGGCCCCCACACGCCCGCCCAGTGGCTGGAGCTGTCGCGCGCCATGGTGCGCGCGCTGCCGCAGTCCGCCGGAGGCGGCCTCGCGCTGCACTATGACCCGGCGATCGCCGTGCCGTTCAAGACGTTGACGCAGGAGGCTGCGGCGGCGGGCGAGGCGGCACTGTGGCAGCTGTATGACCACATCACGGCCCAGACGTTGCTGTTGCGTGGTGGGCAGTCCGACCTGCTCTCACGCGATACGGCGCAGGCCATGGCGCAGCGCGGGCCCCGGGCCCGCGTGGTGGAGTTCGACGGTGTGGGCCACGCGCCCACGCTGGTGGTGGAAGACCAGGTCGCCGCAGTCGCGGATTTCCTGCCGGCGGCAGAAGGTGCTGTGGCCGGATGAAAACCAACCCCCCTGCACCAGCGTCTCTCACCCCCCAGGCCGACGCTGTCCCCCAGCTCATCGCCGCCACGGCGCACACCCTGCCGGAGCAGGTGAACGCACTGGCCCGCGCGCGCGCTTTTGCCGAACCCCTGATGGCGGGCGAAACGCTCGACTCCGGCGAGAACACGCTGGCCCATGCCGATGCCGTGGCCGCCATCCTCAAGGGTATTGGCGGTTCCGAAGCCATGCAGGCGGCCAGCTATCTGGTGCACGCCTGCATCCATCTGAACAAACCCGAGGAGGTGATCGCCAAGGCCTTTGGCGCCAACTTTGCGGCGCTGGCGGTGGAGACCACCAAGCTGATGCGCGTGCAGCAGCAGGCCCGCGCGGCTGCGCCGCTGGACGACCCGGCCGTGCAGACGGAGAACGTGCGCAAGATGCTGCTGGCGTTCTCGCGCGACCTGCGTGTGGTGATGCTGCGGCTGGCCTCGCGCTTGCAGACGCTCCGTTTTCATGCGGCCAGCAAGCGCCCCGTGTCGCCCAGCCTGGCGCGCGAGTCGTTGCAGGTGTTTGCGCCGCTGGCGAACCGCCTGGGTATCTGGCAGGTGAAGTGGGAGCTGGAGGACCTGTCCTTCCGCTTCCTGGAGCCCGACACCTACAAGGAAGTGGCCCGCCTGCTCGACGAAAAGCGTGGCGAGCGTGAGGTCTACATGGAGCAGCTGCGCGCGCGGCTCGAATCCGACCTGCGTGCGCGCAGCATCAGCGCCACCGTGGCGGGCCGCCCCAAGCACATCTACAGCATCGTCAAGAAGATGCGTGGCAAGTCGCTCAACTTCGACCAGGTGTTCGACATCCGCGCGCTGCGTGTGGTGGTGCCCACGGTGAAGGACTGCTACGCCGCCCTGAGCTGGGTGCACGAGCAGTTCAAGCCCATCGTGGAGGAGTTTGACGACTACATCGCCAAGCCCAAACCCAACGGCTACCAGTCGCTGCACACCATCGTGCGGGACGACAACGGCAAGCCGATCGAGATCCAGATCCGCACCCAGGCCATGCACGAACACGCCGAGCATGGCGTGGCAGCGCACTGGGCCTATAAGGAGGCCGGGGCCAAAGGTTATGCGGGTGTGTCTGCAACGGGCGAGTACGACGCCAAGATTGCCGTGCTGCGCCAGCTGCTGGCGTGGGAGCGGGACCTGGCGGGCGCGTTGCCCAACCGGGGCTTGTTCGAGGACCGCATCTACGTGCTGACCCCCGATGCCGCCGTGGTGGAGCTGCCCCAGGGCGCCACCCCGGTGGACTTTGCCTACTCCGTCCACACCAGCCTGGGCCACCGCTGCCGGGGCGCCAAGGTCGATGGTGTGATGGTGCCGCTCAATACCCCGTTGCAAAACGGGCAGACTGTTGAAATCTCCACGGTCAAGGAAGGGCGCCCCTCGCGCGACTGGCTCAATGCCGAGCTGGGCTATCTCACCAGCAACCGCGCCAAGGCCAAGGTGCGTGCCTGGTTCAACGCACAGGCCACGCACGAGACAGTGGCCCGGGGCCGCGAGGCGGTCGAAAAGCTGTTGCAGCGCGAAGGCAAGACCGCCATCAAGCTCGACGATCTGGCGGTGCAACTGGGCTTCAAGTCGGCCGACGCGCTGTTTGAGGTGGTGGGCAAGGACGAGTTTTCGCTGCGCAACATCGAAACGGTGCTGCGCCCGCCCGAGCCCGTGCTGCAGCCCGATGATTACCTGCTGCTCAAGAAAACACGCACCAACGACGCGGCCCCCAAGGGCGGTGTGCTGGTGGTGGGCATCGACTCCCTGATGACGCAGCTGGCCAAGTGCTGCAAGCCCGCACCCCCGGACACCATCCGTGGCTTTGTCACGCGCGGCAAAGGGGTGAGCGTGCACCGTGCCGACTGCAGCAACTTCCGCGAGATGGCGGCACGCAATGCCGAGCGTGTGATCGAGGTGGAGTGGGGCGTGCCCAAGCCATCGGCATCCACGGCGGTGTACCCGGTGGACGTCGCGGTGGAGGCCGCAGACCGCCAGGGCCTGCTGCGCGACATCTCGGAAGTGTTTGCCCGCGAAAAAACCAATGTGATCGGTGTGCAGACCCAGTCCGTCAAAGGCACGGCGTGGATGACGTTCACGGTAGAAGTGTCCGACTCAGGCCGCCTGAACAAGGTGCTCGGCATCGTGGCTGGGGTGCAGGGCGTTCGTTCTGCCCGCCGCCGTTGAGGCGAGGCGCGCGCGGGCCTTGCCTGTGAGCCCGCTTCCCGCGCGTTGTGTGATTTGTAGCCTGCCGTGCCCGAGGGGGCGATTTTTATGGCTATAATCGTGGTCTTGATAACGACAGGCGCGTAGCTCAGCTGGTTAGAGCACCACCTTGACATGGTGGGGGTCGTTGGTTCGAGTCCAATCGCGCCTACCAAGTTTTTCGCTGAAAGAAACCAGCTTTCAGATCCATAAAAAACTTGGCAACAACACCGCACTTGGTGTTCACAGAGCAAGCCACCGCAAGGTGGCTTTTTTGTTTCTGCTTCTTTCTTCCCTCGCCAAGGGCTGTTGCTGGGGCGTTGTGCGTAAAAGGCTGCACGGCATACGGCGCCTCAAGCATCAGTCGCCCACGCGACACATTGGTGCCCGACATCATCAGGGTATTCCTTTGCCGCTGCGGCGCGGCAGTCTCCCTAGAATGTGCTGCACTGCAATACATGGGTTTTGAGCCCGAGGAGTTCGTTGTGTCCGAACCGAAAACCGCTGCGTCCAAATCGGCCCAGCGCGTCATCAAGAAGTACCCCAACCGCCGTCTGTACGACACAGACACCTCCACCTACATCACCCTGGCCGAGGTGCGCCAGCTGGTGATGGACCACCAGAACGTGGTGGTGCGCGACGCCAAGACGGGCGAAGACCTCACACGCAGCATCCTGCTGCAGATCATTTTGGAAGAGGAGGCGGGCGGCGCCCCGATGTTCACCGAGGCGGTGCTGGCCAACATCATCCGGTTCTATGGCCATGCCATGCAGGGGTTCATGGGCGCGTACCTGGAGAAGAACGTCCAGGCCTTCACCGACGTGCAGACCAAGCTGGCCGAGCAGTCCCAAAGCGTGACGCCCGAGATGTGGGCGCAGTTCATGAGCCTGCAGTCGCCCATGCTCAAGGGCATGATGGGCAACTATGTCGAGCAGTCGCAGACCATGCTGGCCCAGATGCAGGAGCAGATGCAAAAGCAGACGGAGCAGATGCTGGGCGCATTTGGACTGAAAAGATAGCCCCCGAGGCGCCTGCGGCGCCTTGCCCCCGGGCGGCGCCGCTATAGCGGCGGTGCTGCCTTTAAATCGCGGCTGCGGGCTGGTGCAGCACCGGTTGCGCAGGTTGCGGCAGGTGGCAAACCTTGCGATGAATCGGCAATCCTGACCGCTCAACGCCGGAACTGGGACAATACGGGGATATGAGCGAAGCAATTGCCCCCACCAAAACACCCAAAGTCGGATTCGTCAGCCTGGGATGCCCCAAGGCGCTGACCGATTCCGAGCTGATCCTCACGCAGCTGAGCGCCGAGGGTTACGAAACCTCCAAGACCTTCCAGGGTGCCGACCTGGTCATCGTCAACACCTGCGGCTTCATCGACGATGCCGTGAAAGAAAGCCTGGACACCATTGGCGAAGCCCTGGCCGAGAACGGCAAGGTCATCGTCACCGGCTGCCTGGGCGCCCGCACGGGTGACGATGGCGGCAACATGGTGCGCCAGATGCACCCCAGCGTGCTGGCCGTGACCGGGCCCCATGCCACGCAAGAGGTGATGGATGCGGTCCACCTGAACCTGCCCAAGCCCCACGACCCGTTCGTGGACCTGGTGCCCGGCAGCTTTGGCATCGCGGGCATCAAGCTCACGCCCAAGCACTACGCTTACCTCAAGATCAGCGAAGGCTGCAACCACCGTTGTACCTTCTGCATCATCCCGTCCATGCGCGGCGATCTGGTGTCGCGCCCCATTGGCGACGTGCTAAGCGAGGCCAAGGCCTTGTTTGAAGGTGGTGTGAAAGAGTTGCTGGTGATCAGCCAGGACACCTCGGCCTATGGCGTGGACGTGAAGTACCGCACGGGCTTCTGGGACGGAAAGCCCGTCAAGACCCGCATGCTGGAGCTGGTGCAGACGCTGGGCGAGATTGCCGAGCCCTATGGCGCCTGGGTGCGCCTGCACTATGTGTACCCGTACCCCAGCGTGGACGAAGTGATCCCACTCATGGCCACGGGCAAGGTGCTGCCGTACCTGGACGTGCCTTTCCAGCACAGCCACCCTGACGTATTGAAGCGCATGAAGCGCCCCGCCAGCGGCGAGCGCAACCTGGAGCGCATCCTGCGCTGGCGCGAAGCCTGCCCCGAGCTGGTCATCCGCAGCACCTTCATTGCGGGCTTTCCGGGCGAGACGGAGGAAGAGTTCCAGCACCTGCTCGACTTCGTGCGCGAGGCGCAGATTGACCGTGCGGGCTGCTTTGCCTACAGCGATGTGAATGGCGCTGCGGCCAACGAGCTGCCCGGCATGCTGCCGATGGAAGTGCGCGAAGAGCGCCGTGCCCGCTTCATGGCGGTGGCGGAAGAGGTCTCGATCGCCAGGCTGCAGCGCCGGGTGGGTGCCACCATGCAGGTGCTGGTGGACCATGCACCTGCCCTGGGCCGCAAAGGGGGTGTGGGCCGCACTTATGCGGATGCGCCCGAGATCGACGGCACCGTGCAGCTGCTGCCGCCCGAGAAGATCAGCAAGCAGCTCAAGGTGGGGGAGTTCACCAAGGCACGTATCGTGGGCGTGCAGGGGCACGACCTGGTGGCGCAACCTATCTGATTGCTATTTAATTCGTAGCGTTGGACCCATGCAGCACTAGCGCATTGGCTCTGAATCATAAAAAAGGCTTCCCGAGGGAAGCCTTTTTCTTTGGGGGATCTCCTGTGAGGGAGAGAGGGCTGCGAGCCCTTGCCGCCCTTAGACGCGCTTGCGGTATTCGCCAGTGCGGGTGTCGATTTCGATCTTGTCGCCTTGGCTGACGAACAGGGGCACGGGCACTTCGAAGCCGGTGGCGATCTTGGCAGGCTTCATGACCTTGCCGGAGGTGTCGCCCTTGACGGCGGGTTCCGTCCAGGTGATTTCGCGCTCGACGCTGGTGGGCAGTTCGACCGAGATGGCCTTGCCGTCATAGAACACCACTTCCACGGTCATGCCGTCTTCCAGGTAGTTCAGCGAGTCGCCCATGTTTTCGGCTTCCACTTCGTACTGGTTGTACTCGGTGTCCATGCACACGTACATGGGGTCGGCAAAGTAGGAGTAGGTGCACTCTTTCTTGTCCAGGATCACGTTGTCGATCTTGTCGTCGGCCTTGAACACGACTTCGGTGCCGAAGTTGCCGATCAGGCTCTTGAGCTTCATGCGCACGGTGGCTGCACCGCGGCCGCCGCGGGCGTATTCGGTCTTCAGGACCACCATGGGGTCCTTGCCGTGCATGATGACGTTGCCGGCGCGGATTTCTTGAGCGATTTTCATAGCAAGTTGCTTGGGTTGGGGCCGCTCAACGCGCGGGCTGGCAAACCATCTGGTTTGCGCGCCGGTGCATGTTCTGCGGCGAAAGTGCGCGGGGAGCAGGCACTGACATGCCGCACCTGATTTGCGCAAAGCCTCGGATTTTACCGTTTTTCGGCGACAAAGCCCAAAAGTTGTGCGACGAGGTTGTCCTGCGTCAGCAGGCGCGCACGGGCAGCCTGGGTGCAGGCGGTCCACTCTGCCAGCGTGTTGTCGTCCGGCCACTGCAGCGGCGCGGCGTCCAGCCCGTTCCAGGTGGCGTGGAACTGCCGCAGCGACGCAGGCGCCTGCAGCCAGTCCAGAAAGGCCCAGAGCTTGTCGTGGTGGGCGTTGTCGTGCTGCGGGTAGATCTGCCAGACAAAGGCCTGACCCGCCCACAGCGCACGCACCAGCGAGTCCTCGCCCCGCACCGCATTGAAGTCGCAGGCCCACAGCATCTCATCAAACGCTGGCTGGGGGCGGTGGGGAAGGTAGGACAAGGACAGCAGCCCCCGCTGGTCATGCGCTTGCGGACCTCCTTCGTTCCCGGAGGGCTCGGCCAGTGTCGCCCGCACCGCAGCGGCCGGGCGGCCAGGCGTGACCAGCAGCTCGGTGGGTTGCAGCGCACACTGTTGCAGCAGGTGGGCCAGCGCCGGGGGCTCGTAGCAGAACAGCGACACCCAGCGGCTGCCTGGTGCTTCTTCGCCCCTGCCAAACAGTGCCCGGTGCTCCGTGCGCCAGGCGCTGCGGTCAAAAGCCTCGCGCCGCGCCATCAGATGGGGCTCGCGCAGGAGGCCGCCGGTGCCGGTCGTGAAGCCGGGGTAAAAAAACCAGCGCGTCCACCCCGATGCCGGGCCGGACAGAATGGGGGACGGCAGGCGGTGGGTGCGTGCGACGTAACCCTCTGCAGACAGGTATTCCAGGTTGATCCAGACAGGTTTGGAGCGATTTTGGCCAGAAGCGCTAGTGGAATATGCGCTATACGCTATGAATTCAGGAGCAATATCGCAGCCGAAGGCCTCCACCATCACATCGGGTGGCGGCTCGTTGGGGCCCGGCGGCGGCGCGCCCCAGGGCCGCACCTCCACCCCGGGGCAGCCCCCAGGGGCCATCCATTGCAGCGCCGAGGCGTCGTCCACCCACAGGCGCACGCGGTGGCCCAGTGCGGCCAGCTGCGCCACCAGGCGCCAGCACACGCCAATGTCGCCAAAGTTGTCAATCACGCGGCAGAACACATCCCACTGCAGGGGCTGGCGGTCGGGGGTCATGGTGTGGCGGGCTGGGTGCGCAAGTGGTCCACCAGCAGCCGGGCCACGGTGGAGAGGGATTCTTCCGACCGCACGCACAGCGACAGGCGGCGGTGGGCCCAGGGCTCGTTCAGGGTGACGGTGCGGATCTGCAGCGCGCCCTGGTACAGCCGCGCACTGCCGCGCGGCATCACGCCCACACCCAGGCCGGCGTTGACCATGAGGCACAGCGCGTCGTAGCTGGTGACCTGCATGCGCAGTCGAAGCGGCAGGCCAGCCTCGGCGGATGCGCGGGTGAGCTGGTTGTTGATGGCGCTGTTGGGGTGCGCGCCCACAAAGTCATAGGGCAGGGCGTCTGCCAGCCGCACGGACTTGCGCCGCGCCAGCGCATGGCCGGTGGGTACCACCAGCACCAGCTCGTCGGTGCGGTAGGGCAGCAGCGTCACCCGTTCGCCGTAGTGGCCTTCGTTCAGGATGCCCACGTCGGCCGCGTTCTCGGCCACGGAATGCGCAATCGCGCTGCTGATCTGCTCCTGCAGCCGCACATCCACCTGCGGGTGTTGTGCCAGAAAGCTCTGCAGTTCCCCCGGCAAAAACTGCGTGATGGCCGAGATGTTGGCCACCACTCGCACGTGACCGCGCACTCCGGTGCCATATTCGCGCATCTGGGTGGCGATGCCGTCCAGGTCATTCAGTACGCCGCGCGCCAGGTTCAGCAGGGCAAATGCGGCAGCCGTGGGCTCGGTGCCCTTGTTGCTGCGGGTGAACAGGGCCACGTGCAACGCGTCTTCCAGGTCGGCCAGGCGGCGGCTCACGGCCGAGGCGGCCAGGTGCTCGCGCGCGGCGGCGGCAGCGATGGTGCTTTCTTCCATCACGGCCACAAACAGGCGCAGGGAGACGGGATCAAGTTTCATGGGGGCCTGATGGTAACAAGCTGCCATGCCGGTTTGCGATGGCATCTTGTTGCTTGAGCGATTTACGGCCCCGCACACCCTGCGCATCATTCGCCCCGAGCCGCCCCGGCGTGGGGCTGGCCGCAGGAGATAACCCCACCCATGGATTCCATTGCTTCCCCCGCCGCGTTGCAAGGCGTGCGCGTCATCGAAATGGGCCAGCTCATTGCCGGGCCTTTCTGCGGCAAGACGCTGGGCGAGTTTGGCGCCGATGTGATCAAGATCGAGGCGCCCGAGACCGGCGACCCGCTGCGCAACTGGCGCCTGATCAAGGAAGGCACTTCTGTCTGGTGGCAGGTGCAGTCGCGCAACAAGCGCTCGGTGGCGCTGGACCTGCGGCAAAAGGAGGGGCAGGACATCGCTCGCCAGCTGATTGCAGAAGCCGATGTGCTGGTCGAGAACTTCCGCCCCGGCACGCTGGAAGGCTGGGGCATGTCGCCCGAGGAGCTGCACCAACTCAACCCCGGCCTCGTGATGCTGCGCATCTCTGGCTACGGCCAGACGGGGCCGTACCGCGACCTGCCAGGCTTTGGCGCCATCGGCGAAGCCATGGGCGGCCTGCGCCACCTGACGGGCGAGCCCGGTCGCGTGCCGGTGCGCGTCGGTGTCTCGATTGGCGACACGCTGGCGGCGCTGCACGGCACCATCGGCGTGCTCACGGCGCTGTACCACCGCAAGGTCAACGGCGGCCAGGGTCAGGTGATTGACGTGGCGCTGCACGAGGCGGTGTTCAACGTGATGGAAAGCCTGATCCCCGAATACAGCGCCTTCGGGGCCGTGCGCGAGGCCGCAGGCAGCGCGCTGCCGGGCATTGCACCGAGCAACGCCTACCCCTGCACGGATGGCTGGGTGCTGGTGGCGGGCAATGGCGACAGCATCTTCAAGCGACTGATGGACGCGATTGGCAGGCCCGACCTGGGCGCCGCGCCGGACCTGGCCAACAACACCGGCCGCGTGGCGCGGGTGGAAGAGATCGACGCTGCGATTGGCGCCTGGAGCGCGCAGCGCACCGTGCAGCAGGTGCTGGACGCATTGGGCGCCGCCCGCGTGCCTGCGGGCAAGGTCTACACCGCCAAAGACATTGCCGAAGACCCGCACTACCGCGCCCGCGACATGCTGCTGACGCAACAGACGCGCGACGGCTACAGCGTAGAAGTGCCGGGCATCGTGCCCAAGCTCTCGGCCACGCCGGGCAGCATCCGCAGCAGCGCGCCGCACCTGGGCGACGACACCGATGCGGTGCTGACCGAGGCAGGCCTCACGGCCGAACAGATCGCGCTGCTGCGCAGCAAGGGGGTGATTCAATGAGTGCATCCAACACCGTGTGGCAGGGCGCAGGCCGCCGCATCCATATGCAGGAAGTCGGCCTGCGCGACGGCCTGCAGATGGAAAAGGCATTTGTGCCCACGGCCGACAAGATCGCGCTGTGCAACGCACTGTCGGCGGCGGGCCTGGCCAAGATCGAGGTGACTTCGTTCACCTCGCCCATGGCCATCCCTGCGCTCAAGGATGCCGAGATCGTGATGCGCGAGATCACGCGCCGCCCTGGCACGGTCTACACCGCGCTGGTGCCCAACCTGCGCGGTGCAGAGCGCGCCATCGAGTCGCGCACGGACGAGCTGAACCTGGTGATGTCGGTCAGCGCCACCCACAACCTGGCCAATCTGCGCATGACGCAGGAACAGTCGTTTGCGGCGTTGGCGCAGGTAGTGGCCCTGGCGCAGGGCGCCAACGTGGCGGTGAATGTGTCGCTGTCGTGTGTTTTTGGCTGCCCCATGGAAGGCGATGTGGCCGAGGCGGATGTGTTCGGCTGGGTGCAGCGTTTTGTGGATCGGGGCGTGCGTGGCATCACGCTGTGCGACACCACGGGCATGGCCTACGCCACGCAGGTGCACCAGCTCACCGCGGCAGCCCGCGCGCGCTGGCCGGGGGTGGAGTTCACCCTGCATTTCCACAACACGCGCGGCATGGGGCTGGCCAATGTGCTGGCGGCCATCGACGCGGGTGCGGACCGGTTCGATGCCTCGCTGGGCGGCCTGGGCGGCTGCCCCTATGCGCCGGGCGCCAGCGGCAATGTGTGTAGCGAAGAGATCGTGCATGCGCTGGCGCTGATGGGCTATGACACCGGGGTGGACTTGGCACAACTGGTGGTGGCGGCGCAGCAACTGCCTGCGTTGATCGGCCACGATATCCCCAGCCAGATTGCCAAGGCGGGTCCGCGCCTGGCACTGCACCCGGTGCCTGCCGATTTCGAGGCGATCCGCGAAAGAGCGCTTGCCCGCTGAGCGCGGGCGAGCCTGCATTCACACATAACACCAGGAGACAAAAGCCATGACCTTCCCCGCCCCACTGTCCCGCCGCATCTTCACCGCCGCCGTGCTGTGCTCCGCTGCCTTCGCAGCGGGCGCGCAGGACAAATACCCCTCCAAGCCCATCACCGTGGTGGTGCCCCAGGCCGCTGGTGGCGCCAACGACGCCATTGCGCGCGTGGTGGCGCAAAAACTCAGCGAACAAATGGGCCAGAGCGTGATCGTGGACAACCGCCCTGGTGCGGGCGGCACCCTGGCCACAGGCGCCACGGCCCGCGCGCGCAATGATGGCTACACCCTGCTGCTGACGGCCGACAGCGCCCATGTGATTGGCCCTGCGCTGTACAAGAACCCGGGGTTCGATCCGGTCAAGGACTTCGCACCCGTGGCGCCCGTGGCCACGGCGGGCTATGTGCTGGTGGCTCATCCGTCCTTCCCGGCCAACACCGTGGCCGAAATGGTGGCTTTGGCGAAGGCCAGCCCTGGCAAATATGCGATTGCCTCGGCGGGCAACGGCACGCTGAACCACCTGATTGGTGAGATGCTGCAAAAGGCGGCAGGCATCCAGCTGCAGCACATTCCGTACAAGGGTTCCGCCGCTGCAGCCACCGACGTGGTGGGCGGGCAAGTGCCGCTGTCGGTGCAAAGCCTGCCGTCAGCCATTGCGTTCATCAAGGCAGGCAAGCTCAAGGTGCTGGGTGTGGTCAATGAAAAGCGCGTGGCCGCACTGCCCGATGCGCCCACCATCGGCGAGACGATCAAAGGCTTTGGCCAGGCGCCCTGGTATGCGCTGTTTGCCCCGGCTGGCACGCCCGCGCCCATCGTGGCGCAGCTGCAGGCCGAGGTGGCGCGCGCGCTGGAGCACAAGGACGTGGTGGACAAGCTGGCCACCGTGGGCTGCGAGCCCTTCAAGGGCACGGCGGCGCAGCTGGCGGCGCTGGTGCAGTCCGACCTGCCCAAGTGGAGCCGCGTGGTCAAGGACACGGGTGCGACGGTCGATTGACCGGGTGCTTTCTCTGCGCCTTTTTGCTTCTCGCAACTCAGATTTTTGACAACAACGACAACGACGGAGACATCCCTTCATGAAAACCACCCGCAAGCAGTTCACCACCCTCGCCCTGGCCGCACTGGCCACCATCAGCTTCATCGGCCACGCAGCGGCGCAGGGCGCTTACCCGTCCAAGAACGTCACCATGGTGGTGCCCACCGCCGCAGGCGGCACCACCGACCTGTCGGCCCGCATGCTGGCGCAGGCGCTTGCGCCGGTGCTGGGCCAGTCGGTCATCGTGGACAACAAGGGCGGGGGCAACGGCAACATTGCCGCCAGCGCCGTCAAGCGGGCCGAGGCCGATGGCTACACGCTGCTCATGCAGTACTCGGGCTACCACGTCATCTCGCCCCACATCACCAAACAAAAGCAGTGGGAGCAAGGCGACTTCCAACCCGTGGCCAACGTGATCTCGGCCCCGCAGATCATCGTGGTGCGTGCCGACCTGCCGGTGAAAACGCTGCCCGAGCTGATCGCCTACGCCAAGGCCAATCCCGGCAAGCTCAACTACGCCTCGTCGGGCAACGGCTCGCTGCAGCACGTGACCGGTGCCATGCTGGAGCAGCAAGGCGCCATCAAGATGGTCCACGTGCCCTACAAAGGCACGGGCCCAGCGCTGCAGGACCTGCTGGGCGGCCAGGTGGACCTGACCTTTGGCACTGCACCACCGTTCATGCCCCACATCGCCAGCGGCAAGCTGCGCGTGCTGGCCGTGACGGGCAAGCAGCGCCTGCCCAGCCTGCCTGATGTGCCCACCACGGCCGAGGCGGGCTACCCCAAGGTCGATGCCACCTCATGGTTTGCGGTGTTTGCCCCCGCCGCCGTGCCCAAGGCCGTGGTGGACAAGCTGACGGCCGACATCCGCACCGTGGTGCAGAACGCGGCCTTCCAGCAAAAGGCGCAGGAGCAGGGCGCCACGGCCGACTACCAGACCCCGGCGCAGTTGGGTGACAAGGTGAAGGCTGATCTGGCCAACTGGGCGCAGGTGGTGAAGACCTCGAAGATCGAGGCGGAGTGACCGGGGTGCGGTGATTTTTTGATAAAGATGGCTGCAAGCGCTGGTTGAATATGCGCTGGTAGCTATTTTTTTGATAGTGAAAAGGGCAGGCTGCGCACGGGGCCACAATACGCGCCATGTCTGATGTGCATTCCGAAGAACTCCTGGCGCAGGTGGCTGCGCTGCCCGCGTTGCCGGGCGTGTACCGTTATTTCGACGCGCAGGATGCGCTGCTGTACGTGGGCAAGGCGCTCAACCTCAAGCGCCGGGTGTCCAGCTACTTCCAGAAGAACCATGGCGGCACCCGCATCGGCCACATGGTCAGCAAGATCGTGCGCATGGAGACCACGGTGGTGCGCTCCGAGGCCGAGGCGCTGCTGCTGGAAAACAACCTCATCAAGACGCTGAACCCCAAGTTCAACATCCTGTTCCGCGACGACAAGAGCTACCCCTATCTCAAGATCACCGGCACACCGGGCGCCCACACGCGGGGCGATGCGCCGGGCCAGGCGTTTCCGCGCATGGCCTACTACCGGGGCGCGGTGGACAAGAAGCACCGCTACTTTGGCCCGTACCCCAGCGCCTGGGCGGTGAAGGAAACCATTCAGCTGCTGCAAAAGGTGTTCCGGCTGCGCACCTGCGAAGACACGGTGTTTGCCAACCGCACACGGCCCTGCCTGCTGTACCAGATCAAGCGCTGCACCGGGCCCTGCGTGGACTTGATCTCGCCCGAGGCCTATGCGGCTGACGTGCAGCACGCCGAGGCATTGCTGCGCGGCGAAACGCAGGAGCTGCTGCAGGCGCTGGAGGCGCGCATGATGGCGCACTCCGACAAGCTGGAGTTTGAGCAGGCTGCCGAGGTGCGCAACCAGATCCAGGCGCTGTCGCGCGTGCTGCACCAGCAGTCCATCGAGACGGTGGATGACAAGGATGTGGACATCCTGGCGGTGCGCGTGCAAGGTGGCCGCGCCTGCGTGAACCTGGCCATGGTGCGCGGTGGCCGCCACCTGGGCGACCGGCCGTACTTTCCGGTGCATGTCGAGGACGCTGCGGCGGTGTTCGAAGAAGAGGGCGGGGACGGTGCGGATGAAACGGTGGCTACCCCGTCTCGTCCGGTTCGCCCCGTGGAGGCCCTGGTGCTGGAGGCCTTCATTGCCCAGCACTACATCGGTGTGCCCGTGCCACCGCTGCTGGTGACCAGTGTGCCGGTGGACAAGGCCTTGCTGGACGCGCTGACCGAACAAAGTGGCTTGCGCGTGAACGCTATCCACCAGCCGCGCGAACAGCGCCGCGCGTGGCTGGACATGGCGCAGAAAAACGCCGACCTGCAACTGGCCCGTCTGCTGGCCGAGGAGGGCTCGCAGCAGGCCCGCACGCGGGCGCTGGCCGAGGCACTGGATCTGCCGCCCGAAGACCTGGACCAACTCACCATCGAGTGTTTCGACATCTCGCACACGGCGGGTGAATCCACCCAGGCGTCGTGTGTGGTGTTTCACCACCACAAGATGCAGAGCAGCGAATACCGCCGCTACAAGATCGAAGGCATCACCGGCGGCGACGACTATGCCGCCATGCGCCAGGTGCTTACGCGCCGCTACAGCAAGGTGGTGGAGGCGCAGCGCGAGGAGGGCGGCATCGACTATGCGCAATCGCCCGAGGCGCAAGCCGCAGCCCGGCCCAAAGGCCAGGCGCGTTTGCCGGATCTGGTGCTCATCGACGGCGGCAAGGGCCAGGTGGGCGTGGCGCGTGAGGTGTTCATTGCGCTGGGGCTGGACCTGACCCGCATCGTGGGGGTCGAGAAGGGCGAGGGCCGCAAGGTGGGCCTGGAAGAGCTGGTGTTTGCCGATGGGCGTGAGAAGGTCTACCTGGGCAAGGATTCGGCCGCGCTCATGCTGGTGGCGCAGATCCGCGATGAGGCGCACCGCTTTGCCATCACCGGCATGCGCGCGGCACGGGCCAAGGTGCGCGTGGGGGGCGGGCAACTGGAAGAAATTGCGGGGGTGGGGCCCAAGAAACGAGCGCGCCTGTTGCAACGTTTTGGCGGGGTGCGTGGGGTTGCATCCGCGAGCGTGGAGGACCTGGCCACCGTGGATGGCATCTCGCATGAATTGGCAGAAGAAATTTACAAGGCCTTGAGATAAGCCCCATGTGCCGTTCCACGGCCGCGCCGTGACACAATCGCCTCCATGTTCTGGACTATCCCCACCTTGATGACCTGGACGCGCATCGTCGCGATACCTTTGATCGTGGGGGTGTTCTACGCACCGCTGGACCCGGCCACGCGCAATCTCATCGCCACCGTGATGTTCGTGGTGTTCGCGGCCACCGACTGGCTGGACGGCTACCTGGCCCGCAAGCTCAACCAGACCTCGTCCTTCGGTGCTTTCCTGGATCCGGTGGCCGACAAGTTTCTGGTGTGTGCGTCGCTCCTGGTGCTGGTGCACCTGCAACGTGCCGACGTGTTTGTGGCCCTCATCATCATCGGCCGCGAGATCGCGATCTCGGCCCTGCGCGAGTGGATGGCGCAGATCGGCGCCAGCAAGAGCGTGGCCGTGCACATGATCGGCAAGGTCAAGACCACGGTGCAGATGCTGGCCATCCCCTTTCTGCTGTACGACGGGCGCCTGTTTGGCGTGATCGATACCGGCGTGTGGGGCAGCTGGCTCATCTGGGCCTCGGCGGTGCTCACCGTCTGGTCGATGGTGTACTACCTGCAGAAGGCGTTGCCCGAGATCCGGGCACGCGTCAAATAGTTTTCAAGTCTTTGATGCCTGGAGCGCTGGATGAATAGGCGCAGGCAGCTATATTTTCAGGAGCATCTGAATGGCGAAGCATCGCATTGCAGTCATTGCCGGTGACGGCATTGGCAAAGAGGTAATGCCCGAGGGCCTCCGCGTTCTGGACGAGGCCGCCCGCAAGTTCGGCATTGACCTGCATTTCGACCACTTCGACTTTTCGAGCTGGGACTACTACGAAAAGCACGGCAAGATGCTGCCCGACAACTGGAAGGACCAGATCGGCGGCCATGAGGCCATCTACTTCGGCGCGGTGGGCTGGCCCGACAAGATCGCCGACCATGTCTCGCTCTGGGGCTCGCTGCTGCTGTTCCGCCGCGAGTTCGATCAGTACATCAACCTTCGGCCCGCGCGCCTCATGCCAGGCGTGATCGCACCTGTGGTGCGCCGTGACGGCAGCCCGCGCCTGCCCGGCGAGATCGACATGCTGATCGTGCGCGAGAACACCGAAGGCGAATACTCCAGCATCGGTGGTCGCATGTACGAAGGCACTCCGCGTGAGATCGTGATGCAGGAGACAGTGATGTCGCGCCACGGCGTGGACCGCGTGCTGAAGTTTGCGTTTGAACTGGCCCAGTCGCGCCCCAAGAAGCACCTGACCAGCGCCACCAAGTCCAACGGCATCGCCATCACCATGCCCTACTGGGACGAGCGCGTGGCCGAGATGGCCAAGGCCTACCCCGATGTGACGGTGGACAAGTTCCACATCGACATCCTCACCGCCCACTTCGTGCAGCGGCCCGACTTCTTTGACGTGGTGGTTGCCAGCAACCTGTTTGGCGACATCCTCTCGGACCTGGGGCCTGCGTGCACCGGCACCATCGGCATCGCGCCCAGCGCCAACCTCAACCCCACGCGCACCACGCCGTCGCTGTTTGAGCCAGTGCATGGCTCGGCGCCCGACATCGCGGGCAAGGGCATCGCCAACCCCATCGGGCAGATCTGGTGCGGCGCAATGATGCTGGACTTCCTGGGTTACCGCGCCGCGCACGACGCCGTTCTGGCCGCTATCGAAGCCGTGTTGCAACCCGGCAGTGGTGCTCCGCGCACCCCGGACCTGGGCGGCACGGGCAGCACGCAGGATGTGGGCAAAGCCATTGCTCAGGCACTCGCTGCTCGTTGAGTACGGCTGGCTGCGGGGTGTCAATACGGAGTGCTGCCGATACGGCGTGTTTGAGACAAAAACCCCCGCCAAGCCCTGTCGCAGCGTGAAATACGACTAGAATTCAAAACAACGCTGACGCAAAACAGCGTGTTGTATTGACACTCTGAAACTCGATGGCTTTAATCTGATGCAGCAGCCACTGCTGTGTATGCCAGTCATTCCCCCGCCTGTTCTCCACCAGCCCACGGCTGTGCTTTCAGGCGTGTGAAGACCAGATATCCTCGAGACATTCCATTAACTCTTTTCCGAGAGGCTTCTTGTGAACAAAACCGAATTGATTGAGCACATCGCTACCAACGCCGACATCTCCAAGGCCGCTGCTGCGCGTGCCCTGGAATCCACGATCGAGGCTGTCAAGAAGACTCTCAAGAAGGGCGGCACCGTGTCGCTCGTCGGTTTCGGTACCTTCGCTGTGGGCAAGCGTGCTGCCCGTACCGGTCGCAATCCCCGTACTGGCGCTACGATTAAAATCAAAGCTGCTAAAGTTCCGAAGTTCCGTCCTGGCAAGGCATTGAAAGATGCCTTGAACTGAGGATCAGTTTAGGTGGGGTCCTTAGCTCAGTTGGTAGAGCGGCTCCTTTACACGGAGTAGGTCGGCGGTTCGAGACCGTCAGGACCCACCATCACCGAACAAAGGCGAACGCAAGTTCGCCTTTTGTTTTTTGCCTTCTGAAAGATCGACCATGTTTGAATCCATCCGCAAGCACTCCAAGATCGTGATGATCTTCTTGTTCTTGCTGATCATTCCTTCGTTTGTGCTGGTAGGCATCGACCGCAACTATTTCTCTGAAAAGAGCCCTGTGGTAGCCCGTGTCGATGGCAACAATATCAACCAGACAGACTGGGACAATGCCCATCGCATGGAGACAGACCGCATTCGCGCCCAGTCTCCCTCGGTCGATCCCAAGTTGCTGGACTCTCCCAGCGCCCGGTATGCCACGCTGGAGCGCCTGGTGCGTGACCGTGTGCTGGCGGCTGCCGCGCAAAAGATGCACCTCGTGACCAGCGATGCGCGCCTGGCCCGCAGCCTGCAGGAGATTCCCGCCATTGCGGGACTCAAGCGCCCGGACGGTACGCTGGACGCCGATGCCTATCGCGCACTGGTCGCTGCTCAAGGCCTGACGCCCGAAGGTTTCGAAGCCAATGTGCGCCGCGACATCTCGGTGAACCAAGTGATGGGTGGCGTGATGAGCTCCGCGTTTGGCTCCGATGCGCAGGTCAAACTTGCGCTCGACGCTTTGTATGAGCGCCGTGAGATCCAGGTGGCCCGATTCAACGCTGCCGACTTCGCCAGCAAAGTCACCCCGACAGATGCAGACCTGGAGGCCTACTACAAGGCCCATCCCGCCCTGTTCCAGCAACTGGAACAGGCAGCCATCGAATACGTGGTGCTGGATCTCGACAGCGTGCGGGCGTCCATCACCCTGGGTGAAGACGACCTGCGTACTTACTACAAAGAGAATGTGGCTCGCATGACGGCGAAGGAAGAGCGCCGCGCCAGCCACATCCTGGTAAACGCTCCCAAGGATGCATCCGCTGCGGACCGCGAGAAGGCCAAGGCCCGTGCCACTGAACTGCTGGCCCAGGTGCGCAAGGCTCCCGGCAGCTTTGCTGATGTGGCCAAGAAATCCTCTGACGACAAGGGCTCGGCCGTTGCGGGCGGAGACCTGAACTTCTTTGCCCGGGGTGCGATGGTCAAGCCCTTTGAAGAGGCTGCGTTTGCGCTGAAAAAGGGCGAAATCAGTGATCTGGTGGAAACCGAGTTTGGTTATCACGTCATCCAGCTCACCGACATCAAGACACCCCGCCAGCCCAGCTTCGAAGAACTGCGCCCCACCATGGAAGCAGAGCTCAAGCAGCAGCAGGCGCAGCGCAAGTTTGCCGAGGTGGCAGAGTCCTTCACCAATGGTGTGTATGAGCAGGCAGACAGCCTCCAGCCCGTGGCCGACAAGCTCAAGCTGAAGATCCAGACTGCCAAGGGCGTAACCCGGACCCCTGCCGCAGGTGCCAAGGGCCCTCTGGCCAACGCCAAGTTCCTCGAAGCACTTTTTGCTACCGACTCGCTGCAGAACAAGCGCAACACCGAGGCGGTGGAAGTGGGCCCCAGCCAGATGGCTGCCGGTCGTGTGACCACCTACACCCCTGCATTGACACTGCCCTATGACGAAGTGAAGGCCCGTGTTCGCACCTTGTATGTGGCTGAGAAATCTGCCGAACTCGCACGCAAGGAAGGCGAGGCCAAGCTCAATGCATGGAAGGCTGCCCCGTCTTCTGCCACAGGCTTGGCCGCAGCGACCGAAGTCTCCCGCGAACAGACCCAGAACCTGCCGCGTGCCCTGATCGACGCCGCGCTGCGGGCTCCCTCCGAAGCGCTGCCAGGCTGGACGGGGGTGGATTTGGGCGCTGCGGGTTATGCCGTGGTCAAGGTCAACCGCGTCGTGCCGCGTCAGGCACCGGACGCGCAGCGTGCGCAGCAGGAGCGCCAACAATACGTGCAGTGGTTGGCCACGGCTGAAGGGCTGGCGTACTATGAACTGCTCAAGCAGCGCTTCAAGGTGCAGATCAAGGCACCGCGTCCTGAGGCGGCGGCAACAGTGACTGCAGAAAATTAAGCGATTTGATGTCCGGGGCCAAAATCCCGGGCTATAATACAAAGCTACGGTGGCTGTAGCTCAGTTGGTAGAGTCCAGGATTGTGATTCCTGTTGTCGTGGGTTCGAGCCCCATCAGCCACCCCAAAATAGCAAAGCGCTGCAGCAGAAATGTTGCAGCGCTTTTTGCTTTGGGGCTGTATGGAATCTCGCCTTGCGCATGCCCCCCCTGTGCAGCGTTGCGCGTCAAGGGGGTCTTCTCACCATCAAAGCCCCGCCTTTCGCTCACCACGGCCTCACACGGCGCATACTGCATGCTCCACCTTTTGGGAGTTTCTGATGAGCCTTGTGATTCGCGACGCGTCGCCCAGTGAAAAGCGCGGCAACGCCATGTCTGCGGCCTTGGCCAAAGAGCAACTTCAATACGCGGTCCAGATCGTGCGCGACGTGTTGCCGCAGAGCGCTGGCGATGCGGCATTGATCGGCGCCGTGGTGCAGGCCATTGCCATGAATTACGCCGCTGTGCCGCAGCCCAATCGTTAGGGTTGGGGCTGTACGCAACGAGGTGCTTGATCCACATCCGTCATCCAGCCCGCGCGCGCATTGCTTGGCTGTTCCGCACTCGTCAGAACGGATTGATTGGTATGAGTGGGGAGATTGAAAGCTACCAGCTGGGCGGCTGGCCTGCCCGGAGGGACTCGAACCCCCGACCTATAGCTTAGAAGGCTATTGCTCTATCCAGTTGAGCTACGGGCAGATGGATGTTGGCCGGCTGTGTGGCCGGACGGGCTTGCGGAGTGTCCGCATCTGCGTAACGCAGGACGCTAATCATACCCGCCCTGGCCCGTGCTCTTGGCGCTGCTGCAGGGGCGATTTTGCTGCCGGGATGGTGATGCGGTTATAACCGGGCCATCCCCCTTGACTGCCCGCCTCACTGGAGCATTTGCCCATGCCACACAGCGTCACGCTGATCCACACCATTGCCGCCGCCTTGGGCCTGGCGTTGGTGCTGGGCTTTCTGGCCGCCCGTCTGCGGCTGCCAGCATTGGTGGGGTACTTGCTGGCTGGGGTGGCCATCGGCCCGTTCACTCCCGGTTTTGTCGCAGATGCGGCCCTGGCCAGCCAGCTGGCGGAGATCGGGGTGATGCTGCTGATGTTTGGCGTGGGCCTGCATTTCTCGTGGGGCGACCTTCTGGCCGTGCGCAAGATTGCCGTGCCGGGTGCTGTGGTGCAGATGATCGTGGCGACGTCGCTGGGTATGGCGTTGGCCCTGTGGTGGGGCTGGGGCATGGGTGGTGCCCTGGTTTTTGGTCTGGCACTGTCGGTGGCCAGTACGGTGGTGCTGTTGCGTGCGCTGGAGACCCTGGGGATTCTGGACAGCTACACCGGACGCATCGCAGTGGGCTGGCTGGTGGTGGAGGATCTCGCCATGGTGCTGGTACTGGTGCTGCTACCCCCGCTGGGGGGATGGCTGGGAGGCGGCACCGGGGCCGACCTGGATGCTGCGCAGCTCTGGCGCACGCTGGGTTGGACCCTGCTGCAGGTCGGTGCGTTTGTGGTGCTGATGCTGCTGGTCGGGCGCCGGCTGTTTCCCTGGCTGTTATGGCAGGTGGCTCGCACAGGCTCGCGTGAGTTGTTCACGCTGTGCGTGGTGGCCGCAGCGGTGGGCATTGCGTTCGGGTCGGCTGCGCTGTTTGGCGTGTCGTTTGCGCTCGGGGCCTTCTTTGCCGGCATGGTGATGCGCGAGTCCGAGTTCAGCCACCGCGCTGCGCATGAGTCGCTGCCTTTGCGCGATGCCTTTGCCGTACTCTTTTTCGTGTCGGTCGGCATGCTCTTCAACCCCGCCGTCTTGTGGGAGCGCCCACTGCAAGTGTTGGCAGTGGTCGCCATCATCATGCTGGGCAAGACGGTGGCCGCTGCGGGCCTGGTGCTGGCGTTCCGTTACCCGCTCAACACAGCGCTCACCGTATCGGCCAGCCTCGCGCAGATAGGTGAGTTCTCGTTCATTCTGGTCGCACTGGGTTCTTCGTTGGGGCTGCTGCCGCCAGAGGGGGCCAGCTTGGTATTGGCGGGGGCCCTGTTCTCCATGGCGCTCAACCCGTTGTTGTTCCATGCCATTGCGCCGTTGCAGGGCTGGCTGCGCGCCCGATCGGCGCTTGCGCGGCGGCTGGAGCAGCGGGATGACCCTTTGGCCGAACTGCCCACCAGCACCGATTCGCGTTACCTCGCGCGGCAGGTGGTTCTGGTGGGGTACGGCCGGGTAGGGCGGCGTGTGGCGGCAACGCTGGCGGCCAACGATGTTCCGTTTGTGGTGGCGGAGCAGAACCGGGAGCTGGTGGAAGCCTTGCGGGCCGATGGCGTGGCCGCCGTGTTTGGTGATGCGGTGGAGCCTGCCGTGCTGATCCAGGCCCACATTGCGCGGGCCGCCATGCTAGTGGTGGCCACCCCGGACGCGCTGCAGGTGCGCCAGATGATCGAGACGGCGCAGACCCTGAACCCTGGCATCGACATCGTGGTGCGCAGCCACAACGAGGACGAGGCCCAGCGGCTGGTGCAGGAATGCAGCCATGCCCAGGTGTTCCTGGCAGAAGATGCCTTGGCACAGGCCATGGCACGCCATGTGCTGGAGCGTGCCCGGGACCGCCAGACCCGCGCCACGCGGCCCGCTCCATTGCATGGACCGGCATGATTTGAAAGAAATCTGCCTGTAGCGCTAGAAAGATATGCCTGGGCAGCTATAAATTTGATAGCTATGGTGCGTCTGCAGCCACAGTCGCAGCGCAGCATCCGGGCAGCGTCCTCACGGAGCGTCCCACCTGACCCCGCCAAGAACGCAGACCTCAGCCTCGCGCCATGCAGCGACCTGCCGCAAGGCACTGATCAATCTGTTTCTTCAAACACCAGCGATGGCACGGCCATCACGCGGGCGCTTTGGCCCAGGTCCTGGATCAGGTGGTTGGCAAAGTAGCTGTTCTGCGTGTCGGGTTCCAGCGCTGCCACGGCCAGATTGGCACGCGGCTGGTTCAGGGGCACATAGAAGCTGCCAGCGGGTGCATCAATGGCGCTGCGTACGGCGGACACTTGCACGCGCACGATGTCGCCACTACCAGCAATGGTGCCGATCACGTCCTGGCGGTTGCCGGTTTCGCGCCCGGTTTCGCGGTAGCTCTCGGCCAGGACAGAACCGGGCTCTGCCACCCGCATGACCTGGATGCCCAGCTGGCGCAGGCGTTCCACTGCACCGCTGGCGTCTGCCGACAGCCAATAGCCGCAGGGCCGCGCACGCACCTTGGTGTTGCGCAGCGTCAGCGATGAGTTCCAGTCCACGCGAATGCTGCGATCGGCGCCGGTCTCGGGGTCCAGAAAATCCAGGTCGCGCTGGGTGGGCGTGGCCTCCGCTTCAATGACCACCTGGTCGCGGCAGGCCAGGGCGCTGACGTCGCGGGCCACGAACGAGCGTACCTGCTCCAGGTTGGCCGCCCGCTCGGCGGTGGTCCGCAGCGCGCTGGTGATGGCGGTGACCTGGGCATGCACGCGGCGCTGGATGTGCATGCGACCAATGCCCACCCCACGGGTCTCGATCAGCAGGCTGACCGTGTTCTTGAGGCCATGGACGTTGCGCCCCGTGTCGGGCTGGGTGCCCCCCATGGAGATGCGCTTGTCCTGCAGGTTGGTCGAGGTGGTGTAGTACCAGTCACTCGTCAGGCCCTGGGCCTTGAGGGCTGCCACCATGGGCTGGTGAAACCATTCCTGCGATGCCTTGGTGAGGAACTCCGGATAGTTGGCAGTGGTGGTGTATTGCAGCAGTGCGTCGTAGCGCTGGATGGCGTTGAACTTCTGCAGATAGCGGCCCACCACGGTGTATTCATGGGCGTCCACGACCAGGATGGGGCGGTAGTCGTTGATGACCTGCGCAATGGCGCGGGCCTCGGGCGTGTTGAGCAACAGGTGGTCGCGGTTCAGGTCCACGCCGTTGGCGGTGACGCGGGTGCCCACCTCGGCGCCATCGGGGTTGGCGCGGGGCACCACCACCACGTTGATGCGGTCCAGCAGCGGCTCGAGCAGGCCCTGGGCCAGCTCACGGCTGATGACCAGCAGTGCCTCACTGCCTGCGGGTTCGTCGCCATGCTGCTGGCCGATCAGCACAACGGTGGGGCGGCCGCTCTTGTCCAGGCTGGCAGGGTCTGTGCCTGGGGCACGGGTAAGCAGCAGGCCCTGGATGGGCTCGCCGCGTTGCGAGGTGCCAATCTGCAGCAACTGCGTGCGTGTGCCCCCACGGGGCACGCCGTCGCTCAGCCCGCGCAGCCATTGGCCCAGCTCGGCATTGGTGGTGAAGGCCCTGCGGTCGGCACCCAGGCCGGGTGTGCTGTAGACCACAGAAGGGTTGGGGAACCGCGCGGCCACCGCATCGCCATAGGGCGGCGCCATGGGCGCTTCGTCGCGCACCAAGAGCGGTGCGGACGGGGGCAGGGGGCTGGCCACCACGGCAGCCCGTTGTGGCGGCAGCTGCGAGGGCGTCTGCTGTCCCAGCGGTGCGGGTACCACCGTACCTTGTTGTACGCGCGGCAGTGGCGCGGGGGCGCTGCGCTGCTGGGCAGTGGGGGTGGATGGCCAAGGGGGCAGCGGGGTGCTGCCGCAGGCTGTCAGCAGCAGTGCTGCCAGCGTGGCCGGGGCGGCCCAGGGCGCAATCCGTGGTTCAGGACGGGAAAGCGGGGCGGTATCGGCGCTGCGGCGCAGGAAATTGTGCTGGGTCATGGTGTGGGCTGCCAGAGAGAGCCCCTGTTGTGGGGCGAGTGGGGCGCTTTGTACGTGGATGTTACCTGCGCGCACCCGCCTCTCCTTGTCAGCGTACATCCCGTTGCAAACCCGTGGCGCCGTGGGCTGACGCAGTGATCATCGAGGGGTGTCGCTGGGTGCGGTGGCGTCGGTGGGCGGCGGCGAGATGCTCTGGGCCAGGGGAGAACTGGGCAGTTTCAGGCGCAGCAAGGCGCGCACAAAGCCGTGGTCCGAGCGCGTGCGGTCGCGTCCCTCATGCAGGTGGTCGTTGAAATAGTCCACCCGGCGCACATCGCCCACGCTGTTGCGCCCATTGGGCAGGAACTCCTCGCTGACCAGGATCTGGTCCAGCACATAGGGCGCGCCCTGGTGGATGTGGGAGTAGGCCACGTCCTTTTTCAAGGCGAAATCTCCCTGCAAGTCGTACGCATTGAACAAGGCCACATCACGGGCGGACCGGTCGTAGGCGATGTCGGTGGTGGCGCAGATCAGTTGCGTGGTCACGCTGTCGGGGGTGTCGTTGAAGTCGCCCAGCACTACCAGGGGCACGCTGGTGCGGTGCAGCAGGTCGATCACCAGGCACCGCAGCGCCATGGCCTCGGCGCCGCGCATGATCAGCGAGCGCAGCGATGCCAGTGCGACCACCTTGCGGTCGTCCCGGTCCTCGGTGGGCTGGCCTAGGGCATCCTGCAGAAACTTGGGACGTTTGGATTTGAGGTGGGCAGTGAGGACGTTGAGGGTTTGGCCATGCTTCATCCGCAACGTGGCCACGAGGGGTGGGCGCTCGAAGCGCGTGTGTTGGCCAATGCCAGGCACATCCACCTGAAAGCCCGGTGGGAAGTCGGCAAAGGACTGCAATGCCTCGACCTTGAGCCGCGTGGCCAGGCCCACACGGGGCGTTCCCTGTGCGCCCTGTTGGGTGTCGTTGTTCTCGGCCCCTGGTACGGCGACGAAGTCGTAGCGCAAGCCACCCCGACCCAGTGCCCCTTTGAAGGCCGCATCGTCCCAGACCTCCTGCACCGCCAGTACATCGGCGTTCAGTGCCCGAAAGCGCTCGCCCAGCCAGGTGATCTTGCGTTCAAACTCGGTCTGGCTGTAGGGGTCCTGGTTCTCGTAGAACAGGCGTCCCGGATTGGCCAGGTTGAGCACATTGCAAGTGGCCACCATGAGGGTGTCCAGCGGTTGGGGGAGTTCGTTGGGGCGCATGAAGGGCGTACAGCGTAGGCGGGGTCACGACGGCTGCACCCTGTATCAACTGGCCTGCAGCGCGCGGCCGGACAGCACTTGCAGCCCGGGTCGGCCCAACTGTACGGCACGGACGAGCGCACGGGCCACCTCCGCCCCGGGGCGGGCACGATAGTTGGCGGGCAGGACCGGGTTCAGCCACTGAAACAGTTTGAGCGACAGGGACTCTGCGGGCCGGTGGGCTTGTTGCAGCGCCCGGCGTTCGCCCATCAGCAGGGATGGGCGTGCAATGACCAGCGTCTCAAAACCCAGCTGCTGAAGGTCGCGCTCGACCTCGCCTTTGACGCGGTTGTAAAAGATGCGCGATTGCGCATTGGCCCCCATGGCGGTGACCACGCCACAGCGGGTGGCGCCCGCCGCGCGCGCTGCGCGGGCCGTGGCCATCACGGCGTCATAGTCCACCGCACGGAACGCGCTCTGGCTGCCGGCTGCAGCCATGGTGGTGCCCAGGGTGATGTAAACATCATCGACGTGCGGCAAGGCGGGCATCGCCGCAAAATCCACCGCGTGCAGTTGCAGGCGGGGATGGTTCAGCGCTGGCGCACGCCGCCCTTTGGCGTGCAGCACATGGATGCTGGCGCCCGCTGCGTCCGTGGCGTTGGCAGGGGGCGCTTTGCGCGTCTCAGCGGTTAAAAGAGCCCCGAGGACCGCCTGGCCCACGAGGCCCGTTGCCCCGGCCACCACCGCCACCCGTGCCTGATCCGCCACCATAGCCGCCACCTCCAGAGTTGCGATACCCACCACCACCGCCGCCGCCACGGCGGCCGCGTTCAGCCATGCTGTCCACGCTGGTGCGCATGGGGTCGGGCTGACCGCCCGCACCGTGGCCCGAGCTGCGATGGCCTGGGTTGCTGTGACCCAGGTGTGTGCCCAGGTGCGCATTGGCGCGGGGGGGTTGTGCGTCATCGTAGCGATGACCACCGCCGCCTTCGGGGCGTGGGCCTCGGCTGCGCGCAGGTGCCTGGGCGGCGCCGTCACGGGCACCACCCCGGCCACCACCCTGGCCTCCGCGGCCGCCGCCGGCTGGACCCTGGGCGTTGCGTGGAGCTCCGCCACCGGAACGGCCACCACCGCCACCACCGTTGCCTGCACGGGGGCCGCGCTCCCCACCTTGGCCGCCGCCCTGGCCTGCCTTGTTGGTGCGGATGCGCTCCATCATTTCGCTGCGGGCGGCCTTGGCGGCTGCCTGCATCACATCACGGCTCGGGGGCTTGCCTGCGCCGCCCCAGATGGTCTGGCGGCCCATGGCGATGGGTTCCGCCTTCTCGCCGGGTTCTGGGCCAAAACCTTCGATCACCTGGACAGGAATCTGCTGCTTGGTAAAGCGCTCGATGTCCATCATGAAACCTTCTTCGTCCATGCAGACCAGGCTCACGGCTTCGCCCGTTGCGCCTGCGCGGCCCGTGCGGCCGATGCGGTGCACATAGTCTTCGGAGACGTTGGGGATTTCGTAGTTGACGACGTGCGGCAGGTCATCGATGTCGATGCCACGTGCGGCGATGTCGGTGGCCACCAGGGCACGGATCTCGCCACTCTTGAAGCCCGCCAAGGCCTGCGTACGGGCACTCTGGCTCTTGTTGCCGTGCAAGGCCATGGCCTGCACACCGTTCTTGGTCAGGAACTCGGCCACGTTGTTGGCGCCGAATTTGGTGCGCGTGAACACCAGCACCTGGCTCCAGTTGTGTTGCTGGATGATGTGCAGCAGCACCTGCTTTTTCTTGCCGCGGCCCACAGGATGGATCACTTGCGAAATACGCTGCACCGTGGTGTTGCGCGGGGTGACCTGGATGCTTTGCGGGTTCTTGAGCAGGGTGTTGGCCAGCTCGCGGATCTCGTCGCTGAAGGTGGCCGAGAACAGCAGGCTTTGCTTGTCCTTGGGCACCAGGGCCAGCACCTTCTTCACGTCGTGGATGAAGCCCATGTCGAGCATGCGGTCGGCTTCGTCAAGCACCAGCACCTGCACGGTGGACAGGTCCAGGAAGCCCTGTTGCTGCAGGTCCAGCAGACGGCCAGGGGTGGCCACCAGGATGTCCACGCCGCGCTTGATGCGGTCGATCTGCGGGTTCATGCCCACACCACCGAAGACCACGGTGGAGTTGATGTCCAGGTACTTTCCGTATTCGCGCACCGATTCTTCGACCTGGGCCGCGAGCTCACGGGTAGGGGTCAGCACCAGGGCGCGGATGCCCTTGCCGCCAAACTTGTTCTTGGGTGCCGTGCCTTGCGAGAGGCGGTGCAGCATGGGCAGGGTGAACGCAGCGGTCTTGCCGGTGCCAGTCTGCGCGCCGGCCAGAAGGTCGTGGCCTTCCAGAACGGCGGGAATGGCCTGGGCCTGAATGGGCGTGGGGGTTTCATAGCCCGTTTCGTGCACGGCCTTCAGGATGGCAGGAGCCAGGTTCAGTTCGTCAAATGTCATGTCGTTGGATGCGCCCGTCCGGGGCGCTGGGTATCCGCCTGTCGTGCAACCGGGAGGTTGCTGAGCCAGTCTCAGGCTGATGAGGTTCAGGATTGGGAGCCCGGAAGCGTGGCTTCCTTCGTCCCCAGCAGTGTGCTGATGTGGCGGGCAACTGGAGCCCACAACGGGGGTATTGTCGCATGGACCGATAATCTAGGGTTTGAGAGCGCGTTCGTCGTCTTTTTGGAATGCTCCAAATGGCCCTCTGAACCTGCTCGGATGCAGACTTCCTGCCCACTTTCGCAAGCTAGAACCCTCCATGGCCCAATACGTTTATTCGATGAATCGCGTCTCCAAGACCGTGCCGCCCAAGCGGCAGATCTTGAAGGACATCTCCCTGAGCTTTTTCCCGGGCGCCAAGATTGGTGTGCTGGGTCTGAACGGCTCGGGCAAATCCACGCTGCTCAAGATCATGGCCGGCGTGGACAAGGAAATCGAGGGCGAAGCCATTCCGATGCCGGGCATCAAGATCGGCTATCTGCCCCAGGAGCCTCAGCTCAACTCGGAGCACACAGTCCGCGAAAGCGTGGAAGAGGCCATGGGCGAGGTGTTTGCCGCCAAGGCCAAGCTGGAAGAGGTGTACGCCGCCTACGCCGAGGCCGATGCAGACTTTGACGCACTGGCCGCTGAACAGGCTCGCCTGGAAGCCATCATTGCGACGGCGGGGACTGACTCCGAGCACCAGCTCGAAATCGCTGCCGATGCCCTGCGCCTGCCTCCTTGGGACGCCAAGGTCGGGCTGCTGTCTGGTGGTGAAAAGCGCCGCATTGCGCTGTGCCGCCTGCTGTTGTCCAAGCCCGACATGCTGCTGCTCGACGAACCCACCAACCACTTGGACGCTGAATCGGTGGACTGGCTGGAGCAGTTCCTGCACCGCTTTCCGGGCACCGTGGTGGCCATCACCCACGATCGCTACTTCCTCGATAACGCCGCGGAGTGGATTTTGGAACTGGACCGCGGCTACGGTCACCCCTACAAGGGCAACTACAGCACCTGGCTGGACCAGAAGCAGGCCCGTCTGGAATCTGAAAACAAGGGTGAGGAGGCACGCGCCAAGGCCCTGAAGAAGGAACTGGAATGGGTGCGCCAGAACGCCAAGGGCCGTCAGGCCAAGAGCAAGGCGCGTATCGCCCGTTTCGAGGAACTGAGCGACTACGAATACCAAAAGCGCAACGAAACCCAGGAAATCTTCATTCCTGTGGCCGAGCGCCTGGGCACCCAGGTCATTGAGTTCCACAACGTCACCAAGTCTTTCGGCGACCGTGTGCTCATCGACAACCTGTCCATGACTATCCCTGCGGGTGCCATCGTGGGCATCATCGGTCCGAACGGGGCCGGTAAATCGACCCTGTTCAAGCTCATCGCGGGCCGCGAGCAGCCGGACAGCGGTGAGGTGGTGATCGGCTCGACCGTGAAGATGGCCTTTGTGGACCAGCACCGCGATGCCCTGTCGGACGACAAGACCGTGTGGGAAGACATCTCCGGCGGCCTGGACATGATCAACATCGGCAAGTTCACCATGGCCAGCCGTGCTTACGCAGGGCGCTTCAACTTCAACGGTGGCGACCAGCAAAAGAAGGTGGGCATGCTGTCGGGCGGTGAGCGTGGCCGTCTGCACTTGGCCAAGACACTGATTGCTGGCGGCAACGTGCTGCTGCTGGACGAGCCTTCGAACGACCTGGACGTGGAAACCCTGCGCGCGCTGGAAGACGCTTTGCTCGAATACGCGGGCACAGTGTTGGTTATCAGCCACGATCGCTGGTTCCTGGACCGGATCGCCACGCACATTCTGGCCGCCGAAGGTGACAGCCAGTGGACGTTCTTTGACGGCAATTACCAGGAGTACGAGGCCGACAAGAAGAAGCGGCTGGGTGAAGAAGGTGCAAAGCCCAAGCGGATGCGTTTCAAGGCCCTCAAATAAAGGCCGAGGTCAAGTAGGATTGCATCTGGAAACCTCTTGTCCGATTCCTCCCTCCCACCATGTCCCTGCCCGCATCGCGTCTGAGAGCCGTTTTCCGCGCCTGCGTTGTCAACGCCGTTCGCGGTGGCGAGGCCTTGATGGGGCAGCTCGTCAAGGTCACCCAAAGTGCCTTGACCAGCGAGGAGTCGGCCAGCCGCAACATCCAGCAGCGTAATTTGTTCAGTGATGCACTGCGGCTGCTCAACGAGCACGAGGCTGCGCTGGTCAAGGGCTATCCCATGGCCTTGCTGGAAATATTTGCCGAAGGCCCTGCGGTCGCCAAGGGGCGCAGTTCGGCCGATGACACCGGCATGGACTTTGGCGAGCTTTCGCTCATTGACGAAAGCGAGATGCAGGCCCAGGTGGAACTGTCCAAGGCCCAGCAGTCTGCGCTGCATGCCACCGACGCCGTACTGGCCGAACTCAACACCCTGGTGAGCGCTGCGCAAGGTTTGCGCAGCGTGCAACCCGAGCGCAACCCTCTGCGGCCCGAGAGCTACATCCGTGCATTGCAGCAGGTGGTGGGTGAGACCGGCGTCTCGGCCGAGGTACGGCAGCTGTGGATGCAGCACATGCGCGACCTGCTCGGGAAGCTGCTGGCCGAAGAATACAAAAAAACCGCCCAGAGCTTGCGTGAGCATGGCGTACAGCCGGTGGGCTACGCAGTGCTGGGCATGCCTGCGGGCGGCGGTCGCGGCCAAGGCACCGGTTACGGTGGGTCTGGCTATGGCGGGCCCGGTACGGGTTACGGGGGCGGTTATTCCGGGTACGGCCCCTCAATGAACGCGCCCATGAGCGACTATGGCAACACAGGTTATGGGTGTGGTATGGGTCCCAGCACAGGCTGGAGCGGCGACTCCCAGCAGGGTGCCATGGTGCCTGTGCCCGTGGACGCTGCCGAAGAGGCATTGCTCACGGTCGGCATCCTGCGCCAGATGTTGGCGGGCGGTGATCCATTTGCCCCTCCTCCGGTCTACGGCGCCGTGCCCGCACAGGCGGTGGTCATGCCCAGCGGCGCGGGTCAGCCGGGCTGGGTGGACCCCCGCGCGGGAGCCGCCAGCGCTCAGTCATCGTTGGCCGGGGGCTACTACCCGTCGGGTGCGGCCGCTGAAGCGATTGAAGACATGGCGCAGCTGGAGCGCCTGGTGGGCCGTCTTGCCGGTGGGGGCACGGTCAGCCAGGCGGGCTCTTTGCCCGTGCCTCTCGCAGGCTGGCGTGGGCCTGGCGTTGCGCCGGTGGTCTATGCAGCCATGCCCATGGAGGCTGCTACCCAGTCCACCGCCATGGCGGTGGAGGTGGTGGGGCGCATGATGGCCAACATCTCCCAGGACGCCCGTTTGCTGCCCCCTGTGCAGCAGGCCGTCAAGAGCCTGGAGCCTGCGCTCAAGCAATTGGTGCACCACGACGGCCGGTTTTTTACCGACAGCAGCCACCCTGCGCGCCGCCTGCTTGACGAGCTTACGCAGCGCAGCTTGGCATTCACCGCCGAGACAGAGCCTGGCTTCAGCCGCTTCATGCGACTGGTGACCGAGGCTGTGGGCCACCTGTCTGCCCATGAGGTCAAGGACGCGGGGCCGTTCGACACCGTGCTCAAGGCGCTGCAGTCTGCCTGGGACACCCAGGAGCAAAAGATCAAGGCCCAGCAGGAGGCCGAGCAGAAAGCCAAATTGCAGGCGGAGCAGCGCGAACTGCTGGCCGAGAAGATCGCAGCCGATATCCGCAAGCTGCCGGATGTGGACAAGGTGCCGTCGGACGTGCTGGATTTTGCGGCGGGCCCCTGGGCTGACGTAGTGGCGCTGGCGCAGGTGATGCGCAGTGACGATAGCCAGGAAGATGACCCCAGCGGTTACCTGGCGCTGGTTCCGGTGTTGCTGTGGACTGCGCAGCCTGACCTCACGCGCCAGGAGACGGACCGGCTCAACGAAGCCATCCCCGGCCTGCTGGCCAAGCTGCGCAAGGGCCTCAAGACCATCAACTACCCGGCGGTGCAGACCAGCGCATTCTTGCAGCGGCTTGTGGCGTTGCACCAGGCCGCTTTTGAAAAACCGGCTCCTGCCCCAGTGTCCGCCCCTGCGGGAGAGCCCGAAGTGGCCCCGGAGGCGACAGAGCCGTCCGAATCGGCAGAGGCGTCCGCTCCTTCACCGCAGGACAGTGCCCAGGCGCCGCTGGACACCCCGGACCCTTACGCTGATTTTGTCATCGGGGCCTGGGTGGAGCTGGTGACCAATGGCCGGGTGGTGCGGACCCAGCTGACTTGGGCCAGCCCGCATGGCACCCTGTTTTTGTTCACTGCGCCGGACGCCAGCACCCAATCCATGACCCGCCGCATGCGCGACAAGCTGGCGGCCGAAGGCTCGCTGCGCGTGGTGCCGGCCCAGCCACCCAAGCCCGCCAAGCCTGCGGCCCGCGCTTCGGGCTCTACGGAAACGGGCGGGGCAGATCGCAAGACGTCCGAGGGCCGTACGGGCTTCGGCTCCAAAATGGCGCCGCTGTCCAAATCCGCCCCCCTGGCCCCGGCTTCGGGTGCCAAGTCGCCCAAGAATCGCTGATCGCACAGATACGCGCGCTGCGGGTGCCACCTTGAGGCCGCGAGCGGCCTTGTGCCGCTGTAGAGCTGGTCAACGCCCAGTTCCTGCTGCACTCCCTGTTTCCTTCACGCTGTTGTTCGTCATCCCTTCACCCGGCGTGCTGTGGTCAGCAGATCCACCAGCCCCTTCCGACGCGCGCAGCAGTTTTTTGCGCACCAGGTGGATGTGGTTGCGCAGGGCATACAGCTCGTCCGCATACGACAGAGGCACGCTCACCTTTTCGGCCTGGGCTTCCAGTCCGTCGAGGGTGCGCAGCAGGGTTGCGGGGTCGCTTTTGCCCATTTCCAGGTCGTTTTCGATCTCGCGCAGGCGGCCATACCAGCGAAACACCCGCGACCGCACGCGGAACTGGTAGAGCGGCGGCACGATGCGCGACAGCGGCAGCATGATGGCCAGCAAGATGCCCAGCACCAGCCACATGCGCTCAATCAGGTTGGCCATCCAGAACGGCAGGTAGCGTTGCAGCATGGGCACCGGCTCGTTCATGGCGCGGTCGCCCTCCTTGGCAATCGGCAGCTCGCTGCCGCGCGTGTTGGGAAACTCACGCGCCCGGTTGAACCAGCCTGCGCCGCTGTGCAGCTTTTGTGCGTTCTGGGCAAACAGGGTCAGCAGGGCGGGGTGCGTGCCGTCGCGCGCCAGCAGGGACGTGGTGGTGGCCACGAGCCGAACATCGCGCTGGGGCACGTTGGCCGCGAGGTCCACCACCCCGCGTGGCAAGGTCACGGGGGTGAGGAACGGAAACCGCCTTGCGTAGGCCTCGTGCTGCGCAAAATCCAGCAGCTGCACGCCGGGCGTTTGCAGCAGCATCTGCACCATCAGCGATTCAGGCGCCGAGGCAAATACCAAGGCGTCGAGCCTCCCCGCCAAAAACTCCACCGTCGCGGGCGTCTGTTCCAGGCGCGATAGCTTGACTGCGCTGGGCTCCACCTTATTGGCCTGCAGCAGCCGCTCGATCAGCGTGGGCACGCCGCTGCCCTCCGACCCCACATTGACCCGCCAGCCGCGTAGCTGCCGCAGGCCATCGAGCCGGGGTGCGTTGTGCATGCGCTCTGCTGCATCGGTGCGGTAGAACAGCCACAGTGGCTCTACAAACAGGCTGCCCAGCGATACCAGGTTATCCGGATCATCGGGTTGCAGTTCGGCTGTGCCGCCCTGTACAAAAGCGACATCGGCCTGGCCGTCGCGCAGAAGCTGCAGGTTGTGCGATGAGCCCTCGCTGGGCAGCAGAACCACATCAATGCCGTCGGCCGCCAGCGCCTTCTGGTAGCGCTTGCCAAACTCCTCATAGGCACTTTGGGCAGGGCCTGTGGCCAGGGTCACCGTGTTAGGGGGATTGGGGTTGAGCCACCAATAGGCCAGCACCAGCAGCCCGACCGCCAAGAAGGCGAGGGGGCCTGCTGACACAATCAGATCGCGCAGAGTGAGGAAAGTGTTGCGAAAGGCCTGGGGCATGGGGGATGGACAAACAGAGCGAAACGGGGCGGCGGTATGCCTGGATGGGGTGACGCGGCCCCTGGGTGGACCCGGAGCCATATCTCGCTATCAGCGAGCCGGTGGATTATCCAGGCAGGCGTGGCGGCGACGCGCACCGGCGCTGGGCATCCCGCACCGGGAGTTGCCCAGGTCTTAGATAGCTGTAGGACTGAAACCGCCGGCCAGCGAGGGCTCCTACTGCGGCAGGCGCCTGCGTTGGCGCTCATAGGCCATGCATTCCTGCAGCGAGAGCATGTCGTTCTGGTCCACATCCGCTGCCTCGAAGTAGGCCATGCGTGCCTGCACCACCTCCTTGAACGACAGCTTTCCGTCCCCGTCCTTGTCGGCTGCTGCCAGCCGCCTCAGCTGGCCTTTGCCGATGCGGGGCAATTGGCCCAGCTGGGAGAGATCGACGTAGCCCTCTGCATCGGGCCCCAGGCTGTGCCAGCTCTGCACGATGTCCTGGTGGAACTCGTCCAGCGACACGTTGCCGTCGTGATTGAGATCGGCTGCCGAGCAGATGGCCTGCAGCCGGTGGGTGAGGGTTGGTGCCTCCGGTTTGTGTGCCTTGGCAGGGCGGGGTGGCGTGGTGGGTGACGATACTGAGGTGTCGGCCGCATTGGCCGCGTGCGTCGTTGTTGCCAGCACCAGGGCGCAGGCGCCTGCACAGATCCAGTGAAGAGTTGCTTGCATGGGACCTCCTTACCACCACCAGCGTTGGCTGGGGCTGCGGTTGCAGGGCCAGACCATGGTGTGTGCCCCAGGGCGGACCTGGCCTGCGTCTACATCCAGGCATTTGCCGGTGAGCTGGCTCACGATCTGCCCGCCCAGGGTCGACCAGCTCTGGCTGCGCGAGCCCGAGCAGGACCACAGCACCACCCGTGCACCGTCCCGTGGGTCGCCACGGTCCACGTCCACGCACAGGTCGCGCACCCGGATCTCGCCGCCGCGCCCCACCGCAAAACGCTGGGACGCTGTCCCGTTGCATTCGTACACCTGCAGGGTGGTGCCGGGCTGGAATTTGCCACCCCTCACGTCGAGGCACAGGCGGCCGTCCACCCGGATCTCACGCCCCCAGTCCCCGCCCTGGCCGGGGTAGTCCGGGTACTCGGGGCGACGGTCGTTGTCGTGCCGGTTGTGGTTGGCCAGCAACGCAATGCCGGCAATGGCCGCGACGGCCGCCACAGCTGCGCCGGCATTGGAGCCGCTGCTGCTACCGGATGCATAGGTGCGTGTGATCTTGAAACGTCCCCCGCAACCACCGTTGGTCCACAGCTCGCGATTGGTCAGGTCGTAGCCCCAGGTGCGGTTGAAGCGGCAGGCCCCCTGGGTTTGTTCCACCAGATCCACCTGGGTCACGTCGTCCGCGAGGCGGTAGGAGGTATAGCCGCCGCTGGACTGCAAATCCACCAACTGGTCCTGCGCCTGTGCCGTCGGGGTACTCACGAGCATTGGCAGGTACAGCAGCCATGCATGTTTCCGAAAGGCCTGGTCTCTCATGGGTTCACTCTCCTTGTTCCGATCAGGGGCCATGGGGATGGGTGTAGTGCAGTGGGCCCCGGCCCAGGGCACCAACCGTCACCGGCATCATAGGACGGTCTGATGCTTGTGCGCCCGGCGATAGGGGCGCCATCGGTTGAAATCTCGCTGGAGCAGCGGGGGCTGTTCGTGCATGATGGCGTCGCGCTGGGGCAGCCCCTTGTCTGCCTGTGTACTACCCACCCACTGCCGTGTCCGATGAAACGCTTCTATGTCGTTGCCTCCATCCCACTGCTGCTGGCGGCACTCATCCCCATTGCTGCATCCCTGTGGGTGGCCCACCGCCAGGCCAAGGAAGACCAGGTCGCCTATCTGACCTCGTTGGCGGACGAGGTGCTGCGGCGCGGCGTGGCCTCGCGCCAGCAGCTGGTGGCGGCGCTCAACGATTTGGACGGAGATCCGCACCCCGCTTGCAGCCAGGCCAGCCTCACACGCATACAGCAGCTGGTGGGCACCTCGTTCTATCTGCAGGGCATGGGGGCGGTCAGGGACGGAGCGTTGGTCTGCAGCACCCTCACCGCGGGCAATGAGGTGGTACAGCTCACCGGCAACCACATGGTCACCTCGACGGGTATCTCCACCTGGATTGGCGCCCGCCTGCCCTTTGCCCCGGAGCAGCCTTTCAACATCTACGCCCGCAACGGCCATGCGGTGATCATTCACCCGGGCATCGTGATTGACATGCCTGTGCTTCATGCGGATGTCGCGCTGGGGCTTCTGATCAGCACGCCCCGGGCGCTGATCCGGTCCAAAGGTCCGCTGGATACCCAGTGGCTGAACCTCTACACGCCCCATGTGAACAACGTGGCTGAAAGCGAGACCCACTACATCGTCTTCCGGGTGTCGAAGGAAAACAATGTGGCGGCGGTCGCGGCAGCTCCCAAGGCGCTCGCCCACGAAGGGCTCAAGGCCCAGGCGCTGATCCTGGCACCCCTGGGGCTGGTGGCCAGTGCCCTGTTTGCGCTGGGCGTGGCGATGCTCACCCGGTGGCAGTTGTCGCCCCGCGCCAGACTGCGGGCGGCCCTGCGCCGGCGCGAATTCTTCGTGCTCTATCAGCCCATCGTGGATCTGGAAACCGGCCAGTGGGTGGGGGCGGAGGCTCTGCTGCGCTGGCGTCGCCGCAACGGCACCCTGGTGCCCCCGGATGAATTCATTGCAGAAGCGGAGAAGGCCGGGGTGATCGTGCACATCACGCGGTACGTGATGGATGTGGTGCTGGCCGATTTGCCCGAGATGCTCAAGGCACGCCCGGGTTTTCATGTGAGTTTGAACCTCTCGCCCCAGGATCTGGTGGCCGACGGACCCGTGCAGTACCTGCAGCGGCGCTTCAGCGCCATGGAGATGCCGCCGGGCGCGCTCATGCTGGAGGTCACCGAGCGCGGGCTGGTGGACATCGAGGCTGCACGGCCCGCGCTGCAGGCTGCGCGGCAGATCGGTGCATCGATTGCGCTGGATGACTTCGGTACGGGTTACTCCAGCCTGTCCATGCTGGAGTCCATCGACATCGACACCCTCAAGATTGATCGCATCTTCATCGCCAGCATCGGCGCGCAAGCCGCCATCAGCCCGGTGACTACCCACATCATCGAAATGGCCCATATGCTCAAGCTGGCACTGATTGCCGAGGGCGTCGAGACTCAGGACCAGGTGGACTTCCTGATTGCCCGGGGTGTGCGCCAGGCCCAGGGTTGGAAGTTTGCCCATGCCATGCCGCTGAACGATCTGCTGGCCGGCATGCGCCCGCAACCAGCCGTTTCACCACGTGGTTCGGCGCAAGATTGATCCCGCCCTGTTGGATGGCGCGGCAGGAGGGGACGGGGGCGCTACTTGAGCAGCAGTGACGACCCGCTACCGTGAATCCGGAAAACCGCCACGGCATTCACGAGGTCGTCGGCCTGCCCGCGCAGGCTCGAAGCGGCGGCCGCCATTTCCTCCACCAGCGCGGCATTCTGCTGGGTCGCCTGGTCCATCAACGTGACCGCTTCACCCACCTGCGTGACGCCCGCGCTCTGTTCAGAGCTGGCAGCGCTGATCTCGCCCATGATGTGCGTCACGTTGCGGATGCTGGCCACTACCTCGGTCATGGTCTGGCCTGCCTTGTCCACCAGGGCGGTGCCGTGCTCCACGCGGCCCACACTTTCGGTGATCAGTTGCTTGATCTCCTTGGCGGCGGCGGCGCTGCGCTGGGCCAGGTTACGCACCTCGCTGGCCACCACAGCAAAGCCCCGGCCCTGATCGCCTGCGCGTGCGGCCTCCACGGCGGCATTCAGCGCGAGGATGTTGGTCTGAAACGCAATGCCATCGATCACGCTGATGATGTCGTTGATCTTGCGGCTGGAGTCGTTGATGTCCTTCATGGTGGCCACCACCATGGCCACCACGTCACCGCCTTGTTGCGCAACGGTCGACGCTGAATGCGCCAGGCGGTTGGCATGGATCGCGTTGTCTGCGTTCTGCTTCACGGTGGAGCCCAGTTGCTCCATGGAGGCAGCGGTTTGCTGCAGCGCGCTAGCCTGTTGTTCCGTGCGCATCGACAGGTTGTGGTTGCCTTGCGCGATCTCGGCGCTGGCGGTCGATACGCTTTCTGATCCCTGGCGCACCCCTGCCACCAGGTTGGAAAGACTCAGCCGCATGGCTTCCATCGAAGTGACTACCGAAGCAATTTCGTTCTTGCCCTGCGCCACCAGTGGGGTGGCCAGGTTGCCCCGCGCAAACTCCCGCGTCGCCTGGCTTGCCTCGTTCAGGGGCCGGACGATGGAGCGGGTGGTGGCCACACCCAGCACGCAGGCAAACACCACCATGGCCACGCTGAGCAAGATCAGCTGTAGCCGCAGCGATTCAAACTGGCGCATCGATTCCTGGCTGGCACGTTTGCTGATGGCGTCGCTCTCGGCCAGGAAGGCTTCGATGTCGGCCACCAGCTTGGTCAGCAGGGGGCGGCATTGCTCGTTGATTTTCTTGATCGCCGCATCTTTTTCCCCCTGGCTCCCCAGTCGGGTGATCTCCAGCGCCACGGGGCCATAGGCCGCTTCGGTGTTCTTGATCTGGGCCAGCAGCTTGTTGAGGGGGGCGGTTTCAGGCGGGCCGACCTTGAGGGCATCTTCGACTCCCTGGAGTGCCTTGCCCATGCCTTCATGTGCGATTCCAATGCGACGTGTTTCCGCGTCGGCATCTTCCTTGGAGCCCGCGATCACCAGGTTGCGGGCAGACACGGCCCTCGCATTGGCTGTATCCAGCGCCCGGTTGCCCAGGCTTTTGATCACGTTCAGGTGATTGACCTGGTTGTCCAGGCTCTCCTGTGTCATGGACTCGCCACGGATACCCATGATGGCGACCAGGATCAGTGCACAGGTCAGGACAACATATCCAATACCAAGACGCGTCTTGATGCTCAGGTTCTGCAGGACATTCATGCGATGGACCCTCCAGCTGGTGATACGGGATGAGGCGCTTTTTCGGAGCACGCAGGAGCGGCAGGAAACCGGTGTTTACCTTTTCGCAACGTGGGGCGCAACACGTTGCCACCGCCACCCTGCGGCGTTCTGGCGATATCGATGCGGCGGTGCGCAGCCGCCGCCTTGGGCGCACGATGGTGCACAGGCCCTGATCTTCTGGGGGTTCCGGCGCGCTTCAAGAAGTTTTTGACCGAAAGGTGCGAAAGGCGCGCTGGGCACCCTGCTTGTGCAGGGGTAAGCGAGGGCGGGCGTGACCTGCCCTAACCGCGCACCGCACTTCTGAATGCGGCAGACAGTGCTGCAATGGCATCACTGGGTCGGCCATCCGGGGCCCGGCTGTGAAGCACCACCGGCAGGCTTGGCAGTGCAGGAAGCCCAAGCCGGGCACCTACGTCCACCGCGCCCCAGGGCAACATGCGGGGTGCCAGTGCGGCTACGCCCAGCCCTGCAACAACGGCTGCGGACACTGCCGCCACGCCGCCGCCCACAAACACCTCGCGCCAGGGGATGGCGGCCGCATCCAGCAGTTTTCCAGCCATCGCACGCACACCGCAGGGCTCTGCCAGGGTGGCCAGCGGCAGGGTGGAACCAGCGCGGTGCTGCCAGTGAGGCGCGGCAAACCAGCCAAATCGCTCTTCGGCCAGCACTTCGCCATCGCTGCGCCCGGCATGCATGCGGACCATGGCCGCGTCGAGTTCGCGCCGGTCAAAGCTTTGCAGCAGGTCGCCCGACGAGCCGATCCGGATGTCGATCAACAGCTGAGGGTCTTGTGCGTTCATGCGAGCAATCAGTGCGGGCAGTTCAGGCCCGGCGACGTGGTCACTGATGCCGATGGCCAAACGCTGCGGTGCTTCACCCAGCGCAGCCAGAGCACGCTCATGTGCAGCAAGCAGTGCGCGGCCATGGTCCAGGAAGGCGGCTCCCTGGGCTGACAGTTCCACATACCGGGGGGTGCGCTCCAGCAGCCGGCAGCCCAGCCGGTCCTCCAGCCGCTTGAGCTTGAGGCTCACAGCGGCCTGGCTGGTCTGCATGGCCTCGGCTGCTCGGGTAAAGCTCTCCAGCTCGGCAACACGGACAAAAGCCTCGACGGCATCCAGATCCAGAGGGCGCTGCATGATATTTTTTTGTTATTGTTGATATAAGTATCAATAGCATATCAATATGGATAGCATGGCACCAGCTTTTTCACAAAAGGACCCTCCATGCCGCTCATCCACATTGCCATGCGTGCTGGCAAGCCCGCTGCCTACCGGCAAGCGATTTTCGACACGCTGTACCGCGCCATGCGCGAGACCTTCAATGTGCCCGAGGACGATCAGTTCATGACCCTGACCGAGCACGATGCCGCGAATTTCCGCTACAGCCCGTCGTACCTGGGTGTGGCACGCAGCGACGATGTGGTGTTCATCCAGATCACTGCCAACAACACACGCACGCTGGAGCAGAAGAAGGCGCTGTTCCAACGCATCGCCCAGCTTCTGGGCGAAAGCCCAGGCCTCAGGCCGGAAGATGTGTTCGTGAACATTGTTGAGGTGGCCAAGGAGAACTGGTCTTTCGGCCACGGGCTGGCGCAATACGCCTGAGGGCTGACGCGGGGGGGGGCAGAAGCCGCCAGCTCCGGCGCATGGGGCGAAGCCGGCAACAGACGCCAGTCAATGCCAGCCGGTGCCAACGCTAAGGAGACGCCACGCACCGTCTGCGTGGCGCATGCCGATTTTTTGCGCTTCAGCCCAGATCGGCGGCCGAGGGCAGGTACAACCCCTCGGCGGTAGTGATGGCGCGCGCAGCCCGTGCTGCCCGCGCCGTGGCGATGGCCGTGGCCTCGGCCGCCATGGTGGCCAGCACCATCATGCCCGGGCTCTTGCCGCTGCGGCCCGTGCCCAGGCTGAAGAGGGTGTCGCCGTCCGACATGGTGTGCACGGGGTTGATGCTGCGGGCCAGTCCGTCGTGAGCGGCCACGGCCAGGCGGTGGGCCTGCACCTTGGTGATGACCGCGTCAGTGGCGACCACCCCGATGGTGGTGTTGGTGCCCGCCAGCAGGGGCTGGGGCGGGTCGCCGCGCAGCAGGGCGCGGCGCGTGTCGCGCAAACGCAGGCCGTCGTCGGTGCGGGCCCCGGCAATCACTTGCGCGGTGTCGGGGTCGATCACGTCGCCCAGCGCATTGCAGGCGATGAGGGCACCTACCGTGACGCCGTCCACGGTGACGGAGGCGGTACCGATGCCACCCTTCATCGCACGCTGAATGCCGAAGATCTTGCCCAGCGCCGCACCGGTGCCCGCGCCCACGTTACCTTCGGCCGGGTCTGCGGTGGAGGCGGCCTCGCACGCCGCGTAGCCTGCCGCGGCATCGGGGCGCACGCGCATGTCGCCCACCAGCAGGTCGAACAGCACGGCGGCGGGCACGATGGGCAGGCGGCCCACGGCCACGTCGAAACCCACGCCGCGCTCTTCCAGCCAGCGCACGGCGCCGGTGGCGGCATCCAGCCCCCAGGCGCTGCCGCCCGCGAGCATGATGGCGTGCACCTTGTCCACCAGGTTGGAGGGGTGGAGCAAATCCGTCTCGCGCGTACCGGGTGCGGCACCGCGCACATCCACCCCGGCCACAGCGCCCTCGCGGGTGATGATGACGGTGCAGCCCGTGGGGCGGCAGGTTTCAGTGAAGTGGCCGACCTCGATGCCGGCCACGCGGGTGATGCTGCCAGCGTCGCCAGCCAGAACATGTTGAGAACTCATGGCCGGTGATTATGGTGCCCTGTCGGGCCTAAGAGCCTGTGTGAACTCAAGCTTCGGTGGCGTGGTCAAGGTGCTTTCTCGATCCGTTGGACGTGGTACGCGCCGCTGACCTGCTCTGCCCGAAAGCGCACCTTGTCGCCGGGTTTCAGGTCGCCCACCACGCCAGCGTCCGCCACGCGGAACACCATGGTCATGGGCGGCATCTCCAGGTTCTTGATCTCGCCGTGCTTGAGGGTGAGCCGCAGGGTGCGCGGGTCCCAGCGGGTGATTTCGCCTTCGCTCAGCTCCGCCTGTGGTGCGGACGGTGCGGTGGCGGCGGGGTGGTGGCTGCTGTGGCTGTCTGCGGCAGCTCCTGCAGGCGCCTGCGCCAGGGCGGGCCCTGCAACCAGGACGAGCAGGGCGGCAGCCAGCGGGATGGAGAAGAGGTGCTGGGTCATGTGGATGCCTTTTTGTTGTAGCTGTTGAAGATGCGCGTGCTGCCGTCGTGCGCTACCAGCAGCACGTCGTACGGGTCGCGCCGGTCGCCATACACGGCGCCGTCCATGCCTGGCGAGCCCACGGGCATGCCCGGCACGGCCAGGCCCAGGGCCTTGGGCTTTTGCTGCAGCAGCTTGCGCACATCGCTGGCGGGCACGTGGCCTTCCACCAGGTAGCCGCCCACCAGCGCGGTGTGGCACGAACCCAGCTTTGGCGGCAGGCCCAGGCGGGCGCGCACCGCGTTGTCGCCGGTGGCGTGCACCTTCACGGCAAAGCCGTTGGCCTGCATGTGGTCCACCCAGTCCTGGCAGCAGCCGCAGTTGGGGTCTTTCCACACTTCCAGCGGTGTGGGCGTGTTGGTGGCGGCGCGGGACCCAACCGGCAGCAAAGCGACGGCCAACCCCGCGCCCAGCAAAGGCAGAGTGGTGGCCAGCCATTGGCGGCGGGCAGGGCTGGGGAGCGCGGTCATGGATGCGGATGCAGCCCGAGTGCGTTGGAGGGTCATGGTGTTTCTCCTGGCGTTATGGATGGCGGGGCAGCACGGTGATGGTGCCGGTCATGCCGGCCTGGTAATGGCCGGGGATGAGGCAGGCAAAGTCAAAGCTGCCTGCGCGGTTGAAGTGCCACACGATGTCGCCGGCCTTGCCTGCCGCCACATGGGTCATGTAAGGCTCGTCGTGTTCCATGCCCGGGTGCTTTTTCATCATTTCGGCGTGCTGGTCCAGCTCCGCCTTGGTGCCGATCACGATCTCGTGCAGCACCTGGCCTTTGTTCTGTGCGCGCAGCCGCACAGTGTCGCCCTCGCGCACTTCGATGTGGCGGGGGCTGAACCGCATGTCGTCGCCCATGCGCACGGTGATCGTGCGGCGCACCTGCTGGGCATCGCCTGCAATGCCCCAGTCTTTTTGCTCTTTGACCACGGGGCCTGTGGAGGTGCGGTGGGGCATGTTTTCATGCCCATAGGCAGGAAAAGTGCCGAATGCGCTAGTGCATATTGCCCAGGCAGCTATGAATTTAATAGTGTTCATGGTGATCGTTGGCATCAATGTTGGTGGCCGCTGGCAGCCGGCTTGCGTGCATTGGCCGCGCCCGGGGCCGTGCCCGGGGTGTCGGTGCGTGCAGGGCGTGGTGTGGCGGCCGGGGCGCCTTGCCATTCAAAGGCCTGGGTGCCACGTGGCTGCCTGAAGTCGCCGGGGTCGGCATAGCTGCCTGCGGGTTGGTCAGCGCGCACCTTGAGCGTGGTGAACATGCCGCCCATCTCCAGCGGGCCGAAGGGGCCGGTGCCTGTCATCATCGGGAAGGTGTTGTCGGGCAGCGGCATCTCCATGGAGCCCATGTCGGCCATGCCGCGCTCGCCCATCACCATGTAGTCGGGCACGATCTTCTGGATCTTGCCGACCAGGCCCCGGTGGTCCACGCCGATCATGGTGGGCACGGCGTGCCCCATGGCGCCCATGGTGTGGTGGCTCTTGTGGCAGTGCAGGGCCCAGTCGCCGGGTTCGTCGGCGATGAACTCCACCTGCCGCATCTGGCCCACGGCCACGTCGGTGGTCACCTCCGGCCAGCGCGCGCTCTTGGGCACGGGGCCGCCGTCGGTGCCGGTCACTTCAAACTCGTGCCCATGCAGGTGGATAGGGTGGTTGGTCATGGTGAGGTTGCCCACGCGGATGCGCACGCGCTCGCCCTGGCGCGCCACCAGCGGGCTGATGGCAGGGAACACGCGGCTGTTCCAGCACCAGATGTTGTGGTCCAGCATGGTGTTGACCTTGGGGGTCATGCTGCCGGGCTCCACGTCAAAGGCGTTGAGCAAAAAAGCGTAGTCGCGCTGCACCTTGGCGATCTGCGGGTGGCTGCCCTTGGGGTGGGTGATCCACAGGCCCATCATGCCCATGGCCATCTGCACCATCTCGTCGGCATGCGGGTGGTACATGAAGGTGCCGGGGCGGCGCGCCACAAACTCGTACACGAAGGTCTTGCCGGGCTGGATGGCGGGCTGGGTGAGGCCACTGACGCCGTCCATGCCGTTGGGCAGGCGCTGGCCGTGCCAGTGGATGGTGGTGTGCTCGGGCAGGCGGTTGGTGACGAAGATGCGCACGCGGTCGCCCTCGACCACCTCGATGGTGGGGCCGGGGCTCTGGCCGTTGTAGCCCCACATGTTGACCATGAAGCCGGGCGCCACCTCGCGCACCACGGGCTCGGCCACCAGGTGGAACTCCTTGACGCCCGCGTTCATGCGCCAGGGGGCGGTCCAGCCGTTCAGGGTGACCACGGGGTTGTAGGGGCGGCCGGTGGGCGGGTGCAGCGGTGGCGCGGTGCCGGCGCTGGACTGTGTGGCGGGCTCGGGCAGCGCGGCCAGGGCCACGCGGCTGACGGAGGCTGCGGCCACGGCCGTGGCGGCGCCAGAAAAGAAATTGCGGCGGTTCATGTCAGTGGCCTTGTGGGGTGGTGGAGGCTGCGGCGCCGGAGGTGAGGCCCTGCAGTGCGCCGGGCGAGGTGCCGGTCAGCGCCAGTTGCAGGTCGGTCTCGGCCAGCCAGAAGTCGCGCTGCGCTTCGATGGCGTTGGCCACGGCCTGCATGCTGTTGCGCGCTTCGGCCAGCATGTCCCACACGCTGGCCAGCATGCCGTTGTAGCGCAGCGTGGTCTCGTCGGCGATGAGCTGGCGCAGGGGCACCACTTCAGCCTGCTGCTGGCGCGCCAGGTCGAGGGCCGTGCGGTAGGTGAGCCAGGCGGCGCGTACCTCGCTGCGGGCGCGCACGGCGGTGTCTTGCAGTTGGGCGGCGCTTTGCTCCACCTCGGCCTGGGCGCGGGTGCGGGCTGCACCACCCCAGCCGAACAGGGGCAGGGGCAGCTCGATCTCCCAGCCGCGCTTGATGTCGCTGCGGCCGGTGTCGCGTTCGGTCGCGGTGTTGCGGCTGTATGCCAGCCCAATGTCGCCAAACACGGCGCCCGCACGGCTCCAGCCCTGGCGCGTGGCCTGGGTGTCCAGCTGGCGGCGGGCAGCTTGCACGTCCAGCCGCTCGCGCAGCGCGGTGGCTTCGATGCCATCGGCGGGTAAGGCGGTGGCGGGCAGGGGCGGCAGCTGCTGGGTCAGCTGGTATTGGGTTTGCTGCCCCCACAGGCCCATGCGGCGGTTGAGCTGCTCACGCTCGGTGGCGGCGGCCAGGCGGGCGCGGGCACGCTGGCGGGTGGCCTCGTGCAGCACGGCCTGTTCGCGGGCTTGTTGCAGGCGGCTCCAGTTGCCCACCTGCGCCATGCGGTGCGCCAGCTCGGCCCCTGCCTCGGCGGCTTCCACCATGCGGTCGTGCGTGGCGGCCACCTGCTCAGCGGCCACCGTCCGCAGCCAGGCGCGGCGGGTGTCTGCGGCCAGTTGCACCACGTCCTGCGCGGCCAGCAGCGTGGCAATCTGCAGGCGCTCGGCCTCGCGCTGGGTGCGCCAGGGCAGGGTGATGAGGTCCATCAGGCCAAAGGCCAGGGTGCGTTCGATCTCGCGTTCCTGGCTGTTGGTGAAACGCCCCAGAGTCAGGTGCGGGTTGGGCAGCGTGATGGCCTGCACCCGCTCGGCATCGGCCACGCCCAGCGCGGCCAGCCGGGCTTGCAGGCCGGGGTTGTTGAGCAGGGCAATGCGTACGGCGGCGTCTTGTGTCAGGGGTTGTGCGAGCCAGCCGTCGACGGACTGCTGGGCCTTTGCGCGAGCGCTCGGGTCCGTGGCGGGCAAGGCCGCCTGGGGCACACCGGCGGTACGGCCCGCAGTGAGGGCCGCGACATCACTGCGCAGGCCGTCGGGCGACACGCTGGCGCAGCCTGCCAGCAGGGCGGCGGCAGCCAGTATGGAGAGGCGATGGGTGCTGATCATGGCTTGCCCTTCTGCTCGGGGTGGTGGGCGGGGTGGGCACTCCCCGGGCTTCCGTGATGCATTTCATGGCGTGTGCCGTGCTGCTTCCCATGCGGCATGCCGTGCTGCATGCCCTGGGGATGGTGTGGCATGGAGGTATCGGTGGAGGCTGCGGGCGTGGGAGTAGGTGCCGAGCCTTTTTGCGCCTCCCAGGCCACGATGTCCGCATGGCCGCGCGGGAACGCGCCCACGGCCTCGTGCGCCTGGCGCCAGGCCTGGGGTGTGGGCAAGGCGTCCACCAGCGGGGGTTGCGGCGGCATGGCCGTGTACGGCAGGGGGGGCGTGGGCGCATCGGCGCGGGTAGCGTCGGGTGCAGATGGGCCCTGGGCTTGCGCCAGCAAGGGCGACAACAGGGCAAGACAAGCCAGTCGCATCGGCCACGATGGCCGGGGCGACGGCGAGGAGAGAAAAATGGCAGGGGCGCGCATGGCGATCTCCAGACAACGAACGAAAAAACAGTGCGCTGCCGCCCAACGAACCCCGTTGTTCAGGGGCCATCAGGCTATGGCAGACGCACTTCGGGCGTCGGAGATCAGGCGATGGGTGGTTTGATGGCCAGCGCCGCAGGGGCGCTGTCAAACTGCGCGGAGGCCAGGGGCAGCAGGGCTCCGGCGGGCAGGGGGGCGGGGGTCAGCGATGCGGGCAGGCCCAGCATGGCCGAGTGGCAGATTTCGCAGGCCGAGCAGCTGGCGCTGTGGTGGTCGTGGTCGTCGCCCGATTTGCAGCCCGCATCGGGGTTCTGGCAGGCCGCAGAGTGGCTGGCGGTGTGGTCGATGCCGGGCTCAGCGGCCGGGGCGCCATGGTGGGCGTGGGCGTCGGCGGGTGCCACGCCCTCGGCCTGCGCAAGGGTTGCGGAATGATCGTGGGGATGGCCCTGGTCGTGGGCCATGCCTTCCGCCGTAAGCTGATGGGTCTCGGTATGCTGCGCGGCGCCTGCAGGCAGCAGCGGAGCCACAATGCCCGCCGCCATGGCCGTGCCCGTCAGGCCCCGAAGGACCAGCACCACCATCAGCAGGAAGAAAAAGCCGCGACGCATGCTTCAATGATACGGCGGAGCCGCTCAAGGTTCCGCAGGTAACCACTTTCTGGCGCTGCGGGCAACCCTGCGCAAATCGTGAATGCCTTTTCCGACCATGGGCAGTAACATGTGACGAAACATGTCTGCCCGTTGGTCAGCGGCTGTCGGCAGATATGTGCTCAAGCGTTCTTTCTCTTGCACAGAAAGGTCGGTATGCCCTCATGGGTCGCTGGAATGTGGAGCACCTTGTCTGCGCGGATTCGCTGGCTGGTGCTGTGGGCCACGCTGCCAGCGGTGCTGCTGGTGGTGTACCAGGCACGGGCCCACCGCACGGACGCGATTGCTGCGGCCGAAGAGCGCGCGCTGCAGACCCTGCAGTCGGTGGCTGCCACCCAGCAGCGGCTGATCCAGAACACCCGCCAGTTTCTGCAGCAGCTGGCCGCCATGCCGCAGGTGCACGACCCTTCAGTGCCCCAGTGCGGGCGCTACCTGGCCGAAGTGCTGTCGCTTAATGCCACCTACGTCAACATTGGCGTGCCACGGGCGGACGGCGAACTGCTGTGCAATGCGCGTCCGCTCAAGGCGCCTGTCAACGTCGCCAACCGCCCATATTTTCAGCAGACGATTTCGGGGCGGGACTTTGCGGTGGGGAGCTTCCAGGTGGACCGTGCCGCCCAGGTGGCCAGTGTCAACTTTGCCTACCCGGTGATACCGCCCGGCACGCAGGAGGTGGTGGCGGCCGCCGTGGCGGTGGTGTCGCTGGAGTGGTGGAGCCGGCGGCTCACCGACCTGGGGCTGCCGGACGGCGCGGTGGCCCGGGTGTCCGACCCTGAGGGGCGCGTGCTGGCGCGTTATCCCCCCGACGCCAGCGAGCTGGGGGCGCCGTTTGCCGATGCCGAGTTCCGCGCCCTGGTGCTGCAAACGCCCCAGGGGCAGCGCCAGCGTTACCGCCCTGATGGTGCGCCCGAGCTGGTGGTGTTCCAGCCGTTGATCGAGGCGGGCGGCAAACCGGTGGCCACCATGAGCCTGGCCGTGCCGCTGGACGACCTGTACGCCGCGGCCAACAGCCGCATGTGGACCGAGATGGCGTTCTTGCTGGGCGGCCTGGTGCTGTCATTTGCCGTGGCGCAGGTGGGCGTGCGGCGCGGCGTGATGCGGCCCCTGAGGCGCCTGATGCACGCCACGGACGAGCTGGCCGAGGGGCGCTATGTATCGCGCGTTCCCGCCACGGGCCTGCAGGAGCTGACCGAGCTGGGCCGTCGGTTTGACCGCATGGCCCTGACGCGACAGAAAGCCGAGGCCGAACTGCGCCAGAGCGAAGAAAACCTGGCCATCACGCTGCTTTCCATCGGCGATGGCGTGATCGCCACCGATGCGCAAGGCCGCATCACCCGCATGAACGTGGTGGCCGAGCGTCTGACAGGCTGGCCGTTGGCACAGGCCATGGGCCAGCCGCTGCCCGAGGTGTTCCGCATCATCAACACCGGTACCCGCGAGCCGCAGGTGGACCCGGTGCAGCTGGTGATGGACCGGGGCCAGGTGGTGGCATTGAGCAACCACACCACGCTGCAGGCCCGGCATGGCGCCGAGTACCACATTGCCGATAGCGCCGCTCCCATCCGCAACTCCCAGGGGCAGATCGTGGGGGTGGTGCTGGTGTTCAGCGACGTGAGCGAGTCCTACCGCGTGCGCCGCAAGCTGGAGGACAACGAGGCGCGTTTTCGCACCCTCACCGCGTTGTCGTCCGACTGGTACTGGGAGCAGGACGCGCAGTTTCGCCTCACGCATGTGGAAGGCCGGGCCGATGACCGGCTGGTGCAGGAGGCCGCGCTGCACATGGGCAAGACGCGCTGGGAGCTGGCCGCACCGGGCATGAGCGACGCGCTGTGGGAAGAGCACCGCGCGCTGCTGGAGCGCCACCAGGAGTTCCGCGACTTCGAGTTCGAGCGCCGCGACCAGCAGGGCTGCTCGTACTGGGTGTCCATCAGCGGCACGCCCGTGTTTGATGACGACGGTGTGTTTTGTGGCTATCGGGGCGTGGGCAAGGACATCTCCGCCCGCAAGCGCGACGAGAACGAGCTGCGCATTGCCGCCATTGCGTTCGAGTCGCAGGAGGGCATGATCGTCACCGACGCGGACACCCTCATCCTGCGCACCAACCACGCGTTCAGCCGCATCACCGGCTACGGCGCCGACGAGGTGGTGGGGCGCCGCACCAGCCTGCTGGCCTCTGGCCACCATGACAAGGCATTTTTTGATGCCATGTGGGCCAGCCTGGCCAGCACCGGCGAGTGGAAGGGCGAGCTGTGGAACCGCTGCAGAAGCGGCGAGGTGAACCTGCACTTCATGGCCATCACCGCCGTCACGGACCAGCACGGGGTGCTGACGCACTATGTCGCCACCCTCAATGACATCACCCAGAGCGCGGCTGCGGCGCGGGAGATCGAGCACCTGGCTTTCTACGACCCGCTCACCCACCTGCCCAACCGCCGCCTGATGATGGACCGCCTTCAGCAGGCGTTTGCCACCAGTGCGCGCGCGGGCCTGCAAGGGGCGCTGCTGTGCCTGGACCTGGACCACTTCAAGACCCTGAACGACACCCTGGGCCACGACATGGGCGATGTGCTGCTGCAGCAGGTGGCCCAGCGGTTGACGGCCTGTGTGCGTGAAGGTGACACCGTCGCGCGGCTGGGTGGTGACGAGTTTCTGGTGCTGCTGGAAGACCTGGGCGCACTCGCCACGGACGCTGCCGAGCAGGCGCAGATGGTGGGCGAAAAGATTCTGGCCGCGCTCAACCAGCCCTACCAGCTCGCATCACACCATGTGCACAGCACCACCAGTGTGGGCGCAGTGCTGTTCAGCGGCCAGGCGCAGACGGTGGAAGATGTGGTCAAGCACGCCGACCTGGCCATGTATGCTGCCAAGACCGCCGGGCGCAATGGCATCCGCTTTTTTGACCCGCGCATGCAGGCCGCCGTCACTGCCCGCGCGGCGCTGGAGAATGATCTGCGCACGGCCCTGGAACAGGGCCAGTTCACACTGCACTACCAGGTGCAGGTGGGCTGCGGCAAGCATGTGGTGGGGGCCGAGGTACTGATCCGCTGGAACCACCCGGCGCGCGGCATGGTGCCGCCGTTCGAGTTCATCCCGCTGGCCGAAGAGACCGGGCTGATCCTGCCCATCGGCCTGTGGGTGCTGCAGACCGCCTGCAGCCAGCTGCGCCGCTGGCAGGACCACCCTGCCACGGCCGACCTGCAACTGGCGGTGAATGTGAGCGCGCGCCAGTTCCGCCAGGCCGACTTCATGGAGCAGGTGGTGGCCGTGCTGCGGCAGACCGGCGCGCGGCCCGACCGCCTGAAGCTGGAGCTGACCGAGAGTCTGGCGCTGGACAACGTGGACGACACCATCGCCAAGATGAATGCACTGCGCGCGCTGGGCCTGCGCTTTTCGATGGATGACTTTGGCACCGGCCAGTCGTCGCTGTCGTACCTCACGCGGCTGCCGCTGGACCAGCTCAAGATCGACCAGAGCTTTGTGCGCAACATTGGCATCCAGCACACCGACGCGCTCATCGTGCAGACCATCATCGGCATGGCGCAGAGCCTGGGCATCGACGTGATTGCCGAGGGGGTGGAGACCGAGGCGCAGCGCGCGTTTCTGGAGCGCCACGGCTGCACGCTGTGGCAGGGCTACCTGTTCAGCCGCCCGGTGCCCATCGAGGTGCTGGAGCACCGGCTGCACAGTGGGCTGGGCTGGCAGGTGTCCACGTAGAAGGTGTGTCTCTGCAGGGCGCTCAACCGCCCTTGGCCGGGGCCTACACCGCCATGTAGCGGCCCGGCCGGTGGTTCATGGCCAGCACCAGGTTGAGCGCCACGGCGCCCGCAATGGACCAGGCCACGCGCATGGGCTCCACCGTCCACAGGGCCAGCAGCACGATGCAGCAGTCCACACCCATCTGCACCTTGCCTGCGCGCCAGCCGTAGCGGTCCTGCAGGTACAGCGCCGCAATGCCCACGCCGCCCAGGCTGCAGCGGTGGCGGAACAGCACCAGAAACCCCGTGCCGGTGATCAGCCCGCCCGCAATGGCGGCATACAGCGGCTGCAACTGCGCGAACTGCAGCAGTTGCGACTGCAGCTCGGTCAGCAGCGACAACAGCAGCACCGCGATGAAAGTCTTGACGGTGAAGGCCCGGCCCAGCTTGCGCAGCGCCAGCCAGTAAAACGGCAGGTTGAGCACAAAGAAGATCTTGCCAAAGCCAATGCCCGTGGCGTAGTGCAGCAAAAACGCCAGCCCCGCCGTGCCACCCGTGAGCAACCCCGCGCTGGTGAAAAACGCCACCCCCACCGAGATGAGCAGCACCCCGGTGAAGATGGCCACGGCGTCTTCCGTCAGGCTGTGGGGCACGACCAGCGGGGCGGGGGCTGTGGGGGCGGCAGGGGAGCGGGATGGCATGGGCAAAGGGCAAAAGGATGAAGGCTGTGCTCGCGGCCCCCGGGGCAGAGGGCGGCGCACAGGCATGGGATTGGACCATGCAAGCCCCATGCCGGGCTTGTCGTGCGTCAACTTCCGGGTGCCAGCTTGCCATCGCACCAGTCAGCCGGATACTCCTGATTTGATAGCTGCCAGCGCATATGATTCAAGCGCCAGCATCGGTTTTTGGCTGAAATTGGGTGGCCGATAGGCTGGCAGCTGCCAACGCACCGTCGATCAGCTGCGTGATGTGCGGCTGCGGCGCCATGGGCGCCAGCGCACTGACCTGCGCCCGGCCCGTGTTGCCGATGGGCAGCCGCGCCAGCGCGTGGCCCAGGGGCACCAGTGCCAGCCGCAGTACCTGTCCGCCGGCCTCGCGCAGGTCGCGCAACTGCAGGGCGTAGCGCAGCATGGCCCTGTGTGATCGCCAATGCTGGGACAGCGTGGTCTGCCCCAGCACGTGCGCGGCCTCCAGCCAATGCCAGCGGGTGGCTGGCGGTGCGTTGGCATCGCGCGCAAACGCAGTCAGCAGGTGGTCGAACGCGCGCTCCCTCTGCAAGGGGTCAGCCCTGCGTGCTGCAGCGTGGTGCGCCGCCAGCTGGCGCCAGCGCCGTTGTCGGTGCCGGTAGAACACCTGGGCAAACGCCGCGCTCAGGGGCGTCATCAGCCAGGGCAGGTGGCGCGCGACCACGTCGATGTCGTCGGTATAGAGCGTGCGGCCGTCTGGCAGCGGCTGCAGCGTGATGCGGTGGTCCCAGCGCCGCATCAGCGTGCCCTCGCCGTTGTCGCGCAGCGTGGGCCAGGCACCGGCCTGGGCAGATGGCTCGATGGAGATGCGCACGGTTTGCGAGCCCATGGGCAGCAGCCCCAGCAGCCGCATCTGCAACGGCAGATCACCGGGAGACCAGTGGGTGGGCCAGGGCGCGCCGCCAGGGCGCTTGAACCGCACCAGAGGCGCCGTGATGTGGCGGAACACTGATGTGCTTTGCAGTTGCGCAGCCACCCATTCGGGCGGTGCATGGAGCGGAGTGGACAGGCGTACGCGCATGGATCAGTGCCCGTGTGCTGCGGGGACGCCGACGGTGCTGGCCAGCTCCTGCCGCGCGTGGCGGATCACGCTCCAGCCGCCGCTGATGGCCAGGCCCGCCATGACGGCCGCCACCGCCAGGTCGGGCCAGGCCGTGCCCGTGCCCAGCACCCCCAGCGCGGCCGCCATCACGGCCAGGTTGCCCAGCGCGTCGTTGCGCGTGCATAGCCACACGCCGCGCATGTTGGCGTCGCCCTCGCGCCAGGCGTAGAGCAGGGCGGCTACACCCAGGTTGGCCGCCAGCGCCAGCAGGCCCACGCCACCCATGGTGAAGGGCTCGGGCGGAACCCCTTGCCACACCCCCCAGGCCACCCGGCCGATCACGAACACGCCAAACGCCAGCATGCTGGCGCCTTTGAGCAGTGCGGCGCGTGCGCGCCAGGTCAGCGCCATGGCCAGCACCCACAGCGACAGGCCATAGTTGGCCGCATCGCCCAGAAAGTCGATGGCGTCGGCCAGCAGCGACGCCGAGCCCGAGTGGGTGCCCGCGCCCAGTTCCACCACAAACATGGCGGCGTTGACGACGAGCGCAATCCACAGTATGCGGCGGTAGCGCGGGTCTGCGCTGGCGGGGGCATCGTGGCTGTGGCCGGGGGCGCTGTGGTCGTGATGGCAATGGGCGGACATGGTGTTTTCTCCTGGCGGTTTTGGAAAGCGATGGCATCATTGGAAACCTTGAAGTCACTTGAAGGTCAAGCCCATGGATCCCCACGCTGCACAGTTCCGCATCGGCGAGGCCGCCCAGCAGTCCGGCGTGTCGGCCGCCAATATCCGGTACTACGAAAAAGAGGGGCTGCTGCCGCCCGGTGCGCGCGGCGACAACAGCTACCGCCTGTACAGCAGCGCCGACGTGCACCAGCTGCGGTTTATCCGCCTGTGCCGCGCCATGGACATGTCGCTGGACGAGGTCAGGACCTTGCTGGCGCTGGACTGGGACAGCAAGACGGACTGCCATGCCGCCTGCGACACGCTGGATGCACACCTGGTGCATGTGCGCACCCGCCTGGCCGAGCTGCAGGCGCTGGAGGCCGACCTGCAGGCGCTGCGCAGCCGTTGCGATGGCGCGGACGCCACCTGCCACATCATCGAAGCGCTGCATGCGCGGGCTGACGCGCAGCCAGTGGGCGTCAACGCCCCTCCCGGCCAGGGCAAGCGCCATGTGTGAGCAGTTGTTGTACGGCGCGGCTGCGTGTGTGCTATTTGCTATCTAATTGATAGCTACTTGGGCATATGTTTGTAGCGCTATCGCCCGAAAATGGCCCAAATATCTCCAGAAGCCTGTCATGGGCTGCCCTGGCGCATGCCCCCGCTATGATCCGCCCATGATCTCGCGCCTTCCCGGCCTCTCCCTGCCCGAACGTGTGTGGAACACGGCGCGGCGCTGGGCGGTGGCCTGGTGGCGCATCCTGTACCTGGGTGCGGTGGTGCTGGTGCTGGTGTTGTCGCCGTCCAGCTACGGCAAGGGCACCCGCCGCGCGCTGGCCCGGCACCTGTATCTGGACACGGCGCCGGTGCTGCTGGGTTTCACGGTGCTGGCGGCGCTCATCAGCCTGGTGCTCACGCGCATTGTGGTGGTCACGGCGCTGAGCTACGGGCTGTCGCGCTATGCGCTGGAGATGGTGATCCGCGTGCTGGTGCTGGAGCTCATCCCGCTCACAGCCGCCTTGTTTGTGGCCATGCGCTGCACCATTCCCAACGGCTCGCAACTGGCGCACCTGCGGCTTGCGGGCCGGTTCGAGGCGCTGCGCCGCCAGGGCTCCGACCCCGTGCGCATCGAACTGCTGCCCCGCGTGATTGCCGGGGTGTTTGCCTGCGTCACGCTGGCTGCGCTCAGTTGCGTGGTGGCGCTGGTGCTGGCGTACCTGGGGGTGTACGGCTTCAACATGGCGGGGCTGCCGAGCTATACGCGCATGTTCGGCCAGGTGTTTTCGCCCAGCGTGACCATGGTGTTTGTGCTCAAGACCCTGTTCTTCAGCCTGGCCGTGGCGCTGATCCCCATGGCTGCCGGGCTGTATGACAGCGGCGAACGCACCCAGCCCGACTCGGAACTGGGCGGCCTGGCCCGCATGTTTGCGGTGCTGCTGCTGATCGAGGTGGCCTCGCTCATGGGCAACTACTACTGACGGCCCGCGCCGGTCGCACCCACCCGCATAAACCCACGACATGAACGACCATCCTCCTCACCCATCGCATGGCCCCGCCGGGGCCGACGCGCCTCCGGTCGAGACCCTGCGCCCGGTGGCCTATCTGGAACTCAAGGCTGCGGCGCTGCTGCTGTTCACCTTGGCCCTCATCGTGGGTTCGGGCCTGTACCTGCTGTATGCGCGGGGTGCTTTTGAGCCCACGCAGATGCTGGTGCTGACGGCCGATGACTCCGAGGGCGTGGTGGTGGGCATGGACATGACCTTCTCGGGCTTTCCCATTGGCCGCGTGCGGCGCATCGAGCTGGCCGAATCAGGCAATGCCCGCATCCTGGTGGACGTGCCCCGCAAGGACGCGCACTGGCTGCGCGAGTCCAGCGTGTTCACGCTGGTACGCGGTCTGGTGGGGGGCACCAACATCCGGGCGTACTCCGGCATCCTGACCGACCCCGCACTGCCCGATGGCGCCGTGCGGCCGGTGTTGCGCGGAGATGCCACGGCGGAGATCCCGCAGCTCATGGCGACCGCGCGCGAGCTGCTGACCAACCTGAACGCCCTGACGTCGCCCGACGCCGCGCTGGGCAACACCCTGACCAACGTCAAGGCCCTCACGGAGCGCCTGAACGGGCCGGGCGGCGCCCTGGGCGTGCTGATGGGCAACGAAGCCGACGCGAAGAAGATTGTGGCCACGCTGGAGCGCACCAACGCGCTGCTGGCGCGCCTGGACGATATGGCCGCCCGCGCCGACAAACAGGTGTTTGGCAGCGAGGGCAACAAGGACGCGCTGGTGCCCGAGGTGCGCGCCACCGTGGCCCAGCTCAATGGTTTGTTGTCCGACACCCGCACCAGCCTCAAGAAGGTGGATGCCGTGCTGGTGGAGGCCCAGGCCATTGGCGCCAATGCCCGCGAAGCCACGACGGACCTGGGCGCGCTGCGCGCCGAGGTGGAAAGCAATCTGCGCAAGGTGGAAAGCCTGGTCAACGAGATCAACCGCAAATGGCCCTTTGCACGCGACACGGAGCTGAAGCTGCCATGAACCCCTCTGCTGCACCTCGTTTGCGGGCTGCATTGCGGCTCCTGTCCATCGGCTGTGCCTTCGCATTGGCTGCGTGTTCCAGCCAACCCCCGGTGCCTGACTGGCAGATGAACGCCCAGGGTGCGTCCCAGAAGGCCATCGAGGCCTACCTGTCCGGCAACGCGCGCGTGGAGAAGCTCGAATGGGACCGGGCCCGCGCCGAAGTGGCGCGCACGGGGCGCCCCGATCTGCTGGCGCGCCTGGAGCTGATGCGCTGCGCGGCCCAGGTGGCGAGTCTGGTCACCGAACCGTGCGAGCGTTTTGAGGCCTTGCGCGCCGACGCCGCTGCGCCCGAGCAGGCCTACGCCGACTATCTGGCGGGCCGCGTGCAGGCCGGCCACGTGGCCCTATTGCCACCGGCGCAGCGTGCGGTCGCCACGGCAGGCAACGCTGCCACCTTGGCAGGCATTGCCGACCCCCTTTCGCGCTTGGTGGCGGCGGGCGTGTTGTTGCAGACGGGGCACGCCAGCCCGGCAGTCATCGCCACAGCCACCGATACCGCGTCGGCACAGGGCTGGCGCAGGCCGCTGATGGCATGGTTGCTGCTGCAGGTGCAAAGGGCAGAGGCTGCTGGGGACACTGCGGCAGCCGATGCGTTGCGCCGTCGCGTGGGGGTGGTGGAGCAGTCGGGGTCTACGTCTCGATAGCGTTGGCCGCCACGCTAGGGAGGATGCAGGTAACGAGCCGTGGCGCGGGCAAAAAGCTGCCCCAGTTGCTTCAGCAACCGCCACTCAAGCCATTAGCCAGGCCGCCAGAAGCTGCATTGCCGCTGCTGGTGGCGTCGTCAGCGCAGGCGAGCCTGCAACTGGGTCTCGATGTCGTCTCGCTCCATGGCGAACTGCTGGGGGCTGATTTCGTTGGACTCCAGCTTGCGGGCCACAGACAGCAGCAGCACCGTGTTTTCGAGACGTGTGTCTTGTTGCAGGGAGGGGGGCAGGGCGGTCAGGCGGTCAAAGCTTTGCTTGTAAAGCTCGCTCCAGCTCATGGCCCCTGCCTGGGCCTGGGCCCTGGCACCGTCGTACCAGCGCGAGAACTCGTCCAAGGCGTTGTCGCGGGGACTGGAACAGCCCGCCACAGCGGCCAGCAACACCATCGAACCCCAGAATTTCGGGGAGTGAATCAAGGAAAAACGGTTTGCAGAGATGCGAAAACGTGTGGTCACGATCGTCCTCCATTCCAGAATGCCACCGAAAAGTCCCGGTGTGCAGCGCCGAATGGTACTCCGATGCTATGCTTTTTGCTACTGTGTTGCTGTTTGGACCCACACGCACTGCAGCGCAGCGCCAGCCACTCCTGCACGCATCACAACTCAGTGGTCCAGAAAGCTGGTGGACAAAATCTGGTCGAGCCCGGTAAGCCCGTGCGACATCGAATCCACAGACTGCACGGCCACGTCCGGCATCAGCAATGACACCGCCGCCAGCACTGCCAGCACCACGGTTCCGATGAACGCTATCAATGCGCGCGCTCCCGGCGGTAAGGAATGGCGTTTCATGGTGAAGTCCTTTTGAAAAAAGGGGTGGGGGCCGCAATGACCTCCCGGTGCAACCTCAATGGCTGCTGGCTAGGATTTCAGCAAAGTGCCGCAGTTCCGCGTGTAAGACAAGTGCCATAACAGGGCTCCATGGGCAACTGTTACGGCCTGTTGCCTTTACAAACCTGCCAGAAACGTTCCGCGCCTTGCAAGCGTCCGGAGGTTCAGTTCAGGGCCTTGAGTGGGAGGCGGATGGAGTGCCAAGCGGACGGACTGCAGAGGGCTCCTGTCGAGCCGTCCAGCGGTCATCGCGGCATGCATAGATCAGGGCGCGGGCGTCTGAATCCACGCGGTGATCTGGGCAATGGCCTCCTGCTCGATGCCAATGAAGCCGGGCCAATGTTGGCCCGCACACTCATCACCGATGGGGTAGGTTCCGCCATGTACCACCATGAGCTTTTTGACCGGCGCCCGCGCCAGCCCTCTCAGAATGGCGGGCGTATCGCTGGCCTGGCAGTGTTCGCAGCCGTCCCTGGCATGGTGGTAGACCAGCACCGGGACCTGTATGGCCTCAAGGCCCTGTGTGGGCACTGCTCCCGGCGTGCTCCTGCGCACCACGCTGGAGGTCAGCCCCAGCCCCGCAATCGCTGGGTCGTTGACATGAATGGCCATGGCTGTTGCAGACACTGTCATGCGCCGAGCGGGGCGCACAGTCGTTGATGTTCAGCCCAAAGCGCCGGGGTCCTGTGTGCAAGAAGCCAGCCCCCACAACAAAAAACCCAGGTGACCGGAATCACCTGGGTTGGTATGTGGCGGAGAGGGCGGGATTCGAACCCGCGGTGGGGATTAGCCCACACACGCTTTCCAGGCGTGCGACTTAAACCGCTCATCCACCTCTCCGAAGCCCTCGATTATAGCCACAGGATTGGGTGCATTCCGGTCGCTGATCGGTATCGCCTGAAAATTTCAGTGGGCCGACACGTTGTCAGCCTGCCTTTTGGGATGTCTGCACCATCTTCATTGCCGAGCCGATCAGCGCCGACACCTCGGTCATGTTGCTGGGCACGATGAGGGTGGTGGTGGCGTCCGACGCGACTTGGCTGTAGGCATCCACGGCTTTTTCAGCCACCTTGAGCTGCACGGCCTGCTCGCCACCGGGCTGGCGGATGGCTGCGGCCACGCGTTCGATAGCCTGGGCGTTGGCTTCGGCCACGGCCTTGATGGATTCGGCCTCGCCCTGGGCCTTGTTGATGACGGCCTGTTTTTCGCCCTCGGAGCGGGCGATGAAGGCCTCACGCTCGCCGGTGGCGATGTTGATCTGCTCCTGGCGGCGGCCTTCTGAGGCGGCGATCAGTGCGCGCTTCTCCCGCTCCGCTGTGATCTGGGCCTGCATGGCGTGCAGGATTTCCTTGGGCGGGGTCAGGTCCTTGATTTCATAACGCAGCACCTTCACACCCCAGTTCAGGGCGGCTTCGTCGATGGCCTGCACCACCTGCGCGTTGATGATGTCGCGCTCTTCGAAGGTCTTGTCGAGTTCGAGCTTACCGATGACCGAGCGCAGCGAGGTCTGCGCCAGCTGGGTCACGGCCATGATGTAGTTGCTCGACCCATAGCTGGCGCGCATGGGGTCGGTGACCTGAAAGTACAGGATGCCGTCCACCTGCAGCTGCGTGTTGTCGCGCGTGATGCAGACCTGGCTGGGCACATCGAGCGGAATTTCCTTCAGGCTGTGTTTGTAGGCGACCTTGTCCACAAAGGGGATCAGAAAGTTCAGCCCGGGAGTCAGCGTGCCCGCATATTTGCCCAGGCGTTCCTTGACCCAGGCGTTTTGCTGGGGCACGACCTTGACCGAGCGGGCGATGAAGATCACGGCAATGATCAGGATGACGATGGCAATTTCCATGGGAAACCTTTCTTGGGTATCGACTGGGAGTCTTCGGTGTTTACAGCGGGTCCACCAGCAGGCGGTTGCCCACCAGCTCGGCGACGCGATGCATGCCAGTAGACGGGGTGACGCCGGGGCGGTGCATGGCCGTCCATTGGGCGCCCCGGTACTTCACGGTGGTGGTGCCGTCGGGGCTCCAGCTTTCGATGAGGATGGTTTCGCCTACGTCCATGTTCACGCTGCGGTCCGCACGTGCAGACGGATCGCCGGGGCGCTTTCTCCGCAGCAGGTAGCAGGCCACGACGGCCCCGCCGCCCACAATGGCGGCCGACACCATCTGCATTGCGGACGCCAGGCCCAGGTGGGCGGCCAGGGCGGCGGCTACCAGCCCCAGGGCCACCATCAGCAAATAGAACGTGCCGGTGAGCAGTTCTGCCACGACCACGGCCCCTGCTGCCAGCCACCAGATGGTGGATGCCTCCATGTAGAACCTCCTTGTGTGGTTGTGTTTAGTGCACCACATTCTGGGTCAAAAGGATGGCAGTTCAAAGGCGCGTCAACGTTATTCCTTACACTTCGCGCCTATTTCGTTTTTTGGCCGGGCAGGCCACGGCTCCTTGGAGGCTGCGCATGAAGTTTCGCTTTCCCATCATCATCATCGATGAAGACTATCGTTCCGAGAACACCTCGGGGCTTGGCATTCGTGCGCTTGCACAGGCCATTGAGGCCGAGGGCTTTGAAGTGGTCGGTGTCACCAGCTATGGCGATCTCTCGCAGTTTGCGCAGCAGCAAAGCCGCGCCAGTGCCTTCATCTTGTCCATCGACGATGAAGAATTCTCCGAGGGCGAAGGGCTGGACCCCATCGTGCTGAGCCTGCGCAACTTCATTGGCGAGGTGCGCCGCAAGAACGCCGAAGTGCCCATTTATGTGCACGGTGAGACCAAGACCAGCCGCCACCTGCCCAACGACATCCTGCGCGAGCTGCACGGCTTTATCCACATGTTCGAGGACACCCCCGAATTCGTGGCGCGCCACATCATCCGCGAGGCCAAGAGCTACCTGGAGAGCGTGCAGCCACCCTTCTTCAAGGCGCTGCTGGACTACGCCGAAGACGGCTCGTACAGCTGGCACTGCCCCGGTCACTCCGGCGGCGTTGCCTTCCTGAAGAGCCCCGTGGGCCAGATGTACCACCAGTTCTACGGCGAAAACATGCTGCGCGCCGACGTGTGCAACGCGGTGGAAGAGCTGGGCCAGCTGCTGGACCACAACGGTGCCATTGGCGAGAGCGAGCGCAACGCCGCGCGCATCTTCAATGCCGACCACTGCTTCTTTGTGACCAACGGTACGTCCACGTCCAACAAGATGGTGTGGCACCACACTGTGGCGCCCGGGGATGTGGTGGTGGTGGACCGCAACTGCCACAAGTCCATCCTGCACAGCATCATCATGACCGGGGCCGTCCCTGTGTTCATGAAGCCCACGCGCAACCACTTCGGCATCATCGGCCCCATCCCGCAAAGCGAGTTCGAGCCCAAGGCGATCGAGGCCAAAATCAAGGCCAACCCGCTGCTCAAGGGCGTGGATGCCAAGAAGGTCAAGCCCCGCGTGCTGACGCTCACGCAGTCCACCTACGACGGCGTGCTGTACAACACCGAGACCATCAAGGGCATGCTCGACGGCTATGTGGACAACCTGCACTTTGACGAGGCCTGGCTGCCGCACGCGGCGTTCCACCCGTTCTATGGCAGCTACCACGCCATGGGCAAAAAGCGCACACGCCCCAAGCACTCGGTGACGTACGCCACACAGTCCATCCACAAGCTGCTCGCCGGTATCAGCCAGGCATCGCATGTGCTGGTGCAGGACTCGCAGACCACCAAGCTCGACCGCCACCTGTTCAACGAGGCCTACCTGATGCACACCAGCACCAGCCCTCAGTACAGCATCATCGCCAGCTGCGATGTGGCCGCCGCGATGATGGAGCCACCTGGCGGCACCGCGCTGGTGGAAGAAAGCATCCTGGAGGCACTGGACTTCCGCCGTGCCATGCGCCAGGTGGAGGAGGAGTTCGGCAAGAACGATTGGTGGTTCAAGGTCTGGGGCCCTGAAAAGCTCACCGACGAGGGTATTGGTCGCGCGGAAGACTGGATCATCCGCAGCGACAGCAAGAGCAAGAAGGGCAGCAAGTGGCACGGCTTCGGCCAGCTGGCTGACGGCTTCAATATGCTGGACCCGATCAAGTCCACCATCGTCACGCCGGGTCTGAGCCTGGACGGCAAGTTCGACAAGACTGGCATCCCCGCGTCCATCGTGACCAAGTACCTGGCCGAGCACGGCGTGGTGGTGGAGAAGACGGGCCTGTACAGCTTCTTCATCATGTTCACCATCGGCATCACCAAGGGCCGCTGGAACACGCTGCTGACTGCGCTGCAGCAGTTCAAGGACGACTATGAGAAGAACCAGCCCATGTGGCGCATCCTTCCCGAGTTCTGCCAGCAGCACAAGCGCTACGAGCGCATGGGTCTCAAGGACCTGTGCCAGCACGTGCACGAGATGTACGCCAAGTACGACATCGCGCGCCTGACCACCGAGATGTACCTGTCGGACCTCACGCCCGCCATGAAGCCCTCGGATGCGTACGCGCACATTGCGCACCGCACCACCGAGCGCGTGGAGATCGACCACCTGGAAGGCCGCATCACCGTGGGTCTGGTCACACCGTACCCGCCAGGCATTCCGCTGCTGATTCCGGGCGAGGTGTTCAACAAGAAGATCGTGGATTACCTCAAGTTTGCGCGCGAATTCGCCAAGCTGTGCCCCGGTTTCGAGACCGACATCCACGGTCTGGTGGAAGTGGAAGACGAGAACGGCCAGGTGCGCTATTACGCCGACTGCGTGGCAGAGCAAGGCAAGACCGGCAAGAACCCCAAGCCACTGGCGACCGCCAAGAACCTGGTGCAGGTGGGCGACGACGGCCCGTACGGGCGCAACGTGTAAGCACGTCTTGGCGCTGGTGTGTGGGTGCACCAGCGTCTCAAAAATCGCTCCCCCGGCTTGGCTGGTGGAGCGATTTTTTTATGCGCTTGAATCCGTTGTGGTGTTGAGGTCGTATTGACTATCAGCCGCGTGATTCTCATGCGGTGACTGTCTTCACAAACCACTCAGGAGATCTTCATGACCCTTCGATTCAACGCCCGCCTTGCCACCATCGCTCTGACGGCTGCCATGGCAGCTGCCGCAATGCCTGCCATGGCGCAGGTCATGGTGGGCGGTGCGCCCATGCTGGCCAGCAAGGACATCATCGACAACGCCGTGAACTCCAAGGACCACACCACCCTGGTGGCGGCGGTCAAGGCGGCAGGCCTTGTTGAGACGCTGAAGGGCCCCGGTCCGTTCACCGTGTTTGCGCCCACCAATGCGGCGTTTGCCGCATTGCCCGCCGGCACGGTGGACACGCTGCTCAAGCCCGAGAGCAAGCCCACCCTGACCAAGGTGCTCACCTACCACGTGGTGGCGGGCAAGTACGACGCTGCTGCGTTGTCCAAGATGATTGCTGACGGCAAAGGCATGGCCAGCCTCAAGACGGTGGCGGGCGGTACGCTCACCGCCAAGGCCAGCGGCAATGCCGTCATGGTGACGGACGAAAAGGGCGGTACGGCGACGGTGACGATTGCCGACGTGTACCAGTCCAACGGCGTGATCCACGTGGTGGACAAGGTCCTGTTGCCGAACTGATTGCGCAACTGATGGGAGGGGCTGCCCGCTCGCTGGCATGGCCGCCGCATTGCAGGGCCGGGATCGGCCAGGGGTTGCTGTGGCCCCGTCAGCGGACCGGCGGCATGTCCTCTCGCACTCGCACAAAACTCGCGAAGCGCGGCACTCCGCTGTCGTGGGTGCCCCGAAAGCGGTAGGTTACCCAGCTGCCCACGGGCGGCGGATGGTCGCGCTCGGCGTCGGTCAACCCTGCGCCCAGCCGGAACCGCTGGCCGGAAGGCATCTCCACCACCAGGGCACCCAGCCGCCCCGCGTGGCGGCCTTGGCCGGGCAGATGGGCCACCACGCGGGCCTCGGTGTCTTCGTGGGTCTTGACCTTGATGAGGTCGTCGCTGCGCCCTGCGCGGTACATCGATGCGCCACGGTGCAGCATCAGTCCTTCGCCGCCCGCACGCACGGTGCGCAGCAGCAACTTCTGGAGTGCGGCGTCACTCGCCACACGCTGTTGTGGCACCGCCTGCACCCAAGCGTGGTCCAGCGCTTCGACCAACTTGTTCAGTGCAGGAAGGCGCTGGTCAAACGTGCCGCCATGGGCGGGCAGGTCAAACACCATAAAACGCATCTCGCGCCATGCGGCATCTTCCGGCTGCTGCTGGCGCACGGTGGACTGGGCGTGGCTGAATCGGCCGCGTCCTGCCCACAGCTCGCCGTCCATGGGAGTTTAAGGCCAGCCGGCAGTGAACCATGCCGGGGCCGCTACGGTCTCGCCACCCCGCGTGCGCAGTGTGTGGCCGTCCCAATAGCCGCGCACGCCATCGTATTTTTCGCTCACCCAGTAGTCCGCCAGCCGCATGCCGGGGCGGTACACATTGGCCAGCAACAGGGCGGGTGCATCGGCGGCCCAGGCCTGGGGTATTGCAAGTGCCGCCAGGGGTGCAAGGCCCATACAGGCCAGCCAGTGTCTGCGGAGCATAGGTAGGGTGGTGCTATCAAAAAAATAGCTTCTAGCGCATGATTTATTTGCGCTAGAAGCCAATTACGTAGTGAGCGTGCAGCCCTGGCGAGGATTTACACCTGGTCGGCGCTCAGGCCAGCCGTCTGGCTGAAGCCGCCGTCCACATAGGTGATCTCGGCGGTCATGCCCGAGGCCAGGTCCGACAGCAGGAAGGCCGCCACATTGCCCACGTCCTCAATCGTAACGTTGCGACGCAGGGGCGAGGCATCGGCCACGCGGCTGAGCAGCTTGCCAAAGTCCTTGATGCCGCTGGCAGCCAGCGTCTTGATGGGGCCTGCGCTGATGCCGTTGGCGCGGATGCTGCGGCCGTCTTCGGTGCGGCCCACGGCCTCTGCCAGGTAGCGCACGCTGGCTTCCAGGCTGGCTTTGGCCAGACCCATGGTGTTGTAGTTGGGGATGGAGCGCAGCGCGCCCAGGTAGCTCAGTGTCAGCAGCGACGACTTGTCGTTCAGATAGGGCAGGGCCGCCTTGGCCATGGCCGGGAAGCTGTAGGCGCTGATGTCGTGTGCAATGCGGAAGCCTTCGCGACTCAAGCCGTCCAGAAAGTTGCCCGCAATCGCTTCGCGCGGTGCAAAGCCGATGCTGTGCACAAAGCCGTCAAACTTCGGCCAGGTCTGCGACAGATCCGCGAACATGCGCGCGATCTGCTCGTCGCTGGCCACGTCGCAGTCAAACACCAGCTGGGAATTGAACTCGGCCGCAAAGTCGGTGATGCGGTCCTTGAAGCGCTCGCCCACGTAGCTGAACGCCAGTTCGGCGCCTTGCTCGTGGCAGGCCTTGGCAATGCCGTAGGCAATGGAGCGGTTGGACAGCACGCCCGTGATGAGCAGCTTCTTGCCGGTCAGAAAACCCATGTGAAATCTCCTTGTGGAATAGCGGAATGCAGGCTTGGCGCCCGGTGCATGTGGATATGCGGCTTTGGCTGCAAGCCCCTGCGAACGTAGTGCAGAATTGTCGCATGCGGTTTTGGCTGGCTTTGTTGCTGATGGGGTGTGCTGTTCCAGCGTGGGCAGCGCATGCGTATGCCTTGTGGGGCGCGCCGCGCTATCCGGCGGGTTTTGCGCATTTCGACTACGTGAATCCCGACGCCCCCAAGGGCGGCGAGTTGCGACTGGTCAGCAACCTGCGCGTCTCCACCTTCGACAAGTACAACCCGTTCACCATCAAGGGCAACGCACCCGCCTACCTGTCGTCGCTGATGTTCGACTCGCTGCTGGTGGGCTCCATGGACGAGACCGCGACCGGCTATGGTCTGCTGGCCGAGGACGTGGAAGTCGCCCCCGATGGGCTGTCTGCCACCTTCCGCCTACGGCCCGAGGCGCGGTTTCACAACGGCAAGCCCGTGCTGGCCCAGGACGTGAAGCACAGCTACGAAACGCTGGTGGGTCCCTTCACCTCGCCTGCGTACAAGACTTTGCTGATCGAGGTGGCGGGCGTGGATGTGATCAACGACCGCACCGTGCGCTACCGCTTCAAGCAACCCAACCGCGAGCTTCCCATCACCGTGGGCGGCTTGCCCGTGTTCAGTCGCGACTGGGGCGTGGAAAACGGCAAGGCCAAGCCCTTTGACCAGGTGGTGATGGACATCCCCATCGGCAGCGGCCCCTACAAGATCGGGCCCGTGCGGTTTGGCAAGGACATCACCTATGTGCGCGACCCGCAGTACTGGGCGCGCGACCTCAATGTGCGCAAGGGCACGGCCAACTTCGACCGCATCCTGGTCAAGATCTACAAGGACAACACCGCGCGGCTGGAGGCCCTGAAGGCGGGCGAGTTCGACCTCATGCGGTTCTTCAGTGCGGGCGACTGGGCCCGCCGCGTCACGGGCAAAAAATTCGACACCGGCGAGCTGGTCAAGGGCGAGTTCAAGCACAAGCTGCCGTCGGGCTTTCAGAGCTACGTGCTCAACACCCGCCGCCCGCTGCTGCAGGATGCGCGCGTGCGAGAGGCCCTGGGCCTGGCGATGGACTATGAGTGGATGAACCGCCAGATGTTCTACGGCGCCTACCAGCGCGTGAACGGCCTGTTTGGCAACACCGCGTGCGAAACCAGGGGCAGTCCGTCGCCCGAGGAGCTTGCGCTGATGGAGCCCTACCGCAAAGACATTCCCGCAACCGCCTTTGGCCCCATGACCGTGCCCCCGCGCACCGACGGCGATTCGTCATTGCGTGCCAACCTGCGCCGCGCGCAGGCCCTGCTCAAACAGGCGGGCTGGGAGGTGCGCGATGGCGCCCTGCGCAACGCGAAGGGCGAGGCCATGGTGCTGGAATACATGGACAGCAACGAAGGTGGAGTGCGCACCATCACCCCCTGGATGCGCAACCTCGAAAAGATCGGTGTCACCTTGCGCTTCCGCTCCGTGGACTTTGCGCTGTACCAGCAGCGCCTGCAGAAGTTTGACTTCGACATCACCTCGATGGCCTTCCAGGGCACCCACAACCCGGGGCAGGAGTTTGCCGACATGTTCGGCAGCCAGGCGGCCGACGTGGAGGACTCCGGCAACTTTGCGGGCGTGAAGAACCCTGCGGTGGACGCCATGATCAAGGCCATGACCTCGGCCAAAACCGAAGCCCAGCTGCTGCCCGCCTGCCACGCGCTGGAGCGCATCATTGCGCACAGCCACTACCTCATTCCGCAATGGACGGCGGCCACGCACCGCATGGCCTACAACGCCTGGAGACTGGCCAAGCCCGCCACGGTGCCGCCGTACTCCAGCGGCGAGGGCTGGGTCATTGACACCTGGTGGGCACGCATACCGCCACAGACCGCGCCCGACAAAAAATAACCACCCGCCAGCCCACCCATGTTTGCCTACATCCTCAAACGCGTGTTGCTGATGCTCCCTACCTTGCTGGGCGTGCTGCTGCTGACCTTTGTGGTGATCCAGTTTGTGCCGGGCGGTCCCGTGGAGCAGTACATGGCCGAAGCCAAGGCTGGTGTTGGCGGGGGCGGTGGTGCCGAAGGCGGCGGCCTGAGCTACCGGGGCGCGCAGGGCGTGGACCCCAAGCGGCTGGAGCAGATCAAGGCCTTGTACGGCTTTGACAAGCCTGCACATGAACGTTTTTTTCAGATGCTGGGCCAGTTCGCGCGTTTTGATCTGGGCAAGAGCTTCTTCCAGAACAAGGACGTGTGGCAGCTGGTGGTCGAGAAGCTCCCGGTCTCCATCAGCCTGGGCCTCTGGACCTTCTTCATCAGCTACCTCGTCGCCGTGCCGCTGGGTGTGGCCAAGGCGGTGCGGGCCGGGTCGCGGTTTGACCTGGTGACCACGCTGCTCATCCTGCTGGGCTATGCCATTCCGGGTTTTGTGCTGGGTGTGGCGTTGCTGGTCATCTTTGGCGGGCAGCTGCAGTGGTTTCCGCTGCGGGGGCTCACGTCGGCCAATTGGGACGAGCTGTCCTGGGGTGCGCGCATCGTGGACTATCTGTGGCACATCACGCTGCCGGTGATCGCCATGGTGCTGGGCAGCTTTGCCGTGACGGCCATGCTGACCAAGAACGCGTTCCTCGAAGAGATCCGCAAGCAGTACGTGCTGACGGCCCGTGCCAAGGGCCTGAGCGAGCGGCAGGTGCTGTGGAAGCATGTGTTCCGCAACGCGCTCATCCCCATCATCACCGGGTTTCCCGCTGCCTTCATCGGTGCGTTCTTTGCGGGCTCGCTGCTCATCGAAACCCTGTTTTCGCTCGATGGCCTGGGCCTGCTCAGCTACGAGAGCGTGATCCGCCGCGACTACCCCGTGGTGCTGGGAACGCTGTATTTGTTCACGCTGATCGGGCTTGTCACCAAGCTCGTCAGCGACCTTTGTTATGTGTGGGTGGACCCGCGCGTGAAGTTTGACTAGCCCGAACGAACCCATGGCCCTGATGAGTTCTGCTCCCGCATCGCCTTCGCTCTCGCCCTCCCGCCGCGCGTGGCTGCGTTTCAAGCGCAATCGCCTGGGGTACTGGAGCCTGCTGATCTTCTGCGCCCTGGTGCTGGTGAGCCTGTGCGCCGAGCTGGTCAGCAACGACAAGCCTCTTATCGTGCGCTACGAGGGGCAAACCTACTTCCCCATGCTCAAGGACTACCCCGAAAAGACCTTCGGCGGAGACTTCGAGACACCAACCGATTACCTGGACCCCTTCATCAAGGAGCGCCTCTCCGCTGGCAGCAACTGGGCGCTTTACACCTTGAACCCCTACGGTCCCAACACGCTCAATTACTTCGCCAAGGCGCCCAACCCCTCGGCGCCCACGTCAGACAACTGGCTGGGTACGGACGACCGCGGACGTGACCTGCTGGCGCAGCTGCTGTACGGATTCCGTGTGAGTGTGCTGTTTGGTCTGGCGCTCACCATCACAGGCGTGTTGCTGGGCATGCTCACCGGCGCCATCCAGGGATTTTTTGGCGGCAAGACCGACCTGGCGTTTCAGCGCTTCATCGAGATCTGGGGCTCCATGCCCGAGCTGTATCTGCTCATCATCTTCAGCGCGGTATTCGCGCCCAGCATTGCGCTGCTGCTCATCTTGCTGAGCCTGTTCGGCTGGATGGGGCTGTCGGACTATGTGCGGGCCGAGTTCTTGCGCAACCGCCAGCTTGACTATGTGAAGGCGGCGCGCGCCCTGGGGGTGAGCAACACCCAGATCATCTGGCGCCACATCCTGCCCAACAGCTTGACGCCCGTGGTCACGTTCTTGCCCTTCCGCATGAGCGGGGCCATCCTGGCGCTCACATCGCTGGATTTTCTGGGCCTGGGCGTGCCGCCCGGCACGCCCTCGCTGGGCGAGTTGCTCAGCCAGGGCAAGAACAGCATTGATGCGTGGTGGATATCGTTGTCCACCTTCGGCGTGCTGGTGGTCACCTTGTTGTTGCTGACCTTCATGGGGGACGCGCTGCGCGATGCCCTCGACCCACGAAAGGCAGACCAATGACGTCCCCCACGCTCGGCACTGGCGTGTCCTCGCTGCCCCCCGAGGGGGCTCTCGCCGCCATGGGGCGGCCCGGCGGTGGCTCGGCTGCAGGTCTGCCGCTGTTGAGTGTCCACGACCTGCATGTGCGCTTTGGCTCCAAAGAGGTGGTGCGCGGCGTCAATTTCACGTTGGCTGCGGGCGAAAAGCTGGCACTGGTGGGCGAGTCCGGCTCGGGCAAGACCATCACGGCGTTGAGCCTGCTGCGGTTGGCGGGCAATGCCGCCATCACCGGCCAGGCCCTGCTGCAAGGGCGGGGCGACCTGCTGGCGATGACCGAGCGCGAGATGCGCGGCGTGCGCGGCGGCGACATCGCCATGGTGTTCCAGGAGCCCATGACCGCGCTCAACCCGCTGATGACGATAGGCCAGCAGATCGCCGAAATCCTGCTGCTCAAGAAGGGACTCACCGGCGGCCAGTGCGCGCAAGCCGCCATCGAGCTGCTGGCGCAAACCGGCATCCCCGAACCCGCGCGCCGCGCCAACAGCTTTCCACACCAGCTCTCGGGCGGCCAGCGCCAGCGCGCCATGATCGCCATGGCCCTGGCCAGCGCGCCGAAGCTCTTGCTGGCCGACGAGCCCACCACCGCACTGGATGTGACCTTGCGCGGCCAGATCCTGGACCTGCTGAGCGACTTGCAGCGCCAGACCGGCATGGCGGTGCTGCTGATCACGCACGACCTGAACCTGGTGCGCCGCTTTGCCGACCGCGTGGCCGTGATGGAGCAGGGGGTGCTGGTAGAGCAGGGCCCAGTGGCCGACGTGTTCGGCGCCCCCCAGCATGCCTACACCCGTCGCCTGATCGCCAGCCAGCCGCGCCGCGATGTGGTCGAGGCCGACCCACCCGCAGGCACTGCGCCGGTGGTGCAGACGCAGGATCTGCGCGTGGTCTACCCCACGCCATTGCCCGGCATCAGGGGCTGGTTCAAAAAAGGTGAGTTTGTGGCCGTGCAAGGCGCCACGCTGCAACTGCTGCCCGGCCAGACGCTGGGCGTAGTGGGCGAATCCGGCTCGGGCAAGTCCACGCTGGCACAGGCCATTCTGGGGCTGCTGCCATACGCAGGTGAGTTGCAGGTGGGAGGGCAGGCGTGGCAACAGCCTGCCACGCGCAACACACCAGCCAACCAGCAGCTGCGCCGCCGGGTGCAGGTGGTGTTCCAGGACCCGTTCTCATCGCTGTCACCGCGTCTCACAGTCGAAGAGATCGTGGGCGAGGGCCTGAAGGTGCACGAGCCCACACTGACAGTGGCCCAGCGCCGCGTGCGAGTCGAGGCCGCGCTGGACGAGGTGGGCCTGGCCGAGGCCCAGTACCCGCGTCTGCTCGAGCGTTACCCGCATGAATTCTCCGGCGGCCAGCGCCAGCGGCTGGCCATTGCGCGCGCCCTGATCGTGCAGCCCCAGGTGCTGGTGCTGGACGAGCCCACCAGCGCGCTCGATGTGACCATCCAGCAGCAGGTGCTGGGCCTGCTGCAGCGCCTGCAAAAAGAAAAGGGCCTGAGCTACCTGCTCATCACCCACGACGTGGATGTGATCCGCGCCATGGCGCACGATGTGGTGGTGATGAAGGACGGTGCAGTACTAGAAAGTGGCAGCGTGGCCGATGTGCTGGATGCCCCCCAGCACCCGTACACCCAGCGTCTGGTAGCTGCCGCCACAGTGCCTGGTGGGTGATTTTCAGGCAAAATCTGCCGCAGGCGCTAGTGCAATATGCCCTGGCTGCTATCATTTTTGATAATCTGGTGCCATCGGCGCCGAGCTGTTGACTGGGCGCCGCAAGCCTTCAAGCCCCGCTGCGCTGTCCTCAGGTCCTGACCGCCACCCGGCGCGCATGTTGCTCTGCACCGGGCTGCGTCCAGACGATCTTGCTCACATCCACTCCCAGGGCCTTCGCGCGCTCCATCAGGTGTTCGCGCACATGCCAGGGCAGGGTGGGTGTGCGTGACAGTACCCACAGGTAGTCGGTGCTGGAGCCCACCACCATCGCCCACTGGTAGTTTTCGTCCAGCGCCACCACGTTGTAGCCGCCATAGAACGGTCCGAAGAACGACACCTTGAGTGCGGCCCGGTCGGGGCTGTCCACAAACTCTGCCCGGCCTTCGGCCTCTCTCCACTGCTTGCGCACCGGGTCGTACCCTCGGTTCACCACCTTGATGGTGTTGTCCGCGTTGCGGCTGTACGTGGCGCTGGCCTGGGTCAGCCCCCGCTCAAACGAGTTTTCAATGCGCGCCAGCTCGTGCCAGTGCCCTGCATACCGGTCCACGTCAAAGCCCGTGACGGGTTGCACGCCATCCGGTGTGCGTGGCGTCGAGCACGCTGACAGCACCAGCACGCCCATCAACGCAGCCGCGCCCACGATGAGTGGCCAGGGGGAGCGGCGAGGTGCGGTGCGGATGGCTTGCATGGCGGGTTCTCCTGTGGGTGGGTTCTGGTGTTGGGGCCAGCGCGTTGGCTGTGCCCCTCTCCTCGCAACCGACTGTAGGGACCGTGGAATGCGCGCGGTGTAGGAAGGCGCTGGCGCCCGGTGTCGGCGGTGTGGCGGGTCTGGTGTCCCTGTCCGGTCGTTGTCGCCGTGGCGTGGGCGTTGAGCAGCCCGCGTGTGGCATGTCCTGTGCGTTGTCATCGATGTATGCATGCAGCCTGCCCCGTGCGGGGTTAGAGTGCTGCAGGGCAACGGCAGTGGGGCCTCTCCACCCCTCCCACGTTCGGCCGTCATGTTGTCAAGGAGGTCCCGTGAACCATCCCAGCTCTCCATCCCTTTCTGCGCTCCCTGCCGCCTCGGCACAGGCGCAGCAACACAGTCTTGCTGCCGACGACCCGGCCACACGCAGCTACCAGCAGGCGCAGCGCAACGGCCTGCTGGGTGCATGGAGCTGTGGCTTGCACCTGGGGCCTCACCAAGTGCTCTGGGCTGCGGGGGCAGATACCCCCATGCCGTCCGTGCGGCTGAGTCTGCCGCTGGGTGGCGAGCGCACGGCGCGCCAGTTTTTCCGCCATGCCGTGCCCACACCTCTGGAACTGGAGAACGCCATTGCCGCAGTGGAGGATGAGGTCCATGTGGGCCACCAGCAACTGCAAGGGCTGCTGCCCGGCGGGCAGGTGTGGGCCCCATGGTCTGCAGATACGGCGTTGCATGACCTGGCCACCTTGGCGGGCGTGCCGCCGGGGGCCCAGCGCGTGCTGACGCTGGAGGCCATGGAGCGTCTCTTCAACCGCCTGGCCGCTGTGGCTGAAGGGCGCCCGGCCGCACACGAAGGCCTGCCGGAGGATCCTGTCTTTGCGGGCACGCTGCTGGTGTTGCGCGAGCTCATGCACCACCTGCCGTTTGCCACGCTGACCTTGATGAACAGGCCCTAGCCGTTCTCCAAAACTGCGTGAGACTGCACGCTCCGCGGCATGTCTTCGCGCAGTGCCACAGCACTAAGCAAAGGTATCGACCGACTCTCCCAACCCAGGCAGGCTCTGCGGCTTGTTCACCGGGGTGGATCGTGGCTGCTGGCTGGCCTTGGCCTGTTGCTGTGCCTGGGCTCGGTCCATCTGCTCTTGCTGCAGCTGGCGCTGGATGGCTGCTATCTGTTGCTGCACCATCTGGATCTGGGCCTGCAGCAGTTTGACCTTCTCCTGCTTGGCCTTGGGCTCCATGTCCTGTCCGGCGACGTTGCGCAGTTCGTCGGTCAGTTCGCGCATCCGTTTTTGCAGCTTGTTGATGTTGCTGGCTGCACTGGCGCTGGACGCTGTGCCCGTCGAAGGGGTTGCACTTGAGATCTGCATGCTGTGTTATCGGCACATCCGCAGAAATCTCAAGCCGTGGCCCTGGCCCGCGCGATGACTTCGGCCTGCGGGCCTTCATGCATGCGGCGGTGCCGAGAACCACTCCCGCAGGAAGTCCGTCAGCGCGCGCATCTTGGCCGACAGATCGCTGCGTGTGGGGTAGACCAGCGTCACGTCGGCCGCCGGCAGCGACCATGTTGGCAGCACGCGCAGCAAGCGGCCTGCAGAAAGGTGGACCGCCACGTCCCATTCGGATCGCATCAGCACGCCGTGGCCCTCCAGTGCCCAGGTGGTGGCAGCTGCGCCATCGTTGGTGCTCAGCATGCCGCGCACCTTCACCGTCTCCTGGCGCTCGCCCTGGCGCAGATGCTAGGTGCCGTAGGTCTCGTCGCTTTCGCGGATCACGATGCACTGGTGGGCCAGCAGGTCTGCCGGTTGCACGGGCTCGCCTGCCTGGGCAAGGTAGGTGGGCGATGCGCACAGCACACGCCGGTTGGCGAGCAGTTTGCGGGCCGTGAGGCGTGAGTCCGGCAGGTCGCCAAATCGCACGGCGGCGTCAAAGCCTTGTTCCACCAGATTCACGGGCCGGTCGGTCAGGTGCAGCTGCACCTCCACCTCGGGGTAGGCGCGTGCAAACGCCGACAGGGCGGGGGCAATGTGCATTCGGCCAAAACCCAGCGTGGCTGCCAGCTTGATGAGCCCGCGTGGCGAACTGCGCGCGCCAGCCACGGTGCGCTCCAGCGCATCCAGGTCGCCGAGGATGCGCGCGCCGTCGAGCAGGTAGGTCTCACCCTCGGGCGTCAGGCTCATGCGTCGCGTGGTGCGGCGCAGCAGCCGCACGCCCAGCCGCCGTTCCAGCTGCGCCAGGCGCCTGCTGGCGGCCGGCGGAGTGATGCCCATCTGCTGGGCGGCAGCCGCGAGGCTGCCTTCCTTCATCAGCAGTGCAAAAAACCGCAAGTCGGAAAAAGCGTCCATGGGCTTGTGGGTGATTAGTGTGTTTGATTTACGAATGAAGTAATTTTGAATGACTTTATGTGAATCCTGCTCACTCATAAGATGCCACTGCAACACCACACAAGAACCTTGCAGGAGACAAACCCATGAACACATCCCATCCCCGGCGGGCACGAACATGGCGCGCCGTGGCCACGGCCGCACTGGCCTTGTCTGCCGCCGCTGGCGCATGGGCCCAGGCATACCCCGCCAAGGCCATCAAGCTCGTGGTGCCCTATGCACCCGGCGGTAGCGCAGACATTGCGGCCCGCCTGATCACCGACGAATGGGGCAAGGCCCTGGGCGGCTCGCTGTTCATCGAGAACAAGGGCGGCGCGGGCGGCAACATCGGCGTGGACATGGTGGCCAAGTCCGCACCGGACGGTTACACCATCGGCCTGCAGACCGTGTCCCTGGCCATCAACCCCAGCCTGACGGCCAAGATGCCCTACGACACCCTGAAGGACCTGGCACCCATCGGCATGGTGGCCAGTTCGCAGCATGTGCTGGTGGTCAACAACGCGTTGCCAGCCAAAAACGTCAAGGAGCTGGTGGCCCTGCTCAAGGCCAAGCCGGGGCAATACTCCTATGGTTCAGCGGGGGCGGGCAGCACCTTCCACATGTCGGCCGAGCTGTTCAAGGCCGTGGCAGGCACGCCCATCGTGCACATCCCCTACCGTGGCGGCGGCCCGGCCATGATCGACACCATGTCCGGCCAGGTGGCCATGAGCTTCCCGGTGCTGTCTGCAGCGCAGCCGCATGTGCAGGCGGGCAAGCTGCGCGCATTGGGCGTCACTGGCACGAAGCGTTCACCACTGATGCCCGATGTGCCCACCATTGCCGAGGCAGGTCTGCCGGGCTACGCGTTTGAAACCTGGTTCATTGTGTTTGCGCCGGCCGGCACACCCAAGCCAGTCATCGATAAGCTCAACACCAGCCTGAACCAGGCACTCAACACCCCCGCTCTGAGAGAGCGCATGGCCAGGGATGGATTCGACCCGACGCCTTCGACGCCAGAGCAGGCCCGCGCCCGGCTGGAGCAGGAAATGCCGAAATGGGCCAAGCTCATCAAGGAGCGGGGCATCACGGCAGAGTGAACACGCCTGCGCTGCACTACCCACCGACACCCATGACCACGACCACGACGACCCCGCTTTTCCCGGGCTTCACCGCCTGCCGCGTGCCTACGCCGGACGGCCAGTACATCCACGCGCTGGTGGGCGGCACCGGTCCGGCCTTGCTGCTGCTGCACGGGCACCCGCAGACCTCGGCCATCTGGCACAAGGTGGCGCCAAAGCTGGCGCAGCACTTCACCCTGGTGCTGGCGGACCTGCGCGGATATGGCGATTCGGCGAAGCCCGAGGGCGACGCGGAGCATGCGCTCTACAGCAAACGCACCATGGCCGCCGACATGCTGGCTGTGATGCAGCACCTGGGCCACCCGCGCTTCACCGTGTTGGCCCATGACCGGGGCGCCCGCGTGGCGCACCGCCTGGCGGCCGACCACCCGGCAGCCGTGCAGCGGATGGTGCTGCTGGACATAGCGCCCACCTTGGCCATGTACGAACAGGCCAACAATGCCTTCGCCCGCGCCTACTGGCACTGGTTCTTCCTGATCCAGCCCGCGCCGCTGCCCGAGCGCCTGATCGAGGCCGACCCTGCCGCCTACCTGCGCGACGTGATGGGTCGGCGCAGCGCGGGCCTGGCCCCGTTCGATCCACGCGCCCTGGCCGAGTACGTGCGCTGCCTGGCATTGCCCGGCACGGCCCATGGCATCTGCGAGGACTACCGTGCCTCTGCGGGCATCGACCTGGTGCACGACCGTGCCGACCGCGATGCGGGCCGCCAGTTGCCCATGCCTTTGCTGGCGCTGTGGGGCGAGCAGGGCGTGGTGCACCAGTGCTTCCAGCCCCTGGCCGAGTGGCAGCGCGTGGCGGCCGACGTGCGCGGCCACGCACTGCCTTGCGGCCACTACATCGCCGAGGAGGCCCCTGATGCGCTGCTCGACGCGGCGCTGCCCTTCCTGCTGGCCGACCGGTAAGGCCGCACCCAACGACAACCCCCGACGCTGACCATGACCACTCCCTCAACGCTCTACCAGAAGCTGGTGGCATCGCACACCGTGGCCGTTCTGGACGAACAGAACGTGCTGCTGTTCTGCGACCTGCACCTGATGAATGAATACACCAGCCCCCAGGCCTTCGCCGGCCTGCACGAGGCCGGGCGCGGCGTGCCCGTGCCGGGGCAGAACGTGGCGGTGGTGAGCCACATCATCCCCACGCACCCGGTGCGCTGGCGCACCATCCAGGACCCGCCCTCGGCCCTGCAGGCCACCAACCTCAAGGCCAACTGCGACCGCCACGGCATCCCGCTGTTCGACACCAACGACCCGTTGCAGGGCATCGAGCACGTGATCGCGCCCGAACACGGCATGGTGCGCCCGGGCATGGTCATCATCTGCGGCGACAGCCACACCACCACTTACGGGGCACTGGGCGCCTTGGGTTTTGGCATCGGAACCTCGGAGGTCGAGCATGTGCTGGCCACCCAGACGCTGGTCTACCGCCTGGCCAAAGATATGCGCATCCGCGTGGACGGTGTGCTGCCCAGCGGCACCACGGCCAAGGACCTGATCCTCATGGTCATCAGCCGCATCGGTGCGCAGGGCGCACGCGGCTATGTGGTGGAGTTCTGCGGCAGCGCCATTGGCGCGCTGTCGGTGGAGGCGCGCTTCACGCTGTGCAACATGGCCGTGGAGGCGGGCGCCCGAGGCGCACTGATCGCACCCGACGCCACCGCCATTGACTACGTGCTGGCCAAGGCCCCCGACATTGCGGGCGACGTGCGCGCGCAGGCACTGGCGCACTGGGCCACCCTGCACAGTGACGAGGGCGCTGCATTTGATGCGGAACATGTGTTTGACGCGGCTGACGTCGCCCCGTTCGTCACCTGGGGCACCAGCCCCGACCAGGCCATGGCCATCAACGCCACGGTTCCCCGTCCCGAAGAAATGGCCGATGCCGTGCAGCGCAGCAGCGCCGAGCAAGCGCTGCGCTACACCGGGCTCGTCGCCGGTCAGTCCCTGCAGGGTGTGCCCGTGCAGCATGTTTTCATCGGCTCCTGCACCAATGCGCGCATCGAGGACCTGCGCGAGGTGGACCGCATTGTGGGCAGCCGCCACGTGGCCCACGGCGTGCGCGCCATGGTGGTGCCCGGCTCCGGCGCAGTGAAGGCCCAGGCCGAGGCGGAAGGCATTGCCGAGCGCCTGGTGGCTGCAGGCTTTGAGTGGCGCCAGCCCGGCTGCTCCATGTGCCTGGCCATGAACGACGACGTGCTCGCCCCCGGCCAGCGCTGCGCCTCCACCACCAACCGCAATTTCGAAGGCCGCCAGGGCCGGGGCGCCATCACCCACCTGGTGAGCCCGGCCATGGCTGCAGCCGCCGCCGTCACCGGTTGCATCACCGACGTCCGTACCCTGGAGGTGCCAGCATGAGCGCCGATCACCACACCATCGTGCACGGCCAGGCAGCCCTGCTCGACATTGCCAACCTCGACACCGACCAGATCATGCCCAAGCAGTTCCTGCGTGGGATCGACAAGTCGGGTCTGGCTCCCGGTCTGTTTTACGACCTGCGGTTTGACGGGGAAGGATTGCCACGCCCGGATTTCGTCCTCAACCAGGCGGCTTTCCAGGGGGTGGATGTGCTCATCGCGGGCTCCAACTATGGCTGCGGCTCCAGCCGCGAGCACGCGGTGTGGGGCATGCAGCAGTACGGCTTCAGGGCCGTGGTGGCGTCAAGCTTCGGCGAAATCTTCTACTCCAATGCGCTCAACAACCGCCTGCTGCTGGCCATGGTTTCCGAGGCGGATGTGCAGGCCTTCAAGGCGCAGGCTGCGCAGCTGCAGGGCCCCCTGGCAATCACCATTGATGTGCAGCAGCGCATGGTGCGCAGCGCGGGGCACAGCGCGCAGTTTGTGCTGTCCGACCGGCACCAGAGCATGTTCCTGCAGGGACAAGATGTGATCGGCGCATCGCTGGCGTATGCCGATCAGATACAGGCCTTTGCCCAGCGCCACTGGTCTGCCCAGCCCTGGGTGAAGGACGTGGCGCTGCGCACGCGGGCGCGCCTACAGGCCCAGCGCGCACAGGGCTGAGCGCGCCCGGTGCGCCGCACCTGCGGGCGGCGTGGGTGGTGTGGGCGGTTGACATCCTGTCCAGTGCACAGGGTGTGGGGGGTGGACAACGTCGCGAGGGACAGGTCCTGATCGGGCGGTAACAATTCGTGCACTTTCACACGGACCCACCCCATCCCCAGAGCCATGTCGCAAAACACCCATACCCTGCACCTCTTCTTCGAAGACCCGATCAAGCTCAAGATGGGCCAGTTGGTCTACCAGTACCTTGCCACGGGCAACACCGAGCAGGCACGGCGCTGGGCCGACAAGCTTGGCGGCGCCGATCTCGATGCGCTGTGGGATGCCCAATGGTTCAACCAGGAGGCGGTTGCCGAACCCGGTCACCTCACGCTGCGGTTCGACACCGGCACGCACGACGACCTGCCGCTGCGCGCGTTGGAGACCCTGTTCGCCCACGGCCTGCGGGCTGCGGTGCTGGAGGTGTTCTACGACCAGGTCGGTGAAACCGAGCGCATGCACTTCGACCGGGGCCAGTGGGTGTCGCGCCGGGCGTTCATGGACGCCAACCCGCAGTGGCGCGCTGTGGTGGAGCCCGCGCATCAGGACGGAGAAGGCCAGGACGGGGAGGCCGAAGACCGCTACGTCTGTTCCAAAGACCCGGCCAAGCCGCTGGCTGTGGCCAAGCTGCGCCTGCAGGAAGAAAAGCGCAAGCGCGAGGCCCAGGAGGCGGCCGAGGCGTTTGTCGAGATGGCGAAGGCGATGGGCAAAAGCGGCAAGTCGCCCGTGCAGGGCCTGATGGCCGTGCTGCTGTTGCGCGCCGGGCTCAAGGGGCTGGTGCACGCAGTGGTCTTCACGGTGGTCACCGTGCTGCTGTTCAAGGGCTTCTGGCTGTGGATGGGCCTGGGGCTGGTGCTGGCCGTGGCGCTGCCGCTGTACTACATGGCCACCGAACACAAGGCGCTGCGCGGGGACGACGGAGACGATGACGCCGACCAGCCTGGCGACGACGGCCCTCCCACGGTGGTGGCAGCGCAGTAAAAGCATCTCGGGAGAACAACAACATGCTGACGCAAATCGAATGGTGGGGTGGGGTGATCTTTGTGCTGGGGGCGCTGACCTACCGCATGGTCATGGGGGCGCTGGAAAGGCCGACGGACGGCATTCCCTGGTACCGGCTCATGATGCACGTGTTCTTTCTGGCCCCGGCCGCGCTGCTGGCGGGCTACTTCTACCCGCTCACGCAGCCCGCGCTGCAATACGGCTACCTGGCGCTGCTGGCCGTCTCGCTGCTGGTGGTGGCCGTGATGCTGGTGCAGGAGATGACCGGCGATTCGGGCGAGGGCCAAGAAGAGGGGCGCAGCAAGGAGCCCTTGAAGGAGGGCGCGACAGCCAAGGCCGACGATACCGACGAGTACGAAGAGCCCGGCTGGCTGATGTCGGTGGTCGGCGCCATGGTGCTGTACAGCCCGGTACTCACGGCCTGTGGCCTCGCCAGCTACAAGGCCTGGCCCATGGTGCAGCGCCTGGCGTAGTGCATCCGCAGTGCGCAGTGGGATGGCGGTGGTCTGGCAAGGCTGACAATGCCTGCCCACCATCCCCATGTTTTTCGCAGCCCTTGGTTTTGGCTCGGTGTACCCGCCTTCGTTAGTCCACAACTCCATGTCCCCCGATTCCTTTGCCGATCTTCTGTCGGTCTACATGCGGCGCATCCGCGCCAGCGCCTCCGGGGTGGCCACCGAAATTGGCCTGAGCCGTGAGGCCGTCAACAACTGGCGCAACGGCATCTCGGTGCCCAACCCGCGCTCGCGCGACAAGCTGGTGGCCTGCACCCGGTACCTGCGCCTGACGGAGAGTGAGGCCAACCGCCTGCTCAGCGCCGCAGGGTTTGCGCCAGAATTTCCCCTGCAGGCCGAATCCACCGGTGCGCAGCCGTTTGCTGCGTTCCAGGACAAGGTGTTTGCGCAACTGGCCCAGGCGGTGCCATACCCCATCTCGCTGCTGCTGTCGCCCGCGCACTGGGGGCAGCCGCCGTTCCGGCACGAGCTGCTGCAGCGCGCCCGCGCGCAATACGGCGAAGGCTCGGTGCTGCACATCCAGCCGCCCTACAGCGTGAGCACGGTGCCTGCCGAATACTTCGCGGCCATCGGCCGCCAGTGCGGGCTGGGCGATGTGGCGTCGGACTACGAGTTTGAATCCGCGCTGGAGCGCCGCCTGCTGGCGGGCGAGCGCATCTTCTGCCTGGTCAGCCGCTTCGAGCAGGGCACGCCCGCGCTGCGCGAAACCCTGGCGGGCATTTTGCGCAGCCTGAGCGAAATGCACAGCGGCCGCCTGCACCTGCTGCTGTGCGGCGGGCAGGCGCTGGCCGACCTCAAGTACCGCAGTGGCGACCTGTCGCTGCTCAACATCGCCCAGGTCCACCACTGGCCCGACCCGTCGCTTGCCGACCTGCTGCAAATGGCCCGCCACCGCTGGCCCGAGCAGCCCTGGTCCGAGCCGGTGGTGGCCGCGCTGCAGGCCCTGAGCGGCGGCCACCCCGCGCTGTTTGAAGAAGGCCTGCAATGGCTGGTGGACCACCCCGGCGCGGGCGCCAGTCTGCACGAAGGCCAGCCCGCCTTCAGCGCCTTGCGCACCCACCTGGCCAGCAGCCCGCGCCTGTGGCAAACGTTTCTGCCGCTGGCGCAGGTGCCAGCCAGCCGGGCCCGCCTGCAGCAGTTGCTGGGCGCGGACGACCTCGGCCGCGCACGACCCTACCTGCAGGACGACGACCTGCGCAGCCTGTTCTGGGGCAACCTCATCCTTGCGCGCGGCGTGGGAGACGCGGCGCGGCTGCACTGGCGCAGCCCCACGGTGCGCGAGGCCGGCTGGATGGTGCTGGATTCATGCTCGGCCGACTGACGCCCTGGCTGTCCCGGCCCGTGGTGCGCGCCGTGGTCATTGCGCTGGTCACGCTGTTTGTGGCCAGCGCCGTGTTCACGCCCCAGCACAACCCGGCCACGCGGGGCAGGTTCATGGCGGCGATGAATGTGGGGCCGCTGTGGGGCGAGCTTGTGCAGTGGCGTGTGGCGATGGTCAACGCCCGCAACGAGCTGGATGCCTGGCCCGCGGACATTCAGAAGTACGCGCCGCCCATTGCCAACCCGCAGCTGCGCGTTACCTCCCCGCGCCCCAATGTGCTGCAGGCCGACATTGCCCACAACCCTGAGTTTGGCAAGCTGGCGGGCACGCAGGTGGTGGTGGAGCTGCAGCCCGGCACCCACACCTGGACCTGCCGCCCCGGCAGCCCGCCCATCCCGCAGGGCTACCTGCCCATCAACTGCCAGCAAGGAAGCACCGACGATTTCGAGCCTGCCAAGCCGGTGCCGGACGCAGACCCCTTCGGCTGGATGCGCTCGCTCATCACGTGGTGCGCTGTCATTTTTGGCGTGGGTGCAGTGCTGTGGGTGGTGCGCCACCCGCTCATCGGTGCGGGCCAGCTGCGACCCGCGCGCCTGCGCCGCACACCGCTGGCGCGCCTGCCGCAGATCGACCGGCTGCTGCGCTGGCTGCGGCGGCTGGAACCCACGCTGCAGGCCGCCGATGTCCGCCTGGTGGACTGGCGCCGCGCGGTGGCCTGCGCCCAGGCCACGGGCAGCGAGCGCGCCCCGGCCCTGGCCCGCGCGCTGGCCGAACGCGTGTCCGCCCGCTGCCAGCCCAGCACCGACTGGGCGCTGCCCGGTGCGGTGTTTGAGTGGTCGTTCCCGCCCGACCTGCCCGTGTCGCTGGACCGTTGCCTGGTCTTTGTGCCCACGCACGGCATCGACGAAGCCACCGTGCTGCGCCAGCTGCGCGCCGTGCAGACCGGCAGCGACGTGCTGTTGATCCTGAGCGAGCACAGCGTGGACACCCCCTGGCCGCTGCTGCACGCCCACGCACAAGACCGCGCCAACCTGCATGTGATGGCCGACAGCGCCAGCCAGACCGAATGGCTGATTGGCGGCGACGCCCTGCAAGTGCTGCTGCGCCTGCTGGCTGCGCAGCTGCGCATCACCCGCATCTCGCCCTACCAGACGCGCGGCGGTGTCACGCGCGAAGGCGCCTTCTTCGGCCGCGCGCAACTGCTGGCCCGCGTCATCAACCGCGAGCCCGCCAACTACCTGGTGGTGGGTGGGCGCCAACTGGGCAAAAGCAGCCTGCTCAAGGCCGTGCAGCGCCGCATGGCGGGCCACCCGCACACTGTGTGCCACTACGTCTCGCTGCGCGACCACCGCCTGGCGCCACGCATGGCGTTGCAGTTTGGCCTGCCCGCCGACACACCGCTCGAAGCCATCGTGGACCACCTGCAGGCGCAGTACCAGGGCAAGCGCCTGGTGCTGCTCATCGACGAGGCGGACCTGTTCTTCCGTGACGAATCGGCCAACGGCTACGTGCAACTGTCCACCCTGCGCGCGCTCAGCGAAGAGGGCCGCTGCTGGTTCATGCTCGCGGGCTTCTGGGACCTGTACGCCACCGCCGTGCTGGACTACCAAAGCCCGCTGCGCAACTTTGGCGAGGTGCTGACCATCGGCGGCCTGGAGCGCGATGCCTGCCGCGAACTGGCCACCGAGCCACTGCGCAAGCTGCGGCTGGGTTTTGACAACGAGCACCTGGTGAACCGCCTGGTGGACGCCAGCGGCCAGCGCGCCAACCTGGTCGCCATCCTGTGCCAGGAATGCCTGGAGGCGCTGTTGCCCGGCGAACGCGTGATCGAAAAGCGCCATCTCGACCAGGCCCTGGCCTCGCAGGCCGTGCAGGACGCACTGGCCGGCTGGGGCTGCCTGAGCCACGACGAAGCCGCCTGCCGCCTCGACCGCATCGTGGTCTACCACACGGCCCAGGCGGGCCAGTCCAGCCTGGTCACCCTGGCCCAGCTGCTGCAAAGCCACGGCATCGCGGGCGACGCGCAGGCCCTGCGCCAGTCACTGGCACGCCTGCAGCTGGCCTATGTGCTGCGCAAACACGAGGGCGGCGAATACCGCTTTGCCATCCCGCTGCTCCAGGACCAGTTTGAACCGGCGGAGGTGGAACTGCTGCTGCACCAGGAGCTGGCGGTGCTGGCGCGCGACCGTGATCCGGATTGAGCAGCGCATGGAGTGCTGCGGCGCCATCGCTGCAAAATTTTGAGCCGAATGGCCGCTAAGCGATTATTCAATATGCCCTGGGAGCTATTGAATAGATAGCAGATGGCAGGCCGCCTCAAGGCCGCTGCGCCATCACCAGCGCATACAGCGCCTGCGCCGCCACCGACAGGCTCTCGTCCCGCCGCCGCACCAGATAGATCTGTCGCGTCAGCCCCGGCAGCGACAGCGGCCGTGTGACCAGCCCCGGCTGGTCAAAGTGGAACAGCGTGAGTGCCGGCACCACGCTGATGCCCAGCCCCGCGCGCACCATGCCCATCACGGTGGCGAGCTGCTCCACCTCCATCAGCGTGTGCATGGCCTGCGGGTGCAGGGCGGCCTCCAGGTACTGGCGCACGCTGCTGGTGCGCGCGAGGTGGATGAAGGGCCACGCGGCCAGGTCCTGCGCGGTGATGGCCTTGCGCCTGCGCGCCAGCGGGTGGTCGGCGGGGCATACCAGGTAGAAGTCGTCGCTGCAAAACGGCTCGGCCTGCAGCGCGGGCGTGTCGGCGCGGATCGCGGCCAGTGCAAAGTCGGCATGGCCGCTGGCCACGCGGTCGATGCAGGGCTCGGACAGCACATCGGCAATGTCGATCTCGATGCCTGGGTGTGCGGTGCGGTACTGCGCCAGCACGCCCGGCAGCCAGCCTGCCGCCAGTGACGGCAGCAGCGCCACGGCCACACGCCCGCGCTGCAGCGTGGCGGCACTGCGCACGGCGGCCAGGGCGCTGGTGATTTCGGCGCGGATGCGGCGGGCAGACTCCAGAAAGTTCTGCCCCTCAGGCGTGAGGTCCACATGCCGCGTGCTGCGGTCGAACAGCCGCAGGCCCAGGTCGTCCTCCAGCGCGCGGATGAGGGCGCTGAACGCGGGCTGCGACAAATGGCACAACGTGGCGGCGCGCGTGAAGCTGCGTTGCTCGGCCAGCGCGAGGAAGGCATCGAGCTGGCGGCTGGAGAGATGAGGGGCGCTCATGCGGGGTGGTTGTGATTCATCTGAATTTCAGATGGATTCATCGTAACAATCGATTTCACAGAATACAGCCATGTTCCTACATTCACGGTCAGGAGACAACGGATTCATGCCGAACGACCATAAAACCAACCTGCTGGTGGGCTGCGCCGCCGGCTTCTCGGGCGACCGCACCGACGCGGCCCTGCCCGTGGTGCAGGCGCTCATCGCCAGCGGCCAGCCTGCGGTGCTCATCTTCGAGACGCTGGCCGAGCGCACGCTGGCGCTGGCCCAGCTCGCGCGCCGCACTGACCCCGATGCGGGGTATGAACCCCTGCTGGTGGACCTGCTGCGCCCCGTGCTGGCACAGTGCCTGGCGCACGGCGTGCGCATCGTCAGCAACTTTGGCGCGGCCAACCCGCACGGTGCCGCGCGTCGCATCCACGCGCTGGCGGCCGAGCTGGGCCTGGCCCGCCCGCGCATTGCCGTGCTGCAGGGCGACGACCTGAGCGGCCCCGAACACCGCGCGCTGCTGCAGGGCGCGCTGGGCAGCGCGATGCCCACCGAGCCCATCGTGAGTGCCAACGCCTACATTGGCGCGCAGGCGATTGCCGATGCGCTGCGCGCTGGCGCCGACATCGTGGTCTGCGGCCGCGTGGCCGATCCGTCGCTGGTTCTGGGCCCCGCGCTGGCGCACTACGGGTGGGCGCTGGACGACTGGGATCGGCTGGCGCGCTCCACCATGGCCGGGCATCTGCTGGAATGCGGCGCCCAGGTTACGGGCGGCTACTTTGCCGACCCTGGCTACAAAGACGTGGCGGGCCTGGCGCAACTGGGCTACCCCATCGCCGAGATCGACGCAGACGGCCACTGCACCATCACCAAGCCCCCGAACACAGGGGGCTGCATCACCGAGCGCACGGTGAAGGAGCAGCTGCTGTACGAGCTGCACGACCCGGCGGCGTACCTCACGCCCGATGTGGTGGCCGACATCACCACCGCCCGCGTGACCACGGTGGGCGCCGACGCTGTGCGGCTGGAGGGCGTGCAGGGCCATGCGCGGCCCGCCACGCTCAAGGTCAACGTGTGTTTTGAATCGGGCTGGTTTGCCGAGGGCGAAATCTCCTACGCCGGCCCGCGCGCCGAGGCCCGCGCCCGCCTGGCGGGCGAGGTGCTGCGCGAGCGCTTGCACGGCCTGGGCCCGCTGCGCATCGACCTGATTGGCGTGACCAGCATCTTTGGCGACGACACCAGCCGCTGGCTGGATGCATCCGCCCACGGCAACGACGAAGCCCGCGATGTGCGCCTGCGCGTGGCCCTGCAGCACCGCGACCACGCCATCGCCCAGCGCCTGGTGCGCGAGATGACCGCGCTCTACACCTGCGGCCCTGCAGGCGGTGGCGGCGTGCGCACGGCGATGCGACCGCGCCTGGGTACCGTCTCGTGCCTGGTGCCGCGCGAGGCCGTGTCCGTTTACTTCGAGATGGTGGATTGAGGACTCAAGCCATGACCACTACAAACCTTACCGTCACTGTTCCCTTGTATCGCCTGGCCCACAGCCGCACGGGCGACAAAGGCAACCGCTCCAACATCAGCGTCATCGCCTGGCACCCCGCGCTGTGGGATGTGCTGGTCGAACAAGTCACCGAGGCCGCCGTGGCACAGCAGTTTGCGCAGCGCCGCCCGCGCCGGGTCACACGCTACCTGCTGCCCCAGTTGCAGGCCATGAACCTCGTGCTGGACGATGTGCTTGACGGCGGCGTGAACGACTCGCTCAACCTCGACAGCCACGGCAAGGCACTGAGCTACCTGCTGCTCGATATGCCTGTCACCGTGCCCGCACACCTGTCGACGTACTTCGGCGGCCCTTCCGTGTAGCCCGTCTTTTCTTTCCCATCCATACCAACACCAGGAGACAACATGACCCCTTCATCCCCCCGCCGCGCTCTGCTGGCCACTGCTGCCGTACTTGCGCTGGGCGCATTGCACGCCCCCGCTGCGCTCGCCCAGGCGACCGGTGCCTACCCGGCCAAGGCCATCACCTTTGTCGTGCCCTTTGCCGCAGGCAGTGCCACCGACCAGCTGGCGCGCGCGCTGGGCCAGTCCATCACCAACGACACCAAGCAGCCCGTGGTCATCGACAACAAGTCGGGCGCCAGCGGCATGATCGCCGCGTCGGCCGTGGCCAAGTCGGCGGCTGATGGCTACAGCGTGCTCATCACCACCAACACCACACACGCCGCCAACGAGCACCTGTACAAAAAGCTCTCCTACGACCCGGTGAAGGACTTCGCCCCCGTCACTGGCCTGGGCAAAGGGGGGCAGGTGCTGGTGGTCAACGCCAGCGCACCGTACAAAAACGTGGGCGAGCTGCTGGCCTTTGCCAAGAAGAACCCCGGCAAGCTCAGCTTTGGCAGCGGCAGCTCATCGAGCCGCATGGCGGGCGAAATGCTCAAGCAGCTGGCGGCTGTGGACATCCTGCACGTGCCCTACAAGAGCAACCCGCTGGCCATCACCGACCTGCTGGGCGGACAGATCGACCTGATGATCACCGACACCTCCACCGGCGTGCCGCAGGTCAAGGCAGGCAAGCTGCGCGCGCTGGGCTACTCCACGCAAAAGCGCAGCACCCAGCTGCCCGACGTGCCCACCATCGACGAAGCCGGTGTGAAGGGCTACGACATGGGCTACTGGTTTGCGGCCTACGTGCCCGCAGGCACACCCGCGCCGGTGGTGGCGCGCCTGAATGAGCTGCTGACCGCCGCCACCAAGAGCGCTGCGGCCAAGAGCTTCTATGACAACGCCGGCTCCGAAGCCTGGACCACCACGCCCGATGAACTCGCCAAGTTCCAGGCCGCCGAAACCCAGAAGTGGGGCAAGGTGATCAAGGCCGCCGGTATCGAGGCCGAATAAGCCACCGGCCCATCCACCGGCTCACCAGCCAGGCCCACCCACCGGGCCGTTTCATTCCCGTTTTAGCTTCTCTCAGCCTGCCTTTGCTGGCAGGTCTGGGCGAAGCCTTGCCCGCGCGCAGCGCAACAGACGCTGCCGTTTTGTTCCAGAGCCGTTCCAGCGGCCCGCGCCATCATCCATCCAAGGAGACAGACACCATGAAACCTCTTCGTGCATTCGGAAAACTCGCGCTCACGGCCGCCGCTGCAGCCGCCATCACGGCCTGCGGGGGCTCCAGCAACGATGCGCCCAAGGGCCCCGCACTCAAGCTGGCCATCACCGCCACCGAGGCCTTTCCGGGCACCTATGGCGACGTGGGCGAATACGAGCGCGTGACCGGCACCATCAGCGGCGAGGTGGACCCCAAGGACCCCAAGAACGCCGTCATCCAGGACCTGGCCCTGGCGCCCACCAACGCCAACGGCATGGTCGAGTACCAGGCCGACTTCGTCATGCTCAAGCCCAAGAACATGGCCAAGGCCAGCGGCGTGCTGCGCTACGACGCACCCAATCGCGGCAACATCCTCACCATGCTCAACCCCACGGCCACGCCGAGCGATGCGGTGTACCTGGAGCGCGGCTATGTGATGCTGTATTCGGCCTGGCAAGGCGATGTGCCCAAGAGCACCGCCGCGCGCCTGACGGTGACGGTGCCCGTGGCCAAGAACAAGGACGGCAGCAGCATCACCGGCCCCTACCGCGCCGAGCTAGTGCCCACCACCGCCAGCCCCGCAATGACATTGCCCGGCGGCGTGTTCAACGGCACCATGATTCCGTACGAACCCGCCAGCCTGGACAACACGCAGCCCGGCTACTCGCTCACCCGCCGTGCCAACGAGACGGATGCGCGCGTGCCTGTGCCCGCCGGCGACTGGAAGTTCGCCACCTGCGACACGGGCACCAACGCCTTCCCCGGCACGCCCAGCCCCACCAGCGTGTGTCTGAAGGGCGGGTTTGACCCAGCCTATCTGTACGAGCTGGTCTATGTTGCCAAAGACCCCAAAGTGATGGGCGTGGGCCTGGCTGCGCTGCGCGACACGGTGAGCTTCTTCCGCAGCAAGGCGGTTGATTCCACCGGCACCCCCAACCCCCTCGCAGGCCGCATCACACACACGCTGGGGCAGGGCACCTCGCAGTCGGGCAACGCCATGAAGACCTTTCTGCACCTGGGCTTCAACCAGGCGCTGGACGGTGGCAAGGTGTTTGACGGCATGTATGCCCACGTCGCAGCGCGCCAGACCAACATCAACACCCGCTTTGCCGTGCCCGGTGGTGGCGGTGGCCTGCGCACCGACCACACAGCCTTCGGCCAGACGGCACCGCGCGGGCTGGACAAGGACTACATCGACGACATCAGCGGCCGCCAGGGCGGCGTGATGAAGCGTTGCGCCGCCACCAACACCTGCCCCAAGTTCTTCCTGGGCCTGTCGGGCACCGAGTTCTGGCAGCTGCAGGGCTCACCGGTGCTGACCGACGCCAACGGCACCAAGGACCTGGCGCAGCCCGACAACGCCCGCATCTACTACTACGCCAGCACCCAGCACGGCGGGGCAGGGGGCACGGCCAGCATTGCCTATGCCCCTACGCGCGCCACGTACCCTACGGGCACGGTGGTGCAGTTCAACGACACGTTCCGCGCGCTGTTCCTGAACCTGGAAGACTGGGTGGTGCGCGGCACGCAGCCACCCGCCAGCCAGGTGCCCAAGCTGGCCGACGGCACGCTGGTGCGGCCCGAGGCGCTGAGCTTTCCGGCCATGAAGGGGCTGACCTGGGCGGTGGGCGGCGTGCAGACGCCCATTCCGGACTTCAGCTATCGCGGCCTGTACAACAACTTCCCGCTGTTCGACTTTGGCCCGCAGTACATCCCGCAGGACGAGGCTGGCATTGCCACCGTGCTGCCCCCGCGCAACCTGGGCCGCGACTACGCCATCCTGGTGCCGCAGGTCGATGCCAGCACGGGCCTGACCCGCGCCGGCATCCGCAGCGTGGAGGCGCGTGCGCCGCTGGGCACCAGCATCGAGTTCAACTACGTGGCCACGCCCGGCATCACCGACCTGGCCAACCTCACGGGCAGCTTCATCCCCTTCCACAAGACGCGTGCCGCGCGGCTGGCGGCGGGCGATGCACGGCCTTCGCTGGAAGAGCTGTACGGCACGCAGGACGGCTACGTCGCGGCGGTGACGCAGGCCGCGAACGACCTGGTGGCCCAGCGCCTGCTGCTGCAGCGCGATGCGGACCTGCAGATTGCGCGTGCCAAGGCCGCTGCCGTGCTGCCCTGATGTGACGTGACTGCACGCACGGCCCCGTGCCGTGCTGTCCCCTGCAGGCCCCCAAACCCTTTCTGACAAGGGTTGGGGGCATTTTTTTGGCCAAAGTGGCCGGATGCGCTAGAACAACATGCCTGAGTAGCTATCAAAAGCGTAGTGGCTGTGTGTGGCCTGACCAGCCACCCTCACCATGGCACCCCCGCAAACCGCGCCACCAAAAAATCCAGCAACGCCCGCACCGCAGGCGACAAGTGCCTGCGCGACGGGTACAGCGCATAGATCGTCATCACCGGCAAGTCCCAGCCCGGCAGCACGGTCTGCAGCTCGTTGCTGTGCAGGTAGGGGTTGACCAGATACGTCGGCTGCATCGCAATGCCGCCGCCCGCCAGCGCTGCGCGCATCAGTGTCGTGGCCTCGTTGGCGCTGAAATGGCCGCTCACGCCCACGCGCTCCACCACCTCGCCGCGCGTGAGCTGCCACACGCTTTTGCCAAAGTTGGCATAGCTCAGGCAGCGGTGCTGCGCCAGGTCGGCGGGTTGCTGCGGCACACCGTGCGCGGCCAGGTAGGCGGGCGACGCCACCAGCGCCGAATCGCACCGCGCCAGCGGCCGGCCGATGAGCAGCGGGTCGGGCTCGGCGCTGATGCGGATGGCCAGGTCGATGCGCTTTTCCACCAGGTTCAGCGAGCCCTCGCTCGCGTCCAGGTCGATCTTGAGCTGCGGGTGCTGCGCCAGAAAATCCGCAATCGCCGCGCCCATCTGCGCAAATGCAAACGACACGCTGCAGGTCAGCCGCAGTTGCCCGCGCAGCGCGCCCTCGGTGGTGGTGGCGGTTTCTTCTTCCAGGTCTTGCGACAGCGCCAGCATTTGCTGACAGCGGCGCAGCGCGTGCTCGCCCGCATCGGTCAGCGTCACGCTGCGGGTGGTGCGCTGCAGCAGCCGTGCCTGCAGCCACTGCTCCATCTCGCCCACATAGCGCGTGACCATGGCACGCGACATATCGAGCTTGTCGGCCGTGGCGCTGAAGCTGCCGCTGGTGGCGACTTCAGCAAACACATGCATGGCGGTCAGGCGGTCCATAGAACTGTTATTTGATCGAAATATGAAACAAATATGCGCAAATTATCGCGTTTATTGGATCGATTGGTGCAAATAAACTTCATTCCGTCCTCTGCACCGCCGCTTAAAACACCGGAGAAACCACCATGTTCCGCACCACCCTCATCGCCGCCACCCTTACCGTTGCCTTCACCGGCGCCCAGGCCGCCCAGCCGCTGCAGGTCAAGGTCTACAACGCCGACGGCAACAGCTTCAACGTCAACTCCACGCTGGTCTATGGCGAAAAAGAAGCCATGGTCATCGACGCAGGCTTCACCCGTGCCGATGCGCTGCGCATTGCCGCCAACGTGCTCGACACCGGCAAAGAGTTGAAGACCATCTACGTGAGCCAGGCCGACCCCGACTATTACTTCGGCGTCGAGACGCTGAAAGAAATCTTCCCCCAAGCCGACGTGGTGACCACGCCCGCTGTGCTGGAGAAGATCAACGCTAAGCTCGCCGGCAAGCTCGCCTTCTGGGGCCCCAAGATGGGTGCCAACGCACCACGCACGCCCGTGCTGCCCAAGGCGATTGCTGGCAACACGCTGAGCGTGGATGGCCAGGCGGTGGAGATCCGTGGCACCACCGGCCCGCTGGCACACCGCCCCTATGCGTGGATTCCATCCATCAAGGCCGTGGTGGGCAACATCGGTGTGTTTGGCACCAACATGCATGTGTGGACGGCCGACACCCAGACTTCCGCCGAGCGCAGCGCCTGGGTGGCCCAGCTCGACGAAATGGCTGCCCTGCAGCCCACGGTGGTGGTGCCGGGCCACATGCCCGCAGGCACGGCGCTGGACGCCAGCAACGTGACCTACACCAAGGGCTACCTGCAAGCGTTCGAGAAAAACGCCGCCGCCACCAAGACCAGCGCGGAGCTGATCGACGCGATGAAGAAGGCCTACCCCGCAGCGCCCATGGGCCTGTCGCTGGACATCGGCGCCAAGGTCAACAAGGGCGAGATGAAGTGGTAAGCCACCCCTCAACGGCCGCACCCACAGTTTTCCCTCCCCTGTACTCACCCAAGGAGTCCCCATGAAGCCCGTCAAGACCTTGCTCATCGCCGCATCGCTCGTGGCAGCCTTTGCGTCCGCCAGCGCCTTCGCCCAGACCACCAACAAAGACATCGTGGTGGCCGGCATGAAGGGCCTGTTCATCACACGCGACGCGTCGGTCATCGACAAGTACTGGTCGCCCAGCTACATCCAGCACAACCCCGCCGTGCCCAATGGCGCCGAGGTGCTGCGCGGGTGGATCAAAAGCCTGCCGCCCGACTTCAAGTACGAGCCCGGCATGGTGGTGGCCGAGGGCGACCTGGTCATGATGCATGGCCGCTACTCGGGCATGGGCCCCAAGCCCATGGTGGGGGTGGACATCTTCCGCCTGTACGGTGGCAAGATCGTCGAGCACTGGGACGTGCTGCAGCAAGAGGTCACCCCCACCGCCAGTGGCAACCCCATGTTCACCCCGCCTGCGAACTAAACCCAAGTAGGAGCACCTGATCGTGACCGCCACCCACCCCCTTCACCAGGTCCTGCAGCACCTGCACGCCGGGCGCTGGAACGCGGCGCACGATCTGGTGCAGCACGACGGCTCCATGCTCGCCGCCTGGCTGCACGGCATCTTGCACCTGCAAGAGGGCGACCTGGAAGACGCCGAAAACTGGTACGACCGTGCCGCCCGCCATTTCCGCAGCCGGGGCGCGCTGGCCGAAGAAATCGCAGCGTTTGAAGGCGCACTGGCCGCACACCTTGCCCAGGTTGCACCCCCAGGGACACCGGCCGCATCCACACCGCCTGATCCTGAAGATTCTGAAGAGAGACCCTGACCCATGCCCTCCACGCCCCCCGCCACCGTCACGTACCTGTTCGACCCCCTGTGCGGCTGGTGCTACGCCGCTGCGCCCGTGCTGGCCCGCTTTCAGGCCACGCCCGGCGTGCAGGTGGCGCTGGCGCCCACCGGCCTGTTTGCAGGCACCGGCGCCCGGCCCATGGACGCGCAATTTACCGCCTACGCCTGGGCCAACGACCAGCGCATCGCGCAGCTCACCGGCCAGCCGTTCAGCCAGGCCTACCGCGAGCAGGTGCTGGCTCAACCCTCCGGGCGTTTTGACTCTGGCCCTGCCACGCTGGCCCTCACCGCCGTGGCACAGACCGAGCCCGCACGCGAGCTGGAGGCACTGCAGGCGTTTCAGCGTGCACGCTACGTGGACGGGCGCGACACCACAGCGCTCACCGTGCTGGCCGACGTGCTGGGCACCCTGGGCCTGCATGCCGCCGCAGCGCTGGTACGCGAGCCCACCGACGCTCTGCGCGCCGCCGTGCTGCACCGCGTGGCAGCCGCCCGTGCCGACATGCAAGCCCTGGGCGCGCAAGGCGTGCCACAGCTGGCAGTGGGCGACGCCGCCACCGGCCGCCGCCGCGTGCTGGGCGGCCAGGCCCTGTATGGCAACTTTGACGCGTTGCTGCAGCAGGTGGCCCAGGCCTGAGCTGCGCGACCACCGCAGCGCCGGGCCACTGCGGCAGATCGCAGCCTGGCCTGCGCCATGTCTTCAAGCCCTGTGGTCTGCCACGGGCACCCACACCACGCTACGGTTCGCGCACTCCACTTCGTCCGGCGGCTGCCACAGGTCGCTGGCCAGCTCAAAGATGTGCGGTGGCACCACCATCGAGAACGTGGCGCCCTGCTCGGCATTGCGCCGCAACACGCGCGCGCGCCGCACCTCGCGCGGTGCGTCCAGCACATACACCACCATGGCATCGGCCCATGGCCCCATGCGGGCGTAAAACGCATCGCGCTGGTGCTGCTGGATCAGTCCCACCTCCAGCACCACGTCGCCACCCGCGTGCAGCACGGCCTCGGCCGTCTTCCAGATCTGCGCCAGACAGCGCAGCGTGCGGGGCACGTACCAGGCCATTACATCGGCACCGGGCTGACCAGGTCGGTCGGCTGAAAACAGCGTGGCCATCCAGTCGTCCAGGTTCAGCGGGACGGCGCGGTGCAGGTACACCAGCTGGCGGGCAAAGGTGGACTTGCCTGCGCCCACGGGGCCGATGACCAGGTGAACGCGAGGGCCTGTGCGGGCAACGGCTGCGACGGCGGCGTGGCTTGAAGCGGTATGCATGAGAAAGGGCTCCCAAAAAAGCAAAAAGCCCTCCCTGCAAGCAGAGAGAGCTTTCCATGCGACGGACGAAAAAAAGCCCTCGACAGTGGTGGAGGGCTTTGCGGTTCGCTCCGATCTCAAGGATCAGATGCGAGGTGGGCAGTGTAGGCGGCCAGTACGGGCTGCGTCAATCTGGCGCTGTTCCTGTACGCAAAGGTCTGGAACAGCGCCCTTGGCCCTGCACAACTTTCAGCCGCCAAACACCAGCGCCTGGTGCGCCCCCACGCCCGCCAGAACGCCTTCGGCCGAGGCCAGCGTGGCGTTGTGCCGCATCAGGGTCAGGTCGCCCGCTGCATACACGCCGAGCACGGTGGTCATCTTGTTGGCATCGGTGCGGATGTAAGGGCCCATGGGCCCTTCGTCGAACGCGCAGCCCAGTTGCTCGGCCAGCGGGCTGGCGGGGCGGGTAGTCGCGGCCACGTACAGCGCAGCCAGCGGCACCACACGCGCATTGCCGCCACCGGTGGGCTGCAGCCGCACGCCCTGCAGCGCCTGGCCGGGGCCTTCCAGCGCGGCGATGGGTGCGGGCTCGATGGTGATGCCCAGCGCCAGCAGCCGCGCGCGCTCGGTGCTCTCCAGCGTGGTGTCGCCGTTCAGGAAGAGGGTGGTCGGGCCCCAGTCGGCAATCAGCTGCGCGTGCATGGCCGATCCTGCCGAGTGGTACAGCACGCCCAGCCGCTGGCCCGCAAACTCGTAGCCGTGGCAGTACGGGCAGTGCAGCACCGATGCACCCCAGCGCTCACGAAGGCCTGCAATCTCGGGCAAACCATCCTGCACCCCAAAGGCCAGCACCAGCTTGTGGGCCTCCATGGTGGCGCCATCGTCCAGCACCACTTCAAACCCGTTCTCGGGCGACCCCGCACTGTGCTGCGGCTTGGCAGACACCACCGTGCCCTGCCGCAACGTCACCGTGGGGTAGGCCGCCAGCTTGCGCCGCGCCTGTTCGATCATCGCCAGCGGCGGCTCGCCGTCTTGGCCAAAGAAGCCGTGCGACGCCGCCGCAAACCGGTTGCGCGGCTGGCCCGCATCCACCACACACACCCGCCGCCGGGCGCGCGCCAAATGCATTGCGGCCGACAGGCCCGCAAAGCTGCCGCCCACCACGATCACGTCAAACGCCTGGGTGGCTGTCGTTGTCATCAATGCTGCTGCCGTCGCCATGAGAAATCTCCTTGTGCCCGTGGCACCCGGCCACCATGCGTTCATGAAACTCGGCCGACAGCTGCGCCAGCGTCACCGCACCCAGCCGCGCCAGCAGCGCCTCTTCGGCCGCCTGATAGGCGTCAGTCAGCGCGCGGTTTACCGCTTGTTCGACGATGCAGCCGGGGCTCTCCACCCTGTTGCCCACGGCCAGCAGCGTGGGCGCGCCCAGCGCCTCGTAGATGTCGCGCAGCGTGATGTCGGTGAGCGGGCACGACAGAACCCACCCCCCGCCATGCCCCTTGGCCGACGTCACAAAGCCCGCATAGCGCAGCCCCGCCATCAGGCGGCGCACCACCACCGGGTTGGTCCGCATGGCCTGCGCCATCGCCTCCGACGTGGCGGGCCCCTCCATCTCTGCCATGTGCAGCAGCGCGTGGAGAACGTTGGAAAGTCGGCTGTCTCGTTTCATGAAACATTAAAAGTTGCGTGATGGTAGCATGCGCTGAAAAGCCGCGCTTAGAGTACAGGTTGCTATTAATTGAGTAGCTGCTACCGCATATTGCACCAACGCTTGCGGCTCATTTGACTCAAAACATGCGTCCATGGGCCGCCACGCGCCAGTGAGGCCCTCCCGCCAGCACCACCGTCACACCACCCGCCACATGACCCACCCCCACACCCCATCCGCCTTCACCGACCCCGCCGCCGTCGCCCGCTACGCCGAAGGCCCGCGCCGCAACGTGCCCGGCTACGACGGCCTGCTGCGCATGTCGCGCATCCTGCTGGCCGAGCGCGTGCCCGCCCACGGCCGCGTGCTGGTGGTGGGCGCAGGCGGCGGGCTGGAGCTGGAGGACATGGCGCTGGCGCACCCCGGCTGGCGCTTTGACGGCGTGGACCCCAGCCAGCCCATGCTGGACCTGGCGGCGCAGCGGCTGCAAAGCGCGGGTGTATCGGGCGACCGCGTGGCGCTGTACCACGGCTATGTGCAGACCGCACCGGCCGGGCCGTTTGATGGCGCTACGTGCCTGCTGACTTTGCACTTTGTGCCGCGCGAGGAGCGCGTGCCCACGCTGGTAGAGATCCGGCGGCGTTTGAAGCCCGGCGCGCCGCTGGTGGTGGCGCATCTGAGCGTGGCGGATGGTGCAGGCCCCGGAGGCGATGGCGGGGCAGGTGAGCGCGATCTGTGGCTGTCGCGCTATGCCGCGTTTCAGGTGGCGTCCGGCGTGGCGCTAGAGCATGCGGCCAGGGCGCGGGACAAGGTGGCTGCGGAGCTGGCGGTGCTGACGCCGGAGGAGGATGAGGCTGTTTTGCGGGAGGCGGGGTTTGGCGATGTGCGGATGTTTTATATGGGGTTTGCGTTTAGGGGGTGGGTTGCGCGTGTTGGTTCATGACATCGAATCTAGCTAAAACGGCGATTTACAGAGAAAATTTCCATGCTGAATCTAATTTCGATTGTTGTGAAAATTGTTCGTATTTTTTTGCAAATTCTGAAAATAAGAACCAATGATTTTCATCAAAATTCAGGCCTCGGCGAAAATTCTGCCCATTGAATGCGCAGTTTGCGTAATACCCAAACATATATTGACATGCATCAGCATCGAGCATTCCTGAGCGAATTAATAATTCGACCTCTTCAATGAATACTGCGAATTTTCTATTTCTCTCCCAGCATTCTTCGCCTGCTAAACGGGGGTCATCGCCGTCGAGATACTGAAGCACAATCTTCAGATCTTCGTCATCGAATAGGCGGCGATGTTGATCTAAAAAGAATTTTACTCTTTCAAGCTTATGGCTTTTCTCTGCCTGGTCACGAACCGTGGATTTGTCTATAAAGTATTTGATCAAGGCGCCAATGGCGACGCATAACGTAATTAATATTCCCAGCGATTGCCAAGTGGCAGACCATTCTGCCATTGTCATGCATTTTTCGAGCAATGGCGGTTTAATGGATGCGCAAAATAATGCTTCGTCAGCCATGAGGTAACTCGCTAATTCCTTCTACGGTAACTCGCTTCACTTGATCACGACTTCCCGTCACTGCGTATACACCGAAAAGACGCTGACCACCTTCTCTTAGCCCAGCAACAGCGGCTTCTCTCATCGATTCTGCAGCCTGCAAGTGTGCATGGTGCCCTGGGCCCAAAATATCTTTAATAAAAAATGGAACAGTTCGCTCGTACTTTTTAAAGTAAGCGCGCCCCCTCCCTGTGAGGATGTTGTACTTGGTGACATTGCCTACCAAGTATTCCAGATCCGGGCTCTTATTTGATACGGAAATGTAGTCCAACGTATCGCGATTGAATACTAATTTTTCGCCAACTTTTGGGCGGACGATTTTAACTGTTTGAGCGCTTTTTGACCAGATTGGGCGGTGCACTTCCAAAAGGTGCGTCTCGATATTTGATGCAATGTCGTCAAATATAAAAGGTTCTTCTGAGTTCAAATGCGTACCCCAGGGGGTGGTCGGGTCGTAGTTGACACCTGCGGTCACAGCCATTGACAAAGATAAATAGTCCCAGAATCGAGAGACGATTACGCTGCTGCCATGGTGTGCAATGGCTTTTTCGCCAAACGAGATATCCATCTGTAGCTCGAAGCAGCCCTTTTTGGCGGCGGTTAATGTTGTGCTGAAGTCATTTCTTATCGGAACACGATTTCGGACTTCATTATCATGAACAAATGCATGTCCTACGATATTTAGCGAAACAGCGAATCCTTCGAGCACTGCCGCAGCGTCCACCAAGTCCAGTTCCCCGTCATCGGCCTGATTACCTTCAATTTGTAGCCAAATTCCAGCTCTCACAGTATTTTTCTCCCTCGTCGACAAAACTGTATCGAACGGTAGCACGATGTGCGCCGCGCTTCCAGCACGAATCGCAGCCTTCGCCAGCGGTCAATTCGATCTAAATTAGGCCAAAGTTCAGTCTTGCCCGGCCAAAGTAGACCGCATAGCATCCCTGTCAAGCACCCATCCCCATAAGGTGCTGCACAAAAACATGACAGGAGACAAGCCTTGCCATCCACCCGCTGGAGTCACTGCGGCGCCGAAGACCTGAGCGTCTTGCAGACCATCTTCTGGTCCGCTGGCGCGTCGCGCAATGCGCTGGCGCAGCGCCTGGCGTATTCCAAGAGCAAGGCCAACGCCATGGTGGCGGCGTTGCTGGATGAAGGGCTGCTCGACGAGGTGGGCCTGCAAGAATCCTCTGGCGGCCGGCGGGCCGAAACCCTTCGATTAAGCGAAACCCTGGGCGTGGTGATTGGCGCCGACCTGGGCGCCACCAGCATGCAAGTGGCGGTGATGCGGCCCGACATGACGGTGCTGGCGCGGCACCGCGAGCCCATTGATGTGCGCCAGGGGCCGGGCGTGATCCTGGCGCGGGTGCGGGGGCTGATGCGCGAGCTGCTGGCGCGCTGCGGGCTGGCACCCAATCAGGTCATTGCCATTGGCATGGGCGTGCCGGGGCCGGTGGATTTTGAAAGCGGGCAGCTCGTTAACCCGCCGCTGATGCCCGACTGGGACGGCTTTTCGATCCGCGACTACCTGCGCGAGGCGTTTGCCGCGCCGGTGTTTGTGGACAACGACGTGAACCTGATGGCGCTGGGCGAGATGTACCGGCTGCAGCGCAATCTGCCCAACTTCTTGGTCATCAAGGTGGGCACCGGCATTGGCTGCGGGATTGTGTGCCACGGGCAGGTGTACCGGGGCGCCAATGGCTCGGCGGGTGATGTGGGCCACATCTGTGTGGACCAGCACGGCCCGCGCTGCCACTGCGGCAACCAGGGCTGTGTGGAGGCGATGGCCGCAGCGCCCGCCATGGCGCGCATGGCGATGGAGGCCGCGCAGCGCGGCGAAAGCGCGCTGCTGGCTGAGCGGCTGCAAAGCACCGGCACGCTGACGATTGAAGACGTGGCTCAGGCCAGCCGCACGGGCGATGTGGCGGCCAACGCGATCATCCAGCGCGCGGGCAGCCTGGTGGGGCAGATGCTGGCGTCCATCGTCAACTTCTTCAACCCGTCGCATGTGTTCATTGCGGGGCGGGTGACGGACATGGGGCCGCTGTTCCTCGCGTCGGTGCGGCAGAGCGTGTACCACCGGTCGCTGGCGCTGTCGACGCGGCACCTGGAGATTCAATACGCGCCGCTGGCCGACGATGCCGGTGTGGTGGGCGCAGGCGTGCTGGCGATGCAGGAGAGCCTGTCGCGTTCGGGCTCTGTAACGGCTGTGGGCGTTGGTGTGGGGGCAGCGCGATGAGCGTCGCTGTCGAGTTCCGCAACGTCACCAAGGAGTTTGGCCCGGTGCGCGTGCTGCACGGGGTGGGCTTTGCGCTGCAGCCGGGCCGCGTCTATGGCCTGCTGGGCGAGAACGGCGCGGGCAAGTCCACGCTGATGAAAATTTTGGCCGGGTACGAGAGCCCGACCACCGGCGAGGTGGTGGTGGACGGCGCGGTGCGTGCCCCGGGCGGCGGATCGCGCGCGGCCGAGGCGCAGGGCATTGTGCTCATCCACCAGGAGTTCAACCTGGCGGACGACCTGACGATTGCGCAGAACATCTTCTTGGGCCACGAGATCAAGAAGGGCCCCTTCCTCGACGACAAGGCGATGCGCGAGAAAACGCGCGCTGCTTTGGCACAGGTGGGCCTGCCGCTGGACCCCGACACGCGCGTGAAGAAGCTCATCGTGGCTGAAAAGCAGCTGGTGGAGATTGCCCGCGCGCTGGCCCGCAATGCGCGCTTGCTCATCATGGACGAGCCCACCGCCACGCTGACCCCGGGCGAGACGGAGCGCCTGTTCACGCTGATGGCCGGGCTCAAGGCTGCGGGCGTGACCATCATCTACATATCGCACAAGCTTGACGAAGTGGAGCGCACCACGGACGAGGTGGTGGTGATGCGCGACGGCCTGCTGGTGGCGCGCGAGCCCACGGCCAGCGTCACCCGGCGGCAGATGGCCAACCTGATGGTGGGCCGCGAGCTGGCCGATTTGTTCCCGCCCAAGCTGCCTGCGCCTGCGGGTGGAGAGCCCGCCATTCAGGTGCGTGGCCTCTCGGTGCCGGGCTGGGCCGAGGATGTGAGCTTTGACGTGCGGCGCGGCGAGATTCTGGGCTTTGCCGGGCTGGTGGGCGCTGGCCGCACCGAACTGTTCGAGGGCCTGCTGGGCCTGCGCGCGCGCTCGGCCGGTACGGTGGAGCTGGCAGGCAAGCCGGTGAATTTGAAAAGCCCGCGCGATGCGGCCCGCCACGGCCTGACCTACCTAAGCGAAGACCGCAAGGGCAAGGGCCTGCACGTGCACTTCAGCCTGCGGCCCAACCTGACGCTGATGGCGCTGGAGCGCTATGCCAAGCCCTGGCTCGACCCGGCGGCCGAGCAGGCTGCGCTGCGCGATGCGGTGCAGGAGTTCGGCATCCGCACCGGGTCGCTGGAGGTGCGCGCGTCGTCGCTGTCGGGCGGCAACCAGCAGAAGCTGGCGCTGGCCAAGGTGCTGCACCCCGGCCCCAGCGTGGTGGTGCTGGACGAGCCCACGCGCGGCGTGGACGTGGGCGCCAAGCGCGAGATTTATCACCTGGTGCAGCGCCTGGCAGAGCAGGGGCTTGCTGTTGTGGTGATCTCGTCAGAACTGATGGAGCTGATCGGCCTGTGCCACCGCGTGGCGGTGATGCGCGCCGGGCGGCTGCAGACCACGCTGCAAGAGCCCCATTTGACCGAAGAGGAGTTGATTGCACATGCCACAGGTACCCGCTGAAAACGCCACTACTGCAGCGGGCCGCCACGGCGGCGCCACGGCCTGGTGGGGCAAGTTGCACGGGCTGGGCCCGGTCATCGGCTTGGTGCTGCTGTGCATTGCGGGCACGCTGCTCAACAGCAACTTCGCCACCTACGACAACGTGATGAACGTGCTCACGCGCACCGCCTTCATCGGCATCATCGCGGTGGGCATGTGCTTCGTCATCATCTCGGGCGGCATCGACCTGTCGGTGGGGTCGATGGCGGCGCTGATCGCAGGCTCGGTCATCTTGTTCATGAACGCCATGGCACCCGTGCTGGGCTCGCCCATGGCGGCCGTGGTGGTGGGCATGCTGCTGGCGGTTGTGCTGGGCGCAGTGTTCGGGCTGGTGCACGGCTTGCTCATTACCAAGGGACGCATCGAGCCCTTCATCGTCACGCTGGGCACGCTGGGCATCTTCCGCGCGTACCTCACGTATTTTTCGAACGGCGGGGCCATCACGCTGGAGAACGACCTGTCGGACATCTACAGCCCGGTGTACTACGCCAATCTGCTTGGGGTGCCGATTCCGGTGTGGATCTTCCTGCTGGTGGCTGTCATCGGCGGCGTCATCCTGAACCGCACGGCCTATGGCCGCTATGTGCAGGCCATCGGCTCCAACGAACAGGTGGCGCAGTACGCGGCGGTGGATGTACACAAGATCAAGATCCTGACGTACATGCTGCTCGGTGTGTGCGTGGGCATTGCCACGCTGCTGTATGTGCCGCGCCTGGGGTCCGCATCGCCCACCACGGGGCTTCTGTGGGAGCTGGAGGCGATTGCCGCCGTCATCGTGGGCGGCACGGTGTTGAAGGGCGGGGCGGGCAGCATCACCGGCACGGTGGTGGGGGCGATTCTGCTGTCGGTCATCAGCAACATCCTCAACCTCACCAGCATCATCAGCGTGTACCTGAATGCGGCGGTGCAAGGCTTCGTGATCATCGCGGTTGCCTTCATGCAGCGCGGAAAACGGTGATCAATTTTCGGGATTGGTTTTCTCGGTACGTCGTTTGACTTTCGTGTTCCCCAGCCGGCCAGCTTCCATGGCCATATTCCAAAGCAACAGGAGACAACGCATGAACAGCCAACTTTCTTCTTTCACCCGCCGCCTAGCCCTCTCGGCCGTGGGCGCCGCCGCCTTCGCATTGGCCGCCCCTGCCATGGCGCAGGCCAACAAGACGGTGGTGGGCGTGGCCATCCCCTCGGCCACGCACGGCTTCACCGGCGGCATCGTGTACTGGGCCAACCAGGCCAAGAAGGATCTGGAAAAGGCCCACCCCGGCCTGCAGGTCATCGTCAAGACGGCAGGCGGTGCGCCCGAGCAGGCCAACCAGCTGCAGGACTTGGTGACGGTGAACAAGATCAACGCGCTCGTCATCTTCCCGTTTGAATCGGCCGCACTGACCAAGCCCGTGGCCCAGGTCAAGGCCAAGGGCGTGTACGTGACGGTGGTGGACCGGGGCCTGACCGACACCAGCGCGCAGGACGCATATGTGGCGGGTGACAACACGGCGTTTGGCAAGATTCCGGCCGAGTACATCGCCAAGGCGCTGGGCGGCAAGGGCAACGTGGTGGCCATGCGCGGCATTGCGACCACGCTGGACAACGAGCGCATGGACGCGTTCAACAGCGTGCTGAAGAACCACCCCGGCATCAAGCTGCTGGACGCCAAGTACGCCAACTGGAACCGCGATGACGCCTTCAAAGTCATGCAGGACTACCTCACGCGCTTCCCGCAGATCGACGCCGTGTGGGCCGCCGACGACGACATGGCCGTGGGCGTGCTCAAGGCCATCGAGCAGGCCAAGCGCAAGGACATCAAGCTGGTGTTTGGCGGCGCAGGTGCCAAGGGCATGATCAAGACGCTGATGGACGGCAGCAACCCTCTCATCCAGGCCAACGTGTCGTACAGCCCCAAGTTCATCTACGACTCGATCAAGCTCACGGCCGAGGCGCGGATCAAGGGCGAGAAGCTGCCCGCCAATACCATCATTCCGTCGGTGCTGATCACCAAGGAAACGGCGAAGGACTTTTACTTTCCTGATTCGCCGTTTTGATGGCGTCAATGTGAGTCAAGTTGCCTGATCAGGAACATCCCTCAGATGAGGACATCAGCCCGTGCACCCGCAGCGGCGCTGGGGGTTGACTCCCTCTCCCCTCGCGGGAGAGGGTGGGGGAGAGGGGGGGCTGCACCCGCGCCGCGCCCGTTTCGCCCCCCCTCTCTCCCCGGCCCTCTCCCACCAGGGGAGAGGGAGTGAGGGGCGATCTGAGATGTGTGAAAAATCAAGCCAAATTGGCCTCTGCCGCCTATCCATTAAGCGCTAGCAGCTATCAAAAATATAGCTGTAGCCGCTGTGAACCTGCGACCCCACGCCCCTCGGAGCCACCATGCCAAGACCCGTCACCCTCTTCACCGGCCAGTGGGCCGACCTGCCTTTGGCAGAACTTGCGCCCCTGGCCAAAAGCATGGGCTATGACGGCCTGGAGCTGGCGTGCTGGGGCGACCATTTCAACGTGCAGGAGGCGCTGTCTTCGCCCCAGTACGTCAAAAACAAACATGCGCTGCTGGCCCAGCACGGCCTGCAGTGTTTTGCCATCGGCAACCACCTGGTGGGCCAGGCTGTGTGTGACCTGGTCGACGAGCGTCACCAGTCCATCCTGCCGCCCCATGTGTGGGGCGATGGCGAGCCTGAGGGGGTGCGCCAGCGCGCTGCTGCCGAGCTGGCAGACACGGCGCGCGCTGCCGCGAAGTTTGGCGTGAAGACGGTCACGGGCTTCACGGGCTCGTCCGTGTGGCATTCGATCTATGCCTTTCCGCCCACCACGCAGGAATATTGGGACAAGGGCTTTGCTGATTTCGCCAAGCGCTTCGGCCCCATCCTCGATGTGTTCGAGCAGCACGACGTCAACTTTGCGCTGGAGGTGCACCCCACCGAGATCGCGTTCGACATCGCCTCGGCCGAGCGCGCGATTGCCGCAGTGGGTGGCAACAAACGCTTCGGCTTTAACTACGACCCGAGCCACCTGGCCTACCAGGGCGTGGACTATGTGAGGTTCATCCGCCAGTTTGGCAATCGCATCTACAACGCCCATATGAAGGACGTGTGGTGGGGCAAGGGCGACGGCACGGTGGGCGTTTTTGGCGGGCACACCAGCTTTGGCGATGCGCGGCGCAATTGGGACTTTCGCAGCGTGGGGCGCGGGATGATCGATTTCGAATCCATCATCGTCGCGCTCAACGACATCGGCTACCAGGGCCCGCTCTCGGTGGAGTGGGAAGACAGCCGCATGGACCGCGTGCACGGCGCCACGGAGAGCGCTGCGTTCTGCAAGCGGCTGGATTTCAAGCCCGCAGCGGGCGCATTCGACGCCGTGTTTGCGCGCGACAAGCAGGCCTAACCGCACTCCGTCCACAAAACCGAAAACAACAACACACCGCGAGCAAAGGCGTTTCGTATGTCCAGTCCCCAAAAGCTCCGCTACGCCATGGTGGGCGGCGGCCACGGCGCCTTCATCGGCGCGGTGCACCGCAAGGCGATGGCGCTCGACGGCCAGTTCGAGCTGGTGGCGGGCGCGCTGTCATCCTCGCCCGAGCGGGCGCGCGCATCCGGCGCCGAACTGGGTCTGGCGGACGACCGCAACCACGGCAGCTGGCAGGACCTGCTGGCCGACGAACTGCGCCGCCCGGCGCATGAGCGCATCGACCTGGTGAGCATCGTCACCCCCAACCATGTGCACCACCCGGTGGCGTTGGCGTTTGTGCAGGCGGGCTTCCATGTGGTGTGCGACAAGCCGCTGGTGCACACCCGCGCGCAGGCCGACGAGCTGGTGGCCGCCGTGAAGAAAGCCGGCACCGTGTTCGGCGTGACCTACAACTACACCGGCTATCCCATGGTGCGCGAGGCGCGCCACCTGGTGCACAGCGGCGTGCTGGGCCAGCTCCGCAAGATCACTGTCGAATACAACCAGGGCTGGTTGGCCACCGCCGTGGAAGAGGGCGGCGCCAACAAGCAGGCCGACTGGCGGCTGGACCCGGCGCGCAGCGGCAGCGCAGGCACGCTGGGCGACATCGGATCACACGCCGAAAACCTGGCCGCCACCGTCACCGGACAGCACCCCGCCTGGGTGTGCGCCGACCTCACCACCTTTGGCGCCGGGCGCAGGCTGGACGACGACGCCCAGCTGCTGCTGCGCTACGACAGCGGCGCGCGCGGCTTCATCGTGGCATCGCAAGTGGCAGCCGGGCTGGAGAACGACCTGCGCCTGCAGGTGTCCGGCACGCTGGGCACCATCACCTGGCGGCAAGAAGAACCCAACCAGCTCATCCACTCCCCGGTGGACGGCCCGCGCCGCATCCTCACGCGCGGCTCACCGTGGCTCAGCCCGGCGGCGCTGCAGGCCGGGCGCATCCCGGCGGGCCACCCTGAGGCTTTCATCGAAGCCTTTGCCAACGTCTACCTGGGCGTAGCCGCCGACATCCGCGCGCGGCAGACAGGCACGGCGGCCGACCCGCTGCACGCCGACTACCCGCGCGTGGAAGACGGGGCGCGTGGCGTGCACTTTATCGAGCGGGTGTTGGCCTCTGCTGCCGGTGAGCAGAAGTGGACGGCGGTGGGGTGACCTGGCTCCAGGTCGGCTGAGAACCTGAACAGGCTCTGAAATCAGGGGTAGCCGTCCGCCAGCTGAAACCGCTGGTCAAAATTCATCTTGCCCAGCACGCGCAGCGCCGCGTTGCGGGTGGCGTTGTCCACCTTGCTGATGTCCAGGCTGTAGCGCTTGGCGGTGGATACCACATCCACACATTTGTGGCCCCATTGCACCGCGACCAGCAGCGCGGGGCGCTGGCCTGCCTCGGCACCTACCGACACGCCGCGTTGCTCGGGCCGCAGCATGAATTCGAGGTGGGGGGTGCGCACCAGGGTGAGGCGGTCTGCCCCTCGGGGGCCCAGGGCGAACGAGATAACCCAGTCGTCTTCGTCTTCCACCGTCACAAACGGAACATGCTGGGGTGCGGCCATGGTGCTGGGCGTTGGGGTTGTAGGGCGGGGCGGGTGGTCCGCCGTAGTGCACTGCCCGGGGTATGGGCGGGCGCCAGTATGCCGCTGCAAGCGCCGTGCCTGCTGCGGGAGAACCCGAGGTTGGGCTTTTCCAACGCGGTGCGTGGGATGTCAGCCTGGTGCAAGGCAGGCGCAGCGTGTGTTGGGTTGTGCGATGCAGTGTGGTCGGGCGAGGGGGCTGCACGCCGGGTTTGGGGCCAGGGTTTTGAAAAAAATCGGCCTGTGCGCTAGGTCGGTATGTCTTTGTAGCTATTGTTTTGATAGTCTTTTTGGCCGCGCCGGCCTCTCTGTCACGGCGGTCGCCAAGCCCGTGGCCAGTTGGCCCACGGTGCGCAGTGCCGGTTCCAGCCGCCCCTGCGCTGGATGCCCGTAGTTGATGCGTACGCAGTGCGCAAACCGCTGGTCGGCCGAGAAGATCTGCCCGGGCGCGAGGCTAATGCCCTGCTGCAGTGCCAGTCGGTGCAGTTCCAGCGCGTTCACTTCAGGCGGCAGCTCCACCCACAAGAAGTACCCACCCTCAGGCCGCGATACGCGGGTGCCGTGTGGGAAGTGCTGCGCTACGGCCGCCAGGGCCAGCGCCTGCTGCTCGGCCAGGCTGCGGCGCAGCTGGCGCAGGTGCCGGTCGTAGCCGCCCTGGGCCAGGTATTCAGACAGCGCCTGCTGTGACGGCGTGGCAGCCGATAGCGTGGTCATCAGCTTGAGCCGCTGCACCGCCTTGGCCTGGCGGCCCGCCGCCACCCAGCCCACGCGGTAGCCGGGCGCAAGGCTTTTGCTGAACGAGCTGCAGTGCATCACCAGCCCCTCGGTATCAAACGCCTTGGCTGGGGGCGGGCGCTGGGGGCCAAAGTGCAGCTCGCCATACACGTCGTCCTCGATCAGCGGCACGCCGTGGCGCGCCAGCAGGGCGACCAGCTCGCGCTTCTTGTCCTCGGGCATCAGGCTGCCCAGCGGGTTCTGAAAACTGGGCATGAGCCAGCAGGCCTTGATGGGCTGGTGGGGTGTTTGCCGCTCCAGTGCTTGCGCCAACGCCGCCAGGTCGATGCCATCGCGCGGGTGGGTGGCGATTTCCAGCGCCTGCAGGTTCAGCCGCTCCAGGGCCTGCAACGCGGCGTAAAAGGTGGGCGATTCGACCACCACCACGTCGCCGGGCTGGGTGACGGCCTCCAGGCAGAGGTTGAGCGCCTCCATGGCGCCGTTGGTGATGATGATTTCTTCCATATCCACCGCCATGCCGTGCACGCCGTAGCGCAGGGCAATCTGCTGGCGCAGGCGTTCGTCGCCGGGCGGCAGGCTTTGCACGATGGTCCACGGGTCGAGCTTGCGCATGCCGCTGCCCAGGCAGCGCGCCAGGCGCTCCAGCGGAAACAGCTCCAGCCCTGGAAAGGCCGAGCCCAGCGGCACCAGGTCGCGGTCGCGCGCCAGGCCCAGCACCTCGAACACCAGGTCGCTGATGGCCACGCCGGTGGAGGTGGCGGCGGGCTGCGAGGGCTGGGGCTCCGCGGGTCGAACCTCGGCCGTACCTGGTAGCCGGGCGCTGACGTAGTAGCCCGAGCGCGGGCGCGCATGGATCAGGCCCTGGGCCTCCAGCAGGTAATACGCCTCGAACACGGTGGACGGGCTGATGCCCCGTGTGCGGCTGGCCTCGCGCACCGAGGGCACGCGGTCGCCCGGGCGCAGGGCGCCGCTGTGGATGAGCTGGGCGATGGCGTCAGCGTGGCGTTCGTAGCGTTTCATGGGCAGGGCTGGCTTGATGCAAGGCAAACTGATCTGTATTTTTAACCTGAAACTGAATCTGTACTGTTTTTGGGGGCGGGCGTAGAGTGGCGGACTGTGTGGGCGCACGCCTTGCGTGTTTGGCCGCTGTGGGCCACCCAACCGTTTCTTTCCCGGACAAAAAGATCCCCATGACCGATTGCCTGCGCAGCTTGCTGCGCCCCGTTTTCAGCCTGCCTGCGGCCACTGCCCTGTTGGCGCTGGCCTTGAGCGCTGGCGCTGTGGCCCAGACGGTGCCTGCCAGCGCCACCCCTGCAACCTCGGTGGCCACTGCATCCACTGCGGCCACAGTGCCCGTGTCTTCCATGTCTTCGCGCGTGCTGGCCTGCACCGCCTGCCATGGCAAGGAAGGCCGTGCCACGCCCGACGGCTACTTTCCGCGCATTGCGGGCAAGCCGGCGGGCTATCTGGCCAACCAGCTGCTCAACTTTCGGGACGGGCGCCGCAGCTACCCGCAGATGGGCTACCTCATCGAGCACCTGACGGACGATTACCTGCGCGAGATGGCCGAGCACTTTGCCGCGCTCGACTTGCCGTACCCACCGCCGCCTGCACCACAAGCGCCTGCCGCCGCGCTGGAGCAGGGCCGCCAGCTGGTGCAGCAGGGCGACGCAGCGCGCCGCATTCCCGCCTGTGTGGCCTGCCACGGTGCGGCCATGACGGGCGTGGCACCGTCCATCCCCGGCCTGCTGGGCCTGCCGCGTGACTACCTTAACAGCCAGCTGGGCGCCTGGAAGACCGGCCAGCGCCGCGCGCACGTGCCCGACTGCATGGCCGATATTGCCCGCCAGCTCACGCCCGATGACGTGAGCGCAGTCTCGGCCTGGCTGGCAGCCCAGCCCGTGGCGGCGGGTGGCAAGCCAGCCCGCACGCTGCCCGCCGCCATGCCGGCCCGATGCGGCGGTGTGGCTGAGGTTCCCGTCGCTGCTGCAGCGGCACGCTGAGAAGGGATGCACCGATGAAACGCATCCTCTGGACCCTCTCTTCCGTGCTGGCGGCGCTCGGCATTGCCGCCGCCGTGCTGATCACCCTGAACCTGCGTGGCGAAGAGCCGCTGCCCACCGCCGAGACGCTGCAATCCACGCCCGTGCTGGTGCAGCGCGGCGAATACCTGGCCCGCGTCGGCAACTGCATGGCCTGCCACACCACCCAGGGTGGCGCGCCGTTTGCGGGTGGTCGCGGCATCGAGACGCCCTTTGGCGTGGTGCACAGCTCCAACCTCACGCCCGACAGGGTGCAAGGCATTGGCAGCTGGACCTCGGCCGAGTTCTGGCGCGCCATGCACCATGGCCGCAGCAAGGACGGGCGGCTGCTGTACCCGGCCTTCCCGTACCCCAACTACACGCAGGTGACGCGCGAGGATTCGGACGCCATCTTTGCCTATCTGCAAAGCGTGCCCGCTGCGCCCGACGCCAACCGCGCCCATGCGCTGCGTTTTCCGTACAACACGCAGGCGGCATTGGCCGTGTGGCGTGCGCTGTTCTTCGCACCCGGAGCGCCCAGCGCCGAACCCACCCAGACGGCGGAATACAACCGGGGCGCCTATCTGGTCAACGGCCTGGGCCACTGCACCGCCTGCCACACGCCCCGCAATGCACTGGGCGCCACGTCGGACGCCAAGGCCTTCACCGGCGGGTTGATCCCGGTGCAGAACTGGTATGCCCCCGCACTCAATGCGGCGCACGAGGCGGGCGTGAAGGAGTGGCGCACCGACGACGTGGTGGCACTGCTCAAGACCGGCGTGGCCCCGCAGGGCTCGGTGCTGGGCCCCATGGCCGAGGTGGTGTTTCGCAGCACGCAGTACCTGAGCGACGCCGATGCGCGCGCCATGGCCGTGTACCTGCAGGGCCTGCCGCAGCAGGACCGCAAGGCGCCTGCCACCGTGGCCACCCCCCCGGCCAGCGCGATGGCGCGGGGCGGCAAGGTGTACGAGCAGCAGTGCGCGCAGTGCCACGGCGACCGGGGGCAGGGCGAACCCGGCGCGTTTCCGGCACTGGCGGGCAATCGTGCCATCACGCTGGCCGACCCCACCAACCTGGTGCGCGTGGTGCTGCAGGGTGGCTACCTGCCCGCCACCGCAGGCAACCCGCGTCCGCACGGCATGCCGCCGTTTCAGCAGACCTTGTCGGACGAGGAGGTGGCGGCGGTGACCACGTTTGTGCGCAACAGCTGGGGCAACCAGGCGCCAGGTGTGGGTACCATCGAGGTCTATCGCGCGCGCGAGCGCCGCGGCATGTAGCGCCAGGCCCGGGGCCCGCGACCGCCGCCCCGCAGCGCGGCCCTCCAGGAGCCCTTTTGATGTCCAGTCCCGCCGCAGTGCCCGAACCCACCCCCACGAGCCCTGGTGCCGCCACGCCTGGCGGCTGGTGGGCCGTGTGCCTGTGTGCAGCGTGGTGCGGCACCTGCGGTATTTATCGCCCCTTGTTCGACGAATTGACCCGTGTACACCCGGACGTGCGGTTTGAATGGGTGGACATCGAAGACGAATCCGATCTGGTCGGGGACCTGGATGTGGAAACCTTTCCCACCCTGCTGATTGCCGACGGCGAGCGGGCCCTGTTCCTGGGCCCGTTGTTGCCGCAGGCGCCAGTGCTCACGCGGTTGTTGACCAGCTTGCAGGCGGCAGCGCCCGGCAGTGCCGGGGCGGGGGGCGAGGCCCAGAGCGTTTTCGAGCGGGTGCGCGCAGCACGCCGCGCCTAGCGGGCGGTCTTGCGGGCTGGCAGCGGTGGCTACCGCACCATCGTCCACATCTTGAACGCTCTTTTTTTGATAGCTGGCAGCGCATGATCCGCTAGCGCTACAGCCACTTTTTGCTCTAAATCTGTGTCCACACCCCCTCCACCGTGGTTCCCGCTCAACTCGCTGCAGGCCCAGTGCGACAAGGGCACCTGGGAGCGGGGCATGGAGCTGTACCTCCAGGCAGATGTGGTGCGCGTGGGGCTCCAGCAACAGGCCGAGGGCCGCTGGGCCTTGGCGGGTGAAGTGCAGGGCAGCTCGCCCGACCCGTACGAAGTGTCTGTGCAACTGGTGCTTGCGCCCAATGGCCAGGTCAAGCAATGGTCGGGCGATTGCAGTTGCCCCGTGGGGGCAGATTGCAAGCACGCCGTGGCCCTGACCCTGGAGGCCGCGCACCGCGACCCGGCGCAGGGCCCGTCGTCCACGCGGGCCGCCGATGCGCTCAAGACCATGCAGGAGCGCAAAGAGGCCCTGGCGCGCGCCGAGGCCGAGGCGCGGCTGGTGCACTGGCTGCAGGAGTGGGACCGCGCTCTGGGCGGTGCGGTGCCGCAGGAGCCAGTCGCACGGCCGGGGCGGCCCGAGTGTTATCTCTATCTTGTCTCTACCGTAGGGCGGGCGCGCACCAGCGTGCCGCAGTTGCAGCTGGAAGCCGTGGTGTCGTACCCCAAGCTCACGGGGGGCTGGGCCAAGCCGCAACAGATCCGCACCCAGCCCGCGCCCGGCCAGGCGGTGTACGACCGCGCCAGCGATGCCGACCGCCAGGTGCTGCAGCTGCTGCGTGCCATGCCCCGCAGCGTGGGGTACTACTCGGCCTACAGCGTCGCGCCCATTGGGGTGCTGGAGGGGGCGGTGGGCTTGCTGGCGCTGGAGCAGGCTGCGGCCACGGGTCGTCTGTTCGTCGATGCGGGTGGGTCCACCGTGGGTGAGTCTTTGCGATGGGGCGACCCGCTGCCCATCGCGTGGGCATGGCAGGCGTCCACGCCCGCGCAAGGTGGCGAGGCTGTCTGGGGCCTGCGGGCCAGTCTGCCAGGCGACACCGCCGTCCTGTGCGACAACCATCCGCCCTTGTACCTGGACGCCGTCCAGGGCGTCTGCGGCCCGGTGCACGCCGAGGGCCTGAGCCCGGCCCAGGTGGCCATGCTGCTCAAGGCCCCCGCGCTCGGTGCTGCGGCGCTGCAAAAACACCATGCCGAGGTGGTGCGCCGCATTGGCGGGGTGTTGCCGTTGCCGCCGGCGCTGGGACCGCTCACGCAGGTGCGGGGGGTGAAGCCCGTGGCGCGCCTGCATCTGGCTCCGTCATCTCCGAACCAGGTGGCTGAAATGGGGCTGATCACCGCGCACTTGCGTTTTGACTACCAGGGCCATGTGGGCTGGTGGGCAGGGCAGGAGCTGGCGGTACTGGTGTCCGGTGCCGACGGCGGCCAGGTGCTGCTGCAGCGCGATGCGGTGGCGGAGCGCCATGCCGTCGAGCGTCTGGAAGGTCTGGGTCTCCTGGCCACCGACGACGGCCTGTTCGGCATCCCTGGCGAGCGTGCGCAGGATGACTGGATGCATTGGGCAGACAACGGCTTTGCAGGGCTGCGCGACGCGGGTTTTGATGTCACGCTGGACGCGGCGCTGCATGGCTGGGTGCAACACGCCGACCGACTGGATGTGGTGCTGCAGCCTGAGGGGGATGACGCGACCACATCGCCCTGGTTTGCGCTGTCGCTGGGCATGGAGATCAATGGTGTGCGCCACAACATCCTGCCCTGGCTGCCCGATCTGATTGCCGCTGCGGCGGCCCAGCCGCTGGACCCAGCGACGGGTTTGCCCCAGCTGCCGGGACATGTCTACATGCCCTCGTTGACCGGTGCCGGGTTTGTGCGCCTGCCGACAGATACCCTGCGGCCCTGGATGGCAGCGCTGCTCGATCTCGCGGGCGACCGCGCGCGTGACTTCAACGCCGACCGCCTGAAGCTCTCGCGCCTGGACGCCCTGCGCACCAGTGCTGCGCTGGGCGAGGGCGCGGTGTGGCAGGGCGCCGGTGCCTTGCGCGACATGTTGGCCCAGCTGCGGGGCGCCACTGCCTTGCCCGAGGTGCCGCTGCCCGCCAGCGTGTGTGCCACGCTGCGCCCGTACCAGCAGCAAGGCCTGAACTGGCTGCAGTTTTTGCGGGCCCACGGCCTGGCCGGTGTGCTGGCCGACGACATGGGCCTGGGCAAGACCCTGCAGACCCTGGCGCACATCCAGGTCGAAAAACACGCTGGGCGGCTGACGTGCCCTGCGCTGGTCATTGCGCCCGTGAGCCTGATGGGCAACTGGCAGCGCGAGGCTGCTCGCTTTTGCCCGGGCCTGCGGTGCCTGGTGCTGCATGGCGCGGATCGCCATGAAGTAGCCGATGAAGTCACCGAGCATGACCTGGTCATCGCGCCGTATTCGCTGCTGCAACGCGACCGAGACCGCTGGCTTGCGCACCAGTGGCACCTGGTGGTGCTGGACGAGGCCCAGAACATCAAGAACGCCAGCAGCCAGGCCGCACAGGTGGTCAGCGAACTGCAGGCGCGCCACCGGCTGTGCTTGTCGGGTACGCCCATGGAAAACCACCTGGGCGAGGTCTGGAGCCTGTTCCACTTCTTGATGCCGGGCTTTCTGGGCAGCCAAACGCGCTTCAAGGAGGTGTTTCGTACGCCCATCGAAAAGCAAGGCGACAGCGCGCGTATGGCCCAGTTGCGCGCGCGCATCACCCCCTTCATGCTGCGGCGGACCAAGGCGCTGGTGGCAGGGGAGCTGCCGCCCAAGGTCGAATCGGTCATGCCTGTGGAGCTGACCGGTGCGCAGGCGGACCTGTACGAAACCATCCGCCTGGGCATGGAGAAGACCGTGCGCGAAGCGCTGCAGTCCAAGGGGCTGGCGCCATCGCAGATCACCATCCTGGATGCGCTGCTCAAGCTGCGGCAGGTGTGCTGCCACCCGCAGCTGGTGCCGCTGGACGCAGCCAAGGCCGTGGAGACATCGGCCAAGCTGGACCATTTGATGACGCTGCTGCCCGAAATGTTGGCCGAGGGGCGGCGCATTTTGCTGTTCTCGCAGTTCACCAGCATGCTCAGGCTGATTGAGACCGAGCTGAAAAAGCGCGACCTGCCCTGGGTCAAGCTCACGGGGCAGAGCCAAAGGCGCGACGCGATCATTGAGCAGTTCACCAGCGGGCAGGTGCCTTTGTTTCTCATCAGCCTCAAGGCGGGCGGGGTGGGGCTGAACCTGCCGCAGGCCGACACGGTGATCCATTTCGACCCCTGGTGGAACCCGGCGGTGGAAAACCAGGCCACCGACCGCGCGCACCGCATGGGTCAGACGCAAAGCGTGTGGGTGATCAAGCTGGTGGCGCAGGGGACGATCGAGGAGCGCATCCTGGCCCTGCAGGAGCGCAAGGCGCAGCTGGCGGGCAGCCTGTACAGCGGAGCTGCTGCCCGCAAGGAGCCGCTCTTCACCGAAAGCGATCTGGCAGAACTGCTGCAGCCGCTATCACTGTCATAGCTGCTGGTGCAGGTTGGAGAAGCGCGTGGTGCCATTGAGGCAGGGCACCGCCCGGAGGGCCGCATGGACACTGGCTTGGGCGTCCTGCCTGAGCGTGTTGACAACAGTTTTCCCTGTCTGCGCCTTTGCAAATCAACACTTTGCACGCTACAATACGGATCTCACGACCAAACGGGCGGGTACCAACCGCCCGTTTTTTTTGGTCGAACGCTTTTGGAGCTCGAAGCTGTCGGGGAAGAGTCTCCGGGGGTTATCGGGTTTTTTGTTTTGGATTTGCGCAAATGAGGGGGCACAAACAGTGCTCCCGGTGGGCAGGCTGGTGGCCTGGTCCTGATTGGCGCAAGTTGTGTGGTTTATCCGGGATTGAACTGAGCACGTGGCATTGCAGCAAGTCGTTGAACAAATTGTGACGGGACTGGGATATGACCTGGTGGAGATCGAGCGCTCTGCCGGCGGCCTGTTGCGCGTCACCATCGACTTGCCTTGGGTGCAGCCGGCCGCTGACGCACCCCAGCCCGTGATCGAGCAGTTCGTGACGGTCGAGGACTGCGAGAAGGTCACCCGCCAGCTGCAGTTTGCGCTGGAGGTCGATGGCGTCGAGTACAAGCGCCTCGAAGTGTCATCCCCTGGTATCGACCGGCCCTTGCGCCACGAGCAAGACTTCGTGCGCTTTGAAGGCTCTGTCATCGACATCACCCTGAAGGCGCCCATCGGCGCCGCAGCAGCGGGAGGCCAGGTCAACGCCACCCGCAAGAAATTTCGCGGCACGCTGGAGCGGGCCGAGGCCGGAGGCTGGCAGATCGTCTGGAGCGACGAGCCGCCGGTCAAGCCAGGACAAAGAGTCAGCAAGAAACGCGTGCCCGCCCCGTTGCAGGCGATGGGCTTCACCTTGGACGAATGCCGGGATGTGCGCCTTGCGCCCATCGTGGACTTCAAGGGGCGCGCAGGCAAGGCCGGGGCTGCACCTGCCTGATTTGCTGCTGAAAATTGTGGGGTGGGTGGCTGCAGTGCGTTGCCTTGCCCTCGGGTGATTGAAAACAGGAGAGTCGTCGCATGAATCGCGAATTGTTGATGTTGGTTGAGGCCATTTCGCGCGAAAAGAACGTGGAGCGTGATGTGGTCTTGGGCGCCGTGGAGTCGGCCCTGGCCCAGGCTACCAAGAAGCTGTACCAGGGCGAGGTGGACATTCGCGTGTCCGTGGATCGCGACAGCGGCAACTACGAGACTTTCCGTCGCTGGCTGGTGGTGCCCGACGATGCGGGCCTGCAAAACCCCGAAGCCGAAGAGCTGCTGATGGATGCGAAGGATCGCATCCCAGACATCGAAGTCGGCGAGTACATCGAAGAGGGTGTCGAGTCGGTGCCCATCGGTCGCATCGGCGCCATGGCTGCCAAGCAGGTCATCCTGCAGAAGATCCGCGACGCTGAGCGCGAAATGTTGCTCAACGACTTCATGTCGCGCGGCGAGAAGATCTTCACCGGCACCGTCAAGCGCATGGACAAGGGCGACATCATTGTCGAGTCCGGCCGCGTGGAAGGCCGTCTGCGCCGCAGCGAAATGATCCCCAAGGAAAACCTGCGCAGCGGCGACCGCGTGCGGGCCATGATCATGGAAGTGGACCTGACGCTGCGCGGCGCTCCCATCATCCTGTCGCGTTCGGCGCCTGAGTTCATGATCGAACTCTTCCGCCAGGAAGTGCCCGAGATCGAGCAAGGCCTGCTGGAGATTAAATCCTGCGCCCGTGACCCCGGCTCGCGTGCCAAGATCGCCGTGCTGTCCCATGACAAGCGCGTGGACCCCATCGGCACCTGCGTCGGCGTGCGTGGCACCCGTGTGAACGCGGTGACCAACGAGCTTGCTGGCGAGCGCGTGGACATCGTGCTGTGGTCCGAAGACCCCGCACAGTTCGTGATTGGCGCACTGGCTCCGGCCAACGTGTCCTCCATCGTGGTCGATGAAGAAAAGCACGCCATGGATGTGGTCGTGGACGAGGAAAACCTCGCCATCGCCATCGGCCGTGGTGGTCAGAACGTGCGCCTGGCGTCCGACCTGACCGGCTGGAAGATCAACATCATGGACGCCGCTGAAAGCGCGCAAAAGCAGGCCAACGAGACCGATACGGCCCGCAAGCTGTTCATGGAAAAGCTCGATGTGGACGAGGAAATCGCCGACATCCTGATCTCCGAAGGCTTCAACAGCCTCGAAGAAGTGGCCTACGTTCCCCTGCAGGAAATGCTGGAGATCGAAAGCTTCGATGAAGACACCGTCAACGAGCTGCGGGCCCGTGCCAAGGACGCGCTGCTCACCATGGAAATTGCCCGTGAGGAAAGCGTGGAAGAGGTCTCCCAGGACCTGCGCGACCTCGAAGGCCTCACCCCTGAGCTGATTGCCAAATTGGCCGAAGGCGGTGTGCACACACGTGACGACCTGGCCGATCTGGCCATTGATGAACTGACCGACCTGACCGGACAGTCTGAAGAGGAAGCCAAAGCCTTGATCATGAAGGCGCGCGAACACTGGTTCGCGGGGCAAGAGTAAAGGTCAGGGAGGCACGAACCACATATGTCCAGTAACACTGTCGCCGAGTTCGCTACCGAACTCAAAAAATCGCCTGAAACCCTGCTCGACCAGCTCAAGGCTGCCGGCGTGGGCAAGGCTGCTCCCTCTGACGCGTTGACCGAGTCGGACAAGCAAAAGCTGCTTGCTTACCTGCAGGCCAGCCACGGCACGGCCTCGGCCGATCGCAAGAAGATCACGCTGGTCAAGAAGTCCACCAGCGAAATCAAGCAGGCGGACGCTACGGGCAAGGCCCGTACCATCCAGGTGGAAGTGCGCAAGAAGCGCACGTTCATTCAGCGCGACGAAGGTGCAGAGGCTGCTGCAGAGTCGCACGCCCCCGCTGCGGTGGAAGAACCCGCGGTGTCGAGTGAAGACCTTGAGCTGTCCCGCCGCGAGGAAGAAGCCCGCCGCCAGGCCGAGCTGATCCGCCGCCAGGAGGCGGAATTGGCCGAAAAACGTGCCGAGCGCGAAGCCCGCGAAAAGCGCGAGCGCGAAGCCGAAGAGCGTGCTGCCGCCTACGCTGCTCAGGAAGCCGAGAAGAAGGCCCAGGCTTCTGCCGTCAAGCAGGAAGCCACCCGCGAGCAGGCTGCCGAAGCCGCTGCGCGCACGGCAGCACAGAACGAAGCCCGCGAAAAGGCTGCTGCCGAATCCAAGGCCCGCTCTGACGAAGAAGCCGCCCGTGCGGCCGACCTGGATGCACGTCGCCGCAAGGCCGAGGCAGAAGCTGCGGCCATTCGCTCCATGATGGCCACGCCCAAGAAGGCGGTCATGGTCGCCAAGAAGCCCGAGGAACCCAAGCCAGTGGCCAAGCCTGCTGCCGTGGGCGACGCCAAGAAGGGCACGCTGCACAAGCCGGCAGTTGGTACTGGCGTGGCGCGCGCCGGTGCTCCCGCTGCTGCTGGAGCGGGCGCGGGTGCGCCTGGTGCTGGCAAGGAAGTGAAGTCAGCCAAGCTGTCCTCCAGCTGGGCCAATGACACGGCCAAGAAAAAAGAAATCAAGACCCGCGGCGACAGCAGCGGTGGTGTCGGTCGCAACAACTGGCGTGGTGGCCCGCGTGGCCGCCGTGGCGACAACCGCGACCACCGTGATGATCACCAGCAGGCCGCACCGGTCGAAGCACGCATCATCGAAGTGCATGTGCCCGAGACCATTACCGTGGCTGAACTGGCGCACAAGATGTCCATCAAGGCCAACGAGGTCATCAAGGCGCTGATGAAGATGGGCCAGATGGTCACCATCAACCAGCCGCTGGACCAGGACACGGCCATGATTGTGGTGGAAGAGCTGGGCCACAAGGCCGTCGTGGCTGCGCTGGACGACCCGGAAGCCTTTACCGACGAAGATGCAGGCCAGCAAAACGCAGAACTGCTGCCGCGCGCTCCGGTCGTGACCGTGATGGGTCACGTGGACCATGGCAAGACCTCGCTGCTGGATTACATCCGCCGCGCCAAGGTGGCTGCGGGTGAAGCCGGTGGCATTACCCAGCACATCGGTGCCTACCACGTGGAAACGCCACGCGGCATGGTGTCGTTCCTCGATACCCCGGGTCACGAGGCTTTCACGGCCATGCGTGCCCGTGGTGCCCAGGCCACCGACATCGTGATTCTGGTGGTGGCCGCCGACGACGGCGTCATGCCCCAGACCAAGGAAGCCATCAAGCACGCCAAGGCGGCGGGTGTTCCGATCGTGGTGGCCATCACCAAGGCTGACAAGCCTGATGCCAACCCCGACCGCGTCAAGCAGGAGCTGGTGGTCGAAGAGGTGGTGCCTGAAGAATACGGTGGCGATTCGCCGTTTGTGCCCGTGTCCTCCAAGACCGGCATGGGCATCGACACCCTGCTGGAGCAAGTGCTGCTGCAGGCCGAAGTGCTGGAACTCAAGGCGCCGGTGGATTCGCTGGCCAAGGGTCTCGTGATCGAAGCCCAGCTGGACAAGGGCCGCGGCCCTGTGGCCACGGTGCTGGTGCAGTCCGGTACGCTGAAGGTGGGCGATGTGGTGCTGGCTGGCCAGACCTATGGCCGCGTGCGCGCCATGCTGGACGAAAACGGCAAGGTCGCCAAGACGGCTGGTCCATCGATTCCTGTCGAAATCCAGGGTCTGACGGAAGTGCCGCAGGCGGGTGACGAATTCATGGTGTTGACGGACGAGCGCCGTGCCCGTGAGATCGCGACGTACCGTGCAGGCAAGTTCCGCAACACCAAGCTGGCCAAGCAGCAAGCCGCCAAGCTGGAAAACATGTTCGCCGACATGACGGCGGGTGAGGTCAAGACCCTGCCCATCATCGTCAAGGCCGACGTGCAAGGCTCGCAGGAAGCGCTGGCCCAGTCGCTGCTCAAGCTCTCCACCGACGAGGTCAAGGTGCAACTGGTGTACGCCGCTGTGGGCGCCATCAGCGAGTCCGACATCAACCTGGCGATCGCCTCCAAGGCCATTGTGATCGGCTTCAACGTGCGTGCCGATGCCGGTGCGCGCAAGCTGGCCGAAGGCAATGGCGTGGACCTGCATTACTACAGCATCATTTACGACGCTGTGGACGAGTTGCGTGTGGCGATGTCCGGCATGCTGGCTCCCGAGCAGCGCGAAGAAGTCATTGGTACGGCCGAGATCCGCACCGTGTTCGTGGCCTCCAAGATCGGTACTGTGGCGGGTTCGTACATCACGTCCGGCATGGTCCATCGCAACGCCAAGTTCCGTCTGCTGCGCGACAACGTGGTGGTCTACACCGGCGAAGTCGACTCGATCAAGCGCCTCAAGGACGATGTCAAGGATGTCAAGGAAGGCTTTGAGTGCGGTATCAAGCTCAAGAACTACAACGACATCAAGGAAGGCGATCAACTCGAGTTCTTTGACATCAAGGAAATCGCCCGGACGCTGTAAAGCCTCGGTGACGACGATATGGCTGCGAAGAAATCTTCCACCCCCAACCGCGCCTTCAAGGTGGCCGACCAGATCCAGCGTGATCTGACGGAGCTGATCGCGCGCGAGTTGAAAGACCCGCGCGTGGGCATGGTGACGCTGCAGGGCGTGGAGGTGACTCCCGACTACGCCCATGCCAAGGTGTTCTTCAGCCTGTTGACGGGCGACCCTATGGAAACGCAGGCGGCGCTCAACCAGGCGGCTGGATTCCTGCGCAATGGCTTGTTCAAGCGCCTGCACATCCACACCGTGCCTACGCTGCACTTCGTGTTCGACCGCACCTCTGAGCGTGCGGCCGACATGAACGCCTTGATCGCCAAGGCGGTGTCTTCGCGCGCCAAAGAGGATTAGTCCATGCACGCGCCACGCACCAGGGTGCAGCGGCGCCCTGTGCATGGGGTGTTGCTGCTCGACAAACCGCTCGGCCTTTCGAGCAATGACGCCTTGCAAAAGGCGAAATGGCTGCTGCGCGCCGAGAAAGCGGGCCATACGGGCACGCTGGATCCGCTCGCCACGGGCGTGTTGCCGCTGTGTTTCGGCGCCGCCACCAAGTTCAGCCAGCTGCAGCTGGATGCCGCCAAGACCTACGAGGCGATTGCGCTGCTCGGGGCCACCACGACCACCGGCGATGCCGAGGGGGACGTGGTGCAACGCTGCGATGTAGATGCTGCCCAACTCACGCCAGAGCGCCTGGCGGCTGTTCAGCAACAGTTCACGGGTCCCATCCGCCAGGTGCCGCCGATGCACAGCGCGCTCAAGAAGGACGGCAAGGCGCTGTACGAATATGCACGCGCCGGTGTCACGGTGGAGCGCGAAGCACGGGACGTGATCATTCATGCCCTCAAGCTGACGCTGGTGCAGACAGATCAAGCGCAGATAGCTATTAAAATGATAGTGACCTGCAGCAAAGGCACCTACATCCGTACGTTGGGTGAAGACATTGGCGCGGCATTGGGCTGCGGGGCTCACCTGACCTTCTTGCGCCGCATCGACACGGGGGGCATTGGTGTGGAGCGCTGTGTCACGCTGGCCCAGCTGGAGGCCATGCCCGAGGCAGAACGCCTGGCCAGTCTGGAAGCGCCCGAGTCACTGCTGGCACAACACATGCGTGTCACGCTGGACGGTGAGAATGCAGCCCGATTCCTGTCGGGCGTGCGTCGCCGTGGCAACTGGCCCGATGCCAGTGCCGTGGCGGTGTTTGGCGAGAATCCCCCGGCGCTGCTGGGGGTGGGCCACATCGTGGGCGGGGAGCTGGTGCCGGACAGGCTCCTGAGTCCGCTAGAAATTCAACAAATTTTGGAAAGCACGCCGCATTCCGCGTCCATGGCGCACAGCGGCATATTGGAAAAACTATGACTAAACAAATCCGCAATATCGCCATCATTGCCCACGTTGACCATGGCAAAACCACCATGGTGGACCAGCTGCTGCGCCAGTCCGGCACCTTCGCCGACCACGAAAAGGTCGTCGATACCGTGATGGACAACAACGCGATCGAAAAGGAACGCGGCATCACCATCCTGGCCAAGAACTGCGCCGTGAGCTGGAAGGGCACGCACATCAACATCGTGGACACCCCCGGCCACGCGGACTTCGGTGGCGAAGTGGAACGTGCGCTGTCCATGGTGGACAGCGTGGTGCTGCTGATCGATGCGCAAGAAGGCCCCATGCCCCAGACGCGTTTCGTGACCAAGAAGGCCCTGGCGCTGGGCCTGCGCCCCATCCTGGTGGTGAACAAGGTGGACAAGCCCGGTGCCAACCCCGACAAGGTGGTGAACGCCGCGTTCGACCTGTTCGACAAGCTCGGTGCTACCGATGAACAGCTCGACTTCCCCGTGGTGTACGCCTCGGGCATCAACGGCTGGTCGTCGCTGGAAGAAGGCGCGCCCGGTGAGCAGTGGGGCCCCGACATGTCGGCCCTGTTCGACACCATCCTCTCGCACGTTCCGCCCAACACGGGCGATGCCAATGCGCCGCTGCAGCTGCAGATCTCTGCGCTGGACTTCTCCAGCTTCGTGGGCCGCATCGGCGTGGGTCGCATCAGCCAGGGTACCCTGAAGCCCATGCAGGACGTGATCGTCATGGAAGGCCCTGATGGCAAGGCCGTGAAGGGCCGTGTGAACCAGGTGCTGACATTCCAGGGCCTCGATCGCATGCAGACCCCCTTGGCGGGCCCTGGCGACATCGTGCTGATCAACGGCATTGAAGACATCGGTATCGGCGTGACCGTGACCGACCCCGCCAACCCCGCGCCGCTGCCCATGCTGAAGGTGGATGAGCCCACGCTGACCATGAACTTCTGCGTGAACACCAGCCCGCTGGCTGGCCGCGAAGGCAAGTTCGTGACCAGCCGCCAGATCTGGGACCGCCTGCAAAAGGAACTGCAGCACAACGTGGCCCTGCGTGTGAACGAAACCGACGAAGAAGGCATCTTCGAAGTGATGGGCCGTGGTGAACTGCACCTGACCATCCTCTTGGAAAACATGCGCCGCGAAGGTTACGAGCTGGCCGTGTCCAAGCCCCGCGTGGTGTTCAAGGACATCGACGGTGTCAAGCACGAGCCTATCGAGCTGGTGACGGCCGACATCGAAGAAGGCCACCAGGGCGGCGTGATGCAGGCCCTGGGCGAGCGCAAGGGCGAGCTGGTGAACATGGAGTCCGACGGCCGTGGCCGCGTTCGCCTGGAGTACCGCATCCCGGCCCGTGGCCTGATCGGTTTCACCAACGAATTCCTGAACCTGACGCGCGGCTCCGGCCTCATCAGCAACATCTTCGACAGCTACGAGCCGCACAAGGGCGACATCGGCGGCCGCAAGAACGGCGTGCTGATCTCCATGGACGACGGTGAAATCTTCACCTACGCGCTGGGCAAGCTGGACGACCGTGGTCGCATGTTCGTGAAGGCCAACGACCCTGTGTATGAAGGCATGATCGTCGGCATCCACAGCCGTGATAACGACCTGGTGGTCAACGCCACACGTACCAAGCAGCTGACCAACTTCCGCGTGTCCGGCAAGGAAGACGCGATCAAGATCACGCCCCCGATCGACCTCACGCTCGAATACGGCGTGGAGTTCATCGAGGACGACGAACTGGTCGAAATCACGCCCAAGTCCGTGCGCCTGCGCAAGCGCTATCTGACCGAAAACGAGCGCAAGCGCGCCTCCCGTTCTTGATAAGCTCAGCGTTTCCGAAAGGGCCACTGCCACGCAGTGGCCTTTTTTCCGTCTGAACCCTGCACAAACCATGTTGAAACTCACCCATACCCGGGCGGTGCTGCTGATGGTGGCGGTAACCCTGATGTGGTCCATCGCCGGCGTGGTCACGCGCCACCTGGAGCATGCGGCAAGTTTTGAAGTGACCTTCTGGCGCAGCTTTTTCACGTTGCTGTCGCTGCTGGTCATCTTGCCCGCGCTGCAGGGCAGGGCGGTGTTTGCCTCCATGCGCCACAGTGGCCGTGCGTTGTGGATCTCTGGCGTGTGCTGGAGCGTGATGTTCACGGCGTTCATGGTGGCGCTGGTTCTCATGCCGGTGGCCAACGTGCTGGTCACGATGGCCGTGGGGCCGCTGCTTACAGCGCTGTTTGCAAGGGTGTTCATCGGCCATCACATCGCCCCGCGCACCTGGGCTGCGATTGCCGTGGCGGGGCTGGGTATTGCGTGGATGTATGGTTCGCAGATGGCGGGCCTCCCTCTGGCGGGAACGCTGGTGGCGCTGTGTGTGCCTGTGGCCGCAGCCATCAACTGGACGGTGGTACAACATTCGCAGCGCCATGGCCATGCGGTGGACCTGGTGCCTGCGGTATTGGTCGGCGCAGTGATTTCGGTGGTGGCCACGCTGCCACTGGCGCTGCCTTTTCAGGCGTCGGCCCACGACCTGGGCCTGCTGGCCTTGCTGGGCGTGGTGCAATTGGCCATCCCTTGTGTGCTGGCCGTGCGCTGCGGGCGTGTGCTCAAGGCGCCCGAGATGGCGCTACTGGGCTTGCTGGAAGTGATCTTTGGCATCTTGCTGGCATGGCTGGGCGCGGGCGAAAAGCCTGGCACGGCGGTGCTGACGGGGGGCGCACTGGTGATTGGTGCGCTGGTTTTCAATGAACTGTTGGGTTGGAAGGAGCAAAAATGACGGAGACGGTCGTGTCTGAAGTATTGAGCGAAGTGCGTGGCCAGGTGGGCTTCATTACCCTGAACCGCCCGCGTGCGCTCAATGCCTTGTCGCTGGGTATGGTGCGTGACCTGATGGGCATCCTGCTGGCATGGCAGAACGATGCGCGGGTGCTGGCCGTGGCCATCCGTGGCAGCAACAAGGAAGGCCCGTTTGGTGCTTTCTGCGCAGGCGGCGATATCCGCTTTCTGCACCAGGCGGGTAGCCAGGGCAACCCGCTGATCGAGGACTTCTTCACCGAGGAATACGCGCTCAACCACCTGATCCACAACTACGCCAAGCCCTACATCGCCTTCATGGATGGCATCGTGATGGGGGGCGGCATGGGCATCAGCCAGGGCGCCGCCCTGCGCGTAGTAACCGAGCGCACCAAGATGGCCATGCCCGAGACGGCGATTGGCCTGTTCCCGGACGTGGGCGGGGGTTACTTCCTGAGCCGCTGCCCGGGCCGCGTGGGCGAGTGGCTGGCACTGACCGGCGACACCATCGGCGCGGGAGATGCCATTGCCTACCAGCTGGCCGATGGCTGCCTGCCGTCAGACCGGCAGGCCGCGGTGTGGGATGCTCTGGCCACTCAAAGCTTTGCAGATGGCGCGGCCATCAAGGCCTATGTTGCTTCTCAATTTGTAGCATCTCAGGCAAGCGATACTAGCGCTCTGGCCGATATTGACCAATATTTTGCGCTGCCGACCGTCGGCGAGATCGTGGGGGCACTCGAGGCCGCCGACAGCGACTGGGCACGCACCACGGCCGTCACGCTGCGCAAGCGTTCGCCACTGATGCTGCATGTGGTGCTGGAGCAGATTCGCCGCGCCCGTGCGATGGGCCTGGCCGACGACCTGCGCATGGAGCGCGATATGGTGCGCCACTGCTTTTTCCTGCGCCCAGGACAGAGTGAGACCGTGGAAGGCATCCGTGCCCTGGCCGTGGACAAGGACCATGCGCCTCAGTGGAATCCAGGCCGCATTGAAGATGTGACGCCGGAGATGGTGGCACCGTTCTTTGCCAGCCCCTGGCCCGCACACGCCCATCCGCTGGCCCATTTGTCCTGACCGCATACGGACATGGTTGGGCCGGGCCCCCGGCGGCGCGTCAGGGGTTCAGCTGCTGATAAACCGCTGTGGCCAGGCTCAATAACTCGGGGCGCGACAACTGTCCGCTCAGGGCGTAGCCAAAGCCGGCATCCGTCCAGTAAAAGCCCGGCACCGGGCCTTCGCGTGTGAACTGGAACGCGGTGGTGGGTGCTGCCGCCGGTGCTTCCGTGCGCGCTTTGGTGCCGCCCTGGTTGTCACTGGCAGGGCGGGGCGGGGTGGGAGCGAGAGCGCCCAGGTACAGCGTGATTCGCTGGCCTGCGCTGTTCTGGTACATGAACTGCGCGCGCACTCCGGTATCGCCGGGCAACAACCGGCCTCCCACCAGTTCATAGCCCTGGGCGCCCAGCACAGGGACTTTCAGCGGTCGGTCCAGCCGTTTGGACAGCCATTGCACCAGGTGGTCTTGCTGGGCAGCCGTGACCTCTACGGGGTGACGCACTTCGGGTTGGTACACCGCATGGGCCACCGAGGCCTGCTGCGCGAAGCGCTGTGCGGGTTCGGCTGCCACCAGCGTGGCTCCTTGGCCAGTCGCCAGCTTTTTGCCGGGTAGCCCTGCGGGCCACTGGCTGCGGCCCGTCCAGCCCAGCACAAAGGCCAGCAGGACCGATGCAGCCATGCCACCCCAACGCCACCACTGCGCCTGTTGCTCCCTGCGGTCTGTGGCGCGCAATGCTGCGGCCAGCAAGGCATCGGGAACGGGGGCGTGGAGAAGGTCCTGGTGCAGGTCGTGCAGCCGCTGCCGCTGCGCCTGCCAGTGGGCCAGTGTGGCCTGTGCCTCCTCATCGTCCCGCAGTTGCTCGCGCAGCGCCTGTGCCTGGGCGGGCGGCAACTGGCCGTCCACAAGGGCATGCCAGGCGCTGCTCTCTTCTGCGCGTGCTGGGGGGGCTGGGTGTGTCGGGTCCATGGTGGGTGATCGGGTCGGGGTGGCTATTTGAGGCGGCGCAGTGCAGGCGTCGTGCCTGCGGCGGCGGCTGCGCCCGCCTGGGCGGCCGGTACAGCCGGTGCGGTGCCTGATGTGGGTTCCCGGTCCATCAGCACTCGCAGGCGCATGCGGGCCCGCGACAGGCGTGACATGACGGTACCCACCGGAATGCTCAGGATGCGCGCGGTGTCTTCGTAGCTCATGTCCTCCATCGCCACCAGCAGCAGCACGGCCCGCTGGTCGGCGGGCAGGCGCTGCAGGCAGCGCTCCAGGTCCAGGGCGTCATCCGAGGGCGCACGGGCGCCTTGCAGCTGGTCTTGAACCTCATCGATGTCCAGAGGGGGCAGCGCGGGCAACGCGCGGCGTTGGTTGAGATACAGGTTGTGCATCAGGGTGAACAACCATGCGCGCAGGTCGCTGCCGGTGCGCCACAGCAGCCATTTGCTGCAGGCCCGCTCCAGCGTGTCCTGCACGAGGTCATCAGCCGCCCAGGCATCACCCGTCAGCACCCGCGCGTAGCGGCGCAGGCCCGGCAGCTGTTCGATGACCTGGGAGCGATTCATGCTGTGCGGGGCCTGTGTTGCGCTGTGCGGGCGCTTACGGCCGTGCGGTGCGCCACACCTGGTTCACGCCTTCACCCGTCTTGTCTCCGGGCTTGGTGTCCTTGATCCAGTAGTACAGCGGCTTGCCCTTGTAGGCCAGCTGGGTCTTGCCATCGTCGCGGGTGACGACGCTGTAGTCGCCGCCAGGGGCCTTGCTGGCCATCAGCGGCGGCCAGTTGGTGGCGCAGGGGCCGTTGCACACTGACTTGCCACTGCCTGCAGCATCGCGGTCAAACGTATAGAGCGTCATGCCGCCCGCGCCGACCAGTACGCCGTCCATGGTCTTCACGGGCGAGTCGTCCATGGTGGCGCAGCCAGCCAGAGCAGCTGCTGCGACGAATGCGGCCATCGAGATCAGTTTCTTCATGGGTTTCTCCAGAGGGTGGTGCAGGCGGAGGCGAATGCTGCCTTGCACCGGGATGAACACCCTGACGTGGTGATTTATTCCATCACCACTGAAAAAATAGTGACCCGCAGCGCGCAGGGCCTTCGAAACTGGCACGGCCCGGGCCAGCGCACACGTTCAAGGCTGCTCCGCCTCCCCGTATGCGGTCCTCTTGGGGGACATCGCTCAGCGACTTTGGGGACTATTTGTTCCTGCTCTTCATCGCGCGCTCCACCTCGCGCTTGCCTTCGCGGTCCTTGATGGTGTCGCGCTTGTCGTGCTCGGCCTTGCCTTTGGCCAGGGCGATCTCGCACTTCACGAAACCGTTCTTCCAGTGCAGGTTGATGGGTACCAGCGTGTAGCCCTTTTGCTCGACCTTGCCAATCAGGCGCTTGATGTCGTCCTTCTTGAGCAGCAGCTTCTTGGTGCGTGCCGATTCGGGGTTGACATGGGTGGACGCTGTCTTGAGCGGCATGATCAGGCAGCCGAGCAGATACAGCTCGCCATCGCGGATCAGCACGTAGCCATCGGTCAGCTGCACCTTGCCCTCGCGCAGCGCCTTGACCTCCCAGCCGTGCAGCACCATGCCCGCCTCGTGGCGCTCCTCGAAGAAGTAGTTGTAGGCCGCTTTCTTGTTGTCGGCAATGCGGGAGGTGGGATCGGGTTTTTTGGCCATGTAGATCAGATGCGGCGCCCTGCGGGAGATAAAAGGTCTCCCTACATACAATTGTGGCCGTTCAGAGACCCGTGATTCTAGTTTCCCCGGCCCGCCTTTCCCCTTCGAAAGCCCCGCGCCAGTTGCCTGCATGAAAACCGTCCACAAGTCCGTCCTCATTTGGTACAGCCCCGAAGAGATGTTTGCCCTGGTCACCGGGGTGGAGCACTACCCGCAGTTCCTGCCCTGGTGCGACCGCGCCGCAGTGCTGGAGCAGACCGGCGAGGGCATGACCGCCGAGGTGGGCATTGCATTCAGCGGTATTCGTCAGACCTTTGTCACGCGCAACACGCACGAAGTGGGCAGGCGTGTGCAGATGCATCTGGTGAAAGGACCGTTCTCACGGCTGGACGGGGATTGGCACTTTCATCCCGTGGGGGACGGCACGCAGCGTGCGTGCAAGGTGGAGTTGATGCTGAACTATGGGTTTGACAGTGCCGCGTTGGCCACGCTGGTGGGGCCGGTGTTTGACCGCATCGCGGGGAGCATGGTCGATGCCTTCGTCAAGCGGGCGGAACAGGTCTATGGCTGAGGTGGGTGAAGGTGCCTCGGCGACCATCGGTATCACCGTCGTCGTCTGCCTGGCTCCGCGCGAGGTGCGTGAGTGGACTCTGGATTTGCCGGTGGGCGCCACGGTAGCGGATGCCCTGCACGCCAGCTGCGGTATGGCCACGCTGTCCGCGCTGGAGGAGGGGGGCGCACCGTGCGTCGGTATCTGGGGCCGTGCTGCCAATCTGGATGTGGTGTTGCAGCCCCAGGACCGCGTAGAAATCTACCGACCTTTGAAGGTGGACCCCAAGGTAGCACGGCGGGAGCGCTTTGCCCGACAAGGGGCGCGCACTACAGGACTCTTTGCGCGCCGCCGACCAGGGGGCAAGTCAGGCTACTGATACTGCTGAGTTGATCCGCGCGGTAGCGGAGCAGCATGCAGCTCAGCGTACGCAGTCGGCCGCGACAATCTCGTCGATGCGCTTGGCTTCGGCCGCGCGGGCGGGGCCATCCAGGAAGATTTTTTCACCCTGGGCGTTCGCTTGTGTGATGGGCTTGCCAGCATCGAACGCTGCTTTGGCTGCGCGTGCGCGGGTGCAGTTTTCAGCCTTGGCCTTGGCGATCTTTTCGTCCTCGGCCTTTTTCTTGGCGGCTTCTGCGGCCTCGGCCTGGGATTTCTTCTCTTCCAGCTCCTTGTCCTTGCCTGCACCTGGGGCGCTGGCAGCGGTCTTGGGGGCTGAAGCAGCTGCTGCGGGCGCTGCGTCAGAGGCTGCTGGCGCGGCCGGCACTGCAGTGCGTACCGGGCGGTTGCCCCCAGGCTGTTTCAGGATGCTTTTTTCGGGGATATCGGGTGGTGGTGGACGATCGCTGAAGACTTTGCGCCCGTCTTTGTCTGTCCACTGCCATTGCGCCGCCGCGCCCATGGCCCAGGTGCAGGCCACGGCCAGCAGGAGAAGCTTGTGCATTTTCATGCGGACAAGTTTATCCATGTGATTCCCCCCCCGCCAGTGCGTTGCAGACGGGTGGGCGCGTTTTCACCACACGCGGCGCGGGTACAATCCGTTTTTTGGAGCTTTCTCATGCGCCTTCTTGGAAAAGCGCTCACCTTCGACGATGTGTTGCTGGTGCCAGCGTACTCCCAGGTCCTGCCCAAGGACACGTCCCTCGCGACGAAACTCTCCCGCAATATCCAACTGAACCTGCCGCTTGTGTCCGCCGCCATGGACACCGTGACCGAGGCGCGTCTGGCCATTGCCATTGCCCAGGAGGGCGGCATCGGCATCGTGCACAAGAACCTCACGGCGCAAGAGCAGGCTGCTCATGTGGCCAAGGTCAAGCGCTACGAGTCTGGCGTGCTGCGTGATCCCGTGGTCATCACCCCCGAGCACACGGTGCTGCAGGTGCTCCAGCTGTCCGAACAACTGGGCATCTCTGGCTTTCCCGTGTGCGACGGCGGCAAGGTGGTGGGTATCGTTACCGGCCGCGACCTGCGCTTCGAGACCCGTTACGACGTCAAGGTCCACCAGATCATGACCCCGCGCGAGAAGCTCATCACGGTCAATGAAAAAGAGGGCACCACGCCGGCCGAAGCCAAGGCGCTGCTCAACAAGCACAAGCTCGAACGCATCCTGGTCGTGAACGACGCCTTTGAACTCAAGGGCCTGATCACGGTGAAGGACATCACCAAGCAGACCAGCTTTCCCAACGCTGCCCGCGATGCCGCAGGCCGCCTGCGCGTAGGCGCGGCGGTGGGTGTGGGTGAAGGCACCGAAGAACGCGTTGAAGCGCTGGTCAAGGCCGGTGTGGATGCCATCGTGGTGGACACGGCCCACGGCCACAGCAAGGGCGTGATCGACCGCGTGCGCTGGGTCAAGCAGAACTACCCGCAGATCGACGTGATCGGCGGCAACATCGCGACCGGCGCTGCAGCCCTGGCACTGGTTGAGGCCGGTGCGGATGCGGTCAAGGTCGGTATCGGCCCCGGTTCCATTTGCACCACCCGCATCGTGGCGGGTGTGGGCGTGCCCCAGATCATGGCCATCGACAACGTGGCCACGGCCCTCAAGGGCACCGGCGTGCCACTGATCGCGGACGGCGGCATCCGCTACAGCGGCGACATCGCCAAGGCCCTGGCCGCTGGCGCTGGGACGGTGATGATGGGCGGTATGTTTGCGGGCACTGAAGAAGCGCCGGGCGAAGTCATCCTGTTCCAGGGCCGCAGCTACAAGAGCTACCGCGGCATGGGCTCCATTGGCGCCATGCAGCAGGGCAGTGCCGACCGCTACTTCCAGGAATCGAGCACCGGCAATCCCAATGCCGACAAGCTGGTGCCTGAAGGCATCGAAGGCCGTGTGCCCTACAAGGGCTCCATGGTCAGCATCGTCTACCAGATGGCTGGCGGCGTGCGTGCCTCCATGGGCTACTGCGGTTGCGCCACGATCGAAGAGATGAACAACAAGGCCGAGTTCGTCGAGATCACCACTGCTGGTATCCGCGAAAGCCACGTGCACGATGTGCAGATCACCAAGGAAGCGCCGAACTACCGCGCTGACTGATCGTTGCAAACCGATCTGGCCTGATTGAAAAAATCTGGTCAGACTGATATAGTCTGGTCTGAATTCACCATTCAGGCCAGACTTTTTTATTTATGCAGTCCGTTGGCATCTACGAAGCAAAAAGCAAGTTCTCTGCCTTGATCGAACTGGTCGAGCAGGGCGAGGAAGTGCGCATCACCCGCCATGGCAAAGAGGTGGTGCGCATGCTGCCGGTGCGCCGCCGCCCAGTGATTTCTGACGAACAGATTGCGCGCGAACTGGGCCAGATGGACGTGTTGCATGCCAGCATTCAACCCGCTGGGTCAACAACAGTGGATGGCTTGCGCCGTGCAGGGCGGAGCACTGCATGACCGCTTTCGTGCTTGATGCCTCGGTCACTGCCGCCTGGTTGTTGCCGGACGCGGCCAGCGAACACACCCGCCGCCTGTACGCCCTGATCCGCCGCGATGAGGTCGAGCCGCAGGCGCCCAACCTCTGGCACTGGGAGTGCCACAACATACTGGCCACCGGTGTGAACAGCGGGCGCATTCCAGCCGCTTCCGTCGAAGGCCTGTGGGGCGTGCTCGAAGCCATTCGTCACCGCGTCGAATTGCACGAACTGGCCCCTGCCCAGCACAAAGCCGTGCTCGACGTGGCATTGGAAACCGGCCTGCCCACCTTTGATGCTGCTTACCTGTGGCTGGCGCGCTCGCTGCGCCTGCCTCTGGCCACCTTTGATTCTCACCAGATCGCTGCCGCCCAGCGCAGCGGCGTCCCGCTTCTTGATCTCTCCAGCCTCTGACGGACCACCACCATGCAACACCAGAAAATCCTCATCCTCGATTTCGGCTCGCAAGTCACCCAGCTCATCGCCCGCCGCGTGCGCGAGGCCCATGTGTACTGCGAGGTGCACCCCTGCGACGTGACCGACGAGTGGATCCGCGACTATGCCAAGGACGGCTCGCTCAAGGGCGTGATCCTGTCGGGCAGCCACGCCAGCGTGTACGAGGTGGATGACAAGGCGCCGGATGCGGTGTTTGAACTCGGCATCCCCGTGCTGGGCATCTGCTACGGCATGCAGACCATGGCCCAGCAGTTGGGCGGCAAGGTCGAGGGTTCCAACACCCGCGAATTTGGCTACGCCGAAGTGCGCGCCCATGGCCACACCGAACTGCTCAAGGGCATCGAAGACTTCGCCACGCCCGAAGGCCACGGCATGCTCAAGGTGTGGATGAGCCACGGCGACAAGGTCACTGCCTTGCCCCCGGGCTTCAAGGTGATGTGCTCCACACCCTCGTGCCCCATCGCTGGCATGGCCGACGAAAGCCGCCACTACTACGCCGTGCAGTTCCACCCTGAAGTCACACACACCGTTCAGGGCCGCGCCTTGCTGGAGCGTTTTGTGCTGGGCATCTGCGGCACCCGTGCCGACTGGGTCATGGGCGACTACATCGAAGAGGCTGTGCAAAAGATTCGCGAGCAGGTGGGCGATGAGGAGGTGATCCTCGGCCTGTCGGGCGGCGTGGATTCGTCCGTGGCTGCCGCGCTGATCCACCGCGCCATTGGTGACCAGCTCACCTGCGTGTTTGTGGACCACGGCCTGCTGCGCCTGAACGAAGGCGACATGGTCATGGACATGTTCGAGGGCAAGCTGCACGCCAAGGTCATCCGCGTGGACGCCAGCGACTTGTTCCTGGGCAAGCTGGCTGGGGTGAGCGAGCCCGAGCAAAAGCGCAAGATCATCGGCGGCCTGTTTGTGGACGTGTTCAAGGCCGAGGCCGCCAAGCTCAAGGCAGGCACCGGTGGCCACAAGGGCGCCACCTTCCTGGCCCAGGGCACGATCTACCCCGACGTGATCGAATCCGGCGGCGCCAAGAGCAAGAAGGCCGTCACCATCAAGAGCCACCACAACGTGGGCGGCCTGCCCGAGCAGCTGGGCCTGAAACTGCTGGAGCCGCTGCGCGACCTGTTCAAGGACGAAGTGCGCGAACTGGGCGTGGCCCTGGGCCTGCCGCCCGACATGGTCTACCGCCATCCGTTCCCCGGCCCGGGCCTGGGCGTGCGCATCCTGGGCGAGGTGAAGAAGGAATACGCCGACCTGCTGCGCCGTGCGGATGCGATCTTCATCGAAGAGCTGCGCAACTTTGTGGACGACGCCACCGGCAAGACCTGGTACGACTTGACCAGCCAGGCCTTCACCGTGTTCCTGCCCGTCAAGAGCGTGGGCGTGATGGGCGATGGCCGCACCTATGACTACGTGGTGGCCCTGCGCGCCGTGCAGACCAGCGACTTCATGACCGCCGACTGGGCTGAACTGCCTTATGCGCTGCTCAAGAAGGTGTCCGGCCGCATCATCAACGAGGTGCGTGGCATCAACCGCGTGACATACGACGTGAGCAGCAAGCCGCCAGCGACGATTGAGTGGGAATAATAGCGATCCCTCATGTCCTCATATCCCTCGGCACCCGTACTGGCAACACGCTGGTAGGGAGCATGGGGAGATGCTTTGGTGCGGTAGGCATGGCGCCTGCCCTGAGGGTGTGAACATTGCACGGGGGTAAACGGCCCAGCGGGAAAGGCGGGGCGACCGGCCTAGTCCCGGACTCTCGGCGCTGATTGCGCCGGGTCTCTGCTGAAACGCCTGCTGTGATCTTTTTGGCTTCGCTCAGGAGTACTATGACTTCAGGTGATGAACGAGGGGATTTTGCTCAAGCTTTGGCCTCACCAGTCACTGGGTCGTAAGCGACGCCTTCATGGTCAATGATGCTGTTGGTTGTCGCATCGTAGGTTGTTCTGCGGTAGGTATCGGAGCCTTTGCCGTCCAGGCCGATGTAGGGTGCATGTGCGAAGACCGTTCGATTGTCCTGTGCCACGATGCCGTTGGCAGTCCATTTGTTGCTCATCAGCCATTCTGATGGGTTTGCGCCTTCGGGGATTTCCACTTTGCCTTCCATCCGCATTTTGGCGAGCGTGGGGTCCATGTTGAAGCCCTCGGCTGCCAATAACTCGGCGGTATGTCCCTTGTAGTACGCCGCAGTCTCTGTGGGCATCGTGGACAGGTCGCTTTTGACCAGTGTGGAACCATCCGTGGGGAATTTCGACAATTCGCCGCTACGGATCGCCGCGTAGTCGGCGGCGAACTCCGGGTTGTTCTTGAAGAACATGTAGCGGCTCACGACAGCCTCATCGCCTCCACCGAGTGAGGTCGAAATCATCCGTACGTAGTCTGGAACCTCGTAGTCTTCTGCCAGTGTGTCTCCCAGACCCTTTTCCCAGGCACGGAACTCCGTGAGGTTGTTGAAGGGCGCCTTGGCGGTGGATTCGGTGGCTTCGCCAGTCTCCGTGCCTGTCTTGTACAGGGCCGAGGTGGATTGATAGGGTTTGGTTGACGCCGTCGTTGTAGACGTGGCGCTCGCTGTACTGCTGCCAGCCGCACTCTCGGAGGAGAACTCTTTCAACGTGGTCTGGAGTTCTTTGAGGAACGCGAGAGCGTCGGTACCTCCCTGGCTTTGTGCCGTTCGCTCGGCAACCTTGGCCGCCAGTGTGCTGGAGACGCCCAACGAGGTCAGCATGTTGGTAGCTTTTGAGATATCGAGCATTGTGCGACTCCTTCTGAGGAACGATCATTCACCCGCTGGCAACGTGCCAGGGTGGTTATGCGGTTATTGGCCCTATGGTCCTCCAGCTGCCGTTCGCTGTCTTTTCAGTAAACGCCATAAAACCGGGCCTGTTTGGCTTTTAGGGATGACATCTGGTGTGCACGCCTGCGTGCTGTGAATTGACGCCCCTGTGCGCAGGGCTTTGACATTGCTGTTCGCGCGTCGTGTGGAGCCGGGCAAAATATGCGGATTGGTGGGTGATGTTTTTAGCCAGGGGCGGCACCCATTGCGGCCAGGGAGCTTTTTCACCCCCTCGCGCCGACGGTCCGGCCTCCTTCCCTCGATTCCTGGCGCCTCCTTCCTGCCTCATCAACGCTGCTTTGCCGTGCGCGCGAGCTCTCATTCCATGAACATGACTTCCACAGATTTCTGGCCTGGTTGCGGGTTTTCTGCCCTGTTGCGCGATACGCGGGGATGGTTGGTACCGACCGATGAATACTTGTGTTGGCTGCTGGCCCGCCCAGAGTTGGCGTTGGTGCCCGAGTCCTGCGCGGCGGAGCGGGCATTGAACGCATCACTGGGTGTTACCCCTGCACGCAAGGTGTCTGGAGAAGAACTTGCTGCTCTGCAGGACAGTGATGCCCGCGAGAACTACACCGTGTTCCTGCGCTTCCGAGATGGCCTGCTGGCCGCCGGCACGCTGGAGGCTTATTACCTGCAGCTTATGCGCAGTGGGGCGGTGAATGTGCCCGCCGTGTTCATCGACGCCGTGGTGCAGGCCCTGCTGCGCAACGTGCTGGACGACTGCAACGACTCCTTCGAAGCCCGCGCCGCCGAGATGCTGTTTCGCCCGCAACGTATTACCTTGCAAGACGGGCAAATGCTGGCAGGCGACCGGGCGACGCTCGACATGCTCAACGAAACTGCGGGCCTGGGCGAGGTGGGACGCTTGCTGTTGCAAAGCGGTGCGCTGCAGCCCACGGCGCAGGTCAAGGTGCTGTCGGCCGACAACGCGGCGCAATATTGGCGGGAGAGTGACCGCCACCACTTTCTGCTCGACCTGACCCATGAGCTGACACAGGACCTGAGCCATGGCCTGACCTTCAAGATGACCCGCGCCCGATCCGGCCTGAAGGCCCTGGCCCGGGTGCTGGAGCGCTGGGTCGCCCACCTGCTGGGCGTGCAGGTGTTGATCGAGCCTGTGCACGAGGTCACCGACAGCGCCTGGCGCTGGCATGTGGGGCTGGATGTGGAGTCCACCGCCATCCTCAACGACCTGTACCAGGACCGGCCGGTGGAGTCTGAGCGCATGGCGCGGCTGGTGAGCCTGTTCACGCTGACCTTTGCCAACCCGGCCGAGATGCGTGCCGATGTGGCGGGCAAGCCGGTGTACCTGGGGCTGGCGACCAACGCCGAGGGCGTGGTGCGCATCAAGCCGCAGAACCTGTTGCTCAATCTGCCGCTGGCATCGCCATCTTGAGTGCTATTGAATCAATAGCTACTAGCGCATGAAAAATATGCGCTAGCGGCCAATTTGATTCAAATTTCTCCCTGGCGGATGACAACCAAGTGCCGTGCGCTCATCCAATGGTCATCAGGCTCGCATTGCCCCCTGCCGCCGCCGTGTTCACGCTCAACGCGCGTTCGATGAGCAGGCGCTCCAGCGGAATGTCCGTCGCGCCGGGCTGGAGCGCAGTCACGCCCACGATGGGTCCGGTGCGGCGGGCGAGGGCGGTGCACGCCGCATGCAGGGACGGGGCGTCGCCATGGTGCAGCACGGCGTCCAGCGCCTGCGTGCCGTCGTTCAGTGTGTTGTCCTGTAGTAGAGCCTGCGCTTGCACCAGCGTGGGTAGCTGCGTGCGGAGGTGGGCCTGGGCCGTGGGCCACAGGGCGGTGCCGCCGCTGGCAAGCACGGCAGCCGTCTGCACCAGGAGGTCTTCCGTGCTTTGCGCCAGACACAGCACGCGGGCACGGGGCGCCAGGGTGTAGACGTTGCGCTCCCCGGTGGGGCCGGGCAGGGTGCGAGCGGTGCCGCTTTGGGTTTGCTGGGCGAAGCGCTGGCAGGTTGCGGTCAGCGCGGCGTTGCCTTGTTGCAACGCCCATTGCTCCAGCGTGGTCAGCGGTGCCAGCAGGCGCTCGCGCCGCTCCGTGTCGGGGGGGCTGGTGCGGTCGGCCTCGGCAAAGGTGCGGGCCAGCGCATCCGCCGGGCGCTGCGACAGCAGGCGCAGCAGATACAGCGGCCCGCCGGCCTTGGGCCCCGTGCCCGACAGGCCTTCGCCGCCAAAGGGCTGCACGCCCACCACGGCGCCCACCATGTTGCGGTTGACGTACACGTTGCCCGCATGGGCCCGGTTCACCACGCGGGCAATGGTTTCGTCGATGCGGGTATGTACACCTTGCGTCAGGCCGTAGCCGGTGGCGTTGATCTCGTCGAGCAGGCGATCCAGGTCGTCGCGCGCGTAGCGCACCAGGTGCAGCACGGGGCCGAAGACTTCGCGCTCCAGCTCGCCGATGTGGTTCAGTTCGATCAATGTGGGAGGCACGAAGGTGCCTTGTGTGCCGGCGGCCGACACATGGTTCGGGTGCTGGAACACCCGATGGCCCTTGGCCTTGAAGTTCTCGATGTGTCGGACGATGCCCGCTTGTGCTTCGGCATCGATGACGGGGCCCACGTCCACACGCAGCGCTCCGGGGTTACCCACGCGCAGTTCGCCCATGGCGCCCTGCAGCATCTCCACCACGCGGTCGGCGGCTTCTTCCTGAACGCACAGCACGCGCAGGGCAGAGCAGCGCTGGCCTGCGCTGTCAAAGGCCGACGACACGGCGTCGCCCACCACCTGTTCTACCAAGGCGGATGAGTCCACGATCATCGCGTTCTGCCCGCCGGTTTCTGCAATCAGCGGGATGGGGCGGCCTGCGGTATCCAAGCGCCCGGCCACGGTGCGCTGCAGGATGCGTGCCACTTCGGTGGAGCCGGTGAACATCACGCCCATCACGCGGGCGTCGCCAATCAGGCGGGCACCTACCGTCTCGCCCTGGCCGGGCAGCAGTTGCACGGCGGCGCGGGGCACACCGGCCTGCCACAGCAGGCGCACGGCCTCGGCGGCGATCAGCGGGGTTTGTTCGGCGGGCTTGGCCAGCACCGGGTTGCCTGCGGCCAATGCGGCGGCGACTTGCCCCATGAAGATGGCGAGCGGGAAGTTCCAGGGGCTGATGCAGGCCACGGGGCCCAGCGGGATGTGGGTGGCGTTGTCGAAGTTGCTTTGCACCTGGGCTGCGTAGTAGCGCAAAAAGTCCACGGCCTCGCGCACTTCAGCCACAGCGTTGCTAGCGCTCTTGCCCGCTTCGCGCATCAGCAGGCCCAGCAGGGGCTGCATGCGGGCCACCAGCAGGTCGGCGGTGCGCAGCAGGGCGGCAGCGCGCTCGGCGGGCGGCGTGGCGGCCCAGGGGGCTGCGGCGGCCTGGGCGTGCGCCAGGGCCTGGTCTACGTCGGCGGTAGTGGCTTCTTGCACCTGGCCCACCACATCGCTGTGGTCAGCAGGATTGCGCACGGGCTGGGTGGTGCCTGCGGGCAAGTCAGCAGCCAGCAGGGGCGCTGCCGACCAGGCGTGGCTTGCCGTGGCTTGCAGGGTGGTGGCCAGCTCGGTCAGCGTGTTTTCGTTGGATAGGTCCAGCCCGCGCGAGTTGCTGCGGTGCGCGCCATACAGGCCCTGGGGCGTGGCAATGCGGGGGTGGGGCAGGCCAGCGGTGCCTTCCACGGCAGCTTGCTGGTCTACGACCTCCGTGGGGTTGCGTACCAACTCATCCAGTGCAATCGTTTCGTCGGCAATGCGGTTCACGAACGAAGTGTTGGCGCCGTTCTCCAGCAAACGGCGCACCAAATAGGCCAGCAGCGTTTCGTGCGTGCCCACGGGGGCGTAGATGCGGCACGGGCGGCCCAGCTTGCCCGCAGTGATGGCACCCACCACCTGCTCATACAGCGGCTCGCCCATGCCGTGCAGGCACTGGAACTCGTATTGCCCCGCGTAGTAGTTGCTGCCCGCCAGTTGGTAGATGGTGGCCACCGTCTCGGCGTTGTGGGTGGCGAACTGGGGGTACACGGCCTCGGGCGCGGCCAGCAGCTTCTTGGCGCAGGCGATGTACGAGATGTCGGTGTGCACCTTGCGGGTGTAGACGGGGTAGTCCTCCAGCCCATCAACCTGGGCACGCTTGATTTCGCTGTCCCAGTACGCGCCCTTGACCAGGCGCACCATCAGCCGGCGCTGGGTGCGGCGGGCCAGGTCCACGACATAGTCGATGACGAACGGGCAGCGCTTTTGGTAGGCCTGGATGACAAAGCCAATGCCGTTCCAGCCCGCCAGCGTGGGCTCGTGGCACAGGCGCTCCAGCAGGTCCAGCGACAGCTCCAGGCGGTCGGTTTCTTCGGCGTCGATGTTCAGGCCAATGTCGTACTGTTTGGCCAGCGCGGTCAGGCGCAACACCAGCGGGTACAGCTCATCCATCACACGGCCAAACTGTGCGCGGCTGTAGCGCGGGTGCAGGGCCGAGAGCTTGATGGAGATGCCAGGCCCTTCGTAAATGCCGCGCCCGGCAGAGGCCTTGCCAATTGCGTGGATGGCCTGCTCGTAAGAGGCGTAGTAGTGCTTGGCGTCTTCGCTGGTCAGCGCCGCCTCACCCAGCATGTCGTACGAATAGCGAAAGCCCTCGGCCTCCATCGTGCGGGCGTTGCGCAGTGCTTCGTCGATGGTTTCGCCGGTCACAAACTGCTCGCCCATCATGCGCATGGCCATGTCCACGCCCTTGCGGATCAGGGGCTCGCCGCCCTTGCCGATCAGGCGGCTGAGCGAGTTGCCCAGGCTGCCTTCGCTGTGCGTGGCCACCAGCTTGCCGGTGATGAGCAGGCCCCAGGTGGCGGCGTTGACGAAGAGCGACGGGCTCTTGCCCAGGTGGGCATCCCACTGGCCGTGGCTGATCTTGTCGCGGATCAGCGCATCGCGTGTGGCCTTGTCGGGGATGCGCAGCAGCGCCTCGGCGAGGCACATCAGCGCCACGCCTTCTTGCGACGACAGCGAAAACTCCTGCAGCAGCCCCTGCACGATGCCCGCACGTCCGGCGCTGGCCTTGCGTTCGCGCAGCGCCTTGGCAATGCGCAGCGCCAATTGCTCGGCGGACGCCGCTTGATCGGCAGGCAGGCGGGCCCCGGCCAGCAGCGGGGCCAGGGCCTCGGGCTCGGGGCGGCGGGTGGCAGCGGTGATGGCTGCGCGCAGCGGGTTGTTCAGCGGCGTGCGGGGAGCGAAGTCGGCAAACGGGGCGGAGGGCTGCGTCATGGCGGTGTCTTTCAGGGGTTTGGCAGGGCCCAACACGGGGGGAAAGTGTTGGTTGGGCGCGTTATTGGCGATGATCCTTGGGTTGTTGGTGAATAAATGGTCGAAAATTGGCTTCTGTGCCGAATTAATCACTAATCAAGATGCAAGCAGAACCCGATCTCGACCGGATTGACCGCAAGATCCTGTCAATCCTGCAGGAAGACGGCCGCATTGCCAACCTCAAGCTGGCCGAGGCGGTGGCCCTGTCGCCCACGGCGGTGCTGGCGCGCGTGCAGCGCCTCACGCGCGATGGCTTCATCCTCGGCTACGAGGCGCGCCTGAATCCCCTGAAGCTGGGCGCGGGCATGTTGGTATTTGTGGAGGTGCTGCTGGACCGCACTACGCCTAACGTGTTCGACCAGTTCAAGGCCGCCGTGCAGGTGCACCCCGAGATCATGGAATGCCACATGGTGGCGGGCGGGTTCGATTACCTGCTCAAAACCCGCTCGGCCGATATGAATGCCTACCGCGTGTTTGCGGGCAACGTGCTGTGGCAACTGCCGGGCGTGCGCGAGACGCGGACCTATGCGGTGATGGAAGAGGTCAAGCACACCAACCATCTGTACCTGCGCTGACTCCACACCATGCGCGTACACCCACCGGATTGGCGGTGCTGGCAGAAGCCCGCATAATTCTCTGCAGATCTTGCTTGTATGAGGAGCCATACCATGACGACCGCTTTCCCCTATGCCGCCGCAGCCCTGGTGGCTGCCCTGTTCAGCCAGACGGCCGCTGCATCCTGCTACGTCGTCTATGGCCCTGACAAGGACATCGTGTACCGCGCTCAGGTGCCGCCGGTGGACATGTCACGGCAGATCCACGAAACCCTGCCCCTGGTGGCCCCGGGCTCGACCCTCGTGTTTTCGCCCGACAACTTTGGCTGCGAACTCACCATCAACAAGCTACCACTCACGGCCGTGTCCGCGCCCGGGGGCATGCGGCCTGCGCGCGCTGACCGGGGCTGAAACAGACAGTTCGCAGGGGTGCGGCCAGTGGGCGTGCCGCGCCTGAGACAATCGGGGGATGAGCGAACCGAAAGAACTATCCCCCTCGTTTGAACCCACCGAGCAGAATTCCCAAAGCGACCTGCCCGAAGGCTGGCTGCATGTGCAGTCCATGGACCTCGACGCCCAGGGCGTGGCCCGCAAGCCCGACGGCAAGGTGGTCTTCATCGATGGTGCCCTGCCATTCGAGCTGGTCACCGCCAACACCCACCGCAAGAAGAACAACTGGGAGCAGGCCAGCCTGGTAGCGATCCACCGCGAGTCGTCCCAGCGCGTGCGGCCGGATTGCCCCCACTTTGGCCTGCACGCAGGTGCCTGTGGCGGCTGCAAGATGCAGCACTTGCACGTGGGCGCCCAGGTGGCCGTCAAGCAGCGGGTGCTGGAAGACAACCTCTGGCACCTGGGCAAGGTCAAGGCCGAGACCATGCTGCGTCCCATCGAGGGGCCCGCCTGGGGCTACCGTTACCGCGCCCGCCTGGCGGTGCGCCACGTGATCAAGAAGAGCCAGGTCCTGGTGGGCTTTCATGAGCGCAAGAGCCGCTACATCGCCGACATGCAGACATGCAAGATCTTGCCCCCGCATGTCGATGCCATGCTGATGCCCCTGCGCGCACTGATTGCCAGCTTGGATGCCCGCGACACCTGCCCACAGATCGAACTGGCCTGCGGCGACACCGTGACCGCGCTGGTGCTGCGCCACCTGGAGCCGCTGAGCACCGATGACATCGCCCGGCTGCGCGCCTTTGCGGCGGAGCACCATGTGCAATGGTGGCTGCAGCCCAAGGGCCCGGATACAGTAAAGCTGCTGGACGAGGGCGGCGAGCAGCTGTCGTACGCACTGCCGGACTTCGGCATCACCATGCCTTTCAAGCCCACGGACTTCACCCAGGTGAACCCGCACATCAACCGCGTGCTGGTGAGCCGCGCGCTGCGCCTGCTGGACGTGCAACCGCACGAACGCGTTATCGACTGGTTCTGTGGCCTGGGCAACTTCACGCTGCCCCTGGCCACGCAGGCGCGCGAGGTGCTGGGCATCGAGGGCAGCGAGGCCCTGGTGGCCCGCTCGCGTGAGAACTATGCACTGAATCAGGCCCAGGCGCCCGACCACAAAGCGCTGGCAGCTACGGATTTTGTAGCGCGCAACCTGTTCGAGATGACGCCCGAGATGCTGGTGGCCGACGGAACTGCCGACAAGTGGCTGGTGGACCCACCACGCGAAGGGGCGTTTGCGCTGGCCAAGGCGCTGGCGGACATTGAACAGGCCCGCATTGGCGCCGAGGGCGCTGGCCCCTTGCCTGCAGGGGCCGAAGGCTGGACGCCCCCGAAGCGCATTGTGTACGTGAGCTGCAACCCAGCCACCCTCGCGCGCGATGCCGGGCTGCTGGTGCATCTGGCCGGCTACCGGTGCACGGCGGCGGGCATGATCAACATGTTCCCGCACACGGCCCATGTGGAGAGCATGGCGGTGTTCGAGCGGGTCTGAGTCCGGTTGCCAGAGAGAGGCTTCAGGAAGGGGAGGGCTCTGCCCTCCGTCCCGTGGCCTTAACTCCGCCGCGCAATATCAGCTGCGGTTGCGGCTGGCTGCGGGGTCGCGGGGTTCGGTTTCGATGTCGGGTGCGCGTTCGCTGCGTTCGGGCTTTTCCACCTTGCCCAGCACCGAGGGCGTGCCCTCGATCTTGTTCTCACGCATGTAGGCGTCCATGTCCTTCCAGCCTGCAAACACCGAGGCCTTGGAGGCCTTGGGGTTGAGGGTGTAGCAGTCTTCCAGCCCCCGCAGTGCGTGTCGGCAGGCACCGCCGATGGCCTTGGCCTCGGCATCGCGTTGGGCCACGCGCGGGTCAGGGCCCAGGCCCGGGATCTTGTCGCAGCCTGCAAGCAGCAACAGGCCCGCCAGAACCATCAGGCGCAATGCGGTGGAAGGGCTTTGTGGATACATGTACTTGCATTATCGGCACACTGGCCGCGCTATTGAGGCTTGATCCTGGGCGGCGACCCACAAAAAAGGCTCCCGAGGGAGCCTTTTGATGGAGGTCAAGGGACTGGCAGGGCTCAGTCGCGCTCGCCGCCCATGATGCCCAACAGGGCCAGCAGGCTCTGGAACACGTTGAAGATATCCAGGTACAGGGCCAGCGTGGCGCTGATGTAGTTGGTTTCGCCGCCGTCCAGGATCTGCTTCAGGTCATACAGCATGTAGGCGCTGAAGATGCCGATGGCCAGCATCGAGATCACCATCATGCCCACGCCGGAGCCGACGAACACGTTGATGATGCCGCCCACCATGAGCACCAGCGCGCCCACCATCAGCCACTTGCCCATGCCCGAGAGGTCGCGCTTGATGACGCTGGCCAGGCTGGCCATCACGAAGAACACACCGGCCGTGCCGGCAAAGGCCGTCATGATGAGGTCGGTGCCGTTCTTGAAGCCCAGCACCATGCCGATCATGCGCGACAGCATCAGGCCCATGAAGAACGTGAAGGCCAGCAGCACCGGCACGCCTGCGGCCGAGCGCTTGGTCTTTTCGATGGCGAACATGAACCCGAACGCGCCGCCCAGGAACACGATCAGGCCCAGGCCGCCAGTCAGCGAGCGGGTGATGCCGGTGGCCACGCCGATCCAGGCGCCCAGCACCGTGGGGATCATGCTCAGGGCCAGCAGCCAGTACGTATTGCGAAGCACCTTGTGGCGCTCTTCCTGCGAGATGCCATAGCCCGCAGAGTGGCCCAGGGTGGTGACTTGGTCATTCATCTTGTGTCTCTCCTTGTTGGCCTGCACGACGCAGACATCACAAATTCTAGGTGGTGATGCTTTTTTGCTTTGCAATGACCGCACCCGGTCACCTACTTTTGGTAAGGATACTTTCACCCTGGCTGAGGGCAACGGCGCCGGGGATGCCGGTATGCTCGGTTCTCTTTGCGTGCCGGGGCGGCCTGTGCGGCCCGGTTTCCTCTCCCACTTTCGGATCCTTTCATGAAAACCAAGCACGAACTCGAACTGGCCGACGTCAAGGCCGTGGCCGCTGCCGCTGAAGCCGAGGCCCTCAAGAACAACTGGGCCGTGACCATCGCCATCGTGGACGATGGCGGCCACCTGCTGTGGCTGCAGCGCCTGGACGGTGCCGCAGCCGTGTCATCGCACATCGCTCCTTCCAAGGCCCGCACGGCCGCTCTGGGCCGTCGCGAAAGCAAGGTCTACGAGGACGTGATCAACGGCGGCCGTACCTCGTTCCTGAGCGCGCCCACCATTGACGGCCTGCTCGAAGGCGGCGTGCCGATCATGAAGGACGGCCAGTGCCTGGGTGCCGTGGGCGTGAGCGGCGTGAAGTCCACCGAAGATGCACAGATCGCCCGCGCGGGCATTGCAGCCCTGGGCCTCTGATTCGGGGGCTCCTGGCAGGGAGTGTGGTTGCTATTATTTTGATAGCTTCGAGCGCATGTTCCACCAGCGCATGGGGCTGAAAACGCTTCAAAACCCTCTGTGAGCATGAAAAAACCGGCCTGTGGGCCGGTTTTTTGTTGGCAGGGTCGGGGGCAGCAAAAAAAGCCTGGCTACGCGGGAGCAAACCCGTTGGCTGGCAAAAACGACCCTTGCGAGCTTGTTGCAAGCCCGGGAGTCGCCCCACGATGAAACTATTTGGTCAGGATGAGCTTGCCCAGCTTGGTGGCCTGCAGGCGGTACACCGAGCCGTTGTGGCTGATGGCGACGGTCTTGTGGCCTTGCAGCAGCACGCTGCTGTCCAGTGCAGCAGTGGCGCAATGCGCACCGGACGACGGGGCCTCGCCAGATGCCGAGGCGTCTGCGGAGTCAGCCGGCGCGGCGCGGCGGAGCGGGGCGGAGGTCAGGGAGGCTTGCATGGAGTTTTCCTGGGTCATTGCAGTGCGTTTTGTTAATGATAACGATTCGCAATTACAAGTCAAGCGAACGGTGTGTTTCTTTTTGTTCTTGGTTCCGCCCTGCATCCGATGCAAGGGCGAGGCTTTGAGCAGCGCCCTGGGGCGCGGGGCAAGGGTTCGTGCGCCCTGGGCGCAGTGCAGGGGGCTGCGAGCCCGCTGCACGGGCCCTGCGTTCCCTGGTGCCTGCTAGCGCGCCCACGACGGGTGGGCTGGCCAAGATGGGCAGGGACCGGGCCGGTGACTTTCGCCGTGTCTTTACTGGCCCTGCGGGTCGGTTACAAACCCGATCTTGCGCACGCCAGCGCGTTGCGCGGCCGCCATGGCCTGGGCCACAAATTCGTAGCGCACGTTCTTGTCGCCACGGATGTGGAGGTCCGGCTGGGGCTCCTTGGCGGCTTCGGCCTGCAGGCGGGGGAAGAGTTCTTCTTCCGACACCTGGGACTCGTTCCAGAAGAACTTGCCATCGGCCGACACCGACAGGCGCACAGTCTCGGGCTTGACGTTTTCGGGCTGGTTGGTGGCGCGGGGCAGGTCCACGTTCACCGCGTGTTTCATCACCGGCACGGTGATGATGAAGATGATGAGCAGCACCAGCATGACGTCCACCAGGGGCGTCATGTTGATCTCGTTCATCACGTCATCGGTGTCGTCTTGGGTTCCAAAGGCCATGGCTTAGCCGCCTTTCTTCATGGGCAGCACCTTGCCGGGCTCGCCAGCGTTCACGCGGGCGCCGGTCACAAAGTAGGCGTGCAGGTCATGGGCAAAGCTGTTCAGGCCATTCAAGATGGACTTGTTGCCGCGCACCAGCGCGTTGTAGCCCAGCACCGCCGGGATGGCCACGGCCAGGCCCAGCGCGGTCATGATCAGCGCTTCACCGATGGGGCCGGCCACCTTGTCGATGGTGGACTGGCCCGAGGTGCCGATGGCCAGCAGCGCATGGTAGATGCCCCACACGGTGCCGAACAGGCCGATGAACGGGGCGGTGGAGCCCACCGACGCCAGGATGGCCAAGCCCGAGGACAGGCGGGCGGTGAACTCGTCGATGCAGTTGCGCAGGCAGCGGGTGACCCAGTCGCTCACGTCCAGGCTGTCGTGCAGGTGGGCCTTGGTGTTGCGGTGGTGGGCGGTGGCTTCGCGGCCTTCCAGCGCCAGGTGGCGGAAGGGGTTGGTCGGGTCGGCGCCCAGCTTGGTCAAGCCCGCGGCAAAGTCCTCGCTGTGCCAGAAGTCCTGGGCGGCGCGGGCGTGTTTTTTGAACTTGATGATGTCCAGTGCCTTGATGAGGATGACGATCCACGAGGCCAGCGACATGGCCAGCAGCAGGATGGCGACGGCGCGGGTGACAAAGTCACCCTGGATCCAGACGTTGGCGATGCCGAATTGCGATTCCATGAAAACTCCCTGAGCGGTGATTGGTTTATTCGAGAACAAAGTTGACGGGGACGAGGTTCCACATGGCCTCGGGCACGCCGTTGCGTTTGCCGGGCACAAAGCGCCAGCGCATCACGGCGTCCTGGGCCTGGCGGTCCAGCCGGTCAAAGCCGCTGGACTTGTTGACTTCGACCTTTTGCGGCACGCCATCGGTGCCGATGAGCACCCGCAGCACCACCTTGCCTTGCTCGCCCATGCGTTTGCTGATGGCGGGGTAGCTGGGCTTGGGGTTGTTGAGATAGGCCGCGTCGCTGGACGGCAGCTCGATCTTGGGTGGTGCGGTTGGCGCCGGTGGCGCAGGCGCGGGGGCCGGGGGCGCCACGGGGGCCTCGATGGGCGGGGCGGGCGGCTGGGGCGTGGTGATGCCGGTGGGGGCATTGGGCGCTGGCGTGGGGTCGGCAATGGCGACGGGCATCGGTGCCGGGCGCGGCGCGGCCTTGGGCGCTGGCTTGGGAGGGGGCGGTGGTGCCGGTGGCGGCGGGGTGACCTTGGGCGGGGCGGGCGGCGCGATGAATTCGCTGAGCAGTTCGGCCGGCACGATCACCTCGGCCGCCTTGCGCACCAGGCCGGACTGCAGGGCCCAGATGCCCGCCACATGCAGCGCCACCACGGAGCCGACGATCACGGCATTGCGGCTCACACCGCCAGGGGGGGCGAAACGATCAGGGTGAGACATAAAAAGAAAGGAAGGGCAGCGCCGCCCCTAGCATAGGGCGGACGTTGCCGGGTAAACCCGGATTATTTGCGAAAGATCCACCAGGCCGAACCTGCGACCAGGATCAGGCTGCCTGCGAGGGTAGAGAGGAGTTCCATGACGTGCTTTCCAGGATGGAGCTGGCAAGCTGGATCGTCTGCGGCGCCGCATCGTTGCGCAAGGCGGCTACCGGGTTCGAGACACTGCACTGCGCCACCACGTCGCGGGCGCAGCTTTCGCAGCATCCACATTGGGTGGCCACGCCCAGTTCGAACTGGATCTCATCGAAGCTCATGCCAGCACGGGCATGGCGGGCAATCTCACGGTCCGAAACCCGGCGGCAAACACAGACGATCATGGCGGCAGGCAGTGTGGCTGGCTGTTGAAAGGATGATTGAGATTATAAATACGAATCTATCGCATTTGCAATAAATCATTCCTGCCGACAGGGGGAAGGTGATACCTGTCTCTGGCGGGTTACCGATACTCCCGCTTTAGCCTGGGGCCGATGGGGCTCCGTCCTGCCCCTCCAGCAGCGCAGGCGTGGCCTCTGCCAGCGTGGCGCAGCCGGTCAGCGCCATGGCGACCTCCAGCTCGTCGCGCAGCAGGCGCAGCACATGGGCCACGCCCGCAGCACCTGCATTGGCCAGGCCCCACACGGCTGGGCGGCCCACCAGCACGGCGGAGGCGCCCAGCGCCATGGCCTTGAGCACATCGGTGCCGCGCCGGATGCCGCCGTCCACCAGCACCGGCGCCTTGCCCTGCACGGCTTGCACCACACGGGGCAGCGCGGTGGCGGTGGCAGGGGCCGTGTCCAGCGTGCGCCCGCCGTGGTTGGACACGATGAGGCCCGCAGCGCCCAGCGAAACGGCCTGGCGCGCGTCGGCGGGGTGCAGCACGCCCTTGAGCAGCACCGGCAGCCGGGTGATGGACTGCAGCCACGCGATGTCGTCCCACGTGGGCGCATTGTGGAGCAGGCCGTCGAACAAGGCGCTCTGGCCGGGGCCCAATGCGGAAGGGGCGGGTGCCTGCAGGCCCGCCAGGTTGACCGGGCCCACGCCGGGCGGCAGCCGAAAGCCCGCGCGCCGTTCGCGGTCGCGCACGCCGCTGGTGGGGGCATCCACCGTGAGCACCAGGGCCTCATAGCCAGCCGCTTCGGCACGCTGCACCAGTGCCTGGGTGAAGCCCCGGTCCGGCTGCAGGTAGAGCTGAAACCACAGCGGGCCGCGCCCCGGGTCGGGCAGGACGGCCTGGGCCACGCTCTCCAGCGACACGCTGGCCTGGGTGCTGAGCACCACGCCCGCGCCCAGCGCCGCTGCGGCATAGGCCATGGCCAGTTCGCCGTCGGGGTGCGCCAGGCGCTGGAAGGCCACGGGTGCGAGCAGGATGGGGTGCGCCAGCGTGCGGCCCAGCAGGGGCACGCGGGTGTGCCCACCCGCCAGCGGCCGCAGCACGCGGGGCCACAGGGGCAGGGCGTCCCAGGCGCTGCGGTTGGCGTGCAGGCTGATCTCGTCGGCCGCGCCGCCGCTGAAGTACGCCCAGGCGTTGTCGTCCAGCTGCGTGCGTGCGTGTTGCTCGTGGTCGGCCAGGGTGACCAGGCCCGGGGGGATGGTGTGGCGTGCAGGAAATTGGGTCATACAAACAAAAATAGCACCAAGCGCTAGTGGATCATGCGCTGGGTGCTATCAAAATAATAGTTTTTGTGAGGGTGCCTCATACCCCGATCACAGCAGTGGGGTAGAGGCCTGCGGTTCACACATCGGCCCACATGCGCAGCAGGTTGTGGTACGTGCCCGACAGCGCGATGGCCGACGGGTCGGTGTCGCCGTGGGTCTGGCGCAGCTTGAGCAGGGCCATGTCCATGTCGAACAGCAACTGGCGCTGCTCCAGCCCGCGCACCATGCTCTCCACCCAGAAGAAGCTGCTCACGCGGTGCCCGCGCGTGACCGGCGCGACCTGGTGCACGGTGCTGCTGGGGTACAGGATCATGTCGCCCGCAGGCAGCTTGATGCGCTTCTCACCCAGGGCTTCGGCAATCACCAGCTCGCCACCGTCGTAGTCGTCGGGCGGCGTGAGGAACAACGTGCACGACAGGTCGCTGCGCACCCAGCAGCTGTCGGCGCGGGAGTGCATGACGGCGCTGTCCACATGGTTGCCATAGTAGTTGGCGCCATCGCCATACTTGTTGAACAGCGGGTTGTAGATGCGGCGCGGCAGTGCGGCCGAAAAGAAGAGGGCGTTGCGATTCAACGCGGCCTTGACCAGGCCCTGGAGCTGGGCGGACAGCTCGCTGGCTTGTGCGAGCTGCAGGTTGTTTTTCTGGTGCACCGCCTGGCCGCCCGCGCTGCGGGTGCCGTCCACCCAGGGGGCGTCGGCCGCCCAGAGCTTTTGCCGGAAGAACGCGACCTCGTCGGCGGTGAGAACGTCTTGGATGTGCAGGAACATGGAGCCATTGTGAACCGGCCCCGGGCAGTGCCGGGGCCGGTTCATGCGAGGGACTTCAGAGGTGCGTCAGAAGCGTGTCTTCAGCGTCAGCTGCACAGCGCGCGGGGCGCCGGGCGTGTAGAAGCCGCGGTACAGGCCTTCGGCATACGTGCGGTCGAACAGGTTGCTCACGTTCAGCTTCAGCGAGGTCTTGTCGTCAAACGCGTACTCGGCCATGGCGTCCACCACGGCAAAGCCGCTGGCGTACACGGCGCGCGAGCCCTCGGGGTTCTGCTTGGCGCGGTATGTCAGGCCAGCACCCACACGCAGCTTGGAGGTGACGGCGTAGGTGCTCCACACGCTGCCGCTGTGCTTGGGCGTGAGGCCGGGTCGGTCACCCTGCACCTGCGCGCCGCCGCCGTTGGAGGCCAGCACCACGTTGCTCTTGTCGATCTTGGCCGACGGGATCCAGGTGTGGTTGAAGAACAGTTCCCATTGGGGCGTGAGGCGGCCCGCCAGGTTGAACTCCATGCCGGTGGCGTGGCGCTTGCCCGAGAGCAGTTCTTGCGCGGCAGCGGTGTCGGGGTCGGTGTTGCGCTCGTTGTACTTCTGGCTGTAGAAGGCGGCCACACCCAGCAGGGCGCGGCGCTCGAACAGCTCGAACTTGCCGCCGACTTCGATGTTGCGGCTCTTTTCTGGATCGGTGTTGGCGGTGCGCGCCGTGGTGGTGCCGGGGTTGCCAAACTGGTAGGTGTCGCCCGAGGTGTTGTACGAAGTGCCGTACGACAGGTAGTACGAGGTCAGCTCGTCAGGCTGGAAGATCATGCCCACGCGGGGGCTGAACAGGCTGTCGGAGCGCGAGTTGCTCAGGCTGCCTGCGGCGTTGTGGTACGCGGCGCGGAAGTTGTCGTAGCGCAGGCCGCCGACCAGCTTGAGCGTGTCGCTCAGCGAGACCGTGTCCTGGAAGTACAGGCCCAGGTTGCGCGATGTGAACGTGTTCCACTGCACCGGCGCACGGCCGTCGGCCACCCACGCGCCGTCGTTGGGCGTGCCCACCGTGGTGGTGGGGCGGGTGGTGGTGTTGGCGTAGTTCTGGTTGCGCTTGGCGTCGTCGTCGTAGTAGTCCACGCCGGTCAGCACCGCGTGCTTCTTGCCACCCCAGTTGTAGGTGTTGCTGTAGTCGCTTTGCACCTGCAGCACATTGCTCTCGCCCACGCGGCCCTTGGAGCCACGGGTCAGCACGGTGTTGCTGTTGATCTGGTCCAGCGTGATGGCGCTGTTCTGGAAGCCGATGGTGCTGGCCAGCAGGTCGCGCTCGTACTTGCCGTAGCGCAGGCGCGTGGTCAGCTCGCCGCTGTCGTCAAAGCGGTGGATGTGGCCCAGCGTGACGTACTGCGATGTGGTGTCGTTGTGGTCGCTGGCCAGGCCGTAGTACTTGCCGGCTTCCAGCGGCATGTTGATCTTGCCGTCGGCCGAGAGGCGCCAGGGGTGGTTGTAGAGCGGGCGGCCCTTGGATTCGAGGTAGTACAGCCCGACGGAGAACTCGTCGCGCGTGCCGATGCCCCAGGCAAAGGTGGGTGCAATGCCGCGCTTGTCCTGCTTGGCTCCGTAGTTGTCGTACTCCTGCACCATGGCGTTCAGGCGGAAGGCCGAGTTCTCGCCCGTCACCCAGTTGAAGTCGCCCGTGGCGCGGTGGTACTTGCCGGTGCCCAGCGTGTAGCCGGCTTCGTGCTGGTCGATCAGCAGCGGGTACTTGTTGACCTGGTTGACCACGCCGCCGGTCGATCCCTTGCCGAACAGCATGGAGGCCGAGCCCTTGAGCACTTCGATGCGGTCGTTGTTGAAGGTGTCGCGCTCGATCAACGGGGCGTCCTTCATGCCGTCCACATAGATGTCGCCCGCCAGGCCCAGCGAGAAGCCGCGCAGGCGCACGTCTTCTTCACCAGTCTCGCCGGACTGGAAGGTCACGCCCGCCGTGGTGCGCAGCACTTCGCGGAAGTCGTCCTGGTTGCGGTCGTTCATCAGCTTTTCGGTGAACACCGTCACGGACTGGGGGATGTCCTTGATGTCCTGCTTGCCCTTGCCCACGGTGGTTTTCTTGATGAGCAGGGTGTCCTTGCCCTGGACTTCAGCGGCTTCCTTCACCGTCACGGTGGACAGGGTGGTCTCGGACGTGCCGGTCTGCGCCATGGCGCCCATCGAGGCGGCCAGCATCAGCGCGCCCAGTGGCAGCAAGGCCCTGTCGGATTGCGAAGCCTGGGGCGACAGGGTGGCGGGAGAAGCAACGAATGCGGGAGAAGAACGCAGCATGCCGCTGCGGCGCTGGGCGCGAGATTTAGCCAAGAGGGCCTCCGTCAATAGGGGTGTGCAGGTGGCGCGCAGGGGCACCAAGAGCAGGCGAGAGGCAGTGGCTAGATCAACATGGCTGTGCGTCGTCGTGCAGCTTTATGTTACATCAAATGCGGGTCATTCTCATTTGCATTGATGCGGGCGCGCCACACTTCGACAGGGTATGGGCGTAAAAAAACCGGCAGAGCCGGTTCTTTTACGGGTGCGACGCGGGTCGCAAAGCGCCAGGGCTTACTTGACGTGCTTGCCGATCAGGCCAGCCAGTTCAAACATGGAGACCTGGGGCTTGCCGAACAGCTCCTTGAGCTTGGCGTCGGCGTTGATGTTGCGCTTGTTGGTGGCGTCCTGCAGGTTGTTGGCCTTGATGTAGACCCACAGCTTGCTGATGATCTCCGTGCGCGGCAGAGGTGCCGAGCCCACCACAGCGGCCAGCGCGGGGCTGGGCGTGAGCGCCTTCATGAAAGCGGCGTTAGGGGTCCGCTTCTTGGCGGGTGCAGCGGCCTTCTTGGCTGCTGGGGCTGTGGTTGCCGGAGCTTTTTTTGCAGTTGCCATGTTGGGTTGTCCTTGTTGGGAATAAATTTTTACCAGCGAAAACGACGCTTTCCCACTGGCAGGCTGATGCTAATGGGAAAAAAACGCGTTTCCAAGGGAGAAACGGCTTTTTTTGCCTCGATTTGTAGCGGTGGCGCCGCGCACCCCGCAGCAATAGGCCGCCAAGGCGCGCCAGGCTTGACAAAGACGCGGTAGAGGGCGGGTTTCAAGTGCGGTTCCCGGGGGCATCTTCTGGGTGCGGCGTTGGGCACCGCGTCTGGGGTGGCTGCTGCTGCAGCACAATCTTGCACAACAGATTTGCCGCTCAACGAACGCGGCTCGCCCGCAGGCGTGTGCCGCAGCGAGGGGGCGTTCGGTGTGGGGTCCGTGCTCGCCTCTGCCGTTGGTGCGGGTTTGATTGTTGAAACCGTCTGATTGACTGAAAGGATCTTGGAATGGCTGCAGCTTCGCCTCTTCCCCTCACGCCGTTTGCCACCTGCGACTTTTGTGACGTCCACAAGGGCGACACCAGCGGTGCGTTCCGCGTGCTGCCCCCGGTGTTCCAGAGCTTTGGGGGCGTTGCCGCGTTTGCGGGCCCCGTCACCACCGTCAAGTGCCACGAGGACAACACCCAGGTCAAGGCGGCTGTCGAGTCAGCAGGCGAGGGCCGGGTGCTGGTGGTGGATGGCGGCGGTTCTCTGCGCCGGGCCCTGGTGGGCGGCAACCTGGCGGCAGCCGCCGCCCGCAATGGCTGGGCCGGCATCGTGGTGGACGGCTGTGTGCGTGACGTGGCCGAGCTGAACGCGGAAGCCGTCGGCATCCGCGCGCTGGCGCTGATGCCGCTGCCCACCGAGCGACGTGGCGAGGGGCAACGCGATGTGGCTGTGTCGATCCAGGGCGTGCCTGTGCGCCCCGGCGACTGGCTGTATGCCGATGCCGATGGCATCGTGGTCAGTGCGCAGCCCTTGCACGCCTGAGTCCGGCCTTCTCTGGTTCTGCCCAGTCTGTCCAGTCCCCGTGGTGGGATGGTGAAGACGGTTGCCGAAGGGCCAGTCAGTCGGCGCTGCCGCTCCGCCGCCCTACGCGCAGTGCCGCGCGCGAGGGCAGGGTGGCCAGCAATACGCTGGCCAGGGCAATGACAAAGGCGACCAGTTGCAGGCCCGTCAATACCTCGCCCAAAAACAGCACGCCCACCAGTGCAGCACTCACCGGCAGCATGACCGAGAAAACACCGCCTTGCGCAGCGGGCACGGCCTTGAGCCCGGTCATCCACAGCCACACCGTCCACATGCAGGCGGCCAGCGCATAAAACAGCAGCAATAGCCAGGTGCCCCATCCCACCGAGGCAAACGGGAAGTCCAGCGCCAGGTACAGGCCAAACGGTGTCGTCAGCACAAAGCCCCACAGGTTGATGAGCGAAGTGATGCGCTTGGGCCCCAGGCTGCCGGTCAGCTTCTTGCCGATCACCGTGTAGGCGGCCTCGCAAATCACTGCCCCCAGCAGCAGCAATTGGCCCCACCAGGCATCGTTTGCAGTGTTTTTGGCTCCAAGCGCAGGTTCCATATGCGCTGCGTGCTCTGGTTTTGATAGTGAAAAAAGGGCAATGCCAATCACCGCACAGAGCACCGCCATCCAGGTGCGAGGCGCCACCCGTTCACCCAGAAATGCCCATCCCATCAATGCCACGGCTGCAGGAATGGCTGCCATGGTTACCCCTGCGGAGACAGCGTCGGTCAGGCTCACGCCATAGATCATGCAGATGGTGAACAGAAAGTTGCCCAGAAAGGACTCCAGGAACAGCAGCCGTTTGGTCTGCAGCGTCAGTGGCGGCTCGTTGGCGGGCTTCTTGAGCCAGTGCAGCATGGCGATGCCCCCGATGCCAAAGCGCATCCAGGCCAGCAAGAGCACGGGCAGCACGGCTGCCAGGGGTTTGGAGAGTGCCACATAACTGCCCACCAGCGACATGCTGAGGGCCAGGCACAAATAGGCGAAAGGGCGGCTGGGAGCGGGCGTATTCACTAGACTGGGGCGCTGTTCCATCAAAAAAGACTGCGCATCATGCCCGAGCCTTCTTTGCCTGCTGGCACCCCACGCCATGTGTTTGTATACGGCACCTTGCGCCGCGGTGGGTCGAATGACATCACGCGCTTGTTGCCTGCGCCACACTGGGTGGGTTTTGCGCAGGTGCCGGGAGTGTTGTTTCACCTGGGGGCGTATCCGGGCATGACGCTGGGTGGCGATCAGCCGGTGCGTGGCGAGGTGTACGCCATCGAGCCTGCGCTGGAGGAGGTTCTGGATGCCATTGAAGGGTTGACCGGAGATCACCCCACCGACGAATACCTCAAGCGCGAGATCGTGGTGACAGTTGAGGGCCAACGGCTGTCTTGTCTGGTGTACGAGATCCATCCCCGATACACAGAGGGCGCACGCCGGATCGAACATGGCGACTGGCTCAGGGTAGTTGGCACTGCGTCCGCTTGAATTATCACAATACGAAAGTGAAATTTCTTGATGTGGAATGCGATAGATGTTGCATTGCCGCAATTTTTCTCGATATGAGAAATCAATTTCTGTATTGAGAAATCACGTGGTTAAGTGGTTGTTTTGAAAGAAGAAAATTTATCTCTTCTATAAGACATAAGAGCTTGCGCAAGTCTTATAGAAGACTTAAAGTTGTCTTCAAGGGCGGCACACAGCAGCCCGGCGTTTTCAACCAACCCCTGGAGTGATCTCATGCCCCAATCCCTCAACGAACAACTGAGCCGCGAACAGCAAATTGCAGCCCTGGAAAAAGACTGGGCGACCAACCCCCGCTGGAAGGGTGTGAAGCGCGGTTACTCCGCTGCCGACGTGGTGCGTCTGCGTGGTTCGCTGCCCATCGAGCACACGCTGGCCAAGCGTGGCGCTGAAAAGCTCTGGGATAAGATCAACGGCGGTGCCAAAAAAGGCTACGTCAACGCTTTCGGCGCCATCTCTGCCGGTCAAGCCATGCAGCAGGCCAAGGCCGGCCTCGAAGCCGTGTACCTGTCGGGCTGGCAAGTCGCCGCTGACGGCAACACATCCGAAACCATGTACCCCGACCAGTCGCTGTATGCGTACGACTCGGTGCCCACCATGGTTCGCCGCATCAACAACACCTTCAAGCGCGCCGACGAAATCCAGTGGGGCCGTGGCATCAACCCCGGCGACAAGGAATTCATCGACTACTTCCTGCCCATCGTGGCCGACGCGGAAGCCGGTTTCGGCGGCGTTCTGAACGCCTTCGAACTCATGAAGAACATGATCCAGTCGGGCGCTGCAGGCGTTCACTTCGAAGACCAGCTGGCCGCTGTTAAGAAGTGCGGCCACATGGGTGGCAAGGTGCTGGTGCCTACACAAGAAGCCTGCGAAAAGCTGATCTCCGCACGTTTTGCCGCTGACGTGATGGGCGTGTCCACCATCGTGTTGGCCCGCACCGATGCCGAAGCTGCCAACCTGATCACGTCCGACCACGACGCCAACGACAAGCCTTTCCTGACCGGCGAGCGCACGCAAGAAGGCTTCTACCGCGTGAAGAACGGCCTGGAACAAGCCATCAGCCGCGGCGTGGCCTACGCTCCCTATGCCGACCTGGTGTGGTGCGAAACCGGCGTGCCAGACATCGGCTTCGCCCGTGAATTCGCGCAAGCTGTGCACGCTGCCTGCCCTGGCAAGCTGCTGTCGTACAACTGCTCGCCATCGTTCAACTGGAAGAAGAACCTCAACGACAAGCAGATCGCGTCGTTCCAGGAAGACCTGTCGGCTCTGGGCTACAAGTACCAGTTCATCACGCTGGCCGGTATCCACATCAACTGGTTCAACACCTTCCAGTTCGCCCATGCATACGCTCAAGGCGAAGGCATGAAGCACTACACCGAGATGGTGCAAGAGCCAGAATTCGCAGCACGCGAAAAGGGCTACACCTTCGTGTCGCACCAGCAGGAAGTGGGCGCAGGCTACTTTGACGACGTGACCACCGTGATCCAAGGCGGTTCGTCCTCCGTGAAGGCCCTGACGGGTTCGACCGAAGAAGAGCAGTTCCACTGAGATGGAGTTTCAGCCTCTGCCTATCGGCAGGGGGAAGCTGGAAGCCCGGGCGACCCCCGGGCTTTTTTGTTGTGAACTGGCGTCATGAAAAGGTGCTGTCCTTCCAGCGCGAATGCAGAATTGGGTGCTTTTGTTCCTCCGACTGATATAACCACCAAGCGCCACTCCCCATTTCGAGTTACATCGAACCAAAGCGAAGCAGAGCTGCGCTAGAGGGTGCTTTTGCAAGCGTGTATGACCCGTTGATCCTGGCGGCTTTTAATCGAAAGATATTGCGGATGACCCCGAGTGAGGTAGTGGAAAAAGCGGAGACCCTTCGGGCGCAGGGATGTGTCGTGTTGCCGGGGTTGTTCCCGTTGAGTCAAGTCGAGTGGGCCAGGGCGTTGGTCTTGGGCAACCTTGGTTTTCTGAAGCAAACACGTCCCCATCCATCGGCGCGTCATCTTGCAGGTTTTCATCGGTATCCGGATCTGGAGCCGCTTCACACCTGGATCTCTGGAAACGCACAGATACTGGAAGTGCTGGGTGCGGCATCAGGCGCGGGAAGGCCGCGATCAATCGGTCTGAGCGACATCACCGTCAACCGATCACAAGCGTGGCATGTGGATTTGCTGAGGGGGAAATAACAGCATCACCTCACTACAGATTTGTGTTGGGGGACCGATGGCGGCGGCGTGTACAAAGCGCTGGTGTACTTGCAGGCTGGCAAAAACCTGAAGGTCGTACCCGGTGCCCATGTGGTTCCGCGTTCACTCGACAAGGACTCCGCCAGCGAGCCCGCTGACTCAGCGCTGATTCAGTCCCTCGTTGTGGAGGCAGGAGACGTGATCTTGATGGATATCAGGCTGCCACATTGCGGCTCGTCGGAGGAAGAGCTGGCCAGGACCGTGTACCTTGGGGGCGCTCAGAAAATCTTGCTCTCCACAGTGCTGGGTGCGCACCACCGGTCGCTGACAAGGGCAATGGAGATTGGTAATTTTGCAAGGCTGCAGGATTGGGATGCGGCGCATCCGTGAAACATGCCGAAGATCTTGCAGCTGCACCTGTTATAGCGATGGGCACGGATGTTGATCGCCTGCGGTCTTCGGGCACTTCTGGCTGACGGGTGAGAAATGCTGTTGACCAGTATTTTTCTCAGTCCGTCAGGGCTGTCTGATGGGGAGCCCTTGCCACCGCTGATCCTTGAAAACATCCGGTCGTTCCAGAGGAGACATCCCCGAATCCCTCACAAGTTGTTTGGGCAGGAAGAGCTGACGGCATTCATCGAGCAAAAATTCTCTTCGGAGGTAGTGAACGCTTTTGTGCAGCTGAAGCCTTTGGCGTACAAGGCGGACTTGGCTCGTTACTGCGTCATGTATGAACATGGCGGTGTCTACGCAGATCTCTCGTATTTTTTTTTTGCGTTCACTGCCCGTTGACGCACATCGTGTAATCGTGTTCCGCGATTTCATGTGGTCGTCGCCGTGGGATACAAGCAATGGCGTGTTTTCCGCTCCCCCTAAACACAAGGTCTTCGAAGCTGCCATCCAGATGATCTGCGCTAACGTGCGTCGCGGCTACTATGGGAATACACCGCTGTGTCCCACGGGGCCAGCGCTTTTTGGCAAGGCGTTGGCCATGGTGTGCGAGCCCCAAGATCTTGTCACGGGTGTAGCGGGTCTGGTCGGCAAAGACCTGGTCGCGAGAGCAGCCCGAGACATTGATCTCCCTACCGATGAAAAGGCGCATTGTTTGATCTTGCGTGATGGGATCGTTGCCGTTAAAAGAAAGCGGATGGGGTCGCCAGGTCTGTTGGACTTCGGGGTTGCCGGTGGTAGTGGGTATTCCGACCTGTGGCGACGGCGCGATATTTACGCCACCGATGTAGATGCGTCAGCTGGATTCGACGTTGGACGCAGTGCGCAGGATGAGAAGTTTCGCGGCGACCATGGAGTGTCCATGCCTTGGAGTGTTGCCGACTGGTTCGACACCGCGCCCAGGGCGTCCCCTGGGTTCTTGCACCGACTGATCGCTAAGTTGCGGCGTTGAGTGAAGGAGGCTTGATATTTGCTCTCGCCTGCAGGTGGTTATATGCGTGGCATTCGCGGTGTGCTCTGGTGCGGGGGGGGGGGGGCGGATTCTGGGTCGCGGCACCTATCGGGCCAAAACGCGGGGGGATCGCAAACTCATCGCTGTCGAGTGTGCCGAAATCCGACGAGGCGACTGTTGCTCCACGCCCGGATGGTCTTTGCCAGATTCGCGCGCGGTGTTGACGACACATTACTCTGTAGCACAAACGCCATTCGAGAGAGGTAAATGCGCAGCGTTTGGATGCAGATTTCTAGTCGAGGGTAAAATGAAGCACTGTTTCATTGAATAAGAGCGAGAAAGGCAATCTGGTTATGACACCGCGAACTACATCGGAGATGTTGACCGGCCGTTGAGGCCGGCTGTTCGCGCCTGCACGAGATTGCACACACCTCCAAAAAGCGCGGACCTGTTCCGCGCTTTTTTGTTTCCTGGGCCTGGCGCGTGCCCGCACCCATTGCACTGATTGAAAAGAAAGAGTTACTCCCATGATTCACATCACGCTTCCTGACGGTTCGCAGCGCGAATTTCCGGGCCCTGTCACGGTGGCCGAAGTGGCTGCCTCTATTGGCTCGGGTCTGGCAAAAGCTGCTTTGGCGGGGAAGATCGGTGACAAGGTGGTAGACACCAGCTACCAGATCACGGCCGACAGTCCGCTGTCCATCATCACTGCCAAGGATGCAGACGGTCTCGAGGTGATCCGGCACTCTACTGCGCACTTGTTGGCTTATGCCGTCAAGGAGCTGTTTCCTGACGCGCAGGTCACCATCGGCCCGGTGATCGAAAACGGTTTCTATTACGACTTTGCCTACAAACACCCCTTCACGCCTGAAGACCTGGTGGCGATTGAAAAGCGCATGGCCGAACTGGCATCCAAGGACGAGCCGGTGGTGCGCCGCGTGCTGCCGCGTGACGAGGCCGTGGCGTATTTCAAGGGCCTGGGTGAGCACTACAAGGCCGAAATCATTGCCAGCATCCCCAGCAACGAAGACGTGAGCCTGTACCGCGAAGGCAATTTCGAAGACCTGTGCCGCGGCCCCCACGTGCCCAGCACCGGCAAGCTCAAGTTCTTCAAACTCATGAAGGTGGCAGGCGCCTACTGGCGTGGCGATCATCGTAATGAGATGCTTCAGCGGGTCTATGGCACGGCCTGGGCCACCAAGGATGAGCTGCAGCAGTATTTGACGATGCTGGAGGAGGCAGAAAAGCGCGACCACCGCAAACTCGGCCGCGAGCTGGATCTGTTCCACATCGACGAACACTCGCCTGGCACAGTGTTCTGGCACCCCAAGGGCTGGACGGTGTGGCAGGAGGTGGAGCAGTACATGCGCCGCGTGTACCGCGACAACGGCTACCAGGAGGTCAAGGGGCCGCAGATCCTGGACCAGGGCCTGTGGGAGAAAACCGGGCACTGGGACAAATACCGCGAGAATATGTTTGTCACGGAGTCGGAAAAGCGCGACTACGCGCTCAAGCCGATGAACTGCCCTGGGCACATCATCATCTTCAAGCAAGGTATTAAAAGCTACCGCGACCTGCCTTTGCGGTTTGGCGAGTTCGGCCAATGCCACCGCAATGAGCCGACCGGGGGGCTGCACGGCATCATGCGCGTGCGTGCTTTCACACAGGACGACGGCCACATCTTCTGTACCGAAGACCAGATCCAGTCCGAAGTCGTGGCGTTCACCACGTTGCTGCAGAAGGTTTACAAGGACTTCGGGTTCACGGACATCATCTACAAGCTGTCCACACGGCCTGAGAAGCGAATCGGTAGTGAGGAAAGCTGGGACCGCGCCGAGAACGCCTTGGCTGAGGGTCTAAGGGCATCCGGTTGCGAATTTGAATACCTGCCCGGAGAGGGCGCCTTTTACGGTCCCAAGATCGAATACACGCTCAAGGACGCGCTGGGGCGCCCCTGGCAGTGCGGCACGATTCAGGTGGATCCGAATATGCCCGAGCGCTTGGACGCAGAGTTTGTGGGCGAAGATGGCGCCCGCCATCGGCCCATCATGCTGCATCGCGCCATCGTTGGAAGCTTGGAGCGCTTCATTGGCATTCTGATCGAGCAGCACGCGGGTGCCTTGCCTACATGGCTCGCTCCCGTGCAGGTCTCGGTGCTGAACATCACTGACGCTCAGTCCGATTACTGTCGTGAAATCGCAGCAAAACTGCAAAAAGCGCTGCCCAATCAAGGCCTTAGGGTGGCCCTGGATCTGCGCAATGAGAAGATTACGTATAAAATACGGGAGCATTCGATGCAAAAGCTGCCCTACATCCTCGTCGCAGGCGACAAGGAAAAGGCAGCCGGCGCCGTTGCAGTGCGAGCCCGGGGTAATCGTGATCTCGGCGTGATGTCTGTGGATGCGTTCATTGAATTGATCGCTAGTGACATCGCCACCAAAGCCTGATTTTGAACACAAAACTGCTTTGCCGCTCGCGGACTGTGCGGAAGTAGCTACTTTATTTGTAGCATTTTGATTCAAGGAAGATAGCCATCGCTACTGAATTTCGTGATCGTCGCCACCGGGAAGAGCGCAAGCACCGCCTGAACCGTGAAATCATGGCCCCGGAAGTCCGCCTTTCCGGGCCAGACAACGAGCCTTTGGGGGTTGTCAGCCTCATGGAGGCCTTGCGCATGGCCGGTGAGCTGGACGTGGATCTGGTGGAAATCGCCGCTACGGCGAATCCGCCGGTATGCCGCCTCATGGACTACGGCAAGTTCAAGTACCAAGAGCAAAAGCGTGCGGCAGAAGCCAAAGCCAAGCAGACGGTCATTGAGATCAAGGAAGTCAAGTTCCGCCCCGGGACGGACGATGGCGACTACAACATCAAGATGCGCAACATTCGCCGCTTTTTGGCGGAAGGTGACAAGTGCAAGATCACGCTGCGGTTCCGCGGTCGTGAAATCACGCACCAGGAACTCGGCTTGGCCTTGCTGAACCGGATTCGTGACGAGTTGGCTGACAGCATCATCATTGAGCAGTTTCCTAAGTTGGAAGGCCGCCAGATGATCATGATGATTGCTCCGGGCAAGAAGAAGCCCGCGGCCAAGCCAGCGGCTGAAGGCGCGGCCCCTGCAACGGGTGCGGCGGCGTAGGTTTGCCAATCAGTGTCAGATTTTGAGCGCCACGCCCGAAGGGGCGGGGTGTTTGAAAAGGTGGGGCTTTCGAGCACTGCCGACCGGAAGGTGAAAGCCTTTCGATAAAAGTGGCTCGGGGCCAACAAGTTTGCAGATCGGTTTGCAAACGCCTCACGAGCACAACGAAAAAGGAGCATTCACATGCCCAAAATGAAGACCAAGAGCAGCGCGAAAAAACGTTTCCGCGTTCGTCCAGGTGGTACCGTCAAGCGCGGTCAAGCCTTCAAACGTCACATCTTGACCAAGAAGACCACCAAGAACAAGCGCCATCTGCGTGGTGCGGTTGCTGTGCACGAGACCAATATGGGCTCGATTTCACAGATGCTGCCCGGCATGGGCGTTTAATTTACTGACGAACAAGGAGTACATACATGCCTCGCGTCAAACGTGGTGTAACGGCCCGTGCCCGTCACAAGAAAGTTCTCGCCCTTGCCAAGGGTTTCCGTGGTCGCCGCGGTAACGTCTTCCGTATCGCCAAACAGGCGGTAATGAAGGCTGGGCAATATGCCTACCGTGACCGCCGCACCAAGAAGCGCGTGTTCCGCCAGTTGTGGATCGCCCGTATCAACGCCGCTGCCCGTGAACTGGGCCTGACCTACAGCCAGTTCGCCAACGGCCTGAAGAAGGCATCCATCGAGATCGACCGCAAGATGCTGGCCGACCTCGCAGTGCACGACAAGGCTGCCTTTGGCAGCATCGTGGAGCAAGTCAAGGCCAAGCTGGCTGCTTGAGTTCACGATGAGCGGCTATCGTTCTGATAGCTGCTTGCGCAATAACAGCAAGGGCTAGGGCTTGAAAAGGCACTAGCCCTTGTTCATTTTCAAGAGTCGATATGAACGAGTTGGATTCCCTGGTCGAGAGCGCGACGCAACTGTTTGCCCAAAGCGCAACCCCTGCTGACCTCGAAAACGCCAAGGCGCAGTTTCTGGGCAAGTCAGGTCGCGTGACCGAGCTCATGAAGGGCATGGCGCAGCTGTCCGTCGAGGAAAAGAAATCCCGCGGCGCAGCCATCAACGTTGCCAAGCAGGCCATCGAGGCTGCACTGACCGCTCGCCGCCAAGCTCTGGCCGATGCCGAACTTCAATTGCAGCTCAAGGCCGAAGCACTGGACGTGAGCCTGCCAGGCCGCCAGCGCGGGCAGGGTGGCTTGCACCCGGTGTCGCTCACGCTTGAACGCATCCAGGGCATCTTCGGTTCCATGGGTTTTGACGTCGCCGAAGGCCCTGAGATCGAGACCGACTGGTTCAACTTCACTGCACTGAATACGCCGGAAGACCATCCTGCGCGGTCCATGCATGACACGTTTTATGTGGAGGGCGGCACTGCCACCGCTCCCAACCTGCTGCGCACACACACCAGCCCCATGCAGATCCGCCATGCAGTCCAGCATGTCAAAAAGCACCGGGCTGCGCTCGATGCCGGTCAGGCGATGCCCGAGATCCGCGTCATTGCCCCCGGCCGTACCTACCGCGTGGACAGCGACGCTACGCACTCGCCCATGTTTCACCAGTGCGAAGGTCTCTGGATTGGTGAGAACGTGAGTTTCAAGGACCTGAAAGTCATCTTCACGGATTTCTGCCGCACGTTCTTCGAGAGCGACGATCTCGTGTTGCGCTTCCGTCCCAGTTTCTTCCCGTTCACAGAGCCCAGCGCCGAGATCGATATCCAGTTCCAGACGGGCCCGCTGGCAGGCCGTTGGCTCGAAGTGGCGGGCTCGGGCCAGGTGCACCCCAACGTGGTGCGCAATATGGGTCTTGACCCTGAGAAGTACATCGGCTTTGCATTCGGCATGGGACCCGACCGCCTGACCATGCTGCGCTATGGCGTCAATGACCTGCGCCTGTTCTTTGACGGCGACATCCGCTTCCTGTCGCAGTTCCAGTAAAGCCCGCCGACTTCGCGCCGTGCGCGTGCCCTGTGGCCGTGCTGCGCACCTTCCGTACAAGAGTGTCCGACTATGCAATTTCCTGAATCCTGGTTGCGTGAGTTCTGCAACCCCCCTTTGACGACGGCCGAGCTGGCCGAAACGCTGACGATGGCCGGCCTCGAGGTGGAGGAGCTGCGCCCCGTGGCCCCGCCTTTCACCAAGATCGTGGTGGGTGAGATCAAGGAGGCGGTACAGCACCCAGACGCCGACCGCCTGCGTGTGTGCCAGGTGGACGTGGGGCAGGACGCCCTGCTGAACATCGTTTGTGGTGCGCCCAATGCCCGCGTGGGTATCAAGGTGCCTTGCGCACTGGTGGGTGCCGAGCTCTCGCCGGGTGACGATGGCAAACCTTTCCTCATCAAGGTGGGCAAACTGCGCGGTGTGGAAAGCCAAGGCATGTTGTGCTCCGCCCGTGAGCTCAAACTGTCAGAGGACCATGGAGGCCTGCTGGAGCTGGATGCCTCAGCCCCCGTGGGCCAGGACATCCGCGAACACCTGAACCTGGATGACACTCTGTTCACGCTCAAGCTCACGCCCAATCTTGCGCATTGCCTGAGCGTCTATGGCATCGCGCGAGAAGTGTCCGCATTGACGGGTACGCCGCTGAAAAATACATCGTTCCCTGCCGTGGCCGCAAAGCTGACGGACAAATTGCCCGTCAAAGTGAGCGCGCCTGACCTGTGTGGCCGTTTCTCCGGCCGTATCGTGCACAACGTGAATACGCGGGCTGCCACGCCTCAGTGGATGCTCGATCGCCTGGCACGCTGTGGCCAGCGTGGTGTGTCGCCGCTGGTAGACATTTCCAACTATGTGATGTTTGAGTTGGGACGTCCTTCGCACATTTTTGATCTGGACAAGATCCATGGTGGCCTGGACGTGCGCTGGGGAAAGCCGGGTGAGCAGCTGAAGCTGCTCAATGGCAACACCATCACGGTGGATGACAAGGTGGGCGTGATCGCCGATGACAGCCAGGTGGAATCGCTGGCGGGCATCATGGGCGGAGACGCCACGGCGGTGTCTGATGAAACCCGGCACATCTATATCGAGGCGGCTTTCTGGTGGCCCAAGGCGGTGGCAGGCCGTTCGCGCCGCTTCAACTTCTCGACGGATGCCGGCCATCGTTTTGAGCGCGGCGTGGATCCGAGCCTGACGGTGGAGCACATCGAGCGCATTACCCAACTCGTCATCGATATCTGCGGTACGGCCGATACAGCATGCGGCCCTATGGACGACCAAGTGGTGAACTTGCCTGTGCCACAGCCTGTCACGCTGCGCGTGGCGCGTGCTGCCAAGGTCATCGGCATGCCGCTGACGCAGGTGCAATGCGCCGACGCGCTGACCCGCCTGGGTCTGCCGGTGGTGCAGGGCGAAGGTGCGCTCACGGTCACGCCGCCGTCGTTCCGTTTCGATATCACCATCGAGGAAGACCTGATCGAAGAAGTGGCCCGTATGGTGGGCTACAACAACCTTCCGACCACTCCACCGCTGGCACCCATTACGCCCAAGCTAGCGCTCGAGGCCACGCGCAGCCCGTTTGCGGTGCGCCGTTCGCTGGCAGCCCTGGGGTATCAGGAAACGATCAATTTCAGCTTTGTGGAGGAGCGTTGGGAGCACGAGCTGGCTGCCAACCCGCAACCCATCAAGCTGCTCAATCCGATCGCAAGTCAGATGAGCGTGATGCGCTCGACTTTATTGGGTTCTCTGCTACAAGTTTTGAAGTTCAACCTGGACCGCAAGGCCGAGCGGGTGCGCGTCTTCGAACTGGGCCGTGTGTTCCTGCGCGACGGCGGCGTGCGCAACACCGACACCACGGTCGAAGGCTTTCACCAGCCCATGCGCGTGTCGGGCTTGGCGTATGGTCCGAACGACATGCTGCAGTGGGGTCGCAAGGACCAGGCCATCGACTTCTTTGATGTGAAGGGGGACGTGGAAGCGCTTCTGGCCCCCCTGCGCGCAACGTTCGAGCCCGGCACCCACCCCGCCATGCACCCTGGCCGTTGCGCCCGCGTGCTGGTCGATGGGCGTGCCATGGGCTTCGTGGGCGAATTGCACCCCCAGTGGCGCCAGTCGTGGGACCTGCCTCAGGCGCCTGTGATGTTCGAACTGGAGCTTGACGCCGTGCTGCAGCGTGTGGTGCCTCAGTTCAAGCAGGTGACCAAACACCAGGCTGTCGAACGAGATTTGGCCGTGGTGGTGGCAGAGCGCGTGACGCACGCCGACATCATGGGTGCGGTAGAGCAGGCCGTCCCGGGTGGCATGCTCCGCTCTGCCGTGCTGTTTGACGTGTATCGGCCCAAGGCGCTGCGGGCGGGCGAAGAGGCGCCTGCGGGTGGCTTGGCCCCCGGCGAGAAGAGCTTGGCCGTGCGCCTCACTCTGGGGCGCGATGAAGCCACGCTCACTGAGGCAGAAATCGACGCAGCGATGCAATCCGTGATCACTCAGTTGACGCAGCGCACGGGCGCCCGTCTGCGGGTGTGATGATGTCCAAGGGGAGTGACGAGCCATGATCGAATTCGCAGTTGAAAGCCTGGAAACACCGGCACTGACCAAGGCGCAGTTGGCGGATCTGTTGTTCGATCAGATCGGCTTGAACAAGCGCGAGTCCAAGGACATGATCGATGCCTTCTTCGACTTGATTGCCCAAAGCCTTGTCGAAGGCAAGGACGTGAAGCTTTCGGGGTTTGGTAACTTTCAGATCCGCACCAAGGCTCCCCGTCCCGGGCGCAATCCACGCACGGGCGAGGCCATACCCATCAAGGCGCGTCGCGTGGTGACTTTCCATGCCAGCAGCAAACTCAAGGAGCAGATTCAGACGGCCGCTGTTGCGTGAGTTTGTGCTGTTTTTGTTGCCAAGATGTTCTTGGTGGCTGGCGGTGCAGGCTGGTCTGCAGTACGCTTGAAAGCTTTCCCGTTTGAACACGCATCTCATGGGCACCACCCTCCCTTCCATTCCCGCCAAGCGATACTTCACGATTGGTGAGGTTGCGGAGCTGTGCGGCGTCAAACCGCATGTTTTGCGTTACTGGGAGCAGGAGTTCACGCAGCTGCGGCCCATGAAGCGGCGTGGCAACCGGCGTTATTACCAGCACCATGAGGTGCTGATGATTCGCCGCATCCGTGATCTGCTGTACGACCAGGGCTTCACCATCAGTGGAGCGCGCAATCGCCTGCAAGAGCTTGCACATGCTGCGCGAGAAGTTGTTGGGTCGGACGAGGCTTCTCTGTCGCAGGACGCAGAGCCACCCAGCATGCTGGTGGACAGCGCGCGCGACCTTTCCATCGTTGCTGCGGGCTTCTCTCTGGACTCCAACGCAGTGCGCCAAGAATTATTTGAAATTCGTGCGCTACTTTCTCTGAACTGAGCTTTTTTCTGCATATAATCTAAGTCTTGTCGGCGTGTAGCGCAGCCTGGTAGCGCACTTGCATGGGGTGCAAGGGGTCGCGAGTTCGAATCCCGCCACGCCGACCATTGATAGCAAAAGCCCAGAGCCGAAAGGTTCTGGGCTTTTTTGCTTTTCTCCTCCGCTGGTTTTAACGGCGTCAGCGTTGCGGTTCGGTGGTGGCGCATTGCTCCATGCACACACTGTGCTTGCGTGCCGTGCGTGCGGCGACGTCAGGCGCCCTTGCCGGTGGCATCGGCAGTGCAGTGATGACGGGGCCAGGGAGGGGCGCAACAATACGCCCACGATGGGCATGGAGACCTTCATGATTGATGGCTTGGTAGCCGGACGGCTTTACGGTGAGGCGGAGCGCCGCACGGACAAAGCGGGCAAGGCCTACACACTGGCGAAGGTGAGAGCCAGTACGGTAGAGGGCGAAGTGCTTTTCATCAACGTCATCGCCTTTGACGAGGGTCTCTGCGCGTCGCTTCACCAGTTGCGCGACGGCGATTCGGTGGCGCTTTCCGGCAGCTTGAATCCTCGTGTCTGGACGGACAAACAAGGCAACGCGAGGCCCGCGCTGGATATGGTGGCACACCGGTTGATCAGCCTGCCGCTCTCTGGCATCGAGCAGTAGGCATAGCAGCGCAAGCTGTGCCATGGGATGACACGCGCAGCAGGGCGGGCCCACAAGCGCACCCGGACCAGGCGCTGTACCTAGCCTGTCTTGCGAGGGCTGCCTTTGGGTGTGGGCGCGAAGCCCAATGCTTTGAGCTCATCCTCGCTCATGTGTAGCTCTGTCAATTCGGGCTGGCGCGCCTCGATGGCTCGGCGCCGCTCGAAATTGGTGGGAGGACCTTTTTCTTCCTGGCGGCGATCCTTGCCGGTGCGGCGGTCCATGCTGCCTCTGCGTTCGACACTCATGATGGTGCTGGTAGTGGAGGTGTGAGACTTTGGTGTGCGGCCTGTCGCCAGTTGACCGGGCAACCTGTGGTGGCAAGCTGAAGCGCACAGTCTGCATCAGTTGCCGATGTTTGCAAACACCTAAGCTGCCATCTGCGGATGCAACACACGCGCGACACCATTGTTGACGATGGCGGTGGCCGCACCAAGTGGCGGCGCTTCCAGTTGGCAACGCTGTATCGCATGTTCCGGCAGTGGGTTGATCTGCGCCACCCATTGGTCGCACCGCCAGTTCTTGTTGTCCAGCGGTGGGCGAAGTTGTTGCTCCGGAGTGGCCAATGAAAAAGCCCTGACTCTTGCGAATCAGGGCTTTTCATTTGGTGCCGGAGAGATGAATCGAACACCCGACCTTCTCATTACGAATGAGAGGATGGGTAAATTTGCCTGTGTTGATAGATGTTGATAAAATTTATACAAATCAACACGTTAACGCATTTTTCGCGGCTGGCTGACAGTGCGAGTGTTGAGAGGTATTCGGCTTTTTTTCGAAAAAAGTCTTACATCCGCCCTTACATCTTTGGCGATGTAAGACCACGCGGGATTCTCCATGGCAAAGATTGCTTTCACCGCAGGGCGCGTATCTGGTTTTAAATGTCCGCCCGACAAAAAGCAAGCTTTCATGTGGGACGTGAACGCGCCCGGGCTCGGTCTCAGGGCGACACCTGGAGGCAGGCCTGCCTACGTATTCCAGGGGGTGTATCAGAGCAAGGATTTGCGGATCACCATTGGTAGCCCTGCCGCATGGACGATTCCTGCAGCACAGACAAAGGCCCGGGAGTTGCAGCGACTGATCGACGAAGGCAAAGATCCTCGCAACCTGAAGCGCGATGCAATTGCGGCCAACATTGCGAAACATGCAGCTCTTGAAGCCACCGCATTGACTGTGGGGGAGTTATGGCCCTTGTATCTGCAGAGTGGCAAGCCCAAGCGGCGTGACGCTTGGAAGCCGCGCTATCGGGCTGATCTTGTGGCGATGGCGTCACCCGGTGGCGAAACGAAGAAGAGAGGAGTGGGTCTAACCAGGCCTGGACCACTCCACCCCCTGCTGGCGCTGCCGCTGGTGGAAGTGAATGAGGATAGCTTGAAGGTTTGGTACGACCGCGAGGCCCTTGCAAGCAAGCATCAAGCTGCTCGTGCGCTCATGATGTTTCGTGGTTTTCTGCGCTGGTGTGCAGGCCGCCCTGAGTATCGAAGCTTAATCGACCGCGATGCCGGTAAATCCGCTGCCATCATGGAGAACCTCCCGCCCAGCACCCGCCGAACGGATGCACTCGAAGCCGCGCAGGTCGCTGGCTGGTGGTCGGGTGTTGAGCAGTTGACGAACCGTACTGCAAGTGTTTATTTAAGAGCACTTCTGCTGACCGGCGCTCGTCGCGAGGAACTAGCGGCCCTGACCTGGGAAAACGTTGATGCCCATTGGCGCAAGCTGACCATCGCCGACAAGGTGGACAGCACTCGTACTATTCCGTTGAGCCCTTACATGGCGCAGCTCCTGGCAACATTGCCGAAGACCGGGCCCTTTGTGTTTGCCAGCACGGGCAAGGCAGGGCGTATAAGTGACGCCCGCTCTAGTCATGCAGCGGCACTGCAGGAAGCAGGAATTGAACACCTGACCTTCCATGGCTTACGGCGTAGCTTCTCGTTGTTGGGCGAGGCTGCAGGCGCCCCCGCTGGAGCAATCGCGCAGATCATGGGACACAAGCCAAGCGCCACCGCAGAGGGGTATCGGCCACGCAGTGTGGACGCGCTGCGACCGTTCCTAGCCCGCATAGAGGAGCACATTCTGGATTTGGCTGGCGTTCAATTCGATAGCAAAACGGTCCCTGGGGTGTTGCGCGCCGTGGGTTGAACTGTCCTGCAGCTAGTCATCCGCACCTTAATCCAATGTGAAGTTTTGACAGGTTCTCATGGGGTTCGCTTCGCCTTTGGGATCATTCCGTTTTGCGAGGATGTCTTCTTTCCTTCGAAACTTTTTGGTCCAGTGGAGCAACCTCCATGCAGTTTGCAACGCCCGCCCTTTAGCAAAGCGGTCTGCTTGCAAGCGGTTCCGGTGCGCGTCTTAGCTCCACAAGTGAGGCCTCGAAGTTCATCGGGAAAATCGGGCCTCTGAGGCGGCGGACGCGAATATCCGCACGCCCTCCAGGCTGCAAAAATTTCCTTGGTTGTTGCGTAGTGCGCTTTCAACAACCTGCGCTTCTGGTCATCGGTCATGGCAAAGACTCTCACGGAGCATCCGTGCATAGGGCGGGTTGGCGTGGTCAACGTTTAGCAGGTCACCATGCGGGTGTTGCCGGCCAAACCCGGAACACTCAGCTCTCGCAGTTTGGCATCGGTACGTCGACGGTTTGCATGGGGCTCTGGGTTGAGGCCACCGCCAAGCGCGCTGTACTTGCCTCTTGTGCGTCGCTTGATCATGGCAACTGATGTCTTGGCCGGCGCCCGTTACCTCAGCTCGCGCTAGCCGAATTGACCCGAGGATCTGTCGTTGCCGGATTGCATGTATTGCCCACGTGCGGATGGGAGACCCACCGGCGACCTCCTGCGCGACGCCGCGCCTTCGTGATTGCACGCACTCTAGGCCGGGCTCCTGCAACGCGAACCCTACAGAGCATAGGGTTCGCGTCTGCATATCACTGGCGATTCCTGCGGCCTCGACGGTGGGAAGCGACAAGCCCGCCCTTGTAGTGCCTGTCGCTACGGCGGTAGATTGCGCTGCTGCAGAAACAATGCAACGAAGAGGTGAGACTCGGTGAGCCTGCAGATACTCCTTGCTTAGGCGGTAGCGCTCGGCCGTTGCGCCGCGCATGTTGGGTACTGGGCGTGTGAATATCTCAGCCATCGTCGACTGGCGCTTGGCTCGGTGCACACGCTTGGTTTGCAGTGGCGAGCACGAATCCACTTTTGCTCCCAGTGGTGCGGGGGCAGTTGTGGGGCAGCCCAGCATTTGAAAGAACGGCTCTGGATTGTCCTCAATACAGGCTCGAAGCATTGGTGCCACCGCGCTCTCCCACATCGGATCGCGGATACGCTGCAGATACGCTACTGTTTCGCGTGCCATTTGATCTGGCGGTACCGCGTGTTCGGTATCCAAGCCGAGCTGCTTCCACGCTGGCTGTATGGCCTGCTCGAAGCTTCGCAGCAATGCGCCAATGTGATGGGGGCCACCTAGCAGATCAGAGCCTCGCATGTGCCCATCAACCAGAGGGACTAGCAGCACATGCATGTGCTGCGCACTCTCGTCGTTGTGGACGATGGCACTCAAAATGTTCTCTTGGCCGAATTTCTGACGCAGCCAGGCAATAGCTGCGGTGAAGTACTGGCCGTCTGCGTCGTAGCTCCCCACCGGGAGACTGATCACGCATTCGATCAGCTTCACGGCGTCTACCCTCAGCCTGCCTATGCCGGCAGCTATCAGCATTGCCTTGTAGGCTTCATTGACGGCATTTGCCGTCAGTCCGCCCAACATTACTTTATTTGTGTCCTGTTTTCCGGCCGTAATGTTGGGGGTAAGTGGGAGCTCCCGCAAATTGTGCCGAGCAGCCGCAAGCACGCGGCCCGTGCCCTTCAATTTCTTGAACCGCACAAAGACTCCGGCTCTGACCGTGCTCACAGCCATGTCAATCGGGGGGAGGGTGCAGTGGCTTAGAAGCAGCAAGGGCTCAGTGGCAAACTGAGCCCTTACGCAATAAGCAAAGTGATGATCTGGGATTGCCCGGTACGCGTATGTTTACGCGCCCAGGAGATGGCGCAGATCAGCGACCGCCCAGGCGAGGCGCTTATGAATGCGGGCTGGACGCAGGGGGCCGTTTTCCTTGCAGGCCCACAGGCGCAGTGTCTGCTCGGAGCGATTCAGATGAAACGCTGCTTCGGCGGTGGGAAGATGCGAACGGGTTTCTTCGCAAAGACGTTTGGTTGCGTAGGGCAGGGAGGCCATCGGTGTACTCCGGTGAATTGATTGGCGTTGATGGCCTAACTCTCCCCGCGAGCGCGAGCACTAACCCCCTTCATGCCCGTCTTATTGTTGCGATCCCTTTGCTTGATTGATGGTCGCACCTCTGAGTTTTCGGCGGATAGTGCTGGCGTCAACCCCGTAGCGTCGAGCCAGAATTCCGGCGGTTTCTTTGAACTCCTTGCCTGAGTCCAGCAAGCCTTGGCGCTCCTGCAATAGTTTCGCAAGCTGCGGCACGGTGGAATTTTTTTGCCGCTCACGAGCGGATTTCACTCCCCCGACACTGGCGCCTCGCTTGATGCGAGCTTCTTTGTCCTTGAGCCCCCGAATCAACGGACTCAGGATTTTTGCAGTGGTTGCGATTGCTGAATCGCGCGCAATGAAATTCACTAGAGTCATCCACTGGTCTATCGGGCAGATAGAAAGCGCGAAATCTAAGAGTGTCTGGCGGTCGGGGCACCCGCTCCGTCGCGCGGCCTCATCTGCACATTGGTCCATGGTCAGCAAGGCGGGCCATGGCAGGTAGTCCGCTAACGCTCGGTGTTGATGGCGCTGAGCCACAGTTTGGAGGCCACGCGGAGGTGTTGGAATGCGAGTGCCCCATCTCGCGTCGTTGCGAAGTGAAGCGCGCTTTTCTTCCGTCGCGCCTGCGATGGCAAGCAACATGCCGAGTTCTGTCGAATCGGTAGGCGCGAAGTCAGCGGGATTGAGCTTAGTCGTAGTTGCGCTGGTAAGTGTCGCCAGATTCACGAGAATTCTCCCTTGAGATCATTATGTTTAGGTGAGCGTCTTAGGACTTGAGCTGCTTGGCCAGACCTTCCGGATGGGAGACCCAGCGCAACATCCCCGTGTCCAACCCTGCAACTACTTGGGCGGCGGGCCGGGTGACGAGGTCCCCCTGCTTACGCCGCTCCGGCACATCGGAGCCGCTCCAACTGATGACCAGGCCATTCTCCCAGTAGGACAGATAGTTCTCGCCCCGGTCGCCGACAAAGCATTTATGCGCGTACTCCCAGATGTTCTCACGCTTGCAGACCCGTGCTCAGTGCGAGCCAGCCGCCCCAGTCGGGCATTGCCGGGCTCCAACAGCTCGGCAACCGATCAAATGCGGGCTCGACCCGATGCCATTGTTCCTCCCCCCGCTACGCTGCTGCAGACCGCGCAGCATCACGGCCAGCGCAGTTTCACGTTTTCGAGCAGGGCTGTTTGTAGATCGGCCGCTGGAAAGGGGGTGCGATCTCCAGCAAACCGCGCCGTGTCAGCGTTTCTGACTGAGGCAAAGCTCTGCAAAAGTCGGCATGGCGTCCACTGTAGGTGGCAGTCCTTTTCGCGCTGCGCCGCATATGGTCGTCACAATGCGACGAATACGAAAATCAAAATAGAGTCATGGAGAGATTCCAAGGCAGGCAATATACTTTCCGTAACAAACCGCACAGCATTCGCTAACCCGAACTAGCCAGCCGCGATGTCGAACGAACGACTTGAAAATCTAACCCAGCCGCAGCGCGACCGCATCGCGTTCGTGGAGTTGCGCGTACGCTTCATCGGGGAGATCCGTCGCCAGGACCTGGTTGCGCGCTTTGGCATCCAGTCGGCAGCGGCCAGCCGGGATCTGGCGCTCTACAAAGAGCTGGCCCCGGGCAACATCGACTACGACTCAAAAGCCAAGACCTACATCTTGGGACCGGACTTCCGGGCGGTCTTCGACTTCCCCCCTGAGCGGGTGCTGTCCTGGTTGACCCAAGGCTTCGGGGATGGCGAGCCGATGCGGCTCAAGGCCTGGGTGGCCTGCGAGAGCCCTTCGCGGCTGACCCACCCGGACCTCGACGTGCTGGCCAGCGTGACCCGGGCAATCCACCAGGAATGCCCGCTGGCGATCGAGTACCACTCCGTCTCAAACGGCCAGGCCGAACGCCAGATCGTGCCGTTTGCGCTGATCGACAACGGCCTGCGGTGGCACGTCCGGGCCTTCGACCGGAGGTCGCAGGAGTTCCGGGATTTCGTGATCACGCGGATCAGGAATCCCCGGGTCTTGAAGGGAGAAAAGCCCGAAGCACACGAGGCCAGCGATCAGGACATCCAGTGGACGCGCATCGTGGAGCTAGAGCTTGTCCCGCATCCGGACCAACCACGTCCGGAGATCACGGTGATGGACTACGGGATGCAGGACGGGGCGCTGCGCATGAAGCTGCGTGCGGCGACAGCCGGCTACATCCTGCGCAAGTGGAGCGTGGACTGCTCGCCTGACCACAGCCTGCGTGGCAATGAGTTCCGGCTGTGGCTGAAGGACCCGCTGGCCCTCTATGGCGTCAAGAACGCCCTGTTGGCCCCGGGCTACCGCTCTCCTGACAAGAACAAGGGAGAGCCATGACATGACCTACAACCCGCAACGCGCCCTGGAGCTGCTCCAGATCGGCTCTGGCCGCGCTGACGCCACATTCCGTGAAGGCCAAGAAGACGCGATTCGCCACATCGTCGACGGGCGAGGCCGTTTGCTGGTCGTTCAGAAGACCGGATGGGGAAAGAGCTTCGTCTACTTCATCGCGACGAAGCTGCTGCGCGACGGCGGCAACGGCCCCGCACTGCTGATCTCCCCGCTGCTGGCGCTGATGCGGAACCAGATTGCCGCCGCAGAGCGCATGGGCGTTCGCGCCGCCACGATCAACTCCGACAACGTCGACGACTGGACCCAAGTCGAGGCCACCCTTGCGCGTGGGGAAGTCGACATCCTCTTGATCTCACCCGAGCGCCTGGCGAACGAGCGCTTCCGTACGCAGGTGCTGGCTGGGATCGCCGCACAAATCTCGATGCTGGTCATCGACGAAGCGCACTGCATCTCCGACTGGGGCCACGACTTCCGCCCTCACTACCGCCTGCTGGAGCGGATCGTCAAGACGCTACCGCCGAACCTGCGGCTGCTGGCCACCACGGCAACGGCGAACAACCGCGTGATGGAGGACCTTGCTGCCGTGCTCGGTCCGAAGCTCGAAGTCTCCCGCGGCGACTTGAATCGGACCTCGCTGTCCCTGCAAACGATTCGCTTGCCCAGCCAGGCCGAACGTCTGGCTTGGCTAGCTCAGCAACTGGCCGTGCTGCAGGGCCACGGCATCATCTACACGCTCACCGTGCGCGACGCCAACCAGGTCGCCGACTGGCTCAAGACCCGGGGCTTCAACGTCGAGGCCTACACGGGCGAAACGGGCGACCGGCGGGAAGCGCTGGAACAGGCGCTACTCAACAACGAGGTCAAGGCGCTGGTCGCGACGACGGCCCTGGGCATGGGCTACGACAAGCCCGATCTGGCCTTCGTCATCCACTATCAGATGCCGGGCTCGGTCGTCGCCTACTACCAGCAAGTGGGCCGTGCCGGGCGTGCGCTGGACTCCGCCTACGGCGTGCTGCTCAGCGGCCAAGAAGAGTCGGACATCACCGACTGGTTCATCCGAAGCGCGTTCCCGACCCGGCAGGAAGTCGCCGACGTCCTGGGCGCACTGGAGGAAGAAGAGAACGGCCTGTCCGTCCCCGAGCTGCTGAGTCGCGTCAACCTGAGCAAGGGCCGGGTCGACAAGACGATCGCGCTGCTCTCCCTCGAGGCCCCAGCACCCATCGCCAAGCAAGGCACCAAGTGGCAGCTCACCGCCGCCACCCTGAGCGAGGCCTTCTGGGAGCGAGCCGAGCGACTCACGGCCCTCCGGCGTGACGAGCACCAGCAGATGCAGGACTACGTCAGTCTGCCCTTCGGTGACCACATGGGCTTTCTGATCCGCGCGCTCGACGGCGACCCGAGTGTTGTCACGCGGCCTGCGCTGCCCCCGTTGCCAACGGATGTGGATGAGGTGCTTGTTCGGGACGCCATCGAATTCCTGCGCCGAACCAGCCTGCCCATCGAACCCCGCAAGAAGTGGCCTGATGGGGGCATGCCTCAGTACGGCGTCAAAGGCTTCATTGCGCCTGGGCATCAGGCGCAGCCCGGCAAGGCCCTCTGCGTCTGGGGTGACGCCGGGTGGGGCGGCCTGGTCCGGCGAGGCAAGTACCACGACCGCAGGTTTGCCGACGACCTGGTTGGGGCGTGCGTCAAGATGGTTCGCGAATGGAACCCCCAGCCCAAGCCGACCTGGGTGACCTGCGTTCCCTCGCTGCGTCATCCAGACCTCGTCCCCGACTTTGCGAAGCGCTTGGCTGCGGCTCTGGGTCTGCCGTTTCATATGGTCATCGCGAAAACTGACGACAGGCCCGAACAGAAGACGATGGCAAACAGCACACAGCAGGCGCGCAACATCGATGGCTCGCTGGCACTCAACGGTCAGCCGGTGCCCCACGGGCCGGTGATCCTGGTCGATGACATGGTGGATTCACGCTGGACGCTGACCGTGGCCGCGTGGCTGCTGCGCAAGAGCGGAAGCGGCGACGTCTACCCCATGGCGCTCTCTCAAACGGGACACGACGAATGACGCCCGCCCTGTCCCCCAACACCCAGGCGATCCTGCTGCTGACGGCGCCGCTGATCGCTGGGCGCGGCACGTCTTCCTCGGATCTGCTGTCCCCGGGCGAGTACAAGCGTCTTGCCCGCCACCTGCGGGAGATCCAACGCCAGCCCGCGGATCTTGTGTCGCCCGATGCGGCCGATCTCATGCGGGCCTGTCAGCCGGTGATCGATGAAGCCCGACTGCAACGCCTCCTGGGACGAGGCTTCCTTCTGAGCCAAGTCATCGAACGCTGGCAAGCGCGCGCCATCTGGGTGGTCAGCCGCGCGGATGCCGAGTACCCCCGCCGCCTGAAGGTGCGCCTGCGCGAAGACGCCCCGGCGGTCCTCTACGGTTGCGGCGACATAGCCTTGCTGGAGTCGGGCGGCCTCGCCGTGGTCGGCTCTCGACATGTGGACGACTCGTTGATCGACTACACGATGGCGGTAGGTCGGCTGGCAGCTAGGGCTGGAAGAACGCTCGTATCCGGCGGCGCCAAGGGCATCGACCAAGCCGCCATGCGCGGTGCGCTTGAAGCGGGCGGCAAGGTCAGCGGCGTGCTCGCGGACAGTCTGGAGAAGACGACCATGAACCGCGAGCACCGCAATCTGCTGCTCGATGGCCAGCTGGTCCTGATATCGCCCTACGACCCGAGCGCGGGGTTCAACGTCGGCAACGCCATGCAACGCAACAAGCTGATCTACGCGCTGGCCGATGCCTCACTGGTTGTCAGCTCCGATCTGAACAAGGGCGGCACCTGGACGGGTGCCGTCGAGCAACTGGACAAGCTCAAGTTCGTGCCCGTGTACGTTCGCTCCACGGGAGGTTCGACGCCTGGACTCGACGCCCTACGCAGCAAGGGAGCGCTCCCCTGGCCGAATCCGCAAGACGCCGATGCGTTTGAAGCCGTGTTTGAGGCCGCTGCGCCCACGCCGGTGCCATCTCCGCAGTCAGGCCTAGAACTGTTTTCCGAAGACGGACCGTCGGGCGTTGCACCCACGACGCTCTCGGTCCCGGAGACAACACTGGCGATCGATGCACCAAACGAGCCAGTGCCGCCATCCGCCGCTGCACCCATCGGCGAACCGCATGAGCCGACGCCAGAGCCCGCTCCATTGGCTGCACTGACACCCGAGGCCAAACCGGTTCCGACGACAGCATCCACACCCGCAGACACGCTGTTTGCGGCAGTCCGGGGAGTGATTCAGGAGCTGCTGAAGACCCCAATGAAGGACGCCGAGGTTGCCGCTGAGCTGGACGTATCCAACGCGCAAGCCAAGGCGTGGTTGCAGCGCCTAGTCGACGAAGGCGTGATCGAGAAGCAGAAAAAGCCAGCGGGCTACATCGTCAAGCAGTCCAGCCTCTTCGAGTAAGCGACGACTGCAAGCCCCAGCAAAGATTGATTGAACGAACAAGACCGGACTTCCCACATGCCCTTAACCCTGCCACAGCTGGAACGCCACCTCTTCAAAGCAGCCGACATCCTGCGCGGCAAGATGGACGCATCCGAGTTCAAGGAATACATCTTCGGGATGCTGTTCCTCAAGCGCTGCTCCGACGTGTTCGACCAGCACCGCGAGAAGATCATCAAGGAGGAACTGGCGGCGGGATTGAGCGAGGCGGAGGCCATCGAGAGCGCCAACCAGAAAGACTGGTACATGGACGAAGGCTCCTTCTGGGTGCCACCCCAGTCGCGCTACGAGTACCTGCTCAACGAGGCCCACCAGAACATCGGTGACTTCCTGAACAAGGCGCTTGCTGGTCTGGAGACAGGCAACACCAGTCTCTACGACGTGCTGGAGCACATCAACTTCACCCGCAAGGTCGGCCAGAGCAAGATACCCGACATCAAGCTGCGCTCGCTGATCAACCATTTCAGCCTGCACCGCCTGCGCAACGAAGACTTTGAGTTCCCGGATCTGCTGGGCGCTGCGTACGAGTACCTGATCGGCGACTTTGCCGACTCCGCCGGCAAGAAAGGCGGCGAGTTCTACACGCCACGCTCTGTCGTTCGGATGATGGTTCGCCTGATCAAACCGGAGCTGCAGCACCACATCTACGACCCCTGCTGTGGCTCGGGCGGGATGCTGATCTCCGCCAAGGAGTACATCGACGAGCAAGGTCAGGAGGGGCGAAAGGCCAACCTCTACGGGCAAGAGGCCAACGGCACTGTGTGGTCCATCGCCAAGATGAACATGCTGCTGCACGGCATCAGCACCGCTGACCTGCACAACGAAGACACCCTGGCCAAGCCGCAGCACGTCAAGGGCGGAGAGCTGCGCCGCTTTGACCGCATCCTCACAAATCCACCGTTCTCCCTTCCCTGGGGCACGACCGACAAAGACCAGAGCGGCCAGTCCGCCTGGGCACCGGAGTTCCGCGCCGAGCGCTTCAACTATGGCGAGGTGCCGCTGGGGGCCAAGAAGGCCGACCTGATGTTCCTGCAGCACATGGTCGCAGTGCTGGCCGATGGCGGACAGATTGCGACCGTTATGCCGCACGGGGTGCTGTTCCGGGGCGGCGAGGAGCGAACCATCCGCGCCGGCATGATTGATGACGATCTGCTCGAAGCCGTCATCGGCGTGGCGCCCAACCTGTTCTATGGCACGGGCATTCCGGCGTGCATCCTGGTGCTGCGACAGCGCGTGCAAAGTGGCGCTGAGCGAGTCAGCGGCAAACCCAAAGAGCGCCAGGGCAAGGTGCTGTTCATCAACGCCGACCGCGAGTACTTCGAGGGTCGGGCGCAGAACTTCCTGATGCCCGAGCACATCGAGAAGATCGTCACCACCTTTGAGGCGTTCAAAGAGGAGCCGGGGTTCTCGGCGATTGTGGACATCACCACGCTCAACGCCAACGGCTACAACCTCAACATCCGCCGTTATGCCGACAACGCCCCGCCGCCTGAGCCGCATGACGTGCGCGCACATCTGGTGGGCGGCGTCCCCAAGGCTGAGGTGTCACACCCTGCGAAGAAGACCCTGTTCGACGCGCACGGCCTGAACCCGATGGACATCTTCGTCGAGCGAGACGGCACCTACTACGACTTCAAGCCGAGCTTCACCGCAAAGACCGAGCTCAAACCCGCCATCGAGTCCAACGCGGGACTGCAGGCCAAGGAAGAAGCGATCCGCGCCGCCTTCGAAGCCTGGTGGACAGCCCATAGCCAGCGCATCACCGATCTGGCGGGGGCACAGAGCTTTGTGGCCCTGCGCAATGAGCTGTTGGCCAGCTTCAGCGGTTCACTGGAGCAGATTGGCCTTCTCGACCCCTTCCAAGTGCGTGGCATCGTGGCCGGCTTCTGGAACCAGACCAAGTACGACTTCCTCACCCTGATGGCGCGCGGCTCACACGGCGTGGTCGATGCCTGGCGCACCAGCATCGTCACCGCGCTCGAAGACAAGGCCAAGAAGGAAAGCCCCCTGGAACACAAGCTGGTCAAGTTCCTGATGGGCAACTTCGTCGATGAGATCGAGGAACTGGAAGCCAAGAAGGTCGAGCTCGAGGCCCAGATCAAGGCCAGCGACGCGAGCGAAGAGGAAGGCGGCGAAGACGTTGAAGCCGTTGAGGCCGAGGACGACGATGCCGTTGATGAGGCTCAGCTCAAGACCAAGAAGAAGGACCTGGAGGCCAAGATCAAGGAGATCGCCCGGGTCATGAAGGCGATCGAGAAAGACAAGAAGGCCAGCGCCAGCGCCCTGAAGAAGCTCGACAAGCCCAAGACCCAGCAGGCCAACGCTGCCGAAATTGCCACCTTACAGGCCGAGATTGCTGCGCAGGACGCCTTATTGCTCGTTCAGGCTCAGAAGCAGCAAGCCATCGAGGCGACGCTGCAGCCCATCCTCGACCAGCTTGCGGTGTTCGACGAACTGCGCAACGCCCTCAAGGACGTGAAGAAGGAGCTGGCTGACCGCAAGAAGGTCTTTGCCGACCACCTCAACTTGGCGGTAGACGGCCTAGCGCCCGAGGAAGCCGCCAAGTTGCTGCTCACCATCCTGCACGACGACATGAAGCGGATCGTGGAGCGCTACGTCGCCGGCCAGCGTCAACTCATCGTGGCGGCCTTCGAAAACTGGTGGGACAAGTACAAGGTGACGCTGACCGAGATTGAGCGTGATCGCGATGCTGCAGCCAGCCAACTCCAGCAGTTCCTGAAGGGGCTCAAATATGTCTGAGACACCCAACGTCCCACCGCGCCACCAGTACGAAGCCTTCCTACGGCAGTTGCCTGCCGACTGGGAGCAGAAGGAAATCACCCAAGTCGGGGCCGTGGTGGGTGGTGGAACGCCATCGCGTGCGGTCCCCTCTTTCTGGCGGGGATCAATTCCCTGGGTCACGCCGGGTGAGGTCAGTGGCGAAGCGGCCAAGCTGCTTCACGACACCAACGAGCACATCAGCGCGTCGGGACTGGCAGGGAGCGGCGCGAATCTGCTGCCTACCGGATCGCTGCTGGTGACGACACGCGCGACGCTGGGCGCCCGAGTCATCAATGCGGTACCCATGGCGACAAACCAGGGCTTCAAGTCGATCGTTTTCAAGAAGCCTGAGGAAGCCAGCTACTACTACCACCTCTTCGAAAAGGTAAAGCCCGAGTTGGTACGTCGCGCGTCTGGAACGACATTCTTGGAAATCTCAAGCGCGGAGTTTGCCTCTATCAAGGTACCCAGCCCCTCGCCTTCCGAGAAGATGAAGATCGCCGAGTTGCTGGATACCCTCGACACTGCAATCCATCAGACCGAGGCTATTGTCAAGAAGCTGAAGCAGGTCAAACAGGGCTTGCTGCATGACCTGCTGACGCGCGGCTTGGACGCGAGTGGCGAATTGCGCCCAGACCGTTCAGAAGCGCCAGACCACTACCAGCCATCACCGATGGGGTGGGTACCGAAGGCATGGTCACTCGGGTCCGTAGGCGCCGAGTTTGATATTCAGCTTGGCAAGATGCTCGATGCGAAGAAGAACCTTGGGGTCTACAAGTCCTACATCGGCAATAAGGCAGTGCAGTGGGCAGGCATTGACATGAGTGCGGCGCAGTTGGTGAAGATGACGCGTTCGGACCTTGTTCGCTTTCGGCTTGCGAAAGGTGATCTCCTTGTTTGTGAAGGTGGAGAAGTCGGACGTGCTGCCATTTGGGAAGACCCGGTGGAAGAGTGCTACTGCCAAAAGGCATTGCACAGGCTTCGCCCATTGCGTGGCTACAGCTCACACTTGATGCTGGCCTTCCTTAGATATTGGACAAGCCGTGACATGCTGGCCAACTATGTTTCACAAACAAGCATTGCTCATTTAACTCAAGAGAAATTGGCTTCGGTGCCATTGCCTGTTCCAGATCCGGAGGAACAGTTTGCAGTGGCGGAAAGGTTGGTGGCTCAAGACGCCAAAGCCCGCTCGGAGGAGCAAAGGCTGGCCAAGTTGAAGGCGACAAAGGCCGGTCTTCTAGACGACCTCCTCACTGGCCGAATCCGCGTCACGCCCTTGTTGGCGCAATAGGCAGAGGGGCCAGACCATGGGATGGGAACTCAAAGACGTCGAAAAGCCGTTCGTCGTGCAACTGGAGGGCCTGGGCTGGACGCACATTGAGGGCAGCATCGACGAGCCCGCTGTCACGGGCCGCACGAGCTTCACGGAAGTGATCCAGGAAGACGTACTGCGCGCCAAGCTCACCGCGATCAATCTGCGCGAGGTGAACGGGTCACTCGTGCCCTGGCTGGACGAAGGACGCATCTCCGAGGCGGTTGCGGCGATCACGCGCATTGCACGGCCCAAGCTCATCGAAGCCAACCAGGCGGCAACGGAGTTGCTACTGCTGGGCATCACTGTCGACGGCCTACCAGGCTGGGATGGCGGGCGTGGCCAGACCATCCGCTTCATCGACTGGGACACGCCCGAGAACAACACCTTCACGGTCGTCAACCAGTACCGCGTGGATTGCCCGCCCGGCTACAACAGCGGCAAGGCCTTCATCGTGCCGGACCTGGTGCTGTTGGTGAACGGCATCCCGCTGGTGGTGGTGGAGTGCAAGAGCCCATCCGTCCCTGAGCCACTGAGTGAAGCCGTCGACCAGTTGCGTCGCTACAGCAACCAGCGGCACGCGAACTACGAGGTGGAAGACAACGAGGGCAACGAGCCGCTGTTTTTCACCAACCAGCTTCTGATTGCGTCGAGCTTCGACGAAGCGCGTGTGGGCACCATCGGCGGCCTGTTCGAGCACTTTGCCAGCTGGAAGACCGTGACCCCGGCGCGCGAAGAAGACGTTGCCGCCAGCCTGGGGGTTGCCGCACTGTCCGAACAGCAGCGATTGGTGGCGGGCATGCTCACCAAGGCGAACCTGCTGGACATCGTTCGTCACTTCACCCTGTTCATGCAGGCAGGCGGGCAGACCATCAAGGTGGCATGCCGCTATCAGCAGTTCCGCGCCGTGAACAAGGCGATTGAGCGCCTGCAGAGCGGCAAGACTCGCTTGCAGGATGGCGAGTACGACCGGCGCGGCGGTGTGATCTGGCACACCCAGGGTTCGGGCAAGTCGCTGACCATGGTGTTCTTGGTGCGCAAGCTGCGTACCAACGCCGCCCTGCGTCGCTTCAAGGTGGTGGTGGTCACCGACCGCAAAGACTTGCAGGACCAGCTCAGCGCAACGGCCACCCTGACCGGTGAGGTGGTGGAGGTGGCTACATCGACGGTGGCTGTGCAGAAGCTGGTGCGCCGCAAAGGCCCTGGGCTGCTGTTCGCCACGATTCAGAAGTACCGTGACCCGGATGCCGCCGGTGAGCCGGGCCTGACCGAGGACGATATCCCGGAGGGCTGGCAAAACGGGCAGATGGGCGTGAAGGAGCCTGCTGCGGCCACCTATGTTGCCAAGCCCGCGGCGAAGACCTTTGAGGTGTTGAACGAGGACGAGACCATCCTTGTGCTCGTCGATGAGGCGCACCGCACCCAGGCGGGTGACTTGCACGCCAACCTGCTGGCCGGGCTGCCCAACTGCGCGCGCATCGGCTTCACCGGCACACCGATCATCATGGGTGACAAGAAGCGCACCCACGAGATCTTCGGCGAGTTCATCGACCGCTACACGATCAAAGAGGCCGAGGAAGACGGCGCGACCGTGCCCGTGCTGTACGAGGGACGCACGGCGCAAGGTGCGGTCAAAGACGGCGCCAGCCTGGACGAGTTGTTCGAGGACTTGTTCCGCGATCGCAGTACCGAGGAACTGGAGGCGATCAAGCAGAAGTACGCCACCAAGGGGCCGATCTTCGACGCCCCGCTGCTGATCGCAGACAAGGCGCGCGACATGCTGCGCCACTATGTGACCAACATCCTGCCCAACGGCTACAAGGCGCAGGTGGTGGCCTACAGCCGCTTGGCGGCTGTGCGTTACGTGGCTGCGTTTGAAATCGCACGCGCCGAACTGCTGGCCGAGGCTGACGCGCTGCCGCCGGAAGACAAGGCGCTGGACGACGAGGCGCTGTGCCAGCGGCCGCCCAAGGTGCAGGCCATTGTGCAGGCCTGGCGCTACCGCGAGACGCTGAAGAACATCGAGTTCGCGGCAGTGATCTCCGGCAGCAACAACGACGATCCGGCCTGGAAACAATGGACGGACACGGCGGCCAACGAGACGAGGATCAAGCGCTTCAAGAAGCCGCTGTTCCACACCAAGCCAGAGAGGACCGACCCGCTGGCCTTCCTGGTCGTGAAGTCGATGCTGTTGACCGGCTTCGATGCACCGATTGAAGGCGTGATGTACCTCGACCGCCCGATCCGCGAGGCGGAGTTGCTGCAGGCCATTGCCCGCGTGAACCGCACAGGGTTCGGCAAGCGCTGCGGCATCGTGGTGGACTACTACGGCGTCGCCCAGCACCTGAAGGAAGCCCTGGCCGCATACGCCGACGAGGACATTCAGGGTGCCCTGCAGAGCTTGAAGGACGAAGTACCGGCCCTGCGCGATCGGCACAAGCGCGTGGTGGACCTGTTCCGCAGCCGCGACATCGAGTCACTGGATGACGTGGAGACCTGCGTTGAAGTGCTGGCTGACGAACGGCTGCGCGCGGAATTCACCGTTAAGCTCAAGCAGTTCCTCGGTTCGCTGGACATGGTGTTGCCGCGCCCGGAGGGCCTGCCCTTCTCCAAGGACGCCAAGACCCTCTCGTACATCTATGCCCGGGCGCGCAACCGCTACAAGGACACGCCGGTTCTGGGCAAAGACGTAGGCGCCAAGGTCCGCAAGCTGATCGACGACCATGTGATTTCGCTGGGTGTCGATCCCAAGATTCCGCCGATTGCACTGACCGACGCGGAGTTCGACACGCATCTGTCGCGCCAGGCGAACGACCGCGCCAAGGCGTCCGAGATGGAACACGCCATCCGCTCGCACATCCGCAAGCATCTGGATGAGGACCCGGTGCTGTTCCGAAAGCTCAGCGAGCGACTGAACGAGATCCTGAAGACGCTGGCGGACCAGTGGGATGACCTCATCGCAGCGCTGCAGAAGATCATCAGCGACATGCGAGCAGGCGCCTCCAGCGATGACGCTGGCCTCCCCGACATGCCAGAACACTACGTGCCGTTCCTGCGCATGCTGCTGGAGGCTGTGGTGGGCACCGAGCGCCCGAGTGACGAGCAGTTGCTGAAGATTCGCGACCTGACTGTGGAGCTGGTCGACATGATTGCCGGCGAACTGACCGACACCTTCTGGGAGCCACACAAGCGCCCGGCACAAGACGCCCTAGGGGCACGCATCTTCAGAACGCTGCGCACATCCCGCCTGGTTGCACCCGGTGATGTGTCAGCCCTGAAAGATCGCCTGCTCGAACTCGCCCGCGCCAACCATGAGAGGTTGACCAAGGCATGAGCGTGCTGACCGTAGACGATCTCTCCTTCGAACTGAAGCCGAGCACCCGGCGCCGGACCCTGCAGATCACCGTGGATCGCAGCGGTGAGTTGGTGCTGTCGGCACCGCCCGATGTCGAAGAGGAGCGCCTGCGCGAATTCGTTCTGGAAAAACGCTTCTGGATCTACACCAAGCTGGCCGAGAAGGATCGCCTGCAGAAGGCCGTGCCGACCAAGAGCTATGTCGATGGCGAGGGCTTTCCATACCTAGGTCGCAGCTACCGGCTGCGCTTGGTGGATGAGCAGGACGCCGCTTTGAAGCTGCTCAACGGGCGTTTCATGTTGCGCCGCGACTCGGTCGATACCGCCCGGGGTCATTTGATTCAGTGGTACAGCGCCCGGGCCAAGGTATGGCTGTGGGACAAGGTGCAGGACTACGTGGCGCGCATGGAGGTCCAGCCCGTCGGCTTGAAAGTGCAGGACCTGGGGTACCGCTGGGGTTCATGCGGCAAAGGCGACTGGCTGTACTTCCACTGGAAGACCATCCTGCTGCCGCCACGCATTGCCGAGTACGTGGTAGTGCATGAGCTGGCACATCTGCATCAACCGCATCACACGCCGGACTTCTGGCAGAGAGTCGAGCGAGCACTGCCTGACTTCGAACGGCGAAAGATCTGGTTGGCCGAGCACGGCATGGACGTTGAAGGAATTTGAAACGATGGCACAGAACTACTTCAGCAACGACCATTTCAAGCTGTTGAACAAGTGGAAAGGGACGGTCTACGACAAGACCAACCCGGAGCAACAGCGCGTCTATGAGGAGCTGGGCCAAGCCTACGACGTCACCAAGCATTGGGCCGAGGCGCTGCAGCAGCAACTGTTCAAGGACGGCAAGACCAAGACCGTCCGGAAGCCGACCGACCAGTGGCAGAAGAAATTCACCCACTACAACTGGGCTCGGATTTACCCGGCACAGAACGCACCAGATGGCCTGGCCTATACCGTTGGCATCGACGCCGAGCTTGGGTTCGTCGTCAAGATCGACCTCGTGGATATCAAGGTCAACGACCCGGCGCTGCGGAAGAAGTACGAGCAGATCCGAGGACCATTGACATCCTCGCCCATCGTGGCCATCAAGTCCGCTGCCGACGGGCTTGCACTGGACTTCACCGCGCTGGTCGACTGGAGCGTCGAATCGATCAAGAACTTCAAACTGACCTACGACGACGTCGCAGACCAGCTGGGGCTTTCGGCGGGGCAAGACGAGGCGTCATTGCTGCACCACTTCCAAGGGCACGAGGACTTCGTTGAACGGCAGCCGCTGTGGACCAGCACCACGACCGAGCTTTTCGGCCGACTTGCCCGTGCAGTGAACGAAATGGGGTTGGACTGGTGGTTCACCCGGGCCACCAACAGCCAGCTGCGCTTCGGACGCAAGGAAAAGGGTGTAGTGAAAGGCGGTCCCGTCGGATGGCTGTTCTTGCGCAAGGATGGCATCCGAGTCAGTTGGTCCGCCTTTGCCGGGTTGGATGAGCTTGAGCCCACTGATCTCACGAGCGAGCTTGTCCAAATCTTCGAAGCCGCCGACAAGGACGAAGGCAGTTGGCCAGCCAAGCTTGGGGCGCGCTCCGGACGCAACGGCTACTGGCCCGACGACTACGACATTGAGGACGAGCCCAAGAGCGACAAGCCGCCCAAAAATGTCATCTACTACGGCCCGCCCGGCACCGGCAAGACGTTCGACTTGCAGGCCCTGCTCGTGTCTGATTACACCGATGCCGAGTACGGCGAGCGCTACGAGTTCGTCACCTTCCACCAGTCCTATGGGTATGAAGAGTTCGTGGAGGGCCTACGCCCCGTCATCGCCAAGCGGGGCAAGAAGCGTGCGGCGGACAGCGAGACAGCCTCCGCGTCGAATGGGGAGGTGCGCTACGAGATCACACCAGGTGCCTTCTTGAGGCTGTGTGACCGGGCACGAAAGAACCCGTCAAGGCAGTACGCGATGGTGATCGATGAGATCAATCGCGGGAACATCAGCAAGATCTTCGGCGAGCTCATCACACTCGTAGAGGTCGACAAGCGCGATGGAGCGAAGTATCCCGTCGCCGTGACATTGCCTTACTCCGCAGAGAGCTTCAGCGTGCCGTCGAACGTTGATGTGATCGGGACGATGAACACGGCAGACCGCTCGCTGGCACTGGTCGACACCGCACTTCGCCGCCGCTTCGAGTTCATCGAGTCGATGCCCAAGCCCTCGGTTTTGGCTGGCACCATCGTTTCCCATAACGGCGTGGACATCGACATCGAGCAGCTGCTGACCATGCTGAACAAGCGGATCGAGGCTCTGTACGACCGCGACCACATGGTGGGACATGCCTACTTCACACGCCTCAAAGACCTGAAGGAGGCGGATCGGTTCAGCGAGCTGAAGACCGTGTTCAGGAACAAGATCATTCCGCTCCTGGAGGAGTACTTCTTCGAGGACTGGCAGAAGATTCGACTGGTTCTGGGCGATAACCAGAAGGCAAAGCAGGACCACCAATTCGTGCATGAAATCGGCCGCGAGGAGGACCTGCTGGCTCTCTTCGGCCGCGAGCACGAGCTGGACCAGTACGCGATTCGTTCTCGCTACCAGTTGAACGCAGGCGCGCTCGATCAGCCGGACGCCTACGTCGGCATCTATGCGCCCAAACCTGCCGTGACCGCCGGATGAATTCCCTGACGATCTTTGAGTTCGACAAGGTCGTCGAAGCAAAGGCCGGAGCGGTCGGACTTGCTGTGCCCAGACGTGTCTTCGCCTGGCTGGACATGCAGTCCCTGCGAAATGATGACGATGCCCCTGGTTGGCTCAAGCCGACTCACCTGAGCGGCCAGCGGGCCATTCAGGTCACCAGCTATGTGGGCGTCATTCGCGCCCCATGCGGATTTCAGATCGAGGTACTGCCAAAGACTGGGAGGAATACGTCACCTGAGGAAGCACGCGCGCTCCTCATCGAGATGTTGAAGTGCCTGGCCGGGTTTCGGCACATCAAGACAGCCAACGCGGACTTGGTCGCTGAGCGCATGCCCCTCCTGGAGATCTTCATCCAGCAGTTCCTGTTGGCCGTCGGTTCGCTCGTCAAGCGCGGACTGCGCAGTGACTATGTCGCGCGACAGGACAACCTCTTTGCACTTCGTGGGCGGTTGTTGGTGGCACGGCAGATCTCCCTGAATCTGGTCAGGCGTGACCGGTTCTTTACCGAGCATGACGAGTTTTCGCAGAACCGTGCAGAGAACCGCCTGATTCACACGGCGCTTCGCCATGTTCTGGCCCTGTGCCGATCGCAGGAAAGCCAGCGTGTCGCACGCGAACTCAGCTTTGTCTTTTCAGATGTTCCGCCGTCAGTCGATGTTGCCCAAGACATTCAGCGAATCAGGCTGGATCGAGGCATGGGCTACTACGAGTCTGCACTGGACTGGGCCAAGCTGATCCTGCAGGGTCTCAGCCCCATCTCTGGGATGGGAAGTCACCATGCCCCGTCGCTGTTGTTTCCGATGGAAGCAGTGTTCGAGGCCTATGTCGAGAAGCACTTGGCAAGGCAGTTGCGCGCTGACTTCGTCCTGAAGGCACAGGCAAGCAGCCAGCACCTCGTTGCGCACGATGACCAGCGATGGTTCCGCTTGAAGCCCGACCTGTTGGTAAAGCAGAAGCAAACCACGCGCTTGGTCCTGGATACGAAGTGGAAGCTGCTGGATGCGGCAAAGAAGAACGGGCGCGAGAAATACCAACTCAGCCAGGCCGACTTCTATCAGCTGTACGTCTACGGTCACCACTACCTAGACGGCACCGGGGACATCGTATTGATCTATCCAAAGACGGACACCTTCACAGAGCCGTTGCCAGTCTTTGACTTTCCGAAGGCCATCGGGATGCGCCTTTGGGTGCTGCCGTTTTGCCTCAAGGAGCGTCGTCTGAAGTTGCCAGCTTCCCTGCAACTTCGGTCGGTCTTCGTCGGGGAGAGCAGCAAAGCATCGCAGGCCGAAGACTTCAATGCGGTACCGGCGTGACGGGAATGAAGAGGGAATACAACTGTGGCACTTAACCTTGGCAAATCGGTCGTCGACTTCCTGACGGCACACCCCGAAGAGAAGTTCTCCGCGCGACAGATTGCCGAGTGGCTCGTTGCGACCTTCCCGGCCGAGTGCAGCGCCAAGAAGGCGAGCAGCCAGACGCTGGAAACCGACGAGGACCTGCTGCAGCAGTTGGTGGCGGAGATCGGCTCACAGCGCCCACGTCTGCAGAAGAAGCATCCCGGCCTCAAGACCACAGAGGGTCGGCCCCGGAAGTACTACTTCTCGGAGAAGTCGGACAGCGCCGAGGTCGCAGCGGTGGAAAACGTCGGCGTCGCAATTCCGGTCGGCAAAGATGAAGCCAAGACCGGTGAACACGGCCTTTACCCCTTGCTGGCAAGCTACCTGTGGGCAGAGTTCGGGGTGTACTCGAAGCGCGTCGATGAGAAACGCTCGTCCAACAAACGTGGGCCGCACGGCAACCGCTGGCTCTATCCGGATCTGGTCGGCATGGAGGTCCTGGGAGCGGACTGGCACCGAGAGGTCAAGGACTGCGTCAATCAGTACTCGGACAAGCGCACCAAGCTGTGGTCGTTCGAGGTCAAGCTACTGATCAACCGATCCAACGTCCGAGAGTGCTTTTTCCAGTCCGTCTCGAACTCATCATGGTCCAACTTTGGCTACCTGGTGGCTGCCGAGATCGAGGGCCAGGACACGCTGAAGGAGCTGCGGATGCTGTTTGCAGCCCACGGCATTGGCCTGATCAAACTAGATGTCGATAACCCGTCTGAAAGTCAAGTTTTAATTCCGGCCAGGGAGCGCAGCGAGATCGACTGGGATACCGCCAACAGACTGGCGACTGAGAACAAGGACTTCCTGGAATACGTGAAGCTGGTGAAGCAGTTGTACCAGACCGGGGAAGCCAGACTGGCAGATTGGGATATACGCGAGACGACGGACTGAAGTGCGTTACTCGATGTGGCCAATGACCTCGAGGCGCTGATCACCGCGTTGAAATGCACCAAACCAGCCGTTGCGCGATTCGGCGCGGGTGCGACTCACCAACAGCGTGAACCCATCGCACCCGCGCGCCTTCGCAGTGCTGAAGTCTGAGGTTTCGAATTTAGCCTCTCACAACAGGGTCGTGGCTACCGACTTCATGGCCGACTCGAACGGGCCCAACAGATTGTCTAGTAGGTTGTTACCGACGTGAGCGAGTTGACCTTGTCGAACAGTTCGCTGACCCCTGGAGCCCTTAGTCGCTCGGCATTCTCGCGACAGGTTCGGTAGTTGCCGGCGATGGTAGCGCAACGCCTGCGGGGGGCCGCATCAGCATTTCAGCTGGGCTCGACAACTCGCTGGCGGTGTGAACGGGCACATAGACGGGAATCTCCTTGATGTTGTTGTCTCCCTGCAGCCACGCTCGTGCTCGCAGGACTTCTGATCACCGTCGTTCCGGTCATCAATCCCGAAATCGTCGTACATCCGCCCTTACATCGAACGGAAAAAGAAAAACCCCGCTACCTTTTCGATAGCGGGGTTTTCTTTACTGACTTGGTGCCGGAGAGATGAATCGAACACCCGACCTTCTCATTACGAATGAGCTGCTCTACCGACTGAGCTACACCGGCTTAGCCTTGGATTATAGCGTGGAATGGTAGCTGGTCACGCGCTCCACCTCATTTTTTGAGCCGAGGATCACGCTGACGCGCTCATGGAGCTGGGTGGGCTGGATATTGAGGATGCGTTGCTTGCCATTGGTGGCTGCACCACCGGCTTGTTCTACCAGCCAGCCCATGGGGTTGGCCTCGTACATCAGGCGCAGCTTGCCAGGCTTGTTGGGCTCGCGTTTGTCCCACGGGTACATGAAGACGCCACCACGGGTCAGGATGCGGTGCACGTCGGCCACCATGCTGGCGATCCAGCGCATGTTGAAGTCCTTGCCGCGCGGGCCTTCCTTGCCCTGCAGGCATTCGTCGATGTAGCGCTTCACGGGCTCGTCCCAGTGGCGCATGTTGCTCATGTTGATCGCGAATTCTTTGGTGTCCTCGGGGATGCGCACGTTCTCCTCGGTCAGCACGAAGGAGCCCTGTTCGCGGTCGAGCGTGAACATGGCTACGCCATCGCCCACGGTGAGCACCAGGGTGGTCTGCGGGCCGTAGATGCAGTAGCCCGCTGCCACTTGCTGGGTGCCGGGCTGCAGGAAGTCGCCTTCCTCCACGCCGCGATCACCATCGGGCTTTTTCAGCACGCTGAAGATGGTGCCGATGCTCACGTTCACATCGATGTTGCTGGAGCCATCGAGGGGATCGAACAGCAGCAGGTATTCACCTTGCGGGTAGCGGTTGGGCACGAGGTAGATGCCGTCCATTTCTTCAGACGCCATGGCCGCCAGGTGGCCGCCCCATTCGTTGGCCTCGATCAGCACCTCGTTGGCGATGATGTCGAGCTTTTTCTGAATCTCGCCCTGCACGTTTTCACTGCTGGCCGTGCCCAGCACGCCGCCCAGTGCGCCCTTGTTCACGGCGTGGCTGATGCTTTTGCAGGCGCGGGCCACCACTTCCAGCAGCAGGCGCAGTTGCGAGGGAATGAGTCCGTCCACCCGTTGTTGTTCAACAAGGTAGCGGGTCAGGCTGATGCTTTTTGCCATGTCAGTCTCTTCTCGGTCGTGGTTTATTCGGCGAGTGCGCGGGTCACTACCTCGCGCACATCGTTGGACAGATCAGGCTTGGCGGCCACACGAGCAATGGCCTCGCGCGCGGCGCTGCGCCAGGGGTCCGCCAGCTTCTTCCAGCGGTCGAGCGCGCGCGCGAGGCGGGCCGCAACCTGCGGGTTGATGGCGTCCAGCTCGATCACACGGTCGCTCCAGAACACGTAGCCCGCAGCGTCCGACCGGTGGAAAGCACCGGGGTTGGCGCTGCAGTAGCTGAAGATCACGCTGCGCGCCCGGTTGGGGTTCTTCAGGCTGAAGTCCGGGTGCTGCATGAGCTGGCGCACGGCGGGCAAGACGTTGCCGCAACGGTCGGGCGCACCCGCTTGCAGTGCAAACCACTTGTCGATGACCAGGGGCTCGTCCTTGAACAGCGCATGGAAGCGGGCGAGGGCCGGTGTGGCCAGTTCGCTGCCGCTGGCCACCAGGGCCGTGAGGGCATTGAACCGGTCGGTCATGTTGCCCGCGACCTTGAAGCGCTGGTACGCCTTGCCAGGCCAGACCACATCGCCTGTCTTTTGCGCGGCAATGCACAGCATGTGCAGCGCCAGGCCACTGAGTGCGCGGTGGCCGGAGGAGACGGGGTCGGGTCGGTAGCCGCCGGTGTCCTGGTTCTGTTCCCAGACGGTTTCCCAGTCGGCCTGCAGCGCCAGTGCCAGCTCTTCGCGCATGGCTTCGCGTACCGCGTGGATGCGCTGCGGGTCCACCACGTCCAGCTGCTCGGCGATGTACGTCTCGGAGGGCAGCGTGAGCACCAGTTCCTTGAATGCTGCATCCAGGGCCGGGTTGCGCAGCACGCTGCGCATCGCCTCTACAAACGGTGTCGACAGGATGGTTTGCTCAAATCGGCCAGTAGCGCCGGTTGTATATGCTTCATTAGCTATTGTATTAATAGCAATCCGCAGTGCCAGGCGCTGCCCAGCTTCCCAGCGGTTGAAAGCGTCGGCGTCGTGCGCCAGCAGCGTGAGCAACTGCGCGTCGGTGTAGTCGATGTCCAGCACCACGGGGGCACTGAACCCGCGCAGCAGCGATGGCACAGGCTCGCTATCCAGGTTGGTGAAGGTCAGGGTCTGCGATGCCTCGGTGAGCACGACCACGCGCGAGGTGGTGTGGGCTGCGCCTTCTGCAGCGCCTTCACCTGCGAGGTGCAAGGGCAGGGCGGCACCGGTGGTGGCATCGATCAGGCCCAGTTCCACCGGGATGACGAAGGGTAACTTCTCGCTTTGGCCGGGCGTAGGGGCGCAGCTTTGCGACAGCGTGAGTGCATAGCAGCGCGTGGCAGCGTCGTAGCGGCCCGTGGCGCGCACGCGGGGCGTGCCAGCCTGGCTGTACCAGCGCTTGAACTGCCCAAGGTGCTGCGTGAGCGGACTGCCCGGGTTGGCATCGGCTATTGATCGCACAAAATCGTCGCAGGTCACGGCCTGGCCGTCGTGGCGCTCGAAGTACAGCTTCATGCCCTTGGCAAAGCCTTCGCGGCCTACCAGGTTGTGCTGCATGCGCACCACTTCCGCACCCTTTTCGTAGATGGTGACGGTGTAGAAGTTGTTGATCTCGACGTAGCTGTCGGGCCGCACCGGGTGAGCCATGGGGCCCGCGTCTTCGGGGAACTGGGCGGTGCGCAGCACGCGCACATCCTCGATGCGCTTGACGGCGCGGGCGGACGGGCTGCCCGCGAGGTCCATGCTGAATTCCTGGTCGCGGAAGACCGTGAGGCCTTCCTTCAGGCTGAGCTGGAACCAGTCGCGGCAGGTCACGCGGTTGCCCGTCCAGTTGTGGAAGTACTCGTGGCCCACCACGCTTTCGATGTTGGCGAAGTCGGTGTCGGTGGCCGTGGATTCGCTGGCCAGAACGTACTTCGTGTTGAAGATGTTCAGGCCCTTGTTCTCCATGGCGCCCATGTTGAAGTCGCTGGTGGCGACGATCATGAAGCGCTCCAGGTCCAGCGGCAGGCCGAAGCGGGCTTCGTCCCATGCCACGCTGTACATCAGCGAGTTCATGGCGTGTTCGGTCTTGCCCAGATCGCCGGGGCGCACGTAGACCTGCAGCAGGTGGTCGGTGCCCGAGCGGCTCTTGATCTTCTGCTCGCGGGCCACCAGCTTGCCTGCGACCAGGGCGAACAGGTAGCAGGGCTTCTTGTGCGGGTCCACCCACTTGGCAAAGTGGCGGCCGTCTTCCAGGTCGCCGCTGTCCACCAGGTTGCCGTTGCTCAGCAGCACCGGGTACTGGGCCTTGTCGGCGCGCAGCGTGACGGTATAGCTGGCCATCACGTCCGGGCGGTCCAGGAAGTAGGTGATGCGGCGAAAGCCCTCGGCCTCGCACTGCGTGAAGAAGGTGCCCTGGCTCACGTACAGACCCATGAGCTGCGTGTTCTTGGCGGGGCAGCAGGTGGTGAAGATTTCGAGCGCAAAGGGCTCGGCGCCTTCCGGCAGGTTCTCCAGCACCAGGCGGGTGCCTTCCATCTTGAACGAGGTGCCCTGGCCGTTGACCAGCACACGTGCCAGGTTCAGGTCATCGCCATCGAGCTTGAGCGGCTGCGCGGCCACGTCGGGGTTGCGGCGCAGCGTCATGCGGTTGAGCACGCGTGTCTTGTTCGGGTCCAGGTCGAAGGTCAGCTCGACGCTGTCGATCCAGTAGGCGGGGGCGGTGTAGTCCTCGCGGCGGATGGCGATGGCCGGGGCCGCGCCGTCTCCGCTTCCGTCGGCTTTATGCAGTTGCAACATGGATGCTCTCCAGAAAGTCGGTGTTCATGAGTTCGGTGTAGTCGCGCACGGCGGCCAGCACATGGGGCCCGGCCAGTTGTTCGGGCGTGTGGGTGCTGCAGATGGCCACGGCACGCATGCCCGCGCGGCGCGCTGCCTCGATGCCGAAAGGCGCGTCTTCAAAGACGATGCAATGCTCGGGGGCTGCCGCGATGCGGCGTGCCGCCTCCAGGAAGATCGCGGGCTGGGGCTTGCCGGGCAGGCCCTCATCGCCACGCACGATGGCCTGGGGCGCGGGTTCCAGGCCCAGGTGGCCCAGTGCGAATTCCACGTTGCCGATGTCACCCGCGGTGCCCACCGCCACCTTGAGACCACGCGCGCGCACCTGGGCCGCAAACTGGCGAAAGCCCGCCACTTCGGAGAAACGCGGGGCGAACAGCTCGCGGTAGATGGTTTCTTTTTCGTGCGTGAGCGCGTCGGCCTCGTCCTGCGACACGGGGCGCCCCAACAGTTCCACGATGCACTCGGTGCCATTGCGGCCCGTGGTGCGCGCCATGAGGTCGGGCACGTCGATGTCCATGCCCCGGCGGCGTGCAAACTCTACCCACGCCTGGGCGTGCCAGGGCATGGAGTCGATCATGGTGCCGTCCATGTCGAAGATGATGGCGTCGGTGCGCATCCGCATCGCTCAGACGCCTTGCTTCAACGAAGCTTCGATGAAAGCGTCCAGGTCGCCGTCCAGCACCTTTTGCGTGGCCGAGATTTCAACGTTGGTGCGCAGGTCCTTGATGCGGCTGTTGTCCAGCACGTAGCTGCGGATCTGGTGGCCCCAGCCCACGTCGGTCTTGGTGTCTTCCAGTTTCTGTTGCTCTTCCATGCGCTTGCGCATCTCGAAGTCGTACAGGCGGCTGCGCAGGCGCTGCCATGCCACGTCGCGGTTGCTGTGCTGGCTGCGACCGTCCTGGCACTGCACCACGATGCCGGTGGGGATGTGCGTGAGTCGCACGGCCGAGTCGGTCTTGTTGATGTGCTGACCGCCCGCGCCGGAGGCTCGGAAGGTGTCGGTGCGCACGTCGGCGGGGTTGATGTTGATCTCGATGGAGTCGTCGATTTCGGGGTACACGAACAGCGACGCGAACGAGGTGTGGCGGCCGCCCGAACTGTCGAACGGGCTCTTGCGCACCAGGCGGTGCACACCGGTTTCGGTGCGCAGCAGGCCGAAGGCGTACTCACCCTCGATCTTGATCGTGGCGCTCTTGATGCCGGCCACGTCCCCCGGGGTTTCTTCTTCGACCGTGGCTTTGAAGCCCTTGCGTTCGGCGTACTTGAGGTACTGGCGCAGCAGCATGCTGGCCCAGTCGCAGGCTTCCGTGCCGCCAGCGCCTGCCTGGATGTCCACAAAGCAATTGAGCGGATCCGCCTCGTTGCGGAACATGCGGCGGAACTCCAGCTCTTCCACCGCTGCGCGCATCGTGGCGGCTTCCGACTCGATGGTCAAAAGGCCGGCTTCATCGCCTTCCTCTTTGCTCATCTCATACAGCTCGGCGTTGTCGGCCAGATCGCGGGTGAGCTTGTCCAGCGTGACGACCACGCTGGAGAGCGACTTTTGTTCCTTGCCCAGCTCCTGGGCCTTCTTGGGGTCGTTCCAGACGGAGGGATCTTCCAGCGATGCGTTTACCGTGCGCAGGCGTTCAAATTTGGCATCGAAGTCAAAGATACCTCCGTAACTCTTGCGTGCGCAGAGCCAGGTCGCTGAGGGTGGTGCCGATGAGGTTGATGCGTTCTGCGTCCATGATTCTTGTCCTGCGTGTTCTGTGGAATAACTCGCGATTTTCTCATGGGACGGGCAGGTGCCCTGCTAATGCCCTTTGTGCCAGACCGCCGCCGGATCTGCGCAGGCCGGCGTGTGGGCTCCGAGTGGCATTCATATCAAAAATGATAGCTACTCAGGCAATATCCACTAGCGCTTGCGAGCGCAAGGACTTCAAATTGCCTCAGGCAGCATCCAAAAACGCTTCGATCAGCTGGGCCACCTGCTCGGGCTGGTCATGGTGCAGCATGTGGCCCGCGTCTTGCACGACCGCGGTGCTGCAGGTGCGCACATGGGTCAGGCGCTGGTGGTATTCGTCCAGGGTGTACCGGCCGTTCCACCACTGGCCCAGGCTGTCGCCACTGGCCTCGATGGCCAGCACGGGGGCCGCAATGCGCTCGTAGATGGCCAGGGCCTCGTCCGCGCGGTACAGCTGCGCACTGGTGATCTTGTGGGCGGGGTCACCCAGGATTTCCCACTGCCCCTGCGCGTTGGGCCGCGCCCAGTGCTGGGCCAGCCATTGGGCCTTGTCTTCGGACAGGCGGGGGTTGGTCTTCATCAGGCGGCGGGCGACGCCGTCGGCGCTGTCATAGGTCTTGAGTTCCTTGGTGCCCTGGTGCAGCTGCTTGATCTCGTCGATCCATTGCGCGTAGCGGGTGGGCGCCTGCGCGGGGCGTGTGGCGGGCAGGCCAAAACCTTCCAGGTTGACGAGCTTGCGCACGCGCTCGGGCCGCACACCGCCGTACATCATGGCCACGTTGCCGCCCATGCTGTGGCCCACCAGGTCGATGGCTTCGCCGGGGGCATAGTGGTCCAGCAGCAGGTCCAGGTCGGCCAGGTAGTCGGCAAACACATAGTGGTCCACCGGTGCACCGGTGGTGAGGCCAAAACCGCGCCAGTCCGGCGCGATGATGCGGCGTGGTTGCCGCAGCGCGTCCACCGTGAACTGGTAGGAGGCACTGACGTCCATCCAGCCATGCAAAAGCACCAGCGTGGGCAGGTCGCTTTGCTCTGGGCCCCAGTGGCGGACGTGGTAGTTGAGGTGCCGCAGCGCCAGTGTGCAGCTGCGCGAAGGGGTGAGGACTTGGTACATGCTGTGCCAATGTTACGTTGCCGCCACGCTGGCGGGGCGCCCTGCGGTGTCACCAAGGAGTCCGGCGTCCGGCAGGTTTTGGCGATCGCTTGTACCATCGCCAGCCGGGGCCGCAGCAGGCCCTGCTTACTTTCCCACCTTCTGGAGCCTTCACCGCATGAACACCGTCCGCTTGGGTCAGAGTGACCTGCTTGTCACCCCCATTTGCCTGGGCACCATGACCTTCGGCGAGCAGGTCAATGAGGCCGACTCGCATGCCATCCTGAGCCAGTCGCTTGCGCGCGGCGTGAACTTCATCGACACGGCCGAGATGTACGCTGTGCCCGCCAAGGCCGAGACCTTTGGTGCCACCGAAACCATCATCGGCAACTGGTTTGCCAAGAACCCTGGCGCGCGCCAGAAGCTGGTGGTGGCGACCAAGGTGGCCGGCCCCTCGCGCGGCATGCCCTGGGTGCGCGAGGGCAAGGGCATGACCCCGGCCGACATCGTGGCGTCGTGCGAGGCCAGCCTGCGCCGCCTGCAGACCGATGTGATCGACCTCTACCAGATCCACTGGCCCGAGCGCCATGTGCCAGCGTTCGGCAACCTGTATTACGACCCTTCCAAGGAAACCTCGCAAACCCCCATCCGTGAGCAACTGGACGCGCTGGCCGGGCTGGTGAAGGCGGGCAAAGTGCGCTACATCGGCCTGTCGAACGAAACCCCCTACGGCGTGCACGAGTTCGTGCGCCTGGCCGAGCAGCATGGCCTGCCGCGTGTGGCCACGGTGCAGAACCCGTACTGCCTGATCAATCGCACCTGGGAAAACGGACTGGATGAAACCTGCCACCGCCTGGATGTGTCTCTGCTGGCCTATTCGCCCCTGGGTTTTGGCCTGCTGACGGGCAAGTACGACGAAAGCGGCATTACTGGGCCCAATGCCCCGCAGGGTGCGCGCATTGCATCATATGAATCCGTGCGCAAACAACGCTGGGGCCGCCCGGAGGCGCTGGAGGCATCGCGCCGCTACAACGCACTGGCGCGTGCCAACGGCATGACACCCACGCAGATGGCCCTGGCGTTCTGCTACACCAAGTGGCAAGTGGCCAGCACCATCATCGGCGTGACGTCGGTGGCGCAGCTGGAGGAAGACCTGAATGCCTGGGGCACCACGCTGTCGCCCGAGGTGCTGAAGGCCATCGATGCGATCCGCTGGGAGCTGCGCGACCCTGCGTTGTGACCGGGGCAGGGCGTGGCCCTGCGAATCGGCAAGATCAAACAAAGGGGCCGTGCAGGCCCCTTGGTTTTTCTGCGAGTTTGTGCGCGCTGCTGTCAGGCAGTTGCCTCCTGCCGGGTGGTGCGCCCTTCAGTCCACGGTGTCCCTTGTGGCTCACCCAGGTCCCAGAACAGCCCGGCCATCACCGCCAGACCTTCTCGTGCCACGGGCGCCAGCAAATGTTCGTTGGGCGCATGCTGGGCGCAGGCGGGGTACGAGTGCGGCACCCACAGCGTGGGCAGACCGAGCTGGTCGGCAAAGATGTCGTTGGGCAGCGAGCCTGCCAGGTTGGGCAGCAGCGTGGCGGGCTGGCCTGCGCTGGCCTGCAGCGAGGCCATCGTCCAGTCCACCCAGGGGTTGTGCAGATCGAGCCGTGTGGCGCCGCAGTGCATGCCCATGGTGATCTCGACCTGGCTGAAGCCATGCGCATCCAGGTGTTCGCGCAGCGTGGCCTCCACGTTCTGCCAATCGGTGCCCACCACAAAGCGCAGCTGGCAGTGCGCCACGGCCTGCGCGGGGATGGCGTTGATGGGCCGCTGCGCGTTGCCCGCGCCCAGCGCCAGCACCTCCAGCGTGTTCCAGCCCACCAGCTGCTCTGCGGGGGTCAGGCCGGGCTCGCCCCAGCCGGGGGTGAGGGCGGGGTCATCGGCGCCGGTGCCAATCACCACGTCCTTGAGGGCAGTGCGCAGCTTGTCGGGCACCGCGGGCGGCAGCAGGCCTTTGACGAGGATGCGGCCCTTCGCGTCCACCAGCGTGGCCAGGGCGTGCGTGAGCACGGTGGCCGGGTTGGCCAGCACGCCACCCCAGTTGCCCGAGTGGTAGGCCTTGTCGCGGCTGCGCACCGCGAGTGAGAAGTTGATGGCTCCGCGTGAACCCAGGAAGAGGGTGGGGTGGCCCGCGTTCACGCGGGGGCCGTCGCTGGCCAGAAAAAGGTCGGCCCTCAGCGCGTCACTGTGCTGCTCGCAGAAGGCGGCCAGGCCGGGCGAACCCGCCTCTTCGCCCATCTCCATGAGCAGCGTCACGTTGTAGCCCAGGCGGCCGCCCCGGGCCTCGATGGTGTGGGCCAGTGCGGCCAGGCTCACGGTGTGCTGGCCTTTGTTGTCGGCCGTGCCTCGGCCATACCAGCGCTCGCCTTCGATGGTGAGCTCCCAGGGCGAGAGGCCCTCGCGCCATTGCGCGTCCTGTCCGTTGACCACATCGCCGTGGCCGTAGGTGAGCACGGTGGGCAGCGCAGGGTCTTCCACGCGGCGGGCCACCAAGAAGGGGCCGCCTTGTGGCGACGGGTTGTCGAGCACCTCGCATTCAAAACCCAGGGGCGCGAGCCAGGGCACCATTTCGTCGGTGAGGTAGGTGTGCAGTTCGGGCGGCACCTTGCCAGTGTCGCTTTCGGTGCGCCAGGCCACGCGGCGACGCAGGTCGGTGGCGAAGCGGCCATCGTCAAAGTAGCGCTGGACGTTTTGAATGAGTTGTTGGCGGTTCATCGTGCAGGTCCTTGTTGGGTGTTCGTCAGTCCACCACGATCTTGGCGCGGTGGGCCAGCGCGCGGTAGCGGCCGATCTCGTCATCGATCATGGCGCGCGTGGCCACGGGGCCCAGGTGCACGGGTTCCATGCCCTGGGTGCGCATCTGTTCCTGCAGACCACTGTCGCGGGTGACGGCTTCCACCTCGGTCACCAGCTTTCGGATGACAGACTGTGGCGTCTTGGCGGGGGCGGCGATGGCATACCAGGCGTCGAACACGGCGTCTGGCAGTTTGAGTTCCTCCACGGTGGGCACCCCCGGCAGCATGCTGGAGCGCGACTTGCCCGCAATGGCCAGGGCGCGCAGCTTGCCGGCCTTCACTTGCGGCGCCGCAGCGGCCACGGTGTCGATACCCAACTGGATTTCGCCGCCCATGAGGGCGATCAGCGACTGGCTGCTGCCCCGGTAGGGCACGTCCTGCAGCTGGATGCCCGCGGCCTGCTCCAGCAGCGCGCCCGCTAGGTGCGGGCCAGAGCCCGAGCCGAAGGTGGCGTAGTGGATGCTCTTGGGCTTTGCCTTGGCTGCGGCGATCAGTGCGTTCAGGTCCTTGTACGGCGCGCTGACGCTGACGACCAGCACCAGGGGGGCCCGGGCCACGGTGGCCACGGGCACGAGGTCCTTGGCAGGGTCGTAGGGCAGCTTGCTGCGCAAGGCAGGGTTGACCGTGTAGCTGGTGGAGCCCGAAACCAGCAGCGTGTAGCCGTCGGGGTCGGAACGCACCACGGCTTCGGTGCCGATGATGGTGGAGGCACCCGGCTTGTTGTCGATCACCACCGGCGTGCCCAGGCGGCTGGCCAGCTTCTGTGCGAGCGCGCGTGCCACCACGTCGGTGCCGCCACCGGGCGGGAAGGGCACCACCATGCGCACGGGGCGCTGGGGCCAGGCGTCGGCAGGGGCTGCTGCCTGGGCGCAGGCCAGGCTGGCAGGGCCGGCAAGAACTGCCAGGGTGGCAGACAGGAAAGAGGCTCGAACAAGGCGTTTCATGCGGACTCCGGTGGTAGGGCCCCGACAGCGGGCGGCGTGGGAGCAATGACCACGTGGCGCCCGCGCAAGGGCATGGGTGAATTGGAGCCTCAAGCCATGCAAGATGGATGCTGGTTTACCATTGCTTGGAATAGAGATTTGGCAACTGACCATTGCCTTTTTGTGATTTAAACAACCATGGCCATTTCACTGCTCAGTCTGCCATTGCGCTACTTTCTGGAGGTCGCGCGCACCGGCTCCGTCAACCAGGCCGCGCAGCGCCTGCACGTGGCCGCTTCGGCCGTGAGCCGGCAGCTGGGCAAGCTGGAAGACAGCCTGGGTGTGGTGCTGTTCGAGCGCCAGGCGCGCGGCATGAACCTGACCGAGGCGGGTACCCGCCTGCTGGCCCACGCCAGTGCACACGATGCGCAGGCGCTGGAGCTGGTCGAGCAATTGCAGGATCTGTCGGCCCAAGGTGCCCTGCGGGTGCGGCTGGCCTGCACCGAAGGGTTTGCGGCAGCCTTCATGCCGCTGGTCATGGCGGGGTTTCGGCAGGCGCACCCGCAGGTGCAGCTGCAGTTGCAGGTGGCCGTGCCGCAGGAGGTGTCGGCCCTGGTGCTGCGCGGCGAGGCCGATCTGGCGCTGAAGTACAGCACGGCGCCCGAGAAGGGCCTGCAGGTGCTGCACTCGGCCATCGCACCCATTTATGCCGTCATGCCCGCACAGCACCCGTTGGCGCGCCAGCGCAGTGTTAGCGTGGCTGACGTGGTGCGCTACCCGTTGCTGCTGGGGGCCGCCAACACTACGGGGCGGCAGCTGTTTGACCTGAGCTGTGCGGTGCAGGGCCTGCGCTATGTTCCCGCTGTGGAGAGCAATTTTTCGTCGGCCTTGTTGCCGCTGCTGAGCGGGCAGGACGTGGTGCTGGCCAGCTACCTCACAGCGGCGCGATGGGTGGAGGCGGGCCTGCTGGCTGCCCGGCCATTTGACGAAACCCAGCTGCAGCAACGGCGCCTGCAGGTGCTGGCAGCCGAGGGCCGTAGCCAGTCCGCCCTGGTGCAGCAGTTCACGCAAGCGCTGGTGATCGCCATCGAGGAATACGGCAAGCGCAAGGTCGGGCGGCGCCGCAAGGCCACCCCAGCGCCTGCCTCGGTGTTCTGACACATTGCCGCAGATTCCAGCACGCTCACATTTGGATACGGATACCATCGGTGCCCTATCCGCACCACACCATGGCCAAGAAAGAACACGTTTCCGAGACCCAAGCCACCCAGCTGCTCAAGGCGAACAAGGTGGCGTTCACCGAACACCCGTATGAGTACCTGGAGCACGGCGGCGCGATGCACAGCGCCGAGGTGCTGGGTCTGGACCCGTTCACCGTGGTCAAGACCCTCGTCATGCAGGACCAGGACGCCAAGCCGCTCCTGGTGCTGATGCATGGCAACCGCAAGGTCTCCACCAAGAACCTCGCACGCCAGATCGGCGCCAAGTCGGTCGAGCCCTGTGCACCCGAGGTCGCCAACCGGCACAGTGGCTACCTGGTGGGGGGGACGTCTCCGTTTGGCACGCGGCGCACCATGCCGGTTTACATCGAAGAAACCATCCTCGCGTTGCCCCGCATTGCTATCAACGGCGGGCGCCGGGGCTTTCTGGTGCAGCTGGACCCGCAGGTGTGTGTGCAGTTGCTGGGCGCCAAACCGGTGCAGTGCGCGCTGGCAGAATAGGCCGCCGCGCGATACAGCCCGTCAGAAGGCTGACCATTTGATTTCCAAGGAGTTGCTTTGACCGCCGTCTATCCCGTTCTTGCCACCGTGGCCGCCTACCTGCTGGGCTCGCTGTCGTTTGCCGTCATTGTGACGCGTGTCATGGGCCTGAGCGATCCGCGCACCTATGGCAGCAAGAACCCCGGAGCCACCAATGTGCTGCGCTCGGGCAGCAAGGCGGCGGCCATCGTGACCCTGCTGCTCGATGCGATGAAGGGCTGGCTGCCCGTGGCGCTGGTGATGTGGTTTGGCCACCCCTATGGGCTCGAAGACGGCACCGTGGCGCTGGTGGGGCTGGCCGCTTTCCTGGGGCACCTGTGGCCAGTGTTCTTCCGGTTTGAGGGCGGCAAGGGCGTGGCGACGGCACTGGGCGTGCTGGTGGGCATCAGCGGTTGGCTGGGGCTGGCCACGGCGGCCACCTGGCTCATCATTGCGTTCTTCTTCCGCTACTCGTCGCTCGCCTCGCTGGTGGCCGCCGCGTTTGCTCCGGTGTACTACCTGCTGGTGGATGGCGTGGTCTGGTATGCCGAAGGCACGATTGCCGCCTCGATCGTGGTGATGGCGCTGCTGCTGGCCTGGCGGCACCGCGAGAACATCCAGCGCCTGATTGCCGGCACGGAATCACGCCTGGGCAGCAAGAAGGCGAAACCTGCCGAGGGCGAAGAGAGCGCCAAGGCAAAGCCCATAGCAAAAGCCAAGGCCAAACACTGATGTAGCCACGCGCCCGGTTGGGCGCGTGCCCTGTGTCAGAGCGCGCCGGGCGCAGTCACCAGCCCGCGCAACCCTGCGCTGTGCTGCGCGGCGTACAGCCCCAGCCGCACCATGGTGCGGTGGTTGAGTTCCAGGCTCACTGCGGACCGGGCCAGGGCAGACTGGATGCGGGGCTTGCCGCTCGCGGTCTGGTACAGGCTGGGCTGGCTGCGGTGGTTGCCGGTGCTGTCCAGCAGGCTGGCCACCAACGGGTGGTTGGCCTTGTCGCTGCGGCGCAGCACGATGGCGGTTTCGCCGTTGTCCAGTTTCACAAACGTACCTGGGGGGCACAGGCCGATGGAGCGCACCAGGGTGTAGCTGACCTCGTCGCGCTGGTCCACTTCTTGTCCCACGATGGCACGCACCGAATCGGTGGCACTGCGCCCGGCGCGGGATTTGCGTGGGCTGATCATGGCGGCATAGCGGTCAATGGTGCCGAGGATGCGGGTGAGCCGGTCTATCGGCTCCTGGTTGGCCAAAGGCACGCGTTCGGCAATGCTGGCATGGTGTTGCCCCACCACGTCCAGCCAGAGCGGATCGTTGATGAACAGGCGTTCCAGCAGCAGCATGCTGTCTTCGGGGTGGCTCTTGATGGCCTCCTGCTGCTCCGCCGTGGGGCGCTCGCGCTGCACGGCCAGTTCGTCCTGCAGGGTCGTCATGCCGATGTTCATGGTGAGTGCCGCCCGCACCAGGCTGTCGCGCTCACGCTGCGGCAGCTTGAGCTCCAGCGCCATGATGTGGCACAGCGTGCCGCACACCAGCGCGTGCGATGCGCTGTAGCCCACGGTGGATGTGGAGGCGTGCTGGAACATCAGGTACAGCGCCGCGTCGATGTCGTGCGCCACCAGGTCTTGCAGCCAGGCATCAAACTGCCGCACCTTGCCCGGAAAGTCCTGCACTTGCAGCGGCCGACTCAGCAGCACCGACAGGGCCGACTCCAGGTCGGACCAGAGGCTGAGCAGGTCTTCGTACTCCCCTTCGGAGTGCGCGTGGGTGGAGGAGGGGTGTGCGGACATTGCGGGTGTACAGGCGTCAGTGGCGCTTTTCGAGCACCATCTGGTCGTTGGTGCGGGTCATCTGGAACTCGTTCAGGAAGCTGTTGCCCAGCAGCACATAGGGCATGGGCTGCGAGGTGATGATGGCCTCTACCCCAAAGACCTCGACGTCACCGATGCGGATGGAGTCGAGCTTCATGCGCCAGCCCTGGGCGACGCCATTGGCAGTGTTCACGCGCACCGGCTGGCCGCTTTGGTAGTTGAGGCCCATGCGCTCTGCATCCGGCCGCCCGATGGCGACGGTGGAGGCCCCGGTGTCCACCATGTACTGCATCACCTGCCCGTTGATGGTGCCGCTGTTCACAAAATGGCCTCTGCCATCTGCCACCAGCAAAATGCGTTTGCCGCTGCCACTGCGTCCGCCCACGCTCACGGGCGCCTCGCCCAGTCGCAGTGTGCGCCGTGCGCCCTGGATCTCCACGGTGGCTTCGTCCTTGGCGACGGCGATGACTTTCACCCCCTGGAACTCATCCCCAGCGCCCACCGCCTTGGGCGGGTTGGCATTCACCACGATCAGCGCCTTGCTGCCCAGTACACCCGCCAGCGCCACAGCCTGCGCATGCGCCCAGGTGGGGCCCAGCAGCAACCCGATGCACAGGGCGAGGAGGCGCTGATACCGGCGCAGCCCTGGTGAGAGCAGCCGCGCAAGGACCGCCCCGCCGCGCTGGCGGCGTCCCCCTGGCTGCAGCGCTCCGCGCTGCGAGAGCGGGGGGAGGGCCCGCAGGACCTCAGCGGGGTGTCGCTTCATATCAGTCGCGGAAGTTGTCGAACGACAGCGGCACGTCCGTCACATCCTTGCGGATCAAGGCCATGGCGGCCTGCAGGTCGTCGCGCTTGGCGCCAGTCACGCGCACCTTGTCTTCCTGAATAGCGCCTTGCACCTTGAGCTTGCTTTCCTTGAGCAGCTTCTGGATCTTCTTGGCCAACTCGCTCTCGATGCCGTTGCGCACCTTGATGACCTGCTTGACCTTGTCGCCGCCCATTTTCTGCACATCGCCCATGTCCAGAAAACGCACATCCACGCTGCGTTTGGTGAGCTTGTTGCGCAGAACATCTTCAATCTGGGTGAGCTGGAAATCAGCATCGCCGATCAGCGTGATGTCCTTGTCCTTGATCTCGATGCTGGCAGAGGTGCCCTTGAAGTCGAAACGGGTGGCGATTTCCTTGGCGGTGTTCTCGACGGCGTTTTTCACTTCAACCAGATTGGCTTCGCAGACGGTGTCAAAAGATGGCATGGTGGGTCTCTATCTCGGGGAAAACAGGTGCAGATATGGGGGCGGATCGCGGGGAGCCAAAAGGCCGGGTGCGACAATCGGGCCAATGGTAGTCGAGAAAAACGCCCCTTTACAGCCCTGCAACACCTTCGGCATTGCCGCACGCGCCCAAACCCTGGTGCGAGTGCATTCGGTGGACGACCTGCGGGCTGTGCTGGCAGACCCCCAGCTCGCGCCGGTACCGAAATTTGTGCTGGGCGGCGGCAGCAACATCATCCTGACCGGTGACGTGAAGTCCGTCGTGCTCAAGATGGAAATCAAAGGCCTGCGCCTGGTGGATGAAACGCCCAAGGCCTGGATCGTGGAGGCGGGTGCTGGCGAGGTCTGGCACGACGCCGTGGCCTGGACGCTGGCGCACGGCTATCCCGGATTGGAGAACCTGGCCCTGATCCCGGGTACGGTGGGGGCATCGCCCGTCCAGAACATTGGCGCGTATGGCGTGGAACTGCAGGACCGTTTTGAGTCGCTCGACGCCATCGACCTGGCTACGGGCCAGTCGTTCAGCCTGGATGCTGCGCAATGCGGTTTTGGCTACCGTGATTCCGTTTTCAAGCATGCACCTTCCGAAGCGCAGGATGGCAGCGGGCTGCCGCGCGGCATGGGTCTGGCAGGCCGGGCGGTGATCACCCATGTGCGCTTTCGACTGCCCAAGCCCTGGAAGCCGGTACTGGGCTACCTGGACCTGGAGCGCCGCCGCGCCGAGGCGGGGGTGGAACACCCCAGTGCCCAGCAAATTTTTGACTGGGTCTGCGACATCCGCCGCGCGAAACTACCCGACCCTGCCGTGGTGGGCAACGCGGGCAGCTTCTTCAAGAACCCCACCGTGTCGCCCGACCAGTGCGCCGACATCATCGCCCGCGAGCCCAAGATCGTGCACTACCCCATGCCCGACGGCAGCATCAAGCTGGCGGCGGGCTGGCTGATCGATGCCTGCGGCTGGAAAGGCAAATCCATCGGCAAGGCCGGGGTGTACGAGAAACAGGCCCTCGTGCTGGTCAACCGGGGGCAGGGCGCTGACAGCGTGACAGGGGGCGAGGTCATGACCCTGGCCAAGGCCATCCAGACGAGTGTGTACGAGCGCTTTGGCATCCGGCTGGAGCCCGAGCCGGTGGTCGTGTAGCGCGAAGTCAGAGGCGACCCCTGCGCCTCGAAAGGGCTGGTGTCGCGCCTGGTACGAGACCCCAATGAAAAAGCCACCCCAAGGGTGGCTTTTGCTCATCTATTGATAGCTGGAGAGGAAAATTGCACTAGCGCTACCAGCCATTTTTGCTCCAAATGAGCCGCCAAGCTGCTCCCAGTGGCCACCCGGAAGGCTTGGGGCCCATGGGGCGAGTACCGCCTTACTTGCGGTCGTTGTCCAGCTGGGCCAGGGCTGCATTGCCTCCCAGCGACAGCAGGCCCGCCCGCGAGTACACGCCCAGCTTGCCGCGCGTGTCCGAGATGTCCAGGTTGCGCATGGTCAGCTGGCCAATGCGGTCCAGCGGGCTGAACGGCGCGTCTTCGACCTTTTCCATCGACAGGCGCTCGGGTGCGTAGGTCAGGTTGGGCGACTCGGTGTTCAGCAGCGAGTAGTCGTTGCCACGGCGCAGTTCCAGTGTCACGGTGCCGGTCACGGCGCGGGCCACCCAGCGCTGGGCGGTTTCGCGCAGCATGATGGCCTGTGGGTCGAACCAGCGGCCCTGGTACAGCAGGCGGCCCAGCTTCAGGCCGTTCATGCGGTACTGCTCGATGGTGTCCTCATTGTGGATGCCGGTCACCAGGCGCTCGTAGGCGATGTGCAGCAGCGCAAGACCAGGAGCTTCGTAGATGCCGCGGCTCTTGGCTTCGATGATGCGGTTTTCGATCTGGTCGCTCATGCCCAGGCCATGGCGGCCGCCGATGCGGTTGGCTTCAAGGATCAGCTCGACGGGGTCGTTGAACTCCTTGCCGTTCAGCGCCACGGGTTGGCCTTCGTTGAAGGTCACGGACACTTCCTCGGCCTTCACTTCGACCTCGGGCTTCCAGAACGCCACGCCCATGATGGGGTTGACGATGCGGATGCCGCTGGACAGGAACTCCAGGTCCTTGGCCTCGTGGGTGGCGCCCAGCATGTTGCTGTCGGTGCTGTAGGCCTTCTCGGCGCTCATCTTGTAGCCAAAGCCGGCCTGCGTCATGAACGCCGACATTTCGGCGCGGCCGCCCAGCTCGTCGATGAACAGCTGGTCCAGCCAGGGCTTGTAGATCTTGAGCGAGGGGTTGGTCAGCAGGCCGTAGCGGTAGAAGCGCTCGATGTCGTTGCCCTTGAAGGTCGATCCGTCGCCCCAGATGTTGACGTCGTCCTCCTTCATCGCGGCCACCAGCATGGTGCCGGTCACGGCGCGGCCCAGGGGGGTGGTGTTGAAGTAGGTCAGGCCGCCGGTGCTGATGTGGAAGGCGCCAGCCTGCAGGGCGGCGATGCCTTCGTGGGCCAGTTGCGTGCGGCAGTCCACCAGGCGGGCCTTCTCGGCGCCGTACTCCATGGCCTTGCGCGGGATGGCGTCGTAGTCGGGCTCGTCGGGCTGACCCAGGTTGGCGGTGTAGGCGTAGGGCACGGCGCCCTTGAGCTTCATCCAGTGCAGTGCGGCGCTGGTGTCCAGGCCGCCGGAGAAGGCGATGCCGACCTTTTGGCCGAGGGGGAGGTTCTGGAGGATGGTTGCCATGGAGTCTTCTTCAAAAATGATAGCTGCCAGCGCATTGTGTACTAGCGCTGGAGGCCAAAATCAATCAAATTTCAGCCCGAACATCTCAGCCGAAATGGCAGATGTAGTGGTAGGCCTCGGTCACGCGGATGTCGAACTTGGAGTTGCCGGGCACGCTGAACTTCTCGCCTGCGGACGATTTCACCCATGCATCGGTACCGGCCAGCTTGTATTCGCACGAGCCCGCCACGCATTCCATGATTTCAGGGGCGCCGGTGTTGAACGTGAGCGTTGCGGGCAGCACCACGCCCACCGACTTCTTCGTGCCGTCCGGGAAGGTGATGCCGTGGCTCACGCACTTGCCGTCAAAGTACACATTGGCCTGGGTGGTGACGGACACGCCGTCGATTTTTTCGGTGGTCATGGATGCGCGGGTAGGAATGGAGGAAACCCGCGATTTTAGGGCAGGGTGCTGCCGCATTGGGCTGTGCGAACCAACGAAACCCATGCCCGCCGCCGCTTGCATCAAGAAAAAGAGCCCCGAAGGGCTCTTTGTTCACGGGCTTGTGCGGCTATGCTGCCAGCCTTCAACGCCAGTAAGGGTTGCGGTGGTGCGGGTAGTAGGGGCGGCCGCTGTCGTAGCCGTATTCAATCACCGTCACCGGGGGCGTCACATAGGTGGGAGGCGCCTGGTACACCGGCTGCACGGGGTAGGTGGAGGTCACCACACCCGGTTGGCTGTAAACACCCTGGGCCGCATACGGGTCGGGTTGTGTGGAATAGGTCTGGCCAGCGGGCTGCACATTCACCGGGATCCAGCGGCCTGGGTCGTTCTGGGTGCGGGTGGTGTACTGGCGGCCTGCGTATTCATACACCACGTTGTAACCTACGGTACGGTTTTCGTAGTACGTCTCGGTGGAGCAACGCTGCACGTTCTGGTATTGCGGCTGGCCGTTGCCCTCGATCTGGTTGCCTACTACGGCGCCACCCAGCACCCCGATGGCGGTGGCTGCTGCGCGACCGCTGCCCTTGCCGATGGTATTGCCCACCGCGCCCCCGGCAATCGCGCCAATCACAGCGCCGGCGCCCGTCGTGCGGTTGCCGTTGTAGACGGTCTCGTTGCCACACACCTGCTGCGGAACGCCGACCTGCTGAATGATGGGCGTGGCAGACAGCACACGGCCTTGTTCCTGAGCGCTGGCCACGACGGCGACGGCTGCCAGGGCAGAAAAAATGACGATCTTTTTCATGGAGAAACTCCTTTCGGGTCGGTACATAACGCACCAGACTGCAGAAAAGTTTAGGCCCGCAAGGTCAATTCGGGGCCCGGACGCCGTAAATCTGCGTAAAGATTTGTGCGATTTTCCCGCGTTCCCCGTCCCAAGTCAGCCCTTGGATGCGCCATTCGGCCCGCCAGGCCACTGCTCCGGCACAAATCCGACGGTCACATGCAGGCCATGGGCGTCCTGCCACTGCACCACGGGGCGCTTGATCACACTGGGTTGTTGCTGCATCAGCGCACTGGCGCTCGCGTCGTCCTGCACCGATGCCTGTGTGGCTGAGTCCAGCTTGCGCCAGGTGGTCCCTTGACGATTGACCAGCTTCTGCCAGCCCACGGCCTTCAGCCAGCCAGGGAGCAGCTCGGTGGGAACGCCTTGCTTTTTGAAGTCATGAAACTGGACTTCCAGCCCTTGTTCTGCAAACCAGGCGCGGGATTTTTTGACGGTATCGCAGTTGGGGATGCCGTAGACGGTGATGGCGGTATTCATGCCGCGCATCATCCTCGAAATCGCGGGGGTGAATGCTGGCTCGGCGACAATCCCCGGCTGTATGCAAACCAAACCCCACACCCTGGAAGGCTGGCTGCGCCATTGCGAGCAGCTGCACCCCCGCAACATTGATATGGGCCTGGATCGGGTCGCCGAAGTCGCCCGCCGCATGGCGCTGCGGTTCGAGTGCCCGGTGATCACGGTGGCGGGCACCAACGGAAAAGGATCGACCTGCGCCATGCTCGAAGCGGTGGCGCTGCAGGCGGGTTATCGCACCGGCGTGTACACCTCACCGCATTTGGTGCACTTTGAGGAGCGCTGCCGTGTGCATGGCGAAATCGTGTCGGCGGCGGACCTGGTACCCCATTTCGAGGCGGTGGAGAGCGCTAGAACTCAGAACGGAAACGAGGTGTCTCTCACGTACTTTGAGTTCACCACCCTGGCCATCCTGCGCTTGATGAGCCATGCGTTGCTGGACGTGGCAATTCTCGAAGTCGGCCTCGGAGGGCGCCTGGATGCCACGAACGCGATCGACACCGACTGCGCCATCATCACCAGCATCGATATCGACCACACAGAATTTCTGGGCCCGGACCGCGAGAGCATTGGCCGCGAAAAGGCGGGCATCATGCGCACGGGGCGCCCAGCCATCGTGAGCGATCCCATGGCGCCGCAGAGCGTGGTGGATCACGCGCGGGAGATCGGCGCCGATTTGTGGAGTTTCGGGCGCGATTTCAATTTCTCGGGCGACAAGCAGCAGTGGAGCTGGGCTGGCCGCGGGCGGCGCTATGCCGGGCTGGCCTACCCGTCGCTGCGGGGGGCCAACCAGCTGGTGAACGCCTCGGGCGTGCTCGCCGCTTTTGAGGCATTGCGTGATCGGCTGCCGGTGACCGCCCAGGCCGTGCGCAACGGCATGGCCATGGTGGAGTTGCCGGGACGTTTTCAGATTGTGCCGGGGCAACCGACCCTGGTGCTGGATGTGGCGCACAACCCGCACTCCGTGGCGGCGCTCACGGCCAACTTGGATGCGATGGGGTTCTTCCCCGTCACCCACGCGGTGTTTGGCGCCATGGCGGACAAGGACCTGACGCCCATGCTGGCCAAGGTCGGGCCTCTGGTGGACCGTTGGTATTTCACCGATCTGCCCACTCCGCGCGCTGAGTCGGCCGCCGTGTTGCAGCAGAAGTGGAATGCCGTGCATATGGTGGCGGGCGGTCGTCGGGACGTTGCATCCAGCTTGCATGCCGACCCACTGCAGGCCCTGCAGGCGGCGGTGGCCGCCGCAGACCCCGCTGATAGAATCGTAGTCTTTGGCTCGTTCTACACGGTGGGTGGGGTGTTGATCAATGGAACACCCCGCTTGCACGCCAAACATATGGGCGCCTGAGCGCCTCACGAGTCCTTAGTCCATGGCATTTTTCAAGTTCCGGTGGCCCGGTCAGGGTGAGCAGCAACAGGCCGAAAAGCCGTCCAAGCGCCCGCGCACACCACAGGCTGAGAGCATCGAAGTGATGCGCCGCCGCGCCCGGCACCGTTTGATTGGCGCCGCAGTGCTGGTACTGGTGGGGGTCATCGGGTTTCCGTTGCTGTTTGATACCCAGCCACGGCCTATCCCTGTGGACATTCCCATCGAGATCCCAGACCGCAACAAGGTGGCTCCCCTGGTGGTGCCTGCGCCAGTGGCTGAAACTACCGCGGCCAAGCCTGCTGCGCCCTCCACCCCAGAGCCAGCCCCGACGGCTGCTGCGCAGCGGCCTGCGCCCTCGCGCACTGCCGCAGCCAATGGCTTGGCGGACGGTGAAGAACTGGTGCCTAGCGCTCGTACAGCAGCGGCCAAACCTGCGCCAGCCCCAGCGGTTGCACCCCCAAAGCCCGAGGTGAAACACGAGGCCAAGCCGCCTGCTGCTCCCGCACCTTCTCCCGTCCCCGAACCCAAGCCTGCACGTGCTGACGATTCGGCACGTGCCCGCGCCCTGTTGGAAGGCCGCAGCACCGAGGCGCCAGCCGCCGCCAGTGCCGAGGAAGCGCGCTTCATCGTGCAGGTGGGGGCGTTTGCAGATGCCGAAAAGGCCCGCGAAGCACGCACGAAGGTGGAACGGGCGGGTCTCAAGACCTATACGCAGGTGGTGGACACCAAGGACGGAAAGCGCACCCGGGTGCGTGTGGGTCCGTTCACCAACCGTGCAGAGGCAGACAAGGCGGCGGCGCGCATCAAGTCGCTGGACCTGTCGGCGTCGGTGCTCACCCTGTAAACATTCATCGGGCTGCCGCTTGTCCATGGCTGCGTTGGATTGGGTGTTTGTGGCCGTGTTGCTGGCCTCCATGCTGATAGGTGCGTGGCGCGGACTGGTGTTTGAAGTGCTGTCGGTGTTGGGCTGGGTGGCGTCTTTTTTTGTGGCGCAATGGTTTGCGGCCGATGCAGCGGCCTTGTTGCCCATGGGTGGGTCGGGCGAGTCGCTGCGGTATGCAGCCGGTTTTGTCGTGGTGTTTGTGGCTTCGGTTTTTGCCTGTGGTTTTCTGGCATGGCTGGCCAAGAAGCTGGTGGAAGCTGTAGGGCTGCGCCCGGCGGACCGCACCCTCGGCGCCGTCTTTGGTGTGTTGCGCGGCCTCGTTTTGTTGCTTGCTGTGGCCGTGGTGGCTGGCATCACCCCCGTGCACGAGGCACAGTGGTGGCAAGAGTCGCGGGGCGCGCCGGTCTTGGCCGAAGTGCTCAAGGGGTTGAAACCGGCGCTGCCGGACGAATTTGGAAGGCATCTGCCTTCGTGAGATCGAAGCGGCAGCGGCCAGAAGCTGCTGCCGTTGGATGACCGCGGGGCTGTTCCCGCAAACGGATGGAATACAACTATGTGTGGAATCGTCGGCGTCGTCAGTCCTGCGCCCGTCAATCAGCTGATTTATGACGCTTTGCTGCTTTTGCAGCATCGTGGCCAGGATGCTGCTGGCATCGTGACCCAGCAGGGCCGCAAATTCTTCGTGCACAAGGCCAAGGGCATGGTGCGCGACGTTTTTCGCACGCGCAACATGCGCGCTCTGCCGGGCAATGTGGGGCTGGGCCAGGTGCGTTACCCCACCGCCGGCAACGCCTACAGCGAAGAAGAGGCGCAACCGTTTTACGTCAATGCCCCGTTCGGCATCGTGTTGGTGCACAACGGCAATCTGACGAACGCCCGCGAACTGCGCACCGAGCTGTTCCAGACGGACCACCGCCACACCAACACGGAAAGTGATTCGGAAGTCCTGCTGAACGTGTTTGCGCACGAACTGGAACGCGCCACGCGGGGCGTGCCTCTGCAGCCCGAGGACGTTTTCACTGCCGTGCGTGCGGTGCACAAGCGCATCAAGGGTTCCTATGCTGTGATCGCGCTGATCGCAGGCCACGGTCTGCTGGCCTTCCGCGACCCGCACGGCATCCGCCCGCTGGCCATGGGCCGCAGCCAGGACGGCACCGTGATGGTGGGCAGTGAGTCGGTGGCGCTGGAGGGCACCTCCCACGTGTTCGAACGCAACATCAATCCGGGCGAAGCGATTTTCATCACGCTGGACGGACAGGTTCACGCCAGCCAGTGCGCAGAGAACCCGCAGCTCAACCCTTGCATCTTCGAGTTTGTGTACCTCGCGCGGCCCGATTCGGTGCTTGACGGTATCTCGGTCTACCAGGCCCGCCTGAACCTGGGTGAAGCCTTGGCCAAGCGTGTGGTGTCCACCGTGCCGCCCAACGAGATCGATGTGATCATCCCCATCCCCGAATCCAGCCGCCCCAGCGCTACCCAGCTGGCGCATCTGCTCGGCGTCCCGTACCGGGAAGGCTTCGTCAAGAACCGGTACGTGGGTCGCACCTTCATCATGCCCGGGCAGGGCGTGCGCAAAAAGTCGGTGCGCCAGAAGCTCAATGTGATTGGCAGCGAATTCAAAGGCCGCAACGTGTTGCTGGTGGACGACTCCATCGTGCGTGGCACGACCAGCCGCGAGATCGTGCAGATGGCGCGTGACGCGGGTGCCCGCAAGGTGTACCTCGCCAGCGCGGCGCCGCCTGTGCGCTACCCCAACGTGTATGGCATCGACATGCCCACCAGCAGCGAACTGGTGGCCCACGGTCGCACGGTCGAAGAGATTCGCCAGGCCATCGGCTGCGACGCTCTCATCTATCAGGATGTAGATGGCATGAAGAGGGCTGTGGGTGCGCTCAACAGTGCGATTGTCGGGTTCGATGCGTCGTGTTTTGACGGCGTGTACGTGACGGGTGACATCACTGCGGAAGGGATTGCCAGCCTGAATGAGGGGCGTGTAGGTGCAGAGGAGGGCGAGGAAGATACCTCGCGCCTTGCTTTACCCAATGCGCAGGAAGCATAGCCAAGGGCTTGCGCAGCCACCGCAGACCATCGCACGCGATGCTGTGCCCCCGGTTGTGCGCGTGATGCTCTAGCCGGGTCGGGCTGCGCCCGACGGATTGATCCTAGTTTGAACTGGCCCCATGGAGGGCCAGCATTGATTGTTATGACTGAAACCACTGCCACCAGCACGGGCCGCATACGCACCCGTTTTGCACCGTCTCCCACCGGCTTCATCCACCTGGGCAATATCCGCTCGGCGCTGTATCCCTGGGCGTTTGCCCGTGCCACGGGGGGGGATTTCATTTTGCGCATCGAAGACACCGACCTGGAGCGCTCCAGCCAGGCGGCGGTGGACGTCATCATCGAGGGCATGGCCTGGTTGGGTCTGAACCACGACGAAGGCCCGTTCTATCAGATGCAGCGCATGGATCGTTACAAGGCGGTCCTTGCAGAGTTGCAGGCCGCCGGTCACGTGTATCCCTGCTACATGAGCGTGGCTGAGCTGGATGCCCTGCGCGAGCGGCAGATGGCTGCCAAGGAGAAGCCTCGCTACGACGGCACATGGCGTCCTGAAGCTGGCAAGACCTTGCCAGCCATTCCTGAGGGCGTGCAGCCGGTGCTGCGCTTCAAGAACCCACAGGGCGGCGTTGTGGCCTGGGACGACAAGGTCAAGGGCCGCATTGAGATCAGCAATGATGAGCTGGATGACCTAGTCATCGCACGGCCCGATGGCACGCCCACCTACAACTTCTGCGTGGTGGTCGACGATATCGACATGGCGATCACGCACGTGATCCGAGGCGATGACCATGTGAACAACACGCCGCGCCAGATCAACATCTTCCGCGCCCTGGGTAAGGAACCCCCGGTGTATGCCCACTTGCCCACTGTGCTCAACGAGCAGGGCGAGAAGATGAGCAAGCGCAACGGCGCCAAGCCCGTGACGCAATACCGCGATGAAGGTTATCTGCCCGATGCCATGGTGAACTATCTGGCGCGTCTGGGCTGGAGTCACGGCGACGATGAGATCTTCAGTCGCGAGCAGTTTCTGCAGTGGTTCAACCTCGACCATCTGGGCCGCAGCGCGGCGCAGTTCGATGAAGCCAAGCTGCGCTGGGTGAATGCTCAGCACCTGAAAGCCATGGCTGACGACGCTTTGGCCGCGCTGGTTGCTCCGCAATTGCAGGCGCGTGGTGTTTCTGCTGAGGCGCTGGCCGACGGGCGTCTGCCCCGGATCTGTGCGCTGTTCAAAGACCGGTGCGACACCACCGTCGTGCTTGCCAACTGGGCGCAGGTGTTCTATGGCGACGTGACTCCGGAGGATGCAGAGCGCGCTCAGCATGTCACCGACGCCATTGCTCCCGCTCTGGACGCACTGGCTGATGCACTGTCCGCCTGCGAGTGGGACAAGGCGTCCATCAGTGCTGCGTTCAAGCAGGTGCTGACGGCTCAGGGTCTGAAGATGCCCCAGCTGGCGATGCCTGCGCGTGTTCTGACGGTCGGAACCGCCCACACGCCATCGGTCGATGCTGTGCTGGAACTGGTCGGACGTGAAAAAGTTATAGCGCGTTTGCGAAACCGCTAAAAATCTGTCTATAATTCAAGGCTCAGGTGATGACAACAAATACAAAGTGTTTGAAGTCATTCAGTGGGGGTATAGCTCAGCTGGGAGAGCGCTTGCATGGCATGCAAGAGGTCATCGGTTCGATCCCGTTTACCTCCACCACGTCGCTTGATAATGGTTAGTTCCAAGGTTTTGACCCTATCGTCTAGAGGCCTAGGACATCACCCTTTCACGGTGAGTACCGGGGTTCGAATCCCCGTAGGGTCGCCAAGTTTGTAGCACTTGGCTTGTGTTGATAAATACAAGCGAAAAGCTGCCTGCCAGGAGTGGTAGTTCAGTTGGTTAGAATACCGGCCTGTCACGCCGGGGGTCGCGGGTTCGAGTCCCGTCCACTCCGCCAGTCATAAGCCTTTGCAGTTCTTTTGGGTGCACTGGTTTTTCTTTGGCATAAGCCAAAGAAGTTTGGGGGTATAGCTCAGCTGGGAGAGCGCTTGCATGGCATGCAAGAGGTCATCGGTTCGATCCCGTTTACCTCCACCAAATTTGTTAGTGGTAGTTCGGTTAGTTCCAAGGTTTTGACCCCATCGTCTAGAGGCCTAGGACATCACCCTTTCACGGTGAGTACCGGGGTTCGAATCCCCGTGGGGTCGCCAAGTTTGTAGCACTTGGCTTGTGTTGATAAATACAAGCGAAAAGCTGCCTGCCAGGAGTGGTAGTTCAGTTGGTTAGAATACCGGCCTGTCACGCCGGGGGTCGCGGGTTCGAGTCCCGTCCACTCCGCCAGATATCAACCGCTGCAGTCGCAAGGCTGCAGCGGTTTTTTTATGCCTTGTTCTGATGCGCCCTGCGCTGGCAGGCTGTGCAAGCAGCGTGAGGCGGGGACCGCTACTGGGATTCGACCTGTTACAAGTGGTGGGGCCTGTGCAAGAATCGTCGGTACCCGGCCACGCCGCCATACCGCTCAGGCGGGCCTCACAGATCCATCCAGCGCCCATGAACCTTATTCGGCTGCAGATCCACCCACAGCAACTGGCCAGCTTCAAAGCCGTGGCGCCGGTGCTCTCCCTGTTAACCGGTGGGGTGATCGCAGCGTGGGTCTATTTTTCTGTGGTCAGCCCACAGCGGGTGGGGCATTACCTCACGTTGCACCAAGTGCTGGAGACGCTGTCCATTGCAGTGTCTGCCCTGGTGTTTGCGGTGGGATGGAAGGCGCACAGTCTCAATCCGCAGCGCAACGTGCTCATCCTGGCCTGCGGCTTCCTGGGCGTGGCGATCCTGGATTTTTCGCACATGCTGTCATTTGCCGGCATGCCCGACTACATCACGCCCAACTCGGTAGCCAAAGGCATCAATTTCTGGTTGCCCGCCAGATACTTGGGGGCGCTGACGCTCCTGGCTGCGGTGACGCTGCACTGGCGCGTGCCTGGCGATGCGGCCGCACCCGGCCCTGGCAGATTTGTGGTGCTGATGCTGGTATTGGCTGCAGTGGCCGCCATTCATGCTGTTGTGTTCTGGTTTCCTCAGTGGTACCCGCAGACCTATGACGCCCAGGGGCTCACGCGGTTCAAGATCGCCTCCGAGTACGGCGTGGTGGCCTTGTATGCAGCATCGCTGGGCGTGCTGCTGCACTGGGCGCAGGAGCGTGCCGCCTTTGATGTGGCCAGACTCTTCGCGGCGGTGTGGGTGATGGCCCTGAGCGAGTTCTTTTTCACGTTCTACATCATCGCTACCGATCCATTCAATCTGCTGGGCCACATATACAAGGTGGTGGGGTACTACTACCTCTACCGGGCCATCTTTGTGGGCACCATCGAGGCGCCGTATCGGGTGCTCAAGCAGTCCGACAAAGCCATGCGCGCTGTGCTGGATGCAGTGCCCGACCTGATGTTCGAAGTGACCCGCGATGGCCACTACGTGCAGATCCATACGCGCCAACCCGAGCTGTTGCTGATGCCAGCCAGCGAGGTAGTGGGCCGCTCTATCCACGACATCTTGCCCCCAGCGGCCGCAGCGGTAGCCCAAGCTGCGATCAATACGGCGGCTGAACAGGGCCTGGCCCGTGACTTCCAGTACGCGCTGGACTTGCCCGATGGCAAGCACTGGTTTGAGCTGTCCGTGGCGCGCAAGGTGATGGACGATGAAGCGGACGATCACTTTGTGGTGCTGTCGCGTGACATCACGCAGCGCGTTCAGACGCTCGATACTTTGCGCAAGCTTCGCCATGCCGTGGAGCAGGCGCCCAATTCCATCTTCATTGCGGGCGCTGATGGCAACATCGAATACGTGAACCCTGCGTTCACCGCCACGACGGGCTACAGCCCCGAGGAGGCGATAGGCCGCAACCCGCGCCTGCTCAGCGCAGGGGCCACGCCAGCCAGCGTGTATGCTGACCTGTGGGCGCATTTGACGTCAGGCCGTCCGTGGCGCGGCGAGTTCGTGAACCGGCGCAAGGGCGGAGGCGAATACAACGAGTCCGCCATCATCTCGCCACTGCACGACGAGCAGGGCCGCATCACCCACTACCTGGCCGTGCAAGAGGACGTGACGGAACGTCGGCGTGACGAGGAGCGCATCCGCAAGCTGATCAACTTTGATGCGCTGACAGGCTTGCCCAACCGCACGATGTTCGCCTCCCGTTTCAGCCAGGCCCTTGCATTGACCCAACGCAGCGGCCATCAGCTTGCCTTGTTGTATCTGGACCTGGACCACTTCAAGAACGTGAACGACTCGCTGGGTCACCAGGTGGGCGATGGGTTGCTGATCGAGATTGCGCACCGCTTGCAGTCGATGGTGCGCGACGAGGACACGGTGTCCCGACAGGGCGGGGACGAGTTTGTCATCGTGCTGCCGCTCACCGATGCCCAGCAGGCAGCCCACGTGGCCGACGAGCTACAGGCACAGGTGCGCCGCATCTGCAAGCTGGAGCACCACGAGCTGGTGGTCACGTCATCGATCGGTATTGCGATGTACCCCGAAGATGGTGGCGACTTTGAAACCCTGGCGCAGCGCGCCGACGCAGCCATGTTCCGCGCCAAAGAGTCGGGGCGCGACACCTACCGCTTCTTCTCGGCAGACATGCAGGCACGCTCGCTCAGGGTGTTGCACATCGAGAATGCTCTGCGCAGCGCCCTGGTGCAGGGCCAGCTGACGCTGCACTACCAGCCGCAAATCCGGCTGAAGGACCGTCAACTGGTGGGGGTGGAGGCCCTGCTGCGCTGGACCCACCCCGAGCTGGGCGCCGTCAGCCCGGCCGAGTTCATACCGGTCGCCGAGAGCAGCGGCCAGATTCTGGGCATCGGTGAATGGGTGCTGCGCACTGCGCTGGCCCAGGCCCGGCAATGGCGAGATGCTGGCCACACCGAGCTGGTGGTGGCGGTGAACCTGTCGATGGTGCAGTTTCGCCATCCGGGTCTGGTGGACATGGTGGGCCGGGCGCTGGCCGACAGCGGGGTGCCGTCGCAAATGCTGGAGCTGGAGCTGACCGAGAGCATCGCAATGGATGCGCCAGAGCAGGTGATTGCCATCGTGCGGCAGCTTTGTGACCTGGGTGTGCAGCTGTCCATTGACGACTTTGGGACCGGGTACTCGTCGTTCAGCTATATCCAGCGCCTGAAGGTACACAAGCTCAAGATCGACCAGTCGTTTGTGCGTCATTTGGGCGACGACCCCAGCGCGCCCCACATCGTGCGGGCCATCATTGGTCTGGCGCAAAGCCTGGGCCTGGAAACCATTGCCGAGGGCGTGGAGACGGCTGCGCAGCGTGACGTGCTTTGGGGACTGGGCTGCGACACCGGGCAGGGCTACCACTTCAGCCGTCCCGTGCCAGCTGCCGACTTGGAGGGGCTTCTCACCCAAGGCCACGCAGTCTTGGGTTGAGGAGGCGGGAGACCGAGGTAAGCCACCGCCACAACGAAACCGCCGCGTTGTGAGCGCGGCGGTCGGGTGGGCATCAGCAAAGTGTTTGGCTCTCAGGAGTCCTGCGGCCTTTCCGGGCCCCTTGTGGACGACTTTTTGTGCCAAACAGGCACCATGCGCTAGAGGAATATGCCTGAGGTGCTATTGAAAGAGTAGCATTCAGACATGCCTCTTTAACTTAATCCCCAGCTCAGCGTGGTGCCAGGCGAATGGCACCGTCCAGACGGATCACCTCGCCATTGAGCATGTCGTTTTCGAGGATGTGGCGCACCAGCTTGGCGTAGTCCTGGGGGGTGCCTAGGCGGCTGGGGAAGGGCACGCCCGCGGCCAGCGCGTCCTGCACTTCCTGCGGCATGCCAAACAGCATGGGGGTGCCGAAGATGCCGGGGGCAATGGTCATGTTGCGGATGCCGTTGCGCGCCAGGTCACGGGCAATCGGCAGGGTCATGCCGACCACGCCGCCCTTGGAGGCTGCGTAGGCGGCCTGGCCGATCTGGCCGTCATACGCGGCCACGCTGGCCGTGGAGATCAGCACGCCACGTTCGCCGGTGGATTCCGGCTCGTTCTTGCTCATGGCCTCGGCGGCCAGGCGGATCATGTTGAAGCTGCCGATCAGGTTGACCGTGATGGTCTTGCTGAACAAGGCCAGCGCATGCGCACCGTTCTTGCCCACCGTCTTCTCGGCGGGGGCGATGCCGGCGCAGTTCACCAGGCCCACCAGTTTGCCCGGCGACACGGCCTTGGCCACCACGGCCTGGCCGTCTGCCTCGTTGCTCACATCGCATTTCACGAACGCGCCGCCGATTTCCTTGGCCACGGCTTCGCCTTTTTCTGCCTGCATGTCGGCAATGACCACGGTGCCGCCCTGGGCGGCCAGCATGCGTGCCGTGCCTTCGCCCAGGCCCGAAGCGCCGCCGGTGACGATGAATACCTTGCCTTGGATGTCCATGGTTGTCTCCAGTAAGTGACGTTAACGTAAACGTCAATTATGGCGCATCTCCTCACCGTGCTGAACGCGAAAAAAAGCCCGGACCGGGCCGGGCTTGTGGTGGGTGAGCGCAGGGGCAGCTTACTGGAAGCCCACGCGGTCCAGCATCTGCTGCACCTTGGTCGTGTTGGCGCCCACCGCGCTGATCGGGATGGTCTCGCTCTTGAAAGGCTTGCCGCCGGTCATGGCCTTGAGGGCCGGGTTGTCCAGTGCCACACCCTTGGCAGCAGGCCACTCGTTGTTGCCGTTTGCAAAATAGTTCTGTGCCTCGGGGCTGGCCAGATATTCAAGGAACTTGATGGCGTTGGCCTGGTTCTTGGAGTGCTTGGCCACCGCGCCGCCAGCGATGTTCAGGTGCGTGCCCCAGGATTCCTGGTTGGGGAACACCACGCCCACCTTGTTGACCACAGCCACGTCCTCGGGCTTGTTGGAGCGCATCATGCGCGCCAGGTAGTAGGTGTTGGTCACTGCAATGTCGCACTCACCTGCAGCCACGGCCTTGATCTGGTCGGTGTCGCCGCCCTTGGGGGGGCGGGCCAGGTTGGCCACCATGCCCTTGAGCCAGGCTTCGGCCTTCTGCTCGCCCATGTGTTCCGTCACGGCGCCGAACAGGCTCAGGTTGTAGGGGTGCGAGCCGGAGCGGATGCACAGCTTGCCCTTGTTCTTGGGGTCACCCAGTTCTTCGTAGGTGTCCACATCGGCCTTCTGCATCTTGACCTTGTTGTAGACGATGACGCGCGCGCGGGTGGACAGGCCAAACCACGAGATGCCGCCGTCCGCTGCCGGCTGGCTGCGCAGATTAGCGGGGATGGCATCGTTCAGTACCTTGGACTGGATGGGCTGAAACAGGCCATCGACCTCGCCCTTGTACAGGCGGGCTGCGTCCACCAGCAGGATCACGTCGGCGGGCGAGGCGGTGCCTTCGGCCTTCAGCCGGGCCAGGATACCGGCATCGTCCGCGTCCACGCGGTTGATCTTGATGCCCGTGGCCTTGGTAAAGCCGGTGTACAGCGCTTCGTCGGTGGAGTAGTGGCGGGCCGAGTAGAGGTTGACCACTTGTTCCTGGGCGTGCACGGCGCCTGCAGCGGCGGCCAGGGCACAAGCGCTCAGCAAGGCTTTCACAGTCTTCGACATGGGTTGCGTCTTTCGGGGTTGAAACTGCGTCAATGATAAAGCAAACGCGAATTATTCTTGATCAATGTCTTGCGCAAGGGCCGGATTTCGGGTCCGGGTTTGAGGTGGCGCAAGGGCCGCATGCCGTGGATGCCGGACCACCGTAAAAAGATCGGTTCGCTGCGCGGGCCCGTCCCACGCTTGCGGCCTGTGGGTGGTCAGGCCAAAAAAAAGCCCGGTCGTAAAACCGGGCTTTAAAAGGATCCTTGAAACGGGGGTTTCGAGAGGATCCAAGGAGACAACTGAGGCGCTGTAGACAAGGTCAGCAGCGCATGGGTTGAATTATCAGGGTATTCCCTGAACACGGCCTAGAGGTTGCACTCCAGACCGCAGGTAGGGCGATTAACGCTTGCGGGGAGCGGCCGTCTTGGCAGCGTTGGCAGCGGTGTTGGCCACGGCGTTGAAGTTGGCTTCAGCCACATCAGACGCTTGCTTCACAGCCTTTTGTACCGACTCAAACGCGTTGTTGGCGGCAGACACGGCGCTCTTCATCACGGCCACAGCGGTTTCGGAACCGGCGGGGGCGTTCTTGGCGGCGCTGTCCACCAGGTTGGTGAAAGCCTTCTGTGCGTCGGTGGCCTGGGCTTCGAAAGCCTTGCCGAACTCAGCGCCCGTGCCCGAAGCGATGTCGTACAGGTGGCGGCTGTAAGCGGCGGTCTTTTCAGCCAGGGGCTGGAACAGGCCAGCTTGCAGGGCCAGCAGTTCTTGTGCGTCCTTCACGCCCAGCACGGCTTGCGTGTGGTTGGCGGCTTCGGACAGGGCAGCGCGCGAAGCGGTCACGTTCAGTTCAACCAGCTTTTCCACGCCTTCGAAAGCCTTGGTAGTCAAGCCAAACAGGGTTTCGATGTTGGCCTTGTGGGATGCCAGGATTTGTTCTGCGGTCAGCGACATGTCATATCTCCTAAAAATGAGGGCCCAGGGGGCCGGGTTGGTTCACAGACATCTGCGCTGACCTTGACCTGATAGTCATGTTGCAGTGCAGCATGGGTTGAATTTTAGGGACTTGCGGCGCTATTGCAAGGGGTTTTTGTTGCAGCGCAGCAAATTAGACACGATCACCCAGAAATCCTCGGCTTGCCACAATCGTGTCATGCACGCTTACTACGCCGACCACTTCGTGTTGCCCCTGCCCGAGGGCCACCGCTTCCCCATGGCCAAGTACCGCATGCTGCGCGACCGCATCGCTGAGCACTTGCCGGGTGCCGTGCTGAAAGAGGCACTGCCCGCTTCGGACGAGGCGCTGGCGCGCGTGCACAGCCCGCAGTACATCGACGCCGTGGCCCACGGTGCGCTCGCGCCCGCCGCCCAGCGGGAGATCGGCTTTCCCTGGAGCCCGGCCATGGCCGAACGCGCGCGCCGCTCGGTGGGTGCCACCCTGGCCGCCTCCCGCGCCGCGTGGCGCGAGGGTGTGGCGGGCAACCTGGCTGGCGGCACGCACCACTCGTATGCCGACAAAGGCAGTGGCTTTTGTGTGTTCAACGATGTGGCGGTGGCTGCCCGCCAAGCACAGGCCGACCACCTGAACGATGGCTCGGGCTGGCCGCTGCAGGTGGCGGTGATCGACCTGGATGTGCACCAGGGCAATGGCACGGCCCATATCTTTCAGGGGGACGACAGCGTGTTCACCCTGTCGCTGCATGGCGCACGCAACTTTCCGTTTCGCAAGGAGCCGAGCGACCTGGATGTGGAATTGCCCGATGGGTGTGCGGATGATGAGTACCTGCACGCGCTGGACCAGGCCCTGGACGCGCTGGACCACCGCTGCAAGCCGGATCTGGTGTTTTATCTGGCGGGGGCGGACCCCCATGTGGGCGACCGGCTGGGGCGTCTTGCTGTCACCCACGATGGGTTGGAGGCACGCGACCGGCGGGTGTTTGACTGGGCCTGGCAGCGGCGTATTCCCACGGTGTTCGTGATGGCGGGCGGTTATGGCAACGACCTGGAGGACACGCTGCAGGCGCAGCTCACCACCTGGCGCGTGGCCTGGCAGTACCACCAGCGCTGGCAGAATGTGCGGCCATGACCTCTGCCGCCAGCCCCTCTCCTGTCGCTTCTTCCGCGCCGGTCCGCCCGGCTCCGCAGCCGCGCAGCGCCTACCGCGTGTTCCGCCCCATCACCACACGCTGGGCCGACAACGACGTTTATGGCCACGTGAACAACGTCGTGTACTACAGCTGGTTCGACACGGCGGTGAACGCCCATTTGATCGACCAGGGCGTGCTAGACATCCATGCGGGCCAGACCATCGGCCTGGTCATCGAGACCCAATGCAATTACTTCGCGCCGCTGGCGTTCCCGCAGACGGTGGAGGCGGGCATTCGCGTGGCGCGGCTGGGCGGCACCAGCGTGCGTTACGAGGTGGGCCTGTTTGCGCAGGGCGAGCCGCTGACGGCGGCGGCGGGGCACTTCATCCATGTGTACGTGGACCGTGAAACCCGCCGCCCGGTGGCCGTGCCAGACGCATTGCGCAACGTGCTGCAGGCGCTGGTCATGCCCGGCTGAGGGGGCGTTGATTGGTGGCTGATCAGTGGCTGCAAACCGTAGCTACTGATTTGATAGCGTCAGGCGCAGTTGCGATGTGCGCCTGGGCCCTGAACAGCCTGAATGGCCGACGGCGGCTGAACACTGGCTGACGCCGCCCGCCGTGCCGCCCACCGGGCGCCGCGATGGCCTACACTTTGCGGCTTTGTTGTCCGGTCTGCGGCCGGAGCATCGCGTGCCCAGCGTGCGCGGTTTCTGAGGCTTGCCCTGTCCATGATCATCACCAGCCTGCTCGACACCGACCTGTACAAGTTCACCATGATGCAGGTGGTGCTGCACCAGTTTCCGGGCGCGCAGGTCGAATACAAGTTCAAGTGCCGCAACCCCGGCGTGCAGCTGGCGCCGTTTGCCAACGAGATCCGCGACGAGATCCGTTCACTGTGCAGCCTGCATTTTCAGGATGCCGAACTGGCCTACCTGCGGTCGCTGCGGTTCATCAAGAGCGACTTTGTGGACTTTCTGGGGCTGTTCAGGCTCAACGAGAAATACATCACCGTCGTGCCCCAGCACAACGGCGAGATCGATATCACCATCCGCGGGCCCTGGCTGCACACCATCCTGTTCGAGATCCCGGTGCTGGCCATCATCAACGAGGTGTACTTTCGCAACACGCAAAAGGTGCCCGACTTTCCGGAAGGCCGCCGCCGCCTGGATGCCAAGATTGCGCTGCTGCAGGGCGAGGGCCTGTCCGACCTCAAGATCGCCGACTACGGCACCCGCCGCCGCTTCTCGCGCGCCTGGCACGAGGAAGTGCTGCGCGTGCTGGTGGCACGCCTCGGTACCGGGGACCGCCGCCCAGGTGCACCCGCAGGCCCCGGGCAGTTCGCAGGCACCAGCAACGTGCTGTACGCGATGAAGCTGGGCGTGACCCCCCTGGGCACCATGGCGCACGAATATTTGCAGGCCTGCCAGGCGCTGGGCCCGCGGCTGCGTGACAGCCAGGTGTTTGGCTTCGAGATGTGGGCCAAGGAATACCGGGGTGACCTGGGCATTGCGCTGTCGGACGTGTACGGCATGAGCGCCTTCCTGCGTGACTTCGACCTGTACTTCTGCAAGCTGTTCGACGGTGCCCGCCATGACAGCGGCGACCCGTTTGCCTGGGGTGAACGCTTGCTGGACCACTACCGCAAGAACCGCGTGGACCCGCTGACCAAGACGCTGATCTTCAGCGATGCGCTCACCATCCCGCGCACCATCGAGCTGTACCAGCAGTTCCGGGGTCGCTGCCAGCTCGCGTTTGGTATCGGCACCAACCTGACCAATGACCTCGGCAGCCCGCCTGCCCATGAGCCTTTGCAGGTCGTCATCAAGATGACGCGCTGCAATGACCAGCCTGTGGCCAAGCTGTCGGACACGCCGGGTAAGGGCATGTGTGATGACGAGAAGTACCTGGCCTACCTGCGCCAGGTGTTTGATATCCCTTCGCCGGTGTGACCGTGCCCCGCAGGTGCCATGGCCCTGCGTCCCCTGATTTTTAGCAATGAGACGGAGACAAGAACCATGAAATTTTCGCGCGGGCTGGCAGTGGCCGGCCTACTGGCGGCGTTGCCGGGTCTGGCACTGGCGGCCGATATTGATGGCAGTGCGCTGTCGGTGCTGTGGGGCGTGCCCTTTGCCGGCATTCTGCTGTCGATTGCCTTGATGCCGCTGTTGGCGCCCATCTTCTGGCACCACCATTTTGGCAAGGTGGCTGCGGGCTGGGCGCTGGCTTTTCTGGTGCCGTTTGCGCTGGTGTTTGGCCCCGGCGCGGCGGGCGCGAGTTTTGTGCATGCGCTGGTGGCCGAATACATTCCTTTCGTCATCCTGCTCACCGCGCTGTTTACCGTGGCAGGGGGCATCTACATCCGGGGCAACCTGCACGGCAGCCCGGCGCTCAACACGGCCATCCTCGCCATTGGCGCGGTGCTCGCCAGCGTCATGGGCACCACGGGGGCGTCGATGCTGCTTATCCGCCCGTTGATCCGCGCCAATGACAACCGCAAGCACACAGCGCATGTGGTGGTGTTTTTCATCTTCATCGTGTCCAACGCCGGGGGCTCGCTCACACCCTTGGGTGACCCGCCGCTGTTCCTGGGCTTCCTGAAGGGGGTGGACTTTTTCTGGACGGTGAGCCACATCTTCCCCGAGACCCTCATTTTGGTGGGCTCGCTGCTGGCCATCTTCTTCGTGATGGATTCCTGGTACTACCACCGGCGCGAAGAGGTGCTCAGGGCCGACCCCACGCCCGACACCAAAGCCATCGGCTTTGACGGTAAGGCCAACTTTGCGCTGCTGGGCGTGGTGGTGGTGCTGGTGCTGCTCAGCGGCCTGTGGAAGTCGCAGGTGGCGTTCACCATCGCCGGGGCCGAGGTGGGCCTGCCTGGCATCGTGCGGGACGTGGGCCTGATCATCGTGGCGCTGGTGTCCCTGCGCATCACGCCCAAGCAGGTGCATGAAGACAACCAGTTCAGCTGGGGCCCCATGCAGGAAGTGGCCAAGCTGTTTGCGGGCATCTTCCTCACCATCATCCCGGTGATCGCGATGCTCAAAGCGGGCGTCAATGGCCCGTTTGGTGCCGTGGTGTCTGCCGTTACGCGGCCAGACGGCACACCCGACCCGGCCATGTACTTCTGGGCGTCCGGGTTGCTCAGCTCGTTCCTCGACAACGCGCCGACCTACCTGGTCTTCTTCAACACCGCCGGGGGCGACCCGGCCGTGCTGATGACCACCCTGGCCCCCACGCTGGCCGCCATCTCGGCGGGCTCGGTGTTCATGGGTGCTAATAGCTACATCGGCAATGCGCCCAACATGATGGTCAAGGCCATTGCCGAAGACCGGGGCGTGAAGATGCCCAGCTTCTTCGGCTACATGCTGTGGTCGGGGGGCATTCTGGTGCCGCTCTTTATCGTCATGACTTTCATCTGGTTTAGATAGTGAACATCCCCCTGAGCGGCTGCGCCGCTTCCCCCTTCTCTCGCACCGCTGCGCGCTGCGGGAAGGGGGACGCCGCCCTCGCTGCAGGGCGGCCTTTGCTCGGCGGCCACTGGCTTGGTCCACGCCAGTTCTTATAGGCCGACGTGCCTTGCGAATAGTTTGGAGATTGAAGACTTATGAGCAAACCCCGCATCCTGGTCGCCCGCGCGATCTTCCCCGACATCGTGGACCGCCTGCGTGAGCATTTCGACGTCGAAGCCAACACCGACGACGTGATCTGGACTCCGCAAGAGCTGGCCGCGCGGCTGGCCGACAAGGACGGGGTGCTGACCACCGGCAGCCAGCGCATTGATGCCGCGCTGCTGGCCGCTGCGCCGCGCCTCAAGGTCTGCGCCAACATGGCCGTGGGCTACAACAACTTTGATGTGGACGCCATGACGGCGGCTGGCGTGCAGGGCACCAACACGCCCGACGTGCTGACCGAGACCACGGCCGACTTTGGCTTTGCGCTGCTGATGGCCACGGCCCGCCGCATGACCGAGAGCGAGCATTACCTGCGTGCCGGGAAGTGGACCAAGTGGAGCTACGACATGTTCGCGGGCAGCGACATCCACGGCAGCACGCTGGGCATCATCGGCATGGGCCGCATAGGGCAGGGCATTGCCAAGCGCGGGGCGCATGGTTTTGGCATGAAGGTGGTCTACCACAACCGTTCGCGCCTGTCGGCCGAGCTGGAGGCCGAATGCAAGGCCACCTACGTGGGCAAGGACGAGTTGCTGCGCATCGCAGACCATGTGGTGCTGGTGGTGCCCTACACGCCCGCGTCGCACCACACCATCGGCGCGGCCGAGCTGGCGCTGATGAAGCCCACGGCCACGCTCGTCAACATTGCGCGTGGCGGCATCGTGGACGACGCTGCGCTGGCTGTGGCCCTGCGCGAGCGTCGCATTGCGGCGGCGGGGCTGGATGTGTTTGAAGGCGAACCCAGCGTGCACCCCGATCTGCTGACCGTGCCCAACGTGGTGCTCACCCCGCACATTGCCAGCGCCACCGTGCCCACCCGGCGCGCCATGGCCAACCTGGCGGCGGATAACCTGATTGCCTTCTTTGACGGGCGGGGGCCGCTCACGCCGGTGAATCAGCCCGCCACCCTGCGTTGATGCGGGATTTTGGGTCCAATCGACCGGATGCGCTAGTCAATCATGCGCTGATAGCTATCAAAAATATAGTAAACCTTGGCCACTGACACACTTGTTCTCTTGGCGGCGCTGGCACTGGCGCTGGTCCTTCTCGTGGTGCTCTTGTTGCGCCGTCCCCGCGTGGACCTGCCGCCCGAGTGGCTGGCACGCCTGCAGTCGCTGGAGCAAACCACACAGGCGACGCAGATTGCGGTGGCCAAGAATGATGGCGCGCTGGACGGTATGGGGCAGCAGCTGCGCGGCTTTACCCAGACCACGCAGTCCACGCTGGAGACACTGCGCCATGCCGTGGACGAACGCTTGGCCCAGGCCGTGGCCGAATCCCGCAACGGCCGCGCCGAGCTGTTGGCTGCCTTTGGCGTATTCGAGGCGCGGCTGGAGCAGCGCCTCACAGCACTGGATGCGGCCACACGCCTTACGCTCGATTCGCTCAAGGGCGATACCCAGTCGCAGCTGGGAGTGATGTCGCAAGCGCTCAAGGACCAGCTCGAAGCCAACGGCTTTCAGATCAAGAACCAGTTTGCGGTGCTGCAAGACGCCGTGTCGCAGCAGCTCACCGGGCTGGTGCAGGGCAGCCAGCACAACGCCGAGCAGCTGCGCACCGCCCTCAACGAGCGCCTGGCCGCCATCCAGGCCGACAACGCCACCAAGCTCGAAGAAATGCGCCGCACGGTGGACGAAAAGCTGCACGCCACGCTGGAGCAGCGCCTGGGCGAGTCGTTCAAGCTGGTGAGCGACCGGCTCGAACAAGTGCACAAGGGCCTGGGCGAAATGCAGACCCTGGCGGGTAGCGTGGGCGACTTGAAGCGCGTAATGACCAACGTGAAGTCGCGCGGCACCTGGGGCGAAATGCAGCTGGGCGCCATCATCGACAACGTGCTCACGCCCGACCAGTTCGCGCGCAACGTCAAGACCGTGCCGGGCAGCGATGAGCTGGTGGAATTTGCAATCCGCCTGCCCGGCAAGAGCGACGAGCACCCGGTGTGGCTGCCCATCGACTCCAAGTACCCAGTGGAGCAGTACCAGCGCCTGCTGGACGCGCAGGACGCGGCCGACAAGGCAGCCATTCTGTCGGCAGGCAATGCGTTCGAGACGTCGATCAAGCTGGAGGCCAAGAAGATCTTTGCCAAGTATGTGTCGCCCCCACACACCACCGACTTCGCCGTGCTCTACCTGCCCACCGAGGGCCTGTTTGCCGAGGTGATGCGCCGCCCCGGCCTGGTCGAATCCGTGCAGAACGAGTGCCGCGTGATGATCACCGGCCCGGCCAACCTGGCCGCCATGCTCAACAGCCTGCAAATGGGCTTCAAGACGCTGGCGATCGAAAAGCGCTCGTCCGAGGTGTGGAGCCTCTTGGGCATGGTCAAGACCGAGTTCGCCAAGTTTGGCGATGTGGTCGAGGCCACCAAAAAATCCATCGATGCCGCCGCCAAGAAGTTTGACGAGGTGGGGGTGCGCACCCGCGCCATCCAGCGCAAGCTGCGGGATGTGCAGGACCTGCCTGCGCCCGACACGGCCGTGCCGCTGGCAGGGGCCAGTCCATCGGCATTGCCTGGTTTGGATTCCGAGGACGACCTGCCGTGAACTGGGCCTTGGCGCGCCTGATTGCGGGGCAGATCTGCGTGCACGCCTGCATGGCGGGCATGCGACTGGCGGCGCCACTGCTGGCGCTGCGCGAGGGCCACAGTGCAGCAGCCGTGGGGGTGTTGCTGGCATTGTTCGCACTCACGCAGGTTTTTCTGGCCTTGCCCGCAGGGCGCTATGCGGACCGGCACGGCTTGAAGCGCCCCGTGGGCTACGCGGTGGCCCTTGCATCGGCAGGGGCTGCGCTGGCGCAGGTGTTCCCCGTCTTTCCGGTGTTGTGTGTGGCTGCGTTGATGACCGGTGGCGCCACCGGGGCCGCCACCATTGCACTGCAGCGCCACGTGGGGCGCGCTGCGCACGACGCCACGCAGCTCAAGCAGGTGTTCAGCTGGCTGGCCATCGGGCCTGCGGTGTCCAACTTCATCGGGCCTTTCTGCGCGGGGCTCATGATCGACAACGCGGGCAGTGCGGCGGGCAGCACCGAGGGCTATCGCGCCGCCTTCGCCCTGATGGCGGTGTTGCCCCTGCTCACCTGGTTCTGGGTGCGAGACACGGTAGAGCTGCCGCCCGTGATTGCCGCCGCGGGCGGCCCCCCGCACCGTGCGTGGGACCTGATGAACGAGCCGCCGTTCCGTCGCTTGTTGCTGGTCAACTGGATCTTGTCCTCGTGCTGGGACGTGCACACCTTCGTGGTCCCGCTGCTGGGGCACGAGCGGGGCCTGTCAGCGTCCGTCATTGGCTCCATCCTGGGGGCGTTTGCGATTGCCGCTGCCGTCATCCGGGTGCTCATGCCCATCGTGGCAGAGCGCCTGCGCGAACGGGTGGTGGTGGCGGGCGCCATGGTCGCTACGGCCGTGCTGTTTGGCGTCTACCCACTGTTGCACAGCGCGCTGGCGATGGGTGCGTGTTCGGTGCTGCTCGGGTTTGCACTGGGCTCGGTGCAGCCCATGGTGATGAGCCTGCTGCACCAGATCACGCCGCCGGCCCGCCATGGCGAGGCGCTGGGTCTGCGGCTCATGGCCATCAACGCATCCAGCGTGCTCATGCCCATGCTGTTTGGCTCTGCGGGGGCCGTGATTGGGGTGGGAGGGCTGTTCTGGGTGGTGGGCTGCGCTGTGGGGCTAGGCTCTCGGCAGGCCTGGCTGATGGGGCGCAACCCATGAAGAGAGCCCTGCGGGGTAGGTAGGTGCTTCAGGCACCCGTCCCGCCTTATGTTGGCCGTCAGAGCTTGTAAAACGCCCGGATCAAGTCCCAGGCCTCCTGAGGGTCATCGGTGTAGTGAAAGAGGTTGAGGTCCTGCGCGGAGATCGTGCCTTCTTCCACCAGCACGTCGAAGTTGATGAGGCGCTTCCAGTAGTTGGTGCCGAACAGCACGATGGGTACAGGTTTGGCCTTTTTAGTCTGGACCAGGGTCAGCACTTCAAACAGCTCGTCCAGCGTGCCAAAGCCGCCAGGAAAGGCCACCAGCGCCTTGGCGCGCATCATGAAATGCATCTTGCGCAGCGCGAAGTAGTGGAACTTGAAGGACAGCGAAGGCGAGATGAAGCGGTTGCCGCTTTGCTCGTGGGGCAGCGCGATGTTCAGGCCCACGTTCAGTGCACCCGCATCGTGGGCGCCCCGGTTGGCGGCCTCCATGATGCCTGGGCCGCCGCCGGTGCAGATGTAGATGCGGTCGGCAGGGCGCTGGCGTTCGCTGTAGTCGGCCACCAGCTTGGCGAACTGGCGGGCCAGGTCGTAATAGCCCGCGTTGCGCACGGCCAGGCGCGCGCGGCGCACGCGTTCGGCGTCGCCACTGGCTTCGGCCTCGGCCAGCTGTGCTGCGGCTTCGTCGGGTGCGACGAAGCGCGCGCTGCCATACACCACCACGGTGCTTTCAATGCCTTGTTCGGCCTGGCCCAGGTCGGGCTTGAGCATTTCGAGCTGAAAGCGGATGCCCCGGGTTTCGCGGCGGAACATGAATTCGGGGTCGGCAAAGGCCATGCGGTTGGCATCGGCCTGCAGGGGGTTGCCGTTGTGGGCGTGGTTGTGCAGCTCGGCCCAGGCATCGGCCAGGCGGCGTTCGTTGAGTTGGGTGTTGGATTCCATGAGGGGCTCGCGTATCGGTAGGTGAACAGAGAAGAAAGGGGCGGCACCGGCAGCAGCGGGTGGGGGCCCATGCAGTGTGGCGTGAATGGATGACGAAATGGCTTGCTAGTGCAGGAACATCAAGCGCGAGATGCTATGAAATACGAAGCAGTTTGCATGCCAAGCACCGTGAGGCCCAGCGAGCCCAGCAGGTGCAGTGCAGTGGTGCCCAGCGCCATGGCGTAGCGCTGCACCATCAGCATCTCAACGACTTCGGCCGAGAAGCTGGAAAACGTGGTGAGAGCGCCCAGGAATCCTGTGACCAGTGCCAGTCGCCACACAGGGTCGAGTTGGGGCATGGCGTGGAACACAGCGACGCACACCCCGATGAGATAGCCACCCACCAGATTGGCGGCCACCGTGCCCCAGGGAATGAGCCCCCCGGGGCTGAGCCACAGACCCAGGCGCCAGCGCGCCAGTGCGCCCACACAGGCGCCGATGCAGATGGCAAGAACGTTCAACATCGGGCCATTGTCGCCGGATTTTTGGAGCGTCGAACTGGCTCCTCTCCATCCCTCAAAACGCCAAGCGGGGCGTCCCCGGTGGAGGCGCCCCGCTTGGTTGTGCCGCTGGCGGCAGGTGTGTTTAGCGCGCCGACATCTGCTGCGGCAGCCAGGTCACGATGCCGGGGAAGACATAGATCAACGCCACGGCGCCACACATCAGGAAGAACATGGGCATGGCCACCTTGGCGATCCAGGGCAGCTGGCGACCTGTCATGCCCTGCAGCACAAACAGGTTGAAGCCCACGGGCGGCGTGATCTGCGCCATCTCCACCACCAGCACGATGAAGATGCCGAACCAGATGGTGTCGATGCCGGCGGCCTGCACCGTGGGCATGAGCACGCCCATGGTCAGTACCACCATCGAGATGCCGTCGAGGAAGCAGCCCAGGATGATGTAGAAAATCGCCAGCGCCACGATGAGCTGGGCCTGGTTCAAGCCCAGCGACGCGATCCATTCCGCCAGGTGGCGCGGCAAGCCGATATAGCCCATGGCCAGCGTGAGGAAGGCGGCTCCGGCCAGTATCAGCGCGATCATGCAGTACAGGCGCGTTGCGCCCATCAGCGAGTCCTTGAATGTGCCCCAAGTCATGGAGCCCTGCACGGCCGACAGCACCAGCGAGCCCACCACACCCACGGCCGCGGCCTCGGTGGCGGTGGCAAAGCCGGTGTAGATGGAGCCCAGCACGGCCGCGATCAGCAGCACGACAGGGATCAGGCTGCGGGATTCGGACAGCTTTTGCATGAAGGTCATGCGCACATCGGCCGCAGGCACCTGTTCGGGGTGGCGCAGCGCCCACAGCATGATGTAGCCCGAGAACAGCGCCGCCAGCAGGATGCCCGGCAGCACACCCGCAATGAACAGCTGCGAGATCGACACCTCGGCCGACACGCCGTACACGATCATGATGATGGACGGCGGGATCAACAGGCCCAGCGTGCTGGCACCGGCCAGCGTGCCCACCACCATGTGCTCGGGGTAGCCGCGGCGCGTCAGCTCGGGCAGCGTCATCTTGCCGATGGTGGCGCAGGTGGCGGCGCTCGACCCCGACACGGCGGCAAAGATGGTGCAGCCCACCACGTTGGTGTGCAGCAGCCGGCCGGGCAGCGCCTGTACCCACGGGGCAAGGCCCTTGAACATGTCTTGCGACAAACGGGTGCGGAACAGGATTTCGCCCATCCAGATGAACAGGGGCAGGGCGGTGAGGGTCCAGCTGGAGGCGCTGCCCCAGATGGTCACGGCCATCGCATCGCCCGCCGGGCGGGCGGAGAACAGCTGCATGGCGATCCAGGCGACGCCGGAGAGGGTGAGCCCGATCCATACGCCGCTGCCCAGGATCAGGAACAGTGACAGTACGAGCAGGCCGGTTATGGCGAGATCACTCATGGTAGGTCGTGCCGGGTTTATTCATTGCGCAATGCTTCGCCGGAGGAGGCATCCACACGCTTGCCCATCATCTCCAGCACCAGCTCGTCCAGGAACGCGATCGCCAGAATCACCGTGCCCAAGGCCATGGCGATCTGTGGAATCCACAGGGGCGTGGCGTCGCTGCTGGTGGAAATGTCGTGGAACTCGTGCGACTGCCAAGCCAGCTTGCAGCTGTACACCGCGAACAGCACGGCCAGCAGGGTGGCAATGGCCAAAGCCCAGATCTCGAACGCCTTCTTGGCGCCGCCCTTCAGAAAGTTGAGCAGCAGCGTGACGCGGATGTGCTCGCCGCGCTTCAAGGTGTGGGCGAGCGCCAAGAAGCCCGATGCGGCCATCAGATAGCCCGCATAGGCATCCGTGCCCGGCACGTGGAAGTGGAACTGGCGGCTGGCGATGGACAGCAGCACCATCCCCAACAAGCCGACCATGAAAAGCGCCGCCAGGGCGGCGGCGCTGTCGTACAGAAAGTCCAGCAGACGACGCATGTGCGTGGGCGCCTGGGCTTACTTGCGGTAGGCGTCGATGAGCGCCTTGCCTTCGGGGCCGGCCTTGTCCAGCCATTCCTTAAGCATGGTGTCGCCCACCTTGGCCATGTCGGCCTTCAGGGCGGCCGGTGGGGTCACCACGTCCATGCCATTGGCCTTGAGCTTGGCGACGGTGTCGGTGTTGACCTTGGCACTGTTGGCCCAGCCGCGTGCTTCGGCGTCGACACCGGCCTTCAGCAGCGCGTCCTGGCTGGGCTTGTCGAGCGCGTCAAACGCCTTCTTGTTCACCAGCACGGCGTTCTTGGGCAGCCAGGCCTGGGTGTCGTAGTAGAACTTGAGGTGTTCGTACAGCTTGCTGTCCACACCGGTGGCGCCCGAGGTCATCGTCGATTCGACCACGCCCGTGGCCAGGGCCTGCGAGAACTCCGCAGCCTGCACCGTCACGGGCTGGGCGCCGACCAGCTCGGCAATGCGCGCGGTGGCAGGGCTGTAGGCGCGCCACTTGATGCCCTTGAGGTCGGCGGCGGAGGCCAGCGGCTTCTTGGTGTAGATGCCTTGTGGAGGCCAAGCCACGGCGTACAGCAACATCATTCCCTGCTCAGCCAGCTTCTTTTCCAGGAAGGGCTTTTGGGCCGCGTAGAGTTTCTTGGAGGCGTCGTAGCTGTCGGCCAGGAAGGGCAGGCCATCCACGCCAAACAGCTGCCACTCGTTCTGGAAGTTGGCCAGCAGGATCTCGCCCATCTGCGCCTGGCCGCCTTGCACCGCGCGCTTGATTTCAGGGGCCTTGAACAGCGCGGCGTTGGCATGCACCGTGATCTTGAGCTTGCCGCCCGTGGCCTTGTCCACATCGCTGGCCAGCTGCACCATGTTCTCGGTGTGGAAGTTGGTGGCGGGGTAGGCGGCGGCCAGGTCCCACTTGGTCTGGGCGAATGCCGAGGTGGCAGACAGGCCCGCAGCCAGGGTCAGGGCGAGTGCGGTCACGGGGAAGATTCGACGCTTCATGGATATTGCTCCGCAGGGTTGTATGTACAAGATTGGATGTAACAAATCACTGTATCGGAAGCCGATCCGATTGCGATAGGTGTTTTGCCTAAACGCTGACAAATTGCCAACAAATTACCATCGACTTGCCTACAATGCCCCATGCATATCCCGTGCCAATCACAGAACCCGCAGGCCTGAACCCGCCATGAAATCTGACGCCAAGCCCAAGACCAAAACCGACTCCGGTCCCATCGTGTCTTCGGCGCATCTGGTGTCGGCGCAGAGTGCAGAGATGAGCGAGTTCGAGTTCGGCCTCATCGTGGCGGGCAACGCATTCCACCGCTGGGTGGTGCACTGCATGGCGGCGGCGGGCCTCAAGGACCTGACGCCGCTCGACGTGGTGGTGCTGCACCATGTCACGCATCGCGCGCGCGACAAGCGACTGGCCGACATCTGCTTCATCATGAACGTGGAAGACACGCACCTGGTGAACTACTCGCTCAAAAAGCTGCAGACCCTGGGCGTGGTCGCCTCGCAGAAGAACGGCAAGGAAGTCACCTACGCCGCCACCGACACCGGCCGCGCCTATGTGCAGCGCTACCGCGAGATCCGCGAGAGCTGCCTCATCGATGCCTTGAACGCCGATGACGCGCTCAACCGCGACATCGGCGAATTGGCCCGTTTGCTGCGTGTGCTCTCGGGCATGTATGACCAGGCAGCGCGCTCCGCAGCGTCGCTGTGACAACCTGCCCCTGGTTTCTGGTTTTTTGAATGAAATGCAGCTGTAGCGCAGGTATTCAATGCGCTAGCAGCTATTGATTAGATAGCATAATCATGTCCCAACAAGTTTCTCCTTTGTCCCGCTGGCAGTTCTGGATCGACCGGGGTGGCACCTTCACCGACGTGGTGGGAAAGCGCCCGGACGGCACCTTGGTCACGCACAAGCTGTTGTCCGAGAACCCCGAGCAGTACAAGGACGCGGCGGTGGCCGGCATTCGCCACCTGCTGGGCTTGCAGCCGGGCGAGCCGGTGACGCCCGCGCTGGTGGAGTGCGTGAAGATGGGCACTACCGTGGCCACCAACGCCCTGTTGGAGCGCAAGGGCGAGCCCACGCTGCTCATCACCACTAAGGGCTTCAAGGACGCGCTGCGCATTGCGTACCAGAACCGCCCCCGTTTGTTTGACCGCCACATCGTGCTTCCCGAGCTGCTGTACGAGCGCGTGATCGAGGCGCAGGAGCGCATGGGGGCACAGGGCGAAGTGATCGAGCCGCTGGACGAAGCCCACCTGAAGGAACGCCTGTGGGCGGCCTACGACGCGGGCCTGCGCAGCGCGGCCATCGTGTTCATGCACGGCTACCGCTACACCGCGCACGAAGAAGCCGCCGCCCGCATCGCGCGCGAAATCGGCTTTACGCAGGTGAGCGCATCGCATGCCACCAGCCCCATGATGAAGCTGGTGAGCCGGGGCGACACCACGGTGGTGGATGCGTACCTGTCGCCCATCCTGCGCCGCTATGTGGACCAGGTGGCGAGCGAAATGCCAGGCGTGAAGCTGTTCTTCATGCAGTCGTCGGGCGGCCTCACGGACGCGCAGGTATTCCAGGGCAAGGATGCGATCCTCTCTGGCCCCGCCGGTGGCATCGTCGGCATGGCGCGCACCGCGGGCCTTGCGGGCCACGACAAGGTCATCGGTTTTGACATGGGTGGTACCAGCACCGACGTGAGCCACTACGCAGGCGAGTTCGAGCGCGAGTTCGAAACCCAGGTGGCCGGCGTGCGCATGCGCGCGCCCATGATGAGCATCCATACCGTAGCAGCTGGCGGCGGCTCCATCCTCGGCTTTGATGGCGCACGCTTCCGCGTCGGCCCCGAAAGCGCGGGCGCCAACCCTGGCCCCGCCAGCTACCGCCGTGGCGGCCCGCTGGCCGTGACGGATGCGAACGTGATGGTGGGCAAGATCCAGCCTGCACATTTCCCCAAGGTGTTTGGCCACGCTGCCAACGAGGCACTGGATGGCGATGCGGTGGCACAGAAGTTTGGTGATCTGGCCGCCCAAACCGGTCGCAAGGCCGAAGACGTAGCCCATGGCTTCATTCAGATCGCCGTGCAGCAGATGGCCAATGCCATCAAGAAGATCAGCGTGGCACGCGGCTACGACGTGACGCGCTACACGCTGCAGTGCTTTGGCGGCGCGGGCGGCCAGCATGCGTGTTTGGTGGCCGACGCTTTAGGCATGACACGCGTGTTTGTGCATCCGCTGGCGGGCGTGCTCAGTGCTTACGGCATGGGCCTGGCGGACCAGAACGTGATCCGTGAACAGGCGGTGGAAACCAAGCTCGTGCCGGACGCGTTGCCCGGCATCGAGGCCACGCTGGAGCAACTGGCCACCACCGCGCGCACCGAGCTGGAGCGCCAGCAGGTGGGCGCGGGCACTGCGCTGGTGCACCGCCGCGTGCATGTGCGCTATGAGGGCAGCGACTCGGCGCTCATCGTGCCGTTGGGTTCGCTGGCCGAAATCACCGCCGCGTTCGAGAACGCTTACCGCCAGCGTTTTGCGTTCCTCATGCAGGGCAAGGGCCTGGTGGTGGAGGCCGTGTCCGTCGAGGCCGTGGTGCCCGGCGACGCGCCCGTGGAGCCACGCCACACGCTACAGCCCGCGCGCGAGGTGCCGCGCCGCAGCACCGTGCGCATGTACACCGGTGGCATCGATGGCGTGCCTGCATGGCACGACGCCGCCCTGGTGGTGCGCGAGGACCTGCGCCCTGGCGACGTGATCCCCGGCCCGGCCATCATTGCCGAGAAGAACGCTACAACAATAGTGGAGCCTGGCTGGGAGGCCACGCTGACCGACCTGGACCACCTGCTGCTCAACCGCCGTGTGGCGCGCGCCGTGCAGCATGCCGTGGGCACCACGGTGGACCCGGTGCTGCTGGAGGTGTTCAACAACCTGTTCATGAACATTGCCGAGCAGATGGGGCTGCAGCTGCAGAACACGGCGTACTCGGTGAACATCAAAGAGCGCCTGGACTTCAGCTGCGCGCTGTTTGACACCGCAGGCAACCTGATCGCCAACGCGCCCCACATGCCCGTGCACCTGGGCAGCATGGGCGAGAGCATCAAGACCGTGATCCGCGAGAACGCGGGCCGCATGCAGCCCGGCGATGTGTTCGTGCTCAACGACCCGTACCACGGTGGCACGCACTTGCCGGACATCACGGTCATCACGCCGGTCTACATCGCCAACGAGGCCGAGCCCACGTTCTATGTGGGTAGCCGGGGCCACCACGCTGATGTGGGCGGCACCACGCCGGGCTCCATGCCGCCGTTCTCCACGCGCATTGAAGAAGAGGGCGTACAGATCAACAACGTGAAGCTGGTGGAACGCGGCACCTTGCGGGAACGCGAGATGATTGCGTTGCTGGAAAGCGGCGAATACCCCAGCCGCAACCCCCAGCAGAACATGGCCGACCTGCGCGCGCAGATCGCAGCCAACGAAAAGGGCCAGCAGGAGCTGCGCCGCATGGTGGCGGAGTTTGGCCTTGATGTGGTGCAGGCCTACATGCGCCATGTGCAAGACAACGCCGAAGAGTCCGTGCGCCGTGTCATCACACGGCTGAAGGATGGTGCGTTCACGCTGCCTCTGGACAACGGCGCGCAGATCAGCGTGGCCGTGAAGGTGGATGCAGCGAGCCGCAGCGCCACCATCGACTTCACCGGCACAAGCCCGCAGCAGACGAACAACTTCAACGCGCCCACGGCGGTGTGCATGGCGGCGGTGCTGTATGTGTTCCGCACGCTGGTGGATGACGACATTCCGCTGAACGCGGGGTGCCTCAAGCCGCTCAACGTCATCATCCCGCCCGGCAGCATGCTCAACCCCAACCCACCAGCGTCAGTGGTGGCTGGCAATGTGGAAACGTCCACCTGCATCACCAACGCGCTGTATGGCGCACTGGGCCTGATGGCGGCGGGGCAGTGCACCATGAACAACTTTACCTTTGGCAGCACGCGCTACCAGTACTACGAGACCATCTCGGGCGGCAGCGGCGCGGGTGGTGTGTGGGATGCCAACGGGCAGCTGGTGGGCGGTTTTGGTGGCACCAGCGTCGTGCAATGCCATATGACCAACTCGCGCCTGACGGACCCCGAGGTGCTGGAGTTCCGCTTTCCGGTGCGGCTGGAGGGCTACGAGATCCGCAAGGGATCGGGCGGCGCCGGGCAGTGGAAAGGTGGCGACGGGGGCGTGCGCCGTGTGCGCTTTCTGGAGCCGATGACGGCCAGCATCTTGTCGAACGGGCGCCACCATGGCGCGTTTGGCATGGCGGGCGGCCAGCCGGGTGCCGTGGGTATCAACAAGGTGGTGCGCAGCGATGGCCGGGTGGAGCTGCTGGACCACATCGGCCAGGCAGAGATGCTGCCGGGCGATGTGTTCGAGATTCACACCCCCGGCGGCGGCGGGTTTGGTGTGTCGGGTGCGAAATAAGAGCCAAAAGTGCCGCAAGCGCATGTTTTATATGCGCCTGCAGCTATCAAATAAGGAGTGGTTGATCAGGCGTCTTTGACTTCCGTGCTCACACCCACTTTGGGTTGGCTCAGGCTGGGCGGCACGTCGCGCCCGGCCTGCCGTGCGCGGAACAGCGCCGCGCGCATGAGAAAGATCGACATCACCGGCACCGTGATCGCCACGAACACGGCGATCAGCAGCGCATGCAGCGCCAGGCTGCGGTCGGCCACCGAGAAGTACAGCACGGTGCCGTGCATGATCAGCCAACAGCCCAGCGTGGCAATGATGGAGGGCGCGTGTACCCGTTCAAAAAACGTGGGCAGCCGCAGCAGCCCGATGGAGCCCAGCAGGGCCAGCGCGGCACCGGCCAGCACCAGCACGGCCACGATGATTTCCAGCCACAGCGGAAGAACAGCGGTGGCGGTGGTGGCGGCTTCGGTCATTCGATCACCTCGCCGCGCAGCAAAAACTTGGCCATGGCCATGGAGCCGACAAAGCTGAACAGCGCCAGCAGCAGTGCGGCCTCAAAGTAGTTCTTGCTGCCGTAGAGCAGGCCCAGCACCAGCATCACCAGCATGCCGCTCAAGTACATGCAGTCCAGCGCCAACACGCGGTCTTGCGCGGAAGGGCCCTTGAGCAGTCGGATCAACGCGCAGCCCATGGCGAGCGCGAGCATGAGCAGGGCGGCCGGCAGGGCCCAGTCCAGCACGGGGGTCATTCAAAAATCTCCATCAGGGGCGCCTCGTAGCGCTGCTTCACGTCCGCGATCACCGCGGCGGGGTCGTCCAGCTCCAGCACGTGCAGCAGCAGCATGCTGCGGTCCAGAGAAATCTCGGCCCACGCGGTACCGGGTGTGATGCATACGATCATCGCCAGCACGGCCAATGCGTTGGGGTCCCGCATGTCCAGCGGGATGTGCACAAAGCCCGCAGGGTGGCGTCTGCGGCCGGGCGCCAGCAGCAGGCGGGCCACCGCGAGGTTGGACCGGGTGGTGTCGGCCACCACCGTGAGTGCCAGGCGCAGGACGGTGCCCGGCTTGCGGATGCGCACCGGCAGCGGGCGCAGCCCGGCGGTGAGCAGCGGGATGGCCAGTGCCAGCATCGTGCCCAGCACGAAGTGGCCCGCGCTCAGGCTGCGGTTGAGCAGCAGCCACAGGCCCAGGAGCGCCAGCGAGAGCAGCGGGGCCGGCACCAAGCGCCGCAATGGACCCGGGCGTGGCGGCATGGCGGGGGCGTTGGACGCCGCAGGTTGAGCAGGTTGGGTCATGGCTTGTTCCCCGGTGGCGTGGTTTCAGGCATCGCCGCAGGCGAAGCCGCGACGGGCGCAGCGGTCATCACCGCACGCACGTAAGTGCCGGGCGCATGCAGGGCATCGGCCGTGGCCTGGGTGTAGCGCATCACCGCCCCAGCCTGCCATACCAGCGCCACACAGGCCAGCAGCAGCAGCGCAATGGGCAGCCCCTCCAGCACCAAAAGCTGCGGTGACGCGCGGCCCTGGGCCGACCAGAAATGGCGTATGCCCGCGCGTGTGAGTGCCAGCAGCGCCAGCAGCCCCGAGCCCACCAGCAACGCCACCAGCATCCAGCCCGCAGCGCCCAGGCGGATGCCCTGGGCCGCGCCCAGCCCCAGCGGGTTGAGCAGTGCATGGATCATGGCGAACTTGCCCACAAAACCGGGCAAGGGCGGCAGGCCCGCAATGACCAGCGTGCAGGCCATGAACGCCAGGCCCAGAAAGGCCGCTGCGGCGGGGATGACCTGGCCGATCAGCGCCTGTTCCTTGTCGTCCAGGTTCATGCCTTCGGTGGGCACCAGGTCGGCCGACAGAAAGGGTGCGTCGTCGGTCTGCTCATACGGAGCCAGGTTGGCACCGTTGTTGCGCCAGCGGTCGATCAGGTCGGTGAGCAGGAACAGCGCACTCACGGCCAGGGTAGAGCTGAGCAGGTAGTACAGCAGCCCGCCCGTGAGCAGGTTTTGCCCAAAGCCCACGGCGGCCAGCAGCGTGCCCGACGACAGCACGGCGCTGAACCCTGCCAGGTGACCCAGCCGCTGCGAGCCCAGCATGCCAATGGCACCAAAGGCCATGGTCAGCATGCCGCCGCCAATGAGCCACTGGCTGCCAAACAGCGCGGATTCACCGGCCTCGGCGCCAAACAGCAGTGTCCACAGCCGCAGCACGCTGTACACGCCCACCTTGGTCATGAGCGCGAACAGCGCACCCACGGGCGCCGTGGCCGCACTGTAGGCAGGCACCAGCCAGAAGTTGAGCGGCCACACGGCGGCCTTGATGAGGAACGCGACCGCCAGAATCGCAGCGGCCGCATGCAGCAGCCCCCGGTCTGCCACGGCCACACCCGCAATGCTTTGGGCCAGGTCGGCCATGTTGAGCGTGCCGGTGATGCCGTACAGCATCGACACCCCGATGAGGAACAGCGAAGAGGCGGCGAGGTTGATGGCGATGTAGTGCAGCCCCGCCGACACGCGCGGGCGGCCCGAGCCGTGCAGCAGCAGCCCGTAGGACGCAGCCAGCATGATCTCGAAGAACACAAACAGGTTGAACAGGTCGGCCGTGAGGAACGCACCGGCCAGCCCCATGAGCTGGAACTGGAACAGCGGGTGAAAGTGCACACCCGCCCGGTGCCAGCGCGCGGCCGAGAACAGCACCGTGGCGAGCGCCACGGTGCTGGTCAGCACCAGCATCATGGCCGACAGGCGGTCGATGACCAGCACGATGCCGAACGGCGCCGGCCAGTTGCCCGGCAGGTACACGCCCAGGCTGGTCTGCACGCTGGGCTCCTTGGCCTGCACCAGCAGCAACACAGCCACCACCAGGCCGACCAGGGTCGATGTGATGTTGAGCGTGACCTTGGTGCGCTGGCGTTCCTCGCGCAGCAGCAGCATGAGCCCGGCCGTGAGCAGGGGCAGCGCAATGGGCGTGAGGATCAGGTGCGGCATGAGCCGCTCAAGCAGCATGTGCATGAATGTCATGTCATTTGTCCAAGGCGCTGCGCATGAAACTGGCACGCCCCAGGCCGGGGCAGCCAAGCAAGGGCCGCCCCGCAGCGAGGGCTGCGTCCCCCTGCCCGCAGCGCACAGCGCTGCGAGAGCGGGGGGAAGCGGCGAAGCCGCTCAGGGGGGTGTTCTATAGTCATGGCATTTCCTGCACGTCTTTACCCTTGGTGCCGTCCACATGGTCGGTGCCCGCCATGCCACGCGATGCCAGCAACACCACGAGGAAGAGGGCGGTCATGGCAAAGCCGATGACGATGGCCGTGAGCGTGAGTGCCTGGGGCATGGGGTCGGCATAGTGGGCCAGGTCTTGCGGCACCCCGGGCTGCAGCACGGGCTCTTTGTCAATCGCGAGGCCCAGGCGGCCCATGCTGAAAATGAAGAGGTTGACCGCGTACGACAGCAGCGACAGGCCCATGATGACCTGGAAGGTGCGGGGCCGCAGCAGCAGCCACACGCCGGAACCTGTGAGCACGCCGATGGCCAGGGCCAGTATCAGTTCCATGGACCTTCTCCCGGTGTGGCGGCGGCCTGGGCTTCTTCGGCCGCGCGTGCGTTGTTGTAGCGGTGGCTGCGCACCGACTGATGGGCAATGCCGGTGAGGATGAGCATGGTGGAGCCCACCACCAGGGTGAACACGCCGATGTCGAAGAACAGCGCGCTGGCCACGTGGATCTCACCCACCACGGGCAGCGAAAAATGCGCCGTGTGGCTGGTCAAAAACGGATAGCCCCAGGCCAGTGCGCCCAGGCCCGTGGCCAGTGCGGCGAGCAGGCCCACACCGATCCAGCGGCGCGGGTACAGCGGCAGATGCGCCTCGACCCACGAGGTGCCCGAGACGATGTACTGCAGCAGCAGGGCCACCGAGAACACCAGCCCCGCCACAAAGCCGCCGCCGGGCTCGTTGTGGCCGCGCATGAAGAGGTAGACCGCTACCAGCGTGGCAAACGGCAGCATCAGCCGCACCAGCACGGCGGGCACCATGAGGTAGCCCACGGCGGTGTCGGCAGTCTGGCGTGGGTTGGCGAGGTCGGTGTCCACATCGGCGGGCAGTGCGCGCTGCTGGGGCGGCAGGTCCATCACCTCGCGCGCAGGGCGGAAGCGCCGCAGCAGCGCATACACCGTGAGCGCCACAATGCCGAGCACCACGATCTCGCCAAAGGTGTCAAAGCCCCGGAAGTCCACCAGCATGACGTTGACCACGTTGGTGCCGCCCCCTTCGGAAAGCGCACGCTCCAGGAAGAAGGTGGAGGTGCTGTCGGGGAAGGGGCGGCTCATCATCGCGAACGACAGCAGGGCCATGCCACCCCCTGCGGCCAACGTCAACGCCATGTCGCGGTAGCGGCGCAGCTGGGTGCGGCGCTCTTCGGCCAGCGTGGGCACGCGCAGGCTCTCGTCGCGCCGCGGCAGCCAGCGCAGGCCCAGCAGAATGAGGATGGTGGTCACCACCTCCACCACGATCTGTGTGAGCGCCAGGTCGGGCGCCGAGAACCACAGGAAGGTCAGGCACACGCACAGCCCGGAGCCACCCAGCAGCGTCAGTGCCGCCAGCCGGTGGTATTTGGCCTGCCAGGCTGCCGCCACGGCGCACACGGCACCCAGCAACCACAGCAGCGCAAAGGCGGGGGACAGCGGCAGCTGCATCCGGTCGCCAATGGGCAGGCCCCGCGCCCACAGGGGCAGGGTGCCCGCCACCAGCGCAGCGCACACCAGCCACAGCATCTGCCACTGCAGGCGACCAGTGCCCAGCAGGCGGCGGCCATTGCGGCCCATCAGGCTGAGCACGGCCAGCGTGGCCTCAAAGGCCCGCTGGCCGCTGATGCGGCGCATGACGGGTGGCGCATCGATGGCACCCTTTTCGCGCTGCCAGCGCAGCAGTGCGTAGAGCGCGATGCCCCCGCCCAAAGCCACCAGGCTCATCACAAAGGGGGTGTTGAACCCATGCCAGACCGCCAGGCTGTACGTGGGCAGCTCGCCCCCCACCACGGGCCGCGCGGCAGCGGACAGGTAGGCCCCCACAGACCAGGCGGGCAACGTGCCCACCACCAGGCAGGCCAGCACCAGCAGTTCGACAGGAACGCGCATCCAGTGCGGCGGCTCATGGGGCGGGCGCGGCAGGTCGGTAGCGGGTGGGCCAAAGAACACATCCACCGTGAAGCGCAGCGAGTACGCCACGCTGAACATGCCGGCCACCGTGGCGGCCACCGGCAGCAGCCATTCGAGCAATGGCGTGGTGTTCACGTACACCGTCTCGGCAAAGAACATTTCCTTGGACAGGAAGCCATTGAGCAGCGGCACGCCCGCCATGGCTGCACTGGCCACCATGGCCAGGGTGGCGGTGATCGGCATCATGGTGCGCAGGCCCGACAGGCGCCGGATGTCCCGCGTGCCGCTTTCATGGTCCACGATGCCCACGGCCATGAACAGCGAGGCCTTGAAGGTGGCGTGGTTCATGATGTGGAACACGGCCGCCACGGCGGCCAGCGGGCTGTTCAGGCCCAGCAGCAAGGTGATGAGGCCCAGGTGCGAAATGGTCGAGTACGCCAGCAGCCCCTTGAGGTCGTTCTGGAACATGGCCGCATAGCCGCCCACCAGCAAGGTGGCCAGGCCCGCGCCGCCCACCAGCCAGAACCACTGCTCGGTGCCCGCCAGCGCGGGCCACAGGCGCGCCAGCAGAAACACGCCCGCTTTGACCATGGTGGCCGAATGCAGGTAGGCCGACACAGGGGTGGGCGCGGCCATGGCGTGCGGCAGCCAGAAGTGGAACGGGAACTGCGCGCTTTTGGTGAGCGCGCCCAGCAGAATCAGTACGAGCGCGGTGGTGTACAGCGCGTGGTTCTGGATGAGCTGGCCGGCGGCGAGCACATGATCGAGGTCATAGCTGCCAACGATGTGCCCCAGCACCAGCATGCCCGCCAGCATGGCCAGGCCGCCCGTGCCGGTGACGGTGAGCGCCATGCGCGCGCCGCGCCGCGCATCCTTGCGGTGGTGCCAGTAGCCGATCAGCAGGAAGGAAAACAGGCTGGTCAGCTCCCAGAAAAACGCAATCTGGATGATGTTGCCCGACAGCACCACGCCTGCCATCGCACCCATGAAGGCCAGAAAAAACGAGAAGAAGCGCGGCACCGGGTCGGCCGCAGACATGTAGTAGCGCGCATACAGCACCACCAGGCTGCCCACGCCCAGCACCAGCATGCAGAACATCCAGGCAAAGCCGTCCATGCGGATGACGAGGTTCAGGCCCAGCGCGGGCAGCCAGGCCAGCTCTTGCCGGATCACACCGCCGTCTGCAATCTGCGGGAAGTAGAGCGCCGCCTGCACGGTGCAGAACAGTGCGATGAGTCCTGCCAGGGTGGACTCGGTATTGCGGGCGTTGGAGGGCAGAACCGCTGCCAGCAGGCTGCCGATGAAGGGGAGAAGGATGAGCGTGATCAGGGGCATGCGCGATTGATTCTAGGGCGTGTCCCCCTTCAATTCCCCCACGCGCTGGCGGTGCAATGCGGATGGATGCCCGACAAAGCAGACGCCGCATTGCACCGCCAGCCCGAAGGGAAAGCCAGCCAAGCCGCACATTGCGTCGTTGCCCTTCGCTTGTGTAGCCAAGCTACACGGCGCTCAGGGCGCCTGGCACTGCACGGTCTGGATGGCTTTCGCGTGGGGGAATTGAAGGGGGACACGCCCTGGGGGCAGCGCCTAAAAACCCTGCCCGCCCCTTGCTGTCGCGCATGCCCTGCCGCAAAAAAGCAAGCCCGCTGGAGCGGGCTTGCTGCTTGTGAAGCGTGCTTAGTTTTTGCTAGCGCCGGTTGCTGGGGCGGGTGCTGGCGTGGCCGGTGCCGCAGTCGCAGTGGCGGGTGGTGTGGCTGGCGTGGTTGCCGTTGCGGCCTCCTTGTCAGCGCTGCCACGGGCCTTGCGGTCTGCTGCCTGGGAGCTGCTGTGCTTTTTGCCGGATTTGGCTTCTGCCTTGGCGGCGGCTGCTGCACTGTACTTCTTGCCGTTGACGGTGAGGCCCTCTTTGGAGAAGTTGACGGCACTCTTGTTGCCCACGCCGCCCACACGGCCGATGAAGTCGGCCCAGTCCTTGAAGGGGGCACTCTGGCGCTCCTGGAGGATGCGGCCCGACAGGCCGGGCCCGATGCCCTTGATGCCGTCCAGTTCGGCCTCGGTGGCGGTGTTCACATCCACGGCGGCCCAGGTGGCGGTGGCGAGCAGCGTGGCAACCAGCAGGGTCAGCAGTTTCTTCAGCATGGCAAGGGTCGTACAGCGTTGGGGATGAAGGCTTGGGTCAGAGTTCTTCGACCCGGCGTGCGGGGTAGCTGTCCCAGGTCTGGCAGCCGGGGCATTGCCAGAAATGCTGGCGCGCCTCGAAGCCACAGGCCGCGCAGCGGTAGCGGGTCAGGGGCTTGACGGCATGGTCCAGGGCACGTTGAACCTGGGGGTGGAATTCTTCGTGTTCCAGCTTTTCGGTGGCCAGCCATTTGGCAGCAGCGACCAGGGAGCGCTCCTTGTCCAGGTGTTCCACATAACGCTGGCGGGCGGATGGGCGGGTGGCCTCGTCGGCGGCTTCCATGGCCACGATGCTTTCCAGCACGTCCAGCGAAGGCGCTTGCGCATAGTGCGCCTGCAAAAGGGCATGCACTTCCTGGGTGCGGCCGGTAGCGGTGGCAGCCTCGACCATCAGCGGGGCGGCCAGGGGCAGCGCTGCGGGGTTGCGCTCGCCCAGCGCCTTGAGTGTGGACAGCACGGCAGCCGGCTGACCCATCAGGCGTTGCAGGCGCGCCAGTTCAATGCGCGCGCGCGCGGCCTCGGGAGCCGCGGCCACGGCCTGGTCCAGCAGGGCCTGAGCGCCCGGCAGGTCGCCTTGCGCGCTCAGCGCCAGCGCCTGCTCGCACAGGTAGTGGGCTTGCCGGGTGCTGAAGTCGCCCTGATCGGCATCGTGCATCTTGCGGGCAATGGTGGCGGCATGGGGCCAGTCGCGCGAACGTTCGTAGATGGCCAGCAGCGCCAGGCGGGCCTGGGCCTCGAACGGGGTGCCCTCCAGGCGCTGCAGCGCATCTTCGGCGCGGTCGAGCAGCCCGGCCTTGAGGAAGTCGAGCGCCAGCGCATGCTGGGCGCGTTCGCGGTCAGTACGGCTCAGGTCTCCGCGCGAGAGCAGGTGCTCGTGCACACGCACGGCACGGTCGTATTCGCCCCGGCGGCGAAACAGGTTGCCCAGGGCGAAGTGCAGCTCGGAGGTGTCGGGGTCGTTCTGCACGGCCTCGATGAAGGCGTCGATGGCTTGGTCCTGCTGCTCGTTGAGCAGGAAGTTCAGACCCTTGAAGTACGCCTTTGGGGCGCGGCGGTTTTCGGCGCGCAGCTGGCGCAGGTCAAAACGCGACGCCAGCCAGCCTAGCACAAACGCCAGGGGCAGGCCCAGCAGTATCCAGCTCAGGTCAAATTCCATGGATCGAAGGCAGGTCAGGAGGTGGTGGGGGCGCTGCCGGGGTGGCGCTGGCGGCGGGGGCCGTTACGGGCGTTGGTGCCACCACGACTGCTGCCTGGGCGCGGCGTGCAGCGTTGCGGTGGCGCCACCAGCGCGGCACCATGCCCAAGGCCCCAACGACCAGACCTGCGGCAAATGCGGTCAGCACCACCAGCACCAGCGGCGCGCGCCATTGCGTGCCAAAGAAGAAATGCACGGTCGCATCCTGCTGGTTGTTCAGCGCGAAGGCGAAGAGCGTAAAAAAAATGGCTGCCTTGAGCAGCCACAGGAGGTATTTCATCGGTCTCCCCAGTGGTGGGGCGATTCTAAGAGCTTGGCGCAGGGGGCCTGTGTATGCCTTCTCTCAGGTCAATACAAGCCAAAACGGCAGCAGGCGCTAGTGAATCATGCGCTTGCTGCTATCAATCTGATATCAGTTGCCCAGCGTGCCCGTTGCGGGCGGTGCCTTTTCTTCCATTTCGGCCGTGCGTTTGTCGACGGCTTCGCGCAGGGCCTTGCCCGGCTTGAAATGGGGCACACGCTTTTCGGGAATGGCCACGGCCTCGCCGCTGCGTGGATTGCGGCCCATGCGGGGAGGGCGGTGGTTGACCGAGAAGCTGCCAAAGCCCCGGATCTCGATGCGGTGCCCGCGCACCAGGGCCTCGCCCACGGCGTCCAGAATGGTCTTGACGGCGTATTCGGCATCGCGGTGGGTGAGCTGGCCGAAACGGGCGGCCAGTTCTTCGACGAGGTCTGAGCGGGTCATGGAATCTTGGGACATAGGCAGTCTTGGCTGAAAAAAGAGCGGGCGCCGAGGCGCCCGCTGTCTGACCGTTTAACGGGTCAGCGCTTTACTTTTCCGAGTTGTCCAGCTTGGCGCGCAGCAGGGCGCCCAGGCTGGTCGTGCCGGCGCTTTCGCGGCTCGATTGCTGGCTCAGGTTGGCCATGGCGCCTTGTTCGTCAGCCATGTCCTTTTGCTTGATCGACAGCTGGATGTTGCGGGTCTTGCGATCCACGTTCACCACCACGGCCGTGACTTCGTCGCCTTCCTTGAGCACGTTGCGGGCATCTTCCACGCGGTCGCGGGAGATTTCCGAAGCGCGCAGGTAGCCCGCGATGTCTTCGCCGAGGTCGATTTCAGCGCCACGGGCGTCCACGGTCTTGACCTTGCCGGTCACCGTCTGGCCCTTGTCGTTCACGGTCACGAAGGTCGTGAATGGGTCGCCGTCGAGCTGCTTGATGCCCAGCGAGATGCGTTCGCGGTCCACGTCCACGGCCAGCACGATCGCTTCCACTTCCTGGCCCTTCTTGTAGTTGCGGACAGCGGCTTCGCCGGGTTCGTTCCACGACAGGTCAGACAGGTGCACCAGGCCGTCGATGCCGGCAGCCAGGCCCACGAACACGCCGAAGTCGGTGATCGACTTGATCGGACCCTTGACGCGGTCGCCGCGCTTCGTGTCCTGTGCGAATTCTTGCCATGGGTTGGCCTTGCACTGCTTCATGCCCAGGCTGATACGGCGCTTGTCTTCGTCGATTTCCAGAACCATGACTTCGACTTCGTCGCCCAGCGAAACCAGCTTGGCGGGAGCGATGTTCTTGTTGGTCCAGTCCATTTCAGACACGTGCACCAGGCCTTCGATGCCGGGTTCGAGTTCCACGAATGCGCCGTAGTCGGCAATGTTCGTGATCTTGCCGAACAGACGCGTACCTTGGGGGTAGCGGCGGTTCACGCCCATCCATGGGTCGTCGCCCATTTGCTTCAGACCCAGCGAGACACGGTTCTTTTCGGTGTCGAACTTCAGGATCTTGGCAGTGATTTCCTGGCCAGCGGTCACCACTTCGGAGGGGTGACGCACGCGGCGCCATGCCATGTCGGTGATGTGCAGCAGGCCGTCGATGCCGCCCAGGTCCACGAACGCACCGTATTCGGTGATGTTCTTGACCACGCCTTGAACGATGGAGCCTTCCTTCAGGGTTTCCATCAGCTTGGCGCGCTCTTCGCCCATGGAGGCTTCCACCACAGCGCGGCGGCTCAGCACCACGTTGTTGCGCTTGCGGTCCAGCTTGATGACCTTGAATTCCATGGTCTTGTTTTCGTACGGCGTCAGATCCTTGATCGGACGGGTATCGATCAGCGAACCGGGCAGGAATGCGCGGATGCCGTTGACCAGAACGGTCAGGCCGCCCTTGACCTTGCCGCTGGTCGTGCCAGTGACGAATTCGCCGGATTCCAGGGCCTTTTCCAGGCTCATCCAGGAAGCCAGACGCTTGGCGGTGTCGCGCGACAGGATGGTGTCGCCGTAGCCGTTTTCGATGGAGCCAATGGCCACCGACACGAAGTCACCCACTTGGACTTCGACTTCGCCCTTGTCGTTCTTGAACTCTTCCAGCGGCACGTAGGCTTCGGACTTGAGGCCAGCGTTCACAACCACGAAGTTGTGCTCAACGCGCACGACTTCAGCGGTGATGACTTCGCCTGGGCGCATTTCCGTGCGCTGCAAGGATTCTTCAAAAAGGGCGGCAAAAGATTCGGACATGTGTTTCCTTGCCACAAACAGGATTCCGGCAGCACCATTGCTACCGTTTTTATAGCTGCTTGCGGTGGTTTTTTGCGGCAGAGCCGCGGGTTAGGTTATCGATCCACACAACCTGTGCGCTGACGCGCGATGGGGGCTGCGTGGGCCTGTGGCAAGGCCTTTCGGCACTGCCTGGAGCCCGAGGGCTCCACGTTGTCAGCGCTGCGCAGAAGCTGCGAAGGGCTGGCGCTCCTGCCACCAGGCCAAAACCTTTTCGACGGCTTGTTCAATCGTCAAATCGGAGTTGTCCAGGACCAGAGCGTCTTGCGCGGGCTTCAAGGGTGCAACGCTACGGGAACTGTCCCGGGCGTCGCGCGCCTCCAAATCTGCGCGAAGGTCTTCGATACTAGCCGAAAAACCCTTAGAAATCAACTGCTTATAACGGCGTTCTGCGCGGCAGGCGGCGCTGGCAGTGAGATACACCTTCAAGGGGGCCTCGGGGAAGATCACGGTGCCCATGTCGCGGCCATCGGCCACCAGCCCCGGCAGGCGCTGGAAGCTGTGTTGCAGGTCCACCAGCGCCGTGCGCACGGCAGGCAGAGCGGACACACGGGACGCGTTCATACCGGCTTCTTCGGTGCGGATGGCCTCGGTCACGTCGTCGCTGCCCAGCCACACCTTGCCGCCCTCAAACCGCACCGGCAGAGTTTGGGCCAGGGTGGCGATACGAGCTTCGTGGTCCGCATCGATGGCGAAACCCGCCCGCAGCGCGGCGAGGGCGGTGATGCGGTACATCGCGCCGGAATCCAAAAAGCGATAGCCCAGCCGTTGCGCCACCGCCGCCGCCACCGTGCCCTTGCCCGAGGCTGTCGGGCCGTCAATACAGATCACCGGGATGTGAGAGGTTTCGACCTGGGCGACCGAGAACAGCGCCTCGAAATAGTCCGGGAACGTCTTGGCTACGCACTTGGGGTCTTCGATGCGCACCGGCAGACGCGCCGGATTGAAGGCGGCCAGCGAGAAGCACATGGCCACGCGGTGGTCGTCGTAGGTGTGGATGCTGGCGGCTTTCCAGTCAGCGGACTGGGCGGGAGGCGTCACGCGGATGTAGTCCGCACCTTCCTCCACCGTGGCGCCGAGCTTGCGCAGCTCGGTGGCCATGGCGGCGATGCGGTCGGTTTCCTTCACGCGCCAGCTGGCGATGTTGGTCAGCGTGGTCGTGCCCTCGGCATACAGGGCCATCACGGCCAGCGTCATGGCCGCATCAGGGATGTGGTTGCAGTCCAGGTCAATGGCCTTGAGGGGCCAGGCGCCGCGTTCGATCTGCAGCCAGTTGGGGCCCCCGGTGATCACCGCGCCCATGGCCCGGGCCGCTTCGACAAAGCGAATATCGCCCTGGATCGAGTCGAGGCCCACGCCTTGTATCTTGATGCCGGATTTGGTATCTTTTTGGCCAGTAGCGCTAGTCGCTATTGCTCCAAGCGCTATGAAATAGCTAGCGGATGAGGCGTCTGCCTCCACATGAATACTGCCGGGCGACTGGTAGCGGCTACCCGCCGCGATGGTGAAGCGCTGCCAGTTCTGGTGCTCGACCACGATGCCAAACCGCGCCAGCAACTGCAGCGTGATGGCGATGTAGGGTTTGGAGATCAGCTCGCCCACCACCTCGATCACGATGGCCTGCGTGCCAGCCGCCAGCGGCAGTGCCATGAGCAGGGCTGTGAGGAACTGGCTGGACACATCGCCGCGCACGCGGATGGGCGCGGCCAGCGCCAGCGCAGGCACACCCTGGCCGTGGGCGATCTTGAGCGGTGGGTAGCCGTCGTTGCCCAGGTAGTCGATCTGGCAGCCTAGCTGGCGCAGGGCATCAATCAGGTCGCCAATCGGGCGCTCGTGCATGCGCGGCACGCCCGACAGTTCGAACTCGCCGCCAAGCAGTGCCAGCGCTGCCGTGAGTGGGCGCATGGCCGTGCCCGCATTGCCCAGGAACAGCTTGGCGGGAGACTGGGGCAGGCGGCCACCCAGGCCGGTGATGCGCACCGTGCTGCCCGCTTTATCCACTGTGCACCCGATCTGGCGCAGAGCGTCCAGCATCACGCGCGTGTCGTCGGACGCCAGCAGGTCGTGCACGGTGGTGGTGCCGTTGCTCAGCGCGGCCAGCAGCAGCACCCGGTTAGAGATGCTCTTGGAGCCCGGCAGGTGGACTTCGCCTGCAGCGGCTTGCAGAGGGGGCAGATCAAGGAATGCGGTGCTGTACATCGATCGATATCTTTCAGCCGGGGCCTCAAAAACTGGCGCGTCCCAGGCGAGGGCACCCGTGGAGCTGGCTTTGCCAGGCCACCGGGTGCGTCCCCCTTGGGGGAAGGCGCCGCAGGCGGCTCAGGGGGTTACTTTCTCTTCGCGCCCATGCGCCAATGCGCACGGGTTTCGCTGGCCAGGGTCAGCATGTCTTCAAGCGCCTGGGCATTGCCTTTTTCCATGGCCTGCTCGATGTTGCGCAGGGCCTGCTGGAACAGCTTGGACTGGGCAATCAGCTCGTCCCGGTTGGACAGCAGGATGTCGCGCCACACCTTGGGGTCGCTGGCGGCAATGCGGGTGAAGTCGCGGAACCCGGGGCCTGCGAGGGACAGAAAGTCGTCACCGTGCGTCTGGCCCGTGATGCTGTTCATCATGGCAAACGCGAGCAAATGGGGCAGGTGGCTGACGGCGGCAAAGGCCGCGTCGTGCGACTCCGGCGACATGCTGGTCACGCGGCAGCCCAGCGCAGTCCAGATCTTTTCGGCGTCCTGCAGCTGGGCCGTCAGGGTGCGCTCGGTGGGGGTCAGGATCACCTGGCGCCCGCTGTAGAGGTCGGCCTCGGCGTGTTCCACGCCCGACACCTCGCGCCCCGTGATGGGGTGTGCGGGCACGAAGGAGCCCACCTGGTCCCGCAGCGAACGCTGTGCGGCCTGCACCACATCGGACTTGGTCGATCCCACGTCCATGATGAGCATCTGGGGGGTGACAAGGTGCTTGATGGCCTTGAGGGTGGCCTCGGTGGCTGCCACGGGGACTGCCACCAGCACAATGTCTGCGCCCGCCACGGCCAGTAGCGCGGAAGGCGCCTCGACGTCGATCACGCCCAGCTGGCGGGCGCGGTCGGTGGTGGAGGGCGACTTGCTGTAGCCCACCACGCGTTTGACCAACCCGGCCTTCTTCATGGCCAGGGAGAATGAGCCTCCCATGAGCCCACAGCCGATCAGTCCCAATTGTTCAAACATGGCGGCTGCTCCTCAGGATGACACGGGATAGGTGCCCAGGACCTTGTAGAACGCACACAGGCTGCGCAGTTCTTCCAGCGCCCGTGCCACGTGGGGCTGGGCGGGGTGGCCGTCGAGATCGATGTAGAAGTAGTACTCCCACTGGCCCGTGCGGGCAGGGCGCGACTCAAAGCGCGTCATGGACACGCCGTGCGTCTTGAGTGGCACCAGCAGGTCGTGCACGGCGCCGGGGCGGTTGGGCACCGACACCACGAGGCTGGTGCAATCCTTGCCCGAAGGAGGCGGCGTCTGCAGCGTGTGGGGCAGGCAGATGATGGCGAAGCGGGTACGGTTGTAGGCGTCGTCCTGGATGGCGTGGGAGACGATGTGCAAGCCAAACTGGGTGGCCGCACGCTCGCTGGAGAGTGCTGCCCAGGCCGGGTTGGTGGTGGCCAGTCGCGCGCCTTCGGCATTGCTGGACACCGGGCGGCGCTCGGCATGCGGCAGGTGCTTGGACAACCACGCCTGGCACTGTGCGAGTGCTTGCGGATGGGCCAGCACCACTTCGATGCCATCGAGCGAGTTGCTGGTGCGCAGCAGGTTGTGGCGCACCAGCAGGCTGACCTCGCCCACCACATGCGTAGGGGTGTGCAGGAACAGGTCCAGAGAGCGGGTGACCACGCCCTCGGTGGAGTTCTCTACGCCCACCACGCCATATTGGGCACTGCCCGCCGCCGTGGCGTGGAACACCTCGTCGAAGTTGGCGCAGTACATCAGGTCGGCGGCACCGCCGAAGAATTCAATCGCGGCCTGCTCGCAGAACGTGCCCTCGGGGCCCAGCACGGCCACACGCTGGGGTGATTCGAGGGCCAGGCAGGCAGACATGATCTCGCGCCAGATCGCCGCCACGTGCGCACCCTTGAGCGGGCCCGGGTTGGCGTTGGTGATCTTGTCGATGACCTGCGCCACACGGTCGGGGCGGAAGAAGGGCGTGCCCTCACGTTTCTTGACTTCACCCACCTGTTCAGCCACCAGCGCCCTCTGGTTCAGCAGCGTGAGCAGTTGCTGGTCGATGCTGTCGATCTGCACGCGCAGGCTGGCGAGGTCGGGTGAGGCTTGCGGATTGTTCATGGACGGTGGGGTAGCGGTGCGTGCTCTGGGAGCCGTTTTCTGTTGCTGTCGTGTGGGGTGCGCGCTCAGGCGTGCTTTTGCTCAAATTCTCGCATGTAGTCCACCAGCGCCTGCACGCCCGCCAATGGCATGGCGTTGTAGATGCTGGCGCGCATGCCTCCCACGGACTTGTGGCCTTTGAGCTGCAGCAGCCCGCGCTCCTTGGCACCGGCCAGGAAGGCGTCGTTACGGCTTTCGTCACGCAGGAAGAACGGGACGTTCATGCGCGAGCGGCAGTTGGCCGCCACCTTGTTGACGTACAGCTGCGATTGGTCGATGGCGTTGTACAGCAGCGTGGCCTTGGCAATGTTGCGCTGCTCCATGGCGGCCACGCCAGTCAGGCTGCCTTCGGTCTGGCGCTTGAGCCACTGGAAGGTCAGCCCGGCGACGTAGATGCCCCAGGTGGGCGGCGTGTTGTACATGGACTGGTTGTCGGCCACGATTTTGTAGTCGAAGGCGCTGGGGCAGGCGGGCAGGGCATGGCCCAGCAGGTCGTCGCGCACGATCACCAGCGTGAGGCCTGCGGGCCCCAGGTTCTTTTGCGCTCCGCCAAAGGCAAGACCCACGCGGCTCCAGTCCACGGGCCGCGAGGCCACGTGCGAGGAGAAATCGATCACCAGCGGCGCATCGCTGCCCAGCGCCTTGAGGTCGGGCAGCTGGTGGAACTCGGTACCGTGGATGGTTTCGTTGCTGCACAGGTGCAGGTAGCTCGCGCCCCGACTCACCGTCCACGAAGCTGGGTCCGGCACGGTGGTATAGCCCGTCTCTTCGCCCGTGGCGACGATGTTGACTTCGGACGCATATTTGCGTGCTTCCTTTTGCGACTTCTGGCTCCAGCTGCCGGTCACCACAAAATCGACCACGCCGGCACGCGACAGGTTGAGCGGAACGATGGCGTTTTCGGCCAAGCCACCACCTTGCATGAAGAGGATCTTGAAATGCGACGGCACGGCCAGCAGTTCGCGCAGGTCGGCTTCCGCCTTTTCGTAGATGGACAGAAACTCCTTGCCGCGGTGGCTCATTTCCATCACGCCCATGCCGCTGCCGTGCCAGTCCAGCATCTCGGCAGCGGCTTGTTGCAGGACTTCGGAGGGGATGGCGGCGGGGCCTGCGGAGAAGTTGTAAGGGCGTGTCATGTTAGGGGCTAAAAATGCATCAGGCGCTTATTCAATAAGCGCCTGATGCTTCGCTTTTGATAGCGTTGGCGGAGCGTCTTCACGCCCTGCAGTGGTCAGGCGTCGGGGGCTTCAGGTGCGGAGGAAGTGCCACTGTCCGGGCTTGCATCCCCATCAGCTTCTGCATCCGTCACATTGGCGTCGTTCTCAACGATGCGCTGCAAGCCACTGAGCTTGGAGCCTTCGTCCAGTGCGATCAACGTCACGCCCTGCGTGGCACGACCCAGTTCGCGGATCTCGCTCACGCGGGTGCGTACCAGCACGCCCTTGTCGGTGATCAGCATGATCTCGTCATCCGCGTGCACCAGCGTGGCGGCAACGACCTTGCCGTTGCGCTCGCTCTGCTGGATGGCGATCATGCCCTTGGTGCCACGGCCATGGCGGGTGTATTCAGTGATGCTGGTGCGCTTGCCATAGCCGTTTTCTGTAGCAGTCAACACACTCTGCGTTTCGTCTTCGGCGACCAGCATGGCGATCACGCTCTGACCGTCTTCCAGCATCATGCCGCGCACGCCACGCGCCGCACGGCCCAGTGGGCGCACATCGTTTTCGTCGAAGCGCACGGCCTTGCCACCGTCGCTGAACAACATCACGTCATGCTTGCCATCGGTGAGGGCGGCACCGATCAGGTAGTCGCCGTCATCCAGGTTCACGGCAATGATGCCGCCCTTGCGCGGGTTGCTGAACTCGTCCAGTGCCGTCTTCTTCACGGTGCCCATGCTGGTGGCCATGAACACGTAGCGGTCCGCAGGGAAGCTGCGCATGTCGCCGGTGAGCGGCAGTACCACGTTGATCTTTTCGCCGTCCTGCAGCGGGAACATGTTGACGATGGGGCGTCCACGCGAGCCGCGCGAGCCTGCCGGCACTTCCCACACCTTGAGCCAATAGAGGCGGCCACGGTTGGAGAAGCACAGGATGTAGTCGTGTGTGTTGGCGATGAAGAGCTGGTCGATCCAGTCGTCTTCCTTTGTCGCGGTCGCCTGCTTTCCGCGTCCGCCACGCTTTTGGGCACGGTATTCGGACAGGGGCTGGCTCTTGATGTAGCCGGTGTGGGACAGCGTCACCACCATGTCGGTGGGTGTGATCAGGTCTTCGGTGGAGAGATCCTGTGCGCTGTATTCAACGATGGAGCGACGTGCGCCCAGCTTGTGCTGGCCGAACTCCTGCTTGATGGAGGTGAGTTCGTCGCCGATGATGACCGACACGCGCTCAGGCTTGGCCAGGATGTCCAGCAGATCCTCGATGACCGCCATGACTTCCTTGTACTCGGCGACGATCTTGTCCTGCTCCAGGCCCGTGAGGCGTTGCAGGCGCATCTGCAGGATTTCCTGGGCCTGCGTTTCCGACAACCGGTACAGGCCGTCCTGGCCCATGCCGAATTCCTTTTCCAGGCCGTCGGGGCGATAGTCGTCGGCGTTGATCACACCACCGTCAGCACGCGTGCGTGTGAGCATTTCGCGCACCAGCTTGCTGTCCCAGGGGCGGGCCATCAGCTCGGCCTTGGCCACAGGCGGCGTGGGCGCGTTGCGAATGATGGCGATGAAGTCGTCGATGTTGGCCAAGGCCACGGCCAAGCCTTCCAGCACATGGCCACGGTCGCGTGCCTTGCGCAGCTCGAACACCGTGCGGCGAGTCACCACTTCGCGGCGGTGCTGCAGAAAGACGCTGATCAGATCCTTCAGGTTGCACAGGCGGGGCTGGCCGTCAATCAGCGCCACCATGTTCATGCCGAACGTGTCCTGCAGCTGCGTCTGCTTGTACAGGTTGTTGAGCACCACCTCGGGCACTTCACCGCGCTTGAGTTCGATCACCAGGCGCATGCCGGATTTGTCCGACTCGTCCTGGATGTGGCTGATGCCTTCGATCTTCTTTTCGTGCACCAGCTCGGCCATACGCTCCTGCAGCGTCTTCTTGTTGACCTGGTAGGGCAGCTCGTCCACGATGATCGCCTGGCGCTGGCCGCGGTCGATGTCCTCAAAGTGGCACTTGGCACGCATCACCACCTTGCCGCGTCCGGTGCGGTAGCCATCCTTCACGCCGTTGATGCCGTAGATGATGCCGGCGGTGGGGAAGTCTGGGGCCGGGATGATTTCCATCAACTCATCGATGGTCGTCTCGGGATTGCGCAGCATGTGCAGACACGCATCGACCACTTCGTTGAGGTTATGTGGCGGAATGTTGGTGGCCATACCCACCGCAATACCTGCCGATCCATTCACCAGCAAGTTGGGCAGCTTGCTGGGCAATACCAGCGGTTCTTTCTCGCTGCCGTCGTAGTTGGGGCCGAAATCGACAGTTTCCTTGTCAATATCTCCCAGCATTTCATGGGCGATTTTGGCCAGGCGGATTTCGGTGTATCGCATGGCCGCAGCGTTGTCGCCGTCCACGGATCCGAAATTACCTTGTCCATCCACCAGCATGTGGCGCAACGAGAAGTCCTGCGCCATCCGCACAATGGTGTCGTACACCGCAGAGTCCCCGTGCGGGTGGTATTTACCGATCACGTCGCCCACGATACGAGCCGACTTTTTATAAGGCCGGTTCCAGTCGTTATTGAGCTCGTGCATGGCGAAAAGAACGCGACGGTGTACAGGCTTCAAGCCGTCACGCGCGTCGGGCAGTGCACGACCCACAATCACGCTCATCGCGTAATCGAGGTAACTGCGCCGCATCTCTTCTTCGAGGCTGATCGGCAGGGTTTCTTTGGCAAACTGGGTCATTGGGACGGCGGGGGCGGCAAAGGAGAGTCATTTTAGGCGTAAGACCGTGTAGCGACGGCGCAACATATCGAAGCAATTCAGGTTTTGTCCTACGGGCCCCGACCAGCGCGCGCAGCTTTTGCCCTGTTACGTATGGCACAATCGTTTGAACGCTTAGGGTGGTGGTCACCCCAGGCGTCCTGATTCGCAGCGCGGCTGCGGCTTTTTCCCCAAGAGGAGAACCATGAAGAAACTGAACAAAGTGGCGATGTTGTTTGCCTCTGCAGCGCTCGCAACCGCCGCTGGCGCACAAACCGTTGACAACTGGCGCGATGCTTCTGGCCAACTGGTCTGGAAGAACGGTACCAACGAATACTGCTGGCGCGATGCCAACTGGACGCCTGCTACGGCAGCTCCTGGCTGCGACGGCGCAATCGCTGCTCCCGCTCCTGCCGCTGCACCAGCTCCTGCTGCTGCTCCAGCACCCGCTGCCGCCCCTGCACCCGCTCCCGCACCAGCTCCTGCAGTCGCCACCAAGGTGACCTACGCTGCTGACGCCTTCTTCGACTTCGACAAGTCGGTGCTCAAGCCAGAAGGCAAGGCCAAGCTGGACGACCTAGTTTCCAAGGTCAAGGGCATCAATCTGGAAGTGATCATTGCTGTGGGTCACACTGACTCCGTCGGCTCTGATGCTTACAACCAAAAGCTGTCGGTGCGTCGTTCTGAAGCCGTGAAGGCTTACTTGGTGTCCAAGGGCATCGAAAAGAACCGCGTGTACACCGAAGGCAAGGGCGAAAAGCAACCCGTGGCTGACAACAAGACCGCCGAAGGCCGTGCGAAGAACCGTCGCGTGGAAATCGAAGTGGTTGGCACCCGCGCCGCTCAGTAATCTTCGGATTGCTTCACAAAAAAGCCCCGCTTGCGGGGCTTTTTTGCGTCTGGGGCTTTTCGCGCTCTCCCTTCATGGACAATCAGCGACATGATCGAAACCGTCAATGCAGATCCGGCCGAACTGGCCAAGTTTTCCGAATTGGCCCACCGATGGTGGGACCCTGACAGTGAATTTCGTCCCTTGCACCAGATCAACCCGCTGCGGCTTGACTGGATTCATGGGCTGAGCGCCTTGACCGGCAAGCGTGTGCTAGATGTGGGCTGTGGCGGGGGCATTCTGGCCGACTCCATGGCGCGCAAGGGGGCAGATGTGCTGGGTATTGACCTGGCAACCAAGGCGTTGCGCGTGGCGCAGTTGCATGCTCTGGAGGCTGGAACCCAAAACGTGCAGTACCGTGAGATCAGCGCTGAAGCGATGGCCTTGGAGCAACCTGCTGGTTTTGATGTGGTGACCTGCATGGAAATGCTGGAGCATGTTCCGGATCCCGCCTCGGTGGTCCGCGCGTGCGCCACCTTGGTCAAACCCGGGGGCTGGGTCTTCTTCTCCACCATCAATCGCAACGCCAAGGCGTTTATGCTGGCCATTGTGGGCGCGGAATACGTGCTTAACATGCTGCCGCGCGGCACCCACGAATACGCCAAGATGATCCGCCCCAGCGAGCTTGCAGGGCATTGCCGCAGTGCGGGCTTGGATGTTCTGCACACCAAGGGCCTGGAATACAACCCCCTCACGCGTCGCTATTGGCTCAGCGCCAACACCAGCGTCAACTACCTGTTTGCCGCGCGTCGCCTGGACTGATATGGCTACCGTTTTTCATGGCATTCGCGCAGTCCTTTTTGATTTGGATGGGACTCTGATCGACAGCGCACCAGACTTGGGGGCGGCCGCAGACAAAATGCGCACCGACCGAGGTCTGCCTTCGCTGCCCCCGGCCCGATATCGCCCGATGGCGGGAGCAGGCGCCCGCGGCATGCTGGCAGAAGCCTTTGGCATGGGGCCAGATCACCCAGACTTTGCCGTCATGCGCGAAGAGTTTTTCGTGAACTATGAAACTCGCATGACCGAGCAGACCACCATTTTTGAAGGTGTGCCTGAATTGGTTCGCCAGATTCTCGAACGTAACATGACGTGGGGTGTGGTCACCAACAAGGCTGCCCGCTTTACCGAACCCCTGACCCAGGCCATTCCGCTGTTTGCCACCGCTTCGGCAGTGGTCAGTGGCGACACCACGCCACACGCCAAGCCCCATCCAGCGCCCCTGCTGGAAGCGGCTGCGCGGTTGTGTGTGCCGCCGGAGCAGTGCATTTATGTGGGTGATGACGAGCGTGACATCGTGGCAGGTCTGGCGGCAGGCATGGGTACAGTGGCCGCCATCTACGGCTATTTGGGCGCCAGGACCGACCCTGCAGAGTGGGGCGCGCACGCCGCAATTAAATCTCCCAGCGAGCTCTTGCAATTGCTCGCGAACGCCTAAAATAAGAAGCCTAGGGGCTGTCCTGGTTTCGACGTGGGTTCGGGATCAGTGTGGTGCATGTCGAGCTTGAGTCACGCTCGTAAATCTCGATTTAACAAACTAACTGCAAACGACGAACGTTTCGCACTCGCTGCTTAATTGCCAGTGAGCCTTGCAACAGTTGGCCGATGGGCTGGGCAAGGGGGTTCTGAGCAATCAGTGCCTCCCGGCTGCAAGGATAATTACATGGGCTGGCTTCCATCCGGGTACCTTGGGTGGAGGCGAGAAAATAGGGTGCTGGCGGCCCATGTAGCGTGCGACTGCGCGACATGGGTAGCGAGATCCAAATCAGACCGCTAAACATGTAGATCTGCCTGACGAAGGCTTGCGGACGCGGGTTCAATTCCCGCCAGCTCCACCAAACATAAACCCCCAACCGGTAACGGTTGGGGGTTTTTCTTTTCCCACTGATTTTGTACTGCTGCGCAAGGATAGTTGCTTCCGTTCGCCCTTACCGAACGATTCGATGCACCTTCTGGCTCTGAGGCGTGACGTCTTTGAACCATGTCCCTCAACGGCAATCCGCAGTGGCTGTGTATCCCCGGCTTCGCGTTGTAAACCCCTGAAAAAATCGGCTAACACGCTGCCGTTCGCGCAGTCAACCACCTGTCAACGTGCTTCGCCAACACCGCCCAAGAAACAAAATGAAATAAACCGAAACTGGCTCGAGACCACGTTCCAAGCCGCTGCGCGCACCATCAGGGTCATGTTCCATACCGTCTTTGAAAGGACAGCATCATGAAACCCTGGATCAAGAAAACGCTGATGGGCATTTTTGGTGCGTCCATCGCGGTGGGTGGGCTGACGGCCTGCTCCAGCGGGCACCACCAGCGCGGCCCGATGACTGCGGAAAAGATGGCGGAAGTGCGCGGCAAGATGGTGGACCGGGTGAGCAGCAAGCTGGATCTGAACGAGGTACAAAAGACCAAGCTCAATGCCTTGGCCGATCAACTGGAAGCCCAGCGCGCAGCGTTCGTCGGCAAGACGGCAGACCCCCGAGCCGAGGTGCAGGCCATTGTGGCGGGCGACAAGTTTGATCGGGTGCGGGCGCAGTCCCTGCTCGAAGACAAGACGCGTGCGGTGCAGGCCCACAGTCCCGCGGTGGTCAATGCGATGGCCGACTTCTATGACAGCCTGAACCCTGACCAGCAGCAAAAAGTGCGCGAGCTGATGCAGCGTCGCAAGGGCTGGATGGCCCGCGGGTGATGGGCGGGGAGCATTGCATGTCACCCACGCTGGAACCTATCCACCGCCTCGCCCAGGGCGTTCGTGTGCACGGGCCCGCGCTGCTGTCGGGCATGCCGGAGCCTCACGATGAGCTGATGTCGCTGGTCTGGGGGCCGCGCTTTGACCGCGAGCATGCGATGGGCCTGGTCGCTCGCCAGCCCTCGGTGGCGGCCCACACGCTGCCTGCCCTGCTGGCGGCTGCCGACCATTTTGATGCGCTCCATGCCGGTGCGCAGGGCCGTTTGCGGCGACTCATCGTGCGACACCGCGCATTGTGTGCGGCTGGCGCTTCTGTCGATACCGCCCTTGGGGAGCGCGCCTGACGGTGTGAGAATTGCTCATGCACCGCATATTGTTGATTGACGACGACGCGCAGTTGGGCGCTCCCCTGGCCACTTACTTCCAGCGTTTTGAACTGGAACTCGTTCATGCACTTCGGCCCAGCGACGGCTTGGCACAGCTGACGGCCGGCGGGTTTGACGCTGCCATCCTCGACGTGATGCTGCCCGAGATGGACGGGTTTGAGCTGTGCCGCACCATCCGCAAGCAGGGTGACCTGCCCATCGTGATGCTGACCGCGCGCGGCGAGGTGATGGACCGGGTGGTGGGGCTGGAGCTGGGGGCTGACGACTATCTGCCCAAGCCCTTTGAGCCACGTGAACTGGTGGCGCGCCTGCAGACGGTGTTGCGCCGGCGCAGGGCGCCGGGGCAAGGCGTTGCCGTGGGCGCGCTGGAGTTCGAGGGCCTGTCCATCGACGCAGCGCGCCGCAGTGTGCAGCGCCATGGTGTGGTTGTGGAGCTGACCGGCACGGAGTTCGACCTGTTGCACCTGCTGGCGCGCGAGCCCGGCAAGGTCTTCAGCCGCGACGACATCCTGAACCAGCTGCGTGGTCATGAGGCCGAGCTGTACACCCGCGCGGTGGACATCGTAGTGAGCCGGTTGCGCAAGAAGCTGGAGCCGCTGGACTGCATCAAGACATTGCGCAACGTGGGCTACTCCCTGGCTTTGCGCCGCGCTGCCCCATGAAGCAGATTTGTTCTCCCATTCACGACCCGAACTGCCCCTGGCACCGCCGGGCGCGCCACGCGGTAGGGCATTCGCTGCGCATTCGGCTGGTGCTGGTGTTCATGGCACTGGCCGTGACTGTGGCGGTCACGTTCATGGGCGGGGTGCAAAAGGCCGTGTCCGTAGGCTGGCGCGAGGCTGCGCGGCCGCTGCTGATGGATTATGTGGACCGCCTTGCCGCCGAGATTGGCAGCCCACCGAGCATTGAGCGCGCGCAGGCGATTGCCAATCGCCTGCCACTGACCTTGCGCATCGACGGGCCGCAGATCCACTGGGCATCGCACCCCGATCAGCAGAACCCCGACTGGGTGAGCGACAAGGTCCGCCAGGAAGACCGCTGGACCGGGGACGAGAACGGGCACAGCCTGCTACGCCGCACGACGGCAGATGGGCACCATATCGAGTTCGGCCTCAATGCGCTGTCCTGGGACAAGCGCCCGCGCATTGCGTGGGGCACGCTGACCGTGCTGCTGCTGCTCACGGCGCTGGCCTATGTATATGTGCGGCATCTGTTGCGTCCGCTGGACGACATCCGCCAGGGCGCGCAGCGCTTTGGCAACGGCAACTTTGCCCAGCCCATACCGGTGCGGCATGCCCACCGGCCGGACGAGCTGGGCCAGCTGGCCGAGACCATCAACACCATGGGGGATGACATCCACCAGATGCTGGAGGCCAAGCGTGCACTGTTGTTGGCGATGAGCCATGAGCTGCGCAGCCCGCTCACGCGGGCCCGCCTGAACACGGAGCTGCTGCCCGAAACGACCGATGTGCAACCGCAGCGCCTGGCGCTCATGCGCGACCTGGGTGAAATGGCGGGCCTCATCACCGACCTGCTGGAAAGCGAGCGCCTGGCGGGCCGCCATGCGGCGCTGCACCGCGAGCCCACCGATGTCACCGAACTGGCGCGCGAAGTGGTGGCCGACCTGTGCTCCCGCCATGCCGGGGCCGCTGATATTGCCTTGCACGTGGCGCCGGACTTGCCCTCGGTGCGGCTGGACCGGTCCCGCCTGCGGCTTTTGCTGCGCAACCTGCTGGACAACAGCCTGCGCCACAGTGAGTCGGGTGCATTTCCCCCTGAGCTGCATTTGCGGCTGGCGGATGAGGGGAGGGTGCTGGAATTGGAGGTGCGTGATCATGGGCGCGGTGTGCCCCCCGAGCACCTGCCACACCTGGCCCAGGCGTTCTACCGCCCGGACACCGCACGCCAGCGTGCCACCGGTGGCGTCGGTCTGGGTTTGTACCTGTGCCGGCTGGTGGCGCAGGCGCACGACGGGCAATTGCACATGCGCAATGCAGAGCCCGGCCTGTCGGTCACCGTGCGTTTGCCGGTGGTGGAATAGGTCGCGAGCCGGCGGCATAGACAGGTTGGCCTCTGCGCTGGCAGGTGGCGTCGCACCGATGCGGCCAGGCCAGCGCACAGGCCTGGTGCAATGGGGAAGTGGACCTGCCAGCGGCCATGTCCGGCTTCTCAACGAAAATTGATGGCTTTTTTGCGCTGTAGCGCAGGTGTTTATTGACCTGATAGCTATCAAATCAGGAGTTTTTTCTGGTGCCCTGGACCACCAGCGAAGACGCCATCCTCCCTGGCCCCGTTCTTGCTGAAGATCGACACCCCCTCGCATGAGTCGGATTTTTCAGTGTTTACCCTGTATATACAGGTATGCTGAAACTGTCATCATGGCTTCCGGTACGCAGGTGCGTTCCGGTGGGCAGGGCCAAGGTACTTTCTTCAAACAGGAGCAGATGATGACTCGATCGGTTGTGAAATGGACGTCGCTGGCAGCGGCAGCAGCATGCATGATGGCCCTGGCCGCACCGGCCCAGGCGCAGGACACCAAGATTGTGCTGGGCATGTCCGGCTGGACAGGTTTCGCACCGCTCACGCTGGCCGACAAGGCTGGCATCTTCAAGAAGAACGGCCTGGATGTGGAGATCAAGATGATTCCGCAGAAGGACCGCCACCTGGCCCTGGCCTCCAAGTCCATCCAGTGCGCCGCCACCACGGTCGAGACGCACGTCGCCTGGAACGCCAACGGCGTGCCGATCGTGCAGATCTTCCAGATGGACAAGTCCTACGGCGCCGACGGCATTGCGGTGCGCGGCGACATCAAGGGCTTTGCTGACCTCAAGGGCAAGACCATCGGCGTGGATGCGCCCGGCACCGCTCCGTACTTCGGCCTGGCCTGGATGCTGAGCAAGAACGGCATGAGCCTCAAGGACGTGAAGACCACCACGCTGTCGCCCCAGGCGGCCGCGCAGGCCTTCGTGGCCGGGCAAAACGATGCCGCCATGACGTACGAGCCCTACCTGTCCACCGTGCGCGACAACCCTGCGGCCGGCAAAATTTTGGCCACCACGCTCGACTACCCCATGGTGATGGACACCGTGGGCTGCGACCCCGCCTGGCTCAAGGCCAACGGCAAGGCCGCACAGGCATTGGCCAACTCCTACTTCCAGGCGCTGGACATGATCAAGGCCGACCCGACCAAGTCCAACGAGATCATGGGCGCTGCGGTCAAGCAGACGGGCGAGCAGTTTGCCAAGTCGTCGTCCTTCCTGCGCTGGCAGGACAAGGCCGCCAACCAGAAGTTCTTTGCGGGCGAGCTGACCACGTTCATGAAGGACGCCACGGCCATCCTGCTGGAGGCCGGCATCATCCGCAAGGCGCCTGAAGACCTGGCCGTCACCTTCGACGCGAGCTTCATCAAGTAAATAGACGGAAGAAGAGCGCTCCATGTCCGCCGTGCAACCCCTGTCCGTTACCGAGCCAAAACCCGAGCAAAAAGCCGGACCACATGCCCCCGCGCGCCGGCGCTCGCTGGCCCCGCTGGAGCCTGTGAGCAGCAGCGCCCGGTGGATGCTTGGGCTGGCCTTCTTCGTCGTGTTCGTGGCGGTGTGGGCGTTCTTCACATTGGGCGGCTTCGTGTCGCCCACCTTCCTGGCCAGCCCCGTCACCATGGTGAAGGAAGGCTGGCTGTTGTTCACCGAGTACGGCTTCATCAAAGACATCGGCATGACCATCTGGCGTGTGGTCGGCGGCTTCATCCTTGCCGCCATCATTGCCGTGCCGTTGGGCATTGCGATGGGCGCGTACAAGGGCATCGAGGCGTTCTTTGAGCCCTTCGTCTCGTTCTGCCGCTACCTGCCTGCGTCGGCCTTCATCCCGCTGTTGATCCTGTGGGCTGGGATTGGCGAGGCGCAGAAGATCCTGGTCATCTTCATCGGCTCGGTCTTCCAGATCACGCTGATGGTCGCCGTCACCGTGGGCGGCGCGCGGCGCGATCTGGTCGAGGCCGCCTACACGCTGGGCGCGGGCCACAAGGGCATCGTCACGCGCGTGCTCATCCCCGGCGCAGCCCCCGAGATCGCCGAGACCCTGCGCCTGGTGCTGGGCTGGGCCTGGACCTATGTGATCGTGGCCGAGCTGATCGGCTCGTCCAGCGGTATCGGTCACATGATCACCGACAGCCAGTCGCTGCTCAACACCGGGCAGATCATCTTCGGCATCATCATCATCGGCCTCATCGGGCTGGTGTCCGACTTCGCCTTCAAGGCGCTCAACCACCGTCTGTTTGCCTGGAGTTTTGTGCGATGAGCAGCGTATCCATCCAAGCCGTCTCGCGTGTCTTCGAGACTGCCAAAGGCCAACGCACGCAGGCGCTGCAGCCGGTCGATTTCGAGGTGAAGGACAACGACTTCGTGACCATCCTGGGCCCCTCGGGCTGCGGCAAGTCCACGCTGCTGCGCATCGTGGCGGGGCTGGACCACGCCACCAGCGGCCGCGTGCTGCTGGATGGGGTGCCCGTCGAAGGCCCCGGCGCCGACCGCGGCATGGTGTTCCAGAGCTACACGCTGTTCCCCTGGCTCACCATCGAGCAGAACATCCGCTTTGGCCTGCGCGAACGCGGTATGCCCGAGGCACAGCAAAAGGAACGCGCCGCGTACTTCATCGCCAAGGTCGGCCTGCGCGGCTTTGAGCAGCACTTTCCCAAGCAGCTGTCGGGCGGCATGCAGCAGCGCACCGCCATTGCGCGCGCACTGGCCAACGACCCCAAGATTCTGCTGATGGATGAGCCCTTCGGCGCGCTCGACAACCAGACCCGCGTGCTCATGCAAGAGCTGCTGCTGGGCATCTGGGAGGCCGAGCGCAAGACCGTGCTCTTCGTCACCCACGACATCGACGAAGCCATCTTCATGGCCAACCGCGTGGCCGTGTTCAGCGCCCGCCCCGGCCGCATCAAGACCGAGCTGGCGGTGGACCTGCCGCACCCGCGCCATTACACGATCAAGACCAGCCCCGAGTTCATGGACCTCAAAGCGCGCCTCACCGAAGAGATCCGCGCCGAATCCATGGCGGCGGACCTGCACTGATCTGAACCTGCACCAGCCCCGCATCCACCCATGAGCGCCCGTCCTTCCCGCCGCACTGCAGCCACTGCCCCGCGCAGCGCCACGCCCGCCAAGGCGGTGGTCGCCGTGGCTGCACCCGCGCAAGCCATGGCGCTGTACGAGCAGGTCAAGGACCACATCTCGCGCAAGATCCAGGAAGGCATCTGGCGCGCGGGCGACCGCCTGCCATCCGAGAACGAGCTGGTCACCCAGTTCGGCATCTCGCGCATGACGGTGAACCGCGCGCTGCGCGAACTGGTGGAGCAGGGCCGCATCGTGCGCGTGGCGGGCGTGGGCAGTTTTGTGGCCGAGGACAAGCCCCAGTCCACGCTGCTGCAGATCGCCAATTTGGCCAGCGAAATCCGCCAGCGCGGGCACGACTACCGCTGTGACGTGCTCACGGTGGAACGCACCTCCGCCACGCTGGAAGTGGCCGCCGCGCTGGACCTGCGCACGGGCGAGTCGGTGTTTCACTCGCTGTGCATTCACCGTGAGGACGGTCTGCCCGTACAACTGGAAGACCGCCACGTAAACCCGCGCCAGGTGCCCCAGTTCGTCGCGCAGGACTTCACACTGCTGCAACCCTCCGAATACCTGGTGCGCAACGTGCCCTTTGACCAGATCGAGCATGTGGTCGATGCCGTCATGCCCACCGCCGAGCAGGCCGCGCTGCTGGAGATGTCTCCGCAGGAGCCCTGCCTGCTGCTCACCCGCCGCACCTGGTCGCGCGGCGTGCCCATTACCGTGGTGCGCTGCCTGCACCCCGCCACCCGTTACCGCCTGGGCAGCCGCTTCCGCGCCGACGGCAATCCCGTCGCCGGTTGAAAGTTTTCGCCAAAAGCACAGATTTTTTCGCTTGTACCTACTTGTATATACAGGATCAACGCCATGACACACAACGCTTCATCCCTCACCCTGCACCCCGGCCGCGTCACGCTGGCCGAGCTGCGCCGCATCCACGCGGGCCCCGTGCAACTGGTGCTCGATGCGTCGGCCCGCGCGGGTTTGCAGAAGTCCCTGACCACGGTGCAGCGCATCGTTGATGAAGACCAGGTCGTCTATGGCATCAACACCGGCTTTGGCAAGCTCGCCAGCACCAAGATTGCGCACGAGCGCCTGGCCGAGCTGCAGCGCAATCTGGTGCTGTCGCACAGCGTGGGCACGGGCGATGCGCTGCCCGACGACGTGGTGCGCCTCATCCTGGCCACCAAGGCCGTGAGCTTGGCGCGCGGCCACTCGGGCGTGCGCCCCGAGCTGGTGGATGCGTTGCTGGCCCTGGCCAACGCCAACGTGCTGCCGGTGATTCCGGCCAAGGGCTCGGTGGGCGCGTCGGGCGACCTGGCGCCGCTGGCGCACATGGCTTGTGTGCTGATTGGTGAAGGCCAGGCCAAGGTGGACGGCAAGGTGGTGCCGGGGGCAGAGGCCATGCGCTCCATCGGTTTGCAGCCGTTTGTGCTGGGCCCCAAGGAAGGGCTCGCGCTGCTCAACGGCACGCAGGTGTCCACCGCACTTGCACTGGCCGGGCTGTTTGGCGCCGAGAGCGTCTTTGCCGCCGCGCTGGTCGCGGGCTGCCTGTCGCTCGAAGCCATTAAGGGTTCGGTCAAACCCTTTGATGCACGCATTCACGAGGCACGTGGCCAGGCCGGGCAGATCGCCGTGGCCGCTGCCGTGCGTGCGCTGCTCGACGGCAGCGCCATCGACCCTTCGCACCCGAACTGCGGCCGCGTGCAAGACCCGTACTCCATCCGCTGCGTGCCGCAGGTGATGGGCGCGTGCCTGGACAACCTGCACCACGCCGCGCGCGTGCTGACCATTGAGGCCAATGCGGCTTCCGACAACCCCCTGGTGTTCGACAACGGCGACGTAATCTCTGGCGGCAACTTCCACGCCGAGCCCGTGGCCTTTGTGGCCGACATCATTGCGCTGGCCGTGGCCGAGATCGGTGCGATTTCTGAACGTCGCCTGTCGCTGCTGCTGGACCCAGGCCTGTCAGGCCTGCCCGCCTTCCTGATCCTCGACAGCGGCGTGAACTCGGGCTTCATGATCGCCCAGGTCACCGCCGCCGCATTGGCGGCCGAGAACCAGTGCCTGGCCAACCCCAGCAGCGTGACCAGTCTGCCGACATCGGCCAACCAGGAGGACCATGTCTCCATGGCCACCTACGGCGCGCGGCGCCTGGGCGACATGGTGCGCAATGCGGCGGTGATGGTCGGCATCGAGGCCATGGCCGCTGCGCAGGGCATGGAATTCGACCGCACCCTGAAATCCTCTCCGCTGATCGAAGCGCAATTCGCCGCCATCCGCGAGCGCGTGGCCTACCTGGAGCAGGACCGTTACCTCGCCCCCGACATCGAAGCCATGCGCGCATGGGCCCAGCAGTCCACCTGGCCTGCAGCGCTCACCCAGTGCCTGCCCAGCTTCGCCTGATTTTCTCTACGCATACCCCTTGATTCACAGGAGCCCACCATGAACGCCAACGACGCCATCATCGCCGCCGCCTCCAACACCGACCCCCGCCACGACGCCAGCCGCGTGATCCGCGCGCCGCGCGGCAGCCAGCTCACCTGCAAGAGCTGGCTCACCGAGGCCGCCTACCGCATGATCCAGAACAACCTCGACCCCGAGGTGGCCGAGCGCCCGCAGGACCTGGTGGTGTACGGCGGCATTGGCCGTGCCGCGCGCAACTGGGAGTGTTTTGACCAGATCCTCGCCTCGCTCAAGGACCTGAACGACGACGAAACCCTGCTCATTCAGTCCGGCAAGCCCGTGGGCGTGTTCAAGACCCATGCCAACGCACCCCGCGTGCTGCTGGCCAACTCCAACCTGGTGCCCAAGTGGGCCAACTGGGAACACTTCAGCGAGCTGGACCAGAAGGGCCTGTTCATGTACGGCCAGATGACTGCCGGCAGCTGGATCTACATCGGCACGCAAGGCATCGTGCAAGGCACGTACGAGACCTTTGCCGAGGCGGGTCGCAAGCACTTTGGCGGCTCGCTCGAAGGGCGCTGGATCTTGACCGCTGGCCTGGGCGGCATGGGCGGCGCGCAGCCGCTGGCCGCTACCTTTGCGGGCGCGGTGTCGCTCAACATCGAATGCCAGCAAAGCAGCATCGACTTCCGCCTGCGCACGCGCTATGTGGACAAGCAGGCGCGTGACATTGACCACGCGTTCGAGCTGATCCAGCAGCACACCGCGGCCAAGGAGGCCGTGTCGATTGCCCTGCTGGGCAACGCCGCAGAAATCCTGCCCGAGCTGGTGCGCCGTGCCAAGGCCGGTGGCCTCAAGCCCGACTTGGTCACCGACCAGACCTCGGCCCACGACCTCGTCAACGGCTACTTGCCCGCAGGTTGGACGGTGGCCCAGTGGCGCGCCGCGCAGCAGGACGTGACACAGCACGAGGTGCTGAAGAAGGCCGCTGCCAAGTCCTGCGCCGTGCATGTGCAGGCCATGCTCGACTTCCAGCACATGGGCATCCCGGTGGTGGACTACGGCAACAACATCCGCCAGGTGGCGTTTGACGAAGGCGTGAAGAACGCGTTCGACTTCCCCGGCTTTGTGCCCGCCTACATCCGCCCGCTGTTCTGCGAGGGCAAGGGCCCGTTCCGTTGGGTGGCCCTGTCGGGTGACCCGGAAGACATCCGCAAGACCGACGCCAAGATCAAGGAACTGTTCCCCGAGAACAAGCACGTGCACCGCTGGCTTGACATGGCGGGCGAGCGCATTGCCTTTCAGGGTCTGCCGGCACGCATCTGCTGGCTGGGCCTGGGCGAGCGCCACATTGCGGGCCTGGCCTTCAACGAGATGGTGAAGAACGGTGAGCTCAAGGCGCCCATCGTGATCGGCCGCGACCACCTGGACACCGGCAGCGTGGCCAGCCCCAACCGCGAGACCGAAGGCATGAAGGACGGCACCGACGCCGTGAGCGACTGGCCGCTGCTCAACGCCTTGCTCAACACCTCGGGCGGCGCCACCTGGGTCAGCCTGCACCACGGCGGGGGCGTGGGCATGGGTTACTCGCAGCACTCGGGCATGGTCATCGTGGCCGACGGCACTGAAGCTGCGGCCCAGCGCCTTGCCAATGTGCTGGTCAACGACTGCGGCAGCGGCGTGATGCGCCATGCCGATGCTGGCTACGAGCTGGCGGTGGAGACGGCCAAGAAGCAGGGCCTGAAGCTGCCCATGGTGAAGTGAAGGGGCGAGGGAGGGAATGACAGGAATGTGAAAAAAGGGAACTGCATTCCCATTCGTTGGGAATGTTGGGTTTGAATGCCGCTGCAATCCTTTGATACTGAGTCCATGCCCACCCGTGGACCCACCTCCGTTGCCGCCGCCGACCGTGTTCTGCACGTGCTGGCGGTGCTGGCGCAGCACGGGCAGCCCATGTCGGCTGCCGAGCTGGTGGAGGCCACGGGCCTGGCGCGCAGCACGCTGTACCGGCAGCTGGCGCGGCTCAAGCTGTGGGGCTTTGTGCTGGAGAGCAGCGGGCACTACGCGCCCGGGCCGCTCAGCCTGCAACTGGCCCTGGGCTTTGACATGGCGTCGCATCTGGTGCACCACGCGCGGTCGGACATGCAGGCCCTGGCCCGGCAGTCCCACGAGAGTGTGGGGCTGGTGGTGGCCGTGAATGACAGCGTGGTGTGCCTGGACATGGTGGACAGCACGCAGGCCCTGCGCTGCTCGTTTGAAAAAGGGCGCAGCGTGCCGCTGCGCGCGGGGGCCTCCGCCAAGTGCCTGCTTGCCCACGTGGCCCCGGCCACGCGCAATGCCATTCTGGACCTGCACTACGGCGCAGACACTGCTGAGCGCCAGGCGGCGCTGACCGAGCTGGAAGGCATTGCCAAGGCGGGTTACGCAGTCAGCTCCGGCGAAGTGGATGCCGGTGTCTGGGGCGTCAGCGTGCCCGTGTTCGGTTCTCCCCGGCAGGCCGCCGGGGCCATCACCCTGATGGCCCCGATCTTGCGGGCCCAGGGGCAGGAGACCGCACTCACCGGCATGGCCGTCGTCGCCGCAGCGCGCATCTCTCGCCAGCTCACTTCTCCCTGATTTTCCCTCACCCCTCCTCAGGAGCTTTCCCCATGAACCTTCGCCGCAACCTTCTTCTGGCCAGCCTGGCCGCCGCAGCCCTCTGCACCACGGGTGTACAGGCCCAGGACAACGTCCTGCGTGTGGGCACCGATGCCACGTTCCCGCCCATGGAGTTTGTCGAAAACGGCAAACGCACGGGCTTCGACATCGAGCTGGTGGAGGCCATTGCCAAGACCATGGGCAAACAGGTCGAGTGGGTGGACATCGACTTCAAGGGCCTGATTCCCGGCCTGATCTCGAAGCGTTTTGACATGGCGGTCTCGGCCATCTACATCACCGACGAGCGCAAGAAGGTGGTGGACTTCACCGACTCCTACTACGCCGGCGGCCTGGTGGTGATGGTGAAGGCCGACAACAAGGCCATCAACAAGCTGGCCGACCTGGACGGCAAGAAGGTCAGCGTGCAGGTGGGCACCAAGTCGGTGGCGTACCTGACCGAGAAATTCCCCAAGGTGCAGCGTGTCGAGGTCGAAAAGAACCAGGAGATGTTCAACCTGGTGGATATCGGCCGCGCCGACGCTGCCGTGACCGGCAAGCCCGCCGCGTTCCAGTATGTGCGCACCCGTCCCGGCCTGCGCGTGCTCGACGAGCAGCTCACCACCGAAGAGTACGGCATGGCCCTGCGCAAGGACACGCCCGAGCTGACGAAGGCCGTCAACGGTGCCATCACCAAGCTCAAGGCAGACGGCACCTATGCTGCCATCGTCAAGAAGTGGTTCAGCAACAGCGCTGCCAAGTAAACCGCAGCCACACGTTGCCGAACTGAGCCATGGAACTCGATTTTTCTCCTGTCTGGGCCGGGTTGCCCCAGTTGCTGGCGGGCGCGCTGGTCACTGTGGAAATCACGGCCGCCTCGCTGCTGCTGGGTTGCGTCATGGGCCTGCTGGTGGGTATTGGGCGCCTGAACCCCAAGCGCCGCGTGGTCTACGCCCTGTGCACCGCCTACGTGGCCGCCATCCGTGGCACGCCGCTGCTGGTGCAGCTGTTCATCCTGTTCTTTGGCCTGCCGCAGTTCGGCATCCTGCTGCCCGCTTTTGTGTGCGGCGTGATCGGCCTGGGCATCTACTCGGGCGCCTATATGTCCGAGGTGGTGCGCGGCGCCATCCAGTCCATCGACAAGGGACAGATGGAGGCGGCGCGTTCCATTGGCATGTCCTCGGGCCTGGCCATGCGCACCGTGGTGCTGCCACAGGCCGTGGTGCGCATGATTCCGCCACTGGGCAATGAGTTCATCGCGCTGATCAAGAACTCGGCGCTGGTGTCGCTGCTCACCATCCACGACCTGATGCACGAAGGGCAGAAGATCATCAGTGTGTCGTATCGCTCGCTGGAGGTGTACCTGGCGATTGCGGTGGTGTATTTCATCCTCACGGGTGTCACTTCGTTGGTGCTGCGCCGCATGGAGCTGCGCCTGCGTGCCGGGGGAATGGTGCAATGAAGAAAAATTCTGTGATGACCGTAGCAAGCCCATCCGCCGAGCCCATCGTGCGCATTCGCGGACTGCGCAAGTCGTTTGGCAGCCACGTGGTGCTGAACGGCATCGACTTTGACGTGCTGCCGTCGCAAGTGGTGGTGGTCATCGGGCCCAGCGGCTCGGGCAAGAGCACCTTTCTGCGCTGCTGCAACGGACTGGAGCAGCCCGAAGGCGGCACGGTCGAGATCTGTGGCCGCACACTGGTGCAGGACGGCCGCATGCTGCCCGACCATGACCTGAACGCTTTGCGCGAAGAAGTGGGCATGGTGTTCCAGTCGTTCAACCTGTTTCCGCACCTTTCGGTGCTCGACAACGTCACGCTGGGTCCGCGCAAGCTGCGCGGCCTCTCGCGCAAGGAGGCCGAGGAGCGCGCACAGGCCCTGCTGACCAAGGTGGGCCTGGCGCACAAGGCTTTGGCCATGCCTGCCAGCCTGTCGGGCGGGCAAAAGCAGCGTGTGGCCATTGCCCGCGCACTGGCCATGGAGCCGCGCGTGATGCTGTTCGACGAGCCCACCTCGGCGCTGGACCCCGAGCTGGTGGGCGAGGTGCTGCAGGTCATGAAGCTGCTGGCCAGCGAAGGCATGACCATGATGGTCGTGACGCACGAAATGGACTTTGCACGCGAGGTGGGCGACGTGGTGGTGGTGATGGACGGCGGCGGGATCATCGAGTCCGGCCAGCCTGCCACCATCTTCACCAACCCCACGCAGGAGCGCACGCGCTCCTTTCTGCAGGCGGTGCTCACGCGCGCCTGAGGCTGGGTGTGCGTGATGCATGACAACGGTCAATAGCCTACAAGGAGACAGCTCGTATGCACCCGGTTTCACCTGCCAGTGACCTGAGCCAACAACAGCACTTTCAACAGCGCTTGCAGGAGCGCCTGACCGCCGACGACATCGCGCGGTTTGACCGCGACGGCGCCATCTGCATCAAGCAGCTGCTCACGCCCGAAGAGGTAGCGCTGCTGCGCGACGGCATCGACGCCAACCTGGCCGCGCCCAGCCCGCGTGCCAAGGTGGCCAGCAGGCCGGATGACCCGGGCCGCTTCTTCGAGGACTTCTGCAACTGGCAGGACATCCCGCAGTTCGGCCGCTTTGTGCGCGACACGCCGCTGGCCCTGGCCGCGCAGCGCCTGATGCAGTCACGCACCGTGCGGCTGTACCACGACCATGTGCTGGTGAAGGAGCCGGGCACGCGCCAGAAGACGCCCTGGCACCAGGACCAGCCTTACTACAACATCGAAGGCAGGCAGAACGTGAGCATGTGGATTCCGGTCGATCCAGTGTCGCGCGCGGCCACGCTCGAATTTGTGGCTGGTTCGCACAAGGGCCCCTGGCTCATGCCGCGCACCTTCATGGACAACCAGGCCAAGTGGTTCCCCGAGGGCAGCCTGCAGGACCTGCCCAACGTCGAGGCCAATCGCGACGCTTTTCCCATCGTGGGCTGGGAGATCGAGCCGGGCGACGTGGTGTGTTTTCACATGCTCACGCTGCATGCGTCGGGCGGGGTGGAGGGGCCCAACCGGCGCCGCGTGTTCTCGGTGCGCTTCCTGGGCGACGACACGCGCCACGCGCCAAGGCCGTGGAAGACCTCGCCCGAGTTCCCGGGGCTGGCGGACCAGCTACCCGCTGGGGCAGCCATGGACCACCCGCTGTTCCCGCTGCTGGTGGGCGGGAACGGTGTGCCGCAGGGTGAAGGCGCGTGAAGCAGTTTCTGGACTTGGCCTCCACGCCCCCGGTGCCCTGGAAGAACGGCGGCGGCAGCACACGCGAGCTGGCGTGCTGGCCGCCCGGCGCGGGCATGGACAGCTTTGCATGGCGCGTGAGCGTTGCCACCATTGCAAGCCCCGGGCCGTTCTCGGCGTTTGTGGGGGTGGATCGGCAAATCATGTTGCTGGATGGCGATGGCGTATATCTGCAAGGCGCAGAAGGACATTGGCAGCACGCGCTGACGCACCGCTGGGAGCCGTTTGCGTTCTCCGGCGAAGAGCCGGTGGACTGCCGCATGCTGGGCGGTGTTTCCACCGACTTCAACCTGATGCTGCGCCGGGGTGCGTGGACCGGGAACCTGAAGGTGCTGCGCGATGCGCCGCCGCCCGCTGAGGGGGCTGCCGCGGGTCTGTGCGTGGTGCTGCAGGGCACCTGGCGATGCGAGGACTGCGATACCCACCAAGTGCGGATGCTGGCAGCGGGGCAGGGCCTGTGGTGGGTGAACGAAGGGGGCGAAGCAGCGCCGTCGATCACCCCTGTGCGCCGCGCCGAAAGCGGTGGGTCTGCCGACGATGCACCCGTGCTGGCCTGGGTGGCCTTGCGCAGGGGCTCTGCACCATAATTTGGATCAAATGGGCTGCAAGCGCTAGTGGAATATGCGCTAGTAGCTATATAAACAATAGCAATTCAATCCATGAACACAGCAGCAGGTAGCAACAAGCAGGGCGTTGTCCCGCCAGCATCTTCCGCACCCAGTGCCGATGGCGTGTGGACCAACCTGCGGCCCGTGGCCGCGTTGTGGGCGACGGATGTGCCGGTGCCTGAGGGCACGCTGGCGTGTGTGGTGGTGCAGGGCGGCGCCGTGCAGTGGGTGGGCCCGCAGGCCCAGGTGCCAGCAGCCTTTGCGGCCTTGCCTCGCATTGACAGCAGGGGCGCCGTCACCACCCCCGGTCTGGTGGATTGCCACACCCACCTGGTGTACGGTGGGCAGCGCGCCAACGAGTTCGCGATGCGGCTGGCGGGTGCGACGTATGAAGAGGTGGCCAAGGCGGGCGGGGGCATCGTGTCGTCGGTGCGCGCCACGCGCGAGGCCAGCGAAGACGAGCTCTTTGCCCTGGCCGCGCCGCGCCTGCAGGCGCTGCTGGACGAGGGCGTGTGTGCCATCGAGATCAAGTCCGGCTACGGACTGGCGCTGGAGCACGAACGCAAGCAGCTGCGCGTGGCCCGCCGCCTGGGCGAGGCCTTTGGCGTCACGGTGCGCACCACCTTCCTCGGCGCGCATGCACTGCCGCCCGAATACGCCGGGCGCAGCCAGGACTACACCGACCTTGTCTGCAACGAGATGCTGCCTGCGCTTGCGGCCGAAGGCCTGGTGGATGCCGTGGATGTGTTCTGCGAACGCATCGCCTTCACGCTGGCCGAGACCGAGCAGGTCTTCCAGGCCGCGCGCAAGCTCGGCATCCCCGTCAAGCTGCATGCGGAGCAACTGTCCGACATGGGCGGCTCGGCACTCGCTGCGCGCTACGGTGCGCTGTCGTGTGACCACATCGAGCACCTGTCGGCCGACGGCATCGCTGCGATGAAAGCCGCAGGCACCGTGGCCGTGCTGCTGCCTGGCGCCTACTACACGCTGCGCGACACGCACCTGCCACCCATCGCGGCACTGCGCGCAGCGGGTGTGCCCATGGCTGTCTCCACCGACCACAACCCGGGTACCTCGCCCGCGCTGAGCCTGCTGCTGATGGCCAACATGGCCTGCACGCTGTTCCGTCTGACAGTGCCCGAGGCGCTGGCGGGCATCACCACCCACGCCGCACGCGCGCTCGGCCTGCAAGACACCCACGGCCTCATCGCATCCGGCAGGCCCGCCCACTTTGTGCTGTGGCCGGTGGGCGAGGCGGCCGAACTGGCCTACTGGCTGGGCCAAAAGCCTGCCTGCACCATCGTGCGGCAAGGGCGCATTCACGGAGTCATGCCATGACGCAACAACTGTTCGCCGCCGATGCACTGCTGCCCACGGGCTGGGCGCGCAACGTGCTGATCACATGGGATGGGGCAGGGCGCATCACTGCCGTCGCGCCCAACGCCCAGCCAAATGGTGCCGCCATGGCCCCGGGCCCCGTGTTGCCCGGCATGCCCAATCTGCACTCGCACGCCTTCCAGCGCGCGTTTGTGGGCCTGACCGAATACCGGGGCGAAAGCCAGGACAGCTTCTGGAGCTGGCGCAACCTGATGTACCGCTTTGCGGCGCGCATTACGCCCGAGTCGCTGGAGGCTATTGCGACCTGGCTGTACGTGGAGATGCTGGAGGCGGGCTACACCAGCGTGTGCGAGTTCCACTACGTGCACCACGACCAGGACGGCACGCCCTATGCCGATGACGCCACGCTCTCGCTGGCCCTGCTGCGTGCGGCGCAGAATGCGGGCATCGGCATCACGCTGTTGCCGGTGCTGTACCAGACGAGTGGTTTTGGTGCCAAGCCACCGCGTGCGGACCAGGCCCGCTTCATTCGCAGCACGGACAACATGCTCTCATTGCTCGAGCGCCTTGCACCCGCTGCAAGAGCGCAAGCGGCCGTTTTGGGACTGGCGCCGCACTCGCTGCGCGCGGTGCCGCCCGGCAGTCTGGAAGTTGCGGTACAGGGCCTCACGGCACTCAATGCGCAGGCGCCCATTCACATACATATTGCCGAGCAGACGCAGGAAGTGGATGACTGCGTGGCCTGGAGCGGCCAGCGCCCGGTGCAGTGGCTGCTGGAGAACGCCCCCGTGGACGAGCGCTGGTGTCTGGTGCACGCCACGCACATGACCCCGCAGGAGTACCAGGACGCAGCGCGCACGGGCGCCGTGGCGGGCATCTGCCCCACCACCGAGGCCAACCTGGGCGACGGCATCTTCGACATGCCGCTGTGGCTTCAGCACGGCGGGCGCTGGGGCGTGGGCTCGGACAGCCATGCCTGCGTGAATGCGGCAGAGGAATTGCTGATGCTCGAATACGGCCAGCGCCTGTCGCTGCGCCAGCGCAATGTGCTGGCCACCGCTGCGCAACCCGAGGTGGCCACGGCCATGGCCTTGCAGGCCGTGCAGGGCGGGGCGCAGGCAGCGGGCCGCGCCATTGGTGGCCTCGCCGTGGGCCAGCAGGCCGACCTGGTGGTGCTGGATTCGCAGCACCTGGCGCTGCGCGATTTGCCTGCGCACAGCATGCTGTCGGCCCATGTGTTTGGCAGCCAACGCACCTCGGCCATCGACAGCGTGTGGGTGGCGGGGCAGCGGCGCATCGCCAGCGGCCGGCACACGCTGCATGACGCAGCGGCCCATGCGTTCGTGGCCGCGCGCTCGGCCACCATTGCACCCGATTGACGCGTCCGATTGAATTCCTACCCCTGAGCTTGTGATGACAGATACCTCTCCACCTCCTTTTGTCCTTTACCCCGGCACCGCGCCGCTGCTGGTGTCGATGCCCCATGCGGGCACCTACGTGCCGCCAGCGCTGGCTGCGCGCTTCACCGATGAGGCCCGCCAGGTGCCCGACACCGACTGGCACATGGAGCGCCTCTATGCGTTCGCCAAGGACCTGGGCGCGTCCATCCTCGTGGCCACGCACTCGCGCTATGTGGTCGATCTGAACCGCCCGCCCGATGGGACCAGCCTCTACCCTGGCCAAAGCGTCACCGGCCTGTGCCCGGTCGATACGTTTGACGACACGCCCATCTATGCCCGGGGCGATGTGCCCGATGATGCCGAGGTGGCCGCGCGCCGCGATGCCGTCTGGGCGCCGTACCACGCGCAACTGCGTGCCGAGCTGGACCGCATCCGCGCGCAGCATGGTGTGGCGGTGCTGTGGGACGCCCACTCCATCCGCTCGGTGCTGCCGCGCTTCTTTGAAGGCAAGCTGACCGACCTGAACCTGGGGACGGCCAACGGCGAAAGCTGCGATCCGGCACTGGCGCAGGAGCTGCTGTCCATCGCCAAAGAGGCCCAGGGCCACACCGCAGTGCTCAACGGTCGCTTCAAGGGCGGGCACATCACGCGCCACTATGGGCAGCCCGCGCAGAACATCCACGCGGTGCAGCTGGAGATGACGCAGTGCAGCTACATGCAAGAAGCCTTGCCGTTTGACTATCTGCCCGATGTGGCGGCAGGCGTGCAGCCGCACCTGCGCCGCATGCTGCAGGCCACGCTGGCCTTTGCGGCAGCGCAATCAGTTTGAAATGGGCACCCCGCGGCGGGAGGGAACGGTGCTAGTATGAACTGGTCGGTCCACCATGGACCGCCGTCAGGGCCCGCATTCACGCAAGGGCCCGTTGTAGCGGGAGGAGCCGCGCCCCATGGACCCCACCGCTTACTACTACATGCCCCTGTTCAAGCCCGGCGCGTTTGTACAATGGAACCACCAGCGCGAAACCGTGAGCCATGTGGTGGTGCGCCGCAACTCTCTCATGGTGTATCTGGTGGGGCATGAATCCCCCGTGCACCCTGAAGCGCTGCACCTGGCACCCACCGCCTTCCGGCTCACGCGGGCGCCAGACCGTTTGTGAGCGCGGCGCCCCGGCCGAAGGGCTACTGGGCTGATGGGCTGAAGGTCAGCCGCCAGTGCACTGCGCCATCGACTCGCCCAGCTGGATGGGGCGCGTGGGCGACCACTGCGGGTTGAACTGCAGCGGCCCCTGTGGGAACAGCATCACCACGGTGGAGCCGAGCAAGAAGCGGCCCATTTCCTCACCTTGCTGCAGGCTCACCTGGCCCTTGGCGTAGTCCCACTGCCGCATCGTGCCGGTGCGCGGCGGGTTCACCTGCCCATGCCACACGGTGGCCATGCTGCCCACGATGGTGGCGCCCACGAGTACCAGCACGAACGGACCCTGGGCCGATTCAAAAAAGCACACCACGCGCTCATTGCGCGCGAACAGGCCGGGCACGCCGCGTGCCGTGGTGGGATTGACCGAAAACAGGTCGCCCGGCACATGCACCATGCGCGTGAGCTCGCCCGCGCAAGGCATGTGGATGCGGTGGTAGTCGCGCGGGCTCAGGTACAGCGTGGCGAAGTGGCCGTTGTCAAAACGGGCTGCGGCGGCCGCATCGCCACCCACCAGGGCGGTGGTGGAGTAGGTGTGCCCCTTGGCCTGGAAAACCTGGTCCTTGGCGATGGGGCCAAACTGGCTGATCGCACCGTCCACAGGGCAGATCAAATCGGCCTGGGCCAGCGGGCGGGCGCCGGGCTTGAGCGCCCGCGTGAAGAAGTCATTGAACGACGTGTAGCTGGCAATGTCGGGGTTGGCCGCCTCGGCCATGTTGACGTTGTAGCGGCCCACAAACCAGCGGATCACCGAGGTGGTGAGGCCGCCCAGCCGGGCCGATGCGAACTTGCCCGCCAGGGTGGTCAGTGCGCGTTTGGGAAGAGCGTATTGGGGCAGTACGGTGAGGCGATCGGACAAAACGTTCTTCCTGAGTCGATAGAGCGAATGATTCTAACGACGGGGGGGCTGCTGGCGACCCGGGTTATCAAGGGTGCGTGTGCATGCGGTGGATGGAGTCTGGCCCTCCTGGTAGTCAGGTGATAAATTTGAAATTATTATCAAATTTATTGATTTTTCCGTTTCAAACAATTACATTTGCTCCATCAAGGCACACCCGCACGAAAGTCGGGGTCGCAAAGCCACCGGTCTAACCCCTTTTGAATGGGCATGGCAGCGGGGTTGCCACGGTTCTCCAGGGTGTTTGCTTGGGGGGTGCTCCAGGGCGCGTCGGCAATCCTCACAGGTGTTTGCATCCCAGCTTTCTTCGGTGTGTGCGGTGTGATTCCCGCATGTCATGGAGAACAGAATGCCAACGCAGACTCGCCGTCACCTTTTCACTCGCAAGCCCCAGCATGCTCGCTGGGCGTTGCTCTCTGTCGTTCCGTTGGTTGTCTTGGGGTGCGGCGGATCTGCCGACACGGAAGGACTTAGCGACGTGGCCTCCACCACCACGACGCTACAAGCGTCTGCCGAGATGTTGCCGCCAGAGGTGGAGAGCTTGGGGGCGCAGCCCACGTTCCACATCGCGCCAGTGGTGCTGGAGGCTCCTGACGACATGGACGTGCAGGATGCCAACCAGTCCGCGCGGAGTGCGCCCAAGTCGCAGCCGGTGCCGGAGATGTTCAAGGCATTGTCCACCCGCCGTCTCACACCCTCCAACCTGGAGGAGGTGAAGCAGAAGTCGGCGAATATGACCTGGACGGCGCCCAAGGATGCGCTGGCAGCGCCTCTCGCAGGTACCGGTGTGGTCACCACCTATTCGGTCGCTCAGGTACGCGCGGCCTACGGCTTCGGCGCGTTGCCCGCTGTAGGCTCCAAGCCGTCCGGAGCCCAAGCCGCTCAACTGGGGGCAGGGCAGACGGTGTATGTCATTGGAGCGAAGCACAACCCCAACGTGGCAGCCGAACTGGCAGCTTTTAATCAGAAGTTCGGGTTGCCCACCTGTGCTGCCAAGGTGTTGCCAGTAACCACTGGGCTGCCCCTGGCCGCCGCCTCCCCTGCAGCGGGTTGCGAATTGTGGGTGGCTTACAGCACAGCATCCGGCGGCATTTCTGGCGTGGCGCCCGCATACGACGCCGGGTGGGCGACGGAAATCGCGTTGGACGTTCAGTGGGTGCATGCGATTGCACCGCTGGCACGTATCGTTCTTGTGGAGGCGCCCGACGCATCGGTGAACAGCTTGCTGGGCGCCGTTCGGCTGGCCAACACCATGGGGCCGGGAGTGGTGTCCATGAGCTTCGGTGCGCAGGAAGGTGCATGGACAGCCTCTGCGGACTCTGCTTTTACTGCTGCGGGAATGACCTATCTGGCGGCGACCGGCGATTCTGGCGCAGGGGTGAACTGGCCTTCAGTTTCTTCCAATGTCATCGCGGTGGGCGGCACAACGCTGACCTATTCCGGCAGCGGGGCGCGCAGTGAGGTGAGCTGGTCGGGCACGGGTGGTGGTACCAGCGGCTTCATCGCCGTGCCGGCGTACCAGAAGTCGTCTGTGCCGGGTACTGGCTCGCTGGTGCGTCGCACGGTGGCTGATGTGGCCATGAATGCCGACCCTGCCACCGGGCAGTACGTGGCGGTGATGCAGCCCGGAAGCAGTGCTGTGCAATGGATCAGTGCAGGCGGTACCAGCCTGGCAGCACCCATGTGGGCCGGACTTGTAGCAGTCGCCAACGCAGGCAGGCAGCAAGCTGCGCGACCAGTGATAGGCGGTGGGCACGCGTTGCTCTATGGGCAGATTGGCGCAGTGGCATCGAACTATGCGAGCAGTTTTTCCGACATTCGCCTGGGCAGCCACGGCGTCTGCAGTACTTGCTCGGCCGGGCCTGGCTATGACCAGTTGACAGGCCTGGGTACTCCCAATGCCAGCGCGCTGGTGGGCTTGCTGGCTGGCGCTGCAGCACCTGCGCCAGCGCCGGTGGTCACGTCGGCCAGTATCAGCGGTACCGTAGGTGCGGCACTGACCTTCACTGTGTCCGTCAACGCCCCCAACCCCGTGACTCTGAGCCTTGCCGGTGCGCCCACTGGCATGTCGATCAGTGCTGCCGGTGTGGTGTCGTGGCCGGCTCCTGTGGCAGGGGCCTACGCCGTCACCGTTGTGGCAAAGGACACCAAGACGGGGCTCACTGGGCAGGGGGTTTACAACATCAACGTTATCGCTCCGGTGGCCCCGACGATCGAAAGCGCGAGCATTGCAGGCCGCCCTGGTGTCGCCCTGTCTTTCAAGGCGAATGTCAGCGCTCTCAATCCGGTGGCGTATTCCCTTGCAGGGGCCCCATCGGGAATGGTTGTGGCTGCAGATGGCGTGGTGAGCTGGCCCAAACCGGTGGCTGGTACGTACAGCGTGACCTTGACGGCGAAGGACACCAAGACGGGCTTGTCGGGCAAGGGCGTCTTCACGGTCAAGATCGCCACGGCAGGGCCGGTGATCACGGCCTCAGCCATGGTGGGCGTAGCCGGTCAACCGCTGTCCGGCAGCATCAACATTACCTCGCCGGGCGCCACCTCGCTCTCCGTCTCCATCACCGGTGTGCCATTGGGCATGGGCTTTGTAGTGTCTGGAAGCACCATTGTGGCTAACTGGCCCAAGCCGGTGGCTGGCAGCTATCAACTGGTGGTCACAGCCAAAGACTCGGCAGGTTTGTCCGCACAGCTGAATGTGCCGGTGACGATCAACCCGCGCTAGGAGGTCGAGCCGCTACGCGGCCACCGAGCTCCCGCTTTATCCCGGGCTGGCTGTAGCCGGTGCGCTCAAACCCCGAGGTACTGCTCCAGCAGCAGGGGCTGCGCATGCAGTGCGTCCGAGCTGCCGTCAAACACCACCTGGCCCTTGACCAGGATGACGTTGCGGTCGGTGATCTGCGTGACGTGCTTCCAGTTCTTGTCCACGATCACGCTGCTGATGCCGCTGTCCTTGATGAGGCTGCAGATGCGCCAGATCTCGCGTGCGATCAGCGGCGCCAGGCCCTCGGTGGCTTCGTCGAGGATGAGCACGTCGGGGTTGGTCATCAGCGCGCGGCCGATGGTGAGCATCTGCTGTTCGCCACCGCTGAGCTGCTGGCCGCCGTGGCCCAGGCGCTCCTTCAGGCGCGGAAAGGTCTCCAGCACGCGCTCGTAGGTCCAGTCGCGCTGCCCACGTGTGCCGGCGCGGGCGGCCATCTGCAGGTTCTCGACCACGCTCAGGTTGCCGAAGATGCCCCGGCCCTCGGGCACGTAGGCAATGCCCAGCCGGGCCACTTCGTAGGGAGGCTTGCCAGTCATGTCGCGGCCCGCCACGGCCACGCTGCCCGAGCGGGGCTTGACCAGGCCCATCAGCGACTTGAGCAGGGTGCTCTTGCCCATGCCGTTGCGGCCCATGAGGCCGATGGTCTCGCCCTGGCCCACGGTGAAATCAATGCCATGCAGGATGTGGCTGCTGCCGTAGAAGGTGTGGATGCCCTTGGCATCGATCCATAGAGTGGTCATCTCAGTGGTCCTCCCCCAGGTAGGCGGCCTGCACAGTGGCATCGGCGCGCACCTCGGGCGGTGTGCCATGCGCAATCACCTCGCCGTTGACCATCACCGTCAGGCGGTCGGCCAGCGCAAACACGGCATCCATGTCGTGCTCGACCAGCATCATGGCGTGGGCAGGCTTGAGTCGTTGCAGCAGCTCCACCATGCGTTCGGCCTCGGCCACGCCCATGCCGGCCAGGGGCTCGTCGAGCAGCAGCACCTGCGGCTCGGTGGCCAGGGTCATCGCAATTTCCAGCTGGCGCTGCTCGCCGTGGCTCATGGCTCCCGCGATGGCTGTGCGCCGGTCTTTGAGGCCTGACAGCTCAATAGCGCTTTCAAGACGTGCGCTGGTTGCTCTGTTTTTGATAGTGTCCGAGCGGGTGTCCTGCCACCAGCGCAACGGGTTCCAGGGCTGCTGTGCCTCGCGCGACTGGGCCGCCAGGCGCACGTTTTCGTGCACGGTGAGCGGCAGGAAGATGTTGGTCTTCTGGTAGCTGCGGCCCAGGCCCTGGCGCGAGATGCGTTCGGGCGCCCAGCCGGTCACATTGGTGCCGCCCAGCAGCACCTGGCCCCAGGTGGGGGGCAGGTCGCCCGAGAGCAGGTTGGTCAGGGTGGACTTGCCAGCGCCATTGGGACCGATCACCGCATGGATCTTGCCCCGCCAAAGGTCTAACGAGACACCATTGACGGCAGCCAGGCCGCCGAAGCGTTTGGTGACCTTCTGTGCAGACAACAGGACTTCAGCCATGGTGCGATCCCTCCGAAGCCTTGGCTGCGCTCCGCTGCGCAAACATGCCCAGCAGCCCGCGCGGCGCGGCCACCACCACCAGCACGATGAAGCCTCCCATCAGAAGCTGCCAGTGTTTGCTGATGTCCTTGAACACGTGCAGCAGGTACTCGAAGGCAAACGCACCCACGATGGCGCCTGCAAAGTTGCCCATGCCGCCCAGAATGACCATCATGATGGCGTGCGCGCTCATGTGAAAGCCCATGAGCTCAGGATTCACATAGCCGGTCTGCGCGCCCCACAGGTAACCCGCCAGGCCCGCCAGCGCCCCCGCGATGGTGAAGGCGGTGAGTTTGTAGCCCCGTGTGCCAAAGCCCATGGCGCGCATGCGGTGCTCGTTGATGCGGATGCCCGCCAGCGCGCGGCCCAGCGGGCTCCACAGCAGGCGGCGCAGCAGCACGTACACCAGCACCACCAGCGCCAGCGTGAAGTAGTAGAAGGTCTTGCGTCCCTCCAGATCGAACGGCAGCCAGCCGAAGAGCGACGCATCGGGCCGGAAGTTGATATACAGCCCGTCCGATCCACCCAGCACCTTGTTGTCGAAGAACAGGTAGAAGACCATCTGCGCAAAAGCCATGGTGACCATGATGAAGTAGATGCCGTGGGTGCGCACCACAAAGAACCCGATCACCAGTGCCACCAGGCCGGACACCGCCACGGCCAGCGGCAGCGACCACCACAGGCTGACCGGCATGTCTGCAGGGGTGAGAAAGGCCAGGGCGTAGCCCGCCACGCCAAAGTACGCAGCATGGCCCAGTGATACCAATCCGGTCGCGCCCTGCAGCAGATCCAGGCTCATGGCAAAGATGGCCATGATCATCATGCGGGTGACCATCTGTACGTAAAAGTCGCTGCCCACCACAGGGAACAGCAGCAACGCAGCCAGCCCCAATGCCAGGGCGAACTGCACGCTGCGCGGCAGCACTTCGATATTGGCGCGCGGGGTGCTCATGAGCAGCCGCCGGGCCGCCCCAAGGCAGCGAAGGCCCCCTTGGGGGGCAGCGAGATACACGAAGTGACGAGCGTGGGGGTAGTCATTGTTTAAACAGGCCTTCGGGTTTCCACAGCAGCACGGCCGCCATCAGCATATAGACCAGCATGCCCGCTGCCTGCGGCAGCAGCACCTTGCCAAACGTATCGACCAGGCCCACCAGCAGCGCCGCTATCAGTGCTCCCCGCACTGAGCCTATGCCACCAATCACCACCACCACAAAGCACATGATGAGGACCGACGAGCCCATGTTCGGGTACACGCTGGATACCGGTGCAGCCACCATGCCCGCGACGGCCGCCAGGCCTACACCCAGCGCGAAGACGATGGCATGGATGAGCTTGATGTTCACGCCCAGCGACTCGGCCATGTCGCGGTTGAAGGCGCCCGCGCGGATCTTCATGCCCAAACGCGTCTTGGAGATCAGCAGGTACAGCGCCACAGCCAGCGCGATGCACACGCCCGATATGAACAGCCGGTAGACCGGGTAGGAGAGGGTGTCGGTGAGAGGGATCGACCAGTCAAGCATTTGGGGGATGGGCACTCCGTGCACATCGTCGCCCCACAGGATGGAGCGCAGTTCTTCAAAAATGTAGATCAGCCCGAAGGTCAGCAACACCTGGTCCAGGTGGTCGCGGTGGTAGAAGTGGCGAAAGAGCAGCCATTCAAGCGCCAGCCCAAAGACCACCGACAGCAGCGCGCCACCCACGATGGCCAACGCCAGGCTGCCGAAATGCCCTGAGAGTGAATACGCGAGGTAAGCACCCAGCATGTAAAAGCTGCCGTGCGCCAGGTTCACCACGCCCATGATCCCGAAGATCAGCGTGAGCCCGGCCGCCAACATGAACAGCAGCAGGCCGTATTGAACGCTGTTGAGCAGCTGGATCAGGAAGGTGGCGAAGTCCATGAATGTGGTGATGTTGGCGGCCTGCCGATGTGGCTGGTAGCCACTGGTGAAAGGGGCTTTGTGCGGGCGATGTACCCGTGGAGTTGATAACTGGCGCGGCCTCATGAAAGGCAGCCGAGCAAGGGCTGCCCTGCAGCGAGGGCTGCATCCCTCTGCCCGCTGCGCGCAGCGCTGCGAGAACGGGGGAAGACGCGCGCGCCTCAGGGGGGGTTACCCCATCCTGCAACCGGCGCCGCTGTCGGCCAGCGCCTTGGCGGCTACGCCGATCACCTTGTTTTCCTTGTTCTCGACGCGGCGCAGGTAGATGTCCTGCACGGGGTTGTGCGACTTGCTCATCGTCCACTTGCCGCGTGGGCTGTCGATGACTGCGCTTTCCATCGCCTTGATGACGGCCGGTTTGGCAGAAAGGTCGCCCTTGACCGCGTTGGCGCCCTGCACCAGCAGCAGGCCGGTGTCGTAGCCTTGCACGGCATACACGTCGGGCTGACTGCGAAAGGCCTTGGCGTATTCCAAGCGGAACTGCTTGTTGCGCGGCGTGTCCAGCGAATCGCTGTAGTGCATGGTGGTGATGATGCCGTCGGCCGCGGGGCCGGCAGCGTCCAGCACGCCCTCGGTGAGGAAGCCCGAGCCGTACAGCGGAATCTTGTCCTTGAGGCCGGCCGCCGCATAGTCCTTGATGAACTTGGCCGCGCCGCCACCGGCGAAGAAGCAGGCCACGGCATCAGGCTTGAGGGCCGCGATCTCGGTCAGAAGCGCCTGGAATTCGACGTTGGGGAAGGGCAGGCCCAGCTCCTTGACGATGGTGCCGCCGGCCTTGGTGTAGCTTTCCTTGAAGCCCTCAAAAGCCTCGTCACCAGCAGCGTACTTCCAGGTGATCCATACGGCCTTCTTGTGGCCTTTTTCGACCATGGCCTTGCCCAGCGCCAGGGTGGGTTGGGAGTTGCTGAACGAAGTGCGGAATACATTGGGCGCGCACAGCGCGCGGGTGGCAGCGTGCACGCCCGCGTTGGGGATGAGGTTGAGCACACCGGTGTCGCGCGCCACCTTCTGGATGCCCATCTGCACGCCCGAGTGCACAGTGCCAATCAGCACATCCACCTTGTCGCGCTGGACCAGCTTGCTGGCGTTTTCCACGCCCTTGCTGGGCTCGGACTCGTCATCGACCTTGAACCATTCGATCTCGCGGCCGCCGAGCTTACCGCCTTGCTGGTCGATGGCCAGGCGCACGCCGTTTTCGATGGCCACGCCCAGCTGGGCAAAGGTGCCGGTGTAGGGCAACATGAACCCCACGCGCACCTTGCCGCTTTGAGCACGCACGATGGAGGGCAGCAGCAGGCCCGTGGATGCTGCGCCAACGAGGGCGGCACTGCGGCTGATGACGAGGCGGCGGGTGGTCATGGGGCTTGTCTCCTTTGTTTAGGCTTAAAGTAATTTACTGCAAGCGTTCGGTGGTGAATACCTATGGGTTACCCGTACCGGTGCTGGCGTGGGGTTCCGCGTGCATGCGGCGTGGCTTCCATGGTTTCTCTGTCTTCGCTGCTTGAGGCCCGACGGATCCAGGCGACATGGCTGCGAACGTTGATGGCTGCCGCAGCCAGGGGGTAAATTTGAAACATGAATTAAAATGCATGTATTGGATTTTTGTGCAGTATAGATCGTGTTTTTTGGATTCGGGTGGCCGATTTGAGCCTGCGTTGTAGGTAGTTTCCAGCAGGGAGGCGGCAGCGGCACCGACCGGTGCCCGGAGGTGTTCCAACGGATCGATGACCTCTCTCTCTCCTGCAGCATGGCCCTGCCTGCACAATCGTGGACTGATCATCAGACCCGTCGCATATGGCGAGATAGCCCGGCGGAGTGGTAGTGTTGTTGACTGCACGGAGCCGGCCACCATTCAGTCTGCGCCGAGTTGATGCAGCTTGCGGTTGCATCCGCTTTTTTATTCTGTATGCCTCCTTCTTCCCCCTCCGACCTTTCTCCTTCTGCGCCGTCCCGGCCGCCATTGGCGGCGCGCCTGGCCGAATGGCTGCGGCATTTCTGGCCCGCCCCGCTGGGTATTGATGGCAAAGAGCGCCTGCGCTTTGTGGTGGGCGCGGTGATCGGGGTGCTGCTCACGGCATGGCTCAGCCGCTGGTGGGCCCAGGGGAATGGCACTGGACCGTGGATGGTGGCTTCTCTGGGCGCCAGTGCCGTACTGGTGTTTGGCATGCCCTCCAGCCCGCTGGCGCAGCCCTGGCCTGTGTTGGGTGGCAGCACCTTGTCAGCGCTGGTGGGGGCGGTCTGCTCTGCGTTGATTCCGGACAAGGCCCTGGCGGGGGCGGTGGCAGTGGGGCTGGCCATCGCGCTCATGGTGCCATTGCGTTGTCTGCATCCTCCGGGTGGGGCCATGGCGTTGTACGTGGTGTTGACCTCTGGCGATGGGTGGCACCTTGCGGCATTCCCGGTGTTGTTCAACGTCGTACTCCTGTTGATCGCCGCCGTGGTCTACAACGGTTTGACAGGCCGTCGCTACCCGCATCCTCAGCGTGTCACGCCGCGGGTGGCAACGAGTCAGGGCGCTTTCACTGCGTCGGATGTCGATGCGGCGCTGGCCCACTACAACCAGGTGCTCGATGTGAGCCGGGCGGATTTAGAGGGGTTGTTGCACCTAGCGGGCCGCGCAGCTTTCCAGAGAACCCTGGGAGAGTTGCGCTGCGCGGACATCATGTCCAGTCCGCCTCACGCTGTGGAGGCCGGCGTGTCGCTGAAGGAGGCGTGGGCCCTGATGCGTTTGCAGCAAATAAAGGCGCTGCCGGTGGTGGATGCGCAGCGCCAGGTGATTGGTATCGTGACGGTGGCCGACTTCATGCGGCTGGCCAACCTGGACACCCATGAAGGGCTTGGGCAGCGGTTGCGCACACTGGTCATGGGGCGTGGTGGGCAACCCCAGGCAGTGGGCGAGATCATGTCCTACCCGGTCCAGGTGGCGCGCTCGGCCCAGCATGCGATGGACCTTGTGCCGCTCTTTTCGCAGGGCGGACACCATCACATTCCCATCGTGGATGATGTAGATCACCTCGTTGGCATCATCACCCAGACCGACCTCGTGCGTACCCTGGCCTCGGCGGTGCAAGGCCGATAGCGGATGGTTTTCGAGGTTCTGGCTGCGAGCGCTGCGCCCGCGCCACAGGGCAGACCGGGTGTCCCATAGGCAAAACACGGCTTGTCGCGGTACAATTGACAGGCTTTGCACAGCGCTGACGCCTGTTCATTGAAGCCGTCTCCCGGCCCTCTGCCTGATCTGCGCCCTGGGTGCAGCGACTCCCACCGCCCGCCATGCACCGTGTGTCGAGTTTCGACAACGCTGCAGCTGCCGTGGTGAATGCAATAAAACCGCTCAGGCGCCGACCACAGAACATTTGCTTTGAAGAGATAGAGAAACACATGGCCAAAGAAGAACTCATTGAAATGCAGGGCTCCGTCACGGAAGTCTTGCCCGACTCGCGATTTCGCGTCACGCTGGACAACGGCCACCAACTGATTGCCTACACCGGCGGCAAGATGCGCAAGCACCACATCCGTATCCTGGCTGGTGACAAAGTGTCCCTGGAGATGTCGCCTTACGACCTGACCAAGGGTCGCATCACGTTCCGCCACCTCGCCGGTCGCGGTCCTGGCCCTTCCTCCAGCCGCTGATCTTTCCGTTTTCGGTCCGTGGCAGACCGAGGCGGTTCTATAGTTTTTTCTGGTTCGTCTCTTGCCACGTCGCGTTCGCGCGACCGTTCCCTCCTGCGATCTCTTCGCCCTGCTACTTTCTAAAAAAAGTCAAAAAAGCAGGCGATGAGCCAAAAACAGGGGAATTGGCGGGTTAGAATACGAGCTGTCGGAGCGTAGCGCAGCCTGGTAGCGCATCTGCTTTGGGAGCAGAGGGTCGCGAGTTCGAATCCCGCCGCTCCGACCAATGTTTGAAGGCCTTGCAGCAAATGCTGCAAGGCCTTTTTTCTTGCCCCGCCTGGTGCCTTTCAACGCAGAGGCGATCGGGGTCTCGGGGGCGAGCGGAAATGGGCTATTCACCACCATCGTTTCCAGCAGGCTCGCGGAATCTACGTACCATTGTGGCCATCGCCGGTTGGCTCCCATTCGCACCGCCCCTGCCGTTTACCGCGCACTGTGCTTGCTGGTATGTCCATGACCTTCTCTGTGCTCTCTAAAGCCGCTGCCGTACCGTTGCCCCAGTCCGAAGCGCTTGCCCTGCCTGCAGTGCAGCGATACGACGCGGTTGATGCTCTGAGGGGAGTCGCCATGGTGTGGATGACGGTGTTCCACTTCTGTTTTGATCTGAGCCACTTCGGCTTGTGGTCACAGAATTTTCGTGTGGATCCGTTCTGGACCACGCAGCGCACCTTCATCGTGAGTCTTTTCCTGTTTTGCGCGGGACTGGGCCAGGCCATTGCGTTGCATCAGGGGCAGGGCTGGCACCGGTTTGGGCGCCGCTGGGTGCAGATCGCCGGGTGTGCGCTGCTGGTGTCCGCGGGGTCGTTTGTGATGTTTCCGGCCAGCTTCATCTATTTCGGTGTGCTGCATGGCATGGCGGTGATGTTGCTCATTGCGCGCTGTACGGCAGGGTGGGGGCGCTGGCTGTGGCTGGCTGGACTGGTGGCGGTGGCCTTGCCGTGGGCTGCGCAGCAGCTTCTGGCGGGGGTATGGGCCGATGCCGCACCCTGGTTCAATGGGCGAGCCCTGAATTGGCTGGGGTTGGTGTCCCGCAAACCGTTCACGGAAGACTATGTGCCCGTGTTGCCATGGTTGGGTGTGCTCTGGTGGGGGCTCGCTGCAGGTCAATGGGCCATGCGCGCGCGCAGGGGCTGGTTGCAATGGCCGCTACCCGTGGTGGTGCGGCCTCTGGCGACACTGGGGCGATGGAGCCTGAGCTATTACATGCTCCACCAACCGGTGATGATCGGCCTGCTGATGGCTGTGGTGTGGCTGATGGGGCGGACCTGAGCCTCGTCGAACTGTCTGGCCATACTAAACAGGCCGAGCCATAAAAAAACGCGACCGAGGTCGCGTTTTTTGTGGCCATGACGGCTGGGGGGCCGAGTGGCTTATTCCACCTTGGCCTTGGCGCGCAGGTCTTCCTGGAACTTGGCCAGCTTTTGCTGCTGCAGTTGCTGCGCCACTTGGGGCTTGACTTCTTCGAGCTTGGGCAGCTCTGCCTGGCGCACATCGTCCAGGCGGATGATGTGCCAGCCAAACTGGCTCTTCACGGGCGTTTCGGTCATCTTGCCCTTTTCGAGCTTGACCAGCGCTTCGGTGAACTCGCTCACGTAGCTCGATGGGTTGGCCCAGTCGAGGTCGCCGCCCTTGGCGCCGGAGCCTGGGTCCTTGGACTGCTTCTTGGCGATGTCTTCAAACTTGGCGCCCTTCTTGATGGACGCGATGATGGCCTTGGCGTCGGCTTCCTTTTCCACCAGGATGTGGCGGGCCTTGTATTCCTTGCCGCTGTTGGCTGCCACGAACTTGTCGTATTCGGCCTGGATTTCAGCGTCGGTGACGGGGTTCGTCTTCTGGAAGTCGGCGAACAGTTCGCGGATCAGGATGGCCTGGCGTGCCAGGTCCAGCTGGGCCTTGTAGTCTGCCGAGGTTTCCAGGCCGCGCTTTTGAGCTTCCTGCATGAAGATTTCACGGGCAATGACTTCTTCCTTGATCTGGCCTTCGATGTCGGGCGTCACGGGGCGGCCCGAGCGTTCGACCTGCTGCTTGAGCGCTTCGACGCGCTCCTTGGGAACTGCCTTGCCGTTAACAATGGCGACATTCTGGGCGGAAACGGGCAGGGCCAACGTGCCCAGCACGGCAGCGGCAACGAGGCCGGACAGGAGCTGTTTCTTCATGCGGAATCCAAAAAATGAGGGGTTGTTTGCCGACTGAAATCCGGCAGATGTTGACTTGAGGCCGGCTCAGAGAACTTCAATGGCGAGGGCGTGAACGCCTTGGTCAATAAATTCTTGCAGCGCATCATACACAAGGCGGTGTTGGGCCACGCGGGAGCGTCCTGTAAAGAAAGGTGACGAAATTCGCACCCGAAAATGGGTGCCGAATCCCGTGCCGTTGGCACCCGCATGGCCTGCGTGGGCGGCGCTTTCGTCCAGCACCTCCAGGTGGCTGGGGGTGAGGCGGTCGGCCAGTGTCTGGTGCATCTGATCTGCGATGGAGTTCATGGGCTTCACACTCGTTCAGGTGGTGGGCTCGTCGCCCTTGAGGTGGGGCGCAATGTAGATACCCTGGGCCACCAGGAAGACCAGCGGAAACGCATAGCCCCACAACTTGAAGTCCACCCAGGCTTCGGTGCTGAAGTTCATCACCACGTACGCGTTGATGGCAGACATGAAGGCGCAGTAGATGATCCAGGCCACGTTCAGCCGCTGCCATACGGCGTCGGGCAAGTCCAGCTGGCTGCCCAGCAGCATCTTGAGGAAATTCTTCTTGAGCGCCCAGAGCGCTACCGCCAGGGCCACCGACATAGCGCCATAGAGCACTGTGGGTTTCCATTTGATGAACCGGTCGTCCTGCAGCACCAGCGTGAGCGTGCCAAACAGCAGGATCAGCACCAGGGTGACCTTGTGCATGGTCTGCAGGCGCCGGTCGATGGCGTAGATGATGGCCATCTGCAAGGCCGTGGCCGCCATGAGCACGGCGGTGCCTACGTAGATGCCGTAGAACTTGTAGGCTCCGAAGAACAGCAGGATGGGAAAAAAGTCGATCAGAATTTTCATGGAGTCAGCAAGGAGTCCCGGGCTTCAGCGGTCGCCGGACTCGAAGTCCAGCGAAGCCGAGTTCATGCAATACCGCAGCCCGGTGGGCGCTGGGCCATCTTCAAACACATGGCCCAGGTGCGCCCCGCATTGTGCACACACCGTTTCGGTACGGACCATGCCATGGCTGCGGTCCACGATTTCGGTGATGGCGCCGGGGATGGCTTCGGAAAAGCTGGGCCAGCCGCAGCCCGCGTCAAACTTGGTGACCGAGTCAAACAGCTTGGCGCCGCAGCAGACGCAGTGGTAGCTGCCGTCGGCCCAGTGGGCTTCGTACTTGCCGGTGAAGGGGCGCTCGGTGGCGGCATGGCGCGTGACCTGGAAGGCCACGGGTTCTGCGCCTTTTTCGCGCAGTATGGCTTGCCATTCGGCGTCAGTCTTCTGGATGGGATGGGTCATGATGAACAGCTGATCTCGATGGAAGACGCCCAGTCGGGCGGGAAGGCGGCGTAGGCGTCATGCCCCGGGTGCTCGTCAAACGGGCGCTCCAGCAGCCGCTGCAGGGTTTGGAGTTCACCGAAGTCGCCAAGTTTCGCCGCACGAATGGCCTGTTCGCCCAGGTGGTTGCGCAGCACGAACTTGGGATTGGTTTTGAGCATCAAATCGGCTTGATGCGCTACATCCATATGCCTTGAGTGCTCTGAATATAGTAGCAACCATTGGTCCAGGCCAGCACGGTCCGCAAACAGGTCGCGCACGGGCTCCATGTCTTGGGTGCCCACGGCCTGCGACAGGCGGCGCCAGAAGATGGGGTAGTCCACCCGGTTCTGGGCCAGCAGCAGCAAGATGCCGTCGATGAGAGCGCCATCGCCGTCGCTGGCCTCCCGCAGCCCCAGCTTGGCGCGCATGCGGGCCATGAAGGCCTCGGGGAAAACCGTCTTGTAAGACTCCAGGGCCTGCTTGGCCAGTTCCTGGTCGCCGATCAGGGGCAGCAGCGCCTGTGCCAGGCAAAACAGGTTCCAGTACGCCACATTGGGCTGGCGGTTGTAGGCGTAACGGCCTTGCGAGTCGCTGTGGTTGCACACGTGGCCGGGCACAAACGCGTCGAGAAACTGAAACGGCCCGTAGTCAATCGTCAGGCCCAGGATGCTCATGTTGTCGGTGTTCATCACGCCATGGCAAAAGCCGACCGCCTGCCACTGCGCCATGAGGCGTGCGGTGCGCTCGCTCACGGCCTGCAGCAGGGCGGCGTACGGGTTGCCTGCCAGGTCGGTACTGCCCCGGCATTCGGGGTAGTAGCGGTCGATGACGTAGTCGGCCAGCGTTTGCAGCGCGGCCTCCTGGCCGTTGGCAGCAAAGTGCTCGAAATGACCAAAACGCACAAAGCTGCGTGCCACGCGGGTGACGACGGCAGCGGTCTCGATTTCTTCGCGGCGGACATGCGCGGGAGAGCCGGTGATGCACAGTGCGCGCGATGTCGGCACACCCAGTCCGTGCATGGCTTCGCTGCACAAAAACTCGCGGATGCTGGAGCGCAACACCGCACGGCCATCGCCCATGCGAGAGTAGGGCGTGCGGCCTGCACCCTTGAGCTGGACCTCCCACCCCGTAGCCGTCTCTCCGAGCAAGATGGCGCGCCCATCGCCCAGCTGACCAGCCCAGACGCCAAACTGGTGTCCGCTGTACACGCTGGCCAGGGGGCGCGAGCCTGCCAGCAGGCGGTTGCCGGTAAAGGCCTGCAGGGCCTCATCGCTGCGCAATGCGGCTTCATCCAGCCCTAGCAGTTGCGCTACGGCGGGGCTGGTGCCTACCCAATGGGGCGTGGGCAGAGGGGTGGGGCGCAGTTCGGTGAAAAAGTCGGTGCCCAGCGCGGCAAAGCGGTGGTCCCAGGCGAGGCCGAGGTCGGTGTGGGCGTCGCTGTCGGCAGTCAGGGTCATGGGCTGGATTGTCTCGCAGGCCGGATGCCCCGGCGCCCACAGGGCCATGGCAGGGGGGGGAGAGCCTGCACCGCGACCGCTACAACGACACTGCCGCCGTAAGGAAAGCCGGGCCTGGTGCAGGCTGCTGCAGCTGCTGGCGATATTGGCCTGGTGGCATGCCAAACCAGCGCTTGCAGGCACGAAACAGGTTGCTCTGGTCGCTGAAACCCAGCTGGTCCGCCACCTCGGCCAGGCTGCGGCGCGGGTCGGCCAGGTATTGGCGGGCCAGCTCGCTGCGGGTGTCGTCCAGCAGTTGCTGAAAACTCACCGACTCTGCCTGCAGCCGGCGCTGCAAGGTGCGATCGGTGAGGTGCAGGCGCGCAGCCACGTCCTCGCGCCGGGGTTCACCGAGGTGCAGCATGCGCGATATCTCGGTGCGCACCTTGGCGCTGACCAGCGATTGGCCCAACGGGCCCAGTTGTCCCAGCTCGGCCTCCACCAGTTGTTCGTGCAGCGCCCACAGGCTCGGGTTGTGGGTGGGAATGGGTTGCAGCAGGTCGGCTTCGGCCATCAGAAAGCGGTTTACCGGCTGGCCAAAGCGGGGTGGCACGCCGAATGCCGCGCGATGCCGCGTGTCGTCGGCCGGCGCTGGGGTGACCAGCTCCACGGCCAGGGGCGTGAGGTCGCGCCGGGTGAGCCAATCGCACAGCGTCAGCAGGGTCAGCACCGCAAACTCCACCCGCTGTCGTGGTATGGGGCGCGAGGCCCCAATGTGGTTGAGCACCATCCAGTAACCGCGTGGGTCTCGCTCCATCGAGAACGTGGTGGCGTCCGAGATCAGCGCCATGTGCCGGTCCAGGTGTCTGAAGCCTTCGAGAAGGTTGGGGCCCGAGGCCAGTGCGTGGCCGACCAGGTCCAGCTTGCCGTAGCGCGCGGCCAGCTGGCGGTCCAGGCCCAGCCCCGGGCGTTCGTAGTGCTGGGCTGCGGCCTCCCACAAGCGGCTGACGCGGTCCACATCCACGCGGGTGTGGGGGTGCTGCAGGCTCTCCAGGTCGATGTCGGCCTGCGCGCACAGGGCTGGTACCGGCAGTCCTTCGGCTGCAAACAGCTCCGCAATGCCGCGCACCCAGGCGGCAGAGCTGGTGCGCTGCGGCAATGGGTTCATGGGCAAGCCCCAGTCTCAGGGTTTACGCGCGGGTGGTGTTCTGAAGTCACTGTTTTGGTGCGGTTGCGATAGTGGGTTGTGGGCCGGGCGTTTCCACAATCGGCGCCGAGGTCGGTCCCAGGCGCGAGTGTGATGCGTTCTGCAAGCCCGCCCCATTCCTGAAAACCCCGAAGGAGACAAACAACATGGCCTATTTTGCAAAGAGCCTGCGCTGGGGCGCAGCATGCCTCGCCGCTGTGATGACCACGGCGTGTGGTGGTTCTGGCGGTACGCCGCCCGAACTGCGCGAAACCCGCTATGGCATGGTGCGCGGCACGGATGACAGCGCCACCAGCGGCACTTATGCCTGGAAGGGTGTTCCCTACGCACAACCCCCTGTCGGGGCCCTGCGCTGGCAGCCGCCCGCGGCGCCCGCCGCCTGGACGGGCGAGCGCAGCGCCACCCGGTTTGGTAGTGCGTGCCTGCAGATGGGCCGTATTTACGGCCCGGGCGCCAACAATCGTTTTGACGACACGATTGGCCAGACGCTCAACACCCCGCTGGGCAGCGAAGACTGCCTGACCCTCAACATCTGGCGTCCGGCCACCGCGCAGGACAACCTGCCAGTGCTGGTCTTCATCCACGGTGGCAGTGCCATCTCGGGCTACACCGCCGACCCGGTGTACGACGGCGCCGCGCTGGCCAAGTCGGCCAATGCCATCGTGGTCACAGCCAACTACCGGCTGGATGTGCTGGGGTATCTGCAGTTGCCCGCCCTGCATGCCGGCAACAACGGCAATGGAAGCAGCGCAGGCGGCAGCACTTATACCGGCAACTACGCGCTGCTGGACGTCGTGCAGGCGCTGCGGTTCGTCCAGGGCAACATCGCCCGGTTTGGCGGCAATGCGGGCAACGTCACGTTGATGGGGCAGTCGGCGGGGGCCATCAATGCCTTGGCGCTGCTGACCGCACCGCAGGCTACCGGGCTGTTCCACAAATTGGTACCGATCAGTGGCGGGATCTCCTTGGCGTCGAACCTGCCCGCCGGGTCCATCCCCACGCTCAACCCGGTCTCCCGCTACGCCACACAGGCCAGCCAGTTGCTGGCGCATCTGGCCGTGGCCGATGGCCTGGCACCTGGCCTGCCCGAAGCCCAGACCCTGGTGGCCAGCTGGCCCCCCGCGCAGGTGGCCAGTTACCTGCGTGGCAAGGATGCGCGGGTCGTCTTGCAGACGGTGCTGGCAAAGGGGCTGACAGGTTCTGGCCCGATCCCGGACGGTGTGGTGGTTCCGGCCGATCCGATCACGGAGATTTCTGCGGGCCGCTATCAGAAAGTGCCTGTGTTGTCCGGCTACACGGCCGAGGAGGGCAAGCTGTTTGCCCCGTTCCTGGTGCTGCTGGGCGGCAAGCCCGGCATGAAGATCGGCGATGCAGAGCGCTTTGCGATGATGCAGCGCTTCGACCCTGATGTCCCCACCACCCTCACTGCGGCGGACATTCTGGATGCGTCCTACCTGCCGGTGACAGCCCCGGGCACGGGCTACAACGCACGCACCCAGCTGCTGGGCAATGTGTTCATTGGCGCCAGCCGCGACAACCTGCTGAACGCCCTGCGCAGCCAGCAGAGCAATGTGTGGAACTACCAGTTCAACTGGGCCCAGCAGCCCGCACCGTGGCACGATGTGTACGGCGCGGCCCATGCGTTCGACCTGCCCTTTGTGTTTGGCAACTTCGGTCCCTCGGTGTTTGCGAAGGCGACCAACAGCACCGCCAACCAGCCGGGGCGCCTGGCCCTGTCGCGGGCCATGATGGACAGCCTGCGCGCCTTTGTGCACACCGGCGATCCCAACAACGCCACGCTGGGCCAGACCTGGCAGCCGTGGCCCCGCAAGTTCATCTTTGATGCAGACCAGAAGGCGGTGCGCCTGAGCGTGCAATGACTCTCACGCTGCAGATGTCGAACAGACCCCGGCCGAATGCGGGTGTTCAGTGCGCGGCAGTGGCGGCGAGGTATGCGTTCAGCGCCTCGTCGTCCACGATGGCCACGCGCCCGAAGTCCAGCGACACAATGCCCATGCCCTCCAGCGACTGCAGCACCTTGTTCACGGTCTGCCGCGACAGGCCCACCAACTGGCCCAGCTCTTCCTGCGTGAGGTTGAGCCGCCGGGTGCTGCGCCAGAACAGGCGGCTGAGGTACAGCGCCACGCGGTGCTCGGTGGACTGGGTGCGCCCGGCTTCGATGATGGTCATGGCCTGGCCCAGCCGCATGTTCAGATGCAGCACCAGGAACTGGTTGAACGCCAGGCTGGTCTCGCGCAGCGTGGCAAACAGCGGCAGGGGCAGGCACAGAAGGGTGGTGGGGCGCAGTGCCACCACGTGGTACCGGCGGGGCTCGGGCTTCATGGCCGAGCCCTCGCCAAACCATTCACCGTCAGGCACGCCGATGAAGGCGGACGACCGGCCCTTGCTGGTGGGGCTCTGCAGCATCACCAGACCCGACAGCACGGCATGCCAGCCCCGCACGGCGCTGCCGGCGGGCATCATCACCGCGCCCTTGTCGGCCTGCTCGGCAAACACCTCTTCGCGCAGCCGCTCCTGCATGGCAGCAGGCAGGCCCGCGAACCAGGGCTGGGCGGCAATGAATCGTTGGGCGGAAGGGGCAGCGCAAAGCATGGGCCCGATTGTCGCTGCAGCGGTGCCGGCGGTTCAGGGTATTCCCTTGCCCTTTGTCAGTGGGACGACAAGTGTTGGCAGCCATGCCCGCCGGGCGCACACTCCGCTGCGGTTCACGGAGGCCAGCGACCGCGCAACCATGCCGCCGCCGATGCCATGCCGGTGTGGTGGTGCGGCGTGTGTGGGTTCATCCCAGCGGCGTGCGGGGGCACGACGCCGGCGACACCCGGACGCCGATACGCGCGCTACGATGACCGTTCCATTCACTACAACATCCAAGGAGTATTCATGCTGGGCTTGATGCAGAGTCAACCGTTGCTGATTTCGTCGCTGATCGAATTCGCAGAGCGCCACCACGGCGACGCCGAAATCGTGTCCCGACGGGTGGAGGGGGACATCCATCGCTACACGTACCGCGACCTCGCCGCACGTGCCCGCCGCCTGGCCAACGCGCTGGATGACCTGAAGCTCCAGTTCAGCGACCGGGTGGCCACGCTGGCCTGGAACGGCTATCGCCACATGGAGATGTATTTCGGCGTGAGCGGATCGGGCCGCGTGCTGCACACCGTCAATCCACGCCTGCACCCCGACCAGATCGCCTGGATCATCAACCACGCAGAAGACCAGGTGATGTGCTTTGACACCACCTTCCTGCCCCTGGTGCAGGCGGTGCACACCAAATGCCCCACCGTCAAGAAATGGGTCGCCCTGTGCGATGCCGATAAGCTGCCGGCCGACACCGGCATCCCCGGCCTGACCAGCTACGAAGCCTGGATTGGTGCGCAGTCTTCGGACTACGCATGGCCTGAGTTCGATGAGAACTCTGCATCGAGCATGTGCTACACCAGCGGCACCACAGGCAACCCCAAGGCCGCGCTGTACAGCCACCGCTCCACCACGCTGCACGCCTATGCTGCGGCGCTGCCTGATGTCATGTGCCTCTCGGCCCGCGACTCGGTGCTGCCCGTGGTGCCCATGTTCCACGTCAATGCCTGGGGCATTCCGTACTCGGCCGCGCTCACTGGCTGCAAGCTGGTGTTCCCCGGACCGGCGATGGATGGCAAGTCGATCTACGAATTGATCGAAGCGGAGAAGGTCAGCTACGCGGCGGGCGTGCCCACCGTGTGGCAGATGATGCTGGGCCACATGAAGCCTGCGGGCCTCAAGTTCTCCACACTGCGCCGCACGGTGATCGGCGGATCGGCTTGCCCGCCCGCCATGATCCACGCCTTCAAGGAAGACTACGGTGTGGAGGTGCTGCACGCCTGGGGCATGACCGAGATGAGCCCGCTGGGAACGCTGTGCACGCTGAAGAACAAGCACCTCGTCATGTCCAAGGACGAGCAGATGAAGATCCTGCAAAAGCAGGGCCGTGCGATCTATGGCGTGGACATGAAGATCGTGGGTGGCGACGGCAACGAGCTGCCCTGGGACGGCAAGACCTATGGCGACCTGCTGGTCAAGGGCCCCTGGATCGTGGGCAGCTACTTCAAGGGCGAGGGCGGTGACCCGCTGGTGCGCGACGCGCAGGGCAGGGGCTGGTTCCCCACCGGTGACGTGGCCACCATCGACGCCGACGGCTTCATGCAGATCACCGACCGCAGCAAGGACGTGATCAAGTCCGGTGGCGAATGGATCAGCTCCATCGACATCGAGAACATTGCGATGGCCCATCCCGCCATTGCCATGGCGGCGTGTGTGGGTATGCCTCATCCCAAGTGGGACGAGCGCCCCATCGTGGCCGTGGTCAAGCGGCCTGGCGCAGAGGTGACGCGCGAAGCGCTGCTGGCCTTCTACGAAGGCAAGACGGCCAAGTGGCAGATCCCTGACGACGTGGTGTTTGTCGATGCCATTCCGCTCGGTGCCACCGGCAAGATGCTCAAGACCAAGCTGCGTGAGCAGCTCAAGGATTACAAGCTTCCCGGCCTGTGATCAGGGTGGGGCAATGCATGTGCGCGCATCGCTTGCGAGCGCCATTTGTTGCACTGCCCCAGGCTGGTGCGCGCTCGGGGGAGCGCAGCGCCAGTCACGTGTGCGACGCTGGTAGGGGCAATCCCTGAGCATCGCTTTGTTGCAACGCGGTACGCTGCGTTGTGTCGATTTACAAGGAGACAAAAGCATGAAGTTCGCTATTAAGGCTGTAGCAGCCTCGGTAATCTTGGCAAGCGCTGGCGGGGCCTTCGCTCAAAAGGGCGAGACGGTCAAAATCGCCTGGCTCGACCCCCTGTCTGGCCTGATGGCGGCCGTGGGAACGAACCAGCTCAAGAGCTTCCAGTTCATCGCTGAAGAGTTCAACAAGAAGAACCCTGCCGGCGTCAAATTTGAAATCATCGGCATCGACAACAAACTCAGCCCGCAGGAAACCACCAGCGCCCTGCGCTCGGCCATGGACCAGGGTGCGCGCTACGTGGTGCAGGGCAACGGCTCTGGTCCCGCACTGGCCATCATGGACGCGCTCGAAAAGCACAACGCACGCAATCCCGGCAAGGAAGTCCTGTTCCTGAACTACGCTGCCGTGGACCCAGACCTCACCAACAGCAAATGCAGCTACTGGCACTTCCGTCTGGATGCAGACACCTCCATGAAGATGGAAGCGCTGACGACCTACATGAAGGACCTGCCAGAGGTCAAGAAGGTCTACCTGATCAACCAGAACTACTCGCACGGCCACCAGGTCTCCAAGTTCGCCAAGGAAATGATGCAGCGCAAGCGCCCTGATGTGCAGTTTGTCGGCGACGACCTGCACCCCTTGGCCCAGGTGCGTGACTTCTCGCCCTACATCGCCAAGATCAAGGCATCGGGCGCTGACAGCGTGATCACCGGCAACTGGGGTTCTGACCTGGCACTGCTGATCAAGGCCGCCAACGACGCGGGCCTGAACAACGTCAACTTCTACACCTACTACGGCTCCGTCACCGGCAGCCCCACTGCCATGGGCTCTGCCGCTGCAGGCCGCGTTTACATGGTGGCTTACGCCCACATGAACCTGCCGGGCGAGCTCAACAAGATCGTGGTGGACTACAAGAAGAAGTTCAACGACGACATGTACACCGGCGCCGTGTACCACGCCTTCACCATGCTGTCCGAAGGTTTCGTGAAAGCCAAGTCCACCGACCCCGTCAAGGTGGCCGCAGCGTTTGAAGGCATGAAGTTCAAGAGCTTCAACGGGGAAGTCGAGATGCGCAAGACCGACCACCAGTTGCAGCAGGGCCTGTTCATTTCCAAGTGGGAAAAGGCCGGCGGCAAGTACCCCATCGACTCGGAAAACACCGGCTATACCTTCGTGCCGCTGAAGTACTACGAGCCCTACGTGGCCAGCACGCCCACGTCGTGCCAGATGAAGCGCCCCTAAATCCGGCGCTGGCGTTTCGGCGCCAGAACTTCGAGGCCCGACGTACTCGGGCCTTTTTTTTCCCTCCGTGATGAAAAATTCCAATGAATCCTGAGTTTTTCGTGATCTCTTTGCTGAACGGCGTGAGCTATGGGCTCCTGCTGTTCATGCTGAGTTCCGGCCTCACGCTGATCTTCAGCATGATGGGCGTGCTCAACTTCGCACACACCAGCTTCTACATGCTGGGTGCCTATTTCGCGTTCACCATCTCCGGGGTGGTGGGCTTCTGGCCTGCGCTGGTGCTGGCACCGCTTGTGGTGTTTGTGCTGGGGGCTGCGTTCGAGCGCTACGCCCTGCGCCGGGTGCACAAGTTTGGCCATGTGCCCGAGCTGCTGGTCACGTTCGGGCTGTCGTACCTGATTCTGGAGGTCGTGCAGCTGGTCTGGGGGCGCTCCACGGTGCCTTACGGCCTGCCAGAGCAATTGCAGGGCCCGCTGTTCTCGCTGTACGGCACGCAGTTTCCCAAGTCGCGTTCGTTTGTGATGCTGGTGGCGCTGCTGATGCTGCTGTCGGTGTGGCTGCTGCTCACACGCACCCGCATCGGGCTGGTGATCCAGGCGGCTCTCAAGTACCCCGAAATGGTGGAGGCACTGGGTCACAACGTGCCGCGCGTGTTCATGCTGGTGTTTGGTGGCGGAGCCGCGCTGGCGGGTCTGGCGGGCGTGATCGGCGGCAACACCTATGTGACCGAGCCTGCGATGGCGGCGTCCGTGGGCTCCATCATCTTCGTGGTGGTGGTGGTGGGTGGCATGGGCTCGTTGGCCGGTGCTTTCATCGCTTCGCTGCTGATTGGCGTGGTGCAGACCTTTGCCGTGGCGCTGGACTACTCGCTGATCCACGTCTTCAAGGCCGTGGGTGTGGCGGTGACCGACCAGACCTTTGGCTATCCCTTGCTCAAGCTCACGATTTCCCAGGTGGCGCCCATCCTGCCGTACCTGTTCCTCGTGCTGATCCTGATCTTCCGCCCCAAGGGCCTTCTGGGCACGCGGGAGGACTGATGCCATGAATTCAACCACTCATCCTGTCTCCAGTGCCACGTCGCACTACCGGTTCAAGCCCTGGAACGTCGGGCGCTTTGTGATCTGGACGCTGTTTGCCGCAGCACTGATCGTGGCGCCCATGCTGTTTCGCAGCAGCCTGGCGCTGACCATGCTCTCGCAGATCGGCTACCTCATCATCATCTGCCTGTCCTACAACATGTTGTTGGGGCAGGGCGGCATGCTGAGCTTCGGCCATGCCGTGTACACCGGTCTGGGTTCGTTCATAGCCATCCACGCCATGAACATGGCAAGCAAAGGCAGCTTCAGCATTCCGCTGGTGCTGATTCCTATCGTGGGCGGGCTGGCGGGGGCCTTCTTTGCCATCTTGCTGGGCTTTGTCACGACCAAGAAGTCGGGCACCACGTTCGCCATGATCACGCTGGGCATTGGCGAGCTGGTGGCTTCGATGGCGCTGATGTTCCCCGAGTTCTTCGGGGGCGAAGGCGGCATCACCACCGACCGCGTGTATGGCCAGTCGTTCTTCGGCATCACCTTCGGTCCTGCCATTCAGGTGTACTACCTGATCGCCGTGTACTGCTTCGTGTGCACTGCGGCGATGTTTGCCTTCACCGGCACACCGCTGGGCCGCATCCTGAACGCAGTGCGCGACAACCCCGAGCGTGTGGAGTTCATTGGCTACAACACGCAGCGCGTGCGCTACTTCGCCTTCATCATTGCGGGCTTCTTTGCCGGCATTGGTGGTGGTCTGGCCACTATCAACTTCGAGATCGTGACGGGTGCTGACAGCCTGAACGTGGTGCGTTCGGGTGGCTACCTGCTGTTCACCTTCCTGGGCGGCGCCACCTTCTTCTTCGGCCCCATCATTGGTGCCGTGCTGCTGGTGCTGGCTTCTGTGCTGCTGTCCGAGCTGTCCAAGGCCTGGCTGCTGTATCTGGGCCTGGTGTTCCTGTTCATGGTGATGTATGCGCCCGGTGGCGTGGCCAGCCTGATCATGATGAATCTGCGCCTGGCCAAGTTCGGCAAGCTGCGCCAGCTGTGGACCTCTTACCTTGCGCTGGGCGGTACTGCCCTGGTGGGTGTGATGGGCGCGGCCTGCATGATCGAGATGACCTACCACTTGCAGCTCAATGCCGCGCTGGGGCCAGAGTTGACCTTCCTGGGCGCCACGCTCAACGCCAAGGGCTTTACCAGCTGGTTTGGTGGGGTGTTTGTGATGGTGACGGGCTTTGCCCTGTTCGAACTCTGCCGCCGCCAATTTGTGCGCCAGTGGAGCAGGATCCAGGAAGAAATAGAACATGAAATCAAGCGCGGGGAGGCTTTGTAACCATGGCGGCTGACAACCCAACCTATGCGCTCGAACTGCGCGACTTGCGCAAGAGCTTTGGCAAGACCGAGATCATCCGCGGCGCCAACCTGGCCGTCGCGCCCGGTGAGCGCGTGGCCATCATCGGCCCCAACGGTGCGGGCAAGTCCACGCTGTTCAATCTGATCAGCGGGCGCTTTGCGCCCACCAGCGGCGATGTGATCCTGAATGGCCATCGCATCAACGGCATGGCACCGTACGAGATCAACCGGCGCGGGCTCTCGCGCAGCTTCCAGATCACCAACATCTTCCCCAAGCTGTCGGTGTTCGAAAACCTGCGGTGCGGCGTGCTGTGGAGCATGGGCTACAAGTACACGTTCCTGCGCTTCCTGTCGAACCTGCACGATGCCAACGAGCGCGCCAAGCAGCTCATGGAAATGATCAAGCTCGACAAGAAGCGCGACACGCTGGCGATGAACCTGACCTACGCTGAGCAGCGTGCGCTGGAGATTGGCATCACCATCGCGGGCGGTGCCAACGTCATCCTGCTGGACGAACCTACGGCCGGCATGAGCAAGACCGAGACCTCACGCTTCATCCACCTCATCAAGGAAGTGACCGAAGGCCGCACGCTGCTGACGGTGGAGCACGACATGGGCGTGGTGTTCGGCCTGGCCGACAAGATCGCTGTGGTGGTGTATGGCGAGGTGATTGCCTTTGACACGCCCGACAAGGTGCGCGCCAACCAGCGCGTGCAAGAGGCCTATCTGGGCTCGGTCGTTGCGGACGAGCAAGGGGCGGGACACTGACATGCTGAAAATCGAAAATCTCCACGCCTATTACGGCAAGAGCCATGTGCTGCATGGCGTGACCTTCGACGTACAACCCGGTGAAATCGTGGCCCTGCTGGGGCGCAACGGTTCGGGCCGCTCCACCACCGCGAAGGCCATCATGGGTCTGGTGGACTGGGAGGGCACACTCAACTGGAAGGGGCAGGACCTCAATGGCAGGAAGGCCTACGAGATCGCCCACCTGGGGGTGGGTTATGTGCCCGAAAGCCGCGATGTGTTCCCCAACCTCACCGTGCACCAGAACCTGATGCTCGGCCAAAAGGGCAGTGGCAAGAACAGCCGCTGGTCGTTTGACGACATGTACGAGATGTTCCCCCGACTCAAGGAGCGCCAGCACACCGAGGCGGGCGTGATGTCGGGCGGCGAGCAGCAGATGCTGACCCTGTGCCGCACGCTCATGGGTGACCCGGACCTCATCATCATCGACGAGCCCACCGAGGGTCTGGCACCCAAGATCGTCGAGCTGGTGGGGCAGTACCTGCAGACCATCAAGTCGCGCGGCATCTCGGTGCTGTTGATCGAGCAGAAGCTGACCATTGCCATGAAGATCTCGGACCGCGCGCTGGTCATGGGGCATGGCTCGATCGTGTTCCAGGGCACACCGGACAGCCTGCGGGCCGACAACTACATCCGCAAGGAATGGCTTGAAGTCTGACGATTTCTGAAAAACCATGGCCAAAAGAGGCGCCCGATAGCTGAAGGCGCCTCTTTTTTTGCTCTACCAAATGTTGCACTGCAAGCCCCCTTGTCCCGCCCGGGACAAATTGACACGCCAAATGGGTTTGAAGTCTCTACAATAAAAACGCACGATCGTTCTTTTTCACTTTCCAAGGAACAACAGCACCATGACCGCTGAATACAAAGTCCACGGCTCCGTTGCCGTGATCACCATGGCCAACCCTCCCGTCAACGGACTCGGTCTGGCGACCCGCCAGGGCATCGTGGACGGCCTTGGCCGTGCAAATGCCGATGCAGCGGTCACGTCCATCGTGATCACCGGTGCCGGTGGTGCGTTCTCTGGCGGCGCCGACATCAAGGAGTTCGGCACCGACAAGTCGCTGCAAGAACCCAACCTGCTGTCGGTGATTGCCGCCATTGAAAACTCGGCCAAGCCCGTTGTGGCTGCCATGCACAGCGTCGCCATGGGCGGCGGGCTGGAGCTGGCCCTGGGTTGCCACTATCGCATTGCAGCGCCTGGCTGCTCGATTGCACTGCCTGAAGTCAAGCTGGGCCTGATCCCCGGTGCAGGTGGCACGCAGCGCCTGCCACGCGTGATTGGTGTTGAAGCGGCGCTCAACCTCATCGTGAGCGGCGAGCCCGTCAAGAGTGAAATGATTGGCGCCGTGCCCGGCCAGAAGCTGTTTGACAAGATGGCCGCGTCGGCCGAGTCGCTGGCGGCAGAAGCCCTGGCATTCGCGCAAAGCGTGGCCGATGCCCGCCCGCTGCCCCTGGTGCGCAACTTCCCCTGTAAGCACCCCGAAGGCGACGCGTACTTCCAGTTCGCGCGCAACATGGTCAAGGGCATGGCCAAGAACTTCCCCGCACCCGCCAAGTGCGTGGACGCTGTTGAAGCCGCCACCAAGAAGAAGTTCGCCGAAGGCATGCTGGTCGAGCGCGAGATCTTCATCAACCTGATGTGGACGCCCGAGTCGCGCGCACTGCGCCACCTGTTCATGGCCGAGCGTGCGGCGAGCAAGATCCCTGATGTGGCCTCTGACACCCCCAAGCGCGACATCAAGCTGGTGGGCGTGATTGGCGCGGGCACCATGGGCGGCGGCATTTCCATGAACTTCCTGAACGCAGGCATCCCCGTCAAGATCCTGGAGATGAAGCAGGAAGCCCTGGACCGTGGCGTGGCCACGATCAAGAAGAACTACGAAGCCCAGGTCAAGAAGGGCAAGCTCAAGCAGGACAAGTACGAGCAGCGCATGGCCCTGCTGAGCACCACGCTGAGCTACGACGATCTCAAGGACTGCGACCTCATCATCGAAGCCGTGTTTGAAGAGATGGGCGTCAAGGAAGCCGTGTTCAAGCAACTCGACGCTGTGGCCAAGCCCGGCGCCATCCTGGCCTCCAACACCTCCACGCTTGACGTGGACAAGATCGCAGCGTTTACCAAGCGTCCGCAGGACGTGGTGGGCATGCACTTCTTCAGCCCTGCCAACGTGATGAAGCTGCTGGAAGTGGTGCGTGGCAAGGAGACCGCCAAGGATGTGCTGGCCACCGTGATGGCCATCGGCAAGAAGATCAAGAAGACTTCCGTGGTCTCGGGCGTGTGCGATGGTTTCATCGGCAACCGCATGATCGAGCAGTACAGCCGCCAGGCTGGCTTCCTGCTGGACGAAGGCTGCACTCCCCAGCAGGTGGACAAGGCCATCGAAAAGTTTGGCTTTGCCATGGGCCCGTTCCGCATGGGCGACCTGGCGGGCAACGACATTGGCTGGGCCATCCGCAAGCGCCGCTCCGTCGAGCGCGCCGACATGAAGTACAGCCGCACGGCCGACAAGCTGTGTGAACTGGGCCGCTTCGGCCAGAAGACCGGCGCAGGCTGGTACGACTACCAGGCCGGCAAGCGCGACGCGATCCCGAGCGACCTGGTCAACAAGATGATCGAAGACCACCGCAAGGAGCTGGGCATCACGCCGCGCAAGATTTCGGACGAAGAAATCGTGCAGCGCCTTGTGTTCGCACTGGTCAACGAAGGCGCGCACATCCTGGAAGACGGCATTGCCAGCAAGTCCGGCGACATCGACATGGTGTACCTGACCGGCTACGGCTTCCCCATCCACCGTGGCGGCCCCATGCACTACGCCAGCGAAGTGGGTCTGTTCAACGTGGTGCAGGCCATGGACCGTTTTGCCAAGAACCCGCTGGATGACGCAGCGTTCTGGAAGCCCGCTCCGCTGCTGGCCAAGCTGGCCGCCGAAGGCAAGGCCTTCCAGTAAATAGCCGCGTGCACCCATCTACAGAATCAAAGGAATTCACATGACCTCCGCAGTGATTGTTTCCACCGCCCGCACGCCGCTCGCCAAGAGCTGGAAGGGTTCGTTCAACATGACGCATGGCGCCACCCTGGGCGGCCATGCCGTGCAGCACGCCGTGTTGCGCGCCGGCATTGATGGCGCTGACGTGGACGACGTCATCATGGGTTGCGCCACGCCTGAAGGCGCCACCGGCAGCAACATCGCGCGCCAGATCGCCTTGAAGGCCGGTCTGCCCATCACCGCTTCCGGCGTCACGGTCAACCGCTTTTGCTCTTCGGGCCTGCAGACCATTGCCATGGCCGCCCAGCGCATCATCGCAGGCGAAGCCGATGTGTTCGTGGCCGGTGGTGTTGAAAGCATCTCCTGCGTGCAGCAGGAGATGAACCTGCACATGATCCAGGACCTGGCTCTGGCCAAGCAAAAGCCCGAGATTTACTGGAGCATGCTGCAGACCGCCGAGCAGGTGGCCAAGCGCTACAACATCGGCCGCGAAGCCATGGACGAGTACGGTGCAGGCAGCCAGCAAAAGGCCTGTGCCGCTCAGGCCAACGGCTTGTTCGATGCAGAAATCGCCCCCATCACCGTGACTGCCGGTGTGGCTGACAAGACGCTGGGCCTGATCACCAAGCAAGTGACGGTGAGCCGCGACGAAGGCACACGCGAAGGCACGACGGTGGAGGCCATCAGTGGCCTGCGGTCGGCACTGCCCGGTGGCCTGATCTCGGCCGGCAATGCCAGCCAGTTCTCTGATGGCGCCGGTGCCTGCGTGATCACCAGCGAAGAGTACGCCAGCAAGAAGGGCCTCAAGCCCCTGGGCCGTTTCCTCGGCTTTGCAGTGGCCGGTTGCGAGCCTGACGAAATGGGCATCGGCCCCGTGTTTGCCGTGCCCAAGGTGCTGAAGAAGCTGGGCCTCACGGTGCAGGACATCGACCTGTGGGAGCTGAACGAAGCCTTTGCCGTGCAGGTGCTGTACTGCCGCGACAAGCTGGGCATCCCGGCGGACCGTCTGAACGTGAACGGCGGCGCCATCGCTCTGGGCCACCCCTACGGTGTGTCGGGCCAGCGCCTCACGGGCCACGCCCTCATCGAAGGCAAGCGCCGTGGCGCCAAGAAGGTGTGCGTGACGATGTGCATTGGCGGCGGCATGGGCGCTGCGGGCATTTTCGAGGTGCTGTAAGCCATGTCCGGGCAGGCCTCGTCGCCACCGCGCACCGACATCCCCGATGTCGTGGTGTCGCCCGAGGTCTTCCTGGCCATGGGGCGTGAGGTACTGGCATCGCAGCCGTTCAGCATCCTGGTGGGGGCGCGGCTGCATGCCTTGTCCCCTGGGCACTGCGAGCTGCACCTGCCCATCACGCCCCAGTTGCTGCAACAGCATGGTTTTGTGCACGGGGGCGTGCTGAGCTATGTGGCCGACAACGCCCTGACCTACGCGGGAGGCACCGCGATGCGGGTGCCCGTGGTCACCTCCGAGTTCAAGATCAACTACCTGCGCCCTGCGGTGGGCGAACTGCTCATCGCCCGTGCGCAGGCGGTGCACCATGGCCGCGCGCAGGCGGTGTGCCGCTGCGATGTGTTGGTGGTGCAGGCAGGCACCGAAAAGCTGTGCGCCGTGGCGCAAGGCACCATTGCCGCACTGCCACCGCGCGAAGACGCGGCACCGTCGCCCGCTGGCGCCTGATGGTGGCAAGGGATGGGAGCATGTTCCTCCTCACTCCTGCGCCGTTTACTCCTTATTTGATAGCTGCTGGCGCATGATTTATCTGCGCCTGGGGCTGTTTTAACCCTGAAATGCCATGAGCCTACGTCCCACCGTCGATTTCCTGCTCTACCAGTGGCTGAACGCCGAGAAGCTGCAAGCCCGCGAGCGCTTTGCAGACCACTCCCGCGAAACCTTCGATGCCGTGCTCGACACCTCCGAGCGCATCGCCCGCGAGAAGTACGCCCCCTTCAACCGCGTGGTGGACACCGAAGAACCCCGCACCGAGACCGAGCCCGACGGCACGCTGCGCGTGGTGCTGCCGCAAGCCACCTACGAAGCACGGCGCGCCTACGCCGAGTCGGGTCTGCTGAGCGCCGCGCAGGACTACGACATTGGCGGCATGCAACTGCCCTACACGGTGGAGGCTGCGGCCAACAGCTTTTTCGCGGCCGCCTCGATCAGCATTGGGTCCAACCTGCTGACCTCGGGCAACGCCAACCTGCTCATGGTGCATGGCACCGATCTGCAAAAGCAGGTGTTTGCGCTCAATGAATTCAACGGCCGCTGGTCGGGCACCATGTGCCTGTCGGAGCCACAGGCGGGCTCGTCCCTGTCCGACGTGGCCACACGCGCCGTGCCGGATGGCGAGGGCTTTGAGAGCGACCCGCTCGGCCCCCGCTACCGCCTCAAGGGCAACAAGATGTGGATCAGCTCGGGCGACCATGAGCTGACCGAAAACATCGTGCACCTGGTGCTGGCCAAGATTCCGGGGCCAGACGGCAAGCTGGTGCCCGGCACCAAGGGCATCTCGCTGTTCATCGTGCCCAAGAAGCTGGTGGACACCAACGGCCAGCTGACCGGCGTGCGCAACGACGTGGCGCTGGCGGGCCTGAACCACAAGCTGGGCTGGCGCGGCACCACCAACACGCTGCTGAACTTTGGCGAGGGCAAGTACCCCGTGGATGGCCAGGCAGGCGCGGTGGGTTACCTGGTCGGCCAGCCCAGCAAGGGCCTGCACTGCATGTTCCACATGATGAACGAGGCGCGCATTGGCATCGGCATGGCCGCCACCATGCTGGGCCTGGCGGGCTATTACGCCAGCCTGGACTACGCCAAGAACCGCCCCCAGGGCCGCCCCGTGCAGGGCCCCAAGGACGGCGCGGCGGCCGTGGTGAAAGACGCCGCCCAGCCCCAGGTGCGCATCGTGGAGCACGCAGACGTCAAGCGCATGCTGCTGGCGCAAAAGTCGTATGGCGAGGGCGCGCTCGCGCTCAACCTGTTCTGCGCGCGGCTGGTGGACGAGCAACACACGGGCGATGCCGCTGCGGCCGACGAAGCCCGCCTGCTGCTGGAGGTGCTGACCCCCATCGCCAAGAGCTGGCCCAGCGAATGGTGCCTGGAGGCCAACAGTCTGGCCATCCAGATCCACGGTGGCTACGGTTACACGCGCGACTTCCCGGTGGAGCAGTACTGGCGCGACAACCGCCTGAACATGATCCACGAAGGCACCCACGGCATCCAGGCCATGGACCTGCTGGGCCGCAAGGTGCTGATGGAAGGCGGCCGGGGCCTGCAACTGCTGGCCGGGCGCATCAACGCCACCATCGAGCGCGCCATCCAGGTGCCCGCGCTGGCTGCCCACGCCAACGCGCTGGGCAAGGCGCTGCAGGACGTGGGCGCGGCCACCAAGGCCGCCTGGGCCACGGGCCAACCCGCTGATGCGCTGTCCAACGCAGTGCCCTACATGCAGGCCTTTGGCCACACGGTGCTGGCCTGGGTGTGGCTGGACGTGGCGCTGGCCACCCTGGCGGCCGATGCAGCCCTGGCGCAGCCCGCCAGCGTGGGCCGCATGGGCGCAATGCGCTTTTTCTTCCATTACGAGCTGCCCAAGATCGGCGCCTGGCTTCAAGTGGTCAGCACGCGCGACGCGACCTGCGCCAGCTTTCCGGAAGAGGCGTTCTGATGGCCGCTGCGCACACCCTGCAGCGCTTGCACAAAATCATCTGGGCGCTGATCTACGGCGGCCTGCTCACGCTGGTGCTGGGCATTGCCACCGCCCGCACCGACACGGCCACGGGCTGGGTGCTGATGGTGGGCGGGGGCGTGGTCGCTGCCGTGGGCGTGGTGCTGATCGCCGTGCGTGCGCGGCTCAAGGCCGACCCTCAGGGCTGACGCTGCGGCACCGCTGTAGCCACCTGGCCGGCCCACTGCGGAGCGGACGCGGCGGCGACACAATGCAGCCTTCTGGCGCCGCACAATGGCTGCCTGTATTCCACCCCCTGGCTGGCGCATCCCAGCGCCGGGCTGTGGCCCGAGAACATCCATCGACTGGCAAAAATCCAAGGAGACATTCACATGACACGCACCATCCAACAACTGTTTGACCTGACGGGCAAGACCGCCCTGGTGACCGGCGGCTCGCGCGGCCTGGGCCTGCAACTGGCCCACGCGCTGGGCGAGGCGGGCGCCAAGATCGTGCTCAGCTCGCGCAAGGCGTCTGACCTGGAGGAAGCCACGGCCGACCTGCAAGCCGCAGGCATCGACGCGCGCTGGATTGCCGCCGACTGCGCCAAGGAAGAGGACATCCGCCGCCTGGCCGACGAGACCTTGCAGCGCCTGGGCCATGTGGACATCCTGGTCAACAACGCAGGCGCGGCCTGGGGCTCTCCGGCTGAAGACCACCCCGTGGAGGCCTGGGACAAGGTGATGAACCTCAACGTGCGTGGGTACTTCATCCTGAGCCAGCACATCGCCAAGCACAGCATGATCGGCCGCCGCAGCGGCAGCATCATCAATGTGGCGTCCATCGCCGGCCTGGGCGGCAACCCCAAGGGCATGAACACCATTGCTTACAACACCTCCAAGGGCGCGGTGATCAACTTCACACGGGCGCTGGCGGCCGAATGGGGGGCCTACAACATCCGTGTCAACGCGATCTGCCCGGGCTTCTTCCCGAGCAAGATGACGGTGGGCACACTCAAGGCCATGGGCGAAGAAGCGCTGGCTGCCCACGCCCCCCTGGGCCGCCTGGGCGATGATGAAGACCTGAAGGGCCTGTGCGCGCTGTATGCGTCGGATGCGGGCAAGCACATCACCGGCCAATGGCTGGCGGTGGACGGCGGCGTGAGCATTGTGACCGGAGGGTGAACATCCCCCTGAGCGGCTGCGCCGCTTCCCCCTTCTCTCGAATCGCTGAGCGATTCGGGAAGGGGGACGACGCAATCGCTGCGGGGCGGCCCTTGCTCTGCGTCCCTCGCCTGTGCCGCGCCAGTTGCGACCTACATTTCCAAAGGAACAAACCTTGATCAGTTTTGGTGTCGAAATTCCCTTTGTCAGCCACCTGGGCTTCACGCTGCACCGCATGGAGGACGGCGAGTCCGAGCTGCGTTACGAAGCCAAGCCTGAGCACCTGAACTCGTTTGCCGTGACCCACGGCGGGGCGTCGATGACGCTGCTGGACGTGACCATGGCGACGGCCGCGCGCAGCGTGACGCCGGACATGGGTGTGGTCACCATCGAGATGAAGACCAGCTTCATGCAGCCCGCGCGCGGGCCGCTGGTGGCCAAGGGGCGATTGATTCACCGCACGGCCACCATGGCGTTCACCGAGGGCACGGTGTACGACGCCCAAGGCAGGGTGTGCTGCCACGCCACCGGCACGTTCAAGTACGTCAAGCGCCTGCCGGTGGACGGGCGCAATGTGAATGACCTCAAGGTCATCTCCACCGACTGAGCCAGTGGTTGAGGTCGCCAGCAGGTTTTAAAGCCTTTTTGCCTGCAAGCGCAATGGATATATGCGCTGGCAGCTATCAAAAACATAGTATTGAATTTTCTGAAGGAGCTTTCCATGCCACGCAACCAACAAATCGTTCTCGACAACCGTCCCCAGGGCGAAGCGGTGGCCAGCAACTTCAAGCTGGTCGCGACCGACGCGCCCCCGCTGCAGGACGGCCAGGTGCTGGTGCGCCACCACTACCTGAGCCTGGACCCCTACATGCGCGGCCGCATGAACGAGAGCAAGAGCTACGCCGCGTCGCAGGCGCTGGGCGAAGTCATGATCGGTGGCACCGTGGGTGAAGTGGCCGAGAGCAAGCATCCCAAGTACGCCGTGGGCGACAAGGTGGTGGGCATGGGCGGCTGGCAGGAATACAGCGTGGTCAATGCCGACCAGCCCGGCGCGCTGCGCAAGGTTGATACGACCCATGTGCCGCTGTCGCACTACCTGGGCGCCGTGGGCATGCCGGGTGTCACGGCCTGGTACGGCCTGGTCAAGATCATTGCGCCCAAGGAAGGCGACACCGTGGTGGTGAGCGCCGCCACCGGCGCCGTAGGCAGCGCCTTTGCCGCATTGGCCAAGGCCCGTGGCTGCCGCGCGGTGGGCATTGCGGGCGGTGCCGACAAGTGCAAGTACGCAGTGGAAGAACTGGGCTTTGACGCCTGCATCGACTACAAGCAACACAGCGACGTGAAGGCCATGTCCAAGGCCCTGAAGGAAGCGTGCCCCAACGGCATCGATGGCTACTTCGAGAACGTGGGCGGCTGGATCATGGATGCCGTCATGCTGCGCATGAACGCCTTCAGCCGCATCGCCCTGTGCGGCATGATCGCCGGCTACGATGGCGCACCGCTGCCCATGGCCAACCCCGCGCTCATGCTCATCAACCGCATGAAGGTCGAAGGTTTCATCGTCAGCGAGCACATGGAAGTCTGGCCTGATGCCCTCAAGGAGCTGGGCACGCTGGTCGGCACCGGCAAGCTGCGCCCGCGCGAAACCATTGCCCAAGGCATTGCCGCCGCGCCCGAGGCCTTCCTGGGCCTGCTCAAAGGCAAGAACTTTGGCAAGCAACTGGTCAAGCTGATCTGATGATGCTGAAGTGGACCTGGGCCCGCTTCGATGACCTGGGCGTGCATGCGCTGCATGACGCCCTGGCCCTGCGCTGCAAGGTGTTCATCCTGGAGCAGGGCCCCTACCAGGACCCGGACGAAGCGGACAAAAAGTCCTACCACCTGCTGGGCTACGACGAGGCGGGTGCGCTGCAAGCGTGCCTGCGCGTGGTGGACCCGGGCGTGAACTACCCCGAGCCCTCGATTGGCCGCGTGGTCACCGCCAAGGACGCGCGCGGCAACGGCACAGGCCGGGCGCTGATGCAGGAGGGCATCGCCCGCTGCAGCCAGGCGTGGCCGGACCGGGGCATCCGCATCAGTGCGCAAGCGCACCTGCGGGGCTTCTACGGCAGCCTGGGTTTTGAGGCGGTCTCCGACGAGTACCTGGAAGACGATATCCCGCACATTGAAATGCTGCGAAAGGCAGGCTGACACAGCCGCAGCCCCTTCGACCATTCACACAGCCCACCCGTGAAGGAGCCGACATGACCTTGCCCACCGCCACCCTGGCGCGTACCCATGACGTCTTCAACCAGAGCACGCCGTGGGCGGATGTGAACCTGTTCACCACCAATCAGCCGCTGCAGGACGCGCTGAGCTTGCATGCACCTGGCCTGGGTGTGGAGGGCCTCACCGCGCTGGGCGCCGAGATGGGCTCGGCCGAGATGCTGACCCACGCGCGCCTGGCCAACACCCACAAGCCCCAGCTGCGCACGCACGACCGCTTTGGCCACCGCACGGATGTGGTGGAGTTCCACCCCAGCTACCACGCGCTGATGGGCGCCGCGCTGCGCCACGGTCTGCATGCCACGCCCTGGTCGCGCCAGGACACGGGCCACGCGCATGTGGAGCGCGCGGCGGGCTTCATGCTGTTCACCGAGGCCGAGCCCTCGGTGCTGTGCCCCGTGTCGATGAGCTACGCCGTGACCCCGGCACTGCGAGGCAATTCAGCGGTATGGGCGGACTGGAGCAAGGGTTTGGCAAACACGCAGTACGACCCGCGCCTGGCGCTGTTCTCGCAGAAATCCGCGCTCACCATGGGCATGGGCATGACCGAGAAGCAGGGCGGATCGGACGTGCGTGCCAACACCACACAGGCTGTCCACGACGGCGACGATGCCTGGGGCGCGCGCTATCGCATCACCGGCCACAAATGGTTTTTCTCGGCGCCCATGTGCGATGCCTTCCTGATCCTGGCGCAGGCGCCCGGCGGGCTCACCTGCTTCTTCCTGCCGCGTGTGTTGCCTGATGGTGGTGAAGGTGCGGTCAACACCATTCGCATCCAGCGCCTGAAGGACAAGCTGGGCAACCACGCCAACGCCAGCTCCGAGGTCGAGTTCATCGACGCGATGGCCTGGCGCGTGGGCGAGGAGGGCCGGGGCGTGGCGCAGATCCTGGAGATGGGCACCATGACGCGCCTGGACTGCGCCCTGGGCACCAGCGGCCTGATGCGGCAGGCGCTCAGCATTGCGCTGCACCACACGCGCCAGCGCTCGGCCTTTGGCAAAAAGCTCATCGAGCAGCCGCTGATGCGCAACGTGCTGGCCGATTTGGCGCTGGAGAGCGAAGCCGCCACCGCGTTGTCAATCCGCCTGGCCAGCGCCTTCGACAAGAAGGCCACTAGCGAGCACGAAGCCGTGATGGCCCGCCTGCTCACGCCCGTCGCCAAGTTCTGGGTGTGCAAGCGCGGCAGCGTGTTTGCGCAGGAGGCCATGGAATGCCTGGGCGGCAACGGCTATGTGGAGGAGGGCGGCGAGGGCGTGATGGCTCGCATCTACCGCGAGATGCCGCTCAACTCCATCTGGGAAGGCGCGGGCAACATCATGGCGCTGGATTTGATGCGCGCCGTGCGCCGCGCCGACACCGCTGCAGCGCTGGACGCCGAACTGGCACCCGCACGCGGCGCTCACCCGGCGCTGGACCGTCTGGCCGGCGCACTGCCCCTGCGTGTAGACGCCATGACCACCGAGGCCGAGGCCCGGCGACTCGCCCAGGATGTAGCGTTGGCAGTGCAGGCGGCCCTGTTGCTGCGCAGTGCGCCCGGCGCAGTGTTCCGCGCGTTTTGCGACTCGCGCCTCTCTGGTGACTGGGGCTACAGCTTTGGCACGCTGGGCGCGGGTGTCAACCTTGACGCCATCTTGGACCGCGCACTTCCGGCCTGAGCCATCCCACAGAATTTTGCGGAGAAACCCATGTCCCACCTCATCCTGCACCACTACCCCTCGTCCCCGTTTTCCGAAAAGATCCGTGCGGTGCTCGGCTTCAAGCAGCTGGCCTGGAAGTCCGTCATCATCCCCAGCGTCATGCCCAAGCCCGATGTGGTGGCGCTGACCGGCGGGTATCGCAAGACGCCGTTCTTGCAGATCGGCGCCGACATTTATTGCGACTCGGCCCTGATCTGCGATGTGCTGGAGCATGAGCATCCCGAACCCGTGCTGTATCCGCCGCACCTCAAAGGCGTGTCGCGCGTGTTTGCGCAGTGGGCCGACACCACGCTGTTCTGGGCTGCCATGGCCTACAACCTGCAGCCCAAGGGCGCCGCCGTGTTGTTTGCCAACCTGCCGCCGGCGGCCGCGCAAGTGTTTGGCGAAGACCGACGCGAGATGAGCGCGGGCATGCAGCGCCTGCGCCCGGCCGATGCCACGGCCGCCTACCGCTCGTACCTGCGGCGTATTGCGCACATGGCAGAGGAACACGACTTCCTGTTCGGCGCCGAGCCTTGCCTGGCCGACTTTGCGGCCTACCACCCGCTGTGGTTCACGCGCCAGTGCGTGCCCGTGATGGCCGACATCTTTGCCGCCACACCCGCCGTGCTGGAGTGGATGGACCGCATCGCTGCGCTGGGCCACGGCCGCATGGAGAAGTTCAGTGCCGCCGACGCCATCACCGTGGCCGCGGGCATGGAGCCGCTGCCGCTGACCGACGACCTGTTCCAGGACGAGCACGGCATCCCGCTGGGTACCCAGGTCACGATTGCCGCCGAGAGCTTTGGCACAGAGCCCACGGAAGGCGAGCTGATTGCCGCCACCCGCACCCGCTACACCTTGCGCCGTACCGACCCGCGTGCGGGCACGGTGCACGTTCACTTTCCCCGTATCGGCTACGTGCTGCGGCCGGTGACGTCGGCGTCCTGAAAAACACCCGCCTTTTTGATCGCATTGCGCCCGATGCGCTCTGCGCGTTCGGGCGGCGTTGGTCGAAGCTATGTGTCGGCATGAGAGCCGTCCCGTGTTTCACGACCGCACCCCATCATCCATCGATAACCCCTAGGAGACACAAAACATGATCGACAACTTTGCCGGCAAAACCGCCGTCCTCACCGGCGCAGGCTCGGGCTTTGGCCTGGAATGCGCGCGCATTGGCGCTCGCCTGGGCATGAACCTGGTGCTGGTCGATGTGCAACAGGACGCGCTCGACGCTGCCACGGCCGAGATGCAGGCCGCAGGCGCCCAGGTGCTGGCGCGCAAGGTGGACGTGTCGAACGCCGCCCAGATGGAGCAACTCGCCGCCGACGTGCAGCAGCGCTTTGGCGCACCGCACCTGGTGTTCAACAACGCAGGCGTGGGCGCGGGCGGCCTGGTGTGGGAAAACTCGGTCAAGGACTGGGAGTGGGTGCTGGGCGTGAACCTGTGGGGTGTGGTGCACGGCGTGCGTCTGTTCACCCCCATGATGCTGGCAGCGGCCAAGGCCGACCCCACTTGGCGCGGCCATATCATCAACACCGCCAGCATGGCGGGCCTGCTGGCGGCGCCCAACATGGGCATCTACAACGTGAGCAAGCACGCAGTGGTCAGCCTGTCGGAGACGCTGTACCAGGATTTATCGCTGGTCACTGACCAGATCGGCGCCAGCGTGTTGTGCCCGTTCTTTGTGCCCACCGGCATCAACCAAAGCCACCGCAACCGCCCAGGCGACCTGCCTGCCGAAAAGCCCACCAAGAGCCAGCTCATCGGTCAGGCCATGAGCGACAAGGCCGTGGGCAGTGGCAAGGTGACTGCTTCCGAGGTCGCGCAAAAGGTCTTCGACGCCGCCGCCCAGGGCCAGTTCTACATCTACAGCCACCCCAAGGCCCTGGCCTCGGTGCAGACGCGCATGGAAGACGTGATGATGGGCCGCAACCCCACCGACCCGTTTGCCGCCAAGCCCGAGCTGGGTGCACAGTTGCGGGCAGCGCTGAGGGCTGATTGAGCCGGAGGCGCTTGATTTACATGCCCTGAATGCTATTCAAAGAGTAGCAAATGGCCACAGAGCTGCACGGCAACGACACGGGGCACCGCCCCACAGGCGGCTATGCGCTGTTCCCCACGGCCATCGGCCACTGCGGCATTGCATGGCGGGGGGCGCTGCTGGTGGGGGTGCAGTTGCCGGAAGATGCGGGCGAGGTGGCAACGCGTGCCCGCATGCAGCGCCGGTTTCCGCAGCTCGCCGAAGGTGCGATGCCACCCGATGTGGCAGCCTGGGCAGCACGCGTGGTGGCCCTGCTTGAAGGTGCGCAGGACGACCTGCGTGATGTGCCCCTGGCGCTCGACGCCGTGCCTCCCTTTCACGCCCGCGTGTACGAGCTGGCCCGCCGCATTCCACCCGGCAAAACCATGACCTATGGCGAGATGGCTGCCGCATTGGGCGAGCCGGGTGCTGCGCGTGCCGTGGGTCAGGCGTTGGGCCACAACCCGTTTGCGCCTGTGGTGCCGTGCCACCGTATCCTGGCTGCGAACGGCAAGACAGGCGGCTTTTCGGCCGGTGGCGGCGCCACCACCAAGATGCGCATGCTGGAGATCGAGGGCGCGTTTGCGCACGAGACCCTGGCGCTGTTTGCGCCCAGGGGCTGAAGGGGTTCAGCCGCGCTTTTTGAGCAGGGGCGACCCCGCGCTGGCCATGGCCAGCTCGTGCGTGGTGTTCAGCAGGGCAGGGCCCAGGGCCTGCATGCGCTCGGGCGTCAGGCGCACCAGCGGGCCCGCAATGGTCACCACCCCGATCACCGTGCCGTTGCCCCGTCGGATGGGCGCGGCCATGGCCGCCATGGCCGGAGCAAACACCTCGACGATGGTGCTGAAGCCCTTCTGCCGCGCGGTGCGCAGGTAGGCCAGCAGGGCCTTCACGGTGGTGGGGGCGTTGGGGCCGTAGTCCTCGGGCTTGCCAAAGCCCTGGCGTGCTACCAGGGCCAGGGCCTCTTCGTCGCTCATCGTGGACAGCCAGGCATGGCCGGCCGAGCTGCACGACAGGTTGACCGACAGGCCCATGTCCGGGTCGTAGCGCAGGCCGCGCACGGCCCCTTGCGCCTTGGCCACAAAGGTCAGCGCATCACCGTCCACCACGGCCAGACGCACCAGCTCGCCAGATTCGGCGGCCAGCCGGTCCAGCAGGGGCTGGGCAATGTCCACCACGCCCGTGGCGCTCAGATAGCCCAGGCCCAGCGACACCAGCTTGATGGTGAGCATGTAGTTGCCCTGGCTCTGGTCCTGCCGCACGTAGCCGCAACGGATCAACTCGGCCAGCAGGCGGTGCGTGGCGCTCAGTGGCATGTCCAGTTCGGAGGCCAGGCTCGACAGGGCCTTGCCTTCCGGGTGCGGGGCAAGGTGCTCCAGGACTTTGAAACTGCGTTCAAGGATGCTGCTCATGGCGGGGGCTCTTCGTGATCGTGGACCGGTTTTTCCAGGATACCCAGGCGCTGGTTCTTCGGGCGCAATGTATCAAAAATTGTTAAAGGGTTTCTACTGTGGAAACAGTTTCCACTTTATTCATACGATGCAGTTCCCGATGCACTCCGGGCCTGGTGTGCACATTGCTGGTCTCTTTTTGTTGGAGAAGTCCCTGTGAAAAAAACTGCTTGCCTTCTGGCGGCCGCTGGCCTGTCCTTCTTGATGGCGCTGCCCGCCGCCGCGCAGCAGGAGCGCGTGATCCGCTTCGGACACCTGAACAATGCCGACCATCCCGTGAGCTTTGGCGTCAAGCGTTTTGGCGAGCTGCTGGCGGCCAAGAGCGGCGGCAAGATGAAGGTGATGGAGTTCCCCGCCTCGCAGCTGGGCAACGAGATGCAGCAGCAGTCGGCGCTGCAGGGCGGTGTGCAGCAGATGTCGGCCCCGGCCACCACCTCGCTGGCCGGTATCGTCAAGGAATTCGGCCTGGTGGACTTCCCCTTCTCGGTGGCCAACTTTGCGCAGGCCGATGCGCTGCTCGACGGCCCGCTGGGCCAGGCGCTGATCGCCCGATTGCCCGAGAAGGGCCTGGTGGCCCTGGGCTACTGGGACCTCGGTTTTCGCAACGTGACCAACAGCAGGCGCCCCATCACCAAGGCCGATGATTTTGATGGACTCAAGCTGCGCGTGATCCCCAACCCGGTGTTCCTGGAGACCTTCAAGGCCTTCAAGGCCAACCCCGTGCCCATGCCGTTTGCCGAGCTGTACGGCGCGCTGGAAGCCAAGGCCGTGGACGGCCAGGAGAACCCCTATGCCGTGATCCTGTCGAACAAGATGTTCGAGGTGCAGAAGTACGTGAGCGCCACCAACCACGTGTACGCCGCCAACATCGTGCTGGTGAGCAAGAAGTTCTGGGACCAGCTCACCCCCGCTGAGCAGAAGATGATGCACGACGCTGCCAACGAGTCGCGTGGCTACCAGCGCCAGGTGAGCCGCGCTGCAGCGCAGCGTTCGGTGGGGGACCTGCAGGCCAAAGGCATGGCCTACAACGAGATCACGCCCGCCGAGCTGGCGCGCATGCAGCAGATCGCCAAGCCCGTGATCGAGAAGTTCGCGGCCACCTATGACCCGGCGATCGTCAAGCTCTACAACGACGAACTCGCCCGCATCCGCAAGTAAGAGCGCCTGGCAAAACTCTTCTGGCGTCGTTACTGCGTCTTGTCGTGCTATTCGCACTGCCTGCGACGCAGCGCCTAGCCAGAACCGCTTCGCTGAGCTTTGTCAGCCGCTCCCAACCCTGAACACCCCATGAAAATTCTCATCCTCCACGGCCCCAACCTCAACCTGTTCGGGCGCCGCGAACCCCATATCTACGGCACCACCACGCTGGCCCAGATCAACGAGCGTTTGCTCAAGCTCGCTACAGAGCTGGGTGTGGAGCTCGACATCGTGCAGTCCAACCACGAGGGCGCGCTCATCGACTTCCTGCACGCGAACATCGATGCAGCGCAGGGCGCACTCGTGAATCCTGCGGGGCTGACACAGCACGGCGTGCCGCTGCACGACGCCATCAAGGCCATGCCTTTCCCGGTGATCGAAGTGCACATGTCTAATATCGCCGCGCGCGAGGCCTGGCGCGCGCACTCCATCATCTCGCCCGCCGTCAAGGCCACGGTGCAGGGCTTCGGTCCCCACTCCTACCTGGCCGGGCTGCGGGCGCTGGTGGACAGCCTGCGCGAGGCCGCCCAGGTTGCCTGAGCGGTGCGGGCGCACGGTGGTGGGCGTTCAACGTGTCCTCTGAAAAGTCGTAGTCCAGTGATGGACCGGCGCTGGCTTCTGCCGTGCTGGTACCGAGCAGTGTTTGATTCGTTATTTTTGGATCAAATCGACCGCTAGTGCTTTGATTTATTGCGCTGTGCGCTATACAAATAGTAGCGTTGTAGTTGACTTCAACGCTACCCACCTCGCCAGTCGCTTTGCCAGCGAGGCCAGGCATCAGGTGGTGAGGTGCATGGGCAAAAATCAGACTGGCTGGGGTCTGTTCGACAGCGCACAGACGCGCAGCATGTGCCCCTTGTACAAGAGGATCGGAGCGTACCCGCCATGTGGTTGCGCCATTCACTTGTGTACCAGGAGCCGTCCATGTCCCATCCATCCAACCTTACCTCTGCGTGGGACACGTCTTCCGTGGGGCAGCCGGCAGACATATCGCTGCTGGAACTCTCCCATCTGGGTGAACACCTGGTGCATTGCGGCGCATTGCGGGGGCCGCTGGACCGGTTGCTCGGTGGCGCTGCATGGCTGCAGGCCCAGGTGGCAGAGCATGTGGTGACGGTTGCACTGCTGGTCACCTTGCTGGTGGGGGCTGTATCGCTGGTGCGGTAGGGCGCGCGCGCATGGGCTTACGCACACCATGGCCCTGGGTTCCCTACGCGATGGACCGCATGCTCGATGCCCGGGCAGGCTCGGTGCTGGAGCCCCTGCGGGCCGAAGTGTTTGGCGTGGCCCGCTTCGAAGAGCATGGCCGGCACCTCGGTTCCTCCCACGACGCAGGCAAGGCGCCCTTTGGCCGCACCACGTTTTACCCGCGTCTGCAGAGCAACATCCGCGCACTACGGGGCGCGTACCGCTACCTGTTTGACGCACCGCATGACGAGCATGCGATCAGCCCCGCCGCTGAATGGCTGTTTGACAACTTCCATTTGATCGAAAGCCAGCTCAAGGAGATCCGGGCCGGGCTACCGCCGCGTTACTACCGCTCGCTGCCCGTGCTCAAAGACGCTCCGCTGGTGGGCCTGCCGCGTGTGTACGGTGTGGCCTGGTCGTTTGTGGCCCATACCGACAGTGCGTTCGATGAATCGCTGCTCGTGCAGTACCTGAACGCTTACCAGGAGACCCGCGAGCTGAGCCAGGGCGAGCTGTGGGCGTTGCCCACCACGCTGCGCGTGGTGCTCATCGAAAACCTGCGCCGCCTGGCCGAGCGCCTGGCCAGCCACAAGGCCGCGCAGGAGCTGGCCAGCCTGTGCGCCGCCCGCAGCCAGGACCTGAACGGGCTGACACTGGATGCTGCCTGCGCCGCCATGGAGCGGCGTGGCGTGGCCCCGGTGTTCCTTGCCCACCTGGCGCAGTCGATGATGGGGCGCGGCGTGGTGGGCGGGCATGCCGCTGCAGGCACGCCATCGCCCGTGCAGCAGTGGTTGTTGTCCGCGGTGCCCGACCTGGTGGCGTTGCAGGCCCAGCAACAGATTAACCAGGCCGCCGACCAGCTGAGCATGGGCAATGCCGTTACCGCACTGCGGCGGGTGGGCGCTGCCGACTGGTCCGACATCATCAGCCAGACCAGCCTGGTGCTGCGCGCCATGCTGCAGTCGCCCGTGTTTGCGGCCGAGGACGAGTCCACCCGCAACACCACCTTGCATGGCATTGAAAACCTGTCAGCCCGCAGCGGGCAGGGCGAGGCCGCGGTGGCGCGGACGCTGCTATTGCTGATGTCGGGCGCAGACCGTGAGCCTCAGGATGAGACTGGGGCTGAACAGGCGTTGGCAGGCTATTGGCTGCAAGGCGCCGGGCGCGGCCAGCTGGAGCATGCCCTGGGCGTGCGCCGACATACCACCGATGTGTTGTCCCTGTGGCGTTCTGCGGTGGGTCTGTCGCGTGTGCCGTTGTACCTGGGCGCCTTGCTGCTGGGCTCGCTCGGTCTGCTGGCCTGGCTGATGGCGCCCCTGTGGGGTGTGCAGGCGGGGCCCGATACCAGCGCAGCCCATCTTGCGGGCCTGGCGCTGGTCGCCGCTTTGTTGCTGCTGCCCGTCTCCGAGATCGTGGTAGCCGTGGTCAACCGGCTCATTGGCGAATCCGTCCGGCCCACCTACATGCCCCGCTACCTGCTGCCAGCGGGCATTCCGGTATCGGCACGTGTGCTGGTGGCGATCCCGGCGCTGCTCAGCAGCACCGGCACCATCGACCGGCTGGTGCACCGCCTGCACCTGCATTACCTGGCCAACCCCGAGCCCTGTGCGCAGTTTGCGCTGCTGACCGACGGTGTGGATGCCGATCTGCAAGACCTGCCCGAAGACGGCCCGCTGCTGGCCCATGCCCAGAGCCAGATGCAGGCCCTGAACCAGCAGCACCCCTTCACTCCAGGCAGTGCCCCGCGTTTTGTGCTGCTGCACCGCGCGCGCACCTACAGCCCTACGCAGCAGCAGTGGATCGGCTGGGAGCGCAAGCGCGGCAAGCTCGAACAGCTGGTGGCCGCACTCGCCACCGGGGGGCAGGGCGCCTTCCTGGACCTGGACGAACTCTCGCACCTCGCACCGCAGACCCGCTATGTGCTCACGCTGGACAGCGATACGCAGCTGCCCCCGGGCCGCCTGCGCAGCCTGGTGGGTGTGGCTGAGCACCCCGAGAACCAGCCCCGGCTGGATGCCACAGGCCAGCGCGTGGTGCAGGGCTACGGCATCCTGCAGCCCCGGGTGCTGGCGCCACTGCCCACTTTTGCCACCACCTCGTTGTGGCAGTGGCTGTTTGCGGGCCAGCAGGGGCTGGACCCGTACAGCGCCATGACCTCCGACGTGTACCAGGATTTTTTTGCCGAAGGCAGCTTCACCGGCAAGGGCCTGCTGCATGTGGCCACCGTGCACGCCGTGCTGGGCGGGCGCCTGCCAGCCGACCAGGTGCTGAGCCACGACCTGCTCGAAGGTGCGCTGGCACGCTGCGCCGTGGTGAGCGATTTGACGCTGGTGGAGGCGGAGCCCGAACACAGCGATACCGCCGCCGCCCGCCTGCACCGCTGGACGCGGGGCGACTGGCAGCTGTGGCCCTTTCTGGTCCATGCCCAGCGCTGGGGCCTTTCGCCCATCAACCGCTGGAAGCTGCTGGACAACCTGCGCCGCTCGCTCGTGGCGCCCGCATCGCTGGTACTGGTGGTGCTGGCCCTGGCGGGGCTGGGCCTGCCTTTGGCCAGCACGCTGGCGCTGGTGGTGGCTGCCTATGTGGCTGCGCCCTTGATGGGCGCGCTGGCGGGCTGGGTGCCCAGCCGCTTTGGGCTGGTCGGCATGCGTTTTGTGCACGAAGCATCGGGCGACCTGTTGCGCGCCCTGGCCAGTGGTGTGTGGCACCTGGCCCTGCTGCCGCAGCAAGCGCTGCTGCTGGGCGATGCCGTGGTGCGCACCGTGCACCGGCAGGCCGTGAGCCGCTGGCACCTGCTGGAGTGGACCACGGCCGAGGCCGCGCAGAGCAGCCTGATCACAGGCCTGGCGGCCACGCTGCGCAGACACAAGGCGGCACCCTTGCTGGCGGTGGGCTGTGGCCTGGCACTGTGGGCCGGTGGAAACTTGGCGCCTTGGACTTTGGTGGGGCCGCTGCTCGCGCTGTGGGCGCTGTCGCCGCTGCTGGTGTGGCTGGCCAACTGCGTTCCGTCTGGTCGGGGCAACGCAACCTTGTCGGCGCAAGACCAGGACCTGCTGCACGGCGTGGCGCGAGACACCTGGCGATTGTTCGAGCGCTGTGTAGATGCCTCCAACCATCACCTGCCGCCCGACAACCTGCAGACCGCTCCGTATGAAATGGTGGCGCACCGTACCTCGCCCACCAACATCGGGCTGTACCTGCTGAGCGCCAGTTGTGCGCGCCGGTTCGGCTGGATCGGCACGCTGGAGCTGCTCGACCGGCTCGAAGCCACCCTCGCGACCCTGCAAGTGATGGAACGGCACCGGGGCCACTTCCTGAACTGGTACGACACCGAAACCCTGCAGCCTTTGCACCCTCGGTATGTGTCCACGGTGGACAGCGGTAACCTCTGCGCCCACCTTGTGGCCGTGGCGCAGGCCTGCCATGCGCTGGCGGCGCAGCCGCTGTCGCCGCAGGCGGGCGAGCAGGCCATTCGCGCATCGCTGGCGCGGCTGCAGCCCCGGCTGGGCATCCACCACCCCGGCATGCGCGGGTTGCACCACCCCTCTGCGCTGAGCCGCCTGCTTGGCGTGCGCGCGCCAGACGCAGCGCATCTGCCAGAGGCCACGGCGTTTCGCGCGCTGCTGGCGCAGGCGCAGGACGAACTGCGCAGCATGGCCCAGCCACGCCACCCGGCCATCGTGCACAGCCCGCCGACGGAACAGGACGAACTGCTGTGGCTGCTGGCCGACCACCTGGCCACACTGCAGTCGGTGGACCGTGACCAGCAAGCAGCACACCACGGCGGCGCACCCGAGACCACGCGCCGCCTCATGGCCCTGGCCGAGGGGCTGGACGCCCTGGCCTGGCAGGCAGACTTCCGGTTTCTGTACCACCCCCGGCGGCACCTGCTGCACATTGGCTACCGGGTGGACGAGCAGCAGTTGGACACCTCGTTTTATGACCTGCTCGCGTCCGAGTCGCGCACCACCAGCCTCCTGGCTGTGGCCAAGGGCGACCTGCTGGTGAAACACTGGGCGGCCCTGGGGCGGCCGTTTTTCGCGAGCGGCCACCATGCGGTGCTGCGCTCGTGGTCGGGCTCGATGTTCGAGTACCTGATGCCCACGCTGGTCATGGCTGAGCCGTATCACAGCGCCCTGGGCGAGGCAGGGCGGTCGGCCCTGCGCGAGCAGGTGGCGCTGGTGCAGGGGCTGGGCAAAGATATGCCCTGGGGCATCTCTGAATGCGCCTATGCTGGGCGCGACCACACCCTGGCGTACCAGTACGCGCCGCAGGGTGTGCCACGCCTGGCCTTGCGCCGCACGCCGGTGGGCGAGATGGTGATTGCGCCCTATGCCACGGCGCTGGCCACGCAGGTGGATGCCCGAGCAGCCTGCGCCAACTTCCGCACCCTGGAAGCGCTGTCGGCGCGTGGGCGCTACGGCTTCTACGAGGCATTGGACTTCACGCCCGAACGGCAGACCCACGGCGAGCGGTTTACCCTGGTCAGCACCTACATGGCCCACCACCAGGGCATGACCATCGTGGCGCTGGCCAATGTGCTGCTCAGCGGCGTGGCCCAGCGCTGGGGCACGGCGCATGCCCGCATTGAGGCCGTGCTGCCGTTGCTGCAGGAGCGCGCCCCGCGCGAGCTCCCCACCTTGCAGGCGACACCGCCGCGTCTGCCGCTGCATGCGCGCCAGCAAAAAACGCCGGACCATGTGCGCTCTGTCACCCCGGGTGCCCACGCGCTGGAGCCGACACACCTGCTGGGCAACGGGCGCTACAGCGTCACCCTGCGCGCCAATGGGGCAGGGTGGAGCCGCTGGCACCAGACGGGCATCACCCGCTGGCGCGACGATGCGCTGCGCGATGCGCACGGCAGTTTTCTGTATGTGCGGCAGTTGGGCTCCAGCGTGCCCGTGTCCGTCACCAGCCACCCCGCTCCCGACGCGCGAGCGGTGTACGGCAGCATCTTCCACACCGACCGCGTGTGTTTTGATGCACTGTGGCCGGGGTTGCGCGTGCACACCACGGTGTGGGTGAGCCCGGAAGACGACATCGAACTGCGCAAGGTGGTGGTGAGCAACCTGGGCGACGCGGTGATCGAGCTGGAGCTGATCTCGGCCTTGGACATCACCCTGGCCACCCACGCGGCTGACGAGGCGCACCCCGCGTTCTCCAACCTTTTTATTGCCGCCGATTGGCTGCCTGCACAGCAGGCCCTGCGGTTTGTGCGCACCCCCCGCCTGCAGACCGAGACCACCCTGCAGGCTGCGCACTTTGTGGCAGATACCCAAGGTCATGTGCTGGGCCTGCGTTGCCAGACAGACCGGCAGCTCTGGCTGGGGCGCAACCACACGCCAGGCCAGCCGTTGGCGATGCTGGACTGTGTGCCGGAGGTGCCCGCCACGCTGGACACGGGCTTGGACCCGGTAGCCGCCATGGGCGTGATGCTGCGCATTGCGCCCGGCGCGCAGGCCTGTGTCACGTTTGCCACGGCGGCATCGCCAGACCCGGCCACGCTGCTGGCCATCATCGACAAGTACCGCCAGCCCAGCTATCTGGAGCGGGCATCGGCCATGTCGGCCACGCTCGCCAGCATCCAGTGGGCATCGCACCGCCCGCACCGCGACTACCTACCCGCGCTGCAGGCACTGACCACGGCGCTGGTGTTCACGCTGCCCAAGGTCCACAGCACCCACCTGGGTGTGCTGACCGAGGCCCAGGCCGCCCGCCCCGTGTGTGACCGGCGCACGCTGTGGCAACTGGGCCTGTCGGGTGACCGGCCCATTGTGCTGGTGATGGCCGGATCGCCCCAGGGCATGGGCCTGCTGCGCACGCTGGCCCAGGCGCTGCGCGAATGGGCGCATGGCGGCGTGGCCTGCGACCTGGTGGTGCTCAGCAGTGAGTCTCACTCGTACCATATGCCCTTGCAGCGCGAGCTGACGCTGCTGCGCGAACACCACGATGCCGACCTCGCCACACACACCGGCCCGGCGGTGACCAGCCTGCGGGTGCTGCGGCTCGATGAGCTGTCGGCTGCACAGCTGGGCACCTTGGCGAGCCTGGCCCGTATCACCCTCCATGCTGATGGCCATGCCCTCATGCACCAGGTGAAAGCCTGGGTGGCGGCACACGGCGTGCCCCTGGCCAGCCCCTGGCGCGGCGGCGCCACCGACGAAGTGCCCACGCACCAAGGCAGCACGCGGGTGCCCGCGCCGGAGGGCAGCTTTGCACCGGTCTCCGGCACCTTTGGGTTTGATGTGTCCGCCGCGCTGCGGCCCACCAAACCCTGGGTCAATGTGTTGGCCAATGCGCAGCTGGGGGCCATGGTGTCGGAAACTGGCGCAGGCAACACCTGGGCGCTCAACAGCCGCCTGAACCAGCTCACCGCATGGTCCAACGACCCGGTGGCCGACCCGCCCGCCGAATGGCTGCTGCTGCAGGACCGCCGCACGCGTGAGGTGTGGGGCCTGACGCCCTCGGCCTGGGGTGCGGCCGATGTGGCGTACCGCGTGGAGCACGCCCAGGGTACTACCACCATCCGCCACCGCCGAGGCGCGCTGGAGGTGGAGGTGCGCTGGTGTGTGGACCCCGTCACCGCCATCAAGCAGGTGTTTGTGCAGGTGCGAAACCTGGGCAACCGGCGCGAGCACTTGCGCCTGGTGGGCATGGTGGAGTGGATGATGGGCGAAAAACGCGGCGACCGTGCCACGCTGTCCACCGCACCGTGTTTTGCGCCACTGCCCGATGGCCGCTTGCTGGGCCTGCTGTGCACGCAGACCGAGGCGGCCGCAGGCTTGGGCGGGGGCACAGCCTTTTTCTGCGAGGCCTCGGCCGGGCCGGGCACGGACGACCGTGCCAACGACAGCCTGGACTGGACGAGCGACCGCCGCGAGTTCTTCGATGCGCAGGGCGATCTGGTGGTGCCCCTGCAGCTGGGGCAGCGCAGCGGGTTTGGGCTGGACCCCTGTGCAGCCCTGTCGCGTTTGGTGACCTTGCGGGCCGGGGCGGTGTTCGAGCGCGTGTACCTGATGGGCTACGCACCCACCGAGGCTGCGGCACGCTCGCTGGCGCAAGAGGCCATGGCCGTGGCGGCCCGTACACGCGAGCAGGCCACGCTGGACCGGTGGAACGAACTGCTGGGTGCCACGCAGGTGACCACGCCCGACCCGCTGTTCGATGTGCTGGTCAACCGCTGGCTGCTGTACCAGACGGTGTCTTCACGCCTGTTTGCCAAAGCGGGCTTTTACCAGGCGGGTGGTGCCACGGGCTACCGCGACCAGTTGCAGGATGCCATGGCGCTGGCCTGGGCGCAGCCGGGCACCTTGCGCGCGCAGATTGTTCTGTGCGCGTCGCGCCAGTTTGAAGCGGGCGATGTGCAGCATTGGTGGCACACGCCGGGTGGGGCCGGGGTGCGCACGCATTTCTCGGACGACCTGCTGTGGCTGCCCTTTGCCTGCGCGCATTACCTGCAGCGCACGGCAGACCACAGCTTGCTGGAGGAGCAGGTGGCGTTCCTTGAAGGTTCTGCGATCCCCGAAGGGGCGGAAGACATCTACGAATCCCCCAGCGCCAGCGCCACAACGGCCAGTGTGTACGAGCATGCCGCCCGCACCATAGACCGCAGCCTGCGCACCGGCGCACATGGCCTGCCGCTGATGGGCGGGGGCGACTGGAACGACGGCATGAACCGCGTGGGCGACGGTGGGCGCGGTGAATCGGTGTGGCTGGCGTGGTTCCTGTGCGCCATCGTCACCGACTGGATTCCGATCGCCCGCGATCATGGCGATTGGGAGCGCGTGCAGCGCTGGGACGCTGCCCTGACCGGCTGGCGCGTGGCACTGGAAAACCAGGCGTGGGACGGTGACTGGTACCAGCGCGCCTTTTTTGACGATGGCACGGCCCTGGGCAGCCACACGCGGGACGAGGGTCGCATTGACCTGATCGCGCAGGCCTGGGCAGTGCTCTCGGGCGCAGCAAAGCTTGCGCGGCAGCGCCAGGCCATGGACGCGATCGAGGCGCATCTGGTCAACCCCGCAGCAGGCTTGATCCAGCTGCTGGCGCCCCCGCTGCGCCATGCATCACCCAGCGCGGGCTACATCCAGGCCTACCCGCCCGGCGTGCGCGAGAACGGCGGGCAGTATGCCCATGGCGGCGTATGGGCGCTAATGGCCGCCGCAGAACTGGCGCTGCAGAAGCCTGAGCACCCCGGTGCGTTCGATGTGCCTTGCCGTTACTTCACCTACCTGAGTCCGGCGCACCGCGCCCGCCACCCCGTCTGGGGGCCGGTGTATGCCGTCGAGCCCTATGTGATGGCGGCCGACATCTACAGCCAGCCGCCCTATGTGGGGCGCGGCGGCTGGAGTTGGTACACCGGAGCAGCAGGCTGGCTGCACCGAGCAGCGGTGGAGTCCATCGTGGGGCTGCAGATGCGGGCGCAAGAGCTGTTCTTCACGCCTTGTCTGCCGCCACACTGGCCGGGTTCAGAGCTGACGCTGGTGCGTTCAGGACGCACGCTGCGGTTTGTGCTGGTGCGCGTTGCCGCAGGAGCCTCAGCGGTCTTGCCGTCGAACGTCCCACCGGACGCCCGATGGTTGCAGGTGGGCGAGCGGCTACGCTGGGGTGACGGGCCCGATGGCCAGTGTTTTGTGATTCCGTTGCCTGGGTAGGGCATGCGCAGAGTGCATCTTTTGTGGGGCCTTGGTGCACCTTGACATCCGGCATTTGGTAATTGTGTGTATGTGCGATACCGTACAGACCTTGTTCGGCGCGCTGCCACAAACTTGCGGCATGCCCAGGCGGCAGGCAAGGCCGCAGGGGCACAGCACCGCGATACACCAAGGTTCCACCATCAAACGCTCCAATATCCCCCTTCAAAACCAGTTGCTGGCAGCCTTGCCCGAGCCAGACCTGCAGCGCTGGCTGCCATTGCTGGAACCTGTGGAACTGGCTTTGGGACAGGTGCTGTACGAATCGGGTGCGGCCATGCCGCACGTGTATTTCCCCACCAGTGCCATCGTGTCGCTGCTGTATGTGCTGGAGGATGGCGCGTCGGCGGAGATCGCGGTGGTGGGCTACGAGGGCTTGGTGGGCATATCGATCTTCATGGGCGGTGGAACCACGCCCAGCCGGGCAGTGGTGCAAAGTGCTGGGGCGGGATTTCGGCTGCGTGCGGACGTCATCAAATCCGAGTTTGAACATGCAGGACCGGTCATGCACCTGTTGCTGCGCTACACGCAGGCACTCATCACCCAGATGGCACAAACCGCCGTGTGCAACCGCCACCACTCGCTGGACCAGCAGCTGTGTCGCTGGCTGCTGCTGAGTCTGGACCGCTTGCCCAGCACCCAGTTGATCATGACGCAAGAGTTGATCGCCAACATGCTGGGCGTGCGGCGCGAAGGGGTGACCGAGGCCGCACTCAAGCTGCAGCGGTCGGGCCTCATCAGCTATGCGCGCGGGCACATCAACGTGCTGGACCGCCCGGGGCTGGAGCGCCGCACCTGCGAGTGCTATGAGGTGGTCAAAAAGGAATACGACCGACTGCTGCCATTGGTCGTAGCGAGCTAGGGGCGCCGACCTGGCAGACAGTGTGAATCGGTCCCCCTCTGATCCTGCGGGATGAAGACGTCGCACAGGGCCTGCACCCTGTGTGCGCTGGCAGACAGTCGCACCGCGCAAAGCCACCCACACTGGGCTCCACCTTGCGCAAGGCAAGGCATTGCGCAGGGGTCCTGGCGCTGCACTCCCGTGCAGTGCGGACAACAGCCCAAGGCCCCGCAATGCAAAGCAAAGACAACACCCTTCTTCAGCAACTGCCGACTGCGGCGCGCGAGCGTTTGCTGCAGCACTGCGAGCCCTTCGAGCTGGTACTTTCAGCCGAACTGAGCACCCGCGGCCGACCACTGGCGCATGCCCATTTCCCGACCGAAGGTTTTTTGTCGCTGGTCATTGATGTGGACAGCCACCCCCCGCTGGAAGTGGGGATGGTGGGGTCAGAGGCCATGCTGGGCTCGGAGCTGATCCTGGGGCTCGCAGCCACGCCGTGGCGGGCCCTGGTGCAGGGCGCCGGGTCTAGCTGGCGCATTGGCGCCAAACAGTTGCGTGCGCAGATCGACGCGATTCCCGAATTGGAGGCCTTGATTCAGGCCTGCCTGCTGGCGCGACTGCACCAGCAGACGCTGGCTGCAGCGTGCCAGCGCTATCACCTCATTGCCCCCCGCCTGGCGCGCTGGCTGCTGATGAGCCAGGACCGATCGTTGTCGGACTCGTTTCACCTCACGCAAGAATTCATGGCACTGATGCTGGGCGTGCGCCGCGTGGGAGTGACGGAGGCGGCGGGGCACTTTCAGGATGCGGGCCTGATCACCTACCAGCGGGGTGAACTCACCGTGCTCAACCGTAAAGCGTTGGAGGCCGAGGCCTGCAGTTGCTACGCAGCGGACAAGGCCATCTATCGTCGGTTGATGAAATACAGCAGCCCGTAGCTCGCCGGAGTTCTGGCTAAGGACTGCGGGTACCGGGTTGACTTCTCATTCACGGTTTGATCTGCAGATCGTCTTGAATGCTGCGAATGCCCAGCACGCTGTGGGCAATCGTCACCCAGCGGTTGGCGCGGGGCATGCCCTGTGGTTGCATGACATTGGGAGATTCAGGCGCCGGAATGGGTGGGGGCAGGGGGGAATCGGCATGCACTGCACTGGCGGGGGCGGAGTGCTCGTCGGCACCCGTTGGGGCGTGGCGTTCCTGGTAGAGCTGGCTGGGTACGGGAGCCAGCAACCGCTTGGCGCGCAGCGCCTGCAGGTCCGGCGTGTGGCCTTGGCGTACTGCCAGAGCCGGCGCGGTGCCATTGGAGAACATGAAACTGTCCACCGATTTCACACCGGACACGGTTTGCGCCACAAACACAGCCAGGTCGATCTGCGTGGGGTCTGCGGCCATGCCGCTGAGCAGCACCACGCCCTGGTGCGATTCCACACGGATGTTGTAGCTATTGACTACGGGTGACAGGATGAGTGCGGCCCGCACCCGCGAAGTGATCACGCCGTCTTCCAGGTAGGCCACCGGCGACGGGCTGGCGGGTGGCCACTCGGTCACCATATCGCTGCGCTTGCAGCCCTGCAGCGGCAGCAGTGCAAGCACCATCATCAGCGCAGAAAGGGCGGTAGGCAGCGGCTGTTGGTGACGCTGAAGTGTCGGGTGGCGCATGGTGAAAGATTCCCTGGAAAAGCCCGGTCGCCCAAGCGGGGTTGGCCGTGTCTTCACTGTGTGCCCCCGTGGTGCGTTTGTCTGTTCGTAACCGTACCCACCCAGGTGTGAGCAGCCGTTGCGGGCTGCGAAGCCAGGCTGATGGCTGCCGCAAGCCAGGGCCTCCAGCTCAAGGGTGCTGGTCCGGGCGGTCTGTGATGTCGGTACCTTCCGTTTTTCCAAACGCATACCCGCATCGTTCGCGCTTGGCGGCATACATGGCTGCGTCGGCACAGGCCAGCAGGGCGTCTGCCTGCGTGCCATGCTGGGGGCAGATGGCCACCCCGATGCTGGGGCGCACCAGCAGTTGCAGGTGGCCAATCTTCATGGGGCAACACACCGCCTGCAGCAGTTTGGCGCACAACTGGTGTAGCGGCGCTTCGTCCGCCACACCTCGGAGCAGGCAGGCAAACTCATCGCCGCCCAGGCGCACCACCAGGTCGCCATGGCGCACAGCGGCGTTCAGTCGCGCGGCTGTGATGCGCAATACCTCGTCGCCCACGCCGTGACCGTGGGTGTCGTTCACGGTCTTGAAGTTGTCGAGGTCGATGAACAACACCGTCGGTCCGGGTTGCAGGGAGTGCCTTTGGTCCAGCAAGTCTTCCAGGCGCAGTAGCAGATGGCGCCGGTTGGGCAGGTTGGTCAACTCGTCGTGCAGCGCCTGGTGTCGCGCCAGGCGCTCACCGTTGCGCACGCGGTCCAAATCGGCCAGCGCCTGGGTCAGTGCCGCCTGAGTGCCTTCCATGGTGCGCTCCAGGGCGTGGCGTTCTGCGGCTTCACGCGCCATTACCTGCAGCATCTGCTGCATGGCTGCCACACAGGTGCTCACACTGGGCTCGCCCAGGTTTTGATTGGCATGCGATGGGGGCGCCATCCACAGCCGGCCGTGCTGGGTGCTGGAGCCCTGTGCCCACTTCACTTGCAGCGAACGCAGCCACAGCTTCCAGCGCTGGACTTGTTCTGCTGTGGGCCAAGTGGCCGCCAGGGCCTTGCCCCACTCCCATGGTCTTTGGTTGCTGTCCATACGATTCATCAGGTGTTTCCGCCTCGCGGCACGAAGACGGTATGAGCCACAACACCGACGCCGCTCCGGTGTGCCTGCCTCACCAGGTCAAGCGGTTGGCGGGCCAGCCAAGGCATCTGAACAGTGATTTGCCAGTGCCAGAGTCTGCTTGCTGCAAGGGGCGTGTACCGTCTGGCAGCGCACATAAACGTGGTAGGCAGCGCTGGCAAGGTCAATGTTGCAGGTGTTACATTTGTTCGAAGCGTTAGCTGCCGCGGGCGCAGCGCCTTTGCAAAGCGCTTCAGGCCGTTGCCCAGCACCTTCCGTCCCCGCCAAGGAACCGTCCCATGTCACCAGAACGCCAACGGCTCATCCGCATGCTGTTCGACGAGTACATCGAGATGTATGCCGGACGCGATGCCCGGCTGGTGGATCGCTTCAGCGAGAACTTCAGCGGCTTTGCGGGCAGCAGCGACAAGCTCATCAAAACCCGCAGCGAATGGGTGGACATCACGCAGACCGACTTTGCGCAGGTGCCCGGGCGCATCGGCATCGAGGTGCTGGACCTGTTCCCGCAGGAACTGGGCGCCGATGTGCTGGCCGTGACCGCGTTTTTCCACATCCACCTGCCCAACCCCGACCCGCTGTTTGCCAGCGAGACCGCCCGCTTGGTGCTCGTCTTCCGGCAGGAGGGCGATGACTGGAAGATTGCGCACAGCAGCATCTCCATCCCGTATGGACTGGCCCGAGACGGCGAGGTGTACCCCGTCAGCCGCCTACAGCAGCGCAACCAGGAGCTGCAGACGTTGGTGGATGAGCGCACCCAGGCGCTGGCCCAGGCCAACAACCAGCTGCAGCTGCTCAGCAACACCGACGGCCTGACCGGTATCGCCAACCGCCGCCATTTTGACCAGACCTTGGCCCATGAATGGGCTCGCGCACAACGGGCCCACGGACCGCTGTCGCTGATCATGCTGGACGTGGATGTGTTCAAGCACTTCAACGACCACTACGGCCATCTGGCGGGCGATGCCTGCCTCAAATCCCTGGCCTTGACGCTGGCACAGACCGGGGGACGGCGCGATGGCGACCTGGTGGCGCGCTTTGGCGGCGAGGAGTTTGTGGTGCTGCTGCCCGGCGCCGATGCCCAGGTCGCCCTGGAGATGGCCCAGCACATCCAGCAAGCCATCCGGGCACTGGCCCTGCCGCACGAGGGTGCGCCGTGGGGCATCGTGACGGTGAGCTTCGGCGTGGCCACCATGGCGCCGCAGCGCGAGCAGCTGGCCGAAGAGCTGGTACGCCGCGCGGACCGCGCGATGTACCGTGCCAAGCAAGGCGGCCGCAACCGCATCGAGCAGGCGCCGGAGCAATAAAACCGGGTGGGTCGAGTTTTACCTGGCCGCCAGCCGAGCGAATTCTTCCGCCACGCCCCGCACCGTGAGTGGCGCACAGCCTTCGGCATGGTTGCTGATGGTCACGAAGGCGTTCTGTCCACGGCCTGTGATGCCTGCGATCACTGCGGCCAGTGCCGCCCGGGTGTCCAGGTCCGGGTGGTGCAGGCGGTCGTAGGGTTCGTACATCCGCTCGGCCTCTTCATAGCCGTAGGGGCCGTGCACAGGGTTCAGGTTCCAGCGGCACACCAGCGGGCTAGGCCACAGAGCACGCAGCAGGGGCAGTTGGTCGGGGAGCGGCGGCATCTTGGCATGCAGCCCCAGGCAATAGGTGGCGCCCGCTTCACGCAGCACGGCCGCAAAGTCGGGCGTCAGCCACTCGGGGTCGCGCACCTCCACGGCAATCACCCCATCGGGCGCCAGTGGTGCCAGCGGGGGCAGGGCCAGCAGCATGGCACGCAGGCGATCCAGCAAGGCGGGCATGCGATCCAGCTGCGCCAGCGGCAGGGGGCTGAGCTGGAATACCAGCGCGCCCAGCTTGTGGCCCAGGCCCTGGAGCGCCGGCTCCACACATTCGCTGCGGGCCAGCTCGGGGCTCAAGAACGCCGGGTTGGGCTGGCGACCGCGTCCGTCTTCGCTGCGCACCAGTGCATCCGTCACCACGCTGGGCGCCTTGACCACAAACCGGAAGTCGTCGGGCACCTGCGACGCATAGCGCTCGTACTGGCTCACCGTGAGCGGTCGGTAGAAGCTGCGGTCGATGCTCACCGTGCGCATCAGCGGGTGCTGGGCGTACACGGCCAGCCCCTGTTTCGACAGCTGCGTGTCGGAATGCTCGCCCTCCCACACCAGGCCTTTCCAGCCAGGGTAGGTCCATGACGAAGTGCCCAGGCGCAACTGGCGGGGCAGGGCAGCAGCCAAGGCTTCCAGAGCGTCGTCCAGAACAACTGAGGCTACCGTGCCAGACCGAGTACGCCGTGCAGTGGACTCAGCGCCTTGCGTGGGGGATGGAGCCGATGGCCCGTTGGCCGGCATGTCTGCCGGCGGGGGCTTGGGAAGCGTGTCGCCAAAAAGATCGTCTTGCATGCGCTGCGGTGGTGCGGCTTGGTGCGGTACGGCGGGGCAGGTTGCGCTACGAGCTGCCAAACAGCCCGCTCTCGTCCAGCAGGTCAAACGTGATCTGGGGGTGGGTGTCCATGCTTTTCTTGATGGCAGCCGGTATGGCCTGCCGTGTCTTGCGGCACAGGCCCGGCTGTTCGTGCACCAGGATCGCAATTCCCCGCAGGCTGCGCACCTCGTTCGGGCTTTGGGTGATAGACAGGCGGATGCCCAGTTGCTGCTCCATGCGCTCCTGCATCCTGCGCAGGTCGGCAAGACTGCCCAGGTTCTCCAGGCGCTCCAGCATCTTCTTTTCTTCGCTGCGCGTGAGCATCAGGATGCGCAGATCTCCCCCCGGTGCTTGCAGCAACGCCTCCCGGTCGCACACGCAGGTGCCAGGGGGGCATTCGGTACGGATGGGGAAAGGTGGGAGGGACATGAAGCGGCGTGCGAACAGTCCTTCATTCTATGAAGGGCTGACCGTGCCGAGCGTGTGGCCACCCGCAAGTCCATGCGGCCCAACAACAAAAAGGGCTCCCAAAGGGAGCCCTTTTTGCCTGCCCGCCCCTGCGGTTCAGTTAACACTCCCCATGGCAGCGACACCCGCACCGCGCGAAGTGCCACCGCCATGGGAAGTCCCGCAACTGCTTCAAACCAATCTCAGCAGTTGGTCTGCCAAATTACATGGCGCTGAATTCGCCCGAAGGGATCTGGCCGGTGCGCACGGCTTCGGCAGCTTGGGCACGCACGGCAGCGCGGTCGGCGGTGGACTTATAGGTCACCACACGCGAGCCTGCGGGTTCCATGTTGTGGGTGCGGGCTTCGACAACAGCTTCGGCAGCCACTTCAGCGCGGGTGCGGTTGGTGTCGAACTTCAGGGCAAATTGCGAGCCATCGGCTTCATC
>NZ_VJWE01000017.1 GCF_007993815.1 Acidovorax delafieldii
TGCGTTAAGCTAACTGATACTAATTGCTCGTGCGGCTTGACCCTATAACTTTGATAGCCAACACGCAACCAGCGTGAAGCTCAAAGTCTGTTATGCCAAGTTAGACGCAGTCAAAACACAAACATCTGATTCCAGACTCTATGAATTCGCCAGGCAGTTCACAAAAACTGCCCAGCACCAAGTTATGCCTGATGACCATAGCAAGTTGGTCCCACTCCTTCCCATCCCGAACAGGACAGTGAAACGACTTTGCGCCGATGATAGTGCGGGTTCCCGTGTGAAAGTAGGTCATCGTCAGGCTCTTACAGCCCAGAAAACCCCAGTCAGATATGACTGGGGTTTTTTGCTTTGGGACGGCATCGAAATGCGCCAGGGGCTGTGGCTGGTCAACGCTTGTGGTACCGCAGTTCGCTGGGTTTGCATCGGACTTACCGGACCGCCAAGCGCAGGATGCCCCTCATCTACACAGTCCGCACAGCTCCAGATCTAACTGTCGGAATGGACCCACGCGCTTCAATCGATACGGCATGAGCTGATCGATAGAACCTCGCGAGAACCAAAGTGCATCCATTCCGCGCGTCCCCATATTCACAGCCTCTCTCAGCGGCGATATATCGTCTGCGTCAGATAGGCAGCCGTCGGCCTTGTTCGAACACCAGCAGTTCACCTTTGCCAAACGCCGTCCACGTTTCGTTGGTCGTGAGGGGGCTGGTCACGATCACTGCCACCTGATCGTTCACGCCAGTCTCCTTCGAAAAATCCAGCTGGAGGTCTTCGTCACTCAGCTGCGCAGCGCCGAAAGGATGGCGGCGCTCTATGTAGTGCAGATGGGTAGAGGCGTGTGCCCACAACGCCTGTCCATTGGAAAGCAGGAAATTGAATGTGCCGTGGGGCGCTATGCGCGCAGCGAGTTCCTTGAGCGTTAGCGTCAGCTCTGGAACAGAAGGCACGCTGGCGTGCGATTTGGCCAACTCTTGCATGATCCAGCAAAAAGCATGCTCGCTGTCGGTATCGCCCACGGGGCGGAAATGCGAATGCAGGCGAGGGCGGAAGTCTTTCAAATCTCCGTTGTGGGCAAAGACCCAGTAGCGGCCCCACAGCTCACGCACGAACGGATGGCAGTTCTGCAGGCTCACCATGCCTTGGGTGGCCTTGCGGATATGGGCGATGACGTTTCGGCTCTTGATGGGGTAACGGCGAATGAGTTCGGCCACCGGTGAGTCCACGGCCGCCAGATGGTCCACGAAGTGCCGAAGCCCCTTGTCCTCAAAAAACGCGATGCCCCAGCCGTCGGTATGGTGGTCGGTCTTACCGCCGCGTTGCGCAAAGCCCGTGAAGCTGAAGGTCACATCGGTGGGCACATTGCAGTTCATGCCGAGGAGTTGGCACATGGCGGAGGTTCCGTTTCTTTGATTTCTTGAAAGGCTTGATGGGGCAATGCGCGCATCCGCCTTCAAGCATCAGGACAAGGTATGCCTGCTGTCAATCTGGCCGCGCCTCGCGCAGCTGCCAGGCGGCCACCAGCGCCAGCCCGCACAGAAAAGTCAGCATCAAAAAGGTTTCACCGAATGCTGCGATGCGCGCCGGGTTGCTTGCTCCGGCCGTCAACGAGGCACCATGTGCGCCGAGTCGCCATTCGAGCACGATGCCGCACAGGCTGACCCCGGCTGCGCCGCCCAGCATGCGCAAGAAGCCAATGGCGCTGGAGCCCTGAGAAATGAGCGACTTGTCCAGCGGGCGCATGGAGCCCAGATTCAGCGACGGCAGAATGAAGCCGAGTCCGATGCGCCCCAGGATCGCAAAAGCGACCAGCATCCACAGCGACGAGCCGAGCCCCACAAACACCATCAGACCAAATGACAGGGCCAGCAAACCCAGCCCGGTGCTCACCAACAAATGGGTGGGCTGCCGGTCCGCGAGGCGGCCCACCACGGCGATGGTGGCGGCCAGAACAAACCCTGCTGGCAGCATAAGGGTGCCCACGTGCGATGCCGAAAGTTCCAGCCCCAGTTGCATGAACACCGGCAACAGATACGTGGAGCCGAACAAGGCTGTGCCGTAAATGAAGGCCACCACACTGCCCATGGCGAACTGGCGGTATTGAAAGAGGCGCAGGTCCATGAGCGGCTTGCGCCCGGTGCGCAGCAGCCTGCGCTGCCAGGCAATGAAACAGGCGACGGCCACCACAGCACCCGTCAGCAAGCCCGCCGCCTCGACGTGAGAGCCGCCATGCAGCGACACCAGGCCGTTCAGCAGGCACAGCGTTCCCATCGTGCCCAGCAGAAGGCCTCGCCAGTCCAGCGCCTGGCCTTGCCGGTTGGCCTCGACCCCTCCGGGGGCAGTGACCGGCACAAACTTGTACGCCAGCCAGAGGGAGGCCAAGCAAAGCGGTACCACCATGAAAAAAATGGAGCGCCAGCCAAACCAATCCACCAGCAAACCGCCCATGCTCGGACCGATGGCCGGCGCCAGCACGACACCCATGCCAAAGATGCCGCTGGCGCGTCCCTGCTCGTGGGGCTGGAAGGCGTACAAAATGATGACGGCCGGGATGGGTTGCACCACACCCGCTGCCAGCCCCTCGGCCACCCGTGCTGCCAGCACCAGACCAAAGTCGCGCGCCAGACCGCCCCCCACGCCGCCAATGAGCAGCAGCAACATCGCGCCCACATAAGTCGCGCGGTAACCGTACCGCGACAACAGCCAGGGGGTGGTGAGCATGGACACGGTGGTGGCCACCATGAACCCGGAGGTGACCCACTGGGCGCGTTCCTGGCCCAGTGCAAAGTAGTGACTCATGTCCGGTATCGCCACGTTGACAATGGTGGAGGACATGATGGAGGCCATGGTCCCGACCATGACGGACAGCAGCAGCAGCCACCGGTAGCGCTCGCCATAGCGCTCGCGCAATACAGCCAAAGACCCCGAGGCGGCGCTCATGAAGCGATCAAATGCTGAAGCAACACCACGGGGTCAGTGAGGACGGGGCGCATCACTCAGGACGTGCGCTCCAGCCACAACTTGCCGCCCGTGGCCCAGTTTTCGCGCTTCACATCGGTGATCAGGATGTCCACCGATTCGGGCGAGCCGCCCAGGATCTCGACGGATACGCGGGTGATCTCTTCCACCAGCTTCTTCTTTTGCTCGACCGTGCGGCCTTCCATCATTTCGATGTGGTACGTAGGCATGTCTTGTTCCTTCGCGCGCTGTGAAGACAGCGAAAAGCCCAAATCATATCGGCGAAGGCGGGTGGCCTGCGGCGGAGGGTTGCTGTGCGTCTGGCGCCGGCGCGCCGCAAGCCGCGCAGATACAGACCTTGCCGCGTGCCTCCTGCGGCAAAGCGGCCAAGGCCGCAGGGTCGATGGTCTGCGTCATGCACCAGCAGCTTTCTGCTGGGCGACCCGCTGCGATAGCGCACTGATTGGGCTGCCCGCACAGCGGGCAGGCAGACGGAACGGGGTGGGTAGGTGGTGCTGCAGGCATAGGAGTGAGCGCGTGGGCGTCGGTGCCAGTGTACGGCGCAGCTTGCCCCAAACGCGGTCGCCGCTTCTCACGCAACTGAACAAGGTGAGCCGGAGTACTGCCTGAAAGAAAAATAGCTGCTAGCGCACATGTTGATTGCGCTAACAGCTATCAAAAGTGGAGCAGGCAACGCCATGAATATGGCACTGCCTGCAGTTGGGAATCAGGCCGCTTGTGCTGCCTTCAGCTTCAGGCGCCAGGCGTGCAGCAGTGGCTCGGTGTAGCCGCTGGGCTGCTCCATGCCCTTGAAGACCAGGTCACACGCTGCCTTGTAGGCCATGCTGGTGGCAAAGTGTCCGGCCATGGGCTGATACAGCGGGTCACCCGCGTTTTGCTGGTCCACCACGGCGGCCATGCGCTCGAAGGTCTCGCGCACCTGGGCTTCGGTCACCACGCCATGGTGCAACCAGTTGGCCATGTGCTGGCTGCTGATGCGCAGCGTGGCGCGGTCTTCCATCAGGCCCACGTTGTGGATGTCGGGCACCTTGGAGCAGCCCACGCCCTGGTCCACCCAGCGCACCACGTAGCCCAGAATGCCCTGGGCGTTGTTGTCCAGCTCCTGCTGCTTCTCGGCGTCGCTCCAGTTCGGGGCGGCGGCCACGGGCACGGTCAGCAGGCCGGTCAGCAGGTTGTCGCGCTCGGCGTTCACATCGGTTTTTTCCAGCTCGATCTGGATGTCGCTCACCTTCACCTGGTGGTAGTGCAGCGCGTGCAGCGTGGCACCCGTGGGGCTGGGCACCCAGGCGGTGTTGGCACCGGCCTTGGGGTGGGCGATCTTCTGCTTGAGCATCTCGGCCATCAGGTCGGGCATGGCCCACATGCCCTTGCCGATCTGCGCCTTGCCGCGCAGGCCGCACGACAGGCCCACGAGCACGTTGTTCTTCTCGTACGACTGAATCCAGGCGCTGGTCTTCATGTCGCCCTTGCGCACCATGGGGCCGGCGTGCATGGCGGTGTGCATCTCGTCGCCGGTGCGGTCCAGGAAGCCGGTGTTGATGAAGGCCACGCGGCTGCTGGCAGCGGCAATGCAGGCCTTCAGATTGACGGACGTGCGGCGCTCCTCGTCCATAATGCCCAGCTTGACGGTGCTGTCGGGCAGGCCCAGCAACTTCTCGACGCGGCCAAACAGCTCGGCGGCAAAGCCCACTTCGGCGGGGCCGTGCATCTTGGGCTTGACGATGTAGACGCTGCCCTTGCGGGAGTTGCGGATTCCGTTGGTGCCATGGCCTTGCAGGTCGTGAAGGGCGATGGCGGTGGTCACCACTGCATCCATGATGCCTTCAGGAATCTCGCGCACCTGGCCTTGTGCGTCCTTCCACAGGATGGCCGGGTTGGTCATCAGGTGGCCCACATTGCGCAGGAACATCAGCGAGCGGCCATGCAGGCGTACTTCGCCGCCTTGGGGGGCCGTGTAAACACGGTCAGGGTTCAGCCCGCGCGTGAAGGTCTTGCCGCCCTTGGCGACCTGCTCGGTCAGCGTGGCCTGGATGATGCCCAGCCAGTTGCTGTAGCCCAGCACCTTGTCTTCGGCGTCCACGGCGGCCACGGAGTCTTCCAGGTCCAGGATGGTGGACAGGGCCGCTTCCAGCACCAGGTCGCTCACGCCCGCGGCATCGGACTGGCCGATGGGCGTGCTGCGGTCGATCTGGATATCGAGGTGCAGGCCGTTGTGCTGCAGCAGCACCGACGACGGCGCGGCGGCATTGCCCTGGTAGCCCTTGAACTGCGACGCGTCCTTCAGGCCTGTGGTGCTGCCGTTGGCGAGTGACACCAGCAGCTGGCCGCCTTCCACTTTGTAGCCCGTCGAATCCTTGTGCGAGCCCGAGGCCAAAGGCGCGGTGTCGTCCAGCACCTGGCGCGCAAAGGCGATCACCTTGGCGCCGCGTACGGGGTTGTAGCCCTTGCCCTTTTCGGCGCCGCCTTCTTCGCTGATGGCGTCCGTGCCGTACAACGCGTCATACAGGCTGCCCCAGCGCGCGTTGGCGGCGTTGAGTGCATAACGTGCGTTCAGGATGGGCACCACCAGCTGCGGGCCGGCCTGCGTGGCCAGCTCGTCGTCCACGTTGGTGGTGGTGGCCTTCACGTCGGCAGGCTGGGGCACCAGGTAGCCGATCTTTTCGAGAAAGCCGCGGTAGGCCACCATGTTCTGGATGGGGCCGGGGTTGGCCTTGTGCCAGGTGTCCAGCTCGGTCTGCAGGCGGTCGCGCTCGGCCAGCAGGGCGATGTTGCGCGGGGCCAGGTCGGACACGATGGCGTCAAAACCTTTCCAGAAGGCGGTGGCGTCCACCCCCGTGCCGGGCAGCACCTTGTCTTCGACAAAGCGGTACAGGGAAGTGGCCACTTGCAGGCCGTGGACTTGGGTGCGTTCGGTCATGGGGTGCCTCAAGAAGAGTGGTGAAAACGGAGATCAATGAAAAACGGTGCCCGCAATAGCAGGCCATGGACAGACTGTATTGCAAATGTTTGTCCACATAAATACGCTGAAAATCTCTAAACCAGTGACTTTTACGCAAAACTGGTGACAGTCCGTAGTCACCCTGAATGGTGCTTTCGCCCGTTACCCACTACGCTGCGCGCACAACAAACCCACCGGGAGACAAACCCATGCAGGCACCCCTGGACGCCAGCGCGCTCAACGCGGCCCACAAGAACAAGATCGTGAGCGCCGCCGATGCCGTGCAGCTCATCCACGATGGCGACACCGTGGCCACGGGCGGCTTTGTGGGCATCGGCTTTGCCGAGAGCATTGCCGTGGCGCTGGCCCAGCGCTGGGAAACGACCCAAACCCCGCGCGACCTCACGCTGGTCTACGCCGCAGGCCAGGGTGACGGCAAGCAGCGCGGCCTCAACCACCTGGGCCACGCCGGCCTGCTCAAGCGCGTGATCGGCGGGCACTGGAGCCTGGTGCCCCGCATCCAGAAGCTGGCGGTGGACAACCAGATCGAGGCCTGGAACCTACCCCAGGGCGTGATCACGCATTTGTTCCGCGACATCGCTGCAGGCAAGCCCGGCACGCTCACGCGCGTGGGCCTGGACACCTTTGTGGACCCGCGCCACGGCGGCGGCAAGCTCAATGCGCGCACCACCGAAGACCTGGTGCGCATCCTGCCCATCGACGGGCAGGACTACCTGTTCTACAAGGCCTTTCCGATCCACGTGGGCATCATCCGCGCGACCACGGCCGACGCCGACGGCAACCTCACCATGGAGCGCGAGGCGCTCACGCTCGAAGCGCTGGCGATTGCCATGGCCGCGCGCAACTCGGGCGGCGTGGTCATCGCCCAGGTCGAGCGCATCGCCGAGCGCGGCACGCTCAACCCCCGGCAGGTGAAGGTGCCCGGCGTGCTGGTGGACGCCGTGGTGCTGGCCACCGAGCCAGCGCACCACCACCAGACCTTTGCCGAGCCCTACAGCGCCGCGTTTGCGGGCGAGCTGCGGGTGCCCATGGACACGCTGGAGGCCATGCCGCTCACCGAGCGCAAGATCATCGCCCGCCGTGCGGCGCTGGAGCTGCGCCCGCACCAGGTCGTCAACCTGGGCATCGGCATGCCCGAGGGCGTGGCCAACGTGGCGGCCGAAGAGCGCATCATCGACCTCGTCACGCTCACGGCCGAGCCCGGCGTGATCGGCGGCATCCCCGCCGGCGGGCTGAACTTTGGCGCGGCCGTGAACCCGCAGGCCATCATCGACCAGCCCAACCAGTTCGACTTCTACGACGGCGGTGGTCTCGATATCGCCATCCTGGGCCTCGCGCAGGCCGACCAGCACGGCAACCTCAACGTGAGCAAGTTTGGCCCGCGCCTGGCGGGTGCGGGCGGCTTCATCAACATCAGCCAGAACGCCAAGACCGTGGTGTTTGTCGGCACCTTCACGGCCGGCGCGCTGCAGGTGGAGACGGTGGACGGCCACCTGCACATCCTGCACGAAGGGGGCGCGCGCAAGCTGGTGCGCGAGGTCGAGCACCGCACCTTCAGCGGCGCCGAAGCCCTGCGGCGCGGCCAGCGCGTGTTGTATGTCACCGAGCGCTGCGTGTTCCGCCTGGTGCCATCGGGCGAGGTGGATGGCGGCGGTGCGCTGGAGCTGATCGAGTTGGCGCCCGGCATCGACCTGCACCGCGACGTGCTCGCCCACATGTCCTTCACGCCGCGCATCAGCCCGGGTTTGCAGACCATGGATATGAGCCTGTTCGAGCCCGGCCCGCTGGGCCTGCGTGAGCAACTGCTCAATCGCCCGCTGGTGCAGCGCTTTGAGCTGGACGCCGCACGCCAACTGCTGCACATCGACTTCTCGGGGCTGCAGATCAACACCGCCAGCACCATCGACGCCATCGACCAGGAGGTGCGCCGCCTGCTCGCCCCGCTCGCCGCGCAAGGCGAGCGTGTGGGCGTGATCGTGAACTACGACCACTTCAGCATCGCCCCCGACCTGGCCGACGCCTACACCGCCATGGTGCAGGGCCTCACGCGCGACCTCTACACCGAGGTCAAGCGCTATGGCACCGTGGGGTTCCTCAAGTCGCGCCTGGTGTGAAGTGGGGGTGATGCTGGTTCACTATTATTTATGTAGCTGCTCAAGCATATTCCACTAGCGCATGCGGCCTGTTTGGCTCTAAAACCGATCACGGGCCGTGCCCAAGTCCGTCACCAGGCCCTTCTCCGCTTTATCCCCATAATCAGCGCCCATGGACAAACTCAAGGCCTTTGAATCGTTTGTGTCGGTGGCAACACGCGGCAGCCTCACCGCTGCGGCCAAGGCCGAGGGCGTGGCCCCAGCCATCATGGGTCGGCGGCTCGATGCGCTGGAAGAACACCTGGGCGTGAAGCTGCTGGTGCGCACCACGCGCCGCATCAGCCTGACGCACGAAGGCAGTGCGTTTCTGGAAGACTGCCAGCGCCTGCTGTCCGACGTGGCCAATGCCGAGGCCAGCGTGTCCGAAGGGGGCGTCAAGGCCACGGGCCATTTGCGCATCACCGCACCCGCCGGTTTTGGCCGCCGCCATGTGGCGCCGCTGGTGCCGCGTTTTCGCACCGCCCACCCGGACGTGACCATCTCGCTCAACCTCAGCGACCGCGTGGTGGACCTGGCGGGCGAGGGCTATGACTGCGCCGTGCGCGTGGGCGACCTGCCCGACTCGTCGCTGGTGAGCGTGCGCATTGCCGACAACCGCCGCCTGTGCGTGGCCACACCCGCCTACCTGCAGCGCCACGGCACGCCGCGCCACCCCAGCGAGCTGGTGCAGCACGACTGCCTCACGCTGTCGAGCGAGGCATCGCAAACACGGGGCTGGGCGTTCCGCATGCCGGTCGAAGGCGGTGGCACCGAGGTCATCCACCTCAAGCCCGGCGGCCCGCTCGATTGCTCGGACGGGCAGGTGCTGCACGACTGGTGCCTGGCGGGCTACGGCATTGCCTGGCGCAGCACCTGGGAGGTGGAGGCCGAGATCGCCGCCGGGCGCCTAGTGGAGGTGCTGCACGACTTTGCGGCGCCGCCCAACGGCATCTATGTGGTGTTTCCGCAGCGCAAGCACATGCCGCTGCGGGTGCGGCTGTGGATCGAGCACCTCAAGCACCAGTACGCACAGCCCGCGTTCTGGAAAGGCCCGCAGGCCGGCGGTTGATAGCCCCCGTGGCAGACTGCACAACACTCCATGTCCACCGCGCCCACGCTCCTTGTCGCTGACGACCACCCGCTGTTCCGTGCGGCTGTGCTGCACGTGCTGCGCGAGCGGATGCCGCAGTTCCGTACGCTGGAGGCGGCCAGCGCCGCCACGCTGGGCCAGGCGCTGCAGGACCACCCCGAGGTCGAGCTGGTGCTGCTGGACCTGAGCATGCCCGGCACGCGCGGCTTCTCGGCCCTGCTGCATGTGCGCGGCGAATACCCCGAGCTGCCCGTGGTCATCATCTCTTCCAACGACCACCCCCGCGTCATCCGCCGCGCCCAGCAGTTTGGTGCTGCGGGCTTCATCCCCAAGTCCGCGCCCGCCGACGCCATGGGCGACGCCATCCAGGCCGTGCTGGACGGTGGCAGCTGGTTCCCGCCCATGGCGGCCGAACGCTCCGAGGCCGACGCCGAACTGGCCGCGCGCCTGGCGCAGCTCACGCCCCAGCAGTTCCGCGTGCTGCTCTGCCTGGCCGATGGCCTGCTGAACAAACAGATTGCGAGCGCGCTGGGCCTGGCTGAGAACACGGTGAAAGTGCATGTCACCGCCATCCTGAAAAAGCTGGAGTGCTACAGCCGCACGCAGGCGGCTGTGCTGGTCAAAAGTCTGGAGACGGAAGACGGCGTGTCTTCCTGAGGTGGAGATCTGCATCAAAACGGCCGCTGTCGCTTATTCAACGAGCCCTGGATGCTACTAAAAGCGTAGCGAAGGGCGCAGCCTCTCCAACCGGGCGCAGCACCCTGCGCGAGGCGCCGTGCAAGGGCCGCCCCGCCGCGCAGCGGCTCAGGGGGATGCTCCCTGTCTCAGCAGCGTCTGGCTCACCAGCGCCCGCAGCGCGGGCGCCCGCACCGGCTTGGCCAGAAAGCCCCAGCCGCGTTCGGCGGCCTGGCGGCGCAGGGTGGCATCGCGCTCGGCGGTGACCAGGATCACGGCAGGCGTCTGGCCCCAGCGCTGGCACAGTTGCGCGAACACTTCAGGGCCGTGGAGGCCGGCGCCCAGGTGCACGTCCAGTAGCACCAGCTGCGGTGCCTGGCCGGGCTGGGCGGCGGCCAGGGCCTCGGGCGCGTCAGCGGCCAGTGGCACGGTGCAGCCCCAGCGCTGCAGCAGGGCCTGCGTGGCGGCGCAGGTAGGGCCGTCGTCATCAATGACCCAGGCGCTGCTGCCTTGCAGGGGGGCGTCGTCGGCGGGTTGCTGCGTGGTGGCGGGGGGCGCAGCCTGCTGCGCGGCGACGGGGTTGCCCAGCGGCACACACACCCAGAACACGCTGCCGCGCCCCAGTTGCGAGCGCAGGCCAATCTCGTGCCCCAGCAGGCGGCCCAGGCGTTCGACGATGGCCAGGCCCAGGCCTGCGCCCCGGTCGTCGGCGCGGCCTTCGTCCAGGCGGCGGAATTCTTCAAAGATCTCGCGCTGCAATGCCTCGGGGATGCCGGGGCCCTGGTCGTGCACCTCGATGCGCAGGTGGTGGTCGCCCACCCTGCGGCAGCCCACCACGATGCGCCCGCGCCGGCTGTAGCGGATGGCGTTGGAGACAAAGTTCTGCAAGATGCGGCGCAGCAGGTTGTCGTCGGTGCGGACCACGGCGCGCGTGGGCACGCAGCGCAGTTGCAGGCCCTGGCTTTCGGCCAGCACGCCAAAGTTGTGGCCCAGCACCTGTAGCAGCGGGCCCAGCGCCACGTCGTGGATGTGCACGTCGAACTGGCCCGACTCCATGCGCGAGATGTCGAGCAGGCTGTTGAGGATGGCGTCCTGCGCTGCCAGGGCGCCGTCGATGCTGTCCACGGCGTGCCGTTCGGCGTCGCCCGGCAGATGGCTGCGCAGCAGCGAGGTGAACATGCGCGCGGCGTTCAGGGGCTGCAGCAGGTCGTGCACGGCGGCGGCCACAAAGCGGGTTTTGGAGCGGTTGGCCTGCTCGGCCTCGCGCCGCGCGGCATCCAGGTCGCGGGTGCGGTCGGCCACGCGCTGCTCCAGCGCATCGGCCAGCGATCGCAGCTCGCGTGCGGCGTTCTTGTAGCTGGTGATGTCGGCGTAGCTGGTCACAAAGCCGCCCTCGGGCAGCGGGTTTCCCCGGATCTCCAGCACCGTGCCGTCGTCCTTGGCGCTTTCGTGCAGATGGGGGGTGCCACTGCGCAGGTGGGCCAGGCGGCGTTCGATGGCTTCTTCCACCGGGCCCGGGCCCAGCAGGCCCCGGCGTGCGTTGTGGCGCATCAGGTCTTCAATGGGGCGGCCCACCTGCATCAGGTCGGCGGGGTAGCGGAACAGCTGCACATAGCGCGAGTTCCACGCCACCAGCTTCAGGTCGGCGTCGATGATGACCACCCCCTGGGGCAGGTGTTCCAGACTGCGGGAGAGGCCCATGTCGGCCTGCTGCGCCGCCTGCACGATGCCGTCCTGCGCGGTGCGCAACTCCTGCGCGTGCTGTTGCAGCACGGTCTCCAGCTCCTGGCGGCTGCGCTGGCGCAGGCGGGCCAGGCGCTGGCGCTGCCGCACAAACAGCACCAGCAGCGACAGAGCCAGCCAGCCGCCGCTCCCGGCTGCGGCCGCCCAGCGGCTGTCGGCAATGCTGCTGTGGGTGGTGTGCACCAGGTGCAGTTGCCAGGGCGTGCCGGGCAGGGGCTGGGTCAGCCACAGCATGCGGCCGGGCGGGGCGGGCATGTCGGCGGACGGTTGCACGCGCACCAGCCGCCCGCCGTTGTCCAGGCGGTCGTCCACGCGGACGTCGAGCGGGCGCAGCGGCTGGTCGGAGTACTGCCGGGTGGCGTTCAGCTCGCGGCGCTCTTCGTCGTCGAGCGGCTCCAGCAGGCGGTAGCGCCAGGCGTCCTGGCTGGCCAGGAAGACCACGCCATGGGCGTCCGAGGCCAGCACGATGTCGGGGGTCTGCAGCCACTCGCGCTCTAGCTCCTGCAGCGCGATCTTGATGGCCACCAGCCCCAGCGTGTGCCCGCTGTCGTCGCGAATGGCTTGTGACAAGAAGTAGCCCGGCTCGCCAGTGGTCACGCCAATGCCGTAAAAACTACCGCGCCCCTGCGCCAGCGCCTGCTGCACATAAGGGCGAAAGCTGTAGTCCTGGCCCACGTTGCTGGTGGACGTGCGCCAGTTGCTGGCCGCCACGGCCAAGCCGTCGCGGTTGAGCAAGGTCAGCGTGGATGACTGGCTGGCCCCGTTGGCCCGTTCCAGCTTCAGGTTGAGCTGCTCCACCTCGGCGGGGCTCAGCGGGCGGCGCAGTGCGCCCTGCAGCTGGGCGTCCAGCGCCAGCACCTCGGGCAGGGTGCGGTAGCGGTCAATGCGCTGCGCCAGCGTTTGCCCGTATAGGCTCAGCTGGCGCTGCACGCTCTCGCTTTCGTCCAGCAAAGACCGGTGCCAGGCCCACTGGCCCGCCGCGAACATGCTGGCCACTGTGCCTGCAAGCAGGATCAGCAGCGTCCAGAATTGGCGAAGGCGGGGTGTGGGCATGGCAAAACGGGGTGTTGTGGAGGGCACGGGGGGCAGTCTGGCTCGGTTGAGAGTGTGCTGCACCCTCTTGGGGACTAGGTAGTTACCCTAGATGGGCGCGCGTGCTCTCCTATGGGGCGGTTGGGGACTAATACCAATAGGTTATCGGCTGAAACAAATTGCAGCAGTACAAACGGCACCCTTAACGCGCCTCGGTTGCACCCCGGTGGTGCGCCCCGCGATTTTTGGAGACCCGCCCCATGCACACCATTTCAGTCCCCACAGCCCACCCCGTGCGGCTGCCTTTTTACCGACAACTGTATTTCCAGGTGGTCCTGGCCATCGTCCTGGGCGTGCTGCTGGGCCATTTTGAGCCGGCTTATGGCGAGGCGCTCAAGCCGCTGGGCGACGCCTTCATCAAGCTGGTCAAGATGATCATCGCCCCGGTCATCTTCTTGACGATCGTGACTGGCATCGCGGGCATGTCGCAGCTCTCCACCGTGGGCCGCGTGTTTGGCAAGGCCATGGCGTACTTCCTGTTCTTCTCCACGCTGGCGCTGGTCGTCGGGCTAGTGGTGGCCAACGTGGTTCAGCCCGGCGCGGGCATGAACATCAATGTGGCCGACCTGGACCAGACGGCTGTGAAGGGCTACGTGGCCAAGTCGCATGAGATGACGCTCACGGGCTTTGCGATGGACATCATCCCCAAGACGCTGGTGAGCCCGTTCGTGGGCGACAACATCCTGCAGGTGCTGCTGGTGGCCGTGCTGTTTGGCATTGGCCTGGCCATGGTGGGTGAGGCAGGCCGTCCGGTGCTGAACTTTCTGGACGCGCTGACGACGCCTGTGTTCAAGGTGGTGGGCATCGTGATGAAGGCCGCGCCCCTGGGTGCGTTTGGTGCCATGGCGTTCACCATTGGCAAGTTTGGCCTGGGCTCACTGGTCAATCTGGCCTGGCTGGTGGGTTCGTTCTACATCACCTCGCTGCTGTTTGTGGTGGTGATCTTGGGCTTTGTGGCGCGCCTTTGCGGCTTCTCGGTGTTCAAGTTGATCCGCTACCTCAAGGCCGAGTTGATGCTGGTGCTGGGCACTTCGTCGTCCGAATCCGCCCTGCCATCGCTGATGGAAAAGATGGAAAAGGCCGGTTGCAGCAAGTCGGTGGTGGGCCTCGTGGTGCCCACGGGCTACTCGTTCAACCTGGACGGCACCAACATCTACATGACGCTGGCCGCGCTGTTCATCGCCCAGGCCACCAACACCGAGCTGACGCTGGGCCACCAGGTGGCGCTGTTGCTGGTGGCGATGCTGTCGTCCAAGGGCGCAGCGGGTGTGACGGGCGCGGGCTTCATCACCCTGGCCGCCACCCTGGCCGTGGTGCCCGAAGTGCCCGTGGCCGGCATGGCGCTGATTCTGGGCGTGGACCGCTTCATGAGCGAATGCCGCTCGCTGACCAACTTCATCGGCAACGCCGTGGCCACGGTGGTTGTCTCCCGCTGGGAAAACGCGCTGGACCAGGAACGCCTGGACGCGGCGATGAATGGCCATCCGCTGCCGCTCGCGGTGTCTGCGGCAGCGGCGCCTGCGGTGCCGGCGGATGTGCCCGTGCCGACGGTGGCGCGCACCGCGGCTTGATGGTCGGTATTTGCTGAATTAGCGCTTCCAGCGGCGCGGGCTCTCGGGCCCGCGCCGCTTTTTTGTGGGGCGCTTCGGGTCAGCGCCATCGCGCACAATGGTGGCCCTGCCGGACGGCACTGTGAGCGCTTGGCGCGGCGCAGTGGCCTCGGGCGCTACAAGGAATTCGCACCATGACCCTCGAAGCCTTCCTGGCCGCTTTTCACCTTCTGGCCATCCTGACCTTTGTGGTTTTTCTGTCCAGCCAGGCGGCGCTGTGCCGTATCGAGTGGCTCAACGCCGCCGTGGTCGAGCGCCTGGCCCGGCTGGATGTGATCTACGGTGTGGCCGGTGCGGTCATGATTGGAAGCGGCGTGGCCCGGTTGATCTGGGGCGTGAAGGGCGCTTCTTGGTACTTGTCGCAGCCCCTTTTTCACATCAAGATCACCCTGGTGCTGGCCATGGTCCTGCTGTCGTTTGTGCCCTCGGCCGCGTTCCGCCGCTGGCGCCAGAACCTGCGCAGCACCGGTGCGCTGCCTCCCGCCGCAGAGGTCGCGCGGGTCCGCCGCCTGGTGATGATCCAGTCGCATGTGCTGCCCGTGGTGGCTGTGATTGCGGTGTTCTGGGCGCGCGGCTGGTAAGCGCAAATACCCCCCGATAAAAAAAGCCCGCCCGGCTTGATGCCGGCGGGCTTTTCTTTGTCTGAGCCGGTGGCGCTGCACCGGGTATGAACTTACTTCACTTCTTCAGGCAATCGCTCATGAAGGCCTTGCGCTCGTCGCCCTTGAGGGTCTTGGCCTTGGCATCGGCGTTGCAGGTTTTCATCTTGTCTTGCTGGGTGGCGGGCTTGTTGCTCAGACAGGTCTTCATGAAGGCTTTGCGCTCGTCGCCCTTCATGTCTCCAGCGTCCTTGTTGCAGGTCGCCATTTTCGATTGCTGTTTGGTAGGGGCCTTGGCGTCTTCGGCGGCGTGGGCACCAAAGCCCAGTGTCAGCGCCAGGCCGAGTGCAGTCAGGGAAAGAAGCTTTTTCATGGAATCTCCTGGTGTGAATGCGTTATGGGGGGTCCCGGTGGCATTGCACCATAGAACATGGCCTGCGACAACGCGAACAAGTCATGACAACCCTGCGCGTGGCCTGGTGGCCGCGGCTGCATGAAAGGCTTTCAGTGCCTTGTGGATCTGCCGGGGGTCGTGCGCCAGGCCACCCAGGGCAAACACCACATCCCCCCGTTGCTGCCAGCGTTTGAGTGCCTTGACGATCACACCCCGTGCGGAGTCCCGGTGGCCGGGGCGCAACTTGACCAGGATCACGCCTTCGTAGTCGTCCAGGTGCACACGTTCCATGGCCTCCCAGGTCACGGTGTGCGGGTCGTCCTGGCGCAGATCGGTGATGCCGGTGGCGTCAATGACCACCGCCGGGTCTTGCTCCCGGTAGGCCTCCAGGGCGGACCGGCCCAGGGTTCCGCCCACACAGAACGAGACGAATGCGGCGCACAGGCAGAGGGCTGTGAGCAGCCGGTCGTTCGATACAGACGCCCAGTACAGCGAGAAGGCCAGGCATACCGCCATCAGCAGCACAAAAGGCACCTGAAACACCAGGGTCCAGCGGCGCCGATAGAGCAGGATGGGCTGGGGTTGCACGCGCAATCTCCGGTTGAAAGGGCATTGCGGCCCATTGTGCCTTTGGCTGCGGGATGCCTCCTGGCGGCGCGTCTGGTGCCCTGCTGCTGGCAGACCCGTAAAATCCACCGATGCTCACAGCCAAAAATGAATTGCTCGCTGCGCTCGCAGCCGAGCTGGAAAACCTGTCCCCCGGCGCTGGCGCCAAGGCGGCCTTTGAATCTCCCAAGGTGGCGGCCCATGGCGACTTCGCCTGCACCGCGGCCATGCAACTGGCCAAGCCCCTCAAGCTCAACCCGCGCGCACTGGGGGAACAGCTCAAGACCGCACTCGAAGCCACGCCCGCCTTTCAGCGCTGGGTGTCCGCCATTGAAATCGCGGGCCCGGGCTTTCTGAACATCCGCCTCCAACCCGCCGCCAAGCAGGAAGTGGTGCGTGAGGTGCTGGCTGCGGGTGAGCGCTTTGGTTACCAAGCCAGCAACGGCCAGCAGGTGCTGGTCGAGTTCGTGTCGGCCAACCCTACGGGTCCGCTGCACGTGGGCCACGGCCGCCAGGCCGCGCTGGGCGATGCGATTTGCAACCTGTTCAGCACCCAGGGCTGGAAGGTGCACCGCGAGTTCTATTACAACGACGCAGGCGTACAGATCGACACGCTGACCAAGAGCACGCAGCTGCGCGCCAAGGGCTTCAAACCCGGCGACGACTGCTGGCCCACCGACAGCGAGAACCCGCTGGCCAAGAACTTCTACAACGGCGACTACATCGCCGACATCGCCGAGGCCTTCAAGGCCAAGGCCACGGTGAAGGCCGACGACCGCGAGTTCACGGCCAACGGCGATGTGGAGGACTACGACAACATCCGCCAGTTTGCGGTGGCCTACCTGCGCAACGAGCAGGACAAGGACCTGCAGGCCTTCAACCTCCAGTTCGACGAGTACTACCTCGAATCCAGCCTGTACACCAGCGGCCGCGTCGAGGCCACGGTGAACAAGCTCGTCGCCAACGGCAAGACCTACGAGCAGGACGGTGCGCTGTGGCTCAAGTCCACCGATTACGGCGACGACAAGGACCGCGTCATGCGCAAGCAGGACGGTACCTTCACCTATTTCGTGCCCGACGTGGCGTACCACATTGCCAAGTGGGAGCGCGGCTTTACCAAGGTCGTCAACATCCAGGGCACGGACCACCACGGCACCATCGCCCGCGTGCGCGCCGGCCTGCAGGCGGCCGATGTGGGGATCCCCAAGGGTTACCCCGACTACGTGCTGCACACCATGGTGCGGGTGGTCAAGGGCGGCGAAGAGGTCAAGATCAGCAAGCGCGCGGGCAGCTATGTCACGCTGCGCGATTTGATCGAGTGGACCAGCAAGGATGCGGTGCGCTTCTTCCTCCTGAGCCGCAAGCCCGATACCGAGTACACCTTCGACGTGGACCTGGCCGTGGCACAGAACAACGACAACCCCGTGTACTACGTGCAGTACGCGCATGCCCGCATCCAGTCGGTGCTGCGTGCGTGGCAAGAGGCGGGCGGTGGTGATGTGGCTTCGCTCAAGGATGTGGACCTGTCCCCCCTCGAAGGCCCGCAGGCCCAGGCGCTGATGCTGCAACTGGCCAAGTACCCCGAGATGCTCACCGCCGCCGCCGACGGTGAGGCGCCACACGATGTGACCTTCTACCTGCGCGACCTGGCCGCCAGCTACCACAGCTATTACGATGCCGAGCGCATCCTCGTGGACGACGAGGCTGTGAAGAAGGCGCGCCTGGCGCTGGTCGCTGCCACCGCCCAGGTATTGCACAATGGCCTGGCCGTGCTGGGCGTGTCGGCCCCGGCCAGAATGTAAGCAGTTACTACCAATATGAAAAAGCAACAGACGGGCGGGACCATTGTCGGCTTCATCGTCGGGGTCATCGTGGGCCTGGGCGCGGCGCTGGCCGTGGCCGTGTACGTGACCAAGGTGCCGGTGCCCTTCCTGAACAAGGGCAATGGCCGCGGTGCCGACCTGGACGCAGCGGAGTCCCAGAAAAACAAGAACTGGGACCCGAACTCGCCGCTGTATGGCAAGAACCCGGCCCGCCCTGCGGCGCCAGCGGTGGCAGCAGCCGCGTCAGCCCCTGCATCGGCACCGGCACCCGAGGTGCGCGCCGCCGCGTCGGCTGCCAAGCCTGCCGCGAGCAAGCCAGACGCCAAAGCCGAGGCCAAGGCCGAGAGCAAGCCGGGCGCTGACCCGCTGGGCGATCTGGCCGTGGCCAAGGCCGCGGCCAAGGGCAGTGTGGACCCGTTTGACTACTTTGTGCAGGCGGGCGCCTTCCGCACCCAGGCCGACGCAGACGCCCAGCGCGCCAAGCTGGCCATGCTGGGCTGGGAGGCCCGCGTGAGCGAGCGTGAGCAAAATGGCCGGGCGGTCTTCCGGGTGCGCATCGGTCCTTTCACCAAGCGTGACGATGCCGAAGTGCTCAAAGAGAAACTCGATGGCGCCGGGCTGGAATCGGCGCTGGTGCGTGTGCAGCGCTGATCGGCCTGTGGCTGTGAACAGGGGCCTGTGCATACAGCGCCACCACCAGGGCTGAACTTTTTGTAAAGGGATGTCTCACATCCCGAATACCTGAACCAGGAGAGTCTTTGTCATGAAACGCCGTGAGTTTTCTTTGTCCGCCGCCTCGGCGGTTGCCGCTTCTGCCCTGACGCTGCCAGTGGCCAACCCCGCGATGGCGCAAGCCCGCCAGTTCAAGGAGGGCAAGGACTTCAAGCGGCTGGACAAGCCCGTCGCCCCCGATGCCCCCGCTGGCAAGGTCGATGTGATCGAGTTCTTCTGGTACAGCTGTCCCCACTGCAACGCCTTTGAGCCCACGCTGGACGCCTGGGTCAAGGCCGCGCCCAAGGACCTCTCCATCCGCCGCGTGCCCGTGGCGTTCAACGCCAGCTTTGTGCCCCAGCAAAAGCTGTACTACACACTCGAAGGCATGGGCAAGCTCGACGCGCTGCACGCCAAGGTATTCCGCGCCATCCATGTGGAGAAGGCCAAGCTCGCCAAGGACGACGAAATCCTGGCCTGGGTGACCCAGCAGGGCGTGGATGCCGCCAAGTTCAAGGAAGTCTATGGTTCCTTCAGCGTGGCCAACCAGGTGCGTCGCGCCTCGCAGCTGCAAGATTCGTATGGCGTCGAAGGCGTGCCGTCCATGGGCGTGGCGGGCAAGTACTACACCGACGGCACGATGGCTGGCAGCATGCAGACGGTGCTGCAAGTGGTCGAATACCTGGCGGCCACGGCGCGCAAAGCCTGACAAGGTGCCGACTCTGTCGGCAAGCTGTTCCAAAAGCCCGCTGATGCGGGCTTTTTTTCGGGGTGGGTACTATCGGGTGGCTACAATCATTGCAAGATTCGTGCCCTATGACCCACCGCCTACTCCCCCTCCTTGTGCTCGCAGCCCTGACCGGCCTTGCGGGCATGGCACACGCCGAAAAGGCCGACCGTGCCAAGCCCATGAACATCGAGGCCGACGCCCTGCGCCACGATGAACTCAAGCAGACCAGCGTGTTCTCGGGCCGCGTGGTGATGACCAAAGGCACCATCGTGTTGCGCGGTGCGCGGCTGGATGTGCGCCAGGACGCCGACGGCTACCAGTACGGCGTGGTCACGGCCGAGGCGGGCAAACGGGCGTTCTTCCGCCAAAAGCGCGACACCGTGGCGGGGGCGCCTGACGAATTCATCGAAGGCGAAAGCGAAGTCATCGAATACGACGGCAAGGCCGACAACGTGCGCTTCATCACCCGGGCCGAACTCCGCCGCTACCGTGGCTCGGTGCTGAACGATGAGATCACCGGCGCCGTGATCGTCTACAACAACCTCACCGATGTGTTCACCGTCGATGGCCAGAAGGCACCAGCCTCTTCTGCCGCGGCGGGCGACACACCAGCGCCCGGTGGTCGTGTGCGCGCCGTGCTGGCGCCCAAAGACCCTCCGCCCGGCGCGGCAGCCCCGGCCCCAGCGCCTGACGCGCCCGCACCGGCGCTGCGCCCCAGCAACAGCCTTGGCGGCGGCGCCAAGTGAGCGGGCCTGCTGTGAGTACCGGTCCTGACTCCCAGGCGGGTAGCCGCCTGGAGGTACAGCATCTGGCCAAATCCTATGGCAGCCGCAAGGTCGTCAAGGATGTGTCGCTGGTGGTGCAAAAAGGCGAGGTTGTGGGGTTGCTCGGCCCCAACGGCGCGGGCAAGACCACATCCTTTTACATGATCGTGGGCCTGGTGCGCAGCGATGCCGGCGATATTCGCATCGACGGCCACTCGGTGGCCCACATGCCCATCCACCGCCGCTCTCGGCTGGGTCTGTCGTACCTGCCGCAAGAAGCCTCGATCTTCCGCAAGCTCACCGTCGAAGAAAACGTGCGTGCGGTGCTGGAACTGCAGCGCGCCGATGACGGCCAGCCGCTGTCGCGCGACGCCATCGAAGAACGCCTGACGGCACTGCTGCAAGAGCTGCGTGTGGACCACCTGCGTGCCTCGCCCGCGCTGGCGCTGTCCGGTGGCGAGCGCCGCCGCGTCGAGATCGCCCGCGCCCTGGCCACCCAGCCGCGCTTCATCCTGCTGGACGAGCCTTTTGCCGGTATCGACCCGATTGCAGTGATCGAGATCCAGCGCATCATTGGCTTCCTCAAGGCACGAGGTATTGGTGTGCTCATCACCGACCACAACGTGCGCGAGACGCTGGGCATCTGCGACCACGCCTTCATCATCAGCGACGGCCGCGTGCTGGCGCAGGGCACGCCCTCCGAGATCGTGGACAACGCAGAAGTGCGCCGCGTGTACCTGGGCGAGCATTTCCGCATGTGATGAAGCCTGGACTGTCGCTGCGCGTCTCGCAGCACCTTGCATTGACCCCCCAGCTCCAGCAGTCCATCCGGCTGCTGCAGTTGTCCACGCTCGAACTCTCGCAGGAAGTCGAGCAGATGCTCGACGAGAACCCGTTCCTCGAACGCAATGCCGACGAAGCACCGCGCGAGGAGTTTGGCCTGGAAGCCGCCGACACGCCCGCGCAGGCCGACGACTACAGCGCCGATGATGCTATGTTTTCAGGAGCTGTCAGCGCAAGCAATACTAGCGCTGAGAGCCAAAACGAGGCTGAAATCCCCAGTGGAGGCGCCGACGAGCCCGAGTGGAGCGGCGACGGCACCGTCGAGATGGCGCCCAACGACGCCGAGTGGGGTGGCGACGCCCCGGCGCGCACCCGCAACGATGCGGAAGGCGACGAGGCCGACGCCACCGAGCTGGCCCGTTCGCACGAGTCGCTCACCGCCTTTTTGCACCGCCAGGCACTGTCGCTGCGGCTGTCTGAAGTGGACACGGCCGCGCTGCGTTTTCTCATTGAATCGCTGAACGACGACGGCTACCTGGAAGAGTCGCTTGAAGAGCTGGCCATCAGCCTGGCCGGGCCCGACGACCTGGAGCAGATCGAAGAATTGGTGCACCGCTTCACCGTGGCCCAGCGCCTGTTGCAGAGCCTGGAGCCCGTGGGCGTGGGCGCGCGCAATTTGTCTGAATGCCTGACGCTGCAGCTCACGGCGCTGGCGGCGGATGAAGACAGCGACTCCGACCCCGAGACCGTGCAGACCGCGCTGCGCATCTGTCAGCAGCCGCTGGAGATGCTGGCTCGCCGCGACATCCGCCGCCTGACGCAGCTGTGCAGCGAAGGTGGCGTGGCCGGAGAAGAACGCACCCGGTCTGCCATGGCACTCATCGCCCGCCTGGAGCCTCGCCCCGGCCGCCGTTTTGCCGACGTAGAGCGCAACATCATCATCCCCGACGTCATCGTGCGCAAAGCCGGTCGCGCCAACGGGCGGGACGGCCAGCACAACTTCATCGTGCAGCTCAACCCCGATGTGATGCCCCGTCTGCGCGTGCACGACATCTACGCCGGCGCGCTACGAGGCCACAAGGGCGGCGAAGGCCACCAGGGCATGCAGCAGCGCTTGCAGGAGGCGCGCTGGTTCATCAAGAACATCCAGCAGCGCTTTGACACCATCCTGCGCGTCTCGCGCGCCATCGTCGAGCGGCAGAAGAACTTCTTCACCCACGGCGAGCTGGCCATGCGCCCCCTGGTGCTGCGCGACATCGCCGACGAACTGGGTCTGCACGAGTCCACCATCAGCCGCGTGACCACGGCCAAGTACATGGCCACGCCGATCGGTACCTACGAGCTGAAGTACTTCTTTGGCTCTGGCCTGGGCACCGAGACCGGTGGCAATGCGTCCAGCACGGCCGTGCGCGCACTGATCAAGCAGTTCGTGTCCGCCGAAAACCCGGCCAAGCCGCTGTCCGACAGCCAGATCGCCGAGATGCTCAAGGAGCAGGGCATCGAGTGCGCACGCCGCACCGTGGCCAAGTACCGCGAGGCGCTCAAGATCGCGCCAGCGAATTTGCGCAAGGCGCTTTAGCGCTCCCGGCGTGGAGGCGCGCGAGTGTTCTCTGGCCGTCCAGGCAACAGTTCGGTGCCCGGTTATCTGCGCGCCATGAATACCGCGTCATATGCTTGTGGCGTGAATCCTGCGATCTTCTGGCCGTTGGTCAGCAAGACCGGTACGCCTCTGGCGCCCAGCTGACTGAACGCCGCTTTGCCAGAAGGCGTGTCGATATCCAGCTCCCGATAGGCGATGCCCTTGCTCGCCAGATAGGCCTTGGCCGCCTTGCAGTAGCCGCACCAGGTGGCCATGTACAGCACCACATCGCCCCGAGGAGCCGCAATCTGTGGAGTGTCCGGAGTGGCTGTTTTGGGGGCGGGGCCCGCCCCCGGTACCACGCTGACCGGCAGGTTTTCCAGCTTCATCGTTTTCTCTACGGCACCGGTCGTGGGAGGCTTGTCGCTGTAAACCACCCTGCCGTCCGTACCCACTGATTTGTACAGCGTCTGGGCGTTGGCTGCCAACGGCACCACGGCCAGTGCCAGGGTGGTCAACAGGGTCCGAACAAAAGGGCGCATGAAGGGGCTCCGGTAAAATCCACTGCCCGAGAGCATACGAGACAGTGGCGCCCGGCCCACAGGACTCGTGCGCAACACTCCCCTGCAGTGGCCTGGGCACCACGCTGTGGATGGGATGGCGTCCCCCTGTGCTTCTCATCTGGCGCCTGGAAGGGCAGACATTGTCTTTCGCGCAATGCGCTATGTCCGTCGCTGGCACCTGCCCCCGCTTCCCGTTTTGCCTTCTCACTTTCCGTACCATGGCACGCATCGTCTTCGACCTCCCACCGCACTTCGGCTTTGCCACCGAACTGCAGATCTACATCAGCCATGTGAATCAGGGCGGGCATCTGGACAACGCGCAGTTGCTCAGCCTGGTGTCCGAAGCGCGGGTGCGCTTCTTTCAGTCACTCGGCTACCCCGAGGCCGATGTGGGCGGCCTGTCCATCGTGGTGGGCGATATCGTGGCGCAGTACAAGTCCGAAGGTTTCCACGGCGAAACCATGCGGGTGGAGATGGCGCCTGCGGACTTCAACCGCTATGGCTTCGACCTGGTCTTTTGCATGACCGAGAAGGCCTCGGGCCGCGAGGTGGCGCGCGGCAAGATCGGCATCGTCTTCATCGGCAAGGCCAGCCGCAAGGTTGCTCCCATCCCGGACTCCATCCGCCAGCTGCTGCTGGCCCGCGCGGGAACGCCGGATTCCCATGCATTGTCCGAGCGCGTATCCTCCCCATCGACATGAACCAACTCCAACTTTTTCTCCCCTGCGCCGCGGGCGTCGAGGGCTTTCTGGCCGACGAGGTGCATGGCATCACCGGCCTCACGGGGCAAGACCTGCTGGTGGGCCGGGGCGGCGTGCTGCTGCGCGCCTCATGGCGCCAGGCCATGCAGCTCAACCTGCACAGCCGCCTGGCCCAGCGCGTGCTGGTGCAGCTGGCGCACCGCCCCTACCGGTCTGAGAACGACCTCTACGCCATGGCCAGCGAGGTGGCCTGGGAGATCTGGTTCACCACGCGCCAGACCTTCAAGGTCGAGGTGACGGCCCAGCACAGCCCGCTGCAGAGCCTGAACTTCGCGGGCCTCAAGGTCAAGGACGCGGTGGCCGACCGCTTCCGCCACAAGAGCGGCGTACGCCCCGATGTGAACACCCAGTGGCCCGATGTGCGCATCCACCTGCACCTGACCACCGACGAGGCCACGATCTACATCGACACCTCGGGCGAGCCGCTGTTCAAGCGCGGCTGGCGCGAGGACAAGGGCGACGCGCCGCTCAAGGAAACCCTGGCCGCCGCCATGATCGCCGCCAGCGGCTGGGACCCGCATGGCGACAACCCCCAGCCCCTGTACGACCCCTGCTGCGGTAGCGGCACCATCGTGGTCGAGGCCGCGCAGATCGCCTGCCGCATCCCGGCGGGCATGCTGCGGCGCTTTGCGTTCGAGAAACTGCTGCCGTTCCAGGCCCATGTCTGGACTGCTATCAAAAACGAAGCTGAAAGCACAATACAGACCAGCGCAGTGCCCATTTTTGGCAGTGATGTGGCCTTCCGCATGGTCGACTTTGCGCAGCGCAACGCCGAGCGCGCGGGCGTGGCCGACGCCGTGCAGCTGCGCGGCGGCGACGCCCTGCAGCGCATGCCGCCCTGTGAGCAACCCGGTGTGATGCTGCTGAACCCACCCTACGGCGAGCGCATTGCCGCCGCCGGCACTGCAGGCCGCAACGCCAGCGAGCGAGCCGCCGATCGCGCCCAAGGCATGGCCGTGGGCCGCGAAGAGGCACAGACCGAAGACGGCGGTGAGTTCTTCAGCCAGCTGGCCACGCACTGGAAGAAGAACTACAGCGGCTGGACGGCCTGGATGCTCACGCCCGACCTGAAACTGCCCGGCAAGATGCGCCTGAAGGAATCGCGCCGCGTGCCCATGTGGAACGGGCCCATTGAATGCCGCATGTTCCGCTTCGACATGATCAAGGGTGCTGTGCGCGACCGGGCTACCAAGCCTGCCCCCGAAGGCAGCCCACGCCATGAAGGTTGAACTGCCCCTGCCCGCCGAGGCCCCGGCGGACGAGCCGGCGCGCCCTGTGGTGGTGGATACCAACGTGGCGCTGGACCTGCTGATCTTCAGCGACCCGCGCACCGTGCCATTGCGCACGCTGCTGGCCCAGGGTCGCCTGGCCTGGATCGCCACGCAGGTCATGCGCGACGAGCTGGAGCGCGTGCTGGCATACCCGCACATCGTTGAGCGCATGAACTACTACCGCGTGAGTGCCGCACAGGTGCTGGCCGCGTTTGATGCGCAGGCACGTCTGGTGGACATCGCACCCAAGGTGGCCTACGTGTGCAAGGACGCGGACGACCAGAAGTTCATCGACCTGGCGGCGGCGCACCGGGCAATTTTGCTGAGCAAGGACAAGGCGGTGATCTGCATGCGCAAGCGGTTGGTGAACCTGGGGGCGGATGTGGCGACTGCGCTGGTGCTGGAAGAGGCGCTCGCCACGGCGGCGGCCTGATCACGCATTGATTAGTTTCTGCTGCAAGGATCGGTATGGGGCCGTTGGGTTTTCTTGTCCTCTCGGGCTTCTTCGCCTACCTCGCTTTTGATGCGTTTCAGTTCAACCGGACATCCGGTCACAAAGTCTGGGCCGTGCCGCCCTCTTCCGGTCGGGCGGTTGGTGTGGATCCTTTGTCGCGCGCCGAGCAGGAGGGCGCGCAATCGAACGAAATCACTGCAGTGGGGGGCATTCCCGGCCTCTACTGGATTTTTGTGATGCTGTCGGTGGGCTGCTTGGGGGTTGCTGCCTGGCTGTGGCTAGCGTAGGTTGGGGTAGCGCGGTCTAACCCGACGTTTTCTTCCACGGGCATGGCCTGTCGGGTTACGCCAGCGGCTAACCCGACCTACTGGTTGATCTAGCCTTGAGCCAAGAGGTCATACGCCGCCCGCACCCGCTGCAAATCCCGCCCCAGTTTGCGATTGGTGGGCAGATTCCGCATCCACCCCATCCGCCGGACACTGGTGGCCAGCACCGCCCGCATCTCCTCGCTCCCCTGCGCCACCCACGCCGCCCAGCGCTCGCGCCCCTCGGTCAGCGTGCCGCTGGCATGCAGGTAAATCGCGGTGGAATGCGCGTAACACAGCGCATCGCGCACATGGCACACCGCCAGCGGCAGCACGGCGGCGGGGTCGTCCTCAAAATCGATGCAGGCCACCTCGCCATCGGGGCAGCGCACCAGATTGCGCGCAAACGCCTGGCTCAGGCAGGTGCCCTGGTGGTGCACCTGGGTCAGGGTGTCCAGCCCCTGCTGCCACAGCGCCAGCACAGCGGCCGCGTCGCCCGCCTGCACGGCGTGATCAATCTCGTTGCCCAGCGAATGGGTTTCCTCACCCACGTTGCCCAGGTGGCGCATGGCAAAACCATTCGGCAACGCGGCCAGCACCACGGGCACGCGGATGCCGCGTGCGGCCAGGTCGCGCAGGCGTTGCACTTCGGTGGCAATCGCCGTGGGGCCGCCGGGGTTGGGCACGGGGCGCAGCGCATCCAGCCGCAGCAGGGCGGCCAGCAAGGCCATGGCGCGGTAGCGGCCTGTTCCGTGGGGGGCTCCCGCGCGCTTGATCCAGATCTGTTCGTTGCCCAGCACATGGGCCATCACGTTGTGCGGCTGGGTGGCGAGTTGTTGCTGCAAAAAGGCGGCGTAGTCCGGGGCGGTGGTGTAGGTGGGGGCGGATGCATCCATCGTCAAATTCATACAGCAGCGTCCCCCGCCACCGCCGCTGCGGTGCCCACGGCTGCAGCATGCACCAGCTCGACATGGTGGGGGATGGAGGGTTCCAGTGCAGGCTCGCTGGCCTGAAAACTGTGCGCGCTGGCCAGCGGCCAGTACAGGCGGAACACGTTGTGCTGCGCGTCGAGCGAGCCCAGGAGCGCACCGGGCAACATGCGGGTGATGAGGTTGGACAGCAGGCGCACCTCGGTGTCGCTGATGCGGCGCACGATGTGGTGGGCGGTGATGTCCTTGGGGTGGTGCAGGCCGGCGGCCTGCACCAGCTCCTGCAACGCGTGCAAGGTGCTGCGGTGGAACTGCGCCACGCGCGTGGCCTTGTCGGGCACCACCAGGGCCTGTTGGCGCAGCGGATCTTGTGTGGTCACCCCCGTAGGGCAGTGGCCGGTGTGGCAGCTTTGCGCCTGGATGCAGCCCAGCGCCATCATGAAGCCGCGCCCCGCGTTGCACCAGTCGGCGCCCAGCGCCATCATGCGCGCGATGTCGAAAGCGCTGATGACCTTGCCCGCGCAGCCAATGCGCACACGGTCGCGCAGGTTCACGCCCACCAGCGTGTTGTGCACCAGCAGCAGGCCCTCCTGCAGCGGCGCGCCCACGTGGTCGCTGAACTCCACGGGCGCCGCGCCCGTGCCGCCCTCGGCGCCATCAACCACGATGAAGTCGGGCGTGATGCCGGTGACCAGCATGGCCTTGACGATGGCGAACCACTCCCATGGGTGGCCCAGGCAGAACTTGAAGCCCGTGGGCTTGCCGCCAGAAAGCGTACGCAGCTTGGCGATGAACTGCATCATCTCGACCGGCGTGCGAAACGCACTGTGGCTGGCGGGCGAGATGCAGGCTTCGCCCTCCTTCACCCCGCGTGCGGCGGCGATCTCGGCAGTCACCTTGGCCCCCGGCAGCACGCCACCGTGGCCCGGCTTGGCGCCCTGGCTGAGTTTGAGCTCGATCATCTTGACCTGCGGGTCGGTGGCATTGGCCGCAAAACGCTCTTCGCTGAAGGTGCCATCGGGGTTGCGGCAGCCAAAGTAGCCCGAGCCGATCTCCCAGATCAGGTCGCCGCCGTGCACGCGGTGGTGCTGGCTGATGCTGCCCTCGCCCGTGTCGTGCGCAAAGCCACCTTTCTTCGCGCCCTGGTTGAGCGCCAGAATGGCGTTGGCCGACAGCGCACCAAAGCTCATGGCCGAGATGTTGAACACGCTCGCGTGGTACGGCTGGGTGCAGGGCGATACAGACTGTGAGGGCGCATCGGGGCTGCCACCGATCCACACGCGAAAGTCGTGCGAGGGCAACTGCGTGGGCGCCAGCGAGTGGTTCACCCATTCGTAGCCCTGCGCGCCCACGTCCAGGTGGGTGCCAAAGGGGCGGTTGTCCGGGTCGCCCTTGGAGCGCTGGTACACGAGTGAGCGCTGCGCGCGCGAGAACGGCGCGGCCTCGCTGTCGCTCTCGATGAAATACTGGCGCACCTCGGGCCGCACATATTCGAGCATGAAGCGGATGTGGCCGATGACCGGGTAGTTGCGCAGGATGGCGTGGCGCGTCTGCTGCAGGTCGTACACGCCCACTGCTACCAGAGCGGCGAACGCCAGCACCACGGGCAGGCCCACGCCAAACGCCACCAGCGCAAACAGCGACAGCAGCAGCCCGAACACGCACAGCGCAAAGGCCGTGTAGCGCACCGGGTAGAGGGAATTGAGCTGGTGAATCATGGGGATCCTGGTTTTGGGCGTTGGCGTGGGAGGGCTACACTGACCGCCTTTTTATCGGGTTGCCATGTTGCGCGCGGCTCTTTTTTCACGCCCAGGCCTTTCCCTGGGCCACCTAGCACCCGCCGCTCACTAGCGGCGCGGCACAAGGCCTGCGCATCATAAAAGTAAAACATTGTTTTGCCGCCCCCGCTTTCTCCCTTGACGACCGGAGTCCTCCCATGACCGAACCTGCATCGCCCACCCCCGCCACCGACGATCTCGACCCCACCACCGCCCCGGCCGCTGCGCTGGGCCCGGATGAGCTGGAGGAGATGGACAACATCCTCGACGACCTGCGCGCGCGCGGCGAGGAAATCCCGCAGTGGGAGTTCTGCGATGGCTTCATGACCGCGCTGATCTGCAGCCGCCGCCCCATCGGCCCGGCCGAATATCTGCCCATGCTGCTGGGCGACGGCGCCGAGCTGGATGTGGCCGAAGGCGACCCGCTGCCGCAGTTGCCCGCGTTTGCCGATGCCGCCCAGCAAGCCCGCTTCATGGACCTGTGGATGCGCCGCTGGAACGAGATCGTGGCCCAGCTCGACACCGATGTGAAGACGCTGGACGACGACCGCACCTTCCAGCCCGAAGCCATGGACATGCGCGGCGCCGTGGCCAGCCTGACCGACGAGCAGCGTGCCGAGATGGGCGACGACCAGGAGATCCCGTCCTTCGGCCAGGTCTGGGCGCTGGGTTTCATGTTTGCGGTGGAAAACTGGCCCGAAGACTGGGCCGCCCCGCGCGACAAGGAAGCTGCCAAGTGGCTGGACGATGCGCTGGAGCGCATCGTCGCCCTGACCGAAGACGACACCGGCAAGCCCGAAGTCTGTATGTACGACGAAGACGGCCCCCCCAGCACCAGCCAGGTGCGCGTGGAAGCCTTCGGCGAAGCCATCTGGGCCGTGTACGACCTGCGCCAGCTGTGGAAGAGCATGGGCCCGCGCGTGGAGACGGTGCGCAAGGCGCCCGAGCCCGGGCGCAATGATCCTTGCCACTGTGGCAGTGGCAAGAAGTACAAGAAATGCCACGGCGCGTAAGCGTAACCTCTGGCACTACTTTTTTGATAGCGGGTTGCGCTTGTAGCAAAAGCGCGGGAGGCTGATAGGCCCGCGCTTTTCTCGCAGCGTCCTGCTGCCGGGGGCGCTAAGGCTGTTCGTCGAACGCGTCGATGTCTTCTGGCAAGGTGACCCACGCAAGGCGGCGCAGCGTCCAGATCTGGCGCTGCGGCGTGCCCAGCTCGTGCCTTTGCGTGATGGTTCCGAGCCGTAGGGAATAGGTCTGCGGATTGTCGGCCGCGCAGGCATACAGCGAGCTTCCGCAGACGTCGCAGAAGGCCAGCACACGCCGGTTGCCGCTGGCCGCCGTCTTGATGTATGTGCGGGGTGTGCCGCGGGTGAGTCGAAAGCCTGCCGCTGGGGCCGGGATGTTGGTACGGAAGGCGGAGCCGGAATGCGCCTGGCAGTCCGTGCAATGGCACACCGTCGCAGTGCCGGGCTCCACCTGCGCTTCGTAGGCGATTGCACCGCAATAGCATTGGCCTCGCACTTGCATGGCGTTTCCTTGTGCGTGGGTGGTGTCCGCCAGCCGGTGCGGGGTCAACCCTGCGCCAGAAACTTCTTCAAATTCCCCGCTGCCGTACTCCGCACCTTGCGCTTGAGCGAGGGCGACCAGCCCAGCAGCAGGCCCGGCGCGCCCAGCGCCTGCCGGGCCCAGCGCCAGAAGTTGAAGCGGTCACGGTGCGTGGCAATCAGCCCGTCGGGCGTGAAGGTGAAGGTGCCGTCGATGATGTTGTGCACCTTGCGCCCGGTGGCGCTGAAGAGGTAGTGCGCCTCCCAGTGCGCCTTGCCGCCCTGCGCATCGGCGTCGATGCCGCTGAACTCCAGCTTCCAATGCTCGGCGGCGCCGGGCTTTTTCGTCGCAGTGCACAGCATGCGCCACATGCCTGCCACCTGCTCGCGGCCTTTCAGGGAAAAGGCCTCGTCGTCAAACGTGGCGTCGGGGGCATAGCAGGCCGCCATGGTGGCATGGTCCAGTTGCGCAAACGCGGTGTAGAAGCGTTGCAGGGTCTGGGCGTTGGGGTGCATGGGTTCTCCTCCTCAAGGGCGTCCATGCTACACCCCGGCCGGAACGCTGCATGCCACCTGGGGGACCTGCGCGGCGATGTGCGTTCAGCCGGTGCGCAACCCACCGATGCGCCGCCGCTTGGTGTCGTCCAATGCGTCCAGCACCTGGATGCCGTGCGCATACCCCTGCTGCACGATCTGCTCGAACCGGTTCCACTGCAGCATGCCCACGCGGTCCATGGGGGGGTTGAAGTACAGGTCTGTGAGCTGCTGCGACTGGCGCTGGCGCGACATGCTGTACAGGATGGTGACCTGCATGAGGTAGCTGGCCAGCGAGGGCAGCTTGTAGCGCCGCTGGGCGCGCGGGCGCAGCTTGTCGCGCAGCAGGGCCCAGCTGCTGGGGATGTCGTCCAGCTCGATGCGGCGGGGCTTGCGGAAGTTCAGGTCCACACCAATCACCGTGCCCACGCCGCGCATGCTGCTGCGCATCACATCCACTGGGAAGTTGTTGAACGTGCCACCGTCGCACAGCAGGTCGCCCTCGTGCACCACAGGCGGCAATGCACCGGGGATGGAGATGCTGGCCAGCAGCGACTTCACCAGGCTGCCACGGCGCACCACCTGTTCGCTGGCGCGCGAGTAGTTCGTGGCCACGCAGTAGTAGTTCTTCCACAGGTCTTCCACCTGGGCCGGGAAGCCCACCAAGCTCCCCACGGCCTCGTGCAGGATGTGGCGCAGTCGGCGGCCCTTGATGAGCGACATCAGCGGCAGCAGGCTCCAGTCGCCCGTGGGGTTGGTGCGGAATGCCTCGCGTGCGTTGGCCATTACCGTCGCCAGCGGCTGGTCGGACGCCACATATGCGGCCATCACCGAGCCGATGCTGGTGCCCCCCACACAATCGATCTCCACGCCTTCTTCCTGCAAGGCGCGGTAGATGCCCAGGTGCGCAAAGCCGCGTGCGCCGCCGCCCGCCAGCACGAGGCCCACGGCCGTGCGGCTCTGGATGCGGGCCAGGCGCGCCATGTCGCGGTCGAGGGTGGGGCGCACATGCACGTGGTCGGCCACGGGGCGGCGGTCCAACCATTGCTGGGTGCCACGTGGGCACTGCGTGCCTTCCGGGTGCAGCAGCACCAGGATCTCGGCGGCCTCGGCCAGGGGCGCGCGGCGCAGCAGGCAGTTTTCCTCGATGGGGTGGATGGCGGGCTCGGCCTGCGCGTCGGCCAGCAGCAGCAACTCGTCGCAGTGGCGGCTCACGCGGCGCGTCCAGGGGGTGGGCTCGGGGTCGGCCAGCAGCAGCACAAAGTCGTTGCGGGCCTCGATCTCGTCGAGCAGCATGGCAATGCGGCGGTTGGCCGTGGCGTCGGCGCCTTCGCGCTGCGCAATGCCTGGCTCCTGTAATTCGGCGTCCACGGTGGTCGAGTCCACCACCCGTACGCGGCCCACCGTGCCGAGGTGGCGCGCCAGACGCTGGCCAAAAGCCTGCAGGTCTACGCCGCTACTCACCGGCAGTAGGCCCATGGCCACCGGGCGCTCCTGCGCGGCCGTATGGGCGGCGGTGCCCGACTGCAGGCGCTGGATGATCTGGCGCGTGAGCGCAATCGATACCTGGGCACTGCTGGCTAGCAGGGTCTTGAACACGTCCTTGGTCAGGCGCACCAGCACCGAGTCGCGCACGGCGACCACGGTGGCGGCGCGGGGGGCGTCGGTGAACAGGCTGATCTCGCCAATCACCTGGCCCCGGCCCATGTCGGCCACGCGGCGCTGTGTGCCGCTGGGGCCGTCGTCACTGCGCACATAGGCGCGCAGGCGGCCGCTGACGGTGAGGTACATCGATTCGCCGGGCTCGCCCTGGGTCATCAGCGTGCTGCCGCCGGGCACCTCCACCCACTCCAGCTGGGCGCGCAGCAGCTCCAGCGCCTCAGGTTCGATGCCTGGCAGAAAGCTGCGCAGATGCTCGGTGAGCAGTTGGTTCTGGGTCGCGGTAAAGGGAGGCATGGTCACGCAATCGGCAAGGCACAGTGGGGGCGCTGCGGAAGGCGATGGCTTACCAGCCACCGGTGCTGGCCATGGGTTCCGCAGCGTGCGAAGCGGCGGATTCTAGGAACGCAATGTCACCTGTGCGCACTGCACGGGGCATGGTGGCCGCGCAGCGCGTGAACAAATGCACGGCAGATCCTTTCGATTGCCCTTTCGGGCCGTGTCGGACCTGGTCGTCAGCGCATGAAGGCGCTCAGCGCCTGGGCCGTGGCCTCGGGCAATTGTTCGGGGATGAAGTGCCCCGCCGGAACGGCCTGGCCAGTGACCACGCCCGCACACTGCGCCTGCCAGAGTGCTAGCGGATCGAACAGCCGGTGCACCACGCCGTGCGCACCCCAGATCACGAGGGTGTCGCACGCTATTTTTTCGCCGCGCGCGCGGCTGTCGCGGTCGTGGTCCAGGTCGACGCCCGCACTGGCGCGGTAGTCCTCACAGGCGGTGTGGATGGCTTCGGGTGTGCAAAAGCAGCGTTCGTAATCGGCCAGGGCCTGTGGCTCGATGTGGGCCAGGCCCGCGCTGCCCCAGCCGCCCAGCTTGGCGTGCAGGTAGGCGCGGGCGTTGCCGCCGATCATGGTCTCGGGCAGCGGCGCGGGCTGGATCAGGTGGAACCAGTGGTAATAGGCGCGCGCAAACTCCATGTCGGTGCGCGCGTACATGTCGAGCGTGGGGGCGATGTCGATCACGCACAGCTTCTTCACACGCGCGGCGTGGTCCAGCGCCAGGCGGTGGGCCACACGGCCGCCCCGGTCGTGGCCGCACAGGTAGAAAGTGTCGTGGCCCAGCGTGGTCATCACCTCGGCCATGTCCTGCGCCAGGGCGCGTTTGCTGTAGTTGCTGTGGTCGGGCAGGCCGGGCGCGTGGGATGAGTCGCCATAACCGCGCAAGTCCGGCAGCACCAGACAGTAGTCGCGTGCCAATTGCTGCGCCACGCGGTGCCACAGCGCATGGGTTTGCGGAAAGCCGTGCAACAGCAGCAGCGGGGGCGCGCCCACGGTGCCGCCGGTGCGCACAAAGATCTCCGCGCCCGAGGTGGTGATGCGCCGGGTGGCAAAGCCGTCAAACCAGGAGGGTTTCGTTGTCATGGCCGTATGGTGTGGCAAGGGGCGGGTGGAGTCCTGTCTTGTGGACGACAGCGGCCGCCCATGCCGGGGCCGGGGATCTTGCCAGCGAGGTCAGGCAGGCAGCAGGCTCAGCAGCCGCTTCAGGGCGTATCGCAGCGTGGCCGTGCGGACGGCCGCGCGGTCCCCTGCAAAGTGCTGCATCTCGCTGTGGGTTTCGCCGCCCACGCACCAGGCAAACCACACGGTGCCCACCGGCTTGGCCTCGGTGCCGCCTGTGGGGCCCGCGACGCCGGTCACGGCCAGGCTGACCTGCGCGCGCGAGTGGGTCAGCGCACCATCGGCCATGGCGCGTGCCACAGGCTCGCTCACCGCACCGTGCTGCTCGATCAGGCCGGGGGGCACCCCCAGCATCTCGGCCTTGGCCTCGTTGGAATAGGTGACAAAGCCGCGCTCGAACCACTGGCTGGAGCCCGACAGGTCGGTGCAGGTGGCGGCGATCATGCCGCCGGTGCAGCTCTCGGCAGTGGCCAGCATGTGGCGGCGGGCCAGCAAACGCAGCGATATTTGCGTCAAATTGGCCTCAAGCGCTTGTACTTCTTGCGCTAGTAGCTCACTTTTTGATAGTGATGTGGGTGCCATCAGAACCTCCACAGTGCGATGACCAGCAAGGTACAGAAGGCTGCCACAAAGTCGTCCCACAAGATACCCCAGCCCCCGCGCCAGCCAAAGCCCTTGAACAGGCTGTCGGCCCAGCCCACCGGGCCAGGTTTGGCGGCATCAAAAAAGCGGAACAGCCCAAACGCCACCACCTGCCCCCACAGCCCCATGGGCATGGCCAGCCACAGCACCAGCCAGAAGGCCACCACCTCGTCCCACACGATGCTGCCGGGGTCGGCCACGCGCATATGGCGCGCTGTGGTGGTGCAGGCCCACCAGCCCACCACGGTGCTGACCACGATCAGCAGGCCCATCTGCCGCGGGTTCAGCCACTGCTGCAGCACCAGGTAGGCCAGCCAGGCCCACAGCGTGCCCACGGTGCCTGGCGCCTTGGGGGCCAGGCCCGCGCCAAAGCCCAGCGCCATGAAGTGGGCGGGGTGGGACAGCATGAAGCGCACGCTGGGGCGCAGTGGGGCAAGGGGTGGCAGTAGCTCGGAAGCGGTCATGTCGCGACGGAAAATTGATCAGGCGCTGGCGGCGCCGCCGTCTGCCCCGGCAGGCAGGCGCACCAGCAGTACGGGCACGGGGGCGGTGCGGGCAATCTGCTCGGCATCACTGCCCATCAGCACGCGGGCCAGGCCACGGCGCCCGTGGGTGCCCAGCACGATCAGGTCGGCGCCCCAGGCCCGCGCGTGTTCCACCACCAGGTCAGCCACCCGGGCATCCAAGTTTTCGACCAGCACGGTGTCCACCGGCACACCGCTTTGCGCCACGCGCTCTTGGGCGCGGCGCAGCAAGGCCTCGCCCGCCTGGCGCAGGCGGGGCAGCACCTCCTGGCTGTAAACCTCGGGCCGCTCAAAACCGCTGATGTGGGCCAAAGGGTCCATCACGTTCAGCAGGCGAATGCGTCCACCCGTTGCCTTGGCCAGGCCCGTGGCTTCGTTCACAGCGTGGTCAGCGGTGGGGCTGCCGTCAACGGCAACAAGGAGGTGTTGGTAACTCATGGCGGCGGGCTCCTGGGGGCATGGTGGCACCAATGTGATCGCTGGGGCGGATTGTGACCGACACGCTGTTGCGCGGGTCTTTGGAGGGCCAGTCACCGTGTCGCCAAGGTCACTGGCGTTCGATCAGCTCCACGTCTTTCGGGTAGCGGATGGTGTGCTCGGCGCTGAACTGAGCAGTGCCCCCCGTCGCCACGGATTGCTGCCAGGATACAGTGCCGGGCGTGCGGTTCCAGGCCGTGTCCGCCGGCTGGGGCTGGTAGCGTGATTCGACCTCGATCTTTTCGTTGCGCGAGACCGGTGCGGCATGCAGCACCTGCAGCGTGATGGCCGTCTTGTGGCGGTTCTCCACGCTGTAGGTCCGGCGCGTCTTGCGCTCCACGCGCGAGCCGGTAAACCCGCTGCTCCCCGTCAGATCCTGCACGGGCTCCGCCCGTACGGTGACCAGTTCATCGCGGCCAAACGACAGGCCGGTGCTGCCGGCTGGGGCGCCCGCACTGGGCGCGCCAAAGTCGATGCGGCCGTTGCCCACAAAGGCGCCATCGCGGTACAGGCCTGCTGCGCCTGCCGGCCACACGCCGGGCGGCTGGGCAATGTGGGCAACCAGGTAGGCGGCTTCTTCCATGGCCGGTGCCGTGCGCGTGACCAGCGTGGCGGGGGCGCTGTGATTGCCCAGCGCCAGCGTCACGCGCTGGCCGCTGGAGGGCACGGTGATGCGCTGGGGCACGGCGAACTCGGTGGCAAACCCCTTGTCGAGGGCGCTCACGTCAAACGTGGGCATGGCTTCCTCGGCGGCATTGCGGGACCGGGACAGGGACGCAATGGCCGGTGCGGGCGCAGGCGCCATCGCCATGGCCGGCGCGGGCGAGGCCTGCGGGGGCGGTGCCACGTTCAGCCACCAGGGGCGGGGCAGTTGCCCTTGTGTGGCGCGGCCCGGCTGGCCGGTGGACAGGGTCAGCTGCACATTGCCCCAGTCTTCGCCGCTGTTCTGGGCCACCAGCGCCTGGCGTTCGATCAGCACCGTGGATTTGTTCGCATCCAGCGTGGCGCGGTAACCGGGCTGCCAGCCGGGGCCGCGCACCTGGTAGGACAGGCGCAGCTCAGCCTCGCGCTCGGTAGCCAGGTTGATGGTGACTGACACCACCCGCGCACGCTGGCTGGCCACGCGGTCGCGCTCTGCCACGAGCGGCTTGAGGGACAGCTCCAGTGCCTCCTGCTTGCGCTGGAGCTGGTGCGCGCGTGCAAAGCTGTCCTGCCCGGATTTGCGCAGGACCTCGGCAGTGGCGGTGATCTGTGCGGGCGTCGGTGTGGCAGCACGGGGGGCGGAAGTGGCAGGCGCTGCCGACTCCGGGCCCGCGCCGGTTTGCGCCACGCTGCGCAGATAGCCGTCCACCAGCTGCAGGGCCGAGGCCTCGGCCTTCACCCCCGCGATCTGGTCCTCCAGCTCGCGGATGCGGCCGTCCAGCGGACTGGCGCAGCCTGCCGCCACGTCGCGGTCTTCGGTGAGCACATTGAACTCGCCCACGCGCACGGCGGGGTCGGCGTTGATCTGCAGGCTTTGCACATCCAGCGACGCGGGCAGGCAGGCCAGCGTGAGGCTGCGTGCGCCAGCGGCCACCTTGGCCACGCGCTCTACCGTGGCGCTGCCGGGGTAGACGGTGACACGGGCGATGCGGGAGGTGTCCTGGGTCTGGGCAGCAACGTGCAGCGGGGCCAGGACGGCCAGACCCAGTGCCAGCAGTGCTGGACGCGTCTGAAGACGGAGGGCGGGAAACGAGGGGCTCACGGGGCGCATGGGGCTCCTTGGGCGCAAATGACAAAGGAATTGGGATGCTAGCAGCCGGGCGGCGTGCCGCACTGACTCATAGTCATAGCACCCCTGGCACCTCCGCCGCCAGAAAGTCATAAACCGCCCGAATCTTGCGGCTGGTGCGGATCTCGCGGTGCACGGTGAGCCAGATGGGCAGTTCGGGCAGTGGCAGCGTGGGTAAAACCGCCACCACATTCGGGTCGGTGCGGGCCAGGTAGTTGCCCACAAAGCCAATGCCCAGCCCCGCCCGCACAGCCTCCCAGTAGGCCATGAGGTCGTCGGTGCGGAACGCGAAGTGCCCGCGCTCCACCGGGTAGCCCATCGCGGCAAAGCCTTGCTGGATGTCTTCGTGCCGGTCGTTGCCCACCAGCTCGTGCTGCAGCAGGTCGGGCGGTTGGCGGGGTGTGCCCTTGCGGCGCAGGTAGTCGCGGTGGGCATAGGCGCCCAGCGTCACCGCGCCGATGCGCTTGGCCACCAGGCTGGCCTGGTCGGGGCGCACCATGCGCAGCGCAATGTCGGCCTCGCGGCGCAGCAGGTTGGTGACCTGGTTGCTGGCCACCAGCTCCACCTGCACCTCGGGCAGCGCCTGGCGCATGCGCGCCAGCACGGGCGGCAACAGCACGCAGGCCACGGGCTGACTGGCGGTGATGCGCACGGTGCCGCTCACGCCTTCCTCCGCGCTCGACACGCTGCGTGCCAGCTGGTGGGCACCCATCTCCATGGCGCGGGCCGATTCGGCCAGCCGCAGCGCCGTGGCCGTCGGCAGCAGGCCGCGCCCGGTGCGCTCAAACAGCACCACGCCCAGCTGCGATTCCAGCTCGGCAATGTGGCGGCCGATGGTGGGCTGGCTGGCGTTGAGCGCACGGGCGGCGCCGAGCAGGCTACCCTGGTCTAGTGCGGCCAGGAAGGACTGCACGAGGCTCCAGTCAAAGGTCTGGTTCATGGCAATAGCGTGCCCGCAATGGGGCGGCAGGAGGGTGGTTAGAGGTATTCATATTTGCATTGCTGATATGAATACTTAGCCAATTGTGTAACGGTACTGGCGTTTTCACAATCGCTCCATCCCTTGTGAATGGAGCCCTCAGATGATCACCCACACCCGTTTTCCACACTCCACGGACAATCCCTCCACCGTGTTGATCCTGGGCGCCCGGGGGCGGCTGGGACTGGCGGCCACCCGCGCCTTTGCGCAGGCTGGCTGGCAGGTGCTGGCCCAGGTGCGCCCCAGTGCGCAGAGCGCTGCATTGCCCGCCATTCCTGGCGTGTGGTGGATGCCGGTGGCAGTGGAAGACACTGCCGCGCTGGCGGCCCAGGCACAGGGCGCGCAGGTGGTGGTGCATGCGCTCAACCCTGCCTACACCCACAAGGCCTGGCGCGAGCAGGCACCGATGCTGATGGAGGCGGCCATAGCCGTCACCCGCCAACTGCGCGCCAGGCTGATGCTGCCGGGCAACGTCTACAACTTTGGCGAAGCCATGCCGCCCGTACTGCGCGAAGACACATCCCAGGCCGCCACCGGTTTCAAGGGCCGCATGCGGGTGCAGCTGGAGCAGCGACTGCAGGCCGCCACGCGACAGGGCGAGATACGTGCTGTGGTGTTGCGCGCCGGGGATTTTTTTGGCAGCGGCACGGGCAGCTGGATCGACCAGGCCATTGCCAAGGACCTGCCCCGGGGCCGCATCACCTGGCCCGGCCCGCTGGACGTGGCCACGCCCTGGGCCTACCTGCCCGACCTGGCCCGCACCTTCGTGCGTGTGGCGCAAGAGCGTGACCGGCTGGCCGCCTTCGAGTGCCTGCATTTCGCTGGGCACCACGTTACCGCGCAGCAGTGGCTGCACAGCTTCACGGCCATTGCAGCAGAGCAGGGCTGGTTGCCCGATGCGGGCGCGCTGCGGGTGGGCCAGTTGCCGTGGCCGCTGCTGCGCGTGATGGGGCTGGTGGCCCCCACGTTCGCTGCGCTGGCGGACATGCGCTATCTGTGGCGCACGCCCCACCGTCTGGACAACACCCGCCTGCGCGCGCTCATCGGCGACGAGCCCCACACCCCCTTCGATCAGGCCGTGCGCCAGGCGCTGGCAGATTTGGGGCTCGTAGCCTTGCGTTCGACCCGCGCTGCGCTGGCCTGACGGCACCACCTTTGAACCACCGGAGTCTTCTCATGAACCGTCGCAACTTCATTCGTTTGGCAGGGGGTGGCACCATCGCCGCCGCCACCACCGGCACGCTGGTCGCCTGCGGCGCCGTGGGCTCGCACTATCCCGCCGAGGCGGTCGAGGCCTGGCAGGGCCCCGTGGGCGAGACCGATGTGCGCCGCCGGGCGGTGGCCTACGCCATCACCGCGCCCAATTCGCACAACCTGCAGCCCTGGCTGGTGGACTTGCGCGAGAGCGGTGTCATCACCCTGCGCACCGACCCTGCGCGGGTGCTGCCACAGACGGATCCGTGGGGGCGCCAGATCCTGATCGGCCACGGCGCCTTTCTGGAGCTGCTGGTGATGGCGCTGGCTCAGCAAGGCGTGGCCAGCGAGGTGTTGCTGTGGCCGCAGGGCGAGATGCCTGCGGCCCTGAAGGACTGGGACGACCGTCCCGTGGCGCGCATCACCTTGAAACCCGGTGGCCAGCCCGACCCGCTGTTTGCCCAGGTGCTGCTGCGCCACACGCCCAAGACCGATTTCGACACCACCCGCCCCGTGGCGCCCGAGTTGCTGGCCCGGTTGCTGGGCAGCGCCCCGGCTCAAGCCCCGCTCAGCGTTGGCGGTACCGTCAGCGCCGACCAGTTGCCTGCGCTGCGCACGCTGTGCTGGGAGTCCGCCCGGGTAGAGCTGCTCACGCCGCGCACGATGATGGAAAGCATCCAGCTCACCCGCGTGGGGCCAGGCGAAATCCTGCAGCACCGCGACGGCATCTCGATCAACTCGCCCTTTGTGCGTGCCGTGGACGCTCTGGGCATGTTCGACCGCACCCAGCCCCCGGCCGAAGGCAGCGCCGCCTACAAAAGCGCCATGGGGCGTTTTGAGGGCCATAGCCGCACGGCCATGGGTTTTGTGTGGATCACCGGTCCCAACACCCGCAGCGACCAGATCCGTACCGGGCGCCTGTATGTGCGCCAACAGTTGCAGGCCACGGCGCTGGGTGTGGGCATGCACCCCATGAGCCAGGCGGTGCAGGAGTTTGCCGAAATGGCCCCGCACTTCGAGCGCGTGCACCAGCTGGTGCTGGGGCGTCCAGCGCCGCGCACGCCCCAGGAGCCCACCGTGCAGATGTTCTGCCGCATTGGTTACCCGCAGGGCGAGGTGCCTGCCACGCCGCGCAGGCCGCTTGCGCGTTTTGTGCAGGCTTGATTCCGAGGAGGGCAGCACCTGCGCAAAGGGCTGATGCAGATCAACCTCCGGCCACAAGCTGGCGCGCTTTGCCGCTGCTTCACACACTGTTCAGGTGGCGTTCATCGCGGGTTTCTACAGTTGCTGCATTGCAACAATTAGTGGGGCTGGTGATGTGGAAGAAGGTTTTTGGGGGCACTCTGGCGGTGGCCATCGGCGTGTGGATGTTGGCTTTGATCGTGCCCCAGCCTGCACCGCCCGCGTGGGGCGATGTCTGGTGGTGGCGTAACCAGCTGATCCTGCTCACCGGGGTGGCAGCCTGGGCGCTGATGTCGCTGATCATGGTGCTGGCCGTGCGGCCCGCGTGGCTGGAAAAGCCGCTCGGTGGCCTGGACAAGAGCTACCGCCTGCACAAGTGGGCGGGTATCGGCGCGATTGTGCTGGCGTTGCTGCACTACGGGCTGCAGCTGTCGCGCAGCCTGCTGGCTGACTGGGTAGGCCGCCCGGTGCGCACGCCGCGCGCGGATTGGTGGCTCAACACCTTCCGCCACCTGGCCGAGGAGATGGGGGAATGGGCCGTGTGGTTCCTCGCGGCCATGTTGGTCATCACGCTGTGGCAGCGGTTCCCGTACCACGTGTGGCGCTACCTGCACAAGCTGCTGGCCGTGGTGTACCTGGTGCTGGCCTTCCATGCCGTGGTGCTCACGCCGCCTGCCTGGTGGCAGCAGCCTGCGGGTGTGCTGGTGGGCCTGTGCACGCTGGTGGGGGTGCTGTGCGCCGTGCGCTCGCTGGCCGGGGCCATCGGGCGCCGCCGCCGCCATGCGGCCCGTGTTGTGAGCGTGTCGCCCCAAGGGGCTGGGGTGCTGGAAGTGACCTGCCAGGTCAGCCCCGCCAGTGGCTGGAAGCATGCGGCCGGTCAGTTTGCGTTTGTCACCTTTGGCCGTGCCGAAGGGGCGCACCCCTTCACCCTGCTCAACGCCGACCAGGGCGATGGCGTGCTGCGGTTTGCCATCAAGGCGCTGGGCGATCACACGGGGCAATTGCCCCTGCAGGTGCAGCCGGGCCAGACGGTGAGCATCGAGGGGCCGTATGGCTGCTTTGACTTTCGCAGCGACAGCGCCACCGAGCAGGTGTGGGTGGCCGCAGGCATTGGCGCCACGCCGTTCATGGCCTGGCTGGAGTCGATGCAGTCCACGCCCGCGCTGGCGCCCCGGGTGCACCTGCACTACTGTGTGCGCCATGCGGGCGAGGCGGTGTTTGCCGAGCGCATGGCTGCACTGTGTGCCCGCTTGCCCAGCGTGACGCTGGAGATCCACTACAGCAACGACACCGGGCCCGTGACACCCGCAGCGTTGCTCGCAGGCACCAGCCCGGCGGCGAGTGTGTGGTTCTGCGGACCGCAGGGTTTTGCCGAGGCGGTGCGCCAGGGCATGGAGCAGTTGGGGCGCTCGCCTGCGCGCTTTCACCAGGAGCTGTTCCAGATGCGCTGAGGCGGGTTCTCCGCGCTACAGCGCTACGTGGTGCCGGTGCGGTCCGTGGGTGCCAGGTACTCCTGTACCAGGGCCCGCCCGCGGTGCAGGCGGCTTTTGGCCGCCTCGCGCGTCACACCCAGCCGCTGCGCCATCTCCTCGATGGTCAACTCCTCGAAGTCGCGCATCAGCAGGGCCTCGCGGTACAGGGGCGGCAGCGAGTCGATGGCCAGGGCCAAGTCATGGCGCAGTTCGTGGTCGGGGCGGTGCGACCAGGCGAGGTTGTCTTCCACCTGTGCCAGCGGCTCGCCCTTGAGCCAGGCCAGCATGGGCTGCATGCACAGCCGCTGCACGATGCGCACCACCCACCCGCCGAACGCCGCCACCTCGCGCAGCGCGCCCACGCGGCGGTACACGATGATGAGCGCCTCCTGCACCACGTCGTCCGTCGCCGTGGTGGCGGCGCAGTGGCGCAGCGCATAGCGGCGGATGTCGGGACGGGTGAGGCGCAGCAGCTGCTCCATGGCCGCCGCGTCACCGCTGCGTGCGGCGGGGAGCAGCTGGGCCACGGTGGGGGCTGGGTGGGTGGTGGCCATGGGCGTTCACTCGACAGGCTTGCGGCCCACCATGGCACAGGCGGGGCAGTAGCCAAACGCGCCGCTCAGAATGCTGCCAACGCCCGAGGCGGCCAATGCCAGGCCCAGGGGCGATGCGGACATCCACCACAGGCCTGCAGCGATGAGGGCGACGCCCCCTGCAACGCGCAGCAGGCTTTCGGGGCGGGTGATGTTCTTGCGGTACAGCATGGTGAAAAACTCCTTGGTGGGGAAATGAAGGCGCCGGCACAGGGCACCTTCCCTACCAAGAGCGGCTGGTTGCGCAAAAGGATTCATGGGTTGCAAAAAATTTTTGCCTGCCACCATCCGTCACCGGAAATGGTCGAACGAGGCGTAACGGTTCTCCACCGCCTGTCCCTGCGCGTCCACCAGCCTCAGGCCTGGCTCAGCCAGCACGGTGCCGATGCGGGTGACGGGTGTGCCGCTTGCCTGCGCCGAGGCGGCCACCGCGTCACGCCGCGCGCGCGGGGCGGTGAAGGCCAGCTCGTAGTCGTCACCGCCCGCCAAGGTGCATTGGTGGACCAGTTCGGGGTCCAATGGGCTGGTTGCGCTAGTCGAATATGCCTTTGCTGCTATCAAATTTATAGTTTTTGAGGTGTCGATACAGGCCCCTGCCCCCGAGGCTTGGAGGATGTGCGACAGGTCGCCCAGCAGCCCGTCGCTCACATCCATGGCGCTGGTCGCCACGCCGCGCAAGGCCAGGCCCAGGGCCACGCGCGGGGTGGGGCGCTCCAGCCGCTGGCGGGCGCGGGCCAGCACCTCGGCGGGCAGGGCGATGTGGCCGAGCAGCGCCTCCAGCGCCAGCCTGGCGTCGCCCAGCGTGCCACTCACATAGATGTCGTCGCCGGGCTGTGCGCGGCTGCGCAGCAGGGCCTGGCCGGTGGGTACCTCGCCAAACACGGTGATGCAGATGTTGAGCGGGCCCTGCGTGGTGTCGCCGCCCACCAGCTCGCAGCCGTGGGCATCGGCCAGCGCCAGCAGCCCGCGCGAGAAGCCTGCGAGCCAGGCCTCATCCACCCGGGGCAGTGACAGGGCCAGCGTGAACGCGAGCGGCTTGGCGCCGCACGCCGCCAGGTCGGACAGGTTCACGGCCAGCGCCTTGTGGCCCAGGGCTTCGGGGTCGACGTCGGCAAAGAAGTGGCGGCCCTCCACCAGCATGTCGCTGCTGATGGCCAGCTGCATGCCGGGGCGCGGTGCCAGCAAGGCACAGTCGTCGCCCACGCCCAGCACGGCGTGGCGAACGGGGCGCGTGAAGTAGCGCGCAATCAAGTCAAATTCACCCATGCCCCGATTGTGAGTGGGATAAGAGCGGGCAGCTGGTGGAGGGGCGTGCCAGATTCTCAGCCGGCTGCCGCGCCGCGAAAGCGCTGCGCTGCCTGGCGGCTTACCTCGGCCAGCAGCTGCTCTTCGCTCTGGCGCTGGCGCAGCCAGCGGGCATCGTTCTGCCCCGCCTCGACCTCGGTGCGCAGCATGTGCATGGCGCTTGACGCGCCCTGTACGGCCGCGTGGCCTGCGATCTTGTCCATGGTGCGCAGGATGTGCTCGCGCAGCGGCATGTGGTCGCCCGTGGCCGGGTCCACATACACCGCGTCCATGCCAAACCGGCAGGCCTGGAAGCGGTTGTAGGTGTACACGAGGTAGTCGTCCTCTTCGGGCATGAAGGGCTGGTCGGCCAGGAACCACGCGCCCAGCGACTGCACGTAGCCCGCGAGGGCCGCAGCGCGCTCGATGGTGAGCGGCGTGTCGAACACGCGGATCTCGATGGTGCCGAACTCGGGCTTGGGGCGGATGTCCCAATAGAAGTCCTTCATGCTCTTGACCACGCCCGTGCGGGTCATCTTGTTGAAGTAGGTCGTGAAGTCGTCCCAGGTCAGTGCCATCGGTGCGCGGCCCGACAAGGGGAACGCGAACACCGAGTTGAGCCGGGCCGAGTCAAATGCCGTGTCCTGCCCTTGCACGTAGGGGCTGGACGCCGACAGCGCAATGAAGTGCGGGATGTAGCGCGACATGCGGTGCAGCATTAGCAGCGCCGCATCGGCATCCGGGCAGCCAATGTGCACGTGCTGTCCGAAGATGGTGAACTGCTTGGACAGGTAGCCGTACAGCTCGGACAGCTCGCGAAAGCGCGGCTTGTCGTAGATGCGTCGCTCGTGCCACTGCTGGAACGGGTGCGTGCCGCCACCCACCACGGCAATGTTGAGCTTGTCGGCGCTTCTGACCAGCGCATCGCGGATGGGCGTGAGCTGGCCCAGCACCTCGCTGGCCGAGTGGCAGATGCCGGTGGAGATTTCGATCATGCTGTTCGTCATCTCGGGCACCACGCTACCGGGCAGCGGGGTTTTCTTCATGAGGCGCAGCATGTCCTCGGCGTAGGGCGCCAGGTCGTAGTCGTTGGTGTTGACCAGCTGCAGCTCCAGCTCGACGCCCAGCGTCAGCGGCTCGGAATGGGTGAAGGCTTCAAGACTCACGGGGGGACTCTCCGTTGTTGTTGCTGCGGGTCAGGGGTGCCCAGGGTTTGGAGCTTTCGCCCGCACGGTAAATGGCCACGGTGGCAATGACGGCACCAAATACCTCCATCAGCAAGATGGCGGGCAGCGCCACACCCGCGATCACATGGCCGGTGGAAGGCGACGCGAGCACAAACTGCGAGGCGATCAGCAGGGCGATGGAGGACATGGGGGTCATCGCGCAGCCCACCCACAGCGCCTGCTTCCAGCTGGCGCCGCTGCCCACATTGCCCAGCGCCACGCCGGTGGCCTTGGCCAGCAGGCGCACGGCAATCAGGGCCAGCACCACACCGGCCACGGGCGCGCTCCAGTCGGCCTGCGCTGCCACGGTGGAAACCAGCACGAACATCAGCATGGTGAGCAGGGACGATGCATTGCCCAGTTGCCGCGGCCAGGCCCAGGGGCGCGGGTTGAGCTGCTTGAGCAGCATGCCCCCCAGCAGCGCGGCCAGTGGTGCCGAGCCCCCCATGTGAGCGGCCACTGCCGTGCCTGCAGCCACCAGGGCCAGGAACAGCATGGAGGTGTTTTCGCTGGTGGGGCTCATGAAGCGCAGCGCCATGCGCAGCACCAGGGCCAGCACGGCGGCCACCACGATCGATACGCCCAGCACCACCACCACGGGCGACACGGCCTCCAGCACGGTGAGACTCTGGCGGTTGATGAGTTCTGCCTTGGCGCTGCCCAGGGTCAGGGCATACAGCGTGGAGAGTGTGGTGAGCACAATGGCGCGTTCGGTCACCGGGCCGGCGGCACGGGTGTCGGCCACCACACGGGTCAGCACTGCAGGAGATGCCGCCAGCGCCACCAGGGCCAGCGGGCCAGCCGCCTGGGGCGGCAGCTGCAGCCACACCAGCACCCAGTACACCGCGAAATAGGTCAGCACCGATTCGGCGATGCTCTGCACCAGCACCATGGGGTTGTGGCGGAACCAGCGCAGCGGGATACGGCCGCCACATTCGAACAGCACAATGGCCACGCCCAGCTCCAGCAGGAACAGGCCAATGCCCTGCAGCGGCCAGACTGCACCGCTGAAGCCTGCCAGGCCGGCTGCCGTGCCCACCAGCGAATAGCCCACCACCTTGGGCAGGCCGGTGTGGCGTTGGGTGAGATAGCCTGCCATGGCGGCTACCGCCAGCAGCAGTGACCATTGCACCGTGGGCAGCCCGGCCGAGGGGCGCAGCCACTGCGCCCAAAAGCTCAGGATTTCATTCATGTCATCGGACCTCTGCGTCAGACGGGCGCTGCCCGTTGGAGTGGAGGCCCCGGCGCACAGGCCCTCCGCAGATGGGACGGGGTGCGCTGGGGCGTTGAGCCCTTGAATTTACAGGCGGAAACACTCCGCCCTTGTAGGACAGAGGCGGCGGTTTTGCCTCAGCCCTGTGCCGTTGTCGCCAGTGGCCCCCGCCGCTCGGGCACAAAAAAGCTCAGCGGCGCGGTGCGCAGGCGGGCGCGGATGGCGGCATAGATGCGCGAGCGGTCCACGCCGCTCACGTTCTGTGCACGCAGCGCCAGACTGAAGGCCAGATAAAAGCTCACCGACACATTCAGTGCGCCCAGGAACGGGAGCGAGGCTACTGCCCACCAGAACGCGGGCAACTGCAGCACCTGCAGACCCAGCGTGGCGCCGGCGGCCGCCACCTGCCCGGTGGAGAGGGTGACGTGCCGTACATCCAGCCCCAAGCCGAAAAACGCAGCGAAAGCAGGCACCAGGCCCAGCATGAAACCCAGCGAGATGTTGGCCGCAAAACCCGACAGGTTCTCGCGCAGGAACCTCGCCCAGCGCGCGGCGCGCTCGGCTCCCAATAGCCCGGTGATGCGCGGGTTGTAGTGCAGGGCCGAGTCCATGCGGTGCAGCACAAACCAGTTCTCTGTCCAGCCCGCGATGATGCTGGAGGCAAACAGCAGCACCCCGGTAAAGGCGGCAAAGAACAGCGACGGCCCCAGCAGGTGCAGGGACTCGAACACATGCTCGGCCTGCTTCTCGCTGATGGCCGGGTGGCCCGTGGCCAGTGCAATCAGTGCAGCCAGCGCCAGCACGGCCGGGAACACCACCAGCACATTGCCCAGCACAGCAGCCACCTGCGAGCGCACCAAGTGCGTGATCTCGTCCACGAACGACTCGATCGCATCGCCGGTGCCCAGCTCCTTGAGCTTGGCCGCCATGGCAGGCGCGGTCATGGCAGGTTGTTTGGTGGCCACCGTGAAGTGCAGCAACTGGATCAGCACGAAGCTCACGGCATAGTTGATGCCCGCCATGAAGCCGCCCCAGAAGGCCGAGAGCGCGAGCGCATACAGGCCAAACTTGATCAGTGTGGTGAAGGCCATCAGCGCACCGCCCCCTGCCGCCTTGCGCAGCATGGAGCGGTATTCGGCACTGGTGCGGGTGATGTAGTGCTCGCCCGTTTCGGCGCTGCGCTCGGCCACCTTGGCCGCCAGCAGCGAGGAGTTGGAGGCCAGCAGCGCGCGCAGGCTGCGCCGCTCTTGTCCCACCATCACCAGCTGTGCCATGAGTTGCGCCGCAGTGACGGCGGGCTGCGCGGACAGCAGGCAGTCGAGCAACACGCGCACGCGCAAGATGCGCTCGCGCAGTTGCCGCAGCCGGAACACCAGCCCCACCGAAATGCCGTTGTCCTCGAAATGCGTATAGACGGTGGCAGCCGCCGCGCGGCAGGCCTCCAGGCGTTCGCGCAGGCGCTGGGCGGATGCGTCCAGCCGGTCGGGGGTGCGCAGTGCGTGCAGCACCTCGACCCGCAGGCTTTCCACGTCGCGGATGAGGGCGTGGAAGGGTTGTGCCTCCCGTGCAGATTCGCTCATGCGCAGCCGCAGTTCGGGTGCAAAGCCGGTCGAGAGGATTTGCCCTGCACAGTAGGTGATGGCGTCCAGCAAGGCGCGGTGCCAGCGTGTCGCGCCGCCTGCGCGCTCATCGGCGTTGTCCTGGGCCAGCAACATCACCAGGCGGTTCAGGGTGGCTTCATCCAGTGCGGCCAGCCATTGCGCGTCGAACGCACTGGGCAAGGCCAGCATGAACAGTTCGGACGCATCGATGGTCTCTGGGCTGCCCGGCAGCAGCTTGGTGCGCAGGCGTTCGGCCATCTCGCTGACCAGGGCGGTGCGGGGTGCAAAGCCAAAGTCAGCCAGCAAGGTGGTGATGTCTACCTGGTCCACCAGCGTCGCCCACCAGGCCTGCAGCCGCTGCTGAATATCGGGCCGTGCCGCGACCGCATCGATGAAAAGCTGCACCCGGCCCACCGCGGCAGGCACCGAATCACGCTTGCCGCGCACCCAGTCCAGCAGGTGGATGAGCCAGAGGTGGCGATGGGCCAGGTCGGCGGCAGGGTCCAGCGCCGCCAGCAGGTGGGCCAGGTCTTTGGGCTCGGCGGAATTTTTCATGGGTGGCCGGCCCCCATAGGAAAAGCCGCCCATCCGATGGATAGCGGTCCCATGGAGGGGTGGGCATGGGGGCTGTGGGAATGGTTCTTCAATGCAGCACCCGGCCGCTCAGGGGCTCACCCGACGGGCCGTGGCTGATCGCCTCCAGCACGAACAAGGGCACCGGGGTATTGAAAGGCTCGCCATCTTCGGCCACGCAATGGAAGGTGCCGTGCATGGTGCCACTGGAGGTGCGCAGGCGACAGCCGCTGGTGTACTGGAACGACTCACCCGGCTTGAGCAGTGGCTGCTGTCCCACCACGCCCAGGCCCTTGACCTCTTCGGTGTGGCCGCGCGCGTCGCTGATGATCCAGTGTCGCGAGATCAGCTGGGCGGGCGTGTCCCCTGCGTTGGTGATGGTGATGGTGTAGGCAAAGCTGAACACCCCGGTGTCCGGCGCTGACTGCTCGGGCAGGTATTCGGGCAGCACTTCCACGTCAAACTGGTACTTTGGCATGGGCCGCATGGTAACCGTGCCGCCCCGTGTGTGGGCAACTCCCAAGTGCCAAAACCCCCAGTGGTTCTGCGCTTTGCGACAATCGGGGGATGAGCCGCACATTCCAAATCGCCCCCTCTATCCTTTCCGCCGACTTTGCCCGCCTGGGCGAGGAAGTGCGCAATGTCATTGCCGCTGGCGCCGACTGGATTCACTTTGACGTGATGGACAACCATTACGTGCCCAACCTGACGTTTGGCCCCATGGTCTGCCAGGCCTTGAAGCCCCACGCCAAAACGCCTGCGGGCGTGGCCGTGCCGATTGACGTGCACCTGATGATCCAGCCTGTGGATGCCTTGGCCGCTGCCTTTGCCGACGCGGGTGCTGACTACATCAGCTTCCACCCCGATGCCTCGGGCCATGTGCACCGCAGCATCCAGGCCATCCGGTCAAAAGGCGTCAAGCCTGGCCTGGTGTTCAATCCTGCCGAACCTCTGGACGTGCTGGACTGGGTGATCGACGACATCGACCTCATCCTCATCATGAGCGTGAACCCCGGCTTTGGCGGCCAGAGCTTTATCGACTCCGCGCTGCGCAAGATCGAAGCTGTGCGCAAGCGCATTGATGCTTCTGGCAAGGACATTCGTCTGGAAGTCGATGGCGGCATCAAGACCGACAACATCCGCCGCGTGGCTGACGCGGGCGCTGACACCTTTGTGGCAGGCAGCGCCATCTTTGGCAAGCCGGACTACCGGGGCGTGATCGACGCGATGCGTGTGGCCTTGGGCTGATCGCCTGGGTCGCTGCGAAGATTGGGCGCGAATGCCTTTGTGACGGACCGCACCTGATGGGAGGTCAGGTTACTGTTGCGCAGGCACGGTGATGGTGGTCGTGGTCGATTCGCGCAGCACGCCGCCACCGGATACCGAGCCACTCGCCGGGCTGCTTTGCACGCGGCGCATGCAATCCGCCTGGTCAGCAGCCGTCTGGAAAGCTGCACAACGCTGGGTGGCGTTGTCGGTGGCGGCGGCTCCAGGGTTGCTGAGATCGCCCTTGCGGGAAGCGTCCAGTGCGTTGTTGGCCTCGCGCAGGCAGGTGGCCAGGCTGTCCTGGGTGTTGTTGGTCATGCACTTTTCCCGCTCCTGCTCGTAGCGTGTCCGCGCGTCCTGCGGCGGCGTTTGAGCGGATGCGCCCGCACAGGCCAGCAGCAAGGTCGCAGTGAATACAGAGGTGGCAAAGCGAAGGCGTTTCATGGAGGGCTCCTGAGGCAATGGCAGACGATGGTCTGAACCTATGCCTGCAGGGTAGGCGCCGGGGCCATGTGCCCCTGTCGGACAGAGCCGCCCTTGCCCGTGCGCGCGCTTCGCGTCTTGGGCTGGGTCAGCCCAGTCGCTGAAAGGTCAGGATGAAGGCCACGCCATCAGACGTGTTGCGCGCATTGATGGTGCCGCCCATCTTGGCCATGTAGGTTTTGGCCACAAACAGCCCCTGGCCCCGGTGCTCGCCCTCGCCCAGCGGGGTGGGGCTGGCGGGGTCGGAAACGCCCAGCTCAAAAATCCGCTCCAGCAGTTCGTCTGCAATGGTGGAGCCCTGGTTGTGCAGCGTAGCGCTGGCGGTGGATTCTGACGCCGTGAGCGTCAGCCTGATGGGGCTGCCTGTGGGGCGATAGCGGTCGGCATTGCGCAAGATGTGGGTCACCACGTCTTCGAGCGCAAACTCATCGGCCCGCACGATGACCGGGCCAGGGTGGCTTGGGCCCAGGTCGTACACCACATCCAGAATGCCAGCAAAGTGGGCGTTGTCGGCCACGTTGCGCAAAAAGGCATCCAGGTCCAGCCGCCCCTCGGGCACATCGGCGGCCTGCAGCGCTTCGGCGGGCGATGCCGTGCCATACAACACATGGATGGCCTGCTGCATGCGCTGCACATAGCGGTGGCCGGGGTCTTGTGGGCCGTTCAGCGCCATCAGCGACTGCAGGGGCGACATGATCTCGTGCCCTACGGCGTGCCACATGTCGCGCTCTTGTTGGGCGCGCAGCTGCTCGCGCTGCAGGTCGTCCTTCACGCGCTGCAGCAGGTCGGCCAAGCCACCGGCCAGAATGCCCAGCTCGTCCGAGCCGCGCAGGTCCGACACATCCAGGCCGCCCAGCCGGGGGCCGGTGTGGCCAGGCTGCACGTTGTACGACACGGCGGCGGCGCGGCGGGTCAGGGCTGTCACGCGGCGGATCAGGCCCACCTCGACCACCAGCCAGGCCAGCGCAATGGCGCCCAGCATGGCACCCAGGTACCACGACAGGCGCGTGGCCACAGCGGCCAGGCCTTGCTCCACGCCGCGCAGGTGGCCGGTGAAGTTGACCACGTAGTTGCCGGTGGGCGTGTCCAGAATGTCCAGGGCCGTGGGGGCGGCGGGCGTGGCTGCTGCCGGGCCCACGCCTGCGGCCTCCAGCGGCAGCCAGCGGATCAGGCGCAGCAGCCAGGGGGCGGAGGGATCGGCCTGCACTTCGACGCCCTTGAGGATGATGGCGCTGGCCTCGTCACTGCCCAGCTTGCGAATCCGCACACGCTCGCCCGGCAACAGGCTGCGCGAGAGGTCGCCCAGCGATGCGGCCAGCTGCGCGCCGGGTGCGTCGCTGTCGAACAGCGGTTTGGTGTCCTCGCCCGGCGCCAGCATCTCCACCCGCACGCGCATCTGCCCCAGGTCTTCCGGCGGCCAGACCAGACGCTCGTCCTTGCGAAACAGCGCCTCGCGGAACAGTTCGACCGGCAGGCGGATGGAGTAGTGGGTGCGGCGCAGGCAGTCAGTGGTGGTGGCCTTGCCAGCGGGCGAGCTGGCCGATGGGGGCGGCAGGTCGCGGCACTGGCCGTTTTGCCACAGCCAGCCGCGAAAGTCGCGCACCGGCCGCGCGCGGGCGTCGAGCTGCGGCATGCCGTTGTCCACAAACCCCGTCAGGCGCCCGCGCACGGCCGCGCTGCCTTGTGGGGGCATGGCCTCATACGGCGCAATCCAGCGGTAGGTGGCACCCCGCATGTCGAGGCTGATGCGCGCACGGTGTGCCTCGGCGGGCACCAAGGCGCCGCGTTCGCGGGGTGTCAGTTCGCCGGCATAGAAGCTGCCCACCAGGTAGATGAAGCCGCCTGCATAGGGGTTGTTGCCAATCGCCGCGCACACTGAGGCGCCATCGGGGTATTGCACGGAGCAGCCAGCCATCTCCACGGCTTGCTGTGATTTTTGCGGGTCGTCAAAGTCGATGGCCGCATAGGGTAGCAGCAGCGGCGCCAGCGGCGTCACGCCCTGGCCGAGGTGGCTGGCATTGAGCAGCGCCAACTGGCCGGAGGGGTGGCGCAGCCGTGCCATGACCTCGGCCTGGCTGCGCACAAACCCATGCTGGTAGGCCTGCCAGGCGCGCTCCTTTTCGTCCTTGAGCACCACCACGCTCAGCGCCACCGTGGCCAGGGCCAGCAGCACGAACACCCCGCGCACCAGAATGCGCAGGCGGAACGCGGGCAGGCCCAGCCGAGGCATCTCCAGCGCGGGGCGGCGCAGCAGGCGCTTCATTTACCGACCCAGCGGAAGCCGCGCATGGGCACGTTCTCAATGCCTTCAAATCCAGGGTCCACTTCGCGCAGCGCCTCGCGGATGGTGCTCACATGTTTGCGCACGTTGTCACGGTTGCGGCCGCTTTTCACCACCTCGAACAGTTCGTCATACGACACCACCTCGCCACTGCGCTGGTGCAGCGTGGCCAGAATGCGCTGGGCCGTGAGCGGCAGGTTGATGCGCTCGCCGCGCCAAGTGGGGGTGCGCTGCCACAGCGGGTCCAGCACCAGAGCATCGCCCGCCGGGGCAGGGGCTGCGCTGGCCGGGGCCTGTGCCTGCGTGGTGCGCAGGATGTCGAGAAAAGTCTCGATGAAATCGGCTTCTTCAAACGTGGTTTTCTGCAGGTAGTCCCACGCGTCCAGCGCCTTCATGATGCTGCGGTAGATGGCCGCAGGCATGGCCGACACCACCAGCACCGGCGTGCCCTGGCGCAGCTTGTTGATGGCGTTGATGAGGGCCACGCCCGCATGGCGCTCGCGGCCTAACTCAATGTCCAGCACCACCGCGTCGTAGTGCTCGCGGGCCAGCGCGGCCTCGGCCTCGTCGCGGGTGAACCACTGGTCGATGACGATGCCGCTCTTGGCGCTGCGTATCCACCCGGCCAATTGGTTGCTGGTGGGCAGGTCGTCTTCGATCACGGCAATGCGGGTCATGGGCAGGGCGGGCAGTAGAGGGTGGGCAGATTATCCCGGTGGCCGGTTCTGGGCGGTGTGAGTTTTTCTTCCGGGGCCGGAAGGTTCGTGCGTCCGGTGTGAGCGCATTGGGGGCTGCACTGCGTTGTTGCTTCCGGGGTGGATCCGAACAATCGGTCCTCAATGAGCCAGCCACGGCGACGGCTCAGAAACGACAACAACATCGAACCAACCTGAGAGAGAAACACCATGAAAGCCACCTGGAATCGCATCGTGCAGACCCTGAAGGGCCGTCGCTCCACCCCCTTGCCCGAAGCGGGCACGGAACCCGTGTTGGACGCTGATCTGCAAGGCATCCCCCCCACAGCGGGCCCCGTGTCGGCCGCCCCGTTGAACTGGGCCTACCTGCTGCCCACCGCCCGCACCGTGCGCTGGCTGGCCGCTGGCGCCGTGGTCGTCGCAGCGGGTCTGATGGTGTACCGCAATCCGCCCGTGCAACACCTGGCGCAAGGCGACCTGGGTGTGCGCCTGAACCAGTTCACCGGCTCGGTGAGCCTGTGGCGGGATGGCAGCGTGTGGGTGGTGCCCGGCCTGCACACGGTGCGCCTGTTCTCGCTGCGTGACCAGAGCTACCGTCCCGAAGCCATGCGCCAGGCCACGGGCAGCGCGCCGCTGCAGTCGGTGGAAGGCCTGTCGCTGGGGCTGGACCTGAGCGTGCGCTATGCCCTGGACCCCAACTCGCCTGCCGTCAAGGCCGGCAACCTGCCCGACAACGTGGGTGTCGACATCGTGGAGCCTGCCGTGCAGGGCCTGGTCTACAAGGTGTTTGCCCGCTACACGGTGCGCGAAATCTTCTCGTCCAAGCGCGCCGAAATTGCACAGACCATCGAAACCGAACTGCGCGCCCGCCTGGCGGCCGATGGCGTGACGCTGCGCAGCCTGCAGATTGGCAAGGTGGACCTGCCCGCCGAATACCGCCGTGGCATGGACAGCCTACTGGCCGAAGAGCTGGCGTCCGAAAAAATGCGCTACACGCTGGAGCTGAAAGACAAGCGCGTGAAGGAAACCGAGCTGGACGCCAACGCCGACAAGGTGCGTCGCGAAGTGGCCGCCGAAGCCGCCGCGCGTGAGCAGGTCATCGCCGCCAAGGCCCAGGAAGAGGCCATGAAGCACGTGCTGCCCTTCAAGCAGCGCCAGATCGAACAGCGCCAGCTGGAGGCCGAAGCCGAGCGCGTGGCCCGCGTCAAAGCCGCCGAGGGCAGTGCCCAGGCCCGCCGCATCGAAGCCAACGGCGAGGCCGACGCCCGCCAGAAGCTGGCCGAGGCCGAGGCCTACCGCATGGATCGCGTGGGCAAGGTCAATGCCGAGCAAATGGCCCGCGAAGGCGCCCTGGTGACCAAACACCCGCTGCTCATCCAGAAGACGCTGGCCGACAAGCTCTCGGACAAGATCCAGGTCATCATCGCGCCCCCGCCCACCAATGGCGACTTCATCGGTGCCGCGCTGCTGGGCGGCAACCGCGCCGCCCAGGCTGGGGCCACACAGGCTGCTGCCGTGGCCGATGAGGCCACCACCACCCAAGCCGTGGAGCAGTGAACATGAACGCCACCTTCGCCACCTTGCTGGTAGCCGTTGCCAGCGCTGCAGTGACCGTGGCGGCCGAGGCCGCCCCCCAGCCATCGCCCGGCGCCCAGGGCAGCGCCATCGTGGTGCAAGACCAGGCCAGCCTGCGTGCCGCACCGCGCGACGGTGCCCAGCAACAGGCCAGCCTGTGGCAGGGCGAAGTGCTCGAAGTGCGCGGCGAGCGCCTCGACTATTTGCAGGTGTGGGACCACAAGCGCGAGCGCGGCGGCTTCATCCGCGCCAGCGATGTGCGCCGCGTGGCGCTGACCGAGGCCGAAGGCCCCGCCTTGCTGGCCGTGATGCGCTTTGTGCAGGACACTCCGGGTGCTGAGGCGCTGGGCATGGGCCTCACCGCCGCTTACTTGCAAGCCGCGCCCGCCAAGGCGCTGGCGGGTGTGGAGGGTGCGCAGGCCTTTGATGCCCTGGGCACCTTTGCCGACCGGCTGGCCCGCCGCGCATCGGTGGCCGTGCCGGGCAAGGCCTCGGGCGCTACGTTGTCGGCACACCTGGACGTGGCCAATGGCTACGGCGTGCGTTTTGCCACCTACGAGGTCGAAGGCCGCATGCAGGTTTGCTACGAGGGCGAGGCCTTTCGCCGCCTGCTGGCCATGCCCGTGGCCGATGCCGAGCAGCGCGCCCGCGCCGCCCTGGCGCTGACCCGCCCCGAATGCATCAACCCCGACCTGCCCGCGCACGAGCGCGCCAAGGTCACCACCTGGCAGGCCGAGGTGCTGGAGCGCGTGGACGTGGCCAGCCTGCCCGGCTACCTGCGCAACCGTGTGCAGATGCGCCGCGCCAGCGTGTGGGGTGCCGCCGCCTTTCAGCAGGCGCGCAAGAACGCGACCGACCCTGCGGTGGCCGCTGCCGCCGCCCGTGCGTTGACCGAACTCAGCGGTGTGAGCAAGGCCGACCTGCCCGACGAAGACCAGAATGCCTACAACGACGCTGCCATGCGTGTGAGCGCCGTGCGCTGGGCTCTGGTGCCTGCTGCTGCGCCCGTGGCTGCCCCCAGCGCCCGCCCCACACTGCTGACCGAACCCGGTGCCCCCGGCGAAACCTGCGTGCTGCTGGTGGACGCACAGCACAGCGCCAAAGCCCCGCTGCTGCGCCGCTGCACCTACGGCGTGGTGTGGACTGCATCGGCCAGCACCAACCGCGAAGGCACGGCCGTGGCCCTGGCGGTGCAGCCCCTGGAAGGTTGGCGCGAGCTGTGGGTGCTGCGCCGGGCGGAAGGCGGCTGGCTGGCCGATGTGCTGCCGCCTGCTGCCACTACGCCTGAGACCGGTGTGGCCGAATTGGCGGGCTGGGTGCCCGGCGGCCAGCAGATGCTGGTGGCGCGCGAAGCCCGGGGCCAGGGCCGCTACCGCAAGAGTTTTGAGGTGGTGCGGCTGGAGGGCTTGACCACCGAGCGCGTGACGGGCGATGTGGCAGCGCTGCCCCTATTCCAGCGTTGGCAAGACCCAGCGTGGAAGCGCGAGACGCTCAGTCTGCGGTGAACGAAGCAAGGCAGACCAGCGGAGGATTCGACGGGTTCCGTAAACTTGGTCCCGTCTTCTCTTCCCGAATGCTTGCCCAATGTCTCTCGCCGTTACCCCCTCGCTGTCCACATTGCTCACCGGCGTGGACGCCGCCATCATCGACCTGGACGGAACCATGGTGGACACCATGGGTGATTTCAATGAGGCGCTGAACCGCATGCTGCGCGAACTGGAGCTGCCGTCGATTGCGGCACAGACCATCGAACACATGGTGGGCAAGGGGTCGGAGCATTTGCTGCGTTCAGTGCTCCACCACGTGCTGGCGCAGATAAATCATGCCTCTATTGCTACTGAAATTGAAGCGTTGTATCCATCGGCCTGGGCCAGCTACCAACGCCACTATCTCGCCATCAATGGCCAGTATGCCGGGGTGTATGACGGTGTGGAGGCGGGGCTCCAGGCTTTGCGCGCCCGTGGTCTGCGTCTCGCCTGTCTGACCAACAAGCCCCGGGACTTTGCGCTGCCCTTGTTGCAGTCCAAGGGGCTTGACGGCTATTTCGAGAAGGTCTTCGGTGGCGACTCGTTCGAGCGCAAGAAGCCCGATCCGTTGCCGTTGCTCAAGACCTGCGAAGCATTGGGTACCGACCCTGCGCGCACGCTCATGGTGGGCGACTCCAGCAACGATGCGCAGGCCGCGCGGGCTGCGGGCTGCCCGGTGGTGCTGGTCACCTATGGCTACAACCACGGCCAGCCCGTGCGGGCCGTGGATGCCGATGGTTTTGTGGATGCGCTGGCGCAGCTCGCCTGAGCTGGCCGAGCCTGCCTGTTCAGGCAGTCAGCTGGCGTGGCGCCACGCTGCGGTAGTCCAGACGTGATGACGCGGGGGGATTGCTGCGCACGGGGGCGGGCGCGGTGCTGTTGGGGCGGGTGGCGTTGTCAGAGAGGCGGAACACCGCCACGGCATCCACCAGCTGGCCGGCCTGGGTCTTGAGGCTGTCGGCGGCGGCAGCACTTTGTTCCACCAGGGCGGCGTTTTGCTGGGTGGCCTGGTCCATCTGCGTGATGGCCTCTCCGACCTGTGAGACGCCCTGGCTTTGTTCGCTGCTGGCGGCGCTGATTTCGCCCATGATGTCGGTCACGCGCCGAATCGCGCTGACCACTTCGGTCATCGTGGCGCCGGCCTTGTCCACCAGTGCCGTGCCGCGCTCCACGCGTTCCACGCTGGTTCCAATCAGACCCTTGATCTCCTTGGCGGCCTCGGCGCTGCGTTGCGCCAGGCTGCGCACCTCGCCCGCCACCACTGCAAAGCCCCGACCCTGTTCGCCCGCGCGTGCGGCCTCCACAGCCGCGTTCAGCGCCAGGATGTTGGTCTGGAAGGCGATGCCATCGATCACGCTGATGATGTCGGCGATCTTGCGGCTGCTGTCGTTGATGCCCTTCATGGTGTCCACCACCTCGGCCACAACGTCGCCGCCCTGCACGGCCACGGTGCTGGCGCTCATGGCCAGCTGGTTGGCGGTGCGGGCGTTGTCGGCATTCTGGCGCACGGTGGAGCCCAGCTCTTCCATGGAGGCTGCGGTTTCCTCCAGTGCGCTGGCCTGCTGTTCTGTGCGGGCACTCAGGTCGTTGTTGCCTGATGCAATCTCGGCACTGGCCGTGGCCACGCCCTCGGCGCTGTTGCGCACGTTGCCCACGATGGTGGCCAGGCGCGATTGCATGGTGGACAGTGCCTGCAGCAACTGGCCGGTTTCGTCATTGCCACTGGTGGTAATGGGGTGGGTAAGGTCGCCATCAGCAATGCTTTCGGCGGCTTGTTGGCCTTGCTGCAAGGGGCGCACGATGGAGCGCGTGACGGTCAGGCCCATCAATGCGCCGAGCGCGACGGCCACCAGCGTGCCTACGCCCAACAGCACCTGGCTGGCTTTGGCCAGGGTGGAGGTGTCTGCCTGGCTTTCGGCCAGCTGGGCGGCCATGGTTTTGCGCAGGTCGTCGAGGGATTGAAGGTATTTGTCGGCCAGCGGGCGCAGGTCTTTGTCCACGAGGGCGGGCACGTTGGGTTCGCCACCGCGGTGCAGTTCCCGGATTTCGTTGAGCTTGTCGTTGTAGGCCTGCCGGGCCGTCGCAATTGCTGCCAGAAGCCCCTTGGCCTGGTCGCCTTGCACCAGTGCCTCAATGCGCTTGACCTTGGCTTCCATGCCCTTCGCCGTCGCCTGGGTATCGGCGGTGAGCTTGTCCATGTAGTCGCGGTCGATGGCCTTGAGGAAGGCCTCGGTGCGTACCCAGTTCAGACGGATGTCCGACGCCCAGTCCTCCACAAGGGTTTGCTGCTCGATCTCCTGCGTGGCGACGCGCTCGCTGGCGCTTTGCAGGCTGGCAATGCGCCACATCCCTGTGGCCGCAATGAGAGCCGTGATGAGAAGAATGGCGCCGAAGGATGCGCCCAGGCGCAGGCCGACGGAAAGGTTGCTGAGTTTCATGGTGGTGTCTGGCGCGTAAGGGGGCTGGGGGCAGAAGGGGCGTTACAGACGGCTCGTTGCGGGGCGCGGATAGCGCACAAAGCTCGGTTCAGGCCGTGGCCTCGGGCGCTGCGGGTGTGCGCAGCGGGAGACCGGTTGTCGCGTTGTCAAAAAAGGGCTGGAAAGGTTGGGCAATGGCTGGAGCGGGGACTGAGGCACAGGCTACTCCCGGGTAGGGGGCGCGTCTGTCGGGCGCGCGACAGCCTTTGCCGGGAGGGCGTGGGTGTTTGCCCTAGGACAACTAGGACGATGACTGGGCGGTCTTGCCCAGCAACGCGTCCTTGAGCTTCCAGTCAGCTGGCGCATTGCCCAGCCAGATACCCAGCAACGCGTTGAAGAACTCGGGTTCCTTGAAGGGCTCTCCCTGCGGCTTGCCCTTGACGGTGATGATGGTGCCGGTACCCGGAATCCAGTCGATCTGGAACTGGTCTCCCGCCACCAGCTTCTTGTGGTCCGAGAAGATCTGGCTCATGCGGAGCACGCCAGGAATGAGCTTGGAGAATGCCGCGCGGTCCATGTTGTCCTCCATGCCGCGCGAGAACAGCTTGCCCAGCTCGGTGGAGTCGATGTCGCGCAGCATGGTGATGCTCATGCGCTTGGGGCCCTTCTGGGCCATGACGTCGGCGGGTGTGCCGGCTTTCTTTTCAAGATACAGCCCCGCCGTGTATACCTTGAACACTGCCTTGTAGCGCACCCCTGCGCCGTTGAGCTGCAGGGTGCTGCCGCCCAGGCTGGCGGTTTCTTCGTATTTCACGTCGGCCACGGTAATGGGCTGGGCAATGGCACTGGCTGCCAACAGGCAAGCTCCCGCCATCACAGCGCATCGCGTCAGGAATTTCATGCGCAGCTCCTAAAAAAGAACGGTCGTTCGTTTCAAATTGTTGCAGCGCTCCTGTCGGGCCGCAACAGGGTTTTCGAGCGGTTGTGCGATCTCGCTGTGAGATCTGTCAAATCAGCCCGCTAAAAAAGCTTTGCTACACTTTGGCCCATGTTCATTCACCACGTGTTCATCACAGGTTGCAGCGACCGGGGAGCCTGGCCCTGGCGTCAGCCTGTCGCTTTGAACGCCTGATGGCACCTGGGCAGCAGCCCCAGCGTGCACCCGTGGCCTCCACCCCGATGCGGTGAGGCCGATTGAATGGACCGCAGCGCCCCTTTTCCATTGCACAGGGACACGCGCTGCGACAGCTGGGAGCCCTCCCCGTGATCACAGAACTTGAATTCAAAAGCCTGGCCAGCGAAGGCTATAACCGCATTCCGCTCATGGCCGAGGCCTTTGCGGACCTGGAAACTCCGCTCTCGCTCTATCTGAAGCTGGCGCACACCAAAGACGGCGGCAAGCACAGCTTCCTGCTCGAATCCGTGGTGGGCGGCGAGCGCTTCGGGCGCTACAGCTTCATTGGCCTGCCCGCCCGCACCCTGCTGCGCGCCAGCGGCTTTGGCGACCAGGCCAGGACCGAGGTGGTGACCGACGGTCAGGTGGTCGAGACCGCGCAAGGCAACCCGCTCGATTTCATCGAGGCCTACCAAAAGCGTTTCAAAGTGGCTTTGCGCCCCGGCCTGCCGCGTTTTTGTGGCGGCCTGGCCGGTTACTTCGGCTACGACGCGGTGCGCTACATCGAAAAGAAGCTGGAGACCACCTGCCCGCCCGACACGCTGGGCTGCCCCGACATTCTGCTGCTGCAGTGCGAGGAGCTGGCCGTCATCGACAACCTCTCGGGCAAGCTGTACCTCATTGTCTACGCCGACCCGGCCCAGCCGGAGGCGTACGCCAAGGCCAAGAAGCGCCTGCGCGAGCTGAAAGAGCAGCTCAAGTATTCGGTGAGCGCCCCCGTGGTCAAGGCCACCGAAAGCCACCCCGCCCAGCGCGACTTTGCCAAGGCCGACTACCTGGCCGCCGTGGAGCGCGCCAAGGAGCTGATTGCCGCAGGCGACTTCATGCAGGTGCAGGTGGGCCAGCGCATCCACAAGCGCTACACCGAGTCGCCCCTGTCGCTGTACCGCGCGCTGCGTTCGCTGAACCCGTCGCCGTACATGTATTTCTACGACTTTGGCGACTTCCATGTGGTGGGCGCCAGCCCCGAGATCCTGGTGCGCCAGGAGAAGACCGACGAAGGCACCAAGGTCACCATCCGCCCGCTGGCGGGCACCCGCCCGCGCGGCGCCACGCCCGAGAAGGACAAGGCCACCGAGGTTGAACTCATCAACGACCCCAAGGAACGTGCCGAGCACGTGATGCTGATCGACCTGGCGCGCAACGACATCGGCCGTATCGCCAAAACCGGCACCGTGAAGGTGACCGAGGCCTTTGCAGTGGAGCGCTACAGCCATGTGATGCACATCGTGAGCAACGTGGAAGGTATCCTGCATGATGGCATGACCAGCATGGATGTGCTCAAGGCCACCTTCCCCGCCGGCACACTCACCGGCGCGCCCAAGGTGCACGCCATGGAGCTCATCGACCAGCTCGAACCCACCAAGCGCGGCCTGTATGGCGGCGCCTGCGGCTACCTGAGCTACGCGGGCGACATGGACGTGGCGATTGCGATCCGCACCGGCATCATCAAGAACGGCACGCTCTACGTGCAGGCGGCAGCCGGTGTGGTGGCTGATTCGGTGCCCGAGCTGGAATGGAAAGAAACCGAACACAAGGCCCGTGCGCTGCTGCGCGCCGCCGAATTGGTCGAGGAGGGGCTGGAATGACCCTCGCTATCACCCGAGTCAAACCCTGCGCCACCATGCAGGACGTGCGCCGCGAAGTGAACGCGCTGGACGACGTCCTGGTGCCCTTGCTGGTGGAGCGCGTGGGCTACATGACCCAGGCCGCCCGCATCAAGCAAGGTGTGGAACAGGTGCGCGATGAAGCGCGCATTGAGGCCATCGTGGCCCGCGTGCGCGAACGCGCTGGGGCCGAAGGCGGCGACGCCGACGTGATGGAAGCCATCTACCGCAGCCTCATGGAAGCCTGCATTGCCTATGAACACCGCGAGTTCGCCCGTCTGCGCGAGCCCGCCCTTGCCGGGAGCGCCGCATGAAACTCTTGATGGTCGACAACTACGACAGCTTCACCTACAACATCGTCCAGTACTTTGGTGAACTGGGTGCCGAGGTCGAGGTGTTCCGCAACGACGAGATCACCGTGGCCGAGATCGAGGCGCGCCTGAACGCAGGCCAGCTCGACCGCTTGGTGATTTCGCCCGGCCCTTGTTCGCCTGCGGAGGCGGGCATCTCGGTCGCTGCGATCAAACACTTTGCCGGCAAGCTGCCCATCCTGGGCGTGTGCCTGGGCCACCAGAGCATTGGCGCGGCCTTCGGCGGCAACATCATCCGCGCGCAGGAGCTGATGCACGGCAAGACCAGCGTCATCACCACCACGCAAAAGGGCGTGTTTGCCGGGCTACCCGAACAGTTCACCGTCAACCGCTACCACTCGCTCGCCATCGAGCGCGCCACCTGCCCCGATGTGCTGGAGGTGACGGCCTGGACGGAGGACGGCGAGATCATGGGCGTGCGCCACAAGACGCTGGCGATCGAAGGCGTGCAGTTCCACCCCGAAAGCATCCTCACCGAACACGGCCACGCCATGCTCAAGAACTTTCTGGAGCAGCGCACATGATGATTGACGCCCACCAGTTGGTGATGTTCATTGCCGCAGGCTGGCTGCTCAACCTCACGCCAGGCCCCGATGTGCTTTACATCGTGACCAACGCGCTCAAGTCCGGCACCCGCGCGGGCATCGTGGCGGGCCTGGGCATCACGGCTGGGTGTTTTGTGCACATCTTTGCGGCCGCCGTGGGCGTGGGTGCGCTGCTGGCCGCATCGGCCACGGCGTTCACCGTGCTCAAGTGGATCGGTGCTGCGTACCTGATGTGGATGGGTGTGCGCATGCTGTTGTCCAAGCCCGGTGCCGATGGGGGCAACAGCGCAGCGCTGGCAGCCGCGCAGGCGGCCCCTGCGCAGCACACACCGCTGCGCAAGGTGTTCCTCGGTGGCTTCTGGACCAATGTGCTCAACCCCAAGGTCGCGATCTTCTTCCTGGCCTTTGTGCCGCAGTTCATCGCGCCGGGCGCGGACAACAAGGCGCTGGCCTTTGTGCTGTTGGGCGTGCTGTTCAACCTCAACGCCGTCCCCGTCAATGTGGGCTGGGCGCTGGCGGCATCGTGGATGGCACGGCGCGCCGGGGTGATCCAGCGCGGCATGCACTGGCTGGACCGCGTGGCCGGTGCCATGTTCATCGGCTTCGGGCTCAAGCTGGCCTTCACGGACCAGCCCTCAGCATAAATACAAGGAGACATTCCATGCCCATTACCCCCCAGGAAGCGCTGCAGCGCACCATCGAGCACCGCGAAATCTTCCACGACGAGATGCTGCACCTGATGCGGCTCATCATGAACGGCGAACTCTCACCCGTCATGACCGCGTCCATCATCACCGGCCTGCGCGTGAAGAAGGAAACCATCGGCGAGATCACCGCTGCCGCGCAGGTGATGCGCGAGTTCAGCACCAAGGTGCACGTCAAGGACGCGACCCACATGGTGGACATCGTGGGCACGGGCGGTGACGGTGCCAACACCTTCAACATCTCCACCTGCTCTATGTTCGTAGCCGCCGCTGCGGGCGCCAAGGTCAGCAAACACGGTGGGCGCGGTGTGTCGAGCAAAAGCGGCAGCGCCGATGTGATGGAGGCCCTGGGCATCCACATCAACCTGAAGCCCGAGCAGATCGCCCAGTGCATCGCTGAAGTCGGCATCGGCTTCATGTTTGCGCCCAACCACCACCCGGCCATGAAGAACGTGGCCCCGGTGCGCAAGGAATTGGGCGTGCGCACCATCTTCAACATCCTGGGCCCGCTGACCAACCCGGCCGGTGCGCCCAACATCTTGATGGGCGTGTTCCACCCCGACCTCGTGGGCATCCAAGTGCGCGCGCTGCAGCGCCTGGGCGCCGAGCACGCGCTGGTGGTGTACGGCCGTGACGGCATGGACGAAGTGAGCCTGGGCGCCGCCACGCTGGTCGGTGAGCTGAAGAACGGCCAGATCACCGAATACGAGATCCACCCTGAAGACTTCGGCCTGCCGATGGCCAGCAACCGGGCGCTCAAGGTCGAAACACCCGAGCAGTCGCGTGAGATGCTGATCGGCGTGCTCAAGGGCGAACCCGGTGCCGCGCAGGACATCGTCTGCCTGAATGCAGGCGTGGCCCTGTACGCCGCCAACGTGGCCGAGTCCATCCAGACGGGCATTGCCAAGGCACGCGCTGCGATTGCCTCCGGCGCCGCGCTGGCCAAGCTGGAGCAGGTGGTCACGCGCACGCATGCGCTGGCGGTGTGACCTCGGAGCAGACAATGAAAAGTGGCCATCGTGTGCTGCAAGATGTCCACGACCTCGCAGCTGTCGTTGAGATGGAAGCCTGTCTGTACCTCCCCGCACGGGTGCAAAAGCAAACAGTATGGACGAGCGTCTTGACGGTTCTGCCGCTTTGCTTAATGGGCTATATCGTGCTGATTTTTCGGTGGCCACTGCTCGCGACCGAATGGTGGGTCATCGTGCTTTGCCTTTTTGGCGCAGCAGCTGTGTTGCGGTGGCACGTCCGGAGATCCACATACAGTGCGTATTGGATCCTGGACATCGCGAAGCGCAGGCTGGAGTCGGTGGAAAAGGACGTGGCACCGATCCAACTGGATGCGTCGCATTCCATTGGCTGCCACGGTGGGCCGCTCCATCATGGCGTTCTCACGGTCGAAGTCGAGTTGCGCCACAGAACCTCGGGTCCTGTCGCCACCCTATGCTCTGTGGACATGCCAACCTCTCTGAAGTCCAACTTGGCCACCCAATTGGAGATTCTCGACAAGTGCGTGGACCGGTTGGTTCATCGACTGGAGATCCGGCGATCCGGCGCTCGGCTGGTTTCGTAGACTTGCAAAGCAACCTATTCAACATGCGCGCAGCGTATTACCCCAACTGGTACTCAAATGTCTGACATCCTCAACAAAATCGTCGCTGTCAAGCACGAAGAAGTGACCGCCGCCAAGAAGCGCCTGCCGTTCGACGCCATGCGCGCCGATGCGGAGAGCCGCGTGCTCACGCGCGACTTTGAAGGCGCGCTGCGGGCCAAGATCGCCAAGGGCCAGGCGGCGGTGATTGCCGAGGTCAAGAAGGCCAGCCCCAGCAAGGGCGTGCTGCGCGCTGACTTCGAGCCCGCTGACATTGCGCAAAGCTATATGGAAGGCGATGGCAAGGTCAGCGCGGCCTGCCTGTCGGTGCTGACCGACCGGCAGTTCTTTCAGGGCCAGCCCGACTACCTGAAGCAGGCCCGTGCCAGCACCTTGCTGCCCGTGCTGCGCAAGGACTTCATGGTGGATGCGTACCAGATCTACGAATCCCGCGCCATGGGCGCCGATGCCATCCTGCTGATCGCTGCCTGCCTGGATGACGCGCAGATGGCTGATTTCGAGGCCATTGCCCGCAGCCTGGACATGGCGGTGCTGGTGGAGGTGCACGACCGCGCCGAACTGGAGCGCGCGCTCAAGCTCAAGACCCCGCTGGTGGGCATCAACAACCGCAACCTGCGCACGTTTGAAGTCACGCTGGACACCACCCTGGGCATGCTCAAGGATGTGCCTGCGGACCGTTTGCTGGTCACCGAGTCCGGCATCCTCAAGCCTGCCGATGTGAAGACCATGCGCGACGCGGGTGTGCACGCCTTTCTGGTGGGCGAGGCCTTCATGCGGGCGGATGACCCTGGCCTGGCGCTGGCCAAGCTGTTCGCTTGATAGTGATCAATCACTATGTTTTTGATAGCTGCTGGAGCATATGTAACTGGCGCTACCAGCCCATTTCGCCATGAATTCCTCTGAAATGCCCGCCACGCAACTCCAGACGGCCCAACCCGCCGACTGGCCGGTGGCCCCTGGCTGGCAGCCCTTGGTGGACGCCTTTTTTGCGGGCGCGCGTGGGCAGGCGTTGCTCGCTCACTTGCAGGCGCGGCTGCAGGCCGGGGCTGCGATCTTTCCGCCCCAGCCGTTGCGCGCGCTGGACCTGACGCCACCCGAAGATGTGCGCGTGGTCATCCTGGGGCAGGACCCGTACCACGGCCGGGGCCAGGCCGAGGGTCTGGCATTTTCGGTGGCGCCGGGCGTGCGGCTGCCGCCCTCGCTGCAGAACATCTTCAAGGAAATGCAGCGCGACCTGGGGGTGGCGTTTCCCCCGTTCCCGAACCCCGGCGGGAGCCTGGTCAAGTGGGCAAAAAATGGCGTGCTGCTGCTCAACACCTGCCTCACGGTGGAAGAGGGCCAGGCCGCCAGCCATGCGGGCAAGGGCTGGGAAGAGCTGACCGACACCGTCATCCGCCACGTGGCCGAGGGCCCGCGCCCGGTGGTGTTCATGCTCTGGGGCTCGCACGCACAGGGAAAGCGCGCATGGATTCCCGCCGACCGGGGGCACCTGGTGCTTACGTCCAACCATCCCTCGCCGCTGTCGGCCCTGCGCCCGCCCGTGCCCTTCATTGGCAACGGGCACTTTGGCAAGGCGCGGGATTTTCGCGCGCAGCACGGGTACTGAGCAGGGTTCGCAACACCGCGCGCGCGCCATGACCGACGCAGACGTGGAGGCGCAAATCTTCGCCTTGCTGGCGCAGCGCAAGCCGCACACGACGATCTGCCCGTCAGAGGTCGCTCGGGCGTTGGTGCCAGAGGGCGGTGATTGGCGCCACTACATGCCTCAAGTCAGGCAGGTGGCGCAGGTTTTGGCCCAGCAGCACCGCCTGCGCGTCACGCGCGGCGGGGTGCCGGTGGATGCCATAGCGCCCGGCGGCCCGATTCGCCTCGGTCTGCCGATGGATGACCAGCCCAGCGACTAACCCACGCCAAGGCCTACCACGGCTGCGGTAGCCGCTCCTTGAGCAGTTCCAGAAACGCCTGCGCCGCCACCGGCAGGCTGCGCCCGGCCAGGGTCTGGAGTTCGATGTCGCGCAGGTCCATGCCAGGGTCGCTGATGGGCAGGGCCACGATGGCGCCTTCGGCCACCAGGTGGCGCACGGCGATCTCGCTGGCTACGGACAGGCCGCCGCCCAGCTGTACAAAGTTGACCACCGTCTTGGCGTGGTTGCTGATGAGCACGGCCTCCAGCTGCAGGCCCTGGCGGCTGCAGACGATGTCGATCATCTGACGCACCGTGGTTTCGGCCGGGGGCAGGGCCAGCGGGTACCCGGCCATCTGCGCCAGGGTCACGCTGCTTGCGCTGGCCAGTGGGTGGCCCGGGGGCAGCAGGGCCAGCACTGGCGCGCTCTGGCGGTAGGCCACGTCGATGTCCTTGTGCGGTGCGCGGCTGAAGCACAGGCCGATGTCGGCTGCGCCGCTGCGCACGGCGTCGGGCACCTGTGCCGTGGGCAAGGCGATCACGCTGAACTGCACCCCTGCGTACGTGCGCTGGAACTCCACGCACAGGCGCGGCACCAGCTCGTTCGCAAACGCATCCGACGTGGCCAGGCGCACCTGCCCCGCACGCAGGCCCTGCAGCGCGCCGATCTCGCCCAGCGCGCGCTCGGCGTCCAGCAACGTACGGCGCGCGTGCACCGCCAGGATCTCGCCCGCCGCCGTCAGCACCATGCCGCGCGGGTGGCGCTCAAAGAGGGGCGTGCCCAGCTGGGCCTCCAGCCCCGCGATCTGGCGGCTCAGTGCCGAGGCGGCCACATGCAGCCGGGCCGAAGCCTCGGTGAGCGATCCACTTTGCGCCACGGCCAGAAAGTAGCGCAGGGTGGTGTCTTGCAGCAGGTGGGGGCGCATGGAGGGAGGGGCGGAGATGGAGGTGTTCAGTATGCGCCGGTTTGCCGTGGTGGCAAAGCAGCTTGCTGAAATGCTGGTGGTCAAGCAAGGCGCAGATTCCTAAGATGGTTCCATCCTTTGTTGTGTCCGATTTCTTTGCGGGAGTGCTCTGTATGCGTCTACTTTCCTGGGGCCGTGGTGTCTGGGGCCTGGCCGGCCTGCTGGTGCTGGCATCTGCCGCGCAGGCACAAGCCAATTGGCCGGATCGCCCTGTGCGGGTGATCGTGCCCTTCCCCGCCAGCGGCGCGACCGACCTGGTGGCCCGCACCGTTACCCAGCGCGTCGCGGCCGACCTGGGACAGCAACTGGTGGTGGACAACAAGCCCGGCGCTGGCGGCACCCTGGGCACGGCCGAGGCGGCCAAGGCCGCACCCGACGGCTACACCCTGCTGCTGACCACGAGCAGCACACATGCCATCTCGCCCCACCTCATGCCCAAGCTGGCTTATGACCCGCGCAAGGACTTCACGCCGGTGGCCCATGTGGCCGACGCACCCAGCGTGCTGCTGGTCACCAACAGCCTGCCGGTCAAGACTGTGGGCGAACTGATTGCCTACGCCAAGGCCCACCCCGGCAAGCTCAACTACGCCACCAGCGGCAATGGCACCATCGTGCACCTGAACACGGCCGCCTTCAGCGCCCAGGCGGGTGTGGAGATGACGCACATCCCCTACAAGGGCACGGCCCTGGCCATCCCTGACCTGATTGCCGGGCAGACGCATGTGCTGTTTGACTCGCTGCCCACCGGCATGCCGCACGCCAAGGCCGGCCGCCTGCGCGCACTGGCCGTGACCAGCGAAAAGCGCAGCACCCTGGCGCCTGAGCTGCCCACGCTGGCCGAATCCGGCCTGCCCGGCTATTCGTCGGTGACCTGGTTTGGCGTGTACCTGCCTGCCGGGGCATCCCCCGCGCTGGTGGAGAAGGTGCATAAGGCCTTCGCCAAAGCCGTACAGGCGCCCGAAGTGGCCGAGAGCCTGGCCAAGCTGGGCGTGGAGCCCGCCGCACCGCGCACGCCCGCGCAGTTCGCCAGCATGGTGCAGGCCGACAGCAACCGTTGGGCCACCGTCATTCGCCAACACAAAATAACCCTGGAGTGACATCCCCCTGAGCGGCTTTGCCGCTTCCCCCTTCTCTCGAATGGCGTTGCCATTCGGGAAGGGGGACGACGCCCTCGGTGCGGGGCGGCCCTTCCTCGGCGTCCCTCGCTTTGCGCCGCGCCGGTTTCATGCAGCCCGCCCTGTGCGGGGCAACAGAGTCAGAACGCTATGAATACCCCATCCCTCGACTGGTCCCTTCCCTACGCCTCAAACCGCAGCGCGGTCATGGGCCGCAACGTGGTCTCCACTTCGCAGCCGCTGGCCGCGCAGGCGGGCCTTCGCATGCTGCTGGCGGGTGGCAACGCGGTGGACGCCGCCATTGCCGCTGCCATGGCGCTCACGGTGGTGGAGCCCACGGGCTGCGGCCTGGGCAGCGACGGGTTTGCCATCGTGTGGGATGGCAAGGAGCTGCACGGCCTCAATGCCTCGGGCCGCTCGCCTGCGGCATGGACGCCTGAATACTTCGAGAAGCTGGGCGGCATTCCCGAAACGGGCTGGAACGCCGTCACCGTGCCGGGTGCCGTGTCGGCCTGGGTGGCCTTGTCCAAGCGCCTGGGCAAGCTGCCGTTTGCACAACTGGCCCAGCCCGCCATCGACTACGCGCGCAACGGCTTTCCGGTGTCGCCCACCATCGCCCGCCTGTGGGCGCTGGGCGCGGCCAAGCTGGGCACGCAGCCCGGGTTTGCCGAGTGCTTCATGCCGAATGGTCGCGTGCCCCAGGCGGGCGATATCTTCCGCAGCGAAGCCCATGCGCGCACGCTGGAGCTGATTGCCGAGACCGAGGGCGAGGCCTTCTATCGGGGCGTGATCGCCGAGCGCATCGCAGCGCATTCGCAGGCCCATGGCGGCGCCATGACGATGGCCGACCTGGCCGCGCACCAGGCCGACTGGGTGGGCACCATCCAGCAGCGGTTTGGCGATTCGGTGGTCCATGAGATTCCGCCCAACGGCCAGGGCATTGCCGCACTGATGGCGCTGGGCATGCTCGACGCGCATGGCATTGGCGCGCACCCAGTGGACGATGTGGAGACGGTGCACGCCAGCATCGAGGCCATGAAGCTCGCGTTTGCCGACCTGCACCAGTACAACGCCGACATCGACGCGATGCCGGTGAAACCGGATGCGCTGCTGAACCCCGACTACCTGCGCAGCCGCGCCGCGCTGATCGACACCACGCGCGCGGGCGACCCTGGCTACGGCGCGCCACGCCCCGGCGGCACGGTGTATCTGGCGGCGGCCGACGCGTCCGGCATGATGGTCTCGTTCATCCAGTCCAACTACATGGGCTTTGGCTCGGGCGTGGTGGTGCCGGGCACGGGCATCAGCTTGCAGAACCGGGGCCATGGCTTCAACCTGGTCCCGGGCCACGCCAACCAGGTGGCGCCGCGCAAGCGCCCCTCGCACACCATCATCCCGGCCTTTGCCATGCATGCCGACGGCACACCGCAGATGGCGTTTGGCGTGATGGGCGGCCCCATGCAAAGCCAGGGCCACACCCAGATGGCGCTGCGCGTGCTGCGCTACGGCCAGAACCCACAGGCAGCTGCCGATGCACCCCGCTGGCGCATCACCGGCGGCAAGGGTGTGGCGGTGGAGCCAGGGTTCGACCCCGCCGTGGTCGCCGCGCTGCGCGCGCGCGGGCACGAGGTGACGGTGGAAGAGGGCAACGGCGTGTTCGCCTTTGGCGGCGCCCAACTGGTGCTCAAGAACGGCAACAGCTACATCGCGGGCTCCGACCCGCGCAAGGACGGGCACGCGGTGGCGTTCTGATCCATGCCCAGGCGGCGGGCTTGATGCTATTGAATATATAGCTGCTTAGGCATATTGCACTAGCGCTACTGGCTGTTTCGGCTCTTAACGTGTCTCGCGCACGGTTAGCCAGGCGCTGGCCGCGCCGCTGAGCACGATGGCCGCGATGCCCGCCATCGACCACGCATCGGGCACATGGTGGTACACCAGCCAGCCCGCCAGCATGGCAAACCCGATCTGTGCATACAGGAACGGCGCAATCGTCACCGGCGTGGTGCGCGCATAGGCGTTGAGCAGCAGCATGTGGCCCACCGCGCTCGACAGGCCCATGGTGAACATGCCGGCCCACAGCCACGGGTCGCTCACCGGCTGCCAGAAGAACGGCACGCCCAGCGACACCAGCGCGGTGGCGATCCAGCTGGTGTAGAGCTGCGTGGTAGCGGGGCTCTCGTGCCCGGCCATCTTGCTGCTCAGCACCTGGTAGCCGGTGCCCGCAGCCAGCATGCACAGCGGCCACAGCAGCGCCCAGGTGAAGGCCTCACCGCCGGGCCGGATGATGGCCAGCGTGCCCGCCAGGCCCGTCACCACCAGCAGCCAGCGCAAAGGGCTCACCGGCTGGTGCAGCCACAGGGCCGCCACCACCGTCACACACAGCGGCACCGTGGCCACGATGGCCGTGAACTCCGCCAGCGGCAAGGCCGTGAGGCTGATGAAGCCGAACAGGCTGGTCATGGCGAACAGCGCGCCGCGCAAGGCCTGGAAGCGGGGCTGTGTGGTGCGCAGCGCCGTGCGCCCCGCCCGTTGTAGCACGAAGGCCGTGGTCAGCAGCGACTGGAACACATAGCGCATCCACAGCGCCATGACGATGGGCACGCCCACGCTGACCAGCTTGCTCGCGGTGTCCAGCAGCGCAAAGAACGCGCAGGCCGTGACGGCGAGCGCGATGCCCGCCAGCGCCGCACGCCGGCGGGCTGCAGGGCTGGTCGACGGCGCAGGGCCTGAAGAACTCACGGCGTGCCGCGCGCACGCTCCAGCAGCATGGCGTCGCCATAACTGAAGAAGCGGTACTGATGCGCAATGGCGTGCCGGTACAGGCCCATGATGTGGGCATAACCCGCAAACGCGCTCACCAGCATCATCAGCGTGCTCTTGGGCAGGTGGAAGTTGGTGATCAGCACATCCACCACCTGGAATGCAAAGCCCGGTGTGATGAAGATGTTGGTGTCGCCAGAGGCCTGGCCCGTCTTCGCCCAGGATTCGAGTGTGCGGACCGTGGTCGTGCCCACGGCCACCACGCGGCCGCCGCGCTGGCGGCAGCGCTCCAGCGCGGCCAGCGTGGCCAGCGGAATCTCGTACCACTCGCTGTGCATCTGGTGCTCGGCCAGGTTCTCGGTCTTGCAGGGTTGGAAGGTGCCTGCGCCCACGTGCAACGTGACGCTGGCGCGTTCGATGCCGCGTGCGGCCAGATCGGCCAGCACGCCTTCGTCAAAATGCAGCGCGGCCGTGGGCGCGGCCACGGCGCCGGGGTTGCGGGCAAACACGGTCTGGTAGCGCTGGCTGTCCTCGGCCTCGTCGGGGTCGTGGTCGGTGTTTTGCTGGCGCTCGATGTAGGGCGGCAGCGGCAGGTGGCCGTGGCGGTCCATCAGTTCCCAGGGCGACTCGCCTGCGGGGCCGTGCAGCGCAAAGCGGAACAGCGGGCCGTCCTCGGTGGGCCAGCGGCCCAGCAACTGCGCGTCAAAGCCGCCCGCCTTGCGGCCACCGGCCATGTGCACCACGCTGCCGGGCAGGGGCTTCTTGCTGACCTTCATGTGGGCCACGACTTCGTTGCCCGGGTTGCCAGCCTCGGCGGGCAGCACGCGTTCGATCAGCAGCTCCAGCTTGCCGCCGCTGGCCTTCTCGCCAAAGATGCGCGCCTTGACCACGCGCGTGTCGTTGAATACGAGCAGGTCGCCCTCGCGCAGCAGGCCGGGCAGCTCACGAAAGATGCGGTCCACCGGCTGCATGGCGCGGCCGTCGAGCAGGCGCGAGGCGCTGCGCTCGGGCGCGGGGTGCTGGGCAATGAGTTCGGGGGGCAGCGAGAAGTCGAAGTCGCTGAGGGTGAACACGCGGGGCGTGGAAGGGCCGCCGGAGGCGAGGGGCGCACTGGTTGCGCCGCTGGAGAGATCAGTCATCGTGCTTGAGGGCCGAACGGGCCCGTGCCAAGGTAAAAATTGCGGAAGGCGCGATTGTCCCACGGGGCTGCAGCCCCTGCAGGCGCGGTGCTAGGGCGAGGTGGTGAATGCCACCGGTGCCGGTACGCTGTGCACCAGCCGTTGTACGTCATCGGCCTGGGCCAGGGTGGTGCCCGGATGCAGCAAGGCGGCAGCGCCTGCGGCCACGCCCCAGCGCAGCGCCTCGGCGGGCGCATCGCCCCGGTCCAGCGCCCAGACCAGTGCCGCCAAAAAGCAGTCCCCAGCGCCCGTGGTGCCGGTCGTAGCGGGCACGTTCAGCGCTGGCGCCTGCCATACCCCCTCCCGCGTGGCCAGCACCGCGCCTTGCTCGCCCACCGACAGGGCCACGGTGTCTGCGGCGCCGCTGCGCACCAGCGACTGGGCGGCAGTGCACCAGTCGGCCGCCTGTTCCAGGGGCTGTTGCAACAGGTCGCGCAGCTCGCGCAGGCTGGGTTTGACCAGCGCCACCCCGGCCTGCAATGCCGCCGCCAGCGGCGGCCCCGAGGTGTCGACGGCCACCCGCACGCCCCGGCCGGATGCGGCGCGCGCCAGCTGGGCGTAGAAGTCGTTCGGCGTGCCAGGCGGCAGGCTGCCGCTGGCAATCAGCCAGCGGGGTGGCGGTGTGTGGGTAGCCAGCGCATCCAGGCAGGCCTGCCACTCGCAGGCCTGCAGCATGGGGCCGGGCAGCACAAACCGAAACTCCTGGCCCGTGCTGGTCTCGACCACCGAGAAGTTCTCGCGCGTGTCGCCCGCAATGCGCTGCAGCTGCGTGAGCACGCCCTCGTCGGCCAGCAGCTGTTGCACCTGGGCGCCCGCCGCGCCGCCCGCCAGTGCCCAGGCGCTCACGTCCGCGCCCAGGCGGTGCAGCACCCGCGCCACGTTGATGCCACCGCCCCCCGCAAACCGCCGCACCGGGCCGCAGCGCAGCTTGTGTGTGGGGACCACGTGGTCGGTGGTGGTCGCCAGGTCGAGGGCGGGGTTGAGCGTCAGGGTGATGATCAGTGCAGGCATGGGCTACCAGACCTTGTCGGAGAAGCCGGACCACAGCTCGTCCAGGTCGGGAAAGCGCCACTTCTCGGGGTCTTCGCGTGCCACGATCTTCTCGTTGCAGTCCGGGGCGGCCAGGTTCACCACCTCGGGCGGAATGCGCAGGTCGGACTTGGTCGAGAAAAACACCTTGACGATGGGGGTGGTCAGCGCGGTGGGCGATTGCTCAGTCACGATGCCGATGCGACCCGAGGTCAGCCGCACCAGCGAGCCCACGGGGTAGATGCCGATGCTTTTGACAAACGCCTGAAAGATGCGTGCGTCAAAGTGGTCCCTGGTCCACTCGGCCATGCGGCGCAGCGACTCGGCCGGGTCCCAGCCGCGCTTGTAGGGTCGGTCGGAGGTGATGGCGTCGTACACGTCGCAGATGGCCGTCATGCGGGCGATCACGCTGATGCCTTCTCCCTGCAGCTTGTCAGGGTAGCCCGAGCCGTCCACCTTTTCATGGTGGTGCAGGCAGGCGTCCAGCACGGCGTCGGGCACGTTGCCGCCTTCCTTGAGCATGTGGTAGCCCTCCACCGGGTGGCTGCGCACCACGGTGAATTCCTGGTCAGTGAGCTTGCCGGGCTTGTTGAGCACTGCCAGCGGGATGGCTGCCTTGCCCAGGTCGTGCAGCAGGCCCGCCATGCCAGCGAGCCGCTGCTGGTCGTCCTTGAGCTTGAGCTGCTTGGCCAGGGCCACCATGAGCGCGCACACCGCCACCGAATGCATGTAGGTGTAGTCGTCGGCTGTCTTCAGCCGCGCCAGGCTGATGAGTGCGCCGGGGTTGCGGGTGACGGAGTCGGAGATTTCTTCCACCAGGCTCTGTGCACTGGCCGAGTCCACTGCGCGGCCCATACGGGCCTCGTTGAACATCGAGACCACCGCTTCCTTGGACTTGACGCAGATGGCGGCGGCCATCCTCAGTTCGCTGTGCATGTCCGCCGGTTGGCGGTCCCGCTTGGGGGGAGGAGGGGGTGAGGGCAGCGTCACCTTGATGGGGGGCAGGTCCTCCAGGCGGCTGAAGTCGGTCTCGATCTGCGCATCCACCTCTTCGCGCGACATCGACGCCGTGCCTGCGGCCACATCCAGGCCCTTGTCAGTGTCGATCCAGATTTCCTGAATGGCGGTGGCCTGGATGCGGGCGAGGTCCTTGGGGTCCTTGAGCAGGAACTTGGCCCGCCAGAAGGGGTGCTCCATCCACGAGCCGCAAAACTCGTGCAGGTACATGCCCAGGGTCAGGTGTTGGATTTGAATGCGCTTGAGCATGACGGGGCCCCGGACTCGAAAACACGCCGTGATCAGGCGTTAGCAATGGTAACCATGGTAGCCTTTTCAGGCTGCGATCTCCGCTCGTTTTCCCTAGCAAATTGCTCTCCATGCCCGCTGCCGCCCCTGCTCCCGCCAAACCCACTGCGCGCTCCGCCGTCCCGGCCGCGCGTGGCCAGGGTGCGGCCTCGGTGGCGCAGAAGGCATTGCAAAAACTGGGCCTGCGCCGCGATATCGACCTGGCCCTGCACCTGCCCTTGCGCTATGAGGATGAAACCCGCATCACCCCGCTGGCCAATGCGCGCGACGGGCAAACGGTGCAGATCGAGGCCACGGTCACTGCCAGCGAGGTGCAACTGCGCCCCCGCCGCCAGCTGCTGGTGCAGGTAGAGGATGACACCGGCAGTTGTGAGCTGCGCTTTTTCAGCTTCTACCCGTCGCACCAGAAGACCCTGGCCGTGGGCGCGCGCCTGCGCATTCGGGGCGAGGTCAAAGGCGGCTTCTGGGGGCGGCAGATGCTGCACCCCGCCTTCCGCGTGGCGGGTGGCGAGTTGCCCGCCGCTCTCACGCCCGTCTACCCCACCACCGCCGGACTGCCCCAGCCCTACCTGCGCCGGGCCGTCGTCAGTGCGCTGACGCGGGTGGATTTGTCGGACACCCTGCCACCCGGCACAGAGCCACCGATGGCCCGGGTTTATGGCACCAATGGCCTGCCGCGCAGGTTCAGCTTGCGCGAGGCGCTCACTTTTTTGCACCATCCCACGCCCGATGTGGCGCTGTCCACGCTGGAGGACCAGAGCCACCCCGCCTGGCAGCGGTTGAAGGCGGAGGAGTTGCTGGCCCAGCAGCTGTCGCAGCAGCAGTCGCGGCGCGAACGCGACATGCTGCGCGCGCCGGTGCTGCGGCCCCGGCGCAGCACCGACGGCGCCTTGCCATTGCACGAACAGTTGATGGGCGTATTGCCGTTTGACCTGACGGCGGCCCAGCGCCGCGTGGGCGAAGAGATTGCGGCCGATCTGGCCCGCCAGGTGCCCATGCACCGTCTGCTGCAGGGCGACGTGGGTTCGGGCAAAACCGTGGTGTCGGCCCTGGCCGCCTGCCTGGCCATGGACGCGGGCTGGCAGTGCGCGCTGATGGCACCCACCGAAATCCTGGCCGAGCAGCACTTTGCCAAGATGATCGGCTGGCTCGAACCGCTGCTGGCCGCACACGGCCGCAAGGTGGCTTGGCTGGTGGGCGGGCAAAAGAAGAAGGACCGTACTGCCATGCTGGCGCTGGTGGCCAGCGGCGAGGCGGCGCTGGTGGTGGGCACGCACGCCGTGATCCAGGACCAGGTGCAGTTCAAGAACCTGGCGCTGGCCATCATCGACGAGCAACACCGCTTTGGCGTGGCCCAGCGGCTGGCCTTGCGGCAAAAGTTGGCGGCCCACGGCATGGAGCCGCACATGCTCATGATGAGCGCCACGCCCATCCCGCGCACCTTGGCCATGAGCTACTACGCGGACCTGGATGTGTCGGTGATCGACGAGCTGCCGCCAGGCCGCACGCCCATCGTCACCAAGCTGATTGCCGACAGCCGCAAGGACGAGGTGATCGAACGCATCGGCGCGCAGGTGGAGGCTGGGCGGCAGGTGTACTGGGTGTGCCCGCTGATTGAAGAGAGCGAGGCGCTGGACCTCTCCAACGCCACCGCCACACACGCCGACCTGAGCGAGGCCTTGCCGGGCTGCATGGTCGGCCTGCTGCACTCGCGCATGCCCACCGCCGAGAAGAAGGCTGTGATGGCGCTCTTCACCAGTGGCCAGATGGGCGTGCTGGTCAGCACCACGGTGATCGAGGTGGGCGTGGACGTGCCCAACGCCTCGCTCATGGTCATCGAACATGCCGAGCGTTTTGGCCTCTCGCAATTGCACCAGCTGCGCGGCCGCGTGGGGCGTGGCGCGGCGGCCTCGGCCTGTGTGCTGCTGTACGCCACCAACGACAGCGGCCGCGTGGGCGAAACCGCCAAGGAGCGCCTGCGCGCCATGGCCGAAACCAACGATGGCTTCGAGATCGCCCGGCGCGACCTGGAAATCCGCGGCCCCGGCGAATTTCTGGGCGCCCGCCAGTCGGGCGATGCGCTGCTGCGGTTTGCCGACCTGGCGACCGATACCCATCTGCTGGAATGGGCGCGCGAGCTGGCCCCCCAGATGCTGGACCGCTACCCGGAATTGGCCGCAAAACACGTGGCGCGCTGGTTGGGTGGAAAATCGGACTATCTCAAGGCATGAGACGCTCAGAACGACACTGACGTGGCCCGCAGGAACACACCATGACCCTCACCGAACTCAAGTACATCGTTGCGGTGGCCCGCGAGAAGCACTTTGGCCATGCGGCCGACGCCTGCTATGTGTCGCAACCCACGCTCTCGGTGGCCATCAAGAAGCTGGAAGAAGAGCTGGACGTGAAGCTGTTCGAGCGCAGCGCGGGCGAAGTCACGGTGACCCCGCTGGGCGAGGACATTGTTCGCCAGGCGCAAAGCGTGCTGGAGCAGGCCGCGGCCATCAAGGAAATCGCCAAGCGCGGCAAGGACCCGCTGGCCGGTCCGCTCACGCTGGGCGTGATCTACACCATCGGGCCCTATCTGCTGCCCGAGCTGGTGCGCCAGTCCATCACGCGCACCCCGCAGATGCCGCTGATGCTGCAGGAGAACTTCACCGTCAAGCTGCTGGAGATGCTGCGCACGGGCGAGATCGACTGCGCCATCCTTGCCGAGCCTTTCCCCGACACTGGCCTGGCCATGGCGCCGCTGTATGACGAGCCCTTCATGGCGGCCGTGCCCAGCACGCACCCCTTGGCGGCCAAGAAGTCGGTCACGGCTGCCGAGTTGAAAAACGAGACCATGCTGCTGCTGGGGGCGGGCCATTGCTTCTGGGACCATGTGCTGGAGGTGTGCCCCGAGTTCGCGCGCTTTGCAAGCAATGCCGAGGGCATCCGCAAGTCGTTTGAGGGCTCGTCGCTGGAGACCATCAAGCACATGGTGGCCGCCGGCATGGGGGTGACGCTGGTGCCACGCCTGTCGGTGCCGCGCGACGCGTTGCTCACGGTGTCGCGCCGTCGCAAGAGCGACGAGACCTACATCCGCTACCTGCCCATCCGTGAGGAAGACGGTGGCCCGCCGCCCGTGCGCCGCGTGGTGCTGGCGTGGCGCCGCAGCTTCACGCGCTACGAAGCCATTGCCGCCCTGCGCAACGCCATCTATGCGTGCGAGCTGCCAGGCGTGACGCGACTGTCCTGAACGGCTGCGGGGCACTGATTCGCTTCCTGGAATCGGCGCTACACTCCCGCCGCCCCTGCGCAGGTCCACCCGGCCCGGGCAGGCCCTGCTCCACGGCGCCCTCTGCCCATCGGCGGTCGGTGCCTTTGCCCCCACAAGAGGTTTTTATGAAGACGCTTTGGCTCACCGCCACGCTGGTTGCCGCCCTGACGGCTTGCTCCACCCCCACCCCCCCACCCGCAGGCCAGACGCTGAAGAAGCCTGCGCTCGACCGCATTGCGGCCGCGCCTGCTGCCGCTGCAGCAGCGGACTTTCGCCAGTTCCTGGCGCTGGCTGCACAGATGCAGCCGCAGCTGCAGACCGCCGTGTCGGCATACCTGGCGCACAAGCCTTTGGTGGGTGATGACTTGGTCAACATCAGCCGCTTGCTGGGTCTGCACAACCGCTTGCGCAACCAGGCGGCGGTGATCGACGCCACGGCGAAGATGGTGGCCATTCCCACGGTGCGGGCCGACAAGGTGCCGCCGCACGAAGACAAGCACATCATTGCGTTCGGTGCCTTGGTCGAAGGGATGGCCAAGGACTTTGGCCTGCAGTACCGCAATGTGGACAACCGCATCTTTGAAGTGAAGCTGCCCGGCAGTGGTCCCGAAGAGTTCGGCATCCTCACCCATGCCGACGTGGTACCCGTGGTGGCCGACGAATGGGTGCTGGACGATGGCACGAAGCTTGACCCCTTCCAGCTGACCCGCGTGGGCGGCAACCTGTATGGCCGGGGCTCCATTGACGACAAGGGCTCCATCGCCACCGTGCTGTTTGCGATGAAGGCTGTCAAGGACAGCGGCCTGCCGCTGGCGCGCACCATCCGACTCATGATCGAAACCACCGAAGAAACCGGTGGCGACGCGATGAAGTACTACCGCGCCAAGACCTCGCTGCCTGAGTACAACATCGTGCTCGATAGCAAATATCCTGCGGTGGTGGCCGAGAAGGGCTCGGGTGCGCTGCGCACCACCTTTGCCTTGGGCGCCGCGGCAGGCAACCAGCCCACCATCGTGGCCATGGCGGGCGCTGCATCGGCCAACGCCGTGCCCCAGACGGCCACGGCCCGCCTGCGTGGCGGCAACGCCGATGCCACCACCCGCCAGCTCAGCGCTGGCAAGGACGCCTTTATCGGCAAATACACCAGCCAGGGCGGCAAGTTCAGCATCGATGTGGCGCGTGAAGGCGCAGACGTCTTGGTCAAGGTCACGGGCGCATCGGCCCACGGCTCGCGCCCCGAAGAAGGCGTGAATCCGCTGCCGCGCCTGGCGCTGTTCCTCAAGGAGTCGGGCCTAGTGCTGGCCCCCAACGGCTACGCGCAGGCCGTGCGTTACCTCACAGACCTGTATGGCACCGACTACCTGGGTCGTACGATGGGGCTGGCCTACAGCGATGACTTCATGGGCCCGCTCACGATGTCTCCCAACCTCATCCGCGAAAAGGATGGCAAGGTCGATGTGCTGGTGAACGTGCGCATGCCCCGGGGCAACACGCCCGAAGCACTGGCCAAAGCCACCACCGAACGCATCAAGGCCTGGGGCGCCCAGGCCGGTGTGGCGGTGGAGGTGGACCACAACCAAGGCAACTGGATGGCCCGCGACCCCAAGGGCGCCTGGCTGGCCACGTTGCTCAACACCTTTGGCGACACCACCGGCCTCGAAGCCAAGCCCGTGCCCACGGCCGGCAGCACCACCGCCAAGCTGATGCCCAACGCCATCAACTTTGGCCCTGCCATGCCTGGCAAGAAGTACACCGCCCACAATGCCAAGGAGTTCAAGGAAGTGGCGGACCTGGATGCCGACATGCAGATGTTCACCGAGATGCTGGTGCGCATTGGCAACTTGCCGCACATGCAATAAGCCTGTAAGGCTTGGCTCCGCTTGCGCTTTCTTGACCCAGGTGCAAGGCATCGGCCTTGGCTGACACTGGGGGACCAGTCGCTTGCGCTACAGTATTTGAGGACCCCGCACAGCGCGGGGTGTTTCATGTTCTCCGCACGGAAGGAACCTCCCCATGGCCAAAGCTCCTGGCAAAGCCGCATCCGGCAAACCCTCTGCCCCCAGTATCAACATCGGCATCAGCGACAAGGATCGCGCTGCCATCGCTCAGGGCCTGTCGCGCCTGCTGGCCGACACCTACACGCTGTACCTCACCACCCACAACTTCCACTGGAACGTCACGGGCCCCATGTTCAACACCCTGCACACCATGTTCATGGCGCAGTACACAGAACTGTGGAACGCGGTGGATCCGATTGCCGAGCGCATCCGCTCGCTGGGCCATGTGGCACCAGGTTCTTATGCCGAGTTTGGCAAGCTGGCGACGGTACCCGACGCCCCCGCCAAGCCCCCCAAGGCGCTGGACATGGTGCGTGTGCTGGTTGAGGGCCACGAAGCCGTGGCCCGCACGGCGCGCAGCCTGTTCCCCCTGGCCGACAAGGCCAGCGACGAGCCCACGGCCGACCTGCTGACCCAGCGCCTCACGGTGCACGAACAGACGGCGTGGATGCTGCGCTCGCTGCTGGAAGAATAAAAGGGCTCTCCTTCCCCCGCGCGCGTCGGCCGACGCACGGCCCGGCTGCGCGCGGCGGAGATGGCACAGGCGCGCAGAATAGCGCCTTGTCCTACACGGCGCAGCACGGTCGCCTGCGCATGATGCGGGTTTTGGTCATGCTCCCTTTCCGCAGGACGGCATGGCGGATCAACTCCCTGTGATGTATGCGAATCCTGTACGTTGAAGACAACCCGGAGCTGCGCGAGACCATCGGCATGCTCATGGAAGGCGAAGGCCGGACGGTCACGCCCTGCGCCTCTGCCGAAGAGGCGCTGGCGCTGGATGCTGGCGACCCCTTTGACGTGCTGGTGACCGATGTCAGCCTGCCCGGCCTTTCGGGCACGGATCTGGCCCGCCAACTGCTGGCAGATGATCCGCAGCGCTGGGTGGTGCTGTGTTCCGGGTATGAACTGGGCAGCCATCCGAGCAATTGGGGGCCGAACGTGCGCGCCTTGCTCAAACCCTTCGAACTGGAAGAGCTGGAGCAGCTGCTCGATTCCATCCAAAGCGCGCTGGCCTCGGCCGCCGGCTGACGCTTGCGGGCACGGCCCGCTCGCGGTTCGTCTCCCCCCCTGTCACATCACCCTGGTAGCGCCTTCACGGCTTCCGGCGGTCGGCTTGTCTGCTGGTTGGCACGCTGGCTGCGCTCGCTTGGCATGGTCAACTGCGGTGCGGGCGCGCTGGCGAATGGCGCGGCAGTGTTACCTGAAAGGTGGTGACATTGTCTTGCGACCTGGCTTCGATGGTTCCACGGTGGGCCCGCACGATCTGGTGTGCAATAAAAAGCCCCAGCCCCAGACCCTGGTGGCGGCCAGGCTCGCGTTCTCCTCCCCGGAAAGGGTCGAACAAATGCGGTAACAGCTCTTGGGGTATGGTGCCGCCGTTGGCCACCGTGATGCTCACCTGCTCGGCGCGGGTCCCGTCCACCGCAATCCGTACGGGGTGGTCGGCGCTGCCGTGGTGCAGTGCATTGCCGACCAGATTGGTGACCACCTGGCACAGGCGCTCCGCATCCCAGGTGCCTGCCAGGTCTCCCTGCAGGGTGGAATCGATGGGGCGTTCCGGGTGGCTGGTGGCCACCTCCTCCAGCGTGCGCTGCACCAGCGCCTGCATGTGGGCAGGGCCCAGCTGAAGGGCCAGCCCACCCGCCTGGCGGATGCGGGTCACGTCCAGCAGGTCTTCGATCATGTGGCCCATGCGCTGGCTGGTGCCCAGCACCCGGTCGGCCATGAGCACTGCCTTGTCGGGGGGCGGCTGGCGCTTGAGCACGGTGGCCGCCGCAACGATGGACTGCAGCGGTGTGCGAAGGTCGTGGCTCAGCACGGCCATGAACATTTCGTTGATGCGCAAGGCCTCGGTGCGCGCGCGCAGCTCGTGCGCCAGCGCCTGCTTGCGCCGGTGCAGTTCAAAGAACACGCTCGCCTTGTTGGTGAGCATGTGCGGGTCGATGGGTTTGTAGAGAAAGTCCACCGCCCCGCTCTCGTACCCCCGGAACTGCCAGTTCTGCTCGCGTGAGCCCGCCGTCATGAATATGAGCGGAATGTGCCGGGTGCGCTCGCTGCCCCGGATCAGTTCCGCCAGCTCGAAGCCGTTCATGTCGGGCATCTGCACGTCCAGCAAGGCCAGGGCCACGTCGTCATGGGCCAGCAGCAGTTCCAGGGCCTCGGGGCCCGACTGGGCCTTGAGGATGTCCAGCCCGTCACGCTGCAGCAGCGCCTCCAGGGCGATGAGGTTTTCCTCGACATCGTCGACGAGCAGGCATTTGGTGCGGTCGGTCTGGGGCATGGGCGGTGGGGAGGGTGGGTGGGGTTCTCAGAGAGGGACGCATGCGCCCGGATCAAAGCTGCTGTTGCTGGTGCAGGTCCGCCAGCAGCCTTGCAATGCCTTCAGGGGGCAGGATTTGGTGAACTGCCAAGGCCGCAATGGCTGCCTGCGGCATGGTGGGCATGCTGGCACTGGCAGGGTCTTGCACGATGGTGAGGCCGCCCGCCGCCTGAATGGTCTGCAGGCCGTGCACGCCGTCTTCGTTGGCGCCCGACAGCAGAATGCCCACCAGCCGGGGGCCGTAGTGGTCTGCCGCTGATTCGAACAGCACGTCGATGGAGGGGCGCGAAAAATGCAGGGGCGGGTCCACCGACAGCCCCACGTGCGGGCCCTGGGGCCCGGCATCGACCAGCAGGTGGTAGTCCGGTGGCGCAAAGCTCACCGATCCTGGCGTGATGGCATCCTTGTCCTGCGCCTCGCGCAGCGGCAGGGCGCAGCGGGGCTGAAAAATCTCCACCAGCAGGCTGCGCCGGTCCCGGGGCAGGTGCAGCACCACCAGCACCGCCGCCTGCAGCGTGGCGGGCAGTGCGGGCAGCAGTTCCAGCAAGGCGTCGATACCGCCCGAGGACCCGCCCACCACGATGGCGGCGTAGCCCCCCGGGGGCACTGGCCTGGGTGCGCGGTCGGCGCTGCTCACAGCCCGGCCTTCTTGCGGTAGATGCGGTCTTGCAGCACGAAGTCGTCGAACGCATCGGTGTGTGCCGAAAACCGCAGCGACTCCTTGGAGCCCAGGCCCAGAAACCCCCGGTGGCACAGTGACTCGCGGAACAGCCCCAGGGCGCGGTCCTGCAGGTCGCGCTCGAAGTAGATGAGCACATTGCGGCACGACACCAGATGGACTTCGGCGAACACGCTGTCGGTGGCCAGGCTGTGATCGGAGAACACCATGTGCTCACGCAGCCCCTTGTCGAACACCACGCGGCCATAGGCGGCCGCGTAGTAGTCCGACAACGAGCTGCGCGCGCCGGAGCGCGCATGGTTCTCGGTGAACGCCGCCACCCGCGACACGTCGAACACGCCCGACTCGGCGGCGCGCAGCGCGTGCGGGTTGATGTCGGTAGCGTAGATCAGGGTGCGGTCCAGCAGGCCTTCTTCCTGCAGCAGGATGGCCAGCGAATACACCTCCTCCCCCGCGCTGCATCCGGCCACCCAGACCTTGAGCGATGGGTAGGTGCGCAGCAGCGGCACCACCTCCTGGCGCAGCGCCTGGAAGTAACTCGGGTCGCGGAACATGTCGCTCACCTGCACGGTGAGGTATTCGAGCAGCGCAGGGAACACGGCGGGTTCGTGCAGCACGCGGTCCTGCAGCTGCGACAGCGTCTTGCAGTCAAACTGCACCAGCGCCGACGCCAACCGCCGCTTGAGCGACGCCTGCGCGTAGCCCCGGAAGTCGTAGTGGTAGCGGTGGTAGATCGCATCGATCAGCAGGCGCTGCTCGATGTCTGCGGTGCGGGCCTTGCGGTGCGGCATGGCGGGGCCTACTTGGGCATCCACACCCGCACCAGGGACAGCAGCTTTTCCACGTCCAGCGGCTTGGCGATGTAGTCATTGGCCCCGGCGGCCAGGCATTTTTCCTGGTCGTCCTTCATGGCCTTGGCGGTCAGCGCAATGATGGGCAGGCGGCGCCACTCGGGGCGGCTGCGGATCTCGCGCATGGCGGTGTAGCCGTCCATCTCCGGCATCATGATGTCCATCAGCACCAGGTCAATCGCAGGGTGGCCGCCGCTGCCGGCGCGCTCCAGCGCCTGCAGGGCCTCCAGGCCGTTGCGCGCAATCTCCACGCGGATGCCGGTGGGCTCCAGGATGCTGGAGAGCGCAAACACGTTGCGCACATCGTCTTCCACCACCAGCACGTTGCGGCCTTCCAGGGCAGTCTCGCGGTTGCGGGCCACCTGCAGCATCTGGCGGTGCTCGGCCGACAGCTCCGACTCCACCTGGTGCAGGAACAGCGTGACCTCGTCGAGCAGCCGCTCGGGGGAGCGCGCGTCCTTGATGATGATGGACTTGGAAAACCGGCGCAGCTGCTGCTCCTCGTCGCGCGACAGGGCGCGGCCTGTGTACACGATGACGGGCGGGAAGGAGACGCCATCCTGCTCTGTCATCTGCTGCAGCAATTCGTAGCCGCTCAGGTCGGGCAGGTTCAGGTCCATCACCATGCAGTCGAAGGTGGAGCCGCGCAGGTGCGCCAGCGCCTCGGCCGCCGTGCCCGCGCCCACGATCTCCACGTCGTCGTTGGTGAGCAGGTGGCGCACGCTCTCGCGCTGGCGCTCGTCGTCTTCCACCACCAGCACGCGCCGCAGGTCCTGGGTGAATTTGGCTTCGAGCCGCTGCAGGGCATGCACCAGCTCGTCGCGCTTGACGGGCTTAAGGGCATAGCCCACGGCGCCCCGGCCCAGGGCCTCTTGCGAGTAGTCGGCCACCGACACCACATGCACCGGAATGTGGCGCGTGGCCGGGTTGCGCTTGAGCTGGTCGAGCACGCCCAGGCCCGAGAAGTCGGGCAGGTTCACGTCCAGCACGATGGCGCTGGGCAGGCTGTGTACGGCGTAGGCCAGGCCATCCGCTGCGTTGTGGGCCAGGTGGCAGTCAAAGTCCATCTCACCGGCCAGGTCGCTCAGGATCTGCGCAAAGCGCACGTCGTCCTCAATCACCAGAATGCTGCGCGCGCTCGCGCGGCGCGGGGCTGCGGGTGCGGTGGGGGCCGCCACGGGTGGCAACGCGGGGGCCGAAGGAACCGGTGCGACGACCGGTGCCTTCGCGTGGGCTGGCGCAGGCGCCGCCAGCGGCATTGCGGGTTCAGCTTCAGGCGACGAAGGCAGCAGCTTCTGGGGCAGGACCAGGGTGAATACGCTGCCCTCGCCCGGCGTGCTGTGCACGTGGATCGATCCGCCCAGCAACTGCGCCAGATCGCGCGAGATCGACAGGCCCAGGCCCGTGCCGCCGTACTTGCGGTGGGTGCTGCCATCGGCCTGGCGGAAGGCTTCGAAAATCAGCTCCTGCTGGTGCGCCGGAATGCCGATGCCGGTGTCCTTGACGGCAAACGACAGCGTGTCGTCCGGGTTGCGCGACACATGCAGCGCCACCGAGCCCTTCTCGGTGAACTTGAGCGCGTTGGACAGCAGGTTCTTCAGCACCTGCCCCAGGCGCTGCGGGTCGGTGTCCAGCGTGGCGGGGGCGTCGGGCGCAACGGTGGCCGTGAGCGTCAGGCCCTTCTCCTGGGCCAGCGGGCGCAGCGGGTCGATGAGCGTTTGCAGGGCCTTGGACAGCGTCACCGTTTCCACCGACACGGTGGCCTGGCCGGCCTCGATCTTGGACAGGTCGAGGATGTCGTTGATGAGGGCCAGCAGGTCGTTGCCCGCCGCGTAAATGGTCTGCGCGTACTTCACCTGCTCGGCGCTCAGGTTGCCCGGCTTGTTGTCGGACAGCAGCTTGGCCAGGATCAGGGTCGAGTTGAGCGGCGTGCGCAGCTCGTGGCTCATGTTGGCTAGGAACTCGCTCTTGTACTGGCTGGCCAGCTCCAGCTCGCGGGCCTTGTCCGTCATGGCGCTTTGGGCGCGCAGCAGTTGCTCGCGCTGGTATTCCAGCTGCTGGGTCTGCGCCTCCAGGTGGACGTTGGTCTGCTCCAGCTCGGTCTGCTGCACCTCCATCTGGGCCTGCGACTCTTGCAGGATGCGGCTTTGCTGCTCCAGCTCTTCGTTGCTCACGCGCAGTTCTTCTTGCTGGGTCTGCAGCTCTTCGGACTGGCGCTGGGTTTCTTCCAGCAAGGCCTCCAGGCGGTTGCGGTCAATGCCCGCGCGGATCGCCACCGCCAGGATGCCCGAGGCGCGCTCCATCAGGGTGCGCTCAGGCTCCGTCAGCGGGCGATGAAAGCCCAGCTCGATCACGGCAAAGACCTCGCCGTTCTCGATGGCGGGTGCCAGCAGCAGTTCGGTGGGGGCGGACTGGCCGGTGCTGGACGACACCATCAGGTGCCCGGCGGGCACATCGCGCACATGCAGCATCTGGCGCGAGCGCGCCACCTGGCCCACCAGGCCCTCGCCGGGCAGCAGGCGCTGCTCCAGCCGCTCGCGGGGCAGGGCGTAGCCACCAAACAGGGTGAGCGCGCCGTTGCAGTCTGCCACGTAGCCCGCCCCCACGGCGGCGCGCAGGTACTGCGCCAGGTATTCGAGTGTGAGCTGGCCCAGATCTTCCAGCCGGTGGTCGCCTTGGATGCGCTGGCTCAGCCCGTTGAGGCCGGCCGCCACCCACGACTGCTGCGCCTTGAGGCGGTACTCCCGCGCATTGGCGGCGGCCGACAGACAGATGAGCACCAACAGCACGAACGAGCCGCCCCAGGAGTAGTAGGTGGACATGGCCGCAGCCTCCACCCATTGTTTGCGGTCGCTCTCCAGCTGCTGGTTCAGCAGCGTGGACAGGTCCGACGCCAGGTCGCGGATGCGGTCCATCAGCACGCGGCCGGCATCATTGCGGGTCACGGCCACGGCGGCTTCCTGGCCCTTGGAGCGGCGCAGTTCAATGGTCTCGCCCAGCTCGCGCAGCTTTTCGTGGCGCAGGTCGTCGATCTGCAGCACCAGGCGCCGCTGCACGGCGCTGTCGTCCGTCAGTTCCTTCAGGCGCGCCATGTTGCGCTCCATGGCGCTCAGCGACAGGTTGTAGGGCTGCAGGTAGGTGTCGTCCCCCGTCAGCAGGTACCCGCGTTGGCCTGTCTCGGCGTCCTTCAGCGAGGACACGAACAGGTTGAGGTGGCGCATGGTCACCGTGGTTTCGTCCATGGCCTCCACCGCTTGCGCGCGTACCTGGGCGGTGCGGAAGTTCACCAGCGCGATCAGCACGGTGGCGAGGGCGGCAATCACAAATCCCACCAGCATTCCGCGGGGGACAGCAAAACGCGTGGCGGCCTGGGAGGTCGATGTATGGGGCATGCGTGGGTGCCCCAGAGGGCGGTGCGTTGGCGGAACGAGCGGAGACTTTAACGGGTTTTGTGCTCGCGCTGGGGCTGTTACCTGGCCCCGGGGATGCGTGCCCCAGTCGCGGCGCTGCTGCTACATTCTGTGCGCCCGTGGCCCGCCACCCGCCGCAGCGTCTTGCTGCTGAGCCTGCTCTTGTAATGGTCCCATCATGTCGTCGTCCCCTGTTTCCCCCCGCAGCCGTTTTTCGCTCTATCTCGACCTGATCCGCTGGGACCGCCCTGCTGGCTGGCTGGTGTGCCTGTGGCCCACGCTGAGCGCGCTCTGGATTGCGGCCGACGGCTTCCCGGGCTGGCACCTGCTGGCGGTGTTTGTGCTGGGCACCATCCTCATGCGCAGCGCGGGCTGCTGTGTGAACGACGTGGCCGACCGCGACTTTGACAAGCACGTCAAGCGCACGGCGCAGCGCCCGGTGACCACCGGTGCGGTGTCGGTGAAGGAGGCGCTGGGCCTGGGCGCGGTGCTGGCGCTGGTGTCTTTTGGCCTGGTGCTCACCACCAACGCTGCCGCCATCGCATGGTCGGTACCCGCCGTGCTGGTGGCCATTGCCTACCCGTTCACCAAACGCATCATCTCCATGCCGCAAGCGGTGCTGGGCATTGCGTTCAACTTCGGCATCGTCATCGCGTTTGCCGCTGTGCAGGGCAGCGTGCCCGCCGTGGCGTGGTGGATGTGGCTGGGCAATATGTTCTGGGTGCTGGCCTACGACACCGAATACGCGATGGTGGACCGCGACGACGACCTGAAGATCGGCATCAAGACCTCGGCCATCACCCTGGGGCGGCTGGATGTGGCCGCCATCGTGGTGTTCTATCTGCTTTTCTTGGGAATTTGGGCGGTAGCGCTACAACCATATGCCCTGGGTGCTATTTTTTATGTAGCGCTTGCGGTGGCGTTGGCCCAGGCCGTGTGGCACTTCACGCTGATCCGCACCCGCACCCGCGAGGGCTGCTTCAAGGCGTTCCGCATCAACCACTGGCTGGGCGCCACGGTGTTTGCGGGCATTGCGGGCAGTTACCTCGTGCGCGCAATGCTCACCAATTGATAGCGGTTAGCGCTTGATCGACTAGCGCTACCGCCCCAAAACATCAAGATCCGAACTCGTTGCCCAATTCGTTGGCACGTTTTTCGGCCGCGCGCATGGCGGCCTCGAACGCCTGCGACACGCCGCTGGCTTCCATCGACTGCAGGGCCGCGTAGGTGGTGCCGCCCTTGGAGGTGACGCGTTCACGCAGCACGGCCGGGGGTTCATGGGAGCGGCGGGCCAGCTCCGAGGCGCCCACAAAGGTGCCCACGGCCAGCTGGTGCGCCTGCGCTTCGGTCAGGCCCATGCCCACACCAGCGCGCGTCATGGCTTCGAGGAAATAGAACACATAGGCCGGGCCCGAGCCCGACAGGGCTGTGACGGCGTCGAGCTGCGTCTCGTTCTCCACCCACAGGAATTCGCCGGTGGACGCCATGATGGCTTCCACGCTCTGGCGCTCGGCGCTGGTTACGGCGGGGCGCGCGTAGATCGCGCTCATGCCCTTGCCTACCAGCGCGGGTGTATTGGGCATGGTGCGCACGATGCGCTCGGTGCCCAGCCACTGAGCGATGCTGTCCGAGCGGATGCCAGCGGCCACGCTCAGGTGCAGGGCTTGCGGGGTGTGCGCCTTGGCCTGTGCGGCGGCGTCCTTGAAGGTCTGGGGCTTGACCGCCCAGACCGCGATGCTGGCGCGCTGCAGTGCAGCGCCCGCCTCGGGCTGCGCCGTGAGTCCAAAGTTCTTGAGCAACGCCTCGCGCGTGGGGGCGTAGGGCTCGACCACCTCGATCTGGCTCACGGGGTGGCCCTGGCCGATCAGGCCGCCGATGATGGCGCTGGCCATGTTACCGCCGCCGATGAAGGCGATGGTGGGGAGGTTTGGGGAGGCAGTGGTCTGGCTCATGGTGCGTGCAGGCAAGGTGGCAAACAAGGAAGGGCCACGATGGTAGCGCCGCCGGGCCGTCAGTCCATGTCTGCAGCGGCGACAGCGGCAGGACTCATGGGAGGAAAGACGGGCTACTGGGACGGCAGAGACCTTGTCACCCCAGCGCCGCGGGGACCTCAGGCTGCCGTAGTTTGGCGCACGGCGTGTTCCCAGTTCGCCATCAGCTCCTGCGCACGCGCGCTGCTGAGCGTGGGCACAAAGCGGCGGTCGGCGCGCCACAGCCGCGAGAGTTCATCCGTGCTACGGTACACGCCGCTCGACAGCCCTGCCAGGTAGGCTGCGCCCAGGGCCGTGGTCTCGATGACGGCCGGCCGCACCACCGGGATGCCCAGCAGGTCGGCCTGGAACTGCATCAGCAGGTCGTTGATGCAGGCGCCGCCGTCCACGCGCAGTTCGCTCACGGGCGCACCGCCAGCGGCCACGGCGTCGCGGCTCATGGCCAGCAGCAGGGCGGCGCTCTGGTAGGCAATGCTTTCGAGCGCCGCGCGCGCAATGTGGCCCAGCGTGGTGCCACGCGTGAGGCCCGTGATGGTGCCGCGTGCGTCAGGCTTCCAGTAGGGGGCGCCCAGGCCGGTGAAGGCGGGCACCATCATCACGCCGCCCGAATCGGGCACGCTTTGGGCCAGTGACTCCACCTCGTTGCTGGTGGAGATGGCGCGCAGCCCGTCGCGCAGCCACTGCACCACCGCGCCGCCGACAAACACACTGCCTTCCATCGCAAATTCAGGTTGCGCCGTCGCCTGCGCTGCGCTGGTGGTGAGCAGGCCGTTCTGCGAGGTCTGGAACGTGCTGCCCGTGTGCATGAGCATGAAGCAGCCCGTGCCATAGGTGTTCTTGGCCATGCCGGCGGTGAAACAGGCCTGGCCGAACAGCGCGCTTTGCTGGTCGCCCGCTACGCCGCCAATGCGGATGGCGTGGCCCAGCAGGTCGGCCGCGATGTCGCCAAAGTGGGCGCTGGACGGCAGCACCTCGGGCATCAGCGCCTTGGGAATGCGCAGCAGCGCCAGCAGCTCGTCGTCCCACTGGTTGGTGTGCACATTGAACAGCATGGTGCGCGAGGCGTTGCTCACATCCGTCACGTGCACTTTGCCGTGTGTGAGCTTCCACATCAGCCAGCTGTCCACCGTGCCAAAGGCCAGCTCGCCGCGCTCGGCCGCTTGCCGCGCGCCGGGCACATGGTCCAGCATCCACTGCAGTTTGGTGCCGGAGAAGTAGGCGTCCACCAGCAGGCCGGTCTTGGCCCGGATGGTGGCGGCATGGCCTTGTTCGCGCAGCTGGGCGCAGGCGGGTTCGGCGCGCCGGTCCTGCCACACGATAGCGTGGTGCACGGGCTGGCCGGTCTGGCGGTTCCACAGCACGGTGGTCTCGCGCTGGTTGGTGATGCCGACGGCGCGTATGTCGCTGGCCGCAATGCCCGCCTTGGCCAGCGCATCGCGCGCGGTGGTGATCTGGGTGCGCCAGATCTCCAGCGGGTCGTGCTCCACCCAGCCGGGCTGGGGGTAGATCTGCGGCAGCTCCAGCTGCGCCTGCGCCACGATGTGGCCGCCTTCGTCAAAAACGATGCTGCGGGAGCTGGAGGTGCCTTGGTCGAGAGCGAGCAGGTAGGTCATGAGGGCAAAGGATAGGTGAAGCTATGCAGCTACCGTGCAGATGACTTCAGCATCTTGCAGAAGGGCCGGGAAGGGCTCGGGCGGTGGTGCATCGGTGAACAGGCGGTCGATCTGCGCCAGCGTGGCCAGTTGCACCATGGCCGGGCGGTTGAACTTGCTGAAGTCGGCTGCCAGCCAGACCTCGCGCGCGTGCTCGATGATGGTTTGCGCCACCTTCACCTCGCGGTAGTCGAAGTCGCGCAGCGACCCGTCCGGCTCGATGCCCGAAATGCCGATGAGCGCAATGTCCACCTTGAACTGGCGGATGAAGTCCACCGCCGCTTCGCCCACGATGCCCCGGTCACGGGCGCGCACCACGCCGCCGGCCACGATGACCTCGCACTCGGGGTTGCCGCTCAGGATCGCGGCCACGTTGAGGTTGTTGGTGATCACGCGCAGGCCCCGGTGGTGCAGCAGTGCCTTGGCAATTGCCTCGGTGGTGGTGCCGATGTTCAGGATCAGCGAGCAGTCGTTGGGTACCTGTTCGGCCACGGCGCGCGCAATGCGCGCTTTGCCTTCGGCATGCAGGTTTTCGCGCTGGGTGTGCGCCAGGTTCTCCACCGTGGAGCTGGGCACGCGCACGCCGCCATGAAAGCGCGTGAGCAGTCCCGACTCCGCCAGGCGCTGCACATCGCGGCGCACCGTCTGCAGCGTGACCCCCAGGGTGTCGGCGAGTTGTTCCACCGTGGCGGACTTGCGCGCGCGCACTTCTTCGAGGAGTTGGAGTTGGCGGGGATTGGTGTTCACGGTGGGGTGTTGTGCGCAGTGTTATGTCACCGAATCGTAACGAATCTGAAACATTCGCTTTGGTGCCCGGTGGCACGCTAAAGACTGTAAATCGAACAAAAACGAATTGATTAAGGGTAAACCTTGATTCGATTCGAACAAAAAGGAACAAAAATGAAAAAGATCGAAATTTGAGGGCTGCCGTGCGTGTGTGCAGCCCTTTCACACAGGCCTCAGGGCCGGAAGAGGATGCTTCATGCAGCTGGCGTTGGACAGCATCAGCAAAAAAGTCGGGGCGCAGACCTGGCTGTACGACATGAACCTGTCGCTGCAGCCCAATGCCGTGACGGTATTGCTGGGAGCGACCCAGGCGGGCAAGACCAGCCTGATGCGCATCATGGCCGGGCTGGATACGCCCACGTCGGGCACCGTCAAGGTCGATGGTGTGGATGTGACTGGCATGCCCGTGCGCGACCGCAATGTGGCCATGGTGTACCAGCAGTTCATCAACTACCCCTCGATGAAGGTGGCGGCCAACATTGCGTCGCCCCTGAAGCTGCGCGGTGAAAAGAACATCGACGCCAGGGTGCGTGAGATTGCGAGCCGCCTGCACATCGACATGTTTCTGGATCGTTACCCGGCCGAACTCTCCGGCGGGCAGCAGCAGCGTGTGGCGCTGGCGCGTGCGCTGGCCAAGGGTGCGCCGCTGATGCTGCTGGACGAGCCGCTGGTGAACCTGGACTACAAGCTGCGCGAAGAACTGCGCGAGGAGCTGACCCAGCTGTTTGCTGCCGGCCAGTCCACCGTGGTCTATGCCACCACCGAGCCGGGCGAGGCCCTGCTGCTGGGCGGCTACACCGCAGTGCTCGACGAAGGTCAGTTGCTGCAGTACGGCCCCACCGCCGAGGTGTTCCATTCCCCCAATTCGCTGCGTGTGGCGCGCGCTTTCAGCGACCCGCCCATGAACCTCATTGCTGCCTCGGCGGCCCCTTCCGGGGTGCGTCTGCAGGGTGGGGTGGAGCTGGCGGTGCATCTGCCGCAAGGGGTGGCCACGGCCGCAGGGCTCACGGCAGGCGTGCGCGCCAGTGCGCTGCGCGTGGTGGCCCGCCCGGGTGACATCAGTGTGGGCGGAGTGGTCGAGCTGGCCGAAATTTCGGGCTCCGACACCTTTGTGCACGCGGCCACACCCTGGGGTGACCTGGTGGCGCAGTTGACCGGTGTGCATTACTTTGAACTGGGCACGCCCATCACGCTGCACCTGGACCCTGCCCAGGTCTATGTGTTTGGTGCTGATGGCCGACTGGCTTGGGCGCCCGCAAGGCCCGCTACTGCACAAGGAGGGCGCTGACATGGCCCGCATCAGTCTGGATTTGGCGCATTCGTACAAGCCCAACCCGCAGCAGGACGGCGACTACGCGCTGCTGCCTTTGAAGATGGAGTTCGAGGACGGTGGTGCCTATGCGCTGCTCGGCCCCTCGGGCTGTGGCAAGACCACCATGCTCAACATCATGTCGGGCCTGCTCGTACCGTCGCACGGCAAGGTGCTGTTTGACGGGCGTGACGTGACGCGCGCCAGCCCCCAGGAGCGCAACATTGCCCAGGTGTTCCAGTTCCCGGTGATCTACGACACCATGACGGTGGCCGAGAACCTGGCCTTCCCGCTGCGCAACCGCAAGGTGCCCGAGGACCAGATCAAGCAGCGTGTGGGCGTGATCGCCGAGATGCTGGAAATGAGCGGCCAGCTCAACCAGCGCGCGGCAGGCCTCGCGGCCGACGCCAAGCAGAAGATCTCGCTGGGCCGTGGACTGGTGCGCGCCGATGTGGCGGCCGTGCTGTTCGACGAGCCGCTCACGGTGATCGACCCGCACCTCAAGTGGCAGCTGCGCCGCAAGCTCAAGCAGATCCACCACGAACTCAAGCTCACGCTGATCTACGTGACCCACGACCAGGTGGAGGCGCTGACCTTTGCCGACCAGGTGGTAGTGATGACGCGCGGCAAGGCCGTGCAGGTGGGGTCGGCCGATGCCTTGTTCGAGCGGCCCGCGCACACTTTTGTGGGGCACTTCATTGGCTCGCCGGGCATGAACTTCTTGCCTGCGCACAGCGAGGGCGACAGCCTCACTGTGGCCGGGCACCGCCTGGCCAGCCCCGTGGGCCGTGCGCTGCCAAACGGTGTCCTGCAGGTCGGCATCCGGCCCGAATACCTGGCGCTGGCCCAGCCGCAGCAGCCGGGCGCATTGCCTTGCAACGTGGTGCAAGTGCAGGACATCGGCACCTACCAGATGCTGACCGCCAAGGTGGGCGAGCACACCGTCAAGGCGCGCTTCACGCCCGAGACGCGGCTGCCATCGGCCGGTGACACGGCATGGCTGCAGGTGCTGGGAACCCACACCTGCTTCTACCAGAACGAGCAGTTGCTGACCGCGGAGGTCGCACCATGAGCGCCGCCCGGCCGCCCGAAGGCGCTCAGCACCGCAGTGCGCAGCACGGAGGTTTCCAATGAGTACCACGACCAAACCCGTGAACCAGAAGGCCTGGTTCCTGATCTTGCCCGTGATTTTGTGTGTGGCCTTCTCGGCCATCCTGCCGCTGATGACGGTGGTGAACTACTCGGTGCAAGACATCATCAGCCCCGAGCGCCGTGTCTTCGTGGGCACGGAATGGTTCGTACAGGTGATGCGCGACGAGGAACTGCACGCCGCGCTGCTGCGCCAGCTCACCTTCTCGCTGGCTGTGCTGGCGGTGGAGATTCCGCTGGGCATCCTGCTGGCACTGTCCATGCCTGCTCAGGGCTGGAAGTCGTCCGCCGTGCTGGTGGTGGTGGCGCTGTCGTTGCTGATCCCCTGGAACGTGGTGGGCACCATCTGGCAGATCTATGGCCGTGCCGACATCGGCCTCATGGGCAGGCTGCTGCAAGAGGTGGGCATCGAATACAGCTACACCGGCAACGCCACGCAGGCCTGGCTCACGGTGCTGCTGATGGATGTGTGGCACTGGACGCCGCTGGTCGCGCTGCTGGCCTTTGCCGGGTTGCGCTCCATCCCCGACGCGTACTACCAGGCGGCACGCATCGATGGCGCCAGCAAGTTCGCGGTGTTCCGCTACATCCAGCTGCCCAAGATGCGTGGCGTGCTGATGATTGCGGTGCTGCTGCGCTTCATGGACAGCTTCATGATCTACACCGAGCCGTTCGTGCTGACCGGCGGCGGACCGGGCAATGCCACCACCTTCTTGAGCCAGTACTTGACGACCAAGGCCGTGGGCCAGTTCGACCTGGGCCCTGCCGCAGCGTTTTCGCTGATCTATTTCTTCATCATCCTGCTGCTGTGCTTCATCCTCTATAACTGGATGCAGCGCGTGGGTACCGCCAGCAACGAAGGAGCCGGCCATGAATGAAAAGCGCTTCCAGAAGCGGTCGATCTTCCTTGTTGTCTACCTGCTGTTCGCGCTGTTGCCCATCTACTGGATGGTCAACATGAGCTTCAAGACGAACGAGGAGATTCTTTCGACCTTCACGTTCTTTCCCCAGCACTTCACCTGGGCCAACTACAAGACCATCTTCACGGACGAGTCCTGGTATTCGGGCTATATCAACAGCCTTATCTATGTGGGCATCAACACGGTGATCTCGCTCACCGTGGCGCTGCCCGCTGCTTATGCCTTCAGCCGCTATCAGTTCCTGGGCGACAAGCATGTGTTCTTCTGGCTGCTGACCAACCGCATGACGCCACCCGCCGTGTTCCTGCTGCCGTTCTTTCAGCTCTACACCACCGTGGGGCTGATGGACACGCACATTGCTGTGGCACTGGCGCACCTGCTGTTCAACGTACCGCTGGCGGTGTGGATTCTGGAAGGCTTCATGAGCGGTATTCCGCGCGAGATCGATGAGACGGCCTATATCGATGGCTACAGCTTTCCGCGCTTTTTCATGACCATTTTCCTGCCGCTCATCAAGGCTGGTGTGGGCGTGGCAGCGTTCTTCTGCTTCATGTTCAGCTGGGTAGAACTGCTGCTGGCGCGCACGCTGACCAGCGTGAATGCCAAGCCCATCGTGGCCACCATGACGCGCACGGTGAGCGCCTCGGGCATGGACTGGGCGACGCTGGCCGCCGCTGGCGTGCTGACCATCGTGCCGGGTGCGATCGTGATCTGGTTTGTTCGCCACTACATCGCAAAAGGCTTTGCGATGGGGCGGGTTTAAGGAGGCAGCGACATGTTTGACTGGATGGCCTGGACGCTGCCCGTGGCGGTGTTCTTCATTTGCATCGTGCTGATGCTGATCGGTATGACAGTGTGGGAGATCAAGTCGCCCACAACGATGCGCAAGGGTTTTTTGCCGCTGGAGACGACGCGCGGTGATCGGCTGTTCATTGGGCTGTTGTCGGCGGCCTACGTGAATCTGATTTTTGTCGGCGTCAGCGGCAAGCTGGCCCAGTGGTTCAGCCTGCAGGGCGACCCGTCGATCTGGATCAGCTTTGTGTTGTCGATGGCGCTGCTGCTGCTCATCCTGCGCAAGGGGTGAGGTGTTTGCAGGCAGCCTTGGTTTCAATGGTTCCCGTCGCGCGGCTCAACCCTTCCCCGGAGCCGCGTGACCCTTGCATCCAAAGGGGAGATGACTATGAGGAGACAGGCACTATGAAGACGCGGTACACAGCGCTGGCACTGGCAGTGGCGGTCATGACGGGTCAGGCCGCCATGGCGGGCGAGGCGGAGGCCAAAAAATGGATCGACACCGAGTTCCAGCCCTCCACGCTGAGCAAAGACCAGCAGATGGCCGAAATGAAGTGGTTCATGGACGCGGCCAAGAAGCTGCAGGCCAAGGGTGTGAAGGAAATCTCGGTGGTGTCCGAGACCATCACCACCCACGAATACGAATCCAAGACGCTTGCCAAGGCGTTTGAGGAAATCACTGGCATCAAGGTCAAGCACGACCTGATCCAGGAAGGCGACGTGGTCGAGAAGCTGCAGACCTCCATGCAGTCTGGCAAGTCCATCTATGACGGCTGGATCTCGGACTCGGACCTGATCGGAACGCACTACCGCTACGGCAAGATCATGAATCTGACCGACTACATGGGCGGTGCAGGCAAGGAGTGGACCAACCCCGGCATCGACATCAAGGACTACATCGGCACCAAGTTCACGACCGGGCCAGACGGCAAGCTGTACCAGTTGCCCGACCAGCAGTTCGCCAACCTGTACTGGTTCCGTGCCGACCTGTTCGACCGGAAGGACATCAAGGACAAGTTCAAGGCCAAGTACGGCTACGACTTGGGTGTGCCGCTCAACTGGAGCGCCTATGAGGACATCGCCGAGTTCTTCACCAACGACGTGAAGAACATCGACGGCAAGCCCATCTATGGCCACATGGACTATGGCAAGAAGGACCCATCCCTGGGCTGGCGTTTCACCGACGCATGGCTGTCCATGGCGGGCTCTGCCGACATCGGCGCGCCCAACGGCCTGCCGATCGACGAATGGGGCATCCGCGTGGCGGACGACAAGTGCACTCCCGTGGGCGCCAGCGTGGCCCGTGGCGGTGCGACCAACTCGCCCGCAGCCGTGTATGCGCTGACCAAGTACGTGGACTGGATGAAGAAGTACGCGCCCAAGGAAGCCACGGGCATGACCTTCGGCGAAGCCGGCCCCGTGCCCGCACAAGGTCAGATCGCGCAGCAGATCTTCTGGTACACCGCCTTCACGGCCGACATGACCAAGCCCGGCCTGCCCGTGGTGAATGCTGACGGCACGCCCAAGTGGCGCATGGCCCCCGGCCCCAACGGCCCCTACTGGAAGCAGGGCATGCAGAACGGCTACCAGGACGTGGGCTCCTGGACCTTCTTCAAGGACCATGACGCCAACAAGACGGCTGCCGCCTGGCTGTACGCCCAGTTCGTGACGGCCAAGACCACGTCGCTCAAGAAAACGCTGACGGGCCTGACCCCGATCCGCGAGAGCGACATCCAGTCTAAGGCCATGACGGACGCCGCCCCCAAGCTCGGCGGCCTGGTCGAGTTCTACCGCAGCCCGGCGCGCGTGGCATGGTCGCCTACCGGCACCAATGTGCCCGACTACCCCAAGCTGGCCCAGTTGTGGTGGAAGAACGTGGCGCAGGCGGTCACGGGTGAGAAGACTCCCCAGGGCGCCATGGACACCCTGGCCGACGAGATGGACCAGGTGATGGCCCGTCTGGAACGCGCAGGCATGGCCCACTGCGCGCCCAAGCTCAACCCCAAGAGCGACCCCAACAAGTGGCTGAGCGACAAGCAGGCGCCCTGGAAGAAGCTGGCGAATGAGAAGCCAAAGGGCGAAACCATTGCCTACGACAAGCTGCTGCAGGCGTGGAAGGACGGCAAGACGCGCTGATCCACAGATCAAGGTGTGGTTGCAACCACCATTGATCGGCAGCCAGGGCTCACAAGGTCTCTGGCTGCCTTTTTTGCTCGATACCGCCCTCGGCACCTGTGCGGCTGCGGGGCGGGTTCTCACCCCGGGAGTGTCAGGAATTCAAGGGTAAACCCTTGGTTTCTACTCCGCCCATGGACAATCACCCCATGACCATTGCCACCGCACCCCTTCCTACACGGCGCGCCGACCTCCTGGCCCGCCTCGCCCAGCCGCACCAGTATGACCTCGCCGTGATCGGCGGTGGCGCGACGGGCCTGGGGGTGGCGCTGGATGCCGCGGCGCGCGGCTTCAGCGTCGTGCTGGTGGATTCACACGATTTCGCCAAAGGAACCTCGTCCCGGGCCACCAAGCTGGTGCATGGCGGGGTCCGTTACCTGGCCCAGGGCAACATCGCGTTGGTGCGCGAGGCGCTGCATGAACGCACCACGCTGCTGCACAACGCGCCCCATCTGGCGCAACCGCTGCCCTTTGTGATGCCGTCTTACCGTTTCTGGGAAACACCCTTCTATGGCATCGGGCTGATGATGTATGACGCGCTTGCAGGCAAGGCTGGCCTGGGCGCTACGGAGTTTCTGGGGCGCGCTCGCACCCTGCAATGTCTGCCCACCGCCCGTACCGAGGGGCTCAAGGGCAGTGTCAAATATTGGGACGGCCAGTTCGATGACGCTCGCCTGGCCTTGGCGCTGGCGCGCACGGCCGCCAGCCTGGGCGCTTTGGTTGTCAATTACTGTCCCGCACGGTCGCTGGTTCACGAGGCTGGCAAGGTCGTGGGTTTTGTCTGCGAGGACGCGGACAGCGGCCAACAATTCACGGTGCGCGCTCGGTCGGTGGTCAACGCCACGGGCGTGTGGGTGGACACCCTGCGCCAGATGGACGGCGAAGCCATCGGTCGGCCTGTCAAGCCCATGGTGGCGCCCAGCCAGGGGGTGCACATTGTGGTGGACCGGGAGTTCTTGCCGTCCGACCACGCGCTGATGGTGCCCAAGACGGCCGATGGCCGCGTGCTGTTTGCGGTGCCTTGGCTGGGCAAACTTATTCTGGGCACCACCGACAGCCCGCGCCAGGATGTGGTGCGCGAGCCTGAGCCCTTCCGGGAGGAAGTGCGGTTCATCCTGGAGGAATCCGCGCGCTACCTGACCCGCGCGCCCCGCGTCGAGGACATCCGTAGCATCTGGGTGGGCTTGCGTCCGCTGGTCAAGCCGCAGGACGACGACGGCGACAACACCAAAAAGATCAGCCGGGAGCACACCGTGCTGGCCAGCCGCAGTGGCCTGATCACCGTGACGGGTGGAAAATGGACCACCTACCGGGCAATGGCCGAAGATGTGTTGCAAAAATGCTTCACCACGGGGCTGTTGCCTGAAAAACCAGCTGGGGTGACCAATCATCTGCCGTTGGTGGGAACTCCTCGGGAGCCCGTACAGCACCGCATCAGCGACGCCCAAGGACTGCACTCTTACGGCACGGAAGCGGCTGAGGTGCGGGCAATGCCCGGAGCGCAGACGGATCTCGGGGGCGGCCTGACGGTGGCAATGGTGCGCTTTGCGGCCCGCTACGAATACGCCTGTACGGTGGAAGATATGCTGGCGCGGCGTTCGCGTCTGCTGTTCCTGGATGCCCGCAAGGCGATTGAGCTGGCGCCGGTTGTCGCAGGCCTCCTGCGCGAGGAGCTAGGCGCCGATCCGCAACTGGAGGCCTTTCTGGCCCTGGCGCAACAGTATCTGCATGTGCCCACATAACACGCGCTTGACTTCCTAAAAGTCTTTTGCAATAATCGAGGGCTTCGCGTTTCATACGTGAAGTTTCTGCCCAGCGGGAAGTGCTGCAAATGGTTTGCGGTGCGGACGACGGGCCCAAGACTGACTGGCTGATTTGCAGCCCTTGAGAAGTTCTCTGGGGCTGTTGTCTTCTGGTGCAAGTTGGGAATATTGAAATGATCCAGACAGAATCTCGGTTAGAGGTTGCCGACAATACCGGCGCCAAGTCCGTCCTTTGCATCAAGGTGCTGGGTGGCTCGAAGCGTCGCTATGCAAGCGTTGGCGACATCATCAAGGTGAGCATCAAAGAAGCCGCTCCACGTGGCCGCGTCAAAAAAGGCGAGGTTTACAGCGCAGTGGTGGTTCGCACGGCGAAGGGTATTCGTCGCGGCGACGGTTCGCTCGTCAAATTCGACGGCAACGCAGCAGTGTTGCTGAATGCAAAGTTGGAGCCCATTGGCACCCGCATCTTTGGACCCGTGACGCGTGAACTGCGTACCGAGAAGTTCATGAAGATCGTGTCCCTGGCTCCTGAAGTTCTCTAAGGACGCGCCATGAACAAGATTCGCAAGGGCGACGAAGTCATCGTGCTGACCGGCCGTGACAAGGGCAAGCGTGGCACTGTGTCGCTGCGCAAGGATGACTCTCACCTCGTCATCGACGGTATCAACCTGGTCAAGAAGCACGCCAAGCCAAACCCTATGAAGGGTACGACGGGCGGCATCATCGAAAAGGCCATGCCGATTCACCAGTCCAACGTGGCCATCTTCAATGCCGCTACTGGCAAAGCTGATCGCGTGGGCATCAAGGTGCAGGCTGACGGCACGCGCGTTCGCGTGTTCAAGTCCAGCGGCGCTGAAATCAAGGCGGCCTAAGGGGTAAACATGGCACGACTCCAAGAAATTTACCGCGACAAGATCGCTCCCGAGCTGACCAAGCAGTTCGGTTACACCTCGCCGATGCAGGTTCCCCGTCTGACTAAGATCACGCTGAACATGGGCGTGAGCGAAGCAGTCTCGGACAAGAAGGTGATGGACAACGCTGTGGCCGATCTGACCAAGATTGCTGGTCAGAAGCCTGTGGTGACCAAGGCCAAGAAGGCTATCGCTGGTTTCAAGATCCGCGAAGGTCAGGCCATTGGCTGTATGGTCACGCTGCGTGGCGTGCAGATGTATGAGTTCCTGGATCGTTTCGTGACCGTGGCGCTGCCCCGCGTTCGTGACTTCCGTGGTATCTCCGGTCGCGCCTTCGATGGCCGTGGCAACTACAACATCGGCGTCAAAGAACAGATCATTTTCCCTGAAATTGAGTACGACAAGGTTGACGCCCTGCGCGGTCTCAATATCAGCATCACCACGACGGCCAAGTCCGACGAAGAAGCCAAGGCGCTTCTCGCTGGTTTCCGTTTCCCGTTCAAGAACTGAGGCGAAGCATGGCTAAAGTAGCTTTGATCCAGCGCGAACTGAAGCGCGAAAAACTGGCAGCCAAGTACGCAACCAAGTATGCGGAACTGAAGGCAATCGCTGGCGATGCCAAGCGCAGCGACGAAGAGCGTGATGCAGCCCGCCTGGGCCTGCAAAAGCTCCCGCGCAACGCAAACCCCACACGTCAGCGTAACCGTTGCGAAATCACCGGTCGTCCACGTGGCACCTTCCGTCAATTCGGTCTGGCTCGCGCCAAGATCCGCGAACTGGCTTTCAATGGCGACATCCCAGGTGTCACCAAGGCCAGCTGGTAAGCAGGCAGGAGAGATTAAACATGAGCATGAGTGATCCCATCGCTGACTTGCTGACCCGCATCCGTAATGCACAGATGGTCTCCAAGGCCACGGTTCTGGTGCCATCTTCCAAAGTGAAGATCGCCATCGCCCAGGTGCTGAAGGACGAAGGTTATATCGACGGCTTCCAGGTCAAGACCGAAGCTGGCAAGTCCGAACTCGAAATTGCCCTGAAGTATTACGCAGGCCGTCCAGTGATTGAGCGCATCGAGCGCGTCAGCCGCCCTGGTCTGCGTGTCTACAAAGGCCGTGATTCCATTCCACAAGTCATGAACGGTCTGGGTGTGGCAATTGTCACAACGCCCAAGGGCGTGATGACCGATCGCAAGGCGCGCGCTACCGGTGTCGGTGGCGAAGTGCTCTGTTACGTGGCCTAACCCGCGGCATTGAGGAGAAACTGAAATGTCCCGAGTAGGAAAAATGCCCGTGACCATCCCCGCAGGTGTGGATGTGTCCGTGAAGAGTGACCAGATCTCCGTGAAGGGTTCTGGCGGCACCCTGTCGCTGGCGCAAAACGCGCTGGTGAAGGTGTCCAGCAATGAAGGCAAGCTCAGCTTTGAGCCTGCCAATGATTCCCGCGAAGCCAATGCCATGAGCGGCACGATTCGCCAGTTGGTCAACAACATGGTGGTCGGCGTCAGCAAGGGTTTCGAAAAGAAGCTGAGCTTGGTAGGCGTGGGTTACAAGGCTGCTGCAGCCGGTTCCAAGCTGAACCTGGCCGTCGGCTATTCGCACCCGGTCAACATCGAGATGCCCGCTGGTATCACGGTTGCCACCCCTACCCCCACTGAAGTGGTGATCAAGGGTGCTGATCGTCAACGCGTCGGTCAGATCGCCGCTGAGATCCGTGCTGTTCGTCCACCCGAGCCCTACAAGGGCAAGGGCATCCGCTACGCGGACGAAAAGATCACGATCAAAGAGACCAAGAAGAAATAAGGAGCTGCAACATGTTGACCAAGAAAGAGCAGCGTCTTCGTCGTTCGCGCCAGACCCGCATCCGCATTGCACAGCAAGGCGTGGCGCGTCTGACCGTGAACCGTACGAACCTCCATATCTACGCCAGTGTGATCTCCGGCGACGGCAGCAAGGTGCTGGCAAGCGCTTCGACGGCAGAAGCCGACGTGCGCAAGTCGCTCGGCGGTTCGGGCAAGGGTGGCAATGCCGCTGCAGCCCAGATCATCGGCAAGCGGATCGCTGAAAAGGCGAAAGCTGCAGGTGTCGAGAAGGTTGCATTTGATCGCGCAGGTTTTGCTTACCACGGTCGCGTCAAGGCTTTGGCCGACGCAGCCCGTGAAGCCGGCCTGCAGTTCTAAGCGGAGCGGAATAAAAAATGGCTAAATTTCAACCCAAAGTGCAAGACGAAGGTCGTGACGACGGTCTGCGCGAAAAAATGATCGCGGTCAACCGCGTGACCAAAGTCGTGAAGGGTGGCCGTATTCTCGGTTTCGCCGCACTGACTGTGGTTGGCGATGGTGACGGCCGCGTGGGCATGGGTAAGGGCAAGTCCAAGGAAGTGCCCGCTGCTGTGCAAAAGGCGATGGAAGAAGCCCGCCGCAACATGGTCAAGGTGTCCCTGAAGAACGGCACCATCCATCACAACGTGACCGGCCACCATGGCGCGGCAGTGGTGATGATGGCTCCCGCACCCAAGGGTACCGGTATCATCGCTGGCGGTCCTATGCGCGCAGTCTTTGAAGTACTGGGTGTGACCGACATCGTGGCCAAGAGCCATGGTTCGTCCAACCCCTACAACATGGTCCGTGCTACCTTTGACGCGCTCGTCAATTCGACGACTCCGTCGAACGTTGCAGCCAAGCGCGGCAAGACAGTCGAAGACATCTTCGCCTGAACCGGAGCCTGAATATGACAACGCAACAAACCGTCAAGATTCAACTGGTGCGCAGCCCGATCGGCACCAAGGAATCGCACCGCGCCACCGTCCGTGGCCTGGGTCTGCGCAAGCTGAACAGCGTCAGCGAATTGAAGGATTCGCCCGAAGTTCGCGGCATGATTAACAAGATCAGCTACCTGGTCAAAATCGTCTGAGAGATAGATCATGGAACTCAATAGCATCAAGCCCGCAGACGGCGCCAAGCATGCCAAGCGCCGCGTAGGCCGTGGTATCGGCTCCGGCCTGGGCAAGACCGCTGGCCGTGGTCACAAGGGCCAAAAGTCCCGCTCTGGTGGCTACCACAAGGTGGGCTTCGAAGGCGGTCAAATGCCGCTGCAACGTCGCTTGCCCAAGCGCGGCTTCAAGTCGCACCTGCTCAAGTTCAATGCAGAAGTTACGCTGACGGCGCTGGACCAACTGGGTCTGGCCGAAGTGGATGTGCTGGCACTGAAGCAAGCTGGTCTGGTGGGCGAGCTGGCCAAGGTGGTCAAGGTCATCAAGAGCGGTTCCCTGAGCAAGGCAGTCAAGCTGTCTGGCGTGGGTGCTACGGCTGGTGCCAAGGCAGCCATCGAAGCTGCTGGCGGCAGCGTCGCCTGAGTGTGGCACTGAAGGAAGGCATCTGTGGCTACTAGCGCGGCTCAAATTGCAAAGACCGGAAAATTCGGCGACCTGCGCCGTCGTCTGGTTTTTCTGTTGCTGGCGCTGGTCGTATACCGCATCGGGGCTCATATCCCTGTGCCTGGTATCGATCCAGCCCAACTTCAGCAGCTGTTCAGTGGCCAGCAGGGCGGCATCCTGAACCTGTTCAACATGTTTTCGGGTGGCGCGCTGTCGCGTTTCACAGTGTTCGCACTGGGGATCATGCCGTACATCTCTGCATCGATCATCATGCAGCTGATGACCTACGTGCTGCCCGCGTTTGAGCAGTTGAAGAAGGAAGGCGAAGCTGGTCGCAGGAAGATCACGCAATACACCCGTTACGGAACCCTGGGCCTGGCCCTGTTCCAGTCTCTGGGTATTGCCGTGGCTCTCGAAAGCTCTGCTGGCTTGGTTCTGAGCCCCGGTTTTGGCTTCCGCCTGACTGCGGTGGTCAGTTTGACGGCCGGAACCATGTTTCTGATGTGGTTGGGTGAGCAGATCACCGAGCGTGGTCTGGGCAACGGGATTTCGATCCTGATCTTCGGTGGTATCGCCGCCGGGCTGCCCAGTTCGATCGGTGGTCTTCTGGAGCTGGTTCGTACTGGCGCGATGAGCATCCTGGCAGCCATCTTCATTGTTATCGTGGTGGGTCTGGTGACTTACTTCGTGGTGTTTGTGGAGCGTGGTCAGCGCAAGATCCTGGTGAACTATGCGCGGCGACAAGTCGGCAACAAGGTGTATGGCGGTCAATCGTCACACTTGCCCTTGAAGCTGAACATGGCTGGTGTGATTCCTCCGATCTTCGCGTCGTCGATCATCTTGCTGCCTGCGACTGTGGTGAACTGGTTCAGTGCTGGTGAATCGATGCGTTGGCTCAAGGACATCTCGGGTGCACTGACTCCAGGTCAGCCGATCTATGTGATGTTCTATGCCGCTGCGATCATCTTCTTCTGCTTCTTCTACACGGCGTTGGTGTTCAACAGCCGCGAGACAGCAGACAACCTGAAGAAGAGTGGCGCGTTCATCCCAGGCATTCGTCCCGGTGAACAAACTGCCCGTTACATCGACAAGATCCTGGTTCGCCTGACCTTGGCCGGTGCCGTGTACATCACCTTCGTGTGTCTGTTGCCGGAGTTTCTGATCCTGAAGTACAACGTACCGTTTTACTTTGGTGGAACTTCCCTGCTGATCATTGTGGTGGTGACCATGGACTTCATGGCCCAGGTCCAGAACTACATGATGTCGCAACAGTACGAATCGCTGCTCAAGAAGGCGAACTTCAAAGGCAGTGCAGGCGGTTGACATCACGAGGGCAGCGCCCAGCGCTGCCTGCAAAGAGTTGGATATCGGTTGAGTTGGCGCCCCACGATTTTTCGCGGGCACAAATTGTGTTCCGTGCGAAGCAGCCGGGACGGATGGAAAAGTTTTAGGAGAATGCAATGAGAGTTTCGGCTTCGGTCAAAAAAATCTGCCGCAACTGCAAGATCATCCGCCGCAAGGGTGTGGTGCGCGTGATCTGCACGGATCTGCGTCACAAGCAGCGCCAAGGTTGATTGGAAAGTATTAGAGGACGCATATGGCACGTATCGCTGGCATTAACATTCCGCCGCACAAGCACGCGGAAATCGGTTTGACCGCCATTTTTGGCATTGGTCGCACCCGCGCTCGCAAGATCTGCGAAGCAACTGGTATCGCTTACTCCAAGAAGATCAAGGATCTGACGGACGGCGATCTGGAAAAAATTCGCGAACAAATCGAGCAGTTCACCATTGAAGGTGACCTGCGCCGCGAAACCACGATGAACATCAAGCGTTTGATGGACATCGGCTGCTATCGTGGCTTCCGCCATCGCCGCGGTCTGCCAATGCGTGGTCAGCGCACCCGTACCAATGCTCGCACTCGCAAGGGTCCGCGCAAGGGTGCAGCTGCACTGAAGAAATAAAGATTGAAAGATCATCATGGCTAAGTCTCCTGCCAATAACGCAGCTCAGCGCGTCCGCAAGAAGGTCCGGAAGAATGTTTCGGACGGCATTGCACACGTGCACGCCTCGTTCAACAACACCATCATCACGATCACCGACCGTCAGGGCAACGCCCTGTCATGGGCTTCGTCCGGTGGCCAAGGTTTCAAGGGTTCGCGCAAGTCCACCCCATTCGCAGCCCAGGTGGCTTCGGAAGTGGCCGGTCGCGCTGCCATCGATCAAGGTATCAAGAACCTTGACGTTGAAATCAAGGGCCCAGGTCCTGGTCGTGAGTCTTCGGTGCGCGCATTGGGCGCACTGGGCATCCGTATCACATCGATCTCCGATGTGACACCGGTGCCACACAACGGCTGCCGCCCTCAAAAGCGCCGTCGTATCTAATCTCTCTAAGCCCACCGCCGCCTGTGAACGCGCAAGCGCCTCAGGCGGCTCCCGCAATGGTTTGCGGTAGATGACACAAAGGAAGCTCAAGTGGCACGTTACCTCGGCCCCAAGGCCAAACTCTCCCGCCGTGAAGGCACTGACCTGTTCCTGAAGAGCGCACGCCGCTCGATCGCTGACAAGTCCAAGTTCGACTCCAAGCCTGGTCAGCACGGCCGCACCTCGGGTGCCCGCACCTCTGACTACGGTCTGCAACTGCGTGAAAAGCAGAAGGTCAAGCGCATGTACGGCGTGCTGGAAAAGCAATTCCGCCGTTACTTCGAAGCCGCCGAAGGCAAGAAGGGCAACACTGGCGCCAATCTGCTGTTCCTGTTGGAATCCCGTCTCGACAACGTCGTGTACCGCATGGGTTTCGGCTCCACTCGCGCTGAAGCGCGCCAGCTGGTGTCGCACAAGGCGATCACCGTGAACGGCAAGTCCGTGAACATTGCTTCGTACCTCGTGAAGACGGGTGACGTGGTGGCTGTGCGTGAAAAGTCCAAGAAGCAAAATCGCGTGGTGGAAGCCCTGCAACTGGCAGCTCAAGTGGGCATGCCCGCATGGGTGGAAGTGAATGCCGAGAAGGCAGAAGGCATCTTCAAGAAGGTGCCAGACCGTGATGAGTTTGGCGCCGACATCAACGAATCGCTGATCGTTGAGTTGTACTCGCGCTAATCGGTCGAGTACGTAATTCAAGAAAACCGTCCCTGAACCGCGAGGCATCGCGGTTTAGGCGCTTCACCAGCCTTACCGGTGTAACGAGCTGGGGGTATTGAGAGGAAGTCTGAATGCAAACCAATTTGCTGAAACCCAAGGCGATCAATGTCGAGCAGCTTGGCCACAACCGTGCCAAGGTCGCACTGGAGCCGTTCGAGCGTGGGTACGGCCACACGCTGGGCAACGCCATTCGGCGCGTCCTGCTCTCGTCCATGGTGGGTTACGCAGCGACGGAAGTCACCATTGCAGGCGTTCTGCACGAGTATTCGTCTATTGACGGTGTTCAAGAGGATGTGGTCAATATCCTGCTGAACCTCAAGGGTGTGGTGTTCAAGCTCCATAACCGTGATGAAGTGACGTTGAGCCTGCGCAAAGATGGCGAAGGTGTGGTCACTGCCCGTGACATACAGACCCCTCACGACGTGGAAATCGTCAACCCTGATCACGTGATCGCCAACCTGTCTGCTGGCGGGAAGCTGGACATGCAGATCAAGGTAGAGAAGGGTCGCGGCTATGTGCCCGGCAATCTGCGCCGCTATGCCGACGAATCGACCAAGTCGATTGGCCGCATCGTGCTGGACGCGTCGTTCTCCCCCGTGAAGCGTGTGAGCTACACCGTGGAAAGCGCCCGTGTGGAGCAGCGTACCGACTTGGACAAGCTGGTGGTCGAGATCGAGACCAACGGCGCGATCACTGCCGAAGATGCCGTGCGGGCATCTGCCAAGATCCTGGTGGAACAGCTGGCGGTATTCGCGCAGCTGGAAGGCGGCGAGCTGGCTGCGTTCGACGCACCCGCAGGCCCACGTGGCAATGCGACGTTCGATCCGATCCTGCTGCGTCCTGTGGACGAGCTGGAACTGACCGTGCGTTCTGCAAACTGCCTGAAGGCCGAGAACATCTATTACATCGGTGATCTGATTCAGCGCACCGAGAATGAGCTGCTCAAGACGCCTAACCTCGGCCGCAAGTCGCTGAACGAAATCAAGGAAGTGCTGGCATCGCGTGGCCTCACCTTGGGCATGAAGCTTGAGAACTGGCCGCCAGCAGGTCTGGACAAGCGTTAAGCCAAAGCTATAATCGAAGGCTGCCCAAATTTTGGGCGCCCGGTTTGATGTCCCCCGCAAGGGGGACTTTTCGTTCCCTCCGGGGAACAGTGCCTCGGACAGTACCTGATACGGCTGCCTGATTTAATTACATAGACAGTAGAAAGAAAGCACCATGCGCCACGGACACGGCCTTCGCAAACTCAACCGCACCAGCTCGCACCGCCTCGCGATGCTGCAGAACATGATGAACTCGCTCATCGAGCACGAAGTCATCAAGACCACCGTCCCCAAGGCCAAGGAACTGCGCCGCGTGATCGAGCCCATGATCACCTTGGCCAAGGAGGATTCTGTCGCCAACCGCCGCCTGGCATTCAACCGTCTGCGTGACCGTGACAGCGTGACCAAGCTGTTCAACGACCTGGGCCCGCGTTTCAAGGTGCGTCCTGGCGGTTACACCCGCATTCTGAAGATGGGCTTCCGCGTGGGCGACAATGCGCCTATGGCCCTGGTCGAATTGGTCGATCGTGCTGCAGAAACCGAAAATAATTCGGCAGCAGCTGAATAATAGGGTATAATTTATTTCTTACCGCGCGATGGAGCAGTCTGGTAGCTCGTTGGGCTCATAACCCAAAGGTCGGAGGTTCAAATCCTTCTCGCGCAACCAAAACATAGCAAGCATTGCTAAAACAAAACGCCCACTCCACAGTGGGCGTTTTTGTTTGTGCTCTCACTCGTTGCTTGTGCTCCTCCATGAGGGCGCGAGTTGGCGTGTTGATGACAACTTGTTCCTCCTGCGCAGAGCGCCATCGCGCTCCTACCGGCTCAGTGAGCGAACAGATCTGCCTTGGCGGCCTTGGTGATGGCCACCACACAGGGGTGCGTAATGCGCCTTTCAATGGAGATCGCAAAGAATTCCTCCACCAAGTCTGAGGAGCGGCCGATAACCTCCACGCCAAACTGAGCAGTGGTCTCCTCTTCCAGCACGGAGGGGGATGTGAAGATGCCTCTGCCTTCCCGCCCAAACGCATTCATCAACGCGCTGTCGTCAAACTCGCCGACGAGACGGGGTTGCAGGTGGTGCTTGTTCAGCCAGTGGTCGAGTTGCTGGCGAACGGACGACATGGGACCTTGGATGAGCATGGGCGCACCATGCAGGCACTGAGGGAACGGCCCCTCCAACTGTGCACGCAGGGCGGGGGCGCACAGAAAACTCATGCTGCTGGTGCCCAGCGGGTGGTTGAAGGCTTTGACGCCGATCTTGTTGGAAACAGGCTCGTCGGCCAGCACGAGGTCCAGCCGGTGCAGGCTCAACTGCGCAATCAATTCGGGAAACTTGCCCTCATGGCAGGTCATGTGCACGCGCTGCGGCATGCCCAGTGCGGGCTCCAGCAGGTGGTAGGCCACCGACTTGGCTATCGAGTCGGCCACCCCCACGCGGAACTCCAGCGGCTTCTCTTGTCCACGCGCCAGCCGGATGGATTTTTCCAGCTCGTCGCCCAGCGCGAAGATCTGTTCGGCATACCCCAGGGCCACACGCCCCTCGCTGGTCAGCTCCAGGCCACGCCCCCTTTTCCGGAACAGGTCGTGGCCCAGCCACTCTTCCAGTTGCTTGATCTGGCCGGACAGTGTTTGCGGAGTGGTGTTGAGCTGCTCACCGGCCCGCATCACACCGCCAGCCTTGGCAACCGTCCAGAAGTAGCGCAGGTGCTTGAAGTTCATACTGCCCAAATGCTTCGCATAAATCGAAGAATAAAACTCAATAAAACGAATATACGCGAAGTATGAAATTCTCTACATTGACGTTTGGCAGCTTCCGTGGCGATCTGCGCTGCGGCCTGGAGCTGCCTGTGTTCACAAGGAGTAGCAACGATGCGTATCACGACCCGAGGACAGCTGGCGGTGTCCGCCATGACCGACCTGGCCCTGCGCCAGAAGATGCGGCCCGTGCCTTTGTCCACCATCAGCGCACGGCAGGGGATTTCTCTGTCTTACCTTGAACAGCTGTTCAGCGCACTGCGCCGCGCCGGCTTGGTAGACAGTACCCGAGGGCCCGGTGGCGGCTATACCCTGGCGCGGCAAGCGGAGCAGGTATCGGTGGCTGAAATCATCCTAGCGGTAGAAAACCTCAAGACCGACGAGCTGCAGAACCTGGGGCCCAGTCAGGCCGCCCAGGTCAAATCCATGACGGGAGAACTGTGGACCAGCTTCAACTCCCGGGTGATGGAGTACCTGCAGTCGGTGACGCTTCAGGACCTTGTCACCCAGGCGCTGGAGCAGGGCACGGTCGTGGAGGAGAAGGCCCCAGCTGCGCGGGCCAAGCTGCCGCTGGCACCCAAGCCCCGCCCTTTGATGGCGCGGGTCAACGTGCCCAACTCGGTGTTTGCTCTGGGGACCATGCCGATCCTGCAGCGTCGCTGAAGCGGCCGCCATGTGGTGCTGCGGGGCGCTGTGAACGGCGCCACGCACACACGAGGGCCGTGGCCAGCGGCTCCTAGCGCGGGCTACAGCTGGTGCGCCAGCTGCTTGATTCCCCGGATCAGCATCTCCACCGAGATCGCGACCAGGATCAGGCCCATCAGGCGTTCAAACGCCATCACCACGCGTTCGCCCACCAGGCGCTGGATGCGCTCGGCCAGCAGCAACACCACGGCACACACGGCCATGGTGACGCACAGTGCGCCCACCCATTCCCATCGCCGCTCCGGGGCCTGGGCCACCAGCAGCATCACCGTGGCCAGCGCCGAAGGGCCTGCCAGCGCGGGGATGGCCAGCGGCACGATCAGCGGCTCGCCCGGTAGCTCCGCCTGTGGTCCGTCCGCCGACGGAAAGATCATGCGCAGTGCGATCAGAAACAACACCACGGCACCGGCAATCTGCAGCGACAAGTCGCTCAAATTCATGACCCGCAGGAACTCCGCTCCGAAGAACAGGAACACCAGCAGCAGTGCAAACGCAATCAGCACTTCCCGCAGGATCACCCGCGCCCGGCGCTCGGGCGCCACGCCCCGCAGGGCATTGGCAAAGATGGGGATGTTGCCCAGCGGATCGGTGATCAGCAGGAGCAGGATGGTGGCCGACGCGAAGGTGTAGCTCACGTTGCGTACACCGCGTCCAGCGAGCGAAAGCCCTTGATCTCGATCGGGTTGCCGCTGGGGTCGTGGAAGAACATCGTCCACTGTTCGCCCGGCTGGCCTTCAAAACGCACCTGCGGCTCCAGCACGAAGGCGGTGTCGGCGGCCTTCAGCCGTGCGGCCAGCGCATGCCAGTCGGGCAACTCCAGGATGGCGCCGAAGTGCGGCATGGGCACCAGATGGTCTCCCACGCGCCCGGTGCGGGCGCTGGCAAACGGCGTGCCCAGATGCAACGAGATCTGGTGGCCGAAGAAGTCGAAGTCCACCCAGGTGTTGGTGCTTCGACCCTCCAGGCAGCCCAGCACGCCGCCGTAAAAGCGCCGGGCGGCATCCAGGTCGGTGACGTGAAAGGCGAGGTGAAAGAGGCTGCGCATCCCACAGAGGATAGCAGCCAGTGCCACGCCTTGGCGCGGCCTGCAGGCCAGTCAGGCGACCGACGGATCGGCGGCCATGTTGTCAAACTTCTTGAAGTACTGGCGCGCCATGGCCACCAGCTGGGCGTCTGTCGGGTGGTCTGCGGCCACCGAGTCCACCACCACGCCGGCCACGGCCGCATGGTGTTTGGCGGCCCAGTCGCGGAACTGGTTGCGCACCAGGCCCGGGCCGGCCAGCAGCACCTCGCGGGTGTGGGTCAGTGTCTGGGCGATATCGGCAAAAAACGGCGCGAGGTCGTCGGCCTTGCCCTGGTGCTTGTGGTGGCTGCGGGACTTGATGCGCTGGGCTTCCGCGTGTTCGCGATCGAACATCACCACATGGGCTTCGGATTGGTCCATCCAGACAACGGCGTGAAAAGTGCTCATGAATCGGCTTTCTTGAAGGAGTGACAAAAAACGGGAAAGGAGCAGCCTGAGTGCGTGCATTCGCTCATGCCGCCCGCCGGTGTTGCTCTGCCTCTTCCTGGCAATGCACACAGCGTGCGGCCTCGGGCGTGGCGTGCAGGCGGGCGGCGGTGATGTGGGTGCCGCAACCCGTGCACTCGCCGTAGGTGCCGGCTTCGATGCGGGCCAGGGCGGCCTCGACCGCCGCCAGGTGTGCGGTCTCGCGTTCGTCCAGGGCAAATTCCAGCTCGCGTTCGGTGGCAACCTGGGCACGCGGGTCTTCCGGTTGTCCGAAGTGGTCGGCGGCGGCTTCGGCGCGGCCGATGACACCACCGCGCTGCGCGGCCAGCTGGGCCAGCAACTCGGATTGCTGGGCCAATAACTGCTGGCGGAAAGGTGCGGCTTGGGTCTTGTCCATGCGGGGTCTCCTCGGGGTGATCGGATACCTGCATGGTGCGCCTGTGCGCGGCGCGCTGGGTTGACCAAGGTCAAGGGATGGCGCGCGGTGTTCCCACCCTGGTGACACCGCTGCGTGGCGGGCTCAGCGCTTGGGCGGGCGCGCCAGCATTTCGGCGGTGTTGGTCTTGCGGTCCGCATTCACGCGCTGCACATGGGGGCGTTCGGCCATGCGGGCGAGGTAGTCGCGCACAGGCAGGTCGGCCAGGTAGTCCTTGCCGTAGATGATCTTGGTGGCGGAGCTGATCAGCGGCAGGTGAACGACGGCCGCGCAGTCGGCCATCGTGAAGGTGTCGCCGCCCACGTAGGGGCTGAACTTTGCCAACTGGCCGAAGGCGGCAATGTTCTTCTGCAGCTGTGCGCCCACCTTTTCCTTGGCGGTGTCGCTCACGGTGCCGCCAAAGAACGCCTGCGGATACAGGTTGCGTGCCACCAGCTCCAGGTGCAACTCCAGAAAGGTGATCAGCTCGCGCACCTTGGCGGCCTGGAAGGGGTCGGCCGGGATCAGTGGGTGATCGGGGTAGGCGGCTTCGATGTAGTCGGCGATCACCGCCGATTCACACAGCGCTCCCTGCGGCGTGCGCAGGTAGGGCACCTTGCCCAGTGGGCTGGCGCTGTGGTCGGTTTCGCCCACCCAGGCCAGTTCTTCGGTGAACGGCAGGCCCTTTTCGAGCAGCGCAAGCTTGACCTTGTTGTAATAGTTGCTGGCCGAAAAGCCGCAGAGTGTGAGCATGGTGTGTCTCCGATGTGTTGTAGGGGCAAGCGCACATCCTAGGCCCGCACCTGGTGCGGGGCGGTCACGCAGATGACCCGTGCGCTGGCTGGCGCGGACTGCGCACCTACAATGGCGCTTCCATGCCGTTGCCGTCCCTCCAAACCATCCGCAGCCTTCGCTGGCTCGCCCGCTGTGTGCTGGCGTGGTTTGTGTTGTCGATCGGCGTGGCCGTGGCGTCGCCGCTGGTGCACCCGCAGGCCATGGAGCTGATCTGCTCAGGCTCAGGGGCGATCAAGGTGTTGGTCAAGACCGACGACGGCGCCAAGGAGCTGCCCAGCCACACGCTGGACTGCCCGCTGTGCGCGCATGTGGGCGCTCCCCCTCCCGCATCGCAGGCCCAGCTGCCTGTGGCCCACCCGCTGGCGCATGCCCTGCGCCCCATCCCTGCCGCGCACATTGCAGCGCGCACCGCTGCGCCCCTGCAGCCGCGCGGGCCCCCATCGCTCTCCTGAAATCGCTATTGATTCGATAGCTGCTGGCGCATGATTCACTTGCGCTTGCGGCCTATTTGGTTTGATTTTCAGGAGTTTCCATGCGCAAAAGCCGCATGGCGCTGGCCGTGGCCAGTGCCTTTCCCGTCGTCCTTGGCATCGCGTCCGCCGGGGCTTCATCCGCATTCGCCCAGACCGCTGACAGCACCAGCACCAGCACCAGCACCAGCACCAGCACCAGCACTAGCACCAGCACCAGCACCACCAGCCATGCCCCGGTCAAGGAACTGGGCGTGGTCACCATCACCGGCGGCCAGCCCACCTCGCTGCCCACGCAGATCCCCACCACCATCGAGGGCGTGACGCGCGAGCAGATCGAGCATGCGATCAACGCCACCGACAGCGAAGACGCCCTCAAGTACCTGCCCAGCCTGCTGGTGCGCAAGCGCTATATCGGCGACTACAACCACGCCGTGCTGTCCACCCGCGCCTCGGGCACGGGCAACCCGGCGCGGTCCATGGTGTTTGCCGATGGCATCTTGCTCTCCAACTACCTGGGCAACGGCCCCACCAACGCGCCACGCTGGATGCTGGTCACGCCGGAAGAAATTGAGCGCGTGGACGTGCTCTACGGCCCGTTTTCTGCCGCCTACGCAGGCAACTCGGTGGGTGCGGTGGTGGACTACGTCACGCGCATGCCGACAAAGTTCGAGGCGCACGGGCAGGTCAGCTATCAGCACCAGCCCTTTGACCTGTACAGCACCAACGGCACCTATGGGGGCAAGCAGGTGAGCGCCTCGGTGGGCAACAGAAATGGCGACTGGTCGTGGTTCCTGAACTTCAACAAGACCGACAGCGAAGGCCAGCCGCTCACCTTCCCCACGCGCCTCGTGTCTGCGGGGACCGTGGGCAATGCGGGCACGCCGGTGACGGGCGCAGTGCTGGGCAACAACCGCAGCAACCAGCCCTGGTACTTGCTGGGCACGGCCACCCAGTACCACACGCAGCAAGACCACATCAAGGCCAAGATCGCCTATGACTTTTCGCCCACCGTGCGCGCCGCCTACACCTTCGGCTGGTGGCACAACGCATCCGAGGGGCGCCCCACCAGCTACCTGCGCGACGCCAACGGCAATGCCGTCTACAGCGGCACGGTCAACATCAATGGCCGCTCGTTTGCGCTCGCGCCTACGGACTTCAATGTGTCCAACGAAGACCTCACACATTTCATGCACGGCCTGTCGGTCAAGAGCCGCACGCAGGGCGTGTTTGACTGGGAGGTGGCCGCCAGCCTCTACGACTACCAGACCGACACCCTGCGCGCGGCCACCGTGGCGCTGCCTGCCGCGCTGAACGGTGGTGCAGGGCGCATCGTCAACAGCAAGGGCACGGGCTGGAACACGCTGGCCGCCAAGGGCACCTGGCGGCCCGATGGGCTGCAGGGCACGCACATCGTGGACTTTGGCCTGCAGCGCGACAGCTACCAACTGCGCACTATCGAAAACGCTACGACGAACTGGATCAGCGGTGATGCCGGCGCCCGCAACCAGGCCTTCAACGGCGACACGCAGCTCATTGGCCTGTGGGCGCAAGACACCTGGAAGATCGCGCCACGGTGGAAGGCCGTGCTGGGCGCCCGCGCCGAGCGCTGGAGCGCCAGCAATGGCCAGACCGGCAACGCCACCACCACGCTCAGCCACCCCGAGCGCAACGAGACCTATGTGTCGCCCAAGGCTGCCGTGGCCTACCAGGCCAGCGACGTGTGGGTGCTCAAGGCCTCCACTGGCCGCGCCGTGCGTATGCCCACCGTGGCCGAGCTGTACCAGGGCGGCATCAGCGGCAGCGGCACGCTCATCAACAACGACCCGAATCTGCGGCCCGAAAAGAGCTGGACCACCGAGCTGACGGCCGAGCGGGACCTCGGCAACGGTTTGCTGCGACTGACCGCATTCTTTGAGCGCACGAAAGACGCGCTGTACTCGCAGACCAACGTGCTCGTCAGCCCCAACGTGACCAACGTGCAAAACGTGGACGCCATCCGCACCAAGGGCATTGAGCTGTCGTACCAGGCGGCCAACGTCTTTGTGCGCGGGCTGGAGCTGGGCAGCAGCCTGACCTGGACGGATTCCAAGATCACCAAGAACGACAAGTTCCCGGCCAGCGTCGGCCAATGGCAGCCCCGCATCCCCGAGTGGCGCGCCACTGCGGTGGCCACCTACCGGCCCGATGACAAGTGGTCGTACACCCTGGGCGCGCGCTACAGCGGCAAGCAGTACAGCACGCTCGACAACAGTGACCCCAACGGCTTTGCCTACCAGGGCGCGAGCCGCTACTTCACCACCGATGTGCGCGTGCGCTACCAGATCACCAAAGCGGTCAGCGCCGCCGTGGGCATCGACAACGTCAACAACTACCAGTTCTGGAACTTCCACCCCTACCCGCAGCGCAGCTACATGGCTGAGCTGAAGGTAAGCCTCTGAAAGGACAATATCCCATGTCTCTGAACACTATGAAAAAGATAGCTGCTGCCGCATGTTTGACTAGCGCTACCGCCCTGTTTGGCACTGCATCTGCCCATGTGGTGCTCGAATACCAGGTGGCCCCGGCCGGCGCCAGCTACAAGGCCGCGTTCAAGGTCGGCCACGGCTGCAGCGCGTCGCCCACGCGGCAGGTCGTGGTGGACATCCCTGCAGGCATGCGCGGTGCACGCCCCATGCCCAAGCCGGGCTGGACGCTGGAGGTGCAGCGCGACAAGCTGGCCCAGCCCTACGCCAGCCACGGCCGCAGCATCACCGAAGACGTGGTGCGCATCACCTGGACGGCCAAGACGCCGGACGACATGTTGCAGAGCGCTCACTACGACGAGTTTGTGCTCGTGGCCCAGGCGCCGGAGCAGGCGGGCACCGTGTACTGGCCGGTGCGCCAGGTCTGCACCGAGGGCCGCAACGATTGGACCGAGGTGCCCAAGGCAGGCCAGCAGCTGTCGGACCTGAAGTCCCCTGCCGCGGCGCTGGAGATTCTGCCCACCGGTGGCGCCGCTGCCCACAATCATTGACAGTCGGACCCAGAGTCTGTTGCCGCTTCCCTTTCTTCTCTCGCAAACCGAAAGACATTCACCATGAAAAAACTGCTTCACACCGCTGCCGTCTTTGCCGCACTGCTGAGTGCCCCTGCATGGGCCCAGACCGCCGCCGTCAAGGTCGAAGGCGCCTGGGCGCGTGCCAGCGTGCAGGGCCAGAAGGCCACGGGCGCATTCATGCGCCTGACCGCCAAGGACGGTGCTCGCCTGGTACGTGCCGAGTCGCCCGCTGCCGGCCTTGCCGAGGTGCACGAGATGAAGATGGAAGGCGACATCATGAAGATGCGTGCGGTGCCTACGCTGGACCTTCCCGCAGGCAAGACGGTGGAACTCAAGCCCGGGGGCTACCACATCATGCTGCTGGACCTGAAGGCACCCCTGGCCAAGGACAGCGCGGTGCCCATCACCCTGGTGTTCCAGGACGCCAAGGGCGTGGAAAGCAAGCTCAACCTCACGGTGCCGGTGGGCACCGCTGCACCCGGTGGCGCCACGGCGGGCAGCATGATGGATGGGCATAAACACTGAGGTGACAGCCGCCGCAGCGCCTTCGCGGGCGCAACGCATTGGAGTAAGCTGTGACTCCTCAGAACCTTCAGCAGGTTCTCACGACCCACCTCTTGCGGAGCGGCCATGAGCGACACATCCAACTTCGGTTTCGGCAAATTCGTCCCCGGTTTTGACTTTTTGCAAAGCCTTGCCAAGGGGGCGTCCAGCAGCATTCCGCAGTTGCCCAACCTCAGCAATTGGGTGGCGCCCACCATCAGCGTCGAAGAGCTGGAAAAGCGCATCGACGAGCTCAAGGCCGTGCAGTTCTGGCTGGAGCAGAACTCGCGCGCGCTGGCCGCCACCATCCAGGCGCTGGAGGTGCAGAAGATGACCCTGGCCACGCTCAAGGGCATGAACTTCAGCATGGGCGACGTGGCCAACGCCTTCAAGCTCAAGACCGCCGACACGGTGATGAGCGGCGTGCAAAAAGCCGCTGACACGGTGACCGGCGCCGCCGAGGCCGTGGCGGGTGCTGCCGCCCGCGTGACCGGCCGCGCCAGCGCTGCCGACGAGTCCGAGGAGGAGCCCGCTGACACCGAGCCCGCCCCTCAACCCGCCAAAGGCAAAGCCAAGGGCAAGACAGCGGCGGCCGCCGAGCCTGCCGTGGTGGACCCGATGCAGTGGTGGGGCGCGCTCACGAGCCAGTTCCAGCAGATTGCCACCAACGCCATGAAGGACGCGGCCAAGCAGACCGCCATCGACACCACCAAGAACATGGCCACCGGCCTGGCCAAGGAAGCCCTCAAGACGGCCACCGGCATGGCCAGCCAGTTTGCCGCCAAGGGCATGCAGACCATGCAGGGCGGCGCCAAGCGCGCCGCCGCGTCATCAGCGGGCACTGCCAAAAAGGCCGCTGCCGCCAAGAAGCCCGCAGCCCGCAAAACCACCACGAAACCCGCCGCTAAAAAGGCCGGCAGCACCCGCAGCCCTGCGGCACGCAAGCGAGCGGGCTGACGCCAAAGCGGGCCGGTGTGGCAGCCCGCAGATGGCGCAGCACTGCCCCACCCCCGCCCAGGCCTGGAGACCATCACCATGAAACTCTTCCCCACCGGCCATGCCACCCACCCGCAGTGGCGCATGGCCGCTGCGCTGGTACTGGCGCAGTTGCGCGCCCAGATGGCGCTGCCTGACTACGCGTCGGCGCCCACCCTGGGCCTGCTGTACATCACCGACCACTATGCCAACGAGGCCCAGGCGCTGCTCGACTACCTGAGCAGCGAACTGCCCGAGGTGACCGACTGGAGCGGTACCGTGGGCGTGGGCGTATCGGCCAACAATGCCGAGTACTTTGACGAGCCCGCGCTGTCGGTCATGCTGCTCGATGTGCCGGCCGACCAGTACCGCGTGTTTTCTGGCGTGGCGCCGCTGCCCGCCCATGCGCCGCATGCCAGCGCAGGCTTTGTGGCCCACACAGCGCTGGTGCATGCCGACGGCCACACGCCGGAATTGGCCGAACTGCTGACCGAGATGGCCGCGCGCACTGACACCGGCTACCTGTTTGGCGGCCTCAGCGCCAGCCGCACGGCCAGCGTGCAGTTTGCCGTGGGCGGCGACGGCAACATGGCCGGGCAGGGCGGTGCCAGCGGGGTGTTTGACGGGGGGCTCTCGGGCGTGGCGTTTGGCGCGGGCGTGTCGCTGGTGTCGCGCGTCACGCAGGGCTGCCAGCCCGTGGGCGCGCTGCACACCATCACGGCCGCGCAGGAGAACGTGGTGCTTGCGCTGGATGGCGAGCCTGCGCTGGATGTGCTGCTCGATACGCTGCAGGTGTCGCTCGACGGTGGCGACCCGCAGCCTGCCCTGCGCAAGGTACGCGCCACGCTGGCCGGGCTGGTCAGTGCGGGTGAGCAGCCACAGGGCCAGCGTCGCAAAGGGCATTTTGGCACCGACACGCGCGTGCGCCATATCCTGGGGTTGGACGGCTCCCGCCGGGGTGTGGCCCTGGCCGACCATGTGGAGCCCGGCATGCACCTGGCGTTCTGCCAGCGCAACGTGGCGGCCGCACGGGCGGACCTCATGCGCATCTGCGCCGAGATCCGCGAGGAACTATCGCCAGAGGAACTGGAGCCCGCGCCCATGGTGGCGTCCGGCGCGCCAGGGGAACTGGCCGCTGCGCCGGGCGTTGACGGACATGCTGGAGCGCAACCCCAGACGGGGCGGCGCATTTGCGGCGCGATCTATGTGAGCTGCTCGGGCCGGGGCGGGCCGCATTTTGGCGGGCCCAGCGCCGAGCTGCAGATCGTGCGCCATGCGCTGGGCGATGTGCCACTGGCCGGCTTTTTTGCGGGCGGCGAGATCGCCCACCACCATCTGTACGGCTACACCGGCGTGTTGACCGTGTTTGTGGACGGCGAGCCCTTGCCGTCCTGAGGTAGACGAGGGGGGCTGGCTGGCGCAGCAGCCCCCGCCATCGTCAACGCCGGTCAGCCCGCGCCGTTCTCGTCGGACTCGGCTTTTTCCTCGGGCGTCAGCCGCGTGGCCAGGATCTTGTCGATGGTCTTGCCATCCATGTCCACCACTTCCAGCTTCCAGTCCTCCCACTGCACCGTGTCGGTCACCTTGGGCAGGCGGCCGGTCAGCAGCATGATCATGCCGCTGAGTGTGTGGTAGCGGCCGCGCTCTTCCTCGGGCACGGCGTCCAGGTTCAGGCGGTCCTTCAGCTCGGGCACGGGGATGTGGCCGTCTAGCAGCCAGCTGCCGTCCTCGCGCTGCAGCGCCCACGAGGTCTCGGGGTCGCGCGGCTGGAACTCGCCGGTAATGGCCTCGATGAGGTCCTGCAGCGTCACGATGCCCTGCACCTCGCCGTATTCGTCGATCACAAACGCCATGTGCACGTCCGACAGGCGGAAGTTGTCCAGCAGCTCCATGCCCGTGATGGTTTCGGGCACATACAGCGCCGTTTGCAGCGGCTGGTCGGCCAGGCCACCACGCGCCTTGTCGCGCAGGGTGCGGGACAGCCACTGGCGCGCGTTGATCACCCCCAGGATGTTGTCCATGCCGCCGCGCACCACCGGGAAGCGCGCATGGTCGGACTCTTCAATGCACTGGAGGTTGTCTTCAAACGGAGCATCGATGTCCAGACACACCACATCCCCGCGCGGCACCATCAGCGAGCCGATCTGGCGGTCGTCCAGGCGGAACACGTTGCGCACCATGGTGTGCTCGTGCGACTCGATCACGCCGGCGGTGGTGCCTTCGACCAGCATGGCGTGGATCTCTTCTTCGGTCACCGGGCTGCCACTGGTTTCCTTCACACCCAACAGGCGCAGCAGCGTGCGTGTGGACGTGGACAGCAGCAGCACAAACGGCTTGGTGGCCAGCGCCAGAAAGTTGATGGGCCGTGCCACTAGGCGGGCAAAGGTCTCGGGGTACGACTGGCCGATGCGCTTGGGCACCAGTTCGCCCACCACGATGGAGAAGTACGTGATCAGCACCACCACCAGACCCGTGGCCGCGTAGCCGCCGTAGGGCAGTGGCACCCCCAGGCGCTCCAGCCACGAGGCCAGCGGCGCGGCCAGCGCGGCTTCGCCCACGATACCGTTGAGCACGCCGATCGACGTGATGCCGATCTGGATGGTGGAGAGGAAGCGGGTGGGGTCTTCGCCCAGCTTCACGGCCGCGGCGGCACCGCTATCGCCCTCATCAATCAGCTTTTGCAACCGGACTTTGCGGGCCGTGACCAGAGCGATCTCTGACATGGCAAACAGGCCGTTGAGACAGATGAGGGCGAACAGTATTGCTATTTCCATACAAAGGGCGCCTTGCGCGCCCTTGGGAGTTGAGAAGCGACCAATTGTAAGGACAGGGGCCAGAGGCCTTGCGCAGGCTCCTAGCCACCTTCGGTTGGCAGGCCGGTTTCGTCCCATTCGGGCAACCCGCCGCGCAGCCAGTACACCGACTGGAAGCCCTTGGCGGAGGCTACCTTGGCGGCCTTGTAGGACTTCCAGCATTCGGCGCCATTGCACGCAAAAATCACCGGCTTGGCTCTGTCCAGCCCTTGGAGCTTGTCCAGCGCCTGGAAGTCATCCTGCGCGGCATTGAAGGCCACGTCCTTGAGGCTCTTTTCCACATACGCAGCGAACACGGCCCCGCGGATGCGCTTGGTCTTGAATTCCTTTTCGGTGCGGGTGTCCACCAGCGTGGCGCCCTGCGCCAGCAGGGTCTGGGCCTCGCGCGCGGTGATACGGTTGACCCCAGGCAGGCTGGTGGGCGTGAACAGCCCCAGCTCGGCCACGCGGCGGTATTCCACCGCCTCCGGGCGCACGGAGATTGGCGGCAGGCCGCTGGCGGAGGACGATGTGCTGAACCACTGGGCCAGTTTGTTGCGCGCATCCGCCGGCAGGTCATTTTTCACCACGATGGAGAACCCGCCCGGAACGGGCTGCGACGTGGCCAGCACCCGCGCGATGCCGGGGTGCGCCGCAGACCATTCGGCCCAGTCGTCCTCGCGCACCACGGTGGCGTCTGCCGTGCCCAAGGTCAGGGCGGTGAGGCCCGCCTGGGGAAATTTTTCGTACTGCACGGCGCGCAGGTCCTGGAACGACAGTCCTGCCTCGTTCAGCATGCCGCGCGCCATGTAGGTATAGACCGAGTCCTGCTGGGGCAGGTAGAGCCTGCGGCCCTTCATCGCAGGCACTGCCGCCAACTGCTGCAGCCCGACCAGCAGGTATCTGTCTGATTTTTGCGTTGCGCCCACCAGTTCGTAGCCGCGTTGCAACGCAGACGCCGCGACCTGCGCAGGGCCAATGAAGATGTCATAGCCCGCGCTGCGGGTGGCGCGCATCACGTCGGCCATATCGTCGCTGGTCGTCAGTGCCACCGACTGGCCCGCGGCTTTCGACAGGCCTGATTCGGCAGCGGTGCGCAGGATGGAATGCGCCGCCTTGCGGGCGGTGGGTTCCACGGCCACGATGGCCGTCAGCTGGGCCTGTGCTGCGCTGCATCCCAGCCATAGGACAAGTAGCAGTCCCAGCGGGCCTCGGGTCGGTTTTCTGGTGGTGTTCATTGCGCTGCTCCTCTCCCCAAAACAAAGCGCGAATATGCCCACGCCCCCCGCACCTGCGTACGAATGTTTCCGATCTTTTGTTCTTGTTACTTCTGCTAACGACGCCGTGCGTGCGGCAGGAGGAGCTGCCGCACAGAATGCGGGCTGACCCGATCCCCCGTCCCCGCTCAATGGCGAGGGGCTACAAGGTTTTGTCCACCCCACTATTTGGAGACGTTTCCATGAAAGATTCGATGACCCTGCCGCGCCGCCACATGTTGGCCGGAAGTGCTGCTGCCCTGAGCGCGCTGGGCCTGGCCGGATGGACGGGCAGTGCGCGGGCCCAGCAGGCCGCAGCCTCTGCGGCCAAGCCGCTGCCCGCCTATGCGGGGTGGAAGTCGCCGGATGCGTTGATCGTGCACAGCAGCAGCACGCTGGAGACGCGCCGCTCCGCGTTCGGCACCAGCGTCATCACGCCGTCCAACCAGCTGTACGTGCGCAACAACCTGCCTGCGCCTGACGCGGCCATCCTGGACAACCGCGACGCGTGGACGGTGTCCGTCGAAGGGGTCAAGAGCCCGCGCAGCCTCACCTTGGCGGAGCTCAAGACGCTGGGCGTGGAGACCGTGGCCACCGTGCTGCAATGCTCGGGCAATGGCCGGGGCTTTTTCCCCAGCAAACCCAGCGGCACCCCCTGGTCGGTGGGCGCTGCCGGTTGTGTGGTCTGGAGCGGTGTGCCGCTGCGCAACGTGGTGGCCGCCCTGGGCGGGCTGGCCGATGGTGCCGCCTACCTGACCGGCACGGGGGGCGAGAAGCTGCCCGAAGGTGTGGACCCGCTGTCGGTACTGGTGGAGCGCTCGGTGCCCGTGAAGGCGATGGACGACGCCCTGCTGGCCTGGGAGATGAACGGCGAGCCGCTGTCGCTGGCGCATGGCGGCCCGCTGCGGCTGGTGGTGCCGGGCTACCAGGGCGTGAACAACATCAAGTACGTCAAGCGTGTGGCGTTTACCAGCGCACAGTCGCAGGCGCGCATCATGTCGCACGGCTACCGCATGTCGCCGCCCGGCAGCAAGGCCAGCCCCGACCAGCCTTCGGTGTGGGAGATGGGCGTGAAGTCCTGGATCAACGGCCCGCTGCCTGAAAAGGGCGTGCTCAAGCCCGGGCAGGTGCAGGTGCATGGCGTGGCCTTTGGCGGCACACGCGGCATCAAGGGTGTGGAGGTGTCGGCCGATGGTGGCAAGACCTGGTTGGCGGCCAAGCTCATCGGCCCCGACCTGGGCCCCTTTGCCTGGCGGCAGTTTGCGCTGCCCGTGCGCCTGGAGGCGGGCACCCATGTGCTGGCCAGCCGCGCCACCGACACGGCGGGCAATGTGCAGGCCGAGCAGCGCGAGGAAAATCTGGGTGGCTACAACAACGCCAGCTGGCGCGACCACGCCGTCACCGTGACCGTGGCCTGACATGGGTGGATTGAACCGAGCGCGCCGCCTTGCCGTCGCGGTGTGGTCGGCTGGCGCCTGTGCGTCGGCCTGGGCCGCCGACCCTGCCGAACTGGCGCGGGGCAAGGAACTGTTCACCAAGATCCAGCCCGCCTGCGCCGTGTGCCACACACTGCAGGCCGCCGGTGCCGAGGGCCAGGTAGGCCCGGTGCTGGATGAGCTGAAACCCGACGCCGGCCGTGTACTGCGTGCGCTCAAGGCAGGCATCGGCGTGATGCCGTCCTATGCCGAGCGCATGAGCGAGAAGGACATGCTGGCCGTGGCGCAGTTTGTGGCACACGCCACAGGCGCCGCCAAGTAGGCGCAGCCTCTCGCGGCGGTTGCAACAGCCTTGCCTCGCTGCAACCGCGCGCTGCTTCAGGCCGCCGTGCGCGACGGCACCAGCGCCGCCCCGGCTGCGCGCCCCTGCAAGCCCTGGAACGCAAAGTCCACCTCGGGCACGCGGCCGCTCACGATGTCGGCCAACGCCTTGCCCGAGCCGCAGGCATGCGTCCAGCCCAGCGTGCCGTGGCCGGTATTGAGGAACAGGTTGCCCACCTTCGTCTTGCCAATCAGCGGCACGTTGCTGGGCGTGGCGGGGCGCAGGCCGCTCCAGAACTGCGCCTGGGTCGCGTCGCCCGCGCAGGGGAAGAGCTGCTCCACACGCCGCACGATGGCCTCGCAGCGCACCTGGTTCAGGTGGCGGTCGTAGCCGTTCAGCTCGGCAGTGCCGGCAATGCGCAGACGGTCGCCGCCGCGTTCGCTGGTGTAGCGCGAGAACACGAGCTTGAACTCGTCGTCCGTCAGGCTCACCTGGTGCGCCTTACTGGCGTCCTTGACCGGCATGGTCACCGAGTAGCCCTTGGCCGGGTAGATGGGCAGCTGGATGCCCAGCGGCTGCGCCAGCAGCGGGCTGAACGAGCCCATGGCCAGCACAAACGCATCGCCGCGCACGCGCTCGAAGCGGCCTTCGGCATTGGTCACTTCCACATGGTCGATGCGGCCGCCTGCCTCGCGCAGCGCGGTGATGTGGTGGCCCATGCGGAACTGCACGCCCGCCGCTTCACACAGCTTGGCCAGCTCGCGTGTGAACTGGTTGGCGTCGCCGGATTCGTCCTCGGCCGTGTAGGTGGCTCCGGCCAGCTGCGAGCGGATATGGGCCAGGGCGGGCTCGATGCGCACGGCCTCGTCGGCGCTGATCACCTGCCGCTCGCAGCCGAGTTGGCGCATTTGCTCGGCAGGAGCCAGGGCGCCGTCGAATTCTTTTTGGTTGGTATAGAAGTGCAGGATGCCCTGCGTGCGCTGGTCGTATTGGATGCCGGTGGCCGCGCGCAGCTGCTGCAGCGTGTCGCGGCTGTAGGTGCCCAGGCGCACGATCTGCTCGATGTTGTGGCGCGTTCGCGCGGGCGTGCAGTTGCGCAGGAAGGACAGGCCCCACAGCCATTGCCGCATGTCGGCGCGCAGGCGGAATAGCAGGGGGGCGTCTTCTTTGCCCAGCCACTGCAGCACCTTGAGCGGCGCGCTGGGGTTGGCCCAGGGTTCGGCGTGGCTCACCGAGATCTGGCCGCCGTTGGCAAAGCTGGTCTCGGCACCGGGCGCACCCTGGCGGTCGATGACGGTCACCTCGTGGCCGAGTTGCGAAAGGAAATAAGCCGAAGTCACGCCGAGCAAGCCGGCGCCCAAAACGATCACGCGCATGATTTTCAAAGCCTTTCTGGGCTCTGGCGCTAGAACAACATGCGCTGGCAGCTATGGATTTAATAGCGTGCAGCTGGCGCATGAATGCCCTAGCTGCCGCTCCCCCTGTCCTTGGTACCTGAGAGATTCACCGCCACCCACCCGGGCTGCGGCTTGCTCCTTCGGTGCGCTTCGCGTTGCGCGAGGCGGCTCTCCAGACGGCTTTGATGAATGGTGCAGTACGGGACCTGAGCGTGTATGGGAGTTTGCGCCTTCGGTGCAGCGGCGGCCTGTGGCTGCCGTGCTCTCCTGCGAGGCCGATTCTAGGGGCCAAGCCTGCGCGCGAGATCGACTCCGGCTGCTAATGGGTCGCAATCGTTGCTGATGCAGCGGCGCGGGGCCGCTGGTGAAGGTGCCGATAATCCGCCGACCCCTTGTCCCACTGAGAGTTTTGCCATGCCCCCCGCCACTTTGGACCCTGTCGCCAGCGCCGCCGTCATCACCCAGGCCCGGGAGGGGCGCACCGCCCGCCCGCTGGACTTTCCCGCAGGGCTTCGCCCACGCGATGCCGCCGAGGCCTACGCGGTGCAGGACGCCGTGGTGCGCGCGCGCGGTGACATCGCAGGCTGGAAGGTCGGCGCCGCGTCGCCCCAGGCGCAACCCGCGCGGGCCGCTCTCACGCGCGATTCGGTGTGGGCGGCCGCAGCGGGTGAGGCGGTTGCTCTGTCTGCAGCGGGTTTTGCCGTGATGGGCGTGGAGGCGGAGCTGGTGTACGAACTGGGGGCTGACCTGCCCGCCCGCGCCACCCCCTACAGCGCCGCCGAGGTGCTGGCGGCGGTGGTGTCGGTGCGCGCCGCCATTGAGGTGTGCGACACGCGCTTTGCTGCCTGGGCGCAACAGGGCGAGTGGAGCCGTCTGGCCGATCAGGCCTGCCACGGGGCACTGATCGTGGGGGCTGGGGTGACCGATGTCACTGCCGTGCAGCCCCGGGCGCAAGCGGTGACCTTGTCGGTGAACGGGGCCGTGGCCGTGCAGCATGCCACCTGGGGCAATCCGGCGGGCGACCCGCTGCGGCTGCTGGTGTGGCTGGCCAACGAAGGCGCGCGCAGCCTGGGCGGGCTGCGCACGGGGCAGTGGGTCACCACGGGGTCGTGCACTGGCACCGTACTGGTGGCGCCAGGTACCGAAGTGGTGGCGGACTTTCCGGGGCTCGGTCAGGCTGTGGTGGCGCTGCGGTAGCAGTGTCCGCCGCTACCGCAGGGACGGGGCCTGCTCAGCGCCCTGGTCGCGGCGGGAACTGCTCCCTCAATTGCGGCGCGGGTTGTCCTGCTGGCTGTCACGGCGGTTGGGCACACCGTCGCCATCGCGGTCCCGGTCGTTGCGGTTGGAGATGCCGTCACCGTCGCGGTCCCAGCCACCGCGTTGCATCTCCCACCGGCCTTCGCGTTCGATCCACTGGGGCTGGCGATATTGGTAGCCGTTGCGCGCCTGCACCCAGTGGCCGCGCACCCAGTGGTGGCGGTTGCCACGCCATTCCCAGTGGCCTTCTTCCCATACCTGGCCTCGGCGAGGGCGGGGCATCGCTTCATTGCGCGGAGGTGGGGGCGCAGGAATCACCTGGTAGGTGGGCGCAGTCTGGTAGCCGCGCTCGGGTTGGCCGGACTGAATGATGACGGTGCCCTGGGTGGCGGCCTGCGCAGGAGCGAAGGCCAAAAACGCCATAAGCGCGAGGGATGCTGCGGTGAGCGGGTGGCGGGCCATGAGTGTCTCCTGTGGGTGGTTCGATGCGGAACCGGGTGTATCGATGGTGCACGGGTACCTTGCACCGCGCTGTAGGCGCGAGGCCGCCCCTGGCGTAGGCGCAGGGGGCGCTCTGGGGCTGGCCTGCGCGCTACCGCAGGCGGCCGCCCCTCGGCTTAACGGCGGTATGGGTTGTCCGGGCGATGGTCGTAGCGGTTGGGCACGCCATCACCATCGCGGTCCCGGTCATGGCGGTTCGGTACACCGTCGCCATCACGGTCCCAGCCCCCGGGCTGCATGTTCCAGCGCCCGCCGTGTTCAACCCAGCGGGGCTCGCGGTAGTGGTAGCCCGGGCGGGCCTTCACCCAGTAGCCCTGCATCCACACATGGCGGTGGCCGCGCCACTCCCAGTGGCCGGGCACCCACACCATGCCGCGGCGCGGGTGGGGTGCCACCTCGTAGCGGGGTGGGGGCGGTGCCTGGTACTGCACAAGTACCGGGGCGGGTTGCCGGTAGACGGGTGTACCAGCCTGGATGACAACGGTGGCGCTGGTCTGCGCCTGCGCCGCGCTCGCGGCGCCCAGCGACAGCAGGGCGATGGACACAGCGGCAAGTGCTTTGCGGGCCATAAGGTTCTCCTCAGATGTGATTCCTTGCGGAACCGGAGACTTCATGGTGCGCAGGCTGCGTCAAGCCGGTGTAGTCCCATTGCGAAGCTTTGTGAAGTTGTGTTGCCGACTTCGGAGGCAAACGGTTGCAGCGTGATGTTTGTCACGCCTGCCCAGGCATCCTGCGTCGGCGTCCCCCATTCACCCGCCCGCGATGGCTTGCTTCAGCGCCACCACACCAGCGCCGCAATCACCAGCAAAGCACACCATGCCGGGTGTCTGCCATGCGTGGCAAAGAACACCAGCACGCCACTGGCCAGGGTGGCAAGGCCCACCACATCGGCGGCCCAGGCGCCCAGGGCAGCGTCCCAAGGCGCGGTGCCCAGGCGCCAGAGCAGGGCGCTCAACGCCCAGCTCAGCACCGAGGCCACATGCCAGGTGCCCCACAGGATGCGCAGGTGCGGGGTATGCAGCACCTGCCGCGCAGTGCCGGGCTCCATGCGCCCCGCCGTTTGGTGCCCCTGCGTGCGCAGGCTGCGAAACAACAGAAGCTCTCCCAGCACCGAATGGGCCACACCCACCAGGGCCAGCCCGGCTGCCGCCAGGGTCAGCGCCGTGTTGGTCATGGGTGAATGGCCAGCGCCTCGTTGGCTCGGGTGTGCACGCGGGCACCCAGCTGCGTCAGCAGGTGCATCAGCCCCATCCACATGCGCTCGAATGCGGGCATCTCGCCAGGGACCTGGGCCAGGTGCTGGCCCAGCACGCGCTGGTGCTGGCCGGGGGTGATGGGCGGCGGTGTCTTGGTGCCAAAGTCAAACACCGGCTGGGTGAAGGGCTCCATCTGCCAGGCCTGCATCTCGGCCAGTGCGGGGGCGAGTTCGCTGGTGTAGGCCTGCACGGTCAGGTCCTTGCGCAAGAGCCCCAGCGCCTGGTAGGCCTGCAGCACCTGCGCGGTGCGCGCGGGGTCGGCGGGAGCGCGCAGCAGGGCCGACCACGCCTGCACCACCTGCGCCCGGAATGCGCTGGGCAGGACACGCGTGCAGCCAAAGTCGAGCACGCCCACCGTGCCATCGGGCGCGAACAGAAAGTTGCCCGGATGCGGGTCGGCATGCACCCGCCCCAGCACAAAAATGCAGTGCATGAACCAGTCCCACAGATGCTGCCCAGCCTGGTCACGCAGCGCCTGCGATGGCTGTGTGGCCAGCCAGGCCTGCAGCGGCTGGCCAGGCAGAAACTGCTGCGTGAGCACCTGGGCGCGCGTGTGCGAGAGCAGGGGCTGCGCCATCACCACGCCTGGCCTGGCCGCGTGCTGGGCGAACCACTGCATTTGTTCAGCCTCCTGCAGGTAGTCCACCTCGCGCAGCAGCGTGGCCTCGATCTCGGTCATCACGCTGTCCAGCACGGCATCCGCAGGCAAAGGCATGTCGGTGTGGGCCAGCGCGCGCAGCGCGGCGCGCATCAGTTGCATGTCGCTCGCAATGGTGGCGGCAATGCCGGGGTACTGCACCTTGACAGCCACCGTGCCGTGGCCGGCCAGCTGTGCGCGGTGCACCTGGCCCAGGCTGGCGGCGGCAAATGCAGCGGGTTCAAAGTGGTCGAACAGCGCCTCTGGCTCCTGCCCGAAGGCCTGGCGGAACATGCGGCCCACCAGGGCTCGGTTGAGCGGCGGGGCCTGGTGGTGGGCGCGAGCCAGTTCGCTGCGCACGCCGTCGGGCAGCAGGCCCGGGTGCATGCTGAGCAGCTGTGACACCTTGAGCGCTGAGCCGCGCAGCTGCCCCAGCGCAGCAAACAGGATGCGGCCCAGTGCTGCCTCGTGCTCGGCCTGCGCCTGGGCCGAGCGCTTGCGCGTGCGGTGCGAGAGCTCGGCCATGCCGATGCGCGCTGCCGCCAGCCCCGTGATGGCACTGCGGGCCAGCTTGCCGGTGCGGGGTGCTTCCGAGTCAGTTTTGGCCATGGTCTGCCAGGCGCTGCGCCGTGCCGCGCGCTATGACACGGTGGATGGGCGTGATCACCGCCATGTAGGCATGGCCGAGTGTGTTGTGGATGTGCACCACCGTGCTCAGCACCAGCACCACGCGGGGCGTGGCGCCAGCGGCGGCGGGCTGTTTGCAGATGGACACCTGCACGTCCAGGTGCTTGTCGTCCTGGCCCATCACCACCTCGGTGTCGCTCAGATGCCGGATGCGGAAGATGCCGACGCGGTCGCCCACGCGGTAACTGCGCGCGTCGCGCAGAGGCCGGCCACTGGCGGGTGGATGGTCATCGTGCAGCTGGCCCAGGTCCTTCAGGCCCACCAGGCGCACGGCCTTGTTGCGCACGAACATGAGGGCGCGGGTCCATGCCGGGGTGCGGGCCGCCACGTCCAGCCACGACTGCAGGGCAGAGCGTGTGGGGTGCCGGTCGGCCACCTCATAGGCATCAAAAAAATCTGCGCCCGGCAGTGTGGCGTGGATGGCGGTGCCGGGCGGCACTTGTGTGGCGCGCGCGGTGGTGGGCGCGGCGAGGGCAGGGGTCGCATTCATGGAGCGCTCTTTTTCTTGCGGGGCGTGGCTTTGGGCTGGGCGGCCGGTGCCTCGGTGGGGGGCGTGGCAGCGCGGGGCTTGCGCTGCGTGCGAGGGGGCTGCGAAGGCGTGGTGGCCGGGCTTGCGGCGGCGGCTGCCATGGGAGCAGGTGCCCGGGCCGTGGGGGCGCTGGCCATGGCCTGCTGGGCCATGTGCAGCATGCCCATCAGGCCGCTGCCGTGTTGCACCATGCGGGCCATCTGGCTGCGCAGCACAAAGCCGCCCAGTTGCAGCACGCGGTTGACCAGCCCGCCGCGCAGCGCCTGCACCAGCACGCCCAGCGACAGGTCCACCAGCTGCGTGGTGTCGGCAAATTCGTCGGAGGTGTCCGCCAGCCAGTAGCTCACCACACCCGCCAGGTAGTCGGTGTAGAGGCTGCCCGCCAGGCCCTTGAAGTCGCAGGGCTCGATCTCGCCGCTGGCCTCGGCGGCTTCCAGAAAGCTGGCCACCGCATCGCGCAGGCTTTGGCGCGCTGCCAGCGGCTCGGCCAGCATCGACAGCGGCGAGCGCCGGGCCAGGCCGCGCACCTGGGCCACGAACTCGCGGTCGGCCAGCAGGCGCTCCAGCACGGCATCGGTCAGGCGCTGCAGCTTTTCTTGCAGGCCGTAGCCCGCAAAGCCCGGCGTCTGCAGCGTGTCGGCCAGCGCCTGGTGGGCCACGTCGTCCAGGTAGCCCAGCACGATGCGGTCCTTGGTGGGGAAGTATTTGTAGATCGTGGCGTCGCCAATGCCTGCTGCACGCGCGATGTCTTTCATCGTCGTGCCGTCAAAGCCCTGGCGGGTCATGAGATCCACCGCGCTGGCCACGATCTGGCGGCGCGTGGCGTCCTGCTGCTGGCGGGTGGTTTTCATTTGACTGCTCTTAAATTGATTAAATTTGCAATTTAAAGAATAGTTATTTCTGTTTGTGGCGTCAAGCCACCTCTCGCCGGGCGCAAGGAGGGTTTTTGAGGCATTTTTAGCCGCAGGCGCAGTTATTTCATGCGCTGATAGCTATCAAAAAGATAGTGATTGGAGGCTGGTTCATGGCACTGCAGTCAGTCCGCGCACCTGTGAGGCGGCCGCTGCGCTCAACCAAGGGCAGAAGTTGGCTGGCAGCGACGGCTGCCGCTTGCAGGGGCCCGCGAAATCGACGGCAGGCTTAGCGCCGCATGCTGGCAAACGCCTCGAACTCCCAGCTGCGCATGGCCAGCAGCAGGGTGTAGCCCTCGCGCTCGCGGTCGGGCAGCTTCTGGTCGGCCAGGTGCTGCTGGGCAAAGTCCTGCGCCACGCGCTGCATGCGCTCCATGAAGGCGGGCGCCAGGCTGCGGCTGATGTTGCCGTGCACCAGCAGCACGCCTTCGCCCAGTCCGTCAAAGCCGCCCGCAAAGTAGTCCAGCAGCGCATGGTCGCGGAAGTAGTTCATCACCGGGCCATGTGGGCGCCAGCGGAAGGTCTTGGCCAGCTTGAGGCGGTAGCGGTTGAGCGGCCGCAGCTCGATGATGCCGATGCGGTCCAGCTGCGCCAGGTACTTGATGCCTTCGGCGTCCGTCAGGCGGTAGTAGCCGGTCACCTGCTCCAGCGTCCACTGGCTCAGCACACAGATCGCCATCAGCAGCAGCTTCTTGTCGGCCACCACGGCTTTTTCCTGCTCGTGGGTCAGCTCTTTCAGCAAGGGCTGCTCGTCGGCCACGCGCCGCGCCAGGTCGGCAAAGTCCAGCGCCAGCGCGCGGCAGATTGCGTCGATGCGCGACAGCGGCATGTCGCCCTTGGCCAGCATGCGCTTGACGCTGGACTCGGCCATGCCCAGCGCCTGCGCCAGGTCGGCGTAGGTCATCTGCGCGGTCTTGAGTTCTTTTTTCAGGGCGGTGACGAGGTCGGCGGTCGTGCTCATGGTGCGGGGCTCCTGGGTATCGATTATCAATACCCGCAGGTGCGTGGGTAGCCCCTTGCGCGACTTTTTGAGGCGGCCGATGCGGCCGCTGCCCACACTGCGCGGCATCGTTCACTTTCTACGGTGTGTGTGATGCGTATTGCTTCTGTGACTCCCCTTCGTTTGCGCGGCCTGCCAACGCTGCCGCGCCTGTCCTGTGCCGAAACCGGCCTGCTGCTGGGCGTGGCCACGCTGCTCGCGCTGGCGCTGTTTGGCCCGGGGCTGCCCGCCAGTCAGCACCAGCATGACTTTGCCGACCAGCGCACGCTGTGGGGCATTCCCTGTGCGCTCGATGTGTTGAGCAACCTGGCCTTTGCCTTGGCAGGTGCATGGGGTTGGTGGGAGCTGCGCCGTGTGCCGCCGGGCGCGCTGGACGCCACCTCCCGTGCGCTGGCAGCGCTGTTCTTTGGCGGGCTGCTGTGCACTGCCGCAGGCTCGGCGCTGTACCACTGGCAACCGCAGGACGCGGGCCTGCTGTGGGACCGTCTGGGCATGGTGCTGCCCTTTGCGGGGCTGCTGGGTCTGGCGGCTGCCAGCCGGGTGAGCGTGCGGGCGGGCGTGGCCGCCGCTGGCACCGTGCTGCTGGCCGGGCCGATGGCCGTGTGGGTCTGGGTGCACACCGGCAACCTGTTGCCCTGGGCCGTGGTGCAACTGGGCGGTCTGCTGGTGGTGCTGGTGCTGGCATGCCTTCCACGCCGGGTCGATGGCCTGGCGCTGCACCTGGGCGTGGTGGTGGTGCTGTACGCCCTGGCCAAGCTGCTGGAGGCGGCAGACCACTCGGTGTTCGAGGCCACGGGCGGATGGGTGTCAGGCCACAGCCTCAAGCATGTGCTGGCGGCGGGCGCGGCCTGGCCGGTGCTGAGGGCACTGGGGGCGCTGGTGGCTTTGCGCCACAGTGACGCGGCGGCGATGCCGCGGGTCATGCCGTCCGGGCAGAATGGCGCCCACGCCGTGGGTGTCGCCCGCAGATCCGGCGCATGAAGCGCAGGTCCGGAAAATTCCAACAAGCCAACCCATCGGAAACGAGGAGAAACGCATGAGCCCCGACACCGCCTCCACCAGCGTGGCCCCCGCACCCACGCACGAGGACCCGAACCAGTTTGCCTTGCTGCGCCAGCGGCGGTTTGCGCCATTCTTCTGGACCCAGTTCTCTGGGGCGGCCAATGACAACCTCTTCAAGTTCGCCTTCACGGTGATGGTGACCTACCAGCTCAGCGTGGACTGGCTGCCGCCGGCCATGGCGGGGCTGGTGATCGGCGCGCTGTTCATCTTGCCGTTCTTGCTGTTCTCGGCCACGTCGGGCCAGCTGACCGACAAGTACGACAAGACGAAGATGATCCGGTTCGTGAAGAACCTGGAGATCGCCATCATGCTGGTGGCGGCCGTGGGTTTCATCTCGGGCAATATCCCCATCCTGCTGCTGTGCACCTTCTTGATGGGCGTGCACTCCACGCTGTTTGGCCCGGTCAAGTTTGCCTACATGCCCCAGGTGCTCAACGAGCGTGAGCTGACGGGTGGCAACGGCATGGTCGAGATGGGCACGTTTGTGGCCATCCTGCTGGGCAATGTGGCGGGTGGACTGCTGGTGGCCATCCCGGGCATCGGCCACACCACGGTGGCCGTGGCCTGTGTGGTGGCTGCACTGGTCGGGCGCGCGGTGGCGCAGTTCATCCCCTCGGTGCCGGCCACCGATCCGGGCCTGACCATCAACTGGAATCCCTTCACCGAAACCTGGCGCAACCTCAAGCTGGCGCACGAGAACATTGTGGTGTTCCGCTCGCTGCTGGGCATCAGCTGGATGTGGTTCTTTGGCGCGGTGTTCCTGAGCCAGTTCCCCAGCCTGGCCAAAAACGTGCTGCATGGCAACGAGCAGGTGGCGTCGCTGCTGCTGGTGGTGTTCTCCATCGGCATTGGTGTGGGCTCGCTGCTGTGCGAGGTGCTCTCGCGCCGCCATGTCGAGATCGGCCTGGTGCCGCTGGGCGCCATCGGCATGAGCGTGTTCTCCATCGACCTGTACTTCGCGTCGCGCAGCCTGCCGGCGTCCGAGATCATGGGCCTGGCCGCCTTCATGGCCCAGGGCGCGCACTGGCGCGTGATGCTCGACCTGGCGCTGCTCAGCCTGTTTGCGGGCCTGTACAGCGTGCCCATGTATGCACTGATCCAGATGCGCAGCCAGCCCACGCACCGTGCGCGCATCATCGCGGCCAACAACATCCTGAACGCGCTGTTCATGATCGGCAGTTCGCTCATCGCCGGCGCCTTGCTGGGCGCGGGTTTCACGGTGCCGCAGATTTTCCTGCTCACCGGCCTGGCCAACGCCGTGGTGGCGTTCTATATCTTCATGCTGGTGCCCGAGTACCTGCTGCGCTTCGTCGCCTGGGTGTCTTCGCGGTTCGTGTACCGCTTCAAGGTGCAAGGCGACGAGAACCTGCCGTCCACCGGCGCAGCCATCCTGGCGTGCAACCACGTGAGCTTTGTGGATGCGGTGCTGCTCATGGCGGCCAGCCCGCGCCCCATCTATTTCGTCATGGACCACCGCATCTTCCGCGTGCCCGTGCTGGGCTGGCTGTTCCGCCTGGCCAAGGCGATCCCGATTGCGCCGTACAAGGAAGACCCGAAGACCTACGAAGCAGCCTTTGACCGCGCGGCCCAGGTGTTGCGCGAAGGCGACCTGCTGGCCATCTTTCCTGAGGGGGGCATCACCAAGGACGGGCAGCTGCAGGAATTCAAGGGCGGCATCATGAAGATCATCGAGCGGGCGACGGCCGAGGGCGTCGAGGCCCCGGTGATCCCCATGGCGCTGACCAACCTGTGGGGCTCGTACTTCAGCCGCATTGAAAAGGGTGGCGCCATGGTGCGGCCGTTTCGCCGGGGGTTCTACAGCCGGGTGGGGCTGAATGTGGGCCGTCCTGTAGCATCTCAGGCCGTGCAGCCCGCGCTGCTGCGCAGCCAGGTGGCAGACCTGTTGCAAACATGAGCACGGCAGACGTTGCCATCGCGGCTGTGTCGGCAGCGGACCCCGGTGGATTGACAGATCGCATCCTGGATTTTCTGCGCAGCATCGGCCTTGCGGTCTGCGAGGCCGAGGTGCCAGACGACAGCTTTCTGCCTGGCCTCCGCATCGAGCGGGGCGGGCTGCGCGTGGACCGGGCGCGGTTGCGCTGGCCCGGTGACCTGCTGCACGAGGCTGGCCACCTGGCGGTGGTGCCTGCCGCACAGCGCCCCACCCTGGACGATGCACTGCAGGACCTGCCCGCAGTGCCCCATGGCGGTGAGATCGAGGCCACCGCCTGGGCGTGGGCCGCGCTGTGCCACCTGGGGATGGATCCCGCGGTGCTGTTTCACGACGGCGGATACCACGGACGGTCCGCCGGGCTGCGCACCGCTTTCGAGCTGGGGGTGTACCTGGGGGCTTCGGGGCTGGCTGCTGCGGGGCTCACCCTGCTGCCTGCGCAGCAGGTGCCTGGCGGTCCACATGCCTATCCCCACATGCTGACCTGGCTGCGGGACTGAGGCGCCGGAAGAGCGCTGCGTTCACTCCGCACGAATTTGCGCCCGTTGCGCAATCGCCCGCATGCGTGGCAGCTCGTCCTCGATCTGCGCCAGCACGGCATCGCCCGTGGCGTAAGACGGCTCCAGCCCTGCGGCTATGAGCTTGCTGCGGATTTCGGCGTCCGCCAGGGTCTCGGCCAGGGCCTTGTGCAATTTGGCCTTCGCCTCGGCGGGCAGGCCGCGCGGCGCGACCACGGCCAGCCAGGAATCGGCCGAGAACCCCGGGAAGCCACTTTCTGCCACCGTGGGCACGTCGGGCAGCTGCGTGGCCCGCGTGGCGCCCGTGACGGCGATGGCCTTGATCTTGCCAGCCTTGAGCTGTGGCAGTGCTGCCGCCACGGTGTCGATGGTGAAGGGGATCTGCCCGCCCATCAGGTCGGCCATGGCGGGGGCGCTGCCCCGGTAAGGTACGTGCATCAGCTTGATGCCCGCGGCCGACCAGGTCAGCTCGGCTGCGAAATGCCCCGTGGTTCCGTTGCCAAACGAGCCGTAGGAGAACTTGTCGGGCGTGCGCTGAACGGCAGCGATCAGCTGCCGGAGGTTGTTGACGGGTACATCGCGGTGGGCCAGCAGAATCAGGGGCACACGGGCGACGAGGCCGACGGGCTCGTAGCTTTTGACGGGGTCGTAGGGCAGCTTGGCGTTCAGCGCGGGGTTTACGGTGAAGGTGGAGCCAGAACTGATCAGCAGCGTGTAGCCATCGGCGGGCGCATTGGCCACATACGCTGCACCCACCACCGTACCTGCGCCCGCCTTGTTCTCCACCACGATGGGCTGGCCCAGCCGGTCGCCCAGCTTCTTGCTGATGGTGCGGCCCACGATGTCCACGGCGCCCCCTGGCGGAAAGGGCACGACCAACTGCACCGGCTTGGCGGGATAACTGTCGGCATAGGCGAGCCGCCACGTGCCGAGTCCCAGCCCCGCCGCGGCTGCCGCCACGAGGATCACGCTACGCCGACTGACAAGCTGCAAGCACTTCATGGGGACTCCTTGGGACGGGGAAGCGGGTGGGCCCGGCCTTGCGGCCAGGGCACTTTCGAACAGGCGCTCAGATCAATGACAGCCCGGCCAGCTGCGCCAGCCGTTGCTGCTCCGTGGACGCATCAGCCGTTGCGAAAAAGAAAGCTGTAGGCGTTCAACGCCGGCACCCCTCCCAGGTGCGCATAGAGCACGCGGGAGCCTTCGGGGAATTCGCCCTTGCGCACCATGTCGATCATTCCGTGCATGGACTTGCCCTCGTACACCGGGTCGGTCAGCATGCCCTCCTGGCGCGCACACAGGCGAATCGCTTCGAGCGTGCCCTCGTTGGGCAGGCCGTACTCGGGGCCGCCGTAGCGGGTGTCCAGGACCACGTCCTCGGCCGTGATCTCCTGGCCCAGCTCCACCAGCTTGGCGGTGTTCTGCGCGATGCGCAGCACCTGGGCATGGGTCTTTTCGGGCTTGGCGGAGGCATCGATACCGATCACCTTGCGCGCACGGCCATCGGCGGCAAAACCCACCACCATGCCCGCCTGCGTACTGCCCGTGACCGAGCACACGACGATGTAGTCGAACTGAAAGCCCAGCTCTTTTTCTTGCTGGCGCACCTCCTCGGCAAAGCCCACAAAGCCCAGGCCACCGTACGGGTGCTCGGAGCAGCCTGCGGGGATGGGGAAGGGCTTGCCGCCAGCCTTCTTCACGTCCTCCATGGCCTGTTCCCAGCTGGGGCGGATGCCGATGTCAAAGCCTGCGGCGTCCAGGCGCACGTCGGCGCCCATGATGCGGCTCATCTCGATGTTGCCTACGCGGTCGTACACCGCGTCGGAGTAGTTGACCCAGTTCTCTTGCACCAGCACGCACTTCATGCCCAGGTGTGCAGCCACGGCGGCCACCTGGCGCGTCTGGTTGGACTGGATACCGCCGATGGAGACCAGCGTGTCGTAGCCGCCTGCGATGGCCTCGGGGATCAGGTATTCGAGCTTGCGCGTCTTGTTGCCGCCGAAGGCGAGGCCCGAGTTGCAGTCCTCGCGCTTGGCGTACAGGTGCACCTTGCCGCCGAGGTGGGCCGACAGGCGCGGCAGCGCCGTGATGGGAGAGGGGCCGAAGGTGAGCGGGTGGCGGGCAAATTTCTGCAGGTTCATGGCGGTGTTCCGGTCGATGAAGAGGAGGCGCAAGCGGGGGGCTTGCAGTGCCTTCATCGTAGAAAAACACGCGCGTCAAGTGGTTGCAAAATTTTCCAAAATTTCAGTGTTTAAGGTTAATGGATAAGAATATGAGCGGTAAATATTTCTCTGGGTGACCTATGAGCGCAACAAAAGTTCGTCCCAAGAATGCGCCGCTGGCTGATGTCTCGGCCGAGCTGGACCGCACCGACAAAGCCATCCTGCGTCAGCTGCAGCGTGATGCGTCGCTCTCCAACGTGGCACTGGCCGAGAAGGTGCATCTGAGCCCTCCCGCCTGCCTGCGCCGGGTGGAGCGCCTCAGGCGTCTGGGACTCATCGATAAGGTGGTGGCGCTGCTCAACCCCCAGGCGGTGGGTGCGGGCATGCTGGTGATGATTGGGGTGGTGCTGGACCGCTCCACGCCCGAGTCGTTTGCCGAGTTTGAAAAGGCGGCTGCCAAGGTATCCGGCTGCATGGAATGCCATGTGGTCACCGGCGAGTTCGACTACTTCATGCTGGTGCGCACGCGCGACAACGACAGTTTCAACCGCCTGCATGCCGAGCAGCTGCTTTACCTGCCGGGGGTGCGGCAGGTCCGCTCGTTCATGGTGCTGCGCAACGTGCTCTCGACCACCGAATTGCCGCTGGCGATGTAGCGGCCTGCGTCCGACCGACCGTTTACTGGGCGCCGCGCAGCCGTCCCATCATGGCCGCCCAGGCCGGGCCGCCAAACACGTTGACCACCAAGCCCGCCATCAAGAGCCCGGCGCCTGCAAAGTGCACGGGCAGCAACTGCTCGCCAAACGCCACCCAGCCCGTGGTCAGGCCCACCACGGGCACCAGCAGCGTGAACGGCGCCACGCGGTTCACGGGGTAGCGCGACATGAGGTAGGTCCACAGCCCGAAGCCCAGCAGCGTCGAAATCCACGCGATATAGGCCACGGCGGCCATCGATTGGAAGGACAGGTGCTGCACGGCCGCCCACACCGTGGCGGGCCCGTCCAGCCACAGCGACAGCGCCACAAAAGGCAGCGGCGCCACTACGCTGGACCAGACGATGAAGGCAAACTTGTTCATCGGCCCATACCGCCCCACAGCGCGGGTGACGATATTGCCGCAGCCCCACATGGCGGCTGCCGCCACGGTCAGCGCAAAGCCTGCCAGGGGCATGGAGGCGCCATGCGCGCTGCCGATCAGCACCAGCCCGCAGCCCGCCAGCGCGAGGCCTGCCACCTGGTTGCCATGCCATTTTTCGCGCAGCCACCACGCGGCCAGCAGCAGGGTGAAGAACGACTGCGACTGCAGCACCAGCGAGGCCAGGCCCGAGGGCATGCCGATGTGGATGGCGGTGAACAGCAGCGCAAACTGGCCCACGGCCATGGTCATGCCGTACAGCAGGTACAGCCGCAGGGGCACCTTGGGAGGCTTGACGAACAGCAGTGCGGGGAAGGCTGCGAGCAGGTAGCGCAGCGCGCCCAGCAGCAGGGGCGGCACTCCGGCCACGCCCACCTTGATGACAGCAAAGTTGAGGCCCCAGACCACGATGACGAGCAGGGCCAGGGCGAGGTCGCGGGGGCGCAGGGAAGAGGGCATGGTGTTGCGGAAGTGGCCGTCGAAGGGTTCCGATTGTGGCTTGCGCACCTCGGCAATAGCGGCGGTGTTCGGCCAGGTTTCCGATCAAAACGGGACATTTTGCGCACCCCACCCCACCGCACCGCACTGCAGCGCAGCGGCATGCGTGGGCTAGATGCGCGCGGCCACGGCGATGGCCCGCTCGCGCAGCCACTCCAGCCCCGGGTCCTTGTCGCGGTGCCGGTGCCACTGCAGCTTCTGGCGCATGGGCGGAATCTCCAGGGGCGGCTCCCAGATGCGCACGGGCAGGCCGAGCTGAACGGCACGCAGGGCGATGCGTTTGTGCACCGTGGCCACACGGTGGGTGCCAATCACCAGGCTGGGCAGGGCGGCCATGGTGGGGGCCGAAATCTCAATGCGGCGCTTCACGCCAAAGCGTTCGAGAAACCAGCCGTCGAACGCCGGGATGTGCCGCGCGCCCGAATAGTCGGCCACCACATGGCCGGCGGCCAGGTAGTCGTCAAAGCTCAGCGCTTCGGAGATGTGGGGGTTCCCCTCCCAGGTGATGCACAGGTAGGTTTCCTCGAACAGCGTGACGCTCGGGTGCCTGGGCGAGGCGTATTGCTCGGGAATGATGAGGACGTCGGCCCCGTATTCCTCCAACTGCTCGACAGGCCGATTGTTCTGCGCACGCAGGTGCAGTTGCACCCCGGGCGCTTCCTGAAACAGCTGCTCGATCAGCGGTTGCATGAGCACCGTGGTCGTGAAATCGGACACCAGCAGGGTGAAGCTGCGGGTGGATGTGGCGGGATCGAACCGGGGCTTTTCTGCGATGGTGCTGTCGATGCGCATCAGGACCTCGCGCACGGGGTCCAGCAGTCCCTCGGCACGCGGCGTCAGCACCATGGTGCGGCCTTGCTGCACCAGCAGCTCATCGTCGAAATAGGTGCGCAGGCGCGCCAGCGCGTTGCTGGTGGCGGGCTGGCTCAGGTGCAGGCGCTCCCCGGCGCGGCTGATGCTGCGTTCGGTGAGCAGGGCGTCCAGTGCCACGAGCAGGTTCAGGTCCAGTTTGTTAAAGCGCATGGTCGGCAGGCATCGATGACGGTATGTGGTTTCTTCCACGCTCCCAGCCAGATGCAACAGGGGCCCGCAGAGTCCCTGAACTATTCATGGGATCAATACTGCGAATGGAATCAATCCATTTGATCTAAGTTAAGGCCGATCTTAATCTCGCTCCCGTCCTGCCACCTGGCAGACCCGATGAGGGGCTCACCCGTGCTACCGAGGCCCTGTCGAGCAAAGCGAAAACACGCCCAGCCTGGCTGGATGCGTAGAACAAGGAGACAACGATGAAGACGGTACTTTCCCGCGCCGGGCAGGCGGCGGGCTGCATGTTGCTGAGCCTGCTGAGCGCACCCCAGGCCCAGGCTTTCGAAGGGGGCGTGTCGCCCTTCCCGGTCGGATCGACCGGCGAATACGTGGCCGGCCTGCCGCCCATTCCCGGGTTGTTTGTGCTGGAGCAGGTGCACCACACCACCTCCAGCGGTCTGTATGACAACCACGGCGACAAGCGACCCATCCCGTTCAAGCTGAGCGCAACCTCGGCCACCACGCGGCTGCTGGCGTCTTACGACATGACGGTGCTGGGCGCACGGCTGTATTCGCAGCTGGTGATTCCTGCCGTCTCCTTGCGCACCGACGTCGCCGGCCACGGCGAGCGGCACAGCGGGGTGGCCAACATCACCGTCTCGCCCGCCGTGCTGCGCTGGAGCCTGACAGACAAGACCTATGCCGTGGCGGGCCTGGACATCGCGCTGCCCAATGGCTCCTACGACCCGCACCGGCCCAGCGTGTCCACCGGCTACACCTCGGTCCAGCCGGTGCTCGGGATTCGCCACACCGATCCGAGCGGCCTGGATATTGGCCTCATCAACCGCCTGATGGTGAACCGTGAAAACAGCACCACCCATTACCGCTCGGGCAGCGGCTATGTGGGCGAATTCACCGCTGGCTGGAACGTCGGCCCCTGGAAGATGGGCATGGTGGGTTCGTACCTTCACCAGTTCACGGACGACAAGCAAGGCGGCGCCACCATCCAGAACAACCGCGCACGCAGCTTTGCGCTGGGGCCCTCGCTCAACTACAACGCCGGCCCCTTCAGCGTGAGCCTGAGCTACCAGCGGGGCCTCTACGCCGCCAATACCACCAAGAACAACGTGCTGGGCATCGGGATCGCCATTCCTCTGTGGATCAAGCACTGACCTCGCACATTCGCACTGCACACCATGACCCACAAATCTCTGATGGCGTTGCCCCTGCTGGCCGCCTGCGCGCTGGTCCATGCCGCCACGCCCGCCGAGCTGCAGGCGGTTTTCGACCGCTATGTGCAGGCCGTGCACGCGGCAGACATGGGTGCGGTGCGTGCGCTGATCGCCCCGGATGTCGAGCGATCGGACTACCCGGCTTGCACTGCGCCGATGGACAACCCGACCTGCCTGGCGCTCTACATCGACCAGACCGTGGTGCAGCCGCGCGCACGGCTCACTGTGCTTTCGGTGGAGGTGCGCGCCAGTGATTTGACCGCCCAGCTGGAGGTGCGCAGCCCGCTGTATGAGAAGGCGGGCGTGGAGCGCATCGTCGGCAGCGATGTGCTGCGCATCGAGGGCGGCCAGATCCGGGCCTTCCGCTTTGTGCCGGACTTCGCAGACCCCGCCACGGCCCGCTTCTTCTCCAGCATCGGCATCACGCGGCGCCCCCGCAGTTCCCAACCCTGAGTCTGAAATAGATGTTCAAGTATTTCCCCACCAACTACGTCTGGAACCTGTCCGTCGATCTCGCCATTGAAATGGGCGCGCGGATCGGCGAAATCGAGGAGATGTGCGCCCCCCTGCAAGAGGCCGCCAAGGCCCCGGATGCTGCTGGCACGCAGGCTTTTCGCGAGACCTGGGTGCGCATGGCCGACAAGCTCTGCGGACTGGCTGAAGAAGACGAAACCCGGGGTCGCATGCTTTCGGCCGGTGAGAAGTACCGGCGCGCTGCGAGCTACCTGATCACCGCTGAGCGGCTGCAGGCGCACAACGCACCGGGCCGCCTGACCATCTACCGCCGCGAACTGGAGCTGTTCCTCAAAGGCTCGGCCCTGCTGGGCGATCCATTGGAGCGCGTGGAAATTCCGTACGAGGGAACCCACCTCTCTGCCCTCTATTACCCGGCCAAGGGGCTCCGGCCGGGCCAGCGGGTGCCGATTCTGGTGCAGCTCAACGGGCTGGACTCGACCAAGGAAATGAAGCACCTGGTTGGACTGCCTGCGTGGCTGGCCCACCGTGGCGTGTCCTCCCTGGTTGTGGATCAGCCAGGGACCGGCGAAGCCCTGCGTCTGCACGGACTGACCGCGCGGTACGACACCGAGCACTGGGCCAGCCGCGTGGTGGACTGGCTGGAGCAACACCCCGCCGTGGACCCGAAACGCATCGGCTGCGAAGGCGTGTCCCTGGGGGGTTACTACTGCCCGCGCAGTGTGGCGATGGAGCCGCGCTTTGCCTGCGGCGTGGCCTGGGGCGCGAACCACGACTGGCGGGACGTGCAAGAACGCCGCTTGCAGAAAGAAGGCGACTTCCCGGTGCCGCACTACTGGGCCCACGTGTGCTGGGTATGGGGTGCCAAGGACATCGACGACTTCATGCGGATCGCGCAGAACGTGCACCTGGACGGCGTGGTCGAGAAGATCCGCGTGCCTTTCCTGGTCACGCACGGCGAGCGTGATTCGCAAATCCCGCTGAAGTGGGCGCACCGCACCTACGAGCAGCTGGTCAACAGCCCCCGGCGAGAACTCAAGGTGTTCACCGACCGCGAAGGCGGCTCGCAGCACGCGAGCTTTGACAACAGCATCAATGCGGGCCACTACATCGCGGATTGGGTGGCAGAAGTCCTGGGCGGACACACCGCCTGCAGGGCTTGAAGCCCCACCGCACCACTGACACCACAAAGGATCAAGAGATGAACATCATTGGACCCGACGCGCTGGTTTTTGGCGTGGACGATATCGCCGCCTGCGCGCAATACCTGACGGACTACGGGCTGACCCCGGTCGGGGTGACAGCACAGGGCGGGCGCTTCGAGGCACTGGACGGGACAGCCGTGGAGATACGCGCTCAGGACGACCCGGCGTTGCCGCCTTCGCTGGGCACAGCCAGCCTGCTGCGCGAAACCATCTACGGCGTAGCCGACGCGGCCACGCTCGATGCCATCGAGGCCGAACTGACCCGCGACCGCGTGGTGGTGCGCCAGGGCGACGTGCTGCGCACCACGGACGACCTGGGCTTTGCCCTCGCGTTCCAGGTCACCGTGCGCAAGCCGCTTTCGCTGCCTGCCGAATCCGTCAACGCCCCCGGGGCCGCGCCGCAGCGGGCTCCCAACGCGCTGGGTCTGCCGCCAGACCTGGTGGCGCGACCCCGCTCGCTGTCGCATGTCGTGTACTTCGTTCCGGACGCGGCCAAGGCCGAGGCGTTTTATGCCCGCCTGGGTTTTGTCTGCACAGACCGGTTCACAGGCGTCGGCCCCTTCCTGCGCCCTGCGGGCACGCAAGACCACCACACGCTGTTCATGATCCAGACGCCCCCGTTCATGAAAGGCTGCGAGCATTTCACCTTCCACATGGGCGGCCCCACTGAGTTGCTGCTGGCTGGTACCCGCTTTGTGGAGAAGGGCTACCAGAGCTTCTGGGGCCCCGGGCGCCACCGGTTCGGCAGCAACTGGTTCTGGTACTTCAACTCGCCCCTGGGCTGCCATGTCGAATACGACGCAGACATGGACCAGCACGACAACACCTGGGCGCCGCGGGAGGTGCCGATGGGCGCCGATGCCTCGCAGCTGTTCCTGTTCCAGCACCGCGAGAAGTGGGCGCCCTCGGGCCCGCCGCCAGCGCAGGCGCACCATTGAGCCGGCACCATGAAGCTGTGCCACTGGAGCGACCTGCCCGACGGCGCATCGCGGGGCTTTGACCCCGCAGGCCACGGCCAGGACACGGTCATCGTCGTGCGGCAGGGCCTGCGTTTGCATGCCTATGCCAACGTCTGCCCCCACGATGGCGTCCCGATGGCATGGCGCAAAGACCGGTATCTGAATGCGGCTGGTGACCGCATCGTCTGCGCGGCCCACGGCGCACTGTTTGACATCGCCACCGGGGTGTGCACTCTGGGGCCGTGCCTGGGCGATGCGCTCACCCCCGTACCCCTGGTCCTGCAAGCCAATGGCGACGTCCATCTGGCGAATCCAAAAAAATGAACAAGGAGACAAACCCATGAGCCTATCTTCCCAACGCATCCTGGTTATTGGCGGCGGATTTTCCGGCATGGCAGCGGCCATTGAGCTGCGCAAGCAGGGCGCCAAGGTGGATCTGGTCGAGATCGACCCGGGCTGGCGCAGCTATGGCGCCGGCATCAGCCTGGGTGGCGCGACGCTGCGGGCGCTGCGGCGTCTGGGTGTTCTGGAGGCCTTTCTGGCCCAGGGCAACGCCTCGGACGGCGTGAACCTGCACCTCCCCCATGGCCCCCTGGTGGCCACGCTGCCCACGCCCCGCATTGCGGGCGACGATGTGCCGGGGGGCGGCGCCATCCTGCGCCCGGTGCTGGCCCGCATCCTGGCCGAGGCCACCCGCGCAGCGGGCGCCAATGTCCGTCTGGGCTGCACCTTCGCTGCCATCGACCAGCAGGCTGACGGGGTGCTGGTGACTTTCACCGACGGCCAGCGCCAGCGCTATGACCTGGTGATCGGCGCGGACGGGCTCTACTCCAAGGTGCGCGAAGCCGTGTTTGAAAACGCCCCACGGCCGCGCTACAGCGGCCAGGCGGTGTGGCGCGCCGTGCTGCCCCGGCCGCCAGAGATCGAGACGGCCACCATGTGGATGGGGCCCCAGATCAAACCCGGCGTGAACCCGGTCTCCAAGACCGAGATGTACCTCTTCGTCACCGAGCCGCGCCCCACCAACGACCATGTCGATCCCGCGACGTTTGTGGACACCCTGCGCGCGCTGCTGGAGGGCTTTACTGCCCCCACGCTGCAAGCTATCCGCAGCCAGATCGGCCCGGACTCGCAGATCGTGTACCGCCCGCTGGAGGGGCTGCTCATGCCCCGACCCTGGTCACGCGGACGCGTGGTGTTGATCGGCGACACGGTGCACGCTACCACGCCCCACCTTGCATCGGGCGCCTGCATCGGCATCGAGGACGCGCTGGTGCTGGCCGATGAACTGGCGCAGTCAGCGGGCGACATGCCGGCTGCGTTGGCGGCCTTTGAAAGCCGCCGCTGGGAGCGCTGCCGCATGGTGGTGGAGAACTCGGCACGCCTGGGCGAGATCGAGATCGACGGCGGCGACAAGGAAGAGCACTCGCGCATCATGCGGGAGTCCCTCATGGCGTTGGCTGAGCCCATCTGAAGCGAGGTCGCCATGATCACAACCAATTCGCTGCGGGGCCGCGTGGCCCTGATGGTGGGCCATTGCGCGGGCATGGTCGATCTGGTCGCGTTGCCGGTGTGGGTGGGCACGCTGATCTCGGTGTACCGCTTTGACCCGCAGCAGGCGGGCCTGCTGGCTACCTTGTTTCTGGCCGGGGCGGTCGCGGCCAGCCTGCTGCTGGCGCCGTTCTTCCAGTTGCTGCGTGGGCGCAGCGTGGCTACCACAGGGTTTGCTGGCGCTGCCGTGGCATTTGCCGCAGCCTCCACCACGCAACAGTTTGCCTTGCTGGCCCTGTTGCACGGCGTTGCCGGGGTGGCTGCGGGCGCGGCCCTGAGCGTTACGCATGGCACCATCGCCCGCAGCCAGAACCCCCACCGCCTGTTCGCGCTGGTGGGCATGGCGCTGGGGGTGTTTGCCATCGTGTTCCTTGGCGGCACGCCGGTGCTGGTGGCGCAGCAGGGCGGGCCGGTGCTGTTCCAGGTGTTTGCCGGTGTCATGGCGGTGGGGGCGATGACTGCGGCAGTGGCGTTTCCCGCGCCTGACATAGCGGGTGGTGCGGAGCGTTCACGGACGCCTGCCACGCCTTTGCCTGCCGCCGTCTGGTGGGGCGTGACAGGCATCGCGGCCCTGGGATTGGTGCAGTCCATGACCTTCAGCTTTCTGGAGCGCGTGGGCAGCGACCGTGGTTATGGCATGCAGGCGGTCACCGGGGTGCTCATTGCCCTGGGGGTGGTCAACCTCTTCCCTGCGGCCCTGGCGGCGGTGCTGGAAAAGCGCTGGGCAGCCCGCAACGTGCTGCTGGCGGGACCTGCGCTGCAGGCTTTTCTGGTGGTGGTGATCATGAACTCGCCCGTGTTTGCACCCTATGCGGCGGCCGCCGCCGTGTTTGCGGCCGTGATGATCTTCACGCACACCTTTGCCTTTGGCGTGCTGGCGCGGCTGGACCCCAGTGGCCGTGCGCTGGCCGCGACTCCTGCCATGCTGATGTTTGGTGCGGCCATTGGTCCCATCCTCGGTGGCACGCTGGTCAAGGCCTGGGGCTATGGCAGCTTGGGGGTGGCCGCCTTGGTGATTGATGCAGTGGCGGTCTATGCATTTGCACGCATTCATCGTGCTCCGGGTACTGCAGTCGCAGTGAAAGGCATGGCATGAGCACGCCTTTTTCCTCAGTGCAGACCCAGCAGACTCGGCTCAGCCGCCGCGCCTGTCTGGTGGCGGCGGCAGCAGGCATGGCTGCGCCGTGGGTCCGCGCTCAGTCGGGGCGGCACATCACCTTCATCGTTCCCCAGCCTGCGGGCAACCCCAGCGACGTGTTCGCCCGAAAGCTCCAGACAGTGATGCAGCGCGAACTGGGCCAGACCATCGTCATCGAGAACCTGCCGGGCGCCGGTGGCTCCATCGGCGTGCAGCGCATGCTGAACGCGCCTGCCGACGGTGCAACGCTGGTCGTTGCGTCGCAGACCGAGCCCATCCTCACCCCCTTGTCACTGGCCAGCGCGCGCTACAAGCCCGAGCAGATGCGCGCCATTGGCACACTGGGGCGGACCAGCTACGTGCTGGCAGGCCGGGCCGACATGCCCGCCACCACCCATGCACAGTTACTGGATATGGCGCGGCAAGCGGCGGCCGCAGGCAAGCCGCTGACCTTTGGGCACATCGGTCAAGGTTCGATGATCCACCTGATGGGGACGCAATGGGCGTGCCTGTGTGGCGTGCCGCTGGTGCACGTGCCGTACCGGGGTGTGCCACCGGTCGTGCAAGACCTCATGGGCAATCAGATCGATCTGTCCTTTGTGCCGCTGGGCGGCGCAGCGCTGAACATGCTGGAGACGGGCAAGCTGCGTGCCTTCGGCAGCACCGCCGCCAAAGCGCCTGCGCTGCTGCCGCACATCGCGCCCTTGAGCCAGCAGTCTGCAGCACTCAAAGGCTTTGAGTACACCGCCTGGGGTGCGCTGCTGGTGGCGCGCCATGCCCCCGACGCGGCGGTGCGTCGCCTGCACCAGGCCTTTGGCGTGGCCCTGCGCGACACCGAGGTCCAGAGCTTTCTGCGCGCCAATGGCACCGAGCCCCAGGAGCCTCTGTCACTGGCCGCCCTCGACAAGTTCTACCAATCCGAAATCCAGATTCACCAGGCCCTCGCCCGCACCGTGGGTGTGGTGCCCGAGTGAGCTGTGTACCCCCTGCCATGACCAAACCCAAACGCCGCTTCGTGGACCTTTCCATCTATCTGGAAAACGATGTCCTGTCCGACCCGCCTCCCTTGGCGCCCAAGATCACATACCAGAAGCACGCCGACACGCTGCCCGAATTCATGGCCATGATCCCGGGCACCCGGCCTGAGGACTACCCGGATGGCGAAGCAGCTGCCGCCGAATGGGTGACGCTGACCACGCACAATGGAACGCACCTCGATGCGCCGTGGCACTTCCACTCCACGCAGGACGCGAAGAACGGCGGAGCCCGCCCCTCCATCACGATTGACGAAGTGCCGCTGGAATGGTGCTTTCAGCCGGGTGTGAAGCTGGACTTCCGCCACCTGCCCGATGGCTATGTGGCCACCGCTGCCGATGTGGAGGCCGAGCTGGCCCGCATCGGCCACACACTGCAGCCGCTCGACATCGTGGTGGTCAACACCCGCGCGGGCTCGCGCTACGGGCACAAGGACTACCTGGGCGCTGGTTGCGGCATGGGCTACGAGGCCACCATGTACCTGCTGGAACGCGGTGTGCGCCTCACGGGCACCGACGCCTGGAGCTGGGACGCACCGTTTTCATACACCGCCCAGCGCGTGGCGGAAACCGGCAACAAGGCCCTGATCTGGGAGGGCCACAAGGCGGGCCGCGACATCGGCTACTGCCACCTGGAAAAGCTGCACAACCTGGAGGCGCTGCCGCCGACGGGTTTCACCATCAGCTGCTTCCCCCACAAGATCCGCGGCGCCTCAGCAGGCTGGACGCGCGCGGTCGCCATTTTTGAAGATTGAGTCAGGAGTTCGTTCATGGGTTTTCCATCCATCCACCGCGTGGTTACCGGTCACAACGCGCAAGGTCGGGCCATCATTGCCAGCGATGGGCCGTTGCCCACGGTGGTCGAGATCGCCGCCATCCCAGGCACCGTGTTCCACGAAGTGTGGAGCACCTCCGAATCGCCCGCGGTCGTGGACAACGGCCCGGACCCGACGCTCGGCCCGCTGGTGCTGCCGCCCCCGCAGGGTGGAACGCGCTTCCGGTTTGTGGACATCCCGCCGGACACGCCGGAGTTTCTGGCCTACGGTGCCGAACGCATGCACGACGCCTTCCGCCAGGTGGGCGACGCTGCGGCGTCTACGGTGAAGGCCGACTCCCCCCACCCGCTGATGCACCGCACCGAATCGGTGGACTACGGTGTGGTGATCGAAGGCGAACTGACGCTGATCCTGGATGAGGGCGAAGTGCAGCTGTGCCCTGGCAGTGTGGTGGTGCAGCGGGGCACCAACCACGCCTGGGCCAACCGCTCGGGTGCGCCGTGCCGCATGCTGTTTGTGCTTGTCGATGGGCGCTTTGATGCGTCGGTGGCCGCACCTGCCAAGGAGCAGCCATGAGCACGCGCCGTCAATGGCTGGGCGCTGCAGCGTCCGCAGCGCTGACGCCCTGGGCGTTGGCACAAACCCCGTATCCCGCGCGCCCGTTGAGCTGGGTGGTGCCCTACCCGGCCGGGGGCTTTGGCGACGCGATGTCGCGCCTGCTGGTGCAGAAGCTGGGAGAGCGCATGCAGCAAGCCGTGGTGGTGGAAAACAAGCCCGGAGGTGCCGCGCAACTGGCGGCTCAGTACGTCAAGCAGCAGCCCGCCGATGGCCACACCTTGCTGTACGCAGACATCGGCCCGCTGGCCATGTACCCAGCGCTGTACGCCAAGCTGAGCTTCAGCCCTCTCAAGGACTTTGCCCCCCTGACGCGCTTGTTCAAGTCGCCGCTGGTCGTGGTCGTGCCTGCGGGCAGTCCGTTCCAGACTCTGGCCGACCTGCTGCGCGCGGCGGCTGCGGGTGATGGGCTCAACTATGGCTCGTACGGGCAGGGCAGCCAGCCCCATGTGTGGACCGAGCAGCTGCGCATCAAGACGCGTTCGCGCATGACCCATGTGCCCTATCAGGGCGCAGCGCCCGCGCTGCAGGACCTGATGGCCGGGCGCCTGGATTTCATGTGCGATGTGGTGGCATCCAGCTTGCCGCTGGTGCGCGAAGGCAAGCTGCGCGCGCTGGTCAGCGTGGGCAGCGAGCTGCGCCTGCAGGTGCTGCCCCAGGTGCCCACGCTGACCGAAGCCGGGCATGCGGACCTCGACACTCCGGGCTGGAACGGTGTGATGGTGCGCGCGGGTACGCCTGCGCCGGTGGTCGAAGTGCTGCACAAGGCGGTGGTGGCGGCGCTGGAGTCGCCTGAGGTGCTGGGCCGCTACCGGCCGCTGGGCCTGGAGCCTGCACCGCTGGCGCCCGCTGCATTTGGCGAGTTCATCCAGAGCGAATCGCAGCGATGGGGCTTGGCCATTCGCCACGCCGGGATCAAGGTCGAATGAGTCTCTTTGATCTGCAGGGTCGCACCGCCCTGGTTACGGGCGCCACCCAGGGCCTGGGTCTGGCGATTGCGCGCACCCTGGCCGAGCAGGGCGCCCGGGTGGTGGTCTCTGACCGCGATGCGCTGGCCTGTGAGCAGGTCGCTGCGTCGTTGCCCAACGCCATCGGTATCGCTGCCGACATGGCGGTGCCTGCGGCCATCGCTGCGCTGGTGGAGCGCGCCGGGCCGCTGGACATCCTTGTCTGCAATGCCGGTATCCAGGGGCCTGCGGGGCCTTTGGCCAATGCCAGCGATGCAGACTGGCAGCAGGTGTTTGACATCAACCTGTGCGCCGCAGCGCGGCTGTGTGCCTTGGTGCTGCCTGGCATGGCAGCGCGGGGCGGCGGCAGCGCGGTGCTCATCTCCAGGATCGCGGGCCTGCGCGGCAACCGGTCGATGGGCCTGTACGGGCTGACCAAGGCGGCGCTGGCCCAGTTGGCGCGCAACCTGGCTGTGGAATGGGTGCCCATGGGCGTACGGGTCAACGCCGTATCGCCCGGCCTCATCCGCACGCCGCTGGCTGAGCGGCTCATGGCCGACGACGCCTTCATGGCGCGGCGCATCCAGGCCACGCCGCTGCGGCGCCGGAGAACCCGAGGAAGTGGCTGGCGTGGTCGCCATGCTGGCCAGCCCCGCCGGGGCCTTTGTGACCGGACACAACCTGGTGGTCGACGGCGGCACCACCATCAGCGATGGGAGTTGAAACCATGCACGGCATGCTGAACCGAAGAACCCTGCTGGCCAGTGCCTTGGCGCTGCCCATGAGCACCTGGGCAGCCACCTGGCCCTCACGGCCGTTGCGCATCGTCCTGCCGTTCGCGGCCGGAGGCAGTTCGGACCTGGTGGCCCGCCTGCTGGCCGACAAGCTGGGCCTGGCCCTGGGCAGCCCGGTGGTGGTGGAGTCGCGCGCGGGTGCCAACGGCATCATTGCCTCGGAGTCCGTAGCCCGCAGCACCGATGGGCATTCGCTGCTGTGGGTCAGCGCCGCTCACGCCATCAACGGCAGCCTTTACCCCCGGCTGCCGTATGACACGCAGCGCGACTTTGCCCCCGTAGCCCTGGTGGCCAGCCCCGGGCCCATGGTGATTGCGGTGCCAGCAGCCCTGCCGGTCCGCAGTCTGCCCGATTTGATTGACCTGGCTCGGCGCAAGCCCGGGCAAGTCAGCTACGGATCGGCCGGGGTCGGCAATGTGCTGCACCTGGCGGGCGAGATGCTGGCGCAGCAGGCCGAAGTGCAGTTGCTGCATGTGCCCTACAAAGGCGCTGCGCCCGCCCTCAATGATCTGGCGGCCGGGCAGGTGAACCTCATGTTCAACAGCGCCCTGGCCGTGGCCCCCATGGTCAAGGACGGGCGCATTCGCCTTCTGGCGCAGACCGGCGCGCAGCGCTCGCCTGCGTTGCCCTCCGATCTGCCCACTGTGGCCGAAACACCGGGACTGGCAGGCTTTCAGGTCACCGGCTGGTTTGGCCTGCTGGCTCCTGCTGCCCTGCCCGCCGAGGCCATCGCGCGGCTCAATGCCGAATGCGTTCGCATCCTGGCCCAGCCCGAGCTGCGCGAAAAGCTGGCCCTGCTGGGCAGTGCCGATACCCCCACCCAGAGTGCGCGCGAGTTTGGCGCATTTCTGACTGCAGAGACCGACCGCTATGCCCGCGTGATCCGGGCGGCGGGGCTGCGACTGGAAACCCCTTCTTCCTGATTCTTCCTGATAGGACTGGCGATGCGATTTGCAACTCTGAAAGACGGTAGCCTGGACGGCCGCCTGGTACTGGTTTCTTCCACCGGCTTGCAGGCCGTCGATGCCGCTCCGATAGCCGCGAGCCTGCTGGAGGCCTTGCAGAACTGGGACACTGTGGCACCCGCTTTGCGTGAGCGCACGGCAGCGCTGGAGGCGGGCACGGCAACCGGCATCTTCGCGTTCGACCCGGCGGCCTGCAGTGCCCCCCTGCCGCGCAGCCCGCAGTGGCTCGATGCATCGGCTTTCCTCAACCATGGCCGCTTGATGGAGCGCGCTTTCAACACGCCACCCATTCCGCATTTCGACACCATCCCGGTCATGTACCAGGGCGCGAGCGACGACTTTCTGGGCCCGTGCGACGACGTGCCTCTGCCCAGCGAGGCCGATGGGATCGATTTCGAGGGCGAGTTCGGCGTCGTCTGTGGCCCGGTGCCCATGGGCGTGACGCCTGAAGCAGCATTGAATTGCGTCCGCCTGGTGGTGCAGATCAACGACTGGAGCCTGCGCGCGCTGGGCCCGCACGAAATGAAGACGGGCTTTGGATTCTTGCAGGCCAAGCCTTCCACCGGCTTTGCCCCGCTGGCCGTGACGCCGGATGAACTGGGCGATGCCTGGCAGAACGGGCGGGTGCATCTGCGGCTGCATGTGGACTCCAACGGCCAATGGTTTGGCCACCCGCATGGCGGCGAAATGAACTTCAGCTTTGGCCAGCTCATTGCCCACGCGGTCCGCACACGGCGGCTCACGGCAGGCACCATCATCGGTTCGGGAACCGTGTCCAACCAGGCCCGCGATGCAGGCTCAGCCTGCCTGGCCGAGCGGCGTGTGATCGAGATCCTGGACGAGGGCGCCGCCAAGACGCCGTTCATGCGCTACGGCGATACCGTGCGCATGCAGGCGCGTTGGCCCGATGGCCGTGAGGGGCCTTTTGGTGTGGTGCACCAGCGCGTGGTGGCTGCAGGCACGGGGGCACGCTGATGCATGTGCTCGTCACCGGTGCCGGCGGGTTCATTGGTTCCGCCCTGGCCGAGCGGTTGCAGTCCGCCCCACTCGTGCCCGGTACGCCCTTGCGCCTGACGCTGGTGGACCGCGTTGGGCCTGTTGCATCTTGCGCACCGGGCGTGCAATGGCATGTCGGTAGTTTTGCCGACCGCGCATTGTTCGACGCCCTGGAAGACGATCCGCCCGGCTGCGTATTTCACCTGGCCAGTGTCCCGGGATCGCTGGCCGAGCGTGAACCTGCGCTGGGTGTGCAGGCCAATTTGCTGGATACCGTGGACTTGTGCGAAGGGCTGGCGCGCCCGGTGCGCGCAGGGCGGGCACCCGTCCCGCGGCTGGTGTTTGCCAGCTCGGTGGCGGTGTATGGCGCGCTGGGCGCCCAGGCGGTCGATGAGCGCCAGTGGCCGCAGCCCACGCTCAGCTACGGGGTGCACAAGTGGATGGCGGAATTGCTGGTGGCGGACTACAGCCGGCGTGGCGATATCGATGGTCGCAGCCTGCGGCTGCCCGGCATCGTGGCGCGGCCCCCGGCAGAAACGGGCCATGGCTCCGCATTCATGAGCCAGATCTTCCATGCCCTGCGGGTGCGGCAGGCGTACACCTGCCCCGTGTCGGCGCAAGCCACGGCATGGTGGATGTCGCTGGGGTGCTGCCTGGATAACCTGGTGCATGCCGCACGCTTGCCCGCAGAGGGCATGCCGGCCGAACGGTGCTGGCAACCCCCGGTGCTGCGCTCTTCGGTGGAAGAGGTCGTGCAGGCCATTGCCCGCGCGGTGGATGCCGATCCCGCCGAGTGGATTCGGTATGCGCCTGATGCCCATATTGAGACGCTGTTCGGCCGCCTGCCCGCCTTACACACGCCCCGCGCGGAGGCGGTCGGTTTTCAGAACGACGGCTCGCTGCAGTCCCTGGTCACACGCGTGCTGGGCGGGCTGCAGGGCGGTGGTGGAGTGAAGTAGGGGGCGACAAAAAAGGGCGCGTCCCGTGACGCGCCGGGCCTTCAGCCGATGCGGGCGCTGGTCTGCGGCGCGTTCAGGGCGTCTCGACCGCGAAGTCCAGGCCCGCATTCGCCTGCAGCCGCGCGATGAGCCAGTCGCCCATCGCTGGGGCCGTGGTCCAGATGCCGCCAGGTGTTTCCGTGGCTTCCTGCAGCAGGCATACCGCCGCTTCGGTGATCATCTTGGAGGTGGAGCCGTAGCCGGGGTCACGGTCGCCCTTCACGCCCACGCGCAGGGTGTTGCCTGCGGCGTCGGTGCCCAAAAACAGCACGTCATAAAAGCCGTTCTCGCGTTCCTCGCGCGAAGGGCCTTCGCCCGGCTTGGGGCCTTGGTCCGAACCCAGCGACTTGTCGCCCGCCACCGCGTTGGCGATGGCCTCGCCCTTTTCGCCGGGGCCGGTGATGAGCATTTCGTCGTAGACAAAGTCGGTGCCGTAGGCGTGCTGCAGCAGGAAGTTGGAGCGGTGCACGTTGCGCGTGTTGATGGCCGCCATCACGAACGGCGCGACCCAGACGCCATCGCCCAAAGCCTCGTCCACCATGGGCTTGTTGCCCGAGGGCTGGCGCGGGCCTTCAAACCCGGGGGTGAGCGAGAAGGGGTTTTTCAGCAGGTCCAGCACACCGGGCTGGGTGGCAGCGGCCGCCATGGTGGCCTTGAGGCTCGCGGCGGTGCCGCCCGAGAAGGTGCCCTTCATCTTGCGCACCCGGCCGCGCACGCGCGGGGCGGGGTGGCCGAAGCGGTGGCGGAATTCCTTTTGCAGCAGGAACACGCCCAGGTCGAACGGAATGGAGTCGAACCCGCACGAGAACACGATGCGCGCGCCGCTGGCTTTGGCGGCGGCTTCATGCGCGTCGATCATCTGGCGCATCCAGGCGGGCTCGCCACACAGGTCCACATAGTCCACCCCGGCCTTGGCGCAGGCGGCCACCAGTTCGTTGCCATACAGCTGGTAGGGGCCTACGGTGGTCAGCACCAGGCGCGTGGCGTCCATCAGCGCCTGTAGGCTGGCGGGGTCGCTGGTGTCGGTCACGACCAATGGGGTGTCGGCGGGGGCGCCCACTTCGTCGCGCACGGCGGCGAGTTTGTCGGCATTGCGGCCCCCCATGGCCCAGCGCAGGCCGCTGCCGGCGGGGTAGCGTTGCAGCAGATATTCGACCACCAGGCGGCCGGTGAAGCCGGTGGCGCCGTGGACGACGAGGTCAAAAGGTTTGGTCATGGTGGGGGCTCCGTCCGTCAGAAGTACAAGGTCCGGGGGCAGGCAGAAGTTGCCTTGCCCGGAGAGGCCGCCATTCTCTGTGGCCGTGCCTGCCGCCTCTGTCGCGCAGGTGCGTGGCGAGGGCCTCGTAGGGCCTGAACAACGGCTTGCACCGAATTTTCTGAGAAAAAGTACCGTAAAACGATACCGGATAGCCTGCGGGTGGCCACTGTTACGGTTCAATGCAGACACGCAAGTTACGTCTGGGCACCATTCGTTCCGTGTTCAACCAACGCCCTTCAGGGCGCCACATCAATGTCTTCTTCTCCCATCGTTGTTCAGCGTGACACCAAGGCCTGGCAGCTGCAGGTGTGGGTCTCGTTCGGCATCGCGGTTTTTCTGTGCGCCGTGGGCCTGGCGTGGCTGCCAGGCGAGCAGCTGGAGCAGGCGTTCATGGTGATGGGCTATGTGTTCTGTCTCTCGGCCGCGTTTGTGCTGGCCAAGTTTGTGCGGGACAACGAAAGCGCCTCGCGCCGTGGCGGTGGTGACACCCCTATGTGGAAGCTGGTGGTGTGGGGTGGCTTTGCGGTGGCCATGGGCCTCACCGGCTGGGGCCTGCTGAGCATGGACATCAACGTGACCTACAAGGCGTTCCTGGGCGTGAGCTGGCTGTACCTGATCACCACCGCCTTCACGCTGGCCAAGATGCTGCGCGACCGCCATGAGGCCGACCTGCTCGACGCCCGCCTGCAAGGCCGCCGCGAAGCTGCCCAGGCCGCTGCCCAGAACAGCAGCGTGAACTGAGCGCACCCGGTGTGCACAGGCGGCAACCCGCCGCCCTTCTGGATGAATTTCTGTCTGGTCTTTCGACCCGGTCTGTCCCGCACCTGGGTGTGTGGGCGGGCCGTACCCTGAGGAGTGAATGATGATGAATGCCATGTTTTCTTCGTGGGGCTCTGCCGCTCGCCTGCCCCGCGCTCTGCTGGCGGCTGGGGTGTTGTGCGCGGCCCTGGTGGCTGCTGCACCGGCCCGGGCCCAGAGCGAGGCTTCTGCCGCGCTGTCGCTCTTGCCCGTGGCCTCGGTGGTGGGCACGGCGTCAGTGGCCTCGGCGGCCGCCGGTGCGGTGGTGACGGTGCCGGCGGCGTTGTCGGTGGGCGGCGCGGTGCTGACGGTGCGGGCGGTGGAGGCCTCGGCCGTGGGTACGGTGTACCTGCTGGAGCGTGCATCGGATGGTGCCCAGGTGAGTGTGGAGGTGGTCGGCCGTGGTGCGGCGGGATCGGCCTACGCGGTGGGCACCGTGGTCACCTGCAGCGTGATCGGCACGGGCGTGATCCTGTCGGCGGCTGGCGAGGCCATTGCCTTTGTGCCCAACGCCATCGGCCGCGCCTTGCTGCACAACGAACGTCTTTGAGGAGCGGCACGATGGTGAAAACCCTGACCTTTGGCCGCAGCCCCGCGCAGCGCATCCCTGCCGTGGTGGGCATGGTGTTCCTCGCTGGGGTCGCGCTGCTGGCCGCCACGCCGGCCCACGCGGGCCGCTCGTGCGAGTCGCGCAAGCCCGTGCCCCCGCAGGTGATCGAGCGCGGCATGAAGCTGGCCGAACAAACCTCGGTAGCGCTGGATGCCGAGCACACCAAGTCGGGCGCACAGGTGGTGGTGCTGGCCCGTGCGGGGCAGGACCTCTCCAAATACGGTCTGCGCTATTCGCACTTCGGCTGGGCCTACAAGACGGCCGAAGGCCCGTGGCGCGTGGCGCACAAGCTCAACGAATGTGGCACGGCGGTGGGCCACCTGTACCGCCAGGGCCTGGGCGAATTCTTTCTGGACGACCTGTGGCGTTACGAGGCCGTGTACGCCGTCCCCACGCCCGAGGTGCAGCAGCGCCTGCTGGCCGTGTTGCAGGACAAGGGCCGCACCAAGGCGCTGCAGCACCCGCCCTACAGCATGGTCAGCTACGCGTGGGGCCGCAAATACCAGCAGTCCAACCAGTGGGCGCTGGAGACCCTGGCGATGGCCATGGAGCCCGCCACCGTGCGCTCGCGCGACCAGGCGCAGGCCTGGCTGCAGTTCAAGGGCTACGAGCCCACCACGCTCAGGCTGGGCCCGCTCACGCGCATGGGCGGGCGGGTGGGGTCGGCCAACATTGCGTTTGACGACCATCCCAACGAAAAACGGTTCTCGGACCGCATTGAGACCGTGACCGTCGATTCAGTCTTGGCCTGGATGCAGCGTACGCAGCTGGCAGCCGCCCCCGTGGTGCTGGCGATCAAAATTTGAATCAAAATGCCAGCAGGCGCAATCAATATATGCGCTGGTAGCTATAAAAAGAAGAGCATTTTCCGGTGCGCTGCAGGGTGCACCCAACCCCGGCGCCCGGCGCCACCGAGGAGAAGAACATGAGCAAGTCCCTGAGACTGTCCGAGAAATGGTTCCGCCGTGGCCTGTGGCTGGTGGCGCTGGTGTTTGCCAGTTTCCTCATCGGGCTGGGCGGCACCATCGTGGGCGATCTGCCCAAGGTCGAGACACCGCTGCGGGTGGACGACTTTCTGGACAAAGCCGCAGCCGACAAGCTGCGTGCCGAGGTCAAAACGGCGCGCCAGGCCGAACAGGACGCGCAGACCGCGCTGGAGCAGGCCCAGCTGCAGCGCAGCAAGGTGCGCAGCGAGGTGCAGGCCGAGCGAGAGAGCTTCAACAACTGGCTGTCCACGCGCAGCGCCACGCAGCGGGCCGACCAGGACCCCGAGGTGATCGCGCGCACCCAGGCGCTCGACGCCCTCAAGCTGGTGGAGCGCAAGGCCCAGCAGGCGGTGGAGACGCAGCAGCAGGCCGCCCTTGATGCCCGCCAGGCGGCAGCCGCCCGGCAGGAGCAGCTCAACCAGATGGAGTCCGACGGCTATGTGAAGCTCGGGGCCGAGCGCCGCAAGGTCGAGCTGCGCGTGTTCCTGTACCGCCTGGCCCTCACGCTGCCGCTGTTGGCCGCAGCCGGCTGGCTGTTCGTCAAGAAGCGCAAGAGCACCTACTGGCCGTTCGTGTGGGGTTTTATCTTCTTTGCGCTGTTTGCCTTCTTTGTGGAGCTGGTGCCCTACCTGCCGAGCTACGGCGGCTACGTGCGCTACGTGGTGGGCATTGCCGTGACGGCTGTGGTTGGGCGCTACGCCATCCAGGCGCTCAACCGCTATCTGGAGCGCCAGAAGCTGGCCGAGGCCTTGCCCGACCAGGAGCGCCGCAAGGAACTGAGCTACGACGTGGCCCTGGCCCGCCTGGCCAAGAGCGTGTGCCCCGGCTGCGAGCGGCCCGTGGACCTGAAAAACGAGAAGATCGATTTTTGTCCGCACTGCGGCATCGGCCTGTTCGACCACTGCGGCCACTGCAGCACCCGCAAGAGCGCGTTTGCACGGTTCTGCCATGCCTGTGGCACCGGGGCGGGCGTGAAACTGGCGCAGGAGTGAGGCGGGCCGCAGAGCGGCGCCGACAACGCTGACCTAGCCCACCATCACCCGGTTGCGCCCCTCGGCCTTTGCGCGGTACAGGGCCGTGTCGGCGGCCAGCAGCAGGGTGTCCATGTCGGCATCCGCACCCAGAGTGGCGCTGTGCACCAGGCCGATGCTGACGGTGGCCCGCTGGGGGCCGCCCTGCGTCGCATCCAGCGCCTGCCGCTCCACGGCGCTGCGCACCCTTTCTGCAATGGCCTGCGCCTCGGTGGGGGACACGCCGGGCAGCACGGCGGCAAACTCTTCGCCCCCCATGCGACCCAGCACGTCGTCGGCGCGCAGCGCGCGCGCCATGGTCTGCGCAATGCTGACCAGCAGTCGGTCGCCCGCGCCGTGTCCGTGCTGGTCGTTGACCTGCTTGAAGTGGTCCACGTCCACCATCATCACCGCCAGCCCGGTGGATTCACGCTGGTAGCGCTCCAGCAGGCGATCGCCCTGTTTGAGCAGCGCACGGCGGGCCAGCACGCCCGTCAGGTCGTCATGGCGCACGGCATGGTGCAGGCGCCGCAGGGCCTCCGCGCGCGCCGCGCTGGCACAGGCCACGGCCAGGGGCCCCAGGGCCAGGAGCGTGACGCCCACGCGCAGCGAGAACACATCGCCCGCATGGGCCGGTGTGAAATTGAGCACACCCGTAGCCACACCAGCCATGGTCCACAGGCACACCACCAGCGACAGCAGGCTGGAGGTGAAGGCGCTGTAGCTCAACGCACACCACAGCAACCCGGGCACGACAAAAGCCAGCATGCCGGGCCCGCCGATGAGCGTGCGGATGCCCTCGGCCAGCACCAGCGAACTGACGGGTGCGACGCGCCAGAACAGGGGGGTGTCCGGGGTGTGCGAGGGCGGGTCTGCCGCGCGCGGAGCGGCCAGCACCACGGGCACGATGAGCATGTAGTTCATCAGCTCGGTGCTGAACCACAGGGACAGCAGGTCCGTCCACGGGGAGTCGAAATACACCGGTGCCGCGCCGCAGCCTGCCAGCGCACCCACTGCGCTGGCAACCAGCGCTGCCAGCAGCAGGTACAGCGCCGCCACCGTGCGCTGCAGCCGCAGGATGGGCTCGTCCAGCCCCCGCAGCACCAGCCAGCCGGCGGTGGCGCCCAGCAGGTTGGCGGCGTTGAGCCACAGGGCCATGCCCCAGGCACTGCCGGTAGCCAGGTCGGCCGCTACATAGCCCACTGCCGCCGCCACCCAGGCGGGTGGCCGTGCCAGATGGGGGTAGCGCACCAGCAGCCCCAGCAGCAGTGCATTGGCAGGCCAGAACGCCGACAGAAAGCCGATGGGACGCGCAAAGATGCCCACCAGGCAGGCGGTGAAGATCAGCAGCGCCAGGGCGGCCCAGGCCACGGGCGGGGGAACGGTCCGGGCGGGGGCAAAGAGGCGGGGCAGGGTGGGCGGCATGTCGGCAGCGAAGGCGTGCGGGCCCCGATTGTCCCCGGTGTCAGGGCATGCCCAACAGCAGGGCCACCAATTCGCCCGTGCTGGTGGCCCCCAGCTTGCGCATGATCCGCCCCCGGTGGGCCTCCACCGTGCGGTGGCTGATGTGGAGGTGGCGGGCAATCTGCTTGCTGGTGGCACCGGTGACGATGTGCTGCGCCACCTCGCGCTCACGCACCGTGAGCGGGGTGCTGACCACCCGGCGGTGCGAGATGTCTTCAAACATCCACACCGCGCGCGCAAACGGTTGGGCGCGGTCCAGCGCACGGCCCACCACATGGCACCAGAACAGCGTGCCGTCCCGGCGGCGCATCACTCGCTCGTCGCTGTAGCTGCCGGTGTCCATCATGGCGGGCAGGCCCAGGTTGCCGGTGTGGGTGAATTCGTCCAGCGACGGATACAGCGGCGCCAGCGGCTGGCCCAGCAGCTCGGCCTGTTCGTAGCCAAACATGCGGGCAAAGGCGTCGTTGCAGATCTCGATGCAGCGTTCGCGCGTCACGCACATGCCAACGGGGGCCAGGTTGAAGGCCAGTTCCAGCGCTTCATTCAAGGGGGCTTGGCGGGCGGTAGGCATGGGGCGGGATTGTGCGGCAGGCCGGGATCAGGCCCGGCGCCCTGCGGCCACCACCACGCGGTTGCGGCCTGCGTGTTTGGCGTCGTACAGCGCCTGGTCGGCGGCGCCCAGCCATTCGGCCCAGTTGCCGCCGCCAGAGGTCACGCAGACCATGCCGATGCTCACGGTCACGGGAATGCCCTCCCCCGCTTCTGTGAGGCGGATGTTCTGCACCGCGCTGCACAGGCGCTGGGCCACGGCCGCCGCATGCTCTGCCGTTGCGTCGGGCAGGTACACCAGAAACTCTTCACCGCCCCAGCGGGCCAGCAGGTCCGACCCCCGCAACTCGCTGCCCAGGGCCTCGGCCGCTGCCCGCAGCACGCGGTCGCCCGCCGCATGGCCAAAGCGATCGTTGATGTGCTTGAAGTGGTCCAGGTCCAGCTGCGCGATGGCGCTACCCATTGGCAGCTGCGCTGGCAGCATGGACATGAGCCAGCGGCGGTTGCCGATGCCGGTGAGCGCGTCCGTCTGGGCCACCTTTTGCAGCCGCACCTCGGCCCGCTCGTTGGACAGGGACGACACCATGAGCGCTACGCCGAAGTGGCAGAACATCTGCGCGTAGAACGCACGGGCAAACCCCAGCGGGCTGGTGGCGTGCGTCGCGATGAGAAACAGCTGCAGTGCAAACAGGCCGGCACTGATTAGCAAAAGCCCGGCCAGCAACCCGCGCGAGGGCAGGGGCTCGGTGTGGCGGTCGCGCCAGACCTCGTGGGCCGCCGCCGCCAGTGCCAGCGCGGCCGTCAGGTGGAAGGCGCCCGCGCGCAGCAGGTTGTCGAGCGGAAACTGTGTGGCGATGCCCAGTGCCAGCCAGCCGCCCGGCACTGCCGCCAGCAGAGGCAACGAAACCCGCCGGCGCCCGCTCAGGGTCCGCACGCTGGCCCAGAACAGCGTGTAGCCCAGCGTGCCCAGCAGCAGGCTGGTGTGCGTCCACAGCCACTGGGGCAGCACCTGGTACTCGCCCTGGCCCGCCAGCTCGGCGCCGACGGCCAGAAGCAGGTAGGCCGCCGACAGCGGCCGGAGCCCTTGCGGACGGCAGGAATGCCGGCTGACATGGAAGATGCTCAGCGCGCCGGCGACCAAGGCGGTCTTGTAGAGCAGGAGGACGGTAGGGAGGTCAAGCTGTAAACCCATGGCGCTGCGTGGCGGTCGTGTGATGGCAGTTGTTGGAGCGGATCAGATCGGGTGGTCTCTGTCCCCCGTATGGTGGCCGAAAGAAGTGACAGGTGACAGATGCCAGCGCGGCGCAGGGTGGATGCCGGGGGGGGCTGGTCCTCAGCGCTGGCGCCACCGCTTCTTCCACTGCCGCTGGATCACCCGCGCCACGCGCCAGGCCCACGAGGCGCGGGCACGTTCCAGGACGGCATGCTTGAGCTGCATCCAGTGCGCGTGGGTCCAGGCAAACCAGCGCAATTGCATGAGCGCAGGCTGCGTGAGGGTGAACAGCCGCGCCACCACCGCCGTGCCCACCACCTTGGCCAACACGATCACCAGCATGCCCAGCACCACATGCCCGCGCCCGATGGCCCAGAGCGCCAGCAGCTTGATCGGCAGCAGCAAGGCCGTAGGCAACGCAAACAAGGCCACCGCAGCCCAGGGCGGCAGGGAGCGCACCCAGCCTTCGATCCAGCGCAGCCCCGGCCAGCGGCCGATGCGCGCCAGCAGGCGCTGCAGAGGCTCCCAGCCCCATTCCTCGAACAGGATCAGCAGCGCCAGCAGGCCGCTGCCAAGGCCAGTGAGGGCCCGCAGATGCCAGTGCAGCAGGTGACGCAGGAGTTTTGGAATGATTTTGGCCCGATGCGCTAGTGGATCATGCCTGAGGCGCTATGTAAAACATAGCAATCTGGCGGGAGGCATCTCCGCAGCTCACACGCCGCGCGCCCGGTTGGCCTTGAACTGTGCGCGGAACTGGGCGAAGGTGCCGGCCTCCAGCGACTCGCGCACCTCGCGCATCAGGTTCAGGTAGTAGTGCAGGTTGTGCACAGTGGTAAGCATGGGGCCCAGCATCTCGCCGCAGCGGTCCAGGTGGTGCAGGTAGGCACGTGAGAAGCCTTCGCGCCCGCCGTTGTCCCACGACACGCCCGAGCTGCCGGCGCAGGCGTAGCAGGTGCAGCTGGTGTCCATGGGCTTGTGGTCGGCCTTGTGGCGGGCGTTGCGGATCTTCAGGTCGCCAAAGCGCGTGAACATCGTGCCGTTGCGTGCGTTGCGGGTGGGCATCACGCAGTCGAACATGTCCACACCGTCGGCCACGCCCTGCACCAGGTCCTCGGGCGTGCCCACGCCCATCAGGTAGCGGGGCTTGTGTGCGGGCAGGCGGTGGGGCGTGTGGGCCATGATGTCCAGCATCTCGTCCTTGGGCTCGCCCACGCTCACGCCGCCCACGGCGTAGCCGGGGAAGTCCATCTCCACCAGGCGCTCCAGAGACTCCTGGCGCAGGTTCTTGAACATGCCGCCCTGCACGATGCCAAAGAGGGCGTTCGGGTTGTTCAGGCGGTGGAATTCGTCCTGGCTGCGTTTTGCCCAGCGCAGGCTCATTTCCATGCTTTTGCGCGCCTCGGCCTCGGTGGTCTTGTGGCCCTTGGTCTCGTACGGCGTGCACTCGTCGAGCTGCATCACGATGTCGGAGTTGAGCGTGGTCTGGATCTGCATGCTCACCTCGGGCGACATGAAGAGCTTGTCGCCATTCACGGGGCTGGCAAAGGTCACGCCCTCTTCGGTGATCTTGCGCATGGCGCCCAGGCTCCAGACCTGGAAACCTCCGGAGTCGGTGAGGATGGGCTTGTCCCACTTCTCAAAGCCGTGCAGGCCGCCAAAGCTCTGCATCACGTCGAGGCCCGGGCGCATCCACAGGTGGAAGGTGTTGCCCAAAATGATCTGCGCGCCCATGTCGTGCAGGCTGCGCGGCATGACGCCCTTGACGGTGCCATAGGTGCCCACGGGCATGAAGATGGGGGTCTGCACCACACCGTGGTTGAGCGTGAGCTGGCCACGGCGTGCGTGGCTGGAGGGGTCGGTTTTGAGGAGGTCGAACTGCAGCATGATGGGGCGCATTGTCCCAGACGGGCCGGGCTGACCTGCCGCAAGGGATTGGACTGGCGCTGGCCGATGGCGTCGCTACACTGGTCTGTACTCACTCAAGGAGAACCCCATGCTCAAGATCCTCATCGCCGTGGACGGCTCCGAACTCTCCCTGGATGGCGTGCACCACGCGCTGGCGCTGGTGCGCCAGGGGCTCCAGGCCACGATGGTGCTGGCCAACGTGCAGGAGCCCGCCACGCTGTACGAACTGGTGACCACCCGCGACCCCGACCTGATCGCCGCCGCCAGCCTGGAGGCGGGCCAGCATTTGATGGCGCCAGCGCGCGCGCTGCTCGATGCCGCCGGGGTGGCCTACGAAACCGATGTGGGCGTGGGCGATGTGGCGCACACGCTGGTGGACATGATCGAGCGCTCGGGCTGCGACATGGTCATCATCGGTGCCAAGGGGCAGGGCGCCATCACCAGCGCGCTGCTCGGGTCGGTGTCGCAGGAGGTGGCCCATGCCAGTCCGGTGCCGGTGACCATCGTCAAGCATGCCGAGGTGCAGGAGGGGGTGGACAGCGACGCGGTCGAGGACGCCGAAGCCTGACCCCTTTGGCGCCCGCCCTGATAGAAAAAGACAGGACAAAGGAAAAGGGCCGCTGTGCGCGGCCCCGATCGGAATGTGTGGGAGAGGTTGCCCGGATCAGGCCGCCTTGCGAAACGGCTCCGAGGGCCGCTGCAGCTTGCCATGGGGCAGGGTGGCCAGGCGCGAGAACATGCGGCGCACATAGCCGCGCACCCACAGGCATTTGTTGAGCTCGTCCACGGGCAGCGGGCCTGACACCACCACGATGTCGTTGGCCACGTCCTGTGCACCGGCAGCGCGCAGGCGGCGGCGCGTGTTGTTGGCCCAGGACTGGATGCGCGTGGGGCTGCCGTGCTGGTGCACCTCGCCCGTGTGCACATCGAACGCAATGGCCACCGTGTCGGTCTTGAGCTTGAAGCGGCGTTCACCCGTGACGGCGCTGGGCGCCTCGCGCATGTCATACAGGTAATAGCTGCCTGCCTTGAGCTGGTATTGCATGTCCATGGGTGTGTTCCTCTTTGTCGGCATTGTCGAGGGGCACGCGGCAGGCAATGGCAGGTAAAACGGTGGGAAAGGGGCTCTTATTGAGCGCCTCTCACAGGGGGCCACGCCGGTTTCTGTGCGCGTGCCATTGTGGCCGCGCGTCGGCGTCATCCGGAGAAACTTGAGGACGATGTCGTAACGAGTTGTGAGGGCCTTCGCCCCGCCTTGGGCTACTGCTGGCTGGTGCTTCGTCCAAGGCGTATGCAACTGGCGCGGCCCCAGGCGCGGGCAGCCAAGCAAGGGCCGCCCCGCAGCGAGGGCTGCGTCCCCCTGCCCACATCGCGTAGCGATGTGAGAGCGGGGGGAAGGCGCGCAGCGCCTCAGGGGGGTGTCTCTGCTAGAAATCCACCAGACTCAACCCCACACTGAACACAGTGCGCTTGCGGTTGTAGTCGATCATGCTGTCGCCGTAGCCGCTGAACAGCGAGGTGTGCAGGCGCAGGTTGCTCTTGCTGCCGAACAGGCCGGTGCCCAGGGCCTGCAGCCATTCCACACGCACCGAGCCCCGGTCACTGCTGGCCAGCGTGTGGCGCACCGTGGCGCCCAGGGTGTTGTCCTTGTTCACGTTCCACAGCAGCGACAGTTCGCCCCGGCCGATGTAGTCGCTGATGCCCGGGTTGTCGTCGCTGCCTGCGCTTTCGGGGATGCGCTTCCAGATGCGGGCGTTCACGCTGAAGCGGTTGTCCAGTTCGATGCCGGTCATCAGGTAGGCGCGGTTCCAGCTGCGCGACAGCGGCTTGCTCTGGCCGTTGGACTGGTGCACCAGGCCGATGCCGCTGTAGCGCCACTTCCAGCCAAACGGCAGTTGTGCCGTGGTGGGGTACACGTACATCAGCTCGGGCTCGTGGTCGGTGGCGCGGAAGGGGCGCGAGATCTCGGGGGTGAACAGCTGCCAGTACGACTGCTGCGTGTAGCCAAACCAGAGCGAGTCCTTGAGCGTGGGGTGGCCCTGGGTCAGCAGGCCCTGCGCAATCTTCGTGCGCACGGACAGCTGGATGCGGTTTTCGGTGCGGCGGTACGGGGTCGAGTCGGTGGCCGAGTTGCCGTCGGCATCCGACGCGGGCTGGCGGTTCACGCTGCTCGACGCCACCACCGACACCGTGATCGGGCGGTAGCCCCGGAAGCTGAACGTGCCGCAGTCCGTGCCCGTTTCCAGCTCCCAGAAGCGGGAGAGATCGCTGTACTGCGGGTCGCGGCAGCCTTCGGTGCGCGCCACGTCGATGATGCGGGTGGCAGGCAGCGTGGCGTCCACCGGCGGGGGCACGGCCGACGAAGAGCTTGCGCCGCTGGCACTGGCCGACGCCGAAGCAGCAGGGGCTTGCCAGGACTGCGCTCCTGCAGGAGCGGCCTGGGCCTGTTCGGCCGCCCAGGCGTCAAAGCAGGCCAGGCGCGCCTGGTTGTCGCTGGACAGGGCGGTGCAGCGGCGCAGGGCCGCGTCGGTCCCGGCGGATGCGGCAGGTGCTGATTGCGCAAAGGCCGCGCCGGCCGGGGCCAGGGCTGCGAGCAGCAAGGCCAGCGGGCGGTGCAGACGGGACGCGGGGGTACCCCGCGCAACGGCGCTCATTGCCAGGCCGCCTGTTTGCGCAGCACAAACGGTGCTGACGGCGTGGTGGGGGTGGGGTGGGCGTTGTTCCATGTTCCGCGTATTTCCTTGCCGCAACTTCCATCGACCACCTGGCCTGTCCAGGTGGCGCTGATGTTGGTGCCGTTGATCGATTCTTCCAGGGTCAGGTCGCCGCCGTCGACGTCACCACTGACCTGGGCCGTGGTGCCGCTGCGCACCACGGTGCCACGCACGCTCTGTGCCAGCTCGGGGTGCGGGCCCAGTTGCAGCGTGGCCGTGGTGGGCTTATCTCCCGGCGCAGGGGCCTGCAGCTCGGCGCGCCACTGGCCCTGTAGGTGTTGGTGATCCATCTCTGCCGCCGCTGGGCATGCCGCCGTGGATTGTGGGCCTTTTTGGCTGATGGCGCTTGTAGGACAAGCGCTGATAGCTATCAAAAGCGCAGCAATGCCCCAGGCGCTGCGGCCACGGGGCAGGGCGGGGCGTGGGGTGGTATCGGTGGCGGGGTGTTGTGCCATGTGCGTACGCCCTCTCAAGCAGTGGGCGCCGGGTTGGCGGCCGCAGCCGCGTTGGCCGCCGTGGTGGCCTGGGCCTTGGCCGCAAACTCGGCGCGCAGGGCCTTGAGCTTTTCGCGCGGGTCTTCGCGGGCGGTGGTCTTGTCCAGGCCCATTTCGGCGATGAAGCGGCTCGGTTGTGCGGCCACCATTTCGCGCCCTTTTTTGCGGCGCTTGGTCCAGCTCACGGCCAGGGTGCGCTGGGCGCGGGTGATGCCCACGTACATCAGGCGGCGCTCCTCCTGCAGGCGCTGCAGCACGTCGTCGGTCACCTTCTGCTGGCGGCCTTCGTCGTCGTCCAGTTTGAAGGGCAGCATGCCCTCGGTCACGCCCACCAGCACCACATGCGGCCACTCCAGCCCCTTGCTGGCGTGCAGGGTGGAGAGCGTGACCATGTCCTGTTCCTGCTCGCGCTCGCTGATGGTGGATAGCAGCGCAATGGTCTGCGACACCTCCAGCAGGCTCTTGGTCTCCTTGGCCACCACGGCACCGGCCGTATCGTCGATCTGCCCGCCCGCGCGCTGGGCCATCCAGTCGCAGAACTCCATCACGTTGCTCCAGCGGGCGGCCGCCACTTTTTCGCTGTCTTCGTTGTCGTACAGGTGCTGCTCGTAGCCAATTTCCTTGAGCCATTCGTTCAGAAAGGCGCGGGCCTCTTCGGCGCCATGGGTGCGGCGGGCGCTGTACTCCAGGTAATTGATGTAGCGGCCAAACTCGTGCAGGCCATCCATGGCGCGCTTGGGCACAGCGGCAGGCAGCATGCCGTTGAATAGCGCGCCGAACATGCTTTGCTTGTGCTGGGTGGCGAAGGCCCCTAGCGATGCCAGCGTGGTGTGGCCGATGCCACGCTTGGGCGTGGTGATGGCGCGCAAAAACGCCGGGTCGTCGTCGTTGTTGATCCACAGCCGAAACCAGGCGCACAGGTCCTTGATTTCGGCGCGGTCAAAGAAGCTCGTGCCGCCCGAGACCTTGTAGGGAATGTTGGCCTTGCGCAGTGCCTTCTCGAACGGCTTGGCCTGGTGGTTGGCGCGGTACAGGATGGCGAAGCTCTTCCAGTCCGGCGGCGGGTTGCTGGCCGCGCGCAGGCTCTGGATGCGGGCCACGGCGCGCTCGGCTTCGTGCTCCTCGTTGTCGGCATCGACCACACGCACCGGCTCGCCCTCGCCCAGTTCGCTGAACAGCGTCTTGGGAAACAGCTTGGGGTTGGGCCCGATCACGTTGTTGGCCGCACGCAGGATGGCGCTGGTGGAGCGGTAGTTCTGCTCCAGCTTGATGACCTTGAGGTGGGGGTAGTCCACCGGCAACTTCTTGAGGTTGTCCAGCGTGGCGCCGCGCCAGCCGTAGATGGACTGGTCGTCGTCGCCCACAGCGGTGAAATGTCCCTTTTCGCCCACCAGCAGCTTGAGCAGCTCGTACTGCGTGGCGTTGGTGTCCTGGTACTCGTCCACCAGCACATGGCCCAGGGCCGCCTGCCACTTGGCCCGCACCTCCGGGAAGTCGCGCAGCAGCCGCAGCGGCATGCCGATCAGGTCGTCAAAGTCCACGCTCTGGTAGGCCGCCAGGCGCTCTTCATACCGGGCCATCAGCGTGGCGATGATGCGTTCGTTGTCGTCCGCCGCCTGGGCCAGGGCCTGTTCGGAGGTCAGGCCCATGTTCTTCCACTTGCTGATCACCCACTGCCACTGGCGCGCCGTGGCCATGTCGGTGGTGCCACCCGAGGCTTCTTTCAGGATGCCCGTCACGTCATCGGCATCGAGGATGCTGAACTGGGGCTTCAGGCCCAGCACATGGCCGTCCTCGCGCACCATGCGCACGCCCAGCGCGTGGAAGGTGCACACCAGCACATCCTTGGCGCGCCGGCCGATGAGGCCCTTGGCGCGCTCGCGCATCTCGGCGGCGGCTTTGTTGGTGAAGGTGATGGCCGCGATGCGTTTGGGGTCCATGCCCTTTTCGATCATGTGGGCGATCTTCATCGTGATCACCCGTGTCTTGCCCGAGCCCGCGCCTGCCAGCACGAGACAGGCCCCGTCGGTGTAGTGGACAGCCTGGAGCTGGGCGAGATTGAGACCGGCAGACATGGAGAGGGTGAGGGCAGGAAGGGGCGGAGGGCGGAAACCGGGCAGGGCGCGGGGCGGTGGGCGCCACGGGCGCGGGGTGCAAACCGAGGGGTGTGCCGCGCAAGGGCGCAATGATACCGGCGCGCCCCCGGCGGCTGCGGCGCGAGGGTATCGGCCGCCGCCCCATGCGCGACCATCGCCTGACAGGCTGCTGACGGGGCCGCTGCCGGACCCGCGCGCGGGCCCTGTGCTCCGGGAAACCCCGCTAGGGGCTTTGTTTTCACAATTTGATACTGGTTGGCGAGTCCTTCCCTTTGTCGGGAGGGGAGTGTTGTGAACCGAGCATCGCCATGAACCCTGCCACCCCGCCTTCCATCGCTCTGACTGCCGCCGCGCCCCGGGCGGGCCGCCGTCGGTTGCCACTGCCTGCATGGACCGCCTGGTCCGCCCTGGCGGCTGCCGGTGTGCTGGCGGGTGCGGCGTTGCTGCCACGGGTGGCGCATGCGCAGGTGGGGGGCAACGCCCCCGCGCGCATCGGCGTGGTGGGGCCGTTCACGGGGCCGTCGGCCGACTTTGGCGTGCCCATGCTCAATGGCATCAAGCTGGCGGTGGACGAGATCAATGCCGTGGGTGGCTACCTGGGCCGCCCGCTGGAGCTGGTCATCAAGGACGACAGGGCCGACCCCGATCAAGGCCGCAAGGTGTCGCAGGAACTGCTCAATGAGAAAGTGGTCGCCACCATTGGCTTTTGCAACACCGGCGTGGCGCTCAAGGCCATCGACCTGTTCCAGGACGCCAAAAGCCCGCTCATCGTGCCCTGCGCCACAGGCACGGCCGTGACGGCCAAATATCCCGCGCCCGACAGCTACATCTTCCGCGTGCAGGCGCGCGACGCGATCCAGGCGCCTTTCCTGGTGGACGACATCGTCAAACGTGGCTGGGACAAGGTCGCCATCTTTGCCGACAAGACCGGCTATGGCGAAGGCGGCTACAACGACGTGGTGGCCGCGCTGGCGGCCAAGAACCTCAAGCCCGTGCACGTGGCGCGTTTTGACCTGGGGGTGAAGGACCTCACGGCCGAGCTGACTGCGGCCCGCAACGCGGGCGCCAACGTGGTCTACAGCTACACCGTGGGGCCGGAGAACGCCACCATTGCCAACGGCAAGAAGGCGCTGGGCTGGAAGGTGCCGCAGGTGGGGCCTTGGCCGCTGTCCTTCCCGTTTTTCCTCGAAGGCGCCAAAGATGCGGCCGAGGGTGCGCTCATGGTGCAGACCTTCATCGCCGAGCCCAGCAACGAGCGCCGGGCATCGTTCCTGTCGAGCTACACCCGCAAGTACCAAGGCAAGGTGGCCGTGCCCATGGCGGCAGCCAACGCCTACGACGCCACCTATCTGTTGATGTATTCCTTCCTCGGCATCCGCGACGGCAACCTGAACGGCAAGGCCATCAAGGAATCGCTGGAGGGCAAGATGAAGACCTACTACGGCGTGGTCACCACCTACGACAAGCCCTTCAGCGCGCAGGACAAGGACGCGATCACGCGCAACATGCTGGTCATGGGCATGGTCAAGAACGGCGCGATCACCTTTGCCTACCCGGAGGATGCCAAGCGCAACCTCATCATTCAGCGCAAGCAATAACAAAAAACGGGTGCCTGCGCTCGCCACCCGCGAGCCCACCCACCTGACTTTGCGCTGACCACCCCGGGCGCCGCAGACCCTGGCTGCTGGCGCAACAAGGACAATCGGGCTGTGCTGTCCGTCCTGCTCGTCACCTTCCCCTTCTTTGCGCTCGTGCTCTGTGGCTACCTCGCCGCACGGCGCGGCGTGCTGCCGCAGCCCGCCATTCCAGGTCTCAACGCCTTCGTGCTGTACTTTGCGCTGCCGTGCATGTTGTACCGCTTTGGCGCCAGCACACCCATCCACCAACTGCTGGACCCGGCCGTGGCGGGCGTGTATGTGCTGTGTGCGCTGGTCATGGTGGGCGCCACGGTGGCGCTTACGCGCAACGCGCGCATCGGCTGGAACGACGCGGCCTTTGGTGCGCTCGTCGCAGCCTTCCCGAACACGGGCTTCATGGGGGTGCCGCTGCTGGTGGCCCTCTTGGGTGCCCAGAGCGCGGGCGCTGCCATCGTCACCATCGTGGTGGACATGGTCATCACCAGTTCACTGTGTATTGCGCTCTCGCGCCTGGATGGGGCGGGCACCCACGGCGTGGGCGTGGCGCTGAAAAGCGCTTTCAGGGGCATGGCCACCAACCCCATGCCCTGGTCGATTGCGCTGGGCGCGCTGGCGTCGGCGCTGCAGTTCAAGTTGCCGGGCCCGGTGGACAAGACCATCGCCATGCTGGCCGACGCGGCCTCGCCCGTTGCGCTGTTCACCATCGGCGCAGTGCTCGCCCGCTCGCAGATGAACCAGCACGAGCAGGTCCCTGCACGGGACTACGTGCCGGTGGCGCTGGCCAAGTTGCTGGTGCACCCGCTGCTGGTGTGGGGCGCAGGCACGGCGGCCATGGCGATGGGGGTACCGCTCACGCCCTTTGCGCTCACGGTGATGGTGCTGCTGGCGGCGCTGCCCAGCGCCAGCAACGTGTCGCTGCTGGCCGAGAAATTCGGCGCCAACAACGGGCGGGTGGCGCGCATCATCTTGGTGTCCACTGCGCTGGCGTTCTTGAGCTTCTCCGCCGCAGTGGCGCTGCTGACCTGACAGCATAAGGGGGAGTGGCTCGCAACGTATGGGGCTGACTTGTGGAGTCTCCAGCCGGGTCTTTGCCTCAAATCAGTAGGGAGTCTACTTGCGGGCCATGTGGCTGCGGTACCGCCACATGGCGGTAGCGAACAAAGCGAGTGCGAGAGTCATCAAAGCCCAGGAGGCGTTGACAGGGACTGCCGTCACCTCCTCAAGCACAAGGTCATCGTGGTAGCCAGCTGCATCGAGGGTGAAAAAGCTGCCAGTCTTCAGTGCAATGGTTACTTGGTTAGACGAGGCTGTGAAAGTGCCACTAAAAGGTTCCCACTGAAACTGAAAGACGCCATTGAGCGCAAGATTTGATACCTCGCGACGGGCTATCAACACATCCATGGGACCGGGAGCTGCGTCGATGGTTGCCGCCCCCACAGCGCCGTTGTAAGCCACAACTTCCCACCAGCTGGCGTTGCCAGCCGCGTTACCGGTCACGCCCCCAGACCACACCCCCCGAAGTCTGTACACACGACCCGGGGTAACAGCGAGAGTTTGGAAAAGGCCCCCGTGTGCATTGCCAGCACCGCTACCCTTCTTCTGGGAATGGGACGTACCGCCACTACCGAAAGGACACACGGTTGGGACCCAGATATCGCAGTCGTTGCTGTGTATCCAGGCCCCGTCCCAGAAGCCGGGCGGCGCCGCCCATGTATTCCAGCCTGCCAGCCCCGATTCAAAATTGCCATTGGCAAGGAGGTTCTGGGCGCTTGCAGAGACGCCCACCGCCATAAGAGACAACAGAATGAGTGCACGAACAATTGTTGCTGTCATGGCTTGGGCTTTCTCAATAAGGAGCGACGCAAGGCGAGAAGCAACCTCCTTGCTACAACGGAAGGCCCTCGGGATTGCATGCAGGCGCCACCGAGTGCCGTGTGAAGGCCGCAGTATTGAGGTTAGGCCCGTTGAACGCAAGTTTTTAGCGGTAGCCCGCTCGGTGCAGGCGTCTGAGGGGCCAGCCCCACTGTGGCAAAGCGCTCAGATGCCGACCTTACGGCCCGCCAGATAGCACACGCCGGTCGGTCCGTAGAACTCCGAGTGAGGTTCGTGGGCCTTCAGATGAAACACGTCGCCCTTGCGGAAGGTGTGCTCTGACCCGTTCGCGGTGCAGATGCGGATTTCCCCCGAAAGAATGAGTGCCTTGGCCTCGAAAGGATGGGTGTGCTCGTCCCAGGATCCATTGGCTTCACGCTCGACAAGGACGGGCTCAGCGAAACCTTCCTGGGCGAGAAGTTCGGTGAAGTGATCGGGGGTCATGGTTGTCTCCTGTGGACGAAAGCAATTTGCAAATGATGGCGTGCGCGTATGGCAATAACTTGCTTGCTGAGCCAATAAACCCTTGTAACAATTGTGGATTTACATTGAGGGAATTCAGAATGACGCGAGTTTTGTTGGGTGCAAGGTCTGTTGCTGCGATGGTCCTGGGATTGCTGGTGGCACAGGGGGCAGCAGCCCAATCCATGGGGAGTGTCTCCTATGCACCCTTTGCGGCCTCGAATGTGCCAACGATGTCCGAGTGGGCCCTGATCGGAATGGCGGTTGTATTGGCTGCCGTGGCCCTTTACGCGATGCGCGCGCAGAACCGGCGGGTGCTGAAGATGTGGGCTTTGGGTCTTGTAGCTTGTGGAGCCTTGTCTGCGGCCTTCTGGAATCGTCCTGCGGTTGCAGAGCCGGCGCCCGTAGAGATCGCACTGGATCAGCCGCCAGGCGGTGTTGCCAACATTCCTCACAGCACGGAGCTGTTCTTCGGGGATTTTTTCCACATCTACACCGCTCAGAATCTGACAGATCGCCCGCAGCGGGTGACGGGAGTCAGTGTGATCACCGGGTTGACATTGCTCCCACCTACAGGCTTTACGCCGGAATGTACCGTGGGTCTCGTGCTTCAGCCCAACGGTATCTGCTATGTCAAGGTGTACAACGACGGTTTGCCAGGCTGACGTAGGTCAGATCGCCAGCGGGTCCACATCCACCAGCCAGCGGATCAGCCCCTTGTGCTCCGGCTGGCTGCGCGTGGCTTGCAATATCGGCTGCCATGCCGCCAGAAAGCGCTGCAGGGTGGCGCGGCTGCTGCTTTCCATCAGCATCTGGGCGCGCTCCACATTGGCGACGCGCTGGATCGTGAGCGGCACAGGCGGGAACAGGATCACCGTGCCATCGGGCAAACCCGGCAACTGCGCGGCGTGGGCGGCGGCGGTGGCCGCAGTCAGAAAGCCCTGCGCCACCTCCTGCGTGCGCGCATCAGCCCGCACCAGCGCCTGGTACGAGAACGGGGGCATGGCGGCCTCTTCGCGCTCCTTGAGCTGTTGGGCGGCAAAAGCTTCGTAGTCGTGCTTGCGCAGTGCCTCGAACACGGCGTGCTGGGGGTGAAAACTCTGCACCCACATCTCGGGCTGCGTGCCATGCACCGCTTGGGCGGCCATGTAGGCGGCGTCGCGCCCGGCGCGGCCCGCTGCCTGCATCAGCAGTGCAAACAGCCGCTCGGCGGCGCGGAAGTCGCTGCTGAACAGTGCGCCGTCGGGCTGCACCGCAGCCACCAGCGTGATGCGCCGAAAGTCGTGCCCCTTGGCAATCATCTGCGTGCCCACCAGCACATCGACCTCGCCGGAATGCACCTGCGCCAGCTGGGCCTCCAGCGCGCCCTTGGCCTTGGTGGTGTCGGCGTCGATGCGGGCGATGCGGGCGGGCGTGCGGTCGGGCCGCAGCACCTCCCGCAGCAGCGTGCCGAGCTGCTCCTCCAGCTGCTCGGTGCCCTTGCCCATGGGGTGGATGTCGGGGCTGCCGCAGGTCGGGCAGTGAAACGGCACGCGCACCGTGTGGCCGCAGTGGTGGCAGCGCAGGGTGCGGTCGGTCTTGTGGAACACCTGGTGCGCGCTGCAGTGCGGGCAGTCGCTCTTCCAGCCGCAGTCCACGCAGTGCAGCACGGGCGCGTAGCCCCGGCGGTTCAGCAAGATCATGCTCTGCTCGCCACGCGCCACGCGTTCGGTAATGGCCTGTAGCAGCGGCGCGCTGAACACGGTGCGGCGGGGCTGCTGGTTCATGTCCACCCGGCGCACACGGGCCAGGGCACCGGCGCCAATGCGGCTGGGCATGTGCAGCCGCACGTAGCGGCCACCTTCTGGGTCTTCGGCCGTGGCCGGACGGCTGGCGTACCAGCTCTCCAGCGACGGCGTGGCGGAGCCCAGGATCACCTTAGCGCCCTGCTCGCGCCCGCGCCAGATGGCCAGGTCGCGCGCGGAATAGCGCGCGCCCTCCTGCTGCTTGTAGCTGGGGTCGTGCTCTTCATCCACCACGATGAGCTTCAGGCCGGGCAGGCTGGCGAACACCGCCATGCGTGTGCCCAGCACGATGCGCGCGCTGCCGCTGTGCGCGGCCAGCCAGCTGGCCAGGCGTTGCGGGTTGGTCATGCCGCTGTGCAGCGACGCCACGGCACCGGGGCCGAAGCGCGGAGCGAAGCGGCCTGCAAAGCGCTCTTCCAGCTGGGGCGTGAGGTTGATCTCGGGCACCATGACCAGCGCCTGGGCGGTGGGGTCGGCCTCCAGCATCTCTTGCACGCAACGCAGATACACCTCGGTCTTGCCACTGCCGGTGCTGCCAAACAGCAGGAAAGGCCCTTTTTCTGAGGAAATTCGGGCCCTGGCGCTTTCTTGTTCTGCGCTGAGTGCTATGTTTTCAATAGTGCGTGAGGTATCTCCTGCGCCCTTGGCCGGGCGCCGCAGCCGCCGTGCCAACTGCTCGGGGCGCAGGTCGCGCAGTTGCGGGGGCAGGGCCGCCAGGGCCACCTCGCCTAAGGCGCGCTGGTAGTAGCGTGCTGCAAACCCCACCAGACGGCGCCAGGACGCATCCAGGGGCGCCACGCCCTCCAGCACACCTGCAATGGGACGCAGCGTGGCGCCATCGGGCAGCTCACCGGGGGCTTCGTCGGCGTCCCACACCACGCCCAGCACCTCGCGCGTGCCCAAGGGCACACGCACCAGCGTACCCGGTGAGAGCGGGCGCTCACTGGCGTAGCTCAGAAGGTCGCCGACTCCGCTGTGCGATGGCGTCTGCAGGGCAACGTGGACGAGGGAGAGGGACATAGACACGAGCTATGGAGGAGAAATAGGCTTAGTGCGCGTTGTGGATGTGATCTGGAGCTTTGGCGACTAAGTGCTTGATTTGCCGTGGGTGTGTGAGTAATCCCGGATTTCTGTGGATAACTTTGTTGACATCCTGTCCCGACCCCCGCCCAAGCCGCATGAATGCTGGCTGCGAACAGATTGCCCGGAAATACAGCACTCCAAAAAAATCGTTATGAATCAATCATCTGAAGAAATTTGCCCCGGATTTTTGTGCTAAGCCGATTCAGCGTCTCCATGTTGCGATGCATCACGTTTTGTGTGCATAAGTCGGACAGCAGGACTTCGTCAAGAGGACAGGTTGCCCCCTTTTTGTGCTAGCGGCGTGAGCCTATGTTCATGCATTTCTTCGATATGGCCTGCAAGTGCTTGATTTGACAGGGGATTTGTAAGAAATTCAGAATTTCTGTGGATAACTTTGTTGATATCCCTTGGGTTTGGTCCGCAAGTCCTTGTCAATTCGTGCTTTGGCTGGATTGCCTGTCAAAAAAGCAGGGGATTTAACGCCATATAAATCAAGCACTTAGCGTCGTGATGAGGTTTGTTTGCAAGTTGCCGTACGAAGTCGCGCCGGGTGCGAGGATGCTCCAATTTTGTGCATAAGTGCGCTGGCGGGGACGCCGGATCTGCTGCGAAATGCCCGGGGATTGTCGCAGGGCCCGGAGTGTCTGGCGTTCTTGGTGTCACAGCGGTCCATGTCGCTTTGCTTCAAGACGGCGTGGCGACTTGTGGCGACGATGCCGCCATGGCTACTTACTCTTCTTCCCCCATGGCAGATGCGCCCACCATGGAGCGCGACGGTTTTGTGCTGGCCCGGCTGGACGAGGTGGTGCAGGCGGCACGCACCGACAGCCTGTGGTTCATGACCTTCGGGCTGGCGTGCTGCGCGGTCGAGATGATGCATGCCGCCATGGCGCGCTACGACCTGGACCGGTTTGGCATCATCCCGCGCTCCAGCCCCCGCCATAGCGACCTGATGATCGTCGCCGGCACCCTGACCAACAAGATGGCGCCCGCCATCCGCAAGGTCTACGACCAGATGCCCGAGCCGCGCTACGTGATCTCCATGGGCTCATGCGCCAACGGCGGTGGCTACTACCACTACAGCTACTCGGTGGTGCGGGGTTGTGACCGCATCGTGCCCGTGGATGTGTATGTGCCCGGCTGCCCGCCCACGGCCGAGGCGCTGCTCTACGGCATCCTGCAGCTGCAGGCCAAGATCAAGCGGCCCCAGGTGATCCAGCGGTAATCGGCAGACCCCAGCGGGCGGCGGCTTCAACTGCGCCGCAGCAGCCAGTCCGCATCGTCGCCCGGCCGCCGGGTGTGGGCCTTCAGCGCTGCGGGGGGCTTTTCGAACAGGGCGCGCGCCTCGCGGCTGAAATGCGCCTGGTCGGCGTAGCCATGGCGCAGCGCGGCATCGAGGGCACCGGCGTTGCCGTCGCGCATGGCCAGCAGGGCATGTTCGGCGCGCAGCATGCGTTCGATCTCGCCAGGCCGCAGGCCCGCCAGCTGCCGGGTGCGGCGCTGCAGGTGCCGGGGCGTCCAGTCCAGCGCAGAGGCCAGGGCCTGGCGTGCGCCGCGCTGCCAAGCCTGGTGCAACACCTGCAACCAGGCAGCATGCCGGTCGGCCACGGCCGCCCAGCGTGGGGTGAGGAAGTCCACGCACAGCGCCTGGCGCACCCCATGGTCGCGCGCCGCGTGGACGGCCGCGAGGAAAGGGTGCCAGGCTGCGGGCAGCCAGGTCGTTGCGTCCGTGACCCGGTCGGTCAGCGGCGCCAGGTCCTGCCCGGTCAGCAGCCCGAGCGCGCCGGGCTGGAACGCCAGGCAGAACGAATCGCCATCGTGCGAGGAGACCGAGTGGTACGGATGGCGGTGGGCGCCCGAGAGTGTGATGGCCGGCATGGCCGGCATGGCCGCTGCGGCGGTCGCGCCCGCACATTCCACGAGCTGGGCCGTGCCCCGCGTGAGCCAGATGATGCCGGGGTAGGGGCTGGGCGGCACGCGCGTGTCCGTCGGGGTGTTGGGCGGCTGGCGGCCCAGGTCGCGCCAGAAAAAGGCGCGCACGCAGTCCGCGAGCGCGCCGGGTGGGGCTTGCAGGGCCGAGGCGGGCAGCGCCTGCGGGCCGGTGGGTGGCTCCGCTGGCGGCGGTACGGGCTGTTCCATTGCCATCACCTGGTCCCTGGGCGGTGTGCCGGGCGGTTTGGATGGCTCGCCCGGGGTGTCAGCCCTGGCGCTGCGCGCGCGAGTGGCTGTGCACAGCCTCCACCAATGCCGCCACATGCTCGGGCGGGGTGAACTGGCTGATGCCGTGGCCCAGGTTGAAGATATGCGTGGGGCCGGTGGTGTTGCGGTCGGTGTGGGGCTTGCCAAAGCTGTCGAGCACGGCATGCACCTGGGTGACGATCTGCGCAGGCGGCGCAAACAGCACGTTGGGGTCGATGTTGCCCTGCAGCGCCTTGCCGGGGCCGCCCACCTGGCCGCCGACGATGGCGCGCGCCTTGCCCAGGTTGGCCGTCCAGTCCAGGCCCAGCACCTCGCAGTCGATGTCTTTCATGTCCTCCAGCCAGATGCCACCGCCCTTGGTGAAGACAATGCGCGGCACATCGGTGCCATCCACGCCGGTGCGCTTGAGCTGTGCCAGCACGCGCTTGGTGTAAGCCAGGCTGAACTCCTGGAAGGCACCGTCGGCCAGCACGCCGCCCCAGCTGTCAAAAATCATTACGGCCTGTGCGCCCGCGTCGATCTGGGCGTTGAGGTATGCGGCCACGCTGTCGGCATTGATGGCCAGGATGCGGTGCATCAGGTCGGGGCGCGCGTACATCAGGCTCTTGACCAGGCGGTAGTCGTCCGATCCCTTGCCCTCGACCATGTAGCAGGCCAGTGTCCAGGGGCTGCCCGAGAAGCCAATCAAAGGAACACGCCCATTGAGGGCCTTGCGGATGCTGGTGACGGCGTCGAACACGTAGCGCAGCTTGTCCATATCGGGCACGGCCAGTTCGGCCACGGCCGCTTCGTCGCGCACAACTTTGGCAAAGCGCGGGCCTTCGCCCTCGGCAAAGGACAGGCCCAGGCCCATGGCGTCGGGCACGGTCAGGATGTCACTGAACAGGATGGCGGCGTCGAGTGGGAAACGCTCCAGCGGCTGCAAGGTCACTTCGGTGGCGTACTGGACATTGGTAGCCAGGCCCATGAAGCTGCCCGCCTGGGCGCGCGTGGCCTTGTACTCCGGCAGATAGCGCCCCGCCTGGCGCATGAGCCACAGGGGCGTGTAGTCGGTGGCCTGGCGGCGGCAGGCACGCAGGAAGGTGTCGTTGGCAAGGGGGGCGAAGGTCATGGTGCGATTGTCGCAGGCAGACCGCCGGCCTCGGCACCCGATCCGGCTGCGAAAATTGACGCGCATCAAGCCGAAACCACGACGGGTCGGCTCAAGGGCGTCTATCGCTCTGCAATGTAGTGCGACATCCGCACGACTTCGCCCGGCGCCAAGAACGCCCGCACCTCGGTCTCCAGGGCTTGGTCGGCCATGGTGGCGCGGGCGCGCTGGTGCAAGTAGTCGGCCCAGGACTCGACGATGAAGCGCTCCACATAGCGCGATGGCTCGCCCAGGTCCTTGTAGATGCGCCAGAAGGTGGCGCCGTCGCGGCGGCGCGGGGCCTTCATGCGGCTGATGGTGTCGAGGAAGGCAGCGTCGGTGCCGGGGGCAATGCGGTAGCCCACTTCCACGGCCACGGGGCCCGCCTCGGGCAGGGGCTCGGCCTCGATGAAAAGTTCGTCCCAGGGCGTGGCCTGGGTCACCTCGTGCAGCGCGCCCATGCGCAGCGGCATGGGGCGGGCCAGCAGCAGGCCCGCGCCCATCAGCGCGGCGGCCACACACAGGGTGGGCATGAGTCCGATCAGGTCCGAGGACGCGCCCCAGAAGGCCGAGCCCATCGCAAACGCGCCCAGCGCCGCCACCATGTGCATGGCCACGGCGCGCGAGCGCACCCACTGCGGGGCGCTGGCCTGCGTGGCGGTGTTGAAGGTGGACATGGCCGACATCCAGGCAGCGCCCGCGAACAGCATGGCGATGTAGACCACCCAGGCGATGTGCGTCAGCGCCGCCACCAGCATGGCCACCGCAAACACCACACCACCGGCGCCGACGATGGCCTCCAGCCCAAAACGCGCGCGCAGCCGCCCCAGCACCAGGCCGACCGCCACGGCGCCCGTGCCCAGGCAGCCCATGAGCAGACCAAAACCCTGTGCACCTGTGCCGAGCTGGCGCTGCGCAATCACCGGCAGCAGCGCCCACAGGGCCGAGCCCGCTGCGCTGAAGGCCATCACGCGCACCAGTTGCGCGAGGATCATGCGCGAGTGCCAGGCAAAGCGCAGGCCGCTCAGGGTGCCGCCCCACAGGCGTTCGGCGGGCAGCTTGGAGGGCGGGTGCGCCTTGGGCGGCCAGCGGCGGATGGACTCCCACATCACCAGCGTGGTGGTCACCGTGACGGCAAAGACCCAGCCCGCGCCCAGCTGCGCAAACACCAGGCCCGCCATCGTGGGCCCCACAGCGCGCGCAGCGTTGTAGGCAATGCTCACGGCGGTGATGGCCTGGGGCCATTCGTCGCGCGGCACGGGGTCGATGACCGACGAGTTCCACGCGGGTGTGAGCACTGCCGTGCAGCAGCCGCAGATGAACACCAGAAACAGCACCGACGCCGGGCCACTCCAGCCCCCCAGCGTCAGCAGCGTCAGCAAGGCGCACGCCCCGGCCTGCGCCAGCAGTGCGCCCGATATCAACCGGCGCCGGTCGGTCGTGTCTGCCAGCACGCCGGCAGGGAGGGCCAGCAAAAACATGGGCATGAACACCGCCGTCTGCACCAGGGCTGCCAGGAACGACGAACCCGTGAGTTCCACCATAAGCCAGGCCGCCGCCATGCTCTGCATGCCGCTGCCCACAAAAAAGATACCGCCGCAAATCCACAGGCCCCGGAACGCGGGTTGGCGCAAGGGGCTCCACAACGATGTCGAGGGAGATGGCATGGGCTTTGGAGGTATTGACGTACTTCAAGGAGGCGCAATCAGGAATGCCTCAATCCGGAGCATTGTGAAGGACGTCGCGCAGACTGTCTCAATGTGCTTTTCGCAGGCTAAGGCGCTGATGAGGCGCTGAACAACCCCACACAAGGCCGCAGGGCGTAAGGCGAAATACACAGATTTGGGTAGACATTTGTATCTGTTCTGTTATTTTTCGCTGCATACGTAACGCCATGTACGGCTTCGTCCTCGAGTGGATGTGAAGAACGGTACGCACAATGGCACACCAGTTTTTTAAAGGAGAGGAGAGGGTATGTTGAAAAAATGCTTGATTGTTGGCAGTTTTTTGCTGGCTGCTGGCGTCGCACAAGCTGATTTGAAGAACATCAGCTCTGGTGGCGTGCACTCCGCAACCAACTTGGATGCTGTTGCTTGCACCATCGTTGGCACTGACGGTGTGCTGTATCGGGGGACAAAGATTCTTTACGTATTTGCGGAGTCGATTGGCAATGGTCGCGATCCGATGTTGAAAGTCAGCTCGCTCAAATACAACCTCGTGGTGCAAAACGATGACTGGGAGGAGTCTTATTACGTCAATGGCTCAGAAAAAGCCCCGGTGCCGGCTTCGTTGTACGCCAGCTACCTGCGTACGCCCAAGCGTGCCACAGATGCAGCAGTGATTTATTTCGCAGACCCTGGTGAACCCGTTTGCGCGTCCACCAAGGAATACGCGAATAACAGCAACCTTTACCAAGTCCAGATATCCATCACCGATGTGACCTCGGGTGTGATTGCCTCGGGCGTGCGGTCTTCGCCCAAGGACGCAGCAATTGACCCCAATGGAATGCTACGGTCCGATTTGGATCGTCTACTTGAGGTGTACTCGACTACCGAAAAGTGAGGGGTGGCCATGAGGCACGAGCCTGGTGTTGGGCGGCGAGTTCACGTGGAGTCTTGACCGCCACGCGAAAGTTGCTGTCGGCCGCCTCTGAGCCGGTAAGTTCTCGGGAGATCGGTGCGCGTTGCGACCAGAGCCTCCGCTTGCTGTTGCATGGCGGCCAGTGCCTGATCCAGCGCTCGTACCGCTCCCGGTGTCAGCTGAGACAGTAGATCCTGGTTCAGTGCTCTGATTTGCGGGAAAAGTTCGTCGTGGAGCGACAGTCCTGCAGGTGTCAGAAACAACATGGCGTGGCGCCGGTCCACTGGCATGGTGCTGCGAGTGATAAGTTGTTTGTTCAGCAATGAGGTGATGGCGCGCGATGTTCGAGCGCGGTCCAGTCCCAAGTGTTCAGCGAGTGCTGCGGGCGGCAGACCTGGCTGTTGCGCGAGCACCATGAGCAACCCCCATTCCCGACGGGTGATGCCGTAACCCCCCTCGCACAGCCTTACTACCAGGCTGCCCGCCACGGCGAGCAGGCGGTGGAGGCGATACATCAGCAGGTCATGGGCTGTCGTTGGATGGATCAGGCCGTCGCTGGTGAGGGTTGAGCGAACGGGGACCGGATCTATATCGGGCATCAGGGTATTTCCGGGCGAGAATTGTTTAAATCAATTGATTGTGTGCCTCCTACAGTGGATCCACTCATCTGATCGTGCCCATCGAGGCATTTTTTGAATCTCGCACCGGAGCCCTTCCATGTGGAAACTCGTTGAATCCTTAGTCGCCACCACGCTGGCACTTGCTGCCTCTTTGTGTCAGGCCCAGGACACCCCGCTGCGCATCGTGGTGGGCTACGCCCCCGGCGGCGCGACCGACCGCGTGGCCCGCATCGTGGCCGACAAGCTGGGCAGCAAGCTCGGTACGCCCGTGATCGTGGAGAACAAGACCGGCGCGGGCGGCCGCCTGTCGGCCCAGGCCGTGAAGGCCGCGCCCGCCAACCAGCCCATGCTGCTGCTGGCCAACCCGGCCGTCATGCTGGTGGCGCCCCTGGTGTTCCCCGACGCGGGCTACGACCCCGAGCGCGACTTCCGCCCCGTGAGCCATGTCAACAGCTACGAGTTCGGCGTGGCCGTGGCCAGCGCCGTGCCGGTCAAGGAGCTGCCGCACCTGATGGCCTGGCTGCGCGCCAACCCCGACAAGGCCAACTTCGGCGTGCCCGCCACGGGCAGCCTGCCGCACTTCTTCGGCCTGATGGTGGGCGATGCCGCCAAGGTGCGCGCCGAGGTGGTGGGCTACCGCGGGTCCGCCCCGCTGCTCAACGACCTGCTGGGCGGCCAGGTGCCCGTGGCGTTCGACACCTTCGACACCCTGCTGCCCCAGCACGAGGCCGGCAAGATCCGCATCCTGGCCGTGTCGAGCGCCAAGCGCAGCCCGCTAGACCCCAAGATTCCCACCTTCAAGGAAAGCGGCATGGACCTCGCCGCGACGGGCTGGAACACCTTCTTCGCCCCGATGAGCATGCCCAAGGCCCAGGCCGAGCGCCTGGCCGGGCTGATCGTGGAGGTGATGAAGGACCCGGACACCCAGCGCAAGTTCGAGGCGGCCAAGATGGAGCCGGTGGTGGCGACCATGGCGCAGACCGAAGCGATGCTCAAGGCGTACCGCGCGCAGTGGGCGCCGGTAGTGCAGCGCTCTGGCTTCAAACCATAGCAAGGAAGCCCCCCTGAGCGGCTGCGCCGCTTCCCCCGGAGGGGGACGGCGGCCTCGCTGCGGGGCGGCCCTTGCTTGCCGCCCCCGCCTCGGCCGCGCCTGTCGCGAAGACTGCGCGCCACTTTGAGTGAAACTGGATTTCGAGATGACCCTACCACCCCGCCCCAACATCATCTTCATCGTCGCCGACGACCTCGGCTATGCCGACCTGGGCTGCTACGGTGGGCGCGACGCGGCGTTTGGCCCCGTGTCGCCGGTGCTTGACCAGCTGGCGGCCAATGGCCTCAAGCTCACGCAGGGCTACTCCAACTCCCCCGTCTGCTCGCCCACGCGCTTTGCGCTGATGACGGGGCGCTACCAGTACCGCCTGCGCGGCGCTGCCGAGGAGCCCATCAACAGCAAGAGCCGGGGCAGCACCACCCTGGGCCTGCCGCCCGAGCACCCCACGCTGCCCTCGCTGCTGCGCGCATCGGGCTACCGCACGGCGCTGATGGGCAAGTGGCACCTGGGCTACCCGCCCGCGTTCGGGCCGCTGCGCTCGGGCTACGAGGAGTTCTTCGGGCCCATGTCGGGCGGGGTGGACTACTTCACCCACTGCAGCTCCAACGGCACGCACGACCTGTACCTGGGCGAAGAAGAAAAGCAGCAGGACGGCTACCTCACCGACCTCATCACGGACCACGCGCTCGACTACGTGCAGCGCATGGCGCCGGGCGCGCAGGCGGGCACGCCGTTCTTCTTGAGCCTGCACTACACCGCGCCCCACTGGCCGTGGGAGACGCGTGACGACGAGGCGCTGGCGCAGGAGGTCAAGGGCAACCTGTTTCATCTGCACGGCGGCAACATCGAGACCTACCGCCGCATGATCCACCACATGGACGAGGGCATCGGCCGCATCATGGCGCTGCTGCAGTCCTTGGGCCTTGCGCGCGACACGCTGGTGGTGTTCACCAGCGACAACGGCGGCGAGCGCTTCTCGGACAACTGGCCGCTGGTCGGCGGCAAGATGGACCTGACCGAAGGCGGCATCCGCGTGCCCTGGATTGCCCACTGGCCTGCGGTGATCGGCCCCGGCGGCGTTAGCGCGCAGACCTGTATGACCATGGACTGGTCGGCCACCATGCTCGACGCCGCAGGGGCCGCCGCGCATGCGGACTACCCACTGGACGGCCGCACGCTGATGCCGCTGCTGCGCGATGCCAATGTGATCGACGAGCCCCCGCTGTTCTGGCGCATGAACCACCGGGGCCAGCGCGCCATGCGCCAGGGCGTGTGGAAGTACCTGCGCGTGGATGGCAACGACTACCTGTTCAACCTGGCCGACGATGAACGTGAGCGCGCCAACCGCGCGTCCGTGGAGCCCGAACGCCTGCAGACCATGCGCGCCGCGTGGGAGGCGTGGAATGTGTCCATGCCCGCTATTCCTGACGATGCCACGGTGAGCCTGGGGTATTCGGTGAAGGACATGCCGCAGCGCTGAGCCTGGCGGGCAGGCCGTCAGGGGAGTGGTTGGGCGGGCTTGCCCTGTTGCCTGCCCGGCCCGCTTGCCGGTAGATTGGGCGCCATGCCCGCCGCTCCCGCGCCTTCGTCCCCCGCTGCTCTGCGCCAGTGGACCACCGACGTGGTGGCGCCGCCAGCGCGCCTGGACTACTGGGTGGGCGCGATCTGCGAGGCGTTTCTGGAGATGGACTGCAGCTCCCGCGAGGCGCCGCTGTTTGGCGGCGAGCTGCAAAGCCTGCCGGTGGAGACGCTGTCCATCAACCGCGTGCGTGCCTCCACCCAGGATGTGTTTCGCACACCCGCCGGCATTGCGCGCAGCCGCCAGCTGCCCTTCTACCTGATCGGCCAGGCCGAGACCGCATGGCATGTGCGCCAGGATGACCATGTGGCCCATCTGCGCCCGGGCGATGTGGTGCTGCTGGATTCGGCCCGGCCCTATGAACTGCATTTTCCTGATGGTGTGCACTGCGTGTCGCTGCAGCTGCCGCGCGCCTGGGTGGGCCAGTGGCTGCAGCAGGCCGAGGCGCCCGGGCCGCGCGTGGCCTGGCGCGACCAGGGCTGGGGCCAGAGCCTGGGGGCGCTGGCCGTGCAGCTGGCGCGCGACCCCGCCTCGGCGCAGGCCCTGCCGCCCGCCTTGCTGTCCGACCACCTGGGCGCGCTGCTGTGCGCGGCGCTGGAGCCACCCCAGCTACCCACCTCCACGGCGGCAGGCAGCCTGCATGCCCATCTGTGTGCGCTGCTGCGGGCGCGCATCGACCAGCCTGGCCTCGCGGCCCCAGCGTTGGCGCAGGAGGCGGGCGTGTCGCTGCGCACCCTGCACCGGGCGTTTGCGGCCCAGGGCCACACCTTTGCGGGCACGTTGCGCGAACTGCGCCTGGCGCGCGCGGGCGAACTGCTGCGCCGCCCCCAGCTGGCCCATGTGGCCGTGGGCGAGATCGGGCGGCGCTGCGGCTTTGCCGACGCTTCGCATTTCGCACGCGCCTTCCAGCGGGCCATGGGGGTATCGCCCGCGCAGTGGCGGCGCGGCGGCTGATTCCGTCTCCCCATCCTCCGTGTCGTTGGGGCTTCGTCCTGCCGCGCTACACGGCGGTGAAGCTTTTGGCACATCCAGCACAGCCGGCTGGCACGCGCAGGCCATTCCGTGCCACCGGGTGTTTCTAAGGTAGCGGCAGGGCGGATTGCCCAGTCCTGCAACACAACCCCAAGGAGACACACATGCCGGATACCTATGTCCTGGTCCATGGCGCCTGGCACACCGGTGCCGAAATGGAAGCCACCGCCACCCACCTGCGCGCGCGCGGCCACACCGTGCATTGCCCCACGCTGGCAGGCAACCGCCCCGGCGACGACCGCGCGGCCACGGGCCTGGCCGACGCGGTGGATTCGCTGGCGGCCTTCATCGAAGGCCAGGGCCTGACCGACGTGCGGCTGGTGGGCCACAGCTACGGCGGCATGGTCATCAGCCACATGCCCGTGCGCTTGCCCGGGCGCATCCGCCGCCTGGTGTACTGGAACGCCTTCGTACCGCAGCCGGGCGAGTGCCTGAACGACCTGGTGCCGCCGCACTACCGCGCGCTGTTCGACCAGGTCGCGGCGAGCAGTGGTAATGCCGTAATGCTGCCGTACCCCATCTGGCGCGAGGCCTTCATCAACGATGCCGACGAGGCCCTGGCGCAAAGCACCTATGCGCTGCTCAATCCCCACCCCTATCGCACCTTCACCGAACCGGCGCAGCTGCCCGTGCCGATGGCCGCGCTGGAGGTGGGCAAGAGCTACCTCAACGCGCAGCAGGACACCGCGCTGCCCCACAGCCTGCCGTGGCACCCGCGCCTGTCGGAGCGGCTGGGTTTGTTCCGCCTGGTGGAGTGCCAGGGCAGCCACGAACTGTGCTTTTCCGACCCGGCATCGGCGGCGCAGCACATCGAGCGGGCAGGGCGCGACTGACGGGGCCTGCGAGGGCATTGCGCCATCTTTTTGCGTCTTTTGGGCCCCAAGCGCTAGATCGGTATGTGCTGGTAGCTATTAATTCAATAGCATTCCGCCCTGGCCTGCCTCCAGCAGCCGCGTGAGCAGCGGGTGCATCACCTTGCGGGCGCTGTAGATCAGGTGGAACTGCTCCTGCACGTCGGGTGCGGTACCCACCTGCACCAGCCCGTGGGTCTGGGCCAGGTGCTCGCCCAGCGAGACCGGCGCGGGCATCACGCCCATGCCGGTGGCGGCAAAGGTGCTCAAGAGGGCGCTGTCTTCAAACTCCCCGGCAATGCGCGGACGGATGCGTTCGCGTTCTAGCCAGTGGTCGATGCGGGCGCGCATCGCGGCGTGGTCGGTGGGCAGCAGCACGGGCACTACAGCCAAGCTGTGGGGGAAGTTGTTGGCCGCCGCCTCGGCCCACAGCGGGGGCGCATACCAGGCAATGGCGCTCGTGCCCAGCAGCTGGCTGGTGGTGCGCAGGGCGGGGTTGGGGGGCGCGGCACGGTCTGCCAGCACGGCATCGAGCTTGTGCAGCGCCAGCTCGCCCAAGAGGGGCTGGAACTCGCCCTCGTGGCACAGCAGGCGCAAGTGGGGTTCGTCCAGCACGGGGGTCAGCAGCCGGTGCACGGCCAGCTTGGCAATGCCGTCGGAGATGCCCAGGTTCAGCCGCAACGTCTGGCCGCTGGCGGCCTCGCGCACGCGCACGGGCAGCAGCTCGCCCAGCGCAAAGATGTGGTCGGCCTCGTGCAGCGCGGCCACGCCCGCATCGGTCAGCACCAGGTTGCGGCCCTCGGTGCGCAGCAGGCTCACGCCCAGCGACTTTTCCAGCTCGCGCACCTGGGCGCTTATGGTCTGCACGGCCATGTCCAGCCGCTCGGCGGCGCGGGCGATGCCGCCCTCCTTGGCCACCACCCAGAAGTAGAAAAGATGGCGGTAGTTGAAGCTCTGGCTCATGATCTCTTTGCGGTGGGGCCGTTAAAAAAGTGTTTGGTTCGTAAAAACCGAACCAATACTACTGTGATCACAGGTTTTAAAGAAGTACCCCAGCCCCTACAGTCCGGGGCTTGGGCGTCCGGCGTGGCTGGGCGTGTGAGGGCATCTTTGGAGAAACTCGATGGAAACAATCGGAACGTGGTGGATGTGGGCGGGATTTGCCGTCTTCGTGGTCATCGCCATAGGCGTGGACCTGCTGGTCATGGAGCGCCAGGGCGCGCACAAGGTCACCATGGGCGAGGCCGCGCGCTGGAGCCTGTTGTGGTTCTCGCTCGCCTTTGTGTTCGTGGCCATCCTGTGGTGGTACCTGGATAGCAGCCAGGGTCGCGAGATCGCCAACACGGTGTCCATGCAGTTCATCACCGGCTACCTGGTGGAGAAGAGCCTGTCGGTGGACAACATCTTCGTCTTCCTGATGCTGTTCAGCTACTTTGCCGTGCCGCCGCAGTACCAAAAGCGCGCGCTCATCATCGGCATCATCGGCGCCATCGTGCTGCGCACGCTGCTAATCCTGGCAGGTGCCTGGCTGCTGGCCACCTTCCACTGGCTGCTGTATGTGTTCGGTGCGTTCCTGGTCGTCACGGGCGTGAAGATGTGGTTTGCCGCCGGGCAGGAGCCTGACATCGCCACCAATCCGGTGCTCAGATTCCTGAAAAAGCGCATCCGCATCACCGACCAGTTCGACGGCGAAAAGCTCTCGACCATGATCAATGGCGTCAAGCACTACACCCCGCTGTTCGTGGTGCTGATCCTGATCGGCACGACCGACATCATCTTTGCGGTGGACAGCATTCCGGCCATCTTCGCGATCACCAGCGACCCGTTCATCGTGCTCACAGCCAACATCTTTGCCATCCTGGGCCTGCGTGCGCTGTACTTCCTGCTGGCAGACCTGGCCGACCGCTTCCACCTGCTGGCCTACGGCCTGGCACTGGTCCTGGTTTTCATCGGCGGCAAGATGTTGCTCATCGACTTTGTGAAGATTCCGATTGGCTATGCGTTGCTGGTCACGGCCACGCTGATCGCCGGGTCGATCTTCCTGTCGCTGCGCAATTCGGGCGAGGCCGCCAAGGGTGCCCCACCCGCACTGCCCCCCAAGGCCTGATCGCTGCCAAACCCGGAGACTTGAGCCATGGATCTGATCGAATCGGTGATGCTGTGCATGTTGTTGGGCCTTGTGGGAGCCACTGCGATGGCCTACCGCGCTGAGAACGAGCCCCGCGACGTGCGCCTGCTGGTGGGCCTCACCACCTTGTGGGGCGCCGGCACTGCGGTAGCGTTCGTCGCATGATGCAGCCGCTGTGTCGCCTGCGCCGCTGGTTGCGGGCCCTGGAACCCCGGGCCCGGCAGCTGCTGGACCGCAGCTGGCTGGCGCAGTTCCAGCCCTGGCTGGAGCAGCGCGCGCTGTTCCGCTTTCAGCGCCAGCCTTTGGCGCGCGGGGTGGCGGCGGGCATGTTCTGCGGCCTGATCCCCGGGCCGCTGCAGATCCCGGGCACGCTGCTGGTGTGCGCCTGGCTGCGCGGCAACGTGGTGGCCGGGGGCGTGGCCACCTTCTATACCAACCCGCTCACCACCGTGCCGCTGTATGTGATGGCCTTCTACCTCGGAGCGTTGGTGATGCCCGGCGCGCAGACACTGCCCGCCTGGAGCAGCGTGGCGCCGGGCGGAGAGTTCACGGTGCAGGCCCTGGGCACCTGGATGCAGGCACTGGGCACGCCGCTGCTGATCGGCCTGCCCACCCTGGGACTGCTGCTGGCGGTGCTGGGCTATGTGACGGTGCAGCTGCTGTGGCTCGCACCCGCCTTGCACCGCAAGCGAAGGCTGGCGCGCAGCCGCTGAGTCCCGAAACCGGCGCGCGCCCTGTGGGGGCTGGGCCGAAGGCGGCACAGGGGCTCAGTCCAGCTTGACTCCCACCTTGGTGATGACGCGCCCCCACTTCTCCCGCTCGGTGCGCGCAAAGCTGCCCATCTGGGCAGCGGTGCCGGGCATGGGCTCCACGCCCAGGGCCTGCAGGCGCGCCTTGGTGCGCGTGTCGGCCAGGGCCGTCTGCAGCGCCTTGCTGAAGCTGGCCACCACATCGGCCGGTGCGCCCGTGGGCACCACCAGGCCCTGCCATGCAAAGCCTTCAAACCCCTGCAAGCCTTGTTCGGAAATCGTGGGCACATCGGGCATGGTCGCCACGCGCTGCGGGCTGGCGACGCCAATGGCGCGCACCTTGTTGCCTGCGAGGAACGGGTACACCGTGGCGCTGTCGATCCACATCGCGGGCACCTGGCCGCCGATCACATCCTGGATGGCCGGTGCCGCGCCGCGATACGGCACATGCGTGAGCTTGAGTCCGCTCTGCTCGCGGAACAGCTCGCCCACCAGGTGGTGCGGGCTCCCCGGCCCGGCGGACGCCCAGTTCACACCATCGGGCATCCCTTTGGCCCAGGCCATGAACTCCTTCAAGTTCTTGGCGGGCACGTTGTTGGACACCACCAGGAACATCGGAAAGCGCACCAGCAGGCCCACGGGCTGGAAGTCCTTCTCGGCGTTGTAGCTCAGCTTGCTGAACAAAAACGGGTTGGCCGCCAGCGTGGCGAAGTCGGCCGAGAAAATGAGGTTGCCGTAGTCCTTGTTGCGCGCGCTGTATTCAGCGGCGATGTTGGTGCCCGCGCCGGGCTTGTTGTTGATGACGATGGGGCGGCCCAGCGTGGCCGACATCGATTCGGCAATCGTGCGCGCCACGATGTCCGAGCCGCCGCCAGCGGCGTAGCCCACCACCCATTCGAGCGGTTTGGTGTCCTGGGCATGGGCCAGGGGGAGGGCGGTGGCCAGGGCCAGCCCGGCCAGGGTGGTGAGGAAATGTTTGCGCTGCATGGTGGTGTTGTCTCCGTGGTTGTGAAAGTTCAAGTCGAGTCGGACCCCGCACCGTCTGCGCGGTGCTGTCGTGGTGATTGCAGAAGGGACGGGCTAGGCCGCCACCGCGTGGGTGGGCACCACCGGCGTGATCGCCGGGGTGGTGCGCCGGTCGGCCGTGGGCACGGCACTGCCGCGCGCCAGCTGCAGCGCGTGCTGCAGCGTGGCCTGGTCGCCGATGTGGTTGGCCAGCAGCAGCACCAGGCGTGCGTTCATGGCGTGGCTCTCGGGCGTGGACAAGCCCTGGTGCGCCGCAATCAGCGCTTCATAAAAGTCGTCGCAGGCCTGCAGGTTGGGTTGGGTGTTCAGCATGGGCATGTTCCTTGTCGTCTTCCTGGTCAGGCCGCTGCGGCCGTGGCACGCGCCAGTGCGCTGCGCACCGCTGCTTCGGTAGGCGTGCGCCAGCGCGCGCACACATGCTGGTCGGGCCGCACCAGGTACACGGTGCGCGGCAGCGCATCCAGCCGCTGGGCGGCCAGCGCCTGGTGGTCGATCACGTCGATGCCGATCTGCAGCACCTTCACACCGGGCAGGTCGCGCGTCCAAGTGGGGGCTGGGCCAAACACCAGCAGCGTGAAGTCCGGCCCCAGCTCGCGCAGCAGCCAGGTGGGCTGGCCCTGTTTCGTCAACGGTGCATCCAGCAGCACGGCACCGGGCACCTGGGTGCCTGCGAAGTGATCGGTATCCGGCGTGTTCAGCGGCGACTGGTGCAGCGTGGCGGGCACCGACAGGCGGCCGCTGTTGACGATGCGCCTTGCAAACGCATGTTCGCGCGCCAGGTGCAGTGCCGCGTCGCGGAACAGGCGGCTCACCTCGCTCTTGGGCGTGATGAAGTCGGTGGCGCGGGTGGAGTTGCACAGGTTCTCATCGGCCGCGTATTCACGCTCGGGGCCATAGGTGCTCACCAGCGCAGGGCTCGCGCGGCCCTGGAGCACCCAGTCCAGCTTCCAGGCCAGGTTCTCCGCGTCCTGCACGCCGCTGTTGGCGCCCCGTGCGCCAAAGGGCGAAACGCCGTGGGCGCTGTCGCCCGCGAAGACGACGCGGCCGTGCACGAACTGGTCCATGCGCAGGCAGGCAAAGGTGTAGACGCTGGCCCAGTCCAGCTCAAACTGTGCATCCGCACCCAGCAGCGCCTTCACGCGCGGGATGATGTTCTCGGGCTTCTTTTCTTCTTCGGGGTCGGCGTCCCAACCGAGCTGGAAGTCGATGCGCCAGACGTTGTCGGGCTGGCGATGCAACAGCACGCTCTGGTTGGGGTGAAAGGGTGGGTCGAACCAGAACCAGCGCTCGGTCGGGAAGTTCGCTTCATCCGCCAGCTTCACATCAGCGATCAGGAAGCGGTCCTGAAAAATGCGCCCCTTGCTCTCCAGTCCCAGCATCTGCCGCGTGGGCGAGCGTGCGCCATCGCAAGCCACCAGCCATTGCGCATCCATCTGGTAGGCGCCCTCGGGCGTGTCGATGCTCAGCAGCGCGCCGTCCGCGCGGCTTTGCACCGCAGTGACCTTGTTGTGCCAGCGGATGTCGATGCCCGGCAACTGCAGCGCGCGCTCCACCAGGTAGGCCTCGGCGTAGTACTGCTGCAGGTTGATGAAGGCGGGGCGCTCGTGGCCTTCTTCGGGTAGCAGGTTGAACTCGTACAGCTGCTCGTCTTTCAGGAACACTTTGCCCAGGTTCCAAGAGACGCCCTTGTCCACCATGCGCTGGCCCACGCCCAGGCGGTCCCAGATCTCCAGCGTGCGCTTGGCAAAGCAGATGGCGCGCGAGCCGATGGAGAGCTTGTGGTCGTTGTCCAGCACCACCACACGCTGCCCGCGCTGGGCCAGGTCGATGGCGAGCGACAGGCCCACAGGGCCTGCGCCGATGACCACGATGGGGTGCTGTGCGGGCGTGGCGCGGTCCTGGTCGGGCGAGCGCACATAGCCGAAGTCGATGGCCTGCACCTCGGCGCCACTGGCGTGGAAGGCCTCGCGCGGAATGTCTCTGGGGTTCATTTTTTGTCTCCTCCAGCCTCGGCGGATCAGCCTTCCAGGGCTTTCCACATCTGGACATCACGCTCGGCGGTCCAGATGCGTGGGTCGGGGTATTGCGTGGCCTCGTCGTACGCACGGGTCACGTCAAACGGCATGCAGTGGTTGAAGATGACCCAGTGCCCGTACTTGGGCTGCAGTTGGGCAAACGTGGCCTCGTAGACCTTGCGCAGGTCCTCGCCCTTGGCCGCACTGGCCTTCACGCTCTCGTACAGGTCGCTGATGAAGGCGCGCGTGCCCGCCAGGCCCGCCTGCACCTGATCGGGCGTCTGCAGCGCGGCGCCCCGGCCGGGCACCAGCTTCTCGGGCTTCAGCGCCGCGATGTTGTCCAGGGTCTGCGGCCAGTCCTGGAAATACGCGTCGCCCGCATACGGCGTGGCGTCGAACTCCACCAGGTCGCCGCTGAACAGGATCTTTTCCTGCGGCAGCCAGGCCACCGTGTCGCCCTTGGTGTGGCCCCGGCCCAGTTGCAGGATCTGCACCTCCAGCTTGCCCAGCCACAGGGTCATCTTCCTGTTGAAGGTCATGGTCGGCCAGGTCAGGCCGTCCGGCACGCTCTCCACGTTCTGGAACAGGCGCGGAAAGCGGCCGATCTCGCTGTCCTTGTCGAACTGGCCGCGCTCCACGATCAGGTCGCGCGTGTCCTCGCTGGCAATGATGTGCTCGGCCCCGTACGCACTGGCCCCCAGCACGCGCACGGCATGGTAGTGGGAGAGCAGGACGTACTTGATGGGCTTGTCCGTCACCTCGCGGATGCGGCGGATCACGTCCTGCGCCATCACGGGCGTGGCCTGGGTGTCGATGACCATCACTGCGTCGTCGCCAATGATGATGCCGGTGTTGGGGTCGCCCTCGGCCGTGTAGGCATAGGCGTGGTCGGAGAGCTTGTCGAAGCTCACCTTCTTCACTTCGAGGTCGGCGGCGGAGGCAAAGGTTTTGACGGTGCTCATGGTGGTGATTTGTTAATAGTGAATGCGTTTATCTAAACGGAATGCGTTGATGTTAGGCAAGAAATTCGTTCATGTCTAACGCATTTGTTTAGGTGTAAACCCGAAGGGCGTGTGGATGCTGTGCTGCGTGGACAATCGCCCCATGCCCATGACGACCCCCGACCTGCCCCCCGCCGACGACGAAGACACGCCCCGCAGCCCGCGCGGCATCCAGAGCGTGGAGGTGGGCGGCCAGCTGCTGAAGGTGCTGGCACGCACCGGCCGGCGCATGGCGCTCAAGGACCTGGCCCGCGCGGCGGACATGACGGCCGCCAAGGCGCACCCCTACCTGGTGAGCTTTGGCAAGCTGGGCCTGATCGAGCAGGACGCCGTGAGCGGCCACTACGGCCTAGGCCCGCTGGCGATGCAACTGGGCCTCATCAGCCTGCAGCAGGTGGACCCGGTGCGCCTGGCCATTGCCGAGTTGCCCGCGCTGGCCCAGCGCATCGGCTACACCGTGTCGGCCTCGGTCTGGGGCGACAGTGGCCCCACCATCATTCGTGTGGAAGAAGGCCCCACCGCCGTGTATGTGGCCATGCGCCACGGCACCACGGCTTCTGTGCGGCACACGGCCACGGGCAAGGTGTTTGCGGCCTTCGGCCCGCGAGAGCGGGCAGCGGCTGCGCTGGCGGCCGAAGGGTTTGCGGGCGCTTTGGACGAGCCCGCCTTTGCGGCCGAACTGGAGGCGGTGCGTCAGCACCAGATCAGCGAGGTGACCGACCAGCTCCTGCCCGGCATCAGCGCGCTGGCCACGCCGGTGTTTGATGGGTTTGGGCAGCTGGTGCTGTGCATCGCCGTGATCGGCCCCAGCGCCACGCTGCAGACCGGGCCGGCCAGCCCGGCGGCGCAGCACCTGCGCGAGGCGGCGCGGAGTTTGTCGCAGCGCCTGGGGGCGCCGGTCAGCCCCGCGTAGCCCGTGGGGCGATCAGCCCGCTGCGCGCCCCAGCGCCTGGTCAATGTCCCACAGGATGTCGTCCAGGTCTTCAATCCCCACCGACAGCCGCACCATGTCTGCGCTCACGCCCGCGCGGGCCAGTTCCTCTTCGTTCAGCTGGCGATGCGTGGTCGATGCGGGGTGGATCACCAGCGTCTTGGCGTCGCCAATGTTGGCCAGGTGGCTCAAAAACTCGCAGGCGTCGATGAACTTCTCGCCAGCGGCTGCGCCGCCCTTCACACCAAACGTGAGGATGCCCGAGGCGCCCGGCGCGCCATCCACCGCGCGGAACTGCTTTCGCGCCAGGTCGTAGTACGGCGAATCCGCCAGGCCCGGGTAGTTGACCCACGCCACTTGCGGATGGCTCTGCAGAAACTTCGCCACGGCCAGCGCATTGCGGCAGTGCTCGCGCATGCGCAGGTGCAGGGTTTCGGCGCCCTGCAGCAGCTGCCATGCGTTCATGGGGGAGAGCACGCCGCCAAAGGTGCGGTTGACCTCCATGCGCGCCTTCATGGTGTAGCCAAAGTCGCCAAAGGTCTCGTAGAACTTCACGCCGTGGTAGGCGCGGCTGGGCTCGACCATCTCGGGGAATTTGCCGTTGTCCCATGGGAACTTGCCGCCTTCCACCACCACACCACCCATGGTCGTGCCGTGGCCGCCGATGTACTTGGTGGCGCTGTGCACCACGATGTCGGCGCCCAGCTGCAAGGGGTTGCACAGGTAGGGGCTGGCCACCGTGTTGTCGATGACGAGCGGCACGCCGTGCGCATGCGCCACCTCGGCCACGGCCGCGATGTCGAGCACGTTGACCAGCGGGTTGCCGATGGTCTCGCCGTACACGGCGCGGGTGTTGGGGCGCATGGCGCGTGCAAAGTTTGCGGGGTCGGCTGGGTCCACAAACGTGGTCTCGATGCCCAGGCGCGAGAAGCCCACGCCCAGCTGCCCCACCGTGCCGCCGTAGAGCGTGCTGGCCGCCACGATGTGGTCGCCGGTCTTCAGGATGGCCAGCAGCGCCGCCATCTGCGCCGCCATGCCGCTGGCGCAGGCCAGCGCGGCGCGGCCGTTTTCAAGGCTGGCGATGCGCTCCTCGAACACCGCCACCGTGGGGTTGCTGATGCGGCTGTAGACGTTGCCAAAGGTCTGCAGGTTGAACAGGCTGCTCGCGTGTTCGGCGTTGTCGAACACAAAGCTGGTTGTCTGGTGGATGGGTGTGGCGCGTGCGCCGGTCACCGGGTCGGGTTGGGCCCCGGCGTGGATGGCGCGGGTGCCAAAGCCGAAGTGGCGGTCGGCACCGTGGGATGTGGGCTCGGTCATGGCGGTGGCGTAGCCTGCAGTGCTGCGCAGGGGGTTGGGTGAAGGGATTTGAAAGAAATCGGCCGCAAGCGCTAGTGCAATATGCGCTGGCAGCTATCAATTTGCTAGTAAGGCAGCTGCCGCAGGCGCTTGGCGCTGATCACGCGCGTGTTCACGCCCATCCAGCCCAGGCCGCCAAACAGACGCGCGTGTTCGATCTTCACGCAGCGGTTTTGAATGACTTGCAGGCCCGCCGCCTCGGCGCGCAGGCCGGCGGCCTCGTTGAACACGCCCAGCTGCAGCCACAGGCACTGTGCGCCGATGGCGACGGCTTCGTCGGCCAGTGGCGGGATGTCCTCACTCTTGCGAAAGCAGTCCACCATGTCGATCTTCTGGCCTCGCGCTGCCAGCGCTGCGGCCGCATCGGTCACGCTGGCGTAGGCCGCCTCGCCCAAAATCTGCCCGCCCTCGCGCGCCACCAGCGGGTTGACCGGCACGATGCGGTAGCCATGCGCCTGCATGTACTTGGCGGCAAAGTAGCTGGGGCGGTGCCACTGCGGCGAAAGACCCACCACCGCAATGGTGCGGCAGGCGGTGAGCAGGTGGCGCAGGGTGCTGATGGTGTCGGGGGTGTGGAGCATGCGGACCAGTGTACGCATGGGCCAGAATAGAGAGAAGCAATCCAGCCAACGCATGCCATGAATCCCATAGAACAACAATTCTTCACCGACCTCGAAAAAAAGCTCTGGACCGCCGCCGACAAACTGCGCTCCTCCCTGGACGCCTCGGTCTACAAACACGTAGTACTGGGGCTGATCTTTTTGAAGTACGTCTCCGACGCATTTGAAGAACGGCAGAACGAGCTGCGCGCGCAGTTCCAAAACCCCGAGCACGACTACTACATGGACCCTGCCGAATACGGTGGCGTGGGCACGGCAGAGTACGAAGAAAACATCGCCGCCGAGCTGGAGGTACGCGACTACTACACCGAAAAAAACGTCTTCTGGGTGCCGCTAGAGGCCCGCTGGCAAACCCTGCGCGACTGCGCCCAGATACCGCCTGGCGACGCACTGCCGTGGAATGCGCAGGGCAAAGACACCCCCGAAAAAATGCGCACTGTGGGTTGGCTCATCGACAACGCCATGGAAGCCGTGGAGCGCGAGAACCCCAAGCTCAAAAACGTGCTCAACAAAGACTTTGCACGCACCCAGATCGACAGCCACAAACTGGCCGACCTGATCGCCCACTTCTCAGACACCCACTTCAGCCAACCCACCTTTGGCGGACAGGTGCTGAGCCTCAGGAGCAAAGACATCCTGGGTCATGTGTACGAATACTTCCTTGGACAGTTTGCGTTGGCCGAAGGTAAAAAGGGTGGCCAGTACTACACGCCCAAGAGCATCGTCACGCTGATTGTGGAAATGCTGCAGCCCTTCAAGGGCCGCGTGTACGACCCGGCCATGGGCTCGGGCGGCTTCTTTGTGCAGAGCGAAGAATTCATTTTCGAGCACAGCAAGCAACGCCCCAACGCGAAAGACCAAGCCCAACAAATTAGCATCTATGGTCAAGAGAGCAACCCCACCACTTGGAAGCTGGCCGCCATGAACATGGCCATCCGGGGCCTGGACTTCAATTTCGGTGGCGGACCGGCAGACTCCTTGCTGAATCCACTTCACATCAACCTGACCGAAAGGTTTGACTATGTGATGGCCAACCCACCTTTCAATATGAAGGAGTGGTGGAGCGCCAAGCTGGAGAACGATCCGCGTTGGCTGCCAGGTTGCACTCCACCGCAGGGCAATGCCAACTTTGCTTGGCTGCAGCACATGCTCTATCACTTGAACAACACCGGCAGCATGGCGCTGCTGCTGGCGAACGGCTCCATGAGCAGCAACACCAACAACGAAGGCGAAATCCGCAAGGAGCTGGTGGAGCGCGACTATGTGGAATGCATGGTGGCCCTGCCGGGGCAGCTGTTCACCAACACGCAGATTCCGGCGTGCATCTGGTTCCTCACCAAAGACAAAGCCAACGGCTTTAACCTGGACAAAAAGAAGCGCGACCGGCGCGGGCAATTCCTGTTCATCGACGCCCGCCAACTGGGCTACATGAAAGACCGTGTGCTGCGCGACTTTGAGCCCAAAGACATCCAGAAGATCGCCGACGCCTTCCACGCCTGGCAGCACGGCGAGGGCTATGCGGACGTGCCAGGCTTTTGCTACTCCGCATCACTCGCCGACATCCGCAAGCACGAGCATGTGCTGACACCGGGGCGTTATGTCGGCGCAGTGGAGCAGGAGGAGGCTGGCGAAGCCTTTGCCGACAAGATGACGCGGCTGACGGCGCAGTTGGCGGAGCAGTTTGCAGAGAGTGCCAAGTTGGAGGAGGAGATCAAGAAGAACTTGGCGGGGTTGGGTTATGCCTTTGAAGACTGAATCGCTGGCAGCCATGTGTGAGGCGGTGGTTGACTGTCCTCATTCCACTCCCGTATGGACAGATACTGGCTTCGTTGTTCTACGAAATCAGAACATCAAAGACGGGCGACTTGACTTGTCTGCCCCAAGCTACACGGACGAAGAACACTTTAAACAACGTGTTCGTCGCATGGCTCCGCGCCCGGGAGATATCGTCATCACTCGTGAAGCGCCAATGGGTGAGGTTTGCAAGATTCCTGAAGGACTCACTTGCTGTCTTGGGCAGCGGCAGGTGTTGCTGCGTCCGAAGGCAGGAGTAAATGCCGACTACTTGCTCTACGCGTTGCAATCACCAGTGGTGCAAGAACAGATTCGCTGGAATGAAGGAACTGGCTCGACAGTTAGCAATATTCGAATTCCAGTTCTCGAAAAGATCGAGATTCCAAGGCTGGGTGCCTCGGAGCAATTCATTGCTGCCGCATTGAAATCAGTGGACGACAAAATCGACATCAATCGCCGCATCAACCAAACCCTCGAAGCCATGGCGCAAGCCATCTTCAAATCGTGGTTTGTCGATTTCGACCCGGTTAAAGCCAAGATCGCCGCCAAGGCCGAAGGCCGCGACCCGCAGCGTGCCGCGATGACTGCCATCAGCGGAAAGGCTGACGCCGAACTCGACGCCCTGCCGCCCCAGCAATACGAACAACTTGCTGCCACTGCCGCGCTGTTTCCCGATGAGATGGAGGAGTCAGAGTTGGGAGAGATACCGATGGGGTGGATCGCAGGCAACCTTGGTGACATCTGCAATTTCACGGCAGGTAGCGCATTTAGTCCTGAGCACCAGGGAAGCGCTGAGGGGGATTATCCGTTTATCAAAGTTAGCGATATGAACCTTGTTGGCAACGAGGTATTCATCCAATCGGCAAACAATTACGTCAGTCAAGCTCGGCAATTAGAGATGAAGGCCAAGTTGCACCCACAAGGTGCAACAGTTTTTGCCAAGATCGGCGTAGCACTGATTTCAAATCGTCGGAGATTGCTGATCACCCCGACGATCATTGATAACAACATGATGTCAGCCAGTCCAATCGAGGGGAAATCAGCGTCGTATTTTTTATACTCAATGCTCAGTACAATCGATTTCAATACGCTTGTCTCTGGAACTGCGTTACCCTATCTCAACGTCTCTGATCTTCGGAAAATACCGATTGTTCGTCCGCTGGATGACGTTTGCCGGGCTTTCGAATTGAAGGCGGCTCCAATATTTTTGATGATGCAGAAGCTGGCTGCACAAAGCGTGACTCTTGCATCAGTTAGGGGTGCTTTACTGCCTAAATTGCTGTCAGGTGAAATTGAAGTATCTGGCTTGGATGAGGGCTGATCATGGAATTTTGGCGGCCCAAATATCATGAATACCTTAATTCCGAAGGGGATGTTGAAATTGTAGGATCAACGTTTCAACGGAGCCGCATTTTGAAGGAGTTGGAGCCCGAAACCTATCAATTGTCTTTCGAGGACTGGGTGGAAGAAAGAAAGAGTGGTCTGTGCGATGTGGCAAATCAAGTGCTTGGAGCTCATGACAATGCTCGGCGCTTTGAGGCATTGAAGAAAGCGTTGGCTTCACAAAATGTTGTCCCGTTTCTTGGTGCAGGACTTTCGATGCCAAGCGGCTATCCTGGTTGGACCCAATTTCTCTGGAGCCTGCAGGAAGAGTCACACGTTAAAGAGGCTGATCTTGAGTCTATTCTGAGCGCTGGAGACTACGAAGGGGCAGCACAGCTAATTCACAACGACCTTGGTTCGGCATTGTTCAATAAACAATTGCAGGAGTGTTTTGATAGAAGGTGCTCTGCAATTGGCTCAATCAACTTGCTTCCCCTAGTATTTCCAGATTCGAATGTGGTAACAACCAATTTCGATAAATTGCTTGAATCAGTATTCGCCGGGCAATCGCAGGGATTTGATCAAATAATTCATGGTAACAATATCGGAGAAGCACTGCGCATCTTGAATGCAGGGGGAAGATATCTATTGAAGATGCATGGCTCCTGTGAGTCGGTAGCAAATCGAGTACTGCTTCGTGATGAGTACAACCAAGCCTATGGAGATGATGGCATCGTTGGTCGATTTTTCTCTCGTTTTTTGTTCGGAAAGTCATTGCTTTTTATTGGGTGTAGTCTGGTGGCGGATCGCACCATCCAAACGATGGAGAAGGTCGTTGAATTGGAAGGGGCGCACACCCTTCCGCAGCATTACGCCTTCCTTGAGTTGAAGAGCGGCGTTGATCGCGTCGAGCGCAAGAAAGCGTTGGCAAAGGCCAATATATTCCCTATTTGGTATCCAGAAGGCGAGCACGATGAATCTATCGAGGCACTGTTGCTTGCGTTGATGGAGGCGCCATGAGCATCTCGGCAGAACAGATTGACTTGTGGCGTGGCTTGGCCTCTGAAACGCAGCGTTTGGAGTTCAAAGAAGCGCGCAACCAGTACGACACCACCAAGCTGTGCCGCTATTGCGTTGCCATTGCCAACGAAGGCGGCGGGCATTTGGTGCTGGGCATTGCAGACAAGCCGCCGCGCCCCGTGGTGGGCAGCCAAGCATTCCCGGACACCCAGGACATTACCGAGAAGCTGTTCCACTGGGTGGGCTTTCGTGTGGATGTTGAGGCTGTTGCCCACCCTGAAGGGCGTGTGGTGGTGTTCACCATTCCTGCCCGACCCAAGGGCACGGCTTACCACCACGAAGGTGCCTACCTGATGCGCTCAGGCGAAGAGCTGGTGCCTATGAGCGAAGACCAGCTGCGCAAGATATTTGCGGAGGGGCAGCCCAGTTGGCTGGAGAACCCTGCGCTGAAGGATGTGTCTGCGCAAGATGTAGTGCAGCTGCTGGATACGCAGACTTACTTTGACCTGATGCGCTTGCCCTACCCCACCGATCAGGCGGGCGTGCTGGCCCGTTTGCTGGATGAGCGCTTGATTGAGCGCAGCGCGGCGGGATTCAACATCTTGCACATCGGGGCGGTGCTGCTGGCCAAGAACATGCGGCAATTCCCAGACATCAGTCGCAAAGCCGTTCGTGTGATCGTGTACGCGGGCGAGTCCAAGATGCAGACGGTGTCTGATGTGACCGGTGAGCGGGGTTACGCGGTGGGGTTTGCCGGACTGGTGCAATACGTGATGGGCAAGCTACCACAAAACGAGGTGATTGAAGGGGCCATCCGCAAGGAGGTGAAGCTGCTGCCCGAAGTGGTGGTACGAGAGCTTTTGGCCAATGCGCTGATTCACCAAGAATTTGACATGGGCGGTGCTTCGCCTGTGGTGGAGGTGTTCAGCAACCGGGTGGAAATCTCCAACCCAGGCGAACCCATCGTGCCGGTGGAGCGCTTCATCGACGGTTACCAGTCCCGCAATGAGCGACTGGCCGACTTGATGCGCCGATTTGGGATTTGCGAAGAGAAGAGCAGTGGCATCGACCGGGTGATTGAAACTGCCGAAATCATGCAACTGCCAGCGCCCGAATTTTTGACCAGCCATCGGCGCACGGTGGTGGTGATCCATGGCCCGCGTGCGTTCCGGGATATGAACGGTAGCGACAGGGTCCGTGCTTGCTATCAACACTGCGTTTTGCAGTACGTGTTGCGCAAGCAGATGACCAATCAATCCCTCCGCGAACGGTTCGGGCTGTCTGAAAGCAGCGGCAATACGGTGTCGCAAATCATCACCGCCACTGTGGATCAGCGCTTGATCAAGAACGACCCGAACGCACCGGATTCAAAACGCTATGCACGGTACATCCCGGCGTGGGCCTGACCGTCATTTCAGTGCAACCCTCTGATTGGTCTGTGTGTGGTTCTAACTCTTTGATTTTTATGGATTTTCTTATTTCATCGCAAATCGCAGAAGCAGGAGTTGCACGGTGCAAGACTGGAACATGGGCTTAGCCGATCTTCCGATGTGTCGATTTTTCTCGTGTTTTTCGACATGTTTTTGCTACGTGTCGAAAGCATCGACACTCCACGGCCGTTGTGCGGCATGTGCCACTCGCTATCTCTGCGCAAATGCGAAATGGTCATTGCATGCTTGCTAAGTGGTTGATTGTTATGGATTTTTTTATTTCATCGCAAACCAGCGCGGGTGCAGGGGCTGCCGCCAGGGACTTCACATGCTGAACGAGCAACAACTCGAAGAACTCTGCCTGGGCTGGTTTCAGGATGCTGGCTGGCGGTTTGCCCATGGCCCGGACATTGCGCCCGACAGCAGCGCTCCGGAGCGCACCGACTACCGGCAGGTGGTGCTGCGCGAGCGGTTGCTAACGGCACTGGCGCGCATCAACCCGCAGATTCCGCCCGCCGCGCTGGAGCAGGCCGCACATGCGCTACAAACGGTGAGCGAGCCGCAAATGGTGGTGCGCAACCGCAGCGTGCACCGTTTGTTGCTGGGCGGTTTGCTGGTGGAGTTTGTGGTAGGGGACGATAAGAAGGCCGACCTAGTGCACTTCATCGACTTTGCGCAGCCTAGCAACAACGACTTCTTGGTGGTGAACCAGTTCACCATCACCGGCACCAAGCAGCCGCGCCGGCCGGATGTGATTGCGTTCATCAACGGCTTGCCTCTGGCGGTGGTGGAGCTGAAGAACCCCGCCAATGAACAGACGGACGTGTGGGACGCCTTCAACCAGTTGCAGACCTACAAGGACGAGATCAGCGACCTGTTCAACACCAATGCGGCCTTGGTGGTGAGCGATGGTTTCACGGCCCGCGTGGGCTCGCTCACAGCCAACGCAGAGCGCATGTTGCCCTGGCGCACCATTGCCAATGAAGACGACCGGCCCCGCTTGCAGATGGAGCTGGAGACGGTGGTGCGTGGCTTTTTCAAGCCTGAGCTGTTTCTGGACTATGTGCGGCACTTTGTGCTGTTTGAGCAGGATGGCGACCACATCGTGAAGAAGGTGGCGGGCTACCACCAGTTTCATGCGGTGCGTGAGGCGGTGCGCGCCACGGTGATTGCCGCGCAAGACGTGGGCAAAAGCGTGCTGGAGGTGCATGAAGAGCGCGCCACCTATGGCAAAGAGGTGCAGCCGGGGTCGCGCAAGGCGGGCGTGGTGTGGCACACACAGGGCTCGGGCAAGAGCATCACCATGGCCTGCTATGCGGGCAAGTTGCTGCAGCAGCCAGAAATGAAGAACCCCACGCTGGTGGTGGTGACAGACCGCAATGATCTGGATGGCCAGCTGTTTGCAACCTTCAGCGCCGCCAGCGACTTGCTCAAGACGACGCCTGTGCAGGCAGGCGACCGTGACGAGCTGCGGCAGATGCTGGCCTCGCGCGAGGCGGGCGGCATCATCTTCACCACGGTGCAAAAGTTTGCGCTTTTGGATGGGGAAGAGGCCCACCCATTGCTCTCCACCCGCACTAACATCGTGGTGATCTCAGACGAGGCCCACCGCAGCCAGTACGGCACCAAGGGGCGGCTGGACACAAAGACGGGGCGCTATGTGTTTGGCTACGCCAAGCACCTGCGCGATGCGCTGAAGAACGCCACGTTCATCGGCTTTACCGGCACCCCCATTGCACTGGAGGACAAAGACACCCGTGCGGTGTTTGGCGACTACGTCAGCATCTATGACATTCAGGATGCGGTGGATGACGGTGCAACGGTGCCCATCTTTTACGAAAGCCGCTTGGCCAAACTGGATGTGAACCAGGCCGACATTGATGCGCTGAATGCTCAGGTGGATGAAGTCGTCGAGGACGAAGAGGACATAGCCAGCCGCGAGAGGACCAAGAGCGAATGGGCTGCGCTGGAGAAGCTGGTGGGCTCCGAGCCCCGGCTGCAGCAGGTGGCGCGTGATTTGATTCAGCACTTTGAGGCGCGCATCTCGGTGGTGGATGGCAAGGCCATGATCGTGTGCATGAGCCGAGACATTTGCGCCCAGCTCTACAACGCCATCGTCAGCCTGCGCCCCGAGTGGCATAGCGCCGACCCCGAGCAGGGCGCCATCAAGATCGTCATGACAGGCTCAGCTGCCGACAAGGCGCTGCTGCAGCCGCACCTGTACAGCAAGCAAGTGAAGAAGCGGCTGGAAGCGCGCTTCAAGGATGTGCGCGACCCTTTGAAGCTGGTGATCGTGCGCGACATGTGGCTGACGGGGTTTGATGCGCCGTGCTGCCACACCATGTACATCGACAAGCCCATGAAGGGCCACAACCTGATGCAGGCCATTGCGCGCGTCAACCGCGTGTTCAAGAACAAGCCGGGCGGCTTGGTGGTGGACTACATCGGCATTGCCAACGAACTCAAGGCGGCACTGAAGGCCTATACCGACGCTAAAGGCAAGGGCGACCCCACGCACAGCGCTGCGGAGGCGCTGGCGGTGTTGATGGAGAAGATGGACATCGTGCGCGGCATGATGCAGGGCTTTGACTACAGCGCGTTTGAGGCCCAGGCCCTGCCACTGCTAGTGCCTGCAGCCAACCACATCCTGGGGTTGAAGGACGGCAAGACGCGCTTTCTCGACACCATGGTGGCGGTGGCCAAAGCGTTCTCGCTATGCGGCACGCTGGATGAGGCGGCTGCGTTGCGCAAGGAGATTGCGTTCTTCTCGGCCATCAAGGCGGCGATTGCCAAGTTCACCACGGTGGACAAGAAGCGCAGTGACGCCGAGAAAAACAGTGCGCTCAAACAGATTTTGGACAACGCCATCATTTCAGACGGTGTAGCCGATGTGTTTGCGCTGGCCGGGCTGGACAAGCCCAATATTGGGCTGCTGTCGGACGAATTTCTGGAAGACGTGCGGCAGATGGATAGCCGCAACCTGGCGGTGGAACTGTTGGAGAAGCTGCTGCGCGACGAGATTAAGGCCCGGGCACGCAACAACGTGGTGCAGGAAAAGAAGTACGGCGACCGGCTGCTGGAGACACTGCGCAAGTACCACAACCGTGCGGTAGAGACGGCTCAGGTCATCGAAGAACTGATCCAGATGGCCAAGGAGTTTCAGGCTGCGCTCAAGCGCGAAGACGCGCTGGGACTTGGACGCGACGAAATCGCGTTCTACGACGCACTCGCCAACAATGAAAGTGCCGTGCGAGAGCTGGGCGATGAAGTGCTGAAAAAGATCGCTATCGAGATCACTGAGAAGCTGCGGGCTAGCACTTCGGTGGATTGGCAGGTGCGCGAAAGCGTGCGTGCCAAGCTGCGCATCCTGGTTCGGCGGTGTCTGCAGAAGTGGAAGTACCCGCCTGACAAGCAGCTGGAGGCCGTGGAGTTGGTGCTCAAGCAGGCGGAGTCGTTGTCGAGCGCGTGGACGGTTTAGCGGAGTGGAGTTTGCGATGAGCCGTCCCGACAAAGTGCGGGGTCAGGCCGGCGACTTGTACTTGATGCTGCACCCATACGGCGCCGTCGTCGCCGCCGAGATCGGCTTGCCCGCCAGCGCTTCGCCCAGCCCCACCTTCACGTAGTTGGTGGCCTTCTCGATGTCGGCCGGGCGGGCCGAGGGGATGCTGTCGATGCCGCCCGCGTAGATCAGCTGGCCCTGCGGGTTGACGATGTACAGGTGCGGCGTGGTGCGTGCGCCGTAGCTCCTGCCCACGGTGCCTTCCTCGTCCATCAGCACGGCGGTGGGGGCGGCCTTGCGCTCCTGCTTCCAGGCCATCAGCTTGGCGGGCTCCAGGTAGTCGCTGCTGGCTTTTTCGGTGGAGTTGATGGACAGCCACACCACGCCTTGGCGGGTGGCGTCCTTCTGTGTGGCGGGCATGTTGCGGCTGTCGTAGTGTTTGCGCACGAAGGGGCAGCCGGGGTTGGTCCACTCCAGCACCACATGCTTGCCCTTGAAGTCCGACAGGCGAACGGCCCGGCCGTTGGTGTCCTTGAGCGTGAAGTCGGGCGCGGGCTGGCCCACGGTGGCGGCGGCCTGTGCGCCCAGGGCAACCAGGGCGGCGGTGGCAATCAACGTACGGCGAAGCAGCTTCATGGCGGGGTCTCCTGAAGGGTTGGCGGGTGGTCGAAAGCGGGGAGGGCTACAGCTGGGCGATGGTGGCGCGCACCTCGTCCACGCTGAGCACCTCGGTCAGCACCACCGGCGGCTTGCCGGGGCGGTAGAACACGTACACCGGCACGCCGCTGCGTCCCAGCGACGCCAGGGCGGCGGTGATGGCAGGGTCGCGGCGCGTCCAGTCGGCGCGCAGCAGGGCCACGTTCTTGGTTTGCAGGTCGGCGACCACGTTGGTATCCGCCAACGTGGTCTTCTTGTTGTACTGGCAGGTCACGCACCAGGCGGCGGTGAAGTCCACAAACACGGGGCGGCCACCGGCCACGATCTGCTCGGCCGCGCCGGGTGCCCAGGGCTGCCAGCCGGTGGCGGAGACCTGCGGGGACGACGTGGCCGCCTGCGTGGCAGGCATGTTGGTGACGTGCGGCGCAAAGGCCCAGACCAGCAAGGCCATGGCCGCGATGGACACCGTGGCCATCCACACCCGCGCCCGCCCGGCCAGCGACAGGGCCCACACCACCAGCGACAGGCCCACCAGCAGGATTAGCAGCGCACCGGCGCCGTCGATGCCGCTTTGCTGGCCCAGCACCCACACCAGCCAGACCACGGTGGCCAGCATGGGGAAGGCCATGAGCTTGCGGAAGGTGTCCATCCACGCGCCGGGGCGCGGCAGGGCGCGCGCCACGGCGGGCACAAAGCTGGCCGCCAGGTACGGCAGCGCCAGCCCCAGGCCCAGTGCTGCGAACACGGCCAGCGCCTGCGGTGCGGGCAGCGTGGCGGTCAGGCCCAGGGACGCGCCCATGAACGGCGCCGTGCACGGCGAGGCCACGGCCACGGCCAGCACGCCGGTGAGAAAACTGTCGGCCACCGGGTGGCGCGCCTGCAGGCTGGCCACCGAGGAGGGCAGGAAATGCCCGAACTCGAACACGCCCGCCAGGTTCAGCGCGATCAGCGTGAACAGCGCTGCCAGCGATGCCACCACAGCGGGCGACTGCAGCTGAAAGCCCCAGCCCACCGCCTCGCCCGCTGCGCGCAGGCCCAGCATGAGCGCGCCCAGGGCGATGAACGACAGCACCACGCCCGCTGTGTAGGCGATGCCGCTGATGCGGTGCGCGCGCCGGTCTTGCGCATGCTGTGTGAAGCCCACCACCTTGATCGCCAGCACCGGAAACACGCAGGGCATGAGGTTGAGGATGAGCCCGCCAAGCAAGGCGCCCAGCAGCGCGGCCGTGAGGGTGAGGGACGAGGCGCCGGAGGCTGCGGCAGGCGTTGCTGAGCCGCCAGCCTGCGCCGCATTGGCTTTGAGCGCGGCCTCCAGCGCGGGCGACACGCTGGCCACCGATGCGCCCTGCGGCCAGGTGCCCAGCACCTTCAGTTCGGCGCGATAGCCGGTGCGGGTGTCGGGGCCGGTGCCGTGGCCCGGGGCCGCCTGCTCGGCCAGCACCACGGGCATCAGGCTGGGGCTGGCGCTGCGCTGGGCCGACAGGGGAATTTGCGCGGTCCACACGCTGCCGTTCCAGCTCTGCTTCCAGCTCGCCGCGTTGTCGATGACCTCGGCGGTTTCGGGGAACAGGTCCAGTGTCTTGCCACGCAGCGCCACGGGCAAGCCCTGCACGCTGACGTTCAGCAGGTTGCCGTCCGCAATCTGCGCCTGGCTGTCGGGCACGATGCCGTTGGTGCCTGCCACCACGGCGCGGGGATGGGCCTTGGCGGCCGCCTCAAAGGCAGCACTGCTCAGTGCCGTGGTGCTCTGGATGGGCAGCTGCAGCGTGAATTCGCCTTCTTCGGGAATGCACTCCTTGCGGCACACCAGCCACGAGGCGCGCAGCTTGATGGTCGCGTCCTTGGCCAGCGGGCCGGGGGCATAGGTGCTGGCCACGGTGACGGGCACGGGCAGCAGCACCGTGCCTTCATAGCCATAGTTGGCCAGCGTGCCGATGGGGATCTTCTTGGGCAGGGGCCAGGCGATCTCGCCCGCGTCCAGACCGGCTGGCAGCGTCCAGGCCAGGTCGGTGGGCAGGCCAGAATCGCCAGGGTTCTTCCAGTAGGTGTGCCACTCGGGCTGGTGGGTGATCGAGAGGCCCAGCCACAGCGGCTGGCCGGGCGCCACGCCCTGGGGCGCATGGGCCAGCAGCTCGGCACGCACATAGGGCGTGGTGACCAAGCTGGTGCCTTGGCCTGTGGTTTTGGTGCCCAATTGGGCGCTAGCGCTAGTCCATAAAGCGCTGGCAGCTATAAAAAAGAGAGTGGCTGCAAGGCGGTGGAACAGGCGTGAAGGCATGGTGCAGTGTGGGAGCGGGCGGGGCGGGATTGGTTCCGGCGCCCTGCGCTCAGCCTGCGGGGCGATGGGACTGGCTGGCGGGAGATTCGCCCAGAACCGCTCGCCAGCCAGCAGCTTATTGTGTCGCCAGGCTCAATTCCGCACGCGGTGTCCACTTTTCTGCTTGTTTGCCCGCTTTGGGGGCTGCGACAAACAGCCGCTCCACCGGCAGCTTTTGCGCCACCAGGTAAGCGCGGATCGCCTGGCCGCGCTGCGTGGCCAGCTCGGCGGCCATGGCCTCGGTGGCGGGCTGGTGGGCCAGCAGCAGGGCTTCCATTTCGGGCACCGTGAGGTCCTTGGCCAGGCCGACCAAATTGCGCGGCTTGGGGATGTCGGCGCGGCGGTACACCTCCTTGAGCAGGGCGGGGTACTCGGCGGCCGACACGGGGGCGGTATCCGCCGGGTTGGCGCGGCGCTTTTCGGCCAGCACCCGCTGCTGCAGGTGCTCGCGCTGCAGGCCTTCGCGTTCGTCCGGCAGGCTGGCCGTGCCGGTCACGGTGATCTTGAGCGCGGGCCGGTCAGCCAGGGCCTTAGCCACCTTGTCCAGGCTCTGCTGCGCCTCGGGCGTCAGGGTGGCGCTGCCGGGGGCAAAGGGCACGTGGTTCATTTCCTCGCCACCACCAAAGGCGCTGGCCAGCAGGCTGAAGGGCGAGGTCAGCGCCTTGCCGATGAGGTTGACGATGATCTTGAAGATCACCGGGCCGATGCGGAACTGCGGGTCGTTGAGCGAGCCGCTGATGGGCAGGTCCAGGTCGATCACGCCCTGGCGGTCGGCCAGCAGGGCCACGGCCAGTTTCACGGGCAGGCTGTTGGGCGCGCCCTCCACGGGCTCGCCAAAGGTCAGCTGGTTCAGCACCAGCCGGTTGCTGGCGGTGAGCTGGCCATTGGGCAGCACCTTGTAGTTCACGTCCATGCTGAGCTTGCCGCGTTCGATGCCGTGCCCGGCGTACTTGACGGAATATGGTGTGAGCGGGGGCAGCTCCAGATCGCGCACCTTGCCGGTGATGTCGAGCGCCAGTGGCTTGGCCAGCGGGTTGAGCTTGCCGGTGACTTCGAGCGATGCCGAGCCCTCGGCGCGGCCGCGCAGCTCCAGGTCGGCCAGCACGGGATCACTGCCGGGCGTTTCGGAGGAGAACGCGCTGAGCTTGCCGGTCAGCTCCGAGAGGTCGGCCGAGTAGTTGGGCTTGATGAAAAAGTCGGAGAACAGCACCTTGCCGTTGACCAGGCTCACCGGGCCAAAGACCACCACGGGGGCCAGCGGGTCGGCCTGGGCCACGGCGGCCGTGGGGGTGGCAGCTGGCGCCGCCGAGGCGGCTGTGGCGGGAGCCGGTGCGGTGGGTGCCGCTGTGCTGGCAGCGGCGCTGGCTGCGTTGGCTGCCTGGGCCTCGGCCGGGGTCTTGGCAATGTCGCTCAGGTTGATGCGGCCTGCCTCGTTGATCGTGATGCGGGCAAAGAAATCGACCAGGCTGGTTTCCTTCACTTCCACGCGCGGCGCCGTTCCGGGTGCGGTGGCCACGGCCAGGCCGCGCAGGTTCAGGCTCTTCCAGGCCAGCAGTTCCTCGCCCACCTGGGCCTCGGTCTTGGGGGTGAAGGCGGCCGTGCTGTTGGCCCGCAGATCTTCGACCACCACATCGCCCGCCAGGCGCAGGCTGGTGCCCTTGTCGGTCTGCGTCAGCGCCACCTGGCCCCTGTAGCCCACGTCGGCGCGCAGCAGCTCCACCGACAGCTGACTGGCCAGGTAGCCGTCCAGTGCGTGCACCGGCAGGCGGGTGGCGTCGAGCTTGCCCTGGGTGGTCAGCGGTTGCAGGGCCAGCGTGCCCTGGTAGTCGATCGTGCCGGGCGCCGCCTTGCTGCCCTTGCCCGGCGCGGCGGCGCGGGCGGTGAGCGTGAAGGCCTCGGGCTTGCTGCCGTCGCTGGCCAGGTTGCGGGCGGTGATGCCCAGGGCGGTCAGGTCCAGCGCCACGGGGCGCGGCTGGGCGTTGTCGGCCAGGGTGACCGTGCCGCCCTGCAGCGAGAAATCGGCCACGCGCAGCTTCCAGGGCGCGGCGCTGTTGGCGGGGGCTGGGTCAGCGGCTGCAGTGGCGCCGCCTTGCGCGGCGGGGGCGGCCTTCTCCGATGTCAGCCAGCGCTCAAACATCCAGCGGCCATCTGCGCCGCGCTCCACTGCCAGTTGCGGCTGGGTGATGGCCAGGCGCTGCAGCGTAGCGGTGTGTGCGTCCAGGGGCACTTCGGCGCCTGCAATCTCCAGCTTGCCCAGGCTGGCCAAGGTGGTCTTGCCTTGCTTGACGGCGAGCTGTTCCAGCGCCAGGGGGCCCGCCTTGATCGTGACGCCTGTGGCGCCTGCTTGTGCCGCTGCGCCCGTAGGGGCTTGCCAGGTCACACCCACATCACCGCTGAGTTGACCGGTCACCGTGGGCTCCAGCGTCTGGGCCAGGTAGGGCGCGGCCAGTTGCAGGGCCAGGGCGTTCAGGGTGGTGTTGACCTGGGCCTTCTGGTCTGTGGCTTCGCCGGTGAAGCTGAGCGTGCTGCCCTGCAGGTTGAGCCCGCCCTTGAAGGTGAAGGGCTTGGCGTTGTCTTTGGCAAAGGGCAGTGCGATGTCGGCGGCCTCCAGCGCAAATTCGGTGGCCTGCAGGGCAGCGGCGGGGCGCGTGGTGGCGTCGGCCCAGCGCAGGGTGCCGCCGCGCACGGCGGCAGTGGCGATTTCGACCGCCCAGGCGGGGGCGGCTGCCTTGGCCTGGGCTTTGCCTTTACCTTCACCCACAGAGGCGGGGGACGCTGGGGCGGAGGCTGTGCTGGCGCTGGCCAGTGGCGAAGATGCCGCATCGGCAGATGCGGGCGCTGCAGGTGCGGTGGTTTTGTCCTTGGCGGGCGTTGCAGGCTGCGCAGGCGGTGCCAGTTGTGCCAGGTTGATCTGGCCGCTTGCATCGCGCGTGGCCGTGACCACCGGCGCCGTCAGCTCCACATGCTGCAAGCGCACGATCTGCTCCAGCGGGCGCACATCGGCCATGCCAATCTTCAGGCGCTCGTAGCTCAGCAGGTCGGCGCCCTGGCGGTCGGCCATGCGCACGCCGCTGGCTTGCACGGTGCCGCTCAGCTTCACGGCCATGCGCGGGTGCTGTTCAAAGGCCACCTTCACGTCCGCATCCAGCGTGGCGCTTAGCACCTTGACGGGCAGGTTGGCTGGCAAATAGCCCAGGTAGGGTGCGAGGTTCAGGCCATCCAGCCGGATCTGCGCGTCGGCTTTGCCGGTCTGCGCAAACGGTGTGCCCTCGGCGGACGAGTCAAAACGGCTGCCGTCCAGCGTGAACGCCAGGTGGGGCTCCACCTTCACCTCGCGCTGCGAGGGCAGGGTGCTGATGAAGGGCACTTTCAGCGTCAGCGCACGCACCTCGTGGGTTTCGCTGATGGTGTTGTCGATGAAGTCGATGCTGCCGCCCGTGAGCGCCAGGTTGTACAGCGCCAGGCGCGCGGGGCCTTGGTCGGGCTCGGGGTCGTTCTTGGGCGCGGTGACCTTGGCAATGATGTCGTCCACGTCGTAGCGGCCGTCGCCCAGGTGGGTGATGCGCAGGACCGGGTTTTCGATGGTGAAGGCGTCCACCACGGGCGCCAGGCGCAGCAGGGATTGCAGCTCGCCATCGGCATAGATGCGGCCAATGGTCAGCTGTGGGGGCGCACCATTGGCGCCTGCCACGGTCACGTCACGCAGGGCGAATTCCAGGCTCCAGGGCTCAAAGTCGATGCCGCCCACCGTCACGGTGCGCCCCAGTTGCTCGGACGCGATGCGCTCCAGCGGGCCCTTGACCAGCGGCGGAATGGCGAGCCAGGTGACCAGCCACAAGGCGATCAAACCCGCCAGCGCGCGGACGGCGGGGCGGAACCAGCGGTGCTGGCGCAAAGAGGCAAAAGAGACGGAGCGCAGGGAGATCGGCATGGCGGCAGGCTAGGGTGGGCGCTGCGGCCCCGGGGGCTGGCGAAAAACCAGAGGGGGTCGCGCGCGAGCCGCTATTGTCCCTGCAGTGCGTCAGCCGGGGTAAGCCATTGCAACAGGTGGGGGTGGGTGGTTCAAGATTGTTGACAGTGGGGTGCTGCGCTCTGCGCTGCGCTCACTGGGCAAAGCCCAGCACCACCCTGCGGGTGGTGGCGCTTTTCTTTTCAATCTTGGTCACCACGATGGCGCCGATCTCCGACGTGTTGGCCACATGCGTGCCGCCACAGGGCTGCAGGTCGATCGGTGGCGCGTCGGCTTCGCCGCCGATGCGGATGGTGCGGATGCGCCCGGTGCCGCGTGGGGGCTGCACGCTCATGCTTTTGACCAGCGCGGGGTTCGCGTCCAGTTCTTCATCGCTGATCGAGGCCACGGTGAGCGGGTGCGCAGCGGCCACCAGGGTGGCGATGGCGGCGGTCAGCTGCTCCTTGTCCAGCGGGTCGGTCATCGCAAAATCCAGCCGCGCGTAGTCGGGTGTGATGGAGCAGCCGTTGACCAGCTGCGGCACCACATGGCACAGCAGGTGGCTGGTGGTGTGCAGGCGCATCATGCGGTGGCGGCGCTCCCAGTCGATACGGGCCGTGACGGTGGTGCCGGGCGTGAGCTGCGCCACGCGGTCTTCCTGCCCGGGGGCGGGGATGTGCACGATGTCGCTGGTGGGGTTGCCGTCGGCGTCCTTGCCTTTGCGGGTGTCGGCAATGGTGATCTGTGTGCCGTCTGCCAGCACCAGCACGCCGCTGTCACCGGCCTGGCCGCCGCCCAGGGGGTAGAACACGGTCTGGTCCAGCACGATGCCGGCATCGGTGACAGCGGTGATGTGGGCGCTGCATTCGCGCAGGTAGGCGTCTTGGCGGAAGAGGTCTTGGGTCATGGTGGCATGTTAGCCGCGCCACTGGCCGTTTCCCAGAGGCCGGCAGCGCCGCTACCATGCACGCATGACTTCTGCCGCCTTGACTCCCTTGCCCTCCCGCTTCTGGGCCGACTTGTCCACCCGTGATTTCGCGGCGCTAAAGGCCAGCGGGCAGGCTGAACAGGTAGTGGCCGTGCTGCCCGTGGCGGCTGTCGAGCAGCATGGGCCACACCTGCCCCTGTCGGTCGATGCGACGCTGCTGCAGGGCGTGATCGATGCCGCGCTGCCGCAGCTGCACGCCGAGTTGCCCGTGCTGTTCCTGCCGCCACAGAACGTGGGCCTGAGCCCGGAGCACATCCGCTTTCCCGGCACGCTCACGCTGTCGCCCGCCACAGTGATTGCGCTGTGGACCGAGATCGGCGAGTGCGTGGCCCGCGCGGGCATCAGGAAGCTGCTGCTGTTCAACGGCCACGGCGGACAGGTGAGCGTGATGGACATCGTGGCGCGCGAGCTGCGCACGCGCTGCGACCTCATCGTCTACAGCGCCAGCTGGTTCAGCCTGCCGCTGCCCGATGCGGTGGCGGGCCAGTTCAGCGCCCAGGAGCACCGCTTTGGCATCCATGCGGGCGACATCGAGACATCGATGATGTTGCACCTCGCGCCCGCCACCGTGCAGATGGCACAGGCGCAAAACTTCCGCTCCACCTCGCAGGACCGGTCGGAGCGCTACGCCATCCTGGGCAACGGCAAAAGCGCCAAGCTGGGCTGGCAGATGCAGGACTACCACCCGGCGGGTGCAGTGGGTAACGCGGCCGCAGCCACGGCCGACAAGGGACAAGCGGTGGTGGACGCTGCAGCGCAGCAACTGGTGGCGCTGCTGCAGGAGCTGCAGGCGCTGCCGCTGTCTACCCTGGCGCATGGCCCCCACTTGCGCTGAACCGGTTTGCTATATTTTTGATAGCTTCCGGCGCATGATCCACTAGCGCAAGCGGCCTGAAAGGCTCAGAAAACCGAAATATCGGTGCTCAGGCGTGCGTCACCCACTGCGCGTGCTCCAGCTCGTTCAGGTGCGGCAGCGTGTTGAAGGTCTGCAGCATCAACCGCTTGGGCGAGATGGAGAACTCCGTCACCGCGCTGTTGCGGATGCGCATGTTCAGCGCAATGGTCACCTCGGGCGCCGTGCCCAGCACCTCGCCCACGGCGGTCGAGATGGGGCCGCCGCTGCTCACCAGCAGCACGTTCTGGCCCGCATGGTGGTGGCGCACATGGTCTAGCGCGCTGCGCACCCCGGCCGAAAACTCGTTCCAGCTGGGCATGCCCTGGGGGCTGATGACGCCTGCCATCCACTGCGCCAGCGCGTCGCACAGGATGCGAAAGTGCGCGCGGTAGCGCTCGGGCGTGTCGGCCGGGCCCAGGGGCTGGGGGTGGATGGCGGCGATCAGCGCATGGCTGTCGTATTCGTTGAGTCCGGGCAACTGCAGCACCTCGGGGGTGGTCTGCAGGCCTTCGGCGATGCCTTCCAGCGTTTGCGTGTGGCGGCGCAGCGTGCCGGTGATGACGGCATCAAACCCCAAGCCGCGTGCGCGCCAGTGTTCGCCCAGGCGCACTGCCTGCTGGCGGCCCAGAGCGCTGAGCTGGTCGTAATCTTCCGCGCCAAACGAGGCCTGGCCATGGCGCACGAGGTAGAGGGTTCCCATGCGGCGGATTGTGATCAGAACCCGCCGCAGGCGTTTGTCGCAAAAGCGACCGATGCTATTAAATGTGTAGCTTTTTCGGTTGAAGCTGCAAGGGCTTCAGCCCGCCAGAACGCTGCCGAACATGAGCGCATCCACGTTGCCGCCCGTCAACGCCAGGCCCACGTGCAAACCCTGTAGCTGGTCGCGTTCCTGCAGCGCCGCCGCCAGCGCCGCCGCACCTGCGCCTTCGGCCACGTTGTGGGTGTCGGTGAACAGGGCACGCATGGCGGCGGCCACCTCGGCGTCGCTCACCTGCACGATGTGGTCGATGTGTGGCGCCATCACGGCCAGGGCCTCGGCATCGGCCACGCGGCAGGCCATGCCGTCGGCCAGCTGGGTGGTCACCGGTGCCTCCACCACGCGGCCTGCGGCCAGCGAATCGGCATAGGTGGTGGCGTGGCTGCTGACCACGCCGACCACGCGGACCGGGTGCTGCAGCGCCAGCTTGGCCGCAATGGCCGAGCACGCGCCCGAGCCCTGGCCGATGGGCACGTACACCACATCGAGCTGCGGCACGGCGCGCAAAAATTCCCACCAGTAGGTGCTCACGCCCCGCAGCAGGTCGGGGTGAAAGCTGGGCACCATGTGGGCGCCGCACTGGGCCGCGAGCTGGATGGCGTGTTCGCGCGCTTCCTGAAAGTCGTCGCCGTGTTCGATGAGCGTGACGCCCAGCGCGCGCATGGCGGCATTCTTCTCCACCGAGTTGCCACGCGGCACGACGATGGTGCAGGCCACGCCGTTGCGGCGTGCGGCCCAGCCCATGCTCTGGCCGTGGTTGCCGCGTGTGGCGCTGATGACCTCAGAAGGCAGCGCGCCGCGCTGAGCGAGCTGGTCAAAGTAGGTCAGGCCGCCCCGGATCTTGAAGGCGCCCACGGGCGTGTGGTTCTCGTGCTTGAGCCAGCAGTCGGTGCCCAGGCGCTGGCTGAGCAGGCCCCAGCGGTACTGGGGCGTGGCGGCGAAGTCGCGGTACACCACCTGGGCAGCGGCTTCGATGTCGGCCAGGGTGGGCAGCAGGGCGGTGGGGTCGAGGCGGGTGTTCATGCGGCGGCTTTCTTTTCGGTGAGGAGGCGCAGGGCGAGCAGGCCCAGCACGGTGCCCATGAAATAGCGCTGGGCGCGCATCCAGGCAGCGTTGCGGTTGAGGAATAGCGCCACGCGCGCGGCGCCCAGCACAAGCAAGGCGTTGACGGCGGCGCTGGTGCTGATCTGTACCGCGCCCAGCGTCAAGCTTTGTTGCAGCAACTGGCCGCGCTCGGGGTGCAGAAACTGGGGGAAGAACGACAGGTAGAACATGGCCACCTTGGGGTTCAACAGGTTGGTCATGAACCCCATGAGGAACAGGGTGCGCGGGCTGTCGTGCGGCAGGTTGCGCGCTTCAAAAGGCGCGGCGCCACCGGGTTTGACGGCCTGCCAGGCCATCCACAGCAAGTAGGCGGCGCCGGCGTAGCGGATGGCGTCAAACGCCAGCGGCACGGCCGCCAGCAGCGCGGTGAGGCCCAGCGCCGCCGCCAGCAGGTGCACGACAAAACCCAGCACCACGCCGGTCAGCGAGATGAGCCCGGCGCGTGGCCCCTGGGTAAGGCTGCGCGAGACGCAGTACACCATGTTGGGTCCCGGCGTGAGCACCAGCACGAGCGCGGCGAGCGCGAAGAGCAGCAATTCCTGCAACGAAAACAGCATGGCGGTTTACTCCTGAGAGGTGACTGAGGTAAGGGTGACGGGGCCCCGTGGCGTGCCGAGCAGGGCGGAGAGGCGCGGCGCGGTGCCCGGCGTGACGAGGACGGAGGCGGCGACACCCACGGCGGTGCACGCGGCCTGCAATGTGGCGGCTTGCGGGTGCTGCAGTGCAAGCTGCTCCAACTGCACGCCGCTGGCGGGCAGGCTGTCGCAGGGGTGCGCCGCGCCCCACTGGATGAGCGTGGGCAGGCAGCCGTCCATCAGGCGCAGGCCGTCGTCCCGCACGGTGATCTGCCATTGCAGCAGGCCATGGGGCGTGGGGCGGCTGGCGGTGATGACGGCGCCGCGATCCATGTCCAGCGCCGACAACGCGGTGCACGCGGCCTCCACGTCGGGCACGCTGGCCACCCAGTGAATGAGCTGGGGGCCGTGTTGCGCCACCTGGCCCTGCAAATTGGCGTCATCCATGTCAAACCAGCGCCTTGCGCTAGTGGATATTGCCTTGGATGCTCCTGGGTTGATAGCAATGATCTCCAGGTAGGCGCGCGGATGCGCCGGGCTGGAGACGTTGAAGATGCGGTTGTGCGTGCCCATCAGCGGGTGTTCGCCGCCCGCCGTGGGGGTGATACCCAGCGTGCGTTCGCACCAGGCCACACCGCTGGCCAGGTCGGCCGCCAGCACGACCAGGTGGTCCACGCAGGCGGGTTGCTGGGTGGAGGTGGCGGTCACAGCAGCACCTCACCGGCCATGCAGGTGACCGAGCTGCCGCCGACCCAGATGGTGTCGCCGTCCTGTTGCACGTACACCCGCCCGGCGCGCCCCAGGCAGGTGCCTTGGGCGGCCACATATTGGGCGGGGGCCAGCCCGGCGCCGATGAGCCATTGCGCCAGCGCTGCGTTGAGGCTGCCGGTCACGGGGTCTTCGGCCAGGCCGTTGTTGCCGGGGAAGAAGGCGCGCACTTCAAAGGCGATGCCTTCGGCGTCGGTGCTGCCAATGACGCCCACCTTGCCACGCGGGCCGACCACGCCCACGTCCAGCTGGCCAAGGATGCTGGCGTCAGGCTTCAGCGCCAGCACCTGCTCGCTGCTGCGCAGCATCACGCCCCGCCAGTTGGGGCCGTTGTCGCACCAGGCGTGGTGCAGGATGTCGCTGTGCGCCACGCCCAGGCCCCGGGCAATCAGCGCCACGTCGTCTTCGGCCAGCGGGCCGCTTTGGATGAGGGGCGGCGCGGCAAAGGCCAGGCGCTCGCCGTCCTGGCGCAGCGTGACCAGGCCCACGCCACACTCCTGCACCACCTGGCCCGCGACCTGGGGCCGTCCGCCGGCTTGGAGCCAAGCGTGGCAGCTGCCCAGCGTGGGGTGGCCTGCAAAAGGCAGTTCGCGCCCGGGGCAGAAGATGCGCACGCGGTAGTCGGCACCGGCGGCGCGCCCTTCCGGGGTGGGGGGCAGCAGGAAGGTGGCTTCGGACAGGTTGGTCCAGTTGGTGAAGTCCTGCATGGCTTCGGTGCTGAGGCCGGAGCCGTCCTGCACCACGGCCAGGGGGTTGCCACGGTAGGGCGTGGCGGTGAATACATCGACTTGCTGGAACGGGCGTTGGTGCATGGTGGTCAGGTCCTTGGTCTATCAAACGGGCAGTGAAGCGGGATGGGTCGGGCACGCCGGGGGCTCACCGGGGTTTGGCCCGATGTGCAAGCAGGTGGTTGTGGCTCGGCGCTCTGGCGAGGCCGAGGGGGAAATCAGCCGCTGGGGCGCGGTGCAGTGCGGTGCGGGGTCATAGCAGCACCGTGCCTTCGATGCAGGTGACGGCTCGGCCGCCCACCCACAGCTGGTGGTCATCGTCCTGGCGGATGTGCACGCGGCCCGCGCGGCCCAGGCATTCGCCCTGGGCCACCAGGTAACTGCGGGGGGCGAGGCCATCGGCAATCAGCCATTCGGCCAGGCTCGCGTTGAGGGTGCCCGTCACCGGGTCTTCAGGGTTGCCCATGGGGGCGGCAAAGGCGCGCACCACCACGCCGGGCTGGGCGGTGTTGCTGGCGGCAGGGCCCACATGGATCACGCCCACGTCCTGGCCCAGATCCTTCAGGCGGGCGTGGTCGGGGTGCAAGCCCAGCACCGTGTCAGCGCTGTCGAGCAGCAAGCCCAGCCACACGGGGCCGTTGTCCAGCATCTGCGCGCCCAGAATCTGCTGCGGGCGCAGGCCCAGGGCGCTCGCGATCAGCGGCACCAGCGCGGGGCTGGGGGCGCTGCGCTTGAGCGGAGGGGCGGCAAACGCCAGGGTGTCGCCGCTCAGTGCGATGCGGACCAGGCCCAGCGCACATTCCTGGATCACCATGCCGTCCTGCTGCGGGCGGTGGCCTGCCTGCAGCCAGGCGTGGCAGGTGCCCAGCGTGGGGTGGCCCGCAAAAGGCAGCTCGCCATTGGGGCTGAAGATGCGCAGGCGGTAGTCGGCCCCAGCCGCGCGCCCGGCGTCGGTGGGCGGCATCAGAAAGGTGGTTTCCGACAGGTTGGTCCAGGCCGCAAAGCGGCGCATGTCGCTGTCGCTCAGGCCGTCGGCATCCAGTACCACGGCCACAGGGTTACCGTAGCCGGGGCGGTCGCTGAAGACGTCGATCTGCTTGAAGGGGCGCTGGTGCATGGTGAGGCGCGGTCAGGAAAGGGGTTGGTCCAGTATCCCGCGGGCGCCGGGGCGGGTGCTGACCGTGTTGTACCACCGCTCCAGGTGGGGACGTGCGGCGCGTTCTTGCGGCAAGCCCCACCAGCGGTGGATCTCACAACCCACCGGGATGTCGGCCATCGTGAACCGCTCACCCGCCATGAAGGGCTGGCGGGCCAGGTGGGCGTCCAGCAGGGCCAGCAGGGGCTCCGTGGCCGCCACCGACGCGGCGATCAGCGCATCGTTGCGCTGGGCCGCAGGCGTGCGGATCCACTGGATGAAGGCGTCGCGCCCGGCCGGGTTCAGCGTGGTCTGCTGCCAGTCCATCCACTGCTCGGCCACAAAACGCGAGGGAAGGTCTTCGGGGCACAGGTTGCCCAGCGAATGCCTTGCGCACAGGTAGCGCACGATGGCGTTGGACTCCCACAGGGTCACGCCCGTGTCCTCGTCCTCAATCAGCGGCACCAGGCCATTGGGGTTGAGGCCCAGGTAGCGCGCCTCGCGCACGATGCCGTACTGGCCGCCCGCGTCGGTGCGCTGCACCGAGGGCAGGCCCAGCTCCTGCACGGCCCACACGACCTTGCGCACGTTGATGGACGACATCCGTCCCCAGACTCTTAGCATGCTTGATGGACTTTCATGGTGCGTCGCGCGACCCCGGGTGCATGAAGTAGGCGTGATTGGGCGAGGTAGCCGCGGAGCTGGCTTTGCCAGGCCGCTGGCTGCGTCCCCCTCCCGCGCAGCGAGAGAGGGGGAAGCGGCGCAGCCGCTCAGGGGGTGACATCCTTGATCGCTGCCGCCAGCGCCGCGATGCCGGTGGCGATCTGCTCGACGGTGGAGGTCACGAACGACAGCCGCAGGGTGCGGTGGTCGGCGTTGTCGGCATAGAAGGCCGCCCCGGGCACAAAGGCCACATTGCGCTCCACGGCCTTGGGCAGCAGTTCGATGGCGCTCATGCCTTCCGGCAGGCGCACCCACAGGAACATGCCGCCGTCGGGGCGGTTCCAGTGCACGCCCAGGCCCTGCATTTCCTTGTCGAGTGCGGCCAGCATGGCCTCGCACTGCTGCTTGTAGAGCGCGCGGATGGTGGGCACGTGGCGGTCCAGGAAGCCGTCCTTCATCACTTCGGCCACCAGTCGCTGGTTATAGCCGGGCGTGTGCAGGTCGGCCGCCTGCTTGGCCTGCAGCAGCTTGGGGTACACGGCCTTGGGTGCCACGATGTAGCCCAGTCGCAGGCCGGGGGCCAGCACCTTGGAGAACGAACCCATGTAGATGCAGCCGTCGGGGTTGCGGGCCGTGAGCGGGGCCGGCGGCGGTGCGTCGAACCACAGGTCGCCGTAGGGGTTGTCTTCCACCAGGGGCAGGTTCAGCTCGGCGGCGGCGGCCACCAGCTCGGTGCGGCGCGCGTCGCTCATGGTGCGGCCCGTGGGGTTCTGGAAGTTGGGCAGCACGTACAGGAACCGCGCCTTGTTCGCGCCCGTGCCCACCTTGGCACGCAGGTCGTCGATCAGCACGCCCTGGTCGTCGCTGGCCACGGACACCACGTTGGGCTCCATGGGCGTGAAGGCCTGCAGCGCGCCCAGGTAGGTGGGCGTTTCCACCAGCACGCGGCTGTCGGTGTCGATGAGGATTTTGGCGATCAGGTCCAGCGCCTGCTGCGAGCCGGTGGTGATGAGGATCTGGTCAGCGTCCACGTCCCAGGGCAGGAAGTCGGCAATCGCCTGGCGCAGCGGGCCATAGCCTTCGCTGGCGGCGTACTGCAGGGCGCCGGGGCCGTCGTTGGCCAGCACGGCGGCAGAAGCGGCGGCAAACGCGGAGACCGGGAAGGTCTTGGGCGATGGCAGGCCGCCTGCCAGGCTGATGATGCCGGGCTTCTCGGTGACCTTCAGGATTTCGCGGATGACCGAGGGGTTCATGCGCTCGGCACGGCGTGCCAGGGTCCACGTGCTGTTGGTGGGAAGGTCGTTCAGTTTCACTCTCGTCTCCTGCGGGTGGCCGCCTGGGCCGCTACGGTTGCAAAGTTGGTGTCAAAAAAATTGGTGTGCAGCAGCCCTGGCGGGTGCGTTCACACCTTCTCAGTCCACGATGAACAGGGTGGCGCCCTGTGGGGAGGTGGACCGATGGGGTTCTGCATTGTCCGCCACCTGGTAACTCATGCCGGGTGTCAAGGTGTACTGGCGGCCGTCGGCCAGCTCTGTGTGCAGCTCGCCGCTCAGGCACAAGAGCACATGGCCCTTAGTGCACCAGTGGTCGGACACATAGCCTGGCGTGTACTCCACCATGCGCACGCGCACCTCGCCAAATGTCTGGGTGCGCCAGAAGGCCTGGCCCGCTGCGGCGCTTTTTTCTTCGCGCGGAATGCTGGCCCAGTCGGTGGTGGCAAAGGGAATGTTCTGCAAATGCATGGTTTTCAGTCCTTGATCGACACCACGGCCTCGATCTCCACCGCAAAGCCACGTGGCAAGGAGCCGACACCGACGGCCGAGCGTGCGTGCCGTCCGGCATCACCAAACACTTCCACCAGCAGGTCGGAGCAGCCGTTGATAACCTCGGTGTGCTGCATGAAGTCGGGTACCGCATTCACCATGCCCAGCAGCTTGACCACACGGCGCACGCGCGAGAGGTCTCCGAGTGCTGCCTGCATGGTGGCGATCAGCTGCAGGCCCACTTCGCGGGCGTGCTGACGTGCCTCGTCGGCACTGATCTCGCGGCCTACCTTGGGGACCACCACCGTGTCGTTGCGCAGTGGCGAGCCCTTGCCCGACAGGTACAGCGTGTTGCCGTCCAGCACATAGGCGTCAAAGTTGCCGCGCGGGGCGGACACGGTGGGCAGCACCAGGCCCAGCTGTTGCAGTCGCTGTTCTGGGGTCATGGCACTCATGCGGGGGCTCCTTGTTGTTGAACGGGCATCCGTTTGCCCACGAAGACGGTGGCGATCACGGCCACTGCAAACACCAGGGTGACGGCATCCAGGTGTTCGCCCAGCAGGGGCACTGCAAACAGCAGGCTCAAAAAGGGCTGGATGAGCTGGATCTGGCTGACCCGCACGGCACCCAGCGCCAGGGCGCGGTACCACGCAAAGAAGCCGATCCACATCGAGAACAGGGCCACATACAGGAAGCCCGCCCAGCTCATCGCGCCAATGCTGGAGGGCACGGCGGGAGCGAACCACCAGGCCACGGGCAGGGTGAGTGGCAGGCAACACACCAGCACCCAGCAGATGACCTGCTCGGCCCCCAGGCGGGGCGTGAGGCGGGCACCGCCGATGTAGCCCAGTGCACCTGTGGTCATGGCGATCAGCAGATAGATGTTGGCTGCGCCCAGGTACAGGCCGCCCGCACGCCACACCATGAAGCCCAGCACCAGCCCGCTGCCCAGCACTGCACAGGCCCAGAAGCCTGCCGAGGGCCGCTGCCGGTACCACAGTGCACCCAGCAGGGCGGTGGACAGCGGCAGCAGGGCTGTGACCACCGCACCATGGGTGCTGGGCACATGGCGCAGTGCCAGCGCCAGGAACAGCGGGAAGCCGACAATCACGCCAAACGCCGTGATGCCCAGCAGTGGCCACTCGGCCCGCACCGGCAGGTTCAGGCGCCCTTGCGTGCGCTGCCACAGCAGGTAGCCAATCGACAGCAAGCCCGCCACGGCGGCACGCCCGAACGTGACGAACCAGGGGGACAGCTGGGGCGCATCGGTAGAGCCCACTGCCAACCGCGTCATGGGCAGCGTGGCCGCAAACAGCGTGACGCCGACCAGGCCCCAGAGCAGGGCTTCTTTTTCCTGTGCGCGGTTCATAGGGTGAGCATCCAGTACGCAGTGAGCACCAGCACGAGTGCCAGCGCGCGGTTGAACCACAGCAGCCGCGCGCCCTGCGCCAGCCACTGGCGCAGCAGCGAGCCCACCAGCGCATAGACAAAGTTGCTGGTGAAGGCGAACACCATCATCACGCCGCAAATGATGGCCAGGCGCTCACCCGGGTTGGCGGCGGGCTGCCCTGCGGCATTGACCACCCAGCCTGCGCTGAGCGTGAGGGCCAGCATCCAGGCCTTGATGTTGACAAACTGCAGGCCTACGCCTTGCCAGAAGGTCACGTTCAGGCGCGACGTGTCGATGGCGGTCATCTGGCCTGCGCGGCTGAGCTTGAAAGCCAGCCAGAGCATGTAGGCCACGCCCAGCAGCGTCACCGCCCAGCGCAGGGCGGGCACGCCGGTGATGAGGGCACCCAGGCCCAGCCCGCTGCCCAGCATGAGCAGCGTCCAGCCAGCAGGCACCGCAAAGCAAAAGCGCAGCGCGCGCTTGAGCCCGAGGTTGGCGGCCAGCGCGGTGGACAAGGTGGTGTTGGGCCCCGGCGAAAAGCTCATGGCGGTGCAAAACAGCAGCAGGGCGGTGAGTTCAGCGACGCTCATGGTGGGTGCGGGAAGGGGTGGGGGACTTGTGGGGGATTTGCCTTCAATGTAATCTTGCTACCAATACACAACCAGTACAGACAGTCGGCGCAGTTGCAAATCTGTATTGCCCGGCAAAACAATACACACCGGCGCCTGGCGGCGCAGCGAGCGGAATGCCACCATGCTGATGAAATCGTCGACCCAGTCGCTGACCGAACAACTGTCCGCCCGGTTTGCCGAGCGCATCCGCAACCGCCTGATGGCGCCGGGTGCACGCCTGCCGTCGGTGCGCCAGTGCGCGCAGCAGCACGGGGTGAGCCCGTCCACCGTGGTGGCGGCCTATGACCAGCTGCTGGCGCAGGGCCTGGTGGAGGCGCGCAAGAACCGGGGGTTTTTTGTCCGCGAAAGTGGCCGAGCGGTGGATGCAGCCGATGGCGACCTTGAAGCGCGCGCGCGCCCCGACGACCTGGCTCTGGAAAGTGCTGCCGCCAACTGGAGCACGGCGCACTGGTTTGCGGCGCGTGCCGCCGGCAGCGCGGGTCCAGGGGTGTCGCCCGTCAACGCCACGGCGCTGATCCGGGGCATGTTCCACAAGATCAGCGACAAGCCCCAGCCCGGCATGGGGGTCTTTCCGCCCGACTGGCTGGAGTCCACCTTCATGCCCGCCGCCGTGCGCAAGGTCACCAACTCGCGCGCCCTGCAGGAGTTTTCGCTGCAGTATGGCGAGCCGCTGGGCGATGCAGGCCTGCGGCGCGTGCTGGCCAAAAAGCTGTCCACGCTCAACGTGCACACGGTGCCTGAGAACATCATCACCACCGTGGGGGCCACGCATGCGCTGGACATCGTGAGCCGCACCCTGCTGCGCCCGGGCGACCCGGTCATGGTGGAGGAGCCCGGCTGGGCAGTGGAGTTTGCGCGGCTGGCCGCCTTGGGCATGCACATCCTGCCCGTGCCGCGCCGCGCCGATGGCCCGGATCTGGAAGTCATGGCGCGCTACTGCGAGGTGCACAAGCCCAAGCTCTACGTGAGCGTGAGCGTGTTTCACAACCCCACGGGCTACTGCCTTACGCCGGGCAGTGCCCACCGCGTGTTGCAGTTGGCCAACCAGCACAACTTCCATGTGGTGGAAGACGACACCTACAGCCACATAGCGCCGGAGCACGCCACGCGCCTCACGGCGCTGGATGGCCTGCAGCGCACCATCTATGTGAGCGGCTTTGCCAAGATCCTGGCGCCCAACTGGCGCATTGGCTTCATGGCTGCGCCGCCTGCGCTGGTGGAGCAATTGCTGGACACCAAGCTGCTGGCCACGCTGACCACCCCGGCGCTGCTGGAGAAGGCCCTGGCACTGTGCATCGAGCAGGGCCAGCTGCGCCGCCACGCCGAACGCATCCGCACCCGGCTGGATGCCGCACGCGCGCGCAGCGTCAAGCTCGCCCTGGGGGCGGGCTGCACCTTTGCGGCCGAGCCGGTGGGCCTGTTTGGCTGGGTGGAGACCGGGGTGGACACCGATGCGCTGTCGCAGCGCATGCTGGACGAAGGCTATCTGCTGGCGCCCGGTGCGTTGTTCCATGCCGAGCGCAAACCCAGTACGCTCATGCGCATCAACTTTGCAACGACGCAGGACGCGGCGTTCTGGCGCATCTTTGAGCGTGTGCGGGCTGAGCAAGGGCGGTGAGCCGCAGACATTGCCCTGGGGTCGCGCAATCGCATGGTGGTGTCGCCCACCGAAACCGGCGCAGGGGCCTACTTTCTTTCCACTTCCAGGTCAGACAACACCCGCAGCAGCGCGCGGTTGACCTCTTCCAGGTCCATCTCGAAGGTCTCGCACAGCTGGCGGATGGCGCTGGCGTCATCTGTCTCCAGTGCACACGCCATCTGCAGACCGCCGGTGTAGGGGCCAGTGCGCAACACGGTGGCGTCGTAGATGCGTTCGGACAGGGGCAGGCGCTTGAGGATGGTGCCCAGGGGCTCGCCCAGCAGCTCATCGAGCTGGGAGAGCAGGCCACACAGGTAGATCTCGCGGCGCAGGTCGTTCTCGATGCCCGCGTCCAGCAGCCGCGCGGTGAGCTGTGCGCGGATCACCATGGCTTCGCGCACCGGCTGCATGTTGGCCTCGGTGCTCGCATGGGGCAGCTGGTCGGACAGCCAGCGCTTGATGGAGCTGTAGCCCATCATCACCAGGCCCCGGCGCAGCGAATCAATGCCGGTGCGCAGGCCCAGGGCGGCCGAGTTGGTATAGACCATGAAGCGGTACGCGAGCAGCGGGTCCTCGCCCATGATGTCTTCAAAGGTTTCCAGCGACTGCTCGTCGTCGATGGCCTTCATGAGTTTGAAGATCACCGCGTGCGAGGGCTGCTGCGGGTGGTGGCGCAGGCTGTAGAGCACGTCCTCCGTCGGCCACCCAGCCAGCGCCATCGCGTTGCCCTGGTCCAGACAGTGCTCCATGAGTGCCCGGCTGGCGATGTTTTCGTACATCTGGCCAGCCAGCACCGGGCTGGGGGTGCGTTTGGCAACAGGTCCTGCTGCGGCGGCGGCACTGCCTGGGCGTGGGGGCGTGGCTTGCAGCGCAGCCACGGCGTCTTCCGGGCGCAAGGTCAGCAGGCTGTTGTCGAAGCAGCGGGCAATCTCGGGCTCGGGCAGCTTGTCCATGTCGCCCCGCCACACCATGCGCAGCCCGCGCTGGTGCGCGGCCTTCACGCGGTCATAGATGGCAGAGTCCGACAGCCACTCGCCGCGCACCTCGATCCACGGTGCAGCACGTGGCGCGTTTTCGAGCAGGTCGCACAGCAGCTGGCGGGTCTGTGCCGAGATCAGCAGCGGCGGCGAGCTGGCCGACCACAGCTCCTGCAGCGTGCGCAGCAGGTGCCCGCCATCGACGGTTGCCGAGGCCTCGTTGTGGGCATACAGCTGGATGCCTGCGAGTTTGCGGGCGCGGTTCCACAAAGGGCGGTAGCCCAGGATCAGGCTACCTAGGACGGATTGGACCATGGGCTCTCAGGCAAAAAAACAGGGCCAGCCAGCGCTCGCGGGATGGGTGTCGCCACGGTGCACCAGCCGGTGCTGAAGCCTGCTGGCACAGGGTGCGATGGGCTCTGCGCCCGAACACCCTCTGCCGCACAGGCTCCTAGCCAATAAAGTTAAACAGCGACAACTTCTGAACCTGCGCATAGGACTTGAGTGCAGCCTCATAACCCACCTGCTGGTTCTGGAAGTCGGAAATGCCCTTGATCATATCGAGATCCTCTGCCCGCGAACGGTCGCCTTCCAGCTGGATGGAGCGCTTGTCCTGGTCGCCGGTGATGCGGTCTGCGCGATTGAGCAGCTCGCCGGCAAAGCCGCGGATGTTGTGCAGCCGCTCCAGCCCAACGTCCACGTTGGCCAGCGCCTGGCCCACGGCCTGGATGGCTGCGTTGCTGTTGGGGGCGTTGCGGATGCCATTGATGGCGCTGTCCAGCGTGCTGAACATGCTGGGGCTGGGCTGCAGGGTGACGGTGTCGCCGTTGCCGGGGTTGCCCTTGATATCGAAGGTCAGCCCCGGAATGCCGGTGACGGAAATAGTGACCGGCTTGTCGGTGGGGTAGTCAGGCACTGTGACCGGCGCGGATACGGCACCCGTCGTGGTGTTGGTCAGCGTGTAGGTGGCGGTGCTGGTGCCGGTCGTGGCGCCCGGACCCACCGCGCTGAAGGTGATGGTGTAGTTGTCACCAGTGATCAGGCTCTTGTCCACAGGCGTGATGGGAGTCGTGGTGAGCTGGCGGGCGTTGGGGATCGCGCTGACACTAGCGGTGTACACGCCATCGCGGTTGGGGTCGAACATGAAGGCGGCGTCGCCGTCCACGGTGCCGGGGATGGTGACGCCATTGCTGGCGGTCTGGCCCGGCAAGCCGTCAAAAACGTAGTCGGGGCTGCTGCTCAGTGGGCCCAGGAACGGTGCCAGGGCACTGCCCAGCGCGCCCAGCAGCGGGATGCCATTGGTGTCCTTGCGATTGGCCACTTCCACAAGTTGCTCACGCAGGCCCTGCAGCTGGTTGGCAATGGTGGCGCGGTCGTTGGGGGTGAGTGTTGCGCTGCCAGCGTTCACCACCAGCTCGCGGAAGTTCTGTACCAAGCTCACCGCATCACCCAACGACGATTCGGCCTGCGCAATGGCATTGCGCTGGGTCTCCAGCGCACGTTGTTCAGTCTGGATGCGCGACAGGCGGTTGAGGGCCCGCTCGGCCTGGGCTGCCGACACTGGGTCGTCGCTGGCGCGCACCACGCGTTTGCCTGACGTCAGGTTCTCTTGCAGCGTGGTGAGGCTGGTCTGGCGCGCGCCCAGGTTGCGCAGCGCGTTGTCGTACATGTTGGCCGTGCCGACGCGGTAGATGTTTGTGCTCATGTCGAACTCCTCACGCCAGGGGCGGAATTTATCGGCCCAGGCCCTGGATCAGCGAATCAAAAATGTTCTGCGCAATCTGGATCATCTTGGCCGAGGCTTGGTAGGCCTGCTGGTATTGGATCAGCTTGGCGGCCTCTTCGTCCAGGTTGACTCCCGACACTGCAGTGCGGTCGCGCTCCAGGTTGGCGGCAATGGTGGAAGACAGCTGTTCTGCAAACTTGGCACTCTGGGTGCGCGTTCCCACCTGGGCAATGGCACCCGCATAACCGTCGGTGAGGGTGGACTCGTCAAACATTTTCACGTCGCGCAGGCCCATCAGGGCATTCGCGTTGCCTGCGTTGCGGGTGTAGGCGTCTCCGTACTGCGGGTCCAGCGCATTGCCGATCACCACGGTGTCGCCCGTCTTGGGGGTGCCCTGCAGCGTGATTTGCCAGCCGTTGATCGAGATGGGCTGGCCCGAGGTGTAGGGCTGCGCAGTCGCCAGCGAGGTGGGTGGCGCGGTCCCGCGGTCGAGCACGTCGTAGGTCGTGGGCGGCCCGGCGGTGAACTGCAACTGGATACCCCCCAGGATGGGCGGAATGGCTGCTGGGTTGGCATTTGCCGGCAGCACCAGCCCCGGCGGGTTGGGCAGGCCCGTGGCCTTGAGGCTGCCCAGCTGCATGGTGCCGCCGTTGGCCGTGCCCATGGCGGCGTTGATGGGGTTGGCGGCTGCCAGGTCGCGCGGCGAATACACCAGCGCCTGGATGTTGTTGGCAGCCGTGCTGAACGGCTTGAACAGCATGCGCTCGCCAGGGTTGCCGGGCGTGGTCAGGTTGAAGTTGAGCCCATCGATCTGCAGCGTGGCCAGGTTGGCAGCGCTGGTGAACGGGGTTGATTGACCGTCGGACAGGCGCACCACCTGCCCGGCTGTGCCCGTGGTGAAGCGAATCTCATAGTCGGACGCAGCAAACTGCGTGGGGCCGGTGAACGACACCGTGCCCACGCCTGCGCCGTTGGTGTGGCCCGGCATGCTGGTGGGCAAGGCGAACAGATCCTTGCCTGGCACGCCATCGAGCGTCAGGCCCAGGTTCTGCTGGTCGTTCATCGTCATGCCGATGGCAAGTGCCATGCGGCCCAGCAGATTACGCCCTTCGCTCAGGTCCGTGTTCTGAAAGCGCAGCAGGCCCGAGACGCTGCCACCGCCCAGCACGTTCTCGTCCAGCTCCACGGGGGTGGCACCGGGGCGGTTGAAAAACAGCTTGGACTGTCCGCTGCCCGGGAAAGTCGTTGCATCGTCGATCGACAGGCTGGCGGCCGTGCTGCCCAGCACCAGGGGCTGGCTGCCCGCCACGAACAGGCCCACGGTGCCGTCATCCGCCGGGATCTGGGTGGTCTGCACATACTGGTTGATGTCGCGGATGATCTGGTCGCGCTGGTCCAGCAAGTCGTTGGGGCTCTGGCCGTTGCCGGTGGCCCGGGCGATCTGCTCATTGATGGCCGCCATCTGCGTGGCCAGGCTGTTGATGGCGGTCACGCTGCTCTGCAGCTGTTCCTTGACGGTGTACTCGATCTCGTTGATCCGGTCGCTGGCGGTGCGCATGCGTGCGGCCGTTTCGTCCAGCCGCGTAAGGACTACCGTGCGTGCGGTGATGTCGGTGGGGCTGCTGACCACGTCCGAGAACGCGTTCATCATGTCGTTGATGGCGGCGCCCAGGCCCTGGGTGCCGCCGCTGAACACTTCCTGCAACTGGCTCAGGCGCTGGGCGCGGATGGCGTCGGCCGCCTGGGTCGATCCAGCCGCGGCCGACTGGCGCGTGAGCAGCTCGCTCTGGTTGCGCAGAATGGTCTGCACATCCACGCCCTGGCCGATGTAGCCACCGCCCGTGAACTGGCCCTGGACGGTTTGCAGCACCACCGTCTGGCGCGAATAGCCGGGTGTGTTGACATTGGCAATGTTGTGGCCTGCCGTCTGCAGGGCCACCTGGTTGGCCAGCAGGGCGCGGGCGCCGACGTTGAGCAGACTCATGGCTTACCTCGGTTCTTCTCGTCCATCACGCCTGGGCGCGCTGTACACGCAGCGCGCTGTTGATAGCGCCGCTGAGCTTCTTGGCGTACTCCGGGTCGGTGGCGTAACCGGCCTTTTGCAGCTCGGCCGCGTAGGCCACGGCAGAGCCCGTCTTGGCGGTGGCCTGGGCTCTTTCGTAGCGCGGGTTGTCGGTGATCAGCTTGGCGTAGTCGCGAAAGGAATCCTCGTACGAGTCGTACGCACGGAACTTGGCCACCACCTTGCGCGGTGTGCCGTTGATGTATTCGGTGGTCGTGATCTCGGCCACCTTGCCGGTCCAGCCCTTGCCCGCCTTGATGCCGAACAGGTTGAACGAGTTGCCGCCGTTGGCGGTCTTGATCTCGCTCTTGCCCCAGCCGGTTTCGTGTCCAGCCTGGCCGAGCATGAAGCTGGCGGGAATGCCGCTTTCCTGCGCCACGCGCTCGGCGGTGCCGCTCAGGTGCTGCACAAAGCCTTCGCGGCCCTTGGGGACGGGCAGGGTGGTTTCGACGGAAGACGTGGTGGCGGAGGTCGCAGACCGGTTCTGTGCCTGCGGCAGGCTCAGCGTGGACGGCACCGAGAAGTTGGTGTCCGCACCGCCCATCTGGCGCGAAAGCTGGCGGGCGATGGCTTCGGACAAGCCGCCCTGCAGGCCCGACATGTTGACCGACAGCTGCTGGTCCAGCATGTCCTGGCCCAGGTTGGCCTGCTCGCCCTCCATCAGGCCGGACTTCATGGTGGCGTCGCGCATGCTCTTGATGAGTTCGCGCATGAACAGCGATTCAAACTGCTTGGCTGCCTCGCGCGTGACCTGTGCGCTGTTGCTCGTGCCCGCGTCGTATTTGAGGGAGTTGAGCGAGCGGATATCGACCGCCAGCGCGTTCGAGGGGCTGGAGGTGCTGGACGAGGGCAGGGTCAGGGCCATGGTCGCTCCCGGTGGATGGTGCGCGCAGCGGCGGCAGCAGGGCGAGCCATGTCAGATCACCTCCAGCTCGGCGTTCAGCGCGCCGGCAGCCTTGATGGCCTGCAGGATGGCCAGCAGGTCGCCGGGTGTGGCGCCCAGCGTGTTGAGGGCCTTGACCACGTCGGCCAGCTGCGGCGACGCGGGCATCTGGATCACGTTGCCCGGTTCCTGGTTGATGGTGATGTCGCTCTTTTGCGTGACCACCGTCTGCCCCTGCGAGAACGCATTGGGCTGGCTGACCACGGGCGTGGAGCTGATGGTGATCGACAGGTTGCCGTGGGCGATGGCACAAGGCCCCAGCGTGACCGACTGGTTGAGCACCACCGAGCCCGTGCGGGCGTTGATGACCACCTTGGCAGAGGGCGTGGAGGATTCGAGCGGCAGCTCTTCCAGGTCGGCAATGAAGCCGACGCGGGCGCCGGGGTCGATGGGAGCGCGCACCTGCACCGTGCGACCATCCAGCGCGGTGGCCAGGCCGTTGCCCAGCTTGGCGTTGATCACCTGGGCTACACGGCGGGCGGTCTGGAAGTCAGAGGCGTTCAGGCCCAGGTTGATGGTGTCGCCTTCGTTGAGCGGGGTAGGCACGGCCCGTTCCACCTGCGCACCGAGCGGGATGCGGCCTGCGCTCAGGTGGTTGATCTGCACCTTGCTGCCACCGGCTGACGCGCCAGCGCCGCCCACCACCATGTTGCCCTGGGCCAGTGCATAGATCTCGCCGTCAGCGCCGCGCAGCGGTGTGACGATGAGCGTGCCGCCCTTGAGCGACTTGGCATTGCCCATGGACGAGACGTTCACGTCGATCTGCTGGCCCGGCTGGGCAAAGGCGGGCAGTTGCGCCGTGACGATCACCGCTGCCACGTTCTTGAGCTGCAGCTGTGACGCCGTGCCGGGTGGCAGGCTGATGCCCATCTGCTGCAGGTAGTTGGACATGGCCTGCGTGGTGTAGGGCATCTGCGTCGTCTGGTCGCCCGTGCCGTCCAGCCCTACCACCAGGCCGTAGCCGGTCAACTGGTTGCTGCGCACGCCCTGCACCGCCGCCACTTCCTTGATGCGCAAGGCCTGTGCAGGCGTTGTCAGCCCTGCGGCCACCAGGGCCAGCAGCAGCCACAGCACGCGCGCGGTGCGGGTCAAGAGGGAGTGGGACGAGGCTTTCATGGCATCCATTGTGGTAGGCCATGGCCAGAACTAAAACCCAAAAAGAAGCGGGTTCACCGGCTTATTGGCTGGGTCTGAAGCCGCGTCGGCAAGGTGCGCGCAGAAACGGCACGTGAGCGCTGTGGGCGGCGGTTTTTGAGTAAAAACGGCCAGAGGCGCTAGTGCTAAATGCGCCAATAGCTATCAAATTTGTAGTGGTGAAAGGACGCACCCAGCCGTCCGTCGGATGCCGGAAGGACTGGGGAAATGGGCGCTTGCGGTGCACCCAGTGCGGTCAGAACGGCGTGACGGTGTTGAAGAACCGGCCCAGCCAGCCCATGGCCTGGGCTTCGTTTTGTGCGCCGCGTCCACGCGATTCGACGCGCACATTGGCGACCTGGGTCGAGTTCACGATGCTGCCGGGTTGCAGCGCGCGTGGGTCCACCGTGCCCGAAAAGCGCAGCACATCCACGTTCTGGTTCACGCCGATCTGCTTTTCGCCAGTGATGACCAGGTGGCCATTGGGCAGCACATCCACCACCGTGGCGGTGATGGAACCGGTGAAGGTGTTGGCGCTTTCGGTGCCGCCCTTGCCGGAGAACGCATTGCCCGAATTGGCGCCCACGCCCAGCTTGTCGGTGAAGGTCTTGCTGGTGAAGGGCAGGGCGGTCACGCCGGCAGAGACTTCGGAGGTGCGGTCCACCGTGGACGACGACTTCTGGCTGGCCGTCACGTTCTCCACGATCTGAATGGTCACGTTGTCGCCCACCAGGCGCGCGCGGCGGTCTTCAAAAGCGGGCCGGTAGCTGGCGTTGTGGAACAGCCCGCCCGTCACCGGGGGCGGGGTGCGCGGTGCAGCGGCGAGCGGGGGTGGGGTGGTGGGCAGGATGTCCACCGGCGGCGGTGGCGACAGGGTGGCGCAGCCGGCACACAGCAGTGCTGCGCCCAGCGCGGGGATACCCGCACGCAGCGAGCCAAGTGCCTGCAGCAGGCGAAGAGGGCGTGTGAAAGTGCGCATGGCGAAGGTCCTGGGCAAAAGCGCGAGGGGCTTTTCGGTCACAACTGGGCGAGCTTGGCCAGCATCTGGTCCGAGGTCTGGATGGCCTTGGAATTCATCTCGTAGGCGCGCTGGGTCTGGATCATGGTGACCAGCTCTTCCACCACGTTGACGTTGGAGGCTTCCAGAAACCCCTGCTTGATGATGCCCAGGCCGTTCGTGCCGGGGGTGCCCTGCTGGGGCTGGCCGGACGCAGCGGATTCCTTGAACAGGTTTTGCCCGATGGGCTCCAGGCCGGCCGGGTTGATGAAGCTGGCCATGGCCAGGTTGCCCACGGTCTGCGGCTGTGTGTTGCCCGGCACCGTGACTGCCACGGCACCTTCGGCGCTGATGGTGATGCTGGTGGCGTTGGCCGGAATGGTGATGCCGTTGACCACGGGAAGTCCGCTGGACGTGACCATGCGGCCCTGCGCATCGACCTGGAACGAGCCGTCGCGGGTGTAGCCCACGGTGCCATCGGGCATGGTCACTTCAAAGAAGCCGTTGCCGTTGATGGCGACATCCAGGTTGTTCTTGGACTCCTGCAGGCTGCCCTGCATGAAGTTGCGGCTGGTGGCCACCGTGCGCACGCCCAGGCCCAGGTGCAGGCCGGTGGGCAGCTGGTTTTGTTCGGTGGTGTTGGCACCCACCTGGCGCAGGTTCTGGTAGATCAGGTCTTCGAACACCGCGTTGTTGCGCTTGTAGCCCGTGGTGGAGACGTTGGCCAGGTTGTGCGAGATGACGTCGAGCTGGGTCTGCTGGGCAGACATGCCGGTCTTGGCGATCCAGAGGGAGTTGATCATGGTGCTTCCTTATGGCGGGTGCGTGCTGGGGGTGGCAGCGGCATCAGCCGTTCATGCTCAGCAGCTGGCTGGCGGTCTTGTCGTTGGTTTCGGCGGTCTGCAGCAGCTTCATCTGCTGCTCGAACTGGCGCGATGCAGCGATCATCCCGACCATGCATTCGACCGGATTCACGTTCGAGCCTTCCAGCGCGCCCGACAGCATGCGCGCGTTGGCGTCGTTGGGCATGGGGTCGCCCGACGTGGTGCGAAACAGCCCGTCGTCGCCGCGCTTGAGCGGGTCTTCCGGCGTGGGGGTGCCCAGCTTGAGGCGGCCAATGGCCTGGGCGGGCTGGCCCGGGATCTTGGAGGTCACGGTACCGTCCGACCCGAGCGACACATCGGCACCGGGCGGCACGTCGATGGGCGCTCCGCCATCGGACAACACGGGCAGGCCGGTGGGAGTGAGCAGCTGGCCGGTGGCCGACACCTCAAAGCTGCCCGCACGGGTGTAGGCCTCGGTGCCGTCCAGCCCCTGCACTGCAAACCAGGCATTGCCGGCCGCCATGGCGTCGAGGTTGCGGCCGGTGCGTTGCACAGGGCCGGGGGTGTTGACGTAGCCCGAGGTGGCCTCCAGCGCAAACACGCGCGTCTTGGCGCCGTCGCCTTGCAGCGGCACCGAGCGGAAGGTGGACATCTCGGCGCGGAACCCGCCGGTGGACACGTTGGCGAGGTTGTTGGACAGCACCGCCTGCCGGTGGGCAGCGGCGTTGGCGCCTGTCATCGAGGTGTAGATGATGCGGTCCATGGGGGATCTCCGGTGTCCTGGGCGGGTTCAGTGGGGGTTCAACCGGTCAGCGCAGGTTCACCAGGGTGGACATCACCTGATCTTGCGTCTTGATGGTCTGTGCGTTCGCCTGGTAGGCGCGCTGGGCAGTCATCATGTTCACCAGCTCGGCCGTGAGGTCCACGTTGGAGTCTTCCAGGGCGCCCGAGCGCAGCGAGCCAAAGCTGCCATCCGTGGCGGTGCCGACGACGGGCTGGCCCGACTCGAACGTGGCCACCCAGTTGTTGCTGCCCACCGAGGCCAGGCCCTGCGTATTGCGGAAGCTCGACAGCGCCAGCTGGCCCTCGGCACGCGTCACGCCGTTGGAATAACGGGTCATGATCATCCCGTTGTTCTCGATGTTGATGCCGGTCAGCTCGCCCGAGGTGTAGCCGTCCTGGCTCAGGTTGGACACCGCAAACTTCTTGCCGAACTGCGTCACCTTGTCCAGGCTCACGTCCACGGTATAGGTGGGCAGGTTATTGGGGTTGGGCGGCGTGGGGTTGATGGTGAGCGGCAGCGAAAAGCCCGTGGCGGGTGGCGTGGCCACCGGGCCGGTGATGGCGCCGTTGTTGTCGAACGTGATCTGGCCGATGGGCGTGGCCACCACGGGCGGCACAGCGGTGGGGTCGTCCAGGGCGTCGTATACGTCCCAGGTGTTGGCGGTGGCGGTTTTCTGAAAGTACAGGCTCACCGGTTTGGCCACGCCCTGGCTGTCGAACACGTTGATCGACGTGCCATAGGTGGCGCGCGGCGTGGCCGGGATGGGGGGCGTGGCTGCGGGGTTACCCGCCGCGTCGGTGGCGCGGGCGTCCAGGTTGAAGGCCGCCGTGATCTTGGTGGTCTGCTTGGCGGGAATTGGCTCGGCGGTCGGGAACACCATGGGGATGGGGTCGGTGCCGGTGCGCAGACCCGTCACCGGGTCTACCGGGTAGCCCATCACCGACGCGTTGTCGTTGGTGATCATGTTGCCTTCCTTGTCCAGCTTGAAGTTGCCGGAGCGGGTGTAGGCGGCGGTGCCATCGGGCAGCGTGAGGGTGAAGAACCCATTGCCATTGATGGCCACGTCCAGGCTGTTGCCGGTGATGGTCAGGTTGCCCTGGGTGAATTGCTGCGCCACGGCGCCCACTTCTACGCCGATGCCTGCATTGGAGCCCCCTGCAGAGCCGATGGCAGAGGCCACCATCTCGGCAAACTCGGCCCGCGAGGCCTTGAACCCGACGGTGTTGGAGTTGGCAATGTTGTGCCCGATGACATCGAGGTTCTTGCTGGCGGCGTTCAAGCCGGACAGGCCTTGCTGAAAACTCATGGTGTTCTCCTGTTGACGCGATACGAAGCAGGCTGGTGTTACACCAAGGCCTTGATCTGGCTGTAGTTGATGGTTTTGCCGTTGGACAGGCTCAGCACCAGCTGTCCGTCCTCGGCACCTGCGGCCGTCACCTTGGCAAGGTTCAGTGCGGTGGAGTCCAGCTTGGTGGAGCCATTGACGGCCGTCACGCGGAACTGCAGCCCATCGGTGGAGCCGGTGTACTGGCTGGCGTCCCAGTCGAAGGTGTGGCGGCCCGCCGCCTTGGCACCCAGGTCGATGGTGTCCACCACCTGCCCGCCTGCGGTCGTGACCTCGATCTTCACGTTGGTGGCGGCCGAGCCCAGCTCGAAGCCGCCCTTGCCGGTCTTGTCCGCCACCGCCAGGCTGGAGCCCTCGGTCAGCACATTGCGGCCCACCAGGGCTGTGCCCTGCATGACCTGCAGCGAGTTGAACTGCGAAGCCATGCTCTGCATGGTCTGGTTCAGTTGCTGGATGCCGGTCACCGTGTTGATCTGCGCGATCTGCGAAGTCATCTGGGCGTTGTCCAGGGGGTTCATCGGGTCCTGGTTGTTCAGCTGCGCAACCAGCAGTTTCAAAAAGCGGTCTTGCGCGGCAGCCGGGTCGGTGGACGCGTTGGCCTTGGTGCTGGACGAGTCCGTCACCGTGGGGGCGTTGGTGGCACTGAGAATCATGGTGGTGTCCTTCTTGGAGCAGGCTCTTGCCTTACTGGCCCATCTGCAGGGTTTTGAGGAGTAGCGACTTGGCCGTGTTCATGACCTCGACGTTGTTCTGGTACGAGCGCGAGGCAGAGATCATGTTGACCATCTCCTCAACCGCGTTGACGTTGGAGTGCGTCACATACCCCTGCTCGTCGGCCGACGGGTGGCTGGGGTCGTGCACGCGGCGGCCCGGCACATTGCTTTCGCTGACACCGCTGACCTTGACGCCCGCAGAGCTGTCGGCCCCCATGGGCGCTGTCTGGAACACCACCTGGCGTGCCTTGTAGGCCTGACCATCGGGGCCTGCCACGGCGTCCACATTGGCCAGGTTGCTGGCCACCACGTTGAGCCGCTGCGACTGCGCACTGATGGCGCTGCCCGATACGTTGAAAATCGAAAACATGGACATGGGGTGGCTCGCTTTCTGCGCTGCGGGGCTGGCTGGTTATTGGCCCTGGATGGCGCTGAGCATGGTTTTGGCGTTGCCGTTGATGAACCGCAGCGTGGCTTCATAGCGCACGGCGTTGTCCACGAAGTTGGCACGCTCGCGGTCCAGGTCCACCGAGTTGTTGTCCAGGCTCGGTTGGGTTTGCACCGCATAGCCAAGGGCGCCTTGCCGGTCGATGCTGGTGCTGGAATTCACGGTGGGCAGCGGAATATGGTGCGGATCGGTCGTGCCTGCGGTTCCGTACGAGCCTCCGGTTGCCAGCCGCGTGACCGCTGCGCCGGCAGTGCCTGTGGCGGAAGAAGTCATGCCTGTGGCCTCGCGCAGCGCGTCGCCGAACTTGAAGTCGCGTGCCACATAGCCAGGGGTGTCGGCGTTGGCAATGTTGCTGGCGATGGCGCGCTGACGTTCCCCACGCAGCACCAGGGCGTTGCCGTGAAAATTCAGCTGGTTGGTCATCTTGTCAAGCATGTGTGCCTCACACCGTCGGTTGCAAAGTCGCCATCCCCGGGGGGCTTTTGGCGTGGCTCGATTATGGAAACCGCGCCCTTTTTCTAAAGCGCGAAGAAGTGGCAAATGGATGCGCAGTTCCGGGTTTTGCGTCCGGGTCATCTGCCTATAGTTCCAGGGGTGAAATGGCCCCTGCCTTCCGTAGCACCCCGTGCGCGGGCAGCCTGGCCAGCCGATGCCCAGGAGGCCCCTATGACCGCCCACTTCCTTTTCTCTGACGCCAACACCGACGCCGCGCTGTGCGGCGCCACCCGGCAGTCGCACGTTGTGCGTGCCGGCGCCTTGGTGCGTACGTTCTGCCTGGTGGGTGCATTGGCTGTGGCTGCGCTGGGCCCCCATGGTGTTGCGCACGCCCAGTCGGCGGCAGACCCCGCGGCGGACCTGGGGCCGCTTACCCAGCGCTGGCTGGACGATGCGTTGGCCCGCAATCCGTCCTCCGCGCTGCCACTGCGTATGGAAGTGAGTGTTGGCTCACTGGATTCGCGCCTGCGGCTGGCGCCCTGTGCGCGCGTTGAACCCTATCTGCCCGTAGGTGCCCGCCTGTGGGGCCGGACCCGTCTGGGGCTGCGCTGCGTGGAGGGCGCCACCGCATGGAACGTGTTTTTGCCCGTCACCATCAAGGCGTTTGGCCCAGCCTGGGTGTTGACCAACAATGTGGCGCCCGGTGCCGTGTTGACGGCCAATGACGCCACAGAGGCCGAAGTGGACTGGGCGGCCGATTCCTCTCCCGTCATGGCCAATCCCGAGCTGTGGGTAGGGCAGACCGCGGCCCGCCAACTGGTGGCGGGGCAGGCGGTGCGCCAGGCCATGGTGCGTGCCCCCTTGCTGTTCAAGGCCGGTGCCCAGGTGAAAGTGGTGGCCCAGGGGCCAGGCTATGCGGTCAGTTCTGCGGGCCAGGCGTTGACCGCAGGCTCTGCCGGGCAGACTGTGCGCGTGCGCATGGAGAATGGCCGAATCGTAAGTGGAACTGTGAATGATTCTGGGACAGTGGATGTCACTCTGTGATGACGCCCCGGTAATAAATGGCTAAAGTCCGGGCCAAATGGGTCGAAAACATTGCTACTGATGCCCCACATCCAACGGGGTGGTGGAGAGAGCGATGAAGATAGGTCAAACACCGGAACTGCCGGGCGGGTTGCCGCCGACGGGGCTTGCCAAGCAAGCCAAGGCCCCAGCCAGCGCTGCTGAAGGAGCCACCAAGGACGCACTGATGGCGTCATCCGCCGGTGTGCCTGTCACTGTGTCCACCGCGGCCCGGGCGCTCAGCCCTGCCACCCGCAGCACGGCAGATTTTGACGCAGGCAAGGTCAAGGCAGTGCGCGCTGCCATCGAAAAGGGCGAATTCTCGGTCGACGCCGAAGCCATTGCCGACAAGCTGTTGTCCAACGCCCAGGAGATCCTGTCCCGCTCGCGGGGTTGACCGGCGTTTTGCTCCCGGGCGCAATCCATTGCACAATGCGCCATGTCTCTGGAAGAATCTCTCTCGGCTGTTGAGCAGCTGATCGAACAAGTCTCTGCCGCACTTCTCGCGGCCGACCCCACCTCCCTGGAAAAAAACAGCGCGGCCTTGCGTGATGCAGCGGCCGATTTCTCGCGTGCGCTGGAGCAGGCGGCCGCGCGGGGGTTGCCCTTGCCAGCGTCGCTGCAAAAGCGCGCGGATGCGATCCGCAGCATGCTGATCCTGCACCGTGAAAGCCTGGCCCGGCTTGCTGCCAGCACGGACCGCCAAGCCGCCGGCCTGTTGCCCCCCAATGCGGCGGCTACCTATGGCGATGGCCTGGGGGCGCGCGGAGCCGCGCCGGGTGTGGCGCGCATCTACCGCTCTGCAGGCTGAGCGGCATCCATTGTTCTGAAGGGGTTGTGGGCCCGGTCGCGAAAAGCGGCGGCCCGTAACCCGACCCTCCGCAACGACCTGTGCGGCGCCTGTTGTCCGCCGGTGGGGGCGCTCAGTGCGCGCGCATCTTGGCCCGCAGCCGGGCAATGGACTGGCTGTGCAGCTGGCACACGCGCGACTCGGTGACGCCCAGCACGGCGGCAATTTCCTTGAGGTTCATGTCATGTTCGTAGTACATGCCCATGATGTGCTGCTCGCGCTCCGGCAGGGTTTTGATGGCGTTGACCAGTGACGTCTTGAGCCGTTGATCACGCAGCAGCTCCACCGGGTCAGCCGCACTGTCGGCAACGTGGCGGTCCAGAAACCCATCCTCGTCATCGTTGCCATGCGTCATGTCTTCGAGGTACACCAGCTGGGTGCCCCGGACCTTGCCCAGCAGATTCTGGTAGTCCGCCAGGCTCATGCCCATTTCGCTGGCTATTTCGGACTCCAGCGGGCTGCGTCCCAGCTTTTGCTCCAGCCGGTGCACAGCGTGTTCAATGTCTTTCTGGCTCTTGCGCGAGCTGCGGCTCATCCAGTCGCCCTCGCGCAGCTCGTCGAGCATGGCGCCCCGGATGCGCTGGGTGGCAAAGGTTTCAAACTGCACGCCCTGCGCCACTTCATAGCGCGACAGGGCTTCGGCCAGCCCCATCATGCCGACCTGTATCAAGTCATCCAGTTCGACATTGGGAGGCAGCTTGGCGATCATGTGGTGCGCAATCCTCCGGACCAGCGGTACATGCTGGCGGATCATGGCATCGCGATCAAGCTGGCCTTTGGCGGTGTACATAGAGAGGGTGTTATGCACTGGTAGGGCGGGTATGCGATCTTGTTCTGGAGCCGCTTGGGGGTGCCATCACCCGATCTTTTTCCGCCGCCCGGGGCCAGCAACTTGCCAGACCGTGGGGAGCGTTTCGGGTCAACGTGCGTACGTAGAGGTGCATCACAGGCTCTGGTCAGTGGCTCCGGACAAAATGCGCAGGCATGCCTGTCAAGTTGCTGGGTGTCAGCGCAGCCAGCGCTCCGTTCATAGTGCCCGCATTTTCCAGCAGTTGCAAGGCCAGGCGCTGAAGCTCCTGGGGGTTCTGCGTGGCAATAGTGGTGGTTCGTATCGGGCCGCCCAGATGGCGCTCGGCACATGCCTGCAAGGTCATCAGTTGGGACTGGGCCTTGCGGCGTTCGGCGGCGGTGTTGCCGTGCAGCAAAGCGGCCACCATGCAGGGCAAGCCAGTGTGCAGCGCAATCTGCTTGAGGCTCTTGTAGCTGGTCATCACGCCCGCTGCGCCACTGCCCATGACCACCAGCGGCACCGTAGCCGTGTGGGTGAGCAGGGGCCCCAGGGTGGAGGCTGGTGCGTGAATCACCATGAGGCCGTAAGTCCTGAAGCAGGGCAGCAAGCTTTCCATGGGCGAGCGTGTGCTGTCGCTGGCCTTGCGGCTCAGATGCTGCAGCCCCTTGGCCGCTGGAATCACGGCGAGGGAGGATGCGGTGGCGCCCAGGTTCAGGCTGGCGCCGTCATTCCACGTGGCATGTTGCAGCAGGTGCAGCAGCCCGGGGCTGTCGTCGGACTCCTGCGCCGTGCCGTCGAGCACCACCACCGGATAGCCCAGCCGCTGCAGGCTGGCGCAGATCTGCCATAGCGTTTCCAGGCCGCTCGCCGTGTTGCCCTGGCTGGCGACTGCCAGCAGCCGCAGCTCTGCCTGCGGGGTGAGGCTGTGCAGGCTGGCCGCCTGGTGAAAACCCAGATCAAGCATCGACCAGCCCCCCCTCCGTCACGGTGTCAGGAGAGTGCGAGAAGAAGAAGTTCAGGTCCGTGGCCTTGGGGTCGAAAGCCGACTTCGCCGGCGACCGCATGGAGGCGCTGATGAGCTGGTGGGCGTTGGCACGCTCCCAGTCCTCGGGCACGCGCTGGCCGTTGGTCACGCCGCGCAGCACCATCTGGTGGCGGATCAGTGCGTCGATGGCGGGCCCCAGCTTCACGGCCTCGTCCACCTTGGACAGGATGGCCTGTTGCGAGCCGTCGGTTTTGAAGGCGGTCAGCACGTCATCCAGCGTGTCGCCATGGCAGCCGGCGTTGAGCACGAGCAGGCGGTTCACATGGGGCAGGTCCAGCACATCCAGCATGTCGCGCTTGCGGGGGTCCCTGGGGGCCACGCCGGTGGTGTCGATCAACACCATTTTCTTGCCGCTGAGCAGGCCCAGCAGGTCTTGCAGCGCGGCACGGTCGTGCGCCAGGTGGGCCACGATGCCCAGCATGCGCCCGTAAGTGCGCAGTTGTTCGTGCGCGCCCACACGGTAGGTGTCCAGTGTGATCAGCCCCACACTGCCGGGGCCGTGGATGCGGGCGCACATGGCAGCCAGCTTGGCGGTGGTGGTGGTCTTGCCCACACCCGTAGAGCCCACCATGGCGAAGATGCCGCCCTGTTCATAAAGGGGGGGATCGGTCTGGTCGGTCTTGAGGTTGCGTTCCAGCACCTCCATCAGCCAGCGCACCGATTCGCCCGCCGACAGGTCTTCGGGCATGCGTTCGAGCACGGCGCGGGCCAGCGATGGGGAGTATCCGGCACGGATCATCTTCAGCATCAGGTTGGACTGGATCGGGTTCTGGCGCGCCTGCCCCAGCCAGGCCAGCGTGTTGAAGCGGTCTTCGATCAGCTCTTTCATCGCGTGCAGCTCGTTCATCACGCTCTGCTGGTTGTTCGACTGGATCAGGTGGGCGCTGGGAGCTTCCTGTCGACGGCGCGGTGGCTCGGGCGGGATGTCCATCGGGATGGTGCGCAGCGGGTTGTGGCGCGCCACCGAGGGCGCGGGCATGCGTTCACGTTCTGGTTCCTGGTCGCGGCTGCGTTCAGACAGTGTCTGGGGTTCCGAGGGACCATTCAGTGCCTCGTGGCGGCGGCGCAGCATGCGTTCGCGCACATAGTCCTGGAACGACAGCGTGCTCATGGCCAGCTGTTCGGTGTCTTCCTCGACCGGGTTGCGTCCCAGGCCCGACGCTGCTGCCAATTGGCTGGCGCGCTGTGGGGTGCTGCGCGCAGTGCTGGGCGCCAGCAGGGGCGGATTGGACGAAGCGGTGGGCGCACCACCGTCCAGAGCCGACAGCGTGTCCTCGGCCGTGGCCACCACTTCCACGCCGTTGGCCGTGGGGCGGTTGGACAGAATCAGCGTGCCGTCGCCAAAGGCCATGCGCGCCTTGGCCAGAGCCTCCCGGGAGGTGGGGGCGGTAAAGCGTTTGATGTTCATGCTGATGCACCTTTAAGGATCGGCCCAATACGGATGGTGTGGGTCTCTGGAATTTCACTGTGTGCCAGCACCTGCAGGCGGGGCGCTACGCGGCGCACCAGGCGGGAGATGGCATTGCGGATCTGGTCGGGAACCAGCAGGCAGGCGGGCAGGCCCATCTCTTCCTGCTTGAGGGCCACTTCGGCGGCCTTTTGTGTGAGGATGTCGGCCACGCCGGGGTCGAGCGCGGGGCCTGCCGTGTTGCCCAGGGCTTGCACCAGCAGGCGCTCCAGGCCGGGCTCGATGGCAATGACGTTGAGCTCGCGGGTGGGGCCGTAGATCTGCTGGACGATGGCGGGCGAGAGCGCAATGCGCACGCGGCGGGCCAGCTCGACGGGGTCCGAGACGCCACCAGCATGCTCGGCCAGCGTTTCGATGATGGTGCGGATATCGCGGATGTGCACAGACTCTTCCAGCAGCAGCTGGAGGACTTTCTGGAACGTTGCGATGGAGACCATTTTCGGGACCACTTCTTCGATGAGCTTGGGGGCCAGCTTGGCCACGTGTTCCACCAGTTGCTGCGTTTCCGTGCGACTGAGGAGCTTGGCGGCTTGCACTTGCATCAAGTGTGACAAATGGGTGGCCATCACGGTTTCGGAATCAACGACGGTAAAACCGGCCATTTGTGCGGCTTCCTTTTGCCGATCGTCGATCCAGTGTGCTGGCAGGCCAAAGGCAGGGTCGGTGGTGGCCGTGCCGATCAGCGGCGTGGTGATGCCGCCGGGATTGATGGCCAGGAACATGCCAGGGAAGGCTTCGCCCTCGCCCACCACCACGCCGCGCAGCGTGATGCGGTAGCCGCTGGGCTTGAGTTCGAGGTTGTCACGTACGTGCACGGCAGGGGGCAGGAAGCCGACTTCCTGTGCAAACTTGCGGCGCACGCCCTTGATGCGGGTGAGCAGGTCGCCCTGGCGGCTCTTGTCCACCAGGCTGATGAGGCGATAGCCCAGTTCCAGGCCCAGCAGGTCCACGGGCTGCAAGTCGTCCCAGGTGGCTTCGCCATCGGTGGCGGGTGGCGGTGGGGCTTCGACCACCGGGGGAACCTTCTGGCGTTCGTACATCACCCAGGCGCCGTAACCCAGCAGGCTGCCCATGGTCAGGAACACCACATGTGGCATGCCGGGGATCAAACCCAGCAGGATCAGGATGCCTGCCGTCACACCCAGCACGCGGGGCGACATGAACAGCTGCTGAACGATCTGGCGGCCCATGTCGTGGTCCTTGCCCACGCGCGAGATCACCATGGCGGCTGCCACCGAAATCAGCAGGCCGGGAATCTGTGCCACCAGCGCGTCGCCAATGGCCAGCAGGATGTAGCTGTCTGCGGCCTGCTTGGCCGACAGGTCGTGTTGCAACACACCAATGGCGAAGCCGCCAATGATGTTGATGAGCAGGATCAGGATGCCCGCCACGGCGTCTCCGCGAACGAACTTGGACGCCCCGTCCATGGAGCCGAAGAAGTTGGCTTCTTCCGCCACTTCGGCACGGCGACGCTTGGCTTCTTTTTCGTCGATCAGGCCGGCATTCAGGTCGGCATCCACCGCCATCTGCTTGCCGGGCATGGCGTCCAGGGTGAAGCGCGCCGACACTTCGGCAATGCGCTCGGCGCCCTTGGTGATCACCACGAAGTTGATCACTACGAGGATCGCAAAAACGATCAGGCCGACGGCGAAGTTGCCGCCGATCAGGAAGTGGCCGAAGGCCTCGATCACTGCACCGGCTGCGCCAGGGCCCTGGTGGCCTTCGAGCAGCACCACGCGCGTAGAGGCCACGTTCAGCGACAGGCGCATCAGTGTAGTCAGCAGCAGCACCGAGGGGAATGCCGCGAAGTCCAGCGGACGCAGCATGTACGCCGCCACCATCATCACCATCAGCGCGACGGCGATGTTGAGCGTGAAAAATGCATCCAGCAGCCACGGGGGGATGGGCAGCACCATCAGCGCCAGAATCGCCACCACCAGCAGTGGTGCCGACAGGCCCTGCAGGGCGCTGGCATTGGTGCCCGCCCATTGCTGCAAAGACTTTACGGAGGTGTTCATACGGCAGCACCTTGCACCGTGGTGCGGTTCAGCGGATCGAGTTCAGGCGGCACGAAAGGCTCCACCAGGCTGTCGGGCATGCGGCCTTCGCCACGCAGGGCCGCCTTGAGGCGGTACACATAGGCCAGCACCTGGGCAACGGCGGTGTAGAGCGTCGCGGGGATGGCCTGGTCCAGCTCGGCATGGGCATACAGCGCACGGGCCAGCATCGGCGACTGCAGCACGGGCACGTTGTGCTCCTTGGCCACGTCGCGGATCTTCATGGCGATGAGGTCGGTGCCGCGCGAGATGACCTGGGGCGCACTCATGGTCTTCTCGTCGTATTTGAGGGCCACGGCGTAGTGGGTGGGGTTCATCACCACAAAGTCGGCCTTGGGGACGGCACCTACGCTGGCCCGGTCGGCGATCTCGCGCTGCTTCTGGCGGATGCGGCCCTTGGTGTGGGGGTTGCCGTCAGACTCCTTGTGCTCCTGCTTGACTTCCTCGTGCGACATCTTCAGTCGTTCCTTGAAGAAGAACGCCTGCAAAGGCACATCCACCAAGGCAGCCAGAAACACGACCAGCAGCAACAGGCTCATGCCCGAGGTCAGCCAGTCTGCAATCTGGCGAATGGCCAGCGGCGAGGGTTGCAGCACCAGCATGGCGACCGTTTCGAGGCTGTTGCCCAGGAACTTCCAGGCCACGTAGGTCAGGATGGCGGTCATCAGCACCATCTTGGCCACGTTGGCCATCTGCTGCTTGGAAAACAGGTTGGCCAGTCCGGAGATCGGGTTGAGTCGGTTGAACTGCGGTGTGATGGGCTTGGCACTGAGAATCCAGCCGCCCGCCCCGATGGCGCTGATCAGCCCCGCAGCGCTGGTGAGGGTGGCAAACACCGTGCTGGCCACCAAGCCCACGATGACCATGTCCTGCAGCCGCGAGAGCATGGTGCCTGGCGCCATCACCGTGGCCGCATTGAACGCCAGCTGCTGGCTCATGGCCCACTGCATGCGGTCCATCAGCTGTGGGGCCAGCAGCAGCATGCATGCGGCGCCCGCGCCCAGGATGGCCAGGTGCGACAAGTCGCGCGAGCGTGCCCCTTGGCCATCTTCGCGCGCTTTTTGCAGCTTGCGTTCTGACGCGGGGAGGCTTTTTTCTTGGCTGGATTCCATGGTGGCATGACGGCTGGTGTCATGCCATTGTCGTGAGCGACCTGGAAATCTAAAGGCTGATAAGGGGGCTGCAGCCCCCTCTTTTCGGTGGTGCCTGGGGTGTGTCTAGTGGCGGTTCTGTGTCTGACCCGCACCGTGGATTGCTGCCATTATTCTCAAAAAATGATAGCAATCAAGGCATATTGCACTAGCGCCCCAGGGCTGCCGGACTGAAAACGGAGCGTCAGAAGCCCAGACTGGCCAGCAGGTCGTCCACCTGGGACTGGTCGGTGACCACGTCGGGGGTGTTCTCCGGGTCCACCACCGGGCCCTGAAGATGCGCTGCGCGGGCGGGCTCGGCAGGCACCTGGGCGCTGGGCGGAGCCGTCTGGATGAGCAGTTGCACCAGCTGCTCTTCAATGGTGGCTGCCAGGTTCACCACGCGCGCAATCACCTGGCCGGTGAGGTCGTGAAAATCCTGCGCCATCATGATTTCGGTGAGGTGCGTGTCGGCTTCCTTGGTCACGCGCTCCACGTCGGTCAGAAAGTTGAAGATCTCGCCTTTGGCCACGGCCGCCACCGGGTCCGCCACCAGCGAGTTGACGACCCGGCGCGTTTCCGCCGCAATGTAGTCGTGCTGGGCCTTGGCCTGTTCGACGCGGTTGAGCACCTTCTCGGCCGCTTCCCCCGTCAGGCGGGCGATATAGGAAAGTCGGCTCTGTGCGTCGGGCAGCTCGCCCATGGAGCCGCGCAGCTTGTCGGCATAACCCAGCTCGTTGAGCGAATCGTGAAGCTGACGTGTCAGCAGGCCAATCTTGTGATGAACATCGGCAGGCTGGCTGTTGTCCGGTGTGTCGTCCATGGTGTCATAACCCCATCTTCTTCAGAATCAAGGTCACTTTCTCTTCCAGAGTTGCCTTGGTGAAGGGTTTGACGATGTAACCCGCAGCGCCCCCCTGGGCGGCGGCAACGATGTCTTCCTTGCGGGCTTCGGCGGTCACCATCAGGACGGGCAGGTGTTTGAGCTTGTCGTCCTTCTTGATCTCGGCCAGCAGCTGGAAGCCGTTCATGTTGGGCATGTTGATGTCGGTCACCACAAAGTCAAACTTGCTGTTGCGCAGCTTGTTGAGTGCGGCGACACCATCCTCGGCCTCGTCGGCGTCTGCAAACCCGCTCTCCTTGAGCAGGTTGCGAACGATGCGTCGCATGGTGGAGAAGTCGTCAACGATCAAAAAACGAAGGGCTGTGGTCACTTGGGACCCTTTCAGTCGAGATTTACTGTAAGCATTGTCATGGGTGGCAGGTTTGGTGACAAGTCGTAACTGTTACCTGCTTGGGGGGGGATTTTCCCGCTTTTCCGTCAACAGTTCTGTGGACGTGATTTCAGGAATCCCTTTGCCCATGAGCCGTTCTTCGGCCTCCCGGGTCAACACCGTGATGGTGATGCGCCGGTTGGAGGGGGAGCGTGGGTTCTTGGGGTCCAGCAGATCACTGGCGGCCAAGCCCACCACGCGGCCCAGTTTAGCGTCTGGCATGCCAGCAGAGACCAGTTCCCGCCGCGATGCGTTGGCGCGATCTGCCGATAGCTCCCAGTTGCTGTAACCCTTTTCGCTGTTGCCATAAGGTACGGCGTCGGTGTGGCCTGCAAGGCTGATGCGGTTTTCGACGCCACCGAGGGCTGCGCCAATTTCGCGCAGGATGTCGCGCATGTAGGGTTTTACCAACGCGCTACCGCTGTCGAACATGGGGCGGTTCTGGTCGTCGATGATCTGGATCTGCAACCCGTCGGGCGTGATGTCGATGCGGATCTGCGACTTGTACTCATTCAGGCGCGGGTTCTCGGTGATCAGCGCATCGATCTTGGCCTCCAGGGCCTTGATGCGTTCCTGGTCCTGCTTGGCGCGTTCTGCCCGTGCGGCATCGATGCTCATGCGGCGCTGCTTAGCTTCTTCCACATCGGAGCGGCGCACTTGGCCATGCACCTTGGCCAGATCGTTGCCGCCACCGGGGATGACGCTGGAGCTGTTGCCTGCACCGTCGCCTCCGGTCATCGCCACTTTGAGCGGCGAAGCGAAATATGCCGCAATGCCCTGCAGCTCACCTTTGGCCGTGGAGCCCAAAAGCCACATCAGCAAGAAGAACGCCATCATCGCCGTCACGAAGTCGGCATAAGCGATCTTCCAGGCGCCGCCATGCACCGCGTGGCCGCCTTTCTTAACGCGCTTGATGATGATGGGCTGGAGCTTCTTTTCTGCCATGGTGGTGGTGGGGCGTTACGGCGCGGCTACTGCATTCGCGGCAGCTGCTACTTCTTGCCCTTCACGTGTCCTTCCAGCTCCGAGAAGCTGGGGCGTACATTGGAGAACAGCACCTTGCGGCCAAACTCAATGGCGGTGGCCGGGTTGTAGCCCTGCATGCTGGCGAGCAGGGTGGACTTGATGCACTGCAGTTCCTTGGCGGCGTCCTCGGTCTTTTGCTCGACGAGTCCACCCAGGGGCTCGACCACGCCGTAGGCCAGCAAAATGCCCAGGAACGTCCCCACCAGCGCCGAGCCGATCATCCCACCCAGTACAGAGGGCGGCTGCCCCACCGAGCCCATGGTGTTCACCACGCCCAGCACGGCGGCCACGATCCCGAAGGCGGGCAGGGCGCCTGCCAACCGGGCCAGCGCAGCCACGGGAGCATGGGCCTCCTGGTGGTGGGTATCGATTTCGCTGTCCATCAGCGCCTCGATCTCGTGGGAATTGAGGTTGCCCGACACCATCATCCGCAGGTAATCGGTGGTGAATTCGATCACATGGTGGTCGCTGCCCACCGTGGGGTATTTCTTGAAGATCTCGGATTCGTGGGGCGCTTCCACATCCTTCTCAATGGCCATCAGCCCCTCTTTGCGGGCCTTCTGCAGGATGTCATAGAGCATCGCCATCAGCTCCATGTAGCGCTCTTTCGTGTATTTGGAACCCTTGAGCGCCATCGGCAGTGCGGCCAAGGTGGCCTTGATCACCTTGGGCTGGTTGTTCACCACAAACGCGCCCAGTGCGCCGCCCAAAATGGTGATGATCTCAAACGGCAGTGCCTTGAGAATCACGCTGATATTGCCTCCGTGCATGATGTACACACCGAAGATGCAGCCGAGGCAGACGACGTAACCGATGATGACAAACATGCTTTGTGCGGTATGAGGTACGGCTAATGGAGAAGCGCTGCCGACAATGCGCTCATTGAAGGAGCACCAGGACGCAAGCGCATTGTTCTTAAATGTATCGGATTGCAGGAGCCAGGGCCAATGACCGAATGGCTGTCAAAGCTATACACCTCACTCATGCTAGCGCACGGCGCGGGCAGGTGTTTCAAAAAAAAGAGGCCAAATTGGCCTCTTATGCTCTGTGGGTAGTCCGTAGCTGCGCACTTTTTTGAGACCCCGGCTTGTCCATCAGGTGCTCAACCCTTCAAAAGTGCCAGCACGCCCTGGGGAATCTGATTGGCCTGGGCCACCATCGCAGTGCCGGCCTGTTGCAGGATCTGAGCACGTGACAGGTTGGCAGTTTCAGCCGCAAAGTCGGCGTCTTGAATGCGACTGCGCGAGGCAGACATGTTTTCGGACGAAAGCTGCAAGTTCGAGATGGTGGTCTCGAATCTGGCTTGCAGGGCGCCAAAACTTGCTCGTTGACCGTTTACTGCCGCCAGTGCCGAATCGATGATCTTCAGCGCCTTGGTCGAACCATCGACAGTTGAAACGTCTATGACGTTCACTGCATTTAGCGTGGATGCGGTTGCCGTCACCGGAGGGGTACCAGTCAGGTTGGTGATGGCAAACCCTTTGTCGGAACTCATTTCCAGATAACCTGTGGCTGTTGCAAATCCGCCTGCGGGCGTGGCAGCAACACCCGCAACAAACGTTGGGGTGCCTGTGGATGCCGAGGTTGCTGCGTCATAGGCTCCCACTGCGATAGTGTTGCCCGCCAATGAGTTGTTTTGAATCTGGATATTTGCACCCGACTCATTGATGAGCACAACACCATCGCCTGCGTCGTTGAGTTTCGCCGTGATGCCGGTTTGTGACGATACGTCGTTGAATCCCTTGATGGCCTCTGCAAGCCCGCCGGCGGTGGCTCCGGCAGCTGAGACGCTAAATGTCACGTTGGCGGCTGTCGTGTTATCTCCCTTGACTGCCAGCGAGTAAGAGCCACCTGCCACGAAGGTTGTCAGGTTGACCTGGTTGCGTGCCGATGCGGAGACACCGGTGGATTCAGACAATGCATTGATCTTGGCCGCAGCAGTCGCCATCGTGTCAGTCGGCGTGAGGGTCACTGTTTTCGTTTGCAGCCCGGCGACGTCAAAGGTGCCTGTCAGTGCGGTTGGTGCCGCTGCCGCCGTGACGACGACGGGTGCCGATTGCTTGAGCTGTGCGCCATACGTCGTGGTGCGGAAATTGCCCGTGGTGGCTGTGATGGTCTGGTTGGCATTGGCGCCCACCTGGAACGTAGCGGAGCCGAACGAGCCGTCCAGCAGCTTCTGGCCATTGAACTCCGTAGTCACCGAAATGCGATCCAGCTCCGACAGCAGCTGGCCCACTTCGGCCTGAATCGCCTTGCGGTCGCCTGCGGAATTGGATGCATTGGCGGATTGGACGGACAATTCGCGCACGCGCTGCAAAATGTTGCTGGCCCCCGCCAGCGCACCTTCTGCGACCTGGGCCAGGGAAATGCCGTCGTTGGCATTACGCACCGCCTGGTTGAGGCCGCGAATCTGGGTGGTAAAGCGCTCCGAAATGGCCAAGCCGGCAGCGTCATCTTTGGCGCTGTTGATGCGCAGACCCGACGACAGGCGCTGGATGGACGTGCTGAGCGATGCCTGGCTCATGCCCAGATTGCGCTGGGCGGTCAGGGAGCTGACGTTGGTATTGATAGTGGCTGCCATGGATATGCTCCTTAAAGGCTTGAAAAACCAAATCTGCGCCGGTAGAAGCCCCACCGTCCGGCAGACAAGACGGGAACGATGGGTGAATTGTGAAAGTCAGGCGTTGTGAGCAGTGGCGGGATAAAGCGCACAAAAACCCTGCAACTTGTGCGTTTCGCCCTAAAGTTTTCGCCGCAGCGTCCGAAAACATTTGCAACGGGACGTAAATGCCCGCCGTTCATCAGAAGGCCATGTCGGCGCTGTGAACCGTATGGCCGGGTGCCTTGCCTGGCATCAGGTTGGCGGCAACGCCATGTTCAGTCAGTTCTTTTCAGGAGATTTGCAAATGGCAGCTACCATCAACACCAACGTCAGTTCCCTGACCGCCCAGCGTAATCTGGGCATGAGCCAGGCATCGCTCAGCACGTCCATCCAGCGCCTGTCGTCGGGCTTGCGCATCAACAGCGCGAAAGATGACGCTGCCGGTTTGGCGATTTCCGAGCGTTTCACCTCTCAGATCCGAGGCCTGAATCAAGCGGTGCGCAATGCCAATGACGGTATCTCTTTGGCGCAAACAGCTGAAGGCTCGCTCAAGGCCTCTGGCGATATCCTGCAGCGTGTGCGCGAGCTTTCCGTACAGTCTGCCAACGCCACCAACTCGGCAGGTGACCGTAAGGCGATCCAGGCCGAAGTAGGTCAGTTACTGTCAGAACTTGACCGCATTTCCACCACGACGGAATTCAACGGCCAGAAGCTGCTCGACGGCTCGTTCGGCTCCGCTACGTTTCAGGTGGGTGCCAATGCCAACCAGACCATTACGGCCACCACAGGTAACTTCCGCACGACGACGTATGGCGCGCAAATCAATAACAGTAAGCTGGTGGAAGCGGCTGCAACGGCCACAGCCTTGACCGGGACTGTGATCGTCGCGGGTTTGCAAACCAAGACGGCGACCCTGGGTGCCACTGATACTGCTGCGACGGCTGCCGCTGCTATCAACGCCCTGTCTGACGCCACCGGCGTCACCGCTTCGGCACGCAACGTCTCTGAACTCAAGTTTGCTGCGGCGGGTGCGGTGTCTCTTGAAGTTAAGGGTGATAACGCTACTGCGGCGAACGTAACGTTCAATGTGTCGGCCAATACGGCTGCGGGGTTGGCCGAGGCAGTCAAGGCGTTCAACGACGTTTCTTCGCAGACGGGTATCACCGCCAAACTAAATACCGCAGCGGACGGTATTGTCCTGACCAATGAGGCAGGGGCCGATATTAATTTGAAGAACACCACCGCTACCGGTGGCCCTGGTATCACGCTTGCGGCACAGAATGCTGAGGCAGCCACTACCCCAACCTTTGGCACGGCCTTTGCCGCTGCGGCGGCAGGTGGTACGGCCGTGTCTCGAGGCACGCTGGAATTTTCATCTGACAAGGGTTACTCGGTGACTGGTACTTCGGCGCTTGCGTCAACGACAGCGGCATCCTCGCTGAAGGCGGTTAACACTATCGACGTTTCCACTGTGGATGGTTCTACCAAAGCACTCAAAATCATTGATGCCGCACTCTCGTCCGTTAATGGTCAGCGCGCCAGCTTCGGTGCCCTGCAGTCGCGCTTTGAAACCACGGTGAATAACTTGCAAAGTACCTCCGAGAACATGTCTGCTTCGCGCGGTCGCATTCAGGATGCCGACTTTGCAGCGGAAACCGCCAACCTGTCGCGCTCTCAGATCCTGCAGCAGGCTGGTACGGCAATGGTGGCCCAGGCCAACCAGTTGCCACAAGGTGTGTTGGCCCTGCTGCGCTAATCACTCTTTGGCTGCAGGCTAATCAGATAGGGTAGGTTCTTTGAACAAGCCCTTCCTCTCTCAAAGCGGAGGCGATTTGATCGCCTCCGCTTTCCGCTTTTTGCCAATCGTGCGGCAACGCGGTAGATTGATGCGTTTCTTGGGGGCTTATCGGCGGGATGCAATGGGCCAAAGGCTCGGATAATTTCTGTTGATTCAGCTCGACACGGATTCAGGAGGTGAGATATGGCTAGCTTTTCATCCATAGGCATTGGCCTCGGCGGCAACGTTGACGTCAATGGGTTGATCAAGGCGTCGGTGGATGCGGTCAAAGTTCCGATCACCAAGACCAACGGCCTGAATCAGCAGGCTGCCATGACGAATGCCAAGGTGTCTGCCTTTGGCCAATTCAAGTCCCTGGTTTCCACGCTTGCTGATGCCGCTAGCAAGCTCGCCAGCGTCACAGGCTGGAATGGGGTGAGCGCCACATCGTCCAAATCCGATGCGGTGTCGGTTTCTGCCGTGGGTGGTGCTGCCGCCACATCTTTCAACGTGCAGGTTCAGAACTTGGCCAAGGCGCAATCTACTATTTCGGTGGCGTTGTCGCCCGTCAGTCAGGCCGTCGGGGCGGGCACATTGACCTTTGATATTGGCAAGTGGTCCGGGGAGCCCAAGGTGTTCACTCTGGGCGGCGCGGGAACTGTCAACGTCGAAATCAGCGCGACAGATACGCTGGGGGACGTGGCGAGCAAAATCAACGGATCCAAAGCGGGCGTCACAGCCACGGTGTTGAGTGATGCTTCCGGTGAGCGCCTGATGTTGCGCAGCACCTCGACGGGCGAAGATGCCGGGTATCGGATGAGTGCGGTGGATGCCGACGGCAACATGGCAGACTCTGCGGGGCTGTCGCGGCTGGTCGTGGGCGGCACGACCGAGTACGCCGCGAACGCGAATGCGACCGTCAATGGTGTTGCCGTCACCTCAGCCACGAATTCCTTTTCCAACACCGTTGCCGGGGTGACCTTTACGGCTTTGCAGGTCACAACAGGGGATGTTGCCATCACCGTGGCCAAGGACAACTCTGCCGTGAAGAAGAATGTAGAGGCCTTCGTGAGCGCGTACAACGCGATCAATCAGGCACTGAATGAGGTCACGAAGTACGACGCAGGCACCAAGACGGCGGGTTTGCTGCAAGGGGACAGTGCTGCTGTTACCCTGCAGAACACCTTGCGCGCGGCGCTGCAGTCCGTCAACAGCTCGGGTGCGCTGCGCAATCTGTCTGCAGTGGGGGTGGTGTCGGAAGGTGGACTGGGTAACGTGTCGCCGACTGGGAATTTGACACTGGATGCGACCAAATTCAACAAGGCAATGGAAAACCCTGATGACGTCAAAACCTTCTTCCGCGGCGCGGATGGTGGCAGTGTGGGAGATGGCTTTGCGGGGAAGTTCAAGAGCTTCACGGACAAATTGCTGGCAAGCGACGGGTTCTTTGCAAGCAAGGCAAAAATCTATGAGCAATCCCTCAAGCTCAATGCCAAGGATGTGGAGACGATCAATGATCGTGCGGATCGCCTGGAAAAGAGCTTGACGGCGCGCTTCAGTGCGCTGGATACAAAGATGTCGAGCTTGAATGCCTTGAACGCGTACATCTCGCAGCAGGTGACTGCCTGGAATAAATCATCGGGTTGAGCGCTTCAGTTTTTTTGGCTGTGGCCGATAACTAAAGTAATACTCGCAAGGACTTTCAGCATGTTCAGCGCCTACAGCCCCCGTACAGCCAACGCCTACCAGCGCATCAACGTAGAAACCAGCATGCACACGATCGACCAGCACCAGTTGGTCAGTCTGTTGTATGAGGGTGTTCTCAATTCCATTGCAACAGCGCGGGGCGCTTTGGCGCGTGGCGATGTGTTGGGCAAGGTAACCAGTATTTCCAAAGCCATCCGTATCCTTGAGGAGGGCTTAAACACAGCGCTTGACAGAGTGGATGGTGGCGCACTGGCGGAGAACCTGGGTGCGCTTTATGACTACTGCATCCATCGCCTTACGCTGGCCAATGCCCGTAACGACGACGCCATGATGCAAGAAGTCATGCGCCTGATCGAGCCCGTGGCAACCGGGTGGAATGAAATCAAGAAATCGGGTGCCGGTGCTTCCGAAACGCCCGCCTCGGGCCAGCCCGTGCTGGTGGAGGCCTGACCATGTCTCACATGCTGATTGACTATTACAAGGCGATTGAAGACAGCAGCGCCAAGATGCTGGAGGCTGCCAAGCTCAAGGATTGGGATGGTGTGGTGCGCTATGAAGGCGCCTGTGCAGTGCTGATCGAGCAACTGCGCTTCAAGTCGCAAGAGCACGAATTGCTGCCTGAGCACCGCCGTGAGAAGACCCGCATCATGCAGCGCATCCTGCGCAACGATGCGCAGATCCGCTGCCTGGCAGAGCCCTGGCTTGCGCAGTTCGAGCATCTGTTCGAGGGGCAGCCCCAGATGATGCACTGAGTGCGGGCCGCGCAACACGCCCGGGGCTGCTGTGTGCGGCAGCGGCCTAGCGGTCAAAGATGGTTGCTTGTCAGGGCTGGGATTGCCGGATTAGCGGTGCACCCGGGTGAGGGGGTGTCGTCCAGTGGGATGCCAAAGTGCGCGGTGCTGAACCTGTCGCCACTTCGACCGCCAAGCGTCTCTGGGTCAAAAAGATGCACTAAACGTGCCTGAGGCGCTAGTGCAGCATGTCTTTGCTGCTATCAAAAATATAGTTTCTTGTGTTGGCACAGCGCAGTGCCACACGGCTGCCCCGTTGAGAACGGGGCCTTCATACTTCGCCAGCAGCTCACACCTGCATGTTCATGATGTCGGTGTACGCCTGCACCATGCGATTGCGCACGTGCAGTGTGGCTTGAAAGCCGATTTGCGCCTTCTGGATAGCCACCATGGTCTCTTCCAGACTCACGGAGGGGTTTTCCATTTGCACCTCCTTTTGCATCTCGGAAGATTTGTTCTGCGCGGCACTCACTGATTGCAATGCGCCCTTGAGCGCGCCGGAGAAGCCGACTTCATTGCCCGTGGTTTGCGGCGCTGCAGCACGGCGCGCGACGCCAGCGCCCGTCAGCGGGGCGGTTGAGCTGGAGATGCGAAGGTCCATGGCGGTATCCGTAGGGGAATGGCGGTATGCTGCGTATCCTAGCTACCGGCCCAGGATGCATCGCTCTGAATAGATGGCCAAACGGACGGCTTATCCAGCGAACATTTTGGAGGCGTGACCGAATAATCGACCCCACGCTAGGTCTGTTGCAGGGCCTGCTTTAATGGAAAGCAAGATGTCTGCTGTTGCTGAAGTCCCTCTCAATCCGCTCCCGACGCCGGCCAGTCCCAACTGGCTGCAGCGGCTGTCCGCCCTCGACCGGGCGCAGCGCATGCGGCTGGGTGCGGGCGTGGCGCTGCTGGTGGCTGCTGCCGTTGCGGCCATCGTGATGGGGCGCCAACCCGACTACCGGGTACTGTTTTCCAATCTGGGCGACAAGGATGGCGGGGCCGTGGTGGCGCAGCTGTCCCAAATGAATGTGCCCTACAAGTATTCCGAGGGTGGTGGCGCCATCCTGATCCCAGCGGAGCGCGTGCATGACGTGCGTCTGCGACTGGCCACTCAGGGCCTGCCCAAGGGCTCCGTCGCAGGTTTTGAGCTGATGGAGTCCAACAAATTCGGGATGACGCAGTTTCAGGAGCGCCTGAACTTCCAGCGCGGGCTGGAGGGGGAGCTCACCCGGTCCATTCAAGCCTTGTCGTCCGTGCAAAGTGCCCGTGTGCACCTGGCCTTGCCCAACCAGAACGGATTTTTCCGTGAGCAGCAAAAGCCGTCGGCCTCGGTACTGGTGAGCCTGCACCCCGGCCGCATTCTGGACCGTGCCCAACTCGCGGGCATCGTGCATCTGGTGGCTTCCAGCGTGCCGGAACTGGCGCCGTCAGCCGTGAGTGTGCTGGATGACACGGGCAAGCTGTTGTCCCAATCGCCCGACACCACGGCCGGTGCTGAAATCAATGCCCAGCAGCTCTTGTATGTGCAGCAGCTGGAGCAGCAGTATTCGCGCCGCATCATGGACATTCTGGAGCCCGTGGTCGGCCGTGACAACGTCAAGGCGCAGGTGACGGCTGAGGTGGACTTCTCCCAGACCGAGTCCACCTCCGAGCAATTCCGCCCCAACCAGACGCCAGACTCCAGCGCCGTACGCAGCCAGCAGGTGCTGGAAAGCCGTGGCAGCGCGACGAAGACCGCCACGGGTGTGCCCGGTGCGGTTGCCAATCAGCCTCCCGCTCCGTCTGCAGCGCCCATCAATGGCGCCAACCCTGCGCCCAACGCGGGCGGCCAACAGGGGACTGAGGAGCAGTCCAACAAGCGCGAGTCCACCACCAACTATGAAGTGGACAAGACGGTGAAAGTGGTCCGTGGCAGTACAGGCGCAGTCAAGCGGCTGAGTGCTGCGGTCGTGGTCAACTACCAGTCGGCCGAGGACAAGGGCAAGACCGTGACCAAGGCGCTGACGCCCGAGCAGATCGAGCAGATGACGGCGCTGGTGCGTGAAACCATTGGCTTCAATCGCGAACGCGGTGATTCGGTGAATCTGATGAATACGCCGTTCCAGGTGACCGCAGTGCCCACCACAGACACCCCGCTTTGGAAGCAGCCTGAGGTGGTTGATCTGGCCAAGACCTTTGCCTGGCCCGTAGGTGCGGTTCTGTTTGCTGCCCTGGTGCTGATGGGGCTGGTGCGTCCTGCGCTCAAGGGCCCAGCGCCGGCCAAGGCCGGTGCCGCCAAGCCGGTGGCAGGTGGACAGCTGGACGCGCTGGAGGCAGAAACACCCGAGCGCCCGGCATTGGCAGCGCCCGCCCGCAAGGACGAAGTGTTGCCCGCGACCCCCGAGCAGCTGCGCCTGGAAGATGCGCGTACGCTGGCCAAGGAGAATCCGGTCGCGGTCGCCAATATTCTCAAGACCTGGCTGAATGGCGAGCCCGTTTAGTCGCCGCTACCGCTACCGATTGCACGGACCACGACCATGGACGACCAAGGACTCCACGATGCCGCCATCATGCTGATGTCCCTCGGCGAGGAAGAGGCGGCCGAGGTGTTCAAGCATTTCTCGCCCAAAGAGGTGCAGAAGCTGGGCGAGACCATCGCGCGCATGCGCTCGGTGTCGCGCGAAAAGGTGGACGAGGTCATCAACAAATTCTCCAACGCGGCCGCAGCGCAAAGCCTGTTGGTATCCGACACCGGCAATTACGTGCGCGCTGTGCTCAAGCGCGCGCTCGGCGATGACAAGGCGGGACTGCTGATCGACCGGATCTTGCAGGGCGGAGATGTCTCGGGCATTGAGAGTCTCAAGTGGATGGATCCGCTGTCAGTGGCTGAACTGCTGCGTAACGAGCACCCGCAGATCGTTGCTGCCATCCTGGTACATCTGGACAGCGACCAGGCCTCGGGCATCCTGATGCACCTGACGGATCGCCAGCGTAGCGAAATTCTGTTGCGTGTGGCCACGCTCGAAGGTATCCAGCCGACAGCCCTCAAGGACCTGAACGAAGTGCTTTTCAAGGTGCTGGCGGGCGGGGACAAGATCCGCAAGAGTTCGCTGGGCGGCGTCAAGGCTGCCGCAGAGATCATCAACTTGCTGGGCGGCAACATGGACGCCGTGGTGCTCGAATCCATCCGGGGCTACGACCCTGACCTGGCGCAGAAGATCATGGACAAGATGTTCGTGTTCGAGGATGTTCTCAAGCTGGACGACAAGGCCATTCAAACGGTACTCAAGGAAGTGGCATCCGAAACCCTCATCGTGGCTCTCAAGGGCGCAGTGCCCGAACTGCGCGAAAAATTCCTTTCCAACATGTCTTCGCGTGCAGCCGACGCGCTGCGCGAAGACCTCGAATCGCGCGGCCCGATGCGGCTGTCCGAGGTCGAGGCGCAGCAGAAGGAAATCCTCAAGACGGTGCGTCGCCTGTCTGACGAAGGCCAGATCGTGATCGGAGGCGGTGGTGATGATGCCTTCGTCTAACCAGCGGTCCTATTCGCGGTTCATTCCCAGCGAGGAAGTCGGCGACTTCAAGCAGTGGAAGTTTGCCGCCGTAGACGGCTCCGATCTGGTCGAGCCAGAGCCCGAGCCGGAACCTGTGGCGGAGCTGCCCGTCGAGCTGGATGAAGCGGCACAGCAGGCGCTTGTCCAGCAGGCTTGCGACGATGCGTATGCAGAGGGCTTTGCCCAAGGGCAGGCGCAGACGGCGCTCGAGTGGCAGCGCCGCATGGATGAATACATTGCCCAGCAGGGACAAGAGGCGGCACAGCGCATGCAAAGCGTGCTGCAGACACTGGAAGCCAGCCTGATCGACATGCAGCAGCACATGGCGCAGCAGGTGCTGGAGCTGGCGTGTGACATCGCGCGCCAGGTGGTGCGCCAGGAACTGTCGGTCAATCCCAATGCCTTGTTGCCAGTGGTGCGGGAGGCCGTGGGCATGCTGGTCACTGAGGGGCGGCCCGCCACCGTCCGGCTCAACCCGGAGGATATGGAGGCCATGGCCCAGCCTCTGCGCGAAGAGATCAATGCGCCTGGCGTGCAGTGGATGGCGGATGCCGCTGTGCCTGCTGGCGGCTGCATGGTGGAGTCGGCGGGCACGGTCGTTGATGGCAGCATCGACAAGCGGTGGCAGCGTGCCATTGCGTCGCTGGGGCTGCAGTCACCCTGGGACGACGAGACGCTTGGGGATGGCGATGACCGTCGACCTTGACTCTGCCTGGACCCGCTTCATGGACGACGCGCGCGAGCGCGTGGCCGAAGGCGCGCCGTTGGAGACGCGGGGTACGCTGACCCGACTGACGGGACTGGTGCTGGAGGCGGTGGGGATCCGCGTGCCTGTGGGGTCGCAGTGCATGGTGCAAATGCCAGGGCACGCGCCGGTGTTGGCTGAGGTCGTCGGGTTTTCTGCCGACCGTGCGTTTTTAATGCCGGCGGGCGATATCCATGGGCTGTCCAGTGGCGCGAGTGTGGTGCCGGCTGCGCCATACATCCCCATGCCTCGCTTGGGCGAGCCTCCACGGCCCGTACAACGCGCCGGGGTGCTTCGTTTGCCCATGGGCGACGGCTTGTTGGGCCGCGTGGTGGATGCGCAAGGCCTGCCCCTCGACCATGGTGGACCGGTGCAGGATGTCGTGTCGGAGCCCATGGGGCGGCGGCAGATCAATGCCATGGATCGGGATCCGGTGCGTGAGCCCTTGGATACTGGCGTGCGCGCCATCAATGCCTTGCTGACCGTGGGGCGGGGTCAGCGTCTGGGGCTGTTTGCAGGCTCCGGGGTGGGTAAGAGTGTGCTGCTGGGCATGATGGCACGCTACACCCAGGCCGATGTGATTGTGGTGGGGCTCATTGGGGAGCGGGGGCGCGAAGTCAAGGAGTTTGTGGAAGACATCCTGGGCAAGGAAGGCCGCGCACGGTCCGTGGTGGTGGCTGCACCTGCCGACGCGCCTCCGTTGTTGCGCATGCAGGGGGCGGCCTACGCGACTGCGGTGGCGGAGCATTTTCGCGACAAAGGGCAGCATGTGCTGCTGCTCATGGATTCACTGACCCGCTATGCAATGGCGCAGCGGGAAATTGCCCTGGCCATCGGCGAGCCGCCAGCAACCAAAGGGTATCCGCCGTCCTGTTTTGCAAAGCTGCCGCAGCTGGTCGAGCGCAGCGGCAACGGCCTGCATGGTGTCGGCTCCATCACAGCGTTTTATACGGTGCTATCGGAAGGTGATGACCAGCAGGACCCGATCGCGGATGCTGCCCGTGCCATTCTGGATGGGCACATTGTGTTGTCACGTGCCCTGGCTGAGACCGGGCATTTCCCGGCCATCGACATTGAGCAATCTGCATCGCGGGTGATGCACAACGTGGTGTCTCGCGGGCATTTTGACCTGGCGCGGCGGTTTCGTGCGGTGTATTCGCGCTACCAGAAGAGCCGGGATCTGGTGCAGGTGGGGGCCTATATGAGCGGCTCCGACCCGGCATTGGACGAGGCTATCCGCCTGCAGCCACAGATGGCGGGTTTTCTGCAGCAGGACATGTACGAGGCGGCCTCCATGGACCACAGCGTAGCCGCCATGGCGGCGGTGCTGGACCATTGACGACGGACAAGGGAAGCCATCATGTCCAACCTCAACGCCCTCTCTGTCGCAGTCGAAGTGGCCTCTCGCAAGCGGGACGATGCCCGCAAGGTGCTGCAGGACACGCTGGCTGCCGAGCAGGCAGCACGTGCCCAGCTCGATCAGCTGGAAGACTACGCCCGTGAAACCGAGTCACGCTGGGGCATGAAGGCAGATACGGCCATGCAGCCCGAAGTGATGTACCACCACTACCACTTCATGGACAGGCTGGGTCATGCGGCCAGCATCCAGACCAGTGTGGTGGGGGACCAGTCTGCGCGGGTGCAAGCTGCCCAGCGCGCTCTGTTAGCTGCAGAGCTGCGTTTGGCCAGTCTGCGCAAGGTGGTAGACAAGCGACGCAACGACCTCGCCCTGCAGCAACAGCGCAGGGACCAAAAACAGACCGATGAACGCGCCGCGCTGCAGTATCGCAACGCGGGCCAGGAGAATTGAACATGGAACCGACCAAAGTAGCCTCCTCGCAGGGCACCCAGCCCGCCCACACGACTCGCGCCAAATCATCGGCCCAGCCTGCTGCCGCAGACGCTAGCGATCCTGCGGCTGGGGGTGGTTTTTTGGCTTTGCTGGCGGCGTTGGGGGGCGGGGCAGAGGAGAGTACGCTGGGCGATACTTCGGGTGATACTCTTTTATCGTCAGTGGACTACGGCACTGATGCAGCGTCATTGTCTGCGGCAGACACTTCTGCCGTGGCCGCATGGCAAGGACTGTTTGCTCCAACACAAAGCCGGAATGAGGTTGGAACGTTCAACGGACAGACTGCCTTGGGAGCCTCCCAGTCCTCCAACCTGGGTTTCGGGGGAATCGCAGCAGTGGGACAGTCAGGTGCGCAAGGGTCTATGGTTTCCCCGGGAACTGCGCTCAACGACATGTTGCTGGGAGGCATCCCTCAAGGTTTGGTTGCCGAGACGGCGAAGCTGGATGCATCCGCCGATCTCAAAGAGGGGTCTCCGCAAGGGGCCTTGACCGGCTTCGGACGTAACTTTTCGCGTATGCAGAGCGCTAGCGCTCAACGAGGCAGTGGCATGGGTGCGGTCGATGCACCCATGGGCTCACCCACGCTGGGGGGCTCTGCTGCGCGTTCCAACGCCGTGCATGGTTTCTCCGCCACACAGGTTGCCTCCGCCGGAGAGCGGGCTTTCGCAGGCGTGAGTGCTGACGTTACCTTCGATCGGTCAAGGCTTGCACAGTCAAATCCTGCCACAGGTACGGAGGCGGCAGTGCCTCTCGCCGACGGTCTACTGGCTTCTGCTGGGGCGTTACATGCTTCAGAGTCATCGGCTGGCGGGCGTTCCAATGGCGATGGCGCGGGGGCTGGCGGCGCTTGGTCTGAAGGTGCGTCAGGGGGAGGGGCTGTTGAGTCGGGCAACTTCACCGATGCAACGGTCTTTGCAGAACCTAACGCTTTGGGTGCAGAAGAGCAGGTGGCCGAGCAGGTGGCCTACTGGGTGAACCAGAAGACCCAGAACGCGGAGTTGACGCTGCAGCGTGATGGTCAGCCGGTGGAGGTGGCTGTGTCTCTGTCGGGCAACGAAGCGCACGTTTCATTCCGCAGCGACCAGCAGCAGACGCGGGAGCTGCTGGACCAGAGCATGGCGCAGTTGAGTGATCTGTTGCGCAGTGAGGGTTTGGTGTTGTCTGGCATGTCGGTGGGCACATCGGCACGCGACCGTGCCGGTGGTGGCGAGGCGGGGCAGCAGCGGCCTCGCGACGGGGCACGCCAGGCGCAGGTGGTATCTGCTGTGCCTGCTGGCACAGCCTCGCTGGCGCGCGGTGGTGGGGCGACAGACCGGGCCGTGGACGTCTTCGTCTGATTCTGCGGGGTGATGTGGGCGGTCTGTAGTTCTGCTCCCGTCTCCGCAGTCCAGGCGAGCGCGGTGAATGCCATGGTTTTGGGCTTTTATTCTGGCTATTATTGGTTACACCCCCGACCCATAATGGGCCAACAGGTTGCGCTTGCACTTTGATAGCGTCCGTTCTGCCTGTTCCCTATCGCAAGGAATTCCATTGTGTCAGCCAATACTCCCGCAGCAGCCGCACCCGCCAAAAGCAAGAAGATGCTGTTGATCATCATCGGCGTGGTGGTGGCTGTGCTAGTGATCGGAGGGGGCGCAGCAGCATGGTTCATCTCCAGTCGGTCGCATGCCGCTGAGGACGAAGAGAGCGGCGGTGCACCTGCGGCTCACAAGGAGGCGCCTAAGGTAGCCCCCACCTTCCTGCCCCTGGAAAACATGGTGGTCAATCTGGCTGATCCCGGCGGTGATCGCTTTGCGCAGATCGGCATTACGTTGGAGCTGGAGGATGCAAAGACTGCAGAACAGGTGAAGCAGTACCTGCCGTCGATCCGCAGTGGAATCCTGATGCTGGTGTCGCAACGCACGTCCACGGAGCTGCTGCAGCGCGAGGGCAAGGAAAAGCTCGCTACCGACGTCTTGCGCGAAGTCTCGCGCCCTCTGGGCTACTCGGTGCCGTCAGAGCGTGAGCGTGCAAAGGCTGCCGCCGCCGCTGAGCAGGACGGAGATGGAGAGGAACGCCCCGCCGCGCGCAAGCGCACAGAGCGCAATCCTGTGCGCAAGGTGCTCTTTTCGAGCTTCATCATCCAATGAGCCAGCCGGGTAAGGACCAGCCATGAGTGATTCATTTCTTTCGCAGGAAGAGGTCGATGCCCTTCTGGAAGGGGTCACTGGCGAGAGCCAGAAGTCCGTTGAGGAAGTGGCTGAGGCGGGGTCGGTACGCAATTACGACATCTCCAGCCAGGAGCGCATCGTCCGTGGCCGCATGCCGACGATGGAAATCGTCAACGAGCGGTTTGCACGCAACTTCCGCATTGGGCTCTTCAACTTCATCCGCCGCAGTCCTGAAATTTCGGTGGGGACTGTGTCGGTGCAACGCTACAGTGCTTTCCTGCGAGAGCTAGCGGTGCCGACGAACTTCAACATCGTGGCGATCCGCCCCCTGCGAGGCAGCGGACTCATCGTCTGTGAGCCTTCGCTGGTCTTCGGCATCATTGACACCCTCTATGGCGGGGTCGGTAAGTTCCAGACCCGCATTGAAGGGCGTGATTTTTCGCCTACCGAGCAGCGTGTCATCAACCGGCTCGTAGATGTGATCTGCGCGGAGTACAAGAAGGCGTGGCAGGGGATCTATCCGCTGGAGCTGGAATACCAGCGCTCGGAAATGCAACCCCAGTTCGCCAACATTGCTACGCCCAGCGAGATCGTGGTGTCCACGGCCTTTCAGCTGGAAATTGGCGACCTGTCGGGTGCCATCCATATATGCATGCCTTATGCAACGCTGGAGCCGATCCGCGATGTACTGTATTCGTCCACGCAGGGCGATTCCATTGAGGTGGACCGCCGTTGGGTGAACGTGCTCAAGCGTGAAATCCAATCCGCAGAGGTTACGTTGGTGGCGGAGCTGGCGAAGGCCGATGCCACCGTGGAGCAACTGCTGGCCATGAAACCGGGTGACTTCATCGAACTGGACCGCGAGCCCCGTATCCGTGCATCGATCGGAGGGGTTCCCATTTTTGAATGCCAGTATGGAACCCACAATTCCAAGTACGCCATCCGCATTGAAGAGTGCCTGCGCACTTCGGACATGAGTTGGCTGGGAGAGAAGAATGGCAACTGAAGAAGACAACAAGGACGCAGGCGCGGATGACCCGTTTGCGGGTTGGGCCGAGGCGCTTGAAGAGCAGAAGCGGACGGACGAAAAACCGGCGGACGCAGAGCAGGGCGGGCCACTTTCCGGCGAGCCCGTGCGACCATTTTCCGGTGCTGCGAGTGGTGATACCGTCAACGACATCAACATGGTGCTGGATATTCCGGTGCAGCTGTCGGTGGAGTTGGGGCGCACCAAAGTGCCCATCAAGTACATCCTTCAACTGGCACAAGGTTCGGTGGTGGAGCTGGATGCACTGGCAGGCGAGCCCATGGATGTGCTGGTCAATGGCTACCTTATCGCCCAAGGCGAAGTGGTGGTGGTCAATGACAAGTTTGGTATCCGCCTGACCGATGTGGTCACGCCGTCGGAACGTTTGCGGCGGGTGAGCCGTGGATAGTGGGAGCATGACCCAGACGCTGCTGGTCGTGGTGCTTTTTGTGGGCGCCATGGCTTTGCTTCCCTGGGCTGTGCGCCGGCTGCAGCAGCGCCAGTCCTCCGGGACGCTGGCTGCCGGGGTGGCGTCACGCGTGGTGTCTGCAGTGGCCGTCGGCCCTCAACAGCGGGTAGTGACGGTGGAAGTCGGCCCTGAACATGCGCGTACTTGGCTGGTGCTGGGCGTCACCGCTCAACAGGTCAGTTGCCTCCACGTGCTACCAGTGGCGGCCAAGGGGGCTGGGGACGCCGTGAACGTTTCACTGCCGACAGAACCATCGTTTGCTCACGAGATGCGAGCTGCGTCCGCTGATTCTGGAAAGTCCGCGCATGTCTGAGCTCGCATCCTTGCTTCCAAGGCTCGTAGCGCGAACAGCTGGGCGTGCTTTGCCTTGGGCCGTTGCTGTTGCCAGCGTGGTAGCGCATGGCTCCGCTTGGGCTCAAAGTCCGGGCGCATTGCCACTGGTTGTTGGCAGTGGGCCATCTGGCGCCAGCTACTCGGTACCCATTCAGACACTGCTGTTTTTCACGGCGTTGTCTTTTTTGCCCGCTGTGCTGCTGATGATGACGGGCTTTACACGGATTGTGATTGTGCTGTCCTTGCTGCGTCAGGCCTTGGGGACGCAATCGGCTCCTCCCAATCAGGTCATCATCGGGCTGTCACTGTTCCTGACCTTTTTTGTCATGGGCCCGACGCTGGACCGTGTGTACCAGGACGCTTACGTTCCCTATACCAACAACACCATCAGCTTCGAACAGGCGCTGGACAGGGCAGAGGCGCCGATGCGCAGCTTCATGCTCAAGCAGACGCGGCAATCTGACTTTGCGCTGTTTTCCAGGCTGGCACGTCTTGATCCCAAAGTGACGGCTGAGACGGCGCCCATCCGTGTGCTGGTGCCGGCCTTTGTGACCAGCGAGCTCAAATCGGCGTTTCAGATCGGGTTCATGATTTTCATCCCGTTTCTTGTCATCGACATGGTGGTGTCCAGCATCCTCATGTCCCTGGGCATGATGATGTTGTCCCCGGTGTTGGTGGCATTGCCGTTCAAGCTGATGCTGTTTGTGCTGGCAGACGGCTGGAACCTGCTGATCGGCTCATTGGCCGCCAGCTTCGTCACCTAGAGGATTCCGCCATGACTTCACAAATGGTGCTGACCATTGGGCGTGACGCCCTCACCCTGCTGCTGATGATTTCCATGCCAGTGCTGGGGGTGGTCATGGCGGTGGGCTTGTTGGTCAGTATTTTTCAGGCTGTCACGCAGATCCATGAAGCAACGCTGGCGTTTGTGCCCAAGCTGATTGCGGCCATGGTCGTTTTTGCGATTGCTGGGCCTTGGATGCTCAGTACCCTGGTGGACTTCATCCGCCGGACAATCGAATCGATCCCGTCGATGATTGGATAGCACATGCCAATCTGGGCACTTGGCGGCCTCAGGACAATGCTGGGCTGCTGGAGTCAGCGACGAGCACTGGGGGCGGCCGTGCCTTGGCCGTCAATGCGCCCCGGCCTCGCCGGTGGAGGAGGGGCGTGATCACCTTCTCCGAAGCTCAGATCATGGCATGGCTGTCTCCCATTCTGTGGCCCTTTTTGCGCGTGCTGGCATTGTTTTCCGTGGCCCCAGTGTTCTCCATGCGGGTCGTGCCCATGCGCGTAAAAATCGGTCTCGCTTTCCTTGTGGCCTTGTGTGCGCAAGGTGTTCTGGGCGAGCAGCCTGTCATCAGCGTGAACGGCCGTGAGGCGCTGGGCACGGTGGCGCAGCAGGTGGCTGTGGGGCTGGCGATCGGCTTTTCGGTTCGCTTGGTGTTCACAGCCGTTGAGCTGGCTGGTGAAATCATTGGCCTGCAGATGGGGCTCAACTTTGCATCGTTCTTTGACCCCACCTCCAACGGTCAGATCAGCGCCGTGGCCCGGTTTTTTGGCCACATGTCCATGCTGCTCTTCATTGTCATCAATGGCCATTTGTTGATATTGATGGCCGTGGTCAAAAGTTTTGACCGCTTTCCAGTCGATGGAAATTTTCTGCAGGCGTTGGGACAGATGCGGTTGTATGAGTTGGGTGCTTCGCTCTTTTCCAGCGCGCTCTGGATTGCCATGCCCATGATTGCGCTGCTCTTGTTCGTCAACCTGACCATGGGCATCATCTCGCGTGTGGCGCCGCAAATGAATATCTATGCGGTGGGTTTCCCAGTCACGCTCACGGTGGGGATGCTGGGCATAGCGGCAACGTTGCCGATGCTGGAGCAACCGGTGTTGGCGTTGATGCAACAAGCCGTGGATCTGTTCTCTGTTGGCAGGTAGGGCCGTTAGTTACACCAGCTGATTGCGGATGGCGTAAACGGTGAGTTCAGCATTGTTCGAAAGCTTCAATTTTTCGAGAACCCGTGAGCGGTACACACTCACGGTTTTAGGACTCAGCATCAATTCATCGGCAATGTCAGACAGGCGCCGCCCCGATGCAATCTTGACCAGGGTTTGCAGCTCTCGTTCGGAAAGCGCCGCATGGGGCACCTCCGGCGTGGGTTGAGCCAGGCTGTCCGCAAGCATCTGGGCCACTTCGGCAGTGAGGTACTTGCGCCCCTGCATCACCGTGCGCACTGCCGCAATCAGCTCCACCGGATCGCCGGCCTTGTTGGCGTAGCCTTGGGCTCCCGCCTTGAGGCAGCGCAGCGCGTATTGATCCTCGGGGTACATCGAAACCACCAGCACCCGGATGGTCGAGTGGGTCTCGCGCAGGCTGGCCAGTACTTCCAGGCCGCTGCGTCCGGGCATGCTCAGGTCCAGCAGCAGCACATCACAGGCAGCCGTGCGCAGAACTTCACGCAGCTCAGAGTACCCGCCCGCTTCGCCGGTCACCTGAATGTCCGGTGCTTCGGCGAGTGTGTCGCGAATGCCGCGCCGCAATACGGCATGGTCGTCGCACAAGACGACATGGATCACTGGGCATCTCCTGGAGCGGATTTTGAAGGAGATGGTAACGGGACGGACAGAATGACCGACGTGCCCTTGCCCGGCCGACTGCTGATGTCCAGCCATCCCCCTACGGTGCGTGCACGCTCTTGAAGGCCCTTGAGGCCGAAGGCTTTTGGTTTGTCGCGAACTGTGGAATCCATGCCACGGCCATTGTCCGCGACCTCCAGGGTCAGTACCCCTTCCTTGTCAGACAGTTCAATGTCCACCTTGCTGGGCTGCGCGTGCTTGGAGATATTGGTCAATGCTTCTTGGGCAGTACGGTATGCCACCAATTGAATGTCGGTGGGTATATCGATGGTTTCGCTGCTGCTCTGCATCCTTGTGGTGATGCCCGTCCTGCGCTCAAAGCCCGTGGCCAGCCACTGGACAGCCGCCACCAGCCCTTGTTCCAGGATGGGTGGGCGCAGGTTCATCATGATGCGCTGGCTGGCGCCGATCGCGTGTTGCAGCATGTCCACCGCAGAGGTGGCATGCTCTTGCATGGCAGGATCGGTACTGTGGCGCCCTATCCAGGCTACGTCAAAGCGTACTGCGGTCAGTGCGCCACCAATGTCGTCGTGGATCTCGCGAGCGATGGCGGCCCGCTCATGCTCGATGGAGGTCTGCAGATGCTCGGCCAGCTCGGCCAAGCGGCGTTGCGACGTGGCCAGCTCGGCAATAGCCTGCTCGCGCGCGTTGCGTGCTTCGTGCACTTCCAGGGTGCGGGCAATTACATGCGGGAGGCGCTGGATATCGTCCTTGAGCAGATAGTCCGCTACCCCGAGCCGCATCGCGTCAACCGCTGCAGGCTCGCCAATGGCACCTGAAAGCAGCACAAAAGGTGGGTGATGCGGTTTTTGCGCCACATGGGCCCAGGCATCCAATGCGGTGAAGCCTGGCAGGCGGTAATCTGCCAGGATGATGTCAAAGTGGCCGCCGTCTGTCAGTCTTTGGAATTCAGAAAGGGTGTCAACCCGCTGGAGGTGGCAACGGAGCCCTGATCGGCGCAACGCACGCGCTGCCAATTCGTGATCGGCCGGTGAATCTTCAAGATGGAGGATTTCAAGGGTCTGGTCTGGTGTTGCAGGGCCCATAGGAGCGCTATCATAGGATACAAATTGGAACAAACAAGGGTGTTTGTCCGGTTGGGATGGTTTGTGCGTCAGCGTCCAATGGGCGCGGATGCTCCGGTTTGCTCGGGGGCCTTGGCAGGTTACTGATGCAAGTATCGTAGTCCTGTGTATTTGCGTGTTTTGCTGCTACGTGCTGCTATGGAGAAACGATGCAATCTACGCTAACAACGCCTGGAGGACCTGCTGTCCAGGTTCCCGTCATGGTGGCGGCAGAGCTGCAGGACTCTTTGTTGGTCGTGATGCACGACTTGCACCGCCTGGAAGGCTTGCTGAACCACGCCACCGACAACCTGCTGGAGCGGTTTGGAGAGGCAAACGCCATGTTGACAGATGCTGTAGTGGCGGACTCCCCGGAGTTGGTGGCCGCGCGTACGGCGTTGCGCAGCGCAGTGACTGAGCTGCAGTTCCAGGACATGGCCTCCCAACTGATATGGCACACCACCAAGGTGCTGCAGGGCTGTGCCTTCCGGCTGGCCTCGGAAGCCATGGGGCATGAAGAAGGTGAAGATGCCGCGCCCTTTGCGGAGATGGCGCCCGACAGGCCGAACCCTGTCACCCAAAGCGAGATGGATGCAGGTTCTGTGGACCTGTTTTGACGTTCACATCACTGGTTACCTTATATATTCAAGTCAGTTGGAGCCATACATGCAATCGATCCTTGCCGTTGATGATTCACCTTCCATGCGCAAAATGGTGTCGTTCACCCTCACTGGTGCCGGCTATCACGTCGTGGAGGCAGTGGATGGGCAAGATGCCCTCGAAAAGGCTGAGACGCACAACATTGACCTGGTGCTGGCAGATCAGAACATGCCACGTCTTGATGGCATTGGCCTGACCCGCAAACTGCGCGAGCATCCCAAATTCAAGACCATTCCCATCCTGATCCTGACGACGGAGTCGAGCGATCAGATGAAGCAGGCGGGCCGCACAGCGGGTGCCACGGGATGGCTGGTAAAACCTTTTGATCCGAATCGCCTGATCGAAGTCATCCAGAAAGTGATCCGCTGAGCCGGGTTGACTGAGATCATTTAGTACACAGGAGCCCACCATGGCGGAAACCTACCAAGAAGGATCAGGTGCAGGCGCTGACTTCGACCTCAGCCAGTTTTATCAGATCTTTTTCGAGGAAGCGGGTGAAAACCTCGACCAGATGGAGCAGATGCTCCTGAATCTGGACCTGAGCAGTGCCAACGACGAAGAGCTCAACGGCATCTTCCGCTGCGCTCACTCGATCAAGGGAGGTTCTGCCACCTTCGGGTTTTCTGACGTGGCCGAGCTGACCCATCAGATGGAGTCCCTGCTCGACCGTCTGCGCCGGCATGAGCTGCAGCCCATCCCTCAGATGGTGGACGTCCTGCTGGAGTCAGCGGATGCTTCGCGCAGCCTGCTGGCACGGCATCAGGCGGGTGGACAAGGTGAGGCGGTTTCCACCACCTCCTTGGTTCGCCGAATCAGCGACCTGGCGGCAGGCTTGGTGCCCGGCGATGCTGCGTCTGCGGTCGTAGCGCCGCCTCCTCCTGCACCCGCGCCGGTGGCAGCAGCCCCGGCTCCTGCGCCGAAGGTTTCTGCGCCTGTTGTGCCAGGGCAGCCGCGGCAGCTGGAAATCCAGATCGGGCCACTGGACCGCCCCGAGCAGGCCGACGCGATCAAAGAATTGTTCCGAGACATTCCCGGTTTGGGGTCGATCCGCGATGTCCCGGGCAGCCAGGCCAATACGCGGGTCTTTGCGGTGGAAACGACGTCCACCAACGATGATCTGTTGGACCTGTTTGCGTTCCATGTTTCCAAGGAGCAGGTGCTGATTCGTGATGCTGCCGCTCCAGGTGACGCGGCCGCGGCAGATGCAGACGACGAGCCGGTGGTTGCCGTGGATACCTCCGGGGGCGAAGCGCCTTATGGATTCTTCAACGGCGCACCCGGAGCACCCCATGGTGAGGCTGCGGCGGCTGCCCATGCGCCTGTCGCGCAAGCTCCCAAAGCTGCGCCCAAGGCGAGCGCCGAGCCCAAGGTGGCGATGCAGGCGCAGATGGAGTCCACCACCATCCGCGTGGATGTGAAGAAGGTCGATCAACTGATCAACCTGGTGGGTGAGTTGGTGATCACGCAGGCCATGTTGGCGCAGAACAGCCGGGGCCTCGATGCTGGGGCCTACCAGCAATTGCTGGCCGGGTTGGCAGATCTGGATCGCAACACGCGCGACCTCCAAGAGTCGGTGATGTCGATCCGCATGATTCCAATGTCCATCGTTTTCAGCCGCTTCCCGCGCATGCTGCGCGATCTGGCGAACAAGCTGGGCAAGAAGGTGGAGCTGGTGACCCTGGGTGAAGCCACCGAACTGGACAAGGGCTTGGTCGAAAAGATCACCGACCCGCTGACCCACTTGGTGCGTAACAGCTGCGACCACGGTATTGAAATGCCTGCCGATCGTCTCGCCAAGGGCAAATCCGAGCACGGCACCATCACCTTGTCGGCGTCGCACCAAGGTGGGTCGATCGTGATCGAGGTGCGTGACGATGGTCGTGGCCTGTCGCGCGAGAAGATCCTCAGCAAGGCCCAGGAGCGCGGTATCGAGGTGTCTGATCAGATGAGCGATGCCGATGTCTGGCAGCTGATTTTTGCTCCAGGCTTCTCCACGGCCGATGAGGTGACCGATGTGTCAGGCCGTGGGGTCGGCATGGACGTGGTCAAACGCAATATCGCAGCGCTCAACGGCTCGGTAGAGATCGATTCTGCAGAGGGCTACGGCATGAAGGTGTCCGTTCGCCTACCGCTGACGCTCGCCATCATGGATGGCATGTCGGTGGGGGTGGGCGAAGAGGTTTACATCCTTCCCTTGTCGTCGGTGGTGGAATCGTTCCAGGTCAATGCGGACGATGTCAGCACCGTGGCGCAAGGCTCGCAGCTGGTCAAGGTGCGCGACGAATACATGCCTGTCATCGCGCTGGAGAAGATCTTCCAGGTTCCGCGCTTTGATCTCAACAAATCCAGCAACATCATGGTTGTGGTCGAGGCTGACGGAAGCCGTGTGGCCTTGCTGGTGGATGAGTTGCTCGGCCAGCACCAGGTGGTCGTCAAGAATCTGGAATCGAACTATCGCAAGGTGCCCAATGTGTCGGGCGCCACCATTTTGGGTGACGGCACCGTGGCCTTGATTTTGGACACGGGTGGCTTGGTGCGTCGGGCGCGCCACTAGATACAGGTGCGGGCGCCCCTGGGGGCGCTGCGCCGCCATGAAAGGAGAATGCACCATGAGTGTGATCGGTAAAACTGCAGACGCTGCACCAACGGGTGCTCGTGAATATCTGACGTTCCGCCTCGACCAGGAAGAGTACGGCATCGACATCCTGAAGGTGCAGGAAATCCGGGGCTACGAACCTCCCACCCGCATTGCGAACGCGCCAGACTTCATCAAGGGCGTGGTCAATTTGCGCGGCACGATTGTTCCCATCGTGGACATGCGCATTAAGTTCAACTGTGCGCAGGCGGACTACAACAGTTTCACTGTGGTCATCATCCTCAACCTGCGCAACCGTGTGGTGGGCATTGTGGTGGATTCGGTGAGCGATGTGATGGAGTTGACGCCAGAGAGCATCCGTTCGGCCCCTGATATCGAGAGTGCGATCGACAACAGCTGCATCTTGGGCTTGGGGTCCGTGGGCGAGCGCATGCTGATCTTGCTGGATATTGAAAAGCTCATGTCCAGCGTGGACATGGGCTTGGTGACCGCCAACGAATAAGGCGTAGCAGTCAGCAGCCAGTGGTGGCGCAGGCGCATGTCAGGCTGTGAGCTGTGCTCACAGACCTTTTGGAGCGAACAGGACTTCCCCTCGGACGATCAATATGGCCCAAACCACCAGTGCTTCGGCGTCAGTCCGGTCAGGCCCAGCCCGGGTAGATCCTGCGTATGCCGCAGCCGCAGCGCCCTCTGGCCCTCTGGCCCAGGGGCGAGAATTTGTCTGGACCAATGCAGACTTTGCCCGTGTGCAGGCGCTGATCTATCAGCGCGCTGGCATCAGCTTGCATGATGGCAAACACGCCATGGTGTACAGCCGCCTGTCGCGGCGGCTGCGCGACACGGGGCACACCAGCTTTCACGACTACCTGAGCTGGCTGGAGAACCATGACGGGCCGGAGTGGCAGGAGTTCGTGAATGCGCTGACCACCAACCTCACGGCATTCTTTCGCGAGCAGCATCATTTCGAGATTTTCGCGTCGCACCTGCGCTCCAAGCCATCCGCCAACTGGCGGGTTTGGTGCAACGCTGCCTCCACGGGCGAAGAGCCTTACTCCATCGTGATCACCGCGTTGGAGGCGCTCGGCGCCAACGCATCTTTCAAACTGACAGCCAGCGACATTGATTCGCGCGTGCTGGCCACCGCGGCGCAGGGCGTGTACCGGCTCGACGGTGTGAAGGGCTTGAGCCCTGAGCGCTTGCAGAAATTCTTTCTCAAAGGCAAAGGCGGGAACGCGGGCATGGTCCGCGCCAAGCCGGAGTTGCGGCGCGCCATCGACTTCATGAGTGTGAATCTCATCCGCGACGATTGGCCATTCAAGGAGCCCTTTGACGTGGTTTTCTGCCGTAATGTGATGATTTACTTTGATGCCCCTACACAGCGGCGCGTGTTGGAAAGAATCCACCGCGTGCTCAAGCCGGGTGGCATGTTGTTTGTGGGGCACGCCGAGAACTTCAGCGAGTCCAAAGACCTGTTCACCCTGCGTGGCAAGACGGTGTACGAGCGCCGCTGACCTGTCCATGTTGTCCTGCACATTGCAACCATGACCAACATTCAAACAGGTTCATCCCCTTCCAATGCTACTGCTGTGCCCGGCAGTTCCGAAAGGCGCCGCGCTCCGCGTATTGCGCCGCTGAGTGCCGATATCTACAGCTCTGGCAACGGGCCCGCGCGCGAGTCGTCGCTGCAGGAGCTCAAGGCCCGCAGCCGCAAGCCAGGAGAGGCCTCGTTTTTTTACCTTGATCACCACTTCCAGCACAACGCGGTGAAGGTGCTGCCTGGTGAGTATTTCGTGTCGGATGAGAACATGGTCATCATGACCGTGCTCGGCTCATGCATCGCTGCCTGCCTGTGGGACAGCCGCGCACGTGTGGGAGGAATGAACCATTTCATGCTGCCGGACGGCGATCTGGCGGACGCATCCGGGCGTTATGGTTCCTACGCGATGGAGCTGTTGATCAATGAAATGCTCAAGCTCGGTGCACGCCGTGAAACCATGCAGGCCAAGATTTTTGGTGGGGCCCAGGTGATGCACAACTTCACCACCATGAATGTGGGTGAGCGCAACACGAATTTTGTGTTGAACTATTTGCACACTGAGCGCATTCCGATCGTCTCCGAGGACGTGCTCGACATCTATCCGCGCAAGGTGGTTTTCTTTCCAGTGACTGGCAAAGCGATGGTGAAACGGTTGGCGCATGCCCATCCCGAAGCCCTCGTGGCCCAGGAGGTTCGTGGCAACGCGGCCACTGTTGCCAAGACCACGTCGGGTGGTTCTGTGGATCTGTTTTGATAAAGGTTTGAGTTAATGAGCAGGAAAATCCGGGTGATCGTGGTGGACGATTCGGCGCTGGTCCGGAGTCTGCTGTCAGAGATCATCAACCGCCAGCGGGACATGGAGTGCATTGGCACGGCCAACGACCCTCTGGTGGCGCGCGAGATGATTCGCGAATTGGATCCGGATGTCATCACCCTGGACGTTGAAATGCCACGCATGGACGGCATTGATTTTCTGGGGCGCTTGATGCGTCTGCGGCCCACTCCGGTAGTGATGATCTCCACGCTGACCGAGCGTGGCGCGGAGGTCACCATGAAGGCCCTGGAGTTGGGCGCCGTCGACTTTGTGGCCAAACCGCGTGTGGGGCTGGCCAGCGGGCTCAACGATTTGGCGGCACAGATTGTGGACAAGATCCGCGTTGCTGCCGTCGCACAAGTGCGCCGCGCCCCTGTGCGTGATGCAGGCCCAGCCTCCAGTGTTGTGGGGGGCACTCCTTTGCCCCACGCCGTACCCGCAGCTGGTCTGCTGGGTCGCCTTTCCACTGAAAAGCTCATCTGCATTGGGGCGTCCACCGGTGGTACCGAAGCCATCAAGGAGGTGCTGGTCCAGATGCCTGCGGATTCGCCCGCGATCGTGATCACCCAGCACATGCCTCCCGGGTTCACTACCAGTTTTGCGGCCCGTTTGAACGGGTTGTGCCAGATCACCGTCAAGGAGGCGGTGAATGGCGAGCGGATTCTGCCCGGCCATGCCTACATCGCACCGGGCGGCACACAGTTCCATGTGGCGCGCAGTGGCGCCAACTATGTGGCGGTGGTGGACGATGGCCCTCCGGTCAATCGCCACAAGCCCTCGGTCGAGGTACTCTTCAAGTCCGCAGCGGCGGTGGTGGGGCGCAACGCGTTTGGCATCATGCTCACGGGCATGGGCAACGATGGCGCTGTTGCCATGCGGGAGATGAAAGACGCCGGCAGCTACAACTATGTGCAGGATGAGGCGACCTGCATCGTGTTTGGCATGCCGCGGGAAGCCATTGCCCACGGTGCCGCCGACGAGGTGCTGCCGCTGGGGCAGATTGCTCCTGCCTTGATTGCCCGGTTGCGCGGAACAACGGACCGCCTGCACCACCGGATTTAAGGGCGATTACCGAGCCCTGGCGGCGGGCCTTCACCATGTGTGTCCCCGCCAGAGCCTCGCGCCATGAACCGGTTTGGCGCCTATTCAGAGAGTGCTGTCCAGCGCTCCAACGCGGTCATCAGCTCCTCGTCGATGGCGGCTGCTCGGCTTGTCATGGCTGCCGCGCGTGTGGGGTCGGTACCAAAGAGTGAGCCGTCGGAAAGTGCGTCTTGAAGGGATTTCTGTTCCGTCTCTAGTGCACTGATCAGACCAGGCAGTTGATCCAGTTCGCGCTGCTCTTTGTAACTCAGCTTCTTTTTTGATAGCTGTGCAGGCTTATTTGATGTGCGCTCCGGCGTGCTTTGATCTGAAACTTCCGGTGTAGGTGGTTTGGAGGACGTTGCAGCAGCAGCTTGCAGTGACCGACTGCGTTTGGATTGGAGCAACCAGTCTTGTACGCCGCCTTCGTACTCGCGCCACAGGCCGTTGCCTTCAAAAGCGAGGGTGCTGGTCACCACGTTGTCGAGAAAGGTGCGGTCGTGGCTGACCAAGAACACCGTGCCTTCGTAGTTTTCGAGCAATTCCTCCAGCAGGTCCAGGGTGTCAATGTCCAGGTCGTTCGTGGGCTCATCCAGCACCAGCACATTGGCCGGTCGGGCGAACAGCCGGGCGAGCAGCAGGCGGTTGCGTTCCCCGCCGGACAGCGACCGCACTGGGGAGTGCGCGCGCGCGGGGGAGAACAGAAAGTCGCTCAGATAGCTCTTGACGTGTTTGCGCTGATTGCCGATCTCGATCCATTCGCTGCCAGGGCTGATGAAGTCTTCCAATGTGGCGTCGAGGTTGACAGCGTGGCGCATCTGGTCAAAGTAGGCTACTTGCAGGTTCGCTCCCTGCCGGATGGTGCCCTTGTCGGCCTGCAGTTCGCCCAAGATAATCTTGAGCAGCGTGGTTTTACCGGCGCCGTTCGGGCCGATCAAGCCCACTTTGTCCCCGCGCAGTATCGTCCCGGAGAAATTGTGAACGATGGTTTTGTCGCCGAAGGCTTTGCTCACTCCTTGCAGTTCCGCCACGATCTTGCCCTGGTAGCCGTTGGAGCTTCCGGTGGCGACATCCATGCGCACACTGCCAACGACCTCACGGCGAGCCTCCCGCCGGGCGCGTAACTGTTCCAAGCGGCTGATACGGCTCTGGCTGCGGGTGCGGCGCGCTTCCACACCACGCCGAATCCAGATTTCTTCTTGTGCCAGGAGCTTGTCGGCCTTGGCGGCGATCACTGCCTCCTGCGCCAACTGCTCTTCTTTCTGAATCTGGTATTGAGCAAAGTTACCGGGGTAGGAGCGCAATTGACCGCGGTCCAACTCCACGATGCGGGTGGCCACACGGTCAAGGAACGACCGGTCGTGGGTGATGGTCACGACGCTGCCCGGAAAGTCCAGCAGCAGGTCTTCCAGCCACTCGATGGAGTCCAGATCCAGGTGGTTGGTGGGTTCGTCGAGCAGCAACACGTCAGGGCGTGCCACCAGCGCCTGCGCCAGCGCCACGCGTTTTTTGGTGCCGCCAGAGAGTGCTCCGACCACGGCTTCCGGGTCGAGATGCAACCTCTGCAGGGTTTCTTCTACACGCTGCTCCCAGTTCCAGGCGTCGTAGGCCTCGATCTCCGATTGCAATGCATCCAGATCCAGTCCATCCGCCCCCGAGAGGTATTGATCGCGGATAGCGATCACGCGTTGCAGGCCTTCGGAGGCTGCCTTGAAAATGGTGGCATCGGGGTCTAACGTCGGCTCCTGTGCGACGAAGGCAATGCGTACCCCCTGCTGAACTTGCAAAGAGCCATCATCCGGCTTGGCAAGTCCTCCCAGGATTTTGAGAAGGGAAGACTTTCCCGCGCCATTGCGGCCAATCAGGCCAACCCGCTCAGCGGTCTCCAGGGAAAAGCCGGCGTGATCCAGCAGTGCAACATGCCCAAATGCGAGTTGGGCGTCCAGTAAGGTGATAAGTGCCATAGAGCGGGATTATCCGTGTCGCGCTCTGGCGGGATTTTTTGCGCCAGTCACATGATGGAGTGACAGCCGGTCGGGCGTAACTTTGATTGGCGGAAAATTCCGCGATCAGTTGCGCAGCGATTTCTTCAGAACCTGTCGCGCCCCTGCAAGCGTGCAAGGACGCGCAGGTCTTCCCCGATCCTGTCTACCGTATGGAAGCTGAGGGCATGTGCCTCGGCAAGTGTCGCCAAGGGAGCTATCTGGGCCAATCCCATTCCCTCGCCCATCAGCTTGGGGGCGAGATAGACCAGTAGTTCATCGACCAGTCCTTCGCGCAGCAGCGAGCCATTGAGCTTGTAACCTGCTTCCACGTGCAGTTCATTGATCTCCCTGCGCCCGAGGTCTTGCACCATCGCAGGTAAGTCCACCTTGCCGGCACTATTCGGCATTGTGATTACGGTGGCGCCAAGGGCTTCGAGCGCTCTGCGTTTTTTCTCGTGTGCAAAGGCTGTGTAGATATAGACCGACCGGTTCGCTGCGAAAAGCAAGGCATCCAGAGGAACAGCTAGCTCGCTATCCACCAAAACGAGTGCGGGTTGCCGATCGGTGGGTACATCCCGCACATCCAGTCGTGGGTTATCTGCGAGTACGGTCCCGATGCCGGTCAACACCGCGCAAGCCCTTGCGCGCCATGCATGTCCGTCGGTACGAGCGGCGGGACCGGTGATCCATTGGCTTGCTCCATTGGGCAAGGCGGTCACACCGTCGAGCGAGGCGGCTGCTTTCATGCGGACCCAGGGCGTTTTTCGAATCATCCGACTGAAAAATCCCAGGTTCAGCTCCCTGGATGCTTCCGCTCCTTGCCCTACCTCTACAGCTACCCCCGCCGCACGCAGGCGCGCAAACCCATTGCCCGCCACTGCGGGGTTGGGGTCGGCAATCGATGCGACGACCTTGGCGATACCTGCCTTAGTGAGTGCATCGCAGCAAGGACCCGTACGTCCATGGTGTGAGCAAGGTTCTAGCGTGACGTAGGCGGTAGCACCTTGAGGGGAATAGCCTCTCTGCTCTGCGTCGCGCAGAGCCATCACCTCCGCATGTGGCCCCCCCGCGCGCTGGGTGGACCCCTGGCCAATGATAGTGCCGTCGTGGTCGACGAGCACGCAGCCCACGCGGGGGTTGGGCGATGTCCTGTAGAGAGCCTCATGGGCAAGATCCAATGCCGCCTTGGTGTAATCCGTCATGGTTGGTGTCGATGAAAAAGCGACTGGTACGGGTTGTAGTCACAGCAGCTTACGCGACGTTCGCGAGATGGCTGTTGACGCAATGCTTATGGAGACCGCCAGAAAGAGCGTGGCTTTCCTGTTCCTGGATGCCTTGGAGGCCGCGGTGACGGGCCTGCGGGACTGAATCTCTAATCGCATGAGCGGGGCTGAGACGGGCAACCTCCTGGGTTTACCCTGCTGCCTGTTGTAAACCGTGCTATAGTCGAGGGCTTCGCTACTGAGACCTGAGTGCAAAAGTGTTGGGGTCGATGGGGTGGTTTGTGGTGGTGCTTAGGTGCTGCGGCAGATGACCCGGAAGGTCGGCGAAGAAAGTTTGGTTTTGTCTTCTTGGTGGTTAAAAACCGGTATAGAATACAAGGCTTCGCTCGGTGGAGATGGTTGCCGCGAATTGCAGGTGATCGTTGAAGCGGGGTGAAAAAGAAAGCAAAAGTTTGACAGTTCTTAAAAAACTGTGCTAGAATTCAAGGCTTCGCTGATCGCAGCGAGGTTTGCAAAACGAAGAAGATTTTGGTCTGATTTGTTTTGTTGGGATCCTTAAAAATATACAGCCGATAAGCGTGGGCGTTTGATGGCGAGTGCCAAGTTCTTTGGAACTAGTGC
>NZ_VJWE01000018.1 GCF_007993815.1 Acidovorax delafieldii
ACCGACACCACCTGCGCCAGGTGCTGTGCCTGGTCACGCATCGAGGCAGCTGCCGCCGTGGACTCTTCCACCAGCGCCGCGTTCTGTTGCGTCATCTGATCGAGGTGTGTGACGGCCTGGTTGACCTGCGCGATGCCATCGCGCTGTTCTGTCGAGGAGGCCGTGATCTCGCCGATGAGGTCGCTCACCCGCTGTACGCTGGCAACGATCTCTTGCATGCTTTGCCCTGCCTGCGCCACCTGGGCCGAGCCCGATTCCACGTTCTCCACGCTGGCGCTGATCAGGGTCTTGATCTCTTTGGCCGCCTCGGCGCTGCGCTGCGCCAGGCTGCGCACTTCGCTGGCCACCACCGCAAACCCACGGCCTTGCTCGCCGGCCCGGGCGGCTTCCACCGCTGCGTTCAGCGCCAGGATGTTGGTCTGGAAGGCGATGCCGTCGATGGTGCCGATGATGTCGCTGATCTTGCGGCTGCTGTCGGTGATCTGCTGCATGCTGGTGACCACCTGGCCCACCACTTCGCCACCCCGCGCTGCGGCCTGGGCTGCCGTGCCGGCGAGCTGGTTGGCCTGGCGGGCCGTGTCGGCCGACTGGCTCACGGTGGCCGTGAGCTGTTCCATGCTCGCTGCCGTCTCTTCCAGGTTGGAGGCCGTCTGCTCGGTGCGCGCCGACAGGTCGTGGTTGCCGTTGGCAATCTCCACCGACGCCGACGAGACCGAATCCACCCCCTGGCGCACTTCGCTCACCACACCACGCAGCCGTGACGACATGGCCGACAGCGCCCGGGTGAGCACGCCCAGTTCATCCTTGCGGTCATCTTGAATGTCTTGGGTGAGGTCCCCGGCCGAAATGGCTTCGGCCAGCACCACGGCCCGATCCAGCGGCCGCGTGATGGAGCGCACCAGCAGGGCCGCCAGCAGCATGCCCAGGGCCACCACCGCGATGGCTGCGGCAGCCCCGATCAGCACCAGGTTGCCGCGCGTGGCACGTGCGGCCTGCACCGCATCGTCACGCTGGCGCTCCTGCACGGCCACGAACTTGTCGATCGACTCCAGATAAGCCAACACCTTGGGCCGGTAAACCTTGTCCACATAGGCCTGCTTGGCGGCGGCATCGCCCGCATCGGTCAGCTCCTTGAGCTTGTCGGTCTGGCCCCGGACATCGGCACGCGCAGCGGCCACCGCGGCCAATGCCGCCTTGTCCTCGGGGGACACCGCCGCCTTGTTGATCTTTTCCTGCACCGGGGTGATGCGTGCGGTGAGTGCAGCCACCCGGGTATCAAAATCTGCCTTGAGCGCCTGGTCGGTGGTCACAAACCCGGCCATCGACATGGTGACAGCCACTTCCGCCAGGCCACGCCAGCTGACCGCCGTGGTGATGGCGGACTCGTATTTGTTGACGGACTCTTCGGTCGCAGCAGTGACCTGCCGCCCATACCACTGGGTCCAGACGGCGGCCACCAGCATCAGCGCCAGCAGACCAAGAATCACGCTCCACATCTTGTGGGCGACGCGCAGGTCATTGAATTTCATGGTTGCTCCTGATGCTCTGCAAAAACCCCGAGGTTCCGCGTTGTTGTATCTTGCCCAAGGAAAACCACCACACTGCCGGCGTTCGACCCGGCTGAACACCCGCCAGCCAGGCGAAATGTGCATGTAACAAGTGTTAATGGATTCCGTGGGGCGCGTTATCAGTACAAGCCCTAAAATGAATCGGTGACCTCCATACTCAACGCCGACCTGCACTGCCATTCCGTCGTCTCCGACGGAACCCTGACGCCCGAAGACCTGGCCGCGCGGGCCAAGGCCAACGGGGTGGAGCTGTGGGCGTTGACGGACCATGACGAGATCGGCGGCCAGCACCGTGCGGCCGCTGCCGCCCGCGCCCAAGGCATGGCCTACCTCACCGGGACCGAGATTTCGGTCACCTTTGCCGACACCACTGTGCACATCGTGGGTCTGGGCTTTGACCCTGACGACACCCAGCTGGCCCAGGGCCTGGCCGCCACACGCGGCGGGCGCGGCGAACGGGCGCAGGAGATGGCGGCCCAGCTGGCCCAGGTCGGCATCAAGGGCGCCTACGAAGGGGCGCTGCAGTTTGTGGGCAACCCGGCACTCATCTCACGCACCCATTTCGCGCGTTTTCTGGTGGAAACCGGCGTGTGCAAGGACACCTCCGAGGTGTTTCGCAAATTCCTGACCGAAGGCAAACCGGGCTATGTGCCCCACCGGTGGGCCAGCCTGGGGGATGCCGTGCGCTGGATCACACAGGCAGGGGGCATGGCGGTGATCGCCCACCCGGCGCGTTACAAGTTCAGCGCCAATGAAGAGTTCGCGCTGTTCTCCGAATTCAAGCAGCACGGTGGCCGGGCGGTCGAGGTCGTCACGGGCAGCCACAGTGCAGCCGAGTACGTGACCTACGCCGACATGGCGCAGGAGTTTGGCCTGGCCGCATCGCGTGGCAGCGACTTCCACAGCCCCGACGAGTCGCACACCGACCTGGGCACGTTGCCCCTGCTGCCCGGCGCATTGACCCCCGTGTGGGAACTGCTGTCCGACCGAATTTTGCGATGACCCCGCGCTGCCGCAGGCGCGCCAGCCGCCCTCTGGACGACCTGCCACCAGGCAAGGCACCCACGCGCAGCGCCACGCATCACTGAGAACCTGCCTCATGGCCCAGTATTTCGAAGCCCATCCCGACAACCCGCAGCCCCGGCTGCTCAAGCAAGCCGCACTGCTGCTGCAAAAGGGCGGCATCGTGGCCGTGCCCACGGATTCGAGCTATGCGCTGGTCTGCCACCTGGACGACAAGGACGCAGTGGACCGCCTGCGCCGCATCCGCCAGGTGGACGAAAAGCACCACCTCACGCTGCTGTGCCGCGACCTGTCGGAGCTGGCCAACTACGCACGGGTGGACAACCGGCAGTACCGCCTGCTCAAGCTGGGCACGCCAGGCCCGTACACCTTCATCCTCGAAGCCACCAAGGAAGTGCCCCGCCGCGTGAGCCACCCCTCGCGCAAGACCATTGGGCTGCGGGTGCCCGACCGCAAAGGCCTGCAGCTGCTGCTGGAGCTGCACGGCGCCCCGCTGCTGGCCACCACGTTGATCCCTGCGGGTGAGACCGAGCCCCTGAACGACCCGCAGGAAATCCGCGAGCGCTACGAAAAGCTGGTGGATGCCATCGTCGATGCCGGGGCCTGCCCCCTGGAGCCCACCACGGTGGTGGACCTGACCCCCATGGGCACGGGCGGCGACCCGGTGGTGGTGCGCGAAGGCCGGGGCAGCCTGCAAGCGCTGGGGCTGTAAGAGCCCGCCGAAGCGGCGCCACCCCCAATATATTCGCTGCCGTGCAGCGGGCTTCACTCAGCCGCCGGTAGCGCGCCTTGGAGGGGAGAGCCGCGCAGCGGCTCAGGGATTCGTCAGAGCTTGAACGCCCCCACCGCCTGCTCCAGGTCGCGGGCTTGTGCCGACAATGCCGACGCCGTGCTCACCGCATGCTGCACCAGCGAGGCCGTCTCCTGCGTGCTGCCGTCCATGTGCGACACGGCCACGTTGACATGGCTGATGGCTTCGCTCTGCTCGCGCAGGGCGGTGGAGATTTCGCCCAGCAGCGCGCTCACCTGGCCCACAGCGCCGACGATCTCTTCCATGGTCTTGCCCGCCTTGCCCACCTGACCGGCGCCGCTTTCCACCTGTTCGACAGACGCGCTGATCAGTGCCTTGATCTCACGCGCCGCCACCGCGCTGCGCTGGGCCAGGTTGCGCACCTCGCTGGCCACCACGGCAAAACCCCGGCCCTGTTCGCCGGCACGCGCGGCCTCCACGGCAGCATTGAGTGCCAGGATATTGGTCTGGAAGGCGATGCCCTCGATCACCTGGATGATGTCCACGATCTTGCGCGAACTGCCACTGATGGCCTGCATGGTCTGCACCACCTCGCCCACCACCGACCCGCCCTGCTCGGCAATCGCCGACGCCTGCACGGCCAAGCCGCTGGCCGAATGGGCGCGCTCGGCGTTCTGGCGCACGGTGGCTGTCAGTTGCTCCATGCTGGCTGCCGTCTCGGTCAGGGACGACACCTGGTCTTCCGCCCTGCGCGACAGGTCGGTGTTGCCATGGTCAATGTCTGCCGCAGAGGCCGTGATCGAATCGGTGCTTTGCTTGATGCGGGACACCAGGTCGGTCAGCGTGTCCTCCATGGTGCCCAGCGCGCCCAGCAGGCGGCCAAAGTCGCCCTCCAGGTCGGAGTTGAATTCCTGGCTCAGGTCCCCCGAAGCCACGGTTTCGGCAATCAGGATGGCCTGGTTGAGCGGCGCCACGATGCTGGCGCGCAGGCTGAGCGTGGCCACTAAAGCCAGCACAAACACCACCACACTGCAACCGATCACCCAGGTGCGCGCACTTTGCAGCTGCGCCAGCGCCGCCTGGGCGGGGGGCGTGGCGCCCTGCAGCGCCTGCTCGGCGCCGCCGATGCCGGACAGTGCCATCACCATCAGCAGCAGCACCACGAGTGCGAGGCCACCAAACGCCAGCAACAGGCGCGTTCCGATCTTCAAGTTGTTCCACATGGCTTCAATGTCTCCAGGCCTGTTGTATGTCGTTGTGGGAGGGGCCGCCGCGGAGCGCTGCGCGCCAAAGGGCACAAACTTGCACAAACTGGCACGGGCTGCGGGCAAGAGGTTGATGCTAGCAACGAACACCCAGCCTGGAGACCCATCGGCATACGTACAACCCACAATACGCGGTTGCCGCCGGGCGCCTGAACACCCGCCGGGTCACCCTGGCAACGCCGGGGACAGCGGGGCGTCTGAGACAATCCCGGCGTGGACACCTCCAATCTCATCCAAACCGTTCTGATCTACGCCCTGCCGGTGCTGTTTGCCATCACCGTGCACGAGGCGGCCCATGGCTATGCGGCGCGCCACTTTGGCGACAACACCGCGTACATGATGGGGCGCATCACGCTCAACCCTTTCAAGCACATTGACCCGGTCGGCACCATCCTGATGCCGCTGCTGCTGTACTTTGCAACCTCGGGCGCCTTCCTGTTTGGCTACGCCAAGCCGGTGCCGGTCAACTTCGGCAATCTGCGCAACCCCAAGAAGCACATGGTGTGGGTGGCCCTGGCGGGGCCCGCGTCCAACTTCATCCAGGCCATCGCCTGGGCCGTGCTGCTCGTGGTGCTGGTGGGCACGGGGATTGAGGAGCGCTTCTTCCTGGAAATGGCACGCGCCGGGGTCATGGTCAACCTGGTGATGTGGGCCTTCAACCTGTTTCCGCTGCCGCCGCTCGATGGCGGGCGCATTCTGGTGGGCCTGCTGCCCTGGAAACAGGCCCACATGGTGTCGCGCATCGAGCCTTGGGGCTTTTTCATCGTGATGGGCCTGGTGATCGCCGGGGTGGTGGGCACGCTGTGGCTGCGCCCCCTGATGGCCGTGGGCTACACCGCCATCAACCTGTTGCTCACCCCGTTGACGGCCTTGCTGCGCTGAGCGCAGCACAGCCTGTGAGCCCGCCACTTCCTGTTCATTTGATCTGCTGAGTTTTTGTTTCCCATGAGCACCACCCGTTTTCTCACCGGCATCACCACCACCGGCACCCCCCACCTGGGCAACTTCGTCGGCTCCATCCGCCCGTCGGTGGCGGCCAGCCTCACGCCCGGCGTGCAGAGCTTTTACTTTCTGGCCGACTACCACGCGCTCATCAAGTGCGAAGACCCGGTGCGCATCCAGCGCTCCACGCTGGAGATCGCGGCCAGCTGGCTGGCCGCAGGGCTCAACCCTGAAAAGGTCACCTTCTACCGCCAGTCCGACATCCCCGAGATTCCCGAGCTGACCTGGCTACTGACCTGCGTGACCGGCAAGGGCGTGCTGAACCGTGCCCACGCCTACAAGGCCAGCGTGGACAAGAACACCGCCGCCGGGCGCGAGCATGACGACGGTGTCACCGCAGGCCTGTTCATGTACCCGGTACTGATGGGCGCGGACATTCTGATGTTCAAGGCCCACAAGGTGCCGGTGGGCCGCGACCAGATCCAGCATATCGAGATGGCCCGCGACATGGCGGCCAGCTTCAACCACCTGTACGGCGAGCACTTTGTGCTGCCCGAGGCGGCCATCGACGACCACGTGGCCACACTGCCCGGGCTGGACGGCCGCAAGATGAGCAAGAGCTACGACAACACCATCCCGCTGTTCAGCTCGCGCGCGCAGCTTCAAAAGCTCATCGGTGGCATCCTGACCGACTCGCGCGCGCCCGGCGAGGCCAAAGAGGTCGAAGGCTCGGCCCTGTTCCAGATCTACCAGGCCTTTGCCACGCCCGAAGAGACCGAGGCCCTGCGCAAGGCCTATGCCGACGGCATTGCCTGGGGCGACGCCAAGCACCTGCTGCTGGAGCGCGTGGACCAGGTGATCGCCCCCATGCGCGCGCAGTACGAAGAACTCATCCACAACCCCGCCCGCATCGAACAGACCCTGCTGGCTGGAGCCGAGCGCGCCCGCGCTCTGGCCACGCCGTTCATCCGCGAACTGCGCAGCGCCGTGGGCCTGCGCAGCCTGGTGCAGGCCAGCACAGCCGCCAAACCGGCCAAGGCCGCCAAGGCCGCACTGCCCGCTTTCAAGCAGTACCGCGAGGCCGACGGCAAGTTCTACTTCAAGCTCGTGGCCGCCGACGGCCGCCTGCTGCTGCAGAGCACGGGATTTGACGCACCCAAGGAGGCCGGCCAGGCGATTGCCCAGTTGCAGAAGGACAGCGCAGCCCTGCAGACCCTGGCCCCGCGTTTGGCCCCCGTGGACGGCGTGGAAGCTGCCGAAGTGACGGCCGCCCTGCAGGCGCTGGCCGAGGCCGCCGCTGCATAAGCCGGCGCGCCACCGAGCGCAGCGTGCAAGACACACAGCCCGAGCCGCAAGGCTGCGGGCTCTTTTTTGTACGCCTTTCAACGCCTATTCGCTACATTTTTGATAGCTACTTGGGCATATCGCACTAGCGCTACCGGCCAAAAAGGCCTCACACACCCTTCCATCACCCGGTAAAGGCGCCCTCTGCACACTGGGCGCCCCTTCAGTCCCGGTACCGCACCAGGGCCCACAGCGTGGGCCGCTCCCCGGTGCGCAGCCCGGTCTGCACCGTGCCGGTGAAGCTCCAGCGCCGGTCCTGCGACTCCCAGCCATGGGCCAGGGCCAGGCTCCAGCCCGAGGCGCGTTGCACGGTGTTGGCCTCATCGCTGTAGCGCATGCCGCGCCAGGTCAGGCGCAGCAGCGAAAAGCTGCGCGCCTCGTGCCGCCACGTGGTCTGGCCCAGCACCACATGGCGCGCAAAGCCCGGCAGCCAACGCCCCTCCAGACCCGCCCCGGTGTTGCGCGATGTGGTGTGGATGTAGCTGCCCAACACGCTCCAGCGCGGGCCCAGCAAATGGTTGACAGACACCGTGGCCTGCGCCAGCTGCCCCTGCCCGAAGACAGGAGTTTCCTCATAGGTGTTGAGCGTGGTCTGGGCATTGAGCACCACGGGGGCGATGGTGGCCACGTTGTCGAACAGCGCCCCCGTGTTCTGCGCAAACAGGCGACCGTTGGCGGCCACCAGGTTGCTGATGCGCTGTCCCGACAGGCTGGCGCCCCAGAACGTGGTGGAGCTGGCCTCCCAGTCCAGTTGCACCGCGTGCTTGCGGGCGTAGCTGCCCGCCAGCAGGTACTGGTTGTCCACGGCAATGGCACCCGTGGCGACGGGCGACAGGGTGTGCGTGCCGGGCGCTCGCACGCTCTCCTGCCAGGCCCAGTGCAGGGCGCGGCCCGGGCCCAGGCGCAGGCTGGCGCCCAGGCGCGGCAGCAGCCGGTGGCGGTGCGCCGCGCCGTCGTCCTGCACGGGCAGCAGGTCTTGTCCCGTCGCTGTGTCGGCATAACGGTCGCGCTGCCGGGTGGTGAACCGGGGCCAGTACGCCTCGGCCATCCAGGTCCAGGCACCGCTGCGCCATTCGCCCGCCACCCAGGGCATGTGGTAGCGCTCGGTGTTGGTGCGCGGCGTGGTGATGCCGGGGTCAGAGATCGCGCTGACGGTATCCCTGTCCACGCCCTCCCAGCCCACGCTCAGGCGGTGCGCGCCCCACAACACGGTGTGGCGCAGGAACAGGCCCTGCTCGTCACTGGCATAGCGGTAGTCCTGGGGGCCCCAGCGCGCATCGTCCAGCACCAGGCCGGAGGTCTGGCGCCCGCTGTGCACCTTGAACCAGGTCTGGCTGTCGGCGGACCAGCGCCACGCAGCGCCCAGGTCGGTGCGGCGGGTGTGCGTCTCGGCGCCGCCGGTGAAGGTGATGCTGTTGCCGAAGTCCAGGCCTTGCGGAAAGCGATAGCGCAAGGTGGTGTCACCATGCAGCGCGAACAGCGTCAGGCTCTCGTTGGGCCGCGCACCCAGCGCCAGGTCCACCCCGGGCGACGACAGGCGGTACTGCGTGGTGGCGGGGCCTTCGCGGGGCCACATCTGCACGTCGTTGGCGCGCACCAGCCAGGCCACGGGCACGCTGCTGGAGGCAAAGCCGCGGTAGCCCACACCGGCCGTGGCGTTGTGGCGCAGCGGGTTGCGTTCAGCGCTCGCGCCCATCGACCATTCACTGCCTGCAGACAGCAGGAGCGGCGCGCGCTTGTCGCTGGCGCCAAACACGGTGGGGTCGGTGAGGTAGCCCTGGAACAGCTCGGAGCGGCGGCTGAAGTCGCTCTCGTACCGGTCGGCCAGAAAGAAGTGGCTGCCCGCCCACAGCGGGTAGTACGACGCGCTGGCGTAGGCCCGCGCCCAGTGCTCCATGCCGAAGTCGCCCAGCGCCTTGCCCAGGTTGGCCGAGCCCTGGCTGTCCGAGGCCAGCGGGTTGAGCGACTTCAGGTAGGGCAGCCGGGTGAGCGCCTCGCGCGCTGCGGCCATGGCCGCCACGGGCTCGCCGCTGTCGTTGCGCAGCATGGCCTCCACCTGCCAGGGCAGCGGGTCGCGCGCGTCGGCCAGGCGGGCGCGGTCCAGCGCGTCCAGCGCTGCAGCGCGCTCGCCCAGCGTGTATTCGGCCACCGCCAGCCACACCTGTGCGCGGGCGTATCGCGGCTCAATCACCAAGGCCTTGAGCAGCGCGGTGCGGGCAGCCTCGGCATCGCCTTGCCGCAGCGCCAGGAGTCCGGCAGCCGCCAGGGCCACGTAGTCGTCGCCCGACTGCGCCAGGGCGGCATCCAGGGCGGTGCGCGCCTCGGCAAGGCGCAGGGCTTCGATGGCCGCCGTGGCGGCTTCGCCCCAGTAGGCCGCTTGGTCTGGCGCCAGGGCCACGGCCTGCGCCAGTGCACTGCGGGCCGCACGCAGGTCTCCGCGCTCTTGCAATGCGCGGCCCAGCCCTGCCAGGGCGGCGGCCCGCTGCGCATCATCCTCCGCGTGGGCCACTGCCTGCTGGTACAAGACCAGGGCGGCGTCGCCCTGCCCTTGCAGCCGGTGCCAGTCGGCGTCGACCTGCAGCAATGGCGCAAAGCCGGGCGACGCGGCCCGCGTGGTATCCATCCAGGTGCGCGCTTCTGGCAGGCGGTCCAGCGCCATCAGCAGGGCGGCGCGGCCCGCAGCGGTACGGGGGTCTTGCGTGCGCCGCCAGGCCAAGGCCAGGCGCTGCTGCGCGGCGTCAGGCTGGCCGTCCAGCACCTCCAGGTCCGCCAGGGCCAGCTCGACCACGGCCCCACCATTCCCCTGAGCCGACAGCGTCTGCAACAGGGCACGCGCCTGGGCCCATTGCCCCGCGCGCAATGCGGTGCGAACCTCTGCCAGAGCGGGTGGTGCCGTCTGAACGGGCTGGAACTCGGTCCAACGCGTCAGGTCGCCCGGGTAGGCGGCCACCCACTGCACCCGCTCGCGGGGGTTGACCAGCAGGCGCTTGACAGGCGCCTGGCCGGGCTCGGCCACGCCCTGCTCGGCGGGTCCCAGTTGCACGCTGCCCAGGTCGTTGCGCAACTCCACAGCGCCGGACAGCACGGTGAGCGTGGTCCGCCCCGCTCCGTCCACCTCCACGTCCCAGTCGGTACCCCGCACTACGGCCAGCGCCGCAGGCGTTTGCAGTTGCAGGTTGGCCGGGGCCTTCTTGGTGCGCGCCCACAGCCGGCCCGCAGCCAGTTCCAGCAGGGTGCGCGCTGGCTGGGCCTCGCACAGCCGCAATTGCGCGTTGGCCGACATGCGGATCTGCGTGCGGTCTGCCAGCAGCAATGCGGCGGATGACAACGCCAGTGTGCGCATGTCTGCCCCCGGGCCCAACGGCTGGGCGAGCGTGGCACGCAGCCAGGGCTCGGTGCCGGGGGGGCGCGTTTCGCCTTGGCCGCTGAGCGCCACAATTTGCGCAGCCACTGCGTCAGGCGCCAGAGGTACACCGGCACATTGCGCGCTGGCACTGGCAGCACTCCAGGCCGACAGGGCGACACCCACCGGCGTAAGCCACACCAGGCGTGACGGGGATGACACAGGAGGGATGGGCATAGTGGGCCTCTCTGGGGGAGTCTTGCGCCGGGGAATCAGGTCTTGTCCAGCGCCTGCGCGGTGAATACGGCTGTGGCGCCCGCTACAGGGCCGTCCGCCAGCGCAGTGTCTGCCTGGGCATGCACCCGGGCATGCCAGCGTAGCGCCTGTCCGTGCCACTGCGGGGCATGTGCGGGCGCGTGCGCGCACGCATCAGCACAGCATTGCAGAGCCTGCGCCCAACGCGCAGCGTGAAGGTGGTCCCGCAGCGTGTGGCTGATGGAGGCCAGCGCGGGGTCGTCACACGGCGTGTACACGTCCACACCAGTGCTGCGCCCAGCCAGCACCACGGTGTCCAGCCACATCAGCGGGACCTTTGGGGCAGCACCCGCTGGCACTGCCTGCAGCGCATCGTGTGTGGCGCCCGACAGCAAGATGCCTGTGCCAAAGGCCTTGTTGGCGCCCTCCAGCCGCGCGGCGGTGTTCACCGCATCGCCCACAGCGGTGTATGTAAAGCGCTCATGCGACCCCAGGTGTCCCACCGCCGCCTCGCCCGTGTGCAGGCCAATGCGCAGTTGCACCTGGGCAAACGGTGTGCCCTGCCACTGGACCCGCAGGTCCACCATGTCGGCCTGCATGGCCAGTGCGCAGGCCAGAGCCCGGTCCGCATGCCGGGCATCAGGCAACGGTGCGTTCCAGAACGCCATGACGGCGTCGCCGATGAACTTGTCCAGCGTGCCACCGTGCTGGTGCACCGTGTGGGTCATGCGGGAGAAGTAGGCATTCAGCGCCTGCGCCACGGCCTCGGGCGGCAAGTGCTCGCTGGCGGCGGTGAAGCCTGCCAGGTCAGAGAACAGCAACGTCAGCACGCGGCGCTCGCCATGTAGTTGCGGCTGGGCTCCGTCGGCCACCAGGGCGTCGACCACAGCGGCAGGCACGTAGCGGGCAAAGTCCGCGCGCAGCTGTTCGCGGCGGCGGTGCTCGCGCCAGTAGCTCTCGGCTGCACCCACGTTCAAATGCAGCGCCACGCCCGCCAGCGTGGGCAGCGCCGTCCACCACACCCCTGCCAGGTAGGCCCAAAGCCCACCCAGCAGGGCCAGCACTGCCAATGCTGCGCTGAACAGCACCGCCCGCCCACCGCGCCAGCGCCGGGTCAAAGCGGCCACACAGCCCACGGCCAGAATGGCCTGCAGCCAAGGGCCTGCCGGGTGGGCGGGCACCACCCAGTCCCCCGCCAAGCCGTTCATCAGAGCCGTGGCGTGCACCAGCACGCCGGACTGCGTGCCCGCGCCCAGCGCACGCAGGGGCGTGGGGAACTGATCAACCCCGTCCACTGGCGTGTTCTGCCCCAGCAGCACCAGGCGCCCCTGCACGGCCGCAGCCGGTAGCGCCTGGCCGGCCTCCAGCGCCTGGGTGTAGTGGGCGTAAGGCAGCGGGACCTCGGGGGCGTAGTAGCGCAGCAGCGCGCCCGGCGGTGGGGGCTGAAAACTGCGCCTGCCGCTGCGCGCCAGCTCCTGCCACAGGGCATCGCTCCGAGCGGGTGCAAGGCGCAGCACGCCATCGTCGTCCGGCTGCACCGCCACACTGCCCTGGCGGGCCATGGGAAACACCGAGGGCACGGTCTGCCGGTATTGCGCCACCTGCGAGGTGTTCACCGCCACATCGGCCGCAGCCAGCACCACCGGCATACGCCCTTGCAAGGCTGCCGCAAGCGCCGCATCGTCCGCAGGGGACTGGGGTGCGGCAAACAGCATGTCGATGCCCAGCGCCGAGGCGCCCGCCGCAGACAAGGCCTGGACCAGTTGCGCGTGCAGGCGGCGCGGCAGGGGCGGGGTCAGGTTCAGCGCCGCCAGACTGGGTTCGTCCAGCCCGACCACTAGGACGCCCACATCGGGCGGCGGCGCAGCGGTCCAACTGGCCAGCAGGTCATGCTCCAGCCGCTGCAGCGGCGTCCACACCGGCAAGGCGGGCAGCAGCGCCAGCAAGCCCAGCGCGAGCAGTACCCGCAACGCCCAGGGCCGCCAGGCGTCTTGTGTAACCGGTGCTCGCGTACTTGCACTTGCCATCCCGCCCCTCCACCGCTGCATGCAGCCGAGCATGCAGCGCCCACTGTAGTGGCTGTGCCTGCGCGTGCACAGTGGGGGCTTACACGCATGCCCCACGCCACGGACGCCTCGCACAACGCCTATGGGCAGCCACCGGGCATGTGCGTAAACTGGCCTTTTGATCGGCTTGGGAGACTTCCATGAAACTGCTGTGTGCCTCCGTGTCCGTGCTGGCCCTGCTGGCGGGCTGCAATGCGACCAACCCCTACGGCCCCTCAGGCCCCATGGCCTCGGGCCGCGACCGCACCTTCAGCGTGCCGGTCTATGGGCCCGACACTTCCCAGGCGTATGCGGCGGCCAGCCGCGAATGCCAGCGCATGGCCTTGCACGCCAAACTGTTGCGCAACGATGGCTCGCGTCTGGTGTTTGAATGCGTGAGCGAGTTGCAGGACAAGCCTTGAGGCCAGCCGCCCCACCAGCGTGCCGCAGCTGGGCGAGCGGTGCGGCCTTGCTGGCGCTGTCCGCGCTGCTGGCAGGCTGCCAGCACACACCGTCCACCCAGGCGGGCACGGTGACGTCGCCCTGGGTCAACAGCCTGGGCATGGCCTTTGTCCGTGTGCCTGCGGGCACCTTCTGGATGGGGGGCGTGCCCCCCGTCGAAACGCTGGAAAAGAACTTCCCGCTGCTGGAGCGCAAGCGCCTGACCGACCTGGCAGATGAATCGCCAGCGCACGAGGTGCGGATCACCCGCGATTTCTACCTTGGCCAGCACGAGGTCACGGTGGGGCAGTTCCAGCGCTTCCTGGAGGCGTCCGGCTACCGGCCAGAGTCTGAGGCTGACGGCACTGGGGGTTATGGCTACAACCCCGCCTACGACCCGGCCACCACGCGGCGCGGCGATGCGTTCGAGGGGCGCGACCCGCGCTACTCGTGGCGCAACCCCGGCTTTGCGCAAGGGCCGGATCATCCGGTGGTGAACGTGACCTGGAACGACGCGCAGGCCATGGCCCAGTGGCTCAGCCGCACCGAGGGCCACCGCTACCGGCTGCCCACCGAGGCGGAGTGGGAATACGCCTGCCGCGCGGGCGGCCGCAGCCTGTACCCGCATGGTGACAACCCGCAAGAACTGGTCTCCGCAGGCAACACCTTCGACCAGGCCGCGGCACCTCAGTGGTCACGCTGGCGCCAGCATGCGCTGGCGGGCAACGACGGATACGCGTTTACCGCGCCGGTAGGCCGCTTTGCCCCCAATGCCTTCGGGCTGTACGACATGCTGGGCAACGCCTGGGAGTGGACGGGCGACTGGCATGGCGACACCTACTACGCCGAGTCTCCACGCAATGACCCCACCGGTCCGGCCGAGGGCAGTGTGCGTGTGCGCCGGGGCGGCTCGTGGCACACCTGGGCGCTCTATGCACGCTGCGGCTACCGCAACTGGAACAGCCCGGAGACCCGCTACACGCTGGTCGGCATGCGGCTGGTGCGTGAGACTACGGCAGAGCCCCCCGCGCAGTGACCACCACAGGCCGGGAGGGTTAACAAATGTCAAATCCCCTCGCGCTCCGCTCGGCGCGAGCCCGCGCCGTGGTAGTTATGGCCAATAATCCGCAGTTCGATTTTGGATGGGGAGAACCATGCGCATAGCCGCTTTGGACGACGATGCGCTTCAGCTGGATCTGATCAAGCAGGCCACGGAGGCGATGGGCCATGTGTGCCATACCCACCTGACGGGTGCGGAGCTGATGCGCACGCTGCGCCGCGAAACCTTTGACCTGCTGATCGTGGACTGGCACCTGCCCGACACCACCGGGCCCGAGGTGGTGCGCTGGGTGCGCCAGAACGTTGCAGCCCGCGTGCCCATCCTGTTCGTCACGCACCGCCAGGAGGAGCGCGATATTGTGGAAGGCCTGGGCAGCGGGGCGGATGACTTCATGGTCAAGCCCGTGCGCATCGGCGAACTCAATGCCCGCGTGGCCGCCCTGCTGCGCCGCGCCTACCCCGACAACACCGGCGGCGTGATGGAGTTTGGCCGCTACCGCTTCCTGCCCGAAACCCGGTCCATCGAAATGGACGGAGTGGCGGTGGAGCTGAAGAACCGCGAATACGACCTCGCATTGTTCCTGTTCCAGAACATGGGGCGACTGCTGTCGCGCGACCACCTCAAGGAAGTCGTCTGGGGCCAGGTAGCCGATGTGATGTCGCGCTCGCTGGACACCCACATCTCGCGCCTGCGCACCCTGCTCGACCTGCGCCCCGCCAACGGTTTCATCGTGACAGCGGTGTATGGCGTGGGCTACCGTTTTGAAGCCGTCGAAGCCCAGCACAAAGGCTGAAGGCCGCGACAGAGTCCGGCGGGCTCTGCCACCAGCACGCCTGCCCGTACCGTGCCCCATGAAGGAGACATGACTTGATCACCCCCCTGCCGTTTCGCATGCACTCGCTTGCTGCAGCCCTGTTGTGCCTGGCGGCGAGCACGGCCTTCTCGGCCCAGCCGGTCGCTACCCCGGCAGCCCCCCAACAAGGCGATGAAATTGCCCACGCCGTGAAAGAGGGCGACACCCTGGAAGGACTGGCCCGCAGCTACCTCGCCAACCCACGCCAGTGGCCGTTGCTGCAAGCTCGCAACAAGGTGGCCGACCCCAAGCGTCTGCAGCCAGGCTCGTTGATCTTCATCCCCGTGCGGCTGCAGCCCAGCGAATCGGCCACCGTACAGTTTGTGCAGGGCGAGGTCACGGCGCAGGCGCGGGGCAGCGGCACGCCCGCCCCCATTGCGACCGGCAGCAAGCTGGAAGAAGGCACCGAGCTGAAGGTGGGCCCCGAGTCGTTCGTGGCAGTGCAGCTGGCCGATGGCACCGTGGTGCGGGTGCAGGCGCAGTCCGAGCTGCAGCTGCGCCAGCTGCGTCGGCGGGGGCGCGCTGGCAGCGTGCAGTCAGTGCTGGAGATGCACAAGGGCGGCGTGGAATCGACCGTGCCCCCCAGCGCCGAGCCCCTGCGCCGCATGGAGATCCGCACACCGCTGGCGGTGACCAGCGTGCGGGGCACGCAGTTCAGCGTGGCACTGGCCGATTCGGGCCAGACCACGGCGTCGGTAGAGCATGGCTCTGTCGCGGTGCAATCGCGGCGTGACACTGACAGCGAGCCCGGCGCTGCACTCAAGGCACCGACCGCGCTGCTGGCTCCGGGCCAGGGTCTGGCAGTGGCCACGGATGGCACGGTGGGCGCCCCCCGTCCTTTGCTGCCCGCCCCCGATACCTCCGGCATGCCCACCACACTGGGCGATGCGGGACTGCTGGCCATCGACCTGCCCATGGCCTCCGGGGCCACCCGGTATGTGGCGCAGGTGGCGCAGGACCCGGCGTTCACCCAGGTGCTGCGCCATGGCAGCTTCCCCGACGGCCGCCTGCGCTGGAAGGCGCTGGACGATGGCCGCTACTACCTGGCCGTGCGGGCGCTGGACGATGCAGGCATCGCGGGCCTGCCTGCCGTGCAGCCGTTCACCGTGAAGACACGCCCGGTCGCACCGCTGTACCAGCACCCTGCGCCCGGCGCCGTCGTACCCAGTGGCGCGGCCGAGCTGCGCTGCACGGAAGTCCCCGGCGTGCGCTGGTACCGCGTGCAGGTGGCCGCCGACGCCCAGTTCACCCAGCCCCTGCGCGACGAGCAGCGCCTGACCGAATGCCGCCTGCCCCTGGGGGCGCTGCCCGCAGGCAGCTACTTCTGGCGCATCGCCAGCCTGCTGGCACTGTCCGACGGGCAGGCAGACCAGGGGCCGTTTGCACCGCCACAGCCGTTCACGGTGGCCGACCGGCCGACCGCCTTGTCCCTGCAAGCCCTGCAGGCGGAGGACGGAGACCCGACGGTGCGCCTGCACTGGCCCGCCCAGGCCGGCCAGCGCTTCCGGCTGCAGCGCACTGTGGCTACCGATCTGGACTTTGCCAAGGTCGCAGAGGACACCGTGCTCGACGCCCCGACCTGGACGGCCAGCAACCTCGCTGCCGGCGAGTACCTGGTGCGCATCCAGGTGCTGGACGCCAGCGGGCTGGAGAGCGATTTCTCCCCCCCGCGCAAGATCCGCGTGGGCACTGGCATCCGCACCGGTGCGGGTTTGCCGGTGTCCACCAGCAGCGGCACGCCCGTGGGGCGCCCTTGAGCGGGGCATGGAGCCCGTCCAGCCCAGCCGTGCGGGTCGCACCAGCACGCGCAGCGGCCCTGGCATGCGCTGAGCAGACGCCCCGCATCCCACCACCCCTTTCATGCTGACCATCGCCCACCTGCGCCGCCGCCGACGCCGCCTGGAATGGGCGCTGCTGGCCTGCGCGCTGATGGCGCTGGTGGCCTGGCTCAGCACCGCGGATAGTCTGAGCCGCGTCAACCACCTGGTGCAGGATGCAGGCATGCGACTGGTCTCGCGGCCCGCACACCCCGACATCGTGATCGTGGCCATCGACGACGCCAGCATTGCCGCCATCGGCCGCTGGCCCTGGCGCCGGGCGCTGCATGCCGAGCTGATCTCGCGCCTCACCGCCCAGAACCCCCGTGCCATCGGCATGGACGTGCTGTTCAACGAAGCCGACCTGGACTATCCCGAGGACGACGTGCTGCTCACCGACGCCATCCGGCGCAGCGCCCGTGTGGTGCTGCCCGTGCTGCGACGCGGCTATGGCCCGGTCAGCAACCAGACCGACCTGCCCTGGCCCGCCTTTGCCGAGGCCGCCGCAGGCCTGGGCCATGTGCATGTGGCGCCCGACAGCGATGGCGTGGTGCGCAGCCTGTACCTGCAGGAAGGCCCGGCAGCCGCCCCCTGGCACCACTTCAGCATGGCGCTGCAGTGCGTGGCAGACCGTCAATCTGTGGCCGCCTGCGCGCCCTCGCCTGCCAGCGCATCGGATACCAGCCCCTGGCAACGCAATGACCCCACGCTCATCGCCTACGCCGCCGGGCCATCGCCCTTCACCACCTACTCCTACATTGATGTGCTGCGTGGCCAGGTGCCAGCCGGAGCACTGGAGGGCAAGTACGTGCTGGTCGGCGCTGCAGCCTCGGGTCTGGGCGACATGTTTGCCACGCCCGTCAGCCAGCAGTCGCGCCTGATGCCGGGCGTGGAGGTGGTTGCCCATGTGCTGGATGCCCGCCTGGCCGGCGAACACATCGTGCGCGCACCGCAGGCCTTGAACATCGCCTTCAACCTGGTGCCTGTGGCCTGTGCGCTGGTGGCCTTGCTGCTCATCGGCCCCCTGGCCGCCTTGCTGACCAGCGCCGGGCTGGCCCTGGCCACCTTGCTGCTGAGCATGGCCCTGCCCTGGTGGGCAGGTCTGCAGTTCGCTCCGGCCGCCGCCTTGCTGGGCCTGGCGCTGGCCTACCCGCTGTGGAGCTGGCGGCGCCTGAGCGCGGCTGCGCACTTTCTGCGGCTGGAGATGGAGAACCTGCAGCGCCAAGGCCTGGCCATGCGGTTGCGTAGACGGCCCGGAGACTCCGCCGACTTTCTGGAACGCCGCATCAACGCCGTGGAGCGCGCATCCCGCCAGCTGCGTGACCTGCACCAGTTCGTGAGCGAGAGCCTGCAGCAGTTGCCCTCACCCACCATCGTCTGCGCCCCCGACGGTGAAATCCTGCTGGCCAACCAGGCGGCCCGCCAACACCTGGGTGGGCCCGCCCAGCCCTCCTTGCAGGGCCTGTCCGTGGTGGACCTGCTGGCCGACCTGGTGCAGACAGGGACTCAAGAGCCGATCGTTACCCAGGCAGCCTTGCACCATGCTGTCTTGCCAGAACAGACCGAGGGCACCGACGCCCGGGGCCGCAGTCTGCTGGTGCAGTGCAAGCCTTTCACCAACCTGGCCAATGCAGGCTGGCTGCTGACTCTGGTGGACCTGACCGAGATGCGCCGTGCGCTGCAACAACGCGACCAGGCGATGCACTTCATCTCGCACGACATCCGCGCGCCCAACGCGTCCATCCTGACGCTGCTGGAGATGCAGCGTGCCTACCCCGGCCGCCTGTCGGACCAGGAGTTGCTGGAGCGCATCGAACGTTATGCACAGGCTTCGCTGGGCATGGCCGAAAGTTTTGTGCAACTGGCCAGCGCGCAGACGCAGGAATACCGCATGGCGCCGCTGGACCTGGCTGCCCTGCTCTCTGAAACCACCGACGACCTCTGGACCCTGGCCCGCGACCGCAACGTGGACGTGCGCACGGTGTCCACCCCAGACACTGCGCCCTGCCTGGGCGACCGCGCCCTGCTGTCCCGCGCGCTGACCAACGTGATCCACAACGCCATCAAGTTCAGCCCCGATGGCGGCACGGTGCAGTGCGCCATCGTGGCGCGGGGTACGCACTGGGTGGTGTCGGTACGGGACCAGGGCCCGGGCATTGCCCCCGAGCAGCAAGGCCGCCTGTTCACGCCCTACCAGCGGTTGCACGACCACAGCCACCCGGCCATAGCAGGGGTCGGCCTGGGCCTGGCACTGGTGCAGACCGTCGTGCTGCGCCACGGCGGGGCGCTGGAGGTGGACAGCGACCTAGGGCGGGGGGCCGAGTTCCGGCTGGTGCTGCCGCAGCGGCTGGATGCGCCGCCGGACGACGACGAGCAATAGCTAGCGGCGAGGGGCTGACTGCGACTGCAGAAAATCGAGCACCGCCCGGTGGTCGCCCTGGAAAACGATGCGATCAGCCCGGCTTTGCCGCTGGTAGGCATACATCGGGTCGTAATAGTCGCGCATGAGTGCAGCAATCCAGCCGCGGTGCAGCGACAGGTCACCCTGATTGCGTTGCTGTACCAGCGCTGCCTGCATCGACCCACGAAGCGCCTGGTAGCGGTCGCCCCCAAGGCGCTTGGCGAGTTTGCCCAGGCTGTCGAGCAGCCGCGCTGCAAACAGGTTGAGACCCGCTACCTCGCCATGGAAGGCCACAAAATCTGCGCACTGCTGCCACACATAGTCGCGCAAGATGCGCTCCACACGGGCATCGAAAGCGTCCTCCAGGCAGACGATGGGCACCTGCTCCAGCCGCTGCCGCAGCTCCAGGGGCACCGAGCAGCTGCCCACATGGCGCCCCTCGTCCTCCAGCACAAAAGTCGCATGGCCCCGTGCTCGTTTCTTCAGCACGTCGATGGCCAGCCGGTTCTCAAAATCGATCTGCGTCGGCTGGCCGCTCACGCGCTGGCCAAAACTGGAGCCACGGTGGTTGGCATGGCCTTCCAGGTCCAAGCCGTTGGCCAGCTGCGCAATCACCTCGGTCTTGCCGGTGCCGGTCAGGCCACTGAGCACCACAAACCCACACTCCGCCGCCGCAGCCTGCGTGGTGCCGATGAGGAAACCCCGCATGGCCTTGTAGCCCCCCACCACGCGGGGGTAGTCCATGCCCGCTTCGTTCAGCAACCATTGCTGCACGATCTGCGAGCGCAGCCCGCCACGAAAGCAATACAGCACGCCTTGTGGATGCGCTTGCGCAAACTGCGCCCACGCCTCAATGCGCTGGCGCTTGATGCCGCCAGACACCAGCTGGTGCCCCAGCGCAATCGCGGCCTCCTGGCCCTTGTGCTTGTAGCAGGTGCCCACCTGCTGGCGCTCGCCATCGTCCATCAGGGGAAGGTTGGCAACCCCAGGAAACGCGCCCTGCCCAAACTCCACCGGCGCGCGCACATCCATCATGGGCACATCGTTCAGGAAGATGTGCCGGTAGTCCGTCAGGTTGTCGGGCATGAGCGCAACTCGACGGCAAAGGCCTGTCGCGGGGTGAGCTGGCCGATGGGCTGCAGCGCCAGGCCCAGTTCCGCGGCCACCTGCAGGAACTCGGCCTCGCCCTCCGGACTCACGGCCACCAGCAGCCCCCCACTGGTCTGGGGGTCGCACAGCAGGTGCTTTTGCACCTCCGTCAGGGGCGCAATCTTGGCGCCATAACTGTCAAAGTTGCGCACCGTGCCGCCGGGCACACAGCCCTGATCCATGTAGTAGTCCACCCCCTCCAGGCGGGGCACGGCTGCGTAGTCAATCACGGCGCTCAAGCCGCTGCCCTCGGCCATCTCGACCAGGTGCCCCAACAGGCCGAAGCCGGTCACATCCGTCATCGCTTGCACGCCGGCCAGCCGGCCGAATCGGCTCCCTGGCCGGTTGAGCGTGCACATCAGGTCGCGCGCCACGCCCACATCCTCGGGCCGCAGCTTGGCCTTTTTTTCTGCGGTGGTCAGGATGCCGATTCCGAGGGGCTTGGTCAGATACAGCCGGCAACCCGCCGTGGCCGTGTCGTTGCGTTTGAGATGGCGCTTTTCGACGATGCCCGTCACCGCCAGACCGAAAATGGGCTCCGGCGCATCGATGGAGTGACCGCCTGCCAGGGGAATGCCTGCTGCGTCGCACACCGCACGCCCCCCGCGCACCACCTCACGCGCCACCTCGGGCGGCAGCACATTCACCGGCCACCCCAAGATGGCAATGGCCATCAGCGGATCGGCACCCATGGCGTAGATGTCGCTGATCGCATTGGTGGCAGCAATGCGCCCGAAGTCGTACGGGTCATCCACGATGGGCATGAAGAAATCGGTGGTGGACACCACGCCGCGCTCGGCATCCAGGGCATACACCGCCGCATCGTCCCGCGAGGTGTTGCCCACCCAGAGCCGGGGGTCCAGGTGCTGCGCTCCACTGCCCGCCAGGATCACGTCCAGCACCTTGGGGCTAATCTTGCAGCCACAGCCCGCGCCGTGGCTGTACTGGGTCAGGCGGATGGGGGATGTTGTCAGGGTCTCAGGAAGCATGCGAGGTTCTTTCGTGGCGTCACGCGCGGGGCGCGCTACCCGTATTCTGGCGCTGCGCGGAACGCGGCCATGCATTGCAACGAATACCCTACCCCTCCTGCGCCCGCACAGCGATACGAACACCATGGCGAATCTGCGAGCCGCTTCACCTGGGACATCCGAAGCGGGCCAGCGAGCCGCCTGAGTTGTTCCAACGGACCCAAAGAAAAAGGCCCTGTGCTATTAATTAGATAGCTACAGGGCCTTGATGCTGGCGGAGAGGGTGTCTGCCTGATTGAGATTCAATGATACCCAATGACATCTAAAGATTTTCTGCAAGTCATTGTTTTATATAGGCAATTATCTAAAACGATCTAAAATCATCCAACAACAGCAATTGCTTGATGGCATACTGGATGGCATACCGGAACGTAACTCCAATGGCCACCATTACCGATACCAAAGCCAGGAACATCAAACCCTCTGACACGGCCATTCCCCATGGAAGCGTCACCGGTTTGGCTCTACATCCTTCCAACGTGAAGGGCCACGGAAAGTGGGTCCTCCGATACGTAAGCCCCGTTTCTGGCAAACGTCGAAACGCGGGTTTGGGTTGTTATCCAGAGATCAGCATCGCTGAGGTAGGCAAGCGTGCGACTGCCATGCGCATTGAACTAGCAGAGGGCAAGGATCCTCTCGAAGAAAAGGCAAAGCTTGCAGACAAGCCCAAAATTCCTACATTCAAAGAGGCTGCTTTGGATCTGCACAGTGACCTTCTTCCTGGCTGGAAGAACCCAAAGCATGGCCGACAATGGATCAACACCTTAGAGGAGTACGTTTTCCCAAGGCTTGGAGGGAAATTTCTTCATGAAATCCAACCAGGTGATGTCGCAGAGGTCCTGAAACCCATCTGGCTCACAAAGGCAGAAACAGCAAGCCGGGTCAAACAGCGCATTCATGCTGTGATTGCCTGGGGCTGGGCCCACGGATACTGCCAATCGAACCCTGTTGACGTGGTTGGACACCTGCTCGCGCAGCAGCCAGGCAAGGCTGTACGAACTCAGCATCATCCCGCTATGCCATGGCGCGAGATTCCGAAGTTTGTGCAGGAACACCTCTGGCAAAGTACTCGACCAGAGGTGACGCGCACAATGCTTGAGTTTGTGATCTTGACGGCCAGTCGCTCAGGGGAAGCACGAGGAATGCGCTGGAGCGAGCTTGATCTGAAGAACAAAGTATGGACGATTCCTGCGGAGCGAATGAAGGCAAAGCTTCCCCATCGCATTCCCCTCTCCCCACGTGCAATGACGTTAATTGAAAGGCAGAAGGGTCAACATGAGAACCTTGTCTTTCCGTCGATTCGCGATCGGGTTGAGCTCTCGGATATGGCTCTGACTTCACTACTTCGAAAGCTGAAAGCACGGAGCGACACGCCAGGAAGAGTCGCGACTACCCATGGGTTTCGGTCCAGTTTTCGGGATTGGTGCAGCGAGATGGGCTACTCACGAGATCTGGCCGAGCGGTCCTTGGCCCACACCATCAAAGATAAAGTCGAAGCGGCCTACCATCGCACCGATTTGTTGGAACAACGACGAGAGGTTATGAATGCTTGGGCAGCATTCGTATCTGGCAAGCTGTCTTTAGGAATTGCATCAGAAAGCCCGATTTGACAGCGAATTCGCGAGACATTTTGTCAACTTGAAAATTCTCCCAACCAGCTAGATCCGCCTCATTTTTGCCGGGAGTTCGTGGGAGGTTTGCAGTAAGCGCTCACGGAGATTCTGAGAAGCCAACGATTGGCCTGAGGGGATATGCGAAGGCGATACCAAAGTTGTGGGGTCAGGTTTAGGCTGGTTGCTGTCGTTCAAACTGAGCGTTTGAATGTCCGTTAAAGCGGATACCGGACATTGCTAAGTCACCGACCGCCTTGGCGGTGTAATCCCGGGTGAGCAGCTGTTCAGCCGTGACCTCGCCGTGGACCGATCACTTGCGAAACCTGTCCGCTTGACATGGATTTTGCAGGTGAGCATTCCAGTATAGCTATGATTGCGATCAGCTCCCAATAGCCCGTTATCTACTTCATGCGCCGACTGCTCGCAGTCATCCTGTTGCTCTCCTTCTTCTGCCAGGCCTTCGCAACGGCCCGCCAGACGGCTGCGTTCGACCACGATGGGGAGTTCCAGGCGATGCATGCTGAAATGCATCTGGAAGGCTCCGCGCACCACCATGACGAACACGGTGTGATGCACCAAGACGACTCTCTGGAGTCGATTCAGCACATGCTTGCAGAAGCAGGCCCAGGGACCGCAGCACTTTTCCACTTCCCCCAGCTGTCGCTTCCTCTCGACCGCTCGCCCGCACCGGCTGTGACCGCCGAATCCGTCAGCCCGTCCCCTCATCTGGACGGTTTACGACGACCTCCCCGACTGATTTCCTGATCCACCCTTAGCGCCGCGCTTTCCACACGAAAGCGGGGTTGTTCATCGGTGCGGTACTACTTTGATCAGGCGCTGATGCGTCAACGATCCTGGTTTGCCGCCTTTGATCGGTCAGGAATCACGTGCGTTTTGTTATTTCCGGGCTTGCGGTGCGTTGTGCCGCAGGCTGTGCTTTGAGCTGCGTCCTCGTTGGCGCTGCGGTTGCGCAGTCCAATACCGCCCCATCGCTTTCAGCCACGGCATCGCCCATGGCTCCCACACTGGCACAAGCTGTCGAGGCTGCATGGCAGCGCGCCACGCAGGCAAGAGAAGCCGAAGGTCAGACACAGCGGGCTACTGCCGAACGGGTGGCGATCTCCAGCCTGTGGGCGGCCCCCCCTGCAGTGGAGTTTTCCTACCGGGACGACCGCTGGCAAACGTCGGTAGGACGCAGAGAAGCCGAGGCCGGCCTGGCGTGGCCGCTGTGGTTGCCTGGGCAGCGCAATGCACGCGGCGCTGCTGTGGATGCCGACGTAGAGCTGTCACAGGCTGCCATTCAAGCGGGGCGCCTGCATTTCGCGGGACTGGTGCGGGAAGCCGCCTGGGGCATTGCCGCGCAAAAGGCCGAGTCCGACCTGGCGGACGCCCAAGTGCGATCTCTGCACGAGATCTCCGACGACGTACGGCGCCGTGTCAAAGCGGGTGATCTGGCCCACGCGGATGCGCTTGCCGCTCAATCCGAAGCTCTGGCGGCGCAATCTGCACAGTTGGCGGCACGCCAGCGTCTGAGCGCCAGCCAGTCTCAATGGATGACCCTGACGGGCATAGCCATAGCGCCTGACCTCACGTCTGTCTCGGTTTCTGATGGCGCTGCAGTTTCACCGGGCGAGGCGCACTTCGCCGTTGAAACCCACCCTGATGCGCGTGTTGCTGCACTGACGGTTGAGCGCGCTCGCAAGCGGCTGGACGTGGTGGCCGCCACTCGGCGCGACCCTCCAGAGCTCTTGCTGCGGATCCGACAAGACACCCCCGGGCGGGGTGAGTCGGCTCAAAACAGCATCGGCGTCGGCGTGCGCATTCCCCTGGGCACAGCGAGCCGCAACCAACCGCTGCAAGCTGCCGCACTGAGTGAGCTGGATGTAGCGCTGACCACGAAACAGCGAACTGAGGAGCGGCTGGCTGCTGATGCAGCGATGGCGCAGGCTGCGGTGCACACGGCCGAGCAGCAACTGGAGGCGGAGCGCCAGCGCTCGGCACTCCTGCGGGAGCGTGCCATGCTCATTGAACGGTCTTTCAAAGCCGGAGAAACACCGCTGCCGGAGTTGTTGCGCGCGCTCGCTGCAGCTACCCAGGCCGACACCAGCTTCGCGCGCCAGCAAGTGGCTCTAGGCCTGGCCCGCGCCCGCCTCCAGCAATCTCTCGGAATCCTTCCATGAATCTCTTGAATCTATTCCCCTCTCGTTCCCGCCTCTCATTGCTGGGGGCAGTCTTTGCCGTGCTGGTGCTTGCCGGTACACCCAGCTATGCCGCGCCAGGCGCGCACGGTCCCAATGGTGAGCACCTGGATGCCCCCGCTCAAGCAGGTGCCAACAGCGGCCCCGTGCCTAGTTTTGAAGCGCGCTCGGAAGCCTTCGAGCTGGTGGGCCGACTGCAGGGCGGAGAGTTGTCCATCCTGATCAACCGCTTTGCAACCAACGAACCTGTGCTCAACGCCACGGTCGAAGTGGAGACGGGTAATCTCAAGGCGCCTGCCAAGTTCCACGCGGACATGGGGGACTACGCGATCGACGATGCAAACATGCTCAAGGCCCTGGCTGCGCCCGGTGACCATCCCATGGTGGTCACCGTACTGGCGGGCAATGACTCCGACCTTCTGGACGGCACCCTCACGGTCGCGGGCGCCGTGCTCGATGACCATGGCCACTCCCACGACGACGGTCACGCCCATGGGCCCTCCCGAACGGTCTGGCTGGCTCTGGCCTTGGTCGTCTTGGCGGCGGTCGGTTGGTTCTTTGGTCGCACGCCAAAGGCTGCAGGTACGTCCTCCAAAGGAGGTGCGCTGTGAACTCATCGACGCAAAAAACCAAGGCAACCAGCATGCTTCATGTTTTCGGCTTGAGTGTCATCACGTGCATCGCGGCGATGTTCCCACCTGTTGCCGTCGCAGCGCCGGGTGCCCATGGTCCGAACGGTGAGCATCTGGATGCCCCCACGGCGGTCAACGCATCCGGTTTGATGCGGTTGCCAGACGGTAGTGTCAACGTTCCGATGCTCGCCCAACGGCGCCTGGGCATCCGCACGCAGTTGACCCCGGAAACCCAGGCCGCAGCCACCATCGAATTGTCAGGGCGGGTGGTGATGGACCCCAATGCGAGCGGTCGTGTCCAGGCAATCCATGGGGGCCGGATCGAAGCGGGCCCTCGCGGGCTACCGGTCGCCGGCCAGACCGTGCGCCAGGGGGAGGTGTTGGCCTATGTGGCTCACCACGCAGAGCCCTATGCCTTGGCAAACCAGCAGGCCCAACTGGCAGAGTTGCGCAGTGGCCGTGAACTGGCTGCACAGCGTGTGCAGCGGCTGCAGTCCCTCGAAGGCACGGTGCCGCGCAAGGAGATCGAGGCGGCACGTGCTGAGCTGCAGAGCCTCACCGCGCGCGAAAAAAGCATTGGCGCGAGCCTTGCTGCACGAGAGGCCTTGCTGGCCCCCGTCTCCGGGGTGCTTGCAAGGGCTGATGCGACCAAAGGCCAGGTGGTTGAGGCCCGCGAAGTGTTGTTCGAGGTGATTGACCCAGCACGCGTGCTGGTGGAGGCCACTACGGCAGATCCTGGCTTGCCCGCACGCACGGGTACAGCCCACTTGCAGGGGGTGCCTGGCGTCAAGTTGCAGCTGATCGGCGCTGCGCGTAGCTTGCGCGATGGCGTGCTGCCAATGACCTTCAGGGCGGTCCCTGAGCAATCGGGCAAGGCTTTGCCGCTGGCGGTCGGACAGCCCGTCACCGTCGTGGCCTCGTTGAACGAGCAAGTCAAAGGCTTTGTCCTGCCTGCGCAGGCCGTCGTGCGCAACAGCGCCAACGAACCGGTGGTCTGGATCAAGTCCGGCGCAGAGCGCTACATTCCCCAGCCGGTGCAGTACCGGTCCCTGGACGCCGCCACGGTGGTCGTCACACAGGGCCTGGGCGCTGACAACCGCGTGGTGGTGCAAGGTGCGCCGCTGATCGCACAGATCCGCTGAACGGAGCCCACGCAATGTTCAATTGGATCGTAAGGAACAGCCTTCACAACCGCCTGTTCGTCCTGGCGGTCGCGGCGCTGCTGATGGTCTACGGGGCTATCACCGCATGGCGCACGCCAGTCGATGTGTTTCCCGACCTCAACAAACCCCTGGTCACCGTCTTGACGGAAGCAGGAGGTATGGCGCCCGAAGAAGTCGAGCAGCTGGTGACCTTCCCTCTGGAGACCGCGCTCAACGGCATGCCGGGGGTCACGCGGGTTCGCTCTACATCTGGGGTTGGCCTGTCCATTCTCTATGCCGAGTTCGATTGGGGGACGGACATCTACCGCAACCGCCAGCTCGTGGCGGAGCGCCTGGCACTGGTGCGGGAGCAACTCCCAGGGGGCATCACGCCCGTCATGGGGCCAGTGTCTTCCATCATGGGCGAAGTCATGCTCATCGCACTGCCGTTGGCAGCAGGCGATGGTGAGGCCGCCGCAGCGACACCCATGCAGGCCCGTGAGTACGCGGACTTCGTGCTGCGCCCAAGACTGCTGTCGATTCCAGGGGTTTCACAGGTCATCCCCATCGGCGGCGAAGTGCGCCAGTTGCGGGTGGAGCCGGACACGGCACGCATGGCACAGTTCGGGGTGACATTGACGCAGATCGAGCAGGCCCTTCGAGGCTTTGCGGGGAATGCGGGAGGTGGCTTCATCGACCTCAACAGCCGTGAATTCCTCATCCGCCACATCGGCCGTACCAGCCGTGTCGAGGACCTGCAGGGTGTGGCGGTGGCCTGGAAGGATGGCCGAGCCATCTTGCTGGAACAGGTGGCCAATGTCCGGTTCGCTGCCGCCATGAAGCGCGGTGACGCCGGATACAGCGGCGTGCCTGCCGTCATCGTCAGTGTGCAAAAGCAGCCTGCGGCCGATACCGTCAAGCTCACCCACGCCATCGAAGCGGCATTAGGGGATCTCAAACAGGGGCTGCCCGTGGGCTTGGCTGCTCCGAAGGTGTTGTTTCGTCAGGCGGACTTCATCGAGGCGTCCATCGGCAACGTGACCGAGGCTTTGCGGGACGGCGCCATCATGGTGGCCATCGTGTTGTTCGCCTTCCTGTTGTCCGCGCGAACCACTTTGATCTCGCTCGTGGCAATTCCCTTGTCGCTGGCCGTGACGGCCATGGTCTTCCGGCTGCTGGACCAGTCCATCAACGTCATGACTCTGGGTGGCCTGGCCATTGCCATTGGCGAACTGGTGGACGATGCGGTGGTCGATGTGGAGAACATCCTGCGCAGGCTGAAGCAAAACCGTGCCCAGGGCAATCCACTGTCCACGCTGGAGGTCGTGCGCCGGGCGAGCGTGGAAGTCCGCTCGGGCATCGTCTACGCCACCGCTATCGTGGTGCTGGTGTTTGTGCCGCTCTTTGCGCTGCCGGGCATCGAGGGCCGCCTGTTCACGCCCCTGGGCATCGCCTACATCGTGTCGGTGCTGGCGTCGATGCTGGTCTCAATGACGGTTACGCCCGTGCTGTGCCTTTACCTGTTGCCGGGGATGAAACGGTTGGACCATGGTGACAGCACCCTGGTCGCCTGGCTCAAGCGGCGGGATGCGCAAGTGCTCAGCTGGTCGTTTTCTCGCGCCAAGGTGCTGATGGCTGTCGCTGCACTGGCGGTAGCTGCAGCATCTGCAAGCGTCCCGTTTTTTCCACGCGCCTTTCTGCCTGCCTTCAATGAGGGTTCGCTGGTGTTGGGCATGGTGTTCAACCCAGGCACTGCGCTGGCGGAAGCCAATCGCATGGGGGCGTTGGCCGAGACGCTGATCGCTGAGGTTCCCGAGGTCACCCAGGTGGGGCGCCGGACGGGGCGGGCCGAGCTGGATGAACATGCCGAAGGCGTGCATTCGGCCGAGATTGATGTGGACCTGAAGCGGTCCGCCCGGGACCGCGAGGCCGTGATGGCAGACATCCGTGCCCGTTTGGCCGTCCTTCCAGCCCAGGTGGCCATTGGCCAGCCTATCTCCCACCGCCTGGATCACCTCTTGTCAGGGGTGCGGGCGCAGATCGCGCTCAAGATCTTCGGCGACGATACGGACACCTTGCGGGGCCTGGCCGAACAGATGCGCCAGGGACTCTCGGGCGTTCCAGGGCTCGTGGATCTGACGGTGGAAAAGCAGGTGCTGATCCCCCAGATCACGGTACGGCTGGACCACCGCAAGGCCGCGCAGGTTGGGCTGTCTCCGGGCGAGGCGGTGCGGGTGCTGCAGGCCCTGACGGATGGTGCCCATGGTGCGCAGATTGTGGACGGCCTGCGCCGCTATGAACTGGTGCTGCGCCTGCCCGATGACAAACGCAGTCCTCAGGATCTGGCTCGCACGCTGATCGACACGCCTGCGGGGCAGATACCGGTGTCTGCCATCGCCACGGTCCAGGAAACCGATGGACCCAACCAGATTGGCCGAGAAAACGGTCGTCGGCGCATCGTCGTTTATGCCAACACGGACGGCTCCGACATGGGCCGCGTCATTGCAGACATTCGTGCGGTGATGGCAAAGACGCCATTGCCACCGGGGACCTTTCTGAGTCTGGAAGGCCAGTTCCAGGCCCAGGAGCAAGCGATGCAACTGATCGTCGGCTTGTCGCTGGTGTCTTTGGCAATGATCTTTCTCGTTCTGTATGTACGCTACAAGTCGGCTGTGTTGGCCGGGATCATCATGGCCAACATTCCGCTTGCGCTAATCGGCAGCGTAGTAGCGATGTGGCTGGCGGGGGTGAGCCTGTCTGTTGCATCCATGGTGGGCTTCATAACACTGGCGGGCATTGCCACGCGCAACGGGATTTTGAAGGTCAGCCACTACATCAACCTGTGCAAGTTCGAGGGAGAGGTCTTCGGCCAACCCATGATCGTGCGCGGCTCGCTGGAGCGGTTGACCCCGGTGTTGATGACGGCGCTGGTGGCTGCCTTTGCGCTGACCCCGCTGCTGCTAGCGGCCGATGCACCTGGTAAGGAAATCCTGCATCCGGTGGCGGTCGTGATTTTTGGTGGACTCGTCAGCTCGACCTTGCTGGACACGCTGCTGACGCCCGTGATGTTCTGGCTTTTCGGCGAAAGTGCCACCCGGCGCTTGATTGAGGGCAGCAGCGCGCAAGCCGAAAGCGAACCCATAGGCCAGGAGGCCTTCTGATCCCAGGCTCCAGCTTAATTCTCACCCACTTTTTGATAGGCCTTGGTGCGCTGCCTTTTGAAGCGCGCCAGTGAAACAAACTCAACGGAAGGAAACCCAAATGACCATGAAAAAGAACTTCTCCCAACTGCTGGCAGCCACCGCAATCGTGATGGCATCCCTGACAAGTGCGCCTGCTGTAATGGCCCATGGTGCAGCCGAGCCTGCTCACGGCGGCGTGGTGCAAACCGCCTCCGACCTGTCGTTCGAGTTGGTCGCCACCGCTGACGGCGCGGCAATCTACATCGTGGACCACGACGAGGATGCGGACGCATCCAAGTTTGGCGGCAAGGTCACCGTGCTGAACGGCACTGAAAAGGCAGAGGCGCCCCTGAAATCTGCAGGCGGCAACAAGCTGGAGGCCAAGGGCGTGAAGTTGGTCAAGGGCACAAAGGTGGTTGCGCTGATCACGACCAACAGCAAAAAGACCGTCACTGTACGATTCACGGTGAAGTAAGGCCCATGGCGCGCGGCTCTCTGTCCTTGCCTGCACTGCGAGGCGGTCTGCTGGCCTTGCTGGCCGCAGCCTTGTTTGGCATCAGCACCCCGCTGGTTCAACGGCTGGGTGCTGGGCTGGGGGCGTTCACGACGGCTGCGCTGCTGTATGCAGGGGCGGCTGTCGTTGGTGCCTTGTCCCTGCGGACCGCTGCCCACGAGGCAAGGTTGCAAAGATCCGACGCCTGGCGCCTCATCGGCATGGCGGGGTTTGGCGCTGCCCTAGGTCCTGTCGCCCTGTCCTGGGGTCTGCAACACACGAGTGGCGCCAGCGCGTCGCTCATGCTCACGCTGGAAGCGCTGTTCACAGCCACTCTGGCGTGGTGGTTGTATAGCGAGACCATGGACCGCCGTGTGTGGGCAGCCATGCTTCTTTTGCTGGCCGGTGGCATGGCTTTGGTCATGGACCAGGGCCTGCAGGGCGGCACGCAGCTGCTCGGTCTGCTTGCCGTGCTACTGGCGACGGTGGCCTGGGGCGTGGACAACACCCTGTCCCGGGGACTGGCCGAGCGCGATCCCAGCCAGGTCGTAATGGCAAAGGCCTCGCTGGGAGCCGCTGCGACAGCATGTCTTGCCATGGCGTGGGGCGAGCCTTTGCCCACCCTGACGGCAGCTCTAGGGCTCTTTGCCGTGGGGGCCACGGGGTATGGCTTGAGTCTTCGGTTCTACCTTCTAGCGCAGCGGGCTTTTGGGGCGGCGCGGACTGGCTCCGTGTTCGCCTTTGCACCTTTCATCGGTGCGGCTGTAGCGTTCGGCTTCGGTGAACGGTCTGCGGGGTGGCTGATGCTGCTCGGTGGTCTTCTGATGCTTGCGGGGGTGCTGCTGCATTTGGCTGAAAGTCACGGGCATGAACATGCGCATGACCCGCTGGAGCATGAGCATGCCCACCGTCACGACGATGGACACCATACGCACTCCCATGACGTGATGCCCACTGGGAGCCATAGCCATGTGCACTTTCACGAGCCGGTGACTCATGCCCATCCCCACGCGCCCGATGTGCACCATCAGCACAGGCATTGACTCATTGAGCGGTACCGAGACAGCGGCTAAGGAAATTTCATGATGAAAAAATCAATGCTCTTGTCAGCTGCTGCGCTGACATTCCTTGCGATCTCCGGCTGCAGCACACCTGTCTACGAGGACCGGTACGCTTGGTCCGAAGGCTGGAGGGTCGGCAAAGTTACCAAATTAATCCAAGCGGACGAATTCTTGAAGGTGAGCGGCTCTCGCTGCCGGCAAATGGAGCTCGGCCCCACCGACCAGATTGCAGTCATCCGATGGCGGGAAGTCACCCGAACCCGTGGGCACTTCGCCAGAGTTGACGCGGGCTCCGGCATGGCCGTGGGCGATGAGGTTTACTTCAACGCGTGGAAGTGTGACCAACCTCCAATAGTGCCGAAGGCCCCGCGTGGGGCCAAGGCGGGGCAAACGCCGTAGAGACTGACGAGGAGCCTCAACGAGACGGACTCTTTCTGACCGTGCCTGCGTACACCACACTGCCCGCATCGCGATACTGCAATTCCTCCCCCACGCGCACCACGTCAAAGCAGACGGGCGAGACCTTGCTGACCTCGGGCAGCAGCAGGCAGAGTTGGTTGTTCTGCGTGCTCCAGCGTCCGGCGCGTGTGCGGCCGTTTTCTGAACGCTCTAGGCGGCCGTCCAGGAAATAGTCATGCCCCCAATGGCGTCCGTCGGTGACATGGTGCCCGCCCAGCGTGGCGCGGATCTGCGCGGTGGTCAGTTTCGTTTCCGGGGGCGCCGCGCAGGCCAACGGAGCAAGCGTCATGCACAGGAAATGCGCTCACAACGCCTTGGTAAAGCGGCTGAGCCACCGCCTAGCACCCGCCGTCATGCGGCCATACTCGGGGGCCAATTGTGGGTTTCTGCCTAGCAGGACTTACACCAAGCATGGAGCGCGTTGTACATCACCATGCCATGCCCTAGCATCTCAAGGTCATCGCTGAAGGTCTTGCACAGGCCAAGCGACAGCGCCTAGAGGCCCGCAGACTGCGGCGCCAGGTCCAGCCTGGATGTGTCTGCGCCCCGCACGATCACGGTCAGTTGCTGTAGGACGGGATCGGTGAGTTCGTACTTCTTGAGAAAGGCGTCAAAGCTGCACAGGTCACCGTCGTGGGTCAATTCGACGCCGCGCACGTCGTAGGGGATCGCTCCCGTGTCCTGGGCCACCTGAAGCACCGAGGCTGTAGGCTTATAGAGGAATTCCGGCTCTTTGTCGATGAACCGGGCAATCAGCCAGGGGCAGGCAATGCGGTCGATCTTGGGCCGCTCGCGGGTGACCCATTTCATGCGGCACCTCCTTGCGTTTCCAGAGGCAGGGCAGCGGCTTGCCAGGCCTCGATGCCGCCCACGTGGTAGCGCGCGTTCATGCCGCGTGCCCGCAGCGCCAGGAACGTAGAGCGGCCAATGTCCTTGCCGCGCAAGCAATACAGCCGCACAGGTTTCGTGGCGTCCAGTTCCTGGCTCCACTCCAACACGCGCGACGGATCGCGCGAGGACACTCCGGCAATGACCTGCGGGCTCTGCAGATAGTCCTCCTCAAGTCGCAAGTCAAACGCACCTGCCGCACCGGCCAGCGCAGAGCCTGTGTCGATGCCAAATGCCAACGCATCCGCCTCGACAGCAGCGCCTTAGCGCTTGTAGACCTTGTCCCACTGGATTTCGCCATGTAGGCATCCACATAGGCGCCCGCCTTGGCCCCGAAGTCCAGTTGGTACGCATGCTCGTACATGTCCAGCGCCAGTACGGGCGTTGCGCCGGCCAGGAGGTGCGTGTGGGTCGGCCGCCCAGTGGTTGATGAGGCGGCTCTCGCGGGAGGACCAGGACAGCAAGGCCCATCCCGATCCGCCCCCCCATGGCCTTGGCCAGCCCAGTGAACTGGCTGCGCCAAGCGTCCACGGAGCCAAAGTCACGCGTGAGCGCAATGGACAACCCGCAGGAAGGCAATACACCGTTGCCCCCCAGATTGTCGAAATACTGCTCGTGCAGGAATGCTGAATTTGCGGCGATCAACTCCCCGCGCTTGAGGCCATTGATGGTGAAAGTTGCAGCATTGCTCCAGTCCAACGCTGCGAGTTCGTTGCGTATGGCATTCAGGCGCTTGACCGCACCCGAGTAGTTGTTTTCGTGGTGGCTGGTGATTAGACGGTTCGAAAAGCCAGAGAGTTGATCGGGGTTCAGCGTCAGCGGACGGATTTGGTAGTTAATGGGGTTCTCCGTCAAATGGTCAGGGTTGGACGTGGGCCACAAGCGGATACACGGCCAGACCCATCAAGGCAGCGGCAAGCAACACCACAGGCGCGGGCAGCTTCTTGAACCGCCACAGGACGGCAGCGGTGGCAAGAAACAGCGCAGCTGTGGGTAAATCCACAACGGATCGCTGGCCCAACACCACCACCGCACCGGCAATGGCGCCCACGGCAGCAGCAGTCACTTCGTCAACGAACGCCAGCACACCAGGATGTTTGCCATGCTTCTCGAAGTACGGCGCGGGAATCACGGTGAGCAAGTAGCAGGGCATAAAGGTTGCCAACGCCGCGACGACCGCGCCCCAGAAGCCGCTGATGAGGAAGCCGATAAATCCTGTCGTGATAACCACCGGGCCGGGGGTGATCATGGCCACGGCCACGGCGTCCACGAACTGGCGATCCGTGAGCCATGCGTACTCCTTAACCACGGGAGTGGTACTGCACTTGGCGGAAGGCCATGGTCACGAGCACACACACGAAGTGCTTGAGCATGAGCATGCCCACCGGCACGACGATGGGCACCATTCACATACGCACGCTGTGATGCCAAAGGGCAGCCACAGTCACAAGCACACCCATGAACCTATGACCCACGCCCATCCCCATGCTCCTGATGTGCACCATCAACACGTTCACTGAACCCCCGGTATTTTTTTGTCTGCTCCCCCGAGGTCACTTGACCGTCAGGTCGGAGACCAGGCGAGCCTTGTAAGCCCTTTCCCGAATAGCATCCTCGCCGTCAGTCGCCCATACAAACGTGCTCTTCCACGCCCAAACCGTTCCATCGATACGAAGAAATCGTAGGTCACCGGCTTTGCCATCCACAGTTGCGACTTGACGCTCTCCTTCGAAATCCAAGGTGAACGTATGCGTTCCTGGCTTCAACTTGAAGCGCACCATCGTGTTAGGGAGTGTCTCTGCGGTCATTTCGTTATCCGCGCTGATCTTGACAAAGCGCCCGCCATCTCCCCAGTTGCGCCGCACGACATAGACGGTGAGCGCATTCGGATCGGGATTAAAGCGCTTCGCCTGAGCGTCGGCATTCAGGCTGGGTGCGGGCACCCGAGTGCATGCGATTACTCGACCCTTCCTGGCTTTGTAACAGTATGGCGCTTCTGCGGAAGGATCGGCCCCAGTAGGGGTAGCACAACCCGCCAGCAAGCTAGCAGCCAGCACAGAAGTCAGGATCACGCAGAGGCGGCGGGTGCCGGAATGTGCAGGAGTTTTTGTCATGGATCTGATTCTTTGCTGTGGAGGTTGTTGATCAGCGACTGCAGGTTTGTCAGCGACTCCGGCACTTTTACCCACGGTCTGTTTCCTTGGATTGCATCTGGCGGTGCCGCGATTTCGGTGTTTTTCGGTATTTCAAACGCATTGCCTGCCGATCCCTCAGTCTCTTGGCCAAGCGTCGGCTGTACTTGAGTCTCACGTCCAATGGCGGGTGGCGTTTGAGCCAGATACGCCGCAACCTCCAAAACACAAACACGGAGGTCAACAAGCCGATCCAAATCCAGAACAGCTTGGCAAAAAGCGCGACCTGTGCCGCTGGCATTGACATGGATCGCTCCTTTTTGCCTTCGGCATAGGTATATTGCCGATGGGCGGATCGAACTCGTTGCTCTGTGGTCAGTTGTTTTGACGTGAACGGACTGCGAAAAATGGATCACCACTGGGGCGTCGCGAAGGCGATCCCCCCGGCCAGGCTTCGTACTACTTCAGCGTGAAACGCACGGAGGCAACCGACTTGCCGGCCTTCGAGACGACGATGACGGCTTTGGTACCTGCGGGAACCTTGAAGCTGCCAGACGCTTCCAGCTTGCCGTCGCCGGCCTGGAGCTGAACTTCCTGCTTCTCGCTGCCAGCCAGTAGAGTGACCTTTGCAGTCATCCCCGTCACAGCAACGGGCTTCCCGTGGTCGCGCATATAGAGCTGCAGCTTGTCGGCGCTGGCAACTAATTCGTATTCGACCTCCTTGGCTTCTGCAACAGCACCACCGTGCATCGGCTTTAGGTCGTGGCCGTGATTGTCCGCAGCGAAGGCTGCGCCCGAGATCGACACTGACAGGGCAAGAATGAGTTGTGAGAGTTTCATGACAGTTCCTTAGGGGTTGGAGAAAGGGGACGGTCCCGCAATTAGCGAGCGGGACCGTTTCAACTACACGGGCGCAGACACGTCCGGGGGATGCGATGGCTCAGCAGACACATCCTCATCTTCCTCATCGGGTCGGTGGGCCAGACGGTAAAGAATCGGCAGTACGAGAAGCGTGAGCAGCGTGGACGAGAGAATTCCGCCGATCACTACAGTGGCCAGGGGACGCTGGACTTCAGCGCCGGTACCTGTCGCAATGGCCATAGGAATGAAGCCCAGCGAGGCCACAAGGGCAGTCATCAGAACCGGCCGTAGCCGGGTGAGCGCTCCGTCACGGATTGCTTCGTCAAGACCCACACCGCCTTCCCTCAAGCTGCGGATGTACGAAATCATCACCAGACCATTGAGCACGGCCACCCCAGAAAGCGCGATGAAGCCGACCGCCGCAGAGATAGACATCGGAATGTCGCGAAGCCAAAGCGCCAGGATGCCCCCCGTCAAAGCGAATGGGATGCCGGTGAAGACCAGCAGACCATCCTTGACGTTGCCGAACATAGCGAACAGCAGCACGAAAACCAGCAGCAGGGACACCGGCACGACGATCTGCAGGCGCTGCGTGGCCGACTGCAAGTTCTCGAAGGTTCCGCCCCAGCTCGTCCAATAGCCGGTAGGAATCTTGATCTGGGCCAGGCCTTTCTCAGCCTCTGCGACGAAAGAGCCCACATCGCGCCCGCGCACGTTGGTGCTCACGACGATGCGGCGCTTGCCGTTTTCTCGGCTCACCTGGTTGGGGCCAGGAGCAAGCTCGAATGTTGCTACCTCGCCCAGCGGGATGAAGTTCGTTTTGGCCTCTGTCCCATTGGCAGAACGCGGCAGCGGGATAGGAAGGCGCTTCATCCCTTCGAGATCGTTGCGCAGGGATTCAGGCAGACGAACCAGGATGTCGAATCTGCGGTCGCCCTCGAACATAGTGCCGGCCTCGCGTCCACCGATAGCGGTGGCCACGGTGTCTTGAATGTCGGCAACGTTCAGACCATAGCGAGCAGCCTTCTGGCGGTCGATGTTCACGGTGAGCATCGGAAGCCCCGTCGTCTGCTCAACCTTCACCTCAGAGGAGCCCTGAATCTTCTGCAGCATTGCGGAGACTTCTTCTGCGGACTTGTTCAGGACATCCATGTCGTCACCGAAGATCTTCACGGCTACGTCACTGCGCACCCCGGAGATCAGCTCGTTAAAGCGCAGCTGAATGGGCTGGGAGAACTCATAGTTGTTGCCCGGGATTTTCCCGATGACTTCCTGAATCGCCGCGAGTAATTCGTCGCGGGTTTTTCGAGGTTCGGGCCATTCGGCCATTGGCTTGAGCATGATGTACCCGTCCGAAATGTTCGGCGGCATGGGGTCCGAGGCAATCTCCGCAGTACCGGTTCTGGCGAAGATGCGCTCGATCTCGGGGAATTTCTCTTTCAAGGTCCTTTCAATTTGCTGCTGCATTTGGACTGACTGGGAAAGGCTGGTGCCTGGGATGCGCAGCGCCTGGATCGCAAAGTCGCCTTCATTGAGATTGGGTACAAACTCGCTGCCCATACGCGTGGCGATCAACCCGCACAAGATCACCGCAACTGCAGCTGCGGTCAGTACGACCGCCTTGGCGGCCATGACACGGTCGAGCAGTGGACCATACAAGCGCTTGGCATGGCCCAGCAGGAAGTTTTCCTTCTCGCTGACCCGATTGCCGATGAACAGGGCCACCGCTGCGGGGATGAATGTCACCGACAGAACCATGGCGCCCAGCAGTGCCGCGACCACCGTGAATGCCATGGGGTGGAACATCTTCCCTTCAACGCCTGTCAGCGCGAAGATGGGCAGGTACACCACCATGATGATGAGCTGTCCGAACAGCAATGGACGCCTTGACTCCTGGGATGCCAAAAACACCTCATGGAAGCGCTCAGCCCGCGTCAGTGGCCGACCGTGGTGCGCTTGTGCATGGGCAAGTCTCCGTACGCAGTTCTCAACGATCACCACCGCTCCGTCGATGATGATGCCGAAGTCCAACGCTCCCAGGCTCATCAGGTTGGCGCTCACCTTGTACTGAACCATACCCGTGAAGGTGAAGAGCATCGACAAGGGGATGACCATTGCCGTGATGATGGCGGCACGGATGTTGCCCAGAAAGAGGAACAGGATCACGATCACCAGAACCGCGCCTTCCAGCAGGTTCTTCTTCACCGTACTGATGGCTTTGTCAACAAGCACGGTACGGTCGTAGACAGTCACCGCGTGCACCCCCTCTGGGAGGCTCTTGTTGACTTCCAACATCTTCTTGTCCACCGCCTGCGAGACAGTCCGGCTGTTCTCGCCGATCAGCATGAACACCGTGCCGAGGACCACTTCGCGTCCGTTGTCTGTTGCAGCACCTGTGCGCAGTTCCCGGCCAATGCCAACTTCTGCCACGTCGCGAACGCGCACAGGAACACCGTTGGCGCTGCTGAGGATCACGTTACCGATGTCTTCCAGCGACTTCACCTGACCAGGTGCACGAATCAGATACTGCTCGCCACGCTTTTCGATATAGCCCGCGCCCACATTGCCGTTGTTGCGGTCCAGCGCAGTGACCACATCCTGCAGTGTCACGCCCAGAGAAGCCAGGCGTTCAGGGATGGGCGCGATCTGGTATTCCTTGGCAAAGCCGCCAATGGAATTGATCTCGGTCACGCCAGGAACATTTCGCAGCTGTGGCTTGATGATCCAGTCCTGAATCTCGCGCAGGTCTGTTGCGGTATAGGGTGAGCCATCGGGCTTCTTCGCCCCGTCCTTGGTTTCGACAGTCCAGAGATAGATTTCGCCCAGCCCGGTCGAGATGGGCCCCAGCGCTGGCGTGATGCCGGCAGGCAGCTTGTCGCGCGCCTCCTGGATACGCTCGTTGACGAGCTGCCGAGCAAAATAGATGTCGGTTCCGTCTTTAAAAATGACGGTCACCTGCGACAGACCGTACCGCGAAAGCGACCTGGTCTGCTCCAGGTTTGGCAGGCCAGCCATGACCGTCTCAATGGGGTATGTAACCCGCTGCTCAGTCTCCAAAGGCGAGTAGCCTGCGGCCTGGGTGTTGATCTGAACCTGGACGTTCGTGATGTCAGGGACCGCATCGATAGGCAGCTTTTGGTAGCTGAAGACGCCAAGCGCCACCATGCCCAGGGCCGCTAGAAGCACCAACCATCGCTGTTCGATCGAGAATCGAATGAGTTTTTCAAACATGTATGCGCTCCGCGATCAGTGCGTGTGTTCGGCAGATCCCTTGCCGAGTTCAGACTTCACGACGAAGCTGCCGGTCGAGGCGTAGGGCATACCGGCTTTGAGACCCGAGAGGACTTCGACCCGCTTGCCATCGCTTCGGCCCAGCTTCACGGGTTGAGCGATAAAGCCTCCATCAACCTTGAGGAAGACCACCGGCTTTTCCCCGACGTTTTGGACGGCGTCGGCCGAGATGGTTACAGGCGCTGCCGCTTCTTCGGACACCACCTCAACATTGACGAACAGGCCGGGGCGCCAAGCGCCCTTGGGGTTGTCAAGAACCACGCGGGCTTTTGCCGTGCGGGTTTGCTCGCCAATGAGCGCTCCTACAAAAGCGACAGTGCCTGTGGCCGAGGCGTCAAAGGCTGTGGCCTTGATCGTGACCTTTTCGCCCACGCGCACCGATGGCAGATCTTTCGCAGGAACATTGATCTCAGCCCACACTTGGGAAAGGTCCGAGATGGTGAAAACCGCAGTATCTTCCTTCACGGCTTCGCCGAGACTGAGGTGCTTCTCGATGACAATGCCATCAAAGGGCGCTCGCAACTCGATACGGTTCAGTCCTGCTACCGACGAGGCGGACAGGCCCATCGCGCTCAGTTTCTGATTGGCGTTGGCTACTGCGACCTCTGCTTCGCTCAAGGCCTGCTTGGCCTGCAGGTAGTCCTGCTCGGCAGACACCTTCTGCTCCCACAGCTTTTTTTCTCGCTCGTAGGTGGTCTTTGCCAGCGTTAAGCGCTTTTGGGCCGTCTGCAGCTCGCTGCGTTGCTCGGAAGCAGTCGGGCTCGCGATCACCGCCAAAACTTGTCCTTTCTTGACCACTTGGCCCAAGCTGGCATTGACGCTTTCCACGACTCCCGCAAGCCGGGGAACAACGTGAGACGTGCGATCTTCGTTCAAGCGTATCTCCCCGGGAAGGAGCAACGCCGTCTTGATGTTGGCTTTGACCGCATTGTCCAGGCTGATGGATGCAGCCTTTATCTGGGCATCGGTCAGTTCGATCTTTCCTTCTTCCTTGCTCATCACGAACATGAAAGGCTCTGTGGCAGTCTGCGCAATGATCTCGATGTCGAACGAATGGGGTTCAGCAACGATCTCTCGGCTGACAAGACTGTCTTTCTCAGCGGCAAACGTCAGTTTCTGCTTTTCATCTGTCGGGCGGGTCACAGTTGCCGTGACCGTTGCAGCATTCAGGGGCAGCGGTTTATCTTTGTCGGACAGCCAGATTCGCAGTCGAGGCTCGCCACCGTCTTCAGACAACAATGCTTCCAAGCTGAAGTCGCCTTCCTTGAACACGGTACCGCCATGTGGTCCCTTGGCTTCGCTCTTTTCATGGTGTTCACCATCGGCATGCCCCTTGTCATCGTCGTGGCCCTTTTCGCTACCCTTGCCATGGTGCTCGCCGTCGCCGTGTCCCTTGGCCTCGGCATGGCCGCCGTGCCCGTGGCCATCGTCCTCGGTGGCTGCGGCTCTGGGCTTGCCGCCACCTTGCAAGATGAAGGTTCCCGCGCCGACCCCTATTGCGAGGACTACTGCAATGGCGATCAGGTGTTTTTTACTGATGGTGGATTTGCTGGAGTTCGTGTTCATGGTCATGCTCAGTGTTGCGTTGCGATCAGGCCGGGAACCATGCTGGCCCCGAGCAGGCGGTCGATATCAGCCGCTGCACGGTGTGCTTCGCCAAGGGCTTTGAGGTACTGGGATTTGGCTATGAAGTAAGTGCGTTGGGCATCGAGCACTTCCAGGAAATTGAACTTACCGTTCTCGAAACCAATGGTGGCGGCGTCATAGGCCGACTTCGCACCGGGCAGAACGTCCTGCTGCAGTGACTGAACCTCTGCGGTGATCGTGGAAAGGCGCTCTTGTGCCTGCGCCACTTCGCTGTGCAGGCGCACGGAGGCTGCTTGCAGCTCATCGCGGGCCTTGTCCTCAAGTTTCAGCGCCTCCAGGAGGTTGCCTTGGTTGCGGTCGAAGACGGGAAGAGGCACAGAGACCCCGAAAAGAAGGACGTTGCGCTGCGTTTCGTTGCTGCGCTGCATGCCGACGCTGACGGTGACATCGGGCACGCGCTTGCTTTGCTCCAGGGCGGTCAATGCCTTGCGCCGATCCACCTCGATTCGCGCAAGTACCACGCCTGGCGCAGAAGAAATCAAGGGCTGGAGATCGGCGAGGCTCGGGACCGAGGGCAGTTTCTCGGCCTTGCCCTCCAGCACGGTGTAAGGCGCATCGATCTGTCCCAACAGCGCGAACAGGCGGGACAGAGCATTGCGTTGTTCGCTCGCGGCCTGGGCGAGTTCGACGCGAACGCCGGCTTCTGCAACCCGGGCCTTGGACTCTTCCACAGGGGATACTTTGCCAGCGGCTACACGCTTTGAGACGGTATCCGTTGAGGATTTGGCCAGCGCTGCGCTGTCTCTGGCCAGTACCAATCGTTCCTGCGCAGTCAGAACATCAAAGTAAGCGGCAGCGACATTGGCCCGCACGGTGGCTTGCAGCTCGGCGAGTTGGGCTTGTGCTTGCTCGCGCGATTTTTCGGCCGCCTTGGTGCGCGCCGCACGTTTCCCACCCAGTTCCAAGGGAAGATTGAGTTGCCAGCTTTGCGTACGCGTCTTGGAGCGTGCGTCTTCCAGGGAGTACGCAAGCTCTGGATTGGGGCGCGAGCGTCCTTGAAGAACCTGTCCTTCGGTTGCCTCCAATTGGCGTTTCGCCGCAGCCACCTCCGGATTTCCCTCCAGGGCCAATTCGATGGCCTTGGCCAACGACAATGGCTCCGCAGTGGCGGCTGCAGCAGCCTGAGGTGCTCGTTCTCCAACGACGTGCCCTGGTGGCAAGCCCTGCGAAAAGGCACCGCCCGAGGCGCTCAGCCATATAGCTGCGGCGCCTGCCGCGAGCTTGATCTTCCTACCGCCGCGCCATGCGTGCGGCATCTCTTGAAGGTAAGTACCCTTGAACATCCGATTCTCCAGTGATTTCAAAACACGAGGGAATCGGCGGACTGGCAACCGTGCAGCTGCCTGGCAACTCGTCAGTCACTTCAGCTGCAACACACGCAACTGCTTCCGCCGCGATGGCGGACAAGACTGAAAAAGAAAAGTGAGATGCCCCCGCCGATCAGGCGAGGACGGACCACTGAGGGCGGTCTGGGGGCGTGGGGGTTACAGCCAGCAGGCGCTTGCCTGAAGGAGGCTCCACGCGGCTTTCATGGGCGAAGGCTGGCTTTGCATCTGACCAGTTCAAGGCCCCGATACCCGCGCCATGACAGACTGAACAGTCAACATCAAATGCATCGGTTCCCTGGCTGGACTTTTCGGCCTGACCATTCCCGCCCTTGGCTTCATGCTTGTGTTCGTGATGCCCAAGGTGCTGAGACTGCGCGGCTGAGCTCTCATGCATGCAATAGGCAGCCACCGCAGACCAGCTGAACTGGAACGGAAGCAATGCAAGCATAAGAACGGCGATCAATCGGCGCATTTTTGAAGTCTAGCATGCGTCATGAAGGGCGCACTGAGGCTTTGATGGCCGCTGAAGGGCACTGGGTTGGGAAATCAGCGAGCGCCGCCGTTCATGTCCAGAAGCGCCTTCTTTTCAGCTGCCGACATGTTGAGAAACTCCTGTTGAACCTGCTCACGCGTCTTTGTTGAGCCTGTTGCTTTGACTGGCAGCGCACCTCCGCGCGAAAGGATTGCCAGCGTGCCATCCTTGCGCGCTACTTCGACAGCCTGAAGCACATCGCCACGGGACATCGCGCTCTGCATGTGGTCGGGATGTGTGGTCATGCCCACTTCGCCACCAGCCGGATGGTACAGCGACGAGGCAGATGAAAATCCTGGAGCCGCAATTGCGAAGGCGATCAGAGTGAGTGCGAGGGGTTTGCGAGCAGTCATGGTGTTGTCCCTTGATATCAGTTAGCCCTCGGCGATCTGCCGGGACTATGCCTTTCGACACGGAGACACTGTAAAAATCCGCGCGCGACACGGCGCCAACAGCCAGATTACAAATTTGTAAACTACGAACTGACCGCATTCTTCGAGAATGGCAGCATGAAAATTCTGCTCATCGAAGACGAAGTCAAGCTGGCTGAGTACCTGCGCAAGGGCCTGGGAGAGGCCGGCTACGTGGTGGACATTGCGCACAACGGGGTGGATGGCCTGCACATGGCTCTGGAAGGCGTGCACGATCTGCTGGTCTTGGACGCGATGCTCCCAGGGATCGACGGCTTCAGCCTTCTAACGGCCTTTCGCAAGACCAAGCAGACCCCGGTCTTGATGTTGACAGCAAGGGTCAGCGTCGAGGATCGGGTGTTGGGACTCAAGACCGGTGCCGACGACTATCTGGTCAAGCCCTTTGCGTTTTCCGAACTGAGCGCCCGCATCCAGGTGCTGCTGCGGCGGACCCATGGCGCGCGGGATGCCGCAGAGCCCACGCAACTGCGGTTGGGCGACCTGGAATTAGACCTGGTACGGCGCAAAGCGTCCCGGTGTGGCCAGCGCTTGGAGTTGACTGCGAAGGAGTTTCTGCTGCTGACTCTGTTTCTGAGAAGAAAAGGCGAAGTGCTTTCTCGCACTGAGATCGCTGAGCAGGTGTGGGACATGAATTTCGATAGCGATACCAGCGTGGTGGAAGTCGCGATCCGGCGCCTCCGTACCAAGATCGATGTTCCGTTTGGCACTGCGCTGCTCCACACCATTCGCGGCATGGGATACGTGATGGAGGACCGCAACGGATGAAGGAGCTGGCCCAACATCGCTCATTGCGCCAGCGGTTGTCTTGGTGGCTGGCGCTGCAGAGCTTTGCCGGACTCGGGGTGGTCTGTCTGGCGGTGTATCTGGTGACCGAGTTCAACTTTCGTGATCGGCAAGAGGAAACGCTGGCGCAAAAGGAATACGTCATTCGGCATTTGCTGGGAGATGGCAAGGAGCATGGGGATTCGGAAGACCTTGCGCACAAACTTGATGACTTCCTTGTGGGGCACGGAGATCTGTCGCTCGAAGTCGCGCAGGCGGACGGGATGGTTATCTACGCCCACACCCGCAACCAGAATGCGAAGACGGTTTGGCGCCAACGGCAGTTCGAAGTAGCACAGACTGCGGACCAGACTCTCCCAAAGAACTTGCGCGTCCAGCTGTCGCTGGATATCCAAACCGACAACCAGTTGTTGCACCGACTGGCTCTTACTTTGCTGGTCGCGGCCATCGGTGGGGCCGTCGTCGTATCACTGGGCGGATTCTCCCTGGTCAACTTGGGCCTGGCGCCTGTCCGAAGACTGGCCAGCCAGACGCGTGCAGTATCGGCTGACAATCTGCATCAACGTCTCGACAGCGCCGAGCAGCCCCTTGAGCTCGTGCCTCTGATCGACCAGTTCAACGCGCTCCTAGCTCGCATTGAGAAGGCCTACTCCCAGATGGAAGGCTTCAATGCGGACGTGGCGCATGAGTTGTGCACGCCTTTGGCCACGCTCATTGCCAATAATGAACTGGCTTTGCTGCGCCCTGAGCAGGCGGATATTCGCGAGGTGCTGGCGTCCAATTTGGAGGAGCTGCACCGCCTGACGGGCATCGTCAATGACATGCTGTTCCTGTCCCAGGCGGATCGGGGTGTGGGAGCACGTCGGGCCCCCGTTGCGACTCTTGCATCGGTGGCTGCTGACGTACTGGATTACCACGAAGCGGCACTGGCCGAGGCTGGTCTCACCGCTAAGGTGGTCGGCGATGCGCATGGCGCTTTCGACGTGCCGTTGTTGCGTCGGGCCCTGTCGAACTTGCTCGGCAACGCCACCCGATACGCGAACCCTGGCTCAATCGTCCAAGTCAACCTCAGAACTATCGATGAGGGCCGTGTGTTGATCAGTGTCACCAACTACGGCAGCACTATCGATCCCGAGCTACTCCCGCAGCTGTTTGACCGATTTTTCCGTGCAGATCCTGCTCGCAGCCATGGGCAGAGCAACCATGGCCTCGGGCTGGCCATAGTCGCTGCTATTGCACGCATGCATCAGGGCAAGCCAGTCGCATCGTCAGAGAACGGGGTGACAAATGTAGGAATCGAAATCCGTCCTAACTGATGGCGATTTCGACAGACTGGGATCGCTTGTGACGCGGCCACGGAGCGCGGCGCGTCACAAGCGATCCGATTTACGTAGGACGAAGCAGCGATATTTTCATTGCCGCTTGACTTTAAAGTCACTTCAAGGTTTCCAATTGCGCTATGAAATCAGAAACAAGCATACCTCCCACCACTGTTGACACCTGCTGCTCCTCGGGCTGTTCCAGTTCCGCAGCAGTGGTCCCTGCCGCCACAAGCCGCCCGGGCCAGGGCAAGCTGTTCCGAATCGCCACCATGGACTGCAGTGCCGAAGAGTCGGAGATCCGGCGGGCGCTGGAGCCTCTGGATGGGATCCGCTCTCTGGGTTTTCAGCTGGGCGCGCGGACGCTGAAGATCGAGGCCGAGGAAGGCACCTACCCGTTGGCACTCGAAGCCATCCGCAATGCGGGTTTCGATCCGCAACCAGTGGCAGACGCGGGCGAAGCCAAGGGGGGACACGTGGTTGGATCCGCCGAAGGCGACGACCATGGACATGGTTTTGCAGGCGGCATCTCACGTTTGGTTGCCGCACTCGTGTTCGCCACGGGGGCTGAGGTTCTCGCGTTCTTCGCGCCAGACCAGATGGCTTGGAAAGTGGCCGGCATGGCGATTGCCGCTCTGGCTATCTGGCTGGCCGGCATCGACACCTACAAAAAAGGCATTGCGGCGCTGCTGCGCGGCAAGCTGAACATCAATGCGCTGATGTCGGTGGCCGTCACCGGCGCATTCCTCATTGGTCAGTGGCCAGAAGCCGCGATGGTGATGGCTCTGTACGCGATTGCGGAGCTCATCGAAGCCAAGGCAGTGGACCGGGCCCGAAACGCTATCAAGGGCTTGCTGGAACTGGCGCCCGAAGAGGCTTTGGTACTGGGCACCAACGGAGCATGGACCGCTACACCGGTGGCCTCGGTGGCCATTGGAGCGACCGTGCGCATCAAGCCTGGCGAACGCGTGCCGCTGGATGGTATGGTGACCAAGGGCAACGGCGCCATCAACCAGGCCCCTGTGACTGGCGAGAGCATCCCCGTGGACAAGGCACCTGGAGACCAGGTGTTCGCCGGCACGATCAACGAGACCGGTGAACTGGAGTTCGAGGTTACGGCCTTGTCGAGCAATACCACCTTGGCCAGGATCATCCAAGCTGTCGAACAAGCGCAAGGAACGCGCGCTCCGACGCAGCGATTTGTGGACCGGTTCGCCTCTATCTACACCCCCGCAGTTTTCGCCATTGCCGTGGCGGTAGCTGTCCTTACTCCTTTTCTGATGGGCCTTACCTGGCTGGAGGCGCTCTACAAGGCCCTGGTTCTGCTGGTGATCGCCTGCCCGTGCGCTCTGGTCATTTCCACGCCGGTCACGGTGGTCAGCGGATTGGCTGCAGGAGCGCGCCGCGGGATCCTGATCAAGGGCGGAACCTACCTGGAAGATGCCCGGCTCCTTAAGGCGGTGGCGCTCGACAAGACCGGCACCATCACCGAAGGCAAACCCAAGCTGGTGAAGTGGCAGGTGTGGGGTGGTGCTGATGAGACGGAAGTCCAGCAAATGGCTGCCAGCCTTGCGGTTCGGTCCGACCACCCTGTCTCTAAGGCAATCGTCCAGGGACTGGAGATCAAGGGGCCCGAGGCTGAAAACTTCAAAGCGCTGCCCGGGCGCGGCGTCGAAGGCATGGTCAATGGTGTGCGGTTGACGCTGGGCAATCACCGTCTGATCCATGAGCAAGGACTGTGCGGTCCGGAGTTGGAGGCGGAGCTGGCCATCCAAGAAAAACAAGGCCGCACGGTCACCCTCCTGGCGGACGAATCGCGCGTCCTGGCGCTGTTTGCGGTAGCGGACACCATTCGCGAGACGTCGAAACAGGCCATCGTCGACCTCAAGGCGCTGGGAGTGACGCCGGTGATGCTGACGGGTGACAACGCGGCCACGGCAAAGGCCATCGCTGCCCAGGCCGGGATTGATGAAGCCCGTGGCGATTTGCTCCCCGAAGCCAAGCTCGACGCCATCAAGGAAATGCAAAAGCGCTATGGCGCCACTGGAATGACCGGCGACGGCATCAACGATGCGCCGGCGCTAGCGCAGGCTGACATCGGTTTTGCCATGGGTGCGGCGGGAACCGACACGGCCATGGAAGCAGCCGATGTGGTCATCATGAACGACGATCTGCAGCGTGTAGCCGAGACGGTGCGACTGTCCAAACATACTCACGCCGTTCTGTGGCAGAACATTTCTTTGGCACTGGGTATCAAAAGCGTCTTCCTGGTGATGGCGGTGGTCGGCACCGCGACCATGTGGATGGCGGTCTTCGCAGACATGGGGGCCAGCTTGCTGGTCGTGGGCAATGGCCTGCGCCTTCTTCGAAGGGCACGAAGGTAGCCAGACCGCATAGCTGGCTGAACATGCTCACTTCCACTAGCTAGTTTCGGCGCTATGAGCCGACCGCCTTGGCTCTTGAGTGGAAGAGTTGGCCACACGAAAAATCCAAGACTTCATACTATCCACTGCAATACGCACCAAAATGACAACGGCCATTTCGGGAAGTCTGTTGCGGGAGGTCGCCCGTTTGTTCACACAATCGCAAAGTAGGTCAGTGGAACGCAACAGCAAGATGAACAGCCAATGCAATCTGCTCGCCGAACTGGAGCGCTCCGGGACGCTTGCGATGACTGAACTGGGCAGGCGGGTTGGACGCGAAAAAAGTTGGGTGTCGCGTTCTGTTGACGCACTGGCGACCCGTGGTCTGGTCGTCAAGGAGCCCAATCCCGCCGATTCCCGGAAATGGTTGGTCACGCTCACCGACGAAGGGTTTCAGTCAGTCAATCATTGGAATGCTGCCCTGGATGACCACGCAGTGCAATTGCTTGCCTGCCTGAGTGAGCGGGATCGTGCCGCAGTCGAGAAATCCCTTCTGTTGTTGTTGACGGCCCTGAGAGAAGACCAATCAGTCTACTGACTGATTCCTTCAATCAAGGATTTCGGATGCAAGCCGCCACCCCTGACCGATGCTGGCGCCTTTTGGACTGCGTACCTCGATGGTCGAGCCAGGGTGTGTGATTTTGGAGCGTGCCACTCATCACGGCCATTGGGGCGAATCGCATTTCCCGAGCCGCCACTCGCCATGCAAATAGGAGTGGATTTAGCCGGCTTATATTTCAATAATTGGTGTATTATTGAGAAATGAATGAGCCTGAAGTTGTCCGCTCGCTTGCAGCGCTTGCTCAAGAGGTACGCCTCCGTGTCTTCCGCGCACTCGTCGTGGCAGGCAAGGATGGTCTCACCCCTGGCGCAATCTCCGAGCAGCTGGGAGTAGCCTCCAACACCCTGTCGTTTCACCTCAAAGAGTTGGCCCATGCTGGCCTGGTGAGCCAGGAGCGCCACGGGCGCAACCTGGTGTATCGCGCCTCGTACCAGACCATGAACGGTCTGCTGGCCTACCTGACAGAAAACTGTTGCCAGGGTGCGCTATGCCTCACTGAAGAGGCCGCCTCCTGCAACTGCTGAGGGTTCCCTGTAGGGCAATCCATGCCCCAAGCGCCTGTGCGCTCAGCCCAGATTCACCTATCTCACCACCATTGACCCTGGAGTTCACCATGAGCGCAACCCCACAACCCTTGAAAGTTCTCTTTCTTTGCACACACAACTCGGCGCGCAGCATCCTGGCCGAAGCGCTGCTCAATGACATGGGTGCCGGTCGGTTCAAGGCCTACTCCGCTGGGAGCAGCCCACGCGACAACCAGCAGCCCAACCCCCTCGGACTGCAGGTGCTGCAAAAAGCAGGCATTTCCACCGAAGGCCTGCGCAGCAAGAGCTGGGATGAGTTCGCCACGCCCGACGCGCCCCAGATGGACCTGATCATCACGGTGTGCGACAACGCGGCGGGCGAGGTCTGCCCCATCTGGCTAGGCCACCCCGCCACAGCGCACTGGGGCTATGCAGACCCCAGCGAGGGCGACGGCACGGACGAGCAGCAACTTGAAGCCTTCCGCCAGACGCTGCACGCCATGAAGCGTCGGCTCGAACTGCTGGTTAGCCTTCCCGAAGACAAGCTGGCCAAGGCGGTGCTTCAGACCACCGCTCGCCAACTGGTCACAAACTGAGAAACGGGATGCAGAAATCCAGCATGAGCGTGTTCGAGCGCTACCTCACCGTTTGGGTGGTGCTGTGCATCGTGGTGGGGATCGGGTTGGGCCAGGTGTTTCCTGGAACAGCACGCGCGATTGGTGCGTGGGAAGTCGCCCGCGTGAACATTCCGGTGGGCCTGCTCATCTGGGTGATGATCATTCCGATGCTGCTCAAGGTGGACTTCGCCGCCCTGGGCGAAGTGCGCAACCACATGCGCGGCATCGGGGTCACCTTGTTCGTGAACTGGCTGGTCAAGCCGTTTTCCATGGCTTTTTTGGGCTGGCTGTTCATACGTCAGTGGTTTGCCCCATACCTGCCAGCTGACCAGATCGACAGCTACATCGCTGGCTTGATCCTGCTGGCCGCCGCCCCGTGCACCGCCATGGTGTTCGTGTGGAGCCGTCTCACGGGGGGCGACCCGCTGTTCACGCTGTCCCAGGTCGCGCTGAACGACAGCATCATGATCGTCGCGTTCGCGCCGCTCGTGGCTTTCCTGCTGGGCCTGTCGGCAATCACGGTGCCGTGGGACACGTTGCTCACCTCTGTCGTCCTGTACATCTTGATTCCCGTTGTGCTGGCCCAATGGTTGCGCCGGGCACTGCTGGCCCGAGGTCAAGCCGTGTTCGACGCTGCGCTGCATCGCATTGGTCCCTGGTCCATTGCTGCGCTACTGCTCACCCTGGTGCTGCTGTTCGCGTTCCAGGGCGAGGCCATCCTGCAGCAGCCCCTGGTCATCGCATTGCTGGCCGTACCCATCCTGATCCAGGTGTTCTTCAACTCGGCACTGGCGTATTGGCTCAATCGCGCAGCGGGAGAAAAGCATGCCATTGCCTGCCCATCAGCATTGATCGGTGCTTCCAACTTCTTCGAGCTGGCCGTGGCGACAGCCATCAGCCTGTTCGGTTTTCATTCGGGTGCGGCCCTGGCCACGGTGGTGGGGGTGCTCATCGAGGTGCCGGTCATGCTGCTGGTGGTCAAGGTCGTGAACTCTTCAAAGGACTGGTATGAATCCGGATCTTCCCAACGTTGATGCCACGCTCTTCGAGCAGGCCGATCTTGAGCGACTGGTGCCCGCACAGCGTTCTACCCATGCACCCCGCATCCTGCTGCTCTACGGCTCTGTGAGAGAGCGCTCCTATAGCCGATTGCTGACCGAAGAGGCTGCGCGACTGCTGCGCGCCCTCGGTGCTGAAACCCGCATCTACGATCCGCGAGGGCTGCCACTGCCGGACGCAGAGCCCGACAGCCATCCGAAGGTGGTGGAGTTGCGAGAGCTGGCCCAATGGGCGGAGGGCATGGTCTGGACCTCACCGGAGCGCCATGGCGCGATGACCGGCATCCTGAAGATGCAGATCGACTGGATACCTCTGTCCGTGGGGGCCGTGCGGCCGACACAGGGCAAGACCCTGGCGGTGATGGAAGTCTCGGGTGGCTCGCAGTCGTTCAATGCCGTCAATCAGATGCGGGTACTGGGTCGGTGGATGCGCATGATCACCATCCCCAACCAGTCGTCGGTCGCAAAAGCCTTTTTGGAGTTCGACGAAAGTGGCCGCATGAAGCCATCAAGCTACTACGAGCGTGTGGTGGATGTAATGGAAGAGCTGGTGAAGTTCACGCTGCTGACCCGCGATAGTGCAGACTATCTGGTGGATCGGTATAGCGAGCGACGCGAGAGTGCAGACGCGCTGTCAAAGCGGGTGAATCAGCGCAGCATTTGACTGGCAGTGCTCAGGGCGCCGGCAGGCAGCTGGAGTACAGCTCCTCCGTGCGAAGAATCCTTGTCATTTGCTTGATATTGCTGGGCAGCGTTTTCCTGACCCAGACGGTATCGGCAAATCGAACAACCTTAACACTCCAGGCCCCAGATCAAGGAGTGGATCGGCCAATGCAATGGGGTGACACACGCCGTCGGCAGTTAAAAGCGATAGCCGAGCGCCATTTGGCGGAAGCTACGGGAAATTGTCGAGATGAAATCGGCGTTAGAGCAGTTGGTTTCTGTGTGCGCAGGTGACGATCATGCCCATTGCGCGATTCTGGAAAACCTCGCCGCAGACAGTCCCTCGGCCCCCAATCACAGTGCTAGCTTTGTCAAACCGAAGCGTCGCGGTGCCAAGGCCGCCCCCGCTCACTCTGGGGTAACCAACAAGCCGACAACCAGTCATTTGGATCTCATGACATGGATGCGTGGCGTACACGTGCATCGGAGCGGGCATTGAACTAGGCCGTGAGGTGGCTTGCAGAGCCATCACCTTGCACCACGATTGCGGCCAGCCCGTACTTGGGCGGGCCACGCTTGTGGCCCACCTGTTTGCATTACTTAGGCGTGGAGCCCGGAGTGGCTTCCTTGTGCGGCATGGCTTCACGCGCATTGGCCTTTTCCTGACCACGGGCTTCGGCCTTGCTGGTGTCCGCAAGGCCAGAGCCTTCACCCCGCGCTGTACCGCCATCCTTGGTCCGCTTCACACCGGTTGCAGGACGGGCTTTCTTGTGGTCTTCGCCATGCGCTTGCGCCTTGGAGTTGGTATAGGGCGTGGCTTCCTGGGTGTCGCCAGCGGCGAATGCGGACGATGCGGCCGTCAGAGTCAGAGCAATAAGGAGCGTTTTCATGAATTTTGCTTGGTAGTTTGAGGTATGAGCGAAAGCGCACCCCCTTCTTGGGGCGCCGTGAAACACTTCTATCCCTACTTGGCAGGTTCGATGGCAGTGACGACCATCTTTCCACCCTCGTTGATCACCATGAAGCGGATCTTGTCGCCAACCTGAGCCTTGTCGAGCAGGGCCTTGTCCTTGGCTGTGAACACCATGGTCATCCCCGGCATCTCTAGATGTTTGATGTCACCATGCTTGATGGTGATTTTTCCAGCGTCCTTGTCGATCTTTCGTACCTCTCCATCAGTCATAGAGGCCGCAGCCATGGCAGCTGGCTTGCCAGCGTCGCCCGTGGCCTGTGCCGTGGCCGACAGCGGCATGAGGGTGATCAGCGACAACATCGCGCCGATTAAAAGACTGTTTGCGTTTTTCATAGGAACTCCTTGTTCAATCGCGTAGAAGACTTTTCCGCTTACTTCTTCACCACCGTGACCTGGCCTTTCATGCCCGCGTCGTAATGACCTGGGTAAAGGCAGGCAAACTTGACTTCACCAGCCTTTGTGAACTGCCAGATGATTTCCCCTTGCTTGCCTGGAGCCAGCGACACTTTGCTGGGTTCGTCATGCTCCATATCCGGGAACTTCTTCATCGTCTCGTAGTGTTCCTTGAGTTCGGCATCGGTACCTAGGCTGAATTCGTGTTTGACCTGACCACCGTTCTTAATTACGAACTTGATAGTCTCGCCCTGCTTGACGGAGATTGCCGCGGGCGTGAAGCGCATGGTGTCAGCCATGTCAACATTGATCGTGCGGCTTACCTTGCTTGCTGTACCTGGCTGTCCTATGGCTGACTCCTCGCTTCCGTGGCCGTGACCACCGCTGTGAGTACCACCTGCCAGGCTATTGAAAGACAGAGCCACCAGGGTTGAGGCAGCGATCAGGGAAAGGGTGCGTTTCATATTTACCTTGGGTTGTTGATGGGGAAAGCAGGCGATCAGTGGCCGCCGTGCGAGGACGGCTTTTTGACCTTGACGACGGTGTCCGAACTGGACTTCTCTTTGCGGGGCATGGATTGGCCGCCTTCCGCCTTGAAGCGGGCAGGCTCCGCCATCGGACCGGTGTACTCGTAGGCCACCGTGCCCTCCGGGTTTTTGTACCAACCCGGGTTTTTGTAGTCGCCCGGCTTCTGGTCGCGGCGTACTTTGAGGACGCTGAACATTCCGCCCATTTCGACCGAGCCGAACGGGCCTTCTCCGGTCATCATCGGGATGGTGTTGTCCGGAATGGGCATTTCCATTTCCGTCATGTCTGCCATGCCGCGCTCGCCCATGACCATGTAGTCGGGGATCAGGTTGTTGATCTTCTTGGCAACGCCGCGGTGGTCCACGCCAATCATGGTGGGAATGTCGTGACCCATTGCATTCATGGTGTGGTGGCTCTTGTGGCAGTGGAACGCCCAGTCGCCTTCTTCGTCCGCGAGGAACTCAATCTGGCGCATCTGGCCCACGGCCACGTCGGTTGTCACTTCATAGAGACGGGTGCTCTTGGGCGTGGGACCGCCGTCCGTGCCCGTTACCAGAAACTCGTGTCCGTGCAAATGCATCGGGTGGTTGGTCATGGTGAGATTACCGATGCGAATCCGCACCTTGTCATTGAGCCGGACGTTCAAGGAATCGATGCCAGGAAAGATGCGGCTGTTCCAGGTCCACAAATTGAAGTTCAGCATTTCCGCGACCTTGGGCGTCGCGGCGCCGGGCTCGATGTCGTAGGCGCTCAGGAGGAAACAGAAGTCCCGGTTCACTTCGTCGATCAGCGGATGTTTGGTCTTGGGATGCGTGATCCAAAAACCCATCATGCCCATGGCCATCTGGGTCATTTCATCGGCATGCGGGTGGTACATGAACGTACCGGGACGGCGTGCAACGAACTCGTAGACGAAGGTTTTGCCGGACTGGATCGCTGGCTGGTTCAAGCCCGCCACGCCGTCCATGCCGTTGGGCAAACGCTGTCCATGCCAGTGGATGCTGGTGTGCTCGGGCAGCTTGTTGGTCACAAAAATGCGGACGCGATCGCCTTCCACGACTTCAATGGTGGGACCGGGACTCTGGCCGTTGTATCCCCACAGGTGGGCCTTGAAGCCAGGAGCCATTTCGCGCACGACGGGTTCTGCTACCAAGTGGAACTCTTTGACCCCCTGGTTCATGCGCCAAGGCAGCGTCCAGCCGTTGAGCGTGACTACCGGGTTGTAAGGACGCCCGGAATTGGGCACCAGCGGCGCCATGGTGTCTGCACTCGTCTGGAACACTGGCTCTGGCAGAGCGGCCATCGCCACCCGGCTCACACTCGCTGCGGCCACAGCCCCCCCAGCAATGCCAGCAAATCGGAAAAAATCTCTTCTTGAATTCATGTTAGTTTCCTTGAGGGATCAGTGACCTGCACCAGCTTCGGCTGCGGTTGCGCCACCGCCCGAGACACCTGCGCTGGTGGGCTTGCCGATGAGGGAGGCTTGAAGCGCCGCGTCCGCCAGCCAAAACTGTTGTTCTGCATTCAGAGCAGCCATCACCGAGCTGACCTGATCGCGGGAGTCCGCCAGCAATTCGAAAACGCTGATCAGCATCCCGTTGTAGCGAAGCTGGTTTTCTTCGGAGATGACTTTTCGCAGTGGGATCACCTCATCGCGGTAGTGGCGGGCGATGTCGTAGGCAGTGCGGTAGGCCGAGTAGCTTTCGCGCAGATTCGACCCCGCAGCGCGGGCGGTGGCCTCCAGGCGGCTGGCTGCCGCCAGCGTCTGTGCATTCATGGCGTCGCGCCGCAAACCGCCCCAGTCGAAGATCGGAAGCTGCAGGCTGATCTCAAAACCACGACGTGTCGAGTGGGTGCCCTCTGTCCCATCGAACACAGAGTCTCGCCGCACTCCCAGTTCGATGTCCGTGTATGTCGTGACCGTGTTCCAGCCTTGCGCGCGCGCAGCTGCGTCATAGTCGGCCCTGGCGATCTGTAGGTCGAGCCGTCCCTTGGACGCCTGGCGGCCTGCATCCAACGAAGACAGCGGCTCCTTGGGCAGCGCAGGCAAGCGCTCCGGCAGCTTGAGTTCTTTCGCCTGGCTATCGTCCAGGCCCAGCAGCCGGACCAATTCCTCGCGTGCTGCGGTGACCTGGTGCTGGGCGCTGGCCAACTGGGTTGCCGTGTCGGCATAGAACGCTTGCTGGCGGGCACGCTCAAGCTTGTTGAAGTTACCCACCGCCTGCATGCGCTTGGACAGCTCTGCACTGGCCTGGGCGCTGGCAACGACCTGCTGGGTATAGGTGAGCGTCTGTTGTGCCGCAACGGCGCGCACCCACGACTGCCGGACCTGCGTGACTTGGTCCACCACGTCGCTGCTCAGGCGCAACTGGGCTTGTTTGATGCGCTGATCAGCGATGCCTTTGCGCATGGGCAGCGTCAGCAGGTCCAGCAGGCCGAACGACAACAGGCGTCCGATCTCAGTTTCGCTGCCCAGGCGAACGCGCTCCAAGGTCAAAATCGGGTTGGCAATGCGGCCCGATTGCGCTGCGTTAGAGGCATCTGCCCAGTTTTGCGCGACGATCGCTTGCAGCGACGGGCTGTTGACCAACGCGAGCTGCACGGCATCTTTTTGGCTGAGCGGCTTGGCCAGCAGATCGGAGGCGCGCTGGCGCAAGGCATCTCGTTCGTTCTGACCCCGTGCCAAAGTGAGCTGACCGTCCGTGAAGCCGCCTGTAGCTGCGTTGGCGCTGGAGAGGTTTTGCTCCAGATTCACACTGGCGCAGCCAGACAAAACGGTGACGGCGGCCACAACGACCATTAATTTGGCGCGGGGCATGCGCAAGGGGCGGCTCATTGCTTGCCTCCATGGTGTGCGTCATGCCCTTGTGCGGGCTGCTCCTGGCCAGACGCGGAAGGTGCCTGGCGCATTTCCTTGGCGTAGGTGCGCCATCCACCGATTTCGCCGACCTTGTCGTTGGCTGCCTTCCAGGGCTGTACGGGTTGGTCTTTGTACGCGTCAAAGCCAGCCAGGGCTGATCGGTACGACAGCTGATACTCCACCTTGGCGGAGTCTGCCTCGGGCATTTGGGCAAATGCCATGGACGGCGCCACCAGCGCTGCGGCCAGCCAGCGGCTTGAGATAGGTCGTGAAAGCCAGGAATTTTTCATAGGTTCACCATGCGTTCTTGATGCAACGCATTGTGTGAGCCCACGGCTTCCGTGGACATAACGGCTTCATTACATCTTTGTCATGTGCACGAAAGCCTGTGATCTGGAGGCACACTTGCGGCCATTCGCAGTGCCAGGGGGACCCCGTGAAGATTTTGGTCGTTGAAGATGAAGTCAAAACCGGCGAGTACCTGCGCCAGGGGTTGCGCGAAGCTGGCTTCAATGCCGATCTGGTCCATAACGGGGTGGATGGTCTGCACCTTGCCCAGGAAGGTGACTACGACCTGGTGATCTTGGATGTCATGCTCCCTGGGATGGACGGCTGGCAGGTGCTCACGAATCTGCGCCGCCACGGCCAGGAGATGCCGGTGCTATTCCTCACCGCCAAGGATCAGGTACAGGACCGGATCAAAGGTCTGGAGCTGGGTGCGGATGATTACCTGGTCAAGCCGTTTTCCTTTGCGGAATTGCTGGCACGGGTGCGGACCATCTTGCGGCGCGGACGAAACGGCACCGAGGTGACTTTGCTGCAGGTGGCTGATCTGGAACTCGACCTCCTGCGCCGGCGGGTCATCCGCTCAGGCAAGCGTATCGACCTGACTGCCAAGGAGTTTGGACTGCTGGAGCTGTTGATGCGCCGCCAAGGGGAAGTGCTGCCCCGTTCCTTGATCGCATCACAGGTCTGGGACATGAATTTCGACAGCGACTCCAATGTGATCGAGGTGGCGATGCGACGGCTGCGCGCCAAAGTGGATGATGCCTACGAAGTCAAGCTGATCCAGACGGTCCGAGGCATGGGGTATGTGCTTGAGGCTCCCGAGGAGAGTGCGTGAAGGCAAGGTACTCGCTCACCACGCGGCTGACGGCCTTTTTCACTTTGGCGTCCGCCCTGGTGCTGATCGGCCTGGGGACTCTCGTGGCAATTTCCATCGACCGACATTTTGTGGAGCTTGACCGCGATGCATTGCGTGACAAGGTTCACCTGACGCGTGAAGTCATCGGCAAATCGAAGTCGCCGCAGGATCTGAAGACGCGGCTGGATGACGTTTTGCACAGCCATGAGGGCCTCTTCGTCACCGTGCTTCGCAATGGTCAATCGCTGTACTCGACGGAGGACTTTGAGTTTCCTGCGGAATTGAGCGTGCGGACCCAGCATTCCCGCTTGGGGGTTGCCTCGTGGCGAATCAAGGAGCGTGAGTACCGGGGGATGACCGAAGCCGTGACGCTGCCAGGTTCCGCAGAGCCTCCGCTGCAGGTCTGGGTGGCGGTGGACATTGCCCACCACAAGCACTTCATGTACGAATTGATTTGGGTGCTTGTGGGCTACGTGGCATTGGCAACACTGGTGGCTGGGGTCCTGGGCTGGTGGGCCGCAAAGAATGGATTGGCCCCCCTTCGCGCCATGCGGTCCCGCGCTATGGCCATCACGGCACAGCGACTGGATGAGCGGATGCCAACCCAGGAGTTTCCGGTGGAGATGGCCGACCTGGCGACCACCCTCAACGAGATGCTCCGGCGCCTGAAGGAGGAGTTCGACCGCCTGTCCGAGTTTTCTTCGGACCTGGCTCACGAGCTGCGTACGCCGATCAACAATCTGATGACACAGACGCAGGTCACGCTCAGCCAGGCTCGTTCTTCCGAGGAGTACCAGGAAATATTGGCCTCCAACGCCGAGGAGTACCAGCGCTTGGCCCGCATGGTGGCTGACATGTTGTTCCTGGCCAAGGCTGACCACGGGCTCATTCTTCCCAGCACGGAGAGAATTGCGGTCCATGACGAAGCACAGGCTTTGTTTGACTTCTACGAGGCCCTTGCCGAAGAAAAGCAGGTCCGACTGCAATTGGTCGGGGCGGCGGAGATCGTTGGCGACCGGTTGATGCTGCGCCGGGCGCTCAGCAACCTCCTGTCCAACGCCATTCGCTACACCCCACCTGGCGAGCAGGTGGTCGTGGACATTCAAGGGGACCTGCACGGAACCACCGTGGATGTCGTCAACACCGGACCTTCCATCGATGCTCAGATGATCCCCCGCCTGTTCGACCGCTTCTTTCGGGCGGACAAGTCGCGCAAGCAGCTGGACTCGGACGGCGCGGGCCTGGGCTTGTCCATTACCCAGGCGATTGTTCATGCGCACCGGGGGCGGATTTCCGTGAGTTCGGCCGATGGCAGGACTTGTTTTTCGATGTATTTCCCCAGTGCACAGAGCATTGGCAAGCACCTCACGACAGATGCATGACCCCCTGGCAACCCTCATAGACTGCTGGAAGGCACATCCAAGCAGCACCTACAACACCTGGTTCCTGTGGGATCAGCGGATCAAGAACTTCCGCTCCATTCGCCGAGGCATCGCGCAGGTGGTGGAGGACATCCGGGGCGGAACGTTTGGCAACGCCTACCGAGGCTCCTCGCTGGAGACGATCGTGGGTTCCGTGGCAGAGCAGCGCCAGATTTTCAAGGGAGCGGACCACGCGTTCCTCTGGAAGCCCAAGCTGCGGATTCCGGACATCTACGAGAACACGAGCAACCAGCGCGCCTTTGCGGACCTCCTGCACACCTGCGATCACTGTGACTGCGCAGAAGACGTAGTGGCCGCCATACAGCGCATTGATGCGATTGGCATCAAAGGCTTGGGCCCAGCGGTCGCCAACTTGCTGTATTTCATCCACCCAACGCTGGTCTCTCCCTTCAACACGGCCATCGTCAATGGTTTCAACGCGGTGACCGGGGGGCGCGTGAAGCTTGGGCGCTGGGACCACTATCTCTCCATGCGGGAGGGCTTGCTGCGCTTGAACGCGCGGTACCGGCTAAAACTGTCGAACGATCTGGGCGCGATTGCAGGACTCATGTTTGACATTGGCAGTGGCCGATATGAAGCGCCGCCACAATCAATGGATGTAGCGGCGACAGCTCTCTGGCAAGAAGACCTTGAACGTGTGCGGCAGGAATCCACCGCATTGCAACGAGAACTGTCCCAAGCGACCGAGAGCGATGCGACCCACACGGGTGTCCAGGCTTCGCTGCGCGACCTGGGCAAGGCCCTCGGCTTTGAGGTCTGGATAGCGTCCAACGACCGGGGCCGCGCCTATGGCGGGGGGCTGCTGGGAGATGGATGCATGGCGCAGTTGCCCGCCAGCCTGGACCGAGGACTGGAGTCCGTGCGACTGATCGATGTCGTATGGGTTGATCCCCAGACCTCGCAATTCGCCGCCGCATTCGAAGTCGAACACACCACGTCCATCTATTCGGGCATCGTACGCATGCTCGATCTGGCCCTGGGAACGCCGGTTGCGGGCAACTGCGCCCTGTTTCTGGTGGCTCCAGACAATCGCAGAGACAAGGTCGCTGAGCAACTTCAAAGGCCCGCCTTCTCCAGGGTGTCAGAGCTGGGAATCCGGTATTTGCCCTACAGCCAACTGGAGCAGAACCATGCCTCCATGAGCCGCTTTGGGTCCAGCATCAAGCCACTGCTGGAGATTTCGCAGCGGCTGTGAGCCACGGCTATTTCGTGCGGCGCGCTTCGCTTGGGCTCGGCTCTTTGGGCCCCAGGGATGCGGCGACCCACGGCGATGTCGGCAAGATGAAGTTTCTGTTATCCCGAACGGCGGGATTGACGGGTGGCGCCTTGCGTTGCGAAAGCTACAGATCGAACTCCAATCTCTACGATTGGGCATCGCCTCGGTACAGATTTCGAGGCAGAACTTCGCAAACTCTTCGCCACCAGAAAGCCTCGGCATGAACGTCACGACAAAGCCATTGGATGCACTATTGCCTGTCAGTTCGCTGGGAAACTCTGTGCCCAAAGCACCGAGCATCCAGGGAGGCGGTTTTCTGGACGCGATGAAGCAGGCGCTTTCAACCACAAGCCAGTTGCAGAGTGAGTCTGGTCGCCTGAGCCGCGAGGTCACATTCGGTAATCCCACGGTCAGTCTGGAAGAAACGATGCTCGCTGGCGTCAAGTCGAACATCGCGTTTCAGGCCACGCTTCAGAGTCGCAACCGCATTGTTCAGGCCTACACCGATGTGATGAACATGCAAGTCTGATGCGCGGTGGGCATAGCGATACAAAAGCAGATGTCGCACGCACTTGCTGCTGGCGATGCAGACATGCACGGCGCGCCAACTGGAGAAGGGCCTGTTTCGAAAGGCCCCTCCAGATCAGCAGCCGACTGCCCGGAGAACCTGTTTAGAAACGAGGGGCCTTGGTGGATTCGTCCGAGGTGGCGGCCACGGCAGCATGTTGCGCAGCATGGTAGCGGTCAGGATAGATTTCGTTGAGCTTGCGACCGTCTTCGCCCACAGCGACGATTTCTCCTTCGCGGATGGCGCGTGCCAACTCACTTTTGACTTGTTCCCGCGTCTTCAACGACTTGCCTGCCACGATCGGATAACGACCAGACATCAACTCATTGCGTTTGACCCCGAATTCACCCGCCACCATGATGTCACCCGTACGGATAGCCTGCTCCAATTCTTCCCGCACTTGCTCGCGGGATTTGCGAGCCTGAGTCGAAGTAGCCGAGCGATAGGCTCCGGGGTTGATTTGCTTGAGAGTCATCCCCGAATCGCCAGGAGCAAGCATCTCGCCGTTTTGCTGAGCCTGCGCCAATTCAGCCAGCACTTGTTCGCGCGTCTTGCTGACCGTTTGGTCTGATGCGAACGCGGGAGCTGCGATGAGGGAAAGGATGATGAGCGTGGACTTGAGTTTCATGATGGGGTTTCCTTTTTGGATAAATGGTGATGGTTGAAGTGCAACCGCAGGCCGGTTTTGGAGCGAACGCGGGTGCCGGTGATCGTTGAGAGGGTTCAGGGCAGTTGGCGGGCGTTGACCCAACCTGCCTCGCCGCCGATGTCACGCAGGCCATCACTGGTCACGGGATTGCGCTTGGAGGTTTGCAGCTCATCCAGAACTTGCTGGCGGGTCTTGGTCAGCTTGGGGCCCGGAACGAGCGGATAAGTGGCTGGATAGCCACGGCTGATCCAGTACAGCGAACCGTCCTTCTGAGCGGCCAGTACGGTGTTTTCAACCGCTTGGCGACTGACTGCGTTGCCCAAATGGTCTGCGGCCAGGCTGACGCCTTCTTCCTGGCTAGGGCTTGCGTGATAAACGGATGTCGCAAACGACGCTGTAGCGGATGCAGCAAGGCTGGCGACGAGGATTGCGGTACGAACTTTCATGATGGTCTCCTGTGACGCCGGATGCCCGGTATGGTCCATCCAGGTGGCGTTTTGTGCACCACGGAAAGAAGTCTAGAAACCGCACGCCGACTTAGAGGTGACGGACGGATTACGCTTTTGACAGCAACTGGCAATGCATGCGCATCCGAGCACATGGCAGCATCGCTCTCGTATCAACCCGGAGTGCTCTCACAGCGGTGGTTCTTTGCATTACAAAAATGTCATCCACCCATCATCTTCCGGTGATTGACCAAGATCGAAACTGCCCCTCAACACGACGCGCACGGATTTCTTCAGGCTGCGTGACGTGAGGTCGTCAGCCAGGCTGACGTTTCAATGACCTATGCGAGGGCCAAAATCATGTCCAACAATCTATTTGCGTCTGTCTTTGCAGTTGCTCTGTCCCTGGCTTCCGCAGCCTCTTTCGCGACGCCCACTGGCGTTGACGTGCGAGATCAAGTGCTGCCAGTCAAAGCGCAGGCTGAAGAAGGAAGGACGCGCTACTGGAGTCATCCGAGGCTGGGCATGGTCAAGGTTGACGCTGCGGGCCACATGCTCACGCCTCGCTCAACCACGGCTGACGTTGGGCGCCCCGCCGTTCCTTCTGGACAACCATCGACCCGCACACCTTGAAGAGCTTGGCTGAGGCAATAAAACATTCGTTCGACACCTGGACTGTGCAGGTGTTCGGAGGGCCGTTGACACGACAGAAGGCCAGTAGCAGCTATTCGCGCTGGTAGGCATGACGTTTGTGTATTCGCGGGTGCAATCCAGAAGCACGCCACGTGCTTGGCCGCTCGTTCATGTTTTAGGCCTGTTTCCCGTCCTCCTTGACGAACTCTGAAAGGCCCCTTTTGCCAATGAACTGCACAGTGCGAAACCAGGATGCGTAAGGGTGCCGCCAGCTAGAGCATTTCTATTTTCAGGCTTGACATTGCCACCGTGTTAAGCCCTATTGTTTTCACCGGGACCATCATTGTCTCGATGGCCACTTCTTGGAGATCGCCATGAACCACGACCACACCACAGGGCATGCAGAAGCTGCCAACGCCAGCGGAGGCAGCCGCAAATTGATTGGCGCAGTGATCATGCTTGCACTCATCGGGGCATTCTTCTTGCTCAGGGAACACTGGTCGCACATTGCGGGTTATTGGCCCTATCTGCTCTTGCTGGCTTGCCCGTTGATGCACCTCTTCCATGGGCACGGGGGGCACGGCTCTCACGAAGGCGATTCGAGCAAAAAGTAATCTTGCAGGCACACAACACATTTGCAGGGAGGTCATTCATGTCCAACGCGGAACCGCACGATCACACCCACCATGGCCAACAGCATCATGAGGGGGTCCACGGGGATACACCGCCGCCCATGACGAAACTGAAAGATCCAGTCTGCGGTATGGACGTGACGGAACAATCGCATCACTCGGCGGAGCATGAGGGGCTGCACTACTACTTCTGTAGCGCCAAGTGCCAAACGAAGTTTGTTGAGGACCCGGACAAGTACGCTGTCACGCCTCCCGGTACCGACAAGGTTGCGCGTGAGCCAGAAACAGCTCAGCCCGGCACCATCTACACCTGCCCCATGCACCCAGAGGTGCGGCAAGACCATCCCGGAAACTGCCCTAAATGCGGCATGACACTGGAACCCATGCTCCCCACGCTGGATGAGGGAGAAAACGCCGAGCTCGTGGATTTCCGGCATCGCTTCTGGTGGACGCTGCCTCTCACTGTGGTGGTTACCGTCCTGGCCATGCTTGGGCACCGGTTGCAGTGGTTCGAGATGGTCACACAGAGCTGGATTGAACTGGTGCTGACGGTACCCATCGTCCTGTGGGCGGGCTGGCCCTTCTTCTTGCGCGGTGCGCAGTCGGTCGTGAACCGCAGTCCCAACATGTGGACGCTGATTGGTCTGGGAACGGGCGCAGCATTTGTCTATAGCGTGGTCGCGACCGTTGCGCCGGGGGTGTTTCCCGCCTCGTTCCAGGCCATGGGGCGCGTGGCGGTGTATTTCGAAGCTGCAGCGGTCATCATCTCGCTCACGCTGCTGGGTCAGATGCTGGAGCTCAAGGCGCGCTCGCAGACTTCGGCCGCCATCAAGTCGCTGCTGGGCCTGGCCCCCAAGACCGCGCGGCGTATTGACGCCAACGGTCAGGAGAGTGATGTTCCCTTGTCCCATGTCCATGTGGGAGACCTCTTGCGCGTGCGGCCTGGCGAGAAGGTTCCTGTGGATGGTGTGGTGGTCGAGGGGAGCAGCGCGGTGGACGAAGCCATGCTCACTGGCGAGCCGGTGCCCATCGTCAAAGGGCCTGGTGATGCCGTCATCGGTGCCACGCTCAATACCAACGGGGCACTGGTGATCCGGTCCGAGCGGGTGGGCTCCGCCACCATGCTGTCGCAGATCGTTCAAATGGTTGCGCAGGCACAGCGCTCACGGGCCCCCATGCAGCGCATGGCCGACCAGGTGGCGGGCTACTTCGTGATGGCTGTGGTGGGTATCGCGTTGCTCACACTCTTCGCGTGGGGCCTGTTCGGTCCGGAGCCACGCTGGGTCTACGGCCTGGTCAATGCAGTTGCGGTGCTGATCATCGCGTGCCCTTGTGCGTTGGGCCTGGCAACTCCCATGTCCATCATGGTGGCCACAGGCCGGGGGGCGACCAGCGGCGTGCTGTTCAGGGACGCGGCAGCCATCGAGAACCTGCGCAAGGTGGACACGCTGATCGTGGACAAAACAGGCACGCTCACCGAAGGCAAGCCCTCCTTCGAACGTGTAGTGGCCATGCCCGGTCTGTCCGAGGATGAGGTTCTGCGCCTGGCGGCCAGTCTGGACCAAGGCAGCGAGCATCCGCTGGCCGATGCCATTGTCCAGGCAGCTCGCGCCAAGGGGCTCGCCCTGGACAAGCCCGAGGACTTTGAGTCCGGCTCGGGCATCGGTGTACGCGGGCGTGTCTCCGGGCGCCAACTCGCCCTGGGCAACACGGTCCTCATGGAGCAGGTGGGGGTTTCTGCAGATCCGCTGCTTTCGCAGGCAGAGGCCTTGCGCGCCACAGGCGCCAGCGTGATGTACCTGGCGGCCGATGGCCAGCTTCAAGGCCTGCTGGCGGTCTCGGATGCCATCAAGGCCAGCACGCCGGAAGCGCTGGCGACCTTGCATGCGGCGGGACTGCGCATTGTCATGGCCACGGGCGACGGCATGACCACCGCCAAGGCGGTGGGGGCCAAACTGGGGATTGATGAGGTCCATGGCGAAGTCAAGCCTGCGGACAAGCTGGCCCTGGTGTCGCGGCTGCAGGCCGAAGGCCGTGTTGTCGCCATGGCGGGGGACGGGATCAACGACGCGCCCGCCCTTGCCAAGGCGGATGTGGGGATCGCGATGGGCACCGGCACCGACGTGGCGATGAACAGCGCACAGGTCACCCTGGTCAAGGGCGATCTGCGAGGGATTTCCACTGCGCGGGAATTGTCGGAGGCGACGGTGGGCAATATGAAGCAGAACCTGATGTTTGCCTTCCTCTACAACGCGCTGGGCATCCCGATCGCCGCAGGGCTGCTGTATCCCTTCACCGGATGGCTGCTGTCGCCAATGATTGCGGCCCTGGCGATGAGCCTGAGTTCTGCGTCGGTGATCACCAACGCGCTGCGGCTGCGCAAGGGCTGAGGAGGGGCCGCTTGCACGGACTTGATCTGGGTTAAGTCCGTGACTGGCATTCTGGATACCATTCGCACCATGATCGCTGTCAGGAACACCGTGTTGCGCCAAAGACGCTGGATAACCAGCGTTCTGGTCGCGGTGTTGCTTCTGATGCAGTTCGCGTTGGCGGCCTATGCCTGTCCCAAGCTGGACTCCGCAGCCCATGCGGCATCGATGCAAAAAGCGGGCATGGCCATGGAAGACTCAGTCGGCATGCCCTCCATGCCCGATTGCCACGCTATGGCGGGAACCATGGATGAGCAAGATCCTCAGCTGTGTCGAGCCCATTGTGATGGCGACAGCTTGTCCTCCCCCTCGCTACAAGGTCTCGATCTGCAGGCGCTCGCGGCTCACGCCATCTGGGTTGCTTATGTGCTGCCCGTGATCCTGGACTCAGAACGCCATATTGACCCTCGGGCTGTCTACGCAGAGCTGGACAGTCGAGCGGGCTCTCCCCCCATCTATCTGACCCATCAGGTCTTTCGGAATTGAACGTGCACGGCGTGTGCGCTGCCTTGCAGCGTGCGCGCAGGTCTGACTTCGTGCCCCTTCATTTCGAGGACTATCATGCCCAACATCTCCTTCGGCGCTCCCTGCGAGCGCCTGCCTGCGCAACTGCGCATTCATCCTCTCTCGCCGCGCATCCGTGTGCGCAACCTCAACCATCTGCGCCTTTGCGCTCTCGGATTCCTGCTGGCCGGCATCGGCCTTGCAGGCAACCAGGCCCACGCCCTGGGGTTTGCCGAAGCCTTGGATCTGGCGGAGCAGCACAGCCCTCGTATCACGGCCCAGCGGCTGCAGATTGACGCAGCCAGCAGTACCCAGAAGTCGGCGGGAACTCTGCCGGATCCAAAGCTCTCGGTCGGGGTCGAGAACTTTCCCATCAGCGGCATGGATCGCTTCAGCCTTACGCGCGAGTCCATGACCATGCAACGCCTGGCGCTGATGCAGGAGGTTCCCAACCGTGCCAAACGAGATGCGCAGATCGCCAGCGCCCAGGCCAAGGTGGAGCGCGAACGCGCCACTCTGGGGGTCCAGCGTCTGCAGATCCGCCAGGAGCTGAGCCAAGCCTGGATCATGGCCCAGGCCATTGAACAGCGCGACCAGGTGCTTGCCGGTCTACTGAGTGAGAACCAGCGCCTGCAGGACAGCCTGCCTGCCCGCATCGCAGGGGGGACGGCCCAGGCGGGCGATCTTCTGATGGCCAAGCAGGAGGCTCTTGCGCTGTCGGACCGCAGGGACGATCTGCAGCGGGACCGATCCAAGGCCAGGGCGATGTTGCGGCGCTGGGTTGGCGCCCGCGCCGACGAGGCGCTGCAGGGAGTTCCCGGGCCGCTGAGCCGCCCTTTGGACCAGCTTCGGTCAGAGGTACACCGCCACGCGGAACTCGCGCAGTACCCCGCCATGCAAGCCATGGCCTTGGCGGAAACGCGCGAAGCCCAGGCAGAAACCAAGGGTGATTGGTCCTGGGAAGTCGCCTACAGCCGCCGCGACCGCCGCTGGGGCGACATGGTGTCTTTCCAGGTGACCTTTGATCTTCCCTGGCAACAGGAGCGGCGTCAGGGACCCCAGATCAAGGCCAAGCAGCTGGAGCTGCAGCGCCTGGAAGCCGAGCAGGAGGACGTGACCCGCAGGCACCTACAGGAGCTGGAGGACAGCGCCTCAGAGCTGGCGGCACTGAACAGTCAGATCGAGCGGCTGCAATCGGCTGGCATCGGCTTGGCACAAGGGCGCGCCGAACTCGCGTTGGCCAACTACCAGTCTGCCAAGGGCGATTTGAGCGCCGTGCTGGCTACAAGGGCCCAGGTGCGGGAGGCGCACTGGCGACTCATTGAGCTGCAGGCACAGCGGGACACCGTGATTGCCCGCCTGAACAGCCTGATCGCGGACTGAAGGGAGAACAACATGACCAATACCGTTTTCAGGAAAACAGTTGTGGCTGTGGCACTGGTTGCTGCAGGCATTGCCCTCGGCTGGGGAGTCTCCCAATGGCGCATCGCAAGCAGTCATGCACCTGGCGCTACGCCCGCATCTGCAGAAGCTGCGAAGACCGACCGCAAGGTGCTGTACTGGTACGACCCCATGGTGCCGACGCAGAAATTCGACAAGCCTGGCAAATCGCCCTACATGGACATGGCCCTGGTTCCCAAGTACGCCGATGAGGACACTCAACAAGGCGCAGGATTGAGCGTCTCCGCCCAGGCGGTGCAAGCCCTCGGCCTGCGCACCGCCATGGTCGAGCAGCGCGACATTGGGTCCGATGTGGACGTGCTGGGCACGGTCCAGCTCAATGACCGGGATGTGAGCATCGTCCAGGCGCGCTCAGCCGGGTTCGTGGAGCGGGTCTACGCCCGGGCCCCGGGCGACGTGGTGGCCGCAGGCGCGCCATTGGCCGATCTACTGCTGCCAGAGTGGGTGGCTGCGCAGCGCGAGTTTCTCGCGGTCCGGGCGCTCAAGGACGAGTCGCTGACGACAGCAGCGCGCCAGCGGCTGTCGCTGCTGGGCATGCCTGCCTCGCTCGTGGCCCAGGTGGAGCGCACGGGCGAACCTCAGGGCCGCTACACGGTGACCTTCCCGCAGGCCGGCATGGTGGCTGAACTGATGGTGCGCCAGGGCATGACGGTCTCTTCGGGGGGCAGTCTGGTGCGCGTAAACGGCCTGGCCAGCGTCTGGATCGAAGCGGCCGTTCCTGAAGCGCAAAGCGGTCCCTTGCAACTGGGGCAGGACGCCCAGGTCCGATTGGCCGCGTTTCCGGGCGAAACCCTCAACGCCCGGGTCGTGAGCATCCTCCCAGAGGCCAACCGGGACACCCGCACGGTGCGCGTGCGCCTGGAGCTTCCCAACCCCACCCAGCGCCTGAAGGCGGGCATGTCCGGGCAGATCGTCCTGGCCGGACGCACACAACCAGCGCTGCTGGTGCCCAGCGAAGCGGTGATCCGCACCGGCAAGAGGGCGTTGGTCTACGTGGTGGACGGTCCTGGCAAGTACCACCCCGTCCAGGTGCAACTCGGCGGGGAAATCGATGACCGCCTCGTCATTCAAGGCGGCCTCACCGCAGGACAACAGGTGGTCGCCTCGGCACAGTTCCTGATCGACTCGGAAGCCAGCCTGCGAGGCATCATGCCCGCACAGCCTCCAGGCAGCAGCGCGCAACCCATCGCTGAACAGGGTTCCTCGGCCTCTGCGGCTCCGGCGTCCAAGAGCTTTACGGTGCGAGGGGTGGTCGATGAGGTCACGCCAACCGAGCTGACCCTTACCCACGAGGCCGTGCCTGAACTGAAGTGGCCCGGCATGACCATGCCATTCAAGTTGGCAAACCCAGAACTGGCAAAAGCACTGAAACCCGAGCAGCAGGTGAAGTTCACCTTCCAGCAGCAAGGCAAGGACTTCGTGATCACTGCCGTGGAAAGGATCAAGCCATGATCGCGCGTCTGATCCGCTGGTCGGTGGCGAACCGACTCCTGGTTCTGCTGGCGACCGTGATGCTTACGGCCTGGGGCGTGTGGGGTGTGCGCAGCACCCCCGTGGACGCTCTTCCCGATTTGTCGGATGTCCAGGTCATCATTCGCACTTCCTATCCCGGCCAAGCACCGCAGATAGTGGAGAACCAGGTCACATACCCGCTGTCCACCACCATGCTGTCCGTCCCGGGCGCCAAGACGGTGCGAGGTTTCTCGTTCTTTGGCGACTCATTCGTCTACATCCTGTTCGAGGATGGCACGGACCTGTACTGGGCGCGCTCGCGGGTGCTGGAGTACATGAACCAGGTGCAGGGACGACTACCCGCTACGGCCAAGTCGTCGTTGGGCCCAGATGCCACCGGGGTGGGCTGGATCTTCCAGTACGCCCTGGTAGATCGCACCGGCAAAAACGACCTGGCCCAGCTTCGCGCCTTGCAGGACTGGTTCCTGAAGTTCGAACTCAAGAGCTTACCCAACGTGGCCGAGGTGGCATCGGTCGGTGGCATGGTCAAGCAGTACCAGGTCGTGCTCGACCCCATCAAGCTTGCGTCCCAAGGCCTCACTCAGGGGCAGGTGCGCGAGGCCATCATGAATGCCAACCAGGAAACGGGGGGATCGGTGCTGGAACTGTCCGGCGCCGAGTACATGGTGCGCGCCAGCGGCTATCTCAAGACGCTGGACGACTTCCGCGCCATCCCGTTGGTGTCGCGCGCAGGGGTGCCTGTGCGCCTGGGGGATGTCGCCACCGTCCAGATCGGGCCGGAAATGCGGCGCGGCATCGCTGAACTCGACGGCGAGGGGGAAGTGGCTGGAGGCGTGGTCGTGCTGCGATCTGGCAAGAACGCCCAGGAAACGATCCAGGCCGTAAAGGCCAAACTCAGCGAGCTGCAAAGCAGCCTGCCCCAGGGCGTGGAGATCGTCACCACCTACGACCGCAGCGCACTCATCGAGCGGGCGATCCAGAACCTCAGCACCAAACTCGTAGAGGAGTTCATTGTGGTGGCGGTGGTCTGTGTCTTGTTCCTCTGGCACCTGCGTTCTGCGCTGGTCGCCATCATTTCTCTGCCGCTGGGGATCATGGCGGCGTTTCTGGTGATGCGCTACCAGGGCATCAACGCCAACATCATGTCCCTGGGCGGGATTGCAATCGCCGTGGGCGCCATGGTCGATGCAGCAGTGGTGATGATCGAGAACGCCCACAAGAAGCTGGAGGCCTGGCAGCACAAGCATCCCGACCGCCAACTGGTGGGGGAAGAACGCTGGAAAGTGATCACCGAAGCTGCCGAGGAGGTGGGCCCCGCGCTGTTCTTCTCGCTGCTTATCATCACGTTGTCCTTTGTGCCCGTTTTTACGCTGGAAGCACAGGAAGGCCGCTTGTTTGGACCGCTGGCGTTCACGAAGACCTACGCGATGGCCGCAGCTGCGGCACTCTCGGTCACGCTGATCCCGGTCCTCATGGGCTACTGGATCCGGGGGCGTATCCCTGACGAGCAGAAAAACCCCATCACCCGCGCGCTGATTGCCGTGTACCGACCTTGCCTTGAGTGGGTCTTGCATCGTCCCAAATCCACCCTGGTCATCGCCGTGCTGGCGCTGACGACCACGATCTGGCCCCTGTCGCGGTTGGGGGGCGAGTTCCTGCCCAGGCTGGATGAAGGCGATCTGCTGTACATGCCGTCAGCCCTGCCGGGCCTGTCGGCACAGCGAGCCACGGAGCTTCTGCAATTGAGCAACCGGATGATCAAGACGGTGCCCGAGGTCGAGCGCGTCTTCGGCAAGGCGGGCCGCGCAGAGACCGCCACCGATCCGGCCCCGCTGGAAATGTTCGAGACCACGGTGAAGCTCAAGCCCAGAGACCAATGGCGTCCAGGAATGACGCCCGAGGGCCTGATCGAAGAGTTGGACAAGGCCGTCAAGATCCCCGGCCTGTCCAACATCTGGATTCCACCCATTCGCAACCGAATCGACATGCTGGCAACCGGCATCAAGAGCCCCATCGGTGTCAAGGTGACGGGCAACGACCTGCAGGTGATCGATGGGATCGCGGCACAGGTCGAGCAGGTCGCCAAAGGCATTCCGGGAGTGGCCTCGTCACTGGCCGAGCGCCTGACAGGGGGCCGCTACGTCGATGTCCGCATCGATCGCACGGCCGCGGGGCGCTACGGGCTGAATGTGTCCGATATCCAGGCCGTGGTCTCCGGGGCCATCGGTGGAGAAAACGTCTCGGAAACGGTCGAGGGCTTGGCCCGCTTCCCGATCAACCTGCGCTATCCGCGTGAGTGGAGAGACTCGCCCGAACGCTTGGCCCAATTGCCCATCTCCACCCCCATGGGGCAGCAGATCACGCTGGGTACGGTGGCCAGCATCGCCATCACCGATGGGCCACCCATGCTCAAAAGCGAGAACGCCCGCCCATCGGGCTGGGTATATGTCGATGTGCGGGGACGAGATCTGGCATCGGTGGCCAATGACCTGCGCGACGCGGTGAGCCGACAGATCAAGCTGCAGCCAGGAGTCAGCATCACGTACTCTGGCCAGTTCGAGTACCTAGAGCGGGCCAATGCTCGCCTCAAGGTGGTGGTACCAGCCACCTTGCTGATCATTTTCGTGCTTTTGTACTTGACCTTCTCGCGCATGGGTGAGGCGGGACTGATCATGGCGACGTTGCCATTCGCGTTGACCGGGGGCATCTGGTTCCTCTACCTGATGAACTACAACCTGTCCATCGCCACCGGTGTGGGCTTCATCGCCCTGGCGGGGGTCGCGGCAGAGTTCGGGGTGGTCATGCTCATCTACCTCAAGCAGGCACTCGCAGAGAGATGTCCAGACGGCAGGCAGCCCACACTGGAAGAGCTGCTGGACGCGATTCGGGAAGGTGCCGTGCTGCGCGTGCGACCCAAGGCCATGACCGTGGCAGTCATTCTGGCGGGCCTGGTGCCCATCGTGTGGAGCAGCGGGACAGGCTCGGAGGTCATGAGCCGCATCGCGGCTCCCATGCTGGGCGGTATGGTGACCGCACCGCTGCTTTCTTTGTTCGTGATTCCTGCAGCCTATGTGCTGATGCGAAAGCCAAGGAGAGTGAAAACAGAGGCATCTGGAGGCTGAACGCTGCGTTGCGCAAGCTGGTGCTAGCGATAAACCAGTTGTTTCTCACTCCCAATCGCGCACGCTTGCATGCTATTTTGCGCACGGTGCAAGCGTCAGGCGTGCAAAATCTGCGGACTGACCGCCCGGAAAGAACAACAGTGGAAATTCGTAAGCGCAACAACGTGCATGTGATCGATGCAATTCGCCCGGACGTCCCCGTGCTCGTCTATGCGCACGGCTTTGGGTGTAGCCAGCATATGTGGCGACACATCACTCCGGCCTTTGAAGGTAAGTGCCACCAGGTCTTGTTCGACTACGTCGGCTGCGGCCAATCAGACTTGGCCGCCTTTGACCCCGTGAAGTACGCAAGTCTGAAAGGCTACGTGCAAGATCTGCTGGATGTATGCGACGCATTGGGCATCGAGCGCGGAGTGCATTTTGTTGGACATTCGGTCAGCGCCAGCATCGGCCTGCTGGCCTCCATCGAGCGACCTATGCTTTTTGATCGCCTGATTCTGGTCGGCCCGTCGCCTTGCTACATCAATCACGCTCCGGACTACCTTGGAGGGTTCGAGCGCCAGGATTTGGAGGGCCTATTGGACCTCATGGACCAGAACTTCATGGGCTGGTCCAGCTACCTCGCACCCATTGTGGCGGGAGCGCCGCAGGCAGACAGTCTGGGCGGAGAGCTGTCCGAGAGTTTCTGCTCAACCGATCCTACGATGGCTCGTATCTTTGCGCAGGCAACCTTCTTTGCGGATACCAGAGAGGAGCTGTCGCGCGTGACCCGGCCGAGTCTGATCTTGCAGCATGGCAACGATGCGTTGGCGCCCCATTCGGTGGGGGAATACATGCACAAGAAGCTCAGGGACAGCACGCTGGAAGTGCTGGACGTGACCGGACACTGCGCCCACATGAGTCATCCTCACTTGGTGACGGCCGCCATGCAGCGATATCTCTCCTTAGCGTGAGCGAAACCGAGAGGGCGGAACATGCTGGCGGTTGATGACATCCCTTGCGCGATGATGATCACGGACCCGGTGGGGCACATCGTGCGGATGAACAGGGAGTTCCTTGTCCTGATCGGGGGCACGGAGGCGTTTTGGCTCGGCCACTCCATGGATGAACTGTTGACACCAGCTTCTCGAATTTTCAGCCAGACCCACCTGTTTCCCACGCTGCATCACGCCAAGAGTGCGCGCGAAGTATTCCTCCACCTGCGCGGTGTTGGCGGCGAGACTGTTCCTGTCATGGTCAATGCGGTCAGCAAGCGCCTGGAGACGGGCGACCACATCGTATGGGCCTTTTTTGTGGCCCGCGAACGCAGCCGTTTCGAAGGCGAGTTGATCAAGGCCCGTGCAGAGGCCCAGGGTCTTGCCCAGCGCTTGGCCGCCAGCAATGAACAGGTTGAATTGCAGAATCGCCAGCTTTCGGAACTGAGTCTCTCTGATCCGCTTACAGGTCTTAAAAACCGCCGTGCGCTGGAATTGACCGTGCAAGAGTGGCAACGGACGGCCTCTCGACAGAGTTCCGTGTCGTTGTTGATGGTGGACGTGGACTACTTCAAACGGATCAACGATGCGCATGGCCATCCCGAGGGCGACCGGGTGCTGGTGAACTTTGCTCGCCAGTTACAGGCAGGCGCCCGTGGTTCGGACCTGGTGGCGCGATACGGCGGGGAAGAATTCGTCCTCTGGTTACCTGATGCGGACGCAGAAGCCGCTGCCCGAATCGCGGAGCGGGTGCACAAATGCGCCAGACGGGTTCGCTCATTGGCGGGGCCAGTAACGGTCAGTGTCGGGCTGGCATGTGCAGTACACCAAACCGGAGCGGATTTCCTCGCCCGGCTGCTAAAACGCTCTGATGAAGCTGTTTACAGGGCAAAGGCGCTCGGGCGCAACTGCACAGTGGTTAGTGACTGAGTCACCAAGCCTCGCGCAGCTCACCAGCGTTTGGAATAGTGATAGCTTCCCCCGCAAAGAACGTTCGCGGTGAGACTACTTGGATGGCATGGCTGCTTGGCGGTCCACCATCATTTGCATCATCTGCTCCATCATGGCCATACGGCGCTCCATTTGAGCGTGCATGCCCATCATGCCTCCCATACCCGAGTTTCCGGAGGCTGCAGGCATGGCAGGTTTGGTCTGCGCCCCTTGCTGCATCATTCCCATCCCCATGCCACCAGAACTAGCCGCGCCCATCGTGGCCATGCCTGACTGCATGAGCTTCATGTGCTCCTCCATCAGCGCTGAGCGTTCGGCGGGAGTCTTGGCCGCCTGCATTTTTTTGTGCATTTCCTGCATCGCCTTCATCTGACGATCAAAGGCGTCCGGTGCAGACGCGGCAGTGGCTGCCGGGGCAGACTGGGTTGTGACGCCGCCGCTCTGTGCATCTCCGGGGTGGTGGCCTGCGTGTTCGTCCTCAGGTTTTGGCGATTGCGCGACGGCACAGCCTGCCACGAATAGGGTTGTCAACAGCCCAGCGACGATGTTCAGACGCATGATGGTCTCCTTGGTAGTTCAACTGCAGCATGACGACGTCTGCCTTGCACCGTCTTGATCCACATCAACAGGGGTTACGGGCCGAGACGCACAGCAGCAGCCACCGGTTGTTCGGCGAGATGCAGGACTCACCGCCGCGTCTGCTTTGTATCCAGCACGCTCAATTGCGGAGCGGACAAGCTCCACAGTGTCGTCTTCGGCTTGCCCAGGAACGCGGACCTGCCGCGCGGCCACATCGATTTCTACTTCGACGCCCGCTGGCATTTGAGCCTGAGCGATTGCCCGACGAATGCGCTTCGCGCAACCGCCGCATGTCATATCAGGAACATTGAAATGGACCATGTGAGCCTCCTTTGGTTGATTCACTGTTTGACTATGAACCTTTCCACGATGAGAAGGTCAAGCTCATTCGCAAAGATCAACCGGGCATCAAGATCGAGAGCGGCACTCGCTCAGGCAGACAAGGCTATGCCGATTCGATCATGCTTGGCGAGCTGCATGCTGAGAGGCACTTAACGTCTTTCCGAGTCGACTGCGAAGCTCGCGAACCTGCTTGAACTGGCTTCAAGGCGCAACACGTGTCAGGAGCCAACGTATTGGTGTTCTCCATCTCCATCCAAAAAAATGGCCCACCGCTCCGAACGTCCGATGAGAGTTCGTCAGCGGACTTCCATGGTGGCTGGACGAGCGACCGCAACCGCTGCACTGCAGTCCATCACCCGCAAAGCGGCGCGTCTCTATCACCTCCATCTAAACACGCGCAGGAGGCAACACGAGTCCTGTCCTGAGCACTCGGCCCAACTGCGGCATAGCCACCCTCACGAGCAGGTCTCGTTTGGCCAGATAGTCAGCAACCCGTTGGAACCCCGCAATCGTTGCATCATCAAGTCCGCTGAAAACGCCAACACCGCAGTAAGTAAAACGAGACTTGTATGTTGGCTCGTTGCAGTTGTGGTACAGCCCCGCTCCCTTCGTCACTTTGTTCTTCCACAGCTCCCCGATGAGTCGAGCGATCGTCACATCCTGGCGAACTTTCGATCCATTAAAGAGCAGCATCAGATGCATGTGCGGGCCCTTTCGTACCCCGTACTCAATCTTGGCGGCATAGCCAAGAAAGCTCGTTTCAAAACCCTCCTTGATGGCGTCCAACAGATCACTCCAGTGGTCTAGGATTTCGTGTCTTGAATCGACTTGGGCTGCGTATTGTTTACCGTAGCCCACATCGAGTCTGATCACCATGAGCTTGGGGTATCTTCTTTTGAACGCGAGCATTCGTTTGACCAATGCCCCACAGGCACGTTCCCGCTCTCGTCGCGCGTTGTCAATTTTTGATCTGCCGAACCAGCTCCCATACACAACCATTAGCCCGTCAAGGATCTCCATTGCCAGAGTCAGTGCCGCACCACTCGACAAATGCTCAGTCATGCTTCTTCCAATTAAGACTGGCGGAAGCGCCCGATCCAGGCATGCGATGTGCGGATCGCTCTTTCCGAGTCGAACCCACTCGATCACCTCAGAGAGAGCCATACCCTCTAGAAGAGCTGCTAGCTTCTGGGCTCTTCGCACACGAGCATGAGGAGCCATAGAGAGCTTTTTCTTACCTCTTCCAATCGGGCAAGTGGATTGCAATGCCGATTGCAATTGCGTCATCCATACAAGCGATCCCTTGTCTACAGTGACCAAGCAATCTGATGTTTCGCTCACTCCACCAACATGTGAGTCCAATAGGTCTACAAACATTTCACTTACTCCATTGCTCATTCATTCGAATGAATATTGATTTGCCATTTCCAAGTCAACTACACTCACTGTACAGAAGAGAGATGAGAGACTTATCCGATATCGAACAATAGCCTTATGAGAGGTATCTCAGCACTGAGAGACTGACCTTATAGAGCAGTCAATAGATAACACAGATACCACATCACCTATCACCTATCACATATCACATATCACATAACATATACTCCACCCATAAAAACTATCTACGCAATAAAAACCCCCAGCATATCCCGACGCTTTAGGCAAAAAAATTGAATTTAACTCATACAAATCGCATCTGAGTTACATCCGTTCGAAACCCGCTTTACGCACCCACAAGGCCTCTTGTCGAGATGCCCAGAGCTATTAACGAATCACAGAAGGCTGAGATGGTGTTCAGCCAATCATTCAATTAAACCCAGTCATGTTCTTTCGCCAACTCGACAACAGCGACTCCATTGCCAGGCCTTTCAAAAACTCCTCACCACGACTAGTGGAAGTACTGGCATGGGTACACGAAAGGTCACTACTCCTATCCCACGACTTCGAATCAAAGAAGTGGACCTATGCTGAGGCGATTGACGTTCTCCAAAAGATACTTTTTGATGGAGTGCCATTGCCTCCTTTTCTCTTCCTGCAAGAGAAGAGTTCAGAGCGCAATGAACAAAACCCGGCAGTCGCTCTGAACGGATACCGATTACTCAATCTTCTCTATCAGGTTTTCTATCGAAGGTCACCGATAGACTGCATCGAAAGAGAGGGAGAGGGAGAGAAATCCATCGGCTTTCTCGCACTCGACTTGAAACATTGGAGGCAAAACAACCAGCGCTTTACCGGTGGCTCTATTGTTGATATCCCATTCCTTCCGGACTCAGAACTAGAACCTACGTACAGCAGCAAACTAATTCCGGAGGAGGCAAGCTACCTGATTAGGCAAGGCCTTTTCCCATTACGAGCTCTTTGCCACCCAGGTGATCTATTGGCATGGCAGGTTGCGATGAAAGACTACTTGGAGTTGCGATCGCTTTTTGGCTACAAAAAAGACTTCTCATCTGGAGATTTCTCTCCTTGGGAGCCTCGGGATTCGCACAATTCCGACCATTCAGACCCACAGGTTATTGCCAACGATTCCAAGCAGCCGCACTTGAATGAGAACGGATTCGCAAGAGTGGACCTTCAGAACGATAGTGTTATTGGCAACTACTCGAAGCGGATCGCACTCATGGGCGACATGCTTGAATTGGTAGAGATCCGCACCAAGCAATGGATGGCCTTTCAGCAATACGAGCTCAATGTCGTCTGGGTCGCGTCTAGAGAAGTAGCAGCATCCATGCAACCATGGGAGCCGTTCGAAATCAAAGACGAAAGTGACAGGTGACGCTCAAACGCAAGCCCCCTCTAAAGGAGGCATTGCGATGGCTTTTTCGGGGGGTGTGGTTCACCAAGCTCAGCTGATGAGGCACGCATCTGGGCCGTGCTGCATCAACCAATTGGGGCGCTTCCCATGGCCCGTCCAAATCTTTCCAGTTGTCGGATCACGGTAACTGCGGCGGGTAGTTGACCCAACCTTCTGAAATGAATTCGAGGGTGTCGGAAGCGGCAACACCTCTTTCAGGTCTTCAGCCGTTAGCTGATACCTCTCAATGCACTGAGCGACTACTTTGAGTCCTTCCGCGACCATTGCTCTGCGTAGATTGGACAGCTTGTCATCCACATTTCGCTTCTCTTCAGCGACGGCCAAGTATTGGTCCAACACAGATTGCTTGGGCGGGTTGGATTGAGCCGTGTGGGCTGCCAACATTTTTTCAATTGTCATTTTGATCCTCTTTCTCAATCAGTTTTTTCGGGGAAGGCGATCTTTGCGGGCAGGGCGGAGGCCATATTTGTGACTTTTTTTGACGGAGGGGGCCTGCAAACCTGCTGAACTAGCGGGTTTGCAGGGGGGTCTCCTATCAAATCGAAGCCACTTTCGTGATGGTGTTGACCGCCACCGATCCGCGGCAAGATTCACGGTGACTTAAAACGACGGCCGGTAGCCCGTGAACGGCCCAAGCTGGCCAGGTTGCTGGAAGCCAAGGCCATTCGGCAAACTGGAGATTTGAGGTTCGTGCTGCGCCATGGAAAATGAATGGACCAAGGGCCTGAAGTACTCCCGCACCAATTGGATACGGGCGCCGCCCTTAACGCGCTCTTCAGTCAAGGCACCCTGGCGCACCAAATAGTCGATGGCTGCGTCAAAGCGCTTTGGCAAGCGCGATGCATTCGGCCCATAAGTACGGAGTTGACTCCTTGGAAAACTGCTCATCCGAAACCAGCCGTGCGCATTGATTTGCTCCACCAGAAAGTTCTGAAGCTTAATTGCGTCCTCAAACGCATGCGAGTACTGGTTCGGCTCACCAAAGAGTCGCTTGTACTCCTCCAAGTGCCATCGCATGAGAGAGATTGCATCGTGCATCGTGCCCTCGTCGATGTCACCATCGAGCTGAAAGAAACAATGCATCACACCGGCCATTCGGGTTGCAATCTCGACTGCCTTCGATGCCTGATCACGAACATCCGCATAAGCGCCGTCCGGACGCAGACTCAACTCCATTTCAGCGGCAAACTGTTGCCGCAGACGAGTAGCCCCGGCTGTCAGTCGAAGAAGCCGTCGAGTCACATCAGGGTCCCGAAGAATCTCATTGCTGCGGGTTTCACCCTCATGTCTAAGACGCTGAAATCGCCTGACTGCCGAGTGAGACCTGTTGGGACTATGCCCCCCCACTCCTCGGTATCCTTGCGTGCTCTCCACATAAGCCCACACGCCTCTGCAAGCAAATCCCGATTCGCGCGCCATGTAGTGATTCTTCTCAAAGAAGCGCCGGAACGGCTCCGGTTGAATCGCGAGAAAGACCACAACCCTTGGGTTTTCGACAACGATGGATCCGCTACTCAATCGATCATGGTTTAAGGTGGTTCCATCCCACGTCTTATTCCACACGGCAAGGTGTGCGAGCGTTTGACCGCCGGTAACAGTCCCCCCCTCGTCGGCCATGACGATAGCGGTGCCACCAGATGATGCAAGCCCCTCCAAAAAGGCGGCTGTGGTCGTATCGCCAAATTCGCGAAGACCTGGCATAAATGGCTTGGGGCGTAATCCGACATGTAATCGGTACTGCTCCTGAAGCAGCTTGGCCTTTTCGTCACAAGAGGTCTTAGTGATCTTTTTCAGGAGGCGCTTGCATTCGGCCGCCCAAGCTGCTTGTTCCGGGCTTTTAGGCTTCATGGTTGGTCTCCTCGATCTTCTTCATCAAGATCTTCGTGACCGTGGTCTTGCGCTCTCCTTTGTCCGCAACTACTGCCACGATCAGGCTACAGGGTGTTGCCTCACCGGTCAGTCCTTCCACGTCGACCTGGGCTTGTGTCACTGACGCCATGACGGCCATCATTGCGCTGCCGATGAGCGGCGCAGGCGCTTGGGTCATGTCCATGACATCGTTAAAGATTTCGTTCAATTCTTGGTTAGCGAAGGCACCGAATGGATAAGCCTTCGTGTGCTCTGACTTGGGTGGAATAAAAAACATTTGTTGTCTCTGTGTGGGTCTATCGATGGGGGACTTTTGTCCCCCCGCTGGTTGAGTAGAAAAAAGAAGCTAGCTGTGGGCACCTCCTTTTCTGACCGGCTGTCGCGACAAAGCAACCTGCTTTGCCAGCCAAACCCGGACTTCCTCCTCGATCCAGTAGTTGCCCCTGCCCATTCCCAACTTGATCGGCCGTGGGAAGTCGGGATCGAAGTACGGGCCTTTCGCATTGAGCGCGTTGTGGATGGAAGCTGGGCACTTGTGCGTCAGTTGCTGGACCGTCTTGCGGTCAATGAGCGTGCCTTCAAAAGCAGGAGAGTGGTTCATGGTGTCTTCCGTGTTGGGAAGACTGAACTTTCCTTTTTTGATTTCTTGGGTTCTATTGCTTTCTCACGCGAAAACAATAGAAGTTGTCACTCACTTTTTATAAAAACGCAGAAAAATGGGGCAATTTTTTGTGGCACAGCTTCACGATTTCGAATTCAGGGCCTCTTTTTGGGCGCAATTTGCGCGTGCAGAAGCCTATTGCTGAATAGCTTTAAAACAGCTGTTTTGACCACCTACGACAGGAGGCAGCGCAGTCGAAGCGCGCTCACAATGGCCCTAGAGGCAGTCGATAGAGGTGCCTGCACTGGGCACTTGATGGGAGTGCATCGATTGCAGTGGTGTGTGAGAAATGCCAGTGAATGACACGGATCGCTAGCCCAAGCGAAGGTCATAGAGCAAACCTTTGTCGCAATGGCTATCGCTTTGCAACCAAAAGCGCCGACTGCACTGTGTTTGCGAACGCGCCAATGATGAGAGGCGCCAGCGCAAAGATCTAGCCGTGTCTCAGCAGCAGACACAGGAGCGCTCTGCGCGTGAGAGCGCCAAGGGCGCAATTGATGCCCCCATAACCGAACCTTGTCGCCACTTGTCGCGACAGGACGTTGGAGCCTTACCTAACGAACGGAGAGAAGCGCTTCTCGGAACGCCACTCCCCAACTCTGCTTGGGAACAAGGATCAACGCACCCGGAGAAGACTTTGCCGGAGGAGAAGCCAACAATTGACTGAAGCAGGTACCGTTTGAGCCCGAGTCCGAGTCAGTGAGAGCCGAAAGCCCAAGAGACACACTCAAAAACGAGGTTGGTTGAGTCAGTGCGCACTACCTCGTCTACTCCCGAAACCACGCTCGGCCCCCATCGAGAACATTGGGCGCGATTGGTGCGCGAAGCCGAGCTAAATCGACTTGCACCTTTCGGCCCTTCACCTATGGAACAAAGAATTGCTTACCTGCTTTGGTTGGTTTAGGCCCGGTTGTCGCATCATGAAGCGCAAGTATTTTTTTAATGACCGGCATGTTGTTCGCTGAGATGCCGAGATCTATAAAGCTCTTATCTAGCACCGAGGCACTAACAGGGGAGTCCTGACCAATATATTCCGCAGCCACGGAAATAATGATAAGCAGACCTTTGCTCACCTGCAAATCATCAAGCTGCTTCATTATCCTCGTTCGAGCCAGATGGGTCCCGAGCCTTTTTCTATTTCCTTCGGCAAATACACTTTTTGCAATCAACACATGAAATAACTTGTGTTTGTAATTTGCGGAAAACTCCATTGCAGAGAAGCATCTCTCCTTGAATAAATATTCGTCAAAACGCTCAAAAGTTCTTGGTCCTTTCGGATAACGCACCATAAAACCGCAGTACACCTTGACCAACTCTCGAAGGCCAGCTCCACGATCCACTGTAAAGTGCGATATCGAAGCAGTTTTCTTTTGATAAAGCAAATTTAGCAGTTCATCGACTAATTGGATAACCTGCTGCGCCCATGGCTCGTCAAATGAAATCCGTCGGTTCGCTTCTTCCTGTTGTTGAGACGTTGGTGATTTACTCCCGCTCTTTGTCAAGAAATTATGGCGATCTCTGGGGAAGCGAGGGTACCGGCCGGTTGAATCGTAACCAGCATACCCCATCCACCTCGCTAGATCGGGACCCGAAACCAGAAGATGTGATTTTTTAATGACATAAAAATCGAGCGAATATTTTTCATCCAGACGAATGATCGGACTAATGAAGCAACCAGTGGCCTCATAGGTAGGATCTCTCCATCGAGCCTCATCCTCAACGCTCTTGAAATCTGAATGAAACTCAGGTGCTGGAGCAGAGCGCCTGAAATCCCAGAAACGCTGTTGCCATGACACTCCGGATTGCTTTATTGCCCTCAGGACTTCAGATCCGACACGCAACTGAAAAGCGGCGCCGTAATAATTCAAACTGTACCCAGAGAAATTTCCATCTTCGGTCGCCAGAGCACCAAAATCATCGTGTTTGAACGCATCTAACGCACGCCTTGAGGAATTGAGATAAGTTGCCGCCAGTGGGGCACCAATAGGCACTTCGATGTAGATCCAAATATCGAAGCGGATCGCCTCATCGATGAATTTTGACGGGTCAATGTCAAGAAAACTTGCAGCCTCTTCGACAGTTACTGCCGACATCTTTTCCGCTGCGTCTACCGTAAAGCTGCTTTTCATTTCTAGGGTTCTGGTGCTATTCGTCGAATTCTTAAGAATCAGTGAAGGAATTACGAGCGACCGTTAAGAACAACGTGCTCAATGCAATCCGATCACTTCTCTCAGCATGTTAGCCCCAATACTGTGAGTGGTTCACAGTAGACCGGGGCCACTCCGCTTGTTCAATGACAACGGTCCCCGCGACCCGTGGAGTTCCCATGCCATCCAGAATCCCCGTCCATATCGACGGCCAAGACTTTCCCAGCATCAACAAAGCCAGCCTCTTCTACCGAGAGATCCTGCACCGCCATCAGCCTGGCCAATCGATCTCTGATCCCGATCAGCACGAGATCAGGCGCCTGATTCAGAGCGCCCAGCAAACCCCTCAGCATCCAGCATCTGATGCACAGATCCGCGTGATCCAGGGCAAGTACGGCCGCCATTGCTTTGCCGTCCGCGATAAGGAACGGTCCTTGCAGACCATCTCCATCGTGCGTTCCGTGCGGCAATGCGTTTGCACCAAAGAGGTACCTTCATCAAACGCCCAGTCGCAGCCCTTCGTGGCTTGACTCCTTTTGGCAGAGTCCTTGGAAGGCCGCATTTGGGCCTGAGGAGATCTCCTTTCCTTCGATCCTAAATTTCTTCAGTCACATATCACCCCTGTGACCTGACCAACGTCTGCCCCTTGGCAGTCGCACAACGCCCATAAAGCCCGGCACGCTCATCTCGAGCTGCCGGGCTTTATGCCGTCATGGTCGGAGTTTGCTGTCTTTCTGCTGGTCTGCTCTCCGGTCTACCGGCCCTCTTCAGCCCCGTGTGTTCACGCACCCGGGGCTTTTGCTTTGGTGCTGCCGGTTGGTCTTTCTGTCTCGGTTCCCTGGTTCTTCAACCCGCATGTTCTTTCAAGGAGATTTCCATGCTCACCTGTCCCCAATGCCAATCCCCACGATTGGAATCCCGCGACCTCGGTCGCAATACCGGTTGTGCCGTCGGTGCTCTCGCAGGCGCTGCCAGCGGTGCAGCGAGTGCACTGCGCGGCGCCCGACTGGGCGCTACTTTCGGCGCATTCGCCGGTCCTGCAGGGTCCGTCCTTGGCGGTCTCGCCGGTGCCGCCCTCGGTGGCCTGGTGGGCGGCGCAATCGGTTGCGAAGTCGGCAGCAAGATCGGTGAAGCCGTCGATCAGAACTGCCTCGCCAACTACCGCTGCCTGGAGTGCGGACATACCTTTAGCCCTCCACGCGACTGAGGTGCATGGACGGTACTCGTCCTGCTGACTCCTCGGCCCCGCGCGTCCTTTCTCTCTTCCTCTCTCACCCCCCTCCCCTGGTTCCGTGCCCTTGCTGTGCGCTCTTCGGAGTCCGCAGTGGCGCAGCCGTGGGTGGGTGTTTCTTTCTCTTCTATCTCTTTCTTCAATTTCACAAGGAGTATTTCAATGGCACATCTCGTTCAAACCATGGCCTATGTCGGTGAGACCCCTTGGCACAACCTGGGTCAGCAACTGCCCGCCAAACAACCCATCGATGTCTGGGCCCGTGAAGCGGGCATGGACTGGACCATCCGTGAGACCCCGGTGCGCTACATGGCCACGGAATCTGCTTCTGCAGCCGGTACGTCATCTTCCGTTTCAGACCTCTATGGCGAACCCATGGAGTTCCCCGATCAGAAGGTGCTGTACCGCAGCGATACCAAGGCCCCTCTCTCGGTGGTCAGTGCCCGCTACCAGGTGGTGCAGCCCAAGCAGGTGCTGGAGTTCTATCGGGATCTGACGGAAGTCTCTGGTTATGAACTGGAGACCGCCGGGGTTCTGAAGGCCGGGCGCAAGTTCTGGGCCCTGGCCCGTACCGGCAAGTCCTCGGCGCTCAAGGGCAACGATGTGGTCAATGGCTATCTGCTGCTGGCCACTTCCTGCGATGGGACGCTGGCCACCACGGCCACACCGACTACCGTTCGGGTGGTCTGCAACAACACGCTGTCTATTGCCCTGTCCGGAACATCGAGTGCGATCAAGGTGCCCCACAGCACCAGCTTTGATGCGCAGGCGGTCAAGAAGCAGTTGGGCATTGCGGTCTCGCAATGGGACGGTTTCATGTACAGGATGAAGACCCTGTCCGAGCGCAAGGTCAAGAGCCATGAGTCCATGAACTACTTCCTCAAGGTGCTGTGCCAGACCGATGGGCATGCGGATGCGTCGGCAGGTCTGACCAATGAACGCGCGCTCAAGAAGGTGCAGGCCATGTACGAGGGACAGGGCCGGGGCGCGGAGTTGGCTGCTGCGAAGGGCACGGCCTGGGGCCTGCTCTGCGCCGTCACCGAGTTCGTAGACCACGAGCGCCGGGCGCGCAGTCAGGAGTACAGGCTGGACAGTGCCTGGTTTGGCCAGGGGGCGACCCTCAAGCAGCGGGCACTGGAGCAGGCGTTGCAGTTGGCGTCGTGAGTTCGGGGCGAGGTTTTTTACAGAGAGAGTTCTTCTTCGTCTGGGTAGCCTTCTCTGCTATCGCTTCACTATTTCCACGCGGCATAGGCCCCGGCTCCTTTGAGAACCGGGGCTTTTTGCTTTATGGGGTGTGAGGAGTGACGTGCGAGACGGCTTTCATTCATTTCACATTCAAGGAGTCAGCATGGTTCAACCTGTTGTTTCACCGGTGGGAACTTCCTCCACCAAACCCCGCCCTGCCCTTCGGCTGGTCAAGACCCAAGACCTGGATCGCGATCAGTGGTTGCAGGTGCGCAAGGGTGGTATCGGCAGTTCAGATGCGGCAGCGGCCGTGGGGCTCAACCCCTACCAGTCGCAGCTGGAACTGTGGATGGAGAAGACCGGTCGTGCTCCCACCGCCCCACCAGGGGATGGGGGTGCGGATGATCTGAGTCCGATGTACTGGGGATCTCTCCTGGAGCCCATCGTGGCGGCGCACTACACCCGCCGCACAGGCAATCGGGTGCGGCGTATCAATGCGGTGTTGCAGCATCCCGAGCACCCATGGATGTTGGCCAACATCGACCGGGAGGTCCTTGGGGCACCCGATGTCCAGTTGCTGGAATGCAAGACCGCAGGCATTCAAGGCGCCTGGCTCTGGCGGGATGGGGTGCCGGAGTATGTGCAGTTGCAGGTGCAGCACCAGTTGGCCGTGACGGGCAAACAGGCTGCAGACGTGGCTGTGCTGCTCGGGGGGCAGGAGCTGCAGATTTTCCGGATCGAGCGGGATGAGGAGTTGATCACCCAGCTCATTACCCTGGAGCGGGAGTTCTGGGGCTATGTGGAGCGGGGCCAGGCGCCGCCTGCCGATGGGTCGGATTCGGCAGACCGGGCTTTGCGGGCGCTCTATCCCCGGGACACCGGCTTCACCCTGAACCTCAAACATGACCTGGTGATGGGAGCGGTGTTTTCTGACCTGTTGGCGGTGCGGGAGGTGTTGGCGACCAACACGGCTCTGGAAGCACAACTTAAGCAAACCATTCAGCAGCGCATGGGGGATTCGAGCCGGGCGGTGTTTGAGAACGGGGAGGTCAGCTTCAAACGCAGCCGGGATGGGACGCAGCTCGATACGGCGCGGCTGGCCAAGGAGCAGCCGGAGATCGTGAAGGCCTACACAGTGCCCAAACCTGGGAGTCGGAGGTTCTTGGTGCAGACCTGAAGTGGGCTATCGAAGACATCTTGGCCATCTGCACCAACAGCTTCATTCATTTCAATTCATTCAGGCATCCCCAGACGGGCTTCATCGGTGACGGTGAGGCCCGTTGTGTTTTGGGGAGTGTTTTCACAATCAACAAGGAGATTCACATGCTCAAAGGTTTGGCTTTGACACCGCCCGTGATCGGGCGCATTGCAATTGGACGGGTAGTCGAGAAGGCGGGACGACGTCTTCCCGAGAAGGACGATGAGTTCACGCTGACCAGCCAGGTTCAGAACAAGGAGGGGTGGGTTCCCCATCCGGTGGATGCCCAGTTGCGCAAGGATCCAGGGGCCAAGCTGCGCAGCATTCCGGTGCGGTTGCTGTTTGACGATCCGAGCCTGAGCCTCAGGGCGAACTACACGATGTTTGACCGGGCCACCGGAAGGCCTCTGTGTATAGGGGATGGGGAGAGCTGCAAACGAGTGACCATGTCGGGAATGCAGTCCCTGCCCTGCCCTTCGCCTGCGGTGTGTCCGCTCGCCCAGGATGGGAACTGCAAGCCGTATGGTCGGCTGCATGTGCGGGTGGAAGCAGAGGGGAGTATCGAAGCAGGTATGGAGGGTATGGCTGGCGACGAGTTGGGCAGCTTTGTGTTCAGGACCACCGGGTTCAACAGCATCCGGACCCTCTCAGCTCGGCTGCGGTATCTGTTTGCGGTGTCGGGTGGCCTGCTAGCCGGGTTGCCTCTGGAGCTCCGGTTGCGGGGCAAGTCCACGACGCTGTCGCACCGCACGCCGATCTACTACGTGGATCTGACGCTGAGAGCGGGAAGCAGCCTGGCCCAGGTCGTCGCTTTGGCACGGCAGGAGCGGGAGCAGCAGGCGGCGTTGGGGCTGGATCAGGCAGCACTGGATGAAGCGGCGCGGCAGGGTTTGGCGCTGGGTGAGTTCGAGGAGTCGGAAGAGGAAGGTGTAGAGGTCGTCGAGGAGTTCTATCCAGATGCGGGTGCGGATGGAGATAGCGATGGTGGAGCAGAGCAAGCACCTGCGCCGATCTCGCTGCGCGGCAAGCTACATCGCAAGCAGGAGGCAATGGGCGTGCGTGCCACCGCAACAGGTGATCCAGGGGCTTCCCATGCGGGCACCTGAAGGGCTGGTTCGGCGCTATGCGATGGGACTGGTGATGGAAACGGTGCCGTGTTATCGATACGGTCCAGATGCAGAACCATGTGCCAAGGTCCTTCCCGGGATCCTGGTGAGGCATCGAGCACCACCCCATCGCACGGGGGCAGTGGTACTGCAGCAGGCGGTGGCCTTGCTCACTGGCCAGCGGGTGGCAGTACCCACGGTGACCAGAGCGGCCGGGGTGTTGCGCCATGCGCAGCAGCTTCTGCCGGGGTTTCATGCTCAGCTCGTCTGGGAGCAGGCGCCTTCGGACTTGCTGGCGTTGTGTCACGACATGGTTCACCGGGGTGGCCTGGTGCTGTTGCTATGGCAGTCGATTGCCAGGGAGTTGCGGGGCGTTCCTCGCAGGCCCTGCCCTCCTCCTCAATGGATGTTGGTAGTGGGGGTGGAGGGACCTTGGAGTCCGGTGGGCGATGGATCAGGCAATGCAGTGTGCACGGGGGCCGCAGGGCTTCTGATCCTGAATACCCAAGTGCATCCCGGGTGGGGATTGGGGCACAACCAGTGTCTGGTTCCGGGGGCCTATCCATTCCACGAGGCGGCTGTACGGGTGGCGGAGTGTCGTAGCGTGTGGTCGGCGCGTACGTTGGAGGGCAACCTGGACTGCGGGATCGTCCTCTCGGCGATCGCGCTGTCTCCCGGCAAGGCCCAGGGCGCCCGGTGATCTTGCGGGATGTCAGGCAGTGTCTGCGCATTGCCTGGCTCTCTTGCGATGCCGATCAGGCAATCACAAAGGGCGTGCGGTCCTTGCCTGCAATCCACTGGGGCGGCTTACCTCGGCCGGACCAGGTGGCACCGGTGTCGGGGTCCCGGTACTTGGCAGCGACCTTCTTGGGCTGGGGCTTCCAAGGGAAGACTTGCTGGGCGGTGAAGCCGAATTCCTGAACGAGTTGCAGGACGGTTTGGAGGGCCTGTTCGGACTCGGCCTTCTTGGCGTTGGCGATTTGTTCGTCGAGAAGTGTTTTCTGGGCGAGGAGTTCTGCGTAGCTGGACATGAGGGTGCGTTGGGAGTGAGTGCTGGGGTGTTGTGATTGGGTCCAAGGAGGACCTTTTAGGCACAGGAAGCACTCTACGCGAACCGGAGCCCAGGAATGCTCAGTTGGCAGTTGCAACGGGGGGAGTCGTGGCGTCTTGGGTGTCGCCCTGGCGCCATACCTGCAGGTTGGCGTATTCCCGGCCGCAACCGGTGCAACGCAGGGCTTCGGTGTAGCGCATGACTCCGGCGTCATCGCGTGCGAGCACGCGGTGGTAGCTGGTGGCCCGGCAGTAGCCGCAGCAGTTCCTGGCGGTGGACGGGTTCATCGAGATGGAGGCGCTCAGGTTCTTCACTCAGGGGATCTGTTCTTGGTGGGGGGTTTCGTTCCGTGCGCTTGGGATCGTACCAAGGCAACGGAGTTTGTGCAGGTCCACGGGGGGAGCTGGTCACGGGCAGGGATGTTCTCGCTCCATATGGAACATCTCACACGGTAGCGGCTGAGCTGCGGCAAAGATCTCGCAGCCACTTCCCCATCCCTGCCCGTTCAGCAATCGGTCAACCGATGGTCTTTGGTTGGCGTTCAATTGATGCATTTGCATCACATATCATTTACCAACAGAGAGGGAGTTTTATGCAATCCATGAGAGGAAGCTTGCGGCTTACGCGCAGCCTGGTGGCGGGTTCGTTGGTGGCGCTGGGTGTGGCAGGCGTGCTGGCCGGTTGCCAACGCAAGGAGGCCGAGGCGCCGGAGTTGCCGGTGCAGACGGTTTCCGGGTTCCTGGAGATCGCAGGGGTGCTGGATCGCCGGGGTGAGCAGGGGGCGGTGTTCGAGGTCAGCCCGGAGACGGGGGATCTCGTGGCGTTTGTGTTCGATCCAAAGAGTGCTCTGGGACTGCGGCTTTTGTCGCAGTGTGTGCAGAACATGCCGTGTCTGGTGGAGGGGGTACGGGCCAGACCACTGGATAGCCAGGCACCAGCCACGAAGGTGTTGACTGAACTGGGGTTCAGTGTGTCTCCGTCGGCTTGGCTGGGGATGATCGATGCAGGCCCTGCCCGGGTGGAGTCGGCGCTCGAGGAGCCTGAGAAGCAGGTCAAGACCCGGTTTGGGGTGGTGGCTGTGCAGGAAGGGGATTCTTCGGTTGTTTTGAACGGGCAGACTGTTCTACCCGCTCAGGAAGAGCCTGTGAGCATCGTGCGTAATGCCCCGGTGGGTGCAGAGGATGTGCTGTTGCTCCAAAGCGGATCGGGGACCGCCTGCCCTGCCCTGTTCCAGATGCTGGTGGTGTCTGCGCAGGGGGTACAGGTGTCTCCGAAGTTTGGGTCCTGCTCGGACCGGGTGTTTGCGGTAGTCGAGGAGAAGCCCAATCAGGCTCCCAGGCTGTCCATCCGGATGCTGGGGTTTGCCGGGCCGTTCGAGCCAGAGGAAGAGCAGCGCAAGGCGGCTCAGAAGCTGGTGGAGTTTGTCTACCAGCGGGGGGCGCTCACGCAGGATGGGAAGCCGGTGACTTCGCAATGAAGGGGCTGGGCTCCTATCTCTTGTCCGCAGGATCAAACCTTGGCGGGGGTCTTTCGGACGGCCTTGCGCGCTGGCTTGATCGCTTGCTATGGGGGTTTGAGCAGGGTCCAGGGCTCTACCCCCAGGGCCTGCGCCAGGCGCTCGATGTTGGCCAGGGCGATGTTCCAGCGGCAGCGCTCTACGGCAGAGACGTAGGTGCGGTCGAGTTCGCATTCGTGGGCAAGACGCTCTTGGGACCAACCTTTTTCTACACGCAGTAGCCGAATCCAGTACGCGAGGACTTCGCGCACATTGCCCGAGTCGGGCAGATGGGTCGGGGGCGTGGGTTTGGCAGACACCGCAGGAGGATGCGGTTTTGCCTTCTTTGCATCTACGGAGTTTGCTTCACTTATGAAGCTCCTCCATGTAGGAATGGGGATTTTTTAGTGCTTCAACTTTAGGAGGAATTGCCATGAAGCGGGTTTCTTGGGGTCGTTGGGTGTTGGTGGGGTATTTCTTGATCGGGCTGCTGTATGCGGTGTATGCGAACAACTGGGGGGATGAGCCCTACCGGAGTTTTGCGTACCACCTGGGTCAGGGGCTGGTGTGGCCGGTGGTGGTCTTGCCGGGTCTGGGCAAGTTCATTGGGGGCTTGCTGATCGTGGCCATGGTGGCGTTTGTGATGGCCAGTTGAGAACCAGCAAGGAGCGAGTGCCATGGCTTTCTTGGCTCAGCTGATTCTGGGTGGGTTGATGGTCTATCTGTTCTTTGCCTCGCTGGGCTTCTGGTTTGGGCTGGGAGTGATCGTGCTTTGGCTGCTGATTGGGATGGCCAATAGTGGCAAGCGGTGAGGGGCTTTGAGCGGGTAGGCAAAACGACGAGCGCGCCTGGGAGACCGGGTAGGCGCTTTTTTGACACAAGGAGGGGTTATGCGATTGGGAATGACGGGGACGAGGCTAGTGGGTCTGCAAAGCAGGGTCCGTGGGCCCAGGAGTGCAATCACAGCTGTCACCTTGGGTGCCGCACTGGCTTTGGCCGGGTGTTCTGGCTCCAAGACCGAACGGATGATGGTCAAGGGCTGTACCGATGGGGGTAACAGCAAGAAGACCTGTCAGTGCGCGGTGGACAAGATGGGCGAGCGCTACGACCTCAAGAACCTGGATGAGTTTGCGGAGAGCCGGGGTGGGATTCCGCTGCAGACCCTGCAGGCGGATTTTGTGAAGGCTTTGGTCGAGTGTGTGCAGAAACATGGGCGCTGAGGACGCGCAGAAAGGAGATACGCGATGAAGGCAGTGAGGAATAACCAAGTACAAGGTCTTGGACTGGAAGCGCTCTCTGGGCACTTTCGGAGAGTCAGCCGCCCTCCCCTACGGTTGGCAGTCGGCCTTTTGTGTGCGGTGCTGGTGCAAGGCGCATGGGCGCAGTCACCGCAGCCACAGACATCAGCCTGCGTACGGCCACTGAGCAAGGAGGTGAAGAACCGTACGGTGTTTGTGGGCACGCGTGTGTATGACACGGCTGTACCGCACGAGGACACCAAGCCCAAGATGATCCTGATGAAAGGGTTCACCTTGCGGGTGGTGGGACGGTTTCAGGAGTGGGTGCAGTTGATGGGAGTCAATGACAAGGAGTTCGGTCCGGACTCGACCCTCGGGTGGGTTCACGAGTCGGAGCTCGTCAAGGTGAACATGGAGTTGTGCAGGCTGGGGTGAAGCCTGGCGAATGTGGCGTTGGCCACCACTGTGAAAGAGCCTGTCAGATGTTTTGTGTGTGAGGCATAGCATGTCAACAAGGAGCATGAATGCCACGCAAGACGAAGACAACCGCAGCAGCGGACAAGGCGGCGCAGCCGCAATTCTCAGCCGCAGCGCTTGAGCAACTGATCCCCGGGCCGGTGACGCCAGCCGAGCTTGAGGGCATCTTCCAGCAGTTCAAGAAGGCCGTATTGGAGCGCGCACTGGGCGCCGAGATGAGTCACCACCTGGGCTACGCGCCCGGTCAGGCCAAACCCGAAGGGGCTACCACCAATCACCGCAATGGCAAGAGCGCCAAGACCGTTCTCACCGATGTCGGCGCTTTGCGCATCGACGTCCCCCGCGATCGCGAGGGCACCTTCGAGCCGCAACTCATTGGCAAGCATGAGCGCCGCTTTACGGGCTTTGATGACAAGATCATCGCCATGTACGCGCGCGGCATGACGGTGCGCGAGATCCAGGGCTTTCTTTCCGAGATGTACTCGGTGGACGTCTCGCCCGACCTCATCAGCAGCGTCACTGACGCCGTGATGAGCGAGGTCACGGCCTGGCAGAGTCGCCCGCTGGAGTCGATGTACCCGGTCGTGTTCTTTGACGCGCTGCGGGTCAAGATCCGCGAGGAAGCCGTGGTTCGCTCCAAGGCCGTTTACCTGGCCCTGGGCGTACTACCCGATGGCAGCCGCGACATCCTGGGCATCTGGATCGAAAACACCGAAGGAGCCAAGTTCTGGATGAAGGTCTTCAACGACCTGAAGACGCGCGGAGTCCATGACATCCTGATCGCCGTCACCGACGGGCTCAAGGGCATGCCAGAGGCGCTGGGCGCAGTGTTCCCGGCCACGACGCTGCAGACCTGCATCGTGCATCTGATCCGGGGCAGCCTGGACTTTGCGTCATGGAAGGACCGCAAGAGCCTGGCCACGGCCATCAAGCCGATCTACACGGCGGTGAGCGCCGAGGCCGCTGAGGCCGAGCTGACTGCGTTTGAAGCCGGGCCCTGGGGCCAGAAGTTCCCCACTGTCGTGGGCGCCTGGCGCAGGGTCTGGGACAAGGTCATACCGTTCTTTGCCTTCCCGCCCGAGGTGCGCCGCGTGATCTACACGACCAACGCGATTGAGAGCGTGAATGCGAGGCTGCGCAAGATCATCAAAACCCGAGGGCACTTCCCCAGCGACGATGCAGCCACCAAGCTGATCTGGCTGGCACTGCGCAACATCACCGAAGACTGGGGGCGGGCTGCCAACAACTGGAAGTCAGCAATGAACCAATTTGCGATCCTCTACGAGGACCGGTTCACGAAATCGAGCACGTAAGATATTCATTCACCTTCGCCAAATCGGTGAAGGCTCAGTGAGCCTCACACACGGAAACTCGGACAGGCCCCTGTGAAAGGGGACTGGGCTGGGGCCTGGTCCCCTTTATGTTGTGGTTCCTTTTTTGGTCCAAGCAGATGTGAACGCGGCTTGCGTGCGGCATTCGGGCTAGTCGCATCCATAAAGCAAGGACACCCAGTGACGTGATTTGTTTGGATGGGATGATACGAATGAGTGCAGCTGAGCAAATGGCCTATACGGCTACTTCAGGCTGATCGGAGTCACTCAAGGTCGGCGGCTGGAGTGACTGCTTTGACTACTACCACCCCCCTCGACATTCTGGAGTAGGAGTTGAAAATGCCCAACAGGCAACTTCCGCCTTCCTAGGCCGCAATTTTTTCGCACCTCATCAATCAGAACAACAGTACGGGGTATATGAGAACGCCATCGTTGACGTTCCATGTATAGGTGGCAACGTTTCACCATCGACGGTCCCTCAATGTCAGTAGTACTTGGCTCCGCTTGCGCGCTGGTAAATCAGACATGGATAGGCACATGCACAGGCAGGTTGGTGCGCACCCAGTTGGAGGCGTTAAGGGCCTGGATGCCCTGAGTGTGGACATTGGGGTTTCCGTCCAGTGCACGCAAGGTCACGATAATGGCTACGCGCATGGTCTCGTCTGGCTTCAGCTCGAAAGCACGCTGCACCATCTTGGCCTGCAGCGCCCAGGTGTCACCGCCCTGTATGCCTTCGGCAAACACCTTTCGTTGAGTCTTCACGGGTGCCCACTTGCCACCGTGCTCCACCTGCTGGATCTCCAAGCCCGTCGTTCCTTTTTCGCCTTCCCAAGGCACGCGCCCTTTGAAGCTGTCTCCCTCCAGAAAGCCCCAGTTCAGCTCTAGGTTGGCGCGCACGTACTCGGCCCCGAAATTGCCATTGAGCGGCGGCGCATATGCGGCGGTGATAATGACCTCGCCGCGAAACTTGCCTCCCGGCAGCAGTGCATTTGGCACCGGGTATGGCGCCTTACGCCAGCGCATGCGCCCTGGGGTGAGATGGGCTTCAAAGGCCAGCGTAAAGCTGTCGTCACGGTCGTACAGCACGTCCAGCACATTTTTCGGTAGGCCCGATCCATAGTACTTGCGCTCAATAGGGGTGAATTCGGGGCTGGTGATCTGCGCCGCATGGATGAGCAGCGCCTTCACCAAGTGCGGAGAAGGGGGTAGTGCCGCATTGTTTTGCAAGGCCGCCCAGGTGTGCGCTGCCATGGCAGACGCCAGCGGCGCGGCATAGCTGGTGCCATAGCCAAGCCCATAGGCATTGGCGGCTGTCAGCACCCCGGTGCTGGCCGGGCCTGCTTGCCAAGGTTCTGCCGGGTCGCCAGTGTGGTGCGCATTGCCACCAAAGTGAACAATATCCGGCTTGGACGTGAACACCGGGCCCATGCCACGCCTACTGTAGGGTGCGGGCTCCAAGGCTTTTACCACCGTGTCGTCGGCATCTGCGTGGGCTAGCGACCCCACGGTTAGTGCGCGCACCGAGTCGGCGGGGCTCGAAATGCGGTCCTCGCCCCCCGCCAGCTCCATGGGCCAGGCGCGTCGTGGATCCTTCAAATGGTTGCCGGCCGCCACGACAAATAGCACTTGGAAGCGGTCGCTAAGCTCGTCCAGCTTTTGGGCAAAGTCGCTGAATTGCTGTTCGGCACAGGGTATCTCTCCACCGAGGGACAAGTTCCACACCTTCACATCTGGCCGGTTGGTCACTGCGGCCTCCAAGTCAACCATCAGGTCACTGATTCTTGACTTGCTGGACTTCAGTCCGGGCACGTTGTGCACCAGGCATGGGTAGTGGGGAAAGTTCGGGTTCAGTGCGCCACCTCCCGCCACCAGCGAGGCCACGTTGCTGCCATGTTCAAAGTCTGTGTCTGGTGGCAGTACGTAGGTGTCGGTGCTGGCCACCCACGGCTGCAGGGTGGCATGGCCTGGTGCCACACCGGTGTCAAACACCGCCACCGTGGGCAGACCTGCCGGTGGTGGCGGGAAGTGAAAGGTGGCGGGTATCGCCGTGGCCGGAGTGCCGGTGGCCACAGCGCTCACCAGTGGGTCGGCACTCAGGGTGCGTACCGCTGGGTGCTCCAGCACCGCGTCCAAGCGTTCATCGTCCACAGCGTCCAGGTCTGGAAGTACCAGAACCTCAGACATGCCCAGCCGCACAGTACGCACCGTAACGTTCATATGCGCAAGCAGTTCGAGCACAGATGCGCGGGTTCGCAGGTTGGTTTCGCTGTCGTGAAAATAGTGCGGTCGTAGAAGGGCTCGGCCACGTTGGCGCAGGATTAGCGTCCCTTCTGGGTTGCGTCTAGCACGGCCCCAGGGTTCAATGCGCAGCAGTGTGCTCAGGTTGGCCTTGAACTTGCCAGCGGGGCCATCTGCAATCAGTTGGCGCAGTGTGGTCAGCGCTGCACTACTCGCGCCCACCAGCATTTCGTCAATGTCGGCGTGCCCCGCTGGTTGCAGGCCGGCGGCTTTCAGCAGGTTTAGGGGGCGGTGGCTTTTGGCAATACCGAGTTCCCGCAGCCGAAGTATCAAGCCGGCGGGCAGGCTTGGGTACCGTATCAGCGTGGGTGATAGTTCGGCACTGGTGGTCGCCAGGGTTTCGTTTAGCTCTGCGCAAAAGGCCTGATCTACAGGCACCAGTTCTTTGCTGGGGCCGCTGCCCCCGCCATGCCCCTGTAGATCGGTCGCCGCGTGCGAAATGACGATGAACGGGTTTTCAATGCTGGCGGAGAGGTTATTGGGGTTGCCGTTTCTTCTTTCCTGGTTGCGCTTTTTCTTTGATGCCATCCCTCGGTCCTTTGTTTTCGTTTAAGGTGTTTTGAACCTGCCGCATAGACAGGTTGTACAAGGCAACTAGCGCACGCAAAGTAAAGTGCTTAGGCGCCCATACTCTGAGCCAACGAATTTCCTGTTCTGTGGTGGTCAGCCGTTCGCCCTTGGCAAGTGCCAGTGTCAGACCCAGCCTACGCAGCAAGTCGAGTTTTTGTGCATTCGCTTGGCCGGCCAGCACTGCTTTGCGTTTGGCGTCTTGGCTCACGTGCTCTATGGTGGCTCCAGTAGCGCCATCGGACAGTGCGGCCAGCTCCGACCAATCCAAGTCTTCAGGGGCAAAGCGGCCCAGTAGTTTGCGCCACAGCGCTTCACGCAGTGCGGCGTCGGGCAGTGGCAAGGGGATATGGAAGGGAAAGCGTCGGTCAATAGCCGGGTCCAGCAGTTGCTCGTGGTTAGTAGAGGCCACAAGCACAGTGCTGTCCGGCAATGCGTCCATGTTCTGCAGCAAGGCGATAACCACACGCTGCAATTCGCCTACGTCGCGCTCGTTGCCGCGAGCACCTGCTAGGGCGTCAAATTCATCCAAAAAAAGCACGCAGGGCAACTGCTGCGCATAGTCAAACACACGGCGAAGATTGCGGCTGGTCTGGCCCAGCAGGCTGCTCACCAGCGTGTCGCAGCGAACAGTGAGCAATGGACGCTTCAGACGAGAGGCGATCCAACGAGCCGTCTGCGTCTTACCGGTACCGGGGGGGCCGTAGATCAGGATCCGGCTGGCCACGGAGGCACCGGCACTTTGCAGAGCGTCGTGATGCTCCACGCACTGGATGAACTCATGCAGCCGTGCCTCTATAGCATCTGGAAGCAGTACTTCGCTGTTATCCAGAGTGGGCTGACTGTAGTCTACGGTGTTGAGTCGGCTGTCGTTGTCAGTGGGCATTTGCCCTAACAAGTGGCCATGGCCCGCACCTTGGGCACTGGCCACGGCCATGGGGGCGCGGGCCAGCCGCTCACGAATCAGGCGAGCTTGTTGCTTCTCGCCATCACTCTCCAACTTGTCTGCCAGCAGCCCAGCATAGCTGGTGGCCATGCTGGAATTGGCCTTAAGAGCGCCGTCAAGAATTTTCAGGACTTCGGAGAGGTGTTGCACGTTCTGAAACAAAAAGAATAGAATTTATTTCAGTTTATCCTACTCCTGTTTCGGAAAATAAAGGTTCTGCACCGATTATTGGGCTTCTTGTTCCGTGGTTGCGCGTGGCCGCGTCATGGTTTCTGGACCGTCTGGTAGGTCTTGACGTTTGGATTCGTCGTAGGGTACGTCAGTAGTCCACAGCAGGGTAGAGCTCTCCAGCAAGCGACCAACCATGAAACTCCGGTAGCAGACCACGAAATCGGCGTCGGCTGTTTCTGAATTTTTGTATAGGCAGTTCGGACTGATGTTACGCAGAGCCTGATAGAACAGTTTAGGCCGCTTGCTTAGGCTCATATCGATGGCGTTGGTGGTGTAGGTGACTTTGCGGATGTGCGGTGGTAGTCGAAGAACGTGATGAGCCGGCCCCAGTTCCTGCGTCAGGACTGGTCGATGGGCAGGTACTGCTCGTCTCACTTGGTCCTGAACTCACCAGTTCACGCAATACCTGCTCTCCAATTGAGCTACGTGCGCGTGCGGCGAATGACTGCTAACCGTTGGTCACCTTGCTGTGGAAGCGCATTAGGGAACGGCGGCACCCGCTGCAGAGCCGACCTCAAGCGTGCGAGTGCCCCCACTCTCAGGCCCTAGCCACCGGCACATCCTCCCACCGCGTCGTGTACTGCGGCGTGCGCCTCTCCTGCTTCATCCCCCAGTCCTTGCCCTTGTTGCTGCCGCCCGTGGCACCCGAATGCACGGTGCCCTTGCCATACCGCTGGTTGAGAGCATCCAGCGCCACCATCAGCTGCGTGCGATCCCGGTGGTCTTCATCCTCCAGATCCAGCTCGCCCTGCAGCACGTTTCCGGGCATCAGGTCCAGCAACATCACCCCGGCCTTGGCCATCTTGTAGCCAGGCTCATACACGCGGCGCATGCCGGCAGCTGCCGCCCACACCAGCTTGCCGGTGTCGGCCGTAGGCCGGCGCAGGGGCACCACCACCGACTTGTTGAAGCGCGGGCCGGGGCGGAAGGGGGAGGTGTGGCAGAACACCAGCAGCTGGCTGGCCAGACTGCCTTGCTTGCGCAGCTTCTCGGCCGCACGGCTGGCGAACTCGCTCACAGCCTCCACCAGCGGCGGCAGCTCGGTCACCGCCTGGCCGAACGAGCGCGTGCAGGCAATCTCTCTCTTGGGCTCGGGCGCGTCATCCAGCTCGATGCACTGCATTCCCTGCAGCTCGCGCACTGTGCGCTCCAGCACCACGCTCCAGCGCCTGCGTACCATGGCCGGGTCCAGCCGGGCCAGGTCCAGGACGGTATGCACTCCACACTGATGCAGCTGCGCGCCGATCTTGCGGCCCACACCCCAGACTTCTTCCACCAGCGTGCTGGCCAGCACGTCGTCCAGGTCCTGGGCAGGAAGTGCGGTCAGGTTGCACACCTGGGCCAGCTCGGCGGGATAGCTCCCCGGTTTGCGCTCGGCCGTCTTGGCGATGTGGTTGGCCAGCTTCGCCAGCGTCTTAGTGTGACCAATGCCGATACCGCAGGGGATGCCCGCCCATTGGTGGATGCGCGCACGGATGGCGTGGCTGCGGGTGGTCAGGTCGCCCCGCATACCCTGCAGGCCGATGAACGACTCATCGATGCTGTAGATCTCCTGCGAGGGCCCCAGGCCCGCCGCCAGGCTCATCATCCGGTTGCTCATGTCGCCGTACAGGGTGAAGTTGGCACTCAAGGCCACCAGGCCGTGGGTCTCTTCCATGTGCCGTATCTGGAACCACGGCGCCCCCATCTTGATGCCCAGGGCCTTGGCCTCATTGCTGCGGGCGATGGCACAGCCGTCGTTGTTGCTGAGCACCACCACCGGGCGGCCGTTCAGGCTGGGGCGGAACACTCGCTCACAGCTCACGTAAAAATTGTTGCCATCCACCAGCGCATACATGCTGGCCTCCGTCCATCAGATCAGGTGAGAAACAACTTCACGCACCCACTCACCACGCCCCACACCTCAATGGTCTGGCTGTCGCGGGGAATGATGTCGGGATAGGTAGGGTTGGCCGCGCGCAGCTTGATGCGGCCGGCACGCTGGTGCAGAAACTTCACCGTGCATTCGCCGTCCACAATGGCCACGACGATGCTGTTGTGCTTGGGCTTGATCGCCCGGTCCACCGCGATGATGCTGCCGTCTTCAATGCCCGCATCGCGCATCGAGTCGCCCCGCACGCGCCAGAAGTAGGTAGCCTGGGGATGCTTCACCAAGAGCTTCATGATGTCCAGCCGCTCCACCACAAAGTCATCGGCAGGCGATGGAAACCCCGCACGCACGCTCACCCCACAGAGGGGCAAGGCGAGCGACTGCGCCGCCGTGTCGTACGGCACCGGTAGCGGGGAATTCCAAAGACTGTACATATTTACAGTATAGCTCCCTGCTGCCAGAATGTTGCCATGTGTACCTACTACGAGGTCCCGGGCCGTGAGCAGCTGGTGCTGCACTTCGGTGACGTTCCCGAGGAAGAGTGGCGCGACAAGATGAGCCCGCTGTACCGGGGACCGTTCCTGCGGGCCAAGGGCGAAGCTGGGCGAGAACTCGTGGTGGGACAGTGGGGCATGATCCCGCCACACTCCAAGACGCACATCCCCACCGGCAAGGACGGCAAACGCCTGAGCACCGTCAACGCTCGGCGCGAAGGGATGGCCAAGTCATGGACCTACGGCGGCCCCTGGCGCAAGGGGCAGCGCTGCATCATCCCGGCGCAGCGGTATGTCGAACCCTACTGGGGCACTGGCAAGCACATACCCTGGCAGTTTGAGCGCGCCGACGGCGAGCCTTGGGGCCTGGCAGGCCTGTGGAGCGATTGGACCGACCCGGCCACGGGCGAGGTGCTGCCCAGCTACACCATGATCACGCAGAACTGCGACGATGTGCCGGTGCTCAACCTCATGCACAGGCCCGACCCCAAGCGCGCGCCCGAGATGCAGGATAAACGCACTGTGGTGCCGCTGGAAAAGGGGGATTGGGATACCTGGCTGCACGGCACGATTGAGCAGGCGGAGGCGCTGGTCAAGGTGCCGCCACTGCAGCTGTTTGTGCACCGGGCGAAGGATCGGGCGCAGCAGGTAGCGTTATCGGTCGGGTCGGCGGGACGCATGAAAAAGCCCTCGCCCTTTGGCGAATTCAGCACCGCGTAACTTGGTAGACCAACTGCTTGAGTTGACTTGAAGCAGTTGCTGGACTTCCCGCGGTGGTGGCACTTTGCATTTGCATTTGCGGGTGCTGCTGCCATGGAGTGCATCAACTGAACCGCAGGGGTGGGCAGTCAGACCGTACTCCCTTTTGGGGCCTTTTCTGTTTGTAGACCCCATCTCTGCAAGCAGGTGTAAAACCCTGCGACATCCGAGCATTCGGCTCATGAGAGAGACATGAACGGTGCTCCAATCGGGCTCCGTTTTGTTCGACCCCAATGCTCCTTCTGTGAATCGTTTGTTCTATTGGCCAGGCCGTGTGCGCCTGGCGGCTGTGCTGGCCCTGTCTCTTGCCAGTGTTGCTCTCCCGAATCTCTCCTGGGCGCGGTTTCCGCAGTTCGACAGTGCAGCCCTGCTCACACCAGAGCCCACCTCCTTTGCGCAATGCCCGCAGTTCTTTGCGAATGGCATACCACCGGCCATCACGCCCAGGCCGCAGCTGCGCGAGCTTTGCTATGAGGCCTTTGCGGTGCTGCACTCCGGCACCACCAAGACACCGGTGTTTGTAGCCCAACGGCTGAATCGGCAGATGCTGGATGGGGCCAACGAGAAACGGGCCAAGCGGTTCTTCGCGGATGCGCGCCTGCCCAGTGGCGAGCGTGCGGAGCTGGAGGACTACAAGAACTCAGGTTACTCCCGAGGCCACATGGCGCCTGCTGGAGATATGGCCACGCCCACTTCCATGGCCCAGAGCTTCAGTCTGGCGAACATGGTTCCGCAGAACGCTCAGCACAACGGTGGCGCCTGGAACAAGATCGAGCAGGACACGCGGCACTATGTGAAGCGGGCCAAGGGAGACGTGTTTGTGATCACGGGGCCGGTGTTCACGGATGCGGGGCCACGCATTGGGGCCAATGGGGTGAAGGTGCCGACCCATCTGTACAAGCTGGTCTATGACGCCACGACCAATAAGGCCTGGGCGCATTGGCAAGCGAACCGCGAGGGGGAGATGGTGGATCGGCCGATCAGCTATCAGGAGCTGGTGAAAAGGACCGGAGTGGAGTTAATGCCGGTAGCAACTGTTCGGCACTGATTGCAGCCCTATGGCGTCGATTCCGAAAAGCGCTCACACCGAGTCGGCCGGCATCATTACTTGAGTCGCGACGGGGAGCCCACAACATGGCGTGCTGGGCAATGGTGAATGCAGCTAGGTCTTAGACGTTGTATGGGCTCCAACAATGCCCAAACAGATGTAAGAATAAACAATGCGCCATGGCATACCAGATGGCATACCGCACAGGGCAAAAAACAAAAAACCCCAAGTGAATCAATCACTTGGGGTCATGTACTGGCGGAGAGGGTGGGATTCGAACCCACGGTAGTGTTGCCACTACGCCTGATTTCGAGTCAGGTACATTCGACCACTCTGCCACCTCTCCTATGTGTCGAAGCCTTCGATTATAGCCAGATTTTCAGGGCTTGAGCACAGCGGTGCCGCCCAGGTAGGGGCGCAGCACCTCAGGCACCGTCACGCTGCCGTCGGCCTGCTGGTAGTTTTCGAGCACTGCCACCAGCGTGCGGCCCACGGCCAGGCCCGAGCCGTTCAGGGTGTGCAGCAGCTCGTTCTTGCCTTGGGCATTCTTGAAGCGGGCTTGCAGGCGGCGGGCCTGGAAGGCTTCGCAGTTGCTCACCGAGCTGATCTCGCGGTAGGTGTTCTGCGCGGGCAGCCACACTTCCAGGTCGTAGGTCTTGGCGGCGCCAAAGCCCATGTCGCCGGTGCACAGGCTCATCACGCGGTAGGGCAGGCCCAGTTTTTGCAGCACGGCTTCTGCGTGGCGGGTCATTTCCTCCAGCGCTTCGTAGCTCTTGTCGGGGTGCACGATCTGCACCATCTCGACCTTGTCGAACTGGTGCTGGCGGATCATGCCGCGCGTGTCACGGCCGTAGCTGCCCGCTTCGGAGCGGAAGCACGGCGTGTGGGCCGTGAGCTTGATGGGCAGGTCGGCCTCGGCCACCACCACGTCGCGCACAAAGTTGGTCAGCGGTACTTCGCTGGTGGGGATGAGGTACAGCGCTGCGTTGTCCGGCACGGGTTCGCCGTCCTGGCCGCCCTTCTTGGCGGCAAACAGATCGCCTTCAAACTTGGGCAGCTGGCCGGTGCCCTTGAGGGAATCGGCATTCACAGCGTAGGGCACATAGCACTCGGTGTAGCCGTGCTCTTGCGTCTGCACGTCCAGCATGAACTGGCTCAATGCGCGGTGCAGGCGGGCGATAGGGCCCTTCATCACTGTAAAGCGCGAACCTGAGAGCTTGACGCCCATGTCGAAATCGAGGCCCAGGGGCGTGCCGACATCGACATGGTCTTTCACCTCGAAATCAAATTTGGCAGGCGCGCCCCAGCGGCGCACTTCCACGTTGCCAGCTTCGTCGCTGCCCACCGGCACGGACTCGTGCGGCAAGTTGGGCACGGCCACCAGCATGGCCAACAGTTCGGATTGGATCTGCTCCAGGCGCGCGGCGGATTGCTCCAGCTCCACCTTGCCTGCGGCCACCTGGGCCTTGACGGCTTCGGCGCCGTCCTTGTCACCCCGGCTCATCAGCATGCCGACCTGCTTGGACAGCTGGTTGCGCTGGGCCTGCAGCTCTTCGGTTCGGGTCTGCAGCGTCTTGCGCTCGGACTCCAGGGCCTGGAAAGCGGAGACGTCCAGGAAGGCCTGGGGCTTTTTGCGGGTTTCCAGCCGCGCGATGGCGGTGTCGAGGTCTTTGCGGAGGAGAAGAATGTCAAGCATGGGGTCGATTTTAGAGGGCTGGCAGAAAAGCCAAGTTCAGAGCAACGGCACAGCTGTCGCGCAGAGCCCTGGCAACTGGCACGCACCAGAGCAGGGCCCCCGCGCAAGGGCCGCCCCACCGCGCTGGGGGCGTCCGCCTTGAGGGGGAAGACGCGCAGCGGCTCAGGGGCTATAGATTTGCCGGATCAAAGTTGGCGCCGCAGAGAATCAGGGTCACCGCTTCTTGTGGCTGGGGCTTGTAGGCGCCGGTTTGCAGTGCGGCCAGGCCCAGCGCGGCGGCGGGTTCCACAGCCAGTTTCAACTCCTTCCACAGCCACAACTGGGCAGCGCGGATGGCATCGTCGGGCAGCAGCAGTGCATCGTGCACATGGCGCTGGCTCACCTCCCAGCCAATGGCGCCGATGCGCTTCGCGCCCAGCGAGTCGGCAGCCACGCCGCCCACCTCCACATCCACCGGCTGGCCAGCAGCCCGCGCGGCGTACAGCGTGGGCGCGCGTTCGGGCTCCAGTGCCACCACATGGGCGCGACTCTCCACCCACGCGGCCACACCGCCAATGAGGCCGCCACCACCCACGCTGACCAGCACCGAGTCGGGCAGGCGGCCACCCTGCTCTTCCATCTCCAGCGCCAGCGTGCCCGCACCCGCTACCACTTCGGGCTGGTCGTAGGCATGGGCCTGCAGCGCACCCGTGGCCTTCTGGCGGGCCACGCAGGCTTCAAACGCTTCGGAATATGCGGCGCCAGTGACAACCACCTCGGCCCCCAGCGCGCGCAGGCGGGCACGTTTGGCCTCGGGCGAGACCTCGGGCACAAAGACCTCGCAGCGCACCCCCAGGGCCTGGGCGGCCGCCGCCACGGCAATGCCGGCGTTGCCGCCGGAGGCAATGATCACGCCGCTCTCGGGCACCGGGTTGGCCAGCAGGCGGTACAACATGCCCCGCGCCTTGAAGCTGCCGCCCACCTGCAAATGCTCCAGCTTGAGCCAGACCTCGGCACAGTCCACGCCCAAGGACTTGCCGGACAGGCGCATCAGCGGCGTGGTGCGCAGAAAGTCGGGCTGGGTGGCCAGTTGGCGGCGGGCAGCGGCAATGGCGGCGCGGTCGATCATGCAGGGGCTCCGAATGGCAGGTGATGTCAAAAGAAGGGGGCAGTGTAGGGGCTGCCCGCAACATGCAGACACAACGCTGACTGCACGCGCGCCGCACAACTGCCGATAACATGGGCAGAGCAGTCCCCACCCCACCGCGCTGGCCGGCCTGCGCGCAGGAGAAAAACCATGTTCTTTGTGTTCGGCCCGTCAGGCCAGATGTACCGGGGCGGCCCCGAAAACCTGGCACGTATTTCTGCGGTGCGCAGCGTGCAGCGCCCGCAGGCCCTGCGCACGCGGGCCATGGACGCACAAGATGGCCAGCCAGGGCCCGTCTTCACGGCCCCGCCCCGCCCCACTGCGGCCGACACCAACGCTGCTGCGCCTGCAGCCATCGTCAACCTGCGCATGCACGACGCGGTGAGCGCCTACGCACAGACAGAGCAAGGCCCCCAGGCCACCGCCCGCCAGCCGCTGACCAAGGTGAGCGACGTGATGACCACCGTCGGCGTGAGTGTGGCGCCCGGTGTGCGCGTGAACGATGCCTGGCAGACCCTGGCCGAGCACAAGGTGGCGCAGGCGCCGGTGGTGGATGCGCTGGGCCGCGTGATTGGCCTGCTGCTGCGGGCCGACATGGCGCCGCTGGACCTGCTGCCCGAGCCCGGCGCCGTCAAGCAGGCCATCGACCTGGCCCGCCGCCCGGTGGCCGAGGTGATGGTGAGCCCCGTGCCCACGGTGTCCCCAGACACCGAACTGCGCCGCGTGGCCGCCGTGCTGCTGGACACTGGCCTGCCCGGCCTGCCGGTGACGGACGAGGCGGGCGTGCTGTCGGGCTTTATCTCGCGCACCGACATCCTGCGCGCCGTGGCGGCAGACCCGCCGCTGGACCTGTGGAGTGGGCCCGCCGTGCCCTTGTAAGGGAATATTTGAATAAAAATGGCCGCTTGCGCTAAAAGAATATGCGCCGGCCGCTATCGATTCAGGAGTAAATAAAAAGGGCGCCTGTTGGCGCCCTTGCACGATCACCGGCTGCCCTTCACGCCACCGTCAGTGGGCCGATGGACCTGTCTCTGGCGTGCGCTCACGAATCTCCAGCCCCGTGGCCGCGTCGATCTTGAGCCCCTTGGGCAGCGGGAACTTGATGGTTTCCTCGATGCCCGCCATGGTGCGGACCGACACAGCGCCCAGCGCCTTGATGCGGTCGATGACCTGCTGCACCAGGATTTCAGGCGCGGAGGCACCCGCAGTGAGCCCCACGCGCGAACGGCCCTTGAACCACTCGCCCTGCAGCTCGTCCGCACTGTCCACCATGTAGGCGGTGGTGCCCAGCTTGGCGGCCAGCTCGCGCAGGCGGTTGCTGTTGGAGCTGGTGGGGCTGCCCACCACAATCACCACATCCACCTGCGGGCTCAGCACCTTGACGGCGTCCTGCCGGTTCTGCGTGGCGTAGCAGATGTCCTGCTGTTTGGGTTCGCGCACATTCGGAAAGCGCGCCCGCACGGCGGCAGAGATTTCGGCAGCGTCGTCCACACTCAGCGTGGTCTGCGTGACCACCGCCAGCTTCTCGGTCTGCGCGGGCTGCACGCGGGCCACGTCCTCCACGTCTTCCACCAGGTGGATACCGTGGTCGAGCTGGCCCATGGTGCCCTCCACCTCGGGGTGGCCCTTGTGGCCGATCATGATGAACTCGTAGCCCTCTTTGGCGAGCTTGGCCACTTCGACATGTACCTTGGTCACCAGCGGGCAGGTTGCGTCAAAAATGCTGAAGCCACGCGCCTCGGCCTCCTGCTGCACGGCCTTGCTCACGCCGTGGGCGCTGAAGACCAGCGTGGCGCCGGGTGGCACGTCAGACAGCTCTTCGATGAAGATCGCGCCCTTGGCCTTGAGGTCGTTCACCACGTAGGTGTTGTGCACGATTTCGTGGCGCACATAGATGGGGGCGCCAAACTTCTGGATGGCGCGCTCCACGATCTCGATGGCGCGGTCCACACCGGCGCAAAAGCCACGCGGCTCGGCCAGCAGGATTTCTTTCGGCTCCAGCATCACAGGATCCCGATCAGCTGCACTTCGAAAGTCACGGGCTGGCCCGCCAGCGGGTGGTTGAAGTCGAACAGCACGGCGCCGTCGTCACGCACCTGCATTACGGCCCCGGCGTAGCTGCCCTGGCCGTCGGGCGTGGGGAACTGCACCACGTCGCCCACGTTGTATTTTTCGTCGGGGTCACCCAGCTCGTTCATCAGCTTGCGCGCCACCCACTGCTGCATGTCGGGGTTGCGCTCGCCAAAGGCCTCGCCCGCGGGCAGCTCGAAGGTGGTGCGCGTGCCCTCGGCCAGGCCCAGCAGGCGCTGCTCCATGGCGGGCGACAGCTCGCCCGTGCCCAGCGACAGGGTGGCGGGTTTGTCGGTAAAAGTGTTGATCACATCCCCCGCCGGGCCGGCCAGGCGGTAGTGCAGCGTGAGGAAGGAGCCCGGCTGAACAGTGGGAAGGGAGGTGGAAATAGAGGTCATGAGAGTCCCGATAAACTGCCGCGATTGTAGAAAACCGGGCAAACCCCTACCGCAGCCACCGCTGCTGGCGCGTTCCACCTCCTCTTCCATGGCCATCAAAGACCTGCCCGCCGACGCCCAGCCCCGCGAAAAACTGCTGGCACGCGGCCCCGCCGCCCTGGCCGATGCCGAGCTGCTGGCCATCCTGCTGCGCACAGGCATCGTGGGCAAGGGCGTCCTGCAGATGGCGCAGGAGCTGCTGGACCCGCCCGGCATTGACCCGGACACGGGCGCCGTCACCGGCGGCTTTGGCGGCATTGCCGGGCTGTTGCACACCAGCGCGGCCGACCTGGAGCGCATCAAGGGCCTGGGCCCGGCCAAACGTGCCGAACTGGTGGCCGTGCTGGAGCTGGCGCGCCGCGCCCTGGCCCAGCAACTGCGCGAACGCGAGGTGTTTGACTCGCCCGACACCGTCAAGCACTACCTGCAGCTGCACCTGGCCGCCAAGGGGCACGAGGTGTTTGCGGTGCTGTTCCTCGATGCGCAAAACCGCCTGCTGGCGCTGGAGGAGCTGTTTCGCGGCACGCTCACGCAGACCAGCGTGTACCCGCGCGAAGTGGTGCTGCGCGCCCTGCACCACCAGGCGGCCGCCGTGGTGCTGGCCCACAACCACCCGAGCGGCAGCGTACAACCCAGCCGCGCCGACGAGGCGCTGACCCAGAGCCTGAAGACCACGCTGGCCCTGGTGGATGTGCGCGTGCTCGACCATGTGATCGTGGCGCCGGGCCAGGCGCTATCGATGGCAGAAAAGGGCCTGGTATGAGCCCTCGGCCATCTCGTTCCTCCATCGCTGACACCTCGGTGACCAATGCTGCCAATGTCATACATTCGCTGCAAGACCTGAAGCAGATCCGCAAGCAACTGGAACAAGACCGCGCCGAGGCCGCCGCACACGAGAAGGCCCGTCAGGAGGCCGATCGCCGCGCCCGCGATGCCCACCGCTTTTTCGAACTGGCCGTGGGCCCGGTGCACCGCATGCGCCCCCCCGGCACCGTGGAGCATGAGCCCAAGTTGCCCCCTCCCATCCCCGTGCAACACCAGTTGGACGAACAGCGCGTGCTGCTCGAATCCATCAGCGACGACTTTGATGTGAGCTCTCTGCTCGAAACTGACGAGGCCCTGAGCTTTCGCCGCCCCGGCGTGGGGCCAGACATCACGCGGCGGCTGCGCAAGGGAGAGTGGACACTGCAGGCCCAGCTGGACCTGCACGGGCTGCGCACCGACGAAGCCCGCGAGGCCCTGGGCCAGTTCCTGCGCGACGCGCAAAAGCAAGGCAAGCGCTGCGTGCGCGTGGTGCACGGCAAAGGCCTGGGTTCACCGGGGAAAAGTCCGGTGCTCAAAGGTCGGGTACACAGCTGGCTGGTGCAGAAAAACGAAGTCCTGGCCTTTGTGCAAGCCCGGGGGGATGAAGGTGGGGCAGGTGCGTTGGTGGTGCTGCTACGCTCAGCGCGGAAGATGTTGCGAAATAGGCCCTAGCGCTTGCCATAAAAGCACTGATCGCTATATATTTCAGAGCAACCGTACGGCATCACCCGCACGATACTCTTCTAAGATTTGACCGTAAAGCTTCCGCTTAAACCGGACCACCCTGAACCCGGACGTAGCAAAAGGGAATGGCGCTATGGGCTGGGATCTTCATTCCTACTTGGCATTGGGGCAGCGTATTGGGCGTCACGACCGTATAACCGGGAGTCGCCTGAATGCTCAGGATAAACACATCTTTATCCCCGGCGTTGTAGACCACCTCGTCAATATTGGCCGGGAAGTTGTACGAGGACCCAATGTAGTTGGCAGCATTGATGCTGCCATTCGAGTAGGCATTGCGTGCGCCAAAGACACTACCCAATACCAGGGTCACCGCCACCGCCGCAGCCAACAGAGAGTAGAACTTGGCTCCGTGCCCCGCACGGCGGAAGGCATTCCAGGCAAACAGTCCCAAGGCACCGACCAAAGCCATCATCCCCCAATCCGACAAGGTGGGAATGGAGGAACCTAATCCGAAGCTGATGACTCCGCCGGAAGCCGGCTGGGCCAGCACCGCAAACGAGGAAAACAGCCCCAACCCTGCGCAGGCCGATTGGCGGATGGCGATTCGGTTCATAGTGACTCCAAAAGAGAATGGCGGGAGACGGGCCCCGATGGGGAGCCATGGTTCACCCATGACAGTCACTCTAACACGTAACACTTTGTCTCCAAGATACGGTATTTGTGCCCATCATCAGCCGCCGCTGACAACACCGTCAAGGAGATTCCGTGCACCGAAGCTGCCGTTCGGCCACCCATAGGCAGTCGCAGAACAGCCCCGCCCTCGGCCAACCCGGAAAGCGGGAACTGTGGATAGCGCCCGCCCCTTAACTCCCGCATTACTTCGAGAGGTCGATCCCGTACTTAGACGTGCCCTTGCCCGAGCCGTCATCGGCCGCCAGCAGCGACACGTTGCCCAGCCCGGCCGCCTGCGCCACGCTGAGGGCATTGGCGCCCGAGCTGAACACCACTGGACCCGCCACCGTGGCCTTGGCAAAGCGCCAGCTCTTGGCAGCGCCGCTGGCTGCGCGGGTCACCGCCGGGTTCTTGCGGATGTAGTCGATCACCACGTCGCGGTTGGCGTCGGGCGAAGCCCAGATGGTGCCTGAGCCGTCGAGCTTGTCGATGAAGCTCTTACCGCTGGTCGCGCGGTAGTTGTTGGTGGCGATCACGAACTCCTGCGCCGCGTCGATGGGCTTGCCCAGGTACGTCAGGTTCTTGATGCGGCTGCCCACGGGCTGGGTCACGTCGATCTCGTACTGCATGTCCGCCGTGGTGAACATGTCGAAGTTGTACCCAGGGAAGGTGCTGATGAGCTGTTGCTCGGTGGTCTTGGCCGGGTCGATCTGGTTGAAGCGCTTGGCAGCGGCTTCGAGCCAGTTCTTGATGTCGCCACCGTTGACCTTCACCGCGTAGACGGTGTTGGGGTACAGGTACAGGTCGGCCGCGTTGTTGATGGCCAGCGGGCCCACGGCCACGTCGGTGTAGTCGGCCCCGCCCTGGAAGCCGCTCTTGAACGGTGCGCTCACCGACAACACCGGCAGCTGCGCGTACTGCGGCAGGCTGGCCTTGATGTAAGCCGCCACATAGGCCTGCTGCGCCTGGTTCACGATCTGGATCGCGCCGGGGTCACCTACATCGGCAAACAGCGTGCTCATGCGGAAGTCGGTCTGGCCGATGGGTGTCTTCACGTACTTGATCGCGGCCTGGTGCTGTGTCTCGATCAGCGGGGCGATGGCGGGGTCGGCGTCCACGGTCACCGTGGCGCCTGCGGCATTCTTGTTCTGGATGTTGCGCAGCTCGCTCTTGCTGGCGGACTTGTTGACCACCCACTTGCTGCCGTCCCATTGCAGCGCCAGCTGCACCACCCCCAGGGCCTTGCCCCAGGAGCTGGCCATGACGGCAGGCACGCCGTTGATGGTGCCCGCCTTGTGGTCCACGCCTGCCAGGTTGAAGCTGGGCGTGGCGGCCGTGTCGGGGAACACGCCATGCTGGTGGCCCATCACCATCGCGTCGATACCTGCCACCTTCGACAGGTACAGGCCGGGGTTCTCCATGGTGGCCGAGTAGGCGGCACTGTCGAGACCGCCGTGCAACAAAGCCACCACGATGTCAGCCCCCTTGGCACGCAGCTCGGGCACGTACTTGTTGGCGGATTCGACGGCGCCTTCGGTATAGACCTTGCCTTCCAGGTAGCGCTTGTCCCAGTTCATGATGCCGGGTGTGGTGAAGCCGATCACGCCGATCTTGATCGGCAGCTTCACTTCCTTGCCATCCGTACCCTTGGCCACCAGCGTGCGCTCCAGCAGCGTGTAGGGCTGTACCAGCGGCTTCTTGGTCTTATTGCTGTACACGTTGGCCAGCACGGCGGGATAGCCAGCGCCTGCGCATTTCTTGGAGGGGTCCACGCCGTCCACATCCAGCCCGCCGCCCAGCACCTGGTTCAGGAAGGGCAGGCCGTAGTTGAACTCGTGGTTGCCCAGCGTGCCCGCATCAAAGCCCAGCGCGCCCATGGCCTTGTACATGGACAGCTGCTGCGTGCAGGGGATAGGGCTGATGGTGGCCTCGTAGTCGGCCAGTGCGGTGCCCTGGATGGTGTCACCGTTGTCCACCAGCAGCGTGTTGGCAAACTCCTTGCGGGCCGCGCGCACCAGCGTGGCCGTGCGCTCAAAGCCGTAGCTTTTGTCTTCGGCCAGCTTGAAGTAGTCGTAGCTGCGCACGTTGAAGTGCAGGTCGGTGGTCTCCAGCACGGCCAGCGTTGCCGTGGCGCCCGCGTTGCTGCTGGCGTTGTCGCTACTGCCGCCGCAGGCAGCCAGCGACGCGGCCAGCGCCACCATGCCCCATGCAGCCATGCGGCGTGAAACATGCGAAGGAGAAATCAGAAAGCCCAGAGTGCGTTCAGACATGAACAGTCCCGAATTGAAACAAGGGACCGAGTGTCTGGGCCGGGTTTGACAGCGGTGTGACGTGGCAACATGGCCGCAACACTTGTGCCTCGTGCTGCGGTCAGTGCGCCTTGCTGCGACTCAATCGATACGGTACACGTCGCCGTTGTGCGGCGAGGCGCTTTCGTGGAACAGGTCTTCCAGAAACTGTGCCAGCTCATGCTCTTGGACAAAGTCGGGGATCACAAAGCCCGACGGCGAGCGCTTGCCATCTGCGCCCACTCGGTAGGCCTGCCACAGCGCACCTTCGCGGCGCACTTCGACGATGCGGCCGAAAACATTAAAACGGGGGTGAGCGTTCAACGGTGCTGCCATGGGGTACCGATCTATCCTTCGGCCTCTTGCCGAAAACCATCACAGATCACTACCCATGCGGCTTTGGAGGCCACATGGATGTGCTTTTGGGGCGGGGTCTCGTAGGCGGTGTCCAAGGTACCCAGCGGCACGGCCACCCACTCGCTATAGGGGCCTTCGCTGTGCCACAGCAAGGGCGAGCCACACACCGAGCAAAACGTGCGCGTGACCAGGGGCGAAGACCGGTAGGTGCGCGTCAGCCCTTGCCCAGACACGAAGCGATGGTGCACACGCAAAACGCTGCCATAGCTGCCAAACGCCGCACCATGCGCCTTGCGGCACATCGAACAGTGGCAGTGCGATGCACCCTGCAATGGCGCCGTGGTTTCGTAACGCACGCCTCCACACAGGCAGCTGCCTCGCTGCACAGCAGCAGGCGTCGTCATGGCGCCACCGACGCGATCAAGTCCACCTCCACCGTCGCGTTCTTGGGCAGCTGCAGCACACCCACCGAGGTGCGGGTGTGCGCACCAGCCTCGCCCAGCACGGCAAACAGCACCTCGGAGGCACCGTCGGCCACCTCGCTTTGCTGCGTGAAGGCAGGCGCCGACTGCACGTACACGGTGATGCGCAAAATGGATTGCACGGCATCGAGCGAACCCAGCGAGCGCTGCAGCAGGGCCAGCGCCCGCATCACACACACCTTCGCGGCTTTTTGCGCATCGGCCAGAGTGGCGACCGCCCCCGCAGCGCCCGTGACCATCACGGTATCGCCCACGCGCGGGATCTGCCCGCTCAGGTAGATGTGGTGGCCGTCCCGCACGAGCGGGACGTAGTTGCCACCAATCTTGATCTCGCCATCAAAGCGGTAGCCCAGCGCCTGGGCTTGTTCCTCAAAACGGGCATCGCGTGACATGGACATGGGTCTCCTGAAAAAACTGCGGCCTTCGCAGCGGGCTACATGAAGCGCGCAAAAGGGTCTACCAGCGAGGCGATCGACACGGTGCCGGGCGCCCCACCCTCGTCACGCCGCGCCGATTCATGCCCTGCATGTACGGGCACGGCGGGCAAAGGCTGCATGCGGCGGCCATACACGCGCTGCACGCGGTCGTCGAGCGTGGGGTGGGTATCCAGCCAGCGCTCCATGCGACTGCGGCCGGGTACGTCCACCAGCAGCATGTGTTGCACGGCCGGGTGGGCCAGGCCGGTGTGGACGGGGTTCTCGGCATACCCGGCCGGGGTGTCACGACGCTGGGCCATGACCTTGCGCAGTACGCCACCCAGGCCATCGCGGCTGCGGGTCCATTGCACCGCGCGTGCGTCGGCCAGGTATTCGCGCTGTCGCGATACTGCGGCCTTGAGCATGCGGCCGGTGAGCCAGCCCGCAAAGCCCGCCACCATGATGGCCGACCCGAACCACCAGGCCAGGCCCCGACGCTCGCGCATCGTGTCGCCAAAGTTGTAGACCAGCTCCAGCCCGAACACCATGCCCGCCAGGCGCATCTTCAGGCGGGTGTCGCCCTCATGCAGATGGCTCAGCTCGTGCGCCACCATGCCCTGCATCTCTTCGCGGGTGAGGTAGTCCAGGGCACCCTGCGTCACGGCAATGACGGCGTCGCTCTCGTCCCACCCGGCAGCGAACGCATTGATGGCATCGGTGCGCGGCATGACCATGATCTGCGGGCGCGGCATGTGCGCGGCAATGCACAGCTCGTCCACGATGTTGGACAGCCGCTGCTCGGCGTGCGACAGCGACGGGCGCAACTCGCGCGCGCCCACACGCTGCGCCAGCTTGACACCGCCTGCGCGCAAGTTGGACGTCTCCACCCACCAGCCGCCCAGCACCAGCATCAGCGAGACCCCCACATTGGCGGCCAGAAAACCTTGTGGAAAGGGCAAGTGCACGGGCAGCACCGCCACCATCAGCCACCAGGCCAACGCCAAGGCAGCGTGCACAGCCGCTACCAGAACGACCACAGCGAAGGCAAAACCCAGCAGCAGGCGGCGCGTCTCGCTGCGCGCGTTGTGCTGGTGATCCCAGAACTTCATGCGAATGGAAGCGGAAGGGTCAGAACTTCACCCGGGGCGCGGCGCGCTCTTCGTCGGACTGCGTGGATGCCAGCATGGGCGCGGGCGCAAAACCCAGCAGGCGCGCGACGATGAGGTCCGGGAACTGCGCCGCCGCGTCGTTGAACTCCAGCGCCTGGTCGTTGTAGGCCTGACGTGCAAACCCCAGGCGGTTTTCGGTGCTGGTGATCTCTTCGGACAGCGACTGCATGGAGGCGTCGGCCTTGAGTTCAGGGTAACTCTCGGCCACCACCATCAGGCGGCCCAAGCTGCCGCCGAGTACACCCTCTGCCGCCGCCAGCGCGCCCATGGCGCTGGCGCTTTGCGGTGCGGCACGCACCGCTGCAGCCGCGCCCTGCGCCTGACTGCGGGCCTTGATCACGGCTTCCAGCGTGGCGGCCTCGTGCGCCAGATAGCCACGCGCCACCTCTACCAGGTTGGGGATCAGGTCATAACGGCGCTTGAGCTGCACGTCGATCTGGCCAAACGCATTGGCAATGCGGTTGCGCAACTGCACCAGCCGGTTATAGACCGCCACCGCCCACAAGCCCAACGCGACCAGCACAACGACCACGACCCATGCGGTTGCCGACATACCCCACCTCCTGTATTTGTTGGAGGGAGCATCTTAGAGCCTGTGGAGGCGGCTCCCAGGAAACATACCAGGGCGCCATTCAACGGCGCAAACGGGCACCACCTCGCGGGCGGGCTACACCCCTTTGTTGCGCATCCAGTCCGCCGTGCCCATGAAGCTTTCCTTCAGCCGCACGCGCAGGTCGGAGGGCACGCCGGTCTCGCCCATGGCCTGGTCCATGCAGGCCACCCATTGGTCGCGCTCCTTGATGCCGATGGCAAACGGCATGTGGCGCGCGCGCAGGCGCGGGTGGCCAAACTGGTCGGTGTAGTACGACGGCCCACCCAGCCATCCGCACAAAAACATGAACAGCTTTTGCCGCGCCTGGCCGAGGTCGTTGCCATGGGCGGCACGCAGCTCGGTGTAGCCGGGCTCCAGGTCCATCAGGTCATAGAAGCGCTCGGTCAAGGCGCGCACGCGTTCTTCGCCGCCGATCCATTCAAAAGGGGTGGTGGCCACGGGGGCATCTGCGGCGGAGGACGAGGGGGTGGATTCCATGGGGTTGGCAAGGAGAGGTTGCCAGGCGGTGTCGGGAAGCCTTTGATTATAGAAATCAAGGGCCCTTCATTCGCCTTGTGGGACCTTGGGACAGCCGCACTCCGACACCCGATGCCCTGCCCTGCTACTCCAGCACCGCCCGCAGCTGCCGCGTGGTCACCGCCAAGCGCCGGGCGCCAATCTGGGCCAGGTTGTTCATCACTGTGAGGGCCGCCTCGGGGTACTGCCTTGCCCAGGCATCAAAATGTGCGCGCGACAAACGCACCAGATGCGCCGGGCCACGTTCCGCACCCGCGCAGGCACTGCGGGCCGCACCATTGAGGAAGGCCATTTCGCCAAACGCCATGCCCGGACCGACGGTGGCCAGGCGCAAGCCTTTGTCGGGCGGCCACTGGGTGACCAGCGTGATGTGGCCGGACTTGACCACGAGGAGGTCATGGTCCGTATCCCCCGCATGGAACACTACGCCATGGGGCGGGACAGCCTGGGACACCAGCAGCGCCTGCAAGGCCTCGGCGGCGGCCTTGGGCACGCCCTCGCCCACCTCGCCCAACACATCGCGCTCGGGGTGCGCGGGGCGTTGCTCGATGGGTCGCTGCGACAGGATGCCCACCTCGGCCCATTCCAGCGCCCGGTCCAGGTCGGCAAAGGCGCGCACATGCTCCCCCGCATGCTCGGCGGCCATGGGGTCCAGGGCTGCCACGGCCGCGGCGATGCCCTGCTGGTCCAGATCGCGCACCAGCGCTCGCAGTTGGGCCATTGCCGTGCTGTCCCACGCGGGCACGCGGCCCGCGTCCAGAATGACCCAGCGATGGCGCGGCAGCAGCAGCATGCGCACCTGCTCGGCCAGGTGGGCAGCCACGCCAAAAGACATCACGCCTTGCAGTTCAAACACCGCCACCTGGTTCATGCGCGGCGTCAGCCAGCTGTCCGACCCGGCACGGCGCAAGCGCCGCGAGCGCAGCTCGCCATCCAGACGCACATGGCGCAGCACCGTGGCGGCAGAGTCGTGCAGCAGCACAAACGTGGCCACGACCAGGCCAGCCACCAGCGCCCCCACGCCCCCCATCACGGCAAACACCAGCGCCACCAGCCAGCTTTGCGCCCAGGTCACCCGGGACCGGCGGGCATAGCCCAACGACCACATGAGGCCCGGCACCTGCATCAGCCCCGCCAGCACCAGCCCCCCGGCAAGACAGGCCATGGGCACCCAGTGCAGCCACCACGCCCCGGTGACCGCCACCCCCAGCATGATGGCGGCGTGCCAGCGCGGGGCATCGCGCGAGGCCCCCGCCTGCGCCAGCACAATGCGCGAACGCGATGCGCTGGTGGATGCGGGAATCATGCCCATCAGCCCACACAGCGCACCCAGCAAACTCTCGCGGCGCAGCGCCAGGTTGGCATTGCCACGCAGGCCATGGTCCAGCTCCAACTCCTGGTTGAATACCAGAATCTCCAGGCTGTTGACCAGCGCCATCAGCACCGCCAGCACCACCAGAGCGGAGCCCTGCTGCCGGGCCAGGGCCATCCAGGGAATGCCCGTCCAGTCGGGCAGCATGGGCCAGGCAAACACGCTGGGCCGCACGGCCGGCACAAACACACTGCCCAGCCCCACACCCCATACCCCCGCCAGCGCCACGGCCAGTGCCACCAGGGCCACGGCCGACAGCAGCCCTGGCATGCGGGGCCAGCGCCGGCGCAGCCCCCAGGCCAGCCCCACCACGGCCAGCGCAGCCAGCAGGTGCCAGCCGGTGCGTGCGTCCCACAGCGCATCGGCACCCGCACCAAAGCCATTGCGCACCTGTCCCACCACCATCGACAAGCCCACACCGGCTGCAAACCCGTGGGTGACCGATATGGGAAGAAACCGCGCCACCGACGCCAGCCGCAACACCCCCAGCAGCCACTGGAACACAAAGGCCAAAGCCACCGTGGCACCGCTGACCGCCAGCACCTGGCGCGCGCTCAGGCCCAGGCTGGGGGCCGCACCGTGGGCAGTCGCCAGCACGGCGGCAAACAGCAGGGCCACCACCGTGGTCGGTGCATACACCACCCCGGCACGGGGTGTCGCCAGGGTCAGCAGCAGGCCGGGCAATGCAGCCGACCACAAAGCCAGCGCGGCCAGCGAATGTTCGCCCGCCAGCGGCGCAAATGCCAGCAGCCCCAGCCCCACGGCGTGGGGTACGGTGACCGCTGCCGCAGACCACGCCGCCGCTGCGCCCGAGGGCTGCGGCGCCGAGGGCCCAACCTCAGCCCCCGCCGAAGGCCCGGCACGGCGATGCAGCGAGGCAGTCACGGGTGCGGTCGGCGGCATGGAGAAGGTCTAATAATCCCTGGGCATTGCGCGCCTACAGGCTGCGCGCCGCAAAGGTGTCGCAGGTCTTGACACTGCCACTTTGCAGGCCGCTGTTGAACCAGCGCTGCCGCTGGGCGCTCGTGCCATGCGTGAAGCTCTCGGGCACCACCGCGCCGCCATTGGCCCGCTGCAGCGCATCGTCACCAATCTTGGCGGCGGCGTTCATGGCTTCTTCCACGTCGCCCTGCTCCAGGATCTGGCGGGACTTCTGGGCGTGGTGGGCCCACACCCCCGCAAAGCAGTCGGCCTGCAGCTCCAGCCGCACCGACAGCGCGTTGTATTCCACCTTGCTCACACGGCCCCGCATCTGGTCCACCTTGGCGCTGATGCCCAGCTGGTTCTGCACGTGGTGGCCCACCTCATGGGCAATCACGTAGGCCTGGGCAAAGTCGCCCGGGGCACCCAGCCGGGTCTTGAGAGTCTCGTAGAAACCCAGGTCGATGTAGACCTTCTGGTCAGCGGGGCAGTAAAACGGCCCCATGGCTGCCTGTCCCGTACCACATGCGGTGGGCGTAGCGCCCCGGAACAACACCAGCCGCGGGTCCTGGTAGCGCCCGCCGCCCTGGCGGAACACCTCGCCCCACACGTCCTCCGTGTCGGCAAGCACCGTGGACACAAAACGTGCCATGGTGTCATCGGCTGGTGGGCGGTGGGCCGGAGCATGGGGTTGCGTCTGCACCTGGGGCGCCGGACCGCCGCCGCTGAGCAGCCCCAGGATGGTCAAGGGGTTGATGCCCAGCACCCAGCCCCCCACCAGCGCGATCACGATGGTGCCAATGCCGATGCTGCGCCCACCAAACACCGGCGATCCACCGCCGCCGCCCTCGTCACGGCGGTCTTCCACGTTGTCGGACTCGCGATTGCCTTCCCATTTCATTGCGTCTCTCCAGCGCCCTCCAGGTGGGGCGGCCAAGCCTGCATGTTACGCGCGGGGCCGCCCTGGCGCGGACGATTTACGATGTGTTCCACCCCGCTTTTGCCTGCCTTTCATGACATCTGCCGCACACCACAGCGCGCCCCATGCCGGGCCCACCATTCTTCTGACTGGTTTTGATCCGTTTGGTGGTGGCGCGCACAACCCCAGCTGGCTCATTGCGCAAGCGCTGCACGGGCAGCGCATCGCAGGACACCAGGTGGTGGCCGCGCAATTGCCCACGGTGTTCGGGCAGTCGTTGCAGCGGCTGCAGTCGCTGTTGCTAGAACACCGGCCCACCGTCACGCTGTGCCTGGGCCTGGCAGGCGGTCGGGCAGCGCTGTCCATCGAGCGCATCGGCATCAACATCAACGATGCGCGCATTCCCGACAACGGTGGCGCACAGCCCATAGACACCCCGGTGCAACCCGGCGGACCTGCCGCCTACTTCGCCAGCCTGCCCATCAAGGCCATGCTGCGCGCCGTGCAACGCGCAGGCGTGCCCTGCGAGGTGTCGCAAACCGCTGGCACCTTTGTCTGCAATCATGTGCTGTACGGCCTGATGCATCTGCTGGCACAAGGCATAGGCCCAGAGGGCGCACGGGGTGGTTTTGTGCATGTGCCCTGGCTCAGTGGTCAGGGGGATCCCCATCTGCCCCTGCGCGACATGGTGCGCGGCATGCATGCCGCCCTGTGGGCTGCGGCGCTGACGCCGCAGGACATCGCGCTGCAGGCGGGGGCCACGCATTGATGGGCATGGCAGCCATGGCGAACCTGATCCCGCGCGCATCACACGCTGGGTTACCTTGGGCACTGCACAGGTGAGGGCTTCTCCGCTCCCACAAGAGCGGCATGCTGTGTACAGTCCGCCTATGCTTTTTGCCCCCTCTTCAGCCCCCTCGGGCGTGCTGGACGCAGCAGCCACCGCTGCGCGGTTGCCCTGGTCCGATCTGGCTGACGAAATAGCGGCCTTGCTGAAGGACCCCACAGTCGTGGTGCCGCAACGCGCCGTGCTGCCGCTGGCGCAAGGCGGCAGCTTGTTTGTGATGCCCGCCACGGATCAATCGGTGGCCATGACCAAGCTCATCACCTTTACCCCGGGCAACGCGGGCACAGGACGCCCGTCGATCCAGGGCGATGTGGTGGTGTTTGACATCGCCACGGGCGAGCGTCGGCTGGTGCTGGACGGGCCCACTGTCACCGCACGTCGTACCGCCGCGGTCTCTCTGCTGGCCGCCCGGCATCTGGCGCAGGTGCCACAGGGCCCTTTGCTCATCGTCGGCGCAGGAGTGCAGGGCCTGGCACATGCCGAGGCATTCATCCACGGCCTGGGCGTGCGCGAGGTGTGGATTGCCTCGCGCAGCAGCGCCAGCGCCCAGGCCCTGGCAGCGCAGGTTCGCGACCTGGGCGTCGACGTGCAGGTGGTGGCCGATGCCGATGCCGCCGTGCCTCACTGCCCGCTGATAGCGACCTGCACCACGGCCAGCGCACTGGTGCTGAGCGCCCCGCCCCGGCCCGACGCATTTTTGGCGGCCGTGGGCGCTTTCACGCCCGCCATGGCAGAGCTGGCCCCAGCCCTTTGCCAGCATGTGGCACGGCACGGACGCATCCTGGTGGACACCAGCGATGCACTCCATGAGGCAGGTGACCTGCTGCAGGCAGGCCTGGATGTGGCGGCGCTGCCGACGCTGGGTGAGATGGTCCGGAGCCCTGGTGCCGCAGCCCCCGAGCGGCGTTCGGGCCCGGTGCTGTTCAAGAGTTGCGGCTGGGCCGGCTGGGACTTGGCAGCAGCCCGGCTGGCCCTGCGCCGCGCCAGCCCGGCACCGGCCGCGACGGCACACTGGGCAGACCCTTCCGCATGATGCTCATCACACGTTTTTCAGACCACAGCCTGCGCATGCAGATCGCGCTGGTGTTTGGCACGCTGGTCGTGACCCTGTCAGTACTGCTGTCGCTGGGGTTTGGCGAGTTGCTCAAGCACCGCATTCAGCGCGATGCAGGCAGTTCCTTGCAGGTGGTCGCCGAAAACGCAGGCAAGCTCCTGTCCCTGGGCCTCATGCAGCGCAGCCTGGAGGCCGAGGTGATGGCCAGTGCCGAAGTGGTGTGGTCCAAGGGGCTCGACTCTGCCGAGGCCCAGCACATGCTGGCCCGCAGCCAGGCCATGCAGCCCACCAACCTCTGGATCGGTGTGGCCGATGCGCAAGGCGTGGTGCGCAATGCCACACGCGGCCTGCTGGTGGGCCAGAGCGTGGCCCAGCGGCCCTGGTTTCAACACGGACTCGAAGGGGTGCATGTGGGCGACGTCCACCCCGCCAAGCTGCTGGAGTCCCTGCTGCCCCCCACCGCCACTGGCGAACCACACCGGTTTGTGGACTTTGCAGCGCCCATACGCATCGGCCCCACCACGGTGGGCGTGCTGGGCATCCACGGCAGCTGGCAGTGGACACGCGAGGTACTGGAGAGTCTGACCCCCGCATCATCCGATGAAAGCGCGCTGGAACTGTTCATCTTTGACCGCGAAGGCCAGTTGATTTTTGCGCCTGGCGGACAGACCGAGGTGATGCGGTCTGCCGGGCAGCGACTGCCCGAGGACATCAGTGTCAACAACAACCGTGATGGTGACCGCACGCAGACCACCGTGGTGCGGTGGAGGGATGGCAAGCGCTACCTGACCGCTGCCACGCAGCTGCAGCCGCGCAATGCGGCCAGCGATCTGGGCTGGCGCATCGTGGCACGCCAGCCTGTGGAGCTGGCTTTTGCGGAGGCAGACAACACCGTGCAACTGGCACTGGTGATTGGCCTGACGGCCGCGCTGCTGGCATCGGCCCTGGCCTGGCTCGCCGCCCGGCGCCTGAGCGTGGACCTGTATGCACTGGCCGACGCGGCCAGTGCGGTGGAGGCCGGGCTCCCCGGCAGCGACATTCCGACCATGCAAAGCAGCCGGGAGGTACAACAGCTGTCTCAGTCTCTGGGCCGCATGACGCACCGCCTGCTGGCCGCCCGCGAGGCGATGGAAGAAAAAGTGCGCCTGCGTACGCTGGAGCTGGAGGCCGCGAACCGCGCGCTGGACCTGCAGGCGCGCACCGACGCCCTCACCGGGTTGCTGAACCGGCGCGGCTTCGAGACACAAATGGCCTTTGCGGTGGCGCTGGCTCGGCGCAGCAGCCGTCCGCTGAGCCTGATCACCGTGGACGTGGACCACTTCAAGCGGGTGAACGACACCTACGGGCATGAAGCCGGAGACGAGGTCCTGCGGCGACTGGCACGCACGCTGGAGTCCCGCCTGCGTGGCTCCGATGTGGTGGCGCGACTGGGGGGAGAAGAGTTCGTGGCGTTGCTGCCCGACACCGACCTGGACGGCGCCCAGTCCATTGCGCAGGCCCTGGTCACCGCCATGGCAGAGCAGCAGAACCCGGTCGTGGGCACCATCACCGTCAGCGCAGGTGTCGCAACCATGCGCAGCGCAGACGACAACGGCGCCGCCATGCTGCGTCGGGGCGATGCAGCGCTCTACGAGGCCAAGGGCCAGGGACGCAACAGGGTCTGCGTGGAGGCGTGAGGGCTGCCCGAGCCCGCAGTGGCTCCGTCCCCCGGTGTTGCGGGCCGTGGCTCCGGGCTTTCGGCTTGCAGCACGGGTGCCTCAAAATACGGCTGCAGCTGGGCTGACAGCTCTTGCAGGCCAGCGTCCGGCACGCCGGACGCCAACGCCAATCGCTCCAGGGCATAGGGCCGGTGGCCCAGCATCATCGACATGTTCACGCAGTGGCCGTGTGCTGCCATGCGCAGCACAAAGGCATTGAGCAACTCACAGGGCCAGTAGGTGTGGTGTGCCTGGCAGTCGGCGTCTGCGGAATGCGGCGCAGCGTCTGGGCGTCGGGGCGGCGGGATGACAGAAGGCGCAGGGGCTGGAGCGGGATCGGCCAGCGCTGGCGCCAGAGCGCGGATGGGCGCAAAGAACAAGGTTGAGGCGGCAGCGGACATCAGCATGGTGAAACTCCATCAGCCTCCATCTCCCGGGAGGCGTGTCACCGATGCTAGAAAACTTACCGATGCTTGCATTTCAGCCAAGGCGCATGGCGCGTGTAGGACACAACCCCTGCCACCGCCGGCCATGTGCGCCTGTCAGGCCTTGGGCAGTGTCACGCCCACCTGGCCCTGGTACTTGCCGCCCCGATCTCGGTAGCTGACCTCGCACACGTCGTCCTTGTCGCTCTCGAAGAACAGCACTTGTGCGCAGCCCTCGCCCGCGTAGATGCGCGCTGGCAGCGGCGTGGTGTTGCTGAACTCCAGCGTCACATAGCCTTCCCACTCGGGCTCGAACGGCGTCACGTTGACGATGATGCCGCAGCGCGCATAGGTGCTCTTGCCCAGGCAGATGGTGAGCACATTGCGCGGGATGCGGAAGTATTCGACCGTGCGGGCCAGCGCGAAGCTGTTGGGCGGGATGATGCAGCTGTCACCCTCGAAATCGACAAAGCTCTTTTCATCGAAGTTCTTCGGGTCCACCACCGTGCTGTGGATGTTGGTGAACACCTTGAATTCGGGCGCACAGCGGATGTCGTAGCCGTAGCTGCTGGTGCCGTAGCTGATGATCTTGCGGCCTTCGACCTCGCGAACCTGGCCAGGCTCAAAGGGCTCGATCATTCCGTGCTCGGCCGCCATGCGGCGGATCCATTTGTCGCTCTTGATGCTCATAGCAGAACTCCCTGCGCTGTGGCCCGCACAGTGGTGGACTGCCGGGCGCTATTAAATACGTAGCTGGTAGCGCATGAATATCAAGCGCTAGAGCCGTATTTTGCTTGAGAAATCACCGTTTGCTGCACCACACGGTCGTCGCCGAGTACGATCAGCGCAAACAAAAGCTCATCGAGGTTGCGCGCCTGGCGGGTCTTGCGCGCCAAAAGCGGCGTGGCTTCGGGGTTCAGCACCACAAAATCGGCCTCGCAGCCTGGCTGCAGATTGCCGACCACACCCGCCAAGCCCAGCGCCCTGGCCGCGCCCGCCGTGTGTTGCCACCACAGCTGCTGGGGTGACAGACTCAGGCCCTGCTTGGTCTGGCCCTCACGCCCCACGTAGTACGCCGCCAGCATGGTGTGAAAGGGGCTGAAGCTGGTGCCCCCGCCCACGTCGCTGGCCAGGCCATAGCCAAACCCCACGCGGTCGGCACCGGCGTAGTCGAAAAACCCGCTGCCCAGAAAGAGGTTGCTGGTGGGGCTGACCGCCGCCACCGCGCCGGTGTCGCGCATCAGCGCGCGGTCGTCGTCATCGAAGTGGATGCAGTGCGCATACACCGCACGTTCGCGCATCAGGCCAAAGTCGTCGTACACGCCCAGGTAGCTGCGCGCGGCGGGGAACAGCTCGCGCGCCCAGCGGATCTCGTCGCGGTTCTCGGCCACGTGGGACTGGATCCACACATCGGGGTAGCGAGCAGCCAACTCGCCCGCGCCGCGCAATTGTTCATGCGTGCTGGTGGGCGCAAAACGCGGGGTGATGGCATACCCCAGGCGGTCCACGCCGTGCCAGCGCTGGATCAGCGCCTCGGTGTCGATGAGGCTCTGCTCGGTGTCGTCGCGAACGCCATCGGGCGAGTGGCGATCCTGCAGCACCTTACCGGTGATGAGGCGCATCCGCTGGCGCTGGGCCTCGGTGAACAGGGCATCCACCGACGCGGGGTGTGACGTCGAAAACGCCAAGGCTGTGGTCACGCCGTTGCGCAGCAGCTCGGCCACAAAAAATTCGGCCACCTGTGCGCTGTAGCCGGGGTCTACAAATCGGGATTCGTGGGGAAAGGTGTAGTTCTCGAGCCAGGGCAGCAGGCCATCGGCTGGCGAGCCGATCACGTCCGTCTGCGGGAAGTGGATGTGCATGTCCACAAACCCCGGCGCCAGGATGCGCCCCGGCAGATGCACCACAGGCTCCCCGGCAAGTTGTGGCGCGAGAGTCTGCCAAGCGCCTGCCGCCAGCACACGCTGGCAGCCCTGAGCGTCAGGGCCAACGGCCAGCAGGCCATCTTCGTCATAGAGGGCGCTGCCGTCGTCGGCAAAACGCAAAAGGGCGGAACGGTAAACAGGCATGGCGGCAAGCTTAGCGGCAGGGGGCGCCGTTTGTATATGCAGCACCCCATAGTGGCTATGGGGTTCGGGGAGCGCCGATCAGTGGAAACGATGGGCGATGTGCCCTGCAGGATCAGCGGGACAACCTGCCCACCACGCCTTCCACCAGCCAGTTCATCTGCAATATCTGTGCATCCGACAGTGCCTGGCCAGCAGCAATGCGCTCCTGCCCTTCGTTGTCGCGCACCGGCACTTTGCCCGCACGGAAGGGCGCGAGCTTGCCCGCGCCCACGGCCTTTTGGGCATTCAGCACCTCCTGCTGGACGGCGGCTGGCACCCGGGTGCCAAAGTCACCGACGCGGATCATGCCCTCGCGCACGCCGCCCCACAGGTTGGCACTTTTCCAGGTACCGTTTTGCACGGCGCGCACGCGCTCGGTGTAGTAGCTGCCCCACTCGTGCGTCACGGCCACGATCTGCGCGTCCGGGCCCGTCTTGCGCATGTCCGAGTGATAGGCCACGGCCATCTTGCCGCGCTCTTGCGCAGCCGCCATCACGGCGGTGGAGCCAGTATGGAAAGCAATCACATCCACGTCCTGGTTGAACAGTGCCATGGCGGCATCCCGCTCCTTGGGCGGGTCGAACCATACGTTGAGCCACACCACCTTGACAGTGGCCTTGGGGTTGACCGAGCGCATGCCCAGCGTGAAGGCGTTGATGCCCTGCAGCACTTCGGGGATGGGAAACCCGGCCACGAACCCTGCCACGCCGGTCTTGCTCATGCGGCCTGCGGCGATGCCCGCCAGGTAACGCCCCTCGTAGTAGCGCGCATTGGCGGCGGCCACATTGGGGGTGGTCTTGTAGCCGGTGATGGACTCGAACTTCACCTGCGGATAGTCCTGCGCCACCTTGAGCGTGGGCTCCATGTAGCCAAAGCTGGGGGTGAAGATGATCTGGTGGCCGGTGGCGGCCAGGTCGCGGATCACGCGTTCGGCATCGGCGCCTTCTGCCACGTTCTCGACAAACGTGGTCTTCACCTGGTTGCCCAGCGCGGCCTCGACGGCCTTGCGGCCTTCGTCATGCTGGCGCGTCCAGCCCGCCTCGGTGATGGGCGAAACATAGACAAAACCGGCTTTGACCGGCTCGGCTGTATGACCCTTGGCGGGTGAGGTCTGGGAAAAAGCGGGGGAGAAAAAACAGGCGGCCACGAGCGTGGCAGCGAGGTTTTTGTACATGGTGTTCCTCTACATGGCCCTGATGGAATGGACCGGAAGCACCGCAGGACGACGGTGCCACCGGGACGGTCAGACTGTGCGAAAACTACATGGAGTGGTGTTGCAAAGACTGCCGGGTTAAAAACAGGATTCAAGTGCGGGCGTGCGCTGCAGCAGCGCGCAGAGCCCCGTGAGCAATTTCAATTCAGCCGCAGCGCCTGTGGGCCCGCGCCCAGGCGGAAGGCACCCACCACTTCGGCCAGGCGCGACGCCTGATCCTTCAGGCTCTCGGCGGCGGCGGTGGATTCTTCCACCAGGGCTGCATTTTGCTGGGTCATCTGGTCCAGCTGGGTCACTGCCACATTCACCTGGCCAATGCCCTGGCTCTGCTCCGAAGCGGCTGCGCTGATCTCGCCAATGATGTCGGTCACGCGGCGCACGGAACTCACGATCTCGCCCATGGTGGTGCCGGCGTTCTGCACCAGGGCAGCACCCGACTCAACCTTTTCCACGGACACGCCGATCAGCGTCTTGATTTCCTTGGCCGCCTGGGCCGAGCGCTGGGCCAGCGAGCGCACTTCGCTGGCCACCACGGCAAAGCCACGGCCCTGCTCGCCCGCACGGGCGGCTTCCACGGCGGCGTTGAGGGCCAGGATGTTGGTCTGGAACGCGATGCCGTCGATGGTGCCGATGATGTCGGCAATCTTCTTACTGCTGGTGTTGATCTCGTCCATGGTGGTCACCACCTGTGCCACCACATCGCCACCGCGCTGGGCCACCTGCGCCGCCGACACTGCCAGCTGGTTGGCCTGAACGGCCGAATCGGCGCTCTGACGCACGGTACTGGTCAGCTCTTCCATCGAGCTGGCGGTCTCCTGCAGGCTGCTGGCTGTCTGCTCGGTGCGCGCGCTCAGGTCCTGGTTACCAATCGCGATCTGGGTGCTGGCGGTGGAGATGCTGTCCACCACGCCCCGCACTTGCTGCAGCGAACGGTGCAGCGCGCTGCGCATGGCATCCAGCGCGCGCAGCAGGTGGCCGGTTTCGTCATTGGCGTAGCTCGCCTGGGGGGCACCCGTCAGGTCCATGTTGGCGATGGTCTCTGCAATGGCCTCGGCCTTGCGCAGCGGACGCGTGATGCTGGTGGTCAGCAGCCAGGCCAGCAAGGCGCCCAGCAGCAGCGACACGCCGGTGCAGATCTGCAGCAGCAGCGTGGTCTGGGCACGCAGCTCTTCGCTGCGCTTGCCGGCAGCATCGAGCTCGGCGCGCTGGCCATCCACCATCTGCTGCACACCCGCCAGATAGCTGCGGGAGGTGGGCTCAAACCGCTCGGTGAAAACCTTGTTGGCGTTCTCGGCATCGCCCGCCTGCTTGAACTTGCTCACTTCCTCGCGGGCCGCCAGGTAGTCCTTGCGCAAGTCTCCCACCTTGGCAAAAAGCTGCTTCTTCTCCGGCGTGTCCATCTTGGACTCGATGAATTTCTGCAGCTCGTTGGTATCGCGGATCGACGCGGCCGTGGCGGGCGCAAAGTAGGGGATCAGGCTCGCGTCGCTGCTCTTGGCAATGGCTGCCGCGCGCTGCACGCCCGATGTGGTGTGGCGCAGCCAGTCCGAGCCAGCACGCTCGGTCTTGATGTTGTCGTTGACCATGGCGTCGATCTCCCTGCCCAGCTGGCTGAGCTTGACCACGGCCACCACGCTGCTGGCAAAAAACAGCGCCAGGATGAGGCCAAGCACCAGGGTCAGGCGCTTGCCAATGGAGATTTGACTGAGAAACATGGAAGGCTCCAAAAAAAGGGGGCAACACGGCACCCGTGCACTCCACAAGGGAGCGCAGGGTAAGGGCCATGGTGGTGGATCACCCCTTGGGCCTGGGCCGGACGCAATTCGAACGAATACTTACTATTTTAAGGGTTTACCCAGATCAGGCCCCTGCCGCACTGGCGAAAGTCCCTCTGGCGCCATTTCCCAAGCCCACTGCGCGCGCTACCCGAAGCTCAGTAGTCGTGCTCCACGCACCGCTCAAACGCTTCCTTGAGCTTGTGCTCCCACACCCGCTTGTCGGCATTGCCTGCAAAGCTGGCTTCAAAACTGTTGAAAGCCAACTGGTAGGCATCTTTGGCCGTGAGGCCCGTGGCCGCAAACACCTGGGTGAAGTTCTCGTTGATGTAGCCGCCAAAGTAGGCAGGGTCGTCCGAATTCACGGTGGCAGCCAGGCCGGCATCAAGCAGCTTGCCGAGGTTGTGGTCTGCAAGGTTGGGGAAGACGCACAGCTTCTGGTTGGACAGCGGGCACACCGTGAGCGCAATGCGGTCTTGCGCCAGGCGCTGCATCAGGGCAGCGTCGTGTACCGCCTGCACGCCATGGTCGATGCGCTCGACCTTGAGCACATCCAGCGCACTCCAGATGTAGGCGGGAGGACCCTCCTCCCCCGCATGGGCCACCAGGTGCAGGCCCAGCTCGCGGCAGCGGGCGAACACGCGGGCAAACTTCTCGGGCGGGTGCCCCAGTTCGCTGGAGTCCAGACCCACACCCACCACCTTGTCGAGCAGCGGCATGGCCTGCTCCAGCGTTTCGAATGCCGACTCCTCGCTCAGGTGGCGCAGGAAGCACAGGATCAGCGTGGCGCTGATTCCCAGTTCGGCGCGGGCATCCTGGCAGGCACGGTGCAGACCGTTGATGACGGTCTCCATCGCCACGCCGCGTGCGGTATGGGTTTGCGGGTCGAAGAAGAGTTCGGCGTGCAGCACATTGTCGCGCGCCGCACGGCCCAGGTAAGCGCGCGCCATGTCGTAAAAATCCTGTTCATGCAGCAGCACACTCGCACCGGCGTAGTAGATGTCCAGAAAACTCTGCAGATTGGTGAACGCATAGGCGCTGCGCAAGGCGTCCACGCTGGCATAGGGCAACGTCAGCCCATTGCGCTGCGCCAGCGCAAAGATCAGCTCGGGCTCCAGGGAGCCCTCGATGTGGATATGGAGCTCGGCCTTGGGCATGGCACGCAGCAGGCTGGGAAGGCGCTCGGCGGAGATGGGGGGGATCTTGAACATCAGCAGACTCCAAAGGTGATGCCACTCTGGCGCAGAAAGCGGCGATACGCAGATGATGCCTTGTCGGCAGCGGTATGCAACTCCGCGCGCAGGTCGAGTGGCAGGCACTGTGGCGTCTGCGACTCCAGCACGGGTTGGTCCTGCGTGAAGATGGTGTGCTGGAAGGCCTGCAGTTTCTCGTCCGGCGATTCGAAATCCGCCACGGCCAGCCGGAACCACACCCGGCTGCGCACCGGCGTCACCGGACAGATAAACAGCGCAATGGACTCGCACCAGCCATCGACCGCCGTGGTGCCCGCCTCGGGCACCTTGGTCAGCAGGGCTGCATAGGGGGCCGTGACTTCGTAGGTGTATTCGACCTGGGCGGCCGCCGTGGAATGCAGGTTGGATTGCGGTTGCCAGGCCTTGCAGCCCGTGGCCAGGAGGCCCGTGGGCGTGGGCTCCACGCGGTAATCGTCGATGGCCGTTGCCTCACGGCTGCCGAGCCAGCCTTCGTGCACAAAGCCGAAATGCGACATGTCCAGAAAGTTCTCGACGATGCGCGGCGCGCTGGCCGCCACGTCGTAGGGACCGCAGTTGAGCTTGCGCAGGCGAGCATCCCCCTCCGCCGCAAACACAGGCAGCCCCTGCTCGCCCGGTGCGATGCGCACCCACACAAGGCCATAGGCCTCCTGCACCTCGAAATGGCGGGCGCAGTGCGTGGCCGGGGGCACAAAGGTGGGCAGTGCAGGCACGTGCGTGCATTGCCCACCGGCCGCAAACTGCCAGCCATGGTAGGGGCACTCCAACTGGCCCTGGGGCGTCACGCGGCCCAGCGACAGGCGGGCGCCCCGGTGCGGGCACTGGTCGGCCAGCGCATGCACGGCGCCTGGGCCATCGCGCCACAACACCACGGGTTGCTCCAGCAGCTGCACGGCCAGCGGCGCCTGCGCCGCCACGGCTGCTGACAGGGCCACCGGGTGCCACAACGTAGATTCCACCATCGTCCTTGCTCCTTAGAACCTGTTCAAAGTCTTTTTGGAGATCGCATTGGAGTGCAATCGGGATGAGTGGAAGCTTCGGATGCGCAGCATGGGCTCGTGCCCATACAAGCAGCCGATGCGTTCAATAGCCCGATTTCACTCCAACCCTTCGGGCAAGTGCCTTGCCGGGCGGTCCGCGGCGTTGCGGCGCTTGCCGATAGCACGGGCTATCGGCTGCGCACCGCGCCTAGCATTCCATCCCGGCAAGGTACTTGTGCGACTCCAAAAAGACTTTGAACAGGTTCTTAATGCTGCAGGCCGCAAACGCGCCTGCAAAACAAAAGGGCCACCCCAGGGCGGCCCTTTGTCACAGCAGCTCGCAAGAACTGCTGATGAACGCGGTGCGAATTACTTCTTGTCGCCGCCAGGGATCTTGCCTTCCACGCCCTTGACGTAGAAGTTGATGCCGCCCAGGAACTTGTCGTCAGCCACAGCGTCCTTTTCCAGCACGGGCTTGCCGTCCTGACCCACGATGGGGCCCTTCCAGATGCTGAAGCTGCCGTCGGCCAGGCCCTTCTTCACGGCTTCGACCTTGGCCTTGGTGTCAGCAGGCACGTCTTCAGCGATGGAGACGATGTCGATAGCGCCCTCCTTCACACCCCACCAGCTTTGGCCCGAAGCCCAGGTGCCATCCAGCACGTCCTTGGTGGCCTTGACGTAGTAAGGGCCCCAGTTGATCACCGCCGATGCCAGGTGGGCCTTGGGGCCGTAGGCGGTCATGTCGCTGTCCCAGCCGAAGGCGCGCTTGCCCTTTTCCTGGGCGGTCTTGAGCACGGCGGGAGAGTCGGTGTTCTGGAACAGGATGTCGGCGCCACCGTTGATCAGGCTGGTCGCGGCTTCGGTTTCCTTCGGTGGGCTGAACCATTCATTCACCCACACCACCTTGGTCTTGATCTTGGGATTGACCGACTGCGCACCCAGCGTGAAGCTGTTGATGTTGCGGATCACCTCAGGGATCGGCACCGAGCCCACCACGCCCAGCGTGTTGGACTTGGTCATGGCGCCAGCGATGATGCCGGCCATATACGCGCCTTCGTAGGTGCGGCTGTCGTAGGTGCGCAGGTTTTCGGCGGTCTTGTAGCCGGTGGCGTGTTCGAACTTCACACCCTTGTTGTCTTCCGCGACCTTGAGCATGGACTCCATGTAGCCGAAGGTGGTGCCGAAGATCAACTTGTTGCCCTGGCCGGCCAGGTCGCGCAGCACGCGCTCTGCGTCAGCAGACTCGGGCACGCTTTCCACAAAGCTCGTCACGACCTTGTCGCCAAATTCCTTCTCGATGGCCTTGCGACCGTTGTCGTGCGCGAACGACCAGCCGCCGTCGCCCACCGGGCCGACATAGGCAAACGCGATCTTCAGTGGCTCGGGCTTGGGTGCCGGTGCTTCTGCGGCAGGGGCCGGTGCAGGCGCAGGGGCCGGTGCCGGTTCTTCCTTCTTGCCACAGCCCACCAGGGCAGCAGCAGCCACAGCGGAGAGCGCTGCCACCTTGAGCAGGGAGCGTTTCTGCAGATCAGTCATGTCGGTTTCCTTATCGAAGAAGTAGGACTTGCAAAGGTTGGGGGACGAAAACAATGATTATGGTGCGATCTACCGCAGGGTAACCAGATTTTCCAGTGGGCTACCCCTTTCAGGAGCCCGGATAAAACGGTTTGCCCAGCGAGGCCGGCATGTTGATGCGGATCCACGCCGGATTGCGCGAGATCAGCGCCAGCACCACGATAGTGGCCACATACGGCAGCATGCTCAGCAACTGACTGGCCACCTGCACGCCGGTGGCCTGCAAATGGAACTGCAGCATGGTCACGCCACCAAACAGATAAGCCCCAAGCAACACCCGTGCCGGGCGCCAGGTGGCAAAGGTGGTGAGCGCCAGCGCAATCCAGCCGCGCCCGGCCACCATGCCCTCGACCCACAGCGGGGTGTAGACAGTGGAGATGTAAGCCCCGGCCAGACCGCACAGCGCCCCGCCCACCACCACGGCCGCCAGCCGAATGCGCCGCACCGGGTAGCCCAACGCATGGGCTGACTCAGGCGATTCGCCCACCGACCGCAGCACCAGCCCGGCGCGCGAGCGGTAAAGAAACCAGATCAACCCCGCCACCAGCAGCATGGTGAGATACACCAGCGGGTGCTGCTGGAACAGCGCTGGCCCAAGGAGCGGCACATCGCCCAGCACCGGGATGGCGTACTTGGGCAACTCGGGCAGCTTGGCCTGCACGTAGCTGATGCCCGCAAACGCGGAGAAGCCCACGCCGAACAGACTGAGCGCCAGCCCCGTGGCGTACTGGTTGGTGTTGAGCCAGATCACCAGCACACCAAAGATGGCGGCCAGCACGGCACCGGCCGCCATGCCTGCCGCAAAGCCCAGCCAGGTGTTGCCCGTGTGCACCACGGTGGCAAAGCCTGCAATGGCGGCGCAGAGCATCATGCCCTCGGCCCCCAGGTTGACGATGCCCGCCTTTTCGTTGATGAGCAGGCCCAGGGCCGCAATGGCCAGCACGGTGCCCGCGCTGAGCGTGGCGCCGATGAGCAGTGCATAAGACTCCATCAGACACCTCCTTTCTTGCTGCCGACCCAGCGGATGCGGTAGGCAATCAGCGTGTCACAGGCCAGCAGCGTGAACAGCAGCAGGCCCTGGAACACACCGGTGAGCGACTTGGGCAGGCCCAGGCGCGACTGCGCGAGTTCACCACCGATATAGAACATGCTCATGAGGATGGCGGAGAGGATCATGCCCACCGGGTGCAGCCGTCCGACAAAGGCCACGATGATGGCCGCGAAGCCGTAGCCCGCAGGCACATAGGGCGTGAGCTGGCCGATGGGCCCTGCCACCTCCAGCGCACCAGCCAGGCCAGCTGCGCCGCCCGAAATCAGCAGCGCCGTCCACAGCGCGCGGCGCGACGAAAAGCCCGCATAACGCGCCGCCGCTGGTGCCAGCCCGCCCACCTGCTGGGCAAAGCCCGCCCGCGTACGGAACAGGAACACCCACAAGGCCCCAGCGCCTGCGAGCGCCAGCAGCAACCCGATGGACACGCGCGACCCCTGCATCAGGCGCGGGATCTGCGTGACTTTCTCGAACGTCTTGGTCTGCGGAAAGTTGTAGCCCATGGGGTCCTTCCACGGGCCATAGACCAGGTAGCCCAGCACCAGCGTGGCCACATAGACCAGCATCAGGCTGACCAGGATTTCGTTGGCATTGAACTTGTCTCGCAGCAGCGCCGTGAGCCCTGCCCAGGCCATGCCACCCAGCACCCCGGCGAGCAGGATGGCGGGCACGATCCAGGGGCCCGTGGTCTTGTCGGCCAGCAGCGCCACGCCACCCGCCACCACGGCGCCGATGACAAACTGGCCTTCGGCACCGATATTCCACACGTTGGAGCGGAAACACACGGCCAGCCCCAGCGCAATCAGCAACAGTGGCGTGGCCTTGACCATGAGTTCGCCAATGGCGTACTGCGTCTTGATGGGCTCCCAGAAGAACACCTGCAGCCCGCGCACCGGGTCTTTGCCCAGCGCAATGAACAAGGCCACACCGATCAGCACGGTAAAGGCCAGCGCCAGCAGGGGCGAGCCGTAGGTCCAGAGCTTGGAAGCCTGGGGGCGTGGTTCCAGCTTAAGCATGCTGCACCTCCGCTGCCTTGGCCTGTTGTGCGAGGTGCGCTTGGACATCGGCATGCCACAGCCCGCTCATCCATTCACCGATGCGTTCCACCGTGGCCTCGGCGCGCGGCACCGAAGGCGACAGATGCCCCTTGGCCACCACATGCAGCCGGTCGCAGATTTCAAACAATTCGTCCAGCTCCTCACTCACCACCAGCACGGCGCAGCCTGCGTCACGCAGGGCCAGGATGGAGCCCCGGATCTGTGCGGCGGCGCCCACATCCACGCCCCAGGTGGGCTGCGAGACGATGAGCAGCTTGGGGTTGGCGTCAATCTCGCGTCCCACGATGAACTTCTGCAGGTTGCCACCCGACAGCGACTTGGCCGCTGCGTTGGGTCCACCCGCCTTCACATTGAAGCGCCGGATGATGTCCTCGGCATGTTTTTGCAGCGCGCCCACCTTGATCCAGCCACTGCCGCCGACCGAATTGGTGCGGGTGAGCAGCAGGTTGTGCGCCAGCCCCATGGTGGGCACGGCGCCCCGGCCCAGGCGCTCTTCGGGCACAAAATGCAAGCCCAGCGCCCGGCGCTGGCCGGGACCCATGCGGCCCGCGTTCTGGCCCGAGACCTGGATGCTCGCAGGCTCGGCCCGCTGGTCTTCGCCCGACAGCGCGTAGAGCAATTCTTTTTGCCCATTGCCCGACACCCCGGCAATGCCCACCACCTCGCCCGCTTTCACCTCAAACTGCAGGTCGATCAGGTCCACACCAAACTGGTCGGCGCGCGGCAGCGACAGGCCCTGCACGCGCAGCACCGTGGCGCCGGTCTGCACCGCGCGGTGTTCCAGCGCAGGCGGCTCGGCGCCAATCATCAAGCGCGACAGGGACGCATTGGATTCTTCGGCCGGGTTGCACACGCCCGTCACCTTGCCGCCACGCAGCACGGTGCAGGCAGTGCACAGCGCGCGGATTTCGTGCAACTTGTGGCTGATGTAGAGGATGCTGCAACCCTCGCTGGCCAACTTGCGCAGCACCACAAAAAGCTTTTCGACCGCCTGGGGCGTGAGCACCGAAGTGGGCTCGTCCAGGATCAGCACCTTGGGATTGGTGAGCAGCGCGCGAATGATTTCTACCCGCTGCATCTCGCCCACGCTCAACGTGTGCACGGGGCGCAGGGGGTCGATGTCAAGGCCGTATTCGGCGGCCTTGGCGGTGATGCGGCCGGTCACTTCAGCCAGCGTCAGGCTCTTGTCCAGGCCCAGCCAGACGTTCTCGGCCACCGTGAGGGTGTCGAACAGGCTGAAATGCTGGAACACCATGGCAATGCCCAGGGCCCGCGCTTCTTGCGGGTTGCGCACTTGCACGGCCTGGCCGTTGAAGAACACGCTGCCTTCATCGGGCTTGACCGAGCCGTAGATGATTTTCATCAGCGTGGACTTTCCCGCGCCGTTTTCGCCCAGCACGGCGTGGATTTCACTCGGCAGCACCGTGAGCGACACGCCGCTGTTGGCCACCACGGCCGGGTAGCGCTTGGTGATGCCCACCAGCTGCAGCCGTGGCGGCGCCGCACCAGGCGCTGAAGGATTGGGGGGAGAACTCATGCGGGGATTGTCTCTCAGTTTTACAACTTGTTATAAGAATGAAAATACCTCATGGCGCTTGTTCAGCATGCTCAAGCAGCTATTCTTTTCGTAGCGAAGCAGCCACAGTTTTCACGCAATCTCGCAGCCAGGCGGCCGCCGCCGAGTGGTGCGTGCGGGCATGCCACAACTGGTAATACATGAGCCGGGGGAAGGGCACTGGGCACGGCAGGATGGCCAGCGGCAGCTGGTCCACATACCGCTCGCAGTACTGGCGGCCCGTGGTCAGCACAAGCAAGCTCGATGCCACGATGCTGGGAATGAGGCTGAAATGCGCACAGCGCGCCGTGATGTGGCGCTGCATGCCCAGGCTGTCCAGGTGGGCGTCGATCACGCCCCGCGCGCCAGGGTGGGTGGGCGTGGGGGCGATGTGCTCGGCGGCCAGCCAGCTCTCCACGTCCCAGCCGCGCCGCACGGCAGGGTGGTCCTTGCCGACCAGGCACACCACCTCGTCGCCAAACAGGCGGCCCATGTGCAGGTCGTCCGGCGGCTGGGGCCAGTTGCCGATCACCACGTCCACGTCGCCCTGCGCCAGGTGCGCGTGGTAGTGCGCGTCGGCCGACAGGGGCAGGATCTCGATCGGACACAGGGGCGCCTCGACCTTGATGCGGGCCACGAGCTGGGGCAGAAAGAGTGGGTCGAGGTAGTCGCTGGCCGCCACGCGGAAGGTGCGGGTGGCCGTGCGCGGGTCAAACCCACGCGCATCCGAAAACAGGGCCTCCGCCGCCCGCAGGATGGCCCCGGCGGGCTCCACCATGCGCAGCGCGGCGTCGGTGGGCATCATGCTGGCGCCGGAGCGCACCAGCAGCGGGTCGCCCGACAGGTCGCGCAGCCTTTTGAGCGCAGCCGACACCGCCGGCTGGTGCATGCCCAGTCGGACGGCGGCCCTCGATACGCTGCGTTCTGTGAGCACGGTGTGCAAGACCCTTATGAGATGGAGGTCTATCTTGTCGAAAAGGGCGTGGTCTCTCATAGCGGTGTGGGCATGGGTGCCATAAGCTTGCGCATATGCCGGTGGCGGTAGTGCGCTCTACCCTCTGCTGAACCTTTCCATCCAAGATCGAAGTGGCGTTTGTCATGACAACAAGACCCTTGCAATTCCTGCGCCGAGGCCAGCCCGTGGCGCTGGGCAATGTACCACCCGACCGCACCCTGCTGGAGGTGCTGCGCGAAGACCTGGGCAACACCGGCACCAAGGAAGGCTGCGGCGAAGGCGACTGTGGCGCCTGCACCGTGGTGCTGGGCGAAGAACGCGACGGCCAGCTGCACTACAGCGCCGTGAACAGCTGCATCCGCCTGGCCCATTCGGTGGACGGCATGGCACTGTGGACGGTGGAAGACCTGGCGGAAGATCCGCTGATCCAGCCAGTGGGCGACGCCCCCGCTGCGGCGCGGCAAGCCATCACTTTGCACCCCGCCCAAGAAGCCATGGTCCAGTGCCACGGTTCCCAGTGCGGCTTCTGCACGCCGGGCTTCGTGATGAGCCTCTTCGGCATGTACCAAAACCATGTCTGCCACGGCCGACCCATCACCCGCGAACTGGCGCAGGAGGAACTCTCGGGCAACCTGTGCCGCTGCACCGGCTACCGCCCCATCCTTGATGCCGCCCAGCAGATGGCATCGCTGCCCGGCATGGCGGTCAACGAGGCCGAAGTGCTACAAAAATTGAAGCTGCTTCGGCATGTTGCACTAGCGCAAGCGGCCGATTCGGCCTATATCGCCCCCCCCACGCTCCCGGATCTGCTCGCAGCCCGCGCCGCCCACCCGGGCGCCCAGGTGGTGGCGGGCTGTACCGACGTGGGGCTGTGGGTGACCAAGCAGCACAAGCAGTACTCCCAGGTGCTGGACGTGACCCGCGCGGCCGAGCTGCGGCAGGTGGCACAGCACGCCGACGCCATCCACATCGGCGCCGCCGTCACGTTGACCGACGCGTTTGCAGCCCTCACCGCACAGTGGCCGCAGTTGCACCGTTTTGCCACGCGGTTTGCGGGGCTGCCCGTGCGCAACTCGGGCACCCTGGGCGGCAACGTGGCCAACGGCTCGCCCATTGGCGACTCCATGCCCCTGCTGATCGCGCTGCGCGCCCAGGTGGTGCTGGCCAGCCAGGCCCGGGGCGAGCGCCAGCTGCCGCTGGAAGACCTGTACACCGGCTACCGGCAAAACGTAATGGCGGCCGATGAGCTGCTGGTGCGCATTGTGGTACCCCGCCCTTCTGCCCAAGAACGGCTGCGGGCGTACAAGATCTCAAAGCGGTTTGACGACGACATCTCCGCCGTCTGCCTGGTGCTCAATCTCGACATCGCGGACGGCACCGTGCAGCGCGCCAGCATCGGCGCAGGCGGCGTGGCTGCCACCCCGGCCCGTGCGCGGCAGACCGAGGCGGCTCTGACCGGCCAGCCCTGGACCGAGGCCACCGCGCAGCGCGCCGCCGCGGTGCTGCAGGCCGAGTTCAGCCCCATCTCCGACATGCGCGCCAGCGGTGCCTACCGCCGCCAGGTGCTGGGCAGCCTGCTGCAGCGCTACTGGCTGGAGAGCCAGGGCCAACCCTCGGTTAGCCTGGACACCTTGACGCTGGAGGCCGCCGTATGAACGCCCCCCACACCATCGCAGAGACCGCCCTGCCCGCGCCCACCCGCGCCGCCATGGGCCAGTCGTACATCCACGAAAGCGCCCGCGCCCAGGTGGCGGGCGCCGCGCACTACATCGACGACCTGCCGGAGGTGAAGGGCACGCTGTACGCAGCGCCCATCCTCTCCACCGTGGCCCACGGCACCCTGAACGGGGTGGATGCCACCGCCGCCCTCGCGCTGCCCGGTGTGCGCGGTGTGGTGCTGGCCAGCGACGTGCCCGGCGACAAGATCCTGGCCGCGTTCGGACACGACGAGCCCGTGTTTGCGCTGGACAGCGTGCAGTTTGTCGGCCAGGTGATCGGCCTGGTGGTGGCCGACTCGGTCATGCAGGCGCGCCGCGCCGTGCGGGCGGTGAAGCTCGACATCACCCCCCTGCCCGCCGTGCTGACGGTGCAGGACGCGCTGAAGGCGCAAAGCTATGTGCTGCCGCCGGTGTTTGTGCGCCGGGGCGATGCGGCCACAGGCCTCGCGCAATCGGCGCACCGCATGCAGGGAGCGTTTGAAGTCGGCGGTCAGGAGCACTTCTACCTGGAGGGCCAGATCGCCTACGCCATGCCTCTGGAGCAAAAGCAGTGGTGGATCTACTCCAGCACCCAGCACCCCGGCGAAGTGCAGCACTGGGTAGCGCACGCGCTGGGCATCGACAACCACGCGGTCAAGGTGGAATGCCGCCGCATGGGCGGTGGCTTTGGCGGCAAGGAGACCCAGGCCGGGCACCTGGCTGTGTGGGCCGCCGTGGCCGCCAACAAGCTGGGCCGCCCCATCAAGCTGCGGCTGGACCGGGACGAGGACTTCATTGTCACCGGCAAGCGCCACCCGTTTGCGTACGAGTACGACGTGGGCTTTGACGACACGGGCCGCATCACGGGCCTGAAGCTCCAGATGGCCGCCAACTGCGGCTTCAGCGCCGACCTGTCGGGCCCCGTGGCCGACCGCGCGGTGTTCCATGCCGACAACGCGTACTACCTGAGCGATGTCGAGATCGCGTCGTACCGCTGCAAGACGAATACCCAGAGCCACACCGCCTTCCGCGGCTTCGGTGGCCCGCAGGGCGTGATCGTGATCGAGGCCATCCTGGGCGACATCGCGCGCGCGCTGGGTCTGGACGCACAGGACGTGCGCCTGGCCAACCTGTACGGCAAGGACGCGAGCACGGGCCGCCACGTCACCCACTACCAGATGGCGGTGGAAGACAACATCCTGCACGAGCTGCTGCCCACGCTGGAGCAGACCTCGCACTACCGCCAACGCCAAGCCGAGATTGCGGACTGGAACGCGCACAACCCGATCATCAAGCGCGGCATCGCCATCACACCCGTCAAGTTCGGCATCAGCTTCACGGCCACGCTGTTCAACCAGGCGGGCGCGCTGGTGCACGTGTACACCGACGGCAGCGTGCAGGTAAACCACGGCGGCACCGAAATGGGCCAGGGCCTGCACACCAAGGTGGCGCAGATCGTGGCCGACGAGCTGGGCGTGCCCCTGCACCGCGTGCTGGTGACGGCCAGCGACACCAGCAAGGTGCCCAACGCCAGCGCCACCGCCGCCAGCAGCGGCACCGACCTGAACGGCCGCGCCGCCCAGTACGCCGCGCGCAACGTGCGCGACAACCTGGCCTCGTTTGTGTGCGGGCTGGACGGCTGCGGCGCAGGCGCGATCCAGTTTGCGGGCGGCCAGGTGATCTCGCCCAAGACGGTGCGCAGTTTTGAAGAGGTGGTGCAGGCCGCGTACGCCAACCGCATCCAGCTGTGGAGCGACGGCTTTTACCGCACGCCCAAGATCCACTACGACAAGACCACCCTCACCGGGCGCCCGTTCTACTACTTTGCCTACGGCGCCGCCTGCACGGAGGTGGCCATCGACACCCTGACCGGCGAGAGCCGTGTGCTGAAGGTGGACATCCTTCACGACGTGGGCCACAGCATCAACCCGGCCATCGACATCGGCCAGATCGAGGGCGGGTTTGTGCAGGGCATGGGCTGGCTGACGACCGAGCAGTTGGTGTGGAACGACAAGGGCACCCTCGCCACCCACGCGCCCAGCACCTACAAGATTCCCGCCACGGGCGACATCCCGGCGCACTTCAACGTCCACCTGTGGCCCGAGGCGAATCGGGAGGACAACGTGGGTGGCAGCAAGGCGGTGGGGGAGCCGCCGTTCATGCTGGCGATCAGCGTGTACGAGGCGCTGCGCAATGCGGTGGCAGCGGGGCGTAGCGGCGTGGATGCTGCGGCGCCAGTGGTGTTGACGGCGCCGGCGACTGCGGAGAATGTGCTGAAGGCGTTGGGGCGGTTGGGAGAGTGACGTTTTTGGCTTCTGGCGATAATGGGATATGGGTTGGTAGCTATTGATTTTGTAGTGTTTGGTTGTGTGCGCTGACTGAGTCGCATGCCTTTGTTAAGGGCGGAGGCCGGGAGTCGCCCGGCAGGCGAGGCACTTTTCTTTGCTTCGCCAAAGAAAAGTGCCCAAAAGAAAGGCGACCCCGCTGTCTGCGTCCCCTGCGCTGACGCTACGGGGCAACCTGCGGTGCTCGGGTTTGGCGGGGTCTCGCTCAACTCGCGCCGCTGCGCGTCGCTCAGACACACGCGAGCCCTGATCCGCCAAACCCTGCGCTCCTCGGCGCATCCACAGGGGCACTGGGGGCAGAACTTCCACACGGGCCATTGCTTCGCTCGGCCCCAACTCGCGGGCGCAAGCGCCACGCGCTGCGCAGCCTGGGCCGAGCGCAGCAATGGCCCGAATGGATGTTGGCTGTTCGGCTGTTCGGATGTCCCACCCCTGCTGGCTGCGCCTGCGGCGGGGCGGTTGCGGGGTGGCATGGGCGTCGGAGCGCCCATGCTTCGTGCTCTGACTCGCCGCAGTTGTTTGAACGAAGCGCGCCAGCGCGCAGTGAGTTCTGCGGCGCACCCCGCAACCGACACGCCGCAGGTTTGCCCCGTAGCGAAGCGCAGGGGTCGCAGACTGGGGGTCGCCTTTTCTTTGGTGACTTTCTTTTGGCGAAGCAAAAGAAAGTTACTCGCACGCCGGGCGACTCCCGGCCTCCGCCCTTACCAAAGGCATGCGGCCCAATCAGCAACCACAAGAAAACGCTACAAAATCAATAGCTATCACCGCATATCCCACTAGCGCATCCAGCCCAAAAGCCCTCAAACAGGCCCCAAAGCCATCCGCCCCGAAGAAGTCACCGACGCATCCCTCGCATGCCGCGTCTCCACCCGGTTGCGCCCCGCCCGCTTGGCGTCATAACAAGCCATGTCCGCCGCATACAACACCGACGGCACATCCTGCAAGCTGGCGTCCAGCACCACCAGCCCGATGCTCACCCCCAGCGTAAAACTGCGCCCCTGGTACGACGGCTCCCACGCGCGCACCGCCGCACGCAACTGCTCGGCCACGGCCTGGCCGCGTGCCAGAGCGCAACCAGGCAACACCACCGCAAACTCGTCCCCCCCCAGGCGTGCCGCCCAGCCGATCTGGCGCACATGGGACGCCAGCAGCCGGGCCACGTGGCGCAGCACGTCGTCGCCCGCGTCGTGGCCCGCAATGTCGTTGACCACGGTGAAATGGTCCAGGTCGAGGAACAGCACCACCCCGTCGCCCTGGGTCTCACCGCTCTCCTCATCGGCGGCGGGCACCACAGCGCGCTGGCGGGCCGACCGCTCGGCCATCAGCTGACCCAGGCGCTCGTCAAACGCGGCGCGGTTGTACAGCTGCGTCAGCGCATCGTGCGCGCGGCCCCAGGACTGCTGCACCTGGGCCTCGCGCGCGGCAGTGATGTCTTCCAGAATCCACACGGTGCCACCGTGCACCTCCTCGGGGCGCACGCCCTGGCCCTGCACGCGGGCCCACACGGGGGTGCCGTCCTTGCGCAAAAAGCAGACATCGCCGTCGAACGCGCCATGCGCCGCCACCTCGGCGCGCACACGGTCTCCCACCTGGGCATAGTCGGCGTCGCTGGCGTACAGGATGCGCGCGGGGCGGCCCTGCAGCTCCTGCGCGCTGTAGCCCAGCATCACACAGGCCTGGTGGCTCACCACCTCCAGCATGCCGTGGCGGGTGATGACGATGCCCACCGGGGCGCTGTCCAGCACGGCCTGGAACTGGCCGACCACCGTGTCCTTGCGCGACTGCTGCAGGCTGCCCTGCTGCACCAGGCCCTGGAACACCCGTACCAGTTCGCCCACCTCGCCGCCCGCGCGGGGCCAGTGCACATCTTGCGCAGGCTGCTGGCGCGCGCTGGTCCTGAGCAACTGGCGCGCCTTGAAGGTCAGCTGCGCCAGCGGCTGGGCCATCCAGCCCATCAGCGCCACCGCCAGCAGCATGCACAGCACCATGCTGGCCACCGCCAGCCACCAGGCTTCGCGCTGGGCGCCGCGCAGCGGTGCCAGCAGCGCCTGCGACTGGCTCACGCGCGCCACGATCCACTGCGGCAGCGGCATGCCCGCCATGCTCACGATGTGGTCGGACTGCACATGGGTCATGCCCCGCCCCACCACCGGCTGGGCCTGGCTTTGCCAGCGCGTGTACACCGGGGCCAGGCCCACTTCATCACGCACCTGGCCCAGCACGCGGGTGGGGTCGGAGTGCGACAGGATGGTGCCGTCGCGGGTGAAGACGATGAGCTGCGAGTCATCGCGGGCGGGCAGCGTCATCGACGGTGGCAGCAGGCTTTGGGATTGCAGGCGCAACGCCCCTGCCACCACACCCACCACCGTGCCGTCTTCGCGGTGCAGGGGCATGGTGAACATGACCCGCGCCTCGCCCCGGCGGCCGGCGATCAGCTCGGACACCAGGGGCTTGCCATCCACCAGGGTGCGGCGCAGGGCATCGCGTTCGGTGGGGTCCAGGTCCGCGGCCTTTTCGATCTGACCGGCGCGCAAATTCAGGCGCAGTTCGCCGTTGTCGCGGGCGACCTGCATGGTGTCGAAGAACTGCACCGCAGGCAGGCCCTGCTGCAGCAGCCATTCCAGCGACGAGGGTGACTCCAGCATCGCCGGTGTGATGCCTGCGGCCACGGTGCGCAGCACCTTCTGGCTTTGTTCGATCTTGCTGGCCAGCAACCGGGCCACCACCTCGACCTCGTCGGTCTGCTGGCTCACCACCCGGCGCATGGCCTCCTGCCCGGAGGCCCGAGTCACCAGCCAGGCGGCCACCGCCCCCGACAGCGCCACCGCCAGCGCCGCCACCAGCATCAGCCGCAGCACCAGGGCGCCGGGCACCAGCCAGCCCGGATCAAGGTCCGGGGCTGCCTTGGGGCCGGGCGGCGGCGTCATGGACGCGTCCCCCCTGCAGGCTGATGGGCACGCTCAAAGTTCGGCATGGGGACGGGTCATGGCAGACATGTCCCAACAAATATACGCAGGGCCTGTGCCCGGGGGCTTGGGTGGAACCCTTGGGTAAAGCCAAGGAAAAACCCTGAGCCCGTCGGGGTGCGGGAAGGGTACGGGAAGGGTGTGTGGAGGGATGGAAGCGGACTGCGGCAAGGGCCCTGCAGCGTGGTGCCAGCTCCCACAGCCAGGCAGAACGTGCCACCACCCAAGGCGCATCGCCCCGGGGTGCGGGGCTTGTCAGCAAATGCAACGCAAGGGCAGTCCGTGGCTGCCGGCAGGCGCAACCCGACAGTCGCTGCAGGGCGTCAAGAACGCGGTGTCAAGAACGCTGTGTCAGCAGCCCGCCATCGACTGCAATGCCCGTGGCTGGGGCAGCGCCAGCACATTGCCGGTGCCGTGGATCAGGCCCAGCTCGCGCAGGTGGCGCAGCACGCGCGAGAAGGTTTCGGGCGCAATGCCCAGCTGCGCTGCAATCAGGCGTTTGCGCTGGTGCAGGGTGACCTGCATGGCGCCGCTGTGGTCGGGCTGGGCGTGGTTCAGCAGCCACTGCGCGCAGCGCGATTCGGCGTCCTGCGCCAGGCGGCTCACGGCCAGCTCGGACTGCTGCCGGTAGCCCTGCGCCATGTCCAGCAGCAGCCCCCGCGCGCCCGCAGGCATGGCGGCCAGGCTGCGGCGAAACTCCTCGATGGGGATGCGCCGCACATGCACACGCGTGTCGGCCACCATGTCCACCGGTAGCGGCAGGCCCATCAGGGCCGACGCGGCGTCGAGCCAGAACGGCCCCTCGACGGCACCGAGCTGGTGGCGCAGGAAACCGTCGTCCAGCACACCGCGCAGCACACGGCCGTTTTCGAGGTGCAGCACCGTCGTCAGCACCTCATTGCGCCTGCGCAGCACTTCGCCGGGGGCGATCACCTCGGTGTCAGCGGGCAGAGAAAAAAGGGTAGATGGCAGCATGGAAGCCACTGTGCCGTGCGGCTGCGCCCGTGGCATTGAGCCACATCAAAGCCGCACCATGTCGCCCGCCCCGCGCGCCCCAGGTTTGCGCCAAAACACACGAAAACTGCGCCAGCAACGTGCATGGGTGCGCCCTGAACCGGCCAAAAAGTATGTAAACAGGTGTTGCACCAGGGCATGGAACTTGCGATGCCCCAACTGCGGGCCCCGCCCTGCACCACGGTGCAACAGGGGCCGCGTCTCCCCTTGCACCCGCCGGACCTCCGGCGCTTTCTTCCCCAGGAATCACTCCATGAAAAAAAACCTGATTGCACTGTCTCTATCGCTCAGTGGCGCCCTGCTGTGCTCCACCGGCGCCCAGGCCCAGAGCTCCGTCCAGCTGATGGGCTTGACCGATGTGTTTGTGGGCTCCATGAAAAACGCCGGTGACGCCGGCAGCAGCAGGGTGGTCAACAGCGGCGGCATGACCACGTCGTGGTTCGGATTCAAGGGCACCGAAGACCTGGGCGGCGGGCTCAAGGCCAACTTTGCGCTCACCTCGTTCATCAAGGTGGACAGCGGCATCCAGGGCCGATTTGCCAACGACACGTTCTTCTCGCGCGATGCCAACGTGGGCCTGAGCGACAGCTGGGGCACCGTGACCGTGGGGCGCGGCCTGGCCCCCAACTTCCTGCCGTCCATCCTGTCGAACCCGCTGGGCGACTCGTTCACCTTTGCACCGCTGATCCTGCACATGAACGTGCCTCTGTTCAACGGCACGGGCTGGGGTTCGACCACGCCATCCGACACCGGCTGGTCCAACGAAATCATCTACAGCACGCCCAACCTGGGCGGCCTGACCGCCAACCTGCACTACCAGTTTGGCGAGGTCGCGGGCGACAGCAGCAAGAAGAACGTGGGCATCAACGCGCTGTACTTCAACGGCCCCGTCACCCTTACCGGCTTCTACGAGCGCGACCAGATGAGCAACCCCGCCGTGCCCAGCACCTACCTGGGCACCACCAAGACCGACTGGATGCTGGGCGGCGCGTATGACTTTGCGATCGTGAAGGCCTTTGCCAGCTACGGCCAGGCCAAGGCCGACAACACCACCAACAAGGCCAAGACCACGCAGCTGGGCGTGTCGGTGCCCGCAGGCGCCACCGGCAAGGTGCTGGCCTCGTGGGCGCAGACCAAGATGACGGCCACCGACATCTCGCGCAAGACCTTCACCGTGGGGTATGACTACTTCCTGTCCAAGCGCACCGATGTGTACGTGATGGCCATGAACGACCGCATCACCAACCAGACCAAGGGCAACAGCTTCGGCGTGGGCATCCGCCACCGGTTCTGAGGCCTGCACAGGGCGCCCGGGGCCTTTTCCAAGCCCCAGCGGCCCCAGGCGCAAGTGCGATATGCCTGAGCAGCTACAAAATCAGTAGCACTCGGAAATCGTTCACGTTGGTGTGCGTAGGGCCGGTGACCAGCAGGTCGTCCAGCCCCGCAAAAAATCCCCAGGCGTCGTTGCGCGCCAGGTGGTCGTCGATGCGCAGGCCTGCAGCGCCTGCGCGCGCCAGCGTGTCGGGGCACACAAAGGCCCCCGCGTTGTCTTCGCTGCCGTCGATGCCGTCGGTGTCGGCCGCCAGCGCCCACACGGCGGGCTCGCCCTGCAGCGCCTGCGCCAGGCCCAGGCAAAACTCGCCCGCACGCCCGCCCCGCCCCCGAGGCACACCGGGTGCACGCGGACGCACGGTGACGGTGGTCTCCCCCCCCGACAGGATCACACACGGCGCCGCAAACGGCTGGCCGCGCCGCGCCACCGCGCGGGCCAGCGCCGCATGCACCTTGCCCACTTCGCGCGACTCGCCCTCGATCTCATCCGACAGCACATGCGCAGGCAGCCCCGCTGAACGGGCCAGCGCGGCCGCGGCCTCCAGCGCCTGCTGAGGCGTGGCGATCAGATGCACGGCATGCCCGGCAAAGCGCGCGTCGCCGGGTTTGGGCGTCTCCAGGCGGCCTGCCTCCAGCGCAGTGCGGATGGCCGGGGGTACCTCGATGCCATAGCGCGCCAGAATGGCCAACGCATCGGCGCAGGTGGTCGCATCCGGCACGGTGGGGCCGCTGGCGATCACCGACGGGTCGTCGCCGGGCACGTCGCTGATGGTGAGCGTGACCACGCGCGCTGGCGCACAGGCCGCCGCCAGGCGCCCGCCCTTGATGCGCGAGAGGTGCTTGCGCACGCAGTTCATCTCGCCAATGTGCGCGCCGCTGTCGAGCAGGGCGCGGTTGATGCGCTGCTTGTCTTCCAGCGTCACCCAGTCGCAGGGCAAGGTCAGCAGGGACGAGCCCCCGCCCGAGATCAGGCACAGCACCAGGTCGTGCTCCGTCAGCCCCTGGGTCAGATCGAGAATGCGCTGCGCCGCGGCCAGCCCCGCCGCATCGGGCACGGGGTGCGCGGCCTCCACCACCTCGATGCGCTGCGGCACGCCCGCAGGCCGGGGCGGAACATGCCCGTAGCGGGTGACCACCAGGCCCGACAGGGGCGCGTCCTGCGGCCACAGAGCCTCCAGTGCCTGGGCCATGGCGCCCCCCGCCTTGCCCGCGCCCAGCACCAGGGTGCGCCCCCCGCTCTCGCGGCTGGGCGGCTGGGGCAGCCACTGGCGCATGCCGTGCAGGGGTTGTGCGCTGTGCACTGCGGCATCAAACAGCGCCTTCAAAAAGGCGCGGGGGTGGGTGCGGTAGTCCGGCAGGGAGGGGCTGGCTGGCTGGGTTTCTGGGTGCATGCCGCGCATTGTGCAGCGGCCGCACCAGTCACGTTGCTGTAACTAGCCTGTCACACACCACCGGTATCGTCGGCACCCTTGCTCAGGGACCCACAACAGCCATGCACAACACCCCATGGAGCCGACTGGAGGCGATGATGGCGCTGCTATCGCCCGCCGCCCGCCAGGGCACCGGCCCCCTGGCGCGGCTGATGCGCGAGGGCGGGCTGTACTGCGTGTTCCAGCCCCTGGCCGACCTGCGCGAGGGCCAGGTGTACGCGCATGAGGCACTAATCCGGGGGCCCCAGAACACCCCGCTGCACACCCCCGACAAACTGCTGGAGCTGGCCCGGCACGAGGGCATCCTGCAGGACTTTGAGCTGCTATGCGTCTACACCGCCATGGAGCAATGGGGGCGCCACGACGCGCCGGGCCGGCTGTTTGTGAACATCAGCGCCGATGCGCTGGTGCATGGCGTCCAGCTGATCGGCGCCACCGAGCTGGGCAACACCGTGCGCAGCCTGGGCCTGAGCGCTCGCATGCTGGTGCTGGAGATCACCGAACACGAACGCGTGACCGACATGCCCCAGCTGCGCCAGGCCATCAAGGCTGTGCATGCCTGCGGCGCGCGGCTGGCGCTGGACGACTTTGGCGATGGCCGCTCCAGCCTCAGGCTGTGGTCCGAGGTGAAGCCCGACTTCGTGAAGATCGACAAATACTTCATCCGCGACATCAGCGACCACCCCGAGAACCTGCAGATGCTGCAGGCCATCAAGGGGATTGCCGATGTGTTCGGCACCCAGCTCATCGCCGAAGGCATCGAAACCCGCGACGACCTGCGCGCGCTGCGCGACCTAGACATCCCCCTGGGCCAGGGCTGGCTGCTGGGCCGCCCGGCCATGGCGCCGCGCGAGGCGGTGGACGAAGCGGCGCTGGAGGTGATGCACGACCGCCGCGTGGCCGTGCTGCCGCACCTGGGGCAGACCGCGCGCCCAGGCATCCTGCGCAGCCTGCTGGTGGTGCAGGCGCCAACCGCAGCGCCCGCCACCAACAACGATGCCGTGGCCGCCCTGTTCCGCCAGCACACGGACCTGCACGCGCTGGCGGTGGTGGACGGGTCACGCCCCGTGGCCCTCATCAACCGCCAGCAGTTCATGAATCATTACGCCACGCCGTACTTCCGCGAGGTGCATGGCCGCAAGTCCTGCCTGGCGTTTGCCAACCTGGCGCCGCGCGTGGTCGAGCTGGACTGCGATGTGGACCAGCTCGTGGGCATCCTCACCTCGCAGGACCAGCGCTACCTGAGCGACGGCTACATCGTCACCGACAACGGCCGCTACCTGGGCCTGGGCACCGGCGACCAGCTGGTGCGCGCCGTGACCGAGACCCGTATCGAGGCCGCGCGCCACGCCAACCCACTGACCTTTTTGCCCGGCAACATTCCGATCAGCCTGCACATCCAGCGCTTGCTGGAGAGCGGCACCGAGTTCGTGGCCTGCTATGCGGACCTGAACAACTTCAAACCCTTCAACGACCACTACGGCTACTGGCGCGGCGACCAGATGATCCGCCTGGTGGCGCGCCTGGCCACGGCACACTGCGACGCACGCAGCGACTTTGTGGGCCATGTGGGTGGGGACGACTTCATGCTGATCTTCCAGAGCAGCAACTGGCTGCAGCGCTGCAAGAACATCGTGGACGAGTTCGCACGCGAGGCCGTCACGCTGTTCGACGACAGCGCACGGCTGGCAGGCGGCATCCATGCCGAGGACCGGCATGGCGTGCAGCGGTTCTTTCCGTGCACCACGCTGGCCATCGGCGCCGTGCGCATCACGCCCGGGCGCTTTCGGCATGCCGAAGAAGTGGCCAACCTGGCCGCCGTGGCCAAACATGAGGCCAAGCAGGCATCCACGGGAGTCGTGCTGCATGGCAGCTTCACCGAATCCAGCCTGGGGGCGGTGGCTGCCACGCGGGCGCTGCAGGATGTGCTGGCGGCGTAGGGCCTGTTTGGATCGCATACCCAGGACGCAACATCGACGCAAAAACGGGGTTCTGGCTTGCCAGCATTGGGTCCTCGACGCTGCTCGGCTTGAGGCAAACAAGTCCGCTTCGGTCCCTTTGCAGCCGTTCGCTGAAGCGTGAATCAGTCTTTGGAAATGCGTGTCCGGCGACTTATCGGGCACTCAAGTTCAAAGCAATGACGCCCAAAACTATGAAGCTTAGACCGGCCAGTCGAAGGAAGCTCGCCGACTCACCAAACCAGAGCATTCCGAGCACCGCCGTCAAAGCTGTTCCGCTTCCCGCCCATACCGCATAGGTAAGTCCGACTTCCATATGCCGGACGGCGATTGCCATAAGCCAGATAGCCGCGGAATAACAAAGCCCTGAAAGGACGGAAGGGAAAATACGTGTGAAGCCATCCGCATAGCGGAGTGCAATGGTTCCAACGACTTCCGCGAGCACGCTTGCCGCCAGTACAAGCCAGGCAAAGGTTGAGTCACGCACAGAGCACCTCTCAAGCCAGGCGCCTATACCGAGCGCGGCCAGAGGTTCTAAGAGCGGTACCCCGGATCAGTATTGGAGATTATCAGAGGCGCGCCGCAACAGCCTAAGGCTCCGTCGAGCCACGTCCGCTTCTTGGCGATTCTGTGAGCGACTGCTTCTGGCCGATTGCCGCGGCACTCAACACATTCAAGGCCCCGTTGCAGCCCCTGCCTCAAACCACTTCCCAATCAGCGCACGCTCCGCATCGGTGATGCCCGTGGCGTTGTTCATGGGCATGAGCTTTTGCACCACGGCCTGCTGGTAGATGGCCTGGGCGTGTTGCTTCACGCTGTCGGGCGAATCAAGCCGCAGGTTCTTCATCTGCACCTGCTCGCCGTGGCACATGTAGCAGCGCTGTTCCAGCACCGCCTGCACGGCCTTGAAGTCATTTTGGCCGCTAGCGCCGGTTTTGTCTGCGCTGGCTGCTCCTGAAACAGGAGCATTCGCCACGGGGGTGGCCACCGGTGCGGGGCGCATCCACACAATAGCGCCCACGATCACCGCCACGCCGACCAGCGCATACGGCAGCGGGTTGCCGTTGCGGCCTAGCTTGTAGCCGTGGCGCATCACAAAGAACTGGCGGATGGCGGCGCCCGCGAACATCATCAGGATCAGCACCAGCCAGTTTTGCGGGTGGCTCCAGGTGAAGCTGTAGTGGTTGCTCAGCATGGCAAACAGCACGGGCAGCGTGAAATAGGTGTTGTGCACGCTGCGCTGCTTGCCGCGTTTGCCGTGGATCGGGTCCACGGGCTGGCCGGCCTTGATCTGGCTGATGACGGTGCGCTGGCCGGGGATGATCCAGAAGAACACGTTGGCGCTCATGGACGTGGCGATCATCGCCCCCACCAGCAGAAAGGCTGCGCGGCCCGCAAACCAGTGGCAGGCCAGCCACGAGGCCACGCACACCAGCACCAGCACCAGCGCACCCACGATGGCGTCGCCGTTCTTGCGCTGGCCGAAGATGCGGCAGATGGCGTCGTACAGCAGCCAGAACACCACAAAGAAGCCCAGCGCCACCACGATGGCGGTGGCGGGCGCCCAGTCCATGCGCGACTTGTCGATGAGGTAGGTGCTGGCGCTGTAGAGGTAGGACACGGTGAACAGCGCAAACCCGCTGATCCAGGTGCTGTAGCTCTCCCAGAAGAACCAGTGCAGGTGTTTGGGCAACTGCGGCGGCGACACCGCAAACTTGACCGGGTGGTAGAACCCGCCGCCGTGCACGGCCCAGAGCTCGCCACTCACGCCTTGTTTCTTGAGGTCTTCGTCCTCGGGCGGCGTGAGGCTGCTGTCCAGAAAAACGAAGTAGAACGACGAGCCGATCCAGGCGATGGCCGTAATGACATGGACCCAGCGCAAAAGCAGGTTGGCCCAGTCGAGAAAGTAGCTTTCCATATCTCAACCTTGATGGCGCGTTAGCGCCAAACAGCAAACCTGCTCACCACTGCGGGCGCTCTGAGCAGACATTGAGGTCGCGCACCTTGGCCAGTGGGTTGCTGGCCGGGGCACCGCTGCGACCGGTACGTCAAAGTGTATGCAGGAATTGTTCCCGATTCCAGCCCCAACCTGGGGCATTCGGGGCCGGAATTACCCTCATTTCCCGGCCTTTGGCATGGGCGGTAGCGTCTGCAGCAACTGCGCTGCCACGGCCACGGCAATCACCTCGGGCTCCTTGCCCCCGATGCCGGGAATGCCGATGGGGCAGGTCACCTGCGCCAGCTCCTCGGGCGCGAACCCGCGCTCATGCAGGCGGTTGCTGAAGGTGGCCCACTTGGTTTGGCTGCCAATCAGCCCGATGAAGGGCAGGTCGCCCTGCTCGCGCTGGCGGCGCAGGCAGGCGGCCACCACGTCCAGGTCCTCGGCGTGGCTGAAGCTCATGATCAGCACGCGGCTGCCGGGTGCCAGGCGGGGCACGGCGAGTTGAACCGGCTCGGAGTGTTCGCAGACCACGCCCTCCGGCGGGTCGGGCGGGAAGATGCCGTCCCGGCTGTCGATCCAGGTCAGGGCAAAGGGCAGTGGCGCCAGCACGCGGGCCAGCGCGTGGCCCACATGCCCGCCGCCAAACAGGGCCACCGGGTGCAGGTTGGGTGTGAGGCGCTGGGCCAACCCCGGGGCGTCTTGCGCCGTGAGCAGCTCAAATCCCAGGTGCACCACCCCACCGCAGCACTGGCCCAGCGCCGGTCCCAGCGCAAACCGCATCGGCCCAAGCGCCGTCACCGGCCCACCCGCCAGGCGGCGGCGCGCCTCGGCAATCGCCTGCAGCTCCAGATGCCCGCCGCCGATGGTGCCCACCAGCTGGTCGGCAAATACCGCCATCCAGGCGCCGTGCTCCCGGGGCACGGACCCTTGGGTAGACTCCACGGTCACCAGACAGGCTGGCGCGGCCCCCAGGCCGTCCAGCAGCATTTGCAAATTTGTCACCGCGATCCTTTTCGTGACGGACGCAAAACGGGGCCAGGCAAGCGGCTCACCCTCCGGTGAGGCATGTTGCTGCATCCCCTTTGCAGCCGTCGTCATTTTGTAACGTACCACCTTCGCCGCTGGGTTATCGTGCCCGCAGCCTCAGGAACCTTTCACACCATGCCCGACACGCCCTCTCCCCGCTCCACCGGAAAGCGCAGCCACTGGTTGCTGGCAGGCAGCATGGCCGTGGGTGCGGCGCTGGTCTCGGCCTGCAAGTCCCCGCCAGAGCCCACGCCAGCCCCCGCGCCCGACAGCGTCCCCTCCACCGGCCCCGATGCCAGCGGCGTCAAGGGCCCCGTGCCTGCCACGGCCGGATCTGCGCGCCCCTCGGCCGCTGCCACACCGCTGGCCTACCGCCAGGATGCCGCCACGCACCTGTATGGGCTGAACCGCGAACGCATCTTCAAAGGCAAACTGCCGCCGCAGCTGTATGCCATCGGTGTGCTGCAGCTCGACATCGACCGCGCGGGCAAGATCACCCGCCTGCACTGGATGCGCGCCCCGCGCCATGCCCCCGAGGTGGTCACCGAAATCGAGCGCACGGTGCGCGCTGCGGCCCCCTTCCCAGTCCCTGCCCGCATGGGCAAGGTCACCTACACCGAGACCTGGCTGTGGGACAAGAGCGGGCACTTTCAGCTCGATACGCTGACCGAAGGGCAGCTGTAGCAATATCCCCCTGAGCGGCCAGGCCACTTCGGCCGTCAGGCAGCGCTTGCTACGAGCCCCGGTAGGTCGAATAGCTCCAGGGGCTGACCAGCAGCGGCACGTGGTAGTGCTGGTCGGCATGCGCAATGCCGAAGTCCAGGCTCACCTGGTTCAGAAAATTGGGTTCGGGCAGATGCACGCCCCGGGCCTTGAAGTAGCCCGCCACATCAAAGCGCAGCCGGTAGGTGCCGGTGCGCAGGCTGGCGTTGTCGAACAGCGGTGCGTCGGTGCGGCCGTCATGGTTCAGCACCAGGCGCTTGATGAGGGTGGCGTTGTCGCCGTCGGTGGAATACAGGGCCACTTCCATGCCGGCCGCAGGGCAGCCGTTCATGGTGTCCAGAACGTGGGTGCTCAATCCCATGGGGGAATCTCCTGAAGTAAGAGTCTGTCCAATCGGCGACGATTGCCAGATCGCAGTGTGTAGACCAAAAGTGTATACACTTTTCACCATCCACCGTATCATGCAGCCATGGAATCTTCCTCCACCAGCGCCATCGTCGAAGCGCTGACCCGCGCCATCGTAGAACACCGCCTGCAACCCGGCACCAAGCTGGCCGAGCAAAAGCTGGCCGACCACTTTGGCGTGTCACGCACGCTGGTGCGCCAGGCACTGTTTCAACTGGCGCAAAACCGGCTGGTTACGCTGGAGCCCGCACGGGGCGCGTTTGTGGCGACACCCTCGGTCGAGGAGGCGCGCCAGGTGTTTGCCGTGCGCCGCATGCTGGAGACCGAGATGACCCGCGCCTTTGTGCGCAGCGTGACGCCCGCCAAGCTCAAGGCCCTGCGCGCCCACGTGGCCAGCGAGAAGGCCGCCATGGGCACCCACGACGCCAGCACACGCACCGAGTTGCTCGGCGACTTCCATGTGCGCATGGCCGAACTGATGGGCAACGAGGTGCTGGCGCAGATGCTGGGCGACCTGATCTCGCGCTGTGCCCTCATCACGCTGATGTACCAGTCGGCCAGCGCCGCCGAACACTCGCACGAGGAGCACGCCGACATCGTGGCGGCCCTGGCCGCGCGCGACGAAGAACGTGCCGTCGCCTTGATGCAAAGCCACCTCGAACATGTCGAAGCCAGCCTGACCTTTGACCGCAAGCGCCCTGCCAGCGATCTGGCCGCCGCCCTGGCCTCTTGAAAACCACCCCACCATGATCTACGACACCACCCAGGCCTACCCCCGCGACCTTATTGGCTACGGCAAGACCCCGCCCCATGCGCAGTGGCCCGGTAGCGCGCGCATTGCCGTGCAATTCGTCCTGAACTACGAAGAGGGCGGCGAAAACGCGGTGCTGCATGGCGATGCGGGCAGCGAGCAGTTCCTGTCCGAAATGTTCAACCCGGCCAGCTACCCCGAGCGGCACATGAGCATGGAGGGCATTTATGAATACGGATCGCGCGCTGGCGCGTGGCGCATCCTGCGCGAGTTTGAAAAGCGCCAGCTGCCCCTCACGGTGTTTGGCGTGTCCACGGCCCTGCAGCGCCACCCCGACCTCACTGCAGCCTTTGTGGAGCTGGGCCACGAGATTGCCTGCCATGGCCTCAAGTGGATCCACTACCAGCACATCCCAGAAGACGTCGAGCGCGCGCACATGGCCGAGGCCATGGCCATCATCGAGCGCCTCACGGGCCCACGAGGAGGCTCGGAAGGCCAGGTGCACGGCCTGGGCTGGTACACCGGCCGCGACAGCCCCAACACCCACCGACTGGTGGCCGACTACGGCGGCTTTGAATACGACAGCGACTACTACGGGGACGACCTTCCCTTCTGGATGAAGGTGCAAAAGACCGACGGCAGCGTGGTGCCCCAGCTCATCGTGCCCTACACGCTCGATTGCAACGACATGCGCTTTGCGCTGCCCCAGGGCTATTCGCACGCCGACCCGTTCTTCCAGTACATGAAGGACACCTTCGATGCGCTGTATGCCGAGGGCGACCCGGCTGGCGACAACGCACCCAAGATGATGAGCATTGGCATGCACTGCCGCCTGCTGGGCCGCCCGGGCCGCATCACGGCGCTGCAGCGCTTTCTGGATCACATCGCACAGCACGACAAGGTTTGGGTGGCCCGCCGCATCGACATCGCGCGCCACTGGAAGGCCGTGCACCCCTATCCCACCACAAAGGCCTGATGACCATGGCATGGACCCTTGACCAACTGAACGCCGCCACGCCCGCGCAGGCCCTGGAGGCGCTGGACGGCGTGTACGAGCATTCCCCCTGGATTGCCGAGCAGGCGCTCACCCAACGGCCGTTCCGCTCGTTGGCACACCTCAAGCACGCCCTGGCCCACTCGGTGCGCACCGCCAGCACAGAGGCGCAGCTGGGCCTGATCCGCGCCCACCCCGAGCTGGCGGGCAAGGCCATGGTGGCGAAAAGCCTCACCGCCGAGTCGACCAACGAGCAATCCAAGGCGGGCCTGACCCAGTGCACGCCGGACGAATTTGCGCGCATCCAGCAGCTCAATGCGGACTACAACGCACGCTTTGGTTTCCCCTTCATTCTGGCCGTGCGAGGACCGCGTGGCGCGGGGTTGAACAAGCAGCAGATCATCGACACCTTTGCGCGGCGGCTCGATAACCACCCGGAATTCGAGGTGGCAGAGGCCTTGCGCAACATCCACCGCATCGCCGAGATCCGCCTGAACGACAAGTTCGCCGCCGAACCTGTGCTGGGCAATGACGTGTGGGACTGGCATGAAAAGCTGGCCGAACACTCCGACCCCGGCTTTGCCGAAAAGGGCCAGCTCACCGTCACCTACCTCACCGACGCCCACCGGGCCTGCGCCCAGCGCATCAGCCACTGGATGCGCGACTGCGGCTTTGACGAGGTCGAGGTGGACGCCGTGGGCAACGTGGTAGGGCGGTATCGCGCCGCGACGCCCGGGGCGAAGTACCTCATGACGGGCTCGCATTACGACACCGTGCGCAATGGCGGCAAGTATGACGGGCGCCTGGGCATATTTGTGCCCATGGCTTGCGTGCGCGAACTGCACCGCGCGGGCCGGCGCCTGCCGTTTGGCATCGAGGTGATTGCCTTTGCCGAAGAGGAAGGCCAGCGCTACAAGGCCACCTTCCTGGGTTCGGGCGCGCTCATCGGTCACTTCAACCCCGCCTGGCTGGACCAGAAGGATGCCGATGGCGTGACCATGCGCGCGGCCATGCAACACGCTGGGTTGTGTATCGACGACATTGCCAAGCTGCAGCGCGACCCGGCGCAGTACCTGGGCTTCATTGAAGTTCACATCGAACAGGGCCCGGTGCTCAACGAGCTGGATCTGCCGCTGGGCGTGGTCACCTCCATCAATGGGGGTGTGCGGTTTGTGGGCGAGATGATCGGCATCGCGAGCCACGCAGGCACCACCCCCATGGACCGCCGCCGCGATGCGGCCGTGGCTGTGGCTGAGCTGGCGTTGTACATCGAGCAGCGCGCCGCCCAGGACGGGGACTCGGTGGGCACGATCGGCCTGCTCAACGTGCCCGGCGGCTCCATCAATGTGGTGCCGGGCCGCTGCCAGTTCAGCCTGGACCTGCGTGCGCCCACCGATCCGCAACGGGACGCACTGGTGCGCGATGTGCTGGACCACCTGGGCCAGATCGCAGCCCGGCGCGGCCTGCGCTATACGCTGGAGGAATCCATGCGCGCCGCAGCAGCCCCCAGCGCCCCGGCCCTGCAGCACCAGTGGGAGCGTGCTGTGGACCACCTGGGCGTGCCCGTGTTCCGCATGCCCAGTGGGGCAGGCCACGATGCCATGAAGCTGCACGAAATCATGCCGCAGGCCATGCTGTTTGTGCGCGGAGAAAACTCCGGCATCAGCCACAACCCGCTCGAATCCACCACCAACAACGACATGCAACTGGCCGTGGACGCCTTCACCCAGGTGCTGCACCAGCTTGCCGAGGAACCACAACCATGACCACCCCGAACCACCACGCCGCGCTGGACGCCTGGATCGACCAGCACTTTGACGAAGAAGTGCGCTTTCTGCAGGCCCTGGTGCGCGTACCCACCGACACGCCCCCCGGCAACAACGCGCCCCATGCCGAGCGCACCGCCGAGCTGCTGAAGGACTTTGGCTACGAGGCCGAAAAGCACGCCGTGCCCGCCGCTGATGTGTTGGCCTACGGCATGGAATCCATCACCAACCTCATCGTGCGCAGACCGTACGGCAGCGGCGGCAGGACCATCGCCCTGAACGCCCACGGTGACGTGGTGCCGCCCGGCGAAGGCTGGACGCACGACCCCTACGGCGCCGAGATCGTCGATGGCGCCATGTATGGCCGCGCCACCGCCGTGAGCAAGAGCGACTTTGCAAGCTTCACCTTTGCGGTGCGGGCCTTGGAAGCCGTGGCCAGGCCCACCCAGGGCGCGGTAGAGCTGCACTTCACCTACGACGAAGAGTTTGGCGGCGAACTCGGCCCCGGCTGGCTGCTGCAAAAGGGACTGACGAAGCCCGACCTGATGATTGCCGCAGGCTTCAGCTACGAAGTGGTCACCGCCCACAACGGCTGCCTGCAGATGGAAGTGACGGTGCACGGCAAGATGGCCCATGCCGCCGTGCCCCACACCGGAGTAGATGCCCTGCAGGGCGCCGTGCACATCCTGAACGCGCTGTACGCACAGAACGACGAGTACAAGAAGGTCACGTCCAAGGTCGAAGGCATCAAGCACCCCTACCTGAACGTGGGCCGCATCGAGGGCGGCACCAACACCAACGTCGTACCCGGCAAGGTGATGTTCAAGCTCGACCGCCGCATGATCCCCGAGGAAAACCCGGTGGAGGTTGAAGCCAACATCCGCCGCGTGATCGAACAGGCTGCAGGTGAGCGCGCCGGTATCAGCGTGGAGATCAAGCGCCTGCTGCTGGCCAACGCGATGACGCCGCTGGCGGGCAACAAGCCCCTGGTCGATGCGATCCAGCAACATGCCCAGGCCGTGATCGGTGAACCGGTACCCGCCGTGGGCACGCCGCTCTACACCGATGTGCGCCTGTATGTGGAGCGCGGCATTCCCGGCGTGATTTACGGTGCAGGCCCCCGCACGGTCCTCGAATCGCACGCCAAGCGCGCCGACGAGCGCCTGCAGCTCGAAGACCTGCGCCGCGCCACCAAGGTGATTGCACGGACATTGAGCGACTTGCTCGCCTGAGGGCCCACGGGGCAGGAAGTAATGCACGCAGCACATCAGTGCTGCGCTTCAATGTCATGACGAGATTGCCTCTGGCAGCCCTTTGACCGACCTACACTGGCACGGGCGCATCCATCGACTGGGTGCGCCCGTTGTCATTTCCAGATTCCACACACCAGGAGATATCCCATGAACATTCGTCATACGCTGCTGGCTGGCAGCGTTGTGCTGGCCCTGGCCAGCCTCGCGGCCTGCGGCAGCACGCCGCCGGTAGCCACGGCTGCACCCGCGCCCGCAGTGCAGCAGACCGCCTCGGCCCAGGCCGCCAGTGCAGCCTATGACTTCGACATGGATGTGTTCCACCCCGTGGTGGCACGCAATGGCATGGTCGCCTCCGAGCAGGAGCTGGCCTCGCAGATTGGCCTGGACATCCTCAAGGCCGGTGGCAACGCTGTGGATGCGGCCGTGGGCATTGGCTTTGCGCTGGCCGTGGCCCTGCCCAATGCGGGCAACCTGGGTGGTGGCGGCTTCATGATGGTGCACGACGCCAAGACCGGCAAGAGCGTGGCCCTCGACTTCCGCGAAGTGGCGCCATCGAAGGCCACGCGCGACATGTACCTGGATGCCAAGGGCAATGTGGTGGACGGCAAGTCGCTGTACACCCACTATGCCGTGGGCGTGCCCGGTACCGTCGCGGGCATGGAACACGCGCTCAAGAGCTGGGGCACCCTGCCCCTGTCGCGTGTGATCGCCCCGGCCATCGAACTGGCGGACAAGGGCTTCCCGGTGAGCGAAACGCTCGCCAAGATACTGCAGCAAGAGAAGAAGAACATGGGCAAGTGGCCTGCCACCCAGGCCATCTTCTGGAAGAACGGCGAACCCCTGAAGGTGGGCGACCCGCTGGTGCAAAAAGACCTGGCGCAATCCATGCGCCTCATCGCACAGCAGGGCGCCAAGGCGTTCTACGAAGGCGAGATCGCCCAGAAGATCGCCGCCGAAATGGCACCCCACGCAGGCGCCATCACCCTGCAAGACCTGCGCGAATACAAGGTGGCCGAACGCGTCCCCACGCGTGGCACCTACCGTGGCTACGAGATCGTGACCATGCCGCCACCCTCCTCGGGCGGCCCGCACCTGGTGCAGATCCTGAACATGCTGGAGCCCCTGCCCCTGGCCCAGTGGGGCCCCAACAGCGCGCAGACCATCCACCACATGGCCGAGAGCAGCAAGCTGGCATACGCCGACCGCTCCGAATACCTGGGCGACCCAGACTTCGTGAAGATCCCGCTGAAGGGCCTGACCTCCAAGCGCTATGCCGAATCGCTGGCCAAGGGCATCGACCCCAACCGCGCACGCCCGGCCAAGGAGATCAAGCCCGGCCAGCCACAGCCGTATGAGAGCGACCAGACCACCCACTACTCGGTGGTGGACAAGGCCGGCAACGCCGTGGCCGTGACCTACACGCTGAACACCAACTTCGGCAGCGGCATCGTCGCCAAGGGCACGGGCATCCTGCTCAACAACGAGATGGACGACTTCTCGGCCAAGCCCGGTGTGGCCAATGCCTATGGCCTGGTCGGTGGCGACGCGAACGCAGTGGCCGCCAAGAAGCGCCCCTTGTCGTCCATGACGCCCACCCTGGTGCTCAAGGACGGCAAGCCCACACTGGTGACCGGCAGCCCTGGCGGCGCGCGCATCATCACCACGGTGCTGCAGACGGTGGTCAACACCATCGACTTCGGCATGAACCCTGCGGAGGCCGCAGCGGCACCCCGCGTGCACCACCAGTGGACGCCGGACGAGCTGCGCGTGGAAAAGGGCCTCTCGCCCGACACCATTGCCCTGCTCAAGCAACGCGGCCACAACATCGCGGTCAAGCCTTCGATGGGCCGCACGCAGACCATCCAGATCCGTGGCGGCGCGCTGTACGGCTACTCGGACCCCCGCAACCCCGACGGCAAGACACTCGGCTACTGATTGCCAGCGCCCGCTTCATGCGGGCGGTCTGTACTTGTCAACATTTGCGAGGCCACGCCCCACAAGGGCGTGGCCTTTTTATTGCCGCCTCTGGCAACCCCATGCGGGCATACCCTCATACCGCCACTCTTCAGACTTGCCTACAGTTCTTGTATGCAAGATTTGCGTTCAAAAAGCTACTGAAGGAGTTGGCATGCCCCGGTTTTTCAAATCCCTTTTTGGTCAGGTGGTGCTGGCCTTGATAGCCGGTGTGGTGGTGGGCCTTGTGTGGCCCGACACTGCCATTGGGCTCAAGCCCCTGGGAGACGGCTTCATCAAGCTCATCAAGATGCTCATCCCGCTCATCGTCTTCTGCGTGGTGGTGCATGGCATTGCAGGCACTGGCGACCTGCAGCGGGTAGGCCGGGTGGGCGTCAAATCGCTGATCTACTTCGAGGTGGTCACCTCCATCGCCCTGGTGCTGGGCCTGGCACTGGCGTTCTGGTTCGAGCCCGGCGTGGGCATGAACGTGGACCCCAAGGCGCTGGACCCCAAAGCCATGGGCGCCTACGCGGAAAACGCCAGCAAGCTCACCGGCGGCGGCTTCACCGACTTCTTGCTCAAGCTCATTCCCACCACCGCCGTGAGCGCGTTTGCCAACGGCGATGTGCTGCAGGTTCTGCTGTTTTCCATCGTTTTTGGCTGCGCCCTGGCATTGATCGGTGAGCGCGGGGCGCGGGTCACCGGCCTGATCGACGACCTGTCGCATGTGCTGTTCAAGACCATGGGCCTGATCATCAAACTCGCACCGTTGGGTGTGCTGGGCGCCATCGCGTTCACCGTGGGCAAATACGGCCTGGGTTCCCTCAAACAGCTGGGCATGCTGGTGGCGCTGTTCTACGCCGCGGTGGTCATCTTCGTCGTGGTGGTGCTGGGCCTCATCATGCGGGTGTCGGGCTTCAGCCTGTTCAAGCTGCTGCGCTATCTGCGCGAGGAACTGGCCGTGGTGTTTGCCACCACGTCGTCCGACAGCGTGCTGCCCCAGATCATGGCCAAGCTCAAGCACATGGGCATCCGCGATTCGACCGTGGGCCTGGTGATCCCCACGGGCTACTCGTTTAACCTGGACGCGTTCTCGATCTACATCACACTGGCCGCCGTGTTCATCGCCCAGGCCACCAACACGCCGATTTCCATGGCCGACCTGCTGACGATCCTGGCGATCTCGCTGGTCACCTCCAAGGGTGCACACGGCGTGCCCGGCTCGGCCATCGTCGTGCTGGCAGCCACCTTGCAGGCAATCCCTGCAATCCCGGCGATTGGCCTGGTGCTGGTGTTGTCGGTGGACTGGTTCATGGGCATCGCCCGCGCGCTGGGCAACCTCATTGGCAACTGTGTCGCCACCGTGGCCGTGGCAGCCTGGGAAGGCGACATCGACCGCGAACGCGCCCACGCCGTGCTGGACGGCCGCGAGCCACCCTCGCCGCGTGCCTGATCGGGCAAGCCCCCGACACAGCACGCGACAATTCGGCCATGAGCATCAACCAGACCCAGATCGCCCAGCAGGTGGTGGAATCCATCCTGGCGCAAAAACTCTCGCCCGGCGAGCGCCTGGGCGAGCAGGAGCTGGCCGATCTGTTCGGCGTGAGCCGCACGCTGGTGCGCGAGGCCCTGATGCAGCTGCAGGCACGGGGCTTTGTGGAAGTGCGCTCGCGCCGGGGCTGGTACGTGGTGGAGCCCTCGGTGGAGGATGCACGCGACGCGTTCTCCGCCCGGCGCATCATCGAATCAGGCATCCTGGCCGATGCGGGCCGCCCGCTGCAGAGCGTGACCCGCCGCCTGCGTGCGCACATCGCCGACGAACAGCAGGCCATCGAAGGCGCTGACGCTGCCACACGCGCCTTTTTGCTCGCAGATTTCCACGTCTGCCTGGCCGAAGCGATGGGCCACCGCAGCCTGAGCGACATCCTGCGCGACCTCACGGCGCGCACCACCCTGGCCGCGTCGCTGTACCAGTCGCAGCACGCGGCCAGCCAGTCTTGTGCGGAGCATGCCGCCATTGTGGAGGCGCTGGAGGCCGGCAACACCACCCTGGCCCGCGAACGCATGCTCGCCCACATTGGCCATGTGGAAGGCGCCCTCAACCCCGGCCAGCCGCTGGTCCGCGACCGCCTGCGCGAGTCGCTGGCACCGCTGACCAGCCAACGCACCAAGGCGGCATCCACGGACCTGGGCTAGCCCACGCCGGACGCGCCCGGCCCCCAAGCTCCCCATCGCCTGCGTCCACGGCCGGCGGGTAATTTGCTGCGCCCCTCTAAGGGTTAACCGGGATAAGCGCGCCCGGTCATTTTGTATACGATTTTTGTATGGACATCTGTGCACCATTCGGCACAGGTTTCCATTCCGTATTCAAAAACCAACCCCCGAAGGACACCCATGAACCCGCCCGTACACCCCGTGGACGAACACCTGCCCCTGGGGCGACTGACGGCGCTGGGCCTGCAGCATGTGCTGGTGATGTATGCGGGCGCCGTGGCGGTGCCACTCATCGTGGGCCGCGCGCTCAACCTCACGCCCGACCAAGTGGCCAAACTGATCTCGGCCGACCTGTTTGTGTGCGGGCTGGTCACATTGATTCAGGCGCTGGGCGCCTCGCGCTGGTTTGGCATTCAGCTGCCGGTGATGATGGGGGTGACCTTTGCCTCGGTGGCGCCCATGATCTCGATGGCGCAGACCACCGGCGGCACCGCCGGGGCCGGGCTGATCTTTGGCTCGGTGATTGGCGCGGGGGTGATCTCCATCCTGATCGCTCCGCTGGTGAGCCGCATGCTCCGTTTCTTCCCGCCGGTGGTCACCGGCACCATCATTGCGGTCATCGGCATCAGCCTGATGCGCGTGGGCATCAACTGGATCTTTGGCAACCCCGTCGGCCCCACGGCGCCCAGCGTGCCCAACCCCGAGCACCTCAAGTGGCTGGCCGATGCGCAGGCTGCTGCCGGAGCCCCCGGCTCGTCACTGCCACCGGTGCCCAAGGGGTTTGCGGTGGTGCCCACGGTGCCCAACCCCAAGTACGCCGATCTGACCGGTGTGGGCATCTCGGGCCTGGTGCTGCTGTCCATCCTGCTGATTGCCAAATTTGCCAAGGGCTTCATCGCCAACATCTCGGTGCTGCTGGGCATCGTCATTGGTGCGGTGGTGGCCGTGGCGCTGGGCATGATGAACTTCGACAAGGTGGCCAAGGCGCAGTGGTTTGACCTGGTGCTGCCGTTCGAGATTGCCGGCCCCGTGTTCGACCCCATCCTGATCCTGACCATGACCCTGGTGATGATCGTGGTCATGATCGAATCCACCGGCATGTTCCTGGCCCTGGGCGAGATGACCGACCGCAAGGTGGACCAGGCAGCCCTCACGCGCGGCCTGCGCACCGACGGCCTGGGCACGCTGCTGGGCGGCATCTTCAACACCTTTCCGTACACCAGCTTCTCGCAGAACGTAGGTCTGGTCGCCGTCACCGGCGTCAAGAGCCGCTTTGTCTGCGTGGCGGGTGGTGTGATCCTGATCGTGCTGGGCGTGCTGCCCAAGATGGCCGCACTGGTCGAGTCGCTGCCCACCATGGTGCTGGGGGGCGCGGGGCTGGTGATGTTCGGCATGGTGGCGGCCACGGGCATCCGCATCCTGGGCGGGGTGGACTTCAAGACCAACCGCTTCAACGCCATGATCGTGGCCGTTTCCATCGGCGTGGGCATGGTGCCGCTGATCGCGCCCAACTTCCGCCAGTGGATGCCACACGCCATCCACCCGCTGATCGAATCCGGTATCCTCCTGGCCTCGATCACGGCGGTGGCCCTGAACGTTTTCTTCAATGGCGCCAGCCGCGACACCTCCGCCGCTGTCAACGCCGCACGCCAGGCCGACGCCCACTAGCATCCCGCCTGCCCGCTGCCGAAAACCTGCCACTGCCCGCGTGGCCCCGCCCCCTGTCTGCCACGGCTGCCAGGGGGTTTTGGCTTCATGCTGCATACGCATAAACCTGCATGTCCGCCGCCCACGCCATCGGGTACCCTTGTTTTTGCTTTCCGCCCAGGACTTCCAGGATTTCCGCATGACACAGAACATTTCCGCCGCCGAACAGGCCCTGCGCGACGCTGCGCGCGAATACCACCGCAACCCCACCCGGGGCAAGATTTCGGTCACCCCCACCAAGCCTTTGTCCAACCAGCGCGACCTGTCGCTGGCCTACTCGCCAGGCGTGGCTTACCCATGCCTGGACATCGCTGCCGACCCCTCCAAGGCGTTTGACTACACCTCGCGCGGCAACCTGGTCGCGGTGATCACCAACGGCACGGCGGTGCTGGGCCTGGGTGACATCGGCCCGCTGGCCAGCAAGCCGGTGATGGAAGGCAAGGGCTGCCTGTTCAAGAAGTTCGCGGGCGTCGATGTGTTCGACATCGAACTGGCCGAACGCGACCCCGACAAGCTCATCGAGATCATCGCGGCGCTGGAACCCACGCTGGGCGGCATCAACCTCGAAGACATCAAGGCGCCCGAGTGCTTCTACATCGAACGCGAACTCAGCAAGCGCATGAACATCCCGGTGTTCCATGACGACCAGCACGGCACGGCCATCATCAGCAGCGCGGCGCTGCTCAATGGCCTGGAGCTGGTGGGCAAGCAGATCGACCAGGTCAAGATCGCCGTGTCTGGCGCGGGAGCGGCCGCCATTGCCTGCCTGAACGTGATGGTGGGCCTGGGCGTGAAGATCGAGAACGTCTTCGTGTGCGACTCCAAGGGCGTGATCTACGAAGGCCGCCCCGGAGGCTACGACGAATCCAAGGCGGCCTACGCGCAAAAGACCGACGCCCGCACGCTGGCCGATGCAGTCAACGGCGCCGACGTGTTCCTGGGCTGCTCGGCCCCCGGCGTGCTCACGGCCGAGATGGTCAAGACCATGGGTCCCAAGCCCATCATCCTGGCCCTGGCCAACCCCGAGCCTGAAATCCGCCCCGAGCTGGCCAAGGCCATCCGCCCCGACTGCATCATCGCCACGGGCCGCTCGGACTACCCGAACCAGGTCAACAACGTCCTGTGCTTCCCGTACATCTTCCGCGGCGCGCTGGACTGCGGCGCCACCAAGATCACCGAGGCCATGAAGCTGGCCTGCGTGCGCCAGATCGCCGACCTGGCCAAGGCCGACATCAGTGAAGAAGTGGCCAGCGCCTATGCAGGCAAAGAGCTGACCTTCGGCCCTGACTACCTCATCCCCACGCCGTTCGACTCGCGCCTGATCCTCAAGATCGCGCCCGCCGTGGCCAAGGCCGCTGCTGAATCGGGCGTGGCCACACGCCCCATCGAAGACATGGAGGCCTACAAGGAAACGCTGTCGCGCTTTGTCTACCAGACCGGCATGCTGATGCGCCCCGTGATCAACGCGGCCAAGGCCCTGCCCAATGCACAAAAGCGCGTGGCCTACGCCGACGGTGAAGACGAACGCGCCCTGCGCGCCGCGCAGATGGCCATCGACGACAAGATCGCCACGCCCATCCTCATCGGCCGCCCCGCCGTGATTGCCGCGCGCATTGCCAAGGCCGGCCTGCGCATGCAGCTGGGCAAGGACGTGGAGGTGTGCAACCCCGAGGACGACCCGCGCTTTCGCCAGTACTGGGAGCACTACCACCAGCTGATGAAGCGCAACGGCGCTTCGCCCGAAGTGGCCAAGGCTGCTGTGCGCCGGTCCAACACCATCATTGCCTCGCTGATGGTGAAGCTGGGCGATGCCGACGCCATGATCTGCGGCCTGGTGGGCACGTATGAAACGCACCTGGAGCGCATCCACAGCATCATCGGCCGCCAGGAAGGCGCCAACAACTACGCGGCGCTGAACGCGCTGATGACCAACCGGGGCACGCTGTTCATTGCCGACACCTATGTGAACGAAGACCCCACGGCCCAGCAGCTGGCGGACATCGCCTGGATGTCGGTGCAGGAGGTGCAACGCTTTGGCATCCCACCCAAGGTCGCCTTCCTGTCGCACTCCAGCTATGGCTCGTCCAAGCGCGCATCGGCCCGCAAGATGCGCGAGGCGCGCGACCTGTTCGTGGCCGCCCACCCCGAGATCGAGTGTGATGGCGAGCTGCACGGCGATGCCGCGCTGGAGCCGAACATCCGCAACGCCTACATGGCGGATTCGACCCTGACGGACTCGGCCAACCTGCTGATCTGCCCCAACCTGGATGCTGCCAACATCCTCTACAACGTGCTGAAGACGACCACAAGCGGTGGCGTGACGGTGGGCCCCATCCTGATGGGTGCCGCTGCCACGGCCTACATCCTGACCCCGGCCGCCACTGTGCGCCGCGTGCTCAACATGACGGCCCTGGCCGTGGCCAGCGCTGCTGCTCGGCCACGCTGAGCGCGTTGTGCCGTGCTGACCGTGCGCAGTCCATGATCAGGCCTGCCCACACACCGTTTCAACGGGGCCCACGGGCCCCGTTTTTCATGGGCAAGCCAACCCCTCACCCGGCGCATGCACCATTTCGGGAAACCCAGCATGCTGACGCGCACCACTTCGGTGAACAATGGGGCGCAGCAAAGCACCCGCGTACACAAACCGGGCATCGTTTTTGCTGACTGCAGGACCATGGCCCATCAAAGGGGCCAGAGCCTTCCCTCACCGAATTTCCCCTCGCCCGACAGGAGCCCCGAATGAAAAAAAGACTGTTCATGCAAACCGCCGCCGCCCTGGCTCTGATCGGCAGCGCATCGCTGGCCCAGGCGCAGGCCACCACGCCCATCAAGTTCCAGCTGGACTGGCGTTTTGAAGGCCCAGCCGCGCTGTTCCTGCAGCCTGTGGCCAAGGGCTATTTCAAGGCCGCAGGCCTGGACGTGACGGTGGATGCAGGCAACGGCTCCGGCGGTGCTGTGCAGCGCGTGGCCTCGGGCACGTACGACATGGGTTTTGCCGACCTGGCCGCGGTGATGGAGTTCCACGCCAACAACCCCGACGCGCAGAACAAGCCCGTGGCGGTGATGGTGGTCTACAACAACACGCCCGCCTCGGTCATGGCGTTGAAAAAGAGCGGCATCACCAAGCCCGCCGACCTGGCCGGCAAGAAGCTGGGCGCCCCCGTTTTTGACGCAGGCCGCCGCGCGTTCCCCATCTTCCAGAAAGCCAACGGCATCGGCGCCGTGACCTGGACCGCCATGGACCCCCCACTGCGCGAAACCATGCTGGTGCGCGGCGACGTGGACGCCATCACCGGCTTCACCTTCACCTCGCTGCTCAACCTGGAAGCCCGGGGCGCCAAGGCCGCCGATGTGGTGGTGCTGCCCTACGCCGACTTCGGCGTGAAGCTGTACGGCAATGTGATCATCGCATCGCCCAAGCTCATCAAGGAGAACCCGGCCGCGATCAAGGCGTTCCTGTCGGCCTTCACCAAGGGCGCCAAGGAAGTCATTGCCAACCCCGCAGCCTCCATCGAATACGTCAAGGCGCGCGACGGCATCGTGAACGTGCCGCTCGAAACCCGCCGCCTGCAGCTGGCCATCGACACGGTGATCAACAGCCCCGACGCCCGCGCCGAAGGCTTTGGCCAACTCAAGCCCGGCCGCCTCTCGCTGATGGCGTCGCAGGTGTCCGATGCGTTCAACACCAAGACCCGCGTGAACGCCGACGATGTGTGGAACGCCAGCTTTCTGCCCAGCGCGGCCGAGCTGAACATCCTGCCGAAGAAGTGACACCCCCTGAGTCGCTTCGCGCCTTCCCCCTCTCTCGACTCACTGCGCGAGTCGGGTGGGAGACGCCCCCGGTGCACGCCAGCGAAGCGCCGCCTACGCGGCAGGGCGGCCCTTGCACGGGGGCGCTGGCCTGGGCCGCGCCCAGCATCAACCTCGTTGCACAAACACTACTCACTACGGACCTCTGATGCAGGCTGCTGATTCCTACTTTGTGGACTTCCGCGATGTCTGGCTCGCGTACAACGACGAGCTGCGCGCCAAGAACCAGTTTGCGGTCGAAGCCATCGACCTGCAGGTACGCCAGGGCGAATTCATCGCCATCGTGGGCCCCTCGGGCTGCGGCAAGTCCACCTTCATGAAGCTGGCCACCGGGTTGAAGATGCCCTCCATGGGCAAGATCCTCATCGACGGGCAGCCGGTGACGGGGCCGCTCAAGGTCTCGGGCATGGCCTTTCAGGCGCCTTCGCTGCTGCCCTGGCGCACCACGGTGGATAACGTGCTGCTGCCACTCGAAATCGTCGAGCCCTACCGCAGCAACTTCAAGCAAAAACGCAAGGAATACGAAGAGCGCGCCCGCAAGCTGCTGCAAAAGGTGGGGCTGGCGGGCTATGAGGACAAGTTCCCCTGGCAGCTGTCGGGCGGCATGCAGCAGCGCGCCAGCATCTGCCGCGCGCTGATCCACGAGCCCAAGATGCTGCTGCTGGACGAGCCGTTTGGCGCGCTCGATGCCTTCACCCGCGAGGAGCTGTGGTGCATCCTGCGCGACCTGTGGACCGAGCAGCAGTTCAACGTGATCTTGGTCACGCACGACCTGCGCGAATCTGTCTTCCTGGCCGACACGGTGTATGTGATGAGCAAGAGCCCCGGCCGGTTTGTGGTGCGCAAGGAGATCGAACTGCCCCGCCCGCGCGACCTGGAGGTGACCTACACCAAGGAGTTCACCGACATCGTCCACGAACTGCGCGGCCACATCGGCGCACTGCGCAAGGCCGGCGCGCCCATCCAGCAATAACAAGAAAGCGCCTCATCCCATGCACAAGAAAACCGTAGAGCGCTGGTCTCCCTGGCTGCTGCTGACCGCCACCATCCTGCTGTGGCAGATCATCTGTTCGGCCTTCAATGTCTCCGAGTTCATCTTCCCCAGCCCCTGGGCCATTGCCACCCAGCTGGTGGAGTTTGGCGGCGTCATCGCAGGCCACGCCTGGCGAACCTTCTGGGTCACCATGGCCGGCTTTGGCATCGCCATCGTCGTGGGGGTGCTGCTGGGCTTTGTGATCGGCTCTTCGCGCCTGGCCTACGCCGCCGTGTACCCGCTGATGACGGCCTTCAACGCACTGCCCAAGGCAGCGTTCGTGCCCATCCTGGTGGTGTGGTTCGGCATTGGCGTGGGCCCGGCCATCCTCACGGCGTTCCTCATCAGCTTCTTCCCCATCATGGTCAACATCGCCACCGGCCTCGCCACGCTGGAGCCCGAGCTGGAAGACGTGCTGCGCGTGCTGGGCGCCAAGCGCTGGGACGTGCTGACCAAGGTGGGCCTGCCGCGCTCCATGCCGTACTTCTACGGCTCGCTCAAGGTCGCCATCACCCTGGCCTTTGTCGGTACCACGGTGTCGGAGATGACCGCTGCCAACGAAGGCATTGGCTACCTGCTCATCAGCGCGGGCTCGTCCATGCAAATGGGCCTGGCCTTTGCGGGCCTGATGGTGGTGGGCGCCATGGCCATGGTGATGTACGAACTGTTCAGCTGGATTGAAAAGCGCACCACGGGCTGGGCGCACCGGGGTTCTCAAGGTGAATAACCCGACGGCGTTGAGCGAAGCCCAGGCAGCCACGCTGCTGCGCCGCGCCAACGCCGTGGCCCAGCGCGCCAAGGACATGGGCCGCCATCCCTTCGGCGCGCTGCTGGTTGCGCCCGATGGCGAGACGGTGCTGGCCGAGCAGGGCAACATCGACACCGTGAACCACGCCGAGAGCACGCTGGCCCGCACGGCGGCGGCCAACTATCCCGGCGCTTATCTCGCCCAGTGCACCCTGGTCACTACCTTCGAGCCCTGCGCCATGTGTGCAGGCACCATCTACTGGGCGGGCATCGGCCGCGTGCTGTATGGCGCCGAAGAAGCCGCCCTGCTCGCCCTGACGGGCGACCACCCCGAGAACCCCACGCTGTCCCTGCCTTGCCGCACGGTGTTTGCGAGCGGCCAGCGCCCCACCGAGGTGCTTGGGCCGGTGCCTGCGCTGCAAGACGAGATCACGGCCCTGCACCGCGATTTCTGGCAGTAGTGGGCTCTGGCGCTTGTATGCCAAGCGCAAGCAGCTCCTCTTTCAGGAGCAAAAGACACCACCAACTGGTGACTCGACACCCTGCCGCTATACTGCCCGCCCCGTTTGGACGACAGCAGGATCACCCGGCATGCGCTTGACCATTCTTTTGCGATTTCTGGCTCTTGGGGCCGCAGCAGGTTTGGCCGCATGTGGCGGCACGGCCCCGACCCAGGCGGGTGCAGGCAGCGAAGCCGCGCCGCTCGCCACTCCTTCCACGCCCGCGACGCCCCCCCTCCGCATCGGCATCGCCCTGGGGGGCGGCGCGGCCAAGGGCTTTGCGCACATCGGCGTGATCAAGATGCTGGAAGCCAACGGCTTTGCGCCTGCGGTGGTGTCGGGCACGAGCGCGGGCAGCGTGGTGGGTGCGCTCTACGCCAGCGGCATGAACGCCTTTGAAATGCAGGAAAAAGCCGTGGCGCTGGACGAAGCCAAGATTCGCGACCTGCAGCTTTCCTCCGGCGGTCTGGTGCTGGGCCAGAAGCTCGAAGACTATGTGAACGAGCAGGTGCGCCGCAAGCCGCTGGAACAGATGGCCAAGCCCTTCGTGGTGGTGGCCACACGGCTCGAAGACGGCGAACGCACCGTGTTCGCACGCGGCAACACGGGGCAGGCGGTGCGTGCATCGAGCAGCGTGCCGGGTGTGTTCCAGCCGGTCACCATCGGCAAATTCCACTTTGTGGACGGCGGCATCGTGAGCCCGGTGCCGGTGGACGCCGCGCGCCAGCTGGGCGCCGACATCGTGATCGCGGTGGATATCTCCAACAAGGCCCGGGGCCAGACGCCGGGCAACATGCTGGGTGCGCTGAACCAGTCGATTGCCATCATGGGCCAGAAGCTAGGCCAGGCCGAGCTGGCGCGAGCCGACGTGATCATCCGCCCGCAGGTGCTGGACATTGGCGCCGCCGACTTCAGCCAGCGCGCCAACGCCATCGTGGAAGGCGAGAAGGCCGCGCTGGCCGTGATGCCGCAAATCCGCGAGCGTGTGGCCCAGCTGCAGGCCGAGCGCGCAAAGGCTGCGCAACTGGCGCAGGAGAAGCTGCGGGAGGCGGAGTACAAGGACTGCATAGACAAGCGCAGCCGCTTGCAGCGGCTGGCGGGCATGGCCGGGATGGGCGAGGCATGCGCGGCGTCGGCGGCCGCCAAGTAAGAGCGATTCGGCAGCGCAAAGCAGGCTGGAGAAGCTAGAGAGGCTGGCCAGAAGACGACGACCGGCACGCCAGCACCGATGCCTGATAGACGTCCTGGATCAACGGATGAATCCGCCAGCGTTTACGGCTGTTATCCGGCCTTCTCTCGCTCCGCATTGGCAATCAGTCCGCGCAGGAACGCCATGATGAGGCTCCCCGAAGGATCGGGACGTGTGCTCATCCGCTGCAACGCCAGGCCATGCGACAGGGCCATGAAGGCGGCGGCCAGCTCGGCAGGCTCGGCAGGAGGAATCCTTCCGAGCTTGTGGAACAGCTGGGCAATCACCTGGCCCAGGTCGCTGCGGTGCCGATTCCATACCTTCTGGTACTCCACGGCGAACGTCTGACTGCGGTTGGCATGCAATTGCAGTTCGATGGAAAGCATGCACCAATCCGCGTCGTGATTGAGCGTGGAAGCCCAGGCATCCAGCTCGGCAAATATCCGCTCGGAATCGTCCCCGTCACCCGACATAACCCGGGACAGGTGCGTCGCCTCCGCCGTCATGTGGCGCCGCAGCAGCTCCAGAAGCACGTCTTCCTTGCTAGCAAAGTTGGAATAGAACGCGCCCTGGGAGTAGCCCGCCTTGTTCGCAATGTCGCGGATGGACGCGCCCCCATACCCGTTCGCAACAAACAACTGCTGCGCAGTGTCGATCAGGCGTTCGCGTGTTTGCGCCTGGCTTTCCTCTCGGCTCAAGCGCTTTCTTGCTGTCATGGGGCTCATGCCCAAAGATATCACATGAACTTTCAAGATGGACCTGGGGCCCGTGCCGGTGCAGCCAGGCTGTGCCAGATTTCAAATATCACTTGATATTTATTTTGCCCGTCGATAAACTGAAAGATCATTTGATTTTTGAAGTTCAATCGACATGAAACAATCCACGGGCTTGCGGGCCGCTTTTGTCACCGGCGCTACCGGCCTCCTCGGAAACAACCTTGTGCACGAATTGGTCGAGCGCGGCTTCCGCGTCAAGGCACTCGTCCGCTCCAAGGACAAGGGCCAGCAGCAGTTTGCAGGGGTGGAAGGGGTCGAACTGGTGCTGGGCGACATGGCGGACGTGCCCGCCTTCTCCCGCGCGCTCCAGGGCTGCGATGTGGTGTTCCACACCGCCGCGTTCTTTCGGGACAACTTCAAGGGTGGCAGCCACTGGGCAGAACTCAAGCGCATCAATGTGGACGGCACGAAAGACCTCATCGAGCAGGCCTATCACGCGGGCATCCGGCGCTTCATCCAGACCTCGTCCATTGCAGTGCTCAATGGCGAGCCCGGCTTGCCCATGGACGAGACCTGCCTGCGCGACCTGGCGGATGCCGAGGACGACTACTACCGCAGCAAGATACTGGCCGACCAAGCGGTATCGGCCTTTCTGGCGGCGCACCCGGACATGCATGCCAGCTTCGTCTTGCCCGGATGGATGTGGGGACCGGCGGATATCGGCCCCACCTCCTCCGGGCAGTTTGTCAACGACGTGGTGCTGGGAAAACTGCCGGGGCTGGTGCCCGGCAGCTTTTCCGTTGTGGATGCCCGCGACGTAGCGAATGCGCAGATTGCGGCTGCAGAACAGGGGCTGCGGGGCGAACGCTATCTGGCAGCCGGGCGCCACATGACGATGCAGGAAATGGTGCCTTTGGTAGGAAAGATCGCGGGCATCAAGACGCCGACACGCCACCTGCCCTTTCCGCTCCTGTATCTCCTGGCGAGCGTCCAGGAGCTTTACGCACGCATCACCGGCAAGCCCATCCTGCTCAGCCTGGCTACGGTGCGGCTGATGCGCAAGGAGGCGGGACGCAGCCATTTCAATCATGCCAAGAGCGAGCAACAGCTTCAGCTGAAGTTTCGCCCGGTTGAGCAAACCGTGGCCGACACGCTGGCCTGGTACCGCGGCCATGGCTGGCTGCCCAGCATGCCGAACCGATAGCGCCCGGCGCACGGCTGTGTCGCCCTGGTACAGAGCGCGAGCAGCCAACCCCCAACGCGTGCAACGCACCTTCGGCAGCCGTTCATCGGCCTTGTGCCACGTGTCCCGTGCCTTGCCACGCTCCCACCGCATTACCACCCTGAAGGAGAGATCGTGACGAACAGACTGGCTTGGAAACTATGGACGACCTTTGGCGCTGCCTTGCTGGCAGCCGCCGCACCGCAAGAGTCCGCTGCGCAGGGAATCCCTGCAGCCCGGACTGCGAACAGCATGGCCGAATTCTGCGCAAAGGGGCAGGCCGAGTACCCGGGCGGCGTCGCTCGCATGCACCCCTCGTTCAAGTTCAACATCTGCTGGTGGCTGGAGGATGCCGGGATCGAAGCGCGTACCTTTGACGAGGTCATTGGAGCGCTGCCAGAACACGCGGGGCCCTCGCAGCCGGTCTGGCAGGCAACGTTCAGCAAACCCGCGCAGATGTATGCAGAAAGGGCACGCGTGGCCACCGAGCAAGGCGACACCCAGGCGGCATCGGCCGCCTACAGAAAGGCGGCTTTCTATTGGCGGATGAACCGGATTCCCAAGCGACTCCCGGCTGCGGACCTGCAAGCGACCGAACAGGCCTATGCAGCCCTGGGCAAACCGCTGCAGCGGATTGCCTTCAAGACCGGCGGCAAAGAGTTCATTGGCTACTTCCGGGCCCCCTCCACACGGACCAGCGGCGACGCCAAGCTGCCGACCTTGGTGATCCTTGGCGGCCTGGACAACCTGAAGACAGAGATGATCCGGCACAGCGACTACTTCGCAAGCCGGGGGTTCGCAACCATCGTTGTGGAGAACCCGGACACCGGGGAGAACCAGCTGGCGTTCCACCCCGACGCCCATGTGATGTTCGACGCCATTGCCGACTACATCCAGCAACGCAGTGATCTGGATGCCAGCCGGGTGGCGGTGTATGGCTGGAGCATGGGCGGCTATCTGGCAACGCTTGGCGGGCTGAAGAACGACCTCTACAAAGCGGTTGTCAACATCGGCGGCCCGAGCGATTCCAGCTTTGGAAGCGCGCATTGCATGGTGGCTCCGGCATGGATCGTCGCGCCGTACACCATGTTTGCGAACATGGATCCGCGGACCACACCCCGGCAAACGATGTGCAGCTACTACGAAACCTTCCAGCTCTCCCGCCAATTGAAGACGCCGACAAAGGGGCAGTTGCAAAAACCCATTCTGATGGTGAACGGGATCCACGAAGACCTGGTGTCCAAGGAGGAGCCGTCTTCTCTGGCCGCGCTCGGCTTCAACGTGACCCAACTGGTCTATGGGGACGATGGGCACACGGCGGAGCTGCACATGCGGGAGCACTTTGATTTCACGGCGAACTGGCTGATGCAGCGGCTCAGGGTGGTGAATTGATATGACCAGGCGCGACCGGGGGTGCGTCCGGCACGGCGCCTTGCGCCGACGCTTGGGGTACAGTCGGCCGTCCCTCGGGACTGCTGCCGCCACCTCTGCCCGCCCCACCCATGTCTTCGCCGTTCTCCGCCGTCAAACCCAGCGCCAAGCTCTCCGACCAAGTCGCCAGCGCGCTGGAGGCCGAGATCCGCGCGGGCCGCATCCAGGCTGCGCAAAAGCTGCCTACCGAGGCCGTGTTGGCGCAGCAGTTTCAGGTCAGCCGCACAGTGGTGCGCGAGGCCATCTCGCGCCTCAAGTCGTTGGGGCTGGTGGACTCGCGCCAGGGCAGCGGCGTGTATGTGCTGGCGCCGGGCATCGAGCCGCTGCAGTTCGATGTACCCCTGGCAGCATCGCGCGAGGCGGTGATGCAGATCGTGGAGGTAAGGCGTGCGCTGGAGGCCGAGGTGGCCGAGCTGGCGGCCCTGCGGCGCACCGATGCAGACATGGCCGCCATACGCGCCGCCATGCAGCACATCGCCGACGCCGTGCGTGCAGGCCGCGACGGGGTGGAAGAAGATGTGCTGTTCCACCGCGCCATCGCCCGGGCGGCAGGCAACCCGTTCATGATCAGCACGCTGGACTATCTGGCGCAGTTCCTCAAGGGCGCCACCCGCGTGACCCGTGCCAACGAGGCGCGCCGCACCGACTTTGCCGATGCGGTGACCCACGAGCACAGCCACATCGTGCGCGCCATCGAGGCGGGCGACCCGGTGGCCGCGCGGGAGGCTGCCGCGCAGCACATGAAGAACGCACTGGCCCGCATCGAGCAGGCCGACCTCACGTTCTGGGCCCAGGACGGCGCTCGGCTGGCCCAGCCGCTGGTGGCCGCATCCACACCGCTGGTGTTTTGAGCCACGTCCCAAGCCTGTGCGCCGGGCTTGCGTCTCAACACATCAGTGATCTGCTACATATTTGGTAGCTGCTCAGGCATATTGCACTAGCGCTTGAGCACCAAAACGCCTCAAAACCGCTTCACCCACCATGCCCACGCACTGGCAGACGCGGGTTAACCCGTGGCAGTGCCGTGCGCGATAATTTGTATGATAACCATATAAACATACCAACCAAGGTGCAGATGAAAACCCCTGCAAGGCCGTTTTGAGCGGCTCCAGCCTGGGTCAGCCCCTTCCATCCCGGAGATATCTCGTTCATGTCCACCCTCGCACTTCTCGGCATCGGCGCCGGCAGCATTGCCCTGCTCCTGTTGCTCATCATCCGCTGGCAGGTCCACGCCTTCGTGGCGATGATGCTGGTGAGCTTTCTGGTGGCGTTTGCCACGCAGATGCCCATTGGCGACATCATCAGCACGCTGATTGCGGGCATGGGCGGCACGCTGGGTTCGGTCGCCATCCTGGTGGCGCTGGGCTCCATGCTGGGGCGCATGATCGAGGTCTCGGGCGGTGCGGCCAGCCTGGCCAACCGCTTCACACAGCTGCTGGGTCCCACACGGGTGCCCATGGCGCTCACGGCCGCCGCGCTAGTTCTGGCCATCCCGGTGTTTTTTGACGTGGGCTTCATCATCCTGGTGCCCATCGTCTATGGCTTTTGCAAGGCAGCGGGCGTCAATCCCATCAAGTTCGGCCTGCCCGTGGCGGGCATCATGCTGGCCGCGCACGTGGTGGTGCCGCCGCACCCCGGCATCGTGGGTGGGGCAGCCATCGTCAAGGGCGACATTGGCTGGATCACCATCATTGGCCTGGCCATCTGCATCCCGCTCGCAGCGCTGTCGCAGGTCGTGTCGGGCTGGCTCAACCGCAAGGGCTACCCCATGCTGCCAACCACGGCAGAGCAGTTTGCGGCCTTTGGCAGCAGCCAAGAAGGCGCGGACTCCAAGGACCCCAAGGCTGCCGTTGCCCCCGGCGTGGGCACCATCATGGCGCTCATCCTGATCCCACTGGCCCTCATCATGGCAGGCACCACCGGCGCCACGCTGCTGCCCAAGGGCGACAGCCTGCGCAACGTGCTGGGCTTCATCGGCTCGCCCATCTTTGCGCTGATGGTGGCCGTGGGCCTGGCCATGTTTCTGCTGGGCCGCAACCAGGGCTGGAACCGTGAACGCACCAACGCCATCATGGAATCCGCGCTGCCCCCTGCCGCCACCGTGATCCTGGTGACGGGCGCAGGCGGCGTGTTTGCCAAGGTGCTCACCGCCAGCGGCATTGGCACGGCGCTGTCGCAAAGCCTCACCGCTACTCACCTGCCGCTCATCCTGCTGGCGTTCATCATCTCGCTGGCGCTGCGCGCCGCCCAGGGCTCGGCCACCGTGGCCATCATCACCACCTGCGGCCTGCTGGCCGACGCCATTGCAGGTGGCGGGTATTCCCCCTTGCAAGTGGCGCTGCTCACGGTTGCCATCGGCTTTGGCAGCCTCGGGCTGTCGCACGTCAACGATTCGGGCTTCTGGATCGTGACCCGCTACCTGGGCCTGAGCGTGGGCGATGGCCTGCGCACCTGGACCGTGCTGACCACTGTGCTGGGCATCGCAGGTTTCGCAATGACCGCCCTGCTCTGGGCCCTAGTGGCCTGAGCCCCCTTGACCGTTTTCTTGAAGGACTGACAACATGACAAAACCCACCGTCGGCATCATCGGCCTGGGCGCCATGGGCGCTGGCATTGCCAAGACCCTGCGCAACAACGGTTTCACCATCCACGTCTGCGACGTGCGGCCCGGCGTGGCCGATGCGTTTGTGGCTGAAGGCGGCACCGCCCACGCCACCACGGCGGCGCTGGCAGCGGTGAGTGATGTGGTGGTGTCGGTGGTGGTCAACGCCGCGCAGACCGAGAGCGTGCTGTTCGGCGACGATGACAAAGGCGGCGCAGCAGCGGCCATGCGCCCCGGCAGCACCTTTGTGATGTGCTCCACCGTGGACCCCAACTGGTCCGTGGCGCTGGAAGCCCGTCTCAACGCCCTGGGCCTGCACTATGTAGACGCACCCATCTCCGGCGGCGCCGCCAAGGCCGCATCGGGCCAGATGACCATGATGACCTCCGCCAAGCCCGAGGCCTATGCCGCAGCCAACGCCGTGCTCGACGGCATGGCCGGCAAGGTGTACCGCCTGGGCGACAAGGCGGGCGCGGGCAGCAAGGTCAAGATCATCAACCAGCTGCTGGCCGGTGTGCACATCGCCGTGGCCGCCGAAGCGATGGCCCTGGGCCTGCGCGAGGGCGTGGAAGCCAGCGCCTTGTATGAAGTGATCACGAACAGCGCGGGCAACAGCTGGATGTTTGAAAACCGCATGGCACATGTGCTGGCGGGCGACTACACACCGCTTTCAGCCGTCGATATTTTTGTGAAGGACCTGGGCCTGGTGCTGGACACCGCACGCGCCAGCAAATTCCCCCTGCCTCTGGCGGCCACCGCGCACCAGATGTTCATGCAGGCATCCACCGCAGGCTTTGCCAAGGAAGATGACAGTGCCGTGATCAAGATCTTCCCTGGCATCACGTTGCCCGAAGGAAAGGAGAAGGCATGACACGCGCGTTGCTGGGCTGCATTGCCGACGACTTCACGGGCGCGACCGACCTGGCCAACAACCTCGTGCGCGCAGGCATGCGCGTGGTGCAGGCCATGGGCGTGCCCACGGCCCCGCTGGATGCGGAGGCCGATGCCATCGTGGTGGCACTCAAGTCGCGCACCGTTCCCAAAGACGAAGCCATCGCCCAGTCGCTGGCCGCACTGCAGTGGCTCAAGGCACAGGGCGCCGAGCAGATCTATTTCAAGTACTGCTCCACGTTCGACAGCACGGCCGAAGGCAACATCGGCCCCGTGACCGATGCGCTGATGCAGGCGCTGGGCACCGACTTCACCATCGCCACACCTGCCTTCCCCGACAACAAGCGCACCGTGTTCAAGGGTTACCTGTTTGTGGGCGATGTGCTGCTGAACGAGAGCGGCATGCAAAACCACCCGCTCACGCCCATGACGGACCCCAACCTGGTGCGCGTGCTGCAAGCGCAAACACCCAGCCGCGTGGGCCTGATCGACCACAGCGTGGTCGCACAGGGCGAGGCCGCCATCCGCGCGCGCATCGATCAACTGAAGGCCGAGGGCGTGCGCATGGCCGTGGTCGATGCGGTGTCGAACGCCGACCTGCTGCGCCTGGGCCCTGCGCTCAAGGGCATGCCGCTGGTCACAGCGGGCTCCGGCGTGGCGATTGGCCTGCCGGGCAACTTTGGCGTGTCCCCCAGCAACGAAGCCGCCCGCCTGCCTGCCGCGCAGGGCCTGCAGGCCATCGTGTCGGGCAGCTGCTCGGTGGCGACCAACCAGCAGGTGATGGATTTCATCAAGGCAGGTAAGCCAGCCCTGGCCATCGACCCGCTGCGCATCGCCGCAGGCGTGGACGTGGCCGCCGAAGCGCTGGCTTGGGCGGAAGGCCACATGGGCCAGGGGCCGGTGCTGGTGTATTCCACCGCCGAGCCCTCGGCCGTGCGCGCCATTCAGGGCAAGCTCGGTTCTGAGAAAGCCGGTGCCATGGTGGAAGAAACCATTGCCGCCGTTGCTCGCGGCCTGGTGCAGCGCGGTGTGCGCCAGCTCATCGTGGCGGGCGGTGAAACCTCGGGTGCCTGCGTGCAGGCCCTCGGCATTACGCAGATGCGCATTGGCGCGCAGATTGACCCCGGCGTGCCGTGGTGCCATGCCGTGGCCCCCGACGCCAAGGACGGGCTGCACATCACGCTGAAGTCGGGCAATTTTGGTAGCACCGACTTTTTCACCAAGGCTTTTGCACAATTGCTGGCATGACCTCTACCCCCGCCTTCATGGATGAGCGCCAAGCCCGCGACGAAATCTGCCGCGTGGGTCGCAGCCTGTTTGAGCGGGGCTATGTGCATGCCACCGCAGGCAACATCAGCGTACGCCTGGCCGATGGCTACCTCATCACCCCTACCGATGCCTGCCTGGGCACGCTACAGCCCGAGCGGCTGGCGCGCCTGGACGCACAGGGCCAGCAGGTGGCGGGCGACCGGGCCAGCAAGACCATTGCGCTGCACCGGCAGATTTACGAGACATCGGCATCGACAGCAGCCCCCGCGCGCTGTGTGATCCACACGCACAGCACGCACCTGGTGGGCTGCTCGCTGCAAGCCGACACCGCTGCAGGTGGCCAGCTGGCGCCCGATGCGCAATTGCTGCCCCCCCATCACGCCCTACTTTGTGATGAAGGTGGGCCGGGTGCCGCACATCCCTTACCACCGCCCGGGTGATGCTGCCGCTGCAACGCTGGTGGCGCAGACCATCACCCGCTATGCCGCACAGGGCAGCCCTGTGCGCGCCGTGATGCTGGCGCGCCTGGGGCCCAACGTGTGGCACGACACGCCCGCCGCCGCCATGGCCGTGCTGGAGGAGCTGGAAGAAACCGCACGCCTGTGGATGCTGTGCCAGCCTCGCCCCACGTCGCTGACCGAGCCCCAGATCGAGGAGCTGCGCCAGAGCTTTGGTGCCCACTGGTAACGGGCGGGCTGTGCCCATGGCGCGGGGATGAAAGAACACACACAAGGAGACAAACCATGACCCTTTCTTTCTGGCGCAAAGCCTTTGCTCCCATGCTGCTGGGCGTGCTGGCCGCAGGCGGTGCATCGGCTGCGGACTACCCCGCCCCCAAGCACGGCGAGTGGATCGTCAAGGATTTCCGCTTTCACACCGGCCAGACCCTGCCCGAACTCAAGCTGGCCTACTCCACCGTGGGTGATCCCACAGGCGAGCCGGTACTGGTGCTGCATGGCACCAATGGCTCGGCAGAGAGCATGCTCACGCCCGGCTTTGCAGGCACGCTGTTTGGCCCCGGCCAGCCGCTGGATGCACGCAAGTACTTCATCATCCTGCCGGACGCCATCGGCACCGGCCGCTCCAGCAAGCCGTCAGACGGCCTGCGCACCGCTTTTCCGGCATACAACTATGACGACATGGTGCAGGCCCAGTACCGCCTGCTGACCGAGCACCTGGGCGTGCGCCATGTGCGCGCCATCATTGGCAACTCCATGGGCGGCATGCACACCTGGGTGTGGGCCCAGCGCAACCCCGATTTCATGGACGTTGCCGTGCCCATGGCCTCGCTGCCCGCCGCCATGTCAGGCCGCAACTGGATGATGCGCCGCCTGCTGGTGGATGCCATCCGCAACGACCCCGAATGGCAGGGCGGCAACTACACCCGCCAGCCCCGCAGCCTGCAGTTCGCGTCGGTGTTCTTTGGCACGGGCACCAACGGGGGTCACCAGGGCCTGCAAAAGCTGGCTCCCACCCGCGCTGCGGCCGATGCGCTGGTGGAGCAACGCCTCAAAGCGCCTTTCCGTGGCGATGCCAACGACCACATCTACCAGTGGGAGGCATCGCGCGACTACGACCCCGAGCCCGGGCTGGAACGCATCACCGCGCGCGTGCTGGCCATCAACTCGGCAGACGATGAGCGCAACCCACCCGAGCTGGGCGTGCTGGACAAAGCCATCGCCCGCATCCCGCACGCCCAGGCCTACGTGATCCCTGCCAGCGCCGACACCCTCGGCCACAGCACGGTGGGCCTGGCGCGCTTTTACCAAGACCGGCTGGCACAGGTGCTCACCAGCGCACCGCGCCGCTGACCGCTTTTTTCTCAGGAATCTTTCATGCCCCGCTTCGCCGCCAATCTGTCCATGCTCTACAACGACGTGGACTTTCTCGACCGTTTTGCCGCCGCTGCCCGCGATGGCTTCCAGGCGGTGGAATACCTCTTTCCCTACGCCTACCCTGCGCAAGAGCTGGCCGCGCGCCTGCAAGCCAACGGCCTGCAGCAAGTGCTGTTCAACGCCCCGCCCGGCAACTGGGACGCGGGCGAACGCGGGCTGGCCTGCCTGCCCGGGCGCGAGGCCGAGTTCCGCGAAGGCATTGCCAAAGCGGTTGAATACGCCCAGGCACTGCAATGCCCCCGCATCCACGTGATGGCCGGGCTGGTGCCCCAGGGTGCAGACGCAGCCACCGTGCGCGCCACCTATATCGCCAACGTGCGCTACGCTGCCGAACAAGCCGCGCCGCACGGTATCCAGATCCTGCTGGAACCTATCAATGGCCGCGACATGCCCGGCTTCTTCCTCAGCCGCCAGGACCAGGCCCATGCGCTGATCGCAGAGATCGGCGCCGCCAACGTCAAGGTGCAGATGGACCTGTACCACTGCCAGATCGTGGAAGGCGACCTCGCGATGAAGGTGCGCCAGTACCTGCCCACAGGCCACGTCGGCCACTTCCAGATTGCCGGTGTGCCCGAGCGCCACGAACCCGATGTGGGCGAGATCAACTACACCTACCTGTTCCAACTGCTGGACAGCCTGGGCTACGACGGCTGGATTGGCTGCGAATACCGCCCCGCGCGCGGGGCCGCCGCCCACGCCACCAGCGACGGGCTGGGCTGGCTCAAGCCCTGGCTGTAAAGACCTACCTCGCACCACAGTTGCCGTTGCACGCCTGACGCTGGTGCAGCGCGCACCATGGCGCGGCACGCGGGGGCGTTCGGGCATGGTTTCTCCTTGGGTTGGCATGGCACAGATCCTGCAAATACGCAGACGCCAAGAGTAGAAGCGTTCAGCGGCCACCGCCCGGAAATTGCTCTTGAAGCATGCAATGGACTGACGCCACCACGGGCGCGCAGGACTGTGCGTCTTCAGGAGGCCGGTGCCCCCACCTCGCAGCCCCAGCGCCCTGTCGGTTGATTGCATGCACCCCGTTCGGAGGGGTGTGAAGCCTGGCTTTTCACTCCCCCGTGGTTACCCGCCAACGACCAGGAGTGCTCCACCATGCAACGCCGTTCCCTCATCCGCGCCACCGGCGCCGCCGCCCTTCTGTCTGCCACACCGTTTGTGCGCGCCCAGGGCAATCTGCAAAAGTTCAAGTTCAACCTGGGCTGGAAGGTCGAGGCCTCGGGCGCAGGCTTTTTGCTGGCGCAGCAGCGCGGCTACTACAAGGATGCAGGCCTCGATGTCACCATCGACACCGGCAACGGGTCTGCCTCGGCCATCAGCCTGGTGGCGGGTGGTGCCTATGACGCGGCATCGGCCGACCTCTCGACCATGATCGAGTTCAACACCGCCAATCCGCAGTCCAGGCTGGCAGCGGTCGCCATCCAGTACGACCTGAACCCCAACTCGGTCATGGTGCGCAAGGACGGCGCCATCAAGAAGCCCGCTGACCTGGCGGGCAAGACCATCCTGGGCCAGCCCTTCAACGCTTCGCGCAAGCTCTTTCCCGCCTTTGCCAAGGCACAGGGCTTTGATGGCAGCGGCGTGAAATGGGAAAACGTGGCCCCCGACATCGGCGACACACGCTTCGTCAAAGGCGATTTCGACGCAGCGGCGTACTTCTTCTTCACCGGTCTGCTCAACCTGAAGGCGCGGGGCCTGACACCGGATCAGATCACTGTGTTCCGCTTTTCGGACTATGGCCTCAAGTCGTATGGCAACGGACTCATTGCCAACGCCAAGAGCATGCAGGACAACCCGGATGCCATGAAGGCCTTCGTCAAAGCCACCACACGCGGCTGGGTCGACGCGATTGCCGACCCGCGCGCCGGCGCTGCCGCCATCAAGGCCCGAGAGCCCCTGGCCCATGAAGAGATCGAGTTCGAACGCCTGCAGCTCATCGTGGACGGCACCATGAAGACCGCCGAGACACGCGCCAACGGCTGGGGCGCTGCCACGCCTACGCGCCTGCAGGCCACCATCGATGAGACCGTGGCCGCCTTTGGCCTCAAGAGCAGCCTGGCGGTGGCCGACATCTGGACTGACCGCTTTCTGCCCCCGGCCGTAGACCGCAAGCTCAAGGCCTGACCAGGGGAAAGCCATGGGCATCCCCCTCCTCGACCTCAGCGGCGCCCTGCAGCCGGGCGCGCCGCGCAGCCCCGCCGTGATGGCCGTGGCCGCCCAACTGCGCCAGGCCTGCACGGGCCCGGGGTTCTTCTACGTGCGCCACCACGGTGTGCCGCAGGACATCATTGCACGCCAATTTGCTCTGGCGCAGCAGTTCTTCGACCTGCCGCTGGCCTCCAAGGAAGCGATTTCGCTGCACCACTCACCCGCGATGCGGGGCTACGAAAGCCTGGGCGGGCAGACCCTGGACGCGAATGCGCGCCCGGACCTCAAGGAGAGCTTCTACTGCGGGCTGGACTACGCGGCAGACCATCCGTATGTACAGCGCAGCTACCACTCATACGGCAGCAACCAGTGGCCGGAGGCGTTGCCCGAGCTGGCCACCCAGAGCCGCACCTACATCGCCGCCATGCGGCAACTGGCCCTGCGGCTGATGCAGCTGCTGGCGCTCTCGCTCGACCTGCCAGAAGACTATTTCGACCACACACACCAGAGCCCCATGCTCACGCTGCGGCTGCTGCGCTACCCACCCCATCCTGAGAGCGCCGATGCGCTCACCTTTGGCGCGGGCGAGCACACCGACTGGGGAGCCATCACCCTGCTGGCCCAGGACCACCATGGCGGGCTGGAGGTGAAACTGCCCACCGGCGAATGGGTGGCTGCCACACCCATCGAGGGAGCGCTGGTGGTGAACCTGGGCGACATGATTCCGCGCTGGACGAATGGGCTGTACCGATCCAACCCCCACCGCGTGCGCAATGTGCACAGCGGGGGCGCACCGCGCCACTCCATTCCGTTCTTCTACACGCCCGACTACGAGGCCCAGGTGGTCCCCGTCCCCACCTGTGTGCCTGCGGGTGAGTCGCCGCGCTTTGCACCCTGCACCGTGGGCGAGCACCTGCAGGCCATGTACCGCAAGACGTACGGCCTGGGTCAGGCCACCAACCCAGCCAGCGCGGCGGTGATGTCATGAGGCTCTGGTTCAACCTGCTGTGCCAGGACATCGAGGCGCAGCTTCAGTTCTATCAAGCCCTGCTGCAGTTGCCCGAGGCGCCGGGGACGCGCTCGGCCATCTACCGGGCGGTGGAGACCGAGCACTTCCAGCTCGGCTTCAATGCTCCTGAGGCCTATGCCCTGCTGGGCCTGGCCGACCGGCAGCCTGGCGCAGCCTTGCCTTCACCTCGCGGCGTGACAGGCTATGCCACCTTCATGCTGGACACACCGGACGCGGTGGAGGCTGCCACCGAAAAGGCCAAAGCTCTGGGCGGACAGGTCATCAAACCACCCTACGCCACCTATTACGGCCAATGGCAGGCGGTGCTGGCGGACCCGGAAGACAACGTGTTCCGGATAAGCGCTGTGGGTGTACCGCGCCACGTCGCTTGAGCCTGCCCCTGCCCGGCCGCGCCATCGACGGCAGCCGACCACCCAGGCATCGGCGGGGCGGACAAGCGCCCACCCCTGCCTCCCAAGTCACGCGTCAATACGCCTTGAAGTTGGCCGCCACCCGCTGGTTCAGGTAGTCGCCCGCGGCAATCGCCGGGTACTTCTTGCCGGGCCCTTCGATGATGGCGTCGCGGTTGGCCTGGGCAAAGAAGGCGATGCTGTAGCGCGGCCCCATGTACTCGCCGGGCAGAGGGTTCTTCACACGGTGGAAGTTGCTGGGCAGCTGGTCGTCGCTCCAGCGCATCAGCATGTCCCCGATGTTGCAGGTGATGGCCTGCTCGTCGGGCTCCACCGAGGTCCAGGCCTGGGTGTCCATCTCCTTGCCCGGGCACACCTGCAGGCCGCCCTGGCCCTGGCGCTGAAAGAGCAGGGTCAGGCAATCAAAGTCGGTGTGCGCCCCGGCGCGCCACAGGCCCAGGCTGGCTTGTTGCTCGGGCGGGGTCGCAAAGTAGTGCAACAGGCGCAAGGTGCTTTGGTAGCTGGCCTGTGCAGGGTCGTGCGCGCGGGCAAAGAAGGCCTCGTCAAACCCCAGCTTCCATGCAAAACACGACAGCACCTGCATGGCCACCTGCCAGCACTGGCCCTCAAAGTTCAGCATGGTGGCCTGAAAGCCCGCCAGCTCCTCGTCAGTGGGCCAGAGGCCCGCCATGTGCGGGCGGGTGATCTGGTACGACTCCTTCTGGTCCGGTGTGCCGGTGGAGGGGCGCACCTGCGCGCGGCTCTCCCAGCCCACGTTGAGCGCCTTCTTGAGCGGGTACTGCGCCTTCACGGCATCCGGCAGCGCAAAAAAGCGCTCGGTCATCGCAAACGCTTTGTGCACCTCGGCCAGGTCAATGCCGTGGTTCACGATCTGGAAAAAGCCGACATCGACGGCGGCGTCCCACAGCTGATCGGCAATCTCGGTCTTGCGCTGCGCAAAGTGGCTGAGGTCGATGCGGCGGATCTCGCGGCTCGCGGTTTCCGAGCCCATCGCGCCCATGCGCGTTTCTTTTTGCAGCTCGGCGAGGTCGTAGGTGGCAGTGGTGGTCATGCAGTTCTCCTGAAGACAAGTGGAAGGAAGAAAGGCCCTCCCGCTGGGTGCTTCAAGAGTGGGTGGCACCGCATGCGGCGGCCGTCCTTTCAACCCTTGAAGCCACGGTGTGCCAACGCACACCGCTGCGCGCACAGCGGGCTTCAAGAGCAATTTCCGACTGGCATCTCCCCGCGCAGGATGGCACAGGGGGCAATGCAGTGAACGCTTCTACTCTTGCCAACAGCGATGCAAGAAGAATGCCCACGGCGCCATGCATGTGTGCCCACGCAGGTTGAGAGCGCTTGTGCACGCGCATCAAAAGCCATGCATACATGTCACTGATTGTGATTGGCATGCCAAATGCATAGCGCCCTGCACCACAACGGCGGGCGTGCAGACAGTCCGGCGTTGCACAACGACAGCCACCCACCCACCATCGACGGAGACACCTACACCATGCACGCGCTCATGTCTGCACCCCCAGCCAGCTTTGACGACCCCACCCCCATCAACGACACGGACGGCACCTACCTGCGCCAGGCCATCGCGTGGTCGTGCACGGCCCGCGCGCGCGGCAACCGCCCGTTTGGTGCCGTGGTCATCAGTGCCGAAGGGCGCCTGCTGGCCGAGGCCTACTGCAACACCACCGAGACCGGCGACTGCACCGGTCACGCCGAGACCAATGCTGTTCGCCAGCTCAGCCCGCGCGTGGGGCGCGATGCCCTGGCCAAGGCCACGCTGTATTCGTCGGCCGAGCCCTGCGTGATGTGTGCGGGCGCCATCTTCTGGTCGGGCATTGGGCGCGTGGTGTTTGGCATTGATGCCGAGCGCCTGCGCGTATTCCGGGGCGAGCGGGCCGAGCAGCGCGACGCCGAGCTGTCGTGCCGCGACGTGTTTGCCGCCTCGCCCCACGCCATCGAATGCATCGGCCCGGCGCTGGTCGAAGAAGCCAGCGCGCCCCATATCGGGTTCTGGAAAGTCTGACCCAATCCCGCGCGGGCAGAATCTGCAGCGCATACTCTGCACTCCCCATGCCTCGCACCAAAGCCATGACCGAATCAGAAGCCGAAGCCGCCTCCGGCGCGCTGCTCAGCCGCGCCAAACAGGGGCGCGAACGCATCCTGGGCGCCATCCGCGAGGCAGCCATTGCCGAGTTCAGTCGCCATGGTTTCAAGGGGGCATCCACCAAAGCCATTGCCGAGCGCGCCGGCCTGACCAAGCCCCAGCTGCACTACTACATCAGCAGCAAGGAAGAGCTGTACGAAGAGTTGCTGTACTCGGTGCTCAACGGCTGGTCGGGCGCCTTCATTTTTGACAGCAACAGCGACGATCCCAAGAAGGTGTTGAGCAGCTATGTGCGCAAGAAGCTCGACTACGCACTGGACAACCCGGGCCTGTCGCGCATCTTCACCACAGAGGTGCTGGGCGGTGGGCGCAACCTGGGCAAGTACTGGCCGGTGGCCGTCAAGTCCACCCAGCAGAAGGTGGACCTCATCAACCGCTGGATTGCCGAAGGCCGCATGCGCAAGGTGGACGCCAAGGTTTTGCTGATGCAGATCTGGGGCATGACGCAGCACTACGCCGACTACGGCGTGCAGGTGCACATCATGCTGGGCCTGGCGCCCGACGAGCCCATCGACCGCAAGCCCATCGTGCGCGAACTCACCAGCTTTGTGCTGCTGGGCTGCGGCCTCGCACCAGACTAAGGCCTCCGCCCCATTCTGGGCATGCCTCGGGTGCCCGAGGGGCGAATCCCGGGCAATTTGCACCAGCACGCGGCGTCAAAAGCCCCTTTCAGGCCGCGTTGATCCACCACAAAGACGTTTGACCGCTTTTTGTGGCTGGCACAGCCTTTGCAATAGTTTGACCAATCGATCAAATCACATGGTCAAACAATGCAGACAGCCCCTGACACCGCCGACGCCGCCCGCACAGAACACGCATTCGAGCTGATCCTGCAGCGCAGCCAGATGCGCTTGCCCGTCGCCCCCGGCGAGAGCATGGCCGATGTGCTGCAGCTCGCTGGCGTACCGCTGGAAACCCTGTGCGAGCAGGGCGTGTGCGGCACCTGCGTGACCCGCTGGCTGGACGGCGAGCCCGACCACCGCGACAGCTGCCTGAGCGCTGCAGAGCAAGCCACCCACGTCGCCGTGTGCTGCGCGCGCAGCCACAGCGCCACGCTCACGCTGGACCTGTAGGCCCATCCCCCACAACCCGAAGGACCCCCGCCATGCGCATCCTCGTGATCTATTGCCACCCGGTAGAGACCAGCTACAACGCCGCACTGCACACCGAGGTGGTGCAGCAGCTGCGCGGCGCGGGCCATGAGGTGGACGACTGCGACCTGTACGCCGAGGGCTTCAACCCCGTGATGACACGCGAAGAGCGCCTGGGCTACCACGAGGTGCCCAGCAACCAGTTGCCCGTGCAGGGTTATGTGGACCGCCTGCTCTGGGCCGAAGCCGTGGTGTTCTGCTTTCCCACCTGGTGCTTTGGCATGCCGGCGATGCTCAAGGGATTTTTCGACCGCGTGCTCATGCCCGGCGTGGCCTTTGACATCAGCGACCCGCACAACGTCAAGCCCTCGCTCACGCACATCAAGCGCATCTCCGCCGTGGTCACCTACGGCCGCCCGCGCTGGACGGCCCTGTTCATGGGCGACCCGCCGCGCAAGTCCATCACCCGCTACATGCGCCTGCTCACGGGCGGCAAGGCGCGGGTGGACTACCACGCCTACTACCACATGAACGTGGCCACACCGCCCCGACTCGCGGCCTTCAAGGCCCGCGTGGGCCAGGCGATGGCGCGCTTTGCATAAGACAACGTTCTAAGGGCCACGGCATGCACGCATCCAACACCCCCGACCACATCCTGCGCGCCCGGCTGCCGCGCTGGCTGCTGCCCTCCGCGTGGCCGCAGCAGGGCCACCAGCCCGCACTGGCCGATCTGCGCCTGGCCCAGGGCCGCATCGTGCAGGTGCTGCCCCACGGCACCCAGCCTGCGCTACACGGCGCTGTGTGGGACGTGGCAGGCGCGCTGGTGCTGCCCGGCCTGGTCGATGCGCACACCCACCTGGACAAGGCCTTCACCCTGCCGCGCATGGGAGAGGTCAAACCCGGCCTGCTGGGCGCCATCGAGGCCATGATGTTGGATCGCCAGGGCTGGACCGAAGCCGACATCCACGCCCGCGCCAGCCGCGCGCTGCAATGGGCCTACGACGCAGGCACCGTCCACCTGCGCACCCACTGCGACTGGTGGGAGCCCGACGCGCAGCCGCTGGCCTGGAACGTGTTGCACGCACTGGCCCACGACTGGGCCGACCGCATCACGCTGGAGCGCGTAAGCCTGATCCCCTTGCATCTGTACACGGACCGCAGCGCCGCCCTGCGGCTGGCGGCCACCGTGGCTGCGAGCGGCCCTGGCGCCTTGCTGGGCGGCTTTGTGCACTCTACCAACTGGGACCCGCAGGCGCTGCGCCACCTGTTGGAAGCCGCACAACACCATGGCCTGAACGTGGACCTGCATGTGGACGAAGAACTGCACCCCGGCGCCCAGGGCTTGGCGACCACCGCCGCACTGCTCAAAGAACTGCGCTTTGAAGGCCATGTGGTCTGCGGCCACACCTGCGCGCTGGCCGCACAGGACGAGGCCACGGCCCTCGCCACGCTCGATGCCGTGGCACAAAGCCCCATCACCCTGGTCACCCTGCCCATCACCAACCTGCTGCTGCAGGACGCCACCACCGGCCGCACGCCGCGCCAGCGTGGTCTGACGCTGGTGAAGGAGGCCCGTGCACGCGGCATCCCGGTGCTGGTCGCCAGCGACAACGTGCAAGACCCGTTCTGCCCCGTGGGCAGCTTTGACCCGCTGGAAGCCCTGGCCACGGGTGTGCTGGCTGCGCAGCTGGATGCACCTTTCGACCAATGGAGCGAATCGCTGTGCCGCGCCGACTGGCTGTGCACCGGCCGCACTGGCACCACGGCGCTGCCGCTGCAGCCTGGCACGGTGGCTGACCTGCTGGTCTTCACGCAGGCTGACCACTGGGGCTTTCCATCGCGCGCACAAAGCCGTGTGGTGCTGCGCCAGGGCCGCGTCGCCAGCGGCCATGCACCGGCTGCCTGGCATGTGCCAACCACCCAATCCGCAAGGAGCCTCGCATGAGCCCCACATCTGCGCCAGGTATCGCCCAGCCCCTGGCCCGCTACGCCGCGTGGCGCCGCGCAGGCGACTTCATCTACCTGAGCGGGATCATTGCCGTGGACCCTGCCGCCAGCCGCATTGTGCGCGGCTACGACGACATCCCGCATGAGGCCGCCACGCTGATTGGCCGCACGGGCGAGTTCAGCAGCGACATCAAGGAAGGCCCCATCCTCGCGCAGAGCTGGTATGTGCTCGACCGCATCCGCCAGACCATCGAGGCCGCAGGCGGCCAGATGTCCGACGTGTTCAAGCTGGTGCAGTACTTCAAGAACCTAGACCACTTCCCGCAGTACAGCCGCGTGCGCAAGCTGTTCTTCCCCGGCGATCCCCCCGCCTCCACCGTAGTGGAAGTAAGCGGCATGCTGCCCACGCCCGACATCCTCATCGAGGTGGAGGCCACGGCCTACCTCCCTTTGCGCTGACAACGCCTTCCTTCACGAAAGAACCACCCATGCTGCACGGCTACAACCCGCCCCACCGCTACCTGCCCTACCTGAGCTGGACCGAGATCGCCGACCTGCCGGACAAGGAGAACACCGTCATCGTGCTGCCCACAGGCGCCACAGAACAGCATGGCCCGCACCTGCCGTGTGCGGTGGACACGGTGATCAGCGCGGGGGTGGTGGGCCATGCACTGGCCCGCCTGCCGGCCGATGTGCCTGCGTTCGCGATGGCCCCCATCACCTACGGCAAGTCCGAAGAGCACCTGCACTTTCCCGGCACCGTCACGCTCAGCGGCGAGACCCTGCTGGCCACCATGAACGAGGTGGGCGAGTCGGTGTACCGCGCGGGCTTTCGCAAGCTGCTGTTTGTCAACGGCCACGGCGGCCAGCCGCAGGTGATGGAGATGTGCGCGCGAGAGCTGCGCCTGCGCCATGGCGACTTCATTGTGGTGCCCAGCTTCACCTGGCGGGTGCCGCATGTGGCGGGCAAGTACCTGTCCGACACCGAAAAGAAACTGGCCATGCACGCAGGCCACGCCGAGACGGCGCTGATGCTGGCGCTGGCCCCCGACACCGTGCACATGGAGCGTGCGGTAGTCAACTACCCGCCCGTTTTTGACTCGTCCCTGCTCTCACCCGACGGCCGCCCAGCCTGCGCCTGGAGTGCGCGCGACTTCGGCCCCAGCGGAATCATTGGCGACCCGCTGCCCGCCACGGCCGAACAGGGGCACGCCATCCTCGACTCGCTGGCCGTGAGCTGGGCCGCCGCCATTACCGAGCTGCATCGGTTGCAGTGGGCGCCACGCCCAGAGCCCACCTGGGGCCGCGCCCATCACACCGGCCACGTGGAGCACTCCAGCGCACTGGCCTGAAACCTGCGAACGCCACCGCAAAACCTTTTCGCCTTCCCCTTCGTTGTCCCTTCGTTCCACCTCCACCACCCTACCGGAGTACCACCATGATGAAGACCGCCTCCCACCTTTCCAAACTTGGTGCAGCCGCGCTGCTCGCTGTTGGTGCCGTCGGCACCATGCAGGCCCACGCGCAGGAAAAGTTCACCTACATGACCAACTGGTATGCGCAGGCCGAGCATGGCGGCTTCTACCAGGCGGTGGCTACGGGCCTGTACAAAAAGTACGGGCTGGATGTGACCATCAAGATGGGCGGCCCGCAGGTCAACATCGTGCAGATGATGGCCGCCGGCCAGGCCGAATGCGTGATGGGGTCGAGCGACCTGCAGATGATCCAGATGCGTGAAGGCGGCGTGCCCGTGGTCAATGTGGCGGCCATATTCCAGAAGGACCCGCAGGTACTCATCGCGCACGAGGACGTGAAGAAATTCGAAGACCTCAAGGGCAAGACCATCCTGATCGCCTCGTCGGCCCAGCGCGGCTACTGGCCCTGGCTCAAGGCCAAGTACGGCTTCACCGACTCACAGACGCGCCCCTACACCTTCAACATCCAGCCCTTCGTGGCCGACAAGAACGCCGCCCAGCAGGGCTACCTGACGTCCGAGCCGTTTGCGATTGCCAAGGCGGGCGTCAAGGCGAACACGCTGATGTTCAGCGACCAAGGCTACCCAGCCTACGCCACCACCATCTCGTGCATGGAAAAGACGGTGAAGGACCGCAGCGCCGCCGTGGCCTCGTTCGTGAAGGCATCGATGGAAGGCTGGAAGAGCTACCTGGCCGACCCCGCCCCGGCCAACGCGCTCATCAAGAAGGACAACCCCAACATGACCGACGAGCAGCTCGCCTACAGCGTGGCCAAGCTCAAGGAAATGGGCATGGCCACGGGTGGTGACGCCGCCACCATGGGCATCGGCATCATGACCGACGCACGCGCCAAGGCCAGCTACGACTTCCTGGTGGACGCCAAGCTCATCGACCCTGCCAAGGTGAAGCTGGCCGAGACCTACACCACGTCGTTCGTCAAAGACCTCAAGGTTCTTCCTTGATCCCCCCTGAGTCGCTTCGCGCCTTCCCCCAAGGGGGACAACGCCCTCGCTGCGGGGCGGCCCTTGCTCGGCGTTCGCTGGCTCGGGCCGCGCCAGTTTCCAGCGGCTAGCGCCAAGCCAAGTGCTACGACAGATAAGCCCCATCGCCCTGACACAGCGGCCAGCCTCCCCGGCCACATCCATCGAAAGGCACCACCATGTCCATTCCCGCTGCCTCGCCACCTCTGGCACCCGCGCCGCGCCCCACACCCGCCGTGGAGGTGCTCTCTGCCGAAAAAACCTACCCCAATGGAACCCAGGCCCTGCTGCCGGTGGACCTGACCATTGAGGAAGGCGAATTCGTCACCCTGCTCGGCCCCTCGGGCTGCGGCAAGAGCACGCTGCTGAAAATGGTGGCGGGCCTGCTGGAGCCCACCGACGGTCGCCTACACCTGTGGCGTAAGCCCGTGGCACAGCTGGACGAAAGCGGCAAGAAGATGGCGTTTGTCTTCCAGTCGCCCACGCTCATGCCCTGGGCCGGTGTGCAGACCAATGTGCGCCTGCCACTGGACCTGGCGGGCGTGCCGCGTGCAGAGGCCGATGCCCGCGTGACCGAGGCGCTGGCTCTGGTGGGGTTGTCGAAATTTGCCCATGCGCTGCCCCGCGCGCTGTCCGGCGGCATGCAGATGCGCGTGTCGATTGCGCGCGGCCTGGTCACCCAGCCCGACCTGCTGCTGATGGACGAGCCCTTTGGCGCACTCGACGAAATCACGCGCCACAAGCTCGACGCCGACCTGCTGGATCTGTGGCGCAAGAAGAAGCTCACTGTGATCTTTGTGACGCACTCGATCCACGAGGCGGTGTTCCTCTCCAGCCGCGTGGTCATGATGGCCGCGCGCCCGGGCCGCGTGGTCGAAGAGTTCCGCATCGATGCGCCCTACCCCCGCACGGCCGACTTCATGGTCTCGCCCGAATTCAGCCGCTACGCCAAGCTGCTGCAGGACAGCCTGCTGCGCGCCAGCGTGGACACCGAGGAGACCGTGGCATGAGCACCCCTTTCCCTTCCGCACCCATGGCGTCGCCCGTGGTCACCGCCCACCCCGCAGCCGCCCCGCGCTCAGCGCCTGCACCAGTCGCTGCCAAACCTGCCGCCAAGGCCACACCCAAGCGCCCGCCGCTCATGGCCCAACCCCGCGTGCAGCGCGTGGTCTACCCCGTGCTGGTCGGCCTGGTGCTGATCGCGCTGTGGCAGGGGCTGGTCACGGCCATGGAGCTGCCACCCTACCTGGTGCCCTCGCCCATCCTGATGATGAAGACGCTGTTCACCGACTGGGCCGCCCTGGGCGGCTCGCTGTGGGTCACCGTCAAGATCACGGTGCTGGCCTTTGTGGTGGCCACCGTGGCGGGTGTGCTCATCTCGTTCCTGTTTGTGCAGAGCAAACGCATCGAGACGGCGCTCTTCCCCTACGCCGTGCTGCTGCAGGTCACGCCCATCGTGGCCGTGGCGCCGCTCATCATCATCTGGGTGAAGGACCCGACCGCATCCATGGTGATCTGCGCCGCACTGGTCGCCCTGTTCCCCATCATCAGCAACACCACGCTGGGTTTGCGCAGCGTGGAGCCTGACCTGCAAAGCTACTTCCAGCTCAACCGCGCCACGCGGCTGCAGACGCTGCTGCGCCTGCGCATCCCCAGCGCGCTGCCCTACTTTTTTGGCGGGCTGCGCATTTCCAGCGGCCTCGCGCTCATCGGCGCCGTGGTGGCGGAGTTTGTGGCGGGCACCGGGGGCCAGGGTGCGGGGCTGGCGTACCAGATTTTGCAGGCCGGCTTTCAGCTCAACATCCCGCGCATGTTTGCTGCACTGCTGCTGATTTCGCTCACTGGCGTCGCCTTGTTCGTGCTGATGGCCTGGCTCACCCGTGTCGCCCTGGGCGGCTGGCACGCCAGCGAAACGTCGCACGACTAGCCCTTTCAACCCCATCGCCAACACACCGCGCGCAGCCACTGGCGCGCGGCACGGGCTTCCTTTTGCCCAAAACGGCCACCAGCGGCCAAGGAGATACCGATATGACCACCACCGCCCATCAACTGCCCGACCTGCTGCCCGATCTGGACTGGATTGCCGACCCGCTGCGCGTGGGCCGCCTCTCACAGGACTTTGCCTGGTTTAGCCCCGTGCTCAAACGCGACCTGGCGGGCAAGCGTGGCGACATCGCCGTGCGCCCACGCACCGAAGCAGAAATCCGCCAGGTGGTAGCCGCATGCGCCAGCGCGGGCATCCCTCTCACCGTGCGCGGCAGCGGCACCGGCAACTACGGCCAGAGCACGCCACTGCACGGCGGCGTGATCCTGGACCTGTCGGGCTACAACGCCTTTGGCTGGGTGCGCGGCGGCGTTGGCCGCGCGCAGTCTGGCATTCGGCTGGCAGACTTTGACACACAGGCCAAGCCCCACGGGCAAGAGCTGCGCTGGCTGCCCAGCACCTACCGCAGCGCCACGCTGGGCGGGCTGTTTGGCGGCGGCTTTGGGGGCGCAGGCTCCATCAACCACGGCCCGCTGGCCGCGCCTGGCAACGTTCTGGCCGTGCGTGCGATGACGGTGGAGCCCGAGCCGCAGGTCATCGAGTTGCGCGGCCCCGAGGCCATGCTGCTGCACCACACCTACGGCACCAACGGCATCGTGCTGGAGCTGGAAGTGGCCCTGACCCCCGCCGTGGAGTGGACCGAATGCATCGCCACCTTCGAACAGTTTGACGCCGCGCTGGACTTTGCCGACCGCTTTGGCAGCGCCCCCGGGCTGGAGAAAAAAGAGGTGTGTTTTCTGGCCGCGCCCATCCCGCAATACTTCACCAGCCTGGCCGAGCACCTGCCTGCCGATCAGCATGCGGTGCTGCTGCTGGTGGCCCCGCACTCAGAAGCCGGCATGCGCGACATGGTGGCCCAGCACGGCGGCCAGGTCACCTACCGCAAGACGGCCGACGAAGTGGCCAGCAGCCACAAGACGCTGCTCGAATACACCTGGAACCACACCACCCTGCACGCCCTCAAGGTGGACAAGGGCCTGACCTACATCCAGAGCGGCTTCAACCCCATGCACCGCCTCAAGCAGGTGAAGGCGCTGGAGGCCGCGCTGAAGGGCGAGGTGATGATGCACCTGGAGTTCTTGCGTACCAAGGAAGGCGCCTTCAACTGCAGCGGCCTGCAGATCATCCGCTACACCACCGAAGAGCGCCTGAACCAGATCATGCAGATCTACCGCGACCACGGCGTGCAGATCAACAACCCACATGTGTACATCGTGGAAGACGGCAAGCAGAACAACCTGGACCCGGCCGTGGTGGGCATGAAGCGCCGCTTTGACCCCCAGGGCCTGCTCAACCCGGGCAAGCTGCGCAGCTGGTACACGGCCGAACCCACAGCCCCCGTGCAGACACCTGTACGCCAAACAGCGTAGAGAAAACGGGTGGCGCGTGTCGCACCCACGGGCCTCTACCGCTTACCTGCAGGGCATAATCAGCTACTCATTTAGTAGCAAACCATCGAAACATGCCCTGGCACGCCCGCCTTCAGCTCGACTACACGGCAGAACACAACGCCCGCACGGTAGCCCGCTACGAGCACAACGGGCCGCTGCGCATCCTGCAAAGCCTGTACCCCGAGGGCGACGCCATCTGCCACAACGTGCTGGTGCACCCGCCCGGCGGTCTGGTGGGCGGCGACACGCTGGACATCACCGCCACCGTGGGCCCCGGCGCCCATGGCCTGGTCACCACGCCCGGTGCCACGCGCTTCTACCGCTCCACCGGCCCGCTGGCGCTGCAACGCAGCCACCTCACCCTGGCCGAAGGCGCGCGCCTGGAATGGCTGCCGCTGGAGGCCCTGTGCTACAGCGCCTGCCATGCTGAAAACCACCTCACGCTGAGCCTCGCCCCCGGCGCCGAATGCATCGCCTGGGACGTGACCGCACTAGGCCTGCCGCACGCGGGCCAGCCGTTTGAACAAGGCCGCTTCACCCAGCACCTGGAAGTGCCCGGCCTATGGCTGGAGCGCGGCGTCGTCGACGCCGCCGATGACCGGCTGCTGAGCAGCCCCTTGGGCTTGGGGGGCCACCGCTGCATGGCCAGCATGTTCTTTGCCGCAGGCCCCCCACTTGACCGGACGCGCCGCGACACCGCACTGGACGCGGCCCGTGCGGTGATGGATCAGCACCCCCTGGTCAAGGCCACCGCAGGCGCCACCAGCCCCAACGACCGCATGGTGGTGGTGCGCGTGCTGGCGCCGCAGGTGGAGCCCGCGATGAGGCTGCTCAAGGCCGTGCGGGTGGTTTGGCGGGAGGTGTTGTGGGGGTTGGAGGGGGAGGCGCCCAGGATTTGGGCGATGTAGGTGGGCCGCGTGAGGCGGCGCATGTGGCCGACGACAATCCGGCTGAATTGAAAGGTTGTATGGACGCCCTTTTTGAACTGATCACGATGTTGGCGTTTCACTGGCGCATTGGACTCGCGGTGCTTTTTGCGCTGATTTCAGCCGTCTTTTTGGCTATCAACATCAGTTGGTTCACCGGGTGGTACGGCGTGTTGCTAGTGATATTCAGCTTTGGCGCAGGGCTGATTTGGGAAAGCGCCCCCAGGGATTGATTTCGAAAGCCGATGATTTCCAACATCCGCGTAGGGATTGGCATCTACTGCCGAAAATCCCCCTTCTGCCTGACCATCTGTTTGAGGTTCTTGAGCTTTCGAGGGGCACGCTCCGTCCACATGATTTCCGCCCCATCTGCCAGCTCTTCGTAGATAGGCAGGACATCAGTGATACCTACCAACCTCCATTGAACAGGTACACCTTCGGGCCCACCCTTGTAGGGTTTCGAGTTCTCGCGAGCAACCGACAGACCCTTTTGATGGGCTTCATCGAGGTTTGACGCACGTACAAGAACGGTGTTTTCCCAAGACAGGAATCGAGCTTCATCATCGTCTTTCCTGTCGTCATTCAACTCCACGAAGCGCAGCAGGTAGGAAACCACATACCAGCCCACAGGTGAAATATTCTTGTCGTATTCCATTGAAGAATTCCATGCATGGGGCCGCTACAGCCTGTCAATTGAAATGCTCTGCAGCGGTTTTTTCGGACACCGAACGGTGGCCCCGTTCAAGGCCAACCGCTCGGAGTCCGTGTGTAGTGTGATCCTCAAACCGGCAGTTCTCGCTGGCTTACACCGGCGCCACAGTTGGCACCTTCAGTAAGCCATCGGCCTTGAACATCCCCCGAATCCCCCGCACCGCCTGCCGAATCCGCGCCTCGTTCTCGATCAACGCAAACCGCACGTACTCGTCCCCCTGGTCGCCAAACCCAATGCCAGGCGACACACACACCTTGGCCTTGTCCAGCAACTGCCGCGCGAACTCCAGCGAACCCAGCGCGCGGTAGGGCTCGGGGATGCGGGCCCAGATGTACATGCTGGCCTTGGGGCAGTCCACGGCCCAGCCGGCTTCGGTGAGGCCCTTGTAGAGCACGTCGCGGCGGCGCTGGTACTGGGCGGCGATGTCTTTCACGCACTGCTGGTCGCCCTCCAGTGCGGCAATCGCCGCGACCTGCAGTGGCGTGAAGGTGCCGTAGTCGTGGTAGCTCTTGATGCGGGCGAGCGCGGCCACGAGGTCGGGGTTGCCCACCATGAAGCCCACGCGCCAGCCGGCCATGTTGTAGCTTTTGCTGAGCGTGAAGAACTCCACCGCCACGTCCTTGGCGCCGGGCACTTCCATGATGCTGGGCGCGCGGTAGCCGTCGTACACGATGTCGGCGTAGGCCAGGTCGTGCACCACCAGGATGTCGTGCTTCTTGGCCAGGGCGATCACGCGCTCGAAGAAGCCCAGGTCCACACACTGCGCGGTGGGGTTGCTGGGGAAGCCAAAGATCATCATCTTGGGCTTGGGGTAGCTGCCGCGGATGGCCTTTTCCAGCTCGGCAAAAAAGTCCACATCGGGCGCCACGGGCACGCTGCGGATGTCGGCACCGGCAATCACCGCACCGTAGATGTGGATGGGGTAGCTCGGGTCGGGCACCAGCACGGTGTCGCCCCGGTCCAGCGTGGCCAGCATGAGGTGGGCCAGGCCTTCCTTGGAGCCGATAGTGACGATGGCCTCGGTATCGGGGTTGATGTCCACCGCGTAGCGGTCCTTGTACCAGTGGCTGATGGCGCGGCGCAGGCGCGGGATGCCTTTGCTGGCGCTGTAGCCGTGGGTGTCGGGCCGCTGGGCCACTTCGGTGAGCTTGGCGACGATGTGCGGTGGTGTGGCCCCGTCGGGGTTGCCCATGCTCATGTCGATGATGTCTTCGCCCCGGCGGCGGGCGGCGAGCTTGAGCTCGGCCGTGATGTTGAAGACGTAGGGAGGGAGGCGATCGATGCGCGCAAAACGGCGCTTGCCCTGCGATGCAGACATGCGGTGTGACTTTCACGTAAGCGCCCGGAACCGTCCGAGCGACGTGGCTGGCAGAAAGGCCAGCCCGCAGCCAATGTAGCGCAAGCTGCGGGCAGCACTCCAGCCCTTTGTGCGCAGTGTGGCGGCAATGCCGCAGTGGGGACGAGGGCTTGCCGCCGCCTCTACGATGGGCGCATGAACACCCTCCCATCCACCAACCCCACTGCCCTGCCTGCCGACCATCCCTTTGCCCAGGTGCAGGTGCTGGCCTTCGACATCTTTGGCACCGTGGTGGACTGGCACGGCAGCATTGCGCGCGAGGTGCGGGCACTCTATCCCCAGGTGGATGCCGATGCGTTTGCACTGGCGTGGCGCGCGGGCTACCAGCCCGCCATGGCGCGGGTGATGCGCGGCGAACAGGGCTGGACGTTGATCGATGCCCTGCACCGGCAGATCCTGGACGAGATCCTTCCGCGCTTTGGGCTGGCACACCTGGGCGATGCCGAGCGCCACCACCTCAACCGCGCGTGGCACCGGCTCCATGCCTGGCCCGACAGCGTGCGGGGGCTGACGCGGCTCAAGCAGCGCTACACCATCACCACGCTATCGAACGGCAACATCGGCCTGCTGACCGACATGGCCAAGCGCGCCGGGTTGCCCTGGGACTGTGTGTTGAGCGCCGAGGTGTTCAAGGCCTACAAGCCGCATCCCGACACCTACCTGGGCGTGGCGCGGGTGTTTGACCTGCCACCACAGCAGGTGGCGCTGGTGGCGGCGCACCACGATGACCTGGCCGCTGCGCGGGGCTGTGGCCTGCGCACGGCGTACATCGAACGGCCACACGAGTTTGGCGTGGCACAGCCCAAGGATGTGTCGCCGCAGCTCGGCAATGACTTGCACGCCAAGGACCTGGCCGATCTCGCCCACATGCTGGGATGCTGAACGGCCAGCGGTGCGGTGTCCGCGCGCGTCAGTGCGCCACCAGCAGCTGCACAAACATCTGCACCTTGGCGCGGCATTCGGCGCTGATGGAGGTGAACTCCAGCCCGGCCACCCATTCGTCGCCCTCTTGCTTGAGGGTGATGACCCGCGCATACACATCGGCCACGCGGTAGTCCACCAGCGGCAGCTCGAACTCCAGCTTGATCTCGCTGTGGGGCTCCAGCGGCTCGATCAGCTCGACCAGCAGGCCGTGGTAGCCAATGTCGCGGATGGCACCGTGCACGATGTGGGGCACCACGATCTTGTCCTGCATGCGCTGGCACAGGCAGGGCAGGCGCGCGTCCACACGGTGGCTGCGGCGGAACTCCTGGCGGGGCACCTTGAGCTTGTGAGAAGGGATGGCAATCAGCTCACGCAGGCTGACAGGCTGCGTGCGCCCCTTGACGAACACCTGCATGGGCGCGGACGCCGACACCAGCCCCCAGCAGCGCTGGTAGGTGGAGTCGCTGATGAGCACCTGGCCCCGCAGGCTCAGCGCCTCGATGCGCGACGCCAGGTTCACGGCCTCGCCGATCACCGTGTATTCGGAATACACATCCGAGCCAAAGCGCCCGGCCATCACCGTGCCCGTGTTCACGCCAATGCCCAGAAACACCTCCGGCAGGCGCTCGGTCAGGTGGGCCAGGTTCAGCTCGCGCATGGCGATCTGCATCTCCACCGCACACAGCAGCGCGCGGTCCACATCGTCGTCTCGAGCCACCGGGGCGCCGAACAGCACCATGATCGAGTCGCCCATGAATTTGTCGATGGTGCCCTGGTACTTGAACACCACCTCCGACAGCCGTGCCAGGCAGCGGTTGAGCGCCGCAATGACCACCGACGCGGGCTGTGAGCCCGACAGCGCAGTGAACCCGCGCAGGTCGGCCAGCAGGATGGTGACCTCGCGCGGCGCCACCTCCAGGCCGTTGGCGGCAGCACCTTCGGGGTTTTCCATACCGTGCAGGATGCCCGCCATCTCGGCCTGCGCCGCCTCGCCCAGAGGCTTGCCGGTTTCGCGTTCGATCAGCGCCTGCAGGCGGCGCACAGCGTCGTGGTGGAATTCTTTGTGCATGGAGGTCTGGGGCGTGGAGCGGCCGGGTTTTTGTGGGTGGGGGTAAGAACCTGTTCAGGTTCTAAAGGCAATGCCTGCCATTCACCACCCAGAATAGGCGCCGCCCCACGGCTGGTCAACCGGTGAAAACACCCCGGGCAAAGCAGCAACAGCGAGGTCAGCGGCACCTGCCCGCTATCAGCAAACCGGTGTGGGGCGTGCCAGCAGCGCCGCAGCGCTTCCCAGTAGAAGAATTCGGCCTTTTTGGCTGGAAGCGCTACATCCATAAGCATCAAATGCTATCAACAACATAGCAATTGATGCGTCTTCCGCCGTCACCTGGCAGTCACCCGGTCCACACACACAAACTCGCCCACCGCGCCGTCATAGTCCCACCGTGCCGCCACCCTCGCCTGGCCGTCTGGCGCAGCGCCCGATGCCTCAGTGCTGAGCACCACCAGGCTGTTGGGGCTGCCGTGCCGCAGGCGGTGCGACACTGCCGTGCCCGCGCTGCTGGCCCACAGCCCCGGCATTGGCTGCAACAGGCGCGGCTGGTGCACGTGGCCGGACAGCAGCATTTGCGCACCGGCAATGCGCCAGCGCTCCACGGCTTCGTCGGCGCGATGGGGGCGGTGGTCGCGGTCCTCGGCGTCGCGGGCCACCAAGGGGTGGTGGCTGGCCACGATGCGCCATGCACCAGGTGGGGCGCGCGCCAGCAGCAGCGCCACATGCTCGATCTGGGCAGACGACAGGCTGCCGCGCTCGTGCCGCCAGGCACGCGTGGTGTTCACGCCCACCACGTAGAACGCTCCCATCTGCCGTACCGGCTCTTGGTCCATGCCGAACTGTTCAGAGAACCTTTCGTACGAACGGCCCCAGCGCATCCACCACGCAAACAGGGGCAGGTCGTGGTTGCCCGCCAGCACCAGGGTGCTGCGCGCATGCAGGCCCTGCACAAACCGCGCGGCCTGCTCAAACTGCTCGGCAGTGGCGCGCTGCGTGAGGTCGCCCGACACCACCACCATGGCCACCCCCAGGCGTTGCGCCAGCCGCTGCACAGCAGCACACACCAACGGGTCGTGCGCACCGAAGTGCAAGTCCGACAGGTGCATCAGAACAGTCATGGCAGGTGGTCGCAGGCAGTGGGCAGGCGCAAGGGGGACCCCATCATGCAGGCAGCAAGCCGGGGGCGGGGGTAGTTCCGGGCGCAGGCGTGTCGGTTGCGGAGGCTGCGAAAGCAATCTCTTCTGGTGGTGGGGTCTGCGCTGCACCATCACGCACCAGCGGGCTCGGTGCCACCAGCCACAGCGGCCGCGCACTGATGCGGAAATGCAGGGGCGGCGCCATCCACTCCCGCTCGCCATCAAACGCCACCTTGACCTGCGGGGGCCGCCAGCTGGCGGGCGCCACGGTCAGCTCGGCACACGCCATGCTGACCACCGCGTTGTCCTTGTCGAGCTGGCCGGTGGCCGCGTTCCACACGGTGCGGGCGATGGCCCAACGCCCCTGGGGCTTGAGCATCACCACGGCCAAGTGCCCGCCGTCTGCCACCTTCTGCGCCTGCGGCAGGCCCATGCGGTCCAGCTGCAGGGGGTTGTTGCCCACAAACAGGGTGGTGACCAGATGCTCCTCCTGGTGCGCCTCAGCGCCCTGGTGCGTCTTCATCACCACGCGCCAGCGGCGGCCCGATGCGGGACGAAACAGGCTCCACACCGCCGCCGCTATGGCCACCCAGCGCTTGCGGCCAAAGCGGCGCGATGCCATCTCGCGGTCGGCCAGCATCTTGGGGTACAGGCCCACGCTGGCGTTGACCACAAACATGCGGCGGTTCACAAACCCCACCTGCACCGGCCGCAGGTCCCCGGCATGCAGCGCCTGCAGCAGGTCCTGCACGGCGGTCTCGGGGTCCAGCGCCAGACCGTGCTCGCGGCTGAAATAGTTGAAGGTGCCCATGGGCACCACCCCCAGCGGCACCCCGGCGCGCAGCGCGGCCGACGCCACCGCGTTGATGGTGCCGTCACCCCCGGCGGCCACCACCAGTCCGCCATCATCCTGCGCGGCCTGGGCGGCTTGCTCGGCCAGCTGCACGATGTCGGCGCGCCGGTCAGGCACGTGCCACACCACGTCGTGCGCCTGCAGGGCAGGCACACCTTCGAGCTTGGCGCGCAGCAGGTCCAGGTCGGCACCTGGCCGCCGGGGCACCACCAGATGGATGGGGCCACGGGGCTGGGGAGGGAGGGTGTGTTCCGAAGGTGTCATTCAAAAACTCTGCAACAAACAAGAGCAACCCCACACCGCGCTGAGCCAATCGCAGCGACCGGGCGAGCCCGCAGGCCCACACCACACCATGAGCGCCAACACGGATTGCAGGGCACTCCATGGTGACAAACGGCTGACCCCCGTGCAGCCGGTAGCCACGCCTACCCTTTGTCAGCCGGCTCCGACAGCGGCAGCGACGATGCAATACACCCACCATGCAACGGGATGCTGGGAACTTCGGTACAACCCACGGCTTCTCTCCATGGGCCGCCTGCCCTGCGGGTGCATCCGAAGAAAGGACCCACTATCTCCATGACCACAACCTCCAGCGCTTTGACCGCCACCGACATCGGCGCCCTGCTGGCGCAACACCCCCTGGGCTGGTGGATGGCTGGCGTGCTGTCGTTTGCCCTGCTGGGTAGCGTCGCCTTGACCGGCTTGCGCCGCCTGCGACAACACGCAGGCGCCCCGCTGGGCCGCATGTTTCCGGCGCAAGCGCGCTGGGTGTTGGTGGCCGCCATGGCCACCTCGGCCTGCACGCTGGCTCTGGCAGGTGCCACGCTGGCAGAGCTGGCCGAAAGCGGGCGCGCCCCGGGCACCTGGGGCGCACTGGACGACGCACTGGCTGCAGGCCTGCAAGCACAGGCATCCGCAGCCGTGCTGCAATGGTTTGCCACCCTCACCCACCTGGGCGACACCTGGGTGCTGACCGCGCTGGCGCTGGGCGTGGCCGCCCTGCTGTGGCTGCGCCGGCACCGCCTGCTGGCCACCGGCTGGCTGGTGGCCATGGCGGGCAACGGCGCGTTGACCAAGGTGCTGAAGCGTCTGTTCGAGCGCGTGCGGCCCGAGCACACGCACGGCATCGCCGAGGCCAGCGGCTACAGCTTTCCCAGCGGGCACAGCAGCGCATCGATGGTGGCCTATGCCATGCTGGCCTACCTGGCCACGCGGCTATTGCCCCGCGCCTGGCACCTGCCTGCGGTGGTGCTGGCCGGCGCGCTGATCTTCACCACCGGCTGGAGCCGTGTGGTGCTGCACGTGCATTACGCCAGTGATGTGCTGGCAGGCTGGCTGCTGGGCGGCACGTGGATGGTGTGCACGGTGCTGATCATGGAGAGCGTGTCGCGCTGGCGCGGCGCGGCGCCCACGGCGACGCGCCGCTGAGCCGCCGCCCGGGCGCCCTGGTTCACCGCGCGGGGGAGTCCTCGGCAGACGCCATGGGCTGCATCGGCAAGACCACACAGGACGCACGCCCCGGCCCCATGTGCACGGTGTTGAACGCCACCACCCGTGGCCCCGCACTGCCCTCCGGAGCGCCGGTGTTGGGGTTGACGTCGAACCGCGGGAAGTTGCTGCTCGAGATGTCGAGCCGTATCCGATGGCCCCGGCGGAAGAGGTTGGACGTGGGCATGGGCTCGATGGTGATCTCCACCACTTCGCCAGGCGCCATCAGCCCCGGCTGCTCCCACGAGTCGCGGTAGCGGCAGCGCAGGATGCCGTCGGTGAGGTTCATCGCATAACCCTCGGGGTAGTCCTCGCTGGGCGGGTACTGGTCGATCAGCTTGGCCGTGAAGTCGGTGTCGGATGCGGTGGACGACACCCACAGCGCGATGGTCACCGGGCCGGTGATCTCCACATCGCTGTCGAGCGGCGGCGTCTGGAACACCAGCACGTCGTCCCGGCCCGCCAGCGGCCCGAACGGCGCCTGCGCACCGAACAGCCCGTCGTGCGTGCGCTGGTCGTAGGCACCGGCCACCATCAGCGGTTCGCCCGAGGTGACGGAGCCCCCGATGGTGGGTACCGGCCTTGCGGGGTCGAAGCAAAAACCGGCCTGGGCCTCGGCCTGCGGTACGGACTGCGACAGCAGCCCGCCCGGCGCGAGGTACCAGGGCACCAGCGTGGTCGCCGGTACAGGCCAGCGGGCCGCGCTGCGCCAGACGCCGCCATGGTCGAGCCGGCCTTGCGGCGTGCGCCGACCCGTGCCCCCGCCCATGCGGAAGTAGCGCACGGCATCGTCCTGCCCCTCGGGCAGCGGGTGCCCGCGCAGCCAGTGGTTGAACCACGCGAGCCGCATGTGCACGTAGTCGGGTGCAAGCGTGCCATCCAGCACCGCATCGCGGCCGAAGTCCACATCACCCGCGTACGGCACGCTGCGCTCGCCATGCGTCCAGGGGCCCAGCACCATGCGCACGTCGCCCTGCCCGCGCTGCGAGAGCCCGAGGTAGTTGTCGGTGGTGGTCTGCGCATACGGGTCCCACCAGCCGCACATCAGCATCACGGCCACGCCTTCGAAGGCGCCGTAGTGGCCTGCCGCATACAGCTCGGGCTGGCGCCAGTGGTCATCGAAACTGCCGCGCTCCCATTGGCCGAAGAGATAGTCCTCGTACTCGGGCGCCCACTGCAGCGGCGAATCGCCGCGCGTCCAGGGCAGGCGCAAGAACCATTCGCCGATGTCTGCCTGGTCGAGCGCCTGGCGCGCGGCGTCGCTCAGGCTGTTGCTGCCGCTGCGCGCATTGCGCAGGGCCCACACGGCCTGCTTGAGCTCGAAAGCGCCCCCATGGCGGATGCCGCCCCGGTAGGCATTGGCAAAGCCGCCGCATTCGAGAAACATGGCCTTGAGCCCGGCGGGCCGCTGGCTGGCCAGCGCCGTCTGAGTGTGTGCCGCGTACGACAGGCCGTAGGTGCCCACGGAGCCGTTGCACCAGGGCTGCGCCACGATCCAGGCCATGGTGTCGGCGCCGTCGTGGGCCTCGCCCAGGTACTTGGTGAACTGCCCTTCGGAGTCGAAGCGGCCCCGGCAGTCCTGCACCACCACCGCGTAGCCCTCGCGGGCAAACCGCTCGGCCACCTCGCCGCGCCGCAGGGGTGCGGGGTTGGCGGCGGTGCGCTCGCGCCGGGTGGGTTCGTCTTTGCCGTAGGGTGTGCGCTCCAGCAGCACCGGCAGGGGGCCGGTGTGGCCGGCCGGCAGATACACATCGGTGGCCAGGTGCACGCCATCGCGCATGGGCACCCGACAGGTGTGCCGCACCACCCCGCCCACACCGGCCGGGGCAGCGGACGGAGCCATTGGATTCATCATCGTGGTCATGGAAGGTCCTGCCTCAGTCGAGCTTGAGGTTGCGGTCCTTGACCAGCTTGGCCCAGCGCGCCGTGTCTTCCTGGATGAAGCGGCCGAGCTCCTGCGGCGTGGTGGGCGCGGGCTCCGCACCCTGCGCCACCAGCGAGGCGGTCACCTCCGCATCGGCCAGCGATGCGCGCAGCACCTTGCTGATTTTTTGCACCGCCTCCGCCGGCGTGCCCGTGGGCGCGAACAGGGCGTACCAGATGTCGTACTCGAAGTCCTTGAGGCCCGCCTCGGCCATGGTCGGCACCTGCGGGAAGGCGCGCGAGCGCTTGGCGCTGGCCACCGCCAGCGGCACCAGCTTGCCCGCCTTGATATGCGCAGCCACGCTGGGCACCGCATTGATGCCCAGCTGCACATGCCCGCCCGCCAGCTCGTTCACCGCCGGGCCGCCGCCCTTGTACGGGATCTGCACCATGCGCGTGCCGGTGGCCGCCTGGAACATCTCCATCGACAAATGCCCCGGGCTGCCGTTGCCGCTGGTGCTGTAGTTCAGGCCGCCGGGGTTCTTGCGCGCCAGCTCGATAAGCTCCTGCACCGTGCGGACCTGCAGGCTCGGGTGCGTGGTGAGAATGGGCACGTTGACCACCACCCGCCCCACCGGCACGAAGTCGCGCGACGGGTTGTACGTGAGCTTGCTGGACAGCAGCGGCGCCGTCACCATGCCGGAACCTGCGCCCATGAGCAGCGTGTACCCGTCGGCCGGCGCCGAGGAGACCGCCTGGAAGCCGTGCGCACCGGGCCGGTTGTCGATGACGACAGGCTGCCGCCACTGGTCCGACATCTTGCGTGCCACCACACGCATGGCCGTGTCCGCAGCTGCCCCTGCCGGAAACGGAATCACGATGCGCACGGGCTTCTCGGGGAACTCGGCCGCGCCCGCGATCAGCGGGTGGCACAGCATGAAGGAACACAACAGCGCGAGCGTTTGCGGCATGCGGGACAACCAGGGAATCATGCGGTGCTTGTTATCAGAAATCATGGCGAACTCCCGCGCCAATGGCGCGCACGGACACATTGCTGCGGCTCGAATCGACGCCGTCGCGGTCGATGAAGGCCTGCAGCTCGGTGCGTTTGGACAGGGCATAGGTATAGGCTACCTGCTGGCGCTTGCGCAGGCCGCGCAGCGACGCCTGCACATCGCGCTGCATCACGTTGACGACGATGGCGTGCTGGCCAGCTGAAAAGCGGGTGCCCACCAGCCAGTAGTCCACATCGGCGCGGGTGGTGGCCGACGTCCTGGCGTACGTATCGCGGCCCAGCAGCACATAGGGCTCGATCGCGCCGAAGTCGTAGCGCACGCCGGCCTGCCATTTGCTCGAGAACTCGTTGGCCAGCAGTCCACCGGGGCGCGTGTCCTTGCCGTAGCCGATGCCTGCCGACCAGGGCCCGTCGGCATAGTTGAGGCCCAGGTCCAGCGACTTGGCGCCGTTTTCCTGCTCGGGCGTCTTGGCATCGCCGCGCAGGTAGTAGCGCGCCCGCAGGTTGACGCCGCCCCAGGTGGGGCTTTGGTAGCCGATGGCGTTGGACGTGCGGTTGCGCGCGTTCAGGATGGAGGTGCCGATGGCCGTGGCCCCGGCATCGTTGGCGGCGAACGAGGTGATGCGCGTGACTTGCGAGTACAGCGGCGAACCGGTCGGGTTGGCGGAGTCGAGCCGCCCCAGCGCCACCGTGCCCAGGCTGCCGCGCAAGGCGGCATAGCTGTTGCGAAACGCTGGCGTGGTGGCGGCGCCGGAGTCGGCTTCGAGCCCCATCTCCAGACCGAACAAGGCGGCCAGGCCATCGCCCAGGTCTTCCTTGCCGCGAAAGCCCAGGCGGGATGCGTTGTCGCGCTCTTCCGTGACGGAACCGGCGTTGCCGGTCTTGACATTGTTGACGGTGAGTCGCACCTGGCCATAGACCTGCAGGTCCTGTGCGGCAGCGGGCCCCGCAGCCGAAACGGAAAGGCCGCAGGCGGCCAGCGCGAAGGGAAATGAGCGCCTCATGAAATCTTGCTCCTTGAAGGGGTGGTGCCAGGTTGGCTGATGACGCCGCCGATTCTGTGGAGCGAGGTGCTCGGCCACAACGCTATGACGAACGCTGATGACCCTATGCAATAGACCGCAGGTTTGCGCTGTCGTGGCAGCAGTGCAAAGATGCAGGCTGGCTGCCTGCATACCCGAACGTCTGCCCCTTTTCCACCCCATGAACTTCAAGCAACTCGAGGCCTTCCAGGCCATCATGCTCAGCGGCTCCACCACCGGCGCGGCCGAGCGCATGGGGCTGTCGCAGCCCGCCATCAGCCGCTTGCTGGCGCAGCTGGAGGAGGACCTGGCCCTGCGTCTGTTCGTGCGCGGAAAAGGCCGCCTGAGCCCCACGGCCGAAGCCCATGCGCTGCTGCACGACGCCCAGGTGCTGATGGATTCGGCCCAGTGCTTTCGCCGCCATGCCGAACAGTTGCGCCTGGGCGGCTTCAAGCGGCGCCTGCTGAAGGTGGCGGTGCCCAGCACGCTGGCCACCACGCTGATGCCGCTGCTGGCCAAGCGCTTCATGCAGGCGCACCCGGACGTGGTGCTGGAGGTGCTGTCAGGCTCGTACAACGACACCGAGCGCGCGCTGCTGAGCCGCGATGCGGACATCGGCCTCGTGCGCCTGCCCATGGAAATGCAGGGACTGAGCACCCGCGCCAGCCTGGACTCCGAAGCCGTGTGCATCATGCCCCGGGGCCATGCGCTCGAAGGCCTGGCAGAGGTCAGCCCCACCGACCTGATCGACGTCAGCCTGATCCTGCTGGGGCGCCAGCGGCAGATCCGCCACGACATCGACATGGCCTTTCGCCAGCGGCGCGTGCAGCCGCGCGTGGCGCTGGAGGTGCACTCCATCAGCGAGGCCTGCGCCCACGTGGCCCAGGGGCTCGGGGTCTCGATCGTGAACGCCTTGCTGGCGCAGCACTGCCCGTACGAGGCGATCACGTCGCGCCCGTTCAGGCCCCGCATCGCCTACCAGCTGGGCATCGCTACGGTGAACAACGCACCGGCTTCGCCGTTGCATGACACCTTCACGCGACTGCTGGTGGAGGCGATGGAAGCACCTTCCCCCGCCGTGGCATTGCCTTCAGCTCTCTGAAACTGGCACGCCCCTCGCTAATGCACCCGTGGAACTGGCCCCGCCAGGCCACCGGGTGCGTCCCCTCCCGCGCAGCGAGAGACGGGGCAGGCGACCCAGGCGACTCAGGGGGTGCGCTCTTAAATCGCCACGAGGTTGCGAATGCCTTTGGCCTCCATCTCGCTACCTGGCCCGCGGGCAATGACTTCGCCGCGCTCCATCACCAGGTACTCATCGGCCAGTTCCTGCGCAAAGTCGTAGTACTGCTCGCACAGCAAGATGGCCATTTCTCCCTGGTCGGCCAGCATGCGGATCACGCGGCCGATGTCCTTGATGATGCTGGGCTGAATGCCCTCGGTGGGCTCGTCCAGGATGAGCAAACGCGGGCCAGGGGCCAGCGCGCGGGCAATGGCCAGCTGCTGTTGTTGCCCGCCCGACAGGTCACCGCCCCGGCGCTTGAGCATCTGCTTGAGCACAGGGAAGAGTTCGTACAGGTGTGCAGGCACCGGCGTCGATCCGCTTTTGTAGGCCAGGCCCATGCGCAGGTTTTCTTCCACGGTCAGGCGGCCGAAGATTTCGCGGCCTTGCGGCACAAAGCCGATGCCTGCGCGCGCCCGGTCGTAGGGCGTGGCTTTGTCGATGGGTTTGCCGTCGAAGCTGATGCTGCCGCTCTTGATGGGCACCAGCCCCATGAGGCTTTTGAGCAGCGTCGTCTTGCCCACGCCGTTGCGGCCGAGCAGCACAGTGACCTTGCCCGGGGTGGCGGTGAGGCTCACGTCACGCAGGATGTGGGAGCCGCCGTAGTACTGGTTGATGTTCTGGACGGTGAGCATGGTGACTTGGGGTGTTTTTGGCCGCTAGCGCTAGTTCAATATGCGCCGGCAGCTATATTTTTGATAGTGAATACTTTTACCGGCCGAGGTACACCTCGATCACGCGCTCGTCGGCCTGCACCTGGTCGAGCGTGCCTTCGGCCAGCACCGAGCCATCGCACAGCACCGTCACCTTCTCTGAGATGGTGCGGATGAAGCCCATGTCGTGCTCCACCACCATGAGCGAGTGTTTTCCCTTGAGCGTGAGGAACAGCTCCGCAGTGCGGGCGGTTTCTTCATCTGTCATGCCGGCCACGGGTTCGTCCAGCAGCAGCAGCTTGGGGTCCTGCATCAGCAGCATGCCAATCTCCAGCCACTGCTTTTGCCCGTGGCTCAGGTTGCCCGACTGGCGCGTGACGCTGTCGGCCAGGTGAATGGTGTGCAGGATCTCGGCCAGGCGGTCCGACTGTGCGGAGTCGAGCTTGAAGAACATGCTGGACTTCACGCCCTTGTGGGTCTTGAGCGCCAGCTCCAGGTTCTCGAACACGCTGAGCTGCTCGAACACCGTGGGCTTCTGGAACTTGCGGCCGATACCCAGGCTCGCAATCTCGGGCTCGTTGTGGCGTAGCAGGTCGATGGTGGAGCCAAAGAACACCGTGCCTTTGTCGGGCCGGGTCTTGCCGGTGATGATGTCCATCATCGTCGTCTTGCCCGCACCATTGGGGCCAATGATGCAGCGCAGCTCGCCGGGTGCGATGTCCAGGCTCAGGCCGTTGATGGCCTTGAAGCCGTCAAAGCTGACATGCACGTCTTCCAGGTACAGGATGCGGCCGTGGGTCACGTCCACTTCGCCCGGCGTGGCAATGCGCGAGAAGCCTGCAGCGCGGCCACCCGACTCGGTCTGACCCAGTGCGACGGGCGCCAGCGTCTTCTGCAGCCGCCGCGCGCCTTCTTCCATCAGATCGGGCGTCATTGCGCGGCTCCCTTCGTTGTTGTCATTTTTGCCTTGAGCTTCTTGACCAGCCCCACCACACCGTCGGGCAGGAACAGCGTGACCGCAATGAACAGCGCGCCCAGAAAGTACAGCCAGAACTCCGGCGCCGTCACCGTGAGCCAGCTCTTGGCACCGTTGACGATGAACGCCCCCACGATGGGTCCGATGAGTGTGGCGCGCCCGCCCACGGCCGCCCATACGGCGATCTCGATGGAGTTGGCGGCGCTCATCTCGCCGGGGTTGATGATGCCGACCTGGGGCACATACAACGCCCCCGCCACGCCGCACATCATGGCGCTGATGGTCCAGATGGTGAGCTTGTAGGGCAGCGGCGAATAGCCCGAGAACATGACACGGCTCTCGGCATCGCGCACCGCCTGCAGCACGCGGCCAAACTTGCTGCGCACCAGCCAGCGCGCCAGCAGGAAGAAGCCCAGCAGCGACAACCCCGTCAGCACAAACAGCGTCATGCGCATGTTCTGCGTGGCAATGGGCGTACCCAGGATGCGCTTGAAGTCGGTAAAGCCGTTGTTGCCGCCAAAGCCGGTTTCGTTGCGGAAGAACAGCAGCATGGCCGCATACGTCATGGCCTGGGTGATGATGGAGAAGTACACCCCCTTGATGCGCGAGCGGAAGGCGAAGTAGCCGAACACAAACGCGATCACGCCCGGCACGGCCACGATGAGGATCAGCGTGGCGATGAAGCTGTCGGACAGCGCCCAGTGCCAGGGCAGTTCTTTCCAGTCAAGGAACACCATGAAGTCCGGCAGGTCGCTCTTGTAGTTGCCGTCGCGGCCGATCTGGCGCATGAGGTACATGCCCATGACATAGCCGCCGAGCGCAAAGAACAGGCCATGACCCAGGCTCAGGATGCCGGTGTAGCCCCAGATCAGGTCCATGGCCAGCGCACAGATGGCGTAGCACATGATCTTGCCGAGCAGCGCCACGGCGTAGTCCGACAGGTGGAACATGCTGCTTGCGGGCACCCAGAGGTTGAGCACGGGGGCCACGGCGCACACCACGATGAGCGCCACGATAAAGGCCGACCAGCCACCGCGCGTGAGCAGCGGCGCCGGTGCGGGCAGTTGGATGTTGGGAGAGGTTGGCGTAGTCATGATCAGTCGTCTCTGGTGCTTCAGTCGGCCGTACGCCCTTTGACCGCGAAGATGCCCTGGGGCCGCTTCTGGATGAAGATGATGATGAACACCAGCACCGCAATCTTGGCCAGTACCGCGCCCGCCCAGCCTTCGAGGAACTTGTTCAGGATGCCCAGGCCCAGCGCGGCATACACCGTGCCCGCCAGCTGGCCCACGCCGCCCAGCACCACCACCATGAAGGCATCGACGATGTAGCTCTGCCCCAGGTCCGGCCCCACGTTGCCCACCTGGCTCAGCGCGCAACCCGCCAGGCCCGCAATGCCCGAGCCCAGCGCAAAGGCCATGGTGTCGATGCGCGCCGTGTTCACGCCCATGCAAGAGGCAATGGGGCGGTTTTGCGTCACACCACGCACGAACAGGCCCAGGCGCGTGCGGCCGATCAGGTAGCCCATGCCCAGCAGAACGGCGATGGCAAAGCCGATGATGACGAGGCGGTTGTAGGGCAGCGTAAGGTTGGAGAGCACCTGCACGCCACCGCTCATCCACGCGGGGTTTTCCACACCCACGTTCTGCGCGCCAAAAATCGTGCGCACCAGTTGCATCAGCACCAGGCTGATGCCCCAGGTGGCCAGCAGCGTCTCCAGGGGGCGGCCGTACAGAAAGCGCAGCACGCCGCGCTCCAGCACCGCACCCACGGCTGCCGAGGCGCCAAAGGCCAGGGGCAGCGCAGCGACCAGGTACCAGTCGAACGCACCCGGAAAATACTTCTGGAAGATGCCCTGCACCACATAGGTGGCGTAGGCGCCAATCATCATCAGCTCGCCGTGGGCCATGTTGATCACGCCCATCAGGCCGTAGGTGATGGCCAGGCCCAAGGCGACGAGCAGCAGGATGGAGCCCAGGCTGATGCCCGAGAACGCGGCGCCCAGGCGCTCGCCCCAGGCGAGCTGGCCTTCCATGGCGCGCAGTGCGGCCTGCAGTGCGGCCTTGACCTTGGCGTCTTCTTCGATGGTGACGCGTTCGTTGAGCAGCAGCCGCGTATCAGGTGTGGCGCTGAGCGACAGTGCCTGGGCGGCCGCGATGCGTTGTGCGGGGTCGTCGCTGCCCAGCAGCGTGGCGGCACGCGCCAGCTCCAGCTGGGTCTTGATCTTGTCGTTGGTCTCCTGCGCCAGTGCCTTGTCGAGCAGGGGCAGACGGCCTGCATCCGGCTCCTTGGCCAGCGCCTTGGCAGCGGCCATGCGCTGGGTTTCGTCCTTGCCAAACAGCGCCAGGCCCGCCAGGGCCGTGTCGATCTCGCCGCGCATGCGGTTGTTGTTGATGATGTCTTCGGCATCGGCGGGCACAGGGACCTCGGCGCCAGTGACAGGGTCGATGCCCTTGTCATCGCGCACGATCAGCGCCTTGCCATCGGCCACCTTCACCGCGTCGTCGGCCAGCGCCTGCAAGAAGGCGGCGGTGCGTTCGCTGGGCTCCACCACGGCCTGCTGCACGGCGGCCACACGGTCGTCGGTGTCACCAGCGGCCATGGCCAGGGCCTGCTCGGCGGTGAGTGCTTGTGCCTGCGCAGTTGCGTAGAGCAAGAGGCAGACAATGAGGCGAGATACGAAAGAGAAATTCATGGAGGGGCCAGTCGGTCAATATGCAAAGGCCCATGCAGAGGGCAGGGCCTAGACCAGGGCCCCCGCGCAAGGGCCGCCCCGCCGCGCTGGGGGCGTCCCCCTCCCACGCGCAGCGTGAGAGAGGGGGAAGCGGCGTAGCCGCTCAGGGGGAGATCACTTCTTCTCAGGTTCGTCTTTTTTCTTGTCGTTGCCTTCGATGTAAGGAGACCATGGCTTGGCCTTCACGGGGCCGGGGGTCTTCCACACCACGTTGAACTGGCCGTCGGCCTTGATCTCGCCGATGAACACGCTCTTGTGCAGGTGGTGGTTCTTCTCGTCCATCTTGGAGACGATGCCCGACGGTGCCTTGAAGGTCTGGCCGGCCATGGCGGCAATCACCTTGTCCACATCGGTGCTCTTGGCCTTCTCGACAGCCTGCTTCCACATGTTGATGCCGATGTAGGTGGCTTCCATCGGGTCGTTGGTGAGCGGCTTGTCCTTGTGGCCGGCAATGCCCTTGGCCTTGGCGTAGTCGCTCCACTTCTTGATGAACTCGGTGTTGGCCGGGCTCTTGATGGACTGGAAGTAGTTCCAGGCGGCCAAGTGCCCCACCAGCGGCTTGGTGTCCACACCGCGCAGCTCTTCCTCGCCCACCGAGAAGGCGACCACGGGCACGTCCTTGGCCTTCAGGCCCGCGTTGCCCAGTTCCTTGTAGAAGGGCACGTTGGAGTCACCGTTGATGGTGGAGACCACGGCCGTCTTGCCGCCCTGGCTGAACTTCTTGATGTCGGCCACGATGGTCTGGTAGTCGGAGTGGCCAAACGGGGTGTACTTCTCGTCGATGTCGCTGTCCTTCACGCCCTTGCTCTTGAGGTAGGCGCGCAGGATCTTGTTGGTGGTGCGGGGGTAGACGTAGTCGGTGCCCAGCAGCACCCAGCGCTTGGCGCTGCCGCCGTCCTTGCTCATCAGGTAGTCCACTGCGGGGATGGCCTGCTGGTTGGGCGCGGCGCCGGTGTAGAACACGTTCTTGGACAGCTCTTCACCTTCGTACTGCACGGGGTAGAACAGCAGGCCGTTCATTTCTTCCACGACCGGCAACACCGACTTGCGCGACACCGAGGTCCAGCAGCCGAAGATGACCGAGACCTTGTCCTGGCCCAGCAGCTGCTTGGTCTTTTCGGCGAACAGGGGCCAGTTGGAGGCTGGGTCCACCACCACGGGTTCGAGCTTCTTGCCCAGCACGCCGCCCTTGGCGTTGATCTCGTCGATCGCCATGAGCACGGTGTCTTTCAGCACGGTCTCAGAGATGGCCATGGTGCCCGACAGGCTGTGCAGGATGCCGACCTTGATCGTGTCCTGGGCGTGGGCTGGCAGCGCAGACAGGCCAGCGAGCGTAGCGACGGCCGCGAGGGCCTTGAGGGAATAACGACGTTGCATGTGTGCTTCTCCGGTGGTGGTTTCAATCAGGAAATCAATCAAACCGCTTCGCCCGGTGGGCCCCGATGTGGAGCCCCTGTGGATCGGGCGATGGAATGGATTCTGGAGAGCGGGGCCGGTTGGCGAAATACGCCGGGTGGCGTACAAGCCCCGCTGAGAGCCCGCATCACAAGGGGGCCGTTGCGAGGCGACTCACCCCCCCCCCGATGCACGCCACAGGCGCACAAGGGCAAGGATGGCATTCACTATGAAAACAATAGCTGTCACGGCATGTACCACTAGCGCTACCAGCCCATTTCATGCAAAAACCTTGGCCTGCAAAGGTTGTGGGGCCTCCGTAGAATCCAAGGGTTTTCCCTAGTTTTGCGCGCCTGGGCCCATCGGCTCTGGTGCCGCTTTCTTGTCCCTCTGCGCTCCATGAACCTCCCCCTGCTGGCCCTGGCCATTGCCGCTTTTGGCATTGGCACCACCGAATTCGTGATCCTGGGGCTGCTGCCCGAAGTGGCAGGTGACCTGTCCGTCTCCATCCCCGCCGCCGGCATGCTGGTGTCGGCCTACGCACTGGGCGTGGCTGTGGGTGGACCGCTGCTGGCGGTGGCCACCGCGCGCTGGCCGCGCAAGACCACGCTGACCTGGCTGATGGTGCTGTTCATCGTGGGCAATGTGGGTTGCGCGCTGGCCCCCAGCTATGCGTGGCTGATGGTGGCGCGCGTGGTCACCTCGTTCTGCCACGCCGCGTTTTTTGGCATTGGCGCCGTGGTGGCCGCCAGCGTGGTGGAGCCCCACAAGCGCGCCCAGGCCATGGCGCTGATGTTCACCGGGCTCACGCTCGCCAACGTGCTGGGCGTGCCGCTGGGCACGCTGCTGGGCCAGCACCTGGGCTGGCGCTCCACCTTCTGGGCGGTGGTGGTGATTGGGGTGCTGGCCGTGGCCGCCGTGGTGCGCTGGGTGCCACACCTGCGCCACCAGATCAGCGGCAGCGCGCTGGGCGAGTTCCGCGTGCTGCGCATTCGCCAGGTGTGGCTGGCGCTGGCGGTGAGCGTGCTCGCATCCACCAGCATGTTCACGCTGTTCACCTACATCACGCCCATCCTGCGCGACGTGACCGGTGTCTCCCCCCAGAACGTGAGCGGCGTGCTGCTGCTGTGCGGCGTGGGCCTGACCATTGGCAACCTGCTGGGCGGCCGCCTGGCAGACTGGAAGCTGCTGCCCTCGCTGATGGGCATCTTTGCCGTGCTGGCGGGGGTGCTGGCAGCGTTTTCGTTCACCAGCGTGTGGCTGTGGCCTGCCGTCATCACCGTGGTGGTGTGGGGCATGGTGTCGTTCGCGGCGGGCACGCCGCTGCAGGCGCGGGTGGTGTCGCAGGCGGGCGACGCGCCCAGCCTGGCGTCCACGCTCAACATCGGCGCATTCAACCTCGGCAATGCCATTGGTGCCTGGCTGGGGGGCGCGGTCATCACGGCCGGGTGGTCGCTGCAGACCATTCCGCTGGTGGCGGCCGCCGTCACGCTGAGTGCGCTGGCGCTCACGGCCTACATTGCCTGGCTGGACCGGCAGCCCACGCACAAGGCTCCGGCGCTGGCCGACTGCAAGGCAGCCTAAGCCGTTTCGGCGCGCTCGAACGCCACATAGCCGTCTTCGATGGCAGGCAGGATCTGCAGCACCTCGAAATACGGCACGGTGAGCAGGGGGGAATCGCGCAGCCGCTCCATGAAGTCGTAGTGCTTGAGCGGGTCATCGGTTTCCACCAGCATCAGGTCGCTGCAGGGCGCTGCGAAGGCCTCGGCATCGAAGTGGCGCAGGCGCAGGGCTCCCTGGTAGCGGGGCAGCAGGTCATGCAGGTGCGCCTCACCCAACTCACGCCTTTGCTCACGGGGCAAACGCAGCCACTCGGGCAGTGCACGCAGGTGGATGAAGAAGGCATAACGGGTTGCCATGGGGTGATCTCCTGGGGTCGATGAGAAGACAGGTGTTGAGCCAGCAGGCTTGGATCAAGCCGTGCGCAGCAGGCGGGCCAGCAGCCCGGGTGCCCAGCGCTGCAAGTGCCAGGCCGCGCGCGCCTTGCCGATGCGGATGTCGGCGTGCCCCGCCATCAGGCCGCGGACCAGTGCCTGTGCAGCGACATCGGCAGGGATCTTGCCGCGCCCTCGGCCCCGGGTCATGGGCGTGTCCACCAGCGGCATCACAGCGTGAACCACCCGCACTGGGCTGCCTTGCATCTGCACCCGCAGCGCCTGGGTGAACAGGTCCAGCCCGGCCTTGGTGGCGCTGTAAACCGCCGCCGTGCGCTTGGGGCAAGAGCCCAGCACCGACCCGACATTGACCACCCATGCGCGCTGCTGGGCCTGCAAATGGGGCAGCAACGCACGCGTCAGCGCCATCGGCGCCAGCAGGTTGATCCCGACCTCCGCGCGCATGTCCTGTGCCCTGTAGCCGGCATCGTCCACCCGCAGGTCGTGCTGGACGCCTGCGTTGTTCACCAGCGCGCCAATATCGGGATAGCGCAGCAGCCACTTCGCCGCCAGGCCGTCCATCTCTTCGATGCGGGACAGGTCGGCCACCCAGGGCTCGATCAGTCCATGGACATCTGCCAGCGCCTGCAGCGGCTCGGCCTGCCGTGCCACGGCCAGCACGGGTACGCCGCACCGTGCCAGCTCCAGGGCCAGCGCCCGGCCAATGCCCGAGCTGGCGCCGGTGACGATGGTGCGTGGCAAGGGGCCTGCGGACGTGGCTTGGCGTGCGGTGGTGGGGGTGAGAGCGTGTGACATGGGCCGCACTCTAGGCATGGCGTCGTCCGTCGTCATCAACCCAGGTTAATTGGCGAACGAAGGAGGCTCTCACCCTCAGGCGCGGCGGAAACTTCGCCACGCTGCCACGCGGCATACTGCGCGCCATGGCCCCCATCCCGCACCCCGCCTTCTGGTCGCTCCTCACACAGGCGGCGGGCACGCAGGCCCTGCCCGACTGGGCCACGGCAGAGCGCGCCATCACCACGCACGCGGTACAGACAGGCGGCACGGTCTTTCTGCAGGGGGTGCAGCACCCGTATGTTTACGCTGTTCAAGCAGGCTTGTTCAAGCTGAGCTACCTGCAGGATGACGGCACGGAATGGATCAAGTCGTTTGCCGAAGAAGGACGCTTTTTTGCCAGCGTGTCCGCCCTGCAGCCGGGCGGCCGCACGGCCTTCATGGTGACGGCCATCGAGTCCGCCACCCTGGAGCGCATCGACCACGGCGTGCTGCTCGCGCTGGCCGAACGCCACCTGCCCTGGGCAAAGGCGCTGTACCAGCTGACCCTGGTGTACGCCGCGCGCAAGGAGGCGCGTGAGCGCGAACTGCTCACCCTCACCCCCGAGGGCCGCTACCGTGCCTTCCTGGCATCACACCCCAACCTGGCGCTGCGCATCCCGCAAAAAGACCTAGCCCGCCACCTGGGATTGACGCCCGTCGGGCTCAACCGCATTGCCGTGCGCGTGCGGCGCAGCGTCACATAGCCGACATTCGCCGGCAGCGCAGCGCTGCGCAGTGGCGCTAGGATGGCCCCCTGCCCTTGCCACGCGGTGATTGCCATCGAAGGCGCCGGCGTGCACTTTCTCAACCGCTCAGGACAACCCATGGTGAAACGACGCACAGTGCTTCTCGGTGGCGCCGCAACAGCCGGCGCGCTGGTCATCGGCTGGGGCGTGGTGCCCCCGCGCCAGCGGCTGCACACCGCGCAGCCCCTGCCCCAGGGCACAGGCCAGGTGGCTCTGAATGGCTGGCTCAAGGTAGCCGCCGACAACACAGTGACGGTGATGATGGCCAAGTCCGAAATGGGCCAGGGCGCGCACACCGGGCTGGCCGCCATCCTGGCGGAAGAGCTGGACGCCGACTGGGCCCAGGTGCGGCTGGAGATGGCGCCCATCGACGACATCTACAACAACCTGGCCACGGTGGTGGACGGCCTGCCGTTCCACCCCGACAACGACGGCTCCATCAAGGCCGTGGCGGGCTGGCTGACCGCCAAGACCATGCGCGAAGTGGGCGTGATGATGACGGGCGGCTCCAGCAGCATCAAGGACCTGTGGCGCCCCATGCGCGAGGCCGGTGCCCACGCGCGCGCCATGCTCATCAATGCAGCCGCCGTGCAGTGGAAGGTGCAGGCCGCCGAATGCAAGGCCAGCGCTGGCGTGGTGGAACACGCGGCAGGCCAGCGCGCCACGTTTGGCGAGCTGGCCGCACTGGCGGCGCAGCAGCCGCCACCGGGCAAGGTGCCCCTCAAGGCGCCTGCTGAATTCAAGCTGATCGGCAAGCCGCTCACCCGCATCGAGGCGCCCTCCAAGCTCGACGGCAGTGCGGTGTTTGGCATCGATGTCCACCCGCCCGGCCTGCTGTACGCCAGCGTGGCGATGTGCCCCACGCGGGGCGGCAAAGTGGTCCAGTTCGATGGCGCAGCCGCGCAAAAAATGCCCGGGGTGAAGCAGGTGCTGGCCGTAGCGCCGTACCACGGCGGCACTGGCGGCGTGGCCGTGATTGCCGACACGCCCTGGCACGCCAAGAAGGCCGCCGCCGCAGTCACCGTGCAGTGGGACCATGGCCCCGCCGCCACGCTGTCGAGCGCCGCCGTCATGACCCAGCTGACCCAGGCGCTGGACCAGGCCCAGGGCTTTGGCTACCACAGCGTGGGCGATGTGGAGCAGGCCCTGCAAGGCGCTGCAACCACCCTCACTGCCGACTACCGCGCGCCTTACCTGGCCCACGCCACCATGGAGCCCATCAACTGCACCGTACAGTTCAGGGATGGCGCGGCCAGCGTGTGGACATCCACCCAGGTACCGGGCCTGGCGCGCATGGCGGCCGCCAAGGCCCTGGGCATCGACGACACCAAGGTGACCGTGCACCAGCTGCTGCTGGGCGGTGGCTTTGGCCGGCGGCTGGAGGTGGACTATGTGGCCCAAGCCGCCGCCATTGCCAAGGCCGCGGGCGGCGCGCCGGTGCAGACGCTGTGGTCCCGCGAGCAGGACATGCAGCACGACTTCTACCGCCCCGCCTGCGTGGCCCGGTTCAAGGCCGGGCTGGACGCACAGGGCCAGCTGGTGGCCTGGCACAACGTGTCGGCAGGCCAGGCCATCGTGCCGCAGGTGCTGGCCCGCACCTTTGGCCTGCCGGGCGCCGGGCCGGACAAGACCGCATCCGAAGGCGCGTTCGACCAGCCCTACGAGTGGCCCCACGCACGCATTGCCCACGAGATCATCGACCTGCCGCTGCCCGTGGGCTTCTGGCGCTCGGTGGGGCATTCGCACCAGGCGTTCTTCAAAGAGAGTTTTGTGGACGAAGCAGCCCACGCCGCCAAGAAGGACCCGGTGGCCTTTCGCGCCGCGCTGCTGCAAAAACACCCGCGCCACCTGAAGGTCCTGCAAAAGGCGGCCGAGCTGGCGGGCTGGGGCCAGCCCTTGCCGCCGGATGCGTCGGGCGTGCAACGGGCGCGCGGCGTGGCGCTGCACCAGTCGTTCGGCTCCATCGTCGCGCAGGTGGCCGAGGTGTCGGTGGGTGCCGACAAGGCCATCCGCGTGCACCGCGTGGTGTGCGTGGTCGACTGCGGCGCGGCCATCAACCCCAACCTCATTGCCCAGCAGATGGAAAGCGCCGTGGTCTTTGGCCTCACCGCTGCGCTATGGGGCGAAGTGACGATCAAAGACGGCCAGGTGCAGCAGAGCAACCTGCACGACTACCCGCTGCTGCGCATGGCCGACTGCCCCCGCGTGGAAACCCACATCATCGCCAGCGCCGAGCCCCCCGAGGGCGTGGGCGAGCCCGGTATGCCGGCCATTGCACCCGCCGTAGCCAATGCCTTGTTTGCCCTCACCGGCCAGCGCCTGCGCGCGCTGCCGCTCAAGCTCAGCTGACCCGACGCACCGGAGCCCCCATGACCACCACCATCAACCTCAACGGCAAACCCGTCGCTGTCAACGCCGAACCCGACACGCCCCTGCTGTGGGTGCTGCGCGGCGAACTGCAGATGAACGGTACCAAATTTGGCTGCGGCATGGCGCTGTGTGGCGCCTGCACGGTGCACCTGAACGGCGAGCCGGTGCGCGCCTGCATCACGCCCCTGTCGGCCGTGGGCAGCGCCCAGGTCACCACCATCGAGGGCCTGCAGGGTCCCGAAGCCTCTGCACTGCGCACCGCATGGACCGCGGTGGATGTGGCGCAGTGCGGCTACTGCCAGAGCGGGCAGCTGATGTCGGCCTGTGCCCTGCTGAAGAAAACGCCGCAGCCTACCGATGCCGACATCGACGCCGCCATGTCGGGCAATGCCTGCCGCTGTGGCACCTACCCGCGCATCCGGGCGGCGATCCACCAGGCTGCGCGCGGGCCTCAGGGCTGAGAGATCCCCCCTCCCAGGTCGAGCGAAACCTGCTCGACCACGCCCCCTTTTTCGGGTGGCATGTCGGCGCAGTACACGGCATTGCGCCCTGTGCCCTTGGCTTGGTAGAGGGCCTGGTCGGCACGGTTCACCAGCTCTTCAAAATTCATCCCCGAGCCCTTGTACAGGGTGGCTACGCCAATGCTCACGGTGACGGCCACCTCCTGCCCTTCGTCGCCCACGCACACCAGCAAGGACTCGACCTCGCGGCGCAGCGACTCTGCCACTTGCAACGCGCTCGCGCTGTCGGTCTCGGGCAGCACGATGACAAACTCCTCGCCCCCAAACCGCGCGACGATGTCCACACCGCTGCGCTTGTGCCCAGCACACACCTGGGCCACGGCACAGATCACGCGGTCGCCCGCCAGGTGGCCGTACAGGTCGTTGACGGTCTTGAACAGGTCGATGTCTGCCACCAGCACGGACATCGGGTGCCCAAAACGCTCCGTGCGCTTGTATTCCTTGGCACCCAGCTCCATCAGCGTGCGGCGGTTGGACAGGCCCGTGAGCGAGTCGTTGGCGGCCAGCCGCTCCAGCGTGGCGTTGAGCTGCTGCAGCAGGCGGTTCTGCTCGGTGAGCTGCTGGTTGATCTGGGCGATCTCGGTCTCGCGGCACTTGCGGTCGTGGATGTTGAACGTGACGCCGATCAAGCGCTTGCCGGGCGTCTCGCTGTGGCCGTCCATGATGCGGCCATAGTTGGCAAACCAGATCCACTCGCCACTCTTGGAGCGCAGCCGGAACTCACACCGGTACTGCGGCGTGACGCCCGTCAGGTGGTCGGCCACGGCCTTGCGCACGGTGTCGATGTCGTCGGGGTGGAACAGGCCGTAGATGTCCTGCACGCCCGAGACGATTTCATCCTCGGAGAACCCCAGCTCTTCAAACGTCTTGGTCGCCTTGCGCGTGACGTTGCCGGTGATGAGGTCGTTCTCCCACAGGTCGAGCCCGGCGGCCTCCAGGGCCAGCTCCAGCCGCTCCTTGTTCAGGTCCGCCTCACCCATGGCCATGACCACCTTTTTTCACAGCGTTCCGTTTCTCTCGTGCGTCGGTGCGGGCTGCAGGGTTCAGCCGGGCGGCATGCCACCCGCGTAACCGATATTGCGCAGCAGCGCGGCAAACGATGCCACGACACCAGGGGTGTTGTAGAGCTGGGGCGCAGTCTGCACCGCAATCACGCTCACCTGGTTGCCGGTGCTGCGGCCCGTTGTGGCATCGAAATACTGGGCCAGGTCGTCGCTCGCGTTCGAGAAACCGCGCCCCGTGCTCTCGGAGTAGTAGCAGATCGAGTCGGGCGCAATGATGTCGGGGGGGGTGCTGGCCGCCGAATACATGATCAGGTTCTCGTTGAGGTTGTAGAGGTAATGTGTCTCGGTGCTCTGGGCCGGGTCGGGTGCATTGTCCAGCCGGATGATGCCCGAGTCCAGCGACGCGCTGGACGTGGACTGGCTGACCGAGGTGATGAAAAAGTTGGTGACCACGGCGCGCGCGGCACGGCCGGTGAGGTTCTGGATGCCCGCCGCCACGGCCTGGGTGCTGAGCGGTGCGACCGCCTGCAAGAGCTGCAGGCCCAGCTGGCGTGCCTGCTCCAGCGTGCCCGGAATGTAGCTGCCCGACAACGCGAACTGGTTGCCTGCGTTGGAGGGCCACATCGCAATGCCCGAGTACCCGCCAAAACCGCCCACCACCCCGCCCGCCAGCGACTCGATGCCCGACGCTGTGCCGGAGCCCAGCACCGCGTACTCCGCCGCCACGAGCGTGGACGCATCGCTGGCCAGCACGGCGGGACTGGGCGCTGGCCCGGAAGGGGCGGTGAAGGTGGTCTGGGGCAGCTCAGGCACGGCACGGCCTGCGCCATCGCCGTTCACCACCCAGATGCTGCCGCCCGACATGGCCGCGCCAATCAACGGCACCAGCGAATTGATGGGCCCGATCTCCACCGGGATGAAGGCGCCTGGCTGCATGCCGGTGTACGCCTGCATCACGGCCACGGTGTTGCTGATGGAGTTTTGCACCGCCGTGAGGGTGAGGTTGTCGGCCGCGTCGGGCGAGCCCATGATGGCCAGCACACAGGCATTGGTGGCGCCGTCGTAGTCCTGCACCTGCACCGTGCCCGTGTAGCCTTGGTCTGCCAGCTGCTGCACGATGGCGCAGGCGTCTTGGTAACTGCCACCACCGCCGCTGGCCAGCACGGCCGCCCCGGTGGCGATCGCCTGGAAATCGGTCAGGCCATAGAAATAGACATTGCCCATCGGGCCCCCCTCTCTTATTTGGATGAAAAGCACGATATCCGAGCCCCGTCGAAAGTCAATGACCGGGATACCACGGGGGGATCGGCACCACGGCAGGGCCTGCACTCTGGTTTACGGCGGCATCATCGCCTATGCTGTGCACCAAGTTGTTTTCCGCTACCCCCACCATGAGCACCCCCGAAAAATCCCCCGTTTACGGTACCGAAGACCTTTTGATCAGCCTGTGCAACTCCGTCACCCGCGTGCTGGGCGTGGCTACACACAGCCAGATCCACTATTCCGGCATGGTGCAGCGCATCAGCAAGACCTGCCTGAAACCCGACATTGGCTGCTTTGTGCTGTTTGACGGCGGCTTCTCGGGGTTGGTGATCATCAATTTCTCAGGCCAGGCGGCGATGGAGCTGTACGCCAACTACCTGCTGAACATGGGCATGTCCAAGGATGACCTGGTCAGCTCTTACACCTCCGACGAGGTCAGCAACGTGATGGGCGAGCTGATGAACCAGGTGGTGGGCGACTTCACCGGCAAGGTGCGCCGCGAGCTGCAGACCCACATCACACAAAACCAGCCCAAGATGCTGGTGCTGAACAAGCAGGTGCAGCTGTCGGTGGACGCCAACCTCGACAAGCCCGAGGCCCGGCGCGTGACCTTCTACACCAGCAACAACAACATCTTCTACCTGGAACTCGCCATCGACCGCACCGAGTTCATCAAGCTCTACGACTTTGAAGCGCAGGAAGCTCCCGACCCGGACGCGCTGATGGCCCAGTCGCAAGAAGCACCGCCCGTGCCCGCCCCACCGCCAGCCGGCCAGGACGACACGGATGCGCTGCTCAAGTCGCTGGGGATGTAGAAACACTACAAAAAAGATAGCTGCCAGCGCATGAAACACTAGCGCTTGCAGCCACTTTTTCTCAAATATGCGCCCGAAGTGCCTGCGGCGCTCCTCCGGCCAGCCCAGCGGGCCCGTCCTACAAACGCCGTCACGAAGTACTGACGATGCTTCCCGGTCACAGGCCTAAGCTGAAAAACCCAGCTGTTGATCGGAAAGGAGCCCCCAATGCCACGTGCAGCCTGGAGCGCCAAACGCGAGCGCCAGTACGAACACATCAAGGACAGCCTGCTGGAACGCGGTGAGAGCGAAAGCACCGCCGAAGAGATTGCCGCGCGCACCGTGAACAAGGAGCGCGCGCAACATGGCGAAGCCCGCACGGCCAACCCCAAGACCCTGAAAGCCACGCCGGCCCCTGTGCGCGGCGGCAAAAACTCACACCGCGGCCCGCAGGGCCGCACGCGCGAGCAGTTGTACGAGGACGCCAAGCGAGAGAACATCCGGGGTCGCTCCCGGATGAACAAGCAGCAACTGGAGCAGGCGCTGGCGCGCTGACCCGGGCCCGCGCCAGGCGCCCGCTCACTGCCAGCCGTAGCGCCGCACGTACCAGCGCTTCATCACGGTCGTCAGCAGCACGTAGCCCGCCAGAATGCCCACCAGCCACGGAAAGTAAGCCAGCGGCAGCGCCTGCAGCTTGAAGTGCCCGGCCAGCGGCCCCATGGGGATGAAGATGCCCACCGCCATGATGAGCACCGTGGCTGCAAGCAGCGGCACCGAGGCCACGCTTTGCACAAAGGGCAGCTTGGGCGTGCGGATCATGTGCACGATCAGCGTCTGCGTGAGCAGCCCCACCACGAACCAGCCCGACTGGAACAGCGTCTGCGCCTCGACGTTGTTGGCACCAAACACGTGCCACATGACGGCGAAGGTGGTGATGTCGAACACCGAGCTGATGGGCCCGAAGAACACCATGAAGCGGCCGATGTCGCTGGGGTTCCACTTCAACGGGTTGCGGATGAGCTCCTCGTCCACGTTGTCAAACGGGATGGCGATCTGCGACAGGTCGTACAGCAGGTTCTGCACCAGCAGGTGCAGCGGCAGCATGGGCAGGAAGGGTAGGAACGCGCTGGCCACCAGCACCGAGAACACATTGCCGAAGTTGGAGCTGGCCGTCATGCGGATGTACTTGAGCATGTTGCTGAAGGTCTTGCGGCCTTCCATCACGCCCTCTTCCAGCACCATCAGGCTTTTCTCCAGCAGGATGATGTCGGCCGCCTCCTTGGCAATGTCCACCGCGCTGTCCACGCTGATGCCGATGTCGGCCGCACGCAGCGCGGGGGCGTCGTTGATGCCGTCACCCATGAAGCCCACCACATGGCCGCCCGCGCGCAGCGCGCGCACCAGCCGCTCCTTGTGCAGTGGCGAGAGCTTGGCAAACACGTTGTGGGTGTCGGCTGCGCGCGCCAAGGTGGCGTCGTCCATGGCGTCCACGTCCTTGCCCAGCAACACGCCCTGCACCGCCAGGCCCACCTCGCGGCAGACCTTGAGCGTCACCAGCTCGTTGTCGCCGGTCAGCACCTTCACGGCCACACCGTGCGCGGCCAGCGCCTTGAGCGCAGGGGCGGTGGATTCCTTCGGTGGGTCCAGAAACGCCACGTAGCCGATCAGCGTGAGGCCCGATTCATCGGCCACGCTGTACACCGTCTGCTGGGGCGGCGTCTCCTTCATGGCCACGGCGACCACGCGCAGGCCCTCGTTGTTCAGACCGCGCGTCACCTCCAGCACCCGTGCGCGCAGGGTGGCGTCCAGCGGCAGGTCTTGCGCGCCGGTGTCTTCCACCACACGGACATGGGTGCACACGTCCAGCATCTCCTCCACCGCACCCTTGCAGATGAGCTCGTGGTGGTCGTTGCGCTCGCTGACGATGACCGACATGCGCCGGCGCACGAAGTCGAACGGCACCTCATCGACCTTGCGGTAGTCCTGCGCCAGGCGCAGGTCGGTCTGCAGCTCCACATGCTCCAGCACGGCGTGGTCCAGCAGGTTCTTCAGGCCGCTCTGGTAGTGGCTGTTGAGGTAGGCAAAGGCCAGCACCTCGTCACTGTTGTGGCCAAACACGTCGGTGTGGCGCTCCAGAAAGATCTTGTCCTGTGTGAGCGTGCCGGTCTTGTCGGTGCACAGCACGTCCATGGCGCCAAAGTTCTGGATCGCGTCCAGCCGCTTGACCACCACCTTCTTGCGCGACAGCAGCACGGCGCCCTTGGCCAGCGTGCTGGTCACGATCATGGGCAGCATCTCGGGCGTGAGGCCCACGGCCACCGACAGCGCAAACAGAAACGCCTCCAGCCAGTCGCCCTTGGTAAAGCCGTTGACCACCAGCACGATGGGCACCATGACCAGCGCAAAGCGGATCAGCAGCCAGCTCACGCTGTTGACGCCTGCCTGGAACGCGGTGGGCGTGCGGTCGGTGGCCGTGACGCGGGTGGCCAACGTGCCAAAGTAGGTGTGGTTGCCCGTGGCCACCACCAGCGCCGTGGCCGAGCCCGAGACCACGTTGGTGCCCATGAACAGCAGGTTGGTGGCGTCCAGCGCACTCGTGCCGGGCTGGCTGCGCTCGGCAAATTTTTCGACCGGCAGCGATTCGCCCGTCATGGCCGACTGGCTCACGAACAGGTCCTTGGCCGTGAGCACGCGGCAGTCCGACGGGATCATGTCGCCCGCCGACAGCACGATGTGGTCGCCCGGCACCAGCTGGTGGATGGGCAGTTCGCGCGGCGTGGCTGCGGCCTCCGCGCCGCTGCGGCGCAGCACCGTGGCGGTGTTGCTGACCAGCGACTTGAGGCGCTCGGCCGCGCGGTTGGAGCGGCCCTCCTGCACAAACCGCAGCAGCGTGGAGAGCACCACCATGGCCAGAATCACGACGGTGGCCTCGTGGTCCTCGGTGAGGTACGAGATCAGTGCCAGCACCGTGAGCAGCACGTTGAACGGATTCTTGTAGCAGTGCCACAGGTGCAGCCAGGCGGGCAGCGGCTTTTCGTGCTCCACCTCGTTGGGGCCGTGCTGGGCCAGGGCGGCGGCGGCCTGGGCGTCACTCAGACCCGCAGGGTCGGACTGCAGGCGCTCGATCAGTGGGGGCAGGTCATCGCTGGCGGCGCGCTGCAGCTCGCGGCTGAGCAGGTCGGGCGAGGTGGCGGGGGTGGGCGCGCGGCCCAGGGTCAGCGTGTCCAGGATCAGCCGCCGCGCAAAGTGGCGCGTCACATGGCGGGTGTGCAGAAAGCGATCGAACAGGTGGTGCAGGAAGCTCATGGCGGTCTCCCTAGCAGCAAGCGCTGACGGCGTTGCGCGTCACGGGCAGCGGTGCCGTGTGCGCAGAAATGTTGATGAAACGGAACATGGTGAGTCACTCCTTCTGGCCAGCACCGGCCAGAGGCGTGAGGCTCACGCCGTCACGCGAGCCATCGCCCCGGGCCCTGGGCCTGGTATGCAAAGTTCAATGGGGATGTGGTGTGGGGCGGCGCTTCGGAGCGCCTGCGCGGGTCTGGGTCCATGGGGCCTCCTGGGTAGTGGTTGCAATACAGGCTGGGCCGGCTTAAAGCGGCCGCGCCCGGCGGCGCAATGCCCGCGCAGGCGGCTGGCCATGCAGGTAGCAGCGAATGCGGTGCGTGGGCCACAACGTGGTGCCGTCAAGTTCGGCCACGGCTTGCAGGCTGTCAGCGGCCCCATGGGCAGGGCCCTGTGCGCCTGAAGGCAGCAATGCAGCATGCTCGGCGCGTTCAGCGCCAGGCGCCACCGCACGCTGGAAAAGGCGGGGCAGATCCACAACAAAAAAACGCATGGCCGTTGTCCTTGGCAGGCAGGGCGGAGCACGCAGACGCAGATGGGCGCCAGGGGGCACCGTCACAGCAGGCGGGACATGCCCCAGCCAAAGGGGCGCGGCCCGTGCAGACGGCACAGATGCAGCAAAGCGGCAAGACGGTAAAGCCACCCACACCGCCATGGCCGACGGGGGCGCACGGGGTACAACAGGGGCTGGGAGAGACGGGGCCGGAGCTTGCACAAGGCAATCCACGGCCCAGGAGCGGGCGTCAGGAGGCCTGGCAGGCAGCAGCCGTCACGGCTTGCTGGGGTTCACTGCAACAACTGGCACTTTCCACGCTGGGGCTCCGGAAATGAAGGTGCGCGATTATTGCGCTGCAACATGACGAGGTCAATGCGTTTTTTTGGTCCCGACGGTCACCCTTCAAACTGGGGATGCAACTGCCGGATGCGGTTCATGGCCATGGCCGCTGCAGCAGTGCGTGTTTCCACCCCCAGCTTGGCAAACACACGCTCCAGGTGCTTCTTGACGGTGGCAGGGCTGGCGCCCAGGATGTCGCCGATGTCGCGGTTGATCTTTCCCTTGACCACCCAGTACAGCACCTCGGCCTCGCGCGCGGTGAGCTTGAAGGACAGGCTCATGGATTCGATGATCTTGGCATCCGACACCTCGCGCATCACGATGAGCCAGTCGCCGCCCCCGGCGCTGTCGCCAGCCTGCTGGTGCAGGCGGAAGGTCAGCCTGCGGGCACCCTGCTCCACCGCAAGGCGCGGGGGCTCGGCCAGCGAAGCGGCCAGCAGCTCGGCCGCGTTGTCGGCCAGCACATGGCGACGCAGCCAGGCCTGCACCGGCTCGGGCGCCCATTGGCCGAAGGCGGTGGGCGCGCCGTCCGGGCCCACTTCACCAAAGTAACTTTGCAGCAGCTCGCGCGCCAGCGGGGTCTGCCACACGATGCGGCCGTCCACCGCGCGCACGGTGATGCTGGCGTAGCCGAAGGCATCCAGCGCGTTGCGCGCCTCGCGGGCCTGGCGCGCGTCCTGCCGGGCCTTGCGGGCAGAGCCCAGGTGCACCCCCATGCGCGCCATCACCTCGCGCGGCTTGATGGGCTTAGTGACGTAGTCCACGCCGCCCGCCTCCAGCGCGGCGACCAAGTGTTCGGTCTCGGTCAGGCCGGTCATGAAGATGATGGGAATGTGTGCCGTGACGGGCGATGCCTTCAAGCGCCGGGCCACTTCAAAGCCGTCCACGCCGGGCATCATCGCGTCCAGCAACACGATGTCGGGCAGGGCCTGCGCGGCGCGCTGCAAGGCGGCCTCGCCATGCGTGGCCACCAGCACGGTGTAGCCCGACTCATCGAGCGCGTCGTGCAAGACGGCCAGGTTGTCCGGCACGTCGTCCACGATCAGCACCACATCGCTGTCGGTGCGGTCCAGCGCGGCACCCGGCGCGCCCGGGGCCTGGAAGGAAGGTGGGTTAGCGGTGGTCATCACGAGGGTGCCTGTTCCAGGATCTGGCCCATGGCATCGAACTGGAACTGCTTGGCCAGCTGCCGCATGGTGTCCACAAAAGCGCTGTGCGCGGGCTGGCTGCGTTCAATGTCATCCAGGGTGTTGAGAATGCCCCGGTAGTAGCCCAAAGACACTGCCTGCGCCAAAGCCGCCAGCGCAGTGGTATCGGGGTATGTGAGGGGTGCGGGCGCCGCAGAGGCCGCTGTGGGCGCTGGCCCGGTGGGGGCCTCGGCAGCCTCGTCGTATTGCCATTGCAGGCCCAGGCGGCGCTCCAGCCAGTCCAGCAGCTCGCTGTGGCGCACGGGCTTGACGATGAAGTCTTCGGGGCTGATCTCCACGTCATTATCGAGCGCCTTGTCGAAGGCATTGGCGGAGACGATGGCACATTGCACGTCCGGCAACCGCATCTGCCGCACACGTCGCAGCGTCTCCCAGCCGTCGATGCCCGGCATGGCCAGGTCCATGAAGATGGCATGCGGCCGGTAGCCCGTGGCCAGCAGGTCCAGCGCGTCGTGGCCGCTGGCCGCCTGGCGCAGCTCAAAGCCCAAGGGTTCCAGCAGTTGCAGCAGCAGTTCGCGGTCGGGCTCCTCGTTGTCCACCACCAGGATGCGGCGGCGCTCGCCAACATACCCCCTGCGGGCGCGCTGGGCTTGCACCGCCACGGGCGCCGCCGCCTTGCCCAGCACATCCCCATGCACCTCGGGCAGGAACAGCTTGACGTGGAACACCGAGCCTACGCCCGGCGTGCTGCTCACCGTCAGCTCGCCGCCCATGAGCGCGGTGAGCATCTTGGCAATGGTCAGGCCCAGGCCTGCGCCCGGCGCGGCCGTGGTGCTGCCGCCGCCCGAGCCGCCGCGTGCAAAGGGCTCGAAGATGCGCTCGATCTCCTCGGCCGTGAGGCCCGGCCCCGTGTCCTGCACCTCGATGCGTGCCATCTCGCGCGCATGGCGCACGCGCAGCGTGACAGTGCCGTGCGCCGTGAACTTGACGGCGTTGCCCAGCAGGTTGATGAGGATCTGGCGCAGCCGCTTGTCATCGGCACGCACCACTTCCGGAATCACGCCTTGCACATCAAACGTGAACGCCAGGCCCTTGGCGGCAGCTTGCAGTTCGAACAGGCTGGCCATCTCGTGCAGCCCGTCGGCAAAGCGCATGGGCGCCACGTCGAGCGTGAGCTTTCCCGACTCGATGCGCGCGATGTCGAGCGTGCCTTCGATGAGCGACAACAAATGCTCGCCGCCACGGCGGATCACATGCACCGCCTGCTTGCGGTGCGGCGGCACGCCCGCGTCTTCGCCCATGAGCTGGGCATAGCCCAGGATGGAGTTGAGCGGCGTGCGGATCTCGTGGCTGATGGCGCTGATGTAGCGGCTCTTGGCCTGGTTGGCCTGGTCGGCCGCGCGCTGGGCCGCCTCGGCCACCTGGCGCGCCTGCTCGGCCACGCTGCGCGCTGTCTGCAGCGCCTCGTCGGTCTGGCGGTGCAACTCGATCTCGCGCACCAAGAGGCCGGTTTGGCGATTGGATTCCTCCTGCGCCACCTGGCGGCTCTTGTGCGCCAGCACCAGCCACCAGGCAACGATGCCCGAGATGACCAGCAGCGCGAGATACGCCTTGAGCAGACCCGAGCGCAGCGCCACTTCGGGTGCAGCCATCACCTCGGTGTCCGTGGCCGCCTGGGCGATGGTGTTGAGCTCCTGGTGGTACAGCAGGCCCATAACCGAGGCCAGCAGCGGCGCAATCACCAGCATCAGCAGCAAAAAGTGCCCCAGGCCCGTGTCCAGGTACCGCCACATGGCGCGCGGCAGCACCCAGCGCAAGGCGGCCGACCACTGCACCGCCATGCTCGCGTGGGGCTTGCACAGGTCGCCGCAGCGCGCATCCAGCGTGCAGCACAGCGAGCAGATGGCGCCCCGGTACGCGGGGCACTGCGCCATGTCGGGCGCTTCGTACTCGCGCTCGCAGATCACGCAGCGCTGCACGGTGGTGCGCCGGTAGCTGCCCACCTCTGCGCCCAGCCCCCCTTCGGCATTGCGGCGCAGCGGGCCATGCAGGGGCACCGCCATCACGTCGGCCAGCGCAACGGGCTCGGACTGGCGCGCAATGTAGTAGCGCCCCCCGGTGGCCCAGGCAATGAGCGGCGCGGTGACAAAGGCCACCGCCATCGCAATCACCGCCGAAAACGCCTGCGGCAGCGGGCCGAACAGCCCCAGGTGCGCGCTGATGGACAGGATGGACGCCAGCGCCATCGAACCCACGCCCACCGGGTTGATGTCGTACAGATGCGCGCGCTTGAACTCGATGCCCTTGGGCGACAGGCCCAGCGGCTTGTTGATGACGAGGTCGGCCACCACGGACATGATCCAGGCGATGGCAATGTTGGAGTACAGCCCCAGCACCTCGCCCATGGCGCGGAACACGTTCATCTCCATCAGCATGAAGGCAATCAGCGTGTTGAACACCACCCACACCACCCGCCCCGGGTGGCTGTGCGTGAGGCGCGAGAAGAAGTTGGACCACGCCAGCGAGCCTGCGTAGGCGTTGGTCACGTTGATCTTGAGCTGCGAGACCACCACAAACAAGGCCGTGGCCGCCACCGCCCAGCCGTAGTTGGGGAACACATATTCATAGGCGGCCAGGTACATCTGGTTCGGGTCCACCGCCCGGTCGGCGGGGACCATGTGGGTGAGCGCCAGATAGGCGAGCAGCGCGCCGCCCAGCATCTTGAGAACCCCCAGCACCACCCAGCCCGGCCCGCCCACCAGCACCCCCAGCCACCAGCGCCCGCGCGTGGCAGGCGTGCGGGCGGGCATGAAGCGCAGGTAGTCAGCCTGCTCCCCCATCTGGGTGATGAGTGCAATGCCCACCGTGAGCGCCGCACCAAACAAGGGCAGTTGGAACGTGGCGCCGCGCATCAATTCACCACCGTAGTGCACAACCCCGGAAAACGCACCAGGATCGCGCACCAGCACGTAGGCAAACGGCACCACCAGCATCACCAGCCACAGCGGCTGCGTCCACACCTGCAGGCGGCTGATGGCTGACACACCGTGGGTGACCAGCGGAATCACCACAATGGCGCAGATGAGGTAGCCCCAGGTGGGCGGGATGTCGAGTGCCAGCTCCAGCGCATAGGCCATGACGGCGGCTTCGAGCGCGAAGAAGATGAAAGTGAAGCTGGCGTAGATCAGCGAGGTGAGCGTGGAGCCGATGTAGCCAAAGCCCGCGCCGCGCGTGAGCAGGTCCATGTCCACCCCATAGCGCGCCGCATACACGCTGATGGGCAGCCCCGCCAGGAAGATGATGAGCCCCGTGGCCACGATGGCCCAGAAGGCATTGATGAAGCCGTACTGCACCAGCAGCGTGGCGCCCACGGCCTCCAGGATCAGGAACGAGGCCGCACCAAACGCCGTGTTGGCCACCCGCCATTCGGACCATTTGCGAAAGCGCTGGGGGGTGTAGCGCAGCGCGTAGTCCTCCATGGTCTCGGTGGCCACCCAGCTGTTGTAGTCGCGCCGGACCTTCACGACCTGCTGCGGCGCCTGCGCGTCGGCATCCGGCCCCAAGGCTGCTGCCGAGGCCGCGTCGGGCGGTGCAAGGGGGGCGGTGGAAAGGGGCATGGGCAAAGGACGACGGCAGCCCTTGCAAGTGCAGTTTCCATGCCACGATTCGCCTTCACGTCCAGCGCACCTTCGCCCTCTGGCGTATGGCGGGCACGGGGCTTGCTGCCTATGATGAATCCGCTGCCCTTCGGACCGCATGGCCATCGATGACGATTGCCCCGTGTGTCCGGCCTGGACAACCCGCCACACGAGCCCACCCCTCCTTACATTGAGCAGAACGACATGGAACTGACCCCTCGTGAGAAAGACAAGCTGCTGATCTTCACTGCCGCCCTGCTGGCCGAGCGCCGCAAGGCCCGGGGGCTGAAGCTCAACTACCCCGAGGCCGTCGCCCTGATCAGTGCCGCTGTGATGGAAGGCGCGCGCGACGGCAAGACCGTGGCGCAGCTCATGAGCGAAGGCCGCACCGTGCTGACCCGCGCGGACGTGATGGAAGGCATCCCCGAGATGATTCCGGACATCCAGGTGGAGGCCACCTTCCCCGACGGCACCAAGCTCGTCACCGTCCATCAGCCGATCGTCTGACCCCTCCCCAACACGTCCCCCTTCCCTCTGTGGAGCCCCCCATGCGCATCACACTCTCACACCGTCACACAGCCGCTCTTCTTTTCATAGCAGCCAGTGCAATCAGTTCTAGCGCCATCGCCCATACCGGCGCTGAATCCCACATCCACAACAGTTTTCTGAGCGGCTTGGCCCACCCCCTGTTCGGCCTGGACCACCTGGCCGCCATGGTGGCCGTAGGCCTGTGGAGCGCCCTGTCCGCGCGCCATGCTGGACGCGAACTGCTGTGGGGCCCCATGGGCTTTGCGGCCATGTTGCTGGCAGGCGCCGTGCTGGGCCTGCAGGGCCTGGCATTGCCTGCGGTGGAGCCGATGATTGCCGTGTCGCTGCTGGCCACGGGCCTGCTCGTCGTGTCGCGCCTGCGCGTGCCCGGCCTCATGGCCGCGCTGGGCGTGGGCGTGTTTGCCGTCTTTCACGGCGTGGCCCACGGCGTCGAGCTGGCGGGCAGCCACAGCGCCTGGCAAACCCTGGCGGGCATGCTGACGGCCACCGTGCTGCTGCATGGCGCGGGGCTGGCGGCAGGCTGGGCACTGCGCCATCGCACCGTGTGGCTCAGCCGCGCTGCAGGCGCTGCCGTGGCGCTGATGGGTGGCGCCCTGCTGGCCCAGATGGCCTGACAGGTCTGACTGGCGTCATGCATACCGACACAGCAGCAGCTTCCCCCTCAAGGACCCGACCATGATCCCAGGCGAACTCTTTACCGAACCCGGCGAGCACGCGCTCAACACCGGCCGCCGTACGCTGACCGTGGTGGTGCGCAACACCGGCGACCGGCCCATCCAGGTGGGCTCGCACTACCACTTTGCCGAGACCAACGACGCCCTGGGCTTTGACCGTGCGGCTGCACGCGGCATGCGGCTCAACATCGCATCCGGCACCGCCGTGCGCTTTGAACCCGGACAGGAGCGCACCGTGGAGCTGGTGGACTACGCAGGCGAGCGCCGCGTATTCGGCTTTCAGGGGCTGACCCAGGGCCCGCTGTAGCAACTTCAAGCCCAATTGGCCGGTAGCGCCGGTATCAATTGCCCCAGCAGCTATCAAAAACATAGTAAACCGTTCTTGCGGAGCACCCCTCACATGGCAACCATTGGACGACGCGCCTACGCCGAGATGTTCGGACCCACGGTGGGCGACCGCGTGCGCCTGGCCGACACCGAACTCATTCTCGAAGTCGAGGCCGACCACACCCTGCGCGCCGGCAGCTACGGCGAAGAGGTGAAGTTTGGCGGCGGCAAGACGATTCGCGACGGTATGGCACAGAGCCAGCGCAGCAATGCACAAGGCGCGGTGGACACAGTGCTGACCAACGCTCTGGTGGTAGACCACACCGGCATCTTCAAGGCCGACATCGGCCTGCGCGCAGGCCGCATCGCCGCCATCGGCAAAGCCGGCAACCCCGACACCCAGCCCGGCGTGGACATCGTCATCGGCCCCGGCACGGAGGTCATCAGCTGCGAGGGCAACATCGTCACCGCAGGCGGCATCGACAGCCACATCCACTTCATCTGCCCGCAGCAGATCGAAGAGGCCCTGGCCAGCGGCGTGACCACCATGCTGGGCGGCGGCACCGGCCCCGCCACGGGCACGCTGGCCACCACCTGCACGTCGGGCCCCTTCAACATGGAGCGCATGCTGCAGGCCGCCGACGCCTTCCCCATGAACCTCGGCTTCCTCGGCAAGGGCAACGCCAGCCTGCCCGATGCGCTGCACGAGCAGATCAACGCGGGTGCCATTGGCCTGAAGCTGCACGAAGACTGGGGCACCACGCCCTCGGCCATCAGCAACTGCCTGGATGTGGCCGAAGCCACCGACACGCAGGTGGCCATCCACAGCGACACGCTCAACGAATCGGGCTTTGTGGAGAACACCATTGCCGCCGTGGGCGGGCGCGGGATCTGCGCCTTCCACACTGAGGGCGCGGGCGGCGGCCATGCACCGGACATCCTGCGCGTGGTGGGCGAAGACAACTTTCTGCCCAGCTCCACCAACCCCACCATGCCGTACACGCACAACACGCTGGACGAGCATGTGGACATGCTCATGGTGTGCCACCACCTGGACGCGAGCATTGCCGAGGACCTGGCCTTTGCCGAGAGCCGCATCCGCAAGGAGACCATCGCGGCCGAAGACATCCTGCACGACCTGGGCGCCATCAGCATGATGAGCAGCGACAGCCAGGCCATGGGCCGTGTGGGCGAAGTCATCCTGCGCACCTGGCAGACGGCGCACAAGATGAAGGTGCAGCGCGGCAGCCTGCAAGGTGACACCGCCCGCAACGACAACACGCGCATCAAGCGCTACGTGGCCAAATACACCATCAACCCCGCCATTGCGCACGGCATCAGCCACGAGGTGGGTTCTCTCGAAGTCGGCAAGTGGGCCGACATCGTGATCTGGAAGCCCGCGTTCTTTGGCGTCAAGCCCGCGCTGATCCTGAAGGGCGGACTGATTGCCATGGCTGCGATGGGCGACCCCAACGCGTCCATCCCCACGCCGCAGCCCGTGCACTATCGGCCCATGTTTGGCGCGTTTGGCGGGGCCATCGCCAAAACGTCGCTCACCTTTGTCTCGCAGGCAGGATTGGCTGCTGGCATTGGCGAGCGCTTTGGCCTGCGCAAGACGCTTTCCGCCGTGCGCAACATCCGCGGCATCCGCAAGCGCGACATGGTGCACAACAGCTACACGCCCAAGATGGAGGTGGACGCGCAGACCTACACCGTGCGCGCCGACGGCCAGCTGCTCACCTGTGAAGCGGCCACCGTGCTGCCCATGGCACAGCGCTACTTCCTGTTCTGAGGTCGCTTCCCATGAACGCCTTGCTGCAAGACCTGCGGATCCGCCTGGACGACCTGACCGATCCCCGCATCGAAGCCTTCATGCAGGAGCATTTGAAGGACATGCGTGCCACCTCGCCACCGGAGAGCGTGCACGCGCTCGACATGGTGCAACTGCGCCAGCCTGAGATCCGCTTCTGGACGGCCTGGCGCGGCGAGGGCGAGCTGGTGGGTACCGGTGCACTCAAGCACCTGGATGCCGACCATGCCGAACTCAAGTCCATGCGCACAGCAGCCAGCGTGCGTGGCCAGGGGGTGGGCCGGGCCGTGCTGGAACACATCCTGGGCCAGGCGGTGGACCTGGGCTACCAGCGCATCAGCCTGGAAACGGGCACCCAGCCCTTCTTTGAACCCGCGCACCAGCTGTACCTGCGCTATGGCTTTACCGACTGTGCACCGTTCGGCAGCTACCGGCCCGATCCCCACAGCCGCTACATGAGCCGCGCCCTGTAGCGCATCCGCGCATCGCCTTTCGGCCAGGGCCACAATGTTGACCTCGCCTTTCCGGCTCCGCCCTTCCCTCTTGCCATGATCCAGGTCTCCAAACTTCTCCCCCAAGGCCAAGGCCTCGCTCCCGTACTGCTCAAGCGCGCCACCACCATCGAGCTGGACTGGGACGTGCGCCAGAAAAGCCGCTTTGCAGCCACCGACTCGGCCGGACGCGCACTGGGCATCTTCCTGCCCCGTGGCACCCTGGTGCGCGGCGGCGATGTGCTGGTGGCCGAAGACGGTTCCATGGTGCGCGTGATCGCAGCGCCGCAGCCGGTGCTGGTCATCACCCACTGCCAACACCACGGCACACCGTTTGACCTGACCCGCGCCGCCTACCACCTGGGCAACCGCCACGTGCCCATCGAGCTGCAGCCCGACCACCTCAAGATCGAGCCTGACCACGTGCTGGCCGACATGCTGCGCGCCATGCACCTCATCGTGAACGAGCAAAACCTGCCGTTTGAACCCGAAGGCGGTGCCTATGCTGCGGGGCATGGCGGCGGGCACCACCATGGGGGTCACGGCCATAGCCACGATCACGACCACGAGCATGGTCACGCGCACGATCATGGCCATGACCACGGGCACGCCCACACAGAGGTACCGGCTGCGGCCACGCCCCCAGCCCGAGGCCGCACGGTGTCCATCCCCGTGGTGGCCCAAGGGCACGTGCACGGCCCGAACTGCAACCACGACCACTGAGCCAACGCCCATGCGCCTGGACCGCCCCACGCCGCTGCCGGCCGCCAGCTTTTTGCAGCTGATGTGGCTGGCCTCCCCTGCACTGCCGGTGGGCGGGTTTTCTTATTCCGAGGGGCTGGAAAGCGCCATTGAAAATGTGGGCCTCGCCAGCGAAACCGCCGTGGGTGACTGGCTGCAGGACCAGCTCCACATCACCCAGGCCCGGGGCGACATGGCCCTCATCGCCAAGGCTGTGGGTGCGTGGCGGCGCGCCGACTGGGCGCATGTGCGCGAACTCAACGACTGGGTGCTGCACACCCGAGAAACGAGCGAACTGCGCCTGCAGACCGAGCAAATGGGCCGATCGATGGCCGACTGGCTGCGCAATCAGAACCAGGGCGACGAGACCCTGATGCCCGCCGTGCGCCACCTGGCCGCATTACCCCCCACCTACCCTGTGGCATTCGCACTGGCCGCATCCACCACCCAGGCGCCCGTGCGCGACGTCCTGCTGGCCTACGCTTTTGGCTGGGCGGAGAACATGGTGCAGGCCGCCCTCAAATCCATGCAGCTGGGCCAAAGCGCCGGCCAGCGCATCCTGGCCCGGCTGGCCGATGCCATCCCAGCCGCAGCCGACCATGCCATCGGGCTGATGGACAGCGAGCGCCAGGCCTTTTCGCCCATGCTCGCCATCCTGTCAGCCCAGCACGAAACCCAATACTCCCGCCTCTTCCGATCATGACCACCAGCAACCTGCACCACATCCCGAACCGCACCAAGAATCTGCCGCCCCTGCGCGTGGGCATCGGTGGCCCCGTCGGCTCCGGCAAGACCACGCTGCTGGAAATGCTGTGCAAGACCATGCGCGATGACTACGACCTCATCGCCATCACCAACGACATCTACACCAAGGAAGACCAGCGCCTGCTCACCGTGAGCGGCGCGCTGCCCGCAGAGCGCATCCTGGGTGTGGAAACCGGCGGCTGCCCCCACACCGCCATCCGCGAGGACTGCTCCATCAACCTCGAAGCCATCGACCGCATGCTGGGTGAGTTCCCCAACGCCGACATCGTGTTTGTGGAAAGCGGCGGCGACAACCTGGCCGCCACCTTCAGCCCCGAGCTGAGCGACCTCACCATCTACGTCATCGACGTGGCCGCTGGCGAAAAAATCCCCCGCAAGGGCGGCCCTGGCATCACCAAAAGCGACCTGTTCATCATCAACAAGACCGACCTGGCCCCCCACGTAGGCGCCAACCTGGATGTGATGCACGCCGACACCACCCGCATGCGCACCAACGCCCAGGGCCTCAAGCCGTTTGTGATGACCAATCTCAAAACCCTGGCCGGCGTGGCCGATGTGGTCAAGTTCATCGAGACTCGGGGCATGCTGAAAAAATCAGCACCCGCAGTCGGCTAGAATTCGCGCCTTCCCTCCCGGAGACTTGGGTGAGTGGTTTAAACCAGCAGTCTTGAAAACTGCCGACGGGCAACCGTCCGTGAGTTCGAATCTCACAGTCTCCGCCAGTTCTTGGCCCGGCGCAGCTACAACAGCGAAATGTGCGCAAAGGCCAGTGCAGCAACATGTCTGTGGCTGACCACCCCTCACCCAACCCAATTCACAAGAACGCATCTGCCCCCTAGACTGCGTTTTTACTGAACCTTGCCGCATCCATGGGCAGGGTGGAGAAATTGGGTACGGGCCTGCGGCCTGAAGTGACCAGCCATGTCGAGGAGAGAAAGATGTTGTCGTCGGCCCTCTACGCATCGTTCTTTTTCACGGTGGCCCTGCTGGTCACCACCGCCTACTTCTTGATGGGTGGTCTGCCGCTTCTTACGCTGAAACATGACACCCCACTGGACGCGCGGTTCGTTCGGGGGTTTTTCAACGTGTACTACCGTGCTGCGTTCTGGGCGTCGCTGGGGGCGTTTGTCAGTTATGCGCTTTGGGGCAGGTACCCCTTTGCCATCGGCGTGGCGGTCAATGCCTGCATCGTCTCGCTGCTGCGCAAGCACTTGTTGCAAGCCATGCAGCAGCTCGGTGCACAGATCGAGGCGAGTAGCGACGGAGCGATTCACCACTTTCGCCGCGTGCATTCGGCGGCGCTCTTTGTCAACCTGGTTCAGCTGGTGGCGATCGTTTGGGGACTGTTGTGGTTGTCCCAGCAGCTCAAGTAGACCTGCCGGTGGGGTGCCACGCTGGGCCTGTGCCCTGCGTGTGGCCTTTCTTTCACCTCGCCAGTCCCGCTCCCTGCGGTGCGATGGGAGTCAAATCTTCAGGGCGGCATACCTCTTCGCTGTGCGCCAACCGAATCCACAGACCGGTGCGTTTGATGATGACGTAGTCCACGCTCACCGTTCTGCCTTTGTAGAGAAATTGCGTGCCGGGTTTGTACAGAATCATTCTTGTGGTGTAGCGCGCGGGGATGGCTGGGTGATGACGGCATCGCCCGTACCGCAATGGTGCCGACAGATGGACACTGGGGCTTCGCGGCTCGGCAAAAGGCCTACGGCACAGTCGCTTTTTCACCCCCGTGTTGATGCCTTAGGGCGGGCAAAAAAAAGCCCGCAGGCTGCGGGCTTAACACTTGCGCGATGCAAGCGGGAGGGATGTCGAGGGAATCGACAGACCAATGTTAGGACGGTGACCAATGTGGGCATGTAGGACAGGACCGATTCCTCCAAGCTCCGTCGATCAGCAGCAGAAAGGGATCGTGGGTTAAGCGCCCGGACAGCCCTACGTTCACGTTCCGTAAATCCTTGCGCAGCCCCGCCCCGTGGCCTTGGCCAGGTACATCGCGGAATCGGCCTTGCGCAGGAGTTCTTCGGCCTCGGTGCCGTCACCGGGCGACAGGACAATACCGATGGACGCGCCGATTTGCAGCGCATGCGCTTCGATCTCGGTGGGCCGGCCCAGGGCTTGAACCAGGCGGTCGGCCAGGCGGTACGCACTGTCACCGTCCGATACGCCCCGCTGCAGCAACGCGAACTCATCGCCGCCCAGGCGCGCCACCACATCGTCCTCGCGCGCGGCCTGCGTCAGTTGCCGGGCCACCCAAACCAGCAACTGGTCACCTACGGCGTGCCCGTGGCGGTCATTGACGGGTTTGAACCCATCCAGATCCACGTACAAGACAGCGAAGCCACGGCCCGACCGGTGCACGTCGGTGGCTGCGGCCTGCAATGCTTGCAAAAAGGCGGTGCGGTTGAGCAAGCCCGTCAAGCCGTCGTGCTCTGCCACATGGCGGATCTGCTGCTCGGCCTGCTTGCGCTGGGTGACATCGGTGAAGGTGCGCAGCGCGCCGCCGCCTTTGATGGGCACGGTCTGGACCTCCAGGATGCGGCCATCGGGCCGGGGACGGTCATACACCTGGGGCTGATCGACCCCGCCATTGCTGTGTCGCAGCAGGTCCTGCACTTCCTGCGATGCGCCCTGGAATTCGCCACGAGCCCGCAGGTAGGCCAGCACATTCACCAGCGTGGGCTTGGATGCCATCAGCTCGGCCGGCAGGTCCAGCAGTTCCATGGCCCGGCGGTTGCACAGCTCGACCACCCCCGTGGCGCTGATCTTGGCCACGCCCTGGTCCATGTGCTCCAGCGTGGCTTCGAGCAGGATGGATTTCTCCCGCAATTGCGCCTCGCTGTCGCGGGCGCTGCGTTCGGCCTGCGCCAGCAAGCGCTGCTGGCGCTTGAGCTCGGTGATGTCCACATGGGCGTAGAACACCGTGCCGTCGCTGCCCTGCTTTGCGATGACGCGGCTCCAGCGGCTGCGGGGCAAGGGCACCTCAAACGGCGCCCCAGCAAAACGCATGTGCTCCTGCAAGATCGACAGGCCGTCGTAAAAAGGCGCCATATCTCCCTGGCCTTCGACGGACCAGGCGTGGCGGTACACCTCGTCGAACGCTTTACCCGCGGCAGCCGTACGGTCCGACAGGCTATACATCTGCATAAAGGGCTGGTTGACCCACTGGATGCGCTGATCTTCGGCACAGATCATCAGCCCATCGGGAATGCGGTCAAACAGTTCGGAGCTTTCAAACAGCGGACTGCGCAGGTAGCCGGGCTCATGGATGTCGGCCTCGGCCGGCGTAGCGAGCGTGGCTTGCGCGCTCTGCACCGGCAGCGCCTCGGCACGCCACACGCGCACCCGCCCCACGCCTTCAATGGGCAACGACGACACATGCACGCGCAGCCCCCGGTGATCGAAGCTGTAGGGGCGGGTCTGCGCCCGGTGGCGCTCGACCCCGGCGGTGATGTAGCGCTCGATGTTGGGCAGCTCCTGGGCATCGAGCCGCTGGTTATAGAAGCGGCGCAGGTTGGCTTCGTAGGGCTCACCCTCGTACACATGCCCCTCGTGCTCCGGGAAGAACTTGAAGAAGGTCCTGTTCCAGGCCACCGTGCGGTCGCTGTCGTCAAACGCGCACAGCGCCACGTCCAAACCATCCAGGGTGTCACCCAGGGCACGGATGAGGCGGAGGCGAGAAGCGTCAGGCATGGTCAGGAGGTTGGATACGGCACTGTCAGCACAAGCCCGTGCAACACACTGGCCCAGGTGGCAAGGGGTCTGCCAACGCCGACGCACAGCGCCGGTCGCTTCATTGTGCGGAACCGTCCTTACAGCAAACCGTCTGAGGTCCACGGACAAGCTGAAGGCAGCGGTTTATGTTGTGCTAGCACCACAAAACCTTGATGCAAGTCAAGAACCAACCGAGACCAGCGCAGATGCCAGGCCCCGTCGTCGTTACGGCTGGAAACTGATCCATAGCGTGACCGGAACCCTGTCGCGCCTGCGTTCCGCTATGGTGGGTGTTTTGTACCCCGGAGCTAGCCGCATGATGAAAAAAACCACCCCTTTTGCCGTCGCCTGTTGCCTGGCCCTGGGAGCAGCTGTGACTGGGTGTGCGGGTTACGGACAAACACCCGCACCACCCGCCAGCACGGCACCGACAGGCGCGGCGCCTGGAGGCATGTGCAATGCCCAGCCCGCGCAGTTTGCAGTGGGACAAAACAGCACGGCATCGATCGTGGAGTCTGCACGGCAGCGCTCGGGCGCGCAGACGGCGCGCATCCTGCGCCCAGGGCAAATCATCACCAAGGAATACGACACCCAGCGGCTGAACCTGGAGGTAGACGGCAATGGCCGCATCCTTGCGGCAAAGTGTGGCTGAGCTTGCCCCCGGCTGCTGACTGGTCTGGGGGCCTGCCAACAATCCCCGGGAGATCGTAAACCGGCTTTGACGGGGCCTCCGTCAGTCCGCCAGGAACAGCTCCTGCAGATCGCTCAGAAAGTCGAAGCCCCGCTCGGTAGGCCGTACATGCGCCATGTCGCGCTCGATCAGGCCCTTGCGCTCGGCGACCTCCAGGCCCTTGGCGATGGCGGTCAAAGGCAGGCCTGTGCGGGCCATGAAGTCTTGCAGCGCAAAGCCTTTGCGCAGGCGCAGGGCGTTGAGCATGTACTCAAACGGCAGATCGGCGCGGCGCACCTCGTCGTCCTGCGCCACGGCATGGCCTGCCAGGGCGTTGTCCATGTAGCGCGCGGGGTCCCGAAAGCGCACCTGTCGCACCACGCGGTGCGCAAAGCTCAGCTTGCTGTGCGCGCCCGCGCCGATGCCCAGATAGTCGCCAAACTGCCAGTAGTTGGTGTTGTGAAAACACTGGTGGCCCGGCTGCGCATACGCAGAAATCTCGTACCGCGCCATGCCCGCCTGCCCCGTCATCTCCGTGATGCGGTCAAGCATGGCGTAGGCCTGGTCGTCCTCGGGGATGGCTGGGGGGAACTTGGCGAAGTAGGTGTTGGGCTCGATGGTGAGGTGGTAGATGGAGATGTGCGGCGGCTTGAAGGCCAGCGCCGTTTGCAGGTCCTGCTCCAGCTCTGGCAGCGTCTGGCCCGGCAGCGCGTACATGATGTCGAGGTTGAAGGTGTCGAAGGACGCGGCGGCCTCTTCCACCGCCGCCATCGCCTGGGCGCGGTCATGCACGCGGCCCAGAGCCTTGAGGTGCTGGTCGTTGAAGCTCTGCACCCCCACCGACAGGCGTGTGACGCCCGCCGCACGGAAGGCGCGAAAACGGTCTTTCTCGAACGTGCCGGGGTTGGCCTCCATCGTGATCTCGCAATCGGGCTCCAGCCGCAGGCGGGCGCGGATGTCGCCGATCAGCCGGTCGATGGCGGCAGGCGAGAACAGGCTGGGCGTGCCGCCACCGATGAAGATGCTGTGCACGGACCGACCCCAGACCAACGGCAGCGCAGCCTCCAGGTCGGCCATCAGGGCGTCGATGTAGCGCTGTTCGGGCACCTCGGCGCCGGTGCTGGCACCCGCGCGGAATTCGTGCGAGTTGAAGTCGCAGTACGGGCATTTCTTGAGGCACCAGGGCAGGTGCACGTACAGCGACAACGGCGGCAGGCTGGGCAGCTGCAGCAGGCCCGGGCGCATGTAGTGCTGGATGTCACGCACCACAGCGGGTTCGGCGTCGCCCTGCGGCGTGATCGGAATATGAACCACGTTCAGCGCCCTTCTACAACCAACGTTCGCGCATCAATGCCAGCATCTGCGCGGCCGAACGGCCCCGGTGGCTGTGGGCGTTTTTCACCTCCACGGGCAGCTCGGCAAAGGTCTTGCCGAACTCGGGGATGAACATCACGGGGTCGAAGCCAAAGCCGTTGCTGCCCCGGGGTTCGGTAGTGATCTCGCCCACCACGCGGCCCACGGCGATCAGCGGTTCGGGGTCTTGCGGGCTGCGCACGGCGACCAGGGAGCTGACCATGGCGGCGCGGCGGTTGGTCACGCCTTGCAGTTGCTCCAGCAAAGCGCGAACGTTGTTGTCGTCGCTTTTCTCGTAGCCGAACTGGGTGCAGTAATACGCCGTGTCCACGCCAGGCAGGCCGCCAAAGGCATCCACGCACATGCCGGCATCGTCGGCCAGCGCCGGCAGGCCCGTGTGCTCCGATGCAAACCGTGCCTTGGCCAGGGCGTTTTCGACAAAGGTGCGGAAGGGCTCCTCGGCCTCGCCCACGCCCAGATCGGCTTGGCGCACCAGCTCCACGCCCAGGGGCGCAAACATGGCCTGCAACTCTGCCAGTTTGCCGCGGTTGTTGGATGCTAGAACAATTTTCATAATCAAAACGGCCGCAAGCGCTAGTGGAATATGCGCCAGCAGCTATCAATTAAGGAGTATTTTGCAACGCTTGCTGCTGCAGCTGCACCAGTTGGGCAATGCCCTGTTCGGCCAGGCCCAGCAGCTGATCCATCTCGGCACGGGTAAAGGCCACGCCCTCGGCCGTGCCCTGCACCTCCACATAGTGGCCCGCGCCGGTCATCACCACGTTCATGTCGGTGTCGCAATCCACGTCTTCCACATATTCCAGGTCCAGCAGCGGCGTGCCCTGCACGATGCCGACCGAGATCGCCGCCACGGGTTGCAGCAGCGGCGACTGGGTGATCTTGCCGCTGGCCAGCAGCTGGTTGACCGCATCCTGGGCCGCGACCCAGGCGCCGGTGATGGCAGCCGTGCGCGTGCCACCATCGGCCTGGATCACGTCGCAGTCGAGCTGGATGGTGCGCTCGCCCAGCAGTTGAAGGTCAAACACGGCGCGCAGGCTGCGGCCGATGAGGCGCTGGATCTCCTGCGTGCGGCCAGTCTGCTTACCCCGTGCGGCCTCGCGGTCGCTGCGGGTGTGGGTGGCGCGCGGCAGCATGCCGTACTCCGCCGTGACCCAGCCCTCGCCGCTACCGCGCTTGTGCGGGGGCACACGCTCTTCCACCGAGGCGGTGCAGAGCACCTTGGTGTTGCCAAACTCGATCAGCACCGAGCCTTCGGCGTGCATGGTGTAGTGGCGCGTGATGCGCACAGGGCGCATTTGGTTGGCGGCGCGGTTGCCGGTGCGGATGAAGGTGGTCATGTGATTCTCTGTATGGAGCGGGTCGCCCACCTGCGTCATGAGGTGGGCGATGGAAGGCGAAAAAACCTGGTTCCATGCATTCGCATGGAGGGAGCCTGGATGCAACCCACAGCGCCGATGGCAGTTCAGGCCTTGCGGGCAGCAGAGCGACGGATGGCTTCGTTGATTTCGGCGATCGACCGCTCGATGGCCGCATCGTCCAGGTCATCCACCAGCCCATCAAGCGGGCCCGCCTGGATGGTGGACGCAAACACGTCGTCGCTGATGCTGTCCGTGGACACCCCTTGGGTGGACTCGAACGCATCTGGCGTCTCCCACTCCAGAGCCACCACGGTCACGTTGTCACTGCTGTCCCCGGCTTTGCGAAGGGCATCTTCCACCAGCTCGGGCACAGCGTGCGACACGGTGTTGCGGCCCAGCTGCTTGGCGATGTCTTCGTCGCTGAGCGTGCCCCACAGGCCGTCTGAGCACAACAGAATGCGGTCGCCCTGCTCCAGGTACACAGGGCCGGTGATGTCGTAAATGGGCTTGGTGGGCGAACCCAGGCAGGTGAACAGCACGTTGCGGTTGATCTTGTCCAGACCAGGGGGCGGCGTGTTGCGCAGCTCCATGTACGAGTGGTCCCGCGTACGGGTCAGCAGATCGCCATCGCGCACCATGTACAGGCGCGAGTCTCCGCAATGGATCCAGGTGGCGGTACCGGCCTGCAACACCGTCGCGACCAAGGTGGTGCGCGGTGTGTCGAGCATGCCTTTCTCTGTGGCGTAGCGCAGGATCTGGTGGTGTGCCGCGAGCAACGCGCCGGACAGGAACTCCTGCACATCCTTGAGCTGGGGCTTGGCCTGGCGCTGGAACAGCGCCGAGATGGTCTGCAGCGCGATCTGCGCAGCCACTTCACCTTCAGGGTGGCCACCCATGCCGTCGGCCAATACAAACAGGCCCGATTCGCGCGTGTAGCAATAGCCCATGCGGTCTTCGTTCTTCTCGCGGCCGCCACGGCGGCTGATCTGGAATACCGAGAACTTCATAAGGACTCACGCAAAAAAGGATGCACCCGGGCGCCATCCGTGGACATGTACCTCGCCCGAACCCGCATTGCGTGCGTCTGGTTCATTTGGGCTTGGCTCCGATACCGGTGGCTTCACCCACCTTCTGCACATTTTTCTTGGTGTCAGACACCAGAGTGTCCAATTGCAGCCGCATCTTCTCGGCCACCGTGAGCTTGGTGTAGCGGCGCTCACCCTCACGGCTGAGCTCTTTTTGCAAGGCAAACACCGACTGGGGGCGGGACAGCGGGTCAAGCGCCATGCACCACTCCACCACCTCGATCAGGTTGTCGGAATACACGCCACGCAACTTGGTCAGGGCGAGCGACAGGCGGTCCTTGTCCACGCGCTGCGGCGCCTCGTTGGGCGGAAAGCCCTGCATGCAAGCGTAAATGCAGGCGCCGATGGCGTAGATGTCGGTCCACGGCCCCATCTGCGAATCGCGCCGGTACATCTCGGGCGCAGCAAAGCCGGGGGTGTACATGGGGCGGATGAAGTTGCCTTCCTTGCTCAGCACTTCGCGCGCCGCGCCGAAGTCGATCATCACGGCCTTGTTGTCGTCGGTGATGAAGATGTTGGCGGGCTTGATGTCCAGGTGCAGCATCTTGTGCTGGTGCACGATGCGCAGGCCGCGCAGCACTTCGTCGAACAACGAGCGGATGGTGGACTCGCGGAACACCTTCTGTGTCTTGAGGTCGCGGGCGGTGATGATGAAGTCCTGCAGGGTCGCGCCCTCCAGGTAGTTCATCACCATGTAAACGGTTTCGTTCTCGCGGAAGAAATTGAGCACGCTCACCACGGAGGCGTGCGAGATCTGCGCCAGCGAGCGGCCCTCTTCAAAGAAGCTCTTGAGCCCCAGGCGGTACAGCGAGAGCTTTTCGGGCGGCACCTTCGGAAGCAACTCACCAGGAGCGCGAGTCGCCAGGGACGAAGGAAGGTACTCCTTGATGGCCACCTGTTGGCCTTCGGCGTCGAGGGCCAGATAGACCACACCAAAACCACCGGAGGACAACCGGCGCACCACACGGTAACCGCCAATTGCGGTATCGGGCGGCAAGGGGGCCGGTTTGATTTTTGACATATTTTGCGAAGATGATTCGGGGGTAAGGCGGAACCCGGATAATCGCCGGATCGCAAGCAACCATCAAAAAGTCCAATGCCAGTTTACAGCATGACCGGATACGCCAGCGCACAGCATGGCGCATCTGCCACTGGCGCTGAAACCGACGCCCGCGCCCCCCAGACGCGCCGGCTGGGACTGGAAATCCGATCCGTCAACAGCCGCTTTCTGGACCTGTCGTTTCGCCTGCCTGACGAGCTGCGCGCCATGGAGCCCACGCTGCGCAGCCTGCTCACAGCGCGCCTGAAACGCGGCAAGGTCGAAGTGCGAGCCGCCCTCGACACCGACGACAGCAACAGCCTGCAAGACCCGCCAGCGCGACTGCTGCAGCGGCTCAACTCTTTGCAGGACTCCGTCAAGGCCTGGCTGCCCAGCGCCGCCCCCCTCACCGTGGCCGACGCCCTGCGCCTGTGTGCCAATGCACATTCGGGCACCGAGGACTGGAGCGAAGCCGTTCCGGCCCTCGCCGAAGAAGCCCTGACCGCCTTGCTGGCCGCCCGCGAACGTGAGGGCAAGCGCCTCGCGACCATGCTGCTGGATCGCGTCAAGCAGCTGCGGGCCTTGGCCGAACAGGCCGTCCCCATGGTTCCGCTGCTGGTGGAGCAGCAACGCCTGCGCTTCATGGAGCGCTGGAAAGAGGCGATGGCCCTCACCGACGGCTCTACCCTCCCCGAGGCTGCCCGTGACCGCGCATTGACCGAGGCCACGGCGTTTGCCATCCGCATCGACGTGGCAGAAGAGATCACGCGGCTGGATTCGCACCTGGATGAAATCGAGCGCCTGCTGAAAAAAGGCGGCGAAGTGGGCAAACGCCTGGACTTCCTGATCCAGGAACTCCACCGCGAAGCCAACACGCTGGGCTCCAAATCTGCCGCGCTCGACCTCACCCGCATCAGCGTGGACATGAAGGTGCTGATCGAGCAGATGCGCGAGCAAGTGCAAAATATCGAATAACACTCATTTTTTGATAGCGCCTGGCGCACATCAACCATGGACTATCCAGGAAATCTCATCGTCGTGGCAGCACCCAGTGGTGCCGGCAAATCCAGCTTGGTCAAGGCCTTGCTGGAGCTGGACTCGCATGTCCACCCCTCCATCTCTCACACCACCCGTGCGCCCCGCGGCCAGGAAAAGCATGGCCGCGAATACTTCTTCGCGTCGGAGTCCGAGTTCGATGCCATGGTGCAAGGCAACGCGTTTGTCGAATGGGCCCATGTGCACGGCAACCGCTATGGCACCTCCAAGAAAGCCATTGAAGAGCGCATTGCCCAGGGCTCAGATGTGATTCTGGAAATCGATTTCCAGGGCGCACTGCAGATCAAGCAGGCATTTGCCAATGCGGTACTGGTTTTCATCCTCCCGCCCAGCTGGGAAGAACTGCGATCGCGGCTGGAGCGGCGGGGCGAAGACTCTGCGGATGTCATCGAGGTACGCCTCAAAAATGCTGCCATCGAGATGGCCCAGGTCAGCAAATTCGACTTCGTTATAATCAATGAGTTGTTTGAGCGCGCGCTTTTCGACCTGAAAGCCGTAGTTCACGCCCAGCGACTCAAGTACGCCGCCCAGCGCCGCGCCCGTGCTGACACCTTCCAGTCGCTCAATATCACCTGAATCCCGGAGTAAACGATGGCACGCATCACCGTAGAAGACTGTCTGGAAAAGATCCCCAACCGCTTCCAGCTCGTACTGGCCGCCACGTACCGCGCCCGCATGCTCAGCCAAGGCCATGCTCCACGCATCGAAAGCCGCAATAAGCCCGCCGTGACTGCCCTGCGTGAAATCGCCGAAGGCAAAGTGGGTCTGGAGATGCTCAAGAAGGTTCCCGGTTGAACGTTCTGCTGGGCAATGCCCACCCAAAAGCACCGCGCCAGCGGTGCTTTTTTTTGCCCGAAAGCCCTCTGGCGCAGTCCCGCGCTACATTTAAGGCATGAACGCGGTGCTCAATTCACCTTCTGCAACGCAGCCCCGCCCGGGTGACCTATCTCCGGCAGGCAATCTATCGGCAGCCGCTGCGGCCGCCAATGCGGCTGCGGCCAGCTTCGCAGCACTGACCGATAGCCTGGACTACCTGGACGCCGTCAGCATCGAGCAGGTGCGCCAGGCGTACCGTTTTGCCGACGAAGCCCACCTGGGGCAGCTGCGCAACAGCGGTGAGCCCTACATCACCCATCCTATTGCAGTGGCTGCGCAGTGCGCGGCTTGGAAGCTCGATGCCCAGGCGCTGATGGCCGCGCTGCTGCACGACGCCATGGAAGACTGCGGCGTGACCAAGGCCGACCTGATCGACCGGTTTGGCGCCCCGGTGGCCGAACTGGTGGATGGCCTTACCAAACTGGACAAACTGCAGTTCAACACTCGCGAAGAAAATCAGGCCGAGTCGTTTCGCAAAATGCTGCTGGCCATGGCGCGTGATGTACGCGTCATCCTCATCAAGCTGGCCGACCGAACGCACAACATGCGCACGCTGTCGGACATGCCGCGCAGCAAATGGGGCCGCATCTCGTCCGAGACGCTGGAAATTTACGCGCCCATTGCTCACCGCCTGGGCCTGAATCAGACCTATCGTGAGCTGCAGGACCTGGCCTTCCGACACCTGCACCCCTGGCGCTATGCCACACTGGCCAAGGCCGTCAACAAATCCCGCAACCGCCGGCGCGATCTGGTTCAGAAGGTGCAGGCCGAAGTGGATGCCGCCTTCTCCAAGATCGGCATGAAGGTGCGCCTGGCAGGCCGCGAGAAAACGCTGTATGCCATCTATCAAAAGATGGACCTCAAGCACCTGAGCTTTGCCCAGGTGACGGACATCTACGGCTTTCGAGTCATCGTGCCGACTGTGACCGATTGCTACACCGCCTTGGGTGTACTGCACCAGATGTACAAGCCGGTACCTGGAAAGTTCAAGGACCATATTGCCATTGCCAAACTCAACGGCTATCAGTCTCTGCACACCACCCTGGTGGGCCCCTCGGGCGTGAACATCGAGTTCCAGATGCGCACCGATGAGATGCACGTGATTGCCGAAGCCGGCGTGGCAGCACACTGGCTGTACAAGGCCCAGGACGGGGAAGGTACGGCAGCCGAGCGCCTTGGCACCAAGTGGCTGCAGTCCTTGCTGGACATACAGAACGAAACACGGGATGCGGCGGAGTTCTGGGATCACGTCAAGGTGGACCTGTTTCCCGATGCGGTCTACGTCTTCACACCCAAAAGCCAGATCATGGCGTTGCCGCGCGGCGCCACGGTGGTGGACTTTGCCTATGCCATTCACAGCAATGTGGGTGACCGGACGACCGCCGCCAAGATCAATAACGAGCAGGTTCCGCTGCGCACCGAACTCAAGAACGGGGATGTGGTGGAGATCATCACCGACCCCGTTTCCACACCCAACCCAGCGTGGCTTGGTTTTGTGCGCACGGGCCGGGCACGGTCCAAGATCCGCCATTACCTCAAAACCTTGGCCCAAACCGAGTCCGAAGGGCTGGGTGAAAAACTGTTGACCCAAGCCATCCGAGCGGAAGGCCTCGAACAACTGCCCCCCGTCAGCGCTGAGACCCAACCGCTGTGGGACAAGCTGCTGCGCTTCACCGGCAATCGCACGCGCAGCGAGCTGATGACCGATCTGGGCCTGGGCAAACGCATTGCCAGCATCGTCGCCAAACGGTTGATGGTGCTGATGTCGGAGCATGGCCACCGTCCGGATGCTCTGCTTATGACTCGTGAGCGCTACACATCTCACGAAACCCTGTCGCAAGGGGCCGTCACGCTGGATGGCAGCGAGAATGCCTCTGTGCAATATGCCACCTGCTGCCGTCCCGTGCCGGGCGACAGCATCGTCGGTTATCTGGGCCGCGGTGAGGGACTGGTCGTGCACAACGCACATTGCAGTGTCGCCAAACGTCTGCAGCATAAAGACAGCGAACGCTTCATTGCCGTGGACTGGTCGGACGAGCCCACCCGAATGTTCGAAACGGGCGTGGTCGTTACCGTGAACAACGGCAAGGGGGTGCTGGCACGCGTGGCAGCGGAGCTTGCCAATTCAGAGGCCGACATCACCCACGTGGACATGGACGATGAGGCGGCCTTGGACACCACGGATCTGCGATTCATCGTGGCGGTTCGCGATCAGGCCCATCTCGAGCTGGCATTGCGCAACCTGCGCCGCACACAGGCTGTGCTGCGTGCAGCCAGGATTACTCCACAACCCTGACACCTCAGCACGACACCAAGCCCTGACGTCGATACAACAGACGCGCAGCTCGGCGTCTGTGTGCGAACGGGTTACGTAGCGACACTACGAGGTGGGTACTGCACCTCCACCACCTCCAAATGGCGCACTCCGCCCGGCGTGGGTAACTGCACCTCGTCCCCAACGCGCGCCTTCAGCAGCGCCCGGGCCACAGGTGAAATCCAGCTGACCTGACCCATACGGCTGTCGGCCTCGTCGATGCCCATGATGGTGATCGTGCGCTCACCATCCTCGTCGTCAGAGTAGGTGACGGTAGCCCCAAAGAAGACCTGCTCACTGCCTGCATGCAAACTGGGATCCACCACTTCGGCAATCTCCAGCCGCTTGGTCAAAAAACGGATGCGCCGATCAATTTCGCGCAGACGCTTCTTGCCGTAGAGGTAGTCGCCGTTTTCAGACCGGTCTCCATTGCTGGCAGCCCAGTGCACCACATCCACAATCTTCGGCCGCTCGTTGTCGATGAGATCCAACAGCTCCGCCCTTAGACGCGCATACCCAGACGGGGTGATGTAGTTTTTACCGCCCGGTGGCAAAGGAGGTAGTGCCAATCCTTCGTCATCGTCAGCACTGTCGGTTTCCTTGGTAAAAGCCTTGCTCATTGCCAGAACTCTCCAATCAGCGCAAAGCGCCTGGACAAATGAAAAAGCCTGCAATCTCACGATTGCAGGCTTTAAACATTGGTGCGGCTGGCAGGAATCGAACCCACGACCCCTTGGTTCGTAGTTTCCAAGCCGCCTGCAAGTCGTTGATTTTACACAGTTGAAAGCCGTCCGTTCCGACTCAATTCGTACTGTCATGTACAGCCCTGACCAACAGAATCCCCCAAATTTCCCCGACCGAAGCCTCATCAAAGAACTGGGGTTGCAGAGGTGACGGTATGCTCGCTATCACCTGCCAAAGGCGGCATACGGCCAGGAGCAGTCGGTCACCGCAAATGAAAGCAGACACTCAACATCAAGGCGACCGGTGGGTGGGAAGCCAGCGCGCAATGCAAATGGGAGTACTGGCACTTTGAGTCGAACAACTTGTTAGCGCTCATCGCCCCGCTCAACCTTGACTGCTGACATCAGCAGATATACCGATGAAGTTGCGATGATGAAAGGTGGGGCAACGAAACCGATGAAGAGGAATGCAGCAGGAACACACAGCAGCAGCGAAATACCTGTCTTCATCAAGTTCTTCTGAGTTGCCATCCCGTAAGCGATCACTCCGGGATCCTTCGAGTTTCGGCACACCCAAGCAAGTACCAGTAGTAGCAGCAAGTAGAGTGGGCCACTGAACATCGCTTCTGAGCGG
>NZ_VJWE01000019.1 GCF_007993815.1 Acidovorax delafieldii
TGCGTTAAGCTAACTGATACTAATTGCTCGTGCGGCTTGACCCTATAACTTTGATAGCCAACACGCAACCAGCGTGAAGCTCAAAGTCTGTTATGCCAAGTTAGACGCAGTCAAAACACAAACATCTGATTCCAGACTCTATGAATTCGCCAGGCAGTTCACAAAAACTGCCCAGCACCAAGTTATGCCTGATGACCATAGCAAGTTGGTCCCACTCCTTCCCATCCCGAACAGGACAGTGAAACGACTTTGCGCCGATGATAGTGCGGGTTCCCGTGTGAAAGTAGGTCATCGTCAGGCTCTTACAGCCCAGAAAACCCCAGTCAGATATGACTGGGGTTTTTTGCTTTGGGATAACAACAAATCATCCCTTCTCGCTGACCCCCGGGTATTGACCATGCAACTACAAGACATTCTGTATTCCCAAGGTTTTGGTACGCGTCGTGTTTGCGCAGGCCTGATTCAGCAGGGATGGGTCTCGGTGCGTGAGGCATCTTCGCCCAATGCCGAGTACGCGCTCTGCACGGAGGCTACCGCAGGCTATGAGCCCGAAGGACTGCTGTTACGTGTACAGGGTGTGGATTGGCCGTTCCACGCCAAAGCCTACGTGCTGCTTCACAAACCCGCCGGCACGGAGTGTTCTCAAAAGCCTTCTACGTACCCCAGCATCTACACGCTTCTGCCTCCACCGTTGCGCCAGCGGCCTACGAAGAGTGCGGTACAAGGAGTGCAGGCGGTAGGGCGCCTTGATCAGGACACCACGGGTATGTTGCTATTGAGCGATGACGGGCAATTCATTCATCGCTTGAGTTCGCCCAAGAAGCATGTTCCGAAGGTTTATCAAGTGACGACCAAACATCCCGTGGACGAGACACAGGTGTCGAAATTGTTGGCGGGGGTTGTGCTGGACGATGATCCTAAGCCGGTGCGTGCTGCAAACTGCTCCATTGTGGATTCCCATCGCTTGGATATGACGCTGACTGAGGGCAAGTACCACCAGGTCAAGCGGATGATTGCAGCGGTTGGCAATAGGGTGGACGGGCTACATCGCTCTCGCATTGGACGCATGGATTTGCCTGCGGATTTGGCCCCCGGCCAATGGCGATGGCTCAATGCTTCCGATCTGGCACTGTTGAACAGCAGTGCTTGAGCATGTTATCCGGAGGAGCGGCCTCTTTGGACTGGCTTAGAGGGCGCGGCCAGGGCACTGTGACTCATGTCGTTGATCCCTTGACTGCCGACGCTGGGAGAGCTCTGCTGGCAAGTTGTGGTCTCGCCCTGCGAGATGGCCTGGAACCCTAGGCTGCGCCAATACCGGGATGACCTGAGTCAAAGAGAGCACGATCGTCCTGATGTTACGTGTTGTCGCTCGGGTCCGCGCTGGGCGCGGCGCTACACTTCAAGGCTGTGTTGAAAGTGGTTTTGTGAAGATTCTCTCGATTGCACGCATCTGCGTTGTGGCCCTTGGTGGGTGGTGTTACTCCTTGGCCAGTGTGGCGGCGGGCGCTCCGCCGCTTTTTGTACTCAATTCGCTGGAGGCCAACGTCAGCGTCATCGACCCGGTGACCTGGACTGAGACGGCCCGCATACCTACAGGTAAAGAGCCGCACCATCTGTATCTGACCCCCGATGAAAAGTCGATCATCGTGGCCAACGCGCTCGGTGACACGCTGACGTTTGTGGACCCCCGTACCGCCGAGGTGCAGCGAACCGTACGTGGGATTGTGGACCCCTACCATCTGCGATTCAGTCCCGACATGAAATGGTTCATCACGGCCGCCAACCGTCTGAATCACGTGGACTTTTACCGCTGGGACGGCAAGGACCTGACCCTGGTGCAGCGCGTGGCCACATCGCGCACCCCCAGCCATCTGTGGATCGATAGTCGCAGCACCACCGTCTATTCGACCATGCAGGACAGTGACGAACTGGTGGCGATTGATATTGCCACCCAGACCATCAAATGGCGCGTCAAAACAGGCCCCATGCCTGCGGATGTCTACGGCAGTCCCGATGGCAAGCACCTGTTTGTGGGACTGACGGGCGGTGACAGCGTGGAGGTGTTCGATATCTCCGGGCGTGAAGCGGTCAGCGTCAAGCGGATCAAGACAGGCAACGGTGCTCACGCCTTTCGTGCTGCTGGCGACGGGCACCACCTGTATGTGAGCAATCGCGTGGCCAACTCGATCAGCAAGATCGACATGAACACCCAGCAAGTCGTCGAGTCGTACCCCGTGCCGGGCGGGCCCGATTGCATGGATGTTTCGGCGGATGGCCGTTATATCTACGTCAGTTCGCGTTGGGCCCGGAAGCTGTCTGTGGTGGACACCCAGGCAAAGAAGGTGGTGCGCCAGGTCAACGTGGGTAAATCGCCCCACGGCGTATGGACCCTGCAACACGCGCCACGTTGAGCGCGGTGCAGCCGGTGAGAGGTATGTTTCTCAGCGCTTTTTGTGGATCACGCAGCAGGCGTCGCGATGCTATTGTGTTGATAGCTGTTTGGGCATGTTTCACTAGCGCTACCGCCCAAAATGACTGCAAAAAGCCCCTGTACCTGACCTTTGACACTGGCCACATGGAAGTGGCGCCTTTGGTGGCTGAGGTGCTCAAGCGCCAGCAGGTGCACGTGACCTTCTTTGCTGCAAACGAGCGCACGAAGGAAGGCGATGGAAGTCTGGGGGACCATTGGGCCCCATGGTGGCGTGCGCGCGCCGCGGAGGGCCATGAGTTTGCTTCCCACACCTGGAACCACACCTACTGGCGTGCCGATGCTGGCAGCGCGCCGCATCCGGCGTTTCGGGTCCGTCCCTCTGCGGGACAGCGTGAGGGTCAAAGCTTTGTGATGTCCGCAGCTGAATACTGCGAAGAAATTGCCCGTGCTGCGGATCGTTTGAAGGCCATTACCGGCAAGACGCCTTTGCCCCTGTTCCGCGCGCCTGGCGGCAAGATCTCTGCACAATTAATTGCCAGCGCGAAGGCCTGCGGTTATGTGCATGTGGGGTGGTCGCCTGCCGGCTTCTTGGGGGATGAGCTGCCCAGTGAGACGGCCAGCAACACCGCGCTGCTGAACAAGGCGCTGCGCGATGTGCGCAGTGGCGACATCCTGCTGGCGCACCTGGGGATCTGGTCGCGCAAGGACGCCTGGGCGCCCGCTGTGCTGGAGCCTTTGATTGAAGGGCTCAAGCAGCGAGGGTTTTGCTTTCGCACCTTGCGGGATCATCCTGACTATGCGGCCGCAGCAGCTCAGGTTCGCTAGATGGGCTGTGGGATCAAGTTGGATCGCGTGTGCCGTGGCTGAGGGCGCACGCGCCGCATGTTTGCATGAATAACCAGGTGCCAGGGAGCGCGACACGATGGGATGGCTAGGCGGTGTATTTGACAGCGTGCAGCAATGGCTTTTTGAGAGCGTGCTGCAGCCGCTGATGTTCACCACAGGGCTGGCCAGCCTGCTGGAGAACGGTTATGAGGCATCCGGCTGGCTGCTGGTGGGATTGCTGCAGCTGGTCGTCATCGTGGCTGTGATTGGCCCCATGCAGCGCTGGTGGCCGGTGGAGCAGATCAATGACCGCGCCACCATCCGCACTGACATCCTCTACACCCTGATTCACCGGCTGGGACTGTTCCGGCTGGCGCTGTTTTTCACGGTGGATCCGCTGGCGGATTCACTGTTTGGTGCCTTGCGTGTGGCGGGTGTCAGCACGTTCCAGCTCGATGGCCTCTGGCCGGGCGTGACGGACATCTCCTGGGTCAGCTTGCTGCTGTATCTGGTGGTGTTCGATTTTGTGGACTACTGGATCCACCGGGGGCAGCATCACTTTGAGTGGTGGTGGCGCCTGCATTCGCTGCACCACGCACAGCAGCAGATGACGATGTGGAGCGACAACCGCAACCACCTGCTTGATGACCTGCTGCGCGACGTGATTCTGGTGACGGTGGCGCAGCTGATTGGCGTTGCGCCGGGGCAGTTCATTGCCATCGTGGCCATCACTCAGCTCAGCGAGAGCTTTCAGCACGCCAACGTGCGGCTGTGGTTTGGTCAGGTGGGTGAGCGGCTCTGGATCAGCCCCCGGTTTCACCGCCGGCACCACAGCATCGGCATTGGCCACGAGACGGTCAAGCCAGCGACTGACGCTGCAGCAGGCTTGCCAGCCGCGCAGCCGCGCGTGGTGCTCGGCGGCCACAACTTCGGAGTGCTTCTGCCCTGGTGGGACATGCTGATGGGCACGGCCAACTTTGAAAAGCGCTTTGACCCCACGGGCGTGCGCGACCAGGTCGAGCCGGGCCCCGATGGCCGTGTGCGCGACTACGGCGTGGGGTTCTGGTCCCAGCAATGGCGGGGCGTACTGAGGTTGCTGGGCAAGGCCTGAGCGGCTTGGCGGGTGCTGCCTGTATGCTTGCCGCCATGGGATTACTGCTTGATTCTTTCTGGCGTGCCGCTGCCTATTGCCTGCGTCCGCGGGTGATTGCGCTGTCGCTCTTGCCTCTGTTCTTGATCGCCGTTTTGGCACTCGGCCTGGGTTACTTCTACTGGGACGCGGCGGTGCAGGGGATGCGCGCATTGCTCGATGCGTCCTCATTGCTGGCCAGCGTCTGGGGTTGGCTTCAGGGCTGGGGCCTGGGGGATGTGACTGCTGTCATGGCGCCGTTGATGGTGGTGCTGGCCGTGGCGCCTGTGCTGGTGGTGGTGTCGCTGCTGGCCGTAGCGGTACTCATGACCCCCGCCCTGGTGGCATTGGTGGCTGCGCGGCGGTTTCCGGATCTGGAGCGCAAGAAGGGCGGGTCCTTCATTGCGAGTGTGGCCTGGTCGGTAGGGTCCACGGTGTTGGCGCTGGTGGCGCTGGTGGTGTCCGTTCCGCTGTGGCTGGTGCCGCCACTGGTGCTCATCCTGCCGCCGCTGATCTGGGGTTGGCTGACCTACCGGGTGATGGTGTTCGACGCCCTGGCAGACCACGCCAGCAAGGAAGAGCGCCTGGAGATATTCCGCCGCCATCGCAGCAGCCTGCTGGGCATTGGCATTGTCACGGGCTACCTCGGGGCAGCGCCCAGCATTGTGTGGGCATCGGGCGTGGTGTTTGCCGCCGCGTTTTTTGTGCTGGTGCCGCTGGCTATCTGGATCTACACCCTGGTGTTCGCGTTTTCCTCGCTGTGGTTCACGCACTATGGTCTGGCCGCCCTGCAGCGCTTGCGTGCCGAGCGGGCCACGATGGCGCCGATGACCGGGCCCGCCCCATTGGCCGAAGCGGCTGTGCACCCCAAAGAAGCGCCAGCATTGAACATGGCGGCACCCCCAGCCCCCGCGCTGCCGCCCCCTGCAAATCCGAACCCTGGAGACAATCCCCCATGACCCCCACCTTTGGTCTCATCATCGTCGGTGACGAGTTACTGTCAGGCAAAAGGGCCGACAAGCACATGCCCAAGGTGATCGAGCTGTTATCGGCGCGGGGCCTGTCGCTGGCCTACGCCGACTATGTGGGCGACAGCCCGGACCGCATCACGGCCACTTTGCAGCGGGCGTTCGCGTCGGCCGATGTGGTGTTCTCGTGTGGCGGCATTGGCGCAACCCCTGACGACCACACGCGGCAATGTGCTGGACGTGCCCTGGGCCGGGATCTGGCCCTGCACCCAGAAGCCGAGACGCTGATCCGCGAACGCATGCAGGATGTGGCGCGCGAGCAGGGCGTGCCCTATGAGCCCGACCGGTCCGACAACGTGCACCGCCTCAACATGGGCATGTTCCCGGTGGGCGCGCGCATCATCCCCAATCCCTACAACAAGATTCCCGGCTTCAGTTGCGACGGGGCTGGGGGCGGTGCAGTGCACTTCGTTCCGGGCTTTCCTGTCATGGCCTGGCCCATGATCGAGTGGGTGCTGGAGCAGCACTACGCAGCCCATTTCAACCGGGCACCGCAGACCGAGCAGTCGGTGGTGGTTTATGGTGCGATGGAGGCAGCCTTGACGCCCCTCATGGAGCAGATTGAAAAATCGCACCCGGATGTGCGGGTGTTCAGTTTGCCCAGCGTAGATCATCCACAATACGGGCGGCATATCGAACTGGGTGTCAAAGGGCCCGCGTCCTCGGTGCCTGCTGCATGGCAGGCTTTGAAAACAGGATTGCACGAATTTGGTGCAAATTGCGGCCCCGAATTGGTGCGCAACCTGTGAGACTCAGATTTGGTAGATAGATTGCACCGTATTGGTGCTTTTTGGCGCATGCCACGCCGACCTGTCGCGGGTAGCGCTCCTTCATAGTGCGGTGCTGCACTCGGCTGGCACGCAAACTGCTTTTATTTCGGCAAACTCTTTTTTCAACAAGCGCTTTATCCAGGAGAACCTGATGGCCAAGACCGTTGCAGACGTGATGAAGATGGTGAAGGAGAACGAAGTCAAGTTCGTTGACTTCCGTTTCACTGATACCCGTGGCAAACAACAGCACACCACGGTGCCCGTCTCTCACTTCGACGAAGACAAGTTCACTTCGGGCCATGCCTTTGACGGCTCGTCGATCGCCGGTTGGAAGGGCATTGAAGCCTCCGACATGCAGCTGATCCCCGACCCGAGCACGGCCAACATCGATCCGTTCTTTGAAGAAACGACGCTGATTCTGACTTGCGACGTGATCGAGCCCACTGATGGCAAGGCCTACGACCGCGATCCCCGCTCCATTGCCAAGCGTGCTGAAGCCTATCTGAAGGCCTCCGGCCTGGGCGACACGGCCTACTTCGGTCCCGAGCCAGAATTCTTCATCTTCGACGGCGTGCGCTGGAGCACTGAACCCAACAACACGTTCTACGAAATCGAAGAGTACGAGGCCCCCTGGAACACAGGCGCCAAGCTCGAAGGCGGCAACCGTGGCCACCGCCCCACCGTCAAGGGCGGCTATTTCCCCGTGCCTCCCGTCGACAGCACGCAAGACATGCGCGCCGAGATGTCCCTGATCCTCGAATCCCTGGGCATTCCGGTCGAAGTGTTCCACCACGAAGTGGCGGGCGCCGGCCAGAACGAAATCGGTACCCGTTTCAGCACCCTGGTTGAGCGCGCCGACTGGACCATCCTGCAAAAGTACGTGATCCACAACGTGGCCAACGCCTACGGCAAGACCGCCACTTTCATGCCCAAGCCTTACCACGGCGACAACGGCTCCGGCATGCACGTGCACCAGTCCGTCTGGAAGGACGGCAAGAACCTGTTCGCTGGCGACGGCTATGCTGGTCTGTCGGACTTCGCGCTGTACTACATCGGCGGCATCATCAAGCACGCACGTGCCCTGAACGCCATCACCAACCCCGGTACCAACAGCTACAAGCGCCTGGTGCCTCACTTCGAAGCCCCGGTGAAGCTGGCCTACTCGGCCAAGAACCGTTCCGCTTCGATCCGTATCCCTTACGTGGCCAACCCCAAGGGCCGTCGCGTGGAAGCCCGCTTCCCCGATCCACTGATGAACCCCTACCTGGGCTTCGCAGCCCTGCTGATGGCCGGTCTGGACGGCGTGGAAAACAAGATCCATCCTGGCGAAGCCGCTACGAAGGACCTGTATCACCTGCCTCCAGAAGAAGACAAGCTGGTGCCCACCGTGTGCCACAGCCTGGACCAGGCCCTGGAACATCTGGACAAGGACCGCGCGTTCCTGACCAAGGGTGGCGTGTTCACCGACAGCATGATCGACGCCTACATCGATCTGAAGATGAACGAAGTGACCCGCTTCCGCATGGCAGTGCACCCTGTCGAGTACGACATGTACTACTCGCTGTAATCGTCTGCCTGCAGACCATTGCTCAAGAAAAGGCGGCGCAAGCCGCCTTTTTTCATGGGCGGGCGGCGGCGCTACCTGCGCCGAACGCGTGCGGCGGAACCAAGACGCCAGGTGTTGCATCCGTATACACAGCCCTTCAAGGGTCTGCCCTTGTTGGATTGGAGATGTAGGGTGATTGGGGGATACTCCCCTGTCCCCTGCATGTCAGTGCGAGGAAACCGAATGAATAAAACGCTCATCACCCTGCTCCTCATCGCCGCCACCGTCCCCGCAGTCCAGGCGCAAGACCGCATCTACCGTTGCGGCAACGAATACACCAACAACGCCCAGCAAGCCAAGGAGCGCGGCTGCAAGCTGGTGGAGGGCGGCAACGTTACCGTGGTGCAGGGCACCCGCCCAGCGTCTGCCGCAGCTCCTGCAGCGGGTGGTGCGGCAGCCCCGTCGTCTGCGACCTCGCCTGCCAACGCTCCACGCGTCAGCAACAACGAACAAAAATCTCGCGACTCGGATGCCCGCGCGATTCTGGAGTCCGAGCTGCGCAAGGCGGAAACGCGCCATGCCGAACTGCTCAAGGAATACAACAACGGCGCCCCCGAGCGCAACGCACTCGATCTGCGCAACCCCCAGCGCTACACCGAACGCACGGCTGAACTCAAGGCCAGCGTGGCCCGCAGCGAGAGTGACATTGCGGGTATCAAGCGCGAGATTGCCCGCCTGCCTGCCCCTGCTGCACCCACCAACTGATAGCGGTGATTGCGTGTGAGTGCCCCTTCTTCCTCCGACCTTCCCGGCACTGACACCGGGCGTTTTCATTCCCTGGACCTGATGTCCACCCTGGTGGCGGTGCTGCGCGCTGACGATGGCGCGGTGCAGTTTGCCAATGCCGCGCTGGAAAACACACTGGGCCTCTCGCGCCGTACCCTGGAAGGGGCGGACTTCTCCACCTTCTTCACCGACCCGGCACTGCTGCAGACCGCACTGGCGGGCGCCCGGGGCAAGGACTTTGCCGCGCTGCGCTACGAGGCCAGCCTGAAGCGCCTGCACCAGGACCCGGTGCCCGTGCACGTCAACGTGGCCGATGCCGAGCAGGTGGGCGAAATCCTGGTGGAGCTGTGGCCGCTGGAGCAGCAGGCCCGCCAGGACCGCGAAGAGCGCCTGCGTGACCAGGCCCAGGCCAACAAGGAGCTGATCCGCAACCTGGCCCACGAGATCAAGAACCCGCTGGGCGGCATTCGGGGCGCGGCACAGCTGCTGGAGATGGAGCTCGACAACCGGGAGCTCACCGAATACACCCAGGTCATCATCCACGAGGCCGACCGCCTGCAAAGCCTGGTGGACCGGCTGCTCGCGCCCCATCGCCACCCGCACCTGGTGGGCGATGTGAACATCCACGAGGTGTGCGAGCGCGTGCGTTCGCTCGTGCTGGTCGAATACCCGCAGGGCCTCAGGGTGCAGCGCGACTACGACACCTCGATTCCCGAGTTTCGCGGGGACCGCGCGCAGCTCATTCAGGCGGTGCTGAACATCGTGCAGAACGCAGCCCAGGCGCTGTCAGAGCGAATCGCCAAGGGGGATGCCGTGATCACGCTGCGCACGCGTGTGGCCCGCCAGGTCACGTTCGGCCGACAACGCTACCGGCTGGCACTGGAATTGCATGTCATCGACAACGGACCGGGCGTACCCGATGCCATCAAGGAGCGGATTTTTTATCCACTGGTATCGGGTCGGGACGGCGGATCAGGGCTGGGGCTGACGTTGGCGCAAACCTTCGTGCAGCGTCACCACGGGTTGATCGAATGCGACAGCGTACCGGGTCGCACCGACTTCCGAATCCTGATCCCCTTGCCCTGACAGCGCATGACGGTCCCTGACACGCAACCACAGGGAAGGTAAGAAAAACATATGAAGCCGATCTGGATAGTAGATGACGACCCCTCGATCCGCTTCGTCCTGGAAAAGGCGCTGGCCCGCGAGAACCTGCCCACGCGCAGCTTCACGCACCCCCGCGAAGTGCTGGACGCACTGGCCGATGTCACCGCAGGCGACCCCGCGCGCCAGGGCCCCCAGGTTCTGGTGAGCGACATCCGCATGCCGGGAGGTTCGGGCCTGCAACTGCTGGAGAAGGTGCGCGAGCTGCAGCCCGGCCTGCCCGTCATCATCATGACGGCGTACTCGGACCTCGACAGTGCGGTGTCGGCCTTTCAGCGCGGCGCGTTCGAGTATCTGCCCAAGCCGTTTGACCTGCCCAAGGCGGTGGAACTGATCCGCCGCGCGGTCGAAGAAAGCCAGCGCGAAGAAGTCACCGAAGAGCGCCAGACCGCGACCCCCGAAATGCTGGGCCAGGCGCCCGCCATGCAGGATGTGTTCCGCGCCATCGGGCGGCTGTCGCAAAGCCAGGTCACGGTGCTCATCACCGGCGAATCGGGCTCGGGCAAGGAGCTGGTGGCGCGCGCGCTGCACAAACACTCGCCCGTGGCAGACGGCCCCTTTGTGGCCATCAACACCGCCGCCATTCCCAAGGACCTGCTGGAGAGCGAACTCTTCGGCCACGAGCGCGGCGCCTTCACCGGCGCCCAGACCCAGCGGCGCGGCCGCTTCGAGCAGGCCGAGGGCGGCACGCTGTTCCTCGACGAAATCGGCGACATGCCGTTTGATTTGCAGACGCGCTTGCTGCGCGTGTTGTCCGACGGCCAGTTCTACCGTGTGGGCGGCCATGCGGCCGTCAAAGCCCATGTGCGCGTGATCGCCGCCACCCACCAGAACCTGGAGCAGCGCGTCAAGGAAGGCGGCTTCCGCGAGGACTTGTTCCACCGCCTCAACGTGATCCGCCTGCGCCTGCCCGCGCTGCGCGAGCGGCATGAAGACGTGCCCATGCTCACGCGCCACTTTCTGCAGCAAAGCGCGCGGCAGCTGGGCGTGGAGCCCAAGCGCATTGCCGATTCGGCACTGGCGCGGCTGGAGCAGTTTGCCTTCCCGGGCAACGTGCGCCAGCTGGAGAACATCTGCCACTGGCTCACGGTGATGGCGCCTGCCCAGGTGATCTCGCTGCAGGACCTGCCGCCCGAGGTGCTGGAAGCCCCGGTGTACCAGCCGCCCGTGCGCGCCACGGCGGGCGCCGAGCCTGCGGCGGCCACGGTGACATCGATGCCGGTGGCCCCGCTGGCGCCCGTTGCGCCAGTGGCGCAGCCTGCACCCGAATTGGTGGGGGGCCTGCACCCTGCAGCGCAGGTGTCCGCTCCAGTGTCGGCGTCTGCACCTGCGGCCGTTGCGTCCTGGTCGGCCGACGCCGCCGCAGCCCCTGTGGCTGCTGCCCACAGCTGGGAGCAGGCACTGGAAACCGAAGCGCAAAAACTGCTCGCAGGCGGTCAGCCCGAGGTGTGGGACGCGCTCACGCGGCGCTTTGAGTCGCGCCTGATCCGCACGGCCCTGGTGGCCACCCATGGCCGCCGCATGGAAGCCGCGCAGCGCCTGGGCATTGGGCGCAACACCATCACCCGCAAGATCCAGGAGCTGGGCCTGGATGCGCCGGATGAAGCATGAAAATGGCTGCAGGTGCTTGTTTATCATGCCTCTGCAGCTATTGAAATCGTAGCAATGCAAGTTGCCATTACATCGCTGGTGGCATCGCTGTAACCGGGCCCGTATGCGCGCTGCGCATCGCACTGCATGGCGGGCCATGTCCTACATGCAGGCCCTCCCTGGGCCGACCCGGCACTTCGGAGGTGGCTTCAACAATGAAGTCACTGTCAACCAACCGGAGATGTTCCTATGTCGGATTTCAACGATGCCAACCGTGACCCCTTGACCAATGAGCCAGGTGCTCACCCCGTCGGAACGGGCGTGGGCGCCGCCCTCGGGGGCGCCGCTGCCGGGGCTGCTGCAGGTGCTTTTGGCGGCCCGGTCGGCGCTGCCATTGGTGGCGTGGCGGGTGCTGTGGCGGGCGGCCTGGCAGGCAAGGCGGCTGCCGAGGCCGTCAACCCCACCGAAGAAGACGCCTACTGGCGCGAGACCTACCACCGCGAGCCCTACTACGTGGGCGGCCGCACGTACGACCAATACCGTCCTGCCTATGAACTGGGCTGGTCGTCGGTAGGCCGCTACGAGGGCGACTTTGACGCCATCGAGCCGCGCCTGGCCGACGACTGGCGTGCACGCCACGGCAGCGATGGCCTGGCCTGGACCGATGTGCGCCCCGCCACCCGCGCCGCGTGGGAGCGCGCCGCCAACCGCACTGCGCTGGCCAGCGACCGTCCGATGGACGTGATCGACGCCGAAGACGTGGTCGATGTGCTCAACGACCTGCTGGAGTCTGCACGTGACGGCGAATACGGCTTCCATGCCTGTGCCGAGCACGCAGAGTCGGGCCAGCTCAAGGGCATCTTCCAGCGCCACTCGCGCGAGTGTGCGGCTGCCGCCGTGGAGCTGGAACACGAGATCCGCCGCCTCAATGGCGACCCTGCGCAGGGGGGGACCGTGGCGGGCGCGTTGCACCGGGGCTGGGTGTCGGTGAAGACAGCGTTGTCCACCCAGGACGATAAGGCCGTGCTCGAAGAGTGCGAACGTGGCGAGGACGCTGCGGTGGCCCGCTACCGCAAGGCGCTGAAGGCGACGCTGCCTGCCGATGTGCGCGCTCTGGTGGAGCGCCAGGCCCAAGGCGCCCAGCGCAACCACGACGAGGTGCGTGCGCTGCGCGACGGGTTCTCGCCCCGGCCCTGATCCCAGGTGCCAAGGGCGACCCTTGGGTAAACCGCACCTGACCGGGCGTCGGTTGCTGCGCTGAGGGCTGACCCCAAGAAAAAGGCTGCCAGAGCATTCCTCTGGCAGCCTTTTTTGCATCGCGTGCGGAGCGGCTCAAGGGTGCATCAGGCGCTCATCGTGACAACCACCGGCGCATGGTCGCTGGGCTGTGGGTTCTTGCGCGGGGCGCGGTCCACCACGCAGGCCGTCACCGTGGGCTTGAGGGCCTCGCTCACCAGAATGTGGTCAATGCGCAGGCCCCGGTTTTTCTGAAAACCCAGCATGCGGTAGTCCCACCAGGAATAGCTCTTCTCGGGCTGCTCGAACATGCGGAAGGCATCGGTCAGCCCCAGGGCCAGCAGGGCCTGGAAGTGGTTGCGCTCTTCGGTGGTGTGGTGGATGGTCTCGCGCAGGCCCTCGGGGTCGTACGAGTCGCGGTCTTCGGGCGCCACGTTGAAGTCGCCCACCAGCACCAGGCGCGGGTGGGCGGCCATCTCGGCGCGCACCATGTCCTGCAGCGCCTGCAGCCAGCGCATCTTGTAGGCGAACTTTTCCGAGCCCGGCTCCTGGCCGTTGACGAAGTAGCCGTTGAGCAGGCGCAGCGGGCCTGCCGGCGTGTCCAGCGTGGCGGCTATGACGCGGGCCTGCTCGTCGCCAAAGGCGGGGATGTTGCGCACCACATCGCGCAGCGGGTGGCGGCTCAGGATGGCCACGCCGTTGTAGGTCTTTTGGCCGAAGGCCACGGCTTCGTAGCCGACCTCTTTCAACGCGTCGTGGGGAAACTTGTCGTCGGTGAGCTTGAGCTCCTGCAGGCACAGGGCATCGACCGGGTTGGCGGCCAGCCAGGCCAGCACCTGGGGCAGGCGCACCGACAGGGAGTTCACGTTCCAGGTGGCAATTTGCATGGTTTTTGGCCGGTAGCGCTAGTGGATCATGCGCTGGCAGCTATCAAAATGTGAGTGAATGAGGGAAGAGGCAGAAGCGTCAGGCGCGGCGCACACGGGTCACAAAGCTGAACGGCAGCCCGTTGGTGCTCACGTGGTGCTCGCGGGCGGTTTCTACCCATTCTGCGCCCAGCACGGGGGCATAGGCATCGCCGTCAAAGTCCTGGGCGATCTCCGTCACCTCCAAGCAGTCCGCCAGGGGCAAGGATTCGGCATAGATCTGCGCGCCGCCAATGATCCACACGGTTTTGCCTGCGTCGCACAGCGCCAGGGCTTCGGCCAGGCTGCCTGCGCGGTGGGCACCCTCGGCCTGCCAGTCGGCCTGCCGCGTCACCACGATGTTGGTGCGGCCGGGCAGGGGGCGAAAGCGCGGGGGCAGCGAGTCCCAGGTCTTGCGGCCCATGACCACCGGGCAGCCCTGGGTGAGCTGCTTGAAGTGCGCCATGTCCTCGGGGATGTGCCAGGGCAGGCGGTTGTCCTTGCCGATGACGCCGTTGGCCGCGCGGGCGTAGATGAGGTGCAGGGGCATGGGGCTCGCTCGGTGCGTGAGTGGGGAGGGGATCAGATGTGCAGGAACGCCAGCGCGCCCACACCCAGGCCCACGGCGGCCACGCCGTACATGCCGTATTCCAGCCACTTCTTCTTGGTCAGCAGCGCAATCGCGGCCAGGGCAATCGCCACCTGCAGCGCGGTGGTGGCCTGGGCCCAGCGGTGGTGCTGGTGCATCTGGGCCTCGCTTTGCTGATCGAAGGCGTGGGCATCGGCCTCCAGCTTTTCGGCCGCGGTCTTGATCTCGTTCTTCTCTTTTTCGTAGCGGTCGATCTTGGCCTGGTATTTAACCTTCTCGGCTTCGGCCGGGGTCAGGTCACGGGCCAGCTCTGCCAGGCTTTGTTTGGTGCTTTTGGACTGGAAGTAATTCCACTGGTTGGAGGCCTCGGTCTTTTTGATGGCCGCATCGTTCTTCATCAGGCCCGCATTGGCCTGGGTGGCGCCGCCCATGTAGGCAAAGATGGCACCCACCGTCGCCACGATGGCCGTGAACATGGCGATCTTGTTGGTGGACGAGCCGCCGCCATGGTCCGCGCCGTGGTGCGCAGCATCGTGGCCGTGGGTGGCATGTTCGACCGCGTGGTCGTGGGGGCCGTGTACGTGGAATCCGCCGGAAGACATAGATAGAAGCTCGTTGTATTGGTTATGGGTGAAAGCGGGGCCTGTGCCGCAGGCTGGCTGGTGCAGTGGTCAGGTCAGACTGCCACGGGCGCCTTGATGGCAGGGTGGCACTGGTAGTCCACCACTTCAAAGTCTTCGTACTCGTAGTCGAAGATGCTGTCCGGCTTGCGTTTGATGTTCAGCACAGGGTAGGGGTAGGGCGTGCGCGCCAGCTGGGTCTGCACTTGCTCGTGGTGGTTGCTGTAGATGTGGCAGTCGCCACCCGTCCAGACGAAGTCGCCCACCTCCAGGTCGCACTGCTGGGCCACCATGTGGGTCAGCAGCGCATAGCTGGCGATGTTGAACGGCACACCCAGAAAGATGTCTGCACTGCGCTGGTACAGCTGGCAAGACAGCGTGCCGCGCCCGCCGGGCTCTTGCGCCGGGGCTACGTAAAACTGAAAGAAAGCGTGGCACGGCATGAGCGCCATCTTGTGCAGCTCGGCCACGTTCCAGGCGCTCACGATGATGCGGCGCGAGTCGGGGTTGGTCTTGAGCGTTTGGATGACGTCGCTGATCTGGTCGATGTGCCCGCCGTCCGGCGTCGGCCAGCTGCGCCACTGCACGCCGTACACCGGGCCCAGGTCGCCGTCCTCGCGCGCCCATTCGTCCCAGATGGTCACGCCGCGCTCTTTCAGCCAGTTGTTGTTGCTCGATCCGGTCAGGAACCACAGCAACTCCTGGATGATGGACTTGAGGTGCACCTTCTTGGTCGTGACCAGCGGAAAACCTTCCTTCAGGTCAAACCGCATCTGGTGGCCGAACACGCTCTTGGTGCCGGTGCCGGTGCGGTCCGACTTGTCCACGCCGTGGGTGAACACATGGCGCATGAAATCTTCGTACTGGGAGCGCACGGGGCGGGTGGGCAAGGCAGGAACTGCCGGGGCAGCAGAAGGCTGGGTCATGGGATGGATCACTCAGGGTAGGGCGCCGCCATCAAGGGGTGGCCGTTGCCGACGGCGGATTTTATGCGGAGCGGGAGAATGCCAGACTCGCCATCCATCCACTGCACTTCCCATGACGACTTCCGATACCCCCGTCACCATCCGCCCCCTCCAGGCTGCCGACTGGCCCGCCGTATGGCCCATCCTGCGCACCACCTTCCAGGCGGGAGACACGTATGCGTTTGCCCCCGACAGCACCGAGGCCGAGATCCACAAAGCCTGGGTAGAGCTGCCTGCTGCGACCTTTGTCGCCTTGGGCGTGGGCGGGGAGATTCTGGGCACCTACTTCATCAAGCCGAATCAGCCTGGGCAGGGCGCCCATGTGTGCAATTGTGGCTATGTGGTGGCGCCGACCGCGCAGGGGCAGGGCGTGGCCTCGTTGATGTGTGAGCACTCCCAGCAGCAGGCCGTGGCCATGGGCTTTCGCGCCATGCAGTTCAACCTGGTGGTGGCCAGCAACGTGCGCGCCGTGCGGCTGTGGCAGCACCTGGGCTTTGCGATCGTGGGCACGCTGCCCGGGGCCTTCCGGCACCACACGCTGGGCTATGTCGATGCCCACGTGATGTTCAAGACGCTGGTGGCCTGAGCTTTTTGCCTATAAAAAAGGGCTCCCACATGGGAGCCCTTTCTGAGAGTCCGGGGGCACATGTCCACAACAGTGAGAGGCCGCCACCCGGGAAGGTCCGCGTTCTTACATCGCGCTGATTTCGCCCGATGGGATCTTGCCGGTGCGCACGGCTTCGGCCGCTGCGGCGCGCACTGCAGCACGGTCGGCAGTCGACTTGTAGGTCACGACACGCGAACCAGCGGGTTCGATGCTGCGTGTTTGGGCCACGGTAGAGGCTTCAGCAGCCACTTCGGCACGGGTGCGGTTGGTGTCGAACTTGAGTGCGAATTGCGAGCTGTCGGCTTCGTCAGCGTGGGCGCCGAAAGCGGAGAAAGCAGCCACAGCAGCGATGGACAGGAAACGTGTTGTCTTGTTCATGGTGATCTCGATTCTTGATGGGGTGGGGGGCGAGGTCCGTTGATTCCGGGACGGCTTACAGAGCGCCGAGTTCGCCGGAAGGGATCTGGCTAGTGCGCACTGCTTCAGCAGCCTGGGCACGCACGGCAGCACGGTCGGCCGTGGACTTGTAGGTCACCACACGCGAACCAGCGGGCTCGATCGAGCGGGTCTGGGCCACGGTAGCGGCTTCAGCAGCCACTTCAGCGCGGGTGCGGTTGGTTTCAAACTTGGTGGCGAACTGCGAAGCATCGGCTTCGTCAGCCTGGGCGCCAAAAGAAGCGAAAGCGGCGACAGCGGCGATAGACAGGAAACGTGCGGTGTTGTTCATGATGGATAAGTCCTTGAAGTTGAAAAGCGTCTCAAAAAAGCCGGGTCAAAAACCATTCCTGAACCGGGTTCGGTGAGTCGCCTTGCGGGTTCGGCTCATCGATGGGTTGAACTGTACGCCGATGGTGTTCATGGAAAAACCACTGAGTCGCAAACTGACTGTTCCAGTTTTGGAAACAGTAGGCCCACTCAGGACGCGCCCTTGGGTCAAATGAGCGCAGCGCCCCGCAGCGCCAGGGCGGGCACCCCAGGCCAACAATGCACATACCCAATTGATGCGACTAGGTATAAATCCTGAGATTCTGGCGAAATTTAGTATGTGTAGTGCTTTTCAAAGTATCAACTGAGCATCAGAGCATCGGTATCGTTCAGCCCATCAATGCCGAGATTCGACTGGCGTTGAATGGCAGATCCATACCAACTACGCAGGAGACGTTCCGATGCACCGTTCCACTCGTCCACACACTCGCCTGGCTCTGGCCGTTGCCGCCCTGGCGGCATCGCTGTGCGGAGCCGCTGCGCATGCGCAGACAGAACTCGTGATTGCCACTGTGAACAACGGCCACATGATCGAGATGCAAAAGCTCAGCAAGAATTTCGAGCAGGCGAACCCCGACATCAAGCTCAAGTGGGTCACGCTCGAAGAAGGTGTGCTGCGCCAGCGCGTGACGACCGACATCGCCACCAAGGGCGGCCAGTTCGACGTGATGACGATTGGCATGTACGAAGCGCCCATCTGGGGCAAGAAGGGCTGGCTGCAGGAGCTGAAGACCGATGCTGCCTACGACGTGGATGACCTGCTGCCCGCCGTACGCAATGGCCTGACGGTGGACGGCAAGCTGTTTGCTGCGCCGTTCTATGGCGAAAGCTCCATGCTGATGTACCGCAAGGACCTGGCCGACAAGGCCGGCGTGCAGGTGCCTGAGCGTCCCACCTGGCCGCAGATCAAGGACCTGGCCGCCAAGATGCACGACCCCAAGAACGGCGTGTACGGCATCTGCCTGCGCGGCAAGCCAGGCTGGGGTGACAACATGGCGTTTTTGACCACGCTGGTCAACACCTTCGGCGGCCAGTGGTTCGACATGCAGTGGAAGCCGCAGCTCGAATCCAAGCCCTGGAAGGACGCGATCACCTTCTACGTCGATCTGCTCAAGAACTATGGCCCGCCCGGCTCGTCGGCCAACAGCTTCAACGAGATCCTGGCGCTGACCAACTCCGGCAAGTGCGGCATGTGGGTGGATGCCACCATCGCCGCATCGTTCGTGGCCGACCCCAAGCAGTCCAAGGTGGCCGACCAGATGGCCTTTGCCCAGGCGCCCACCATGAACACGCCCAAGGGCGCGAACTGGCTGTGGTCGTGGAATCTGGCCATCCCGGCTGGTTCCAAAAAGGTCGACGCCGCGCAGAAGTTCATCACCTGGTCCACCAGCAAGGACTACATCCAGCTGGTGGCCAAGACCAACGGCTGGGCCAACGTGCCCACCGGCACGCGCAAGAGCACCTACGCCTCGCCGGAATTCCAGAAGGCCGCGCGTTTTGCCGCCGCAGAGAAGACCGCCATCGACTCGGCCAACCCCACGGATTCGACCTTGCCCAAGAGCCCGTATGTGGGCGTGCAGTTCGCGGCCATTCCGGAGTTCCAGGCCATCGGTATCGCCGTGGGTCAGCAGATGAGTTCTGCGCTGGCAGGCAAGACGACGGTGGACGCGGCACTCAAGGCCGGCCAGGTGGCGGCTGACCGCGAAATGAAGAAGGCCGGCTACTACAAATAGGCAAGCACCCATTGGGCTACTGCGCGGCCCGATCTGGGGGCGGTGTTCCTCGCCGTACGGGAGTACGACTGCGGTACAGCACCCCCACCTCGGGCCGCTCGCTACGCCAACTGGGCGCTTGCCTCACTGCGCTGTGTAAGTCTGTATCGGAATTCCCATGAACCGCCGCCTGCTACCCCGCCTGCTGCTCACGCCTGCCATGGCCACGCTCTTCCTGTGGATGATCGTGCCGCTGGTGATGACGATCTACTTCTCGCTCATCCGCTACAACCTCATGCAGCCGGACCAGACCGGCTTTGCCGGGCTGGAGAACTTTGAGTATTTCGTCACCGACCCGTCGTTTGGCACGGCGGTGGTCAACACCATCTTGCTGCTGGGTAGTGTGATTCTCATCACGGTGGTGTTCGGCATTGCGATTGCGCTGCTCATCAACGAGCCGTTTGCGGGCCGTGGCATCGTGCGGGTGCTGTTGATTTCGCCGTTTTTCGTCATGCCCACGGTGAACGCGCTGATGTGGAAGAACATGATGATGAATCCCATCTACGGCGTGCTCGCCCAGGTGTGGATGTTCTTCGGCGCGGCCCCGGTGGACTGGCTCACGGACCACCCGTTGTTCTCGGTGATCGTCATGGTGTCGTGGCAATGGCTGCCGTTTGCCACGCTGATCTTCATGACCGCATTGCAGAGCATGAACCACGAGCAGCTCGAAGCCTCGCGCATGGACGGCGCCAACTACCTGCAGCAGCTGCGCTACCTGTATGTGCCGCACCTGGCGCGCTCGGTGGCGGTGGTGGTGATGATCGAACTCATCTTTTTGCTCAGCATCTTTGCCGAGATCTACACCACCACGGGTGGCGGGCCGGGCGATGCGAGCACCAACGTCACCTTCTTGATCTTCAAGCAGGCACTGCTCAACTTCGATGCGGGCGTGGCCTCGGCAGGTGCGCTGTTCGCAGTGTTGCTGGCCAATATCGCGGCGGTGTTTCTGATCCGCATGGTCGGCAAGAACCTTGACAAGTAAGACGGGGCAACGCTCATGACAACGACAAAACGACGCCGCTCCAACTTCCCGCTGGGCCTGCTGGCCCTGCGCACTGCCGCTGCCTGGGGCGTGGCCCTGCTGCTGTTTTTCCCGCTGGGTTGGCTGTTCCTCACGGCGTTCAAGACCGAGTTGCAGGCCATCGCCGTGCCGCCGCAGCTGTTCTTTGTCCCCACGCTCGAAAACTTTCACGAGGTGCAGGAGCGCAGCGACTACTTGCTGTACGCCAAGAATTCGGTCATCACCAGCGTGGTCTCTACCCTGGTGGGGCTCATGCTGGCTGCGCCTGCGGCCTACGCCATGGCCTTCTTCAAGGGCAAGTACACCAAGGACATCCTCATGTGGATGCTCTCGACCAAGATGATGCCCGCCGTGGGCGCGCTGGTACCCATTTATGTGCTGGCGCAAAAGAGCCACCTGCTCGATACGCAGCTTGCGCTCATCATCGTGTTTGCGCTGTCCAACCTGCCCATCATGGTCTGGATGCTGTATTCGCACTTCAAGGACATCCCGCGCGAGATTCTGGAAGCCGCGCGCATGGACGGCGCCACGCTGTGGCAGGAGGTGCGCCTGGTGCTGCTGCCGCTGGGCATGGGCGGCCTCGCGTCCACCGGCCTCTTGTGCCTGGTGCTGTCATGGAACGAGGCCTTCTGGAGCCTGAACCTCAGCGCCGCCAAGGCCGGCACGCTGGCTACGCTGATCGCGTCGTACTCCAGCCCTGAGGGCCTGTTCTGGGCCAAGTTGTCCGCCGCCTCGCTGATGGCCATTGCGCCCATCGTGGTCTTTGGCTGGTTCAGCCAGAAGCAGCTGGTGCAGGGCCTGACGTTTGGTGCGGTCAAGTAAGCCGCAGTTTTCCTCTCAGTTTTCAAGATTTCAGGAACCCGATTCCATGGCCTACCTTCAACTGCGCGGCATCGAGAAATTCTTTGGTGAGCATCGCGCCATCAAGGGCATCGACCTCACCATCCAGCAAGGCGAGTTCATCGTCTTCGTCGGCCCCTCGGGCTGCGGCAAGTCCACGCTGTTGCGGCTGATCGCGGGGCTCGAAGCCACCGACGGTGGCACCCTGATGCTGGACGGCCGCGACATCACCGACCAGCCATCCAGCAAGCGCGACCTGGCCATGGTGTTCCAGAGCTATGCGCTGTACCCGCACATGAGCGTGTACGAGAACATGAGCTTCGCGCTCAAGCTCGCCAAGGTGGACAAGCAGGTGATCGACGAGAAGGTGCAGAACGCCGCGCGCATCCTCAACCTCACGCAGTACCTGCAGCGCACGCCCAAGGAGCTGTCGGGCGGGCAGCGCCAGCGCGTGGCCATCGGCCGCGCCATCGTGCGCGCGCCCAAGGTGTTCCTGTTTGACGAGCCACTGTCCAACCTCGACGCGGCGCTGCGCGGGCAGACCCGTGTGGAGATCGCCAAGCTGCACCGCGACCTGGGCGCCACCACCATCTACGTCACACACGACCAGGTCGAGGCCATGACGCTGGCCGACCGCGTGGTGGTGCTGCGCGACGGCGTCATCGAGCAGGTGGGCACGCCCCTGGAGCTGTACGACCGACCCGCCAACCAGTTCGTGGCCCAGTTCATCGGCACGCCGCAGATGAATGTGGTGCCCTTGCCGCAGCTGCCATCGCCTGTACAACAGCAGGCACCCTCCGGGGCGGAGGGCGGCGCCATCGGCCTGCGCCCCGAGAACATCACGGTGCGCAACACCGGCGCGACGCCGGTGCCGGGCCAGGTGGACCTGGTGGAAGCATTGGGTGCAGAGACGCTGATCTATGTGAGCACGCCCAGCGGGGCGCAGTTTGTGGCGCGCCAGAACGACCGCACAAGCCTGCGTGCGGGCGATGCGGTGAGCCTGGACATCGACGCGTCGCACGCCCATTGGTTCGACCCGAACGGCCGCGTGGTGGCCCGCCAGACCGTATGACCGCCATGACTGCTTCCATGCCCCCCGGACAAGAACTTCAAGGCAAGGTGGCGGCCGTTACCGGCGCTGCATCGGGCATCGGCTTTGCCAGTGCCCAAGCCATGGCCCACGCTGGCGCGCGTGTGGTGCTGATAGACCGTGACGAGGCCGCGCTGACCAAGGCGTGTGCAGCCATTGGCCCCGGCGCATTGCCGCTGGTGCTGGACCTGCTCGATGCCAGGCAATGCGCCAGCCTGCTGCAGCGCACGCTGGCGTTGGCTGGTCAGCTCGACATCTTCCACGCCAACGCCGGGCTGTATGTGGGCGGCGACCTGGTGGATGCCGACCCCGACGCCATCGACCGCATGCTGCACCTGAACGTCAACGTGGTGATGAAGAACGTGCACAACGTGCTGCCCCACATGATCGAGCGCGGCACGGGCGACATCATCGTCACCAGCTCGCTGGCCGCGCATTTCCCCACGCCGTGGGAGCCCGTCTACGCATCGTCCAAGTGGGCGGTCAACTGCTTCGTGCAGACCGTGCGACGCCAGGTGTTCAAGCACGGTATTCGTGTGGGCTCCATCTCGCCCGGCCCAGTCATCACCTCGCTGCTGGCCGACTGGCCCGCGGAGAAGCTCGCCGAGGCCAAGGCCAGCGGCAGCCTCATCGAGGCTTCCGAAGTGGCCGACGTGGTGCTCTTCATGCTCACCCGCCCGCGCGGCATGACCATCCGCGACGTCGTGATGATGCCCACGAACTTTGATCTCTAGAAACCTGCAGTCACGCACCATGAATTTCATCCTGCACCTGGGCCTGGGCTCGTTCCACCGCGCTCACCAGGCCGTTTACGTTCACGCATTGCGCCAGCAGGGCGACACGGGTTGGGCCATCGCAGGCGGCAACCTGCGCCCCGACATGGCCGATATCATCGCGGCGCTGCAAGCGCAGGATGGACGCTACACGCTCGAAACCGTCACCCCCCAAGGCGAGCGCAGCTACACCGTCATCGAGTCGATCCAGCGGGTGATCCCCTACCAGGACGACCTGGCCCCGCTGATTGCCATGGGCGCCGACCCCGCAACCCGCATCATCAGCTTCACGGTGACCGAAGCGGGTTACTACCTGGATGCACAGAACCAGCTGGACTGGCCCACGTTTGCCGACCTGCGCGCCGACCTGGCGGCCGTGAAGGCGGGCCAGGCAGGTCACACCATCTATGGCGGCCTGGTCAGCATCCTGCGCGCGCGCAGGGCAGCCGGTGCGGGCGCTGTGACGCTGATGAACTGCGACAACCTGCGCCACAACGGCGACCGCTCGCGCGGCGGGCTGCTGCAGTTCATCGAGGCGCTGGGCGATGCGCCACTGAAAGAGTGGGTAGAGCAGAACACCACCAGCCCCAACGCCATGGTGGACCGCATCACGCCGCGCCCCACGCCCGATGTGGCCGAGCGCGTGAAGGCTGCAACGGGTTGGGGCGACAAGGCCGCACTCATGGGTGAAAGCTTTATCCAGTGGGTCATCGAAGACGACTTCATCGCAGGCCGCCCCTCGTGGGAAACGGTCGGTGTCGAGATGGTGCAGTCGGTGCAGGCCCATGAAGAGGCCAAGATCCGCCTGCTCAACGCCACCCACAGCTGCATTGCCTGGGCGGGCACGCTGGCGGGCTACCAGTACATCCACGAAGGCACACACGACGCGGCCATTCGCCAGATGGCCTACGACTACGTCACCGACGACGCGATCCCGGTGCTCCACACCCCAGAGCAGCCATGCCCCATCAACCTGGAGCAGTACCGCGACGTGGTGCTGGACCGCTTCGGCAACCCTGCCATCGCCGACACCAACCAGCGCGTGGCCATGGATGCGTTCTCCAAGATCCCCGGCATGATTGCGCCCACCATCCGCGACCGACTGGCGCGCAACGCGTCGTTCGACAGCGTGGCCATGCTGCCCGCGCTGTTCCTGGCCTACCTGCAGCGCTGGCACGCGGGGCAGATCCCCTACAGCTACCAGGACCAGGCCATGGACCCCGCCGTGGCCCATGCCATCTGCGATGCCGCTGACCCTGTGGCGGCCTTTGCGGCCGACACGACCCTGTGGGGCGAGATGGCCAGCCACCCCCAACTGGTGGACGCGTTGCGCAAAGCCTATGCCCGCGTGCTGGCTTTTGTGGCGGAGCGGACAGGCGCCTGATGCTGGTGTAATTTGAGCCCACTATCGCCATGACCGTGAAGATGCCCATCGCCCCGCGCCAGACCAAGCCCGAGCTGGAGCACGACTATGTGCGCTCGCCCGCTCTGGGCTACGAGTCGCCCGAGACGGCGGGCTTCATCCGTTGTTTGTCGCACGGGTTTCCCACGCCGCTGGCGCGCTGGCATTACCACGACGAGTACGAGTTGCACCTGATCACCGCGACCTCGGGCAAGGTGTTCGTGGGCGACTGGATCGGGCAGTTCCAGCCCGGCCACCTGGTGCTGACGGGTCCGCGCCTGCCGCACAACTGGATCAGCATGGACCTGCCCGAAGGGGGCGTGCCGCTGCGCGACCTGGTGATCCAGTTCTCGCACGCGCCCCTGGTGGCCAGCAGCGAAACCATCCCCGAGTTGCGCGAGGTGCTGCCTCTGCTGGAGCGCGCGCGCCACGGTGTGGAGTTCTTTGGCATGGAAGCGCAGGCGCAAGAGCATTGGCACCGCATCAAGGCGCGCCAGGGGCTGGCCCGGTTCGGCGCGTTCTGCGAATTCATGAGCGACTTGGCGCGCTGCACCGACTTTCGTCTGCTGTCGAGCACGCAGCTGCAAAGCGAGGACAACGACACCCAGCTCGACCAGATCAACGCCATCGTGAGCCGCATCACCGACCACCTGGCCGACCCGCTGTCGGCGGCCGACCTGGCGCAAGAGCTGGGCATGACGGAGAGCCGCTTTTCGCGCTTCTTCCGCCGCGCCACGGGCAATACCTTCACCGACTTCGTGAACCTGGTGCGCGTGAACCGCGCGTGCCAGTTGCTGATGGAGACAGAGCGCTACATCACGCACATTGCTTATGACGTGGGCTTCAACAACATGGCCAACTTCAACCGCCGCTTTCTGGACATCAAGGGCATGACGCCCAGCGAGTACCGCAAGCAGGGCGCTGGAAGGTTTGGAAAGACTTCCTGATCCCCAGCCGGATCTGCACCCCGAGAGGGGGGGAGGCCCTTGTTGCGTGACCCCTGCGCGCAGCCCGCCAAAGGCAAAGGCCGGGCCATGGCTTTCACTGTGAATCACTGACATCCGTCCATCACCCATGTACCTCGGAATCGATTTAGGCACCTCGGGTGTCAAGCTCCTGCTGCTGGACGATGCGCATACTGTGGTCGCTACGGAAGATGCCGCCGTGCCCCAGCTGCGCCCCCAGCCCACCTGGAGCGAGCAGCACCCCGCCGACTGGTGGGCCGCCGTGGAGACTGCCGTGGCGCAGTTGCGCGCGCAGGCTCCCGCAGCGTGGGCGCAGGTGCGGGGCATCGGCCTCTCGGGCCACATGCATGGCGCGGTGGTGCTGGACGCGCAGGGCCAGGTGCTGCGCCCGGCCATCTTGTGGAACGACGGCCGCGCCAGCGCCGAATGTGCGCAGCTGGAATCGGCTGTGCCCACCTCGCGCCAGATCACCGGCAATCTCGCCATGCCCGGCTTCACCGCGCCCAAGCTGCTGTGGCTGCGCAAGCACGAGCCCGCCGTGTTTGACCAGATCCGCACCGTGCTGCTGCCCAAGGACTGGCTGCGCCTGCAACTCACTGGCGATATGGCGAGCGACATGTCCGACGCATCGGGCACGCTGTGGCTGGACGTGCAGGCGCGCGCCTGGAGCCCGGCCATGTTGCAAGCCTGTGGGCTCGATGTTTCGCACATGCCTGCGCTGGCCGAGGGCAGTGCGCCCACCGGCACACTGCGCAGCGATGTGGCACGCCGCTGGGGGCTCGGTGACAGCATCGTCGTGGCTGCTGGCGCGGGCGACAACGCCGCCAGTGCCGTGGGCGTGGGCGCCCGTACTGCGGGGCAGGGCTTTGTGTCGCTGGGCACCTCGGGCGTGGTCTTTCGCGTGACGGACGCTTTTGCGCCTGCCACCGAGCGCGCCGTGCACGCCTTTGCCCATGCGCTGCCGCAGCGCTGGCACCACATGTCGGTCATGCTCAGTGCAGCGAGTGCGTTTGGCTGGATCACCCGGCTCACGGGGCGGGGCGACGAGGCGCAACTGTCTGACGCCGTGGGAGCCCTTAGCGCCAGCCGCCAGGCGCAGGCGCCACTGTTTCTGCCGTACCTGAGTGGCGAGCGCACACCGCACAACAACGCGGCTGCCACCGGCGTGTTCATGGGCCTGCGGGCCGAGCATGAAGCGGCGGACCTGGCCTATGCCGTGATGGAAGGCGTGGGCTTTGGCCTGCTCGATGGCCTCAACGCCATGCGCGCCGCAGGGCCGGGGAAGGGTAGTGACACAGGTCGGAGTGATGCGCCCCTGGCGCTCGTCGGGGGTGGCGCACGCAGCAACCCTTGGGCGCAGCTGCTGGCCAGCGCGCTGGGCACCCCACTGCAGCGCCCGCAGGGCGCACATGCTGCCGCAGCCCTAGGCGCCGCGCGCCTGGCCGCCATGGCCTGCGGTGGTGACGAAACCCACTGGTGCCAGCCCCTGCCCGCTGACGCTACCTTCATGCCACAGCCCGCACAACAAGCCCAGCTGGCCGAACGCTATGCCCGCTTTGTCGCGCTGTACCCCGCGCTGCAATCGCAGTTCTGACGCACTGTCTGCTTCCTTCCAAACGTCCATGACTTCCGCATCCACGATTTCCAACGGCACAGCGCCCATCCACGCTGCCATTGCCGGCGAGGCCCTCATCGACCTGATCCGCCGCCCCGATGGCAGCTACCTGCCGTGCCTGGGCGGCGCGCTCTACAACCTGTGCCGTGCGCTGGCCCGCCAAGGCGTGGGCACCCAGTACCTCAACCCCCTGTCGCGCGATCGTTTTGGGCGTGAACTGGCTGCGCAACTGGTGGCTGACGGCGTGGTGCTGGCCCAGCCCGAGCCCGTGCAGCAGGTCACGTCACTGGCCGTGGTCAACCTCGACGCACATGGCCACCCCGACTACGCCTTCTACCGCGAAGGCGTGGCCGACCGCGCCGCGTCCGCCGCAGGTCTGGGCGATAGCTGCGCCGCCTTGCCCGCGCTGCAGTTGGTGTGCACCGGCGCGCTGGCGCTCGACGCGCGTGACACTGCCATCTACCTGCCGTGGCTGGCCGCCCAGCGCGCCGCAGGCCGCTGTGTGGTGGTCGATGCCAACCTGCGCCCCTCCGTCATGCCCGACCTGGCGGCCTACCGCACCACGGTGCACGCCGCGCTGGCCCACGCCCACATCATCAAGGCCAGCGACGAAGACCTGGAGCATCTGGCCGTGCCTGGTGTGGATGCCCTGGCCCGCGCGCAGCACCTGCTGGCCGCGAACCCACAGGCCCATCTGCTGGCGCTCACGCTGGGCGCGGAAGGCGCCTGGCTGCTGCACCGCAACGGCGTGCAGCGTTTTGCCAAAGAGGCCCAGCCGCTGCCAGTGGTAGACACCGTGGGCGCGGGCGACAGCTTTCTGGCAGGGCTGCTAGCGCATTTGCTGCGGCAATCGCAGGCTGCCGGTGGTGCGAGCTTTGTGCGGTTTGTCGAAGCGCTGGCGGCCGATGCGTGCCAGCAGGCGCTGCGCCATGCGCTGGCCAGCGCCAGTTTGTGCGTGATGGAGCAAGGCTGCGTGCCGCCGGGCTGGGAGGCTGCCCGCGCATGGAGCCAGTAGCATCCCGCAGCCCAAGACCCGCGCGGACATGGGGGTTGCGCCCGCACCCTTGGAGGCGGGCCGTCTATGATCCAACGTCGCCGATTCGCTGGGGATGCCAATGACTGATCTTGTGGTTGCGGTGCTGTGGTCAGCCGTCGATGTGCTGCTGATATTCACTGGCGCATTGGTGGTGCGTGTGCTCAGCCTGGGTCGCTGGCGCACAGAGCATGTGCGCCACCAGGAAGCCCGCATGTTCGCTCCCGCCGGAGCGTTGTCGTTTCGGCGCGAGGGTCAACGCGTGGTGACTGCGAGCGGCCTGTACATCGCCGGATCTTTGTTCTACGCATTGCTGGCGGTGTTGCTGGTGGGCTTGTCGCGGGCCGCATCGGCATGAGGCCCGCCAACGCAGCCTCCGAAGCCCTCCGCATCGTCCCTGTGGGCCCCGATGCCGCAGAAGCCGCCTGCGCGGTCATCCGCCAGTCCATCACCCACTGCTGTGCGCTGGACCACGGCCATGACCCCACCATCCTGATGGCCTGGCTGGCCAACAAGACGCCCGAGAACCTGGCTGCGTGGATCTCCGCGCCGGGCGCTGCAGCATGGGGGGCATACCGAGGCGACACGATGGTGGGCTTTGCGCTGCTGGCGCGGCCCACGCTGGCGCTTTGCTATGTGGTGCCAGAGGCTTTGCACCAAGGGGTGGGGCGGGGCCTGCTGCAGCACGTGGAGGCCCATGCACGCGAGGTGGGGCTCGCAGCTTTGGGGTTGGAGAGCACGCGCACTGCGGAGGCCTTTTATCGCCGCCATGGCTATGCGCCGCATGGAGCAGTGCAAATCTGGGCGGGGCTACAGGCACAGCCAATGCGCAAGGTGTTGTGACGTCACCTTTTCGGCGGCGGCGTGACCCCTCGGGTCACGGACGGGAGAGCGAATGTTCTAGTAAAAATGGCCTCTGGCGCGCAATTTATATGCGCTGAAAGCTCTCATTTTTATAGCGATAGGTGCTTCCTGCCCTGCCGCAGCTCACACGTCGGTACGCACCGGGTGGCCCTGGTTGTCGCTCATTTCCAGAATCCACCACTGTGCCCCCGTGTTCTTGTCGATGAAGCGCATGTGCGAAGCGATGTTGGCCAGCGTGGGGCTGTCGAGGTGGAGCAGGCGCTGCACGTAGTCCACCAGGTCGTCAGCCACGTGGGTGAATTCAAAACCGTCGTGGTCGAACTCGAACACCTGGCCGGCGCACTCGCCATCGGTCGCCATCAGGATGTAGTTGCCCGAATGGGGTGTCTCGCCAATCACTTGGCAGTGCTCGATCCAGTCGGGCAGGATCTCTTCGCGTTCTTCGTCGCTCAGATGTTCCGTCCAGCCCTCAAACGCCTCTTGCAGCTCGGCCCATTCGGCGGGCGGGGCGATGTAGCGGGCCGCATCGCCGGTGTTGGCGTCGTGGTACAGCAAAACGCCGCCCATCGTGGCGTAGAACGCTGGCAACTGGCCCACGTCGGGCAGTGGCGCATCCAGCGCTGCAGGCGGCTGGATGTGGTGCTGGAAGTTCACCGTTTTGGTTTCTTGCGGCTTGTTGATGCGCTCGCAGAGGAAGGTGCCGGTGTGTTCGGCAATGGCGCGGTGCAGGTCGGGCAGGGTCATCGCAGGTCCTTGGGGCAGCGGTCAGAGTTCTTGGGCGTACACGATGAAGCCATGGTGCTTGGCCAGCTTGTCGTACAGCTGGCGCCCGGCGGTGTTGCTCTCATGGGTTTGCCAGTACACGCGCGACGACTTTGCGGCGCGCGCTGCGTCGTACACGGCGTGGATGAGCGCCCGCCCCACACCCCGGCCGCGTGCGACCTCGCGGGTGAAGAGGTCGCTGAGGTAGCACACGGGTTCGATGCGCGTCATGCTGCGGTGAAACACATAGTGCGTGAGGCCCAGGAGTTCGCCGCTGGCATCGTCCTGCGCCACCAGGCAGAACATGGGCTCTGCCGCGTCATGAAACCGCTGCCAGGTGGCTTGCGTGATGTGCTCAGGCAGCGCGGTGGCGCCAAAGCGGCCGTAGAACGCGTTGTAGCCGTCCCAGAGCGGTCGCCAGGCGGCGTAGTCTTCGGGTTGAGCCGGGCGCACGGTGATGGCAGCGGTCATGGGTCAGCTTTCTGTGGGTGTAGAGCGGCTCACAAAACTCTTCTGGCGTCGTTGCTGTGACTTGTCGTACTGCTCGTACTGCCTGCGACACAGCGCCTAGCCAGAACCGCTTCGCGGAGTGTTTTTAGCCGCTCTTACTGCAGCACGCGCTTCGGGTTCATGATGCCCTGCGGGTCCAGCGCCTGCTTGATGGCGCGCATCATGGAGAGCGCCACGGGCGACTGGTACTTGGCCAGCTTGTCGGCCTTGAGTTCGCCGATGCCGTGCTCGGCCGAGAACGAGCCGCCAAACTCGGCCACGGCCTCGTACACCAGGTGGTTCACATGGTCCTCGTATTCGCGCAGGAAGGCCTTGGGGTCGCCTTCTGCCGGCGCCTGCACGTTGTAGTGCAGGTTGCCATCGCCCAGGTGGCCGAAGTTGACCAGGCGCACGCCCGGGATCTCGCGCTGCAGAACCGCATCGGTGTGCGCCACGAAGGCGGGGATGCGCGAGATCTGCACCGAGATGTCGTGCTTGATGTTCAGGCCCTCTTCGGCCTGGGCGAGGGGAATGCTCTCGCGGATGTGCCACAGCTGGTGCGCCTGGGTGAGGTTCTCGGCCACCACGGCGTCGGTCACGCAGCCCATTTCAAACGCGGTTTCCAGCAGCGCTTCAAAACGCGCGCGCGCGTGCTCTTCGGATTCGCTGTCGGAGTTTTCGAGCAGCACGCACCACGGTGCGTTGTCGTCGCCGAGGAAGGGTACGCGCAGCTGCGGCATGTGTTTGCCCACCAGGCTCAGCGCAAACTGGCCCATCACCTCAAAGCCCGTGAGGCCCGCGCCCAGCTGCTTGTGTGCCAGACCCAGCAGCGCCACGGCGTGCTCCATGGATGGCACGGCGGCCCAGGCGGTGAGGCGTGCGGCGGGCTGGGGGTAGAGCTTCATCGTCGCGGCGGTGATGATGCCCAGCGTGCCTTCGCTGCCGATGAACAGGTCGCGCAGGTCGTAGCCGGTGTTGTCCTTGCGCAGGCCCTTGAGGCCATCCCACACCTCGCCCTGCGGCGTGACGACTTCCAGGCCCAGGCACAGGTCGCGCGCATTGCCGTAGCGCACCACCTGCGTGCCGCCCGCGTTGGTGCCCAGGTTGCCGCCGATGGTGCAACTGCCCTCGGCCGCGAGGCTCAGGGGGAAGAGCACGCCCGCGTTCTGCGCCACGTCCTGCAGGTTCTGCAGGATGCAGCCCGCTTCCACGGTCATGGTCAGGTTGTCGGTGTCCACGCTGCGCACCGCGTTCATGCGCGTGAGGCTCAGCACGATCTGCGTGCCGCTGTCGTCGGGCGTTGAGCCCACAGCCAAGCCGGTGTTGCCGCCCTGGGGCACGATGGCCGTGCCCGCTGCCGCGCAGGCCTTGACCACGGCGGCCACCTCTTGCGTGTTGGCAGGGCGCACCACGGCCAGGGCCTTGCCGCGCACGCGGCGGCGCCAGTCCTGTTCCCAGGCGGTGAGATCGCCTTCGTTGAGCACATGGGCGGGGCCGACGATGGTGCGCAGGGTGTCGAGCAAGGTGGTCATGGGTGAAGCGACGTGTTCAGTGGGTTGATCGGGTAGCGGAGGGCTGCGACATAGGCATCAGGGGGCGGGTGGCGCTGCGCTGGCTTCCGCCGCAGCGGCGGCTGCCTTGGCGTTGCGCTGGCGCACGCGCACATGCAGCGTGCAGGCGGTGAACAGCACGAGGCACAAGGCCACTTCGCCCCAGGCCAGCCATTGCGATGGGGGCTTGTCGCCCCAGCCGCGCACCACGCCTTCGGTGAAATACAGCCAGATGACCAGGCTGACCCAGCGGTAGGTGTACATGCGGTTCTTCAGGATGCCCGCCAGCGGGATGCACAGCGGCAGTGCCTTGATGGCCAACCATGAGCCGCCAGGCCTGACTGGGGCCAGCACCAGCTCCCAGGCCAGGCACAGAACAATCAGGGCGAGCAGGCTGCCAGCGGCAAGCCAGCGGGTGGCGGCGACACCGCTGTCGGACGGTGGGAGAGAGTTGGCGGGGGAGGCAGTCATTGGGGTGGCATCATATCGGCCATGCCTCTTTCCCTACAGACAGTCGGCTCGCGCACCGAGGCGCTGATCAATGAGCTGTCGCACTTCCCCTGGAAGACCACGGCCCAGACGCTGCGTGAGCGCTTCCGCGAGGACCACCTGGGCCTCACGGCCAGCAGCCTGACCTTCACCACCATCCTGGCGCTGGTGCCGTTTTTTACGGTGGCGCTGGCGGTGTTCACCGCATTTCCCATCTTCGGCAAGCTGCAGGACGCGCTGCAGGGCTGGCTGGTCAGCAGCCTGGTGCCTGACAGCATCTCGCGGCAGGTGCTGGGCTACCTCACGCAGTTTGCGGCCAAGGCCAGCAGCCTGGGGGTGGCGGGGTTCAGCATCCTGCTGGCCACGGCGCTGGCGCTGATCCTGACCATCGACCGCACGCTCAACGACATCTGGCGCGTGCAGCGTCTGCGCCCGCTGGGGCAGCGGGTGCTGATCTACTGGGCGGCCATCACGCTCGGCCCGTTGCTGATGGGCGCGAGCCTGGCGCTCACGTCGTATGTGATGTCGGCCTCCGGCGGGCTGGTCAAGCGCCTGCCGGACGGCGTGCAGTTGCTGTTCGATTCGATCCAGTTTGTGGTGCTGGCGGGCGGCATGGCGTCGCTGTACCACTATGTGCCCAACACGCCAGTGAAATGGCGGCACGCCTGGACGGGCGGCTTTTTTGTCGCGGTGTGCATCGAGCTGGCCAAGAAGGTGCTGGCGGTGTACCTGGGCAAGGTGCCCACCTACTCGGTGGTGTACGGCGCGTTTGCCACGCTGCCCATCTTGCTGGTCTGGATCTATGTGGCCTGGGTCATCGTGCTGCTGGGGGCGGTGGTGACCGCGTACCTGCCCAGCCTGCTGGCGGGGGTGGCACGGCGCGGCACGGTGGCGGGCTGGACGTTTCAGCTGGCGGTGGAGGTGCTGCAGGCGCTGCACCGTGCGCGCCAGCAGCCCGTCAAGGGCCTGCGCCCCAGCCAGCTGGCCCAGTTGCTGCGGGTCGATGGATTGCAGCTGGAGCCGGTGCTGGAAGCCCTGACCGCGCTGGACTGGGTCGGACAGGTGGCCGATGCTGCGGTGAGTGCGGCCGACGTGCCCGAGTCCCGCTATGTGCTGCTGGCCGACCCGGAAAGCACCTTGCTTGCGCCCCTGGTGCAGCGCTTGCTGCTGCAGCGCGTGGACAGCCTGGGGCCGCTGTGGGTCAACGCCAGGCTCGAAAGCTTGTACATGGCGGATGTGCTGCAGGCGCGTTGACCGGGGTGGATGACTGCCTTCAAGTGGCGGCTCATTGCTATACAAATAATAGCTAACGAGGCATGTTGCACTAGCGCTTCCAGCCTCTGGGGCTCCAAGTCATCTCACAGGGGCACTTTACCCGTCCAGATGTCCTTGTACATGACCCAGTCGCCCATGAAGCTGTACAGCGGGCGTTTGAAGCTGGCGGGCTTGTTCTTTTCAAAGCCGAAGTGCCCTAGCCAGGCAAAGCCGTAGCCGCAGAGCAGGCCGTACAGGAGGTACTGGGGCTTGCCCGTGGCCACCAGCATGGCCAGGCAGACCAGCGTGAGCGTGGAGCCCACAAAATGCAGGCGGCGGCACGTGCGGTTGCTGTGTTCGCTCAGGTAGAACGGGTAGAAGTCCGCGAAGCGCTTGAAGGCCCGAGGGTCCGTGCTGGGCGCTGGTTGCGGGGTGGCAGTCTGGGTGGTCATGGCGTTGTCTCCGGGCGGCGTTGGGGCTCTGCCCGCGTTATACGCCGTGACCCCGGCGCGCACCAGCGGGGCAGTGCGGGTGTGGTGTCGCCAACGGGTCTGCCGCTTTGAACAGGTTCTGAAAGCCCCGGCGGGCCTGCCAGCGCGCCGGGGTTTGGGAGTCACCGGGCAAGGAAGTCCCGGATGGCGGCCAGTGTTTCTTCCGGCGCCTCGGTCATCTGGTTGTGGCCCACGGGCAGGTGGGTGATCTGCACCTGCTTGCCCGCCGCCTGGGCGGCCTTGACAAGTCCCTGTGCGGCCTTGGGCGCCGTCATCTGGTCCTGGCTGCCCAGCGCAAACAGCACGGGGCAGGTCAGTTGCGCCATGGCCGCTTCGCCACCGGCATAGCTGTCACAGGCCACAAATCCCCGGTGGAACACATTGACTGCTGTGTTGCTGCGCAGCACCTTGCGCCCCAGCGCCATGCCTGCACCAAACACCCAGGTGCCTGGGCCCAGGGCCGATGGGGGCGCAGACAAGGTGCTGCGCGAGAACACGTTGACCATGCGCATCGCCTTCTCCGGGTCGGTCTGCGAGGCCTCGATGAGTGCGGGCGACACCTTCATCGGGAAGGCGGTGCCCACCAGCACCAGGTGGCTGATGCGGTCCTTCAGGCGCGCAGCGGCTTCCATGGCGATGAGGGAACCCCAGCTGTGGCCTACCAGCGCCGCGCGCTGCACGCCCGCGGCATCGAGCAGCGCGCCGATGAAGTCCGCGCCTTGCTCCACCGTGGCGGGGGCATCGCCGCCACTGCGGCAGTGGCCGGGCAGGTCGATGGCCAGAATGTTCCAGCCGTGGTTGGCCATGTAGCGGCTTTGCAGGGCCCACACGCTGTGGTCGTTGAGCACGCCATGGATGAACACCACGGTCGGTTTGGCGGCATCAAATGCCTTGCCGCCGGTGTAGCAGTAGATGGCGGCGCCGTTGACTTGGATGTGCATGGTCAGGCCCCCGCCTTTTCTGCGGCTTTGAGCGCGCGTTTCAGGTCGTCAATGAGGTCGTCGGCATCTTCGAGGCCTATGGACAGGCGGATCGTGCCCTGGCTGATGCCCGCGCCCGCCAGCGCTTCGTCGGTCATGCGGAAATGCGTGGTGCTGGCCGGGTGGATCACCAGGCTGCGGCAGTCGCCCACGTTGGCCAAGTGGCTGAAGACCTTGAGGGTTTCGATGAATTTCTTGCCCTGCTCGCGGTTGCCCTTGAGGTCAAAGCTGAACACCGAGCCCGCACCGCGTGGCAGCAGCTTTTGCGCCAAGGCATGGCTGGGGTGAGACTCCAGCAACGGGTGGCCCACGCGCGACACAAACGGCTGCGCGGCCAAAAATTCGACCACCTTCTCGGTGTTGCGCATGTGCTGTGCCATGCGCAGCGGCAGGGTCTCGATGCCTTGCAGGATGAGCCAGGCGGTGTGCGGGCTCATGCAGGCGCCAAAGTCGCGCAGGCCCTCGCGCCGCGCGCGCAGCAGAAAGGCGCCCACGGTGCTCTCTTCGGTGAACACCATGTTGTGAAAGCCGTCGTACGGCTGCGCCAGCTCGGCAAATTTGCCGGCCGATTTGGGACCGTCCCAGTCAAAGCTCCCTCCGTCCACCACGATGCCCCCCACCACCGTGCCGTGGCCCGAGAGGAATTTGGTGGCCGAGTGGTAGACCAGATCCGCTCCATGTTCAAAAGGCTTGATGAGCCAGGGCGAGGTGAGGGTGGAGTCCACCAGCAGCGGCACGCCGGCCTCGTGCGCGATGGAGGATACGGTGGGGATGTCCAGCACATCCAGGCCGGGGTTGCCCACGGTCTCGCCAAAGAACAGCTTGGTGTTGGGGCGCACCGCAGCGCGCCAGCCGTCGATGTCGCCGGGTTTGACGAAAGTGGTCTCGATGCCGAAACGCGACAGCGTGTAGTGCAGCAGGTTCTGCGATCCGCCATACAGCGCCGTGCTGGCCACGATGTGGCTGCCCGCGCCCATCAGCGTGGCAATCGCCAGGTGCAATGCAGCCTGGCCGCTGGCGGTGGCGATCGCGCCCACGCCGCCTTCCAAGGCGGCCACGCGCTGCTCCAGTACCGCATTGGTGGGGTTGCTGATGCGGCTGTACACATGGCCGCCGCGCTCCAGGTTGAAGAGGGACGCTGCGTGGTCGCTCGACTCGAAGACGAACGAGGTGGTCAGGTGGATGGGCACGGCGCGCGCGCCGGTGGTGGGGTCGGGGCTGGCGCCTGCGTGCAGCGCCAGCGTGTCAAAGCCGGGGTCGGAGTAACCGGGCATCTGTGTGTCTCCCATGTTGTCAATGCAGGCGGGCATTGTGGGCTATATTTGCTGACAAACAGCCTGCAGCACCTGGGCAACCCCAGCGGATGTGCTGGTGTGTGCGGGCCCACACATACTCTTTCCGATTCTTCCCGATCCCCCGGAGACTCCGCACCATGAAAGTCAGCGACATCCTTCGCGTCAAAGGCAACACCCTCTACACCGCATCGCCGGACGAGCCGCTGGCGGGTGCCGTGAGCCTGATGGCAGAGCGCGACATTGGCTCGCTGGTGGTGATGGAGCATGGCGACCTGGTGGGCATGCTCACCTTCCGCGAAGTGATCCAGGCGCTGGTCAAGAACGGCGGCAGCGTGGGCACGATGCTGGTGCGCACGGCCATGGACGATGCGCCCCTGACCTGCACCCTCGAAACCGACATGGACGAAGTGCGCCGCATGATGCTGGACCGCCACGCACGCTACATGCCCGTGATGGACCGCCGCATGCTGATGGGCGTGATCAGCTTCTATGACGTGGCCAAGGCCGTCGTGGACAGCCAGAACTTCGAGAACAAGATGCTCAAGGCCTACATCCGCGACTGGCCGGAAGAAGAACCCCGTACCTGAGGTTGTGGGCGGGGCGCGAGGCCGGCGTCCCGGCGTGACGGCACAGACGTGCCTCTAGCCAAGTCAGCGATAGGGGCGAGGCGCCTGGGCGCACAGCCAGGCCTCGATCTCATCGGATGGTAGCGGCTTGCCGAACAGGTAGCCCTGCATGACCGGGCAGCCGTGGGCCTGCAGCCACTGCTGCTGGCCGGTGGTCTCCACCCCCTCAGCCACCACCACCATGCCCAGGCTGTGCGCAATGCTCAGCACCGACACCGTGAGGGCGCGCGCCGTGGCGCTGGTGGTGAGGTCCTGCACAAAAGCCATGTCGAGCTTGAGCTCGCTGATGGGCAGGCGGTGCAGGTAGCTCAGGCTGGAATAGCCGGTGCCGAAGTCATCCAGCGACAGCTTGAAACCCTGGTGGTGCAGGGCCTCGATGTTCTGCAGCGTGACGGGTCGCGCATCCATCATCACACTCTCCGTGATCTCCAGCAGCACATCGCTGGCGCGCAGGCCATGGCGCTGCAGCGCATCACTGATCTCCTGCGCAAACTCCGGCCGGTGGAAGCTGCGGCCCGACAGGTTGATGGCCACGCAGGGCACGTCGTGGCCTGCAGCGCGCCAGGCCGCCAGCTGGCGGCAGGCTTCGTCCAGCAACCACAGGGTCAGCTCATGGATCAGCCCGGCGTCCTCGGCCACGGGGATGAACTGCGACGGCGGCACCATGCCCCACTGCGGGTGGTTCCAGCGCGCCAGAGCCTCCACACCGTGCAATGTGCCGGGGGAGCTGCTGAGAACCTGCGGCTGGTAGTGCAGCGTGAGGCTGCGGTCGGACAGTGCCTGCTGCAGCGCGCGCTCCAGCGAGGCGCGCTCCTGGGCACGGCGGTTCATCTCGGCGCTGAACAGCTGCAGGCTGTGGCGATGGTCGCTTTTGGCCTGGTGCATGGCTTGGTCGGCATGGCGCAGCAGGGTGTCGATGGTGTCTCCATCGTTCGGAAACATCGCAATGCCGATGCTCGCGTGGGGCACATGGGTCTGCCCGAAGATGTCCAGCGGCTGGGCAATGTCGTGCAGCACGCGCTGGGCGCTTTGCACGGCCTGTTCGGTGGTGCATTCGGAGAGCAGCAGCACAAATTCGTCGCCCGACAGGCGCGCGATCAGGTCACGCGCACGCAGGCCTTGGGTCAGGCGCTGGGCCACCTCGCTCAGCAGCGCATCGCCTGCGGCGTGCCCCTGGGTGTCGTTGATCTGTTTGAATCGGTCCAGGTCCAGAAACAGCAGCGCGCCGGTATGGCGCCCCCGCTGCAGGTCGGCCAGCGCCCGCTCTCCACTGCTGCGAAACAGGGCCCGGTTGGGCAGCCCCGTCAGCACATCAAAAAACGCGAGCTGGTGGATACGCTCGTGTGTGCTGTTGCGTTCGATGGCCAGCGCACACAGGTGCAGGCATACATCGACAAGGCGCTGATGCAGCGCGTCGGGTGCGCGCGGTTCGCGGAAGTAAAACGCAAAGGTGCCAATCGGCTGACCCCAGTGGTCGCGAATGGGGCTGGACCAGCAGGCGCGCATGCCGCTCGGGGCAAACAATTCCTGGTAGTCAGCCCAGAGGGGGTCTGTGGCCATGTCGGTGACCACCACGGGTGCGTTGCGGAAGGCGGCGGTGCCACACGACCCTACCTTGGGGCCAATCGCCAGTCCGTCCAGCGCGCGGCTGATGGTGGCTGGCAGGCTGGGCGCTGCCAGCGGGTGCAACCGGCCTTGTGCATCTACCGCCAGGATGGAGGCGGTGACCTCGGGCGCGATGCGTTCGACCTCGCGGCAGACCAGGGCCATCAGCTCGGGCAGGGGCAACTCGTTGACCATGCCCTCCAGCACATGCGTCTGCAGGACCTCGTGCATCTTGGTGAGCGTGATGTCGGTGAGGATCGAAATGCTGCCCCCCGGTCCGCCGGAGCTTTCGTCGGACGCATTGATCACCAGGGACACCCAGCGGGGCTGCCCCGCCTTGCTGTAAAGCAAGGTATCCGTGCGAAAACTGCCTTTGGCCAGCACATTGCCCCGGATGCTTGCGAGCAGATCCGGATCGGAGTGGGGTCCCAGCAAGACCTCGCTCAGGTGCCGGCCCAGCACCTCGGCGGGCTGGTAGCCAAATAATCGCGTGAACCCTTCGTTGATATAGACCACACACTTGGAGCTGTTGGTCATCACCACAGCGTTGTCGCTGGCGTCCAGTGCGCGGCGAAGGGGAGCATCTGCCAGGGCGGCAGTCAGAAGGGTGCGGGAAGGTGATGTCGGACCCGGAGAGGGTGGCGCGAGGGCGGGCATGGAGATCCCAAAAATCGATGTTTACATGCTAACAAGCGTCCAGAACCCTGCCAAGCAGGATATGTCATGCCTGTGCAAACGCGCCACGTATCGGGCGTGTGGTGCCTCGTGGGTGCGGTGACGTAGCAGCTGTGGGGGAGTACACCACAGCAAACCGGTGTGGCCGTGCGTCGGGCACCCGGGGCTCTGGGATAATCCCGCCCCATGAGCGGCAACACCATCGGTACCCTATTCGCAGTCACCAACTTTGGTGAATCCCACGGCCCGGCCATTGGCTGCGTGATCGACGGCTGCCCGCCCGGCATGCCGCTCACCGAGGCTGACATCCAGGCCGACCTGGACCGGCGCCGCCCTGGCACCAGCCGCCACGTCACGCAGCGCAACGAGCCCGACGCGGTGGAGATCCTCTCTGGCGTGTACGAGGGCAAGACCACCGGCACCCCCATCGCCCTGCTGATCCGCAACACCGACCAGCGCAGCAAGGACTACAGCAACATCGCCGAGAGCTTTCGCCCCGGCCACGCCGACTACACCTACTGGCACAAGTACGGCATCCGCGACCCGCGCGGTGGCGGCCGCTCGTCGGCCCGCCTGACGGCGCCCACGGTGGCCGCAGGCGCCGTGGCCAAGAAGTGGCTGGCACAGCAGTACGGCGCCCAGTTCCGCGCCTGCATGACGCAGCTGGGCGAGCTGCCCATCCCGTTCGAGAGTTGGGATCACGTACGCGCCAACCCCTTCTTTGCCCCCGTGGCCGACGTGCAGCAGTACGAGGACTACATGGACGCCCTGCGCAAGGCCGGTGACTCGTGCGGCGCCCGCATCCGTGTGCAGGCCACGGGCGTGCCAGTGGGCCTGGGCGAGCCGCTGTATGACAAGCTCGACGCCGACATCGCCCACGCCATGATGGGCTTGAATGCCGTGAAGGGCGTGGAGATTGGCGCGGGCTTTGCCAGCGTGGCCCACCGGGGCACCATGCACGGCGATTCGATGACGCCGCAGGGTTTTCGCACCAACAACGCCGGTGGCGTGCTGGGCGGCATCAGCACGGGGCAAGACCTGGAGGTGAGCATTGCGATCAAGCCCACCAGCTCCATCATCAGCCCGCGCGAGTCCATCGATATCCACGGCAAGAGCACCGAGGTGATCACCAAGGGCCGCCACGACCCCTGCGTGGGCATTCGCGCCGCGCCGATTGCCGAGGCGCTGCTGGCGCTGGTGGTGATGGAGCACGCGCTGCGTCACCGTGCCCAGTGCGGCGATGTGGTGCCACCTGTGCCGCCGATCCAGGCCTCGTTTCTGTAACACCAACTCCCACCGTCCCTGGGGCGGTGCCTCTGTATGAGCAACCGCTTGTTCCGGGCCTTTTACCGCAGGGCGCTGGCCGCCTTGGCGGTGCCGCTGTGGCTGGCTGGCTGTAGCGGCATTGCGTCCATCGCCCCTGCGGCGGGTAGCGCGCCGGCCCACATCGACATCACCCTCATCGGCTTCAACGACCTGCACGGCAACCTGGAGCCGCCCCACATGGCGCATCGGGTGCAGGGGCCCACAGGCCCGGTGCTGGCACCTGCTGGGGGCATGGCGTATTTCGCCAGTGCCATGGCAGCCCTCAAGGCCCAGTCGCCGCACCATGCGGTGGTGTCGGCGGGTGACATGGTGGGTGCCTCGCCGCTGGTGTCGTCGCTGTTCCTGGACGAGCCCACCATTGAGGCCGTCAACCGCATGCAGATCGACTTCAACGCGGTCGGCAACCACGAGTTCGACCGGGGCTGGCGCGAGCTGCTGCGGCTGCAGAACGGTGGCTGCGAGAAATTCACCTCGCGCGAGCCTTGCCGCATCAGCAAGCCTTTTGAGGGCGCCCAATTTGGCCTGCTGGCGGCCAACACGGTGCGTGAAGACGGGCGCACCCTGCTGCCCGCCACAGGGCTCAAGCGGTTTACCGAAGGCGGTGTCACCGTCACCATGGGGTTTATCGGCCTCACGCTGCAGGCCACACCGACCATGGTCAGCCCGTCCGGGGTCGCTGGGCTGCGTTTTGAGGACGAGGCGGCCACGGCCAACGCGCTGATCCCTCAGCTCAAGGCCCAAGGCGCCGATGTGATTGTGGTGGCCATCCATGAAGGCGGGGGCACCACGGCGGGCGTGCAGGAGACCAGCTGCGCAGGTCTGTCGGGCGACATCGTGCCCATCCTGGAGCGCCTGGACCCGGCCGTGGATGTGGTGGTCTCGGGCCACACGCACCAGGCCTATGTGTGCGACTACAGCCGCGTGAACCCGGCCAAGCCGTTTTTGCTGACCAGCGCAGGCCAGTACGGCACGCTGCTCACCGACATCCAGCTGCGCGTGGATACGCAGACCCGCCGTGTGGTGAGCAAGACGGCGCGCAATGTGGTGGTGCAGGGCGAGGCCTTCACGGGCGCCCAGGGGCCGGTGCCGCTGACAACGGCCGTGCCGACGTTCCCTGCAGATCCCGGCGTGCAAAAGATCATCGACACCTACCGCGCTGCCGCCATTCCGCTGGCCCAGCGTCCAGTGGGGCAGGCCCAAGGGGCCATGCGCCGCCAGCCCAACGCGGCGCTGGAGAGCGTGCTGGGCAATCTGGTGGCGGACGCCCAGCTGCTGGCCACACGAGCGCCTGCGGATGGTGGTGCGCAGCTGTCCTTCATGAACCCGGGCGGCCTGCGCGCTGACCTGGTGCCGGATGAGCAAGGGCTGGTGCGTTACGGCCAGCTGTATGCGGTGCAGCCTTTTGGTAACCAGCTGGTGATCAAGACCTTCACGGGTGCGCAGATCCGCGCGGTGCTGGAGCAGCAGTTCGCCAGCGGTGGCAACACCGTGCAGCGGCCCCGGGTGCTGTCGGTGTCCAGCGGGTTCAGTTACCGCTACGACCTGAGCCAGCCCGCCGGGGCGCGCATCAGCCACATGGTGCTGAATGGTGCGCCGGTGACAGACCTGCAGTCCGTGCGTGTGGTGATGAGCAGCTTTCTGGACAGCGGTGGTGACAACTTCACGGTGCTGACGCAAGGCCAGGACCGGCGCGTGGGTGAGCTGGACCTGGATGCGCTGGAGGCGTACTTCCGGCTGCAGAGCCCGGTGGCACCACCCGCTACCCACCGCATCACCCGCGTTGCGCCTGCCGCGCGCTGAGGAGCACCAAAGGCGTTTGGTGCACGCTGCGTGGGGGAGTCCGCCGCTTAGTCGTCTGTGCGGCGCAGCGCGCCCAGCCATTGCAGCGGGTTGAAGCCGGTGACCAGCCCGGTCGCCACCAGCACCAGCGCGCCGCCCCAGAGCATGCCCGGCCCCAGTGCCTCGCCCAGAAAGATATGGCCCCAGGCCACGCCGAACAGCGGGATCATGAAGGCGGAACTCATGGCGGCCACGGGCGAGACATGTTTGAGGACCCGCAGGTTGAGCCAGTAGGCGAGCCCCGAGGTCACGATGCCCATCACGGCCACGGCGGCCAGCGCCTCGGGAGTGAAACGTGCGGTGGGCAATGTCCAGGCCGCCCCGGGCAGCAGCAGAACCAGGGCAGCGGCGTGGATGCCGGCCGCGATCGACAGCGGTGACATGCGGGTGGTCGCCCGCTTCATCCAGGTGAGGGACAGGCCGTAGCACGCCGCAGCGGTCACGCACGCGCCTGCCGCAAGCAGTACCGCCGAGGTGGGCGCCACAGGCCCCAGCTGCACGATCAGCGCGACCCCTGCAAAGCCGCAGAGGCAGCCCGCCCATTTGCGCGTGCTCAGCGTGTCTTCCTTCATCCAGGCGGCGGCGATCACGCCAAACGGCACAGCCATGGTGTTGAGCAGAGAGCTGTAGCCCGCTGGCAGGTGCAGGGCCGCCCAGGCGTACAGCAGAAAAGGCGCTGCCACCGTCAGCGCACCCAGCCCCAGCAGCTCCCGCCAGTGGCGCCAGGGCCAGGGCTCATCCGCCCAGCGCATGATGCCGATCAGCGTGAGAGTGGCCAGCCCAATGCGCAGCGCGGCCATCACATTCGGACCCAGTACCGGGCTGGCGATGCGGATGAACAAAAAGGAAGCGCCCCACAGGGCAGACAGCAGCACCAGCTGCAGGAAGTGGCGGGTTTTCACCGCGCGCATTGTCAGGCACCTGCGCAGTGCTTGCCGGAGTGTTGGATGGCAGTTTTGATGCAAAAAACTGCTTGAAGCGTTAGTCCATCATGCTGCGATAGCTATCAAATTAGTAGCAATTGCAGAGTAGCTTGCGCGACACACGCGCAGGGCCATGGCAGAACCTGGGAGTGCGCAATGTGTGCCAACGGTGCCGCGCTCTGCATTGGCCAGACGAGGTAGCAGGGGCGGGGGCTGCGTAGGGGCGGTCATCCGCGTGACGGCCACCCTGGAGCGCGATTGGCTACTTGCGCACCTCATCCACCATGGCGCGAAAGTCGTCGATGTCTTCAAAGCTGCGGTACACGCTGGCAAAGCGGATATAAGCCACCTTGTCGAGCTTCTTGAGCTCCCGCATCACCAGCTCGCCAATGCGGCTGGAGATCACTTCGCGCTGGCCCAGGTTGAGCAGCTTTTCTTCGATGCGCTCGATGGCGCTGTCGATCTGGTCGGTGCTGACCGGGCGCTTGCGCAACGCCAGGTTGAAAGAGCCCAGCAGCTTGCTGCGGTCGTATTCGATGCGCCGGCCGTCCTTTTTGACGATGGCCGGGAAGTTCACTTCCGGCCGCTCGTAGGTGGTGAAGCGCTTGTCGCACGCGCCGCACTGGCGGCGGCGGCGGATGAAGACCCCATCCTCAGACACCCGCGTTTCAACAACTTGCGTTTCGAGGTGGCTGCAGAAGGGGCACTTCATGGGCGCTGAGGACCGGCTTGTTGCTTAACGGTAGACCGGGAAACGAGCGGTCAGTGCGTTGACCTTGGCACGCACGGCGGCGATGTTGGCTTCGTCGCGGGGGTTGTCCAGCACGTCGGCAATCAGGTTGGCCGTGATGCGGGCTTCTTCTTCCTTGAAGCCACGCGTGGTCATGGCGGGGGTGCCAATGCGCACGCCGCTGGTCACCATCGGCTTTTCAGGGTCGTTGGGGATAGCGTTCTTGTTGATGGTCATGTGGGCGGCGCCCAGCACGGCCTCGGCTTCCTTGCCGGTAATGCCCTTGGCGCGCAGGTCCACCAACATCACGTGGCTTTGCGTGCCGCCGCTCACGATGCGCAGGCCGCGGGCAGTCAGCGTCTCAGCCACCACCTTGGCGTTCTTGGCCACTTGCTCCTGGTAGGCCTTGAACTCGGGCTGCAGCGCTTCCTTGAAAGCCACGGCCTTGGCCGCGATCACGTGCATCAGCGGGCCACCTTGCAGGCCGGGGAAGATGGCGCTGTTGATGGCCTTCTCGTGCTCTGCCTTCATCAGGATGATGCCGCCGCGGGGGCCGCGCAGGCTCTTGTGCGTGGTGGATGTGACCACGTCGGCGTGGGGCACGGGGTTGGGGTACACGCCCGCGGCAATCAGGCCGGCGTAGTGGGCCATGTCGACCATGAAGATCGCGCCCACGTCCTTGGCCACCTTGGCAAAACGTGCGAAGTCAATGTGCAGGCTGTAGGCCGAGGCACCGGCGATGATCAGCTTGGGCTTGGTCTCGTGCGCCTTTTTCTCCATCGCTTCGTAGTCGATGGCTTCGTTGGCATCCAGGCCATAGGACACCACGTTGAACCACTTGCCAGACATGTTCAGCGGCATGCCGTGTGTCAGGTGGCCGCCTTCGGCCAGGCTCATGCCCATGATGGTGTCGCCGGGCTTCAAGAAGGCCAGGAACACGGCCTCGTTGGCCGATGCGCCGCAGTGGGGCTGCACGTTGGCGGCTTCTGCGCCGAACAGCTGCTTGACCCGGTCGATGGCCAGTTGCTCGGCCACGTCCACATGCTCGCAGCCACCGTAGTAGCGCTTGCCGGGGTAGCCTTCTGCGTATTTGTTGGTCAGCTGGGTGCCCTGGGCCCACATCACGGCGGGGGAGGCGTAGTTCTCGCTGGCGATCAGCTCGATGTGGTGCTCTTGGCGCGCGTTCTCCGCCTGGATGGCAGCAAACAGCTCGGGGTCGGTTTGTTCGACAAGAATTTTGCGGTCGTACATGATTGGCAGTCCTATGAACTTGTGTCCCTTGAAACAAGGGCTGCCCAGGCGAACGGCTGAACGCATGGGGCAGGGCCCCTGCGGCACGCTTCCCAGTGGTTCACAAGAAGTAGGTTCTTGCTGGTTTCCACGTCAGCGGCAACATCCAGTGGCAGGATGTTGCGCCTATCGCCAGTCGCGTACCCCGTTAGTGTAGCCGACACGGCGCCAGTGCCGCACCGTCCGAACCGCTGGGCGCCAGGGTTGTTGCCTGGGTGCCGGGAGCCCGCAGGGTTACAGGCCAGGTGTCAGCAAAGCCACCTTGTCGCTGACTGCTGCAGGGGCTGTGGTGCGGGGTACCGCTGCGGGGATGCTCTGCACGGGAGCCTGGGTAGACAAGGAGGGCGGAGGATTGAAAGGCACTGCGCGACCACCGGCCACCTGGCGCAGGCGTAAATGTTCCGCCATCACCTTGGCGGCATAGCCTCCGTCGTCGGCCATGTTGCCTGCACCCACATAAAAGCGCAGGCCGCCTTCGAGCGAGCCAGCGCGAGCAATGCATTCCTGCAGCACCTTCACACCGACCCGCAGGTTGCTCACCGGGTCAAAGGCTGCAAAGTGACCGCCGAAGTTCTGGTACTTGTCAGTGTGCACGCGGGTCATCACCTGCATGAGCCCCTGTGCGCCCACGGCGCTTTCGGCAAATGGGTTGAAGCTCGACTCAATGGCCATGATGGCCAGGATCAGGGTGGGGTCGATCTTGGCGCGGGTGCCAATCTCGTAGGCCTCGGCCACCAGAGCGCTCAGGGGCTCAGGCGCCACGCGGTACTTTTTGCTGAGCCAGAAGGCCACGGCTGCCTGCTCTTTGGGCAGGTCCTTGGGGTTTACCGCCGTAGCGCGCTCGCTGGCTTCCGGTTCGATGGGCATACCCAGCATTTCAACCTGGCGGGCTTGCAGCCAGTTCATCAGTTGCTCTTCACCAGCCTGGCGCAGGTCGGGCCGTGCAGTGAGGGCAATGACGACAAAGGCAACGGCCAAGCCGATAAGGGCGAAGCTGTTGTGGGTGATTTCAAGAAAACCTTCGGTCACGTCGGCCGCGAAGGTTCGCACGCCGGAGACTATTTTTCCTGACGCTGTCATAGCTCTTCCTTTCTGAAGCGGGCCAGTGGAGCGGGGCAGTCGCAGTGGACTGTGCTTTGCTGGCAGATCGCCTGGATTGGTACGCCATCAAGTCCGGGCTGCACGTCTGTGGAGTGCTTGGCGCCCTGGATTGACTTAGCCGGGTTCGGCAGCGATTGGGGTTTGTACTAGCCCTGTTTTTGGGGCTGGCGGATTCTAGAAGCTCACTAAATGCATAGTCAATACTAACAAAACTATTTTTAAGACATAAAAATTATGAAAAACATGTGAAAAATCACAGTTTTTGTGGGGTGAGGGGCTGTTCAGCGCTGTGGGTGGGCCGGTGGTGGCTGACATCACCATGTCAAATTCAATCGGGCTTTTCTCCGCCATTGAGAATCCGATTTGAGTTGGCCGAGTGAGTTTGATAAGGTGGAGGCGCCTGTAGATTTCAGGCATCGCCAGACGAAGCGAAGTCTCCCTCCGAGGGCATTCAGTGCCAAGGTGCAGCAGATGCCGCTTCCATGGCAACCCCTGGAGGCAATACCTTGCCTCCTCGCCATGCGGACCTTTCTCTCCGCATCGCGACCGATGGCAAAGACCGTTGTGTCAGCCGTCAAGCCCGGCGGGCAGGCCCTTCAGGCACTGCTCGTCGGGCTTTCTTATTGGTGCTTCGCCTTGTGGGTGGGCGGCGCTGTCTTATATATAGATAATGGGGGCTGTTCCCTAGAGCGGCGACCCTTCGCCCGGAGTGTCGCGCGGCGTTCTCGCAGAGGTCCATCGGCGGGGCGGCCTGCCTCGCAAAGCCTTGTGCCAGATCACCTGGCTGGTGTGGACGATGCTCCCCGCCATGGCTTGCTGGCCCAATCCGGTGAAAATAGCCCTTTTGTTGCCCTGGCGTGCGCATGGTGCGGTCGCTCGGGCACGGCCCCAGGCCCTGCGCCAGGGATGCCTTCGTAATCCATTGGATCCATGTTTCCATTTTTTTCCCGCAGCAAAATGTCCGACGCACCTGAAGTGAATCCGGCCCCGGCCAAAACCCACGAGCCGCACCCGCTCGATGCGCTGACCGGCGGCGCTTTTTCTGCCGCTACATCGGGTGAGCGCGCTTCCCGCATCCGTGACTGGCTGGCCACGCAGCCAGCGCCTGAGCAGCTGCAGGAGGTGTTCAAGGAGTTGAGCGGACGTGACAAGGGCGCAGCCCGCGCCGTGCGCGAACGGCTGGACGAAATCCGCCGTGCCAAGGGGCAAGAGGCTATTGCGGCCGAATGGGCGGACAAGGCCCAGGCACTGCTGGCGGCCCCCAAGCTCAATATTGCAGATGCCCTGGCCTGGCAGCGGGATGCCGCCAAGGCGGGTGCGCCTCTGTCGCGCGAGCCGCTGTCGCTGCTCAAGGTGCAGCTGGCGGACCGTGTGAAGGTCATTGAAGACCTGCAGCACCGCGTGCAGGTGCAGCGCGAGGCCGCTGTGCTGCTGGCGCAGCGCATTGAAGTGCTTTCCACCAAACCCTGGCGTGATGCCCATGCTGCGCTGGAGCTGCTGCGCGCCGATGTCGCGCGCTGGCAGGAGCAGGCCCAGGAGCTCACGGGCGATGCGAGCTGGGCGAGCGTCGAAGCGCGGTTCCCCCCTTTGCTGGATGCCTCTCGCACCCAGTTGCTGGTGGTGTGGGAGGCTTTTCAGCCCGCAGTCGCCCAGGCGGCTGCAGCGGCAGAAGATGTCTCCGCGCCTCTGCCTCCCGTGCCGGTGTGGGCGGACGAATTGCGCGCTGCCCGTGGCCTGCCCACGGAGGCCGCCGCCGCTGCGGCTGCTTCAGCAGCGGCCAGCAAGCCGGCCCGTGTCGCCAAACCCAAGGTGGCGCCAGAGGTGATCGAAAAGGCGCACCAACTGGTGCGCGATGCGCTGGCGACGCTCGAAAAAGAAACCGCTGAAGGCCATGGCAAGGCCAGCGCTGGCGCAGCGGCTGCGTTGCGCGCCGTGCTCAAGGTGCATGGCAAACACATTGACAATGCCCTGGAGCAGCAGGTGCACACGGCGCTGGTGGCTGCCGGTGAGCTGGAAGGCTGGCAACGCTGGAGTGCCGACCAGGTGCGTGAAGACCTGGTGGCCAAGGCCGAAGCGCTGCTCAACCGCCCCGAGGGCCAGGCCCTGGGTGGCCGCAAGATGCAGGAGACCCTGCGCAATTTGCGAGACCAGTGGAAGCAGGCAGACCAGGGTGGTGCGCCTAACCACGCCCTGTGGAAGAAATTTGATGAAGCCTGCAACGCGGCGCACAAGGTGGTCGAGGCCTGGCTGGACAAGATCCGCACTGAAGCGGCCGAGCACAAGGCTCAGCGCCTGGCGCTGATCGAGGAGGTCAAGGCCTGGGCGCAAGAACACGCTGCGTCGGGCGACTGGAAGGCCATCAACCGCTCGCTGTATCAGTTCGGCGATCGCTGGCGCGAAGGCGGGCATGTGGGCGAGAAGATTTTTGCAGAGCTGCAGCCCCTGTGGAAACAGGCCATTGCCCTGGCCGCTGCCCCCCTGGAGGCTGCACAGAAGGAAAGCCTGGCGCGTCGCCACGCGATGATCGACGAGGCCACAGCCTTGGGCGCGGCACCCGCTTTGCGCATCGACGCCGTCAAGGCGTTGCAACAGCGCTGGCAGGCTGAGGCACAGACCGTGCCGCTGGACCGCAAGCACGAGCAAAAGCTGTGGGACGCATTCCGCAAGCCCATTGACGAAGCGTTCAACCGCAAGTCGGCGGATCGTGACCGTGCTGTCACCGAGTTGAGTGCGCGGGACCGCGTCGTTCTGGACGCCTCCAAGGCCCTGGAGGCTGCCAACGCCACGGGTGATGCGCAGCAGATCCGTGCCGCGATGCAGGCGCTGGAGGCTGCATTGCGCGGCCAGGCCCAGGCGGCGGAAGCGGTCGCCACGGCCAACAAGGATGCCCAGTCGCATGCTGAAGCGCAGGCGAATGCTGCTCCAGCTGCTACTGAAATTGCAGCAGAGGCCTCTGCCGAGGCTGCGGAAGGTGGTGACACCGCTGCAGCCGCGCCTGCGCCAGCACCTGCGGCCCCCAAGCCTGCTGCACGACCTGTTGTGGCGGTGCGTGGGGATGACCGCCCTGGCATGAAGAAAGACGCTCCGGTGGCCCCCGGCCGTGGTGCGCGACCGGGTGACCGCCGCGATGGTCGTCCTGGCGACCGTGACGGTGCCCGCGGCCCACGCAGTGATGGCCGCATGGGCGATCGCGCTGACCGGGGAGGCCGTTTTGGTGATCGTCCAGCCTTCGAGGACCGTGGCCCTCGCTTGGGGGACACGGCATTCCGTGCTCAGCGCGAGGCGATGGAGCACGCGCAGCTGGCTCTGAAGAAGTTGGCCGCACAGGCCCACGGCGAAGCCTTGACCCAGCTGTTGACCGCATGGGAAAAGCGCGATGCAGCGCTGGTCCCCGGCACGCAAGATCTGGGTTCGGGTGTGACGGCATCGGTGCGCAGTGCCTGGACACAGGCATTGTCGGCTGCGCCCAAGGGCGATGCGGCAGAAGCGCTGCTGCGCCTCGAAATGGCGGCCGAGGCCCCAACTCCTGCAGAGCACATTGCCGCGCGGCGCATGTTGCAACTGCAGTTGCTGACGCGCCGCAACGACCCTGCGCCCACCCAGACCTGGGGTCAGGATGTGGCGCGCGTGCTCGCGAGCAATAGCGATGCGGCCAACGCACGCCGTTTGCAGAACGTGCTCAAGACGTTGCTGCGCAAGTAATTGAAGGGCTGGGACGCGCGCTGCGGCGCGTGTACCCTCAGGGCAGCAGACAGAACGAAAAACGAGACCGCCAGCGGTCTCGTTTTTTTCTTTGCTTTGAGGGTTTGAAAACAAAAAAGCCGTTGCAACTGCAACGGCTTTTTATGTGTTTGGTGCCCAGGAGAGGACTCGAACCTCCACGATGTTACTCGCTAGTACCTGAAACTAGTGCGTCTACCAATTCCGCCACCTGGGCTTTCAGATCAGCCTCGAATTATAGGACAAGAAATTCGGGCTTCTGAAGAGTTTTCAAAAAAATGTGCCGTCGGCTCAAAAATCTTTGGCCGCAGCAGGGCATGCAAAACATCTCAGCAAATAAAAAAGCCGCTGGGTGTACAGCGGCTTCGATATTTTGAAAACCATCGCTGGTTCTCGTTAAACTTGGTGCCCAGGAGAGGACTCGAACCTCCACGATGTTACTCGCTAGTACCTGAAACTAGTGCGTCTACCAATTCCGCCACCTGGGCATTTCAGGAAAGACTAAGATTGTATAACAAAAAATCCACCCCCGGCACGCAGCCAGCCACACATTTGTCGCAAGAGATCGAAGGCAGCGTGCAAGGGCACCGTGATGGACACGGTTTCGTCATCCGCGACGATGGCGAAGGCGACATCTATATTCCCCCGAACGAAATGCGCGCAGTTCTGCACAAGGACCGTGTGCGCGTGCGCATCGTGCGCCAGGACCGCCGTGGCCGTCCCGAAGGCCGCGTTGTGGAAATCATCGAACGTCCACCCCAGCCCATCATCGGCCGGCTGCTGCAGGAAAGTGGTGTGTGGCTCGTGGCTCCCGAAGACAAGCGCTATGGCCAGGATGTACTGATCCCCAAGGGCGCCACGGGCGCCGCGAAGCCCGGGCAGGTCGTGGTGGTTGAGCTGACAGAACCTCCGGCCCTGTTCGGCCAGCCTGTGGGGCGTATCACCGAAGTGCTCGGCGAAGTGGACGACCCTGGCATGGAGATTGAGATCGCGGTGCGCAAGTACGGCGTGCCACACGAGTTCTCTGCCGAGTGTCTCGCCCAGGCCAAGGAGCTGCCCGACAAGGTGCGCGCGCAGGACAAGAAACGCCGCGTGGACCTGACCGACGTGCCATTGGTCACCATCGACGGCGAAGACGCGCGCGACTTCGACGATGCCGTGTACTGCGAGCCCGCCAAGGTCGGCCGCAGCAAGGGCTGGCGTCTGCTGGTGGCGATTGCCGACGTGAGCCACTATGTGGAAACGGGCAGCGCCATCGACATCGATGCCTACGACCGCGCCACCAGCGTGTACTTTCCGCGCCGCGTGATTCCCATGCTGCCCGAGAAGCTCAGCAACGGGCTCTGCTCGCTCAACCCCGAGGTGGAGCGCCTGTGCATGGTCTGCGACATGCTGGTCACCGCCAAGGGCGAGGTGCACGCCTACCAGTTCTACCCGGCTGTGATGTTCAGCCACGCGCGCTTCACGTACACCGAGGTCGCCGCCATCCTGGCCAATACGCGCGGCCCGGAAGCCAGCAAGCGCAAGGACCGCGTCAAGGACCTGCTCAACCTGCATGACGTATACCGCGCGCTGCTCATCGCGCGCCAGGCGCGCGGCGCCGTGGACTTCGAGACCACCGAGACGCAAATTGTGTGTGACGAAAACGGCCGCATCGAAAAGATCGTGCCGCGCACCCGCAACGACGCGCACAAGCTCATCGAGGAGGCCATGCTGGCCGCCAACGTGTGCAGCGCCGACTTCATTGCACAGGGTGGCCAGCCGGGCCTGTTCCGTGTGCACGAAGGCCCCACGCCCGAGAAGCAGGAGACCCTGCGCAACTACCTCAAGGCAATGGCCGTGGGCATGACGATTGGCGACGACCCCAAGCCGGGCGACTTCCAGGCGATTGCTACGGCGACCAAGGATCGGCCCGACGCACAACAGATCCACACCATGCTGCTGCGCTCCATGCAGCAGGCCATCTATACGCCCATCAACAGCGGCCACTTCGGCCTGGCGTTCGATGCCTACACCCATTTCACCAGCCCCATTCGTCGGTATCCCGACTTGCTGGTGCATCGGGTCATCAAGGCCATCCTGAGCAAGACGAAGTACGCGCTGCCGTCCTTGCCCACACCCGGCGAAGCCCATGCCAAGCTGGCCAAACGTCTGGCTGCGCGCGTGGCCGCACCTGGCACCAAGCCACGCAAGGATGTGAAACCGCCCAGCCGCGACACCCAGGCCTGGGAGGCCGCAGGCCTGCACTGCAGTGCCAACGAGCGCCGCGCCGACGAGGCCAGCCGCGATGTGGAAGCCTGGCTCAAGTGCAAGTACATGCGCGAGCACCTGGGCGAGGAATACAGTGGCGTGGTCAGTGCTGCGACGAGCTTCGGCATCTTCGTGACGCTGGACGCGATGTACGTCGAGGGGCTGGTGCACATCACCGAATTGGGCGGCGAATACTTCAAGTTCGACGAGGCGCGCCAGGAGCTGCGCGGCGAGCGCACCGGCATCCGCTACGCCATCGGCGCGCGGGTGCGGGTGCAGGTGAGCCGTGTGGATCTGGACGGGCGCAAGATCGACTTCCGCCTGGTGCGCGAAGGCGAGGAACTGCTCGGCCGCGCGCTCAAGGACAAGGGTGTGGGTACCGAGGGGGCTGGTGGTGGTGCCCGCAAGGCGGGTGGTCGGTCCGGCGGACGCAAGGCCGACAAGGCCGCAGGTCCATCTGCCACCGAGCAGGCCGGCCTGACCCGCGAGCGGGCCGCGCGTTCGCCGATCCAGTCGCTCAAAGCATCGGTCAAGAAGGCGGTGGCGGGTAAGTCCAGCAAAGGCAAAGCGCGCAAGCCACGCCGCGGCTGAGGTCGTCGAGCTGGTGGACCAAGGCCCTCCAGCTCGTCTCACCATTGCTATTTAATTGATAGCTGCTAGCGCATATAGAACATGCGCTTGCGGCTATTTTTTATTGAAGTGTGCATGATTGGCGGCTTGAGGGGCGCTCGATGGCTCCAGAAAGCGCGCATACCGTTGTGCCGTGTCGGCGGGGGCTTCCATCATGGGCAGGTGCCCGATGCCAGGCAGTGCGGCGATGTGTGCCTGCGGAAGCAGCTTCTGCACCGTCTGAAGGCCGCTTCGGTCGAACACGCGGTCGCTGTCGCCCCACAGGACCAGGGTGGGGTGCTGCTGCAGGCGGGCCAGGTGTTGTTCCAGCAGATAGCGGTCTTTCAGCTGCGCGTCCCACAGGCGGGTGTTGGATGCAGCGTTGCGCAGCGCGTCCTGCTCGGAGGCATGCAGGATGGGGTAGGGCAGGAAGGGGCGCTTTTCAAACACCAACTCCATCATCGCTTTGAAGGCGGTGGCATTGTGGGCCACCAGCGGGCGTTGCCCGGCGTCGATGAGGCGGTCCATGGTGCTGGGCTGGGGCGAGCGTATGCCGTGGGGCGCGCCGATGAAGGCCACGCTGGCTACGCGCTCAGGGTACCGCAGGGCAAAGAGCGCTGCGATCGTGCCACCCATCGAGTTGCCAGCCAGATGCACTTGCGCCAAGCCGAGTACATCCAGAAACGCGGCGAGGCGCGTCACGTGGGCGGCATAGTCGTAGGCTTGGTCATCGCGCCGCGTGCTTTCGCCAAAGCCCGCGATATCTGGGGCAATCACCCGGTACTGGCCGGTGAGGGGACGCGCAAAATCGACCCAATGGTCCTTCTCCGCAAAAATGCCGTGCAGCAGAACAATGGGCGTTCCAGCATCTGCTCCACTGCCGACAGCTGGCGCGGGGGTTGGGGGCGTGCCGTTGTCCAGGTAGTGGATGGCGTGCATCGCCGCGTTGGTGGTTTTTTCTTCCAGGCCAGACAGATGGCGATTGGCCCTGAGCAGGGGCTCTTTGAACAGTGAAGGGGCCCCGTAGTAGAGGCCGGCTGTGCCCAGTACCAGTGCCGTTGCAACAGAAATAGTGATGCGTTTCAAGAAGCGTTCTCCAGGGATATGGCTGCGTACACGTCAGGGGCCCTGTTTGCACACCGGCAGGCCCCCTGGCAAGAGGCAAGGCTACGGAGATTTCGGTAAAAAAACTTGTAGGTTTGGGCTATGCCGGCACGCAACACACTGACCCTGGGCACTGACCGCGCGCTCTACGTCGGGGAGATCCCGGCCACGGGCTGGCACTGCCATGCGTCGCCGGTGCTGTTGATGGGGCTCTCGGGCCGGTTTGCGGTGCACTGGGGGGCAGGGCGTGTGGAGACCTGCCACAGCGCGTTGGTCGATGCCGGGGTGGAGCACCTGTTCGACCCCTGTGGTGAAGTGGTGGCGCTGGTGTACCTGGAGCCAGATTCGGCGCAGGCGCGCGGCCTGCGGGGGCTGTTCGGGCAAGAGGGGGGTGTGGTGGTGGACGTCGCAGTCCCGGTGGGCGCGCGCAGTGCCATGGAGGGTTATCTGCATCACTTCGACCTGCCCGCCTTGCTGCGTTGCCCGCTCGATAGCGAGGTGGCGCCACTCGACCCACGCGTCGTCCGCAGCCTGCATCTGCTGCGCCATCCGCAGGCGGGGAGGGTGGCTCGGGGTGATCTGGCCTCGGGCGTCCAGCTTTCGGCATCGCGTTTCAACCACCTGTTTCGCGCCGAGATGGGCGTGAGCTTGCGCACCTATCGGGTCTGGTCCCAGGTGCGGTTGGCGATGGCGGGGCTGGCGGTCAGCCCGCGCCTGACCGACGCGGCGCTACATGGCGAGTTTTCTGATTCGGCCCACTTCAGCCGCATGTTCCGGCAGACCTTTGGCATGACACCGTCGAGCGTGCTCAAGCCGCTCAAGAAGGTGACCTTGCTGGCCTGAGGCTCAGCTTCCGCCCACGCGCCGCGCCAGTGCGCTGGCCGTCAGCGCCTGGCGCGCTGGCCAATCATCAGCCGCCTGGCCATGCTGGTACACCGCTTCACTCGCCGCGCGCAAGGCGCTGGCACCGGCGGCCAGGTGGGCGCCCACCATGCCTGCCAGCACATCGCCCGTACCCGCCGTGGCCAGCCGCGCATTGCCCGTGGGGTTGATGGCCGGGACGCGGTCGGGTGCGGCAACCACGGTGCCCGAGCCCTTGAGCACGGCCACGCAGTTGAACTGGTTGGCCAGTTGCTGCGCAGCATCCAGCCGGTGGGCCTGGACCTCGGCCGTGGTCAGGCCCAGCAGGCGCGCAGCCTCCAGCGGGTGCGGTGTGAGCACCGTGGGTTGTCCGTGCTGTCCGCGTGCCACCACCCGCGCGTGCAGTGCGGCCTGGGTGGCGATGGTGTTGAGCGCGTCGGCATCCAGCACCAGTCGGGCCGCGCGGGTGATGACCTCGGGCAGTACGCGTGTGATGGCCTGCCCGCCGCCACAGCCGCAGACCACGGTGAGCTGTTCGAGCGCGAGGGCGTCAAAGCGGCGGAACATCAACTCGGGTTGCTGCAGGTCCAGTTGCAGATGCCCATCGTCCAGCAGGGCCACCAGCACCCGGCCCGCGCCGCTGTGCAGAGCGGCCGAAGCGGCCAGCAATGCGGCGCCCGCCATGCCCATGCCCCGCGCTGCCAGTCCTTCGCCACCCACCACGGCCACGTCGCCATAGCTGCCCTTGTGGCTGGCATGGGTGCGGAGGGCGGGCAGGGCGGGGCCAGAAAGCCAGGCGTTGGGCGGTTCATGCCCGGGTTCTACGCCCAGATCATCCAGCCAGACCTGGCCTGCTGCGTCCCGCCCGGCAGCGGTGAACAGGCCGGGCTTGAGGGTGAGCAGACTCAGCGTGTGGCGTGGCGGGGGCGCTTGGTGGTGCAGGTGGGGTGGGGTGTCGGGCGCCAGGCCCGCGGCAAACTGGCCGGTGTCCGCGTCCAGCCCGCTGGGCAGGTCCACGGCCAGCACAGGGGCCGGGCTGCGGTGCAGGGCTTGCAGGCAGGCTCTGAGCCTTGCGTCGGGCGCGTGTGCGAGGCTGTGGGGTGACGAAGAGACGCCAATGCCCAGCAGCGCATCAATGCACAGGTCGTTGGCCCCCAGATCGTCGGGGGCAGTGTCTGCCCAGGATACGCCCGCATCCCGCGCGCGCTGCCATGAGGCCCTGGCATCCGCCGGGGCCGTATCGGGCTGGCCCAGCCAGGTCACGACCACTCTGCGGCCACTGTGCTGCAGGTGCATGGCAGCCTCCAGCCCGTCACCCCCGTTGTTGCCGGGGCCGCAGGCAATCCACACGGTGCGTGCGTAGGGTGCCAGCGCCTGGGCCAGTTGCGCGACGGCTAGGCCGGCGCGCTGCATGAGCGTGTGCGGGGGCAGGGCGGCTGCCGCCGCTTTTTCCAGGCGGCGCGTGGCGGCCGTGTTGAACAGGGGATAAGGCTGGTGGGCGGTGATGCGGTGCATGGGCTGCAGGGGGCAAGGGCTGCTGCCAGCGGCAGCGCGCCTGCCATTGTGCGCCGATGCCCCGTGCGGGCAAAGCGCAGGCGGGCCTGTGAACAGGCTCTTAGAACCGCCGCATGCCCAGCCCGTCCAGCGACACCTCGGGTTCCCGCTGCGCGATCAGGTCGGCCAGTGCCCGCGCGCTGCCGCAGGCCAGGGCCCAGCCGCCAGCGCCATGGCCGGTGTTGAGCCACAGGCCCGGCACGCCGCTGGCGCCCACCACCGGGGCACCGTCGGGCAGCATGGTGCGGGCACCGCGCCAGATCTGCAGGTTGGATGAAAGCTGCGCCCCCCCGGGGAACCAGTCGTTCAGCGTGCGGTACAGGCGCTGCAGTGTGGGGGTGTGGTGCTCGGCATCGGCCCCGGCCAGTTCAGCGCCACCGGCAATGCGCACGCGCTGGCCCAGGCGGGTGATGGAGATTTGCTGGCCCGCATCCACCACGCTGGCGCGGGGGGCGTGGGTGGATTCGCGCAGCGGGGCGCTCACGGAGTAGCCGTACACCGCCGCCATGGGCAGCCCCAGGCCCAGTGCGGGCAGCAGCGTGGCCGATGCCATGCCGGCGCACAGCACCACGGCATCAAAGCGGTGCAGATCCGTCTCGCCCTGCAGCACCACGCCCGTGGGGCTGGTGCCGACGAGGTCTACGCGGGTGTTGAACACAAACTGCACCCCCGCACCCTGGATGCCCTGGCGCAGCAACTGTGCAAACAGACGGCAGTTGCCCGCGCGCGCATCGGGCAGGTGGATCGCGCCGGCCAGCGGGGCTTCGGGCGAGAGGCCTGGCTCGATCTGGCGCGCCACATCGGCGTCGATCTCACGCAGGGCCACGCCGCTGTCGCGCAGCACTTGCAGCGCGGGCTGCAGGCGGGCGCGGTCTTCTTCGGTGCGCAGCAGCACAAGGCGGCCGTCGCTGGCTTCAAAGTCCAGCTCGTGCTGGTTCGCAATGGCCTGCAGTCGAGCTTGGCTGTATTGCGCCAGGCGTTCGACCGCGGCGGCCGGGGCGCTGTGGCTGCGCGCCATGCTGCGCCAGCGCCGCAGCCAGGCCCAGTTGGCGCGGGTCAGGCCGCCAGCCAGCCGCAGGGTGGCCTGTGTCCCCATCAGTCGCAGCGGCTGGCCGAAGCCCGGCAGCGCCCAGGGGCTGAGCAGGTGGGGCGCCAGCAGCCCGGCGGTGGCAAAGCTGGCCTCTTCGGCGGCCGCGCTGCGTTGTTCAAACACCGTGACTTCGTGGCCGTCGCTGGCCAGTTCGTACGCGGTGGTGACGCCGACAATGCCGGCGCCCACGATAGCAATCTTCATGAATTTGGGTGTTTTTGGCTTGTAGCGCTAGTGAATCATGCGCTGTTAGCTATTATTTTTGTAGTGTTTGCTCGATCTGCAGGCTGATGTTGAGCACCGTGTCGTCCCTGAGCGCCCCGTGCCAGACCATCAGCCCGACCGGGAGTTCCCCTTGCACGTGGCAGGGCAGCGACAGCGCACAGCCGTCCAGCAGATTGACCACACTGGTGTTGCGCAGCAGCAGGTTGTTGACGCGGAAGAACTCGGCATCGCGGGCGGCGTCCCGGGCCTTGTCCGCACCATCCGCAGGAGCGACATCGGACAGCAGTGGCGCCAGGATGGGCACGGTGGGGGACAGCAGGGCGTCGTACGGCTCCATGTCGGCGATCATGCGTGCAATCCATTGCTGGCGCGCCTGCAGCAGGTCGATGTATTCCCAGGCCATCAGCGTGGCGCCTTTTTCAATGCGCATGCGCACCCGGGGGTCGTAGCGGTCGCCTGCGCGCTGCAGCAGCTCGCGGTGCCAGGCGTAGGCTTCGGGGGCGGCAAAGCCGTAGGCGGGCTGTTCCAGCACAGCGGGCAATGCGATGGTGTCGATCTGTGCGCCCGCCTGGCGCAGGGCTTCCACGCTGCGCTCAAAGGCGCGCGCCACGGGGGCGTCGAGCCCGTCCAGGAAGAGGGTGGACGGCACCGCCAGCCGGTACTGGGACAGCGGCGCCAGGCTGCGCGTCACGCGCCGGGCGGCCAGCACCTCGTGCGCCACGATGGCGTCGCGCACGGTGCGCGTCATGGCGCAGGCGGTGTCCAGGGTGGTGGACAGCGGCACGGCGCCGGCGGTAGGCACCAGCCGGGCGGTGTTCTTGAAGCCCACGATGCCGTTGAGCGCTGCAGGAATGCGGATGGAGCCACCGGTGTCCGATCCCAGCCCGATGAACGCCGCGCCAGTGGCTACCGATACCCCGGCGCCGGACGAAGACCCGCCGGGCACGCGGGGCGCGCTGGGCAGGGCGCCAAAGCGGGCATCCCAGGCAGCAGGCGTGCCGTAGTGGGGGTTGACGCCCACGCCAGAGAACGCGAACTCCACCATGTTGGTGCGGCCGATCAGGCTGGCGCCCGCTGCGCGCAGGCGGGCCACGGCCGGGCAGTCCTCGGCTGCTGCGGGAGCGTCTGCGAGCGCGGTAGAGCCCGCCGGGGTGGGTTGGCCGGCCACGTCAAACAGGTCCTTCACCGAAACCGCCAGCCCGGCCAGGGGCAGCTGAGCCACACCCGGCTGCATCGCCGTGGTGCGTGCCTCGTCAAACAGCGTGCGCACAAAGCTGTGGGTGTTGGATGCGGCCTGGGCGGCGTCGATGCAGCGCTCGAGCTCGGCGGGCGCGGTGGTGGCGCCGTCCCGCAGTTGCTCACGGGTGGCGATCAGGTCAGGGAGCATGGGTGTGCTAGAATCTTTGGGTTTTGCTGGGAGCAGTAGCGCAGTGGTGCAAGGTTTGCACAACCGGCGTGGCCGCTGCGGCAAGACCAATCGCAAAGCAGCCCTGTCAAGGTGTTGCAGTGTTCGTGAGGATCACGGCACTGCAAATATTGGGGCTGATTTTAGACCTAACCTTTGGAGTATTTTTATGTCCGTTACCATGCGCGAAATGCTGGAAGCCGGTGTCCACTTCGGTCACCAAACCCGCTTCTGGAACCCCAAGATGGCCCCCTACATCTTCGGCCATCGCAACAAGATTCACATCATCAACCTGGAAAAGTCGCTGCCACTGTTCCAGGAAGCCCAAAAGTTCGCCAAGCAACTGGCTGCCAACCGCGGCACGATCCTGATGGTCGGCACGAAGCGCCAAGCCCGTGAAATCCTGGCCACCGAAGCGCAACGCGCTGGTGTGCCTTTCGTGGACCAGCGCTGGCTGGGCGGCATGCTGACGAACTTCAAGACCGTGAAGACCTCGATCAAGCGCCTCAAGGACATGAAGGCTCAGCAAGAAGCTGGCCTCGAGAACCTGAGCAAGAAGGAGCAACTGACGTTCTCCCGCGAAATCGAAAAGCTCGAAAAGGACATCGGCGGCATCCAGGACATGGCTGCTCTGCCCGACGCCATCTTCATCATCGACGTGGGTTTCCACAAGATCGCCGTGGCCGAAGCCAAGAAGCTGGGCATCCCGCTGATCGGTGTGGTTGATACCAACCACTCGCCCGAAGGCATTGACTACGTGATCCCTGGTAACGACGACTCGGCCAAGGCTGTGACGCTGTACGCCCGTGGCATCGCTGACGCGATCATCGAAGGCCGTGCCAACGCCGTGAATGAAGTCGTGAAGGCTGCAACCGCCGAGAGCACCGACGAATTCGTGGAAGTGCAAGAAGCCGCTGCCTGATAGCCCGGCTGCGCGATCCGTCGCGAACAAAAGCGGGGCCCCTGGTGAGCCCCCTTTTTTTTAGCCCGAATCTGAACTGACTGAACTGAATACTGAAGGAATAAAGATGGCTGCAATTACCGCAAGCATGGTGGCTGAACTGCGTGGCAAGACCGACGCCCCCATGATGGAATGCAAGAAGGCGCTGACCGAAGCCGACGGCGACATGGCCAAGGCGGAAGAGCTGCTGCGCGTCAAGCTGGGTACCAAGGCTGGCAAGGCCGCATCGCGCGTGACTGCTGAAGGCGTGGTCGCCAGCTACATCGACGGCACCACGGGTGCTCTGGTCGAAGTCAACAGCGAAACCGACTTCGTTTCCAAGAACGACAGCTTCATTGCCATGGCCAACGCCGCTGCCAAGCTGGTGGCACTGCACAACCCCGCCACGGTGGAAGCCCTGGGGGCACTGCCCTACGAGCAAGACAGCTTCGGCCCCACGCTGGAAGATGTTCGCAAGGGCCTGATCGGCAAGATCGGCGAAAACATGTCGTTCCGCCGCTTCAAGCGCTTCAGCGGCTCCAACCTGGCAGCCTACCTGCACGGCTCGCGCATCGGTGTGGTCGTCGAGTTCGACGGTGACGCCACCGCCGCCAAGGACGTTGCCATGCACGTGGCCGCCATGAAGCCCGTGGCCCTGACCAGCGCCGACGTGCCTGCCGACCTGATCGCCAAGGAGCGCTCGGTCGCCGAAGGCAAGGCTGACGAAGCCAACAAGGAACTCGTGGCTGCCGGCAAGCCTGCACAAAGCGCTGAAATCACGGCCAAGCGCATCGACGGCGCGGTGCAGAAGTACCTCAAGGAAGTCTCGCTGGCCGACCAGGTCTTCGTGAAGGCTGCCGACGGCAAGCAAACCGTGGCCCAGATGCTCAAGGCTGCCAACACCAACGTGAAGGGCTTCACCCTGTACGTGGTGGGCGAAGGCATCGAGAAGAAGGTGGACGACTTTGCTGCCGAAGTGGCTGCCCAGGTGGCTGCTGCCAAGGCTGCTGCCTGATCGTTCCCTGTAACCACCCCACCAAAGCCTCGTACCACTTACTGGAGAAATTTCCCATGTCCAACGCTGCACCAGCCCACAAGCGCATTTTGCTCAAGCTGTCTGGTGAGGCGTTGATGGGGGATGACGCCTTCGGTATCAACCGCGCCACCATCGTGCGCATGGTCGAGGAGATCGCCGAAGTGACCCGCCTGGGTGTCCAGGTGGCCGTGGTGATCGGTGGGGGCAATATTTTCCGTGGTGTCGCCGGGGGCTCGGTCGGGATGGACCGTGCCACCGCCGACTACATGGGCATGCTGGCCACCGTGATGAACGCCCTGGCCCTGGCCGACGCCATGGACAAGCAGGGCCTGGTGGCCCGTGTGATGTCCGCCATTGCCATTGAGCAGGTGGTCGAGCCCTATGTGCGCCCCAAGGCGCTGCAGTATCTTGAAGAGGGCAAGGTCGTGGTCTTCGCGGCCGGTACGGGCAACCCGTTTTTCACCACCGACACAGCAGCTGCCCTGCGTGGCGCGGAAATTGGCGCCGAACTGGTGCTCAAGGCCACCAAGGTGGACGGCGTTTATACTGCCGACCCCCAGAAGGATCCCACGGCGACGCGCTACACCAAGCTCAGCTTTGACGAGGCCATGTCCCGCAATCTGGGCATCATGGACGCGACTGCCTTCGCCCTGTGCCGTGACCAGAAGCTGCCCGTGAAGGTGTTCTCCATCATCAAACACGGCGCCTTGAAGCGCGTGGTGATGGGCGAAGACGAAGGTACGCTGGTTTACGCTTGATCACGATGGAAAGGCCTGCATTGCATGCAGGTCGGCCCGAGGAGAAAACATGACGATTGCCGACATCAAGAAGACTGCTGAAACCAAGATGGACCAGTCCATCACCGCGTTCAAGAACAACCTGCAGAAGATTCGCACCGGTCGTGCCAATCCGGCCCTGCTCGATACGGTGCAGGTCGAGTATTACGGCTCCCTGGTTCCACTGAGCCAGGTGGCCAACGTGGCGCTGATCGATTCGCGCACCATCAGCGTGCAGCCCTGGGAAAAGGGCATGGGCGCCAAGATTGAAAAGGCCATCCGCGAAAGCGACCTGGGCTTGAACCCGGCTTCCATGGGCGACCTGATCCGCGTGCCCATGCCCCCCATGAGCGAAGAGCGCCGCAAGGAAATGACGAAGCTCGCGCGCAACGAGGGCGAGAGCGCCAAGATCGCCGTGCGCAACCTGCGCCGCGATGCCAACGAATCCGTCAAAAAACTGGTCAAGGACAAGCTGGCGTCCGAAGACGACCAGAAGCGCGCCGAAACGGAAGTGCAAAAATTCACCGACAAGCACATCGCCGAGATCGACGCGCTGGTGGCCGCCAAAGAGCAGGAAATCATGGCGGTTTGAGCCCCCAGGGCTTGAACATTCCCATGTCTGTATCTCCGGTGGTGCCACACCACATTGCCATCGTCATGGATGGCAACGGCCGCTGGGCTACGCGTCGCTTTCTGCCGCGTCTGGCCGGCCACAAGCAAGGGGTTGACTCACTTCGCCGCTGCGCACGCGCTTGCGTGCAGCGCGGCGTTGGTGTGCTCACGGTGTTTGCGTTTTCTTCCGAAAACTGGAACCGCCCCGCCGACGAGGTCTCCGGCCTCATGGAGCTGCTGGCGATGGCGCTGGCGCGCGAGGTGCCCCAGCTCAAGAAAGACGGCGTGCGTCTTCATTTTGTGGGCGAACGTGGCAGCCTTTCGCCCAAGGTGCGAGACGGCCTGGGTCAGGCAGAAGCCGCCACGGCGGACAACACCCGCCTGGTGCTCAACGTCTGCTTCAACTACGGAGGCCGCTGGGACATCGCGCAGGCGGCCGCATCGCTGGCTGCCCGTGGCGAGCCCATCACCGAGGCCAGTCTGCACAATGCGATGGGATTGGCCCACGTGCCCGACCCCGACCTCGTGATCCGCACCGGGGGAGAAATGCGGATCAGCAACTTTTTGCTCTGGCAATCGGCATACTCCGAGTTCTTCTTCAGCGACCGACTGTGGCCCGATTTCGATGAGTCCGCCCTGGACGAGGCCATCGACGCCTTCAGCCGCCGCGAGCGCCGTTTTGGCAAAACCTCTGAACAGATTCTGTCCGCGCATCCTGATCCGATGCCGGGTTGAGAACCTGAACAGGTTCTGAAAGCCCCCATGCTTCAACAGCGCGTCATCACAGCCCTTGTTCTGCTGGCCATCTTGTTGCCCGCGCTTTTCTACGCCAACACCATACCGTTCACGCTGGTCGTGCTGGTTCTGATGGCTGCCGGGGCTTGGGAATGGGGTCGTCTGAGCGGCTTTGGCCAAGCAGGTTCCGTGGCGGTGGGTGTGGCCTGTGTGGCCTTGTGCGCCGGGTCGTGGGCGCTGGGCTGGGTCGATCGCCCGTTGACTGCCCTGTGGGTGGTGGGCGGCGGGCTGTGGGTCCTGGCGGCTGCCTGGCTGCTCAAGGCCGGGGTGCCCGGCTGGCCCCGCATACCGGCCGGTTTGCGCCTGGTCGCTGGGGTGTTGGCCTTGTGGTTGGCATGGCTGGCGGTGGTGCAGGCACGCAATGTAGGCATCAATTTTCTGTTGTCGGTGCTGCTGCTGGTGTGGGTGGCGGATATTTTTGCCTACTTTGCGGGGCGTGCGTTTGGGTTGCGGTTTACCAAGGGCAAGCTGGCACCCTCGATCAGTCCTGGCAAGAGCTGGGAAGGTGTGTGGGGCGGCCTGGCAGGGGTGATGGTGATGGCTTTTGTTTGGGCGGGAGCGGATGCCCACTGGCAGGCGTCGGTGCCCAGTTTTTACAGCCGCATGGCGCAGCAGGGCTGGTGGTTGCTGGTGATTGCGGCGTTGTTCATGGTGGCCATGAGCGTGTCGGGTGACCTGGTGGAGTCGCTCATCAAGCGCAGCGCCGGAGTCAAGGACAGCAGTGGCCTTTTCCCCGGACACGGCGGCGTGCTTGACCGCGTGGATGCCTTGCTGCCCACACTGCCCCTGGCCATGATGCTCACGAGCCTGACAACCCTATGAAGAAACAACGACTCACCGTTCTCGGTTCCACCGGCTCCATCGGGACCAGCACGCTGGATGTGGTGGCGCGCCACCCTGAGCGCTTTGAGGTGTTTGCGCTGAGTGCGGCGACGCAAGTGGATCTCTTGCTGGCGCAGTGCGCGCAGTTTCGCCCGCGTTATGCTGTGATGGCCAGCGCCCCGCACGCTGCTGCCTTGGCTGAAAAATTGCAGGCCAATAGCCTTCCAACGCAAGTCATTCAATCGCAAGATGCTCTTGAAGTGATAGCGTCACACGATGAAGTGGATGCCGTGATGGCTGCCATCGTGGGGGCGGCCGGTCTTGCGCCCTGTCTGGCTGCGGCCCGCGCAGGCAAACGACTGCTGCTGGCCAATAAGGAGGCCCTGGTGGTGGGCGGCGGGTTGTTCATGCAGACCGTGCGCGACGGTGGCGCCACGTTGCTGCCCATTGACAGCGAACACTCGGCCATCTTCCAGTGCTTGCCAGAAGACCCTGCCACTTGGTCTGACCGGGTGGACAGCATCCTGCTCACAGCCTCGGGCGGCCCGTTCCGCCAGCGGGACCCTTCCACGCTGGCGCAGATCACCCCTGACCAGGCCTGCGCGCACCCCAACTTCTCGATGGGACGCAAGATTTCCGTGGATTCGGCCACGATGATGAACAAGGCCCTGGAGGTCATTGAGGCCCGCTGGCTGTTTGATCTGCACCCGGACCAGATCAAGGTGGTCATCCACCCGCAGCAGATCATCCATTCGATGGTTCAGTTCAAGGACGCCTCCATCCTGGCGCAGCTGGGTACGCCCGACATGCGAGTGCCCATTGCCTGCGGCCTGTCCTGGCCCGAGCGCATTACCAGCGGGGCCAGCAAGCTGGATTTCTCGACCCTGAGCGCCCTCGCGTTTGAAGACGCGGACGCCATTCGCTTCCCGGGCCTGCACCTGTCCTGGCAGGCGCTGAAGGCGGCCGAGGGGACCACTGCCGTGCTGAATGCGGCCAACGAGGTGGCGGTGGGCGCCTTTTTGTCGGGTCGGCTGCGTTTTGACCATATTCATGCGGTCAACCTTGCAACTTTGGATGCAGTTTCGCCCTCCAAGCCCGATTCGCTCGCCGCGTTGCTGGATCTGGACACCCAGGCCCGCCATGCGGCTGAACATGTGGCGGGCCGTCTGGCTGCCTGACTGCCGGCCCACTCAGGAACCAACCATCCATGCTGCTTACTATCGCTGCCTTCATCGTCGCCCTCGGTCTTTTGATCGCAGTGCACGAATACGGGCACTACCGCGTGGCGGTGGCCTGTGGGGTCAAGGTATTGCGGTTCTCTGTGGGTTTCGGCAAGCCGCTATTGCGCTGGCAGCCCCAGGGGTCTCCCACGGAGTTTGTGCTGGGAGCCTTCCCATTGGGGGGCTATGTGCGCATGCTGGACGAGCGAGAGGCACCCGTTGCCGCAGAGGAGCGGCATCTGGCCTTCAACACCCAGCCCCTGCGCTCGCGAGCAGCCATCGTTGCGGCTGGGCCCATCGCCAATTTGTTGTTGGCAGTGCTGCTGTATTCGGTGGTGAACTGGAACGGTGTCGAGGAGCCCCGAGCCATTCTGGCAAGCCCGGTCGCAGGCTCTGTCGCACACAGTGCCGGTTTGCGGGGCGGTGAACTGGTAGAGCAAGCCGCTTTGGGGGCAGAAGACCTGGAGCCAGTTCGTTCGTTTGAAGACCTGCGGTGGCTGCTGACCCGCGGTGCGCTTGAGGGGCTGAACGTGCGTCTTGACGTCCAGTCCGCCCATGGTGCGGGCCATCGTGAGGTTGTGCTCGACATGTCCCGGATCGACAGCCGTGAGGCTGATGCCCAGCTGTTTCGCAAGGTCGGCATCCTGGGACCTTGGACCCGCCCTGTGTTGGGCGAGGTCATGGCGCAAAGCGCGGCTGAGCGCTCGGGCCTGCGCCAAGGTGATGTGGTGCTCAAGGTGGGGCAGACCGATGTGGTGGATGGGCAGCAACTGCGCGAGTTGATCCGGCAGTCTGTGCGGGGGAACGAGCCATTGGCGCAGCCTTGGCGCGTTGAGCGCGGTGGTCAGGTGATGACACTGGACGTGTTGCCCGAGGCTGTGACCGAACCGGCTAATACGGTGGGGCGCATTGGCGCCTACGTGGGAGCTGCACCAGAATTTGTCACGGTGGACTACGGGCTGGTCGATGGTCTGTGGGGTGGTGTGGTGAAGACCTGGGATGTGTCGCTGCTGACCCTGCGCATGATGGGCCGCATGGTGATCGGCGAGGCGTCGCTCAAGAACCTCAGTGGCCCCTTGACCATTGCCGACTACGCAGGCCGCTCAGCCAGCATGGGGCTGACGCAGTACCTCATCTTTCTGGCGCTGATCAGTGTGAGCCTGGGGGTGCTGAACCTGCTTCCGCTGCCAGTCTTGGACGGTGGGCACCTGATGTATTATCTTTGGGAGGGTGTCACGGGCAGGGGTGTGTCGGACGCATGGATGGAGCGATTGCAGCGTGGAGGCGTTGCTGTCCTGCTTGTCATGATGTCCATAGCTCTGTTCAACGATATCACCCGGCTCTTTGGCTAACACTTTTGCCGCGCTTGCCCTGCAACTGCGGCTCCCGCTTCATTCATGAAAAAACACATCAATCGCCTGGGCGTGCGTACCGCATCGGCCGTTGCAGCCATGATTTTTGCCGCCAATGCGGCATGGGCTCTGGAGCCATTCAAGGTGCAGGACATTCGCGTGGAGGGCTTGCAGCGTGTGGAGCCGGGTACCGTGTTTGCATCCATGCCCCTGCGGGTGGGTGACGACTACAACGACGAAAAAGGCGCCGCAGCAATTCGTACGCTGTTCGGCCTGGGACTCTTCAAGGATGTGCGCCTGGAGGCCAGCGGCAACGTTCTGGTGGTGGTGGTCGAAGAGCGCCCCACTGTCGCCGACGTGGACTTTGCCGGTGCCCGTGAATTCGACAAAGATGCGCTTAAAAAAGCCATGCGCGAAGTGGGCCTGACGGAAGGGCGTCCTTATGACAAGGCGCTCACCGACCGCGCCGAACAAGAGCTCAAGCGCCAGTACATCAACAAGAGCCTGTATGGCGCCGAGGTGGTGACCACGGTCACGCCCATCGAGCGCAACCGCGTTAACCTGACCTTCACGATCACGGAAGGTGAGCCCGCACGCATCAAGGAAGTGCGCATCGTGGGCAACAAGGCGTTCAGTGAATCGACGCTCAAGGGCCTGTTCGACCAGGACACGGGGGGCTGGCTGAGCTGGTACACCAAGTCCGATCGCTACTCGCGCACCAAGCTCAACGCCGACCTTGAAACCCTGCGCTCGTATTACCTGCAGCGCGGCTACCTGGAGTTCCGTGTGGACTCGACGCAGGTCGCCATCTCGCCGGACAAGCAGGACATCTCCATCACTGTCAATGTGACGGAAGGCGAACGGTATGTGGTGTCGGGCGTGAAACTCGAAGGCAACTATCTGGACCGCGAGGACGAGTTCAAGTCGCTGGTGACCATTCGCCCAGGTGAGCCCTACAACGCCGACCAGGTGACTGAGACCACCAAGGCCTTCTCTGAGTATTTCGCCCGGTTTGGTTTTGCATTTGCCCGTGTGGAGGCTGTGCCCGAAATCGACCGCGAGAACAATCGTGTCAACTTTGTGCTGCAGGCCGAACCGGCACGCCGCGCCTACGTGCGCCGTATCAACGTCAGTGGCAACAACCGCACGCGTGACGAAGTCATTCGCCGTGAGTTCCGCCAATACGAGGCCTCCTGGTACGACGGCGACAAGATCCGCCTGTCCCGCGACCGCGTGGACCGTCTGGGCTTCTTCACGGAAGTGAACGTGGAAACCCAGGAAGTGCCCGGCTCGCCCGACCAGGTCGATCTGGTGATCAACGTGGCAGAAAAGCCCACCGGCTCGTTGCAACTGGGTGTGGGTTTTTCCAGCGCCGAAAAAGCGTCTCTCTCGTTCGGTATCAAGCAGGAAAACATCTTTGGCTCGGGCAACTACCTGGGCATCGACGTCAACACGAGCAAGTACCGGCGCACACTGGTGTTCAGCACCACCAACCCGTACTTCACGCCCGAAGGCATCTCGCGCACGCTCGATGTGTACTACCGCACCGACAAGCCCTATGAAGACCAGGGGGGCAATTACCAGCTGGTAACCACCGGGACCTCCGTGCGTTTTGGCGTGCCTTTCAGTGAGACCGACACGGTGTTCTTTGGCGGTGGGCTGGAGCAGACCCGCATCAAGCCCGGCACGAACATCCCGGCCACCTACCTGTTTTACGCAGACAAGTTCGGCTACAGCAGCACCTCGATTCCATTGACTGTGGGCTGGTCCCGTGACGACCGGGACAGCGCCTTGGCGCCCAACTCCGGCCGGTACCAGCGCCTCAATTCCGAATGGTCTGTGGCAGGCGATGCACGCTACGTGCGGGCCAACTATCAGTACCAGCAGTACATCCCCCTCAACAAGCGCTTCACCATTGCGTTCAACGGCGAGGCCGGTTATGGCAAGGGCTTGAACGGCCGTCCGTTCCCGGTATTCAAGAACTTCTACTCGGGTGGTCTGGGCTCGGTGCGTGGTTTCGACCAGGGCACCCTGGGACCACGTGATGTGACCGGGGCCTCGTTGGGTGGGCCCAAGAAGATCACGCTGAACACCGAGCTGATTGCTCCGTTCCCGGGTGCTGGCAATGACCGGACCCTGCGTGTGTTCACGTTCCTGGACGTGGGCAATGTGTACGGCGAGAACGACAAAGTTACCTTCAGTGACATGCGTGCCTCCGTGGGCCTGGGGCTGAGCTGGATTTCGCCGCTCGGTCCCTTGCGTTTGGCGTTTGCGCAGCCAGTGCGCAAGTTCGCCGGCGATAGAATCCAGAAACTGCAATTCCAGATTGGAACGTCTTTCTAATGAAATCCTTTTCTCGCCATCTCTCTGTGGCCTTGCTGCTCGGCACCGTTGCCATTGCAGCCCCTGCACAAGCGCAAGAGTTCAAAGCCGGTTTCGTCAACACCGATCGCATCTTCCGAGAAGCCACCACAGCCAAGGCTGCGCAGGCCAAGCTGGAGCAGGAGTTCTCCCGTCGCGAGAAAGAACTGGTGGATCTGGGCAACACCCTGAAGACTGCCAGCGACAAGTTTGAGCGTGAAGCACCCACCATGGCGGAGAGCCAGCGCACTGCGCGGCAGCGCCAGCTGGTGGACCAGGACCGCGACTTCCAGCGCAAGCGCCGTGAATTCCAGGAAGACCTGAGCGCCCGCAAGAACGAAGAGCTGTCGCAAGTGCTGGAACGCGCCAACAAGGTGGTCAAGCAGGTGGCCGAGGCCGAAAAATACGACGTGATCCTGCAAGAGGCCGTCTACATCAATCCCAAGCACGACATCACCGACAAGGTGATCAAGGCCCTGAATGCCGCTGCTGCTGCCAAGTAAGCCGCTGCGCAAGACAGGTGGCGCGTGAGCAGCTTGCTTCTCGGGCACATTGTTGATGCGCTCGGTGGTTCGCTGGAAGGGGGCGCGCGGGAAACCGTCATCGCCCGCATTGCGCCACTGGAGGTCGCGGGTCCGGGAGACCTCAGTTTCCTGAGCAATCCCCGCTACCAACAGCAACTGGCCGCCTCCCGGGCGGCCTGTGTCATTGTGGCGCCTGCCATGCGCGACGCCGCATTGGCACGGGGCGCCTGCATCGTGGCCGACAACCCCTACGTGTACTTCGCCCGCGCTACCCAGTTGTGGCGGCAGCGCAATACGCCCGCGCGGTCGTCCGGTGTGCACCCCAGCGCAGTGGTTGATCCCTCGGCGCTGGTCCACCCCTCGGCCACCATCGGTCCGCTGTGCGTGATTGAGCGGGGCGCCTCGGTGGGCGCAGATACCGTGCTCAAGTCGCGCGTCACCGTGGGCGAGGGCTGCAGCATCGGCGCGCGTTGCATCGTCCATGCGGGCGTGGTCATTGGCGCTGATGGTTTCGGTTTTGCGCCTGAGAACGGGCAGTGGGTCAAGATCGAGCAACTGGGTGCCGTGCGCATTGGAGATGACGTCGAGATTGGCGCCAACACCTGCATCGACCGGGGTGCGCTGCAGGACACGGTGATCGAAGACGGCGTGAAGCTCGACAACCTGATCCAGATCGGGCACAACGTGCGTATCGGCAAGCACTCGGCCATGGCTGGGTGTGTAGGCGTGGCGGGCAGTGCCACCATCGGGGCGCATTGCACGGTAGGCGGTGGTGCCATCGTGTTGGGGCACCTGGAGCTGGCTGACAACGTGCACATCTCGGCCGCGACGGTGGTCACCCGCTCTCTCACCCGGCCTGGTCAGTACACCGGCATGTTCCCCATCGACGACAATGCGCGCTGGGAAAAAAACGCTGCCACACTCAAACAATTGCACAGCCTGCGCGAGCGCATCAAGGCGCTGGAGCTGGCCCTCAAGGCAGCATGAACGGAAGAACAACTCGATGATGGATATTCACGCAATTCTCAAACAACTGCCCCACCGCTACCCGTTTTTGCTGGTGGACAAGGTGATCGAGTTAGAGAGCAACACCCGCATCAAGGCCATCAAGAACGTGACGTTCAACGAGCCCTATTTCATGGGGCATTTCCCTGGCCGTCCGGTGATGCCGGGTGTGTTGATCCTGGAAGCACTGGCCCAAGCTGCGGGCTTGCTGGCGTTCGATGCCATGGGCAAGGTGCCCGATGAGAACAACATTTACTACTTTGTCGGTATCGATGGCGCGCGGTTCAAGCGCCCTGTGGAGCCCGGTGACCAGTTGATCCTGACCATCACCATCGACCGCGTGCGCGGTGGCATCTGGAAGTTCAAGGGCGTTGCGAGCGTGGGCGAAGAGGTGGCCTGCGAGGCCGAACTCATGTGCACCATGCGCAACGTCGGTTGACCGGTTCAGGCCTGTTGGATCGTGAGCAATATCCACCCCACAGCCATTGTTGCGGACGGCGCCCGCCTGGACCCTACGGTCACGGTGGGGCCCTACGCGGTCATTGGCGAGCATGTGTCCATCGGCGCGGGCACCACAGTTGGCGCGCACTGCGTGATCGATGGGCGCACCACGATTGGCGCTGACAACCGCATTTTCCAGTTCAACTCCATCGGCGCCATCCCGCAGGACAAGAAGTACGCAGGCGAGCCGACCGAGCTGGTCATCGGTGACCGCAACACCATCCGCGAATTCTGCACGCTGAACCTGGGCGTGCCCCAGGCCGGCGGCATCACCACCGTGGGCCATGACAACTGGATCATGGCGTACACCCACATCGCGCACGATTGCCATGTGGGCAACCACACCACGCTGGCGAACAACACCACGCTGGCAGGGCATGTGCACCTGGGCGACTGGGTGACGGTGGGCGGACTCACGGGCATCCACCAGTTCGTCAAGATTGGTGCGCACGCGATGGTGGGCTTTGCCAGCGCGGTGTCGCAGGACGTGCCGCCTTTCATGCTGGTGGATGGCAATCCCCTGGCCGTGCGCGGCTACAACGTGGTGGGGCTGCGCCGCCGTGGCTTTTCGGTCGAGCGCATTGCTGCGGTCAAGCAGATGCACAAGCTGATTTATCGCCAGGGCCTGACGCTGGAGGCCGCGCGTGCCGCCATTGCAGAGTTGGCGCAGTCCGCACCGCAGGCCGGTGACGATGCGGCGATGATGGAGCGGTTCCTGGCCGACGCCACGCGCGGCATTGCGCGCTGAGGGCTGGGCGATGGCAGATTCCCCCCGCGTCGCCATGGTGGCGGGCGAGACGTCGGGCGACTTGCTGGCGGGCTTGCTCATCGATGGCATGCAGGCGCATTGGCCCGGGCTGCAATCCTGCGGCATTGGCGGGCCGCAGATGGCGCGCCGCGGTTTTACTGCCTGGTGGCCCAGCGACAAGCTGGCAGTGCACGGCTACAGCATGGAGGTGCTGCGCCGGCTGCGCGAGCTGCTGGGTATTCGCAATCAACTGCGCGAGCGCCTGCTCAAGGACCGCCCCGACGTCTTCATCGGTGTGGATGCACCCGATTTCAACCTGGGCCTGGAGGCCGATTTACGCGCTGCGGGCATCAAGACCGTGCATTTCGTGTGCCCGTCCATCTGGGCCTGGCGTGCGGATCGCGTCGACAAGATCCGCCGCAGCGCGGACCATGTGCTGTGCATCTTCCCGTTTGAGCCAGAGCTGCTCGCGCAGCACGGCATTGCCGCCACCTACGTAGGTCACCCGCTGGCGGGCGTGATTCCCATGGTGCCGGACCGTGCAGCCGCGCGTGCGCAATTGGGTCTGAAGGGTGAGGACGAAGTCCTGGCCATCCTGCCAGGGAGCCGCTCCTCCGAGATCCAGTACATTGCCCAGCCATTCTTTGAGGCTGCAGCGCTAATACTTAAAGCGCGACCAGCTATTAAATTGATAGTGCCTGCAGTGCCCGCACTGCGTGATCGCATCGAGCAGTTGGCGCGCGCGTGCGGTCTGGGCGATGCCTTGCAAATCACCACGGGCCAGTCGCACACGGTGCTCGCAGCGTGTGATGCCACGTTGATTGCCAGCGGCACCGCGACGCTGGAGGCCGCGCTCTTCAAGCGGCCCATGGTCATCGGCTACCACATGCACCCGCTCAGCTGGTGGCTCATGCGCCGCAAGCAGTTGCAACCCTGGGTGGGTCTGCCCAACATCCTGTGCCGCGAGTTTGTGGTGCCCGAGCTGATCCAGGACGCCGCCGCGCCCCAGGCGCTTTGCGCAGCCACGCTGGACTGGCTGGATGCAAAGCGCCAAGATCCCCGAAAAATTGCAGCCCTGGAGCAGCGCTTTACGGCGCTGCACGAGAGCCTGCTGCGCAACACCCCCCAACTGGCTGCCGATGCGATCCAGAAAATCCTCGCTCCCGCTGCCTGAGCAGGCCTGCCTGCCCTGGCACCCGCCCGGCCTTGTGGCTGGCGTGGATGAGGCTGGCCGTGGCCCCCTGGCCGGGCCCGTGGTGGCAGCGGCTGTGATCCTGGACGACCTGCATCCGATTGCGGGCTTGGCCGACTCCAAGAAACTCACGGCCGCGCGGCGCGAGAAGCTCTACGACGAGATCCGCGCCAAGGCCCTGTGCTGCAGCATTGCCGAGGCCAGCGTGGAAGAGATTGACCAGCTCAACATCCTGCAGGCCACTCTTCTGGCCATGCGCCGTGCCGTCATGGGGCTGCGGCTCAAACCGGCCATGGTGCTGGTGGACGGCAACCGGCTGCCCGTGCTGGACGTTCCTGCGGAGGCCATCGTCAAGGGCGATGCGCTGGTGCCGGCCATCTCGGCGGCCTCCATCCTCGCCAAGGTGCACCGCGACCGCTGGTGCGCGCAGGTGCATGACGAGTTTCCGCAGTACGGCTTTGCCGGCCACAAGGGGTACGGTACGGCCGTGCACATGGCCGCCTTGCGGGAGCACGGTGCCTGCATTTACCACCGGCGCTCGTTTGCGCCGGTGGCCCAGAACCTGCGCGCCGGATCCTGACCGCGCGCTGAAAATTTGCCATGACCTCCTCGTCCGTGACCTCCATCCATTCCCGCGATAACACCTTCGTCAAGGATTTGCGCCGTTTGGCCCAGGATACGACGGCGTACCGCAAGCAGGGCCGTGTCTGGCTTGAAGGCGATCATTTGTGCCGCGCTGCGCTCGCACGGGGGCTGCGGGCATCGGTGGCGGTGTTTTCGGAGTCTTTTTGGCCGCAAGCGCAGGTGCAATATGCTGGTGCAGCTACAAAATTCATAGTCCTTGCCGATGCACTTTTTGCGGACGTGAGCGGACTGGAGTCGCCCGCCTCGATGGGCTTTGTCCTGGACTTGCCCGCACCGGCTTCACTCCAGCCCAATGCGCCCACCGTGGTGCTGGACAGGGTGCAGGACGCGGGCAATGTGGGTTCCATCCTGCGCAGCGCCTCGGCGTTCGGATTCCGCCAGGTGGCCGCCATCAAGGGAAGTGCCGCGCTGTGGTCGCCCAAGGTCTTGCGGGCTGGCATGGGGGCGCATTTCGCGCTGGACCTGATCGAGGGGCTGGCGCTGGACGACCTCGTTGCCCTGCAGGTGCCGCTGCTGGTCACCAGCTCGCATGCGGGTGACTTCCTGCACCGCGCCGCCTTGCCCTGGCCATGCGCCTGGGTGATGGGCCACGAAGGGCAGGGCGTCAGCCCGGCTCTGGAAGATAGGGCTTCGTTGCGCATCCGCATCGCCCAGCCCGGCGGCGAGGAGTCGCTGAACGTGGCGGCGGCTGCGGCCATCTGCCTGCACGCGAGCGGAGCAGGGCGCTGATCCTGCCCGCGTCGGCCGCAGTGCCATGGGCGCTCGGGGTGAGCCTTGGTCCTGCAGCTCATAGACGTTGGTATCAGGGTTATGCAAGGCGTGCATTGCAGAGGTGTCAGCGACGGAGGGTATAATCGGGAGCTTTTCTCGCAACAGCGTCGCCCGACCGCACCCAAAGCAACAACCCATCTGAGAGCAGCCATTGGCACCATCGCGCTTCGAGTGTGCGAGTGGTCTGCAGGCGCCGGGCGACCGTAACCATCCGGAGAACCCAGTGCTTTTGTCTCTCAAGGGAAACTTCCCGCCCGCCATCCTGGCGCTCGCAGACGGCACGGTCTTTATCGGTAACTCGATCGGTGCCACCGGCACCACGGTCGGTGAAGTGGTGTTCAACACCGCCATCACCGGCTACCAGGAAATCCTCACCGACCCCAGCTACTGCCAGCAGATCGTCACCCTGACGTATCCGCACATCGGCAATTACGGCGTCAATGCGGAAGACATCGAAGCCGACAAGGTCCATGCTGCAGGCCTGATCATCAAAGACCTGCCCCTTCTGGCCAGCAACTTCCGATCCACCGAAACGCTTTCGCAGTACCTCGTGCGCGAAAAGACGGTGGCCATTGCCAACATCGACACCCGCAAACTCACCCGCCTGCTGCGCGACAAGGGTGCGCAGAACGGCGCCATCCTGGGCCTGGCGGCTGGTGAGGCGGTGACGCAGGCGCGCATCGACGAAGCCCTGGCGGCTGCCAAGGCCGCGCCCAGCATGAAGGGCCTGGACCTCGCCCAGGTGGTGACCACCCCTGCGACCTATACCTGGGACCAGACCGAGTGGAAGCTGGGTGCAGGCTATGGCACACAGGCTGCGCCGCGCTTCCACGTGGTGGCGTACGACTTCGGCGTCAAGAAGAACATCCTGCGCATGCTGGCCGAACGTGGCTGCAAGCTCACCGTGGTGCCCGCCAAGACGCCCGCGGCCGACGTGCTGGCCATGAAGCCGGATGGTGTGTTCCTGTCCAACGGCCCTGGCGACCCAGAGCCCTGCGACTACGCCATCGACGCCACCCGCCAGATCGTTGATGCAGGCGTGCCCACCTTCGGCATCTGTCTGGGCCACCAGATCATGGCACTGGCCAGCGGCGCCAAGACCTTCAAGATGGACAACAGCCACCATGGTGCCAACCACCCGGTGAAGGACCTGGACAACGGCCGCGTGAGCATCACCAGCCAGAACCACGGCTTTGCCGTGGACATGGCCTCGCTGCCCGCCACGCTGCGCCCCACGCACATCAGCCTGTTCGACGGCACGCTGCAAGGGCTGGAACGCACCGACAAGCCTGCGTTCTGCTTCCAGGGCCACCCCGAGGCATCGCCCGGCCCGCACGACATCGCCTACCTGTTTGACCGCTTCACCGCGCTGATGGAGAAGAAATAATGCCAAAGCGCACAGACCTCAAATCGATCCTCATCATTGGCGCCGGCCCGATCATCATCGGCCAGGCTTGCGAGTTCGACTACTCCGGCGTGCAGGCCTGCAAGGCCCTGCGCGAAGAAGGCTACAAGGTCATCCTGATCAACAGCAACCCTGCGACGATCATGACCGACCCGGCCACGGCCGACGTCACCTACATCGAGCCCATCACCTGGCAGACGGTCGAGAAGATCATTGCCAAGGAACGCCCCGACGCCATCCTGCCCACCATGGGCGGCCAGACTGCGCTGAACTGCGCGCTGGACCTGTGGCGCAACGGCGTGCTCGACAAGTACAAGGTCGAGTTGATCGGTGCCACACCCGAAGCCATCGACAAGGCCGAAGACCGCCTGAAGTTCAAGGACGCCATGACCAAGATCGGTCTGGGCTCCGCGCGCTCCGGTATCGCCCACAGCATGGACGAAGCCTGGGCCGTGCAAAAGACCGTGGGTTTCCCCACCGTGATCCGCCCCAGTTTCACGCTGGGCGGTACCGGCGGCGGCATTGCCTACAACCCCGAAGAGTTCGAGACCATCTGCAAGCGCGGCCTGGAAGCCTCGCCCACCAACGAGTTGCTGATTGAAGAGTCGCTGCTCGGCTGGAAGGAGTACGAGATGGAAGTGGTCCGCGACAAGGCGGACAACTGCATCATCATCTGCTCCATCGAGAACCTGGACCCCATGGGGGTGCACACAGGGGACTCGATCACGGTGGCCCCTGCGCAGACGCTGACCGACAAGGAATACCAGATCATGCGCAACGCGTCGCTCGCGGTGCTGCGCGAGATCGGCGTGGACACGGGCGGCTCGAACGTGCAGTTCTCGGTCAACCCGAAGGACGGCCGCATGATCGTCATCGAGATGAACCCGCGCGTGTCGCGTTCGTCGGCGCTGGCCTCCAAGGCCACGGGCTTCCCGATTGCCAAGGTCGCGGCCAAGCTGGCCGTGGGCTATACGCTCGATGAGCTCAAGAACGAAATCACCGGCGGCGCCACGCCTGCCTCGTTCGAGCCTTCGATCGACTACGTGGTCACCAAGATCCCACGTTTTGCGTTCGAGAAATTCCCGACGGCCGACAGCCGCCTGACCACCCAGATGAAGTCCGTGGGCGAGGTCATGGCCATGGGCCGTACCTTCCAGGAGTCCTTCCAGAAAGCCCTGCGCGGTCTGGAAGTGGGCGTGGACGGCATGAACGAAAAGACCCAGGACCGCGAAGTGCTCGAAAAGGAACTGGGCGAGCCCGGTCCCGAGCGCATCTGGTACGTGGGCGACGCTTTTGCCATGGGCCTGTCGGTGGATGAGGTGTACGACCTTACCAAGATCGACAAGTGGTTCCTGGTGCAGATCGAAGAGATCGTGAAAATCGAACTCGAACTCGACCAGCTCGCCGCCGACAAGGGTGATGCGGCATTGGCTACGCTGGATGCCGACACGCTGCGCACGCTCAAGAAGAAGGGCTTCTCCGACCGCCGCCTGGCCAAGCTGCTCAAGACCACCGAGAAATCGGTGCGCGAAGCACGCCGCGCGCTGAACGTTCGCCCCGTGTACAAGCGCGTGGACACCTGTGCTGCCGAGTTCGCCACCAACACGGCCTACATGTATTCGACCTACGAGGAAGAGTGCGAAGCTGCGCCGACGGACAAGAAAAAGATCATGGTGCTGGGGGGTGGCCCGAACCGCATCGGCCAGGGCATCGAGTTCGACTACTGCTGCGTGCATGCCGCACTGGCCATGCGCGAGGATGGCTACGAAACCATCATGGTCAACTGCAACCCTGAAACGGTTTCGACCGACTACGACACCTCCGACCGCCTGTACTTCGAGCCGCTGACGCTGGAAGACGTGCTCGAGATCGTGGACAAGGAAAAGCCACACGGTGTGATCGTGCAGTACGGCGGCCAGACGCCGCTCAAGCTGGCATTGGGCCTGGAAGCTGAAGGCGTACCCATCATCGGCACCAGCCCCGACATGATCGACGCGGCCGAAGACCGCGAGCGTTTCCAGAAGCTGCTGGGGGACCTGGGCCTGCGCCAGCCGCCCAATGCCACGGCGCGTACCGAAGCCGAGGCGTTGGAAAAGGCCGCCACGCTGGGTTACCCCCTGGTGGTGCGCCCCAGCTACGTGCTGGGCGGCCGCGCGATGGAAATCGTGCACGAGCAGCGCGACCTGGAGCGCTACATGCGCGAGGCCGTCAAGGTGAGCAACGACTCGCCCGTGCTGCTCGACCGCTTCCTGAACGACGCCATCGAGTGCGATGTGGATTGCCTGCGCGACCCCGAAGGCAAGACCTTCATCGGTGGCGTGATGGAGCACATCGAACAAGCCGGCGTGCATTCGGGCGACTCGGCCTGCTCGCTGCCGCCGTACTACCTCAAGCAAGCCACCGTGGACGAGCTCAAGCGCCAGTCGGCTGCCATGGCCGAAGGCCTGAATGTGGTGGGCCTGATGAACGTGCAGTTCGCCATTCAGGAAGTGGATGGCAAGGACGTGATCTACGTTCTGGAAGTGAACCCCCGCGCCTCGCGCACGGTGCCGTTTGTCTCCAAGGCCACCGGCATCCAGCTGGCCAAGGTCGCAGCGCGCTGCATGGCGGGCCAGTCGCTGGCTTCGCAGGGCATCACCAAGGAAGTGACACCGCCTTACTTCAGCGTGAAGGAAGCCGTGTTCCCCTTCGTCAAATTCCCGGGCGTGGACACCATCCTCGGCCCCGAGATGAAGTCCACCGGCGAGGTGATGGGCGTGGGCAAGACCTTTGGCGAAGCGTTCGTGAAGAGCCAGCTGGGCGCGGGCACCAAGCTGCCGACGTCGGGCAAGGTGTTCCTCACCGTGAAGAACAACGACAAGCCCCGTGCGGTGGACATTGCCCGCCAGCTGGTGGCGCTCGGCTTCGACCTGGTGGCGACCAAGGGCACGGCTGCGGCCATCGCCGAGGCGGGCGTCCCGGTGGTGGTGGTCAACAAGGTCACGGAAGGCCGTCCGCACATCGTGGACATGATCAAGAACAATGAGATTGTCATGGTCATCAACACGGTGGAAGAGCGCCGCAATGCGATTGCAGACTCGCGCGCGATCCGCACCTCGTCGCTGCTGGCCCGCGTGACCACCTTCACCACCATCTTTGGTGCCGAGGCGGCCGTCGAGGGCATGAAGTACCTGGACAAACTCGACGTGTATTCCGTGCAGGAACTGCACGCTCAACTGGCTGCCTGACCGGGTTTTTGCGGTGGCTTTTGCCGCCGCAAACACGGCATAATTGCAGCCGAACTAACACCGCCGCGCGGCAACGTGCGGCGGTTTCCTTTTGTAGATGTGCCATGTGCACCCGCCAGTGTTTTGCGGGGCGTAGCGTGGCGACAGATCGGTGGAAGTGCATTGCACTTTCACCGTTTTGACTTGTGGAGACTCAATCTCATGGCCACCATTCCAATTACCAAACGCGGCGCCGAAATGCTCAAGGAAGAGCTGCACCGACTCAAGACCGTGGAGCGTCCCGCTGTGATCTCGGCCATTGCCGAAGCGCGTGCGCAGGGCGACCTGAGTGAAAACGCCGATTACGACGCCGCCAAGGACCGCCAGGGCTTTATTGAAGGCCGCATTCAGGAGATCGAGGGCAAGCTCTCGGTGGCCCAGGTCATCGACCCCAGTGCGGTCGATGGCGGCGGCAAGGTGGTGTTTGGTGCTACGGTCGAGCTGGAGGACGAAGAGTCGGGCGACACGGTGAAATACCAGATCGTCGGGGAAGACGAGGCGGACCTCAAGCGAGGCCTGATCAATATTTCCAGCCCCATCGCGCGTGCCCTCATTGGCAAGGAGGAGGGCGACACCGCTGAGGTGCAGGCCCCCGGTGGCATCCGCCGTTATGAAGTGGTGGCGGTCAGCTACCAGTGATGGTGTGATGGCTGCCATGTGGCTGGGCATGCGCCCGCGACTTCCCGTTCTGGTGGCGGCCTTGTGGTGGGGCAGTCTTACCACCATCGGCTTTTTGGTGGTGCCGCTGTTGTTCGCCTATCTGCCATCCCCTTCCCTGGCGGGACAGATGGCGGCCCGGCTGTTTGCGGCGCAAACCTGGGTGGCTGTGGTGTGCTGTGTGGTGCTGCTGCTCCTGTCCAGACCTCGGCATGGGGTGACCCAATATCCGTGGGCACGCGTTGCCATGCTGTTCGTTCTGGGCGGTCTGCTGCTGGCGTTGCTCAACCAGTTTGGTGTGGCGCCCCGCATTGTGGCCCGGCAGGACTTGCGTCTGTGGCACAGCGTGGGGACAGTGATGTACGCGGTGCAATGGGGCTGCGCCTTGGCAGTGTTCTGGCAAACGCTTCGGCCAGGAGCGCACACGGCAGTGGAAGAGCGGTCCGCCAGCGATTGACGGTCAGGCAAGCGACTCGCTGACAGACCTACTGCGGCGTGGACTTTTCTCTTGAGGACAAGCCTGCCCGCCGCCGCGCCTATTCGTGCCAGTGTTCCGCCACCCAGGTAGCTGGACGGATGTAGCGGAAGCGGCGGTTGCGCCTCCCCGCCAGCGCATCCGGGGGATTGCATTCCCCGTGAAAAATCACGATGCGTGCGCCGTCGGGCACAAACGGAGCGCGCCAGTAATTGGTGGGCCACGGCGGTATACCGTGGTACTTGAAACTGGGGCACCATGCAGCGGGCCAGTATTGCAGCTTGCCCTGCTTGTGCAAGAAGTCGGACAGGTAGGCCTGTTCGTTGCGAAACTGTGCGCGGATCTCCGCGAAGTGTTCGCGAAAATACGCCAGCACATCAGGATGGGCGCCAAGCTCGAAGCGGTAGACCGACGAGTTTCCCGTGATGCGCCATGGGCGTTTGTAGTCGTGAATGATCAGGAATTCGCCGGGCTGGGTGAAAAAATCATCCAGGCTGCCGGTGACGACCACATCCACGTCCAGAAACAGGGCGGTGCCCCGCAGGCCATGCAAGTCTGCGCTGAAGGTGGCCAGCTTGGTCCAGCCCCGCTCGGGAATGCCGGGCGGTAGATCCAGTGCAGGAATGGGCAGGCATTGCACTTCGCTACGGATTCCGGTGCTGTCATCGGTGAGGCAGACAAAACGGAAGTCTCCGCTCAGATGCCGGCGCACCATGGCGTACAGCCGGTTGACGTATTCGGGGCCGTATTTCGTGCCCCATTTCATGCAGAGGATGTGGCGCGTTGGCGCCATGCCGGCAGGTGCTGCAATGGTTGCAGATGCTGCTTCAGCGGTCATCAGTCAGCCTGGCGCTTTTTGATGGATTTTTGCTTGGGCTTGGCGCGCTTGATTTGGCCGCCTGACGTGAGGCGCTGGTTGCCGAGCACACGCAACTGCTTGATCTCGGGGCGCTGACCACCCCGTTTGCTGTACTTCAGCACCTTGACATCGCGTGGGCCGGGCATCCGGTCTTCGTCGATGGTTCGCTCTTTGACAGGCTGGGGCCGCCACAGCACCAGCAGTTTGCCGATGTGCTGAATGGGTGCAGCGTTGAGTTCGGCGGTCAGCTCCTGGTACATCAGCTCGCGCGCCACGCGGTCGTCGTTGAAAACACGCACCTTGATCAGGCCATGGGCGTTGAGGGCGGCGTCGATTTCCTTCTTCACGGCAGGGGTGAGGCCATCGCCGCCGATCAGGACCACGGGGTCCAGGTGGTGGGCATTGGCGCGTTGTTCCCGGCGCTCGGCAGGAGTCAGTTGAATTTGGGGCATACCCGTATTATGTCTGCGGCCCGTGGTGGGGTGACTCCACCTCCCGAGTGCGGCAAGGCTTTCAAGTCACCAGCTACAGCGATTGTCGAGAGACAATACCGCCATATGAAAGTCAAAACCCAGAGCAAGAAGGTGAACAAGGCGTGGCTCAACGACCACGTGAACGACACCTATGTCAAATTGGCACAGAAGGAGGGTTACCGCGCCCGTGCCGCCTACAAGCTCAAGGAGATTGACGAGCAACTGGGCCTCATCAAGCCTGGTTATACGGTGGTCGACCTGGGCTCCACACCGGGGGCGTGGAGCCAGTATCTGCGCAGGCGCATGTCGCCCGCGGGCGCCGCTGCGGGGCAGCTCAACGGGGTGATCATTGCGTTGGACATTCTGCCCATGGACCCCATTGAAGGCGTTACCTACTTGAACGGAGACTTTCGCGAGCCCGAGGTGCTGGAGCGCCTGGAGCAGGCGCTCGACGGCCGGGTGGTGGACGTGGTGGTGTCTGACATGGCGCCCAACCTGTCGGGCATCGAGTCGGCCGATGCAGCACGGATTGCGCATTTGGTGGAGTTGGCTGTGGATTTTGCGTGCAACCATTTGAAACCGGAAGGCGCCCTGGTGGTCAAGCTGTTCCATGGCAGCGGATACAGCGATCTGGTCACACTGTTCAAGCAGACCTTCAAGGTCGTCAAACCCTTGAAACCCAAGGCGTCGCGCGACAAGTCGTCAGAAACCTTCCTGGTGGGCATGGGGCTGAAAAAGCAGCCTTTCTAGGCTTGCCTCAGGTCAAGAATCCGTGAACTTTGGCTGCAAAGCCCGTGCTGATTCCATGGGCGTGAGGGGGAATAGAGCTGGTCCCGTGGCTTGAAAGACCTAAAATGGGCCGCACATGCGTGCCATGACGGCAGTGTGTCCGTTTTCTGTTCCCTGCAACTGGAGCCCCGCTTGAACAATCAGTGGTTTTCAAAAATTGCCGTATGGCTGGTTATTGCCATGGTGCTGTTCACGGTGTTCAAGCAGTTTGACACTCGCAGCGGCGCCAGTGCAGGCCACGTCGGGTATTCCGAGTTTCTGGACGAAGTCCGCAATAACCGCATTAAAAGCGCCACCATTCCCGAAGGGCTGAGCGGTGGCGAGATTGTTGCGGTCACCACCGATGATCGCAAGATCCGCACAAACGCTTCGGTGCTGGACCGTGGTCTGGTGGGTGACCTGCTGAATCACAACGTCAAGTTCGACGTGAAGCCTCGTGAGGAAGGCTCCTTGCTCATGACCCTCCTTGTCAGTTGGGGCCCCATGTTGCTGCTGATCGGCGTGTGGGTGTACTTCATGCGCCAGATGCAAGGTGGTGGCAAGGGCGGCGCCTTCAGCTTTGGCAAGAGCAAGGCTCGCATGCTGGACGAGAACAACAACCAGGTCACGTTCGCTGACGTGGCCGGCTGCGACGAGGCCAAGGAAGAAGTCAAGGAAGTGGTGGACTTCCTCAAAGACCCGCAAAAGTTCCAGAAGCTCGGCGGCCGTATTCCCCGTGGCCTGCTGCTGGTGGGGCCTCCCGGTACTGGCAAGACCCTGCTGGCCAAGTCCATCGCTGGCGAAGCCAAGGTGCCGTTCTTCAGCATCTCCGGCTCCGATTTCGTGGAAATGTTCGTTGGCGTGGGCGCGGCGCGCGTGCGCGACATGTTCGACAACGCCAAGAAGAACGCTCCCTGCATCATCTTCATCGATGAAATCGACGCGGTGGGCCGCCAGCGTGGCGCTGGCCTGGGCGGTGGTAACGACGAGCGCGAGCAGACCCTGAACCAAATGCTGGTCGAGATGGACGGCTTTGAAACCAACCTGGGCGTGATCGTCGTGGCAGCCACCAACCGCCCTGACATTCTGGACGCCGCCCTGCTGCGTCCAGGACGTTTTGACCGCCAGGTGTATGTGACGCTGCCCGACATCCGTGGCCGCGAGCAGATCCTGAACGTGCACATGCGCAAGATCCCGATTGGTCAGGATGTGGCGCCTGGCATCATCGCCCGTGGTACCCCCGGCATGAGTGGTGCCGACTTGGCCAACCTGTGTAATGAAGCCGCCCTGATGGCTGCCCGCCGCAATGCGCGCACCGTGGAGATGCAGGACTTCGAGAAGGCCAAGGACAAGATCCTCATGGGCCCCGAGCGCAAGAGTATGGTCATGCCCGAGGAAGAACGCCGCAACACGGCTTACCACGAGTCAGGCCATGCGCTGATCGGCAAGTTGCTGCCCAAGTGCGACCCCGTGCACAAGGTCACCATCATTCCCCGCGGCCGTGCTCTGGGCGTGACGATGAGCCTGCCCGCGCAGGACCGTTACAGCTATGACCGCGAATACATGCTCAACCAGATCAGCATGCTGTTCGGTGGCCGCATTGCCGAAGAAGTGTTCATGAACCAGATGACCACCGGCGCCAGCAACGACTTCGAGCGCGCGACCCACATCGCCCGCGACATGGTCACGCGCTACGGCATGACCGATGCCCTGGGGCCGATGGTTTACGCCGAGAACGAAGGCGAAGTGTTCCTGGGCCGCTCGGTCACCAAGACCACCACCATGAGCGAACAGACCATGGAAAAGGTGGACATGGAAGTGCGCCGCATCATCGACGAGCAGTACAACCTCGCCCGCCGCCTGATCGAAGAGAACAGTGACAAGATGCACGCCATGGCCAAGGCCTTGCTCGAATGGGAAACCATCGATACCGAACAGTTGGACGACATCATGGCGGGCAAGGAACCTCGTCCTCCCAAGGACTGGACGCCACGCACCCCTCCCTCTGGTGGTGATAACTCCAGTGGCGGCACTCCAGCTGTAGCCACGGACACTGCACCGACGGCAGCCTGACCGGGCTCGCGGTCCAGCCGTTTGAACGGGGCCTTGTGCCCCGTTTTTCATGGGGGCCATCGGTTTTTTTCTTGCGGAATGCTTTGTCGAGCCGCTATTTCGAAATCTGCACGGGTGTGATCGGCATGATCTGGCAAACCTCTCGCTTCGCAATTGACTTGGTCCGTCCCCAGGTCATGGGCATCGTCAACGTCACTCCTGATTCTTTCTCCGACGGTGGGCGCCATGGCTCCACGGCTGCTGCGCTACGGCATTGCGAACAGCTGTTGAAAGAGGGCGCAGATATTTTGGATATCGGTGGTGAGTCCACTCGCCCGGGCAGCCCTGCTGTGCCGCTGGATGAGGAGCTGTCTCGTGTCGTTCCCTTGGTGCGTGAGGCTGTGGCGCTGGATGTCCCGATTTCGGTGGACACCTACAAGCCGGAGGTCATGCGCGCTGTGCTGGATCTGGGGGCTGACATCGTCAACGACATCTGGGCCCTGCGGCAGCCAGCAGCTGCGGCAGTGGTGGCTGCGTACCCGCAGTGTGGTGTGTGCCTGATGCATATGCACCGCGACCCGCAGACCATGCAACAGGCGCCTATGGGGGGTGATGTGGTACCTCAGGTGCTATCATTTTTGCAGCTGCAGGCGCATAATCTACTAGCGCTTGGGGTCGAAAAGGCTCGTATCCTGCTGGATGCGGGCATTGGTTTCGGCAAAACGGTGGAACAGAACTTTGCGTTGCTGGCACGACAGTCCGAGCTATTGGCAGCTGGCTACCCGCTGCTGGCGGGATGGTCGCGCAAGTCATCGCTGGGCACGATCACAGGGCTGGAGGTGAGCCAACGCATGGTACCCAGTGTGGCCGCCGCTTTGCTCGCGGTGGAGCGGGGCGCGTCGGTAGTGCGTGTGCACGATGTACGCGAGACGGTGGCGGCACTGGCAGTGTGGTCTGCGATGCAGCGATCTGGCTGAGGGGCCAGTGATTCGAGAGCAGGTAGTGGGGCGCCAAGTCCTCGCCTTTGACAACAACATACTGAGATCCGTACGAGGAGACGCCAGAACATGACACGCCAATACTTTGGAACCGACGGCATCCGCGGCACTGTGGGGCAGCCGCCCATCACACCGGATTTTGTGCTGCGCCTTGCCCATGCCGTGGGCCGTGTGTTACGCCGCACGGAAGAGCGACCCACAGTGTTGATCGGCAAGGACACCCGCATCTCGGGCTACATGCTTGAAAGCGCGCTGGAGTCTGGCTTCAACTCGGCAGGGGTGGATGTGGTGCTGCTGGGGCCGTTGCCCACGCCAGGCGTGGCTTACCTGACCCGCGCCCAGCGCGCCAGTCTGGGCGTGGTCATCAGCGCCAGCCATAACGCCTACCCTGACAACGGCATCAAGTTCTTCAGTGCGCAAGGTACCAAGCTGTCGGACGCCTGGGAGCTGGCGGTGGAGGTCGCACTGGCCGAACCACCCGTCTGGGTCGATTCGGCCAGCCTGGGCAAGGCGCGGCGCCTAGATGATGCGGCCGGGCGCTACATCGAGTTTTGCAAGAGCACGTTTCCCCAGGACCTGACGCTCAAGGGCCTGAAGATAGTGGTGGACGCTGCCCACGGAGCCGCCTACCAGGTGGCGCCCAAGGTATTCCACGAGCTGGGTGCGGAAGTGCTGTCGATTGGCTGCGCACCCGACGGCCTCAACATCAACCACGAGGTCGGTGCGACACACCCCGACGCGTTGGTGCGCGCTGTGCGCGCGAACCGTGCCGACTATGGCATTGCCCTGGATGGGGATGCAGACCGGCTGCAGATTGTGGACGCCACTGGGCGGCTGTACAACGGTGACGAGCTGCTGTACCTGATGGCGGCAGACCGCATGGGCCGTGACGAGCACGTGCCTGGCGTGGTGGGCACGCTGATGACCAACATGGCGGTAGAGGTGGCGCTACTGGCCAAGGGAGTGAAGTTTGTACGCGCCAAGGTCGGTGACCGGTACGTACTGGAAGAACTGGCGCGCCACCACTGGGTGTTGGGCGGGGAGGGGTCCGGGCATCTGCTGGCCCTGGACCGACACACCACCGGCGACGGTTTGGTCAGTGCCCTGCAGGTGCTGCAGGCTTGTGTGCGCAGCGGCCGCACGCTGGCGCAGCTGCTGGCAGGCATCACGCTCTACCCGCAGGTCTTGCTCAACGTCCGACTGGCGCCAGGGCAGGACTGGAAGGCCAACCGTTTACTGGCAGAGGCCACGCAGGCGGTGGAGCAGCAGTTGGGCTCCTCGGGCCGCGTGCTGATCCGCGCCAGTGGCACCGAGCCTCTGCTGCGTGTGATGGTGGAGGCGCGCGACGCGCAGTTGGCCAGCTCTTGCGCTCAGCGCCTGGCCGACGCAGCCCGCGCGGGTTGAGGTCTTGGTCTATCGGCGGAGCGCAGCAGCGTCCGTCGCGCTGGAAGGGGTCTTGAGGCCGCTCAGTGTGCTGGTGTGTGTTGCCGCATGAAGCGTTCCAGCTGCTCCGCGGGCAGTGGCGTGCTGAAGTGGTAGCCCTGCGCTTCGTCGCAACCTTGTTCGTGTAAAAAGGCCAGTTGCCCCTCGGTTTCCACACCTTCGGCGGTAGTACGCATGCCCAGCGCCTGCGCCATGCGGATGATGGCGCTGACGATGGCGCGGTCGTTGCTGTCGTTGCCCAAGTCGCGCACAAAGGATTGATCGATCTTGAGCTTGAAGATCTGGAACCGCTTGAGTTGGCTGAGTGACGAATAGCCCGTGCCGAAGTCGTCCATCGACATCCGCACTCCACGCGCATGCAACTGGTCCATGGTGGCCACCGCCGCATGGGGGTCGTCCACTGCCACCCCCTCCGTCAGTTCCAGTTCCAGCGAATCGGGGGGCAGGTCAAACTCCGCGAGCACCCGGCTCACCAGCTCTGGCAGCTGTGGCTGGCGAAATTGAATGGCTGACAGGTTCACTGCCATTGTGAGTTCGGGAAACCCGCAGCTGCGCCATGCCTTGAGCTGGGCCAGCGCTGTGCGCAGCACCCACTCGCCGATCTGCAGAATCTGGCCGCTGTCTTCGGCGATGGGGATGAACTCTCCCGGAGAAATCGCACCGAGCTGGGGGTGTTGCCAGCGCAGCAGGGCTTCCACACTGCGCACAGTACCTGTGGCCAGGTTCATCTGTGGCTGGTAGTGCAGGTGGAACTGTTCGCGCTCCAGCGCACGGCGCAATGCGTTTTCGAGCTGCAGGGCCCGTACCGACTGGGCCTGCATCTCGGGGGTAAAGAAGCGAAAGGTGTTGCGTCCGTCCAGCTTGGCGCGGTACATGGCCACGTCTGCCGACTGGGTCAAAGTATCGAAATCGTGTCCGTCCTGGGGGAACAGCGCAATGCCCATCGACGGGGCCATGGTCAGCTCGTGGTGATCGATCTGGTACGGCTGACGGGATGCCTCCTGCAACTTGCTGGCAACCCGGGCTGCACCCCGTGCATCGGCGCCTGGCAAAAGCAGGATGAACTCATCCCCTCCCAGGCGCGACACCGTGTCCTTGTCGCGCACCACCGCACGCAGGCGCTTGGCAATTTCGACCAGCAGCACATCGCCCACCCGGTGGCCCAGAGAGTCGTTCACATGCTTGAAGTGATCCAGGTCCAGGAAGATGACGGCCAGCGGCGTCTGGTTCTCCTGCGCCACCCGAATGGCCTGCTGCGCACGTTCTGCCAGCAGGGCCCGGTTGGGCAGACCGGTCAACGCATCGTAGTGGGCCAACCAGTAAATGCGCTCTTGGTCGGCCTTGCGGTCATTGATTTCACGGTGCAGGTTTTCCACTGTCTCGCGCAGCTCGCGCGTGCGGTCTTGCACCTGCCGCTCCAGCTCCTCATGGGCCTGGGCCAGCACCGCCTGCGCGCGTTTGCGGTCGGTGATGTCCATGGTGATCCAGATGGTCCCCTGGGCAGGGTCGGCGGGATCGATGCATTTGCTGCGTACTTCGCAAATCACAGGGGTGCCGTCCTTGCGGCATAGCTCCACCTCGCCCTCGTACGACTGTCCGGCCACCAGCGAGGGGTAGCAGCGGTCGCCCACTTCTTGCCAGGCAGCATCGCTGGCGTACCAGCGACGCGACGAGCTGCCAATGAGTTCGCCCGGATCAAAGCCCAGCATCTGCTCAAAATGGTGGTTGCAGCGGGTCAGATGCCGGTCTCGCAGAAAGACGATGCCGACCATCGCGCTGTCAAACAGCAACTGCTTTTCCCGCACAGCAGCATTCAGCGCGGCGTGGGCACGCTTTTGCTCATCGATGTCGTCCACGATCCAGATCGAGCCTTCTCCGGTGTCGTGCGGATTGATCAGGCGCCCCGTGAGACTGCCCCAGAATAGTGTGCCGCCCTGACGACGCAACTGGCGTTCAATCCGGAATGACTGCCCCTGGGCCAGCGCGGGATAAGCCGTGCGCCCGAGGTCGCGGAATGCATCCCGGTCTGGATAGAAGGCTTCGGTGTTGAGCCCTACCAAGTGGGCGGGGCTGGCATAGCCAAAGATTTCGGCATACCGCTGGTTGCAGCGCACCACGCTGCGCTGGCGCAGGAACACGATACCCACTCCCGCGCTGTCCAGGAGGGTTTGTTGTTCACGCAAGGTGCGTTGCAGGGGGGTGTCAGGGGGCACTCCGGCGCGCTGCGAGGGCGGAGTGCTGAACAGCGAATACATAAGACCAGAACAGGCGGCAGGGCCAGACGGCCTCAGAAAATTGTGCCAAAGTGTAGCAGCGGCAGCTTACAAGCCGTTTGAGGGTATGCCTCAGGTACTGCGCTGCAGGTTCTGCCGTACGGCTGATGCAAGTGCAGTCGCCAGGAGCTCTGGCGCGAGAGGGTGCAGAGACGCGTTGCCCGGCGTTTTTAGCGTCCCAAGTGTTCCCGCAGATAGGCCTCAAAGGCATCGGCTGCCAGGGGGCGACTGAACAGGTAACCCTGGCCTTCGTCGCAGCCCTGCGCGCGCAGAAACTCCAGCTGGCCATCGGTCTCCACCCCCTCGGCGGTCGTCTGCATGCCCAAGGCCTGCGCCATGCGGATGATGGCGCTGACAATGGCCCGGTCATTGGCGTCGTCGTCCAGGTCGCGCACAAACGACTGGTCGATCTTGAGCTTGTAGATCTGGAAGCGCTTGAGGTAGCTCAACGACGAATATCCCGTGCCAAAGTCATCCATCGACAGCCGGACGCCCCGGTCATGCAATTGGTCCATCATGGCCAGTGCAGCAGCGGGGTCGTCTACCGCAGCCCCCTCGGTCAGTTCCAGCTCCAGCCGACGCGCAGGCAGTCCGGCTTGTTGCAGGCAGCGTGTCACCATCTCGGGCAACTGAGGGTGACGGAACTGCACCGCCGACAGATTGACTGACACAGCCCGCAGTGGCAATTGAAGGTCCAGCCAGCGCTTGGCGTCATGCACGGCAGTGTTCAGCACCCACTCGCCAATTGCGACGATCATGCCGCTGCTTTCTGCCACAGGGATGAACTCCGCCGGGGACACCATGCCCAGCTCGGGGTGGCTCCAGCGCAGCAGCGCCTCGGCACCGACCACTTGGCGCGTGGTGAGTGACACCTGGGGTTGGTAGTGCAGCTCGAACTGGTTGCGTTCCAGTGCCCGGCGCAGTGCGTTTTCGATCTGCAAGGCTCGGGCGGTCCGTGCCTCCAGGTCGGCGGTGAAAAAGCCAAAGCGGTTGCGTCCGCTTTGCTTGGCACGGTACATGGCGGCATCAGCGCGCTGGTACAGGGTGTCGAACGAGTCTCCGTCCGCCGGATACATGGCAATGCCTACGGACAGGGTGGTGGTGAGTTCGTAAGGCTCCACCTGAAACGGCTGCGCCACGGCCATCAGCAAACGGTTGGCTACGTCGGCCGCCTGCAGGGCCGAGGCAGCGGGTAGCAGCAGCAAAAATTCATCCCCTCCCAGGCGCGATACGGTGTCCTGTGTGCCCAGCAGGGACTCCAGCCGTCGCGCTACTGCCACCAGCAGGATGTCGCCAATGCGGTGCCCCAGCGAGTCGTTGACGTTCTTGAAGTGGTCCAGGTCCAGGAACAGCAAGGCCAGCGTTCCGCCCCGCGCTTGCTCTTGTTCGATGTGGCGTTGGGCGCGCTCTGCCAGGAGCGCACGGTTGGGCAGGTCAGTGAGGGGGTCGAAATGCGCGAGGCGCTGGATGCGGTCCTGAGCCTCGCGTTGCAGGGTGATGTCGCGGAACAGCGTGATGGAGTGGGTGGTGCTGCCATTGCCATCGCGCACGCGGCTGACGGACAGCCACTGGGGGTAGGTCGATCCGTCCTTGCGGCGGCCCCAGGCTTCGCCTTCCCAGTGCCCTTCTTTGGTGAGATGGGTGTACACCAGGTCGGCGTCGAAGTCTCGGGTGGACTCTGCCACCGTGAGCAGGCGCATCGACTGACCTACGGCCTCCGCTTCGGAGTAGCCGGTGATGCGGCTGAATGCCCGGTTGATGCGCACGATGGTCTGGGCCGCATCGGCAATCACGATGGCCTCGCCGCTCTGGTCAAACACCTGGGCCGTCAACTGCAGTTGTTCTTGCGACCGCTTGCGTTCTGAAATGTCGCGGGACAGCACGATGAACCTGGGTTTTCCTCCCGCTGATCCCGCCTTGCGGGCCGCAGAAAGTTCGAACCAGGTGGCCCCCAGGCCAGGCAGGTCCAGCATGATCTGGCGTCCAGTGGACCATCCCTGGGATTGCGCTTCATTGAGCACATCCATCACCGTCAGTGCAGCCAGGGCAGGTAACACCTCGGTGACATTGCGGCCGATCAATTGCTCAGCAGGGCCCATGAGCAACTCGGCACGAGGGCTGTGCACGCTGCAATAGCGGCCGTCCTGGTCGATTTCAAACAACGGATCGGGAATTGCATCGATGGTGGCGCGCAGCTGCTGCTGTGTGGCCTGGATCTCGGAGGTCCGCTGGGCCACCTGTGTCGCCAGACCGCGCTCGTGCACCTTCAATTCGACCAGCAAGCGCGCCAGGTAGCCCATCAGCAACGCAAACAGCAAGCCCAAGGCACAGCGCAGAGCCAGCACACCTGGCGCGCCCCATCCCTTGGCGGGTGTCAGGCTGAGCGTCCACTGGCCATTGGGCAGGGTCAGGGACCGGCCAACAGCGTCACCGGTGGGCGGAGGGTCAGACGTCGCGATGGTCTGCTCCTGGTTGTTATCCGGGCGGACACGCCACAATCGATAGTGAAAACCCCGTTCCTTGAGCTGGGGCAACCGGGCGGTGGCCAGCACCTCGGGCAGACGGATGGTGACGTAAGTAAAACCCCAGAAGCTCCGGCGCCCCAGGTCATCTTCCAGGTACACCGGTTGGCGCCCCACGACGCCCAGGCCGCCCTGGACCAGCTCCATGGGCCCCGCCAGCGTCAACACGCCGGACTCGCGGGCACGCGCGGACTCCGCCCCTTGGCGGGGGTCGTTGAGCTGGTCAAAACCAATCGAATTTTCGTTGCCTGCACGGGGAACAACCTGCTGCACTACCCCTCCCGGGGACAGGCCCATGGCCGCGATGCCCGGGTAGAAAGGCAGCATCTGCACGCCGATTTCTTCGAACTGGGGAACGTTCCCGTGGCCCTGGCGCACCAGCGCCACCAAAGTGTTGTTGGCCGACAGTGCCAACTCGATGGCGCGCTGCAGGGCCTGGACATGATCGCCCGCCACATCGGCGGCTTGGGTGCGCTGCTGCGCACGTTCCTGGCGTTCCAGCGTCCAGATCAAAGCACCAGCGCAGGCGGCTGCCAGCACAAACACAGCCACAAAGGCTGCGATGGGGCTGCGTGTGGGGGGCAGGGCGGGGGACGGCACGGCGGAGTTCCTCAGTCAATTATGCAGGCCATCGGTGAGGGCCCGTGCCAATGGAAAGCGCGCATTGTCATGGCGTTGACACGCCGAAGACATGGGCATGTCATGCGCGGCTTTCACACTCCCGGCCAGGAAAGCGGATTCCCGCTCTGTTTGGAAATTCCAGCTGTGCCCGTTCTTACCGAAGGAGACGTTGTCCATGAACGACCTGCCCACTTTGATGCAGTTGTCCACATCGCCGGAGGCTACAGGTACCGGTATTGTTCAGCCTTCTGGTGTTGTGCCGGGCGCTGTGCATGCTGTCCCGGCGCGTGGTGCTATCGAGGTGACTTGGGCCAGGCATCTGGATGAGGTCCGTGAGGCACAGCGCTTGCGGTTTGAGGTGTTCGCGGCAGAGATGGGCGCTCGATTGACGACCCCCATTCCTGGCCACGACGTGGACCTGTTTGACGACTATTGCGAGCATCTTCTGGTGCGCGACGCTCCGAGCCAGCAAGTCATTGGGACTTACCGGGTGCTGACGCCCGCGCAGGCCAAGCGGGTGGGCGGAACTTACAGCGACACCGAATTCGACTTGACGCGCTTGCGCACGCTGCGCCCGCGCATGGTGGAGCTGGGCCGCAGCTGTGTACATCCCGACCACCGCCACGGCGGCGTGATCATGGCGCTGTGGAGCGCGCTGGCGGACTTCATGGTGCGCAACGAACTCGACACGATGATCGGCTGTGCCAGCATTCCCATGCTTCACAATGGCGTGGTTAGCGGCGACGCTGCGGCCAGCATCTGGCAGCAAGTGCGAAAGACCCATCTGGCACCCATCGAATACCACGTGCTGCCGCGCCTGCCGTTGCCCGTGGAGCATCTGGACGGATCCATTGCCGTGGACCCACCGGCCTTGATCAAAGGCTATCTGCGACTGGGCGCCCGTGTACTGGGTGCACCGGCGTGGGATCCGGACTTCAATACCGCCGACCTGCCCATGCTGATGCGGCTGGCCGACCTGCATCCCCGCTACCGCAAGCATTTTCTGGGGGCCTGACCGGTGCGTGCCGCGTTCGACGCCCTGGGCCCTTGGTTGAACGAGTCCCAGGTGCCGCAGGATGCAGAGCCCGAGGCCCTTGTGGCGTTCGCCGGTCAACGCCGGTTCCGTGCGGTGTTCATTTCGGATTTGCACCTCGGCACACCTGGGTGTCAGGCTGAAGCGCTTCTGGATTTTCTGAAGCACCATCCCAGCGATCATCTGTACCTGGTGGGAGACATCGTCGATGGGTGGCAGTTGCGCCGTCGGTGGTTCTGGCCACAGGCGCACAACGATGTGGTGCAAAAGCTGTTGCGCCGCGCGCGCAAGGGGTGCCGCGTGGTGTTTGTTCCTGGTAACCACGACGAATTTGCCCGAGCCTTTGTGGGGCATTCTTTTGGCGGTATCGAGGTGGTGTCCGATGCTGTGCACACCACTGCAGATGGGCGCAGCCTGTGGGTCACGCATGGTGACCACTTTGATGGTGTGATCCAGTGTGCCAAATGGCTCGCCTACGTGGGTGACAACCTCTATGAATTCACGCTCAAGCTGAACCGCCATCTCAACATCCTTCGGGCGCGGATGGGGCTTCCGTATTGGTCTTTGTCAGCTTACCTGAAAGGCAAGGTAAAAAAGGCGCTCAACTACGTCACCGATTTTGAAGTGGCGGTGGCCGCAGAGGCCCGTCGCCGCGGGCACGATGGAGTGGTCTGCGGACATATCCACCGCGCGGAGATGCGCGAGATTGGTGGCACCTTGTATTGCAACGATGGCGACTGGGTGGAGAGCCACACAGCACTCGTCGAGCACCTTGATGGTCGGCTGGAGCTGTTGCAATGGCCCGCTGTGCCCGCAGCCAATCTGTCCAGCCAGGCCACACGGGTGTCCGCATGAAGATTGCGCTGCTGACTGATGCATGGCTGCCGCAGGTCAATGGCGTGGTGACCACTTTGGTCGAGTTGGTGCGAGAGCTGGAAGATGCCGGGCATGACGTGCAGGTGCTGCATCCTGGTCAGTTTTTTACCCGTCCTTGTCCCGGTTACGCTGGTATTGATCTAGCGGTGCGACCCTACAAGTCACTCGCCCAGAAGTTGGACGCGCTGCAGCCCGATGCCATTCATCTGGCGACCGAGGGGCCTCTGGGCTGGGCGGGGCGTCGTTACTGTCTCAAGCGTGGCCTGGCGTTCACCACAGCCTTTCATACAAGGTTTCCCGAGATTCTTCAGGCAGCCTTGCGCATACCACTGGGTTGGGGTTATGCGCTTTTCAGGCATTTCCATCGCCCTTCGTCGGGGGTGATGGTTCCTACGCAGGGTGTCTTGCAAATGCTGCAGCAGCGGGGCTTTCGCCAACTGCGGTTATGGACGCACGGTGTGGACACCCAGGCGTTTCGCTTTCATGGTGAGGTCTGTCAGAGTCCGCTCACTGGCGTTCTGGCGCATCCTGTGGCGCTTTATGTGGGGCGCATTTCATATGAAAAGAACATCGATGCCTTTTTGCAGATGGACATGCCGGGCACGAAGGTGGTGTGTGGTGTAGGCCCGCTCGAGGCACGGCTGAAAGCCAAGTACCCGCAGGTACGCTGGCTTGGCATTCTGGACCGGGAGGCGCTGGCACAGGTCTACGCCTCGGCCGATGTCTTTGTGTTTCCGAGCCGCTCCGAAACCTTTGGGCTGGTCATGCTGGAGGCAATGGCTTGCGGCACGCCGGTCGCTGCCTTTCCTGAAGATGGTCCGCGGGAGGTCTTGGGTGCAGGGGACGGCAGGGTGCCGATGGGCGGCGTGTTGCACGCGAGCCTTCTGGCGGCCACGCAGCAGGCCTTGTCCATACCCAGGTCCGAAGCACGAAGCCGGGCGCTGGAGTTCACCTGGGCACATGCGGCCAGGCTGTTTCAACAGTACCTGGTGCCAGCCCGCTCCAGCTCGCAGGGAGTTTTCGTGTCTGTCACAAAGTCTGTCACGCAGTTGTCATCTGGGCGTTAAATACTGCAGCGATTCCGCAATTGCTGTACGCGCGTATCCATGCTGCCCCTGCCTCCTGTTGATTCCATCCCTTTGCAGCGCGAGCACCCCGATGCTGTCGCGGACTCCTCGCACGCCGTGTCACATGACAACGATTTTGCGGCTGTGGGGGCTGTCACGGGCGTCGCCCCCCACATGTTTCTGGACCGCGACCACAGCATCCTGGCATTTAACGAACGCGTGTTCGACTGGGCGGTTCGCACAGATGTCCCGCTGCTGGAGCGGCTGCGCTACCTGTGCATCGTGTCATCCAACCTCGACGAGTTTTTTGAAGTACGTGCTGCAGCGCACATCACGGCGGCCAAGAAGGGCGAGACCAAGGGGCTCTACACCGCGGCGTCGTTCGAGGCCCTGTCCGCTCAGGTACACGACCTGGTAGAGCGGCAATACGCGCTGTACAACGAAGCACTGGTTCCCGCATTTGCAAAGCATGGGATACGTATCGTGGCGCATGGTGACCGCTCCGCAGAGCAGAGGCGCTGGGTGCACGAGTATTTTGCGCGCGAGGTCCGTCCCCTGTTGATTCCGGTGGGACTCGACCCGGCCCACCCGTTTCCGCAGGTGGCTAATAAGTCGTTGAACTTCATCGTGCGTCTCAAGGGGCATGATGCCTTCGGCCGCGAGAACGAAATCGCCATCGTCAAGGTGCCGCGTGCACTGCCCCGCCTGATCCGCATGCCAAAGAAGGTCGCGTCCGACGGGGCGTTGTTCGTCAGCTTGTCCAGCATCGTGCGTGCCCATTTGGAAGACCTCTTTCCTGGCCGCGAAGTGACGGAGTTTTCCCAGTTTCGTGTCACACGCCATTCCGATCTGGCACTGGACGAAGAGGATGTGCGTAACCTGCGCACCGCCTTGCGGCAAGGCCTGCAGCACCGCCATTACGGACAGGCTGTGCGCCTGGAAGTCTCTGCGGGTTGCTCTCGCTTCCTGTCCGACTTCTTGTTGCAGCAATTTGATCTGCCCAACGCGGCCTTGTACCGTGTACATGGTCCTGTGAACTTGGTGCGCCTGAATCAGCTGGTCGACTTGGTGAACGATCCCGCGTTGCTGTTCCCGCCATGGAGTTCCGCTTGGCCCCGTCAGCTCCAGCCAGGGGTGTCCATCATGGGCCAACTGCGCGAGCGCGACGTGTTGATCCACCAGCCGTTCGAGAGCTTTGATGGTTTGCTTGCGTTCCTGCGGGAGGCTGTGAACGATCCGGACGTGCTGGTCATCAAACAGACCATTTACCGCACGGGCGCCGACTCCGAACTCATGGACCTGCTCAGCGAGGCGGTACGCCGAGGCAAGGAGGTGATGGCGGTGGTGGAGTTGAAAGCACGCTTTGACGAGGAGGCCAACATCAATTGGGCAGAGGCGCTGGAGTCGATTGGGGCGCAGGTGGTCTATGGCGTCGTGGGCCTCAAGACCCACGCGAAGATGCTGCTCGTCACACGCCGTGAAGGGCGGCAGTTACGCCGGTACGGCCATCTCTCCACGGGCAACTACAACGTGCGCACGGCCAAGCTGTACACCGACCTGAGTTACCTCACGGCAGATGAAGAAACCACTGCCGATATGGACGGTGTTTTCAATCACCTGGCCAGCCAGAACCGGCCTCCCAAGCTGCGCAAGCTCATGCTGGCACCGTTCCATTTGCATCGCCGCATGATCGAGAAAATCGAGCGCGTGGGACTGGCGGCCAGCCGCGGGGAAGACGCACGGATCGTTGCCAAGATGAATGCCCTGACCGACGAGGGATTGATGCGGGCGTTGATCCTCGCTGGGCAGCGCGGCGCACGCATCGATCTGATTGTGCGCGGGGCCTGCATGCTGGCTCCGCAGGTGCCGGGAGTGACGGACAACATCCGGGTGCGCTCGGTGATTGGTCGGTTCCTGGAGCACACGCGTGTTTTCTATTTCCGCGCGGGGGGCGAAGAAGACCTCTATCTGTCGAGTGCCGATTGGATGAACCGCAACATGATGCGCCGCGTCGAGTTGGCGTGGCCAGTGACTGACCCCAAGCTGCGCCAGCAGATCATTGATGAATGTTTGGTGGCCTATCTGTGTGATGACCGCGATGCCTGGACGTTGAATGCCGCAGGCGTCTACGACCGCGCTGTGCACCCGGTGGACGGTAGTGGTGCCCAAAACGCGTTGATGGTGCGCTATGGGCCACGGCCTGCTCTGGGTCGCGAGGAGCCAGGGGTCGCATGATGGATTTGATCCTTTGGCGTCATGCCGAGGCGGAAGAGGCAGAAGACGGTAGCGATGATCTTGCACGCCCGCTCACGGCCCGGGGCGAGAAGCAGGCGGCGCGCATGGCGGCCTGGCTTGATCGTCAACTGCCAGAAGGCCTGAGGGTGGTGGCAAGTCCAGCGCGGCGGACTGAGCAAACTGCCCACGCTTTGGGCCGCAAATTCAAGATGCGCGCCGAGTTGTTGCCTGGCGGTACACCACAGGATTTGCTAGAGCTCGTGCAATGGCCGCGTGCCAAGGGCGCTGTTCTGGTGGTGGGGCACCAGCCCATGCTGGGCCAGACCGTTGCCCAGTTGTTGCAATTACAGGCCCCCGAGTGCCCTGTGCGCAAGGGCTCCGTGTGGTGGTTGCGCCAGCGCCAGCGCTGGGACCACAGCCAGACCGTGCTCATGGCCGTACAGTCACCGGAGTTTCTTTAGCTTGCCCGGCAATGTCCGAGGGCCCGAAGCCGTGCCCCTGGACACGCCGTGTCTCGGGACAGGTTTACTTGCGTCCTGCTTTGCCGCTGGACTTGGTCGTTGCCTTGGCAGGGACAGTTGGCGCGGCTTCAGCTGTGTCGGCCTTTGGGCGACCGGTCTTGATGGAAGGCACAGCTTGCAAAGCGCTGCGCAACGCGCTGTCTGACAGACCTGCCAGCACCTTGAGCCCTGCGCGCAACAGCTCGCTTTTCTTGACGGGGTGGGCCAGTGCTGTGGCACGGTCTTTCAGGGTGTCGAGTACCGCGTACTCGTCTTTGGGGATGGTGAAGCTGTCACGGACCAGCTTGGGCTTTTTGCCCTTGGGCTCGGTGGCCTTGGTGGGTTTCACTGCGGAAGCTGCCTTGGTCGCGGTGGCTGGCTTGGAGGCTGGCGCCTTTTCTGCCACGGCCTTTTTTGCGGGCTTTGCAGCCTTGGATGCCTTTGGAGCCTTGGGTGCTGTTGCCGGCTTGGTTGACGTGGCGGCCTTGGCGGGCTGGGCTGCTGCGGGCGCGGCGGGTGTGGCGGAGGGGCTGGGGGTTGTGGTGGCAGTGGTCATGACAGAAGATTGATAAACGGTATAAACAGTTTATACCGTTTGTTGTTTACCCTCAAGGCATGTCCACAGCCAGCTCCCAGGGGGTTTTTTGCCAGGCTTGAACTTCTTCGCGCAGAAGGTGGGCCGACTGGGGGTATGCGATGGCCCATCCAGGGCGCGCGCTGACCTGAAATTGCTGTCCGTCCGCCTGCAATGACAGCCCTTTGGTATCGGGCTCCCGGCGTGCGTGGCACAGGGCCACAGCCAAGCGCAAGCACAGCAGCTGCAGCACAAAAATCGGATCGTCGAGTTCCACCCCCAGCTTTCGTACCTTGCCCCGCTGCCCCTGCACCAGCACTCCCAGGCGGTGCAGTTCTGGCACCGCAAAACCAGCGGCGTCAGTGTTGTCGAGAATGTAGGCGCCGTGTCGGTGGTAGTCGCTGTGGGAAATGCGGCAGCCAATCTCATGCAGGCGGGCGGCCCAGTCGAGCTTGCGGCTGGCACGTTCGCTCCCGGGCGGGGCAGCCTGGTCAAACAGTGCGCAGGCGGTGCGCGCCACGCGGTCTGCATGCTCCATGTCCACGCCAAACCGCTGCATTAGCCCTTGGACGGTGGTGGTGCGAAGGTCGGTGCCGGGTTGCTCCCGATCCAGAAGGTCATACAAGGCGCCCTGGCGTAGTGCTCCTTGCGCAACCTGCATCTCATGGATGTCCAGCAGGTCAAACACGGCGCGCAGCACGCTGATGCCCCCCCCGATGACTGCACGGCGCTCTTCCTTGAGTCCGTCCATGCGCAGCCGGTCGGCACTCTGGGCGCGGAGCAAACGCTCCCGCAGCCAGTTCAGCCCATCGCGGGTAATCAGGCCCGGCGAACCTCCTGCGGCGGACAGAATGTCCCCCACGGCGCCGGCCGTGCCAGACGACCCATAGGCAACATCCCATGCATCGGGGCGAAAAGTCTCCAGCGCCTCATCGAGTACAGCCTTGGCAGCAATCTCCGCCGCCAGGAAGGCCTGGGCAGAGAACTCTCCCTTGGCAAAGTACCGTTGTGACCAGGCGACGCTGCCAACCCGGAAGGAGGCCACCGCGTGGGGCGTGAACTGCTCGCCGAGGATCAATTCGGTGGACCGACCTCCGATATCCACCACCAGGCGGCGCTCGTCCGACTGAGGCAGCAATCGGGCTACACCCTGGTAAATCAACCGAGCTTCTTCCGGGCCAGACACCACGTCGATAGGGTATCCCAGCACCTCACTGCCGCGTGACAGGAATTCTTCGCGATTGCGTGCTTCACGCAGTGTTTGAGTGGCCACTGCACGGACCTGCGCGCGGGGAAAGCCCGCCAGGCGCTCGCCAAAGCGCGCCAGACAAGCCCAGCCGCGCTCCATGGCGTCGCGAGTCAGGTTCCGATCTTCATCCAGCCCGTTGCCTTGGCGCACGGTTTCCTTGAGGTATTCCACCCGCTGGACGTGTCCGAACTCATAGCGCCCGATTTCCAGGCGAAAACTGTTGGAGCCGAGATCGACTGCGGCGAGGCGTGTGCCGTTCTGCATGTGTGTTTGGTGGGAGCTGCGTGCGGCATCGTACCGCGATGCGCGTGGCCTGATCCGAAGCGGGCCGCCATTGGCTGGGCGGGCAAGTGACCGGGAGGTGGCGGGAGTGTGACGAGGTTGTGTGACGCATTCATGACGTCAGCGATGCTGCGTCATGGGGGTGTTGCAATGGTCTGAGGTTGGTCTTTTGTGTCACTGAATTGTCACGATAGGCCTCTAGAGTTCGCTCTGTTCCTGTTAACCCCTGCCGAAAGGTACCTCATGAAACGCGTATTTCTCAAAACCGTCGCAGTAACTCTGGCAGCCCTGGCAGTGGGCAACGCCTTTGCGGCAGACATCACCGGCGCCGGCGCTACGTTCCCCTTCCCGATGTATGCCAAGTGGGCTGAAGCCTACAAGAAGGAAACCGGCGTGGGTCTGAACTACCAGTCCATCGGTTCCTCGGGTGGTATTCGCCAGATCCGCGCCAAGACCGTGGCTTTTGGCGCTACCGATGCCCCTCTGTCGGGCGCTGAACTGGAAAAAGACGGCATGGTGCAGTTTCCTGCCATCATCGGTGGCACCGTGCCTGTGGTGAATCTGGACGGTTTCAAGCCAGGCGAACTGCGCGTGACCGGCACCGTCCTGGCCGAAATGTATCTGGGCAAGATCACCAAGTGGAACGATGCCAAGCTGGCAGCCCTGAACCCCGGCAAGACGCTGCCCGACCAGAACATCACCATCGTGCACCGCGCCGATGGCTCTGGCACCACATTCAACTGGACCGACTACCTGAGCTCTGTCAGCAAGGAATGGGCGGATACGGTGGGCAAGGGTGCTGCAGTGAAGTGGCCTGCTCAGTCTTCGGTGGGAGGCAAGGGCAATGAAGGTGTTGCAGCCAACGTGACCCGTGTGAAGGGTGCCCTGGGCTACGTGGAGTACGCCTACGTCAAGAAGAACAACATGACTTTCCTGCAACTGCAGAACGCTGATGGCAAGTATGTGGCGCCCGACGATGCCACCTTTGCAGCGGCGGCTGCGAGCGCTGACTGGTTCAGCGTGCCTGGCATGGGTATTTCGATGGTGAACGCCAAGGGTGCCAACAGCTGGCCCGTGAGCACGGCATCCTTCATCCTCATGTACGCCGACCCCGCAGACAAGGCCCAGTCAGCCGAAGTCCTGAAATTCTTTGACTGGGCCTTCAAGAACGGCAAAACCATGGCTGCTGACCTGGACTACGTGCCGCTGCCTGACGCTCTGACGGCGCAGATCCGTTCCAAGGTCTGGTCGCAAATCAAGAAGTAAGCGGTTTGCCCCAGAATAGTGCCCATCGGCCGGCTGGTCTGACCGATGGGCGCTGGTTTGTGGGGTCTCCAGAAGCCAGATGGGAGTCAACATGAGCGTGGGAACCACCATGAGTTCGCAACCCGTGTCCGTCAAGATGACGGACGCCCCCACACCGTCCATGGTGTCGATTGCCAAGCGGCAGCGCCTGCAGGACATCGTTTTCCATCGGCTGACCCAGAGCCTGTCGCTGCTGGTGCTGGTGGCGCTGCTGGGCATCATCGTTTCGCTGTTCATCTACGCGTGGCCAGCTTTTCACAAGTTTGGCATCCAGTTCATCTGGCGCGCTGAGTGGGACATCATCAATGAAGAATTTGGTGCGGCGATTGCCATCGTCGGCACCCTGGCCAGCGCAGGCATTGCACTGCTGATCGCCGTTCCACTGGCATTCGGCATTGCGCTGTTCCTGACCGAAACCTGCCCTGTTTGGCTGCGCCGCCCGCTCGGCACGGCGGTGGAATTGCTGGCGGCCGTCCCGTCCATCATCTACGGCATGTTCGGCCTGTTCGTGTTTGCGCCATTGTTTGCAGACCATTTCCAGGTACCCGTGCAAAAGCTGCTCGGCTCCATGCCGCTGATCGGCTTCCTGTTTGGCGGCAGTACCAACGGATTTGGCATCCTGGCCGCGGGCATCGTGCTGGCCTTCATGGTGTTGCCTTTTGTGGCTGCCGTGATGCGCGATGTGTTCGAGATTGTTCCCCCCATCCTGCGCGAGTCCGCCTATGGCCTGGGTTGCACGACCTGGGAGGTGGTGCGTCGCGTGGTGCTGCCCTACACGCAGAAGGGCGTGATTGGCGGAGTGATGCTGGGCCTGGGCCGGGCCTTGGGCGAGACCATGGCCGTCACTTTTGTGATCGGCAATGCCAACCGCATGCCCACCTCGCTGTTCTCGCCAGGCACTTCCATCGCATCCACGCTGGCCAATGAGTTTGGCGAGGCGGCGGACTTTCATTTGTCCACGCTGTTTGCCCTGGGCTTCCTGCTGTTTGTGATCACGTTTGTGGTGCTGTCGGCCGCCAAGATCATGCTGCTGCGCGCCGAGAAGGCCAAGGGCCTGTAAGCCCTGCAGCCCGCTCCCGACCCTCTTCAGAGACGAGCTCCATGGAATTCAATCAACAACTCTACAAAAAGCGCCAGCGTTCCAACGCCATTGGCCTGACCCTGTCACTGGGCGCCATGGCACTGGGCCTGTTCGTGCTGCTCTGGATCCTGAGCGTGCTCCTGTCCAACGGTTTTGCCGCTTTGGACTGGAACATGTTCACTCAGTCCACCCCGGCGCCCGGCTCCGACGGCGGTGGCCTGGCCAACGCCATCGTGGGCAGCCTGCTGATGGTGGGCTTCACCGTGCTGGTGTCCACGCCCATCGGCGTGCTGGCGGGGGTGTACCTGGCCGAATACGGGGACCAGAGCAAAACCGCCGAACTGACCCGCTTTGTGACGGACATCATGCTGTCGGCCCCTTCCATCGTGCTGGGCCTGTTCGTATATGCCATTGCGGTCGCTACCGTGGGCAACTTCTCGGGCTGGGCGGGCAGCCTGGCGCTCTCGCTCATCGCCGTGCCGGTGGTGGTGCGCACCACCGAGAACATGCTGCGCCTGGTGCCCGGCAGCCTGCGCGAAGCGGCCTTTGCCCTCGGTGCACCGCGCTGGAAGGTCTCGACCATGGTCACCCTGCGTGCTGCTCGCAGCGGCGTGATGACCGGCTTGCTGCTGGCTGTGGCCCGCATCAGTGGCGAGACAGCGCCCCTGCTGTTCACCGCGCTCAACAACCAGTTCTTTAGCACCAACATGAATGCGCCCATGGCCAACCTGCCAGTCGTGATCTTCCAGTTTGCGCTGAGCCCGTACGAGAACTGGGTTCGCCTGGCCTGGGGCGGTGCGCTGCTCATCACGCTGTCGGTGCTGATCCTCAACGTCGTGGCGCGGGTGTTCCTGCGCGAAAAGAACCGCGTGTGATTTCGTTGGCTGATCCGGCCAACGCCAACGCCAACGCCATCGACAAGACTGCCTCCATTTTCAGGAATTGACAATGAACGCCACTGCTACCGCCACTGCCAGCAAGAACGCGCTGGAGCTGCGTAACCTGAGTTTTTTCTACGGCAAGTTCCAGGGCCTGCGCAACGTGAGCCTGGACATCGCCGAGCACAAGGTCACTGCCTTCATCGGCCCCTCGGGCTGTGGCAAGTCCACGCTGCTGCGCACGCTCAACCGCATGTACAGCCTGTATCCCGGCCAGCGCGCCGAGGGCTCCATCAGCTTCTACGGCCAGGACATCCTGGACCCCAAGCAAGACATCAACCTGCTGCGCGCCCGCATCGGCATGGTGTTCCAGAAGCCCACGCCGTTCCCGATGTCCATCTACGACAACATCGCGTTTGGCGTGAAGCTTTACGAGACGCTGAGCAAGAGCGAGATGGACGACCGCGTGGAGTGGGCACTGTCCAAAGCCGCTCTGTGGACTGAGGTGAAAGACAAGCTGCACCAGAGCGGCCTGTCGCTCTCCGGCGGCCAGCAGCAGCGCCTGTGCATTGCGCGCAGCGTGGCGGTGAAGCCTTCGGTGCTGTTGCTCGACGAGCCCACCTCGGCGCTGGACCCGTTGTCCACTGCCAAGATCGAAGAGCTGATCGACGAGCTCAAGCACGACTACACCATTGCGATCGTGACCCACAACATGCAGCAGGCCGCCCGCTGCAGCGACTTCACCGCCTACATGTACCTGGGCGAGATGATCGAGTTCGGTGCGACCGAGCAGATCTTCTTCAAGCCCGAGCGCAAAGAAACCGAAGACTACATCACCGGCCGTTTCGGCTAAGGAGACAGCAGATGCCCGATAAACATCTTTCGTCCCAGTTCGACAGCGAACTCAACAGCGTCTCTGCCCGCGTCATGGAAATGGGCGGCTTGGTGGAGTCGCAGATTCGCCAGGCGGTGTACGCACTGTCGCAATTCAGCCTGGAGGCCGTGGAGACGGTGGCTTCGATGGAGACCCGCATCAATGCGATGGAGGTCGAGATAGACCAGGAGCTGTCCTCCATCATCGCCCGCCGCCAGCCCACCGCGCGTGACCTGCGCCTGCTGCTGGCCTTCTCCAAGGCCACGGCCAATCTGGAGCGTATGGGCGACGAAGCCAACAAGATGGCGCGCATGGTGCGCTCCATCATTGAAGGCGGCGCCCCACGTTCGTTGCCGTCAAGCGACCTGCGGGTGGCGGCTGAGTTGGCCTCGGGCCAGCTGCGCAAGACGCTGGATGCGTTTGCACGGCTGGACGTGAAGGCGGCGGTCGCCATCCTCAAGGAGGACGATCTCATCGACAAGGAGTTCGATGGCTTCGTGCGCAAGCTCATCACCTACATGATGGAAGACCCCCGCACCATCTCGCCCAGCCTGGATTTGCTGTTCCTCGCCAAGGCCATCGAGCGCATTGGCGACCATTCCAAGAACGTGGCCGAGCTCATCATCTATCTGGTCAAGGGCAAGGACGTGCGCCACACAGCCCTCGACGAGATCGAGTCGGCAGTGCTGTAAGTACGGGGCGCTGAAATCACCATGAGAAAGCTTCCCCGTGTCCTCATCGTGGAGGACGAACCCGCGATTGCTGAACTGATTGCAGTCAACCTGCGCCACAACGGTTTCCAGCCCTTCTGGGCGGAAGACGGCGACAGCGCGCAGCGCGAGCTGGATGCCGTGCTGCCCGATGTGATCCTGCTGGACTGGATGCTGCCCGGGCAAAGCGGTCTGTCGCTGGCGCGCAAGTGGCGTGCAGACAGCCGCACCAAGCCCATCCCCATCCTCATGCTCACCGCGCGTGGGGATGAGCCGGATAAGGTGGCCGGGCTGGACGCCGGTGCCGACGACTACATCACCAAGCCCTTTTCCACGCAGGAGCTGTTGGCCCGCATCCGTGCGGTGCTGCGCCGCCGCGCACCCGAGCAGGTGAGCGACAGCGTGAGCATTGGCGAGCTGGTGCTGGATGCTGCGACCTACCGGGTCACCTTCCAGGGCCAGCCCCTGAAGGTCGGCCCCACCGAGTTCAAGCTGCTGCATTTCTTGATGAAACACGCCGAGCGTGTGCACAGCCGGTCGCAGCTGCTCGACAAGGTGTGGGGCGACCATGTCTTCATCGAGGAGCGCACGGTGGACGTGCATGTCAAGCGCCTGCGCGAGGCCCTGGGTGCAGCGTCCGTGATGGTGGAAACGGTGCGCGGCGCGGGCTACCGGCTCACTGCACAACCCCAGGTGCCGCTGTCGGCCTGATGGGTAGGCGGGCTGCCGCCTGTGAGTGATGCGACGCGCTCGATGGCTGCTGTGCAGCGGTCCACTGCGGTCGGCGTGCATCGGTGGTGGCGATGGATGGATGTGATGGATCAATGGGCGCGCGTGTCGCGCCCCTGGCGTTTCTGAGAAGGCTTTGCAATCCGCATGCTGTGGCGTATTTCGTTTTTCCTGCTGTGGCAGTTGGCGGGTGGTGGCCTGGGGTGGTGGCAAGGCGGGCCCTGGGGGGCCGCACTGGGGGCCGCCATTGCTGCCTGGGCGTGGTTCGTGTGGGACCTGCTGCGGGGCGTGCGGGTGCTGCGCTGGTTGCGCACGGGCGATCTGGCATCGGTGCCGTCCATGCGTGGCATCTGGGGCGAGGCGGCGGACCGTGCGCGGCGTCTGCTGCGCAAGCAGGAGGCGCAGATACGCGACAGCCAGGACCGTTTGCAGGAGATCCTGGCCGCCCTGCAGGCCTCCCCCAACGGCGTGGTGCTGCTGGATGCGCAGGGCCGCATCGAATGGTGCAACCAGATGGCAGCCAACCAGTTTGGCTTTGATGCGCAGCGCGACGTCATGCAGTCCATCGGCAATCTGCTGCGCAACCCGGAATTCACGGCTTACTTCGCTGCCAAGGACTTCACCAGCGATGTGGTGCTGGAGGGGCGCCTGAGCACGCCGTCGCGACCCGTACGCATCTCGGTGCACCTGCACCCCTACGGCGATGGCCGCACGCTGCTGCTGTCGCGCGACGTGACGGCGCTGGAGCAGGCCGACGCGATGCGGAGAGACTTTGTGGCCAATGTGTCGCACGAGATCCGCACACCCCTCACGGTGCTCACCGGTTTTGTCGAAACCTTGCAGACCTTGCCGCTGAGCGCCGACGAGCGCTCGCGCTATCTGGGCATGATGGCGCAGCAGGCGCAGCGCATGCAAAGTGTGGTGCAGGACCTGCTCACGCTGTCGCGGCTGGAGGGCAGCCCGCTGCCCGGCATGGCCGAATGGACACCTGTTCAGTCGCTGATGCAGCGCTGCGAGGAAGAGGGCCGCGCCCTGTCGACGCTGCTCACACAGAACCAGCAGCGTCCCCATGCGATGCGCTTTCCGGCGGCCGATCTGCTGCGGGCCGAAGGCGAGATTGCTGGTGTGCCTGCCGAACTGCAAAGTGCCTTGTCCAACCTCGTCAACAACGCGGTGCGCTACACACCCGGCGGTGGTTCCATCGAGGTGCAGTGGCTGCGCAAGGAGGATGGCAGTGCCGTGTTCTCCGTGCATGACACCGGCCCCGGCATTGCGCCCGAGCACATCCCGCGCCTGACAGAGCGCTTTTACCGGGTGGACCGCAGCCGTTCGCGCGAGACCGGGGGCACTGGCCTGGGCCTGGCCATCGTCAAGCATGTGCTGCAGCGCCATGGCGCCACGCTGGACATCGCGAGCACGCTGGGCAAGGGCTCGGTGTTTTCGGTCACTTTCCCGGCCAACCGTTTGCGGGGTTTTTCCTTGCCGGGCTGATGGCTCGCCAGAGCATGGCGACGAACAGCAGTGCGGTGACTGCGAGCGCCGCCGCGCTGGCCGCCCAGAAGGGAGTGGGCGAAGCCACACCCGACCAAGGCCCGATGCCTCCATAAGCCAGCCAATAGCCGCCCGCCAGGCCAGCCCCCCACAGCAGCGCGCAGTACACCACCAGTGGCGCCAGCGTGATGCGGTAGCAGCGCAGCACAAACACGCACAGCGTCTGCACCGCATCGGCAGCGTGGTACGCCGCCACCCAGACCAGCACCGTGCCGGCCACGGCTGCCACGCTGGCGTTGTCGGTGTAGATCTGGCTGATCGAGTGTCTTGCTATCAATAGAATAGCTGCCAAGGCAATACCCACTAGCGCAGCGAGCGAAAAACCCATCAAAACCACCTGACGGGCTCGCTGGGGCTGCTGTGCGCCCAGCCAGTAGCTCACCCGCGCGCTGGTGGCGATGGACAGCGACAGCGGCACCATGTAGAGCACGGCAGCCATGTTGGCGGCGATCTGGTGGGCGGCCGCCGAGGTGGTGCCCTGGCGCGCGATGAACAAGGCCATCAGGGTGAAGGAGGTCACCTCCACCATCACGGCCAGGCCTGCTGGAACGCCGAGCCTGGCAAAGCCTGCAATCGTGGGCCAGTGCGGGGGCTCCATGCGGCGCCACAGCCCCAGGGGGGTGTAGATGTCCTGCGTGCGCAGCAGCCACACAGCCAGCGCCAGCATGCTGCAGTTGACGACCAGCGTTGCCCAGGCGCAGCCCACCACCCCCTGCGCGGGCAGGCCCCCGCCGCCAAAGGTGAACCACACCGACAGCGGCAGCTTGATCAGCAGCGAGCCCACCTGCAGCCAGGTGACCAGACGCGGATGCCCCAGGGCCTGGTTGAGGGTGCTGTAGATCCGGAACAGCAGGGCGGGTGCGAGTGCCAGTGCCAGCACAGCCAGGTAGTTTTCTACCTGCGGGCGAAGCGCAGGGGGTACTTCCGTCCAGCGCAGCAGCGCGCCTGGCGATAGCAGCACCGCCATGCCCACCACTGAAGCAGCAGCGCACAGGTACAAGGCCTGTCGCAGTGATCGGCCTACGGCCTCAGGCTGTTGCGCGCCGCGCTGTTCGGCCCACACGGGGAGGAGTGCCTGCAGCACGCCGATCAGCGCGACGTACACACTGATGAAGATGGCCGACCCTACGGACAGCGCGGCCAGCGACGATTCGCTGTAGCGCCCCGCCACGATGGTGTCCGTCACCCCGAAGGCCATGACCGCCAATTGCCCCGCCAGCACGGTCACGGCGTGCCGGGTGATGGTGGACAGCTCCGACATCAGCGGGCCGGGGCCGCACGGCGGAACAGCAGCAGGTTCTCGTTCTTGTCGGTGGGGCGGGGCAGGGTGGCCCGGGCTTCCCACAGCTCAGCGCGGACCATGCGCTCGGACGCGGGCCAGGAGGCGCTGTCCACCAGCAGCCACTGGCATTCATCCTGCAGGCCCGCGCGCTGCAGCGACAGCTGTCCATGGAACTGCAGAGCCGCCACCTGAGCACGGTTCAGCCCCACGGTCTGAATGCACCCGGGCTCCGGCCCCAGGGCTGCCACCACACTGCGCACCTGCGGACCATAGCTGCGTGCGTAGTCCAGCAGGGGCAGCCACAGGGTCATCAGCAAAAGCCAGCCCAGGGCAGCACCACCTGCGGGCAGCACCAGGCTCTTCCAGATGGGGGCCCGGTTGCGGGACGCACGCCACCACGCCAGACCACACCAACCCACAGTGGCCGCCACGGCCACCAGCAAAGCCAGTGCAGAAAACTGCGGCACGAACCCGGGCGCCAGCTTGGCCACGTTGGCGGCAGGTTTGGCAGGCACCCCGGTCTGCATGGCAATCCAGATCACCCAGATCGCGAGGGCCGATGCGGTGAAGAACAGCAGCGTGAACCAGTCGATCAAGGCCCCCACGCTGCGGCGCAGCGTAGGCAGGGCAAAGGCTGCCAGCGCAGCCAGGGCGGGCAGGCCCAGCAGCAATGCCCGGTCGGCCGGCTGGGTGGTGATGGTGGCGCCAATCGACACCAGAGTGAACCACAGGGGCAGCAGCAGGTGCCGTTGGCCAGGGCGGCTGAAGATCTGCTGGCGCCAGCGCCACAAGGTCCAGAGAGCCAGTGGCCAGGCCGGCCAGCCAAACCACAGCAGCAGGCGCGCCAGGCTCAGCCAGTCCTTGCTACCACCATCGAACCCCACAACACGCCAGCGCCAAAGGTCCAGACCCTGGGCCAGGGCAGCAGCCGCCAGTGTGGCTGCGGCCAGCACGGCGGCCCAGCGCCAGCGGCGGTCGGTGTTGCCAGCGGGCGCAAACAGCGCCAGCAACGCGCCGCCCATGCCCAATAAGCCCGTGAGGGCGGGGGCTCCGGACAGCGTGAGCCCGGCCATGCCCAGCACCAGGGCCACGGCGGGCACCACGGTGCGGTGGGGCATGGCGGCCACCGCAAAAAACAGCAAAGCGGTGCAGCCAAGCTGTGCCAGATAGCTCGTGACCTCATGCGAGAGCTGCGCCAGGCCCAGGCAGGCGATCAGCGCCAGCAAGGCGCCATCGGCAATGGCACGCGCATAGTCCAGTGGGGAAGCCTCGCCGCCAAAAGCAAATGCGACCGGTTGGGCGCCCGGGCTACGGGCCAGGTAGTACACGCCATACCAAGTGGCCATCAGGGTGATGACCAGGAGCGCGATGAACGGTATGCGGGCCGCCATCTCCGGCGACAGCCAGGCCGGTGCCATCTGCACAGCCCAGGCCCCCAGCCAGTAGGGCAGCAGCCCTTCGGTTTCGGGGGGCATGCCACCGAGCAGCGGACTGAGCCAGGGAGTGCTTCCCTGGGCGAGCTCCAGCATGTAGCCAAAAGCGGTGACGTCTGCGTTCTTCCACGGATCCCGGCCCACAAAGCCGGGCACTACGTAGGCAATGCACAGCAGCAGCAGCGCCCAGCGGGGCAGTGGGCTGACGGCGTTCTGGGTAACGATGGCGGGGGTGGGTGGAGTCACGCGGCAGTGGGCGGCTGGGCAAAGGAGCCACCGAGAATAAAGGCAAAACCCATGAAAAAAGGCAGCCCGGTTGCCCGGGCTGCCTTTTTGGCGGGATCGCAGGGGCGAATTACTTCGCTGCGGTCTTGCCGAAACGGTTGCGGAAGCGCTCCACGCGGCCACCCATGTTGTCCACGGACTTTTGCGTGCCGGTGTAGAAGGGGTGCGATTCAGAAGAGGTATCCAGCTTGAACAGCGGGTATTCCTTGCCTTCGTGGGTTTCGGTTTCCTTGGTGTTCACGCACGAGCGGGTCACGAACTTGAAACCGTTGGACAGGTCCACGAACAGAACTTCGCGGTAGTTGGGGTGAATGCCTTCTTTCATGATCTTCCTTTGAGTCAACTGCGGGAGCCGCACCGGCCAGTCCGATGTACTTTCCGCAAGAAAAAGCCCTCTATTATTGCACAGGCTGAGAATTAGCCCCCGCGACGCATCATGTCGAAGAAGTCCACATTGGTCTTGGTGGCCTTCATGTTCTTGATCATGAGCTCCATGGACTCGATCTCGTCCATGTTGTACATGAACTGGCGAAGGATGCGGGTCTTTTGCAGGATCTCGGGGGCCAGCAGCAGTTCTTCGCGGCGTGTGCCGCTCTTGTTGAGCTCGATGGCAGGGAACACGCGCTTTTCGTACAGGCGGCGGTTCAGGTGGATTTCGCAGTTGCCCGTGCCCTTGAATTCTTCAAAGATCACTTCATCCATGCGGCTGCCGGTATCGACCAGCGCAGTGGCGATGATGGTGAGCGAACCACCTTCCTCAACCTTGCGCGCAGCGCCAAAGAAGCGCTTGGGGCGCTGGAGTGCGGCGGCATCCACACCGCCAGACAGCACCTTGCCGCTCGACGGCACGACGTTGTTGTAGGCGCGGGCCAGGCGGGTGATGGAGTCGAGCAGGATCACCACGTCCTTCTTGAGCTCGACCAGGCGCTTGGCGCGCTCGATCACCATCTCGGCCACGTGCACGTGGCGGGCGGCGGGCTCGTCGAAGGTGGAGGCGATGATCTCGCCCTTGACCGTGCGCTGCATTTCGGTCACTTCTTCAGGGCGCTCGTCCACCAGCAGCACCATCAGGTGCACGTCGGGGTTGTTTGCCGTAATGGCGTGGGCGATGTGCTGCATCATCACCGTCTTGCCGCTCTTGGGCGGTGCCACGATCAGCGCACGCTGGCCGCGGCCAATGGGCGCGATGATGTCGATGATGCGGCCGGTGATGTTCTCTTCACTCTTGACGTCGCGCTCCAGTCGCATCTGCTCCTTGGGGAACAGGGGCGTCAGGTTTTCGAACATCACCTTGTGCTTGTTTTGCTCTGGGGGGCCGTCGTTGACCTTGTCGAGCTTGGTCAGTGCAAAGTAGCGCTCGCCGTCCTTGGGCGTACGCACTTCGCCTTCGATCATGTCGCCGGTGTGCAGGTTGAAGCGACGCACCTGGCTGGGGCTGATGTAAATATCGTCCGTGCTGGCGGTGAAGCTGGTGTCCGGGCTGCGCAGAAAGCCGAAGCCATCAGGCAGGATTTCCAGCACGCCGTCTGCAAACACCTGCTCACCCGCCTTGGCGCGCTTCTTGATGATGGCAAACATCAACTCCTGCTTGCGCATGCGGCCCGTGTTTTCGATTTCGAGTTCTTCGGCCTGCTTCAGGACTTCAGACACGTGCAGTGCCTTGAGTTCGTTTAAGTGCATGGATTGACTCCTTGGCGGAGCTGGTATGAATCTTGGGGGAGATGGGCTGATGCCGAATGGGCTGCTGTTTGCAGGTCCGGCTCGCCAGGGATCTTGGTCCGGCTGCCAATGCATGCAGCCCGGTGATCTGTGGGAATTATGACAGGAAAAAATGCGGGGGCCTCAGGGGCGCAAGGTGTGAGGTTGCGCAACTGCCAGCCTGTTGTTTCCCCGCAGGTCTATCGCTTAACAAAAAAGCCCCATCGGCAGTCGTACCGAGGGGGCTTGGGGCAGTGGGTCAGGCCAGTTGTTGGTCGATGAAGGCGGTCAACTGGGCCTTGCTCATCGCGCCGACCTTGGTGGCTGCCAGTTGGCCATCCTTGAACAGCATCAGGGTGGGGATGCCGCGGATGCCGAACTTGGCGGGGATTTCGCGGTTCTCGTCCACGTTCATCTTGGCGATCTGCAGCTTGCCTTGGTAGGTGCCTGCGACTTCGTCCAGGATGGGAGCAATCATCTTGCAGGGGCCGCACCACTCAGCCCAGTAGTCCACCAGCACGGCGGAGCCCGGTTGGAGCACGTCGGCTTCAAAGCTGGCGTCGGAGACATGTTTGATGAGTTCGCTGGCCATGGCGGAATTCCTTGATTTTGGGCGGGTTGCGACCGGTGTACGTTTAAAGTCTGGGCATTGTGACAGAAACCAATCCCACGTTCACCGGTGTGGCCGGGTCTTGCGACGCTATGACAGTCATAGCGAAAAGCGATCAAACCAGTGGATTTGCGGCCGCAAGCACCGCCCTGTGGCAAAGCGCACTGGCCCAGGTGGCCGCGCATGCCCAAGCCCATGGTGCTCACTTGGCGCGCACGGTGGTGCTGGTGCCCTACGCCCAGCTCATGCCCTGGGCGCAGCGCCATTGGGTTCAGCAGTTCCCGCAGAGCTTTGCACCACGTTTTGAAACCACCCGCAACTGGGCCCGCCAGCTGCAAGCGTTTGAGCCCACGGGCGACGACCTGGCGGGCGACGTTGCGCGCGACACGCTCACCGCCCGCACCTTGCTCGATCGCGTGGGGCAGGGCGGGCAGCGCGAAGTGCTGGCCACGCCACTGCAGGAGGCTGCAGCCCAATTGGCCCCGGTGATTGCTGCCGTGTCCCCAGCCCTACGTGCTGCCTGGGGTGACGAGGCTAGGAAGCTGCTGGCCACGCCGGAAGAAGGTACCGCCCTGCATTACGAGGCCCTGGTGGCTCGCCTGGCGCTGGAATGGGCACTGGCATCGCGCTACGCGACCGACGTGCTTTTTGAGCCCGGCGTTCGCGGGGCGGTGGATGCGCTGGTGGTGCTGGAGGGATTTCAGTCTGACACGCTGACCCGGGCTCTGCAGGCGCATTGGGGCGAACAAGGTTTGTGCATTGCACTCCCCGCGTTGGTCGGTGATGCGGGTTCACCACCGCAGTGGGCCCTGCACGCCGCAACGGACGCCGAAGACGAGGCGCACCGTGCTGCGGCCTGTGTGCTGCGTCATGTCGAGCAGGGGCGGGTGCCCGTGGCCCTCGCGGCCACTGACCGCGCACTGATCCGCCGCGTCCTGGCCCACCTGGACAGCAGTGGCGTATTGGTGCGCGACGAAAGCGGCTGGATTCTGTCCACCACGCGCGCCGCTTCACGGGTCATGGCCGTGCTGCAGGCCGCTGCGTGGAATGCCTCTTCCAACGAGGTGCTGGACTGGGTCAAACACACCCCAGCGCTGATGCCTGGCGAGGTCAATCGCCTGGAGCAATGGCTGCGCAAAGGTGTGGTGCAGCACTGGAGCGCCGCCGCCCAGTGGGGTTTGAAGGGCGACGTGGGTGCGCAGCCCCACCTGGCCCGCACCGTGGCCACCGTAGAAGCATGGCGCAACACCCTGCGCGCTGCACGGCCGCTGGCGCAGTGGCTACCCGCTTTGCGCACGGTGCTGGAGCAGGCCGGCCAATGGCAGGGTCTGCAGGCCGACCCTGCTGGCATGCGGGTGCTGGCCGCCCTGCGCCTTCAGGACGGTCAGCAGTCAGAGCTGGACGGCTGGGGCGACAGTGCGGGCCGCCGCATGACATTGGCCGAATTCACCCGTTGGGCCAAAGACGTGCTGGAGGCCGGGCGCTATGTGGCCGCGCAGGCGGCTGGTGCCCCCGTGGTGGTGGTGCCTATGCCGCAACTGCTGGGCCGCCCTTTCGCCGCCGCCGTGTTGCCGGGTTGCGACGAAAAGCGCCTGCAACCTGCTCCCGAACCCGCTGGCGACTGGACACAGGCCCAGCGCGAGGCATGGGGCCTGCCTACGCGCCAGTCGCTGGAGGCTGCCCAGCGTGCCGCCTGGGCCCATGCCCTGCGCACGCCGGTGGTGGATGTGCTGTGGCGCACCGGTGACGAAGGCGGTGAGCCCCTGCTGGCCAGCGCGCTGGTGCTCGCCCTGCAGCTGCATCGTGCCGCCCTGCCGGGAGCCGATGAGCGCGGTGCGCGCGAGGTGGTCGCCACTCCCACGCTACGCCCCTTGCCCGTGGGCCAGGCGCTGCCGGTGACCCACCTGTCATCCACGGCGTATTCCGATTTGCGCCACTGTCCTTACCGCTTCTTTGCCCAGCGCCAACTGGGCCTGCGCGAGGCCGACGAGCTGGATGCCGAAGTGGACAAGCGGGACTTTGGCACCTGGCTGCACGCGGTACTGCAGCATTTTCATGAAGCCTTGCTGGCGGAGCCGACCGATGGTCTGGATGAGCGCCGCGTGCGCATGGACGCCGCCGCCGAGGCCGTCACCCGCGAGCAGCGTTTGCAGGACGGCGACTTTCTGCCCTTTGCCGCGGGCTGGACGCAACTGCGCGACGGCTACCTGCAATGGCTGGCAGGGCATGAGCAACAGGGCGCCACCTTCCGCCAGGCCGAGTTCAAGGCCCGTCAGCCGCTGGGCGATCTGGAACTCATCGGCACCATCGACCGCATCGATGGGGTCTCGTCCACCGGCGAGCCTGCGGTACTGGTGATTGACTACAAGACCGAAAGCGACAGCGTGACCCGCCAGCGCATCAAGTCCGGTGCGGAGGACACCCAACTTGCTTTTTACGCAGCCTTGTTGAGCCACGACACCCTGCGAGCGGCTTATGTCAACGTAGGCGAGCGCGGCGAGACACAGCTGCACGAACAAGACGAGGTGGTGCACCTGCGCGATGTGCTCATCGAAGGCATCCAGCACGACATGGCCCGCATCGCCGCCGGCGCGCCGCTGCCCGCGCTGGGCGAGGGATCGGTGTGCGAGTTCTGCGCCGTGCGCGGCCTGTGCCGCAAGGACTACTGGGCGGACGCTGAACAGGCGTTGCCCGCGCAAGAGACGCCATGACCGAGAGCCATTCCCCACCCGCCCAGGCCGCTTACGAACACAACGGCCGCCCCGTATCGCGCGAGGCCTTCTACGCCATCGCCTGTGACCCCGCGCGCAGCGTGGCGGTGGAGGCCTGCGCCGGTGCGGGCAAGACCTGGATGCTGGTTTCGCGCATGCTGCGGGCGCTGCTCGACGGCTGCGCGCCGCACGAAATCCTGGCCATCACCTTCACCAAGAAGGCGGCCGGGGAGATGCGCCAGCGTTTGCAGGAGTGGCTGGAGCAGTACAGCCACAAGCCGCTCGAAGAACTCACTGCCGAGCTGATTGCAAGGGGAATCAGCCCCCAAGGTGCACTGGAAAAGCGCGAGGCGCTACAAAATCTATACCGCCAGCTGCTCACTGCAGGCCGCCCGGTGCAGATCCGCACCTTCCACAGCTGGTTTGCCGCGCTGCTGGGCACGGCGCCGCTGGCGCTGCTGCAACAACAAGACCTGCCCGCGCACTTTGAGCTGCTCGAAGACGATGCCGAGGCGGTGCGCGAGGTCTGGCCCCCGTTTCTGCAGACCGTGGCCGACAGCGCCAGCCTGCGTGCCGACTACGAAGCCGTGGTGGCCCGCCATGGCCGCTCGCAAACGCACAAGGCCCTGGCAGCGGCGCTGGCCAAGCGGGTGGAGTTCGATCTGGCCGACGAGGCGGGCGTGGTGGATGCCTCGGTGCCGCCGTTCCAGCAGGCCTACCCCGAACTGGCCGCGTTGGCCGAGCCCGCCGATGCTTTGCAGACCGACGCTGCTCTTCAGCGCTGGCGCAGCCGTGCCAGCGCGCTGGGCGCCGAGGCCAACAAGACCCCCCAAAAGGCGGCCGACGCCATCATCGACGCGCTGGGCTGCACCGACCTGAACCAGCGCCTGGACCAATTGCGCCGTGCGATGTTCGTGGCCAAGGAAGACCGCCTCTCCAAGAACCTCGAGAAGTTCCCCGCTGCGCAAGAAGCCGAGCCCGAGCTGCAGCGCCTGCTCACCGCCCGCCGCCAGCACGAGGCCTGGCAGCACCAGCAGCGCATGGCCCGGCTGGCGCGTTGCCTCATCGCGCAGTTTGTGGCCGTCAAGCAGCAGCACGGCTGGGTGGACATGAACGATGTGGAGCGCACGGCCCTGGTCATGCTGGCGGACCCGGTGCTGTCGGGCTGGGTGCAGGAGCGGCTCGATGCCCGCATTCGCCACCTGCTGGTCGACGAGTTTCAGGACACCAACCCGCTGCAGTGGCAGGCGCTGCACGCCTGGCTGTCGGGCTATGCGGGCTCGGGCGGCGGGTCTACCGCGCCCAGCGTGTTCATCGTGGGCGACCCCAAGCAGAGCATCTACCGCTTTCGCCGCGCCGAGCCGCAGGTGTTCATCGCCGCGCAGGCTTTTGTGCGCGATGGGCTCGGTGGGGACCTGCTGAGCTGCGACCACACACGCCGCAACGCGCAGGGCGTGATCGGCGCCGTCAACGCCGTGATGGGCGAGGCCCAGGCGCAGCACGAAACGAGTGGTTTTCGTGATCACACCTCCGAATCCAAACACCCCGGCCAGTTGCTGCGCCTGCCCGCCATCACCGATGCGGACGACGACAGCCAAGGCGCAGCCCGCGACGCCCTGGCCTGGCGCGACAGCCTGACCGAACCCCGGCACGAGGCCGAAGAAACCCAGCGCATGCGCGAATGCACCCAGGCCGCCGCCTGGGTGGCCGCGCAGATCGCCAGCGGCACGCCGCCCAAGGAGGTGCTGGTGCTGGCCCGCAAGCGCGACCGCCTGGCCAGCATGCAAGACGCCCTGCGCGCCCTGCACCTGCCCTGTGTGCAGCCCGAAAAAGCCGACCTGTTTGACGCGCCCGAGGTGCAGGACATGGTGGCGCTGCTCGACGCGCTGGTGTCGCCCACACACGACTTGTCTTTGGCCCGCGCGCTCAAGTCACCCCTGTTTGGCCTGGGCGACGACGCGCTGGTCGCGCTGGCGTTGTTGCGCCGCCAGCCGGAACACGCGGGCTGTAGCTGGTTTGAGTTGCTATTGAAAAGTGAGCTTGTGGCGCATGAATATCAAGCGCTTGGAGCCGTTTTGGCCCAATATCAGACGTGGGTGGGTACTTTGCCGCCCCACGACGCGCTGCACACCATTTACGAACACGGTGACGTGCTGGCCCGCTTCGCTGCCGCAGCACCGGTCACCCAGCGCCAGTCCGTGCAGGCCAATCTGCGCGCACTGCTGGCGGCATCGCTGCAGCACGACGGGGGGCGTTACCTCACGCCCTATGCCTTTGTGCGGGCCATGAAAAAGGGCGGTGTGCGCGCCCCAGGCCGGGCGGATGCGCAGGCCATCCGCTTGCTGACGGTGCACGGTGCCAAGGGGCTGGAGGCCGATTGCGTGCTGCTGCTCGATACCGACACCCGTCCACAAAAGGCCGAGACCATGGGCGTGCTGGTGGACTGGCCTGGCGAGCAGGCCGTGCCGTCTGCCTTCGTCTTTTTGGCCAGCGAATCGACCCCCCCACCCAGCGCAGTGGATGCGCTCGCCGCCGAGCAGCAGGCCCGCAGCCGCGAGGAACTGAACATGCTCTACGTGGCCATGACGCGTGCCAAGCATTGCCTGGCCCTGTCGTCTGTGCAGCCCGGTAACTCGGCCCCCGGCAGTTGGTGGAATCGGCTCGCTCCCTTGGTCACTGAAGTGGACACGCAGGCGTTGGCCCCCGCAGAACATGCCGTGGCGGCCGTAGCGCCCGCCCAGACCTTCACCATCCCCTGCCTGCCCGCGCTGCCCGAGGCGCTGCAAAGTGCGCGCGTGCAAACCGATGCGGGATTGCCGGGCGACAGCCCTGTGGCCATGCCGGGCGACGGAGAGTCCACCCCCTTGTCGCGCCAGGGCGATGCCATGCACCAGCTGCTGGAGCAAGCCGGCGTGGCTGGTGCCCCACTGGCCGACTTGCGCGCCCAGGGTTGGGCTGCCGCGCGCATTGCCCGCCTGGCTCTGGACCACGACATTGCCCCCGCTGCCGCCGAGTTGGCTGCCCGCATGGCGCAGGCCATTCTGGCGGGCGAGGGGGCCTGGGCGTGGGACGCTGCCCTGGTACAGACCGCCATCAACGAAGCCCCGCTGCACTACCAGGGGCAGAGCCTGCGCATCGACCGCTTGGTGCAGCGCCGCGCTGCACACGCTGGCGATGCAGAGGCCGGCTGGTGGGTGCTGGATTACAAAAGCGCCACCCAACCCCAGCGCCAGCAGGCACTGGTGGCCCAGTTGCAGCGTTACCGCGAAGCCGTACAGGCCCTGATGCCGGGCGAGGTGGTGCATGCCGCCTTTCTCACGGGCGATGGGCGGTTGGTAATGGTGGGCGATGCGCAGGGCTCAGCAGGGGCATCGGCGGCCAAGGCCCTTGTGGTGGGGCATACTCGCCCGCCCGTTGCCCCCATTGCGCCGGTTGCCCCAGCACAACCAGAGCGCGCGCCCACCGCGCCAGGCCCTGCGGATTCTCCGCAAGGCTCCCTGTTCTGACGTGCCGCCCCCGCGACGCGCTTCTTTATTCAGCAAGGCCCTCACGTGTCCCACCCCCTTCTTCCTTCCGATACATCCCCTGCACTTGCCCAGTCTGCGGAGGCTTTGCAGTGCGACGTGGCCGTCATCGGCGGTGGCCCTGCGGGGCTCATGGCCGCAGAGGTGTTGGCCCAGGCGGGAGTGGCCGTGCACGTGTTTGACGCCATGCCTTCGGTGGGCCGCAAGTTTTTGCTCGCGGGCAAGGGCGGGCTCAACCTCACGCATTCCGAGCCGCATGCGCCTTTTGTGAGTCGCTATGCCGGGCGCGAACCACAGATTGAGCCCCTGATTCAGGCTTTTGGCGGCCCCGAGATACGCGCTTGGGCGCAGAGGCTGGGAGTGGAGACCTTTGTGGGCACTTCGGGCCGTGTGTTTCCCACCGACATGAAGGCCGCGCCGTTGCTGCGCGCCTGGCTGCAGCGCCTGCGCGGGCAAGGCGTGCTGTTCCACATGCGCCACCGCTGGCTGGGCTGGGCCGAGGATGGCGCTCTGCGCTTGGCTGCACCGGCTGGCGAGGTGCGGGTGGTCGCTAAGGCGGTGGTGCTGGCGCTGGGCGGCGGCAGCTGGGCGCGCCTGGGGTCTGATGGTGCCTGGGTGCCGCTGCTGGCACAGCAGGGTGTGGCCGTGGCTCCGCTGCGCCCGTCCAACTGCGGCTTTGATGTGCTGCGTGCAGACGCACCTGCGGGCGAGACGCGCCGCGCCTTTCTGCAGGAGCTGCTGGGCCGCATGCCTGCGCCCACCGTGGGCTGGACGCCGCATTTTGCCGAGAAGTTTGTGGGCCAGCCCTTCAAGACTGTGGCGCTCAGCTTTACCGACAGCCGGGGCCACAGCTTCAGTCGTCGGGGCGAGTTTGTGGTCACGGCCACAGGGGTGGAGGGCAGCCTGGTCTATGCCGCCTCGCACCTGCTGCGCGACGAGGTGGAGGCCCATGGCCACGCCACGTTCCACCTCGACCTGCTGCCCGACCATGCGCCTGAGCGCGTGCTGGTGGAAGTGCGCCACCCGCGCGGTTCCCGGTCGCTCTCCAGCCACCTCAAGAGCCGCCTGGGCCTGGATGGCATCAAGGCGGGCGTCCTGTATGAACACCTGGGCAAGGACGGCATGAACGACCCCGTGGCCCTGGCCCACGCGATCAAGGCGCTGCCCATCACCGTGGTGGCTGCGCGCCCGCTGGACGAGGCCATCAGCACGGCGGGCGGTGTGGCTTTTGAAGCGATGGACGCACACCTCATGGCGACGGCGTTACCAGGTGTGTTCTGCGCGGGAGAAATGCTGGACTGGGAGGCGCCCACCGGGGGCTATCTGCTGACCGCCAGCATGGCCAGCGGCCGTGTGGCGGGAGAGGGGGCGCTGCGCTGGCTAGGGCAGTCCGCAGGGGCTTGAGCGGCCGCTGAAGCGCACGGCGCGCTGTGGAAATACTGGAGAGAGGGAAGTTTTTGCGCGACCGCGCAAAAAGAAAGAAGAAGTTGACGAGCCTTACCCCCGGCACTGACTCCACAGTTAGGGCTGCTTGGTTCCCCACCTGACCCGGTTGGCCGCTTCACCATGCGAGGAGGCCCGTCACCGCTGATTGTACGTCGGATGGAGGCCCTGATTTTTCAGTGGCTGTTTTGTTTGCCCTGGTGGCGCCAGGGGCGCATGGCCCAGCCCGTAGAATCGACCGCATGTCCTACCTCGTGCTCGCCCGCAAGTACCGTCCCCGCAATTTCACCGAGATGGTGGGGCAGGAACATGTGGTCCAAGCCTTGTCGAATGCGCTGACCCAGCAGCGCCTGCACCACGCCTACCTGTTTACCGGTACGCGCGGCGTGGGCAAGACCACGGTGTCGCGCATCCTGGCCAAGTCGCTCAACTGCCAGGGGGCGGACGGCAATGGCGGCATCACCGCTACGCCCTGCGGCGTGTGCCAGGCCTGCACCGACATCGACAGCGGCCGCTTTGTGGACTACACCGAGCTGGACGCGGCCTCCAACCGGGGCGTGGACGAAGTGCAAAGCCTGCTGGAGCAGGCGGTCTACAAGCCGGTGCAGGGGCGCTTCAAGGTCTTCATGATCGACGAAGTGCACATGCTGACCAACACGGCGTTCAACGCCATGCTCAAGACGCTGGAAGAGCCGCCTGAGTATCTCAAGTTTGTGCTGGCCACGACCGACCCGCAGAAGGTGCCGGTCACGGTGCTGAGCCGCTGCCTGCAGTTCAACCTGCGCCCCATGGCGCCTGAAACCGTCCTCTCGCACCTCACGCAGGTGCTGGCGACCGAGAACGTGCCTGCCGAGCCCCAGGCGCTGCGCTTGCTCTCACGCGCTGCGCGGGGCTCCATGCGCGATGCACTGTCGCTGACCGACCAGGCCATTGCCTTCGGTAGCGGCCAGCTGCAGGAAGCCGGTGTGCGCCAGATGCTGGGTGCGGTGGACCGCTCCTATGTGTTCCGGCTCATCGAAGCGCTCGCCCAGGGTGACGGGAAAACCGTGGTGGAGACCTCGGACACTCTGCGCATGAACGGGCTGTCTGCCGCCTCCACGCTCGAAGAGATGAGTGCCGTACTGCAGCGCATGGCCGTGTTCCAGGCCGTGCCCCAGATGGCAGGTGCCGTGGACGCAGATGACCCCGAGGCTGCTGAAACAGCCCGCCTGTCTGCACTGATGCCCGCCGATGAAACGCAGTTGCTCTACAGCCTGTGCCTGCACGGGCGCGGCGAGTTGGGCCTGGCGCCCGACGAGTACGCGGCACTCACCATGGTGCTGCTGCGTCTGCTGGCCTTCAAGCCTGCCAGCGGCGTCGGCGAATCGGCTGAAAAAAAAACTCTGACGCGGGCTGAAACGCCCCCCTCAGGCGCTGTTGCATCAACTGCAGCAGCCCCTGCTGCAGTGGTGGCCACGCCAGGGCCTGTGGGAGGGGCAGCGGTGAAGCCCCCCCAGGCCCTGCCTGTGCCGTCGGCGCCTGCAGCTCCGGTGCGTGCTGCCCCGCCAGTCCCGTCTGCGGCCCCCGCGCCTGCAGTCCCGGCCCCCGTTCCGGCAGTGGCTGCAGGCACCGCATCTTCTGGCGCCGGAGACCATCCATCAGAGTCGTTCAACGATTCTGAGCCACCTCCATGGCCGGGTTCTGACGAGTCCGGTACGGTGACCACTGCGGCTGCGCCCGCTGCCACGGCGTTGCCGGTACGCACCACCGAGAGGTTTGATCAAAATCCCGGTGTAGCGCAATCATTCAAAGCACAGAATGCTCCTGAATATGTAGCAATCCCAGTGCGTGAGTCCCCGGAGCCCGGCGAACGGTTGCAGCCGCTTCCACTGTCTGCCCCGACCCCGGTATCTGCCCGCTACACCCCCACCGAAGAGGGGGACGTCTGGCATGCCACGGTGCAGCAACTGGTGGCAGCAGAGGCCATCACGGCGCTGGTGCGCGAACTGGCCCTGCAGTCACAGCTGGTGGCGCGCGACGGTGGTCACTGGCTGTTGCGCGTCGAGCGCGAGTCGCTCAACCAGCCCACGGCGCGCGAGCGCCTGCGTGCGGCCCTTGAAGCTGCGGGCCATGCGACCCAGATCAGCGTGGAAGTGGGCGTGGTCATCGACAGCCCCGCCCGTCGCAACGCCGCCGCCGCCGCCGAGCGCCAACGCCGCGCGGAAGAAATCGTGCACAACGATCCCTTCGTGCAATCGCTGATGCGTGACTACGGCGCGAGAATCGTGCCGGGCAGTATCAAACCTGCATGACGGACAACCTCTGATACTCATTTCACTAGAAACTGAAAAGGAAACCACACCATGTTCAACAAAGGACAACTCGCCGGCCTCATGAAGCAAGCCCAGGCGATGCAGGACAACCTCAAGAAGGCCCAGGACGAACTGGCTTTTATCGAGGTGGAGGGTGAATCGGGCGCGGGTCTGGTGAAGGTGGTCATGACCTGCAAGCACGACGTCAAGCGCATCACCATCGACCCGAGCCTGCTGGCCGAAGACAAGGACATGCTGGAAGACCTGGTGGCGGCTGCGTTCAATGCGGCGGTGCGCAAGGCGGAGGAGACATCTTCGGAGAAGATGGGCAAGCTGACGCAAGGTATGCCAGGCCTCCCCGGCGGCATGAAATTCCCTTTCTGAGGGTTGGCTACCGAGCGGGCCATCTGCGTCGTTGGGCGGTGCTCGCCATCCTCACGTACTTCAAGTACGTTCCGGTGGCTGTGCTCCGTCCGCCTAGCAGCTGATCCCGCTCGCTACGCCCTTGAGGGCGGGGTGTGAAGGCAAGGACCACATGCCTGTTGTTTTGCTGGCATCCTTTGGGGCTGAGCTTGTCGAAGCCTTGCCCCGCTCGTTCCTCACATCTTTCCTGCATCGCTCGTTTCCATGTCCACCACCAACTCCCTCGACGTTCTGATCCAGGCGCTGCGCCGGTTGCCGGGAGTGGGGGTGAAGTCTGCGCAGCGCATGGCGTTCCATCTGCTGCAGCATGATCGCGAAGGGGCGCAGGCCCTGTCGCGGGCGCTCTCGGAAGCGGTGGGCACGGTGCACCACTGCGCGCGTTGTCATACGTTCACCGAGGCGGAGGTGTGCAGCACCTGTCTGGACCCTGACCGCGATGCCACGCGGCTGTGCGTGGTGGAGACGCCCGCTGACCAGTCTGCGCTGGAGCGCACGGGGGCCTTCAAGGGGTTGTACTTCGTGTTGATGGGGCGGCTCAGCCCGCTCGATGGTGTCGGTCCCAAGGAGATCGGCCTGCACAAGCTCATGGAGCGCGCCACGGATGGCACCGTTCAGGAGGTGATCCTGGCCACCAACTTCAATGCCGAGGGGGAGGCGACTGCGCATGTGATCAGCGAGGCCCTGAAGAGCCGTGGGTTGCATGTCACGCGGCTCGCGCGCGGCGTGCCTGTCGGCAGTGAGCTGGAGTACGTGGACCTGGGAACGATCGCGCATGCGCTGGTGGATCGCCGGTGACGCCAGGGCGCCTGCCAGCCCGTCGTCCCGACAATGTCTGCGGCTAAAATACTCTCAATTTAATAGCTACCAGCGCTTGTATTTGCTGCGCTGTTGCCCTCAAAAGCCTCGAAAATGAATACCACCTTGCACGTCGCGCGGTTCACCGTGGCCTATTGGTGCGTGCTGTTCGCAGCACTGCTGCCCATCGCTTGTGCCTGGTTGGCCAAAAGTGGCAACTTTGGCAAGTCCCGCAAAGAAGGCGGTTTTGACAACCACGATCCGCGCGGCTGGCTCTCGCGGCAGACCGACTGGCGCGGACGTGCCAACGCAGCGCAGGCCAACAGCTTTGAAGCGCTGCCGTTCTTCATCGGCGCGGTCATCATTGCGCACCTGCTGGGCGCTGGGCAGACGTTGCTGGACCTGCTGGCGTTGTTGTATGTCTTCCTGCGCATCTTCTACGTGATGATGTACGTGGCCGACATGCCGATGGCCCGCAGCGCAGTCTGGGCCGGTGGTTTTCTGGTCAATATTGCCATCCTGTTCATCGGGTACCGTTGAGCGCCCCGGGTGCGCGCCATCCGTCTTGCGGTGTGCTGCGGTTGAAGGCTGTCTATCGCGGTACGTAGTAACCCGCAGGGATTCACCCTGATGCGGTTTCGTCTGTGCTGCGGCACGATTGTTGCAATGCAGCATTGTCTTTTTGCCTGATTCCATGTCCCTGCCTCCACTCACCCGCCGCGCCTTTGGCGCTGTATCTGCCTTGTCGGCGGCTGCGGTGTGGGCGCCTGCCATCCGGGTGCGTGCGCAGACCGATGGTGCTGCTCTCGGGCGAGTGACCGTGGCGGTCGGAGGGCAGGGCGTTCTGTACCACCTGCCGCTGGCGCTGGCCGATGCGCTGGGGTACTTCCGCCTCGAAGGCCTGGACGTGGTGGTGCGGGACTATTCGGCGGGAGCGCATGCTTGGCAGGCGGTACAGGACGGTGCGGCAGATGTCTGTTCCGGTGCCTTCGAGCACGTGTTGCGTGCGCAGGCGCGAGGTCATGCGTACCGCGCGCTGGTGCTGCAGGGGCGGGCCCCGCAGCTGGCGCTGGGTGTGTCACTGCGGTCGGTGCCTGCGTACAAGGACCTGGGTGACCTCGCGGGGCGCAAGGTGGGTGTGTCGTCGGTGGGCTCATCCACTCATCTGGCGGCCAGCCTGATGCTGATGCGTGCGGGCGTGCCGTTGCGCGATGTGGGTTTTGTGGGGGTGGGCTCGGGTACCAATGCCATGAACGCGCTGCGTTCCGGCCAGGTGCATGCACTGTGCCATGCCGATCCCATCATGACCTTGCTGGAGCAGAAGGCGGACACCCGCATCGTGGGCGATCTGCGCTCTCTCAAGGCAGCGCAGGACATGTTCAGTGGCACCATGCCCGCCAGTTGCCTGTATGCCCCGCAGGCCTTCATCCAGAAGCAGCCTGCCCAGGCCCAGGCATTGGTCAATGGCGTTGTGCATGCGCTCAAGTGGCTGCAGACGGCAGCACCGGCAGACCTGGTGAAGGCGGTGCCTCCGGCCTACCTGATGGGCGACCGGGGGCTCTATCTGGCGGCGTTCAGCCGGGTGCGCGAGACCTACTCCACCAACGGACTGATGCCGGACGAAGGTCCGGCTACCGCACTGCGCGTGTTGTCGCGCGTGCTGCCCGAACTGGCCGAGGCCAAGGTCGAACTGGCGCGTACGGCCAGCAACGATCTGGTGCGCAAAGCCCGCCAAAAGTACAGCGTCTGACAAGCCGCTGCGGCGGGAGACCCCAAGAGCCTGCTTACCTCTCCTGCGAGATCGTCAACAGGCTCTGAGGGCCCTGGCATCGACTACAGTGTCAGCCGCCTGCCCACCTGCCACTGCACCGCAATCGCACCGTGCGATACGCATTGCGCAGGCTACACACGCAGCACTTGTGCTGCCCCATTCCCGTGCCATTTTTCAAGGACTATCCACCATGTCGCTGAGCCTCAGCATCGGCCCGCTCGTCTCCCTGATCGCAGGCATCCTCATTCTGGTCATGCCGCGTTTGCTCAGCACCATCGTGGCGCTTTATCTCATCATCATGGGAATCCTGGGGCTGCTGGGCATGCACACGCTCCGGTTCTGATGCATGGGCCCAGCGACCAGCCAAGCAATGCCGGGCTTCGCCGGGCCCAGGTGGCTTTGCTGAGGCGCCTGCGTCTCAGCGGCGCTTGACCTTGGAGGGGGATCCGCCACGCCGCGCAGGCGCTGGAGCCTGGCGTTTGCCCGCGGTGGCGGCCGATGCGCGAGCGCTGCCGCCGCTGCTGCGCGCCTGACTCTGGCGCACCGGCAGGTACACCACAATCTGCTGGCCCACCTTGAATGCAGCATTCGCCCGCACATCGTTCCAGTCCGCCACGTTGGCGGCTGCCAACTTGTAGCGCCGCGCAATGCTGGCCACCGTGTCGCCCTTGCCGGCCCGCACCGTGGTGCGGCGGGTGACGATCTCGGGGGTAAGGCTCAGTTGGCCGTTGTCGGCCAAGTGGGACGACACGTCTTGCCGGGTGGTCGTGGAGCGGGGCACCATCAGCGCCGAGCCTGCTTTGATGAGCATGCGCGGCGGGATGTTGTTCATGCTGCGCAGATCCGCCTCGCTCATGCCGGCACGTTGTGCCGCCTCGGCCACCGTCATGGTGGTGGGTACAGACCACACGGTCCAGCTCGCGTACTGGCCTTCACGCTTGGCCTCCAGGTTGCGCTGGAAGACCTTGGCGTTGTCCCAGGGCAGCAGGATTTGCGGCGTCCCGGCGGCGAGGATCACGGGTCGCTTGTACGACGGGTTGAGGGCACGGAAGTCTTCCTCGCGAATACCCGCCAGTGTGGCCACCAGCGACACATCGATGTCGTGCGTGATGTCCACGGTCTGGAAGTAGGGGTGGTTCTCGATCAGGGGCAACTCTGTGCGGAAGGCATCGGGGTTGGCCACGATGTTCTTGACCGCCTGCAGCTTGGGCACATACATGCGGGTCTCCGCAGGCATGTTCAGGTCGGTGTAAGTGGTGCCCAGTCCCAGCTTCTGGTTGCGGGCAATGGCCCGGCTTACGCTGCCTTCACCCCAGTTATAGGCCGCCAGGGCAAGGTGCCAGTCGCCAAACATGCCGTAGAGTTTTTGCAGGTAGTCGAGTGCCGCCCGGGTGGACGCCAGCACGTCGCGACGGTCGTCGCGGAAGGCGTTCTGCTTGAGGTCGAAATAATTGCCCGTAGCGGGCATGAACTGCCACATGCCTGCGGCCTTGGCGCTCGATACCGCTTGGGGGTTGAACGCGCTTTCAATGTAGGGCAGCAGCGCCAGTTCGGTCGGCATCCCCCGGCGTTCCAGCTCTTCAACAATATGGAACAGGTACTTGCTGGAACGCTCCGTCATGCGCTGCATGTAGTCGGGGCGCGTGGCATACCACTGCTCGCGGTCCTGTACCAGCTCATGCTGCAGGTCGGGCATGGCAAAGCCACGCCGGATGCGGTCCCACAAGTCGGCGGGGGCTGAGAGCGATGCCACCTCGCCACTCGTGGCTTGCGCGGCAGTGATGGGTTTGAGCGGGCCGTTGGGGATGACAGGGGTGTGGGGCGACGCAGGGCCCTTGGTGCTGGTGGTGTTTCCGCTGGCGGACGCCTGGTCGGGCGTCGAGCCCGTAGTGGCGCAGCCTGTCAGCCACAAAAGGCCGGCCAGGCAGGCAATGTGCAAAATTTTCATCGGAACTCGTTTTTCCATTGACGCAGCGCGGCCAGCACCGCTACGGCGTCGTCAAGGGGCACCTGCGCGTCGTAGCCCTGGGCGGCTTGCGCCACCGGGCCCTGCCGCACGCGCAGAAAGGGGTTGATGTCTCGCTCAAGCGCCATGTGCGAAGGCAGTGTGGGCTGGTTCTGCTCCCGCAGGGCTTCGCATTGGCTGCTGTAGTGGAGCAGGGCGGCGTTGCCAGGTTCCACGGCCCGCGCAAACTTCAGGTTAGACAGTGTGTACTCGTGGGTGCAACACACCCGGGTGTTGCCAGGCAGTGCCGCCAGCCGGTCCAGCGAGTCGAGCATTTGCGCAGGTGTGCCTTCAAACAGCCGGCCACAACCGCCTGAGAACAGCGTATCACCACAAAAAAGCAGGGGCGCTCCGTCCATCTCGCGACAGTAGTAGGCAATGTGGCCCGCCGTGTGCCCTGGCACGTCCATGACCTGGAACTGAAACCCCAGCGCGTTGACGGTATCGCCTTGCGCCAGCCGCTCCAGCGGCTCGGGCATGCGCTCCCGCGCTGGGCCATACACCCGTGCACCGGTGGCTTGGCGCAGGGCATCGACTCCGCCGACATGATCGGCATGGTGGTGCGTGACTAGAATGACTTGCAATGACAGGCCCCAGCGGTGCAAGGCCTGCTCCACCGGCGCGGCTTCTCCCGGGTCCACAACGATGGCCTGGCGGCCGTCGTGCAGCATCCAGATGTAGTTGTCGGTAAAGGCGGGCAGCGGTAGCAAGTTCATGAGCGATCAAATTATAGGTTTGCACCACTGGTTCGACTCCCCCCCTGGCCGCTACCTGCTCGCATGGGAGCAGGCACGCTTTGACGAGGCGGTGGCCGATATTTTTGGCTATCACAGTCTCCAGCTCGGCATGCCGCTGCTGGACGGCCTGCGCGCCAACCGCATGCCCCACCAGTGGCTGGCGATGGGGCAGGAGGCCGTGGAGAGCTCCATCGCCTTTGTGGAGACCGGTGATGACGATGGGCCGCTGCAGCGCCGCGCGGTGGACCTGCTCACCGAGCCTGTGGCCTTGCCCTTCCCCGCAGCGAGCCTGGACCTGCTGGTGTTGCCCCACACGCTGGAGTTGAGCATCGACCCCCATGCCGCGCTGCGCGAGGTGGAGCGGGTGCTGGTGCCCGAAGGGCGTGTGGTCATCAGCGGCCTGAACCCCACCAGCCTGTGGGGCCTGCGGCAGCGGCGTGCGCGGCTGTACCAGCGCCTGGGGCGGGGCACGCTGTATCTGCCCGACGTGGGCGAGTTCATCGGCTATCGCCGCCTGCGCGATTGGCTGCGGCTTTTGAACTTCGAGGTCGAATCTGCCCGATTTGGCTGTTATCGTCCAGCGGTGCGCAGCGCGCAGTGGCTGGAGCGTTTTGGCTGGATGGACCCTTTGGGTGAGAAATGGTGGCCCATTCTGGGTGCCGCGTATTTTCTGGTGGCCGTCAAACGGGTGCATGGCATGCGTTTGCTGGAGCCCGCCTGGCGCACCCACCGCCAGCGTGCTGCGGGCACCGTGCCCATCGCCAACCGGGTGTCTCAAAGTGGGGTGAATCCTTCGCGCACTGCGCCCACTGCAGCCCGGCACAAGCCTTGAGCACAGCCTTCCGCGGTTGCCGTGGGCTTCCATGCCCCGTCATGGCAACCATCCACCTCATTGTCAGGAACAGAGTTTGAACCAGGTAGAGATTTACACCGATGGCGCCTGCAAGGGCAATCCGGGCCCCGGCGGGTGGGGCGTGTTGCTGCGCTCCGGTGCGACCGAAAAAGAGCTGTTTGGCGGCGAATTGGGTACCACCAACAACCGCATGGAGCTGATGGCGGTGATCGAGGCGTTGTCGGCCCTCAAGCGCCCCTGTGCCGTGACGCTGTACCTGGACAGCGAGTACGTGCGCAAGGGCATTACCGAGTGGATCCATGGCTGGAAGGCCAAGGGCTGGCGCACGGCCTCCAAGCAGCCGGTCAAGAACGTGGAGCTGTGGCAGCGGCTGGATGCGCTGGTCAGCACCGGCGGCCACCGCATCGAATGGCGCTGGGTGAAAGGGCATTCGGGCGACCCGGGCAATGAGCGGGCCGACGCGCTGGCCAACCGGGGCGTGGACCAGGCCCTGGGCCGCAGGTAGATCCATTGCCAGCTGCTTACCGCATGCAAGCCTCTTCGGAGGCTTTTTTTGTGCCCGCGTCCGAGGCGGCCAGTACGGCCATCACGCCCCAGCGGCGAATGCTCCGGGATATTGCTGCGGGTGGCTGCGGCTGCACACACCCACTGTTACATTGTGTGACTGCGCATCCCACCTCACTGGATTGATTGACCCATGGCGTCCAAGAGCAAGTACAAGTACCTCGTTTTCGCTGTCATCGGCATCGCTGCCGCATCGGGCGCTGCCTGGTGGCTGCAGAAGCCCGTGCAGCCGCAGCAGCGTGCCGAGGTCGGGGCGGGCGGTGCAGGCGCTGGCGCATCGGCTGGTGGCACCGCGCCCGCTGGTGCTGGCCGCCCCGTGGCCGTGGAAACGGTGACCGTGCGGCAGATGGCGCTGCGCGACGATGCCGAAGCCGTGGGAAGCCTGCGGTCGCGCCAGAGCGTGATGCTGCGGCCCGAGGTGGGCGGGCGTATCACCCAGCTCAACTTCCGTGACGGCCAGCGTGTGCGGCGCGGGCAAGTGCTGGTGCAGCTGGATGACCAATTGCCGCGTGCGCAGATCCAGCAAAGCCAGGCCGAGTTGTCGATTGCGCGGGCCAACCACAAGCGCAATCAGGAGCTGGTGGCCCAGGGCTTCATCAGCCAGCGTTCGGTGGACGAGAGTGCGGCCAACCTGGAAGTGGCCCAGGCCAAGCTGGCTTTGGCCCAGGCCACGGCCCAGCGCCTGAAGATCCTGGCCCCGTTCGATGGTATCGCAGGCATTCGGGGCGTGAACGTGGGCGACTACCTCAAGGACGGGGCCGATATCGTCAACATCGAAGACCTTGATGCGGTGTATGTCGATTTCCGCCTGCCCGAGCGGTTGCAGGGCAAGGTGCGCCCGGGGCAGACCGCGCAGGTCACCTTTGATGCACTGCCGGGCGCGCGTTACGCCGCCGTGGTGCAGGCCATCAGCCCACAGATCGATGCGGATGGGCGGGCCATCGCGGTGCGTGGCTGCATCGACAACCGCCGCCTGCAGCTGCGCCCCGGCATGTTCGCGCGGGTGACGACCGTGTTTTCCGAACGCAGCGACGCGCTTGTGGTGCCCGAGGAAGCCATCGTGCCCGACGGCACCAGCCCCTATGTGCTCAAGGTGGTAGAAGGCAAGGAGCCCAGCAGCAAGGTGACGCGCCGCACGCCGGTCAAACTGGGCGTCCGTTCACCTGGGTGGGTGGAGGTGGTGGACGGCTTGAGCGCCGGAGACCTGGTGGTCACGGCGGGCCAGCAGCGCATCCGCAAGGACGGCACCGAGGTGCGCGTGGTGGAGCTGGGCAAGCAGGGCAACGGTGGTGCGGCGGCCGCGGCAACGCGGCCGGCTCCGGGCGCTTCAGGTGCTGCGACTGGGGCGGGCCAAAAGGCATCGCCGGTGGCTGATGCGCCTGCGCAGAGCACCTCTGCGGCATCGGCATCTCCATCTCCTTCTGCCGCCCCCTCGGTGGCCCGCGTGATGGCGGCTCGCAGCGAACCCGATCCGCTGCCCGGCCCCAACCCTTGCCAGCTGGCCGGAACCTCCAGCCGGTCCACGCCCACTGGCAGCCGCCCTCCCGTCTGACGGACTGCCTGTCCTTACCCTCTGATGCCTCTGGACTGCCATGCAACTCGCTGAAATCTCCATCCGCCGGCCGGTATTTGCCACCGTGCTGTCACTGCTGGTGCTGTTGATTGGCGCGGTGAGCTTCACACGCCTGTCCGTGCGCGAATACCCCAAGATCGACGAACCCGTGGTGACCGTCAGCGTGCGGTATGCGGGCGCGTCGGCCGAGGTCATCGAATCGCAGGTGACCAAGCCGCTCGAAGACTCCATCGCCGGTATCGACGCCGTGGATGTGATCACCTCCATCAGCCGGGCCGAGCAAAGCCAGATCAGCGTGCGCTTTCGCCTGGAGAAGGACGCTGACAACGCCGCCGCTGAAGTACGCGACCGCACCGCCCGTGTGCGCAACCGCCTGCCGCTCGCGGTGGATGAGCCCGTGATTGCCAAGGTGGAGGCCGATGCATCGCCCGTGCTGTGGCTCGCCTTCAGCAGCGATACACGCAGCCCGCTGGAGATCAATGACCTGATCAACCGCATCGTCAAGCCCCGGTTGCAGACGGTGACCGGTGTGGCGGATGTGCCGATTTATGGCGAGCGCAAATACGCCATGCGCGTGTGGCTGGACCCCGAGCGCATGGCCGGCTATCGCTTGACCACGCAGGACGTGGAAGACGCCATCCGCCGCAACAATCTGGAGCTGCCAGCAGGCCGCATTGAATCGCAGCAGCGCGAGTTCAGCGTGACGTCCCAGACCGACCTGAAAACCCCGGCGCAGTTTTCCGACATCGTGATCCGCACGGTCAACGGGTTTTCGGTGCGCGTGCGTGATGTGGCCCGGGTTGAAGAAGGCCCTGCCAGCGACCGCAGCCGCGTGCGGCTCAATGGCCGCGATGCGATCTCGGTGGGTGTGATCCGCCAGGCCACGGCCAACCCGCTGGAGCTGTCCAAAGGCGTGCGCGCCATGATCCCCTTGCTCAAGGCCGACCTGCCGCCAGACATCGGCATCGACATTGCCAACGACAACTCGCTGTTCATCGACCGCTCCATCAAGAGCGTGTACTCCACCATCATCGAGGCCGTGGTGCTGGTGGCCCTGGTGATCTTTGTGTTCTTGCGCACGTTCCGTGCGTCCATCATCCCCATCATCACCATCCCGGTCAGCCTGGTGGGCAGTTTTGCGCTGATGTCGCTGGCCGGCTTTTCGATCAACACGCTCACGCTGCTGGCGCTGGTGCTGGCCATTGGCCTGGTGGTGGACGACGCCATCGTGATGCTGGAGAACATCTACCGCCACATCGAAGAGGGGCTCGACCCGTTTTCTGCCGCCATCAAGGGCGCACGCGAAATCGGCTTTGCCATCGTGGCCATGACGCTCACGCTGGTGGCGGTGTATGCGCCACTCGCATTCACACCCGGCCGCACGGGGCGCTTGTTCGTGGAGTTTGCGCTGGCGCTGGCCGGGGCCGTGGTGGTGTCGGGCTTTGTGGCGTTGACGCTCTCGCCCATGATGTGCTCGCTGCTGCTCAAGCACAACCCGAATCCCAATTGGTTTGACCGCTCCATGGAGCGTTGGCTCACCGCACTCTCGGATGCCTATGGCCGCCTGCTGCGCTGGATCGTCACGGCCCGCTGGGGTGGAGCGGGCGCGGGGCGCAGTGGCGTGCGGGGTGCGCTGTTCCAGGCCCGCTGGATCGTGCTGGGCGTCATGGCCCTCAGCGGCGCGGCGCTGGTGCTGGTGTTCCCCAGCATGCGGCAGGAGCTGTCGCCGCTGGAAGACCGGGGCACCATTTTGGCCAGTGTGACCGCGCCCGACGGCGCCACGCTGGACTACACCAACCGCTATGCGCTGGAGCTGGAAAAGATCGGTAACACCTACCCCGAATTCGACCGCGTGTTTGCCAATATTGGCAACCCTACGGTGGCACAGGGCAGCGTGATCTACCGCACGGTGGACTGGGAAAAGCGCGACCGCACCACGCTGGCCCTGGCCAAGGAGCTGCAGCCCAAGGTGGCGGGCCTGCCCGGCGTGAATGCTTTTCTGATCACACCGCCGTCGCTGGGCCAGGGCTTTCGCTCGCGACCCCTCACCTACGTGATCCAGACCTCGGACAGCTACGAGAACCTGAGCAAGGTGGTGGCCGCATTCATGGCCGAGATTGCGCAGAACCCCGGCATCGTGTCCCCCGACGTGGACTTGCGCCTGAACAAGCCCGAGCTGCGCATCGAAGTCAACCGCGAACGTGCCGCCGACCTGGGCGTGAGCGTGGAGGTGGTGGCCAAGGCCATCGAGACCATGCTGGGCGGCCGCACCGTCACGCGCTACAAGCGCGATGCCGAGCAGTACGACGTGATCGTGCAGACCGAGGCGCGGGGCCGCACCACGCCCGAGAACATCGACACGATCTACGTGCGCGGCCGCAACGACGCGATGATTCCGCTGACCAGCTTGGTCAACGTGCGCGAAAGCGTGAGTCCGCGTGAGCTGAACCACTTTGGCCAGCGCCGCTCGGCCACCATCACGGCCAACCTGTCGTCCGACTACTCGCTGGGCCAGGCCATCACCTTCATGAACGAGACGGCCGCCAAGGTGCTCAAGCCCGGCTACACCACCGACCTGAACGACACCTCGCGCGAGTTCAAGAACTCGCAAGGCGCGCTGGGTGTGGTGTTTGTGCTGGCGCTGGTGTTCATCTTCCTGGTGCTGGCCGCGCAGTTCGAGAGCTTCATCGACCCGCTCGTCATCATGGTGTCGGTGCCGCTGTCGATGATCGGTGCGCTGCTGGCGCTCAAGTGGAGCGGCGGCTCGCTCAACGTGTATTCGCAGATCGGGCTGATCACGCTGGTGGGACTGATCACCAAACACGGCATCCTGATCGTGGAGTTCACCAACCAGCTGCGCGAAGAGGGCATGGAAATGGTGGACGCGCTGGTCAAGGCCTCGGCCCAGCGACTGCGCCCCATCCTGATGACTACGGGGGCCATGGTGCTGGGAGCCATCCCGCTGGCACTGGCCACGGGCGCTGGCGCCGAAACGCGCACCCAGATCGGCTGGGTGATTGTGGGCGGCATGTCGCTGGGCACGCTGCTCACCATTTTTGTGGTGCCCACCATGTACACGCTGTTTGCCCGCAAGGCGGTGCCGGGGGCCAACACGGCGGTGGCAGTGGACGCGCCGGCCCACCCGCTGCACCCGCACGACTATGTGGCCAAGTAGCCTTCAGTGGGAGTGCAAAGTGCACTGCCAAAACAGCCAAAGCAAAGCAAGAAAAGAAAGGGCCCGGTAGGGCCCTGCCTGCTTTCTGTTATGCGGTGTCAGCGTGGGTAAGGTCTGGGTCCAGCGGGTTGCAGTGCAGGTGGCTTAGACCAGCACAGCCTGCACCGCGTCCTGCAATTCCTGGCCGCCTTGCGGGCGCACCAGGCGTGCCACCTCCTTGCCGTCCTTCATGAAGACCAGTGTCGGCCAGAGCTTCACGCCGAACGTGCGGCCCAGGCGCTGGCCAGGGCCGTCTTCCACCTTGACGTGGGCAATGTCCGCGCGGTCCTTCAGGGCGGCTTCGATCAGCGGCTGGGCGCGCTGGCAGTGGCCGCACCAGGGCGTGCCGAACTCGACCACTGTGGCGCCGGGCAGGCGGTCCACATCGTCTCGGGATGGGGGTTGTGCAAGGTGTCGTGCGGCGTAGGGCATGGCGTGATTCGTGGTCTGTGAACAGGGCGAGAGGCTGGTTTCAGGTTACCTTGGCGGTCGATGCCATGCGCCGGCTGGCGGCGCATTCCCGTGTCAGATCACGCCCTCAAACACCATCACGTCTACCGCATCGCCCACCGCGACGTTGCCCTGGCCGTGGTGCAGCACGATGAGCCCGTTGGCCTGCACCATGGAGCTGAGCACGCCCGAGCCCTGGTTGCCGGTGGTGCGCACCTGCAGCGTGCCGTCGGCGGCGGTGGTGACCAGGCCGCGCTGGTATTCGGTGCGGCCGGGCTTCTTGCGCATGGGCTCGGTGCTGATGGCGCGTAGCAGCGGGGGCGCCGCGCGGGTGCACCCCATCATGCGCAGCAGGGCGGGGCGCACAAAGGCCAGAAAGGTCACCATCACCGCCACCGGGTTGCCGGGCAGCCCGAACAGCACGGCGCCACCGGTGGGTGTATTGATATCATTTTGATAGCTGTCAGCGCATGATGCACTAGCGCTTGAGGCCGAAATGGCTTGATTTTCTGCGTTGCCGATGCGTCCCACGGCCATGGGGCGGCCCGGGCGCATGGCGATGCGCCAGAAGGCCACGTCGCCCAGCTTTTTCATCATGGTGCGGGTGTGGTCGGCCTCGCCCACGCTCACGCCGCCGCTGGTGATGATGGCGTCGGCCTGCTGCGCTGCCTGGCGAAAGGCGGCTTCAAGCAGCGCGGGCTCGTCGCGCACCACGCCCAGGTCGATCACCTCGACCCCCATGCGCGTGAGCAGGCCGAACACGGTGTAGCGGTTGCTGTCGTACACGGCGCCTTCGCGCGGCGCCTCGCCCAGGCTCAGGATCTCGTCGCCGGTGGAGAAGTACGCTACCCGCAGCCTGCGATACACCGTGACGGTCGGCAGGCCCAGGCTGGCCACCAGGCCCAGGGCGGCAGGCGTCAGCAGCTCGCCACAGGCCAAGGCCACGCGGCCTTCCATGATGTCCTCGCCCTTGAAGCGGCGGTTATCACCGGCGCGCAGCACATCGGCGGCGATGGTGATGTGCCCGTCAGTAGCGGCGGTTGTGAACTCTTGCGGCACCACGGTGTCCAGCCCCGCGGGCATGATGGCGCCGGTCATGATCTTCACGCATTCGCCCGCCGCCACCGTGCCCGCCCACGCCTTGCCGGCCAGCGCGGTGCCCACCACGCGCAGCGTGAGCGGCTGCCCTGCCACCAGTTGCGCACCCGCAAAGGCGTAGCCGTCCATGGCCGAGTTGTCGTGGGGCGGCACGCTGACGGGGGAGATCACGTCCTGCGCCAGCACGCGGCCCAGCGCGCTGAACAGCGGCAGCACTTCGGTGGCGGTGACGGGCTCGATCAGCCGGTCCAGAAACTGGTTCACATCCGCAGCGCTCAGGGCCTGCGGGTCGTAGCCTTGCAGCTCGGCGGCAATCTGGGCAATGGTTTTCATGAATGGGATTCGCTTGAATTCAATGGGAGAGCAGCCGCACCATGTGCAGCTTGTCGTAGCCCACGCCATCCACCACGATGGCGTTGGGCAGCAGGCCCCAGGCGCGGAACCCGGCTTGCTCGTACAGGCGCACCACGTGCGGGTTGGATGCGGTGACGGTAAGCACCAGTTGGGTCAGCCCCGGCACCTGGCGGGCAGCCTGCACGCAGGCCTTCACCAGCATCCGGCCAATGCCCCTGCGCTGCGCTGAAGGCGACACCATCATGCCCACCACCACGGCGCAGTGGCGCTGCTTGGTGCGTTGTTCGCGCTCGCAACCCAGGCAGCCGAGCAGCTGGCCTGCAGCATCGAAGGCGCCCAGAAAGAACTGGCCGGACTCCAGCGCGCCAAACCGCGCCACGTACTCGCTGGCATCGCGGCCCACGGAGGATTCGTAGTCCGAGGTGAAGGCATCCGGCGCCGTGCGCAGTGCCTCGTCGCGCAGGGCCTTGTAGGCCACCGCATCGGCGGCGACCAGGGGGCGGATGTGTACCGCGCCAGCATCCGCTGGTACCACTCGGTCCACTGCGTCCACGGGAGGGCGATGGTTCATGGGGTCGGTGGGCAGCTCAGGCCTGGGGCGCGCTGCTGCTTTCCAGCGCGTGCAGCTCGGCCAGCGTGTTGGCGTTGAAGAAGGCCTGGGGGTCGTCGCCCGGCTGGTCGAACGGCACGATGGCGCAGCGGTGCTGGCCCGTCCACGCGTCGATCTTGCGGCCCCCGGCCTGGGTGAAGGCGACCAGGCTTTCCAGCAGGTCCACGCGCAGCAGGCAGAACACCGGCTGCGGGCGCACGGTGATCTGGCCCTTGCCGTCGTCTTCCGGGGCTGCGGCCATGGCAATGTCGGCGCCCTCGGCGTCTGCCGCTGCCGCCAGGCGCTGGGCGAGGTCCAGCGGAAACAGCGGCGTGTCGCAGGGCACTGTCAGCAGCCAGGGGGTTTCGCAGCGCTCCAGCCCGGTCAGAAAGCCTGCCAGGGGCCCGGCGTAGTCGCTCAGCACGTCCGGCCACACCGGCGTGCCAAAGGCCTCGTAGGCCGCCAGATTGCGGTTGGCATTGACCATGGTGGCGCCGGTCTGCATCTGTAGCCGCATGAGCGTGTGCAAGGCCAGCGGCAGGCCGCGAAAGTTTTGCAGGCCTTTGTCCACCCCGCCCATGCGGGAGCCGCGGCCCCCTGCGAGGACCAGGCCGGTGATGTCTTGCTGATTGATCAATTGAAATCCTGTGGGCAATGGGTAGTTTGCTAGAAAGACGGCGCTGCCCATAAGCACAACGCTTTTTCTACAGAGCTGCTAGCCCCCGATGTAGCTCATCTCAACGCGGCGCGCCCCCTGGCTGGTGTCGGCGGGCAGGCTGCTGCGCAACTCGGAGTAGCGGTCGTTCCGCTGCTGCCAGATGGGGGCGATGGCCGCGGCAATCTCTGCATCGCTCGCGCCCCCGCGTAGCAGGCTGCGCAGGTCGTAGCCCTGGCTGGCAAACAGGCACAGGTAGAGCTTGCCTTCGGTGGACAGGCGTGCGCGGTTGCAGTCGTGGCAGAAGGCCTGGGTCACGCTGCTGATCACTCCGACCTCACCCAGTGCGGGGTCGTGCCGGCCCTGGGCATCGGCATAGCCCCAGCGCTCGGCGGTTTCGCCGGGGCTGCTCGGGTCCAGCTGCACCAGCGGCAGTTCGGCGCGCAGGCGCTCGATGAGTTCGGCAGAGGGCAGCACCTCGTCCATGCGCCAGCCGTTGGTGGCGCCCACGTCCATGTATTCGATGAAGCGCAGCGTGGTGCCGGTGCCCCGAAAGTGCCGCGCCATGGGCAATATCTCGTGGTCGTTGGTGCCGCGCTTGACCACCATGTTGACCTTGATGTGCGACAGGCCCACCGCATGCGCGGCCTCGATGCCGGCCAGCACATCGGCCACCGGAAAGTCCACATCGTTCATGCGGCGAAAGATGGTGTCGTCCAGGCCGTCCAGGCTCACCGTCACGCGGTTCAGGCCCGCGTCCTTCAGGGCCTGGGCCTTGCGCGCGAGCAGTGATCCGTTGGTGGTGAGGGTGAGGTCGGGCGCCAGGCCGTCCACGGTGCGCAGCTGGGCCAGTTGTGCCACCAGGTCTTCGAGGTTCTTGCGCAGCAGGGGCTCGCCGCCCGTCAGGCGGATCTTGCGCACGCCATGCGCCAGAAAAAGCCGCGCCAGCCGAGTGATCTCCTCAAAGCTCAGGAGCGCCCCGTGCGGCAGGTAGGGGTAGTCCTTGTCGAACACTTCCTTGGGCATGCAGTAGTTGCAGCGGAAGTTGCAGCGGTCCGTCACGCTGATGCGCAGGTCGCGCAGCGGGCGGCCTCGGGCATCGGTGAGCAGCCCTGTGGGGCTGACCAGCTGGGCTGGCACTGTGGCCGCCAGCGAGGCCAGGCGTTCATCGACCAGCGGAATCACGCGTTCAGACATGGGTGGGCTCGTTCAGCAGGGCGGGAGGGCACATGGCCCGCATTTTCTCACTCCAGCCAGCGCACGTTCTGCAGGATCTCGTCGAAGAAGCTGCGCAGCATCAAGGTGCTCATGCTGAAAGGGTCGAAATCCGGGGTGCTGGAGTATTTGAGGAACAGCTGCCGGTTGGCGTCCACCGAGCCCAGAAGCCCCATGGACCAGCTGGTGAAGCGGCGGTGCGGGATCTCGCCAAAGTCCAGCACGGCCGTGTCCTTGTGGCGGGTGTCCTTGAGCAGGCGGTGGTACAGCGCGTTGACCGCAGCGCGGTCGCCTTCGAGCTGCTGCAGAAAGATGCCGTTGTTCAGGCACAGCGCGCCGGTGATGCCCGCACGGGCATTGTTGCGCTGCGAGGCGCTCAAGATGTCCTTGATGTCTGCGGGGCCGAGCACGCGGGAGGTGCGGCTAGCATAGGTCAGTTGTATCAACATGTTCGTCTCCTGAGCGGCGCAGTGTGTCAGGTTTGGCGGGGGGGTGTGGGCCCTGCTGCGAATGACCTTGAAGCCGGATTTGTTGCTGCAGCGCAAACGATTGCGGGGGATGGCGGGGCGCTTTGATCTGGCGCAGGGCATGGGAATGCTGCGTCGCAACAATGCGGGCATCCGATTTCAAGGGGTTCCCATGCCAGCTCGCGAGGTATTGAACAGGTTCTCCGCCGACGCCATGCCCTGCCAGCGCCGTGTGGCGGTTCAGTGGGTGGCGGCAGGCATCCTGCTGCCCACCTGGGCGAGTGTGGCCGTTGGGGCCCAGGCACAGATGGGGTTGTCCGGCGCCATCAACTATGCGGGCTGGTTCCGTGCGTTGTCGCAACGCATGGCCAAGGCCTATTGCCAGCAGTACCTGCAGGTGTTGCCCGGCGCAGCGGTGGACGTGATGGGGCTGGCCCGCAAGATGGCGCAGTCGGGCAGCAACGAGCTGGCCCGGGGCACGCAGACCGGGCGCTGGCCCGCCGATGTGGGGCGCCAGCTGGAAGATGTGCAAAAGCAGTTTGCGCTGCTCAACCAGCTGACTGCAGTGCCGGCCACCCAGACCGCCCTGGTCGTTGCGGCCTCCGAGCAGGCTGACCGCACGCTGCTGATTGCCCAGGCTGTGACCGAGTCCATCGAGAAGATGGCGCAGGCGCCCAGCGCCCGCCTGGTCAACCTGGCGGGCCGCCAGCGCATGCTGTCGCAGCGCCTGGCCAAAAACTACTTCTTGAGTGCTGCCAAGGTGGAGTCGAAGGTGGTGCACGCGCAGCTGGCGGCCGATGCGGCCGACTTCCGGCAGGCGCTGCAGACGCTCAAGGCGGCCCCCGTGTCCACGCCTGCCATCCGCAGCGAGCTGGAGCTGGCCGACTCGCAATGGCTGTTCTTCGACGCGGCCTTGCGCCGCCCGGCCGATGACGCTGGGCTCAACGCGGTGGCAACGACCAGCGAACGCCTGCTGGGTGTGATGGACAAGCTCACCGGCCTGTACGAGGCTGCCCTGCGCGAGGTGCTGGGCTGATCGGCTCCGCGCAGTTCGGCCCATCGGGTCACCGGCCATTGCAGGCAGCGGGCTGCGTAAAGTCCGCCAAGCGGCAATCGCGCCCCACCAACACCAGTCGCGTGTCCAGCGCGTCAAAAAATCCCGGCGGCGGGGGCATTTGCAACTGCTGCACACGCTTGTTTGCATCGATGCGCACGGCGGCCAGCTCATAGTCGCGCGCCAGGGCCATCCACAGTCCGTGCGCGCCGGCGGACTGGCGTGCCCCCGTCATGAGACAACGGCCCGAGTCCAGCCACCAGCGGTAGATGGCCGTGGCAATGCCCATGCGCCGGTAACCGTGCGCCACCTTGGTGTGGGGTGCGCGCAGGTGGCGGTCGGTGCGCCGGTCCACCTCCACCAGCCGGTTGAACACGGTGTAGGCCACGATGCGGTTGCGCAGCGGGTCGATGGCATACACAAAATATTCGCCGTCGGCCTCGCGCAGGCGAAACACCAGCCCGCGCAGGTGCAGGGGCAGCGGCCGCATGGCGTCGCGCGTGCGGTGGTTGGTGCGGATGCGGTCGTACAGTGCATCGAACTCGCGCTGGATGTCGCGGCCCGACAGGTCCACGTCGATGCGCAGCTCGGTCAGCCACTGGGCCCAGCGGCCCCGCAGGCTTGGGCTGGCCTGTGCCTTGGTGGTGGCGATGGCAGGGCCCGGCAGGTGCAGGCAAAAGGTGCTGGCCGTCATGGCGTGCTCTCTGTGCCGCCCGCCCAGCAGCCGCTCAGCAGGCGCGCGGGGTGTTCGCGGGCGCTGACCTGGGCGCTGTGGGGCCAGTCGGGCAAGGGCACATCCAGGCCTGCATACACGCCGTAGGCCTCGCCTGCGGCAATCGTGTCGCCCGCCCAGAGGCTTTCGCCCGCGCGGATGGCGCCACCGGCGTGGATATGCCCACCAGCCCGCACCCCCCAGCCCACCTGCAGGTGGCCCTTGCAGTCCACGTCGCCCATCACCCACAGGCCCCGGGCTGCCTGCAGGGCCGCGTCGGCTTGCAGGTGGCCGCCCACCTTGATGCCGCCTTCGCAGCCCAGGTCGCCCGCCACGCGCAAATCCTGGGCTACCCGGCAGTGGCCGCCGATCTGGGCGGCGGCGCCGCAGTCCAGCTCTCCGCCCACGCGCAGGCTGCCCGTGCATTGCAGCCGCTGCGCCACGGTCAGCGACCAGCCCGCGCGCACATCGCCCTGCAGCCGTGCGCTGCCCTCGCAGCGCACCGCGCCCGCCACGCGCAGGTCTTCGCCCACGCGCAGCGCACCGCCCACCCGCAGGCCGCCCAGCACGCTCAGGCTGCGGCCCGTGCGCAGCACCCCCTCCACATCGGCATGGCCCCGGCAGCGCACGCTGCCGGCAAACACCAGCGCGTCGGCCTCCAGGTGGTCCACCTCCAGCACATCGTTGGTGGGGCCGAACTGGTCCAGCATCCAGCACGCGTCCTCCACGCGGCCCTCGCGCACCAGGTCGTCCAGCAACGCCTGGTAGTTGCTGGCGCCCTCCTGGCGGCGCAGGTACCAGCGGTAGCCGTCGGCGCAGGGCTGCTTGGCACGGATGAACTGGCGGGTGATGTCGGCGGTGGCGGCCGCGTGGGCTACGGCCTGATCGACAGAACCCTCGCGCGTGAGCGCAGAGGCTGCGAGTGGGTGCGCGGGCGCGCACGGGGCGAGCGAAATCTCGCCCGAAGGGAACGGGGGCATGGACACTCCTGACGTCCGCGCCCCGGCCGTGGCCAAGGCGCAAGCTGGCGCTGGGCGTGGGGCCCGGCGACAGGAGGTGCGCGAAAAGAATGCGGAGGGGAGGGGTTGTCGCCGGGCTCAGGAATCTGCAGCGAGGGTGCAGAGAGCGCGGTCACCGGCCTGGAGCGTGGCCTGCGAGCGCGCGCCACGGCGCAGCGGCGCCGTAGCGCTGGCGGCTGTGGTGTGGTGCTGGCTCGCAAACATCGACGGCACTATAGGCAGCAGGGCCAGCACGGTCAAATCAATCCGCACTGTCCTAGTGCGGATTGGGGCGCTCAAAAAAGGGACGTATTGGCTGCTTCAGGGCGTGCCAGGACGCCTGTTGGCGTGCTTGCTTAAACGCAGCGCCCGCCGTCGACCTCAATGCACACGCCGCTGATGAACGATGCCTCGTCGCTCGCCAGGTACAGCGCCGCATTGGCCACGTCGAGCGCGGTGGAGAAGCGGCCCAGCGGAATGGTGGCCAGGAACTTGGCGCGGCGCGCATCGTCCACCGGGCCGCCTGCAAACTCGGCAGCCAGGCCCGTGTCGGGGTTGAACACGGGGTTGATGCAGTTCACGCGGATGTTGTCCGGGCCCAGCTCGGCCGCCATGGACTTGCTGGTGATGATGACGGCGCCCTTGGAGCCGTTGTACCAAGTCAGGCCCGGGCGGGGGCGCAGCCCGGCGGTGGAGGCGATGTTGATGATGCTGCCGCCGCCCGCTTGGCGCAGTGCGGGCACGGCGTGGATGGCGCTCAGGTAGATGCTCTTCATGTTGATGGCATAGACCTTGTCGAACTCGTCCTCGCTCACTTCGAGCATGGGGCGGTTGCGGTGCGTCCAGCCCGCGTTGTTCACCACCACGTCCAAGCGGCCGTACAGGCGCACGGCTTCGTCGACCATGGCTTTCACTTCGGCGGACTTCGTCACGTCGGCCTTGAAGAACGCGGCCGTGCCGCCCGCGGCCGTGATCTCGGCCACCACGCGCTGGCCGCCCGCTTCGTTGATGTCATTGACGATGACCTTGCCGCCCTCTGCCGCCAGGCGCTTGGCAATGCCTTCGCCAATGCCGTTGCCGGCGCCGGTGACGATGATGGATTTGTTCTGCACACGCATGGGTGTCTCCGATGGGTTGGGGTGATATATCAAAATTGATAGCTACCAGCGCATATTCAACTAGCGCTAGCGCCCGATGGGGCTGAAATTTCAGTGGCTGTAGCCGTATGGGCCGTATCTGACGTAGGGGCTGCCGGGGCGGGTGCCTTGGGCTGCCGGCCATAGAACTGGGGGAAAAACTCTTTCACGCCTTGGCCGTTGAAGTCCCACCCTGTGCACTGGCCCAGGTGGCGCGGCGGCTCGTCCGGGTTGGCGGACGAAAACACCGCAGGCACCGACTGGAACGCGGCCGTGGCCAGGTTGAACAGCAGCTCGCGCAGGTGCGTGCAGCTTTCCACGCCGCCCAGGTGCTTCTGGATGGCCTGGCGCCAGCCGCGTGCCATGCTGCAGCCCACCATGCGCTGCAGCGCTGCCTGGGCCTCGGTGCAGCCTTTGAGCGGGTGCGAATCCATGGACACATCCACCGCCTGCACCACCAGCTGGCGGTTCACGGTCACACGCAGCCACATGTGGTGGATGGCTTCGCCCGCCAGGCGCGTGCGCGTCGGGTCGCGGTGCGAGGGGGCGTCGTAGGCCTTGCTGTCATGCAGCTCGCCTTCGATGTCCCACAGGCCATCGTCGCGTTCAAAGCCCTGGTACTTCACCCGGCGGACATGCTTCAGGGTGCGGGGGGCGGGGGGGGCTCAGGGGCATGGGGAAGAAAAATCGTCGTACAGAAGCAGCCGAGGTTAGCGGGGCCTGCCAGCACCGTCGCGCGCCAGCGGGACACCCTGCAATGCCTCTTCAACCGTACTTGATGGCAACGGTCTTCAAGGTGGTGAAGCCGTACAGCGCCTCAAAGCCCTTTTCGCGCCCGTAGCCGCTGGATTTGACGCCGCCAAACGGCAGCTCCACACCGCCGGCCGCGCCATAGTTGTTGATGAACACCTGGCCGCTGTGCACGCGCTTGGCCATGCGGAACTGGCGCGCGCCGTCGCGCGTCCAGATGCCCGCGACCAGGCCGAACTGCGTGGCGTTGGCCAGCTCCACCGCGTGGTCTTCGTCCTGGAAGGCCATGGCCGACAGCACGGGGCCGAAGACTTCCTCTTGCGCCAGGCGGTGGCCCACGGGCACATCGCGCAGCAAGGTGGGGGCCTGGTAGTAGCCGGTCTCGGGGGCTTCGTCCACCACCACGCCCTGGGCCACCATGGGGATGCCAGCCACTTGCGCGTCGGAGAGGAAGTCCCACACGCGCTGCTGTTGCGTCTGGCGAATCAGAGGGCCCACGTCCAGGTCCATGGCGGCGGGGCCGACGCGCAGCTTTTCAAACGCCTTGCCCAGGCGCTCCAGCAGCGGTTCATAAATCAGCGAGTCGATCAGCACGCGCGAGCCGGCCGAGCAGGTCTGCCCGGCGTTCTGCACGATAGCGTTGATGACCACTGGGATGGCGGCGTCCAGGTCGGCGTCGGCAAAGATGATCTGCGGGCTCTTGCCGCCCAGCTCCAGCGTCACGGGGCAGTGGCGCTCCGCGGCCACCTGCTGGATCAGCGTGCCGATCTTGGGGCTGCCGGTGAAGCTGATGTGGTCGATGCCGGGGTGGCGCGCCAGTGCGTCGCCCACCTCATGGCCGTAGCCGGTGACGATGTTCAGCGCCCCGGCGGGGAAGCCCACTTCTGCCGCCAGCTGCGCCACGCGGATCAGCGACAGGCACGCGTCTTCGGCGGGCTTAACCACGCACACATTGCCCGCCGCCAGCGCGCCGCCCACGCTGCGGCCGAAGATCTGCATGGGGTAGTTCCAGGGGATCACGTGGCCCGTGACGCCGTGGGGCTCGCGCCAGGTCAGCACGCTGTAGCCGTCGGGGTAGGGAATGGTCTCGCCGTGGAACTTGTCGCACGCACCGGCGTAGAACTCGAAGTAGCGCGCCAGCGCAATCGCGTCGGCCCGCGCCTGCTTGGTGGGCTTGCCGCAGTCGCGCTGCTCCAGCGCCGTCAGCTCGTCCGCATGTTCCAGGATCTTGGCTGAGAGCTTTTGCAGCAGGCGACCGCGTTCCACCGGGGCCAACTTTTGCCACACCGCGTGGTAGCACTGGCGGGCTGCATGCACCGCCGCGTCGATGTCGTCGGCGTTGCTGCGCTGGATCTCGTCGAAGGGCTGGCCGTCAGACGGGTCGATCACGGGGATCGTGCGGCCCGAGGACGAGGGCACCGAGGCGTTGGCGATGTAGTTGAGTTGCATGGCCGCCATTTTGCCCGGAAATGGAATGTGTGCTTAGTATTTGTGTAAAAACCGGCGCATGCGCCAGTGCAACATGCCTTGGATGCTATTGATTTGATAGTAATCAGGCGCAAACGCCCCGCAGGCCGGCCAGGTCCAGAATCTCCACCTCGCCGCGCTGCACGCGCACCAGCTGGCGCGACTCCAGGTCCTTGAGGATTTGGTTGGTGGTCTGGCGCGAGATCGCCAGCATCAGCGACAGCTGCTCTTGCGAGATCTCGATCACGCGGCGCGACTGCCCTTCGGCCGTCCACTGCCCGTAGCCCTCGGCCATCATCACCAGGCGCCGTGCCAGGCGCTGCGGGGCGGGCAAAAGCGCCAGCTCTTCCATCGCCACGAAGGCCGAGCGCAGCTTGTCGGTAATCAGCAAGGCCAGCGCGTGCCAGTGCTGCGGGTGGGCCTGCAGCCAGTGCTGCAGCCGCTCGTGCGGGATGTGCACCAGGGTCGTGGGTTCGGTGGCCTGCGCATCGTGCGTGCGGGCCGAGTTGTCAAACACCGAGATCTCGCCAAACCAGTGCGGCGGCTCCAGACGGATCAGCAGCGCTGCACGCGCCTCGTCGGCCCGCCCCCGGGTGCCCGAGATGCTGACCGCGCCGCGCACCACCGCATACAGGCCACAGGGCGCGTCACCCCGCCGGAACAGCACCTCGCCCGTTGCCAGATGGCGCAGCTGCGCCATGGCAATCAGCGGCTGGGCAAAGTCGGGCGGCAGGTGGGCAAACCAGCGACCTGTCTGGAGGACGGGTAAATAGGCAGAGGGGGTGGACATGGGATGCGAGTGAACGGGGCAGGAGGGCGGCGGGGTTTTTGTCGTCTGCACGACAGACGCTGGCGCAGCCCGAGAGCGAGTATTGATGCTGCGCAAAACACATGCTGGAGACACCCATGAAAACCCTGATCGACCACCTCTCCCAATACGCCGACTACCACCGCGATCCGCGCAACATCCACACCCATTTTGTGGGCGTGCCCATGATCATGTTTGCCGTCGTCATCCTGCTGTCGCGCCCCACCTGGATGGTAGGCGCCTTGCCGCTGAGCCCCGCGTTGTTCGCCGCGCTGGCGGCCAGCGTCTTTTACTTCCGGCTGGACATGCGTTTTGGCCTGGCGATGGCAACCCTGCTGGCCGCCATGCTGGTGGGCGGGCAATGGGTGGCCGCACAGACCTTGGCCGTCTGGCTCGCCACGGGCATTGGCCTGTTTGCCGTGGGCTGGGTGATCCAGTTCGTGGGCCACTACTACGAAGGCCGCAAGCCCGCTTTTGTGGACGACCTGGTGGGCCTGATCGTGGGCCCGCTGTTTGTGGTGGCTGAGTGGGCGTTTGCACTGGGCCTGCGCAAGGAAGTGCAGGCGGCAGTGGAAGAGCGCAGCGGCCCGGTGCGCTTGCGTACCGGGCAACAGGCTGCTGCCCACCCTCAGTAAGCTCTGCGCTCGCGCTCCGCCGCGTTTGCTGCTTGAGCGCCAGGGCTTGACGGCCTCGCAAGGGCCAGCACGGCCCCTGCGCACACCGCACCCAGCGCCACCAGCGCACACAGGTAAGGCAGCGCGGCGGACAGCGGTGCGCCCAGCTGGTTGAGCCGCAGCGACGCCTGCACGCCCGAGGTGCTGGGCAGCAGCCAGCGCAGCCACTGCAGCGGCTCGGGCAGCGCCTCCACCGGCCACGAGAAGCCTGCGACGAACGCGATGGGCAGTGTGGTGAACAGCAGCACCTGCAGCGCGCGTTCACGGTTGCCAAACCACAGCCCCAGCAACACACCCAGCGCAGCGATGGCCGGGATGTAGCAGGCCAGCAGCGCCAGTGCGCCCAGCGGGTTGCCGCCGCGCGGGTAGTCGTGCAGCACAAAGATCCAGCCAAAGTAGAAGAGGCCGCTGGCCCAGCCCAGCGTGCACAGCGCCAGCAGGCGGCCCAGCCAGGTGGTGGCGCGGGCACGGTGCTGGCCGCTTTCCACCCAGGTGCCGGTGAGCATCGCAGCGCCCATCAGCAAGGTCTGCTGCAGGATGAGCAGCGCCACAGCAGGCACCACAAAGCTGCCGTAGCCCTCGGTGGGGTTGAACAGCGCCACCATCTGCAGTTGCACCGGCGCGCGGCTGGCGCGGGCCTGGGGGGCGCTCTGGCCGCTGGCCTGCAGCTTGCGGATCTCGACCCCGGCAGACACGGTGCCGACGGCCTCTGCGAAACCGTATTGCACGGCCTTGTTCAGCAGCGCGTAGGCGCCGTTGGCCTCGATGCTGACCACGGCGTTTTCGCCGCGCACCACGCTGCGCTTGAGCCCGGCAGGGATCACCGCGTAGCCTTCGATCTCTCCGCGCCACAGGGCCTCCTGCGCCTCGCGTTCGCTGGCGGCGACAAAACGCACTTCAATGCGGGGGTTGGCGTCGGCAAACCGAGTGATCTGGCGCGACAGGCTGGTGTGGTCCCTATCCACCACGGCCACAGGCACGCGGGTCAGCACCTCGTCGGCATAGAACCAGGGGTAGAAAAAACCGTAGAGCACGGGCGCTCCTACCAACAGCAGCAGCACGCCCTTGTCGCGCACCACGGTGGCCAGCGCTTGCAACCAGGCGCCCAGCAGGCCCTGGTGGGGTGGCGTTGTCACCGGCATGGGTTGCATCGGTGCGTTCATCAGCGGCCTCCCCAGGTGTCTGGGCGTTTGTGGGCCTCGGTCAGCGCCGTGGCGCCTACCAGCCACAGCCCTGCGGTGGCGATGGTCAGCGCCACCATCGTCGAGACGCTGGTAGCCACCGGTGCGCCCATTTGCAGCTGCTCGATCTGCAGGCGGATGTAGTGGGTGAACGGCATGGCTTCGGCCCACGCGCGTGCGCTGCCGGGCATGCCCGAAAGGGGAAACGCCACGCCGCTGAACGCAAATGCCGGTGCCGCAAAAAAGCCCGCACCCGACAGCGCAGTGCGCAGCGACCGCGTGATGCCTGCCAGCGCAGCGCCTGCGGTGATCGACACCGCTATCAGCAGCGCCAGCGCCGCAGCCACCCACCACAGATTGCCCGGCGGGTGCCAGCCCCGGCCCCAGGTGATGCCCACCAGCGCGAGCAGGCCCACCAGCGTGAGTGTTACCCAGGGCAGGGCGAGCTTGCCGACCAGCGCGCCTGCAGTGCGCACCCAGCCCCCTGCGCCCAGCCACTCGCCCAGCGTGCGGTCGCGCAGCTCGCGGCCCACCGTCCAGGCACCGGCCGTCATGGCCAGGATGTGCAGCAGGGCGGGGATCAGCGCCGCGCCCAGAAACTGCTCGTAGTTGCTGGACACATTGAACAGCGCCACCATCTGCGTGTGGATGGGCTCCATGCTCACGTGCACGGCCTGGGCGCTTTCGCCGCGTTTGTTGCGCGCGGCCATCTCGACACCGGCCGACAAGGTGCCCACGGCCGTGCGCACATCGCGCTGCAGCAGGCCCGAGTGGGTGGACATCTGCGCGTTGTGCAGCAGCGTGACCTGCGCGGCGCGGCCTTCCTTCACGGTGCGCGCAAAGTCGCGCGGGATGGAGACCACGGCGTACACTTCCACCGCGCGCAGCGCGCGTTCGGCCTCGGCCGAGTTGGTGAAGTGCTGGGTGATCTGCACGCCCGGTGTGGCGTCCAGCATGCGCACCAGCTGGCGCGACAGGCTGGAGTGGTCGTCATCCACCACGCCCACCGCCAGGTGGCGCGGCAGGCCGGCCGAGAAGATCCACCACAACAGCGCCACGCCCAGCAGCGGCACCCAGGTGACCATGGCCAGGTCCCACGGATCGGCCGCCAGGCGGCGGGCTTCGCGGCGAAGGCTGTTTGCTATTGAATTCATAGCTTTTTGCGCTTGTAAGATAAACGCTGGAGGCACTTTTTGGGATCGGTTTTCCATCGCGCTCCACTCCCGTCGCGGAATTCGGAACAGGCGCGGCCCGGAGAGGGCAGCCGAGCAAGGGCCGCCCCGCAGCGAGGGCTGCGTCCCCCTGCCCGCAACGCATAGCGTTGCGAGAGCGGGGGGAAGCGCCGAAGGCGCTCAGGGGGGTGTCGCATTTCAGTTCACCAGCACCGTCATGCCGGGGCGTGCGCCTTCGATGGGGGCCGCCGGGCGCGCGCGCACTTCAAACGTGCGGGCGTCAAAGCCCTGGCCTGCGCGTGTGGCGCGCCAGGTGGCAAAGTCGGGCAGCGCAGCCGTGTGGTAGACCTTGAACTTCACGGTTTTGCTGCCCAGCGCGGGCAGCGTGGCGTCAAACTCGTTGCCGATGGCAAAGCGCTGCAGACGGTCTTCGCGCACATTCAGCACCACCCACTGGTCCTTCAGGTCCACCACCGTGACCACGGCCACGCCCTGCGGCGACAGCTCGCCCGTGCGGGCCAGCACCTTGGCCACTTCGCCGGCGACGGGGCTCTTGAGCTCGGTCTCGGCCTGGGCCGCCTGCACCTCCGCCACCACGCCAGCCACCTGGCGCGCCTGGGCGCTGGCGGCGGATCGGTCTTCGGTGCGGGCACCGGCGCGGGCCAGGTCGTACTGGGCCTTGGCTGCCAGCGCCTGGTCGCGCGAGGCCTTGAAGTTGGCCTCGGCCTCGTCGCGTTTTTGCGCCGCCACCAGGCCCTCACGGGCCAGGCCGTCCACGCGCTTGAAGGACGATTCGGCCAGGTCGGCGGCGGCCACGGCACGCTGCCAGTTCAGGCGGGCCATTTCAATCTCTTGCGGGCGCGCGCCGTGCTGTGCCTTGTCGGCCACGGCCTGGGCAGCCTCTTGCGCCGCCGTGGCCTGGGCCAGCTTTGCGGTGACCTCGGGGCTGTCCATGCGGATCAGCGGGGCGCCCACGGCGATCTGGTCGCCTTCCTTCACCAGGATCTGCGCGATGCGCGCAGTGACCTTGGGGGCGATGTCGGCCTCTTGCGCTTCGATCTGGCCCTGGAACACCTCGGGTGCAGGCTGCGAGGCCTTCCACAGACCAAAGCCCACAAAGCCTGCCACGGCCACAAAGGCCACTGAGCCGATCACGGCTGCTTTTTTGCTGTTGTTCTTGCTCATGTTCGTTCCACCTTTACTCATTCCACCCGCACCGCATCAGCGCGCGCCATGTATTTGCCAAAGTCTTCCGACAGGCCGCAGGCCTCCAGCAGATCGGCCAGCGCCTTCACGTAGTCGTGGGCGGCCTGCGCGCGTTCGGTCTGGGCCTTGGCCTGGTTGACCTGGGCGTCGATCAGATCCAGTGTGGTGCTGGTGCCCGCCTTCAGGCCGGAAATGCGCAGGCGCAGCACTTCGTCGGCCAGCTCCAGACCCGGCTGCAGCGCAAAGTAGGCGCGGCGCGCCTGCTCCAGGGCCAGCCAGCGCTTTTCCACCAGCAGGGCAATGTCGTTCTGCGCCTGCGCGCCGGTGCGCTCAGCCTGCTCGATCTGGCGGTTGGATGACTCGGCCAGCGCGTTGCGGTCGATGGAGTCCCACAGCGTCCAGCGCACGCCCACGCCGGCCACCCAGTCGGCATCGCGGCCGGTCTTGAGCTGACGCTGGCCAAACGCGAACACCTGGGGCTTGCGCAGTGCCTCCTGGGCGGCGTGCAGTTGCGTGGCTTGCTCTTTCTTGGCGGCCACCTTGTCCAAGCCTGGGTGGTGGGCCAAAGCGGTGTCGATGAAGTAGGGCAGGGGCTCGACCGGCTGGCTCAGCACAAACAGGGGGCTGGTGGGCGTCACAGGGTCGGACGCCTTCAGGGTGCGGGTCAGCGCCGTGGCGGCCAGCTCGGCATCGTCGCGGGCCTTGCGCGCGTTGCGGCGGGCCTCTTCCAGCGCGGAGCGGGCCTGCAGGCGTTCGACGCGTGCGATCACGCCAGCGTCCAGCATCTTCTGTGCGGCGGCGTCGTGCTGCTCAATGGTGGCCAGGGCCGATTCGCGCAGCAGGGCAGCGCGCTGCGCCAGCTGGGCGCCAAAGTAGCGCTGCACCAGCAGGGTGGTGGCCTCATGGCCGGTTTTGGCGGCGTCGGCCTGGGCTTCTTGCGCCTGGGCATCCAGCAGGCCCCGGGCCGCATTGCTGGCGCCGCCCATGTAGATCGGCCAGATGGCAGAGACCGAGGCTGTGGTGTCGCTCTTGCTGCGGTTGAGCGTGTAGCTGGACGGCAGATGCGGCAACTGGGCCAGCGAGCCCGCCAGCTGGGGTGGCAGCTGCGACAGCACGCCGGGCAGTGCGCGGTTCAGCGGGTTCAGGTCCACGTCCAGGTTGGCGTTGTAGGTGTAGGCGGCGCCGCTCAGGTTGACCACCGGGCCACCCAGGCGCTGCATGGCGTCGCGGCGCAGCTGGGCGCTTTCGACGGCGCTGCGCGATGCGGCCAGCTGGTCGGAGCGCTGCTGCAGCTGCTGCAGCGCTGCGTCAAACGCCAAAGGGGCGGCGTGGGCCTGCAGGGGCAGCAGGGTCAGGGTGGTAGATGCAAGCAGGCAGAGCAAAGCCGCGCCTGCCCGGCCTGTGTGCCGGGGCGTGGTGGGATGGGTCATGGTGTCAGGTCGTGGTTGTCAGCGCGCACCCACCGGGGTGTAGGCGTTGCTGTGCTCCGCCAGCCAGCGTGCCGACAAGTCGGTGCCGTGCTGGCTGGGGTGAAAGTCGGGGCGCAGGTACTCGCGCCAGGGGCGCCAGGTCTCGCGCACCAGGCCGCCCTTGCCGAACAACGTGCGTGCGGCGCTGGTCCACGTGCTCCATTTCCACAGCGAGCCATCGCGGCGCAGGTTCAGCACCGTCTGGCGCAGCACATCGCCGAGGAACACCACCGTGATGCGGCGGAACCAGGTGATGCGCCACTCGTGGTTGCCGCCCAGTGCCTGGTAAAGGTCGAAGGCCGTGTTCTTGTGCTCGGACTCTTCGGCGCAGTGCCATTGCCACATCGTGGCCAGGCGCGGCTCGGCGCCCTGCAGCACCTCGGGGTGGGCAAGCAGCCATTCGGCGAGCAGGGCGGTGAAGTGCTCGTTGGCAGCGGTCACAGCCAGCGGATGGCGTGGGTCGGCGCCCGCAAACAGCTTCATGCGCTCTTGCGCACGCGGGGCCCATTCATTGGCGAGGCCCTGCTGGTCGAGGTGGCCGTTGAACAGCGCGTGGATGCGGCGGTGGGTGGCCTCCTGCCCGATGAAGCCACGCACTTCGTCGGCAAACTGCGCCTGCCTGTCGGGGGGCAGGGCCTTGTGGCCGTCACGCACGGCATCGATAAAGAACTGCTCGCCCACCGGAAAGCTCATCGACAGCGCGTTGAACAGCGCAGAGCGAAACGCGTCGCCACCACACCAGTGGCGCGCAAACGGCGTCTCCAGGTCGATCAGCAGGCGGCGGACAACGAGTTCGGTCATGAAGAAAGCTCCTGGCGCAAGGGGGCCGCGCGGTGGTGCATGGATTTGGTACTTTGCAGTACCGGTGGATTTGTATGATGCAGATCAACTATGGTACTGTCAAGTACCTCGTCGAATTTTCTGCATTGCGATCAGCCTCCATGAGTGACGTCACCGCCCCAATTGCTGCGCCCGTTGCACCCGCTGCGGGCACCGAACACCGCGCCCGCCTGCTGGAGGGCATGGCACGCGCCGTGGCCGCCAAGGGCTATGCCGACACCACCATTGCCGACATCGTGCGCGAAGCCAGCGTGTCGCGCCGCACCTTTTATGAAAATTTTGCCGACAAGGCCGAGTGCCTGACCGCGCTGTACGAGGCGGCCAGTGGCAACGCGATTGCGGTGCTGCGCGCTGCCATCGATCCGCACAGCGACTGGGAGGCCCAGGTGGAGCAGGCCATGGCCGCCTACTTTGGCGTGTTGGCGCGCAACCCAGTGCTGCTGCGCACCTTGTTCATCGACATCCTGGGCCTGGGCCCGACGGGCCTGGCCGCGCGCCGCCGCGCCAACCAGCAACTGGCCGACCTGATGCTGGACGTGGTGAACAACCGCCCGGGTGAGCGCAAACGCAAGACGCCCCTGCAGCCCATGATGGCCATGGCCGTGGTGGGGGGCATCAACGAGATGGTGCTGCACTCTATCGAGCAGGACCGGGCCGGGCAGCTGCAAGAGCTGGTGGAGCCCGCGGCAACTTTGTTGCGGGCGGCGATCTCGGCCGAGTTCTGATCGTTGTGTGGGAGACCGTACTGCGATCGGTGCAGCCAGCGCCTCACACCTCGTTGGCAATCTCGATCAGGTTTTCGTCCGGGTCGTAAATGTAGACCGAGCGCAGCCGGTGGCGGGCGCCCGTTGCGCCCACCGGGCCTTGCACGATGGGGACGCCTTCGGCCTGCAGGTGGGCGATGACGTCGTCGAGCGGCATCTGGGTGAGAAAGCACAGGTCGCCGGAGCCCGCCGTCGCGTGGCGCACATTGGGGTCCACCACCGTGCCCACTTCGTGCAGGTTGATCTTTTGCGCGCCGAAGTGCAGTGCGTACCGCTGGGGCTTGAACTCCCGGGCGGTCATGCCCAGCACACGCTCATAAAACGCAATGGTTTTGTCGATGCTGGCGACGGTGAGCACGACGTGGTCGATGGATTCCAGAACAATGGGCATGGTGTAGGGCGGGGGGATCAGGCGAGAGAAGTATGGCGCGCCATTGTGGCGGGCTACAGCCAGCGCTTGTTGGCCGTAAACACCACCGTGAGCAGCAGCCCGGCCAGCAGGGCCATGAACCAGTGCAGGGGCGATAGCGGCACAAACCTGAAAGCGTTGGCCAGCCACGGCACGGTGGTGATGGCCGTCAGCGCGGCCAGCGTGCCGCCCGCCACCCACAGGCTGACCGGGGTGAGTCCCTTCCACAGGCTGCGCCACACCGTCTGGCTGCTGCGGCTGGGCAGGATGAGCGCGGCGTTGGCGGCCACCAGCACCACAAACGCGGCCGTGCTGGCGGTGGCGGCATGTGCGGGCTGGCGCAGCAGCCAGGCATACAGGCCCACCACGGCAGCGGTCACCACGCTGCCCTGCAGCACGCTCAGCAGGATGTGGCGGGCGGACAGCAGGGGTTCGTCGGCCGCGCGCGGCGGCTGCTGCATGAGGTCGGCAGCGCCTTCTTCGGCCTCGAACACGATGGAGCAGGCCGGGTCGATGACCAGCTCCAGAAACGCGATGTGCAGCGGCGCCAGCACCAGCGGCAGCCCGAACAGCACCGGCAGCAGCGCCAGCCCAATGATGGGCACGTGCACCGCCAGCGTGTAGACCATGGCCTGGCGCAGATTGGCAAAGGTCTGCCGCCCCCGGTGAATCGCCAGCACGATGGCTGCAAAGTCGTCGTGCAGCAGCACCAGGGCGGCAGCCTCGCGCGCCACATCGGTGCCGCGCTGGCCCATGGCGATGCCGATGTGTGCCGCCTTGAGGGCGGGGGCGTCGTTCACACCATCGCCCGTCATGGCCACCACCTCGCCCTGGGCCTTGAGGGCTTCGACCAGCGCCAGCTTCTGGTGTGGCTTGATGCGCGCAAACACGCTGACCTGCCGGACCTGGTCGGCCAGCACCTGCGGCGGCATGTGGACCAACTCGTCGCCGGTGATCACGCGGTCGTTGGCGATGCCTGCCTGGGCGGCAATGGCGCGCGCGGTGCGGGGGTGGTCGCCGGTGATCATCACTACGCGAATGCCCGCCTGGCGGCACTGCGCTACGGCCTGGGGCACCTCGGGGCGCAGCGGGTCGGCCAGGGCCACCAGGCCCAGCCATTCAAAGTCAAAGTCGTGCTGGGCTTCGGGCCAGGTGTCTTGCGTGTGGTGCCGGGCCTTGGCCACGCCCAGCACGCGCAGGCCCCGGTCGGCCAGGCGTGCGGCCTGGGCGCTGACGGCGGCGCGCTCGGCGTCGGGCAGATGGCAAAGGTCGGCCACGGCTTCGGGCGCGCCCTTGGTGGCCACCGTGTCGTGTGCCGAGGTGCCGTCGCGCCACAGGTGGCTCATGGCCAGCAGTTGGGGCGATAGCTCGTACTCGCGCGCCAGTGACCATGCGGGGTGCAGGTGCTCGGTGTCCACCAGGTGGTCGGCCGCCATGCGGTGAAAGGCCTGCTCCATGGGGTCGTGCGGCTCGATCTCGCTGGCCAGCACGGCGTATTCGAGCAGCTCGTGGAAGGCATCGGGCAGCGCGCTGCCATCCGCTGCGGCGGGCAGGTTCTGCACATCCAGCTCCTGCCCCGCAATGCAGAGCGCCGCCACGGCCATGCGGTTCTGCGTCAGGGTGCCGGTCTTGTCCACGCACAGCACGGTGGTTTGCCCCAGCGTCTCAATGGCATTGAGCCGCCGCGTGAGCACCTGTTGCGCCGCCAGCCTCCGCGCGGCCAGAGCCAGGAAGATGATCATGATCACGGGCAGCTCTTGCGGCAGCACCCCCATTGCCAGTGTGATGCCCGCCAGCACGGCCTGCAGCCAGTCGCCCCGCAGCGCCCAGAACAGGGCCACCAGCAGCGCGCACAGCGACAGGCCAATGACCACCAGCTTGCGCGTGAGCCGCGCCATTTCCTCGCGCAGCGGCGAGGCCTGCAGGGCAATGGTGTCGAGCGACTGGCCGATGCGCCCCAGCTCCGTGTGGCGGCCCACGGCGGACACCTGCAGCAGGCCCTGGCCGCTGACCACCAGCGTGCCTGCAAACACCTTGTCTGCCGGTTGTTTGGCCACGGGCTCAGATTCGCCGGTCAGCATCGATTCGTTGGCGGCCAGCTCGTGGGCTTGCAGCAGTGTGCCGTCGGCGGGGATGCGGTCGCCCTCGGCAATCATCAGCAGGTCTTCGCGCACCACGTCGCGGCCTGCAATGCGCACCAGGGTGCCGCCGCGCAACGCCAGCGCGCGGGGGCTGGAGAGGTCGCGCAGGGCGTTCAGCGCGTTGTCGGTGCGGCGCTCCTGCAGCACCGTGATCGCCATGATGATCACCACGAAGCCCAGCAGGATCATTGCCTCGTGCGCGTCGCCCATGGCGAGGTAGATGGCACCTGCGCCCAGCAACAGCAGGAACATGGGCTCGGTGACCACATCCCAGGCCATGTCGCGCAGCGTGCGGCGCTGGCTGATGCCCAGTTCGTTGGGGCCTTCTTCACGCAGGCGTTGGGCGGCCAGTGCCGGGTCGAGGCCAGTGGGGGAGTCGGTAGTGGGCATGTGGGGCGTGACGCTGCGTTGCAAGGAGGGTCGCAGCGGTGTAACAGTTATACCGCGCGCTGGTGTCAGCAGCCCTGAGGGAGCGCAGTGCGCCGCATCCCATCCGCCTTCATGACACCTCGCACATCACAAAGTCGGCCTTGCCGACATTGCATTCGGGGCAGCGCCAGTCGTCGGGCACGTTGGCCCAGAGGGTGCCGGGCGCGATACCGTGGTCGGGCACGCCGGCAGCCTCGTCGTAGATCCAGCCGCAAACGGCACACATGTAGATTTTCATGGCGTGGTTCCTTCTGTTTGGGGCTGTGCGTCAGTCGTCATCGTGGTGCCGTTGGCGTTCGGTCGATGTGCCGTTGGCAACCCAGCCGCTGGGCGACTGCTGCCACTGCCAGGCGCCAAAGGCCAGGGTTGCGATCAGCAGCAGGGCGGCGAGCCAGGTGCGGTTCTTGGGGACCAGGTCGGGTCCCTTGCCCTCCACCCGGCCGGTGAGCATGGGCAGGGCCTGGTTCTTGCGGCGCAGCACGCTCAAGCCTGCAATCAGCGCAATGTGGGCCAGCACCACAAACAGCAGGGCGTTGCCGAAGAACTCATGCACTTCTTCCATCGCTTCTCCCATCCAGTTGCCACCCAGCGCAGCGCCCCAGTCGTTGTACGTGGCATATCCGCTGAGGGTGAGGGGCACCACCAGCGCCAGCAGCAACACGATGGCCAGCGCCACCAGCAGGTTCTGGCCCTGGCGCCAGTTGATTTGCGTGACCGATGGGGCCTGGGGCAGGGAGCGCAGCCATGCGGGCGCCCCCGCCAGCTTGCGCCACAGCAGGCCCAGGCCCGAGGTGCGCGGCCCGAGGATGCCGTACAGCAGCCGAAAGCCCAGCAGCCCCGCCATGGTGTAGCCCAGCGTGACGTGCAGCAGCCGCCAGTGTTCCCCGTCGGCCGTGGCGTAGGCCCCGGCAAAGCACAGTGCAAACAGCCAGTGGAACATGCGCGTGGGCGCATCGGTCACCCGGCGACTGGGAGCCCTGGCGGGGGCGGGTTGCGCCGAGGCATCGGCGGGATGGAGGGTAGGTGTGTTGTTCATCGTGTTTTCCTTGATGGGGCGCAGTTCAGATTCACCGCTCTCAGTCGTTCCAGGCGCGGCGTGAGCGGGCATCCAGCCCCGCCGGCATGCGCAGGTTGTGTTCGTCAAACTGCCCCTTGTCCGCGCCCGTGTGGCAGGCTGCACAGTTGGCAGCGCTTTTCACGCTGGCGAGCTTCCAGGTGGTGGGTTCGATCTTTCGGTGCTTGCGTTCAAACCAGGCCGAGCGGGTGATACGGTCCTCGGGTGGCTCCTCGTTCACCCGCTTGTAGGTGCCTGCGTGGGCCTGCAGCCACTGGTTGAGTTGGCGTACGGTGGCGGCGTCCAGCGATGCGTCGGTGCTGTAGTGCCTGTCCAGGCCCGTCATCACGCGGTTCCAGGATGCTGCGGGCAGCAGGCCGGGCGGGTAGGCGGTGTGGCAAGCGGCGCATTCCTGTGTGTAGGCACTGGGCATGTTGCGGGGCATGGCGCGCCCGCTGTCTGCATGGGCGCTGGAGAGTGACAGCAGGGTCAGTGCGCACACAGCGGCGGCCAGGGCTGCAGGGCGCAACGGGGCTGGTTTTTGCATGGTGTCGGTCTCAGGGCTTGAGGGCGTTGAGGTAGGCCAACACGTCGGCTTTTTCCACCGCTGTGCATTCACGGCTCACCACGTCGTTGCAGTTGCGGCGGAACCACTTGTCCACCTTGGCGGTGTCGGTGAATGCCTTGGGGTTGAAGGCCGGAGCCAGGGGCGCAATCGACTTGCCGGTGCTGGCGTGTTTGCCCTGTGCGGTGGGCGGTGTGCCGTGGCAGGATGCGCAAGACCATTCGCCACCATGGCGTGCGTTGAAGAACACCTTGCCTTTGTCGGCATTGCCTGGGCTGCCGGCCTGTGCGCTCCAGTGGGCGAGCTGCTGGGCAGCGGTGGTGTCAGCGGCGTGGCTGATGCTGGTGGCTGCAAGTGCACAGAGCGCGGCCAGAGTCAGGGTGCGAAGGGAAGTCATGCTGTGGTCCTTGTGGGTTTCATCGCTTGTGCAGCCATTGTTGAAATCCCCGCCTGAACGGCGCGTGAAAGGGCTGTTCATCGGCCGTTCAGATATCGCGCAGGACAATGCGCCCATGCCTTTCTCCTTCCACGCTGCTTGTGCGGGCCGCCATGTCCGGTGCATGTGCTTGGCGGCGTGTGTGCTGTGGGCTGCCGCGCTGGCCGTGCCGTCCGCGTGGGGCAGCGGCAAGGAAGACCACGACCGCGCCCGGCAGGCCGTGCAGGCGGGCCAGGTGCTACCACTGCCCGTCGTGCTCGATCGCCTGCAGCGCGAGGTGCCTGGTCAGGTGCTGGAAGTGGAGCTGGAGCAGGAGCGCGAGCGCTGGATCTACGAGATCAAGCTGCTGACGCCTGCCGGGCAGTTGACCAAGGTCAAGCTCGATGCGCGCACGGCGGAGGTGCTGCGTGTGCGATCCCGAGAATCGCGCGAAGATCAGCAGCGAAGCCGTGACAATCGCTAACACCCTTCCGACCGCGACACCTCCATGCGCATCCTGCTGGTAGAAGACGACACCCTGCTGCGCGCCCAGTTGCGCAATGCCCTGCACGGCGCGGGCTACACGGTGGACGAGGCAGACAACGGGCGCGACGCGCAGTTTCTGGGCGACACCGAGGCAGTGGATGCCGTGGTGCTGGACCTGGGCCTGCCGGTGGTGGACGGGCTCACGGTGCTCAAGCGGTGGCGGGCCGAGGGGCGCAACATGCCGGTGCTGATCCTCACCGCGCGCGACAACTGGCACGAAAAAGTCGCAGGCATCGATGCCGGTGCCGACGACTACCTGACCAAGCCCTTTCACCTTGAAGAACTGCTGGCGCGCCTTCGCGCACTCATCCGCCGCGCCAGCGGGCAAGCGTCGGCCGTGCTGCAGTGTGGAGACTGGTCGCTGGACACACGCAGTGGCCGCGTGACCTGTGCGGGCCAGCCGGTGACGTTGACAGCGCATGAGTACAAGGTGCTCGACTACCTCATGCACCGGCCTGGCGTGCTGGTGTCACGCGCGGAGCTGACCGAACACATCTATGCGCAGGACTTTGATCGGGACTCCAACACCATCGAGGTCTTTGTGGGGCGCTTGCGCAAGAAGATGTTGCCTCCTGCGGCTTCGTCGGCTGCCCTGGCGGATTCGGCACGTATCGAAACCGTGCGTGGCATGGGCTACCGCCTGGTGCCTCCATGAGCGCGCAAGCTGTGCCACCTGCGCCTGCCGTGCACTGGTCCCGGTCGTTGCGGGTGCGGCTGCTGGCCGTCACGCTGGCGGGGGCGGCCGTAGCCATGGCGCTGGCTGGGCTGGTGCTGAGCGGATTGTTCCGCGAGCATGTGCAGCAGCAGTTTCAGGCTGCACTGCAGCTGCAGCTGGACCAGATCACGGCGCGCCTGGAGTTTGACGCCCAAGGGCAGCCGGTGATTGCTGCCGAGGCGCTGTCCGACCCCCGCTGGCTCAAGCCCTACTCCGGCCTGTATTGGCAGGTGGACGCCATGGCGCCCGACGGGCGGGAGCGGGCTGGGGTGTTGCGCTCGCGCTCGTTGTGGGACACCAGCCTGGCGCTACAGGTGGATGCGTTGGCCGATGGCACCGTGCATGTGCACGAGATGACAGGCCCGCAGGGCGCGCCTTTGCTGGTGCTGGAGCGCACGGTGCGCGCCGAGGGCGTGCATGCAGCGCGCTGGCGCTTGATTGTGGCCGCCGACCTGCAGGCCACGCAGGCAGCCACGGCCCGGTTCACTGGCGTGCTGGGGCTGTCGCTGGCGGTGTTGCTATTGCTGCTGGTCGCCGCCGCCTGGGCGCAGGTGGCGGTGGGGCTTAAGCCCCTGCAGGCGCTACAGCGCGCGGTGCAGGATGTGCAAGAAGCGCGGGCTTCGCAATTGCAAGGCAGCTTCCCTGCGGAAGTGCAGCCGCTGGTCGACGACTTTAATGCCGTGCTGCGCCGGCATGGCGAGGTGGTGGAGAGGGCACGCACCCAGGCGGGCAACCTGGCCCATGCGCTCAAGACGCCCCTCACGGTGCTGGAGAACGCGGCCTGCACACGACCGCCCACTGATCACCCGCAGCTGGCGGCGCTGGTGCGAGAGCAGGTGGTGGTGGCCCGCAGGCACATCGACTGGCACCTGGCGCGGTCGCGGGTGTCGGCATCTGCGCGCTTGCCCGGGCAGCGCACGCCGCTGCAGCCGGTAGTGGATGGGCTGGTGCGCGTGATGAACAAGGTGCATGCGGACCGGTTGGTCGATATCAGTGTCGAGCCGTCAGCAGTGCCGCTTTTCTTTGCGGGCGAGGCGCAGGACCTGCAGGAAATGCTGGGCAACCTGCTGGACAACGCCTGCAAGTGGGCGCAGGCTGCGGTGCGGCTGCAGATGCAACTGCTGCCCGCCGGATCGGGCGCTGCGCAGCCCCAACTGGTGGTTGCGGTGGAAGACGACGGCCCCGGCATTGATGCCGCGCAACGTGATCAGGCGCTGGAACGCGGCGTGCGCCTGGATGAAACCGTGCCCGGCACGGGACTGGGCCTGGCCATCGTGCAGGACCTGGCAGCTTTGTATGGGGGGCGGCTGGATCTGGAGCCCGCAGGCCTTGGCGGCTTGCGGGCGACGCTCACCCTGCCTGCTGCGAGCGCTCACTGAGCCACAGTGGCTGCGGCTGTTCGACACGCCAAAAAAGTCCCGCTGGGCGGGGCGCCTAGAGAAAAACCGCCAAAGCGGAAACCCATTAAAAAAGCCCGCCAAAGCGGGCTAAGGCCCTGACAAATTCCCCTGAATTCTGCAAAGCCTTGGAGTGATGGAGACAGGGTATCACCGTCTGCCGTGTTTGACCACTTTTGTTGTGCAAGCGGCCTTCAGTGCCTGCTTTCCACACTGTTTTGCATGGCTGTCTGAGCGACGGCGTCCAGGGCGTTGTCCACCACGGTGTGCTCGGCCAGCACCTGCATCGCTCCCTGTTGCAGCAGCCGGTCTAGCAGCCGCAGGGTCATCGATTGGGTGCGGCCAGCGGCGCTGGTAAAGAGGAACAGGTTGCCGTGCGAGCCGATCCAGGACAGCTGTGTGCGCTCCCACTGGCCCGCCACCTGCAGATTGACCCAGGTGCCCACCGTGATGGTGGCGGCGGGCAGCGGCAGGGGCGCAGCGCTGCTGGGGGCAGCCTCAGGGGCCGTGTCTGCGCCCTCGCTCTCGGGCGATTGCGAGATATCGATGTAGCCGGACTCCCTCGCTTCGGAGGGCGCAACCCAGGGGTCGTCGTCATCAAGGGGCGCCGGTTGTTGCGGCTCTGCCGCGGGCGTTGCAAAAGTCGCTGCGGCTGCAGGGGCTGGCGCAGCCACCCTGGGCCCAGGTTTGAAGGCCTGCTGGTGCAGTTGCATCAGCAGCTCAAAAACAGCCTCCGTGCGGTCTGTTGGGTAGTCGATGGACGCAAGACCTTCGCGCAATTTGGCCAGCAGCTTGGGCAGCAGGCGAGCCAGCTGGCCCGTGTTGGCGCGCGTCAGTTCGGGTTGTACGCTCCAGATCAGCGCGTCCACCAGTTCCTGGTAGCGGCCCGGGTCGGTCGTGCCTGATTTGTCCGACAGACGCGCCTCCGCCATGACCTGGGCCCAAGCGCCCAGCAAAAAGCGCGAGATGGCGTCCGGCACCTTGCCGATGTCGGGCAGCAGCCAGATCTCGCGCGATATCTGTGCGGCCAGCAGATGGCGCTGCTCTGCATGCTGCAGGGCCTCGATGGCGCGCAAGCGCTCCTGCTTGAGCGCCTGGTCCTTCTCGGCCCATTTGGCGTGCAGTTGCTGCAGCACTTTTTCAAAGTCATCAGCGCTGTCGATGGTGGCGGTGGCCAGCGGGCCTGCGATGTGCATGAGCGAGCGCATGAAGCTCTGAAAACCAGGGGCTTCGGGGCTGTTGAAGGCCTGGCTGCGGTCGGTGATGTCCTGCAGCAGGCGGCGCGCGGCATGCTCCTTGTGGCTGAAAAAGCGGGGGTCGGCCAATGCCAGCTGCATCAGCGCAGGCTCCAGCGCGCGGATGAACTGTTGCACCGGCCACAGCAGCCGGGTGTCGCGCGCGATGTTGTCCACCATCAGCGCCACCACCTCCATGCTCAAGGCCTGGCCCAGGCCCTGAGCCTGCGCCCGCTGCGCGGCAGCAGGGCTGCCGTCTGCATCGTTGCCGGCTGGCGCGCGTGGCGTACCCAGGCGCTCCATCATCTGGCCGACCTGGTTCATCTCTTGCAGCGCCTCAAACGCCGCGGGCACCGTCATCGCGAAATCCGTGGCCGGTGGGTCGATCTGCGGCAAACCTTGTGACGGATGTTCAAACTCCCGGTCAAACCGGGCTGCGAAAGATTCCTGGGGGTTGTCGCCGCTGGCGTGCATGTCCGCAGGGGCGGGTGCGTCATTGAACTCGCCCAGCAGCAGGCGGCGCAGGCGGTCCAGCGTCAGCAACGGGTCGCCCGTGCTGGTGGACGACACGTACAAGTCGTTGTCGGCTGCAAAACCGGGGGACGCCCCGGCGTCGGCCGGCGCCACATAGACCACTTCGCCCGTGGCCTGCCGCATGGCGTAGCCCACAGGCTTCACACCACTTTGCTTGAGCTGGTCGATTTGCGCGAGGTACAGGCTGCGCAGCTCGGCGCCCAATGCCTGTGCCATCAGCCCCACCCAGTCGTGGCGCACCTGGGGTGTGACCTGCATTTGCGACACCACGGACTGCAGAGCCTGCAAGAACACGTCGGGGCGCAGCGGGTTGTGCTCCGGCTGCACCCGGGACAGCCCCTGGGCCGCGCACACCAACGCGTCCAGGTCCGCCAGCGGACCTTCCACTGCAGAGATCAGTACCTGACGGGCACGTGCGCGCTCCACGCTGTCGTTGATCTGCGCCTCGTCCATCAGTTCGAGGTCGTCAAAGTGCACGGTGAACAGTGACCGCGTGGGCTTGTCGTCGCCCTGTGCCGTGTCCTGGTCCAGCGCCTTGCGCAGTGCGTCGGGGTAGCGATCTGCCATCACCGATGCCAGCCGCACCAGTTGCTGCCGTGCCTCCTGCATCGCATGGTGCTCGCCGGGGGTACGGGCAGTGTCCAGGCGCGCTTGCAGGGACACGCGCGTGGCCTCAATGACGCGCTCCACCACAGGCCGGGCCTGGGCCAGCGCGATCTGGACGATGCGCTGCTGGGGCGCAGCGGGGCTGTCGGTCGGGGCCGGGGCGGGCAGGGTGGTGTGTGTCAAGGCCATCTTCAGTGGAACGCGATACCAGTGGCTGCTGCAGTGGATGCGATGTTACGCGTCAAAAAGGGGCCAGAGGCCCCTTTTTGACGATGGTGGGGCGGTTTTACCCGCCGTGGAACTTGACCACCAGCGGCACGATGAGCAGTGCCACGATGTTGATGATCTTGATCAGCGGGTTGATGGCCGGGCCGGCCGTGTCCTTGTAGGGGTCACCCACGGTGTCACCGGTCACGGCGGCCTTGTGCGCCTCGCTGCCCTTGCCGCCGTGGTGGCCGTCTTCGATGTACTTCTTGGCGTTGTCCCACGCGCCACCGCCGGTGCACATGCTGATCGCGACAAACAGACCTGTGACGATGGTGCCCATGAGCAAGCCGCCCAGCGCCTTGGGCCCCAGCAGCAGGCCCACCACAATGGGAACCACCACCGGCAGCAGGCTGGGGATCACCATTTCCTTGATGGCGGCGGTGGTCAGCATGTCCACGGCCTTGCCGTATTCGGGCTTGCCCGTGCCGTCCATGATGCCCTTGATGGTGCTGAACTGGCGGCGTACCTCCACCACCACAGCGCCTGCGGCCCGGCCCACAGCCTCCATGGCCATGGCGCCGAACAGGTACGGAATCAGCCCGCCGATGAACAGGCCTACGATGACCAGCGGGTCCGACAGATCAAAGGTGATGGCCTTGCCGTAGCTCTCCAGCTTGTGGGTGTAGTCGGCAAACAGCACCAGTGCAGCCAGGCCGGCGGAGCCGATGGCGTAGCCCTTGGTCACGGCCTTGGTGGTGTTGCCCACGGCGTCCAGCGGGTCGGTGATGTCGCGCACACTGCTGGGCAGCTCGGCCATTTCGGCAATGCCACCCGCGTTGTCGGTGATGGGACCATACGCATCCAGCGCCACCACAATGCCCGCCATGCTCAGCATCGACGTGGCTGCCACCGCAATGCCGTACAGGCCAGCCAGGCCATAGGACACGATGATGGCCGCGCACACAAACACCACGGGCCAGGCCGTGGAACGCATCGAAACGCCCAGGCCCGCAATGATGTTGGTGCCGTGGCCGGTGGTGGACGCCTGGGCAATGTGCTGCACGGGCGAGTACTGCGTGCCGGTGTAGAACTCGGTGATCCAGACCAGCGCGGCCGTCAACACGAGGCCGGTGGCGCAGGCGCCAAACAGCCGCAGCTGGGTGCCCGTGGCCGTGACCGCGTTGTCCGGCATGATCCACAGCGTGACGAAATAGAAGGCGATGAGCGACAGGACGCCCGCTATCGCCAGACCCTTGTACAGCGCGGGCATCACGTTCTTCATGCCGGGCGTTGCCTTGACGAAGAAGCAGCCAATGATGGATGCGACGATGGACACCGCCCCCAGCGCCAGCGGGTACACCACCGCATTGACCTGGGCCGTGGCCACCATCAGGGCGCCCAGCACCATGGTGGCGATCAGTGTCACCGCGTAGGTCTCGAACAGGTCGGCCGCCATGCCCGCGCAGTCGCCCACGTTGTCGCCCACGTTGTCGGCGATCACGGCCGGGTTGCGCGGGTCATCCTCGGGGATGCCAGCCTCCACCTTGCCCACCAGGTCGGCGCCCACGTCCGCGCCCTTGGTGAAGATGCCACCGCCCAGGCGCGCAAAGATCGAGATCAGCGACGAGCCGAACGCAAAGCCAATCAGCGGGTTGAGCAGCGTGGCCAGATGGGTGGTGGGCGTGTGGTTGCCGTTGCCCGCCAGGAACCAGTAAAAGCCCGTGACACCCAGCAGACCCAGCCCCACCACCAGCATGCCGGTGATGGCACCGCCACGGAACGCGACATCCAGCGCGGGGCCAATGCCTTGGGTGGCCGCCTGCGCGGTGCGCACATTGGCGCGCACAGAGACGTTCATGCCGATGAAGCCGCAGGCGCCCGAGAGCACGGCGCCCACCACAAAGCCGACCGCCGTGGTGCCGTCCAGAAACACGCCGATGAGCACCGCCAGCACCACGCCCACGATGGCAATGGTCTTGTACTGGCGGGCCAGGTAGGCGGCGGCACCGGCCTGGATGGCGGCGGCAATCTCCTGCATGCGGGCGTTGCCCGGGTCTTTGGAAAGGATCCAGCCCCGGGCCCAGATGCCGTAGGCCACCGCAATGAGCCCGCAAACGAGGGCGAGGATGAGAGGGGATGTCAGTGCTGAACTTGCAGCCATTCAATTCTCCTTGGTGTGTTGCACGGAGGGGGGCCAACGCATCGGTGGCTTCCCCGCTGCGTTGCTTCCTCGTGCTACCCATGCGTTTCGCGCAGGAGCCGATTGGCCAACAGGCCCAATTTACAGGCAAACGCCGGTTTGCAAGCGGGCAGAAAGGGGCGTGCGCCTAAAATCAGGGTTAATCCCGACGCTTCGTTGCGCTGCATCAGTGCCGAAGGCCTCGCGGGTTATCGTCAACAAACCACTATCCAAAGACATGTCCCTCAACAACGTCCCCCCAGGCAAGAACGTTCCTGACAGCTTCAACGTCGTCATCGAGATTCCGATGAACGCCGATCCGATCAAGTACGAAGTGGACAAGGAATCGGGCGCCATTTTTGTGGACCGTTTCATGACCACCGCCATGCACTACCCCACCAACTACGGGTATGTGCCGCAGACGCTGTCGGGCGACGGCGACCCGGTCGATGTGCTGGTGATCACGCCTTACCCGCTGTTCCCCGGCGTGGTCGTGCCCTGCCGCCCCCTGGGCATCTTGATGATGGAAGACGAGGCCGGTGTGGATGGCAAGGTGATTGCTGTGCCCACGTCCAAGATCCTGCCCATGTATGACCACTGGAAGACCATCGACGATGTGAACGCCATGCGCCGCAACGCCATCGCCCACTTCTTTGAGCACTACAAGGACCTGGAAAAGGGCAAGTGGGTCAAGGTGCTGGGCTGGGAAGGCATCGACGCCGCCAAGAAGGAAATCACCGACGGCATCGACAGCTACAAGAAGTCGCAGGCCTGATAGGTCAGATAGGCCGGTAGCGCTGGTGCCGATTGCGCCAGCTGCTATCAAAATAAAAGCACGCCATCCGCCATGGATGGCGTGCTTTTTTGTGGGCGGTGCCCCGGTGGGGTAGGGAAAAGCCGCGCAATGTGCGGTCAGGCCCGCTGATAGACTGCATTTGGTTACACACCCGGGGTGGTCCCGGTGTCACGAGGTACTTTGAGGTGATTCATGAAAATTTCTGATCTGCGCATCGGCGTGAAGCTGGCAGCGGGTTTCCTGGCGGTGGTGCTGCTGACCGCCTTGCTCGGCGCCATTGCGCTGGTGCAGATGTCCCGCATCCATGCGAACGCTGAGGAGATCGCCACCAACCTGCTGCCCAGCGTCACGCAAACGGGCGAGCTGCGGGTGCTGCTCAACCGCATGCGCCGTGCGGAGGCGGGCATGGTCACGGCGCGCAGCGCTGCCGAGGTCAAGGCGTTTGCCGAGCAGGTCGCGCAGCGCCACAAGGACCTGACCCGAGTTGAGGCGATTTACGAGCCGCTCATCGACATGCCCAAGGAGCGCGAGGTGTTCAACGCCTACAAGGCGCGCAAGGCGGCCTATGTGGCGTTGCAGGACAAGCTGGCGGACATTGCCAAGGGCGTGGACTTCAGCACTGCCGAGACCATGGAACTCACGGCAGATGCGTTGAGCATGCTGTATGCGGGCGAATCGGAGTCAGCCTTTGTGGCTACCGCCGAGACCCTGGGCGAGCTGCAAAAGATCAATGCGGACGCTGCCTTGCGGGCCAACGAGGAGGCGAAGACGGTGTTCAGCGCGGCACGCGCCTGGGTGCTGGGCACCCTCGCGCTGTGCGTGGCGTTGGCGGCCGTATTGGGTGTGGCCATCACCCGCGCCGTTACGCGCCCCGCGCATCATGCGGTGCAGGCTGCCCGCGCGATTGCCGATGGCGACCTGGCGACCGAGGTGCCCCCCGGCGGCAAGGATGAAATGGGCCAGCTGCTGAATGCGCTGGGCGACATGCGGGCCAACCTGGCGCGTGTGGTGTCGGGCGTGCGCAGCAATGCCGAAGGCGTAGCGTCAGCCAGCGCACAGATCGCCTCAGGCAACAACGACCTGAGCGCGCGCACAGAGCAGCAGGCCTCAGCCCTGGAAGAAACCGCCGCCTCGATGGAAGAACTGGGCTCGACCGTGCGCCAGAACGCCGACAACGCGCGAGCCGCCAACCAGCTGGCCGTGAGCGCCAGCACCGTGGCCGTGCAAGGCGGAGACGTGGTGGCCGAAGTGGTCGAGACCATGAAAGGCATCAACGCCAGCAGCAACAAGATCGCAGACATCATCAGCGTCATCGACGGCATCGCCTTCCAGACCAACATCCTGGCGCTCAACGCAGCCGTGGAAGCCGCCCGCGCCGGCGAACAAGGCCGGGGCTTTGCCGTGGTGGCCGGAGAAGTGCGCAACCTGGCAGGACGCAGCGCAGAAGCCGCCAAGGAAATCAAAGCCCTCATCACCGCTAGCGTGGAACGCGTGGAACAAGGCACCGCCCTGGTGGACAAGGCCGGAGCCACCATGACCGAAGTCGTCAGCGCCATCCGGCGAGTGACCGACATCATGGGAGAGATCAGCGCCGCCAGCAGCGAACAAAGCGCAGGTGTCGGCCAGGTGGGAGAAGCCGTCACGCAAATGGACCAGGCCACCCAGCAAAACGCCGCCCTGGTGGAAGAAATGGCCGCTGCTGCCAGCGCGCTGAACGCCCAGGCCGGAGAACTGGTCAACGCCGTGGCCGTGTTCAAGCTCGACGCCAGCAGCACGAACAGCAGCTACAGCCAGAACCGCCAGACGGCAGCCCCCGCCCGCACCCCCATTGCAGCGCCCAGCCACAAAGCCCCGGCCCGCAGCACCAGCCTGGGCAAAAGCACCAAGACCGGCAGCAAACCCGCTGCCAGCCTGGCCGCGCCCAAGGCCAGCAGCCCGGCAGCCTCACCCGCCGCCAAGCCCGCAGCGCCCAGCCCGGCCCCGGCACCCAAGGCCGCGGGAGGCGACGACGACTGGGAGAGCTTCTGACCAGGGCCCCGCAGGCCCCTGAGTGAAGAAATCAGATCAAAATGGTGGCAAGCGCAGGTGGAACACGCGCTGACAGCTATCAAAAACAAAGCAAAAAAGCACGCAGAGGGGGCTACCTTCTGCGTGCTTTTTTGGGTGGGCGCTTCGCGTCGGCGTAGTCGGATGCGCTGCTGCACGTGCACGTGCAGGTCAGCGGTGCGGGTTGGGGTACACCAGATGCAGCCCCGGCAACTGGGGGCGCCGGAACGGCTGCCACACCACGCCTGGCCCGTGCGGCTGGCCCAGACGGTCGGCCACGGCCCACCAGGCACTGGGGTTCAGGCCGATGCCAAAGTGGCTGGCCACCACCTCGATGTTCTCGGTGTGGGGGTTGTGGTCGGCGGGCGCCTGGATGCTGCCACGCCATGCCACCACGCCATCGGTGCGGGAGTAGATGCTGGTGGTGGGCACCGGGGGTGCTTCGGGCAGGTTGTAGTTCTCGGTTTCGCGCTCGATGCTGCGGCCGCTGGCGAACTGGTAGATGCGCCAGGCGTTGGTGGAGGTGTGGGGCCCGGCAAACGGGGTGCCCAGGGTCACCACGCAGCGCACTAGGTCCGGCATTTCCTTGGCCAGCTCGCGGGCGTAGATGCCGCCCAGGCTCCAGCCCACCAGGCTCACCTTGTTGCCGCTGGCATCCACCGCTTGCTGCAGCTGGGCCTTGGCGTTCTCCAGTACGCCATCGCGCGGCCCCAGGTTCAGGCCCTGGCCCCAGCCCAGCGTGTTGTAGTTGCGTGATTCGAGGTAGCGACGCAGGGGCAGCGTGGTGGCGTCGCCAGCTGTCAGGCCCGGAAACACGATGACCGTGTGGCCATCGCCCAGTGGAGCGCGCTGCAGAACGGGCCATGCGGGCAGCACGGCGCCAAATTCCCAGGGGGCCCGCAGCTCCAGCGCCAGCAGGGGGAGGCTGGGCGGTGGCATGTGGTCAGGGGCGGCGGATTTGCGGTCGGAGAAGAGAGGCATTAAGTCGTCGTTCCAAAACGGGCGCCTGCCGGGCAAGGCAGGCGGGTCGTGCGACGGTAGCAGTTTTTGCGCACCAAGGCGGGGCGCGAAATGGAGCAAGCTCTCCAATTGCCCCCGCCCGGGCCGGGGGAGTCCCCTTCGGATTGCGGGGGGGATTGCCCGCGAATGTCACATTTTGCAACCGTGCGCTGCTATGCTTTGGATAGCTTTTGCGTTCGTCGCGTTCTGGCGCTGTTCGCAACCCTCCCGTTCCAACCGCCTGAAAGCCCGCGCCATGACCGCTATTGCCGACGCCGCTGCGCCTGCCGCCACCCACTCTGCGCACCGCGCGCTGGCCCCAAGCCCTACCGCAGCCCCTCGTGAATTCCTGACCTTTCGCCTGGGTGCGGAAGAGTACGGCATTGACATTCTGCGCGTGCAGGAGATTCGCTCATACGAGAGACCCACGCGCCTGGCGCAATCGCCCGACTTCATCAAGGGCGTGATCGATCTGCGCGGCCGCATCGTGCCCATCCTGGATCTGCGGGTGAAGCTGCAGTGCCCTGAAGCCAGCTACACGGACTTCACCGTGGTGATCATTCTGGACATCGGCTCTACCGTGATTGGCGCGGTGGTGGATGCGGTGGCCGATGTGGTCTCGCTCACTCCCGACCTCATCAAGCCCACGCCCCAGTTCGAGCGGCAGGGCCATGTAGACCCGGCCTTTGTCACTGGCGTTGCTAGCCTGGGCGAGCGCATGCTGATCGTGATGGACATCGAGGCACTGCTCAGCAGTGACGAAATAGGACTGGTGAGATCAGCTGTGCACAGGTAATGTGCCACCCAACTGCAAAAGATCAACACAGAGGAGAAAAAGGATGAATCAGCTCAAGATTTCAACCCGGCTGGCTGTGGCATTCGCCGTCATGGTGCTTCTGTTGGTCGCTTTGGGGGCTGTGGGCCTGGTACGGTCAGCCAACCAGCGCGCGGAGCTCAAAGACGTGATCGATGTCCGAATACCCATCGTCAAAGCGCTGGGTGCCCTCAACGACGGCGTGAACGAGCAGGCGATTCAGCTCCGCAACCTGGCGATCTTCACTTCGGATGCGATCGTGAAATCGGCGACAAGTCAGATAGCGGCTGCGGCGACGGATGTGGACGCGCAGTACAAAACACTGAACACGTTGGTCAGCTCTGAAAAGGGCAAGGAACTGATGGCGCGCATGCAGCAGCGGCGCGGTGATTTCTTGAAGCTGAGAGATCAATACCTGGCGGCACTCCAGCAAGGGCAGCGCGACGAAGCCCTGAAGCTGCTGGAAGAGCAACTGCGCCCTGCGCAGCGGGCCTACATGGCCGCCATAGACGAACAGTTTGAATTTCAATCGCAGAGAACTGTGGACGCCGGCGCGCGCGCCGAAGCTGCCGCCGTGTCGCTGCAGCGCGATGTACTCATCGCGGGTGCGCTGGCCATCGCCATCGCCATCTTTCTGGCCATCACCATCATCCGCTCCATCACCCGCCCCCTGGCGCAGGCGGTGGAAGCAGCCGACCGCGTGGCCGGTGGCGACCTGAGCGGCCAGATCGTCGTGCAGTCCAAGGACGAAACCGGCCACCTGCTCAGCGCCCTGCAGCGCATGCAGCAAAGCCTGGTCAACACCGTCAGCTCGGTGCGCCAGAACGCCGAAGGCGTTGCGTCGGCGAGCGCACAGATCGCCTCAGGCAACAACGACCTGAGCGCACGCACAGAGCAGCAAGCCAGCGCGCTGGAAGAAACAGCCGCCTCGATGGAAGAACTGGGCTCCACCGTGCGCCAGAACGCCGACAACGCGCGCGCCGCCAACCAGCTGGCCGTGAGCGCCAGCACCGTGGCCGTGCAAGGCGGAGACGTGGTGGCCGAAGTGGTCGAGACCATGAAAGGCATCAACGCCAGCAGCAACAAGATCGCAGACATCATCAGCGTCATCGACGGCATCGCCTTCCAGACCAACATCCTGGCGCTCAACGCAGCCGTGGAAGCCGCCCGCGCCGGCGAACAAGGCCGGGGCTTTGCCGTGGTGGCCGGAGAAGTGCGCAACCTGGCAGGACGCAGCGCAGAAGCCGCCAAGGAAATCAAAGCCCTCATCACCGCCAGCGTGGAACGCGTGGAACAAGGCACCGCCCTGGTCGACAAGGCCGGAGCCACCATGACCGAAGTCGTCAGCGCCATCCGGCGAGTGACCGACATCATGGGAGAGATCAGCGCCGCCAGCAGCGAACAAAGCGCAGGTGTCGGCCAGGTGGGAGAAGCCGTCACGCAAATGGACCAGGCCACCCAGCAAAACGCCGCCCTGGTGGAAGAAATGGCCGCGGCCGCCAGCGCGCTGAACGCCCAGGCCGGCGAACTGGTCAACGCCGTGGCCGTGTTCAAGCTCGACGCCAGCAGCACGAACAGCAGCTACAGCCAGAGCCGCCACACGGCAGCCCCCGCCCGCACCCCCATTGCAGCACCCAGCTACAAAGCCCCGGCCCGCAGCACCAGCCTGGGCAAAAGCGCCAAGACCGGCAGCAAACCCGCCGCCAGCCTGGCAGCGCCCAAGGCCAGCAGCCCGGCAGCCTCACCCGCCGCCAAGCCCGCAGCGCCCAGCCCGGCCCCGGCACCCAAGGCCGCGGGAGGCGACGACGACTGGGAGAGCTTCTGACCAGGGCTGCGCAGGCCCCTGGGTGAAGAAATCAGATCAAAACGGCTGCAAGCGCAGGTGGAATATGCGCTGACAGCTATCAAAAACAAAGCAAGAAAGCACGCAGAGGGGGCTACCTTCTGCGTGCTTTTTTGTGGTCGGGCGCTTTGTTGGTGATGGCTGAAGGCATGCGTGGGGCGGGTCTGCCACCCGCTGGCGCGATGCTTGCTGCAGGTGCGTGATGGCGAGTTGCCGTTATGGGCAGCGGCGCGCCAATGTTGGCGGGCGATTTGTACGCAAACGTAACGGAAAGCGCTATGCTGAGCGGGCCCGCCACGGCGCGCGGCCCGTCGGTGGGTGGACATTCCTTTTTTGGCGCCGTTCTCCACAGGAGTTCTGCAATGGACCGAGGTTTCAACGCGTCGCGCACGTGCATGGGTGGCCGCCCCATCATCACCAGCGCGAGCTGCTGTGCGCCTGCCGTGTGGTCTGCGACGCCAACCGGGGCGCAGCCCAGGCCACACCTGAGTCTGCCGCGCGCTCTCCGTATGCCCCTTTCCAACCGCTGGTGCGCTGCCAGCCGGGCGCAGCCTGTTTGCTTGTTTCCCTCAGGAGTGTTGTCATGAACCAGTTCAAGATTTCCACCCGCCTGGCGGGTTTGCTTGCGGCCTTGTGTCTGCTGGTGTTGCTGGTGGGCGTGGCGGGGCTGTATGGCATGGGCAATTCCAATGCCGGGCTCAAGTCGGTATACGACGACCGGGTGGTGCCGCTCAAGCAGATCAAGGTGGTGGCGGACATGTATGCGGTCAACGTGGTGGACACGGCCCACAAGGTGCGTGATGGCGCGCTGACACCCGCACAGGGCCTGCAGTCGGTGGCCGATGCGCGCAAGGCCATCGAGGCCAACTGGAAGGCCTATCTGGCCACCCAGCTGGTGCCGGAGGAAACGCAGTTGGTCGAGCGCTTCAAGCCGCTGCAGGCCAAGGCAGATGCGGCCACCGATGTACTGGCGGGGCACTTCAAGTCGGGCGATGTGGCGGCCCTGACCGCGTTTGCGGCCAAGGAGATGTACCCCGCCATCGACCCATTGCAGGAGGTGCTGGGCCAGCTGATGCAGGTGCAGCTGGACCGTGCCAAGGCCGAGTACGACAGTGCGGCCGCCAGCTACCAGACCATCCGCGCACTGGCGGTCACGGCCGTGGTGGCGGGCATCGTGCTGGCGGTGCTGATGGGCGGCGCCATGATCCGGCAGATTTCGCGCGCGCTGGGCGATGCGGTGCAGATCACCGACGCGGTGGCGCAGGGCGACCTGACCGTGGCGATCCACGCGCGGGGCAAGGACGAGATCGCCCAGTTGCTCAGCGGCCTCACCGCCATGCGGGACAACCTGGCGCATGTGGTGTCGGGCGTGCGTGGCAATGCCCAGGGCGTGGCGTCGGCCAGTGCCGAGATCGCATCGGGCAACAACGACCTGTCCATCCGCACCGAGCAGCAGGCCAGCGCGCTGCAGGAAACCGCTGCGTCGATGGAGGAGCTGAGTTCCACCGTCAAGCAAAACGCCGACAACGCGCGCCAGGCCAACCAGCTGGCGATGAGCGCATCCACCGTGGCGGGGCAGGGCGGCGATGTGGTGGCCGAGGTGGTGACCACGATGAAGGGCATCAACGACAGCAGCAAAAAGATCGCCGACATCATCAGCGTGATTGACGGCATTGCGTTCCAGACCAACATCCTGGCGCTGAACGCGGCCGTGGAGGCCGCCCGCGCGGGCGAGCAGGGCCGGGGCTTTGCGGTGGTGGCGGGCGAGGTGCGCAATCTGGCCCAGCGCAGCGCCGAGGCGGCCAAAGAGATCAAATCGCTCATCACTGCCAGCGGGGAGCGGGTCGAGCAGGGCACCCAGCTGGTGGACAAGGCGGGCATCACCATGACCGAGGTGGTGGGCGCCATTCGCCGCGTGACGGACATCATGGGCGAGATCAGCGCGGCCAGCAGCGAGCAGAGCACGGGCGTGTCGCAGGTGGGCGAGGCCGTCACGCAGATGGACCAGGTCACCCAGCAGAACGCGGCACTGGTCGAGGAAATGGCGGCTGCTGCCAGCAGCCTGAGCCACCAGGCCCAGGCCTTGGTGGGGGCGGTGGCGGTGTTCAAGCTCACGGCCGACCAGGCACGGGCATCGCAGCCTGGCGGCGCTGTGGACCCGGTGCCGCGCCCTGCGCCCGCCGCGGACACGCGCAAGGCGGCGATGGGTGGCCATGCGGCGGGCAGCAAGGCAACCCTTGCTTTGCGCTCTCCCTCTGCTCCTGCCGCCAAAAAGGCACCTGCTGCCAGTGCCACCCCCAAGGCCGCGGGCGCCGCACCCAAAGCAGCCCCACAAGCAGTGGCTGCCGGTGCCGAGGACGACTGGGAGAGCTTTTGACCGACGGCAGGCCATGCCTGCACCGTTTGTAAGCGTGACGCCCCGTTTTGGGGCGTAGACTTCCCCAAGTTGGTTCGGTGCTTGGCACTGCGCCGACAGCTCCCGCGATGTAGCACCCCAGCCCGAGCGTGCGCTGCACGCGCGGGGCCTTGTGCGCTGTTTTGATATCCCCACGGCTCACACAGGGGGCCGCACCCATGCCCCCACCGGCGCAGCGCTTGCGCAGTGGGCCGTCGACTCTCTTGTGATGATTTAAATTGATAAAATCATATTTATCATAAATATGATATAATTATCACATTCCAGCCGCTGATTCCTTGTTGTCCCGCGCAGGTGCGTGGCACCACATCGGCGCACCCATGGCTGGCAAAAGCCCCCATAAAAACCACGAAAGATTCCCATGAGCAACCTGAAAATCGGAGCGCGCCTGAGCCTGGCCTTTGGCCTTGTGCTGTTGATCACCGCCACCATCGCCGCCACCGGCGTCTGGCGACTGGCGGTACTCAAGGAGGCCAGCAGTCGCATTGCCACTGTCGAAATGGAACGCAACGCCCTGGCGCAGGAGTGGAAGGCGGCCATCGACCTGAACTGGGTGCGGGCGTCGGCGTCGCTCAAGGCCACGGATGCGGGCTACATCCAGTCGCTCACGGCCGACATGGCCACCACGTCCCAACGGGCCAGCGAGGCGCAAAAGAAGCTGGAGGCGCTGGTGGACGACCCCACCGAAAAGGCGCTGATGGAACGTGTGGCGGTGACCCGCAAGGCCTATGTGGACGCGCGCGCCAAATTGCTGGAGCGCAAGAAGGCTGGGGAAGACGTGTTTGCGCTGGTGGACAGCGACCTCAAGCCCTTGGCCACCGCTTACCTGCAGTCGCTGGCCGATGTGGCGGACAACACGCACAAGCAGCTCGATGAATTTGAGGGCGCCATCATCCAGGCTGCAGGCACCAGCCAGTGGGTGCTGGCGCTGGGGGCGGTGGTGTCGGTGGTGCTGGGCGCACTGTTTGCGCTGTGGACCACGCGTTCCATTGTGGGGCCGGTGCAGCGTGCGGTGCGGGCGGCCGATGAGATCAGCCACGGCAATCTGTCGGTGCAGATTCCCGACGTGGGCGACGGCCGCAATGAGATGGCCCAGCTGCTGCGCTCGCTGGACGAAATGCAGGAAAACCTGTCGCGCATCGTGGGGCATGTGCGCTCCGGCTCCGAGAACGTGGCCACGGCGTCGTCGGAGATCGCTCAGGGCAACAACGACCTGAGCGCACGCACCGAGCAGCAGGCCAGCGCCCTGCAGGAGACGGCGGCATCCATGGAGCAGCTCAATTCGACCGTGCGCCAGAACGCCGACAACGCCCGCCAGGCCAACCAGCTTGCGCAGAGCGCATCGACGGTGGCCGTGCATGGCGGAGAGGTGGTGAGTCAGGTGGTGGACACCATGAAGGGCATCCACGACAGCAGCAGCAAGATCGCCGACATCATCGGTGTGATCGATGGCATTGCCTTTCAGACCAACATCCTTGCGCTGAACGCGGCCGTCGAAGCAGCGCGTGCGGGCGAGCAGGGCCGGGGCTTTGCGGTGGTGGCGTCCGAGGTGCGCAGCCTGGCGGGCCGTTCGGCCGACGCGGCCAAGCAGATCAAGACCCTGATCAACGACAGCGTGGAACGCGTGGCCGCAGGCACCACGCTGGTCGATCAGGCGGGTGCAACCATGACCGAGGTGGTGGGCTCCATCAAACGTGTCACGGATTTGATGGGCGAGATCAGTGCCGCCAGCTCTGAACAAAGCCAGGGTGTGGCCCAGGTGGGCGAGGCTGTGACACAGATGGACCAGGTCACCCAGCAAAACGCTGCCCTGGTGGAAGAAATGGCCGCCGCCGCCGCCAGCCTCAACAACCAGGCGCAGGACCTGGTGAGCACGGTGGCGTTCTTCAAGCTGTCGCCAGCGCAGGCTGCGCAGCCGGCTGCGTCTGCCTTTGCGTATGTGCCCAAGGCTGCAGGCCCATCTAAGGCCTTGGCCGGTTCCAGCCGACCAGCCCCTGTGGCCCAGTCCAAGGTGCCGCCCCTGCGTGCGGCCGCCAAGCCCGCACCGGCTCTTGCGTCAACGGCGCCTGCTCGTTCGGGCAGCGGCAATGATGCTGACTGGGAGAGTTTTTGACAGTGACTCGCCGCCCTCGGCAGGCGTGACTGACCCTGCCTTCGCCGTGTGTTTGTTCAAGCCTGGCTTTGATCTCGTCCGCGCGTCCTGCCGGACCGTTGCAGGTCAGGCGGCCTTGAAGGGGCTTCGCGCTTGCAGGTCGCCGAGGTAGCTTTCCACGCCAGCGCCTTCGCGGTCCAGAAAGCGCTGCACCGCCTCAGCAAATGCCGGGTGCGCCAGCCAGTGCGCGCTGGTGGCCTGCACGGGCAGCAGCGCGCGGGCCATCTTGTGCTCGCCCTGGGCTCCCCCCTCAAACCGCACGGCACCGTGGGCGATGCACCACTGCAGCGGCTGGTAGTAGCAGGCCTCGAAGTGCAGGCAGTCCACGCGCTCCAGCGCGCCCCAGTAGCGGCCATAGGCCACCAGCTCGGAGCGTGATTCGGGGCCTGATTCAGCGTCTTTTTGGGCCGATGCGCTAGGTGCATATGCGCCGATAGCTATCAAACTGCTAGCAATAGGCCGTCCATCCCGCTCCCCCACAAACAGCAGCCAGGCCTCGGGCATGTCCGCTGCCATGCGGGCAAAGAAGTCGCGCGTGAGGTAGGGCGGGTTGCCGTGCTCCAGATAGGTGCGCTCGTAGCAGCGGTAGAAAAAATCCCAGTCTGCAGCGCTGATGTCCGCCCCGCGTGACCAGCGGAAGGTGACTCCGGCATCGGCAACGCGGCGGCGCTCCTGGCGGATCTTCTTGCGTTTGTCTTGCGACAGGCTGGCGAGGAACTGGTCAAAGTCCTGGTAGCGCGGGGTTTCGCCGTCGGTGGCGGCTACCCCCTGGGCCGCAGGGAGCGTGGACCGTTCATTCTTCCAGTGAAACTGCACGGTGTGCCGCAGCATCAGGTCTTGTTGTGCGCTGGTCAGCACATCGTCATCGCTGGCAAACAGCACATGCACGGACGACACGTCTTCTTGCTCGCACCACTGGCACACCGCCTGCACCAGCAGGGCGCGCGTGGCGGCATCGCGGGCCAGCAGTCGGCTGCCCGGCACGGGCGTAAAGGGCACGGCAATGACGGCCTTGGGGTAGTAGGGCACACGGTGCTGCTCGTAAGCGCTGGCCCAGGCCCAGTCAAACACATATTCGCCGTACGAATGGCTCTTGAGGTACAGGGGGCAGGCGGCCACCAGGGTGTCGCCGTCCCACAGCGTCATGAAGCGGGGCGTCCAGCCAGTGCGCGGCGTGGCGCTGCCGCTGCTTTCCAGCGCGGCCAGGTATTCATGCCGCATGAAGGGCGTGGGGTGGCTTTGCTGCGCCAGCAGGTGGTTCCAGGCGGTAGTGTCCACGTCCAGCACGGAGGGGAGCACGCGGGCGATAATGGCAGCTTCAGCCATTCAGGCCCCTGTGATGCACCTTTGATTGCGGGCCTGCAACGGCGGTATTCAACCTGGCCGCAGGGGCCGATTCCAGTTCCATGACGCTCTCCATTTGCACTGCGCAGCTCAACTTTGTTGTGGGCGACATGCCCGGCAACGCCCAAAAGATCATTGCGGCAGCCCGCGAGGCCTATGCCCAGGGTGCTCGCCTGTTGCTGACACCGGAGCTGGCCATCTGCGGCTACGCGGCCGAAGACCTGTTCCTGCGCCCTGCCTTCATTGCGGCCTGCGATGATGCCGTGAAAACCGTGGCCCGCGAGACTGCGGGGTTGAAAGGCCTGGCCATCGTGCTGGGCCACCCGCAGGCCATGGCCCCTGGCGCCCAGGCCTTCAGCGTCTGCTTCAACGCCGCCAGCGTGGTGCGCGACGGCAACATCGAGCAGACCTACGCCAAGCGCGAGCTGCCCAACTACCAGGTGTTTGACGAGCGGCGCTACTTCGTGCCCGGCAGCAAGCCCTGTGTGTTCGAGGTGGAAGGCGTGAAGGTGGGTGTGCTGGTGTGCGAAGACGCCTGGTTTGCCACCCCCGCGCGCGATACTGCTGCCGCCGGTGCGCAGTTGCTGGCGGTGATCAATGCATCGCCTTTCCACCTGGGCAAGGGCACGGAGCGCGAGGCCACCATGCGCTCCCGTGTGGTCGAGACGGGCCTGCCGCTGGTCTACGCCCACCTGGTGGGCGGGCAGGACGAGGTGGTGTTCGAAGGCCGCTCGTTTGCACTGGCGGCTGACGGCTCTGTGGCGGCGCGGGCGCCTGCTTTTGTGGAAAAACTGGTCTATGCGCTAGTCGAATCTGCCCAGGGTGCTATCAAAATTACAGCAGAGGTTGCCCCAGAGCGCACGCTGGAGGCCGACCTGTGGGATGCCCTGGTGCTGGGTGTGCGCGACTATGTGGGCAAGAACGGCTTCCCGGGCGCTCTGCTGGGGTTGTCGGGCGGCATCGACTCGGCGCTGGTACTGGCGATTGCGGTGGACGCGCTCGGTGCCGACAAGGTCCGCACGGTGATGATGCCATCGCCCTACACCGCCGACATCAGCTGGATCGACGCGCGCGACATGGCCACACGCATGGGCGTGCGCTATGACGAGATTTCGATCAAGCCGCAGTTCGAGGCCTTCAAGGCCGCGCTGGCCACCGAATTCGCCGGGCTGCCCGAAGACACCACCGAAGAAAACCTGCAGGCGCGCATCCGGGGCACGCTGCTGATGGCGCTGTCCAACAAGTTCGGCGCCATCGTGCTGACCACCGGCAACAAGAGCGAGATGTCCACCGGCTACTGCACGCTGTACGGCGACATGGCCGGCGGCTTTGCCGTGATCAAGGACGTGGCCAAGACCCGGGTGTTTGACCTGGCCCGCTGGCGCAATGCCAACGACCCGTATGGCACCTGCGCCAGCCCCATCCCTGAGCGCATCATCACCCGGCCGCCCAGTGCCGAGCTGCGGCCCGACCAGAAGGACCAGGACAGCCTGCCGCCGTATGAGGTGCTGGACGCCATCGTGGCCCGCTACATGGAAAACGATGAGCCCATCGAGTCCATCATCGCCAGCGGCTTCGCCCGGGCCGATGTCGAGCGCGTGACGCGCCTGATCAAGCTCAACGAGTACAAACGCCGCCAGGCGCCGGTAGGGATTCGTGTCACGCGCCGCAGCTTTGGCAAGGACTGGCGTTACCCTATCACCAGCAAATTCAGGGCGTGACGCTTCGGCGCCGTGCCCCCAGCCCGATTTTTTACATCCTCCAGGAGACCCGCCATGAAAATGATCACCGCCGTCATCAAGCCCTTCAAGCTCGAAGAAGTCCGCGAAGCCCTGGCCGAATGCGGCGTGACCGGCCTCACGGTGACCGAAGTGAAGGGTTTTGGCCGCCAGAAAGGCCATACCGAGCTGTACCGCGGCGCGGAATACGTGGTGGACTTTCTGCCCAAGGTGAAGGTCGAGGTCGTCGTCAAGTCCGAGGATGTGGACCGCTGCGTGGACGCGATCGTGAACGTGGCGCGCACTGGCAAGATCGGTGACGGCAAGATTTTTGTGACCGCCGTGGAGCGCACGGTGCGCATTCGCACGGGCGATCTGGACGACGCAGCGGTGTGAGGTGACAACCCCCTGAGCCGTTTCTTACCTTGCCCTTTCTCTTGAACGGCTGCGCCATTCGAGAAAAGGGAGCCAACGCCAGCGCAAGCAAGTGAAGCGCCGCATGCGCAGCCTGGTGGCCCTTGCGCGGCGATCCCGGCTTGTGGGCCGCTCCAGTTTCGGAGTGCGGGGGAGTCAGATCACCGAGCGCAGCGGGACGGGCGCTTGGTCGGGCCCTGCGTCTTGCACCAGCGTGCGCAGCAGGCCCTCTGCATCGGTGGATGCGTGCAACAGGCCCATCTGCCATTCACCCATGAAGCCACTGGCCACGCTGCCCTGCAAGAAACCCAGCAGGCCGTCGTAGTAGCCCGCAACATTCAGCAAGCCCAAGGGCTTGTCGTGGTAGCCCAGCTGGCGCCAAGTCCACACTTCAAACAGTTCTTCAAAGGTGCCGATGCCGCCGGGCAAGGCGAGGAAGGCATCGCTGCGCTCTGCCATCATGGCCTTGCGTTCGTGCATGGTCTGCACGATGTGCAGCTCGTCACATTGGCGGTTGGCCAGCTCCTTGTCCACCAACGCCTGCGGTATCACCCCCACCACCCGACCGCCCGCCAGACGCGTTGCCTCGGCCACCGTGCCCATCAGGCCACTGCGGCCACCGCCGTATACCAGTTGTCCGTTGTGGGCGCCGATCCATTGGCCCACTGCCTGCGCTGCCTGGGCATAGGCGGCGTTGTCGCCAGGGCGCGATCCGCAATATACGCACACAGAAAAAGTGGGTTCAGCCATGGAAAAACCTCTGAAACAATGCGGCGGCCCAGATGCCAATGCACAGCAGCAAGGCCAGCAGAACCGCTGCGCTGCCCATGTCCTTGGCGCGTTTGGACAGGTCATGCCACTCGGGCCCGATGCGGTCGATGGCGGTCTCGATGCCCGTGTTGAGCAACTCCACAATCATCACGATGACCACGGAGCCCGCCAACAAGGCGACTTCGACCCAACTGCGGCCCAACCAGAGCGACAGCGGCAGCAGCACCATGGCGGCGATGGCCTCCTGGCGAAAGGCCTTCTCGTTCCAGCCGGCCCGCAGCCCTTCCATGGAATAGCCGGCGGCATGCCAGATGCGATTGAGGCCCGAGCGCGCCTTTTGGGGGTTGGCCGGAGCGTCCGGAGAAGGGGAGGAGGGTTGCATGCGCTTATTTTTTGGGAATTTCGTAGTGCACCAGCCGGGTGCCGGCCAACGCGTCGTGCCAGAACTGCCGCGTGGGGTGGAACCGGCTGAGCAGCGCCCAGATGGCCACCCAGCCCAGCACGATCACGGCCGACTCACCCCCCGACAGGGAAAATGGTGCGATTGCCGCCAGCGGCGGCAAAAACCACAGCCAGCTCAATACATACCGCAACAAGGCGCGCGGCTGGCTGATGGGTTGCCCTGCAGTGCCCACCACGCGGATGTGCCAGGTTTTCTGTGCGAGGGTCTGGCCTTTGGCCCAGAACCAGGTGAAATAAATACCGAACACCACAAAGAGAAAGGCCTGCAGCGCATGGCGGTTGTCCATCGCATTGCGCGTCTGGCTCAGCGTGCCAAACAGGTACCCGGCGATAAAGACCACGCCGAACATCAGCATGCCTTCATATAGCCAGCAGGCCATGCGCCGCCACAGGTTGGGCGTGGGGCCGCCCGCGAGGACACCGCTTGAGGCGTTGGCCGCAGGCTGGGGCGTGGTGGGAGAGGGAGAAACGGACATTCCAGGTCAGGCCCGTCGGGCCAGGGCAGGTTGAAACCTACTGAGGATACAGGCCGGAGGTGTCAGGTGTTACTGCGGGGGTGCCGGGCGAGCCCGTGCTGTCGGCTCCGCCAGAGCCCAGGGGCGGAAGTACAGCAGGCACCGCACTGGGGATCGCCACGGGCGCTGTTTCCACGCCACCCGTCAAGGTTGCCGGCGCTGCGGATGCGGGGGCGGATGGCATCGCAGGCGCCGTCGGCTGAGGCACTGGGGCCGCAACGCGGGGCGAGTGGTCTACCACCGGTGGAATCTTGGGAGCGTTGGGGCGATCGGGGCTGGCTTGCGTTGCTGCGGGCACCTGGGCCAGCTTTTTGGGCGAGACAGGGCGCAGGGCCGTGGCAGCCCCGTGGGGATTGGGGGTCGCCTTGGAGGCCAACGCCTTGCGCTCTTCGTCAGACAGTGCCTGGTAGGCCTCCCACTGCGCCCGTTTGTCGTCCCCAGCCAGGCGCTTGGTGACCGCGTAGTTCAAGCGTGCCTGGTTGCGCTGCTGGGCACTCAGATTGGCCCAGTCGGTGATGCGGTCATGGAACTTGCGTTGTTCCTCTTCCGAAAGACTGGGGTAGTTGATGGCCAAGTCCAGCCAACGGCGTTTCTGGGCTTCGCTGATCAGCGCCCAGCGTTCCGACAGCGGATACAGCGCTAGTTTTTGCGCCGTGGTGAGCGTGCCCCAGCCTGGTCCTGATTCCGTGGCAGGGGGCATGTTCACGGAAGACAGGTCTGTGCGGGCGTTATTGGGGCGGGCCACTGCGGCCTCAGCGCCCGCCTGGAGCACTGTGCTGGGGGCCATGCGCATCTGCACCAACGCCTGCCAGCCACCAGCGGTAAGCGCACCCAGAAGCGCCAATGCCAGCACGAAGGCTGGCAGCGTGGAGGGAGCTTCAGAGGGGCTTGGGTGCATGCAGTCCAGAGTCAGGCAGGTCAGTTTGACTGCGCGGAGGTCTTGAGGAATTGTACGAAGCCTGGGTCCGAATAAGCGGCGGGAGGCAGGTCATCGGTCAGCAGAGCGGCATCCACCTCGGCCACATCGTTGGCACTGCGTTCGTCCTGCGCGATGTTGATGACCACCAGTCCCACGACCAGCGCCAGCAGAGGCACGGCGGACACCAGGGCATTCCACCAGCCACCGCCTTCGCCGCCACGGCCCAGTGTGGCGGTGCTGCCTGCGTTGACCACCACTGCTGCGGGGGCGGTGCGATGCACCGGCGCGGTGACTTTGCGTTTGGCCAACGCCTGCATGCGCGAGGCGCGCAGCCGCTCGGAGATGTCATAGGGCAGGGCGTCGGTGCCGCTGGACAGGCGCGCCGTGACGCGCAGCGCAAAGCGCTCGGCAGCAGCTTCAGCTTGGGTCGGTGGGGTCTGTACAGTGTTCTTCATGGCTCGATTCCTTTGGCCTTCAGTGCCTTGCTGAGGGTTTGTATGGCGCGAAAGCAGTGTGTTTTGACACTGCCTTCAGAGCAGCCCATGGCGGCAGCCGTCTCTGCGACGTCCATTTCCTCCCAATAACGCATCAGGAACGCTTCCCGTTGACGTGGTGGCAACTCTGCAATTTCTTCTTCAATGCCCTGGAATATCTGGGCCCGGCGGGTCAGGTCTTCCGCGCTTTCGGCTTTGTCGCCGTCTTCTGTCCCTGAGTACGCTTCGAGCAGATCAAAATCCGTGCCATCTTCACCTAGGCCTTCGAAGTCGCTCATGCTCGAAAACAGTGCATTGCGCGTCTTCTGGCGGCGAAACCAGTCCAGGGTGCAGTTGGAAAGAATCCGCTGGAACAGCATGGGCAGTTCGCCCGCCGGTTTGTCCCCGTAATGCTCGGCCAACTTGAGCATGCTGTCTTGCACGATGTCGAGCGCCGCTTCCTCGTTGCGAACGTGGTAGACCGAGCGCTTGAACGCGCGCTTTTCTACGCTTTTGAGGAAATCGGAAAGTTCTTGTTCGGTTGCCAAGACGGGTCAGCCCGGGAGGAGATCGGCGCAGATATCTGCAGTTTCGCAACTCAACGGCGCCGTAAAACCGCAGATTATCGCACCCGCCGGAGTTTTTTTCGGCTGCGGAGCGTTTTGTGAGTGTTGCAGTGCGATAATCGGACTGCAATTCAAAAGGCAAACGGGTCACGGTCCGGCGCGGCAATCATCCCGCCCATGTCCTTGGCCTCAAGTTCCAAGCTGGCTTCACAAGAGCGCGTGCGAGGGGCACCCAAGGTTTTTCGTCAGAGAAATTCACAAAGGTTGATCGATCATGGAAATCTCCAAGGCTGAAATCTCTTCAGCAGCCGCTGCTTCGCAGGGCAACACTTCTCCCGCTTCCGGTTCGCAGGACCTCATGGGTTCTGAGATCCTCATCAAGGCCCTCCAGGCAGAGAACGTCCAGTACATCTGGGGCTACCCTGGCGGCGCGGTTCTTTACATATATGACGCGCTCTACAAGCAAGACACCATCCAGCACGTGCTGGTGCGGCACGAACAGGCCGCCGTGCACGCAGCCGACGGCTACGCTCGCGCCACGGGTGAAGTCGGCGTAGCCTTGGTCACTTCGGGCCCCGGCTTGACCAACGCCGTGACCGGCATCGCCACCGCGTACATGGACTCGATCCCCATGGTGATCATTTCTGGTCAGGTGCCTACGCCCGCCATCGGGCTTGATGCCTTCCAGGAATGCGATACGGTCGGTATCACCCGCCCCATTGTTAAGCACAATTTTCTCGTCAAGGACCCGCGCGACCTGGCCGCGACGATGAAGAAGGCCTTCCATATTGCCCGTACCGGCCGCCCGGGCCCTGTGGTGGTGGATGTGCCCAAAGATGTTTCCTTCAAGAAGGTGCCTTACACCGGCTATCCGCAAACGGTAGAAATGCGCTCGTACAACCCCGTGCGCAAGGGCCATGGCGGACAGATCCGCAAGGCCCTGCAGTTGCTGCTGACGGCCAAGCGCCCTTATATCTACACGGGCGGCGGCGTGCTGTTGGGCAACGCCACCAACGAGCTGCGCACGCTGGTGGACATGCTGGGCTACCCGGTCACCAACACGCTGATGGGCCTCGGGGCCTACCCCGCATCGGACCGCAAGTTCCTGGGCATGCTGGGCATGCACGGCACCATCGAAGCCAACAACGCCATGCAGAACTGCGACGTGCTGCTGGCAGTGGGTGCGCGATTTGACGACCGGGTGATCGGCAACCCCAAGCACTTCGCACAGAACGACCGCAAGATCATCCACGTCGATATCGACCCGTCGAGCATCTCCAAACGCGTGAAGGTCGACATACCGATCGTCGGTGACGTGAAGGACGTGCTCACCGAGCTGATTTCCATGATCCGCGAGAGCAGCACCCGCCCTGACGCCGGTGCCCTGGCTGCCTGGTGGGACACCATTGAAGGCTGGCGCAAGCGCGAGTGCCTGAAGTACAGCATGGGCAGCGGCGATGTGATCAAGCCACAGTACGTGGTAGAGACGCTGTGGAACATGACGAAGGATGGTGATACATACATCACATCCGACGTGGGGCAGCACCAGATGTGGGCGGCGCAGTACTACCGCTTCGACGAGCCGCGCCGCTGGATCAATTCCGGTGGTCTGGGCACGATGGGTGTGGGCATTCCCTATGCCATGGGGATCAAGCTGGCCAAGCCACAGTCCGAAGTGTTTTGTATTACGGGCGAAGGCTCGGTGCAGATGAACATCCAGGAACTGTCCACCTGCCTGCAGTACAACACGCCGATCAAGATCTGCTCGTTGAATAACCGTTATCTGGGCATGGTGCGCCAGTGGCAGGAGATCGAATATTCCGGTCGGTACAGCCACAGCTACATGGACGCGCTGCCCAACTTCGTGAAGCTGGCTGAGGCCTATGGCCACGTAGGGATGCTGATCGAGCACCCCAAGGACGTGGAGCCCGCATTGCGCGAAGCCCGCAAGCTCAAGGACCGCACGGTGTTCATGGACTTCCGTACCGACCCCACCGAGAACGTGTTCCCGATGGTGCAGGCCGGCAAGGGCATCACCGAAATGCTGCTGGGGTCGGAAGACCTTTAAGCCAAATCGGCCTCAGGCGCATGTTTTTCATGTGCTACCAGCTATCGAATAGATAGCATCTAAATTTTTGACGAATCTATTGCCTGCCAAGCCCATGCATTACCGTGCATGGGGGAGGGCAGCAAAAAGAGGAATCTCTTCATCATGAAACACATCATTGCTGTCTTGCTGGAAAACGAGCCTGGTGCTCTTTCCCGCGTCGTGGGTCTGTTCTCGGCCCGTGGCTACAACATCGAGTCGCTCACCGTGGCGCCCACCGAGGATGCATCGCTGTCGCGCATGACCATCCAGACCACGGGCTCCGATGACGTGATCGAGCAGATCACCAAGCATCTGAACCGCCTCATTGAAGTGGTCAAGGTGGTTGACCTCACCGAAGGTGCCTACACCGAGCGTGAGCTCATGATGGTGAAGGTGCGCGCGGTGGGCAAAGAGCGCGAGGAGATGAAGCGCATGGCGGATATCTTCCGTGGTCGCATCATCGACGTGACCGAGAAGAGCTACACCATCGAGCTGACGGGCGATCAGTCCAAAAACGACGCGTTCCTGCAAGCCATCGACCGCACGGCCATCCTGGAAACCGTGCGCACGGGCGCCAGCGGCATCGGCCGGGGCGAGCGAATTTTGCGTGTGTAAGACAATTCACCCCGTTTTTCCCATTTCAATCCCCCCAACAACGCATTTCAACCGGAGTGACCCATGAAAGTTTTCTACGACAAAGACACCGACCTGAGCCTGATCAAGGGCAAGACCGTGGCCATCATCGGCTACGGCTCGCAGGGCCATGCCCACGCACAAAACCTGAACGACAGCGGCGTGAAGGTGGTGGTCGGCCTGCGCAAGGGCGGTGCCTCGTGGGACAAGGTTGGCAAGGCCGGCCTGAACGTGCTGGAAGTCAACGACGCTGTGAAGGCCGCTGACGTGGTCATGATCCTGCTGCCCGATGAAGACATCGCAGCCGTGTACAAGAACAACGTCGAACCCAACATCAAGCAAGGCGCTTCGCTGGCCTTTGCCCACGGTTTCAACGTGCACTACAACCAAGTCGTGCCCCGCGCCGACCTGGACGTGTGGATGGTTGCCCCCAAGGCCCCAGGCCACACTGTGCGCAACACTTACACCCAAGGCGGCGGCGTGCCCCACCTGGTCGCAGTGCACCAAGACAAGTCCGGCAAGGCCCGTGACCTGGCCTTGAGCTACGCTGCTGCCAACGGCGGTGGCAAGGCTGGCATCATCGAGACCAACTTCAAGGAAGAAACCGAGACCGACCTGTTCGGCGAACAGGCCGTGCTGTGCGGCGGTGCCGTCGAGCTGATCAAGATGGGTTACGAAACCCTGGTCGAAGCCGGTTATGCGCCCGAAATGGCCTACTTCGAATGCCTGCACGAGCTCAAGCTCATCGTGGACCTGATCTACGAAGGTGGCATCGCCAACATGAACTACTCGATCTCGAACAACGCCGAATACGGCGAGTACGTGACCGGCCCTGAAGTGATCAATGAGCAGTCGCGCGCTGCCATGCGCAATGCCCTCAAGCGCATCCAGAACGGTGACTACGCCAAGATGTTCATCCAGGAAGGCCGCCTGAACTACCCATCGATGACGGCCCGCCGCCGCAACACGGCCGACCACAGCATCGAAAAGGTGGGCGGCCAGCTGCGCGCCATGATGCCCTGGATCGCCAAGAACAAGCTGGTCGACCAGACCCGCAACTGATGTTTCGTTTCTGAAGCGTCAAAAGGCCACTTCGGTGGCCTTTTTCATTGGCGGGCGGCACGGTGTGCAGGCGCTACACTGCGGCCTTCGCCTTTTGCGCGCTTGGCAGTCGGCATTCCTGCGGGAAATGGTTCAATACTATAAATTTAATAGCTGCTTGTGCAATATTTGCAAGCGCTGGAGGTCTGTTTGATGCATGACGGCAATGAGTCCACCGAGAACCCCGGTGTGATGGTGCGCAAAAGGCGCAAAGGCATCTACATCCTGCCCAATCTGTTCACGCTGGCGGCGCTGTTTGGGGGCTTTTACTCCATCGTCATGGCCATGAATGGCCGGTTTGATCAGGCGGCGGTGGGCGTCTTCTGCGCGATGGTGCTCGACAGCCTGGACGGGCGCGTGGCCCGCATGACCAATACCCAGAGTGCGTTTGGCGAGCAGATGGACTCGTTGTCCGACATGGTGTCCTTTGGTGCTGCGCCTGCCCTGATTGCCTATGAGTGGTCCCTGCAGGGTCTGGGCCGCTGGGGCTGGATTGCTGCGTTTGTGTACTGTGCCTGTGCGGCGCTTCGCCTGGCGCGCTTTAACGTGAATACGGGCGTTGTGGACAAGCGCTATTTCCAGGGGCTGCCTTCACCAGCCGCTGCGGCCTTGGTGGCAGGATTTATCTGGTTGATGACCGAGCTGGGCGTGCGTCCCGGCGAAGACCACTGGCTGACATGGAGCCAGGTGACCTGGATCATGTTCTCCTTCACGCTGTATGCAGGGCTCACCATGGTGACCAATGTGCCGTTCTACAGCTTCAAGGATGTGCAGATGAAAAAGAGCGTGCCTTTTGCTGCCATCGTGCTCATCGCGCTGGGCATCGCTGTCATCAACATCCACCCCCCTATCGTGCTGTTTGGTGTGTTCGTGTTCTATGGCCTGAGTGGTTATGGTGTGTACGCCTGGCGCAAGGCCAAAGGGCAGCACAGCAGCGTGATCAGCACCTCTACCGACGAACCTGACGAGCGCGGTCTGCACAAGTGATGACCGTGATATCCGGCCAGTTGTGCTACATTGCGCCATATGAATTTGTTTGCTCTGGCGCTACTGCTACCTCCCCACGGGCGGAGACAGTAGGCGCACGCGCACACTTTCCACAAAGGCCCGTTTGCACCCGCGACGGGCCTTTTGTTTTGGGCGCCAGATTTCTACGTTGCGGGGCCCCACCCACTGATACCAGGAGAACAACATGGCTGACAAACTGATCATTTTCGATACCACCTTGCGCGATGGGGAGCAGTCTCCCGGCGCCTCGATGACCAAGGACGAGAAGCTGCGCATTGCCCGCCAGCTCGAGCGTCTGAAGGTGGATGTGATCGAGGCCGGTTTTGCAGCCAGCTCCAATGGCGACTTTGAAGCCGTTCAGGCGATTGCCAACGCCATCAAGGAGTCCACCATCTGTTCCCTGTCTCGGGCCAATGATCGTGATATTTCACGCGCTGCCGAGGCCCTCAAGGGCGCGGCGAGTGCCCGTATTCACACCTTCATTGCCACTTCGGCGTTGCACATGGAGAAAAAGCTGCGGATGACGCCTGACCAGGTGCTGGAGCAGGCCAAACAGTCGGTCCGTTTCGCCCGCAACCTGGTGGGTGACATCGAGTTCAGCCCTGAGGACGGCTACCGCAGCGACCCCGACTTTTTGTGCCGCGTGCTGGAAGCCGTGATTGCAGAAGGTGCCACCACCATCAACGTGCCCGATACCGTGGGCTATGCCGTTCCGGAGTTGTACGGCAACTTCATCAAGACACTGCGCGAGCGCATCCCCAATAGCGACAAGGCGATCTGGTCGGTGCATTGCCACAATGATCTGGGCATGGCAGTGGCCAACTCGCTCGCCGGTGTGAAGATTGGTGGTGCGCGGCAGGTCGAATGCACCATCAACGGTCTGGGTGAGCGCGCCGGTAATTGCTCCCTCGAAGAGGTCGTGATGGCAGTCAAGACCCGCCGTGACTACTTTGGCCTTGAACTGGGGATTGATACCCAGCACATTGTCGCAGCCAGCCGCATGGTCAGCCAGACCACTGGTTTTGTGGTGCAGCCCAACAAGGCCGTGGTGGGTGCCAACGCATTTGCTCATGCCAGCGGTATCCACCAGGATGGCGTGCTCAAGGCACGCGATACCTACGAGATCATGCGGGCGGAAGATGTGGGCTGGAGCGCCAACAAGATCGTGCTGGGCAAGCTCAGTGGTCGTAACGCCTTCAAACAGCGCCTGCAGGAACTGGGTGTCAGCCTGGACAGCGAAACTGAAGTCAACACCGCTTTCACGCGCTTCAAGGAATTGGCCGATCGCAAGAGCGAGATCTTTGACGAAGATATCTTGGCACTGGTGAGCGACGAGAGCGTGACTGCTGAAAAAGAGCAATACGGGTTCGTATCCTTGTTCCAGCAAAGCGAAACCGGTGAGCAGCCCCGTGCGCGCATCGTGTTCACCGTGGATGGGCATGAGGTGCGCGGCGAGGCCGAGGGCAACGGTCCTGTCGACGCCTCGCTCAAGGCCATCGAATCGCATGTGAAGAGTGGCGCCGAAATGGTGTTGTATTCCGTCAATGCCATCAGTGGCTCTACCGAGAGCCAGGGCGAGGTCACAGTGCGGTTGCAGAACAGCGGGCGTGTGGTGAATGGTGTGGGCGCGGACCCAGACATCGTCGTGGCGTCGGCGAAGGCCTACCTTAGCGCTTTGAACAAGTTACAAAGTAAAGCCGATCGGGTGGCCGCACAAGGCTGAGTGATCAATTTATAATTCACTCACTTTCTCGGAAAGTCGCGCAAGGTATTGATCTTGCGCGACTTTTTTTGATTCTGTACACTGCTCAATAATTCTTACCGTTTGGAGCACTTTGATGCACCATCGCCGCAACGCTGCAGTGAATCGATTTTTCCAGTGGATGGGTTTCGCGCTCGTGAGCGCTGCCCTCATTTCCCCCTCTGTGCATGCGGCAGATGTCAAAAAGCCAGGGGTCAAAAAACAGCAGGTCAGCGCAAGCAACGCGAAGCGTGCCGTGGCACCACGCAAGGTGGCCGCCAGCATCAAGCCCACGCGCGTCGCTGCCCGGACTGCCAAAGCACCTACCAAGGTGGCGTTTGTTCCAGCCAAGCCCTCTTTCGGCCAGATGGCGGGCTTGCACGAGGTCAATGATCCGCTGGACCTCAAGTCCAGCGTAGCGCTGGTGGTGGACCAAGACACCCATGAGGTGTTGCTCCGCAAGAACGATCAGGCTGTGCTTCCCATCGCCTCGCTGACCAAGCTCATGACGGGCATGCTGATTTCGCAGGCCAAGTTGCCCATGGACGAGCCTGTCACCATTACGCAGGACGATGTAGACACCGAAAAGGGGAGTCGGTCGCGTCTGACCGTGGGTACCACGCTAACGCGTGGCGAGATGCTGCACTTGGCGCTGATGTCCAGCGAGAACCGGGCAGCCCATGCACTGGGTCGTACTTACCCGGGTGGGTTGGAGGTCTTTGTGACGCAAATGAACTCCAAGGCCAAGTCGCTGGGCATGAACGATACTCACTATGTGGAGCCCACTGGTCTGTCCAGCCGTAACCAGTCCAGTGCCCGCGATCTTGCAACGCTGGTGGGTGTGGCGCATGGAGATCCTTTGTTGCGCGAGCTGTCCACTTCCCCCGGCTATGAAGTGGCGGTGGGGCATAAGACGCTTCAGTACAACAACACCAACGGTCTCGTGAAAAATCCTACCTGGGACATCGGTCTGCAGAAGACCGGTTATATCTCCGAGGCAGGGCGTTGCTTGGTGATGCAAGCCCAGGTGGCCGGGCGCAAATTGATCATGGTGTTCCTGGACTCTGCAGGTAAATTCAGTCGATTGGGCGATGCCGAGCGGGTGCGCCGCTGGGTGGAGTCGAATCCTTCGCTGGCCGCACCTTTACAGGCGGTACGGAGCAACAACGGCTGATAGGCAGACATCTCCCCACATGCGCCTGACAGGCTGGTCCTGTCAGGCGTTTTTGTTTGTAGTGCGAGTCCGTACTCGCAAATGGTCTTGGGTGAATCGGGTCAGCGGTCATCTCTTGCCTTGAATGGGTTGGGACGCGATGAGCTGGCAAGACCGTGCCGGAGGCCTGCCGCGCGTGTCCCATCCACACCGTGCAGCGCCAGCCTCGATGCCTCAATGCGCCACTGCGGCCCCGTCCATGGCGCCTTTGGCAAATGGGGTGTGGATGTAGAACGTCAACGCAATTCGGTGCGTTGGTTGGTGATTGGGTTGTGACTGGCGTCGGTACTTGGTGTATGACCCAGGGCCAGTGAAATTTCGTTCGCCGTTGCTTGCAGCTTGGGGAGCCAGCCTTCATCCAGTCTGTCAGCGGGGGCTGAAATGGACAGGCCTGCTACCAGTTTTCCCTGGTCGTCATACACACCGGCTGCCATACAGCGCACGCCCAACTCAAGCTCTTCGTTATCGCGGGCAATGCCGTATTGCCGGGCCTTTGCCAGTTCTCGCTCCAGCACGGGCAGCTGGGTGATGCTGTTGCGGGTATGGCCTGCAAGACCGGTGCGGGTGGCGTAGGCACGAACGCGCTGGGGGTCATCCAGTGCGAGGAAGAGCTTTCCTGTAGAGGTCAGGTGCAGTGGTGCCCTGCCGCCGATGGCTCGCACCACCTGCATACCCGACCGCTCACTGTAGGCGCGCTCCACATACACAATCTCATCGCCCTGGCGCATGCTCAGGTTCACGGGCTGCTGGATCAGCTTGTGCAGACTGCGCATGGGGGTCAGCGCCGCATCACGAACGCTCAGGCGTGCCTTCACCAGGTTGCCCAGCTCCAGCAGACGCATGCCGAGCCGGTAGCTGCCAGATTCGGGGCGGTCCACAAACCGTCCGATGGTCAGGTCATTCAGGATGCGGTGAGTCGTAGAGGGGTGCAGCCCTGTCTTTTCGCTGATTTCCTTGAGGGAAATCGCCTCTTCACGAGAAGCCAGAACATCGATCAGAGTGAACATGCGCTCAAGCACCTGAACGCTGGGTTTGAGAGGGATGCTGGAATCGGTTTTTTTCATGAGCGGCTATGGTGCGAAGGCCGCTACATTTTATCTTGTGAAATGTTAACGCGTATTCAGGTGCTCGCGTGGCCGGTGTCTGCTACCCGGTGCCATAGCCCATCGGTACGGATTTCATGGGGCACAAAGCGTGCCTTGTAGTTCATCTTGGGGCTGGTTTCTATCCAGTACCCCAGGTAGACATGGGGCAGGCCAAGTGCATGGGCTTGCGCAATTTGCCACATAACGTTGTAGGTGCCGTAGCTGCAATGGGGCTCGGGTTCGTAAAACGTATACACGGCAGACAGGCCGTCATCGAGCACGTCAAGAATGGAGACCATCTTGAGCGCACCGGGTTCGCCTGATGCGTCGGTCTCGCGGAACTCCACCAGTCTTGAGTTCACCCTGCTTTGCAGCAGAAACTGTGTGTACTGGTCGATGCTGTCATGGTCCATGCCACCGCCTGCATGGCGGCCGTTCTGGTAGCGCAGGTACAGCTGGTAATGTTCGGGCACAAAACACAGCCGTAGCACCCGGGCCTGCAGTTGGCCGTGGCGTGTTGCCGCGCGTCTTTGACTGCGATCAGGCTTGAATTCGTTGACCAGGACCCGCAGCGGTGTACACGCCTGGCATCCGTCGCAATAGGGGCGGTAGGTGAACATGCCACTGCGGCGAAACCCTTTGGTTACGAGGTCGGAATAGAGATCGCTCTGGATCAGATGGCTGGGGGTGGCGACCTGCGATCGTGCCTGACGGTCCGGCAGGTAACTGCAGGGGTAGGGGGCTGTCGCGTAAAACTGCAGGGTCTGCAGTGGAAGGTCATTGAGTTGCGTCATGCCGGATCGATCTTGGGTGGCAGCAGCTCGTTCCAGTATACGGGCTCAAATCTCCAGGGGATGGCAGGCTGTTGTCGCGCTTTGTCCACATGTACCAGGAAATCGGCGCGGGGTATTTCCCGGCCGCCCAGGGAGGTCAGGTGCCGCGTATTCTGCTGGCAGTCAATCAAGGTGATGCCATGACGGCGGCACAGGCAGACCAAGGCTGCAAGAGCGATCTTGGAGGCGTCGGTCGCATGGGCAAACATGGATTCTCCGAACACCGCACGACCCAGCGCCACGCAGTACAGGCCCCCTATGAGTTGGTCGTCCACCCAGGTTTCCACGCTGTGGGCATGGCCTGCTCGGTGTAAATCAGTGTAGGCGTTCACCATCTCCGGCACGATCCAGGTTCCAGCCTGGCCCTCGCGTTCCTTGGTGGCACAAGCCGTGATGACGTCATGGAATGCGCTATCGACGCGTATTTCGCAATGCGCCTGTCTGCGAAACGCCTGCAGCCGTTTGTTCAGTGATCGATGCAGCCGAAATTCCGACACTGGCAGCACCATGCGCGGATCGGGTGCCCACCACAGGATGGGTTGCCCAGGGCCATACCAGGGAAAAGTACCCTGCGCATACGCGGCACGGAGGCTGTCCACATCCAGTGCACCACCTGCCGCCAGCAGTCCCGGCGCAGGGTCGCCCTCTCCCCACGCAAGGGTCGGGGCTGGAAGGGGGGCGTCAGGTTCGAGCCAGGGGAGTTGCGCGGGCATGCGGGCGTGTGTCGCAAAGGCACTATTGTCTGGCAAGCACTGGCGCGCTGCGTGATGGGGTTTCGGCCAACAAAAAAGCCCCACACTCAGAAAGTGTGGGGCTTTTTCAGATTGGCTCCTCGACCTGGGCTCGAACCAGGGACCTACGGATTAACAGTCCGGCGCTCTACCGACTGAGCTATCGAGGAATGATCGGTATCTATCAACTGACTAATTAAAAGGCCCCGCTTTTTTCATGCAGGGCCTGCAAATTCTTGGCTCCTCGACCTGGGCTCGAACCAGGGACCTACGGATTAACAGTCCGGCGCTCTACCGACTGAGCTATCGAGGAACAAGACTTAGATTATATACACAAAAATTGTCCCGAATCCACAAAACTGACTGCATCGGTTCGCAAACCCACGCGCCAACCTGAAGCCGCATGGCGCGATATGCTGGGCACCCTGCTGCCAATTTGGCGGTCTGTGCCTTGTCTCCAAGCCTGTCTCATATTTCATGACCATCCACACCATTTTGAAAATGGGCGACCCCCGCCTGCTGCGCGTGGCGCAGCCTGTCACTGCGTTCGACACTGACGAGTTGCATCAGCTGGTGCGGGATATGTTCGAGACCATGGCCTCCGTGAACGGAGCCGGCCTTGCCGCGCCGCAGATTGGGGTAGATCTGCAACTGGTGATCTTTGGTTCCAACGACCGCAATCCGCGCTATCCGGATCGGCCGCTTGTGCCGCCCACCGTACTGCTCAACCCGGTGATCACGCCCCTGGGGGTGGAAGAAGAGGAAGACTGGGAGGGTTGCCTCTCCGTGCCCGGTTTGCGCGGCAAGGTGCCCCGCTGGTCGCGCATCCGCTACACAGGCTTCGATTTGTACGGCGACCCCATTGACCGCACGGTAGATGGCTTCCATGCGCGTGTCGTACAGCACGAATGCGACCACCTGATCGGCAAGCTGTATCCCATGCGGGTGCGTGATTTCACGCAGTTCGGTTTTACCGAGGTGCTGTTCCCTGAGATCAGTGCCACCGAAGACGACTGATAGGGATCCTCTCCTGGGCCTATCCCTGCGCGGTCAGGACGACAGTTCCTGCAGCAGCTCGGTCTCGATCTGGATCTGGCGGGCGTTGTTCTGCAGCTCTGGGCCCTGGATGAGAAAGGTGTCTTCCACCCGCTCGCCCAGGGTACTGACCTTGGCCAGTTGCACGCTCAGGTGGTGCTGCGCCAGGATGCGTGCCACGAGATAGAGCAGACCGGCACGGTCGCTGGCCGAGATCGCCAGCAGCCAGCGCTGCGCCTTTTCGTCGGGGCGCAAGGTCACCCGGGGCGCTACGGGAAAGCTCTTGACCCGGCGTGACACCCGCTTGCGGGTGGGTTCTGGCAAAGGGCCGCCTTCCTCGATCACGCGCATCAGGTCGCTCTCCACCATGTGGGTCAGCTCGCGGTAGTGTCCGGGCTGCTCCGATGCCGAAGAGGCCACAACCTGAAAGGTGTCCAGCGCATAGCCGTTGTTGGCGGTGTGCACCCGCGCATCGAGGATGCTGAAACCCACACGGTCGAAGTAGCCGCAGATGCGTGCAAACAGGTCGGCCTGGTCGGCGGCGTAGACCATCACCTGCAGCCCATCACCCGCCAGCGACTGGCGGGCGCGCACCACCGGCTTGGCCGTGCCCACATGGCGCGACAGGTGGCGTGTGTGCCAGGCAATGTCGGCAGCGTCGTGGCGCATGAAATAGCTCACATCCAGCGTGGCCCACAGCGCCTTGTGCGCTTCAAAGGGCAGGGCGTTGAGCGCCAGCAGTACCAGCGCGTCGCGCTTGCGGGCTTCGATTTCGGCCGCAGCATCGGGTGCGCGGCCACCCAGGGTGCGCAGCGTGGCGCGGTACAGGTCTTCCAGCAGCTTGCCTTTCCAGGCATTCCAGACCTTGGGGCTGGTGCCGCGGATGTCCGCTACCGTGAGCAGGTACATGGCCGTGAGGTTGCGTTCGTTGCCCACGCGGCGTGCAAAGGCAGCAATCACATCGGGGTCGCTCAGGTCCTGCTTTTGCGCCACAGTGCTCATGGTCAGGTGCTCACGCACCAGAAACTCGATGAGCCGGCCATCTTCGCGGTCCACGCCGTGCTGGCGGCAAAAGCGCCGTACTTCTTCTGCGCCGATTTGCGAGTGGTCGCCACCGCGTCCCTTGCCAATGTCATGGAAAAGCGCCGCCACATACAAAATCCAGGGCTTGTCCCAGCCGCCCGCCAGCTGCGAGCAAAAGGGGTATTCGTGCGCATGCTCGGCCATGAAGAAGCGGCGCACGTTGCGCAGCACCATCAGAATGTGCTGGTCCACCGTGTAGACGTGGAACAGGTCATGCTGCATCTGCCCCACGATGCGACGGAACGGCCACAGGTAGCGGCCTAGCACCGAGGTCTGGTTCATCAACCGCATGGCGTGCGTGATGCCCGAGGGCTGCTGCAGGATGCGCATGAAGGCATCGCGGTTGACCGGGTCTCGACGGAAGGCGCTGTCCATCACGCCGCGTGCGTTGTACAGCGCACGCAAGGTGCGCGCCGACAGGTCCTTGAGCCCGACCGTGGTCTGGTAGAGCAGGAAGGTCTCCAGGATCGCGTGCGGGTCGCGGGTGTAAAGGTCGTCGCTGGCCACCTCGATAAGACCCGCCTTCTCAAAGAACCGTTCGTTGATCGGACGCGGCTCATGGGTCGATGGGTTCAGGCGCTCTTCAATGTTGAGCAGCAGGATCTGGCTGAGTTGCGACACGGCCTTCGCTGCCCAGTAGTACCGCCGCATCAGACTTTCGCTGGCCCGCATGGGCAGGCGCGAGCCATCGGGTGCTTGCGAGCGGTAGCCGAACGACTCGGCCACGGCGGTCTGCAAGTCGAACACCAGCCGGTCTTCGTGCCGCCCGGCCGCTGCATGCAGGCGGGCACGGATCAGGCACAGCAGCGCCTCGTTGCGCTCGATCTGGCGCACTTCGAAGGCCGTGGCCAGGCCACTGGTGGCCAGTTCCTTCCAGTTGCTGCCCAGCCCGGCAGCCTGCGACACCCACAGGATCATCTGCAGGTCCCGCAGCCCGCCGGGCGACTCCTTGCAATTGGGCTCCAGCGAATAGGGCGTGTTCTCGTACTTGGTGTGGCGCTGGCGCATCTCCAGGGTCTTGGCGACCAGAAACGCCTGGGGGTTCATCTGCGCGCGGTACTGGCGCTGGAATTCTGCAAACAGCGCGGCGCTGCCGCACACCAGCCGCGATTCGAGCAGCGAGGTCTGCACGGTGACATCGCCCGCGCTTTCGGCAAGGCATTCGGCCACCGTGCGCACGCTCGATCCGATCTCCAGGCCCGTGTCCCAGCAGCTACCGATGAAGCCTTCCAGTTTCGTGCGCAAGGCACTGCCGGCCTCGGGCGCCGTGCCGTCGGGCAGCAGCAGCAGGACATCGACATCGGAATAGGGGAACAACTGGTCGCGCCCAAATCCGCCGACGGCCACCAGGGCCATATCGTCGGGCAGCTCAGCACGCTGCCACAGGGTCTGCAGCAGGTTGCCCGCCAGCGACGACAGCTTGCGCAGCAGCACACGGATGCCGCGTGTCGATGCGCCGGTGGATTGCATGGCCGCCAGCAGCGCGGCCTTGTCGCTGCGGTAGGCGTCGCGCAGGGCATGGAGTTCAGTCATGGTCGGTAAGTATCGTGGGAGGCCATGAAAAAGCCATGCAAGAGTTGTGCAAGCGGCTGCCCTTTTGCGCGGGAACCGGTGGCCCGGCGCTCACCTCAGGTCTTGGTGGCGGTCACAAAGGACGGCAGCGGGGGCGAACCCGCTGACAACGTCATTACCTCGTAGCCCGTGGGCGTGACCAGTACCGTGTGCTCCCACTGGGCCGACAGGCTGTGGTCCTTGGTCACGATGGTCCAGCCGTCGTTGCCAAATTCCTTCACTTCGCGGCGGCCGGCATTGATCATGGGCTCGATGGTGAACACCATGCCGGGTACCAGTTCTTCGAGCGTGCCGGGCTTGCCATAGTGCAACACCTGGGGTTCTTCGTGGAACTTTTGGCCAATGCCGTGGCCGCAGAACTCGCGCACCACCGAGAAGCCGTGCCCTTCGGCAAACTTCTGGATCGCGTGGCCGATATCCCCCAGCCGCGCGCCTGGCTTGACCTGCACGATGCCATGCCACATGGCTTCAAACGTCAGCGCTGACAGGCGCTTGGCGGCGATCGAGCATTCGCCGATCAGGAACATACGGCTGTTGTCGCCGTACCAGCCGTCCTTGGTGATCACGGTCACGTCCACATTGACGATGTCGCCCTTCTTGAGCGGCTTGTCGTTGGGGATGCCGTGGCACACCACATGGTTGACCGACGTGCACAGCGACGCCGGGTAGGGCGGGTAGCCCGGTGGCTGGTAGCCCACGGTGGCCGAGATGGTGCCCTGCTGGGCCATGCATTCGGCGCCCAGGCGGTCGATCTCTTTGGTGGTGATGCCGGGCTTGATGTGCGGCGTGATGTAGTCCAGCACTTCGGAGGCCAGGCGGCAGGCCACGCGCATGCCCTCGATGTCCTCGGCGCTTTTGATGGTGATGCTCATGCCGCAATTATCCCATCGGCCCCCCAGCCGCGCAGGCGGCCTGGGCTTGCCCGGTAAAATGGAGGGCTCCGGTGCTGGTTGCACGCTGGCACCCGGAGCCACCCTCTACCCCTGACACCCCCCAACAGGCCGCTACCGTGACCTTGCACATGACCACGCTGGCGGGCGGCAACGCCCTCAGCTCCTTCCGCGCTCAGCAACTTCAACCCGCCCTGGAGGCGATCCACCCCAAGATCAGCGGCATTGCAGCGCGTTTCGTGCATCTGGTCGCCACCGATGCGGCCCCCACGCCCGCCGAACAAGAACGTCTGGCTGCGCTGCTGACCTACGGCGACCCCTACGCAGGCCCCGAAGATGGCGCCGTGCTCATCGTCACGCCTCGCCTGGGTACCCTGTCGCCCTGGGCCTCCAAGGCCACCGACATTGCGCGCAACTGCGGCATCGCCATCCGCCGCGTCGAGCGAATCACCGAATACCGCATCAGCCTGAAATCGGGCCTGCTGGGCAAGACACCGGAGTTGACCGCTGAGCAACTGAGCCAGATTGCCGCACTGCTGCACGACCGCATGACCGAATCGGTTGTGGCCGACCGCAGCGCCGCCGCCGCGCTGTTCACCGAACTGCAGCCCGCCCCCATGGAGCATGTGGATGTGCTGACCGGTGGCCCCGAACAAGGACGAAAGGCGCTCGAAGCCGCCAACACCCGCTTCGGCCTGGCGCTGGCCGACGATGAAATCGACTACCTCGTGACCGCCTTCACGGGCCTGAAGCGCAACCCCACTGATGTGGAGTTGATGATGTTCGCGCAGGCCAACAGCGAGCACTGCCGTCATAAGATCTTCAACGCCCAGTTCACCATCGACGGCGTGGCGCAGGACAAGAGCCTGTTCGGCATGATCCGCAATACGCACCAGCTGGCGCCCCAGCACACGGTGATTGCGTATTCGGACAACGCCTCGGTCATGGAAGGCCATCAGGTCGAGCGTTTTGTAGCCAAAATGGCCGCAAGCGCTAGTGAATCATGCGCTAATAGCTATCAAAAAAGTAGCGTCACCCAGCATGTGCTGATGAAGGTGGAAACGCACAACCACCCCACGGCCATTTCGCCCTTCCCGGGCGCATCGACCGGCGCGGGCGGCGAGATCCGTGACGAAGGCGCCACCGGCCGGGGCTCCAAGCCCAAGGCGGGCCTCACAGGCTTCACCGTGTCCAAGCTCTGGGGCAGCACCGTGGGCAAGCCCGAGCACATTGCCAGCCCGCTGCAGATCATGGTCGAAGGGCCCCTGGGCGGCGCCGCTTTCAACAACGAGTTCGGCCGCCCCAACCTGAACGGCTACTTCCGCGAATACGAGCAGAACGTGGGTGGTGTGCAGCGCGGCTACCACAAGCCCATCATGATCGCGGGCGGTGTGGGCGTGATCGATGCCGAGCTGACCAAGAAAATCGAATTCCCCGCCGGCTCGCTGCTCATCCAGCTGGGCGGCCCCGGCATGCGCATCGGCATGGGTGGCAGTGCCGCCAGCTCCATGGCCACCGGCACCAATGCGGCCGAGCTGGACTTTGACTCGGTGCAGCGCGGCAACCCCGAGATCGAGCGCCGTGCGCAAGAGGTCATCAACCACTGCTGGGCGCAGGGCAGCAACAATCCCATCCTCGCCATCCACGACGTGGGCGCGGGCGGTTTGTCCAACGCCTTCCCCGAGCTGACCAACGACGCTGGCCGTGGCGCCCGCTTTGACCTGCGCGCGGTGCAGCTCGAAGAGTCCGGCATGAGCCCGAAGGAAATCTGGAGCAACGAAAGCCAGGAACGCTATGTGCTGGCGATTGCGCCAGAATCGCTGGAGCAGTTCAAAGCCTTTTGTGAGCGCGAGCGCTGCCCGTTTGCCGTGATCGGCACGGCCACCGAAGAGCGCCAGCTGGTGCTGCACGACCCTGCTGCTACGGCCGACGACCAGAAGCTGCCCGTGGACATGCCCATGAACGTGCTGTTGGGCAAGCCGCCCAAGATGCACCGTGACGTGAAGACCGTGGTGCGTGAATTCGCGCCCATGGACCTGACCGGCGTGCCGCTGCAAAAGGCCGTGATCGACGTGCTGGCCCACCCCACGGTAGCCTCCAAGCGCTTCCTCATCACCATCGGAGACCGCACTGTGGGTGGCCTGAGCCACCGCGACCAGATGGTCGGTCCCTGGCAGGTGCCCGTGGCCGATTGCGCCGTGACCCTGGCCGACTACAAGGGCTTTGCGGGCGAGGCCATGAGCATGGGCGAGCGCACGCCGCTGGCCGCCATCAACGCGCCGGCTTCAGGCCGCATGGCCGTGGCCGAGGCCATCACCAACCTGCTGGCCGCCCCCATCGAGCTGCCGCGCGTGAAGCTGTCGGCCAACTGGATGGCCGCGTGTGGCGAGCCCGGCGAAGACGCTGCGCTCTACGAAACCGTGAAGGCCGTGGGCATGGAACTGTGCCCCGCGCTGGGCGTGTCCATTCCCGTGGGCAAGGACAGTCTGTCCATGCGCACGCAGTGGTCGGAAGGCAGCGACAAGAAGAAGGTCACGTCGCCCGTCAGCCTGATCGTGAGCGCCTTTGCTTCGCTGTCCGACGTGCGCGGCACGCTCACTCCCCAGCTCAACGCCACCGAGGCCGATACCACGCTGGTGCTGATCGACCTGGGCAAGGGCCAGAACCGCATGGGCGGCAGCATCCTGGGCCAGACGCTGGACCAAAGCGGCGATGTGGTGCCCGATGTAGACGACCCCAAAGACTTGGTTAACCTCGTCAACGCCGTGAACGCGCTGCGCGCCAAGGGCCAGATACTGGCCTATCACGACCGCAGCGATGGCGGCCTGCTGGCCGCTGCTGCCGAGATGGCGTTTGCGGGCCATGTGGGTGTGGCGCTGAATGTGGACTTGCTGGTCACCGAGGGTGATGGCATCAACGATAGCCGCATGGACACGGGCGATGCCAAGAACTGGGCGGGCCAAGTGGGCGCGCGCCGTGATGAGCTGACCCTCAAGGCCCTGTTCAACGAAGAGCTGGGCGTGCTGCTGCAGGTGCGCACCGCCGAGCGCAACGATGTGATGCAAACCTTGCGTGAGCATGGCCTGTCCAAGTTCAGCCACTTTGTGGGCAAGACACGCCCGGCATCGTCTGAGATCGACGCTGGCAAGGGCGAGCTGCAGGTCTGGCGCGATGCCAAGGCCGTGTTCAGTGCGCCGCTGGCCGACCTGCACCAAGTGTGGGACGCCGTGAGCTGGAAGATTTGCCAGCAGCGCGACAACCCCGCCAACGCCGATGCCGAACACGCCGCAGCGGGCGAGCCCACCGACCCCGGCATGCATGTACACCTCACATTCGATGCCAAGGACAACGTGGCAGCGCCGTACTTGAACCTTGCCAAACCCAAGGTCGCCATCCTGCGCGAGCAGGGCGTGAACTCGCACATCGAGATGGCCTATGCCTTCACCGAGGCGGGCTTTGAGGCCTACGACGTGCACATGACCGACCTGCAGACCGGCCGCGTCCAACTCCAAGACTTCAAGGGCGTGGTGGCCTGCGGCGGCTTCAGCTATGGCGACACGCTGGGCGCTGGCATTGGCTGGGCGCGGTCCATCACCTTCAACCCGGTGCTGGCCGCACAGTTCCAGGGCTTCTTCGGTCGCACCGACACGTTCGGCCTGGGCGTTTGCAACGGCTGCCAGATGTTTGCCGAGCTGGCCGACATCATCCCCGGCGCACAAGACTGGCCACGCTTCACCACCAACCAGAGCGAGCGCTTCGAGGCCCGCCTGTCGCTGGTGGAAGTGCTCGAATCTCCCAGCCTGTTCCTGCAAGGCATGGCAGGCAGCCGCCTGCCGATTGCGGTGGCACACGGCGAGGGCTATGCCAACTTCAAGTACCGGGGCAACGCCGGCAAGGCCATTGCTGCGATGCGCTACGTGGACAACCATGGCCGCGCGACGGAGCAGTACCCGTTCAACCCCAACGGCAGCGCGGGTGGCCTGACGGCAGTGACCACGGCCGACGGCCGCTTCACGGCCATGATGCCGCACCCCGAGCGCGTGTTCCGCAACGTGCAGATGAGCTGGACCAGCGAAGACAAGGCGCAGTGCAGCGGCTGGATGCGCATCTGGCGCAACGCGCGCAAGTGGGTGGGGTAGCAGGGGGCATCCCCCTGAGCGGCTGCGCCGCTTCCCCCTTCTCTCGATTCGCTGCGCGAATCGGGAAGAGGGACGCAGCCCTCGCTGCGGGGCGGCCCTTGCTCGGCTGCCCTGGCGCTTAGGGTGCGCGGGCTCGGCGGTCTGATGGTGGCGCTATCGCGCCGGGCCAACCCTTCAAAGTCGTGTTCAGGCCGCTGTTAAGGTGCGCTGGTACACCAGCAGTCGCCCTTTGTACGCCGGCACATCGGCCAGGGCGGGGTGGTCCAGTCGCTCTTCGATCACATCGAAACGGTGCACAGCCATCTGCTTATGGAAGGTGGAGCGGTTGCCCCTGTTCGGGTCCACGATCCAGATCTGCGCGCCGTCGCCTGCGTGGTGGTCCAGAAAGGTGGCCAGGGACGCACGAGCGTCGCGTTCGTACAGCACATCGCTGCCGATGATGAGGTCGAACTGGCCTTGCACCGCGTTGGCCGGTGCTGGCGCGTCCGAGCCCCACTGACCCGTGCGGTACTTCACGGGTGACAGGCCGTTCAAGCGCGCGTTTTCCTGCAGAAATTGTTGGGCCAGAGGATGGCAGTCGCTGGCAGTGACATCGATACCGCGCCGGTGGCACACCAGGCTGGCCAGACCCAGTCCGCAGCCGATCTCCAGCACACGTTCGCCCGCCAGCAGGGGGCGGCTGGCCATGCGCTGAGCCAGCTGCGCGCCCGATGGCCACAACAGGCCGAAGAGGGGCCAGGCGGCCGATGAGATGCCCAGCGCCTCGGCGGCGCCCAGCGGGTCGGCAAACTGCTGCTTGTCCAGCAGCGACTGGATGATCAGGTCTGCCGCGCCGGTGATGGCGATGTCTTCTTGCTTGGTCAGGTAGCCGGGCATGGCGTGGCGGTGAAGCCCGCAGAAGGCCCCATAGCGGGTAGTGGTTGAGCGCGCGAGTATGCGCCTTGTGGCTGGGCAGGCATGCCCGCAGGCAATGTGGGGCTATCTGCGAATGGCGTGGCCGCTGCACGACGATGGGGGCTTGCGCGGCGGTTGCCTGTGCGTTGCTATAGTGCGGCGCACACCGGCGGCTTGTTCGCCGCATTTTTTTGCGACTCATCCCAAGGACTTCCCATGGCCGCTGGCAGCCTGCTTGCTTTGCTCGACGATATCGCCACCATCCTCGACGATGTGGCCTTGATGACCAAGGTGGCGGCCAAAAAGAGCGCTGCCATGGCCGACGATGTGTCGGTGATGACCAAGGTGGCTGCACAGAAGACGGCGGGCGTGCTGGGGGACGACCTGGCGCTCAACGCCCAGCAGGTGACCGGGGTGCGCGCTGAGCGCGAGATTCCGGTGGTGTGGGCGGTGGCCAAGGGCTCGTTCATCAACAAGGTCATCCTGGTGCCCGCTGCGCTGCTGATCAGCGCCTTTGCGCCGTGGGCCGTGACGCCGCTGCTGATGGTGGGGGGCGCCTTCTTGTGCTTTGAGGGCTTTGAGAAGGTAGCGCACAAGCTGCTGCACGCCCAGCATGAGGATGAGGCCGAGCATGAGAGCCACGCCAAGGCCAATGCCAATCCGGCGGTGGATCTGGTGGCCTTTGAAAAGGACAAGATCAAGGGCGCCGTGCGCACGGACTTCATCCTGTCGGCCGAAATCATTGCGATCACGCTGGGCACGGTGGCCGCTGCGCCCTTCGTGCAGCAGCTCACGGTGCTGTCGGGCATCGCCGTCATCATGACCATCGGTGTCTATGGGTTGGTGGCGGGTATCGTCAAGCTGGACGACCTGGGCCTGTGGCTCAACAACAAGGCCAGCAGCGCCGCGCGCGCCCTGGGATCGGGCATCCTGCGCGCAGCACCCTGGCTGATGAAGGGGCTGTCCATTGCGGGCACTGCGGCGATGTTTCTGGTGGGCGGTGGCATTCTGGTGCACGGCGTGCCTGCGTTGCACCATGCGGTTGAGGCTGCAGGTACGGCAGCGGCGCAATGGCCCGTGGGTGGGCTGTGGGCGGTGCTGGTGCCCAACCTGCTGAACGCCGTGGTGGGCATCGTGGCGGGTGGCCTGGTGCTGGCCGGGTGGACGCTGGTTCAGCGCCTGCGGGGCAAGTCCACAGCTCGATAGTGGGTATTCCTTGATCTAGGTCTAAGGGTTACTACCGAGGGCTTGAGGTAAGGCAAGGCCGGGTCGTGGCCGCAGCGGTTCAATGCATGCACGGGGGTCGTCCCCGTCCAACCGATGCGAAATACCATGAAAAAGAACCTGCTGGCTGTCGCCGTTCTCTGTGCCCTCTCTTCTGGCGCTGCCCTGGCGCAACAGGCTGAAGGCCCCTGGATGGTCCGTGCACGTGCGGTGCACCTGGACAGCGCCAACAAGGACAGCACACCGCTGGGCCTGTCGGTCAACAATAAGACCATCCCTGAAGTGGATGTCACCTACTTCTTCAACAAGAACATCGCGGCCGAGCTGATCCTGACCGTGCCCCAGAAGCACACGCTCAGCGCTGGCGGCGCAGCCATTGGCACGCTCAAGCACCTGCCCCCCACACTGCTGGCGCAGTACCACTTTGATGCCCCCGGCTTCAAGCCCTACGTGGGCGCGGGCCTGAACTACACGCGTTTCTCGAGCGTGAACCTGCCCGCAGGCGTGAGCATTGACCGCAACAGCTTCGGCCCCGCGCTGCAAGTGGGTGTGGACATCCCGCTGGCCAAGAACCTGTACCTCAACTTCGACGTGAAGAAGGTTTTCATCAAGACCGACGTGAGCGCAGGCGGTGCCAAGCTGGGCACCTTCAAGGTGGACCCCGTTCTGGTGGGCGTGGGTCTGGGCTGGCGCTTCTAAGGGCACAGGGCCCCAGGCGGGCCCTGCGTTCCTGACAATAAAAGTTCTCCAAGGGTCTGAAGGGCTGGCGCATGCGCCAGCCCTTTTTTTGTGGGTGCGGAAATGGCCTACACACGGCAGTCAGCGAGGCAACGCACAATGGGGCAGGGGAGCGTGTGGGGCGTGCCGCAATGTGGGCGCTCCAGGTGCCTCTGCTTTTGACCACCCGGCGGCGCTGCCGCCCCAACGTCCTGACGACCCATGCTCCTGCCTCGCTATTCCGACATCACCCACGGACTGACCCAGCGGCCCGCACGCATCTCCCCCAAGTATTTCTACGACCAGCATGGCTCGCAGCTGTTTGAAGCCATCACACGCCTGCCGGAGTACTACCCCACACGCACCGAAATGGCGCTGATGCAGACACATGCAGACAGCATCGCGGGCGCCGTGGGCGCAGGCCGCACCCTGATCGAACTGGGCGCGGGCAACTGCCAGAAGGCCCGCACCCTGTGCCATCTGGTGCAGCCGGCCTGTTTTGTGGGCGTGGACATTTCGGCGGATTTTCTGGAGCAGGCGGTGCAAGGGCTGCGCGACGACTTCCCGGCGCTGGATGCCCGCGCGCTGGCGGGCGACATGACCCTGGGGGTGTCACTGCCTGACGACATTCCCCGCACCGGGCGCCTCGTGTTCTACCCGGGCTCGTCCATCGGCAACTTTGACCCGCCGCACGCGCTGGAGCTGCTGGCCCACATGCGCGAGCTGATCGACGACGATGGCGGCCTGCTCATTGGCATCGATTTGCCCAAGGATGTGGCGGTGCTCGAAGCCGCCTACGACGATGCAGCGGGGGTCACCGCCGAGTTCAACCGCAATGTGCTGCGGCATGTGAACCGCCTGATCGGCAGCGACTTTGACGTGGCGCAGTGGCAGCACCGTGCGTTCTTCAACCCCGAGGCGTCGCGCATCGAAATGCACCTGGAGGCCGCCTCTGACACCGAGGTGTGCTGGCCCGGCGGCGGTCGCAGGTTCGACCAGGGCGAGCGCATCCACACCGAGAACAGCTACAAGTACCCGTTGCCCGTGTTCACCGACATGCTTGCGCGCGCCGGTTTTGCGCAGGCGCAGGCGTGGACAGACGAGCGGGGCTGGTTCGCGGTCGTCCACGCCCGTCCTTGACCGGTGGCTGCCATGACCGTGACATCCACCGCATTTGACACGCTGCTGGCGCGCTACACCGCCGTGCGCGGTCGCTCGCTGGCCCTGGCGGCTCCGCTGTCGCCCGAGGACTGCGCCGCGCAGTCCATGCCCGACGCCAGTCCCACCAAATGGCACCTGGCCCACACCACCTGGTTCTTTGAGACCTTTGTGCTCGAAGCCCACGAGCCCGGTTTTCAGCCGTTTGCACCGGCGTTCCGGGTGCTGTTCAACTCCTACTACAACGGTGTGGGCGCCAAGCACCCGCGTCCGCAGCGCGGGCTGCTCACGCGGCCATCGCTGGACGAGGTGCTCGCCTACCGGGCCGACGTGGACGCCCGCATGGCGCGCCTGTGGCCCACTGTGGCGCACGACGCTGCGCTGCGTGGCCTGATCGAGCTGGGCCTGCAGCATGAGCAACAGCACCAGGAGCTGATGCTCACCGACATCCTGCACCTGCTGTCCTGCAACCCCTTGTTCCCTACCTACGCCAAGCCTTCAGAGGCTGTGGCGCCCGAGGCTGACCAAACACTGGCGTGGCATTCCTTTGACGGGGGGCTGGCCGATATCGGCCACGCTGGCAGCGGCTTTGCCTTTGACAACGAGGGCCCGCGCCATCGTGTGTATCTGCATCCCTACGCGCTGGCCTCGCGGTTGGTGACGCAGGCCGAGTATCTGGCGTTTGTGGAAGGTGGCGGCTACCACAACCCACTGCTCTGGCTGGCCGAAGGCTGGGACTGGCGGGCGGCGCAGGGTCTGGAGCAGCCGCTGTACTGGCATCGCATCGACGGGGCCTGGCACCAGTTCACGCTGGCCGGCCTGCAGCCGCTGCAGGGCAACCAGCCGGTGGTGCATCTGTCGTACTACGAGGCCGATGCCTACGCGCGCTGGGTGGGCGCGCGCCTGCCCACGGAGGCTGAATGGGAGCATGCGGCCGCGCAGGGTGCCGCTGGCATGGCGCAGTGGCACGGCGCTGCGTGGCAGTGGACGCAGTCGAGCTACGCGCCGTACCCAGGCTTCCGGGTGGCTGAAGGCGCCGTGGGTGAGTACAACGGCAAGTTCATGGTCAACCAGTACGTGCTGCGGGGCTCGTCCAACGCCACGCCGCCAGGGCACGAGCGACGGACCTACCGCAACTTCTTTCCGGCCACGGCGCGCTGGCAGTTCACCGGCATTCGGCTGGCACGCGACCTCGGCTGAAGGCGGCCAGCGCCCGGCGCTGGCCGTCATCGACACGCCGCGTTGGGGCCGGCATGACGGTGTCGCTACGTGTCGTGGTCTTGTTTGCTATCAAATGTGTAGCTGTTGGCGCATATTCCACTAGCGCTTGGACGCAAAAATCCTCAAAAGTACGGTGTCAGGTGCCTGGCCATGCGCTTTTGGGGGCGCATGGCCATTCGCACATCACACCTTGTCGAGTGCCTGCGCCAGGTCCGCCCGCAGGTCGTCGATGTGCTCGATGCCGACCGACAGGCGCACCATGCCTTCGCTCACGCCCGCCTTGGCCAGCTCTTCGGGATTGAGCTGGCGGTGGGTGGTGGACGCGGGGTGGGTGGCCAGCGACTTTGCATCGCCAATGTTCACGAGGCGCGTGAAGAGCTGCAGCGCGTCGAGGAAACTGGCACCTGCCGCACGTGGATCGGCGTCGCTGTTCTTCACGCCAAAGCTCAGGATGCCCGATGCCTTGCCGCCTGACTGGCGTTGCACCAGCGCGTGGTCCGGGTGGTCGGGCAGACCGGCGTAGCGCACCCATTCGACCTTGGGGTGGCTTTGCAGGTACTGGGCAATGGCCAGCGTGTTGTCGCAGATACGGTCCATGCGCAGCGCCAGGGTTTCAATGCCTTGCAGGATCAGGAAGGCATTGAGCGGCGCCAGCGCCGCACCCGTGTTGCGCAGTGGCACCACGCGTGCACGGCCGATGAAGGCGGCGGGGCCCAGCGCCTCGGTGTAGACCACGCCGTGGTAGCTCACGTCGGGCTCGTTCAGGCGCGGGAAGCGTGCCTTGTGCTCCGCCCACGGGAATTTGCCGCTGTCCACAATCGCGCCGCCCACGCTGTTGCCGTGGCCGCCCAGGTACTTGGTGAGCGAGTGCACCACGATATCGGCGCCATGCTCGATGGGGCGCAGCAGGTAGGGGCTGGGTACCGTGTTGTCCACGATCAGCGGCACGCCATGGTCATGCGCCACCTTGGCCAGCGCGGCGATGTCGGTCACGTTGCCCAGCGGGTTGCCGATGGACTCGATGAAGATGGCCTTGGTGCGCGCATCGATGTGCTGCGCAAAGCTGGCCGGGTCGCGCGGGTCGGCAAAGCGGGTGGTGATGCCCTGCTGCGGCAGCGTGTGGGCAAACAGGTTGTAGGTGCCGCCGTAGAGCGTGCTGGCCGAGACGATGTTGTCGCCCGCCTCGGCAATGGTCTGGATGGCGTAGGTGATGGCGGCCATGCCCGAGGCCACGGCCAGCGCGGCAATGCCGCCTTCAAGGGCCGCGACGCGCTTTTCGAGCACGTCGGTGGTGGGGTTCATGATGCGGGTGTAGATGTTGCCCGGCACCTTCAAGTCAAACAGGTCGGCGCCATGCTGGGCGCTGTCAAACGCGTAGGCCACCGTCTGGTAGATGGGCACGGCCACCGCCTTGGTGGTGGGGTCGGGGCTGTAGCCAGCGTGGACGGCCAGGGTTTCGATCTGCATGGGTGCTGTCTCTTTCATTGAAGGGATGGGAGTGGAACAACCGGGCTCGGCCCATTGCTGGACGAGGCCCGATGTGCCGATGGCGCGGGCCATTCTGGCACCCTGGACCCCTGGCGTCATCGAATCGTTGGCTATGTGCTTATGACGTTCATGTTCGCCCTGGACTCTTTCAGGCCGAGGGCTCGTCCATGGCGCTGTCCATGGGCTCTGGGGTGGCGCGCCGCGCCTGCTGGCTACGGCGCCAGGCCTTCTCGACTTCCACGACCACCAGCACCACCAGCGCTGCGCCAATGCACAGGGCCAGCTCGCCCAGGCTCAGCGGCTCGGTGCGGAAGATGGGGTTGAGCCAGGGCACATAGATGGTGGCCATCTGCAGCGCAAAGGTGAGCAGCACGGCACCCAGCAGCGGGCGGTTGCTCAGCAGGCCCAGGCGCCAGATGGGTTCGGATTCGGAGCGAATGGCGATCACATGCGCCATCTGCGCCAGCGTGAGCACGGTGAACACCATGGTCTGCCAGTGCGTGTGGCCGGTGTGCAGGGCCCAGGCCTGCACCGCCAGGCACAGCCCGCCGATGAGCAGGCCCACACCCAGGATGTGCTGCCACATGCCGTGGGCAAACAGGCTTTCGCGCGGCGCGCGGGGCGGGCGCTGCATGATGCCGCGCTCGGCCGGTTCGGCGGCCAGCGCTAGGCCGGGCAGGCCGTCTGTGACGAGGTTGACCCACAGGATGTGGATGGGCAGCAAAGGGATGGGCAGCAGCAACAGCGGCGCGAGGAAGATGGTCCAGATCTCGCCCGAGTTGCCCGTCATCGCGTAGCGCACAAACTTGCGGATGTTGTCGTAGATGCGGCGGCCTTCGCGCACCGCCGCGACGATGGTGGCGAAGTTGTCGTCCAGCAGCACCAGGCTCGATGCCTCGCGTGCCACGTCGGTGCCGCCCTGGCCCATGGCCACGCCGATGTCGGCACGCTTGAGCGCCGGGGCATCGTTCACGCCGTCCCCTGTCATGGCCACAAAGTGGCCCTGGGCCTGCAGCGCCTCGACGATGCGGATCTTCTGCGCCGGGTCCACGCGGGCGTAGACCTGCACCTGCTCCACGCGGGCGCGCAGGGCAGCATCGTCCAGTGTGGCCAGGTCGGCGCCAGTGAGCACCGGGGCATCGCTGCTCTTCACAATGCCCAGGCGGTGCGCAATCGCGCGTGCAGTCGCAGGATGGTCGCCCGTGATCATTACGGGCGTGATGCCCGCACTGATGCAGTCGCGCACTGCGGCCTGGGCCTCGGCGCGGGGTGGGTCGATGAGGGCGATCAGGCCCAGCAGCTCCAGCTGGTTTTCTACTGCGTCGATGTCGTTGGTGTCGGGCAGGCGGGCGTGGCTGCGGCGGGCGAGGGCCAGCACGCGCAACCCCTGTGCAGCGAGCTGCTGGGCAGTGGCGAGGACCTTGGCGGTGTCTAGTGCGGCAGCGCCTTCAGGCGTCCAGTGGGCGGCGCAGCGGGGCAGCACGGATTCGGGCGCGCCTTTGGTGTAGGCCACAATGCCTGCGGCCGCGCGGTGGAAGGTCGTCATGCGCTTGCGGTCGGAGTCAAACGGTTGCTCCTGCACGCGGGGGCTGGCAGCGTCGAGCTGGGCCTTGTCCAGCCCGCCCGCATGGGCGGCGAGCACCAACGCGGTCTCGGTGGGGTCGCCCAGCCAGTGGATGCCCGACTGGCCCTCTTCGTTGTGAACCTGCAGCTTGGCGTCGTTGCACAGCGCGGCGGCGCACAGGGCTTCGGCGTGGGCCGCACCGGGCAAGGGGTCGCCGGGCACCCAGCGCACACCGTGTGCCAGCAGCAGCTCGGCATGCATGCGGTTCTGGGTCAGGGTGCCGGTCTTGTCTGAGCAGATGGTGGTGACCGAGCCCAGGGTCTCCACCGAGGGCAGGCGCCGCACCAGGGCATGCACTGCCACCATGCGGCGCGCCCCCAGGGCCAGCAGCACCGTGACCACGGCGGGCAGGGCCTCGGGGATGGCGGCCACCGCCAGGCTGATGGCGGTGAGGGCCATCAGCAGCGGCGCCTCGCCGCGCAGCACGCCCACCACAAAGATCACCGCGCAGATGCCCAGCACCGCTATCGCCAGGCGCTTGCCAAACGCCGCGAGGCGCAGTTGCAGCGGCGTGCTGCGGTCGCCGGTGTCGAGCAGCGTGGCCACCTTGCCCAGCTCGGTGCGCATGCCGGTGGCCACCACCAGGCCGCGTGCGCGGCCGTGGGTGGCGGTGGTGCCCTTGAAGGCCATGTTGGTGCGGTCGCCGAGCGCGCCCACGTCTTCGGCTGCCAGGGCTTCGGTCTGCTTGGCCACCGTGACGGACTCGCCCGTGAGGGCCGATTCATCCACCTGCAACTGCGCGATCTCGATGAGCCGCAGGTCGGCCGGGATCTGGTTGCCCGCCTCCAGCAGCACGATGTCGCCAGGCACGAGCACGGTGGCAGGAACCACCTGCACCGCACCGCTGCGCAGCACGGTGGCGTGCGCCGCGGCCAGCTGGCGCAGTGCCGCCATGGCCTGGTCGGCGCGCCAGGCCTGCACAAAGCCGATGACGGCATTGAGCACCACGATGACGAGGATCACCAGCGTGTCGGTGACCTCGCCCACCAGCCCCGAGATGACGGCCGCACCCAGCAGCACCAGCACCATGAAGTCCTTGAACTGGTCGGCCAGCAGGCGCCACCAGGGGCGGTCCTGCGATGCGGCCAACTCGTTGGCGCCATGGGTGGCGCTGCGGCGCAGCGCTTCGTCGGCGTGCAGGCCTGCGTCAGGGTTGACGCCATGGGCCTGGGCCACGGCGTCGGTGGGGTGCAGGTGCGGCGCGGTGGATGGGGACATGCGGCGATCGGTGAAACGGGCCGCACGCCCGCACAAGGACTTCTTCGGCGTTGCCTTAGTGCGCGACTTGCGGCCGGGCTTTGTAGAACTGGAGCGGGGCTTCTGGCACCTGGTTCAGCACCTGGCGCTTGATCTTGCCCACCACATGCATTTCACAGGGCTTGCAGTCAAAGCGCAAGGTCAGCTTTTCCTTGCCATTGATCAACATCAAGGGTTCGGCCTTGATGGTGCCCTGGACACCCGTCACGCCCTTGGCCTGTTTGGGGCAAAGGCTCATGGAAAAGCGCACGCAGTGCTTGGTGATCATGAGGCTGACCTCGCCTTCCTCTTCGTGCGCCTCGTAAGCCGCAGCGATCACCTTCACACCGTGGCGCACGTAGAAGTCGTGGGCCTTGTGGTTGAACACATTGCCCAGGAAAGAAAGCGTGTCCTCTGGGTAGGGCGCAGGCGGCTCCACCGGCGTGGCGCGCGGCAGGCGGGCAAAGTTGCGGGCGCGGTTGGCTTCCAGGTCGGCCACGGCATCGCGGCGCAGAGCGTTGAGCACCGAGGCGGGCACAAACCACGGCTGCGAGAGCTGCAGCGCAATGTCATGCACCGCAAACACCGTGGCTCCAAAGCGGCCGAGCTGCTCGCGCAGGCTTACCTCGGCCTTGGCCGTGTCAGTGGCTGGCTGGTGGGTCTGCTGCACGGATGCGCAGCCCACGTTGCCGTCCTCGTCGGTCAGCATCAGGCTGAAGCCGGTGGGCGTTTCGCTCAGGTGCGCCCACAGGCCGATGCGGCGGTCGCTGGACTTTTTCTCCAGCGTACGCACCCAGTCCATGTCGCGGTTGCGGTTGACCTCGGTGCCCTTGCGCAGGTCCTTGAAGCCGTCCATCGGGTCCTTGGGGTACACGCGCCATTGGCCCACGCTGCGGGCCGACACCGGTTCGGCCACATTGATGGCCATGCCCACCAGTTCCTTGTGCAGGTCGTAGTAGCACAGGCCGTCGCCGTTGTGCAGCACGGTGGCCAGGTCACTCAGTTCCAGCTCCACAAAGTCTGGGCCCAGCTTGGTCACCCAGCCGATGGCCTGGCCGGGGTTCTTGGGGGTGTCGAACGCGCCGATGTCTTCCTTGCGGCCCGTCACGAAGTAATCGGTGAACTCGCGGTTGAAGTTCTGCAGTGGGTCGGGTGTGAAGGTGAAGGTGGTGCGACCGCTGGACGAGCGCGACAGCGGCCGGCCTTGGGCCTCGCGCTCTTCGATGATCTCGTCGAGCAAGGTGCGGTAGTGGGCGGTGATGTTCTTCACGTAGCCCATGTCCTTGTAGCGCCCTTCGATCTTGAAGCTGCGCACGCCCGCATCGATGAGGGCGCGCAGGTTGTCGCTCTGATTGTTGTCCTTCATGCTCAGCACATGCTTGTCGTGCGCAATGAAGCGGCCCTGCGCGTCGGTCACCTGGTAGGGCAGGCGGCAGGCCTGGCTGCAGTCGCCGCGGTTGGCGCTGCGGCCCGTTTGCGCATGGCTGATGTTGCACTGGCCACTGTAGGCCACGCACAACGCGCCGTGGATGAAGAACTCGATGTTGGCGCGCCCCGGCGCATCCACGGGCCCCAGCGCCTTGTGCACTGCGGCGATCTGCTGCACCGTCAGCTCGCGTGCCAGCACGATCTGAGAGAGGCCCGCGTCCTGCAAGAAGCGTGCTTTTTCGGGCGTGCGGATATCGGTCTGGGTGCTGGCGTGTAGCTGGATGGGCGGCAGGTCGATTTCGAGCAGGCCCATGTCCTGGATGATGAGGGCGTCGGCACCGGCTTCGTACACCTGCCAGGCCATCTGGCGCGCGGCTTCGAGCTCGTCGTCGCGCAGGATGGTGTTGAGCGTGATGAAGATGCGGCTGTTGAAGCGGTGCGCGTGCCTGACCAGGCGCTCGATGTCCCGAATGTCGTTGCCCGCACTGGCCCGCGCGCCAAAGGCCGGGCCGCCGATGTAGACGGCATCGGCGCCGTGGTTGATGGCTTCGATGCCAATGTCTGCGTCGCGCGCGGGCGAGAGCAGTTCGAGCTGGTGGGGCAGGAGGGACATGGGGCGTGATTATCCCAGCCTGCCTGGCCGGGCGGTGCGCGCCGGACGTATTAGCCCGGTTAATGCCGGAGCAAATTACTAAGTTTGCTTAGTAATTTTGCGAAAACGAGGGTTGAGGTGGCTACGATGCGGGGTTTGTTGTGTACAAGTTCGGTGCACAACAGGATGCTTTGACCGACCCAGGAGACTTTGTACCGTGCTGCGCCCCGTTTTTGCTTCTTCGCCCCTGTTCCGAATTTCTGCGCTGACCGCCCTTGCGCTGGCGGCCCATCTGGCCTCTGCCCAGGACGTACAGACCGTCAAGATCGCCCATGCGGGCCCGGTGTCGGGCGGCATTGCCCACATCGGTAAAGACACGGAAAACGGTGTGCGTCTGGCCATTGACGACCTGAACGCCCAGAACCTCGTCATCGGCGGCAAGAAGATCAAGTTTGAAATCGCGGCCGAAGACGACGCGGGCGACCCACGCCAGGCCACCGCCGTGGCCCAGAAGCTGTGTGACCAGAAGGTGGCGGGCGTGGTGGGGCACCTGCAATCGGGCACCTCCATTCCCGCCTCGGCGGTCTACGCCAAGTGCGACCTGCCACACATCACGGCCTCGGCCTCCAACCCCGACCTGACCAAGCCCGGCCACAAGACCACCTTCCGCCTGATCGCCAACGACAACGCGCTGGGTGCTGCCCTGGCCTTGTTTGGTGCGGACCACCTCAAGCTCAAGAGCGTGGCCATCATCGACGACCGCACGGCCTATGGCCAGGGCGTGGCCTCGGTTTTCAAGGCGACGGCGCAACAAAAGGGCCTGAAAGTGGTGGCCGAGGAGTTCACCAACGATAAGGCCACCGACTTCATGGCCATCCTCACCGCCATCAAGAACAAGAAGCCCGACGCGATCTTCTACGGCGGCCTGGACGCCCAAGCCGGCCCCATGCTGCGCCAGATGGAGCAGCTGGGCTTGGGCAACGTGAAGTTCTTCGGCGGTGATGCGCTGTGCACCGAGAAGCTGCCCGAACTGTCGGGCAAGACCCCCGCGCTGAAGAATGTGACCTGCGCGACGGGCGGCGCGTCGGTGGACAAGATGCAAGGCGGCTCGGACTGGAAGAGGCGCTACGACGCCAAGTTCCCCGGCCAGTTCCAGATCTACAGCCCCTACGCCTATGACGCCGCCATGGTGCTGGCCGACGCGATGAAGCGCGCCAACTCGGTGGACCCCAAGGTGTTCGCGCCGTTCCTCGCCAAGACTGAATACAAGGGCGTGACCGCCAACATCGCTTTCACCGCCAAGGGCGAGTTGACCACGCCCGCCGTGACCTTGTACACGTTCAAGGACGGTAGCCGCGTGGCATTGAACTGAGGTCACTCTCCGGCGTTGCTTCAGCGACTCCTGACCCAACGGCCGCTCCCTGCGGCCGTTTTTACGTGCGGTGTTTGGCTTTACAGTCAGATCCCATCGCAAGAACGCGCGGGCCGCCGGTGCCCGCCAAGGAGCTCAGGTATGCGCGCAATGTTTGGATTGGTCGGACTGGTGGTGGTGCTGGCCATCGTGGGACTGCTGGCCAAGAAGCAACTGGCGGCCACGCGTGCCCCCGTGCCAGCATTGCAAACCGCCACAGGCGCGGCGGGGCCTGCGTCGGCGCCGACCGGCACGGTGCGTGAACAGAGCCAGCAGATGCAGCAGCAGGTCAAGCAGCAGTTAGAAGGCCTGATGCAACAGGCACGCCCCATGCCCGAAGACGAGAAAAAATGAGCCAGATCGGCTTCAAGCGCTGATATTTCATGCCTTGGATGCTATTGAAAATATAGTGATGAAAATCGCCGACGATGCGCACTGGATGCGACTGGCCCTGGCCGAGGCGCAAGCCGCAGCCAGCGCGGGCGAGGTGCCCGTGGGCGCCATCGTGGTCAAGGACGGCCAGGTCATCGCCACTGGCCGCAATGCCCCGGTGGAAGGCCACGACCCGACGGCCCATGCCGAGATCGTGGCCCTGCGTGCCGCGGCGCTGCGCCTGGGCAACTACCGGCTGGACGGCTGCAGCCTGTATGTGACGCTGGAGCCTTGCGCCATGTGCAGTGGCGCCATGCTGCATGCTCGCCTGGCACGGGTGGTGTTTGGCGCGATGGAGCCGAAGACGGGTGCGGCAGGCTCGGTGCTCAACCTGTTTGGGCATGCCGAGATCAACCACCAGACCGAGGTGCAGGGCGGGGTGCTGGCCGAGGAGTGCGGCGGCCTGCTGAGCCGCTTTTTTGCGCAGCGGCGCCTTCAGCGGCGCGCCGAGGCATTGGCCCGCCACCCCCTGCGTGACGATGCCTTGCGCACACCCGATGCGGCTTTCGCGAACCTGCCCGGCTACCCCTGGGCTCCCCACTACGTCAGCGACCTGCCGAGTCTGGCGGGCCTGCGCCTGCACTACCTGGACGAAGGCCCGCGCGACGCATCGCGCACCTGGCTGTGTCTGCATGGCAACCCGGCCTGGAGCTACCTCTATCGCCGCATGCTGCCCACCTTTCTGGCTGCAGGCGACCGCGTGGTGGCGCCCGACCTGATCGGCTTTGGCAAAAGCGACAAGCCCAAGAAGGAAGGTGCGCACCAGTTCGAATGGCACCGCCAGGTGCTACTGGAGCTGATCGAGCGGCTGGACCTGCGCAGTGTCGTGCTGGTGGTGCAGGACTGGGGCGGCATCCTGGGCCTCACGCTGCCCATGGCGATGCCCGAGCGGTTTGGCGGCCTGCTGGTGATGAACACGCTGCTGGCCACAGGCGATGCACCGTTGCCCCAGGGCTTTGTGGACTGGCGTGCGATGTGCCGGGACAAGCCGCTGTACGGGGTAGGGCGCCTGTTGGCACGCGGCAACCCGCACCTGAGCGCTGCGGAACTCGCAGCCTACGATGCCCCCTTTCCGGACAAAGGTTACCGGGCTGCGCTGCGTGCGTTCCCTGAACGTGTCCCTGCCGCCCTGGATGACGCCGGTGCGGCGCTGTCGCGTGAAGCCCGCGATTTCTGGCAGCACCGGTGGCCAGGCCGCAGCCTGATGGTGGTGGGGGCGCAAGACCCCGTGCTGGGACTGCCCACCATGCGGGCGCTGCAACACAACATCCGTGGAGGCCCCGAGCCGGTGGTGCTGCCACATGCGGGCCACTTTGTTCAGGAGCATGGCGAGGCCATTGCTGCACAGGCTGTGGAATACTTCGCGCACTGATGTGCCCGCTGGCGCCCCTTGACTGCATGGGGCAGCGGGCATCCCCCCTGTTTACGGAGCAGGCCCCACCCGGGCCTGAGCGCTTTGCACGACCACCATCACGATCCCTCGCAGTGCGACCACGACCACGGTCCCAAGCACATCTACATCTACTCGCCTTCCAGTGCAGTGCGCGACAAGGCCGCCTTCAAGCGGGGCATCGCCCGTCTCAAGGCCCAGGGCCATGAGGTGGAGGTAGATGTGGACGCGCTGGCCACACACACACGCTTTGCGGGCGACGACGCCACCCGGCTGGCCGCCATCCACCGTGCGGCGGCAAGTGGTGCCGATGTGGCGCTGATCTCGCGCGGGGGCTATGGCCTCACGCGCATCCTGCCGGGCATCCGCTACAAGGCGGTGGCCAAGGCCATCGAAAAGGGCACCCACTTCGTGGGCGTGAGCGACTTCACCGCCTTTCAGCTTGCCGTGCTGGCCAAAACCGGGGCCACCACCTGGGCGGGGCCGTCGCTGGGGGCCGACTTTGGCGTGGAGGGCGCGCCCGACGACATCATGGAAGCCTGCTTTGACGACCTGCTGACCGGCCACGGCGAGGGCACGGGCTGGCGCATGCACAAGGAAAAGCCCCATGCCACTACCGGCAAGCCTGCTGTGCCCAACGTCTATGTGAAAAGCGCCACCCTGTGGGGCGGCAACCTGGCGGTGCTGGCTTCGCTGGTCGGCACGCCGTACTTCCCGCAGGTCAAGGGTGGGGTGCTGTTTGTGGAGGATGTGCACGAACATCCCTACCGCGTTGAGCGCATGCTGACCCAGCTGCTGCACGCCGGTGTGCTGGCCCAGCAGAAAGCCGTGGTACTGGGGCAGTTCACCAACTTCAAGCTGGCGCCGCACGACAAGGGCTACAAGCTGCAGTCGGTGGTGGACTGGCTGCGCACCCAGATCAAGGCGCCCGTGCTGACCAACCTGCCGTTTGGGCATGTCGAGACCAAGGTGCTGCTGCCCGTGGGTGCAACGGTGTCGTTGTCGGTGGAAGAGCGTGATGCGCTGATCTATTGGGGCCACCAGCACTGAACAGGCGGCGCTAACCCGGGGCCGCTGCGTGGCACGCTGCCGGCGCAGCGCATTGACCGGCCCCGGCCGTCAAGGCTGCAATCTCAGGGTTTCAGAGGTGCGCGCGGGGTGCGTTGGGCATTTGTGGCACCCGCAGCGACAGCGGCAACTGCCCCTGGAACATCGGCGTCACCCGGTCCAGCACCGTCTGCGCGATGGCCTCGCCGCGCAGCAGGGTGAGCGTGTCGAGCAAATCGCTGCGCAGGTACCACAGCGCTTCAATGTCGCCCGCATAGCGCAGGCGCATGTTCATGCGCGCCACTTCGCAGCCGGTCAACCCCATCAGGCTGTGCAGCATGGCACGCCGCACCTCTTCCAGACCCTGGTCGCGCACCCAGGCCGTCGATGACGGCTTGTCACGACCGAGCAGGTCGTGCAGGTTGTTGCGGAGATTGGGCTTGTTCCAGCGCATGGACGGTGGGCTGTGCGATTTTTGTAACAGAGTCGATCAAAGTAAGCGGGAGTGAGGATTGACGCAAGGGTGACGCTCCTGTTTTTGCATAAAGACAACACGACGCCCCCGTTTGTTGCGAACTTTTACGCAATTCATCGCGAAGGCTTGCGGCGGCCTGACGCGAGGCAACCGGGTGAACAGGTGCGCTGCTCGGCGTGGGCTTTGCCGGGTCTTCAGGCACCCAACATGCGCGCCCTCTACGCCTACTGCCACCACCAGCGCCTGCAGTGAGGCCGCAAGTACTGGCGTGCGTGGCCCGCAAAGACCTTGGCGAAGGATTGTTGACGCTTTGATAGATGCGTCTTCGTTGAGCTTGCACTAAACTGGTTCACATGATGTTACTAATCGGCCATCGTTCATGAGTGTGTTGTCGACGGTGGTCTTCGCCGACATTTCGGGCAGCACCTCGTTGTATGAAACGCTGGGCAACGAGCGCGCCACCGAGGCGGTGACGCAGGTCACGCAGTGGATCAGTGACACCATCGAGGCGCATGCAGGCCGCGTGGTGAAGAAGCTGGGCGACGGGGTGTTGTGTGTGTTTGGTGATGCGGCCAGTGCCGTGACTGCCACCACCCACATGCTGCGCCAGCACCAGGCGCGTCTGGACCGGTGGCCGCAGCCGCTGCGCATGGACATCCGCGTGGGAGTGGCCAGTGGCGAGGTGGTCGATGTGGATGGCGACTGTTACGGCGATGCCGTCAATGTGGCCTCCCGCCTGTGCGAGCGCGCGGGCCCCGCCGAAATCTGGGCCACCGAGACGACTGTGCTGCTGGCGGGGGCCGCTGCCGATGTGTGGTACCGCAAGCTGGGCCTGATGGAAATCCGCGGCAAGGCCGAGCTGCAGATGCTCTACCAGGTGGAGTGGCGCGAGAACGAAGAGCCCGATTCGCTCACCATGCAGGCGGCGCTGGTCAGCAGTTTTGCTCCTGCCGATTCCATCCTGGGGCAGATCCAGTTTTCCTGGCATGGGGTGGACATGTCGTTCACTTCGTCGGATGCGCCCGTGCATGTGGGGCGCGCCAACCATGCCCAGCTGTGCATCAATGACCCCCGCGTTTCACGGCTGCATGCGCGCATCGACTGGCGCAACAGCGGCTTTGTGCTGACCGACATGAGCAGCTTCGGCACCTGGGTGCGGTTTGACGGCAGCAACTCGCCCGTGCGGCTGCGCCGCGATGCCTGCATCCTGCATGGCACGGGGCAGATTGCGCTGGGGGTTCCCTTTACCGAGTCCAGTGCTCCGATCATGAACTTTCAGGTCGCCGGCACCAGCGTTCATCTGGGCTGAGGCCGTCGGCTGCCGCCGACAGCTGTCACAGCGCGGCGGGCTCCCGGTCAGCGCGCAGCCCTTTCACTTCCGAACCCACACAAACAACCCAGAACAATCAGGAGACACGAGACATGGCGTGGATGAAGCGAACGGCCGTCGGGCTGGTGGTGGCGGCCTTGGTGGCTGGCACGGGGGCCGCCGTGTATGTACAGCGCAGCTTTGCGACACTGGATGGCAAGTTGGTCGTGAAGGGCCTGCGGCAGGCCGTGCAGGTGCAGCGCGATGGCGCAGACGTCACCCACATCCGCGCGCAGAGCCCGCAAGACGCCTGGTTTGCGATGGGCTACGTGCATGCGCAGGAGCGCACCTGGCAGCTGGAGTTCAACCGCCGCGTGATGCACGGCGAGCTGTCCGAAGTGTTTGGGCCGGCCACGCTGGAGACCGACAAGCTCATGCGCACGCTGGACATCATGGGCACGGCCAGGCGGCAGTACGCAGGCCTGCCGTTGTATGCCCAGGAGGCCCTGCAGGCGTACAGCCAGGGCATTCACGCCTTCCACCAGAACCGCCCCCAGGCGCTGCCGCCGGAGTTCCATATCCTGGGCGTTCAGCCGGGTGGGGCCACGGGCGCCATGTGGGAGCCCGAGGACAGCGTGGGCTGGGCGCTGATGATGGCGCTGGACCTGGGAGGCAACTGGGGCAACGAGTTTGCGCGGCTGTCCATTGCGAAAACGCTGGACACCGAGCGTTTGTGGCAACTGATGCCACCGTACCCGGGCGAGCGCCCCGCAGCCTCGGCTGACCTGGCCGCGTTGTACCGGCAGCTGGGGGTGTACCGGGCCACCGATGCCAGCGCTTCTGCTGCACCGGCGGCCGCCGCTGAACCGGTCGACCGGGGGGCTGCATCTGCCGCGCTGGGTGACGGGCCTTTGTCCCGCCAGATCAGTGCCGGCATGCTGGCCTGGGCTGACGAACTGACCCGCAACGCAGGTACCAACGAGGGCAAGGGCAGCAACAACTGGGTGCTGGCGGGCACCCGCACCGTCAGTGGCAAACCGCTGCTGGCCAACGACCCGCACCTGGGCCTGTCGGCACCCGCCATCTGGTACTTTGCGGGCTTGCAGGCTCCCGCAGGCCAGGCGTCTGACGGCACCCCCATGGGTGCTATCGACGCGGTGGGTGCCACCTTGCCCGGCATGCCCTTTGTGGTGCTGGGCCGTACGGACAAAGTGGCCTGGGGCTTCACCAACACGGGTCCCGATGTTCAGGACCTGTACCTGGAGCAGATCAACCCCGCTGATGCCTCGCAGTACCGCACGCCCGAAGGCTGGGCACCCTTCACGGTGCGCAACGAAACCATCCGTGTGAAAGGGCAGGCCGATGTCGCCCTGAAAGTGCGCAGCACCCGGCATGGCCCTGTGTTGAGCGACGCGCAGAAGTCGCATGCGGACGTGCTGGACCTCGGCAAATACGTGCTGGCGCTGCGCTGGAGCGCGCTCGATGCCGACAACCAGACGGTGCTGGCGGGCCTCCAGACCAACCAGGCGAAATCGGTGGACGCGTTGTTCGCGGCCCTGTCGCACTACCACTCGCCGATGCAGAACGTGGTGGCGGCCGATGACCAGGGCGATATCCGTTTCAAGGCCGCAGGCCGCGCACCCGTGCGAGACCCGGCCAACGACATCCGGGGCGTGGCGCCCTCACCGGGCTGGGATGCGCGGTACGACTGGAAGGGCTGGCTGCCGTATGACCAGACGCCCGAGGACAACGGCGCCCGGGGCTGGATTGCCACCGCCAACCAGCGGGTGACCGCGCCGGACTACCCCCACTACCTCACCCAAGACTGGGCCTTGCCCTACCGCTACGAACGCATTGCGCAGTTGATCGAGGCGACCGACAAGCACGATGCCGCGAGCATGCAGGCCATCCACCGCGATGTGACCTCGCTGGCCACGCGCAGGCTGCTGCCCTACCTGCAGCAGGCCAAGTCATCACACCCCCTGGCCGCAGCTGCGCAACAGCAGCTCCAAGGCTTTGACGGTGTGATGGATGCGGGCAAGGCTGCGCCCCTGGTGTTTGCCGCATGGACCGACGAGCTGGCGCGTGGCCTGATCGTGCCGCGCATCGGTGACGCGCGGTTTACCGCCACCTACGGCAAACGCGACTACCGGGCCGCGCTGGAGGGCATCCTGGAGCGCAACGACCCCTGGTGGTGCCAGCCGGCATCGTGTGCAGAGCAGTCGGCCGCAGCCCTGGGACGAGCGCTCGACCGGCTGCAGGCGGCCTACGGCGCAGACCCCGCGCAATGGCGCTGGGGTGCGGCGCACCCGGCACTCAGCGTGCACCGGCCATTTGGCAATGTGCCTGCACTGGCCCGCTTTTTTGACGTGAGCGAGCCATCGCATGGCGACGCCTACACCGTCAACGTGGGGCAGTACAACGCGGGCGAAGCCAAGGGGCCGTTTGTGAACCGCCACGCCGCATCGCTGCGCGCGGTGTACGACCTGGCCGACCTGGAGCAGTCGCGCTTCATCTACCAGACCGGACAAAGCGGCCTGGTGTTTTCGCCGCGTTACCGCGACATGAGCAGCACCTGGGCGCAGACGGGCTACCGCGCCCTGCAGCGCCAGCCCGCAAGCTGGGCCCATGAGCTGACGCTGGCCCCCGCACCGGCGGCGCAGTAGTCACGCTGGAGATCACCATGGGTTTTGTTCCGCTGATCGAGGTGACCCGGGGCGACCTCGCCGAATGCCAGCACTGGGGCGCCGTGGCGGTGGCCGACCGCCATGGCCGTGTGCTGGCACAGGTGGGCGACCCGTACACGGTCACGTTCACGCGCTCCACCATCAAGGCATTTCAGGCCCTGCCGTTCATGCAGTCTGGCGGCGCCCAGGCGCTGGGCTGGGGCGCGGGCGAACTGGCCCTGCTGTGCGCCAGCCACAACGGTGAGGCCATGCATGTCGAGCAGGTTGAGCACATGCTGGGCAGTGTGGGGCAGAGCTACCACGCCCTGCGCTGCGGCTGTCACCGGCCGCTGTTTGCCGAGCTGGAGCTGGGTTCGCTGCCAGAGGGTCTTGTGCCCGACGAACGCCACAACAACTGCAGCGGCAAACACGCGGGTTTTGTCGCCCATTGTGTGCGGCAGGGCTGGCCGCTTGACAACCATCTGGACCCTGCACACCCGTTGCAGCGGGCGATTCGTGAGCGGGTGGCGCAGGCAGTGGGGCTGGGGCCTGAGCAACTGGTCATGGGCATCGACGGCTGCTCCGCCCCCAACTACGCCATGCCGCTCGCGCACCTGGCCCGGGGCTATGCGCGCCTGGCGGGTGGGGCGCCCGACACGGATCTGGACCAGAGCCTGACCGCACTGGCCGATGCCATGGTGCAACGCCCGGAGCTGGGCTCCGGCACCGGTCGGCACGACCTGGATTTCATGCGGGCAGGGCGGGGCGACTGGGTCTCAAAGACCGGGGCCGACGGGGTGCAGGTGGTGGGCAGCCGCAGCCGTGGCGAGGCCTTTGCCCTCAAGATCATGGACGGCAACATGGTGGCGCAGGTGGCGGCTGCCGTGGAGGTTATGGACCAGCTGGGATGGCTGGATGCAGCCCAGCAGGAGGCCCTGGCGCCGCGCAGAAACGCTGTCATCCGCAACTCCAAGGGGCTGGTGGTGGGCGGCCGCCGGCCTGTGTTTCGCCTGCAGCGCGCAACGGCTTGAGTCTGGTTGGCGTGTGCGTGGCTACTGCCGGAAGCGGCAGCGCGTGAGCCCCAGCCGTACGGGGCAAGAAAATTGAATCAAATGGGCCGGTAGCGCACTATTCATATGCGCTGGCTGCTTCAAAAAATGTAGCAAAAGGCTCGGTGTCCGGCAGCACGTAGATCACCCCTGGTGCTCGCCCGAACCAAGGTGCGATGAACTGGTCGTAGAACGCGGCAGGTGCGTTAACGCAGCCGTAGCTGATGCGTTTGTCCCGCGCGCCGGGGCTTGCAAGACGCTGCAGGCGGTGCTCTGCGGCGCTCACGCTGCGCACCCGGTGCAGTGAGACGGCAGCGTCGTAGTCGATCCACACAATGTCATCACCCTGCAGGTTGCGGCCGGGCTCGGTCACAAAGCGGCCAGCAGGGGTGGTGCGTTCGTGCGGGCGGATGTGGGACAGAGGCTTGGCCCCGATGCCCGGGGCTGAGCGGTCACCCGCAGCGGCCCCCAGCAGCACGGGCGCGCTGCCGAGCCACTGGGCCTGTGCCGAAAATACGTGGATGCGCGCGGCAGGCTTGTCGATCACGGCAAACGGCAAGCCCTGGTGGTCGGCCGTCGCGGTGGACCAGCGCACCAGCTGGCGCACCCGGGCCGATGCATCGTCGGGCAGCGCCAGGGCGGTCCCCGGAGCGGCCAGCGCACCAGCCACGGTGATGAGGGCAAGTCTGCGGTCCATAGAGAAGAGCATGTGGGCTGTTCAGATCGCCAAAAGTGAATGCGGCGGGGTTGCTCCGGCGCGGTGCAGTGCCCATGCGCGTGGGCAGTGGCCGCACCAGCCGTTTGCCGCTTTGCCCTTCCGGCATGGTGAACCAGGTCACAGAAGGCGTTCCGCCGGTTTGCCGCAGCGGCCGATGCCCCCAATAATGCCTGCATCCGTGACTTCCGCGAAGCCTTGGGCTTCGAATCGCCATGTTTGACCGTCTTCGCAAAGCGCTGCATCTGCCCGGTGGCCCGAATGCCGCACGGCCCGTGTCCAACCAGGAGGTGGTGCGTTGGGCGGCCACCCAGCGCCTGGCGGTGGTGCCGCAGGCGGTGGACGGGCATTTTGACCTGGGGGGCGACCTGAATGGCCACCCGTGGCGGCTGGAATGCGGCAACCCCACGCGTGACTATGTGCGCGGCCTGGAGTTGCGGGGGCGCGCCGACCTGGGGGTGGACCCGGACGCGGCGGTGATGGTGCTCAACCGCCCCTTGCAGGAGTCCCTGGAGGGCAATGCCTACAACGCCATCACCGACACCCTGCAGACCACGGTGAATGCCAGCCTGCCCGAGGAAATGCGCTGGCTGGCGATGTTTGAAGAGGTGACCTGGCCGGGCCTGCCCGCCTCGTTTCGCCAGCACTTTGCGGTGGTGGCGGAGCGCATGGAGACCGCGCAGCGCTGGATCCATGCGCCGGTGGTGTCCCAGTTGCTCAACGTCGTGGAAGGTGAGGGCGGGGAGGTACGGGCGCAGTCGCCGCTGCTGTTGATGCTGGTACGCGGCAAGGTGTATCTGCGCATGGAGCACACGCAGCGCAGCCTGACGGAGATCGCCCAGGCCACGCAATTGCTGCTGGCGGCTGCCCAAGGGGCATTGCACAACCTGCCGCCCCCTGCGGCCGCAGGCGGGGCGACGGGAGACGCTGAAGACCCGCAGTAGAGCGTCTGCGGGTCCTGTGTCCTGTGCCGTGGAGCGTCAGCTACCGCGGGTCACCGGCACGGCGGCGTCCCGGCCATAGGTGCCGTACTTGCCCAGCTCCCACTTGGCAATGGCGTTGCGGTGCACTTCGTCCGGGCCGTCAGCAAAGCGCAGGGTGCGCGCACCGGCGTAGGCATAGGCGAGCGGGAAGTCGTCAGACATGCCGCCACCGCCGTGCACCTGCATGGCCCAGTCGATGACCTGGCAGGCCATGCTGGGGGCCACCACCTTGATCATGGCGATCTCGGTCTTGGCGACCTTGTTGCCAGCCACGTCCATCAGCCAGGCAGCCTTCAGGGTGAGCAGGCGGGCCATGTCGATCTTGCAGCGGGCCTCGGCAATGCGCTCCTGTGTCACGGTCTGCTGGGCCACGGTCTTGCCAAAGGCCACGCGTGACGATGCACGCTTGCACATCAGCTCCAGCGCACGTTCGGCCAGGCCAATGAGGCGCATGCAGTGGTGAATGCGTCCAGGGCCCAGGCGGCCCTGGGCGATCTCGAAGCCACGGCCTTCGCCCAGCAGGATGTTGGAGACGGGCACACGCACGTTTTCGAAGGTCATCTCGACGTGGCCGTGTGGGGCGTCGTCGTAGCCCAGAACATTGAGCGGACGAATGATCTTGATGCCAGGGGCGTCGGCGGGCACCAGCACCATGCTCTGCTGCGAATGGCGCGGGGCTTCGGGGTCGGTCTTGCCCATGGTGATGAACACGGCGCAGCGCGGGTCGGCGGCACCAGAGATCCACCACTTGCGGCCGTTGATCACGTACTCATCGCCCTGGCGCTCGATGCGGGTCTCGATGTTGGTGGCGTCGCTCGATGCCACATCGGGCTCGGTCATGGCGAAGGCCGAGCGGATCTTGCCTTCGAGCAGGGGCTTGAGCCAGCGGGCCTTGTTGGCTTCGTCGCCGTAGCGGGCAATGGTTTCCATGTTGCCGGTGTCGGGCGCGGAGCAGTTGAACACCTCGCTGGCCCATGGCACGCGGCCCATGATTTCGGCCAGCGGTGCGTATTCCTGGTTGGTCAGCCCGGCACCTGCATAGCCGGATGCTGCGGCGCTGTCGACCGGCAGGAACAGGTTCCACAACCCGGCGGCCTGGGCCTTGGGCTTGAGGTTTTCGATGGTGTTCAGCGCGCTCCAGCGCTTGCCTGCGACGGTGTTGGCGGCCAACTCATCCTTGTAGGCAGACTCGTTCGGATAGATGTGGTCATCCATGAACTGGAGCAGCTTAGCCTGCAGTTCCTTGGTTTTGGGCGAGTAGTCAAAGTCCATGGGTTTCTTCTCCGTTGGTAATCGTGGGCGGCGCTGGTGTTGCGTCGTGTGTTCAGCCGCGTTGCGCGAAGGACCAGGCCAGCTGGGCCATGGGTCGCGCGGTGTCGCCCGAGGCCTTGGCCTGGGCGCTGGAGGCCGTGCCAGCCTCTACCCGCTTGGCAATGCCCTGCAAAATGGCGGCGATGCGGAACATGTTGTAGGCGAGGTAGAAGTTCCAGTCGGCACGCAGCGCATCGGGGGTGGTGATGCCGGTGCGCTCGCAGTACAGGCGGATGTAGGTGTCTTCGTCGGGAATGCCCAGTGCGCCCAGGTCCAACCCCGCAATGCCACGACCCAGCGAGGCAGGAATGTGCCAGCTCATGCAGTGGTAGCTGAAGTCCGCCAGCGGATGGCCCAGTGTGGACAGCTCCCAGTCGAGCACGGCGATCACGCGGGGCTCGGTGGGATGGAACATCAGGTTGTCCAGGCGGTAGTCGCCGTGCACGATGGACACATGGCCCTCGTCCCGTGCGCTGGCGGGCATGTTGGCGGGCAACCATTCCATGAGGCGGTCCATCTCTTCGATGGGCTGCGTGATGGAGGCCACGTATTGCTTGCTCCAGCGGCCGATCTGGCGGTCAAAGTAGTTGCCGGGCTTGCCATAGTTGGCCAGGCCTCGGTCTGCAAATTTCACCGTGTGCAGCGCCGCGATCACCCGGTTCATCTCGTTGTAGATGTCACCGCGTTCAGCTGGCGTCATGCCGGGCAGGGACTGGTCCCACAGCACGCGGCCCTGCATGCACTCCATTACGTAGAAGGCACGCCCAATCACCGACTCGTCCTCGCACAGCACAAACATGCGCGGCACGGGAACGTCGGTGCCGTACAGGCCGCTCATCACCGCAAACTCGCGCTCGATGGCGTGTGCTGAAGGCAGCAGCTTGGCCACGGGCCCGGGCTTGGCTCGCATCACGTAGCTGGCGCCGGGGGTGATGAGCTTGTAGGTGGGGTTGGACTGCCCGCCCTTGAACATCTCTACCGTCAGCGGGCCCGCAAAGCCCTCCATGTTCCTGGAGAGCCATGCAGTCAGCGTTTCGAGGTCAAAGGCGTGCTGATCGGAAACAGGGCGGGTGCCGACGAAATGGTCAAAGTTGCTCATGGAGGCGGATGAAGGTTCTGGCTGTCAGTGATGGGGTAAGTGAGTCAGTTGTCGGCTTCAGCGATGCGCATCAGGGCTTCGCGGTCCCGCACCACCAGGCCGCCCGGCTCGATGCGGATGGCGTCTTCGCGTTCCATGGCCTTGAGTTCCTGGTTCACGCGTTGGCGCGAGGCACCCAGCAGTTGTGCCAGTTCTTCCTGCGCCAATTGCAGGCTGATCCGCATTTCGCTGCCGTCCGACAGGCTGGGCACGCCATAGCTGCGCACCAGATGCACCAGCTGCTTGGCCAGGCGCGATCGCAGGGGCAGCGTGTTGAGGTCTTCCACCAGCCCGAACAGCTGGCGAATCCGCCGCGCATGCAGGCGCAGCATCGCTTCGTACAGCTCGGTGTGCACGGCCAGGATCTTGCGAAAATCGGCCTTGGCCACACACAGGATCGTGGTGTCGCCGTGCGCGTAGGCGTCGTGTGTGCGCCGGTCCCCATCGAAGATCGCCACATCGCCGAACCAGATGCCCGGCTCCACATAGGTCAGCGTGATCTGCTTGCCCGAGATGGATGTGGAGCTCACCCGCACTGCACCGCGCGCGCAGGCAATCCACTCCTCGGGCGGGTCGCCGCGTGCGGCGATGAGGCCGCCGTCCTTGAAGCGTTTGACGTATGCACATCGCAGGATGTCGTGGCGTAGCGAAGGTGAGAGTGATGAAAACCAGCGACCGGAGTTGATCGCTTCACGTTCTTCGATAGTAAGAATCGGGTCGTCCATGGCCTGTCTTTTGGGTGACTAGAAACAGGCCCATTGTCGCGTCAGGGACCTGCGCAATGCGTCAGGGTTGTCACCTGCGTGTCTGCGCGTAGGCCAAAAGAAAACCCCCGGCGCTGGGTGGCAGCGTACCGGGGGTTGATGGGTCTGCGACGGTGGATGCGTCGAGGCGTTTGTGGTGCAGCGCTACTCGTAGCGGGGCACGCGCTTTTCCAGAAATGCGGAGATGCCTGCGCCGCCATTGGCGTGGTGCAGGTTCTTCACGAAGTGGTCGCGCTCATGGCCCAGGTGGTGTGTGAGCTGGGCATGGGGAGCTTCGTTCAGCAGCTCCTTGATACTGGCCAGTGCATTGGGTGCACGGGTATTGAGCTGCTCGGCCAGCGCCAGGGCGGTGTCGAGTGCATTGCCTGTTTCGGCAAGGCGGTTGACCAGGCCCAATGTGTGCAGGCGTTCTGCGCCGATGCGGTCCCCGCACATGAGGATCTCGGTGGCTATCTGGCGGGGCAGCGCGTGGGCCAGGCTCCAGCTGGCGCCGCCATCGGGCGACAGGGCCACGTTGCTGTAGGCCATCACAAACACGGCATTGCGGGCCGCCACGATGAAATCGCAGGCCAGTGCCAGCGAAAACCCTGCACCGGCTGCCGCGCCCTCCACGGCGGCGATCACCGGCTTAGGGTAGGTGCGGATGGTCTCGATCCAGTTGTGAAGGCCTTCAATGCTTTGTGCCTGCACCTGCGGCGCTTCCTGGCGGTTGGCCAGCAGGCGCTGCAGATTGCCGCCCGAGCAGAACATGCCATCGGCGCCCGTGATGACTACGCTGCGGATGTCAGGGCTGCTTTCGGCCACGCCCAGTGCTTCCACGCCCGCGGCATACATCACCGGGTCGATGGCATTGCGCCGCTCGGGGTTGCGAAGGGTCAGGATCAGGGTCTGGCCCTGGCTGGTGCTCTGGAGTTCTGCGGGCATGGTGGTCTTCAGTGAGGCGGCCGTGGTGCTTGGCAATCAGTCTTCTTCGACATGGCTCAGGCTCAGGCCAATCGCACCCCTTCGGCGCAGCCATGGGCTGGGGCGGTAGCGCGTGTCGCCATACACAGTCTGCATGTTGAACAACACTTCCAGGATGTTGGTGGGGCCCCAGCGGTCGCCCATGGCCAGGGGGCCCAGCGGGTAGCCCAGGCCCAGGGTCACGGCGGTCTCAAGATCCTTGGGGGTGCAAATGCCTTGCTGGCAGATATCGCTGGCGATGTTCACGATGGTGGCCACCACGCGCTGCGTGACGAAACCACCGCTGTCACGGATCACACTGACAGCCTTGCCGTCGCGCGCAAACAGCGCATGCGCCGCGTTGCGGATGTCAACGCGCGTGGCGGGGTTGGTGGCCAGCACGCGGCGCTTGGTCGCGGCGTCATCGATGAGCATGTCGATGCCGATCGTGCGGGCTGGGTCCAGCCGCTCCACCACGGCGACGGTGGTCACGTCAAAGCCCAGCGGGGCAACCAGCGTGATGGCCTGGGGGGAGGGGGATTGGCCGGTCTCGATGGTGGCCCCCAGGTCCTTGAGCAATTGGTACAGCTCGGCCCGGCGTGAAGCGCGCGGGGACACCCACACGGGCGGAATGTCGTTGACCACGGGGGCAGGCGCCTCGGCAGGCACCTGCGCTGTGCCCTCCACGTAGCGATAGAAGCCTTCGCCCACCTTCTTGCCCACCACGCCCCCCGCCAGACGCTGCGCGGTGATCACGCTGGGGCGGAAACGTGGTTCATCGTAGTACTGGCGGTAGATGGACTCCATGACCGGGTGCGACACGTCCAGCGCCGTCAGGTCCATCAACTCGAAGGGCCCCAGCTTGAAGCCGACCTGGTCGCGCAGGATGCGGTCGATGGTGGCGAAATCGGCCACGCCTTCGCCCACGATGCGCAGGGCCTCCGTACCGAAGCCGCGCCCCGCGTGGTTCACGATGAAGCCAGGGGTGTCCTGCGCCTGTACAGGGGTATGGCCCATTTCCTTGGCATACGCGGCCAGCGCAGTGCAGATCGCTGGATCTGTCTTGAGGCCCGCGATCACCTCCACCACCTTCATCAAAGGGACGGGGTTGAAGAAGTGGAACCCGGCCAGGCGTTCGGGGCGCTTGAGGACTGCGCCAATGGCCGTCACGGACAGAGAGGACGTGTTGGTGGCCAGCACCGCATCGGCGCGCACCACCCCTTCCAGTTCGACGAAGAGGGCCTGTTTGGCATCCAGCCGCTCCACGATGGCTTCCACCACCAGATCGCAGGCCGCCAGGTCTGCCGCTGTTTTGACGGGGTGCAGCCGCGCGGTCAGCGCTGTGGCTTGGTCCGCTTCGATCCGGCCCTTGGCGACCAGCTTGTTCCATTGCTCCTGCAGGGCGGCCCGTGCGGCGTCGGCGGCTCCGGGGCTGGCGTCCAGCAGAAAAACCTGACTGCCAGCCTGGGCAGCAATTTGTGCGATGCCTCGGCCCATGGCACCGGTACCCACGATGGCGATGTTGGGAAACTGAATTTTCATAGCGGCATTATGGCTCTGGCCTTATCTGGGTCTTATGTGCAAGAATCCTCCGGACCGAAAAACAGAATTGATTGTGAAAATCCGTAACACCGTTTTTGGACCAGGATTGTGGGCGCTTGCAGCCGGTGCTTCGGCGCTGTCCCTGGGCAATGGTAGTGGTACGGTCGTGTTGGGTGCCCCGGTCGATCTCTCGTTCGAGTTACAGCCCGACCCGGGCACGGATGTCGCATCGTCCTGCGTTACGGCCAAGCTGGTGGCAGGCGACAACGCCATCAGTGACAACAAGGTGCGCGTGGTCCCATTGCCCGAGGTGCGTGGGCGTCCTTCAGGGGTCCGCGTGCTGGCCTCGGTATCGCTGGATGAACCGGTTCTCACCGTGACCCTGACCGCAGGGTGCAACGGAAAAACCACGCGCAGCTACACCTTCCTCTCGGATTTGCCGACCACCGTCACCCGGTCCGCCTCTGCATCCCCGGTGGACTTGGCGCGGCTTCCTGCAGCAACCCCCAGCGCAGCTTCAGAGTCACAGCGTTCGCCTTCACAGGGCAGTGGCAGTGCATCTGCGGCTGCCGCCGGTGCGATGCAGGCCACCAGGCCCCGTGACAAGGCGCCTGCACTGGCAAGGGCCTCGGGCTCGCCCTCCGCTGAGAGCCGCCCTCCCGGCTCTCCAGCTGCCGCACGGCCTTCCGCGCGTGTGGGCACGGCAGCACCTGGCAAGTCGGTGGTGGCCGCTGCACCTGCAGCGCGCTCGCGTTTGGTGGTTGAGCCCCTGGATACCTGGCTGGACAGTCCTGTGGCGTTGCGCTCTACCGCGCAGCTACCCACGGCGCCTTCTGAAGAGATGTCGGCCCTGCGCACCCAGGCCGCCGCGTTGTGGAGGTCGTTGAACGCGCAGCCGGAAGAATTGCAAAAAGACGGCGAACGGTTGAAGGCGCTGGAATCAGACACCGCCGCATTGCGAGCACAGGCCGCCAAGGACCGTGCAGCCGCTGGCCAGTTGCAGCAGCAGCTGGAGGCGATGGAACAGGAGCGTTTTCCTGCGACGGTGGTATATGCCTTGGGCGGTCTGCTGGCCTTGGCCTTGGCGGGGGTGGCATGGATGTGGTCGCGGATGCGCAGCGCCTCTGACAAGGCAGTGCGTTCGTGGCGCGATTCTGTGGCCTTGGGCGCACGTGGCGATGCAGCATCGGCGCATGAAGAAGCGGTCAGTCTTACCCCCCATCCCGGCGACACGTGGCTGCCGTCGGAAACCCAGCCTCATGCCGTCGCGGCGAATCCCGAGTCCGGTGCCATGCCCCTGCGCAAGGCAGCCCCTGCGGCCGTGGAGCCACGCTTCGTAGCGACCAGCCCGGCGGCGAGTGCTCCCGCTCCCTTGCAGGCGAAGTCGGTTTCCGCGCCGGCCGCCGCCTCGGTAGCGCCCCACATCGTCAACCCTGAAGAGCTGTTTGACATCCAGCAGCAGGCTGAATTTTTTGTCTCGGTGGGCGAGCACCAGCAGGCCATCGAGGTGCTGAAGAATCACATTGCCGAGCACCGCCAGACCTCGCCCTTGGCCTACCTGGAGCTATTGCGGCTGTACCACACGCTCAGTCGTGTGGATGAGTTTGCGCAGCTGCGAACGCAGTTCATGCAGTCCTTCAACGCGCAAGTGCCGGAGTTTGCGGGCTTTCACCGCACGGGCCGCATGCTGTACCACTACACCGACGCACTCGCCGAGATCGAGGCCGAGTGGACAACGCCTGCGGTGCTGGGCTTGTTGGAGAAATTCCTGTTCCGCCGCACGGGCGCTGAAGCGGTGGAGCCGTTTGATCTGGCGGCCTATGACGATCTTTTGCTGCTGCTGGCGATTGCACAGACCACGCCCGCCAGCGCGCGTGGTGCAGCGCCCCCGCGCAAGCGGACGACGCCCCTGGCACCGCCCCGGTCCGAGACCCTGGTGGCACCTGCAGCTCCTGCACCGGTGGCGCTGCACGACGACCAGCCGCTTGATTCACTGGCCGCCAGCCTGGAGTTCGAGTTCGCGATGAAGGCCCAGCAGGAGCCCGAGCCCGTGCGCTCTGCAGCCACTCCCTCCAGGCCCGCAGCGGCAGTAGGCGAGGATTCGCGTGGCATTCCGCTCGACCTGGATCTGTCGGACCCACCCCACCTCACGCTCAGCGATCTGCCCCCGGTGCCCGTGACGGCGCCGCCGCCAGCGGGCCAGCCGGTCGGCTTTGGCATGGAGAACGATCTCATGGAGCTCCGCCTTGAGCTGGAGCAGATGAAGAAGCCCGACAACAAGTAGCGAGCAGGCGACCAATCGGCCACCCGGCGACTATCCAGGGGGCGCTGCGATGGTCGTGAGGGATGCGCGATAGCCGCCGTGGCCGCTATCGCCACCCGGCCGTCACCGCATCAGCGCCATCAGCTCTGCGGCCGATGCTTCAGGGTCCGGTGCGTTGACCAAGGCCCGCACCACGGCCACGGAACCCACGCCAGTGGCCAGTACCGTGGGGAACTGCTCGGCGCTGATCCCCCCAATCGCCACCTGTGGGTAGTCCCGCATCAGCCGCGCATACACGCCCAGCCTGCCCACGCCCTGGGGAGCGGTGGCCATTTTTTTCAAGGTCGTGGGGAACACGGCACCCATAGCGATATAGCTGGGCCCCACGGCGTCGGCACGCACCATTTCGGCATACCCATGGGTGCTCACGCCCAGGCGCAGGCCCGAGCGATGAAGCGTTTGCAGTTCCTCGGCGGTGAGTGCGTCCAGGTCTTCCTGGCCCAGATGAATACCGTAGGCGCCAGCTTCGATGGCGTCCCGCCAGTGGTCGTTGATGAACAACAGCGCGCCCGTGCCTTGCACCGCCTGGACGGCGGCCTGAACTTCGGTCCGGATGGCCTGGGCGTCGTCCGACTTGAAGCGCAATTGCACCGTGGGCAGCCCGGCACGTGCCATGCGGCCCACCCACTGGGCGTCGGGCAGTACGGCATACAAGCCCAAATGCTCCGGGCACGCTGCGAACTGATGGGCGCGTGGAAGGCGCTGCAGGCCAAAGTCCTGGGGCTCGTCCGGCCATTGCTCGGGCTGTGCACTGCCAGTGCGCAGCGCGCGCGCCTGCCAGGCGCGGGCCAGGCATTCGGCGTCATGGGCGATGAAGCCCAACTGACTGCAGGCCTGTAGCGCGGCGAGGTAGACAGGGTCCTGCAACGTGGGGGTTGGCACGGGCTCGGGCGCAAACCCCGCAAAGGTGGCCGCGTGGTGGCTCAGGATGGCCTGCGCCAGGGTGGTGGTGTCATGCATGGGCGTGGTGCCAGAAAGGGGTGCCCAGCACGGGGGTGCTGGGCTGGGCGGCGTCTTGTGCGTCCATGGCACCGGCCAGGCGGGCTGCGCGCCCGGCGCTGACGGCATCGGCAAATGCACCGGCCATGGCCACGGGGTCTTGTGCCAGGGCCACGGCGGTGTTCAGCAGCACGCCGTCATAGCCCCATTCCATGACCTGGCAGGCGTGCGAGGGCAGGCCCAACCCGGCATCCACCAGCATGGGCACGTTCAGGCGCTCGCGCAGCGTTTGCAGCGCATAAGGGTTGACCGGGCCGCGCCCGGTGCCGATGGGCGCGGCCCAGGGCATCACGGCCTGGCAGCCCACGTCCACCAGGCGCTGACACAGCACCAGGTCTTCGGTGCAGTAGGGCAGCACCTGAAAGCCTTCCTTGATGAGGTGTTCGGCCACGCCCACCAGGTTCAGCGTGTCCGGCTGCAGGGTGTAGTCATCGCCGATCAGCTCCAGTTTGATCCAGGGGGTGTTGAACACCTCACGCGCCATCTGGGCGGTGGTGATGGCCTCTTGCGCGCTGTGGCAGCCGGCAGTATTGGGCAGCACGGGCACGTTGAGCTTGCGCAGCAGATCCCAGAAGCTGCTGCCGCTTTCGGCCGGGTTGCTGCCCTGGCGGCGCAGTGAGGCAGTGACCATGGCGGGCTTGGCGCGTTGCACAGCGGCTTCGAGCACGGCGGGCGATGGGTAGCGCGACGTGCCCAGCAGCAGGCGGCTGGCGAACGTCTGGCCGTACAGCACCAGCGGGTCTTGGGGCGTCGGAGTGGTCATTGGTTTACTATGGTTTTTGTAGCTGCTGGTGCATGATTTATAAGCGCTTGCAGCTCTTTTGATTGAATTTTGGCTGGCTCAGCCGCCCGTGACCGGCGAGATGATCTCCACACGGTCGCCAGGCTGCAGCGCATGGGCGGCGTAGCGGGTGTTGGGCACAAAAGTGGTGTTGACCGCCACGGCAAACGGGGGGCGCGCTTCGATGGCGGCCACGGCATCGGCCACGGTGGCGCCTTCGGGCAGTTCGTGCGGGATTTGGTTGATCGAGATGTTCATGCAAATGCGGGGGCTGCAACGCCGGTCGGGGCGGGTGCGGCTGGCTCCAGTTCCAGCCGGAGGTCAAAACGTTCGGACAGGGTCGATTGTCCCGTGTTCAGCACCTCCAGGGTCACATCCAGCATGGCGGGCGAGATCATGAAGCCGTGGCGGTACAGACCGTTGATCTCCAGCACGCCCGGGCGGGTCTGGCGGATGGCGGGCAGGTTGTCGGGCAGCGTGGGGCGGCACTGCGTGGCCAGCTCGATGATGCGGCCTTCGCCAAAGCCGGGGTGCACCGCATAGGCGGCGCTCAGTAGTTCCAGGGTGGAGCGAACACTGGCCGGGGAGCGGTCGTCGGACTCGATCTCGGTCGCGCCAATGACAAACAGATGGTCTTCCTTGGGCGCAATGTAGATGGGGTAGCGCGGGTGCACCAGCCGGGTGGGGCGCTGCAGCGTGACGTCGGGCGCATGGATGCGCACCACTTCGCCACGCACGCCGCGCAAGGTACTCCACTGGCCCTTGGCGCCCAGGCCCCGGCAGTCCAGCACCCGGTCAGGCTGGCCGGGTGCGCCGGGCGTAAAGGCTTCGGGCGACTGGGGCGTGTGCCAGTGCATGCGTACTCCCAGGCGCTCCATTTCCACCACCAGGGCGGCCAGCAACTGGCGATTGTCCAGCTGGCCCTCGCCGGGCAGGTACAGGCCCTGGTTGAAGCGGTGCGCAAGGGCGGGCTCCACCTGCTCCAGGGCGCCACTGTCGAGCTTTTGCAGGGTGGGCAGCTCGGGCAGGCCGCGCTGGTTGTTTTCGAGCTGGCGGGTGAAACGCTGGGCTTCGGCCGCGTCCTGGCGGTGCCACACGATCAACGTGCCGGCCTGCTGGAAAAACACAGGCTCTGACAAGGTTGCCAGCAACTCGGGCCAACGGGTCAACGCGTGGTGGCCCATGCGCACCACGCCGGGTTCGGTGATCGCAGACTCTGCCAGCGGGGCCAGCATGGCCGCAGCCACGGTGGCGGCCGAGTTTTCGGCGGCGGGGCTGCCCGCGTCGTAGATGTCTACACGGTGCCCAAGGCGCGCAAGCTCCACAGCCAGCAGACGACCCATGAGCCCTGCGCCCAGGATGGCAAAGGAAGAAGGTTGAAGTGACATAGCTCCGTCAGTGTGTCCATGTAGTGGCAAGCAGCCATGGACAAAACGGGGTCACCGTTGATGGAAACTCCCCACGCCAGCATGACCTGGATCGGGTAGCGGGGCTGCTGCGTGTGCCGCAGTGCACAGGGTTCTGTGCGTGCCCCAGGGTATTTCTCAGTCGCGTGCCAAGAGCCGGTTCCAAGTCTTTTTGGAGTTGCACAAGTACCTTGCCGGGAAGGGGTGCTAGGCGCGGTGCGCAGTTGATAGCTCGGCTATCAACAAGCGCCGCAACGCCGCAGACCTCCCGGCAAGGCACTTGCCCGAAGGGTTGGAGTGAAATCGGGCGATTGGACGCCCCGGCTGCTTGCATGGGCATGAGCCCATGCAGCGCACCCGAAGCATTCACTCATCCCGATTGCACTCCAATGCAGTCTCCAAAAAGACTTGGAACCGGCTCTAGGGTGGGACACCCCTGTTTCGTCCGGAAAATGAATTACAGCACATCCCCCATGCGCCCCGTTTTGACGTGGCGCATAGGCCATAATTTTTGCCATGATTTCACCGACGATCTCCTTGCCCTCCACGGGCCACCGCTACGCACGCGTGCTCTCCATTGCCGGGTCTGACAGCGGCGGCGGCGCGGGCATCCAAGCCGATCTCAAAACCTTCAGTGCCCTGGGCTGCTATGGCATGACAGCCATCACCGCCATCACGGCCCAGAACACCTGTGGGGTGACAGGCATCCACGGCATTCCGCCCGAGATGCTCAAGGCCCAGATCGATGCGGTGGTGCAGGACATTGGCGTGGACGCCGTCAAGATCGGCATGCTGCACTCACCGGACGTGGTACACGTGGTGGCAGAAGCCATTCGGACCTATCAGCTGCCGCACGTGGTGCTGGACCCGGTGATGGTGGCCACCAGTGGCGATCGGCTGATTGCCCAGGAGACGGTGGCCGTGCTGGTCCAGGAGCTGTTTCCGCTGGCCGAAGTGGTCACGCCCAACCTGGACGAGGCCGGATGGCTGCTGGGGCGCAGCATCGAGGGCGTGGAGGCGCTGGAGCTGGCCGCGCAAGACCTGCTGCGACTGGGCGCCCGCGCCGCGCTGCTCAAGGGCGGGCACCTTCCGGGCGATTGGGTGGTGGATGTGCTGGCCGTGCAAGGCGGGGAACACGCACAAGGACAGGGCCACCGGTTGCAGTCACAACGCATTGCCACCCACAACGGGCATGGCACCGGGTGCACCCTGTCGTCAGCGATTGCCGCGCAGCTGGCACTGGGCCAGCCGCTGCAGCAGGCCGTGGAGCAGGCACGGGCCTACATCCTGGGGGCCATTGCTGCCGGCGCGGATGTCACCACCGGCCACGGCCATGGTCCCCTGAACCACGGCTACGCGCCCTTGGCGCAGCGGGTGTTTCAGGCACTGTAGAGCGATTTTTTGGGTGTTTTGAGGCTCAGGCGCTAGTCAATCATGCGCTGAGCGCTCATCTTTTGATAGTGACTGGTTAATTCAGTGCGCCTTGGGCCTCGTGGCCCAGGCGAGCACAAAGCTGAACACCAGTGCGGGCAGGGCAGAGCCCGCATCGGGCAGCGCCTTGGGTGCCAGGTGGTACACCGCGATGCCCGCCAGCCAGATGGCCACGGGCACCGCATTCACCTTGCGCGCAACCGCCAGCAGGGCGGGCGCATCGGTGCCGAAGGCCAGGCGCCCCAGAATCACGCCAAACAGCGGCACAAACACCGAGCTGAGCAGCAGCAAGAACGGCTCCAGGCTGTGCATGGGTAGCACCAGTGCCAGCCCGGTGCACAGCGCGGCCACCAGCAGGCCCCAGGCGCGCACGCCCCAGCGCGGCAGCAGGCTGTGGGCCGACACGGCGCCCGAATAGGCGTCACCATAGGCGTTGTCCACCTCGTCGATCAGGATCAGCGACAGCGCAATCAGCCCGCCCTGGGCCAGCAGCAGCGCCTGCACCAAGTCCTGGCTGGGCAAGGTCAGCGCCACCAGCACCCCCAGGCTGTAGCACCAGATATTGGCCAGCGCATAGCCCAGCCAGGTGCCGCGCAGTGCCGAGCCGCCGTTCTTGCCATGGCGTGCGTAGTCGGCCACCAGCGGCAGCCACGAGATGGGCATGGCGATCACCAGGTCCAGCGCGGGCAGCACGCCCATGCCTCCGTCGCCCTTGCGTGTCCACAGCACTTCAAAACCTTGGGTTTGCGCCAGCGACAGAAACTGCCACGACAGCCACAGCAGCGACAACACCACCAGCGGCAGGGCAATGCGCGCAATCAGCTTGCGCACCAGCTGCACCATCGATCCGCTGATCAGCAGCATCACCACGCCGCCCCACAGCAGCGTCGCCAGCACCGGCCAGTGGGCACCGGCCATGGTGCCCGACTGCTGGCCGATGGCCACGGTGGCATCGCACATCACCACCAGCTCGAATGTGCCCCAGCCCACCAGCTGCACGATGTTCAGGATGATGGGCAGGCTGGCAAACGTGCGGCCGTACACGGCGTGCATCAGGCCGGCGCTGGCCAGGCCGCTGTCGCAGCCCAGCTTGGCCACCCAGCCCAGCAGGCCCGCGCCCACGATGGAACCGGCGACGATGGCGACGAGTGCCTCTTTGGTGCCCAGCGCAGGCATCAGGTAGGCGCCCACCTGCATGACCAGCAGGCCCACGCCCAGGCTGAACCAGAGCGAGGCGTGGTCATGCCACTGGAAGACGCGGCGATCGGGGGAGACGGGAGCCAGCGCTTCGTTGGTGGCGTGCGTGGCAGGCGATGAGGACATGGAATGGCTCCGTAAGCAGATACAGAGCAGGGGCCGCCCACCAGTGCGCCCTGACGTGTTCAGGGCCGTGCCATGGCGGACTTGCTTCCCTGCGCGAGGATGATCTCAAGCCTGCAAAGTAGAACAATGCAGGCAACAGGTTCGAAGGGTTTGATCTCAGCCCAGCAACGAATTTATTGCGGGACACCCCCAGCGATATGGTTGGATTCTAGTTAAACAGGGTTGAGTGAGGTCAACGAGCTGTTTCACAAGTGGCGCAGTTCATTTCCTTCATGGGTGCGAATGGCGCCTTGAGGCAGCGGTGACTGTCTAGAGCGGGCCCGCTCGCGTCCCCCGCCGTGGGGCAGAATCCGGCCAGGAGCAGTCGGTCACCGCAAATGAAAGCAGACACTCAACATCAAGGCGACCGGCGGGTGGGAAGCCAGCGCGCAATGCAAATGGGAGTACTGGCACTTTGAGTCGAACAACTTGTTAGCGCTCATCGCCCCGCTCAACCTTGACTGCTGACATCAGCAGATATACCGATGAAGTTGCGATGATGAAAGGTGGGGCAACGAAACCGATGAAGAGGAATGCAGCAGGAACACACAGCAGCAGCGAAATACCTGTCTTCATCAAGTTCTTCTGAGTTGCCATCCCGTAAGCGATCACTCCGGGATCCTTCGAGTTTCGGCACACCCAAGCAAGTACCAGTAGTAGCAGCAAGTAAAGTGGGCCACTGAACAT
>NZ_VJWE01000001.1 GCF_007993815.1 Acidovorax delafieldii
CTGGGGGTGCTGTAGTGCTGGGCGCCGTCCAGGTCAAAGGGCTGGTTCAGGCTGGCCAGGAGTTTTTCGGCGACGGTTTCTGCCTGGGTGGCGGCGTTTTGCAGGTCGGGGGCCAGGGCTTCGAGCATGACGACGAATTCGTCGCCGCCGAAGCGGGCCACGGTGTCGGCTTCGCGCACGCTGCCCACCAGGCGGGCGGCGACCTGGGCCAGGAGCTGGTCGCCCATGTCGTGGCCCAGGGTGTCGTTGAGGTCTTTGAAGTTATCGAGGTCGATGAACAGCAGGGCCCCGAGGTTCCTGGTGCGTTGGCAGGCGGCGATGGAGCGTTGCAGGCGGTCCAGCAGCAGGCGGCGGTTGGGCAGGCCCGTGAGCGCGTCGTAGAACGCCAGGCGTTCGATCTCTTGTTCTGCCAGCTTGCGATCGGTGATGTCCATGGTGAAGCCATGGGACACCACCGAGCCATCGGCCTCGCGGTGTGGAATGGCGTTGGTCATGTGCCAGCGCACGCTCCCGTCATTCATCCGCACACGGTATTCGCACTGCCAGGGCACCAGCTTGCGCACCGACATCATGGCCGAGCGCTGCACCAGCGGCAGGTCTTCGGGCACCACGCGGTGCATGAGCACGCCATGGTCGGCCGTGACCTCGTGCGGTTCCACGCCCATGAATTCGCGCACGGCATCGCTGATGTACTGCACGCTGGTGCCACCATCGGTATGCAGCCGGTATTCGTAGATGAAGCCGGGGATGCGGCTGGCAATGCGCTGAATGAACAAGAGTTGTTCGCGCAATTGCTCCGCAGCGCGGTGCTCGTCCGTCACATCCTGCACCACCCCCATGACGACCTGCACACCGTCGCGCGGCAGCGTGCGTTGAACCCGCGAGCGCATCCAGCGCACTTCGCCATCTGGTCGTCGCCAGCGGTACTCCACATCCAGGCCAGATCCCCGTTCTCGGATCTTGTCGAACACGTGCCGGTCTTCCGGCAGGATGCCACTCACCGCGCGCTCGGGGTCCACCCATTCCTGCTGCTCAAACCCGGCGATGTTGCACAGCCCTGGCGACCAGAGCAGCACCGTTTCGCCCGGGTCTTCAATGCGCCGCCAGTGGCCGGTGCGCGCCAGGCTCTCCATGGTGTTGAACACGTCGGTCTGCTCGCGCAACTCGCGCCGCACTTCTTCCAGCGCACGCTCGGACGCGGCCAGTGATACCCGCAGATTCTCGGCTTCAGAGGCATCGCGCACCGTGACAACGATGCAGTCATTGGTCACGCGGCGGGCCGACAAGTCCCAGGCCAGCAACAGACGACCGGGCTCGCGCACCACCTGGCGGCACTCCAGCGGAGCCCCCACGCGCACCACGCCGAGCAACTGGTCCAGCAGCGGCGTGTTGGCCAGCAGGTCAAACACCTCGGACGCATCCACGCCCGGATGCCGTACCGCTCCCAGCCCTGGCATGCGCCGTGCCGCAGCGTTGGCGGCCAGCAGCAGCAGGCGGCCGTCTTGCAGACGAAACTCCATGAGCGCCACCGGCACCGCGTCCACCAGCGCTTGAAGGCGCGCCTGCGCCATGGGCTCGATGAGGCCTTCCCCGGTAGGGGCGAGGAGGTCGGTCAACAGTTCGGACGAAATCACGGTCGCTCTGAAGCCTCTGAATCCTGGGGTTGAAACACCAACTCTCGACGGAGGGTGGCTCCGTTCAGGGTCAAGCTGCCAGCATACAGCCAAGAGTATGTCAAAACGTAACATCTTGGCAGAACGCAGTGGAATTGCCCAGGGGGAAACCCGATGATCGAACTGCTACAGTCCACGCCTCATTCCTGCCACCCCCTGCATGTCCGACACGCTCGAACACCACACACCCATGATGCAGCAGTACCTGGCCCTCAAGGCCGGGTACCCCGAGACGCTTCTGTTCTACCGCATGGGCGACTTCTACGAGGTCTTCTGGCAGGACGCCGAGAAGGCCGCGCGCCTGCTCGACATCACGCTCACACAGCGCGGCCAGTCGGGCGGCCAGCCGGTGGTGATGGCCGGTGTGCCCTTCCACGCTCTGGAGAACTATCTGGCGCGCCTGATCAAGATGGGCGAGTCGGTGGCGATTGCCGAGCAGGTGGGCGAAGTGGGCGCCAACAAGGGCCCGGTGGAGCGCAAGGTGGTGCGCGTGGTCACACCCGGCACGCTGACCGACACCGAACTGCTGTCCGACAAATCCGAATCGCTGCTGCTGGCCGTGCACCAGGCGCCCCGCGCGCGCTGCGGCCTGGCGTGGCTGAGCGTGACCCAGGGCCGCGTGTTCCTGGCCGAGTGCGCGCACGACGAACTCGGCGCCTGGCTGGCGCGCGTGGCGCCCAGCGAACTGATCTACAGCGCGGGCGTGACCGAGCGCTTTGAACAACAACTGCAGGTGCTGCGCCAGGGCGGCGCCTTCACCTGCCCCATGAGTCTGCGGCCCGACTGGCAGTTCGACAGTGCCCTGGGCGAGCGCAAGCTGCTCGAAAACCTGGGTGCCGCCAGCCTGCAGGCCTGGGGTGCGCAAGACCTGGGCGAGGCCCACGCCGCCGCCGCCGGGCTGCTGACCTACGCCGAACACACGCAGGGCCGCACACTCACCCACGTGCACAGCGTGCAGGTGCAGCGCAACGACGACCTCATCGACCTGCCCACCACCACGCGCCGCAACCTGGAGCTGGTGAAGACCCTGCGTGGTGACGACGCGCCCACGCTGTTCTCGCTGCTCGACACCTGCATGACCGGCATGGGCAGCCGCCTGCTCAAGACTTGGCTGCTGGAGCCGCGCCGCGACCGCGCCGAGGCACGCCAGCGCCTCTCGGCCACCACGGCCTTGCGGGGCGCGGGCGGCGCAGGCGGCGGCGCGGGCCCCTGGTCCACGCTGCGCGGCGAACTCAAGGGCGTGAGTGATGTGGAACGCATCACCGCCCGCATTGCGCTGCGTCAGGTGCGCCCGCGCGAGCTGGTCGCGCTGGGCAAAACGCTACAAAAATCAGAGCTGCTTGCGCTGAACGGAAGGGCACCAGAGCCATTTTTGATGCAGATTTTCAGCCACCTGCAACCACCCGAGGGTTGCATGGCACTGCTGCAGACCGCGATTGCCGAAGAGCCCGCCGCGCTGGTGCGCGACGGCGGCGTGATCGCCAACGGCTTCGACACCGAGCTGGACGAGCTGCGCGCCATCCAGACCAACTGCGACGCCTTCCTGCTGGACCTGGAAACGCGCGAAAAGGCGCGCACCGGCATCCCCAACCTGCGCGTGCAGTTCAACAAGGTGCACGGCTTCTACATCGAGGTCACCAGCAGCCATGTCGAGAAGGTGCCTGATGACTACCGCCGCCGCCAGACGCTGAAGAACGCCGAGCGCTTCATCACACCCGAACTCAAGACGTTTGAAGACAAGGCCTTGTCTGCCAACGAGCGCGCCCTGGCCCGCGAGAAATGGCTGTACGAGCAGATCCTGGACCAGCTGCAGCCCCACATCCCGCAGCTGACCCGCCTGGCCCAGGCCCTGGCCACGCTGGATGTGCTGTGCACGCTGGCCGAACGCTCGCTCACCCTCCACTGGTGCGCGCCGCAGTTCGTGCCCGAGCCCTGCATCGAGATCGAGGGCGGCCGCCACCCGGTGGTGGAGGCGCGCCTGGCCGAGACATCCAGCGGCAGCTTCATCGCCAACCACACGCGGCTGAACGCCAACACGCGCATGCAGATCATCACCGGCCCCAACATGGGCGGTAAATCGACCTACATGCGCCAGGTCGCGCTCGTCGTGCTGCTCGCCAGCATGGGCAGCCATGTGCCAGCCGCCAGTTGCCGCCTGGGGCCCATCGACGCCATCCACACCCGCATCGGCGCGGCCGACGATCTGGCCAATGCGCAGTCCACCTTCATGCTGGAGATGACCGAGGCTGCGCAGATATTGCACGCCGCCACGCCCCACAGCCTGGTGCTGATGGACGAGATCGGCCGGGGCACCAGCACGTTCGACGGCCTGGCACTGGACAGCGGCATTGCCACCCACCTGCACGACAAGACCCGCGCCTTCACGCTGTTTGCCACGCACTACTTTGAGCTGACTGAGCTTCCCGCCAAAGCGCGCCACGCGATCAACATGCATGTGAGCGCCACCGAGTCCGGCACCGACATCGTGTTCCTGCACGAGATCCAGCCCGGCCCGGCCAGTCGCAGCTACGGGATTCAGGTGGCCAAGCTGGCGGGCATGCCCTCGCCCGTGCTGCACCACGCCCGCCATGCGCTGGCAGCGCTCGAAGAGCGCGCGGGCGAGGATGAGTTGCAAGTGGACCTGTTCGCCGCCCCCGAGGTGCCCGAAAGCGCGGGCGCCAGCCCGCTCGAGGCCGCGCTGGCCGGCATCAACCCCGACGCCCTGAGCCCGCGCGAAGCGCTGGATGCGCTGTACCAGCTCAAGAAGATGGCAGGCTGAAGCGACGCCCACCCCGGCTGCGCTGCAGGCTGCTGACCGGGCTCTGGGCACACCGCCAGCGCATTTTTGAGTCCCAGGGGCATCAGGCGCTACTGCCATATGCCCTGGCCGCTATCATTTTTGAGTATCCACACCCCGCAACAACTGGGGGCCGCCTGCAGGGCACACAGGCCGCCCATGCCACAGGCGACTAAACTCGCGGGTTACCCCCAAACAACAACCCCCATTGCTCCATGACGTACTGCGTCGCCATCAAACTCAACGCCGGGCTGGTTTTCCTGTCCGATTCCCGCACCAATGCCGGCCTGGACCAGATCAGCTCATTTCGCAAGATGATGGTCTACGAGAAGGCGGGTGACCGTTTCATGGTGCTGCTGTCGGCGGGCAACCTGTCCATCTCGCAATCGGTGCGAGAGATCTTGCAGACCGAACAGATCAAGGACGGCGAGTCGGGCGAAGCCATCACCATCTGGAATGCCAAAAGCATGTTCGACGCCGCCCGCGTGCTGGGCGCCGCCGTGCGCCACGTGCACGAGCGCGACGGCGCGGCGCTCAAGCGCTCGGGCGTGGACTTCAATGTGTCCATGGTGTTTGGCGGCCAGATCAAGGGCGAGGGCATGCGCCTGTTCCAGGTGTACTCGGCAGGCAACTTCATCGAGGCCACATCCGAAACACCATACTTCCAGGTTGGCGAATCCAAATACGGCAAACCCGTGCTCGACCGCGTGCTCACGCCCGAGACCCCACTGGACGAGGCTGCCAAGTGCGCGCTGGTGTCGATGGACAGCACGCTCAAGTCCAACCTGTCGGTCGGCCTGCCGCTGGACCTGGTGGTGTACGAGGTGGACCGCTTTGCCACCGACAAGGTCATCTGCATCGACGAGAACAACCCGTACTTTCGGATGCTGCACGACAGCTGGGGACAAAAGCTGCGCCAGGTGTTCGACAGCATCGAAGACCCCGCCTGGACCGGCGGCGCTACCGAGGTGCCGATCATGGTCAGCCCGGCGCGCAGCAAGCCACTAAAGAAGATCACCAACCATACCGACCGGCTGATCTGACGCCCTGCAGGCCAGCGCACCCCACGGCACCCGGCCGCGTGCGCGCCTGCAGCCCGGCCCTGCCACCCCGCCATGCCCTCCATGCTCCCCATCGTTTTCTCGCACGCCAACAGCTTTCCGGCCAGCACCTACCGCGTGCTGTTCAAGCACCTCAAGACCCGGGGTTTTGAAGTCAGCGCGGTCGAACGCTATGGCCACGACCCGCAGTACCCGGTGACCAGCAACTGGCCACACCTGGTGCAGCAGCTGGCCGACTTTGCAACGGTGCAGGTGCAGCGCCTGGGCCAGCCGGTGTTTCTGGTGGGACATTCGCTGGGCGGCTTTCTGAGCGTGATGGCCGCCGCCCGCCACCCCGAACTGGTGCGCGGCGTACTGCTGATCGACTCGCCCCTTATTGGCGGCTGGAAGGCCAACGTGGTCAGCGTGGCCAAGCGCACCCAGGTGGTGGGTTCGATATCGCCGGGCCGGGTGAGCCGCCAACGGCGGTTCAGCTGGGCCAGCAACGAAGAGGCGCTGGAGCACTTTCGCAAGAAGAAGGCTTTTGCACGCTGGCACCCCGAGGTGTTGCACGATTACATCACCCACGGCCTGCAAGACCAGGACGGCAAGCGGGTGCTGGGCTTTGACCGCGCGGTGGAAACCGCCATCTACAACACCCTGCCGCACAACCTGGGCCGCCTGCTCAGCAAGCACCCGCTGCAGTGCCCGGCCGCCTTCATCGGCGGGCGCGATTCCGAAGAGATGAAGCAGGTCGGCATGGCCATGACGCTGCGTGTCACCGAGGGCCGCACCATGATGCTGGACGGCAGCCACCTGTTTCCCATGGAGCAGCCCGTGGCCACTGCAGCAGCCATTGAAGCAGCGCTGCTCAACCTGGCCATGCTCACGCCCCGCCAGACTTAAGTCGTACTGGCAGATCCCCGCGCAGGGTCTCCTGCGTTCCGCCTTACCACCGAATTCGGACCGCAAGGCGCGAAAAAACGCCCCACACCGCCCCCCGATCAGGGCAAACAGGGGACACACACGCCGCGCCAATCCCCTACACTGGCGAAATTGTTACAGCGTGATACACCCAACATGTCTGCACAGCCCCCGACGGCCGGGCGCCTACCCGCGCTCAGCTTTGCCTTGCTGGCCGCCTTTGTCATCGCAACAGCGGTGCGCACCCACAATGACACCACCATCGCCATCGTCATCGCCTCGGTGCTGATGTTTGCCTGCTGCTGGACCAGTGCAGCGCATCTGCTGGGCACCCGCGCTGCCCTGCAGTTTGTGTTGATCGCGGTCAGCCTGGGCTGGTTTGCCGAACAGATGGGCTCCAGCCGGGGCTGGTTCTTCGGGCACTACACCTACACCGATGTGCTGGGCCCCCGTCTGCTGGACGTGCCACTGGTCATTCCGATGATGTGGTTTGCACTGACGTATGCGGGCTATGTGATCAGCAACCTCATCGTCTGGCAATCGGCGGTGGACGGTGCTCCCGGCCTGGGCAACGCCGCCATGCTGTCATTTCTGGCTGCCATGATCGTGACCGCGTTCGACCTGGGCGCAGACCCCTACTTTGTTTACACCCTCAAGGCGTGGATCATGGCCAAGACCGATGGGGCCTGGTTTGGCGAAACCGTGCAGGGCTTCTTCGGCTGGGTGTTCGTGGCCTTTGTGATCATCTTCGGCTTTCGCATGTCGGCGCGCCAGCTCCCCTTGCAACCCGCCAGCCCCTTCCTGCGGCGCCACGCCATGGTGCCGCTGACCATCTACGCAGCTGGCATGGTGTTCCAGATGATTCTGGGCAGCCCGGTGGAAATCCGGACCATTGCAGCCTTTGCCATGGGGATTCCGCTGCTCTGCGCGCTGGCGGGCTTCCAACGCTGGCGCGCACCGGGTAAGGTCGCGGCATGACCAGCAAGCTCCACAACCCTCTGCTACCAGCTGCCGATCTGGCACCCATGCAGCACCACGCCGACCCTCTGGCAGACGCTACGATTGCCAGGATCCTTGGGCACTGGCCCCCCGGCGACGTCGCCGCCGACGCTCCGCAATGGGCGCACATCAACACGGTGAACCTGCTGTTCAGCCAGTGGACCGACAACGCCACGCTGGCCACCTGGCAGGCAACCGAAGGCCCGGTGCAGGTGGGGGATGGTGACAAGGCCGCCAAAGGCTATGTGACCGCCGAGATGGCCAAGGCGCTCAACGACTATGTGCAGGCGGCGCAGGTGCTGCCGCCCTGGGCCGATGCCCGCAAGATCGAGCGCGCCGAAAAACTCTTCATGGACCACGGTGCGCTGTCTTGCATCCTGCTGTTCTGTGCCAGCCTGCCCGAGTGTTACGTGGTCCCGGACCTGTCGAGCGTGTTGCACACGACCGGCCAGCTGGAACAGAACACCGAATACCGCATCCGTTCCACGGCGGCCATGATCTTCCCGGTGATGCTGCACGGAGGCCTCAGCCCACGGGGTGCCGGTGTGGCGCAGGTACTCAAGGTGCGGTTGATCCACGCCACGGTGCGCAATCTCATCCTGCACGGCAGCCCCGAACATGCCATCGCGCAATGGAAGGCTGGCGGAGACGGCCTGGTGGTGCCGCGTGCAGCCCCCGCTGGTGGTGGCCGGTCCGTGATGTACCAGACCCTGTATGCACGTGGCTGGAATCTGGCCGCCAAAGGTCTGCCCTGCAACCAGGAGGAGCTGGCCTATACGCTGCTGACCTTCGGCTACGTGTTCCTGCGCAGCATGCGTCGGCTGGGTCTCGGTCTGCCGCCCGGGGACGAAGAAGCCTACCTGCACGCCTGGAACGTGGTGGGTCACGTGCTTGGCATCGACCGCTCCCTGATGGTGGAAACGATGGCGCAGGGCGATGCACTGATGGCACTGATGCAGGCCCGTGGCCGCGCAGAGCCGGTCACGCCCGACCCGCGCCCAGCCCTGGGGCAGGCCCTGATGCAGACCATGGCCAACGCGCTGCCCTGGCGCATCGTCAAGCCCTTCCCGCAGCTCATGACCCGCTACCTGTGCGGGCGAGAAACCGCCGAGGACCTGGGGTTGAATCAGCCCGTGCCGTGGCTGTCGGCCTTGCTGTTCTGGTGCGTTCTGCTGCTGGCCCGCGCCATCGATGCGGTGGTGGGTTTGCTGCTGCCGCGTTTTTCGATCGTGCGCATGCTCACGCGGGCGCTGGGCTACCACTTCATGAGCCGGGTGTTGATGAGCCAGACGCGCCCGCTGCAACTGCCCACCGAACTGCTCAACCAGGTGGACACCGTGGTGCACAGCTGGAGCGACGACCCCCATGCCCCCGGCTGGCTCAACCGCATCGAGGATCGGCTGACCACCTCTGGCAGCTGGAGCAGGGGCCTGGCTGGCAAGGCAAAGCCCGCGCAGGCGGGCCAGACAGGCCAGGCACAGCAAGCCACATCGCCGTAGCCGCCACGCCAATGCAACCGCTGCCGCGCAACCTCCCGATGCTGGCCCGCTTTTGGCGCGCGCGTTGCGGCGTGGCAACGTGGGTGCTGTGTCTGCTGGTACTAGTAACTGCAGTCTTGCCCCGGGGCGCACAGGCGGGCGAACCCCTGGTGCTCACACAGGACAGACCGCAGGTGGATGCCTGGGAGGACATCACCCTCAAGGCCGACCCCACCTACGAGCTCTCGGTACAGGACATGCTGGACCGCCTGGACGAGTTCAAGGCTCCAGCACGGAGCAACAACTCGCTGGGCGTACACAAGGCGGCCATGTGGCTGCATATCCCCCTGGTTGCGCCCGAGGCGCTGCGCACCCCGTGGGTGGTCAGCATTGGCTACAGCTCGCTCAGGGCCGATTTGTACCTGGCCCGGGGTGGCAAGCTGCTTCAGCAGGCCCGAGCACGCCAGTCCGATCCAGCGCAGCTGGCTGGCCGCACGCCTGCGATGGCCTTCGATCTGCAGCCGGGGCAACGTTACGACCTGCTGATACGGGTCCAGGCCACCGGCCCGCTGATTCTGCCCATCACAGTCAGCGAGATGCCCATTCACCTGCGCCAGGCCCTGCGCGAGCAGATGCTGCAGGGCCTGCTCAACGGGCTGGCCTTCTGCCTCTTCGCGTACAGCCTGATCCAGTGGGTCACGCAGCGTGATCGCATGTTCGGCTTTTATGCGTTGGTGGTGCTGGGCAGTGCGGGCTTTTCGCTGCAGTTCTTTGGCGTCGGCCCGCAGTATCTTTGGCCCGACAACCCGTGGATGGACCGGTATTCGGGTCCGGCTGCAGGGCTGATGGCGCTGGCGGGATCGTTTCTGTTCCTGGGCCACACGCTGGCCGGCGACACCCCTGGCAGCCGGTATGCGCGCACCATGCGGGTGGGCGCGGCAGTCACCGCAGCGGTCTGTATCGCGTTGGTGGTGGGCTGGTTGACCGTGCCCCTTGCCATTGCCTTCATGAGTCTGGCGGGGGCCCTCCCCTCGCTCATCAGCCTGCCTGCCGCCATGGCGCGAGTGCGGGACAAGCACCCCATTGGCGCCACCCTGCTGGTGGCGTGGATCGCCTTTGGCGTGGCCGCCGGAACGATGGTGTGCCTGGTGCAAGGCTGGATTCCTGCCAATTTCTGGACACTCCACTCGTTCCAGATTGGCGCCACGCTGGACATGCTGCTGTTCTTCCGCGTGATGGGCTTGCGCGCCCGCGCGGCCCAGGCACAGGCCCAGGAGGCCATGCGCGAGCGGGATCTGATGCAGTCACTGGCCAACACCGATCCACTCACCGGCCTGAGCAACCGGCGCGGCCTGCAGCATGCTTTGCACGCTGCGCTGGCCCATTGTTCCCCGCAGCGGCTGGTCGCGGTCTACTTGATGGACCTGGATGGATTCAAGCCCGTCAACGACGCGCACGGCCACGATGTGGGCGACGACCTGCTGGTGGCCGTGGGCCACCGCCTCCTGGCCAATGTGCGGCACCAGACCGACCTGGTCGCCCGGCTCGGCGGTGACGAATTCATCATCATGGCCCGCGACCTGGCCACGCCCGAGCAGGCGGAGGACCTGGGCCGCTCGCTCCTGCGGGCCTTTGAGCACCCTTTTACGCTGAGCCATCTGCGCATCCAGGTGGGCCTGACCATCGGGTACGCGCTGGCCCCCCTCGACAGTGACGACCCGCAGGGCTTGCTGCGGCATGCAGACGCCGCGATGTACGCGGGCAAACAAGGCGGCAAGCACTCGGTGCGGCGCATCCCCGCCACGGCAGCACTGGCATGACGACGATGCATCGCAACGCACTGCTCCCCAGTCGGCCGACACCCTGGCACCCCCTGCTGTGGCTGCTGGTGCTGGCAATGTGGCAGGTACTGGCCCTGCCCACTGCGCGGGCCGCTGAACCCGGCCCGCTCGTGCTGCCAGCCGATGCCCGCCCGGTGAACGTGTGGTCGGTGGCCACGTTGCTGGCCGACCCATCTTTGCAATGGGGCGTGCAAGACGCACTGGAACGCTTGCCTGACTTTGCAGAGCCCCCCAGCCGTGGCGGCAGCCTGGGTGTGCGCAAGGAGGCCATCTGGCTGCGCGTGCCGCTGATGTCGCGCGTGGCGTCGGGCAATGAATGGATCGTGAACATCGATTTTGCGGTGCTCAACGAAGTCGACATCTACCTGACCCAGCAAGGCCGTCTGACTCAACACGCCGCGCTGGGCAACCTGCGCCCCTATTCCGAGCGCCCGCTGCGGGGCCGCACCCCAGCGATGACGCTGGACCTGGCAGCCGACACTCCCTATGAACTGCTGATCCGCGTGCAGACCTCGGGCGCGATGATCGTGCCCATCACCCTGAGCAAGGCGCCCTACCTGGTGCACCGGTCGCTGCGGGAGCAGATGTTCCAGGGCGTGCTGGCCGGGCTGGCCCTGTGCCTGGTGGTCTACAGCTTCACCCAGTGGGTCAGCCAGCGCGAAAAGCTGTTTCTCTACTACTGCATGCTGGTGGTGGGCAGTGCCGGGTTCTCGCTGCAGTTCTTCGGCGTTGGCACCCAATTCCTCTGGAGCGACCGGCTCTGGATCGAAGTCCACGCAGCTGGGGCGGCGGGGCTGCTGGCCATTGCGGGCTCGTTCCTGTTCATGGGCCATGCGCTGATGGGCCACATGCCACACAGCCGGTTCCTGAGGGTGATGCAGGCGGGGGCAGCGCTGAGCCTGGTGCTGCTCGTGGCCTTCCTGGTCGATCTGATCAACACCCGGACCACCACCGCCATCATCAGCGTCCTGGGCCCCCTACCCTCTCTCATCAGCCTGCCCATCGCCGTAGCGCGGGCACGCCGGGGGGACTCCGTCAGCACCACGTTGCTCGCGGCCTGGGTTGCGTACTTCACGGCGGCCGTGACCATGGTGTGCCTGGTGCAAGGCCTGCTGCCGGTCAATTTCTGGACGCTGCACTCCTTCCAGCTCGGCGCAGCGGCTGACATGCTGCTGTTCCTGCGGGTGCTGGGTCAACGCTCTGCCGCCTTGCGCCACGCGGCCTCTGAAGCGCTGCGCGAGCGCGACACCATGCGCTCGCTGGCCTACACCGACTCACTGACCGGGCTGTGCAACCGCCGCGGCATGCAAATGGCGCTGCAATCGGCGCTGGCGCAGGCCAGCCCCCAACGGCTGGTAGCGCTCTACCTGATGGACCTGGACGGTTTCAAACCGGTCAACGACACCTACGGCCACGATGTGGGCGACGACCTGCTGGTGGCGGTGGGCCACCGGCTGGAGGCCAATGTGCGACAGCACACCGACCTGGTGGCAAGGCTGGGCGGGGACGAATTCATTGTCATGGCGCGCGAACTGGCCACCCCCGAACAAGCCCAGGAACTGGGGCGGGCCTTGCTGCATGCATTTGAAAAGCCATTCCGGCTGAGCCACCTCTCCATCCAGGTGGGCCTGACCATCGGCTACGCGCTGGCACCGCTGGACAGTGACGATGCACAGCACCTGGTCCGGCTCGCGGATGCAGCCATGTATGCAGGCAAGGAGAGTGGCAAACACTGCATCCGCCGCAACCCGGGCGAACTGGCGCTGGCCTCATGACGTACACGCGCTTGAGTGGGTTTGTGCATCGCCCGGTTCTTGCCAGCTGGTGGCGAGTGGCCTGCCTGCTGTCGGCACTGTGTCTTCTGCTGGCAGCCCTACCGACCAGTGCGCGGGCAGCCCCTCTCGAACTGCGGGATGACCTGCTTTCCATCGAGGCCTGGCCCGCCGTCACTGTGCTGCCAGACCCCTCCGGCACCCTGCTCGTGAATGATGTCCTTGCGGAGTTGTCACGCTTTCAGGCCCCACCCGGCACCAGCGGTACCCTGGGCGTGCGGGCCGAGCCGGTGTGGGTGCGCATCCCGGTCACCGTGCCCGTTTCATCCAGCGGCCTGTGGGTGCTGGACATCGACTACCCCGTGCTGCAACGCATCGAGGTGTACCTGGCTGCAGACGGCCATGTGACCCAGCAGGCCACGCTGGGCAGCATGCAGCCTTACACCCAGCGCCCGCTGCGCAGCCGCACCCATGCACTGCCCCTGGCCATGTTGCCCGGACACACCTACGACCTGCTGCTGCGCGTGGAGACCCGGGGTGCAATGGTGCTGCCCATCACACTGAACAAGCCCACCACCTGGCACAGCAAGGCTCTGAACGAGCAGATGCTGCAAGGCATCCTTACTGGGCTGGCGCTGTGCCTGCTGATCTACAGCCTGGCGCAGTGGCTCAATCTGCGCGACGTGCTGTTCATACAGTACGCACTGCTCATTGCGGGGAGCCTGCTGTTTTCGCTGCACCTGTTCGGCCTGGGCACGCAGTACCTGTGGCGCGATATGCCATGGGTGGAGTTGCATGCAGCCAGTCTGGCTGCGCTCACGGCCACCTGCGGCTCCTTTCTCTTCATCAGCCAGGCCTTGGCGGGTGACAGGCCCCGCAGCTGGCTGCTGCGCAGCATGCGTGGCGGCGCAGTGCTGTGCGTGGTGCTGGCTGCTCTGTATGCACTTGACCTGCTCAGCACCCGCGCAGTGACAGGCATCGTCAGCATCCTGGGGCTGGTGCCAGCGCTCATGGGCATTCCGGGGGCGGTGCGCCGCGCAAGGCTGGGCGACCCGGTGGGCTCCACCCTGCTGCTCGCCTGGCTGTTGTATTTTTTGGCCACCGCCACGGTCATTGGCGTGATCCAGGGTTGGGTGCCGGTGAACTTCTGGACCTTGCACTCGTTCCAGTTTGGCGCCACGCTGGACATGCTGCTTTTCATGCGTGTGCTGGGCTTGCGCACCAAGGCGCTGCGGTTGGAGGCGCTGGACGCCAACCGCGAGCGCGACGTGATGCGCTCACTCGCCCACACCGATCCGCTCACCGGCCTGCCCAACCGGCGCGGGCTCAATATCTCACTCGCATCGGCCCTGTCGCGCTGTAGCGCAGAAAAAATGCTGGCTGTGTACGTGATGGACCTCGACGGATTCAAGCCCGTCAACGATCAGCATGGCCACGACGTGGGCGACGAGCTGCTCGTGGCCGTGACCCGGCGCCTGCAAGGCCATGTGCGCCAAAGTGACCTGGTGGCTCGCCTGGGTGGCGACGAGTTCGTGGTGATGGCTGGACAGCTGCACAGCCTGCAGCAGGCGCAAGAGCTGGGCCACAAACTGCTGGATGCATTCCGCTCACCGTTTTCACTGAACAACGTGCAGGTGGAGATCGGTCTGACCATTGGGTATGCCATCGCGCCGCACGACAGCACCGACGCCATTGGCCTGCTCAAGCTGGCCGATGCCGCCATGTACAGCGGCAAACAGGGCGGCAAGTTCTGCCTGCGGCGCAACACGGGCGACCTCGCGCTGTCCTCGTCCTGAGATCGTTTTCACGATCCAGAGGTGGCTGCCCAGCAGCGGGCTGAAAGACACGCCTGCCATTTCCCTCTGGTCAAAGCGCTCCTGCTCCGGTACACCCGGGGCTTCGCAACTTCCTGAAGGATCGCTCGCCATGGCCCATCGCAAAAGTTCGGCCCGTCTCGCCAAAGACGCACGCGTCGCGCACTTTTTATCTTTGGCGGAAAAACAGTCGGCGTTGAGCGCTGCGCAGGCCAGCACGCCGGTGCTCACATGGGAGGCGGTGGCCGCTCTGGAGGCGCGCATCGTAGGGCGCATCGTGCTGCCCTCCAGCCCCGACTACAACGCAGCGCGGCAGGAGTCAAACCCCGCCTTCCAGTCGTATCCGGAGATCATCGTCTTCTGCGCCTGCGAGAACGATGTGCTGGAGTGCCTGGCCGTAGCCCGCACCTATGGCGTGTGGGTGGCCGTGCGTTGTGGTGGCCACAGCACTGCGGGCTACTCGGTCAACAGCGGCATGGTGGTGGACCTGAGCGACTTGCAGGGCGTGGTGCTGGACCCTGCACGCGAACGCGTGCACGTGCTGCCGGGCACCGACTTCGACCACTTTAACGGCGCCATGAACCACACCGGCTGGCACGTGCCCACGGGCGCCTGTGGCAGCGTGTGCGTGGGGGGCTTTGTACAAGGTGGCGGCTACGGCTACACATCGCGCGCGTTCGGCATCCAGAGTGACCTGGTCGATTCCTTCCGTGTGGCGCTGGCCGACGGCACCATCGTCACCGCCAGCGCGCAGGAGCATTCCGACCTTTACTGGGCCCTGCGCGGCGGCACGGGCGGCAACTTTGGCGTGGTGCTGCAGGTGACCTACCGCATGCAGCGGCTGGACCAGGTCTGGGCCTGGGCCATCAGCTGGGACGCCATGCACGCGGCCCAGGTGCTCACGCTGATGCAGGCCGGCTACATGAAGACCGGTGCGCCCGACGCATTGGGCTACATGATGAACCTGGGCTTCCAGAACGGTGTGCCGGTGTACATGGTGCAGGGCATGTTCTGCGGCAGCCGCGAGGACGGGCTGGCAGCCATTGCACCGCTGATGGCCATCCCCAGCGCGCAGCTGCTGGTGGACAAGACCGGCACCTATCCGGACATGAACGTGTGGCTGGAAGACCACCCCTACACCCTGCCCGACAACCTGCCGGACGGGATCGCCGAAACCAAGGCCAGCGGATACATCAACACCCAGCTCTCGCCCGCCGACTGGCAGCGCATCATCGACTACTTCAAGACGTCACCCAACCCCTGGTCGTTGGCCTATCTGGAGCCCTATGGCGGCGCCATCAACCGCTACCCGGTGGCCGACAGCGCCTTTGTGCATCGCAATGTCGACGCCGACCTGGTGGTGGATGTGTTCTGGCGCAACCCGGCGGAGCGCGCCCAGATGGAAGCCTGGCTCGACGGCTTTATGCAGCTCGTGCGGCCCTTCCTGAACGGCCACGTGTACCAGAACTACCCGGATGCGCGGCTGGCCGACTTTGCCTCCGCCTACTGGGGCCCGGCCTACCCGCAGCTTCAGCGGATCAAGGCGGCCTACGACCCCGGCAACTTCTTCCACTTCCAGCAAAGCATCCGGCTGCCGTGATGCCGTGCCCCTGCTCTGCGGGGGCTCCGAGGGAGGAAAAGGGCTCAGGCTGTCAACGCGTAATGCAGACGGCCCTTACCCGCCCGTTTGGCAGCGTACATGGCCTGGTCGGCACGGTTCATCAGCGCGTCGATGTCTCCCTCCAGCGGAGGGTACACCGCCACACCAATGCTGGCGCCAATGCGCAGCTCGCGCCCGTCCACCGTCATGCCCTGCTGCAGGGCGTCGATGATGCGGTGGCCGATGGTGTCGGTCACTTCGCGGGTCACCTCATGGTCCAGCATCACCAGAAACTCATCACCGCCCAGCCGCGCCATGGTGTCACCCGCGCGCACCGTGCTGGCGATGCGCTGGGCCACGATGCGCAGCACCTCGTCGCCCGCGCGGTGGCCTTCGGCGTCATTCACGTGCTTGAAACCGTCCAGGTCAATGAACAACAGCGCCACCGACCCCTCGGTGTGCCGCGCATGCAGCAGCGACTGCTCCAGCCGCCCCTGGAACGCGGCCCGGTTGAGCAGCCCGGTCAGTGAGTCGTGGTTGGCCAGGTAGTGCTGCTGCCGCGCGATCTGGATCTTGGCGGAAACATCCTGAACCAGCGCCATGATGGAGGTCACCTGGCCGTCTGCGTCGGTCAGGGCAGAGTTGAACCACTCGCAGTGCACCTCTGTGCCATCGCTGCGCACAAAACAGGTTTCGGCCCGGTTCTGGGACTCCTGGCCGGACTGCAGCCGCTGCAGCGCCTGCTGCAGGCTGTCGTCCATCGAGGCAGGTGCCAGCAGGTCCGTCAGCAGCCGCCCTTCCAGTCCCGCCACATGCAGCCATCCCAGCAGCTGCACCGCGCGCTGCGAGCAATGCAGCAGCTGCAGCTGGTGGTCCATCTCCACCACGGCCAGGGGGCTGTTCTCCATGTGGGAAGACAGGCGCTGGTTGGCAGCGCGCAGCGCATTCATGGTGACCTGCAGCTCGTGCACGTCCAGCGCCGTGGTGATGAAACCGTCAATCGCGCCTTGCGGGTTGTGCCAGGGCGTCAGGCAGATGGTGCGCCACTCGTCAAAGCCGTAGGGCGTGCGCAGCATGCGCTGGTACTGCACCCGCTCGCCGTTGAGCACGCGGTTCACAAACGGCATGAACCGGGCGCAGTCCTGCTCGCCATAGACCTCCACCAGTGTCTTGCCGACCAGCTCCTCCGGCACCGTGCCGAACCAGCGCGCGTATTCGTCGTTCACATAGATCATCGACAGGCTGCGGTCGATCACAGCCATGGTGGCGCCTGCGCTGCGAGTGATTACATCAAGCAGGTCCGCCTTGGACCACACCTTTTGGCGGGCGGTCTCCAGGTGCGAGGACAACTCAGGCGCTTCTGGCGTCATGCGGCAATACCCCAGTGGGGGAAAGGATCAGCGGAGGGGCAGCTTCACACACCACGACAGGGTGATGGCACGGGGTGCGGCCGCCTGGGCGTAACTGTCTGTGAGCGGCAGCTTAGCACTTTCGCCAGGCACAACCGCTCCCGTTGAACCCTTGCTACAGCGGATGCGCCTAGCGGCAGCACCGGTAGGCCAGCCCCACGGAGACCGAATAGCCCACCGGCTGCACGGTCAACGGGCTGCGGCGCGCATCGCCCTGCAGCTGCGACACGCGGGCCGCGCCCAGCACCACCCAGTGCCGGTTGAGCGCCGTCATCACCTCCACCCCGGCATCTACGCTGTACAGCCCGCCGCGTGGCTCGAACGCTGGCAAGGGGCTGCTGCCACCGGCCGGCACCCCAAAATGCCCCCGCACGTAGGTGCGGTCCCCAAAGCTCGCGCCCGCCCCGAAGCTGACCTTGGTCTGCTCCGTCACGGGCCAGGTGTAGCCAATGCTGGTAGACCATTGCGCGCCACCGTCGCGGCCCAGGATGTCTTGCGAAACCCCGGCCCCCACGGCCCAGCGGTCCGTGATGGCATAGCCCGCGCTGATCCGTGCCCGCAGGGTGGACCGCACTGACGGCAACCCCACCAGGATGGGGGCATCCGAGCCGTCACGGCCCTTGTCAATGCGCAAGGCTGCACTCAGGCTGAAGCGGTCGCTTTGCGCCAGCGTGGCGCTGGCGCCGGACTCGCGGGGCCCCAGGCCGTGGCCCATGAAGGCGCTGCCGCGCGAAGTGCTCAGGCGAAACCGGCCGTACTCGATGGCCCAAGCTGGCCGCAGGCTGTTCTTGCGGCCATCGCCCCCGGCGTAGTCGGGGCTGCTGCCCACGATGGCACCAATCGCGTAGTTGAATTTGGGCGCTGCGGCCTGCTGGCTCTCTGCCTTGTCGGACACCGTGGTTTCGGTGCTGGCCGCCTCTGGCAAGCCCTGGGCGCCCACCCAGGGGCTGACCGACAAGCCGGCGAGCGCCAGCGCCCGCAAGGAAATCAAGGGAAAGGAGACCCGACCGGTAGTGAAACGCATGGCCCGATTATCAGTCGGCCCACTGCACCCAGCCGGTCCACGCGGTCACCAGAACGATGACGCCGAACACGATGCGGTAGTAGGCAAACGGCACAAAACTGTGACTGCTGATGTAGCGCAACAACCAGCGCACACACAGCCACGCGCTGAGGAAGGAGAACACCAGCCCCGTGGCAAACAGCGGAATGTCGGCCGCCGACAGCAGCGCGCGCTCTTTGTACAGGCTGTATACCCCGGCGCCAATCAACGTGGGGATGGCCAGGAAGAACGAAAAGTCCGTCGCCGCCTGGCGCGACAGGCCCAGCAGCATGCCTCCGATGATGGTCGCGCCGCTGCGGCTGGTGCCAGGAATCATGGCCAGGCACTGCACGAGGCCGACCTTGATGGCATCGAGCGGCGTCATTGCGTCCACGCTGTGGATGCGGGTGGCCGAGGGCGGCCGCCGCTCGGCCCACAGGATGATGAAGCCACCAATGATGAAGGTGCTGGCCACGACCACCGGTGTGAACAGGTGTGCCTTGATGGCCTTGCCAAACAGCAGCCCCAGCACCACGGCAGGCACGAAGGCGATGAACACGTTGAGCGCAAACCGCTGGGCCTGGCGCTCGGTGGGCAAGGCGACCAGCGTGGAGCGGATCTTGGCCCAGTACACCAGAATCACCGCAAAAATGGCGCCCGTCTGGATGGCAATGTCAAACACCTTGGCCTTGGCATCGTCAAACCCCAGCAGCGACCCGGCCAGGATCAGGTGCCCGGTGGAAGAGATGGGCAAAAACTCCGTCAACCCCTCGACGACCCCCATGATGGCGGCCTTGACCAGCAATACAACGTCCACGCGCACTCCTTGCAAATAGGTGCGGGATTATCCGCCGTGGGCTCCAGCCCCCCTGGCAAAAAGCCCGCCGCGTTGCTTCTGGCGGCCCAATCCGCCCACCACTCACTCCGCGTGGCGGCATTTCACGCCCGGTGGGCTGCATTTCGTCGCAGGGCTGTGGCGCCCTGGGAAGGGCATCGGCACAGTTCGTTCCATCGAACCCGCCAGGAGCCCCGCCATGCAAATCACCCCCGTCATCGCCATCCATCTTGCAGCCGCGCTGGCGGCCGTTGCCATCGGCCCCATTGCCCTGTGGGCCCGCCAAGGGGCCACGCAGCGCCCCCGCCTGCACCGCGCGGCCGGCTACGCCTGGGTCACGCTGATGGTTGCCACCGCCGTGTCAGCCCTCTTCATCACCGGCGGCCCCGGCCCGCGCTGGGGCAGCTTCGGTCTGATTCACCTGCTGATCCCCGTCACCCTGGGCATGCTGGCCATGGCCTTTGTGTTCCTCGCCCGCCGCAACATCGTCGGCCACCGCAAGATGATGCAACGCACCTACATCGGCGCCTGTGTGGTGGCTGGCGGCTTCACGCTGCTGCCCGACCGTTTTCTGGGCCACACGGTCTGGTCCGCACTCGGCCTGATCTGACCCAACCCCTCCATTCATTGTTTACAACAGGACGACCACCATGCTGCTCAACCTCCTTGTCCAACAACCCCAGATGCTGGGTCGCATCATCGAAAACACGCCCTACTGGGTCTGGGCCCTGCTGGCCGGTCTGCTCTGGCTGGGCGGCAGCCAGCTGCTGGCCCGCAACGTGAGCCTGGTGCGGGCCATGGTCATGCCGGTGGCGATGACCGGCCTGTCGGTGTATGGCATCGCCTCGGCCTTTGGCGGCGCTGGCCAGGCCCTGCTGCCGGTGGTCGCCTGGCTGGTGGCCGCCGTGTTCATCGCCAGCGTGGCGCTGTGGCTGCAACCTGCAGCGCCCCAGGGCACGCTGTACGAAAGCAAGTCACGCTGCTTCTACATTCCGGGCAGCGCCATGCCGCTGGCCCTGATCTTGGGCATCTTCCTCACCAAATACCTCGTGGGTGTGGAGCTGGCCCTGCAACCCGCCCTGGCACGCGACAGCGGCTTTGCACTGCAGATCGCTGCGCTGTATGGCGTGTTCAACGGTCTGTTTGCGGCCCGCGCGCTGCGGCTGTGGAAGCTGGTGCAACGCAGCGCCCCCTTGGCCACATCACCCGCCACCGCCTGAGCCTCCCGTAACGATCCCTCAGCACAGGAGCACACCATGCGCAACCACACCTTCACTACCGATCCCCTCGAACGTCTGGCACGCCGCCGTGCCGGGGCCAAAATGGGCTGGTATATCCATGCCAGCGTGTACCTGCTCGTCAATCTGCTGCTGGTCGCACTGTCGGTGGGCAGCGGGCGGCACTGGGCGGTGTTCCCGGCCCTGGGCTGGGGCATCGGCCTGGCCATCCATGGCGTGGTGGTGTTCGTTCTTGCGGGTGGCAGCGACCTGCACGAGCGCATGGTGCAGGCGGAACGCGACCGACTGGCTGCTGCACAAAACCCCCGCTGATCGGCTGATGATGACTCCTCCCAACAAAAACACGGCCATGACAAAAACCTGGATGGCCTGGTGCCTGGCCTTGCTGGCCGCAGCCGTCATCACGGCCAGCCCCGCCCATGCAGGCGTGGGCCTCGCAGAGTTGCCCGGGCAACAGGGCGACGGCCCCGTCACGGTGTTCTATCCGGCACAAGAGGCCGACCAGCCCGTGCAGCGCGGCCCTTTTGGGCTGCAGCTGGCCTGGCAGGGCACACCTGTGGCGGGCAACGGCCGTCTGGTGGTGGTGTCGCACGGCTCGGGCGGCAGCCCCTGGGTGCACACCGACCTGGCCCGTGCGCTGGTGCAGGCCGGCTTTGTGGTGGCCCTGCCCGAGCATGCGGGCGACAACTACAAAGACCACTCCACCCCCGGCCCGGAGAGCTGGAAGCGCCGCCCCGCCGAGGTCTCCCGCGCAGTAGATGCCGTCGCACAGGATGCGCGCCTGGCGCCGCTGCTGGCGCTGGACGAGGTGGGCGTGTTCGGTGGTTCGGCCGGAGGCCACACCGCCCTGGTGTTTGCCGGGGGGCAATGGTCTCCCGCCCGCTTCAAGCAGCACTGCGAGGCCCATCTGGCGGAGGATTTTTCGTCCTGCGTCGGCTTCACCACCCGCCTGCACGGCAACTGGCTGGACGGCATCAAGAAGGCCGTGGCCATCACCATCATCCGCCACCGCTTTGGCGACGAAACGCTGCATGCACACACCGACCCGCGCGTGGCGGCCACGGTGGCCGTGGTGCCGTTTGCGGCCGACTTCGACATGGACAGCCTGACTGCCCCCCGCATCGCGCTGGGGCTCATCACTGCGGGCAAGGACGTCAACCAGATTCCACGCTTTCACAGCAGTGCCGTGCTGGCCGCGTGCCAGGACCGCTGCACGCACATTGCCGACCTCCAGGACGGCAGCCACGGCATCATGCTGTCGCCCATGCCACCGCTGGACCGCATGAACGACCTGACCCGCGCGCTGCTGGGCGACCCGCCCGGTTTTGACCGCAGCGTGCTGCCGCAGGTGGACGCAAGCACCGTGGCATTCTTTGCCAAGCACCTGCAGCCGCTCAAGCCGGTCTCACTCACGCCACGCCCATGACAGCACCCGTGCGGACGCGTTGCTGCGCCCATTGAGCCGCCTAGAATGCAAAGCTCCATGCCCATGACACCCGAAGACCTCGACCAACTCGCCCGCCGCCGCGCCAACGCCAAGCTGGGCTGGTACCTGCATGCGATGGCCTTCGTGCTGGTCAACGCCCTCATCTTTGCCATGTCGCGCTATGCGTTTGGCACACGCCCGTGGTCGGTGTACCCGCTGCTGGGCTGGGGGCTGGGGCTGGTGCTGCATGGGGTGTCGGTGTTTCTGCTGGGCTCCGGCAGCGGCCTGCGCGAGCGCATGGTGCAGCGCGAGCGCGAGGCCCTGCAGCGCCGCCAAGACCGGCCATGAAGCTGCGCCACGAGTTCAACGGGGTCAGCAAGCTGCGGCACTACCTGCAGGTGGTGGCCTTCACACTGGTCGTGGCCACCATCCAGTGCACGTTCATGCCCGACAAGCCCTATGGGCCGCCCGTGGTGTATTCGGTGCTGATCGGCACCTTCACCTGGGCCATCATCGACCTGGGGCGGGAGTTGATACCCTCCGCCGCCGAAACGGGCTGGCCACACGGCTGGCAGGGCATTGCGCTGGTCCTGGTGGGCATCGTCGTGGGTTACCTGGCGGGCACCTTGCTGGCCGACGCGCTGTGCGTGCACTACTTTCACTTCTATCCGCCGGGGGCGTTGATCTCCGGTGCAGACCAGCGCACGTCCATCCTCATCACGGCCATTGCGGGGCTGGTGGGCACGTTCTACTTCTACGCCGTCAACAAGTCGGCCTACTTGGAGAGCAAGATGGCCGAGGCGCGCATGCACGCCAGCGAATCGCGCCTGAAGCTGCTGGAGACCCAGCTGGAACCCCACATGCTGTTCAACACCCTGGCCAACCTGCGCGTGCTCATCGGCACCGACCCGGCCCGGGCGCAGCACATGCTGGACCGCATGATTGCCTACCTGCGCGCCACGCTCAGCGCATCGCGCAGCACCCAGCACCCGCTGGCGCTGGAGTTTGAGCGCCTGCGCGACTATCTGGAGCTGATGGCCGTGCGCATGGGCCCACGCATGGCCTACACACTGGACCTGCCCGACACGCTGCGCGACGTGCCCGTGCCACCGCTGCTGCTGCAGCCGCTGGTGGAAAACGCCATCCGCCACGGGCTGGAGCCCCAGGTGGAAGGCGGCCACATCACCGTGCGTGCCAGCACCCAGGCAAGCCCCCAAGGCCTGTTGCTGGTCATCGAGGTGCAAGACACCGGGGCGGGCCTGCCCGCCACCCTGCCCGTCCCAGGCCCCGGCCAGAGCTTTGGCCTGGCCCAGGTGCGCGAGCGTCTGGCCACGCTGCACGGTGCTGCAGGCGCTCTTGAATTGATAGCAATAGAGCCAAATGGCACTAGCGCTACCGTCACGTTTCCCTTGAAATCTGCCGCCACAACATGACAGACCGAGCCCCGCGTGCCCTGATTGCCGAAGACGAACCGCTGCTGGCCGCTGCCCTGCAGCAAGACCTGGCCCGCGCATGGCCAGAGCTGCAAGTGGTGGCCCTGGTGGGCGACGGCCGCTCGGCGGTGCGGCAGGCGCTGGACGTGCGGCCCGACGTGCTGTTCTTCGACATCCGCATGCCCGGCCAGAGCGGCATCGAGGCGGCCGCCGAACTGGCCGACGCCTGGCCGCATGACCTGCCCTTTCCGGCGCTGGTGTTTGCCACGGCCTACGACCAGTACGCCGTACAGGCGTTTGAAGCGCAGGCGGTGGACTACCTGCTCAAACCCATCCAGGCCGACCGGCTGGCGCGCACCGTGGCCAAGGTGCAGGGCCTGCTGGCCCAGCGTGCCTCAGCCGTTGCAGCAACCGGTGCGCCACCCGCTGCACCTTCGACAGCGTTGTCCTCACCCGAACTCGAAGCCACCATGGCCCAGCTGCGCGCGCTGCTGGGCGCGCCCGGCGTGGGCACTGCACCCGCCGCCGCGCCTGCTACTGCCGTTACGCGGCTGAGCGTGATCCAGGCCAGCCACGGCACGCAGATCCACATGGTGCCGGTGGCGGACGTTGTGTACTTCGAGGCGGCCGACAAGTACGTGCGCGTGCTCACGGCTGAGCGTGAATACCTGATCCGCACCGCGCTCAAGGAGCTGATCGAGCAGCTCGACCCGCAGGAGTTCTGGCAGGTGCACCGCAGCACCCTGGTACGCGCCACGGCCATTGCCACCGTCACGCGCGACGAGGCGGGCAAGCAGCACCTGAGCCTGCGCGGGCGGCCCGAGCGGCTGCCGGTGAGCCGCCTCTACGCGCACCTGTTCAAGGCCATGTAGGGGCCTGACGCGGGCTTCAAGCGGGCGGCAGCGCCTCCCAGCGCCCAGCCACATTCTTCAACAGCGCATTCACTGCCGTCAGGCGGCGGCTCTTCACGTCGATCAGGCTGCGCTGTGACGACAGCACGGTGGTCTGGGCCGCGAGCACATTCAGGTAACCCACGGTGCCCGCACGGTACTGGTTCTCCACCACGTCCAGCGCACGCTGCGCAGCGGCGGTGGCCTCGCGCTGCAGTTGTTCCTCCTGCGCCAGCGCAGCGGCGGCCGTGAGGTTGTCCTCCACCTCCTGCAGCGCGGTCAGCACCGTCTGGCGGTAGGCGGCCGTGACCTGCGCGTGGTTGGCGCGGGCCGTCTCTACGGCGGCACTGCGCGCGCCGCCATCAAAAATCGACGCCGCCAGCGCAGGCCCCAGCGACCAGAACAGGTTGGGCGCGCTGAACAGGTCGGCCAGGGGCGATCCCCTGAAGCCCCCCGCTGCCGACAGCGTGAGCGTGGGGAAATACGCCGCACGCGCCACGCCGATCTGCGCGTTGGCCGCGGCCACGCGGCGTTCTGCAGCGGCAATATCGGGGCGGCGCTGGAGCAGGTCGGACGGCAAGGCCTGGGGCACGTCTGCCGGTGCGGGCAGCGCGGCGGTGGGCTCCAGCGCAAAGGCGGCAGGCGCCTGCCCCAGCAGCGCCGCCAGCGCGTGCTCCAGCTGGCTGCGCGTGGTTTGCGCCTCCAGCAGCTGCACCTGGGTGGATTTGTACTGCGCCTCGGCCTGCGCCACATCGGCGCTGGAGGCCACACCGGCCGCCTGGCGGTTGCGCGTCAGCTCCCAGCTGCGGTCGTAGGCCTTGAGCGTCTCGCCCAGCAGCGCCGCCTGGGCTTCGGCCGCGCGCAGTGAAAAATATGTCTGCGCCACAGCCGCCTGCAGCGACAGGCGCGCAGCAGCCAGGTCGTCGGCACTGGCCTGGGCGCTCGCCTGCGCGGCACTCACCCCGGCGGAGACGCGCCCCCACAGGTCCAGCTCCCAGCTGGCGGTGAGGCCCAGCGAATGGCTGGTGCTGATGCGCGCGGTGCTGCTGCCATCCCCCTGATTGCTCAGCTGCGTGCCGCTGCGCGCGCGGCTGCTGCTGGCATTGGCCCCCACGGTGGGCAAGGCGGCCGCGCCACTGCTGGTCACAGCCGCCTGGGCCGCACGCAGGCGGGCAGCGCTCTGCGCCAGGGTGGGGCTGTGGGCCTCGGCCTGCTGCTGCAGGCGGTCCAGCACGGCGTCGCCGTAAACCGTCCACCAGGTCTCTGGCAAGGCGACGGAGGCCTGCGGCTGCGCGGGCTTCCAGATGCCCTGGGCCTGGGCGGCGGTCTGCTCTTTGTAAGCGGCCGGAATGTCCATGGTGGGCCGCTCGTACGGCGGCGTCTGCGCGCAGCCTGCCAGCCACAGGCCGCTGGCCAGCAACGCAGGCATGGCAGCCCGGCTGACCTGCGCCGCAGGCCAGGTGACCTGGCGTGAAAAAGTGAAAGAGGTCATCCGTCGTTTCCTTGCAATACCACCGGGGCTACGGGCATGGCGCCCGCCGGCTTGCGGCGCCGCTGCACGGCACGCAGCACGCGCGCACGCAGCCGGTCGAGCGCCACATACACCACCGGCGTGGTGTAGAGCGTGAGCCACTGGCTTACCAGCAGGCCGCCCACAATCGCAATGCCCAGCGGCTGGCGCAGCTCGGCACCATCACCCCGCCCCAGTGCCAGTGGCAGGGCCCCAAAGATGGCGGCCACGGTGGTCATCAAAATGGGGCGCAGCCGCAGGTTGCATGCGCGGTAGATGGCCTGCGCTGCGGTGACGGGCGCCCGCCCATGCTCGCCCTGCTGGCGTTGCCGCGTGAGGGCAAAGTCGATCATCATGATCGCGTTCTTCTTCACGATGCCGATCAGCAGGATCACGCCAATGAGCGCGATGAGCGAGAACTCGGTCTTGAACAACATGAGCGCCAGCAACGCCCCCACGCCCGCAGACGGCAGCGTGGACAGGATGGTGATGGGGTGCACCAGGCTCTCGTACAACATGCCCAGCACCAGGTAGATGGTGATGATTGCTGCCAGGATCAGCAGCGGCTGGCCCGCCAGCGCGTCCTGGAACGCCCCCGCCGTGCCGCTGAACGAGCCACGCACCGACACTGGCACGCCCAGCTCGGCCACCGCATTGTTCACCGCCTCGGTGGCCTGCGACAGCGATACCCCCGGCGCCAGGCTGAAGCTGATGCTGCTGGCGGGTGTGCCCCGGTCGTGGTTGACCGACAGCGGCGTATTGGTGGTGGTGATGCGCGCAAACGCTGTGAGCGGAATCTGCTGGCCCTGGCTGTTGACGAAGAAAAATCCGCGCAGCGTCTCGGGGTTCTGCAGGTAGCGCGGCGCGGCCTCCATGACCACGCGGTACTGGTTGAGCGGGTTGTAGATCACGCCCACCTGGCGCTGGCCGAAGGCGTTGTTGAGTGTGGCGTCGATCTGCGCCATGGTCAGGCCCATCCGGGTCACGGCATCGCGGTCGATGACCAGCGAGGTCTGCAGGCCAAAGTCCTGCACGTCGCTGTTCACGTCCTCCAGCTCGGGCAGCTGGCTCAGCACCTGGCGGATGCGTGGCTCCCAGGTGCGCAGGTCGCCAATGTCGTCGGCCTGCAGGGTGTAGTCGAACGAGGCACCGCTCTGCCGCCCGCCAATGCGGATGTCACGCTGCGGCACCATGAACAGGCGCGCGCCCGGCTCGTTCTTGAGTTGCTCGCGCAGCCGCGTTATCACGGCCTCCGAACTCTCCTGCCCGGGCCCACGCTTGAGGGTCATGAACATCTGCGCCGCATTGCGCTGCCAGCCCCCCGTGAAGCCGGTCACATGCTCCACGGCCGGGTCGGCCTGCACGATGGACAGGAAACGCTGCAGCCGCTGCTCCATGGCCTGGTAGGACGTGGCCTGGTCGGCCCGGATGAAGCCCGAGATGCGCCCGGTGTCCTGCTCGGGCATGAAGCCCTTGTCGATGGCGGTGTAGAGGTACACGTTGAGCCCCACCACACACACCAGCGCCAGCAGGGCCACGGGCTGGTGGCGCAGGCACCAGGCCAGACTGCGGCGGTACAGGCGCATGCCCCGCACCTGCATACGATCCACCCAGCGACCGATCCGATGGCTGAAGGCCGCAGCCCAGCCCCTGCGCCGCGCCGTTGCCGGGCTGTGGGGCTTGAGCAGCGCGGCACACATCATGGGCGTGGTGGTGAGCGACACCACCATCGACACCAGGATGGCCGAGGACATGACGATGGCAAACTCGCGGAAAAACCGCCCCACGATGCCGCCCATGAACAGGATGGGAACAAACACCGCAATCAGCGAGATGCTCATGGACACCACGGTGAAGCCGATCTCACGCGCGCCGTCGAGCGACGCCCTTAGCGCGGTCTTGCCCCGCTCCATGTGGCGCATGATGTTCTCCAGCACCACGATGGCATCGTCCACCACAAAGCCGGTTGCCACCGTGAGCGCCATCAGCGAGAGGTTGTCGAGCGTGTAGCCCGCCAGGTACATCACGCCAAACGTGCCTGCCAGCGACACCGGCACCGCCACGCTGGGGATCAGCGTGGCACGCCCGTTGCGCAAGAACAAGAACACCACCAGCACCACCAGCGCCACGGCAATCAGCAGCGCGCGCTCCACCTCCTTGACGGAAGCCCGCAGCGTGGGTGTGCGGTCGGACACCACCTCGATGTCGATGGCCGCCGGGATGGAGGCCTGCAGCGCGGGCAGCAGCGAGCGCACGCGCTCTACGGCTTCAAGGATGTTGGCGCCGGGCTGCTTGTACACCTGCAGCAGCACCGCCGGCTTGCCATTGGCCACGCCGAAGTTGCGCACGTCCTGCACCGAGTCCACCACGTCGGCCACGTCCTGCAGGCGCACGGCCTGCCCGTTCTTCCAGCGCAGCACCAGGGGCGCGTAGTCGGCCGCCACACGGGCCTGGTCGTTGGTGGCCACCTGCCAGTAGTGGTCTTCCCGCTCCACCGCGCCCAGCGGGCGGTTGGCGTTGGTGCTGACGATGGCGCTGCGCACCTGCTCCAGCGAGATGCCATTGGATGCGAGCCGCACCGGGTCCAGCTCCACACGCACGGCAGGCAGCGCGCCGCCGCTGACCGTGGCCTGGCCCACACCCTCGACCTGCGAGAGCTTTTGCGCCAGCACGGTAGAGGCCGCGTCGTACATCTGCCCGCGTGTGAGCAGGTCCGACGTGAGCGCCAGGATCATGATGGGCGAGTCGGCCGGGTTGACCTTGCGGTAGGTCGGGTTGCTGGGCATGCCCGTGGGCAGCAGCGTGCGCGCGGCGTTGATGGCGGCCTGCACATCGCGCGCTGCGCTGTCCACGTTGCGGTCCAGGTCGAACTGCAGCGTGATGGAGGTGCTGCCCAGAATGGAGCGCGAGGTGATCTCGGTGACACCCGCGATGGCGCCCAGCGACCGCTCCAGCGGCGTGGCGACGGTGGCGGCCATGGTGTCGGGGCTGGCACCGGGCAGGCTGGCGCTGACCGAGATGGTGGGGTAGTCCACCTGCGGCAGCGGCGCCACGGGCAGCAGGAAGAACGACACCGCACCCGCCAGGGCCAGGCCCAGGGTGAGGAGCATGGTGCCGATGGGGCGATGGATGAAGGGGGTGGAGAGGCTCATGGGAGGGCTCTCCGGGTGATTTTTGGGTGTTTTTGGCTGACTGCGCTAGTGTCTATTGGTTTTTTTGCTATCGATAACGTAGCGCACGATGTGCCTTTGTTGGCGGCGGAGGCCGGGCGTCGCCCGGCTCCCGCGCTCAAACTAAGCACGCCATTCAAAAACAGCAACGCTTCAGGCATTCACAACCTCGGAACGCCCACGCCACCGCTGCGCCCACCCCTCAAAAGTGAGGTAAATCACCGGGGTCGTAAACAGCGTGAGCAACTGACTCAGGATCAGCCCGCCCACCATCGTCACCCCCAGCGGATGCCGCAGCTCGCTGCCCACCCCCGTCCCCAGCATCATCGGCAAGGCACCCAGCAAGGCCGCCAACGTCGTCATCAAGATGGGCCGGAACCGCAGCAGACACGCCTGATAAATCGCATCGCGCGCACTCAGGCCTTCGTCCCGCTGCGCCTCCAGCGCAAAGTCGATCATCATGATCGCGTTCTTCTTCACGATGCCGATCAGCAGCACGATGCCGATGATGGCAATGATGTCCAGGTCCAGCCGCGCTGCCATCAACGCCAGCAACGCCCCTACCCCGGCCGAGGGCAGCGTGGACAAGATCGTGACCGGGTGCACCGTGCTCTCATACAGCACGCCCAGCACGATGTACATGGTGACCACCGCCGCCAGGATCAGCAGCAGCGTGTTCGACAGCGACGCCTGGAACGCCAGCGCCGCCCCCTGAAAGCTCGTCTCCACCGACAGCGGCAACTGCCCCCCGGCCTGCACGGCGGCCTTCTCGCGCTCGATGGCCGCCACAGCGTTGCCCAGCGACACCCCCGGCGCGGTATTGAACGAAATGGTGGCGGCGGGCAACTGGCCCACGTGGTTGACCACCAGCGGCATGTTGCGCTCCTCGATGCGCGCCACCGATGACAGTGGCACCGGCGCACCAGCGCTCGACGGCACATAGATGCTCTGCAACGCCTCGGGCCCCACCTTGAACTGTGGCGCCACCTCCAGCACCACGCGGTACTGGTTGGACTGCGTGAAGATGGTCGAGATCAGCCGCTGGCCAAAGGCGTTGTAAAGCGCCGCGTCAATGCCAGCCACCGTCACACCCAGCCGGCTGGCCTGGGCGCGGTCGATCTGCACATAGGCCTGGCGGCCCTGGTCCTGCAGGTCGCTGGCCACATCCGTCAGCTCGGGCAAGGCGCGCAGGCGGCGCAGCAGCTCGGTGGTGCTGGTGGTCAGCTGCTGCATGTCGGGCGATGACAGCAGCCACTGGTACTGCGTGCGCGCCACCCGGTCTTCAATGGTCAGGTCCTGCACGGGTTGGATGAACAGGCGGATGCCCGGCAGGTTCTGCACGCGCTCGGCCAGGCGCTGCTGCACCACACCGGCCTTGTCGCGCTGTGCATGCGGCTGCAGGTCGATCAGCAGGCGGCCGGTGTTGAGCGTGGTGTTGGCGCCGTCGACGCCGATGAACGACGAGACGCTGCGCACGGCGGGGTCTTGCAGCAGCCGTTCGGCCACGGCCTGCTGGCGCTCGGCCATGCCAGCAAACGAGATCGACTGGTCGGCCTCGGTGGTGGCCTGCAGCGTGCCGGTGTCCTGCACCGGAAAGAAGCCCTTGGGGATGAACAGATACAGCACCACGGTGAGCGCCAGCGTGGCCGCAAACACCAGCCAGGTGGTGCCCCGGTGGTTCAGCACCCAGCCCAGCATGCGGCCATAGCCTGCGATGGTGCGATCAAAAAAATGTCCCGTGGCGCGGTACAGGCGGCCATGGCTCTCCTCGGGCGTGTGGCGCAGCAGGCGCGCGCACAGCATCGGCGTGAGCGTGAGCGACACCACGGCCGAGATCAGGATGGACACGGCCAGCGTGATCGCGAACTCGTGGAACAGCCGGCCCACCACATCGCCCATGAACAGCAGCGGGATCAGCACGGCGATCAGCGAGATGGTGAGCGAGATGATGGTGAAGCCGATCTGCTGCGAGCCCTTGAGCGCAGCCGCGAGGGGTGCCTCGCCCTCTTCCACATAGCGGGCAATGTTCTCGATCATCACGATGGCATCGTCCACCACAAAGCCGGTGGAGATGGTCAGCGCCATCAGCGTGAGGTTGTTGATGGAAAACCCCGCGAGGTACATCACGCCACAGGTGCCGATGAGCGACAGCGGCACAGCCACGCTCGGGATCAGCGTGGCCGAGGGGCTGCGCAGGAAGACAAAGATCACCGCCACCACCAGCAGCACAGCCAGGCCCAGCTCCACCTGCATGTCGCGCACCGAGGCACGCACCGTCACCGTGCGGTCCGTCAGCACCTGCACATCCAGCGACGCGGGCAAGGTGCTTTGCAGCTGCGGCAGCAGGGCCTTGATGCGGTCCACCGTGTCGATCACGTTGGCGCCGGGCTGGCGGCGGATGTTGAGGATCACGCCGGGCTTGGCCCCGGTGTCTGCCGTGCCCGCCCAGGCGGCGAGGCGGGTGTTCTCGGCATCGTCCACCGTTTCGGCCACGTCCTTCAGGCGCACGGGGGCGCCATTCTTGAAGGCAATGATGAGGTCGCGGTATTCGGCCGCCGACTGCAGCTGGTCGTTGGCATCGATGGTGGAGGCACGGGCCGGGCCGTCAAAGCCGCCCTTCGCCTGCTTGACGTTGGCGGCTGCGATGGAGGTGCGCACGTCCTCCAGCGTGAGGCCCAGCTGCGCCAGTGCCGTGGGGTTGGCCTGGATGCGCACGGCCGGGCGGCGCCCGCCCGCAATCGCCACCAGGCCCACGCCCTGCACCTGCGAGAGCTTGGGTGCCAGGCGGTTTTCCACCAGGTCGTTCACGCGGATCACAGGCAGCGATGGCGAGGTGATGGCCAGTGTGAGGATGGGCGCATCGGCCGGGTTGACCTTGCTGTACAGCGGCGGCATGGGCAGGTCGCTGGGCAGCAGGTTGCTGCCCGCGTTGATGGCCGCCTGCACCTGCTGCTCGGCCACGTCCAGTGCCATGTCCAGCGCAAAACGCAGCGTGATCACCGAAGCCCCGCCCGAGCTGGTGGACGACATTTGCGACAGCCCCGGCATCTGGCCGAACTGCCGCTCCAGCGGGGCCGTGACGTTGGAGGTCATCACGTCGGGGCTGGCGCCCGGGTACAGCGTGGTGACCTGGATGGTGGGGTAGTCCACCTCGGGCAGGGCCGAGGTGGGCAGCAGCCGGTAGGCCATCAGCCCCGCGATCAGGATCGCCACCATCAGCAGCGCGGTGGCGATGGGGCGCAGGATGAAAAGGCGCGACAGATTCATGGCGGCGGGTGCGCTGGCAAGACAGGCAGGGGAGAAACCGGGGTGCCGCTGCGCTCAGCGCGCCGGGCTGGCTGCGCCACCCTGGGACGGCGGCTGCTGTTGCAGCCGCTCGCGGATGTAGGCACGGCGCTCCTCCTGCGGTAGGGCCATCACGCGGGCGCGCTCGTCGGCGGGCATCTGGTCCAGCAGTGCCTTCACCTGCGGAGGGATGCCCCGTGGGGGGGCGGAGCTACGGTCTGCAGGCGCTGCGGGGGCGGCGGGCGGTGCAGCGCCTGGGGATGCTTGTGGTGCAGCTGCTCTGGGTGGTGCTTCGCTGCGCTGCTGTTGTGGCGCAGCAGAGGCCTGCGGGGCAGACGCAGGGGCAGCGGCGGGAGCACCCACACCCGACACCGAAGAGGCTGCAGCAGACGCCGCCGACGCTGGAGCCGCTGCGCCGCTCGCGCCCATCTGCGCTCGCCGCTCGCGCAAGAAGGCGCGACGCTCTTCGGGGCTCATCTTCTGCAGCTTTTCACGTACATCGGGGGGCAGGGATGCCATGAAGGCGCGGCGCTGCGCGGCCTGGTCCTGGGCTGCCTGGTCGGCGCGGGTGACGGCACCGGCATCGATGACGGCGACCTTGGCGCCTTCACGCAGGCGGTCGATGCCGTCCGTGACCACCTGCTCGCCCTCGCGCAGCTCGCCTTCGACGCTCACACGGTCGCCATCGGTGACGCCCACGCGGATGCGGCGCTGGGTCACGGAACTGTCTTCCTGTACCAGGTAGACATAGTTGTTCTGCACGGCCGTGGCCGGTACGGTCAGCACGCCCTGGAGCAGGTTGACCTGCAGGCGCACGTTGACGAACTGGTTGGGGTACAGGGCGCCGTCTTCATTCGCAAAAGCGGCCTTCACCTTGATGGTGCCGGTGGCGCTGTCGATGGCGTTGTCCAGCGCCACCACGCGGCCCTTGGCCAGCTGGCGGCGGCTGTCGCGGTCCCACAGCTCCACGCTCAGCTCTTCGCCTGCGGCCATGCGGCGACGCATCTGGGGCAGGTGCGCCTCGGGCACGGAGAACGCTGCGTCGATGGGCCGCACCTGGTTGATGGTGACGATGCCGTTCGCGTCGCTCGGCCCCACCACGTTGCCCCGGTCGGCCTGGCGCAAGCCCAGGCGGCCGGCAAAGGGTGCGGTGACCTGGGTGTAGCTCAGTTGCAGGCGCGCGGCGTCCACCTGCGCCTGGTCCGAGGCCACGGTGCCTTCCAGCTGCCGCACCAGTGCGGCCTGGGTGTCTACCTGCTGGCTGGCGATGGAGTCGCGCGCCAGCAGGTCCTGATAACGCTTGAGGTCGAGCTGAGCATTCTTGAGCAGCGCCTGGTCACGCTGCAGCGTGCCCTGCGCCTGCGACAGCGCCGCCTGGTAGCTGCGCGCATCGATCTCGGCCAGCACCTGGCCTGCACGCACCTCGTCACCTTCCTTGAAGCGCACCGACGTCAGCTCGCCGCCGACCTTGGCGCGCACCACGGCGGTGGCGCGTGCGCTCATGGTGCCGATGGCGCTCACCACCACCCGCACATCGCCCCGCTGCACGGTGCCTACCGACACGGGCTGTACGTTGCCCCCACCAAAGCGCCCGGGCCCACTGCCGGGCTTGCGCGCCGCGTTAGGTCCCGTGGCGGCACCGCCAGCGCTGGCCGCGGCCGATGCATCCTGGCGCTGTTTCCACCACCAGGCACCACCTCCCACCGCAGCCAGCGCCACGGAGGCCAGTAACAACGCGGAGATCCAGCGCAGCTTGCCGGACTGCAATCTTGCGGGCCTCTGTGGACGGGTCAACGAACGGTTCAGGGGCATGGTGGGGCGCAACGAGGAATGAGCGAACGGGTATGGTAGCCAGCGCACCCCCCGTGGCTGCCGCCCGGCGGGTACCCTTTACCGGGGATTTACGCGCGCTTTGGGCGGGGTTTACCGATGTATCGGCTCAGCCCCGCCAGGGGGCAGCAATCAGCGGTTGGTGGCCAGCAGAAGGCCGCCAGCACCCATGAAGAAACCGCCGGTGGCCTTGTTCAGGCGGGCCACACCGCGCGAGGTGCGGATGAAGCGGCGGATCTGGCGCCCGAAGCTGGCGTAAACGGCCGTCGAGACGAATTCGCTGCCCAGATAGATGGAGCCCAGCACCAGAAACTGGCGCGCTGCAGGCTGCGCGGGGTCGATGAACTGCGGAAAGATCGCCGCGAACAGGATGATCGCCTTGGGGTTGGTGATGCCCAGCAAAAACTCCTGCGCAATGAGAGCACGCAGATGGAACTGGACCGGTTGACCCGATGCCTGGCCACTGCCAGGTGCATCCTCCAGCGCCAGGCCGCTGAACTCGCGGCTGTGCCAGGCCTTCCAGCCCAGCCAGAACAGGTAGGCAGCACCCACCCACTTCACAGCCGTGAACGCCGCTTCGGACGCCAGCAGCATCGCCCCCAGCCCCACCGCAGACACCGTCAGAAAGATCGCGAACGCCGCTGCCCGGCCCACCGTGGCGATCATCGCGGGGCCCACGCCTGCGCGGATGCCGTTGTTGAGGCCACAGAAGTTGTTGGGCCCCGGGGTGAGCGAGATGGCGATGGCAACCGGAACAAATAGCAGCGCATCCATGGGACAGTCCTTGCAGGGTGAGGCGTGTGTGAGGGGGAACGGTCAGCACCGCAGTCTACGGCAGACCCTGCCTACACGGCCGACCCCAGGGCACATGCCCCCAAGGCGCCCTCTACCACCTCACAACGCCTTTGAACAGGTTCTTACAGATCCAGCACCGAGCCCCAGGTCACATCGGGCAGGGCTTCGTAATGCGCCACAACGGTCAGGCGGTCTGGTCTGGCCGCTTGGGATGCCAGGGCCTGCGCCAGGTAGCGAATGGAGGGCTTGTCCAGCCCGCCCACAGGCTCGTCGATCAAGGTCAACGGTGCATTCGAGGCCAAGGCCCCTGCCATGAGCACCTTGCGCTTGCTGCCGGTGGACAGGGCGTAGAAAGGCTTGTCCAGATGCTCGTGCAGGCTGAACCCGTCGATGTGCTCCACCAAGGCTGCCACATCCCATTGGGGGTAGCGTGCGGGCAGGCTGTCGAGCCAACCCCTGGCAGTGAGCGGGTCCCACTCGCTGGATCGCGGGTCCGCCCAGAAGACCCATGGTGCCGAGGCCTTTGCGGCCTGGTTCAGGTCCACCCCTTGCAGCGTGATGCTGCCAGCCTGCGCCGTCAGCTCGCCAGCCAGCAGACGCAGCAACGTCGTCTTGCCGGTGCTTTCATCACCCCGCACCAGAGCCAGGCCCGGGGGCCAGGCCAGCGACAGGTTGTCCAGCACTGCACACTCCGGGTACGCAAACCGCAACCCCTTCACCCACAAAAACACGCTCTCAGCCACCCTGTCTCCTCGATGCGGAAAGCGAACATTCTAGGAAGCTGCAGCACGCCGGGCCCACCACAAGCCTCCCACCTGGTTCACCACCAGCCCGCAGAGCACTGCGGCTGCGCCCAACCACTGCAGAGGCGCCGGGGTTTCACCCAGAAAGGCATAGGCCGCCCACAGCCCCACCACCGGCACCAGCAGCGAAAACGGCGTGACCCGCCCCGCTGCATGGCGTTGCAGCAGCTGCGTCCACAGCGTGTAGGCCAGCAGCGTGGCCAAGAAGGCCAGGTAGGCCACGGCCAAGAGCCCCGTGCCACTCAAAGACTGCAGCTGTGCCCACACGGCGGTGGAGCCCTCGCTCCACAACGCCAGCGCAAAGAACGGCCCAATAGGCACCACACTGCTCCACACGATGAACGGAAACGGCGCATACGCCCCGGCCTGTGCCGCGCGGCGCGCCACCAGATTGGACACCGCCCACATGAATGCGGCGCCGAGGGTGAGCACAAACCCCGCCAGCGTCATCTGGCCCGGCCCCTCGCCATGCGCGAGGCCGATGGTCATCAAGCCGCCGAACGCCAGCAACAAGCCCCCCCACTGCCAGGGCTTGGCACGCTCACCCAGCAACGGCGCGGCCAGCAGCAAAGTGAAGAACGCCTGGGTCTGCATCACCACCGACGCCATGCCCGCCGTCATGCCCAGCTGCAGCCCCAGAAACAGAAAGCCGAACTGCCCCAGCCCCTGCGCCATCCCGTAGCCCACCACAAAGCGCCAGGGCAAGGCCGGACGCGGTACGAACAACAAGAAGGGCAGCGATGCCGCCGTAAAGCGCAGCGCGCCCAGCAGCATGGGACTCAGGCCCTGCAGGCCGAGCTTCATCACCACAAAGTTCAGCCCCCAGATGACCACCACCGCCAGGGCACGCAACAGGTCGCCACGGCTCAAGGCCGCTGGCGTACTCATGCGGCCGCCACGGACACGCCCGCAGCTATGGGGCGGCCCTGCAGCGCCCGGGCAGCGACGAAGGCCTCAAACGCCTGGGCGCTGGTCTTGCCCGGCACATAGCCCAGCACCTCCTTGAGTGCAGTGTTCAGCAGCACAGGCCGGTAGCGCAGAAAGTCGAGCTGCTCGGGGCCGTAGCGGCTCACACCCAGCGCGGAGCCCACGGCCAGCGCGGTGCGCAGCAGCCCTGCAGGTAGCTCCAGCACGGGCTTGCCCAAGCGCTGTGCGATCTCGCGCAAGGGCAAGGCACCGTCGCCCGCCAGGTTGAAACAGCCAGCCCGCTGCGTGCGCAGCGCATGCAGGATGGCACCAGTCACGTCTTCGTCCCAGATGAACACAAACGGGCTCTCGCTACCCCGGATGGCGAGCAGGCGCGGCTTTTCAAACAAGGCGGTGATCTGGTTGTCCACCCGCTCTCCCAGGATGGTGCCGATGCGCAGCACCGTCTGCGCCAGCGCCGGGTGCTGCGTGCGGTATTGCGCCAGCATCTCTTCCACCAGCCGCTTGTGGTGCGAATAGGCAAAGACCTCGTTGCCCCGCAGCGCGTCCGTCTCGCGCAACCACGCGGGGTTGTCGGCGTGGTAGCCGTACGCCGCGCCACTGGAGCTGACGACTAACTGCTTCACGCCGGTGGCCACACAGGCATCCAGCACGTTCTGGCTGCCCAGCACGTCCACCGAATATTCAAACTCGCGGCTGGAACCCTTGCCGGGCGTAACGATGGACGCCAGGTGCACCACGCTGTCGATGGCGGTGTCTGCCAGCGTCTGCGCAAGACCGGGGTCGCGCACGTCCTGGACCCGGTAGGTCACACCGGGCAGGCGACGCTCGGCGGGCACCTCGCGCACGTCGGTCGCCACAATGGTCCCGACCCCTTCACGCGCCAGTGCAGCCACCACGCTGCGGCCCAAGAAACCGTCTGCTCCGGTGACCAGAATGCGGCGGCTTTTCCACCCCATGCCGGTCATGCGCGCTGCTCCTTGCGGGCATCGGCCGCCGGTAGTTCGGCGGGCCTGCGCCCCCACCAGCCTGCCAGTGCCAGCCCCGCGATGATGTCCCAGAAGCCCCACACGCCCGCCACCACGGCCATGCCCCCCAGCCCGCCAAAGAAGCTGAAGATCAGCACCAGACCCAGACCTGCGTTGCGGATGCCCACCTCGATGCTCACCGCGCGCCGGTCGTAGTCCGGCAAGCCGCTGAGCCGCGCGCAGGCGTAGCCGGTGCCGAAGGCCAGCGCATCGTGCAGTGCCACGGCCAGCAGCACAAGGCCCACGTAGTCCAGAAAGTAACGCCAGTTGCCCGCCACCGCGCCCACGATGAAACCGATGAGGCACAGAAAGCTGAGGATGCGCACGGGCTTGTTCACGCGCTGTGTGAAGCGCGGCAGCTTTTCTGCGCACAGGATGCCCAGCACAAAGGGCAGCCCGATGATCACCACGATGTGACCCGCCATCTCCAGCGGGTCAAGCGCAATGCTGCGCAGCAGCGGCGCCGCCGTGGGGTGCATGCCGCCCCAGAACGCGAAGTTGAGCGGCATGAGCACGATGGCCAGCGCGTTGGAGATGGCCGTCATCGACACCGACAGCGCCACATTGCCTCCCGCGCGGTGCGTGAGGATGTTGCTCACATTGCCGGGCGGGCAGCAGGCGACCAGAATCATGCCCAGCGCGATGCTGGGCCCGGGCTTGAGCAGCAGCGTGAGCACAAAGGTCACCGCAGGCAATACGATGAACTGCGCGGCAATGCCCACCGCCATGGCACCGGGCATGCGCAGCACGCGCTTGAAGTCCGCCACGCGCGTATCCAGCGCAATGCCGAACATGAGAAAACCCAGCACCACATTGAGCACCACCAGCGACGCGGGGTTGAAGTTGAGGCGTATTTCGTCCACAGGCAGCATGGCGTCAGTCCTTTCTGGCGAGGGCTGCGGCGGCAGCGCGCACCGCGTTGCGGTAGGTGTCCTTGTGCACGTAATACGCCATGCGTTCGAGCTGGAGGTACTTGAAGCCACCCGACAGATCGGGCGGCGGCCCGGCCTTGGCCTGTCGTAGCGCCTCGGCGCGCGGCGATCCCTCGGCCTGCGCCTTGAAAAAGCCCGCCACCAGCTCCGCTTGTTCATAGCGGCCCTGCCAGCCGATACCGCTGGCTTCGATCATGCCCATTACGGCCAGGTTGTCGAAACGGGGTGACAGGATGTTGAGATAGAGCTGCGGCGCCATGCCCTGCCAGTTGAGCAGGCTGTGGTCGATGAAGGGGTAGTGCAGCTTGTAGCCCGTGGCACAGAGCACCAGGTCATAGTCCTGCGCGCTGCCGTCCTTGAAGTGCACCGTATGGCCTTCAAAACGCGCGATGTCGGGCTTGACGTGGATGTCGCCATGGCCCAGGTGGTGCAGCACCAGCGAGTTGACCACCGGGTGCGACTCGTACATCTTGTAGTCGGGCTTGGGCAGGCCAAAGCGCGCAGGGTCGCCAGTGAACCATTGCAGTACCACGCTGTCCACCTTTTGCTTGAGCCAGGGCGGCATCTTGAACTTGCCGCCCAGCATGTCTGCGGGCTTGCCGAACACATACTTGGGCACGAAGTAGTAGCCGCGCCGCACCGAGATGTCCACGCTGCGCGCGTAGTGCACCGCGTCCACCGCAATGTCGCAGCCCGAGTTGCCCGCACCCACCACCAGCACACGCTTGCCTTTGAACAGCTCGGCGCTCTTGTAGGCGCTGGTGTGCAGCAGCTCCCCGTCAAAGTGCCCCTCAAAGCGCGGCATGCTGGGTTCGGCCAGCGTGCCGTTGGCAATGACCACGCCCTTGAACTCTGCCGTTTGCGCGGGCCCACCGTGCTGCGTCCACGTCACGCGCCACAGCGGCGCAGTGCCCTCCCCCACCGGTTCGACCCGGAGCACGCGCGTGCCAAACCAGAAGTGCTGGCGCAGGCCAAAGTGCTCTGCAAAGTCGAAGAAATATTGGCGCATGTCCCGGTGGCTCGGATAGTCGGCCACTTCGGGGCGCATGGGGAACTCGGTGAACTCGGTGGTGTGCTTGCTGGAGATCAGGTGCGCCGATTCGTAGACCGTGCTGCGCGGGTTGTCGATGTTCCACAAACCACCCACGTCGGTGTGTGCTTCAAAGCCCTGGAAAGGCACGCCCAGCTTCTGCAGGTTGCGCGCGGCGGCCAGCCCACTGGGGCCGGCGCCGATGAGGGCGATGTGGCCGCGCATGTCCTGTGCGAGCGGCGTCGAAGGGCTTGTCTCCAGCATCGTTGTTGTTGTCGTCATTCGGTTTTTTCTCTCTCAGGTGTCGATGTTCTTGTCTGCGCGCACTGGCAACCCCGGAATGGCGGTGGCCCCCGCCTCGCCCACGCGCGGCTTGCGCGGCTGGCCCAGCAGCAGCCGGTCGTGCAGGGCATCAGGCAACAGGTTCAACAGGCGCGCCAGCCAACCGATGCGCGCAGGCAGCACGATGTGGGTGCGCCCCCGGGCCACAGCGGCCAGCAGGGCACGCGCGGCGTCCTCGGGCTCCATCAGGCCGGGCATGGCAAAACGGTTGCCTGCCGTGAGCGCGGTGCGCAGGTAGCCAGGGCTGACCGTGCTCACCACGATGGAATCGCCGCGCAGCTCGGCACGCAGACTCTCCAGGTAACGGATGAGCCCGCCCTTGCTGGCGCAGTACGCGCCATTGCCCGGCATGCCCCGCCAGCCCGCAATGCTGGCCACCCCCACCAGCGCGCCGCGCCGCTGCGCGCGCAGGGCCGACACAAAGGGCTGGAAGGTGGTGGCGGCGCCCAGCAGGTTGATCTCCAGCATGCGCCGCATCACAACCAAGTCGTCGACCTGGGCGGTGTCAAAACCCCCGGCCACCCCGGCATTGGCGATGACGAGGTCCGGCGTCCCTCGGCGGCCCATCCAGTCGGCGGCCATGGCCTGCATGGCGGTAACGTCCGCCACATCGGGCGTATAGACAGCACAGCGCTCTGGCGCCAGTGCGGCCAACGTTTCCAGCGCGGGCCGGTTCAGGCCCACCAGCGCCACGGCGGCGCCCTGGCCGATCAGCTCGCGCGCCAGCGCCTGGCCCAGCCCGCCACAGGCGCCGGTGAGCACTACGTTCTGGAAAAAGGCGGTCATGAAGCTCCCGGTGAATTGGGTTTGCAGCTTAGCCACAATGCTGAATAATCCCGAAATGTTTTATGAATTCGTCTCGAATTCCGAGATTTATGACCAACACACCGCCCAGCCTGCGCTTGTTTGAACTGCTGGAAACGATGTGCGCCCAGGGCCAGCCCTTCAGCCTGGGCGATGCCATCGAGGCCACCGGCTGGCCCAAGCCCAGCGTGCACCGCATGCTGGGCCAGCTGGAGGCCGGTGGCCTGCTGGCGCGCGAGCCAGACGGGCGGCGCTACACCCCCGCACCACGTCTGCTGCGCCTGGCCGAAAGCACGCTGAGCGCGGGCACCCAGCATGGGGTGCGCCACGCCGTGCTGCGGCAACTGGTGGCCGACATTGGCGAAAGCTGCAACCTCACGGCGTTGAGCGGCGCTGGAGTGATCTACCTGGACCGGGTGGAGTCAGCCTTTCCGCTGCGCATGGAACTGCGGCCTGGCACCCGCGTGCCCATCCACTGCTCGGCCAGCGGCAAGCTGTTTCTGGCTCACCTGTCGCCCGCACGCCGGGCCGCCATCCTCGACGGTCTGCCCCTCACCCGCCACACGGCCACCACCCTGACCGACCGCGCCGCGCTGGAGGGCGAACTGGAGCAGATCCTGCGGCAAGGCTATGCCACGGACGCCGAGGAGTTTGTGGACGGCCTCGTCTGTGTGGCCGTGCCCGTGTTGGCCGGCGGGCGGCGCCAGGTGCGCAGCGCCGTGGCACTGCAGGCACCCTCTGCCCGCATGCCGCTGGGGCGGGCGCTGCAACTGGTGCCCCGGCTGGGAGAAGCAGCGCAGGCCTTGGGCCGGACCTGGGCTTGAGCCATCACGCAACAACCCCTGACGCATTCACCATCTGCTCTCACCATGCCACTGAACTACCTCGACTTTGACTACAGCGAAGACGCTGACGGCAACGGTACCCTGGATGCCATGGCCAGCGTCCTGCCCGCGCAACTGCCTGCCTTGCAGAACGAGATCGCTGCCGTGCTGGCCTGGGCGCATGCACACTGGCCCGGCGCCTGCGCACCGCAGGAAGACGGCGGCGCGTGGCACTATGACCTGCACGGCGTGCAAGAGGTGCAGAGCCCCTTGACCTTGTCCTTTGACGATGCGACGGGGCAACTGCACATGACTACAGGCAGTGCCGCGCCACCGCGCACCACGCTGACCCTCACCCTCAGTGGCAGCAGCGACTTCTGTACCGCTTTGCGCGAAGCCTTCGATATGGAATGAGCCTCCTCCTCATGGCCTCTTCCCCAGCCAATTCAAAGGGTTAACCCCAATTAGCGACCAAAAGCCCCACGTTGCAAACAGGTTAGTGCGCCAGCCCACGCTTTCCTGAGGTCCAGCGCTACAGTTGCGACTCGTTAGTTCAACCCGAGACTGGAGAGTTTCATGCTGTCACGCCGTCACTTCCTGGGCGCAAGCCTGGCCACCACCGTTTACGCTGCGGGCTCGTTCGTGCCCGTGTGGGCGCAGAACGCACCCAATTTCGGCACGCCCACCTTGCCCAGCCCTGGTTTCCGTCGCATGAAGGTGGGGGACGTGGAGGTGATCGCACTGAACGATGGCATCACTCGCCGCCCTTTGGGGGAAGAGTTTGTGAAGAACGCACCGCTGGCCGAAGTGCGTGCGCTGCTCGCATCACAAGGCCTGCCCACCGACTACATCGATGTGCCGTACACCCCCTTCCTGGTGGTGGCGGGCGCGCGCAAGATCCTGATCGATACCGGCCTGGGCGAGTTTGGTGGTGCCACCACCGGCAAGCTGCTGGACAGTCTGCGCGCTGCTGGCATGCAGGCCTCCGACATCGATACCGTGCTCGTCAGCCACTACCACGGCGACCACATCAATGGAATCCGCAACAAGGCGGGTGAGCTGGTGTTCCCGAAGGCCAAGGTGATGGTGCCTGCAGCCGAACATGCCTTCTGGATGGACGACGCGCGCATGGCCGCCGCCCCCGCAGGCATGAAGGGTGCGTTTGACAATGTGCGTCGCACCTTTGCCACCATGCCCGCCGATGCGCTGGTGCGGTTTGAAGCGGGCACCGAGGTTGCGCCAGGCATCCAGTCGGTGGCCGCCTACGGCCATACGCCGGGCCACACGCTGTTCGAGCTGAAGTCGGCAGGTCAGAACTTCTTCTATGTGGCAGACCTGACCAACGTGCCCGCATTGTTCGCACGCAATCCTGACTGGGCCGTGACCTTTGACATGGACGCAGAGGCTGCGCGAAAGGTCCGCCGCGAGGTGTTCCAGCGCATCACCACCAGCAGCGCCATGCTGGGCGGCTTCCACTTCCCCTTCCCTGCGTTTGGCCGCGTAGCAGCAGCGGGCAATGGCTATGCCTTCCAGCCAGCTGCCTGAGGCCGAAGCAGCCGGGGATCAGGCTGCGACGCAAGGTACGCGCGTCACACGGCGCACCTTGCTGGGCAGGGGAGCGGCAGGCGCATTAGGTAGCGGACTGGCCCTCACAGCCCTGCAGACCTGGGCAGCCCAGGAAGCGGGTGCCGAGGTCTTGCTGCGCCAGGGCGGAGTGGTGGCGTTGTTTCGCCACGCGCTGGCCCCCGGCACCTTTGATCCCCCGGGTTTCCGCCTGGGCGACTGCAGCACCCAGCGCAACCTGAACGATGAAGGCCGGGCCCAGGCCCGGCGCATTGGCGAGTGGTTCCAGACGCGGCAATTGCGTCCGGAGAAGGTGCTGTCAAGCCCCTGGTGCCGTTGCATCGACAGTGCCACCCTGGCTTTCGGTGCACCACAGGTGTGGACGGCTCTGGGTTCGCCCAGGGGCTACTCCGAGACCACGGGTGAGAGCCACCTGCGCGAACTGCGCCAGGAGCTGGCCGCAGCGTCTGCGCACAATGGCCGGTTTGAGGTGTGGTTCAGCCACATGTTTGTGCAGTCCGATCTGGCACGCGACAGCACCAGCTCGGGCGATGCGCTGATCTTGCGAGCCCCCCGAGGTGGCGACGTGCAGGTGCTGGCGAAACTCTCGGTCACCGGATCAACCTGACCAGCGCCTGCTGATGCTGGCGGCAGATCGCGCTCCCGTGCACCGTGGTGCACGGGCCATCGGACTACACGCTGGCGATGCCCTGGGGCGTATCCTGAAGATTCCCAGCCCTGCCAGATACCCCGGCGCGGCGCACACCCAGGAGCCGCCGATGACACCGTCCCACACACTGGGTGAACCCGCAGCCTGCAGGCCCCGTCGCTGAGAGCTGCTATGGCCTTCCTCTCCAGCGCCCCCCGCCTTACCACCGCGTCCAACGAGCCTGCGCGATGGCCCGCGAATGCCGGCGCGCCCCTGGCGCAGGCAATCCCAGGCAGCCAGCGTGGTGTTCGCATGGACCTGCAGATTGACCTGCGCTACGAGATCGACAGCTACGGCGCCGATTTCGTGTTCAACATCCACGCCGCACAAACACCCCACCAGATCGTCCACAACGAGCGCTTGGTGCTCAGCCAGGACATTCCCCACCAGATCCACACAGACCCTGCGACGGGTAACCGCTATCTCCGGCTGCATGGCGAGCCCGGCATGCTGGAGCTGACCTACAGCGCTACGGTGGACATCCGCCACCACCGTGCCGACCCCACCCAACTGGCCGAGGTGCCTGTGCGGCACCTCCCGCCGCATGTGATGGGCTACATCTACCCCAGCCGATATTGCCAGTCTGACCGCCTGCTGCGGCTGGCACTGAACGAGTTCGGCGCCTTGTGGCAGGGCCACAGCCGCGTGCAGGCTATCCGTGACTGGGTGAATCGGCATGTGGCGTTCACGTCCAACACCTCCAACTCCAACACTTCGGCCGTCGACACGCTGGTGGAACAGGTCGGGGTGTGCCGGGATTTCGCCCACCTGATGATTGCACTGTGCCGCGCCGTGAACATTCCAGCCCGCTTCACCACGGGCACCGACTACGGTGCCGACCCAGCGCTGGGCCCGCCGGACTTTCATGCCTACGTGGAGGTGTATCTGGGCGACCGCTGGTATCTGTTCGACCCTTCGGGCACGGCCATCCCCATGGGGCTGCTGCGGTTTGGCACCGGCCGAGATGCCGCCGACGTGGCGTTTGCCACCATCTTTGGCGGAGTGCGGGCACAGCCCCCTACCATCCACACCCGCGCGGTGGAGGACCCTGCCCAGGGGTGGGTGCTGCCGCACCACTGCGCCGAGGCGCTGTCCACCGACCAGGGGACGTCGTACGGGGCGCGTTTCGTCGCGCAATAGGGAGTTTGACCTTCCGTTTGCTGCCTCTGGCGGGTGCGGCAGAAAGGCCTGTTGGCCACCCCTGATTGCGGCTGTGGCCTAATATGCCCCTTTTCTCCACTTTCTCAGAGACCTACCATGGGCAACAAGATCGTCACCGAAGCAGACCGCAAGCGCACCCCCCAACCCAAGCCAATGCCCGGCGTGACGCTGAACACCCCTGGCCGTGGTCAGCGTGTGAGCCTGGAGCGTGGTGTCGCCACGCGCAGCAAGAAGAACCCTGGCAAGCGCTCGCGCAAGGGCGGCTGATCAGCCCTCCGGGGGCGCTGCGGCGCCCCGCCAGCACCCACAAAAAAAGCCCTCGTCTGAGGGCTTTTTTTTGGGCGATACAGCCGTTTATTGCAACGGGGCCGGCATGGTTTCCACGTGGCCTCTGGCGGGCAGGATGATGTGAAACGCTGCACCGCTGGCCGGAACGTTCTCGGCAAAGATCCGCCCGCCCATGGCCTCGACGATCTTGCGGCAGATGGCAAGGCCCAGGCCAGTGCCCCCAGATCCATCCTTGGTCTTACTGGACTGCACAAAGGCCTCAAAAATGCTCTGCAGCTCTGAAGGAGGGATGCCCGGGCCCTCATCCCGTACCACCAGATGTGTCTGGCCCTGCGGGTCCGCGTAGCCCTCCAGGGTGATCGTGCTGCCAGGCGGCGAAAACTTGATGGCGTTGGCCACCACGTTGCGGATCACCTGCTGAAACCGCAACGGGTCGGCCTTCGCCACCAGCGGAAGGTCAGGCATGCGCAAATCCATCATCAGGTGGCTGCGTTCCAGCAAAGGCTCCAGCTCCCGGATCACCGGGCGCACCACGCCGCGCAAGTCGATGCGCTCCATGTGGAACGTTCCCACCGTGCTTTCCAGTTTGGACACTTCCAGCAGGTCGTTCACCAGCGTGAGCATGCGCTGGCCAGCGGAATGGATGTCTTCAAACATGCCCGCCAGCTTGGGCTGCGCGCGACCACGCAGCATGCCCAGCTCGGCAAAGCCCAGAATGGACTGTAGCGGCGTGCGCAGCTCGTGGCTCATGTTGGCGACAAACTCCGACTTGGTGCGGGATGCCTCTTCGGCCGCGTCACGCGCCTCCCGGGTGGCGCGCTCGGCCTCACGGAACTCGCTCACATCCATCAGAATGGTGAGCACACCGGTGACTTGGCCGTGCTCATCGGCAATGGCCGCCTTGGCCAGGCGCGTGTCGCGGCGCGATCCGTCGCCATGGCGCACCTGGGTCTCGACGAGGGCACGCCCCCCCCAGCGCAGCAGCTGCTTGTTGGCCGACTTATGTACGTTTGCCTCATCTGGCGGCAGGCACTCGTCAAAGGCCTTGCCCAACACGGCGGTGCGAGTACGGCCTTTGTATTCCTCCCAGGCCTTGTTCACGCGCACAAAGCGGTTCTGCGCGTCAGTCACAGAGATGGGCAACGGGTTGGTGTCCAGCAGCAGATCCTGAAACGCAATTTGCGCCTGTAGCTGTTGTTGGGCCATCCAGCGCTTGGTCTCGTCCACCGCGCTGCCCGCAAAACCAATCACACGCCCGGCAGCCACCAGAGGCACCACTGCCACCTGGAACATCAACTCCTTGCCCTCGGCAGAGCGGGACACCACCTGGCATACCCGTACCCCATCCGGCGACCGGGGGTCGATGGCACGCGCCACATCATTGCGGCTTTGTGGCTCGACCAGGTCGTGCAGACGTTTGCCAATGGCACGGTCAGGCGCCGTGCCCGTCATCACAGTCCAATGCGCATTCACATAGGTGATCACGCCCTGCGCATCGGTGCGGAAAATCAGCTCTTGCACGCTGCGCATCAGCACCGACAGATCCCGCTCGTTGCGGGCAATGCGGGCCTGTGCAGCGTCAATGGCCAGCCGCGCCCGCTCACGGGTGCGCAGGCCACGCCACACGGCAAAGGTCAGGCCCAGCACCAGGGCCACCAGGGCCAGGCCAATACCGATCAGCGCACGGGCATCCGCCAGCCAGCTCTGCACGGCTGTTCGGTACGAGGTCTCGACCACCACCACCAGCGGCATGGCGGCAGAGGCCCGAAAACTGACGATCTGCCGCTCACCCAGCACACCCACGCCCAGGTACGTGGCGTGCTCCTGCCGGGGCAGGAACTGGCTGAAGACGGGGATGTTGTTCACCCGCGTACCTGCCAGAGCAGCTGCTGCCCCCGAAGTGGCCAACACCTGGCCGTTGTATGAGGTCACCACCGAGTCAAAAACCTCAGACTCCAGCGTCAGGTGCTGAAAGTTGGACAGTGAATCGGGATTGACCAAAGCCACCAGCACCAGCGCCTGCCCGGCTTCATTCTTGTAGCCGTGCATCACAGGGATAAAAGCGACACCCGCAGGGGCCGCCGCCGCTGCGCCTCCCAGCCGCACACTTTGCAGGCTGCGGCCCGGTGTGAGGCCGCCCTGAACCGTCCGCCCCATGGCCACCAGGGGGCCGAGCTTGGCCAGGTCCACAAAACTCTCGGCATCGCCGGGCTGGGTGCTGGCGACCACTCGCCCACCGGCATCCACCACGGCCAACCCCCGAAGAAATGACAGCGCCGCCAGCGCCTGGCCCAGGGCATCTTGCATACGCCGGGGTTCCGAGGCCACCGTCGTGAGGGCTGGAGACGTGGCCAGCGACTCCAGCGCCAGTTCGGCCGTCTGCATGGTGCGCGTGGCCTGATCCTCCAGCACCCGCGCCAGCATGGCGGCATGGTTCTGGTGGCTGGTACGCACCGTGCGAAAGTCGTTCACGGCCAACGCGCCGACGGCCACCAGTGCCGCCAATGCCGACAGCCCTCCGGTGATGAGGACCAGATGGCTGGTCTGCAACACCCACGCGCGCAGCCTGGTCCAGACCGAGGGAAGCGCCTGGAGGTCGGCCATATCAGCGCACCACGATGGCGTTCAGGCCATTTTGAGAGGCCGCGCGCTGCAGGCGGCCGTCGGCCTTGATGCGCGCCACGAAGGCATCCACCGTAGCCAGCCAGACGGCATCGCCGCGCTTGACTGCATAGCCATAGGGCAGCACCGAAAATGGTTCGGGAGACTCGATGAGCCGGGCCCAGTCAGCGTTGTCCATCAGGCGCCGGCTGTAGGGGTAGTCGGTCATGAACACGTCAATGCGCCCGGCCGTCAGTTCGCGCTCGCGGGTAGTGGGCAGCTGGATGCGCACCAGCGTGGCCTGCTTGAGGCGCTGGGCCATGATGGGTTCCATGAACGTGCCTGCCTGCACGCCCACCAACACACCCGGCTTGTCAATGTCGGCCCACTGCTTGATGACCGTGTTGGATTTGGTGGTGATGCCGTAAATGTCGCTGCGCATGTAGGGCTGGGTAAAAGCCAGCTTTTCCATCCGCTGGGGCAGCATGCCAATGGCAAACATGGCCAAATCGCAACGGTCCTGGTTCAGGTCGTCAATGAGGGTGGGAAAAGAAGAGTCCACATATTCGACCCTGGCCTTGAGGTCTCGCGCCAGCTCGGCAGACAGGTCGATGTCGATACCCGCGAGTTGCTGTGTACGCGGGTGCCTGTAGGTCACGCCGTAGTAGTCCGGCCAGACACACACACGCAACACCGACTGGATCTGGACCCGCTCGGCCACAGGCCCCGCCAGCGCGCTGGTCGCACACACGGCCAGCGCCACGCGGGTGACGGTCAAAGCCCACGGTTTCAGCCACTGCATCATCGTCATCATCATTGAGAATCCTTGGATCAATAACACCACCGTGCCCGCAGTGGCCTGCCGCTGAGCGGTCAGAAAAAAGGGGATCAGGGCGCGTCGATCAGTGCATCAAAAGACGGACATTCCTGCGTGATCTTGCACCGCAGCGCATCGATGGCTTCAGCATGCGCCAAAAACGTGTCCACGATCACCGGGTCAAAAGCACGGCCGCGCTCGGCCGCCAGCATCTCCAGCGCCACCGGCACCGCGAAGGCGGGGCGGTACACCCGGTCCATGGTCAGCGCGTCAAAAAAATCCACCACGGCGGTGATGCGGCCCGACAAAGGAATCGCCTCGCCCGACAGGCCCGCCGGGTAGCCCTGGCCGTCGTAGCGCTCGTGGTGCGTGAGCGCCACCTCGGCCGCCATGCGAAACACCGGAATGTTTGAACGCCCCAGGATCTCGGCACCCATCGCAGCGTGGCAGTTCATGGTCTGGCGCTCCTCTGGGGTGAGCTTGCCAGGCTTCTTGAGTACGCTATCAGGGGTGCCGATCTTGCCGATATCGTGCATGGGCGCGGCCTTGCGCAGCATGCGTGCGTAGCCCACCGTCTGCCCCAGAGCCAGGGCCAAGGCCTCGGCCAGGTAGCCGATGCGCACGATGTGCACGCCGGTGTCGTCGTCCTTGAGGTCGGCCGCAGCCGACAGGTGCAACAGTGCGGCATGGTGCGCGCGGGTGACCTCGCGCAGGGCTTCGTTGCGCTCTCGGTACATGCGTCCGAAATCTCGCACAAACCGCTCCATCTGCGCCGCCGCGGCCTCGTCAAAGCAGCGCGTGTCTGGCGGCACCTGAGACGCAGGCTCCAGCAATGGCAGTGAGGTCAATGCGCTGCCTCCATGCGGTAGATGGTCTCCAGCACCTGCAGGGTGCTGAAGGGCTTCATCAGATAGTCGTCGGCCCCCGCCGCGAAGCCCGCCGCCCTGTCGTCCGACTGCACCCGGGCTGTCAACATGATCACCTTGGTGTGGCGCATGCCCGGGTCGGACTTGATGCGTCGGCAAACGTCCAGGCCATTCAGGGTGCCCGGCATCATCACATCCAGCAGCACGATGTCGGGCTGCAACTCGCACGCCAGCACCCAGCCCGCATCGCCCGTAGCTGCTTCGTGGATCTCAAAGTCATCAAACTCCAGCGTCATCTTGAGCAGTTTGCGGATATCGATGTGGTCTTCGACGATCAGGATCTTTTTCATGGCGGTAGCCTTTGTGGGGCCGGGAATCGGCTTGGAATACAAAAAAACACGTTTTAACGTGATTTCTTGCCATTGATTGAATCATATCAATCATTTTTATCAAATGCAAGTCGAGTAAAAATTAAAATTAGGAGAAAATGCGCGATCTATGCAATCTGACAATTCCCTCGCGGAGCACGCCATGGCCGACCACTACACCACGCTGGAAGTCGCCAAGATGCTGGGCATGGCCGTGCGGTCGGTTCAGCTGATGGTGGACCGCAACGAACTTGAGGCCTGGAAGACCCCTGGCGGGCACCGCCGCATCTCGCGTGCATCGGTGGAACGCTGGATGACCGCCCATGGCGCCAGTGGCGCTGCCCAGGTAACCGCCGTCGGCACTCCGGTCGCCGCCCGCCCGCCCCTGGCCGCACCCGTGGGACCAGCCAAAGGGCGTGCACCACAAATCCTGCTGATCGAGGACTCCATCCATTTCCAGAACCTCGTGGGCCTCATCGTGCAGCAGCACCTGCCAGGAGTGCAGCTGCAGGTGGCGAACGATGGCATCACCGGCCTTGCGCTGTATGGGCAGATACAGCCCGAGGTGCTGATCGTGGACATCCTGCTGCCAGGCATCGACGGCGCCACCCTGATCACCACGCTGCGCTCGCACCCTCAATTTGCGCGCAGCCACCTCATCGTGGTCACCTCGCTCGACGAGCAACAGCGCGAGCCTTATGCATTTGCCTTGCAGGGTGTGAAGGTGATCCACAAGCCCCGGCTGGTGGCCGAGTTACCCAGCGCTCTGGCCGCGTGCATTCCACAGGCCCAGGTACCCGCATGAGCGCGCCCAAGGTCCTGCTCGTGGAAGACGACAGCTCCATCGCACGCTTTGTGCAGATGGCGCTGGAGGAACTTCCCATCGAGCTGGTGACCTGCGCCAACGTGCCTGACGCCATGCAGGCGCTGCATGCAGGGGGTGTGGAACTCATCATCACGGACCTCATGCTGCCGGGCGAATCCGGCATTGACCTGGTGCAGCGGCTGCTGCAGGAGCCTGTGCACGAACGCCGAATTCCGGTGGCGGTATTCAGCGCGGGCCTGACGCCGCCAGTGCGCGAGCAACTCCAGGCCATGAAGGTGTGGCGCATGCTGTCCAAACCTGCGTCGGTGGCAGAGCTGGAGGCCTGCGTGACGGATGCGCTGGCGTTGGTGGCGGATACCCCTGCCAATGCGCCAGCCACAACAGCCACGCCTGCCGATGAAGCGGCCGACGATGAGGCAAAGGCCATTGCCACCCACTTTGCGGGCGACGAGTTTCTGTTCAAGGCGTACCGCGCCAGTTGCCTGCAGCAGTTCCCCGCCGACGTGCGGCAAGGTGACACGGCCAGCGCAGCGCAAGACTGGCCGGCGCTGCGGCGCCTGGCTCACAGCCTGGCCACCGTGCTGCTCACCCTGGGCCACCCGACCCAGAGCGTGCGCGCCCGCCAGCTGGAAAACTCAGCCGCCCAGTCTGCCGCAGAGGCATGCCAGGAACATTGGCGCATGCTGCGCGCTTTCCTGCTGCAGCTCTGACCCAACGCCAGCAGCGCGGCTGGCTGAACACCCTTGCCTTGAGAACCCCGATGGCGGGCGATTGACCCACCCCATCGCCTTCTGGAAGGCGAATGTGAAGACCCATGAACAAGCCGGGGTGGGCTCTTATTTCTGAAACATAACCATTCAGAGCAAAAAATAACCAATTGGTCTAATATAGAAACAATTGGTTTCAATCGCCTCAGATGCGGTGTGAAGCTCTCCTCCACCCCCTTCTCAGGCAGCGCTCCATGGACCCCACCGTCGTTTCCGAATACCGCCCCCACCTTGTCGCCATCTCGTTCGCATTGGCGTTCATTGGTTCATTGATCGCACTAATGGTCACACGCCGCATCCGCCACAAGGACGGATCGCTCAACCGCGCAGCGACTTTGACGGCCGGCGTGGCGCTGGGCGGCATCGGGGTGTGGTCCATGCACTTTGTGGGCATGGTGGCGCTGCGGCTGGATGTGGCCAGCAGCTACGGCATCGTTGAAAGCGCTGTGTCTCTGCTGGCGGCCGTGGGCTGCACCTCGGCTGCACTCATCGTGGTGTCCAAGGCCCCCCGGGAGCCGGCACGGATTCTGGGCGCAGGACTGCTGCTGGGCCTGGGTGTGGCGGGCATGCACTACCTGGGCATGTCCGGCATGAAGATTGGCGGCTACATCCACTGGGACCTGCGCACCGTGGCGCTGTCGGTGCTGATTGCGGTGGCAGCAGGCACGGCCGCCCTGTGGCTGGCCTTCAACACCCGCCGCCTGGGCAGCCGCGTGGGGGCCTCCCTGCTGATGGCCGCCGCCGTGTGCGCCATGCACTACACCGGCATGGGCGCGGCCGAGTTCGTCTGCACCACCCCCAACCGCTTTGCCACCGTGCAAGGAGTCGGGCTGGTCAGCTCGCTGGGCCTCGGCCCCATCGTGGCCGCCTGCGCTTTTGCCATGGCCGTACTGATTTCGGTGGATCTGTATGTGCAATGGATGCAACGCTCCATCGGCCAGCAGCGCCGCCGTACGGCCTGAGCCAGACAGAACCCGCGCAAAACAAGGGCTGCACCAGGGTGCATTCGGCCCACTCTTCAATAAGATGGCGACCATGATCACCCTGCACCACCTCGAAACCTCGCGCTCGCAACGCATTCTCTGGCTGTTGGAAGAACTGGGCGTGCCCTACGAGCTCAAGATCTACGCGCGCGACAAGGCCACCAAGCTGGCCCCGCCTGCGCTCAAGGCCATTCACCCCCTGGGCAAGTCGCCAGTCATCACCGATGGTGAGGAAGTGATTGCCGAGTCGGGCGCCATCATCGAATACCTGGTGGAAACCTATGGCGAGCAGGCCCGGGGCGACCTGGCCCACCTGCAGCCAGCACCCCGCACCGCTGAGCACCGCCAGTGCCGCTTCTGGATGCACTATGCCGAGGGCTCGCTGATGAACTGGCTGGTGATGAAGCTGGTGTTCAAGACCATCCCCACGCAGCCCATGCCGTTCTTCGTGAAGCCCATTGCACGCGCCCTGTGCGGCACGGTGCAGCAAAAGCTCATCGACCCCAACGTGGACACGGCGCTGGCGTTCATTGAAGAGCACCTGGGCACCCACCGCTGGTTTGCAGGGGAGCACCTGACCATGGCGGACTTTCAGATGAGCTTTGCGGTGGAGGCGCTGATGTCACGCGCCAACGACGCAAGCCGCTGCCCGCACCTGCAGGCCTACCTGGAACGCATGCACGCACGCCCGGCCTACCAACGGGGCATCGCCAAGGGCGGCCCGGTGGTGATCGAGGCCTGAACGCACGCCACCACCATGTCTCGCTACGCGATTCTCTTCGTGTGCATGGGCAACATCTGCCGTAGCCCCACAGCCCACGGCGTGTTCCGCCACAAGATAATCCACAGCGGCCTGGCGCACAGCGTGGTGGTGGACTCGGCAGGCACGCACAACTACCACCCCGGCGAGCCGCCCGACACCCGCACCCAGCACCACGCGGCGCAGCGCGGTTATGACCTGTCAGACCTGCGGGCCCGGCAAATCATTGATGCAGACTTTGCCCGATACGACTTGATCCTGGCCATGGACTGGGACAACCTGGCCCTGGCGCAGGACCAATGCCCGCCCGCACACGCGCATAAGCTGCGGCGCATGACGGAGTTCTGCCTGCAATTCGACAGCCCGGTGGTGCCTGACCCGTACTACGGCGGCAGCCAGGGGTTTGAGGAGGTGCTGGACCTGGTGGAAGACGCGTGCGAAGGGCTGCTCAGGCACGTGCAGCGGCAACTGCAGGCGCACGCGCAGGAACCCAAAGCCCGACACTGACCTGCTTGCGTGGCTACCGCACCCCGCACACCAGAGCGCCGGGGTCGTTGTGCGCCTGCTCGCGGTCGTTCTTGGCCTGGGCCACTTCCATGTCGCGCGGCAGGGTCACGCCGTTCTTGACGGCCAGGATCTCGGCCATCACGCTCACCGCGATTTCGGGCGGCGTCTTGCTGCCGATGTAGATGCCGATGGGCCCACGCAGGCGTTGCAGGCTGGCTTCGGTCTGGTCAAAGTGCTCGATCATGCGGGCGCGCCGCGCCTCGTTGTTGCGGCGCGAGCCGATGCCGCCCACGTAGAACGCCTCGGTGCTCAAAGCCTCCAGCAGCGCCAGGTCGTCCAGCTTGGGGTCGTGCGTGAGGGCCACCACGCAGGTGCGGCGGTCGGGCTTGAAGGCCAGCACCACATCGTCGGGCATGTCGCTCACCACGGTGGCACCCGGCACGCTCCAGCTGCCCCGATACTCCTCGCGCGGGTCGCACACCGTCACGGCAAAGCCGTTGAACAAGGCCATGGTGGCCAGGTACTCGGTGAGCTGCCCCGCCCCGATCAGCAGCATGCGGTACTCGGGCCCGAAGGTGTTGGTGAGCTGCTGTGCATCCACCTTCAGATCCTCGGGTGCCTGCGCAGGCGCCAGGGTCACGGCGCCATCGGACAGGCGCACGGTGCGCTGCACCAGGCGCCCAGCGGACAGCTGGGCAATCAAATCGGCCAGCAGCGCGGGATCTGGGTCGTATTCCAGCAGCAGCTCCAGCGTGCCGCCACAGGGCAGGCCAAAGCGGTGGGCTTCGTCGGCGCTGATGCCGTATTTGACAAACGATGGCGGCCCGCTGGGGATGCGGTGCTCGGCACCGTCTGCCGCAGCGCCCGCCTGGGCATAGGCGCGGGTATGGCGGTCGATCAGGTCGTCCTCAATGCACCCGCCCGACACCGAACCCACCACCGCGCCGTCTTCGCACAGCGCCATGATCGAGCCCACCGGCCGGGGCGACGAGCCCCAGGTGCGCACCACCGTGGCCAGCAGCGCACGGCGCCCTGCGGCACGCCAGCCCTGCAGCGTGCGCAGCACGACGACGTCCAAATTTTCCATGACTCACTTCCTTCCGGTACCCATAGCACTCAACCCCGATTGAACCACCAGGCCAGCAGTACGAGGGCCGCCACGCCAACACCCCACATCCACGCAGGGATACCGCCGCCCTGGGTGGCACTCCCTCCTTCCACGGCGCCCGGCTGGGTGATGGCATCGGCACTGGCTGCTGCATCTGCCGGGGGGGCTTCTGCGCGCGGAAAGCGGCGCTGCATCTCGTCGTCAAACCGCTTGAAGAAGTCTTCGGCCATGCTCTTGGCGGCGCCGTCGATGAGGCGCTGGCCCAGCTGCGCGATCTTGCCGCCCACCGAGGCATGCACGGTGTAATGCAGCTCGCAGCTGGCCTGCCCCGCTGCATCGGCGGGCAACGGCACCAACTTGACCTGGGCATTGCCCTTGCCAAAGCCCGCCACGCCGCCGGAGCCGTCAAAGGCGATGTTGTAGCTCTCGGGCGGCACGATGTCGGACAGCGTGATCTTGCCGGCGAACTTGGCCGACACGGGCCCGATCTTGAGCGCCATGGCCACCGAATACAGGTTCTCGGCCGTGGGCTCGACCTTGTCGCAGCCGGGAATGCACAGCTTGAGCACCTCAGGGTCGTTGAGCGCCTCCCAGGCCTGTTGCTGGCTGACGGCAAGGGTTCGGCTGGCTTGCATTTCCATGGTGGGTCCTCTCGGTCTTCAATGGGTGTGGATGTCGTGGGAATTCAATCGGTCCGCTGCATGGCTGGGCTCGATGCGGTACGGGGCCGCGCCCTCATTGCCGCAACACGCTTGCCAGGCTGGCGGCCAGGTCCTTCAGGTGGCTCAGGTTGTGCACGGCCACCATGCCGTGGGCCTGGCGGTGCAGGGCCGACGCACCGCGCGCCGTGGGGGCATACCCCTCGTAGCGCAGCAACGGGTTGAGCCACAGCAGGCGGCCACAGTGGCGGCGCAGCCAGGCCAGCTCGCGCTCCAGCACCTCGGGGGCGCCCGTGTCGAGCCCGTCGCTGATCAGCAGCACCAGCGTGCGCCGCCCCACCAGGCGCCGCGCATGCTGCAGGCGTAACTGGCCCAGGCTGTCGCCCATGCGGGTGCCGCCCGCAAAGTCGGTGATGGCATGGCTGGCCGTCTCCAGCATGGCGTCGGTGTCGGCGAGGCGGAAGGCGGGCGTGAGGTCGGTCAAGCCAGTGCCAAAGGCAAACACGTCCCGGCGCACGGCAGCGCCGGTGTGGCGCGGCGCGGTGGCGGCGTGCAAGAAGGCCAGCAGTAAACGCGCGTAGCGCTCCATCGAGCCCGAAACGTCCACCAGCACCAGCAGCGGCAGCGGTTGCTGGCGGCGCTGCAGCAAGGGGATGTGCAGCACCTCGCCCCCACTGCGCGCCGCATGGAGCATGGCACCGGGCCAGTGCGGGCGGCTGCCGCGTGCGCCCGGCCGGGTGCGGCGGGCCGCGTAGTGAGGCAACGGCAAGGGCACATCGCGCGCCAGGCGCTCCACCAGGATGTATTCGCTGGCCGAGAGCTGGTTGAAATCCGCCTGCCGCAGGCGCTGCAGGTCGCTGGCCGTCATGGCGGCATCGAATTCGATCTTGTCTTCTTCGCGCGCGGGCGGTGCGTTGCGCGCGGCACGCACAGGCGCCAGTGCCTCGCTCACGCGCGGGCGGCGTTTGACGGGCTCGGCCTTGGATTCTGCGCTGGGCAGCATCTGCGCCAGCAGCTTTTGTGCGACGTTGGGATTGCGAAAGTAGGCATCGAACAGCTCGCGGAACACCATGCGGTCTTGCTCGCGGCTGACCAGCACGGCCTCCAGCGCAGCACCGAAGTCCTCGCGCTGCAGGCCCACCAGCATCACCGCCTGCTGGGCCAGCGCCATGCGGGCCGCATCCACCCGCACGCCAGCGCGGCGCAGGGTGCGGCCAAAGCCGCTCAGGTTGTCGGCCAGCTTGCCGGTGCGGGCATCGCCGAGTTGGGAGAACATCGCGCCCTCGGCCATCGGGCGGTTCTCATGCATCGGCATCGGCGGGCTGCAGCAACTGCACCGCCATGTCGCGGGTGAGCGCCGCCACATCCTCGCGCTGCTTGAACAGGATGCCTGCGGTATCGGACACCACCTCGGGGTCCACCACGATGGTGTCGAGCGCCACCAGCGCTTTGGCCCATTCCACGCTCTCGGCAATGCCCGGTGCGCGCTGGAAGGCGTTGGCAAACGGCTGGCTGCGCAGCCGCCCCACAAACTCTGCCACCTGCACGGCCAGCGCCTCGCTGGCACCGGGCACCTGCGCGCGCACGATGGCCAGCTCGCGCTCGCGCTCGGGGTAGTCCAGCCAGTGGTACAGGCAGCGGCGCTTGACGGCGTCGTGCAGATCGCGCGTGCGGTTGCTGGTGAGCAGCGTGACCGGTGTGGCCGTGGCGCGCACCGTGCCGATCTCCGGGATGCTGACCTGGTATTCGCCCAGGTATTCGAGCAGGAAGGCCTCAAAGGGCTCGTCCGCGCGGTCCACCTCGTCGATCAGCAGCACGGCGCCCGGCTCTGGTGCCTGCAGCGCCTGCAGCAAGGGGCGGCGGATGAGATAGCGGTCTTGGTAGACCTCCGCTTCGATATCGCGCGCGGCAGTGGCCATGGGCGCTACCGAGCCGCCGCCGGGCCGCCCCAAGGCGGCGAGCGCCCCCTCGGGGGGCAGCGACGACACGTCAGTGCGGAGCGTGGGGGTCAACATTTCAGCTGCCCGCATGTGCAGCAGCTGGGCGGCGTAGTTCCACTCGTACAACGCCTCGCGCTGCTCCAGGCCGTCGTAGCACTGCAGGCGGATCAGGCTGCGCGACAGCACTTCCGAGAGGGCTTTGGCCAGCGCCGTCTTGCCCACTCCAGGCTCGCCCTCCAGCAACAAAGGCCGCTGCAGCTTGAGCGCCAGAAACACCGCCGTGGCCAGGCGACGGTCGGCAAAATAGCCCACGCTCTGCAGGGCCTGCACCAGGGCGTCGATGGAAGCCGGAACCGGCGCGGCGTTCAACGAGTTCATTGCTATCCAATTCATAGCCGCCAGCGCAGATTCCTCTAGCGCTTGCAGCCAATTTCACTCAAAAACCCGCCACCGGGTGCCGTACCACGGTGGCGGGTTTGCCTTCACGTCATCCCAGCATCTGCTGCACAGCGCGCTGCGTTTGCACGCTGATGAGGTTGGCGCGGTAGGCGGCACTGGCGTGGATGTCAGCGTTCAGATCGCTCGCGTCGATCTTCACGCTGGCAGCCGACTGCGGGGTGAAGCTCTGGTTGAGCGCCGCCTCCAGCCCCGCATGGCGGAACACGCTGCTGGCCGCACCGGTCACCGCAACACGCACGCCGCTGTCGGTCTGCGCCACAAACACCCCCACCAGCGAGAAGCGCGAGGCCGCCTGCTTGAACTTCATGTACGCAGCGCGTTTCGGGATCGGGAAGCGGATGGCGGTGATGATCTCGCCCTCATCCAGCGCCGTGGTGTACATGCCCACAAAGAAGTCGTCGGCATTTATCTCGCGGCGGTTGGTGATGACCGTGGCGCCCAGGCCCAGCACCGCACTGGGGTAGCAGGCGGCAGGGTCGTTGTTGGCCACCGAGCCGCCCAGCGTGCCGCGTGCACGCACCTGGCGGTCGCCAATGTGGGCGGCCAGGTCGGCCAGCGCAGGGATGGCGGATTTCACATCCGCACTGGATGCCACGTCGGCATGGCGCGTCATGGCGCCGATGACCAGCGCGTTGCCCTCGCGGCGGATGCCCGCCAGTTCGGCAATGCTGTTCAGGTCCACGATCTTTTCAGGGTTGGCCAGGCGCAGCCGCATGGACGGCAGCAGGCTTTGCCCGCCCGCGAGCAGTTTGCCGCCCTGGGCGATGAGCTGCGCGGCAGCTGCGGTGGAGGAAGGCGCTTCAAAAGTGAATGCGTACATGGTGGATCTCCTTATGCCTTGGCGTTTTGAATCGCTTCCCAGACGCGGTGCGGCGACGCGGGCATGTCGAAGTCCTTCACACCCAGGTGTCGCAGCGCATCCAGCACGGCGTTGATCACCGCCGGTGGCGAGCCAATCGCCCCAGCCTCGCCGCAGCCCTTGGTGCCCAGCGGGTTGTGGGTGCAGGGCGTGCACACATGGCCCAGTTTGAACTCGGGGAAGTCATCGGCGCGTGGCATGGCGTAGTCCATGAAACTGCCGGTGAGCAGCTGGCCCGTTTCGCGGTCGTACACGCAGTTCTCCAGCAGCGCCTGGCCAATGCCCTGCACCAGTCCGCCATGCACCTGCCCTTCCACGATCATGGGGTTGATGATGGTGCCGAAGTCGTCCACCGCCGTGAACTTGTCCACCCGTGTGTGGCCGGTGGCGGGGTCCACCTCGACCTCGCAGATGTAAGTGCCTGCCGGGAAGGTGAAGTTGGTCGGGTCGTAGAACGCGGTTTCGTTCAGGCCCGGCTCCAGCACGTCCAGCGGGTAGTTGTGCGGCACATAGGCTGCCAGCGACACCTGGCCGAACGGGATCTTCTTGTCGGTGCCACGCACCGTGAATTCGCCATTCGCAAAGTCGATGTCGGCATCGCTCGCTTCCATCAGGTGCGCAGCAATTTTCTTGGCCTTGGCCTCGATCTTGTCCAGCGCCTTCATGATGGCCGCGCCGCCCACGCTGATGGAGCGCGAGCCATACGTGCCCATGCCGAACGGCACGCGGCCCGTATCGCCGTGCACGATGTCCACGTTCTCCACCGGGATGCCCAGGCGCGCGGCCACCACCTGCGCAAAGGTGGTCTCATGCCCCTGGCCGTGGCTGTGCGAGCCGGTGAACACCGTCACGCTGCCGGTGGGGTGCACACGGACCTCGCCGCATTCGAACAGACCTGCGCGTGCGCCCAGGGCGCCGGCGATGTTGGACGGCGCAATGCCACAGGCCTCGATGTACGACGAATACCCAATGCCCCGCAGCAGCCCTTTGGCTGCACTGGCGGCCTTGCGTTGCTCGAAGCCCGCCACGTCGGCCAGCTTGTTCGCCCCATCCATGCAGGCCTGGAAGTCGCCGGTGTCGTACTGCAGCGCCACCGGCGTCTGGTACGGGAAGGCCTTGATGAAGTTGCGGCGGCGGATCTCGTCCTGCGGCAGTCCCATCTCCCACGCGCAGCGGGTGACCAGGCGCTCCAGCAGGTAGGTGGCCTCAGGGCGGCCTGCGCCCCGGTAGGCGTCCACCGGTGCGGTGTTGGTGAACCACGAGTCCACCTCCACATACACCTGCGGTGTGCTGTACTGCCCCGCCAGCAGCGTGGCGTACAGGATGGTGGGCACCGCGCTGGCAAAGGTGCTGAGGTAGGCGCCCAGGTTGGCGTGGGTGTGCACACGCAGCGCCAGGAACTTGCCGTCCTTGTCCAACGCCATCTCTGCGTGGCTCACGTGGTCGCGGCCGTGGGCATCGCTCAAGAACGCCTCACTGCGGTCGGCCACCCACTTGATGTTGCGGTTGAGCTTTTTGGACGCCCAGGTCAGGCACACGTCTTCGGCGTACAGATAGATCTTGGAGCCAAAGCCGCCGCCCACATCGGGTGCAATCACGCGCACCTTGTGCTCGGGCAGGCCCATCACAAAGGCCGTCATCAGCAGGCGCTCTACGTGCGGGTTCTGGTTGCTGACGTACAGCGTGTATTCGTCGCTCGCGCGGTTGTAGCTGCCGATGGCCGCACGGGGCTCCATGGCGTTGGGGATCAGGCGGTTGTTGATCAGATCGAGCTGGGTGACATGCGCTGCGTTGGCAAACGCGGCGTCCACGGCGCCCTTGTCGCCGATGGCCCACTTGAAGCAGTGGTTGTCAGGCGCGATGTCGTGCAGCGCCGCACCGGCCACGGCGCCCGATGCGGCGTCGGCCACATTCACCACGGCGGGCAGCACGTCGTAGTCCACCTCTACCAGCTCGGCCGCATCGCGTGCCTGCTGCTGGGTCAGCGCCACCACCATGGCCACGTGGTCGCCCACATAGCGCACCTTGCCCTGCGCCAGGATGGGGTGTGGCGGCTCCTTCATGGGCTGGCCGTCAGTGCTGGTGATGAGCCAGCCGCAGGGCAGGCCGTTGATGTTGTCGGCGGCCACGTCGGCACCGGTGAACACGCCCAGCACGCCGGGCGCGGCCTTGGCAGCGTCAATGTTGATGCTGTTGATCTTGGCGTGGGCGTGCGGTGAGCGCACGAACACCGCATGGCTCTGCGCGGCCAGCACCACGTCGTCGGTGTACTGGCCCGCGCCGGTCAGGAAGCGGTAGTCTTCCTTGCGCTTGAGCGATTCGCCGATGTGCGGCAGCTTGGAAAAGTCGGATGCACCCATGGTCTTGTCTCCTTGGATTGTTCTGGCGTGGGGACGGCGGGCGGGCTCAGGCGCCGGCCATGGCCTTCTGGCCGACCTGCACTGCGCGCACGATGTTCTGGTAGCCGGTGCAGCGGCAGATGTTGCCTTCGAGCAGCTCGCGGATCTCGCCTTCGCTGGCGTTCGGATGGTTCTTGCACAGGTCCACCGCACTCATCACCATGCCCGGCGTGCAGAAGCCGCACTGCAGGCCATGGCACTCCTTGAACGCCGCCTGCATGGGGTGCATGGTGCCGTCAGGGGTGGCCATGCCTTCAATGGTGGTCACCTCGGCCCCCTGGGCCTGCACCGCCAGCATCGCGCAGGATTTGACGGCCCGGCCGTTCACATGCACCGTACACGCCCCGCACTGGCTGGTGTCGCAACCCACGTGGGTGCCAGTGAGCAGCAGGTGCTCTCGCAGCGCATGGACAAGCAGGGTATTGGGGGGGACGTCAACACTGGCAGCGCGCCCGTTGACCGTGAACTGGACTTGCATCTGGCTGTCTCCTGGAGTGGTTTTGGCTGGATAGGAGCGCGCTCACGATCTCGCGGAGGGAATCAGGATCACGCTCATCGCTCGCGCATCTTCTGCCGCACCCCAGCCTGCATCCCTAGGGACAACCCTAGATTTACCAGGTGCCTCGCCGGATATTCTCAAAATGAAACATGCTGCACTGCACACCGGCGCATGATGCGAGCCACCTGGAGCCCATTCACATGCTGATCTCCGTGCCCCACCCCGCTGCTGACCGCCACGCGCTGATTGCGCAGGCGCGCCAGAGCCTGCTGTCCGACGGTGCAGCGCCCGTGCGCGCCGAGGTGGAGCCGTGGATTGCGCGGTCCTGGCAACGCTGCCTGGCGCGGGGCCTGGAGCCCACACGGCGCGTGGCGTTTGACGCCGTCAGCGCCACGGCGCTGCGCCACAGCCAGGAGCAGAACCACCACCTGCTGCGCGCGGCCCGGCCGGTGCTGGAGCAGCTGACCCGGGCCATTGCGGGCATGCGCTACTTCGCCATGCTCACCGACGCGCGCGGCATCGTGGTCGATGTGCAGGGCCATTGCGACCGGAGCGACCCGCGCGCCAGCGCCATTGGCCGCGTGGGCATTGATTTATCGGAAGCAGCCGTGGGCACCACCGCCATCGGCGCCGCACTGGAAGAGCTGCAGCCTGTGTGGTTGCACCGGGGCGAGCATTTTTTTGACGACAACGCCAGCTACAGCTGCGCCGGAGCGCCGCTGTTCGACCCCCAGGGCCGCTGCATGGGCATGCTGGACCTGACGGGTGTGGATGTGCCCGAACGGCCCGAGCTGCGCCACCTGGTGGCCCGGTCGGCCCGCGCCATGGAAGACGCACTGCTGCTGCAACTGCCCCATGCCCTGCTGCTGCGCGTGAACTGGCCGGGCTGCCCGCTGGGCGGTGAAGGCGACGGCCTGCTGACGCTGGACGCCGATGGCTGCGTGGTGGGTGCCAACAGCATGGCCCGCCAGCTGGTGCCGCAACCCCTGCGCGCGCCCGGCCTGCCCGGTGCCCGCACCCACTGCAGCGACCTGCTGGCCATGCCCTGGACCATGCTGTTCGACGCGGCCCGCCAGCAACGCAGGGAGCCGCTGGATTTGCCGCTGTGGTCGGGCCTGCGGCTGCACGCGCTGGCGCAGCTGCCCGCACACGCCCGCACCGTGGGCGACACGCAAGCAGCAGCGGTGCCAGGCATTGCGTCGGCGCCTGCCCCGCTGCGCGAGGCCGAAGTGGCCATGATCCGCCGCGCGGTGCAGGAAGCGCGCGGCAACGTGGCTGAGGCGGCGCGCGCGCTGGGCATCAGCCGCGCCACGGTGTACCGCAAGCTCGGCGCCCCCAAAGGCGGGTGACGGGCCCGCGCCGCTGCCCACACCGCCGTGCAGGCGCCCGGCGACTCCATTTCAAGCCTTATCGACCGATAGCGCTAGTGCAATATGCCTGAATAGCTATAAAATATGTAGCAAATCAATCACCCAATCAACCGAGGCGCCTCGGGCCGCTCAGGCACGCGGCCGGCGCAGCCCCACCACCGGCTGCGCGCTGCGCCGCTGCTGACGCTCCAGCGCTCCATCGGCGGCGGCTTTCAGCAGGCGCTGGAAGGACGGGCACTGGGCGTGGCTCTCGGCCGGGCAGGCGGCCGCGTGCCGCAGGCCGTTGCTCATGGCCTTGAGGCGCTTGACCATGGTGTCAAGCTCGTCGGCCTTGCTTGACAGCAGCTGCCGGTCGATGTTCGGCTCGCCACTGGGCAAGAACATGGACCGGATGTCGTCCAGCGAGAACCCGGCCGACTGACCCAGCGCAATCAGCGCCAACTGGTCCATCACGCCGGGCGCAAACCGGCGGCGCTCCCCCGGTTGCCCCACCGACTGGATCAGCCCCTTCTCCTCGTAATACCGCAGCGTGGACGCCCGCAGCCCGGAGCGTTTGGCGACTTCGGCAATGTCCATGAAAAAACCTCTTGACCTCAAGTTGACTTGAACTTCTATATTCCGTTCAAAACCTTCTCCCGTCAACTTTCCGAGGTGTTTTGATGACTCTCTCACTGCAAGACATTCCCCTCGCCATGCTCCTTGGCATCGGCGCCACCGCCGTCATGGATGCCTGGCTGTTGCTGCTCAAAAGGCTGGGGGTGCCCACGCTCAACTTCGCTTTCCTCGGCCGCTGGGTAGGCCACCTGGTGCGCGGGCAAGTCGCCCATGCCGCCATCGCCAAGGCGGCCCCGGTCCGGGGCGAACTGGCCTGGGGCTGGCTCACGCACTACGCCGTGGGCGTGGCCTTTGCCGGGGTGCTGCTGTCCCTGCAGGGCGCTGCCTGGGTCCACAGCCCCACCCTGTGGCCCGCGCTGGCCGTGGGCATGGGCACCGTGGCGGCGCCGCTCCTGGTGATGCAGCCCGCCATGGGCTCGGGCTTTGCGGCATCGCGCACGACCACCCCGCTCAAGAACTGCCTGCGCAGTTTGGCCAACCACACCGTGTTTGGCCTGGGCCTGTATCTCTCCGCGCTGGTCATCGCACTGATTTCACGCTGACCTGTCCCGCGCCTTCTCCCCCGAAATCACTCCCAAGGAACCCACACCATGCAACACATTGCCATCGTTTATCACAGCGCCCACGGCCACACCGCACACATTGCCCACCACGTGCTGGAAGGCGCACGCTCCGTGCCGGGCGTCCTCGCCGAACTGGTCCGGGCCGAAGACCTGGCGCAGGCGCCCGACCGCCTGCTGAGCTACGACGGTGTCATCCTGGGTTCGCCCACCTACCTGGGCGGGGTGTCCGGGCCGTTCAAGACCTTCATGGATGCCACGGGCCGCCTGTGGAAAACGCAGCAGCTCAAGAACAAGCTGGCGGCGGGCTTTACCGTGTCGTCGCTGCCCGCGGGCGACAAGCAGTCCACGCTGATGTCGATGTGGGTGTTTGCCATGCAGCACGGCATGGTGTGGGTGGGCAACCCCATCCTGCCCGAGCAACACGCCGGGGTGCCGTACGACGAGGCGGCCAACCGCCTCGGCTCCTGGTCGGGCCTGATGGCGCAGGCGGGCCACGGGGCGGCCGCCGATGCCTTTGTGCCCGGCGACACCAAGACCGCCCGCATGTTCGGCCAGCACTTTGCCGAGACGCTGCAACGCCTGAGCGGTGTGGGCGCACGCCAGCCTGGCGAGGAGGTTGCAGCATGATCCCCGCCCGCTATGGACCGGTGCTGTTCAGCTTGATCTTGTCGGGCGTGATGTCGCTGCTGGTGTCGGGCATCTCCACCTTTCGCGCGCTGCAGCCGCAGCAGGACTTTGTGAGCCTCTGGACAGGCGCCTGGCTCTCAGGGTGGCTATTCGCCTTCCCGGCGGTGATGCTGGCAGCGCCGCTGGCCCGCAAGGCGGTGGCGTTGCTCACCACCGCCAAGGGCTGAGCACCTGCGAGCGGCTGACAAAACTCAGCGAAGCGGCCCTGGCTAGGCGTTTCGCCGCAGGCAGTACAAGCAGTACGACAAGGCGAGACAACGACGCCAGGGGAGTTTTGTCAGTCGCTCACGCCCGCTCGTACCAGCCCTTGCTGCGGTTGACGAGGTGCACCACCAGCAGCATCACCGGCACCTCGATCAGCACACCCACCACGGTGGCCAGCGCGGCGCCCGAGTGGAAGCCGAACAGGCTGATGGCGGCGGCCACCGCCAGCTCGAAAAAGTTGGAGGCGCCGATCAGTGCCGATGGGCAGGCCACGCTGTGCTTCTCCCCCACCGCGCGGTTGAGCCAGTAGGCCAGCCCCGCGTTGAAAAACACCTGGATCAGGATGGGCACGGCCAGCAGCGCAATCACCAGTGGCTGCTGCAGGATGGCCCGGCCCTGGAACGCAAACAGCAGCACCAGCGTGGCCAGCAATGCGGCGATGGACCAGGGCCCCATGCGCGCCATGACGGCATCGAACACCGCCTGCCCTTGGGCCAGCAGCGACCGGCGCAGCCACTGGGCCAGCACCACCGGGATCACGATGTAGAGCATCACCGAGGTCAGCAAGGTGTCCCACGGCACGGTGATGGCCGAGATGCCCAGCAAGAACGCCACCAGCGGCGCAAATGCAACCACCATGATGCTGTCGTTCAGCGCCACCTGCGACAGCGTGAACAGCGGGTCGCCGCCCGTGAGGCGGCTCCATACAAACACCATGGCCGTGCAAGGCGCAGCCGCCAGCAGGATGAGGCCTGCGATGTAGCTGTCCAGCTGGTCCGCAGGCAGGTAGGGCGCAAACCAGTGGCGGATGAACAGCCAGCCCAGCAACGCCATCGAAAACGGCTTGACCAGCCAGTTCACCACCAGCGTCACGCCAATGCCCCGGGCGTGCTTGCGCACTTCGCCCAGCGCACCGAAGTCCACCTTCACCAGCATGGGGATGACCATCACCCAGATCAGCAGGCCCACGGGCAAGTTGACCTTCGCGATCTCCATGCGGCCCACCGCCTGAAACACTGAGGGGAAGAATTGCCCGAGCGCAATGCCCACCACGATGCACAACAGCACCCACACGGAGAGGTAGCGCTCGAACACGCTCATGGGGGCCGGGACGGCGGCTCCGGCCGGGTTGCACTGCACCGTCATGGCGTGGCGGCGGCACGCGACAGCTCGCGCGCGGTGTGCTGCAGCAGGGTCTTTTCAAGCTTGTCGGCAGGCAGGTTGATGAGCAGCTCCAGCCGCTGGTGGATGGCGTGCAAGGTCTTGCGGAAAGCCTCGCGCTTTTCATCGTCCGTGCCGTCCCCTGCGGACGGGTCGGCGTAGCCCCAGTGCGCAGTGGCGGGGTGGCCGGGCCAGATGGGGCAGACCTCGCCGGCCGCGTTGTCGCAGACGGTGATGATGAGGTCCATCATGGGTGCGCCCGGGGCGGCAAACTCGTCCCAGCTTTTGCTGCGCAGGCCTTCGGTCGAGATGCCAGCGGCACGCAGCACCTGCAGGCCCAGCGGATTGGGTTGCTGGTTGTCGCGCGGGCTGCTGCCCGCCGAGTACGCGTGGAACCGGCCCGGTGCCATGTCGTTGAGCAATGCCTCGGCCAGGATGCTGCGGGCCGAGTTGTGGGTGCAAAGAAAAAGAACGTTCAAAGCGGTCATGCGGCGCTCTCAGCAGCAACTGGTTTTGGCGGTTGTGGCCGTGGCCGGGCCGCAGCACGCCGCACGAGGGGCCGCAGGTGCAGGGGCTGCCACCGCCGCTGGCGCGCAGCAGGCGCCCGCTGATGAAGACGGTGTGGCCTCGTTGAAGACGGGGATGTCCCCCAGGGTGTGAAAGTGCTCCCACGCAATGCCCTGCGGGTCAGTCACCCAGTGCTTTTCGCTGCGGGCGTAGCAGCAGGTGGTGTTGCCCTCGTCGAGCAAGGCCATGTCGGCAGCCTCGGCGCGCGCCTTCAGTTCGGCCAGCTCCTGAGCGTCGTCGGTCTGCATGCCAAAGTGGTCCAGGCCTGGCTTGGCGCCGCGCGTGGAGATGGCGAAATTGACGCGCGGATCCTCCAGCATCCACTTGGCGTAGTCAGCCTCCACCCGCGCGGGGGCGGCAGCAAACAGCTTGGAATAGAAGGCGATGCTCTGGGCCAGATCATCGACATGCACATGGGCGTGGAAGCGTTTCATGGGGTTCTCCTTGGGGCAACGGTGAGGAACGGTCAGCAATGGCAAGAAGCAACCGCGCCGTCAGGGGTACAGCCCTGGCCTTCGCAGCAGTTTTCAGTGAGGTAGGCCAGCAGCGCATTCATCGTGTCGAACGCGGCGCGGTAGATGAGGTTGCGGCCCTGCCGCTCCTGGCTGATGAGCCCGGCATGCGACAGCTCCTTGAGGTGAAAGGACAGGGTGTTGGGCGCCACCTCCAGCTGGGCGGCCAAGTCGCTGGGGGTCAGCCCCGCAGGGCCCGCCACCACCAGCGCACGAAAGACCCGCAAGCGGACCTCCTGGGCCAGGGCTGCGAGGGCACGGACAACATCGGTTTCTTGCATTGATCGATAATACAACGATTGTTGAATTATTGAAAGCGGCTTCCAAACACGTATTGGAAAACCACTCTTGCCACAGATGGTCGCCAAGTGCCCAAGAGCGCGTACCCGCCACAGGCCGTTACGTTTTGGCCCCACCCTACAGTCGTATGATGACCCGCGTACAAAAAAGGGCGGGAGCACGTGGACGATATGGTTTCAATCTGGCATGGCGCCATGCAGGTGTTTGTGGTGGGGTTTCCGCCACTGCTGCAAAGCCTGCTGTTCTGGGTGTTTGCGGCACTGGTCGTGCACGTGTGCCAGCAGTTGGTGGAGCACACTGCGTATTCGGTGGACCCGTCCAGCCGCCGCATCAGCGCATCCCACGCATCGCTGTGCATTGGCTCCATCGTGTGGGCGCTGGATGTGGTGGGCCTGTTCCTGTACAACGAGCTTTCGCACCATGTGCTGGAGCTGGTGCCCGCGCTCAGCGGCCTGGTCATCATGGTGGTGAGCGCGCGGCTCACCATCCCCACCCTCAGCACCGGCGCCAGCAAGCGCCGCATTGCGCTGGCCAGCTTGTGGCTGGCGATGGGCACGCTGGCAGGGCACTTCACCATCACCAGCAGCCACGTGCAGAGTTTCGGGCAGATCAACCTGCCGGCCACTGTGCTGTCGCTGGGCATTGCCACCGGCATTTCGTGCTATTGCGCCATCCGCCATCGCGCCGCCAAGCTGAGCGTGCTCAACCCCCGCTATCGGGCCCAGAACTGGGCAGACAAGCTGCTGTGCGGCGGCGCGATCCTGGTACTGCACTGGCTGTTGGTCAACACCTTTCCCATGCACCAGGGCAACCACGATGCGGCGTCCGATGGCGCTGCCTTGCTCGTTGTGATGCTGGTGTTTGCGATGGCGGTGGCCATGGAGCATCTGAGCAACCTGCGCTCGGACGCGGGGCGACAGCAGCTGCTGCGGCGCGGGTTGTCGATGATGCGCACCTCGGCATTGGCCCACAACGCCCACAGCGATATCCAACAGTCGCTGATTGCCGACCACCTGGACCGCCTGCTGCATCCCGACAACCTGGCCCTGCATTTCCAGCCCATCATCCACACCCAGCGCAGCGGGGTGCAGCTGGAGGCACTGCTGCGCCTGACAGACACCACCCTGGGCCGCATCAACCCTGAAACCTTCTTGCTGGTGTGCGAGCTGCAGGGCAAGACGGCGGAGGTGGACCGCATGATTGTGTGCAATGCGCTCGACCATCTGTGCAACTGGCGAGCGCAGGGGATGGACGCAGTGTCGATCAGCGTCAATGTGGCACCGGTCACGCTGATGCACGAGAGCTTTGCGCCCTGGCTGGGCCTGCAGCTGGCCCAGCGCGGCCTGCCCCCGCGCACCCTGAAGCTCGAAATGACCGAGCACGCCGTGATTGCGCTGGCCCCCCAGATGGTGGCGGCCATCAGCGCGCTGAGCGCCCTGGGTGTGGCCGTTTTGATGGACGACTTTGGCGCCGGGTATTCGTCCCTGGGCATGCTGGCCGAGCTGCCGATTGCGGGCATCAAATGCGACCGCCTGTTCGTACGCCAGCTGCCGCAGGACCGCCGCCGCCAGAAGCTGCTGCGGCACATCAGCTCCCTGGCGCGGGACCTGGGCCTGTCGGTGGTGGTTGAAGGCGTGGAGACGCCCGAAGAGCTGCGGGCCCTGGCGGCCGCCGGGCTGCACCACATCCAGGGCTACCTGTTCAGCCGCCCCATTGCAGCGCCTGACGTGCCCAATTGGCACCGAACGCAACTGCAGTCGCAGCGTGCCGCATTGCAAGCACTGCTGCACACGCCGGGCAGTGGCCGGGACAGCGATACCTCTTTTGTGCCCACGCAGCCCGGCATGCACTGGGCCTCGGGCGCATGACCCCCATGGCTGTAATCAAAACCCTGGTCCTGGGCGGCTACGGCAACTTTGGGGCGCGCATCTGCCGCGCCCTGGTGAGCGATGAGGCCACACGCCACCACATGGCCCTGCTGGTGGCGGGCCGGGATGCCTCGCAAGCGAAGGCCCTGGCCACTACGCTGGGCCACGGTGCACAGGGCGTGGCGCTGGACCACCAGGCGCCGGGCCTGGCCGCCACCTTGCGCGAGTGGGGTGTGGGTCTGGTGATCCACACGGCGGGCCCTTTTCAGGCGCAAGCCTACAACGTGGCCCAGGCGGCGGCCGAGGCGGGGGCGCACTACATCGACCTGGCCGATGGCCGCCGGTTTGTGTGCGACTTTCCCGCCGCCATGGAGGCTGCATTCACTGCCGCCGGGCGCACGGCCATCGCGGGTGCCAGCACGGTGCCCGCGCTGTCCTCGGCCGTCATCGACCACCTGTGTGCAGGCTGGCAGCGCATTGACAGCATCGACATCTGCATTGCCCCTGCGCAACGGGCGCCCCGGGGCCAGGCCACGCTGGCGGCGGTGCTGAGCTACTGCGGCCTGCCCATCGACGTGTGGGACGGTGGCCGGTGGCAGCCGCACAGTGGCTGGGCGCGGCCCCGCCCCGTCCAGTTTCAGCGGCTGCGCCCTCGCCTCGGGGCGGTCTGCGACATCCCGGACCTGGAGATCTTTCCCGCCCATTACCAGGCCCGCGACCGCGTCACCTTCCGCGCGGCCCTGGAGGTCGGCCTGGCGCAGAGAGCCTTCGCCACCCTGGCCGCGCTGCGCCGCTGGGGCGTGCTGCCCCACCCCGAAAAGCTGGCCTGGCTGATGCACCACGCGGGCGGCGCGCTGGACTTTCTGGGCACACCGCTGGGCGGCATGGTGGTGCGTGTGGCGGGTGCCGACGCACAAGGCCAGCCACTGCGCCGCGCATGGCACGTTGCGGCCGACCACGACCACGGCCCCGAGATTCCCTGCATGGCCGCCATCCTGCTGGCCCGCCAGCTGGCAGCAGGGCAGCCGCTACCCACCGGGGCGCACACCAGCACCAGCCTGCTGCCCCTAGAGGCCTTTGCCCCCGAGTTTGCGAAGTGGGGCATGCTGACGGATGTGGTGGAGGAATGAGCCCATGGCCCACCGGAAATTGACCTACCCCATGCCAGCGCGGGCCGACGTTGTGTTCGATGCCTTCCACTACCACGAGTGGCGGTGCCAGTGGGATTCGCTGGTGCGCCGCACCAGCGTGGAAAGCGGTGCGCCCTGCCCCAGTGTGGGCGCCACCACCGAGAACCTGGGCGCCGGCGCGTTGCGGGCGCTGTCCATGCGCACGCAGTTCGTCAGCTATGACCGCCCCGTGCTCGCAGCTGCGGCCATGGTCGGCCGGTCGTTCCCTTTCTCCCAGTGGGCCGCATCCATGCGCCACCAGGAGCAAGGCCCCCACCAGTCCCTGCTGATCTACACCTATACCTTTCAAGTGGGCCCCGCAGCCTTGCGGGCGGTCATGGAGCCTTTGGTGGACTGGGTCTTTGTCCGCAAGACGCGCCAACGGTTCCAGCGCCTGGCGCAGTTCCTGGCGGTCCGTGCTGTCGACATTGCAGCTTGGCAACAGGCGCAGGGCCCTGCGCCCTCTGCCGCGCAGAAGGCCCGCCCATGAACCACGCGTCAGCCCAACTGCTGCGCGCCAGCCTCGTGATCGTCTGGCTGGCCACCGCGGTGGTCAGCGTGTGGGAGCTGCACGGCCAAAGCCGCGAGCTGCTGGCGGGCCTGCCCACCGCGTGGACCGAGGGCAACACATCGTGGCTGCCCACCGCCATCATCCTGGCCGGGGCGGCTGCCGATGCGGTGCTGGGGCTGTGGCTGGCGCTCCGCCCCGGCCGCAAGGTATATGGTGCGGCCCTTCTGATGATGCTGATCATGACAGTGCTGGCCACAGCCATACATCCTGCATGGTGGCTGCACCCCTTCGGGCCGCTGACCAAAAACCTACCGATTGCCGCCATCCTGTGGGTGCTGCTGCAAGACGAGGCCACTTCATTGCAAAAGCCATGAGCCTGTACCTCACCCTCAAATGGCTGCACATCATCTCCAGCGTGCTGCTGGTGGGCACCGGGCTGGGCTCGGCGTTCTACATGTTCTTTACCAACCGCAGCGGTAATGTGCAGGCGCAGGCGGTGGTCACGCGCCTGGTGGTGCGGGCGGACTGGTGGTTCACCACGCCCACGGTGTTCCTCCAGCCCGCCACGGGGCTCGCCATGGCTGCGATGGCAGGCTTGCCCTGGAGCACGCCATGGCTCGCGGTATCCATTGCGCTGTACCTGGTGGCCGGTGCCTGCTGGCTGCCCGTGGTGTGGCTGCAGTTGCGCATGCGCGACATGGCGATAAAGGCGGCAGAGGCGACGCAGTCCGCGCACGGTGATGGCGTGCTGCCGCCCTTGTACTGGCGCTACGCCCGCTGGTGGGAGGCGCTGGGCTACCCGGCCTTTGTGGCCATGGCCGTGGTGTTCTACCTGATGGTGAACAAACCGGCCCTGAACTTCTGAACCTATCATCGCCCCATGCTGATCGAGACGCTGGACACCGCCCGCGACCTGGGGCGCCTGAAGGAAATTCTGGGCGTGATGGTGCGCCACGGGTTTGGCGACACCGTGCGCCGCCTGGGCCTGGCCGACCGGCTGGAGCGCGCGGGCCAGGCACTGAACTGGACCCACGCAGCAGACCTGGCCCGCGTGGAGCCGCCCGTGCAGGTGCGCCTGGCGCTCGAAGAGCTGGGCCCCGCGTTCGTCAAGTTTGGCCAGATCCTCGCGGGCCGGGCCGACCTTTTTGGCCCGGAGTGGATTGCAGAATTCGAGAAACTGCACAGCCAGGTGCCCGCTGTGCCCATCGATGCGCTGCGCCCGCAACTGCGCGAAGACCTGGGCGCCGAACCCGAAGCCGTTTTTGCCTGGTTTGACACCACGCCGCTGGCCGCCGCATCGATTGCGCAAGTGCACCGCGCACGCCTGCAGGACGGCAGCGAAGTCATCGTCAAGATCCGCCGCCCCGGCATTGCCGACACCATCCAGGCCGACCTGCGCCTGCTGCAGCGCCTGGCCGCGCTGGCCGAGGCAGAGCTGCCAGCGCTCAAGCCCTACCGGCCCCAGCAACTGGTGCGCGAGTTCGCGCGCTCGTTGCGCCGCGAGCTGGACCTGGCCGGCGAATGCCGCCAGGCCGAACGCATTGCCACCAACATGGCCGCACTGCCTCACATCGTGATCCCGCGCGTGCACTGGGCCTACACGCGCGAGCGCATCAACGTGCAGGACTTCATCGACGGCACGCCCGGCGGCGCCCTGGCCGCGCTGACGCCCGAGGCCGGTTTTGACCGCACGGTGCTGGCGCAGCGCGGCGCGCAGGCGGTGCTGCAGATGATCGTGAAGGACGGCGTTTTCCACGCCGATCCGCACCCCGGTAACGTGTTCTACCTGCCCGGCAACCGCATTGCCTTCATCGACTTTGGCATGGTGGGCCGCCTGTCGCAGCGCCGGCGCGACGAGCTGCTGCAGCTGCTGCTGGGTCTGGTGGAGCACCAACCGCAAGCCGTGGCCGATGTGCTGCTGGACTGGACGGGCGACGCGCAGGGCCTGAATCTGGGTCAGCTCGAAACCGAGATCGAAGCCTTTGTGGACCAGTACCACGGCGTGCCCCTGGCGCAGCTGAGCCTGGGACAGATGCTGGCAGATGTGACGGCCATCCTGCGTGAACACCACCTGGGCCTGCCGTCCGATCTGGCGCTGCTGATCAAGGCCTTTATCTCGCTCGAAGGCATGGGCCGCAACCTCGACCCAGACTTTCACATGGCGACCGAAGCCCTGCCGCTGCTCAAGCAGGTGGTGCGCGCACGCTACGAGCCCAAGGTGCTGGCCGGGCGGGCCTGGAGCACCTTGCGGCGCGCGCTGGCCACGGTGGAGCAGTTGCCGGACGACATCGGGCGGCTGCTGCGCAACGCGCGGCGCGGGCACCTGCAGGTGGGCATTGAGCTGGCGCACCTCAAGCGTGTGGGCGACCAGATCGACCGGTCGGCCAACAGGCTGGCGATGGCGCTGGTGATTGCCGCGCTCATCATTGGCTCGTCTATCGTGATGACCGTGAAAGGCGGGCCCACGCTGTTCGGCCTGCCAGCGTTTGGGTTCCTCGGTTTCTTTGGTGCGGTGGTGTGTGGCCTGTGGCTGGTGCGGGCCATCTGGCGCAGCAGCCACCACCGCGATGATGACTGAACGCTGCATACCACTGGTTTAAAAAGCACACGCCGCGCTACCCCACCAGGCAAACAGACGCGGCGTGTGCACACACTCGCAGCCAGACGGCCGCCCGCGTTCAGGGCAGCCCAAACCCCAACCGTTGCAATACCGCCTGCGCGGCCGGTTGGCGCAGCGCACTGGCAAACGCCTGCGCCGCAGCGGGCGCATCGGCCCGCACGGTCACGCCATACCTAGCGCCCACCTGCAGCGCGGCCGGCAGCTGCACCACATGCAGGCGCGGCACCTCGGCCTGGGCGGCCACTGCGTTGGTGCAGTAGGTCAGAAACACATCGACCTGGCGCTGGTCCATCACCCAGGCATAGGTGCCCCGGCCCGCAGGCGGCTTGGGCGAATCCGCACCGCCGGTGAGCTTCAGGGCCTTGGCGTCCAGCTGGGCATACGCACCCGGCTGAACCTTGTCGGCCTGGCGGAACAGCGCCCACGCGTAGTCGCCCGACGGGTCGGCCTTGGGCGTGGAGGTGCCCACGCGCACATCGCTGCGCAGCAAGGTGGTCAATAAGGTGTCGGGGGTGTCAGGGGTGGCGCTGATCTGCTCGCTGGTCAGCGCACACAGCGCGTTGCGCGTGAACACCACGGGCGCCTGCCAGCCGCCCCGGACCGCCAGGTGCTGCGGGTGGTCGGTGTCGGCCGAGGCAAAGACCTGTGCGGGCTCGCCCTTCTCGATGCGCTCACGCAGCAGGCCCGAGGCGCCAAAGGTCAGCGCCACCTTCTGGCCGGTGCTGGCCTCGTGGTCGCGCGCGATCTCGGTGAACGCTTCGCGCAGGCTGCCAGCGGCATACACCTGCACGGGGGCAGCGTCAGCCATGGGCGCCAGGGCGGGCGCGGCCACACAACCGGTCAGGGCCCAGGCCAGCCCGGCGGCTGCAGCGGCCACCGCCGCGGGTGAACGGTTTGCCATGGGGAGTGCTCACTGCGCCGCGTTCGGGAAGAACAGCTGCTCGCCACCAATCTTGTAGCCCGCAATCGCCTGCTGGCCGGCGGGAGACACCACCCAGTCCACAAACTTCTGCGCGTCCTGCGACTTCAGATGGGGGTGCTTGGCGGGGTTCACGACCATCACGCCGTACTGGTTGAAGAGCTTGGTGTCGCCCTCGACCAGAACGGCCAGGTCCGCGCGGTTCTTGAAGTTGAGCCAGGTGCCACGGTCGGCCAGCACATAGGCGCCGCTTGACGCCGCGATGTTGAGCGCTGGCCCCATGCCGCAGCCACATTCCTTGTAGCCGCTGCCTTTTGAGGTATTTGCAGCCTCGGCACCGGCCAGCTTCCAGTAGCGCAGCTCGGCCGCGTGGGTGCCGCTCTTGTCGCCGCGCGAGATGAAGTTGCCATTGGCGGCAGAGAGCTTCTGCAGCGCTTGCACGATGTCTTTGCCTTTGGTACCCACCGGGTCGTTCTTGGGGCCGATGAGGATGAAGTCGTTGTACATCACGGGGTAGCGCTTCACGCCCCAGCCATCGGCCACAAACTTTTCTTCGGCCACCTGGTCGTGCACGAACAGCACGTCCGCGTCGCCCCGGCGTGCCATATCGAGCGCCTGCCCCGTGCCCAGCGCCACCACCTTGATGTCCAGGCCGCTGGCCTTCTTGAACTCGGGCAGCAGGTAGCCAAACAGGCCCGACTGCTCGGTCGAGGTGGTGGAGGCCATGGTGATGCTCTGCGCAAACGCTGAACCCGACGCTACCAAAACAATAGCTGTCAGCGCTTTGGACACTAGCGCTACCGCGCGAAAAGGCTTGAAATTTTTCATCGCCGGGCCGCCCCAAGATGAAAAGGCCCCCTTGGGGGGCAGTGACCACACGAAGTGGGAAGCGTGGGGGTCAATTCGCGTCATACCAGCTCTCCTTTGACAAACAATCGGGCGGCCTCCGGCAGGGGGCCATTGAAAAAGTCGTGCACCGGCAAGTCCGCCACCAGACGGCCGTGCTCCATGTAGATCACGCGGCTGGCCAGGCGCTTGACCTGGCCCAGGTTGTGGCTGCTGAACACCATGGTCACGGGGTGTGCCGGGCCGGCCGCGCCGTGGCTGGCCGCAAAGTCGGCCATCAGGGCCTCGACCTCGCGCTTGGCATGGGGGTCGAGGCTGGCGGTGGGCTCATCGAGCAGCAGCACATCGGGCCGCAGGGCCCATGCACGGGCCAGCGCCACACGCTGCTGCTGGCCGCCCGACAGGGTGCGCGCGTTCTGCGCTGCAATGCCCTGCAGGCCCACCCGCTGCAAGGCCGTCAGGGCCAGCGGGCGCGCATCGCGCCAGCGGGTGCCGCGCAGCCACAGGGCCAGGGCCACGTTGTTCTGGGCACTGGTGCGCAGCATGTGCGGGCGCTGGAACAGCATGGCCTGGCGCAGCGACGCATCGCATTGCAGGCCGCCCCCATGCGTGTCGGCCAGGCCATGCAGCACGCGCAGCAAAGTGCTCTTGCCACTGCCATTGGCGCCCACCAGCGCCACGCGCTCGCCGGGTGCGATGCGCAGCGTGACCTGGTCCAGCGCCTGCACGCGGCCGTAGCGCACGGTCACCTGCCGCAGGTCCACCCAGGGGGTTGGCAAAGGCCCGCTCATGCAGCCACTCCCACCGGCGTGCTGGAGGCCGAGCCATCCACCCGCTCGCGCCAGCGCCTCAGCAACGCGATCAGCACATTGAGCGCCAGCACCACGACCAGCAGGATCATGCCCAGCGCCAGTGCCAGCGGCAGGTCACCCTTGCTGGTCTCCAGCGCGATGGCGGTGGTCATCACGCGCGTGAAGCCGTCGATGTTGCCACCCACGATCATCACGGCGCCGACCTCGGAGATCGCGCGGCCAAACGATGCCAGCAGCACGGTGAGCAGCGCATACCGCTCGTCCCACGCCAGCAGCAGGCTACGCAGCAGCGGGCCGGCGCCCATGGAGCGCAGCTGCTCGCCATGCGCGCGCTCGGCGTCTTCCACCGTCTGGCGCGTGAGCGCGGTGACCACCGGCAGCACCAAAATGGCCTGCGCCAGCACCATGGCCTTGAAGCTGAACAGCCAGCCCAGCGACCCCAGCGGCCCGCTGCGCGAGAGCACCAGGTACACCACCAGCCCCACCACCACCGAAGGCACGGCCAGTAAGGTGTTGAGCACCGCCAGCACGGCGCCACGGCCAGTGAAGCGGGCCACGCCCAGCCAGGCGCCCAGCACCAGGCCCACCCCGCAGGCCATCAGACAGGCGGTGGCGCTGACAGACAAGGAACGGCCCACGATGGTCCAGAGGACAGGGTCGGACGAGAGGGTGAGTTCAAGCGCTGTGCTCGCGCTTTCGGTGAGGGTGGACATGGGCCAGGGGATCGGTTTGGGCTATCGTAGGCACCCATCCAATATCCAGCGATATGAACTCCCGTGCATAGGGTCCAACTTCACTACACACTCAGCCGCGACGCGGGCACTGCGCTCATCCGCAATCCGTTGCCCGAGCTGTTGCAGGCGGTGGCCGAGCGTGGCTCCATCTCGGGCGCTGCGCGCGCGCTGGACCTGTCCTACCGCCATGTCTGGGGCGCCCTCAAACGCTGGGAAGACCAGCTGGGCGGCGAATTGATCATCTGGGGCAAGGGCCAGTCGGCGCAACTCAGCGAGTTCGGCAGCAAGCTGCTGTGGGCCGAACGCCAGGCCCAGGCCCGCCTGGCGCCCCAGATTGCCGCGCTACACGCCGACCTGGAGCGCGCGTTTGCCGTAGCCTTCGACCCCAACGCCCATGTGCTCACCCTCTACGCCAGCCATGACGATGCATTGGCGGCGCTGCGTGCACATGCCGCAACGCAAACCGATGCAGGCGCGCTGCACCTCGACATCCGGTTCACCGGCAGCGTGGACGCCATCCGTGCGCTGAACGAGGGGCGTTGCACCCTGGCGGGCTTTCACACCGTGGCTGACGCAGCCGCACAGTCGCTCACCGCGCGCACCTACCAGCCACTGCTACAGCCCGGGCTGCACAAGATCATTGGATTCGCACAGCGCACCCAAGGGCTCATCGTGGCCCCCGGCAATCCGCTGGGTCTGCGCAGCCTGGCCGATGTGGCCCGCACCGGCGCCCGCTTCATCAACCGGCCGCTGGGCTCGGGCACGCGGGTGCTGCTGGACGACCTGCTGGCCCAGGCCAGCATGGACCCAGGGAGCATCGTGGGCTACGCGCTCAACGAACCCTCCCACACCGCCATCGCCCAGGCCGTGGCTGCAGGGGCTGCCGATGTGGGCATGGGCATCGAGCTAGCGGCCCGCGCGCGCGGGCTGGACTTTGTCCCCCTGGTGCACGAGCGCTACCACCTGGCATGCCTGAAAGCCAGCCTGGACCAGCCCGCCACGCTGGCACTGCGCACCCTCTTGCAAACACCTGAATGGCTGGCACACATGACCACACTGCCGGGTTACACCGCCTGGCACTGCGGCGAGGTGCAGGCCATGAGCACGGTGTTGCCGTGGTGGCAATTTGCGCGGAAAAAGCGTGCTTCCACGCCTAGGAAGAAACCCTAATTGCTGCAGTTTTGATAGCTGAAGAATGAGCAGCTGCTGCGGGATAACACCGTCACGCTGCTGTCAGACTCCGCCTACAGTGCTCCGTAGAATCGCGCCGTCGTCAAAGTGTGCCCTGCCTCAGCGCCTACCCGCGCGGGGCCCGGGCATCTCGCACACACAGCCTTTTTATTGGAGACACCATGCAGGCTCTATTGAAGTTATCAAGAGGGATCGACTGGATTAACACCCAGGTCGGCAAGTACGTGGTCTGGCTGATCCTGGCCTCCACGGTCATCAGCGGCGTGAACGCCGTGGTGCGCAAGGCGTTCAACATCAGCTCCAACGCATTCCTGGAAGTGCAGTGGTACCTGTTTGCTGCATCGTTCCTGCTGGCAGCTGGCTACACGCTGCTGCAGGGCGAGCACGTGAAGGTCGATGTGATCTCGAGCCGCTTTTCCAAGCGCACACAGATCTGGATCGACGTGTTCGGCTACATCGTCTTTCTCACCCCCATGTGCCTGGCCGTGCTCTGGTATGGGGTTCCGTTCTTCACGCGCGCACTGGCATCGGGCGAAATGTCCAACAACGCAGGTGGCCTGATCCGCTGGCCCGTGTACCTGATGATGCCCCTGGGCTTCACGCTGCTGTGGCTGCAAGGCATTTCTGAACTCATCAAGCGCCTGGGCTTCCTGCAAGGCCTGATCGAAGATCCGACGGTCAAGAAGGTCGAAAAGACGGCCGAGGAAGAACTGGCTGAATCCATCCGCAACCTGGCCGAAGCCGCCAAGGGCAACGGCAAGAACAAGGCCGAGGCTCACTGAGCGGCCCTACCAAGCGGAGCACACACCATGGAATTTTTGACCCATAACCTCGCCCCCATCATGTTCGCGGGGCTCATCTGCTTCTTGCTGGTGGGCTTCCCGGTCGCATTCAGTCTGGGCGCCTGTGGACTTTTCTTCGCCTTTATCGGCATTGAATTGAACGTACTTCCCGAAGCGCTGCTGCAAGCCGTGCCGCTGCGCATCTTCGGCATCATGCAGAACGACACCCTGCTGGCCATTCCGTTCTTCACGCTCATGGGGCTCATATTGGAGCGAAGCGGGATGGCGGAAGACCTGCTGGACACCATTGGCCAGCTGTTTGGCCCCATCCGGGGTGGCCTGGCACTGGCCGTGATCTTTGTGGGCGCGCTGCTGGCAGCCACCACGGGCGTGGTGGCCGCGTCGGTGATATCGATGGGCCTGATCTCGCTGCCCATCATGCTGCGCTATGGCTATGACCGCCGACTGGCTGCGGGCGTGATTGCCGCGTCCGGAACCCTGGCGCAGATCATTCCGCCGTCGCTGGTGCTGATCATCATTGCCGACCAGATGGGCCGCAGCGTGGGCGACATGTACAAGGGCGCCTTCCTGCCCGGCTTGATGCTCACCGGCTTCTATGCGCTGTACGTCATCCTGCTGGCAATCTTCAAGCCCCAATGGGTGCCTGCGATCCCGCCCGAAGCCCGTACGCTGCGCGACGACAACGGCAAGAGCGGTGTGACCTCCCTGCTGGTGCTGACCGGCATCTGCGTGGCAGCCTCGATGTATGTGGCCAAGAACATGGCCGCCCTGCACACCTGGTGGTCGGGCGAGGCGGTGGAACGCGTGGCGCTGGACGAAACCATCGTGGTGGCCATGTGCTTTGGCGTGGCCCTGGCCTTCGTGGTCGCCAGCGTCAACAAGATCACCCGCCTGGGCCTGCTGTCCAAGGCTGCGGAACGCGTGACGTTCGTGCTGATTCCCCCGCTGCTGCTGATCTTCCTGGTGCTGGGCACCATCTTCCTGGGTGTTGCAACCCCCACCGAAGGCGGCGCCATGGGCGCGCTGGGCGCAGGCATCATGGCCATCATCCGTGGTCGCCTGAGCCTTTCGCTGCTCAAGCAGGCCGTAACTACCACCACCAAGCTGTCGTGTTTTGTGGTGTTCATCCTGGTGGGCGCGACCATGTTCGGCCTGACCTTCCAGGGCGTGGACGGCCCGCTGTGGGTGGAACACCTGCTGACCGGCCTGCCCGGTGGCCAGCTGGGCTTCCTGATCGTCGTGAACATCATGGTGTTCTTCCTGGCGTTCTTCCTGGACTTCTTCGAGCTGTCCTTCATCGTGGTGCCCCTGCTGGCCCCGGTGGCCAACAAGCTGGGCATCGACCTGATCTGGTTTGGCGTGCTGCTGGCCGTGAACATGCAGACCTCGTTCATGCACCCACCGTTCGGCTTCGCGCTGTTCTACCTGCGCAGCGTGGCCCCGGCGAAGGAGTACCTCGACAAGGTCACCAAGAAGATGATTGCGCCGGTGACCACGCCGCAGATCTACTGGGGTGCCATCCCGTTCCTGGTCATTCAGCTGATGATGGTGGGCCTGATCATCGCCTTCCCAGGCATCGTCTCCAGCGGCCTGGACAAGGCCGAGGTGTATGACCTGGACAAGGTCCGTATGGAAATGGAAGCCACCATGCCTGACGCTGCCGGAGCCCCCGAGGCAACCGACCCCACGGCTGGCATGGAAGGCGCTGGAGCTGCCCCTGGCGATACTGCGGCCCCCGCTGCAGACAACCCACTCAAGGCCCTGCAGGATTCGCTGGCCAACGAGAAGAAGTGATCCGAACCGCACAGGGCTGTTGACCAGCCCCTGAAGCAACCAGAGCCCCGGCAGACGTCATCTGCCGGGGCTTTTTTCATGGGCCTATGGCGTGCAGAGCGTGCTCAAAGACAGGACCGTCAACGAACGGCTCGACGTCGCCCTCCCCAAAACCTAAGGACCTACAGCAAAACGACCGCCACGCGTTGAGACGTTGGCTTCTTCGCGCCACTTAACCCGCTGGCAAGCGTCTGCCTATGGCGATAAACGGACTTTGCACACCACGGGAAGCGATGGCCTCAACCACCCCTGGTATCCCATCAGAAACGTTTGCGCCGAGGGATCACGCAGACCTGCCGATCACAGCAACAAGGGCGACACCTTGAGCGCCAGCCGACCGAACATCGCCGGGCATCCCGGCGGCATCATCTGCCCCGCAGTACGGCGGGACCGAGCACCCCACCCCATACCACCCACCAGACGCAAAAAAACCCGCCAGGCGAACCAGGCGGGTTTTCTGATCGACATGCCCTGCGGCTTGCGCCGCAGCCGGGCTATCAGATCTTCTGTGCGGACATGAAGGTGTCGTAGCGGGCTTCGGCAAAGCGGAACCAGAGGATCTGGTCGCGCTGGAAGGCACGCATGTCGGCGTAGATCTTCTTCCACTCGGGGCTCTTGGCGTCGTTCTCGGCGAACACTTCCATCGAAGCCTTGAACGAAGCGTCCATCACAGCTTGCGAGAAAGGCAGCACCTTGGTCTTGGCAGCCACGAGTTGCTTCAGGGCCGTGGGGTTCAGCGCGTCGTACTTGGCCAGCATGTCCACGTGGGCCACGTTGGTCGCGGCTTCGATGATGGCCTTGTTCTCAGCCGACAGGCCGTCGAACGCCTTCTGGTTGACGAAGAAGTCCACTTCAGGACCACCTTCCCACCAGCCGGGGTAGTAGTAGAACGGAGCGACTTTGTTGAAGCCCAGCTTCTGGTCGTCGTACGGACCCACCCACTCGGCGGCATCCAGCGTGCCCTTTTCGAGGGCTTGGTAAATTTCGCCGCCAGGGATGCTCTGGGGCACAGCACCCAGCTTCTGCATCACTTCACCGATCAGGCCTCCACCCAGGCGCATCTTCATGCCCTTGAAGTCGGCAGGCGACTTGATTTCCTTGCGGAACCAGCCACCCATCTGCGTGCCGGTGTTGCCACCTGCGAAGCTGATCATGTTGAAGCCGCCGTAGAACTCGTTCATGAGCTTGCGGCCGTTGCCATGCAACATCCAGGCGTTCATCTGGCGGGCATTGAAGCCGAAAGGCACTGCCGAGCCCAGCGCGAAGGCGGGGTTCTTGCCGTAGAAGTAGTAAGGCACGGTGTGTGCCATTTCCACGGTGCCTTGCTGCACGCCGTCCACCACGCCGAAGGGAGGCATCAGCTCGCCACCAGCGTGCACGGAGATTTCAAACTTGCCGCCCGACATGGCCTTGACGGCCTTGGAGAACACATCAGCGCCGCCATAGATGGTGTCCAGCGACTTGGGGAAGCTGGAAGCCAGACGCCAGCGAATGGCAGCCTGGGCGTGGACGGCGGGCGCAGCGCCTGCAGCCAGCACACCGGCAATGCCAGCATGCTTGATGATTGAACGACGATCCATGAGGTTCTCTCCGATATATTGATTGCAAAACTTGGTGCGCACGCGTTGTGCACGGCCGACCAAGGACATGTTTCAGCCGGGACCATTGTAGGAACATGACCCCCAGGACTTTTGCGGGTTTTCCCGCGAAATTCCGGCGCCAACACACACCTTCAGGGTTCTGCAAGCATCTGCGCGACAGCAGTGCGAAAGCCCTCACGGCACCCCCGGCCAGCGCGACGCGCTGCCCACAGCCCGCCTCCGTTCAGCCCGCGTTGCCAGGCAAAAACCGAGCGGTAATCGATGCGCGAATACCTGCCGCATCCAGCCCTTGCAACTCCAGCAACTTGGCCGGGTCGCCATGTTCGATGAAGACATCGGGCAACCCCAGCTGCAGCACGGGGCGCAAGATGCCCATGGCGTTGAGCGCTTCGGTCACTGCACTGCCCGCACCGCCCATGATGGCGCCCTCTTCCACCGTCACAAGCGCATCGTGGCGTTCCGCCACCTCGCGCAGCAAGGCTTCATCGATGGGCTTGGCCCAGCGCATGTTGACCACGGTGGCATCGATCGCCTCGCCCACTTCGAGCGCGGGATACAGCAAGGTGCCAAACGCCAGGATGGCAATGCGGGGCGCCTTGCCGTCCGCATCAACCTTGCGCTCGCGGCGGATCTCGCCTTTGCCGAACGGCAGGCCATCGAGCGCAGCCAGCGGCGCCACACCCGCGCCGCTACCACGCGGGTAACGCACGGCCACGGGGTGGTCCTGTTCAAACGCACTGCTGAGCAACTGGCGGCATTCGCGCTCGTCGGCGGGGCAGGCCATGCTCATGTTCGGAATGCAGCGCACGAACGGGATGTCATAGGCGCCTGCGTGCGTGGCACCGTCGGCGCCCACCAGGCCCGCACGGTCCAGTGCAAACACCACGGGCAGGTTCTGCAAGGCCACGTCGTGAATCAACTGGTCGTAGCCACGCTGCAAAAACGTGGAGTAGATGGCAACCACGGGCTTCACACCCTCGCAGGCCATGCCCGCAGCGAACGTGACAGCGTGCTGTTCAGCAATGCCCACGTCGTAGTAGCGGTCCGGAAAACGCTTTTCGAACTCGACCATGCCCGAGCCCTCGCGCATGGCGGGCGTGATGCCCACCAGGCGCGAGTCCTGCGCCGCCATGTCACACAGCCACTGGCCGAACACCTGGGTGAAGGTCTGCTTGGGCGGCGTGGCGGGCTTGGTCAGGCCCACGGAGGGATCGAACTTTCCGGGGCCGTGGTAGGCCACGGGGTCGGCCTCGGCCAGCTTGTAGCCCTGCCCCTTCTTGGTGACCACGTGCAGGAACTGCGGACCCTTGAGGCTCTTGATGTTCTCCAGGGTAGGGATCAGCGAATCGAGGTCGTGCCCGTCGATGGGGCCGATGTAGTTGAAGCCGAATTTCTCGAACAGCGTGGCGGGCACCACCATGCCCTTGGCCTGTTGCTCGAAGCGCTTGGCAAATTCGAGCAGGGGCGGCACGGGGCGCAAAACGGTCTTGCCCACGTTCTTGGCGGCGGCGTAGAACTGCCCGCTCATCAGTTGCGCGAGATAGCGGTTGAGCGCGCCCACGGGCGGGCTGATGCTCATGTCGTTGTCGTTCAGCACCACCAGCAGGTTGCAGTCGGCTACACCCGCGTTGTTGAGCGCCTCGAACGCCATGCCGGCACTCATCGCCCCATCTCCAATGATGGCCACGGCATGTCGGTTGTCGCCCTTGCGCTTGGCAGCCAGCGCCATGCCCAAGGCTGCCGAGATGCTGGTGCTGGAATGCGCTGTGCCAAACGTGTCGTAGATGCTCTCCGCCCGTTGCGGAAAGCCCGAGATACCGCCCATCTGGCGCAGCGTGTGCATGCGGTCGCGGCGGCCGGTCAGGATCTTGTGCGGGTAGGTCTGGTGGCCCACATCCCATACCAGGCGGTCTTCCGGGGTGTTGAAGACATGGTGCAAAGCCACTGTCAGCTCTACCGTGCCCAGGTTGGAGCTGAGGTGGCCACCGGTCTGCGACACGCTCTGCAGCACGAACTCGCGCAACTCGGTCGCCAGCACCTTGAGGTCCGCGCGCGAGAGCCGGCGCAGGTCTGCCGGGTCATTGATGGTCTGCAGCAAGGGGAAGGGTGTCGTGGACATTGACTATTCTTTTGATAGCTACGAGCGCAAGAGATTCAAGCACCAGCAGGCATTTGGACATTGAGAGAGTCGCCAGGGACCAGGGCCGGGCTCAGTGGGAGCGGCGCACGACCATGTCCGCCAGGGCTGCCAGGGCACGGGTGTCGGGCAAGCCACTGCGACCCAGGGCCGCATGGGCCTCGGCCAGCAGCTCCTGCGCGTAGGCCTGCGCACGCTCCAGACCGAGCAACGATACGTAGGTGGGTTTGTCTGCGGCCGCGTCCTTGCCCGCCGTTTTCCCCAGGGTGGCCGAGTCCGCCACCACATCCAGGATGTCGTCCACCACCTGGAACGCCAGCCCCATGGCAGCGCCATAGTCTGACAGGGCCTGGTAGGCGGTGGGCGCCGCGTGGCCACACAGGGCCCCCATGAGCACGCTGCCCTGGAGCAAGGCGCCCGTCTTGAGGCGGTGCATCTGGCGCAGTTGCGCTTCGGTCAGCGCCACGCCCACGCTGGCCAGGTCAATCGCCTGACCGCCCGCCATGCCGGCCGAGCCCGCAGCCCGCGCCAGCAGCCGGCACAAAGCCGCCTGCATGGCAGCGGGGATCAGGGTGTTGTCGGGGGTCAGCAGTTCAAACGCAAAGGCCTGCAGCGCGTCGCCCGCCAGCAGGGCCTGGGCTTCGCCAAACTGCACATGCACCGTGGGTTTGCCACGGCGCAGCACGTCGTTGTCCATGCAGGGCATGTCGTCGTGGACCAGCGAATACGCGTGGATCAGCTCCACCGCGCACGCGGCACGCAGGGCAGCTTCGTTCAGAGCTGCCTGAACCGCCGCGCCCTCGGGTGCCACGGAGTCCGAGGTGCCGCTGCGCGCCGCCTCGTAGGCAGCCAACACCAGCAAGGGTCGCAGGCGCTTTCCGCCGTCCAGGACGGCGTAACGCATGGCGTCGCCCAGCCCTGCCGGAGCGCCGTCGCCCACCCACAAGGACAGCGCCTGCTCCACACGGGCGAGGTGATTCTGGCTCCAGAGATTCGTATCCAGGGGCGGGTTCAACGCCGTCGAGGAAGTCATCGGCAATGCGCTCATTCCTGGTTCCATGGTTGCAGCTGGCCGTCGTCCAGCACCTTGATCTGGTCCTGCACGGCATCGAGCCGGTGGCGGCAAAAAGCCAGCAAGGCGGCGCCGCGCTGGTAGCCAGCCAGCATCTGGTCCAGCGGCAACTGGCCCGATTCAATGCGGGCCACGAGTTGCTCCAGCTCCTCCAGGGCCGCCTCGTAGCTGGCAGGTTCGGCGGGAGGAGCAGGGGTTGCGGGGGCCTTGGGCATGGAGGGGGCGGCAGTGCGCGGGTGAAAAACCGGTGATTTTAGGCGCAGCGCTGTGGCGCCCGTGTCAGACAGTGGCCGATCCGTGGGAGGTCTCTATTTTTCCGGAACCGGTGTTTTCTATTCACGTAGCGGGGGTGCGGGAATAACCCCACCGCCTATAATCCCATTCCCGTCGAGCCGGCTACCCACCCTAGCCGGTTTTCTTTTTCCAGATGCGCCTTCACGGGCGCACCTCCCGCACTCTCTCTGTGGGGAGTCTTTAGGTCAGGTCACCCATGTCTGATTTAAGTCTTCAACTGCAGCAGGCCGCAAGCCAACTACCAGTTTCGAGCTACTTTGATGATGCGCTGTTCCATCGCGAGCTGGAGACCATCTTCCAGCGCGGGCCCCGCTATGTGGGGCATCAATTGGCTGTGCCCAACGCGGGCGACTACTACGCACTGCCCCAGGAGGGCGAGGGCCGCGCGCTGGTGCGCAACGCCCAGGGCGGTATCGAGCTGGTCTCCAACGTCTGCCGCCACCGGCAGGCGGTCATGCTCAAGGGCAAAGGGTCGCTGAACACCCAGCAAAAGGGCAGCGCGGGCGGCAACATCGTGTGCCCACTGCACCGCTGGACGTACAACCCCAAGGGCGAGCTGCTGGGCGCACCGCATTTCGCGCACGACCCGTGCCTGAACCTGAACAACTACAAGCTGCGCGAGTGGAACGGCCTGCTGTTTGAAGACAACGGCTACGACGTGGCTGCCGACCTCGCCCAGATGGGACCACGCGCCGACCTGGACTTTGACGGCTACGTGCTCGACCACGTGGAGCTGCACGAGTGCAACTACAACTGGAAGACCTTCATCGAGGTCTATCTGGAGGACTACCACGTGGGCCCCTTCCACCCGGGCCTGGGCAGTTTTGTCACCTGCGACGATCTGCGCTGGGAGTTCGGCAAGAACTACTCCGTGCAGACCGTGGGTGTAGCCAACCGCCTTGGCAAGGCCGGCAGCCCCGTGTACGAACGCTGGCACGAAGCCTTGCTCGCCTACCGCGAGGGCAAGCCGCCCAAGCATGGCGCCATCTGGCTCACGCTGTACCCGCACATCATGGTGGAGTGGTATCCGCATGTGCTCACCGTGTCCACGCTGCACCCCATCAGCCCGACCAAAACACTGAACATGGTGGAGTTCTACTACCCCGAAGAAATCGCTGCGTTCGAGCGCGAGTTCGTCGAGGCGCAGAAGGCCGCCTACATGGAGACCTGCATCGAGGACGACGAAATCGGCGAGCGCATGGACGCGGGCCGCAAGGCCCTGATGGCACGCGGCGACAACGAGGTGGGCCCCTACCAAAGCCCCATGGAGGATGGCATGCAGCACTTCCACGAGTGGTACCGTGAGGCGATGGGCTCGGACACCATCGACCCGGCCACGCCAAAACGCTGAATACGGCGGCAAAACCCTGCCAATCTGCAGGCCCGCCGTGGTCTGCTCTCATTACAATAGCTGCCAGTGCTTAAAAAATAAGCGCTGGCAGCTATTTTCATTTTTGCGCCCCACGGCGCGCTTCAAAAGATCACAACCCGATGCAAGCCCTCTGGATGGTGTTGGCCGCGTTCCTGTTTGCCAGCATGGGCGTGTGCGTCAAGATCGCCTCGGACTTCTTCAACTCCGCTGAGCTGGTGTGTTACCGGGGCCTCATCGGCATGTTGATTCTCTGGCTGCTGTCACGCTCGCAAAAAGTGACGCTGTCCACGCGGTACCCCGGCATGCACGCCTGGCGCAGCCTCGTGGGGGTGGCGTCGCTGGGCGCCTGGTTCTACGCCATTGCGCACCTGCCGCTGGCGACCGCCATGACGCTCAACTACATGAGCAGCGTGTGGATCGCGGCCTTCCTGGTCGGCGGCACGCTGCTGGCCTGGCGACCATCCGCCGCCACGCCCCGGCCTGCGCTGCAAGGCCCGCTGGTGCTGACGGTGCTCACCGGGTTCGTGGGCGTGGTGCTGATGCTGCGCCCCAGCCTGGACCAGAACCAGGCGTTCGCCGGGATGATTGGCCTCATGTCCGGCTTGTCAGCCGCATTTGCCTACATGCAGGTGGTGGCGCTGTCGCGCCTGGGCGAGCCTGAGTCGCGCACCGTCTTCTACTTTGCGGTGGGCTCCGCGGTGGCGGGCGGCTTTGCTATGCTGTTCACCGGCATGTCGGACTGGCCGGGCTGGCAAGCGCTGTGGCTGCTGCCCATCGGGGTGCTGGCGGCTGGCGGGCAACTGTGCATGACCAAGGCTTACGCCAGCGCCAAGACCCAGCGCGGCACGCTGGTGGTGGCCAATCTGCAGTATTCGGGCATCGTGTTTGCCGCCGTCTACAGCGTGCTGTTGTTTGGCGACAAGATCCCGCCCATCGGCTGGATCGGCATGGCCCTCATCGTGGGCAGCGGCATTGTGGCCACCATCTTGCGGGCCCGGGCCGCGCCCGGCGCACCGGCCGAAGAACACTGACCGATACAAAAACCAATGCGCGCAGGCGAGGACAGTCCCCATCGGGATGGCCACAATGGAGGCCTCCCCGCCCAACCGGTTGCTTTGCACCTGATCTGCCGATGACCACCTACACCACGCTCATCTCCGCCCCCGACCTGCAAGCCCTCATCGCCAGCGGTGCGCCGCTGATGGTGTTTGACTGCAGCTTCGAACTCATGCAACCGACGGCCGGCGCGCAGCAATATGCGCAAGCCCATATCCCCGGCGCCGTGTACGCCAACCTCGACAATGACCTCAGCGCCAAGCATGGCGCACCTGGGGCCACCGGCACTGTGACGGCGCAGGAGGCTGACCAGCCCGCATCCGGCGGCCGCCACCCGCTGCCCAGCCGCGAACGTTTTGCCATGTGGCTGTCCAGCGTGGGTTTTGCCAACAACATGCAGGCCGTGGTGTACGACCGCCAGGGCGCCAACTACTGCGGCCGCCTGTGGTGGATGCTCAAATGGGCAGGCCATGACGCCGTGGCTGTGCTCGACGGCGGACTGCAGGCCTGGCAGGCCGCAGGTGGTGCGGTCCACAGCGGAGAAGAGCCGTCGCACTTCCAGTCCCACTTTGCACTGAACGAGCCCTTGCGCCAGCTGGCCACGGCCAGCGATGTCCTGGCCCGCCTGCAGCGCCCCGCAGACCAGACCGTGATCGATGCCCGCGCCGGCGCCCGCTACCGGGGCGAGGTGGAGCCGCTGGACCCGGTGGCCGGCCACATTACGGGCGCGCTCAACCGCCCCTTTGCCGAGAACATCGGTGCCGACGGCCGCTTCAAACCCGCAGCCACGCTGCGCGCAGAGTTCGACGCCCTGCTGGCGGGCCGTGACCCGGCGACCGTGGTGCACCAGTGCGGCAGCGGTGTGAGCGCCGTCCCCAATCTTCTGGCCATGGAGATTGCCGGCCTGGGGCACACCGCGCTGTTCGCGGGCAGCTGGAGCGAATGGTGTTCAGACCCCACGCGCCCAGTCGAAAAAGGATGAACAACGCCCACTGCGGCGTCTAAGAGCGTGTTCACGGTCTTTTCAAGGCCGCGCAAGCACCTTGCCGGGATGGGATGCAAGGCGCGGTGCGCAGCCAATAGCCCGTGCTATTGGCAAGCCCCGCAACGCCGCAGACCGCCCGGCAAGGCACTTGCCCGAAGGGTTGGAGTGAAATCGGGCGATTGGACGCCCCGGCCGCTTGCATGGGCATAAGCCCATGCGGCGCATCCGAAGCATCCACTCATCCCGATTGCACTCCAACGCGGCCCTGAAAAGACCGTGAACACGTTCTAGCGAACGCCGCCGGTTGCAAAAGCGCAAAAAAGATGGTTTTGCAGGCGCTATCAAAACCATGAGCAGAATTCGGGGACCGGTGCCTGCCAACGCAGCAGATGCACCCCTCTTGAAAGCCAGCAGACGCCTGATCTGCTTGTAGGGCAAATTCCTACACAGCCCACCGCGAAACCAGACACGCGGCACAGCCAAACCCCGACTTAATTTCTGATTGGGGCGGTTTCACAATCCATTTCAACGGATCACGCAAAACCTGCAGTCAGCAGGCCACGCAAGACCCGGTACTGGAAAAAAGGAAGCCGCCATGACCAACGAACAAATCCTCGCTGAAATCCGCGAAGCCAACCTCACCTACCTGATGCTGGCCCAAACCCTGATCCGTCAGGACAAGGCCGAAGCGGTTTTCCGTCTGGGCATGAACGAGGAGTCTGCCGATATTCTCGCTTCGCTGTCGGCAGCGCAAGTGATGAAACTGGCCTCCCGCAACACGCTACTTTGCAGCTTCCGCGTGGACGACAACCTGGTGTGGAGCTTGCTGACCAACCACTCGGCCAAGAAGGTGGGCAACGACGCCACCAACACCCTGCACGCCAACATCCTGATGGCCAGCCGCGTGTCGGAAGTGCTCTGAAGCACTAGCCCGCAGCGTTGTCCCGTTCTCACCGAAAGCCCGCCATGTCCTCCACCACCACCGCCGCCGCCAAAGCCCCTGTCAAAAGCGTTCTGAATGAATCCAAGCAGATCGAACGCGCAGCCATGCTGATCCAGATGGGCGCCCGCATGCAGGTGCTGGAGTCCGAGACCACGCTGTCGTATGAGCGCCTGATCCGCCTGTACAAGGAGATCGCGGGCAAGTCGCCCTCCAAAGGCCAGCTGCCCTTCTCCACCGACTGGTTCCTGACCTGGCAAGAGAACATCCACAGCTCGCTGTTTTTGAACATCTACGAGTACCTGTCCAAGGGCGTGGACCTGGATTCGGTGGAGCTGCTGACCAAGGCCTACCGCCTGTACAACGAACAAGTCGCCACGGCCGAGATCGAACCACTGCTGTCCTTCACCCGCGCCTGGCGCCTGGTGAAATTCGTGGACGCCGGCATGTTGACCCGCACCAAGTGCAGCCAGTGCAGCGGCCAGTTCGTGACCGAGCTGTACGAAAACCGCCATTTCACCTGCGGCCTGTGCAACCCGCCCGCCCGTGCCGGCAAGAGCAAGACCGCCGGCGCGCTGATGCTGCATTGACACCTTGGCGTGATTTTTGAGCGCAAAGCGCCCGATGCGCTAGTGCATATTGCCGCTCTAGCTATTGATTAGATAGCAAACAAATAAGGCCCTATTCGGGGCCTTTTTGCTGTCTGCTTTCTGCTGTCTGCCGATGGAATGTGGTGCGAGGGAGAACGCCGAGCCACCCATCAACGCCCCGCAAGCAAGGTGCGCACGTTCTCGTCCACGGGCACCGCATAGTTGTGCGCCGCAATCACATGGTTGCCCACCGGGTTCACCAGCTTAAGGCTGATGTACACCACCGAGGCCGACACCGCGTACGTGCCCACGACTACGGCCTGCGCGTTCTGCGCCTGGCTGACCTCCCGCACCTCGCGCGACAGCAGCAACTCGCCCTGTTCGCGGTGCAGCACCAGGTTGTCGCGCAGCTTCACCTCCGTCACGCGCAGCCCACGCTGCACCATGCGCCCCGCGATCTGCTCCGAAAAGATGCGCCCCAGCCGCGACGACTCGTTGAGCCGGTCCACATTGACCAGGGTGGCCACCAACAGCGGCTGGCTCGCGTCCAGCGGCGCGTTGAGCAGCAAGGCATCCGTTGCCCGGTCGTTCACCTCGATCAGGTCGGTGCGCGACACGCCACCCGCACTGTTGCCGTAGTAATAGCTGTGGACCGGGTTGGTCGAGCAGCCCTGCACCGCCAGGGCCGACACCACCACCATGCCCAAGCACCACGCGGACCTGAGCTTGCCGGGATGGAAACGGCGCATCATGGTGCCACCACCCGCCAGGTTTTAACGGGGGTGGGTGGGGGTGCGGGCACCAAGACCTCTGGCTGGTACAGCGCAGCATCTTCCCGCTCGATGTAATACAGGTCTGCGGAACCAGCCAAATAACGGTCACGGCTCTTGAGTGTCGTAGTGATCAGAACTTCAGTCCGCGTAGGCCCTCCCGCTGCGGCACCTTGCGTATACAGATGGGCCATGTCCAATGCCAAGCCCGCTCCCACCCCCAGTGCTGTCGCAACGCCTGGGAGCAAAGTGCGATCCGAATAGTGCACCTTCCAGTCACGCCATACCCCCACGCCGGTCCCGATGAGGGTCCCAGCGATCGGGACAGGGAAATTGGGCGGAACACCGGCCAGGTGTTGAACCACCTGGGTCTGCACCTCCAGCTCCACCGCAGTAGGAACCGTGGAAAGGACAACGCCGCGGTTCAACAAATGCACTGTCAGCAGTTTGAGGAAACCCGCGTTGAAGCTGGATTTGTCCGCCACCGTCACGTGAATGGGGTACTCGCCTGCAGGCCAGGACGCGATCTTCTCGGCAACTCGCCCAGCCACATCCCCAGCCAGCACATCCCAGTGGTGCACGGCGCGGGCCTTTTTCTGGCCAGTAGCAGGATAGTTGTCGGCGCGTGGCACGTCCAGGGTGCCGCAGCCAGCCAGCAGCGTTGCTGCCAGCAACGGCACAACGGTCGAAATGCGCAGGAGGGAAGATCGCATGGAGCCATGTTAGTGGCGCCAGCCATCCGTGATCGGCACAACAAAGCCGTCTTTCCCCACCTTAAGCCGCGATTTCAGCGCTTGGTGACGCCACTACAAGCACTCACAATAGCCGTACACCCAATAAACCCCGGAAGACCATGCACACCAAGAACACGACACAACGCCTCGCGTCCCTGCTGGCCTTGACCGCCGCGCTGGCTGGCTGCGGCGGCGGATCGGACAAAACTGCCACGCCCGCGCCGCCTGCACCGCCACCTCCGCCTGCTGCGGCCCCCGTCAGCGTGAGTTTCGTGCTGTCCGCCAACAACGTGCTTGAACCCAGCAGCTCGGAGCCTCTGTCCGTCAATGTCTCTACGAACGGCAGCGCCGCGCCAAACGGCACCGCTGCCACCTTCGCCGTGAACCCCAGCACTGCCGGCACCCTGGCCCCTGTGGCACCCACAACGGTTGGTGGTGTCGCCAGCACCACCTTGACGGTCAGCAGCCTGCCGCCCACCGCGACATTTCAGGTGACAGCCACTGCCACCAGCAGCGCCAACTCGGCCAGTGACAGCCTGACGTACTATGTGCGCCCCGCTCACAAGCCGCTGCAGGTGTTGGTCCCCGCCTATTTCACGGCCACCGGTACATCGTCCCCTTGGGCCACGCTGACGAGCGGAGCGACCAGCTATCCCGATGTCCAGATCAACGTCATCGCCAGCACCAACAGCGGCATCCTGACAGCTTCCACCAAGGAAGACACCGACCTCACCACCGCAGTCAAAGCCTTCAGGGCGGTGTCAGGCACCAGCAACCGCGTGATCGGGTATGTGGCAACCTCATCGAGCAGCGGCGGCACGCTCTCCGTCGCCGACGTCAAGGCCACCATCGACAACTACATCAGGCTCTATCCCAAACTGCTTGATGGCTTTTTTCTGGACGGCATGGCCACCGACAGCGCGCGGGTCGCTTACTTCCAGGACATCTACAACTACGTCAAGGGATTGACCTCGGGCATGAGTACGGGTGCCAGCGCTCCGGGCACCCCTCTCCTGGTTGGCAATCCTGGCACCTACCCTGTCCCGGCCTACGCCGCGGTTGCTGACACTCTGGTGACCTACGCAGGCAATTCAGCCGCGTACCAGAACGTGGATCCACAGCCGTCGAGCACCTGGGTCTATGCCAAGGCCAACACAGCGCAAGCGATGCTGGTGCACTCGGCCAGCACCTGCACCGAGATGCAAGCAGCCGTGAAGAATGCGAACCGCCCACGCCTGAACACGGGCATGGTGTACGCCACCAACCTGGCTATCGGAGCCCCATGGTCGGCCCTGCCCACCTACTGGCCACAGTTGCTGGGCACCGTAGATGCCCTCAACAAGGAACGCACCTTGCCGCTCTGCTGAGGACCGTGGGCCATGCCGTACCAAGCGCTGAACGCCTACATGCATTGTTTGTAGGCCCCCTCACAATCGGCGCATGACGACTGAGCCCACTTCCACGCCCTCCTCGCAAACTCCCCTGGAGGAGGGGCAAGCAACAGCCGCGTCGGCAGCAGACGCTGCACCCCGCCAGGACTCCGATGCCCCTGAAATAGCAGGGTACGCCCCGGCAGCCGGTCCGGCGTCCCACGCAGCCCCTCTCATGCTCCACATGCCCGTGGACGTGCGCAACCTCTCCCTCGCGTTGCTGGCACTGTTCGCCAGCGTCGCGCTGCTGCACTGGGCCAGTGCGGTGTTCATCCCGATCATGCTGAGCTTGTTGCTGACCATTGCGCTGCGGCCAGCGGTGGAGATGATGGCCCGGCGGCATGTGCCGCGGGCGCTGGGGGCGGGCTTGTTGCTGGTGGCCATCGTCGCCGGGCTGGCCAGCACGGCCTGGTCGCTCAGCGACGGGGCGGCCCAACTGGTGGACTCGGTCCCTGTCGCCGCCAAGAAGGTCCGCGACAACCTCAAGGCACGCGCGGGTGGCAGCAGTCCGCTGGACACTGTGCAGAAGGCGGCCACCCAGATCGAGCAGGCCGCCAACGAAAACAGCGCCGCCAGCGCAGCGCCCCGCCGGGGCGTGCAGCGGGTGATCGTGGAGCGCCCGCCCTTCAACATCCGCGACTACCTGTGGAGCGGCACCATGGGCCTGATGTCGGCGCTGGGGCAGCTGATGGTGGTGGTGTTCCTGACCTACTTCGCCCTCGCCTCGGGCAACCTGTTTCGCGACAAGCTGCTGCGCATTGCGGGCACCAGCCTGGAGCGGCGCAAGGTCACCATCCATGTGCTGCAGGACATCACCCAGCAGATACAGCGTTATCTGCTGCTGCAGGTGTTCACCAGCGTGCTGGTCGGCCTGGCCACCGGCGCGGCCTATTGGGCATTGGGGCTGGAAAACGCCGCCGTATGGGGGGTGGTGGCCGCCGTGCTCAACCTCGCGCCATACATCGGCTCGGCGCTGGTCACGGGGGCCTCGGCCCTGGTGGCTTTCTTGCAGTTTGGCACGCTCGACATGGCCATGGCCATTGGCGGTGCCTCGCTGGTCATCCACACGCTGATCGGCAACCTGCTGACCCCCTGGCTCACCAGCCGCACCAGCAGCATGAGCCCCGTGGCCGTGTTCATCAGCGTGCTGGCCTGGGGCTGGCTGTGGGGCCTGTGGGGACTGCTGCTGGGCATCCCGGTGATGATGGCCGTGAAGGCCGTGTGCGACCGGGTGGAAGACCTGAAGGCCGTGGGCGAGTTGCTGGGCGACTGAGCGACTTGGCCACCGAGCGACGCAGCGTCTGCCACTGACGCCGTCACTGCGGCTCGGGCCGTCTGGATCTCCGCACCTTTCCACACGTGGACTCTGGCCTCGCACCAGAGATGCAGCTCCCCGAATTCCCGAACACCAGAGCGCAACTGCGCCACCCAACTGTCGTTGGTGATTGTTTCCAATACTGGAACAGTTAGTTTGCGACTGGGTGGTTTTTCTCTGAACACCATCGGCGTACAGTTCATCCCATCGATGAGCCGAACCCGCAAGGCGACTCACCGAACCCGGTTCAGAAATGGTTTTTGACCCGGCTTTTTTGAGACGCTTTTTAACTTTCAAGGATTTTCATCATGAACAAGACCGCCCGTTTCCTCTCCGTCGCTGCTGTTGCCGCTTTCGCCGCTTTTGGTGCCCATGCTGACGAAGCCGATGGCTCGCAATTTGCCCTGAAGTTCGACACGAGCCGCACCCGCGCTGAAGTGGCTACCGAAGCTGCCACCGTGGCACAAACACGCAGCATCGAGCCAGCAGGTTCGCGTGTGGTGACCTACAAGTCCACCGCTGACCGCGCTGCCGTTCGTGCACAGGCTGCTGAAGCCGTGCGCACCGGCCAAATCCCTTCGGGCGAATTCAGCGCCATGTAATTCCATGGATTGATTGACACAGTTGCGGGACTTCCCATGGTGGTGGCACTTCGCGCAGTGCGGATGCTGCTGCCATGGGAGGTGTTTTAGACACGCAGTTCCACACTGGCCAAACAAACTGGGCTCCCATTGGGAGCCCTTTTTGTTGTGGGTGCCCGCGATGGCAGCAGGCCGGAAAGTGCGGGTTCGGACCGCTGTGCCCGCAGATCAGCCCGTATTGCGCAGCCCCGCTGCAATCCCGTTGATGGAGATGTGAATCCCGGTCTGCACCCGCTCGTCGCCCTGCCCTGCGCGCCAGCGGCGCACCAGCTCGACCTGCAAGTGGTGCAGCGGATCGATGTACGGGAAGCGGTGCTTGATGGACCGCGCCAGCGCCGTGTTGTGCGTCAGGCGCTGCTTGTCGCCCGTGATGCGGGTGAGTGCATCGGCCGTGCGGTGCCACTCGGCCTCGATGCTGGTGAACACCTTTTTGCGCAGACGCGCGTCGGTCACGAGTTCGCTGTAGCGTGACGCCAGGGCCAGATCACTCTTGGCCAGCACCATGTCCATGTTGGACAGCAGGGTGCGGAAGAACGGCCACTGGCGGTACATCTTCTGCAGCAGCGCCAGCTGGGCCTTGGGGTCCTTGCCTTCGGTGTTGATGAAGGCTTCCACCGCCGAGCCAAAGCCGAACCAGCCGGGCAGCGTGAGGCGGCACTGGCCCCAGCTGAAGCCCCAGGGGATGGCGCGCAGGTCTTCGATCTTCTGGCTGGCCTTGCGGCTGGCAGGGCGCGAGCCGATGTTGAGTTCGGCGATCTCGCGGATGGGCGTGGAGTTGAAGAAGTAGTCGGTGAAGCCCGGGGTCTCGTACACCAGCGCACGGTAGCTGCCCATGCTGGCCAGCGAGAGCTGCGCAGCAGCATCCAAAAACGCCTTGGTTGCGGGCTTGGTGGGCTGCAGCAGGGTGGCTTCGAGCGTGGCGGCAACGAGCGTTTCCAAATTGCGCCGGCCGATCTCGGGGTTGGCGTATTTCGAGGCAATGACCTCGCCCTGCTCCGTCAGACGGATCTGGCCGCGCACGGTGCCGGGCGGCTGCGCCAGAATGGCCTGGTAGCTGGGGCCACCGCCACGGCCCACGGTGCCGCCCCGGCCATGGAACATGCGCAGCTGGATGCCGTGGGTGGTGGCGAGTTCATCGAAGAGTTCGACGAGGGCGATCTCGGCGCGGTACAACTCCCAGTTGCTGGTGAAGATGCCGCCATCCTTGTTGCTGTCGCTGTAGCCCAGCATGATGTCCTGCTCGCCGCCGCTGCGCTGCACCAGCGCGGCCACGCCGGGCAGGCTGTAGAACTCGCGCATGATGGGCGCGGCATTGCGCAGGTCTTCGATGGTTTCGAACAGGGGCACCACGATAAGGTGGTTCTTCGACTCGGCATCCAGCGTGCCGTTCATCAGCCCCACTTCCTTTTGCAGCAGCAGCACTTCGAGCAGGTCGCTCACCGTTTCGGTGTGGCTGATGATGTAGTGGCGGATGGCCTCGTGGCCAAAGCGCTCGCGCATCACACGGGCAGTTTCAAAAATGGCCAGCTCGCCTTGGGCGTGGGCCGAATATTCCGCGCCCACCACGCGCAGCGGACGCGCGTCGTTCAGCAGCTTGATCAGCAGTGCGCGCTTGGCGGCCTCTTGCAGGTTGGCATAGTTGGGCTCGATACGGGCCTTGGCCAGCAGCTCGGCCACAACCTCTTCGTGCTTGTCGGAGCTTTGGCGCAGGTCCACCGTGGCCAGGTGGAAGCCAAACACTTGCACCGCGCGGATCAGCGGGTGCAGTCGCTCGGCAGCCAAGGCCTGGCCATGGTGAGACTGCAGCGAGGCCTCGATCACCCGAAGGTCGGCCAGGAACTCCTCGGCGCTGGCATAGGCGTTTTGTGGCGCCACCGCATGGCGCGCGGCTTCGCCACCGGTCAGATCCTTGAGCGATGCTGCAAGGCGCGCATAGATGCCAGTCAGCGCACGGCGGTAGGGCTCGTCCACGCGGTGTTCGTTCGTGTCGGGCGAGCGCTGGGCCAGGGCCTCCATCTCGGCGGACACCTGCACCAGGCGGGCCGACAGCGACAGCTCGCCGCCCAGGTAGTGCACTTCCGTAAGGTAGTGGCGCAACGCCACCTCGGCCTGGCGGCCCAGGGCGTATTGCAAGGTCTGCGCGGTCACATTGGGGTTGCCATCGCGGTCGCCGCCAATCCACTGGCCCATGCGCAAGAAGCTGTGCACGGGGTACTGACCGAGTTCGCTTTCGAGGTCGGCGTAGATCTTGGGGATCTCGCGCAGGAAGGTCGCTTCGTAATACGACAGCGCGTTCTCGATCTCGTCGGCCACGGTGAGCTTGCTGTAGCGCAGCAGGCGCGTCTGCCACAACTGCGCCACACGGGCCCGCAGCAGGGCTTCGTTGGCAGCCAGCTCGCGCGGGGTGAGCGCGTCCTTGGCACTGTTGTAGAGCTGGGCGCGCACCTGGATGTCGTCGCGCGTGGCCAGCAACTGGGCGATGTCTCGCTCGGCGTCCAGAATGCTCTTGCGCTGCACCTCGGTGGGATGGGCCGTGAGCACGGGGGCCACGTAGCTGCCCGCCAGCGTCTGCGAAATCGTCTTGGGCGCAATGCCAGCCCAGCGCAGGCGCGACAGGGCGACCTCGATGCTACCCTCTTGCGTGTCGCCTGCGCGCTCGTGCACAGCGCGGCGGCGGATGTGGTGGCGGTCTTCGGCCAGGTTGGCCAGGTGGCTGAAATAGGTGAAGGCGCGGATCACGCTCACCGTCTGGTCGCCCGACAGGGACTTGAGCAGCTTCTTGAGCGCGCGGTCGGCCTCCTGGTCGGCGTCGCGGCGGAAGGCCACGGAGAGCTTGCGGACCTGCTCGACCAGCTCATAAGCCTCCACCCCCTCCTGCTCCCGGATCACGTCGCCCAGAATGCGGCCCAGCAGGCGGATGTCATCAATCAGGGGCTGGTCCTTGTCGGATCGTTTCATGCAGGAGTCTCCGGGATGGGTGGGATGGCCTGGCGCGTTGAGCCCGCATGGCCGCAGGCCGCACCAGCCCCAGTGCGGGCGCATGCTAGCATCCTGCGCCGCTGAATAATTACAAACAGGTTACGAACTTGAGCCCCTCGCCAACGCCCCCCATCGTCATCGCCACCCGCGAAAGTCGCCTTGCGCTGTGGCAGGCCGAGCATGTCAAAGCGCTGCTCGAAGCCCGTGGCCACAGCGTGCAACTGCTGGGCATGACCACCAAGGGCGACCAGATTCTGGACAAGTCCCTCAGCAAGGTGGGCGGCAAGGGCCTGTTTGTGAAAGAGCTGGAAGTGGCGCTGGAAGAAGGCCGCGCCCACATTGCCGTGCATTCGCTCAAGGACGTGCCCATGGAGCTGCCCGAGGGCTTTGCCCTGGCCTGCGTGATGGAGCGCGAAGACCCGCGCGATGCCTTTGTCTCCCCCCGCTACGAGAACCTGGACGCCCTGCCGCAGTGTGCCGTGGTGGGCACGTCGAGCCTGCGCCGCCAGGTGCTGCTGCAGGCTCTGCGGCCTGACCTGAAGATCGAGCCCCTGCGCGGCAACCTCGACACCCGCCTGCGCAAGCTGGACGAAGGCCAGTACGACGCCATCGTGCTGGCCGCCGCAGGCCTCAAGCGCCTGGGGCTGGAAGCCCGCATCCGCACCACGTTCGAGCCCAGCGCCATGCTGCCCGCTGCAGGCCAGGGCGCGCTGGGCATCGAGGTGCGCAGCGACCGGCAAGACCTGATCGACGCGCTGGCACCGCTGGCCCACCAGACCACCTGGCTGACCGTGGCCGCAGAGCGCGCCGTGAGCCGCGCCATGGGGGGCAGCTGCTCGATGCCCCTGGCAGCGCACGGCACCTTCACCCACGGCGTGCTGCAGCTGGACGCCGCCTGGGGCGACCCCGAGGACAAAGCCCCGCTGGTGCGCGCCCAGGCCTCTGCCCCGGTCACCACACTGGCGCAGGCAGAAGCCCTGGGCGACGCGATCGCGCAGCGCCTGCGTGCTGGGGGTGCGCGCGGCATCACCCCGGCCTGAGATGGGCACCTCAGCGCCCCGGGTCATCGTCACACGCCCTGCCCGCGAAGCGGCGCATTGGGTGGCGCAACTGGGCGCACACGGCATTGAGGCCGTGGCACTGCCCCTGATTGCGATTGGTCCCTGCACGGACACCACCATGAAACAGGCGCTGGACTTGGCCCGCGCCAACGTCGGCACCTACCGCGCTCTGATGTTTGTCAGTGGCAACGCCGTGGCGCACTTCTTTGAGCCAAATCACCCTGTAGCGCTGGATATTCATGCCCTGGCAGCTACAAAAACAAGAGCATGGGCGCCCGGCCCAGGCACCACCCGCGCGCTGGAGCAGGCCGGCGTGCCGTCCAACGCCATCGACGGGCCCGCGCCCGATGCACCGCAGTTCGACTCCGAGGCTCTGTGGCAGCAGGTGGCCCCCCAGGTGCGGCCTGGCGACCGCGTGCTGATCGTGCGCGGTCGCTCCGCCACGCCGCAGGACGCACACGAATCGCCCCAGGGCAATGGCCGCGAGTGGCTGGCCCAGCAGATCGAGGCGCGGGGCGGTCACGTGGAGTTTGTGGTGGCCTACCAACGCGGCGCGCCCCGCTTCACGGCCCAGGAGGTGGCGCTGGCGCAACAGGCGGCGCACGACGGCGCTGTCTGGCTGCTGAGCAGCTCCGAGGCGGTGGCCCACCTGGCCGAGGCCCTGCCCGGCCAATACTGGGGCGCAGCACAGGCGCTGACCACCCACCCGCGCATCGCCGAAGCAGCCCGCGCAGCGGGCTTTGGCACCGTGCGGGAATGCCGTCCGGCGCTGGAAGACGTGGTGGCCTCGATAGAATCGGCCGCATGAGTTCTGCGCCCCCCGACGATCTGCCCTCCACGCCCCCTGCAGCCGCTGTGGGCGCGCCAGCAGTGAGCCCGGCCCCCTCGGCCGCTGCCACCGGCCGCAGTGGCGCCATGACCTTGCTGTTGGGCACCGTGGCGGTGGCCGCATTGGTCAGCAGCGGCCTGCTGTGGCAAAAGCTCAGCGCCATCCAGGAACAACTGGCCCGGCAGTCCGCCGATTCGGGCGCCCTGGCCATCGAAGCCCGCACCATGGCCCGCCAGGCCGAAGAGTTGGTGCGCGACACGGCGGCTCGCCTCTCAGTGGCGGAGGCCCGCGTGAGCGAGGTTGCCCTGCAGCGCAGCCAGCTCGAAGAACTCATGCAAAGCCTGTCGCGTTCGCGCGATGAAAACCTGGTGGTGGACATTGAGTCGGCCATCCGCCTGGCGCAGCAACAGGCCCAGCTCACCGGCAGCCTGGAGCCGCTGGTGGCAGCGCTCAAAAGCGCCAACCAACGCATCGAGCGCTCTGCGCAGCCCCGCCTGGCCCCCGTGCAGCGCGCCATCGGCCGCGACCTGGACCGCCTGACCCGCGCCACCGTGACCGACACCGCCGGCCTGCTGGCCCGCCTGGACGACCTGGTGCGCCAGGTGGACGACCTGCCCGTGCTCAATGCCGTGGCCCAGGCCGCCTCAACCAAGCGCCTGTCCGCCGGCACCGCAGCCCCTGGCAGTGCCCCCGCCCCCACCGAGGGCCTGGCCTGGTGGCAAGCGGCCCTGCAGCGCAGCTGGGAGGTGGTACGCGACGAGGCCCGCAGCCTGGTGCGCGTGAGCCGCATCGACCAGCCCGAAGCCATCTTGCTGGCCCCTGAGCAGACCTTCTTTTTGCGCGAGAACCTCAAGTTCAAGCTGCTCAATGCACGCCTGGGCATCCTGGCACGCCAGTTCGAGTCGGCCCGTGCCGACCTGACCGCGGCCACCGCAGCGCTCAACAAGTATTTCGACCCCGCATCGCGCCGCACCCAGAACGTGGCCTCCACCCTGCAGCAGGCCCAGGCCAGCATGAAGGCGGCCGAGCTGCCGCGCCTGGACGAAACCCTGTCGGCCCTGGCCACCGCCGCTGCGGGACGTTGACAATATGCGCGCTGCACTCTGGCTTTTGGCGTTGTTTGGCGTGGCGGTGGCGGCCGCGCTGTTTGCGGGCAACAACCAGGGCACCGTCACCCTGTACTGGCCGCCTTACCGCATCGACTTGTCGCTCAACATGGTGGTATTGCTGCTGGTGGGCGGTTTTGTCACCGTTTATGCGGCGCTGCGGGCCCTGGCGGCGCTGCTGGCGTTACCGCACCAGGCACGCCGCTGGCGCGTGCAGCAAAAAGAGCGTGCCATGCACGGCGCACTGCTCGACGCGTTGACCCACATGCTGGGCGGCCGGTTCATCCGCTCGCGCAAGGCCGCTGTGGCCGCGCTGTCGCAAGAACACGCGCTGGAGGCCAGCGGCGAGGCCGTGCCCCACGGCAAGCAGCTGCGCGCGCTGGCCCACATGATCGCCGCCGAGGCGTCACACGCCCTGCAAGACCGCGCCACCCGCGAAAGCCATCTGCAGGACGCACTGCAGGAAGCCCCCATGCGCGGCTCCATCAACGAGCAGGAAATGCACGAAGGCGCCCAGATGCGCGCCGCCCGCTGGTCGCTGGACGACCGCGATGCCAACGCGGCGCTCGACCGCCTGGCAGCCCTGCCCCAGGGAGCCGCGCGGCGCACCCTGGCGCTGCGCATCAAGCTCAAGGCCACCCGTCTGGCGCGCCAGACGCAAGAGGCGCTGGACACCGCACGCCTGCTGGGCAAGCACCGTGCGTTCTCACCCAATGCCGCACAGAGCATCGTGCGCGGCCTGGCCACCGAACTCATCAACAGCGCGCACGATGTCGCTCAGTTGCAGCAGATCTGGCTGTCTCTGGAGACCAGCGAGCGCAACATGCCCGAGCTGGCCATCCACGCCGCCCAGCGGCTGGCTGCACTGGGCGGCGATGCCACGCAGGTGCGTGCCTGGTTGCTGCCCGTGTGGGAACGCATGGTGGAGCTGCCCGATGCCTTGGCCGAGCAACACGCCCTCAAGCTGGTGCGTGCGCTGGAGGCGGGGCTGGATGCGCTCGACGGCCCCTGGCTGGCCCGCATCGAGTCCGCCCAGCAAGCCAACCCACGCGACGCCCGCCTGCAATACCTGGCGGGCATGGCCTGCCTCAAGCGCCAGCTGTGGGGCAAAGCCCAGCAGCTGCTGACCCAGGCAGCCCAACAGCTCAACGACGCTCCAATGCGCGCCAGCGCCTGGCGCCACGTGGCCGAACTGGCCGAGCAACGCGGCGACGACAGCGCCGCCGTCAGCGCCTGGAAACAGGCCGCGCTGGCCCGATAACCCGGGCATCGCGGGTTGCTCTGGCGCCCCGCCCCCGTACCGCCCGCCATCGCTGCACTTGATGCAGCCACGCCACCTCCTCCATTCGCCAAGGTGTCTCCACAGGGGCACCGGCGCACCAGCAAGGTCCATGCAGGCGCCACGCCGGTGCCCTGCGGATGCCAGCAAATAGCCGCTCCGCAGAAATTGCACAGCATTGGGGAACTTTGAGCGCTCAAGGCATATCGATTCAATAAATTTGAATCAAGGCATCAATCTGCCTGAAGCTGATCACAGCCAGCGCTTCCTACACTGCGCCATCGCCCAGCGCGTTGTGCCGCCAAGTCCGGCGGCCCTTGCAGCCTTCGCTCACCTCATTTTTACACCGACCTCCAGATTCGCTGATGACAGCCACTTCCACGACGACCCTCGACACCCCGCGCCGGTACACGCGCACCGCCATGCTGTTGCACTGGGTGCTGGGCCTGGCGCTGATCGCTCTGTTTGGCGTCGGCGTCTACATGGCTGACCTGCCCTTTTCGCCCCAACGGCTGAAGCTGTACAACTGGCACAAATGGGCCGGCGTGACCATCCTGGTGCTGTCGGCGCTGCGCCTGCTGTGGCGCGCCACGCACCGCCCACCGGCGCTGCCCAAGGCGATCGAGAAGACCATGCCCGGCTGGCAGAAGCTGGCACACCACGGCACCCACCACCTGCTGTACGTGCTCTTCTTCGCCGTGCCCCTGATTGGCTGGGCCTACAGCTCGGCGGCGGGGTTCCCCATCGTGTTCCTTGGCCTGTGGCAGCTGCCCGACCTTGTGCCGGTGAGCAAGGACCTGGCCGAGGCCATCAAGCCCTGGCACCAGTACACCGCGTTTGCATTGGCCGCGCTGGCGCTGCTGCACATCTCCGCAGCGCTCAAGCACCAGCTGGTCGACCGTGATGGCCTGCTGCACCGCATGCTCCCCGGGAAATAACCAGCCTCCACCTCCAGGGCGCCATGGCAACCCCTGGTGGGTACCTTGCCCACCTCAAAGGTCGCTCGCCCCCTGCGACCACCGCTTCCACCTTTTGTGAATTGAACGGAGTTTCTGCATGCATCTGTCTTCTACCTTGTCCCGCATCGTGATCGGCGCTGCCCTCGTTGCGGGCGCGCAAGCCGCCCTGGCCCAGCAGCAGCTGGTGCCCGCGCAGAGCGAGGTGCAGTTCACCGCCCGCCAGATGGGCGTGCCACTGGAAGGCCAGTTCAAGAAGTTCAGCGCCCAGGTAGCGTTTGACCCGGCCAAACTGGCCACCAGCAAGATCGCCTTCACGGTGGACACCGGCAGCGCCACGCTGGGCTCCCGCGAGACCGATGCAGAGCTGCCCAAGCCCGCGTGGTTCAACGTGCCCAAGTTCCCGCAGGCCCAGTTCGTGTCGTCCAGCATCAAGGCCCTGGGCGGCGGCAAGTTTGAAGTGGCGGGAGCGCTCACCATCAAGGGCAACAGCCAGAACGTGGTGGTGCCCGTGACGCTGACCCAGAACGGCACCACCACCACCGCCACAGGCGCGCTGCCCATCAAGCGGCTGGCCTTCAAGATTGGCGAAAACGAGTGGGCCGACACCTCCATGGTGGCCGACGACGTACAGGTCAAGTTCAAGCTCGCGCTGACCGGCATCGGCAAGCTCTGAGCGCTGCGCCCCTCTGCATTTGGCCGCCGCTGCTAGCGACCTCCCCTTTCCCTTTGTCCTTTCCTTTTTGACCCATCAGGAGTTTCCATGCGCAAGTCCCTCTTCGCCCTGGCTGTCGCCGCCACCCTGTTCGCCGGTGCTGCCCAAGCCCAATCGGCCAACTATGCCATCGACCCGACGCACACCTTTGCCTCGTTCGAGATCAGCCACTTTGGCGCCGCCGTGAACCGCGGCCGCTTCGACAAGAAGGAAGGCACCGTCCAGCTCGACAAGGCTGGCAAGTCGGGCAAGGCCGAGATCACGTTCGACGTGACCTCGGTGAACACGGGCACCCCCGCGTTTGACAAGCACCTGCAAAGCGCCGACCTGTTCGACGCTGCCAAGCACCCCACGATGAAGTTTGTCTCCAGCAAGTTCGTCTTCAACGGCGACAAGGTCGCCAGCGTCGAAGGCCAGCTCACACTGCTGGGCAAGACCGCCCCCTTGACCCTCAAGGCCAACCAGTTCAACTGCTACGACAGCCCCATGCTCAAGCGCGAAGTGTGCGGCGGCGACTTTGAAGCCACCATCGACCGCACCCAGTGGGGCATGAACTACGGCGTGGAATGGGGCTTCCCCAAGAACGTGCGCCTGGTGGTGCAGATTGAAGCCGTGAAGCAGTAAACCAGGCCGAGCGGACCTGGGGTGCAGCGGGCTGACTTGCTCCGCCCCGCCTCCGGCTGCTTGCGACCAGCCACCCGTGCGCCTTGCGCCGGGTGGCTTTTTTTTGGGGCCAGCCCGTCCTCATCTGCCAGCCCTCTGGGTATAAAAATTAACTTAACGTAAATCAATTACGAATAGTAGAATTGCGTTCACCGATTTGAGGAGACTCTGCATGAACGCCGTTCTGAACCCGACCGACCTGGCCAACCTGCCGGCACCCGCCGCCATCCAGCAGTTGCACCACTACGCCTACAAGGCCCGCGACGCCGAGGAAACGCGCCAGTTCTATGAAGACATCCTGGGCTTGCCGCTGTACCACATCATCCAGAGCGACTATGTGCCCAGCACCGGCGAGTACTGCCCCTACACCCACTTCTTCTTCCGCCTGCAGGACGGCTCGTTCATCGCCTTTTTCGACCTGGGCGACGACGTGAAGGCCGAGCCCTCGCCCAACACGCCCCTGTGGGTCAACCACATCGCGTTCCGCGTGAACACCGTGCAGGAGCTGGAGAACACCAAGCAGCGCCTGGAGGCGCATGGTGTGGAAGTGCTGGGCGTGACGGACCACCACATCTTCAAGAGCATCTATTTCTTCGATCCCAACGGCATTCGCCTGGAGCTGTCGGCCCAGCTGGCCAACGACGAGCAGATGGAAAAAGACAGCACCGTGGCCCACGCCCGCCTGCGCGAGTGGACGGCGCGCAAGGAGCAATGGCGCAAGGAACGCGCCGAAGGCAAGGTGGATGCGCCGCTCAAGCCCCAGCAAAACGACCGGCCGGAGTTTGTGCGCAAGTAAGCCGACCTGACCCCAGGCCTCCACGGTCCACGGGGTCGGCTGCACTGGCTGTGGTGCGCAGCCCCGTCCAACGGCCCTCCCACCGCTTTGCGATGGGATTTTTGGCCCTACAGCGCTGAAGCGCCACATCACATTGCCCCAACAGCTATACAAAAGATAGCAACTATCCCGCTGCCTGTTGCTGCGCCCGCATGATCTGGTGGCGCTGCCAGTAGTGGCTGACCACGGCGTTGAACTGGTCCTTGTCCTTCTTGAGGCCGGGCAGCTTGATCTTGCTGGTCTTGGCGCCCAGGCCCAGGGCGTTCTTCTCGGGGTGGGTCACGATCAGCGCGTTGCCAAAGCTGCTTTCCTTGAATTCCAGCCCCTTGATGGCATCCCAGAACACCGTGGTCTCATCGGCCGAGGTGCGGATACCGTCGATACTCACCTCCACCGTCGCATCGCCCTTGAGGGCAAACACCACGGGCGGGAAGTACTGCAGCACCAGGGCCCGCTCCTCGTCGTTGGCGGGCTCGTAGCGGTAGGCCAGGCTGCGCTCGTGGTCTTGCGCAAACTGCTGCTCGTAGGCGCTCCACAGCCGCTGCTCGATGGCGTCGGCGGTCAGGATCTCCTGCACCCAGGTGGTGGCGGGCACGCGCACGGCGATGGCGCCGTAGTCGCGCTCTTTCAGGGCCATACCCACGTTGCGCAGGCGCTCGGGCATGGCGGGATGTGAGTCGAAGGGGTGCGGCACATTGGCCGTCTTCATCGCATCCACAAAGTCGGGCGATGCCGCGTAGGGCGCCAGCCCCTGGGCCACAAAACTGGCAATGCCCAGCGTGCTGTTGTCGTGCCGCTCGTTGCGGCCAAACAGTTCGTCCTCGATGCGGTAGCGGTATTGGGCGTAGGCGGCAATCTTGACCAGCGACTGTGCAATCGCCGCCGGGCTCACCAGCTTGGCCGCCAGGCGGTCGGCCTTGAACTCACGCTCGCGGCTGTCGCTGGCCAGGGCGATTTCGAAAATGGTGCGGTACAGGTCCAGCAGCGGCGACGCCATGGCCGACAGCCCGCCCGTGCGGATGGCATGGCGGTAGTGGTCAAACTGCACCAGCTTGGGCCCCAGCTGTGCGCTGCGCCGCGTGTCGCCCCCGCGCAGGTGGGCTAGTTCATGGCCCAGCACGGCGTCGGCCTCAGTCTGGTCCAGAATGCGCAGCAGCGGCAGGCTCACAAACAGCGTGCGGCCCGTGAGGGTCTGCTGACCCACGGTGATCGGGGCCTCGGTCACGAAGAAGTTGGCATCAATGCCAGCCACGATGTGCCGGGGCGGCTCTGTCTTCAGGCGCTGCGCCAGGTGGCGGATGCGCTGCCACAGCAGCGGCGCATCGGCCTCGGCCACCAGCTCGCCCACCACCTGGTTGCTGGACTGCACCCGCTTGAAGATGCCCGCCACCGCCACCAGCACCCCCGCCGCCACGGCAAGCCCCACAAACAGCACCAGCTTGGGCGAGTACTTGTGGAAGAAAAACGCCGTCACCCAGAAGGACAGCCACACCGCCATCGTCCCTTGCACCACCAGCGCCGTGGCACTGGCCCAGGACGTCAGCCGCCAGCCCGCCACAAAGCTCACGTACTGCAGCGTGCGGTCGGCAAACGCCAGCGCCCCCAGCCCCAGTACCGCCAGCAGCAGCGCCGCGCTGGCCACCAGCGTCCACAGCGACAGCTTGCGCGCCATGTGGAACTGCCAGACATCGGAGAAGGCGTCGCACAGCGCATCGCGGTACTCGCGGGCCTCGGGGTCTGCATTGCTGCAGATGGTGGACGGCGGGTTGCTGCGGTAGTAGTCCTTGCGCGCCTGTTTCTCGTCGGCGGGCAGGCCCTTTTCGGCATCGATACGCTGGCTGATGCCGGCCACAAAACGGGCGTCCTGGTCGGTCTGGGCATAGCGGGTGAACACATAGGTCACCGCAGGCACCAGAAACAGCGCAAGCAGCGCATAGGCAAAGACCTTGACCAGGCCCAGGCGCCAGGCAGATTGAAACGTCATAGGTTCGGATGGTTGTGACGGCCCGGCTCTATGGCGCCGGAGGGTTGAACATCCCCCGCAAGCCACTGCACCAGTCCTTGTTGTAGATCGTGATCCGTAAGCGGAGCCTGGTTCACGTTGCCGCGCCCTTCCCACTCCGCCGGCCGGGATTATCAGGACGCATTCACCCGCGCCCCCAGGCACAAGGTAACCATTGGAAAGAATCGGCCGACAGACGGTGAGCAGCCCCCGAACGGGCGAAGGCCCTGCGGGGCCAGCGCCGGGGTGGCGGTCCCTTAAAATGTGCGGTTAACCCTCTTGTTCGTCGGAGCGCTCCCTGCGGCCGCTCCGCCCCACTGCCCCCACTGCGACACCCCATGAGCACGCCCCAACCACAACCCGGCCTCGAAAGCCTGTCCAAGTCGTTTGAACCTGCTGCACTGGAAGCCCACTGGGGCCCCGAATGGGAAAAGCGCGGGTATGGCACCGCAGGCCACCGTGGCACGGGCCAGCCCCAGGCGGGCGAGCCCGCCTTTTCCATCCAGTTGCCCCCGCCCAACGTGACTGGCACGCTGCACATGGGCCATGCGTTCAACCAGACGATCATGGACAGCCTCACGCGCTACCACCGCATGAAGGGCTTCAACACCGTATGGGTGCCGGGCACCGACCACGCAGGCATCGCCACGCAGATCGTGGTGGAGCGCCAGCTGCAGGAGCAGGGCATCAGCCGCTACGACATGGGCCCCACCCCGCCCGAGGCGCGCAAGAACTTCGTGAGCAAGGTGTGGGAGTGGAAGGAAAAGTCCGGTAACACCATCACCACGCAGATGCGCCGCATGGGCGACAGCGTGGACTGGAGCCGCGAATACTTCACCATGGACGACAAGCTGAGCGCAGTCGTCACCGACACCTTCGTGAAGCTGTACGAACAGGGCCTGATCTACCGCGGCAAGCGCCTGGTGAACTGGGACCCCAAGCTGCAGTCCGCCGTATCCGACCTGGAAGTCGAGAGCGAAGAAAAAGACGGCTCGCTGTGGCACATCGCCTACCCGCTGGCCGATGGATCGGGCAGCCTGACGGTGGCCACCACCCGCCCCGAGACCATGCTGGGCGACGTGGCGCTGATGGTGCACCCCGAGGACGCGCGCTACACGCACCTCATCGGCAAGATGGTCAACCTGCCACTGTGCGACCGCCAGATCCCGGTGATCGCCGACGAGTACGTGGACAAGGAATTCGGCACGGGCGTGGTGAAGGTGACGCCTGCGCACGACCAGAACGACTACGCCGTGGGCCAGCGCCACAAGCTGCCCATGATCGTGGTGCTGACGTTGCAAGCCACCATCAACGAGAACGCGCCCGCCAAGTACCAGGGCATGGACCGCTTCGTGGCCCGCAAGGCCGTGGTGGCCGACCTGGAAGCCATCGGCGCGCTGGTCGAGGTCAAGAAGCACAAGCTCATGGTGCCGATCTGCACCCGCACCGGCCAGGTGATCGAGCCCATGCTGACCGACCAGTGGTTCGTGGCCATGAGCAAGGTGTCCGACCAGGACCCCACCGGCAAGAGCATTGCGCAAAAGGCCATCGACGCCGTGGCCAGCGGCGATGTGAAGTTCGTGCCCGAGAACTGGGTGAACACCTACAACCAGTGGATGAACAACATCCAGGACTGGTGCATCAGCCGCCAGCTGTGGTGGGGCCACCAGATCCCGGCCTGGTACGACGAAGACGGCAACGTGATCGTCGCCCGCACCGAAGCCGAGGCGCAGGCCAAGGCCCCGGGCAAGCAGCTGCGCCGTGACGAGGACGTGCTGGACACCTGGTACTCGTCCGCGCTCGTGCCCTTCAGCACCATGGGCTGGCCGAACCAAGGCACCGCCGAGACCGACGACTTCAACCTGTACCTGCCCAGCACCGTGCTGGTCACGGGCTACGACATCATCTTCTTCTGGGTCGCCCGGATGATCATGATGACCACGCACTTCACGGGCCGCGTGCCGTTCAAGCATGTGTACATCCACGGCCTGGTGCGCGACGCGCAGGGCAAGAAGATGAGCAAGTCCGAAGGCAACGTGCTCGACCCGGTGGACCTGATCGACGGCATCGCGCTGGAGCCCCTGCTGGACAAGCGCACCACCGGCCTGCGCAAGCCCGAGACCGCGCCCACGGTGCGCAAGAACACGCAAAAGGAATTCCCCGAGGGCATTCCCGCCTACGGCGCCGATGCGCTGCGCTTCACGTTTGCCGCATTGGCATCGCTGGGCCGCAGCATCAACTTCGACAGCAAGCGCTGCGAGGGCTACCGCAACTTCTGCAACAAGCTCTGGAACGCCAGCCGCTTCGTGCTGATGAACTGCGAGGGCCAGGACTGTGGCCTGAAGGAGCACACCAAGGAAGAGTGCCAGCCCGGCGGCCCGGCCCACGGCTACATGCAGTTCAGCCAGGCCGACCGCTGGATCAGCTCGCTGCTGCAAAAGACCGAGGCCGAAGTCGCCAAAGGCTTTGAAGAGTACCGCCTGGACAACGTGGCCAACACGATCTACGACTTTGTCTGGAACGAGTACTGCGACTGGTACCTGGAGATCGCCAAGGTGCAGATCCAGAACGGCACCGAAGCGCAGCAACGCGCCACGCGCCGCACGCTGATCCGCACGCTGGAAGCCATCCTGCGCCTGGCCCACCCCATCATCCCGTTCATCACCGAGGCCCTGTGGCAGGTGGTGGCACCTGTGGCCGGCATCCCGGGCGAATCGGTCAGCATTGCGCGCTACCCCCAGGCCCAGCCCGAGAAGATCGACGAGGCCGCGATTGCCCACATGGGCCGCGTGAAGGGCCTCGTGGACGCATGCCGCGCGCTGCGGGGCGAGATGAACGTGTCTCCCTCCACCCGCCTGCCCCTGTACGTGGTGGGCGACACCGAGTTCATGCGTGGCGTGGGCCCGGTGCTGCAGGCGCTGGCCAAGCTCAGCGAGGTGAAGGTGTTTGACGACGAGTCCGCCTGGGCCGCCGCCGCACAGGCCGCGCCCGTGGCCGTGGTGGGTGACGCCCGCATGTGCCTGTACATGGAGATCGACGTGGCGGCTGAGAAGGCGCGCCTGTCCAAGGAAATCGCGCGCATCGACGGCGAGATCACCAAGGCCAACAACAAGCTGTCCAACGAAGCCTTTGTGGCCAAGGCCCCCGCGGCGGTGATCGAGCAGGAGAAAAAGCGCATTGCCGACTTCGGCGCCACGCTGGGCAGATTGCGCGATCAGCTGACACGGCTGGGCTAAAACCCGGGCCATACTGCGCCATGGCAGCCCGTCCCGTAAGGGCTGCCCGCCCCGTTTTCATGTTTTGCCGGTGTGGGTTGCGGGCTGCAGTGCAGCCCGGGCACACCGCCACCCATCCGTCCAGAGGAGCCCCATGACTGTTGCCACGACCGTTCGCAAAGCCGTTTTCCCCGTTGCCGGACTGGGCACGCGTTTTCTGCCCGCCACCAAGGCCAGCCCCAAGGAGATGCTGCCCGTGGTGGACAAGCCGCTGATCCAGTACGCAGTGGAAGAGGCCTACGCCGCCGGCATCCGCCACATGATTTTTGTGACTGGCCGCAGCAAGCGCGCCATTGAAGACCACTTCGACACCGCCTACGAGCTGGAGGCCGAGCTGGAAGCGGCCGGCAAGAAGGAACTGCTGGAGCTGGTGCGCTCCATCCAGCCCAGCGACATGGACTGCGCCTTTGTGCGCCAGCCCCGCTCCCTGGGCCTGGGCCACGCAGTGTTGTGCGCGGAGCCCCTGGTGGGCAAGGAGCCCTTTGCCGTGCTGCTGGCCGACGATTTGATGGTGGGCCCTCAGGGCGGTCAGCCCGTGCTGGCGCAGATGGCGACCGCGTTCCGCCAGCAAGGCCGCTCGGTGATCGCAGTGCAAGAGGTGCCCGAGGACCAGGTGCACAAATACGGCATCGTGGCGGGCGAGCCTGCCGGTGGCCCGTTGATCCGCATCCAGCGCATTGTCGAAAAGCCCAAGGCGGCCGATGCCCCCTCGCGCATGGGCGTGGCAGGCCGCTACATCCTCACGCCCGGCGTGTTTGACGAGATCCGCAACCAGCCGCGCGGCGTGGGCGGCGAGATCCAGCTCACCGACGGCATTGCGCGCCTGATGAACAATGAAGCCGTCTACGCCTTCCAGTACGAAGGCAAACGCTACGACTGCGGCAGCAAGGAAGGGTTTCTGGAAGCGACGGTGGAACTGGCCCTGAAGCACCCGCAGGTGGGGGCGCACTTCCGGGACTACCTGAAGAACCTGGCGCTGTAAACGCGGCCGGCCAAGCCCTCTGACACTTCAAAATCGATAGCTGCCCGTGCTTATTGGATAAGCGCTGGCAGCTATTTTTACGTTCAACGGCGGCGCAGGATGTGGATGAACTCCTCGCCCACGGTCTGTTGCTCCACCAGCTCGTTGCCGGTCTGCTTGGCAAACGCCTGAAAGTCGCGCAGCGATCCGTTGTCTGTCGCCACCACCTTGAGCAGCTGGCCGCTGGCCATGTCCGACAGCGCCTTCTTGGCCTTGAGGATGGGCAAGGGGCAGTTCAGGCCCCGGGTGTCGATTTCTTTGTGAATGTCCATGGTCATCAATCCTTTGGCGGCGTCGCGGCCGGGGCTTGTTCGTCCAGCCCACGGCGGCGTTCTGCATTTTCTTCGGCCGTGAAAAACACGGGCTCGTGGCCCCGGGTGCGCAGCCAGTCGGCCAGCGCGTAGCCCGTGCCCGCAGGCCAGCATTTGAGGTCTGGCAGATCGTACAACCGGTAGTCCACCAGCTCCGGCGAGAGTTGCACCTGCCCGGTGGCCACCACGTGGTAGGCAATGATGACCTGGTTCATGCGCAAAAACTCGTAGGCCCCCACCAGGGTGGTGGACTGCACATCGAGGTTGGTCTCTTCCTTGACCTCGCGCGCAATGCCCTCCTGGGGCGACTCGCCCGCCTCCATGAAGCCGGTGATCAGCGCAAACATCTTGCCCGGCCATGCCGCATTGCGCGCCAGCAGCACCTTGCCGTCGATCTCCACAATGGCAGCCAGCACGGGCGTGGGGTTGTTCCAGTGCGTCCAGCCGCAGGCGGGGCAGCGCAGCCGCTCCTTGTCGCCGCCGTCTTCGGCCAGCGTGATGGGCTGCAACTCGGTGGCACAGTGGGGGCAAAAACGGACTTCGTAGGGCATATGCTATCTTTTATGTAGCTGCTGAGGCATGTTCAACTAGCACAAGCAGCCATTCTGATTCAAAAACCTGCGAAGAGGCACCCGGCAATGCCCCTGGAGCCCACTGCGCAGGCCGTTTCACAGGTCACGCAGGAAACACCCCGGTCGACAAATACCGGTCGCCCCGATCGCACACGATGAAGACGATGGTGGCATTGCTGTCGCGCGCAGCGATCTGCTGCGCCACCCAGCACGCGCCTGCAGCCGAGATGCCGGCAAAAATGCCCTCTTCGCGCGCGAGGCGGCGGCACATGTCTTCGGCGCTGTCCTGGCTCACATACACCAGCTCATCGACCGTGCTGGCGTCATAAATCTTGGGCAGGTACTCCTGCGGCCACTTGCGGATGCCCGGGATGCGCGAGCCTTCTTCGGGCTGTGCACCGATGATCTGGATGGCAGGGTTCTTCTCCTTGAGGAACCGCGACACGCCCGTGATGGTGCCCGTGGTGCCCATGGCGCTCACAAAGTGGGTGATGCGCCCGCCGGTCTGCTCCCAGATCTCGGGGCCTGTGGTTTCGTAGTGAATGCGGGGGTTGTCGGGGTTGCCAAACTGGTCCAGCACCTTGCCCTCACCACGCTTTTGCATGGCCTCGGCCAGGTCGCGGGCGTGCTCCATGCCGCCGCTCTTGGGCGTGAGCACCAGTTCTGCGCCAAAGGCCTTCATGGTCTGTGCACGCTCGATGGACAAATCCTCAGGCATCACCAGCACCATGCGGTAGCCCTTGATGGCCGCGGCCATCGCCAAAGCGATGCCGGTATTGCCCGACGTGGCCTCGATCAGCGTGTCGCCAGGGCGGATGTCGCCACGCTCTTCGGCGCGGCGGATCATCGACAGTGCAGGCCGGTCCTTGACGGACCCCGCCGGGTTGTTGCCTTCCAGCTTGCCGAGCACCACATTGCCCCGCGCGGCGTTATCCTGGGCCCCAATGCGCTGCAGCGCCACCAGCGGCGTGTTGCCTACCGCGTCTTCAATCGTCGGATATTTCATACGCCCTACTGTGCCATAATTCAGGGCTTCACATATTCCGCCCGGGTGGTGAAATTGGTAGACGCAGGGGACTCAAAATCCCCCGCCGCAAGGCGTGCCGGTTCGATTCCGGCCCCGGGCACCACAGTCAACAAGGCCGGTAGCTTCCACGAGCTATCGGCCTTTTTGCTGGGCCAGCCGCTGTGGCGGCGGCATGTGATTTCTGCACACCTCCACACCCAGCCACCGCCATGACCGCCCAGGATCTGATCGCGCACGCCACCGTGCTGGCCTACCGGCTGGCGGGTTACGCCCTGCAGAACATGGCCGAGGATGCGGCCCTGCTGGCGATGATGTTCTGCTGACCTTCGCGTCGCGGCAGCAGCCTCCGCGCTTCGCCCCACCCTCGCGCTGCACATCAGCGCGCAGCCAGCAACAGGAAGTCCTGCTCATAACCCTTGAGCGATTGCGCCGCACGCAGCCGGTGCGCAGGCGTCATGGCGTTGTGCAGGCGCGCAAACCCCTCGCAGCCCTCGGCCACCAGCGCTTGTGCGTAGCGCTGGTAGGCGACGTCCGGTGACGTCACCACGCGGTCCAGGAAGCCGAGCATCAGCGTGCGTGCCTGGGCGGTGTTGCCACGGTCGGCCTGGATGCTGCGCAGCACCTGCACCAAGTCTTTTTGCCGGCGCACACGCTCGGCATAGGTGCGCTGCGGGTCAAAAGCCGACTGGGCGATAAAGGCGCGCAGCACGGCCTTCTGGGGTTCGTCCAGCGCGCCATAAAAGGTTTCGAGCTGCGACGAGAGGTCCTTGAAGCGGCGCTCGCGCATCTTGTCGGGCGATGGGTCCAGCCATTCGGATTTCCAGTCAGCGTTGCTGTCGGCCTGCTTGCGCTCCAGATTGCGGATCTGCGCCTCGGACAGCTGCGAGGCCAGCCACACCACCTTGGGCTCGGCATGGGCCAGCACCTTGTCCAGCTGTGTACGAGCCTCGTCATAGATGCGGCAGGCCTGCTCGGGGGTGATGGTCGCGGGCAACTGCTGCTGCACCTTTTGCAACAGCTCGGCATGCTGGGGCAGCATGGTGTCGCGGTGCCAGCGGTGCAGGTCGCCCAGGTCGCCCCGCACACGCTCCGTCTGCGCGTCCGACAGGTCAAGGTAACGGTTCAGCTGCCAGTACGCCAGGTGGGGCACCTGGTTGTACGCCAGCCGCACTGTGCTGCAACCCGCCAGCAGCACACAGGCAACGGCCAGCGCGGCGATGCACAGGGTGGTGCGCAAACGGGACAAAGCGGGCACGGCGGCTCCAAACAAGGGGAATGGCACAGGATAGGCCCAAGGCTGCGCACGGCGGCCACAGGGCCCGGATACCCCAGCCCGCGCACCAGGATTTAGCCAAAGGCACCCACCCGCACGGAGGTCCCACGCCACACCCTGCGACGGATGCGCACAAGGGGCCGGCTGACGCGCGGGGTCAGTTGTCCTGTCGCCGGATCAACTGGCGGCCACTGGCAGTGATGGCCAGTTCACCCCCCGTCCCCTTGGTGATGAAGCCCCATTCGAGCAGTCGCCCCGACACATGGTCCTTGAGCGCATGGGGCAGCGTGATGACTTCGCCCATCTCCAGTTGCTTGAGGGTCTCGATCTCGTCCACAGTGGGGTCGAAATGCGGAGCGTGGTAAGTGGTCATGGTGGTCGCTCTCCAACAAGGTTGCTGAATGAAAGACAGACTTCCGCGCGGCCAGATTAGTTCACAGCCCCCGTGGGCGCAAGCGCGTCATCCCGCAACCGGCGGGCTACCCACCTCTGCCATGTTCTGGAGCCAGCGCGCAAACGTGGCCAGCACCGGGGGCTGGGCCTGTGCGGGGCTGATGAGGTAGTACGCCCGCTCGCCGCGCAGCGGGCGGTTGCAGGCCACCACCAGCTCGCCGCTGGCGATTTCGGCCTCGATGAGCAGCGGCGGGATCAGCGCCACGCCCATGCCATGCGTGGCGGCCACGGCCAGCATGGAGAACAGCTCGTACCGCGGGCCATCCAGCGCGTGCGGTGCCTCCACCCCCATCGCATCGAACCACTGGCGCCAGCCGTAGGGGCGTGTGCTTTGCTGCAGCAGCGGCAGCTCGGCCAGCGCCTCGGCGGCCACGGGCTGGTGGGCGCGGCCCCGGCCCCGGGGCGCGGCGGATTCGAGCAGGCGCGGGCTGCACACGGGCACCACGTCTTCGTGCATCAGCAGTTGCGCCTGTACGCCGGGCCAGTTGGCCACCTGCTCGGGCGTGCCGGCATACAAGGCGGCATCGAAGGTGGTGTCGGCAAACAAGAAGGGCCGCGTCTGTGTGTCGATGTGCACCACGATATCGGGATGCGCCTGCGCCAGGTGCGGCAGGCGGGGGATGAGCCAGCGCGTGGCAAAGGTGGGCACCGCCGCCAGCGTAAGGGTGCCGCCCTCGCCCTGGTGGGCCATCACGTCCAGCGTATCGCGCTCCAGCCCCTGCAGCCAGCGCGCCACCTGGCGGCCATAGTGCGCGCCAGCAGGCGTCAGCACCACGCCGTGGCGCGTGCGGCGAAACAGTGCCACGCCCAAAAATTCTTCCAGCGCCTGGATCTGGCGCGAGACGGCGCTTTGGGTGAGCGACAGCTCCTGCGCGGCGCGGGTGTAGCTCTCGTGGCGGGCGGCCACTTCAAAACAGGCCAGGGCCTGGGTCGATGGAATGTTGCGGCGCATGATGAAGAGGAATTTTTAAGTGACCAGCCACGCCTTGGCTTAGCTAGCCGCCAGTATTCCATACATTCCATAAACGCATGTCTGGATGAAAAGAACTCGCTTGCGGGCCACCACCCCAAGGCCTACGATGCGTTCCAGATTCGTTTTTTTCTTCCCCCCCTTTCCGACCTGGAGACACACATGGCCCACGCCGCTTTTCAATGGGATGACCCTTTCCTCCTGAGCCAGCAACTGACCGACGACGAGCGCGCCATCCGCGACGCCGCCGCAGCGTATTGCCAGGACAAGCTGGCACCCCGCGTGCTGGACGCCTTCCGCCACGAAAAGATGGACGTGAGCATCTTCCGCGAGATGGGCGAAGTGGGCCTCTTGGGCCCCACCATCCCCGAGCAATACGGTGGCCCCGGCCTAAGCTATGTGGCCTACGGCCTGATCGCCCGCGAAGTGGAGCGTGTGGACTCGGGCTACCGCTCGATGGCCAGCGTGCAGTCGTCGCTGGTGATGGTGCCCATTTATGAATTCGGCAGCGAAGCCCAGCGCCAGAAGTACCTGCCCAAGCTCGCCAGCGGCGAGTGGATCGGCTGCTTTGGCCTGACCGAGCCCGACCACGGCTCTGACCCTGGCAGCATGGCCACGCGCGCCTACAAGGTCGATGGCGGCTACAAGCTCAAGGGCAGCAAGATGTGGATCACCAACAGCCCCGTGGCCGACGTGTTCGTGGTCTGGGCCAAGGAAGTGTCCGAAGGCGGCGCCGTGGGCCCCATCCGCGGCTTTGTGCTGGAAAAGGGCATGAAGGGCCTGACAGCCCCCGCCATCCACGGCAAGGTGGGCCTGCGCGCCTCCATCACCGGCGAGATCGTGATGGACGATGTGTTCGTGCCCGAAGAAAACGCGTTCCCTGAAGTGCAGGGCCTCAAGGGCCCCTTCACCTGCCTGAACAGCGCGCGCTACGGCATTGCCTGGGGAGCCCTGGGCGCGGCCGAGTTCTGCTGGCACACTGCCCGCCAGTACACGCTGGACCGCAAGCAGTTTGGCCGCCCCCTGGCTGCCAACCAGCTCATCCAGAAGAAGCTGGCCGACATGCAGACCGAGATCGCCATCGGCCTGCAGGCCTGTCTGCAGTTCGGCCGCATGAAGGATGCGGGCACGGCCAGCGTGGAAGGCACCTCCATCATCAAGCGCAACAGCTGCGGCAAGGCGCTGGACATTGCCCGCCTGGCGCGCGACATGATGGGCGGCAACGGCATCAGCGACGAATTCGGCGTGGCCCGCCACCTGGTGAACCTGGAAGTGGTGAACACTTACGAAGGCACGCACGATGTGCATGCCCTCATCCTGGGCCGCGCCCAGACGGGCATCGCAGCGTTCGCCAACTGATCGGCCTGCGCCCCGAAAACCGGCAAAAACACCGCCTTTGCGGTGTTTTTGCCTTGTAGCGCCAGTCAATCATGCGCTGACAGCTATCAATTTCATAGTACACCACACCATGACCACCCCCTCTACCTCTCCCGGCGCCCTCGCAGGCATCAAGGTGCTCGACCTCTCCCGCGTGCTCGCGGGCCCCTGGTGCACCCAGGTGCTGGCTGATCTGGGGGCGGACGTTGTCAAGGTGGAGCGCCCCGGCGTGGGCGACGACACGCGCCAGTGGGGTCCGCCCTTTTTGAAAGACGCCGAGGGCAACGACACCAACCAGGCCAGCTACTACACCGCCTGCAACCGCAACAAGCGCTCGGTCACCATCGACATGGCCTCGCCCGAGGGCCAGGCGCTGATCCGGCAGATGGCGCAAGAGGCGGACATCGTGGTGGAGAACTTCAAGGTCGGTGGCCTCAAGCAATACGGCCTGGACCACGAGAGCCTGCGCGCGCTCAACCCGCGCCTCATCTACTGCTCCGTCACCGGCTTCGGGCAAGACGGGCCCTACGCCGAGCGCGCAGGCTACGACCTGATGGTGCAGGCCATGACGGGCCTGATGAGCATCACCGGCCAGGCCGACAGCCAGCCCGGCGGCGGCCCCATCCGCGTAGGCGTGGCCGTGATCGACCTGTTCACCGGCCTGTATGCCAGCAACGCCATCCTGGCCGCGCTGCACGTGCGCGACAACGCCACCAATGGCTCGGGCCAGGGCCAGCACATCGACATGGCGCTGCTCGACGTGGGCATGGCCGTGCTGGCCAACCAGGCCTCGGGCTTCCTCGCCACCGGCAAGGCGCCCGGCCGCATGGGCAACAGCCACCCCAGCCTCGCGCCCTACCAAGACTTCCCCACGCAGGACGGCAACATGCTGCTGGCCATTGGCAACGACGGGCAGTTCCAGCGCTTTTGCGCCGCCGCCGAGCAGCCCCAGTGGGCCAGCGACCCGCGCTATGCCACCAACACACTGCGCGTGCAAAACCGCACCGCGCTGATCCCCGCCATGGAGGCCGTGACCCGCACGCGCACCACAGCCGAATGGATCACGCTGCTGGAAGACAAGGCCGTGCCTTGCGGCCCCATCAACACCATTGCCCAGGCGTTTGACGACGCGCAGGTGCAGGCCCGTGGCCTGGCCGTGACGCTGCCGCGCTGGAAGGACGGCGAGGCAGCCACCGACAAGGTGCAGCAGATCACCGGCGTGGCCAGCCCGCTGCGCCTGTCGGCCACGCCACCGGTGCTGCGCAATGCGCCGCCGGCACTGGGGCAGCACACCGATGAAGTGCTGCGCGAAATGGGGCTGGACCCGGCGCGCATCGCTGCGCTGCGGGCCAGCGGGGTTTTGTAGCCAAACCCACGCGGCACCGAGCTGCGCAACGCCCCCGCCATTGAACGGCCTTGCCCTCACCGGCAAGGCGTTTTTATTGGCACTGCATGAATCCAATCAGGCCCTGGCGCTTGTCCAATAAGCACCCATCGCTATCAATTTCATAACAAGCTCAGCCACTCGCGGCGCCTGAGCGCGATTTAGTCTTGGCAAAAAGAGATGTACAAAAAATTACACATCTCTCCATAATGGCATCGGGAATCTCTCCGGCGCGGCGCACAGCACGCGCCGGTTGACCGAGACGAGAGGCGCAGTGGGACAACCGCCGCAACGTACGGGGAAGTCCAGCTGGGCCGCATGCACTTTGCCCCGCCCCAGCGGCGAATCGTGGACCCCACAGGAGTTCCCCATGAAGCTCAGCCTCAAGCTCCCCCTGGCCTTCACCGTGTCGCTGCTTTTGCTGTTTGCAGCGGCGCTGTTTGGCATCAGCCGCCTGAACCAGGCGCTCGACACCTACCAGACCACCGTGGCCCAGAGCTTCGAGCACGAGCGCATGGCGGCCGGCATGCTCAATAACTTCAAGGTACAGGTGCAGGAGTGGAAGAACGTGCTGTTGCGCGGCAAGGACCCAGCCCAGCTCACGCGCTACTGGGCCGCGTTTGAAAAGCAGGAAAAGGCCATTAAGGACGAGTCGCAAAAACTCATCGCCGCACTGCCCGCTGGCGAAGGCAGAGAGCGCGTGACCCAGTTTGCGCAAGCGCATGAGCGAATGGGCGCCGCCTACCGCCAAGGGTTTGAGGCCTTCAAGGCAGCCGACCACGACCCGCAAGCCGGCGACAAGGCCGTGGCGGGCATGGACCGCGAGCCCTCGCAGCTGCTGGACCAGGCCGGTGGCCTGATCGCCAAGGCCAGCAGCGAAGTGGCCGAGCGCGCCGCCAATGCAGCGCAGCGGGCCACCACCATCAGCCTGGTGGTGATGCTGGTGGTGTGCGCGCTGGGCATAGCAGGCGCCATTGCCTTCAGCCGCACCGTGGTGAACCCGCTGGACAACGCGGTGCGCGTGTCGCAGGCCGTGGCCAGCGGCGACCTGACGGTGGCACGGCACGTGCAGGGCAAGGACGAGATCGCACTGCTGCTCAATGCCTTGCACGACATGCAGATCAGCCTGTCGCAGGTGGTAAGCAATGTGCGCAACAACGCCGACAGCGTGGCCGCCGCCAGCACCGAGATCGCGCAGGGCAACAACGACCTGAGCGCCCGCACCGAACAGCAGGCCAGCGCGCTGGAGCAAACATCGGCATCGATGGAAGAACTCAGCTCCACCGCGCAGGCCAACGCCGAGAACGCGCGTACCGCCAACCAGTTGGCTGTGAGCGCCAGCACCGTGGCCGTGCAGGGCGGTGATGTGGTGGCCGAAGTGGTGACGACCATGAAGGGCATCAACGACAGCAGCCGCAAGATCGCCGACATCATCAGCGTGATCGATGGCATCGCCTTCCAGACCAACATCCTGGCGCTGAACGCGGCCGTGGAAGCCGCCCGCGCCGGCGAACAAGGCCGGGGCTTTGCCGTGGTGGCGGGCGAGGTGCGTAGCCTCGCGCAGCGCAGTGCCGAGGCCGCCAAGGAGATCAAGACCCTGATCCACGCCAGCGTGGAGCGCGTGGAACTGGGCACCACGCTGGTGGACAAGGCGGGAGCCACGATGAACCAGGTGGTGAGCGCCATCCGCCGCGTGACCGACATCGTGGGCGAGATCAGCGCCGCGAGCAGCGAGCAAAGCGCAGGTGTGGCCCAGGTAGGGGACGCCATCACCGAAATGGACCAGGCCACGCAGCAGAACGCCGCGCTGGTCGAACAGAGCGCCGCCGCCGCCGACAGCCTCAAGGTGCAGGCGCAGCAGCTGGTGCAGGCAGTGGCGGTGTTCCGGCTGGCAGACACCGACGCCCCCCCCCCCAGACAGGCCAGCATGCCCGCACCGGGCCACCACCAGCCCCGGTTGGCCGCAGGCTGAAGCGGAGCAGCCATTTCAAGCCTAATCGGCTTGAAGCGCTAGTGCATCAAATGCCAATAGCTACATAAATAGTAGCAAATGGCGCCTTCTCAGGCTTCAGCCAGCGCAGGGGTTGCCTGCTGCACGGTGGCCAGCGTGGGCGAGGCCAGCTTGCGCAGGTAGGCCATGGTCTGCAGGCAGGCCTGGGCCACCTCAGTGCCCTTCTTCACAAAATGCTCGCGGAAGAAGCGCACATGGTCCTCGTGGTCGTGGAAGTCGCGCGGCGTGAGCACGGCCGACATCACAGGCACCTCGGTGTCGAGCTGCACGCGCATCAGCCCGTCGATGACGGCGGTGGTGACGAACTCGTGGCGGTAGATGCCGCCGTTGACCACCAGCGCACAGGCCACGATGGCGTCGTAGCGCCCGCTGCGCGCGAGCTTGCGGGCCAAAAGCGGAATCTCGAACGCACCGGGCACATCGAACAGCGCCACCTGCGCGGGGGGCAGGCCGTGGCGGTCAAACTCGGCCAGGGCCGCGTCGCGGGCCTGGTGCACGATGTCCTGGTGCCAGCTGGCACTGATGATAGCCACGCGGGCGCCACGGTGGGCAGCGACGGGAGCCAGGGGGGAAATGGAAGGTGACGAAGACTGATTCATGGGTTCCTCAAAACAGGTCATACCAGAATCAGGGCGCGCGCGAACACGGCGCCTGCACAGGGCGGCGCAGGCCCTGCGCCATGCCAGCGCGCAACAAAGCACGCAGGCAAATGCCAAAGGCCCAGCCACCCATGGCGGGAGCTGTGGGTTTCGCGATCTCTTTCATCCGGACTGTGACCGTCGGCTCTGGTTTCGCACCAGATCTGCTGACCCTGCAGGCCGATCCGAAGAACGGAACCGCAGGCGCTCGCGGGCTGTTGCCGACTTTTCAGCCAACAAATACCGCCGGTGGGGAATTCCGCCCCGCCCTGAGAACGCTGTCGGCCCCGACGGTCATCCGGGGCCGACGGGTGGGATTTTAGGCGGCGGGCACGCAGTACGCCGTCGCGCAGGCGATTGCCTGCACTGGCAGTGCCGGTTTCTGCGGCTGTGGGCTGTATTGAATGCCGAAGTCTGCTCAGCGCACGCGCTGAAACCCGCCTTCGGCCCAGGCCGCTGCGCTGGCGGGCGTGAGCTTGAAGGTGGGCGGCGCGGACGCACGGGCAACCTCTTCACCCAGCTCGTCCTGCGCGCTCAGCGTGGCCGTGGCGCCTTCCTCATCGGGCACGATGGCCAGCGCCACGCGCAGGCGCTGGCCGTCTGCGGTGGTGATGTGCACGCTCTTGTTCAGCTGCGCGTGCAGTTGCTGCTCATGGCGGCGCACCACTTCGCTGGCGGTCTTGACCAGGGTGTGGAAGGCCGACACATCGAGGGGCTTGGGGTTCTTCTTGTCGCGGCCCATGGTCCAGGGGCCCACCAGCGCGGGTTCGGCCTCGCCCTTCAGCGTCATGGACACGGCCCAGCCATCGTCGTCTTCGTTCTTGATGACCTGCGCCGTCCAGAGCCCATCGCTCCAGCAGCGGGGTTCCTGGATGGTGTCGGGCGTGTCGGGTGCGTCGGTCATGGAGAAAAAGGTCTGGATGGCAGGAAAGGGCGCAGAGCATAACGGCAGGGCCTGGCCGCCCCAATTTCCAATAACCATTGGTTATCGAAAGGGGCCAGGCATAGCGCGGGCCTTGCTACTCCCCCAAAACGTCCGGCGCCACACCCGCCGTGTCGCGCAGCACGTCGATAAAGGCCTGTGCCGAGGGCGTGGGCGGCTCGCCCAGGCGGGTGATGAGGCCATAGCTGGGCATGCGGTCGGGCAGCTCGACGGGAATGCGCGAGAGCAGGCCCCGGTCCACGTATTTCTGGATCAGCGCAGCGGGCTGCAGAGACATCATGTGGGTGGTGTTCATCAGCTCCAGCGCGAACAGGAAGGATGGCGTCTCCACCACCCCCGCCGTGAGCGCCAGGCCCGCGCCACCAAACAGGTCGTCCGACACCTTGCGCACGGCCGTGGAGGCGGGGTACAGAATCCACGGCCAGTGGGCCAGCTCGGTGAGCGACAGGTCGGTGGCGCCGCGCAGCGGGTGGTGCTGCCCACCCACCACATGGAGCGGCTCGGCGGACAGGTGCTCGTAGTGGAACTGGCTGCGCTGGTCCTCGGTGGTGAAGCGGCCGATCATCAGGTCGATCTTGCGCTCGGCCAGCCAGGCAATGAGCTGGTCGCTGCTCTGCTCCAGGATCTTGATGACCAAGAGGGGCCGCAGGCGCTGGATCTCCACCACCGAGGCCACCAGCACATGCGCGGCCGAGCCGGTGATGGCGCCCACCGTCACATGGCCGTGGCCGCCCTGCTTGAGGGCGTTGAACTCGTCGACAAACTTGCGCTGCCCATCGAGCGCTGCGCTGGCGTAGCGCAGCGTAAAAAGCCCCAGCTCGTTGGGCCGCATGCCGCGCGAAAGGCGGTCGAACAGGCGCGCCTCCAGGATCTCCTCGATGTCCATCAGGATCTTGGTGGCAGCAGGCTGCGTAACGTGCATCTGCTCGGCCGTCAGCCGCAGGTTGCGCGTGCGGCCCAGGATGTCCAAAAACTGCAAATGCCGAAAGCGCAGCCGCGCGCAGGCCTGCGCCAAAGACAAGGGTTTACCCGGAAATTCGTCTGGACTCATAAGCGTTTGGAATGGATTGTCGCAAAACATTCAGTGGACCCGGCAGGGCGCGAAACCTAACCTTCGCCTTGCGTTCATGACGGCTTGCCCAAAAAAGCTGCATACGCCGACGGCCTCGCCAGCGGGGTCCCGCCATTCCAACGGAGACAAGACACCATGCAATTCCATTCCCTCGCCAAATCCTTGGCGCTTGCCGCCGCGCTGCTGGCCGCCCTCGCCGCCCCCGTCTCGGCCCAAGTCAAGGAACACACCTTCAAGGTCGGCATTGGCCTGAGCGACGACCACCCGCAGGCCCAGGCCGTGCGCCACTTTGCCGAGCGCCTGCAGGCCAAGAGCGGCGGCAAGATGAACGCCAAGCTGTTCGCCAGCGGCGCCCTGGGCAACGACGTGAGCATGACCTCGGCCCTGCGCGGCGGCACGCTGGAGATGACGATTCCCGATTCGTCCACGCTGATGTCGCTGATCAAGCCCTTTGGCGTGCTGAACCTGCCGCTCACCTTCAACACCGAGGCAGAAGCCGACGCCTTGCTCGACGGCCCCTTCGGCCAGAAACTGCTGGCCATGCTGCCGGACAAGGGCCTGATCGGCCTGGGCTTTTGGGAAAACGGCTTCCGCCATGTGACCAACTCGCGCCGCCCCATCAACACAGCCGACGATCTGGCGGGCCTGAAGCTGCGTGTGATACAGAGCCCCCTGTTCCTGGACACCTTCAACGCCCTGGGCACCAACGCCACGCCCATGCCGTTCACCGAGCTGTACACCGCCATGGAACAAAAGGCCGTGGACGGCCAGGAGAACCCGCCCGCCACCATCCTGGCCAGCAAGTTCTATGAGGTGCAAAAGCACCTGGTGCTGTCGCGCCACATGTACAGCGCCTGGGTGCTGCTCATCTCCAAGAAGACCTGGGACGGCCTCTCGGCCGACGAAAAGAAGATCGTGCAGGAGGCCGCGCGTGAGGCCACGCTGTTCGAGCGCAAGACCATCCGCGCCTTCAGCGAAACCGCCCTGGGCGAGCTGAAGAAGGCCGGCATGCAGATCACCGAGCTGCCCGCCGCCGAGCAGGCCAAGCTGCGCACCAAGCTGCAGCCCGTGCTGGCCAAGTACGGCAAGGAGTTTGGTGAAGAGACCACCAGCGAAATGATGGGCGAGCTGGCGAAGGCGCGGGGCAGCAAGTAAGCGCTTGGTTCGTTCCACAGGGCGCAGCTTCTGGCTACGCCCAGCCCCTCTTTTGCGACGCTTCGACCCCATGACAAAGACACCCCGCCGCCCCTTCCGCTCCCGCGAATGGTTTGCCGCGCCCGAGCGCTCGGACATGACCGCGCTGTACCTGGAGCGGTTCATGAACTATGGGCTCACGCCCGAAGAGCTGCGCTCGGGCCGACCCATCATCGGCATTGCGCAGACGGGCAGTGACCTGTCGCCCTGCAACCGCATCCACCTGGACCTGGCGCGCCGCGTGCGCGACGGCATCCGCGATGCGGGCGGCATACCGATGGAGTTCCCCGTCCATCCCATCTTTGAAAACTGCCGCCGGCCCACGGCCGCGCTGGACCGCAACCTGGCGTACCTGGGGCTGGTGGAGATCCTGTACGGCTACCCCATCGATGCCGTGGTGCTGACCACGGGCTGCGACAAGACCACACCGGCGGGCATCATGGCCGCGTCCACCGTGGACATCCCGGCCATCGTGCTCTCGGGCGGGCCGATGCTGGACGGCTGGCACGAAGGGCAGCTGGTGGGCTCGGGCACCGTCATCTGGCGCAGCCGCCGCCAGCTCGCGGCGGGCGAGATTGATGAGGAAGAATTCTTGCAGCGCGCCTGCAACAGCGCGCCCTCGGCCGGGCACTGCAACACCATGGGCACGGCATCGACCATGAACGCCGTGGCCGAGGCGCTGGGCCTGTCGCTGCCGGGCTGCGCGGCCATTCCAGCGCCCTACCGCGAGCGCGGCCAGATGGCCTACGAGACCGGGCGTCGCATCGTGGAAATGGCGTATGAAGACCTGCGCCCCTCGCGCATCCTGACGCGCGAGAGCTTTCTGAACGCGCTGTCAGTGGTGAGCGTGGCGGGCGGCAGCAGCAACGCCCAGGTGCACATCATGGCCATGGCGCGCCACGCGGGCGTGCAGCTGGAAGCGCAAGACTGGACCAACCACGCCTACGACCTGCCCCTGCTGCTGAACATGCAGCCTGCGGGGCAGTTTCTGGGTGAACGCTTCTTCCGCGCAGGCGGCGTGCCCGCGCTGATGTGGGAGCTGCAGCAGGCCGGCAAACTGCATGCCGACTGCGCCAGCGTGACCGGCAAGACGGTGGGCGAGAACCTGCAAGGCCGCGAGACCCACGACCGTGAGGTGATCCGCCCCTTCAGCAACCCGCTCATGCACAAGGCGGGGTTCATGGTGCTCAGCGGCAACCTGTTCGACTTCGGGATCATGAAGACCTCGGTGATCTCCGAAGCCTTTCGCCAGCGCTACCTCAGCCAGCCGGGCGCGGAAGGCATCTTTGAAGCCCGTGCTGTGGTGTTTGAGGGTGCGGGCGACTACCACGCCCGCATCAACGACCCGGCACTGAACATTGACGAAGGCTGCATCCTGGTGATGCGCGGCGCGGGCCCCATCGGCTGGCCGGGCTCGGCCGAAGTGGTGAACATGCAGCCGCCCGATGCGCTGATCCGGCGCGGCATCAACACATTGCCCACGCTGGGCGACGGACGCCAGTCGGGCACGGCAGACAGCCCGTCCATCCTGAACGCATCGCCCGAGAGCGCCGTGGGCGGGGGCCTGTCCTGGCTGCAAAGCGGCGACACCATCCGCATCGACCTGAACACCGGTCGCTGCGATGCGCTGGTCGCCCCCGAGGAAATCGCGCGCCGACAACGCGACCTGCCCGCCCCACCCGTGCCCGCGAGCCAGTCGCCCTGGGAGGCGCTGTACCGCGAGAAAACAGGGCAATTGGCCGATGGCGCCACGCTGGACTTTGCGCTGGAATTTCAGCGCATCTCCGAAAAGACGCCACGCCACAACCACTGACAACGAACGGGTAGGCCACTGGCGCCTTCCCGGACTTTTTCGAAGGACTCTCCATGAACAACATGACGGCAGCGGCAGTTGCCGAACGGGCCCGTGCGCCCCAGGCCGCATTGCAAGTGCTACCCGACGACGGCCTGCAAGGCACGCTGGTGGGCCGGGTGTGGGTGCCCAATGGTGCCGTGCCCGGCCCGGCCGTGGTAGCACTGCGGCCCGAAGGTGTGTTTGACCTCAGCGCGCACTACCCCACCATGAGCACGCTGCTCGACACCCTGGCACCGGCAGAGGCTGCGCGCTGCGCCCCCGGCCAGTACCTGTGCAGCGTGGAAGACCTGCTGGCCAACAGCCTGCCCGGCACGCGTGACGCCAGCCGCCCCTGGCTGCTGGCCCCGTGCGACCTGCAAGTGGTGAAGGCGGCGGGCGTGACGTTTGCCGCCAGCCTTATCGAGCGCGTGATCGAAGAGCAGGCACGCGGCGACGCCACCCGCGCGCAGGGCCTGCGCACCCAGGTCATCGGCCTGATCGGCCAGAACCTGGCGGACATCCGCCCGGGCTCGCCCGAGGCCATGCGCCTCAAGGCGCTCTTGCAAGACAAAGGCCTGTGGTCGCAGTACCTGGAGGTGGGCATTGGCCCCGATGCCGAGGTGTTCACCAAGGCGCCGGTGCTGGCGTCCGTCGGCTGCGGGGACGACATCGGCATCCGCTCCGATTCGGCCTGGAACAACCCCGAGCCCGAGGTGGTGCTGGCCGTGAACAGCCGGGGCCAGATCGTGGGCGCCACGCTGGGCAACGATGTGAACCTGCGCGACATCGAGGGCCGCAGCGCCCTGCTGCTGGGCAAGGCCAAGGACAACAACGCGTCGTGCGCCCTGGGCCCGTTCCTCCGCCTGTTTGACGGCAGCTTCGGGCTGGAGCAGGTGCGCAATGAAACCGTGCACCTGCGTGTGGTTGGCGCGGACGGCTTTGAGCTGCGCGGCATCAACACCATGGCCAGCATCAGCCGCGACCCCACCGACCTGGTGGCGCAGACCCTGGCTGCGCACCAGTATCCGGACGGGTTCATGCTGTTCCTGGGCACGCTGTTTGCCCCCATCGAAGACCGCGGCCAGCCGGGCGGCGGCTTCACCCACCACCTGGGCGATCTTGTGTCCATCCAGAGCGCCTGGCTGGGCGGACTGCACAACCGCGTGGCGCACAGCGAGGCCGCGCCGCCCTGGCGCTTTGGCCTGCGCGCCTTCATGACCAACCTGGCGCAGCGCGGGCTGCTGCAGGGCACAGCGCTTTGAGTCAAAAGAAAGCAGGAGACAACCCCATGCTCAATGCCTTCATCGACCGCTGCTGCCGCTGGATCAACCTGCTCATTGCCCTGGCGCTGGCCGTGATGGTGGTGATGGTGTTTGGCAACGTGGTGCTGCGCTACGCGTTCAACTCCGGCATCGCCATCAGCGAGGAGGTCTCGCGCTGGCTGTTTGTGTGGATCACCTTCCTGGGCGCCATCGTGGCGGTGCGCGAGCGGGGCCACCTGGGCACGGACTTTCTGCTGGCGCGCCTGCCGCCGCAGGGCCAGCGCATCTGCCTCGCCATCAGCTACGCGCTGATGATCTGGTGCACTTGGCTGCTCTTCAGCGGCGCGCTGGCACAGGCGCGCATCAACTGGGATGTGGATGCGCCAGTCACCGGTGCATCCATGGCCATCTTCTATGCGTCGGGTGTGGTGTTTGCCGTGGCGGCGGGCCTGCTGCTGGCGCTGGACCTGTGGCGGATTGTGTCGGGGCAGATGCCGGACAGCGAGCTGGTGCACATCGCCGAATCCGAAGAACTGGCCGCCGTGGGCAGCCAGTTGCCGCACACAGCCCCTGCGCCCATGGCCTCACGCCAGTGAGCCCCACACCGCAATGACCTGGAGCGCTCTTCCATGACCGTTTTTATCTTCCTCGGCTCCCTGCTGGCCGCCATGGCCATCGGCGTGCCGATCGCCTATGCGCTGCTGGTCTCCGGCGTCGCCCTCATGTGGCACCTGGACCTGTTTGACGCACAGATCCTGGCGCAGAACGTGATCAACGGGGCCGACAGCTTTCCGCTGCTGGCCGTGCCCTTTTTCATGCTGGCGGGCGAGATCATGAATGTGGGCGGTCTGTCGCAGCGCATCGTCAAGCTCGCGCTCACGCTGGTGGGGCACAAGCGCGGGGGGCTGGGTTTTGTGGCCATCCTGGCGGCTTGCATGCTGGCAGCACTGTCGGGCTCGGCTGTGGCCGACACCGCAGCATTGGCCGCCCTGCTGCTGCCCATGATGGTGAAGGCCGGGCACGACAAGGCGCGCGCAGGCGGGCTGATTGCCTCGGCCGGCATCATCGCGCCGGTCATCCCGCCCTCCATCGGCTTCGTGGTGTTTGGCGTGGCGGCCAACGTGTCGATCAGCAAGCTCTTTCTGGCAGGCATCGTGCCGGGGCTGCTGATGGGGCTGGCGATTGCAATCACCTGGTACTGGGTCTCGCAGCGCGAAAACGTCACACCGCCACCCAAAGCCTCCACCGCCGAAAAGCTGCAGGCGCTCAAGGAATCGACCTGGGCACTGTTCCTGCCGGTGATCGTGATCGTGGGCCTGAAGATGGGCGTGTTCACCCCCACCGAAGCGGCGGCGGTGGCGGCGGTCTATGCGCTGCTGGTGGCCACTCTGGTCTACCGCGAGCTGCACTGGCGCCAGCTCACCGACGTATTCATTAGCGCCGCCAAGACCACGGCGGTGATCATGTTCCTGGTGGCGGCCGCCATGGTCAGCGCCTGGCTCATCACCGTGGCGGATATCCCGCGTCAGCTGGTGAGCCTGCTCAAGCCCTTGATGGAACACCCCACGCTGCTGCTCATCGCCATCATGGTGCTGGTGATGGCCGTGGGCACCGCCATGGACATGACGCCCACCATCCTCATCCTCACGCCCGTGCTGATGCCGGTGGTGAAGGCGGCAGGCATCGACCCGGTCTACTTCGGCGTGCTGTTCATCATCAACAACGCCATCGGGCTCATCACCCCGCCAGTCGGTACCGTGCTGAATGTGGTGGCGGGCGTGGGCAAGATGCGCATGGACGACGTCACGCGGGGCGTCATCCCGTTCATGGTGGCGCAGTTTGCGGTGATGTTCCTGATGGTGCTGTTCCCGTCCCTCGTGCTGGTGCCGATGCGGTGGTTTACGGGATGAACCAGCGGTTTTGAAGCAAAAAGTGCCGCAAGCGCTAGTGGATATTGCGCTTGCAGCTATCAAATCAGGAGTTACTCACCCCTAAGCGCTGTTCAGTTGGCCACCGTGAAACGCTTTTGCACGTGGCGTGGTGTTTCCAGTTCGTCGGCCATTGCCACCGCCAGGTCGGCCACGCTGATGCTGCCAGGCTGGTCGCCGTTCATCAGCGGGGCCTCGTCGCCCAGGCGGTACTGGCCGGTGCGCTCGCCGGGCTGCAGCAGGATGGGGGGCGAGAGGAGGGTCCAGTCCAGCGTGTTTTCGGTACGGATCCAGTTCAGCGCCTCGCGGGCTGCCAGGGCTCCCTGCTTCCATTCGGCCGGGAACTGGGGCGTGTCCACCAGCTGCACGCCGGGCGCCACGAACAGGCTGCCTGCGCCGCCCACCACCAGCAGTCGGCGCACACCGGCGGCCTTGGTGCCGTCGATGATGGCGCGCGTGCCTTTCAGGAACTGGTCGTGGATGTCTGGCACCGTCCAGCCGGGGTTGTAGGCGCTCACCACCGCGTCGTGGCCCGCAACAGCCTGGGCCACCTGGGTGGCGTCCTGCGCGTCTGCGGCGACCACCGTCAGCGCCTCGCGGGCAGCGAGTTTGCCCGGGTTGCGGGCCAGCACGGTCACACGGTGGCCGCGTTGCAGCAGTTCGTTCAGCACGGCCGAGCCGACAAAACCGGTGGCGCCAATCAGGGCGATGTTCATATCGATGTCCTTGGGGTCAAAGTTGTGATGTAGTGAGAATAGGAGCTTGTCAAAACAGGCGGTAGATGGCTAAAACTGCCTTATCTTTGAAGCTGTGCTTCACAATCAAACGCATGGAAGACCTCAAACGCATGGCTGTTTTTGCCTCGGTGGTGCAGCACGGCTCGATGAGCGGCGCCGCGCGCGCCCTGGGCATGAGCACTTCGGCGGTGAGCCAGCAGGTGCGCAAGCTCGAAAGCGACGGCGGCGTGACGCTTCTGCACCGCTCCACGCGCAAGTTGGCGCTCACCGAGGCGGGCCAGCGTTACCACGCGCGCTGCGCTGCCATGTGGGCGGCGGCGGAGCAAGCGCGCGCCGAGCTGGCAGCCTCCCGCGATGCGCCCAGTGGCGAATTGCGGATGTCGGCCACCGTGGGGTTTGCGCGGCACATCGCACCCGCCCTGGGTGAACTGCTGGCCGCGCACCCGGCGCTGCGCCTGCGGCTGCTGGTGGACGACTCCACCATCGACCTCATCAACGCCCGCATCGACCTGGCCGTACGCTACGGGCGCCTGGCGGATTCGACCTGGGCGGCCCGGCGCCTGGGGGGCATGAGTTGGTACCTGTGCGCATCACCCGAATGGGTGGCCGCACACGGCGTGCCCCAGCACCCGGATGCGCTGCTGTCCCATAGCTGGCTGGGCTTCGCGCGCGAGGTGGGCGGGTTGCTCATCGACCTGCGCAGTCCCAGCGGCGAGCCGCGCGCACTGCGGGTGGAGCCGCGCATTGCCAGCAACAACCAGCTCTCGATCCAGCAGATGTGCGAGGCCGGGCTGGGCCTGGCGCTGGTGGGCAGCATGGATTCGCACGAAGCACTGCAGGCCGGCCGGCTGGTGCGCCTGCTGCCCGACTGGTCGTTTGGCACGCTGGACATCTGGGCCGTCACGCCCCAACGCGATGCCCAGCCCGCCAAGGTGCGCCAGTCCATCGCGGCACTACATGCCTACCTGCGGCAGGTGCCCGGTATTTCGGACTGAGAGCGGCCAACAAAACGCTTCTGGCGTCTTTGCCGCGTCTTGTCGTACCGCTCGCACTGCCTGCGACGCAGCGCCTAGCCAGAACCGCTACGCTGGGTTTTGTGAGCCGCTCCGAGCCTTGCTCGTCGGCACCCATCGATTTTTTATCGCACGGACCCACAAATTCCATCGTTGTGTGGGCGCCGCGCTCTGCCTACAGTTGCGGCTCCCTGGCCAGGGTTTGTTTGATGGATTGCCCCCACCACCCACCGGAGACCCGACATGACGACCAACCCGCCACTGACCTTCCCCATCGACCGCGTGCTGACCGCCTTCGAGCAGCAGGACGTGCCCACACTGCTGGCCACCATTGCCGACGATGTGGACTTCCGCATCGACCACTACCGCGACGATGCCGACACCAGCTGGCAAATCGCCCGCAACAAGGCCGAGGCGATGACCGTGGTGCAGCGCCTGGGGGTGGAGGTGTTCCCGCGCGGCACGAAGATCCTGCACACCCACAGCCAGCCGCTGGGCAACGACTGGGTGCTCACGCACTTTCACCAGCGCTTCTTTTATGCGGTACAACAGCGCGAAGTGGAATCCGTGACCTGGATCACCAGCCATTCGCAGAACGGCCAGGTGGACTATTTCCGCGAGACCGTCACCACCATCACCCCGGTCTGACAACCCGATCCAAGAAAGGCTCCGCCACCATGCTGTTTGACCTGCGCGCCCTGGGCTACTTTGTAGCGGCCTATGAAGAGCGCTCGGTCACGGCCGCATCGCGCCGCTGTTTTGTGGCGCAGCCGTCCATCAGCATGGCCATCAAGGGGCTGGAGGATGCGCTCGAAACCACCCTGTTCGAGCGCAGCCGCCAGGGCCTGGCCCCCACACCTGCCGCGCACCGGCTGTACCCCCGCGCCTGCAGCCTGCTGGCCCAGTCCAGCGCCATGGTGCGCGACTTTCGCGATGCACCACGTGAAACGCTGGGCATCTTCCTGCAGGACGACCTGATGGTGCAGCAGGCCACGCCCCTGTTCGCACACATCGCGCAGGAGCTGCCCCACACCATGGTGCGGCTCACCGCCAGCGCGCAAGAGGCGCGGCTGCGCATGGTGGCCGAGCACTGCAAGCCGCCGGGCGACACCTTTGTGCCGCTGTGGCACGAGCCCTATGTGATGCTGGTGCCTGAGCAGCACCCGCTGCGCTTCAAAAAGCGCTTTGGCCTGGCAGACATTGAAAACCTGCCCCTCATCGAGTGGCCCTATTGCCCACTGCACCAGTCCTTCATCCGTCTGCTGGCCGAGCGGGGGATTGCGCTGCAGGTGCAGGCCAGCGCCGCGCGCGAGGAGCTGCTGCTGCACATGGTGGACGCGGGCATGGGCCTGGCCGTGGTGCCGCAGTCGCATGCAGCCCAGGCGCGCCGCGCGCTCACCCGCCCGCTGGACGGGCCCCTGGCCTTCTCGCGCCACATCGGCCTGGCCTGCGACCCGTCGGACGCGCCCCTGCTCGGTCTGCTGCACCGCCTGGCGGACGGCATGAAGGCCACCGCAGCCCAGCCCGAGCCCACGCAGCGCAGCAATGTGGTCTGATCCCCTGCCCCATCCACCCCTCAGGCCACCCCCATGATTCTGGAAATTGCCCACCTCACCATCCGCCCCGGCCAGAACAGCGCGTTTGAACAGGCGTTTGCCCAGGCGCAGCGCATCATTGCCTCCATGCCCGGCTACCTGTCCCATGAGCTGGGGCATTGCATGGAGCGGCCACAGGACTATGTGCTGCTGGTGCGCTGGGCCACCCTGGCCGACCACGAGGTGGGTTTCCGCCAGTCCGCCCAGTACCAGGAGTGGAAAGGGCTGCTGCACCATTTTTACGATCCGTTCCCCACCGTTGTGCACTTTGAGCCGGTCACGCCGGACAGGGTGTGACGGCGCCGCCACGCACGGATGCTGCAGCGCACTATTCGGGTATTGCCTGAAGATTTAGCGCACTGCGCGTGCCGTTTGGGTCCTAGAATTTGTAAAAGCGCGTATCTTCGTATCTTCATTACCGCGCGAAGGATCCAACATGAAAGCCATCCAGCAGGACATCGACGAGCGGACCAACCTCACCAGCACCAACAAGTTCGAGCTGCTGCTGTTTCGCCTGGGCATCGACAGCGCCTTGGGCAAGTCCGAGCTGTTCGGTATCAATGTCTTCAAGATCCGCGAGATCGTGGCCATGCCCAGCATCACGCCGATTGCGGGCACCACGGCCCATTCGCTCGGGGTGGTGAACCTGCGCGGACAGGTGATTCCGGTGCTGGACCTGCCCTCCATCGTGGGTTGCAAGCCACAGACGGGCCTGAACATCATGCTGGTGACAGAGTACGCACGCACCACCCAGGCGTTTGCGGTCGAGTCGGTGGAAGACATCGTGCGCCTGGACTGGAAACAGGTGCTGTCGGCGGAAACCAGCGGCGCTGCTGGCAAGCTGGTGACCAGCATTGCCCGTCTGGACGGCAACACCGACGAGTCCCGCCTCGCGCAGGTGCTGGACGTGGAAGCCATCCTGCAGATGATCTCGCCCTCTGACGGTCACGAGGTCACAGAGGAAAAGGTGGGCGCCAAGCTCAAGCTCAAGCCTGGTTGCATCATCCTGGCGGCGGACGACTCGTTCGTGGCCCGCTCGCTCATCGAGCAAGAGCTCAAGGTGCTCAACGCGCCGTATGAAATGGTGAAATCCGGCAAGGAGGCCTGGGACCGGCTCAATGCCATCGCCAAAAGTGCCGAGGCCGAGGGTAAGACGGTGCTTGACCGCGTGGCCATGGTGCTGACCGACCTGGAAATGCCGGAGATGGACGGCTTCACGCTGACGCGCAACATCAAGCAGGACGCCCGCTTTCATGGGCTGCCGGTGGTCATCCACTCCTCGCTGTCGGGCTCGGCCAACGAAGACCATGTGCGCAGCGTCGGGGCCGATGGCTATGTAGCCAAGTTTGTGGCGGAAGACCTGGCGGAGACCATCCGCCGCGTACTGCCCAAGTAAACCAGCGCCCTATCCGCTGGAACACAACGGCCTTGCGGGGCCGTTTGTTTTTTGCGGGTCCGATTTTTTGGTTGAATCAGTTGATTGCGTCCGTAAAACGTACTCTGATAGCTATCATTTTTGACGATATCAAGCAGCAGGCGTGCCCCATATTCACGGGTTGTTACAGCCTCCATCGGCACCTGTGCATGCGCCGAGTCAACCAAAAGCCGTCCCCGCGCGCTAAAGTGATTGGCCCCCTGTGCCAGACCCCTGAAATTTGTAACGCTCCACCGGAGCGCTTTTCATGGGCTTTACGGACAAGGCGGAACGCGCCCACCCGGCCGGAGTCTGATCACCATGACCTACACCATCACCCGCATTCTTTCCGCCACGGTCCTGGGGGCCCTGGTGACGGGGTGTGCCACCGTGCCGGGCGACCCTTATTACGACTCTCCGCGCTACCCGGTGTACGAACAGCCAGGCTACATCTACAGTGCCCCGCCGCCGGTGTACCAGGCGCCGCCTGTGTACCGTGCGCCTGGCGTGATCTATTCGGCCCCGCCGCCACCGCCCGCCATCTACTACGGCGGACGTGACCGTGACGACAACCGGTGGGACAACGACCGTAACCGCAATGACTGGCGCGAAAGAGAGCGTGACCGTGACCGCGCTGAGCGCGACCGGGCAGCCCGCGAACGCGAACGCCGCGACCAGCAGGCCCGTGAACTGGATCGCCGAGCCCGAGAACAGGACCAGGCCCGCCGGGAGCAGGCCGAACGGGATCGCCGCGCTGCCGAAGACCGCCGCAACCGCGAAAACCGCCCCGGCCGCCTGGCACCCGACAGCTACACCCCGAGTCCGTACGACTGGCGCTCCCGTCAGCAGTCCAACAGCCCGGACAAGCCGTGATGGCCTGGCGCTGACCCCGCTACCCCCCACAACTCTCCAGCCACCATGAAACCACGTACCCATACCCTTATCGCTGGCCTGTGCGTGGTCTTTCTGGGTGCACTACCTCCATTGGGTGCCCAGGCGCAGGTGGTGCGCTGCACCGACGCTGCCACGGGCAAGGTCACCTACACCGACGGCAAATGCGCCAGCGGCACCACCGTGCGTGAGGTGGAGGCCCGCAAAACTCCGCAGGAGATCCAGCAGGAGCGCGAAGAAGCCGCCGAGGCGCTGGCGCGCAAACAGCAGCGCTTGCAGGCCGAGGCGACCGCTGCCGAGACCGAATCACGGCGCAATACACAACGCGACCAGACCGCTCCTGCCAAAACCACAGACTACGCACGCTCCCCGGAGTGCGCCCGTTCACGGCGCAACCTGGATGTGGTGTTGAGCAGTGTCACCGGCGGCGGCTACGAACAAAACCTGCGGGTGGAGGCGGCGCAGCGGCAGGTCGACCTGGACTGCCTGGGCCCTCAGGGCTATGCGGAGGTGGAGAAGTCCCGCCCACGGTCAACTAGCACCACGACGCCGGTAGTCGTCGTGCCCCCACCGCATTACCCGGTGCGGCCTACGCCCGTGCAGCCGCCGGCGCCCACCCCCAAAAAATTCACACAGTGCAACGTGTTCCGCTGCTACGACGCCCAGGGCAATAGCTACCCCCGTTGATCGGGCGCCCATGTGGGCAAGGTGAGGAGAGCGCGGATTTCTCCAGCCTCTCAGGCTCGCAACCCCTCGGCCACACTGGGGTAGCGCAACCGCAGACCCAGCTCGCGCAGCATGCGCTGGTTGTCCAGCCGGCGCGATTCGCTCATGAAACTCAGCAGCATCAGCGACAGCTGCTCTTGCGCTGTGCTGCGAGGCACGCGCGGCGGGCGAGGCAGGTCATACAGATCAGCCGCCAGATCAAAGTAGTCGCCCATCTTCATGTGGGTGGAGTCGCTCACGTTGTAGGCGCGCTGCGGACGCCCCTTCCACACAGCCGCCATGCAGGCGCGCGCCAGGTCTTCGGCATGGATGTGGTTGGTGAACACATCGTCCTCGGCCACCAGCACAGGCGTGCCCCGGCGCAAGCGGGCCTCCGGCGTACCGCCCTCGCGGTCGGGGGCGTAGATGCCCGGAATGCGCAACACGGTGGCCCGCACGCCGGCACGGCCCAAGTGGCGCACGGCGCGCTCGGCATTCACACGGCGCTGGGCGCGAGGTGTGCCGGGGGCCACGGCCCGAGTCTCTGGCACCAGGGCCCCCTGGCAGTCGCCATACACACCGCTGGTGGACGCGTAGGCCAACGACATTGGCAAGGTGCGCAGCCGCAGCGCGCGAGTCAGCGCCACGGTACGGGGGTCACGCCACCAGGCATCGCCCCCTGCGCCCTCCCCCGGCGGGGGCGCCAGATGCAGCACCCGCGTCGCCAGGCCGGACAGCCTGCGCAAGGTGCCCGCATCGTCCAGATTGCCCACCAGAGGCCGGGCCCCTTGTGCCCGCAGCTCCGCCACCCGCCCAGCGCTGGAGGTCAGTGTCAGCACCTGCATGCGCCCGGCCCCGGGGCCCGTCTGCAGATGGCGCAGCACCCGTTGACCTACATCACCACAGCCCACGATGAGCAGGCGTTCGCGACGAAAGCGCGCTGGCAGCGCGCCGAGGGGGTTCTGGTTTGAGGGCAAAATCGGGTCCGTTTGCTTAGCTAGAGACGACTCCAAGGATACCCACACATGACCAGCGCCGAGGCTGCCACCACCGCAGCGTTTCAGATCACCGTGCAGCCCAGTGGCCGCGCTTTCAGTGCCAATGCGGGCGAAGCCATCCTGGCCGCCGCCATCCGCAGTGGCGTGGGCCTGCCCTACGGCTGCAAGGACGGCGCCTGTGGCTCGTGCAAGTGCAAAAAACTCAGCGGCACCGTGCAGCACGGCGCCCACCAATCCAAGGCCCTCACGGCCGATGAAGAGGCCGCAGGCCTGGTGCTGACCTGCTGCGCACAGCCACTGTCCGACGTGGTGCTCGAATCGCGCCAGGTCACCGACGAAAGCGCCTACCCCGTCAAGAAGATGCCGGTGCGCGTGGCCTCGCTCGAAAAGAAATCAGACGATGTGATGCAGGTGCGCCTGCAGCTGCCTGCCGCAGACACCTTCCGATACCACGCGGGCCAGTACATTGAGTTCATCCTGCGCGACGGCACCCGACGCGCTTACTCGATGGCCAACGCGCCGCACACCCAGGCAGAGGCACCGGGTGTGGAGCTGCACATTCGACACATGGCCGGCGGCAAGTTCACCGACCATGTGTTTGGGGCGATGAAGGAGAAGGAAATCCTGCGTGTCGAAGGTCCGTTTGGCAGTTTTTTCCTGCGCGAAGACTCCGACAAGCCCATCGTGCTGCTGGCATCCGGCACCGGCTTTGCCCCCATCAAGGCGCTGATCGAGCACCTGCAGTTCAAGGGCATCAGCCGCCCCACCGTGTTGTACTGGGGCGGCCGTCGCCCTGGCGATCTGTACCTGGCCGACTGGGTGCAGGCCCGCGTGGCCGAATTGCCGTGGTTGCGCTACGTTCCGGTCATTTCCAATGCGCTGCCCGAGGACGGCTGGACCGGCCGCACAGGCTTTGTGCACCAGGCGGTGCTGGACGACTTTGCGGATCTCTCAGGTCACCAGGTCTATGCGTGTGGCGCGCCCATCGTGGTCGAGTCCGCCCGTGACGCCTACAGCGCCCAGCGCGGCCTGCCGCCGGAAGAGTTTTTTGCCGACGCATTCACGTCGGAAGCCGACAAACACGGCGGCTGACACGCCCCCGCAAGGCCGATAAAGACACCTGGACCACAACCCATGGTGCGTGCAGCGCCCGCCCCGCCAGCCCCGCAGGGCGCGCCCCGCCGCTGGCATCAAGTCCGGCGCGGAGGCTTCATTGCCACGCTGCTGTGCCTGGCGGCCCTGCTGGTGTGGGGCGCGGGCGAATGGGCAGAACAGAGCGAACGCGACGCCCAGTGGGACAACCTGCGCCGCCTGGGCGAGGTGCAAGCCCTGGCGCTGCGTGGCGTGGCCACGCGCTACAACTACCTGCCCTTCACCACCGCGCAGCACCCGCTGGTGCGCCAGTTATTGCAGCAACCTTCATCGCAGGCCGTACGCGACGCAGCCAATGTCTACCTGCAGGCGGTGAACCAGCATGCGGGCTCCGACATGCTGTACGTGATGGACCCGCAGGGCCTCACCCTCGCGTCCAGCAACTGGGACACCCCCAACAGCTTTGTGCACCAGAACTACGGCAACAGGCCGTACTTTCGCGATGCCCTGGCGGGCCAGACGGGCCGCTTTTATGGCGTGGGCAAGACCACGGGCGAACCCGGCCTGTTTGTCTCAGCCCCCGTGGTCGATGCGGGCCGCGTGATCGGCGTGGTGGCGGTCAAGGTGCGCATGGAACCCATCTCGGACCCATGGGCCCAGCTGCGCGATCCAGTGTTCGTGACGGACGAGCGGGGCATCGTCTTTCTCGGCTCCGTGCCCGGCTGGCTCTACCGCGCCAGCCAGCCCTTGCCCACCCCACTCGTGCAGCAGCTGCAGCACAACGAACAGTACGGCACAGGATGGACCCCGCGCGCCGTGCCCTGGACCCTGCACCCCCAAGACGACCCGCCCGGTACTGAACTGCGCCTGGACGGCGCTGGCGGCAAAAGCTACCTGGCGTTCGAAGAGAAGCTGCCCGACCTGGGCTGGACCCTCACCGTCACTGCCGACAGCCGCGTGGTGGCCCTGGCGCGGCAACAGGCCTGGGCACTGGCCACGCTGGCGTCGGGCCTGCTGGTGCTGGGCGCGCTGTACTGGCAGTTGCGCGAGCGGCGCCTCGCCGAAAACCGGCTGGCCCGCATCGAACTGGAGCAGCGCGTGCAGGAGCGTACCCACGCGCTGCAGCAGGCCCAGGCGTTCCGCCAGTCCATGGAGGACTCGCTGCTGGTGGGCATGCGCGCCCGCGACCTCGAAGGGCGCATCGTCTATGTCAACGCGGCCATGTGCGATATGGTGGGCTACCAGGCCGACGAACTCATCGGCCAGCTGCCGCCCTACCCGTACTGGCACCCTGACGAGCTGGACCGCCACTGGAACGACAGCGACACCGTGCTGGCTGGCAACGCGTTTCCGCAGGGGCGGGAGAACCGGCTGAGGCACCGTGACGGGTCGGACGTGTACACAATGTTCTACACCACACGCCTGATCGACGGCAGCGGCCAGCACATCGGCTGGATGAGTTCGGTGGTCAACATCACCGCGCAGAAGCGGGCCGAAGAGCAGCAGCAGCAGCGCGAGACCCAGCTGCAGCGGGTGCAGCGCGTGATCACTGTCGGCGAGATGGCATCCACCCTGGCCCACGAGCTGAACCAGCCGCTGGCCGCCCTGGTCAACTATGCGGCTGCCGCACGGGCGCTGGCCGCCCAGGGCAAGACCGGCCCCCTCCACGACAGCCTGGAGGCCCTGTCGGCCCAGGCGCTGCGGGCCGCCGACATCGTGGGCCGCATCCGCCGCTGGGTGCGCCAGCACCCTGAAAGCCGCGAGCCTTGCGATCTGTCTGCCATCGTGGAGCAGTCGCTGGAGCTGCTCTTGCGCGCCGAGGCTCGCCGCCAGGGGATCCCTGTGCGTGTGGAACAGGCCGGCGCCCCTTTGCCGGTGAACGCAGACCGCGTGCTGCTGGAGCAGGTGGTGATCAACCTGGGCCTGAACGCCCTGCAGGCCATGCAGACCCACCAGCCCCCGCCCGGCGGGCACGAATTGCGGCTGCGCATGGCCGCAGACGATAGCCAAGCGCTGGTGCAAGTGCTGGACCGGGGCCCAGGCCTGCCGCCCGGCATCGCCGAGCGCCTGTTCGAGCCTTTCTTCACCACACGTTCCGACGGTCTCGGCCTGGGTCTCAACATCTGCCGCTCCATCATTGAAAGCATGGGGGGCCAATTACAGGCCCGCAATCGAGAAGGCGGCGGCGCGGTCTTCGAGATCCGCCTGCCCTGCCCCCCCGCCACCGAGAATGCCACCGCGCCATGACCTACGACACTGCCCCCATCGCCGCTGACTCGCCGGACCCCACTGTGGTCTATATCGTGGACGACGACGAAGGCGTGCGCCAATCGCTGGCCGCACTGCTGCTCGCACGCGGGTACACGGTGCGGGCCTTTGACGGCGGCGAGGCCTTTCTGGCGCAGGCTGCACTGGACCACCCCGGCTGCGTGCTGCTGGACCTGCGCATGGAAGGCTTGAGCGGGCTGCAGGTATTCCACGAACTCGGCCAGCGCCACAGCGCGCTCAAGACCGTGTTCCTATCGGCCCACGGTGAGCTGTCCTCCGCCGTGGCAGCCGTCAAACAAGGGGCGGTGGATTGGCTCGAAAAACCGTGCAACGAAGCCACCTTGCTGGCCGCTGTCGAAAAGGCCTCCACGCTGTCGCAAACGCAGGCACGGCAGACACAACGGCAGCACCAGCTGCGCGAGCGCTGGAACGCCCTGAGCCCACGCCAGCAAGAGGTGGCCCAACTGCTGGGCACGGGCCTCAGCAGCAAGGAAGTGGCCCGTGCGCTGGCGCAGCGTGACCCGGAGCGCCCCATCGACCCGCGCACCGTGGACACGCACCGGTCCGCCATCTTCCTGAAGCTGGACATCCGCTCGTCGCACGAACTGGGCATGCTGGTGGAAGACCTGGGCGTGGCGCTCAGCGCGCCTCGCACGGCATGAACGTCCCCGCCTGACCATCACCCCCTCAGGGCTTCATAAGCTTTCTTACGATTTTTTTGCACAATGGCGCCCATGAACCGCAGAAACCTCATCCTCCTCGCCACCGCCGCTGCCACTGCAACGGCTTTTTCGTCCCCCGCCGTCTGGGCTCAGGATGCCGGCCAGCCCATCCGCCTGATCGTGCCGTATGCCCCGGGCGGCCCCATCGACGTCACGGCCCGCGCACTGGCCGAGCGCGTGCGCGAATCGCTGGGCACGGTCATCATCGACAACAAGGGCGGCGCGGGCGGCAACATCGGCGCCGACGCGATTGCCAAAGCTGCACCCGATGGCCTGACCATCGGCATCGCGGCCACCGCCACCCACGCAGTCAACCCCTGGCTGTATGCCCGCATGCCCTATGACGCAGGCAAGGACTTTGCCGGCATCACGCAGATGGTGCGCGTGCCCAATGTGCTGGTCATGAACGCCGCCAAGGCCGAGCAGCTCAAGATCCACACCGTGACCGACCTCATCGCCTACGCCAAGGCCAACCCCGCCAAGCTCAACTACGGCAGTGGCGGCAACGGCAGCGCGGGCCACCTGGCGGGCGAGATGTTCAAGCAGCGCGCCGGCATCTACGCGCTGCACATCCCCTACCGGGGCGCCAACCCGGCCCAGCTGGCACTGCTGGCGGGCGAGGTGGACTTCAACATCGACAATCTGGCCGCCGCAGCGCCCAACATCCGCGCGGGCAAGCTCAAGGCGCTGGCCGTGACCTCGCTCGACGCCTCGGCCTCGCTGCCAGGCGTGCCACCGCTGTCCGCGACTTTCAAGGGTTTTTCCATCGACACCTGGTGGGGCCTGGTGGCGCCGGCCGCCACGCCCAAGCCCATCATCGACAAGCTGAACAAGGCTTTTGTGGCGGCACTGAACGCGCCCGAAACGAAGACCCGCTTTGCCGCATTGCTGGCGGAGCCCGTGGCCACCACGCCGCAGCAGTTCGACAGCTTCATGGCCAGCGAGCGTGCCAAGTACCAGCAAGTGGTGAAGGCGTCCGGGGCAAAAGTCGATTGACTCTCTGAGACGCAATCCGCTCGGTGCTGCCGCCTGAGGCGGCACCTCTTCGATGCCGTCCACGCCTGCGCGGGCAGGCTTGCGGCTGCGGCCTCCCAGCCTCCGAGAGAGACGCCACCCGAGGCCCGGCGGAGCCGGTTCCACGGCGGCACTGGCGTTGGACCGCGTCCGTTTCATCTGTCGCCCGCAAAGCCAATGCAGACGGGAGTATTTTTAAGCCTTTTCAGGCCCTGGCGCTTATCTACAAAGCGCAAAAAGCTCCCAATTTAGGAGCAAATTATTCACCCGACAAAGTGCCCACCCAAGCCGGGCCTTCCAGCTGGTGGATGTCCTGAGACGCTACGGCCTGCAACGCCGACGCATCCACCCGCCCAGGCACCAGATCGGCCAGGGGGCGCAGCACGAACGCGCGCTCGGCCATGCGGGGGTGGGGCACGGTGAGTGTGGGGGTGTCGATCACCTGGTCGCCAAACCACAGAATGTCGAGGTCCAGCGTGCGCGGCGCGTTGCGGTAGGGGCGCTCGCGGCCGGCAGATAGCTCGATGGCTTGCAGGGCACCCAGCAGGGCGTCAGGTGCCAGGGTCGTTGTCAGCTCGGCCACGGCGTTGAGGTAGTCCGGGCCACCGGCATCGACCGGTGCGCTGCCATAGAGCGGCGACACGCGCAGGACCCGCGTGCCGGGCAATTGACCCATGGCCGCCAAAGCCTTGCGCAAGGCGGCTTGCCGCTCTCCCAGATTGGCCCCCAGGCCCACATAGACCCGAGAGGGCCGCTCAGCCTGCTCCCCCACGTCCGGCCAACTCACTCGCCAGCGGCAGCAGGTGCTGCACCTTCGCCGCCACCACCACCGGGCTTGCGGCGACGACGGCGGCGCTTCTTGGGCGCGCCGCTTTCGGTGGCCCATTCGGTCTCGCCCCCCGCATGGTCTGTGTCTTGAACGGTGCCAGGGGCACGTGGTGCTGCAGCAGGTGCACTGCGAGGCACACGCTTGACCACAGGCTGCGCTTTCTGGCGGGCCTTCTGCTCTTCCTTGGCCTGGTCCATCAGGTCGTCGCGGCGCTCATCGTCCGCCGCCTGGAAGTCTTGCCACCACTCGGCGAGGGCTTCCTCGACTTCGCCCACATCGGCGCGCAGGCGCATGAAGTCGAACCCGGCGCGAAAGCGCGGCTGCATGACCATGCCGAACGGCGTGTTGCCCACGCGCTTTTCAAAACGCGGCTGCATCACCCAGATCTCACGCATGTCGGCGGCCAGCTTGCCGCGGCCCGACACGTCGCCAATGCGTTTGTCGAACACCTCGTCGATGGCCTCTTGCAGCGCGGGCAGCGGGTGTTGGCGCTGGTTCAGGCGCTCCTGCCATCCATTGCGCACGTCTTCCCACAGCACGCAGGCCAGCAAGAAGCTGGGGGCCACGGGCTTGCCTTCGTTCACGCGGCGGTCGGTGTCCACCAGGGCCGCTTTGACAAACGGTGTGTCGGCGCGCTCCACGGCCACGTCCAGCAGCGGGTAGATGCCCTTGGACATGCCCAGCTTGCGCAGCTGCTCGATGGTGGCGATGGCGTGCCCGGTCTGCAGCAGCTTGAGCATTTCGTCAAACATGCGGCTTTGAGGCACCTCGGCCAGCAGGGCCTGCGACTGCACCAGCGGCGCGGCCGACTTGGCATCGATGCTGAAGCCCAGCGGGCTGAGCTTGGCCGCAAAACGCACGGCGCGGATGATGCGCACCGGGTCTTCGCGGTAGCGCGTGGCGGGGTCGCCAATCATGCGCAGCGTCTTCTTCTTCGCGTCCTGCAAACCCTTGTGGTAGTCGACCACGATCTGGCTGACCGGGTCGTAGTACATGGCGTTCACGGTGAAGTCGCGGCGCGTCGCGTCTTCGTCCTGCGGGCCCCAGACGTTGTCGCGCAGCACGCGGCCGCTGGCGTCCACGGCATGCTGCATGCCCGACAGCTGCGCCTTGCTGGTCTTTTCGTTGCCAGCCACCTGACCCGCTGCGGCATTGTCGAGGTAGGCGCGGAAGGTGGAGACCTCGATCACCTCGTGCTCGCGGCCCCGGCCGTGCACCACATGCACGATGCGAAAGCGCTTGCCGATGATGAAGGCGCGGCGAAACAGGCCCTTGACCTGCTCGGGCGTGGCGTTGGTGGCCACGTCAAAGTCCTTGGGACGCAGGCCCAGCAACAGGTCGCGCACAGCGCCACCCACGATGTAGGCCTCGAAGCCGGCGTCTTTGAGCGTCTGCACCACCTCGGCGGCGCGGCGGTCCACCAGCTCGGGGTTGATGCCGTGCACGCTGGCGGGCACCTCTTCGCGCTTGCCGAAATGGGGCTTGCCGCCGGAGGTCCCGGGCGTCGATTTGCCCAGCAGTTTGTCGATGAACTTCTTGATCATGGGTAGGGAGATATCAGGGGACTGCGAGCGCAGGGGGTCAGGAGGCCGTCTGGCTGGCAGGCTCGGCAAACAGGTCCAGTATGCGCCAGCCGCGCTCCTGGGCCAGGGCGCGCAGGCGCGGGTCGGGGTTGGTGGCGACCGGGTGGTTCACCTTCTCCAGCAGGGGCACGTCGTTCATGGAGTCGCTGTAGAAGGTGCTCTCCACGTCGGCCCAGCTGAGCTGCCGCTCGGCCAGCCATTGTTCCATGCGGCGCACCTTGCCTTCGCGCATGGTCGGGATACCGTCAATCTCGCCGGTGTACCAGCCGCTGGCGTCGCGCACCAGCTGCACGGCCAGCAGCTGCGGCACCCCCAGCGCCTGGGCGATGGGGGTGGTCACGAACTCGTTGGTGGCAGTGACGATCACCACCTCGTCGCCCGCTGCCTGATGCTGGCGGATCAGGTCGAGCGCCTGGGGCTGGATGGCGGGGGTGATGACCTCGCGCATGAACTGCTGGTGCGCCGCCGCTGCGGCCTCGGGCCCGCGCAGGCGCACGGCCTCGGTCGCGAAACGCACGTAGTCGTGTACATCGAGCGTTCCCGCCTGGTAGTGGGCATAGAACTCGTCGTTGCGGCGCGCGAACTCCACCGGGTCGTTCCAGCCGATGCGGATGGTGAACTCGCCCCACTCGTAGTCGGAGTCGAGCGGCAGCAGCGTGTGGTCCAGGTCAAACAGCGCCAAGCGAAGGCGGCTTCTTTGCATTTCAATCATTCAATAAGTTGCGCTGCGCGAGCGGTTGCAAAAACTGTCGCCGCCCAAACCCAGCGGCCGCCGCGCAAGGGCCGCCCCGCCGCGCTGGCGGCGTCCTCCTTCCCGCGGTGCGCAGCACAGCGAGAGAAGGGGGAAGCGGCGCAGCCGCTCAGGGGGTTGTCCCTCATTTTTTATTCCGACTCGAGCATTGTCTTGAGCAGCGGAATCGTGATGGCACGCTGGGTGCGCAAGGCAAAGGCGTCGAGCTGGTCCAGCAGCTGCATCAGGCTGCCCAGGTCGCGCGAAAAGCGGTTGAGCATGTAGTCCATGACTTCGTCGCCCAGGAACACGCCGCGCGCATCGGCCTCCTGGCGCAGCACGGCGCGGCGCTCGGCCTCGCCCAGCAGTTGCAGCTGGAACACATGGCCCCAGCCCAGACGGCTGCGCAGGTCGTCGCGCAGCGGCAGGTCGGCGGGGGGCAGATCGCCAGCCGCCAGCACCCAGCGCTGGCTACCGCTGGCGGGGCTGATGGCATTGACGAACCAGTTGAAGGCCGTGGCCTGCTGGGCGGTGCTGTACAGGTGCACGTCGTCCATGACCACGGCGGCCCAGCGTTCATCAAAATCGGGCGGCTCGCCCACCGAGGGGTCGAGCCAGCCCACGCTGGAGCCCTGCTCGCGCAGGGCCTGGCGCACGGCCTGGAGCAAATGGGTCTTGCCGCTGCCCGGCTCGCCCCAGAGGTAGGTGGGCACCGGGGAGCGGGTGGCTTCACTGCTGCCCGCCCCGGCGGCCAGGCGCAGGTGCTGCAGCGCGGCCTCGTTGGGCCCGGCAAAAAAACGGTCGAGGGTGGGCCCGGTGGCCAGGCCGATGTCCAGCGCCAGTTGCTTCATCGTCATGCGCGGCGCCCGCACAGTGCAGGCTGAACCGTGGCGGAAGGTGCGGAAGCGGCGGTCAGGAAGAGGGTCAGCAGCGGCATCACAAGTGGGTGGGAAGGCACCGGGCCGTCGATGACTGCGGCCAGGCGCGGCGACAAAGTGGCATACGGCGCGTGGTCACCGACCGGCTCCCTCGCAGGGGCTGGGCGACAATGGCCGCGATTTTAGTCTGCTGCCAGCCCCCTGGGCCGCCGCCCGGCACCACCGTACCCTGCCTTGCACCATGACACCTCCCACCTCCCCTGCAAAGCGCCTGCCCGCCAGCATCTGGGCGCTGGGCTTCGTCAGCCTGCTGATGGACGTGTCGTCCGAGATGATCCACAGCCTGCTGCCGGTGTTCCTGGTCACCACGCTGGGCGTGAGCATGCTCACGGTGGGCCTCATTGAAGGGGCAGCCGAGGCCACGGCTTTGATGCTCAAGGTGTTTTCGGGGGTGTTGAGCGACTGGTGGGGGCGGCGCAAGCCGCTGGCGGTGCTGGGCTATGGGCTCGGTGCACTGTCCAAACCCCTGTTTGCCATCGCTCCCACCGTGGGCCTGGTGGTCACGGCGCGCCTGCTCGACCGGGTGGGCAAGGGCATACGCGGCGCGCCGCGCGACGCGCTGGTGGCCGACCTTGCACCGCCCGGCATGCGGGGCGCGGCATTCGGGCTGCGGCAGTCCCTGGACACCGTGGGCGCCTTTTTGGGCCCACTGCTGGCCATGGGGCTGATGCTGCTGTGGGCCAATGACTTCCGCGCCGTGTTCTGGGTGGCCGTGATTCCGGCCGCCCTGTGCGTGGCACTGCTCCTGGTGGGCGTGCGCGAGCCCGAGCGCGCCGCCAGCGCCGTGCGCACCAACCCCATCCGCCGCGAGAACTTGCGCCGCCTGGGCGGCGCCTACTGGTGGGTGGTGGCGCTGGGCGCTGTGTTCACGCTGGCACGCTTCAGCGAGGCATTTTTGGTGCTGCGCGTGCAACAGGGTGGCCTGCCACTGGCCTGGACGCCCCTGGTGCTGGTGCTGATGAACGTGGTGTTTGCACTGGGCGCCTACCCGCTGGGCAAACTGGCAGACAGCACCCGCCACACCACGCTGCTGGCCTGGGGGCTGGTGGCGCTGATCGCTGCCGATGCGCTGCTGGCCCTCAGCGACCGGGGCGCCGCCGCCTGGCTGGGGATTGCGCTGTGGGGCCTGCACATGGCCATGACGCAGGGGCTGCTGGCCACCATGGTGGCCGACACCGCACCGGCCGACCTGCGGGGCACGGCGTTTGGCATGTTCAACCTGGTCAGCGGCGTGGCACTGCTGGTGGCCAGCGGGCTGGCAGGCCTGCTGTGGGACCAGCTGGGCGCCAGTGCCACGTTTGGTGCCGGAATCCTGTTTGCCACGCTGGCTCTGGCCGGTGTACTGGTGCAATCTGCCCGGCATGGCCGCACCCCAAAGCCCCCTGCCACACAGGGGTAAGAGCCTGTTCAAGGTCTTTTTGGAGTCGCACAAGTCCCTTGCCGGGATGGGATGCAAGGCGCGGTGTGCAGCCAATAGCCCATGCTATTGGCAAGCGCCGCAACGCCGCAGACCGCCCGGCAAGGCACTTGCCCGAAGGGTTGGAGTGAAATCGGGCGATTGAACGCCCCGGCTGCTTGCATGGGCATGAGCCCATGCGGCGCATCCGACGCATCCACTCCTCCCGATTGCACTCCAATGCGATCACCAAAAAGACCTTGAACAGGCTCTGCGCCGGGGCGCCGAGGCGTGCCCCTTAAAATCCCCGGATTCCAGCCCGCCCGGCGGGCCTACCAGCACCACACCACCCATGAGCTCTTCTGCCCCCTCCACCCCCATCTCCTACAAAGACGCCGGCGTTGACATCGACGCGGGCGACGCCCTGGTCGAGCGCATCAAGCCGCTGGCCAAGAAGACCATGCGCGAAGGCGTGCTGGCGGGCATCGGCGGCTTTGGCGCGCTGTTTGAAGTGCCCAAGCGCTACAAGGAGCCCGTGCTGGTCTCTGGCACCGATGGCGTGGGCACCAAGCTCAAGCTGGCGTTTGAATGGAACATGCACGACACCGTTGGCATCGACCTGGTGGCCATGAGCGTGAACGACGTGCTGGTGCAGGGCGCCGAGCCCCTGTTCTTCCTGGACTACTTTGCCTGCGGCAAGCTCGACGTGGACACGGCTGCGGCCGTGGTCGGCGGCATCGCCAAGGGCTGCGAACTCTCCGGTTGTGCGCTGATCGGCGGCGAAACGGCCGAAATGCCCGGCATGTACCCGGCGGGCGAATACGACCTGGCCGGCTTTGCCGTGGGCGCGGTCGAAAAGTCCAAGATCCTGACCGGCAAGGACGTGGCCCCTGGCGACGTGGTGCTGGGCCTGGCCAGCCACGGCGTGCACTCCAATGGCTTCTCGCTGGTGCGCAAGTGCATTGACCGCGCTGAAAGCCAGGGCACCGTGCCCGCCACGCTGGACGGCAAGCCCTTCAAGCAGGCCATCATGGAGCCCACCCGCCTGTACGTGAAGAACGTGCTGGCCGCGCTGGCCGCTCACCCCATCAAGGCCCTGGCCCACATCACCGGCGGTGGTTTGCTGGAGAACATCCCCCGCGTGCTGCCCGACGGCACCGCCGCGCACCTGAAGAAGGGCAGCTGGCCCCAGACCGAGCTGTTCGCCTGGCTGCAGAAGACGGCGGGCATCGACGACATCGAGATGAACCGCACCTTCAACAACGGCATCGGCATGGTGGTGGTGGTGGATGCGGCCAACGCCGAAGCCACGGCCGCCACGCTGCGAGCTGCCGGTGAACAGGTCTACGCGATTGGCACGATCGCAGCGCGTGGCGAAGGCGCCGCCGTGGTGGTGGCCTGATACCCGGCCAGCAACACCGCCCCCTCACCGCGCATGGCGCAGCGCCCCGCTCCACCCTCCTCAGCGCAACCTGAGCCCACGCCCACCACCCTGCCGCCGCGCGCCCTGAACCAGGGCATCGTGGTGGCCAGCTATCTGCTGGTGGCCGCTGCGCTGCTGGTGGTGATGTGGCGTGGCCTGCTGCCCGGCCTGTTGTGTGTGTGCCTGGGCTTTTTGCTCACCCGGGCGCTCACGGGCTGGTTTGCAGCGGGGCTGGGCCGGATCCAGCGCCAAGCCGCCCCATCCCCCACCAGCCTGCGCGTGGCCCAGGTCACGGCCGCTGGTCTGGTGATGCTGCTGCCCCTGGCGCTGCTGGCGCTGGGCCTGACCCATTCGCGTGGCTACCTGGTCAGCGCACCGCAGCAGTACCAGGAACTGCTCACCTACATGGCCCGCACGGTGCTGGAGCTGCGCCTGAAGCTGCCCGCCGACATGGCCTCCCACCTGCCCGAGGGCGTGGCCGACATCCAGCGCATCATTGCCAGCTATCTGGGCGCCAAGGCCGGTGCGCTGGCCATGGCGGGGCGGGCCTGGCTCGCCGGGGTGCTGTTTGCCTATGTGGGCCTGCTCATCGGCGCGCTCGCCGCCGTGCGCCCGCCAGTGCTGGCGCGCGGCCCGCTGGCCCAGCAGCTCAAGCTGCGCATCACGCTGTTTGGCGAGGCGTTCCGCCAGATCGTGGCGGCGCAGTTCTGGATCGCGGCGTTCAACACCCTGCTCACCGCCCTGTTCCTGCTGTTCGTGCTGCCGGTGTGGGGGCTGCAGCTGCCTTACACGCCGGTGCTGATCACCTTCACCTTCGTGGCCGGGCTTGTGCCCATCGTGGGTAACCTGGTGTGCAACGTGGTGATCACCATCGTGGGGCTGTCGGTGTCGCCGCTCGCGGCCGCCGCCTGTCTGGGGTTTTTGATCCTGATCCACAAGGCCGAATATGTGATCAACGCCAAGGTGGTGGGCCGCCGCACCCAGATGGGCGTGTGGGAGCTTCTGAGCGTGATGTTCGTGGCCGAGGCCGTGTTTGGCCCTGCGGGGCTGGTGGCGGCGCCGCTGTTCTACGCCTACCTCAAGAAGGAACTGGTGGCCGCTCGGCTGGTGTGACCGCAGCCGGGCAGTGGCCTGCGGGCACCCTGAAGCCACCCGCAAGAGTCACTTTTTGATAGCAGCAAGCACAATCAGCACTGGCGCTTGCGGCCATTTTCTCGATTATTTTGCGAATTGACGGGCCACAAAGGCCCAGATGAGCGCCGACGCATCGGGCCCGGCCGGGTCGCTGTAGGGCAACTGCGCGGCGCCGCCGCTCCAGGCATGGGCCAGCCCGACCACCTCGCGCAGCGCCACCACGGTACGGCCTCGGGCCTTGAATTCGGTCACCCGCATGGGGTATCGCTGGCCCCTCTGCAAGGTGCGGATGGCACCCGCCCGCGCCCCCAACGCACCGGCCCACAACAAGGCGGTCGCCGCCGCGTTGCGCACCGACACCACACCATCGGCATCGCCATGCACGATCAGCAGCGGTGGCAAGGCCGCTGGGGCGCTGACGGGCAGCACGGTAGCGTCCGTCGGTGTGACCGCAGCGGCAACCGCAGGAGGGTCCGGCAGATGGGCCTCGCGGCGGCCATGCATGGCTGCCAGGGCCGTGGCGGCGGATTCGGCCGTGCCGGGCGCCACACCGGAATGCATGGCCACCGCGCAGAACCGGTGGGGGTAAAGCGCCGCCATCAGCACCGCCATGCTGGCGCCTGCCGACAACCCGGCCACCGCCACCCGCGCCAGGTCCACCGGCAGGCGGCGCGCCACCTTGTCCACGGCGGCCAGCAGCGTGGCGGCTTCGGCGTCGGCCCGGCCATTGCGGCGTTCAAACCAGTTCCAGCAGCCGTGGGCGTTGGCCATGCGCTCCTGCTCGGGGTACAGCACCACAAACCGATGGCGCGCCGCCAGCCGGTTCATGCGCGACACGGCGGCAATGTCCCGCCCCGTCTGGCCGCAGCCGTGCAGCATGACCAGCAGCGGCAGCTTTTCGCCCGGGCGCAGGGCCAGCCCGGCAGGCACATAGGCATGAAACCGCCGCGCCCCCGCCGGGCCGGGGGCCACGCCAGACATCCACTCGCCCCGCGACGGCACCGGCTTGCCTGCGGGGCGCGGTGTGCGGGCCGTGGAGGGCATCTTGGCAACCGCCGCCTTGCGCGGCGCTGTCCGCAGTTTCGATGCTGCCTTGGCCCGCACCGGCCGGGTGCTGGCCCGCGCAGCCCGCGCGAAGGCCTTGAGATTGCGCTGGTAGGCCCGCGTCAGGGACGACAGCGAGAACAGGCGGGAGCGGCGGGGCATAGGCGGGCAGGGGGTCTGGCGGTCGATGTTCAAGAATCAGGGAAAACCCTAGCCACCTTAACAGCTTCCCGCATCGCTCGGATAGTGCTATGTCTTTGATAGCTTGAAAGGCAATATGTACCGGCGCATAACGCTGATATGGCTCCAAAACCCGCTTCACAGGGCCAGCGCAGCACCTGAAATGGCCTGGGGCGCCAGCCAGGCCTGTCATTCGCCACAGAATGATGGCTGAAATTGATCGAATCTTGTCTCCGTCAGTGCGGACCGTCGGCCGTCGTGCAGTGAACATAAGCACATCCAAACCACTGCCTCTGTGAGCACACCATGAAAACCTGTCTGATAGTGATTGATGTCCAGGAATCGTTCCGCCACCGCCCCTTTTTCACCGAACACGACCTGCCTGCCTACCTGCGAGCGCAGAACGCGCTGATCGACGGGTGTGTCGCCCAGGGTATCCCGGTGGTGCGCGTGTTCCACAGCGACGGCCCCGAAGTCGCCGAGAACCCGTTTTCGCGGGCCTCGGGCCAGGTGCGGCCGCTGAAAGGCTTGGCCACCTTCGACGCAGCAGCCACCTTCACCAAGTCGCGCCACAGCGCGCTGGTGGGCACGGGCCTCGATGTGTGGCTGACACGCCATGGCATCCAGCGCCTGATCGTGAGCGGCATCCGCACCGAACAGTGCTGCGAAACCACCACCCGCCACGCATCCGACCTGGGCTGGGACGTGGACTACGTGACCGATGCCACGCTGACCTGGGACATGGTCCAGCCCGACGGCCAGGTGCTGGCGGCGGCCGACATCAAGACCCGCACCGCCACCGTGCTGCAAGGCCGATTTGCGACCTTGTGCACCGTGCAACAGGCGCTGGACCGGGCGGCCGCATGAGCGCCGCGCCGGGCCGCCCCAAGCAAGCTCGCACCGCAGGCGAAGCCGAAGGTACAACAGTGAGCGCCCAGCCATTGCAGGTCGCCATCCTGGTGTTCGACGACGTGGAGGCCCTGGACCTGGGCGGGCCCTATGAGGTCTTCACCACCGCCAGCCGCATGCACCAGCGGCAACATCCCGGCGCGCCTGCACCGTTTGTGGTGCAGTGCGTGGCCCGCAGCCTGGACCCGGTGCGCGCCCGGGCGGGTTTGCGCGTGTTGCCCGATGCGGACTTTGCCAGCGCCACCGCACCCGATGTGCTGATCGTGCCCGGCGGCGTGGTCGATGCCGCTGCGGCCTGCCCTGCCACCCGCGCCTGGGTCGCCCAGGCGGCAGGCCGTGCGCAGATCACGGCCTCGGTGTGCACAGGGGCCTTCATTCTGGCCGCAGCCGGTGTGCTGACCGAAGGCCCGGCCACCACCCACTGGGAGGACACCGCCGACCTGCGCACGCAGTACCCCGCGCTCGACGTGCGGGAGAATGTGCGCTGGGTGGACCGGGGCGCGCTGGTGACCTCGGCCGGCATCAGCGCCGGCATCGACATGAGCCTGCACCTGGTCACCCGGCTGCTGGGCGCGGCGCTGTCCGAGCGCACGGCCCGCCAGATGGACACGCCCTGGAACCCCCAGCCATGACACGCTTTTAGCCTGACCCAAAGCCATCGATGCAGAACCCGGCCTCGTCCCCCATCCACGTCTATTTCGCCCTGCTGCCGGGCAGCCTGGTGCTGGACTGGGCGGGCCCGGCCGAAGCGCTGCGCATCGCCAATCAGACCCTGGCCAAGCAAGGCCAGCCCGAGCGATTTGTGCAGCACTTTGTGAGCCCCACGCCCGAGTCTGTCTCGTCGGTAGGTGCCGTGCTGACCCAGCTGGAGCCGCTGCCTGCCACCCTGCCCAGCCCCGCCTGGGTGGTGCTGGTGGGTCTGGCCGGGCAACACATCGCGGTGGATGGTGACGAGGCCCGCGCGCTGCTGCACTGGCTGCGCGGGCTGCGGCCCGTGGCGGGGCAGCTGGAGCTGATCACCGTGTGCGCGGGCTCGGTGCTGGCCGCCCATGCCGGCCTGCTGACGGGGCGCCGCGCCACCACCCACCACCAGCATCTGGACGAGCTGGCCGCCGTGGACCCGCGCTGCGACGTGGTGGCCAACCGCGTGTTTGTGGCCGACGGCGCCGTGTACAGCAGCGCGGGCGTGACAACGGGCATCGACCTGCTGCTGCACCGCATCTCCGACACCTGCGGCCCCGCGCTGGCCGCGCAGGTGGCACAGGCCATGGTGGTGGCCCTGCGCCGGGGGCCCAACGACCCCGAGTTCTCGCCCTTTCTGCACCACCGCAACCACCTGCACCCGGCCCTGCACCGCGTGCAGGACGCCGTGGGCCAACAGCCCCAGGCCGACTGGAGCGTGCCGCAAATGGCCGAGGTGGCCCACACCTCACCCCGGCATCTGACGCGGCTGTTTCTCGAACATGCGGGCATCGCCCCGCTGCAATACCTGCGCCGCATCCGCCTGGCCACGGCCGAGGCCGCGCTGCGGTCCGGCCAGAACGTGACGCAGGCGGCGCTGATGGCGGGGTTCAGCTCCGACACGCAGCTGCGCCGGGCCTGGCACCAGTTCGGGCGTGGCGGCACCCCGTCGCAAGGCAGTGCGCGCAGCCACTGAGGGAGGTGGGCCAGGCCGTGCCATACCGTGCAAACCACCCGGCACCGGCTGATAATCAGGCCCTTTGCCGCACCGCCCGCCTGGGTTGCCTCCATGCAAGAACCACCCCGCCCTGCCAACGAGCCCGACCGCCTGCAGGCGCTACGCCAGCTGCTGATTCTGGACACGCCGCCCGAAGAGCGGTTTGACCGCCTGACGGCCTTTGCCGCGCAGGAGTTCGATGTGCCCACGGCGCTGCTCTCGCTGATCGATGACGACCGCCAGTGGTTCAAGTCGCGGGTGGGTATGGACCAGTGCGAGACGTCGCGAGGCATCTCGTTCTGCGGCCACGCCATCCTGCAGGACGACATCATGGTCGTGCCTGATGTGAACCAGGACGAGCGCTTCATCGGCAACCCGCTGGTCACGGGGGAGCCCTACATCCAGTTTTATGCAGGCGCGCCGCTCAAGCTGCCCAATGGGCACAACGTGGGCACCCTGTGCCTGCTGGACAGCAAACCCCGCACACTGGACGCCATCGACCTGGCCATCCTCGGTTCCCTGCGCGACCTGGCAGTGGAAGAACTGGTGCGCCGCGAGCAGGGAGCCTCCGCCCCATGAGCGATCACAGCCCCCAGGACATCTTGCTGATCGAACCCAGCTCGCTGACGGGCAGCATCATCGTCTCCACGGCCCGCCAGCTGAACCTGCCCGCCGTGCGGCAGGTGAACAGCGTGCGCATGGCCCAGCAGCGGCTGACACACCAGGACTTTGCGGGTGTGATCGTCTCGATCGACGAGCACCAGCAGGAGGCCGTCGCCCTGCTGGAGCAAGTGCGCAACGACACGCTGGCCGTCAGTGCCAGCGTGCCGGTGGCGGTGACCACCACGCAGGTCGATGCCTCCACCGCCGTGAAAATGAAGGCCCTGCAGGTGCGACGGGTGCTGATCAAGCCCTTCAAGGTGCGGGATGTGATCGCCACCATTGCACTGCTGAAGGACGCGTAGCCTCCCTCGGCCCCGCAGGGGGCGCGTCAGATGTCTTAGTAGATCTCTGGCACGTACATGCTGGCAGGCACGGGCTGGCGCAAATACTCGGGGTTGCGCACGCGGTCGGGCAGCACCACGGGCGGGTGTGGCACCTCCTGGTAGGGCAGCTGAGACAGCAGGTGCGCAATGCAGTTCAGGCGCGCCTTTTTCTTGTCTACCGCCTGCACCACCCACCAGGGTGCTTCGGTGATGTGGGTGCGCTCCAGCATCGTTTCCTTGGCCTTGGTGTAGGCCTCCCAGCGCACGCGGCTTTCCAGATCCATGGGGCTGAGCTTCCACTGCTTGAGCGGGTCGTGAATACGGCCCAGAAAGCGCAGGTGCTGCTCTTCATCGGTGATGGAGAACCAGTATTTGACCAGCGTGATGCCCGAACGCACCAGCATCTTTTCAAACTCGGGCACGGTGCGGAAGAACTCTTCGTATTCGTCGTCGGTGCAAAAGCCCATCACCCGCTCGACGCCCGCGCGGTTGTACCAGCTGCGGTCAAACAGCACCATCTCGCCCGCCGCAGGCAGGTGCGCTACATAGCGCTGAAAGTACCACTGCGTGCGCTCTCGGTCGTTGGGTGCGGGCAGTGCCGCCACACGGGCCACACGGGGGTTCAGGCGCTGCGTGATGCGCTTGATGACGCCCCCCTTGCCCGCCGCATCGCGCCCCTCGAACAGGATCACCACCTTCTGGCGGCTGTGCTGCACCCAATCCTGCAGCTTGACCAGCTCGCCCTGCAGGCGGAAAAGGTCCTTGAAGTATTGCTGGCGCGCCAGCTTGTCGCCAGGGCTGGGGGCGCCGATGTCATCGACCTCGCGGTCTTCGATCTCCAGTTCCAGCTCTTCGTCGTAGCTGTCGATGAGGTCGTTGGCGATGCGTTGCATCAGCTCCTGCGTGTCAAGGGCGTTGTTGTAGAACATGGGCAAGCATCCGGCGGTAGTGCAAATCAGATGCGCGATGGTGGACCGCTGCAGTGACAGCGCCATGACACTGGTGTGATCTGTCACAACGCTGTCATGCCCAGAGGCCAGCATGCGAGGCCGTGCCGACAGCAGACCACTCCGCCGCTTTGTCAAATCCCCTCGCCCCCAACGCCAGCCTGAACTACGGCGGAGATGCCGCCGGGCTGATCTGCGGCTACCTGCTGGGTACCGACACCCCGCCGCAGGAGGTGGATTCGGCCCAGGCCGCGCAATGGCTGGCCGACCTTCAGGCAGGCGCCGCGCCGTCAGGGCAGTTTCTGTGGCTGCACTTCAACCTGAGCCACGCGCAGGCGGTGCGCTGGATGGAGCGGCACGCCCATCTGCCGGAAGCCTTTTTTGATGCGCTGAAGGACCGCTCGGTATCGACCCGCATCGAGCGCGACGACGACACGCTAATTGCCGTGCTCAACGATGCACACTTTGATTTTGCGTTCGAGCCTTCGGACATTGCGACCCTGTGGACCAGCGTGGCGCCGCACCTTATGGTGACTGGCCGCACGCGCCCGCTGCGGTCGGTGGACGTGCTGCGCACTGCCGTGCGCACCGGCAATGCCCCCTGCTCCAGCGTGGCGCTGCTGGCCGAACTGATGCGCACCCAGGCCTCGGGCCTGGTAGACATCGTGCGGGGCGTGACACAACGCATCGACGATGTAGAAGACGCACTGCTGGCCGGGCGCCTGGACCACAAGCGCGCGCGGCTGGGTGTGCTGCGACGCTTGCTGGTGCGCCTGCAGCGGCTGCTGGCGCCCGAGCCTGCGGCACTGTTTCGCCTCCTGCAGCACCCGCCCGCGTGGATGGGCGCCGACGATGCACAGGAGCTGCGCGATTCGACCGAGGAGTTTTCGGTGGTGCTGCGCGACATGCAGGGCCTGCAGGAGCGCATCAAACTGCTGCAGGAAGAAATCGCCGCCAGCGTGCAGGAGGCCAACAGCCGCAGCCTGTTTGTGCTGACAGTGGTGACCGTGCTGGCCTTGCCCATCAACATTCTGGCCGGCCTGTTTGGGATGAACGTGGGCGGGGTGCCGCTGGCCGACAACGGCCACGGCTTCTGGATCATCGTGGCCGTGGTGGCGGCTTTCACGGCGGTTGCGGGCTGGCTGGCCCTGCGAGGCACGCGCGATCAGTAGGTGGGACCGTGCGGCAGGTGTGATCGCCCGACATGCCCGGTGGCAAGCCCCACTACAATGCCGCCCCTTGCCCAGCTCCCCGGACCCCCTGCCACCATGAACATCGTCGTCAACGAAGAACTCAAAGCCTACATCGAACCCTTGACCCCCGACGAACACGACGCGCTGGAACGCAGCATCCTCACCGAAGGCTGCCGCGACGCACTGGTGCTGTGGGGCGATGTGCTGGTGGACGGGCACAACCGCTACGGCATCTGCCAAAAACATGGCCTGCCGTTCCAGACCGTGCAGAACCCGCGCTTTCAGTCGATGGAAGACGTGCACCTGTGGATGATCGACCAGCACCTGGGCCGCCGTAGCGTGTCGGATTTCCAGCGCGGCGTGCTGGCGCTGCGCAAGCGCGAGATCATGGCCGAGCGCAAGGCCCGCGCAGCCACCTCCACAGAGACCGCCGAAGCCACCCCCGCGGCTGACGTGCCTGAAGCCGCAGCCACCCTGCCCGCCCCGGACCCTTTGAGCAGCCGCGAGGCCATTGCCAAGGCTGCGCGGCTGAGCAGCAGCCAGGTGGTGATGATCGAAAAGATCCAGAAACAGGCGGCCCCCGAGCTGGTGGCCGCTGTGAAGTCCGGCACTATCTCCATCAACGCCGCAGCCGCCGTCGCCACCCTGCCCGCCGAGGAACAGGTGGCAGCGGCCGTGGCCGGCAAGGATGAACTCAAGCAGGCGGCCAAACGCGTGCGCGAACTCAACAAGCGCAAGCCGCGCGAGGAGGCTCCGGCAGAAGGTAGCCCGGCAGACACCCCCACGGACTCCGTTCCAGCCAGCGACGAGTTGCACACACTGCGCATCCGTGTGGTGGAACTGACGGCGGAGAACACCGAGCTGCGCCGCCAGGTGGCGCAGCTGCAGGCAGCGCTGCCTGCAGACAACACGCCGTTCTAGAACTATTTTTGAGTCAGGCGCCGGACATCAGCCGTTGGCGTTGCGCAGCGCGCTCAGCCGGTCGGCGATGAGGTCGAGATCCAGCCCGTCTTCGCTGTGGGCCAGATAGGCCTCCAGGTCGGCCACCGCCTCGGCTGTGTTGCCACGCTCGGCGTGCGCCAGCCCCCGGTCGCGGCGCTCGCCCCAGGCCTCGGGCAACAACACGATCAACCGGTCCAGCACGGCGACCAGCCGTTGCCAGTCCTGCTGGGTGCGGTGCACCTCCTTGAGGTTACGCAGCATGCGCGCAATGATGTCGCGCGGTGTGGCGGCCTGCAGATACAGGCCGAGCGGTACGTCGTAATCGTCCACCAGACCATTGCGGCGCTTGTAGGGCTCCAGCCGCTCGGCCAGCTCCTCGCGGCTGAGCGACTGGCCCGAGATCGGGTCCAGCACCACCTGGCCCTTGGGCAGCAGCACCTTGACCATGAAGTGTCCCGGGAACGCAATGCCCCGCGCATGCAAGCCCAGCCCCTGGGCCAGCTCCATCCACAGCACAGCCAGGCTGATGGGAATGCCCCGGCGCGTGCGCAGCACGGCGTTGAGGTAGCTGTTCTCAGGGTCGTAGTAGTTGTTGATGTTGCCGCCAAAACCCAGGTCGGCAAAAAAGAACTGGTTGAGCGTGCGCAGCCGCTGCAGCGCGGGTGCGTCGGCAGGCAGGCGGCGCTTGATACGGGCCTGCAGCTGGTCCACATCGCCCAGCAGTTGCTGCACGTCGAACTCGGGGTATTCATCCTGCGCGAGGCTGGCGGCGGCTTCGAGCAGCGGAAAGTGGTCGTCGCTCTGCACCAGCGATGCAAAGTACTCCAGCGAGGTGGGCACGGAAAGGCTCAAGGACATGGCAGCTTTGTACGGGGCCGTCGCCATGGCGTCAAGCCACAGAAGAGCGGGCTTTGCGGGGTATTTCGGGGTCCAGGCCTGCCGAAGATATTCAGCGGCGCAGCAGCTGGCGCAGCTTCAGGCCGGCCGCCCACAGGGCGCCAAAGTACAGCACTGCGGCTGCAGCCATCATCGCGGCCAGCAGGCCGATGCGCTGCAGGCGCTGCGCCTTCATTTCCACCCAGTCGAAATGCTGGGCACCCCACGCCAGCAGCACTGCCAGCAAGGCGCTGGCCGCCACCACCTGCAAGGCAAACCGCCCCCATCCGGGCAAGGGCCGGTAGCTGCCGCGCCGCAGCAGCCCCACCAGCAGCCAGGTAGCGTTGATGACCGCCCCCACGCCAATCGACAGCGTCAGCGCCGCATGCTGCAAATAGGGCACCAGCACAAAGTTCATCATCTGCGTGAGCACCAGCACCGCCACGGCAATCAGCATGGGCGTGCGCATGTCGTGCTTGGCAAAGTAGCCCGGCGCCAACACCTTGATGGCCACGATGCCCACAATGCCAACCCCGTAGCCCGCCAGGGCCAGCGTGGTCTGCTGCACGTCCCGGTCGGCAAAGGCGCCGTAGTGGTAGAGCACGGCCACCAGGGGCTTGGCAAACACCAGCAGCGCCACCATGCAGGGCACCGACAGCACCACCACCAGCCGCAGCCCCCAGTCGAGCATGGCCGAATAGCGTTCGTCATCCTGCTTGGCGCGGGCACTGGCCAGCTGCGGCATCAGCACCACGCCCAGCGCCACGCCCAGCAGCGCGGTGGGCAGCTCCATCAGGCGGTCGGCATAGGTGATCCAACTCACGCTGCCGGTGGCCAGGTGCGAGGCAATCTGCGTGTTGATGAGCAGCGAGACCTGCGCCACGCTCACTCCCAGCAAGGCGGGCAGCATCAGGTGCGCCACCTTGCGGGTGGTCGGGTCCGCCCACGCAGCGCGGATGGCGGACCAGCGCACGCCAATGCGGGGCAGCAGCCCCAGGCGCAGCAGCGCAGGCACCTGGATGCCCAGTTGCAGCAGACCACCCAGCATCACGCCCGCCGCCTGCGCATAGATGGGCTCGATGCCATGGCGCTTGAACAAGGGCGCGCCCAGCGTGATGGACAGGATGAGCGCAATGTTGAGCAACACCGGCGAGGCTGCAGGCACCGCAAACTTCTTCCATGTGTTGAGAATGCCCCCCGCCAGCGCCACCAGCGACATGAAGCCGATGTAGGGGAACATCCAGCGGGTCATCGTGACTGCGGCGTCAAACCCCTGGGGCTGAAGCCCACTGGCCATGGCCCACACCATCCAGGGCGCACCCAGCACGCCCGCGATGCACAGCAGCACCAGCGTCCAGGCCAGCAAGGTGCCCACGTGGTCGATCAGCACCCGGGCGCCCTCGTCGCCGTCCTCGGCCCGGGTGGCAGCCAGCACCGGCACAAAAGCCTGGCTGAAAGCGCCCTCGCCAAGCACCCGGCGGAACAGGTTGGGAATGCGGAACGCCACATTGAAGGCGTCCGTCATGGCACTGACCCCGAACACGGAGGCCATGAGCAACTCGCGCACCAGCCCGGTGATGCGGGAGACGAGGGTCAAGAGGGAGACGGTGGAGGCGGCTTTGAACAGTGACACCGCGGGGAGTGTATTCCCCCTGCGCCGCTTCGCGCCTGGGTACAGCTGCCACAGGCGGCAGGTTTTTCAACCCGTCCAAGCCTGCACAGGCGGGCTCGAAGCCGTGCCCCTCAGCCGTCAAGGGCGATGCACATGTTGCGCTGACAGAGCCAGGCGCCACCGGTGCGCTGGCAATGGCATTCCGCCGGTTCGGGCACAGGGGTGGATACAGGAACTGCTCTGGGCTATAATCGCGGGCTTTGCTGGCATCATCCACAGACCCAAGGAACTAAACAATGGCATCCGCAAAACCCAAGAAGAAGAACCCGCGCCTGGCGTCGGGCCGCAAGCGCGTCCGTCAGGACGTCAAGATCAACGCTGCAAACACCTCGCTGCGTTCCAAATACCGTACCGCTGTCAAGAACGTCGAAAAGGCTGTTCTGGCTGGCGACAAGACCAAGGCGACCGAACTGTTCGCCAAGATGCAAGCCGTGGTGGACACCGTGGCTGACAAGGGCATCTTCCACAAGAACAAGGCTGCTCGCGACAAGAGCCGTCTGTCTGCCAAGGTGAAAGCCCTGGCAACGGCCGCCTGACCCACTTCAGGCAAACAGCCCGAACGGCACCTGCCGTTCGCCGTTTGTAACGGGTGCGCTGCCAGCAAAAAACGAACAAACCGCCTTCGGGCGGTTTTTTCGTTGGGGGTTCAGAACTGCGCCAAGCAGCCTGAAGCGCATCAAAGGGTGGATGGGGAGTGCCCGCTGGCTGCCGGGCGGGCATGCCCCTGCGCAGCGACGCCTCGGGCCCGACGCGGGCGGCAGGCAGCGCCGGGAGTCAGGCCGTGGCCGGTCAGGGCTTGGCGGGAGGAGGCGGGTCGGGCAGCAGGCAGGCCTCGGCCACCTGCAGGTTGTTGTCGCGGGCGAAATTGATCACAAAGTCCCAGGCCATGGGCTCGTGCCCCTGCAGATCGCGGTGTACGACCACACATTTCACGCCGTTGAGCGTGGTGGGAATGCACCAGGGCGAATAGCTCAGATGGCTGCCTGGCCGGGCTCCACCGGGTCGAAAGCTGCTCATCACCCCGGCCAGCCGCTCGGCCCAGTCGCTGGGACGAAAGGTTTTCCCGTCATGGGTGATGCCCTGGATGAAGACTTCTTTGGAGGAGGGGGAAACCATCGGGGATTGGAGTGGTAGTGAGGGCACAGACGCAGGATCACTGCATGTTGCACCGCAACGCGACATTCTAACTCTTATATAAGAGCTAGCTCCCTAATCCCTCCGGCGCGCTACACATAGGCACCCCAAAGAGGGTAAGGGCCCGGCATTGCAGTGATGCGCAATCGTCAACAGACCGCACCCCTGCTCCCCCTAGAATCGTGACTCGCTTTTTCGCCACCGTACCGTCTGGAGATTTCCGCATGACCGCTTCCATCCCGGCAGCTTCGCCCCACGTGATGAACACCTATGGCCGCGTACCGATCGCGCTGGCCCGTGGGCAAGGCAGCCGCGTGTGGGACGTGAACGGCAAGGAATACCTGGACGGCCTGGGCGGCATTGCCGTGAACACGCTGGGCCACAACCATGCCAAGCTGGTGCCCGCGCTGCAGGACCAGATCACCAAGCTGATCCACACCTCCAACTACTACCACTCGCCCCTGCAGGAGCAGCTGGCCGCCAAGCTGGTGGAGCTGTCGGGCATGACCAACGTGTTCTTCTGCAACTCGGGCCTGGAGGCCAACGAGGCGGCCCTGAAGATTGCCCGCAAGTTCGGCGTGGACAAGGGCATTGCCAAGCCCGAGATCGTGGTTTACGAAAAGGCCTTCCACGGCCGTTCGATTGCCACCATGTCGGCCACCGGCAACCCCAAGATCTACAGTGGCTTCGGCCCGCTGGTCGAGGGTTTTGTGCGCGTGCCGCTCAACGACATCGAAGCCATCAAGCAAGCCACCGAAGGCAACCCCAATGTGGTGGCCGTGTTCTTTGAGACCATCCAGGGCGAGGGCGGCATCAACCCCATGCGCGTGGAATACCTGCAGCAGTTGCGCAAGCTGTGCGACGAGCGCGGCTGGCTGATGATGATTGACGAAGTGCAGTGCGGCATGGGCCGTACCGGCAAGTGGTTTGCCCACCAGTGGGCTGGCATCGTGCCTGACGTGATGCCGCTGGCCAAGGGCCTGGGCTCGGGCGTGCCGATTGGCGCGGTGGTGGCCGGCCCCAAGGCCGCCAACGTGCTGCAACCCGGCAACCACGGCACCACCTTTGGCGGCAACCCGCTGGCCATGCGCGCCGGGGTCGAGACCATTCGCATCATGGAAGAAGATGGCCTGCTGCAAAATGCCACCACGGTGGGTGAGCACCTCAGGGCGGCACTGCAGCGCGAGCTGGGCAGCCTGCCCGGTGTGAAGGAGATCCGGGGCCAGGGCCTGATGCTGGGCATCGAGCTGAACAAGCCCTGCGGCGCCCTGATCGGCCGCGCGGCCGAGGCAGGCCTCTTGCTGTCGGTCACGGCCGACAGCGTGATCCGCCTGGTGCCGCCGCTGATCCTCACCACCGCCGAAGCCGACGAAATCGTCGCCAAGCTGACCCCGCTGGTCAAAGCCATCCTGGCTGAATGAAGAATAGCCCCACTGCCATGACGACGCTGAAACATTACCTGCAGTTCACAGACCTCTCCGCCGACGAATACGCCTACCTGTTCGAGCGCGCCGCGCTCATCAAGAAGAAGTTCAAGGCCTACGAAAAGCACCACCCGCTGGTGGACCGCACGCTGGCCATGATCTTCGAGAAGGCCAGCACCCGTACGCGCGTGAGCTTTGAGGCGGGCATGTACCAGCTCGGCGGCAGTGTGGTGCATCTGACCACGGGCGACAGCCAGCTGGGCCGCGCCGAACCCATCGAGGACAGCGCCAAGGTCATCAGCCGCATGACCGACCTGGTGATGATCCGTACGTATGAGCAGGCCAAGATCGAGCGTTTTGCCGCCAACTCGCGCGTGCCCGTGATCAACGGTCTGACCAACGAATACCACCCCTGCCAGATCCTGGCGGACATCTTTACCTTCATCGAACACCGTGGCTCGATCCAGGGCAAGACGGTGGCCTGGGTGGGCGACGGCAACAACATGGCCAACACCTGGCTGCAGGCGGCATCGCTGCTGGGCTTCAAGGTGCATGTGAGCACCCCGCGCGGCTACGAAGTGGACGAGAAATTGGCCGCTGGCGCCGGTGGAATCAGCGCTGACAGCTATCAATTCTTCAGCAACCCCATGGAAGCCTGCCGAGGCGCGGACCTGGTCACCACCGACGTGTGGACCAGCATGGGCTACGAAGCCGAGAACGAAGCGCGCAAGAAGGCCTTTGCCGACTGGTGCGTGGACACCGAAATGATGGCCGCGGCCCAGCCCGACGCCCTCTTCATGCACTGCCTGCCCGCGCACCGGGGCGAAGAGGTCGAGGCGGATGTGATCGACGGGCCGCAGTCGGTGGTGTGGGATGAGGCAGAGAACAGGATGCACGTGCAGAAGGCACTGATGGAGTACCTGCTGCTGGGCAAACTGGCCTAAAAGCCCCCATGCCCTGGCGCCGCCAGCCCGCTCACAGCGCCGAATTGCTGGCGCACTGGCAGGCCCTGGGCCAAGCGCTGGGGTGCGGCACGCCCGCCTGGCGGGCCGAGGGCAGGCGCCTGCTGCGCAGCTGGGCACGCTGGCCCCGCGCCTACCACGACACCACGCATCTGCGGGCCTGCCTGCGGCACCTGCAGGCGGTGCAAGACCAGCGGCCCGGAGCGCTTCACAACCCCCATGCTGTGGCCCTCGCCCTGTGGTACCACGACGCCATCTACTGGCCGTGGAGTGGGCACAACGAGGCGCGCAGCGCCGACTGGGCGCGACAGTTCCTGCTGGGCCAAGGGCTGCCCACCACGCTGGCCGAAACCGTGCACCAGCATGTGATGGACACCCGCCACACCCCGGGCCCGCTCACCGGCGATGCGCTGTGGGTGGTGGACATCGACCTCGCCATCCTGGGCCAGAGTGACGCGGTGTACCGACAGTTCGAACGCAACGTGCGGCGTGAATACTTCTTTGTGCGCTGGCCGCGTTATGTGGCGGGGCGCAGCGCAGTGCTGCGAGGCTTTCTGGACCGCCCGCACATCTATGGCACAGCCTACTTTGCGCAGCGCTATGAGGCACAGGCGCGCGTCAACCTGCAACAGGCGCTGATCGCGCTGGGCCAGGGCCAGCTGTACCAGTAGACAATTTGAGTCAAAACGGCTTGTAGCGCTAGTGAATCATGCGCTAGCAGCTATATAAAATATAGCAACTACTGAGAAGCAGGCCCGCGACGGACGGGCATGGCCACGGGTTTTTCAGCGGCCGCCGCGGACGGCGCCGCGCAACTGCCGCAGCTGCTGCACCCACCATCGCCCCCGCCACAGCCCGGCGACTGGACCAGTCCCGGGTGGACCTTGCCCAACCCCCGGCGCCAGCGCCCGGGCAAATACCGCCAGAGCACATAGAGCGCTGCGGCAAGGACGATCAGACCGACGATGAGTTGCTGGACCATCACAACGTTTCCCCTCAGCCGCCGCCCAGCGCCAGCGCCACGCGGTAGGTCACAAAGCTGGCCGCATACGCCATGGCAAACAGGTACCCCACCATGAGCAGCGGGTAACGCCAGCCGTTGGTCTCGCGCCGCACGGCGGCGATGGTGGAGATGCACTGGGGCGCAAACACATACCAGGCCATCAGCGACAGCGCGGTAGCCAGCGACCACGAGCCCGCAATCAACGACCCCAGCTGGCTGGCCACCTCGTCGCCCGTGGCGGACAGCGCGTACACCGTGCCCAATGCGCTCACCGCCACCTCACGCGCAGCCATGCCGGGCACCAGCGCAATGGCAATCTGCCAGTTGAAACCGATGGGTGCGACGATGACCTCGAGCAGCCGGCCCAGCTGGCCGGCCAGGCTGTAGGTGATGGCAGGCTGTGTGGCGCCTTCCGGCGCACCGGGGTAGGTGGACAGGAACCACAACAACACCGTGACGGCCAGGATGATGCCGCCCACCCGCTTGATGAAAATCACCGCCCGCTCGTACAGGCCGTAGGCCAGGCCCCGCACGCTGGGCCAGCGGTACGCGGGCAGCTCCATCATCAGCGGCGTAGCCCGTGTATCACTGCGGGCCAGCTTGGCCACCGCCGCCACGGCCATGGCGCTGACGATGCCCGCCACATACAGGGCGAACAGCACCACGCCCTGCAGGTTGAACACCCCCGCCACCGTACGCTCGGGAATGAAGGCTGCAATCAGCAGCGCATACACCGGCAGGCGCGCCGAGCAAGTCATGAGCGGCGCGATCATGATGGTCACCAGCCGGTCACGCCAGTGGGTGATGGAGCGCGTGGCCATCACGCCCGGCACGGCGCAGGCAAAGCTCGACAGCAGAGGGATGAACGAGCGGCCCGACAGACCCACCGTGCCCATCACGCGGTCCAGCAAGAACGCCGCGCGCGGCAGGTAGCCCGAGTCCTCCAGCGCCAGGATGAACAGGAACAGGAACAGGATCTGCGGCAAAAACACCAGCACCCCGCCCGCACCCGCCAGCACCCCGTCGGTCAGCAGGCTGCGCAAGGGGCCGTCGGCCATGTGGCTGTTGACCAGGGCTGCCAGCCAGCCCACGCCATCTTCAATCCATGACTTGGGCAGCTCGGCCCAGCTGAACACCGCCTGGAACATCAGGAACAGCGTGGCGGCCAGGATCAGCAGGCCCCACACCGGGTGCAGCACCACCGCATCGATGCGGTCGTCAGTCCGCAGGCTGACCACCGGCACGCGCACGGCACGGTCCAGAATGCGCCGCACTTCCTGGTGCGTGCGGATCACGTCGTTCTGCGCCTCCAGGTCGCTCGCATCCAGGCGCGCCGCCGCATCGAGCGCCACCACCGGGCGCTGCAGCTGCTGCAGATTGGCGCCATTCAGCCACTGCACCAGCTCCTGGGCGCCGTTGCCGCGCACGCCCACGGTGGCCAGCACAGGCATGCCCAGCTCGCGCGACAACGCCTCGCGGTCAATGGCGATGCCCTGGCGCTCGGCCACGTCCATCATGTTGAGCACCAGCACCATGGGCAGGCCCAGGGCGCGTGCCTCCAGCACCAGGCGCAAGTTCAGGCGCAGGTGGGTGGCATCGGTCACGCACACCAGCACATCGGGCACGGGCTCGCCCGCGCGGCGCCCGCGCACGATGTCGCGGGTGATGGCCTCGTCCACGCTGTGTGCATGCAGGCTGTAGGCGCCCGGCAGGTCCAGCACGCGCACGCGGCGGCCGGCGGCGGTCTGCAGCAGGCCTTCCTTGCGCTCCACCGTCACGCCCGCGTAGTTGGCCACCTTCTGGCGTGCGCCGGTGAGCAGGTTGAACAGCGCGGTCTTGCCGCAGTTGGGGTTGCCCAGCAGCGCCACGCGCAGGGGCGCATCGGCGGCGGTGGGCTGCACAGTAGCCTGGGCGTTCATGCCAGCTCCTTGGCAGACAGGCTGGTGTCATCCAGCGGCTGCACCTGCACCATGGAGGCCTCCTGGCGACGCAGCGCAAACGTGGCCTGCCCCACCCGCACCGCGATGGGATCGCCCCCCCAGCCGCCGCGTGCGACCACCTGCACGGTTTCACCGGGCAGGAAGCCAATCTCCAGCAAGCGCAGCAGCATGCTGTGCTCTTGCGCGTCCTGTGCGGGCAACAGGCCCGTGACCCGGCCCGAGGCACGGCGCGGCAATTGGTCCAGCCGCGAGGACAGGTTCTGCTGCGTAGGAAGATGCAACCGCGCCGCAGCGCCATCGTCCATGGTTTTCATGGTGACTGGCCTCGATACAAATAATATTGATTCTCATTCTACCAATATCTGCATCGTGCTGGTTGCCGTCCCACTCTCTCCTTGACGCAACGCAAGCCGCAGCCCCGCTGCCCTGCCCGGGTGGTCAGTCACATCGCTCAAACCGCTTGCACTCCGCAGTAGCCCGGATGGATGTGAGCGTGTTTTCGCCGTCGATGTGCCGGGCAGTGAACTGCACCCAGGCCCCCTGCGGAATGCCGCGCATCAGGGCGGGGTTGACCACCCGGAAGGTCTGTGTGGTGAACGGTAGCTTGGCGCGGGGCAGCAGCTTCAGCCGCACATGCGTGGGGTTACCGCCCGCATCCGCCTCCACAGACACCAGCCGCGCCCGGGTGTAGACCGGCGGCGCCGCAGGCGCTGCATCTTCTGCGGCGACCGAGGCCGCATTCGCAGGGGCCACCGGCTGAGCGCCTGTCGCACCAAACACTGCGGCCAGGGCCATCGCGGCGACCAGACCGCCGCCGCGCAACCCCCTGCGTACTACCAACGAAGCGGCAGCCTGCCCCATCAGAACGCCCATGCACCCAGCTGGTAGTAGTCAAAACCGCTGGTCCGCCCACCCAGGCATTGGGCGAGGAAGTCCTCGGTCTTGCGGTACATGGTGAGGTTGTTGGGCCAGCGCTGGTTGCCATGGCCATCCCCGGTGAAGGTGACGTAATCCACCGGCTTGCCCGCCTTGCGCAAGGCCGCCACCATCCATTCGGACTGCTCCAGCTTCACGCGCGGGTCGTTCACGCCGTGCATGATGAGGATGGGCTTTTGCGCATGCTCCGCCCGGTACAGGGGGGACTTCGCGTCCATGCGCGCGCGGTCTTCCGGCACGGCCGGGTTGCCCACATAGCGGTGCCACCAGGGCAGGCCCAGCTCCCAATAGGGCGGAGCAGCTTCCAGCAGGCGTGCGATGTCCGTCACGCCCACCACATCCACGGCGCAGGCAAAGACTTCGGGCGTGAAGGTGGCACCCACCAGGGCCGAATAGCCGCCGTAGCTGGCGCCATAGATTGCCACGCGCTGCGGGTCGGCCACGCCGCGCTCCACCGCCCAGCGCACGCCGTCCACCAGGTCGTCGTGCATGCGGCCCGCGAACTCGCCACGGGCCTTTTCCATGTGGTTGCGGCCATAGCCGCTGGAGCCCCGGTAGTTGACCTGCAGCACCGCATAGCCCCGGTTGGCCAGAAACTGCTGCATGGCGCGGCTGGTGGCGCCATCGCCCCAGCGGTCACGCGCCCAGGGGCCGCCGTGCACCAGCAGCACGGTGGGCAAACGTTGCGGCGCCGCCCCCACGGGCAGCGTGAGGTAGCCGTGGATGGTGAGACCATCGCGCGCGGTGTAGGTGATGGGCGCGGTGGGGGCCAGGTCCTTGGCAATCAGGCTCAGCCGGTTCTCGCCCAGAAAGCGGGGTTCGTGCCCATCGCGCAGCAGGTAGTTGCGGGTGCCACGGTCGGTGGCCACCGCCACCGTGAGCACCTTGTCCGTCTGGTCCAGGCTGGTCACCAGCACCTCTGCGGGCTTGTCACCGGCCAGCGCGGACAGCCGGGCATCCAGCGCGGGGTCGAACACCTTGCGCGCCGGGTATCCCGGCATGAAGTGCACCAGCAGCGGCTCGCGGGTGCGGCGGCTCAGCGTCACGCTGTCCAGGTCCACGTCGGGCGAGGCAAACCGCTCTTCCTCGGAGCCCGTGGTCAGGTCCAGCCGCACCAGCGCCAGCTTGTCGCGCCCCCGGTTCGACAAGGCCCAGGCCTTGCGCCCCTCATCGTGCAGGCCAAAGATGTTCAGCGTGTCCCACCGGCTGCGCTCTGCCACCGTCACCCAGCTGCCCGGCTCGGCGCCAGGTCGCTCCAGCAGCACCTGGTCGCCCTGGATCTGTGCCCGGGCGCGCAGCTGGCCCGTGGTGTCCACGCCCCACCAGCCCACGTTGCCGGGGTTGGTGGCCATCAGCACCGGCGGCCCGCCCGCAGGGTTCACGCGGTACAGGTCAAACACCTTTTTGTCGCGCTGGTTGGAGGTGACGATGAAGTCGGACGAAGCATCCACCGCCTCCGCAAAATGCGCCACCGAACGCGGTGCAGGCATCAGCTCGCGCAAGTCGGTCCCGGGGCCCTCGACCGGGCCCGCATAGATGCGGGTGTTTTCATCGCCCGTGGGGTCGGCCGTGATGCCGAGCCAGCGGCTGTCGGCACTGAAGCGGATGGCGCGCGCACGGATGCGAAACGCCTTGGCGTCGCCCCCATCGATGGACTGCACCCAGATTGCGGGCACCACGCCGTCGGTGCCAAACCAGGCGATGCGCTTTCCATCCGGCGACACGCGATAACCCCCGGTGGACTGCCGGCTGGCCACAAAGTCGCGCACGGGCACCAGGTCGGGCAATTGCGCCCCAGCCAGCGAAGGGTGCGTAGGCCCGCTTGCGCAGCCAGCGAGCACCAGCAGCGCACACGCAGCAAAGCCCGTTGTTTTCAAAAATATTCCCAATCGCATCCCATCCCCCTCTCTGTGTGTTGCTCGCCCAGCCTCTTTTTCCATCAATGCGGAGCCACTGTCGGCTGAATGAGCGCTAGATAACCATCCAGATCCTTCTGCCACAGCGAGGGGGACTTGTAAATCTCATGGCCGTCGCGCCCCGGCGGAAGTGCGTAACCCACCATGCGGCCCTGCCCGCCTGCGCCGCGAAACGCTTCAAAGCTGGCCCGGCTGTTTTCCAGCGTGTAGTAGGAATCCCTCTCCCCATAAAGCCAAAGGGTGGGTCGGGGCATGGCAGCGCCGCGTATAAAGCCCGCGCGATTGACAGCGGCAGACTCCTTGCACCCATCGCCGAGCCAACCACCCACAAAGTTGACGACGCCCAGGAACATGCTAGGTCGCGAGCCAGCATACGCTACCGACAAGATGCCGCCACGCGATACCCCACCGATCAGCAAGCGGGCTTTGTCCACGTCAGGGCGCTGCTGCAGGTGCGCCATGACTGCGTCCAGATCGGCCAGCGCGCGGTCAAACCCTGGCAGCGAGTACTCGGACTGGCAGGAATAACCCATCGATCGGTTGACGCCAAAACCTTCGTCATACACGCCGTCGGACTTGCCCCGCCCCCGGCGCTGCGGGAACACCACCTGCCAGCCCTTGGCGGTGAAGTATTGAGCGACCTCAGGGCTCGTCCAGGTGAGTCTGAACCACTCAGGCCGGTCGCCACGGCCCGTGGAGCCATGGTTGAAGACCACCGTGGGCAGCGGACCACTGGCATTGATGGGGCGGTAGACCACAGCCTCCAGCGTTTGGGCGCGCCCATCTGCATCGGCCCACGGCGTGGGTAGCCGCTCGACCACGCGGGTGTAGGGCGGTGCCGCGAGCTGGGTGCTTAGCACGCCTGCCGCCAAAAGCCGGCTTTCAGGGCGCCACACCGTCATCTCCATCTCGGACCTGCCCTCGCGCAAGCGCAGCACCAGCCGCGCTCCGGTATGCAGCCGAGTGTGCAATTCGTTGCCCACAAAGCGTCCTTGCGAACGGTCTGTGACCTGCGCCTGCTGTTCGCTGGCCGCCGCATAGACGAGCGTCGCGCCTTCGGCAGTAACGGCTTCGACGGCGATGCGGACATCGCAAGCCCTCGCCATGCAGGCCCATCCCTGCCACAAGCCACTCCAACGAGCCTTGTCCAAGGGCACGCTGGCGGCGGGCGGCGTCACCGCCACATCCGGCGGCAGCACGGCCGCCACGGGGCTTTCAGAAGGGCCCGCCATCTGGTCAGGCATGTAGCTGGGCCACGCGGTGGTCGTCGCGGACGGCGACTCGGCTGGCTGCGCGGTGGCGGCACCGCACGACAGCCATGGGAACGCCAGCGTGGAAGCGAGGCAAAGCAGATTCTTTGTGAGCATGGCCCCATTGTGCAAACCGTTCCTTAAAGCAAACCAAAGGCCAGCGCCCGATGCGGCCACATTGCCACCTGCACCCACACAATCGCCCCATGCACATCCTGCTCATCGAAGGCGACCTGGACCTGGGCCGCGCGGTGGATGCGCCCGCCACGGTGGCCTGCGTGCTGCTGAACCTCACCTTGCCCGATGGCAGCGGCTTTGACCTGCTGGCGCGCTGGCCGTCGATCAGCAACTGCTTGGCGCCGCGCTCCATGCCGCGCATCCGGATCTCCACGCTGCCATCGGCAGAGGGCGTCACCTGCACGCCTGGAAACTGGCGCAACACGTCGGCGCCCGAGAACGCGCCCATCTGCTCGATGTCTCTGCGGCCTACCACCACCAGCGACCCCACCACAAAAAAACGCAGTTCCAGGGACAGGCGTGCCGTGACCGTGACATCGTCAAGCTGCGGCGTAGCGCTGCCTGCCCCGTCTGGCGAGCCCTGCGACCATGCGGCACCTCCTGCCGCAGAGGCCAAACACGTTGCCCACACGGCAAAGCGGCGGCTGTTGTGTATTGCGGGTTTCATCGATGCCCTCTCTGTGCCAAATTGTCCTAGAGCAAGGCTTAAGCGCAGCCAAAGGCTGCATACCTTCTGCACCCCAGTGTCACGGACCTGTACCATCCCCGCGGCAGGTGGTTCCGTAGCCAGCGCGCGCGGCGACTACAGCTTGGGCAACTCCAGCGGCTTGCGGTAAATCGTGTTTCGCTTGACCACCTGAAAGCCGCAGTCCGCATACACACGATTAGCGCCCGTCAGGTTCTCACCGTCCACCGCCAGTGCCGACTCCGCCATGCCTTCGCTAGCCAACAAGCGCAGGCTCCGGGCAATCAAGGCCCTTGCCAGACCGCGCCTGCGCCACTGGCGCCCCACGCTGATGAACTCGGTGTAGCCCCTGCGCCGCGACAGATGGCGGTTCTCGTCCTCGTTGATATACGTGCGGACCTGGCCCGCAACCTCATTGCCGTCCCATGCCACCTGCCAGCGCGCGGGCTGAAAAATCTTGCTGTCCAGCCAGGTATCGTAGTCACGAGGCAACGGCGGTGCCATCCCCCAGTGGTCCTCAAAGGCGGTGTGGTGCGCGTCCCAGATGGCGCGGTAGTGCTCGGGCAGCACGGGCCGCAGCTCCAGCCCTCGCGGCATGGGAAAGTCGGGCGCAGCATGCAGTTCTGCGTTCAGCATTTCAAAGAAATACCGCATCGGCGCATAGCCGCTGGCCTGCAGCAGTCGTGCGCGCGCTTCCTCGCCTTGCTGTACATAGGCATGGTGCACATGCGTGCCGCGCGGCTGCTGCGCTGCCACGGTGTGGCTCCGCCGCTCGAGCCAGCCCTGCAGTGCATGCCCAATGCCTCGCCCTCGCCAACGTCCTGGCACAAATCCGATTTGTGCGTGCAGCGTCAGGCCATCTGCCTGCGTAAATCGCCAGCACCGGCCATAGGCGACCAGTTCGCCATCCAGCTCGACCATGATCGCGTCCTGATACGGATCGCATCGAGTAAAAGCCGCGTAGTCACGCGCCAGGTCTTCGGGCGTGCGACGCGCGAGCACCCCGTCGGCATCAAAGCTGGCATTGGCCACCTCGGCCATGGCCGGGAAGTCAGACGGGCCGCAAAACGGCCGCAACGCCAGCCCTGAAGGGATGGATAAATTCATCACCGATTTTTCATGCCCCATAAGGGCTTCCTCCCCAGTTCGTTGATTGGTTCTACGTATTCTTCTTTTCGTTCCACAGGCAAGCCAAGTTGCGCTACGTGCCCTGCTAGTGTGCCAATCGCCGCCTTAACGCCAGCCAAAGGCGCCGCTTCCCGCGCCGCCCAATCACCACCACTCCCGCCACAATCGCCCCATGCACATCCTTCTCATCGAAGACGACCTGGACCTGGGCCGCGCGCTGCAGTCCGCGCTGAAGGTGGAGGGGCTGACCAGCGAGTGGCTGCGCCGCGCGGTGGATGCGCCCGCCACGGTGGACGCCACGACGGTGGACTGTGTGCTGCTGGACCTGACACTGCCCGACGGCAGTGGCTTTGACCTGCTGGCGCGCTGGCGCAACCAGAGCGGGCACAGCGGGCAGGTGCCCGTCATCGTGATCACGGCGCGCTCGGCCGTGGAGGACCGGCTGGCGGGCCTGGACGGCGGGGCGGACGACTTTGTGATCAAGCCCTTTGCCACGGCCGAACTGATGTCGCGCATCCGGGCCGTGCTGCGCCGCAGCGCGCGCCAGGCCAGCGAGCGCTGGGTGCTGGGCGAGCTGGTGATCGAGCCCCGGCGTCATGCCGTGCAGCGCGCCGGGCTTCCGCTGGAGCTGTCGCCGCGCGAGTTTCAGCTGCTGCTGGAGCTGGCGCGCGAGCCCGGCGTGGTGGTGTCCAAAAGCGTGTTGTCGCAGCGGCTGGACCCGCTGGGCGAGCCCATGGACTTTGCCGCCATCGAAGTGCATGTGTCCAACCTGCGGCGCAAGATCGGGGCAGAGCTGATCCGCACAGTGCGCGGCGTGGGCTACCTGTTGCAAGCATGACCACGATGAAGCACGCATTGCGTAGCGCTTGGGCCTGGCTGGCCGAACCCACGCTAATGCGCCGCAGCGTGGCCTCGGTGCTGGTGGCGTTTGTGGTGGTGTGGGCGGTGCTGCTGGGCTACAACTTCGTCAACTACAAACACACCATCACCCGCGACCCGGGCCTGATGAAGTACGGCGACGCGGTGCTGGACTCGCTGGCCCAGGTTATCGATCCTGCACACGCCGCCACCGCTGTGGCGGCCACCGACCACTGGACCAACGTCCGCCGCCGCCAGATCGGGCTGCTGCCCGGGGTGCAGATGCACGAGCTGCTCGATGCGGCATCGGGCCAGCGTGTGTTTGCCTCGCCGGGGCTGCAGAACGTGGCCTTGCCGCCCGCCACGCCCCGCGCAGAGCCATTCATAGAGGAAGCCGCCCTGCAGGGCCGGTCGTTCCGCATCTACAACGGTCGCAATGCGCGCTGGGTACTGCGGGTGTTCGAGACCAAGCGCACGGACTCCAACTTCCTGCAGTACAACGGCCGCGCCCTGCTGCCCTACCTGCTGCTGGCGTCACCCTTTGTATTGCTCGCCGTGTGGCTCTCGGTGAGCAACGGCCTGCGGCCGCTGCAGCAACTGGCCAGCCTCATCGCCCAGCGCGGCCAGGACGACCTGCAATCGGTAGGCTTCAACGCCCGCCACGGCGAACTCAAGCCCCTGGAGCAGTCGCTGGACCACCTCTTCGCCCAACTGCGGCACAAGGTGGAGCGCGAGCGCGCCTTTGTGCAGGACGCCGCGCACGAGATCCGCACGCCGCTGGCCGTCATCACGGCCCAGGCCCACGTGATGGCCCGCTCGCCCAGCGAGGAGGAACGCACGCAGGCCCAGGCCCACCTGGAGCAGGCCATCGCCCGCACCTCCCACCTGGCGCAGCAACTGCTGGACCTGGCCGCGCTGGACGACGCACAGCGCCCCGCACCGCGCGACCTGGACGTGGCGCAATGGCTGCGCGGCGCGCTGGCGCAGGCTGCGCCGCAGGCCATCGCGCGTCAGATCGAGCTGTCGCTGGACGCGCCCGACACCTTGCCCGCGCGGCTCGACCAGCCTGCGTTCGAATCCATCGCCCACAACCTCATCGACAACGCGCTGCGCTACACGCCCGATGGCGGCAACGTGGCGGTGACGCTGCGGCGCGGGGGTGCGGCGCTGCAACTGTCGGTGCAGGACGACGGGCCCGGCATCCCGGCCACAGAGCAGCAGCGGGTGTTCGAGCGCTTCTACCGGGGCACGGGCCATGCCGCCAACGGCTCAGGTCTGGGCCTGGCCATCGTGCGGCAGGCGGTGCTGCGCATGGGCGGGCAGGTGCAGATGGGCGCGGGCCTGAACGGTCGGGGCGTGGGCTTTTTCGTTAGCATTGCCCTCCCGCACAGCGCCTGACGGCCCCGTCGCAGGCCCTACGCCCATCCCCGCCCGTCCCGCATGTCCGAAGCCACTACCACCGCCGATTCCACCCACCCGTGCCTGAGCTGTGGCGCCTGCTGCGCCAGCTTTCGCGTGGACTTTGCCGTGTACGAGATGCAGGCAATGGGCGGCACGGTGCCCGACGGTCTGGCCCTGGATGTGAACGGCAGCACCTGCCGCATGCGGGGCACGGAGCAGGTGCCCATCCGCTGCGTTGCGCTCACCGGCCAGGTGGGCCAGCAGGTGGCCTGCAGCATCTACGAACTGCGCCCCGCGCCCTGCCGCGAATTCTCGGCGGGCGACTACGCCTGCCAGAAGGCGCGTGCGCGGCACGGGCTGGCGCCACTGGCGGAAGGCTCCATCTTGTGATGGTGACACGCTCCAGCAGCCGGGCTACTGCCGCATCAAAATAGTTTAGGCTTCAACAAAAAATCGACCAGGTGTTGGAAATAACCGACACCACGGCTTTTTCGGGACATGCAAACTTTGTCCCATGTCAACGCCTTCCTCCCCCACCGCCCGCCGGCTCTGGGACATCTCGCCGCCCGTGCATGCGGGCAGCCCCGTGTTCCCCGGCGACACGGCCTACAGCCAGCAGTGGTGCGCCACCATCGGCCCGGGCTGCCCGGTCAACGTGAGCGCGATCACCATGTCGCCCCACGTCGGCGCCCACGCCGATGCGCCGCTGCACTATGACGCGCAAGGCGCCACCATCGGTGACGTGTCGCTCGACGCGTTTCTGGGCCCCTGCCGCGTGATCCACGCCATCGGCTGCGGCCCACTGATCCACTGGGAACACATTGCCCACGCGGTGAACAGCCCCCTGCCCCAGCGCGTGCTGGTGCGCACCTACGAACACATGCCCGTGGACCGCTGGGACGGCCAGCTGGCCGCCTATGCGCCCGGCACCATCGAACGCCTGGCCGACCTGGGCGTGCTGCTGGTGGGCATCGACACCGCCAGCATCGACCCGGCCGACAGCAAGACACTGGAGAGCCACCAGGTCATCCGCCGCCGGGGCCTGCGCGTGCTCGAAAACCTGGTGCTCGACGCCGTGCCCGAGGGCGACTACGAACTCATCGCCCTGCCGCTCAAGCTGACCACGGCCGATGCATCGCCCGTGCGCGCCGTGCTGCGGGCACTGGAATAGCGCGATACACAGAATTTCAAGCATTTTTGGCTGGAAGCGCCAGTGCAACATGCGCAGACAGCTATCAATAACATAGCAACCATCTCCCCAACGCCCATGTCCATCACCCTTCAAGACTGCCGCACCCGCGACGCCCAAGACCCGCTGCGCGCCCTGCGCGACCACTTTGCCCTGCCCGCAGGCGTGATCTACCTAGACGGCAATTCGCTGGGCGTGGCCCCCAAGGCCGCCGCCGCGCGCGTGGCCGATGTGGTCACCCGCGAATGGGGCTCCGACCTCATCAAATCGTGGAACACCGCCAGCTGGTTTGACCTGCCCCAGCGCCTGGGCAACCAGCTCGCCCCGCTGATCGGCGCGGGCAAAGATGAAGTGGTGTGCACCGACAGCACCTCCATCAACCTCTACAAGGTGCTGAGCGCAGCGCTCAACATCGCCCGCGAAGACAGCCCCGCGCGCAAGCGCATCGTGAGCGAGCGCAGCAACTTCCCCACCGACCTCTACATTGCCGAAGGCCTGTGCAAGGAGCGCGGCCTGGAGCTGGTGCTGGTGGAGCCCGAAGAGATCACCGCAGCACTCACCAGCGACGTGGCTGTGCTGATGCTCACGCACGTGAACTACCGCACTGGCGCCATGCACGACATGGCCACCATCACCGCCGCCGCGCACGCCCAGGGCATTCTGTGCGTGTGGGACCTGGCGCACAGCGCGGGCGCGGTGCCGGTCGATCTGAACGGCGCAGGCGCGGATTTCTCGATTGGCTGCGGCTACAAGTATTTGAACGGCGGCCCTGGCGCACCGGCCTTTGCCTGGGTGCACCCGCGCCATGCCAGCCGCTTCTGGCAACCGCTGTCCGGCTGGTGGGGCCATGCCGCACCGTTTGCCTTCACGCCCGACTACCAACCCGCCCCGGGCATCACGCGCTACCTGTGTGGCACGCAGCCCATCATCAGTTTGTCGGCCCTGCAGTGCGGGCTGGATGTGTTCACGGCCGCGCAAAGCCTGGGCGGCATGGCCGCGCTGCGCACCAAATCGCTGGCGCTCACCGACCTGTTCATCCAGCTGGTGGAGGAGCGCTGCGCAGGCCACGGCCTGGGTCTGGCCACGCCGCGTGAGCATGCCCAGCGCGGCTCGCAGGTGTGCCTGACCCGCGACGAAGGCGCGGGCGTGAACGGCCAGGGCAGCGGCGCCTATGCCATCGTGCAAGCGCTGATTGCGCGCGGCGTGATTGGCGACTTCCGCAAGGGCGATGGCGGCACGGGCCGCCACAAGGACATCCTGCGGTTTGGCTTTACGCCGCTGTACCTGGGCTTTGAAGACGTGTGGAACGCTGTGGAGCACCTGCGCCAGGTGCTGGAGAGCGGCGAGTGGCAGAAGGCCGAGTTCAACCAGACGCACGCCGTCACCTGATTAGAAAGGCAAACCACCATGTGCCCTTTCTCGCAAACCCCTGCCGATGGCAACAACCCGGCGTCTGCCGCCCTGCCCGAATCCATCGTGCACGAAGAGCGCGCCCAGCTCGACTTCAGCAAGTCCATGAGCTATGGCGACTACCTGCAGCTCGACGCCATCCTCACCGCACAAAAGCCGCTGTCGCCCGCGCACGACGAGATGCTGTTCATCGTGCAGCACCAGACCAGCGAGCTGTGGATGAAGCTCATGCTGCACGAGCTGCGCGCGGCCATCGGCCACATTGCGCGCGACGAGCTGCCGCCCGCGTTCAAGATGCTGGCGCGCGTGAGCAAGATCATGGAGCAGCTGGTGCACGCCTGGGACGTGCTGGCCACCATGACACCGCCCGAGTACAGCGCCATGCGCCCGTACCTGGGCCAGTCCAGCGGGTTCCAAAGTTACCAGTACCGCTGCATCGAGTTTTCGATGGGCAACAAGAACCGCGCCATGCTCAAGCCCCACGAGCACCGCGCCGACCTGCTGGCCCTGGTGCAGGCGGCGTACGAGGCACCGTCGCTGTACGACGAGGCCCTGCGGCTGCTGGCGCGGCGCGGCCTGGCCGTGCCCGCCAGCCACACCGAGCGCGACTGGACACAGCCTTATGTGGAAAACGATGCGGTAGAGCAGGCCTGGCTTACCGTGTACCGCAACCCCGACAAGCACTGGGACCTGTACCAGCTGGGCGAGGAACTGACCGACCTGGAAGACGCCTTCCGCCTCTGGCGCTTCCGCCATGTGACCACGGTGGAGCGCGTGATCGGATTCAAGCGCGGCACGGGCGGCACGGGCGGGGTGAGCTACCTGCGCAAGATGCTGGACGTGGTGCTGTTCCCGGAGATCTGGGAGCTGCGCACCGATCTGTGAGCAATTCAAGCTGCCCCAAAAAAACAGGCCTGTTCACCACCCTGGTGAACAGGCCTTCTAACTGCTGCCTGCGCCCAACGATAAAGCGCTAGCAGCTATCGTTTTTATAGTTCTCTCCCTGATTCGCAATCGGCGGCGTTTCAGTCCCCGGCCCTGGTGAACACCTGCCCGCCCGAGAGCTGGTAGGCCACGTTGTCCACCTGCAGGCTGCGCTCGTTGGCAATGTCAAAGCGGCTGTACAGCCCGGGCGTGTCGCCGTTCAAGATGGCGGTAGACACCACCATGGAGCGCTGGGCCAGCGCGCCGGTGGTGGTGTTCACCTCCAGCCGCAAGGCACCCTGGTAGCCACGCACGGGCGGGGGCGTGCCTACGCCCGTGGGCGCTTGGTAAACGCGTGCAGGGAACGCTATGCGCACCTTGCCCTCCACCGCCTGCAGGTTGAGCACGGGGCGGGTGCTGTCGAGCGTGGTGATACTGCCCCGGCCGCCCGCCGTCTGCGCGGCCAGCCGCTTGCCCTGCGCTGCATTGCGCACATCGAACACCGCAAGCTGAATGTCATCGGCAACGCCGCCCAGGGCGCTGTCCTTGCCCACGCCCAGCAGCAGTCCGTTCGAAAGCGGAACCAGGTGGTCGGCATAGCCGCCCGCAGCCAGCTCGCCTGCCACCGTAGGGTTCGCAGGGTTGGCAAGGTCCAGCACCCACACGGGTTCGGTGTTGGTAAAGGGTGTGGCATAGGCCCGGGCGCCTGCAAAGAACAGGTTGTCGATCTGCTGGTCGCCCCGCGCCGTGCGCAGCCGAATGGGCAGCTTGGCCTGCGGGCCCAGATAGCTGTCCCGACCGCTGTCGCGCAGCACGGTCAGCAGCGCGGGGGAGGCCTGCTGGGCCTGGATGGTCACCGGCGGCATGCCGCTCTGGCCTGTCTTGCCGGTGAAGGTCAGCACGCGCAGATCGTTCTGGTATTCGTTCAGGCGTGATGGCAGGCGGCGCAGGTCCCAGCCCAGGTGGCCGTCCACGCTGCCCGATGCGTCGTAGTCCACCTGCGCGCCTCGGAAGCTGAACTTGTGGATGTCGGTGCGGCTGTCGGCGGGGAACACAGCGTTGGCAACGTCACCGCCATAGCGGTACTGCCGCGAGCTGGCGACATACACGCTGCGCGCGCCCAGGTGCACCGCTTCGCTGCCGCCCGCAAAGCAGCGGCTGGTGCGCGCCAGACTGGACGAGGCGAGGTCGATGGCCGTGATGGACGTGAGCTGCAGAGACAGCGACGCATTGCCCGTCTGCACCAGGCAGTCCGCCTCGTTGACCAGCGGCTGGGGCTGGCCGCCGTCCACGCGCAGGGTGGGGATCAAAGCAGCAGTGTTGAGGTCCTTGAGTGCCGCGTCCACCGCCGATGCCGTGGCCCCTGCAGGCACGGTGAAGCGTGTGAGGTCGGGCGACCAGGTGGTGACCAGGTACAGCGTGTTGCCAATCAAGCGGCTGCCCACCAGCAGGCCATCGATGCGCATCTGCTTGATCTGCGCGGGCGCCATGTCCTTGTGGATGGCAAACAGGTCCAGCGACAGCGTGCGGCTGTACTCCGGCAACACGGTGATGCTCGCGTCGGCCGCGGCCACCACGGGCTGGCGGTCGGCATACGGGTCTAGCTGCGACAGCACAGCGGCGCGCGTGCCGCCGCCCGCCACATAAAAGCCCTGGGGAATGAACTTGGCGTCCAGCACCGTGCTGCCCACGCTGGACAGGCTGCCATCGGCCGCGCGGGCCATGGCGGCCAGGCGCGGCGGCTCGCGGCCGATGTCGGTGGCGTAGGCGCGGTGCAGGCCATACAGCATGTTGCCCTCGGCCTTGATGAGGGCGTCTTCCTCCACCACCGCGCCCGCCAGTGGCGCGCCGGTGTGGGTGACCACGCTGCCCGCGCTGCTCAAGCCCCCCACGGTGGGCACAGTGATGGCCGTGCCCGGATAGCCCAACGCCACCCGCTGTGCAATCTTAGCCTTGAAGTAGGCCACCAGATCGCCGGAGCGCGCCACCTGCAGCCGCGCCTCGTTGGGGGTTTGCGGGTTGCCGCCCTCCCCGCCACCGCAGCCGGCCACGAATGCAGCGGTGGCCACGGCCAGCCATGCGGGCGACGCATGGGACATGCCCGCCAATGTGTTCATCAACCCTCGGTTCTTCATCTGATTGTTCTCCCTGTGAATGCGGATACCCACGGCGCGGCGTCGGCATCGGCCCACACCCCACTGCAGATGTGTGGGATAATATCCCACACAATTTCAAGCCGTCAACCAGATGACAATCACAGCCTGACCCTGACACCCGCCGCGCCTCGGCCTTCTTTCATGCCCTCCCGCTCCGCCATCGTTCTGGCCTCTGCCCTGCACGTGCTGCGCCCTCTGGCGCGCCTGCTGCTGCGCAATGGCGTGGCCTACCCCGCGTTTGCCGCGGCCATGAAGAAAGTGTTTCTGGACGCCGCGCATGACGAGCTGCAGCGCACAGGGAAGAAGACCACCGACAGCGCGGTGAGCCTGATGTCGGGCGTGCACCGGCGCGATGTGCGCAACCTTGGCCGTCTGGCCGAGCCCGCTGCTGAGGAAGAAGCGGGCGAAACCCCGTTGAACATGGCAAGCCAGGTGGCCGCGCGCTGGCTGAGCCAGACGGATTGCCTGGACGACGAGGGCCAACCCCGCCCCCTGCCCCGCAGCGGCGAGCCCCCGCACTTCGATGGCCTGGTGGCCAGCATCAGCAGCGATGTGCGGCCCCGCGCGGTGCTTGACGAACTGGTGCGTCTGGGCATGGCCGAGGAAGGTGAGGATGGACTCATCCGCCTGCTGGCCGCCGGCTTTGTGCCGCGCCAGGGCTTTGCCGAGATGGCACAGCTGATGCAGGACAACCTGCACGACCATTTGGCGGCTGCCAGTCTCAACCTGGAGGGCGAGCACAACTACCTGGAGCAGGCCGTGTTTGTGGACCAGCTCAGCGAAGAATCAGCCCACCGCCTGCACGTCGTGGCCGCCAAGGCCTGGCGCCAGGCCTTCAAGACCGTGATGACCGAGGCCCAGGCCCGCTACGACCACGACCAGCAAAACACCCCGCCCGGCGAGCGCAACCGGCGCGCCCGCTTTGGCAGCTACTTCTATGCCGCAGACCAAGATGAACGTCCTTCCTGAACTCTGGGCCCGGATGGCCCTGCTCACGGCCCGACGGCTGGTGGCTGTCACCACCCTGCTGGTGCTGGCCGCCTGCGGTCCCGGCACCGGTGGCACGGGCACCGGCCCGATCAACGGCGCGGTTTATTTTTCGGGCGCGGGCTTCACAGTGGGAGCCCCCTGCGCTCTGCATTGCGGTGGCACGGACCTGCTGTTGGAAAACGAGCGGGTGGAACTCAACATCACCTGCCAGCGCTTTGTGTTCACCGGCCCGTGGGAGATCGATGCACAGGGCCTGGCACTCCTGAAGGGCACCCTGGAAACCACGGAATTTCCCAACGGGGGCGAAGCCCAAACCCGCACTGTGGCTGCCGAGATGCAACTGCAGTTCAGCGACACCCGCGCCGACAGCAGCCGCGAGGTTGTCGTTACCGTGCGGGACGCACAGGGCAACCTGCTGGTCGCCCCCCGCACGCTGGAGCAGCGCCCTGCTTCTGCAGCAGCCGCCCCCGGGTCCTGCACGCCCGAGGCGCGCTGAAACGACACAGGGCCTGTGCAGACAGGCTACACAGGCCCTGAAAAAACCAGAAATCCGAACCAGCCCCGAACAGGCCGGTGACAAAGAGGGGTGAGGTTACTGGACGCCCGCCACCATCATGCCGCGGTTGCTGCGGCACCAGATCGGTGCCAGGTGTCCAATCTGGATCGTCAGCTCATTGCCCTTGCCCAGCACCGTGGTGGGGCCGTTGCTGTAGGCGTAGCCGCTGTCGGCAGCCTGCTTGGGCAGCTCCACCGTCCAGCCGCTGCGGCGCATCACACTGCGGCCTTGCTCGGGGTAGAACTGCATCTCCACTTTTTCACCGTTGCCGCAGGCGTATTGCATGCTGCTGCCATCGGTCGGTGCGCTGAACGCCTGCATCGCGGGGGGCTGGCTTGCGCAGCCCGACAACAAGAGGGTAGCCAACGCACCCGAACCCAGCAAAACCATCGTCTTCATCGGTCACTCCTGACATCGTGGCGCCGCCTGACGGCGCCCGACAACTTCCATCCAACGGCTTGTGGCCACCGGCCACCGGGACCCGTTCAAAGCCCCGTGGTGATCACCCAAGCACAAACCTTGCCACTCACCACTGCCTGCACCATCCTGATTGCGAGAGACCGAAACTTGCGATTCCAGAGCCGTGACCAACACCCGGTGCAGCGCATGGACACAAGAGTGCCCCAGGCCCCCGGCACCGTCATTGGGGTGATCCCCACATCGAGAGCCTCCTCTAAAGTCTGCCCGCGCCCTGTGGCGCCCTCATGACGGCCCCAGCCCCCTGCAGACGGGGCAGGATTGGAAGCACCGAAGAGCCCAATCAGCGATAGAAACATCTGATTACAAGCACCCACACCCCAAAATCCGCAGCATCCGACGCGTTTGGTCGGTTATGGACGGGAGGGACTGGGACATACCCTAGGAGCCTGCCTGTACGGCTGCTCCGCCCACCGGGCCGGCTCCCCGCCGTCCATGGGTGACAGCAGCGCCCGTGCTCAGCGGATAACCTCGCGGGGCCCAGTCGCCGGCGGAGAACCCCTCTCGACCGCCACGGGCAGCCGCTGTGGAGACTTGCCCCCGTGCCCACCCCCTTGCCAGCCACCCCTCTCCTCGCCCCCCGCACTGCCTGGGCCATGCTGCTGGCGCTGGTGACGGGCTTTGCGCTGAGCCAGGCGTTTCGCACCATCACGGCCATCATGGCGACGGGCTTGCGGGCCGAGTTCGGTCTGTCGGCGCAGGCGTTGGGGGTGTTTGCCGGGGCGTTTGCGTTTGCCTTTGGCACCATGCAGCTGTTCATGGGCATTGGCATCGACCTGTATGGCGTGCGGCGCACGCTGCTGGTGGCGTTTCCGCTGACCATTGCGGGCGCGGTGCTGTCGGCACTGGCGCCGGGCTATGGCACCGTGCTACTGGGGCAGGTGCTGATCGGTGTGGGCTGCGCGCCCGCATTTTTGGTGTGCACCGTGTTCATCGCACGCTACTTTCCGGCGTCGCGGTTTGCCATGGTGTCGGGCGTGGCCATGGGGGTGGGCGGACTGGGCATGCTGTTCACCGGCACGCCACTGGCCTGGCTGGTGCAGCAGTCGTCCTGGCGCATGGGGTTTGGCGTGCTGGCGGGCCTGGCGGCGCTGGCCTGGCTGCTGATCTTCTGGAAGGTGCATGAACCCGCACAACCCGTCGACGAGGCCGCTCCGCGCGAATCGGTGCTGCAGGCGGTGCGCGGTTTTGGCGCGCTGTTCCTGCTGCCGCACACGGCCGGCATCATGCTGCTGGCACTGATGACGTACGCCTCTTTCCTCACGCTGCGCGGGCTGTGGCTGGGGCCACTGCTGATCGAGCGGCACGGCTATTCGCTGGTAGCCAGCGGCAATGTGGCCATGCTGTCGTCGCTGGTGTCGCTGTTCAGCCCGGCCTTTTTTGGTCGGCTGGACCCTGGCCCCACACGGCGCAGGCGCTGGCTGCTGGGCTTTACGGCCCTGCTGGCGGCGCTGTTTGCAGCCATGGGCTTTTTGCATGCCGAATGGCTGGACGTGGGCGGCTCCGTGGCCGTGGGCCTGCTGTCCGGCTACATGGTGCTGCAGTACTCGGATGTGCGCTCGGCTTACGCCCCCGCCGTCACGGGGCGGGCCATGGCGGTGTTCACCATGGCGCTGTTCCTGGGCGTGGCGCTGATGCAGTGGGTGACGGGCGTGGCGGCCTCCATCGCCGCCGCACAGGGTGCAGACCCGTACGTGGCGGTGATGCTGACCATTGCGGCCATGCTGGTGGTGGGTGCACTGGCCTTCAGGCTGCTGCCCGCGCCCGCCCATTGACCCGTTCATTCCTCCGTGCGGGGCCAGGCGGGCACAGCGCCGCGCGGGCACCTGCTACGCGCCACCACTGCAGCACGCCAAACAACAACTCGAAGGCGGTGAAAGCCAGCACGATGGCATTGGCGCCGTGTGCTACCGCGTAGATCTGCCAGGCCGCAAACAGAAACCGCGCCACGCCATCCAGCCGCCCCAGCAGCACCGTGGGCGCCACGATGCGCGCCACCGACCACACCACCACCACCGAGCCCAGCAGGTTGGCCAGCAGCATGTGCGTGGTGTCCAAGGGGTGCAAGGTGCCAGGCAATGCGAGCGCCTGGGCCAGCAGGTTCAGCTGGGTGTAGAGCCAGGCAAAGGTCCAGGGTAAGGCAAACGGCCAGGTGACGAGCAGGTCGTACCAGCCGCTGGCGCGCACGATGCGCAGATAACGGCCGGAAGCGAAAGCGGGGATGTGCATGACAGGAAACCTCTGTGAATGGATCAATGAGGCCCCGAGCTTCCACCTTGAAGTACGCTTCAGGGTCAAGCACGTTGTGAGGGGAACGGGATCATGCTGATCGGTGAACTGGCCACGGCCTCGGGCCTGAGCCGCGAGGCGCTGCGCTTCTATGAACAGCAGGGCCTGATTCGCGCGCGGCGCCTGGACAACGGTTACCGGGACTACCCGCCCGAAGTGGTGACGCTGGTGCAGTACATCCGCACTGCGCAGCAGCTGGGCTTTACCCTGGCGGAGATCGGCGACCGGCTGCCCGCCATCTGGGACGCCGCCGAGCCCGGCCCCGCATTGGCGCAGGTGCTGGCCGCCAAGCTGCAGGAGATTGACGACCGCATTGCCGCGCTGCAGGCCCTGCGCCAGACGTTGGCCGAGCGTGTGGCCACCGACTGCCCGCTGCAGGCCCGGGTGCCACGGGCCAAGGCCTCTTTGCCCACTTTTTGAGCCAAATCGGGCGGTAGCGCTAGTAAATCATGCACTGGCAGCTATCAAAAACAGAGCAATCTTTCTTCAACCGCCGCGCAGGTGCCAGCGCAGCCCGGTCAGGTGGCTGAGGCGGGCACCTGGTGTAGCAGCACCGGGTGGTTGCCATCGGCGTCCGCACTCTCGATCTGCACCCCAAAGCCCCACAGCCGCGCCACGTGCTTGAGCACCTCCTGCGTGTCGTCGGCCAGCGGGCGGCCCTGGTGCTGGGTGTGGCGCAGGGTCAGGCTGCGGTCGCCACGCAGGTTCACGTTCCACACCTGGATGTTGGGCTCGCGCGTGCCCAGGTCGTACTGCTGCGACAGCAGCTGGCGCAGGTTGCGGTAGCCGTTCTCGTCGTGGATCTCGCTGACTACCAGCTCGCGCTCGTTGGCGTCATCGTGCAGCGCAAACAGGCGCATCTCGCGCATCAGGTGCGGGCTGAGGTACTGGCCGACGAAACTCTCGTCCTTGAAGTTGCGCATGGCGTGGTCCAGCGCAGGCAGCCAGGGCGTGCCCGCGATGTCGGGGAACCAGCGCCGGTCCTCCTCCGTGGGGTGCTGGCAGATGCGCTGGATGTCGCGGTACATGGCAAACCCCAGCGCATAGGGGTTGATGCCGCTGTAGGCGCGGTGCCCCACGGGCGGCTGGTACACGACGTTGGTGTGCGAGCCCAGCCATTCGATCATCACTCCGTCGCTCAGGTGGCCTTCGTCGTACAGGGTGTTGAGCAGCGTGTAGTGCCAGAACGTGGCCCAGCCTTCGTTCATGACCTGGGTCTGGCGCTGGGGGTAGAAATACTGCGCGATCTTGCGCACGATGCGGACGATCTCGCGCTGCCAGGGCTCCAGTAGGGGCGCGTTCTTTTCGATGAAGTACAGGATGTTCTCTTGCGGCTCCTGCGGAAAGCGGTTGTGCTCCTGCGCCGCGTCCTCCTTGCCGGGGCGCGTGGGCAGGGTGCGCCACAGGTCGTTGACCTGCTGCTGGGCATAGGCCTCGCGCTGCGCGCGCTCCAAGCGTTCGCGCGCCAGGTTCTTCTTGGAGGGGCGGCGGTAGCGGTCCACGCCAAAGTTGGCCAGCGCGTGGCACGAATCCATGAGCCGCTCCACCTCGGCCATGCCGTAGCGCTCTTCACACTGGGCCACGTAGTCCTTGGCGTACACCAGGTAGTCGATGATGCTGGACGCGTCGGTCCACATGCGAAACAGGTAGTTGCCCTTGAAGAAGCTGTTGTGCCCGTAGGCCGCATGCGCAATCACCAGCGCCTGCATGGCGGTGGTGTTCTCCTCCATCAGGTAGCTGATGCAGGGGTTGGAGTTGATGACGATCTCATACGCCAGCCCCATGTGCCCGCGCCGGTAGCGCCGCTCCGTGGCCAGAAACTCCTTGCCGTAGCTCCAGTGCCGGTAGTTCACCGGCATGCCGACGCTGGAGTAGGCATCCATCATCTGTTCGGCGGTGATGATCTCCAGCTGGTTGGGGTAGGTGTCGAGGCCAAAGCGCTCGGCCGTGGCAGCAATGGCGGCGTGGTAGCGCTCGATCAGCTCAAACGTCCAGTCGCTCGGATCGGGCAACGGCTCGGCAGGACGCGCGCCCGCAGGCAGGGGCTGGCCGGGCACGACACGGTGGCGGCGCTCACCCACGGCAGCAGCCTTCCAGGGGTTGTCGCTGAGGCGGCGCTCCAGCACGGGGTACTGCACAACGTTGTTCATGCGGCCACCCCCTCTTTCTTGAAGAGATCGCGGAACACCGGGTAGATGTCACCGGGTGCAGCGACCTTGCGCATCGCAAAGTGGGAGTACAGCGGCATCAACTGGCTGTACTCGTCCCACAGGTTCTGCTCTTCCTCAGCCACCTGCACATAGGCAAAGTAGCGCACCAGCGGCAGGATCTTGCCCACCAGCAGGTTGCGGCAGATGCCGCTGTCGTTGGTGAAGTTGTCGCCATCGCTGGCCTGGGCCACGTAGATGTTCCAGTCGCCACTGGGGTAGCGTGCACGGATGATCTGGTCCAGCAGCACCAGCGCGCTGCTGACCACGGTGCCACCACTTTCGGTGGAGTGAAAGAACTGCTCCTCGCTCACCTCGGCCGCCTGGGTGTGGTGGCGGATGAACACGATGTCGATGGTCTCGTAGTGCCGCGTGAGAAACAAGTACAGCAGGATGAAGAACCGCTTGGCAAGGTCTTTGCGCGTTTCGTCCATCGAGCCCGACACGTCCATCACGCAGAACATCACCGCCTGACTGCTGGGCACCGGCACCAGTGTGCGCGCACGAAAGCGCAGGTCGATGGGGTCGAGGTACGGAATCTTGCCAATGCGCGCCGTGAGCGCATCAATGCGGCGCTGCAACTCAGCCACCGCCTCGCTGGTGCCGTCGTCCTGCGCCAGCAGGGCGTCCAGTTCGGCCTGCAGCGCCAGCAGCTCGCGGTGCGCCGACTTGCCCAGTGCAATGCGCCGACCCAAAGCGCCGCGCATGGTGCGCAGCACGGCCAGGTTGTTGGGGATGCCGTCCTGGCTGTAGCCTGCGCGGCGCGACTTCCACTGCGGGTTCTCGCCAATGTGGGTGCGCAGCAGGTGCGGCAGCGCGAGGTCTTCAAAAAAGAGCTGCATGAACTCTTCCTTGGTGAGCGTGAAGGTGAAGTCGTCCTCGCCCTCGCCGCTGTCGCTGGCCTGCGATCCACGCCCACCCGCACCGCCCTGGGGCCGCTCGATGCGGTCGCCACGTACATGCTCTGCATTGCCGGGGTGCACGGTGTCGCGGATGCCGCCCTGGCCGTGGTGGAACACAGGCTCGCTGATGTCCTTGCGCGGGATGGTGATGCTCTCTGCCTGCTCCATGTCGCGGATGCCGCGTTGCGAGACGGCACGACGCACCGCATCCGCGATCTGTTCCTTGTAGCGGCGAACAAATCGCTCGCGGTTGCCCACCGACTTGTTCTTGCCAGCGAGCCTGCGGTCGATGATTTGCAATGCCATCCGTTGCTCCCGTTCCCCATGCAGGGCCTGTGGCCCAGGCACTGACCCTAGCTACTCTTGCGCACGCGCAGGTACCACTCGCACAGCAGCCGCACCTGCTTGGGCGTGTAGCCCTTGTTCACCATGCGGGTGACGAAGTCCTCGTGCTTGCGGGCCTCTTCGGCGCTGGCCTTGGCGTTGAAGCTGATCACCGGCAGCAGCTCTTCGGTGTTGGAGAACATCTTCTTCTCGATCACCAGCCGCAATTTTTCGTAGCTGGTCCAGCTCGGGTTCTTGCCCTGGTTGTTGGCGCGCGCCCGCAGCACAAAGTTGACGATCTCGTTGCGGAAGTCCTTGGGGTTGGCGATGCCTGCGGGCTTCTCGATCTTCTCCAGCTCGGCGTTGAGCGCGCTGCGGTCGAACACCTCGCCGGTGTCGGTGTCGCGGTACTCGTTGTCCTGGATCCAGTAGTCGGCGTAGGTGACGTAGCGGTCGAAGATGTTCTGGCCGTATTCGCTGTAGCTTTCCAGGTAGGCCGTCTGGATCTCCTTGCCAATGAACTCGGCGTAGCGCGGCGACAGGAACTCCTTGATGTAGCCGGTGTACTTGGTCTCCAGATCGGTGGCGAACTGCTCGCGCTCGATCTGCTGCTCCAGCACATACATCAGGTGCACCGGGTTGGCGGCCACCTCGGCGCTGTCGAAGTTGAACACCTTGGACAAAATCTTGAACGCAAAGCGGGTGGAGATGCCCGTCATGCCCTCGTCCACGCCCGCGTAGTCGCGGTACTCCTGGTAGCTCTTGGCGCGCGGGTCGGTGTCCTTGAGGCTCTCGCCGTCGTACACCTGCATCTTGCTGAAGATGCTGGAGTTCTCGGGCTCTTTCAGGCGCGTGAGGATGGCGAACTGGGCCATCATCTTGAGCGTACCGGGCGCACACACGGCGTTGCCCAGCGACGATTCGCGAATCAGCTTTTCGTAGATGCGGATCTCCTCGCTCACGCGCAGGCAGTACGGCACCTTGACGATGTAGATGCGGTCGAGAAACGCCTCGTTGTTCTTGTTGTTGCGAAACGCCTTCCACTCGCTTTCGTTGCTGTGGGCCAGCACCACGCCGTCAAACGGAATCGCTCCAAAACCTTCGGTGCCCTTGTAGTTGCCCTCCTGCGTGGCCGTGAGCAACGGGTGCAGCACCTTGATGGGCGCCTTGAACATTTCCACGAATTCGAGCAGCCCCTGGTTGGCCAGACACAAGCCGCCGCTGTAGCTGTAGGCGTCGGTGTCGTCCTGTGCAAAGGTTTCGAGCTTGCGGATGTCCACCTTGCCCACCAGGCTGGAGATGTCCTGGTTGTTCTCGTCGCCCGGCTCGGTCTTGGCAATGCCCACCTGCTTGAGCACGCTGGGGTAGCGCTTGACCACACGGAACTGGCGGATGTCGCCGCCGTACTCTTCCAGCCGCTTCACCGCCCACGGCGACAGCACACGCTGCAGGTAGCGGCGCGGAATGCCGAACTGCTCCTCCAGCACCGGGCCGTCTTCTGCGGCGTCGAACAGACCCAGCGGTGATTCGTTGACCGGCGAGCCCTTGAGCGCATAGAACGGCACCTTCTGCATCAGCGCCTTGAGGCGCTCTGCAATGGAGCTTTTGCCACCGCCCACAGGGCCCAGCAGGTAGAGGATCTGCTTGCGCTCCTCCAGCCCCTGCGCGGCATGGCGGAAGAAGCTCACCACCTGCTCGATGGACTCCTCCATGCCGTAGAACTCGGTGAATGCGGGGTAGCGCTTGATGACCTTGTTGGCAAAGAGCCGCGACAGGCGCGGGTCGTTGCGCGTGTCCACCATCTCGGGCTCGCCAATCGCTGCCAGCATGCGCTGGGCCGATGTGGCATAGGCCATGGGATCACGCTTGCACTCGGCGAGGTACTCGTCGATCGACATTTCCTCTTCGCGGCTACGGACATAGCGCGCGGCGAAGTTGCTGATGGCATCCATACGACCTCCTGTAGCGGCACCCCTGGCGGGCTCAGGTGGTACCACGGTGTTGCATTGGCAATCGCTACCGGCTTGGCTCTTTGTAGCACCACGACCTGCGCTTGAACAGCAAATTCGCGGGCGTGTGGCTGGCCTTTTTGTGGCATTGCACACACAGGGATAGAGCGTGGCACACTGCGCAAAGTTCACCCTGCAAAACGCGCTCGCGGGTTGCACCGGATAGGGAATGTCCTGACAACTGGAATGTCCGGTTGATAACGCATGCATGGGCTATGCGCCAAGGGCTTATCCGCAGTGCGCCCCCGCAGGCCAACCGTCACAACGAACTGGCGCTGGAGCCGTCGCCCCGGTACAACCAGGGCACATCCAGCAGGCGCTCGCCCAGCAGGCGCAGCGACAGGTCGCGCCCCCAGCGCACCGGCCCCGTGGCATGGAAGATGCGGCCATTGCGTGTAGACCGTGCCTGCACCCGCGCGTTGCGCTGCCAGCGGTTGAGCGCATAGCGGCGCAGACGCATCGGCACATCGAGGTCGTGCATGGCCAAAGCACGCTGCAACTCGGCCGCGTCTTCAATCGCCATGCCCGCGCCTTGGGCCAGGTACGGCCGCATGGGGTGCGCGGCATCGCCCAGCAGGCCCACCAGGCCTTGTGCCATCTCGTCGGCGCTGCGCACCGGCGGGCGGTCACACAAGGGCCACAGGCGCCAGCCCGCCCCACCCGCGGCACTCACGCTGCGCACCACGTCCTGCAGCGCGGTGCAGGTGCCTTGCAGTGCGTGCTCCAGGCCTGCGGCATTGGCGGCGTGGTCCCAGTTCTCCAGGTCTTGCGGTGCGGGTCCTTGCACAATGACCACCAGGTTTTGCAGCTCGCCCCGACGCACGGGGTACTGCACCGCGTGCAGGCGCGGGCCCAGCCATGCGGTGACCTGCGCCGTGCGCAAGGCATCAGGCAGCGCATGCTGCGGCACCAGCGCGCGGTAGGCCAGGTGCCCCGTCACGCGTGGCGGTACCGCGCCCAGAAGCTGGGTGCGCGTGCGGCTCCACAGGCCATCGGCACCAATCAGGGCATCGCCCTCAACCTGCTTGCCCCGGCTGGTGCGCACGGTGACCACGCCGTCGGCATCGGCAAAGCTGTCGATCGCATGCTCCAGATGCCATTGCGTGTCGGTGTACTTGGTCACGGCGGACAGCAACAGGCCATGCAGGTCCGCACGGTGAATGGTGGCGTAGGCCGCGCCATAGCGCTCCACCGCCTTGGGTCCCAGGGGCAACACGGCCAGCTCTTGGCCGCTGACGGCGTTGCGCACCTGCAACCGGCTGGGGAAGGCAGCCACCGCCTGCAGCGGCTGCTGCAGACCCCAGGCCTGCAAGCGGCGCACCACGTTGGGCCCGATCTGCACGCCCGCACCCACCTCGCTGAACGCGGCAGCGCGCTCGTACAGCCGCACCTCCCACCCGGCCCGGGATGCGCCCAACGCTGCGGCCAAGCCGCCAATGCCGCCACCGGCGACCAACACCTGTTTTTTCATGGCGCGATTGTGAACTGCGCGCGCTGGGTAGCCTTTGTCTTAGCGCAGGTCATAGCGCAGGCCGTAGCGCACGCTCCAGCACTTCGGCGGGCATGGGCCGGCCAAACAGGTAGCCCTGAAAGGCCTTGCAGCCGTAGCGCTGCAAGAACTCCAGCTGGCCCGTGGTCTCCACGCCCTCAGCCACCACCGCCAGGTCCAGGCTGTCGGCCAAGGCCAGGATGGTGCGCACGATGGCGGCGTCGTTGGGGTCGGTCTGCAGGTCGCGCACAAAGCCCTGGTCGATCTTGAGCTGGTCGAGCGGCAAGCGCTTGAGGTAGCTCAGGCTGGAATAGCCGGTGCCAAAGTCGTCCAGCGAGAAGCCTACGCCGTAGCGGCGCAGATGCTCCATGCGCGCAATCACATCTTCGACATCGGCCATCAAGAGGCTCTCGGTGAGTTCGAGCTTGAGGCGCTCCGGGTTGGCGCCCGTGGCATCGAGCACGCCCAGCACTTGCTCCACAAAGTCGGGCTGGCGGAACTGCCGCACGCTCACGTTCACCGACAGGAAGAACTGTCGCGTGAGCGAGCTGCGCTGCCAAGCCACCAGCTGTGCACAGGCCGTCTCCATCACCCATTGCCCCAACGGCAGGATGAGCCCGGTCTGCTCCGCCAGCGGTATGAATTCGGCGGGTGAGACCATGCCCCGTCGTGGGTGGCGCCAGCGCACCAGGGCTTCTGCGCCCAGCAGGCGGGCGTGGTGGTCCACGACGGGCTGGTAGTGCACGAGCAACTCGCCCCGGGCCAGGCCCTGGCGCAGGTCGGCTTCGAGGTTGGAGCGGGCGTTGACGGCTGCCTGCATGTCGGGGTCGAAGAAGCGCTGGGTGTTGCGCCCCGCCGCTTTGGCCTGGTACATGGCCAGGTCGGCATGTTTGAGCAGCTCATCCACGCTCACGGTCTGCCGGCCAAACAGCGCGATGCCTATGCTGGGTGTGCTGTGGTGGCTGGCATCGCCCAGCGCATAGGGCTTGCCCAGCGTGGTGATGATGTGGCTGGCCACCAGCGCAGCCTCGGCGCTTGCGTGGGCGGGGTCGGGGCTGAGGCCCTCCACCAGCACCACGAACTCGTCGCCACCAAAACGGGCCACGGTGTCGGACTCCCGAACGCAGCCCTTCAGGCGCTGGGCCACCTGCAGCAGCAATTGGTCGCCGGTGTCATGGCCCAGCGTGTCGTTGAGGTCCTTGAAGTTGTCAAGGTCAATGAACAGCAGCGCGCCCTGGGTGTCAGAGCGCGCAACCGCCAGCGTGGCGTGTTGCAGCCGGTCCACCAGCAAGCGGCGGTTGGGCAGACCGGTCAGCGAGTCATAGAACGCCAGGCGTTCGATCTGGCTCTCGACCTGCTTGCGTTCGGTGATGTCGCGGCCCACGCCCCGGTAGCCACGCAGCGCGCCGTTGGCATCAAACACCGGCACGCCGCTGACCGAGATCCAGTGCATGCTGCCGTCCGCGCGCCGGCGTTGCAGCTCCAGGTCACGGAACGGCTGGTGCGCGGCCAGCACCGCGCGGTGTGCAGCCCAGTCGGCATCGGTCATGTTCAGGGCGCCGATCTCCCAGCGCGTGCGCCCCATCACGTCCGACAGCGGAATGCCGTTCACGCTCAGATCACCCGCCAGTTGCACAAAGCGGCCCTCGGCATCGTGCTCCCAGTACCAGTCGGACGACAGGTCGCTCAGGGACCGGAAGCGCGCCTCGCTCTCGCGCAGCTCGTTCTCCACACGCACGTAGTCGCTCACATCGGCAAACGTACGCACCAGGCTACCATCGGCCAGCGTGGTGGTGCGGACCTCGAACGTACGGCCATCGCGTGTGGTACGCCAGTACAGCGCCGGGGCCGCAGCGACAGCCCCCTGTGCCACGTAGTCGTGTCCGCGACGGTCCACCAGGCTATAGCCCTCGCCAAAGTCACCGCGCTCGGCCTGCACGCGCGTCAGGTCAGCCAGCGTGGGGCGGGTGGCCATCAGCGACTCGGGCAAGTTCAGCAGCTCCAGCACGCGCTCGTTGTAGACGGTGATGCGGCCATCGGGCCCGGTCTTGAAGATGCCCTGGCTCATGCTGGCCAGCGTGGCCTGCAGGGCCGAGCGCTGCTCCTGCAGCATGGTCAGAGCCTCTTGCCAGATGCGGGCATCCACCATGCGCACAGGCTGGCCCTGCCCCTTGGCGCCTTGCACCAGCGCCACCAAGCGGTTGAGCAGCTCGCTCAGGTGCGCTACGCCATCGGCCTCGCGCAGCACATAGTCGCCCAGCCCGCAGCGAAAGGCGCGCGCAGCCAGGGCCTCTTGCGCTGCATCGATGCACATCAGCACCGGGCGGCCAGCGCACAGCTCCAGCAGGCCGGGCAGTTCCTGGTCGGTGGGCTTGAGGCACAGCACCACGGCATCCCAAGCCTGGCTGGCGAGGGGAGCCTTGGCAGTTTCTGGCGTGGGGCTGTTGACCACCCGCCAGTCGGGGTAACGCGTTGCCATGAGCCGCCGCGCGGCCGCCGCATGCTGCGTATCAATGTCCACCCACAGGATGCCCACACCGTTCATGGCTGCAGCTCCTGCGGTGCGGGCAGAGCGGTCGGCAGCGAGGGGGCGGAATGGCCCGGCAGATGCTCACGCTCGAACAACTCGACGGGCCCCGGCCTTCCAAACAGATACCCCTGGAACCCCTCGCACCCGTGCAGCCTCAGGAACGACAGCTGCCCCGTCGTCTCCACCCCCTCCGCCACCACCTCCAAATCCAGGCTCTTGGCCAGCGCCAGGATCGTCCGCACGATCGCCGCGTCGTTCGGGTCCGTCAGCACGTCCCGCACGAAGCTCTGGTCGATCTTCACTTGGTCCAGCGGCAGGCGCTTGAGGTAACACAGGCACGAATAGCCGGTGCCGAAGTCATCGAGCGCAAACCCCACGCCTTCGCTCTTGAGCTGCACCATGCGCGCGATGGTGTCTTCGATGTCGCCCAGCAGCAGGCTTTCGGTGAGTTCGAGCTTGAGTTGCCGGGGGTCTGCGTTGTGGTTCTTCAAGGTTTGCAGCACTTCGGCCACGAAGCCGGGTTGCCGGAATTGGCGGGCGCTGACGTTGACGGAGATGGACAGGTGGGCGGTGTCTGGGTGCTGGCTCCAGCGCTGCAGTTGTTCGCAGGCGGTCTGGAGCACGTATTGGCCCAGCGGGAGGATGAGGCCGGTCTGTTCTGCCAGGGGGATGAAGTCGCCGGGGCTGATC
>NZ_VJWE01000002.1 GCF_007993815.1 Acidovorax delafieldii
AGCGTACGGGATATTTGGGATACACATTCGTGCGCTGGGGACCATTCAGTTCAGCACCCTAAACACAGGCAGCATGTACCCTCTGTCAACGGCATTTTCCGGCCAGCAGCGGGCATTGACATGGGGAAAAAACAGAGTGCAGGTACGTGATCTGGAAAGCCGAGACATTGAGGATGTGTATCAGGTCCTGTCCACCAATGGATGGGCCCATCGAGTTCCTGATGTTGAGTACCTTCGACGAATCGTAGAGGCCTCACAGCGCAGTTGCGTCGCAATCGAAGGGGGCAAAGTTGTCGGTTTTGCGCGGGCCATCACGGATGGATTGTCTAATGGCTATCTCTCAATGGTGGTCGTCGCTGAGCCACATCGTCGACAAGGTGTTGGCAAGGCATTGGTCAAAAGAATCGTCGACTCGGACCCACAGATCACCTGGGTTCTCCGAGCAGGGTGGGATGGGGCGCGTGAGTTCTTTACTGCGCTTGGTTTTTCTGCGTCAAGCGACACGATGGAACGATTACGTCGTTGAGGCCGCTTCGGGCCCTGAGCAGCCGTTGGGCGAAACTGCCCCAAGCTGCCGTTCGTTCAGCACCCGCTGCCTAGTAGTCCAAACCGCGCGATCGCAGTGCTCGCAGCCTTCGTATTGGCAAGCTATTGCTTGCTGAATTGATGCTTGCCGGTTTGTAGGAAACTCATGCCTGTGCTTTTGAACGGTGCCACTGACCGCAAGCTCAATCTGCAAGCCAACTCCAGGGGGAGTCAGAGTTGAGAATACCCCTCAAAATCCAGTTTATCTCGCAGGTGTTGTGGGAGGCATCACGTTGAACACTATGACAAGACCGGCCCGCAAGCATTTGTCAATCGGCTGGGCAATGTTGGCCTGCGCAATGGCTGGGCTAGTTGCCTTTCAGGCCAACTCGATAGGCGGCTTTGGGCATCTCGGCTGGCCGGCTGGACTAGAAGCTCTCCTCGCGTTCTTGAGTTTGGTAATTTCTAGAGGACTCTGGACGGGGCACACAGACGTGCACGTGTTAGTCAGGTGGACTTCTTTTTTCCTACTGCTCCTGCTTTGGCCAGCTGTAGTGATACTCATGTTCCTCTCCCCGATCTTTTCGCTGCCGTTCATCCTTGTTCTTGTGCTGGCGCATGCCAGCAGAAGCGCGCTGGCCGAGGCGTGATGTCTTACATGTAAGTCGACACGGATGCTCCAAGAGCATGCGCTCGCTTAGGTCACTGCTGGCCTTGTCTTTAATTTGCCCCAACCGACTGCTCTTGGCCGGATTCTGCCCCACACAGAAGGACGCTAGCGGGCCCGTTGCAGTCCTTTGGCCCCCGGCAGCAGACGACTTGCCGGTACGCATCATCTTGATTTGAGGATTAGCTTTCACTAAGGTAGCCCCCCTCCACCTGCTGCTGCTGATTCTTGAAGATAGCCATAGCCGTCTTCATTCGCATGAAGCCGAATTTCCTGTAGAAAGGTTCTTTGCCAGGGACCGCATACAAGATGATTTTCTTGTGACCGGATGACATTTCCACCAGGTCACTGACAACTTGTTTGCCGAGGCCTGTGCCTTGATAGCTGGGCAATACCGCAACGTCGCATATGTACGAGCAATCTCCACCATCAGCGAGCGCGCGTCCCACCGCTACGAGCTTCGCATTCTCGTAGACGAAACACTTGAACATGCTGTTTGAGAAGACTTTCTGCAGATGAAGCGGCGGCTTCTCGCCTAGTGGTGCAGCCCGATAGAGGGCAGAAAGTTCTTCCCAGTCGACTCCATCTGCAGAGTGTTTCCATTCGAGTGGCATTTGTGGCTCCAATGTCCGCTTCTGGCCAGTAGGTCGCGGGCAGCTCGATTGCTGTTCCGACCCTGGCTCCGGATGATCTTAATCAGGTTCAAAGGGACTCTCTCAGTCGCTTCCGGCAGGCCGGTTCGACGCCCTTAGCAATGGCGCCCCAAAGGAGCGCGGTCCTCTTGGAGGGGGAGGGTCAGCGCTTGCCCTGGGCAATCGGGATTGCGTAGTGCATTACGGAGTCGCTGGACGTCGGGTGGTATTGCGAGCCGTAGATTTCCAGATCCGGCCCCAGGGTGTGCGACGGGCCGGCCGACAGCAGCCAGCTCGCATAGATGTAGTTCACCGTCACATCGACGTTCTGCGCAGGGCCCCGGTGGGTGAAGCGTGCATAGGTCGATCCGGGGATTTCCATGGCCACCATGCCTGGTGGCAGCGCACCGAGGCCCCGCACTTCGATGCAGGCCAGGTAGCGCAGTTCTTCGGTGTGGGGCCCCGCTGGGGCTACGACGCCGTAGCAGACCCCGGGCACGGTGTTCGCAATCTCGCCCAGCCGAGGCAGGAACTTCGCCCACAGGGGCGGCAGTTTTTGCCCCAGATTGTTCTTTTCGGAGTCGATGCCGTAGTAGTCCGTGGGCAGTCCGACCAGCTGCATGGCAGGCTGCTCCTTGATGTCGGGTTCCAGCGAAATGTTGTGGTGAATGTGCGCGAGGTAGCTTTCGTCGAAGCGGATCTTGCGCACGAACAGCGAGCGGTTGCCCATCTTGCGGTACTGCGACGGTGTGAGCCGATAGCAATCCTTGAATGCGCGCGTAAAGCTCTCCTGCGTCTCGTACCCGGACGCCAGCGCAATGTCGAGCACGCTCAGCCGTGTGTGGGTCAACTGCTCCAGCGCCCGCGAGAACCGGCGCGACCGGATATAGGTCTTGAGGGTTTCGTTGGTCAGCGCCTTGAAGATCCGCTGGAAGTGCCACTGGCTCATCCCGGCAGCCCGTGCCACCTCGGAAAGCTGGATATCGGATTCGAGATGGGCCTCGACGAAATCGATACCCTCCTGGATTTGCCGGAGATAAAGCACGGTGGTGTCGGTTCAAGGGGTTTCAAAGAAACCGGTCATGGCAACCAGGCGATTCTGGTCGTTGTACCGGCCGTAGCTCACGCCTTCTCCGATCACCTGTCCGCTGCCATCCACCATGTTCCATTTGGCGATGCTCTGCTGGTTGTGGCTGGCGAAATAGTGGGTCACAAAATGCCCGCCGGGCACCTGACTGTGAAAGTTGTCCATGTAGGCCGTCAATTGGTCCCAGCCCTGGGCGGTGGCCAGCGGGTCGTTGTAGGTGCAGGCGGGGTCGAGGGATTGGGTAAAAAGGGCTGTGCGGTCCGCGGCCGAATCGGTCTTCCACGACGCGGTGTAGGTGTCCCAGATGGATTGAAGGGGTGGTTGGCTCATGGCGTGCTCCTGGTGGGTGGATGGAGACGCCATCGTGCCGGGCGCCTGCGCGCCCTTTGGACATTTTGTGCTTTTTGTGGGCCCGTCGTTTGGGCACGAAGTGACGAGCCCTGGCCCGCCGGGACTACACGGTGGCAGAAGGCGCCGATAACGGTGCAACGCCCAGCAGCTGGTGCAGGCGCGGACTGGTGGTGGTGTACTGCAGCGCCACCTTGTCGCCCTTGAGCACCTCGGCCGCACCAAAGGCCGCCAGCGTGGCTTCGTGGAAGCCGCACAGGATGAGCTTGCGTTTGCCGGGGTAGGTGTTGATGTCGCCCACGGCGTAAATGCCGGGCACGCTGGTGCGGAAGGATTCCGTGTCCACCACCAGTTGTTTGCGGTCCATGGCCAAACCCCAGTCCGCAATGGGCCCGAGGCGGGGCGAGATGCCCAGCACGGCCACCAGCAGGTCCAGCGCCAGGGCGCGGGTGCTGCCGTCGGCATCCACCACATGCAGTGCGGTGAGGCGGTCGCCCGCAGTGTCAATACCGGTGATCTGTGCGGCCTCGACCTGGATGCGGCCCGCATCGCGCAATTGCTGCAGGCGTTGCAGCAGGGCTTCAGGCGCCTGGAACACGTCGCGGCGGTGCAGCAGGCTGACGCGTGCGGTCTGGCCTTGCTCGACCAGTTCCACGGCGCGGGCCACGGCGGGCTCGTCGCCGCCGTGCACGACCACGTGGCGCCCGGTCACATCCACAGTCGCGGCCAGATTTTGATAGTGGACCTGGGTGCCCACAAAGCGCTCGATGCCGTCCACCTTGAGCGTGCGCGGCACAAAGGCGCCCACACCTGCGGCAATGAACACGCTGCGGGCCAGCAGTTGCGCACCTTGCGAGGTTTCGACCAGCAGGCGGCCATCGGCCTGCACGGTGAGTGCGGACACCAGCGTGTTCAGGTGCCACTGGGTCTTGAACGGCGCAATCTGCTGCAGCAGCAGACCCGCCAGCTCACGCCCGGTGCACACCGGGATGCCGGGTATGTCGTAGATGGGTTTGTCGCCGTACAACTCGACGCACTGGCCGCCCGCATGGGGCAGGGCGTCGATCAGGTGGGCGGTGATGCCTTGCAGGCCCAGCTGGAAGACCTGGAACAGGCCCACGGGACCCGCGCCGATGACGACGGCGTCGGTTTCTTGAATCATGCTCAAGCCACGCGCGCAGCGCCCGAAACTGGCGCTGCCAAAGACCTGTGCCACCGTGGAACTGGCTTTGCCAGGCCACTGGTGGCGTCCCCCTTGGGGGATGGCGCGAAGCGACTCAGGGGGGTCACTTGACTAGTTCGTTGACCTTGCCCGGCTTGCCATTCCATTCGTCGGCGTCGGGCAGCGCCGGCTTGCGCTTGGTGATGCTCTTCCAGCCGTCGGCAAAGGCCAGGTCGGCGTTGAGCTTGATGAAGGCGATCTGGTCGGCCGGCAGGTCTTCTTCGGCAAAGATGGCGTTGGCCGGGCACTCGGGGATGCAGACGGCGCAGTCGATGCATTCGTCAGGGTCGATGACGAGCATGTTCGGGCCTTCGCGGAAGCAGTCCACGGGGCACACGTCCACACAATCGGTGTACTTGCACTTGATGCAGTTTTCGGAAACGACGTGGGTCATGACAGGAGTTGTGTGGGTCGGTGAAAACCCTCGATTTTAAAAGCTTTCACCGACCTTTGGTTGCAGGGTCCCTCACCCCGATGGGGTGACTGGGGCTTGGGGCGCTGATCTGGATCAGTTGACGAGCACGGCGCCAGCGGTTTTGTGGCTGGCGGTGTCCACCAGAATCAGCGAGCCCAGCACGCGGGCCTGGCTGAATGCTGCGGCGGGAATCGCCTCCTGCAGCAGCAGGTCCACATGGCCGATGGCATTGGGATCGAGCTGCGTGGCGGCTTCTTCGGCCAGCGTGTTGATGTTGAGCTTGTGCACCACGGCCTTGACCTTGGCCTTGACCCAGCGGTGGCCGTGGAGCGCCCAATACACGCGGCCTGCAACCAGCGGCTCGTCGTCCATCCAGGCGACGGTAGTGCGCAGCTCGCGGCTGGCGGGCCAGGCCGGGGTGGCGGCGGGCGTGTCGCCAAAGTCGTCATCGGCTGGGGCTGCAGCGGGTGTGGGCGCTGCCAAAATCCAGTCGCCGCGAGATACGTCCACCTCGCGGTCCAGGATGATGCCCGCGCTGGTGCCTGCGGGTACGTCCTTGGGGTGGCGGGCGTGGTCCAGCACCTGGGCCACCGTGGCGAGCTGGCCGCTGGGGAAGATCTGCACCGCCGTGCCGGGCGCAAAACTGCCGGCGGCCACGCGGCCCCAGAACACGCGGCGGCCCTGGCTGGTGTCCGACGAGGACGAGAACTTCTCGACCCACTGCACCGGGAAGGCAGGTGCCAGTGCTGTGTCTGCCGGGGTGTTGTGCAGTTCTTCCAAGACTTGCAAGAGGGTAGGACCGTCATAGCCGCACCAGCCTGCGTGGGCGTCCACCACGTTCCAGCCCTTGAGGGCGGAGACCGGCACCATGGCTCGCACGGTGATGCCTGCCGCCTGGGCAAAGGCCTGCAGTGCGCCTTGAATATGCTTCCAGGCCAGTGCGGGGTCTTCCACCGCGTCCAGCTTGTTCACGGCAAACACCAGCGAGTGCACGCGCAGCAGATGGGCCAGCAGGCTGTGGCGGCGCGTCTGCGGCAGCAATGCGAGGCCGGGGTTCTTCCAGTCGAGCTTGGTCGCATCGACCAGCACCACGGCGGCGTCGGCGCTGCTGGCGGCCGTCACCATGTTGCGGGTGTACTGCTCGTGGCCGGGCGCGTCGCCAATGATGAACTTGCGCTCTTCCGTGGCGAAGTAGCGGTAGGCCACGTCGATGGTGATGCCTTGCTCGCGCTCGGCGGAAAGGCCGTCGGTCAGCAGGGCCAGGTCGGTCTCACCCTGGCGCTGAACGCCGGCCAGGTGGTCTTGCAGCACGGCCTTGCTGTCCACCAGCAGGCGGCCGATCAGCGTGCTCTTGCCGTCATCGACGGAGCCGCAAGTGATGAACTTGAGGGCGGAAATATGGTCGTTTTGGCCGGTAGCGCTAGTGTTGTTTGTGCTGGTGGCTATTGAATTGATAGCATTCATCAGAAATACCCGTCCTTCTTGCGCTTCTCCATCGAAGCATCCGATGTCTTGTCGTCCATGCGCGTGGCGCCACGCTCGCTCACGTCGGCGGCCAGGGTCTCGATGACGATCTCGGCCGGGGTGGCTGCGGTGCTTTCCACGGGGGCGGTGCAGGTGATGTCGCCCACAGTGCGGAAGCGCACATCGCGCGTTTCCACCACATCGCCCTCACGCGGCGGGGTCAGCTCGGTCACTGGCATCAGCAGGCCCTTCTTGTCCACCACCTGGCGCTTGTGCGTGTAGTAGATGCTGGGCAGGCCGATCTGCTCGCGGTCGATGTACTGCCACACGTCCAGCTCGGTCCAGTTGCTGATGGGGAACACGCGGAAGTGTTCACCGGGCTGCAGGCGGGTGTTGAACAGGGTCCACAGCTCGGGGCGCTGGGCCTTGGGCTGCCATTGGCCGAAGCTGTCGCGGTGGCTGAAGATGCGCTCCTTGGCGCGCGCCTTTTCCTCGTCGCGGCGGGCACCGCCGATCAGGGCGTCAAAGCGGAACTCTTCAATCGCTTCGAGCAGCGTGACCGACTGGTGCACGTTGCGCGACTCGCCGGGGTGGGCCAGGCGCACGGTGCCGCGCGCCATCGAATCTTCCACGCTGCGCACGATGAGTTCGGCGCCCAGCTCCTTCGCCCGGAAGTCGCGGAAGTCCGTCACTTCCGGGAAGTTGTGGCCCGTGTCGATCATCAAGAGCGGGTAAGGGATGCGGCCCGCGCCAAAGGCCTTTTCGGCGCACTTGAGCATGACCAGCGAATCCTTGCCGCCCGAGAACAGAAGGGCGGGGCGCTCGAAGGCGGCGGCGACTTCGCGCAGGATGAAGATGGTTTCTTCTTCCAGGGCGTCCAGGTGGGAGTTGTTGAGGTGGTAGCTCATGTTGTTGGTTTTCTCAAGCAGCGCTGAGTCGGTGCGGGCGTTCATGGTCGGACCTGGGGTCAGTGGGCAATGTGCAGGCCACACTCGCGGTTGTCTTCCCCCTTGGTGGGGTCCACGTAGTCGAAGTTGTTGGGCAGGCCGTGTTTCACGCAGTACTCGTGCAGGTCTTTGGACGACCAGTGCAGCAGCGGCGCGACCTTGATGAGGCCGTCGGGGTTGATGCTCACCGGGTCCATCTGCGCGCGCACGGCGGTGTCGGTGGCGCGCAGCGCAGTGAACCAGACTTGCGGCGCGGTCTCGCGCAGGGCGCGGGCAAAAGGCTCCAGTTTCACCTCTTCGGTGAAGGCAGCGTGGCGTGGGTCGTCCAGCGCGGGCGTAGGGCCGTCCACCGCTTCGCGATGGGCGCGCGAGCGCAGGGGCAGGTAGATCTTCAGCTTCAACCCCAGCTGCTGGGTCACTTCGTCGGCAAAGCGGTAGGTGGCTTCGGTGTTGTAGCCGTTGTCCATCCAGACCACGGGCACATCAGGATTCACCTGCGTGACCATGTGCAGGATCACCGCTTCGAAGGGACGGAAGTTGGTGGTGACGATGCTGGTCTTGCCCAGGCCCAGGGCCCATTCCACCAGGGCGGGCGCGTTGCGGCCCAGGTCGGCGTTGATGCGTGCGAGATCGATTTGGCTCATGGTGAGGGACTCGTGTGTTGGTGCAGCGGGCGCGTGGGCAGTGCGCCTGTCAGGCAGCCTTGGCGGCAAACAGGGGTTGGGGGTTCACTGCGTCGCCCTGGTAGAAGCCAGGGAAGCGTTCAAACTGGCGCTGCGCATCGGCAGCGTCCACGCCCTCGCGCAGCACGGCGCTGGAAAAGCCCGTGCGTTGCATCTGCACCAGCTGATCGATCAACACATCGCCGGTGGCGCGGATCTCGCCCGTAAAGCCACGGCGGCGGCGCAGCAAAAAAGCCTGGCTGAATGCGCGGCCATCGGTGAAGTTGGGGAAGTGCAGATCCACACGGTCCACGCCATCGAGCGGCAGGGCCAGCGCATCGGCATCGTTGGGCAGGGCCACGGCGCGGGCGTCGCCATCGGCAGGCGGCTGGTGGTCTTGGGCGGCGATTAGTTTCAACATCATGTCTGTGGGGCTGTGCTGTACGGCGCTGCGGGGCTCAGGCGGCAGCGGTTTCTGGTTCTTTGTGGCGTGCCTGCTTGGCGGCTTCCTTGAACGGGTCGAGGCCAGTGCGGCGCACGGTGTTCTGGAAGGTCTCGCCGCTTTCGCGCAGGTCGCGGTAGGTGCCGAGCACGGCCTCGATCACATCCGGCACTTCGGCCGCTGAGAACGATGGGCCAATCACCTTGCCGGCCACGGCAGCGCCCGACAGGTCAGAGCCGTCGGAGCCGCCCAGCGTGACCTGGTACCACTCTTTGCCGTCTTTATCGACGCCCAGGATGCCGATATGGCCGCTGTGGTGGTGGCCGCAGCTGTTGATGCAGCCGCTGATGTGCAGGTCGATCTCGCCGATGTCGTCCAGCTCGTCCAGATCCTGGTAGCGCTGGGTGATGGCCTCGGCAATCGGCAGCGAGCGGGCATTGGCCAGTGCGCAGAAGTCGCCGCCGGGGCAGGCGATCATGTCGGTCAGCAGCTGCACGTTGGCGCTGGCCAGGCCCAGGGCCTTGGCTTCTTGCCACAGGTCAAACAGACGGCTGGCGTGCACCCAAGGCAGCAGCACGTTCTGGTCGTGCGTCACGCGGGCTTCGCCAGCAGAGTATTTGTCCACCAGGTCGGCCAGTGCGATCAGCTGGTCGCTGGTGGCGTCGCCGGGCGACTGACCAGGGCGCTTGAAGGACAGCGTGACCGCGCGCAGCTGAGCGTTTTGGTGGGCGTGGACATTGCGCTTGAGCCAGCGGCCAAACATCACATGCTCTGCCGCCTGTGCGTCCAGCGATGCCTGCAAGGCTGCAGGGGCCACGTCAGCAATGTCGGCCAGCTTGGGTGGCACAAAGCAAGCGGCCACGCGGTCAAATTCGGCCTGCGGGATGGTGTGGGGGCCGCCGTCGATCTCCAAAATCTGGCGGTATTCGGCTTCTACATCGTCGATGTACTGCTGGCCTTCGGACTTCACCAGAATCTTGATGCGGGCCTTGTACTTGTTGTCGCGGCGGCCGTGCTCGTTGTACACGCGCACGATGGCCTCGATGTAATTCATGATCTGGTTCCACGGCAGGAACTCGCGAATCACGGTGCCGATCACCGGCGTGCGTCCCATGCCACCGCCCACAAACACCTTGAAGCCGATCTCACCTGCATCGTTCTTGACCAGGTGCAGGCCCACATCGTGCCAGCCGGTGGCCGCGCGGTCGTCCTTGGCGCCGGTGATGGCGATCTTGAACTTGCGGGGCAAGAACGCGAACTCGGGGTGCAGCGTGGACCACTGGCGGATCAGCTCCGCATAGGGGCGGGGGTCCACGATCTCGTCCACGGCGATGCCTGCCAGCGCGTCGGTGGTGGTGTTGCGGATGCAGTTGCCGCTGGTCTGGATGCCGTGAAGGTTCACGCTGGCGAGCAGGTCCATCACGTCGGCGCTCTTGGACAGCGGAATCCAGTTGAACTGCACATTGGTGCGGGTGGTGAAGTGGGCGCAGTGCGTGGGCAGGAACGTGGTGCCCAGCTTGCCCTGGCCTTCCATGGCGGCCTTGAAGACGGCGGCTTCGGGCTCGTCGTATTCGCGGGCAATCTGCGCCAGCACGCGCAGCTGGCGGCTGGCGATCTCGCCGTAGGGCACTGCCACGCGCAGCATGGGCGCGTAGCGCTGCACATACCAGCCGTTTTGCAGGCGCAAGGGGCGGAAGTCGTCCTCGCTCAGCTTGCCCGTCTGCCAGCGCGTGAGCTGGTCACGGAACTGTGCGGCACGCTGTTTCACGAACTGGGTGTCGAAAGCGGTGTATTGGTACATAGGGGGCTCAGATCAGAATCAGTTTGAAGCCTGCCCAGGCCAGCAGAATGGACAAGGCGGAGCGAATCAGGCGCTCAGGAGTACGGGCGACGAGGCGAGAGCCCAGCCAGATGCCCGGCAGCGAGCCAGCCAGCAATTGTGCAAGCAAAGGCCAGTCCACCGAGCCCAGCGACGCATGACCCAACCCTGCCACCATGGTCAAAGGCACGGCGTAGGCAATGTCGGCACCGATGATGCGCGGCAGCGGCAGCATGGGGTACACCAGCAGCAGCACCGTGACGCCGATGGCGCCCGCGCCCACCGAGGTAAAGGTCACCAGCGTGCCGATCACGGCGCCCAGCAACACGGGCAGGCTCCAGTGGCGGGGGCGGGTGGGGTCTCCGGTGTGGCTTTTGCGGGCAGCGGCTTCGGCCACCTGGCGCTGGGCAGAAAACGCCACCACCTTGTAGAGCGTGGCCGCCGCCGTGAGCAGCAGGGCAAAGCCCAGCGTGGTGGTCATGATGGCCTGTGCCGTGCCGCTGGCGGGCCCCAGGACTTTCAGCGCCCACAGCGCCAGCAGCGCCGCCGGAATGCTGCCGGCGCACAACTGACCCACCACTTTCCAGGGCACCAGCCGTTGGCGGGCCAGGCTCACTGTGCCGCCCATTTTGGTGAAAGCCGCGAACAGCAGGTCGGTGCCGACCGCCATGTGGGGCTTGATGCCAAAGAAGAAGATCAGGATCGGCGTCATGAGCGAGCCGCCGCCCACACCGGTCAGGCCAACGATGAGCCCGACGGCAAAGCCCGCAAAAACAAACGCCAATTCATGCATGGCGGCGAATGTAGAGGGGCTTCTTATGGATGCAAACTATTGTTTTGCTCTGCCAATATGCTTATTTGTTTATAAGCAAGGCTTGGCGCGGGCTGGCGGGGTGGCCGCCGCCGGCCACCCACTTGCCGAGAGGGTGTTACGGCAGGCGCTCGGTGCCCAGCGCCTTGGCCAGCCGCGCATCCAGCGGCAGGGGCTCGCCCTGCACTCGGGCGGCCAGCAGTTCGCCGCACAACAGCGCCAGTGTCAACCCCCGTGCGCCCATGGCCGTGCTGGCCCACAGGCCCGGCAGGTGGGCCGCGTCCACCGGGCCCACGAGAGGCAGCCGGTCGGGCGCGGTGCAGCGCACGGCGGCCCAGGTGCGCAGAGCCGGGGACTCGCCCGGGGCGGGCTGAGGCGCTGACACGGCCAGCGCCTGGGTGAACAAAGGCTCCAGCTGGGGCGCGATGCCGGGCAGCAGGCCCTGCAGCTTGGCCCAGTTGGTGGCATGGGCGGTGTGGATGTCGGCTGTGCTGGGCGGCAGGGCCTGCACATCGCGTTCGAACGTCGAGCCCATCACCCAGCATTGATCGCCATCGGCTTGATCGCCCAGCGGGAACCGGGGCACCAGGTTGCCATTGCCGTTGGCTGGGAACGGAATCGATGGTCGCAGCGGCGTTGCCGTGTCGGCATATTGGCCCCACGACACCTGCCCGCGCACCGGCTGCAGGGGCCAGCGATGGTTCAGCAGCGCCGCGCTGCCGGCGCCTGCGGCAATGACCACGGTGGGCGCCTCGGCCAGCACCTGGCCGTGGGCATCGATCACTTGCCACGTGGTGATGTCCGGACTGTGCGTCGTGGCGGGTGTCTCCATGCGCCGCAGCTGGGCCACCGCGCAATTTCCCCGCCATTGGATGCCAGGTTGGCCCAGCAAGGCCTTGGCCAGGCGCGCCGGGCGCACCCAGCCCGCCTGGTGGTGCCAGCAGGCGGTTGCGTCGGGCGGTAACTGGGCAGCAGCCAGGGCAGCGGGGGGCGCAGGCTCGCTCCAGGCGGCGCCCGGCCCTTGGGGCCAATCGGGCGACAGACCTGGGCTGCCGTCGGTGCGGTGCTCCAGCACGCCGCAATGTGCCCAGTCCACCCCCTCGTTCAGCAGCCAGCGGGCCTGCTCCAGCGTGGTGCGGATGCCGCTGCGCGACAGGCGCGACAGCACACTGTCGTCGGGCGACACATGGGGCGCAAACACGCCAGCGGGCAGGGCGGATGCGCCTGCGGCGGGCTCGGCGGCCTGGTCCAGCACGGTGACCTGCCAGCCGCGCCGGGCCAGACTGGCGGCGGCGGCGGCGCCTGCAATGCCGCCGCCGATCACGATGCAGGGGCCGGGCAGAGACGGCTCCGGTGTCGCCCCGGGCTGGCGCGGGGTGCGCGGCTCCCAGCGTGGGTTGTAGGTGGCGTGCAGGTTGTCGCGCTTGGGCGGCACGCCGGGCACGCGGGTCACTTCAAAGCCACATTGCGCCAGGGCATCGCGCACGGCGCGTGCGATGGTCCAGGTGGCGAGCTGTGTACCGCGACGGCAAGAGCGCGCCACGGCTTTCAGCGTGTGCAGGTCCCAGCTTTCGGGGTTGCGCTGGGGGCTGAAGCCGTCGAGGTAGATGGAGTCCACCGTCAGGTTCTGCTGGCGCAGCATGGCCTGGGTGTCGCCCACATACAGGGTGAGCAGCACCCGGCCTTCATCAAAACGCAGGCGGTGCACGCCCGGCAGCAGGCCCCACCACTGGCGTTGCAATGCCTCAGCCAGCGGCGCCAGCTCAGGGTGGACCGAGGTGGCACGCAGCAGATCGGCTGCACTCACAGGCCAGGCTTCGGTCGATACGAAATGCAGCAGCGTGGGGCGCTGCGGGTCGGCGCGCCAGGCGGCCCAGGTCACCAGGAAGTTCAGGCCAAAGCCAAACCCGGTCTCCAGAATGCGCCACTGCGGCTGCCCCGCCCAGGCCTCGGGCAGGCCACAGCCGTGCAAAAACACGCGGCGGGCCTGGGTGAGGCCGCCGTTTTCGCTGTGGTAGCGGTCGCCGAAGCGGGGGCTGTAGGGGGTGCCATCCGGCAGCCACTCGATGGGTTCAGTCATGTGGACGGCAAAAGGCCGGCGTGGCGCCGGCCTGTTGGAAAGGGAAGGCGGTTTTTACCGCGAACCGCTCCAGGGTGCGTTGCGCTGCGTCACGCGCCGGGCGGGACATATCCCGCTGCAGCGTCTGCGCCGCTGCCAAAGAAGTGGTATTGGCGAAATCATTTCTCGCAGTGCTTCACTACGTTACGCACTGGGCGGGACGTATCCCGCCGCGGCGTCTGCGCCGCCGCCGAAGAAATGGTTTTGGCGAAACCACTTTTTGCAGCGCTGCACTTCGCGTCGCTCCGTTACGCGCTGGGCGGGACGTAGCCCGCCGCGGCGTCTGCGCCGCCACCAAAAAAGTGGTTTTCCATCTGGCGTGCCAGGTACTGGCGGGCGCGCGCATCGGCCAGGTTCAGGCGGTTTTCATTGACCAGCATGGTCTGGTGCTTGAGCCAGCCGGCCCAGGCTTCCTTGCTCACGCTTTCCCAGATGCGTTTGCCCAGTTCGCCGGGGTAGGGCGGAAAGTCGAGGCCTTCGGCTTCCTTGCCGAGCTTGATGCATTGAACGGTGCGTGCCATGGGATGTCCTTGGTGTGGGGCGAGCGAAAAAAAAAGCTTCGCTCAGATGATTTGGATATTAAGAACTGAAATCTCAGTAGTTCCAGTTTTGAAGAGGGCCTTCCAGAATGCGTTCCATCGGTGATTTGCACCGCAACACATTCACAAAAAAGAGGCCCTTCCATGAACTTTCGCCGCGACTTTATCAAGTTTCCCTTCGCCGCCGCCCTGGTGGGCAGTTTGGCCCTGACGGCATTGCCGTCGTTTGCACAGTCTGTGACGCTGCTCAATGTGTCGTACGACCCGACCCGCGAGCTGTACGTGGAGTTCAACCAGGCGTTTGCCAAGCACTGGAAGGCCAAGACCGGCCAGGACGTGACCATCAAGCAAAGCCACGGCGGCTCGGGCAAGCAGGCGCGCTCCATCATCGACGGGCTGGACGCCGACGTGGCCACGCTGGCGCTGGCGGGCGACACCGATGCGCTGCACACCAACGGAGGCTGGATCCCGAAAGACTGGCAAAAGCGCCTGCCGCACAACAGCTCGCCCTACACCTCCACCATCGTGCTGGTGGTGCGCCAGGGCAACCCCAAGGGCATCAAGGACTGGGACGACCTGGTGCGCCCCGATGTGAAAGTGATCACGCCCAACCCCAAGACCTCGGGCGGCGCCCGCTGGAACTACCTGGCCGCGTGGGAATTCGCCAAGCGCAAGTACGGTGGCGACGCCAAGGCCAAGGACTTCGTGGCCAAGCTGTACGGCAACGTGCCCGTGCTCGACACCGGCGCACGCGGCTCCACCATCACCTTTGCGCAGCGCAACCAGGGTGACGTGCTGATTGCTTGGGAGAACGAGGCCTACCTGCTCGAAAAAGAGTTCGGCACCAAGTTCGACGTGATTGCCCCTTCGATCTCCATCCTGGCCGAGCCCGCTGTGTCGGTGGTGGACAAGAACGTGGACAAGAAGGGCACGCGTGCCGTGGCCGAGGCCTATCTGCAGTACCTGTACACCGAAGAAGGCCAGGACATTGCGGGCAAACATTTTTACCGCCCCGCAGTCTCTGACAAGGCCAAGGCCAAGTACGCCAAGCAGTTCCCCAAGCTGAACCTGTTCACGATCAACGACGCGTTCGGTGGCTGGGACAAGGCTGCCAAGGACCACTTTGCGGACAACGCGAGTTTCGATCAGATCTACACGCGCAAGTAAGCAGGCCCAACCGCCCCGAAGGTGGCTGGGGTGATGCTCCAGCCACCATGGAAGAACCCTGGTCCCAACGGGCCGGGCGGGGCGTTGTTTGTCCTTTTTATAAGAAAAACAAGCTCAAGCGCTAGTCCGTCATGCGCTGGTAGCTATCAAAACAGTAGTAATAAAGGAACCAACACCATGTCCGCCTTGCTCATCGCTGGCAGCCCTTCAGAGCGCTCCCGCTCCGCCGCCTTGCTCGACGCCGTGGCCCAGCGCCTGTCGGTGCGCGGCGCGCTGGTGGATCGCATCCATATCCGCGACCTGTCGCCCCAGGCGCTGTTGCTGGCCGATTTTGGCCATCCCACCGTGGTGAAGGCGATTGACCAGGTGGCAGATGCCAGCGTGCTGGTGGTGGCTACGCCGGTCTACAAGGCGGCGTACAGCGGCGTGCTCAAAGTGTTTCTGGATTTGTTGCCGCAGACAGCACTCAAGGGCAAGACCGTGCTGCCCCTGGCCACGGGCGGCAGCCCGCACCACATGCTGGCGCTGGACTACGCGCTGCGCCCCGTGCTGCAGTCGCTGGGTGCCAAGAGCATCCTGCCCGGCATCTACGCCACCGACGCCCAGGTCACGCTGACGCCCGAGGGCACCTACCACGTGCAGGCCGACATTGCCGCCCGGCTGGATGACGCGGTGAACGTGCTGGTCACCGAAACCCTTCGCCCATCGCCCGCCCAGGCCACACGGTTCGCGCCCGTGCATTTCTCGCAAGTGCGATGTAGCGTCTGACGGACCACGCACCTGCGGCCCTGGCCGCAGGTGCCCACGCTCCGCCCGCCTTCCTCCTTTCCATTGTTTTCCTGGTAATGCCCGCTGAGCGCAGGCAGGGCGGGCTGTTGCCTGCTTGTACAAAAAAAGGTGCTGTTCATGTCCGGTGACGCAATCCCTCTGTCCGCACAGCCACAGGCTCCAGCGGTCCTCGAAGACCGTCCCCTGGGTTTGCGCGACGCCCTGCGCTGGCTGGGTGTTGCCTTGCTGGTGGTGGCCTCGCTCGTGGTCATCGGTGCCTTCTTACTCATGCCGGTGGTGCCTGTCGCGGGCTGAATCCCCACAGTTTTGGCCTCTTTTTGCCGCCCCATTTTTCTAGAAACAAACCATCACCATGACGACACATTTCTCTCTTCATCGCCGCCAGGCGCTGCTCACCGGTCTGGCCGCCGCCGCTCTCGGCGTCACGGGGGCCCCGGCCCTTGCACAAACGACTGCGCCCGGCCGCGTGCTGCGCGTGGGCCACCAAAAAGGCTGGCTTTCCATCCTCAAGGGCCGTGGCACGCTCGAAAAGCGACTGGCCCCGCTGGGCGTGAAGGTCACCTGGACCGAGTTCAATGCCGGCCCCGTGCAACTGGAAGCGCTCAACGTCGGCTCCATCGACTTTGGCGACGTGGGCGAAGCCCCGCCCATCTTCGCCCAGGCCGCTGGCGCGCCGCTGGTCTACGCTGGCGCCACGGTGCCGCGCCCCGCGCTGGAGGCCGTGATCGTGCCCAAGGACTCCCCGATCCGCAGCGTGGCCGACCTCAAGGGCAAGCGCGTGGCCTACAACAAGGGCTCCAACGTGCAGTATTTCCTGGTCAAGCTGCTGGAGAAGAACGGCCTGAAATACGGCGACGTGCAGTCTGTCTTCCTGGCCCCAGCCGACGCGCGCGCCGCGTTTGAAAAGGGCGCAGTCGATGCCTGGATCATCTGGGACCCGTTCCTCGCTGCCGCCCAGAAGACGCTTGATGCCCGCCTGCTGGCCGACGCCACGGGTGTGGTCAACAACCGCGCCTATTACTTCACCTCGCGCGACTTCGCGACCAAGAACACCGATGTGTTGCGCATTGCGATCGAAGAGGTCAACGCGATTGACACCTGGGCGTCCAAGAACAAGGCGGCTGCAGCCGCAGAGCTCTCTGCCGTGCTGGGGCTGGACAAGTCCATCACCGAGCTGTACCTGAACCGCGCGCAGTTCGGCACCGCCCCAGTCACGCGCGAGATCCTGGCCGAGCAGCAAGGCATTGCCGACACCTTCTTCGACCTGAAGCTGATCCCCAAAAAGCTCAACCTGCTGCACGCTGCGCCGGTCGATCTGCTGTAACCCCACCACCCAGACCACAAACACGTTCCAAGGAGCTTCCCATGCCCGCGCCCATGCCTTTCCCGTTGCACGCCCAGCTGCGACGCGTTCTGTGCGTCACGGCCACCGCCTGGGGGCTGAACGGTCAGCAGCGGCGCGCGGTCTTGCGCCCGCCCCAGTTCGGCTTTGCCATCTCCTACTGATTTCGTTCGGACCTCGCTGAGATCCCGTTTTGAAAAGACCTGTCCCATGCAAATCTTCTGGTTCATTCCCACCCACGGCGACAGCCGCTACCTTGGCACTGCCAAAGGCGCACGCCAGCTCAGCCATGACTACCTCCAGCAGGTGGCGGTTGCCGCCGACAGCCTGGGCTACGAGGGCGTTCTGATCCCCACCGGCCGCTCCTGCGAAGACCCGTGGGTAGTCGCGTCCAGCCTGATTGCCGTGACCAAGAAGCTCAAGTTCCTGGTGGCTGTGCGCCCCGGCCTGCACCAGCCCGCACTGGCTGCACGCATGGCGGCCACGTTCGACCGGCTCTCGGGCGGGCGACTGCTCATCAACTTGGTGACCGGGGGCGATCAGGCCGAGCTGGAGGGCGACGGCGTGTTTCTGGACCACGCCACGCGCTACGAGCAGTCGGCCGAGTTCATCCGCATCTGGCGCGAAATCCTCACGCGCAGCCACCAGGGCGAAGGCCTCGACTACGAGGGCAAGCACCTCACGGTGAAGGGCGCAAAGCTGCTGTTTCCACCCTTGCAGCAGCCGCACCCGCCGGTGTACTTCGGTGGGTCGTCCGACGCCGCCCACGACCTGGCGGCCGAGCAGGTGGAGACCTACCTGACCTGGGGTGAACCCCCCGCCGAAGTGGCCAAGAAGGTGGCCGACGTGCGCGCCCGCGCTGCAAAGCGGGGCCGCACGGTCAAGTTTGGCATCCGCCTGCACGTCATCGTGCGCGAAACCGAAGACCAGGCCTGGGCCGCTGCAGAAGAACTCATCAGCCATGTGGACGACGTGACCGTGGCGCGTGCCCAGGCGGTGTTCTCACGCATGGATTCCGAAGGCCAGCGCCGCATGGCACAGCTGCATGCGGGTGGCGTCAAGCGCAGCCGCGCCGACCTGGAGATCAGCCCCAACCTGTGGGCTGGTGTGGGCCTGGTGCGTGGTGGTGCGGGCACGGCGCTGGTGGGTGACCCGGAAACGGTGGCGGCGCGCATCGAGGAATACGCGGCGCTGGGGCTGGACACCTTTGTGCTCTCGGGCTACCCGCACCTGGAAGAGGCTTACCGGTTTGCCGAGCTGGTGTTCCCGTTGCTGCCCGTGGGTGTGCGCGAGAAGCTCTCTGGCGGCAACCCGCTGGGGCCGTTTGGCGAGACCGTGGCCAATGACTTTGTGCCCCGTGCGTCGCAAAGCTGAATCGGCACCGCAGGAGATATGCCATGAGCATCCAGTCCATCAACCACGTGCAACTGGCCTTCCCGGCTGAGGCCGAGGCGCCCATCCGGCGCTTTTACGCCAGCCTGCTGGGTCTGCCGGAGGTGCGCCTGCAGGCCGGTAACGCGCTGCGGTTTGCCGCGGGCACTCAGCGCATCGATCTGGTGCCTACGGAGCACTGGCAACCGGCGCCTGCGGTGTCGCACCTGGCCTTTGAGGTGCAGGACCTGCCCGCGCTGCGCCACCGCCTGCTGCAGGCCGAGCTGCCGCTGGTGGAAAACCGCGCGCTGCCCGGCTACCTGCGCTTTTACGTCAAGGACCCGGCGGGTAACCAGCTGGAGTTCCTGGAGCCCGATAACGAACAGGACATCACACCATGACACAGACCACCCGAGAGCTGCAGATATCGCCTGTGGCGGACTCCGTCGATCTCCCGCTCGAAGGGCCTTTGCTCCCAGCGTCGCTGGTCCGCTTTGTGGCCAACGTGGCGCAGCGTCTGCTGCCCTGGGCCGTGCCTGTAGGGCTCATCGTGTTGTGGCAGATCGCCTCTTCTTCGGGCTGGCTTTCCACCCGCGTGTTGCCTGCACCGCTGGAAGTGGTGAAGGCAGCCTGGACGTTGACCCTGTCCGGCGAGCTGTGGACCCACGTCAAGGTCAGCGCAGGCCGGGCGCTGGCGGGTCTGGCCATCGGGGGCGGGCTGGGATTGCTGCTGGGTCTGCTCACCGGCTCGGTCAAGCTGTTCGAGACGCTGCTCGACTCCACCATCCAGATGGTGCGCAACATCCCTGCGCTAGCGCTGATTCCGCTGGTGATCCTGTGGTTCGGCATCGACGAGTCGGCCAAGCTGTTCCTCATCAGCGTGTCGGTGTTCTTCCCGATCTATCTCAACACCTTCCACGGCATCCGCAATGTGGACCCGGGCTTGATTGAGATGGGCCGCACCTACGGCCTCGGGCGCTGGCAGCTGTACCGCCAGATCATTCTGCCCGGCGCCTTGTCGAGCATCCTGGTGGGACTGCGCTTCTCGCTCGGCCTGATGTGGGTGATCCTCATCGTGGCAGAGACCATTTCGGCACAGGCGGGTATTGGCTACCTCACGATGAATGCGCGGGAGTTCCTGCAAACCGACATCGTGCTCGTGGGCATCTTGCTGTACGCGTTGCTGGGCAAGCTGGCTGACGTGTTTGCCAAGGGGCTGGAGCGCTACTGGTTGCGCTGGCACCCCGGCTACCAGACGGCTTGAGCTGCGGGGCCCTGACTCCGACATTCCTACAACGCATTCATCACGACCATGACCCTTCCTTTCCTGATTCATCGGCGCACCGTGCTCGGTGCCCTTGCGGCCCTGTCCAGTGGCGTGGCTGCGGCGCAAGGCAAGCCCGAGACCTTGCGCATTGGTTTGCAGAAATCATCCACGCTCACCACCATTCTGCGAACACGGGGCACGCTGGAGCAATTGCTGGCACCGCTGAACGTCAAGGTCTCGTGGCACGAGTTCACCAGTGGCCTGCCTTTGCTCGAAGCCCTGAACCTGGGCAACATCGATGTCAGTGCCGACGTGGCTGACACCGTGCCCGTCTTCGCCCAGGCGGCCGGCGCCAACCTCACCTTCGTGGCGCAGGAATCGCCATCGCCCGCCGCCCAGGCCATCGTGGTGCGTGCCGATTCGCCCATCAAGACCGTGGCCGACCTCAAGGGTAAGAAGATCGGTTTTGCCAAGGCGGCGGGCGTGCACTTCTTGCTGATTGCAGCCCTGGAGAAGTCCGGCCTGACGTTCAAGGACATCGAGCCCGCCTACCTCACGCCGGCCGACGGCCGTGCAGCCTTCGAGCGTGGCGCCATTGACGCCTGGGTGGTGTGGGACCCGTTCCTGGCCGCCGTGCAAAAGCAGTCGGCGGTACGGGTGCTGGCCGATGGGCGTGAGCTGGCGTCTTACCAGCGCTATTACCTGGCCGGGACTCCCTATGCCAAGGCCCGACCCGATGTACTCGGTGTGTTCTTCCACGAGCTGCAGAAGGCCGGTGCCTGGGTCAAGCAAAGTCCCAAGGACGCAGCCGCGCTGCTGGCACCGGTGTGGGGGCTGGATGCGGGCGTGATCGAGCTGGCCAATAGCCGCCGCAGCTATGAGGTGCGCGCCGTGGTGCCCACAGCCCTTGCCGAGCAACAGCGCATTGCGGATGCCTTTTTGGCCGAGAAGCTGCTGCCCAGGCGCGTGAATGCCCTCGATGTGCCTCTCTTCAAACCCGGAGCCTGATGCCATGAGCCAGAACGATCCCAACACAGCGCAGGGCGTGCGCCTGGAAGTGCGCAGTGTGGACAAGCGCTACGGCACGCGCGATGTCCTCAAGAAGACCGAACTCACGATTGAACCCGGCCAGTTCGTTGCCATTGTGGGCCGCAGTGGCTGCGGCAAGAGCACGCTGCTGCGTCTGGTGGCGGGCCTGGAGTCAGTCTCTGGCGGTGCGATCCGCCTGGACGGCCGGGACATCACGGGCCTGAGCGGTGACACCCGCATCATGTTCCAGGACTCGCGCCTCTTGCCCTGGAAGCGCGTGGCTGACAACGTGGCGCTGGGCCTGCCGCCCGAGCGGCGCGGCGCCGCGGCCGATGTGCTGGCGCGCGTGGGCCTGGGCGACCGGCTGGGCGAATGGCCGGCACGCCTGTCGGGCGGCCAGCGCCAGCGCGTGGCCCTGGCGCGTGCGCTGGTGCACAACCCGCGCCTGCTGCTGCTGGACGAACCCCTCGGTGCGCTCGACGCACTGACCCGCATCGAGATGCACCGCCTCATTGAAGGCCTGTGGCGTACCAGCGGCTTTACGGCATTGCTGGTCACCCACGACGTGCAAGAGGCCGTGGCCCTGGCTGACCGCGTGATCCTGATCGAAGACGGCCAGATCGCGCTGGACCAGCGCATCGACCTGCCACGCCCCCGTTCGCACGGTGACGCCGCGTTTGCCGCCATCGAAAAACGCATCCTGGACCGCGTGCTGCAAAAGCCCGATGGCGACCCCGCACACGAGGCGCCATGGCCAGGTGTGCCAGCGCATGGCCTTCGCTGGGCGGTTTGATTTTTCTGTTTCTCTCACCCACTGTTTTCATTTTTCAACGGACTATTCAAGGAGAACCCCATGTCCATTCAAGCCATCAACGTACGCAACCAGTTCAAGGGCAAAGTGCGCGAGATCATTCGCGGCGATGTCGTCTCTGAGGTCGATGTCGAAACCCCCTGGGGCATCGTCACCTCCGTCATCACCACCCGTTCGGTGGACGACCTGGGCCTGGTCGTGGGTTCCGATGTGGTCGCACTGGTCAAGTCCACGGAGGTGTCCATCGCCAAGCTGTGATGGAGCACGGCGCGCAGCCATCGTGGGTATTGCGGCTGAATTGCGCGCAAAGCGGGCGGTTGAAGCGACCTGCTGCGTGCGGGGGCCTGCGGTGCTTTGGATGAAGACTGCGACGGGCGAATAGCTCGTTTGGAAACGGTCGCATCGCATGAGGGGAGGGCTGGGGGTTCATCAATACAGCCGCAGCCCGCCTTCTTTTTGACCATCCACCACGTGCCTGTTCATGGCGCTGCTCGCATTCCAGGCCCCGCAGGGGCCTGTTTTTTGGAGGCGGAACGATGCACGGGCGTGTGTTCAACCCCATAGACCAAGCGCAGTTGCGCTGAATGGTGGGTTTATGTATGATAAACATCATGCGAAATAGACAGCCCAATGCCCGAGCCGCCGCCAAAGAAGCGACCCATGAGCGCATCGTGTCGGTGGCGGCGCGGGCGATCCGTCGCCAGGGCTACCATGGCACCGGGGTTGCGGACATCATGAAGGAAGCAGGCCTGACGCATGGCGCCTTCTATGCGCACTTCGAGTCTCGCGAGGCCATGCTGGCCGAAGCGGCAACACAGGCGTGCGCTCAGTCTGTGGCGACGGTGGCGGGCGCTGTGGCGGGGGAGCCCGCCTCGCAGGCGATGGCAACCGTGCTCAAGGCCTACCTTTCGCGCGAACATGTCGAGAGCATCGAAACGGGTTGCCCTCTGGCCGCGTTGGGCTCCGAAACCTCGCGCCAGTCCCCTGAGGTGCGACGCGTCTCCACCCGGCACATCAAGGAAATGGTCGATCTGATTGCGCGCCAGTCACCTCAGTGGGGCCAGCCAGAAACGCATGAGCAAGCGCTTGTCACCTTGTCCACCATGGTGGGAGCGCTCGTGCTTGCCCGTGCTGTGGACGACGCCGCGCTGTCCGACAGCCTGCGCGAAGCCGCGCTCAAGCACCTGTTGCCGGCGGAAACGGCATAACGCGGATTCACACCCAGCCTCTTCATGATCGTGCGATGGCACGCATTTTTTTATCATTACATATGATGTTTATCATGCGAAATAACGACCCAACCCCTGCACAGCATCTGGTGCGTCATGGAGGGACGGCGTTTTTGGTGGAGCCTCGCCAGTCCGCGTGGCATTGCTGTGCAGCCATGCAATCCCTTGCAGCAAAGGAAACCCCATGAAAGCGTTTGTTCTGGATCGCTATGCCAAAAAGGGCGTACTCCGGCCTGCCGATGTTCCTGCTCCCTCCCTGCGCGACGATGAGGTGCTGGTGGAGGTCCATGCAGCGGGCGTCAACCCGCTCGACGCCAAGATCCGAGATGGTGAGTTCAAGCTCCTGCTGCCTTACAAGATGCCGCTCATCCTCGGGCACGATGTGGCGGGCGTGGTGGTGCGGGTAGGGCCGCGCGTGCGGCAGTTCAAGCCGGGGGACGAGGTCTATGCCCGGGCGGACGACTTTCACATCGGCACCTTTGCGGAGCTGATTGCGGTCAAGGAGTCTTCGCTGGCCTTCAAGCCCCGCAGCCTGACCATGGAAGAGGCAGCGTCGATCCCGCTGGTGGGCTTGACGGCATGGCAGGCGCTGGTGGAGAAGGCCCAGGTCAGCAAAGGGCAGAAGGTTTTCATCCAGGCGGGATCGGGGGGGCTGGGCAGCATTGCTATCCAGCTGGCCAAGCACTTGGGCGCCACCGTGGCCACCACCGCCGGCGCGGGCAGTGCCGCACTGGTCCAAAGCCTGGGCGCGGACGTTGTCATCGACTACCGCCAGCAAGATTTTGAAAACGTGCTGCGCAACTATGACGTGGTGCTGCACAGCCAGGACAGCAAGGCGCTGGCCAAGTCCCTGCGCGTGCTCAAGCGCGGAGGCCAACTTGTCTCCGTCTCGGGCCCACCCGATCCCGCATTCGGCAAAACCCTTCGTGCGTCGGGCTTCTTGCGGATGGTGTTCAGGCTGTTGAGCGCCGGTACCCGGCGCCGTGCCCAAGTGCTGGGCATTGGCTACTCGTTCCTGTTCATGCGTGCACAGGGCAGCCAGCTGCAGGAGATCACGCGTCTGGTGGATGCAGGGGCCATCCGCCCGGTGATCGACAAGGTGTTTCCCTTCGACGCAACCAACGAAGCCATCGCCTACGTGGAAACCGGCCGTGCCAAGGGCAAGGTCGTCGTCAAGGTGCGCTGAGCTGCTCGCTTACTGCTGCCTCGCACCCGTCTCGCGTCCGTCTCGCACCTATCGAGCCCTCACTCCATATCCATCCCTTGCACAGCCCGTGCATATCCCTGTTCAGTCCCACCCCAACCCTGGAGATTCCCATGAAGATCGAAAACGCTGTTGTCCTCGTCACCGGTGCCAATCGCGGCATTGGCCTGGCCTTTGTTCGCGAGCTGCTCGCCCGCGGTGCGCGCAAGGTCTACGCCGCCGCGCGCGATCCGTCCACCATCGTCCCGCAACCCGGCGTGCAGGCTTTGCGCCTGGACGTCAACAACCCCGAAGAGGTGGCGGCCGCCGCCGCGCAGGCGTCTGACGTGAGTTTGGTGATCAACAACGCGGGCATCGCCAAGCCCGGCGGGTTTCTGGCGGCCGACAGCGAAGAGGTGATGCGCCGCATCTTTGAGACCAATGTCTTTGGCGTGCTGCGTGTCAGCAAAGCCTTTGCCCCGGTCCTGCAGTCCAACGGAGGCGGGGCGCTGCTCAACGTGCTGTCTGTGGCGTCGTGGGTGAATGGCGGCGAGCTGGCTGCTTACTCGGCCAGCAAGTCTGCGGCCTGGTCGCTCACCAATGCACTGCGCCATGAGCTGGCTGCGCAAAACACGCAGGTCCTGGGCCTGCACATGGCGTATGTGGATACCGACCTGACGCGCGGCTTTGACGTGCCCAAGACCAGCCCGGTTCAGATCGTGCGGCGCGCGCTGGATGGCCTGGAAGCAGGCGCGGACGAGGTGCTGGCCGATGAGCTCACACAGCATGTCAAGCTCGCGATGACAGCCACGCGACCCAGCTATCTGCCGCAAGTGGCCTGAGTACGCCGCGCAGGGGGCCCACCCAGCTGGCGTGACGCTCTGGGTGGCCCCTGGTGGCGACAAAGATCGGCCACCCGGCCACCCGGCCACCCGGCCGCCGGGTATCTGGCAAGAACCCTGGGGCTATTGCCCCCAGAACCGCCCGTGTTGCCTACACTCCGGCTTATGACGACCTTTCTGGTTTGCCCTTTTGCCGCCCTGGCTGTGCTGCCCCGCGCAGCGGCCTGCGCGCGAGCGGTGGCCAAGAAGAACGCGCGTCGTCAGTTGACGCCAGCACATTCCTGAGCCCGGCGGCACCCTCTCTCCTCATCCCCTTGTAGCGCAACCATCCACCGCCGGGCACCAGCCAAGCGCGGTAGCGGCCGTCTTGTCCCCACGGGGCACCGCCGCATTCGATGGAGTGCTTTGTATGCATGCAGTTGTGACCCCTGGCGAGCGCACGCTCACCGACCTGGACTATTCGCGCCTGACCAAGCTGGTCGGCAACCGGCCAGCCCCCTTGCTGGACGACCTGCTGGCCAACGCCGATATCACCAGCCCGCGCACCGTGCAGGCAGACGTGGTCACCATGAATTCACGTGTGGAGCTGGTGGACCAGCACACCCACCGGCGCCAGGTGCTGACCCTGTGTTACCCGCAGGACGCCGAGCCTGCGGCGGGCTTCATCTCGGTGCTGTCGCCGGTGGGCATCAGTCTGCTGGGCTTGCGGGTTGGAGATATGGCCAAGTGGCAAACGCCCCATGGCGAAGAGTGCTCCGCCACCATCGAGAACATCCAGTACCAGCCCGAGGCCACGGGCGACTACCTCACCTAGTCGCCTTCGCACGCCCGCCCGCTGCGGGCCGTACCAGCAGATCACTTCTCACCAGACCGGCGCCAATCGCATTGGCAGCCGTTGGAGGAGTGCGCGTTGTTCACCACAGAAGGACGTACCACCATGACCCCTCGCTCCATCCTCGTCTTCACCGACTTTTCTGAACTGGGAGGGCACGCGCTGGCGCGCGCAGCGCTGCTGGGCGCAGAGCATCGGGCTGCGTTGCAGCTGGTGTATCTCTCCCAATCCGGCGAAGTGCCGCCACCCGACGTGGCCGTGCGACTGTCGCACCATGCGCTGCAGATTCGGCAGCGCCACCAGATTCCTGTTCATGCCGGAACACGCGTGGATTGCACGGTGGCGGATATCGCCCGCGCGGCAGCGGGTCACGACCTGGTGGTGTGGGGCATGGCCCCGCAGCGCGGGTTGCGGACCTGGTTCGGCGCGCACCCTGCGATCCAGTTGCTCCGTGCCTGCCGGCGCCCCGTGATCGTGGTGCGTAGCGCAGCGGCACAGCCCTACCAGAGCCTGATGGTGGCGGTGGACTTTTCTCAGGCTTCGCATCGCCTGGTGGAGCTGGGCCTGGCGCTCCACCCCCGCGCACGTGTGGAACTGTTCCATGCCGTCAGCACTGCCAATGAGGGCAAGCTACGTTATGCCGAAGTGTCGGAACGCGCCATCCAGATCTACCGCGAGCAGTGCAGGCGCCATGCGCAGGACCGCATGTTCACGCTGACCGACTCGTACGATGCGCGGCGCAACCGGCTTTCATTCTCCCTCGGCCGGGGCGACCCGGCGCGACAGGTGCTGGTGGCGCAGCAAGGGGCCGGGGCCGATCTGATCATGGTGGGCAAGCATCCCGCGTCCCGGTGGGCAGACTGGCTGTTCGAGAGCGTTGCGCAACGCATTCTGCGTGAAGCCCGCACGGACGTGCTGGTGGTACCGCACGGCTTTCAGTCCGCATCCCGGGGGGCCGCCCTGAAACGCCTGGCGACCGATCTGCCCGTGCGCCGTGTCAAGGCAGGCCAGCCGCGCTTGCCGAGCCATCCCAACCCTGCGGCGCTGCAGGGTGGCACATGACGAAGGAGCCCTGCGGACAGCCCTGCCGAGGTCATTGGGCTCGCCATGCATGAGGCCTAGGCCGCCTTCGCGAGCAGTGTTGTGTACCGGCTTGCGGGCCTTGCCAGGCCCAGGTTTTCCCGCAGGGTGGTGCCTTCGTAGGCGGTGCGAAACAGGCCGCGCCGCTGCAGTTCAGGCACCACCAGGTCCACAAACTCGTTGAGTGATTGGGGCAACACAGGCGGCATCACGTTGAAGCCGTCCGCCGCCCCGTTCTCAAACCATTCCTGCATGCGGTCGGCAATGGTCTCGGGTGTACCGATCACCACCCAGTGGCCGCGTGCACCGGCGAGGTATTCGTACAGCTGACGCACGGTGTACTTCTCTCGCCGAGCCAGCTCCAGCACCACGTGGGCGCGGCTGTTGATGCCCTTGGGTGGCTCGGGGATGTACGGTGGAGGTGCGTCAAGGTTCCACTTCGACAGATCCTCTCCGGGCCAGAAGGGGGTGAGCGTGGCCAGGCCCACGCTGGGGTGGATCAGCGCCTGCAGCTCGGCCCACTTGGCCTGGGCTTCTGCCTCGGTGCGGCCAATCACGGGTGAGATGCCGGGAAGCACCAGCAGTTCTTCGGGACTGCGGCCGTACTTGGCCATGCGACCCTTAACATCCTTGTAGAAGGCCTGGGCCTCGGCCAGGCTGGTCCAGGCGGTGAAGATGGCTTCGGCCGTCGCGGCGGCCAGTTCCTTGCCGTCTTCCGAGGAGCCGGCTTGCACAATCACTGGGTGGCCTTGCACCGAGCGCTCGATGTTGAGCGGCCCTTGCACCTTGAGGTGTTTGCCCACGTGGTTGAGTGCGTGCAGCTTGTCGGGGTCAAAGTAGATGCCGCTTGCCTGGTCGCGCACCAGGGCGTCGTCGTCAAAGCTGTCCCACAGCCCCTTGACCACGTCCACAAATTCGTGGGCGCGCTCGTACCGCGTGGCGGGGTCCGGGTGAGTGTCCAGGCCAAAGTTGCCGTGCACGTTTTCGGCGCTGGTGGTCACCACGTTCCAGGCGGCCCGGCCCTTGCTGATGTGGTCCAGCGACGCAAACTTGCGCGCCAGCAGGTAGGGGTCTTCGTAGGTGGTGGAGGCTGTGGCCACAAAGCCGATGTGCTTGGTGACGGCCGACAGCGCCGCCCACAGCGTCACGGGCTCGAAGTGCGAGATCCGTCCCTGGCGGCTGAAGGACTCGCGGTCGCCCTTGTGCCACACGCCGGGGCTGTCGGCCACGAACACTTGGTCAAACAGGCCACGTTCGGCTGTTTTGGCGACCTCGATGTAGTGATCGATGTTGACACCCGAATCGACCTGTGAGCCCGGGTGACGCCAGGCGGCTACGTGGTGGCCCGTGGCCATGATGAAGGCGCCGAGGCGCAGTTTTCTGGATGTGTCGGGTTGGGTCATGTGAGATTCCAAAACTTGTGGAGATGGCTCGCGGCCTTCGACACTGGCGCGGCCCAGGCCAGTGCACCCGTGGAGCCGGCTTTGCCGGGCCAGGGGGGGCGTCCCCCCAAGGGGGATGGCGCCGAAGGTGACTCAGGGGGCTACTCGGTAATAGTGATGCGATGCAGCTTGCGGTGCTGCGGGAAGAAGTCGCCCACTGCGTAGTGCTGGGTGGAGCGGTTGTCCCACACGGCCAGCGTGCCCGGCGCCCAGCGCAGGCGGGCCTGGAACTCGGCCACCTGTGGCAGGGCAAACAGCTGGGTCAGCAGCGCATCGCTGTGCGTGCGGTGCAGGCCCTTGATGTGGCTGGTGAAGGTGGGGTTCACGTACAGGATCTTCTTGCCCGTGACGGGGTGCACGCGCACCACGGGGTGCTCCACGGGCGGGTACTTGGCGCGGGCGGCCTTCAGTTCTTCGCCGCTGGCGTCCTTGCGCAGCAGGTACTCCGTCCAGCCACTGATCTCCCAGGTGTGCACGGCCGTGAGCGTTTCCAGGTAAGCCTGGAAGGCGGGCGGCAGACTGGCGTACGCGGCCGTGAGGCTGGCCCACAGCGTATCGCCGCCGCTGGCCGGGATCACCTGTGCATAGAGGCTGGTGCCCAGCGGCGGTTGCTCGCGCCAGGTGATGTCCGCATGCCATTGGTTGGACGCCTTGGGGCGCTCGGCCGTGCTCTCCACGATCTCGATCTCAGGGTGGCTCTCCAGCCGGGGGAAGAACGCCTTCACCTCGGCCACATTGCCAAAGCTGCGGGTGAAGTCCACCTGCTGCTGCGGCGTGATGTGCTGGTCGCGGAAGAACAGCACCTCGTGCACGGCCAGTGCCTGGCGCAGCTCGGCCTGCGTGGCGGCGTCCAGGGGCTGGCGCAGGTCCAGCTCGTGGATGACTGCCCCGATGGTGGGGGTGTAGGGCTCTACAGCAAAGCGGGTGAACGTGGGGTGCAAATCGTTGATCTTTGACATGGCGCTGCTTTCTGAAACGGTGGGGTGATGAAAGAGAACTCCCACACGATTGGGACAGCGCGCAGTGCGCGCATCAACGAAGCAGTTCGCATATGCATAGTCGGAAAACTGCGCCTCGCACTGGCGCGCGTGGGCCTGCCATCCGCAAATTTGGATATCTGTTTTTGGTCGTTGGCCCCCGCGCAGGGCCTGCCTAGAGTGATCGGCGACGTGTGCAGCACATTGCGCACGCACACCGGAACGACAACAGGCAAAACAACAGGCACGAAGGGTCAACAGATGAAAAAAACGCAATGGAAAACAGCGCTCTGGGCGGCTGCCAAGACAGCCAGCGCAGCGGTGGCCCTGGGCCTGTGGGCGGGTAGCGCAGCCGCACAGGCGCAAGATCCCCTGAAGGTGATCCGCATAGGCATCGCCACCGGCGGTGTGGGCAGCGACCCGGTGCGCCATGGTGGCACCTCGGCCGCGCTGGCCTACACCGATGGCGGGCTGGAAGAAGAGTTCAAGAAGGACGGCGTGAAGGTGCAATGGACCTTCTTCAAGGGCGCAGGCCCGGCCGTCAATGAGGCACTGGTCAACAAGCAACTGGACTTTGCGTGGCAGGGCGACCTGCCCTCTATCGTGCACCGGGCCAGTGACGTGAAGACCAAGATCATTCTGGGCAGTGGCGTGCGCGGCGGGCTCTACCTTGCGGTGCCGCCCGACTCCAACATCCGCCGCCTGGAAGACCTCAAGGGCCGCAAGGTGGCCGTGTTCAAGGGCACCAACCTGCATCTGGCAGCCGTGCGCGCGCTGGCCGACAAGGGTCTGAGCGAGCGCGATGTGAAACTGCTCAATCTGGATTTGCCCAGCGCTGAGGCGGCGTTGATCAGCAAGGACATCGACGCCGCATTTGGCTATGTGGGTTTTTTCAAGCTGCGTGACCAGGGCCTGGCCAAGGTGGTGTGGTCGGCTGCAGAAGATTCCTACAAGTACACCCGCCAGACGGCGCTGCTGGTGACCGACGACTTCGCCGCCCGCCACCCCAAGGCGGTGGAGCGCGTGGTCAAGACGGTGGTGCTGTACGCCCATAAATATTCCGACGAAAACCGCCGTGCCGAACTGTTTGCGCAGTGGGGCAAGGCCGAGTACGCCGAGAAGGTGTGGCGCGAAGACTTCATTGGCCAGCCGCTGCGCGTGCGCCTGTCGCCACTGCTCGACCCATTTCTGGTGGCGCGCTACAAGGACGCGGCTGACGAGGCCCACAAGCTCAAACTCATCCGCAAGAAGCCAGAGATCGATAGCTGGTTTGACCGCCGCTATCTGAACGCTGCTCTCAAGGAACTGAAACTGGAGAGCTACTGGCCCGTGTATGGCGCCAACGGGGATCTGGTCGCCGCCCCTTGATCCAGGTCTCCAATCCAAACCACGGTGCGTAAGCCCGGAAAAGCCGCTCACCACCGCTCGTTGCAACCCGCCCGCACCTTGTGCGCGGCGGGTTTTTTGTGCCTGCGCCGAGGCAACCTCATAACGCAGGCGTCGCTGCTCATGCCGCAAACATCTTTGTCATTGCATATGAGTATTAACCATTTATTTTTATAACAAACGTCTTTTACATTTCTTTTGGTTGTTATCGATGGCGCTGCGCTCACCCCAGGTGGTAGCAGCTCCACCACCCACAAAGGAAATGCAAAAGATGGCGATACCCGCACTGAACGCGGCCGGGCCAGGCAGCCCCGTGAGCCCGCTGGACGCGCTGCCGGATGCCCCCACACGCCGCCCCGCAGCGGTAAGGCAAAACGCCGCCTGGACTTGGGCGAGGCGTTCGCTTTGGGCCTGGCCCTTTCCGCTGGCCGTACTGGCGCTGTGGCAGCTCTCCGCTCTGTGGGGCTGGGTGCCCGAGCAGGTGCTGCCGCCGCCCGCCGCCGTGTTCAAGGTGTTTGGCGAGCTGCTGGCCAGCGGCGAGCTGTGGGACCACCTGCGCATCAGCATGGTCCGTGTGTTTGCGGGCTTTGGCATCGGCCTGTCGCTGGGCCTGGTGCTGGGTGGTGCCATGGGCCTGTCGCCGACATTCCGTGACTACTTCTTCCCATTGTTCAAGGCCTTCAGCCAGGTGCCGGTGATCGGCTGGCTGCCGCTGCTGATCCTGGTGGTGGGCATTGACGAGGGGCTCAAGTTTCTGCTGATCGCCAAGGCGGCCCTGGTGCCGGTGGCCATCAACACCTGCCAGGGCATTCAGAACGTGCCCAACCGGCTGGTGGAGGTGGCGCGTGTGTATGGCTTCACCCGCTGGCAGATGCTGCGCAGGGTGGTGTTTCCGGCGGCTACGGCACCCATCTGGAACGGCGTGCGCTATGGCCTCACGCATGCCTGGCTGGCGCTGGTGGTGGTGGAACTGCTGGCGTCATCGGAGGGCATTGGGTTCCTCATCGTCTATGGCCGCCAGCTCTTTCAGCTGGACGTGGTGCTGGCCGCCGTGCTGGCCGTGGGCATCGTGGGGTTTGTGATCGACAAGCTGCTGGCCGTGTCCGAGGCCTGGCTGCTGCGCTGGCGCAAGCCGGGTTTGTGAGCGGGGTGTGCCAATGTCTTCTGTGAACGTGCAACGCAACGTGTTCCAAAAAGTGCCCGCACGCCTGCGGGGCTGGGTGCTGCCCGTGCTGATCCTGGCCGTGTGGTGGCCGGTGGTGGCTTCGGGGGCGTCTGATTCACCCCTGCTGGTATCGCCATTGGCCGTATGGCAGCGCGGTGTGGGCCAGGTTGTCAGCGGCGAACTGTGGGTGGCCTTGTCGGCCAGCCTGTGGCGCATGGCCTGGGGGTTCGGCATTGGCTCCGGCATCGGGCTGGCGGTGGGTGCGCTGCTGGGCTGGTCGCGCTGGGCCGAGCGGCTGGTGGGGCCTACGTTCCACACGCTCAAGCAGATCTCGCTGTTTGCGTGGATTCCTATGCTGTCGATGTGGTTTGGCCTGGGCGATACCGCCAAGGTAGCGTTTGTGGCCATGGCGGCGTTCTTTCCGGTGGTGCTCAACACGCTGGAGGGCCTGCGCAGCGTGCCGCGTGAGTACCTGGAGGTGGCCCGCGTGTACGAGTTCAGCGTGTGGCAAACGCTGCGCCGTGTGGTGGCGCCTGCCGCCGCGCCCTCACTGTTCACCGGTATCCAGCTCTCGCTCATCTACAGCTGGCTGGCCACGCTGGGGGCCGAATACCTGCTGGCCTCGGGCAAGGGCATTGGCAACACGCTGATCGATGGGCGCGAGCATTTCTGGATGGACCTGGTGCTGTTTGGCGTGGTGGTGGTGGGCCTGGTGGGCTTTGTACTGAACGCGCTGCTGGCCGCACTGGAAAAGCGCCTGCTGGCCTGGCGTGATCGCACGATCGCCAGGTACTGATGCTGCCGACGCATCGCATACGCATACGCATACGCATACGAACACAAGGAAATCAACATGGCACACGCCGGTACCCTGGCCATTCGCGGCCTGAACAAGCAGTACGAGGTCAAGGGCGAAGCCCTGCCCGTGCTGCAGGACATCCACCTCACCATCGAGCCCGGCGAGTTCGTGAGCATCGTGGGCTCGAGCGGCTGCGGCAAGTCCACGCTGCTGCGGCTGGTGATTGGCCTGGAGGGCGATTACCAGGGCGAGATCCTGCTCAACGGCCAGCGCATTGTGGGCACCAGCCTCAACCGGGGCATCGTGTTCCAGGAGCACCGCTTGTTCCCCTGGCTCACGGTCGAGAAGAACGTGGCGCTGGGCCTGCTCAATTCCAGCCTGACCGAGGGCCAGCAGCGCGCCACCGTGCGCGAGCACATTGCGCTGGTGGGGCTGCAGGGGTTCGAGACCGCCTACCCGCACCAGCTCTCGGGCGGCATGTCGCAGCGCGTGGCCATTGCGCGGGCGCTGGTCAACCGGCCCGACATCCTGCTGCTGGACGAACCCTTTGGCGCACTCGACGCCATGACCCGTGCCCACCTGCAGCAGGAGCTGCACCGCATCTGGCAGCAGGAGGGCATCACCATGATCCTGGTGACCCATGACGTGGAAGAGGCCGTGTACCTGGGCGACCGCGTGGTCGTGATGGAGCCGCGCCCCGGCCGCATCCGCCGCACGGTTCCGGTGGGGCTGCCCCATCCGCGCGAGCGCACCTCCCACGCGTTCACCGCCATCAAGGACAGCGTGCTGCGCGAGTTCTCTGGCCACCCGGCGGCCGACCTGGCCGAGCCGCCGCTCAAGCGCGGCGAGCAGCTGGCGCCTGCCGCGCAGTGGCAATTTGCCGTTTGATTGTTTGTTCCCCTTTTACCGATCCCCGAGATTCCCATGACACAACAAAACCCCCTCGTTTTCTCCACGCGCCGTTCGCTGCTGGTGACTGGCGCTGCCGCATTCGCTGCCCCCATGGTGCTGCGCGCCCAGTCGCCCGCCAAGGTCATCCGCATCGGCTCGCCCGACCTGGGTACGGCCGGCAAGCCCTCGCCGGGCGGCAGCGTGTTTGCGGTGCTGCAGGCCAACAAGTGGCTGGAAGATGAATTTGCCAAGGACGGCATCAAGATCGAGTGGAACTTCTTTCGCGGCGCAGGCCCGGCCGTGCACGAGGCGCTGTCGGCCAAGCAGCTCGACATCGTCTCGCTGGGCGACCTGGCCGCCGTCATTGGCCGTGCGCGCGGTCTGCCCACCCGCTTCATTGCGGCCACGGGCCGGGGCAGCAACAGCTATCTGGCCACGGCGCCCGGCGTGAGCATCAAGACCGTGGCCGACCTCAAGGGCAAGAAGGTCACTGTGCTCAAGGGCACCGCCTACCAGCGCACCTTCGACAACCTGCTGGCCACGGCGGGCCTGACCGAAAAGGACGTGAAGCTCATCAACATGGACTGGCCCACCTCCAAGGCCGCCGTGGTGGCTGGGCAGATCGACGCCACGTTCGGCGGCTCGGACCTGTTCCTGCTCAAAGCGCAGGGCGCGCAGATTGCGCTCAGCACCAAGGGCCGTGGGCCGGACTACACCATCAACTCCGGCATCCTGGCCACCGAGGATTTCGCTGCACAGAACCCGCAGCTCACGCAGCGCCTGGTGACCCAGCTGGTGCGCGCCGCCCATTGGTCTTCGCAAGAGGGCAACCGCGAGTCGCTCATCAAGCTCTACGCCGACAACAGCGGCAACCCCGAGCTGTCGTTCCGCGAGGAGCTGGCGGGCGACAACCTGAACGCCCGATATTCGCCGCTGCTCGACGAGGGCTTCATCGCTGGTTACCAGGGCGTGCTGGATGACGGCGTCAAGCTGGGGCTGATCCGCCAGACGTTTGACGTGAAGGCCTGGTTCCAGCCCGCCTTCGTGCAGCAGGCCGTCAAGGACCTCAATCTCGACAAGCAGTGGCGCGAGACCGATGCCGCCGGCAAGGCCAAGGGGGCTGCATGAGCATCACCACCAATGTGGCCGCCTCCGCTTCCACCCAGGCGCCCAACATCGTCTTTATCCTGGCCGACGACCTGGGCTGGGCCGACCTGAGCGTGTACGGCCAGGCCGTCTTCACCACGCCGCACCTCGATGCGCTGGCAGGCGAGGGCGTGCGCTTTACCCAGGCCTATGCCAACTCGGCTGTGTGCTCGGCCACGCGGTTTGCGCTCATCACCGGGCGCTACCAGTACCGGCTGCGCGGCGGGCTGGAGGAACCCTTGGTGCGCAAGGCCCATGTGCACGGCCTGCCGCCGGAGCACCCCACGCTGCCATCGTTGCTGCGCGATGCGGGCTATGACACGGCGCTGATTGGCAAGTGGCACCTGGGCAGCCTGCCCACCTTCGGCCCGCTCAAGAGTGGCTACGACCGCTTCTTTGGCAACTATGGCGGTGCCATCGACTACTTCACGCACAAGCCCGGCGTGGGCGATGCCGTGGCGCGCGATTTGTACGAAGGCGAGGTGCCGGTGGAGCGCGTGGGCTACTACACCCAGCTGCTGGCCGATGAGGCCACGCGCTGGATCGGCGAGCGCAGCGCGGCCAAGCCGTTCTTTCTGTCGCTGCACTTCACCGCACCCCACTGGCCCTGGGTGGGTCCGGAGGACGAAGAGATCTCGCTGGGCCTGAAAGACCTCTTTCACTACGACGGCGGCAACCTGGCCACCTATGCGCGCATGGTGCGCTCGCTCGACAAGGCGGTGGGCCAGGTGCTGGATGCCCTCAGGGCACAAGGCCTGGCCGACAACACCATCGTCGTCTTCACCAGCGACAACGGCGGCGAGCGCTTTTCCAAGACCTGGCCCTTCACCGGCCAGAAGACCGAGCTGCTCGAAGGCGGCATCCGCGTGCCCACGCTGCTGCGCTGGCCTGCGCGCATTGCACCGCAGGTGAGCGACCAGGTCACCGCCACCATGGACTGGCTGCCCACGCTGCTGGCCGCTGCGGGCGTGGCGCCCCATGCCGACTACCCGCCCGACGGCAAGAGCATCCTGCCCGTGCTGCTGGGCGATGCGCCTGCGCACCCGCGCACGCTGTTCTGGCGTTACAAGTCGCAGCGCCAGCGCGCCGTGCGCGAGGGCCGCTTCAAGTACCTGCGCATCAACGACAACGAGTTTTTGTTCGACGTGGAAGACGACACGCTGGAGCGCGCCAACCTGCGCCACAAGCACCCCGAAGTGTTTGAACGCCTGCGCGCGGCGTGGGAGCAGTGGAATGCGCAGTTCCTGCCCATCACCGACGAGGTCATCACCCACGGGCTGTCGCCCGACATCCAGGCCGACCGCTATGTGCCCGACCTGTCCCAGCGGGGCATGTAAGGCCCGTACGGGAAAAAAACCAAAGAAAAGTGACTGATGCGCTAGTGGAATATGCGCTTTATGCTATTAAAAACATAGTGTTTACAGGCCCCTGCGCTATGGGCTGTCTGGCTACGGAACGCATGGGGCCGTCGCCAACACGGTCCCCGCGCGGTGGCAGTCACATCGACCTTGTGAGACCGGCTTTTCATCCATGAACTTTCAGCAACTGCGCTCAGTGCGCGAAACCGTGCGGCGGGGCTTCAACCTGACCGAAGTGGCACACATCCTGCACACCTCGCAGCCCGGGGTGAGCCGCCAGATCCGCGAGCTGGAGGAAGAGCTGGGCGTGGAGATTTTTGTGCGGGCGGGCAAGCGCCTCACGGGCCTGACACCGCCTGGCGAAGTGCTGCTGCCCACGGTAGAGCGCCTGCTGCTGGAGGCCGACAACCTCAGGCGCGCCGGCCAGGACTTCAGCGACAGCGCGCAGGGGCGCCTGTCGGTGGCGGCCACGCACTCGCAGGCGCGTTATGCGCTGCCCCAGGTGGTTCGCGACTTTCGGGCGTTGTTCCCGCAGGTGTCGCTGCACCTGCACCAGGGCTCGCCCCGCCAGGTGGCAGAGATGCTGTTGTCCGGCGAGGCCGACATCGGCGTGGCCACCGAGGCGCTGGCCGGCTACGACGCCCTGGTCACCCTGCCGTGCTACCGCTGGACGCACAGCATCGTGGTGCCCCCGGGCCACCGCCTGCTGGACCTGCCCGGCCCGGTGACGCTGGAGCAATTGGCGCAATATCCCATCATCACCTACGAGCTGGGCTACACCGGTCGTGCGCACATCGACGAGGCCTTTGCGCGCGAAGGCATTGCGCCCGACATCGTGCTCACCGCCATGGACGCTGACGTGATCAAGACCTATGTGGAGCTGGACATGGGCGTGGGCATCGTCGCGTCCATCGCGGTCGATGAAGAGCGCGACCGCCACCTGCGGCTCATCGACGCGGGCCATCTGTTCGAGGTCAATCTCACCCGCCTGGGTCTGCGGCGAGGTGCCTGGCTGCGCGGGTATGCCTACCGGTTCATTGAAAGCTTTGTGCCGACGCTCACGCGCGAAGCGGTCGAAAAAGCGGTGCAGCAAGGCGGCGATGGCGTGGTGGATGACGCCGACGGGCGCAGGCTGGAATGACGCAGGCGACGCCGCCGGTTTCTTGTTCTCCTCAGGCCCGCCCCCGGGCATCCCCCGTTCAGGGCAATGACTTCACGCCCTCAAACGCCGCGTTCAGCGCCGCCTCGGCGGCCAGCAGGCGCTGCCGGGCTTCACCCGACCAGGCGCGGTCCTTGGCCAACGTGTCCTTGGCGGCGGCCACCATGCGCGCGACCTCCTGGGGCTGGGGGCCGCCTGTGCCTGTGCGGGTCAGCACCATTTCGGCGGGGGACAGGGCGCGGCGGAATTCCTTTTCCGTCAGCGGCAGGCGCTGGTCCTTGATGTCGTACTTTTTGCCCGCTTCGCGGTAGATGCGGACGGCCTCGGCGTACGGAAAGTCCTTGGGCCGGATGTTGCGCTCTTTGGCGTACACGACCACGTCCGACGCAAAGTGATGGCCCACCCGGAACGGAATGGCATGGGTGCGCTGCAGGGTTTCGGCCAGCTCCATCGACGTGGTCCATTCGGATTCCAGTTCGTCCAGTGCGCGGGCCGGGTCGATGCGCAGCGAGTCCAGCACATCGGCCAGCTGCTGCAGCATCTCCACGCCCTGGACAAAGGTTTTGGCGCTGCCGGGGCTCCAGGTGTTCTTGTAGTCGATCATGCCGGGCGTCACGTTGTGGGCCCGCCACAGCGATGCCTGGGCCGACGCCACCACATCGCTGGCTTTGGCGCGGGTGTTCTGGATGATGCCGGGGTTGGCCTTTTGCGGCATGGCGCTGCTGGTGTAGGTCTTACCGCTGGCCAGCAGCAGCCATGGCCGGGTCTGGTGGTACTGGGTGTGTACATCCTGCATCAACGCGCCCACACGGATGGCCGTGGAGCTGGCGATGGACGTGGCCTCGATGGGAATGTCGTACGTGCTGATCTGCCCCGCATCCAGCGAGTTGACGATGAGCCCGTCAAACCCCAGCAGCTGTGCGAGGCGCTCGCGGTTGATGCTCCAGCTGGAGTTGGCCAGCACGGCCGTGCCCATGGGGCTGAGGTTGATGCGCGCGTAGGCCTCGCGGATGCGTGCCGAGTCGCGGGCGAACGAATCGGCAAACGCCATCAGGTAGTGCCCGTAGCTGATGGGCATGGCCTGCACGCCGTTGGTGTAGGCGGGCACATAGGTGGCGGTGTGTGCCTGGGCAATGGTGATGAGCCGTGCGCGCACCTGGTCCAGAGCATCGGCAAAGTCCAGCATCTCCAGCCGCAACTGCGCAGCGTTCAGGGTGGAGTGGATGTCCTGGCGGCTGCGCCCGGTGTGGATCAGCGTGGCCTCGGGTCCCACGGCGTCCGTGATGATCTTCTCGACCTGCAGCACATCGGTGGGGCGCTTGCCGCCCGGGGCCGTCGCCTGCGTGATCGACAGCTCCACACCGCGCGCGATGCGGCCTGCCTGGGCTTTGGGGATGATGCCTTGCTCCACGTTGACCACGGTCGATGCCATGTTGATGCGGCCAAACCAGTAGAAGGTGTCCTGCGACTTGGACAAGGCGCTGGTGGCATCGCCCTTGACCGTGCCCTGGATCTTGGCGACCTGCGCCTGGCATTCGGCCGTGGTCTTGCAGGCGGTGTCCAGGGTGTCTGCAGCCTGTGCGTGGCCCATTGCCAGGATGGCGCCCACGACCGGGGCGAGCAGGAAGCGGGTGGGGCGCAAGGTCATGGTGCGCAGCGGCTGGCGCTGAGGTGATGGCATGGTGGTTTGTCTCCTGGCATCCCGTGCAGCCAGCGGCAGGCTGGTGCGGGAATAAGATTCGTTAATTGAATGTGCTTGGCGTGGGTTTTGCCCGTGCCAGCTTCGGAATATTTCCACAGCAGGCGCTGCGAGGCCAATGCTTGTTTTTCAAGTGAATTCATTTTTTGAATAAGCCATGCCGGATTTGACGCCTTCCGTCCTGTTCAACCGCATCCTGGGGCGGGTGCGCCTCAAGCACCTGCAGCTGGCCATTGCGATCGCCGACCTGCAAAGCCTGCACCGGGCGGCTTCCTCCATTGGCCTGAGCCAGCCCGCCGCGACCCATGCGCTGGTCGAGCTGGAAAGCTCTCTGGGCGGCCCTCTGTTCGAGCGGCACTCCAAGGGCATGCGCTTGACCCGCCTGGGAGAGGCGGTCCTGCCGCTGTTGCGCGCATCGCTTGTTCCGCTCCAGGCCGCCGCAGGCAATGCTGCGCTGTTGCAGCAGGGCGCAGCGTCCGCGCTGATCCGCATTGGCAGCATTGCGGCGGGCATCAACGGCCTGCTCACGGTGGCCATCCCGACCTACGTTGCCGCACACCCGGATGCGGCCATCGATGTCCACGAGGTCACGATCGACAATTTGCTGGAGAGCATCCAGGAGGGGACGCTGGACCTGGCCATCTGCCGCGAACCGACCCCGCTGCCGCAAGGGTTCGCGTTTTGCGCCGCGCTGCAGGATGGGTTTGTGGTGGCCTGTCGCCCGGAGCATCCTCTGACCCGGCAGGCCACCGTCACCGCCGCAGAGCTGCTGGCGCAGCGCTGGCTGGCCCCACCCCTGACCGGGCTGGGACCCCAGCAGGTGGAGAGCCTCTTCGATGAACTGGGTGGTGTGCCTGAGCTGTGCCGCGTGTCGAGCCGTTCGACCGAGATTGCATACGCCATGCTGGCCGACAGCGACATGCTGATGTGCGCGCCCGCCAGCCTGCTGCGGCCGCTGGTTCAGCGTGGAGAGCTGGCGGTCTTGCCGTGGAAGTCACAGGCGGTGGGGCCGTTGGGCGTTTTGGTCAAGGCAGATGTGCTTGCGCACCAGAGCCACCCGTGTCACAGCTTCATCGAGCATGTGCTGGCCGTTGGGGCAGGGCTGGGTCGCTGACCGCCATCAGCCAAGCGCTGCGACGGCGCTCCCAGCGTTTTGTCAGCCGCCCTGGTCGCCTGCGTCGCCCTGAGCAGGGCCCAGCGCTTGCATCAGCATTTCCACCAGCGCGCGCAGCCGGGGGACCCGGCGCAGGTCCCGGTGGTAACCCAGCCACACATCGCGCCCTGGCGGCGTTGGGGTACGTTCCACCCTTTGCAGGCCGGGGTGCGAGTCACCCAACGGGCAAGGCAGTACGGCCAGGCCCGCGCCCGATGCGCAGGCCACGGCCTGCACGTGCCGGTTGTTGCTGCGAAACGCGATGCGCGCCGAAGGAAAGGCCTCGCGCAGCCAGGCCGCGTCCGGCATCTCGCTGAATCCCAGGTCCATGGTGATGAGGCGAAGGTCCGCATCGTCCGTGGGCATGTCTGCGCCCCGCTGCAAGTACAGCGCATAGGGCACATGCATCAGCTGCCGCTGTATGACGTCGGGCTCGTCAAAAGGAACGATGCGCGCCACCAGGTCCGCCTCGCGGCGCGCCAGGCTGAAGAGGCGCGCATCGGTCAGGAGTTCGATGCTGACGCGGGGGTGGTGGTTGGTGAACGCGGCACACAGCGGCGCCAGCACATGCAGTCCAAACCAGTCAGAGGTCGATACCCGGAGCGCGCCTTCCAGCTGCTGGTCTGCGCCGTCCAGTTGGCGGGAGAACGACAGCGCCTGCGCTTCCATGCCCTCGGCGTGGCGCAGCACGGCGGCGCCTTCGTCGGTCAAGACGAAGCCCTCGGAGGTCCGCTGGAACAGGGTGTGGCCCAGAGAAAGCTCCAGCGCCTTCAGCCTGCGGCCCATGGTGGGCTGGCTTTGTTGGAGGGCGCGGCCTGCCGCACCCAGCGTGCCGTGCCGGGCAATGGCCAAGAACACCTGTACGTCATCCCAGTTCATTGACTGGATCATACAAAAGTGAATGACAAGGCTTCAATCTTGTGGCTTTTCATTCAAAAGCGAAAGGTGAAAACTGGCGGCACTGTTCAACCCCACGAAGGAAAACGCCATGTCCACCTCTCCCGCCCCCACCATGCAGGCCCTGGTGCTCGCATCCCCCCACGGCGCACTGACCCCCACCTGGCTGCCCCGGCCCCAGCCTGCGGCGGGCCAGGTGCTGGTCCGCATCCACGCCAGCGGCGTGAACCCGCTGGACACCAAGATCCGCGCGGGCGCCGCCGAGCACGCCCAGCAACCGCTGCCCGCCGTTTTGGGCATGGACCTCGCGGGCGTGGTGGAGGAGGTGGGGCATGGCGTCTCTCGCTTTAAGGTGGGGGATGCGGTGTATGGCTTTACCGGCGGCATCGGCGGGCTGCAAGGCAGCCTGGTGCAATACGCGGCGGTGGATGCCCGGCTGCTGGCCCACAAGCCAGGCCGGCTGACGATGCGCCAGGCAGCGGCCTTGCCGCTGGTCTTCATCACCGCCTGGGAGGGCCTGGTGGACCGCGCCAACGTGCGCAGCGGGCACAAGGTGCTGGTGCACGGCGGCGCCGGTGGCGTGGGCCATGTGGCCGTGCAGCTGGCCCGCGCCCGGGGTGCCGAGGTGTTTGCCACTGGCACCGCGGCGCAGGCTGGTTACATCCGGTCCCTGGGCGCGACGCCCATCGACCATGAAACGACCTCGGTCGAGGCCTATGTCAACGCGTTCACCGACGGCCAGGGGTTTGATATTGTTTACGACACCGTAGGTGGGCCGGTGCTGGATGCGTCGTTTGTGGCCGTCCGCCGCTACTCGGGCCATGTGGTGACGTCGCTGGGCTGGGGCACCCACAAGTTGGCGCCCTTGTCGTTCCGGGGCGCGACCTTCTCGGGCGTGTTCACGCTGCTTCCCATCCTCACGGGGGAGTTTCGCGAACACCATGGCGAGATCATGGAGCAGGCCACCACCCTTGCGGAAGCGGGTCAACTGGTGCCATTGCTCGACCCGACCAGCTTCACGCTGGACACGGCCGAAGCGGCGCACGCCCTGGTCGCCAGCGGCCGCGCCCGTGGCAAGGTGGTGGTCAGCGTGCTGCCATGAGCCAGCCGGGTCAACCTTTGGCAGCAAGCGCCAGCCGGCCAGCCAGCAGGGACGACGCAGCAGGCCTGCGGCATGGTGCGATGGCCCCCACGCACGAACACCTACGCCACGTGGCGGATGCGCTGATCGCGGCCACCAACGCATTTGCGGTGGAGCGGGTGCTCGCCCTTTTTGCGCACGATGCCGTGATCGACGACCCCTCCACGGGCCACCGTTTTGATGGCCATACCGGAATAAGCCGCTATGTCGAACAGTACTTCGTCGGCTACCAGACGGTGACCCGGTTCCTGTCGATGCAACGCCTGGGGCCGCAGCGCGCGAGGGTGCGGGTGGACTTCACGGGGGATTTTGGTCACGAGATCGGCAACCTCGACATCACCGTGAATACGCAGGGCCTGATCGCCCGGCTGGATGCCGACCTGGAATGAGCGGTGTGAATGGCTTGGCTGCGCGACGGCCCTCAGGGCTGGCGTGCGGCACCAAGCTGCACGAGGCGGAGGTGGGCGGCGCTGGGCTGTTTTGATGCGGGATTTGATCAAAAACAGCCGGAAGCGCTAGTGAATCATGCGGTAGTAGCTATCAAAAAGAGAGCGAATTGATCCGACTCAACGCGGTAAGCACCCCGCAAACCCCCTGGGCCCTGCCGCCGAGACATCCGCCAGCGTCACGGCCTCCAGCCGGTCGTTCTGCCCCGGTATCTTGGTCAGCCGCTGGCCGTTCTGCCAGCGCCACTGGGTTCCGTCAAAACTGTAGATGAAGGTGTGCGTGCGGTTGGACAGCAGGTGCGCGGGGGTGAGGGTGACGGCCTGGGCGGCGGCTTCGGTGGGTGCGTGGGCCTGGGCCTCGTTGTCCTTGATGACGAGCTTGCCTACGTAGGGTGTCACGGTGGATTCGGTGCGCGTGACTTCGGGCTGGACCAGGGCGGGGCTGTAGCCGGTCAGGGTCCAGTCGCCCGCGGCGCCGGGCAGTACATGGGGTTGCCGTGCGGCCAGGAACTGGGTGCACGCGGTGGTGATGGCATCGAAGCTGGTGGTGGCGGGGCCGGTGGCTTCGGGCTTGCTGCAGCCTGCCAGGCCCGCCACCACGGCGGCAGCGGCTGCCAGGCGGAGGGGGGCGCAGGAGCGGAGGGTGGGCTGGGTCATCAGGCGTGAGGCGGGGGTTCGTCGAGAAGTTCGGCCGCACGGCCAGGCGGCTGCGGGGCTGGCTGCATTGTGTGCGGCTGGTTGCGGCGGGTCTTGACGGATATCAAGGCGCGTGGGCTTTTACGGCAATGTGGTGGGCAGGGCCAGCGCGCCTTCGTCACCCCGGTACCAGCGCAGCAGGGCGCTGGGTGCGTGGAGCGGCGTGCCGCCGAGGGCTGCCAGCACGGCGGCGTTGAGTTCGTGGGCGCTGGCAGGCAAGGGCTGGTCGCGGTAGGCCAGGGCGGTGCCGGCCATCAGCGCTTCGGCGTCCACCAGCAGGCGCAGGTTTTGCGGGATGGTGGGCGATTGCTCTGCACAGTGCACAGCCGACAAGGAGTGCGCCTTGCGGCAGGCGGCAGGGCGCACGCTGTAGATGGCACACCGATCATTGACGAGAAAGCTGCAGGGCTGGCGCGTGGTGCCCGCGCTTGCCGCCGCCACGTGCTGCTGCAGGCGCAGCAGGGTTGTGGCCTGGTCCGCGCCGGGCAGCGTGTGCAGGTGCTGGGCGATGTGCAGCACCTCGGGCTCCGTCGCCTCCACGCGCAGGTGGCAGCAGTGCGCGCAGCCCGCCTGGCACGCTGGCTGGGGGCCGGTGGCGCGGGCTTGTTCTGCCACGGTATCCAGGCCCTTGTGCAGTTGTGCGATGAAATCGACGGCGGCCTGGGCTGCGACGTTGGCGTCAGTGCCATGGGCTGCTGCGCCCTGCATTGCGTGGGCCTGCACCGCCCGCAAGGCCCGCCCGGCCGCGCTGCGCACGCGGGCGATGGACTGCAGGAAGGCCGCTTGCTCTGCCTCGGTCAGTGCTGGGTTGGGCGGGCTCGTCATGGGGTTGTGGGGAGCGTGCTGGAGGGGGCGGGCGCATTGGGCGCCAACGGCAGCCACACGCTGGCCGCGAGGCCAGATCCGTCGGTCGTGTCGCTGGCTGCCGCCAGTTCCAGCCGTCCTTCCATCAGCTGCACATACCGCGCCACGATGGCAAGGCCCAGCCCTGCACCGTGGCCCAGGCGCTGGCCCTGGTCGCCCTGCGCCCAGCGCTGTTGCAGCTGCTGCGCCAGCGTGGCATCCACGCCGGGGCCGTTATCGGTCACGCGCAGCACACCAAAGCCGGGCTCGGTGTGCAGCGCCACGGTGATGCGGGGCGGCGTGCCGCGCCCGTAGCGCAGTGCGTTGTCCAGCAGGTTGTTCAGGATGCCTTCGACCAGCGCTGTGTTGCCCCGCACCACCACGGCCTGGTCTAGCCCCTCGGCGCCCAGGTCCACCCCCAGGGCATCGGCGCGTGGCAGGTAGCGCAACAGCACGTCGCGCACCAGCGTGTGCAAGGCCAAGGGCTGCAACGCCAGCGCGATGCCACCCTCGGCCGCACGGGCCAGGGCCAGCAGCTGGTCCACGGTGCGGCTGGCGCGCTGTTCGGCTTGGGCGATGCCCTCGATTTCGCTGCGCCAGACGGCCGGGTCGTTGTGGGCCAGCGCGTGGGCGGCCTGGGCGCGGATGCCTGCGAGCGGAGTGCGCAGCTCGTGCGCCACGTTGCCCGCAAATTCGCGCTGCGCATGCAGGCTTTGCTGCACCCGCGCCAGCAAGCCGTCCAGGGCCACGCCCAGGCGTTGCACGTCGCTGGTGCTTGCCTGTTGCGTCAGCGCGGGCGGCAGAGGTTGCAGGTCGGCAGCGTCGCGCTGGTCCATGGCGTCCTGCAGTGCACCCAGCGGATGCAGGTCGCGCTCGATGCCACGCAGCAGCCACGACCCCAGCACCACCAGCAGCCACAGCTGGGCCAGGCCCGAGTACACCAGCAGCCTGCGCAGCAGCTGCGTGCGCTCGGCGGTGGTCTGCGCCATGACGACGGTGAAAGAGGGCGGCCCCGCAATCTGCAAGGTGGCGCGCCGCAGCTCGCGCCCGTCTTGCGAAAGCTGCGAAAAGGCGTGGCTGCTGCCCGCCGTCACCACACCCGGCGCCAAGTGGGGGTCGCCGGCGATGAAGCTGCCATCGGGCGCGTACACCGCAAACCACACGGTTTCGCTCTGGTCAAAACGCAGCAGCCCCACCTCGCGCGGCGTGAGGTCCAGCCGCAAAGGGTCGTGCGCAGGATCTGTCGGCTGGCCGCCGCGCACATGGGCGGCCACGGCGTGTGCGTCATCGAGCAACGCTCGGTCAAATGCCTCGGCCACAAAGTGGTTGCCCACGCCCAGCACCACCGTGCTGCCCAGCCCCCAGATCAGCACCAGTGACAGCAGCACGCGCCGGCCTATGCGCTGGCGCAGGTCGGGCGGCTGCTGGTGCAGCGGTGCGGGGCTGGGTTCAGGACTGGCCAACGTCATCCTCTAGCACGTAACCCAGCCCGCGCAGCGTGCGAATCGCCGCGCCGCTGCCCGCAATCTTGCGCCGCAGGCGGGAGAACGAGGCCTCCAGCGCGTTTTCGCCCACCACCTCACTGCCGTCCGACAGGCGCGAGGACAAGTCGCCCTTGCTCAGCACACGGCCGGGCGGGGTCATCAGCTCCCACAGCAAATCGAACTCGCGCGCGGGCAGCTCCAGCGGTTGCCCGGCCACGCTGACGCGGCGCGCCTGGCGGTCCAGCACCAGCTGGCCCACGGTGACGATGTCGGCGGTGCCGCTGGCGCGCCGCAGCAGCGCGCGCAGGCGCGCTTCCACCTCTTTGAGTTCATAGGGCTTGCCCAGATAGTCGTCGGCGCCGGCGTCCAGCCCGGCAATGCGCTCCTCGGTGCTGTCGCGGGCACTGAGCACCAGCACGGGGGTGCGGTCGCCGCGCGCACGGGCGCTGCGCAGGGCGGTGAGACCGCTGCCCAGGCCGCTGCGCGCGTGGGCAGCGTGGGGCAGGTTCAGGTCCAGCAGCACAGCGTCGAAAGCCTGTACGGCCCACCAGTGCTGGGCTTCTTCGACGGTATGGGCCAGCTCGACACGGTGGCCCGCGTTTTCGAGGCCCTGGGCCATGGTGCGGCTGAGCACCGGGTCGTCTTCCACCAGGAGGAGGCGCATGGAGGTCGGGGTTCTACGTGAAATTACGCATGGCCAAGATCAGCCTGCGATCAGGTTCGATGGAGATAGTCTGCCCGTCAGCATACCCCAGCCCTGCGCGCCGTTTGCACCGCCGGATGGGGTCGTCCAGCCTATCAGGAGACAACCTTTACATGATCAACCGCAATCTACTCAGAGGCTTTGCCCTCATGGCTTTGGCGCTGGGCTTTGGCCTGCCGTCCATGAGCTATTCGCTGGGGACGCTCGGCCGCGCAGGGCCGGGCATGTTCCCGTTCATCGTCAGCTGCATGCTGTTTGTGATTGGGGTCATCACCGTGGTGCGCGCGCGCCTGGTGGCACCGGTGCCCATGGACTTCCAGGTGCGCAACATCGCCATCATTCTGGGCAGCCTGTGCGGCTTTGCGGCGCTGTCGCACTTTGTGAACATGATCGCGGGCATCGTGTTTCTGGTGTTCTGCTCGGGGTTTGCGGGTACGTCGTACTCGTGGAAGCGCAACCTGAAGATCGCTGCGGTGCTGGTCGGCATCGCGTTTGCATTCCAAAAGCTGCTGGGCGTGAGCCTGCCGCTGTACTGAGGTCGCCGCCATGGAAGTCTTGAACAACCTCGCGTTTGGCTTCAGCCACGCGCTGACGCTGCAGAACCTGATGTTCTGCGCCCTGGGCTGCACCGTGGGCACCCTGGTGGGCTTGCTGCCGGGCCTGGGCCCGCTGGCTACCATCAGCCTGCTGCTGCCGCTGACCTATTCCATCGACACCACCGGCGCACTCATCATGCTGGCCGGTATTTACTACGGTGCGCAGTACGGCGACAGCGTGAGCGCCATCACCATGAAGATCCCGCATGCGAGCAGTATCGTGGCGTGTATCGACGGGTATGCGATGACGCTGAAAGGGAAAACGGGGCTGGCCCTGTTCACCGCCGGGTTCTCCAGCTTCATCGGGGGCACGGTGGCCATTGTGGTGCTGGCGTTCCTGGCGCCCAGCCTGGGCGAGGTGGCCTTTCTGTTTGGCCCTGCCGACTACTGCGCGCTGATGCTGGTGGGTTTTGTGTGCGTGAGCTTCGTGACCACGGGCAGCCTGCTCAATGGCCTGGCCATGTGCATGGTGGGCGTGCTGCTGGGCTCCATCGGTACCGACGTGAACAGCGGCCTGGCCCGCTTCACCTGGGACGCTCCGTTCCTGGCCGACGGCGTGGGCATTGTGAGCATTGCGCTGGGCTGCTTCGGCATTGCCGAGATCGCCAAGAACCTCGACTCGCGTGAAGAGCGCTCGCCCTTCAACGGCAAGATCAAGCTCATGCCCACCTGGCCCGAGTTCAAGCGCATCATCCCCAGCGCGCTGCGTGGCAGTGTGGTGGGCTCCATCCTGGGCATCCTGCCCGGCGGCGGCCCCGTGATCGCCCAGTTTGCGGCCTATGCGCTGGACAAGAAGGTCAGCAAGTACCGCCACGAAATCGGCACCGGCTGCATCGAAGGCGTGGCCGGCCAGGCTGCAGCGGACGAAGCGGCTGCACGCACCAGCTTCATCCCGCTGATGAGCATCGGTATCCCCGAGAACGCCGTGATGGCGCTGATGATGGCTGCGTTCATCATCAAGGGCATCCAGCCCGGCCCCAACATGATTGCCGGCCACCCCGAACTCTTCTGGGGTCTGGTCGCCAGCATGTGGATCGGCAACTGCTTCCTGCTGGTGCTCAACGTGCCGCTGGTGCGCTACTGGCTGTCGGTGTTCAAGATTCCGTACAACGTGTTGTTCCCCGCGATCTTGTTCTTCTGCTGCATTGGCACCTACAGCATCAACAACAACCTGGACGACGTGTTCATCACCGTAGCGTTTGGTGCGCTGGGCTACCTGTTCATGCGGCTGGAGATGGACCCCTCGCCGCTGATGCTGGGCTTCATCCTGGGCCCCATGCTCGAAGAGAACTTCCGCCGATCCATGCTGCTGTCGCGCGGTAGCTTTGAGGTGTTCATCAACCGTCCTATCAGCGGCACGCTGATCAGCCTGATCGCCGCATTCGTCTTGTGGCAAACGGTGGCGTTTTTCCGCCAGCGTGGCAAGGCCAAGGAGCTGGTGGTGACGGAGCCCGTTGCATCCTGAAGATTGACTCTCTGTGTGCCGCTTTGGCGGCCTTTGCAAGGCCGGTCCCCAACGGGTGACCGGCCTTTTTTTTGCGGCTCAGCCTCTCAGTCCACCTGCCACCATGCAGGCAGCAGCGCACGCACCTGGGCCTGCGCAAACCGGTCGTCCATCAGGTGCACCACGCCCTCGTCGCTGGGCGTACGGATCACGCGGCCTGCGGCCTGCACCACCTTTTGCAGGCCGGGGTAGAGGTAGGTGTAGTCGTAGCCCGCGCCAAACAGCGCCTGCATGCGCTCGCGGATCTGTTCGTTGACGGGGTTGACCTGCGGCAGGCCCAGCGTGGCCAGAAAGGCGCCAATCAACCGCTTGCCCGGCAGGTCGATGCCCTCGGCAAACGCGCCACCCAGCACTGCAAAGGCAATGCCCTGACTGCTGTCGGTAAAGCGCGCCACAAAATCGCGCTGCTCGCCCTCCAGCATGCGGCGCGACTGGCACCAGTGCGGCACCTCGGGGTGCTGCTGCGCAAACAGTGCGGCAGCCTGCTGCAGGTAGTCATAGCTGCTGAAAAACGCCAGGTAGTTGCCGGGCCGCTCGCGAAACTGCTGCGCCATCAGCGCCGCGATGGGCGCGAGCGACGCCGCGCGGTGCGGGTAGCGCGTGGAAATGTGGCGCGCCACCTGCACCTGCAGCTGGTGCGCGGCAAAGGGCGATTCCACGTCCACCCACGCATGATCGTCGGGCAGGCCCAGCAGGTCGGCGTAGTAGCGCGCGGGCTGCAGCGTGGCCGAAAACAAGGTGCTGGTGTGCGCGGCTTGCAGACGGGGTTGCAGAAAGGGCGCAGGCCCCACGTTGCGGATGCAGACCACGGAATCGCCGGGTTTGGAGGACCGCTGGTGGTGGGCGGCAGAAGCCTGGGTGATGTCCACCATCGAATGCGCATCGAGCAGGTCGGCCATGCGCTGCAGGTGCAGGGCATCGAAGTAGAACGTTTGCAGCGCGCCGTCTGGCTCCGTGGGGTGGTCGGTGAAGTGTTCGGTGAGCGTGGTGGTGCACTGCTGCAGCGCGGCCAGCAGCTTGTCGGGGAAGGTTTCGAGCACCGTGTATGGGGCCGGGTGCGCCTTGTCCAACGCCACCCAGGCGCGGCGCACCTTGTCCAGCGCCTTTTTCACCGGCGCATGCTGCGCGGCGGTGGGGCTGCTGCGGGCCTGGGCCAAGGCGGCGGGGTGCAGCTCGGCGGTGAACATCTTGCGGCCGCGCTCCACCAGGTTGTGGGCCTCGTCCACCAGCAGCGCCGTGCGCCACTGGTTGGCCTGGGCCAGGCCGTGCAGCAGCCCGCCCAGGTCAAAGTAGTAGTTGTAGTCGCCCACCACCACATCGGCCCAGCGGGCCAGTTCCTGGCTCAGGTAGTAGGGGCAGACGTCATGCTGCAGGGCTACGTCGCGCACACGGGCTTGTTGCAGGACGAGCGCGGGTTTGTCTGCGCTGGCGGGGGCCACGGCGGCAGCGCGGGCGGCAGGCAGCCGGTCGTAAAAGCCCCGGGCCAGCGGGCAGGATTCGCCGTGGCAGGCCTTGTCGGGGTGTTCGCACGCCTTGTCGCGCGCCACCAGCTCCAGCACGCGCAGGGGCAGTGCGGGTGCGTTGTTGGACAGGCGCGCCAGCGCATCCAGCGCCATCTGCCGCCCCGAGGTTTTGGCGGCCAGAAAGAACACTTTGTCGATGCGCTGGGCCGGTGCTGCCTTGAGCAGCGGGAACAGCGTGCCCATGGTCTTGCCAATGCCCGTGGGCGCCTGGGCCAGCAGGCAGCGGCCCGCCACTGCCGCCTTGTACACGGCCTCGGCCAGCGGGCGCTGGCCGGTGCGAAAGCCGCCAAAGGGAAACGCCAAGGTGATCAGTGCCGCATCGCGTGCGGCACGGTGGGCCAGCTGCTGTTCGGCCCAGGCAATGAAGCGCTGGCACTGGGTCTCGAAGTGCTGGCGCAGGTCGTCGGCGCTGCAGTGTTCGGTGAACACCGTCTCCTGCTGCGTGCCCACGTCCAGGTATACCAGGGCCACGTCGATGTGCGCCAGCTGCTCCTGCTCGCACAGCAGCCAGCCATACACCTTGGCCTGCGCCCAGTGCAGGTGGCGGTGCGATGCGGGTTGGCGGTCCAGCCGCCCTTTGAAGGTCTTGACCTCGTCGATGCGCTGCTGCGCGGGGTCGTAGCCATCGGCCCGGCCGCGCACGCGCAGAGTTTGGTAACTGCCGCTCAGTGCCACCTCGGCGCGGTAGCCTGCACCCCGGCGCGACGCTGCCACCGCATGGCCCGCCATACCCTCCAGCGCGGTAGGCGCAGGCGTAAAGCGCAGGTCCAGGTCGCCCTGCTTGGCGGTGAACTCGCACAGCTCGCGCACCGCCACGGTGTAGGTCATGGCGGCGTGGTCGGGGTGTCTGTGGCGGGAGGAGCAGGCTCGCCCAAATGGGTCTGAGCCATGTCGTCATCGCTGCGCAGCGGCGTGGCTTTGCACAGCGCCATCCACACAGAGAAGGGCAGGGTGCAGCGGTTGTGCCGCGCGGGGCGCAGCAGCTCAAAGCGCCCGTCCTCCACATTGCCATGTAGCACCCAGATGCCGAAGTGCTCGGGGATCTCTTCGGGCTCGGCTATGCCCGCCGGGAAGACGTAGTAACACTCCTCGCACAGCCACTGATAGGCCTGCCGCTTGGCGTCGTGCCGCAGGTCCGACAGCAGGTCGGCCCGGCTCGCCTTCACCTCGTGCACCATGGGCTGCAGGTAGGCGGGCACCGAGGTATTGCGCACCGAGAACAGATCGGGCCGGGCCATGCGCCACACATTGGCAGCGGCGCGGGCAGCCGGGGCGTGGTCATCGTCGGCCCACAGCGGTGCCATGGCGGGCGCGGTGTTGGCGGGCGCATCGGCCGTGGCCGCAGGCAGCACCGCATCCCCCATCGGCACGGTGTCGATCACCGCGCGCAGTGACAGTTCGGTCCATACGATGCGCCCCGAAGCCAGCAACTGCGCTGCAAACTTCTGCCCCAGCCGGTCGTGTAGGCTCAGCGCCCGCACGCCACGCTGGCGGGCCTGCGCCAGGGTGTGGATGCCTTCGTCGGTGAGGCGCAGGGTTTCGCAACCATCGGCCGCAATGTGCAGGTGGATGAGGCCCGCAGCCAGCAGGTCAATCTCCAGACCATCCTTGCACGGCCAGCCTGCCGAGCGCCAGATCTGCATCAGGCGCGTGCGGTGAAAGCGGGTGATGGGGGTGGAGGGCGGGGAGTCCGAAGTGGGGGAGGGCAGCGCCGTCATGGCAGGGTGGGAGGGCTGGCGTCACACTGATTTTAATCACAGTGTCTGGGAGGGACTGTTTTTTGGACAAGGGTAGAACAGGGTTGCAGAGGAGTTGGGGGTGTGATCGGCACCTAGCGCAATATGGGTGGGTGCTGGCAGCTATTGAAATGTGAGCATCCCTGCGTGACATTCCGAGGGAGAAGCAATGAGTCACCAGGGGCCTGAATGAGGACGCTCCTGTCCGCCATTGGGCTAACAACCGGAAGTTGTTGTCGCGTGGCCGTCTATGCCGCAGGAAAATTGGAAGTGGTTGCGAGAGGCTGCAGCACAGGGTTTGCGGCCGGTCAGTGTTCTGACGCTGATAGCAGGCTACCGGGCAACAGCAATCCTTATCCCATACCCAGCCAACTTCCTCTGCTCACCGGCTCCCAACCTGCGGTCGCGCTGTCAGCAGCGCATTGGCCAGCGCGCTCACGCTGGGTAGTTCGCTGCCTGCCGGGGTCATGCAAACGAGCAGCTTTCTCCGAGACCAAGCGTCAGATAGTCCTAGGATCTGGGTGCCTGACTTGGCAAAGCGCGCAGCCGCGCTCTCGGACATCACCGCCACTCCCACGCCTTCGGCTACCAATTGCGCGACAGCGTCAAATCCGCCCAGACGCACCCGATGGCGCGGGACCCGGCCACTGCGACTGGCCTGCGCTGCCAGAAAGCGGCTGAGTCCACTCTCCCGTGCCAAACCCACAAAGGAATGCTCTAGCAATTCGCCATACGCCACGGAACGGCGGCGGCCCAAAGACCAGCGCTTTGGCAAGAGTGCCACCAGACGGTCATCGACCCATGGCTGCACAAGCAGCCCAGAGGTGTCCACGTAATCGGCGACGATGCCCAGGTCGGCGGTGCCACGGCGCAATGCCTCTACAACCGCCTCGCTCGAAAGCTCTTGCACGTCCACATCAAGATCAGGGGTCTTCACCAAGAATTGGCCGATCGTGCGCGGAAGGCTCTCGGACATGGCGGCTGTGTTGCACAGCAGCCGAACGGTCCCGCGCAATCCATGACCAAAGCTCGCCATCTCTACATGCAGCGATTCGAGCTCAGCCAGCACGCGGTTGGTATGGCGCAGCAGAGCGCGTCCCGCATCGGTGGGTATTGCGCCCGACTTGGACCGCTCGAACAACCGCGAACCGGTCGCGTCTTCAAGACCCTTGAGGCGAGCGCTGGCCGCAGCCAACGACAGATTCACGGACGAAGCAGCGGCAGTGATGGTTCCATGCTCCATCACGGCGGCAAAGAGGTGCAGGTCAAACGGATCAACGCGGTAATCCGTGGTGCGGCGCTTAGGGGTACTCATGACCGCCATCCTACGGAATACGCGAAGGATCTGTTCACTGCTATCCGATGGACAGCACTTGGGCCATGCACACACCATGGGGCATGGACATATTGCAGCTCTTGATGGTGGTCGTTGTTTTCGTTCTGGCCGGTGGTGTGAAGGGCGTCACCGGCATGGGGCTGCCTACAGTAGCCGTGAGCTTGCTCGGGCTGAGGATGCCCCCTGTGCAAGCCGCCGCACTGTTGGTCATACCCTCGCTGGCAACCAATATCGCGCAATGCCGTGGCCCTCACCTGCGCTCGCTGGTATCCCGGCTGTGGCCCGGTTGGCTGGCAATCGCGATCGTGACTGTGAGCGCGCCCGGTCTGGGGGACGCCGTTTCCGCACAAACGACCAAGGGCTGGCTGGGCGGGATTCTCATGGCCTATGGCATCTGGGGCTTGTGGCGACCTCAGCTGCCCGATCTTTCACTCACCAGCAAATGGCTGAGCCTGCCGACAGGCGCGGCCACCGGGTTCGTGACGTCACTCACGGCCGTCTTCGTATTGCCCTGGGTTCCCTACTTACAGACGCTGAGGCTGGGCAAGGACGAGATGGTGCAAGCGCTGGGCCTTTCATTCACCGTGGCCACTCTGTCGCTCGCCGTGAAAGTGCAGATGTCCGCCCCTTTGGGGTTGATCCCGTCGTCTGTTGCTATTGCAGTCGGTGGAGCATTGATCGGCGCATTTTGCGGGCTCAAGCTTGGTGAGCTGCTACGTAGCCGCCTTGTCGGCCCCGTCTTCCAGAAGACACTTTTTATGGTGTTCCTCGGATTGGGTGCTGCCAATCTGATCCAGGCACACTGACACAGTATGAGCGGACAAAAGGAGTTGCTTGAGGCTGCAGCCTTGTTAGAGCGGGCTTACCGGCTGGCACACGTGTTGCAAGGCGAAGGTTTGCTTGAAATCGGAAGCAGACAGTTTGTTGCAGACGAGCTTGTCGAGGTGCTTGATGAAGCTCGTGTGGCGCTTTTTGCAGCCTGTGATTTGCCCAAACCGCTCTGACTTTCTCTGAGCTGACAGAGTCATCCCCGTACCAGCAAGCGTTCGAAAGATGAAACTGGGCGACTGCTCCTAGCCTATTGATCTGGCGCAATCCATTCATGAGCCCCGTTCGAGCCGAGGCTGCCGAAGCCCTGGGCAAGCTGAGGTACAGCGCCATCGATACTCTGGAGTAAACCGCGCCGCATCAATAACAAGGCGCCCAACCACCTCACCACTCCGCAAAGCTCCCATCCCGGTGCCGCCACACCGGGTTCCTCCACCGGTGCCCCAGCTGCGCCCGCTCGCGCACGTAGTCTTCGTTCACCTCAATCCCTAGCCCCGGCCCCGTGGGGATGGCGACCATGCCGTCCTGGTACGCAAACACCCCGGGGTTAGACACATAGTCCATCAGGTCGTTGGCCTGGTTGTAGTGGATGCCCAGGCTCTGCTCCTGGATGAAGGCGTTGTAGCAAACCGCATCCAGCTGCAGGTTGGCCGCCAGTGCAATCGGGCCCAGCGGGCAGTGCAGGGCCAGGGCTACGTCGTAGGCCTCGGCCATGCTGGCGATCTTGCGGGTTTCGGTGATGCCGCCTGCGTGCGACGGGTCGGGCTGGATGATGTCGGCATAGCCGCCTTGCAGCACGCGCTTGAAGTCCCAGCGCGAGTACAGGCGCTCGCCCAGGGCGATGGGGGTGGACGAGATGCGGGCGATCTCCTTCAGCGCCTCGTCGTGTTCGCTCAGTACCGGCTCTTCGATGAACATGAGCTTGTAGGGCTCCAGCTCCTTGACCAGCACCTTGGCCATGGGCCGGTGCACACGGCCGTGGAAGTCCACGCCAATCCCCACATTCGGCCCCACGGCCTCGCGCACGGCGGCCACGTTCTGCAGGCAGCGCTCCACCTTGTCGTAGCTGTCCACGTACTGCACCTCTTCAGTGCCGTTCATCTTGACGGCCGTGAAGCCGCGCGCCACGGCGGCCTGGGCAGCGGCGGCGGTCTCGCTGGGGCGGTCTCCGCCAATCCAGCTGTAAACCTTGATGTGGCTGCGCACATTGCCACCCAGCAGTTCGGACACGGGCACGCCCAGCGCCTTGCCCTTGATGTCCCACAGCGCCTGGTCGATGCCGGCCAGCGCGCTCATGTGCACGCCGCCGCCCCGGTAAAAGCCGCCCCGGTACAGCACGGTCCAATGGTCTTCGATGTGGCGCGGGTCCTTGCCGACGAGGTAGTCTGCCAGCTCATCGACCGCAGCGGCCACGGTGTGCGCGCGGCCTTCCAGCACGGGTTCGCCCCAGCCGGTGATGCCTTCGTCGGTTTCGATTTTGAGGAAGCACCAGCGCGGCGGGACGATGAACGTGGTGAGTCGGGTGATCTTCATGGGGGAAGGGCAGTCGGTTCAGAAGTGCTGGGTTGTCTGGAACGAGTAGGGGGCGGTTCAGGCCGTGGCGGGCGCGGTGCCAAAGGACGCCTGCCACGCCCGCGCAAACGCTGCGGCTTTGTGCGCGACTTCGGGGGCCTGGTCGCCGGGCCGGTACAGGGCCGAGCCCAGGCCAAAGCCGCTGGCGCCTGCTGCCGCATAGGGGGCAATGCTCTCGGGCACGATGCCGCCCACGGGCACCAGCGCCATGGGCGGCGTGATGACGGCGCGCCAGGCCTTGAGCACATGGGGCGGCAGCGCCTCGGCCGGGAAGAGCTTGAGCATGTTGGCGCCCGCTGCCAGCGCGGCGTAGGCCTCGGTCAGCGTGGCCACGCCGGGCGCGCAGGCCATGCCGGCAGCGCGGGCGGCCCGGATCACATCGGGGTCGCTGTGGGGCATGACGATGATCTGCCCGCCAGCTGCGGCCACATCGGCCACGGCATCGATGGAGAGCACGGTGCCTGCGCCCACCAGGCAGTCGGCTGGCAGTGCATCGCGCAGTGCGCGGATGCTGGCCAGCGGCTCGGGCGAGTTGAGCGGCACTTCGATGATGCGAAACCCCGCGTCGTACAGCGCGTGGCCGATGGCCACCACCTCGTGCGGCTGCACGCCGCGCAGGATGGCGATGAGCCCGCAGCGCTGCAGGATGTGGAACAGGGCTTTGTCGATGGGGTTCATGCAGCCAGACTCCCGGCGGTGAAGGGGTGTGAGGGGGAGGGCGCTGGCGCAACGACCAGCCCTGCCGCCAGCGCGATCTGCCACAGCCCGGTGGCCGTGGCTTGCGTGGCGATGTTGGGGGCGGCAAAGCCGTAGGTCTGCAGCGCGACGGCGTAGCGGCGGCACAGGTCGGGCTCGCCGCAGAGCACCAGCGTTTGCGGGTTTGCCTCGGTTTGATCCTGTGCGCGTGCCAGGCTGGCCACCTCGTGCCCGATCAGCAGGCCCGAGAGGTAGTCCGCTTGCGCGGTAGGCGCCAGCGCGCCGGTCAGCCCCAGCGTGCGGGTGCTGAAGATGTGCGAGAGCAGCCCCAACGCGGCGTCGCCGCCCCGCGCCACCTCCAGGCCGCGCGCAAAGGCGGCGTCGTCGGGCGCGGCTGCGGCCTGCATGGTCTTGCCCAGAATGGTGTGGCCGCGCAACGCGGCAAACACATCGCCGGTCATGAAGGTGTGGAACTGCTCGATGCGCCCCCGGCGTGCCAGCACCCATTTGCTGTGGGTGCCGGGCAGGCCGATGAGCACGGGCGCATCCGCAGGCAGCGCAAGGCCCGCCAGTACGCCCAGCACCTGGGTCTCTTCGCCACGCATCACGTTGGGCAGTGCGCCCTGCTGCAACAGGCCCGGCACGATGTGCAGCGGCGGGCCGTCGCGCCGCTCCACCAGCGTCAGGCCCCGCGCCAGTGCATCGAGCGAGGTGGGCGTCGGCAGGTACTTGGCCTCGCGCCAGCCCTGGGCGCTGCCCACCATGCCGCAGGCCAGCAGGGGCAGGCCGGGTGTGGCGGCCAGCCAGTCGCCGCAAGTGTCTTGCAGTGCGCGTTCAAACGCGGCACCGAGCCCGCCGTCTGCCACGCTCGCGGTGGCGAGGGGCAGGTTCATGATGCCCCAGGGGCGGTGCCGCGTCTCCAGCATCTCGCCATGCGCGCCCATGCGGAAGGCCCGCAATGCGCTGGTGCCCCAGTCCAGGGCAATCAGGCCCGCCTCGGCGGGCACCAGAAAACGTGCAGGCACCATGTGAGTCCTGCTTAACGTGCCCAGCGCAGCACCAGCGGGTCCAGCCGCCGTGCGATGCCGATCAGGCCGCGTCGCACCTCAGGGTGCATGGTCGGGAAGGGGTGGCGGCCCGCCTCGCAGGCGATCACGCCGCCTTCCTTCATCAACGCCTTGGCCGTGAGGATGCCGCCCTGGCGGTTTTCGTGGTTGATGAGGGGCAACCAGCGCTGGTAGAGCGCAAAGGCCTGGTCCATGTCGCCCTGGCGGTGCGCCTCAATGATTGGGCGGATGCCGTCGGGGAAGGCGCCGCCCGTCATTGCGCCCGTGGCGCCCGCATCCAGGTCGGCCAGCAGGGTGATGGCCTCTTCGCCGTCCCACGGGCCTTCAATCGCATCGCCGCCCAGGCGGATCAGCTCGCGCAGCTTGCTGGCGGCGCCGGGCACTTCGATCTTGAAGTAGGCCAGGTTCTCGATCTCTTGCGCCATGCGGGCCAGGAAGGGGGCCGACAGCACGGTGCCGCTGGCGGGTGCGTCCTGCACCATGATCGGGATGCGGATCGCATCCGACACACGGGCATAGAACTCGTAGATCTGCGCCTCGGGCACGCGGAAGGTGGCACCGTGGTAGGGCGGCATGACCATCACCATGGCCGCGCCCATGTCCTGCGCGGCGCGGCTGCGCTCGGCGCACACGCGGGTGCCGTAGTGGGTGGTGGTGACGATGACCGGCACGCGGCCCGCCACGTGCTCCAGCGATGTGCGGGTGAGGACTTCGCGCTCGGCATCGGACAGCGAGAACTGCTCGGAGAAGTTGGCCAGGATGCAGACGCCATCCACACCGGCGTCGATCATGAAGTCGAGGCAGCGCTTCTGGCTGTCGAGGTCGAGGCTGCCGTCATCGTGGAAGGTGGTGGGGACGACGGGGAAGATGCCGCGGTAGCGAGGGTTCTGGAGGGAATGGGTGGCTGGCATGGCGGGTGCGGGTAAGAATTTGAGTGAAATATGCCTCTAGCGCTAGTTGAACAAGCGCTGGTAGCTATTGAATCTGTAGCAATTGACTGCGACGAGCGCCTCAGTGGGGCACATCAATGCGAGTGGCGGGGCACAGCAGCCCCCCGGCAGCCGACCAAGAAGTCAAAGTCGCAACCATCGTCCGCCTGCAGTACGTGGTCCACATACAGCCGCTGGTAGCCGCCGCGTCCCCCGTTGTCCGTGCCAGCCAATGCGGCCAGGCGTGCTGCCAGTTCCTCGTCGCTGATGTCCAGGTGCAGGCGGCCGTTCTCGCAGTCCAGCTCAATGAAGTCGCCATCGCGCACGGCAGCCAGGGGGCCACCGGCTGCCGCCTCGGGCGCCACGTGCAGCACCACGGTGCCGTAGGCGGTGCCGCTCATGCGCGCGTCGGAGATGCGCACCATGTCCTTCACGCCCTGGCGCAGCAGCTTGGGAGGCAGACCCATATTGCCCACCTCGGCCATGCCGGGGTAGCCCTTGGGGCCGCAGTTCTTGAGCACCATCACGCAGCTGGCGTCGATGTCCAGGTTTTCATCGACGATGCGCTCCTTGTAGTGCTCCAGGTTCTCGAACACCACGGCGCGGCCCCGGTGCTTGAGCAGTTCGGGCGATGCGGCCGAGGGCTTGAGCACCGCACCACGCGGCGCCAGGTTGCCGCGCAGGATGCAGATGCCGCCGTCGGCAATCAGCGGGTTGCTGATCGGGCGGATCACCTCGTCGTTGTATTGGGGCGCTTCGCGCACGTTGTCCCACAGGCTCCTGCCGTTGACGGTGAGGGCGTTGGGGTGGGGCAGCAGGCCGCTCTCGCCCAGGCGGCGCAGCACGGCGGGCAGGCCGCCCGCGTAGTAGAACTCTTCCATCAGGAAGCGGCCCGAGGGCTGCAGGTCTACCAGCGTGGGCGTGCCACGGCCAATGCGCGTCCAGTCTTCCAGATCCAACTGCACGCCGATGCGGCCTGCGATGGCCTTGAGGTGGATGACCGCGTTGGTGGAGCCGCCGATGGCGGCGTTGGTGCGGATGGCGTTCTCGAAGGCTTCGCGCGTGAGAATTTTGGAGAGCGTGAGCCCTTCGTGCGCCATTTCAACGATCCGTTTGCCCGACATGTGGGCCAGCACATACCGGCGCGAGTCAACCGCCGGTATGGCTGCGTTGTGCGGCAGCGATGTGCCCAGCGACTCGGCCATGCAGGCCATGGTGCTGGCCGTGCCCATGGTGTTGCAGGTGCCGGCAGAGCGGGACATGCCGGCCTCGGCCGCGAAGAACTGGTGCTCGTTGATCTCGCCGGCTTTCAGCGACTCGTGCAGGCGCCACACGGCCGTGCCCGAGCCGATGTCCTTGCCGTCGAGCTTGCCGTTGAGCATGGGCCCGCCCGTGACCACGATGGCGGGTAAATCACAGCTGGCCGCGCCCATCAGCAGGGCAGGCGTGGTTTTGTCGCAGCCCACCAGCAGCACTACCGCGTCGATGGGGTTGCCGCGAATGGCCTCTTCCACATCCATGCTGGCCAGGTTGCGCGTGAGCATGGCCGTGGGCCGCAGGTTGGATTCGCCGTTGGAGAACACCGGGAACTCGACGGGGAAGCCACCCGCCTCGTAGATGCCGCGCTTCACATGCTCGGCGATCTTGCGAAAGTGGGCGTTGCACGGGGTCAGCTCGGACCAGGTGTTGCAGATGCCGATCACGGGGCGGCCGTCGAACGCGTGGTCGGGGATGCCCTGGTTCTTCATCCAGCTGCGGTACATGAAGCCGTTTTTGTCGGCCGTGCCGAACCATTCGGCGGAGCGGAGTTTGCGCTTTGGGGTGGTCATGGTGGGGTGCGAGAGAAAGAGAAGAAATGAAGAGTCAACGGGCCTTGCCCGAGCGGTGCGAAAGCAGCCGCTGCAGCAGACAGAAAGCGAACAGCAGCACACCGACGACGATGCGCGTCCACCAGGAGCTGAGCGTGCCGTCGAAGGAAATCAGGGTCTGGATGATTCCGAGCATGAGCACGCCAAACAGCGTGCCCGCCACATAGCCCACGCCACCCGTGAGCAGTGTTCCGCCAATGACCACGGCGGCAATCGCGTCCAGCTCCATGCCCACGGCATGCAGGCCATAGCCCGACAGCATGTAGAACGTGAACACCACGCCCGCCAGTGCTGAGCAAAAGCCCGACAGCGTGTAGACGCCAATGAGCGTGCGGCGCACCGGCAGGCCCATGAGCACAGCCGAGTGCTCGCTGCCGCCCACCGCATACACGCTGCGGCCAAACGGCGTGCAGTGCGCCACGAACAGGGCCACCAGCAGCACGGCGATGGCAATGAGCGCGCCCAGCGAGAGCGATGCGCCTTCCCACAGCGGCAAGCGCCACTGGGCCAGCTCGGAGTAGCCCTCGTGGGTGATGCTGATGGAATCGATGCTGATCAGGTAGCACAGCCCCCGCGCCAGGAACATGCCTGCCAGCGTGACGATGAAGGGCTGGAGCCGAAAGCGCTCGATGAGGAAGCCCATGAACGCGCCAAATGCTGTGCCCATCAGCAGCACCAGCGGGATGGCGACCATGGGGTTCCAGCCCCGGTGTTCCACCAGCGCGGCCAGCACCATGGTGGTCAGCGCCACCACCGATCCCACCGAGAGGTCGATCCCGCCCGACAGGATCACGAACGTCATGCCCACCGCCACGATGATGAGGAAGGCGTTGTCGATCAGCAGGTTGAGGAACACCTGGGCCGAGAAGAACCCGGTGTACAGCACCGAGCCCAGCGTGGCCATGGCCACGAACAGCGAAATGGTGGCGGCCAGCGGCAGGTACTTGGGGTTGAACCGCGCGCGCTCGGTGGTGGCCTGTGGGGCAGGGTGGTTCACGGTGCCGAAGCCTGCGGTCTTGGGTACGGCGCTCATGGCAAAGCTCCCGCGCCGGGGCGGCGTGCCAGGGCTCCCACTTGCGCCCGGAACTCGGGCGACTGCAGCAGCATCACGATGAACACCACCACGGCCTTCACCACCAGGTTGATCTCGGGCGGCACGCCCAGCGAGTAGATGGCGTAGGTCAGCGTCAGGATGATGAGCGCGCCAATCACGCTGCCCACCAGGCTGAAGCGGCCGCCGGTGAGGGCAGTGCCACCCAGCGTGACGGCCAGGATGGCGTCCAGCTCCAGCAGCTGCCCGGCGTTGTTGCCGTCCGCGCTCTTCACGTTGGAGCTGATCAGCAACCCCGCAATACCCGCGCACACACCGCAGAACACATAGGCCGCCACGATAAGCCGCCCCGCCTGCACGCCCGCCACCCGCGCCGCCGTGGGGTTGATGCCCACCGCCTGGATGAACAGGCCCAGCGCCGTGCGCGTGATGGCGAGGTACAGCACCACGAAGACTGCGGTCACTACGAACACGGAGAACGGCAGCCCTGCCAAGTACCCACCGCCCATGAAGAAGTAGGGCGTGTAGTAGATGGTGATGATCTGCCCGTCGGTGATGAGCTGGGCAATGCCCCGGCCCGCCACCATGAGGATCAGTGTGGCAATGATGGGCTGCATGCCCACCTTGGCGACCAGCACGCCATTCCACAGCCCGCACAGCAGCGCCACGCCGATGGCGCCCAGGATAGCGACGGGCAGTGGAAACCGGCTCTCGGTGCCCGACACCGAGCCGCCGATCAGCCACGCTGCCACGGCCGCTGCAATGGCCACCGTCGCGCCCACCGAAATATCGATGCCGCGCGTTGCGATCACAAGCGTCATGCCCAGCGAAACCAGCACCAGCGGTGCGGCGCGGTTCAGTATGTCGATGAGGCTGCCGTACAGGTGCCCTTCGCGCCATTCGATGTGCAGAAAACTGGCGTTGAAAGCCGTATTGATGGCCAGCAGGAGCAGCAACGTGACGGCGGGCCACGCCAAGCGGTGTCGCATCAGCGCGGCCAAAAGGGAGGGAGAGGGGGAACGTTCAAGCATGTTCTGCGGCGATGAGTTCGTAGACGGCGTCTTCGCTGCTGCCCGCAGGCAGCTCACCCACCTTGTGGCGGTCGCGGAGCACCACGATGCGGTGCGCCACGCGCACCACCTCGCTCATTTCGGAAGAGATGAACAGCACGGCCATGCCCGCCTGGGCCAGGCGCAGGATCTGGTCCATGATTTCCTGCTTGGCGGCCACGTCGATGCCGCGTGTGGGTTCGTCCAGAATCAACAGGCGCGGCTCGATGGCCATCCAGCGCGCGAGGATCGCCTTTTGCTGGTTGCCACCCGAGAGCAAGCCGATGGGCTTGTCCACACTCTCGGTCTTGATACCCAGCAGCTCCACATAGCGTTCGGCCAGCGCCGTCTGCTCGGCGCGCGAAAGGAACTTGCTCACACCCATGCGCGCCTGCAGCGCCAGCGCAATGTTCTCGCGCACCGACAGCTCGGCCACGATGCCGTCGGTCTTGCGCTCTTCGGGGCACAGGGCGAGGCCATGGCGGATGGCGTCCATGGGGTTGGTAAACTTCACCACCTGCCCGTCGATGCGCAGCGCGCCCCGGTCGGGCTGCTCCAGGCCGAACAGCAGGCGCGCCAGCTCGGTGCGGCCCGAGCCCAGCAGTCCCGCCAAGCCCACCACCTCGCCCGCGCGGATCAGCAGGTCCAGCGGCTGCAGTTGCGTGTCCTGCCCCAGGCCCTCGGTTTGCAGCAGCGTGGCCTGGCGGCTGTCCACGGAGGGCGCTGGTGCGGGTTGCTCCGACGCTGCGGCCAGGTCGCGGCCCAGCATGGCTGCGATCAGTGCCTGTGGCCCCAGGTCTTTGGCCAGCCACTCGCCCACCCAGCTGCCGTTGCGCAGCACGGTGATGCGGTCGGACACGGCATACACCTGGTTCAGGAAATGCGTCACAAAGACGATGGACGGTCCCTCGCTGCGCAGGCGCCGCAGCACCTCGAAGAGCTTTTGCACTTCGTCGTCGTCCAGGCTGGAGGTGGGCTCATCCAGGATCAACACACGCGATTCGATGCTGAGTGCGCGCGCAATCGCCACCAGCTGCTGCACGGCCACGGGGTAGTCCGACAGCAGGCGCGTCACGTCGATCTGCAGCCCGATGCGCTCCACCAGATCGCGGGCGCGCTGGTGCAGCGTGGCCCAGTCGATGCGAAAGCCCTGCGCGATGCCGCAGCGCGGGTAGCGGCCCGCAAAGATGTTCTCGGCCACCGAGAGGTTGGGGCAGAGGTTGACCTCCTGGTACACGGTGCTAATGCCCAGGCGCTGCGCCGCCAGCGGCGAGTCCGGCCACACCGCTTTTCCGCCCAGCCGCATCTGCCCGCCGCTGGCCTCCAGCACGCCCGTCAGCACCTTGATCAGCGTGGACTTGCCCGCACCGTTTTGCCCCATCAGCGCATGGATCTCGCCAGGGTAGAGGTTGAGCTGCACATCGCGCAGCACGGTGATGCCCGCAAACTGTTTGTGGATGCCCGAAAGCTGCAGCACAGGCGCGGCAGCGGGGGCGTGAACGGTGGATGCGTCCATGGAAACCGTCATGCCTTGTTCTTGTTGTAGACATCCACGAGCACGGCGGCCAGCAGCACGACGCCCTTGATGACCTGCTGGTAGTCGATGCCGATGCCCAGGATGGACATGCCGTTGTTCATCACGCCCATCACAAAGGCGCCGATGACCGCGCCCATCACCTTGCCCACGCCGCCCGATGCCGATGCGCCGCCGATGAAGCAGGCCGCAATCACGTCCAGCTCAAAACCCAGGCCCGCCTTGGGCGTGGCGGTGTTGAGCCGCGCCGCAAAAACCAGCCCGGCCAGGGCGGCCAGCACGCCCATGTTGATGAAGGCATACAGCGTGAGCCGCTCGGTCTTGATGCCCGAGAGCTTGGCCGCCTTCTCGTTGCCGCCCATGGCGTAGATGCGGCGGCCGATGGTCGTGCGGCTGGTAACAAAGTCGAACAGCACGATCAGCAGCGCCATCACGATGAGTACGTTGGGCAGGCCCTTGTATGAGGCCAGGAGGTAGCTGAAGTACACCAGCAGCCCGCCAAAAACGATGGTGCGGGCGATGAACAGACCCGCAGGCTCTGTCTGCACGCCGTGGCACAGCCGGTTGGCGCGCTGGCGCAGGCCACCCACGGCCAGGGCTGCGGCCACTGCGGCGCCCAGCAGCAGCGAGGTCAGGCGCAGCCCCTCCACGCTGAACAGGTCGGGGATGAAACCCGAGCTGAGCATCTGGAATGCCGAGGGGAACGGCCCCACCGACTGCCCCGCCAGCAGCGCCAGCGCCAGGCCCTTGAACACCAGCATGCCCGCCAGCGTGACGATGAACGAGGGGATGCGCGAGAAGGCCACAAACCCGCCTTGAATGGCGCCGATGAGGCCGCCGCACAGCAGGCACACCAGCGTCGCGGGCACAAAGTGCCAGTTGTATTCGACCATCAGCACCGCAGCCAGTGCGCCGATGAAACCACACACCGAGCCCACCGACAGGTCGATGTGCCCGGCCACGATGACCAGCAGCATGCCCAGCGCCATGATGACGATGTAGCTGTTCTGCAGCACCAGGTTGGTGAGGTTCAAGGGCTGCATCAGCGTGCCCTCGGTCATGTACTGGAAGAAGCCCATGATGGCCACCAGCGTGATCAACATGCCGTATTCGCGCAGGTTGTGCTGCAGGTGCTGCAGCAGCGACTTGTCGTGCCGCGCCGCTGCTGTCGGGTTGCCGTCGGCCAGCGTGCTGGCGGGGGGATGGGTGGTCTGGCTCATATCAACTGGCTTTCACAATCGCTCGCATGATTCGTTCTTGGGATGCTTCGGCCGTCGGCATCTCGGCCACAAAGCGGCCTTCGTTCATCACATAGATGCGGTCCGTGATGCCCAGCAGCTCAGGCATTTCGGAGGAGATCACGATCACGCATTTGCCCTCGGCCGCTAGCTGGGCGATGAGGGTGTAGATCTCGTACTTGGCGCCCACGTCGATGCCGCGCGTGGGCTCGTCGAGGATGAGCACTTCGGGGCTGGTGAACAGCCATTTGCTCAGCACCACTTTTTGCTGGTTGCCGCCCGAGAGGTTCAGCGTCTTCTGGTCCACGCCCGAGCAGCGGATGCGCAGCTTCTCGCGGTAGTCCTGTGCCACGCGGTGTTCCTGACCGCTGTCGATCACGCTGGCGAACGACACGCCCGGCAGGTTGGCCAGCGAGGTGTTGAACTGGATGTCTTCGTTCAGCACCAGGCCATTGCCCTTGCGGTCTTCGGTCACATAGGCCAGGCCATGGCGCACGGCCTTTTCCACCGTGCTCACGTCGATGGGCTGCCCGTGCAGCCGCACTTCGCCGCTGATGCGCTGGCCCCAAGAGCGGCCGAAGATGCTCATGGCCAGCTCGGTGCGGCCTGCGCCCATCAGGCCCGCAATGCCCACAATCTCGCCGCGCCGCACGTTCAGGTCGATCCCCTTGAGGTGCTCGCGGTCGCTGCGCTGCGGGTGGTGGGCGCGCCAGTTGCGCACCTCAAAAACAATGTCACCCACTTGCGGCTGACGCTGGGGGTAGCGGTCGCTCATCTCGCGGCCCACCATGGCCTGGATCACGCGATCTTCGCTCACCGGGCCCTCGCGGCAGTCCAGCATCTGCACGGTGCTGCCGTCGCGCAGCACGGTGATGGCATCCGCCACGCGCGAGATCTCGTTGAGCTTGTGCGAGATCAGGATGCAGGTAATGCCCTGGGCTTTCAGCTCCAGCAGCAGGTCCAGCAGGGCCTGGCTGTCGTTTTCGTTCAGGCTGGCGGTGGGCTCGTCCAGGATCAGCAGGCGCACCTTGCGCGACAGCGCCTTGGCAATTTCCACCAGCTGCTGCTTGCCCACACCCAGCTGGCCCACTGGTGTGTCAGGCGACTCGCGCAGGCCCACCTTGTGCAGCAGCGCCTGTGCGCGGCTGTGCGCGGCCATCCAGTCGATGACGCCGTGCCGCGCGGTTTCGTTGCCAAGAAAGATGTTCTCGGCAATCGACAGCAGCGGCACCAGCGCCAGCTCTTGGTGAATGATGATGATGCCCAGGTGCTCGCTGTCGCGGATGCCCGCAAATTCGCGCTCCTGCCCGTCGAACAGGATCTGGCCGCTGTAGCTGCCGTGCGGGTACACACCCGAGAGCACCTTCATCAGCGTGGATTTGCCCGCCCCGTTTTCGCCGACGATGGCATGGATCTCCCCAGCCTGCACCTGCAGGTTGACCTGGTTCAGCGCCACCACGCCGGGGAAGGTTTTGCGGATGTTCCGCATTTCAAGAAGCATGGTCTCTCAGTCTGTTGGCGGGGCCTTGGGCCCCATCCCGGTTGCACGCCGCCTGCGCTGCCCCAGCAGCATTCGCAGGCGGCGGCTCTACATGCAGAAGCCGCTCGCGCTCACTTGATTTGGGACTCTTTGTAGTAGCCACTGCCGACCAGCACCGTGTTCCAGTTGGATACGTCCACCGACACGGGCTTGAGCAGGTACGAGGGCACCACCTTCACGCCGTTGTTGTAGGTCTTGGTGTCGTTGATCTCGGGCTGCTTGCCTGTCAGTACGGCGTCCACCATGTTGGCGGCCACCTTGGCCAGCTCGCGGGTGTCCTTGAACACGGTGGAAGACTGTTCGCCCTTGAGGATGGACTTGATGGAAGGCACCTCAGCGTCCTGGCCGCTGACCACGGGGCAGGGCTGCTGGGCGGTGCAGTAGCCCACGCCCTTGAGGGAGGACAGGATGCCGATGGAGATGCCGTCATAGGGCGACAGCACCGCATGCACCTTGTCCTTGCCGTAGTAGGCCGACAGCAGGTTGTCCATGCGCGCCTGGGCCACCGAGCCATCCCAGCGCAGCGTGCCCACCTTGTTCATGCCGGTCTGCTTGCTGCGCACCACCAGCTTGCCGCTGTCGATGTAGGGCTGCAGCACGCTCACGGCGCCGTCGTAGAAGAAGAAGGCGTTGTTGTCGTCCGGCGAGCCGCCGAACAGTTCAATGTTGAACGGGCCCTTGCCTTGCTTGAGGCCCAGCTTGTCCACGATGGAGGTGGCCTGCAGCACGCCGACCTGGAAGTTGTCGAACGTGGCGTAGTAGTCCACGTTCTTCGAGCCCTTGATGAGACGGTCGTACGCAATGACCTTCACGCCCTTGTCGGCCGCGTTTTGCAGCGCCTTGGACAGCGTTGTGCCGTCAATCGACGCGATCACCAGCACCTTGGCACCCTTGGTGATCATGTTCTCGATCTGCGCGAGCTGGTTGGGGATGTCGTCTTCGGCGTACTGCAGGTCGGTCTTGTAGCCCCGGTCCTTGAGCACCTTGACCATGTTGTCGCCATCGGCAATCCAGCGCGCCGAGGACTTGGTGGGCATCGAGATGCCGATGGTGCCCTTGTCCTGGGCCGATGCCACGGACGTGGCGCCAATGGCAGCCAGTGCCACGGTGGCCAGCACGGCCTTGAAAATTGCACGCTTCATTTGAGTCTGTCTCCTGATGTTGTTTTGATTTGATTGCCGCTTGGATGCGTCACAGCCTTACGAAACTGTCGCGGCCCAGTGCCAGAGCCACCGCCCAAGGGCCGCCCCGCCGGGCCGGTGGCGTCCCCCTTCCCGCATCGCGCAGCGATGTGAGAGAAAGGGGGAAGGCGCGCACCGCCTCAGGGGGTTAATACTTGCGGTTAGGCATTTCCTTCGCCGCCACTTCCATCGGGAAGATGCCTTCTTCGGTCACGATGCGCTTGGGAACGGCCTTGCCAGCCTTGATGTCCTTGACGGCGCTCATCAGCTGCGGGCCCAGCAGGGGGCTGCATTCCACGCTCACGTTGAGCTTGCCGGCGATCATGGCCTCGAAGGCGCCCTTCACGGCGTCGATGGAGATGATCACGATGTCCTTGGCAGGCTTCATGCCGGCCTCTTCGATGGCCTGGATGGCGCCAATCGCCATGTCGTCGTTGTGCGCGTACAGCACATTGATCTTCTTGCCCTCGGCCTTCAGGAAGGCTTCCATCACTTCCTTGCCCTTGGCACGGGTGAAGTCGCCGGTCTGGCTGCGGATGATCTTGAACTTGGGGTCGGCCTTGATGACTTCTTCAAAGCCCTTCTTGCGGTCGATGGCAGGGGCCGAGCCCACGGTGCCTTGCAGCTCGACGATGTTGACCTCGCCCTTCTGGTCCTTCATCTTCTCCACCAGCCAGCGGCCGGCCTTGCGGCCTTCTTCCACAAAGTCCGAGCCCATGAAGGTCACATAGAGCGACGTGTCCTTGGTGTTCACCGCGCGGTCGGTCAGCACCACGGGGATCTTGGCGGCCTTTGCCTCGCGCAGCACGGGCTCCCAGCCGGACTCGACCACGGGCGAGAACGCAATCACGTCCACCTTCTGCGCGATGAACGAGCGGATGGCCTTGATCTGGTTCTCCTGCTTTTGCTGTGCGTCCGAGAACTTCAGTTCGATGCCCGCCTCCTTGGCGGCCGACTTGATGGACTCGGTGTTGGCGGTGCGCCATTCGCTCTCGGCCCCCACCTGGCTGAAGCCCAGCACGAGGGGCTTTTGCGCCCAGGCGGTGCCGGGCAGCAAGGCGGCCACGGGCACGCTGGCCAAGGCGGCAGCAACGGTGCGGCGGTTCATTTTCATCATCTTGTCTCCTGTCTGTAATGGTTGGTTGACGATGGTTGCGGGATGGAAAAAGGAACGAAAAGGGAGCCTGGTGACTTAGGCCAGCATGTAGCCCGTCTTGACCATGGTGTAGAACTCGGCGGCATAGCGCCCCTGCTCGCGGGCGCCGTAGCTGGATTCCTTGCGGCCGCCAAACGGCACATGGAAGTCCACACCCGCCGTGGGCAGGTTCACCATGGTCATGCCCACGGCAGCGTGGCGCTTGAAGTGCATGGCGCGCTTGAGCGACGTGGTACAGATGCCCGCACACAGGCCAAAGGGCGTGTCGTTGGCCAAGGCCAGTGCGTGCTCGTAGTCGTCAGCCCGCAGCACGCAGGCCACGGGGCCAAAGATTTCCTCGCGCGCCACGCGGTGCTCCGGGCGGGCCAGGAAGAGGGCTGGGCTCATGTAATGGCCTGGGGTGGGGCGCTCCAGGCGCTCGCCACCCCAGACATGCTCCGCTCCCTCATTGCGCGCAATGTCGATGTAGTCCAGGTTCTGTGCCAGCTGGTTGTCGTCCACCACCGGGCCCATCTCGGTGCCATGCTCCAGCGCGTGGCCCACCTTCAGGCTGGCCAGCCGGTTGCGCAGGCGCGCCACAAAGGCGTCGTGCACCTCGGCCTCGACGATGAGGCGGCTCGATGCGGTGCAGCGCTGGCCGGTGGAGAAATACGAGCCCTGCAGCGCGCAGTCCACCGCCTGGTCCAGGTCGGCGTCGGCCAGCACGATGAGCGGGTTCTTGCCGCCCATCTCCAGTTGCACCTTGGCGCGGCGCTGGCTGGCGGCGCGCAAGATGCGGTCGCCCGTGGCGACTGATCCGGTAAAGCTCAGCGCATTGACCAGCGGGTGGTCCACCAGCGTCTGGCCCACCTCGCGGCCGCTGCCCATGACGAGGTTGAAGGCACCGGCGGGCAGGCCGCTGCGGCTGATGATTTCGGCCAGCGCCCAGCCACAGGCGGGCACCAGCTCGGCGGGCTTGAACACCACGGTGTTGCCGTATGCCAGGGCCGGGGCGATCTTCCAGGCCGGGATGGCGAAGGGGAAGTTCCACGGCGCGATGATGCCCACCACGCCCACGGGCTCGCGGGTTACGTCCACCTGCACGCCCTGGCGTACAGAGGCCAGCAGTTCGCCCTGGATGCGCAGCGCCTCGCCCGCAAAAAACTTGAAGATCTGCCCGCCGCGCGCCACCTCGGCGATGCCTTCGGGCAGCGTCTTGCCTTCTTCACGCGCCAGCAGCGCACCCAGCTCGTCCTTGCGCGCCAGCAGCTCGCTGCCAATCATGTCCAGCACGTCGGCGCGGCGTTGGGGTGTGCTCTGGCTCCAGGTGGGCAGGGCGTCGGCCGCCGCGCGCACGGCCAGTTCGGTCTGGTTGCGGTCGGCGCGGGCGTATTCGGCCACCACCTCGCGGGTGTCCGACGGGTTGGTGCTGATGCCGGTGGTGGTGCCGATTTCCCACCGGCCGTTGATCAGGTGCCGGGGGCTGAGCTGGAGGTCGCCAAGCTTCATGGAGAGAGGCCTTTGTTGCAGTTGCGGCGAAGTCTATGGAAGGTTTTGATATCAATCCAATCGTTTTTTAGACAAAATACATATCGTTCTTTGCATTCTGGAAAACCCCTCCTTTTTCTCGCCCTCCCTTCCTTCCGTCCATCCATTCATGAGCACCTACAACCACTGGTTCATCCGCGCCCGCCTCAAGACGCGCCAACTGCTGCTGCTGGTGGCCCTGGCCGAAGAGGGCAACATCCACCGCGCCGCCCAGGTGCTCAGCATGACGCAGCCGGCCGCCTCCAAGCTGCTCAAGGACCTGGAGGATGTGCTGGAGGTGTCGCTGTTTGACCGCCTGCCACGCGGCATGCGCCCCACCTGGTACGGCGAAACCATGATCCGCCACGCCCGCATGGCCCTGGCCAACCTGAACCAGGCGCACGATGAGATCGGCGCGCTCAAGCGTGGGCACTACGGCCAGGTAGGCATTGGCGCCATCACCTCACCCGGCCTGAGTCTGCTGCCCGCCGCCGTGGCACAGGTCAAGCAGGAGCACCCCAGCCTGCGCATTTCGCTGGACATCGAAACCAGCCCCGTGCTGCTGGAGCGGCTGGAGCAGGGCAAGCTCGACATCGTGGTGGGCCGCCTCTACGAGGAGCACGATAAGGAGAACCTGCGCTACGAGTCGCTGACGGAGGAGCTCGTCTGCGCCATGACGCGCCCGGGCCACCCGCTGTCGAGCATGACCGGGTTGACGCTGCGCGATGTGGTGTCGGCCAGCTGGATCGTGCCGCCTGCGGGCAGCGTGCTGCGGCACCGGTTTGACCTGATGTTCCAGCAGGACGGGCTGGCGCCGCCGCTGCACACGGTGGAGACATCGGCGCTGTTGTTCATCACGCGCATGCTGCAGCAGAGCGACATGATTGCGGTGGTGGCGGAGGATGTGGCGCGCTATTACGCGGCGCATGGGATCGTGACGGTGTTGCCGCTGGCGATGCCGTGCCATATGGATGCGTTCGGGATCATCACGCGGTCGGACCGGCTGTTGTCGCCGGCGGCGAAGGTGATGATGAAGGCGTTGAAGCAGACGAGTCTGGTGCAGTATGGGCGGCGGTTGGAGGTGGGGGATTGATGGTTTTGGGTGTTATTGGCTGGATGCGCTAGTGGAATATGCGCGGATAGCTATTGATTTTGTAGCGTTTTGTTGTTGACGCTGATTTGGGCGCATGCCTGGTTTGAGGGCGGAGGCCGGGAGTCGCCCCGGCGGGCGAGGTACTTTTCTTTGCTTCGCCAAAGAAAAGTACCCAAAAGAAAGGCGACCCCCAGTCTGCGACCCCTTCGCTGTGCGAAGGGGCAAACCTGCGGCGGGGCGGTTGCGGGGTGCGTCGTGGAACTCGCTCTGCGCTGCGCGCGCCGCTCGGACATCCACGGCGAGTCAGTTCACGAAGCATGGGCGCTTCGACGCCCATGCCACCCCGCAACCGCCCCGCCGCAGGCGCAGCCAGCAGGGGTGGGGAGCCGAACATCCAAACAGCCACACGGGCCATCGCTGCGCTCGGCCCCGCCTGCGCAGCGTGTGGCGCTTGCGCCCGCGAGACGGGGCCGAGCGCAGCGCAGCGAAGCAATGGCCCGAGTGGATGTCCCTCGGGTTCCCTTCTGGATGCGCCTGGGGCGCGCAGGGTGCGGGGTGGCATGTGTGCCGAAGGACACACATGCTTCGTGAACTGACTCACCGCAGTTGGTCGAGCGAAGCGCCGCAGGCGCGCAGCGAGTTCTGCGGTGCACCCCGTGACCGAGCACCCCAGGTTGCCCCGTAGCGAAGCGCAGGGGTCGCAGACAGTAGGGTCGCCCTTTCTTTGGTGACTTTCTTTCGGCGACGCGAAAGAAAGTTACTCGCACGCCGGGCGACTCCCGGCCTCCGCCCTCAACCCGAGCACGCCGCCAGACCAGCGCCCAAACTCAAAAACTACAAAAACAATAGCTGCCAGCGCTTGATGGATAAGCGCCAGAGCCCAAAAAAACTTCAAAAAATCAAACCCATCCCGCATCCACCTTGAACTCCTGCGCCGTACACATCGCCGCATCGTCCGACGCCAAAAACAACACCATCCGCGCAATGTCATGCGGCCGCAGCTTGTCCGGCAAACACTGGTTGCGCGCCAGCTCCTTCTCGCCCTCGGCGTCCAGCCACAGCTTGATCTGCCGCTCCGTCATCACCCACCCCGGCGACACCGTGTTAATGCGGATCCGGTCCTGCCCCAGCGTCTTGGCCAGCCCGCGCGTGAGGCCGTTCACCGACGACTTGGCAATCGCATAGCAGGGGTAGCCCGTGCCCTTGCCCTGCCAACCGGTGGAGCCCAGGTTGATCACCGAGCCCGCGCCCAGCCTGCGCATGCCGGGCACCACGGCCTGGATGGCGAAGAAGGCGGGGCGCTCGTTGATGGCCATGCGCTCGTCGTAGTACTCGGGCGTTACGGATTCGAGCGTGTGCCGGTCATCGCTGGCCACGTTGTTCACCAGCACTGCAAAGTCGCTGCCCAGCTCGGCCGCCGCTTCGGCCACACAGGCTTGCAGGGCGTTCACATCGCGCACATCGCACACACGCCACCAGGGGCGGGGCAGGCCTGCGTCGGCAATGTGCTGAGCCAGGGCTTCGCTGGCGTTGCGCGCCACGTCCACAAACGCCACGCGGGCACCTTGTTCGGCAAACGCCGCAACGATGGCCGCGCCAATGCCGCTGCCGCCGCCCGTCACAAACACGGCGCGGCCTTGCAGGCTGGGGAATTTCGCCAGGCCCTGGGGGGCGCCGGTGGCGTCGGTCGACGAAGAGGAGGGGGTAAAAAGCTGTGTCATATCAATATTGCAATCAATCAATGGCAAAAAAATTCATTTCAAGCATCAATTGGCGTTGATAAGATGCCGCTCGTCAAGTGCCTGGCGGCAGGCCGATGCAAAAAAACGACCGGAGACAACCAACGTGCGCCCTTCGCTGGATACCCCCATCCCACCGTCCAGCGGCGCGTCCGCCTCTGCTCCCACAACAACCGGCGCCGTGCGCTGCGTGGTCGCGCTGGGCAACGCACTGGGTGAGGGGGTGATGTGGTCCGTGCGCGAGCAGGCCGTGTACTGGGTGGACATCCTGCAGCGCGAACTGCACCGCTGGGACCCTTCCACCGGCGGCCACCAGCGTTGGACGTTTGATGAAGAAATCTCCGCCGTCGCCGAGCGCGCCAACGCACCCGGCTTCATCGTCACCCTGCGCCGGGGCTTTGCGCTGTTCGACCCCGCTGCCGACATCGCCCCGCGCTACCTGCACCAGCCCGAGCCAGAGCGCACCGGCAACCGATTCAACGACGGCAAGTGCGACGCCCAGGGGCGCTTCTGGGGCGGCAGCATGGACTTTGCGTGCGAGGCCCCCACGGGTGCGCTCTACACCTACACCGCCGGCGGCCACTGCGTGCGGCACGACGATGGTTTTGTCGTGACCAACGGCCCCACCTGGGCCACCACCGCGCAAGGCCCGGCCATGTTTTTCAACGACACGGTGCAGGGCACCACCTACCGCTACCGCTGCGACCCGGCCACTGGCACCGTGAGCGACAAGACCTTGTGGAAGCGCTGGCCCGCGGCTGACGGCGTGCCCGACGGCATGACCACCGATGCGCAGGGCCGCCTGTGGGTGGCGCACTGGGGTGGCGGCTGCGTCACCTGCCACGACGCCGACACGGCCGACGAGCTGGCCCGCATCACGCTGCCCGTAAGCCAGGTCACCAACTGCGCCTTTGGCGGTGCGGACCTGCGCACGCTGTACATCACCTCGGCCCGCACCGGTCTCACGCCCGAGCTGCTCGCGACCGAGCCGCTGGCCGGGGCACTGTTTGCCGTGGACATCAGCACGCCCGGCCTGCCCGCGCATCTGTTTGGCGGCTGATGCCGGCCCCGCGCGCAGCAGCGAGGCCCATGGCTCCGCCTCTTCTTTTCTCCATCCCGTAGAAAGCACACCGCCCATGACCGAGGCCTCTTCATCCCACCCAATCGTCTGGCTGCACCACGCGGGGCAGCATCTGGGCCTGGTGCCCACACTGGGCGGCAGCGTGGCGGCCTGGCAGATCGACGACCCGCAAGAGGCTGATGCACGCATCGACCTGTGGCGGCCATGGGATGGCGCCACGCCCGACCTGTACCAGCTTGCATCCTTTGCCATGGTGCCCTGGTCCAACCGCATCAGCGGCGGCGGGTTTGAGCATGCAGGCCAGTTCCACCCCATGCGTCCCAACCGCGTGGGCGAGCCGTACCCCATCCACGGCGACGGGTGGCTGCAGCCCTGGCAGCTGACCCAGCCCGCGCCCGACATGCTGCAGATGCAGCTGCGCTCCGAGCGCTTTGACGGCAACCCCTACGAGTACGAGTGCGTGCAGACCTTCCGGCTGGTGGAGGGCGGCCTGGACCAGTCGGTGCAGGTGCGCCACCTGGGCGCACAGCCGCTGCCGTACGGCCTGGGCCTGCACCCCTGGTTTCCGCGCACGCCCGGCACGCGCATCACGGCGCCGGTGCGGGGCGTGTGGCTGTGTGGCGACGACCCTTTGCCCACGGAGCACACGCAGCACTTCCCGCCCGGCTGGGACTTGAATGCAGGCGCCCCCGCCAACGGCGGCCTGATCGACAACGCCTACACCGGCTGGGGCGGCACCGCGCAGATCGACTGGCCCGAGCGCGGTCTGCGCCTTACCGCCCACATGCCGGACTTTGCCAAGAACGGCGGCGCGGCCCACCACTACTGCCTGGTGTACCGCCCGCCGCAGGGCCCGGCGTTCTGCTTTGAGCCCATCACCCAGCCCATCGACGCCTTTCACCAGCCGGGCCAGCCCGGCCTGCGCACGTTGGCGCAGGGCGAGGTGCTGGCGATGAACGTGTCGTGGCGGTACGGGGCGTTGTGAGCGCCCCGGGGGCGCCCCAGAAGAGGGTTTGTAGAGAAATCAGCCGGTAGCGCTAGTGAATCATGCGCTGGCAGCTATTAAATCGATAGTGAATCAGATCACCCGGAACCCGTGGGTGCCGTCGCGCCCCAGTTGTTCCACCAGCCCGAACTCCCAATCCAGGTAGGCCTGCATCGCCTCGCGCGGGCTGTCGGTGCCTTCGTACGGGCGGCGGTAGCGGTCGATGCGGGGCGAGGCCAGGCGCGTCTCGCCATGCTCCAGCGGCAGGCCCTGGGCGATCCAGGCCAGCGTGCCACCCTCCAGCACCGCCACCTCGGCGCCACCCGTCAGGCGGGCCAGGTCCTGCGCGGCATAGCGTGCCAGCAGGCTGCTGCCGCAGGTCAGCACATAACGCTGCGCCTTGGGAATGCTGGCCACGGCCTGCGCCAGTTGCGAGCGGATCACGAACCACGCGCCGGGGATGTGGCGCTGCACGTAGTTGGCGCTGGTGGTCAGGTCCAGCACGGCGGTGTGGCCGGGGCGCTCTTTGCTTTCTTCGTTCAGCCAGGCCGCCAGTTGTGCGGGCGTGACCCAGGCAATGGGGCCTTCGGGCTCGGGCACGGGGTTGGCCACGGCGCCGGTCTCATTGAAGTCGGCGGCGGGCGCGTCGTCCAGCACCCACACATCCCAGCCCATCTGCGCCAGCCACGATGCGCTCATGTTCGCGCGCACGCCGTCGTCATCCACCAGCACGATGCGCGCGCCACGCACGGCGGCGGTGTGGTCGGTCTCCTGCACCAGCTGGCCGCCGGGCGTGTTGCGAAAGCCGGGCAGGTGGCCTGCGGCAAATTCTTCAGGCGTGCGCACGTCCAGCAGGTAGGTGGTGCGCTGCGCCTCGGCCGCAAAGCGCTCCAGGTCGGCGCGGGTGGCGCGCTGCACGCCCGCGCGGTCGGCCACGCTGCGCGCCTGCTGGGGCGCGCGCTCGCGGTCGGCATGCACGGCGGGGTCAAAGCGGCGGGTGGCGCCGCGCTCCAGCGTCTGGCCGGCCAGCAGCCAGCCGATGGTGCCGTTGCGCAAGGCCGCCACCGGGTTGGGGATGCCCGCGTTCACCAGCGACTGCGTGCCGATGATGCTGCGCGTGCGGCCTGCGCAGTTCACGATGATCTGCGTGGCCGGGTTGGGCGCCAGTGCCTGCGCGCGCAGCACCAGCTCCGCGCCGGGCACGCTCACGCCGGTGGGGATGTTCATGGTGTGGTACTCGTCATACCGCCGCGCATCCAGCACCACGACGTCGGCCTTGGCGTCGATGAGCGCCTGCACCTCTTCGGCCGCCAGCGAGGGCGTGTGGCGCTCGGCCTCCACCAGCTCGCCAAACGATTTGCTGGGCACGTTCACGTCGATGAACAGCTCGCCGCCCGCATCGCGCCAGCCCTGCAGGCCACCGGCCAGCAGCGTCACCTGTGTGTAGCCCAGCTGCTGCAGCTTGCGCGCGGCGGGCTCGGCCAGTCCTTCGCCGTTGTCGTACACCACGATGAAGGTGTCGCGGCGCGGAATGCGCGTCCACGCCTCCAGCTCGATCTTGCCGGCGGGCAGGTTGGCGGCGAACAGCGGGTGGCTCTGGGCAAACGGGTCTTCCTCGCGCACGTCGAGCAAGGCGATTTCCTGGCGGGCGAGCAGGGCCTCGCGAACCTGGTGGAACGAAGTCTGGGGCAGGGCGGGAGCGGTCATGGTCTTGGTGTTGGGTCGGATCGGCTTCAGGCAGCCGGTGCAGGGTTTTTGGACAGGTCCCAGAGGTTGGGCAGGGTGCTGTTGCTGTAGCCCGAGATGAACGGCTTGCGCGTGCCGTCCTCCAGGTACACGCTGCGCTGCACCGCGCCGATGTTGGCGCCGTACACGTGGATGCTGATGGAGGTGTGGCCCTCCCACGCGTTGCTTACGCGGTGCACATCGCCTATGGCAGGGTCGTTGGGCGAGACGGCCTCCACCTGGCCCGGCTGCAGCTGCACGGGCGCGCCCTGCGGTGCCCAGCGGCCGTCGGGCGTGCGGGCATAGGCCTGCGAATCCTCGGCGCCGCGCAGCATGCCGATCAGGCCCCACACGGTGTGGTCATGAATGGGCGTGGCCTGGCCCGGGCCCCACACAAAACTCACGACCGAAAAGCGCCCCAATGCGTCGGCATGCAGCAGGTACTGCTGGTAGCGATCGGGGTGGGGCTGGGCATAGGTGTCGGGCAGCCAGTCGTCATGGGCCACCAGCGTGCGCAGCAGCGTCGCGCCCTGGGTCAGGGTGTCGGGCTCGGGCAGGCGCTGCTCCACCAGCGCGGCCAGCTGCTGCACAAAGTGGCGCAGGCGGGCGGTGTGGGGGGCGGAGGGGGACGTGGGTGGGGTCGATGGGTTGGGCAATGCACTCATGCCCGGTATTGCACCAGCGCCCGGGCTGCCCGCGCGTTGCGTGTTTTGCATATGCATCCCTGTTTTTCTTCGTTCTGTTGCGAGGCGTCTTTCAGTTCAATGCCAATCCATCGTAACGGCGGTGCGGACCGGCTCGCAGGCATCCACAGGAATTCACGGGCAATCGCAGCGCCGATCAGGATTTGACAACCAAAAGGGCACAACATGAGCAAGCTTCAAAACCAAGGTGGGGTGGGAGGGCGCTGGACGCGCCGGCAGCTGTTGCAGACAGCGGGCGCGGCCAGCGTGGTGGGGGTGTCGAGTGTGGTGGGCAGCCACGTGCTGGCCGCCGGCAAGCTGCGCGAAGTAAAGCTGGCGTGGAACGCCAACGCCATCTGCCTGTCGGCCGCGCCGGTCGCCATCGAGCGCGGCATTTTTGAAAAACATGGTCTCAAGGTCGAGCTGATCAACTTTGCGGGCTCCACTGACCAGCTGCTGGAGACCATCGCCACCTCCAAGGCCGACGCGGGCCTGGGCATGGTGCACCGCTGGATCAAGCCGCTGGAGTCGGGCTTTGACGTGAAGCTGGTGGGCAGCTCGCATGGCGGCTGCTCGCGCCTGGTGGGCTATGAGGCGGCGGGCGTGACCAGCCTGCAAAAGCTCAAGGGCAAGACCATTGCGGTGTCGGACCTCAACAGCCCCGGCAAGAACTTCTTTTCTGTGCTGCTGACCAAGGCCGGGCTGAACCCCGAAAAGGACGTGACCTGGCGCCAGTTCCCCGGCGACATGCTGGGCCTGGCGGTGGAAAAAGGCGAGGCCCAGGCCATTGCCGATGGCGACCCCAACCTGCTGCTGATCCAGCGCCGCACCAAGGGCCTGGTGGACCTGGCGTCCAACCTGTCGGGCGAATACGCGGCCAAGACCTGCTGCGTGCTGGGCGTGAGCGGCGCCATGGTGCGCAACGACAAGGGCACGGCAGCCGCGCTGACCCGCGCCATCATCGAGGCGTCGGACTTCGTGGCCGACAACCCCAACGAAACGGCGCGCATCTTCAGCCCGTATTCCAAGGTGCCGCAGGAGGACCTGCGCGCCGTGCTGGGCACGCTCACGCACCGCAGCCACCCGGTGGGCACAGCGCTGCGGCAGGAGATCGAGTTCTATGCCCGCGACTTCAAGCTGGTGGGCGTGCTCAAGCCCGGCACCGACCCTGCGCGCTTCGCGGCCCACGTCCACGCTGACGTGCTGGTGTAGCAAAGGGCACCCCCCTGAGTCGCTGCGCGCCATCCCCCCGCTCTCGCAGTGCTTCGCATTGCGGGCAGGGGAACGCAGCCCTCGCTGCGGGGCGGCCCTTGCTCGGCAGCCCTCGCATGGGCCGCGCCCACCTCGCGCGGCTATGGCCAAACATTCACCGTGATGAATGAATACCACTGGACCTGAATCGATCTGACTGGACCCGACTATGAGCACTGTTGCCGACTACATCCTGGGCGCCCCGCCGGGCATCAGCCCCAAGCCTTCGCAGCCCTCGCTGCGTGCGCCCAGCCCATCATCCGGTGCGCCCCGTGCTGCGGGTGCGCAGCCTGCCGCCGCGCCCGACTTCAAGGCGGCCAAAGCGGCTCAGGGGGTCTGGTGGGCGGGGCTGGCCGCCGCCGTGGCCTGGGCGGGGCTGGCCTTGCTCACGGGCCTGTGGCCCAACAAGCCTGCGGGCTTCAGCGAATGGGCGTTTACCGAAGAGTTCGCCTGGGGTGCGGGTGGGGTGTCGGCACTGCTGCTGGCGCTGACGGTGCTGGCCCGTCCGCTGGCTGCCGTGGTGCGCCGCGTGCGTGCGGCCGGGCCCTGGCTGGTGGCCATTGCCGTCGGTCTGGCGGTGTGGGAGGTGTTCACCGCCAAGCTGGGCACGCTGCCGCCGCCCTTCTTTGCACCGCCCCAAAGCCTGGTGGAGGTGTACGCCACCGACTGGCCGCGCCTCCTGGAGAGCGCGGGCGCCTCCATCCGCCTGCTGGCGCTGGGCATTGCCATCGGCGCAGCGGCAGGTTTTGTCACGGGCGTGCTGATCGGCTGGTCGCGCCAGGCCAGTTACTGGATCCACCCGGTGCTGCGCATCCTGGGCCCGGTGCCCACCACCGCGCTGCTGCCGGTCAGCTTCTATTTCTTTCCGTCCAGCTGGTCCACCGCGATCTTTCTGATTGCGCTGGGCACGGCCTTCCCGGTGGCCATCCTCACCTGGTCGGGCGTGGCCGGGGTGCACAAGAACTTTTATGACGTGGCCCGCACCATGGGCGCGTCGCCCTGGTTTCTGGTGCTGCGCGTGGCCATCCCGGCGGCGCTGCCGCAGGTGTTTGTGGGCCTGTTTATGGGCCTGGGCGCGGCGTTCTCCACCCTGGTGGTGGCCGAGATGCTGGGCGTGAAGGCGGGCCTGGGCTGGTACCTCACCTGGGCGCAGGGCTGGGCGGCGTATCCCAACATGTATGCGGCGCTCATCGTGATGGCACTGTTGTTCTCGGGCGTGATCACACTGCTGTTTGTGCTGCGCGACAGGGTGCTGTCGTGGCAGAAGGGGGTGGTGAAATGGTGAGTTCCGCGACGATTCCTGAAGTCTCTACGGCGGCCCGTGTGACCGGCGCACGCATTGACGTGCGCAATGTCAGCCACTGGTTTGACCTGCCTGCAGGCCCGCTGCACGTGATCGACGAGCTGGACTTGTCCATTGCACCCGGCGAGTTCGTGGCCCTGCTGGGCCCCAGCGGCTGCGGCAAGAGCACGCTGCTGCGCCTGGTGGCGGGGCTGGAGCCCGCCACCACCGGCGAGCTGCTGCAGAATGGCGCCCCCATCACCCAGCCCGACCCGTCGCGCATCGTGGTGTTCCAGGACCCCACGCTGTTCCCCTGGCGCACCGTGTGGGACAACGTGGCCCTGGGGCTGCAGGCGCGGGGCATCCTCAAATCCCAGCGCCATCGCGTGGACGAAGCGCTGGCCCTGGTTGGGCTGCAGGACTTTGCCAAGGCCTTCCCGCACCAGCTGTCGGGCGGCATGGCGCAGCGCGTGGCGCTGGCGCGTGCGCTGGTCAACGACCCCACCTTGCTGGTGCTGGACGAGCCGCTGGGCAAGCTCGACTCGCTCACGCGCCTGTCCATGCAGACCGAGCTGGTGCAGCTGTGGCAGCGTGCGGGTTTCTCTGCCCTGCTTGTCACGCACGATGTGGAAGAAGCGCTGTTCATGGCGCAGCGCGTGGTGGTGTTCTCTGACCGGCCCGCGCGCGTCAAGCAGGTGCTGGTCAACGACCTGCCGTACCCGCGCCACCGGGGCGACCCGCGCCTGGCGGCCCTGCGCCACGAGGCGCTGGCGTTGCTGGGGCTGGACGCCAGCTGGTAGCCGCCGCCTTGACCTGGCTGTCGTTGCCGCCCGAGTGGCTGGCCGCTCTGCTCGAAGGCCTGCAGGCCACCCAGCAGGGCCTGCGCACGCTGTTGCATGCGGTGGGCCTGGCGCCCGATGCGCACGGCCAGCCCGCCTGGCCGTTTGCGCACCGTGTGGCTGCCGAGATGCTGGTGGTGGATGCCGGCCACGCGCGGCGCGTGCTGTTGTCGCTGCTGTGTGTGGGTGTGGCGCTACTGGCGCTGGCGGTATCTGTGGCGTGGCGGCGCGGCCGCAAGCCGCTGTGGTGGCTGGCCGCTGCGCTGGTGGTGTTTGCGCCCTGGCCCCATCGCCACCTGCTGCTGACGCCCGCCGTGGCCACCAGCCTGCACCAGTCACCCACGGGCTTCACTGCGCAGGGCATCGTGCGTGGCCAGGCGGTGTACCAGCAGCACTGCGTGCGCTGCCATGGCGCCAGTGCCAACGGCGAAGGGCCCGATGCAGCCCGGCTGGCCATGTGGCCGCCCAACCTGAACGGCGCGCTGCTGTGGAAGCGGCTGGACGGCGAACTCTTCTGGCGCGTGCGCCACGGCATGCAGGGCCGCAACGGCGCGCAGACCATGCCGGGCTTTGACACCACGCAGCTCACCGACGCGCAGGTGTGGGAGGTGCTGGACTACCTGCAAGCCCATGCCGCAGGCCAGATGCTGCGCGAATCCGGCACCTGGGACCGCCCGGTGCGCCTGCCCGACGTGGCCGTGCTGTGCCGCCAGGGGCGCCAGCACACGGCGCGCAGCCTGGTGGGGCAGCGGCTGCGCGTGGTGCTGCCAGGCAGCGGCAGCCCCTTGCCTGCCGATGACCCACGCCTTGTTTCGCTGGTGGTGGCGCACCCCGGGCCCGGCGCGCCGCACACTCCCGATGCTGCTGCCGCAGATGCGGAATGCCTGACCAACGATACCGCAGCGCCGTTGGCATTGGCCCTGGTGCTGGGGGTGCCCGCCAGCGACCTGCCCGGCCACCAGCTCATCGCAGACCGCGCGGGCTGGCTGCGCGCACGGGGCCAGCCGGGCAAGGCCGCGTGGTCGGAGGACGATCTGGTCTGCCGCACTGCGCCAGCGGCCCAGCAGCTGCCTTCTGTCGATGCAGCTGCCAACGCTGCGGGCGATGGCCTGCAGTCGCTGATTCGCCGCATGGACGCAGAGCCCGTGCGGCTGGTGCGGGGCGGCTTCCCGCACTGACAGCGCCTGCCACCAGCGTGTTGGCAGCGTGCTGCGAGCGAACGCCTGGGTCGCGTTCAGGTTGCTCTTAAAAGAATAGCAGCTGGCGCTTTATCGGCTAGCGCTTGAGGCCATTTTTCCTTAAATATGCAGCGCAGGGGGCTCTCGCCCGCCCGGCGCCACCCTGCGCTACGCCTGTCCGTGCGACGCCACACACAGCTTGTTGCCGTCCGGGTCCCGAAAATACGCGCCGTAGTAGTTGGCGTGGTACTCGGGCCGCAGTCCGGGGCGGCCCTCGCACTGGCCGCCCAGGCTCAGCGCCAGCGCGTGGGCCGCGTCCACCTGGCTGCGCGTGGCGGCCATGAAGGCCACCATGAGCCCGTTGCCGGGGTGGGGCACCTCGCCATTGAACGGGCGGGCAATGACAAACAGCGGCCGGGGGCCGGGGGTGGACTCCCAGCCCGCCCAGGGTCGCTCCGCTTCACAAAAGCGCTCCTGAATGCCCAGCGAGGCCAGCACCGGCCGGTAGAACGCCAGGGCGCGCTCGAAATCTGTGATGCCAACAAAAACGTGCGAGAGCATGGTGGGTTGGGTCCTTTCTGGATGCGAAGTGAGCTGGCCATTGTGAGGAGTGAGGAGCGAGGAGCCAGCGGTCAGAGGCCAGGGCCAGACATGCAGGTCGGCAACGCACTGGCCGACCATGCCGACGCTGGCGGCCAGGCGGGGGAGTCTGGATGGCGACCCGCCACAGCATAGCGGCGCGCACGGCGGCGGTGCACCCCCTTCGCCGTGCACAGCGGGGCCTATGCGCCGCACAACTTTGCAAACGCGTTTTTCTTCGTTGGCGCGCGCCAGGGGCGGGCAGATCATGGCTGCAGTCCCGCACGCGTGACGCTGCCAACCATTCACTCAACCTTGTTTCACCCCATCGCCACAGGAGCCCGCTATGCCCGTCCAGTTCATCGGCATGATCCAGCCGCACGAAGTCTCTGAAACCATCGCCCGCAAGGGCCCGGCGGTGGACCCCGCCTATGTGCGCGTGTTTGCCCAGGCGCACGAGCACGCGGGGTTTGACCGCATCCTGGTGCCTGCCAGCTCGTCCAGCCCCGACACGCTGCTGACCGTCACGTACGCGGCATCGGTCACCGACAAGATCAATTTCCTGCTGGCGCACCGCCCCGGCTTTGTGGCGCCCACCCTGGCCGCGCGCCAGCTGGCCACGCTGGACCATTACACCAACGGCCGCCTGGCCGTGCACTACATCAGCGGCGGCTCGGACGAAGACCAGCAGCGCGATGGCGACTTCCTGAACCACGACGAGCGCTATGCGCGCACCGACGAATACCTCACCGTCCTGCGCCGCGTGTGGGCCGAAGACAAACCCTTTGACCACGAAGGCACCTACTACCGCGCCAAGGGCGTGGTGTCGGAGGTCAAACCCCTGCAAGGCCAGCGCGTGCCCATCTACTTTGGCGGTGCCTCTGCACCCGCGCTGCAGGTGGCCGGCAAACATGCCGACGTGTACGCGCTGTGGGGCGAGTCGCTGGCCCAGGCGGGCGACCTGGTGCGCCGTGTGCGCGCCGAGGCCACCTTGCAGGGCCGGCATGTGGACTTCAGCATCTCGTTCCGCCCCATCCTGGGCAAGACCGAGGACGAAGCCTGGGCCAAGGCCGAGCGCATTCTGGAAGACACGCGCCGTTTGCGTGTGAGCCAAGGCTACTCGCGCGGCGTGGGCCCGCAGCAGAGCGAAGGCGCGCAGCGCCTGCTGGCCGACGCCGCCAAGGGCGACCGTGTGGACGAACGCCTGTGGACGGCCATTGCGCGCGAGCTGGGCGGCCGGTCCAACTCCACATCGCTGGTGGGTACGCCCGAGCAGGTGGCCGACGCACTGCTCAAGTACTACGACCTGGGTATCACCACCTTCCTGATCCGTGGCTTTGACCCGCTGGTGGACGCTATCGAGTACGGTCGCGAGCTGCTGCCCCTGGTGCGCGCCAAGGTGGCAGAGCGCGACGGACAGCAGACACCGGTGGCGCCCGCCGCGTTGCGCAAGGCCGCCTGAGCGATTGGCTGCGTAGCGCCCCGGCCTGGATCGCGCCCTGGCCTGGATCACTCCCGGGCTGGGGCGTTGCCGCTAACCCAGCGGCCTCGCCCGTGCGGTTACCCCGCCACGCGCGCCAGAACGTCGCGGGCTTGCTCGGCGGTCACCACGGGGCCGCCAGCAGGCGCCGTCCAGGCCACAAACTGGTCGGGCCGCACCAGCACCAGCGGTGCGCCATAGCGCGCAGGCTCGGTGCCTTCGCCCCCGTCACCACAGTCCACCAGCCGCAGCGGCAGTCCCAGGCCCGCCGCCGCCTCGCGAAAGGCCTGCACCGATGGCGCGTGGGCGCCGTCGCCGCCCACCACCAGCAGCGAAAAGCCCGGGCCCAGTTCCTCAAACACATTGCGTCCGGTGGGCAGCGTGGCGGGTGCCAGGTGGTGGCCAGGCCGCGCCTCAAACCGGTGCGATCCCTTGGCGCTGCTGGCGCGGCCCTCGCTGCCCCACACGATGCCCGAGCCCTCGTAGTGCGGCTCAAACGCATGCACCTCGCCCACGGCACCCTGTGCACGCGCCTGCCATGCGGCTTCAAACGCGGCCTGGTCCCGCGCCGGGTCGTGGGTGTCCAGAAACTCCTTGTCTGTCTCGATGGACCGCGCAATGAAGTCGTTGATGGTGGACGCAAACACCGGGCGCCGCTCGGCGTCGTACGAGTCCAGCAGGCGCTCGCCGCCCCAGCCTTGCAGCGTGGCAGCCAGCTTCCAGCCCAGGTTGCGCGCGTCTTCCAGGCCCGAGTTCACGCCATAGCCGCCGTAAGGCGGGTGGCTGTGGGCGGCATCACCCGCGATGAACACCCGGCCCTTGCGGTAGCTGTCGGCCAGCATGAAGCGCAGGTCCCAAAAGCCGATGTGCTCAAACTCCACCTCAAACTCCGCGCCCACCGCCTCGTGCAGGTATGCGGCAAAGTCAAAGTTGTCTTTGGTGGTGCCTGGCGGCACCGGGGCGTGAAAGAACCAGGTGCTGCCCAGGTCCACCCGGCCCAGAAACTTCCAGTAGCCCTTCAGCTCGGGCTGCAGCACGTTGTAGTAAGACTTGCCGGGGTAGCGCTCCAGCAGCTGGTGCAGGCCTTGCGACTTGAACACCAGCAGCACCATCATGCGGTCGTGGTCCGTGCGGGTGTGGGTGATGCCCACCTGCTCGCGCACCACCGACCGCGCCCCGTCCGACCCCACCACATAGGCGCCGCGCAGCACGCGCTGGGCCTTGCCGTCGCCGCGTTGCTGAATGGTGACGGACACGCCCGCGTCGTCCTGCGCCACGGTGCTGGTCTCCCAGCCGTAGAGGGTCTGCACCGACGGCAGCTGGGCCACGCGCTGGCGCAGCACGGCCTCGGTGGCGTACTGCGGCAGCCGCTCGTTGGCCGTGAAGTAGTAGGGCTTGACCAGGTCGCGCTGCAGCCAGTCGTAGCTGTAGGGCCCCAGCAGCGTGCCATGTGCGGTCAGGCCGCCAATGCCGTATTCGACCGGTATGGTGCGCGCTGCGCGCAGCTGCTTTTCGGCACCCCAGAAGTGAAAGTGCTCCATGGTGCGCTGCGTCAGGTTCTGCCCCTTGGGAATGGGCTGGGGCTGCACATAGCGCTCCACCACAATCACGCTCACGCCGCGCTGGCCCAGCTCAATGGCCAGGCCCATGCCGACCGGGCCGCCGCCCACGATGATCACTTCGGCGTCCTGCTGCGGCGCCACGGTTGCTTGCTGGTTCATATTGTTGGTTTTGTTCGATTCGGTTCGGTGCGGGCTGCGGTGCGATGTTGTGCAGTGCTGCGCGCTGCTGCGTGGTGCGAGTGACCGTGGTTACTCGGCGGTGATGCCCTGGGCCTTGATGAGGTCGGCCCAGCGCTTGGCGTCAGCCGTCACTAGCTTCTGGAAGGCGTCTGGCGAGCTGTGGGCGGGCGTCATGCCCTGGGTCTCGAACGACTTGGCCACGGCGGGCGAGGCCAGCACGTCGCGCAGCTCGGTGTTGAGCCGGTCAATCATCGCGCGGGGCGTGCCTGCGGGGGCAAACACGCCGTACCACATGTCCACGTTCAGGTCGCCCAGCTTCAGGGTGCCGAGCGACGGCACCTCGGGCAGCAGGGGGTGCGGCGTGTCCGAGCTGATGGCCAGCGCCTTCAGCTTGCCCGCCTTCACATGCTGCAAGGCCACGTGGATGGGCAGGAACATCGCGTCGATCTGCCCGCCCAGCAGGTCCGTCACGGCCGGGGCAGTGCCCCGGTAGCTGATGTGGGTGAGCGAAATCTTGGCCCGGTTCTTCAGCAATTCCATCGCCAGGTGGTGCGGCGTGCCCGCACCGGGCGATCCGTAGTTGAGCGAGCCGGGCTTGGCCCGGGCGCGGTCCATCAGGTCCTTGAGCGATTCGATCTTGGACCCGGCCGACGCCACCAGCAGCAGCTGTCCCCAGCTCGTCTGGCTCACCGGCACCAGGTCCGTCAGCGGGTTAAAGCCCTGCTTGGGGTACAGCGCCATGTTCATCACCAGCGTGTTCACGCTGACCAGCAGCGTGGTGCCGTCGGGCGCCGCGCGCACCACCTCTTGCGTGCCGATGATGCCGGACGCCCCCGCCTTGTTCTCCACAAAAAACGGGCGCTTGAGCCGGTCAGACAGCGGCTGCGCAATCTGCCGCGCAATCAGGTCAATGCCCGTGCCGGGCGTGAACGGCACCACCAGCCGCACCGGTGCATCGGCACCCGTCTGTGCCCAGGCCCCGGGCGTGGCGGCTGCAGCCGTGGCGACCAGCGCGCCCAGCACCAGGCTGCGGCGTTGGGGGGAGGGCGGGTGCGCGTTGGCACGCAGGGTGGGCAGCTGGGGCATGGGGCTTGTCTCTCTAGTCGTTGGAAGGGCGTTACAGGACAATTACAACGACACTCTTGACATTGATCAAACGGAAAATTCTGATGAATTCTTCATCAAAGCTGATGAATGTCAGCACCCGCCAGCTCCACGCTTTTCTGGAGGTGACGCGCCTGCAGAGCTTTGCCAAGGCGGCCGAGCAGGTGCACCTGTCGCCCTCGGGCATGAGCATGCTGGTCAAGGAGCTGGAAGACCAGGTGGGCGCCCGCCTGTTTGACCGCACCACCCGGTCGATCACGCTGACCGAGGCCGGGCGCCGCCTGCAGCCCGTGGCCGAGCGCGTGGTGGGCGAGCTGCGCGCCCTGGGCGCCGTGCTGGACGGCAACGAGGCCGCCGTGCGCTCGCGCCTGCTGGTGGCGGCCACGCCCATGATCTCGGCCAGCCTGCTGCCCGAGGTGATTCGCGGTTTTGCGCAAAGCCACCCCGGCGTGCAGGTGCAGCTCAGCGATGTCGAGGTGGGCACCGTGCGCCAGCGCGTGCTCGACGGCGAGGCCGATATCGGCTTTGGCTTCTTCGTCAAACCCGCCGTGGGGCTGTCGCGCCAGCCCTTGTGCAAGTTCCGCCTCATGCGCATCAGCCCGCCCGATGCGGCTCACACCAGCGGCCAGCTGTCAGACAGCCAGCCCTGGAGCCGCCTCAAAGACGTGCCCCTGGTCACCCTGCCGTCGGGCAACCCCATCCAGGTGGTCATCGAAAAGCAGCTCTCCCGCCTGGGCCTGGCCCACCAGGAGCGCCCCCGCATGAACCTGATCGGCACCCTCATCGGCATGGTGCGCGCAGGCCGTGGCAGCGCCATCGTGCCCTCGTTCGCGCTGGAAGAATGCCTGCGCCAGGGCCTGGGGGTCGCCATGCTGCGCGAACCTGTGGTGCATCTGGACCTGTACCTGGCCTACCGCCGGGGCACGCAGCAAAAGCCGGCGGCGATGGCGTTTGCCGAGGCGTTGCGGGAGGCTGCGGTGCGGTTGCCTGCTTGAAAGCCTGAAACGTCTTGGGATGATGCTGGGAAGGTGCGGGGCTGAGATTCAGTGCGAAATGTGCACCAAGCGCTAGAAAAACATACCGAGGCAGCTATCAAGTTAGGAGCGGATATGACATGGCACGCAGTTGTTGCGCACCATTCGCCCCCCTCATCCCATCGGTCTGTCGCTTCATAGCCCCAACAGCTTCTGCAACTCGCTGCGCAGTAGCCTCACCACCTCGGCAAGGTCCAGGGCTTGCAGACGGTTCTTTTTCAGAAAGGCGGCCCACTGCTTCTGCTTGGCCGCATCCTGTGCAAATGCATCACTCAGGCCTGAGGGAATGGAATTGGGCAGGGCCAACCGGCGCCGATGGAACGTGGCAGCCACTGCGCGGTGCAGTTCTTGCGGGTCCAACACGCCTTCGGTCAGCAACACCCACAGGTCAAAGTAGTCCTTCATGCGCGTGTTGGCCATGCCCAGCAGGCACACCGCATGAAACTTCTCTGCCACCACCGTGTACTTGGGGTACGCGCGCAATTGGGGTGCGGGCAGGTCTGGCAGCAGCACCGGGTAGTGCACCGCCTCGGGCGCCGGGGTCACCGCGTCGCCAAAGCCAATGTCCACCTGCAGCGCAATGCGTGCGCCATCCAGTGTGGCCAGCAGGTCCACCCGCACACCGCCGTACCCCGCATCTTTGCGAATGGTGGAGCCCTTGACCGAGGCCGGGTCAAACGCCATGCCGTCGTCCACCTCGATCTGGCAAATCTCGCGGAACGCCAGCACGGCGGATTCGATGTCGTCCGGGCCAAAACCCAGCAGGTCTGCATCGCGCGTGGGCCGGTGGGGCTGGTCAAACCACAGCGAGAACAGCAGGGCGCCTTTGAGCAGATAGCGGTTGGCGTGTGGCGAGATCGACAACCGGTACAGCAGCCGCTCTAACCCATAGCGAGTCAGCGTTAGGTTGAAGTCCTGCTGGTGCGCATCGGCATACAGCTTGAGACGCGCGCGGATGGATGCCGCCACATTGCGCTGGCTCATGCCGTAACGCTTTCCAGATACGGCCGCATCACATTGGCCACGCGGTTGATCGTGGCGTAGTGCCACAGCGCATCCATCGGCAGCTTGCCTTGCTGCCAGCCATCGCGCAGCGCCTCCAGCGCCACATCCAGCCCGATCTTGTTGCGGTATTTGAAGCAGTCCGCTACCGTCTTCGCGGCGTTGAACACTGGTACCTGCACGCCGTCGATCTCCACCGGCTCCACCCCTTCCGTCAGCGCCGCGCCAGACATGCGAGTCACGCGCAGCGCCGGTTGCCCCAGGCGCGGGGTGGGCGTGTTCGGCGGTATCGCCATCCACACCTCAAACGGCGCTTGCGTGCCAATGCCATGCACGCGCAGAGCAGAGAGCAAACACACCACGCCCTTGGGCACACGCAGCGCCACCTCGGCCAGCGAACGGTGTTCGCTGACGGCACGGCCTGGCAGGCTGTACATGCCGCGTGCCACGCGGTCGAGCTTGCCTGCGGCGACCAGCCGGGTCAGCAGTACCGTGGGCAGGCCATGCGCGCTCAGGTCGCGCGCGCGGAGCAGAGGTTGGTGCTGGGCAAGCTCAAGCACCGTGCTTTCTTGGGAGGTGAGGGGGGTTGGTGGCACGCCACAAGTTTGTTGTATTGGATAGTTGTTTGTCAATAAATAACTAGAAAAAGCAACAATCAAGGCTTCAATTAAGTTTGGTTTATCTATTCATTTATCTATCCAATTTTCAATTCAATCGGCGTATCCTTAGGGCATGCCCTCCGCCGCCCAGACATACGCCAACGCCATCCGGCCCCTGCTGCGCCCCGGCCCTGCCAAGGCGCAGGCGCTGGCACAGGCGCTGCAGGTCAGCCAGCCCACCGTCTCCCGCGCACTCAGCGCGCTGGGTGACGAGGTGGTGCCTTTTGGCGCTGCAAGATCTATTCAATACACGCTGCGCGATCCCCAGCGCGCCGATCTGCAGGCCACCGTGTACCGCGTCACTCCCCAGGGCGCGCTGGAAACCCTGGGCACCCTCGTCCCCGTGTGCCCGCAGGGCTTTGTGATGGTCGAGGCGGGTGGTGCCCGGCTGCACAGCGACGGCCTGCCGTGGTGGATCTATGACATGCGCCCGCAGGGCTACCTGGGGCGCGCCTACTGCCAGCGGCACGGCCAGCCCCTGGGCCTGCCCGAGCGGCTGGGCGACTGGAGCGACACCCACGCGCTGCGCGCCATCCTGGACCAGGGCGACGACATGCCCGGCAACCTGCTCATCGGCCCCACCGCGCGCGACCAGTTCGTCAACGCGCCCGACCCCGTGCCCATTGCAGCCGCACAAAAGCGGCACACGTACGCCCAGTTGGCGGACCTGGCCGCGCGCGGCGAGGTGGCGGGCTCCTCAGCCGCTGGCGAGCAGCCCAAGTTCACCGCCTACGCAGAGCAAGCCGATGGCACTGCCGCGCATGTGATGGTCAAGTTCACCGCAGAACTCGACACCCCCGTCAGCGCCCGCTGGCGCGACCTGCTGCTGGCCGAACACATCGCCCTGCAGGTGCTGCGTGACCACGGCGTGCCTGCCGCGCAGTCCATGACCTGGATGCACGGCACCCAACGGTTTCTGGAGGTGCAGCGGTTTGACCGGCTGGGGGCGCGCGGACGCAGGGCGCTGCATTCCTTCGCCGCACTGGATGCCGAGTTTGTCGGCAGCGGCGGCAACTGGCCGGTGATTGCAAGGGCGTTGTGGAAGTCCGGGGTCATCACCCCCCAGGCCTTTGACACGGCCTGCCTGCTGTGGGCGTTTGGCACCCTGATTGGCAACACCGACATGCACAGCGGCAATCTGTCGTGCTTGTCAGAGGGGCGCAGGCCTTACGGGCTGGCGCCTGCGTATGACATGACGCCCATGGCGTTTGCACCCACGGTGGGGGGAGGTTTGCCGGAGCGGTCGCTGGAACTGACGGTGGGGGAACAGGTCAGCGCGGCGGCTTGGAAGGAGGCACTTGCGATGGCGCTGGTGTTTGTGCGGCGGTTGGGGGATGAGGACGGGTTCAGCGCGGGGTTCGATGCCTGCAAGGCTGAGTTAGTGCGCCATGTGACTGTGGCTAATGAGCGTGTTGGGAGGCTGGCCGTTTCGAGTGATTCCCGGCTCAGAATGCAGTAGAAGCTGGCCGCATTGGAGTGTTTTCTCGAGCCGATGAGATTGCTGGGCGGGACTGGCGGGCGCTGAGAAGGTAAAGGCTACGAAATGTATCGACAGTGCTTGTTTCATAAGTAGTGGCTGCTATGAAATTAATAGTGATGGCTGTGGTGTCTTCTTCTTTGAGTTTCGATACGAATGGTTGATGATTGGATGTTTTTTGGCCCAGTTTAGGCATGCAGAGCGGTCATTCGATGCGCTATATGTCATGTATCGAGCTAATGCCGTTTGCGAGCAGTCATGATTTAGTGAGTTAGCTCACAGACGTGCTCCAACAGCGGTATAGAAAAAATCGGGGGGCCAAATTAATGACGGAGTCTATTTCTGTTTAATAATACGCAGAACGCGTGAAAAATATAGGTTAGAAGCCGCCTTTCTTTGGCTTCGGTATGCCAAATTAGTCCGCAAACGTCAGATATTGACTGCGCTTGGCAAGGACTGTGTTAAATTATTTAAAACTGAAATTTCAAAAACGCACACTGAAGTATGAAGACACATTTCTTTGGCTACTATCCACCAACTGAAGCTGAGTATGAGAGGCTTTGGAAGGAGGGGCTTGTTGTTGTCGATACAAATGTCCTTCTCAATCTCTATCGACTTCCTACAACAGCTCGGGATGAGCTTTTTGAAGTCCTAAATTTATTGAAGGAACGCTTATGGATTCCTTATCAAGTTGCACTCGAGTTTCAGCGCCGCCGCTTAACGGTGATAGCGGCAGAAAGAAAGGCAACAGAGGACGCGCTACAGACGGCAAGCGACTTAGTGGCCGAACTTAGGCGGAAAGTTGACACGCTTCAGATCGATAAGCGAGGACTCGGAGTGCAGTCTCAGCCGTTACTCGACGATCTTGAGAAAGCCAATAGCAAGCTTATAGATGCAATCAAAGAAGTTCACAGATCTCAGCTTGATATTTCTTCGTCCGATTCTGTTAGAGACAGGCTGGATTTGTTGCTGCGGGACCGCATTGGACCTGGTCCAACAACCCAAAAGGAATTGGATGACCTTTCCGCGCAAGGTGATGATAGATTTAAGGAAAAAATTCCACCTGGTTTTGCCGATGCGGATAAAGATAAGAACCCAAACGAGGCAACGTTTATCCATGATCAGTTGAAGTATCAGCGAAAGTTTGGTGATCTGATTTTATGGCGCCAAGTGATTGAACACGTGAAAGCTTCAGGCGCAAAGTGCGTACTTTTTGTGACTGCTGATCGCAAGGAGGATTGGTGGTGGCGCGAGCAAGGTAAGACTATTGGGCCGCACCCAGAGTTAGTCAGGGAAATCATTAAACAAGGCAATGTGGAACTCTACTGGATGTATTCTTCAGTCCAGTTCGTAGAACATGCAAACAAATATTCGGCTGCAACAGTATCATCACAGTCAGTCGCTGAATTGAAGCAGGTAGCATTGGCACCGAGGATGGAAGCCGGTCGAGACTATCAATTAATTGAATCAGCTACTGCGTCACGACTGATGAGTCCATCCGATCCATATTTATATATGGATCGGCCCGATCTGCGACATATCGAGCGGCTGGTCGCCGAATGGCTTCAGAGTATACATGACGATGTTAGGCCTAACCAGCATGGATTTCCTGACTTTATTGCAATAGAAGGTGAGGATGTTCACGGCTTCGAGGTTAAGTACGTGCGCAATTTCGATCGCATGGTTACCTCCCCTAGTATAGTGAATAGTCTTTTGCGTGGTTATATGGAGACGCGAGAAGGGCGACTTTCTGAATTTACCGCCATTTTGGTAGTCTCTGAGATTGATTTTTTTGACATAGCTCATTCAGATCGAGTTCACGAGCTGAACCGCCGCCTTGCTCATCTCCTCGGTCGATATCCAATCACCGGAATAGTGGTTGGTGCTATTCTGGGTGAGCGATTTGAACCACTTGTTTATCAAAGAGAACGCGATGGTGATACCGACTGATTTTTTATTTGGACTGGAAAATGTAACTCAAGACTAAACTAGAAAAGTTGTCGCTTAGGTTGATTCGTGACCTGCCACCCTCACCAGCAACGTTTCTAACTCAATAAAAGTTCCACACGGACGGAAAAATTGGCCATTATTTCGCGATTTTGGTGGCGCACGCCGATTTCTCTAGGCCCTACCTGGCAACAGCGCCGATAAGCTCTGCATTGAGCGTCCGCATTACATAAAACCCACCGCCCGCATCCCCACCAACCCCGGCATCGCCCCCCGCATCGCCTCCAAAAACAAGCGCAGCCGCGCCGGATAAAACCGCGCATACGGGTACACCAAGTACACCGGCAGCGGCGCCGCGTGCCAGTTGGGCACCAGGTGCAGCAGCTTCCCCTGCCGCACATCGTTGTCCACGATCCACGCCGATGAAATGCACGCCCCCAGCCCGGCCAGGGCGGCGCTGCGCAGGGCGTACAGGCTGTCGGTGGCTAAACGCGGCGTGATGCCGAAGGTGTGGGCCTCGCCGCCGGGCTCTTGGGTCAGCGTGACCTCGCGGCGGTAGAAGGTGCTCAGGGCCAGCCAGGGCAGTGGTTGCAGGTCTTGCGCGTGCTGGGGCGTGGGGCGCCCGGCCATCAGGGCGGGGGCGGCCAGCACGATGCGGGGCACTTCGGCCAGGCGCACCGCCACCACGCTGGGGTCGTCCACCGCGCCGACCTGGATGGCGCAGTCGATGCCTTCGGCGATGAAGTTGGGGCGGCGGTCGTGCAGCATCCATTCCACATCCACCTCGGGGTAGCGGCGCAGGTAGGCCATCAGCGGGGCGATGAACTGGTCTTGCCCAAAGGCGTGCGGCGCCAGCACGCGCAGGGTGCCGCGCGGGGTGTCGGCCGTGCCGCGCAGGTCGTCTTCCATGGCGCGCCAGTCTTCCAGCAGGGCCTTGGCGTGGGCAAAGCAGCGGTCGCCGTCTTCAGTCAACTTCATCACATGGGTGGAGCGCTGCAGCAGCTTGATGCCCAGGCTGCGCTCCAGCGCCTGCAGGCGGCGGCTCACGGTGGGCTGGCTGGTGCCCAGCTGCTGGGCGGCGGCAGACAGGCTGCCGGCTTCGACGATGCGGACAAAGGTCTGCATCAGCTCGATGCGGTCGGCGCCGGGTTGCAAGGCTGGCAGGGTGTTGGTCATACGCCAAGCGTATAACGAATCTGCAATTCAGCCTACTACCCAGCGCGGCGGCGGGCTAGAACAATCGCACCATTCCTTTTTAACCGATGGTGTTGTGATGTCTTCCATTCAAAATGTGCATGCAAGTGGTGCAGCGGGGCTGGCCCCGGTGGCGCCGCCTGCGGAGGGGGCGGTGAGTGCGCCGCTCTTATTGCTGCTGGCGACCACGGCGGGGCTGAGCGTGGCCTCGCTGTACTACAGCCAGCCCATGCTGGGCGTGCTGGGGCCCGACATGCAGGCCGACAGCCGCGTGGTGGGCCTGGTGCCCACGCTCACGCAGCTGGGGTATGCGCTGGGCATCTTGCTGCTGGCGCCGCTGGGTGACCGGTATGACCGGCGCCGCATCATCGTCATCAAGTCCATCGCGCTGATGCTGGCCCTGCTGTTGAGCGGCCTGGCGCCCGGCATGGGCGCGCTGCTGGCGGCCAGCCTGGCCGTGGGCCTGGCTGCCACGGTGGCGCAGGACGTGGTACCTGCCGCCGCCACGCTGGCCCCGGCGGCGCAGCGCGGGCGCATGGTGGGCACGGTGATGACGGGGCTGCTGCTGGGCATCTTGTTGTCGCGCGTGGTCAGCGGCTTTGTGGCGCAGCAGTGGGGCTGGCGCACGGTGTATGTGGCGGCGGCGGTGGCCATTGCGCTGCTGACGGTGGCGGTGTGGCGCGGGCTGCCGCGCTTTGCGCCCACCACGCAGATGGGCTATGGCGCGCTGATCGGCTCGATGGTGGCGCTGTGGCGCCAGCACGCAGCGCTGCGCCGTGCGGCCTGGGCGCAGGGGCTGCTGGCCGTGGGCTTCAGCGCGTTCTGGTCCACGCTGGCGGTGATGTTGCACAGCCAGTTCAACCTGGGCACGGCAGCGGCAGGTGCGTTTGGCCTGGCCGGGGCTGCGGGTGCACTGGCTGCCCCACTGGCCGGGCGCCTGGCCGACAAGCGCGGGCCCGAGGTGGTGACGCGCTATGGCGCGGGGCTGGCCGCCGTGTCGTTTGCGGTGATGGCGCTGGCGCCGCTGCTGCCTGCGCAGGCCCAACTGGGCTTGATTGTGGTCAGCGCGATTGGCTTTGACTTTGGCGTGCAGGCCACGCTGGTGGCGCACCAGACCATCGTGTACGGCATCGACCCTGCGGCGCGCAGCCGGCTCAATGCGCTGCTGTTCACCGGCATGTTCATCGGCATGTCGGCCGGGGCGGCGCTGGGCAGCCTGGCGCTGGCGCAGTGGGGCTGGTTGGGGGTGGTGGGCTTGGCCACTGCGGGGTCGCTGGCGGCGCTGGCGGTGCGCATGGGGCTGCGCTGGGGCTGATTTGGGGAGAAATATGGCTTTAGCGCTAGTAAATCATGTGCTGGCAGCTATACAAATGAGAGCGAAATCCGCGCAAGGCAAGGGTTACGCTTTTTGCAGCAAGCGGTCTATCCAAACCAGGCAAGCTAGACCCAAGGGGCCAGACAGCGCCACATAGCCCAGCGAGGCGACCAGTTTGGCCCACCGCGAGTAGCGTGGCAGGTTAGTGATGACATACAGCCCGGGGATGAAGATGAACAGAGCCAGTATGGCGGCCACTGCCGGGGGAGGGGCCCCAAGCCAGATCATCACCAAAGGCGGCACCCACAAAGGGGCCAGCAGCGACGCCCAGCGAAATGAAGCGCCTTCCAGAACATAGGGAGGCAGACCCCAGCCCGCTTCCCTGGGGCTGAGGTCATCTCGCGACGCGGAAGGACTGCCGCCTGCCCACCGGCCGCATCTGAGGCACCTGGATGTACCTGGCGGGACGCTGGCGCGGCAGTTGAAGCAGGTGGGAAATGACACGCGTCCGCTCAGGCCTTCTTCACCTCAATGTGGTACAGCCCCCAGGGGCACAGGCCAAAGCGTTCCTTCACGGGCTTGTCCTTGAAGGCGGGTAGCACGTCCGCGTCGTACACGGCCCACTGCGGGCCCAGGCCGCCCAGGGCCATGGGCTGGCCGTCGATGTGGGTGGCGACGATCATGCGGTAGGCCTGGGCGTCAGCCATGCTGATGTTGACGTTGTAGCCGTCCACCGCGCGCAGGCCCAGTTGCACGGGGCTGCCCGCTGCCACACCGGCGGCGGCCAGCACGGTGGTGAGCAGGGGGCCCTTGAGCGTGTGGGGCTTGCTGTCGTATTCGAGCGTGGGCTTGATGGTGACGGCGGGCATGCGCGCCAGGGCGGCGGCGTCCAGCGCGAAGGCCTTGTCGAACTGGATGCCGTGTTTGCCCATCATCTGGTCGATGGTGGTGTCCAGCGCGCCGCGGTTGGACTGGGTGATGGCGCCGCTGATGGTGAGCAGCGTGGGGCCGCTGGGGGCCTTGGCCGGCGTGGCGGCGTGGCTGCTGCCCGTGGCCGTCCACAGGCCTGCCAGGCCCATGCCGGCGGCGACGAAGTTGCGCTTGTTCATGCTCATGGGAGGGTGCTCCTTGATGGAAATCAGGGGCGCATGGTAAGCGCAAGATGCAGGGGCGCCATGCAAAAAGTTGCCGTGGTCCAGCCATCGCTTGCAGTGCGCCAGAGTCCGCCGGGTCCGGCTATCGCGCACGAAGCCCATGGCGCAGCGCCGACATGGGGCAAACGCAGCGCTCGCTGGGGTCTCCGGAAAACATGCGTCGCGGTGTGCTCCTGTGATTCAGGTCAAGCTCTCATGCACGCGTACCTGCTATGGATCCAATGGCCCGACGCTTCAATCGAAAAGGCGCGGGCGTACGATGGGGGCCACGGCGATGTGGCCTGAAGCGCTGGTCTGCACCTTGTGTTGCGCAAAGCGTCATTCACCGAAATCCCGAGACTGAACAAATTGTGACTGGCCCAGAATAGAACGAAGCCAACCAAGCAATCAACGGGCGTACCATTTTTGTCCCAACTCTATTCCTTTGCAATGCAATCATCTAGCCGGATAAATATCATTTGTGTAGTGGGTACCCGGCCGGAAGCCATCAAAATGGCTCCACTGATTATTGCGCTGCGCAACACCCATTGGGCATCGGTACGGATTGTTTCGACAGGGCAACACCCTGTCTTGGTCGAAAAAATGCTGTCGCATTTTTCGTTGACTCCGGATTTTATTTGCGACGTCATGGAGCCAAATCAGAGCCTGGCAAAACTGACCATCCGATTGCTTGGTGAACTGGATCGTTGCTTTCAGGCTGAAAAGCCTGATATCGTGATTGGACAAGGTGATACAACGTCAGTCACGGTTGCCGCACTCGCTGCGTTCTATCTTCGCATTCCCTTTGCTCACGTGGAGGCGGGCTTGCGAACGAGAGACTATAAAAATCCATTTCCCGAGGAAATGAATCGCGTACTGGTTGGAAACCTGGCGCAATGGCATTTTGCACCGACTAATATTGCTAAAAAAAATCTCGTCGCCGAAGGGAAATCTGCCGATACCATCTACGTGACGGGCAATACGATAGTGGATGCCTTGCTTTATACCGCAGATCGTTGTCCGCCCTTCGTGCTTCCAGAATTTGCGAACTGTAAAATGATATTGTTTACCGCGCACAGACGGGAAAACATCGGGCAGCCATTTTCTGAAATATGCCGGGCGGCGCGATATCTGGCTGACGTGAGGGACGATGTATTTATTCTCTTCCCGGTTCATCCTAACCCAGCTATAAAGGATGCGGCGTACTCGTATCTTTCAAATCATTCACGGATTCGTTTGACCCCCCCGCTTGACTATATTGATTTCATCGCGGCCATGAAATCTTCGTTTTTTATACTCACTGACTCAGGGGGGGTCCAGGAGGAGGCCCCATCTTTGCGTAAGCCGGTGCTGGTGTTGCGCAATGAAACCGAAAGGCCTGAGGGCTTAGAAGCCGGCGTTACCAAATTGGTGGGGCATGATTTTGAATCCATCGTCAATTCATCGCTGCAACTGCTTGATGATGATACTGTGTACAAATCGTTTTCACGGGGCAATTCCCCTTACGGCGATGGCAGGGCATCAGAAAAAATCGTGGATATATTGCATAAGGCATTGAGAAAAAACAGTTATGCGCATTCTTCTGATTGCCTATGAGTTTCCTCCCATCATCGCAGCCCAATCACTACGATGGTTCTATCTTTCGAATGAGCTGGCAAAGCTCGGTGTGGAAGTGCATGTGCTTTGCTCCGACATGCCTTCACTGCCGCCTTTTCATGAGGATTTCGCGCCCGGGGTTATCGTCCACCGGGTCTGGCCTGGTCCATATGTCGGTTTTTCGCAAAAAGCCTATTTACATTTATCCAGATGGACACGAGGTGGTGGCGCGGTTGGGCCGCTGGGTGGCGATTCGGTTTTGTTAAAAATGCACCGGTGGGGGCGTCGGGTACTGGATCAGATTATATTTCCGGACTTACGTACCGAATGGGCACCCAGCGCGTCCTTGCGTTTGATTCAGTTGCTCCGAACAACCCGGTACAGCGCGGTAGTGGCGTCGCACGAGCCCGGCGTAGACCTTCTGTTGGGTCTCTTGGCCAAACGGATCACTCGAATTCCGCTTATCGTCGACCTCGCTGATCCTGTAGTTGCGCCCTATACGCCGCGCTGGCGCCAGCGCATCGATCTCGCCTTTGAAGCAAAAGTTATTGCCCGTGCCGACGCTATCGTGGTAACGACGATGGCTGTTGTCGATCTCCTGAAAAGGCGCCACGGATTACAAGACGCCGACAATAAATTCACCTGCATCGCACAGGGGTTTCCCAGTCGAAATAGCGGACGTGTAGAAAATCGCCATCATTCCAAGTCCCTGCATCTTGTTTATACCGGGAATTTTTATGCGGACTTCCGTTCTCCTGTCGAGTTTGCAAGGGCGCTGCGGTCGATTCGTGAGCTGGATATTTCAGTCACATTTTATGGAAATCACGCTGCATACCAAGCACTTTTCGATGGCATTCCGGGGGTCAGATTTCACGGGACAGTCGATCATGGCACGTGCATTTCCGCGCAGCAGAATTCCGATGTGCTGCTTAGCGTGGGCAACAGCCAGCCGTTTCAAGTTCCAGGAAAAATTTATGAGTATCTCGGTATAGGTTCACCTATCTTGCATATTGCCAATACCCCAATGGACGAGGCCGGCGCACTGATCATGCGCGTCCAGGCAGGATGGGTTGTCCAGAACCAGGCAGATTCCATCGAACGCATCCTCCGCGAAATTCATGCGCGATGGACAAGCGGGGCATTGCAATCGATGTTTCTGCGTGATGAAAATACCATTGCAGAGTTTGCTTGGGGTAAAAGAGCCTTTCGCTATAAGGGCGTAATCGATGAGTGCATAGGGGCGCATGAAAATGCCGATCGTATAGAGCGCAGCATGAAAAACAAGGAAAAGGGAAGGTATTGATGCGTATAGCCGTTGACATCAGCATGCTTGAGGTACCTGGTTCAGGCATCGCGAGGTACATCAAATGCCTGCTGCCAATCATGATAGAGCAGAGCGAGGGTCGGCATCATTGGTTGCTTTATGGTAGGGCGTGCCCGTCAGGGGAGTATGCTCATCTGCCAAATGTGACTTGTCGGTCTGATTATTTACCTCGGGACGCCGGCCGCATCGCCAGTTTGTTTTGCTCCCAAGTCATTTGGGGGAGTATTGATAGACCTGATGTTTACTGGAGTCCTGCGCACAGGCTGCCATGGTTCTTGCCGCGAAAAACAGCCACTACTGTAACTGTTCATGATTTGTGCTGGTTGAAGCAACCAGAAACGATGCGTCGCGTCACGTATCACCTTGACCGCGTGCTGATGCCCCGAAGCCTTGCCTCCACCCAACAGATCATTGCGATTTCTGAATCGACGGCGGAAGACATCAGGCTTCATTTTGATGAGACAGTCTGGAAAAAAGTGTCCATCGCAACCGAAGGCGGGGCGCATATGCCATCCCCCTTGCCGATCACCCATTTAAAGACGCTTGGCATTGAAATGCCCTATGTACTCTTTGTGGGTAGTTTCGAGCCACGAAAGAATTTGGCAAGATTGCTGCAGGCTTTCCAACAGGTGATCAAGCGTAGCGACACTGAAATACTTTTAGTATTGGTGGGGGGCGCGAGCTGGGGACAAAACTCTGTCAAAAGTGACATTGCAGCCTTGGGGATCGCGGGCAAGGTGCTTGTCCTGGATAACGTTGACGATCAGATTCTGTCGACGTTGTACTGTCATGCGCAGTGCCTGGCCGCGCCTTCTCTCCTGGAAGGCTTCTGTTTGCCGGCAGCCGAGGCAATGTCGTTTGGAACTCCGGTGCTGGCCTCCATGTCCTCAGCGTTTCCAGAGGTGGTAGGGCAAGGCGGTGTTCTTGTAGATCCCCTTAGCGTGGATTCCATTGCCGAAGGTCTTACCAAGCTCGTCACCAATGAGGAATTGAGACGGGAACTTGGTGCGCATGCACTCCAGCATTCCCGTGGTTTTTCATGGGAGCGCGCAGGACTGGCCACGTTGAAGATTCTGGAAAATGCGCATGCAACTAAAAAAATGGAGCTGGCTCGCTGTCGAGCCCGCTAGATTTTCAGAATTTCTCTGGCATGAATAATCAAATGGGACTGAAAGTGCGAGCGCCCAGTTTTTATAAACCTATAAATGAATGCAACTGATTCCAATGCAATGAAGAACCAACGCTCTTGGCGCATTGGCATCTTTGGCACGTTTGATGTAGAGAATTATGGTGATCTACTTTTTCCGATCATTGCAGAACTGGAGTTGTCCCGCAGGCTGGGAAGCGTTGAACTCACCCCATTTTCCTATCACGCAAAATCCTCGGATGATTGGCCATATGGTGTTGAGTCACTGGCGGAATTGCCCCGCATGGCCAGTGATCTTGATGCAATCCTGATTGGCGGCGGGTTCATTGTCCGTTTTGACAAATTCATCGCTCCGGGATATGGGCCACCGGCAACGTGGATTCACCATCCCACGGGATATTGGCTGGCGCCGGCATTGGTGGGTGCGCAGCATGGCGTGCCTGTCATATGGAATGCTCCGGGCATGCATTGCAACGAGATTCCAGATTGGAGCCACCCGCTGCTTTCTCTTGCGCTTGATTCCAGCGCTCATATCGCGGTGAGAGACGAACCGTCGAAGACCGCACTCAGGCCATTTGTTGAGCCGCAGCGCGTGCATGTGATGCCTGATACCGCCTTTTCAATCGGGCGCTGTTTGAAATCCCATGCCGCGACCGATGAGGCGGCTGCGATTCGCGACGCTCTGGGCCTGAAAGCCCCATATCTCGTGATTCAGGCGACCCAGAATCTCGAGCGGCTTACCGATTACTTGAAGAAATTTCGTACGGAGTTGCCCAATCTCAGCGTGCTTCTGCTCCGTCTCGGGCCGGTGCTTTGTGATCACGAATCGTTCATTGACAGCGAACTGCAGGGGACGTTTTGTCTCAGCGCATGGCCATCTCCGATGGTGCTGGCATCGCTGATAGGCGGATCCGAAGCAGTCGCGGGACACAGCTATCACCTTGCGATTACTGCACTGTCCTGTGGTGTTCCGGTATTCAGCTCCAGCGATCTCTCCCAAGGAAAGTTCACGGCGCTAGCCAAATTCGACACCGTGCATCCGTTGCCGCCTGAAGGCTGCGACGATCCCCAATGGTTGTCCCAACGAATGGGCCGCAAAGAACCGTCGCATGTGGTGGTCGAGGCCAATGACATGCTGGAAAACTACTGGAATCATGTTGCCACTGTGGTTCGAGCGGGCAAGACGGACTCCACGACCGCGACGAGTGCTTTTTTGATGTCGCTGCCTGGCATTCTGGAGCATGGGCAACGGCAGGCAGGAGCAGGCGATCCGGAATCCGCCGACCATCTGCGGGATCTGAAGGCTCGTTTGATAGGCTGCGAGGATTCGCTTGGTGAAGCAAAAGCGCAGTTGTCGGAGGTAACGCGCAGATCGCTCGATCTTGAAACCCAACTGCTGGAGTTGCACCAATCCATGTCCTGGAAAACGACGGCCCCCTTGCGCAGGGCGTGGCGCTGGTTGCAAGGCCTATCAGCTTGAAGCAGATTCATACTATTTTCTTATGAAGCCAGAATCAGACGAATCGGAAAACCTACTGCCCACCCCAGCTCACGGGAATGCCATCGGGGACCCCGAAGGCCCGCGTCAATGCCCTTCCTGCGGCGAAATGGCAGTGATGCGGCAGGCCATTACTCAACTTGAGCAAGAGTTGATTACCAGCAGGGAGACGATTGCGTCCCGAGACATCGCCATTGATTGGCTGAAAAAAGAAGCAGAAGCTGCAAAGATGGCGCTGGAGTGGCGTCGCAAAAGTCTCAAATATCTGCTGATCGATTTGATGTATCTGCTGGCCGACCGCTCGCCGATTGCTCGTACGCTGGGAAATCTGCTTTTGCCGAGGCGCCTCAAAAGAAGACTCCATGCAGAATCACTGCGCAATCAATTCCAGGAAGTTCCGCTTCTCCGGCCGCTAGCTGCGCCCCTCGTTGGCGAAAAATGCAACGATAAAATTGATATTGTCTGTTTTGCCAACATCGAATGGTCTGCCCGGTATCAAAGACCGCAGCAGATGATGTCTCAGTTTGCCGCTCATGGTCATCGTGTGTTTTATATCGTACGCTCGGGAATGCCTGAAAGGAGGGCTCCCTACGAGTTGAGGCAGGTTGCCGAGAGGATATTCGAGGTATGTCTGGCTTTCAGTGAATATGAAGATTTCTATTCCGTAAAGATGTCAGCTACCAATCTTAAGGCTGGGAACGAATCATTTTCCCGGCTGGCGCTGGATGCAAAGATAAGAGCCGCTCTGGTCGTGGTCCATCTTTCTTACTGGACCGGGTTGGCCCTCGACTTACAGAAGTCCCGGTCATGGCGCGTTCAATACGACTGCATGGACGAATGGGCTGACTTCCCTGATATCGGCGAGCAACTTATCAAAGAAGAAGAGGTACTGGTTCGCAGCGCAGATCTGGTTACGGTAACTGCATCTGTTTTAAAGAAAAAATGGATGGACCAAGGAATAGATTGTCTGCTCGTGCGAAATGCTGTGGACTATGATTTCTTTTTTGATCGATGTACTGAAAACAATCTGCTTGCCCATCTAAAGAAGCCCATCATTGGGTTCTACGGCGCCTTGGCTCCCTGGATTGATTTTTCTTTGTTACATTTCCTGGCAGAAAAACGCCCAAGCTGGAATTTTGTATTGGTCGGGGATCGCTTTGTAAAAGATCTGGCGGACCTTGACCGGATGTCCAACGTGCACCTTACGGGCCGAAAGCCTTATGAGGACATGCCGCGCTATCTTCACGGCTTTGATGTATGCCTGATCCCATTCAAGTTGAACAAAGTGACGCATGCGGTGGATCCAGTGAAATTCTACGAATTCATGAGCGCCGGGAAGCCGGTGGTGAGTGTGCCACTTGAAGAGATGGCAATATACCAAGATTATGTATATTTTGCAACTGAGTTCGAGGATTTTCTTGCAAAAATAGAAATCGCGTTGGCCGAAATAGATTCCGTACTGGTTGAACGAAGAAAGGAGTTGGCCAGGGAAAATGATTGGCGGCATCGCTATATCGCAACCCAGGAGGCCATCAAGGGGTTGTACGGAAAATGCTCGATTGTAATAGTGAGCTTCAATAATGCTGAACTTACCAGGCAATGTATTGAGAGCGTTGTTTCCTGGACTACATATCCCAACTATGAATTGATCATTGTTGATAATGCTTCTTCCGATGGTACCGGAGCCATGCTCCAGGAAATTCAGAGCCGGTATGCGATGGTGAAGGTGCTTATCAACAAGAGCAATAGAGGTTTTGCGGCGGCAAACAACCAGGGAATTACGTTGGCCGAGGGCGAATATATCGTTTTGCTCAATAATGATACCGTGGTCACAGGCGACTGGCTGGAGGCAATGCTCCGTCATTTGGAGGATGAGAAAATTGGCATGGTGGGACCAGTGACCAATTCAATCGGTAACGAAGCAAAGATCAATACAAGCTATATTAATCTGGAGCAGATGCATGAATTCGCTTCTGGATATACCGTCGCGCATGCCGGCCGCCATTTCGACATCTCGATGCTGGCAATGTTTTGTGTGGCGATGCGGCGCCATGTTTTCAATGAAATCGGGGACCTGGACGAGATGTTCGGTCTCGGAATGTTCGAGGATGATGATTACAGTCGGAGAATGCACGCGGCCGGTTATCGAACAGTATGTGCTGAAGATGCCTTTATCCATCATTATGGCCAAGCATCGTTTGGAAAACTGATCGAGACGGGTGAATATCAGGCCATCTGGGACCGAAACCAAGCTTACTTCGAAAGCAAATGGGGTGCCTGGAAGCCGCACACGCACAACCGCCAGCCAGGAAGGCCAGAATGAGATCCGATAGTGAGATCACCGCCGACCATTGGTCCAAGAATGTGGCGAGTTCCGATGCCTTTTCGCCCCAGGTCTACTGGCTTGCTGTGCCGGCTGTTCAGCAGCGCTTTCAGCGGCTGGCCTGTGGAGGGACCGATCATCGCTGGTGGGTGCAATATTGCCTTGGTGAATTCCTAGATCGTTCGATATCCCCGATCAGGATGTTGAGCATCGGTTGTGGCAGCGGTACTCTGGAGCGGGACCTTTTCCGACTCAATGCCTTTTCCGAGTGTGATGCAATTGATATTGCGCCCGGTGCTATTGATATTGCCCGGAAAGAGGCGAATTTAATTGGCGCTTCCAATATTAAGTATCACGTACAGGACGTCCAAAAAACGCCGTTGGAGAAAAATACTTACGATGCCGTCTGGTTTAATGGGTCGTTGCATCACATCAAGGAACTCGAGTCAGTTTGTGGGTCGGTTCGCAACGCCTTAAAGCCGGGGGGCTGGGTGTTCTATAATGAATATGTAGGAGCCAATCATTTTGCTTTTCCAGGGCGCCAACGGGAGGTTGTCGAAAGTGCTTTCCGCCTTTTGCCTCCAGAGTATCGCCGCTCATTTCAGCTGGAACACTTCGGCAAGGTACAGTTCAACGTGCAACTTCCCGAGCCGGCAGAAGTAATCAAGGTCGATCCGTCAGAGGCAATTCGGTCACAAGACATACGCAGGGTGCTATCTGATTATTTTGTCGAACATGCTTTCAATCCCTGTGGTGGCAATATATTGCAGTTCGCCTTGCATGGGATTGCGGGTAATTTCGTAGAAACAGACCCGCGTTCGATGGCTTTGCTCCAGATGCTGTTCGATATTGAAGACACTCTCTTGAACAACCGATTTTTTGAAACCGACTTTGCAGTGGGCGTTGCACGGGTTCCGTAATGGAGTGGAGATTGATCCAAAAATTCATCCGCCATGAAAGCTGGTTGCCTGGTTTTTTGCTTCGATTCCCAGATCGACGATACCAAGAAAAGGGTCATTTCCGCGCGCTACCGTATCAAAACTCAGTATCCCCACTTGCTTGTCAATCAGGAGTGAGGTCTCCTCGGTGCGACCATTCATCAGCTTGATGGTGATGTAGTATCGACCTGCTGCCAGTATCGCTGGAACGTGAAAGGTGACTGTTCCACTTTCCCCGTCGATGTCAGAATTGGTGAGGGGAAGTACAAAATTTTTTCCACCAACGACGAGCAGCCGTGCTTCCTGGATGGTAATGCTGATATTGGGTAATGAGACTGACTTGCTGATTCTATAGCTGACGACGATCTCGATTGTCTCACCATAGACAAATGACGAATAGTGGCTTCCGGTGTTGGTGAATTTGGCGGAGATTACCTCTCCTTCCGTTGTCCCAAATGCAATGCGTGCACCGTTGACCTCCTGTTTTCTCGTCACTGGAATCTTTCCGCCGCTTGCCCAGCGGCGTTGCTCGTCCCGCATGTCCAGCAGGTACATTTCGGAAATCGTCTCAGGAGATCCAAATGCCTTCAACAGTCCTTCATGGAGATAGATCGCGGTGTTGCAGAATCTCTTGACCATGCTCATGTCATGGGACACAAACAGAAGAGTTGTTCCTTTTCCTGCCAGGTTCTCTAGCCGACCCAAGCATTTGAACTGAAAGGAGGCGTCACCGACGGCAAGAGCCTCATCGATGACCAGTATGTCGGGCTCCACGCAGACGGACACCGAGAATGCCAGGCGCACAAGCATCCCGCTGGAATATGTCTTGGTCGGTTGGTCGATGAAGTCTCCGATATTGGCGAAGTCGGCAATTTCGTCAAACTTTGCATCTATTTCCGCTCTTTTCAATCCAAGCAGTGCTCCATTGAGATAGACATTCTCACGGCCTGTGAATTCTGGATTGAATCCTGACCCAAGCTCGAGCAGTGCCGCTATCTTCCCTCGGGCTTGAATCTGCCCCGACGTGGCGCGCAGCGTGTTGCAGATCAGTTGGAGCAGGGTTGATTTTCCGCTTCCATTTCGTCCAATAATACCGAGGGATTCTCCCTTGCGGACACGGAATGAGACGTCTTTCAGTGCCCAGAATTCGCGGAACCGCTGCTGCCCGACAAAAGGGAGCATCTGCAGCAGTCGGTCACGTGGCTTGTCATAAATTTGATAGCACTTGCTGATTTTGTCGACTTCAATGGCGAATTCAGAGGACATCGGAAAATCCCTCGCGGCTTTTCTGAAAAAACCAAAGGCTTGCTATCGCGAAGACGCCGGAAAATAGGATCGATGTACCCCATTTTATGATATTTGGCATGCCTCCCCAGAATAATGCCGTACGTGCATCTTCAATCACCTGTGCCAGGGGGTTCAAGCCCATTGCTTGGTGCCATTCAGGGGGGAGTGCACTGATTGGATAAAATACAGGGGTCAAGAACATGATCGGCAGTAAAAGTGCACCAATAATGTGATTGATATCACGAAAGTATACGCCGAGTGCGCTCAGGATCCAGGAAATGCCGAGTATGTAGAGGCAGATTGGAATTAAAACAAAAAGATAGATGAAAGAAGATGCGGGCGGAATTCCAATTGTCAATCCATAGAAAGCAAGCCATACGATTGAACTCACAAGCATATGAAATAAGCCTGCCCCCAGATTGATCCAGGGCATAATTTCAAGTGGGAATTGAATTTTTTTTACATAATTTGTATTGGATACAATCATTGTCGGTGCGCGGAGCGCGCATTCCGAAAAAAAATTGAAAATCGTCATACCGATAAAAATAAGCAGTGCAAATTCAGTAGGGGACTCATTGCTACCGGGCCAGCGAACAGTAAATACCTTGGTGAATACGGTGGTGTAGACAAGAAGGGTAAATGCAGGGGTGATGATTGACCAGATCAATCCCATGAGTGAATTTCGATAACGGGAAGTGATTTCACGTTGAATCAATGAGAAAATAAGCTCTCTATGTTCCCAGGGAATAAATAGATGGGCGGGTCGCAGAAATGACTGCCTGGTCATGTATTTACGGTAATTAAGGATTCAATGCAGGCGCCGCTTGACGGCAACATCACGAAACGCCCAGGTTGAGAAACTAGCTGCGTCAAAGATGCCAGCGCGTGGCACGCGGGCTATTCAGCTTGGGTAGTCATGCAGTTCCATATCCACCCCTGGTGGCCACATTGAGCTGATGGATCCGGGTTGGTAGAACGTCACGGTCACACTCCGTCGGGATTGAGTGGCTTGCTCCGATACCCGTGTCACTTCGTGCCAAGAAGTGTCCGACCTGACAAAGGTGGCCGAATTCCCAATGGTCGGGTTTACCAGAGCAGCAACGTCCTTTGCATCGGAAGAATTCAGGATGGCCAGACAGCCACCGTCCATGGGATGCCACTTGTCGTTGAAATAAAAAACGTGGGTGACAATTTTCTCGGGGAGATCGCGATGGGGCCCCAGAAGTGCGCCAGGGCCGTAGTGATAAACATGCGCCTCCATCGGCAGGCTAGTCAGGTCAATGCCAGTAATGGACGACATGGCAATCCGGTATTCTGCAGAAAGCAGGTCTTGTGCCAATTGGTACCAATAAGGGCTCAGGGATTCGGCGTGCGATATGGTTTGCTCTCCCATCGGAATCAGGGATCGGGCGTCGTATCGATAGTCTTTTTCTCCCCCATAAGCCTCGACGGTGCGGAAGTGATCGTGGGGATAGGTCTTGGAAAGTGCGGCGCAGTCAGCCTTTGAATAGAGGTCCGAAATTTCAGCCCATCTGAATGGCTGCATTTTCATACTGCATTCGCGAATTTTCGAAAAGTCGATCATGGGTCAATAAAAATTTGTGAAGGGGCAATTGGTGAGTACGTAAGGCTGAGCTGACTAAGGACTTTTTTCGTGTGACTTGGAACAGTATGCACTCCACTTCGTCGTTAGCTAGAGGCCTCAGATTCGGAAGGCGAGATGACTGCGGGAGGGCTCCTCTGATTGACTAGTCGAGACCGAGTGTTGTCCATCCGCCCGGCTGTCTGGGATGCCGTTGTCACCGGACTGCGGCTATACGGCAAGGGTAAATGGTGAACATGCCCACACGCACGCTTGATCAATAGGCTCTGGGCGAGGCCTTCTGATCTGTAGTGGTTTCGAGAGCTAGGGCTTCGCGCGGAGGGGTTGCGTAGATGCCTTTGCTGCGACTGGAGAGCTCCCGTCCTAATGTGGTGTCCGTGCGCAGATGCCCACACGATGACTTTCGCACCGAGGGGATTTGGGCTCCAGAAGGCCGAATGTGTTTGATCAGCCGGGGCTGAGGCCGTTTGTGACTGAGCTGGCTGCGGTAGCCTCCTGCCGTGCAGGCTCGTCACTTTCGGCGCGCCATGGCGTCAGAACCGGTCGGTGCATGTCGCCCTCCGCGAGTCAGCGCATTCGACAGCCGTTCATGGTGTCTGGCTCAAATCGGGGAGTGCGCTGCCTGCGCCCCCTTGCTTCATACAGAAACCGCATGTGGTCACGCGGATTTCTTCGTTGGCGCGGGGCGGGGGCGCCCCTATGGTGGGCGGGTTCGTTTCTCTTTCGTCCACCTCACCGATCTGGAAAGCCGCCGCCCATGTCTGCCGTCCTCAAGCCCCTGCCCGCCATCGACCTCGCCCGCAACCCCACGCCGCAGCGCAAGGACTGGTTTGATGCGCCCAGCCCGCGCCCCACGGTGCAGGCCGAGCGCCGCTACCGGCAGGAGAACCTGGCCGTGGCCTTTCGGCTGTTTGCACAGCAGGGGTTTGACTACGGGCTGGCAGGCCACATCACTGCGCGCGACCCGGAGTGGACGGACCACTTCTGGGTGAACCCGCTGGGCGTGCATTTTTCGCAGATCAAGGTGTCCGACCTGCTGCTGGTGAACGCAGCAGGCGAGATCGTCATCGGCCAGGGCCCGCTGAACCGCGCGGCGTTTGCCATCCACGCGGCGTTGCACGAGACGCGGCCCGACATCATTGCTGCGGCCCACACCCATTCCACATACGGCAAGGCGTGGTCTGCGCTGGGCCGCAAGCTCGACCCGCTGACGCAGGACTCGTGCATCTTCTATGAAGACCACGCGCTGTTCGACGACTTCACGGGGGTGGTGCTGGAGACGGACGAGGGCTTTCGCATTGGTAAGGCGCTGGGGGCGCAGAAGGCGGTGATCCTGCAGAACCACGGCATCCTGACGGCGGGGCCGTCGGTGGAGGCGGCGGCATGGTGGTACATCGCGCTGGAGAACGCCTGCCAGGCCCAGCTGCTGGCCGAGGCGGCGGGCACGCCCCAACCCATTCGCCACGAGATCGCGCAGCACACGCATGCACAGATCGGCGGGCCCGGCGGCGCGCAGTTTGCCTTCAGGAGCCTGTTCGACATCCTTGTGCGGCAGCAGCCCGAGGTGCTGCAATGAACGCGCCGCTGACCTGGGGGCAGGTGGCGCGCACGCTGGCGGTGGAGTTTGCCGAGCGCGCCGTGGCGCACGACCGGGACGGGAGTTTTCCGCACCAGAACTTTGCCGACCTGCAGCAGGCCGGCCTGCTGGCGCTGGCCGCGCCGCGCACGCTGGGCGGGCAGGGCGCGTCGGCCGCGCAACTGAGCGAGGTGATTGGCGCAGTGGGCCAGGGCTGCCCGGCCACGGCGCTGGTGCTGACCATGCAGTACATCCAGCAGCGCGGCATGGGGCGGCCCGGCTCGCCCTGGCCGCAGGCGCTGGCCCAGCAGCTGGTGCACGAGTCGCACAACGAGGTGTCGCTCATCAACGCGTTGCGCGTGGAGCCCGAGCTGGGCTCGCCCGCACGCGGCGGCCTGCCTGCCACAGTGGCGCGGCACACGGCCGAGGGCTGGCGCATCAGCGGGCACAAGGTGTATTCGACCGGCGCGCCCATCCTGCGCTGGTATGTGGTGTGGGCCCGCACCGATGAAGAGGTGCCGCGCGTGGGCTCGTTCCTGGTGCGGGCCGGTTCGCCCGGCATCCGCATCGACGCCACCTGGGACCACCTGGGCCTGCGCGCCAGTGGCAGCCACGATGTGATCCTGCAGGACGTGCTGACCCCCCACGACCACGCGCTCGATGTGCGCCTGCCGCAGGACTGGGCCCGTGGCGAGCCCGCCATGCTGGCCGAGATGACGGTGATGCTGGGCGCGCTGTACACCGGCGTGGCCCGCGCGGCGCGCGACTGGGTGGTGCGCTTTCTGCGCGAGCGCACGCCCGCCAACCTGGGTGCACCCCTGTCCAGCCTGCCGCGCGCCCAGGAGGCCGTGGGCCGCATCGAGGCCCTGCTGCTCACCAACGACCGGCTGATCGCCAGCGTGGCGCATGACCTGGACACCGGCACCCTGGTGCCAGCAGTGGACAGCGGCCTGGTCAAAACCGTGGCCACGCAGAACGCCATCGACGTGGTGCAGGCGGCGTTGCAGTTGTCCAGCAACCACGGCCTGGCACGCAAAAACCCGCTGGAGCGCCACCTGCGCGACGTGCTGTGTGGCCGTGTGCACACCCCGCAGGAGGACAGCGCCCACATTGCCGCAGGCCGCCGCGCGCTGGGCCTGGGCTGAGACGGTGAGAACGGATACGCCATGAATGCCGTGCTGGCGCCCCGCCCCCTGGTGGTGTTGAACCAGACCGGTGCCGAGGCCGATGCCCTGGTGGCCGCTGCGGGCTTGCCCGTGGCCCTGGCCGACGATGCCGCTGTGCCTGCCTGGGAGCGCGCCGCTGATGCGGATGTGCTGTTCACCGGCCCGCGCAATGGCTGGCGCAATGCGCCCGCGCAGCCCCCGGCGGGCTGGCCGGGGCGCCTGCAGTGGGTGCATGTGGCGTCGGCGGGCATCGACTTCTTTCCGCCGTGGTTGCTGCAGGTGCCGCTGGTGACATGTTCACGCGGTGTGGCGGCTGTGCCCATTGCCGAATATGTGATCACGGCGCTGCTGGCACACCAGCGCGACTGGGACACACTGCGCGTGCAAGGGGCAGACCCATGGCGTGAGACCTTTGCGCGGGTGGACCACCACCTGCCCGGCACCCTGCAGGGCCGCACGCTGGGCATTGCGGGCTATGGCGCCATTGGCCGCGCGGTGGCCGTGCGTGCACAGGCGCTGGGCATGCAGGTGGTGGCGCTGCGGCGTGGGGGGGCGCCGGTGGATGGAGGGGGTGAAGGGGATGAAGGCGTGCAGGCGGTGGGCTCCATCGAGCAGCTGCTGGCGGCGTCTGACCACCTGGTGCTGGCCCTGCCCATCACCGCCCAGACCTACCACCTCATCAACGCGGCCACGCTGGCCCATGCGCGGCCGGGGCTGCACCTGGTGAACATTGCGCGCGGCGCCCTGGTGGACCAGCAGGCACTGCTGCAGGCGCTGGATGCGGGCCGCCTGTCGGGCGCCACGCTGGATGTGACCGACCCCGAGCCTCTGCCCGACAGCCACCCTCTGTACCACCACCCGCGTGTGCGCATCACGCCGCATGTGTCGTGGGCCGCACAAGGGGCTGCGGAGGTGACGGCGCGCAAGTTTGTGGACAACCTGCAGCGCTTTGTGGCCGGGCTGCCGCTGCACGACGTGGTGGACAGGGAGCGTGGCTACTGAGCGCCGCAGGCCAGCGGGCCACCCCACCCACACCCTGCGCGTGCATGCGAAAACCGCATATGGATGCTTGCAAGCCTTCGTTGGCGCCGCGTGGGGTGGGTGATGCAATGAATGCCGAATCAACCTTGCCTTCATTGACCACACCATGCTGCGCCGCCAATTCCATCATCTGCTGACCGCCTCGGTCGCTGCCAGTTCGTTCCTGTCGCCCGTCCTCACCCATGCCCAAACCTCGTCGCGCGTGCTGCTGCGTGCGGGCGACCAGAAGGGTGGGCTGCAGGCGCTGCTGGACGCAGCGGGCGAGCTCAAGAACCTGCCCTACGACATCAAGTGGAGCGAGTTCCCGGCGGCTGCGCCGCTGGCCGAGGCGCTCAACGCCAACGCGGTGGACTTTGGCCCCATTGGCGATGCGCCGCTGCTGTTCACGCTGGCGGCGGGCAGCCAGGTCAAGGCGTTTGCGGCCAGCCGCTCAGATGCCTACGGCACGGCCGTGCTGGTGGCGCCCCACTCGCCGCTCAAGACGGCGGCCGACCTCAAGGGCAAGAGCATTGCCACCAACCGGGGCTCCATCGGCCATCTGGTCACCCTCAAGGCGCTGGAGTCGGCAGGCCTCAAGGCCGACGATGTGCAGCTGCGCTTCATCCCGCCGCCAGACGCCAAGCTGGCGCTGACGCAGGGCTCGGTCGATGCCTGGGCCACGTGGGAGCCCTACACCGCGCTGGCCGAGACCAGCGGCCATGCGCGCGTGCTGGTCAGCGGCCGGGGCCTGTGGTCGGGCCTGAGCTTTCTGGCGGCCACCGATGCGGCCCTGGCAGAAAAGCGTGCAGCGCTGGCGGACTTCAAGGAGCGCGTGGCGCGTGCGCAGGTGTGGTCGTACCAGAACGCCAAGCCGTTTGGCCAGTCGCTGGCGCGCATCGTGGGCATTCCGGCCGATGCGGCGCAGCTGCAGTTTGAGCGCCGCGCCACCCGCTGGCAGGACATCGACGCCCAGGTGCTGGCCGACCAGCAGAAGACGGCCGACTTTTATCTGGCGGCAGGCCTCATCAAGCAGCGGCTGGATGTGCGGGGCACGTTCGACACCAGTTTCAATGTGGGCAAGGGCTGAGGACGGCTGCTCCCGACCTTTCGCCGTTTGCAGTCCGTCCGTCCCGGTGGGCGTTGGGCGGGTTGAAGCTCTGGATGTGGTTCTACAAGCTTCAACGGAACGCGCTGGTGTGTCCAACGCGCCCCTCCCTGACCTTGAGCCACCGGGGTGCATGCCGCCCCGCGCCAGCAACCTCGCGCTGGCCGCACCACAATCGGGTCATATGACCTCTTCTTCGACGATGCTGCGGGTGATCAGCCTGGCAGCCTTTTGCAGCATGGCTTCCATGCGTGTCTGCGACCCGATGCTGGTGTCCCTGGCACGCGAGTTTTCTGTCACCACGGGCGATGCGTCGGCTGTCATCGCGGCGTTTGCCGTGTCATATGGCGTGCTGCAGTTGTTTTATGGCCCCCTGGGCGACCGGCTGGGCAAGGTGCGGGTGGTGATTGGCGCCACCTTTGCCTGTGCGCTCTTCAGCGGCGTGACGGCGCTGGCGCCCACGCTGCCGGTGCTGGTGGCGGCGCGGGCTGCCATGGGCGCGTCGGCGGCAGGCATCATCCCGCTGTCGATGGCGTGGATTGGCGACAACGTGCCGTACGAGCAGCGGCAGGAGACCCTGGCGCAGCTGATGGTGGCCACGGTGTCGGGGATGATGGCCGGGCAGTGGTTTGGCGGCTTTGCGGTCGAGGCGCTGGGCTGGCGGGCTGCGTTTGTGGTGCTGTCGCTGCTGTTTTTGACCGCCGCGAGCCTGCTGTGGCGGCAAGCCCGCGCCATGGCGGCCAGCACCCCGGCACCTGCGGCTGGCGGTGCGGTGCCGCCCGCTTTTTCGCTGTCGGCTTACCTGGCCAACACGGCCGCGTTGCTGCGCATGCCCCGGGTGCGCTGGGTGCTGACCGTGGTGGCGGTGGAGGGCGCCCTGGCCTTTGGCACGCTGGCTTTTGTGCCCGCACGCATGGTGGACGGGTTTGGGCTGTCGGCCTCAGCGGCCGGCGGGGTGATGGTGCTGTATGGCGTGGGCGGGCTCATCTACAGCCTGCTGGCGCGCCGTTGGCTGGCGCTGCTGGGTGAGCGGGGCCTGGCGCTGATGGGCGCCTCGCTGATTGCTGCCGGGCTGTTGCTGCTGGCCTGGGGGCCGGTGGCGGCCTGGGGGGTGCTGGGCTGCTTCTTTGCCGGGGTGGGGTTTTACATGCTGCACAACACGCTGCAGGTGCAGGCCACGCAGATGGCGCCCGAGGCCCGGGGCACGGCGGTCACGCTGTTTGCGTGCCTGCTGTTCCTGGGGCAATCGCTGGGTGTGCTGCTGGTGGCGGCCAGTGTGGACCGGGGCTGGATCGCGCCCGTGTTCTCGGTGGCGGCACTGGGGGTGCTGGTGCTGGGCGCGCTGGTGTCGCGCAAGGTGAATGGCCGGGTGGCGGTGCCCGCGGGAGCGTAGTCTGGAGTCGGCCGCACCGTGCAAATAACTTTGATGTCTTATTACTTTATTTTTTGATAGTTTGATTCTTTATGGCGCAATAGTACATTCCCTGATCTTTGTGTCTTTTGGGGCCGAACCCGCGCCGCCCGGCGTGTGGCGGCCCTTTGTGTTTCATGATCGAACTACGGGGTATCACCCAAACCTACCAGGGCTCACAAGGCCCGGTCGAGGCGCTCAAGGGCATCGACCTCACCATCCAGCCGGGCGAAGTGTTCGGCATCATCGGCAAGAGCGGCGCGGGCAAAAGCTCGCTGGTGCGGGTGATCAACCTGCTCAATCGGCCCACCACGGGCCAGGTCATCGTGGGCGGGCAGGACCTGACCCAGCTGAACGACGCGCAGCTGCGCGAGGCGCGCCGCGAGATCGGCATGGTGTTCCAGCACTTCAACCTGCTGTCGTCGCGCACCGTGTTTGACAACGCCGCGCTGCCGCTGGAGCTGGCGGGCATGGACAAGGCCGCCATCCGCGAGCGTGTGAACCCGCTGCTGGAGCTGGTGGGCCTGTCGGCCCTGGCCGACCGCTATCCGGCGCAGATCAGCGGCGGGCAAAAGCAGCGTGTGGGCATTGCGCGTGCGCTGGCCAGCCGCCCCAAGGTGCTGCTGAGCGACGAGGCCACCTCGGCGCTGGACCCGGAGACCACACGCTCCATCCTCGACCTGCTGCGCCAGGTCAACCGCGAGCTGGGCCTGACGGTGGTGCTGATCACCCACCAGATGCAGGTCATCAAGCAGGTGGCCGACCGCGTGGCCGTGATCGAGGCCGGCCGCATCGTGGAGCAGGGCCGGGTGCTGGACGTGTTCACCCGCCCGCAGCAGGCCATCACCAAGAGCCTGATCGACGAGATCCTGCCGCAAGAGCTGCCCGCCAGCGTGCTGGACCATGTGCGCAAGCTGGCAGGCCAGCTGAGCGCAGGACGAACCGGCCAGCTGCTGCGCCTGTCGTACGCCGGGGACAGCGCTTACCAGCCCATCCTGTCGCAGCTGATCCGCCAGTTTGGCGTGGACATGAGCATCCTGCACGGGCAAGTGGATGAGATCCAGGACGAGACCTTTGGCTCGCTGGCCGTGTACGCCAGTGGCGAGGCCGAGAGCGTGCGCGGCGCCGTGGCGCACCTGCGCGCGGGCGGGGTCGAGGTGGAAGAAGTGGCCGTGGCCGGTTAAGAGGGAGCACACATCATGTTCAACAACTTCACGCCAGCCATGCTGGATCTGTTTGCTTCGTCGCTGTGGGAGACGCTCATCATGGTCGGCATCTCCGGTCTGGTGGGCGGCTTGCTGGGGGTGCCGCTGGGCGTGTTCCTGCGCCTGACCGATGACGGCGGGGTGCTGGAGAACGGCCCGGTCAACAAGCTGGTGGGCTGGCTGGTCAACGCTGTGCGGTCCACGCCCTTCATCATCCTGCTGGTTGCCATCATCCCGTTCACGCGGCTCATAACCGGCTCGTCCATCGGCACGGCCGCAGCCGTGGTGCCACTGACCATTGCCGCTGCCCCGTTTGTGGCCCGCCTGGTCGAGGCCGCGCTGCGCGAGGTGGACCACGGCCTGGTCGAAGCCGCGCAGGCCATGGGCGCCACCACCAGCCAGATCGTGTGGAAGGTGCTGCTGCCCGAGGCGCTGCCCGGCATCGTGGCGGGCCTGACCATCACGTTTGTGAGCCTGACCGGCTACTCGGCCATGGCCGGTGCCATCGGCGGCGGCGGCCTGGGCGACCTGGGCATCCGCTACGGCTACCAGCGCTTTCTGCCCGAGATCATGCTGGCCGTGGTCCTGGTGCTGATCTTCTTTGTGCAGGCCGTGCAAAGCCTGGGCGACTGGGCGGTGCGCAAGCTGAGCCACCGTTGAGCGGTGAATGATTTGCTATTGAATCAATAGCTGCTAGCGCATGATTCACTAGCGCTTGCGGCCTTTTTTGCTTCCAACCCACGCGGGGAGGCACTGCGGGGGGCTCTGCGCTGGTCCTGGCTCTCTCGCACCCTCTAGGAGAGGTGCAGAAGCCAATCTCAGCCCGGCACCCGGTAGTGGTAGCCGTAGGCCGTCTTGAACCCCATCGATTCATACAGCCGCAGCGCAGGCGTGTTCTGCGCCCGCACCTGCAGGTAGGCGCTGGTCGCACCGGCCTCGGCGCCCCAGTGCAGCAGCGCCTGCACCAGCGCGCGCCCGCGTCCGCCGCCCCGGTGTTCAGGCGCCACAGCCAGGTCGTACAGGCCCACCGCGCCGCGCTCCAGCACCGCCAGGCCAAAGCCCACGGCGTGGCCCTGGGCGTCGTGTTGCAGCGCATAGCCCACCGGGTGGGCGATGGCGTCGAGGATGCTGCGGTGCAGGTTGCGGTGGTGCGGCGCCACGCCGTTGGCCGCCGCAAAACCTTCCAGCCACGCGGGCGATGGCGAAGTGCTGACCACGGTGCTGTCATCTGGCCGAGGCACCGCGCCCGGCGCCAGCAGCCGGTGCAGGACCAGCGAGGGGTCAAAGTGCTGGTAGCCCGCGTCCGCCAGCTCCTGGTCGGCCTCGGCCGGGGCCAGGGGGGAGATGCGGAACACGGCGGGCAAACCATGCCGCGCATACAGCGCTGCCGCCGCCTCGCGCACGCCGTCAAACGGCGCGCCGGGCACCAGCGCGTTGACCGAGTTGGCGCGCTTGGTGTAGCCGCCCGACAGCCGGAACACCCAGCCCCGGTGAAACACCGTCTGGTGCGCGGGCCAGGCGTTGAAGGCGCGCTCTTCCAGCGCGCGGACGAGGGCAACGGGTGCTGTGTGGGCAATGGAGGCGGCGGTGTCGGTCATCGCAGGTTTATACCAACCCACCTTGACCATTCAACTCGCCAGCCACCCTGTGCGACAACTCTTTGCAACCGCTCTTTGCCACCGGGTCAGTCGGTGGTGATCTTGTTGTCGGCCACCAGCTTGGCAAAACGTGCGGTGTCGGCCGCAATCTGTTCGGCCATCTGCGCGGGGGTGTTGCCGATGGGTTCGGCGCCAATGTCGTGCATGCGCTTTTGAAAATCGGGCGACTGAATGACCTTGACCATTTCGGTGTTCAGCCGCGCCACCACATCGGCGGGCGTGCGGGCGGGGGCCAGCACACCAAACCAGGTGCCGATGTCAAAGCCCGCAAAGCCGCTTTCTTGCAGCGTGGGCACGTCGGGCAGGGTGGACGAGCGCTTGGCCGTGGTCACCGCCAGGGCGCGCAGCTTGCCCGCCTTGATGTGCGGCAGAACGGGTGTGACGGTGTCGAACGACATCGACACCTGCCCGCCCAGCAGGTCGGTGGTGAGCGGGCCGCTGCCCTTGTAGGGCACATGCAGCAGGGGCTGGCCGATGGACGTGGCGAATTGCGTGCCGATCAGGTGCTGCGCCGTGCCCGCGCCGTTGGAGCCGTAGGAGAACTTGTTGGGCGTGGCCTTGATCAGCGCCACCAGTTCCTTCACGTCCTTGGCGGGCGTGGCCGCACTCACAGCCAGCACGTTGGGCACCAGCGCCACGGTGGTGATGGGTGCAAAACTCTTTTGAAAGTCGTAGTTGAGCTTTTTGTACACGCTCGTTGCAATGGTGTGGTGCACCGCGCCCATCAGCAGCGTGTAGCCGTCGGCAGGGGCCTTGGCCACGTAGTCGGCCCCGATGGTGGCACCCGCGCCGCCCCGGTTTTCCACGATCACGGGCTGGCCCAGGGCTGTGCCCAGTTTTTCGCCCAGCGCGCGTGCCAGCACATCGGTAGTGCCGCCGGCCGCAAAGGGCACAACGATGGTGACGGGCTTGGCCGGCCAGGCCTGCGCGTGCGCCGGTGCGCTGGGCAGGGCACAGGCAGCGCCAGCCAGGGCGGCCAGCGCCAGCAGGTGGTGCCGGCGTGTGGAGGGCGTTGTGGGCGGCGTTGACGGTGGGTGGTGGGGGGTTGCAATGCGTGGCATGGTTGTCTCCGTTGGGTTGTGTTTCTTGTGGTTGCTGGGCTAGGGACGTCGGTGCATGGCGTCAGCCCGTGGCTGCGATCAGGATCGCGCGGAAGTCGTTGACGTTGGTGCCCGTGGGCCCGGTGACCACGGCGTCGCCCTGCGCGCCAAAAAAGGAGTGGGCGTCGTGTGCGTCCAGCGCCACGGTGGCGTGTTGGCCCAGCGCGGCGGCGCGCTCCAGCGTGTCGGGCGTGGCGATGGCGCCTGCCACGGGCTCCAGGCCATCGATTCCATCGGTGTCTCCGGCCAATGCGTACACGCCGGGCAAGCCCTTGAGCGACAGGGCCAGGGACAGCAGGCATTCCACATTGCGCCCGCCGCGCCCCGGGGTTGGCATGGCTTGCCCTGGGGCCGGTGTGCGCAGGGTGACAGTGCTCTCGCCGCCACTCAGCAGCACGCGGTGCCGTGGTGACGGGGTCTTGGCGGCGTAGCGGGCGACACCGGCCAGCACGGTGCCCATGTCGCGGGCTTCGCCCTCCAGTGCATCGCCGAGCAGCGTGGGCTCGATGCCCGCCTGGCGCGCCACCTGGGCGGCTGCCTGCAGGGCCAGGTCGGGCGTGGCAATGACGTGGGTGGTGATGGGGCCCAGCCGGGTGTCGCCGGGCTTGATGCTTTCGCTGGCGGCAGTGTCCAGTGCGGCCAGTACGGCGGGTGGCAGCGCAATGCGGTAGCGCTGCAAGATGGCCAGCGCCTGTGCGCGGGTGGTCGGGTCGGCCACAGTGGGGCCCGAGGCCACGTCCAGCGGGTCGTCGCCCGGCACATCGGACATCACCAGGTTGACCACGCGGGCAGGGCTGCAGGCCAGGGCCAGCCGCCCGCCCTTGACGGCCGAGAGGTGGCGCCGCACACAGTTCATCTCGCCGATGCTGGCGCCGCTGCGCAGCAGGGCCTGGTTGAGCGCCTGCTTGTCGGCCAGCGTGACCCCCGGCAATGGCAAGGGCAGTAGCGCCGAGCCGCCGCCCGACCACAGGCCAATCACCAGGTCGTCTGCTGTGAGGCCCGCCACTGCGGCCAGCATCTGCTGCGCGGCCGCCAGGCCCGCCGCATCGGGCACGGGGTGGGCAGCCTCCAGCACGCGGATGTGCTGGCAGGCGGCAGCATGCCCGTAGCGTGTGACCACCACGCCAGAGAGCGGCGTGGGCCAGTGGGCCTCCAGCACCTGCGCCATCTGCGCCGATGCCTTGCCCGCGCCGATCACCACCGTGCGGCCCGGGGGCGGGGCAGGCAGGTGCGGCGGCAGGCATATCGCGGGCTGCGCGGATGCGATGGCGGCGTCGAACATGCTGCGCAGCCAGTGGCGGGCCTGGGTGTCGATGTGTGTGCTCATCGGGGTGTGGGGCAGGGCGCAGTGCGTTGGGGCCACGCAGCTCAGGCGGCCTTTTGCAACTGCGTGCTGCCGATCAGCGCGCACACGGCGTCGGTCACCTGCGCCGTGGTGGCCGTGCCGCCCAGGTCGCGGGTGTGCAGGGCCGGGTTGGCGGTGACCTGTTCGATGGCTTGCATCACGGCGCGGGCGGCATCCACCTCGCCCAGGTGCTCCAGCAGCATCACCACCGACCAGAAGGTGCCAATGGGGTTGGCCAGGCCTTTGCCCATGATGTCGAATGCTGAGCCGTGGATGGGCTCGAACATGCTGGGGTAGCGGCGCTCGGGGTCGATGTTGCCGGTGGGCGCAATGCCCAGGCTGCCCGCCAGCGCGGCGGCCAGGTCGCTGAGGATGTCAGCGTGCAGGTTGGTGGCGACGATGGTGTCGAGCGTGGCGGGGCGGTTGACCATGCGGGCCGTGGCGGCGTCGACGAGCTCCTTGTCCCACTTCACATCGGGGAACTCGGTGGCCACCTGCGCGGCAATCTCGTCCCACATCACCATGGCATGGCGCTGGGCGTTGCTCTTGGTGATGACGGTGAGCAGCTTGCGGGGGCGGGATTGGGCCAGGCGGAAGGCGTAGCGCAGGATGCGTTCCACCCCCACGCGGGTCATGATGGACACATCGGTCGCCGCCTCGATGGGATGGCCCTGGTGCACGCGGCCGCCCACGCCCGAGTATTCGCCCTCGGAATTTTCGCGCACGATGACCCAGTCCAGGTCCTTGGGCGTGCAGCGTTTCAGGGGCGCATCAATGCCCGGGAGGATGCGCGTGGGCCGCACGTTGGCGTACTGATCGAACCCCTGGCAGATCTTCAGGCGCAGGCCCCACAGCGTGATGTGGTCGGGGATGTCCGGGTCGCCCGCTGAGCCGAACAGGATGGCGTCCTTGCCGCGCAGCGCATCGAGCCCGTCAACCGGCATCATGATGCCGTGGGCGCGGTACCAGTCGCCGCCCCAGCCGAAGTTTTCGAACTGGAACTGCAGGCCCGCATGGCGGGCGGCCAGGGCTTCGAGCACGCGCTGGCCGGCGGGAATCACTTCCTTGCCGATGCCGTCTCCGGGGATGGTGGCGATTTGGTAGGTTTTCATGAAGGTCTTTGGTCTTGGTGTGTGAAAGCGTCGGGGAAGGCCTGTGGGGATGTCGGGCCGCGAAAAGCGGGTGGAACAAAAACAGTGAGAGCGACTGTAGGCATCCGCTCGTTGTAAAAACGGCGCTCAAGTGAATCTATCGTTAACCTGCAGTTGATAATGCGGCGATGAGCTCTACCATCCAGCCCGCAGAACTGGGCTTCTTCTCGGCACTGGCGGCCAGCCCCAGCCTGAGCGCCGCCGGGCGCGAAATGGGTGTCTCCACCGCCGCCGTGAGCAAACACCTGGCGCGGATGGAAAAGCGCCTGGGTGTGGTGCTCATCAACCGCACCACCCGGCGCATGAGCCTTACGCCCGAGGGCGAGCTGCTGCTGGAGCACGCGCGCCGCATCCTGCGCGAGATCGATGCGCTGGACGAACTCATCGTGCAGTCCAAGGCCAGCCCCAAGGGCCTGCTGCGCGTGAATGCCACGCTGGGTTTTGGCCGCATGCACATAGCGCCCGTGATCTCGGACTTTGTGCGCCAGTACCCCGAGGTGGATGTGCAGCTGCAGCTGTCGGTGCACCCGCCACCGATCACCGACGATGCCTACGACGTGTGCGTGCGTTTTGGCGAGCCGCCCGACGGCCGCGTGATTGCCCGCCGCATGGCACCCAACCGGCGCGTGCTGTGCGCCGCACCCGCCTACCTAGAGCAGCATGGCAGGCCCCGCGTGCCGCGCGACCTGATGGAGCACCAGTGCATCGGCATCCGCCAGGGCGACGAGGCCTACGGCCTGTGGCGCCTGACCACCGGGCGTGGCAGCAAGGCGCACACCGAGTCGATCAAGATCACCGGCAACCTCACCACTAATGACGGAGAGATCGCTGTGCTGTGGGCGCTGCAGGGCCACGGCATCGTGATGCGCGCCGAGTGGGACGTGAACCGCCATCTGGCCCAGGGCCTGCTGGAGCCCGTGCTGCCGCAGTACCACACGCCTGCGGCCGACATCTACGCGGTGTACCCGCAGCGGCACCAGTTTTCGACGCGGGTGCAGGCGTTTGTGGGGTTCCTGGCCGAGGCATTGGCCGCGTCAGGCTCGCTGGCAGGAGTGGGCGTGGGTGGCCGCATGGACAAGCGGCGGGCCGCGCGGGTTTCTTGATATGGTGGGTGGCGCGCAGGCCGTTGCCGGGTTAGGGTGTCGCCAAGGCATTCTGTGATGCCTCTATGCCCCTCGGACCTGTACCTGGCTTTCATTGCCCCTGCTTTGCCCATGAAAACGTTATTGCCGCTCGTCCCCCCGCTGTTGGTTGCCCTGTTTGCCGGGCCTGCGCAGGCCGCCGATTCGCAGGTGGCCGCCGATTGGTCCCTGTCCGCCGATGGTGCTTATGTGTTGGACCAGCGTGCCGGCCTGGCCTGGCCACGCTGTGTGGAGGGCATGCAATGGACCGGCAAAACCTGCACGGGCCAGCCCCTGCTGCTGGACCGTGCTGAGGCCACGGCTCTGGCCTCTGACCGCTGGAAGGCCGAGGGTGTGGGCTGGCGCCTGCCCCGTGCGACAGAGCTGCAGCGGTTGGTGGACAAGGCGCTGTCGCCCCCGGGCCTCAACCCCCTCCTTTTCCCTGCGGCGCCGGGCCAGTGGCACTGGACGTCCACCGCCAACGTGAGCGCGCCCAGCGTCAACCAGTACACCTACGGCAACATCGCCCAGAGCCGGGCGGGTGATGGCGCGCGGCAGGCGGCCATGATCAACGGCTGGGCGGTGAACCTGTCCACCGGCGAGGCGCGCGGCGATGCCGCGCGGGCCAGCAAGCTGCCGGTGCGGCTGGTGCGGCCGATGCCGGTGGGGGCCGCCAAATAGGCGGTCGCCTCGCTGCAGTCGTAGCAGGCAGGACAGGGCGGGGCGGCAGGGCGCTTCAAGCGGCCTCTGGTTGTGCGTCGGCCGCTGCAAACACCTCGCGTGCCGCGGCCAGTCCGTTGAGCGCGGCCGGAAAGCCTGCGTACACCGCCATTTGCATCAGCACCTCCACGACCTCTTCGCGGGTGACGCCCACATTGAGCGCCGCCTGCAAATGCACCTTGAGCTGTGGCGTGGCGTTGCCCAGCGCGGTCAGTGCGGCGATGACTGCAATCTCGCGGCTGCGCAGATCGAGTCCGGGGTGCGAATAGATGTCGCCAAACGGAAACTCGATCAGGTAACGTGCAAAGTCGGGGGCGATGTCGGCCAGGCTGGCGACGACACGCTCACCCGCGTGGCCGTCGATTTCGCGCAGCTTGGCGAGGCCCTGGAGATAGCGGGGTTGGGTTTGGGGGGACATGGGCGCTTCCTTGGTGGGTGGATGACGGGGTGGACCGAAGGGACGCTTCCAGGCCCTGGTAGTGCGCGATCTTGGCTTGCAGCGCCTGTGCGGCTTGCTGCATCGTGGTGATCGTTGCCAGCACCTGCGCCAGGTGCTGTTCCAGCAACTGGCGCCGCTCGGGGGCGGTGGCGTTCCCTTCGCTGCGCAGCCGCGCAAAGGCCTGCATCTGCCCGATGGGCATCTGGGTCTCGCGCAGGCGCAGCAGGAATCCGATCCATTCCATGTCCGACGCCGCATAGCGGCGCTGGCCACCGGGTGCACGGGCTACCGGCGCAATCAAACCGGCGCGCTCGTAGTAGCGCAGGGTGTGTGCGGTCAGGCCGGTGCGTCTGGCGACTTCGGCAATGGGGAGGAGGGATGCCATGGGAACGATTCTGAAAGTTGGAGTGCACTCTAAGTCAAGCACTGAATCGCTCCAACGTGACAAGGGGTCGCAACAGGCCGCTGTCTAACCCTTGTTCGTATTCGCAGCCTCGTGATCTCTAGCCACCCGCGTGCTTGCAAGCAGTCTCTTCACCGCAGCTGCAACGCCTGCAGCACCAGCGAAAACGCAGGCGATGGCTGACGCCGACTGGGGTAGTACAGGTGGTAGCCCGCGAACGGTGGGCACCAGTCTTCCAGCACTCGGACCAAGCGTCCGTCTTCGATGTGGGTGGCCAGTTCGTCCTCGGGCAGCAGCGCAATGCCCAGCCCGGCCAACGCTGCATCGACCTGGGGCGGGGCGGTGTTAAAGATCAGCGGGCCATCCACCCGCACGTTGACCTGTTTGCCCTTGCGCGCAAAGTCCCACACGTACAGGCCGCCCGAGGTAGGCATGCGCTGGTTGATGCACCGGTGCGCCGTCAGGTCGTGCGGGGTTTTGGGAATGGGATGGGCGGCAAAGTAGCTGGGCGATGCGACCACGGCCATGCGAAGCGGCGGGCCGATGGGCATGGCAATCATGTCCTTGTCGATGGTGTTGCCCAGGCGGACCCCGGCGTCAAAACGGTCGGCCACGATGTCGCGAAAGCCGTAGTTCATGTCGAACTCCAGCGTGATGTCGGGGTTGTCGTGCAACAGTGGCATGAGCTTGGGCAGCAGCGTGGTGTGCATGACGTGGTCGCCGCAGGTGATGCGCACAGTGCCTGCGGGTTTGTCGCGCAGTGCGGTCAGCGCATCCAGCTCGGCCTCAATATCGTCAAAGCGGTGACCGATGGCTTGCATCAGGCGTTCGCCCGCTGGTGTGGGCGAGACGCTGCGCGTGGTGCGTGTGAGCAGCCGGATCTGCAGGTGCTCTTCAAGGCCACGGATGGTCTGGCTCAGCGCGGACTGCGTGACGCCCAGAGTGGCTGCGGCCCGGGTGAAGCTGCCCTCGCGCGCCACGGTGACAAAGGCCATCAGATCGTTCAGGTTGCGTCTCGCCATGTCTGATTCTCTGGATTGATTGGTTAGCCAGTCTTATAAACCCATTCGCCATTCATTATCTAGTCGGCGCAAGCAATGCTGGGCAAACTTCTCGCCATGGCACAACGCATCAGCACCCACCCCTTCCAACGCCGCGCCCTGGTGGGTGTCGCCTTGGGATTCACCCTGGCAGCCGGGGTGATGCCCGCCACCACCTTTGCACAGCAGGGCCCCATGAAAATTCATCTGCAAATTGATGGCGCCATTGCCACCGCCACCCTGGACAACAACGCCGCAGCGCGCGATTTTGTGGCCCAACTGCCGCTGTCGCTGACGTTGCAGAACTACGCGGAGATCGAACGCATCGCCACCCTGCCGCGCAAGCTGTCGGTGGACGGGGCACCGGCGGGCATCACCCCCAAAACAGGTGACATCAACTACTACGCGCCCTGGGGCAATCTGGCGATTTTCGTGGGCGATGACGCCTATGCACGCGGCCTGGTGCGGCTGGGCAGAGTGGACACGGGCCTGCCCGCGTTGCAGCGCCAGGGGCCTTTGAAGGTGCGTATCGAACGCGCCAGCGATTGACGCGTGGACAAAGCATTGGAGCGTCCAACGAAGGCGCGCCATCGACCCCCGCCTTCATTTCTCGATTTCTCGTCCTTCCCCAATTTCCTACCTCCCCAGGAGCATCGAACATGCACAACACACTCTCCAACATCCACGCGCAGCACCCAATACCCGGCACAGCCCCCCTCACCTCGGACCGGCGCGACTTCCTCATCCGGGCGGGCTTCGGTGCGGCGGTATGGGGCGGGCTGTCTGCCGCGGGTGGTAGTGCGATGGCAGCGGGGCCGCAGCCAGCGCACGGCAAGCTTAGCGGCGCCGACAATTTCTACCAAAGCGACAAGGTGGCCGTGCGCAAGGTGACCTTCAAGAACCAGTACCGCATGGCGGTGGCTGGCAACCTGTTTGTGCCCAAGAACCTGGACCGCAGCAAGAAAAATCCGGCCATTCTGGTGGGCCACCCCATGGGCGCAGTCAAGGAACAAAGCGCCAACCTGTATGCCACCAAGATGGCAGAGCAGGGTTTTGTCGCGCTGTCGCTGGACCTGCCTTTTTGGGGCGAGAGCGACGGCCAGCCGCGCAACGCAGTGGCGCCTGACATCTATGCCGAGGCTTTCAGTGCAGCGGTGGATTTTCTGGGCACGCAGGCGATGGTGGACCGCGAGCGCATCGGTGCCATTGGTGTGTGCGGCAGCGGCAGCTTTGTCATCAGCGCTGCCAAGATCGACCCGCGCATGAAGGCCATCGCCACGGTCAGCATGTACGACATGGGCGCTGCCAACCGTGATGCGCTCAACCACTCGCAAACCGTGGAGCAGCGCAAGCAGATCATTGCCGCCGCTGCCGAGCAGCGGTATGTGGAGTTCACCGACGGTGCCACCCAGTACATCGGTGGCACGGTGCACCAGCTGACGGCAGACACTCACCCCATTCAACGCGAGTTCTACGACTTCTACCGCACCCCGCGTGGCGAGTTCACTCCCAAGGGCGGTTCGCCGTTGACCACCACCTACCCCACGCTGACCAGCAACGTCAAGTTCATGAACTTCTACCCGTTCAATGACATCGAGACGATTTCTCCGCGCCCCATGCTTTTCATCACGGGCGATCAGGCGCACTCCAAGGAGTTCAGCGAAGACGCGTTCCAACGTGCTGCCGAGCCCAAGGAGTTGCACATCGTCCCCGGAGCAGGCCACGTGGATCTGTATGACCGCGTGAACCTGATCCCGTGGGACAAGCTGACGGCGTTCTTTGGCAAGCACCTGGCGTAAACGATGACCACTCAGGTATGCGCTGCGCCGTCGGTCGATTTCGACGGTGCGCTGGGTGCAGCGGTGCAGCCTGCGCGCTGGAGCGGCGTCTTTGCGATGACGCTCTGCGTGTTTGCGCTGATCGCGTCGGAGTTCATGCCCGTTAGCCTGCTGACCCCCATGGCGGCAGACCTGGGGGTCAGCGAAGGCGGGGCAGGGCAGGGCATTGCGATATCGGGCGCCTTTGCCGTACTCACCAGCCTGAGCATTGCTGCGTTGGCAGGCCGGGTGGACCGCAAGACCTTGTTGCTGGGGCTCACAGCGCTGATGTGCCTCTCTGGCGCAGTCATTGCACTGGCGCCGAACTATGCGGTGTACATGGCAGGCCGCGCGCTCATCGGAGTGGTGGTGGGTGGCTTCTGGTCGCTGTCTGCGGCCACGGCCATGCGGCTGGTGCCTGCGCAGCAGGTGCCACGGGCTTTGGCCATTTTCAATGGTGGCAACGCACTGGCCACGGTGGTGGCGGCGCCGTTGGGCAGCTATCTGGGTGCTCTGGTCGGGTGGCGTGGGGCCTTCTGGGGGCTGGTGCCGGTGGCGGTGGTGGCTTTCATCTGGCAGTGGGTGAGCCTGCCGCCCATGCCTGCCGGTCAGCAGCGTGCGGGGGGCTCTGGTGGTGCGGTTGTCAGGCTGCTGCGGTGCCGGATGATTGCTGTGGGCATGCTGGCAGTAGGCTGCTTTTTCATGGGACAGTTTGTGCTGTTTACCTACCTGCGGCCATTTCTGGAAACCGTCACGCATGTGGGTGGGTTCACGTTGTCGTTCATTCTGCTGGTGATCGGGGTGGCGGGCTTTGTGGGCACCACACTCGTCGGCGCGGCGCTGGCCAGAGGCTTTTACCCAACGCTGTTCATGGCACCCGTCTTGATGGCGCTCATCGCCATCGCGCTGATCTGTTTGGGTGACCAGCTCACCGCTGTCACTGCCTTGCTGGGTGTGTGGGGCCTGGTGGCTACGGCCGCGCCGGTGGGCTGGTGGACATGGGTCGCCCGGTCGATGCCGAAAGACGCTGAAGCCGGAGGCGGTCTCATGGTGGCGGTGGTCCAACTGGCTATCGGCCTGGGCTCCACGGTGGGGGGCCTGCTATTTGACCGCAACGGATACCAGAGCACCTTTGTCGTCAGCGCTATTTTGTTGCTGGTGGCCGCGTTGCTGGTCTTGCTGACCTGGCGCTCTGGCAGGACCGAGGGCTGTGCTGTTGCCGGTAGTTGAAGGCTGAAGGAGATGGGGTGAACGCGTGCCTTGCGCACCAGCAAACTGACGGCGTTGTGGGGTGCAAAACCGAGGGGACAGCAAAACCCGGCGTCCTGGTGAAAAATGGCGCGGCAGGTGGAGAGGCTGTGACCTGCTGGCACCCCAGCCTCCCTCCACGTCGCGCCGCTTCATGCGCGCGGCCCCATTTCCATCATCCCACTGCGAATCCTCCATGAACCCATCCATCCCTACCACCGCGCTGCAGCTGCGCTCGCTTGTACAAGCCAATGGCACCTTGCAGATCAGCCTGGAGCTGTCACCCGTGCCCACGCCAGGGCCTGACGAAGTGCTGATTCAGGTACAGGCCACGCCCATCAACCCATCGGACATTGGCCTGCTGCTGGGCCCGGCTGATCTGTCCACCGTGCAGGTCACGGGCACGGCCGAGCGGCCGGTGGCCACGGCCAGCATCCCCGAGCGCGCCATGCCCGGCATGGCGGCACGCCTGGGCCAGAGCATGCCCGTGGGCAACGAGGGCGCCGGTCTGGTGGTGGCTGCGGGTGCATCGCCCGCTGCGCAGGCGCTGCTGGGCCGCACGGTGGCAGTGATTGGTGGCGCCATGTATTCGCAGTACCGCTCCATGCCTGCAGCGCAGTGCCTGCCTTTGCCGCCCGGAACCACGGCGGCTGAGGGCGCGTCGTGTTTTGTCAACCCGCTGACTGCGCTGAGCATGGTCGAAACCATGAAGCGCGAAGGCCACACCGCGCTGGTGCACACCGCTGCGGCCAGCAACCTGGGCCAGATGCTGCTCAAGATTTGCCAGAAGGACGGTGTCGGCCTGGTCAACATCGTGCGCAAGCCCGAGCAGGCGGCGCTGCTGCGCGAGCTGGGCGCCCAGTATGTGTGCGACAGCAGCGCGCCCAATTTCATGGCCGAACTGACCGATGCGCTGGCCGCCACGGGCGCCACCATTGCGTTTGATGCCACGGGCGGCGGCACGCTGGCCGGGCAGATCCTGCAGTGCATGGAGGCCGCCATCAACCGCAAGGCCAAGGAATACAGCCGTTACGGCTCGGCCGTGCACAAGCAGGTGTACCTGTACGGCCACCTGGACACGCGCCCGACCGAAGTGCACCGCACCTTTGGCATGGCCTGGGGCATGGGTGGATGGCTGCTGTTTCCGTTTCTGCAGAAGATCGGCGAAGAGGCCACCCAGGCGTTGCGCCAGCGCGTGGCGGCCGAGCTGAAGACCACGTTCGCCAGCCACTACGCGCGCACCGTGTCGCTGGCCGGGGCGCTGAGCGCCGAGTCCATCGCGTTCTACGGCCCGCGCAATACCGGCGCCAAGGTGTTGATCGACCCGTCGCTGTAAGCGACGTTGCGGGGGCGCGCCTGGCGCCCTTGGGGGGGCGCGGCTACACGGCAGGCACCAACAAAAAGGGCTCCCAAAGGGAGCCCTTTTTGCCTGCCCGCCCCTGCGGTTCAGTTAACACTCCCCATGGCAGCGACACCCGCACCGCGCGAGGTGCCACCGCCATGGGAAGTCCCGCAACTGCTTCAAACCAATCTCAGCAGTTGGTCTGCCAAATTACATGGCGCTGAATTCGCCCGAAGGGATCTGGCCGGTGCGCACGGCTTCGGCAGCTTGGGCACGCACGGCAGCGCGGTCGGCGGTGGACTTATAGGTCACCACACGCGAGCCTGCGGGTTCCATGTTGTGGGTGCGGGCTTCGACAACAGCTTCGGCAGCCACTTCAGCGCGGGTGCGGTTGGTGTCGAACTTCAGGGCAAATTGCGAGCCATCGGCTTCATCGGCATGGGCGCCAAAGGCGGCGAAAGCGGCAACAGCGGCG
>NZ_VJWE01000003.1 GCF_007993815.1 Acidovorax delafieldii
ATACTAATTGCTCGTGCGGCTTGACCCTATAACTTTGATAGCCAACACGCAACCAGCGTGAAGCTCAAAGTCTGTTATGCCAAGTTAGACGCAGTCAAAACACAAACATCTGATTCCAGACTCTATGAATTCGCCAGGCAGTTCACAAAAACTGCCCAGCACCAAGTTATGCCTGATGACCATAGCAAGTTGGTCCCACTCCTTCCCATCCCGAACAGGACAGTGAAACGACTTTGCGCCGATGATAGTGCGGGTTCCCGTGTGAAAGTAGGTCATCGTCAGGCTCTTACAGCCCAGAAAACCCCAGTCAGATATGACTGGGGTTTTTTGCTTTTGGGGGCGCGCAAAATTATTTAAACCACCTAGGCGCCTATATCGGCTCACACGCCTTACCAGCATTGATTACCATCTATCAGTGCGGCTGAGTGTGCTATTTGATTGGTGCCCAATAAGCGCTGGCTGGCCACGCATTGAGTGCGTTTATCCACCGTTCGGTGCGCGAAATCTCTGAACCCCGGCTTGGTCGAGAAAACGCTCCAGCTTCCCATCCATCCACAGATGATGAAGATGTGCCAGCGCCTCACCCATAGCAAAAGTCATCTGGTGGGTGTCCAACTGGCGTTGAAACAGAATCGGCAAAGTATCCGCGGCGCTTAGTGCACGGGTGTGCGCGGCTTGGAAAATCTCAGTGAGCCGCTCGCGGTGATGGTTTTGTAGCTGCGCTACACGCGTGCCCAGGCCTGTAAACGGCTTGCCATGCGATGGAAGCACCAAGGTGTCTTTTGGTAGATCCAGATACCGCAAGAGCGAGGTCAAGAACAGTTGTAGCGGGTTGGCCTCTGGCTCGCTGGCGTGGACACTGACATTGGTCGAGATGCGCGGCAACACCATGTCTCCGCTGATCAAGGTGGTCAGCTCAGCGCAAAACAATGCCATGTGCTCAGGCGCGTGGCCGTAGCCGCTAATGCAACGCCAGATGCGGCCCCCGATGTTCAGCGTGTCTCCATCCATGATTCGTTGAAAACGGGGTGGGAGAGCAGGGACCAGGGTCGGAAAATACGATGCGCGTCCTCGCACATGGTCCAAAAAAGACGGTTCTCGTGCACCGTGCAGCGCATAAAAATCGGCCCCTGCTTCCCCGCCAAACCCCTGCGGGTCATAGACGGCGACACGCGCTACGTTGTAGTCCGTGGCACTGATCCACAAGCGCACATCCCAACGCTCGCACAGCCAATGTGCCAGCCCGATGTGGTCTGGGTGCATGTGGGTCACGATGACGCGAAGAATGGGCAAGCCCTCCAGGCAGTCCGCAAATATCTGCTCCCACTGCGCGCGGCTCGCAGCGCTGTCGATGCAGCAATCCACCACGGTCCACCCGTCCACCAGCACACCGCCAGCATCCGGCTGGCGATCGCGCAGCAGCCACAGATTGATGTGATCCAGGGCAAAGGGCAGGCCCATACGGATCCAATGCACTCCAGGCGCGACCTCCAAGGTGGCGCCCTCGACGGGCAGCGCGTCGCCGAGCGGGTAGTGGATCTGGTGTTCAAGTGGATTCATGGAGGCGGTGTGATGGGTTAGCATTGACGTTAACGTAAACGTCATGCATTCGATGCATTGTAGGGAGCTGCAGCCACCCGGCTGTCTCCTGTGCGAAACCGATACTGCTGTGTGCAGCACCCACCATGGCCAATACCTACACCATCAGCGACCTTGCCAAAGAGTTCGATCTCACCACCCGGGCGATCCGTTTTTATGAAGACATGGGCTTGCTGCAGCCTGAACGCACCGGCGCCGCCGGCCGCAACCGGGTGTACAGCGCACGCGACCGCACGCGGCTGCGCCTGACGTTGCGGGCCAAGCGCCTGGGACTGTCTCTCACGGAGGCCAAGGAGATCATCGACCTCTATGACAGCCCCCGCGATACCGGCGTACAGCTCCGCAAGTTTCTGGACGTGCTGGTAGTCCATCGCAAGCAACTCGAAGAGCAAATGGCCGATCTGCAGGCCAACCTGGAAGAGGTGCGCGAGCACGAAGAAGAGGCGCGCTCGCTGCTGGCCAAGGTAGAAAAGCAAAATTGATCCATAATTGACGTTTACGTAAACGTAAATTAGGAGACTGCAGTGAGCACGCCCCCCTTTGAGCCGCGTTGCATTGACTTTGCCGACCGCGTGCGTGACAGCTTTGCGCGGCAAGGGGCCATGAAGACGCTTGGCGCGTCGCTGGGATTGGTGGCGCCAGGTGCTGTAGACATTGAACTCCCCTGGGCTGCCGCCCTGACCCAGCAGCATGGATTTCTCCATGCGGGCATGGTGTCCACCGCGCTGGATTCAGCGTGCGGATATGCCGGTTTCACCCTCATGGCGGCAGATGCCGCCGTGCTCACCATCGAATTCAAGATCAACTTGCTGGCCCCTGCCAAAGGCGAGCGATTCCGCATGGAAGGACGGGTGCTGAAGCCCGGCCGCACCATCACCGTCTGCGAAGGCCGAGCCTTCGCTATCGACGGCAACCAAGAAAAGCTGGTCGCCACCATGGGGTGCACTCTCATGGCGGTCACCGGGCGCGACAGCATCCAGGGCTGAGCCCTGCCCATTTCCCTACCTTCTACGAGGAGACAAACCCCATGAGCATTCCCGCCAACCTTCCCGGCCTCAACTTCCAGCTGGGCGAAGATATCGATGCCCTGCGCGATGCCGTGCGCGACTTCGCGCAGGCAGAGATCGCTCCCCGCGCGGCCGAGATTGATCGCAACGACCAATTCCCCATGGACCTGTGGCGGAAGATGGGTGATCTGGGCGTACTCGGCATCACGGTGCCCGAGCAATATGGCGGCGCCGCCATGGGCTACCTCGCCCACATGGTGGCGATGGAAGAAATCTCCCGCGCCAGTGCCTCGGTGGGCTTGTCCTATGGCGCCCACAGCAACCTGTGTGTGAACCAGATCAACCGCAACGGTAACGAGGCACAAAAGGCCAAGTACCTGCCCAGACTCATCAGCGGCGAGCACGTGGGCGCGCTGGCCATGAGTGAGCCCGGCGCGGGCTCCGACGTGATCAGCATGAAGCTCAAGGCCGAGGACAAGGGCGGCTACTACCTGCTCAACGGCAGCAAGATGTGGATCACCAACGGCCCCGATGCGGACACCCTGGTGGTGTATGCCAAGACCGAGCCTGAAATGGGGGCACGCGGTGTCACGGCTTTCCTGATCGAGAAGGGCATGAAGGGCTTCTCGATTGCGCAAAAGCTCGACAAGCTGGGCATGCGCGGTAGTCACACGGGCGAGCTGGTGTTCCAGGACGTCGAGGTGCCTGCACAAAACGTGCTCGGCGGCGTGAACAACGGTGCCAAGGTATTGATGAGTGGCCTGGACTACGAACGCGCGGTGCTGACCGGCGGCCCGCTGGGCATCATGCAGTCCGTGATGGACAACGTGATCCCTTACATTCACGACCGCAAGCAGTTCGGCCAGAGCATTGGCGAGTTTCAGCTCATCCAGGGCAAGGTGGCCGACATGTACACCGTGCTGCAGGCGGGCCGCTCGTTTGCCTACACTGTGGCCAAGAACCTCGACATGCTGGGTACCGACCACGTGCGCCAAGTCCGCAAGGACTGCGCCAGCGTGATCCTGTGGTGCGCCGAAAAGGCCACCTGGATGGCCGGCGAAGGCGTGCAGATCTATGGTGGCAATGGCTACATCAACGAGTACCCGCTGGGCCGCCTGTGGCGCGATGCCAAGCTGTACGAGATTGGTGCTGGCACCAGCGAGATCCGCCGCATGCTGATTGGCCGCGAGCTGTTTGCCGAAACCTGCTGACCTGCGACAACTGATCGACCAACCCTCACACACCAAGGACCCCATGCCTTCCTCCATCGACGACCTGTTTGTTCACAACCGCGCCTGGGCGGCCCAGATGGAGCGCGAGCGGCCCGGCTTTTTCACCAGCCTGCTGGCGCAGCAGAAGCCCAAGTACATGTGGATCGGCTGCTCCGACAGCCGGGTGCCCGCCAACCAGATCACCGGGCTGGAGCCTGGTGAGGTCTTCGTTCACCGCAATGTGGCGAACGTGGTGGTGCCTACCGATCTCAACTGCCTGTCTACCATCCAGTACGCGGTGGACCAGCTGCGCATCGAGCACCTGATGGTGGTGGGCCACTACGGTTGCGGCGGTGTGCTGGCCGCGCTGGAGGGCACGCGCGTGGGCCTGGCCGACAACTGGATTCGCCATGTGCAGGACGTGCGTGACCGCCACCGCGACCTGATCGCCGCCACCGCGCCTGAGTGGCGCCACGACGTGCTGTGCGAGCTCAATGCCATCGAGCAGGTGGTGAACATTGCACAGACCACCGTGATGCTGGACGCTTGGGGCCGGGGCCAGAAGGTTACGCTGCATGGCTGGTGCTATGGCCTCAAGGATGGGCTGATCAACAACCTGCACATGTCCGTGGACAGCACCGAAGGTCTGGAATCGCTGTACAAGGCGGCAATTGCCGGGGTGGCCGCAACCCGGCGGCAGTAGGCCTGCCGCCGCCCTGTGTCTGCCGAGCGACGGTTGCGCTGACGAAGAAGCCAATAGGCCCGCCACCATGTTCCCGCAACGCCTTGATGCGCCCCAGGCCTACGGCATTGCCAAGGCCATGATGGACGGCTTCAACCGGCATTACCGGTTGTTCCGCACCGAGTCCGCGCGCGCCAAACACCGTTTTGAAACCGCTGACTGGCACGGCCAGCAGCGGGCACAGCGCGAACGCATCGAGTTCTACGACCTGCGGGTGAAGGAATGCGTGCGCCGCCTGGAGAAAGAGTTCGAGGCCGGCGCGCAGCCGATGGATGTCTGGCACCAGGTCAAGCTGCACTACATCGGGCTGCTGGTGAACCACCACCAGCCCGAGCTGGCCGAAACCTTCTTCAACTCGGTCACCACCAAGATCCTGCACCGCACGCATTTCCACAACGACTTCATCTTTGTGCGGCCTGCGGTCAGCACCGAATACATCGAGAACGACGAGCCTGCCGCGCGGCCCACCTACCGCGCCTACTACCCCACGCGCGATACGCTGGGCGACACCTTCCAGGCCATCGTCGAAAATTTCCAGCTGCAGCGCGAATTTGCCGACCTGCCACGTGACACCGCTTGTGTGGTGGGCGCCATGCGCAGCCGGCTCGACAAGGTGAGGCTGCGCACCAACTTCCAGATCCAGGTGCTCACCAGCCTGTTCTTTCGCAACAAGGGCGCGTATGTGGTGGGCAAGATCATCAACGGCTTTAACGAGGTGCCGTTTGCGCTACCCATCCTGCACGACGACAGCGGCAAGCTGACCATCGACGCCGCGCTGTTCGGCGAAGACGACATGCAGATGCTGTTCAGCTTTGCCCGCGCCTACTTCATGGTGGACATGGAGATCCCCAGCGCCTACGTGCAGTTTTTGCGCAGCCTCATGCCGCGCAAGCCGCGCGCCGAGATCTACAACGCCCTGGGCCTGGCCAAGCAGGGCAAGACGCTGTTCTACCGCGACTTCCTGTACCACCTCAAGCATTCCAGCGACCAGTTCCGCATCGCCCCCGGCATCAAGGGCATGGTGATGCTGGTGTTCGACCTGCCGAGCTTCCCGTTTGTGTTCAAGCTCATCAAGGACTACTTTCCGCACCAGAAGGAAACCACACGCGAACAGATCAAGGCCAAGTACCTGCTGGTCAAGCAGCACGACCGCGTGGGCCGCATGGCCGACACGCTGGAGTACAGCGAAGTCGCCTTCCCCCGCGACCGCTTTGATGATGCGCTGATTGCCGAGATCGAGAAGTTCGCCCCCAGCCAGCTCGAAATCAGTGATCGAGATGGCGATGGCCAGACCGAGGTGATCATCAAGCACCTCTATATCGAGCGGCGCATGATCCCGCTCAACATCTACCTGCAAGAGGCCTTCGACACCGGCCTGTCTGACCCGCGCGCGCGCCAGCAGATGGAGCACAGCGTCATCGAATATGGCAACGCCATCAAGGACCTCGTGGCCGCCAACATCTTCCCCGGCGACATGCTCTGGAAGAACTTTGGCGTCACGCGCAACGGCAAGGTCGTGTTCTACGACTACGACGAGATCGAATATCTCACCGACTGCAACTTCCGCCGCGTGCCCACGCCGCGCAACGAGGAAGAAGAGATGAGCGGCGAGGTCTGGTACAGCGTGGGCCCGCGCGATGTGTTCCCCGAAACCTTTGGCCCCTTCCTACTGGGCAACGACGCGGTGCGCGAGGTGTTCATGCAGCACCACGCCGACCTGCTCGACGCCGCGTTCTGGCTGTCGCACAAGGAGCGCATCCAGGCGGGTCATATGTTTGATGTTTTCCCCTACGACACGGAGCGGCGTTTTGCGCAAGGCGCTGCGGCCCGCTGAGCGCCCGCCAAAACCCCGTTTTTCGTCCCCACTTTTCCTCTGACCCTTACCCAGGAGACCTTCACCATGTCCATCCAAGACCCCATCGTCGTCGTTGGCGCTGCACGCACCCCCATGGGCTCGTTGCAGGGCGACTTCTCCAGCCTGGCCGCGCACGACCTGGGTGGCGCCGCCATCAAGGCCGCCATCGAGCGTGCCGGTGTCTCGCCCGACGCCGTGGGCGAAGTGCTGTTTGGCAACTGCCTGATGGCCGGCCAGGGCCAGGCACCCGCGCGCCAGGCGGCGTTCAAAGGCGGCCTGCCCAAGGGCGCGGGCGCCGTCACGCTCAGCAAGATGTGCGGCTCCGGCATGAAGGCCGCGATGATGGCGCACGACATGCTGCTGGCCGGCACGCACGACGTGATGGTGGCGGGTGGCATGGAAAGCATGACCAACGCCCCCTACCTGCTGCAAAAGGGCCGAGGGGGCTACCGCCTGGGCCACGACCGCATCTTCGACCACATGATGCTCGACGGCCTGGAAGACGCTTACGAAGCGGGCCGCAGCATGGGCACCTTTGGTGAAGACTGCGCGGCCAAGTACAGCTTTACGCGCGAGCAGCAGGACGCCTTTGCCACCGCCAGCGTGCAGCGCGCCAAGGCCGCTACCGAGTCGGGCGCCTTCGCGGCCGAGATCGTGCCCGTCACCGTCAAGACCCGTGCGGGCGAGACCGTGGTGTCGGTGGACGAAGGCCCGGGCAAGGTCAAGCTCGAAAAGATCGCCACCTTGAAGCCCGCGTTCAAGAAGGACGGCACCATCACCGCCGCGTCCAGCTCCAGCATCAACGACGGTGCGGCCGCGCTGGTGATGATGCGCGAGTCCACGGCCAAGAAGCTGGGTGCCAAGCCCCTGGCCCGCATCGTGAGCCACGCCACGCACGCACAAGAGCCCGAGTGGTTTGCCACCGCCCCCCTGGGCGCCACACAAAAGGCACTCGCCAAGGCCGGCTGGCAAGTGGGCGACGTGCAGCTGTGGGAGATCAACGAAGCCTTTGCCGTGGTGCCCATGGCGCTGATGAAGGAATTGGACCTGCCCCATGACAAGGTCAACGTGAACGGTGGCGCCTGCGCACTGGGCCACCCCATCGGCGCCAGCGGTGCGCGCATCATGGTCACGCTGATCCATGCCCTCAAGGCGCGCGGTCTGACCAAGGGCCTGGCCACGCTGTGCATCGGCGGTGGCGAGGCCACGGCCGTGGCGCTGGAACTCGTCTGAGGCCGCTGGCTGGAGATGGGATGATCCCCGACTTTGTACAAGGACCGCGATGACAACTCCCTCTCCCGCCATCGGCGCCTTCTGGCACGCGTTTTCCGATGCCCAGGCATCGCTCCAGGCCCAGCCGCTGCGCGAGCGCGTGGGGGCGGCCAATGCGCTGATAGATCAGCACCTGGAAGGCCTGGCGCTGGAGATGTCCGGCGACGATGCCGATGCCGTGGTGGACCTCATCGTCACGGCCCACGGCAGCATCGAGCGGTTTCCGTTGCTGGCGCAGGTGGTGGCGGCCGCACCCGCGTTGCCGCACTACCGCGTGCGTGCGTTTCGCGAGCGCACCGCGCAGCCGGACTTTCCCATCGGAATGGAAGGCTTTGAGCTGGCCACGTCCGACGTGCTGGTGGCGCTGGAGCAGGATGGCGGGCAGGCGGCGCTGGAGATCCGCTTTGGCCGCGAGATCCCCAGCGACTACCAGGACCACGCGCGCAACATGGCGTTCATCATGCTCGACCATGTGCTGGGCGAGTACGACTTTGCCGTGAAGGTGGGCGCGGTGGACTTTGTGGGCGAGCCCGGCGACACCCACACGCCTTGGGTGCCGCTGAGCCAGCTGCCCCCGGTGTTCGACCGCTACTGGACCGACACCCTGGGCCACACCGGCCACTTTCCCACGGGCGATGCCGAATGGGACGGGCTGGAACTGCAGTTTGACTGCCCCATCGACGAGGACGGCAACGAACTGCCTCCTGACGACATCGACAGCGAAGACGCGCCCGAGACTGGCGTGGTCATGGTCAACACCAGTGCCAACGCTGTGGCCATGCGGGCCGACCTGGCCTATGCCCTCACCGTGGACCTGGCGGTGCCCGACAGCGACACACTGACCGCCGTGCAAGACCTGCACGAGCAAGCCGCCACGCTGCTCCAGGTGCCGCAGTTGGGCATTCTGGTGCTGACGCTGATGCGCGCGGGCCGCCGGCAGGCGCTGTACTACGTGAGCGACGAGCAACTGGCCAAACAGACGCTGGCGCCCCTGCTGCTGCGCGACGAGGCGACATCGCTGGAGCTGAAGGTGGCGTACGACCCCGCGTGGTCGGGCTATTTCGAGTACGCCGGCTACCTGTCTGCCTGAGTGGGTGTCGCTGTTTTGTTTACTCCTGAATTGATAGCTGTTGGCGCATGATTCACTAGCGCTTGCGGCATATTGGGCTTGAAAATGAACTCCATACTCGTGATGGGCGCGTCCCGGGGCATCGGCCTGGAGCTGGTGCGCCAGTACACCGACGCCGGGCGCCGCGTAATCGCCACCGTGCGCGACGACGCCGGCCGCGAGCGCGTGCTGGCGCTGGGCGCCGAGGTGCTCACCGTGGATGTGGCCAACCCCGCCAGCGTGAGCGGCCTGGCCTGGCAGCTTGACGGCGAAAAGCTGGACCTGGCGCTGTATGTGGCCGGTGTCATCCGCCGCCCCAACGCGCTCACCCCACCCACGCAGCAAGACTTTGATGCCGTCATGCACACGAACGTGCTGGGCGCCATGCAGGCCATTCCGCAGGTGGCGCCTCTGGTGGCGGACGCGGGCGGCGTGTTTGCGTTTCTGTCGTCCTCCATGTCGCAGATCGGCAGCGTGCCCAACAGCGGCTCGTGGCTGTACCGCACCAGCAAGGCCGCGCTGAACATGGCCGTGGCCGCCGCGCAGCACGACTACCCTGGCGCCACGCTGGTCACCATCGACCCCGGCTGGGTGCAGACCGACATGGGCGGCGGCGGTGCGCCGCTGACGGTGGAAGACAGTGTGCGCGGCCTGCGCAGCACGCTGGCCAGCGTGACCGCTGCCGACAAGGGCCGCCTGCTGCACTACGACGGCCGCCGCGCTGCCCACTGGTAGTCCCGCAAGCCACTAAGCCCCCGAATTTTTGAACAACGACTCTGGAGACACTCCCATGCTGCTGACCCAAGACCAGGAAATGATCCGCGATGCGGTGCGCGACTTTGCGCAAACCGAGCTGTGGCCGAATGCCGCACGCTGGGACAAGGAACACCACTTCCCCAAGGAGGTCCACCAGGGCCTGGCCGCGCTGGGCGCGTATGGCATCTGCGTGCCCGAAGAGTTTGGCGGGGCCCACCTCGACTACCTCACGCTCGCGCTGGTGCTCGAAGAGATCGCCGCCGGTGACGGCGGCACCAGCACCGCCATCAGCGTGACCAATTGCCCGGTTAACGCCATCCTCATGCGCTACGGCAACGCGCAGCAAAAGCGCGACTGGCTCACGCCGCTGGCGCGTGGCGAAATGCTGGGTGCGTTTTGCCTGACCGAGCCACATGTGGGCTCCGACGCCTCCGCCCTGCGCACCACGGCGGTGAAGCAGGGCGACGAATACGTGATCAACGGGGTCAAGCAGTTCATCACCAGCGGCAAGAACGGTCATGTGGCCATCGTCATCGCCGTCACCGACAAGGGCGCGGGCAAGAAGGGCATGAGCGCCTTCCTAGTGCCCACCAACAACCCCGGCTACGTGGTGGCGCGGCTGGAAGACAAGCTGGGCCAGCACAGCAGCGACACGGCGCAGATCAACTTCGACAACTGCCGCGTCCCCGCCGAGAACCTGATCGGTGCCGAGGGCGAGGGCTACAAGATCGCCCTGGGCGCGCTCGAAGGCGGCCGCATCGGCATCGCAGCCCAAAGCGTGGGCATGGCGCGCAGCGCCTTCGACGCGGCGCTGGCGTATTCCAAAGAGCGCGAAAGCTTCGGCACCGCCATCTTCAACCACCAGGCCGTGGGTTTCCGCCTGGCCGACTGCGCCACGCAGATCGAGGCCGCGCGCCAGCTCATCTGGCACGCCGCCGCGCTGCGCGATGCCGGAAAGCCCTGCCTGAAGGAAGCCGCCATGGCCAAGCTGTTTGCCAGCGAAATGGCCGAACGCGTGTGCAGCGCCGCCATCCAGACGCTGGGCGGTTACGGCGTGGTGAACGACTTCCCGGTGGAGCGCATCTACCGCGACGTGCGCGTGTGCCAGATCTACGAAGGCACGAGCGACGTGCAGAAGATCATCATCCAGCGCGCGCTGGCCTGAGCCTGCGAGTCAGGTTTCTCGGCCCGCCTTTCGCCGGCCTTTCGGGCGCAGCTCAAAAAACGCTCAGCCCCTGAGGCGCAACTCGCGCTCCAGCAGCGCCAGCCGCTCGGGCTCGGCGTGGTGCCGGGCCACCGGCTGCACGCTGGCAAACACGGTGCGCCCCATTTCGGCACGCCCGCTCCAGGCCAGTGCCAGTGCGTAGTCGCAGGTGCATACGGCCAGTGAGGGCCAGGCGCCCGGGGCCTTGCGCACCAGCCCCAGAAACTGCTCACACGCCTTGCCCAGGTGGCTGGCGGCCTCGCCCGCCCGGGCCGGGTCGCGCAGCGCAATCATGCCCCGCACCCAGTCGATGAACGCTTGCCCGTGGGGTGGCAGCATGGCGGGCTGCAGCGTGTCCACGAGGCGCTGCGCTTCGTCGGTGTGGCCCGCGCGGGCCTCACCCAGGGCCAGGTCCAACTGCAGAGTGGGCTCTCCCGGCCGCTGCGCCATCAGCTCGCGCAGGCGGGCGGTAAAGCCCGCATGGTCGCCCGTGGCCAGGGGCAAGGTATAGATGCGGGCCAAGAATTCGCCTTCGTCCGCCGGGCGCATGGGGTGGATGCGCAAGCGCAGGATGGCGGCGTCCACCCCTTCGGCGCGCGCCTCGAACCAGGCCATGCGCACCGCGGCGTCCCAGGCGGGCTGCCGCAAGAACGCATGCCGTTCGGCCGCGCGGGCCAGCCGCTGGGCCAGCACGTCGAGGCGGGGCAGGTCGCCCGTGGCGTGCGCGTGCAGCATCTGCTGGTACGTGCGCTGAAACTGGTGCATGTAGGCAAAGACCCCCAGCGGCGCCAGCATGGCCAGTACCAGAATCCCTTGCACCCATGGGCTCCACTGGCGCCACACGGCCAGCGCCACCAGGGCCGCGCACACCAGCAGCCAGGTACGGTTGTTGCGCAGCAGCTGGCGCAGCGTGGTCCACAGGCCGGGGTTCTGCTGCGCTTCGATCTGGTCGCGCGCCAGCTGGCGCAGTGCCTTCACGTCCAGGGTGCCCAGTGCGTCGTCCGCCATCTCGGTCATCGCACGGGCATACAGCCCCGAGGTGTGCAACTGCACCTGGGTCAGCGGGGGCTGCTGCAGCGCCGCAATGGCCTGCATGGCTTCTTCGGCCGTCTGGGCATGCACAAACCCCTCGGTGGGGCGGCCTTGTGCATCCTGCGCCTGGTACAGCCAGCGGGGCTGGCCGGGCGGTGGGGGCGGGGTGGTCCCGGTGGTGGTCATGGTGTGGCTCCCTCCTGGTGTGATTTGCCAGCGTGTCGATGTCGCCGGTCGTTGGCTGCGGATGGTAGGGGGCTGCGTGATCGCCGCGTGCAGCGGGCAGACGGGCGGTGCACCGCTGGCAGACGACCGGTGCCGTGATACCTGCCTTTGCCTGAGCAGGCCGCAGGCAACAACCGCACGTTCTGCGGCGGCTGGGGCTTCGAAAGACACCGGTAGGTGTACTAATGCGCTATTGAAAAGGTAGCTGTCTGTGCTTATGGGAAAGGCACCGCGCTCTGGTCCTGCCGCCTGTTGCTGGGGGCCAGCCACTGCGCCAGCACAGCGTGCAGCTCTGCAGGGTTCACGGGCTTGCGCAGCACCAGGTAGCCCTCGTCTTCGGCGTCCCGCAAGGCGGGGGCGTCAAACTCGCCGCTGACCATCGCACCCCGGGCGGCTGGGCAGCGGGCCAGCAGCGTGCGCAGGATGTCAAAGCCGCTCTCGCCCGAGCGCAGTCGCTGGTCGCAGAAGATGGCATCTGGCACCAGGCCTTCGTCGAGCCGGCCATGGGCTTCGGCCCCGGTGGTGGCATAGGCTGCCGTCACGCCCCAGGCTTCGAGCATGGCGCGCCAGGCCTTGAGCACCTGGGGGTCATCGTCCAGCACCAGGCACTGGCCCTGCAGCGGGCGGTCCACGATGGACTGGCGGTGTGCCGTTGCGGGGGCGGTGGACGCGCCTGCATCGGGTGCCACATGGGCTGGCAGCCGCAGCCAGAAGCGCGACCCCTGTCCCGCCAGCGAACGTACGCCGTACGCCGCCCCTAACTGCTCGGCGCAGCGCGCCACCACAGCCAAGCCCAGGCCGTGCCCCGCTTCGTCCATCTGGTCGGCCCGCGCTCCCCGATAGTAGGGGCTGAACACCCGGGCCTGATCGGCGGGGGCAATGCCAATGCCCGTGTCCCGCACCTCCACCAGCCAGTCACCGCCGCGTGCGCGTGCGCTCACCAGCACCTTGCCCTGCGGTGTGTAGCGGATGGCGTTCTGCACCAGGTTCGCCAGCGCCTGGCGCAGCAGCACCGGCTCGGCCCACACGGTGGCGCCACGGCGCGGCAGCCGCAGCCGCAGGGTCAGGCCGCCGAGGCTGGCTTGCTCGCGGAAGAGGCGCACAACGTCCGCCAGCAGGGCGCCAAGGTCCACGGCGGCTTTGTGGCCCAGCGGCTGCCCCGACTCCAGGCGCGACAGGTCCAGCAGCGCATTGAACAGCTGGCTCATGGCCTGCATGCTGGTGCGCAGGTCGGCCACCAGCGGGCGCAGGACCGGGTCGGTATTGCGCAGGTTGATCGCCTCCACCATCAAGGACATGGCGTGCACGGGTTGGCGCAGGTCGTGGCTGGCGGTGGCGAGGAACAGGTTTTTTTCGGTCAGGGCGCCTTCCGCCTGGCGCCGGGCTGCGGCCAGGGCCTCATTGGCAGTGCGCGTGCGGCGGTACAGCCAGAAGCTGGCGCCCGCCGCAAGCAGTGCCAGTGCCACCGCAGCCGCCAGTCCGATCTGCTGCATGCGCCGCACGCGCAGCTCGGCATCCTGCACCCGGTTGGCCTGCGCGAGCTGCTCGATCTGGCGCTGCCGTTCAGCGCTGTCAAAGCGCTCCTGCAAGGTCGTCACAGCCTGGTCGCGCTCGGTATGGAACAGCTCCTTGGCCAGCGCCTGCTGCTTGCGGGTGGTGGCCATGGCCTCGCGGTACAGGCCGGCTTGCTCGTACATGCGCGACAGCTCGCCCAGCAACTGCTCTTCCATGGGCAGGGAGCCCGCTTCGTGCACAAACCGGATGCCCGCCTCCACCTCATGCACGCCGGCCGCAATGCGGCCCTGGCCCATGAGTGCAAAGCCCAGATTGGCCTGCGCCATTGCGGCCCCGTTCAGCTCGTGTGCATCGCGGTACGCGGCCAGGGCCTCGCGCATCACGGGCTCGGCCGCGGCATACGCCTTGCGCTGCAGCAGGACGTCGCCCAGGTTGTTCAGCGCCGTGGCCTGGAGCCCGGTGAGCCCTCCAGCGCGGGCGATCTGCAGGGACTGCCGGTAGGCGGCCACGGCGGTGTCGAGGTTGCCCTGCACGTTTTCCACATTCCCACGGTGCAGGTGCAGCCAGCCCTGCGCCTGCCGGGCGTCCAGCTTTTCGGCCAGGGGCAACGCCTCGCGGATGGTTTGCAGCGCCCGCTCCGGGTTCTTCATGTCGAAGTGCAGCAGCTCCAGGTGGGTGCGCGACCGCAGCTCAGACGTGGCCGCCTGGCGTGGCAGCGTGCGCGAGAGTTCCAGGCTGCGCAGCAGGTGGGCCATCGCCGTTTCGAACTGGCCGTTGCCGCTGTGCAGGGCGCCCAGCGTCAGGTGGTAGAGCCAGCGCACCCAGGGGTCGGGTGCGCGCTCGGCGGCGGCCGCTTCGCGCGCCAGTGCGTCCAGTCCGGCGCGTGTTTTTCCCGCCACGGCCAGTTGCCGGGCCTCGAAGCAGACAGCCAGCACCTGCGACGACGGATCTTTCTGCGCAGCGGCGAGCGCCTTCAGCTGCGCAATGCCCTCGGTCACCACCGTTGTCTGCCCGGTCTCGAAGGCTGCGTCTGTAAGCGCCGCCAAGTAAGTGCGCCGGGTCGCGGCATCGGCCGCGTTGGCAAAACGTGCCGCGGCGGCCTGCAGCGCCTGCACGGCTTCGGCGCTGTTGCGTTGCGACAGGTTTTGCAGCCGGTCCAGCTCGGCCAAGTCCGCGTTCAGTAGCTGTGCCCTTGCGGGCAATGCCGTCTGCAGGCACAGGGCCACGACCAGCACCACAACCCGGACGAGGCGCATCAGGGCAGCTCCAGCCGCCGCCCGCGCAGCAGGGTGATGGCCTCGACCCGTGTGCGCACCCGCAGCCGCTCCAGGATGCCCGTCACGTGCTCCTTCACGGTGCTCTCTGCAATATCCAGCTGCGATGCAATGCGCTTGTTGGGCAGCCCCTGCAGCACCAGCGCAAGGATCTGGCCCTGCCGGACAGACAGCCCCAGCTCGGCCGGTGTCACCGGCAGGTCGCGGCTGCGCAGCGGCTGGCTGCCCGGATGGCCCGGTTCAAACCAGACCAGCCCGCTCAGCAAGGCCTCCACCGCCAGCCCGAAGGTTTCAGGCGCCGCTTGTTTGTGGATGAATCCCTGCGCGCCTGCCTGCCGGGCCTGGTCCATCACGGCGGGGTCATCGTCGCCACTGATCACCGCGATGGGCATTCCGGGGCAGTGGTTGCGCACCTGGGCGATCAGACCCACGGCGGCGCCTTCTGCCAGCCAGAAGTCGATGAGCGCGATGGCCGGTGTGCCCCGCGTGTCCACCCAGCGCAGAAGGTCGTTTGCCCCAGCGGCCACCACCACGTCCATCTGCGGCAGTCGCGCGCGCAGGAATTCGGCCATGCCGTGTGCCACCAACGGATGGTCGTCAAGGATGAGCGCGTACTGAGAGGTGGAGGACATGCGGTGGTGGAGGGGGCGCAACCCGGCGGGATGCCGGTGCCAGAAGGTATGCCTGCGGGCAAATTCTGCCAAGTGTTCAGCAGTATGGGCGGCGCGCAAACCCTACCAGCGTAGGGTTTCGCACGGGATGGGGTGCTGCACAGAATCCGCGCTCCATTCACCATCACGAGGTTTCTGTTCATGACACGACAAGCCAGCGCAACGGGTGCCGGGCGCACCTGGCACTCTGCACGACCTATCTTCCGCTGGGCCCCCCTGGGCCTGGCTGCCGCCTTGCTGGTGGGCTGTGGCGGCGGTGATGACGACAACGGCACGCCTCCGCCCAGCGCTGGCGCATTCAGTATCGGCGGCGCGGTCAGCGGCCTGGGGGCTGGCAAAACGGTGACGCTGCAGAACGCCGGCAAGGACGACCTGACGGTGAACACCAATGGCAACTTCGTGTTCGTCACGCGTCTGGACAACGGCATTGCCTATGCCGTCACCGTGAAGACCCAGCCCAGCGGGCAGCGCTGCACGGTGACGGAAGGCACCGGCACAGCCACTGCCAACGTGAGCAACGTGCAGGTGCGCTGCGAAAACCTGGCGGCTGCCACCTACACGGTGGGCGGCTCGGTCAGCGGCCTGGCGGGTGGCGCCGTGGTGCTGCAGAACAACGGGCGCGACGATCTGTCGGTCTCCAGCAACGGCGGCTTCACGTTTGGCACGGCACTGGCGGGTGGCACGGCCTACGCCATCACGGTGCGCACGCAGCCTTCGGGCCAGAGCTGCACGGTGCGCAACGGAACGGGCACGGTAGGGTCGGCCAATGTGAGTTCGGTGGACGTGAGCTGCGCGACGGCGGCGCTGGGGCTGCCGGAGGGCGACTGGAAGCAGGAGCTGTGCGTGGTGGTGCGGCCAGGAACCTGGGGACGCTCGCTGTGGCGCATCACCCGCCAGAGCGACACCCGCGTCGTGGGGCAGATTGGCGTGGTGACCTATGCCGACGCCAACTGTTCCGGCACGGGCACCGTCGCAGGTCCGCTGACCGATGTGGGCAATGTAGCGTTCGACCGCAACGGCAGCACGGCCACGCTGACCGCTTTCTGGGGGCTGTGGACCCAGCCGTCGGGCCTGACATCGCGCGCTGTCTGGGCACGCAAGGGGCCCCGCCTGTGCATCTTTGGCGATCAGATACCCACCGCGTTCCCGACGGCGGCCAGTGTGGAGAGCTACGTGGACACCGTTCTGCCCGCCAAGACCTGCTACACGCAAAACTGAGTGCTGGGGGCTGTACGGCCCCCCAACCAACCCAAAGCCCCCGCAGCGAAGTTGCTGCGGGGGGCTTTTCTTTGATCGGCTGTGATCCGCTTTGTGTTGGAGCGCGCCCATTGGCCCATTGCTGCAGAGCCACCCGCCCCGGTGTGCCCGGGGCATCCCTCAGGCTTCAGCGGGCGAGTTCCGCCGCCGTGGCCGCATCCAGCCGCCCGGATGTGGGCAGCCCTTTGTCCTTCTGAAAGGCGCGCAGCGCTGCCGTAGTCTTGCCGCCCATGGCGCCATCGGGCGTGCCCGCGTTGTAGCCCAGCTCGTTCAGGCGGGCCTGCGCATCGCGCAGCGAAAGTCCTGCGGTGGCTCCATTGTTTTGCGCGGCAGCACGCGCGGCCGTTGTCTGCGAGGGCGGTGCGGCGCCGTCCACACTCAGCCGCCCGCCACCCCCCAGGCCCTGGCCCTTCACCGTCTGGGCGCGGTAGTTGCGCAGCGACTGCACCATCTGGTTGAACGCATCCATGAAAGCGGCCGCAATCACCTTGCCTTCGGCCGTGTTGGAGTAGCCGCCCATGCGCGCGCCGCCCGATCCGCCCAGCAGTTGCCCCATGGCGCCAAAGTCGGTCTTGGCGGCACTGCCTTCTGACGCCGCCACTTGCACACCGGATCGGTTGTCGATGAGCGTGAGCAGCGCGCTGGCCTCCTTGGTATTCATATTGCCGCCGATGGCTGCCAGCAGGCCCCCCGCACGGCCACCGACCAGGCCGCCCAGCGATGCAGAGGCACCGCCTGCATTGTTGTTCTGGAACACGATTTCGGGCGACAGGCCATAGTCCGAGGCCACCATCTGCCCCTGGCCAAACTGGCTGCCCTGCCGCATTTCGCCCGACTGCATCAGCGCGCGCTCGCGCGTCATCGCGTTCATGCCGGCGGCGCCGCGCTCCACCACCACAAAGCAGTTGGACTGCTGCACCAGCAGACGCAGCAGGTTGGCCGTGGGCGGCAGGCGGTATTGGTCACGCAGGATGGTGTACCAGCCAGCCTGCTGGTTCTCGATCAAGGAGACGGTGCCCAGCGGGCTTTCGCAACGCTCCAGCGAGTCGCTGGCGCCGGTAGAGGCTCCACCCGCAGCGCTGCCGGTGGCCACGGTCTTGGCATCGGCGCTGCCCATGCGCATGTTGGTGGTCTCACAGCCGCTCAGCAGTGCAGCAGCGGCCACGGCCGCGCTGACTGCGCACAGGCGCAGCGGGGTGGTTGAACGGGGCGGGGTGGCAGCGGCACGTGCGCGCCGCAGCGGGGCAGGAAGGGTGATAGTCATGGTGACGGGTGTGGCCGCATGTGCAGCGAAAGGGAGGAACACAAAGTCCTGATCTTTCGCCGTGCAGCCAATCACCGGCAACCCGACAGAGGTAGGGTGCAAGGGGCGGCACACCCGGCCCGGGCTGCGCCCCGCGCTTGTCAGAACAGTCAGCTGCTGGACAGCGCCGCGCTCTGCAACTGCGCCAGCGTCACGAACTCCAGGGCACGCGCATGGGTGCACTCCAGGATCACCGGCGGTGCCACACCCGCCTCATAGGCTTCCTTCCAGCGCAGGGCGCACAGGCACCAGCGGTTGTTGGCCTTGAGTCCTGCAAACCGGTATTCGGGCCGGGGGGTGATGAGGTCATTGCCCCGCGACAGCGAGAAGTCCAGAAACGCCTGTGTCATGCGTGCGCAGATCACGTGGGTGCCGTGGTCGTGCTCGTCGGTGTTGCAGCAGCCATCGCGGTAGTAGCCGGTCAGCGGGTCGTAGGAGCAGGGCATCAGCATGGTGCCCAGAACGTTCAGTGCAGTCATATCGGGTCGCGTGTGTTGTAAGGGCCTATGGGGGGCGTAGATTGTTGGAGTGGGCGCGGGGCGGCTCAGCCCTCTTCGCCACGGCGGCGCAGCACCACGGTGATCTGCCCGTTGGTCTCGATGGTGGCGCGTTCCACTTCGTGCGCGTGCAGGCAGCCACCGGCGCGCAGTGCGGCCTCCACGTCGTCGCGGGTCAGCAGCTCCTTGCGCATCAGCGCCTGGTTCAGCTCGCCCTGGTGGATCAGCACCTGGGCCTTGCCGTCCACCCAGCGCCCGATGCGCGGGAAGTGGAACGCCAGCCGCGCCAGCGCCACATGCAGCAGCATCAGCGTGCTGGCAGAGATCAGCCCGCCCACGAGCGAGTTGTCGCCCGCGTTCATCGAGTTCTGTACCGCGTTCGACAGGATCAGCAGCAGGATCAGGTCAAACGGCTCGTACTGCCCTGTCTGCCGCTTGCCCGACAGGCGCATGAACACCAGCAAGAACAGATACACCACCACGCCGCGCAGCACAAACTCCCACCACGGCACACTCATTTGCCACATTGCAAGGTTCCTTGTTGGATGCTTGGGTGGGGCCAGTCTACGGCCTGCGGCTTGCCCTTCATTCGCTGAGCGAAAATCCCGGGCAATCCCCCGCACGGCTCCGGCACAGTGCGCCCTCATTGCAGTGGCGGCCGAGCGGGCCTCCTCTGCTGCCCCCATCGAAAGTACCGCCCCATGCAACGCCGCCAATTCCACCAAACCAGCCTCATGGGTGCGCTGCTGTGCGCCACTGCGCAGCACGCCTGGGCGCTGTCGTTGGGCGACCTCACCAATGCCGACGCCTCCAGCGGCCTCAAGGCCGCGTTGACCCAGGGCGCGCAGGCGGCGGTGTCGCTGCTGGGCCGCAACGACGGGTTTCTGGGCAACCCCAAGGTGCGGATCGGCCTGCCGGGCTACCTGGACGACGCCGCCAAGGTGATGAAGTCGCTGGGCCAGGGCAAGCGCATCGATGAGCTGGTCGTGTCCATCAACCGCGCTGCCGAAGCGGCCGTGCCCATGGGCAAGGACCTGCTGGTGGGCGCGGTGCAGAACATGACGGTGACCGATGCCAAGAACATCCTCACCGGCGGCGACAACTCGGTGACCGCCTTTTTTGCCGACAAGACGCGCACGCCACTGGGCCAGCGCTTTCTGCCTGTGGTGAACCAGGCCACCGAGAAAGTCGGCCTCACGCAGAAATACAACGCCTTCGCGGGCAAGGCCGCGAGTTTTGGCCTGCTGAAGGCCGAAGACGCCAACCTGGCGCAGTACGTCACCGGCAAGACGCTGGACGGCCTGTACCTCATGATCGGCGAAGAAGAGCGCAAGATCCGCCAGGACCCGGCCGCCGCCGGCAGCGCCATCGCGCGCAAGGTGTTTGGTGCCTTGCGCTGAAGGGCATCACGATGCCTTTGCCACAGCCTAACGACCCCTGCCCCTGCGGGCGCCTGACGCCTGCTGGCCCGGGTGGCAGCAAGGGCAAAAGCGCAGCCCCCTTGCCCTTCGCCAGCTGTTGCGGCCGTTACCTGGCGGCACCTGGGCTGGATGCCATGGCTGCTCCCGATGCCGAAAGCCTCATGCGGTCGCGCTACACCGCCTTTGCGTGCGAGCGGGCCGACTACCTGCAGGCCACCTGGCACGCCAGCACGCGCCCGGCCACGCTCGACTTTGACGCGGGGGCCAAATGGCTCGGGCTGGACGTGCGCCGATACGTCGCCACCGATGCCGACCACGCCGTGGTCGAGTTTGTGGCCCGCTACCGTGTCGCCGGGCGCGCCGTGCGCCTGCACGAGACCAGCCGTTTTGTGCGCGAGGAGGGGCGCTGGTTCTATGTCGATGGAGATCTCCATGGCTGAAATTCAAGCCAAAACCACCCCAAGCGCTAGTGCAATATGTCTTGATAGCTATGAAATTTGAGGCAATCCTGTTTGACTGTGACGGCGTGCTGGTGGACAGCGAGCCCATCACCAACGGCGTGCTGCGCGACATGCTGGCCGAGGCCGGGTGGGTGCTGACGCCCGATGAGTGCATGCGCCTCTTCATCGGCAAGATGGTGCGCAGCGAGGCCGCGCGCATTGAGCACCACACGGGCCGCCCGCTGACCGACGAATGGATGTCGGCCTTCTACGCGCGCCGCAATGCTGCGCTGGAGGCGCAGCTCACCGCCATCGAGCACATCCACGGCGCTGTCGAGCGTGTGCACGCCCACCACGGCGGGCGCATTGCCTGTGCCTCGGGGGCCGACCGTTTCAAGGTCGAGATGCAGCTCGCCAAGGTGGGCCTGACGCCGTACTTTGCGGGCCGCATTTTCAGTGGCCACGAGATGCCCGCCACCAAGCCCGCACCGGACGTATACCTGGCCGCCGCTGCAGCGCTGCAGGCAGCGCCCACGCTCTGTGCGGTGGTCGAAGACACGGTGACCGGCGTCACCGCCGGTGTGGCTGCCGGGGCCACCGTGTTTGCCTACGCCCCGCTGGACGATGGGGTCGCGCTGCGGGCGGCAGGGGCGCAGCACGTGTTTCGCAGCATGGCCGAGCTGCCCGGCTTGCTCGGCTGCTGACACGGGTGCACAGAAAAAAGGGACATGGCGATGAACACCTTTGCGCGGGTCATGAAGCACACGGTACTGGCTGCCGCCCTGGCGCTGCTGGCGGGCTGTTCGTCGGTCAAACCCTGGATCAACGAACCCCTGCCTGCGGGCGATCAGAACATCCCTGTGCGCAAGTCCGAGCGCGACCCGACCATCCTCGTGGCCGTCACGCTTTCAGGCGGCGGGGCGCGAGCCGCCGCGTTTGGCTATGGCGTGCTGACCGAGCTGCAGCAGACGCGGTTTGTGTGGAACGGCAACCCCACCACCTTGCTGGACGCCACCGACGTGGTCAGCGGCGTGTCGGGCGGCAGCATTGTGGCGGCCTACTTTGCGGCGCATGGCATCGAAGGGCTGCCACGCTTTGAACAGGACTTTCTGCGCCAGAACTTCCAGAACAGCCTCATCACCCAGGCGCTGCGCCCGGGCAATCTGATCGACCTGACCTCCCCCTGGCTGGGCCGCACCCACCTGCTGGCACGGCGGCTGGACAAGCTGTATGGCGGCCTCACCTTTGGCGACGTGGAGCGGCGCCCGCGCCACCCGCAGCTGTTCATCACCGCCACCGACATGTCGCTGGGCACCGGCTTTGAGTTCACCTGGGAGCAGTTTTCGCTGATCTGCTCAGACCTGCGCAAGGTGCCGCTGTCGTTCGCCGTGGCGGCCTCGTCGGCGGTGCCGCTGCTGCTGAGCCCGATGACGCTCAAGAACTACGCCGACCAATGCCCCGATCGTCCCTCCCCATCGGTCGCCGCGGCGGCGACGGGCGACTACCGCGTGCGGCTCAATCGCGCCCATGAACTGAGCTATGTGGATGCGCAGCGCAAGCCCTACATCCATCTGGTCGATGGCGGCCTGGCCGACAACCTGGGGGTGCAGCGCCTGCTGGACCGCGCCCTGGCCAATGGCGGCCTGCGCCAGACCTTCAGCGAGGTCGGCATACCGCCTGCCACCATCCGCAAGCTGGTGCTGATCACGGTGAACGCCGAGCGCGATCCCTCGGTCAACATCGACATGAGCGACAAGGTGCCCAACATGGCGCAGGTGGTGGACGCCCTGCTGTTCGGCACCGGCGCCCGCGCCACGCGCGAGACGCAAGAGTTCTTGCGCGACATCACACGCCAATGGCAGCGCTCGCTGGCGTCAGGCCCCACCGGCGCCAACGACGTGTTCGCGCCCGACGCAGAGATCCACGTCATCCCCGTCAACCTGCGCGACGCCCCCGACGACATCGCACGCCGCCGCTTGCTGCAGGTGCCCACGGCGTTTTCGATCACGTCGGAAGAAGTCACCGACCTCATCGAGGCGGGCGGCAGCGTGCTGCGCCACTCGCCCGAGTTCCGGGCGCTGGTGCAATCGCTGCTCAGCCCCGATCCCCATGCGCCACATGCACCGCCAGCGGGGCTGCAGGCCAAGGACTGAGGGCGCGCGCTCAGGGGCTCTTGACGGCGCTCAGGGACGCGTATCCGGCGCCGGGGTTGTGGGCACGCCCTGCTCCTCGGCAGCCCGCACCTGCGCTGCCATGGCACGCTGGTAGCCGGGCCGCTGCTGCAGCCGCTGCCAATAGGCCTGCGTGGCCAGGCCAAACTGCACATCCAGCCCCAGGTGCTGCGCCAGCAGCAGCGCGTACCCCACCGCCACATCCGCCGCCGTGAAGCTGCCCGCGCACAGATGGTCGCTGCGGCTGTGGGTCAGTGCCGTCTCTACGGCGCGCAGCCGGGCCAGGAACCAGCGGCTGTAGTCCTCCACCACCTGCGGCTGCTGCCGCTCCGCAGGCTCAAAGCGGCCATAGCGCAGCACCAGCGTCTGCGGAAAGGTCAGCGTGGCGTCGCTCATGTGCAACCAGTTCAGGTAGGCGCCATACGCCGGGTGCGTGGGCGCCACTTCCAGCCCCGCATCCGGGTGTGTGGCCGCGAGGTACTGGCACATCGCAGCGGATTCGGTCATGCGCACATCGCCCTGCACCAGCAGCGGCACCGTGCCCAGCGGGTTCTCGTCCAGAAACCACCGCGCCTTGGCGCGCGGCGGGAAGGGCAGCATGTGGAGCTGATAGGGCAGTTGCAGCTCTTCGAGCATCCACAGGGGGCGGAAGGAGCGGGCACTGACGCAGTGGTGTAGGTGGATCATGGTGATGCCGTCGCTTAACGAGCCGTTTGCCATTCCCCTCGTGCGGCTCGCGTTTGATAGTGACCATGAGCAGCTGTTAGTGGGGGAATATGCAGCAACTCAACGTTCGGACACTCAACGTGCGCATGCCAGTGACATGACAGGTATGAGGGTTACTTGACTCAAACTACCGGTGTGCCCAATCGGCACACTGTCCGTGCAATGAAGGCGGATTCCAAGCCATGGGAACGAGTTCAACGCGCTTAAGGAGTTCACGCGTCTTTCGCTGGTCACCCGCCAGGCAGGCGAACTTGGCGTAGTTGTTGAAATTCCACGCATCCGGATATCGCGAAACGACATCTTCGAAGCCATCTTTCATGCGAGGCCAGACGGCTAGCGATTTTTCGAAAATATCATTTTGAAACTGAGTTTGGGACGCATACCAGTAAATTCTGGCGTACATGCCGCGCCCTTCCTGCGTTGAGGTTCTGCGTACTGCGTCGTTTGCAAAGTCCTCGATCTCTTGCGTTCCTCCATGCCATTTCGGCAAGAGATACTCAAGTGCCATGAAGTATGTTTGATAAAAGAATGGCTCTTGATCAAGAGCTTCATTCAGTAGACGGTCAAACTGCTTACGCTCCCAACCCTCCGCTCGAGCGATCGTCAGCATTGTCTCGTACCACCTAGGATCTTTCGCTGCAACTGTCTTGTTGCTCTCTAGGTTTTGCCGCGCCATTGCTATGTACTTGCGAAATGGCGCCCAGGCTTCTGGTTTGACAGTGGACGAAGTTCCGTCGCCTCGATGAGCCCAGCCGCGTCCAATCAACACCATGCTTCTGGCTATATAAGCGCTGGGCGATTTCGGATATTGCTGTATCCATCTGTCCGTCTTATCTTCCAGGGCCTTAAAAGCGGCTTCAGGGTCTTTGCCTACCGATTGAGCATCGATGGCACGTCCTATCCCCGCGTAGAACAAAGTGAGCTTCCATAGCCCACTAGAACTACGACTCTTTTCTTTTCGATAGGTGTGCGAAATTTCTTCCAGCCGAGAGAAATTTTCGGAAAGAAGTGCTTGCTGTACCGACGCAGAAATCGTCGCGCGTTCTTCTAGTTCCGTTGCAGCGAGTGTTTGCTGCATCCATAGAGTTAGAGTGGCAAAGAGTAGGGTAAGACAGAAGCGTCGCATACGGCTCTAGAGGAGAGATGTCTGCGTACTGTAGACCACGTTGTGGCCATAAACGGCCCCCTGTGAATGGGGTTGATCAGCAGTGTCTGCCGCTTACCTATACCCGCACAGCCTTCCGAAACTCCGCCGGCGACTGCCCCGTCCACCCGCGGAACGCCCTGATAAAACTCTTCTCGTTCTCGAAACCCGCCGCCTCGGCCACCTGCTTGATCGGCCGCTGCGTGCGGTGCAGCAGTTCCACCGCGCGGGTGCGGCGCACCTCGTCTTTCAGGCCTTGCAGCGTGGCGCCTTCTTCCTTCAGCTGCCGGTGCAGTGTGCGCGGCGACACATGCAGCAGCGCGGCCAGCGAATCCGCGCTGTGCTGGGGCAGGGCGTGGGCCGGTTGCCCCGGCAGGGGGGCAGCCAGCAGCTGGCGCACGCGCTGCACCAGCAGGCGGTCGCGGCGGTAGTGCAGCACCGTCAGGGGCAGGGCGTGCTGCAGCATCTGGCGCAGGGCCTGTTCGTCGCGGCGCAGGGGCAGGTGCAGGTAGCGGGCGTCGAAGTGAATGGCGGTGCGTGGTGCGTGGAAGGTGACGGGGCCTCGGAACAGCACGGCATACGCATCGGCGTGCGGGGGCGCATCAAAGGCAAATTCTGCGGCAATGAGCGGAATGCGCGAGTCCACCATCCAGCAGGCCAGTCCGTGCGCGTTGCGCAATACGGAGACCAGGCAGAACTCGCGCAGCGCACCCAGGTCGCGGGCCTCGGTGATGGCCAGGGTGGCGGTGTCGCCCTGGGTGGTGAGGTGCAGCGCAATGTCGTCCGCCAGCAGGCCGTGGTGGCGGCACCAGCGGGCCAGGGCCACCTGCAGCGTCGGCGAGCTGATGCTGGCGCGCGCCAGCATGCCGTAGCTGCCCCAGGGCAGGCGGCGGCTGAACCACCCCAGGGCTTCGTCGTCCAGCTCCTGCATGGCGGCGTCGGAGATCTGCTCCATCTGCCAGGCGGTGATGCGAGAGCTGTCGTCCTGCAGCAGTTGCGGCGCAATCTGTGCCTGGGTCAGGGCGTGGTCGGGGCTCTTGCCGCGCGCTTCGTAGGCCAGGACAATGGCCCGCACGAACGCTATCGGCGTGGCCGCAGGTGCGATGGGCGTGGCGGCGGGGGCTGTAGCGGGTGCGGGCAGGCGGGGAGCGGGTGGGGCGAGCAGTTTCACGCCACAGAGTGTGCCAGCCGTGGCACGATTTGCAACCATTGTGGCAACCCGGCCGGGGCGTGGGCTTCTATGCTTGCCCCAGCTTGCTAATTGCCCGCCCGCCGTGCGCGTTCTGCCTGCGCTGGCCGGATGACCGAGGAGACAAACCCGTGACGACTGCAGCCGCAACACAATCCGCACCGCTGGTGGAGAGCTACGCCCGTGGCGCCACCGATGTTCCCCTGATCGAGCAGACCATCGGCGCCTTCTTTGCCGACATGGTGGCCCGCCAGCCCGAGCGCGAGGCGCTGGTCAGTGTGCACCAGGGCCGCCGCTACACCTACGCTCAGTTGCAGGCTGAAGCCCACCGCTTGGCCAGCGCGCTGCTGGGCATGGGGCTCACCCCCGGAGACCGAGTGGGCATCTGGTCGCACAACAATGCCGAATGGGTGCTGATGCAGCTGGCCACCGCCCAGGTGGGCTTGGTGCTGGTCAACATCAACCCGGCGTACCGCACGTCTGAGGTGGAATACGCCCTGAACAAGGTGGGCTGCAAGCTGCTGGTGACCATGGCCCGCTTCAAGACCAGCGACTACCTGGGCATGCTGCGCGAGCTGGCGCCCGAGTGGCACCACCAGCAGCCAGGCCAGCTGGGTTCTGTGAAGCTGCCCCACCTGAACACCGTGGTGTGGATCGACGACGGGGCGGGGCAGGGCGCCGACGAGCCCGGGCTGCTGCGTTTTACCGACCTGCTGGCGCGCGGCAACGCGGCCGACCCGCGCCTGGCGCACATCGCAGCGACGCTGAAGGCCACCGACCCCATCAACATCCAGTTCACCAGCGGCACCACGGGCTTTCCCAAGGGGGCCACGCTCACGCACCGCAACATCCTGAACAACGGCTTCTTCATTGGCGAATGCATGAAGCTCACGCCCGAGGACCGGCTGTGCATCCCTGTGCCGCTGTACCACTGCTTTGGCATGGTCCTGGGCAACCTGGCCTGCCTCACGCATGGCTCTGCCATCGTGTACCCCAATGACGGATTCGACCCGATCACCGTGTTGCAGACGGTGCAGGACGAGCGCTGCACCGGCCTGCACGGCGTGCCCACCATGTTCATTGCCGAGCTGGACCACCCGCGTTTTGCCGAGTTCGACCTGAGCACGCTGCGCACCGGCATCATGGCGGGCTCGCCCTGTCCCACCGAGGTGATGAAGCGTGTGGTGGAGCAGATGAACCTGCGCGAAATCACCATTGCCTACGGCATGACCGAGACCAGCCCCGTGAGCTGCCAGAGCAGCACCGACACGCCGCTGGACAAGCGCGTATCGACCGTGGGTCAGGTGCAGCCGCACCTTGAGGTGAAGATCGTGGACCCTGACACGGGCGCCATCGTTCCCGTCGGCCAGCGCGGCGAGTTCTGCACCAAGGGCTATTCCGTCATGCACGGCTACTGGGGCGATGAGGCCAAGACCCGCGAGGCCATCGACGACGGCGGCTGGATGCACACCGGCGACCTGGCGACCATGGATGCCGAGGGCTATGTGAACATCGTCGGCCGCATCAAGGACATGGTGATCCGTGGCGGCGAGAACATCTACCCGCGCGAGATCGAAGAATTTTTGTACCGCCACCCGCAGGTGCAGGACGTGCAGGTGGTGGGTGTGCCCGACCAGAAGTACGGCGAAGAACTCTGTGCCTGGATCATCGCCAAGCCCCGCACGCGGCCCACCGAGGACGACATCCGCGCCTTCTGCAAGGGCCAGATTGCGCACTACAAGGTGCCGCGCTACATCCGCTTTGTCACCAGCTTTCCGATGACGGTGACGGGCAAGATCCAGAAGTTCAAGATCCGCGACGAGATGAAGGACCAGCTGGGCCTGGAAGAACAGAAAACCGCTTGAAAGAGCCACAACGTATGACCATTCTCGACACCCAACTCAATGCCCGCTCGGCGGACTTTCTGGCCAATGCCGCCGCCATGCGCACACTGGTGGATGACCTGCGCGCGCAGCTCGACAAGGTTGCCCAGGGCGGCGGCGAGGCGGCCCGCGCCAAGCACACGGCGCGGGGCAAGCTGCTGCCGCGCGAGCGCGTGCAGATGCTGCTGGACCCGGGAACGCCGTTCCTCGAACTGGCGCCGCTGGCCGCGCTCAACATGTACAACAACGACGCGCCCAGCGCGGGGCTCATTGCGGGCGTTGGCCGCGTGAGCGGCGTGGACTGCATGATCGTGTGCAACGACGCCACGGTGAAGGGCGGCACCTACTACCCGCTCACCGTCAAGAAGCACTTGCGCGCGCAGGAAGTGGCGCAGCAGAACCACCTGCCCTGCATCTACCTGGTGGACTCCGGCGGCGCCAACCTGCCCAACCAGGACGAAGTCTTTCCTGACCGCGACCACTTCGGCCGCATCTTCTTCAACCAGGCCAACATGAGCGCCATGGGCATCTCGCAGATCGCCGTGGTCATGGGATCGTGCACGGCGGGTGGTGCCTACGTGCCGGCCATGAGTGACGAGTCCATCATCGTCAAGAACCAGGGCACCATCTTCTTGGGTGGGCCCCCGCTGGTGAAGGCCGCGACGGGCGAGGTCGTGACGGCCGAAGACCTGGGCGGCGGCGACGTGCACACGCGCCTTTCGGGTGTGGCCGACCACCTGGCGCAGAACGACATGCACGCGCTGCAACTGGCACGCAATGCAGTGCGCAATTTGAATAAAAACAAGCCGCAGGCGCCCGCAGATCATGCACCGGTAGCTCCTAAATTCGCAGCAGAAGAGCTGTACGGCGTGATCCCCGTGGACACGCGCAAGCCGTTCGATGTGCGCGAGATCATTGCGCGCATCGTGGACGGCAGCGAGTTCGACGAGTTCAAGGCGCGCTACGGCACAACACTGGTCACGGGCTTTGCGCGCATCGAGGGAATGATGGTCGGCATCATCGCCAACAACGGCATCCTGTTCAGCGAGTCGGCGCTCAAGGGTGCGCACTTCATCGAGCTGTGCTGCCAGCGCAAGATCCCGCTGGTGTTCCTGCAGAACATCACCGGCTTCATGGTGGGCCGCAAGTACGAGAACGAAGGCATCGCCCGCAACGGCGCCAAGATGGTGACGGCCGTGGCCACGGCCAGCGTGCCCAAGTTCACCATCATCATCGGCGGCAGCTTTGGCGCGGGCAACTACGGCATGTGCGGCCGCGCGTACTCGCCCCGCTTCCTGTGGATGTGGCCCAACGCGCGCATCAGCGTGATGGGCGGCGAGCAGGCCGCAGGCGTGCTGGCCACGGTGAAGCGCGACGGCATCGAAGGCAAGGGCGGCCAGTGGAGCATGGAGGAGGAGGAAGCCTTCAAGGCCCCCATCCGCCGCCAGTACGAAGACCAGGGCCACCCCTACTACGCCACTGCGCGCTTGTGGGACGACGGCGTGATCGACCCGGCCGACACCCGCCGTGTGCTGGCGCTGGGGCTGGCCGCCACGCGCAATGCGCCCATCGAAGACACCAAGTTCGGCCTGTTCCGTATGTAACCCGCCGGGAACCGCCATGGACGCTGTTGCGCATTTCACTCAGCTGGCACGCTACAACGTGTGGGCCACGGCGCGCCTGCTCGATGCCGTGTGGGCGCTGCCGGAAGAGGACTACCGGCGCGATTTTGGGTTGTTCTTCCACAGCATCCACGGCACGCTCAACCACCTGCTGGTGGGCGAGCACCATCTGTGGTTCGTGCGCTTTGCCGAAGGCATTTCGCCCAAGGTGGCGCTGGACGCCGAGCTGGAACCCGACCGCGCGCAACTCGATGCCCGCCTGCGCGAAGGAGCGGCCCGCTGGGCACCGCTGATAGCTTCGTTCGCTCCTGGTCGTTGGGGCGGCACGCTCGACTACACCACCATGCGCGGCACGGCGGCATCGCTGCCGTTTGCGGCCACGCTGGCGCACGTGTTCAACCACGGAACGCACCACCGGGGGCAGATCACTGCGGCCTTGACCGCGCTGGGCCAGCCCTGTCCCGAGCTGGACTTCGTCTACTTTCTGCAAAACCCGTCCAAGCCATGAGCAGCCAGAACCTTTCTATCACCCAAACCGGCGCCGTGGCGCGCATCACGCTCACGCAGCCTGAGATTCGCAACGCCTTCAGCGATGAGGTCATTGCCGAGATCACCGCCGCCTTCAAAGATGTGGGTGGGCGTGCCGATGTGCGCGCCGTGGTGCTCGCCGCAGAAGGCCCTGCCTTTTGCGCCGGTGCCAACCTCAACTGGATGCGCCGCATGGCCGACTACACGCGCGACGAGAACATCGCCGACGCGGGCAAGCTGGCCGAGATGCTGCGCGTGATCTACGAATGCCCCAAGCCAACCATCGCCCGCGTGCAGGGCGATGTGTACGCCGGTGGCATGGGCTTGGTGGCCGCGTGCGACATGGCCGTGGCCGTGGACACGGCAGGCTTTTGCCTCAGCGAGGTGAAGCTGGGGCTCATCCCCGCCACCATCAGCCCGTATGTGATCCGTGCCATGGGCGCACGCGCTGCGCACCGGTACTTCCTGACGGCCGAGCGTTTTGGCGCGGCCGAAGCCTTGCGCATTGGCTTTGTGCACGAGGTCGTGGCCGCTGACCAGCTCGACGCCAAGGTGGACGAACTGCTCAAGGCCCTGACCAGCGCCAGCCCCAACGCTGTGCGCGTGTGCAAGAAGCTGGTGATGGATGTGGCTGAGCGCGAAATCAATGCCGGGCTGATTGCCACCACGGTGCAGGGCATTGCCGACATCCGTGCCAGCGACGAGGGCAAGGAAGGCGTGCAGTCCTTCCTCAACAAGCGCAAACCCGCCTGGTTGGGCTGATCGGTACAAGCAGGCCATGGACACCCTGTGGTTCAACATCGTGCAGTGGCTCCACACGCTGGGGCTGCATGTGGATGGCGGCACCGCGCGCGCCGTGGGCGACGCGGCAGCCACAGCAACTGCGAAGCTCGACATGCCCAGCCTGCTGGCGCTGGCCGCCGCACTGGGCTGGGCCAGCGGGTTCCGGCTGTATGCCGTGGTGTTCCTGGTCGGCATGATGGGCGTGCTGGGCTGGATGCCCCTGCCGCCAGGCCTGGTCATGCTGCAGCACCCGCTGGTGCTGATGGTCAGCGGCTTCATGCTGATGGTGGAGTTTTTTGCCGACAAGGTGCCCTGGGTGGACAGCGCCTGGGATGCCATCCATGCCTTCATCCGCGTACCTGCGGGCGCTGCGTTGGCCTACGGCGTGTTCGGTGCCGACAACGCGACCATGGCCGTGGTGGCTGGGCTGCTGGGGGGCTCGCTCTCTGCCACGGCCTTGGCCACCAAGATGACCACCCGCGCTGCCGTGAACACCTCGCCCGAGCCGTTTTCCAACTGGGGGCTGTCGTTCTTTGAAGACGGCCTGGTCGTGGCCGTGGTCTGGCTGGCCACGCAGCACCCGGTGGCCTTTGGCATCGCGCTGGTGGTGATGGTGGCGGTGTCGGTGCTGCTGCTGGTGGTGCTGTTCAAGTTTCTGCGCGCCGTCGTGCGGCGCTTGTCCTCTTTCTTTTCTGGTTCTGCCAAGGTGGCTTAAACATGTTCAACAAGATCCTTATTGCAAACCGTGGCGAGATCGCTTGCCGTGTCGCAGCGACCGCCAAGCGCCTGGGCGTGAAAACCGTCGCCGTGTACTCCGACGCCGACGCCAACGCTAAACACGTGGCCGTGTGCGACGAGGCCGTGCACATCGGCGGCAGCGCACCCAAGGACAGCTACCTGCGCTGGGAGCGCATCATCGAGGCCGCCAAGGCCACGGGCGCGCAGGCCATCCACCCTGGCTACGGTTTTCTGAGCGAGAACGAAGACTTCGCCAAGGCCTGTGCCGACGCGGGCCTGGTTTTCATTGGCCCCCCCGCCAGCGCCATCAATGCCATGGGGCTGAAGGCCGAGTCCAAGCGCCTCATGGAGCAGGCACAGGTGCCCCTGGTGCCCGGCTACCACGGTGCTGACCAGGACCCGGCGCTGCTGCAACGCGAGGCGGACCGTATTGGCTATCCCGTGCTCATCAAGGCCAGCGCCGGCGGCGGCGGCAAAGGCATGCGCGCCGTGGACAAGGCCGAGGACTTTGCGGCGGCGCTCGACTCCTGCAAGCGCGAGGCCATCAACAGCTTTGGTGACGACGCGGTGCTGGTCGAAAAGTACGTGCAGCGCCCGCGCCACATTGAGATCCAGGTGTTTGGCGACACGCACGGCAACTGCGTGTACTTGTTCGAGCGCGATTGCTCCGTGCAGCGCCGCCACCAGAAGGTGCTGGAAGAAGCGCCTGCGCCGGGCATGACGCCGGAGCTGCGCGCCCGCATGGGCGAGGCCGCTGTGGCCGCCGCCAAGGCTGTGAACTACGTGGGCGCGGGCACGGTGGAGTTCATCGTCGAGCAGCCCGGCGGCTACGACGCGCCCGAGCAGATGAAGTTCTACTTCATGGAGATGAACACCCGCCTGCAGGTGGAGCACCCTGTGACCGAGGCCATCACGGGCCTCGATCTGGTGGAGTGGCAGCTGCGTGTAGCGTCGGGCGAGCCATTGCCGCTCCAGCAGCAAGACCTGCGCATCACAGGCCACGCCATCGAGGCCCGCATCTGTGCCGAGAACCCGGACAACAACTTCCTGCCCGCGACCGGTGCGCTCAATGTGTATGCGCTGCCCGATTGCGTGACGTTTGAAAGAGGCGCGGTGCGCGTGGATTCCGGCGTGCGACAGGGCGATGCGATCAGCCCGTTCTACGACTCCATGGTGGCCAAGCTCATCGTGCACGGCGACACGCGCGAACAGGCGTTGGCGCGGCTGGACGAGGCGCTGGCCCAGACCCACATCGTGGGCCTGGCAACCAACGTGCAGTTTTTGCGCCGCGTGGCACGCACCGATGCGTTTGCCCGCGCCAAGCTGGACACGGCGCTGATCCCGCGTGAGCAGGCTGTGTTGTTCCACCAGGAACCCGTGGGCTTGCCCCTGGCCGCTGCCGCGGCCGTGGCGCAGGCCTTGCTGAATGAGCGCACGAGCGAGGGCGTGGACCCGTTCAGCCGCCGCGACGGCTTTCACACGCATGGCGTGGTGCAGCGCCGGTTTGAATTTGAATTTGGCGGTGAACACGCCAAGGCGCTGCTGACTTACGAGCGCGGTGGCGGCTTGCACTTGAAGGTGGGCGAGGGCGACGCTGCCGTGTCCGGTTCGTTGGTCTTTGGCGCAGCGCCCCAGGGCGCCATCGAGTTGCAGTTCGCCGGCCAGCGCACGCGCGCTGCAGTGTACGCGCAGGGCGAGGTGGACCATGTGTTCACCCCGCTGGGCGCCACGCAGATCACCGCCATCGACCTGCTGGCCCACGCGGGCGAGGCAGCGGCTGAAGGCGGGCGCCTCACAGCCCCCATGCCCGGCAAGGTGGTGTCGTTTGCCGTGAAGGCGGGCGACAAGGTTGCCAAGGGGCAGCCGCTGGCGGTGATGGAGGCCATGAAGATGGAGCACACCATCGCCGCCCCAGCCGACGGCGTGGTGCAGGAGCTGCTTTACGCGCCAGGCGACCAGGTGACCGAGGGGGCAGAGCTGCTCAAGCTGGTAGCCGCCGACAAGGCCTGAGCCAAGTAGTGTCCCGAGTCGTCTGCAGGTGACAGCGCAGGGGGCCCAATGCGGCTACGCTTGGGCCCCATGAAAATCACCTTTTGCTGTACCGACACCAAGGCCGAACCCTGGCTGAAGGGCCTGGCCGCCGCGCTGCCCGGCGTTGAGATTTCTGTTTGGCAGCCCGGCGCCCCGCAGGCCGACTACGCCGTGGTCTGGGCACCACCCCAGCAGTTCATGGACGAACAGCCTGGCCTCAAGGCGCTCTTCAATATCGGCGCAGGGGTGGATGCCCTGCTCAAGCTGCGCCTGCCTTCCAAGGCCCTGGTGGTGCGCCTGGACGACGCAGGCATGGCGGTGCAGATGGCCGAGTACGTGTGCCACGCGGTCATCCGCCACTTCCGCGAGTTTGACGGCTATGAGGCCGACACCCAGGCGGGCCGCTGGGGCTACCGCAAGCCACGCCTGCGCAGCGACTATCCCATCGGTGTGATGGGCCTGGGCGTGCTGGGCGAGCGGGTTGCCAAGGCGCTGGCGCAGTTTGACTTTCCCATCAACGGCTGGAGCCGCAGCCCCAAGGCCATCGACGGCGTGCGCGGCTTTGCGGGCGCAGATCAATTCAATGACTTTCTGGCCGCGAGCCGCGTGCTGGTCAACCTGCTGCCCCTCACGCCTGATACGGCCAACGTGATCAACAAGGACACGCTGGGCCGCCTGTTGCCCGGCTGCTATGTGATCAATGTGGCGCGCGGCGCGCACCTGGTGGACGAAGACCTGGTGGCCGCCATCGACAGCGGCCATGTGGCTGGAGCCACGCTCGATGTGTTCCGCACCGAGCCGTTGCCCGCAGGCCATGCGTTCTGGACGCACCCACGCATCACCGTCACGCCCCACACTTCGGCGCGCACGCTGCGCGACGAGAGCATTGCCCAGATCGCACGCAAGATGGTGGCGCTGGAGCACGGCGAGGCGGTGGCGGGCATCGTGAACCCCGCGCGAGGCTACTGAAGCCGCCGGTCCACGCGCTCGCCAGCGTGGAGAATGGCGGGCATGAGCACCTCCACGTTCCGTCGTTTCTTTGGTCTTTTGGGCTGGATCCTCCTGGTGCCCAGCGCCTTGACCGCGCTGGGTGCGGCGTGGTTATTGGCCTCTGGCATGAACATGCTGGGCGACACGCACACCGCCAAGGGCCGGGTGGTGGCGCATGAAGAAATCATGACAGGCCCATCCCACCGCCGGGGGCTTGCCAAGAAAAGCATTGTGGAATTTGTGGCAGGCGATGGGCGAACCTACAGCTTCACGGATTCGGTCGCACGCCAGCAGCAGGCCATCCACAAGGTGGGTGAGACTGTTTCGGTGCGCTACTCCGCCAAGGACCCGGCGCAGGCGGAAATCCGCAGTTCCACCACCGTGAAGATCGTGACCGGTGCAGTGATGCTGCTCTCCAGCGCCATCGGTATGGCCGTGGGCTGGCTGTTGCTGCGCTTGCGCCCCAGGTCTGTCGCATAGCCCTCCGTGCGCGGGCACAGAGGGTGTGCCTTTTCAATCCACTGTCACGCCGGCATCGCGCACCAGCTTGCCCAGTCGCTGCGCGTCGGCCTTGATGAGCGCCCCAAAGTCTGCCGCTGAGCCCCCCACCACGGGTGTGCCAATGGCTTCCCATTTGGTGCGGAACGCGGGTTCCTTGAAGATCGCATTCACCGTGGCGTTGAGCTTGTCGACGGTGGCTTGCGGGGTGCCAGCGCGCACCGCAATGCCGTGCCAGCCGGTGATCTGGTAGCCCGCAATGCCGGCCTCCGCCATGGTGGGCACATTGGGCAGCACCTTGGCGCGTTCGCTGGATGTGACGGCCAGCGGAATGAGTTTGCCCGCCTGGATGTGGGGCAGGGAGCTACCGACGATGTCGAACATCACGTTCACCTGTCCGCCGATCAGGTCGTTGAGCGCGGGGCCAGCGCCACGGTAGGGGATGTGCCCCATCTTCACGCCCGCGGTGGTGTTGAACAGCTCGCCCGCCAGGTGCTGCGGTGTGCCGTTGCCGGCTGACGCGTAGCTCAGCACCGGCTTTCCGGCCTTGGCCATGGCCAGGAACTCGGCCAGTGTCTTGACGCCCAGGGAGGGATGCACCTCCAGCACTAGCGGAAATGCCGACAGCTGGATCACCGGCACCAGATCGGACAGCGGGTTGAACGGCATGCTGGCGTACAGCGAGGGGTTGACCGCCATCGGGCCGCTGGCGGCCAGCAGCAGCGTGTGGCCGTCCGCTGGCGCCTGTTTGGCCACCTCGGCGCTGCCGGTGTTGCCACCGGCGCCGCCCTTGTTATCCACCACCACAGGTACACCTAGGCGGCTTTGCAGCTCGGGCTGCAGCATGCGGGCCATCAGGTCGGTGGGTCCACCGGGCGGATAGGGCACCACAAAGCGGATGGTCTTGCTGGGGAAGGCGGTGGCGGCCGTCTGCGCCGCAGCGTGACCTGCGATGCCCAGGGCCAGGGGCACGGCAAGGGCTGCGTGCAGCACGGCGCGCCGGGCGCCGCGATGCGTGGATAAGGAAAGGTGGCGGTGGTGCATGTCTGTCTCCTGTGGGGATGGATAAAGCCCGTCTGCTGCGGGTTGATGTCAATGGATGGGGAGCACGATGAAGTGGTGCCGCTCAGCCTGCGCCAAAGCGCTGCCGGATGTCGGCGGCGGTGGCCAGCGGGCGGCCCAGCGCGGCGGCCGCTTCGACGGCCTGGCGCACCAGTGCGGTGTTGTCGGGGGCCACGCTGCCGTCCTTGCACAGCAGGTTGTTTTCAAACCCCACGCGGGCGTGGCCGCCAAACACGGCGGCTGCGGCCACGCAGGCGTTCTCTGCCGCCCCGAAGGCGCACACGGCCCAGGGCTCGTTGCCGTCATGGGCGTTCAGAAAAGGCAACAGGTCGCGCGGGCTGGAGGTCTGGCCCGCGCTGTAGCGGCCCAGCACAAACAGCAGGAGCCAAGGTGCATCCGGCACCACGCCACTGGCGCGCAGCGCCTGCCAGCGGCGCAGGTCGGCCACGTCGTACAGGATGACCTGCACCATGGTGTACCGCTGGGACAGGCCGGTGAAGAAGCGCTGCAGTCCGGCTTCGCCGATCTCGGGCTTGTCTACTTCGCGCAGGCCGATGGACACGGCCTCGGGTTGCAGGGCCTCCACCATGGCGATCTGCGCGGGGGCCTGGTACACGCCTGCGGCTTCACTGGTGATCTGTATGACCATCGCGTCGCCCACGGCCTGGCGCACCACGCGCTGCGCCTCACGGTAGCCCTCCACGTCCAGGCTGTGGCGGCCTTGTGCGTCGCGGATGTGCATGTGCAGCATGGCCGCGCCTGCATCCAGGCAGGCTTTGGCCGTAGTGGCCAGCGTGGTGGGGGTGATGGGCACGGCGGGGTGGTCAGCGGGCTGTTTGTAGGCGCCGTTGGGGGCCACGGTCACGATCAGCGGGTCGGCCCACTGGCTGGCAATGGTGGGTGATGCGGGCGATGCACTCATGCGCGGGCTCCGGTGGTCGTTGGGGTGTCCGTCTGTGACGTGTCGGTGGGGGGCTCGATGGTGGGCAACTCGCTGGCAAGCAAAGCCAGGCCCTGGCGCAGCAGCGTGTCGTAGCGCGTGCGTTCGGCCCGCTTGCGGTCTTCGGGCCAGTCAAAAAAGCCCTTGCCCGTCTTCATGCCGAGCTGACCCTGCGCCACCTTGTCGCGCAGGGCCTGGGCGGGCACGTCGGTGTTCGACAGCGTGGGGTACATGGTGGCGGCTGCGGCGGTGTGCACCTCAATGCCTGCGTGGTCGCGCTGCAGCACCGGCCCGGCCGCCAGAAAGCGGAAGCCAAAACCAAAGCGCACGGCGGCGTCCACGTCCTCCGGCGAGGCAATGCCTTCGTCGATGAGCGCAAAGGCCTCGCGCGAGAGCGCATGCTGCATGCGGTTGGCCAGAAAACCCGGCTTATCCTTCTTGACCAGCACCGGTACGCTGCCGCAGCCGCGCATGAAGGCGTGCAGCCAGGTGCCCAGCGCGGGGTCGCTGCGCTCGCCCAGCACCACCTCCACCAGCGGCACCAGGTGGGCGGGCATGAAGAAGTGCAGGCCCAGCATCCGCTGAGCCGTGCCCAGTCCCTGGGCGATGGCACTGATGGGAAAGCCCGAGCTGTTGCTGGCCAGCACGGCGTTGGGGGGGGGCCACGGTTTCCAGCTCGGCAAACAGCTTTTGTTTGGCTGCCAGTTGCTCTGTGATGCATTCCACCACCAGCACCACGCCGTTCCAGTCCACATCCTGCAGGCTGGCGCACACCTGCACCGGGCCGGCGTGGGTAGCTTGGCCTGCGGCGGCCAGCTCCTGCGCAATGTGCGGCCGCAAGTGTTCGCGGCGGGCGGCGTGGGGGTCCACCACCGTGACCTGCGCGCCGCCACGGGCCAGGACCACGGCCACATCGGCCCCCATGGTGCCTCCGCCTACCACCACGGTGCGCGCGCTGCGCGGCGAACTGTTCTCCATCGTGTCTCCTTGATGCTCTCAATCTGTTCAAGCGGTGTGCTTGCGTTGAATTCAGTCTAGGGGCCCCACATTACGCGGTCCAGACGTCTTTTTCGATAGACTGATCGGTTATGAAGATCAATTGGTCCGCCCGCGAGGTGGATGTGTTCCTCTCCCTGGCCGAGACGCTGAGTTTTCGGCGCACGGCCTTGCAGATGCATTTGTCGCAGTCGGCGGTGTCGGGCACGGTGGCTCGGCTGGAGGAGATGCTGGACGTGCGCCTGTTCGAGCGCACCACGCGTACCGTGCAACTCACGCTGGCGGGCGAGGTGTTTGCCGAGCAGGCGCGGTTTCTGCGCCACCAGATGGAGGAGACCGTGCGCCGCGTACAGGAGGTAGCGCAGCTGCAGGTGGGCCGCATTGCGCTGGCGGCGCTGCCGTCGCTGGCAGCCGGGGCCGTGCCCCGCGCGTTTGCCCGGTTCGCCACTCAGCACCCTGGCGTGCAGATGGAACTGATCGACAGCCTGGCGGGCCCGGCGTTTGACATGGTGCGTGCCGGGCGCGTGGACTTTGCCCTCACCGCCGCCAACCCCGCCTATGCGGATCTGGACTACACCCCGCTGGTGTCCGATCGGTTTGTGCTGCTGATGCAGCGCACGCACACCCTGGCCCGTGGGCGGGGTGCCATCGCCTGGGCCGAGGTGGCCGAGCTGCACCACATCTCCATGCCTGCGGGCACCAGCGTGCGGCAGTACGCGCAAGAGGCCCTGCTGACGCACCGCATCCGCTTTGAACCCCGCTACGAGGTGGAGCACCTGGCCACCATCGCGGCCATGGTGGCTGCGGGGCTGGGTGTGAGCGCGCTGCCCGAGCTGGCCGCCCAGGTGGTGCGCCGGCCCGAGGTGGTCACACGCCCGCTCAAGGCGCCCGTGCTGCACCGGCCCATCGGTCTGATCACGCTGCGCGGGCGGCCGCTGTCGCTGGCGGCGCAGGCCATGGTGGCCTTGCTGCGGCAGGAGGTGGAAGACGCTGACAGGCCAGGAGCCTGATGGCGCGTCCGGCGAATGGTCTGGCACGATATGGGGTGGCCCTGTGGAGGCGGTGGCGAGACAATGGCGGCATTCCTTGATCCACCACTTGGTAGCCCCATGAGCATTCCCTCCCGCGTCCGCCTCATCGACGTTGGCCCCCGTGACGGCCTGCAGAACGAAAAGACCCCGGTGCCCGCCGCCGTCAAGATCGAGCTGGTGCACCGCCTGCAGCAGGCCGGCCTGAAAGAGATCGAGGTCACCAGCTACGTCAGCCCCAAGTGGGTGCCGCAGATGGCCGACAACCACGAGGTGATGGCGGGCATCACCCGCCAGCCAGGCGTGGCGTATTCGGTGCTCACGCCCAACCTCAAGGGCTTTGAGGCGGCATTGCTGGACAAACCCGACGAGATCGTCGTCTTCGGTTCCGCCAGCGAGGCCTTCAGCCAACGCAACATCAACTGCAGCATTGCCGAGAGCATCGAGCGTTTTGCCCCTGTAGTGGAGGCCGCATTGGCCGCCGGCATCCGTGTGCGCGGCGCCATGAGCTGCACCGTGGGCTGCCCGTACGAAGGCGACATTGCCCCTGAGCGCGTGGCCTACCTGGCTGGCCTGCTCCAGGGTATTGGCGTGCAGCGCGTGGATGTGGCTGACACCATTGGTGTGGGCACGCCGCGCAAGGTGCAGAAGGCGCTGGAGGCCACGTTGCAGCACTTTGGCATCGACGAGGTGTCGGGCCACTTTCATGACACCTACGGGCAGGCGCTGTCCAACACGCTGGCCGCGCTGGAACTGGGCGTGTGGAACTTCCAGTCGTCCGTGGCGGGTCTGGGCGGCTGCCCTTATGCCAAGGGCGCCACCGGCAACGTGGCCACCGAAGACGTGGTGTACATGCTGCAGGGCATGGGCATTGAGACCGGCATCGACCTGGATCTCCTCATCGATGCCGGGGCCTACATCAGCAGCTTCCTGGATCGCAAGCCCAACTCACGCGCGGCCAATGCCTTGCTGACCAAGCGCGCGGGCTGACTATTGATCCATCTGCACCCGGCCGCCGTCAACCGGCGTCCGGGGTGCCTCCCAGCACCTTCCACAGCGTCACGCGGTTGACCTGCTCGGCCTGGCGCAGGCCGATGAGGGTCTGCTGCGCCGCATACAGGCTGCGCTGCGCATCCAGCACCGTGAGGTAGTTGTCCACCCCGGCCTTGAAACGCGCCTCCGACAGGTCGAACGCTTTCTGGGTGGCGGCCACCAGCCGCGTCTGCGCCGCAATGCGCTCGTCCCACTGCGCGCGGTCGGCCAGCACATCGGCGGTCTCGCGGAACGCGGTCTGCACGGCCTTTTCGTACTGGGCCACCGCGATGCGCTGGTTGGCCTCGGCCACCTGCACGTTGGCGCGGTTGCGGCCGGCGTCGAAGATGGGCAGGCGGACCAGCGGCACAAAGCTCCAGGTGCCGCTGCCTGCACCAAACAGGCCGTCCAGCTCGCGGCTGCCGGTGCCTACATTGGCCGTGAGGCTGATGGTGGGGAACAGGGCCGCCCGCGCAGCGCCGATGTTCGCTTCGCTGGCGCGCAGGGCGTTTTCGGCGGCCTGCACATCGGGGCGGGCGAGCAGCACGTTGGAGGCCAGCGGCACCGGCACGGGCTGCAACGCCGCCGGGGCCTGCGCGTCTGCACGCAGCGTGCTGGCAGTGGGCCACAGGGCCGCAGGCACCGGGCCGCCCGCCAGCAATTGCAGTGCGTTGCGGTCGCGCTCCACCTGCGCCAGGTAGGTCGCCACATCGCCGCGTGCCGCGTCCACCGTGGTCTGCGCCTGGGCCAGCACCAGTCCCGATGTGGAGCCGATGGCGTGGATGCGTTCGGTCAGTGCATAGGCCTTTTCGCGGCTGGCCAGGGTGTCGCGCGCCAGCTGCAGCCGGGCTTCGTCGGCGGCCAGGGTGAGCCAGGCGTTGGCCACATCGGCAATCAGGCCCGTCTGGATGTTGCGCTGGTTCTGCTGGCTCTGCAGAAACTGCTGCAGCGCTGCGTCGTTGAGGTTGCGCACCCGACCCCAGAAGTCGATCTCGTAGCTGGCAAACCCCAGTTGTGCCGTGTACTGCGTGGCCACCTGTGCAGGGGCTGTGGCGCTGCTCATGCCGGCGGCGGTGCGCGCGCGGCTGGCCTGCGCCTGCGCGGTGACGCTGGGCAACAGGTCGGCGCGGGTGATGCCGTACTGGGCGCGGGCCCGTTCGATGGTCTCGACGGCCACGCGCAGGTCGCGGTTGTTCGACAGCGCGAGGGCAATGACATCGCGCAGCGGCTGGGCCTGCACCCAGCCCAACGCCGCTGCCGCCTGCAGGCTGGCGTCGCTGGCCACGGCCGGCTGTCCGCTGGTGGTGCCCACGGTGTCAGGCACCGGCAGGGCGGGGGTCTGGTGCATGGGGGCCAGGTTGCAGCCCGCGATCAGTGCGGTGATGGCCAGGGCTGCAGCGATGGCGGCAATCCGGCGCTGGCGGCGTGGCAAAAAGGGTGGGCGCGTCATGCTGCGCTCTCCTGAGTGGGGTGCGGTAGGGTGGTGGCAGGCGGTGGCGGTGCGTTGTCCTCGCTGCGCGACCGGCTCTTGAACCAGCGGCGGATCAGCAGGAAGAACACCGGCACCAGGAAGATGCCCAGCACCGTGGAAGCCAGCATGCCGCCCAGCACGGCGGTACCGATGGCCACCCGCCCGCCTGCACCCGCGCCGGTGCCGATGGCCAGCGGGATCACCCCGAAGCCAAACGCCAGCGAGGTCATCAGGATGGGCCGCAGGCGCAGGCGCACGGCCGCGACGATGGCGTCAAACAGGTTCTTGCCCTGCTCCTGCAGCTGCACCGCAAACTCCACGATCAGGATCGCGTTTTTGGACGCCAGCCCCACCGTGGTCAGCAGCCCCACCTGAAAGTACACGTCGTTGGTGAGGCCCCGGGTGTAGGTGGCGGCGAGCGCGCCCACCACGCCCAGCGGCACGGCGAGGATCACCGACAGCGGCACGGTCCAGCTTTCATACAGGGCTGCCAGGCACAGGAACACGAACAGGATCGAGATCGCGTACAGCATGGGGGCCTGGGCGCCCGACTGGCGTTCCTGCAGCGAGGCGCCCGTCCACTCGTAGCCAATGCCGGGAGGCAGTGTGCGCAGGATGTCTTCCACGATCTTCATGGCTGCGCCCGAGCTCACGCCTGGTGCCGCGCGGCCTTCCAGCTCGTACGCCGGGTTGCCGTTGTAGCGCAGCAGCTGCGGCGAGCCGTAGGCCCAGTAGCTGGTGGAGAACGCGCCAAACGGCACCATCTCGCCCTTGCTGTTGCGCACGCTCCAGCGCGCCACGTCCTGCGGCAGCATGCGCGCCGGGGCGTCGCCCTGGATGTACACGCGCTTGACCCGTTCGTTGTTCAGGAAGTCGTTCACGTAGGTGCCGCCAATGGCGCTGGAGAGCACGCTGTTGATGTCGTTGTACGACAGCCCAAGCGCGGCGGCCTTGCGGTCGTCGATCTCCAGGCGCAGCTCGCTGGCGTCCTCCAGGTTGGTCATGCGCAGGTTGGTCAGTTCGGGCCGCTTGCGCGCTTCGGTCAGAAAGGTGTTGGTGGCCGCCAGCAACGCCTGGTGGCCCAGGCCGTTCATGTCCTTGATCACGAAGTTGAAGCCCGAGCTGGAGCCCAGGCCCCGCACGGCCGGCGGCATGACGACCAGCACCCGCGCATCGCGGATGGAGGCCAGGTCGCGCGTGGCCTTGTAGGCGATCTGCGCGGCGGCCTGGTTGGGCAGCGTGCGGTCTTCCCAGGGCTTGAGGCGCACAAAGCCACGTGCCGAGGCCTGGTCTCCGTTGATGCCCGAGACCTGGTAGAAGCTCAGCACATCGGGCTGCTGCGCAAAGTAGTCGCGCACCTGGTCCAGCACGCTCTGCAGCCGCGCATCGGCGGCGCCCGAGGGCAGGTTCACGTTCACGTACAGGAAGCCCTGGTCTTCGTCGGGCAGGAAGGATGTGGGCAGGCGCGCCATGAGCAGCCACACCACGCCACACACCGCCAGAAAGATCAGCACCATGCGTTTGGTGCGGCGCAGGGTGTAGGCCACTGTGCCCTGGTAGCGTGCCGAAGTGGCGTCGAAATGGTGGTTGAACCAGCGGAAGAACCGGTCGTTCAGCCCCAGCAGGCCGCGGCGGATGGGCCGGTCATGCCCGGCAGACGCGGCTGCGGGCTTGAGCAGCGTGGCGCACAGCGCCGGGGTGAGGGTGAGCGCCACAAACACCGACAGCGCCATGGCCGCCACGATGGTGATGGAGAACTGCCGGTAGATCACGCCGGTGGAGCCGCCAAAGAACGCCATGGGCACGAACACCGCCGACAGCGTGACCCCGATGCCCACCAGGGCGGGCGTGATTTCGCGCATGGACTGGCGGGTGGCCTCCTTGGCCGACTGGCCGGTCTCGTGCATCACCCGCTCGACGTTTTCGACCACCACGATCGCATCGTCCACCAGCAGGCCGATGGCCAGCACCATGGCAAACATGGTCAGCGTGTTGATCGAATACCCCGCCAGCGACAGCACCCCGAAGGTGCCCAGCAGCACCACCGGCACGGCGATGGCGGGGATCAGGGTGGCGCGGAAGTTCTGCAAAAACACGAACATCACGATCACCACCAGGATCATGGCTTCGCCCAGTGCGCTGACCACTTCCTTGATGGAGGCGCGCACAAAGGGCGTGGAGTCCGAACTCACGAAGTAGTCGATCTGGTTGGGAAAGTAGGGCTTGAGTTCAGCCAGCTTGGCGGCAATGGCATCGGCCACCTGCATGGCGTTGGCGCCGTCGGCCAGCACGATGCCCATGCCCGCGCCGGGCATGCCATTGAGCTTGGCCTTCACAGTCAGGTTCTCGGCGCCCAGCTCTACGCGGGCCACGTCCTTGACGGTGACCACTGAGCCATCGAGCGCCGACTTGAGCACGATGGCCTCGAACTGCTCCACCGTCTTGAGCTTGGTGCGGGCGGTGATGGTGGCGTTGAGCTGCTGGTCGGACACCGCGGGCAGGGCGCCCAGCTGGCCGGCAGATACCTGCGCGTTCTGGGCGTTGAGCGCATTGACCAGGTCCGACGGCATCAGCGCGTACTTCTCCATCTTGGCCGGGTCCATCCAGATGCGCATGGCGTAGTTGGTGCCGAACACCGTCACGTCACCGACACCGTCGATGCGGCCGATCACGTCCACCAGGCTGCTGGTCAGGAAGTCGCCGATGTCCACGGCGCTCATCGAGGGGTCTTTGGAGAAGAAGCTGTAAGTGACCAGGAAGTCCTGCCCGCCCTTGTTGACGAACACTCCCCGGCTCTTGACGGCGTCGGGCAGGCGGTTGGTGGCGGCCTGCAGCTTGTTCTGCACCTGCACCTGCGCCACGTCGATGTTGGTGCCGGGCGCGAAGGTGAGCGTGGTGCGCGAGCGGCCCGAGGCATCCGAGGTCGAGCTCATATAGAGCATGTTGTCGATGCCCTTGAGCTGCTGTTCGATGATCTGCGTGACCGAGTTTTCGACCGTCTCGGCCGAGGCGCCGGTGTATTGCGAGCCGATGGTCACGCGTGGCGGAGCGATGTCGGGGTACTGCTCCAGTGGCAGCGTGACGATGGACAGTGCACCGCCCAACATGATGATGATAGCGATGACCCAGGCAAAAATGGGCCGGTTGATGAAGAACTGAGCCATGTGCTGCGTCCTTCGTGCTCAGCGGGAGGCCGCTGGGGCAGGGGCCGAGGCGGGCGCGGCACCTGCAGCGGGCGGCGCGTCGGCGCCAGGGGCTCCCTTGCGGCCCTTGGCGGGTGCTTTGGGGTCCACCTCCACCGCGCGCACCTTGTCGCCCGGTTTGACGCGCTGGAACCCTTCGGTCACCACGCGCTCGCCGGCAGCCAGCCCGCCTTGCAGCAGCCACTGGTTGCCCACCGCCCGGTCGATGCTGATCGGGCGTTTTTCCACCACATCGCCTTCCTTGACCACCAGCACGCTGGGCTTGCCGGTGAGGTCTCGGGTCACGGCCTGCTGGGGCACCAGCAGGGCTTCGGGCGCAAGGCCGGTGGGCAGCAGCGCCTGTACGTACATGCCGGGCATCAGCGTGCCCTTGGGGTTGGGCACGACGGCGCGCAGCGTGACGGTGCCGGTGGTGGCGTTCACGATCACGCCGGCAAACTGCAGCTGGCCGCGTTGCGCGTACTCGGTGCCGTCGTCCAGGCGGATGCGCACGGGGACCTTGTCGCCCTCGACCTTCTGGAAGCGGCCTGCGTCCCAGTCCCGCTGCAACTGCATCAGCTCGGTGGTGGACTGGGTGAAATCCACGTACATCGGGTCAAGCTGGACGATGGAGGTCAGCGCATCGGCCTGGTTGGCCGTGACCAGCGCTCCCGGCGTCACGTTGGACAGGCTGATGCGTCCACTGATCGGTGCCTCGATGCGGCTGTACTTGAGGTTGATGCGGGCGGTGGCCAGGTTGGCCTGGGCCACGGCCACGTCGGAGCGCGACTGGGCTGCGGCGGCCTGGCTTTCTTCAAAGGCCTGCTGGCTGATGGCGTCGATCTTCACCAGCTCCGCATTGCGCTTGGCGGTGGCCTCCTGGGTGCGCGCGGTGGCCTCGGCCTTGGCCAGGGCTGCCTGCGCGCTGGCTTCGGTGGCCCGCAGCGAGGCGTCATCGATCTGGTACAGCGGCTGGCCTTGGCGCACCAGCATCCCTTCGGTGAACAGGCGCTTTTGCAGGATGCCCGACACCTGGGGCCTTACCTCGGCCGTGAGCGAGGCGCGGGTGCGGCCGGGCAGGGCGGCTTCGAGCTGCTGGCTTTGCTGCTTGAGCGTGATCACGCCCACTTCAGGGGCGGCCTTGGCCGGTGCGGGGACCTCGTTGGGTTTGCTGCAGCCGGACAAGATGCCCGCGATCAGCAGCAGCCCCAGCAACGCTCCCCGGCATGGCAATGCCCCGAGGGCGGGGCGGCCCGGCACAGTGTTGGCAGGGGAGGTCGCGGGCAGGCTCGGGCACAGCGGGGACAACGCAGCATCGTTCATGGGCGTGGGAGCGGTTGGGTTGGGAAGGTTCGGCGCATTGTGGGGCGCACACATTTCCTGTTTGTAAAGTGGCCGGATTTGGCCCGGGTGCCGGAGCGCCGTGCAGGGACATGCGGGCCGGGGTGCGAGGGAGGCCATGGCGCGCGGCAAAATGGAGGGAGACCCGACCGAATCACGCCCCCCTGTGGACCTGCTGGAGACAACGCGAATGTGTGGAGCCGAACTGAAGAACCTGCCCGAGGGCGTACAGCGAGTGGCTGCCGAACTGCAGCGGCGCGGCCACCCGCACCTGCCGCAGATGCTGGACGATGCCGCACGCACCGCACAGCAGGCCGCCGATGCGCTGGGCATCCTGGTGGGGCAGGTGGCCAAGAGCATCATCTTCCGGCGCAAGAGCGACGATGCTGCGGTGCTGGTGGTCACCTCGGGCGACCGACGCGTGGACGAGAAAAAGGTGGAAGCCCATGTGGGCGGCAAGATCGGCCGGGCCGATGCCGAGTTTGTGAAATCGCGCACCGGCTTCTCGATTGGCGGCGTGTCGCCCGTGGCGCATGCCACGCCGCCCGTCACGCTCATTGACCAGGACCTGCTGCGCTTTGACGTGGTGTGGGCCGCAGCAGGCCACCCCCATGGTGTGTTCCCCTTGCACCCCACCGACCTGCAGCGTCTGACGGGCGCACCCGTGGTGGACGTGGTGCAAGCACCGGTGGCGGACGCGTCTGCGCCCCAGGCGGTCGCATGAATGCTATTGATCTGCTAGCTGCCAAGGCAAAAGAGACTAGCGCTACTGGCCAATTTGACCCCAAAAGTGCCGAGCCAGTGCCTTCGCCCTGCATTTCGGTGTGCCGCATGACGCCCGACCGCAGCCACTGCGAAGGCTGCTTTCGCACGCTGGATGAAATCCGCGCCTGGTCGCGTGCCGACGCTCCGCAGCGGCGCGCCATCTGGGCGCAGTTGTTGCAACGCGCCGGCATTGCCTGGCCCGTGCCGGAGACCGAAGCATGAAGCGCATCACGTTCTACCTGGACTTCATTTCTCCCTATGCCTGGCTGGCGTTTGAGCGCTTGCCCGAGGTGCTGGAAGGGCTGACCTACAGCGTGACCTACCAGTCCGTGCTGCTGGGTGCCCTGCTGCAGCAGCACGGCAACCCCGGCCCTGCGGGCATTGCCCCCAAGCGCGACTGGACCTACCGCCATGTGACCTGGCTGGGCCATGCGCAAGGCACGCCACTGCAGATGCCTGCGCGCCACCCGTTCAACCCGCTGCCCCTGCTGCGCCAGGCCCTGGCCTGCAGCGACGACGGCAGCATCAACCGCTACGTGGCGGGCACGGTGTTGCGGCACGTGTGGCAAGGCGGCGCCGACGCGCTGGACCCTGCGCGCCTGGCCACGCTGGCCGAGGCGCTGGCGGAGCAGGTGCGCCCCGGGCAGGACGTGAACAGCGACGGCCCCAAGGCCTTGCTGCGCGCCAACACCGAAGCCGCGCAAGCAGCCGGTGTGTTTGGCGTGCCCGCGTTCGGTGTGGATGGCAAGCTGTTCTGGGGGCTGGACGGCCTGCCCATGCTGCGTGCCTACCTCGATGGCGACGCCTGGTTCGACGGCCCCGCCTGGGACGCTGTCAGCCAGCTCCCATCGGGTTTACCCGGCAAGCCCTGAGCAATTTCCGGATGCTGAAAGGGGTGCTGCGGGTTTCACCCTAAGTTGTCAGAGAGCGGTCAGTTTGATGAAAGCTCTTGTTGGTTTCGCGTCAGAGGGTGGTCAGTGCCATCTCCAAGAATGCGTGCAGCCCGCCGCAGTGCGGTCTGTAACACCAATAGGAGACACACACCATGGCAACTGTTCATCCCGCACCGCGGCCGATGTCGCCCGAAGAGAGGAAGGTCATCTTCGCCTCGTCGCTCGGCACCGTTTTCGAGTGGTACGACTTTTACCTGTACGGCTCGCTCGCAGCCATCATCGCCAAGCAGTTCTTCAGCGGTCTGGATGCCGGTTCGGCGTTCATCTTCGCGCTGCTGGCGTTTGCGGCGGGCTTCATTGTTCGTCCCTTCGGCGCCATCTTCTTCGGCCGCCTGGGCGACATGATCGGCCGCAAGTACACGTTCCTGGTCACCATCCTGATCATGGGCCTGTCCACCTTCATCGTGGGCATCTTGCCAACCTACGCGTCCATCGGTGTGGCCGCTCCCGTCATCCTGATTGCCCTGCGCCTGCTGCAAGGCCTGGCACTGGGCGGTGAATACGGCGGTGCTGCCACGTATGTGGCCGAGCACGCACCGCACGGCAAGCGCGGCGCCTACACCGCCTGGATCCAGACCACCGCCACGCTGGGCCTGTTCCTGTCGCTGATGGTGATCCTGGGCACTCGCACCGTGCTGGGCGAAGAAGCCTTTGGTGATTGGGGCTGGCGTGTTCCGTTCATCGTGTCGATCCTGCTGCTGGCCATTTCGGTCTGGATCCGCCTGTCGATGAACGAATCCCCTGCCTTCCAGAAGATGAAGGCCGAGGGCAAGACCTCCAAGGCACCGTTGACCGAATCCTTCGGCCAGTGGAAGAACCTGAAGATCGTGATCCTGGCACTGGTGGGCCTGACCGCCGGCCAGGCCGTGGTGTGGTATTCGGGCCAGTTCTATGCGCTGTTCTTCCTGACGCAAGCGCTGAAGGTCGATGGCGCCACCGCCAATATCTTCGTGGCCGTTTCGCTGCTGATTGGTACGCCGTTCTTCATCGTGTTCGGTTCGCTGTCGGACAAGATCGGCCGCAAGCCCATCATCCTGGCAGGCTGCCTGCTGGCCGCGCTGACGTACTTCCCTGTGTTCGGTGCGCTTACCAAGGCGGCCAACCCTGCCCTGGCTGAAGCCCAGGCCAAGAACAAGGTGGTGATCACCGCTGACCCTGCCGAGTGCTCGTTCCAGTTCAACCCCACCGGCACCACCAAGTTCACCAGCTCGTGCGACATCGCCAAGCAGGTGCTGGCTGGCGCTTCGGTGAGCTATGAAAACGCTGTGGCTCCCGCCGGTACGGTGGCGAGCATCAAGATTGGCGAAACCGCAATCCCCTCGTACACCAGCAAGGGCCTGAGCGCTGACGAAGCCAAGAAGAAGGACGCCGAGTTCAAGAAGCTCGTGGCCGACGACCTGAAGGCCGCTGGCTACCCCACCAAGGCAGACCCTGCACGCATCGACAAGGTGATGGTCACCATCATCCTGACCTACCTGGTGCTGCTGGTGACCATGGTGTACGGCCCCATCGCCGCCATGCTGGTGGAAATGTTCCCCACCCGCATCCGCTACACGTCCATGTCCCTGCCGTACCACATCGGTAACGGCTGGTTTGGCGGCCTGCTGCCCACCACGGCGTTTGCCATCGTGGCCCAGACCGGCAACATGTACAACGGCCTGTGGTACCCCATCATCATCGCCGGTGCCACGGTGGTGATCGGTGGCCTGTTCATCAAGGAAACCAAGGACGTGGACATCTACGCCAACGACTGATCGTTACTGACCGGTGTACAGGGCCCGCCCCGCAAGGGTCGGGCCCTGTGTTCCATCAAGGGGCTTGTCCGCGCACCAGTACAACCCATAACCCCGGGGATGCTGTGCATGATTCGAGCGGTAAGTGTGCGCTGCGGATCGGGATGGGCTGCAAGGCGCAAAACGCAGCAATAGCCGCAGCTATTGCGAGGTTTTGCAACGCGGCAGACCGCCCGAGCCCGCAGATGCATACGGCGCGACGAATCGTGCACAGCATCCCTAGCCAGGCCCCTTGATTGAACAAACCCATCCCAGGAGATATTGATATGTGGAAGATTGTTGTTGGCTTCGTCTTGTTTGCCGCCTTGTCGATGTACGTGATCATCACGGCGGGCGACAAGGCCGACATGGGCGGAGAAAAGCACGGTGCCGATGCGGTGCACGCCCCCGAGGCACCCGCCAGCGCAGCTGCACCCGCAGCCGCCGCCGCGCCGGCACCCGCTGCAGCCCCTGCATCGGCTGCCAGCGCGCAATAAGCGCATTGCCCGGCATGACAAAGGCCCTGCCAGCAATCGCTGGCAGGGCCTTTTTTTGTCGTGTCGTCACGCGCGGGCGCTTGCGCCGCGTCAGCGCTTGAAGCGGCCGTCCGTGCCGATGATGGACAGGTCGGAGAAGTCCAGTCCGCTGTGGTCGGTGGGGCTGTAGCTCAGCTCCAGCCCACCCAGGTCCCACTTGTGGATGCTCTCCAGCCCTGCATGCAGCTTGGCGCGGTCGGGCTTGGCACCTGCGCGCTTGAGGCCTTCCACCAGCACCTTGGCGCTCACAAAGCCCTCCAGCATGGCAGGCGTCAGGTCGCCGATGTTCTTGGCCTTGGCCAGATCGATGGCCTCCTTGATCACCGGGTAGTTGAGCGAGCGCTCGGACGGGAACACCTGCGTCACCACCACGCCCCGGGCCTGGTCGCCCAGGGCCTTCACAAACCCGCCCGACGCGTTGTTGGACAGGGTGACGATCTGTCCGGCAACGCCCGCGGCGCGCAAGGCCTTGATGCCGTCGACCACCGCAGCGCCGGTGCCGATGAAGATCACGGCCTGGGGCTGCTTGCCGGCCACGCGCGGGGCGATGGCGCTGTAGTCGGGCTTGGCACGGTCAAACTTTTCGATGAACAGCGCCTCGATGTTGTTGGCCTTGAATCCGGCCTGTGCACCAGCCAGCCCGTCGGCGCCAAACGTGTCGTCCACATGCACCACGCCAATGCGCTGGATGCCGAGCGTGTGCAGGTGCGAAATGGCCTTGGTCACCTCGCGCTGGTAGGGCGCCCGCACGTTGAACACGTATTTGCTCACCGGCTGGTGCAACGCAATCGCCCCGGTGGACGGACCCACCAGCGGCACGCCATGCTGCTCCAGCACCGGGATGATGCCCTGGGTGTGGGGCGTTCCACGGGTCATGAACAGGCCGATCACGCCCTTTTGTTCGATCAGTATGCGGGTGTTGTCCAGGGTCAGTTTGGGGTCGAACTTGTCGTCCAGCGATAGCACCTCCACCTTCTGCCCGCCCACGCCGCCCTTGGCGTTGACATGGTCGATGTAGAGGGCTGCGCCCTGCATGGATTCGGCCACCGTGGCGGCGGCCGAGCCGGTGATGCCCACCGTCTGGCCAATGAGGATCTGTGCATGGGCCGAACCGATACCCAGGGCAGCAGCCAGAGCGCAGAGCGCGCCGGCCAGGCCAGTTTTCTTCATGGGGTTGTCTCCTGCGTGTGGAGCGCCCGAGTGTAGGGACGCCCCCGCGCGGGACAACTGTAAAAACGCGTAGGCGGGCGCTCAGCGGCGGAAGCGCCCGTCCGTGCCGATGATGGCCAGGTCGGCAAAGTCCAGCCCGGTGTGGTCCTCGGGGCTGAAGTTCACCTCCAGACCGCCCAGGTCCAGCTTCTTGATGCTCTCCAGCGCGACCTGGATCTTCTCGCGGGTGGGCTTGGGGCCCGCGCGCTTGAGGCCTTCCACGAGCACCTTGGCGGCGGCAAAGCCTTCCAGCATGGCGGGACTGATTTCGGTGAGCCCCTTGGTCTTGGCCAGTTCCTGGGCTTCCTTCACCATCGGGTAGGTCACGGCCCGTTCGTTGGGGAACACCTGGGTCACGATCACGCCCCGCGCGTTGGCCCCCAGGCTTTTGATGAAGCCGCTGGAGGCATTGTTGGACAGCGTCACAATCTGCGCGGCCGAGCCCGCCGTGCGCAGTGCGGTGGTGGCATCCACCACCGCAGAGCCCGAGGCCACCATCAGCACCGCCTGCGCATCGGCCTTGGCCACCTTGGCGGCAATGGGGGCGAAGTCGGGCTTGGCGCGGTCGAATTTTTCAGACACCACCGCCGTCAGTTTGGCGGCCGCCAGGCCCTTTTGCGCGCCCTGGATGCCGTCGGCGCCAAAGCTGTCGTCCGCGTACACAAGTGCCACGCGGGTGATGCCCATGGAGGCCAGGTGGGTGATTGCCTTTTCGGCCTCGCGCTGGTAGGTGGCGCGCACATTGAAGATGTATTTGCGCACCGGCTGGTGCAGCACCATGGCGCCGGTGGACGGTGCCACCAGCACCACGCCGTGTTTATCCAGCAGTGGCAGGATGGCCTCGGTGTGGGGTGTGCCCCGGTTGAGGAACAGGGCCGACACGTTCTTGTCCTCAATCAGCGTGCGGGCGTTTTCCGCCGCCAGCTTGGGGTCGAACTTGTCGTCCAGGGAGATCAGCTCGATCTTCTGGCCATTGACACCGCCCTTGGCGTTGATGGCGTCGATGAACAGCAGCGCGCCATCGGTGGTCTCTTTCACGCCCGCTGCCACCTGGCCGCTGAAACCTGCTGTCTGGCCGATCAGGATCTGGGCATGGCTGGCTGCACTGGCCGCAAGCGCCAGGACCAGGCCGGCCGCTCGCAGTTGCCATTGTTTTGTCATGGCGGTCTCCTCTTGTTTTGTGTGAAAGGCCGCAGTCTAAACCGATGTTTCGGGCCAGAACACCCGCTTTTCGCCCGCCGCTGCTCCATTGCTTGTGCTTTGTCCACGGTCAAAGCACCGCAGCGCGTCTCGGGGGTAATCGGCGCGCGCAGGCGCAAACGCCAGGTGCGTCCCTAGAATGTCCCGCCTCACACCCGAAAGACCGCTTCCATGACCCAGGGACTGATCCGAATCCGCGGCGCACGCCAGCACAACCTCAAGAACCTGGATCTGGACATCCGCACCGGAGAACTCACGGTGGTCACAGGCCCCAGTGGCTCGGGCAAGTCCAGTCTGGTGTTCGACACGCTCTATGCCGAGGGCCAGCGCCGGTATGTGGAGACCTTCAGCGCCTATGCGCGCCAGTTCCTCGACCGCATGGACAAGCCCGCCGTGGACAAGGTCGAGGGTGTGCCCCCGGCCATTGCCATCGACCAGACCAACCCGGTCCGCTCCAGCCGATCCACCGTGGGCACGATGACGGAGCTGAACGACCACCTGAAGCTGTTGTTCGCGCGTGCCGGCCAGTTGTTCGACAAGCAGACGGCACAGCCGGTGCGGCATGACACGCCCGAGACCATTTATGCGGAGCTACAGCAGCGCAGCGCCGCAGCGGGCGACCCGCGCATCGTCTTAACGTTCCCCGTGGAGCTGCCTGCCAACACCAGCGCCGAGCAGGTCGAGCAATGGCTGTCTGCCAGTGGCTTCACCAAGGTGCAGGCCGAGCGCGAAGTGGCCACGCCCACCGGCCCGCGCAAGGTGCTGGATGTGGTGGCCGACCGGTTCCGGCTGGGCAACGCCGAGAAGGCGCGTGTGATCGAAGCCATCGAGGTCGCGCTCAAGCGCGGCACGGGGCGGCTGAATGTCTATCGTCTCGTGGATGAGGGTGAGGCCGAACTCTGGCGCTTCTCCACCGGCCTGCACTGCCCTGACAGCGACCTGCGCTACAGCGACCCCATCCCCTCGGCCTTCTCGTTCAACTCCGCCGTGGGCGCGTGCGACAGCTGCCGGGGCTTTGGCCGCGTGATCGGCGTGGACTACGGCCTGGTCATCCCCAACGACAAGCTCACCCTGCGCGCCGGTGCCATCAAGACCATCCAGACGCCGGCATGGAAGGAAGCGCAGGACGACCTCATGCGCCACGCAGAGGCGGCAGGCATCCCGCGCGACACGCCCTGGAACAAGCTCACGGACGATCAGAAGAAATGGGTCATCGGCGGCGCGCCCGGCTACAAGGACGGCCAGTGGAGCAAGCAGTGGTATGGCATCAAGCGCTTCTTCGAGTACCTGGAGAGCAAGGCCTACAAGATGCACATCCGCGTGCTGCTGTCCAAGTACCGCAGCTACACGCCGTGCCCCACCTGCGCCGGTGCACGCCTCAAGACCGAAAGCTTGCTGTGGCGCATCGGCCGTAAGGAAGATGCCGATGCGGTGCTGGAGCCGGGCAAACGGTTCATGCCCGAGGGGGTGCAGTGGTCGCGCGAGCAACTCGAAGCGCTGCCCGGCCTGTGCCTGCATGACCTGATGCTGCTGCCTATCGACCGCCTGCGAAGGTTCTTTGATCGCATGCAGTTGCCGGTAGGCGACGATGCCAAAGGCGGCGATGCGCAAGCGCTCAAATTGCTGCACGAAGAAATCACCACGCGCCTCAGATACCTGTGCGACGTGGGCATTGGTTACCTCACGCTCGACCGGCAAAGCCGCACGCTGAGCGGTGGCGAGGTGCAGCGCATCAACCTGACCACGGCCCTCGGCACCTCGCTGGTCAACACGCTCTTCGTGCTGGACGAACCCAGCATCGGCCTGCACCCGCGCGACATGCACCGCATCACCGAGGCCATGCTGCGCCTGCGCGACGCGGGCAACACCCTGGTGGTGGTGGAGCACGACCCCGCCGTGATGCTCGCGGCCGACCGCATGATCGACATGGGCCCCGGGCCGGGCCGCCTGGGCGGGCAGATCGTGTTCGACGGCACCACGGCGGATTTGCGCAAGGCCGACACGCTCACGGGCGCCTACCTGGGCGGCCGCAAGCATGTGGGTTTCGGCTTCAAGCGCATGGTGACGGAATCGACCCCGCGCCTCATCCTGGAAGGCGCGCGCGAGCACAACCTGCAGGATGTGACAGTCGAATTTCCGCTGCAGCGCCTGGTCACCGTGACGGGCGTGAGCGGCTCGGGCAAGTCGAGCCTGATCCAGGATGTACTCGCCCCCGCGCTGTTGCGCCACTTCGGCAAGGCCACGGATGCACCGGGTGCGCACGACCGCATGCTGGGCGCCGACCACCTGTCGGACGTGGTGTTCGTGGACCAGTCGCCCATCGGCAAGACAGCGCGCTCCAACCCCGTCAGCTACGTGGGCGCGTGGGACAGCATCCGCGAACTCTTCGCCGTGGCGCCGCTGTCCAAGCAGCGCAGTTACACCGCCGCCAAGTTCAGCTTCAACAGCGGCGACGGGCGTTGCCCCACCTGCGGCGGCTCGGGCTTTGAGCATGTGGAGATGCAGTTTCTGAGCGACGTGTACCTGCGCTGCCCTGACTGCGACGGCAAGCGCTACCGGCCCGAGATTCTGGAGATCACCATCGAGCGCGGCGGCAAATCGCTGAATGTGGCGGATGTGCTGGCGCTGACCGTGGCCGAAGCTGCGGCCGTCTTTGCGAACGACCGCGACGTGATCCGCGCGCTGCAGCCCATCGTGGACGTGGGGCTCGAATACGTGGCGCTGGGCCAGCCCGTGCCCACCCTGTCGGGCGGCGAAGCGCAGCGCCTCAAGCTCGCAGGCTTTCTGGCCGAGGCTGCACGCGTACAAAGCAAATCGCGCCAGACGGTGGCACGCAAAGGCACCCTGTTCCTGTTCGACGAGCCCACCACCGGCCTGCACTTTGACGACATCGCCAAGCTGATGCGCGCACTGCGCAAGCTCATCGACGCAGGACACTCGCTCATCGTCATCGAGCACAACCTGGACGTGATCCGCGCGAGCGACTGGCTGATCGACCTGGGGCCGGAAGGCGGCTATGCGGGTGGCCTCATCGTGGCCGAGGGCACGCCCGAGGACGTGCGAGCCCACGCTACATCCCACACCGGGCAGGCACTGCGCGACTACGAACTGGCGTTGGGCGTGGGCGGCCACTCGGTGCACGAAAAGGCTGCTGCGCTACGAAAATCAGAGCGCCTTGCGCATATGGATCTAGCGCCTGCGGCCAAAAACGCCATAGAAATCGTCAATGCGAAGGAACACAACCTCAAGAACCTGAGCGTAGACATCCCGCGTGGCAAGTTCAATGTGGTGACGGGCGTGAGCGGCTCGGGCAAGTCCACGCTGGCGTTCGACATCCTGTTCAACGAGGGCCAGCGCCGCTACCTCGAATCCCTCAATGCCTATGCGCGCTCCATCGTGCAGCCTGCAGGCCGGCCCGAGGTGGATGCGGTGTACGGCATTCCGCCTACCGTCGCCATCGAGCAGCGCCTGTCGCGCGGCGGGCGCAAGTCCACCGTGGGCACCACCACCGAGGTGTGGCACTTCTTGCGTCTGCTGTACGTCAAGCTGGGCACTCAGCACTGCGTGAAGGACGGCGCCGCCGTGCAGCCGCAGACGCCCGAGAGCATCGCCGCGCAGCTGCTCACGCAGTTCCGCGGCCAGCACATCGGCCTGCTCGCGCCGCTGGTCATGAACCGCAAGGGCGTGTACACCGAGCTGGCCGACTGGGCCCGCCCGCGCGGCTACACGCATCTGCGCGTGGATGGCAACTTCTTGCCCACCACCAATTTCCCGCGCATCGACCGCTTCAAGGAACACACCATCGAGCTGCCCGTGGCCAGCCTCGATGTGTCGCCCGAGAACGAAGCGGCTTTGCGCACCGCGCTGGCCGATGCGCTCACGCACGGCAAGGGCGTGGTGCATGTGCTCAGTGGCATCACCGGCCTGCGCGAAGCCATGGAGGGCGGCCAGCCCACGGCCGGTATTGGCACGCTGCAGGCGTTCTCCACCAAGCGCGCCTGCCCCGTGTGTGCCACCAGTTATGCCGAGCTGGACCCGCGCCTGTTCAGCTACAACAGCAAACATGGCTGGTGCCCCGACTGCGTGGGCACCGGCGTCAAGCTCACCAAGGACCAGCGCAAGGTGTTTGACGACTCGGTGCAGGACGACAAGGAAAAAGGCCGCGAGCAGACCTTTGCCGAGCCCGAGGTGGAAGACCTGGCCGACACGGCTTGCCCGAGCTGCAGCGGCACACGCCTGAACGCCACGGCGCGCGCTGTGCAGTTTGCCGGTGTGGGCATCACCGACATTGCCGCGCTGTCTGTCACGGACGTGCGCCGCTGGGTCGAGACCCTGCGCATTGAAGGTGGCATGACCCAGCGCGAGGCCGACATTGCCCGCGACCTGGTGCCCGAGATCCAGAGCCGCCTGGAGTTTCTGGAAGAAGTGGGCCTGGGCTACCTCACGCTGGACCGGGGTGCGCCCACGCTCAGCGGTGGCGAGGCCCAGCGCATCCGCCTGGCGGCGCAGCTGGGCAGCAACCTGCAGGGCGTGTGCTACGTGCTCGACGAGCCCACCATCGGCCTGCACGCGCGCGACAACCAGATTTTGCTCAACGCCCTGCACAAGCTGGGCGACAAGGGCAACACGCTGGTGGTGGTGGAGCACGACGAAGACACCATCCGCCGCGCCGACCACATCATCGACATCGGCCCCAGCGCCGGCAAACGCGGCGGGCGCCTGGTGGCGCAGGGCAGCGTGGCCGACATCACGGGCGCCGAAGATTCACAAACTGGCCGCTACCTGCTGCACGCGATGAAGCACCCGCTGCAGCTGCGCCGCAGCATGGCGCCCGGCGAGGTGAGCGCCGAGGCCACGGCGGCCTTTGCCCAGGCCGAGGCGGCAGCGCCCACGGGCCGCCAAACCGCCGCCGTCAAGAAGCGTGCGGCGCAGGCGGCATCGCTGGCCGCTGACGCACTGACCGAGGCCAAGGAACGCGCCGCCATGCGCTGGCTCACGGTGCATGGCGCGCAGTTGCACAACCTGCAGAACGTGACGGCCACCGTGCCGCTGCACCGCCTGGTGGCAGTGACGGGCGTGAGCGGTTCGGGTAAGTCGACTCTGGCGCGCGATGTGCTGCTGGCCAATGTGCAGGCCTGGGTGCAGCAGCGCAGTACCAAGGCCGGGCGCGATGCCATGGACGCGGGCAAGGCGCCGCCACTGGTCGGTTGCACAGGCCTGTCGGGCTTCGAGAGCATCGACCGCGTGCTCGAAGTGGACCAGACACCCATCGGCAAAACGCCGCGTTCATGCCCCGCCACCTACATCGGCTTCTGGGACACCATCCGCAAGCTGTTTGCCGAGACGCTGGAGGCCAAGGCACGTGGCTATGCGGCCGGGCGCTTCAGCTTCAACACCGGCGAAGGCCGCTGCCCTAGCTGCGAAGGCGCGGGCGTGCGCACCATCGAGATGAGCTTCTTGCCCGATGTGAAGGTGCCCTGCGAGACCTGCCACGGCGCGCGCTTCAACCCCGAAACGCTGGCCGTGACCTGGCGCGGCAAGAGCATCGGTGACGTGCTGCAGATGGAAGTGGACGAGGCCGTGGGCTTCTTCGCCACCATGCCCAGCATTGCGCATCCGCTGCAGCTCTTGCAGGACGTGGGCCTGGGCTACCTCACGCTCGGCCAGCCGTCACCTACGCTGAGTGGTGGCGAGGCCCAGCGCATCAAGCTTGTGACCGAACTCACCAAGGTGCGCGACGAGGTCGGCCGACGGGGCCAGAAGGCGCCGCATACGCTGTATGTGCTGGACGAGCCCACGGTGGGGCTGCACATGGCCGACGTGGACAAGCTCATCCGCGTGCTGCACCGCCTGGTCGATGGCGGCCACAGCGTGATCGTGATCGAACACGACCTCGATGTGATCGCCGAGGCCGACTGGATCCTGGACCTGGGGCCCGAGGGCGGTGGCGCAGGCGGCCGCATCGTGGCGGCGGCCACGCCCGAAGACGTGGTGGCGGCGGGGACCCACACCGGCAAGGCCCTCGCGCCCGTGCTGGCCCGCTGAGGCATGCAGGGCTGACGGCAGGAGGCTGGGCCAGCCTGGTGGTTGGCGCACAGCCCTGTCGGCCTCTGTCCTACGCACTGCGCAGAACATGGCGCACGCGCTGCATGGGATGGGCTTCCTACGATGGATTGCAGGGGATCGGCTCCCCACCTTCCATCCACATTTCAAGGACGCCCATCACCATGAACGCATTCAAATTCCTCAAGACCTGTACCGCTCTGGCGGCCACCTCCGTGTTGCTGGTGGCCTGCGGCGGTGGCAATGACGACGACCCATCTCCCAGCAACGAGCCCGGTGTGCTGACAGTCAGCAACGCCACCATCGATGGCCTGAATGGCGTGTATGGCAACGGCGCTCTCAACCTCACCGATGTGGACAAGAAGAACCCTGTCGGTTCGGTGCCGGAGCTGTGCACCTTCCGGTTCGATGGCGCCAACAAGGTGGGTTCATCGGCCACGGCCTTTGGCGATATCCGTTACCGCCCCGACGCCACCAGCCTGCACCAGGTGTTCCTGACGTTCGATGGCAAGGAATACGGCAGCGGCGAACCCACCGACACTGCCGTGGTCCGCGAAAGCGACCAGGTGCGCTTCAGCGGCAAGACGCTGACGGCGTCGGACGGATCTGGCGCCACGCTGCGCGTCAGCGGCATCGTGCCCATGCGCCCCAACCGTCCTTCGGGCTGTTGAGTCCGTGTTTTGCGCCTCTGAGACGCGGTTCAAGATCTGATTGCTTGTCTCCCTCCCCGGTCCCTTCGGCCGGTTCAGCCCCAGCTGCGATAGCGGCAGGGGCTTTTTTTTGGGGGCGTGCGCGCGGCGGGTGCACACCGCTCTCCCTCGGGTTGCGGCGCAGGGCTGGGCGAACCTGTGCACCTGCGATCCCGGTGCGCGCAGCGGTTTGCTGGCGGCACAATGCATCGGTGTGCTTGCGGCGCTGTGGCCGCGCTGCACGCTACCCATCGTCCATGCCCGTACCACCCCCTCACCCAACCACCGTGGTGTGGCTGCACCCCGAAGCACCTGCCAAGCCGGCCGAGGGTGCGCCCTGCAATGGCTGTGGTCTGTGTTGCCTGGCTGAACCCTGTCCGCTGGGTGTACTGGTCTCGCGCCGCCGCCGTGGCGCCTGCGTAGCCCTGCGCTGGAGCGATGTGGACCAGCGCTACTGGTGCGGCATGGTGGCCGATCCGGCCGGGGTGACGGGGCTCACCCACCCCTGGGCAGTGCGCGCCATGTCGGCGCTGGCGCGGCGCTGGATCGCATCGGGCGTGGGTTGTGATGCGCGGCTGGACGTGCAGGGCCCGCCACCAGGCAACCAGCTGAAGTAATCCGCTATAAATTCAATAGCTATTCGGGCGTGTTTGACTAGCGCAAGCAGTGAATTGGACTGAAATTTCAGCCCCCCGCACTGCGCCGAGCCAGGTGCACGCCCGCCAGCATGCAGCGCACCGATCCACCCGCCAGTTCGATGGTTGGCACGTCCAACGGCAGCAAGCGGGCGCTTTGCTCGATGGTGGCACGCTGCGCCGGTGTGAGGCTGGCAGCGGCGCGCGCCGACAGCGCCAGCACCCGGCCCTGGGCGCCCGAGAGCTCCAGCGCGTTGCCGGCAAATTCCCTGATCTGGTGGGGGCTCAGGGCGATGACCTCGCGGCCCGTTTCGCGCAGGCGCTCGCACACGGCTGCACGGCGAGCAGGGTCGGTGATCATGTGAAAGCCACCCAGCGCAAACGCGGTGCCGATGCAGAGCATCACGTTGGTGTGGTAGCAGGGCTGGCCCTCGTCGTCGGCCGTGGCAAAGACCATGGGCTCGTAGTTGAAGTGCGTGCAAAAGCGCTCCAGAGCCACGGGGTCGGCGCGGTTCGATTGCGCGGTGTAGGCAATGCGGCCGATGTGGTCCAGGACCATCGCACCGGTGCCCTCCAGAAACATGCCATCGGCCTCCAGTCCCGAGTAGTCGATCACGTCCTGCACGCGGTACTCGGCCTTGAGCAACGCGATGACATCGCTGCGCCGCTCTCGCCGCCGGCTCCTGGCGTACATGGGGTAGATCGCCACATGGCCGCCCGCGTGGGTGGAGAACCAGTTGTTGGGGAACACTGCGTCGGGCGTGTCGTGCTCGCCGGGGTCGTCGAACAGGTGCACGCGCACCCCTGCGCCCTCCAGGCGCTCTGCCGCAGCAGTGACCTCGGCAAACGCGCGGCGCGAGGTGTCACGGGCCGCCAGCTGCGCGGTGCGTACCTGAAAGGCGTTGTCGGCGGCGGTTTCGGGGTTGGGGTGAAAGCGGTGCGGGCGCACCATCACAACGGCGCTGGGGGCTTGTACTGAGACGTGCATGGCGGGGCTGGGTGTGAAAGAAGAGCGAAGAAGTCCCAGAATTTTCTTGGCAGCCCCTGCTATCCTCTAGCCTCATAACTGGTCAAAATGGCTGATAAATTGCCGTTCTGCCAGTTCTGAAGCCCACTATGACCAAGCTCGACGACACCGACCGCGAAATCATCAGCATCTTGCGCGCCGACGCGCGCACCCCTGTGGCCACGTTGGCGCAAAAGCTGCGCGTATCGCGCGGCACCGTGCAGAACCGCCTGCACAAGATGGAGGAGAGCGGCGTCATCACCGGCTACACCGTGCGCCTGCGCCCTGATTCCGAGCCGCAGCGCATCCGTGCATGGATGAGCATTGCGGTCGAAGGCAATGCCGCCCCCGCCGTCATCCGGGCGCTGCGCGGCGAGCCCACGGTGGGGACGCTGCACACCACCAATGGCCGTTGGGACATCGTGGCCGAGGTGCGTGCCGAGAGCCTGGAGGCGTTTGACGCGGCCCTGGGCCGCATTCGCCTCACGCCCGGCATTGGCAACACCGAAACCAGCATCTTGTTGTCCACCTACAAGGCGTGATGCGGCCCTGGCGGTGCACCAGCGCAAGGGCTGCGCGCTGGCGCCTGGGCGACAGCGGCTAGGGGGTTTCCGCATGCCCTCGCAGCGCGGCCTGCAGTCCAATGGTGAAGTCTTTGTTTTTGCATTTTCAGGAGCCTCGCCATGCAACGTCGCCAGATCATCCAATGGGGAGCCGCCAGCCTCGCCGCCCCCGCATTCCTGGCGCAGGCCCAGAGCTTTCCCAGCAAGCCCATCAAGCTGGTCATCGCCTTTCCGGCCGGAGGCCCCACCGACATCACCATGCGGTCGCTGGCCGACAACGCCAGCAAGATCCTGGGCCAGCCCGTGATCGTGGAGAACAAGCCCGGAGCCGGCGGCACCTTGCCCGCACAGCAGCTGCAAACGTCTCCCGCCGATGGCTACACGGTGGCGCAGATTCCGCTGGGCGTGTTCCGCCTGCCCTACACCACCAAGATCAACTGGGACCCGGTCAAGGACATCAGCTACGTGCTCAACGTCACCGGCTACGCGTTTGGCCTGGTGGTGCCTGCCGACTCCCCGCTCAAGACCTGGACGCACTTCGTGGCCTGGGCCAAGGCCAACCCCGGCAAACTGAGCTACGGCTCCACCGGCACCATGACCAGCCCGCACCTGACGATGGAACTCATCGCCCAGCAGCTGGGCCTGGAGCTGCTGCACGTGCCCTACAAGGGCAGTGCCGACCTGATGCAATCCATCCTGGGCGGGCAGATCATGGCGGCGGCCGACTCCACGGGCTTTGCACCGCAGGTCGAGGCTGGCAAGCTGCGCGTGCTCAACACCTGGGGCGCCGAGCGCCTGGCTAAGTTCCCCGATGCACCCACGCTCAAGGAGCTGGGCCTGAACCTGGTGCAGAACTCGCCCTTTGGCATTGGCGCCCCCAAGGGCACACCCGATGCGGTGGTCAAGCGCCTGCACGATGCTTTCAAGCAGGCGATGGAGCAGGAGAGCTACAAGACCGCACTGGCCCGCTACGACATGGTGCCGATGTACATGAGTACGTCGGCGTACAAGAAGTTTGCGCAGGACACGTTCACGCGCGAGAAGGCGCTGGTGGAGAAACTGGGCTTGGCCAAACCCACCTGAGGCCACTCCCTTCGGAGGGCGCAATGCGTTCCGTGTGATGATCCGCAGCATTGAACGGAACTCACACACGATATGGCATCCCCCTCCGACAGCATCAGCATGGCCCTGTTTTGCGACTTTGAAAACGTCGCCCTGGGCGTGCGCGATGCGCAGTACGAAAAGTTCGACATCAAGCCCATCCTGGAGCGCCTGCTGCTCAAGGGCTCCATCGTGGTCAAGAAGGCCTATTGCGACTGGGAGCGCTACAAGGGCTTCAAGGCCACCATGCACGAGGCGAATTTCGAGCTGATCGAGATCCCCCATGTGCGCCAGTCGGGCAAAAACTCGGCCGACATCCGCCTGGTGGTGGATGCGCTGGACCTCTGCTACACCAAGTCGCACGTCAACACCTTCGTCATCATCAGCGGCGACTCGGACTTCTCGCCGCTGGTGTCTAAGCTGCGCGAGAACAACAAGCAGGTGATCGGCGTGGGCGTGAAGCAGTCCACGTCCGATCTGCTGATTGCCAACTGCGACGAATTCATCTTCTACGACGACCTGGTGCGCGAAAACCAGCGCGCCCAGGCCCGCCGCCAGAGCCCGGGCAGCAATCCGGCACCCGCGCCCCGTCGCAGCCCCGAGGAGGAGCGCAACCGCAAGGAAAGCCAGGACGCACGCCGCACCCAGGGCGTGGAGCTGGCGGCCGAAACGTTTGAAGCCCTGCTGTCCGAGCGCGGCGACACCGGCAAGATCTGGGCCTCGGTGCTCAAGGAGGCCATCAAGCGTCGCAAGCCCGATTTCAGCGAAGGCCGGTATGGCTTCCGCACCTTTGGCAACCTGCTCGAAGAAGCGCAGGCGCGCGGCCTGCTGGAGTTTGGGCGCGATGAAAAATCGGGAGCCTATGTGTTCCGCAGCCACGGTGGGCCGACGGCCGCCGCCGCGTCCGCGCGGCCTGAAGGCGCCGGTGAGCGAGCCAGCCAGGGCGGCGCCACGCGGCACGACTTTCATGCGGTGGCGACGGCACCCGATTTGCGTTCTGACAGTGGCGAAGGGCAGGGCGCGCCGGGCCGCAGCCGGGGGCGTCGCGGTGAGGGCGCAGACCGCCCAGACACTCGCTCCACGCAGCGCAGCGAGCCGCGCCATGACTCGAACCAGGAGCCACTGGCGTCCGAGCAGGCGGATGTGCCGTCAGAGCGCCCGGCCAGCCGCTATTTCAGCCAGCCGGTGGCCCACGAGGCCGGGCCATTGGAGCGGGTGATCGACAGCAGCCCTGAGCAGGATGCGCGCACCGAAGCGTTGGATGGCTCCGAGGCCCCGGCAGCGCAGATACCTGCTGAGAACGATGGTGCCGAGCCTGCAGCCCCTCGCCGCAGCCGTGCCCGCAGTGGAGGCGGTGCCAAGCCAGCTGCCAGCGCCCCCAAGGCTGCTGCTGCGCCCCGAGCGCGTGGCGCGCGTGCCGTGGCGGATGCGGGCGGTGCTACAGCTGCCGAGGCATCGGCTTCTGTGGCCGACGCACCAGCCGCTGAGGCACAAGACGCGGATCCCACCAAGGTGGCCGCTCCCCGTCCACGCAGCCGGGCCCGCAAGCCGGCCGCCAAACCCGCCGAGTAAGTGTTATTGGCCGGCTGCGGTCGCTGAGCGCCGCAACGCCAGCCGCTCTTGCACCTCTTCGTAGCGGGGCGGCGTGCAGCCCGCCCGCTCCACGCAGTGGCTGGCGCTGGCCAGCGCATGGTGCAGCACGGCGCGCAGCCGGGCCTCCGCAACCGGCGCCGTCAGGCCACCCGGGCGCAAGGTCAGCGCTTCTTCGCCCCACTCAGGCCCTGCCAGCCAGGCGGTGATCAAACCCGCCAGAAAACAGTCGCCCGCGCCCACCGTGTCCACCACAGTGATCGGAGCCTCCTCGCGCGCATGCACGGCCAAGCCGTCTCGCTGCAGCAGCCAGGCACCTTCCGGCCCCAGGGTCAGGGCGAGCCATTGGGCCTGTGTTTGCTGCTGCAAATAGTGGGCGCGCTCCAATGCGTTGGCACCCGGAACAGCCAGCGCGTCCAGGTCATCGTCGCTCACCTTGATGAGGTGGGCGTGCTGCAGGGCGGCCATCACATTGGCGCGGTAGGCCTCCGCATCGTCCACGGCCGACAGGCGCAGGTTGGCATCGACCACCACCATGCGGCCGGCTGCGCGCTGCGCTGCCAGCCAGGGCTGGTAGATGGCGGCATCTTGTGCCACCAGCGCCAGGCAGCCCGTGGCCACCACTTGCAGCTCAGGCAATGCGGCGCAAGCAGCCGTCAGCGCGGCGGCCGTCACCTGGCGGTCGGCCACGCCGTCGCGGTAGAAGCTGTAGCTGGCCTTGCCCTCGGCATCCAGTGCGGCCAGCGCCAGCGCGCTGGGCGCACGCACCGGCGTGGGGGATGCCAGGGCCACGCCCGCGTTGTGCAGGCCGCGTGCCAGTTGTTGCCCCAGCAGGTCGCCCGACAGCGGGTTGAGGTACAGCGTGCCCACCCCTTGCAAACCCAGCGCGCGCGTGAGGTTGTACACCGCGCCGCCCGCGCAGGGCTTGAGGCGGCCATCGGGCTCTTCGATGAGGTCAAACAAGGCCTCGCCCGCCGTGGCCACCCGCAGCGGCGGTGCGGTGTGGGCGGGCCTGGAGTCGGCGGACTGGATAGGGAAAACCATAAGTAAATCCACTTGATTTATTAACTTGTCGGCCACTATAGTTCGATCCCATCCACCCGACAAGAGTGGTTCACCTGCCAGCCGCGCAGCACGGGGCCGACAGGAATCTGCCATCCCAACACCCGGAGACAACACCATGCAACGCACCCCCGCCTTCGCGCTTTCTGCCCTTGCCCTCACCGGCGCCCTGGCCTGTGGCCTGGCCCAGGCACAGACGTCCGAACCCGTCATCGGCCTCATCACCAAGACCGAGACCAACCCCTTCTTCGTGAAGATGAAAGAGGGCGCCACGGCAGAGGCCAAGAAGCTGGGTGCCAAGCTGGTGTCGGCCGCAGGCAAGACCGATGGCGACAACGCGGGCCAGGTCACGGCCATGGAGAACCTGATCGCCGCCGGTGCCAAGACCATCCTCATCACCCCCAGCGACGCCAAGGCCATCGTGCCCGCGATCAAGAAGGCGCAGGCGCGCGGCGTGATGGTGATTGCGCTCGACAGTCCCACCGAGCCCATGGATGCGACCGACGCGCTGTTTGCCACCGACAACTACAAGGCGGGCGAGCTGATCGGCCAGTACGCCAAGGCCGCTGCTGCGGGCAAGAAACCTGTGATTGCCACGCTGGACCTGTTCCCCGGACACCCGGTGGGCGCGCAGCGGCACAACGGCTTCCTGAAAGGCTTTGGCTTGCAGGCGAACGATGCCAAGAGCAATGAACTCTCGCGCCCCGCCGAAGTGGTCTGCATGGCCGACAGCTTTGGTGACCGCGCCAAGGGCCAGACCGGTATGGAAAACTGCCTGCAGAAGAACCCTGACATCAACATCGTCTACACCATCAACGAGCCCGCCGCAGCCGGTGCCTACAACGCGCTCAAGGCCGCAGGCAAGGAGAAGAACGTGCTCATCGTCTCGGTGGACGGCGGCTGCGCAGGCATTGCCGACGTGGGCAAGGGCGTGATCGCCGCCACCAGCCAGCAGTACCCGCTGCGCATGGCCGCCATGGGTGTGGCGGCAGGCGTGGAATACGCCAAGACCGGCAAGAAGGTGAGTGGCTACACCGACACCGGTGTGACGCTGATCGCTGCCAAGCCCATGGCGGGTGTGGACAGCAAGGATGTGAAGACCGGCACCGACCTGTGCTGGGGCGCCAAGTAAGAGCCGTTCTCAAAACTCTTCTGGCGTCGTTGCTGCGTCTTGTCGTACTACCGTACTGCCTGCGACGCAGCGCCTAGCCAGAACCGCTTCGCTGAGTTTTGCGATCGGCTCCCAACCGACAACTGCTTTTTCTGAGCGCCCCCTTTTCCACCCGCACGGAGCCGCCATGTCCTCGACCGCTTCCAAATTACCGCCGCTGGCCACGCTGGGGCCGTTCATTGCGCTGATCCTGGCGTGCGCCTTTTTTGCCACGCAGAGCGAACGTTTTCTGTCGGCGCAGAACTTCGCGCTGATCCTGCAGCAGGTCATGGTGGTGGCGGTCATCGCCATTGGCCAGACGCTGGTGATCCTCACCGCGGGCATCGATTTGTCGTGTGGCATGGTGATGGCGCTGGGCGGCATCGTGATGACCAAGATGGCGGCGGACTACGGCCTTTCGGCCCCCGTGGCGATTGCCTGCGGCATGGCGGTGACCATGCTGTTCGGGTTGATCAACGGCCTGCTCGTCACCAAGATCAAGCTGCCGCCCTTCATCGTGACGCTGGGCACGCTCAACATCGCGTTTGCCGCCACGCAGCTGTACTCGGGCGCGCAGACCATCACCGACATCCCCGCTGGCATGACTGCGCTGGGCAACACCTTCCAGCTGGGGCAGACCGCCATCGTCTGGGGCGCGGTGCTCATGCTGGCCCTGTACCTCGTCACCTGGTTTGCGCTGCGCGAGACCGCGCCGGGCCGCCATGTCTACGCCGTGGGCAACAGCCCCGAGGCCACGCGCCTCACTGGCATTGCCACCGACAAGGTGCTGCTGGGCGTGTATGTGCTGGCGGGACTGTTCTATGGCATCGCGTCGGTGCTGTCGGTGGCCCGTACCGGCGCGGGCGACCCGAACGCGGGCCAAACCGAAAACCTCGACGCCATCAGCGCCGTGGTGCTAGGCGGCACCAGCCTGTTTGGCGGGCGCGGCATGATTTTGGGCACGCTGGTGGGGGCGCTGATTGTGGGCGTGTTCCGCAATGGGCTCACGCTCATGGGCGTGTCGTCGGTGTACCAGATCCTGGTGACCGGCATCCTCGTGATCCTGGCCGTGGCCACCGACCAACTCTCGCGCAAAGGAGTGCGTTGATCATGACCAACTCCACACACACAACGAACGCGCCGCTGGTCATGCAGGCCAAGGGCCTGGTCAAGCGCTACGGCCAAGTTACTGCACTCGACGGCGCCGACTTTGAGCTGCGCGCCGGGGAGATCCTGGCCGTGATCGGCGACAACGGCGCGGGCAAGTCGAGCCTCATCAAGGCGCTGTCGGGCGCCACCGTGCCCGACGAAGGCGAGATCCTGCTCGACGGCCAGCGCATCCAGTTCAAAAGCCCCATCGACGCGCGCCGCGCGGGCATCGAAACCGTGTACCAGGACCTGGCCGTGGCCCCGGCCATGACCATTGCCGAGAACCTGTTCCTCGGCCGTGAACTGCGCCGCCCCGGACTGCTGGGCAGCGCGCTGCGCATGCTCGACAAGAAGAAGATGCTGGAAGAAAGCGTGGCCCGCATGGCCGAGCTGAAGGTCGGCATCCGCTCCATGACGCAGGCGGTGGAGACACTCTCGGGCGGCCAGCGCCAGTGCGTGGCCGTGGCGCGCGCGGCAGCGTTTGCGCGCCATGTCGTCATCATGGACGAGCCCACTGCCGCCCTCGGCGTGAAGGAGGGCAACATGGTGCTGGAGCTGATCCGCCGCGTGCGTGACAAGGGCCTGCCTGTGATTCTCATCAGCCACAACATGCCCCATGTGTTCGAGATTGCCGACCGCATCCACATCGCCCGCCTGGGCAAGCGCGCTGCCGTCGTCAACCCCAAGAAGATCAGCATGAGCGACACCGTAGCCGTGATGACCGGTGCCATGGCGGCCTCCGACCTGCCCGCTGAATGCCTTGCCTGAAACATGCTGAAAAATATCGACCCCCTGCTGACCCCCGACCTGCTCAAGGTGCTGGCCGAGATGGGCCATGACGACGCCATCGTGCTGGCCGACGCCAACTTCACCGCCATGAGCCTGGGCGCGGGCAAGCCCGTGCTGCGCCTGCCCGGCATTGGCATGGCGCGTGCCGTGCAAGCGGTGGCCAGTGTGCTGCCCCTGGCGCAGGATGTGCCGCACCCCGTGGCCTACATGCAGGTGGGTGGCACCGAGGTGCCGTACCGCTCAGCCCTGCAGCGCGAAACCATGGACGTACTGGCGCGCGAGGGCGTGGCCAGCGAGCAGGCCGAGGGCGTGGAGCGTTTTGCGTTCTACGAACGCGTCAAAAAGGCCTATGCCATCGTTGTGACGGGCGAGCTGCAGCCCTGGGGCAACTTCCTGCTGCGCAAGGGCGTCATCGGCGACACTCTGAACGCCTGATCGTTTCATCACCATGCTGGACGCCGACGCATCCCTACCCGCCGTTGACAACACTGCCGCCAGCCCCGCGCTGCTGCGCCAGCGCGGCTCCAACCATGTGGGGCTGCGCCAGTTCAACGAACGTGTGGTGCTGCAGGCCCTGCGCACCCACGGCAGCCTGGCCAAGGCCGAGATGGCGCGGGTCACCGGCCTCACGGCGCAGACCATCGGCCTCATCACCGCGCGGCTCGACGAAGACCAGCTGCTGCGCCGCGAAGCCCCCGTGCGCGGCCGCGTGGGCCAGCCTTCGGTGCCCATTGGCCTGAACCCCGACGGCGCCTTTGCCATCGGCATCAAGATCGGCCGCCGCAGCGCCGACTGGCTGCTGGTGGACTTCACCGGCCATGTGCGCGAGCGCATCGTGCTCGACTACGCCTTCCCTGACATCGACGTGCTGTTGCCCGCCATCCGCACGCACCTGAACCAGCTGCTCGACGGCCTGGGTCCGCTGCGCTCGCGCGTGGTGGGCGTGGGCGTGGCCGCGCCGTTCCAGCTCGGCGGCTGGCACCGCATGCTGGGGCTCACCGAGGCCCAGTCCGAAGCCTGGAACAACATCGACCTGGCCGAGCAGGTGCAGCAGATGACCGAGCTGCCCGTGAGCTTTGCCAAGGACACCTCCGCCGCCTGCGTGGCCGAGCTGCTGCAGGGGCGCGGGCGCGACATCCCGAGCTTTTTGTACCTGTTCATGGACACCTTTGTGGGCGGCGGGCTGGTCATCAATTCGCACCTGCATCGCGGTCTGCATGGCAACGCGGGTGCGGTGGCTTCGCTGCCGCTGTCACCCGCCCAGCCGGGCCAGGCCCCCGCGCAGCTCATCAGCCAGGCATCGCTGTGGGAGCTGGAGCAGCGCTTTCGCGAACATGGCCTCGACCCCATGGCCGCCTACGACAAGCGTGTGCTGCAGGTCCCGTGGCTGGAACACAGCCGGGGCTGGATCGCACGCGCGGCTGCGGGCTTGGCGCACTGCATCGTCTCGGCCACCGCGTTTTTGGATCTGGACGCCGTGGTGGTCGATGGTGCCGCCGCCCCCGAGCTGCTGCAGGCCCTGTGCGAGAGCGCCCGCCACGCGCTGGCCGACTACAACTGGGAAGGCCTGCACCAGCCGCCCCGTCTGGAGCTGGGCACCATGGGCTCGGACGCCCGTGCGCTGGGCGGAGCGCTGCTGCCGCTGCATGCGTGTTTTGCGCCGGATACCGATATCTTCCTCAAGGCTTGATGGCAATGCTATTGAAATAATAGCTATTACGGCATATTCCACTAGCGCAAGCGAGCGTTTTCAGTCAAAACTGCTTCCTGGAGGTCTTGCGTGCACTGTGCCGTCCCGGGAGCGCTGACCCCGTTGCGTCGATCAGCCAGGGGCTGTGGCGACTGCGTCCTGTTGCCTGCTGCGCTTGCTTCGCTGACAGTCAGCGGCCCGCCAGGATCGCCCGCGCCACTTCGGCAAACCCCGCGCCCCGTTCGCCCTGCGTCACATAGCGTGGAAGGTGCTTGAGCTGCGGCGCAAACCGCGCGATGTTGGCCACGCCCACGCTGTGGGTGAAGTGCTGGAACATCGCCTGGTCATTGCCCGAGTCGCCCACAAACACCCAGCGGTCCAGCTCCTGCACCAGGTCGCGGCCCAGCAGCTCGCGCACGATCCAGTTGGCACCCTGCCATTTGTTGAAGTCCCCAAAGCAGCCATGGATGTGGATGCTGCTCACCGTGGTCTGCATGCCTTCGCGCTGCAGTAAGTCCAGCACCTGCTGCACGGTCTCGGGCGGGTGCCGGTCGAACTCGGCGTAGTCAAATGCCAGGTCCGTCTCACGCCCGGCGCTGTCGCGGCTGAGGGCGACGCCTGGCACTTCCGCCGCGACCTGGGCGGCGATCTCACGCATGCGCGCCTGGTTGGCATTGCGCGTGGCGGCGTCTTGCTGGTAGCGCTTGACCAGCGTTGGTTGAGCGCCAGAGCTGCGGGTAAATGCCACGGCACCGTTCTCTGCCACCATGGCATCGACAGGCCAGGTCGAACTGGCAGGCCCCGCCATGAAAGGCTCGCACCAGCCAATCGGCCGCCCGGTGATGGGAATGACCACCAGGCCCGCCGCCTTCAGGTCAGCCAGCGCCTGCAGTGCGTCGGGCGTGATGGCGCCCTCGGTGGTCAGGGTGTCGTCGATGTCGGTGAACAGACCTGCGAGATTGGCCGGTGGAATCCAGGCACTCAGTGGCAACAAGGGGGGGCAAGAAGGCATGGTGTGGCGGGTTGGGTGTTGGCGGATGTCATGGCGGCTTGGTGCTTGGGCTCACCCCTCCGGGTGAACGGAAGGAGATCCGTTGTCAGCGAGGGCTTTGGGCCGGTTGCATGCGCGTTGGGTTGTGCCATTTCTCCGCGAGTTTGTCGGTGGACATGGGGACCATGTGGCCGCCACTGAATTCGAAAAACTGCAAGGTATCCAAGGCGATGGAGTCCGCGCTCGGGCTCTTCTCGTCCACGACCCGCAGGTCGCCCGGCTGAGGATTTGGCACAAAGAGGTCGGCGGTTTGTCTGGCCCGGGTCAGCACAAAGCGCTTGTATCCCTCATCGGTGCCACCGAATTCTGGGGCGACGAAGATGCCCTGCCGTGCTTTGTCCAGTGACAGCGCAAAACGGTACAGCGTGTCCCAATAGGCCAGATTGGGCCCCAGCACCTGTTTCTCCTGCGCATGCACGCCCGCCAGGGCAGCAACGAGCACCCCGCTGGCGAGCGTTGCAGCCATGGGGCGCAGCCCCTGGGGCCAGACGGCTGCCAGACAGGCCGAGAACGCAATCCATGGCACAAACAGGTAGCGGTCCGGGCTGTGGATGCCTGGAAAGGCTGTGAGTGGTACCAGCGGCAACAAGACGATGCCAAAGGATACGAGGAGCATGGGGCTGTTCAACCGCCGTTTCACGGCAGCGAGACACAGCAGGCCAAAGAATGCGAGTGCAAGAAGGTTGCCTGGGGGCTTGGAGCCCAGGAGCAGCTTGGGAACCTTGAGCAGCTGGCGCAAGGCCTCGCTGGCCTCAAAAATCCCCTGGCTGTAGCCCCCCATGAGACGCCCCAGCAGCAGATAGCGCCATCCCACATAGGCGAGCGCAATCAGCACGAACGGGATCAGTGCGTGCATCCGTTGCCGCAGCCCGCCCACGGGCAGGAAGGGCAAGAGAATGACCAGGGGTACGTAGACTTCTTTGCACGCGGTCGCTAGCAGGTAGGCAAGGGTGGATAGCCCCAGCCAATATTCGCGCCCGCCCTGCAGATGCCGGGTCCAGCCCAGGATCGACAGCATGGCGAACAGAAAGCCGGTCGCATAGTGCCCATGCATCAGGCCCGCTGCAATGTGGGCTGTGGGCTTGCCAAGCAGCAGTGCGACGGCACCGACCAGTGCAGGCAGGGGCGCCAGCCACTGCCGCAACACGGCGTAGAACAGCACTGAACCCAGCGCCATCACGAACAGCAAATGTGCGTAGTGGCCAGCCGGGGCCATGCCGAACAAGCTCAGATTGATATCGTAGAACAGCAGGTTCCATGGCGCCACGTTGGCGCTGGAGTGCCCTTGTGCAACGAGGGGCTCGAAGAAATATTGCCAGGGCGCATATTGGGCCGCGTAACTCAGGTGCGCGCCGTCATCCCAGCGCCAAAAACCCTGGAGTGACTGGCCGTGTGCAAGCAGGGTGATCACTGACAGAAGCAGCGTCACGCTGAGATACTCGACCCCGGGGTGGCGGTCGATCTTTTCGCGCAGTGCGAGGCGGCCGGTCGTCAGTGCTTGAACGTCCATCGCCAATGCAGGAGGAACGTGAGCGCCGGCAGTGCGACAAAAACCATCCCGAGCCCCACCAGGTAATGCCAGCCCGCCCAGGCAGCCAGCCCGCTGACCAGCACGGTGATGGCCAGCCCGGCCAGGGACACGAGGAGAAAGCGCCCGTATTGCCCTAGCGACGCCGCCGTCTTGAAATTCCATCGGCGGTTGGCCCAATAGGAAAAGATGTTGGCGGCCATGAATGCTATGGCGTTAGCCAGGGAGGGGTGAGCGCCTAGGCGCTCCACAAACAGCACAACGATGGCCGTATGGATCAACGTATTGATGACACCGATGCCAGAGAACTTGGCAATCTTGCTCGATAGGGAATCAGGTGCGATCCGGAAAGTCATAAAGTTCGCGAACAATGTAGATGGGTCGCTGCTTCACTTCCCCATAGATGCGGCCGATGTATTCGCCAAGCACGCCCAGCCCGGCGAGCTGGAGCCCGCCGAGAAAGAGAACGGATGTGATCAGCGAAGCGTAGCCAGGCACGTCGCGCCCGAAGATCAAGGTTTTGAGCAACAGAAAGATGGCATAAACCAGGGCGAAGGCCGCAATGGTGGAGCCGATGTAGGTCCAGATGCGAAGCGGGACCGTGGAGAAGGAGGTGATACCTTCCAGCGCAAAATTCCACAAACGCCACCCTGAGAAATTGCTCGCGCCGGCAAACCGGGGCTCGCAGACAAAAGTGACCATCGTTTGCCGAAAACCCGCCCACGCGAACAGACCCTTCATGAAGCGGCGGCGTTCCGGCAGTCTTTTCAGGGCTTCGATGACTTTGCGGTCCATGAGTCGGAAATCGCCGACATCGGCGGGAATATCGACTTCGGAAATCTTGTTCTGCAGGCGGTAAAACCATCCGGCGGTTGTGCGCCGCGCCCAGTGTTCCTCCTCGCGGCTTTGCCGTTTCGCCAGGACTACCTCGAAGCCCTCGCGCCAGTGGCGCACCATGTCCGGGATCACTTCGGGCGGGTGTTGGAGGTCGGCATCCATCGGGATGACGACGTCGCCCCTGGCCAGCTCTATGCCGCAGGTGAGGGCCGCCTCCTTGCCGAAGTTTCGTGACAGATCGGCGATGCGAATGTGAGGATTGTGCTCCCTTGCCAGCAGCAATTGCGGCAGGGTGTCATCGCTGCTGCCGTCGTTGATGCATAGGATTTCGTAAGTGTCCGCAACGGACTCCAGAACGGGAACCAGTCGCGTAAAAAATGCAGCGAGATTTCCAGCCTCGTTTTTCATCGGGCAGATGATCGTCAGCGAGGAAGGACGAGGCTTCAGGAGTGGCTGTTCCATGGTCGAAGGCTGGGTGATTCATTTCTGCATGAGGAAAATCCGAGGGGCTGAGTGCACAAGAATGTTTTGCCTTGTGCGGACTAGGCTCCCTGCAAAGCCAACCCCGCATGCTCCCGCAGAGGATGGAAGTGGATCTTCGGAAACCGCTCCTGCGCCAGCCGCACGTCGTAGGGCGAGGTGCAAAGGTACGCCAGTGTGTCGGCCGCATCGTGCGCCAGCCGCAGCGGGTAGGCGTCGGTGAACGCGCGCAGGTCGGCGGCGTTGTCCGCTGTGATCCAGCGCGCTCCCGTGTACTGGCAGCCCTCCAGCCGCACATCGGCGTCGTACTCGGCCTTCAGGCGGTGCTGCACCACTTCGAACTGCAGCTGGCCCACGGCGCCCAGCAGCATGTTGCCGCCGGCATCGGGCTTGAAGACCTGGATCGCGCCTTCCTCGCCCAATTGGGCCAGGCCCTGCTGGAGCTGCTTGGTGCGCAGCGGGTTCTTGAGCACGACGGTCATGAACATCTCGGGTGCGAAGAACGGCAGGCCGGTGAACTGCAGGCTGGCGCCGTCGGTGATGGTGTCGCCCAGCTGCACGCCGCCGTGCGTGGTGAAACCGATGATGTCGCCTGCATAAGCTTCTTCGACGGCCTCACGGCGCTGGGACATGAAGGTCACGACCGAGGTGGGACGCAGTTCCTTGGCGGTGCGCTGCACCTTGAGCTTCATACCCGGCGTGTACTTGCCGCTCGCCACGCGCACGAAGGCGATGCGGTCGCGGTGGTTGGCGTCCATGTTGGCTTGCACCTTGAACACCACGCCAGCAAAGCCTTCGTCTTCGGGCTGGATGGTCTTGACCACGGGCTGTTTGTTGACTTCGAGCGTGCTCACGCGCGGGCCGGGTGGCGGTGCCATGTCCACCAGTGCGTCCAGCACCTCCATCACCCCGAAGTTGTTCACGCCGGAGCCAAAGAACACGGGGGTCAGCTTGCCGGCCAGGAAGGCCTCGTGGTCCCAGGCGGGGGAAGCGCCCACGGCCAGCTCCATGCTCTCCAGCGCGGCGTCAAACTCGGCGCCGAAGCGCGCGCGCAGTGTGGTTTCATCCGACAGAGGTATGGATTCAAAGTCCTGCGGGCGGCGTTCGCTGCCGGACTCGAACACCGTCATGGTCTTGGTGCGCAGGTTGATGATGCCGCCGAAGGCCTTGCCTTGGCCTACGGGCCAGGTCATGGGGCAGCAGGGCATGCCCAGCTCGCGCTCCACTTCGTCCATGATGTCCAGCGGGTCGCGTACTTCGCGGTCCATCTTGTTGACGAAGGTAATGATGGGCGTGTCGCGCTGGCGGCAGACTTCGATCAGGCGGCGCGTCTGCGCTTCCACACCGTTGGCAGCGTCGATCACCATCAGCGCCGAATCGACGGCGGTGAGCACGCGGTAGGTGTCTTCCGAGAAGTCCTTGTGGCCGGGCGTATCCAGCAGGTTGATGACATGCTCCCGGTAGAGCATCTGCATGACCGACGAGGCCACCGAGATGCCGCGCTGCTTTTCAATTTCCATCCAGTCTGACGTGGCGTGGCGGCTGGCCTTGCGGCCCTTCACGGCGCCAGCGATCTGGATCGCGCCCGAGAACAGCAGCAGCTTTTCGGTCAGCGTGGTCTTACCCGCATCGGGGTGGGAAATGATGGCAAAGGTGCGGCGGCGCCGGGTTTCTGGGGCGTAGGACACAGGGGTTCCTGAATGGGATGGAGCGGGGCAGCGTGCCCTGCACAAGAATCTGGGGGGGGCGGGGCCTGCGGGGAGGCCGCGAGGTCTGCGGTCGCGGGATTTTACTGTTCCGTGCAAGGCTGGGGGATGGATTGCCCCGCTGGCGTAGCGCCGGGCGAGCACTTGCTTTTATAATCCGCCGATCCGAGGAGCGTTGCAGCGTCCCCAGCACAGGCGGGGCGTGAGGCTCGGAGTCATCTAGCAACGACGCTCATCCACTTCGCGTGCGGTGAGTCGTATCGACCATCCCCTTCGCGCAGTGGCTTTTCAAACATGCTTTGGAGCACACCATCATGAACGCACGCGTCAACGCCCCGGTCAACACCGACTGCATCATTGCCGACATCGGCCTGGCCGAATGGGGCCGCAAAGAGATCCGCATCGCCGAAACGGAAATGCCTGGCCTCATGGCCATCCGCGAAGAATTCGCCGCCAAGCAGCCGCTCAAGGGCGCGCGCATCACCGGCTCGTTGCACATGACGATCCAGACCGCCGTGCTGATCGAAACACTGCAGGCGCTGGGTGCACAAGTGCGCTGGGCATCGTGCAACATCTTCTCCACACAAGACCACGCCGCGGCCGCGATTGCTGCCGCTGGCACGCCCGTGTTCGCCATCAAGGGCGAAACCCTGGCGGAATACTGGGACTACACCCACCGCATCTTTGACTTCGGCGCTGCCGGCACTGAGGGCGAAGGCCCCAACATGATCCTGGACGACGGCGGTGATGCCACGCTGCTGATGCACCTGGGCAAGCGCGCCGAAAAGGATGCATCACTGATCGCCAACCCGACCAGCGAAGAAGAAACCTGCCTGTTCAACGCCATCAAGGCCAAGCTGGCCGTGGATCCGACCTGGTACAGCCGCAAGAGCGCCCACATCATCGGCGTGACCGAAGAAACCACCACCGGCGTATTGCGCCTGAACGAAATGGCCGCCAAGGGCAGCCTGATGTTCCGTGCCATCAACGTGAACGATTCGGTGACCAAGTCCAAGTTCGACAACCTGTACGGTTGCCGCGAATCGCTGGTGGACTCCATCAAGCGCGCCACCGATGTGATGATCGCCGGCAAGGTCGCCTGCGTGGCGGGCTACGGTGACGTGGGCAAGGGCTCTGCCCAGGCGCTGCGTGCCCTGAGCGCCCAGGTGTGGGTCACCGAGATCGACCCCATCAATGCCCTGCAGGCCGCAATGGAAGGCTACAAGGTCGTGACGATGGAATACGCTGCCGACAAGTGCGACATCTTCGTGTCTGCCACCGGCAACAAGAACGTGATCCGCTACGAGCACATGGCCGCCATGAAGGACGAAGCCATCGTGTGCAACATCGGTCACTTCGACAACGAGATCGATGTGGCTTCGCTGGAGAAGCTGCAGTGGGACGAGATCAAGCCCCAGGTGGACCATGTCATCTTCCCTGACGGCAAGAAGATCACGCTGCTGGCCAAGGGCCGCTTGGTGAACCTGGGTTGCGCCACTGGCCACCCCAGCTTCGTGATGAGTTCCAGTTTCGCCAACCAGACCATCGCGCAGATCGAGCTGTTCACCAAGCAGGACGAGTACCAGGCTGGCAAGGTCTATGTGCTGCCGAAGCACCTCGACGAGAAAGTGGCGCGCCTGCACCTCAAGAAGGTGGGCGCCATGCTGACCGAACTCACTGACGAGCAGGCCGCCTACATCGGCGTGTCCAAGCAAGGCCCCTACAAGGCCAACACCTACCGCTACTGATCCCTGTGCAGCGCGCCCCGGCGACGGGGCGCGCGCACGGTGGTCTGGCGCCGTTGCTCGGAGCAATGTCTGATTGCTCTTTAATTGATAGCTGCTGGCGCATGATTCACTAGCGCTACCAGCCGATTTGACTCTAAAAGGATGGGCGCGATGCGCGCAGATGTATTTTTGGTGGAGCGTGGCCACGCTGCCACGCGCTCGCAGGCGCAGCGTCTGATTGCCTCGGGCGTGCAGTGGCGCCTGTCGCCGCTGGCGCCCTGGCAGAAGGTGGTGAAGAACGGCGACGACATTCCGTCAGTGGCCGAGGTGCAGCTGCTGGACGATGCAGAAGCCAAGTACATCTCGCGCGGCGGGCTCAAGCTGGAAGGCGCGCTCAAGGCGCTGGGCCTGTCGGTGGCTGGCCTGCGGTGCCTGGATGTCGGGCAGAGCACAGGCGGCTTTACTGACTGCCTGCTTCAGCAGGGCGCCGCCCAGGTGATTGGGGTGGACGTGGGCCACGCCCAGTTGCACGACCGGCTGCGCAGCGATCTGCGTGTGGTGTGTGTGGAGGGCGTCAATGCCCGCTCGCTCACGCCCGATGCGTTGGTGCAGGCTTGTGAGATGGCCTTGTCCGAAGTCATCGTGCCCGAAGAAGACAACGAGACCCAACCCGAGGCCCCCTACAGCTGGATGCGCAATGGCGGCTTGGTGGACGAGGCGTACGACGACAGCGACGACGCCAAGGACCAGGACATCGAGGCCTTCAAGTCCGAGCGCGCGCAGCGCGCCCAGGGAACGCTGCCGGTGGAGCGCCGCCGCCGGCCCGAGTGCGCAGATGTGGACATCACCCCCATTTTTGCGCTGGTGACGGGTGACCTGTCTTTCATCTCACTCACCCTGGTGTTGCCTGCGTTGGTGCCGTTGCTGGCGCCCCAGAGCGACCTGGTCATGCTGGTCAAGCCGCAGTTCGAGCTGCAACCCGGGCAGGTGGGCAAGGGCGGTATCGTGCGCGACGAGTCCTTGTATGCGGTGGTGGAGCAGCGCATTCGCGATTGCTGCGCCACGGTGGGCCTGGAGGTGTTGGCGTGGATCGATAGTCCCATCCAGGGCGGCGATGGCAACCGAGAATTTTTTGTACACGCAAGGAGAGCCGCATGAATGCAGCCCACGCGCAAGGCACCGGGTTCCCGGTGAGTTTCGAGTTTTTTCCGCCCAAGACGCCTGAAGGTGCTGACAAGCTGCGCGTGGCGCGCCAGCAGCTGTATGCCCTGCACCCCGACTTCTGCTCGGTGACCTATGGCGCAGGGGGCTCCACGCAAGAAGGCACCTTCGGCACGGTGCGCGAGATCCTGTCCGAAGGCGTGGGTGCCGCCTCGCACTTTTCGTGCATCGGGGCCACGCGCCAGTCGGTGCGCGAGCAGCTGGCCACACTCAAGGCCATGGGCGTCAAGCGCCTGGTGGCGCTGCGCGGCGACCTGCCCAGCGGCTATGGCGCGGGCGGCGAGTTCCAGTACGCCAGCGATCTGGTGGCCTTCATCCGCGCCGAAACGGGCCGCGACTTCCACATTGAAGTGGCAGCCTACCCCGAGGTGCATCCCCAGGCCAGGTCGCCCGAGGCAGACCTGCAGGCCTACGTGACCAAGGTGCGTGCGGGCGCGGACTCCGCGATCACCCAGTACTTCTACAACAGCGACGCGTATTTCCGCTTCGTTGAAGACGCTCACCAGCTGGGTGCCGACGTACCGGTGGTGCCGGGCATCATGCCGATTTCCAGCTCCACGCAGCTGATGCGGTTTTCGGATGCCTGCGGTGCCGAGATTCCGCGCTGGATCCGCCTGCGGCTGCAGGCGTTTGGGGACGACACTGCCAGCATCAAGGCGTTTGGCCTAGATGTGGTGACCGACCTGTGCGACCAGCTGCGCAGTGCCGGCGTGCCAGCGCTGCACTTTTACACCATGAACCAAAGCGCCGCGACGCTGGAGATCTGTCGCCGGCTGGGGATCTGATGGCGGGGGGCACACAGCCTCCCGGGGCCCATCGCGGCGCTGCCCTGCGGGTGCTGCTGCGGCGAGCGGTGGGTCTGTGGCTGCTGTGCAGCGCCTGCGCCGCTGTTCAGGCCCAGGGGTTGCAGGCAGAGCCGGATGCGCTGGCCCCTAATCTCTTGTCCGTGCCGGGTGAGGCCATGCTGATCGATCCCCCGGCCAAACCGGAGCCGAACACTCCTGCCGGGTCGCCGCTCAGCCTGGAGGCGGATGAAGTGGGCCTTGCCTCATGGTACGGGGCGCAGTTCCACCGGCGGCGTACTGCCAGCGGGGAGCTGTTTGACATGCGAGCGCTCACGGCCGCGCACCCCACGCTGCCCTTTGGCTCACGCGTGTGTGTACGCAGCCAGGCCACAGGGCGCACGGTGATCGTGCGCATCAACGACCGTGGTCCACACACCCGCAACCGGGTGATTGATTTGAGCCGGGGCGCCGCCGAGGCGCTGGGTATGGTGGGCCTGGGGCTGAAGCCAGTGGAGCTGTTCGCCCTGCAGGACGACGACAAGGACTGCCCGGCGGCGCCTTGACGCCAGGCTTTGAACAGGTTCTTGTGAGGCCGGTCAGCCGCCCGATTCGAGCGTGTGGGTGGCGTGTTTGTCCTGCGCCAGCAGCTCGGCCATCTGGGGCAAGGCGTCTTTGAGCGCGGCCTTCAGTGTGTAGGGCGGGTTGATCAGGAACATGCCGCTGGCGGGCAGGCCTGGGCGCTTGGTGTCGCCCGTGACCGTTTCCGTGATCTTGCTCGATTTGACGGTGAGCGTGGCGTGCAGCCAGCTTTTGCCCGCCTTGGTGGCCAGCGTTTTCAGGCGGCGGGGCAGGTCATGGGCTTCGGGGCGCGGAATGATGGGGTACCAGAACGCATAGGTGCCCGTGGCAAAACGCTTGAGCGAGTCGGCCGCCATGTCGAGCACCTTGGCGTAGTCGCTCTTGATTTCATAGCTGGGATCGCACAGCACCAGGGCGCGCCGGGCCGGTGGGGGCAGGAACTTTTTGATGCCCTCAAAGCCGTCCTCGTGCAGCACGGCCACCTGGCGGCCCGCCTCCAGCTGGGCCACGTTGCCGGCCAGCGCGCGCAGGTCGGTGGGGTGCAGCTCAAACAGCTTGAGCTTGTCGTGGTCGCGCAGCAGGCGCTGGGTGATGAAGGGCGATCCGGGGTACACGCGCAGCGCCTTGCCCTGGTTGAAGGCGCCCACCATGTCCACATAGGCCTGCAGGGCGGGGGTGAGGGCGGGGGTGGTTGGCGCAAACAGCCGGGCCACGCCATCGGCGGCTTCGCCACTGGTGCTGGCATAGTCCCCGTCCAGCCGGTACAGGCCCGCGCCCGCATGGGTGTCCAGCACGGTCAGCGCCGCGTCTTTTTCGGTGAGATGTTGCAAGGCGGCAATCAGCACGGTGTGCTTGAGCACATCGGCATGGTTGCCTGCGTGGAAGGCGTGGCGATAACTGAACATGGCCCAATGGTAACGAGTGTGTTGTGCCAGGGGGGGCTCCCGTGTCCGGGCGCGGCACAATCGGGGGGGCGTGTGGTGGCGGGGGACGTGATGTTTTTGGCAGACAGGCCGCACTTTGTTAGCCATTTGTTGCCAAATCCTGCGCGGCCATGCTTCATGATCGCGCCTGCGGCGGGGTCAGCGTTTCGCCGTCGCCGTAGTTGCCTCATTGATTTGCATTTGAAATTGCCAGCCCGCCCCGTCCTCTGACCATGACCGCAAGCTCCAGCACAGCCCCCGCCAGTGGTGTCAGCCATATCGATGCGCTGCCCCCTGGCACCCGCCTGGCGGAGTTCGAGATCCTGGGGTTGCTGGGGGTGGGCGGGTTTGGCATGGTCTACAAGGCGTTTGACCATTCCCTGCACCGGGCGGTGGCCATCAAGGAGTACATGCCCTCGGCGCTGGCCGGACGCTCGCAGGGGCAGTCGCTCTGGGTGCGGTCCTCGTCCGACCAGCAGACCTTCCAGGCCGGGCTGGTCTCTTTTGTGGGCGAGGCCCGTCTGCTGGCGCAGTTTGACCATCCCTCTCTGGTCAAGGTGTTCCGCTTCTGGGAGGCCAACAACACGGCCTATATGGTCATGCCGCTGTACTCGGGCATGACGTTCAAGCAAGCCCGTGCCCAGATGCGCACCCCCCCACCCGAGGCCTGGCTGCGCAAGCTGCTGTGGTCGGTGCTGGATGCGCTGCGCGTGCTGCACGATGGCAACACGCTGCACCGCGACATTTCGCCCGACAACATTTTCCTGCAGGACAACGGCCCGCCGGTGCTGCTGGACCTGGGCGCCGCCCGGCACGCCATCAACGACCAGGACCGCAAGCACACGGCGGTGCTGAAGGTGAACTACGCCCCCATCGAGCAGTATTCCGACGGCGACGAGGAACTGCGCCAAGGCCCGTGGAGCGACTTGTACTCGCTGGCGGCGGTCATGCACGGGTGTCTGGCCAATGACACGCCCCTGCCCGCCACGCTGCGCTCCATCCGTGACCGCATGGTGTCGTTCTCCCGCATCGCCAGAACCGTCAAGCGGCAGTTTGGGGTGGAGTATTCAGCGCCTTTTGTCGCGGCGATTGCCGAATCGCTGGCCCTTCGGCCCGAGGACCGCCCACAGAGCATTGATGCCTTTCTCCAGACCATGGAGATGACGTCGGCGCCGGACGATGTGCAGCACTTCGACTTCCGGGCGGAGTTGGGCGACATCTGGGTGGAGCCCGCCGACCAGCCTGGCCCGGGTCTGGCCACCCCCACCGTGGACGTAACCTCCGCCCCCAAGATCGTGGCCGAGATGCAGGCACAGGCCCAGCGTGAGGAATTGGTGGCGGCGGCTCCCGTATCGGATGCCAGCCGCCCTGGCGATGATTTTGGTGGGGACACGGTCATGCTGGCTGGTCCTGACACCGTGGCGGCCGATGCTGGCGACACGGTGTTCATCGATGCCGGCGATACCGTGGTGGCCGACGACGATTCGCGCTTTGAGGACCTGCCACACCACCGTTCACCGGGCGCAGGCGGGTCGCGTGCAGCCGATAGGCGTTCTGCGCCTTTGGAGCGGGATGTAGTGCGCAGCAATGGCAAGCCGACCCCATCCCCACGGCGTTCCCCTTTGGTGGCGGGCATCGTGATGGCGGCGTTGGTGGCTGTGGTGGCCGGCGCCGGTTGGCGCTGGAGCCAGGGCAACAAGCCGCCCCGTGACGAGATCATTACGGAGATGGCCGAGCGGCCTGCCGCAGCGGCGGCTTCAGACGCAGCCCTGGTGGAGGTCAGTGCTCCGGCTGCTGCCGGGGGCGACGCGCAAGGTCTGAGCTCGGATGGCGCAGTGGCGTCAGCCAGCGCCGCCTCTGCGGCCGCACCTGCTCCTGCCTTTGTGGTCGCGTCTGCACCCAAGGTGAGCCCCCGGGTGGCCAAGCGTGCAGGCGCAGAGCCCGCACCCACACCCATCGTGGTGCATGAAGAGCCCGTGCCGGCGCCGCCTCCGGTGGTGGCCGAGCCCAAGCCCCGCCCCGCGCCGCCGCCCCGTCTGCCCTCGCCGCAAGAGGTGTGCGCCGACGCCAACTTCCTGGCCCGCCCGATGTGTATTCACCAGGAATGCCAGAAACCGTCCCAGGCCAATCAAACTGTCTGCGTGGAAAACCGTCGCCGTTACGAGGCCGACGAGCAGCGCCGCCGCCAGACGCCGAACTGACCGGAGCAGGTGCCCTGAGGGCCGTGGCTGGGGTGCTCTTGCGCTAACGCATGGCTCTTTCGTATAATGGAAGGCTTCGCAGCGCTTTTGTGGTCCCGCGGCGAAGACTTTTTGCCACCTAAGAGGCTTCCTTCAGAGAAGCACCGACCGTGGAAAAGGACCCGCCAAACCCTCTTTTGAAGAGAAAACTCATGACAACTACTTTCAGCGCAAAGCCCGCTGAGGTCGTGCACGAGTGGTTTGTGATTGACGCGACCAACAAGGTCCTCGGACGAGTAGCCAGCGAAGTTGCTCTCCGTTTGCGCGGCAAACACAAGGCCATTTACACGCCTCACGTCGATACCGGTGACTTCATCGTCGTTATCAACGCAGCCCAACTCAAGGTCACCGGCACCAAGTCCCTGGACAAGGTGTACTACCGTCACTCGGGTTATCCCGGCGGTATCACGGCCACGAACTTCCGCGACATGCAAGCCAAGCACCCCGGCCGCGCGCTGGAAAAGGCTGTCAAGGGCATGCTGCCCAAGGGCCCCCTTGGCTACGCGATGATCAAGAAACTCAAGGTGTACGGTGGTGCTGAGCATCCCCACACCGCCCAGCAGCCCAAAGTGCTGGAAATCTAAGGAGCCTTGAGATGATTGGTGAATGGAACAATGGCACCGGCCGTCGCAAGTCCAGCGTCGCCCGCGTGTTTCTGAAAAAAGGCTCCGGCAAGATCACGGTGAACGGCAAGGACATCCAGTCCTACTTCGGCCGCGAAACCTCGATCATGATTGCCAAGCAACCCCTGGCGTTGACCAACCATGTCGAAACCTTCGACATCCAGATCAACGTGCACGGTGGTGGTGAATCCGGCCAGGCTGGCGCTGCCCGCCACGGTATCACCCGCGCCCTGATCGATTACGACGCATCCCTCAAGCCCGTCCTGAGCCAAGCCGGCTTCGTGACCCGCGATGCCCGTGAAGTCGAACGTAAGAAGGTCGGTCTGCACTCCGCACGCCGCGCCAAGCAGTTCTCCAAGCGTTAAGCTGTGGCCCTGCCGGATGTTGCCTTGTGCAGCATCCACTGCAAGGCACTCCTCGCGGGTGCTTTACAGAGAAAAACCGCCTTCGGGCGGTTTTTTCGTTTATGGTGCGCTCTTTTCGTTTTTTGGGGAGGCCTTCCATGGTCCGCCTGTTGAGCCTATGCGCTTTCGCCTGCTTCGCCGTCGGTTGACCATCAGCGCCCCCCGGGTGGCCATCCGCAGCGCCTTGCCCTGGCCCTTTCGATGGCTGGCTCTGGCCGTGGTGATGGGTTTCTGCGCCGCCGTGGCGTTGTGGGCCTTTGAATTCGGCAAATCCATTGCCGGGATCGATACCGTTTCGCGTGACGAAGTGATCCAGATGAAGGCGGAGATCAGCCGCCTGCGCGAAGAGGGCCAGGAGCGCCAGACGGTGGCATTGACCGCCGAGAGCCTGCTGGCCACCGAGCGCGCTGCCAAGGAGAGCCTGATGGCCCAGGTGCGCCAGCTTGAAGCCGACAATCGCACGCTGCGCGAGGATCTGGGCTTCTTTGAAAAGCTGATCCCTGCGGCCAAGACCGATGGGCTGGCCATTCGCGCGCTGCAGGCCGAGGTGCTCGGCGGGATGCAGTTGCGTTGGCAGGTGCTGGTGATCCAGGCCGCCCGCAATGCGCCGGAGTTCAACGGGCGGCTGGAGTTGGTGCTGGCGGGCACTCTGGATGGCAAACCGTGGGCACAGACCCAGCCACCCCAAGGCCAGTCGCTGCAGGTCAAACAATACCGCCGCATCGAGGGCGTGCTCGATCTGCCGCCCCAGGCCGTGGTAAAAACCGTGACCGCGCGCGTGCTGGAGGGCGCCACCGTACGCACCAGCCAGACCATGGCCATCGAATAGTGCAAGGTGGACGGTGGATGCGCTGATCAGGTCTTGGCGCTCTCGCCCCGGCAATCCAGCCCCAGCTGCCACCCACAACCTGCCGCCTTGCTGGCACGAATTCCATCCCCAAGCGGGTCTTTGCAACCGCCTGGCACTTCAGGAGTCTTCCGACCATGTTCTCGCGTAAAAAGCAGCCACCCATCAAAAGCCTGGTGGCACAGGGCACCAAGATCGAAGGCAATGTGCATTTTGCCGAGGGCATGCGCATTGACGGTGAAGTGGTCGGCGATATCCGGGCGGCGGCGGACCAGCCCAGCATCCTCGTGATTTCCGAGACGGCGCGGGTCGAGGGGGCGGTGCATGCCGACCATGTGATCATCAACGGCCAGGTGCTGGGCCCTGTGCATGCGGGAGAGCTGCTGGAGCTGCAGCCCAAGGCGCAGATCACGGGCAATGTGCATTACAAGGCCCTGGAGATGCACCAAGGCGCCGTGATCGCGGGGCAATTGATTCCAATGGCCGTGCTGGTGGAGGAAAAGCCCCCACTGAAGTTAGCGTCAAACAGCCAGTGACCTGAATTCCCGAGAGGTTTGCAGTAGTATTCCCTGCAAACCCTGAACCCGGAGTACCCCATGAGCGCAGTTGCCGAAAACATCCAGACCGAAATGCCCGCCCCCATCCTGTTCACCGACAGCGCGGCGGCCAAGGTGGCGGACCTGATTGCCGAAGAAGGCAACCCCGACCTGAAGTTGCGGGTGTTCGTGCAAGGCGGCGGCTGCTCCGGCTTCCAATACGGCTTCACGTTCGATGAAATTACCAACGAAGACGACACCACCATGACCAAGAACGGTGTGTCGCTGCTCATCGACGCCATGAGCTACCAGTATCTGGTGGGTGCCGAGATCGACTACAAGGAAGACCTGCAAGGCGCGCAGTTCGTGATCAAGAACCCGAACGCCACCACCACCTGCGGCTGCGGCTCCAGCTTCTCGGCCTGAGGGGCGCGTTGACAGGCGCAGCCCTGCTCCCCTGACTGAATCAACCGCCTTCGGGCGGTTTTTTCATGGGGTGCGTTCGTTTCGTTTGAAAACCCTGCAAACCATGCACCAGGAACCCTCCCAGAAAGTACTGCTGTGGCTGGTGGCCGTCGGCTTCTTTATGCAGACGCTGGACGCCACCATCGTCAACACCGCGCTGCCCGCCATGGCACAGAGCCTGGGCGAGAGTCCGCTGCGCATGCAGTCGGTGGTTGTTGCGTATTCGCTGGCCATGGCGATGCTGATCCCAGCATCGGGTTGGGTGGCCGACCGGTTTGGTGCGCGCCGGGTGTACTTTCTGGCCATCGTCTTTTTTGTGGCGGGCTCGGTGTTCTGTGCGCTGTCGCACAGCCTGACCCAACTGGTGGCCGCCCGGGTGCTCCAGGGGCTGGGGGGCGCGCTGCTGCTGCCCGTGGGACGGCTGGTGGTGTTGCGCACCTTCCCGCGCGAGAAGTTCTTGCAGGCCATGAGTTTTGTGGCCATTCCCGGGCTGATCGGCCCGCTGATCGGTCCCACGCTGGGCGGCTGGCTGGTCGAGGTGGCCTCCTGGCACTGGATCTTCCTGATCAACGTGCCGGTGGGTCTGCTAGGCTGTGTCGCCACCATGCGCTACATGCCCGGGGTACCCGCGCCGACGGTGGCACGGTTTGATCTGGCGGGCTACCTGATGCTCGCCTTTGGCATGGTGGCGCTGTCGCTGGCGCTGGATGGCCTGGCCAGCCTGGGGCTGCGGCAGGCGAGCGTGCTGGTGCTCATGATCTTCGGGCTGGCGAGCCTGGTGGCCTACTGGCTGCACGCGGCGCGGCGGCCCGACCCTTTGTTTTCGCCCCGACTGTTTTCGGTCGACACCTTGCGCATCGGGCTGCTGGGCAATCTGTTTGCCCGGCTGGGCAGCTCGTGCATGCCGTTCCTCATTCCGTTGCTGCTGCAGGTCACCATGGGCTATTCGCCGCTGCAGGCGGGCATGATGATGTTGCCCGTGGCGGTGGCGGGCATGTCCATGAAGCGGTTCACCACCACGCTGATCACCCGCTTTGGTTACCGCCAGGTGCTGGTGGGCAACACGCTGCTGGTGGGGGTGACCATGGCCAGCTTCGGGCTGGCGGCACCCTCGCAGCCGCTGTGGGTGCATGTGGTGCAGCTGGCGGTGTTTGGTGCGGTGAACTCGCTGCAGTTCACGGCCATGAACACCGTGACCCTCAAGGACCTGGGGCACGACATGGCCAGCAGCGGCAACAGCCTGCTGTCCATGGTGCAAATGGTGGCCATGGGGATGGGGGTGGCTGCGGCGGGGGCGGTGCTGGCGGCGTTCACCGATTTCTTCCAGCCTCCGGGCACCGCCCAGACCCTGCAAGCCTTTCAGGCCGCGTTTGCCTGCATGGGGCTGATCACGGTGGCTTCAGCCGGTATCTTCTGGCAACTGTCGCCGCAAGACCGGTCCGGCACCCAGGCAGGCGCCTCGGTCGATGCCGGGGACCACGGCTGATCGCCCTGTCCAGGGCTGTGTAGACCGGGAGGTTCAGGCGGGGTACACCGCGCCCAGCACACGGCTACCGGCCGCACCGGTCACGCTGGGCAGGTTGCCTGGCGCCCCCTGCAGCGCCTGGCGTGCCAGCCAGGCAAACGCGGCGGCCTCCACCTGCAGGGCGGGCAGGCCCAGCGCATCGGTGGCCACCACCTGCAGGGACGGGCAGGCAGCCTGCAGCCGCTGCATGAGCTGGCCATTGAGCGCGCCACCGCCGCAGACGGCCAGGGTTTTGCTATTGTTTGGATAGCTGTTAGCGCATATGGCACTAGCGCCTGCGGTGAATTCGGTCAATGTGGCCTGTACATCGGCCGCTGCGGCCTGCGCAAAGGGCTGCAGGTGCGTTGCCAGCCAGGCGGGGTTGAACAGGTCGCGGCCCGTGCTTTTGGGGGGCGCCTTGTGCAGATACGGCTCCTGCAACAACGCAGCCAGCAGGTCCGGCAGCACCTGGCCCGTGGCGGCCCAGGCACCATCCTTGTCAAACGGCTGGCCGGTATGCTGCTGGCACCAGTGGTCCATGAGGGCGTTGCCCGGGCCGCAGTCGAAGCCCAGCACGCTGCCATCTGCCCCCAGCACGCTGAGGTTGGAGATGCCGCCAATGTTCAGCACCAGCACCGTCTCATCCGGCCGGCCGAACACGCCCTGGTGGAAGGCGGGCACCAGCGGCGCACCTTGGCCGCCCGCGGCCACGTCGCGGCTGCGCAGGTCGGCCACCACGGTTATGCCCGTCAGCTCGGCCAGCAGGGCGGGGTTGCCCAGTTGTAGTGTGTAGCCTGTGTCGTCAAATTCCTGGGGGCGGTGCCGCACCGTCTGCCCGTGGGCACCTATTGCACGGATGGCGCTCGCCGGGTGGCCGCTGCGCTGCAGCAGGGTGTGCACCACCTCGGCGTAGGCCCGGGATAGCGCGTTGCCTGCGAGGGCAGCGCGGTGCAGTTCGTTGTCGCCGGGGGTATTGAGGGCCAGCAGCTCGGCGCGCAGTGCGGGCGCAAAGGCGGCGCTGGCGTGGTGCGTGACCTGCAGGCGCGGGCCCGAGAAATCAGCCAGCACCCCGTCGATCCCGTCGAGCGAGGTGCCCGACATCAGGCCGATGTACAGATCGGACATGGCCTGACGGGTGGTATCTGGAGATGCGGGAGCGATCAGTCTGCGCTGGCCTGCTCGATGAGCGCAGCGGCGTTCAGCTGGACACGCATGTTGGCCGCGAGGCGGTCAAACGCAGGGCGTGCGGCTGCAGACACCGGTGCTGCGGCTTCGCTCTGGGCCACGATGGTCATCGGGTCCTGGTGCACGCCGTTGACGCGGAACTCGAAGTGCAGGTGCGGGCCGGTGGCCCAGCCCGTGGCGCCCACGGCGCCCAGCGTCTGGCCTTGTTCGACCGACTGGCCCTGGCGCACGTCAATGCGGCTCAGGTGGGCATACACCGTGACGTGCTGGTTGCGGTGCTTGATGAACACCACGTTGCCGTAGCCGTTCTGCACGCCTGCAAACTCCACCACGCCATCGCCCACGGTGCGCACGGCGGTGCCCGTGGGGGCCGCAAAGTCGGTGCCCAGGTGGGCGCGCCAAGTTTGCAGGATGGGGTGCAGGCGCATCTTGAAGCCGCTGGTCACGCGCGAGAACTCGACGGGCGAGGTCAGGTAGGCGCGGCGCATACTTTCGCCGTCCAGCGTGTAGTACGCGCCCTTGGTGGCGTTGGGTTCCTGGAACCAGACGGCCTGGTGGGTCTTGCCGTTGTTGACGAACTCGGCACTCAGCACGCGGCCGCTGGACAGGGGCTCGCCATCGGCTTCCAGGGTTTCGTACACCACCGAGAAGCGGTCGCCCTTGCGCAGCGAGCGGCGAAAGTCGATATTGCCCGAGAACAGTTCGGCCACTTGCACGGCCACGGCGTCGGGGATGTTCGACGCGTCGGTGGCGGCAAACAGCGAGCTATTGATGATGCCACCCGCCAGACGGCTGTTGGTCGTCATCTTGGCGGTTTCGATGCGGGTCGCAAACTTGTTGTCGCCCGTGCGCTCGACGATCAGGCGGCGGAAGTTGCCGCTGTCGTCCGGCACCCAGCGCACCGTCAGGCGGATCAGGCGGTGGTCGTCGGTGGTCTCTGCCGACACGATGCGGCCGGTGCGACCCAGCACGTTCTGGCGCACCGGCGTGTCGCTGCGCATGAAGGCGGCGGCGGCCGGGTCGGCCACGCCCATGCGCTGCAGCAGCGACTCGGGGGTGTCGCTGCTGCGCACCTGTTCGGAGCGAAACAGCGAAAAGCTGGGCGCATCCAACTGGCCCAGCACCATGTTCTCGGCCAGCGATTCGACCGGGTAGTTCACCATGCGCACCGGCAGCTCGGCCGGGTCGGGTGCGAAGGAGGCCACGGCAAATGCGCCGCCGCCGCCCGTCAGCAGGATGGCTGCGACTGCGGCGGTGATGCGTTTGGGATGTTGTTGGATCGTGCGGGACAGCCGGTCAAGCAAAGCGATGCTGGCGGTGCGGACCGTAGTGAGGCCGTGAATCAAAGGTCTATCCCCAGGGTGATTGCGGATCCGTGGCACACCCCCGGTGTGAATGCGGGGCGGGGCCAGGAGCACAGACTGTCAGGCTGCAGCCATTCGACAGGTTGATGAAAAACAGGTCGAAACGGCGGGCCCACTAGAATCCGCCTCTGCAATGTGGGCTGAAGTATAGCGGTGCATGCTGTCTAGACATCCCAAAAAACCCTTATGAATCAATCTGCTGTTACAACAACCCCGGTCTCTGATGGTGTAAGACAAGCCCTCGAAATCTCGCTGCGCGGCGTGCAAGAGCTGCTGCCACAGGACGAATGGGTCAAGAAGCTGGCGCGTTCGGAGGCCACGGGCCAGCCGCTGCGCATCAAGCTGGGTCTGGACCCCACTGCCCCCGACATCCACATCGGCCACACGGTGGTGCTGAACAAGATGCGGCAACTGCAAGATCTGGGCCACCAGGTCATCTTCTTGATCGGCGACTTCACCAGCCTGATCGGCGACCCCTCGGGCCGCAACAGCACCCGCCCGCCGCTCACGCCCGAGCAGATCAAGGTGAATGCCGAGACCTACTACAAGCAGGCCAGCCTGGTGCTGGACCCGGCCCGCACCGAGATCCGCTACAACAGCGAATGGAGCGAACCCTTGGGCGCTACCGGGATGATCCAGCTGGCCGCCAAGTACACCGTGGCGCGCATGATGGAGCGCGACGACTTCCACAAACGCTTCACCACCGGCCAGTCCATTTCGGTGCATGAGTTCCTGTACCCGCTGATGCAGGGCTACGACTCGGTAGCCTTGAAGAGCGACCTGGAGCTGGGTGGCACCGACCAGAAGTTCAACCTGCTCATGGGCCGCCACCTGCAGCAGGAATATGGCCAGGAACCGCAGTGTGTGCTCACCATGCCGCTGCTGGTGGGCCTGGACGGCGTGGACAAGATGTCCAAGTCCAAGAACAACTACATCGGCATTGCCGAGGACGCCAACACCATGTTTGCCAAGGTGCTGTCGATCAGCGACACCCTGATGTGGGACTGGTACACGCTGCTGTCGTTCAAGAGCCTGGCCGACATCGCCGCGCTCAAGGCGGAGATCGCTGGCGGGCGCAACCCCAAGGACGCCAAGGTGATGCTGGCCAAGGAGATCACCACGCGCTTCCACAGTGCGGCTGCGGCTGATGCCGCGGAGCAGGATTTCATCAACCGCAGCAAGGGCGGCGTGCCGGATGAGATCCCTGAGGTGAGCGTGTCTGGCGCGCCGCTGGGCATCGGTGCGCTGCTCAAGCAGGCCAACCTGGCCCCCTCGACCAGCGAGGCCAACCGCCTGATCGACGGCGGCGGCGTGCGCGTGGAAGGCAGCGTGGTCAGTGACAAGGGCCTGAAGCTGGACGCCGGCACCTACGTGGTGCAGGTGGGCAAGCGCAAGTTTGCACGGGTGACTTTGGCCTGATTTTGGGTTAAATCAGTCGCAAGCGATAGAAGAATAAGCGCTGATAGCTATCAAAATGAAAGCGCTGAGGCCGCAAGGCCCAGCGCTTTTTTCATGACCCGTCCAGGTTGTCGTTCAGGTCCGGGTCGGGCACATCGCCAATCGCCTGGCGGGTGGCCTCGGCCTGCACCTGCAACCAGGCGCAGAAGGCCTTGATCTCCGGCCGTTGCGCGCTGCGCGGCCCCACCATGAGCCAGTAGGCCAGGGGCGAGTCGATACGGTGGCCGGGCAGCACCTCCACCAGGTCGCCCGCGGCCAGGGCATCGGCAATCAGTGGCATGCGCGCCAGGGCCAGGCCCTGGCCGGCCAGCGCGGCCTGCACGATCTGGTGGGCGTAGTTGAAGTACAGCCAGCGCTGGGGCTGGAGCTTGGTCAGGTCGCGGGTGTCGAACCAGCGGCGCCAGCTCAGGTATTCCAGGTAGTGCGTGCGGTGGGCGTCGCCCGCCTCGATCAGGGTGAACTGCGCCACATCGGCGGGGGTGCGCAGCGGCTTGCCGCTCTTGAGCAGCCAGGGGCTTGCCACCACGGCCAGTTGCTCGCCAAACAGGCGGATGCCGCCCTGCGTGGCTCCGGCCGGCATGGCATAGCGCAGGGCCAGGTCCACGTCCGAGGTTTCCAGGTCCACCTGCACGTCGCTCGCATCAATGCGGATGTCGATGCCCGGGTTGTCGCGCTGGAACTCCTCCATGCGCGGTATCAGCCACATCGATGCAAAGCTGGCCCAGGTGGTGATGGCCACGCTGCGGCGCCCCGCCGTCTGGCGCACCAGGCGCACGGCGGCGTCCATGCGCTCCAGCGCCGGGCCCACGGCGCGCTGCAACTGTGCGCCCGCGCTGGTCAGCTCCACGGCACGGGTGTGACGCAGGAACAGGGGCACGCCCACTTCTTCTTCCAGCGCCTGGATCTGGCGGCTCACGGCCGACTGGGTGAGGGCCAGCTCGTCGGCGGCCGCGCGAAAGTTCAGGTGTTTGGCCACGGTCAGAAAGGCGCGCCAGTGCCCTGTGGCCACGGGCCGGGTGCGCAAGACGGCGGGAGAGTATTCGGCAGAGGCCATGGCAGTGATCCTGAGTGCGATTCATGCGTTGACGGAATGAATAGCGTACCTTGTTTTCATTGGACTGTGTACGGTGTAAAGCGCACTATCCAGTCTCCTCAACACGTTTTACTGAAGCCAAGGAGCCTGTCATGTCCCCCCGCAACGTTCTGGAATCGCAACAATCCGTCCACGCCGCCACGGCTGGCCGTAGCGCGGCCGGTTGCTGGAAACTGGCCACAGGCCAGGCCTTGTCATTGCACCCAGACACCCATGGCGTGCTGCAGATCGCCCAGGGGCAGGCGTGGGTTACCTTGCGTGGCGTTCTGGCGGACATGCCGGGCGCCGCTGTGGACCACGTGCTGCAGCCCGGCCAACAGCTGACGGTTGCGCCGGGGCAGCATGTGGTGATGGAAGCCTGGACCGGTTCCGGCTGCGCGGAGCCGGTGGCTTTCCGCTGGGACGTCGTGGCAGCCCCCGCTCTGGCGCAGCCCGCCAGCACGGCTGCCAGAGATTGGGAATGTGGCGTCGTGCAGCCGCTGCGCGATCTGGGCCAGGCGCTAGGGCAGGGCGGACGTGCGCTGGGCACGGCGCTGGCCGGTGTGGCGGGCGCTGGGGGCCGGTTTGCCGCTGGCCTGGCCCGTTTGCTCTGCTTCGGATAGCAGCACCGCTACAGCGCAGAACCGTTTGAGCAGCTCATGCAGGAAAAGCATCAATCGGTGCCGTGCTTTTCATTGGACGTTGTTCTGCAACCGGCGCACCATACGGTCATATTAGGGTTAACCCGGAGAAAGCCATGACAACCTCTCACGCTTTGCATCTGTTTGCATCTTCCCGCGCCACGGGCGCTGCCGCCGGTGAGGCGGGGCAAGTGGCCGCAGGCGCCGCCGTCACCCTGGCCCCCAAGGCCGCGATGACCCTGCGCATTGCCGAAGGCCAGGCCTGGGTCACGCTGGGCCAGGGCCTGGGCAATGGCAGCGACGTGTTTCTGTGCGCCGGTCAGTCGCTGCCTGTGGCGGCAGGCCAGGCGGTGGTGGTCGAACCCCTGAACGGTCGCCGCCTGCAATACCGCTGGGTGCGTGGCGATGCCGCCGATGCGCGCCCTGCCACGTGGTGGCGCCGTGCGTCGGTGGGCAATGGGGCTCCCGCCTGGGGCGACGCCTGCTGCGCCTGACGTGATCCCAGGGGTGTCTTGCCCCGGGTGATGTGACTTGTTAATAAGAACGGCCAGTGCTTGTGACGCAAGCGCTGGCTGTTCTTTTTTACTTCGAGGGGCTGGTGGATGTGTTGTCCAGCCAGTCCGTCAGCTGCGTCTGCAGCGTCACCATCAGCTCATTCGACAACGCGGGTTGCGCCGCTGCCGTGGCGCGGGCCAGCACCATCCCCCCCACCATGGTGGCCAGCACATGGATCGCGCGGGCGCGGTCTTGTGGCGATGGGGTGGCGCCGCCGCCGGCATCGGCAGCGCTGTCAGCCAGCAGCTGGGCAAACCGTTGGATGTTGCGCTCGATGCCCTGGGCAAACACTTCGGACAACCCGCCGCCCGCCCGCGCGGCGTCCACCGCCAATGCGGCCACGGGGCAGCCTGAGCCCGGCGCGTCGCGGTGTTCAGGTGAGAGGTAGCGCTGGATGCGGTCGCCCACCGTGGCGTGGGGCCGCTCGCTGTCCAGCACGGGGATGGACCAGTCGAACGCCTTGGTGCACGCCTCCTGCACCAGCACATCCTTGGACGCGAAATGCCGGTACAGCCCGCCATGCGTAAGCCCGGCATCGCGCGTGATGTCGGCCACCCCTACGCCGGTCAGCCCCCGCTCGCGGTACAGGCGGGCCGCCGCGTCCAGGATGCCCTGCCGGTTTTCTGCGGCCTGTGCTTTGGAAACCTTCATGGAAGCCTCTTATTGATTGCGGTCGTACGCAAAAATGGGTTTGCAGTTTATGATGACGATTGCAATCATAAAGGTGCAGAACCTCTGTGCCCCAACTGTCTGACGAGGTGAATCCATGAAAAAAGTGAGTGGTATGTGCAGCAACGAGGGGGTGGCCTGATGCGCCGCGTGGTGGTCACGGGCATGGGCCTGGTGTCGCCGCTGGGCTGCGGTGTAGAACTGGCGTGGCAGCGCTTGCTGGCTGGGCGCTCCGGCCTCTCGCGCTTGCCGGACGCGGTGACAGAAGGCATTGCCGCCAAGGTTGCCGGGCAGGTTCCCGGCATAGCGCAAGACCCCGAGGGCGGCTGGGATGTGGACGCCATCGTCTCGTCCAAAGACCAGCGCAAGATGGACCGTTTCATCCCCTTTGCACTGGGCGCCGCGCAGCAGGCGCTGGCCCAGGCGGGCTGGCCACCGGCCGACGAGCGGGCGCGTGAGCGCACGGCCACGGTGATCGCCTCGGGCATCGGCGGCTTTGGTGCGATTGCCGAGGCCGTGCGCACCACCGACACGCGCGGGCCGCAGCGGCTGTCGCCGTTCACGGTGCCGTCATTCCTGGTCAATCTGGCGGCGGGGCAGGTGTCGATCCGCCACGGGCTCAAGGGACCGCTGGGAGCTCCGGTCACCGCGTGCGCCGCCAGCGTGCAGGCGATTGGCGATGCCGCACGCCTGATCCGCAGCGGCGAGGCCGATGTGGCCGTGTGCGGCGGCAGCGAGGCGGCCGTTGACCGCGTGAGCCTGGGCGGCTTTGCAGCGGCCAAGGCGCTGGGCACCGCGTTCAACGACACGCCCGAGCAGGCCTCACGCCCGTTCGATGCGCAGCGCGACGGCTTTGTGATGGGCGAGGGCGCAGGCATGCTGGTGATCGAGGCGCTGGACCATGCCCTGGCGCGCGGCGCACAGCCGTTGGCCGAGCTGGTGGGCTACGGCACGTCGGCCGACGCGTACCACATCACCTCCGGCCCCGAAGACGGTGACGGGGCCGCGCGCAGCATGTGGGCCGCGCTGGCGCAGGCAGGGCTCACGGCCCAGGACGTGCAGCATCTGAACGCACACGCCACGTCCACCGGTGTGGGTGACCGGGGCGAGCTGGCCGCCATTCGCAGGGTGTTCGGCGCGGGTGCGCAGGTGGCCATCAGTTCGACCAAGTCGGCCACCGGGCACCTGCTGGGGGCGGCGGGCGCCGTGGCCGCCATCTTCACCACCCTGGCGCTGCGCGACCAGGTGGTGCCTGGCACGCTGAACCTGCACACGCCCGATGCGCTGGCCGAGGGGCTGGACCTGGTGGCCCTGCAGCCCCGGCCCATGGCGCTCACGCATGCCATGCTCAACGGGTTTGGTTTTGGCGGCGTGAATGCCACACTGATCCTGCGGCGCTGGACCGAGGCCGCGTGAAGGTTTGAATGAAAGAAGCGCGAGGAGGCCGGTCAGATCACCAGCTCGCCCCGCACGATCTCAAATGCGGCGATGGCCGCATCCCCATCCAGCAGCTCCATGCGAGCCAGTGCATCCACATCTTCTACGGTGCTGAACGCCAGGCTGAAGTGCTGAAAGCGCCGCCCCGCCAGCGGGCCGTGGTGCAACACCTCGACGTTGATGTGGCGGGGGTCGTTGCGGATGCGTTCAATGAGCTTGAGCACGGCCTTTTGCGGGCCTTCCAGCTGCTGACAAAAGCGCTGTCCGTCAAAGATCAGCAGGCCTGTGATGTCCAGCTCGGCATTCACAAAGCGCGCGCGCCCTGCAATCTCGGCCACCACGCTCAGCGGTTGATCGGGGGCGATGGTGCTCACGTAGAGCACCTCGTACAGGGCAGGGGATAGGTTCATAGGTGCAGCCCAATGTAGGTGGCGCATGGTGCCTGCGCAATGTCAAAAGACATAGAGGAGACAGCCGTTGCACATTGCGCGCAGCTTTGTTGCAACGAGCTGTTTCTGCGTGATTTCCATCCCTAGAATCGCTTCCTCATGAACGTCACCTTGCCCCCCAATGTCTGCCCTCCGGCCTGCCGCGATTGCCGATTGCGCAAGACTGGGGCCTTCACACCCGTGAAGCCGGAGGTGCTGGATTTCATCGAAGGCTTTCGCACCGACAGCCTTGCCGTGGAAGCGGGCGGCGCGCTGGTGCGCGAGAACCAGACCAACGCCAAGCTGTTCACGCTGTATTCGGGCTGGGCGTTTCGCTACAAGACGCTGAGCGACGGGCGCCGACAGATCCTCAACTTCCTGCTGCCCGGTGACTTGGTAGGCCTGCAGCAGGAGTTTGGCGATGTGTCGGCCCACGGTATCGAGGCGCTGACCGACTGCTCGCTGTGCGTGTTCCAGAACGACAGCCTGTGGGCGCTGTTTCGGGAGCACCCGCGCCTGGGCTACGACATCACCTGGCTGTCGGCGCACGAAGAGGGCCATGTGGACGACAACCTGCTCACCGCCGGCCGCCGCAACGCCACCGAGCGTGTGGCCATGCTGCTGATGCACTTGTACCGCCGGCTCGACCGTATCGGGCTGGTGGAAGATGGCTCGGTGGCGTTCCCGCTCAACCAGCAGCACATTGCCGACGCACTCGGGCTGTCGCTGGTGCACACCAACAAGACGCTGCGGCGCCTGTCCATGCTGGGCCTGCACGAGCTGAAAAACGGGCGGCTGCGCCTGCTCAACACCCGCGCGCTGGCACGCATTGCCGAGTACTACGACACCCCGCCACGCTTGATGCCGCTGCTGTAGCGCCGTCGTTGCGGCAGGTTTGGGGTTCAACAGGCCGCAAGCGCTAGTCAATCATATGCAGTTAGCTATGGATTGGATAGCGTGTTGTGCCCCGTGGGCTGCAGCCGATAATCCACGCAACGCCCGCGCGTCGGGCTTGTGCTGCGCAACCCCCATTCCATTTTCATGACCCCACTCGACATCCTCATCATGGCGGCCGGCAAAGGCACGCGCATGAAAAGCCGCACCCCCAAAGTGCTGCAGCGCCTGGCCGGGCGCCCGCTGTTGCACCACGTGCTGGACCAGGCCGCGCACCTGCAGGCCCGCAGCGCCATTGTCATCACAGGCCATGGTGCTACAGAAGTAGAAGCGGCTACCGCAAACACGACTAGCGCTACGGGCACTTTTGACCTGAAGTTTGTGCGCCAGGAGCCCCAGCTGGGCACCGGCCACGCCGTGCAGCAGGCCGTGCCGCACCTGCGCGACGACGGCACGGCCGTGGTGCTGTCGGGCGATGTGCCGCTGACGCACGCCGACACCCTGCGCGCCCTGGTGGCTGCCAGCGAAGGTGACAAGCTGGCCCTGCTGACGGTGATCCTGCCCGACCCCACGGGCTACGGCCGCATCGTGCGCAACGCCGACGGCGCAGTGCAAGGCATCGTCGAGCACAAAGACGCCACCGACGCCCAGCGCGCTATCACCGAGGTCTACAGCGGCATCATGGCCGTGCCCGCGCGGCTGCTCACGCCCTGGCTGGCGCGGCTGACCAACCACAACGCCCAGGGCGAGTACTACCTCACCGACATCGTCGCCATGGCCGTGGCCGATGGTGTGCCCGTGGTGGCCCACCGCATCACTGACGCATTGCAGGTGGCGGGCGTCAACAGCCCGCTGCAACTGGCCGAGCTGGAGCGTGCCCACCAGCTGCGCCAGGCCCGAGCCTTGATGGAGCAAGGCGTGCGCCTGGCCGACCCCGCCCGCTTCGATGTGCGCGACGACACCCGCACCGGCGTGCGCGGGGAACTGGTCTGCGGGCAGGACGTGGAGATCGACGTGAACTGCGTCTTCACCGGCCGCGTGGAGCTGGGCGAGGGCGTGAGCATTGGCGCGAACTGCTGCATTGCCAATGCGCGCATCGCAGCAGGCGCGGTGATCCACCCATACACCCACATCGACGGCGAAAAGGCCGGTGCCACCGTGGGCGAGGGCGCCTTGATTGGCCCCTTTGCCCGCCTGCGCCCCGGCGCGCAGCTGGGCCGCGAAGTGCACATCGGCAACTTTGTGGAAGTGAAGAATTCCACCCTGGCCGATGGTGCCAAGGCCAACCACCTGGCCTACCTGGGCGACGCTACCGTGGGCGAGCGTGTGAACTACGGCGCAGGCAGCATCACCGCCAACTACGACGGCGCCAACAAGCACCGCACGGTGATCGAGGCCGACGTGCATGTGGGCAGCAACTGTGTGCTGGTGGCGCCCGTGACCATTGGCGCAGGCGGTACGGTGGGCGGCGGCAGCACCATCACCAAGAGCACGGCGCCCGGCGCGCTGAGCGTGGCGCGGGGCAAGCAAGTCAGCATTGCCAACTGGTCCCGTCCGAAAAAATGAAGCACCCCCTGAGTCGCTTCGCGCCTTCCCCCTCCAGGGGGACGACAGCCTTTGCTGCGGGCCGGCCCTTGCTGGCTGTCCTCGCCTGCGCCTTCGTCTTCGTGCGTAGCGCGTTGGCGCCTCGTTGTGCCGTGCACGCTTCTGTGGCCTGCGGCGGGAGATGAAAGTGGCTGGTGCAGACATGACCCCCGAACAGCTGCGCGCCGAACTGGCCCGCAGCCAGCAGCAGGTGGCCGATATGGCGGCTGCGCAGGAGGAGTTCTTGCGCGCCGTCTCGCACGACCTGCGCGCGCCGCTGCGGCATGTGACGTCCTACGGAACGCTGGTGCGCGAGGTGTTGGGCGACCTGCCGCCCGAGGTGGTGCAGGGTGCTGAGGTGCAAGAGGCCCTGGGCTTCCTCGCCACCATGGACCAGTCGGCTCGGCGCATGGGGCTCATGATCGACGGCCTGCAAGCCCTGGTGCGTGCCAGCCGTGCGCCGCTGCGCCTGCAGCCCGTGCCACTGACCGATGCCATGGCCCAGGCGCGCGCCACACTGGCCCCGGCCGAGGCCGGACGCGCGGTGGAATGGCGGGTGGGTGCCGATTTGCCCACGCTGTGGGCCGACCCGACGCTGCTGCAGGATCTGCTGGTGCAACTGCTGGGCAACGCCCTCAAGTTCACCCGCTCCGTGGCGCACCCGTGTATCACGGTGTTGGCGGATGCGGCACCCGCAGGCCAGGGCGCCTTCACCGTGCAGGACAACGGCGTGGGCTTTGACCCGGCACGCGCGGGCAGCTTGTTTGGCGTGTTCCAGCGCCTGCACCGCGAGACGGAGTTCGAGGGCGTGGGCACAGGGCTTGCGCTGTGCCGTGCCATTGCGCAGCGCCACGGTGCGCAGATCAGTGCGACGGCGGTGCTGGGGGGCGGTTGCACGGTGCGGGTGCAGTGGCCGGTGAGTCCTGCAGTCGCCGCCGACGAGTCCTGAAGCTGCCTTCAGTGCTGGCTGCTACACCGCCGGCGCAAGCTCCCGCTCCATGTGTCCTGCCACCTGGTTGCGCCCGCCGTTCTTGGCGACGTACAGCGCCGCATCCGCCGCGTCGATCCACGCACGCAGGCTGCTGTGGCGGTGGTCGGCCGGGGCCACGCCGATGCTGCTGGTGATGCGCAATTCGGGCAGGCTGCGCAGGCGCACGCCTTCGGTCTGCTCGCGGATGCGCTGGGCAATGGCCAGGGCGTCCCGGGCCTGCATGCCGGGCAGCACGATGGCGAACTCGTCCCCGCCGTAGCGCCCCGCGCAGTCGCCTGCGCGCACGTTGCCCCGCACCACATGGGCCAGCGCGCGGATCACCTCGTCGCCCACGGTGTGGCCGTAGGCGTCGTTGATCTCCTTGAAATGGTCGATGTCCAGCATCAGCATGCAGGCGGGCTCGTCGGTGGTGTGGTGGCGGCGCAGTGCGGCCTCTGCCTGCTCTTGCCAGTGGCCGCGCCCGAACAGGCCGGTCAGCGCGTCCACGCGGCGCAGCTCGTCCAGCATCTGGTTCTGGCGCGCAGACTGCCGGATGAGCTGGTAGCTCACGGCGCTGACCGACAGCGTGTGCAGCGACATCACCGGCAAGCAGGCCACCATCACACGCATGGAGGTCTCGGGCGCCCAGTGCAGGCCCATGACCGCCGTGCTGGCCACACCGGCCGCCAGCATCACCCACAGCGCGCGTGTCCACAGCCCCCGGATGCCGGTCGTGATCTTGTCCACCATGGTCAAGGTGAGCAACATCACGCTGGGCAGCAGGTTGAAGTGCATCAGCGGCACCAGCGCAGCGACCAGCGCTGAGTCGATGAGCAGGTTGCGCACTTCGGCGGCATAGGGGTCGGCGGCGCGGCGGGTGAGCAGGTAGGCCACATGCGGCCACACCAGCGTTGGCAGCAGCAGCGCCACCCAGGCTGCGGCGGACGCCTGGCGCTCCCACAGCACCACCGCCACCACCATGCCGCCCAGCCCCATGCCCAGGATGCGCAAGGGGTAGATGCGGCGTGGCATCTGGCGGCGGGGCGTCGGCATGGGGGTGCAGGAGAAGGGCGGTGCTGCCACGCGGGCATCCACCGGCCAGGTAGGTTGAAAGTGCGGGGGAGCTTACAACGCCCGGTCAGGCGATACCAGCAAGAAATGACCGTGGTCCATTCCCATCAGTCGCATGGATGACGTTGCTGGGTTGTGGGATGCGCTGCCGGGCCTGTCAGGGGCGGGGCTGCGGGGCGAGGTAGTGAGAGGGCGCCGGTGAGCATTCAGGTGAGTTTGCTAACAAATTGATAGCGGCTAAGGCATATCAATCTAGCGCTACCGGTACTTTTGTCTCAAATTTGGCCCGCCGGGTCGCGAAGAACGCCTTCACATTGCGCACGTTGGCGTCGCCCGTGAACAGCCGCTGTGACAGCGCCAGGTAGCCCGGCATGTCCCGCGTGTGCACCACCAGCACAAAGTCGGGCCCCGGCGACACGCGCCAGCACTGCTGCACCGCGGCCTCCTGCACGGCTCGGGCTTCGAACGCGTCGAGTTGTTCTGCGCCCTGGCGGTCCAGCGACACCTCCACGATGCACCCCAGCCCATGGCCCTGCAGCGCTGCCAGTCGGTCGGGCTGCAGGATGGCCACCTGCCGCTCGATCAGCCCCACATCATGCAGGCGCTTGACCCGGCGCAGGCAGGTGGGCGGGGACACGTGCACCTGTTCGGCCAGGGCCTGGTTGCTTTGTGCGGCATCGGTTTGCAGCAGGTTGAGCAGCTGGAGATCGATCGCATCGAGAGATATGGATTCCATTAATTGATAAAAAATGAATGAAAATTTCACCGGTATGAATTGGTGAAATTTAAGTTCATTTTTATGCAAATATCAATGAATAATTTTTCTCTTTGCTGCCTACGATCGCCCCATCGAATCCAACCCAAGGGCAACCACCATGTGCGGCATCGTCGGCGCAGTCTCCACGCGCAACATCGTTCCCATCCTCGTGCAGGGCCTGCAGCGGCTTGAATACCGGGGCTATGACTCCTGTGGCGTGGCCGTGCATGCGTCCAGCCTCGACGCTACGCGCCCTGCCGGCCTGCAGCGCGCCCGCAGCACCGCCCGCGTGGCCGAGCTGCTGGAGCAGGTGAGCACCGAGCACATCGACGGCGCCACTGGCATCGCCCACACCCGCTGGGCCACGCACGGCGCGCCCGCCGTGCACAACGCCCATCCGCATTTCAGCCACGGCACGGGCGCAGACGCGCAGGTCCAAGGCGCAGGTCGCGTGGCGCTGGTGCACAACGGCATCATTGAAAACCACGAAGAACTGCGCAAGGCACTGCAGGCACGCGGCTATGTGTTTGCGAGCCAGACCGACACGGAGGTCATCGCCCATCTGGTGGACAGCCATTACAGCGGCGACCTGTTCGAAGCCGTGCAGGCCACCGTGGCCGAACTGCACGGCGCCTACGCCATCGCCGTCATGCACAAGGACGAACCCCACCGCGTGGTGGGGGCACGCGCCGGGTCCCCATTGATCCTGGGGGTGGGCAAAGACGCCACCGCTGGCGCATCTGCGTCGCGCGAGCACTTTCTGGCCAGCGACGCCATGGCCCTGGCAGGCGTCACCGACCAGATCATCTATCTGGAAGAGGGCGACCTGGTGGATCTGCAGCTGGGCCGCTACTGGATCGTAGGCAAGAACGGCAACGCGCTGACCACCGAGCAGCGCCCCGTGCGCACCGTGCTCGCCCACAGTGGCGCGGCCGAGCTGGGGCCTTACCGCCACTACATGCAAAAGGAAATCTTCGAGCAGCCACGCGCGATTGCAGACACGCTGGAAGGCCTGGCCGGCATCGTGCCCGAGCTGTTCGACGGCGCAGGCCAGCATGGCCAGCCCGGCGCGGCCGCCTGGCGTGTGTTCAAGGAGATCGACAACGTGTTGATCCTGGCCTGCGGTACGAGCTACTACAGCGGCTGCACCGCCAAATACTGGCTGGAAGACATTGCTGGCATCCCCACGCAAGTGGAAGTGGCCAGTGAATACCGCTACCGCACCAGCGTGCCCAACCCGCGCACCCTCGTTGTCACCATCAGCCAAAGCGGCGAAACCGCCGACACGCTGGCCGCCCTGCGCCACGCGCAGTCGTTGGGCATGCAGCACACGCTCACCATCTGCAACGTCGCCACCAGCGCCATGGTGCGCGAATGCAAGCTGGCCTACATCACGCGCGCCGGGGTCGAGATCGGCGTGGCCAGCACCAAGGCTTTCACCACCCAGCTGGCAGGCCTGTTCTTGCTGACGCTGGCGCTGGCCCAATCCAAGGGTCGTTTGAATGACGAGCAGGAAGCTGCGCACCTCAAGGCCATGCGCCACCTGCCTGTGGCCTTGCAGGCCGTGCTGGCGCTGGAGCCACAAATCATCAGCTGGGCCGAAGACTTTGCGCGCATGGAAAACGCGCTCTTTTTGGGCCGGGGGCTGCATTACTCCATCGCCCTCGAAGGTGCCCTGAAGCTCAAGGAAATTAGCTACATCCACGCCGAGGCCTACCCGGCCGGCGAACTCAAGCACGGCCCCCTGGCCCTGGTGACCAGCGCCATGCCCGTGGTCACCGTAGCACCCAACGACACCCTGCTCGAAAAGCTCAAGAGCAACATGCAGGAAGTCCGTGCGCGCGCGGGTGTGCTGTACGTGCTGGCTGACGCCGACACCCGCATCGAAAGCAGCGAGGGCATCCACGTCATCCGCATGCCCGAGCACTACGGCCCCTTGAGCCCGCTACTGCATGTGGTGCCGCTACAGCTGCTGGCGTACCACACGGCCTGCGCGCGGGGGACGGATGTGGATAAGCCCAGAAATTTGGCCAAGAGCGTCACGGTGGAGTGACTTGTCGAACGGACCGCTTTTTTTGCCTTAATTGACTAAATTTATGGACTTTTCTCTTTATAAAAAATAGATTTCAACAATTATTTTTGAGTTATGGGAATTTTCTACAAATTTGACTCATGACTGTTGATCGGAAAGAAAGCTCTGCAGCCCGTAAATAAAACCCCGAGGGTGCCGCGCACTTGTACCGATGGGTTCCAAGCGCCTCAGTTGAGGCGCTTTTTTATTGTCAGTTCACAAGGCTATGGGGGAGTTGGGTGTGCTGCTTCAGGCTGGTTGCAGTCATACACAGCCCGCAAACGAATGAGTACTATCGGCCAAGAGCTGCCTGCGGTTGCAGATGAAAGCGGTCGTTCAACGTTCGAGTTGACCGGCGCGCAACGGCATTGCGCCGCGAGGCGTACGCTCGCCAGCACACCTCGCGGCGCAATGCCGTTGCGTGTCCGTGTCGAACGACCTGTTAGACCGCGTTGCCACGTTATCTCGTCGCCTCATCGACTCTGGCTGCGAGAAGGCTTAGAAGCTGGATGTACTGCATGGCTCGCTCGTCCGGCCCTGTGGGGAATCCGTGACCACCGGGATTCCTCAGCGCCATCACCGCTCCCTCGTAGAGGTGCATCATTCCCTCTTGCTCGTCCAAATCCGAAGCCGTAGCAAGCTCGTTGAACTTCAGGATTGGACTGTTCTTCGAGAACACAGTGCGCATCAACGCCACACCTTCTAGGTCAGTCCGACCAGAACGCTGCTTCACATGCAGCACCAAAGCCTTCCCTGCAGCGAAGAGCGCTTCCCAGGCGTGTCCGCTAGCCACCAGATCCTTCGTCGCCGTGGCAACTACGGGATGAAGCTCTTCGGACGCAGACGGTAGAGAGCACGCTTCAATACGCCTGCGAAGTTCGATGATCTTCTGCTGCAGGCGCTGAATAAGCTCAGAGAGTACGTGGACCATGTAGTCACGCCCACGAAGTCTTGCGAGCGCCACTTCGCCGGCGGACATCCCTACGCGTAGCGGCCCTTGGAGCATCTGAACATTACCAAACTCTTCGAACTCAGGAGAGTCGGTACCGAACACCTCCCGGATGGTGTTCCGAAAGGCTGACTCCTGCACGCTCACGCTCACCCCATTTGCCTCGATGTCACTCTTTAGGCTGGGCGCTCCAAGCGCGTCCATCCGATACATGAGCTTCCGGATGCCCTCCGACAAGTCCTCCTCATTCTTCCACTGCGTCGGCACGTGTTCTCCTTCAACAATACTTGCACGGTCTATGGCTGCCAGAGCTCGGTCAAACCTCTCTGGAGCCCTTTGCGAAAGCTCTCGTAGTTCTTTTTGTCATGTCTCCCCCCGTAGTTGCTGAGCCATGTTTCTGCGCTGCCTAGTTCGGGCAAGAGAAATAGCACTCCGTTTTCAACTTGGATTCTTGACTGAACCGCCCCGGGTTTTGAGGAGGCTCTTTTCTCTGAGAGGATTGAGCCATGAGCAAGAAGTCAAACAAGTTCTCACCCGAGGTTCGCGAACGCGCTGTTCGCATGGTGCAGGAGCACCGAGGCGAGTACCCCTCGCTGTGGGCCGCGATCGAATCCATCGCCCCCAAGATTGGCTGTGTGCCGCAGACCCTCAACGAATGGGTCAAGCGCGATGAGATCGACACCGGCGCGAGGGCCGGTGTCACGACGACCGACCTGCAGCGCCTGAAGGAACTCGAACGCGAGAACAAGGAGCTGCGCAAGGCCAACGAGATCCTCAAGCTGGCCAGCGCGTT
>NZ_VJWE01000004.1 GCF_007993815.1 Acidovorax delafieldii
GGATCCCAACAAAACAAATCAGACCAAAATCTTCTTCGTTTTGCAAACCTCGCTGCGATCAGCGAAGCCTTGAATTCTAGCACAGTTTTTTAAGAACTGTCAAACTTTTGCTTTCTTTTTCACCCCGCTTCAACGATCACCTGCAATTCGCGGCAACCATCTCCACCGAGCGAAGCCTTGTATTCTATACCGGTTTTTAACCACCAAGAAGACAAAACCAAACTTTCTTCGCCGACCTTCCGGGCCATCTGCCGCAGCACCTAAGCGCCACCACAAACCACCCCATCGACCCCAACACTTTTGCGCTCAGGCCTCAGTAGCGAAGCCCTCGACTATAGCACGACTTTCAGGGCCGGCGAGAAAAATCAGACTCGCCACTTTTCTAGCAGCTTCTCCGGACTCAGGCTGTCGTAGCCCTCAAAGGGTTGATGGATCCAAGGATTGCTCGGCAAAAACTCCACGGAGTAATCTGGAGAAAACGTCGATAGACCCTTCGTCCAGATCACGGCGCTGCGTAGCTCGGTGATGGGCGCGTAGTTGGTCTTAAGCATGTTGATCACCGCGTGCAAGGTGTGCCCTGAATCAGCCAGATCATCGACCAAGAGCACGCGCCCTGCAATTTCACCCTTGGGCGTGGTGATAAAGCGTGCAATATCAAGATGTCCTTGCACCGTTCCTGCCTCGGCTCGGTAGGAGCTCGTAGACATGATCGCTAACGGCTTATCAAAGATACGACTGAGAATGTCACCTGGGCGCAACCCACCGCGAGCGAGACAGAGAATGGTGTCGAACGCCCAACCCGACTGATGAACTTTCAGCGCCAACTTTTCGATGAGGCTGTGATACTCGTCATAGCTGACATAGAGGTGTTTTCCGTCTTCGGTCAACATAGTGGATGATTCCTGAACAATTGGCGTTTACTTGATGGCAGCAGGGCAAACTACAGGTCAGACAGCGACATAAGGATGACGCATCATGATCGTATGGTCGCGATCAGGACTGGTTGAGATCATGTCGATCGGAACCCCTGTCACTTCTTCGATGCGCTCAAGATAGCGGCGCGCACTTTCGGGCAGTTTGTCGTAATCGGTCACCCCTACGGTGGAATCACTCCAGCCAGGTAGCGTTTCATAAATTGGCGTGCACCGAGCGATGTCCTCTGCGCCCATGGGAAGCAAATCAATACGCTGACCATCGAGTTCATAGCCCGTACACAGCAACAACTCGTTCAACCCGTCCAGCACATCCAGCTTGGTGATGCAAAGGCCAGTAAGACCATTGACTTGGGCGCTGCGCTTCAACAAAGCTGCATCAAACCAGCCACAGCGACGGCTACGCCCCGTTGTCACCCCCTTTTCAGCGCCCACCGTGCTCATGTGATAACCGGGCGTACCAGGCACTTCCCAATCCAACTCTGTAGGGAAAGGCCCGCCACCAACGCGGGTGCAATACGCCTTGGTGATACCGAGGATGTAATGAAGCATGCCCGGCCCTACGCCAGATCCCGCAGCAGCGTTCCCCGCCACGCAGTTACTGGAGGTGACATACGGGTATGTGCCATGGTCTACATCCAGCAGGGTCCCTTGAGCGCCCTCAAAGAGAAGATTGGCGCCCGCGCGATTCGCCTCATTCAGCTCACACGATACATCAGCCATCATGGGCTTCAGCAACTCTGCATGGCGCATGGCTTCGGCGTACACGACATCAAATTGCACCTTTCCATCCTGGATGTATGGCTTCAGCGCATCGCCAAAAACGAACTTTGCAGAGCCCAGGTACGTGGTGAGCACATGGTTATGCAAGTCCAGTAATTCGCGCAGCTTGGAAGCAAATCGCTCAGGGTACTTCAAGTCCTGTACGCGCAAGGCACGGCGGGCAATCTTGTCCTCGTAAGCTGGACCAATGCCACGGCCGGTGGTACCAATCTTCTCAGCCCCCCCCTGCTCTCGGGCCGCCTCACGCGCAACATCAATTGCCGCGTGGAAAGGCAGGATCAGCGGGCAAGCCTCACTGATACGCAGGCGCGAACGAACCTCGACACCGGCTTTCTCAAGTCCCTCAATTTCCTCAAACAACTTCGCTGCGGAAAGTACCACGCCATTGCCGATGTAGCACTTGACCCCAGGGCGCATGATGCCGCTCGGGATCAAATGCAGCGCCGTCTTCACGCCATTGATCACCAGTGTGTGGCCAGCGTTGTGCCCCCCCTGGAAACGCACAACCCCTTGAGCGCTCTCCGTCAGCCAATCGACCAACTTGCCTTTGCCTTCGTCGCCCCACTGGGTACCGACCACCACTACGTTGCGACCTTTGGTTGCTTTCATCTCAAACCCAATTCAAATGACAATTGCTCAAACAGCCTGCACGACCCAACGGCCCGCAACCCGAACCAGTTCACGATCACAGTGGAACTCATCCACCTCACTCTCGTGCCCTGGCAAAACACACACCACTGTTTCCCCGGCGGACCGAAGCTCTCCAATCGCAGCATTCACATCCGCGGCCTCGCCCCAAGGAGCACGAATGGCGGCTTTCAGCGCACGGGGGGGCACCACGCCAACCACCTGCTTGATGTCCAAACTGAATCCCGCCGCAGGACGATTTCGGCCAAACACTGCCCCCACCTCGTCGTATCGGCCGCCGCGCACCAGGGCATCGCTGGCACCGGGCGCATAGATCGCGAAGCGCGCACCGCTGTAGTAGGCATATCCACGCAAATCAGCCAAGTCGAAAGTGACAGAGGCTCCATCAAGACGCGACGCCAACCACTTCAAATTTGATAGCACTTGAGACACACCAGAAATACGCTTCAGCGCATTTTCAGCCTCAGCCAGAACAGCAGAGTCTCCATATAACTGGACAAGAGCGAGAAGGCCTTGCCGAGAATCCTCAGGAAAGCCACGCGTCAAGACTGTCAACTCTCCCGCATCCTTGGCCGCCAAAGCAGAATGAATGCCGCTGAGCAGTTGCGGGCTCACGCTCACACCAGCCAACAGGCTGCGGACGATGCGCACGTCCGCTAGGTCAATGGTTGTGTCGCGTACATTGGCAACTCGCAAGCACTCCCGAGCTAACTGCAAAGCCTCAAGGTCGGCCTCCAGCCCGGTATGCCCATAGATTTCGGCACCAAACTGAAGAGGCTCGCGGGTGGCATGCGGGCGGTCAGGACGCGTGTGCAACACAGGACCACAGTAGCAAAGACGTGTCACACCTTTGCGATTGAGCAAATGCGCATCAATGCGAGCAACCTGCGGAGTCGTATCAGCTCGCAACCCCATGGAACGACCAGATAGCTGGTCCACCAGTTTAAAGGTTTGCAGATCCAGCGCTTCGCCAGTGCCCGTAAGGAGAGATTCCAGATGCTCCAACAGCGGGGGCATCACTAACTCATAACCATAACAGCGGGCTGTATCAAGCAGCCCGCGACGCAATTCTTCGATGTGCCGCGCTTCAGACGGCAAGACATCGGCAATGTGATCCGGAAGGACCCAAGCAGACATGGAGAAAAGGGGAGGCTGTTAAAACCGTGATTCTACCGGGACCGGGCAAGACTCCCCAAGGAATCTCCTAGTCGAGGGGTGTGACAGCGTTCAGAAACAAAGCATCAGAAGACCTGCAGCAAGGGCCAACAATGCGAAAAAGCGTATTTGGCCATCCTGCAATTGAGCGATCTGCGCAACCGTACGTTTCCAAACCTGGGGGGACAAAAAAGGCAAAAAACCCTCAATTACCAGGACCAAGGCAAATGCCGTCCAAAGACTGTCCCACATCATTCACCTCTCACAACCAGCGCCACTTGTTTACTTGCGTGGAGCAACAGGCGCCGATGCAGAAGCTGAGCCGCGAAAGACCTTGAAGAAGTCAGAGGACGATGGGTCCAGCACCATCACATCACTTTTCTTATTGAAACTGCCCTTGTACGCCTCGAGACTGCGATAAAACTGGGCAAATTGAGGATCTTTGCCAAACGCCTCGGCGTAGATGCGGGCCGCTTCCGCGTCGCCCTCACCTTTCAGCTTTTGAGCATCCCGATAGGCATTGGCAATTGTGATCTCGCGCTGACGATCTGCGTCTGCACGAATCTTTTCGCCCTCTGCAGCACCTGTAGAGCGCAACTCATTGGCCACGCGCTTTCGCTCCGCTTCCATGCGCCGGTACACAGATTCAGTGATGGCTTCCACGTAATCAACACGGGTAATGCGCACATCCACCACATCAACCCCCCAGGGCTTGGAACCACGAACTGTCTCCAAGACTTCGCGCTTGACATCAGCCATCAGCGCTTCGCGTTTGAGTGAGAGCAGCTCTTTCACCGTGCGCTTGTTGATTTCCTCCTGGAAAGCATTGCGAACCACCCGATTGAGCTGCATGGCGCCCGCCGTCTCATCCAGCCCAACGTTGCGAATGTACTCAGTGGGCTCGGAAATGCGCCAGCGCACATACCAGTCGATAACGACACGCTGCTTTTCAGCAGTCAACATGGGCTCGGTGTCCGTGCTGTCCAAAGTCAGCAACCGCTTGTCTATGTAAGTGACGTTCTGAAATGGAGGAGGCAGCTTGAAATTGAGGCCAGGCTCCGTGATCACTTCTTTGATCTGACCCAGTGCATACAACACTCCAAACTGCCGCTGGTCAACAACAAAAAGCATGGAGCTCATGAGAGCAAGCACCACCAGAAGGGTAGATGCAATAAAACCGACTCTGTTCACGAACTACTCCTAGCGGGATTCACGTTCACGGGTGCGGCTGGTGTCGCGCGCGCGAGCGTCATTCGAAAAGGTTGGTGCGGGTGTTGCTGGTGACACCGCTGGAGGCACGCTGGTGGCCGCAGGGGCATCCAGCGCTCCGGACCCGCTTGCTACGCCTTGCATAATTTTGTCGAGCGGCAGGTACAGCAAATTGGAGCCTTGACGCGACTCCACCAGCACCTTGGTCACGTTGCCATAAATCTGCTGCATCGTGTCCAGATACATACGATCACGGGTTACCTGCGGAGCCTTCTGGTACTCCGCCAAAATAGAAGCAAACCGCTGCGAGTCACCTTGAGCCTGCGCAACGATCCTCGCCTTGTACGCAGCAGCCTCCTCGTTCAGACGAGAGGCAGAGCCCACAGCGCGTGGAATCACATCATTCGCGTAAGCCTGTGCCTCGTTTTTGGCACGCTCGCGCTCCTGTCCGGCTTTGAGGACATCATCAAAGGAGGACTGCACCTGCTCAGGCGGCCGCACACCGCCCTGCTGCAAATTGATGCCAACAACTTCGACGCCAACTTTGTAACGGTCCAATATGGTCTGCATGAGCGCGCGAACGCGAGGCGCAATCTGATCCCGCTCTTCAGCCAATGCCGTGTCCATGCGCATCTTGCCCACCACCTCGCGAACGGCGGTCTCAGCTGCTTGAACCACGGCATCTGAGGGATTCTTGCTTTCGAAAAGCCATGCCCTGGCATCGCTCAGGCGATACTGAACGGCAAACTTGATCTCCACGATGTTTTCGTCTTCGGTCAGCATCGCGGACTCTCTCAAGCCCGTGCTTTTGATGACCGTGTCCCTCCCCACATCAGCGGAGCGAATTTGTGTCACAAAAACCAGCTCATGACGCTCAATTGGGTAAGGCAAGCGCCAGTTAAAACCTGCACCCACGGTGCTTTTGTACTTGCCGAATTGCGTAATGACGGCTTGCTGACCTTCTTGCACTATGAAAAAACCTGTGCCCATCCAGATCACGAACGCAATGCCAGCAATCAAGCCAACACCCACACCGGCGCTTTTCATATCAGGTTGAAAGCCACCGCCAGCCCCTCCTCCCGGGCCACGGCCAGAGCCATTCTTTCCCCCGAACAGACTGCCAAGCTTGCGATTAAGGTCACGCCAGAGCTCGTCGAGATCAGGCGGCTGCTGGCCATTGCTTGGCCGCTGATCCCCACCCCTCTGACCTGCGGGTGGCGCTGCAGGTCGATCCTCAGGGCGCGCGTTACCGTCCTCCGACTTATCATCCCCGCGACCCCAGCGTGGATCGTTCAGATTGAACATGCCCCGAATACGGTCCGGCAATGAAGCCCAGCGTAGGGTGCGAGTATGAAAATTCATGCGCAAAATCTCTGGTTCTCTGATGGCGTCATTCGATCATGCATTGTGCCCAATCAGGGCAACACATCCGGCAATTCAAGGGCGTCTGCTGGGGTCATATCCTCACGCGTAGCCAGCAACCTATCGGCCAAAGCGCGGCGCAGATCATCAAGACCTTCTCCAGATCGAGCACTTACGAACAGACGGGAAAGCGACTGCCCCCCCACTTCGTATTGGTCTACCAGCAGGGAGGGGCGTCGCTCTTCGGGCAATGCGTCAAGCTTGTTGAACACCAGTATCTGCGGGATATCCGAGGCACCAATTTCCAGCAACACCCGCTCCACCTGCGCCATCTGCTCCGGGAAATCCGGGTTGGAAGCATCCACCACATGAAGCAGCAAATCTGCATCGACAGCCTCTTGCAGCGTAGCCTGAAAGGCATCCACCAATCCGTGCGGGAGATCCCGGATAAAGCCCACCGTATCGGACAGAGAAACAGATCGCGCCGCATCTGCCAGATACAACTGGCGTGTTGTAGTGTCTAGCGTGGCAAAAAGTTGATCCGCTGCATACGCTCGCGCTTTCACCAAAGCATTAAAAAGCGTGGACTTACCCGCGTTGGTGTACCCAACAAGCGAAATATTGAAGGTATCGCGCCTCTCGCGCTGGCGCCGCTGCGTGGAGCGCTGACGCTTGACCTTGATCAAGCGCTCTCTGGTGCGCTTGATCGCGTCACCAATCATCCGTCGATCCAGCTCGATCTGCTTTTCACCCGGACCGCCCCGGGCACCGATACCGCCAGTTTGGCGCTCTAGGTGAGACCAGCGCCGCACCAGCCGTGTACTCACATACTGCAGCTTGGCGAGCTCAACCTGAAGCTTGCCTTCGTGGCTTCGCGCACGTTGCGCAAAGATCTCCAGAATCAACAGCGTGCGGTCATTGACTGGAAGCTCGATATGACGTTCCAGATTACGCTGCTGCGCGGGGCTGAGTGATTGGTCAAACAGCACCTCCAATGCCCCATGCATCTGGGCCAAGGTGCGAATTTCATCCGCTTTGCCAGAGCCAATAAAGAGTGCCGCGTCCGGCGCTTTCCGCTTGCACGTAATGCGAGCAACAGGCCGTAAACCCGCCGTCAGGGCGAGCAGTCCCAACTCTTCCAACTCAGCATCGAAGTGGGGGAGACCAAAATCAACGCCCACCAGCAACACCGGCGTCATAGCGGACGAGGATGCGGAAGCCGAACTCAAAGCCAACCACCCTCTTCCTGCTCTACCTCGCTCAGAAAGCGAGCCCCGCTACCAGACAACAACTCAAGAGTTGCTGTTGTCAGCATCAGGGGTTTCTGAGGTGGAGAAATTGACCGCCCGACCTGGAACGATCGTAGAAATCGCGTGTTTGTAAACCATTTGCGTCACAGTATTGCGCAGCAACACCACATACTGGTCGAAAGACTCGATTTGCCCCTGCAGCTTGATCCCATTGACCAAATAGATGGACACTGGAACATGCTCCCGACGCAATGCGTTAAGGAAGGGGTCTTGCAAAAGCTGGCCTTTATTGCTCACGATATTCTCCGTGTTCAAGTGTTGTTGTAAACCAGCACCTTACCACAGCCAGACGCACGCTCTGGCTTAAACACACATGGCCCCTCGACTGAGGAGCCTTTGTCGTCAAGCCTCGTCTTTGTCCGCAAAAGGATTGTGCGAGGTTTTCATCTCAATGCGCAAAGGGGTCCCCACAAGATCAAACTCCTTGCGGAAGCGCCCTTCCAAGAATCGCTTGTAAGCATCAGTCACGTGCTCCAGCGAGTTACCATGGATCACGATCACGGGCGGATTCATGCCGCCTTGGTGCGCATACCGCATTTTGGGGCGGAACATCCCCGCCCTCTTGGGGCTTTGGAACTGAACTGCCTCCAGCAGCAGTCGGGTGAGCACTGGCGTGGACATCTTGCAGATGGCCGCCCGGTGGGCCTGGGCAATAGATGTCCATAGAGGGCCAAGCCCCTGACGCTTCTTCGCAGAAATGAAGTGCAACGAAGCAAACTTCAGAAACGCTAGCCGCGTCTCAATGGAGCGCTCTAAGAGCTGCCGTTGGTAGTCATCCACGGCATCCCATTTGTTCACCGCCAGAACCACAGCGCGGCCACTCTCCAGAATATAGCCCGCGATATGGGCATCCTGGTCCGTTACCCCCTGGGTGGCATCGAGCAATAACAGCACCACATTTGCGGACTCGATGGCTTGGAGCGTTTTCACTACCGAGAATTTTTCGATAGCCTCAAACACCTTCCCTTTGCGGCGCAGTCCTGCAGTATCCACCAGCTCAAAGCGCTGGCCATTGCGCTCAAAAGGCACAGTGATGGCATCGCGGGTCGTGCCGGGCATATCAAATGCCACCAGTCGCTCTTCGCCAAGCCACGTGTTGATCAGGGTGGACTTACCCACGTTGGGGCGCCCCGCCACGGCAAGCTTGATTACGCCCTTGTCCAACGCCGTATCCGAATCGTCAGGCTCAGGCAGATTGAGCGGCTCCAGCGCAATGTCAACCAAACTGCGTATGCCCTGCCCGTGCGCCGCAGACACAGGATAAACCTCGCCCAGCCCCAGCTCATAGAACTCCGCTAGTTGGACGCCCTGGAGCATGCCCTCCGCTTTGTTGGCGACGAGCACGCAAGGCTTGCCCAGGCGACGCAAGTAATTGGCAATGTCGTGGTCTTGCGCGGAAACACCTGCACGGGCATCCACCACAAAAATCACCACGTCCGCCTCTGCGACGGCCTGCTGCGTTTGTTTGGCCATCTCGCGGTAGATGCCGCTGGAAGCGTCGGGTTCGAAGCCACCGGTATCAATGACGATGTACTCGTGTTTTCCCTGCTTGCCGTTACCGTAGTGCCGGTCACGCGTAAGTCCCGCAAAGTCAGCGACGATAGCGTCACGCGACTTGGTCAGACGGTTGAAGAGCGTGGACTTGCCGACATTCGGACGCCCCACGAGGGCGATAACTGGCTTCATTGAATAAGACCGATCAATCTGGACGGAATCCGTAAATGCCGCCATTGCGGGTAACAACCACCAGGGTATCTGCAGCCACGACTGGGGCAGCAGCGATGGCAGACCCATCTGTCGCCAGCCTGTTCAGGGGCGAACCATCTGTACGAGACAGCAAATGCACCAAACCCGAGTCGTCACCGACGACTACCGAGCGCCCTAGAAGCAACGGCGCCGTGAGTTTGCGGTATTTAAGTCGATCGATACCCCACAAGCGTGAACCATCCGCGCGGCGCCACGCAACAAGAGTGCCATTGCTCTCAGAGCCAAAAATGGCCTCTGCATCGCCGTGAACGCCTTCTGCTCCGCTAGCAGGCTGCGTCCAGACGGTCGTTCCCCTTGCCGTGTTCACACAACCCACAGCAGCTTGAAAGGATCGAGCGCACACTGTTTCTCCCACACGGCTCGTGCGCCCCACCAACTCGACAAGGCGCTCCACATCATTGGTGCCCCGTGCGCTGGCAATGGGGGTCTCCCATCGCACACTGCCATTGTCAGGATTCAATCCGACCAAACGACCTGACAACCCCACCACCAGCGTGTCACCCACAGCGGTCAAGACACCAGCCTGGCGCAATATCAAAGGCTCGCCGGGGCGCTGCTGGGACCAGAGACGACGACCTGTCGACAGATCAAAGGCAGACACGGATCGATCTGCCGACAACACGAAAACACGACCGCCTGCAACCAGAGGTGGTGTGAATACCTGAGCAGCGAGCGTCTCACGCCAGCGCTCACGCCCCCCATCAATAACGATCAGTGCATTGTTACGCGAGACCACCGCCGCGAACTTGCCATCGCTACCCACAGCTGCCGACAGAGGCTCAGCCAGCGCTGCTCGCCAGATATCCCCCCCCGTACGCGCATCCAGGGCTGCCACCGCACCATCAGCTGACGCGACGGTCACCACATTGCCAGCAACATGGACCTCCAATGGAAATCCAGCCACATTGCCAAGGCGCGCAGTCCATGCTTGCCGCACGCCCAGAACGGCTACATTGGCTCCGAGGTCGGCAGGCACAGGCTTAGACTTGTCGGCGCTCCACAAAGAACAACCGGCCAACGTGGCAGCCACTAGTGCTACCACCAGACCGCGCACAAAAAATTGGTGCCCTGACCTTGCGTTGATAAGCGACGACATGGTTATTTGGACTCCGCAGGTGTTGCGGTTGAAGAGACAGCAGAAGCCACATTCACACCTTGCAGCGAGACACCCAGCGCGTTCAGCTTGATTTCCACCAGACGGCGGTACTCGACACTGTCTTCGAACCCCTTATATGCCTTGGTGTACTCAGCAATCGCGTCCTGACGCTTGTCCTGGAGCATCAGGACGTCACCCTTGCGGTCCGCCACAACAGAGGAGAATTCCGGCGCGAAACTGCTGGATAGTTGCTTGAGTGCTTCGTCATAGTTCTTTTGATCCATGAGCACACCAGCCAATCGCAACTTGGCCAAGGCCTTGAGGCCCTCGTCTGACGATTGTTCTGCAACCCACATAAGCGCCTCTTTGGCGCCTTCGACATTACCAGTGCCCTGCATGGCCTTGGCGAGGGTCAAGCCTGCCTGCCCAGCTTGGACAGTCCCTGCATATTTAGACTTCAGATCGGCAAAAGCTTGTTCCATGCGGACGTTATCGGCAGACCGCGCAGCCACATCCACAGCATCAAACAACGCAGCCGCCTGCGTGGCCTGCCGGGTTTGCCAGTACTGGTAACCGTTCCAAGCAGCCGCTGCACCTGCAACGACAATGACCACGGAGCTGATCAACGTGCCCCAGGTGTTCCAAAAATGCTTGAGCTGGTCTAGCTGCTCTTGTTCTTCAAGGTCGAGATGATTTGCCATGGAATGTGATTGGGTTAGCGGGTGGATTGTAGGGTGGCCGACCATTGCGCGACCAAGTCCAGCGGGCGCTCGGTTTGCTCACCTGCGCCATCACGCAAGGCTTTGACAGTCACCATGCCACGAGACAGCTCATCATCGCCAAACACCAGCGCGTGCATTGCACCACTGGCATCAGCCTTCTTGAATTGCGATTTCATACTGCCCATGCCCTCCAGCGAAGGGGCCGCGTGCATCTGGACACGAACACCATGTTGGCGCAATTGCTCGACAGTAGCCACAGCCCGAGGTAACGCGGCCGCCGAAGGGACAATGGCATAGACGTCCGGAACCAGCAAAGGGGTGGCACTTTGCTGCTCCTTGAGTAACTCCAGTACCCTTTCCACCCCCAACGCCCAACCCACCGCCGGTGCGGCCTTGCCACCGATTTGTTCGATCAAGTAGTCGTAGCGCCCCCCACCGCAGATCGTGCCCTGCGAGCCCAACTGATCCGTCACAAACTCGAACACAGTGAGGTTGTAGTAGTCCATGCCACGCACCAGGCGAGGATTGACAGTCCAAGCTATCCCGTTGGCATCAAGAATGGCCTTGACGGCATTGAAATGCGCCAAAGACTCCTGACCCAGAAAGTCAATCAAACGAGGCGCTGCTTCCACCAGCGACTGCATCGCGGGATTCTTGGTGTCGAGGATGCGCAGAGGGTTGCTGTGCAGCCGCCGACGCGCCTCCTCGTCAAGAACATCGACGTGCTGTTCCAGATACGCGATCAATGCAGCACGGTGAGCCTTGCGCTCGTCCGGCTGCCCCAAACTGTTGAGTTCGAGACGCACATTCTGCAGGCCAAGGTCGCGCCACAGGGCACTCGCCAGAAGAATCAACTCGGCATCGACCTCGGCACCCGGAAACCCCAGTGCCTCGGCGCCGATCTGGTGAAACTGGCGGTAGCGTCCGCGTTGGGGACGCTCATGACGAAACATGGGGCCCATGTAGTACAGGCGCTTACCGCCGTCGTACAACATGGAGTGCTCTGCAACCGCACGCACCACACCAGCTGTCGCTTCGGGGCGAAGCGTCAGCTGCTCCCCATTGAGACGGTCCTCAAACGAGTACATCTCTTTCTCGACAATGTCGGTGACCTCGCCCAATCCACGTACAAACAACGGTGTGGGTTCGACAATGGGTGTGCGGATATTGCGATAGGCGTAGCGCGCCATCAGGTCGCGCACCTTGGCCTCCAGCCACTCCCAACGGGCAGATTCCGGAGGCAGGATGTCGTTCATGCCCTTCACCGCAACCAGCTTCTCTGGTTTGGACGAGGGACTGCTTTTTTCGTTACTCACAGCGCTTCTTTTCTATGTCTGGCGGAAATTTACATAAGCTGGACAGACCACCTCCCGAGGCTTTGCGGTGCGGGTGGCTGCAGCACTACCGGTCAAGCAGCAGACACCCCGGCGCCAAAACGCTTTTCGATGTACTGCTCGACGATGCGATGGAATTCATTGGCGATATCGTCACCGCGCAGGGTCATTGCCTTCTCGCCATCAATGAAGACAGGGGCGGCAGGCGCCTCACCCGTCCCCGGCAGACTGATTCCAATGTCTGCGTGCTTGCTTTCACCCGGGCCATTGACGATGCAGCCCATAACTGCAACCCGTAGCGATTCCACACCCGGATAACGCACGCGCCACACAGGCATTTGCGCACGCAGGAAATCGTCGATCTGCTTGGCCAGGTCCTGAAAGGTGGTGCTGGTGGTACGGCCACATCCCGGGCAAGCGGTAACGCTGGGCACAAAAACCCGCATGCCCAACGCCTGCAAGATTTCGGATGCCACAACCACCTCTTGGGTACGCGCCTCGCCGGGCTGGGGTGTCAACGACACACGAATCGTGTCGCCAATACCCTCTTGCAGCAGCACAGACAATGCGGCCGCCGAAGCCACCGTTCCCTTGGTACCCATACCGGCTTCGGTGAGACCCAGGTGCAAAGCGTAGTCGCAACGGCGTGCCAACTCGCGGTACACAGAGATCAAATCCTGCACTCCGCTGACTTTGCACGACAAGATGATCTGGTTGCCGTCCATCCCCATGGCCTCTGCACGACGCGCAGATTCAATGGCCGATGTGATGAGGGCCTCGTACATGACCTGACGAGCCTCCCATGGATTGCTGCGGCGGCTGTTCGTATCCATCAGCTCAGCCAGCAACTCCTGATCGAGACTGCCCCAGTTGACACCGATGCGCACAGCCTTGTTCCAGCGCATGGCAGCCTCGATCATTTGACCAAATTGCTTATCGCGCTTGTCACCTTTGCCCACATTGCCAGGGTTGATTCGGTACTTGGACAAAGCCTGGGCGCAGTCCGGAAACTCGGTGAGCAGGCGGTGTCCGTTGTAGTGAAAATCGCCCACCAAGGGAACGTTCTCACCCATGCGATCCAGTTGCTCTCGGATGTACGGTACCGCTGCAGCAGCTTCTGGCGTATTAACGGTGATGCGGACAAACTCCGACCCCGCCTGAGCGAGCTCCTTGACCTGAATCGCGGTCCCAATGGCATCGACGGTGTCGGTGTTGGTCATGGACTGCACGCGCACGGGAGCATCCCCCCCCACGGTCACCACACGCGAACCCCAGACAACTTTCGCTTGGCGCGAACGTCTAGGTAAGGGCGAAGCAATCGCCACCGGCCCAAAATCAATCGGGGAGTTTTCCACTATTTCACCTCGAAACGCGCCACGTTTTCACGGGCGACTGCCGTCAGATCAAACGGCTTTCCTCGAACAATCACTTCCGTCGCGTCAGCGCGACCGACAATCACCGCCAGGGGCGTGGGTGCCGACACCGATACCGACTCTCCCGCCGCCAGATTGCGTTGCAACGCCAGTGCACCATTGGCATCGCGAACTTGCACCCATGACGCACCGCGCGCGCGCAGCACCAGGGGACCGGAGGGAGCATCTGCCGCGCCATCAGCGGCCGAAACAGCGCCCGCAGACACGCCACTGCCAGCGGCAGCAGGCGCTGGAGGTGCAGCGGCAGGTGGCGCAGCAGACACAGGCACCGAAGCCGCCGAAGCAGCGGCGGGCGATGCAGAAATAGATGCATCGGCGGGGCGCTCCACCGTTGGTGGCACCACTGCAGGTGCAGGCTCGGAGGCATTGGCCGGCAAAGCATCTGGCACCGCAACGGGCACTGGATTGGAAGAATCCCCTGGCGTGGAATGCCGAGGGACAAAGAACAAAACCACAGCTCCCACCAACAGTGCGAGAACGACCAACACCACCGAACGCGAGCCGGAACCTGAACCCGCGAATGACGCCGAAGAGGACGACGAAGATTTGCCGGCACTACCCTTCACAGGTGCATTGATACCCGCGCTGTCCACAGACAGACGAGGACTTTGACTTTGGGGAAGCAAAGACAAAATGGGCGCTGGGTCAATTTTGAGGGTACGGCAAACACTCGAAGCCAGCGCGCGCACAAATACGGTGTCAGGCAGCACTGTGTAGTTATCTGCCTCCAGGGCTTCCAGCTTGCTGACGGGTACTTTCAACGCAACCGCCAGGGCTGCGATGTGCATGCCTGCCGCCTGCCGGGCCTCCTTGAGCAAGCCGCCCGCCGTCACTCCGCTCTCCACCACCTCACTCATTGAAAGCCCCACGTTCGTATGCACCCAGCTCCCTGGAATCCGGGAAGCGCTTGCGCAACTGAGCAGCCAGTTGCCTCATTGCCACGGTGTCGCCCAAAGCCCGCTCCACCTTGATGCCCAGCCACAACGATTCAGAGTTGGCGAAATCGCTGTTGTTGAGCCGTCGAATGTAAAACTGCGCACGCGACAACTCGTTGCGCCGCAGCAAGAGCGCTGCGAGGTGATAACCGACCACCGGATTCGCAGCATCGAATTCATAGGCCTTCAAGAAAGACTGTTCCGCTTCGGGAAACTGTCCCGCCCCTGACTGGCACAGGCCACGGGCCATCCACGTTTTGCCACGCGCTGTATAGGCGGGGTTGGCAATGGCTCGGACAAAATATTGGTCGGCCTCCACGAACTTTTGCTGCTGGCACATCAGCCAGCCATAGTTGTGCAGTACGTTGGAGTCATTTGCCCTTAGCGACAAGGCACGGCGGAAACTGTCTTCGGCCTGTGCATAGTCACTCAGGCGCATGTAAATCAGGCCACGAAGATTGAAAGCATCGGCATAAGAAGGATCTGCAGCCAGCGACTGCTTGACTTCATCCAGTGCGACCGCCGTTTGCCCCAATTCAAAATAGTTGGAGGCCAACTCCAGCCGGATGCGAGCGCGGCGCCGCGACTCAGGCTCATCGGACGGAGTCACCAAGCCTGCATCGGCGTCACTGACTGCAGACGATGCGTTTGTTGCACACCCCTGGAGCGCCCATATGCAAACCACCGCACTGCATGCCGTGAGTGTCCAGCGGCCAATATGCTGCCAGCGTCCAACCATTCCCGCCATGTAGAGCCTCCTTGAAGTTTGCCAACTGCCTGATCAAGTCACCGGTTTGAGCACGATTGTGCGCTGCTTTGCCATGCGTTCTGCGGCCCGGGTACGATCTTTGACATCCCCAGCCAATTGACCGCACGCCGCGTCAATGTCATCACCGCGCGTCTTGCGCACCGTGGTGATAATGCCCGCGTCACTGAGTATCTTGGCAAAGGCCTGCACCTGATTTTGCGGGGACCGCAACAGCCCTGATGCGGGAAACGGATTAAAAGGAATCAGATTGAACTTGCAGCGAATACCACTGCGCTTGACCAACTCGATCAGTTGGCGCGCATGCTCCGTCTGGTCATTAACACCATCAAGCATGCAGTATTCGAACGTGATGAAGTCACGGGGTGCATGCGCCAAATAGCGGTTGCAAGCGTCCAGCAACTCCTCGATCGGATACTTGCGATTGAGCGGAACCAGGTTGTCGCGCAGTGGGTCATTGGGTGCGTGCAGCGACACCGCCAATGCCACGGGACAGTCTTGCGCAAGGCGGTCCATCATGGGCACGACGCCCGATGTAGACACCGTCACGCGGCGGCGCGACAGGCCATACCCGTGATCGTCCAGCATTACTTTGAGCGCAGGTACTAATGCCGAATAGTTTTGCAGCGGCTCCCCCATGCCCATCATGACCACATTCGAGATCACACGGTCTTCAGTCTGCAAGCGCTTGCGCAGGGAGTGCTCTGCAAACCACAGCTGGGCGACGATCTCACCCGTCGTCAGATTGCGACTGAAACCCTGATGGCCCGTAGAACAGAAGCGGCAACCGACAGCGCAGCCCGCCTGCGATGACACACAGAGGGTTCCACGATCATCCTCCGGGATGAACACGGCTTCCACCGCGTTGCCATCACCCACATCAAACAGCCACTTCACAGTGCCGTCCGAGGACACATGCTCTGAAATAACGGGCAGTGACTCGACCTGCGCGCAGCCCTTGAGCTTGTCACGCAAGGCCTTGGCCAAGTCGCTCATGGCGTCGAAATCGCTGGCACCGCGCTGATGAATCCAACGAAACAGCTGGGTGGCGCGGAAGCGCTTTTCCCCAAGCCGCTCGCAAAACGCCGCCAGACCGTCGAGGTCGAATTCCAGCAGATTCGTGCTCATGGTGCCAAACCCACTGGAGACCAGGCATAGCTACCCCCATGACACTGGACTCCCACCAAGGTGGGTGCGGGCATGGGGAGCATCACCATCTCAGCGCGAGTAGATATTCAGGCCAGGGAAGAAGAATGCCACTTCGGCCTGTGCGGTTTCAGCGGCGTCGGAGCCGTGCACAGCGTTAGCGTCGATGCTGTCAGCGAAGTCGGCGCGGATGGTGCCAGCTTCTGCCTTCTTGGGGTCGGTTGCGCCCATGAGTTCACGGTTCTTGAGGATGGCGTTCTCGCCTTCCAGGGCCTGGATCATCACAGGGCCGGAGATCATGAAGTCCACCAGGTCCTTGAAGAAAGGACGCTCTTTGTGCACTGCATAGAACTGCTCGGCTTCCAGGCGCGACAGGTGGGCCATGCGGGCTGCCACGACCTTGAGGCCGGCAGCTTCAAAACGAGCGTAGATCTGACCGATGACGTTCTTGGCCACTGCGTCGGGCTTGATGATGGAGAGAGTGCGTTCGATTGCCATGTTGATTTCCTGAATGGTTGTTGCTGTGATTTGTTTGTCCACCGGACAAAGCCCTCGATTCTAACCGGGGAGCGTGAAGGCAGGCGCACTCAGCGCCCACCACCTCCGCGCCGGGGACCGCCGCCACCGGGGCGTCGTTTGTCCTGGCGGTGGCGCGAGAGGCTGTCCATGCCGATGTAGCCCACCGACGTTTTCATCGGATCGGGCTGTGCCGAGCCCCCACGCTGGCGATCGCCCCCTGCAGCGTTGTTGCCACGGGCAGGGCCCTGGCCGCCATCGCGGCGCGGCTTCTGGCCACGGGGGCCACCAGGGACGGCTGGCTGCGACATGTCCCGACGCGAGCCATCACCGCGTGGTCCACCACGGCCACGGTTGCGCGGCTTGCCATTGCGCCCGCCAGCACCAGCCCCTTCAGGACGTCCCTCAACAGGCTCGAGGCGCCCAGCACCTGCGGCCTGAACCAGTGCGCGGATATCACTCTCGTCCAGTTCCAGCCAGGCTCCGCGCTTGAGGCCGCGCGGCAGCACCATGGCACCGTAGCGGATGCGGATCAGGCGGCTGACCGCATGACCCACCGATTCGAGCATGCGGCGTACTTCACGGTTGCGGCCTTCGGAGATGGTGACCCGGTACCAGCAGTTGGAACCCTCTCCACCACCGTCCTCGATGGAACCAAACGATGCCATACCGTCATCCAGGCGCACGCCGTCCAGCAGTTTTTGTTTTTCCTCGTTGCTCAGAGCACCCAGCACCCGAACGGCGTACTCGCGCTCCAACCCAAAGCGTGGATGCATCAGTTTGTTCGCCAGCTCGCCCGAGCTGGTGAACAGCAAGAGACCCTCCGTGTTCAGGTCCAGGCGTCCTACCGACTGCCACTTGCCCTGCATGAGCCGGGGCAGCTTGCGAAAGACGGTGGGTCGATTCTGGGGATCGTCATGGGTCACGACCTCGCCCACAGGTTTGTGATATGCGATTACGCGCGCCGGAGGGGGGTCGATGCGATAGCGGATCGGCTTGCCGTTGACCTTGACCTGATCGCCAAACTGAATGCGCTGTCCGATGTGAGCAGGTTCGTTGTTGACCGAGATCCGCCCCTCCAGGATCAATTGCTCCATCTCCAGCCGCGATCCCAGCCCTGCCTGGGCCAGCACCTTGTGCAGTTTAGGTGTCTCGACCTGCGGCAGCAGCACCCGCTTCTGCGGCACCGCGTCTGCGGAGGCATCTTCCTCGTCGAAACGACCGGACACTACATCCTCAAACTGATAGCCCTCCACGACAGCGGCAGCTCTGCGCTTGTCGCGCCCTGCCCCATCAGGACGCTGAGGCCGTTCACGAGATTCGCCACGAGGGGGGTGCCCTGCCTGCCGAGTATTGCCCTCGCCTTCGGCCGCCGATACGACCGCCTCAGGAGATATCGAGTCCATGGCGACCGCCTGCACCTGGGCCAAAGGCACCTCTGGCGCTGCAGCTTCCAACACAGGCGCCGAAGTACCGACCTGCATCGCCACCACAGCTTCAGGCACCGCTTCCTCGGCAAGGACAGCTTCCGCCTTTTTGCGAGGAGCCCGCTTGGCAGCCGGCTTTTTGGCAGCAGGTACCGTATCAGCGGCATTCAACCCAGGCACTTCGGCCGGATTTTCGGAGGTCGAGTCGTTCATCAAGTATTTCCCTGGATACCACCCGGGGTATCAACATGGTCGTCGCGGAGATCAGTCTCCACATTCTGAAAAAAATCATCCACGGGCCGCTTACTACCCGTATCAGTCACAGCCTCCACAGACTCCACTGGCTCTTGCCCACCGACTTCGTGCGGCAAAACCGCCAGCAGATCAGGCTCACCCCCAATGACTCCCTGGGCGGCGGCTGCCATGGCTTCGAGCACATTCGCATTGCCTGTCGGGTCATCGAGCACCGGCAGTTGGTCCAGAGACTGCAGGCCCATATCGTCCAGAAACTGGCGGGTCGTGGCGAACAACGCCGGGCGCCCCACCGTTTCTCGGTGGCCAATGACCTCCACCCAACCCCGGTCTTCCAACTGTTTGATGATCAGGCTGTTGACCGTCACACCCCGAATGTCCTCGATATCCCCACGCGTGACCGGTTGCCGATAGGCAATGATGGCCAAGGTTTCCATGGTGGCCCGGGTGTAGCGGGGCGGTTTTTCGGGATGCAGACGGTCCAGGTATTCACGCATTTCAGGACGGCTCTGGAAGCGCCATCCCGTCGCCACCTGTACCAGCTCCACCCCACGCTGCGCCCAATCAAGCTGCAGTTCCTGCAATAGCACCTTGAGGGTGTCGGACCCCAGCGCGTCATTGAACAGCACCCGCAACTCGCGCACAGGCACGGGCTGCTGCGCGCAGATCAACGCAGTTTCGAGGACCCTTTTGGCATCCACCGTGTTCATGGTTCAGCGATTCCTGGAAAAGTGCCACGCGTTGCAACGGGTGTCACATCAACAGCAGGGGCAATCATTGGTGCACCGCGCAATGGCGCTGGTGCGTTGGTAGAGCCCGGCGGGATTCCGGCTGCGGGCTAGGGCCGTCACGGCCGTTCAGGGCGCATTGTAGCCCAGGCCCCATTCTGACAGCGCCCGGCGCATATCGTCGGGTACAGGGGCACGGAACTCCAGAGGATCCCCCGTCACCGGATGCGCAAAAGCCAACCGGTAGGCGTGCAGGGCCTGGCGTTGCAAGGCCCCGACCGGCGCGCCACCGTACAAGGCATCGCCCACCAAAGGATGGCGCAGAGATGCCATGTGCACACGAATCTGGTGCGTGCGCCCGGTGTGCAAGGTGCACTGCACCCAGCAACCACCCTCGCTTCCCTCCAGACACAGGAAATCCGTGCGGGCGGTTTTGCCAGGGTGTACCGCCAAGTCCACCACCGCCATGCGCAGGCGATTGCGAGGGTCCCGCCCGATGGGGGCATCCACCGAGCGGGTCGCCCCCCCCGTCCAGGCGCCATGCGCCATGGCCACGTACTGGCGCTTGACCTTGCGCTCGGCAATCAGCGCCACCAGGGCGTCCATGGTCGCACGGTCCCGGGCGACCACCATAAGACCGCTGGTGTCCTTGTCCAGGCGGTGAACGATACCAGCCCGTGGCACCCGCAGTGCCTTGTCGTCGCGGGCCAGCAGGCCGTTGAGCAAGGTGCCGCTCCAGTTGCCTGGCGCAGGGTGCACCACCAAGCCTGCGGGCTTGTTCACCACCAGCAAGTGCTCGTCTTCGTACACCACATCAATCGCCATGGGCTCAGGCCGGAAGGCCTGGCTTTGGAGGGTGGGCCGCATCTCCAGCACCACCAGGTCACCGGCCTTGACCCGCGCGGCTGCCTTGAGAGCAGGCTTGCCATTGAGGCTGACCAGCCCCTGGGCCAGCAATTGCTGGAGATAGCTGCGGGAGAACTCGGGAACCAGCTCTACCAGCGCACGATCCAGCCGCTCGGCGTGCTGGCCTGGGCCCATCTGCAACGAGCGCAGCTCGCTGTCCGCGTCGGCCAGGGCTTCCGATTCATCGGCCAGCAGGAGGGAATCGCCCTCCTGCGCTGTCGTCGCCTCAGACGCTTCGGGACCACCTCCCGGCGAGTGATCCGCCATCGGACTCAACGGGATGGCAGATAGCGTGTGGGATCGACAGGCTTGCCCTGCCGGCGGATTTCAAAGTGCAGCTTGACGCGGTCTGCGTCGGTGTTGCCCATCTCGGCGATCTTCTGGCCCTTGCGCACCGCCTGGTCTTCCTTGACCAACAGGGTCTGGTTGTGTGCGTAAGCGGTGAGGAACGTGTTGTTGTGCTTCAGGATGACCAGGTTGCCATAGCCGCGCAGACCGGCTCCGGCATAGACCACACGGCCATCCGCCGCCGCCAGTACCGGGTCACCCGCCTTGCCGGCAATGTCGAAGCCCTTGTTGCGTGCCTCGTCAAACCCGGCAATCAGCGAACCCGATGCAGGCCAGATGAACGCCAACTCATCCTCGCCCGCTGGCGCTGCCGCAGGTGCCGGCGTGGCTGGCGCCACCGCCACCACCGTGCCCGACGCAGCAGAGGCAGCAGGCTTGGCGCCGCTGGCGGCCGATGCAGGAGCCGCAGCCGGCGTGCTGGCTGGAGCGACGGAGGATGATGTGACCGGGCGTGTCACCACCCCGCTCTCAGAGGCCACCACCGCCGGGGCAGCGGACGGCGGAAGCACGCGCAGCACCTGACCGACTTCGATCAGGTTGGCGTTTTCCAGATTGTTCCAGCGGGCGATGTCTTTCCAGCTTTGCCCAGACTCCAGGCCGATGCGAATCAGGGTATCCCCAGGCTTGACCGTGTAGTAACCCGGCTTGCCGGCGTTTTCTGCACCAGGCAGAGGCTTTATGGGGGTACCCACCACCACGCCCGGCTGTGCTGCGGGCGCTGGGGCAGAAGACGACGAAGAGGTGCCCCGATCTTCCACAGGAGCCTTGTTCATGCGGGTGCCACAGCCGGAGAGCACCAGCCCCGCCATTGCCACGGTAAAACCCACCACAAGACCACGCGATACGAACATAAGCAATTCCCTTTACGCAATCCCCGATTTTAGGGGGACAAAATGCACGGGTTCGAGCACGTTTTGTTTCAATCCGTGCGGGGTTTTGTCGATCACCAGCAACATTTGCTGCCCGCCGGTCAGTGCCATGGGTGCCACCAGGCGCCCCCCCACGGCCAATTGATCACACCAGGCCAGGGGCACAGCATCGCCCCCGGCTGCGGCAATGATGGCCGCGTACGGAGCACCTTTGGCATAGCCGAGCATGCCGTCGCCAAACAGCAGGTGCACGTTGGCCAGGCGGAACGGCCGCAAGTTGTCGCGTGCCTTGTCGTGCAGGCCACGCAGGCGCTCCAGCGTGTACACCTCGCGGGCCAGCAGGCTCAGCACTGCAGCCTGGTAGCCGCAGCCCGTCCCAATTTCCAGCACACGGCCCAGCCCGCCATGGCGTGCGCTCTCTGCGCCAAGCAGCAGCTCACACATGCGAGCCACCACGCTGGGCTTGGAGATGGTCTGGCCCAAGCCTATCGGCAGGCTGGTGTCTTCGTAGGCCTGGTTGACCAGGGCACTGTCCACAAACCGGTGACGCTCCACAGCGCCCATGGCCTGCAGCACGGGGGCCAACGTGATGCCGCCCGCCGCCAGTTTTTGCACCATCCGCGCCCTGACGGCCGACGAATCCAGCCCCACTCCGGCAGGTGCCGCGGCCACCGCCGGCTTCCGTTGTGCGGGGGAAGACGGCGCTACCGCCGGCTTGCCCATAGCGGCGTTACCGGACACCGGCAGCTTGGCCGGAAACCCCGGGCGGCGCTGCATCACGCCCCGGGGGCGGCAGCCGCCCCCGCCGCCAAACGGGCGGCGGTCTGCGCCCAGTAGCCGAGGTTGTCATGATCGGTCAGATCCACCTTGAGGGGCGTGATGGACACATGGCCCTGGGCCGTGGCATGAAAGTCCGTGCCTTCTGCATCGTCCTTGGCAGCACCAGCACCGCCGATCCAGTACATGGCTTCGCCCCGGGGGCTTTCCTGCACGATGACCCGTTCCGCCGCATGGCGGCGCCCCAGGCGGCACAGCTTGGCTGGGCGCAAGGCCTCCAGCGGCATGTTGGGGATGTTCACATTGAGCAGCCACGGGGTTTCGTTGACCAGTTGCTGCGCACGCATCTGCGCCACCAGTTCACGCGCCTTGGCCGCAGCGGCCTCCAGCTCGGCCCAGCCCTTGTCCACTTGTGAAAAAGCGATGGCCGGAACGCCAAAGAGATATCCCTCCATGGCCGCACCCACCGTGCCGGAATAGATGGTGTCGTCGCCCATGTTGGCGCCATTGTTGATGCCCGATACCACCAGGTCGGGCCGGTAGCCAAGCAAGCCAGTCAGCGCGATGTGCACGCAGTCTGCCGGGGTGCCGTTCACATAGCGAAAACCATTCGCCGCCTTGTGCACATACAGCGGTGAATGCAGTGTCAGCGCGTTGGACTTGGCACTGTTGTTATGTTCTGGCGCAACGACCTCCACCTCGACCCCGTCGAGGGTCTTGAGCGCATCATGCAGCGCGACGATGCCGGGGGCCTGGAAGCCGTCGTCATTGGAAATCAGGATCTTCATGGTCTGGGTAGGGGTTGCAACGGATTGTAGGTGGGCAGGCCATTGCTGCGCCCGAGGGCGCCAGAGAAGCCGCCGCCGCAGCCCGTCGCTCGTGGGACATCCGGCACGCCAGCGCCCCACCTATCATGCGGGCCATCATTGACAAGACCGACCGACAGGAGACTTCCCCATGCATGCCTGGCTTTGCACCAACCCCACCGGCGTCGAGGCACTTGCCTGGACGGAGCTGCCCACCCCCACCCCCAAGGCGGGCGAGGTGCTCATCGAGATCAAGGCCGCCAGCCTGAACTTCCCCGACCTGCTGATCGTGCAGAACAAGTACCAGATGAAGCCGCCGCTGCCCTTTGTGCCCGGCTCGGAATACGCGGGCGTGGTGGCTGCCGTAGGCGAAGGCGTCACGCACCTCAAGGTCGGCCAGAACGTGGCCTGCCTGTCGGGCACCGGCGGCTTTGGCACCCACACCATTGCCCCCGCAGCCCTGTGCATGCCGTTGCCAGACGGCTTTTCGCATGTCGATGCAGCCGCTTTCATCATGATCTACGCCACATCGCACCATGCGCTGGTGGACCGCGCACAGCTCAAGGCGGGCGAGACCGTGCTGGTGCTGGGCGCTGCCGGGGGCGTGGGCACGGCCGCCATCCAGATCGCCAAGGCCATGGGCGCACGTGTGATCGCTGCCGCATCCAGCGACGAAAAGTGCGCGCTGTGCACTTCCATCGGAGCCGACGCGACCATCAACTACAGCAAGGACAACCTGCGCGAGGCCATCAAGACCCTCACGGACGGCAAGGGCCCCGACGTGATCTATGACCCCGTGGGTGGCGACTTTGCCGAGCCCGCGTTCCGCTCCATCGCCTGGCGCGGCCGCTATCTGGTGGTCGGGTTTGCGTCCGGCCCCATCCCGGCCCTGCCGTTCAACCTGGCGCTGCTCAAGGGCGCGTCCATCGTGGGCGTGTTCTGGGGCGACTTTGCCAAGCGCGAACCCAAGGCCAACGCCGCCATGATGGGCGAGCTGGCACAGTGGTATGCCCAGGGCAAGATCAAACCCGTGATCGACCGCACCATGCCCATGGCCGAGCTGCCCGCCGCCTACGCCCACATGGGCTCGCGCGGGGTGATGGGCAAGCTGGTCATGGTGAACTGACGGCCAGCCGCCCCCTTGGGAACGTGTGGGCAGATCTCGCAATGGGTCCTCCCCATGTTCCTGGCTGACATACCCGTGTGGCCCGGTGTGCCAGCACGCACAGCGCCTTGCCTGTGTCACACTTGTGCATTCCAGCCTCCTGACACTGGTGCCCGCCCATGGCCGACCGACCACCTTCCGAGATCGCGCGCGAGACGCTCAAACAACTGGCCGCTCGCCGACTGGCCCCCACGCCAGACAACTACCTCGCGATCTACGATGAAATAGCGGGCATCCGCAGCCCGCAGCCTTTCCCCGAGGGACCGCTGAGCAGCATCCAGCGTGTGCTGCCCGGCCAGACACCTGCGCAAAAACGCCTGCTGGGCCAGTTCGAACGCGCCATCATCACCAAGGACTGGACATCGCTGCAAAGCGTGATGGTGGGTTACGCCAACCTGGGTCTGCACCCGGCCACTGCCTCCAAACCCATCGAGGTGGCCGATGCGCCCACCGCACTGGGCGAACTGCCCGCCGAGTTTGCCGAAGCCCTGGCCCGCCTCATCGACAACACCCTGCCCGCCCTGGGTGACGACGATCCCCGCGTCATCGACATGGCGCAGCAGCTCATCACTTTTCTGCGCGAACCCACGCCCCTGGTGACCACCGCGCAGCTCATGCTGGGCAACTTCAGCTACCGCCTGTCGTTCGCCACCGAAGAACAAGCCTCCATCCGCGCGAGCCTGCTCGAGCTGCTGCACATGATCTTCGAGAACATCGCCGTGCTCAGCGTGGACGACCGCTGGCTGCAGGGCCAGGCCGAGGCGCTGATGAGTGCCTCGACCCCGCCCCTGACGCTGCGGCGGCTGGACGATGTGCAGCGCCGCCTCAAGGACGTGATCTTCAAGCAGACCGAAGCCAAGGCGCGGTCGCTGGAGGCGCAAGAGCAGATGAAGGAAATGCTGGCCACCTTCATCGAGCGGCTGGCGCGCATCACCGCATCCAGCACCAGCTACCAGGGCACCATGGAGCGTTGCGCCGACCTGATCGGCAAGGCCAGTACGCTGCAAGAGATTGCCCCGGTGCTGCAGGAGGTGATGAGCGCCACCCGCGCCATGGCGCTCGACAGCCGCGTGACCCACGATGAGCTGCAGGACCTGCGCGAGCGCACCGAGGCCAAGCGTGCCGAGGTCGCCAAGCTGCAGGAAGAACTGGACCGCGCCAGCGCCCAGGCCCGCCACGACCCGCTGACGGGCAGCCTCAACCGCAAGGGCCTGGACGAGGCTGTGGAACGCGAGATCGCCCGCGCCCGCCGCCTGGGCTCGTCCCTGTGCCTGGCACTGCTGGACGTGGACAACTTCAAGACCATCAATGACCGGCTGGGCCATGCCGGGGGCGACGCCGCCCTGGTGCACCTGGCACAGGTCACGCGCGAAGTCATGCGGCCACAGGACCTGCTTGCCCGCTATGGCGGCGAAGAGTTCGTGATCGTGCTGCCCGACACCACGGTCGAAGCCGGCGTGGCGGCCATGACACGCCTGCAGCGCGAACTGACCACGCGCTTCTTCTTGCAAGGCACCGAGAAGGTGCTCATCACCTTCAGCGCGGGCGTGGCCCAGTTGAGTGACAGCGAGAGCGCCACCGACGCGATTGTCCGGGCCGACCAGGCGATGTATCTGGCCAAACGCTCGGGCAAGAACCGGGTGATGGCGGCGTGAGCAGGAACACCCCCCTGAGGCGCTGCGCGCCTTCCCCCCGCTCTCGCAGCGCTACGCGATGCGGGCAGGGGGACGCCGCCAGCGCGGCGGGGCGGCCCTTGCGCGGCGGCCACTGGTCTGGGCTGCGTCAGTTGCTAAGCACGGCTGCCCGACGCAAAGGGCAGCTGAATTGACATCCGAGCAAAGACGGCAGTTCCTGCGCAACGCAACCCTGGCTGCCTCCGTCGCCACCCTCCCCCGCTGGGCCTGGAGCAATCCGCCCGCGCTGCAAAACAACCCCTTTGCCCTTGGCGTCGCCAGTGGGGACCCGGCGCCTGATGGCATGGTGCTCTGGACGCGGCTCTTGCTCGTCGATCCAGCGCAGATGCTGAGCACCCACACCGTGCGGTGGGAGGTGGCGCACGACGCTGGGTTTGCCCAGATCGTGCAAAAGGGCGAGGCCACTGCGCTGCCCGCGCTGGGCCACAGCGTGCATGTGGAGCTGCAAGGCCTGCAACCCGCACGCTGGTACCACTACCGCTTCATGCTGGGCGACGCGGTGAGCGCCACGGGCCGCACGCGCACCGCGCCTGCGGTGGGCGACATGCCCGGGGCGCTGCGGGTGGCGTTTGCCTCGTGCCAGCGCTGGGAGCATGGGCACTACGCGGCCTGGCGCCATCTGGCCGCTGACCAGCCAGACCTGGTGCTGTTCCTGGGCGACTACATCTACGAATACGCCACACCCAAAACCACCACCGATCTGGCGCGCACCCACAGCCTGCGCCACGCCACCACGCTGGCCGACTACCGCGACCGCTACGCCCTGCACAAGAGCGACCCGGCCCTGCAGCTAGCCCACGCCACCTGCCCGTGGGCCGTGACCTGGGACGACCACGAGGTGCAAAACGACTACGCCGCCGATGCGGGCCGGGGCGAAGGCCCGGGCAGCGCCGCCTTTCTGGCCCAGCGCAGCGCGGCCTGGCAGGCGTTTTACGAGAACATGCCGCTGCGCACGACCAGCCTCCGGGGCCCCGCGTCCGCCACCGGCTGGGACACGCTACAGATTTACCGCCGCCTGCGCTGGGGCCGACTGGCGCACATCCACCTGCTCGACAGCCGCCAGTACCGCAGCTGGCAGGCCTGCCGCACACCCGAGGCCAGCAGCGCACCCGCCGTGCGCCCCGCCGACTGCGCAGAGCTGGGCCAGCCACAGCGCACCCTGCTGGGCAGCACGCAAGAGCGTTGGCTGGACGCGGGCCTGGCCGCCGACACAGCCAGCGCACAGGCCACGCGCTGGAGCGTGATCGCACAGCAGACGCTGTTCTCGCCGCGCCACTACCCCTCTGGCACGGTGCCCACAGACGCCTGGGACGGCTACCCCGCTGCACGCCAGCGCCTGCTGCAATCCGTAGCCCGGCACACGCCGCGCAACACGGTGCTGCTGGGCGGAGACATCCACCAGAACTACGTCTGCCGCGTGCATGCCGATGCCGCTCGCGCCGACTCGGCCGTGGTGGCCAGCGAGTTCTGTGGCACGTCCATCAGTTCGCGGTCGGGCACCACGCAGGCCAAGGTGGACGCCATCGTTCGCCACAACCCGCATGTGCTGCTGGCACGCTGCGACCAGCGCGGCTATGGCCTGGCCGACATCACCCCCACGCGCTGGTCCACCACGCTGCGTGTGGTGGACGACCCGCTGCGCGCTGACAGCGGCGCCTCCACGCTCGCCCGGTTTGTGGTGGAAGACGGCCGCGCAGGGCCCCAGGCGGCCTGAGGCGACCGGGGAAGGCGTGACCCGACCCGCCGGGCAGGCGAGCCCCCGGTCGTTGCGCCCCGCCAGGGCCCCGGGATGGCCTGTGAACCGCCGCTGACGGTCGGTAACAACTATCTTTTTGATAGCTGCTCAGGCATATTGCATTAGCGCTACCGCCGCAAAACACCTTCAATCGGTGCACAAACCCCAGGGGTAGCCTCCTGCACGCCCTCGCAGGCTGCAGCAAGGCCCCTTACCATGGCCGCTTCGCTGCTTGCACCCACAGGAGACCCGCATGTCACCCACTGCCCTGCCTGCCACGTCGCACCTGCGCCGCCCGTTCAGTCGCAACCTGCTGGCCCCTGCGGCCATCGCCACCCTGATGGCCCTGACAGGTTGCGCCGGTGCGCCATCCCAGTTCGCCTACACCGTGCCCGCCCAGCCCGAGGGTTCGTCCGGCTACACCGAAAAACCGGGCTGGGCCACGGAGAAGTTTGCCGTGGCTGCTGCCAACCCGCTGGCCACCGATGCGGGTTATCAGATCCTCAAGGCCGGCGGCTCGGCCGTCGATGCGGCCATTGCCGTGCAGATGGTGCTGACGCTGGTGGAGCCCCAGTCCAGCGGCATCGGCGGCGGCGCCTTCCTGCTGCACAGCAACGGCAAGCTGGTGGAGGCCTACGATGGCCGCGAAACCGCGCCCGCTGCCGCCGATGAAAAACTCTTCCTGGGTGCCGACGGCAAGCCCGTGCCGTTCTACGACGGTGTGGTGGGCGGCCGCTCGGTGGGTGTGCCCGGCACCGTTCGCATGCTGGAGCTGGCGCACAAGCAGCACGGCAAGCTGCCCTGGGCCACGCTGTTCCAGCCCGCCATCACCCTGGCCGAGGGCGGCTTCAAGGTCAGCGCAAGGCTCAACACCCTGGTCAAGGCCGACGCCCACCTCAAGAAGGACCCCGTGGCCGCCGCCTATTTCTACAAGGCCGACGGCGACGCGCGCGATGTGGGCGTGAACCTGCGCAACCCCGAGCTGGCCGCCGTGTTGCGCAAGATTGCCGCTGAAGGCAGCAAAGCCCTGCACGAAGGCGAGGTCGCCCAGGCCATCGTGGACAAGGTGCAAAAGCACCCCACCAACCCCGGCAAGCTCAGCCTGGCCGATCTGGCTGGCTACCAGCCCAAGAAGCGCGAGGCGCTGTGCCACGACTACCAGGTGGCCAGCAAGGACTACCGCGTGTGCGGCTTTCCACCGCCCAGCTCCGGAGCCATCGCCATCGGGCAGATCCTGGGCATCCTGAAAAACACCGACGCCGCCGCCAAGCCCCTGCAGGACGGCATCCCATCGGCCGACTGGCTGCACCTGTACACCGAAGCCGCTCGCCTGGCCTTTGCCGACCGCGCGCTGTATGTGGCCGACCCCGACTTTGTGCAGCCGCCCGCCGGCAGCTGGACCAGCCTGCTCGCGCCCGCCTACCTGGCCGAGCGCGCCAAGCTCATCGGCACCCAGAGCATGAAGGTCGCCCAGCCCGGCAACCCCGGCGCCGTCAAGACGGGCTTTGCGCCCATGCCCGACCAGCCTGAATACGGCACCAGCCACATCAGCATCGTCGATGCGTTTGGCAACGCGGTCGCCATGACCACCACCATCGAAGACCAGTTCGGTGCGCGGCTGATGGTGAAAGGCTTCCTGCTCAACAACGAACTCACCGACTTCAGCTTCGCCCCCACCGACGCGCAAGGCCAGCCCATTGCCAACCGCGTGCAGCCCGGCAAGCGCCCGCGCTCGTCCATGGCACCCACGCTGGTGTTCGACAAAGCCACGGGCGAGCTCTTGATGAGCGGCGGCAGCCCCGGCGGCGCGGCCATCATCCACTACACGGCCAAGACGCTGTATGGCGTCTTCAACTGGGGCCTGATGCCGCAGCAGGCCATCAACCTGCCCAACTTCGGCTCGATGAACGGCCCGACGCTGCTGGAAGAAAAACGCTTCCCACCCGCCACCGTCGAGGCCCTGCGCGCCCGGGGTGCCGAGGTGCGCGAGATGAACATGACCAGCGGCCTGCAAGCCATCACACGCGGCCAGGCGCATGGCAAGAAGCTGTGGATGGGCGGGGCCGATCCACGCCGCGAGGGCGTGGTGATGGGCGACTGAGAGCCAGCCCTGCGCGGCCCACCACGGTGCTGCGCGCCGAGTGCGCAGCCGCCTGGGCGGACATGGCGCGCGCCAAGGACGGACCCCGCTACAGTCTTGCCCCATGGATCTCCGAAGCCTGCGCTACTTCATCGCCGTGGTCGAGGCCGGCAGCCTCTCGCGGGCGGCGGGCAGCCTCTACATTGCGCAGCCCGCCCTCACTGCCCAGATCAAGAAGCTGGAGTCCGAGCTGGGCGCGCAGCTGCTGGAACGCTCGCACGCGGGCGTCACGCCCACACAGGCTGGCGTGCAGCTCTACCAGGACGCCCGGCGGCTTTTGAGCGACGCCTCGGCCATGCGGGAGCGCATCCAGCGCCTGCCGCAAGGGCCAGAGGGATCGGTCACGATTGCCGTGCCGTTTCTGCTGTCATCGCTGCTCATGGGCCCGTTGCTGGCGCACCTGAAGGACACGCACCCGCGCATTCGGGTGTTCGTGCTCGACGACCTCAGCCTCATGGTCAGGAAAGCCATGCTGGACCGGCGTGCGGACATCGGCGTACTGGTCGACGCCGCGCAAGTGGAGGGCCTGCACTGCCGTCCCCTGGTGCGCGAGGCCATGTACTTTTGCGGGCACGACCCCGGCGCCACGGTGCGTGCGCTGCTGCGCCCAGCGCCTGACGCAGCAGCCACAGCCCAAGCGCCTGCTGCGCGCCGGGCCGGCGCCCGCGCCACGGCAGCGCGCGCCGCCAGCCCCACCATGCGCTCCACCATCGACTTTGCCGATGCGGCCGCACAGCCCCTGGTGCTGCAGTCGCGCCGCTACACCATCCGCCAGCGGGTCGAAGAAGCCGCCGCCGCGCGCGGTGTGGCACTGAACATCGCCCACGAACACGACTCCGCGCGGGTGATCCGCTCGCTGTATGCGTGCGGGGGCGGCTTCACCTTCACCCCTGCCTGCGCGCTGGGGGATGCCCCTGCCTCCGGCACCGACTGGATGGTGGCCCGCGTGGTCAACCCGGAGATGACGCGCAGCTACACCCTGGCCACCGCTGCGGACCGCGAGGTGGACGGGGTGATGCAGGTGGTGATGGACGCCCTGGAGGCCGTGGTGCGGGAGCTGGTGGCATCGGGCAGGTGGGAGGCCGCAGTGTGACCCGAGTGACCGCAGTGACCTTGCTCGAATCCGCGCAGTACCAGGACGACGCCGCAGCCACGTTTGCCGCGGTGGCCGCCCAGGTGGCTGCAATCGTGCCGCAGGCGCGCATCGAACACATCGGCGCCTCGTCCATTCCCGGCGCAGTCTCCAAGGGTGACCTCGATATCTGCGTGCTGGTGCCGCCGCAAGACCATGCACCGGGCGTGGCAGCGCTCGAGGCCGCAGGCTGCAGCGCCAAGGCCGACACCCTGCGCGCGCCCGATCTGTGCATGCTGCTGTGGCCCGGCGCCACGATGGACGTTGCACTGCAGGTGGTGGCCTGCGGCTCGCCGTTCGAATGCTTTCTGCACTTTCGCGATGCCTTGCGCGCCGACTCCGCCCTGGTGGCAGAGTACAACCGGCTCAAGCAGCGATTCGCATCCGAGGGGATGGACCGCTACCGCGAGGAGAAGGCCCGCTTCATCACGCAGGTGCTGCGGGCGGCGGGCAAGCCCCTGGCTGCCGAGTGATCACATTCCCATAAAGGCTCTAACGATTCCGCTTCAGGAGACACCGCCATGGCATCCACAACCACTGCATCGCCCCAACCCGCCTCCACCCTCATCGATCAGCGCATCGCAGACCTGGCCGACTGGCGCGGCCCGGTGCTGGCACGCATGCGTGCGCTCATCCATGAGGCCGCCCCCGGCGTGGTGGAAGAGTGGAAGTGGATGGGAACGCCCGTATGGTCGCTGGGCGGCATCCTCTGCACCGGCGAGAGCTACAAGGCCGCAGTGAAGCTCACCTTTTTGAAGGGCGCCTCGCTGCCGGACCCGGCGCGGCTGTTCAACGCCAGCCTGGATGGCAATGCGCGGCGCGCCATCGACATCCACGAAGGCGACGTGGTGGATGCGGAGGCGTTCAAGTCGCTCATCCGCGCGGCAGTGGCACTCAACGCTGCCAAGCCGGCCAGATCCGCCGCCAAAAAGCCCGCCACCCGTGCGAAGGCGGCATAACACTGTCGCAGCCGCGCACGCAGCGTGTGCGGAAGGCACGCTACGGCACGGGCATCAATTTCAGTGATGCCTGACCATCAGCAATCGGTATTTCCCTGATACCCCGTCTTCTGGAACAGTGACCCCATGCCCCGCGCTCGACGGGGCCGGTGTTTCAGGAGACAGCCATTACCACCTCGCCCCCCATTCCCCCGCGCGTGGTCGCCAACGTCGGCGCCCTCGTGGCGCGCAGCGCCCGTGCCCATGCCCGCCGCATGGCGGTCAAGAGCCCCGCACGCAGCATCACTTATGCCGATCTGGAGCAGCGCACCAACCGCCTGGCCAACGCCTTGCTCGGCCTGGGCCTGCAGCGCGGTGACCGCGTGGGCATCTACCTGCCCAACTGTGTCGAGGTCGTCGAGATCGAGATCGCCTGCTACAAGGCCGGGCTGATCAAGGCGCCGTTCAACGCCCGGCTCTCGCCCACCGAGGTCGGCGCCATTGCCGCCAACAGCGGTGCGGCGCTGATCGTGACCACCGCCGAGCGTGCCGAGACCATCCGCCCGCATGTGGAGCAATGCATGCCCGGCGCCATGCCCCGGCTGCTGCTGACCGACGATGCGGGCCCCGCAGGGTATGAAGCGGCACTGGCCCAGGCCAGCGACACATTCACCCCGGTGGTCGTGTGCGAGGACGAAGTCGCCGTGCTGCACTACACCTCGGGCTCGTCCGGCGTGCTCAAGGCGGCCATGCAGACCTTCGGCAACCGCCTTGCGCAGCTGCGCAAGTTCCTCACGCGTTCGGACGGGCAGCAGCCCGGCCACATCCTGGGACTGGTTGGCCCGATCACCCACGCATCGGGCATGCAGATGGTGCCGGCGCTGTGCCAGGGGGTCACCATCCGCCTGTTCAACGGCTTCGAGCCCCCGCGCTTCATCGCCGACATGCGGGCCGACCGCGTGACCCACACCTTCATGGTGCCCACCATGATCAACATGCTGCTGACCGAGCTGGAGGGCCAGTACCGCCCCCTGCCCGACCTGCTGCGCCTGGGCTACGGCGCCGCCCCCATGGCGCCTGCGCGCATCCTGCAGGCCATGGATGTGTTCGGGCCCATCCTGCAGCAAGGCTACGGCGCGGGCGAGACGACCTCGGGCGTGTGTGGCCTGTCGGTGGAAGACCATCTGTTTGCCCGCGCTGCGCGGCCAGAGCGCCTGGCGTCGTGCGGACGCCCGTTTCTGGAATGCGATGTGCAGATCCTGGGCGACGACGGCCTGCCCGTGGCCACCGGCGAGATCGGCGAGATCGTGGTGCGTGGCGACGACATCTTTGCGGGCTACTGGCGCGCCCCCGAGCTGACGGCCGAGGTACTGAAGGACGGCGCGTACCACACGGGCGACCTGGCCCGCGTGGATGACGAGGGCTACGTCTACATCGTGGACCGCAAGAAGGACATGGTGATCAGCGGCGGCTTCAACGTGTACCCATCGGAGGTCGAGGCCGTGCTGTACCAGCACGACGCCATTGCCGATGCCTGCGTGTTCGCCGTGCCCGATGACAAGTGGGGCGAGGCCGTGGCCGCGCACGTGGTGCTCAAGCCCGGCCGTGCGGCCGGCGCCGACACCACCGCTGCGATCGACGCGTTCTGCGCCCAGCACCTGGGCGGGTTCAAGCGGCCCCGGCGCATCGAGTTCGTCACCACCCTGCCCAAAAACCCCAACGGCAAGGTGATGCGCCGTGCCGTACAGGCCCCGTACTGGGAAGGGCGTGGGCGGATGGTGAACTAGGTACATCCCCCTGAGGCGCTACGCGCCTTCCCCCTTCTCTCGCATCGCTGCGCGCTGCGGGAAGGGGGACGACGCCCTCGCTGCGGGGCGGCCCTTGCTCGGCGTCCCTGGCACGGGGCGCGCCAGTTTCCAGCGGCAGCAGGTAGCCGCCAACCACAAGGAATACCGACCATGAACAACGACATCACATCCCCCCTCCCCGCGCCGCTGTTTCCCGGCATGCCTTTTGAAGGCTCGCCACAGGCGGCCGAACTGATCGCGCGCATCAACGAGTTTCTGTATGGCGAGCTGGCGGCGCTGGCGCGCGAGCATGGCATCGACCACGAGAACGCGCCCGACAAGGCCTTGCTGCAGCAGGTGTGGAAGCGCTCGCACGCTTTGGGCTTTTACGGCATGACGCTGCCGCAGAAGATGGGCGGCCTGGGCCTGTCCACGCTGGACCATGTGCTGGTCAAGGAAGCCATCTACGCCAGTGGCTCGCCGTTTGCCCCCCATGTGTTTGGCGAGCTGAGCGGCCCGCCACGCGTGGGCGCGCTGGCGCGCATGGCCACACCGCACCAGATGCAGCAGTTCATCCTGCCGGTGGCGCGGGCCGAGATGGCCATCTGCTTCGCACTGACCGAGGCCGAGGCTGGATCGGACGCTGGCAACTTGCAGACACGCGCCGTGCGCGAGGGCGACGACTACGTGATCACGGGCACCAAGCGCTTCATCTCGGGCTCGCCGTTTGCCGACTACGCGGTGCTGATGGCGTCTACCGCCACACACGACGACCCCGATCCGAAAAAGCGCGAGGTCACGGCCTTCTTTGTGGACCTGCATGCACCCGGCGTACGTGTGGAGTCGGGCTACAAGACCATGGCCGGACAGACGAGCACGGGCAACATCGTGCTGGACGGAGCGCGCGTGCCCGCCGCCAACCTGATCGGTGAGGCCGGGCGCGGCCTGGCGCTGGCGCTGGGCCGCATCAGCGTGAACCGGCTGCTGCACTGCCCCGCCATGCTGGGCCTGGCGCAGGTGGCCCTGCGCGATGCGCGCGACTACGCGCAGCAGCGCCACCAGTTCGGTCGCGCCATCGGGCAGTTCCAGGCCATCCAGCACATGCTGGCCGACATGGCGACCGACTGGGCCGCCGCACGCGGGCTGATGCTGGCCACGGCCCGCGCGATTGATGCGGGCGCCGAGCCACGCGCCGAATCGTCCATGGCCAAGCTGTTCTGCTCGGAGGCAGCCTTTCGCATCGCCGACCGCGCGGTGCAGATCCACGGCGGCGAGGGCATCGTGCAGGGCCGGCGCGTGGAGTTCCTGTTCCGCATGCTGCGCATGTACCGCGTGCTCACCGGCACGAGCGAGATCCAGCGGAACACCATCGCGAAAGAACTCATGGCATGCCCCTGAGCGGCTGCGCCGCCCACAGCGCGCCATAACAACCCTCACAGAAAATGACACGGAGACAAGACATGACGAATCAACCCATCCCCCACCTGCGCCGCCGCGTACTGCTCGCTGCAAGCCTGCTGCCACTGCTGGCCAGTACATCCGCCATGGCCGCCGAGCCGTGGCCCGCGCGCCCCATCAAGTGGGTGGTGCCCTACCTCGCCGGCACGGGCCCGGACACCACGGCCCGCATCGTGGCCGAAGCGGTGTCGAAGGAGCTGGGCCAGCCCGTGGTCATCGAAAACAAGGGCGGCGCAGGCGGCAACCTGGGTGCGCGCCAGGCGGCCAAGGCCGCGCCCGACGGCTACACCTGGGTGTACTCCGCCTCACCCATGGCGGCCAGCATGCGCATGTACAAGCAGCCCGGCTACGACGCACTCAAGGACTTTCGCCATGTGATCGGCCTGACGAGTTCGGACACGGTGGTCATCGTCCACGCGCAAAGCGATATCCGCAGCCTTGCCGACCTGCTCACGCGCATGCGTGCGCAGCCCGGCAAGCTGGACTACGCGTCGGGCGGTGTCGGTACGCCCTCGCACCTGGGGGTGGAGATGGTGCTCAGCGTCAGCCAGGCGCAGGCCACGCATGTGCCGTACAAGGGCGCGTCGGAAATCGTCAATGCGGTACTGGGCCAGCAGGTGGCCTTTGGCGCGCCCATCACCGCCGTGGCGTACTCGAACATCGTGGCTGGCAAGCTGCGCGCACTGGCCGTGACCGGGCCCGCGCGCAATCCCAAGCTGCCCAGTGTGCCCACGCTGGCCGAGGCGGGCCTGCCCGGGGTGGAGCTGACCTCCTGGGGCGGAGTCTCCGTGCCCACCGGCACGCCCGATGCCATCGTGTCCCGCGTGCGCGCCGCGTTCGAAGCCGCCTTGCGCCAGCCCGCCGTGGTGACCGCGCTCGAAGAACAAGGCGGCATGGTCAACCCGCAAGACGGCGAGACCTTCACACGCGCCTTCGGCAAGGAAATCGGCTTCACCGAGGCGATGATGAAACGCATCAGGCTGGAGCCGATGTGATGGCGCGAAGGGGTGATCGCACCCACGTGCGCGGCCCTACCCGTCCATACCAGGCAACGCATTACTTCAATTTTGATAGCTGCCAGCGCATATAAATTGTGCGCTTGAGGCCTTTTCATCTCAAAAAAGGTTCCACCCCCCATGCGAAACCTCCCAACGCTCGCGGCACTCGCCTTGCCACTCCTGCTGGGCCAGGCACCTGCAACCTTTGCGCAGGTGGCCGATGTCCGGCAGGACGCAACCGCCGCCACGCGTGCGCGCCAGGCCGCATCCCTGGGCACACTGGACGTGAACGCGCCCGCCAGCTTCGAGGACGCGCGCCGCGGCCTGATCGCCACGCCCAGCGGCCAGGTGCGCAACGCGCAGGGCCAGGTGGTGTGGGACTTTGATGCGCTGCAGTTTGCACAGGGCGAGGCCCCCGCCACCGTGCACCCCAGCCTGTGGCGCCATGCGCGCCTGAACCAGACGCCCGGCCTGTACCAGGTGCGTGAGGGCATCTGGCAGCTGCGCGGGTTCGACCTGACCAACCTCACGCTCATCCAGGGCCGCACGGGCTGGATCGTGGTGGACCCGCTCACCACGCAGGAGACGGCGGTCGCCGCCCTCGCCTTCGCGCGCCAGCACCTGGGCGCGCAGCCGGTGTCGGGCCTGGTGTTCACGCACAGCCATGTGGACCACTTCGGCGGCGCATTGGGCGTGCTGACCGCGCAGGACGCCAAGGCACGCAGCGTGCCCGTCGTGGCGCCGGTGGGCTTCATGGAGGAGGCGACCAGCGAGAACCTGCTGCTCGGCCCCGCCATGTCGCGCCGCGCGGGCTTCATGTATGGCAGCCAGCTACCACGCGATGCGCGCGGCGTGGTGGACAACGGCCTGGGCATGGCCGTGGCGGTCGGGCGCATCGGCATCCTGCCGCCCACCGTGCTCATCGACCAGCCCACGCAGTCGCTCGACATTGATGGCGTGCGCTTCGTGTTCCACAACGTGCCAGGCTCCGAAGCCCCGGCCGAGATGGCGTTCGAGCTGCCCGACCTGCGCGCGTTCGGTGCGGCAGAACTGGTCTCGCAGACACTGCACAACCTCTACACCCTGCGCGGCGCCAAGGTGCGCGACGCGCTGGCGTGGTCGCGCTACATCGACAGCGCCATTGCGCACGCACGCCGTGCAGATGTGGTCTTCCTGCAGCACGGCTGGCCCGTGTGGGGCCGCGAGCGCATCGACACCTTCTTGACCACGCAGCGCGACACCTACCGCTACCTGCACGACCAGACGGTGCGCCTGCTCAACGCCGGGCTGACACCCGGCGAGATCGCCGAGGCCGTGCAACTGCCCTCCACGCTGGCGGCGCAGTGGGCATCGCGCGGGTACTACGGCACCGTCAAACACAACGTGCGCGCGGTGGCGCAGTTCTACCTGGGCTGGTTCGACGCGCACCCCGCCACGCTCGACCCGCTGCCGCCTGTGGAGGCCGCGCGCCGCTACGTGGCCCTGGCAGGCGGCGCGGACGCTGCAGTGGCCGCCGCGCGCCAGGCCTTTGACGCGGGCGACTACCGCTGGGCGGCCGAGCTGCTGCGCCATGTGCTGCTGGCGGACAGCAACAACGCAGCGGCCAAAGACCTGATGGCGCGCAGCTTTGAGCAGATGGGCTACGCCGCTGAATCCGCGCCCTGGCGCAACTTCTACCTGACCGGCGCGCAGGAACTGCGGCATGGCACTGCACCGCGCAACGCTTCAGGCCCGCGCGCTGCAGTGGCCGACATGCTCATGCAGACCCCCATCCCGCAGTTCCTCGATGCAATGGCCGCCTCGCTCAATGGCCCGCGCGCGGACGGCGTGCGCCTGGCCGTGGCACTGCGCTTTACCGACGCCGAAGAAAACCATGGTCTGTGGATTGAGAACGCGGTGCTGCACCACCGCCCGGGCACACCACCCTGGCCCGCCGACGCCACGCTGCTGCTTACCAAACCCGCCTTCCTGCGCCTGATGAACGGCCAGGCCACACCGCAGGAGCTGGCCGCCTCTGGCGCGCTGCGCATGGAAGGCGATGCGCAGGCCCTGCGGCAGCTGATGGGCATGCTGGACAAGCCGGTGCGTGACTTTCCGATCATGACGCGGTGATTTGAATGAAACAGGCCGCTAGCGCCTATAGATAATGCGCTCAATGCTCCCAAATGAGGAGCAAGACGCCAGAACCATCCCTCGATGGCTGGCACCTCATCAGACCGGTGGACCTGCAACACCGTCATCGGCCAGCGGGCTCAGTGCGGTGTCGATGTTGAAGCGGTTCTTGCCTGCCTGCTTGGCCGCATACATCGCAGCATCGGCCTGGGCGAGCAGCGCATCGGCATCGGTGCCATGGCGCGGGTAAAGCGCCGCGCCCACGCTGGCCGAGATGTGGGCAACAGCGCCCTCCAGCACAAAAGGCTGCTCCATCGCAGACAGCACCTTGCCGGCCACGACCTCGCAGTGGTCTGCCCGCTCGATGGTGGCCAGCACGATGCCGAACTCGTCGCCGCCCAGGCGCGCCACGGTGTCTTCGGCGCGCACGCAGTCTTCAAGCCGCCGAGCCACCTGCTGCAGCAGCAGGTCGCCCGCTGCATGGCCCCACTGGTCGTTGACGGACTTGAACCCGTCCAGGTCCACATAGAGCACTGCGGCGTGCCGCCCGTGGCGCCGGGCCGTTTCGAGCACACGCGCCAGGCGGTCGTGGAACATCACGCGGTTGGACAGGCCTGTGAGCGCGTCGTGCAGCACATCGTGCGACAGGCGCATCTCCAGCTCCTTGCGTGCGCTGATGTCCTGCGTCACCACCACCAGAAAGTCCGGGTGACCCTGGGCGTCCTTGACGAGGCCCAGCGCTTCGTACACCCACAACAGGCCGCCGTCCTTGCGCCGGTAGGCCTTTTCCATCTCGGGGGAGAACACGGGCGAGTGCGCCACCAGGCGCCGCGCCAGAAAGCGGCGCAGGGCTTCACGCTCGCCCTCGTCGCTCAGCGCAAACAGGTCGCGCTGGCGCAGCTCCTCCAGCGAATAGCCCAGCATGCGGCAGAACTTGTCGTTGGCACGCAGGATGCGGCCTTCGGGCGTGATGTGGGCGATGCCGGTGGCCGCCTGGTGAAAGGTGGCGCGGAACAAGCCTTCGCTGGACGCCAGGGCATCGGCCACGGCCCGCTGGCGTGCCAGCACCACAATGAGCAGCGCGCCAAAACACAGCAGCGCCACACTGGCCCCCGCCGCCAGGGCGAGGTAGTCAACGCGCCGCTGCATCACCGGCGCCAGCACCTCGTCGGAGGTCGACCCCACCGTCACCATCAACGGGTAGCCCGCCATGCTGCGGTAGCTGAGGATGCGCGGCACACCGTCCACCGCGCCGTTCTCATCGATCAGTTCGCCTTCAGGGTCTTGCACGCGGAGTTGAAACCAGGGCAGGCCCCGCGCATCGCCGCCGAAGCTGATCTTGCCCCCGGCCTTGCGGCCGCGCACCACGCCGTCCAGCCCTGTCAGCTCCAGCAGCCCCTGTGCGCCCAGGTCGGCCTGGCGGTAAAAGTCGGTGAAGTTCGTCGGGTCCACCGACATCACCACCACACCACCAAAGCGGCCTCCCTCGCTCACGATGCGCAGCGCCATCGGAATGCGCCACTGCCCCGACACCCGGCCCAGCACAGGCTCGCTCACAAACAGGTCATCGCGATCACTGGCACGCAGCGCCTTGAAAAAGGCGCGGTCGCTGTAGTTGACGGCCCCGGTCTCCTGGCTGCTGCTGACGATGTCGCCCTGCTCGTTCACCACGCTGATGATGGTGAACATGGGCTCGCGGATCACCCCCCGCTCCACCCAGTCGCGCAGGTCAATGTCGGTGCCCTGCTGCAGGTACTGCTCGCGCACAAAGGCGGCGACCTGCTCGGCCGCCTTGAGGGTGCGGAACACCTGCTGCTCGAAGGCGATGGCCAGGTTGGCATTGGACTGCATGGCGGAGGCCACGGCCTGCTCGCGCTCGAACGCCACACGCTGCAGCGTGACCAGCCACAAGCCCGCCACGGCAACGATGCAGCCCAGCGCAATCGCCAGGCTCAGCGGCGTGACAAGGCGATAGCGGCGACGCGGGGCCCCGGCCTCAAGACGGTCGTCCGCGTCCGGTGGCCGCGTGGTGTCATCTTTTTGCTCCATGCCCCTCGAAATGTAGCGGGGCATGTGCAGCAAGTCGACAACAGGATGGCCACCGGACGCGGCCCACGCAAATGGAACCCTACGCGAGCCGCGCCAGCACCTTGGGCAGGCTGGCCACCAGCATCGCCACGCCCGACAAGGTCAACATGCCCAGCACGATCTGCCGGAACCGCGCATCGCTGATACCGTGGTACAGCCGCGCTCCCAGCAGCACGGGCACCAGCATGGCGGGCACCACGATGGCCAGCAGCGGCAGCGCCTCGCGGGTGACCAGACCGGTGGCCAGGTAGGTGATGAAGGTCACCAGCAGCATGGCCAAGTTGAAGTTCTGGATGATGGCGCGCTGCACGTCCTTGTCCAGACCGCGCAAGGTGCACCACAGGGTGGGCAGCACGCCGGTGAAGCCGCCCAGGCCGCCCATCACGCCGCCGGCCATGCCCACCAGCGCGTCGGCCACGCGCCCGCCGCGCGTGATGCGGGGCAACTGCTTGGCCATCAGCATCGCCGGGCACCACAGCACCAGCAGCGTGCCCAGGATGACCTTGAACGCGTCCATGTCCAGCCGGGGCAATACGGCCACGCCAATGGGGATGCCCACCAGGCCACCCAGCACAAAGGGCAGCAGGCGCACCCGGTCAAACCCCCGGCGTACCGTGGCCGCCGCCACCAGCTGTCCAGTGAGCGCGCCGCACACCGCCAGCAGCGCGGCCAGGCGGGGCTCCAGCGTCCAGGCCCAGAACGACATGGCGACCATGCCAAAACCAAAACCCGACAGCCCCTGCACAAACCCGGCGGCCACTGCGCCCAGGGCCACGATCAACAGCACGGAATCCATGTCTCCCCCTCACTTGGTGTGAACGTGCGCGTGAGTGGGCTGCACGCCCCACGGAGCTCCACGCTCCTCACGCATCTGCGCGTTCGGCCGGAGAGTCCATGAAGCGCAAGCCCTGCGCATCCAGCCGCCATTGTGTGCGCTGGCAGCAGGGGCAACGCTGTGGCGACGGATCGCGGTGCCGGTTCAATACAGCGTGGCCTGCTGGCGCGCAGGCAGTTCGCGGTCGTAGGCAGCGCCGTCAAATGCGCCCTGTGTGATGGACGCCAGGATGGCGCCCGGGGTGGGCACGGGGCGCGGGGTGCCGGGCGGCACGGCATGCCACAGGCGCGAGCGCTGGATGGCGCGCGCGCACTGGAAGTACACCGCCTGCACATCGACCACGATCACACACTTTGGCGGCTGGCCGTTGACCACAAAACGCGCCAGCAGGTCGGGCGCGACGCTGATGCGCGCGTTGCCGTTGACGCGCAGCGTCTCGCCCACGCCGGGGATGAGGAACAGCAGCGCCACGCGCGGGTCGGCCACGATGTTGCGCAGGCTGTCGGCGCGGTTGTTGCCACGGCGCTCGGGCAGCAGCAAGGTCTTGTCATCCAGCAGTTGCACAAAACCGGCGGGGTCGCCGCGCGGCGAGGCGTCCAGCCCGCCGGGGCCGGTGGTGGCCAGCACGGCAAAGGGCGACGCCGCGATCATGGCGCGGTAGGCGGGGTGCACATACGGCAGCTCTTTGTGGACGGAGGCATCGCTCAGCGTGCCCAGCAGGGCCTCCAGGCGTGGCAGGGTGTCGATGGCGTGCTCGTCGCGGGCGGGGGTCATGGGGCGGCTTCCTTCGGGTGGGTGGGCAAGGGAGCGGCCATGGTGCAGCAGGCCTGCCGCGCTGACAAACGACTTTGCAGCCGGTCATGCGTGCAAAAAATGCACGCATGGGTTTGGCGAAGGACTGCCTGCGATGGCTTCGCCACAGGACCGCGCCAGCAGCAACAGAAGCGGCGCGCACCCAGCCCACCGGCCAGACGCGCGCCGCCCCATCGTTCAGCGCGCCGGGCGCAGCTTGACGCCAGGGAAGTCCACCGGCACGGCCAGCGCCACGTTCACGTAGTTGGTGAACAGGTTGAGCGCCACATGGGCCACGATCTCGACGATCTGCTCGTCGTTCACGCCCTGGTCGCGCAGGGCCTGCACATCGGCCGCATCGACCTGGCCGCGTTCGTTGACCAGTTGCAGCACGAAGCGCAGCACGGCCGCTGTGCGCGGGTCGGCTGACTCGCCCGCCTGCGCGGCGGCCAGGGCCTCGCCACTCACGCCTGCCTTGCGGCCCAGTGCGGTGTGGGCGGCCAGGCAGTAGTCGCAGGCATTGCGGTTGGCCACGGCCACGGCGATCTGCTCACCCAGGGCGGCGCCGATCACGCCGCCTCCCAAGGCGCCAAACGCACCCCACATGCTTTGCAGCGCAGCGGGCGAGTTGGCCACGGCGCGGAACATGTTGGGCGTGGCGCCAAAGGCTCCGTGGACCTGGTCGAGCACCGCGAGCACAGTGCCGGTGGCGGCAGTGCGGTCGACGAGGGGGACGCGGGCGATGGAAGAAGAAGTAGCGGACATGGTGTGTTCCTTGAAGGTCATGAAGGGTGGGTGAGAACTTGTGCCTGTTCTCGGCACCCCTGCAGTGTCCGGCGCCAGCGTGTACCATTGGGCACATAAAATCCATAATTCATACCCAATCATCCAAAACCATGCCACCAAGCGTTCCTACGCCCGCGCAGGCCTCCACCCCGCTCGACCGGTTGTCGCCGCTGCTGGAGCGGTTTCGGGTGCGGGCGCACCTGTTCCACAACGGGCCGCTGTGTGGCGTGACGCACTTTGCGGCGGCGCCGGGCCGGGGCTTTTTGCATGTGCTGCGCCAGGGCGAGATGGTGGTCACGCACCAGCCCCAGGCGGGCCAGCCCGAGCGGCTTCAGGTGTGCGAGCCCAGCCTGCTGTTCTATGCCCGGCCGCTGGAACACTTTTTTCACAACGCGCCCACCGAGGGCTCGGACTTCACCTGCGCCGCGCTGGACTTTGACGGCGGCGCCAGCCACCCACTGGCCCGCGCCCTGCCCCCGCTGGTGGTGCTGCCGCTGGGCGCGGTGGACGGGCTGCAGCAGTCGCTGGACCTGCTGTTTGCCGAAACCGACCGCCTGCGCTGCGGCCACCGCGTGCTGGCCGACCGCCTGTTTGAAGTGGTGCTGCTGCAGTTGCTGCGCTGGCTGCTGGACCACCCGGAGCAGGCGCAGATGCCCCCCGGCCTGCTGACGGGCCTGGCCGACCCGCAACTGTCGCGCACGCTCACGGCCCTGCACGAGGCCCCTGGCGAGCCGTGGAGCCTGGCGCAGATGGCGCAGCAGGCGGGCATGTCGCGCAGCGCGTTTGCCGCCCGCTTCAAGGCCGTGGTGGGGGACACGCCCGCCGACTACCTGGCGCACTGGCGGCTGACGCTGGCGCAGGCTCACCTGCGTGCGGGCCGGTCGCTCAAATCCATTGCCCACGAACTGGGCTATGCCAACCCCTCGGCGCTGTCGCGCGTGTTTGCGCAAAAGCTGGGGATGTCGGCAAGGGACTGGCGCGAAGCGGGGGGCGAAGGGCGCTGACACCCAGCCCAGGCAGCGCCGCAGGGGCACCCAGGAGCCCCTGGCCCCGGTTTTCAAGCCAAAAGCGGCGGATGCGCTAGTGGAATATGCGCAAACAGCTATTAATTACATAGCAAATAACCACCCACCGCGCGCGCCCCCTCCACGAGGCGTGTCACGCCTTCTCAGACGTTGATGGCCGCTGCCGACCCGGCCTGCTTGCGCAGCTCAAACTTCTGGATCTTGCCGGTGCTGGTCTTGGGCAGCTCGCCAAACACCACGGCGCGTGGCACCTTGAAGCCGGCCAGGTGCTTCTTGCAGTGCGCCACGATGTCTTCGGGCGTGGTCTGCGCACCGGCCTTCAGCTCTACAAACGCGCAGGGCGTCTCGCCCCACTTGGGGTCGGGCTTGGCCACCACGGCAGCGGCCAGCACGTCGGGGTGGCGGTAGAGCACGTCTTCGACCTCGATGGACGAGATGTTCTCGCCACCCGAGATGATGATGTCCTTGCTGCGGTCCTTGATCTTGATGTAGCCGTCAGGGTACTGCACGGCCAGATCGCCGCTGTGGAACCAGCCGCCCGCAAAGGCCTCGTCGGTGGCCTTGGGGTTCTTGAGGTAGCCCTTCATGGCGATGTTGCCCTTGAACATGATCTCGCCCATGGTTTCGCCGTCCTGCGGCACGGGTTGCATGGTCTCGGGGTCGAGCACGCGCACGTCGCGCTCCAGGTGGTAGCGCACGCCCTGGCGGGCGTTGAGGCGGGCGCGCTCGCCAATGTCGAGCGCATCCCAGGCCTCGTGCTTGGCGCACACCGTCGCGGGGCCGTACACCTCGGTAAGGCCGTACACATGGGTCAGGTCAAAGCCCATCTTTTCCATGCCTTCGATCATCGAGGCCGGTGGCGCGGCGCCCGCCACCATGGCCTTGACGCCTGCAGGAACGCCCGCCTTCATGGCCTCGGGCGCGTTGACCAGCAGCCCGTGCACGATGGGCGCACCGCAGTAGTGCGTAACGCCGTGGGTGCGGATGGCGTCGAAGATGGCCTGCGCGTCCACACGGCGCAGGCACACGTTGACACCCGCACGCGCCGCAATGGTCCACGGAAAGCACCAGCCGTTGCAGTGGAACATGGGCAAGGTCCACAGGTACACCGCGTGCTTGGGCATGTCCCACTCCAGCACGTTGCTGATGGCGTTGGTGGCGGCGCCCCGGTGGTGGTAGACCACGCCCTTGGGGTTGCCGGTGGTGCCGCTGGTGTAGTTGAGCGCAATCGCATCCCACTCGTCGGCGGGCAGGCTCCAGGCAAAGGCCGCATCGCCGCTGGCCACAAAGGCTTCGTAGTCGGTGCCGCCCAGGCTTTGCACAGCGGGGCCGTAGAGGGCATCCTGCACCTCGATCACGCGGATGGGCGTGGTGCCCGTGCGCAGGGCCAGCGCCTTGGCCATGGTGCCGGTGAACTCCGGGTCCACGATCACGGCCTTGGCCTCGCCGTGGTCAAGCATGAAGGCGATGGCCTCCGGGTCCAGCCGGGTGTTGAGGGTGTTGAGCACCGCGCCCGCCATGGGCACGCCAAAGTGCGCCTCCACCATCGGCGGCGTGTTGGGCAGCATCACGGCCACGGTGTCGTTCTTGCCGATGCCGGCCTGGGTCAGCGCGCTGGCCAGCTGGCGGCAGCGCGCGTAGGTCTGGGCCCAGGTCTGGCGCAGCGCGCCGTGCACGATGGCCAGGCGGTCGGGGTAGACCTCGGCCGTGCGTTCGATGAACGACAGGGGCGACAGGGCGGCAAAGTTGGCTTCGTTGCGGGGCAGGTGCTGGTCAAAGATGGAGGTCATGGGTCGGTGCAAGAAGGTGAACTACACACAGCCTAGCGCCGCAGGCTGACACGAAAGCAACACGGGCCGGCGCAGGCGCGGATGGACTGCGGTGCGCAGCCTCACAACCTTCGCTTGTGGCTCTGCTTGATGCGGTACATGGCCGCGTCGGCGCTGGCCATGAGTGTGCGCGCATCCTGCGCGTCGCGGGGGAACAGGCTCAGGCCGATGCTGGCGCGCACGGCCAGGGGCTCGCCGTCGATGTCCAGCGGTGGCTCGAACGCGTGCTGCAGCTTGGTCACGATCTGCAGCGCGGCCTCTTCGGAATCCACGTTTTCGCACAGCACCGTGAACTCGTCCCCGGCGAGCCGGGCCACGGTGTCCACCTGCCGCACGGCGCCGACGATGGTGCGTGCCACCGCCTGCAGCACCAGGTCGCCCACGGCATGCCCGCGCGTGTCGTTGATGGCTTTGAACTCATCCAGGTCCACGAACAACAGGGCACAGCTGCGGCCGCTGCGGCGCGACAGCTCCAGCACCTGGGCCAGGCGCTGCTCGAACATGCGGCGGTTGGGCAGGCCGGTGAGTGCGTCGTGGTGCGCCAGGTGGGCCATGGCGTCACGGCTCAGGTTCAGCTCAGCCAACTGGCGGCTGATCTGCTGCTCCATGTCCTGGAAGCTGCGGGCCAGCTCGCCCACCTCGTCGCCCCGGTGCACCGGCAGCGCGCCGTGGGCCTCCCCGCGTGAAAACGCCTGCGCCGCCTTCACCATGGCCTGCAGCGGCTGGGTCACCAGGCGCGACACCCCGGCCGCCAGGGCCACACCCACCACGCTGAGCACCAGCAGGATCTTGAGGATGCTGCGGCCCAGATCCAGCACCTCGCCCTGCACCACGGCCAGCGGCTGCGAGAGCCCCACGACCATGAAACGCCCCTCGTCCGCGTTGCCAAAGGGCATGCGCACAAAGGCAAAAACACGCGCCTCCTCGTCGTCGGTGCCGGACTGGCTGAGTACCGCCTCTTCGGCACGGCCATCGACCAGCGCGGCCACCTGCGGGAACGACTCCTGGATCAGGATGCGCTGGCCCCGGTCAAAGCCAAAGGTCTGCGCGGCGTCCGGGTGCACCAGAAAGTCACCCCAGCGGTTGCTCAGATAAAAACCGTAGGGGGTCGGCAGCGCTGCGTTGAAGTTGTGCAGGAACGGCGCGGCCGCCACCCGCACCACCACCACGCCCCGCAGCTGCCCCCCCTGTACCACGGGCGACGCCATGTTGAACACGGGCACGGCCGCCTCCTGCGCGGCGTCTTCATGGTTGATGCCGAACTCGGACACATACACCTCCCCATCGGGCAGGCTGAGGGCCTCGAAAACGAACGGAAAGTGCGACTTCTCCTGCAGCTGGTCATCGGGCACGCGCACCAGCTTGTCGCCCTGGCGGTCGATGCGCACCAGCTCCAGCCCGTAGTCGCTGGCGCTGATGAAGCGGATCTGCAAATAGGCGGGATGGGCCTGCAGGTTGGCCTTGAACAGGTCGGCCAGCCGTCCCTGGTCTTGTTCGACGGCAGCGGCGTCGGCCAGAAAGGCTGTGTCGCGCGCCACCGTGCCAAAGCCAGCCTGCATGTGGCGCGCCAGCACCTGCGTGGTGGCCAGCAGCGAGCGCTCGGCCCGCCCCTGCAGGCGTTCGCGGCTCGAGTCAAAGGTGTAGTAGCCCGCCAAAATGGCCGCGAACACGCTGAACGAGGCCAGCAGGGCCCCCAGCCTCAGCGCGATGCTCCATTTCACGCGTGCCATCGGTCAGAACCGGTTGGGTCGGTCGCCCGACACGATGCGTTGCCACAGGCGTGCGCGCAGGGCTTCGTCTTCCACCGGCTCCAGCCACACGATGGGGCCCATGGTGCCCCCGGGCACATCGCCCGCCAGCGCTGGTGGCTCGTCCAGGGTGTTGGCCAGCCCTTGGCGCCGCGTGAACTCGCGGCTCACGGCCGGGTCGAGCATGTAGTTGATCCACTCGGCAGCCAGCGCCACCTGGGTGGAGCGGCGGGTGATGGCCCAGCAATCCAGCCAGGCGAGCGCGCCCTCCTTGGGCACAACGTAGCCCACATCCAGCCCCGCATCGCGCAGCTGCTTGAGCTGCTGCTGGCCGTAGTTGGCGTGCATTACCGCCACCTTGTGCTTGCGAAACAGCTCCACCGACTCCTCGGGCAGGCTGTAGAACGACCGCACATTGCGCCGCAGGGCCACCAGGTCCTTGGCCAGCGGGCTGAAACGGGCGGGGTCGATGCGAAACGGCGGCAGGCCCCGGTGCATGGCGGCCAGCGAAAACCCGTGGCTGCTGCCGTCAAACGCCAGCACCTTGCCCTGCCAGCGCGGGTCCCACAGCACGGCGATCGACTGCGGTGGCGTGCTGAACTGCTGGCGGTCGTACACCAGCCCCATCTCGGAATAGGTGAAGGGCATGGCATAGACCTCGCCCCGCCAGCCAATGCCCGAGATGGTGTGCAGCTGGCGAAACCGGGGCAGCTGCCCAGCAGTGTTGCGGATGTTGCCGAGCGGCAACGGCGCGAGCTTGTCATGGAGGATCAGCCGCGCAATTTCCGCCGTGTTGGCAGCCACCAGGTCAAAACCCGGCCCGTCGGTGCTGTCCATCTTGGCGCGCAAGACGTCGTCCGATGCCACGATGGTGATCTCCACCTTGACCCCGTGGCGCTTCTCGAACACCGCGACAAAGTCCGGGTCGGCATAACCCGGCCAGGCCAGCACCCTGAGGACCGTCGCGGCCTGCGAGGACCCCGGCAGCCATGCGAGCCCCGCCAGCGCGAACAGCAGCACGGGCAGGCTGGCGCGCCACCCGTGCAGCGCCCTACCCGCCAACGCCCGCCCACATGCCGCGAACCCCATGCCAAAAGCCTTTCCAGCAATAACTGGTTACAAAGAGTTTACGCGGACAATAGGGCGCGTGACGATCCCTCAGTCTTTCATTCAGGAACTGCTCACCCGTGTGGACGTGGTGGACATCGTGGGGCGCTACGTCCAGCTGAAAAAAGGTGGCGCCAATTTCATGGGGCTGTGCCCCTTTCACGGAGAGAAGTCTCCCTCTTTCAGCGTCAGCCCCGCCAAGCAGTTCTATCACTGCTTTGGCTGCGGCAAGAACGGCAATGCCATCAGCTTTCTGATGGACCACGCGGGCATGGGGTTTGTCGAGGCCGTCCAGGACCTAGCCCAGAGCGTGGGCCTGCAGGTGCCCGATGACGACATCTCCCCGCAGGAAAAGGAACGCGCCGCCGCCGCGCGACAGAAACAAGCCACGCTGAACGAGGTGCTGGAGAAAGCCGCCGACGCCTACCGCCGCCACCTGCGCGAGTCGCAGCGCGCCATTGGGTATTTCAAGGGCCGGGGTGTTTCGGGCGCGGTGGCCAAGCGCTACGGCCTGGGCTACGCGCCCGAAGGCTGGCGCAGCCTGGCCAGCGTGTTCCCAAGCTACGACGACCCGCTGCTGGAGGAAAGCGGCCTGGTCATCGTCAACGACGAAGACGGTGGCAAGCGCTACGACCGGTTCCGCGACCGGGTGATGTTCCCCATCCGCAACGTCAAGGGCGAGTACATCGGCTTTGGTGGCCGGGTGCTGGGGGACGACAAGCCCAAGTACCTCAACTCCCCCGAAACCCCGGTATTTCACAAGGGGCGCGAGCTGTACGGCCTGTTCGAGGCCCGCACGCCCATCCGGGAGGCGGGCTACGCGCTGGTCACCGAGGGCTACATGGACGTGGTGGCCCTGGCGCAGCTGGGTTTTCCGAACGCGGTGGCCACACTGGGCACGGCGTGCACGCCAGAGCATGTGCAAAAGCTGCTGCGGTTTACCGACGCGGTGGTGTTCAGCTTTGACGGCGACAACGCCGGACGGCGCGCTGCGCGCAAGGCCCTGGACGGCGCCCTGCCCCACGCTACCGACACGCGCAGCATCAAGTTTCTGTTCCTGCCCGCAGAGCACGACCCGGACAGCTTCATCCGCGACCATGGCACCGACGCCTTTGCGCGCCATGTGAGCGACGCGATGCCGCTGAGCCGCTTCCTGGTCGAATCGGCCAGCGAGGGCTGCGACCTGGCCACCGCCGAAGGACGTGCCCACATGGCCAGCAATGCACGCCCGCTGTGGACGGCGCTGCCCGACGGCGTGCTCAAGCGCCAGTTGCTGGGCGAGCTGGCCGAGCTGACCCAGCTCAATGCCCGCGACCTGTCCGACCTGTGGGGCCAGGCCGCCGCCCGCGACGGCCTGCGCGCTGCACACCATGCCCCCCCGCAGCGCCACCCGCCCCGTACCGCCCCTGATGACGCCCCCAGTTGGGATGCCCCGCTCGACACCGATGGCTGGCAACCCCACAGCGAGTCGACAGGCACGGCCTACGACCCCGGCTACGGCAGTTACGGCAATCAGGGAGGCTACGGAGGCCAAAATGGCTATGGCAGCGGCGGCAAGCCTCCGTTCCGCAAGGGAGGCGACTGGAAAAGCGGCGGGGGCTGGAAAAAACGCGACAAGGACGCTCCCTGGCCGCCCCAGCCCCGTTTGCCCCGCACGCCGGCCATGGGCCGGGCGGACCACGCGGCGCGGCTGCTGCTGTCGCACATGGCGTTTCTGGAAGAGCTGACGCACGACGACCACACCACACTGGCGGCCCAACCAGCGCCCCATGGGCCACTGTTTGCGTGGCTGGAGGCGCAGTTCCACGAACATGGCCCCCTGGCGTGGGCCGTGCTGCGCGAAAGCCTGCGCGATCACGAGTGCGAAGAGCTGGCCGTCAAGGTGATGACCGGCTCGCATGCGCAGACCGAGGGCGAACTGCACGAATTGCGGCTGGAGCTGCGCGACCTGCTCACCCGCATGCAGATCGAAGACATCAAGGAGCAGCAAAAAGTGCTGGTGCTGCAGGTGGCACAAGACCCCTCGGCCCTGGAGCGCTACCGGGCGCTGGCCGAAAAGCGCAAGGAACTGGAGCAAATAGCGCCAAAAACCACTTGAATCGAGTGCGGGCGGTATAATATAAGGTTAGTTATTGGCAAGAGCGACAGCAGCACCTCCGAGCCGGGCCACCGTGACAAACGCGCACCTATGCGCTGATGGGCCCACTTATCGCAAGGACTGCACACCAAATGATCGCCCAGACATCTTGCCGCTGAGGGTGTCCCCTCCAGGCGCAAAGCCCTCGTTGCTTTGCGTTGCCACCCGCGCCGGGATCTGAGGCGCTTGCGTTTTCTTTGTGTCCGTTTTTGATTCTGAGGTTGCTCCATGCCCGCTCAAAAGTCCGCGAAGTCGCCCAAGTCTGCCTCAGGCACCGCCGCAAAGGCTGTCTCCAAAACCGCGGCAAAAGCGCCGGCCAAAGCGCCCCCCAAAAAGGCCGCTGCCGCCGCGCCCGCCCCGGTCGCCAAGAAAGTGAAAACTGTGCCCGTGAAAAGTACCGCCGAGCTGATCAAAGCTGCCGATGAGTTGCTGAAGAAGAAACCTGCCCGCGCCAAGGCCGTCGCCGCAGCCGCCGACGACGAAGAAGTGCCCAAGAAAAAGCCTGGCCGCCCCGCCAAGGCCGCTGGTGCTGCCGAAGCCAAGGCCCCCGCCAAGCGTGGCCGCAAGCCCAAGGCAGCCGCCGGTGGCGATGAGAGCGTGGACGATACCGACCTGTCGGACATCGAGGCCGATCTCGAAGGCGAGATCGAAGAGACCCCCGAGGCAGCCGCCACGGTCGAGAAGGTCAAGCCCCTGCGCATGAAGATCAGCAAGGCCAAGGAACGCGCCTTGATGAAGGAATTTGGCCTGGACGAAACCGTCCTGTCCGAAGAGGACATGCAAAAGCGCCGCCAGCGCCTGAAGGCCCTGATCAAGCTGGGCAAGACCCGCGGCTACCTCACGCACGTTGAAATCAACGACCACTTGCCCGACAAGCTGGTCGATGCCGAAACCCTCGAAGCCGTCATCACCACCCTGAACGACCTGGGCGTGGCGGTGTACGAGCAGACGCCCGATGCCGAAGCGCTGATCATCACGGACAACGCTCCCGCAGGTGCCACCGAGGAAGAGGCCGAAGAAGCCGCCGAAGCCGCGCTGTCCACCGTGGACTCGGAATTCGGCCGTACCACCGACCCCGTGCGCATGTACATGCGCGAAATGGGCACCGTGGAGCTGCTGACCCGCGAAGGCGAAATCGAAATCGCCAAGCGCATCGAAGGCGGCCTGATGGCCATGATGGAGGCGATCAGCGCATCGCCCGCCACCATCGCCGAGATCCTCAACATGGGCGAGGAAATCCGCGAAGGCAAGGTCGTCATCTCGACCATCGTGGACGGCTTCTCCAACCCCAACGAGGCCGACGACTATGTGGCCGAAGAGGACTTCGACGAGTTCGACGAGGCCGATGACGACGACGGCAAGGGCGGCTCCAAGGCGCTGACCAAGAAGCTGGAAGAACTCAAGAAGCAGGCACTGGAGCGCTTCGACAAGCTGCGCGAGCTGTTCGAAAAAGTGCACAAGGTCTACGACAAGGAAGGCTACGGCACGCCCGCCTATGTCAAAGCACAAGCCGCTTTGTCGGCCGAGCTGATGACCATCCGCTTCACCGCCAAGACCATCGAGAAGCTGTGCGACATGGTGCGCGGCCAGGTGGACGACGTGCGCAAGAAGGAACGCGAGCTGCGCCGCATCATCGTGGACAAGTGCGGCATGCCCCAGGAGACCTTCATCAAGGACTTCCCGCCCAACCTGCTGAACCTGCAATGGGTCGAGAAGCAGGCCACCGCCGGCAAGCCCTGGTCGGCCGTGATCGCGCGCAACATCCCGCCCATCCAGGACCTGCAGCAAAAGCTGATCGACCTGCAGTCGCGCGTGGTCGTGCCGTTGGCCGAGCTCAAAGGCATCAACAAGCGCATGAACGAAGGTGAAGCCACCTCGCGCGATGCCAAGAAGGAAATGATCGAGGCCAACCTGCGCCTCGTGATCTCGATCGCCAAGAAGTACACCAACCGTGGCCTCCAATTCCTCGACTTGATCCAGGAAGGCAACATCGGCCTGATGAAGGCGGTGGACAAGTTCGAATACCGCCGGGGCTACAAGTTCTCGACGTACGCCACCTGGTGGATTCGCCAGGCCATCACCCGCTCGATCGCCGACCAGGCGCGCACCATCCGTATCCCGGTGCACATGATCGAGACGATCAACAAGATGAACCGCATCAGCCGCCAGCACTTGCAAGAGTTTGGTTTCGAGCCCGATGCGTCCATCCTGGCGGCCAAGATGGAGATCCCCGAGGACAAGATCCGCAAGATCATGAAGATCGCCAAGGAGCCGATCTCCATGGAAACGCCGATCGGCGACGACGACGACAGCCACCTGGGCGATTTCATCGAGGACGGTGCCAACACCGCGCCTATCGAAGCCGCCATGCAGGCCGGCCTGCGCGACGTGGTCAAGGACATCCTGGACGGCCTCACGCCGCGCGAAGCCAAGGTGCTGCGCATGCGCTTCGGTATCGAGATGACCAGCGACCACACGCTGGAAGAAGTGGGCAAGCAGTTCGACGTGACCCGCGAGCGCATTCGCCAAATAGAAGCCAAGGCGCTGCGCAAGCTCAAGCACCCCAGCCGCTCTGACAAGCTGCGCAGCTTCATCGACTCGCTGTAAGCCTCGCGACCCAGCCTTTACTGGCTCCAACGCCCTGCCCCGCACCTGCGGCGCAGGGCGTTTTTCATGGTGCGCTGATCGGCGCACCGCTCTGCACGGGGCCATAAACCCCGCGTTTACCCTGATGCCAGCGACAGCAGACTGACAGCTTGGCTGGCGACCATTGCGCGCAGCCCAGGTGGTGCGCAGGTCCCTTCCCTGTGCATGCCGCCACAGGCTGACTGCGTTGCTTCGGCGTGGCAACGCGCAAGCAACCCAGTCAGGGCGCTCCCGCAGCGGCCTGAGATCTGGTTCCCGACGCCCTTCCTGCCTTCCCTCTTGTCAAAGGACTTTCCATGTCTGCAGCCATCGACCGCCGCCGTGCCCTTGCCCAATCCGTTGCGACCGCCCTGGCCTGGACTGCGCTCGGCCCCTCCGCCTGGGCGCAAAGCGCTGCGACAGCAGCCCGTCCTGCCCCTGCAGCCGCCAAGCCTGCCAAGCTGGCGGGCACCGTGCGCATCGTGATCCCTGCCAATGCCGGTGGCGGCTGGGACCAGACAGGCCGAGCCCTAGGAGCAGCCATGGTCGCAGCCGGCGCTGCGGACCAGGTGGAATACGAAAACATCGGTGGCAAGGGCGGCACCATCGGCCTGGCCAAATACGCCGAAAAGTACAGCAACGACCCCAACACGCTGCTGATGGGTGGCATGGTGATGGTGGGCGCAGTTGCGCTGCAAAAGCCTGCAGTGGACATGACACAGATCCAGCCCCTGGCGCGGCTCACCAGCGACTATCTGGTGGCGGCCGTGGCGGCCAACTCGCCCATCAAGACCACCAAGGACCTCGCCGATGCGCTGCGTGCCGACCTCAAGGCCGTGCCGATTGCCGGCGGTTCGGCCGGTGGTGTGGACCACATCTACGCAGGCGTGCTGGCCCGCGCCGCCAAGGCCAACCCGGAGGGGCTGGTCTACAAACCCTTCCCTGGCGGTGCCGAGGTGGTCGAGGCCGTGCTGTCGGGCAACGCAGCCCTGGGTTTGTCGGGCTACAGCGAGTTCAACGATACCATTGCCAGCGGCAAGCTGCGCGCCGTGGGCGTGTCGTCGCGCCGCAGCGTCTTTGGCCTGCCGTCGTTCCGCGAACAAGGGCTGGATGCCGTGATGGCGAACTGGCGCGGTGTGTTCACCGGCAAGGGCGTGTCCGCCGCACGCACGGCGGAGATGCTGGCCGCCGTTGAGGCCGCCACCCGCCACGAATCCTGGCTGCGCACGCTCAAACAGAACCGGTGGGAACCCTCTTGGCTCACCGGCAAGGATTTGGCAGAGTTCATGGAACTGGACCTCACGACCGCCCGCGTGATGGTGTACCTGCTCAAGCTGAAGGCCTGAGAAGGTCTGAACACCCCCGCCGCAAGCGCCTCTGAGCACCAGCCGACCGGCCTGCTGCAGAACCTTTGGAGCCTCTGATGAAAATGTCCAACTACTCCATCGGCGCACGCATGGCCACGGCCCTGGGCCTGGTGCTGGCCCTGCTGCTGGGGGCCGCGCTGTTCGGCATTGCGGCTCTGTACCAAACGCTGGGCACCTACGACACCACGGTGCAACAGCGCGTGGCACAGGAGCGCGCCGTGAGCCGCATGGAAAGCGAGTTCAAGACCCAGGTGCTGGAGTGGAAGAACACCCTGCTGCGGGGCGAGGACTCGCGCAAGCGCGAGCTGCACTGGAACGCCTTCCAGGCCAGTGAAAAGCGGGTAGCCGATGCCGCCAAGGCGCTGGAGCCCCAGCTGACCGACGCGCAGGAAAAGGCGGCGCTGCAAAAGTTCACCCAGGCCCACGCCCAGATGGCGCAGGGCTACCGCAAGGGCTTTGAGGTGTTCCAGTCGCTGGGCTTTGTGCCCTCGGCGGGCGATGCGGACGTGGCCGACATCGACCAGGGCCCCGCCAAGCTGCTCACCGAGCTGAGCCAGCAGGTGGCCGCCAGCAGTGCGGCCATCGCCCAGGAGGCTGCGCAGGACGCCCGGCGCGCACTGTTCAGCAGCCTGGTGGCACTTGCACTGGTCACGGCGCTGGGCGCCTGCGCGGGCTGGCTGCTCACCCGCTCGGTGGTGCGCCCCCTGGGGGTGGCGGTGTCGGTGGCGCACAAAGTGGCGGCGGGCGACCTGACCACCCGCATCGAGGTCGAGGGCAAGGATGAGCCCGCGCGCCTGCTGGAGGCCCTGCGCGCCATGCAGGACAACCTCGAAAACGTGGTCTCCGGCGTGCGCAGCAACGCCGAGGGCGTGGCCAGCGCCAGCGCTGAAATCGCTCAGGGCAACGCCGACCTGAGCCATCGCACCGAAGAACAGGCCTCGTCGCTGGACGAGACCACCTCGTCCATGCAGCAGCTGCAGTCCACCGTGCAGCAGAACGCCTCCAACGCCCAGCGCGCGAACGAGCTGGCGCGCAACGGCGCTACCGTGGCGCAGCGGGGTGGCGATGTGGTCACGCAGATGGTGGAGGTAGTGCAGGGCATCCAGGACAGCTCGCGCCGCATTGCCGACATCATTGGCGTCATCGACGGCATCGCATTCCAGACCAACATCCTCGCGCTCAATGCCGCCGTCGAGGCCGCGCGCGCCGGTGAACAAGGCCGGGGCTTTGCTGTGGTGGCCAGCGAGGTGCGCAACCTCGCCACCCGCAGCGCCAGCGCCGCGCGCGAGATCAAGCAGCTCATCCAGACCAGCGTGGAGCGCGTGCAGGCCGGCTCGGACCTGGCGCGCAATGCAGGCACCACCATGGCCGAGGTGGTGTCGTCCATCCAGGGTGTGAGCGCGCTGATGGAAGAGATCAGCCAGGCCAGCGCCGCGCAGACCAGCGACATGCTGCGCGTGACGCAGGCCATCGTGCGCATGGACGAGGCGACACAGCAGAACGCCGCCCTGGTCGAAGAAAGCGCCGCTGCCGCAGGCAGCCTGAGCGGGCAAGCGCAGCAACTGGTGGAGGCCGTGGAGGTGTTCCGCCTGCGCCACGCCCATCCCGCCCACCCCGCGCTCCCCGCGCCGCGCGCCTGACGGGGGTTGCCGCAAGGCAGTTGCGCATCACACCGCACCCGCGGTGGCACCGCAGCCCTGCGGGCACAGGGCCACGGCGGCCATGCAAATGCTATCAATACAATAGCTACTCAGGCATATTGCACTAGCGCAAGCGCCCGAAAACCCTCAAAACCTGCCTGCTGCTGCGCAAAAACACGCTGCAGGCAGTTCCTACGCTGCGTCAGTCGATCTTCACGTTCGCGTTCTTCACCACCTGCGCCATGCGCGCTGCTTCGCTGCGGAAGAAGGCGGCGGCCGGCTCGGGCGGCGTGAGCTTGATCTCGTAGCCCTGCGCGATCAGCGCATCACGGGCCTCGGGCATCTCCATGGCGGCCTTGAAGCCGTTGTACAGCCGCGCCAGCTCGGCCTTGGGCAGGCCCGCAGGCGCCACAGGGGCGATCCACCCGTCCAGCTCATAGCCCGGCAGGCCTTGTTCGGCAATGGTGGGCACGCCCGGCAGTGCCGCCACGCGGGTGGCCGTGGTCACCCCCAGGGCCCGCAAGGCGCCTGCCTTGATGTGCGCAGCCGCCGGTGCCACTGCCACCACCCCCAGCTGCACCTGCCCGCCCAGGATGTCGTTCATCAGCGGGCCCATGCCCCGGTAGGGGATGTGCTTGATGTCGAGCTTGGCCTGGTCCACGAACATGGCCGCACCCAGGTGCAGGATGGTGCCGTTGCCCGACGAGCCGTAGTTGAGCACGCCAGGTTTGGACTTGGCCAGCGCGATCAGCTCCTGCACCGTCTTGGCGGGCACCGCAGGGTGCGCGACCAGCACAAACGGCGTGGCGCCCAGGATGGTGATGGGGGTGATGTCGGCCAGCGAGTCGAACGGAATGTTCTTGTACACGCTGGGGTTGACCACGTGGTTGTTGGACACCACGCCGATCACCGAGCCGTCCTTGGGCGCACGCACGATCTGCGTGGTGCCGGTGATGCCGCCCGCGCCCGGAAGGTTCTCGATGACGATGGGCTGTCCCAGCGCCTTGGCCAGGCTGGTGCTGATGGCGCGGATGGCGCCGTCGGCCCCTGAGCCCGCCGACAGCGGCAGGATCACGCGCAGCGGCTTGCCGTCGCCCTGGGCATGCGCCATGCGGGGCAGGCCCCAGGCGGCGGCGCCCAGCGCGGCCGCGCCGGTGGCCAGCGCCTGGCGGCGCGTGAGCACGCCATGGCGGGCGGGCGCGATGCGGTGCATGTCAAAAGCAGGGGTGGGCTGGGGCACGGTTGTCTCCGATGGTGGGGTTGGAATCCGGGGCCTGCGGTCTGCGCCGCGTGGGTTGCCCCGGTCGTCAAGGAAAAATCAGGCAATGGCCCCGGTGGCCTGCAGCGCGGTCACTTCATCGGCCGTGTAGCCCAGGCCCTGCAGCAGCTCGGCCGTGTGCTGGCCCAGGCGCGGCGGGTCGCAGCGCACATCGAGCCGCTGGCCGTCCATGCGCAGCGGCATCAGCGTGATCTGCGCGGTCTGCCCGGCACGTTCGCCATCGGGCAGCGTGATGTCGGCGAGGCCCCCCGTGGCTTGCAGGTGCGGGTCGTCAAACAGTTCTTCGGGCCGGCGGATGGGTGCAAACGGCAGGCCGTGGCGTTCGAAGATCGCGGCCAGTTCGTCGGCCGTGTGCTGTGCCAGCCGCTCGCGCAGCACCGGCATCAGCGTGGGGCGGGCGCGCACGCGGTCGTTGTTGGTGGCCAGGCCGGTGTCGGCCTTCAGGTCGGCATAGCCCATGGCGTCGCAGAAGGTCTGCCACTGCGCATCGCTCACGGCGGCCAAAAAGATCTGCCCGCCGTCCTTCACGCTGAACACGTCGTACACGGCCCAGGACGAGATGCGGTCGGGCATGGGAGCCGCCGGTTTGCCGGTGACGGCGTACTGCATCATGTGCTGGCCGACCAGGAACACGTTGTTCTCGAACAGGGCCGAGTCCACCTCCTGCCCGCGCCCGGTGATGCCGCGCTGCATCAGCGCCGCCATCGCACCAATCGCGCCGAACATGCCGCCCATGATGTCGTTCACGCTGCTGCCCGCGCGCAGCGGGTCGCCAGGGCGTCCGGTCATGTAGGCCAGGCCGCCCATCATCTGCACCACCTCGTCCAGCGCCGTGCGGTGCTCGTACGGGCCGGGCAAGAAGCCGGTGTGGTTGACGTAGATGAGGCGCGGGTTGACCTGGCTCAGCGCGGCATAGTCCAGGCCATATTTCGTCATCACGCCGGGCTTGAAGTTTTGCGCCACCACGTCGGCCGATGCGGCCAGCTTGCGCGCCACCGCCAGGCCCTCGGGGCTGCGCAGGTCGAGCGCAATGCTCTTCTTGTTGCGGTTGAACATGGGGAAGAAGCCCGCGCCCGCGCCCAGCAGGTGGCGGGTGCGGTCGCCGTCCACCGGCTCGACCTTGATGACCTCGGCACCCAGGTCGGCCAGCACCATGCCGCAGGTGGGGCCCATGACCATATGGGTGAACTCCACCACGCGCAGGCCTTCCAGCGGCAGGCGGGGGGACGAGAGAGGGGCGGATGTGTCGTGCATGTTCAGAGCGTTCAGAAAGGGGTTCAGGCCGTTGCTGCTTCACGCAGCACGGCGGGTGCGGCATTCTGCGGCAGCCCGGCCTGCCAGAGGGTGCCATGCAGGGTCTCGCCCGCCAGCCATCCGGCCACGCGCTGGCGCAGCGCGAGCAGCGCAGTCACATCGATGCCGGTGGCGATGCCCATGCGCTCCAGCATGAACACCAGGTCTTCGGTGGTGACATTGCCGCTGGCGCCCGGCGCGTGCGGGCAGCCGCCGATGCCCGCCAGGCAGGCATCAAAGCGGGTGATGCCTGCCTGCCAGGCGGCATACACATTGGCCAGGCCCATGCCGCGCGTGTCGTGGAAGTGCGCGCAGGCCAGGCGGTCGCCCACAAGCGCACTTGCATTGCCAAACAGGCGGGCGACCGCAGCCGGGTCAGCATAGCCCACGGTGTCGGCCAGGCTCACGCGGTCAGCGCCCGCATCCAGCAGCGCCTGCATCAGGCGCAGCACTTCGCTCTCAGCCACCTCGCCCTGCAGGGTGCAGCCAAAGGCCGTGCCCACGCCGCCCTCGATCAGGGTGCGGCTGCCGCTCGCGTCGCGCAGTGATCGGATACGCGCGACCTCGGCCACCACCTCGTCGGGGGTCTTGCGCAGGTTGGCCAGGCTGTGGGCGTGGCTGGCAGACAGGGGCACGATCATCAGGTCGGCACCCTGCTCCAGCGCGCGCTCGGCGCCTTTGATGTTGGGCACCAGCACCGAGGCCACCAGGCCGGGCAACGTTTTGGCGTGGGCCAGCACCTCGGCCGTGTCGGCCAGCTGGGGCAGCAGCCGGGCGGGCACAAAGGAGCCCACCTCGATCTCGCGCTGGCCGGCGGCGTAGGCAGCGTTGATCCATTCGATCTTGTGCGCGGTGGACACCACCGTGGCGATGCTTTGCAGGCCGTCGCGCAGGCCGACTTCGCGGACGATGGCGCGGGCCACCGGGGGCTGCTGGTCGGATGGGATCGGTGAGGTGTGCACGGGAGGTCTCTTTCGGGTGGGTCTGGGCAAGATTCTAAAAATTCCCGAATGAATCAGAAAATACATCTCGGAAGCCGTAACATTCCCAAACGGAACATTACAACCATGGAGGTTTGCCATGCGCGACCTGGACTTGCAGACCCTGCGCCTCTTTGCCGCCGTGTGCGAGCAGCGCAGCATCGCGCGTGTGGCAGAGCAGGAGTCCATCGTGGGCTCGGCCATCAGCAAGCGGCTGGCGCAGCTGGAAGACACGGTGGGCACACCGCTGCTGCTGCGCAAGCGCCGGGGCGTGGTGCCAACGCCTGCCGGCGAGACCCTGCTGGAGCATGCCCGCACCATGCTGGCCAGCGTAGGGCAGATCGAGCGCGACATGGCGGCCTACGCCACCGGCACCCGGGGCCATGTGCGCATGCTGGTCACGGCCTCGGTCATGGCAGAGTCGCTGGCCGACGATGTGGCGGCCTTTCTGCAAGACCCGGCACACCGCAACATCCAGATCAGCCTGGAGGAACGCGTGAGCCCGGACGTGGTGCAAGGCGTGCGCGACGGCAGCGCCTCCATCGGCATCTGCTGGGACGCAGCCGACCTGTCGGGCCTGGAAACCAGCGCCTACCGCAGCGACCACCTGGCTGTGGTGGCACACGAGTCGCACCCCGTGGCCCAGCTGCAGAGCGTGCGGTTTGCCGACGTGCTGGAGCACGAATTCGTCAGCATGCCCGCGCTCAGTGCAGTGCAGGTGCTGCTGGCGCGCGCCGCTGCAGTGGAAGGGAAAATGCTGGCCCACCGCGTGCTGGTGTCCAACTTTGACGCCGCCCTGCGGGTGGTGCGCGCCAACCTCGCCATCAGCGTGGTGCCACGCGAAGTGGCCCAGCCTTTTGCCCAGCTGGCACCGGTGCGCATCGTCCCGCTGAGCGACCCCTGGGCCCAGCGGCGCTTTGCCATCTGCTACCGCAGCGCCCAGTGGCTGCCCCCCGCGGCCCAGTTGCTGGTCGCGCATCTGGCGGGGCTGGGGCGCAGCTGACAGGGGCCGAAAACCGTGGCCCTGTCGCAACAGTTTGATACGCAACATTGTATTTTTCGCCACTAGCGCATGTGTGCTGTGCGTTCTGAGCTACTAAACTTGTAGCAAAATGGGTTCCGCGCTATAGTCTCAGCGCATCAGCGGGCCCGGTTGACGGCCACCCGCACTGAATCCAGATCCAACACTTGCGCGAGGAGAAGCGTCCATGAGCTCCAAAGAAAATGCTTCCATCAACCAGCTTTTCGAGAAACTTGAATGCCGCTATGCGCTGCGCGTGCTGTGGGCCCTGAAGGACGGCCACCCCCAGACGTTCCGCCTGCTGCAGGACAGCGTGGGTGGCATCACCCCCAACACGCTCAACACCCGCATCAAAGAGCTGCGCGAAGCCGGTTTTGTGGACCATGGCAGCGACGGCTACACCGTCACCCCCTCGGGCGCTGACCTGCTCAAGCGCCTGTCGGACGTGCAGGCCTTTGCCACCCGCTGGGTCGCAGGCCGCGCCAAGAAGGCCTGAGCCCTCTCCCCTCCCCCTGCTCGCCCTGCCCCGCAGGGAAAAGCCCCGCCGGACCTCCGCGCGGGGCTTTCGTTAAAATAGGGATCAAAATAGCTTCAAGCGCAATCAAAACATGCGTCTAAAGCTATATTTTTAATAGCAAACAAGGAACTTCCATGGCACTGACCACCACTGCATCCGGCCTGCAATACGAAGACACCACCGTGGGCGAAGGCGCCGAAGCCACCAAGGGCCAGAACGTGTCGGTGCACTACACCGGCTGGCTGTACAACAACGGTGAGCAAGGTGCCAAGTTCGACTCCAGCCGCGACCGCAACGACCCTTTTGAATTTGCACTGGGCGCCGGCATGGTCATCAAGGGCTGGGACGAAGGCGTACAGGGCATGAAGATCGGCGGCCAGCGCACCCTGATCATCCCCGCCGCCCTGGGCTACGGTGCGCGTGGTGCGGGCGGCGTGATCCCCCCGAACGCCACGCTCAAGTTCGACGTGGAACTGCTGAAGGTGGGCCGCTGATCTCAGCCCCCTTCCTGTCTACATCGGCAAAACAAAAGCGGCCCTCGGGCCGCTTTTTTCATGCCCGCGCATCTTGCAAACGGGCTGTGGCGGTGGAGCCATCAGGCTCCTATCCGTCAAGACCAGTCCGGAACCCCGGGGCCTCAATCAAACAGCGCCTTGTCCAGCCGCTCGAACTTGGCATCACCCACCGCTTCCCGGATTTTGGGGGCCAGTGCCGCCAGGTCTTCAAAACTGCCTGCGCCCTCCACCGCGAGGTTCAAGCGAAACCCGCGCAAGCCCAGCGCCGCCGTCAGCTCCGTGGCGATGGGATATGCCGCCTGGTAGCGCTCCATGGGCGAACGCCCCGAGCCTTCGACGGGCGACGCCACCGTGCCCAGATCGGTGGCGGGAGCCTCTGCCAGCGTGGCGGAGGCAAGGGATGCACTGGCAGCAACGGAGCCCACGACTGCAGCAGCCATCTGCCCCCCGACCGGCGCCAACAGCCCCTGGGCGATCATGGCCTGCACATCGTCCTGCGTGATGCCCATGGCCGCCGTGGCCGCCAAAATCTCCCCCGTGGTGCGCTTGCCGTCAAAAAGAATGAAGGCCGAACGCTGGCGCGAGCTCAGGCTGCCGTGACGGTCCTTGAGTGCTTCCTGGCCTGCGGGGGTTTTGACGAGAACCATGAGTCTCCTAGTAGTGAGCAATGGTGCGGAACGCCGCAAGGCTATCACCTGCAAACCAGAATCCCATGTTTTGGCACCTCTGCAAATCGGGGTTTACACATAACCCCCGCGCGGCGCCAATCCCTCACATCTCCGAGCGAATGCGTGGCAGCGGCGGTGCAGGCCGGGTGATCCAGCTGACCACCAAGGTAACGAGCAGGCCACAGGGCACACCAAACACCCCGGCCGAAATGGGCTGGATGCCGAACCACAACCCATCGGCCAGCAGCCAGCGCGGCAGCGCCTGCATGGCGGGCACATGCGACAGCATGTAGTACACCGTGATGGCCAGCCCGCCCAGCATGCCCGCCACCGCGCCTTGCCGCGTGGTGCCCCGCCAGAAGATTCCCAGCACCATCACCGGCACAAACGCCGACGCCGCCAGCGAGAAAGACGCCGACACCATGGGCAGGATTTCGGATGGCTTGAGCGCCGCCACAAACGCAGCCGACAAGGCGACGGCGAGCAGCGTGAACTTGGTCAGGATCACCCGCTGCTCGGGCGACGCCTGGCGGCGCGTGTCCTGGAAATACAGGTCGCGCACGAGCGCATTGCTGATTGTGAGCAGCAAGCCGTCGGCCGTGGACAGCGCCGCTGCCAGGCCCCCTGCCGCCACCAGGCCGGACACCACGTACGGCAGCCCACCCAGTTCGGGCGTGGCCAACATGATGAGGTCGGCCCCTAGCCGGATCTCGCCAAACTGGATCAGGCCATCGCCATTCACGTCTTCCACCGACAGCAGCGAGCTGTCCACCCGCGACCACTGCGCCATCCAGGTGGGCAGGGCCTCAAAACTGCTGCCCACCAGGTTCTGCATGACCTCGAACTTCACCAGCACCGCCAGCGCGGGCGCACTGAGGTACAGCAGCGCAATGAAAAACAGCGACCAGCCCACCGACGCACGGGCCGCAGACACCGTGGGCGATGTGTAGTAGCGGGTCAGCAGGTGGGGCAGCCCGGCGGTGCCCACCATCAGGCAGAACATCAGCGCCAGAAAATTACGGCGCGTGAGCTCGTAGTCGCGTTGCTCCTCGGGGGTGCCGTGGGGGTCGCCGGCATAGGCCTGGCTGTGGGGCGGCAGCCCGCCCAAAGGACGCGCGCGCTCGTAGTTCTCGCGCATTTCGCGGGTCCAGCGCTCGCGGGCAGCTGCAGCATCGCGGGGCAGCGCCGCCAGCTCGCGGCTGGCGGAGACGATCAGGCCCACATCAGCGTTCTGCGCACGCAGGGCCCGGATGCGCTCACGGCCCTTTTCGCGTTCACGCTCCAGGGCCGCCTCCACATCCTGCAGGCGCGCTTCGAAGTCCTTGGCGCGCTGCAGGTAAGCCTGCACCACCTGGTGTTCGGCCGGGGAGTCGAGCAGCTGTGCCTCCAGGTCGGCAATCTTGCTGATCTGCGCGCCATACACCAGCGGCGCCAGCGGGTTGCCCAGCTGCTTGTACGCCAGCCACGACACCGGGATCATGAACGCCAGCAGCAGCACGACATACTGCGCCACCTGTGTCCAGGTGATGGCGCGCATACCGCCCAGAAACGAGCACAGCAGCACCCCCCCCAGGCCGAGCATGATCCCGATCTCGAACTGCACGCCCGTGAGGCGCGAAGCGATCAGCCCTACGCCGTAGATCTGCGCCACCACATAGGTGAACGAGCAGAGCACCGCCGCCAGCGCAGCAATCACACGCGGCCAGCGGCCACCAAAACGCACGTGGAAGAAATCGGGCACGGTGTACAGGCCCATGGCCCGCAGGTGCGGCGCAATCAGCATGGCGACTAGGCAGAAGCCACCTGTCCACCCCAGCAGATAAGCCAGGCCACCGGCCTGCCCGGGCGTGCCCGAAAAACCCTGCAGGTAAAGCGCGCCCGACAGGCTGATGAAGGACGCCGCACTCATCCAGTCGGCCGCCGTGGCCATGCCGTTGTACATGGGCGGAATGCGCCGCCCCGCCACGTAGTAGTCCTCGGGGTCTGTGGTGCGGCCGTACACGCCGATGCCGGCATACACCATGACGGTGAGGAACAGAAAAATCGGGCCGATCCAGTGGCGCGACAGCCCCTGGTGTTCAGCCCAGGTCATCAGTGCCAGAAAGCCCAGCACCCCCGCCACGTACAGCGCCAGAATACGGTGCAGCCGCCACAGATAGGCGCGGTCCGCCTCGGCGCTGCCTGGCTTGCGCTCAGCCATGGGCGCGGTCTTCTGCGGGAGGGGCGGAAAGCTCCAGCGCCTCGCGTTGCTGCTGGTCCTGCCGCTCAAAGTGGTTCATGGCCCAGCCGTAGGCGACCACGATGGCGATGAACACCAGCACAGCGCCCTGCGCCGCAATCCAGTAGCCCAGAGGCCAGCCCCCCACCACCAGTACCTGCAGGTCGCGGGCGAAGTAGGTGGCCCCAAAAGACACCAGGGCCCACAGCAGGAGCAAACCTGCTTTGAGCCACAGGTGGCGCACGTCGTGCAAGTCGGGGGGAAACGGCCCCGCCATCTCGGCGTCGGCGGGGCGGGTAGCGGGCTGCTGCAACGGCATCACTGGCGCGGCATCACGGACGCGATGGCGGGTGGTGCAGTTGGCACATGGCAGCCCGGTCGGTGCGTCAGCCTGCCAGTTGCTGCCAGGTGGCAATCACGCTGTCGGGGTTGAGCGAAATCGACGAGATGCCCTCCTTGGCCAGCCACTGCGCAAAGTCAGGGTGGTCGCTGGGGCCCTGACCGCAGATGCCGATGTACTTGCCCTGGGCCAGGCAGGCCTTGATGGCCTGGTGGATCAGTGCCTCGACAGCCGGGTCGCGTTCGTCAAAGTCCTGCGCCAGCAGCTCCAGACCCGAGTCGCGGTCCAGGCCCAGCGTGAGCTGGGTCAGGTCGTTGGAGCCGATGGAGAAGCCGTCGAAGAACTCCAGGAAGCGCTCTGCCAAGATGGCATTGCTCGGCACCTCGCACATCATGATGACCTTGAGGTCGTCCTTGCCACGCTGCAGGCCGTGCGATGCGAGCAGTTTTGTCACGCGCTCGGCCTGGCCCAGCGTGCGCACAAAGGGCACCATCACCTGCACGTTGGTCAGGCCCATGTCGTTGCGCACGCGCTTGAGCGCCTCGCACTCCATCGCAAAGGCTTCGCCGAAGTCTTCGCTGATGTAGCGGGCTGCGCCACGGAAGCCCAGCATGGGGTTTTCTTCCTCGGGCTCGTAGCGGCTGCCGCCGATCAGCTTGCGGTATTCGTTGGACTTGAAGTCCGACAGGCGCACGATGACGGGCTTGGGCCAGAAGGCGGCGGCGATGGTGGCCACGCCCTCGGCGACCTTGTCCACGTAGAACGCACGGGGCGATGCATGGCCACGGGCCACGGATTCCACGGCCTTCTTCAGGTCGGCATCGATCTGGGGGTAGTCCAGGATCGCCTTGGGGTGCACACCAATGTTGTTGTTGATGATGAACTCCAGGCGCGCCAGGCCCACACCCTCATTGGGCAATTGGGCAAAGTCGAAGGCCAACTGCGGGTTGCCCACGTTCATCATGATCTTGGTCTTGATGGGGGGCATGGCGCCGCGCTGCACTTCGGTGACTTCGGTTTCGAGCAGGCCGTCATAGATCTTGCCCGTGTCGCCCTCGGAGCAGCTCACCGTGACCAGCGTGCCATCCTTCAGACGCTCGGTGGCGTCGCCACAGCCCACGACGGCGGGAATGCCCAGCTCGCGCGCAATGATGGCGGCATGGCACGTGCGGCCACCCCGGTTGGTGACGATGGCGCTGGCACGCTTCATCACGGGCTCCCAGTTGGGGTCCGTCATGTCGGTGACCAGCACATCGCCCGGCTGGACCTTGTCCATCTCGGAAATGTTGTGCACCAGGCGCACGGGGCCGGTGCCAATCTTCTGGCCGATGGCGCGGCCCTCGGCCAGCACGGTGCCCTGGCCCTTGAGCTTGTAGCGCAGCTCGGCCTGGCCCTTGGCCTGGCTCTTCACGGTTTCAGGCCGTGCCTGCAGGATGTAGAGCTGGCCGTCGGTGCCGTCCTTGCCCCACTCGATGTCCATGGGGCGGCCGTAGTGCTGCTCGATCACCAGCGCGTAGCGGGCCAGTTGCTCCACGTCGGCGTCGGTCAGCGAGTAGCGGTTGCGCTGCTCGGTGGGCACATCAATGGTCTTGACCAGCTTGCCGCTGGCGGCCTTTTCCTCAGGCGTGGAGAACACCATCTGGATCAGCTTGCTGCCCAGGTTGCGGCGGATCAGCGCCTTCTTGCCTGCCTGGAGCATGGGCTTGTGCACGTAGAACTCGTCGGGGTTCACGGCGCCCTGCACCACCGTCTCGCCCAGGCCGTAGCTGCTGGTGATGAAGACAACGTCCTCAAAGCCGGATTCGGTGTCGATGGTGAACATCACGCCGGCGGCGCCCAGGTCGGAGCGCACCATGCGCTGCACACCGGCCGACAGGGCCACCACATCGTGCTCGAAGCCCTTGTGCACACGGTAGGAAATGGCGCGGTCGTTGTACAGCGACGCAAACACTTCCTTCATCTTGTGCATGACTTCGTCGATGCCCACCACGTTCAGGAAGGTTTCCTGCTGGCCGGCAAACGATGCGTCGGGCAAGTCCTCGGCCGTGGCGGACGAGCGCACGGCAAATGAGGCGGCGGGGTTGCCAGCACTCAGCTTGGCAAATTCGTCGGCGATGGCCTTTTGCAGGTCGGCCGGGAAGGGCTGGGCCTCAACCATGGCGCGAATCTCGGCACCGACCTGTGCGAGGGCGCGCACGTCCTCGGTATCCAGGCTTTTGAGCTTGGCGCTGATGCGGTCGGCCAGGCCGTCGTAGGCCAGGAACTCGCGGAACGCGTGGGCGGTGGTGGCAAAGCCCGTGGGCACACGCACACCCTGCGGCAGCTGGGAGATCATCTCGCCGAGGCTGGCGTTTTTACCGCCAACTGCCTCGACATCGGTCATTCTCAGGTTTTCAAACGGTACGACCAGGGCGGTCGGGCTGAAAAGTGCAGACATGGGAAAGCTCCAGAAGTTGAAACTGGGTCTGCGTGCCGGGCCCTGGATGGCTCCTGGCAGGCGGCCATGCACGGCCTGAGGCTTTGTCGTTGTGGTTGTGGGCCGACGCGGTGCATGGTGAGAATTGGATAATTGTGACAATTGTAGGCCCGCGCATCTGGCAACGGGCTGACGCTTTCACGCGACTGACGCAAAACGGGGAATTGCCACTTCTTTGTGGTGTCCACCCGGCTGGCGCAAGCCGCATCCAAAAAAGGGGCTCCATGCACTCGCGCACCGTATTTTTTGTCTCTGACGGCACCGGCATCACCGCCGAAACCTTCGGCAACGCCATCCTGGCCCAGTTCGAGATGAAGCCGCGCCATGTGCGCCTGCCCTTCATCGACACCGTGGACAAGGCGCACCAGGCGGTGCGGCAGATCAACCACACCGCAGAGGTCGAGGGCAAAAAGCCCATCGTTTTCACCACGCTGGTCAACATGGATGTTCTCAAGGTCATCCAGGAGGGCTGCAAGGGCATGCTGCTGGACATGTTCGGCACCTTTGTGCACCCGCTGGAGGAAGAGCTGGGCATCAAGTCGCACCACCGCGTGGGGCGCTTCAGCGACGTGAGCCGCAGCAAGGAGTACACGGACCGCATTGAAGCCATCAACTTCAGCCTGGCCCATGACGACGGCCAGAGCAACCGCGACCTGGCGGGGGCCGACGTGATCCTGGTCGGCGTGAGCCGCAGCGGCAAAACCCCTACCAGCCTGTACCTGGCCATGCAATGTGGCCTGAAAGCCGCCAACTACCCCCTGATCCCCGAGGATTTCGAGCGCCGCCAGCTGCCCCCGGCCCTGGTGCCGTTTCGCAGCAAGATCTTTGGCCTGACCATCAGCCCCGACCGCCTGGCCGAGATCCGCGCCGAGCGTCGCCCCAACTCCAAATACGCCAGCATCGAAAACTGCCGCGCCGAAGTGGCCGAGGCCGAAGCCATGATGCGCCGCGCGGGCATCCGGTGGCTGTCCACCACCACCAAATCGATTGAAGAGATTGCGACGACCATCCTGCAGGAGGTGCGGCCGGAGCGGCTGGTGTATTGAACAGCGTAGGGTGACAACGCTGCCACCAACCGACAACCACCAACCCCTCGGAGGGGCGATCAGAATGTTGAATAAAAACCCGGCCTACCGCTTCACTTACAAGAAAAGCAAGCTACAGATAACATAGCAATTTCTAAGGGAGCCAACGGCGCAACCTGGCGTGCGCCGCTGGCTCGCCCCACAGATCACGGTAACCCACCGCCAACGGTACCGTCGCCCCCAAACAGCTCAAACACCATCCCGCGCAGCCACTGATTGACGGGTTCGCGGTGCACCTTGGCGTGCCAAAACACGCTGATGGGAGCGTCAGGCAGTTTGACGGGGTGCGTGCGCAGCACCAGGCCAAAGGGCTCGACCAGCTTGAGCGCCAGCCGCTCGGGCACCGTCGCCACCAGCGCCGTGCTTTGGAGGATGTGGCCCACGCTCACAAAGTGCGGCACGCTCAGCCGCACCAGGCGGTCGATGCCGGCCTTCTGGATCAATTCATCCACCTTGCCGTGCCCCGTGCCCGCCGACACGATCACCAGGTGCTCCGCCGCCTTGTAGTCCGACAGCAGCAGCTTGGGCCGGTCCAGCGCATGGCCCTTGCGGAACAGGCAAACATAACGCTGGCGGAACAAGCGCCGCTGGAAGAACCCGGCTTTCAGCTGCGGCAGCAGGCCGATGGCCAGGTCCACCTTGCCAGCCTCCATGTCTTCGCGCAGATGGGCGGCGTTGTTGCGCACGGTGTTCAGCGTGACGCCCGGCGCCTCCCGCCCCAGGCGCTCCAGCAGCGCGGGCAGGAAGACGATCTCGCCAATGTCCGTCATGCCGATGGTGATGGTGCGCTTGAGCGTTGCGGGCGTGAACTGTGTGCGCTGGTTCAGCCCGCTGTGGATCATGCCCAGCGCATACCCCACGGACTCGCCCAGTTGTTCGGCAAAAGGCGTGGGCACCATGCCGCCCGAGGTGCGCAGGAAAAGCTCGTCGCCAAAAATGCGCCGCAGCTTGGCCAGCGCGTTGCTGACCGCAGGCTGCGTCAGCCCCAGGTTGTCGGCCACCTTGGACACGCGCCGTTCGACCATGAGTTGCTGAAACAGCACCAGCAGGTTCAGGTCGATATCCGATAGCTCCATCGCCACTCCATCAGCTTGGGTGATATGAAGTGGCGATGGTATTGCAGCCAGTGATTCGCTGGCGCTTTCGTGGGCACAATGGGCTGGATGAAATCGAACGCAGCCCGCCATGGACATCCTCGTTCAGCCGCTTAACCGCGTGATCCGCGCCGAGCCCGGCGTGAACCTGCTCGACGCCCTGCGCGCGGCGCAGGTTCCGATGTCGTATTCGTGCCTTTCTGGCCGCTGCGGCATTTGCCGTTGCCGGGTGCTGTCGGGTGAGGTGCTCGATGGCGGGCGCGAGCAGCAGCACCCGCTGGACGGCGTGGACGGTGCCGTGCTGGCCTGCCAGACCTATGTGACCGAGCCCTGCACCATCGAAGTACCCGCCCCCGGCGAAGCCGTGGTGCACCGTGCGCGCGTGGCCAAGGCCACCGTGGTGGCCATCGAGCCACTGGCGGCAGACATCCGGCGCCTGCAGCTCAAGGTGGCAAAACCGATTGCGTTTTCACCAGGCCAGTACGTGCAGCTGGGGTTCACGCCGACGCATGTGCGCCCCTACTCCATGGCAAACCTGCCGGGCGAACCGCTGCTGGAGTTTCATGTGCAACTCATGCCCCAGGGCCGGGTCAGCGGCTACATCGCCGGGCAGCTCAAGGTGGGGGACAAGGTCAAGGTCAGTGGGCCGCTGGGCGCAGCGTATTTGCGCCAGCAGCACACGGGGCCCATGCTGTGCGTGGCCGGGGGCACCGGGCTGGCGTCAGTGCTGTCGGTGGTGCGCGGCGCGGTGGCTGCGGGCATGCGCAACCCCATTCACCTGTACTTCGGCCTGCGCTCGCCGCGCGAGCTGTATGGCCTGGCATGGCTGGAGCATCTGCGCAGCGTGCACCCGGCCCTGCAGGTGCATGTGGTGGTGGCCTCGGGCGCCGACTCTGCCACACAGCGGCGCGGGCTGGTGACCCAGGCCATCGAGCAGGACCACGCCAGCCTGCAAGGCTGGCAGGCGTATCTGTGCGGATCGCCGCCGATGGTGGAGACCACCACACTGCTGGCGCTGGGCAAAGGCCTGGAGGCGGCCCACCTCCACGCCGAGGCTTTTTACATGCAGGGCGACTGATTCCGTCTCCAAATCATCCGTGTCGTTGTTGCTTCGCCTTGCCGTGCAACAGCACTGTCTGCGGCTTCGCGCCTAGACACGAATGATTTGGAAACGGAATGAGGTTCTTGGAGTCGTCAGAATCCACTTGAACCGCTCACTCAGCGCGGTCGAAGCGCCGCGAGGGGCTTCGACAGGCTCAACGCGCATCCGGCTGCGCGCTGGGCGCCGCCTTGCGGAACGCTTCCAGTTGCCCGCAGGCAGCGTCCACTGCCTGGACTAGCGGCCAGCGTGACAAGTCCACCTTGAAGCGGCGCGCGCTCTCCACCTGCGGAACCAGGTACACATCGGCCAGCGTGGGGGTGCTGCCAAAGCAGAAATCACCGCGCTGCGGGTCCTTCGACAACAGCGCCTCGATGGCATCAAAGCCCGCGCTGATCCAGGTGCCGCACCAGTCGTTCACCGCCGCCTCGTCGGCACCAAAGCGGTGGCGCAGCGCCTCCAGAATGCGGCGGTTGTTGATGGGGTGGATGTCGCAGCCCACGATGGCAGCCAGAGCGCGCACCTGGGCGCGATCGCCTGCATCGCCGGGCAGCAGCGGTGGGGTGGGATAGCGCTCTTAAAGCCACTCGATGATGGCGGGCGACTGGATCATCAGGCGCTCATCGGCCTCCAGCACGGGCACGAACTGCTGCGGGTTGATGGCCTTGAAGGCATCTCCCAGATGCTCCTCACGCCGCAAGTCGACCGCAATCTGCTCGTAGGCCAGCCCCTTGAGATTGAGCGCAATGCGCAAGCGGTGGGATGTTCCGCTGCGGAAGAAGGAATAGAGCTTCATGGTCAGTCTCTGTGTCAGTCCCTGTGTCAGTCCAGGGCAGTCTTGGCGCGCTTGACGACTTCACCAAACGTGTGCGAATCGCGTTCGATGGCCTTGGTGAGTTCGGCGGGCGGGCCAATGTAGGGCTCAAACCCGAAGGTCGCCAGGCGCTCCTTGACCTCTGAAGTGGCCAGCACCTTGCCCACGTCGGCATTGATCTTCTCGATGGCGGCCTTCGGCGTGCCAGCAGGCGCGAACAGGCCCACCCAGGTCTTCACTTCAAACCCGGCCGGGCCGCCCGCTTCGCCCATGGTCGGAATGTCGGTGAAGCCCGCCAGACGCTGGGGTGCGGCCAGCGCCAGAAATTTCACCTTCTTGGCCTGGAACATCGGCCCGGCCGTCGCCGCCGTGCCAAACGCCCACTTGATGTCGCCTGTGGCCACAGAGGTGTAGACGCTGCCCATGTCCTTGTACGGCACATGCATCATCTTTGTGCCCGTTGCTGCCTCCAGACTTGCCGCGCCCACATGGGCCACGCTGCCGATGCCCCAGGAACCGTAGGTGATGTCGCCCGGCGCCGCCTTGGCCGCCTTGATCAAATCGCCCACATCCTTCCAGGGCGAGTTGGCCGCCACCACCACAAAGAAGTTCGTGAAATACACCGGAGCGACGGGCTCGAAATCTTTGATCGGGTCATAGGGCAGTTGCTTGAACACATGCGGCTGCAGGGCCATGTGCGTGTTGTCTACCTGCAGCAGCGTGTAGCCGTCTGGCGTTGCGCGCTTGGCATCGCCGATGGCGATGAAACCGTTGGCCCCTGGTTTGTTGTCGATGACAAGTTGCTGCCCCCAGTTGCGCGACAGGCGCTCGCTGAGGATGCGCATCACCGCATCGGGGCCGCTGCCGGGCGAATACGGCGCGACGGAGCGAACGGGTTTGGCGGGGAAGGTCTGCGCCACGGCGTCGGGCACGCTCGCGGCGGCAACAAGGGCCAGCGCGCAGAGCGCCAGGGCAGGTCTCAAAATCTGTGAACGAATGGCGGTCAGCATGGGGGGGTGTCTCCTTGGTTTTATGAAAGCCGAATCCGGCTGGTGAGTGATGGATCAAACAGTGACTTGCGCACGGTGGCTGTGCAGCGCCTCAAAAATCGGCGCATCGCTGAAGCGGAACAGGTCGAGCGCGCCAGCGGCCGATGCCTGGGCCGAGAACGGTTGCCACGACGGCACCACAAACAAGTCGCCCCGCGCCACCTGCCAGGTGCGTTCACCCACCGTAACGGTGCCGCTGCCGTCAAACACCTGGAACACGGACGAACCCACCTCGCGGTGTACCCGCGTTGCGCCGCCCGCGCGCACGCGGTGCATTTCGGTCCGCATCGTGGGCAACACATCGGCGCCGGTGGTGGGGTTGGTAAAGCGCACTGCTGCATGCCCGGGGCTCAGCGTGCCTGCCTGGCCTTCGTCCTCCAGCGCCAGCTGATCGGCCAGCGCGCGGTCGGTATCCACCCAGCGGTAGGCCAGCAGGGGCGTGGCGGGCTGCGCCTGCACCATCGATACCGGGCGCAGGCCCGGGTGGCCCCACAGCCTTTCCGAATAAGAACGCTCGGCGGTGGTGCGCTCGGCGGGTGGGAGCTTCTGGCGCCCCACTTCAAAAAACTGGCTCTCGGTGTAGTACGAGAACGGAATGTCCAGGCCGTCGATCCAGGCCATGGGCTCGGTGGCAGCGTTGTGGTGGGCATGCCAGTTCCAGCCCGCCTGGGGCAGAAAGTCGCCCCGTGACATGCGCACGGCATCCCCATTCACCACGGTCCAGACGCCCTCGCCTTCCACCACAAAACGAAACGCGTGCTGCGTGTGCCGGTGCTCGGGGGCGTCTTCGCCGGGCATCAGGTACTGGATGGCGGCCCACAGCGTGGGCGTGGCAAACGGGCGCCCACCCAGCGCCGGGTTGGCCAGCGCAATCGCACGGCGCTCGCCGCCACGGCCCACAGGCACGATGGCGCCCGCCTGTGCGGCCAGGGCCTTCAAGCGGTCCCAGCGCCACAAGTGCGGCACGGCCTTGGATTGGGGCTGGCGGGGCATCAGGTCGCCAATCTGCGTCCAGAGCGGCACCAGCAGCTCTTGCTCAAAGCCCCGGTACAGCTGCTCCAGTTCGGGCGTCGGATCGGGCTGGCCCTTGCCCGCAACGGCATGCAGCCGCACGGGGGAAGGCGTGAGGTCGGTGGTCATGGTGGGGTTGTCTCCTGGATGTGGCTTTTTTTCTTATTCCGCCGGGCCAACGTGGAGCACGATGCTGCCCACGCCTTCGATGTGTCCATCAATGCGGTCACCTGCCAGCACCGGGCCTACGCCCTCGGGCGTGCCGGTAAAGATCAGGTCACCCGGCTGCAGGTGGTAGAACTTGGACAGGTCGGCAATCAGCTCGGGGATGTTCCAGATCAGCTTGGACAGGTCGGACTTCTGGCGCACTGTGCCGTTCACCGACAGCTCCAGGTCGCCCTGGCCCAGCACCACCTGCGGCATGGGCACGATCTCGGAGACCACGGAGGACTGCTCCACATCCTTGCCCAGGTCCCAAGGCCGGCCCTTGTCGCGCGCCACCAGCTGCAGGTCGCGGCGCGTCATGTCCAGGCCACAGGCATAGCCATAGACAAGGCGGGGCGCATCCGCCTCGCTCACACGAAAACCGGGCGCACCAATGGCCAGCACCAGTTCCATTTCGTGGTGGTAGTTCTGGGTGCCGGGTGGGTAGGCCACGGTCGCGCCAGACTCGACCAGCGTGGACGCTGCCTTGGTGAAATAGAACGGCACTTCCACCGACTTGTCCACCGGGCGGCCCATCTCGACCGCATGCGCGTGGTAGTTGCGGCCCACAAAGAACAGCCGGTGGATGGGCAGGCGCTCGCTGCTGCCATGCACAGGCAGCGAATAGACGGGGGGCGGGGTCCAGAGGTAAGTGGTTGACGTGGTTGCGGTCATCGGTGGTTTCCTTAGCGGGTTGTCGTGTTCGGTTCTGGTGGGCTTGGGTGCAGGTGCGGGCTTCTGTGCTGCGCGGCATCCAGCTGGGTTCACAGCTTTGCCATCGGCGTGTTCAGGTCGGCCAGCTGCTCGGCATTCACCGACTTGCGCTGCTCGATCAGCCTGCGGGCAAAGCGCAGGTCACGCGCTGCGTTGGCCCCTACGGCGGCCTGCACCACGTCACCCGCCAGGTAAAACAACACAAAGCTGCCGTCGGCCGGGTCGCCGCGCTGCACCACGCGGTGCGCAGGCGTGGGCATGCCGTAGATCTGCAGGTTCATGCCGTACTGGTCGGACCAGAACCATGGCAGCGGCTGGTAGTCCACTGCCTGGCCCAGGGCGGATCGCGCAGCGGCCATGCCCTGCTCCTGCGCGTTCTGCCACGACTCCAACCGCAGGCTGCGGCCCGCCCAGGGGTTGGGTGCCACGGCCACATCGCCTGCGGCCAGGATGTCGGGGTCGGACGTGCGGCATTGGGCATCGACCAGCACGCCAACTTCGCAAGCCAGGCCCGCCGCGCGCGCCAGCTCATCGTTGGGCACCAGGCCAACACCCAGCACGATGGTGTCGCACGCCAGCGCGCTGCCATCGGCCAGCAAGACCTCCGAGCGAATATCTGCGCCGTCTGCGCCATCTGCAACGCGGGCAAAGCCCCGCACCCCCGCGCCCAGCAGCACGCGCACGCCCTGGGCGCGGTGCAGCGCCAGCAGATACGCCGAAACCTCTGCAGGCACAGAGCGTTCACACAAGCGGCTTTGCGTCTCCACTACCACCACTTCCGCGCCCTGCTGGCGTGCGGTGGCCGCCACCTCCAAGCCGATCCAGCCACCGCCCACCACCACCACGCTGCGGCCGGGCCGAAGGGCCGGGGCCAGCGCCTGCGCATCTTCAATGGTGCGCAGCGTGTGCAGCGGCACCTGGTCTGCCCCCGGCAAGGCAAGCCGCCGGGCGCGCCCCCCGGTGCACAGGATGAGCTTGTCGTAGGGCTGCGCTGTGCCATCCGACAACAGCACCTGCTTGGCAGCGCGGTCAATGCGGTGCACCTGCACGCCGGGCCGCCATTGCACCGCCAGTGCGTCAAAGGCCTCGGGTTTCATGAGGCGCGTGCTCTCCGGCGCGGCTGCGCCCGAGAGCACCGCCTTCGACAGCGGTGGCCGCTCGTGCGGCGGGTGGGCTTCTTCACCTATCAGCACAATCTGGCCCGCAAAGCCTTCACTGCGCAGCGTTTGCGCTGCCCAGCCGCCCGCCTGGCCCGCACCGACGATCACGATGGTGGAAGCCGGGTGCGCGTTAGAGCCTTCATGCGGCAATGCAGCGGCCTCGACCTCAGGTCGTTCAGCAGTCATGGGGGGCTCCTTGAGAGGTTCAGTCCAGGGCCAGCCACACGCGGCCGCCCTCGATCTTCACGGGGTAGCTGCGCAGCGGCTCGGTGACGGGCGCGCAGGTGGGTTTGCCGTTGCGCACGTCAAACTTGCCCTGGTGCAGCGGGCATTCGATCTCGTGCCCTTCCAGAAACCCATCGCACAGGCGCGCATGGCCGTGGGTGCAGATGTTGTCAGTGGCAAACACCTCGCCGCCCACGCCATACAGCGCAATGTCGCGCCCGGCCACGGCCAGGCCGATCACGTCATCCTGCGGCACATCATCCTGCGCGGCGGCGTCAATCCAGTTCGTCGTCATCGTCGTCATGGCAGCTCCTCAGATGGGGTAGATCAGCGAGTTGGGGATCATCTCGCTGTCGTAAACGACGAGGCGCGACGCGAACTTCAGGCCCTCGGGCGTGGGCACCACCTCATCCAGCGTGCGCCCCACGTTGAACACCGTCGATTCCTTCGAAAGGCGCGTGCGCAGCACCGCATAGTTGGCCTCGCAGTGGATGCGGCCATCCGCATCGACCTTGTGCACCAGCGGCGCACCCACCACATGGCGCTGGTAGTAGGGGTCGTGGAACAACGTCTCGCGAATGCCGTAGACGCGGTCTTTCAGCATGCCCTTGCTGTCAAACGCCAGTGTGGCCAGCGGAAACCCGCGCTCGTGGTTCTCTCGCGGCTGCAGCTTGTACACGCAGTGGTCGATAAAAAATTCAGGCCACGCCCCCCAGTCCGCCGCGTCGAGCGCGCGGGCGTAGCGGGCGTAGAGCTGGTTCAGTTCAAAGTAGGTCTGGAAGTCCATCATGGTCAAGCCTCCGCCTCCATCACCTTGCGCCAGTATTCGTACATGCCCCGGATCAGCGTCTCGGTCACCATGTGGTCCGTGTCGCCCACATCGCGCCCCCCCAGCTCGGCCAGCGTGCGGTGCGCGGGCTTGGTCTCAAAGCCTTCTTGCGACCACTCGATCACCTCTCCATCGTCGGCCGACACAAAGCCCGCCGGGCCGAACAGATTGGCCTGGCGCAGGCGGCGCTGCGTCATCTCTTCGCTGTCGTCCTCAAAGCCGAAATGCGTCCACACAAAATCAAAAGCGCCTTTTCCATCCGGCTGGATATGGCGCGTTGACACGCTGTTGACCTGCTGCTGAAAGATCACGCTGGGGAACACGGTCATCATCACCGCCGTCGGCACTGATGCCTGCGCATTGGGCACCGCTGCACCCTCCCCGCTGGCTACCGGGGGTGGCCCCGCCCACCAGTCCTCCTGCGCAATGTCGAGAAAGCGCGGGTCGTTCAGCTCCATGCCCGCCTTGAAGCTGGATACCTGCGTCACATCCGCCGCCTTGCCCGCCGCGCCGCGTGTGGACACCATGGCCGCATGGCGGTGCTGCGCATCCATCAGCAATTGCGACTTGTTGTCTGCACGCCAGAGCCCAAAGGTAACGAACCAGGTGTGCAGCAGGCCGGGGTGGTACGGGTCCTTGATGTTCTCTTGCATCAGCTTCCAGTTGCCCGGAATACGCTGGCGGTTGTAGCCCAGGATGGTGAGCTTGCGGCCATTGAACAGCCGGTCAAAGTAGCCCAGGATGGTGGGGCCCAAAAACTCCTCCAGCGGCTCCACGCCGTGGTCAAACGACGCAAACACCACGCCGCCACGGGTGGCCACCTTGAGCTTGGTCAGCCCATGCTCTGCCGGGTTGAAATCCGCAGGCATGCCGCCATTGACCTTGCCATCCTGCTTCACGCCGCGCCGAAACGGCACACCCTGCAAGTCGCCCGACAGGGTGTAGTTCCACTGGTGGTACGGGCAGGTCAGGCTCTCGCGGTTGCCATGCCGCTCGCGGCAAAACGCCATGCCCCGATGGGCGCAGACGTTTTCCACCACATGGATAGAAGCATCCTTGTCACGCACCAGCAGCACCGAACGCTCGCCGATCACCGTGCGCTTGAAATCCCCCGCGTTGGGAATCTCTGCCTCCAGGCCCACGTAACACCAGTGCCCGTTGTAGAACAAGCGGTCCAGCTCCTTGCGGTACAGCGCCTCATCGGTATAGGCCTGAAAGGGAATGCGGCTGGTGCCGTCCGTCTCCCAGCGGATCTGCTGCGGGAACACGGTCACGGGGCATTCATGCATGGGCGTCTCCTTTGTTTTTTGTCATCGCCAATCAATCAGTCGATCTATCAATCAGTCTTTCGGGGCCGGTGCGGACGCACCCAGCGCCTGGGGACCGATCATTCGCGCTGCAGCAATATCAGTCAATGGAACGCTGGTGATGTTTCACATCACTCAGGTGAATATGACTTTGACGGCGGGGTAGGAAATTTGCTGCACCATGCGGCGGTGGCGAAGTCGAAGTTGGCCCCACACAACTCGTGCTGTGGTGGTACCGGGCCAGAAGAAATTGAGAGAACGTCAACGCACAGGGTTTCCCCTCTGACGCATCCGTGCAGCTATAAAGCCAAGGCACAACTTAGGGGGAAACATGGGCAAGAAGTCGCGTGAGAAGCGTGAACGCCGGGAACGCGCTGACACGAACAGGGCAACAGAGTCGCTGTCCAAACACAGGTGGGAGTTCTCCGGTAGATCAAAGCAACAGGCAGAGAGCGACGTGCGCTTCCAGCGAGACGTAGCAGCCGTGGAGGCGGTGCTATGCAAGTACGTTCGCTTCGATGTAGCTCTAGCGCTGAGCGTTTCGGACCTGTGGCCGCCTAATGTGGCCAGCCCAGTCAAGCACCTGTTTGCCTGGGCAGTGCTCCTGGGTATTCAGGGCGATGAGAGCAACGCGCAGCCCATCCAGACATACGAAGACTTCACCCGTTTTCTGACGGAGCTATATGCAGTCTGGCCGGAGTTCCCGATGCTTGAAGACTGAACCGCCCCGGGTTTTGAGGAGGCTCTTTTCTCTGAGAGGATTGAGCCATGAGCAAGAAGTCAAACAAGTTCTCACCCGAGGTTCGCGAA
>NZ_VJWE01000005.1 GCF_007993815.1 Acidovorax delafieldii
GTGGTGACCGGTCGCGTGGAACGCGGCATCATCAAGGTCGGCGAAGAAATCGAAATCGTGGGTATCCGCGACACGCAAAAGACCACCTGCACCGGCGTGGAAATGTTCCGCAAGCTGCTGGACCAAGGCCAAGCTGGCGACAACGTCGGCCTGCTGCTGCGCGGTACCAAGCGCGAAGACGTGGAGCGTGGCCAAGTGCTGTGCAAGCCCGGCTCGATCAAGCCCCACACCCACTTCACGGCTGAGGTGTATGTGCTGAGCAAGGACGAAGGCGGTCGCCACACTCCTTTCTTCAACAACTACCGTCCCCAGTTCTACTTCCGCACGACCGACGTGACTGGCGCCATCGAGCTGCCAGCCGACAAGGAAATGGTCATGCCTGGTGACAACGTGTCGATCACTGTGAAGCTGATCAACCCCATCGCCATGGAAGAAGGTCTGCGCTTCGCTATCCGCGAAGGCGGCCGTACCGTGGGCGCTGGCGTCGTGGCCAAGATCATTGCTTAATTCATAAGCAGAAAAGGAACTTGCCATGTCCAAGCAAAAAATCCGCATCCGCCTGAAGGCGTTTGACTACAAGCTGATCGACCAGTCCGCTGCCGAGATCGTTGACACCGCCAAGCGCACCGGCGCCATCGTCAAGGGTCCCGTGCCCCTGCCGACGCGCATGAAGCGTTTCGACATCCTGCGCTCGCCGCACGTCAACAAGACCAGCCGCGACCAGCTCGAAATCCGCACGCACCAGCGTCTGATGGACATCGTGGACCCTACGGACAAGACCGTGGATGCCCTGATGAAGCTCGACCTGCCAGCTGGCGTGGACGTCGAAATCAAGCTGCAGTGATGTAGCAGTAGCTGCTGTGGGACGGGTTCGCCCGTCCTGCAGTGACTGAAATAACGCGAACTTGCTTGAAAAAGCAGTTCGCGTTATACTTTAGGGCTTCGCTCGATTTGCGCCTGTTAAATGGTGTGCATCAGCGGAGTTTTATTAACCTTCTTTCATGCACGCAAGCGAGAGTTTGCGGAAACGCCGTAGCCAATTGAAGTTGCGGCGGTGAGAGTTTTGGAGAAAACCAATGAGTCTGAGCAACTCCCTCGGGTTGCTGGGTCGCAAAGTGGGCATGATGCGTCTGTTCACCGATGATGGGGACGCAGTGCCTGTCACGGTGGTGGATGTGTCCAACAACCGCGTTACCCAGGTCAAAACCCAAGAGAACGATGGCTACGTGGCCCTGCAGGTCACGTTCGGTTCGCGCAAAGCATCGCGCGTGACCAAGCCAGAAGCCGGCCACCTTGCCAAGGCAGGTGTGGAAGCCGGTGAAATCATCCAGGAATTCCGCGTGACCGCAGAAACCGCTGGCAAGTACGCCGCGGGTGCTACGGTTCCTGCCACCGATGTGTTTGCCGTGGGCCAAAAGGTCGACGTGCAAGGCACGTCCATCGGTAAGGGCTACGCCGGTACCATCAAGCGTCACAACATGAGCTCGCAGCGCGCGTCGCACGGTAACAGCCGTTCGCACAACGTGCCTGGCTCGATCGGTATGGCACAAGACCCAGGTCGCGTGTTCCCCGGCAAGCGCATGACGGGCCACCTCGGCGATGTCACCAAGACCACGCAAAACCTCGATGTCATCCGCATCGATGAAGCGCGTCAACTGCTCTTGATCAAGGGCGCTATTCCGGGCTCCAAGGGTGGGTTCGTGACGGTGCGTCCAGCGATCAAGGCCAAAGCCTCCAAAGGAGCGAACTAATGCAGCTCGAACTCCTGAATGACCAAGGCCAAGGCGCATCCAAGCTGGATGTTCCTGAAACCGTGTTCGGTCGTGAATACAACGAAGATCTGGTGCACCAGATCGTGGTGGCCTATCAGGCCAACGCACGCCAAGGCACTCGCGCCCAGAAGGACCGCGAGCAAGTCCGTCACTCGACCAAGAAGCCTTTCAAGCAAAAGGGTACGGGTAACGCACGTGCAGGTATGACTTCCTCGCCTCTGTGGCGTGGGGGTGGTCGGATTTTCCCGAACATGCCTGACGAAAATTTCACGCAGAAGATCAACAAGAAGATGTACCGCGCCGGTATGTCTGCCATCTTGTCGCAGCTGGCCCGCGAAGGCCGTCTGGCTGTGGTCGATTCGCTGAAGCTTGATTCCCCCAAGACCAAGGTCCTGGCTGACAAGTTCAAGGCGATGAACCTGCAATCGGTGATGGTGATTGCCGACGAAGTGGACGAAAACCTGTACCTGGCCTCGCGCAATCTGGTAAACGTGCTCGTCGTTGAGCCCCGTTACGCCGATCCCGTGTCGCTGGTGCGTTTCAAGAAAGTGCTCGTCACCAAGGGTGCAATCGACAAACTCAAGGAGATGTTCGCATGAGCACACTCAAGTTTGACGAAGGTCGTCTGATGCAAGTGCTGGTCGCTCCCATCGTGTCCGAAAAGGCCACCATGGTTGCCGAGAAGTCCAATGCAGTGACGTTCAAGGTGCTGCAGAACGCTACCAAGCCCGAAATCAAGGCCGCTGTGGAATTGATGTTCAAGGTGGAAGTCAAGGGCGTTTCTGTGGTGAACACCAAAGGCAAGACCAAGCGTTTCGGCAAGACCGTGGGCCGCCGCGACAACGTTCGCAAGGCATACGTCACGCTGCAGCCAGGTCAAGAGCTGAACCTCTCCGGGGAGGCCGCGTAATCATGGCTGTCGTTAAGATGAAACCTACCTCGCCCGGCCAACGTGCCGTGGTGAAGGTCACGCGTGACCACCTGTACAAGGGTGAAGCGTACGCCCCCCTGCTGGAGCCACAATTCCAGAAGGCCGGTCGTAACAACAACGGTCACATCACCACCCGTCACAAGGGCGGTGGTCACAAGCACCACTACCGTGTGGTGGACTTCAAGCGCAACAAGGACGGCATTCCGGCCAAGGTTGAGCGCATTGAGTACGACCCCAACCGTACGGCCCACATCGCTCTGGTGTGCTATGCCGACGGCGAACGTCGCTACATCATCGCTCCCCGCAACCTGGAAGTGGGCGCAACCCTGCTGTCCGGTTCGGAAGCACCGATCCGCGCTGGCAACACGCTGCCTATCCGCAACATCCCCGTGGGTTCGACCATCCACTGCATCGAGCTCAAGCCCGGTGCCGGTGCTCAGATCGCCCGTTCGGCAGGTGCTTCGGCAACGCTGCTGGCCCGCGAAGGCGTTTACGCTCAAGTGCGTATGCGCTCCGGCGAAGTGCGCAAGATCCACATCGAATGCCGCGCCACCATTGGTGAAGTGGCCAACGAAGAGCACAGCCTGCGCCAACTGGGCAAGGCCGGTGTGAAGCGCTGGATGGGTATTCGTCCTACGGTTCGCGGCGTGGCCATGAACCCTGTGGATCACCCTCACGGTGGTGGCGAAGGCCGCACCGGCGAAGGCCGCCATGCAGTCGATCCTTGGGGCAATCTGACCAAGGGTTATCGCACCCGTAACAACAAGCGCACACAGATCATGATCGTGTCGCGTCGCAAGAAGTAAGGGGTAACAGATGACTCGCTCTCTCAAAAAGGGTCCATTTGTTGACCATCACTTGCTGGCCAAGGTCGAAAAGGCCGTCGCCACCAAGGACAAGAAACCAGTCAAGACCTGGTCGCGTCGCTCCATGGTTCTGCCCGAGTTCATCGGTCTGACCATCGCCGTGCACAACGGCAAGCAACACGTGCCGGTCTATGTCACCGACCAGATGGTGGGCCACAAGCTGGGCGAATTCGCCCTGACGCGCACCTTCAAGGGTCACCCCGCTGACAAAAAAGCGAAGAAGTAAGGAACGACCATGTCTGAAACACGTGCAGTCCTCCGGGGCGTCCGTCTGTCGGTCGACAAGGGCCGTCTGGTCGCCGACCTGATCCGCGGCAAGAAAGTGGACCAGGCTCTGAACATCCTGAACTTCACGCAGAAAAAAGCTGCGGGAATCGTCAAGAAGGTTCTGGAGTCGGCCATCGCCAACGCCGAACACAACGATGGCGCTGACATCGACGAACTGAAGGTCAAGACCATCTACGTCGAACAAGGCACCACGCTCAAGCGCTTCACCGCGCGCGCCAAAGGCCGCGGCAACCGCATCAGCAAGCCCACGTGCCATGTGTACGTGACGGTTGGCAACTAAAGGCTCGGGAAGACTATGGGACAGAAAATCCATCCTACCGGCTTCCGCCTTGCGGTCAGCCGCAACTGGTCCAGCCGTTGGTACGCCAGCAACCGCGATTTCGCGGGCATGCTGGCCGAAGACATCAAGGTGCGCGAGTACCTGAAGGCCAAGCTCAAGAACGCGGCTGTGTCGCGCATCCTGATCGAGCGTCCTGCCAAGAACGCCCGTATCACCATTTACTCGGCACGTCCTGGTGTGGTGATCGGCAAGAAGGGCGAAGACATCGAGAACCTGAAGAAGGAACTCGCGTCGCGTCTGGGCGTGCCCGTCGCAGTGAACATCGAAGAAGTGCGCAAGCCTGAAATCGATGCCAAGCTGATCGCCGACAGCATCACGCAACAGCTCGAAAAGCGCATCATGTTCCGCCGCGCCATGAAGCGCGCCATGCAGAACGCCATGCGTCTGGGTGCCCAGGGCATCAAGATCATGTCGTCCGGTCGTCTGAACGGTATCGAAATCGCTCGCTGCGAGTGGTACCGTGAAGGCCGCGTGCCACTTCACACGCTGCGTGCGGACATCGACTACGGTACCTCTGAAGCCAAGACCACCTACGGTGTGATCGGCGTCAAGGTCTGGGTCTACAAGGGTGACACGCTGGGCCGCAATGACCTGCCCGCCGTGGAAACGCCTCGTCCAGACGAAGAGCGCCGCCCACGCGGCCCACGCCGTGATGGCCGCCCAGGTGGCGACCGTCCAGGCGCAGGCCGTGGCCCACGTCGTCCTGTCGGTGGCAACGCCGCTCCGGCCGACGGCAGCGACAAGCCAGCGGAAGCTGGTGGCGCTGATAACACCGCCGTTAAGCGCGTACGCAAAGTCGCCGCGCCCGCTACAGCAGCGGACGGTAAAGGAGAATAAAGATGCTGCAACCTGCTCGCCGTAAATACCGCAAGGAGCAAAAGGGCCGTAACACTGGCGTCGCAACACGGGGTGCCTCCGTTGCGTTCGGTGATTTCGGTCTGAAGTGTACCGATCGTGGCCGTCTGACGGCCCGCCAGATCGAAGCTGCACGCCGTGCGATTTCCCGTCACGTCAAGCGTGGCGGCCGTATCTGGATCCGCGTGTTCCCGGACAAGCCAATCTCTACAAAGCCCGCAGAAGTGCGTATGGGTAACGGTAAGGGTAACCCCGAGTACTACGTGGCCGAAATCCAGCCCGGCAAGATCGTGTTCGAGATCGTCGGCGTGCCCGAAGAACTGGCCCGCGAAGCCTTCCGCCTGGCTGCTGCCAAGCTGCCGCTGCGCACCACGTTCGTCAGCCGTCACCTTGGCGCGTAATTCAGGAGACCATGAAAATGACCAAAGCTACTGAATTGCGCCAAAAAGACGTTGCCGGCATCGAAGCCGAAATCAAGGCACTGCAAAAGGCCCATTTCGGCCTGCGCATGCAAAAGGCTACGCAGCAACTGGGTAACACCAACACGCTGCGCACCACCCGCCGTGATATCGCACGTGCCAAGACCATTCTTGCTGAAAAGCAAGCCGCCAAGTAAGGAGCCCATATGACGGAACCTAAAAAATCCCTCAAGCGCACCTTGATTGGCAAGGTGGTCAGCGACAAGCGTCAAAAGACTGTGACCGTGCTGGTCGAGCGCCGTGTGAAGCACGAGCTCTACGGCAAGATCGTTGCGAAGTCGAGCAAGTACCACGCCCATGATGAAAATGGCGAGTACAAGCTGGGCGACGTGATCGAAATCACCGAGAGCCGTCCGCTCTCCAAGACCAAGAACTGGGTGGCGACCCGCTTGGTGCAAAAGGCCGGTCTGCTGTAAGCAGCTGTCCATGCCCGCTCCGGGGGCGCAAGCCCCTGGGCAGCAAGGCCCTTCAAAACGACCCACAATGTGGGTCGTTTTGCTTTGTGGGCATCCTTTTTGATGCGAACGGTTCACACCGTGCCCAGGAGGAGCTTTGCATGGCACTGCGTTCTCGGGTTCCAACACCCCATCCCAACATCCCTAGGAGAAAACAATGATCAAAGTCGGTGACACCCTGCCCGCAGCCACGCTGATGGAATATTCCGAAGTCGAGGGCGAAGGCTGCAGCATCGGCCCGAATCCCGTGGCGGTGGACAAGGCGACGGCGGGCAAGACGATTGCCCTGTTTGCATTGCCCGGTGCCTTTACACCCACCTGCTCGGCCAAGCATGTTCCTGGCTATGTGGAGAAGGCCGCCGAGTTCAAGGCGGCCGGCGTGGATGAAATCTGGTGCGTGAGCGTGAACGACGCGTTCGTGATGGGCGCCTGGGCGCGCGACCAGAAGACCGACGGCAAGGTGCGCATGCTGGGCGACGGCAGCGCCGCCTTCGCGCAAGCCACGGGCCTCACCCTGGACCTTACCTCCAAGGGCATGGGCCTGCGCAGCAACCGCTATTCGATGCTCGTGCGCGATGGCAAGGTGGTCACGCTCAACGTCGAAGCACCGGGCAAGTTTGAAGTGAGCGACGCTGACACCCTGCTGGCCCAGGCCAAGGCGGCGTGAGACCCCGCTGATTGCTATTGAATCAATAGCTGCAAGCGCATGTGCACCATGCGCTTGCGCCTCAAATGGTCAAAAAATATCGACCTTGAGGTAATGCGCCCCGGGTATGGGGTTGTGGTAGTAGGGCGGGATTTCTTCGAAGCCCAGGTCGGTGTATAGCGCGCGGGCCGACTCCATATCGTCCAGGGTGTCGAGCAAAACACACGCGTAACCTGCTTGCCGCGCCCGGTCCAGCATGGCTTCGGCCAGCTCGCGACCCAGGCCAAAGCCGCGAAACGCCTTGCGCACATACAGCCGCTTCATTTCGCTGGCGTTGGGGTAGTCGGCGTTGTCCAGCGGGCGCAGGGCGCAACAGCCTGCCAAGGCGCCTTCCACTTCGGCGACCAGCAGGGCGCCACGAGGTTCGGCGTAGTCGCCCGGCAGCTGCGCCAGTTCGGACTCAAAGTCCTGAAAGCACAAATCAACGCCCAGCGTGCTGGCGTACTCGCGAAAGATGTCTCTGACCGCATCCCACTCGGCGGGCGAAGAGGGGGTTCTCAGGGAGATGGAGGGCTTGTCCAAAGCGCAAGGCGTGCAAACGAAGGAGCCGCCAGTGTAGCGACTTCGTTCAGAACGCCGGTGCCGCCAGGGACGACACCCACCAGGCCACGCCAGCGCTCAGTGCCAGCACCACCAAGGCGACGATACGGCTCAGGGCGTCATCCCGCGAAGGTGCTGCCGCCTCGGGCAGCGTCTTGTCGCCGTCCAGCATGGGGCGAATGAGCTGCTGCTTGCGCACGCGCACATAAAAGATGATGGCCAGCACGTGCAGCGCCACCAGCCCCAGCACCAGGAACTGCCCGATGTCCTTGTGGTAGTTCGTGGCCAGCCCCACGACGGCGTTCGAGACATATTGGGTCAACGGTCCGGCAAAGGCGATCTCGTCGTCGCTCAGCAAACCCGTGCCCACCTGGGCTGCCAGCACGGCCAGCAGCACGAACACCGACAACGCGCCCAGCGGGCTGTGTCCGATGCCGTCCTCCGGGTGTGGCGTGCCACGCAGGTACCGCAGCAGCCGCGCTGGCGAGTACAGGAACGCCGAAAAGCGCGACCAGCGGCCGCCCACCAATCCCCAGACCAGCCGGAACACCAGCAGCGCCAGCACCGTGTAGCCCAGGCGGAAATGCCAGACCATGGCATTGCCTCCCACATTGGCGGTGATGACCAGCGCCACGATGCAGACCGCCAGGGCCCAATGAAAAATGCGGGTTGGAAGGTCCCAGATGCGTACGGTGTGCTGCGTCATGGTGGTCAAAGGCGGTGCGCCGAAGTGAGGGATGGATGAGGAAGCATGCGGCATTGTGCGGCAGGGCGGCCGGACCTGTAACCTCCCAGCCACAGCACAAACGCGCCCAAACCGGCATACTGCGCAGGCTTGGAAGGCACCATTCTGTTCCACCCACGAAAAAGGAAGTTCCGATGAAAGCATTTGCTGCGTTGACCCTGGCGGCTGCGGCTCTGACCCTGTGCGCCCCCGCCTCCGCCCAATTTGCCAAAGCCGAAGATGCCATCAAATACCGCCAGAGTGCGCTGTTTGTGATGGGCCAGCACTTCGGCCGCCTCGGCGCCATGGCCAACGGCCGCGCGCCGTTCGATGCCAAGGTGGCGCAGGAGAATGCCGACATCGTGGCCCAGATGGCCAAGCTGCCATGGGCAGGCTTTGGTCCCGGCACCGACAAGGGCGCGCCCACCAAGGCACTGCCAGAAATCTGGACCGAGCAGGCCAAGTTCAAGGACCATGCCGAGAAGCTGGAAGCCGAGACCGTGAAACTCGCCGCTGCGGCCAAGACCGGCAACCTGGACAACCTGAAAACCGCCTTTGGTGCCACTGCAGGCACTTGCAAGGCCTGCCACGACAACTTCCGAGCGAAGTGACGCGATCACTGGAGGACCATGTTGCTATGTTTTGCGTAGCAATCAAGGCATGATCCACTAGCGCAAAAGGCCAATTTCTTTCGAAATTGGCCTTTTTGATGCCCTGAACGGGCTGTGGTGCATGCGGGGGCGTTGTGTCCGCCCCGCTGCTCAGGTTTCTGCCAGCAGCTTCTCGATCAACTGGTGCAGCTCCGGGAAATTGGGGGCGCCCACATAGGTCTTCACGATCTCGCCCCGCTTGTTCACGATGAAGGTGGAGGGCGTCAGGCGCACATCGCCCCAGGCCTTGGCCACGTTGCCGGTGTTGTCGATGGCCACCTGGAAGGGCAGCTTGCGTGTCTCGGCAAAGTTCACCACGTAGCTGGGCGGGTCGTAGCTCATGGCCACGGCCAGGGTGTCAAAACCCTTGCTGTTGTATTTGTTGTAGGTCGCGATGATCTCGGGCATTTCGGCCACGCAGGTGGTGCAGCTCGTGGCCCAGAAGTTGACCAGGGTGACCTTGCCTTTCAGGTCGGCGGTGGATTTGCTGGAGCCATCCAGCAGCACGAAGGTCGATGCAGGCGCTTCGGCGCGGCCTGTGTCCAGGTACACATAGGCGCCCACAGCGGCAAACGCTGCCACCGCCACACCTGCTGCCCAATGCTTGATCGCCATGACTTCACCACCCATCCCAAAAGAAACACGGGGCCTGTGCCCCACCCCACATTGTGCCGGAGTGGCCCACTCGCCGCGCGAGCGGCGCCCGCCACACCAAGGCTGGACTCCACTTTCCCGCAAAAGTTCGCTGCAGAACGCAGGGCGGAGCCGACATCGGGGACTCTGCCGATAATGCCCCGATGAAATGGACATTGACCGGCGCCGCTGCCCTGCTGATTGCGGGCTGCAGCCCCGCACTGAATTGGCGCACCGTGCCGTTGCCCGAAGCGGACCTGACCATCACCCTGCCGTGCAAGCCCGACCAGGCCACCCGCACCGTGGAGCTGGCCGGTGCACCGGTGGAGCTGTCCATGGTGGGCTGTGACGCAGATGGCGCCACCTTTGCCGTGTCCCATGCCGCGTTGGCAGACCCTGCCCAGGTGGGCGCAGCGCTCACCCACTGGCGGGCTGCCATGCTGGCGCGCCTGGGGGCAGGGGCCGAAGCGGGCGCCAAAGACGTACCCTACGCGCCGCGCGGCACCTTGCCCCTGCCGCAGTCGGTGCGTACCGTGGCACAGGGGCAGCGTCCCGATGGCAGCGCGGTGGTCGCGCAGGCCGTGTGGTTTGCACGCGCGGCAGGGCCGCAGGTGCGGCTGTACCACGCCGTCGTCTACACCGCCAAGCCCCGGCCGGAGGTGGCCGACCAGTTCTTCGCTGGCCTGGCGCTGCCATGACGATGAGCAGCGGCGGCGTGTTGCCACGGCGGGCGGCCGTCATCGTCTTTCTGGCGTTTGCTTTTGCCTACTTTCTGTCGGCGCTGGTGCGTGCCGTCACGGCCACCCTGGCGCCAACGCTGGCCCAAGAGTTCTCGCTACAGGCGCGGGACCTGGGGCTGCTGGCGGGCGGGTACTTTCTGGGCTTCTCGGCCACGCAGCTGCCGTTGGGGACCTGGCTGGACCGGCATGGCCCCAAGAAGGTCGCACTGGGCTTCCTGGGCGTGGCCGTGGTGGGCAGCCTGGTGTTTTCGGCGGCCACGGGGTTTTCGGGTCTGCTCGCCGGTCGGGTGTTGTGCGGCGCGGGCGTCAGCGCCTGCCTGATGGCGCCGCTCACTGGCTACCGCCGGTGGCTGGAGCCGGTGGCGCAGATGCGGGCGAACTCGTGGATGTTGATGACGGGCTCGCTGGGCATGGTGGCCTCCACGCTGCCGGTGCAATGGGCGTTGCCGCTGGTGGGCTGGCGCCCGCTGTTCTGGGGGCTGGCGGTATTGATCGCGTTGTCGATGGTGGTGATTGCACTGTGGGTGCCAGGCTGGGGTTTTGCGGGGCAGGCGAAGGCCGATTCCGGCGCCGCAGAGGCCTTGCCCCAGGGCTATGGCGTGGTGTGGCGGCACCCTTATTTCCAGCGCCTCGCGCCGCTGGGGTTCTTCTGCTACGGCGGCATGGTGGCCATGCAGACGTTGTGGGCCGGGCCGTGGATGCAGCGCGTGGCGGGCTACACCGCCCTGGAGTCGGCGACGGGCCTGTTCTGGATCAACGTGTCCATGTTGTGCACCTTCTGGACCTGGGGCATGGTCAACCCCTGGCTGCTGCGCAAGGGGTTTGGTGCCGACCGGCTGATGGCCATGGGCCTTCCGCTGTGCTCGGTGGTGCTGCTGGGCATCATCCTGGCGGGGCCCCAGGCCGGGGGTGGCGCCTGGGCGTTGTTCTGCGTGTCGTGCACCTTCGTGTCGCTGTCGCAGCCCGCCGTGGCCATGGCGTTTCCGCAGGCGCTGGCAGGGCGGGCGCTGTCGGCCTACAACCTCGTGATTTTTGTGGGCGTGTTTGTGGTGCAGTGGGGCATCGGGCTGGCGGTGGACGCCTTTGCAGCCGCGGGGCTGGCCACCGTGCCGGCGTTCCAGGCGGCCATGGCGGTGTACCTGGCATGCAACGCCAGCGCCTACGCATGGTTCCTGCTTCGGGGGCGGCGCCATAATGTGTTGACAACCCCCACACCATGAACACTTGCGCAACCATCGATGCAACCTCCGGCGGCCTCTTCATGATGCCCTTCGTTGATACCCGCGTGGCGTAAGTCGTGACCATGAGCCCCACCAGCATCCTCATCATTGCCCACGCCCCACTGGCCCATGCGCTGCGCGAATGTGCGCTGCACGTGTTTGCCGACTGCGGCAGCAGCGTGGCTGCGCTCGACGTGCAGCCCAACCAGCCCCCCGAAGAATCGCTGGCCCAGGCGCGCATCATGCTGGACCAGCTGGGCACCGACACCACCCTGGTGCTGACCGATGTGTTCGGCGCCACGCCCTGCAACGTGGCGCAGCGCCTGGTAGACGGCGTGCGCTCGCGCCTGGTGACGGGTGTCAATCTGCCCATGCTGCTGCGCGCCGTGAGTTACCGGGCTGAGCCGCTCGATTCCGTGGTGACCCGCGCCGTGGTGGGTGGTACCCAAGGGGTGATGCAGGTGGCCATTTCCGCGCCGCAGAACCAGAACCGCCGTAACCGACATGATCAAGACCCGTACGACCATCAGCAATAAATTGGGCCTGCACGCCCGCGCATCGGCCAAGCTCACCAAGCTGGCCGGCAGCTTTCCGTGTGACGTTTTCATGAGCAAGGGGGAGCGCCGCATCAACGCCAAGAGCATCATGGGCGTGATGATGCTGGCCGCCGGGCTGGGCTCTGAAGTGGAGCTGGAAACCAACGGCGACCGCGAACAGGAGGCCATGGACGCCCTGCTGGCACTCATTGCCGACAAATTTGGCGAAGGTGAATAAGCCTGCCCACCTCGCCCGTGTCCTGACCCCGTCGAACCTTTGATCACACCACCATGACCTTCTCCGTCCACGGCCTCGCAGTTGCACGCGGCATTGCCATTGGCCGGGCCGTGCTGGTGGCGTCCAGCCGGGTGGATGTGGCGCACTACTTTGTCGAGCCCTCACAGGTCGAGGGCGAGATCGAACGCGTGCGCCAGGGCCGCAACGCCGTGGTCGAGGAGCTGCAGCGCCTGCAGACCGACATGCCCGCCGACGCGCCGCACGAGCTGACCGCGTTGCTGGATGTGCACCTGATGCTGCTGCAGGACGAAGCCCTCACGGGCGGCGTGAAACACTGGATCACCGAGCGCCTGTACAACGCCGAGTGGGCGCTCACCACCCAGCTTGAGGTGATTGCGCGCCAGTTCGACGAGATGGAGGACGAGTACCTGCGCGAGCGCAAGGCGGACCTGGAGCAGGTGGTTGAACGCATCCTGCGCTACATGAAGGGCGTGGCCAGCCCGGTGGCACCACCGGCCAGCAGCCCGCGCCGCAAGACACAGCAAGATTTGCTGCTGGACGACACGGTGGATGTGCCCCTGGTGCTGGTGGCGCACGACCTCTCGCCCGCCGACATGCTGCAGTTCAAGCAAAGCGTGTTCGCGGGCTTTGTGACGGACGTGGGCGGCAAGACCAGCCACACCGCCATCGTCGCGCGCAGCATGGACATCCCCGCCGTGGTGGGCGCGCGTGCCGCCAGCCAGCTGGTGCGCCAGGACGACTGGGTCATCATCGATGGCGATGCGGGCGTGGTCATTGTCGATCCCTCGCCCATCATCCTGGCCGAATACGGATTTCGCCAGCGCCAGGTTGAGCTGGAGCGCGAACGCCTGGCGCGCCTGCGCCACACGCCTGCCATCACCATCGACGGCCACAAGATCGAGCTGCTGGCCAACATCGAGCAGCCCGGCGACGCCGCCGCCGCCGTGCGCGCAGGCGCCGTGGGCGTGGGCCTGTTCCGCAGCGAATTTCTGTTCATGGGTAAAAGCGGCAACCTGCCCGGCGAGGACGAGCAGTACCGCGCCTACTGCGAGGCCATTGACGGCATGCAGGGGCTGCCCGTCACCATCCGCACCATCGACGTGGGCGCGGACAAGCCTCTGGACAACAAGGCCCACAAGGACAGCTACCTGAACCCGGCCCTGGGCCTGCGCGCCATCCGCTGGAGCCTGGCCGACCCGGCCATGTTCCGCACCCAGCTGCGCGCTGTGCTGCGTGCGGCGGCCCATGGCAAGGTCAACCTGCTGTTCCCCATGCTGGCGCACACGCACGAAATCCAGCAGACGCTCGCCCAGGTGGACCTCGCCCGGGGTGAGCTGGATGCACGTGGCGAGCCCTACGGTCCGGTGCAGCTGGGCGCCATGATCGAGGTGCCCGCCGCCGCGCTCATGGTGCGCACGTTCCTCAAGTACTTCGACTTTCTCTCGATCGGCACCAACGACCTGATCCAGTACACCCTGGCCATCGACCGCGCCGACGAGGCCGTGGCCCACCTGTACGACCCGCTGCACCCTGCCGTGCTGCGCCTGGTGGGCGACGTGATTGCCGAGGGAGAGCGCCAGGGCAAGAGCGTGTGTGTGTGCGGCGAAACGGCGGGCGATGTGACCATGACGCGGCTGCTGTTGGGCCTGGGGCTGCGCAGCTTCTCCATGCACCCCGCGCAGATCCTGGCTGTGAAGCAGGAGGTGCTGCGCGCTGACACGCGCAAGCTCGCCCCCTGGGCGCAACAGGTGCTGGCGGGCGATGAACCTGCTGTGCTGCTGACTGCTTGACGGGCGGAGCATCTGACCGCCTGAGGGGGGTAGTTACTTCAAAATTGATAGCTGTCCGAGCATATTTTTCTAGCGCTCCCAGCCAATTTCGCTGAAATTACTACGTCAGCGTGCCCGCATCCCCATCACGGCTGCGCTGATGATCATGGCCGTGGCCAGCGCAATGCTCCAGGTGAATGCGCGACCGCTCACCAGGATCAGCAGCGCGGTGGACGCCAGTGGCGTGATGTAGCTCAGGATGCCGATGTGCCGGGCGTCCCCCAGCTTGAGTGCCTTGTCCCACATAAAAAACGACGCCCCCAGCGGCCCCAGGCCCAGCACCGCGAGCAGTCCCCAGTCGCGAGGCTGCAGTGCCGCCGCAGGCTCCAGCGCCACATGGCACAGCAGCGACAGCACGCCGGACACCAGCCCGAACAGGCCAATGGCCGTGGTCGGGAACGCTGCCACGCGCTTGGTCATGAGCGAATACGTGGCCCAGATGAAAGCCGCTGCCAGCGCGGGCAGGTAGCCCCAGGCCAGCGTGCCGCTCAACTCGCGCCCGCCGGCAATGGCAATGGCCGCGCCGCCAAACCCCAGCAGCGCCGCCAGCACATGTGGCAAGCGCAGCGCCACACCGGGCAGCACCACCGGCGAGAGCACCACGATGAACAATGGCCACAGGTAGTTGACGAGGTTGGCCTCCACCGGCGGGGCATGGCGCAGCGCGATGAACAGCAGGAAGTGGTACGCGAACAGGCCGTACACGCCCAACGCCAGTGTGCGCAGCGGAATGCGCCACTGCGACGGATCGCGCGCCACGAACGGCCAGGCCGGCACGCTGCCGATGATGAGCGCAACACCCGTGAGCAGGAAGGGCGGAATGTGGGTGAGGGACACCCCCAGGGAAGCGAGAGAGGCCCACAGCGCAATGGCGCCCAGGGCATAGAGGTTGGCTTGCATGGCGCCGAGCTTACGCGCGCCCGCTGTAGTGAGTCGTCGCGCAACACGGGTGAGTCGTCGCGCGCCAAGGTTTTGGGCTGGTTGCCAGCCGTCGTCGGCCGTTATGTGTGCTGCTCAGCCCGGCGCAATGCGGCAGTCAAAGCCGAGGGCGAGCGGTAGCCCGTGCGCAGCGCCACCTCGGCCACCGCCATGCCCGTGCTGCGCAGCACCCGGGCCTGCGCCAGGCGCAAGCCGCGCAGCCAGGCCATGGCGCCCATGCCCTGGTCGTCCCGGCAGCGGGCAGAAAACTGGCTGGGGCTCAGATGCACCTGCGCCGCCAGGTCGGCCACGGTCAGTTCACGGTGCCATTGCTGCGCCGCCCATTGCTGCAGGGCGGGCCAGTTGATGGTGCGGCCGCGCGTGGGGCCGGGCGTGGAAAGGTCGGAATGGGTGCTGTCGAGCCACGCCTCCAGCAAGAGCGCAGGGCCGTAGGTTTGTGCCAGCGGGCGGTCTTGTTGCAGTGCGCTCGCCAGATAGTGCGCCAGTGGCAGTGCATCGGCGGGTGGTTTGGTCGAGCGGCGTTGGCCGGTACAGCGCGCCCAGTCGGGGTGTGCGCTGTCGAGCACCAGGCACAGGCTGCCACGGGACGATTCAAAGTCGTGCCGATCTCCCGGGGCAATCACGCAGCCGCCGCCGGGTGCCACGCGGACGCCACGGCCCGCCACCTCCAGGTCCAGCGCTCCGGAGAGTCCCAGCAGAATCTGGAAATGGTCATGGCTGTGGCTGCCCGGTGATGCGCCGTAGCGGCGCAGCGAGAGCAGACCATTCGGGCCCATGGGTGACCTGCGACCGGGCCGGGTGGACAGGGCTTACACGCCAGCGGCGTGCGCCTGTTGGTCCGCGTGGTAGCTGGAGCGCACCATGGCGCCAACTGCCGCATGGCTGAAGCCCATCTTGTACGCCTCTTCCTCGAACATCTTGAAGGTGTCGGGGTGCACGTAGCGGCGCACGGGCAGATGGCTGTTGCTGGGCGCCAGGTACTGGCCGATGGTCAGCATGTCGATGTTGTGCGCGCGCATGTCGCGCATGACCTGCAGGATCTCTTCGTCCGTCTCGCCCAGGCCGACCATGATGCCGCTCTTGGTGGGCACGTTGGGGTGCAAGGCCTTGAACTTCTTGAGCAGGTTCAGGCTGAACTGGTAGTCCGAACCGGGGCGCGCTTCCTTGTACAGGCGGGGCGCGGTTTCCAGGTTGTGGTTCATGACGTCGGGCGGCGCGGCTTTCAGGATTTCGAGCGCGCGGTCATCACGGCCGCGGAAGTCGGGCACCAGGATCTCGATTTGGGTCTGGGGCGACAGCTCGCGGATGTTCTGGATGCATTCCACAAAGTGGCCGCTGCCGCCGTCGCGCAGGTCGTCGCGGTCCACGCTGGTAATCACCACGTATTTGAGCTTGAGTGCGGCAATGGTCTTGGCCAGGTTCAGCGGCTCATCCTTGTCGAGCGGGTCGGGGCGGCCATGGCCCACGTCGCAGAACGGGCAACGGCGCGTGCACTTGTCACCCATGATCATGAAGGTGGCCGTGCCTTTGCCAAAGCATTCACCGATGTTGGGGCACGACGCTTCTTCGCACACCGTGTGCAGCTTGTGTTCGCGCAGTATTTCCTTGATTTCGTAGAAACGCGTGGTGGGGCTGCCCGCCTTCACGCGGATCCACTCGGGCTTCTTGAGCACTTCGCCCTGCTCCACCTTGATCGGAATGCGCGACAGCTTGGCCGCAGCCTTTTGCTTGGCCAGCGGGTTGTAGGCTTCGGTGGATTGCGCTTCGCGGACGACTTCAGGGGTGCTCATGGCTGTAGGCAGAGTTCAGGGCGCCAACCGGATGCTGAGCTGCTGGCCCAGCACCTGCGCGGCTTCTTCCCAGGTGGTGTGGACCCCGATTGTAGAAAGGTCCACCGTTTTCAATCCTGCGTAACCGCAAGGGTTGATGCGGCCGTAAGGCTCCAGGTCCATGTTCACGTTCAGCGCCACGCCGTGGTAGGTGCAGTGGCGGCTGACCTTGATGCCGAGCGCCGCGATCTTGCCCAGGCCTTCGAAGTCGGGCGTGGGCGCCTCGGAGTCCGTTCGTTTTTGGGGGCGTTGGGGCAGCATGGCGTGGCTGCGCGGATCATCCAGGCGCACATAAATGCCGGGTGCGCCGGCAACCCGGTGGCCCGTGACGCCGAAGTGCGCCAGCGCACGGATCACGGACTCTTCGACGCGATAAACGTATTCCTTGACGAAATAGCCTGCGCGTTGCAGGTCGATCAGCGGGTACGCGACCACCTGGCCCGGTCCGTGGAAGGTGACTTGCCCACCCCGGTTGGTGGCGATGACGGGGATCTCGCCTGGGTCAAGCACATGATCGCTTTTGCCTGCAATGCCTTGGGTGTAAAGCGGCGGGTGCTCACAAATCCAAAGCGTATCCGGGTCAGAGGGCGTACGTGTGGTCGTGTAGTCCTGCATGGCCTGCACAGTGCTGGCGTAGTCCACACGGCCCAGCAGGCGGATGTCAATCATCATGGCGCAACTTGCAGGGGGGCGGCTACAGCACCACTTTCACCAGCGGATGCGATGACAGCGCACGGTACAGGTCGTCCAGCTGCTCGCGGCTGGTCGCCGTGATGGTGATGGTTACTCCGAGGTAATTGCCTGCACGGCTGTCACGCAGTTCAATGGTGGCGGCGTCGAAGGTGGGGTCAAACTGGCGGGCCAGTTCGGTCACCGCGTGCACGAACCCATCCACCTTGGCGCCCATGACCTTGATCGGGAACTTGGAGGGGTATTCGATCAGCGAGTCTTTGCGTGGATCTGTTGCCTGCGTATCGAGGCCGTTGGCGGGCGGCGGATTGGAGGATGTCATGGTGGATCGCGGTGGTAGGGATGCTGCAGTTTCAATAGCTAGGCATGCACTGTCATTGTGCGCCACGGGCTGATGAGGGTGTCTGAATTGTGTGTTTGGCGTGCGCCAGATCGGTGCATTGCGCGAGGTTTTTGGAGCGCAAAAGCCGTTGGCGCATCACCACAACAGAGCAGGCGCACACGAAGCCCACAGGCACGTTTGCGGGTTTTTGTCTGGTGCCATGGGTTTTTACTTATAATTAGAGGCTTTGTAAAAGTTGCGGTCTGTAACGCGGGCGTCATTCATCAATGAAAACAATCCCGCCAGAGACTGAAACTGAGGCTGAAGAATCTGACTTCAAGCCCCTGACGGCCCAAGAGGCGCAGCAGTGGCGCAGTCGCCATCCGCCCCTCTCGGTGTGGAAGGTGGTGGCAGGTCAGGCGCTGGTCGGAATGCTGGTGGCCCTGGTGGCCTGGGTTCTGACGGGCAGGGCGGTGGTGGGTTGGTCTGCAGCCTACGGTGCCCTGGCAGTGGTGGCTCCGGCTGCACTGTTTGCCCGCGGTGTGTTGCGCCACAAGGCGTCATCCAATCCGCGGGCTGCCATGGTGGGGTTCTTTGGGTGGGAAATCGCCAAGATCATGTTGACGGTGGCGCTGCTGGCGGCGGCACCTCGGCTGGTGCCGGGCTTGAGCTGGATTGCCTTGCTGATTGGCATGGTGGTCGCAATGAAAACGTACTGGGTGGCACTGTTGGTGCGGCCTGGTGTCCGAAAAACCGATTGATAGAGAGAAGAGTTGTCCGATGGCCGCAGAAGCGCACGCTCCGACTGCAAGTGAATACATCGTTCACCACCTGCAGCATCTTCAAAACGTCAACCAGACCAAGATCGTTGATTTCACTGTCATCAACTATGACTCGATCATCGTCGGTTTGGTTCTGGGGGCTCTCACCCTTTTGATTCTGTGGTCAGCTGCCCGTAAGGCAACCTCTGGTGTGCCTGGACGCTTCCAGGCAGCGGTCGAGATGCTGGTCGAGATGGTGGACAACCAGGCCAAGGCGAACATTCACAACGCTGAAAGCCGCAAGTTCATTGCGCCCCTGGGTCTGACGGTGTTCGTCTGGATCTTCTTGATGAACTTCATGGACATGCTGCCTGTGGACCTGCTGCCCGCCATCTGGGCGCAAATCTATGGCGCCGCCGGCCACGATCCTCACCATGCTTATCTGCGTGTCGTGCCCACGGCTGACCTGTCTACCACGCTGGGCCTCGCTTTTGCCATCCTGATCCTGCGCTTCTGGTACAGCGTCAAGATCAAGGGTGCTGGCGGCTGGGCACACGAACTGGTGTCGGCCCCTTTCGGCACCAGCAAGAATCCTATCTTCGCCCTGATCCTGGGCGTGGTGAATCTGCTCATGCAGATCATTGAATATGTCGCCAACACCGTGTCCCACGGCATGCGGTTGTTTGGCAACATGTACGCTGGCGAGCTGGTGTTCATGCTCATCGCCCTCATGGGTGGTGCTGCGGCCCTGTCGCTGTCGGGTGTGCTGCTGCCTGTGGGCCACGTCATCGCTGGCACCATCTGGACGCTGTTCCACATTTTGGTGATCTCGCTGCAAGCGTTCATTTTCATGATGCTGGCGCTGATCTACCTCGGTCAGGCGCACAACGCGCACTAAGTTTCCCTTTCGTTTTTTCTTTCCTTAACTTTTCTTTTTAACTCAGGAGTCATCATGGAAAACATTCTCGGTCTCGTCGCTCTGGCTTGTGGTCTGATCGTTGGTCTGGGCGCTATCGGCGCTTCCATCGGCATCGCCCTGATGGGTGGCAAGTTCCTCGAATCGTCGGCACGTCAGCCTGAACTGATCAACGAACTGCAAACCAAGATGTTCATCTTGGCTGGTCTGATCGACGCTGCGTTCCTGATCGGCGTGGCTATCGCTCTGCTGTTCGCTTTCGCCAACCCCTTCGTTTCCACGCTCTTGGCCAACCTGCCCAAGTAATTCCCGTTCAACGCCACTTTAGAAAGGTGTTGCCGTGAGTATCAATGCGACCCTGTTCGTTCAGGCCATCGTCTTCCTGATCCTCGTGTGGTTCACGATGAAATTCGTGTGGCCCCCGATCGCGAAGGCGCTGGATGAGCGAGCCCAGAAAATCGCCGATGGCCTCGCAGCTGCCGACCGTGCCAAATCCGAACTGACCGCTGCCAACCAGCGCGTCGAGAAGGAGCTGTCACAGGCGCGCAACGAGACGGCCTCGCGTCTTGCGGACGCCGACCGTCGTGCCCAGGCCATCATCGAAGAAGCCAAGGCCCGCGCCACAGAGGAAGGCAACAAGATTGTTGCTGCTGCCCGCGCTGAAGCCGAGCAGCAGACGGTCCAAGCCCGCGAAGCCCTGCGTGAGCAGGTGGCAGCGTTGGCCGTCAAGGGTGCCGAGCAGATTCTCCGCAAGGAAGTCAATGCTGGCGTCCATGCCGACCTGCTCAACCGCCTGAAGACCGAGCTGTAAGGGGACACACATGGCTGAACTCGCCACCATTGCCCGCCCTTACGCCGATGCCTTGTTCAAGGCTGCCACTGCGGGCGCGGGCGTCGATCTGGGCAGCACCGCTGCCTGGATGGACGAACTGGCGGCGATTGCCGCCAACCCCCAGCTGCGTCAGTTGGCGGACAACCCCAAGGTGACGGCAGACCAGGTGTTCGCTGTATTCACCGGGGTCGCCCGCTCGGCCCTGCCGGATATGGCCAAAAATTTCCTGCGCACAGTCATCGACAACGGACGCATTGATGCGCTCCCGGAAGTGGCTGCGCAGTTTCGTGCCCTCGTGAATCGTCGCAACGGATCTTCGGATGCCGTGGTGTATAGCGCATTTCCGATGGACAGTGCTGCACTGTCTGAGGTCAGCGCGGCGCTGGAAAAGCGCTTCGGCCGCAAGCTCAACCTCGCTGTGAAGCTGGATGAGTCCCTGATCGGTGGTATTCGCGTAGTGGTGGGTGACGAGGTGCTGGACACTTCGGTCAAGGCCCGTCTTGAACAAATGAAAGCGGCCCTCATCGCGTAATGCGCGGCGAGGACAGCGAACCAAAGAAAGAAGGAAAGAGTCATGCAACTCAATCCCGCAGAAATTTCTGAACTCATCAAGAGCCGCATCGAAGGTCTGGCCGCCAGCAGCGATATCCGCAACCAGGGTACCGTGGTGTCCGTGTCCGACGGTATCGTGCGCGTTCATGGCCTGTCGGACGTGATGCAGGGCGAAATGCTCGAGTTCCCCGCGACCAAGGACGGCCAACCCTCCTACGGTCTGGCGCTGAACCTTGAGCGCGACTCCGTCGGCGCCGTGATTCTGGGTGAGTACGAGCATATCTCCGAAGGCGACACCGTGAAGTGCACGGGCCGTATTCTGGAAGTGCCCGTCGGCCCTGAACTGATCGGCCGCGTGGTGAATGCCCTGGGCCAGCCGATCGACGGCAAGGGTCCCATCAACGCCAAGCTCACTGACGTGATCGAAAAGGTCGCTCCTGGTGTGATCGCCCGTAAATCTGTGGACCAGCCTCTGCAGACCGGCCTGAAGTCCATCGACTCGATGGTGCCCGTGGGCCGTGGCCAGCGCGAGCTGATCATTGGTGACCGCCAGACCGGCAAGACGGCCGTCGCCATCGACGCCATCATTGCCCAGAAGGGTCAGGGCGTTACTTGTATCTACGTCGCTATTGGTCAGAAGGCTTCTTCGATCAAGAACGTGGTGCGCGCTCTGGAACAAGCCGGCGCCATGGAGTACACGATTGTGGTGGCCGCATCGGCTTCCGAATCGGCTGCCATGCAGTACGTGTCGGCCTACTCGGGCTGCACGATGGGCGAATACTTCCGCGACCGTGGCGAAGACGCCCTGATCGTGTATGACGACCTGTCCAAACAAGCCGTGGCTTACCGCCAAGTGTCGCTGCTGCTGCGCCGCCCACCAGGCCGTGAAGCCTATCCTGGCGACGTGTTCTATCTCCACAGCCGTCTGCTCGAACGTGCAGCCCGCGTGAACGCCGATTACGTCGAAGCCTTCACCAAGGGTGAAGTCAAGGGCAAGACGGGTTCGCTGACGGCTCTGCCGATCATCGAAACGCAAGCTGGCGACGTGTCCGCTTTTGTGCCTACCAACGTGATCTCGATCACGGACGGCCAGATCTTCCTGGAGACCAGCCTGTTCAACGCCGGTATCCGCCCCGCCATCAACGCCGGTATCTCGGTGTCGCGCGTCGGTGGTGCTGCCCAGACGAAGCTGGTGAAGAACCTGTCCGGTGGTATCCGTACCGACCTGGCCCAGTACCGTGAACTGGCTGCGTTCGCGCAGTTCGCTTCCGATCTGGACGAAGCCACCCGCAAGCAGCTGGACCGCGGTGCCCGCGTGACCGAACTGCTCAAGCAGGCGCAGTACAGCCCGCTGTCCATCTCGCTGATGGCTTCCACGCTGTTCGCTGTGAACAAGGGCTTCATGGACGACATCGACGTCAAGAAGGTGCTCGACTTCGAACACGGCCTGCACCAGTTCCTGAAGACCAGCCACGCCGCTTTGCTGGCCAAGCTGGAGCAGGCCAAGGCCATGGACAAGGACGCAGAAGCCGAATTGACCGCAGCGATCGCCGCGTTCAAGAAGTCGTTCGCTTAAACCGGACGAGGAGCCATCATGGCAGCAGGCAAGGAAATACGCGGCAAGATCAAATCGGTGGAAAACACCAAGAAGATCACCAAAGCCATGGAAATGGTGGCCGCATCCAAAATGCGCAAGGCGCAGGACCGGATGCGGGCTGCCCGCCCATACAGCGAGAAGATCCGCAACATTGCAGCCAACCTCGGCAAGGCCAACCCAGAGTACGTGCATCCGTTCATGAAAGTGAACGATGCCAAGACCGCTGGCGTCATCGTCATCACCACAGACAAGGGTCTGTGTGGCGGCATGAACACGAACGTGTTGCGTGCCGTGACGACCAAGCTGCGTGAACTGCAAGGTGCTGGCGTCTCGACCGAAGCCGTGGCGATTGGCAACAAGGGCCTGGGTTTCCTGAACCGTGTGGGCGCCAAGGTGGTTTCGCACGTGACGGGTCTGGGCGACACCCCCCACCTGGACAAGCTGATTGGCCCGGTGAAGGTGCTGCTCGATGCATACGCAGAAGGCAAGATCAACGCGGTGTACCTAAGCTACACCAAGTTCATCAACACCATGAAGCAGGAATCGGTGGTGGAGCAGTTGCTCCCCCTGTCCTCCGAGCAGATGCAGGCTGAGAAGACGGAACACGGCTGGGACTATATCTATGAGCCCGATGCGCAAAGCGTCATCGACGAGCTGCTGGTCCGTTATGTCGAGTCCCTGATCTACCAGGCGGTTGCGGAAAACATGGCGTCCGAGCAGTCGGCGCGCATGGTGGCCATGAAGGCTGCCACCGACAACGCCGGCAGCGTCATTGGCGAGTTGAAGCTGGTCTACAACAAGACGCGCCAGGCAGCGATCACGAAAGAACTTTCGGAAATCGTGGCTGGCGCCGCTGCTGTGTAAGCAGCTCAACAAACTACTTTATTGGAGCGAAAAATGGCTCAAGTGCAAGGCAAGATTGTTCAATGTATCGGCGCTGTGGTGGACGTGGAGTTCCCCCGCGACCAGATGCCCAAGATTTATGACGCCCTGAAGCTCGAAGGCTCGTCGCTGACGCTGGAAGTGCAACAGCAGCTGGGCGACGGCGTGGTGCGGACCATTGCCCTGGGTTCGTCCGACGGCCTGCGTCGCGGCATCATGGTGTCCAACACCGGCAACCCCATCACCGTGCCTGTGGGCAAGGCGACGCTGGGCCGCATCATGGACGTGCTGGGCACGCCCATCGACGAACGCGGTCCGGTCAGCCAGGACCTGACGGCCTCCATCCACCGCAAGGCCCCTGCGTACGACGAACTGTCGCCATCGCAAGAGCTGCTGGAAACCGGCATCAAGGTGATCGACCTGGTGTGCCCGTTCGCCAAGGGCGGCAAGGTGGGTCTGTTCGGCGGCGCTGGCGTGGGCAAGACCGTGAACATGATGGAACTCATCAACAACATCGCCAAGGCCCACAGTGGTCTGTCGGTGTTCGCTGGTGTGGGCGAGCGTACCCGTGAAGGGAACGATTTCTATCACGAAATGGCCGATTCCGGCGTGGTGAACCTCGAGAAGCTCGAAGACTCGAAGGTCGCCATGGTGTACGGCCAGATGAATGAGCCCCCAGGCAACCGTCTGCGCGTGGCCCTGACCGGCCTGACCATCGCGGAATCCTTCCGTGACGAAGGCCGTGATGTGCTGTTCTTCGTGGACAACATCTACCGCTACACGCTGGCCGGTACCGAAGTGTCCGCTCTGCTGGGCCGTATGCCTTCCGCCGTGGGCTACCAGCCTACGCTGGCCGAAGAAATGGGCCGCCTGCAAGAGCGTATTACGTCCACCAAGGTCGGTTCGATCACTTCCATCCAGGCCGTGTATGTGCCAGCGGATGACTTGACCGACCCATCGCCTGCCACGACGTTTGCTCACTTGGACTCCACCGTGGTGTTGTCGCGTGACATCGCTTCGCTGGGTATCTACCCCGCCGTGGATCCTCTGGACTCCACCAGCCGCCAGCTGGACCCGAACGTGGTGGGCGAAGACCACTACACCACGGCCCGCGCCGTGCAAGGTACGCTGCAGCGCTATAAGGAACTGCGCGACATCATCGCCATCCTGGGCATGGACGAACTGGCTCCTGAAGACAAGCTGGCTGTGGCCCGCGCTCGCAAGATCCAGCGTTTCCTGTCGCAGCCTTTCCACGTGGCCGAAGTGTTCACGGGTTCGCCAGGCAAGTACGTTCCCCTGTCGGAAACCATCCGCGGTTTCAAGATGATCGTGAACGGCGAGTGCGATCACTTGCCAGAGCAAGCGTTCTACATGGTGGGCACCATTGACGAAGCCTTCGAAAAGGCCAAGAAGGTGGCCTGATGAGCCGTCGGCCGGGCAGCCCATGGCAGCGCGGCCTTCAGCAATCAAGCAACCCACCTTTTCCTAGGAGCAATGATGAACACCATCCACGTTGATGTGGTCAGTGCCGAAGAGTCCATCTTCTCCGGTGAAGCGCGTTTTGTCGCTCTGCCCGGCGAAGCTGGCGAACTGGGCATCTACCCCCGCCACACCCCGCTGATCACCCGCATCAAGCCGGGCTCGGTGCGCATCGAAATGGCTGACGGTGGCGAAGAGTTCGTTTTCGTGGCCGGTGGCATTCTGGAAGTGCAACCCAACTGCGTGACCGTGCTGTCCGACACCGCCATCCGTGGCAAGGACCTGGACGACGAGAAGGCCAACGCAGCCAAGTCTGCAGCCGAAGAAGCGCTCAAGAACGCCAAGAGCGACATCGATCTGGCCAAGGCCCAGTCCGAGCTGGCTGTTATGGCAGCCCAGATTGCGGCACTGCGCAAGTTCCGCCAGAAGAAGTAAGCTTTTGCGAGCACCCGTGTGCGGCAAAAAACCCGGCAATGCCGGGTTTTTTTATTTCTGTGCCGTGTGGATGGCCTCCAGCATTGGCCTTGCCATGATGCATACACTCCACCCCAGCCGTGGATTGCCATGAGTTCCGTTTGATGTGGATGGTCGGTGACTCTTAGCGCTGCTCCGAAGCGAAACGGTTGCCCGCCACACAAAAAAGGCCGGGGCCCCTCACAGGGCCCCGGCCTTTTGCATTGGCACTTTTCACAAAGCCCTCATGCAGTCCGCATGGGGCCTCTGGCAATTACATCGCGTTGCCGATTTCGCCCGAAGAGATCTGGCCGGTGCGCAGGGCTTCAGCAGCCTGGGCACGCACGGCAGCGCGGTCAGCGGTGGACTTGTAGGTCACCACACGCGAACCAGCGGGTTCGACGGAGCGGGTCTGGGCCACGGTAGCGGCTTCGGCGGCCACTTCAGCACGGGTGCGGTTGGTTTCGAACTTGGTGGCGAACTGCGAAGCATCGGCTTCATCAGCGTGGGCACCAAAAGCGGCAAAAGCGGCGACAGCAGCAACGGACAGGAAACGGACAGACTTGTTCATGGTGAAACTCCGAAAAATTCTAAAAAGAGGACTTGGGTACTGAGAGATACGGCGCAACCAGGGCGGCAGATTCAGCCGCCCCTGGTGAATCAGCCGCGCTCACCCGAAGAAATCTGGCCAGTGCGCACTGCTTCAGCAGCCTGGGCACGCACGGCAGCGCGGTCAGCCGTGGACTTGTAGGTCACCACACGCGAACCAGCGGGTTCGATCGAGCGGGTCTGGGCCACGGTAGCAGCTTCGGCAGCCACTTCAGCGCGGGTGCGGTTGGTTTCAAACTTGGTGGCGAACTGCGAAGCATCGGCTTCGTCAGCCTGGGCGCCAAAAGAAGCGAAAGCGGCGACAGCGGCGATAGACAGGAAACGTGCGGTGTTGTTCATGATGAAAAATCCTTGAAGTTAAAGAAGCGGCTCAAAAAACCGGAACAAAGCGCCAAAAACAAAGAAAGCTGCCTGGGACCGGGTTCGGTGAGTCGCCTTGCGGGTTCGGCTCATCGATGGGATGAACTGTACGCCGGTGGGGTGCAGAGAAAAACCACCGGGTCGCGAACTAACTGTTCCAGTATTGGAAACAATGAAGGTGGGATGAGGACAAGTCCGTTGGCTTAGGGCACTGGTTCGGCCGGAGATAGTTACCTGCTGATGGATAACCCGGGTACATATTCAGGACGGTGGCAGAGTGCAGAGCTGCAGAGCTGCAGAGCTGTAGAGCCGAAGGCGTGTGACGGGCGCACCTGCGCAGAGTCAGCGGGTTAGCTCCGCAATGTGGCCTGCAGGGGCTGGATGTGGGGTGTTCAATTCAATGCCCATGGAAAGCAGTTTGCGGCTGAACTGCACGTGCCGTCAGGCTGAGCGGCAGTCCACCCATACACACAATGGCCGCCCTCTGGGCGCTCTGATGCGTGTCGCGTTGTAGATGCTCGGGATGGCCGCCAGCCGGTATTCAGCGCAGGAGCGGCGCGTCGGGTAGCTCGTTGACGGAGGGCGAATCGGTGGCGCGCGGAAAGTGCTCCGCCAGCAGGGCGCCTACCGCCCCCACGGCCTGCGCCAGGCCTTCTTCGTAGCGGCCTTGCTGAAACTGGGCCGACATCTTTGTCGCCATCTCCTGCCATGCGGTGGGTGGGACATGCCGTGCCAGGCCCCGGTCGGCGACGATCTCGAACGCATGTTCCGGCATCAGCAGGTAGATCAGCACGCCGTTGTTGTGTTCGGTGTCCCACACGCGGTGTTTGCTGAACAGCATCAGCGCGCGTTCGCGTGCATTGGCGTGACGGCGCAGGTAGCTCCAGGGGAGCCCCGCTTCCGCCACGATGCGAATTTGCCCGGTGTGCTGCAACTCGCTGGCAGCGACCTGCGCGCCGAGGCGCTGCAGTGCTTGCAACGGGATGGCGGATCGGCCGAAGGCGTCGTGCCAGCGATGGTGGACGAGCCTCCAGATGGAACGCCATAGCGTGTGCGTTGGTTGCCCGCTGTTCTCAACACCCATCACCAGTCCCCCGATGCACCGCCGCCACCAAAATCGCCCCCACCGCCCGAAGTGAAGCCGCCGCTGTCACTGCTGCTGCTGAATCCGCCCGAGCTGCCGCTGCTCCAGCCCCCGGAGCCTCCGCCGCCATGCCCCAGGCTGATGGGGCCGCTGCTGCCTCCAAAAAGCCAGGTGTAGAGCAGCGCAATCACGCCCGCGCCCACCGACAGCAGCAGGCTGGAGGTGAACACGAACGCCAGGGCGCCTACGCCGCCTCCTACCGCCAGTCCGCCCAGCGCAGCCCCCAGGAGGCTGCGAGCCAACGGGCCGGCCACCATGACGCCGAAGAACAGGAAGATGGCAAAGTCCGTCCAGTCGAACAGGCCATGACTGCTGCCCCCAGCGGCAGGGGCGGACCTCTCAGCCGGGGCGGGCAGGGCTTCGCCCGCAATGCGCGCGCCGATCTGCGTGACCGCAGCGCTCAGGCCGCCGGCAAAGTCGCCTTGCTGAAAGCGGGGCTTCATCGCGCCGTCGATGATGCGTGCTGCTGCGATGTCGGGGATGGCACCTTCCAGAGACTTGGCAACCTCGATGCGCATCTTGCGGTCGTTCTTGGCCACCAGCACCAGCACACCATCACCCACGTCGCGGCGCCCGATCTTCCACTGGTTGCCGACGCGGTTGGCATAGGCGGCGATGTCCTCTGGTGCGGTGGTGGGCACCATCAGCACGACGACCTGCGAGCCGCGGGCTTTTTCGAGGGCGACCAGCTGGCCCTCCAGCGCCTGGGTGTCTGCGGCGCTGAGCGTGCCGGTCTGATCAATGACGTGGCCGGTCAGCGGGGGCACAGCCAGCGGCTCCGATTGGGCCCAGCCAAAGATAGGCCATGCAGCTATAAATAATATAGCTATCAGGGCATATCGGATAGGCGCTAGCAGCATATTTAGCTCACATCAGGCCCTGCAAGGGGTGTTCAGGGCTTGGCTTTGGAGGCGGAAAAATCCACCGTGGGTGGCACGGAAATTTGGGCCTCGTTGGCGACGGTAAAGCTGGGCTTGGGGGCGTAGCTGAAGGCCATGGCCGTGAGGTTGGTGGGGAAGCTGCGGGCCAGCACGTTGTACTCCTGCACGGTCTGGATGTAGCGGTTGCGGGCCACGGTGATGCGGTTTTCGGTGCCTTCCAGCGTCACCCGCAGGTCGCGAAAGCCCTGGTTGGCCTGCAAGGTGGGGTAGCGCTCGGACACGACCATCAGGCGCGACAGGGCGCTGGACAACTCTCCCTGGGCCTGCTGGAACTTGCTGAAAGCCTCGGGGTTGTTCAGCGTCTCGGGCGAGACCTGGATGGCCGTGGCCTTGGCGCGGGCCTCGACCACCTTGGTCAGCGTCTCCTGTTCAAAGTTGGCCTCGCCCTTCACGGTGGCGACGATGTTGGGCACCAGGTCGGCACGGCGCTGGTACTGGTTGAGCACTTCGCTCCAGGCGGCCTTCGATTGCTCGTCCAGGCGCTGGAAGTCGTTGTAGCCGCAGCCGCTCAGCGTGAGCGTGGCGGCGAGCAAGGTGAGGAGGGCAAGAAGACGTTGGATCATCATGATGGTGGAGTCCGCCGATGGAGAAATGGGATGACTGTGCCAGAAACCGGAGGGCGCCAGTCCGCAAAATGGTCGGAGACCAGCGATGGTAGGCCCCCGCCCGAGCGCGTACAAAATCGGTGGGCAGCAAGGCATTGCACCGCCGCCGCACAATAGCAGGCTAACGTTGCACCTGTCACGCCGTTCCGACCCACTTACCACCAGAATTAACATGCCCCGCGCCCGATCAAAAGCAGCCACCCTGGGTGGCTCTTCGGATGAAACCGAAACAGCGTTTTATGAGGCGCTGCAGCGCGGTGACATCGAGCTGCTGATGTCCTGCTGGGCGGACGATGACGAGATTGTCTGTGTGCACCCGGGCGGGCCGCGCCTGCTGGGGCCCGCCGCCATCCGTGCCGCGTTCGAGGCCATGTTCTCCCATGGCACAGTGCGTGCCCGGCCGGCGCAGGTGCACCGCGTGGTGGCGCTGTCGAGTGCCGTGCACAGCGTGGTCGAGCAGGTCGAGGTGATGCTGCCTGACGGCCTGCACCAGGCCGTGGTCATGGCAACCAACGTGTACCACAAGACCCCCGAAGGCTGGCGCATGGTGGCCCACCACGCCAGCCCGGGCGTGGCGCCCGACGCCCAGGTGGATGTGCTGGCGCAGCGCCCCGTTCTGCATTGAGAGGCCCCTGCGTGAGAATTTTGGGCCCAATTGGCTGTATGCGCCGACAAAATATGCCTTGAAAGCTATGAAATACATAGCGCCTCGCTGGCTCCCCGGTGGCCAGTTGCAAACGATCTGGCCCGCGCTGTACGCACGCCGTGTGTTCGGCCCGCGTCCCGAGTACCGCCGTGAGCGCTGGGACACCCCCGACGGCGATTTTGTCGATGTGGACTTTCTCCAGGACGGTGTGGTGGCTGACGCTCCCAGGCCGCTGCTGGTGGTGTTCCACGGGTTGGAGGGCTCATCACGCAGCCATTACTGCGAAGCCTTTGCCGACCTGGCCCGCGAGCGCGGCTGGGCCTGCGCGCTGCCGCACTTTCGCGGCTGCAGCGGGGAGATCAACCGTGCCCCGCGCGCCTACCACTCGGGAGACCATGCGGAGATCGGCTGGATGCTGCAGCAGCTGCGTGTGCACCACCAGGGGCCGCTGATGGCGGTAGGAGTGTCACTGGGTGGCAACGCCCTGTTGCGCTGGGCCGCCGAAGTGGGCACTGACGCTGCGCGCAGCGCGGATGCGGTGGCGGCCGTGTGCTCGCCCATCGACCTGGCGGCGGGCGGCCATGCCATCGGGCGCGGCTTCAACCGGCTGGTGTACACGCGCATGTTCATGCGCACCCTGGTGCCCAAGGCACTGCAGAAGCTGGCCCAGCACCCGGGGCTGTTTGACCGGCAGGCGCTGCTGGCCGCGCGGGACCTGTACGCGTTCGACAACGTGTTCACAGCGCCCGTCCACGGGTTTCGCAACACCGAGGACTACTGGCTGCGCGCGTCGGCCAAGCCGCTGCTGCACCGCATCCGCATTCCGGCGCTGGTGGTGAACGCGCGCAATGACCCCTTTGTGCCCGCTGGCAGCCTGCCGGGCGTGCGCGAGGTGGGACGCCATGTGACGCTCTGGCAGCCGCCGCATGGCGGGCATGTGGGGTTCCCGCGCGGGTTGCCGCCCGGGCACGTGCGTGCCATGCCCGACGCCGTGGGAGGGTGGCTGGCCGAGCACAGTGGGGCGCTGGCGCTGCACGGCGCACAATCCGCCCATGGATGACATCGTCAAACAGGCACTGGCCAAATGGCCCAATGTGCCCGACTGCTATGGCTGGCTGGGCCTGGATGCGCGCGGCCACTGGTATCTGCGCGACGACGCGGTGCAGGCAGCGGGTACGTTTCCGCACAGCAAAGGGTCGTTGCTGCAGCACGACAAGCTCATCGCGTTCATAGCCCGCAACTACGAGCCTGACGACCAGGGGCAGTGGTTCTTTCAAAACGGCCCCCAGCGCGTGTATGTCGAGCTGGAGGCCACGCCCTGGGTCTGGCGTCTGCAGCAGCAAGACCTGCGCGCCATCAGCCATACGGGCCGGGAGGCGTCGGTCCGCCACTGCCTGCTGGACGAGCAGGGCCGTGTGTACCTGGAGACAGACCTGGGCCTGGGGCTGGTGCACACGCTGGATGTGGCACTGGCTGCAGAGGCTGTGACCGACGGACGCTGGACGCCGCAGGACGTACAGGCGCAGGACCTTCCGGCACGCTACGGGTATGTCTGCAGTCCGCGCGCCCGATCGCAAGCCGGGGCCCCTCCGCCAACCTGAAGCTCCGCCCCACCGCCTTCAGCCCGGAGTTGCAGGCACTCAGAGCGGCTCACCACGGCACTGGATAAGCTGCAAGACGAAAAAAAACCGGTCGCAAGGACCGGCTTTCTGGGTGGGGTTCTACCCCGCCCGCGCAGGGTGAGGCGCTGCCTTACTTGGCGGCAGCTGCCATGAACTCCACGGCGGCGCGCAGATCGGCGTCAGAGGCTTGGGAGCCGCCACGCGGAGGCATGGCGCCCTTGCCCTTGGCGACACTGGTGTACAGCGCGTCGATGCCTGCGGGCAGGCGAACGGCCCAGGCGGCCTTGTCACCAAACTTGGGAGCACCTGCCACACCGGCAGCGTGGCACACCTGGCAAGCCTGCTTGTACAGAGCCTCGCCAGCGCCTGCTGCGGCGGCTGCAGGTGCGGCAGCTACCGCTACAGTGGGCGCAGCAGCTGCAGGGGCTGCGGCGGGTGCTGGTGCAGGAGCGGCGGCTGGTGCTGCGTCTGCCTGAGCGGCTGCGGGAGCAGCAGGTTCGGCAAACTTGGCCCCACCCGCATTGGCCATATAGGCCACAGCGCGCGCAATTTCGGTGTCGTTGAAGTCGCCGCCACCTTGGGGGGCCATGGCGCCCTTGCCCTTCAGGGCCGACTGCACCAGAGCTTCAAACCCGGTGCCGATGCGAGCAGCCCAGGCAGCGGCATCACCAAACTTGGGGGCACCTGCAGCGCCGGAGGCATGGCAGGCCGAGCACTGGGCCTTGAACACTTCTTCGCCGCTCTTGAGAGGGCGGTTGGCGTCGCGCACTTCGACCATGCCGATCTTCTGGATGCGTTCGGCGATGGCCTTTTCGGGGTTGACGGCACCGGCAGCGGGCTTGTCCGCCGACGTCACATACAGGACCAAGCCAATGATGGCAAAGATCGGAATCACAAACGAGAAAAGTACCGCGACCAGCAACTGCTTGGGGTTCTTGATCGGGCCGGTATGGGCTTCTTCGTGGTGGTTGTCGCTCATGTCGTCCTCAGGTGTATCGGGGGCTTCGGTGTAATCAACCTTAAATTATATCTGCGGGGATGGTTATTCCCATCCCCGCTGGATGCAGACAACCACGGGTTTGCCCCAGAGCGAGCGCAGCGCCCCGGGGGCTGCGCTCGCTCCCGCGCAGGGCGTCAGGAGGGGAGCCGGGCGCTGGTGTCGGGCGCTCCACCCCCCAGTGCCTTGTACAGCAACACCTGGTTTTGCAGTTGCGCCAGCCGCACCTGCACCACTGCCTGCTGGGCCGTGAACAGCGAGCGTTGTGCGTCCAGCAGATCCAGATAGCTGGCCACGCCGTTGCGGTAGCGCAGGTCGGCCAGTTGCAGGCGCGCGGCCTCTGCCTGGGCCTGCTGTTGCTGGGCCTGGGCCTGTTCGCCCAGCGTGGCTTGCCCCGCCAGTGCATCCGAGACCTCGCGGAACGCGGTCTGGATGGCTTTTTCGTACTGCGCCACGGCAATCTCCCGGCCGACCCGGGCGCTGTCCAGGTTGGCCTGGTTGCGGCCTGCGTCAAAAATGGGCAGCAGCAGGGATGGCGCGATGGTGAAGCCCCAGGAGCCGTTCTTGAACAGGCCGGACAGCTCGCCGCTGGCTGTGCCTGCCTGCGCCGTCAGGGAGATGCGCGGGAAAAACGCCGCCCGCGCAGCGCCGATGTTGGCGTTGGCGCCGATGAGTTGCTGCTCCGCCTGGCGGATGTCCGGCCGGCGGGTGAGCAGCTCCGACGGCACGCCGGCAGGCAACGCTGCCATCGCAGGCGCGTCGGCCAGCTTGCCACCGGCCAGACTGGCGCGCACGTCTTGCGGCAGTGCCTGGCCCACCAGCAGGACCAGCGCGTTTTCGTCGAGCGCGCGCTGGCGCTGCTGTTGCGCCAGCGTGGCGCGGGCCGCCTGGGTGAGCGACTCGGCCTGGCGGAAGTCGAGCTCGGATGCCACACCCGCGTCCAGGCGCATCCGGGTCAGGCGCGCCGACTCCTCGCGCGATGCAAGGGTCTGGCGCGACAGGTCCAGCAGCTCCTCGTCGGCCAGCAGTGTCAGCCAGCCATTGGCCACTGCCGCCACCAGGCTCACCTGTGCAGCGTTGCGGCCTTCTTCCGTGGCAAGGTACTGGGCGAGTGCCTGCTCCTTGAGGCTCGCAATGCGGCCAAAGAAGTCGATTTCCCATGCGGATACGGCCAGACCCACGCTGAACGAGTTGGTCAGGTTGCCCGTGCCCGTGGCAGGGGCCCGGCTGGCATTGGCGGCCAGTCCCACGCCCGGGTACAGGTCGGCCCGGCGCACCTGGTAGGTGGCCCGAGCTTGCTCGATGTTGAGCATGGCCACACGCAGGTCGCGGTTGTTGGCCAGCGCAATGTCGATGAGCTGTTGCAGGCGTGGCTCGGCAAAGTAGTTCTGCCAGGGCACGGTGGCTCCCGACTGCGCAGCTGCGCTGTTGGTCGTTGCCGCCCCGCCGGCGTAGGTGGCGGGGACGGGGGGTTGCGGGCGCTCATAGGTGGGGATGAACGAGCAGCCAGCCAGCAGCGCAGCCGCCGTGGCTGCTGCCAACGCAATGGGGGTACTTCGGTTCTTATTCATGGGTTCCAACTCCTGCTTCTTCGGCATGGCGGCGGTTCATTTCCTGCTGGCGCGCGCTGCCTTTGAACAGGCTGCGCACCACCACAAAGAACACGGGCACAAAGAACACGGCCAGTGCGGTGCCAGTGACCATGCCGCCCAGCACGCCGGTGCCGATGGCCCGCTGGCTGGCAGAGCCTGCACCCGACGCGACGACCAGTGGCAGCACGCCCAGGCCGAACGCCATCGAGGTCATCACGATGGGGCGGAACCGCAAATGCGCGGCGGCCAACGCCGACTCGATCACGCCCTTGCCCTGGGCCTGCAGGTCCTTGGCGAACTCGATGATCAGGATGGCGTTTTTCGCTGACAGGCCAATGATGGTGATCAGGCCCACCTGGAAGTACACGTCATTGGCATAGCCGCGCAGCAAGGTGGCCAGCAGCACGCCCAGCACGCCCAGGGGCACCACCAGGATCACGGCCAGCGGGATCGACCAGCTCTCGTACAGCGCAGCCAAGCACAGGAACACGGCCAGGATTGCAAAGCTGTACAGGATGAGCGACTGCGAGCCTGCGAGCTTTTCTTCGCGCGACTGGCCGGTCCATTCAAAACCGAAGCCTTGGGGCAGTTGGCCAGCGAGCTTCTCCATCTCGGCCATGGCAGCTCCCGTGCTGTAGCCCGGCGCTGGCGAGCCGGAAATGCGCATGGCGGGGTAGCCGTTGTAGCGCACGGTTTGCTGCGCGCCGGTCACCCAGCGCGTGGTCGCGAACGCCGACAGCGGCACCGGTTTGCCCTGGCTGTTGGTGGCATTGATCTGCAGCAGATCGTCGGGCTGCATGCGCGCCGGCGCATCGGCCTGCACCACCACCCGCTGCAGGCGGCCCTGGTTCGGGAAGTCGTTCACATAGCTGGAGCCCAGCGCGGTGGACAGCGCGGAGTTGATGGCATCAAACGGCACACCCAGCGCGTTGGCTTTGTCGCGGTCTATGTCGATCTGCAACTGCGGAGCGTCTTCCAGACCATCGGGGCGCAGTTGCGTGAGCACCTTGCTCTGCGAGGCCATGCCCAGCAACTGATTGCGGGCTTTCACCAGGGCCTCGTGCCCCGCGCCGCCACGGTCCTGCAAGCGGAACGTGAAGCCGCTGGCGTTGCCCAGCTCGGGAATGGGCGGGGGGCTCAACGGGAAGATGAAAGCATCGCGAATGCCCATCAGCGCACCAAAGGCGCGGTTGGCCACGTCCTGTGCCGACTGACCGGGGCCATGGCGCTCGCTCCAGTCCTTGAGGGTCACAAAGGCGAGGGCCGCGTTCTGCCCCTGGCCGGAGAAGCTGAAGCCCAGCACGCCCACCATGCTTTGCACCTCGGGCTGCTTGAGGATGAAGCCTTCGACCTGCTCCATCACGGCCAGCGTACGCTCCTGCGTGGCGCCCGGTGGCAATTGCACGTTGACGATGATGTTGCCCTGGTCTTCGCTGGGCAGGAACGAGGTCGGCAGGCGCATGTAGACTACGGTCACGGCGCCGATGATGGCTGCGTAGATCACCAGGTAACGCGCGGCGCGCCGCAGCATGCGGGCCACAAAGCCCTCATAGCCTTTGGCAGTGCGCGAAAAGCCGCGATTGAACCAGCCAAAGAAGCCAGTCTTCTCGTGGTGATGCCCCGCCTCGACCGGCTTGAGCAGGGTGGCGCACAGTGCCGGTGTGAGCGACAGGGCCATGAAGGCTGAGAAGCCAATGGATGCCACCATCACCGCCGAGAACTGGCGGTAGATGTTGCCCGTGGAGCCTGCAAAAAATGCCAGCGGCACGAACACCGAGATCAGCACCACCGTCACGCCAATGATGGCGCCCGAAATCTGGCGCATGGCCTTGCGCGTGGCTTCCAGCGGCGACAGGCCTTCTTCGCTCATGATGCGCTCAACGTTCTCCACCACCACGATGGCGTCGTCCACCACGATGCCGATCACCAGCACCATGCCAAACATGGTCAGCACGTTGATCGAGAACCCCAGCGCCAGCAGTGTGGCAAACGTACCCAGCAGCGCAATCGGCACCACGATCGTCGGGATGATGGTGTAGCGCCAGTTCTGCAGAAACAGGAACATCACCAGGAACACCAACACCACGGCCTCGACCAGGGTTTCTGCGACCTGCTTGATGGAGATGTCCACGAAGCGCGAGCTGTCGTAAGGAATGCTCCAGCTCATACCTTCGGGGAAGTAGCGTGACAGCTCATCCATCTTCGCGCGTACGTCCTTGGCGGCCTCCAGTGCGTTACCGCTGGGCGACAACTGAACGCCGATGCCCACGGCGGGCTTTCCGTTCAGGCGTGCGGCGGTGGCGTACGCCTGGCCGCCCAGTTCCACACGCGCCACATCCTTGATGCGCACGGTGGACCCATCGGTGTTGGCACGCAGCACGACGTTGCCGAACTGTTCAACGCTGGACAGTTGCCCATTGACCACCACGGTGGCGGCAATGCCTTGGCCCGCGACATTGGGCAGGTCACCAATGGTGCCGCTGGCCACCTGGGCGTTCTGGGCGCGGATGGCGGCGGTGATCTCTGCTGCCGACAGGTTGTAGCTCACCATCTTGGCCGGATCGATCCAGATGCGCATGGCGCGCTCCGTGCCAAACAGCTGGGCCTGGCCAATACCCTTAAGGCGTTGCAGTTCTGGCACCACGTTGCGCGACGCATAGTCACCCAAGGCCACGGTGTCGGTGGCCGGGTTGCTAGACGACAGCATAGTGAACAGCAGGAAGTTGGAGCGCGACTTGTCCACGCGAACGCCCTGTTGTGTCACGGCAGAAGGCAGACGCGGCGTGGCCCGTGAAAGCCGGTTTTGCACGTCCACCTGCGCCAGGTCGGCATTGGTGCCGGGCTGGAAACTCAGCGTGATGCTGCCGGAACCATCGGCCTGCGCGACCGATTCCATGTAGATCAGCCCGGGGGAGCCGTTCATCTCGCGTTCGATGACCGACAGCACGCTGTCTTCGAGGGTTTGCGCCGATGCGCCGGGGTAGGCCGCGTTGATGACGATGGACGGTGGTGCCACCGGCGGGTACTGTGCAATGGGTAGCTGCGTGATGGCTACGCCGCCCATCACCATGATGAACAGCGCAATCACCCACGCAAAGATGGGGCGGTCAATGAAAAATTTGGCCATGCTGGATTGCCCCTTATGGCTTGGATGCGGCCGAAGCGGGCGCTGCCGGCGCCTCTGCGGAGGCTGGCGCTGAGGCAGTCGCTGCTGCCGGCGCAGGCGTGCCTGGTGCTTGCCATGGAACGGGCTTTACCGGGGTTCCGGGAGGCAGCATCTGCAGCTTCTGGAAGCCGTCCACCATCACTTTTTCACCCGCCTTCAGACCGTCCAGCACCACCCAGCGGTTGTTCTGTGCGGCACTGATCTTGACGGTGCGCTGCGACACCTTGCCGTCCTCGCCAACCACGCTGACCGTGTCGCCCTGCTGGGTGCGCGTGACAGCCTGCTGGGGCAGGGTGATGGCGTTGCTGGCCTGTGCCTGTTCAATCCGCACACGCAGATACAGTCCGGGCAGCAGCTCGCCCTTGGGGTTGGGCACCTCTGCGCGCAGGGTGACCTGGCCGGTGGTGGAGTCCACCGACAAGTCCGTGAACAGCAGCTTGCCAGCTTGTGCGTATTCAGATCCGTCGCTGAGCACCAGCTTGACGCTGGCTGCCTGGCTGCCGCCAGCGCGCTTGAACTGCCCACTTTCCATAGCGCGCCGCAGTTGGAAGACGTCACCGGCCGATTGGGTGAAGTTCACGTACACCGGGTCAATCTGCTGCACCACAGCCAATGCGGTCGCTTCGCCCTGGCCGACCAAGGCGCCTTCGGTGACCAGTGCGCGGCCAATGCGGCCGGAGATGGGGGAGGTCACGCTGGCATAGCTGAGGTTGATGTCGGCGGTGCGCACAGCAGCCTTGGCGGCCGCCACGTCGGCCTGGGCTTGTTTCTCGGCCGCCTCTGCGTTTACAAAGTCCTGCTTGCTGATGGCATTGGCTGCAACCAGGGGGCGATAGCGCTCAGCTTGTGCGCTGGCCTGTGCCAGATTGGCCTGGGCCTTGGCGAGGCTGGCGCGCGCGCTCTCTGCCGCTGCGGCGTAGGGAGCGGGATCAATGCGGAACAGCACCTGGCCGGCCTTGACGTCGCTACCTTCCTTGAACACGCGCTGCTGAAGGATGCCGGCGGCCCGTGCGCGCACTTGGGCAACCCGAGACGCTTCCACGCGGCCAGGCAGTTCGGTGATCAGCCCCACGTCGCCGGGCGTGGCGGTAACGACTCCCACTTCGACCGGGGGCGGCTTGGGACCGCCTGCCCCGGCGGCCTGTCCATCGGCCTTGCCACAGGCGGACACAAGCAGTACCGCTGCGCTGATGGCAGCCAGCGAAAGCACTCGTCGGGTGGTGGTGGCACGCAAGTAAGGGGTGCCGGATGCGTCACGCAGTTGAGGCATGAGAGTCCTTTGGGTGGGCGTCAAAAAAAGGGATTTGGAAAAAAAGTGGGAGGTCTGGAGCACTTCGCTCAATGCCCCGACAGTTTGATCAGAAATTATACATACAGACATGAATGTATAATTGTTGACTGCTGCAGATGCCCCTAGGCAGTCGTAGGGGTTTTGGAGACTCAACAGGATGTTTGACTATGGCGCGCCGGACAAAAGAAGATGCAATCGCAACCCGCAACGGGTTGATCGATGCGGCTGAGTTGGTGTTTCGGGAAAAAGGGGTGTCCCGCGCGTCGCTGAGTGATATTGCCCAGGCGGCGGGAGCCACGCGTGGTGCGATCTACTGGCACTTCAAGGACAAGGTGGATCTGTTTAGCGCCATGATGGACCGTGTCACGCTGCCGCTGGAACAGGGTTTTGCCAGTTTTGAAGACAGCACCTGCGCCGATCCTGTGCAACGCCTTCGGGCGGTGATGGCGCTGGTGCTGCGCAGTGTGGCCTCGGACGAGCACACCCGAAGGGTTTTCGAGATTGCGTTGTACAAGGTGGAATACGTGAACGAGCTGATGGGGCTGCGCGAGCGCCATGTGGCGGCCTCCGAAGGGTTTACGCAGCAGCTGGCGCGCGACTTTGCGCTGGCTGCTGAGTCGCAAGGGGTGGTGCTGTCGATGTCGGCGATGGACGCGGCCATCAGCCTGCATGCCCTTTTTGATGGGCTGATCCGCAACTGGATTCTGAATGACGGTGGCTTTGATCTCATTGGTGTAGGTGGCGCCAGCACCGACGCATTTTTGCGTGGTGTGGGGTTGTCGCTGGTCGGTACGAAAGTGCCTGCTGCATCCTGTGGTGGCTGAGCGCCAGGGCTTTGTTTGTTTGGATGCTTGCCGCGTGCAATAATCAAAGGCTGCGTCAATCAGAGGTATGCGGCTGTAGCTCAGTGGATAGAGTATTGGCCTCCGAAGCCAAGGGTCGTGGGTTCGATCCCCGCCAGCCGCACCAACGGTACATGCAGCAGCGAGCGCTTACAGCGTTTGTGAAGAGCGTCAAATGCGTTTAATTTCTGAATGCGTAAAAATTTGGTGCTATAATTCGAAATTCTCCGGAGGGGTGCCCGAGTGGCTAAAGGGGGCAGACTGTAAATCTGTTGGCTTACGCCTACACTGGTTCGAATCCAGTCCCCTCCACCAGTGAGTGAGCAGTGTTGAGAGTGATGCTTAACTTTGCGAGTGCAAAGTTGGGTTCGCAAAGGCCGGTGGTCTGCGCGGGAGTAGTTCAATGGTAGAACCCTAGCCTTCCAAGCTAATGACGCGGGTTCGATTCCCGTCTCCCGCTCCATTGTTTGTTGTGCTGGTTTGTTGAGTAGAGATTTTTGGTGTTGTGCGAGCGGCGCCAATTGCCCATGTGGCTCAGTGGTAGAGCACTCCCTTGGTAAGGGAGAGGTCGCGGGTCCGATTCCCGCCATGGGCACCATTTTCTGGTGCGTCCGGTTCTGGTTGCGCCGAGATCCTGTTGTGTTGATTTAGATTTTTTTCGGAGTCGGAAAAATGGCAAAAGGAAAATTCGAGCGGACCAAGCCCCACGTGAACGTGGGCACGATCGGTCACGTGGACCATGGCAAGACGACGCTGACGGCAGCTATCGCTACCGTGCTGTCCGCCAAGTTCGGCGGCGAAGCCAAGGCCTACGACCAGATCGACGCTGCGCCCGAAGAAAAGGCCCGCGGTATCACGATCAACACCGCCCACGTGGAATACGAAACGGCCAACCGCCACTACGCTCACGTGGACTGCCCTGGTCACGCCGACTATGTAAAGAACATGATCACCGGCGCTGCCCAGATGGACGGCGCTATCCTGGTCTGCTCCGCTGCTGACGGCCCAATGCCCCAGACCCGCGAGCACATCCTGCTGGCTCGCCAAGTGGGCGTGCCTTACATCATCGTGTTCCTGAACAAGTGCGACATGGTGGACGACGAAGAACTGCTGGAACTCGTCGAAATGGAAGTGCGCGAACTCCTGGACAAGTACGACTTCCCAGGCGACGACACCCCCATCATCCGTGGCTCCGCCAAGCTCGCCCTGGAAGGCGACAAGGGCAAGCTGGGTGAAGAAGCCATCATGAAGCTGGCCGAAGCCCTGGACACCTACATCCCCACGCCTGAGCGCGCTGTGGACGGTGCCTTCCTGATGCCCGTGGAAGACGTGTTCTCCATCTCCGGCCGCGGCACCGTGGTGACCGGTCGCGTGGAACGCGGCATCATCAAGGTCGGCGAAGAAATCGAAATCGTGGGTATCCGCGACACGCAAAAGACCACCTGCACCGGCGTGGAAATGTTCCGCAAGCTGCTGGACCAAGGCCAAGCTGGCGACAACGTCGGCCTGCTGCTGCGCGGTACCAAGCGCGAAGACGTGGAGCGTGGCCAAGTGCTGTGCAAGCCCGGCTCGATCAAGCCCCACACCCACTTCACGGCTGAGGTGTATGTGCTGAGCAAGGACGAAGGAGGTCGCCACACTCCTTTCTTCAACAACTACCGTCCCCAGTTCTACTTCCGCACGACCGACGTGACTGGCGCCATCGAGCTGCCAGCCGACAAGGAAATGGTCATGCCTGGTGACAACGTGTCGATCACTGTGAAGCTGATCAACCCCATCGCCATGGAAGAAGGTCTGCGCTTCGCTATCCGCGAAGGCGGCCGTACCGTGGGCGCTGGCGTCGTGGCCAAGATCATTGCTTAAT
>NZ_VJWE01000006.1 GCF_007993815.1 Acidovorax delafieldii
GGCTCTTCTAGCGAATGCTAGTGATGAGTCTTTAACCGTAGCGCTACGCCCCCATCTCCCCAGCATGACGCGCTTGCGTCTGCCCCAGGAGAAGGCCATGCGACAGCAACAGATGACGCGCTTGATCCACAGCCTGCCCCAGCTGACGCACCACCAGCGCCAGCAACTGGCAAGCTGCCTGCAGGCGCTGCTCGATCACAGTCAAGCCATCGCCGTTGTAGAAGCACATGGCAGCGCCCACCGAACCTGTCCGCACTGCGGCAGCCCGCAGCTTGTCAAGAATGGCTCGGCCAACGGGCTGCAACGCTTCAAGTGCCGCCAGTGCGCGCGCACCTTCAACGCCTTGACTGGAACACCGCTGGCACGCCTGCATCTGCGGGATAAGTGGATGGGCCAGGCGCAGGTCTTGAGCGAAGGACTCTCACTCAACCAGGTGGCCCTGCGCCTGGGTGTGGCGCAAAGCACCGCCTTTCGCTGGCGCCACCGCTTCCTGGCCTGCCCCAAGAGCGTGCAGGCACGCCAGCTTGTGGGCATCGCCGAGGCCGATGAGTCTTACTTCCTGGCCTCCTGCAAGGGACACAGAGGCTTGCTGCGTCGTCCTCGCCGACGCGGCGGTAAGGCGCTGGCTGGCTGCAAGGGCTTGGAATACACCCCGGTGCTGATGGCGCGAGACCGGGCCGGAGCAACGGCCAACCTCATCCTGCAGACGAACCAAGCGGTGAGTGTGCAAACTGCACTCAAACCCTTGCTGCCACCAGACACCATCCTATGCACCGACGGCAGCGTCACACTGGCCAGCGCTGCGCGGGCCCTGGGCGTGCAGCACCAGGCGGTGAACGTGAGCCGGGGTAGGCGTGTGAGAGGCCCCTGGCATGTTCAAAACGTCAATGCCTATGTCAGCAGGCTGCGCGGGTGGATGCAGCGCTTCAAGGGCGTTGCAACGAAATACCTTGATTCGTACCTGGGCTGGTTCAGGATGTTGGACCGATCAGGCCCCATGGGGCCGCAGCCCGCACTGGTGCTGGAGGCGGCTATGGGGAGTCAAGGCGTCACTAGCATTCGCTAGAAGAGCCTATTTTTGGCTTCTAGTGCCTGTGAGATAAGCACTGAAAGCTATTAAATTAGGAGTGGTTGTCGGGGCTTGCTCGCTGATTTGGTGGCATGCCTGTGCGCACGGCGGGAGCCGGGTTGTCGCCCCGGCGGGCGAGGTACTTTTCTTTGCTTCGCCAAAGAAAAGTACCCAAAAGAAAGGCGACCCCACTGTCTGCGTCCCTGCGCTTCGCTTCGGGCAACCTGCGGTGCTCGCGTCCAGCGGGGTCTCGCTCAAACTCGCTGCGCTCAGACAGTCGCGAGCCCTGACCCGCTGGCCGCTGCGCTCCTCGGCGCATACAGAGGGGATGGGAAACGAACAGCCACTCGGGCCGTCGCGTTGCTCGGCCCCGGAGTGGTCAGCCAGCGTTCAATGTGCCCTGTGCTTTTTCAGCCCACATCGTCAAGTTCGCCACCAGATCCTTTTGGCTGAACGAGCAGCTTTCTTCCGAAAACAGCGCGCTCGATTCCAGTCGGTCCAGCAGGTTCAGCAGCACTTCGCTGTAGCGCGGGGGCAGGGCGGCGAGTAGGGTGGTTTGCTGGCGGGCCAGGGTGCTGAGGGTGGCGGCGGTGTGGTCGCCGCTTTCAAAGGCTTGCAGGGCCTGGATGAAGGTGGTGAGCTGGGTGTGGGCGGTGTCGGTCATGGCGTAGCCGGGCGGGGCCAGGATGGGTGATACACCCGAGGGTAAAGCAGCCATGGGCCCGCGCCCACCGGGCCGATACCAAGTGCGGCAAAATCGCAGGATGAACGCCCTCAACGTCGCTGAATACACGTACTCTCTCGGTCTCCAGGCAAAAACGGCCTCTGCGCTGATGGCCAAAGCGCCAGCAGCTATCAAAAACAAAGCGCTCAAAGCGCTGGCCCGGTTGCTGCGCGAAAACGTGGCTGCGCTGCAGGTCGACAATGCCAAAGACCTGGAGCGCGCCGTGGCCAATGGGCTGGCGGGCCCGATGGTGGACCGGCTCAAGCTCACCCCCAAGGTGCTGGAGACTTGTGCCGAGGGCTGCGAGCAGCTGGCCGCCATGCCCGACATCATTGGCGAGATCCTCGGCATGAAGCAGCAGCCCAGCGGCATCCGCGTGGGGCAGATGCGCGTGCCGATTGGGGTGTTCGGCATGATTTACGAGAGCCGTCCCAACGTCACCATCGAGGCGGCCAGCCTCAGCATCAAGAGTGGCAACGCCTGCATCCTGCGCGGCGGCTCGGAGGCCATTGATTCGAACAAGGCGCTGGCCAAGCTGGTGCAGCAGGCGCTGGCCGAGGCGGGCCTGCCACAGGACGCGGTGCAGCTGGTGCAGACCACCGACCGCGAGGCCGTGGGCCAGCTCATTGCCATGCCGCAGTTTGTGGACGTGATCATCCCGCGCGGCGGCAAGGGCCTGATCGAGCGCATCAGCCGCGATGCCAAGGTGCCCGTGATCAAGCACCTGGACGGTAACTGCCACACCTATGTGGACGACCCCTGCGACATCGCGATGGCCGTCAAGGTGGCCGACAACGCCAAGACCAACAAGTACAGCCCCTGCAACGCGAGCGAAGGTCTGTTGGTGGCGCGTGGCGTGGCGGCAGATTTTCTGCCCCAGATCGGCGCGGTGTATGCCGCCAAGGGCGTGGAGATGCGGGGTTGCCCCGAGTCGCTGGCGATTTTGCAGTCGGTACCTGGTGCCCATGTGGTGCCCGCCACCGAGCAAGACTGGAGCGAGGAATACCTAGCCCCCATCATCAGCGTGAAAGTGGTGGCGGGTGTGGATGAAGCCATTGCGCACATCAACCACTATTCCAGCCACCACACCGATGCCATCCTGACGCGCGACCACATGCACGCCCAGCAGTTCCTGCGCGAGGTGGATTCGGCCAGCGTGATGGTGAACGCGAGCACGCGGTTTGCCGACGGTTTCGAGTACGGCCTGGGCGCCGAAATCGGCATCAGCACCGACAAGTTCCATGCGCGGGGCCCGGTGGGCATCGAAGGCCTCACTTCGCTCAAGTACGTGGTGCTGGGCGAAGGTGAGGTGCGGGCCTGATGTGCTCCTGAAACGATAGCTGCTGGCGCATGTTCGACTAGCGCTTGCGGCCTATTTCATATGAAAATCATCATCCTCGGCGCCGGCCGCGTGGGCCAGAGCGTGGCAGACAGCCTGGTGTCCGAGCGCAACGACATCACCGTCATCGACACCGACGCCGCGCGCCTGCGCGACCTGGAGTCGCGGTTTGATCTGCGCGGGGTGGTGGGCAACGGCATCGAGCCTGCCGTGCTGGCCGAGGCGGGGGCCGAGGACACCGACCTGCTGATCGCCTGCGCCGCGCAGGACGAGACCAACCTGGTGTGCTGCAAGATCGCGCAGCTGCTGTTCAACATCCCCAAGCGCATTGCGCGGGTGCGGACCACAGGCTTCGAGGCCCATGAGCGGCTGGTGGGCCCCGAGGGGTTTGCGGTGGACCGCATCATCTGCCCCGAAGAATCGCTGACCCGCTACATCGGCAAGCTCATCGAGTACCCCGAGGCCATGCAGGTGCGCGAATTTGCCGGAGGCCGCGCATGCCTGGTGTCGGTGCGGGCGCGTGCGGGGGCTCCGATGGTGGGGCACTCCATCGGCGCGCTGCGCGAGAGTGCGCCGGAGCTGGCGATGCGCATGGTGGCCATCTACCGGCGCTTCCCCGACGAGCCTGACCGATTCATCGCCTGCGACGGCCGCACGCGCGTCGAGCCGGGGGACGAGGTGTTCGTGCTGGCCGCGCACGAGCACATCGCCAACGTGCTGGCCGCTCTGCACCGCCCGGCATCCCAGCAGCTCCAGCCTGTGCGCCGCATCATGATTGCGGGCGCCGGCCGGCTGGGTCTGCGGCTGGCGCGGCAACTCAGCCAGGCGGGCGGGCGTTTTCACATCAAGATCATCGAGGACCATGCGGACCGCTGCGTGGAGCTGGCGTCGGCCCTGCCGCCTGAGGTGCTGGTGCTGCAGGGCGACACCACCGACGAAGACCTGCTGGGTGATGAAGGCATCGAGGAGGTGGACCTGTTCCTCGCACTCACCGACGACGACGAGGACAACATCATGTCGTGCCTGCTGGCCAAGCGCATGGGCGCAAGCCGGGTGCTGGCCCTCATCAACCGGCGCAGCTATGCCGACCTGATGCACGGCACGCAGATCGACATCGCGCTGTCGCCCGCGCAGGCCATGCTGGGCGAGTTGCTGGCCTATGTGCGCCAGGGTGACGTGCAGGCTGTGCACAGCCTGCGCCGTGGGGTGGCCGAGGCGCTGGAGATCGTGGCGCGCGGCGACCGCAAGAGCTCGCGCGTGGTCGGCCGCAAGGTCAGCGATCTGCAACTGCCGCGCGATGTGCACATCGGCCTGATCGTGCGCGGTCTGCCTGACGCTTCGGAAACCACGGGTGCATCCGCTGCCGATCTGCGCGAGCCCGAGGTCATCATCCCGCGCAGCGCCACGGTGATCGAGAGCAATGACCACGTGGTGTTCTTCCTGCCCAACAAGCGGCTGGTGCGCGATGTGGAAAAGCTCTTTCGCGTGAGCGCGACGTTCTTTTGATGCACCCCCCTGAGTCGCTTCGCGCCTTCCCCCCGCTCTCGCAGCGCTGTGCGCTGCGGGCAGGAGGACGCCGCCAGCGCACGCCAGCGAAGCGCCGCCTCTGCGACGGGGCGGCCCTTGCGCGGCGGCCCTCGCCTGGGCTGCACGAGTATCGACGGCTGCATGCGATGTCGGCTGCCATGGACCAGGGGCCCGAGTCATGACGGACATGTTTCCCGTTCTGCGCGTGCTGGGCATTCTGGTGATGATCTTCTCGCTGTCCATGGGCCTGCCGCTGGCAGTCTCGCTGTGGACGCGCGACGGCGTCTGGTTTGTGTACCCGCTGTCCATGGGCGCCACGATGCTGGCGGGCGCGTGGCTGTGGTGGCGGTTGCGGCTGTTCCGGCAAGAGCTGCAGCCGCGCCACGGCGTGATGCTGGTCTCTCTGGTGTGGATGTTGCTGCCCCTGTCGGCCGCGCTGCCGCTGATGCTGGCCGGGCACTACACCGGGCACCCGCTGTCGTTCACGCACGCCTACTTCGAGGCGGTGTCGGGGCTGACGACCACGGGCTCCACCGTGCTGGCGGGCCTGGATGCGTTGCCGGTGTCGGTGAATGTGTGGCGCACCTTCTTGCAGTGGATGGGGGGCATGGGCATCCTGATTTTGGCCGTGGCCGTGCTGCCGCTGCTGGGCGTCGGGGGCAGCCAGCTGTTCAAGGCCGAGGCGGCGGGGCCGCTGAAGGACACCAAGCTCACGCCACGTATGACCGGCACGGCCAAGGGGCTCTGGGGGGTGTATGCGCTGTTCTCCGTGCTGTGTGGCCTGGCCTACTGGGCCGGGGGCATGGGGCCGCTGGATGCGTTGATGCACATGTTCACCACCGTGAGCCTGGGCGGGCTGTCGTCTCACGACCTGAGCTTTGGGTGCTTCCAGTCGCCGCTGCTGGAGGCGATCTGCATCTTCTTCATGCTGGTGGCCAGCTGCAATTTTGCGCTGTACTTCGTCGCCATTCGCAAGGGCCAGTGGGGCGGCTTCTGGCGCGACCCGGAGCTGCGGGCCACGCTGGTGACGCTGATTGGCGGCGGTCTGCTGGTGGCGCTGCTGTTGTGGGCCAAGGGCGTGTATGGGCCGCTGGACGCGCTGCGCCATGGCATGTTCAACCTGGTGTCGCTGGCCACCACCACCGGCTACGCCACGGTGGACTACCTGGCATGGCCCGTGTTTGCGCCGGTGTTCATGCTGCTGCTGTCGGGTGTGGCCACCAGTGCGGGCTCGACGGGCGGGGGCATCAAGATGGTCCGTATGCTCATTCTGGTCAAGCAGGCGCGCCGCGAGATGAACCGTCTGGTGCACCCGCGCGCCGTGCAGCCGGTGCAACTGGGTGGCGCTGCAGTGGACAACCGGGTGATCTTCTCGGTGCTGGCCTTCATGCTGGTCTATGGCGGCACGGTCTTTGGTCTGAGTATGGTCATGCTGCTGACGGACCTGGACGCGGTGACGGCGTTTTCGGTGGTGCTGGCCAGCGTCAACTGCGCGGGCCCGGGCCTGGGCAGCGTGGGGCCCGCGTCCAACTACGCGGTGCTGACCGATTTCCAGATCTGGGTATGCACCCTGGCCATGCTGCTGGGGCGGCTGGAGATTCTGAGCTTCATGGCCTTGCTGACCCCGGCGTTCTGGCGCCGGTAGGGGGCCGGGCCGTGGTACCACCAAGGGGTGGCTTGCGAAAACCCGGCCTGACCCCACATCCTACAATTCACCGCAATCGCTTCCCGAGGGCTTTCCATGGTTCCGCATCTCATCACGGCCCTCACCGGGCCGATCAACGAACTCGAACAGCGCATTCTTGACTCGATGCCCGCCATCGAACGCTGGTTCCGGCTGGAGTGGATGGAGCACACCCCGCCGTTCTACACGTCGGTAGACATCCGCAATGCGGGGTTCAAGCTGGCCCCGGTCGACACCAACCTGTTCCCGGGCGGCTGGAACAACCTGACCAAGGAGATGCTGCCCCTGGCCGTGCAGGCTGCGATGGCTGCCATCGAGAAGATCTGCCCCGAAGCGCGTAACCTGCTGATCATTCCGGAGAACCACACGCGCAACACGTTCTACCTGTCCAACGTGGTGCAGCTGCAGCGCATCTTCAACATGGCGGGCCTGAACGTGCGGGTCGGCTCCATCAGCCCCGAGATCAAGAAGTCCACGCTGATCGAGCTGCCCAACGGCGACACCGTGACCCTGGAACCCGTGGTGCGCACCAAGCGCCGCCTGGGGCTCAAGGACTTTGACCCCTGCACCATCCTGCTGAACAACGACCTCACCGCAGGCGCCCCCGGCATTCTGGAAGACATCCACGAGCAGTATCTGCTGCCCCCGCTGCACGCCGGCTGGAGCGTGCGCAAGAAGAGCACCCACTTCAAGAACTACGAAGAGGTGGCCAAGCGTTTTGGCAAGATGCTGGGCATCGACCCCTGGCTGGTCAACCCCATGTACAGCCAGTGCGGCGAGGTGGACTTTGCTGAGGGCACGGGCATGGACCAGCTGCAGACCAGCGTGGACGCACTCCTGACCAAGGTGCGCCGCAAGTACAAGGAATACGGCATCAACGAAAAGCCCTTCGTGATCGTCAAGGCCAACAACGGCACCTACGGCATGGGCATCATGACCGTGCGCGACGCCAAGGAGCTGGACGCGGTCAACCGCAAGACGCGCAACAAGATGGCCGTGATCAAGGACGGCCAGCCGGTGAGCGAAGTCATCATCCAGGAAGGGGTGCTGACGCAGGAGCGCGTGAACGACGCCGTGGCCGAGCCTGTGGTCTACATGATGGACCGCTACGTGGTGGGGGGCTTCTACCGCATGCACGCCGAGCGCGGTGTGGATGAAAACCTCAACGCCCCCGGCGCGAGCTTTGTGCCCCTGGCCTTTGAACACAGCACCCACATGCCCCAGCCTGGCGTGCGCCCGGGTGTGAGCGCGCCCAACCGCTTCTATATGTACGGCGTGGTGGCCCGGCTGGCGATGCTGGCGGCCAGCTACGAGCTGGAGGCCACCAACCCCGACGCCGAGGTGTACGACTGAAAACCAGGGTCTCTGGGGCCCCTTACGGGTCTTGGGGGCACCGGGTTTCAACGTCTGCGCCCTCTCGGCGACGCTGCACAGCGGGCCTGCGGGGGAGTGCGGTGGTCCCGCATGCCACGCCCGCGCCCGGTTGCCAAGGGCAAGTTGCTGCGTCGCAACATGGGGTTTCGCCTCCAATCGCTTGATCTGGCTCAGGCGCACAATAGCGTTCCCAAAAGTAACGGAACCCCGTCAGGCCCAGTGCGCGGGGGTGGTCAGTGCAAAGCTCCAAGTCATCGCTCGCAGCGCTCACGCTGGGCGCCATCGGTGTTGTGTATGGCGATATCGGCACCAGCGTGCTGTATGCCGTCAAGGAGGTGTTCGGGTCCGGCCATGTGCCGTTCACGCCCGCAAACATCTACGGCATCCTCTCCATCTTTTTCTGGACCCTCACGGTCATCGTCTCCCTGAAGTACGTGGTGCTGGTGCTGCGCGCCGACAACCACGGTGAGGGGGGCCTCATCGCCATGCTGGCCCTGGCCTCCCAGGCGGTCAAAGACAAGCCCCAGCTGCGCAGCGTGTTGCTGGCCGTGGGCATTTTTGGCACTTCGCTGTTTTACGGCGATGGCGTTATCACCCCGGCCATCTCGGTGCTGTCGGCGGTGGAGGGGCTGGAAGTGGTGTCGGATCACTTCAAGCACTACGTGATACCGATCACGCTGGTGGTGCTGTTTTGCCTGTTTGCCGTGCAAAAGCGCGGCACGGGCGGCATCGGCAAGTTTTTTGGCCCCATCACGTTGGTGTGGTTTGTCACCATCGCGCTGCTGGGCGTGTCGCACATCGTGGGGCACCCGGAGATCTTGTGGGCGCTGAGTCCGCACCACGCGCTGGGCTTCATGTGGGCCAACCCGGGCACCAGTTTCATCATTCTGGGCGCGGTGGTGCTGTGCGTGACGGGCGCCGAGGCCTTGTATGCCGACCTAGGCCACTTCGGCAAGCGCCCGATCCGCATGGCCTGGTTTGGTGTGGCCATGCCGGCGCTCACCCTCAATTATTTTGGCCAGGGCGCGCTGCTGCTGGCTGAGCCCGAGGCCGTCAAGAACCCGTTCTATCTGATGGCCCCCGACTGGGCGCTGGTGCCTTTGGTGATCCTGGCCACCATGGCCACCGTGATTGCCTCGCAGGCGCTGATCACCGGCGCGTTCAGCGTGACCAAGCAGGTCATCCAGCTGGGCTACCTGCCGCGCCTGAACATCCAGCACACCAGCGTGCGCGACACGGGCCAGATCTATATGCCGCTGGTCAACTGGGGGCTGTTCGTGGCCATCGTGCTGGCGGTGGTGATGTTCCGCTCGTCGAGCAATCTGGCAGCCGCCTACGGCATCGCGGTGACGCTGGACATGCTGATCACCACCACGCTGACCTTCTTCGTGATCCGCTACGGCTGGCGGTATCCGCTGGCGCTGTGCGTTGCGGCCACGGGCTGCTTCTTTGTGGTGGACCTGGCGTTCTTCGCCTCCAACCTGCTCAAGCTGTTCCAGGGCGGCTGGTTCCCGCTGATGATCGGCGGCATCGTGTTCTCGCTCATGATGACCTGGAAGGAAGGGCGCCGCCTGCTCAATGACAAGCTGCGTGCCGACGCCATCGACCTCAAGGACTTCCTGGAGTCGATCTTCATCAGCCCGCCCACGCGGGTGGATGGCACAGCCGTCTTCCTGACGGCCGAAACCGGCGCGGTGCCCAATGCCCTGCTGCACAACCTCAAGCACAACAAGGTGCTGCACCAGCAAAACCTGTTTGTCACCGTGCACAACCATGAGACACCCTGGATTGGCCTGGACAAACGGCTGCAGGTCGAGTCGCTGGGGCACGACTGCTGGCAGGTGGTGGTGCATTACGGCTTCAAGAACGACCCCGACCTGCCCCGCGCGCTGGAGCTGCTGCGTGGGCGTGGCTGCGAGCTGGAGTCCATGACCACCAGCTATTTCCTGTCGCGGGACACCGTCATCCCCACCATCGGCAGCGGCATGGCGCCTTGGCGCGAAAAGCTGTTTGCCCAAATGCACCACAACGCCAGTGGCGCGGCCGACTTCCTGCACCTGCCCAACAACGCCGTGGTCGAGCTGGGCTCCAAGATCGAGATCTGAAGGGCTGAGGGGGCTCCCCCTGGCCTGGGATGGAGCCTCGGGCTGGTTTTACGCTGTTTTTGCCTTGTAGCGCTAGTGCTCATTGTCTGAGGTGCTATTAATACTGTAGCTTTTGGAGTGGGCTGACGGCCTGCCTGAGCGCCAGGCGCGCGCGGTGCCAGAATCGCGCCCATGCAATTTTTCAAAGACCTGAGCCTTTCCACGTCGGTGGCGGGTTTCGTGGCGGTGCTGGTGGGCTTTACCAGCTCGGTGGCCATCGTCTTCCAGGCCGCCCTGGCATTTGGGGCCACACCCGCGCAGATCACGTCCTGGATGTGGGCGCTGGGTCTGGGCATGGGCCTGTGTTCGCTGGTGCCCTCGCTGATCTTGCGCCAGCCCGTCATGGTGGCTTGGTCCACACCGGGCGCCGCCGTGCTGGCCACTGCGGGGTTGGCGGGCGGCTTCAGCATGGGCGAGGCCATCGGCGCCTTCATGATCAGCGCGTTGCTCATCACCCTGGCAGGCGTCACCGGTTGGTTCGAGCGCGTGATGAACCGCATCCCCATGGAAATCGCCGCTGCCCTGCTGGCCGGCGTGCTGGCCCGCTTTGGCCTGCAGGCGTTTGCGGCAGCCCAGACCGCATTGCCTTTGGTGCTGCTGATGTTGATGGTGTATCTGGTCAGCCGCCGTTTGGCTGCCCGGTATGCGGTGGTCATCACCCTCGCCGTAGCGGTGGTGTTCGTGGCCACCCAGGGGCAGATGGCCTGGTCGGCGGTGCAGCTGGAGCTGGCCCTGCCCGTTTTCACGGCGCCCCAGTTCAGCGTAGCGGCTGCCGTCAGCCTGGCGATTCCTTTGTTTGTGGTCACCATGGCGTCGCAGAACCTGCCCGGGGTGGCGGTGATCCGGGCGTCGGGCTACAACTTGCCCATCTCCCGGCTCATCACGCTCACGGGTCTGGCCACCCTGGTGCTGGCGCCCTTCGGGGCGTTTGCGCTCAACTTCAGCGCCATCACCGCCGCGATGTGCATGGGCCCCGAGGCGCACGCCGATCGCCGCCGGCGCTACACGGCCGCGGTGGCATGTGGCGCCATCTATGTGGCGATCGGTCTGTTTGGCGCAGTCATCACCGGGCTGCTTACCGCCTTTCCCAAAGAGCTGGTGGTGGCCATTGCGGGTTTGGCGCTTCTGGGCACCATTGGCAACGGCCTGGCGGCGGCGCTGCGGGACGAGTCGCACCGCGAGGCGGCACTCATTACCTTTCTCGTCACCCTCAGCGGTGTGGTCATCGTTGGGGTGGGCTCGGCCTTCTGGGGCGTGGTGGCCGGCAGCATTGCGCTATTTGTGCAACAGTACAGGCGTTCGCAGGCCAGCGGCGCGTAAGTCGCCTTGGCTGCCTGGGCCCCTGGCCTCCTCCATTCCTTGACCCGACACCATGAAACTGCTCTTCATCGCCGACCCGCTGCAAAGCTTCAAGATCTACAAGGACACCACCTTCGCCATGATGCGCGAGGCACAGCGGCGTGGTCATGCCCTCACGGTCTGCGAACCGCAGCACATCACCTGGCAGCGCGGCAGCAAGGTCACCGCACGGGTGCAGAACGTCCGCCTCACGGGGGATGCCACCCATTGGTACGAGGCCCAGCCGCAGCGCAGCGCAGCGTTGGCTGATTTTGATGCTGTACTCATGCGCAAGGACCCGCCCTTCGACAGCGAGTACTTTTACGCCACCCACCTGCTGGAGCAGGCGGAGCGCGATGGCGCCCGGGTGTTCAACAAACCCAGCGCTCTGCGGGACCATCCGGAAAAGCTGGCCATCATGGAGTTTCCACAGTTCATCGGACCGACGCTGGTCACCCGGGATGCGGAAGACATTCGCCGCTTTCATGCGGAGCACCAGGACATCATCCTCAAGCCTCTGGATGGCATGGGTGGGATGGGCATCTTCCGTGTGGGCCCAGACGGCCTCAACCTGGGCAGCATCACCGAAACCCTCAACCGCCACGGCGCGCAAAGCGTGATGGTGCAAAAGTTTTTGCCCGAAATCGTCGATGGCGACAAACGGGTCCTCATCATCGGCGGCAAGCCTGTGCCGTTTTGCCTGGCGCGCATTCCCCAGGGCAGCGAAGTGCGCGGCAATCTGGCCGCCGGCGGCAAGGGCGTGGCGCGCCCTCTGTCTGCGCGGGATCGTGAGATTGGAGAAGCGCTAGGCCCGGTGCTGCAGTCGCGTGGCTTGCTGCTGGCAGGTGTAGACGTGATCGGCGACTGCGTCACAGAGATCAATGTCACCAGCCCGACCTGCTTCCAGGAAATCTTTGATCAGACAGGCTGCGATGTGGCCTTCCTATTCGTAGATGCTTTGGAGTCTGCGGTTGCGGCCGTTGGTGGTTGAGGGGCTTGTCCCGTGTACACGGACTGTTAGATCAATCCCTGGGTTTTCCCTGCTGCCTGTTGTAAACCGTGCTATAGTAGAGGGCTTCGCTACTGAGACCTGAGCGCAAAAGTGTTGGGGTCGATGGGGTGGTTTGTGGTGGCGCTTAGGTGCTGCGGCAGATGGCCCGGAAGGTTGGCGAAGAAAGTTTGGTTTTGTCTTCTTGGTGGTTAAAAACCGGTATAGAATACAAGGCTTCGCTCGGTGGAGATGGTTGCCGCGAATTGCAGGTGATCGTTGAAGCGGGGTGAAAAAGAAAGCAAAAGTTTGACAGTTCTTAAAAAACTGTGCTAGAATTCAAGGCTTCGCTGATCGCAGCGAGGTTTGCAAAACGAAGAAGATTTTGGTCTGATTTGTTT
>NZ_VJWE01000007.1 GCF_007993815.1 Acidovorax delafieldii
AAAGCAAAAAACCCCAGTCATATCTGACTGGGGTTTTCTGGGCTGTAAGAGCCTGACGATGACCTACTTTCACACGGGAACCCGCACTATCATCGGCGCAAAGTCGTTTCACTGTCCTGTTCGGGATGGGAAGGAGTGGGACCAACTTGCTATGGTCATCAGGCATAACTTGGTGCTGGGCAGTTTTTGTGAACTGCCTGGCGAATTCATAGAGTCTGGAATCAGATGTTTGTGTTTTGACTGCGTCTAACTTGGCATAACAGACTTTGAGCTTCACGCTGGTTGCGTGTTGGCTATCAAAGTTATAGGGTCAAGCCGCACGAGCAATTAGTATCAGTTAGCTTAACGCATTACTGCGCTTCCACACCTGACCTATCAACGTCCTGGTCTTGAACGACTCTTTAGGGGGCTCAAGGCCCCGGCAGATCTCATCTTGAAACGAGTTTCCCGCTTAGATGCTTTCAGCGGTTATCTCTTCCACACTTAGCTACTCGGCAATGCCACTGGCGTGACAACCGATACACCAGAGGTGTGTCCACTCCGGTCCTCTCGTACTAGGAGCAGGCTTCCTCAAATCTGCAGCGCCCACGGAAGATAGGGACCAAACTGTCTCACGACGTTTTAAACCCAGCTCACGTACCTCTTTAAATGGCGAACAGCCATACCCTTGGGACCGGCTACAGCCCCAGGATGAGATGAGCCGACATCGAGGTGCCAAACACCGCCGTCGATATGAACTCTTGGGCGGTATCAGCCTGTTATCCCCAGAGTACCTTTTATCCGTTGAGCGATGGCCCTTCCATACAGAACCACCGGATCACTATGTCCTGCTTTCGCATCTGCTCGACTTGTCAGTCTCGCAGTTAAGCACGCTTATGCCATTGCACTATCGTCACGATGTCCGACCGTAACTAGCGTACCTTCGAACTCCTCCGTTACGCTTTGGGAGGAGACCGCCCCAGTCAAACTGCCTACCATGCACTGTCCCCGATCCAGATAATGGACCTAGGTTAGAACCTCAAACACACCAGGGTGGTATTTCAACGTTGGCTCCATGAGAACTAGCGTCCTCACTTCAAAGCCTCCCACCTATCCTACACAGATCTGTTCAAAGTCCAATACAAAGCTACAGTAAAGGTTCATGGGGTCTTTCCGTCTTTCCGCGGGGAGATTGCATCATCACAAACATTTCAACTTCGCTGAGTCTCAGGAGGAGACAGTGTGGCCATCGTTACGCCATTCGTGCAGGTCGGAACTTACCCGACAAGGAATTTCGCTACCTTAGGACCGTTATAGTTACGGCCGCCGTTTACTGGGACTTCAATCAAGAGCTTGCACCCCATCATTTAATCTTCCAGCACCGGGCAGGCGTCACACCCTATACGTCCACTTTCGTGTTTGCAGAGTGCTGTGTTTTTATTAAACAGTCGCAGCCACCGATTTTTTGCAACCCCGTTGGGCTCCCTCTGTACGAGTTCACCTACTTGGGGCATACCTTCTCCCGAAGTTACGGTATCAATTTGCCGAGTTCCTTCTCCTGAGTTCTCTCAAGCGCCTTAGAATACTCATCTCGCGCACCAGTGTCGGTTTGCGGTACGGTCGTCAATAGCTGAAGCTTAGTGGCTTTTCCTGGAAGCAGGGTATCACTCACTTCGTCTGCAAGCAGACTCGTTATCACCCCTCATCTAAGCCCGGCGGATTTGCCTACCGAGCACGACTACAGGCTTGAACCAACATATCCAACAGTTGGCTGAGCTAACCTTCTCCGTCCCCACATCGCACTATTGATCGGTACAGGAATATTGACCTGTTTCCCATCAGCTACGCATCTCTGCCTCGCCTTAGGGGCCGACTCACTCTACGCCGATGAACGTTGCGTAGAAAACCTTGCGCTTACGGCGAGGGGGCTTTTCACCCCCTTTAACGCTACTCATGTCAGCATTCGCACTTCTGATACCTCCAGCATCCGTTACCAGACACCTTCACAGGCCTACAGAACGCTCTCCTACCACTTGCAATAAATTGCAAATCCGCAGCTTCGGTAACTGGCTTAGCCCCGTTACATCTTCCGCGCAGGACGACTCGATCAGTGAGCTATTACGCTTTCTTTAAATGATGGCTGCTTCTAAGCCAACATCCTGACTGTTTTAGCCTTCCCACTTCGTTTCCCACTTAGCCAATTTTAGGGACCTTAGCTGGCGGTCTGGGTTGTTTCCCTCTTGAGTCCGGACGTTAGCACCCGGTGCTCTGTCTCCCAAGCTGTACTCTGCGGTATTCGGAGTTTGCATAGGTTTGGTAAGTCGCCATGACCCCCTAGCCTAAACAGTGCTCTACCCCCGCAGGTAATACTTGAGGCACTACCTAAATAGTTTTCGGAGAGAACCAGCTATTTCCAAGTTTGTTTAGCCTTTCACCCCTATCCACAGCTCATCCCCTAGTTTTGCAACACTAGTGGGTTCGGACCTCCAGTACCTGTTACGGCACCTTCATCCTGGCCATGGATAGATCACTTGGTTTCGGGTCTACACCCAGCGACTGATTCGCCCTATTCGGACTCGATTTCTCTACGGCTTCCCTATTCGGTTAACCTTGCCACTGAATGTAAGTCGCTGACCCATTATACAAAAGGTACGCAGTCACCCTTGCGGGCTCCTACTTTTTGTAAGCATGCGGTTTCAGGATCTATTTCACTCCCCTCCCGGGGTTCTTTTCGCCTTTCCCTCACGGTACTGGTTCACTATCGGTCGATTACGAGTATTTAGCCTTGGAGGATGGTCCCCCCATATTCAGACAGGATTTCTCGTGTCCCGCCCTACTTTTCTCTAACTTAGTACCACACGTCTGTTTTCGCATACAGGGCTATCACCTGCTATGGCCGGGCTTTCCATCCCGTTTTGCTAACAGTCGTGCTATCACTAGAAGGCTCTTCCGATTTCGCTCGCCACTACTTTCGGAATCTCGGTTGATGTCTTTTCCTCGAGCTACTGAGATGTTTCAGTTCACCCGGTTCGCCTCGCATACCTATGTATTCAGTATGCGATACCTCTTGCGAGGTGGGTTTCCCCATTCAGAAATCTCCGGATCAAAGCTTATTTGCCAGCTCCCCGAAGCTTATCGCAGGCTATCACGTCTTTCGTCGCCTGTAATCGCCAAGGCATCCACCACATGCTCTTAGTCACTTGACCCTATAACTTTGACATCTCTTTCAAGATATCGCCGTCATCTCAAGGACTTGCCAGGTCTTTCACCTGGCGCGTTATGCCGTAATGTGAATAATTCCTCAATATCACTATCAAGAAACATTCGTCATTACTGAGTTCAAATTACTTCGCAATCACTTTCGCAATCACGTTTGCTCATTGAACATTCGTTTTGACGCAATCAAAAATTTGTCACCAGGGGCACGGTCTGCACTAAACCTTTACGAATGTGCAGTTTCCCCTGGCAACTCTGATTTCGACTCTATGAATTTTTAAAGAACAGCCGATTGATCAATCGATATTGATCAACAACAAAGCAGCCTCTTTCAAAGCAGCTTTGGTGTTGAATTCCCGAAGTGTGGTTGGTGGAGGATGACGGGATCGAACCGACGACCCCCTGCTTGCAAAGCAGGTGCTCTCCCAGCTGAGC
>NZ_VJWE01000009.1 GCF_007993815.1 Acidovorax delafieldii
GTTGGCAATCTCCACCGACGCCGACGAGACCGAATCCACCCCCTGGCGCACTTCGCTCACCACACCACGCAGCCGTGACGACATGGCCGACAGCGAACGCAGCATGTGGCCAAACTCGTCCTTGCGGGTGGATTGCAGCTCGCGCGTCAGATCGCCTGCTGCAATGGCATCGATGGTCTCGACCGCTTCGTTCAGCGGCAGGGTGATGGAGCGCACCAGCTTCCAGGCCAGGAACAGGCCCGCCGCCATCAGCACCATGGAGCTGATGATGCCGGTGATGGCGTATTCGATGCGGCGCTGGGTGGCTTCGGCACGGATCACGTCGCGGCGCTTTTCGAGCGTGGCCACAAACTCATCCTGCGCCTTGAGGTACTTGGTGACCAGGGGGGCAAACTCGTCGTCCGCATAGCGTTGGGTGGCGACGGCATCGCCTGCGCCCTTGAGCTCCCAGGTCTTGGCGGTGGCCGCCAGCACGGCCTTGCGCGCCTCCAGCACCTTGTCGAGCGAGGCTTTCTCCTCGGGCGCGGTGGCCGAGGCCACGATGCCTTCCTGCACCTTGTTGATGTTGCCAATGATCTCCTTGACCTTGGCGCCGTATTGCTCGGCCAGCACCGAATCGGTGGTCACCGCGCCGCCCATGACCATGGTGACAGCCGTTTCGGTGGCGCCCCGCCAGCGCACAGCAGCCGAGATGCGGGCCTCGATCTCGACCACGGCGTCCATGGCCGCCGACATCGAAGAGTTGCCCCGGTTCTGCGCAAACGCAGACAGCAGCAACATGGCAATCATGAGCCCCAGAAAGGCGCCCCACAGCTTGCGGGAGACGCGGATATTGTCAAATTGCATGGTTGGTTTTTCCTCGTGGATCGGTGATGTCTCCATGGTCTGCGCATGGCGTGCAAGACACATTCGATTACATCAACAACAGGCCATAGCCTACGCCAGCCCAAGGCACCGGCGGACTCATGCCCCACCGGGAAAAACCCGCATCCAAAATCCGCCAGGAATGCGCGAACGAAGACAGATCGAACAGGCGCTAGAACCCACGGCCTGACGGGGCCAGACCGGCACACAAGTCCCAGCCCGCCACACCCAAGCCTCTGGTCCCAGTATTGCGGGCCCTGACAGGCCTACGCCCCTGAGCCTTCAGGGCACGCAAGGGCCAGGAATCAGAAGCTTTCCCAGTCGTCGTCCCCGCCCTTGGCCGCAGCCTTGGGCGCAGGGGCTGCCGACTGTGTGACTGCGGGTGCAACTGGCGGCGCCAGCCGCGATGGGGCCTTGGGCGCGCTGGCGGCCGCCTTACTGGCGGTGGCAGGCTTGTTGCCCAGTGGGGCCTTGGCGGCCGGCGCAGGCCGTGGCGCAGGCGCCGGTGCTGCAGCGCGGGGTGCCGCTGCCGGCGCCCGGGTGGCCACCGCTCCCACGTTGAATACCGACACCACCTGCGCCAGGTGCTGTGCCTGGTCACGCATCGAGGCAGCTGCCGCCGTGGACTCTTCCACCAGCGCCGCGTTCTGTTGCGTCAT
>NZ_VJWE01000010.1 GCF_007993815.1 Acidovorax delafieldii
TGAACCGCCCCGTGTTTCGTGGAGGCCGGTTGGTTTAAGTCAGACCTCCACCGTGGAGATTTGACTGGCGAGATGCCGGTAGTAGTTTGCCTCAGCTTCGGCCGGCGGTATGTAGCCGATGGGCTCCAAGAGCCGGTGGTGGTTGAACCAGGACACCCATTCGAGGGTTGCCAACTCCACCGATTCGCGCGTTGGCCAGGATCGGCGATGAATCACCTCGGCCTTGTACAGCCCGTTGATCGTCTCGGCCAGGGCGTTGTCGTAGCTGTCACCCTTGCTGCCCACCGAGGGCTCGATGCCTGCCTCTGCCAGGCGCTCCGTGTAGCGAATGGACACGTATTGCGACCCGCGATCGGAGTGATGGGTCAAGGCGCCATCGCGCTCGGGTTGGCGGTCATAAAGCGCCTGCTCCAGGGCATCCAGAACAAAGTCTGTGTGCATGGAGCGGCTTACGCGCCAGCCCGCGATGCGCCGCGCATACACGTCGATCACGAAGGCCACGTACAGCCAGCCCTGCCAGGTCGACACATACGTGAAGTCAGAGACCCAAAGCTGGTTGGGTCGATCGGCCTTGAAGACCCTGTTGACCCGATCCAGCGGGCATGATGCCTTGCCATCGCTCACGGTGGTGCGCACTACCTTGCCACGGCGCACCCCCTGCAGGCCGAGACGGCGCATGAGCCGCTCGACCGTGCAGCGGGCAATGGGGATACCTTCGCGGTTGAGCTGCTTCCAGACCTTGTCGGCACCGTACACCTGCATGTTGGCTTGCCACACGCGCTCGATGTGAGGCGCCAGGACGCCGTCACGCAGAGCGCGCTGACATCGCAGGGCTGGGTTGCGCTGTTGGGCGGCATGGCGCCAATAGCCAGACGGGGCGATCTGCAGCACCTTGCAGATCGACTCGACCCCGTAGGCCTGTCGATGCTGATCGATGAAGCCCTTCAGGACTTCAGACGGCGGTCGAGTTCCGCCTGGGCGAAAAACGCGCTGGCCAGCTTGAGGATCTCGTTGGCCTTGCGCAGCTCCTTGTTCTCGCGTTCGAGTTCCTTCAGGCGCTGCAGGTCGGTCGTCGTGACACCGGCCCTCGCGCCGGTGTCGATCTCATCGCGCTTGACCCATTCGTTGAGGGTCTGCGGCACACAGCCAATCTTGGGGGCGATGGATTCGATCGCGGCCCACAGCGAGGGGTACTCGCCTCGGTGCTCCTGCACCATGCGAACAGCGCGTTCGCGAACCTCGGGTGAGAACTTGTTTGACTTCTTGCTCATGGCTCAATCCTCTCAGAGAAAAGAGCCTCCTCAAAACCCGGGGCGGTTCA